>NZ_CP132970.1:0-5308891 GCF_040256695.1 Rhodococcus sp. D-6 | reverse complement strand
GGCGCCCCTTCCGTTCGAGGACGAGAATAGGCGCCCGACAGCATCCGTACGCGCGATCGACACCCCTTCGCCCCGCAGCCGATCGCGTCTAGCATCGTCCCCATGCTCGACGAGAGCACCCAGAAGACATTCGAGGAGAACCGCACCCACCTGCTGTCGGTGGCGTACCGCCTCACCGGCAGCATCGCCGACGCCGAGGACGCCGTGCAGGACGCATGGCTGCGACTCGTGGGCGCGGATGTCTCCGAGGTGCGCGACCTGCGTGCCTGGCTGACGACAGTCGTAGGACGGTTGTGCCTCGACAGACTGCGCTCGGCCGCGGTGCGCCGCGAGACCTACGTGGGCCAGTGGCTGCCCGAACCCGTCGTGGCGCCCCTCGGCTCCCTCGCTCCCCCGGACCCGCTCGACGAGATCGTGCGCGACGAGGACAACCGCCTGGCCGCGCTCGTCGTCCTCGACAGCCTGACACCGGCACAGCGCGTGGCGTTCGTGCTCCACGACGCGTTCGACGTCTCGTTCGACGACATCGCCCGCATCCTCGGCGTCGCCACCCCGACCGCCCGCCAGCTGGCCTCCCGCGCCCGCCGTACGGTCTCGGCCGTTCCACCGCCGAGTTCACCGGCCGAACACGAGGAGGCCGTCGGGCGGCTCGTCGCGGCCTTCGCGGGCGCCGACCTCGACGCCGTCGTCGCCGCGCTCCATCCCGACGCCCGCATGATCGGCGACGCCGGCGGCACGACCCGTACGGCGCTGAACGTCGTGGTCGGAGCCGAGAAGGTCGCGCGGTTCATCCTCGGACTGCTGCGGCTCTACGGAGCCGAGGCGTTGACGGCCTTCGAACCGGTCCTCGTCAACGGCGAGATGGGTCTGTTGAACCGCGGTCGCCCGGCCGAGGACGGTCGGCCGGGCTTCCCTCCGCGCGTGACGGCGTGGACCGTGCGGGACGGACGAATCTGGGCGGCCTACGACATCGCGAACCCCGAGAAGCTCGGACGCGGAGTGCTCCTGCCCGACAGCATCTTCGACTAGGCGTCACGCGTTCCCGGCTTCGTCGGCCCAGGGTACCCGGCAGGCGTCCGTGCTGAATCCCTGATCGTGGATGCCCAGCGCCGAGTTCATGCGCGCACGCATGTTCTCGAGCGCGATCTGATAGGTGAGTTCGACGACGCCCGCCGGCCCGAAACGACGCTCGAGGTCGGCGACCTGTTCGTCGGTGACCTCCTTCGCCACGTCGCCGGTCATCGCATCGGCATAGGCGATCGCGGCTTTCTCGTCGTCGCTGTAGAGATCGGAGGTCTCGTACTCGGCGATGTGGGCGAGTCGTTCGGTGTCGAGTCCGTCCAGTCGCTGCAGCATCGTCCCGAAGTCGATGCACCACGAGCATCCGACGGTCCACGCCACGCGGTAGACGGCGATCTCCCGGACCGCGGCGGGCAGGACGGTGGAGGCGCGTTGGGCGAGCATCTCGTGGACTCCGCTCGTACGCATCAACCGCGGATGGTGCGCGGCCACCGCGAACGGTTCGGGGACCGAACCGAACCTGCGGCGGGCGAGCGCATACATCGCACGGGTCATCGGACCGGTGCGGTCGGGAGCGACGGCTTCGAGTCGTGCCATGACGGTGTCCTTCCGGTGCGACCGACGGATACTCCGCCGGTTCGAGGTGGCCTACATCATGGAGACGAGGCAGACCTCACGGATGTGACACCGCGGGCGCTACGCTGCAGGAATGGCTGATTCGACGACTTCGGGACGAGTTCGTACGGTCTCCCGGTTACGACCGTTCGCCTCGACGATCTTCGCCGAGATGACCGAACTCGCCGTCCGGCACGGCGCGATCAACCTCGGGCAGGGATTTCCCGACGTCGACGGCCCGCCCGCAATGCTCGAGATCGCCCGCCGCGCCATCACCGAGGGGGTCAACCAGTACCCGCCCGGGTCCGGCATGCCGGTCCTGCGCGAGGCGATCGCCGCCGACCGCGCCGCACGGTACGGCCTGCACCACGACCCCGAATCCGAGGTGCTCGTCACCGTCGGTGCCACCGAGGCGATCAGCGCCGCCATCCTCGGGCTCGTCGAACCCGGAGAGGAGGTGCTCCTCACGGAGCCGTACTACGACTCGTATGCGGCCTCGGTGGCGCTCGCCGGCGCGACGCGACGGACCGTGCCGCTGACCCGTTCCGGGAACGGTTTCGTGCTCGACGTCGACGCCCTGCGCGCCGCCGTCACCGACCGGACACGGATGCTGGTCGTCAACAGCCCGCACAATCCCACCGGCACCGTCTACGACCGTGAAGCGCTGACCGCCCTGGCCGAGCTCGCCTGCGAACGCGAACTGCTGGTGCTGTCCGACGAGGTGTACGAACATCTGGTCTTCGACGGCCGCACGCACATCCCGCTCGCATCGTTGCCCGGCATGGCCGAACGGACGATCACGGTCTCGAGTGCCGCCAAGACCTTCAACGTCACCGGATGGAAGATCGGGTGGGCGATGGGCCCGCGCGAGCTGATCGACGGGGTGCGCGCCGCGAAACAGTTCATGACGTTCGTCGGTGGGGCGCCCTTCCAACCGGCGGTCGCACATGCGTTGACGCACGAACAGGAATGGATCGCGTCGATGCGCGCCGACCTCGAGCGCAAGCGAACGTTCCTGTCCCACGCACTCTCCGAGGCCGGCCTGAAAGTGTTCGACTCCGCCGGAACGTATTTCGTGTGCGCCGATCTGACACCCCTCGGCCGGACCGACGCGGTGGCCTTCTGCCGGGAACTTCCGGGCCGCATCGGGGTG
The DNA here is from genome assembly GCF_040256695.1 of Rhodococcus sp. D-6. Taxonomy (NCBI): domain Bacteria; kingdom Bacillati; phylum Actinomycetota; class Actinomycetes; order Mycobacteriales; family Nocardiaceae; genus Rhodococcus; species Rhodococcus sp. D-6. Next base: position 5,306,103 of record NZ_CP132970.1, on the reverse strand, counting down.
GCCGCGGTACCGGTGAGCGTCTTCGTGGACGACACCGCGTCATGGAACCATCTGGTGCGCTTCGCGTTCTGCAAACGGGACGAGGTGCTCACCGAAGCGGTGGCACGTCTGAACGGATTGCAGGAGGCGCGCTAGATGTTGCGACCGACCATCCCGTCGGACTTCGTGTCGCGAGCGGTACAGGTGGGAGCCGAGGAGGGCATCGATCTGCAACCGGCCCTCGAGGCAGCACGCATCAGCCGCGCGGTGCTCACCCATCCCCATGCCCGGCTCACGCCCGCCCAGGTCAGTCGTTTCACGCAGGTGGTCTGGCAGATCACCGACGACGAACTCTTCGGCATCGCAGCGGCTCCCGTGCCCCGCGGCACCTTCCGGGTTATGTGCCTGACCCTCATCCACCGACCCGATCTCGACCACGCTCTGCAACGGATGATCGAGGTGAACCATGTCATCCGGTCCCTGCCGCAGTTGAGCCTGACCCCGGGTGCGTCCACCACCTTCCTGGACGTGGAACTGCCGGAGGTCGTGGACGACAAGACCCGCGTGGTGGTGGATTTCCTTCTCATGTTGCTGCACCGCTTCGCCGCGTGGCTGGTGGGTGGGCGTGTCCCCCTCGGGTCGGTGTTCCTGCCGTACACCGAACCCGATCCCGTCCTGGCCCGCAGTTACGACGCGATCTTCGGCGTGCCGGTGACCTTCGGTGCGGGACGGGCCGCGCTCGAGATCGACAATGCTGCACTGAAGTCGCCACTCGTGCAGACCGAGGAATCACTCGAGGAGTACCTGCGGGATTCTCCGAATCTCATTCTCTCCGAACGTGAATACGAGTCGACGGTGTCGTCCCAGGTGCGGCGGATCTTCGAATCGGGCATCGACGGCCGGACGGCGACCGCCGAGGACATCGCCGGCAGGCTCGCGGTGAGCCCTCCCCATCTGCGACGCCTGCTCCGCCAGGAGGGCACGTCGCTGGGGCAGTTGCGCGAGGAGGTCCTCCGCGACCTCGCGATCGCGGGCCTGAGACGCGGTGAAGCGGTCGACGATCTGTCGTCCCGGCTCGGTTTCTCCGAGCCGAGCGCCTTCCGCCGTGCGTTCAAGAGGTGGACCGGAAACACCCCTCGCGCATACCGAGAGCACCGCTGACGCGCACCGGCTGCCGACCGTCGCGATGCCGCCGGATACCCGGCCGGTTCCGGAACGAAACTCGATTCGACCAGGAGTTATGGGCGAGGAGTCGGTACGCGGACATGTCGGGGCCCGGCTTGCATTCCTGCATTTTCAGTGGGAACGTCGGAAGCGAACCGTCATCGACTTTCGAGAGGGTGATCTACGAGCTATGCGCACGACCGTTCGCGACGACTATCCGACCCGCGGTCGCACCGCCTGCGAGTCCGTCGAGAGGAAGGATCCCGTCGTCTGGGGTTCGGCTGCCGGCGGGCCGCTCGACGCCGAGGCCGTGATCGAGTACGACCGCCGCGGGTTCCACACCGCCGAAGGACTTCTCGCCGCCCACGACGTCGGGAACCTTCTGGAGGAGACCTCACGACTCGGCCGGGAACTCGGCGACGACGACCGTGTGGTCCGCGAAAAGGGCAGCGGCGACGTCCGCTCGGTCTTCGACGTGCACCGGCTCAGCGATCTTGTGGACTCGATCGTCCGCAGGCCCGAAATCGCCGGAATCGCACGGCAACTGCTGGGATCCGAGGTGTACGTCCACCAGTCGCGGCTCAACGTCAAGCCCGGCTTCCGCGGTGGACCGTTCTACTGGCATTCGGACTTCGAGACGTGGCACGCAGAGGACGGCATGCCCAAGCCGCGTGCTCTGAGCATCTCGATCGCCCTCACCGAGAATTACGGCTACAACGGCGGTCTGATGATCATGCCGGGTTCGCACAAGACGTATGTCTCGTGTGCCGGTGAGACGCCCGACGACTACTACCGGGAGTCGCTGGTCACCCACGTTCCGCCGACAGGTTCGCCCGACGAGGACACCCTCACCCGTTTGGCCGCCGAGCACGGTATCGCGACCTTCACCGGCCCGGCGGGGTCGGCGACGGTCTTCGATTCGAACTGCATGCACGGTTCCAACGGGAACATCACGCCGTTCCCGCGCTCGAATCTGTTCGTCGTGTTCAACAGCGTCGAGAACACGCTCGTCGAGCCGTTCGCCGCCTCGAGGCCACGTCCGCCCTATCTCGGCAGCCGCGATTTCACGCCGCTGAGGTGACCTGAGGCGAGAAGATCCCACGATGGTGGCCGGGACGGTCCTGCGGCGTCCCGGCCACCCGTCGTCAGGGGGACGGCGTGCGGCCCTTCGTGTCGATCGGCATCGCACGTCCGCCGGAGCCGAAGATCGCGCGCCGGAGGGTGAATCTGCCCAGGTCGGGGTCGTAGGGCCGGTATGCCGCATACACGAGGACGTGGAGACGTGACTGTAGACGGATGAGCCTGAGGATCTCCGGCGTCAGGCGGCCGTGCAGTTCGAAGGTGTCGATTCCCGACTGGATATAGGCCGCGTACTCACGGGGCGGGGTGTAGGCCCGACGCGGCGACAGGTCGGCGTACAGATCGGTCAGCTGGGCGATCTCGATGTCCGCCTCGCGCAGACACAGTGCCAGATCCAGATCCTCGTGGATTCTCGGGTCCGTACTGACGACCTCCCGGACACGCTCCCACGCCGAGCGTCGCAGTGCCATGTTCGCGCCGTGCAGATTGTCGATCCGCCGTTCCCCGCCGAATGTTCCTTGCGCGACCCGTTTGTCGATGTACCACTGTTTGAGCCTGCGGTAGGGGGAATCGTAGGAGTTGCTGAGTCCGCTGATCGCTCCCACCTCGGCGGTGTCGTCGCGGGCGAAAAAACTGCGGACGGTGTGCGCCCAATCGGGACGAACCCGCGTGTCCGCATCGATCCGTCCGATGAGATCTCCTGTGGCCGCGTCGTATCCGGCATTGCGCGCGAATGCGACACCCGGTCTTGGCTCGACGATCCGTCGCACGAGGGGCTCGCCGGCGGCGATGGCTTCGATGATCTGCGCGGTGCGATCGGTCGAATTGTTGTCAACGACCAGGATTTCGTGGATCTCCGACTTCTGGGCGAGCAGCGCCGCAAGGCATTTCGCGATGTAACGCTCCTCGTTGTGGGCCGGCACGACGATCGACAACCTGTTCGTAGTCATGGAAACGACGCTACCGGACCGACGAGGGCCGGCGGTTCGTCATCGCTGACGACTCCGCCGGCCCTTCGCGCCGCAGACGGTTCAGCCGCGACGGGTGCGCACGGCCTGCGCGAGGCGGTCGAGCTGCGCGGCGGTGGTGTCCCAGTCGATGCACGCGTCGGTGATCGACTTGCCGTAGTCGAGCTTGTCGGCCTCGCCGAGGGTCAGGTCCTGACGTCCCGCCTCGATGAAGCTCTCGAGCATCAGTCCGACTATGCCCTTCTCGCCGGCCTCGATGCGCTCGGCGACATCGGTGACGACGTCGACCTGCTTGTTGTGGTCCTTGCGGCTGTTGCCGTGGCTTGCGTCGATGACGACACGCTCGGGCAGACCGGCCTTGCACAGGCGGGCCATCGTGTCGGCCACGGTCTCGGCGTCGTAGTTCGGTCCCGCGCTGCCACCGCGCAGGATGACGTGGCAGTCCGGGTTGCCTACGGTCTCGATCAGCGCGGCCTGACCGTCGAGGTCGGTGCCGGGGAAGACGTGGCTGGCCGCTGCGGCACGGGTGCCGTCGACCGCGACCTGCACGTCACCTTCGGTGGAGTTCTTGATGCCGACGGGCATGGACAGCGCGCTGCACAGCTGGCGGTGAACCTGACTCGCGGCGGTGCGGGCGCCGATGGCTCCGTAGGTGACCAGGTCGGCGTAGTACTGCGGAAGGATCGGGTCGAGGAACTCGCAGCCGACGGGCAGGCCGAGACCGGAGACGTCGAGCAGCAGCTTGCGGCCGATGCGCAGGCCGGTGTTGATATCGAAGGTGCCGTCGAGGTGCGGGTCGTTGAGCAGGCCCTTCCACCCGAGCGTGGTGCGCGGCTTCTCGAAGTACACACGCATCACGACGTGCAGGTCGTCGCGCAGCTCCTCGGCCTTGGCGGCCAGACGGCGCGCGTAGTCCATCGCGGCGGCGGGGTCGTGCACGGAGCAGGGGCCGACCACGACGACGAGACGGTCGTCGGTGCCGTTCAGGATGTCGACGGTGCCGGCGCGGCCCGAACGGACGGTCGCTGCGACGACGGCGTCGGGTGCGTACTCGGCACGGATCTCGGAGGGTGCGACGAGAGGGCTGACCTTGACGGTGCGCTGTTCGTCGAGATTCGACGTGGAGATTCCGGTGGTCGCGGTTCCGGTGCTGGGGCTCATCGATGGTTCCTGTTCTCGGTGGTTCGGATTCCGACCCGAGAGAACCTGAGATTCCGACGAGCCGGTCTGGATCCGGCTCGTAGGTGAAGAAGTCAGCGCGCGGTCACGCCGACCGACCCACCCCGGGCCGGCCTGCTAAACCAGAAATATGCACGCTGCATAGCCCCGGACTGTACCAGGACGGCCGATGCGCCTGTCAAACCGCCCCCGCACGGGAACGAAGAGGTGCCCCGTCAGCGTGGGCCCGTGGGCAGGACGACACGCCCGAAGGTCGTGCTCAGCACCCCGGCAGCGGAGGTGTACCAGGCGCCGGCGGCAGCGGCGAGCCCGAAATAACCCCCGACCCTCGTCGGACCGGTCTGCTCCAGTAGCGCTCCGAGGGCGAGGAAGACGAAGACGAAGACGAAGACGGCGAGGAGTACCGAGAAGGTGACGAAGGGGGCCGCGCCGATCCGGGTACCGGCTGAACGCCGTCGCTCCGAAGACGTTGCGCTTCAGGAACTCCCACATTCCGGCGGCGATCGACCTCCCGAACTTCTAATGTGGCGAGCATGAGCACGCACGTCGTCCGCAGCCGCCATGTCGCTCGGGTCGTCCGATGCCCACCGCGCCGGGTCTACGAGTTCGCCGCGGATCCCGACAACCTGCCGAAGTGGGCGGCCGGTCTGGCACAAAGCGAGGTGCGGCGGGTCGGCGACGCCCTCGTCGCGGACTCCCCGATGGGCGAGGTCACCGTGCGGTTCGTCGGCGCCAACGATTACGGGGTGCTCGACCACGAGGTGACACTGCCGTCGGGTACGACGGTGCACAACCCGATGCGGGTACTCCCCCATCCGGACGGTGCCGAAGTCGTCCTCACCGTCCGGCAGATCGAACTGACCGACGACGAGTTCGACCGCGACACGCGCATGGTGGAAGAGGACCTCGCGCGACTCGCGGCGCTCCTCGAGTCGTGACCCTTCGGAACAGGAGAACGTGAATGGCCCGCAAGATCGCCACCAACACCGCAGTCGGCCTGCAGGAACTGCTGGACTTCGTCCGGCCCCGGCACCGAATGATCCTCATGACGCAACGCGACGACGGTACACCGCAGGCCTCCCCCGTCACCGGCGGCGTCGACGACCGCGGACGCATCGTGATCGCGACCTATCCCCGGCGCGCCAAGACCCGCAACGCCCGCAGCCGGCCCGAGGTCGGTGTCGTCGTGCTGTCCGACGACTGGAACGACGCGTGGGTGCAGGTCGACGGAACCGCGGAGGTGATCGATGCCCACGACGACGTCGAACCGCTCGTCGAGTACTTCCGCAACATCGCCGGGGAACATTCGGACTGGGACGAGTACCGGCAGGCCATGCGCGATCAGCGCAAGTCGCTGATCCGGATCACCCCGACCCGCTGGAGCCCGGTGGCCACGGGAGGCTTCCCACCCGAACTGGCATAGATACCTCACCGCCCGCGTCGACCACGTGCCCCGCGATCCGTCGCAGGGGCACGTTGCGTTCCTCGGACAACTTCCGGAGCAGGACGAACGCATCGTCGGCACCCACCGCGAAGCGTTCCATGAGATCACCCTTCGGACCGCGCGCCGCTCGACCGCTCCCTGTTGCCGACCTCCCCCGATGCCACGCCACATACTTGCATCGACCTCCCGGCGTGCCGAAGAACCCTAGTGCGAAGAGCAGGTCGCATTGGTCACGAGCGGCCGGCGGTCTACCGCCACGGCACGCGTTCCGGGTCGCGCAGCATCCGCCGTGCCGTGGACATCCGGTGCACCTCGTCGGGGCCGTCGTAGATACGGGCGTAGCGCGCCCGCCGGTACATCCCCTCGAGCGGCGTGTCGGCGGTGAGACCGAGCGCCCCGTACACCTGGATCGCACGGTCGACGACATCGTGCAGCATCTGCGCGCCGCGGAACTTGATGAGCCCGATCCGGACCCGGGCGTCCTCCCCCGCATCCATCACCCGCGCGGCGTCCAGCGTCATCAGACGGGCGGCCTGGATGTCGGCGGCGGATTCGGCGATGTAGCGCTGGATCTCACCCTTCTCGGCGAGCAGCGATCCGTGGGCGAAGCGGGAGTTGGCGCGCGCACACATGAGTTCGAAGGCCCGTTGGGCCTGGCCGAGCCACCGCATGCAGTGGAAGATCCGTCCCGGCCCGAGCCGGTCCTGCGCGACGACGAAGCCGTTGCCGCGTTCACCGAGCACGTTCTCCTCGGGAACGCGCGCACCGTCGTACCGCACCTCGTAGTGATCGCTCGGGTCGTGCCCCATCGTGGGGATCGCCCGCACGATCTCGAGTCCGGGGGTGTCGATGGGCACGATGATCGCACTGATGCTGCGGTGCAGCGGAGTCGACTCGGGTTCGGTCCGGGCGAAGACCGTGCAGTAGCCGGCCTGCGCGGCGCCGGTGGTGAACCACTTGTGCCCGTCGATCACCCATTCGCCGTTCTCGAGCCGGGCGGTGGTCTGCACGAGCACGGGGTCGGATCCCGCCACCTCCGGCTCGGTCATGCCGACAGAGGGCAGGATGTCGCCGGAGACGAGCCCTGGGATCCAGCGCTCGCGTTGTTCGGCGGTGCCGTGCCGCTGGATCATCAGGGCGTCCTGCATGGACACCGATCCCACCGCGAGCTGACCGTACTCGGAGCGGCCGATGATCTCGTTGAGGTAGACGAAGTCGAGGAAGGGAACCCCGCCCCCTCCCATCTCCTCGGGATGCCCCAGGGCCCACAGCCCGAGTTCCTTCGCCCTGGCCTTCAGCCCGACGAGCGCCTCGGCGGCCTTGTCGTCGTGACGGCTCAGGACGGGTTCGAGAGGAATCACCTCGTCGTCGATGAACGAACGCATGCGGGTGCACAGCTCGGCCACCCGCCCTTCGGGCCGGTTCGCAGTCATGCCCGCCAATCTATCGGCGCACACGTGCACTCACATAGCGTTCCGTCCGGTCCGGGTGTGGAAATCCGTCCGCCGGGGCATTCTGGGTCGAGTCCATCCTGCGACGCGACGAGCACGGAGGTGCCATGCCGGATCCGTCCGACCGAGTACCCGAATACGAACACACCGAAGACGGTCATCTCGTCGAGAGCCGGGCGGAGGACTTCGCCCATGCGCGCAGCCTGCCCGTCGACCCGGACTGGTTCAAGACCGCGGTGTTCTACGAGGTTCTCGCCCGCGCTTTCAACGACTCGAACAACGACGGCACCGGCGACCTGCGGGGGCTGACCGAGAAACTCGACTACATCGCGTGGCTCGGCGCCGACTGCATCTGGCTGCCGCCCTTCTACGATTCACCGCTCCGCGACGGCGGCTACGACATCCGCGACTTCCGGGCGGTGCTACCGGAATTCGGCACGGTCGAGGACTTCGTCACCTTCCTCGACGAGGCGCACAAACGCGGTATCCGCGTCATCACCGACCTCGTCATGAACCACACGTCCGACACGCACGCGTGGTTCCAGGAATCCCGGAGCGACCCCGACGGGCCGTACGGCGACTTCTACGTGTGGTCGGATGTCGACGACCGATACCAGGAAGCCCGCATCATCTTCGTCGACACCGAGACGTCCAACTGGACGTGGGATCCGGTGCGCAAGCAGTACTACTGGCACCGGTTCTTCTCGCACCAGCCCGACCTGAACTACGACAACCCCGAAGTACAGGACGCGATGCTCGACGTCCTGCGGTTCTGGCTCGATCTCGGCATCGACGGGTTCCGCCTCGACGCGGTCCCCTATCTGTTCGAGCGTGAGGGGACCAACTGCGAGAACCTCCCCGAGACGCACGCCTTCCTCAAGAAGTGCCGTGCGGTGATGGATGCCGAATATCCCGGCCGGGTGATGCTGGCGGAGGCGAACCAGTGGCCCACCGACGTCGTCGAGTACTTCGGCGAACCCGAGATCGGCGACGAGTGCCACATGGCTTTCCACTTCCCGCTGATGCCGCGCATCTTCATGGCGGTGCGGCGACAGAACCGTTTCCCGATCTCGGAGATCCTCGCCCAGACCCCGCCGATCCCGAAGACCGCCCAGTGGGGCATCTTCCTCCGCAACCACGACGAGCTGACCCTCGAGATGGTGACGGACGAGGAACGCGACTACATGTACGCCGAGTACGTCACCGACCCGCGGATGCGCGCGAACATCGGCATCCGCCGTCGTCTGGCGCCGTTGCTGGAGAACGACCGCAACCAGCTCGAGCTCTTCACCGCTCTGTTGCTGAGCCTGCCGGGCTCCCCCGTCCTGTACTACGGCGACGAGATCGGCATGGGCGACAACATCTGGCTCGGCGACCGCGACGCGGTGCGGACCCCGATGCAGTGGACCCCCGACCGCAACGCGGGCTTCTCCCGCGCCGATCCGGGCCGGTTGTACCTGCCGGTGATCATGGATCCCACCTACGGGTACCAGGCGGTGAACGTCGAATCGCAGATGAACTCGACGAACTCGCTGTTGCACTGGACGCGGCGGATGATCCAGGTCCGCAAGCAGCATCCGGCCTTCGGTGAGGCCTCGTTCACCGAACTCGGCAGCGCGAATCCCGCGATCCTGTCCTATCTGCGCGAGATGTTGCCCGGCCCGGAACGCAACTACAGCGACGTCATCCTGTGCGTGAACAACCTGTCGCGCTATCCGCAGGCGGTCGTCCTCGATCTGTCGCGCTTCGCCGGGTGGATCCCGGTGGAGCTGACCGGGTCCGTCCCGTTCCCGACGATCACGGAGGAGGGTTACATGATCACCCTGCCCGGTCACGGATTCTTCTGGTTCGCGCTGCAACCCGATCCGTCCAAGGAGGGACCGGGCGAACACCCGGTGAGCAGCGAAGCGGAAGCGGCGGTGCAGCCGTGACGACCAACAACGAGCTCTACCCGGACGAACGGCTCGTCGAGGATCTGCGCGAATGGATGCCGCACCAGCGATGGTTCGCGGCCAAGGGCCACACCATCACCGGGATCGGTGTCGTCCTGCGTCATCCGCTCGTGGAGGAGTCCGGTTTCGGGGCCGACCATCTGATCGTGAAGGTCTCGTTCGACTCGACCGCGGACCAGATCTATCAAGTGCCCCTCGGTTTCCGTTCCCATCTCCCCGAGGAACTGCAGTCGTGGAGCGTGGTCGGCCCCGACGACTCCCACGACCACGGCCTGCACGTCTACGACGGCCTCCGCGATCAGGAGATCCTCGACCGGTATTCGCGCAATCTGGCGAGCGGCACCCCCGCCGGCCCGGTGGATCTCCACACCGTGCCGGGTGCGGTCATCGAACCGGGCCTGCGTGGGCGTGCGCTGAGCGCGGAGCAGTCCAACACCTCCGTGGTCCTCGGAGAGAAGTTGCTGCTCAAGATGTTTCGTCGGCTCACGCTCGGCATCAATCCGGACGTCGAACTGCCGCTCGCGCTCGGCGAGGACGGATGTCGGTCGATCGCCCCGATCCGGGCATGGATCGAAGCGGAGGTCGACGGGGTCCGCACCACGCTGGCGATGGTGCAGGACTTCGCGGCGAACTCGGCCGACGGCTGGTCGATGGCACTCGGCAGTGTCCGGGACCTGCTCCTGGAAGGAGACCTGCGCGCCGACGAGTTGGGCACCGACTTCGCCGGGGAATCCCACCGCATCGGTGCGGCCGTGGCGGATGTGCACGCCCATCTCGGCTCCGCGCTCGGCACCGACGAGCGCGCCGCCGCCGAACTGGCCGAGGGCATGATCCGCCGGCTCGAGGGTGCGGCGGCCGAGGTCCCCGAGCTCGCCGAACTCACCGACGCGGTCCGGGCCCGGTTCGATGAGGTTGCGGCGCTGGGTCAGGTTCCGGTGCACCGCATCCACGGCGACCTGCATCTCGGGCAGGTGCTGCGTACCCCCGAGCGCTGGTTGCTCATCGACTTCGAGGGCGAACCCGCGAAGTCGCTCGAGGAGCGCCGCAAGCCCGACAGTCCGTTCCGGGACGTGGCGGGAATGCTGCGGTCGTTCGACTACGCCGCGCATCATTCGATCCGTGAATCCGAACAAGGCACGGCGGTGGAGTCGCAGCGGGAGTTCCGGGCCCGGGAGTGGGCCGAACGCAACTGTGCCGCCTTCTGCGACGGCTACGCAGCTGCCTCGGGCACGGATCCACGGGGCTCCGACGTCCTGCTGCGTGGTTACGAGCTCGACAAGGCGGTCTACGAGGTGGTCTACGAGGCTCGGCACCGTCCCTCGTGGCTTCATCTGCCGCTCGAGGCGATCCGTCGTCTCACCGCCCGCTGACCACCCCCCGAACGCGGGAAGGGGAGAGATGCCGTGGCATCTCTCCCCTTCCTCGTCGTGCGGGTCAGCTCACCTGGAGCAGCAGTTCGTCTTCCACGACGTCCGCCGTGACCCGGTTGCCCTCGGCGAGCGCATCGTCGAGCAGCATGTCGGCGATGCGGTCGTCGACCACCCGGGAGATCGAGCGGCGCAACGGACGGGCACCGAACTCGGGCTGGTGACCGTTGCGGGCGATCCACGCCACCGCGTCGGCGGTGAACTCGAGGTCGATCCCCCTGCTCTGCAGCCGCTTCCGGCTGTCGTCGAGCAGCAGCTCGGTGATCCGGTGCAGCTGGTCGTCGTCGAGCTTGCGGAACATCACGATCTCGTCGATGCGGTTGAGGAACTCCGGCCGCATCGATTCGCGCAGCCGTCCCATGACCCGGTCACGCAGCGGCTTCTCGGCCGCCTCGGCGTCACCGGTGGTGAAGCCGAGCGCGCCTCCGCGGCTCGAGATGATGTCCGAACCGAGGTTGCTGGTCATGATGACGACGGTATTGGTGAAGTCCACCGTGCGTCCCTCACCGTCAGTGAGGCGACCGTCGTCGAGGACCTGCAGCAGTGTGTTGAACACGTCCGGGTGCGCCTTCTCGATCTCGTCGAGCAGCACCACCGAGTAGGGGTGGCGACGCACCTGTTCGGTGAGCTGTCCGGCCTCGCCGTAACCGACGTAACCGGGAGGGGCGCCGACGAGACGGCTCACGGTGTGGCGTTCGCCGAACTCGCTCATATCGATGCGCAGCATGGTGCGCTCGTCACCGAAGAGCACCTCGGCGAGGGCCTTCGCGAGCTCGGTCTTGCCGACGCCGGTGGGACCGAGGAACAGGAAGCTGCCCACCGGACGACGCGGGTCGCTCATGCCGGAGCGGCTGCGCCGCACGGCACGTGCCACGGCGTGGACGGCTTCGTCCTGTCCGACGACGCGCTTGTGCAGCTCGTCCTCGAGAGTGCGCAGCCTCTCCTTCTCGGCGCGGGTCATCCGCGATGCGGGGACTCCGGTGGCCCGCGAGACGATCTCGGCGATCAGCTCCGGGTCGACGGTCGGAGTTCTCTCTCCGTTGCCCTCGCTGTCGCCACCGTCGATCCGAGCCTGGACGCGAAGGATCTCGTCGCGGATGCGCGAGGCATCCTCGTACTGTTCGGCCTCGACGGCGCGATCCTTCTCCGCTTCGAGTTCGTCCAGCCTCGAACGCAGTTCGGTCACGTCGGTGCGCGGCACCCGCAGGCGCAGTCGTGCACCGGCCTGGTCGACGAGGTCGATCGCCTTGTCCGGCAGGTGCCGGTCGGGCAGGTACCGCATCGACAGGTCGACGGCCGCTTCGAGCGCTTCGTCGGTGTACCGGACCTTGTGGAACTCGGCGTACCGATCGGCGAGACCCTTCAGGATCGCGACGGCGTCGTCGCGTGCTGGCTCGTCGACCGTGACGGGCTGGAAACGGCGTTCGAGCGCCGGATCCTTCTCGATGTGCTTGCGGTACTCGTCGAGGGTGGTCGCACCGACGACATGCAGTTCACCGCGGGCGAGCTTCGGCTTGAGAATGTTCGCCGCGTCCATCGCGCCCTCGTTGCCGGCGCCTGCGCCGACGACGGTGTGGATCTCGTCGATGAAGACGATGAGCTTGCCCTGCTGGGCGGTGATCTCGTCGAGCGCTGTGGTGAGACGTTCCTCGAAGTCGCCCCGGTATCGGGTTCCGGCGACCATCGCCGTCAGGTCGAGCTGGACGATCCGCTTGTCCTGCAGGATGTCCGGGACGTCCCCGTCGACGATGCGCTGGGCGAGTCCTTCGACGATGGCGGTCTTGCCGACGCCGGCCTCACCGACGAGCACCGGGTTGTTCTTGGTGCGTCGCGCGAGGATCTCGATCGTCTGCTCGATCTCGTCGGTACGGCCGATGACGGGGTCGATGCCGCCGCCGCGCGCCCGCTCGGTGAGGTCGACGCCGAATTTGTCGAGCGTCGGCGTCGGGGTCTCCTCCGCGGCGGGAGCTGCGGGGGTGGGCTGCAGTGCGGTCTGCAATGCCTGCGGGGTCACGCCCAGGGACGCCAGCAGGCGTCCGGGAGCGCGGGTCTGGTCGGCCGCGAGCGTGAAGAACAGGTGCTCGGGGTCGATGTAGGTGGAGCCGAGCGCACGCGAGAGCTGGTGCGCTTCGAGGAGTGCGGTCTTCACGGCACCGGTCAGTGCGGGTGCGGAGACGGCCTCACCGGGGCGGCTCTGCGGCAGCCGCTGGTCGACGGCGGCAGCGACGTCGGCGGGGTCGGCTCCGGCGCGCGTCATGACCGTGCGGGACGGATCCTGCTCCGCCATCGCGCGGAGGAGGTGCAGCACGTCGAGTTCCGCGTCACCACGGTCGGTGGCGTAGCGCGCTGCGTGGGCGAGGAGGTCCTGGGTACCGCGGCTCATGAAACGTGTGATGTCGATTCGGCCGGGGCCACCAGGCCCGAAGAATGCCGGCATTCCGAAGCCTTTCTGTCGAACTTGAGCCATTCTCACTCAACTAACGTGCCCAGAGCGCTCTCAATTCCCACATGGAAGTGATCCGGAACACGTATCGAGTTGTGGCCATTAATGTTGTGCACAACAAAACGGGGCGCTACATTCATTCCCGTGCCGTCTCCACTCGAACTCGACCAGCAGGTGTGCTTCGCGCTCTACCGCGCCTCCCGCACCATCACGGCCGCATATCGGCCACATCTCGATCGGCTGGGCATCACCTACCCGCAGTACCTGGTGCTCCTGGCGCTGTGGGAACGCGATGCGCGAGGCGTGCAGGATCTGTGCGACTCGCTCGATCTCGACACAGGCACACTCTCCCCCCTGCTCAAACGGCTCGAGGCCGCCGGATACGTCGAACGACGCCGGCAGCAGACCGACGAACGTCGTGTCGTCGTCCACCTCACCGAATCGGGAGATGCACTCCGGACAGAGGCCACGGACATCCCCGGCTGCGTGACGCGGGACAGCCGGTTCGACGTCGACGAACTGGTCGCGCTGCGCGAGACGCTCCACCGCCTGACCGCCGCGTTGCAGGAAGCACCCGGCGCACTCTCGAAGAAAGGCAGGACATCGTGAACATCATCTACACCGCCGAAGCACTCGCCACCGGAGCAGGCCGCGACGGCCACGCCCGCACCAGCGACGGCAAGCTCGACCTCGACCTGTCCATCCCCACCGAGATGGGCGGCAGCGGCAAGGGCACCAACCCCGAACAACTCTTCGCCGCCGGGTACGCCGCGTGCTTCCACTCGGCACTGCAGATGATCGCCCGACAGGAGAAGGCGGACGTCAGCGACTCCGCGGTCGGCGCCCGCGTCGGCATCGGCCCGACCGACGGCGGCGGATTCGGTCTCGCCGTCACCCTCGAGGTGACTCTTCCGAACCTCCCCCGCGAGCAGGCGCTCGAGCTCACCGAGAAGGCCCACCAGGTGTGCCCGTACTCCAACGCGACCCGCGGCAACATCGACGTCACCCTCGAGGTGACGGAGGACTGAGTCACCCTCGAAGGTGACGGAGGACTGAGTCACCCTCGAGGTGACGGAGGACTGAGTCACCCTGCGCTGCGCACATGTCCGCGCCGACCCGTAGCGTGGACACGTGCGCACGCAGGACCGGTCGCAGCTCGCGCTGTTCGCGACCGAACTCGATTTCCCCCTCGACGACTTCCAGATCGAGGCCTGCCGCGCCCTCGAGGACGACCGCGACGTCCTGGTGTGCGCCCCCACCGGGGCGGGCAAGACCGTCGTCGGTGAATTCGCCGCCCGTCTCGCGCTCGCAGCGGGCGGACGCTGCTTCTACACCACCCCCATCAAGGCGCTGAGCAACCAGAAGTACCTCGACCTGTCGCGTCGCTTCGGCGACGACCGCGTCGGTCTGCTCACCGGCGACATCTCGCTGGACCCGCACGCGCCCGTGGTCGTCATGACCACCGAAGTGCTGCGCAGCATGCTGCACGGCGGCTCCCCGCTCCTGCACGGACTCACCCACGTCGTCATGGACGAGGTGCACTATCTCGCCGACCGCGAGCGCGGTGCGGTGTGGGAGGAAGCGATCCTCTCCCTTCCCGATGACGTGCGGCTGACCAGCCTGTCGGCCACGGTGAGCAACGCCGAGGAGTTCGGCGGCTGGCTGCGCGGCGTCCGTGGCGACCTCGCGGTCGTCGTCGAGGAGAGCCGGCCCGTCCCGCTCACCCAGCACATGCTCGCCGGCGGGCGGCTGTTCGACCTGTTGTCCCCGTCCGGCACCGTCGACGAGACCCTCGAGCGGTACATCGCCCACCGCCAGCTCGTCGAGGCCGCGCCCGGCCCCGCGACCGGCCGTGGACGACGACGGCGACGTGCGCGCGGAGCACCCGGACCGGCCGGTGCCGACCTGCCCGAGGTCGTCGCCCGGCTCAAGGCCGAACAACTGTTGCCGGCCATCTGGTTCCGGTTCAGCCGCAACGGGTGCGACGGCGCCGTCGCCGAATGCCTCGAATCGTCGGTTCGGCTCACCGAGGCGGCCGACGTCGCCGAGATCCGCGCGGTCGCCGACCGGCACACCGCAGCGCTGCCGCCCGCAGATCTCGACGCCGTCGGTCACGCCGAGTGGCTCGAAGGACTCGAACGCGGTTTCGCCGCGCACCACGCCGGTCTGATCCCGGCCTTCCGTCACACCGTCGAGGAGTTGTTCGCCCGCGGTCTCGTGCGGGTCGTGTTCGCCACCGAGACCCTCGCCGTGGGGGTGAACATGCCGGCGCGCACCGTCGTCCTCGAACGCCTCGTCAAACCCACCGCCGACGGACCGGTGCGCCTCTCCCCCGGCGAGTACACCCAGCTCACCGGTCGCGCCGGTCGGCGCGGCATCGATGTCGAAGGCCACGCCGTCGTGCTGTGGAGTCCCGAGGCCGCCCCCGCGACCGTCGCCGGCCTCGCCGGCGCACGCTCGTACCCGCTCCACAGTTCGCTGCGCGTCGGCTACAACACCGCGGTCAACCTGGTCGCCGGTCGCGGCATCCCCGGCTCCCGCGAGTTCCTGCGACGCTCGTTCGCCCAGTTCCAGGCCGAACGATCCGTCGCGGCGCTCACCGACGCCGTCCGCGCGAACACGACGGCGCTGCGTGATCTCGACACCGAACTCGGGGACGCCGAGGGCTTCACCGAGTACCGGCACCTGTGCGACCGGCTCGCCGAGGCACGACGCTCCGGTTCGGCCGAGCTGGTGACGTCGCTGGCACGGGCGGTGCGGTCGCATCCTGCGCATCGACGCGGCGATAGGGAGCGCCTCCTCGCCCTCTCTGCGCGACGCGCCGCGGTGCACGGCGACACCGAACGGATGCGGTCGCAGATCGACACGGTCACCGGACGCCTCGTCGAGACCTTCGATCGCACACTGGATCTGCTCGAGGAGCGGGGTTATCTGCTCCGCGACCCGATGGGCGGGTCGGCCTACGTCACCGACGACGGTCGTCGCCTGGGCCGGATCTACTGCGCGAACGACCTTCTCGTCGCCGAATGCGTGCGGACGGGCGCGTGGTCGGGGCTGACACCGGCCGAACTCGCCGCCGTCGCCTCGAGCGCTCTGGGCGAGACCCGGCGCCGCACCGTCGGAGTCCCGGGACGCACCACCACGGCGATCGACGAGGCGCTGCGCGCCACCTCACGGCTGTGGAGCGAACTCGCCGGACGCGAAGAGCGTCTCGGCCTGGAAGTGGGGCCGGATCCGGATCCGATCGCCGTCGCCGCGATCCACCGCTGGGCACGCGGGGACGGACTCGCCGCCGCCCTGCGCACCGCATCGGATGCGGGGCTCTCGGCAGGCGATCTGGTCCGGCGTTATCTGCGCACCCTCGACCTCGTGGATCAGACCGGACTGTGCCGACGCGACGATCTGCCGCCGGTCTCGTTCACCCTGACGTGAGAACTGCAGCTCAGCAGGATCCGCGGTATCGAGAGCTCTAGGGCATCGAGTACTCGACGGAGCACAGCCGCTCCGACAGTTCCCACAACCTCCGCGCCAGGATCTCGTCGCGTGACCGCGAGGTGGACTGCACCCGCTTCGGCCGGCCGCGCATCTCGAAGAAGGAATCCGGCCCGTAGTAGCCACCCGGCTCCGCATTCGGTGAGGTCGCCGCGTAGAGCGTCGGGAGCGCACCCTGCTGCGGGGACTGCCCGATGATCGGGGTGACGAGTTCGACGATCTTCCCGTGCCAGGACTCGCTGCGGTACTGCAGATTCGTCGACGAATAACCCGGATGCGCGGCAAGCGAACTCACGCTCGATCCGGCTGCAGTCAGGCGCCGCTGCAGTTCGTACGCGAACAACAGGTTCGCGAGCTTCGACTGCCCGTAGGCGAGCCACCGCTCGTAGCGGCGACGTTCCCAATCGATGTCGTCGAGATCGATGCTGCCGATGCGGTGCATCGTGCTGCTGACCGTCACCACCCGGTCGGTGATGCGGTCGAGCAGCAACCCGGTGAGCGCGAAGTGGCCGAAGTGATTGGTCCCGATCTGCATCTCGAAACCGTCGGCCGTCCGCCGCAGCGGTACCGCCATGACGCCGGCGTTGTTGACCAGGACGTCGATACGCTCGTGCTCGGCACGCACCTCGTCGGCGAACGCACGGATCGACGAGAGATCCGCCAGGTCCAGACGGCGCACGGTGGCGCGGTCGCCGAGATCGGCCGCGACCGACTCACCCTTGGCGACATCGCGGCACGCGAGCACCACCTCGGCACCGGCGTGCGCCAGCGCCCGGGCGGTCTCTGCACCGAGTCCGCTGTTGGCCCCCGTCACGATCATCGTGCGTCCCGACAGATCCGGAATATCGTTCGTGGTCCACCCCATGCCCGCCACCCTACGGACGCGCGCCGCGTGGCGACACTCCCGTTTCCGGCGTCGACGGTCCCGATGGATCGCATCCTCGCCGTGGGGCGCACCTGCTCGTAGACTTCCCCGGAACTCACGACCGCAGGCGCGCGGAGGCGCATGCACGACAGGGAGGTTCCATCGATGGGGCACCACCCCGGACGTCCGGACCGCGAACTCGCCGCAGCGTTGCGGAACGGGGAGCCGGACGCCACGGCAGCGGTCTTCGACCGTTTCGCCCCCGGCCTGTACGCGTACGCGTGCGGCTTCGTCGCCGTGTCATCGGCCTCGGACGTGGTGTACGACGCGGTCTGGACGGCGACCGCGCGGATCCGGTCGCTGCGCGACGAGAGTCTCCTGCGGGCCTGGCTCTACGCCGTGGTCCGTGCCGAATGCATCCGCGTGCTCGAGCGCACCGGCTCCGCCCTCGAATATCTCCCCGCGGCCGACCCCGCCTATCAGGCCGCTTCCGACGTGCTCGACGTCCGTGAGGCGGTCCACCTGCTCGACGGCACCGCGCGCGAGGTCGTCGACCTCACGGTCCGGCATCACTTCTCGTCCCACGAGATCGAGGCATTGCTCGGTTCCGCCGGCGACGGACGTGTCCTCGCCCATGCGCAGGACTTCGTCGACCGTGCGGTGCCCCGCGTGCCGAATGCGCTCGGAACGTTCTCGCTTCTCCCCTTCACCCCTCTGCCCGCGCACCTGCGTGGACGGCTGCTCACGGTGCAGCCCTCGGAGGCGGAACTGCTCGATCTCGGGCGCCGGCTCGAACCGCTGGACCGGGAGGGCTTCCCCCGTCGCGATCGTCGGGCGAAGCGCACCGTTCCCGTCATCGCGGCATCGGTGGCGGTGTTCGCGGTGCTGGGCGTCGGTGCGTTGTTCGTGTTCCCGCAGGCCGAGCCCGTCGAGCGGCAGGTCCTGCGTCCTGCGGCCGAGCCGACGCTCGACATCGGGTCGCCGGTCGCGACGAGCACGACCGCAGCGACGACCGAGACCACGCCCACCGAGCCCGCGGAGACGACGACGGGGGAACCCGAGTTCGAGGCACCGGTGGTGACCCCCACCTCGGCAGCGACCGCCGAGCCCGCTGCGGAATCCACCGCCGCTTCCGCCACCACGGCGACATCGACCGCCGGTGGCTTCACCAGGCGCGGCGGGCCGGGTCGCGGGACCGAGCCGGACGAGGACCGCCCGCGCCGGGACACCGAGGAGAGCGACACGCCGAACACCGGGACGCCTCGCCCCACCACGGGTACGCCCACCTCACCGCGGCCGATGCCGACGCTGCCGACCTTCCCTCCGCGCGGCGGGGTATGAGGTGTGCATCCCGGTCACACGGCGGAGACGAGGACGTAACACGACGGGACTACCTTCGCGGAGTCGAGCACTCGCATTCCGGTGACGAAGGAGGACCCGGTCGTGGCACCACGCCGTAGATCCGCGTTGCTGGACGAGCTCCGCGTCGACGTACCGGGCCGCCCGCAGGACGTGATCCTCGAGGAGCTGCGCCGCGCCTTCCTCTCGGGAGCCGCACCCCCGGGCACACCGATCCCCGTAGGGGAGGTCGCGGAGTTGTTCGGGGTGAGCCGCATCCCGGTCCGGGAAGCACTCAAGACCCTCATCGGCGAAGGTCTCGTGACCCACCGGCAGAACCACGGATACATCGTCGCCCAGCTGACGATCGCGGAGCTGCGCGAAATGTATCTCGTCCGTGAGACTCTCGAATCGGCGTCGCTCGCGGCGGCCGTGCGCAACGCCACCGAGGAGGACGACCGGCGCGTCGAGGAGTCGCACCGTCTTCTCGAACGCGCTGTGCAGGAAGGCGACTCGCGTGGCTATCACCGCGAGAGCCGCGTCTTCCACATGGCCCTCACCAGGCCGTCCCGCATGCACCGCCTGTTGCACATGCTCGAATATGCCTGGAACATCACCGAACCCGTTCAGCCGATGGTGCACGTGAGCGATTCCGAGCGCGCCGAACTCCATCGCGAGCACGAGGCGATGCTCACCGCTTTCCTGGCGCGCGACACCGACGCGTTGCTCACGGCGTCCGAACACCACAACCGGCATCTCGACGTCGCCATCTCCGGCCTCACCGCCGAATCCGGCCTGCTTCCCGCGGAAGATATACAGTTCGGGTAACTCTCCGGCAATATCGCCCCGTTACGGTCTGCGCATCGGAATTCACCATCGCCGTTGATGTTCCGTCGATCGATTCGACTCCGCCCACCGGCCTCGCACCGGGGCACGGGCGGCTCCCCCTCGCACAGGAGCAGGCATGACCGAAGTGCTGACACCGAGCGCCGGTAGCGTCCCCACCGCACCCCCGCCGCCCGCGACTGGATACGACCCGCGGTTGACCAACGACGACCTCGCCCCGTTGAAGAACCAGCGGTGGGGTTCGTACAACATCTTCGCGTTCTGGATGTCCGACGTCCACAGCGTGGGCGGGTACGTCACCGCCGGCAGCCTGTTCGCTCTCGGTCTGGCCAGCTGGCAGGTCCTCGTGGCCCTGCTCGTGGGCATCACGATCGTCTACTTCTTCTGTAATCTCGTCGCCAAGCCCAGCCAGGTCACGGGTGTGCCCTATCCGGTGATCTGCCGCAGCGTCTTCGGCGTCCTCGGCGCGAACATCCCCGCGATCATCCGTGGTCTGATCGCTGTGGCGTGGTACGGGATCCAGACCTTCCTCGCCTCGGCGGCACTCGACGTGGTGCTGATCAAGCTGTTCCCCTCGCTCGCGCCCTATGCGGTGGTCGAGGACTACGGGTTCGCCGGCCTGTCCGCACTCGGATGGGTCAGCTTCCTGACGCTCTGGGTGCTGCAGGCCTGCGTGTTCTGGCGCGGCATGGAGTCGATCCGGCGGTTCATCGACTTCTGCGGCCCGGCCGTCTACGTCGTGATGTTCCTGCTGTGCGGTTATCTGATCTCCCAGGCCGGTTGGAGCGCAATCGATCTGACCCTCGGCGAGGTCACGCACACCGGATGGTCGTCGGTGCCGGTCATGCTCGGCGCGATCGCCCTGGTGGTCTCGTACTTCTCCGGCCCGATGCTCAACTTCGGCGACTTCTCCCGGTACGGGAAGTCCTACGCCGCCGTCAAGAAGGGCAACTTCCTCGGTCTGCCCGTGAACTTCCTGGTCTTCTCGTTGCTCGTCGTGATCACCGCGTCGCTCACGCTGCCCGTCTACGGCGAATTGATCACCGACCCCGTCGAGACCGTCGCCCGCATCGATTCGACCTTCGCGATCGTGCTCGGCGCACTGACCTTCGCCATCGCCACGATCGGCATCAACATCGTCGCGAACTTCATCGCCCCGGCCTTCGACTTCTCGAACGTCAGCCCGCAGAAGATCAGCTGGCGCGCCGGCGGCATGATCGCCGCGGTGGGCTCGGTGCTCATCACCCCGTGGAATCTGTACAACAACCCCGAGGTCATCCACTACACCCTCGAAACCCTGGGCGCGTTCATCGGTCCACTGTTCGGCATCCTCATCGCCGACTACTACCTCGTGCGCAAGCAGAAGGTGATCGTCGACGACCTGTTCACGATGTCGGAGAAGGGTGCGTACTTCTACCGCAAGGGCTACAACCCGGCTGCGGTGATCGCAACCGTCGTCGGCGCCGTGGTAGCGATGATCCCCGTGCTGTTCAACGATGCGCCCGGCATGGGAACCGCCGCCCAGTACAGCTGGTTCATCGGCTGCGGTCTCGGTTTCGTCGTCTACCACCTGCTCGCGACCCGCACCCGCCTCGCAGTCCGTCTCCCCGACCGGGTCGCACAGGAAGCAGTCTGATCCTCCATGTTCATCAAGGTCGTCAACCCGAACACCACGTGGTCGATGACCGCCACGATCGAGGCGTGTGCCCGGGCCGTCGCAGGTCCGGGCACACGCGTCGAGGCGGTCAGCCCCACGATGGGACCTCCGTCGATCGAGAGCCACTACGACGACGCGCTCGCCGTGCCGGGCATCCTCACCGAGATCGAGAAGGGTGAACGCGACGGCGTCGACGGCTACGTCATCGCGTGTTTCGGCGATCCCGGGCTGGACGCGGCGCGCGAGCTCGCCGGCGGGCCCGTCGTCGGCATCGCCGAGGCCGCCATGCACACCGCCGCGGTCCTGGGGCGCGGATTCTCCGTCGTCACGACGCTGGCCCGCACGACCGGACGCGCGTGGGACCTCGCGCACCGCTACGGCATGCGCGACGCGTGCCGGGGCGTGCACGCGTGCGACCTGCCGGTGCTCGCCCTCGACAGCGATCCCGACGCACGCAAGATCGTCACCGAGGCGTGCCTCGACGCCCTGTACGAGGACGGTTCCGACGCCATCGTGCTCGGCTGCGCCGGGATGGCCGACCTGTGCGCGCACATCTCCGCGGAGATCGGAGTGCCGGTGGTGGACGGTGTCGCGGCCGCGACGCTGACCGTGCAGTCGCTGGTCACGATGGGGCTGGCGACCGGCAAGCGAGGAGAGTTCGCGGCTCCCCCACCGAAGCGCTATGCGGGACTGCTCGACGGGTTCACGACGGGCGGGTGAAGCCCCTCCCGTGTCCTCACAGCCGGTGAAGCCCCCTACGATCGGGACGTGCCGTCCATCCACCATGCACCGCTGAGGAAGACCGACCCCGAGAGCCTGTACCGGATCATGGCTCTGCGGACCGACGTGTTCGTCTTCGAGCAGGGCATCACCAGCGAACCGGAACTCGACGGCCGCGATCTCGACCCGACCACCGAACTGTTCTGGACGCGGGAGGGCGACGAGGTCCTCGCGACGCTGCGCGTGCTCCACGACGACGGGGACGTCGCCCACATCGGCCGTGTCGCCACCGCCCGGCACGCACGCGGGCGCGGCCTCGCCGCGGAGTTGATCGAGGCGGCGCTCGGGACCTGCCCGGGGGTGGTCGGCATCTCGGCGCAGGCGTACCTGGAGCACTGGTACGCGCGATTCGGGTTCGTGCGCACCGGAGCGAACTACCTCGAGGCGGGGATCGACCACGTGCCGATGCGCCGCACCCCGTGACCGCGGGGCGCCCGTCGGGCGGCGGTCACGGGGTGCGGGCGACGACGCTATCAGCCGATCTCGAAGTGCACTCCGGTGAGCTTCTCCGACAATTCCCACAGCCGCGTCGCGGTCTCGCGGTCGCGGGCCCGACGCCCCACGGTGGCGACACCGGGCGCTCCGTAGAGCAGGAGACTCGGACCGATGTAGCCGCCCGCGATGCCGGGATCGGAAGCGGCGAGCACGACCGATTCGGCTCCCTGATCCGGGGTGCGCTGCAGGATCGTCTTGCCGAAACCGAACAACCGGTCGAACCACGTCCCCGTGTGGCTGCCTACCTCGGTGGCCGCGTAGCCCGGATGGGCCGCGACGGCGCGCAGCGGTGAGCGGGCGGCGGCGAGGCGTCGTTCGAGCTCGAGCGCGAACAACAGGTTCGCGAGCTTCGACTGTGCGTACCCCGCGGCGCGGTTGTACGGGCGGCGCTCCCAGTTGAGGTCGTCGAGATCGATCCGGCCTATCAGGTGGGCGGCGCTCGACACCGTGACGATGCGGCCGGTGATACGCGGCAACAGCAGTCCGGTCAGGGCGAAGTGTCCGAGATGGTTCGTTCCGATCTGCATCTCGAACCCGTCGGCGGTGCGACCCAGCGGCACCGCCAGACCCCGGCGTTGTTGACCAGGACATCGATCCGGCGATCGGCGAAGGCGTCCGCGAAGGCACGGATCGCCGAGAGGTCGGCGAGATCGAGCGACATCATCTCGGCTCGGGGGCCGATCTCGTCGGCGATGCGCTTGCCCCGGTCGACGTTGCGACCGGCGAGGACGACGGTGGCGCCGGCAGCCCCGAGGGCGCGGGCCGTCGCTTCGCCCACACCGCTGGTGGCCCCCGTCACGACGACGGTGCGGCCGACCAGCGATGTGGTGGCGTCAGGCGCCAATCGAGGACTTGAGCATCGGGAGCATCGCCCACAGCTCGTCCTGCCAGTAACCCCACGAATGGGTACCGACGATCGGGAACGAGAAGTGTGCGGTATCGATACCCAGGGTCAGCAGGCGCACCTGGAAGGCGCGGTTCTGCGTGCGGGCGAGCGCTTCGAGACCCATGGCGTTGGTCGTGTTGAAGCTGCCCACGAGCGAGTTCGGCCGGTCGTACTGGCCGGGCAGACCGCTCGCCGCGGAGACCCACATCGGCAGTCCGCGCATCTGCGGCGCCGCGACGAACGGGTCGTGACGCAGCCACGCCGAGTCCCAGGGCGGTCCCCACATCGCGTCGGCGTTGTATCCGCCGGCGTCGAGCATGGCGAGACGGATGGCCTCGCGCATACCGGGGGCCGAGAGGTTGAGGTAACCCGAGAGGGAGCCGGCGAACTTGAACTGGTCGCGGTGGTAGGCGGCCAGGATCAGCGCCGCGTTACCGCCCATCGACAGGCCGACCACCGCGTTGTTGTTGCGGTCGATGCCGTAGACGTTCGCGAGATGGTCGGGGAGGTTCTGGGTGAGGAAGGACTCCCACTTGTAGGTGTAGGGCTGGCCGTTGAAATTGCTCGGCGCGTACCAGTCGGCGTAGAAGCTCGACTGTCCGCCCACCGGCATGATCACGTTGACGCCGTGATCGGCGAGCCACGCCGCGTTTGTCTCGTGTTCCCAGCCGCTCACATCGTCGGTGGCGCGCAGACCGTCGAGCAGATAGACGGCCTTGTTGCTGCCGTTGTTCGCCCGCCAGATGCGTACCTTGATCGCCCCGACCCCACCCGGGGCGGCGACCATGTCCTCGTGGAAGCGTTCGTACGGATCGGCCGCAGCCGTGCCGGCGCCGAGCCCACTGAACGCGAGCGCCAGCGGAAGGACCAGCGCCGCCACCAGCAGCCGCACGAGAGCGCGTCCCCCCCGCCGACGTGTTCCGGTTTTCGCCGACATCGTCACAACATGCTCCCCTTGCACTCCAGTAACATTCTTCACTTCCGTCCCAGGGTATCGACGGTGCAGAAACCTTAAGCAGGCTTGCACACAATCGTTATCGTGGAAAGTCCGGCAGCGTTATCGTCGGGCCTTCGGCGCTCGCATTCCGGGCGCACCGCTAACCTCACGACCCGTGCCCGAAGCTCCCCTCCCCGTTCGCGACGGCCTGAACCCCACCCGCCTGCGACTGCCGGAAAATCCCAGCTGGGAGACCATAGCGGAGTTCCTGCTCACACGCTTCCCGAACGATGCGGCGCGCATCGCGGAGAAGATCGAATCCGGCGAAGTGGTCGTACAGGACGGCACAGCGGTCACATTTTCGACCCCGTACGTCCCACGCGAATTCGTGTATCTCTACCGTGATCCGCCCGCCGAACCGCGCGTTCCCTTCGAGATCGACGTCCTCCATCGTGACGAGAACCTACTCGTCGTGGACAAGCCGCACTTCCTGGCGACCACCCCGCGTGGTTCCTGGGTGACGGAGACCGCCGTGGTCCGGTTGCGTAAGGATCTGGGCCTGCCCGAACTGTCCCCCGTTCATCGGCTCGATCGGCTCACGGCGGGCGTCCTGGTGTTCACCGTCCGGCGCGAGGCGCGACGCGCGTACCAGATGCTGTTCGACCGGCGTCTCGTCGAGAAGGAGTACGAGGCGATCGCCCCGGCCGCGCCGCGCCTCGACTTCCCTCGCGAGGTCCGCAGCCGCATCGTCAAGGAGCGCGGCGTGCTGCAGGCCCGCGAGGTCGACGGTCCCGTCAACGCCGTGACCTCGATCGAATTGGTGGACACGGCCGACGACCGTGCGCGTTACCGTCTGCGTCCCGAGACCGGCCGGACGCATCAACTCCGGGTACACATGAACTCGCTCGGAATCCCCATTCTCGGCGACAACCTCTATCCGGAGGTGTACGAGCTCGAGCCACAGGATTATTCGAATCCGCTGCAGCTTCTGGCCAGATCCTTGTCGTTCCACGATCCGATCACAGGTCGGCCGACCCGCTTCGTAAGCCGACGAAACCTGGCAGCATGGAGTAACAGCACACCAGGACCCCGCTGACCGGCGAGTTCTCGTCTTGGAGGTTTCCATGGAAATCGGCAGCATCTCGCGTACCTATGACGGGCGGGTGGCCCTGCGGTTCGAACGCTCGTTCCCCCACCCGCCGGAGAAGGTGTGGCGGGTCCTGACCGATCCGCAACATCTCCGCGCCTGGTTCCCTGCCGACGTCGAGTTCGCGCTCACACCCGGCGCGACACTCGAATTCCGCTCGACGCAGGAACAGACCCGCCGTTTCGGCCTGCCCGAAGGGCACACCAGCAGGGGCAGTGTCCTCACGGTGCGGCCCGCACGGATCCTGGAATACCTCTGGGACACCGACGTTCTGCACTGGGAACTCACTCCGGACGGCTCCGGCGGGTGCTGGCTCACCCTCACCCACACCACCGACGACGAGGAGGACGCCCTCGCACACGGCGCCGCCTGGCACGCCGGGTTCGAGGTGGTCGAGGCCCAATTGGAGGAACGCCCGGTCGACTGGTCGATCTGGGACCGCGCAGCCGAACTGAGCACGCACTACCAGGGCAGCTCGGGCTGATCGCCCGGCTCGGGACTCGGGCCGATCACCCGGGTGGAATATCCGCCTAGCGGCGCGCCCCACGTCGCGCGGGAGCCGAACCGATGCCGTCGAGGTCGCGCTCCCGCGCGGTCGTGCGCGCCACGATGCGCGCACCCCAGGCACCGATCGCGTCCCAGTCCCGGAAGTCACCGGAAGGGGCGCCGACCATCCTGACGACCATCCGTTCGCCGGTGCCGAGCACCGCCGGATCCAGTTTCCCCGGGAAGGTGCGATGTTCGACGGCCTCGATGCGTTCGGCGACGGCGCACGCGTCGTAGCACGTGTTCACCGACCTCCCGCTCGAGGCGACGGGACCTGACGAGAACAGGTAGACGTCGCGTTCGCGCAGTTCGGCCGCGTGCCGGTCGGAGAACTCCCGCGCGCTGCGCAGCCAGCGACTGCGGTAGACGGCGCTGCCGAGCACCACGACGTCGTACGCGTCGACCTCGTCGACGTGCTCGGGCGCGTTCACGTCGACCTGCGCGCCGTGGTGGCGCATCGACGCGGCCAGCGCAGTCGCGATCTCCGCGGTCGAACCGTGCCGACTGGCCACCGAAACAAGAACCTTCATCACTACCTCCGGACCCGCGTCGAACCATGATCACCCCGAAACCGGGCCTTGACCAGGGCCGAAGTGCTCTTTGCCCGGTATCGGCAGATCACAGTCGGACGAATCCCCTCATATCGGACCGCGTGGCAAGGTGGAGGCAACGCGCACCGAGAGGAGCAGATGGATGCCCAGCACATCGTCGGCGACCGTCGCGGAGGAGGCGGAACGCAAGTACTCCGCCACCGGCGACCGGCCGCTTCCGGACCTGACGGGACTGCCGTCCGTCGATGCGATCGACGTCGACCGGTTCGAATTGTCGGCCCAGTACTACGACACCGCCGACCTGTGCCTGCTGCGCTCGAAGATCACGCTCCGCAGGCGCGAGGGCGGCGACGACGCGGGATGGCATCTCAAACTGCCCTCCGGTGTCGACACCCGCACCGAACTGCACTTCCCCCTCGGCGACGACTCGGCCGAGGACGTTCCCGCAGACCTCGGATCCCTGTTGCGCGGCATCCGCCGTGGCGCCCCGTTGAGCCTGGCCGCTCTGCTCGTGACCCGACGACATCGGCACCGGCTCCGGTCGTCCGACGGCGGCTTCGTCGCGGAGGTGGTGGTCGACGACGTCGACGCCGTGCGCAGCGCCGACGGATCCGAGATCCGCTGGAAGGAGATCGAGGTCGAGTGGAATTCCACCCTCGGCGACAAGACGATCGGCCGATTCCTCACAGCACTCGAGGAACGCTTCGCGGCCGTCGGGATCACCCGTTCGGAGAGCCCGTCGAAGCTCCACCGCGTGCTCGGCGACCTGCTCCCCGCCCGCCCGCCGATCGCGAAGGGCCTGATCCCGGTACGCGACTATCTCTCGAGCGAACTGCACACCCTGGGGTTGTCCGACATCGCCGTCCGCCGCGACGCACGCGACGCGGTGCACAGCATGCGCAAGGCCGCGCGGCGTCTGCGCAGCGCACTGCAGACCTATTCCGACGAGATCGTCGTGGATCCCGATCTCGTCGACGAACTCCGTTGGCTCGGAAGACGTCTCAGCCCGTCACGTGATCTCGAGGTCCAATGGGAACGGCTCACGGATCGCGTGGCCGACATCCCGGTCGAATCGCACCGGGAAGCGACGAGAGCCCGTATCGACGAGTACTTCTCGGCACGGTCGGAGGCCGCCCGCCTCGAAGCAGTCGACACACTGGACTCGGACCGGTACGTCGGGCTGCTCACCCGCCTCGACGCGGCGATCACCGACATAGCGCCCGCCACAGAAGCGGCGGGGGCACGGCCGAAAGTGGCACGGAAGGAACTGTTGCGCGCGGTCGCAGCGCTGTCGAAAAAGGTCTCGCGCCGCGTCGACAGGGTCGGCGACGCCGAGAACCCGGCGGAGCGCGACGCGCTGATGCACCGGGCACGCAAGGGCGCCAAACGGATGCGGTATGCCATCGAGGTGATCGCGCCGCTGCATCCGAAGCGTTCCGGGCGGATCCTCGACCGGTTCGACGACTTCCAGGATCTGCTCGGTGAATTCCAGGACTCCGTCGTGGCGCGGGAACACCTCCTGGACATGCTCTCCGAGCAGGGCCACACCGCCGAGACCAGTTTCGGGCTCGGGATCCTGTTCCGGATCGAGACCGAGATCGGCGACGCGCAGGCCGCACATCTGGACAGCGGATGGCGGAAGGCATACCGCGCCGCTCGCCGATTGTGGACCTGATCGAGGCCGGAAGGCTCTGGTCGGGGCCTCCCCGATCGGGGATCATGAAGATCGTCGACACCGGGTCACGGCCGCGTCGTGGCGGTAACGTGGCCTCGGGCCGACCTGCGCGCGGGAAGCCGCGCGTCGCAACGAGAAGGAGACATCCATGAGCACACCGAGCACCCGCAAGGCAGTCGTCGCAGGCGTCGACGGCTCCGAAACGGCTGTAGCGGCAGCGCGGTGGGCCGGTGCCGTCGCGTCGCGCATCGGAGCACCCCTCCACCTCGTGCACTCGATGCCCCCGGAGGGCATCTTCTACAGCGAGGCCGCAGTGCTCGTGCAGTCGCAGATGATCCAGCAGCTCGAGGAGGACGGCAAGAAGCTCCTCGCCGACGCCGCCGAGCGAGTCCGCGCAGATCACCCCGAGCTCGAGATCAGCAGCTTCATCGGTCCCGGTCCCGCAGCCAAGTCGCTGCTCGAGGCCGCCGAGGACGCACGCCTGGTCGTCATGGGCGCCACCGGCGCGGGTGCGCTGGAGAACTTCCTCCTCGGCTCCACCGTTCTGCGCGTCGCGAACCATGCGCCCTGCCCGGTGGTCGTGTGGCGCGGCAACACCGATTCTCCGCTGCCCGATTCCCGGCCGATCGTCGTCGGTGTGGACGGTAGCGAATTGTCCTCTGCCGCAGTCACTCACGCGTTCTACCTCGCGTCGACCCTCGGGGTTCCGCTGCGGGCAGTGCACTCCTGGCTCGGTGACGCCGCACTCGGTGTCGGCGCCACGGCCGCGCTGGTCGATTGGGATGCCGTGGAGACCTCGGAGACCGCGGTTCTCGCCGAGACGCTGGCCGGCTGGAGTGATCGCCACCCCGAGGTCACCGTCGAGCGTGTGATCGACCGGGGCCCGGCCTCGAAGGTCCTGCTCGCGCACCTCGACGACGCCCAACTCGTCGCAGTCGGAAGCCACGGACGTGGCCAGTTCCGCGCCGCCCTGCTCGGATCCACGAGCCAGAACCTGCTGCACAAGGCTCCGTGCTCGGTGCTCATCGCCCGCAAGGTCTAGAACCGATCGTTCCGGTCCGACGGGGATCGCTTCGACGAAGCGATCCCCGTTCACTGTTCTCAGGGGCGCGATCACCAGGGCGCTGGACCGAGCATGCTCTCCAGTCGCGCCGCGTCGACGGTCTCGACACCCGTATCGATCGCCGCTGCCTCCGGCCACGGATCCCGCCGGCGGAGTTGCTGTTCGAGCACGGCAGGGGTCGCATCGGAGGCATCGTCGCCGCGCTCGGCTCGGGATGCCATCCGTTGCAACAGGATTCCCTTGTCTGCACGGCACTCGATCTCGATCACATCCACGGAAGCACCGTCCGCGACCTTGCGGGCCGCGTCGCGCTGCCCGGACGACAACCAGGTCGCGTCCAGCACGACGGATCGTCCCCGGGCCAGAGCGGTCTCGGCACGGCGCAGCAGTTCGCGGTAGGTCGCCTCCGAATGCGTCGGTGCGTACAGACCGGCATCCGTACCGTCGCCGGTGCGGTCGGTGGGTTGCAGACCCGCCAACTCCTTGCGGACGATGTCGCTGCGCACTACATCCGCTCCGAGATACGCACCGACCGTGCGCGACAGTGTCGTCTTGCCGGTCGCGGAGACACCACCGACGAGCACCATGCGCACGCGTCCCCGGTCGAGATGTCCCTCGAGCAACTCGACGAAACCGGTCGCTGTTTCCCGCGCCGCTGCATCACCCTGCTCGTAGCGTAGGGCAGTCACCTTCGCGCGCACCAACGCTCGATAGGCGATGTAGTGGTGCACGAGAGAGGAGGGCGGGTGATCGCCCGAGACCTCACCATATTGCTCGAGCAACCGCCGTGCTGCGGGTTCGGCACCGAGACGTTCGAGATCCATTGCGAGGAAGGCGAGATCGAGTACTGCGTCGCCGTAGCGCAACTCGTCGTCGAACTCGAGGCAGTCGATGATGCGCGGACCGTCGTCGAGACAGAAGATGTCGTCGGCGAGCAGGTCGCCGTGTCCGTCCACGGCCCGGCCCGCCGCGATGCGTTCGTCGAACAGCACCGCCCGGCCGGCGAGGTAA
This sequence comes from Rhodococcus sp. D-6, assembly GCF_040256695.1. Taxonomy (NCBI): domain Bacteria; kingdom Bacillati; phylum Actinomycetota; class Actinomycetes; order Mycobacteriales; family Nocardiaceae; genus Rhodococcus; species Rhodococcus sp. D-6. The sequence continues at coordinate 5,275,727 of NZ_CP132970.1, read as the reverse complement.
CGGTGCACGGACTCCCGGATCCGCGTCAACGCCCCGGCACGATCCGCCCCTACCTCCAGCCGGCCGAGATGGTCGAGACTGAGATCCCATAGCTCGGCGACGAAATCCGCGGAGGCACACCGGTCGATCTCGGGACCGTGCGGCGAGGAGGCGTGCAGTGCGGCGACCTGCTGTGCCACCTCGTCGATCACCACCGACACGTCCTCACCTCGGCGGACCGCGGCGGCCAGGCGCCGGTCGTCGGGCAGCCGCACCATTTCGACGAGGTGCTCGCACAACTGTCCGTCCGGGCCGTGGACGTCCGCGACGCCCAGATAGACGTCCGGTGCGAGACGCCGATTGAGCTCCACCTCCCGGTGGCAGATCCGTTCACGGGCCTCACGCGTGCGGTTGTCGAGGAAGCCCAGGTCGAGCGGCTTCTTCAGCTTGTGCACGCGCTCGCCGACGAAGAAGACCACCGACGAATGCGTCTCCCTCACCCCCGCGTAGCCGACACCCTCCGGTCCGGCACCTGTGGTCACTGCGCCCTCCCTGTCGTCGGCGGCTCCCACCGAGTCCTCTCGTCCACCATATTGTCGTTCAGACACTCCAACGGTGCATCTGCACAGCGCCCACCGGTGCATCCGCACAGCCCACCGGTGCATCCGCACAGTGTGTGTGTTCTCCTCCGGATCGCCCGAACGAACCGGCCGCGACAGGTAGCTTTCACACCGAGGTGACTTCTGGACGGGGTGAGATGAGAAACGATCAACCGAGCCGGGTACGAGGAGACGACACCGTGCGGGCGGACGACGGACCCACGGTGGCGGTCCTCGCGTACACGACGGCTCTCGAACGAACGATGATCGAGGATTGGCTGCGCTCGGACGAGCTTCCCGCCGAGTACCGCACGCCGACCCGCCCCGAGTCGCTCGACCTCGACTCACGGGTGCTCACCGAGGAGCTCGTGACCCGCACCGACGATCCGCTGATCCTGCCCTTGCGGGTCGTGTGGCTCCCGGAAGAGCGCGACGGTGCGCGGCGTATCCGGTTCGCCGACGTCCTCGCCCTCACGAACCCACGCAATCCGAATCTGCTGCTGCAGAAATGGCTCGTGCGCAAGGGTGCCGACCGCTACCGGATCGTCGTCGCGAAACCGGCCCGCCTGTCCGAACTGCGGGACGCGCTCAGGGCGGAGGGCGGTGACGGTGACGACGGGGCACTAGCGCGGTACGTGACCCGTCGCGCCGTCGTCGCGCTCGAACGCGCGGAGCGAGCGGTGATCGGCGACCGCTACAAGGTCCCGCGGCTCGTCGCCGCCCAGATCATGGACTCGCCGATCTTCCGGCGCCGTCTCGACGAGATCGCCGCCGAGCACGGCCTCTCGCGCGCCGAGGTCGAGTCGCGGGCGCGCAGTTCCCTCGACGAACTCGTGGCCGTGCAGTCACGATTGGTCACCGACCTGTTCACGCAGGCGATGCGGCCGTTGCACGCGTCGGCATGGACCGTGCACGCCGACGAGGCCGGTCTGCGCGCACTGCGCGAGTCCAACCGCCGGTACGCCCTGGTCTTCCTCCCCTCGCACCGGTCCTACGCCGATGCCTTCGTGCTGGGCGACATCCTGGCGGCGAACGATTTTCCCGGCAACCACATCATGGGCGGGGCCAACCTCACCTTCTGGCCGATCGGTCCCGTCGCCCGCCGCACCGGCACGGTGTTCATCCGGCGCAGTTTCGCAGACGACGACGTCTACAAGGCCGCGCTCGAGGAGTACTTCGCGTTCCTGCTGAGCAAGCGGTTCAACCTCGAGTGGTACTTCGAGGGCGGCCGGACCCGCACCGGCAAGCTCCGGGCCCCGCGCTACGGATTGCTCAGCTACGTCGCCAACGCGATCCGCGGCGGACGCGTCGAGGACGCGATGCTGGTGCCGGTCTCGATCACCTACGAGGGACTCGCCGAGGTCGCGGCGGTCGCCGCCGAACAGACCGGCGCGACGAAGAAAACCGAAGGCCTGGGATGGCTGGTGCGCTACGCCCGCAATCAGCGCAAGCGGGCCGGGAACGTGTACGTGCGGTTCGGCGATCCCGTGTCGATGCGCGAACTGCTGGTCGCCGGTGGGGATCCGGACCTGACCGCACCGGCGCCGGCAGCCGACCCGTCCGCGGCGCCGACGGATTCCGAGGAGATACGGGTGCTGCGCCGCAAGGCGCTGCAGAAGGTCGCCTTCGAAGTCGCGGTCGGCATCAACTGCAACACTCCGGTGACGGTGAACTGCCTGGTCACCCTGGCCCTGCTCGGTGTGCGCGACCGCTCGCTGACGCTCGAGGAGGTGCGGGCCGTGATCGCACCTGTCCGCCGTTATCTCGATCGCCGCGGTGTCCCGCAGGGCGGGCTCCACATCCTCGACGTCGAAGGTGGGCTCGAGGACGTGCTCTCGTCGCTCACCCACGCGGGGGTGGTCACCACCTACGCCGGCGGGGAGGAACCGGTCTACTCGATCCAGCCGGGTCAGCATCTCGTCGCGGCGTTCTACCGCAACAGCGGCGTGCACTGGTTCGTCAACCGGTCGATCATGGAGCTGGCCATCCTCTACGCGCACGCCAATCTCGGTGACGATCCTGTCCGGGTGGCGTGGGAGGAGGCGAAGAACCTGCGCGACCTGCTGAAGTTCGAGTTCTTCTTCCCCGACCGAGACACCTACGAGACCCAGATGCGCGACGAGCTCGCCTGGCTCGTCCCGTCCTGGGGCGACACGCTGCCGACGAAGGACGAAGCGCTGACCGGTCTCGTCGAGACCGGCTTCTTCATGTCGCACCGCACGCTGCGGTCGTTCTTCGACGCGCAGCTCGTCGTCGCCGAGCGCCTCGCCGTCCGGGATCCGGAGCTCGAGGTCGACCGCGCCGCCTTCCTGTCGGAGTGTGTGGCGGTGGGCCGGCAGATGCTGCTGCAGCGCCGCCTGTACGGGCCGGAATCGGTGTCGTCGGAGTTGTTCGCGTCCGCGCTCGACCTGGCGCGCAATCGAGGATTGCTCGACCACGACGAGGATCCCGAGACCGTCCGCGAGCGCAGGAAGGCATTCGCAGCGGAGCTGTCCGAGTTGGCCCAGCGGGTCGCGCTGGCCGAGTCGCTCGACGTGTCGAACAGAAAGGTGGAACGGTGAACCTCGAGCAGGCCCTCGAACGGGTGCGTACGGGTCCGCAGGGACCCGAGGTGGCGGCCTTCTTCGATTTCGACGGCACCATCGTGCACGGCTTCTCCGGTGTCCACTTCTTCCGCGACCGGGTGCTCGCCGGGAAGGTCTCCGCATCCGAACTGGCCGCGACGATGATCAACGGGATCCGCGGGACGGAGACCGAGGAGGACTTCGAACGCTTCGTCGCGATCGCCTTCAAGGCGTGGCGCGGTCACACCGAGGACGAGCTCTACGAGATCGGCCACCGGCTGTTCATGACGACGATCGCCGGACACCTTTATCCGGAGGCGTGGCAACTCATCGGCGCGCACCAGAACGCGGGCCACACGGTGGTGATCGCCTCGTCGGCGTCCCGCTACCAGATCCAGGCCGCCGGGGACGCGCTGGGCGTCGAGCACATCCTGTTCACCCCACTCGAGGTCGAGAACGGTGTGCTCACCGGACGGGTCGACGGGAAATCGTTGTGGCGCAGCGGCAAAGCGGAGGCGGCACGCAATTTCGTCGAGACACACGGCATCGACGCCGAGGCCAGCTACACCTATTCCAACGGTGGTGAGGACGTGGAGTTCCTGGCCGTCGCCGGCAACCCCACGGCCACGAACCCCGATCGCACTCTCACCCGATTCGCCATCGAACGCGACTGGCCGATCATGCGGTTCCGGCCGCGCGGTACGCCGGGCGCCCGCGAACTCGTCCGCACCGCCGCCGCCTACGGCGGGATGTTCGGCTCGGTGTGGACGGGTCTCGGTCTCGGTCTGATCAACCGCAGCCGCAAGACCGCGCTGGACTCGATCATCAGCATCGGCACCGAGGTCTCCCTGGCCCTCGCCGGAGTGAACGTACGAATCGTCGGGGAAGCGAATGCGTGGGCCGCCCGGCCGGCGGTGTTCATCTTCAACCACCAGAGTCAGCTCGACCCGGTGGTGCTGGCCAAGGTCCTGAGGCAGGACTTCACGGGCGTGACGAAGAAGGAGATGGCCAACGACCCGTTGTTCGGGCCGCTTCTGCGGTTCGTCGGCGCCACCTTTGTCGACCGCACGAACACCGAGCGGGCGGTTGCGGCGCTCGGACCCGTCGTCGACACCCTCCGCGAGGGGACGTCGATCGTCATCGCCCCCGAGGGCACACGCTCGCTGACCCCGGCGATCGGCAGGTTCAAGAAGGGCGCCTTCCACATCGCGATGCAGGCCGGTGTCCCGATCGTGCCGGTCGTGATCCGCAACGCCGGCGAGATCCTGTGGAAGCACTCGACCCTGCTGCGGTCGGGCACCGTCGATGTGGCGGTGCTCGAACCGATCGACGTGAGCGGCTGGTCGCGGGAGAACTTCGGTGAGCACATCGCCGAAGTCGAGGACCTCTACCGCCGCACGCTGTCGAGCTGGCCCACCGACTAGATGACGAACGAGACCGTGACACCCGAGGAGCCGGACGACGGAGCCGACGAGAGCCCGCACGGTGAGAGCGGGCCGCTCACCCCGAAGCGACGCCGGTATCTCAAGTGGATCGTCGGCGCTCTGCTCGTCGTGGTGCTCACCGTCGAGATCGTGCTCGTGTGGCCGGAACTGTCCGACAGCGTCCGCGGCCTCGGGCATCTTCACTGGGGCTGGGTCGCGGCAGCGGTGTTCGCCTCGATGGCGGAGATGTCGACCTTCGCACGGGTGCAGCGGGCGCTACTGTCCGCGGCGGGTGTGAAGGTCTCGCAATGGCAATCGCTTTCGGTGGCCCTCGCGGCGAACTCCATGAGCGTGACCCTGCCGGGCGGACCGGTGGTCGGGACGACCTTCACCTACCGACAGATGCGGCGCTGGGGCGCACCCCCGGTGGTGGCGACCTGGCAGCTGGTCATGGCCGGGCTCCTCCAGGCCGCCGGACTCGCACTGCTCGGCATCGTCGGCGCTCTGCTCGTCGGCGCCAGCAACAACCCGTTCTCGCTGATCTTCTCGCTCGGCGGTCTGCTGCTGCTGGTCGTGCTCATCCAGTACGCGGCCGGCAATCCTGGTTCGTTCGAATCGATCGGCCTGATCGCCCTGCGGAGCCTGAACCGGTTGCGGAAGAAGCCGGAGCAGGCGGGTGCGCGGGCGTGGCGGAGGATCGTCGGCCAGCTGAGCGCGGTGCAACTCGATCGTCCTCATGCGGCCCGCGCGTTCGGCTGGTCGCTGAGCAACTGGGTATGCGACGGTGCGTGCCTGGCGTTCGCCGCATACGCGGTCGGTGGCGCGCCGAGCCTGGCCGGTATCGCGGTCGCCTACGCGGCCGGAACCGCCACCAGCCGTGCCATCCCGCTGCTCCCCGCCGGTCTGGGTGTCATGGACGCCGTGCTCGTGCCGGCGCTCACCGCCTCCGGCATGACCGGCGCGCAGGCCCTGTCGGCGGTGGTCGTCTACCGGTTGATCAGTTTCGTGCTCGTCGCCGCGGTCGGCTGGATCGTCTTCGCATTCCGCTACCGGAACGTCGGCGAGGAGGGGGACGAGGACGAAACTCCCCCGGACCTGCGGCTCTGGGACGACGGCTGAAGGCGCCGACCCGAAAAGATCGCCCGCGCGCCGGTCGGGGCGCTAGCGTTGTCCTCCATCCGGATGAATGGAGGGACGAGGTTCGTGGCACAGCACGAGGTCACACGTAAACGGGAAGTCTGGTCGGGCCGGTCGGTGTTCATCATGGCCGCGATCGGCTCGGCGGTCGGACTCGGCAACATCTGGCGCTTCCCGTACATCGCTTACGAGAACGGTGGTGGCGCATTCCTGATCCCGTATCTGGTCGCGCTGCTGACCGCGGGTATCCCCCTTCTCCTGGTCGACTACGCGATCGGGCACAAGTTCCGCGGATCGCCGCCGCTGGCCTTCCGCAGACTGCGCCGCGGCGCCGAGTTCATCGGCTGGTGGCAGGTGCTGGTGTGCTTCGTCATCGGCGTGTACTACGCGGTGATCGTGGCCTGGGCCGCGCGGTACACCTTCTTCTCGATCACCGAGGCCTGGGGCGACGACCCCGAAGGCTTCTTCATGAGTTCGTTCCTGAACCAGGACACCGATGCGACCTTCGGCCTGAGCTTCGTGCCGGGCGTCGCGTGGACGCTGTTGCTGGTCTGGATCGCGACGCTCGCGGTGCTCGCTCTCGGCGTCCAGCGCGGTATCGGCAACGCCAATCGGTTCTTCGTGCCGTTGCTGGTCCTGCTGTTCGGTGCGCTCGTCGTCCGGTCGCTGACCCTCGACGGCGCGACCGCCGGTCTCGATGCGTTCTTCACCCCGAACTGGTCGGCGCTGACCGACACCGGGGTGTGGATCGCGGCGTACGCGCAGATCTTCTTCTCGCTGTCCGTCGCCTTCGGCATCATGGTGACCTACGCGTCGTACCTGAAGCGCAAGACGAACCTCACCGGTTCGGGTCTCGTGGTCGGGTTCTCGAACTCGAGCTTCGAGGTGCTCGCCGGCATCGGCGTCTTCTCCGCTCTCGGCTTCATGGCCCAGGCGCAGGGTGTCGAGGTCGGTGAGGTGGTCGCGGGCGGTATCGGCCTCGCCTTCATCGCTTTCCCCACGATCGTCTCGGAGATGCCCGGCGGCCCGCTCTTCGGTGTGCTGTTCTTCGGTTCGCTGGTCTTCGCCGGGTTCACGTCGATGATCAGCATCATCCAGGTGACCGTCTCGGCCTTCCAGGACAAGACGGGCCTCGGCCGGGTGCCGGCGGTACTCGCCATCGGTGGTGTGTCGGCAATCGTGTCGCTGCTGCTCTTCCCCACCACCACCGGCCTGAACACTCTCGACGTGGTGGACCGCTTCGCGAACCAGTTCGGCATCGTGGGTGTCGCCTTCGTGGCGCTCGTGGTGGTCGCGTGGATCTATCGTCGTCTGCCCGAACTCCGCGACCACCTCAACTCGGTGTCGTCGTTCAAGGTCGGCACGGGCTGGATGGTGTTCACGGGCATCATCACCCCGCTCGTCCTCGGCTACATGCTGTTCAGCGAGATCCGCGACCGTGTCCGCGACGGCTACGGCGGTCTTCCCGACAGCCTGGTCACGGCCTTCGGCTGGAGCGTGCAGGCCGGCGTGATCATCCTCGCCGTCCTCCTGACGTTCATCCCCTGGCGCAGGGGAATCGACGAGGAATACGAGCTGGACGAGAACCGTCCGCCCGCATCCGCCCAGGCGCCTGCTTCGTCCGGTGCTCCCTTACCCGGACCCGACTCGTCCACAGGAGGTACCCGATGAGCACAGCGGCCGTCGCCATGATGATTCTCGCCCTCGTCACGCTGTGGGGCGGTCTCCTGCTGAGCATCCTGCATCTGCGTAAGCATCCGGACGATCCGGACTGATCATCCGCACCACCGACTCACATGGGTGTCGGTTCGGTAACACCACGGGGCGGCGCTCTGGCCGGAGCGCCGCCCTTGTGGTCTCCTGGAGCCGTCGTACTCTAAACCTCTAGTTTAGAGTTAGGTAGAGCCCGTCCGGGTGTCACGACCCACAGGAGGAGAACCCCATATGAGCCGCAGACACCGCAATCGGATGCGTCGCATCTCGGCCGCCGCAGCCCTGACCGTCGCCGCAGGTCTGGCGCTTCCCACCATCGCCGGCGCCGAACCCGCACCCACGGACCCGGCAGCACCGGCGGAAGCGCCCGCCACGAGCCCGCTCGTGAGCTCGCTCGAGGCTCTCCGCGCGCTGCCCGGCGTCGATCCCACGACTCTCGCTGCCGCCGAAGCGATCGCGAACGCACGCGGAAGCGCTGTCGACGCGGCCGAAGCGACACCGCTCGGCGCCTACGAGGACGGCATGGAGTTCCTGCGTCGCCTCGGCGTCGAACCGTTCCTCTACCCCACCGGCGCACCGTTCTGCACGGCCGACGGCGACCTGCCGCTGGGCACCGTGCCCGCCGTTGCGGGTGCTCTGCCCGGGCCCTGGCCGAACCGCAGCCTGTCGCCGCTGCCGGGCACCCTGAACGTCGTCTCGCCCGGTGAGACGCTCTTCGCGTTCGTCCCCGTCGGCCTCGAGGAGGACGCCGACACCTCGGGCATCCAGCTCGCGTGGTTCAACGTCAACACCTTCCAGGGTGGCTTCGTCCCGATGGGCACGCCGGAGGAGACCGCGGCGGGAGCCATTCCGGCCGGCCTTCCCGTCCAGGCCCGCGGCATCGTCGAGCAGGCCATCACGACCTTCATCGCCGACACCCTGCCGCCGGGTGGCGTGCGGGTCGCGCCGGTCGAGACGGGGTCGGGCACCGTGCTCTCGGCCGTCTTCGGCAACGTGCGCAACGGCGACACGCAGTGCTTCTTCCTGCCCACGATCGGCATCGTGGACGTGCCGGCCTGATCGAACCAGAGCTCCCGAGCGGAGCCCAGAACTGCAGCGGGTGGGCGTCAGCTCGCCCGCTGCAGTCGGTTCAGCCGGTCGAACACGAGCGTGACAGCGGTGTCCATGTGCGCGAGCACATCGTCGACCGACTGCCGGCCCGCCACCCAGGCGACCAGCGCCGACATCCACACGTCGGCGATGATTCGCACGGCGTTGAGCACCTCTTCGGTGACGATGTCGATGCCTGCCGCCTGCGCGAACAGTCGGGTGAGCACCTCACCGAGACGGTCGAGTTCGGGCGCCGAGGACGCGTCGGCGAACATCGCCGCCCGGATGAGCGCGTCGTAGCGCAGCGGGTTCTCGGACAGACGCGGCATCACTCCGCGCAGGACGCCCATCAGGCGCTCGGCGGCACTGTCGCCAGGGATCTCCACGGTGGTCACGGCTTCGGCGGCGGTCTCGAATTCGAGTACGAGCGCCACGACGAGCAGGTGGTTCTTCGAGGGGAAGTAGCGGTAGACCGTGCCGAGAGCGACACCGGATCGGTCTGCGACCGCCCGCATCTGCACGGCGTCGTATCCACCCTCGGAGGCGAGCTCCTCGGCGGAGGCGATGATCCGCATGTACCGCGCCCGCTGTGCCGGTCGCAGGCCCGCACCGGGCGACCGGGTGGACCCGAGGGCCGGCCGCGAGGTCTGCGTCGACGCCGACTCCTCGCCCGCGGTCTCCGTCGTCGACTGCTCCGTCATCACGCCACCTTCCGTTCATGCCCGTTTCGAGGATAGTTCAGCGTGGGACGACTGCCTTTTCGTACGGCCGACCGGCCGCAACCGGACAGGTGTCCGGAAATCTCTTCCCTCCGGATGTAGAACGCGTTACATTTTCTCCGTCACCGTCTGGAGAGGGGCTGTTGTGCGCCACGGAATCACCCTGTTCACGAGCGACCGGGGAATCCGGCCCGAAGTCGCTGCCTCGACCGCGGAGAGTCGCGGTTTCGACAGTTTCTACGTGCCCGAACACACCCACATCCCGATCCGCCGCGAATCCGCGCATCCGGGAACGGGCAACGAGACCCTTCCCGACGACCGTTACATGCGCACCCTCGATCCGTGGGTGGCGCTGGGGCTCGCAGCCGCGGTGACGTCGACGATCAAACTGGGCACCTCCGTCGCACTGCCCCTCGAGCACGACCCCATCACGCTCGCCAAGACCATCGCGAGCCTCGATCACCTCTCCGGCGGCCGGGTAAACTTCGGTGTCGGATTCGGTTGGAACGCAGAAGAACTCGCCGACCACGGCGTACCGCCGAAGAAGAAGCGCACCGCCATGCGCCAGTATCTCGAAGCGATGCAGGCGCTGTGGACCGAGGAAGAGGCCTCCTACGAGGGAGACTTCGTCGCATTCGGGCCGAGCTGGGCGTGGCCGAAACCCGTGCAGCAACCACGGCCCCCGATCTTCCTCGGCGCCGGTTCCACCGACCGCAACTTCGACTGGATCGTCCGCCACGCCGACGGCTGGATCACCACCCCCACGGAGAACAACGTCGTCGACAACGTCGCCCGTCTCCACAAGGCCTGGGCCGACGCCGGTCGTGCCGGAACTCCCGAGATCCTCGCTCTGGCAGGCCGTCACGACGCCGAACAACTGAAGATCTGGGAGGACGCCGGGGTCACCGAGGTGATCTTCGGTCTGCCCGACCGCGCCCAGGACGACGTCGTCGCATACATCGGCCGACTCGCCTCGAAACTCGACCACTGATCACCGACCCCGAACGGACCCCGATGAGCACCGATCTCCACCCCCTTCCCGCCGGCAGCGTCTCCACCTGGGACCACGAAGCCGACGTCGTCGTCGCCGGTTACGGCATCGCCGGTGTCTCGGCGTCCATCGAGGCCGCCCGCGCGGGTGCCGACGTGCTCGTGCTCGAGCGGACCGGCGGTTGGGGCGGTGCGGCCTCACTGTCGGGCGGCATCGTCTACCTCGGCGGCGGCACCCCGCTGCAGAAGGCCCTCGGATTCGACGACACGCCCGAGAACATGAAGGCGTTCATGCTCGCCGCGCTCGGGCCGGGCGCCGACGAAGCGAAGATCATCGAGTACTGCGAGGGCAGCGTCGAACACTACGAGTGGCTCGTGGACAACGGCGTGGTGTTCAAGGAGAGCTTCTGGGGCGAACCCGGGTGGGAGATCCCCGGTGACGACGGCCTGATGTACTCCGGCGGCGAGAACTCCGCGCCCTTCAACGAGATCGCGACGCCCGCCCCGCGCGGCCACGTCCCGCAGATGACCGACAAGCGGACCGGCGAGAAGGGTGGCGGGTACATGCTCATGCAGCCGCTCTCCCAGATCGCCGAAAGCCTCGGTGTGCGTGCCGAATACGACGTGCGGGTGCAGCGGTTGATCGTCGACGGCGACGGACGCGTCGTGGGCCTGACGGCCAAGCAGTACGGCAAGGACGTCCACATCCGGGCCCGCCGCGGCGTCGTCCTCGCGACCGGCAGTTTCGCGTACAACCAGGAGATGGTCGAGTCGTACGCGCCGCAGCTCAGCGGTCGCCCGGGTGCGGCGATCGAGGAGCACGACGGCCGTGCGATCCGCATGGCGCAGGCGCTCGGCGCCGATCTCGCGCACATGGACGCCACCGAGGTCGCCTTCTTCGGCGACCCGCAGTTGATGGCCCGCGGCATCCTCGTCAACGGCCGCGGTCAGCGGTACGTCCCCGAGGACACCTATCCGGGCCGTATCGGTCAGCTCACGCTGCTGAAGAACGACAACCAGGCCTATCTGATCATCGACGAACAGGCGTACGAGGAGGGTTGTGCGGCAACGAGTTCGACGCCCTTCTTCCGGTTCCGTCCGAAGTGGGTCGCGGAGACCGTCGCCGAACTCGAATCCGACATGGAACTGCCTGCCGGGACGTTGCAGGCGACCGTCGAGGTCTACAACAGACACGCGGAGAGCGGCAGCGATCCGGTGCTGGGCAAGAAGAGCGAGTGGGTCAAGCCCATCGGCAGCCCGATCGCCGCGCTCGATCTCCGAAACTGCACAGCAGGTTTCACGCTCGGCGGTCTGCGCACCTCGGTGAGTTCGGAAGTGCTGCACGTGTCCGGCGATCCGATCCCCGGCCTGTTCGCCGCCGGTCGCTGCACGTCGGGCGTGTGCGCGTGGGGTTATGCGAGCGGCACGTCGCTGGGGGACGGAAGCTTCTTCGGTCGCCGCGCCGGTCTGTCGGCCGCGAAGGGCTGAGACCGAACGGGTGGTTCCCGCGGCCGAGCCACCGGAACCACCCGTCAGGTCAGAACACGCGATCCAGGTCGCGTGAGACGATCCGATCGGCGCCGTACTCGGCGAGTGCCGCGATCGTCATCGACGGATTGCACGCCCCGGTCGATCCCGGGATCTTCGCGCCGTCCACCACATACAGGCCGGGCTGGCCGTGCACGCGACCGGCGTCGTAGTGCCGGACTCCTCGGCCGTCGACGATCCCCAGACCGATCATCGTGGTCGTTCCCACATCGACAGGGAACGGCAGCGGGCCGGTGACGACCATCAACGGTCCGGCGGGATCGGTGTAGTCGGGCATACCCACACAGGCGGAGCTGAAGATCACGGCGCCGAGCGTCGGTGGATCGGGCGAAGCGGGCCCTGCGTGCGACGCGGAGCCCGGGGATGCCTGGATCGTGGATCACTCCAATAGAAGTCGGGCGGATGTCTCCAGCCTGTCGGCGAGTTTCTCGTAGGTGCCGTAGCCCATGCCGGCCCGGACGAGCGCGCCGGCGTAGAGCAGTTCGAGTGCTTCGAGTTCGTCGGGATCGGAGTCGGCGCCGAGGGCTGCCGAGACCCGGTGACGGATGTCGAGTCCGATGCGCGCACGCAGGTGTTCGACGTCGGGGTCGTGACCGAGCAATGCACTGGTGACCGCGGCCGCGAGTTCGGGTTCGTCGGCCAGCAACAGCGCGATTCCCCGCAGCACCGCGACCACCCGATCGGCACGGCTCGCGCTCTCGGCGTCGGCCGTGGGAGCGTTGGCCAAGCGACGCCAGAACACCTCGGCGACGAGGTGTTCCTTGGACGAGAAGTAGGTGTAGGCGGTGGCCGGGGCGACACCGGCGCGGGCTGCGACCATACGCACCGTCAACCCCGTGAATCCCTCCTCGCGGAGCACCTCGACCGCGGCCTGCGTGAGCCTCGCAACCGTGTCGGCCTGCTTCTCGGTCAAGCGACGACGGGTCGATTCGAGATTCACGTTTCTGGACACGTGTCTGGACATTACTACGGTTGGAGGGGGTCGGCAACGCCCGCAGCGCGTTCATTCGGCGAATTCAGCGCTCTCGTCGGTGGATACGGACGGGCATGGACTTGATGCCGTTGATGAAGTTCGATCGCAACCGCCGCGGTTCGCCGGCCGGTTCGACCCCGTCGATACGGGCAATGAGAGTCTCGAACATGATCCGCAGTTCGAACCGCGCCAGATGTCCCCGAGACAGAAGTGCACGCCCGTCCCGCCGAAGGCGACGTGCGGATCGTGCTCGCGCCCGATGTCGAAGACGTGCGCGTCGTCGAAGACCTCCTCGTCGCGGTTCGCGCTCGGGTAGTAGACGATCACATTGTCGCCCCGTTCGACCTGCTGGTCGCCGATCGACGCCGGACAGGTGGGCGTGCGATGTCGTCGCGCGGCGATCTCGTTGGCGTACAGGAAGATCTCGGCGGCGGCGAGTTCGTCGTCCTCCTGAGTGGTGCCGTATTCGGGGTCGTCCCAGCCGATCATGCGGTTCGACCAGTCGTAGAGCTTGCCGACGTCCTCGGCCGGTGCGCCCAGCAGCGCTGCGATCACCTCCAGCGGCAGGGGTGCCGAGATCGCCGGGACGAAGTCGATCACCGTGCCGTCGCGTGCGGCCTCGATCGCGGCGTCGACGGTGCGTTCGCACGTCCGCCGGATGCGCTCCTCGAGCGTCTTCACCATGCGCGGGGTGAAGCCACGGCTCACGCGTTGCCCGAGGCGGGTGCGCTCCGGCGGGTCGAGGTCGAGCAGCATGGACGCCTGTTTCAGGCGTGTCTCCTCGGCGTCGGCCAGGGGGTCGTCGACAGCACGGTCGACACCGGCCGTGCCGATCTCCATCCAGTCAAGCGGGCCCTCACGACCGGCACCTATCTGGCGGTTGCGGTGTTCGGCACCGAGGCCGACCGCGATTTCGTCCGCAAGTCGGTGCGGAAGATCCACGCGCGGATCACGTCGTCACCCGGCGCGGAGGTCAGCTACAGCGCCAACTCCCCCGCCCTGCAGTTGTGGGTCGCGGTCTGCCTGCTCGAGTACTTCATCGACCAGCACGAGTTCCTGTACGGCCTGCTCACCGAGGAGCAGTACGCCCGCGCGCCCTTCGCGACGGCGCGACCCTCGCGACGACGCTGAACGTCCGGCCGGGTCGTGGCCCACGACCCGCGAGGAGTACGAGGAACTGTGGAAGGCCGGTGTCGCCGACATCTCCATGAACGAGCAGGTGCGCGAGTACCTCACCGGAGTCTGCGATCTCGCGTTTCTCGAGAAGCGTTTCGGACGACTGGGCCGCGGGATCCACCGGGTGCTCGGCCGGTCGTTCGAACTGATCACCCGCGGTGCACTGCCGCCGGAGTTCCGCGACCTCATGCACTATCCCTGGACCGCCGACGACCAGCGACGCTTCGACAGCTATCTCGTGGCGGTCCGGCGCCTGCACCGCGTCACGCTGTAGGTGTGGCCGTTGCTGTGGAAGGCCTACCTTTTCGATCTGCGCACGCGGCGACGTCTCGGGCTGCGGGTCCTCTGAGCCCTGCCCTCACACGACGAAGTCACCCGTCCGCCTCGGGCGACGTGTCGAGCAGTTCGGTGAGGCGGTGCGTCAGAATGTCGCGGGCCGCTCGCGGCGCGAGAGCGTCCACGACGACCAGTGCGGCGAGACCGGTTGCCAGACCGAGCAGTTCGTAGGCCCGGGACCGGAACCGTGCCGCGTCTGCCTGCTTGCCGCCGTGGGTGTCAAGACATCCGCCGATCAGCTGCGCCAGGAGCGATACGAGTTCGTCGTATCCGCGCACGACGCGGTCCTTCAGCTCGGATCGTGTGTACGCATACGTCTCGAACGCCTGCGCGACGCGCACGAGCCGGCAGTCGTCGGCCGTCTCCGGGATCAGTTCGGTCAACACGGCGTCGAGGATCGATGCGGGACCCTCCCCCTCGAGACCGTTCTCCGAGGTCCGTCGCCGCACGCGCTCGGTTCCCAGTTCGTTGACTGCAGTGAACGCTCCCGTCAACAGGTCGTCCTTGGTCGGGAAGTAGTGCTGGACCCGCCCCACCGACACGCCCGCCACCGCCGCGACGCGCCTGATCGTCACCTGCTGGGCACCTTCGGTGTCGACGACGGTGAAGACCGCGTCGAGGATCTCCCACCGCCTCTCGTCGTGCGTCGCCCCGAGCCCGCGAACCGTCACGGCATCACCCTCATTTCAGTTGATTTGTATTGATTTATTTGTTTCCCTACCGTAGCGTGGGAATCGGATCAATACAAATGTATCGTAAAAAATGTGGAGGCATTCGTGGAATCGATCGCGACGCTCGTCGGTGTCCTGTTCATCGTCCAGGGCGGAGGCGGCCTGATCAACAATCTCTTCAGCGACTCGAAGAGTTGGTTCGCGCTCAACTACGTCGACCTGCCCGCGCCGCTGCATCTCGCGGGGCATGCACTCCTGCTCGCCGTCGGACTGCTGATGGTGGTGCGTACCAAGGGCTGGAAGTGGCTCGTCGAGGATTGACCTGATCCGGCGCTCCCGCACGACTCGCGCCTTCCACGAGGTGGGCGAATTTGTCGAGCGTCCGGGACGGCGACGTGTTGTGGTCCCGCCACGCCGGCAGCGTCGGTGCCGGCTTATCGAACCGACCGACAAAGCATCCGGAGCCGGCGAAGATTCCGCCGGTCACGGACGCCAGGTCGCTCACGAGGAAGGCGTAGAGCCAACCCCGGCCGGAGCGCACCATGACCGATCTGTTACTCACTCGTCGCGAAGCTGCCGTCACCCGATCCCGGGACACGGAGGATGCTCGCCGGCGCCTATGGCGGGGAGGCACGCTTCTACAGCGACATCGAGCCGTCCGTCGCGGTGCTCACCCCCAGCTGCTATCACGTCACCGTCGGCGAGGACGGGGAGTTCACCCTCCTCCTCGAGGACGCCGCCCCGGCACTGCCCGGCGACCAGCTCGCCGGGTGCATCGTCGACGAGGCGCACGACGCCGTCCGCAATCTCGCCGGACTGCACGGTCCCCGCTGGTGCGCACCCGACCTCCACGAATCGGACTGGCTCACCACGACGGACGCCGAGCAGGCACGGATCCTCGCCGAGTTGCACGGCCCGGCCATCGAGCCCTTCGTCGACGGTCGCGGCGAGCTGATCGGCGCCGACGACCGCGACACGCTGTGGGCCTGCGCCGAGCTCACCGAGGGGTGGGTGCTCGCGCGATCCGACCGGTTCGCGCTGCTGCACGGCGACTACCGGCTCGACAACCTCCTGTTCCCACCCCGTGGCGAGAGCGGTGTCGTCCCGGTGGACTGGCAGACCCTGACGGTGGGGCTTCCCGCCCGCGACCTCGCGTGTTTCGTCGGGACGAGCCCGGCGCCGGCGGTCCGGCGCGAGCACGAGCAGGCCCTGGTCTCGACCTGTCATCGCGCGTTGCTGTGCCACGGTGTCGAGTGTTACGGCCTGCAGCAGTGCTGGGACGACTACCGCTTCGCGATGCTGCCGTGTCCGAGAGCATCGGACGGCGCGACCGGTCGGTAGGGTGCTCGGGATACACCGCATCACGCGAGAAGAACGGAGATCCATCCGATGTCCCGCACCACCCTGCCCCGTGAGGCGATCGAACTCGCTGAGGCGACACCGGGTTTCATGCCCCAGGACGAGGGAACCGCACTGCACGAGGCTGCGGTGCAGTATCTCGGTGACGGCGTCGGCGTCGAGATCGGCACCTACTGCGGCCGCTCGACCGTGTATCTCGGCGCTGCGGCCAAGGCGACCGGCGGCACCATCGTCACCGTCGACCACCACCACGGTTCGGAGGAGCATCAGCCCGGCTGGGATTACCACGATCCGTCGCTGGTCGACCCGCACACCGGCCGCCTCGACACGGTCGGCGCACTGCGGCACACTCTCGCCGACGGCGACCTCGAATCGCACGTCGTCGCGGTGGTCGGCAATTCTCCTGTGGTGGCGTCGTTCTGGCGCACCCCCGCCTCGTTCGTGTTCATCGACGGCGGACACAGCAGCGAGGCGGCCCGGGCGGACTACGACGGCTGGGCGAGATGGGTGCGCATCGGCGGCGCCCTGATCATCCACGACGTCTTCCCCGACCCGAAGGACGGCGGCCGGCCTCCGTACGAGATCTACTGTCTCGCACTGGAGAGCGGGGAGTTCGTCGAGAAGTCGGTGACGTCCTCGCTGCGGGTTCTCCAACGCACCGCCGGCACGGTCGGATCACGGCCCGGCAGCTGAACTACCGGACGAGCACCGGGCAACGCTCGGTGCAGCGGTCGGCGCCCACCTGGTCGGCGGGTGCCGCCGCATCCCGGAAGATCGCGTTTCCTCCCGTCGTGCGCGAGAGCGCGTCGGCGGCGAGGATCACCGCTGCGCTGGTCCAGGAACTGACCTCCACCGGCCAGCGCTTGCCGTCGGCGTAGACCAGACCGGTCCAGTACGAACCGTCCGGGTCGCGCAGATGCTGCATGGCCGCGAACAATTCGCGGGCACGCCCGGCGTGGCCGAGTGCGTCGAGCGCCAGGACCAGTTCGCACGTCTCGGCTCCGGTGACCCACGGACGATGGTCGACGCACCGGATCCCGAGACCGTCGACGACGAAATCCGACCAGCGTTCGCGGATCCGTTCGTGCGCATCGGTGCCGCGCACCGCTCCCCCGAGGATCGGGTAGTACCAGTCCATCGAGTACTCGGGCTTGGGCGTGAACGCCTCGGGATGCCGACGCAGAGCGTGGCCGAGACGGATCAGCGCGACCTCCCATTCGGGTTGCGCCTCACCGATCAGATCGGCGATCCGCAGACCGCACCACAGACTCTGGTGGATACTCGAACAGCCTGTGAGCAGCGCTTCGTCGAACATCCCGCCGTCGCCTCGCGCCCAGGAGATCTGGCCGCCCGGCAACTGCATGTCGACCACGAGGTCGAGCGCTGCCCGCACCGTCGGCCACATGTGCTCGACGAACCCGCGATCACCCGTCACGAGATGGTGGTGCCATACGCCAACGGCGATGTAGGCCGTGAAATTGCTGTCGGTGTCGTGGTTCTCGACGATGTCGCCCCGGAACTGGATGGGCCACGACCCGTCGGCGCGCTGCGTCCGCCGCGACCACTCGAAGGCGGCGTCCGCCTCTTCGCGTAAACCGATGACGGTCAACGCCATCGCGGATTCGATGTGATCCCACGGGTCGATGTGCCCACCGGGGAACCACGGGACGGCGCCCGAGGGCTCCTGCATCCGCGCGATGGCCCGGCCCGTCGCCAGGCTCTGTTCCGGCGACAGCACACCCGGCACCGACGGCACCGTCACGCGCGCGGATTCACCGCGCCGCACCGGCGTTTCCCGGCTTCTCGAGGTAGAACACGACACTCTTCCCGATGACGGGATCGAGGATCTTCTCGGCCGTGCGAGTGATCCACGGGGCCTTCATAAGATCCCAGACCAGCAGCCGGTGGTACGCCTTCGTCAGCGGATTGTCGTCGTTGTCGACGCCGACGGCGCACTTGAGCCACCAGTACGGTGCGTGCAGTGCGTGGGCGTGGTCGGTGCCCGAGACCGTCAGACCGGCTGAGGCGAGTTTCGCGGCGAGTTCGTCGGCCTTGTAGATGCGGATGTGCCCGCCCTCCACCTCGTGGTAGGCGTCCGACAGGGCCCAGCAGATCTTTTCCGGCAGCCAGCGCGGCACGGTCACGGCCGCGACACCACCGGGTTTGAGGACCCGGACGAGTTCGGCGATGGCCCGCTCGTCCTCCGGCACGTGCTCGAGCACCTCGGAGATGAGCACGAGATCGAAGGTCGCGTCGTCGTACGGCAGCGCGAGCGCGTCGCCGACCTCGGCCCGGGCCAGCGCACCCTCGGGGACCTCGCCTTCGAGTTCCATCGCGACGAACATGTCGGCGACGGCCTTCATGTCGTCGGCGTTCTGGTCGAAGGCGACGACATCCGCGCCGCGGCGGTACAGCTCGAAGGAGTGGCGCCCCGCGCCGGCCCCGATGTCGAGAGCGCGTATCCCCGGTACGACGCCCAGGCGGTCGAAGTCGACGGTCAGCATCCGTTCTTCCCCTCTCGATGCGCGGCGATCGCCTTGTCGTAGATCGCGGCGGTCTGCGCGGCCACGGCCGCCCAGCTGTAGCGTTCGAGCACACGCTCGCGGCCCTTCGTGCCGAGACGCCGACGCTCGGCCGGGTCGTCGAACAGGCCCGCGAGCCCTGCTGCAAGCTGTTCGGCGTCGCCCGGAGGCACCAGCCGACCGGCGTCCCCGACGACCTCGGGGATGGCCCCGGCGCGGCTCGCGACGAGCGGTGTTCCGCACGACATCGCCTCGATGGCCGGCAGCGAGAATCCCTCGTACAGCGACGGCACCGCCGCGATCTCGGCGGAGGCGAGCAGGTCGGCGAGTTCGGTGTCGTCGATCCCGGAGACGGTGCGCACGACGTCGCCGATCGCGAGTTCGTCGATGAGCTTCTCGGTGGCGCCGCCCGGGGCGAGCTTCGAGACGAGGACCAGTTCGATCTCGCGTTCGGTGCGCAGCTTCGCGACCGCCTCGAGCAGGGTGGGAACACCCTTGAGCGGGGCGTCGGCGCTCGCGACGCAGACGATCCGACCGGGAACTCGCTCGTCCTTCCGCGGCGCGAACACCTCCGTGTTCACGCCGAGCGGGATCGTGTGGATGCGTTCGGATTCGATCCCGAAGGCGGTGCGGATGTCGTCGGCCGAGTTCTCCGACACCGTGAGCAGCGTGGGAATCTGCTGGGCCACCTTCTCCTGCATGCGCAGGAATCCGTACCAGCGCCGGAGCGTGACCTTACGGCTGAGGGTGGTCGCGGAGGCGAGATCGAGTTCGCGGTCGCGGGTGATCGGATGGTGGATCGTCGCGACGAGAGGAAGGTCCTCGGCGATGCGCAGCAAGCCGGACGCGAGCGACTGGTTGTCGTGCACGACGTCGAAGTCGCCGAGGCGGTCGCGCAGCAGTCGTGCGGCGCGCAGACCGAAGGTGCGTGGTTCGGGGAAACCGGCGGTCCACATGGTGGCGACCTCGAGGACGTCGATCCAGTCGCGGTACTCACCCAGCTTCGGGGTGCGGAACGGATCGTCGTCGCGGTAGAGATCGAGACTGGGCACCTTCGTGAGCGTCACGCCGGGGTCGAGCTCGGGGTACGGCTGCCCGGAGAACACCTCGACGGTGTGCCCCTGGGCGACGAGTTCGCGACTGAGATGGCGGACGTAGACCCCCTGACCCCCACAATGCGGCTTGCTCCGGTACGACAACAGAGCTACGCGCACATTCCACCTCGGGGTTCGCTCGGAGGGCCAGGTCGCTCGGACAGATGTCCACTAGTTGTGTAGGGCACACACTAGAACATGTTTTGTGTCCTCACGATAGCGAGCCGGACCGCACCCGGTGCGGATCGGCGATACGAGTGGGACCACGACGCAGACACCGGACCGCGAACAGGTGACGACGACGAAGCCCCGGTATCGATGTGATGCCGGGGCTTCGCCTGGAGCGACCCTGACGGGACTCGAACCCGCGACCTCCGCCGTGACAGGGCGGCGCGCTAACCAACTGCGCCACAGGGCCATGAGGAACCGGAGTTCCCACAGCTCGACCCACCGCAACCGGTGGGTCGAAGATATGAAATTGATGGTTGTTCGCCGGACAACCGTGGTGGCCAGGGCCGGGATCGAACCGGCGACCTTCCGCTTTTCAGGCGGACGCTCGTACCAACTGAGCTACCTGGCCGGACGGCACCCGAACCGAATGCCGATCGAAACTCTGGAGCGACCCTGACGGGACTCGAACCCGCGACCTCCGCCGTGACAGGGCGGCGCGCTAACCAACTGCGCCACAGGGCCATATATATTCACTTCTCACACCAAGATACTGCACACTTCGACGAGGTCGAAGCGTACCCCCTACGGGATTCGAACCCGCGCTACCGCCTTGAAAGGGCGGCGTCCTAGGCCGCTAGACGAAGGGGGCCCGATCGGATTTCTCCGAACCGCACCCTCAACGGGTTTGGCGTTCCGTTGGGAGCTTGGACAGCTTATGCCACGGCATTCGCGAATCACAAATCAGCAGGTCAAGTGGCTGATTCGTCGTTGTTGGGCCTGCTCGGCCAGCCCTTCTCCCGCCACTGCGCGAGCCACTGCTCCGATGCCATCGCCTCGAGCGGCACCTCCACGCAGGCCTCGAAACGGGCGCGGACGTCGGTCTCCGGCGACGTGAGGTCGGCGAGATAGCGTTGACCGGCGAGTGACGACGCGATGGCCTCGACGAAACGCTGGAGGTCGACATCGGGCCGGAACAGGCCCTTCTCCTGCGCTTCGCGCGCCAGCTGGTAGCCGGCCCGCCCCCACAGGACGCTGCCGCGCAGCCTGACCTCCTCCGCGAACTCGGGTTCGGTGACCAGACGGAACTCCGCGGCGATGACCACGTCGTCGTGCAGAGCCGCACCGAGATCACCGACGAGACCGTGCAGCCGCTCGAAGGGGTCGAGATCGGGGACGTCCATCCACCTGCCGACGATGGCACGGTAGTGCTCGAGTCCTTCGTCGAGCACCGCCCGGGCCAGATCCTCCTTGGACGCGAAGTGAAAGTACATCGCACCCTTGGTGGCGTTCGACTGCTCGAGGATGGCGTTGATCGATGCTGCGGCGAAACCTCGCCGCGCGAATTCGGTGGCTGCCGATCGGACGATCGCAGCCCGCGTACGACGCGCACGCTCCTGTTGACGAGGCATGGGGAAATTCGGCCTTCCACGTTCCTGTGTTCCCCCACGAGACAACTCTAGTCTGCCCCCTCACAACCCCGCTTCCAGGCCGTGTTCCACCGGGTGAAATGTGAAACTCCACCCCCGACACCCGGGTTTCCACAGAACACACCGAGTGGTACGCTTTGTCCGGCTCGGGTGCGGAGCAGGGGGTGGGCACCCGAGCCTCTTTCCATTCGTCACGGGTGGCGTCCGCACCGCCGGATGTCCGATATCATCGATCGCGCAGCGTGGCTCACCCTGTGATGTGGTCACCGGACCATGCGGTGTGATCACTGCGGTGTGGTTACACTGTGCGCCCATGCCCCTATAGCTCAGTTGGTAGAGCTACGGACTTTTAATCCGCAGGTCGTAGGTTCGAGCCCTACTGGGGGCACCGGCAACGCCGGCGTCGTACACGACGCCGGCGTTCGTCGTTCCGGAACGTCCCACGGTCCTTCGTCGGAGTCCGGGTCCTTCGTCAGAGACGGTGGGAGCCGGGCGGGACGTCGTCGGTGTTCCGGCCGAGTTCCTTCTCCGCCTCACGGCGCGCATCGAGGCGCTCCTGCTCGATCCGGCGCTGCTCGAGATCCGTGCGGGCCTGCTTCAGATCACGTCCGCGCTTGCGGTAGCGGGTGAGCGCGACGACGAAGATCACCGCGAACAGAGCTCCGACGATCGCGCCGATCAGCGTGGCGCCGCGGAAGCCGGGCGCGTCCACGTCGAGGATCCGCTCCCCCGCGTGCGCACCGTTCCCCGTACCCAGCACGACCGCCAGGGTCATGAGGTTCGGCAGGGCGACCACCAGCGCGAGCACGCCGAAGGTGATCTGCAGCCCGCGGCTGTACCGCCAGTTGCGGACCTGCCAGATCCACGCGAGCAGCGCGATGGGGATCGCCGTGCACAGGATGCCGAAGAGCAGACCCCACAGCACTCCGCGCGCGAAGCCGCCCTCGGCGAGGTTTGCGATCCGCTGCGCCCACCAGCGAGGAACGAACGCCGCCAGGGTGTAGTAGGCGATGACGAGCACGATCAGCGCCACGACCACGGCGATGGTCTTCTTCGCCCACGGCGGCAAGCCTTTCCGCGAACCGGTCTCGTCGACATTCATGTCCGTCATTTCGAACCTTCCTGGCCGATCGGTCCATGTGCACCTGCCGTGCGCATCTCACCCTACGGACCACCGCGTTCGGAGCAGTGCATTCGGGCAGGTCTCTTCGCACTGCGAATTTCACCCGGTGCGGTTGCCCGTCTTTGTATACGGTGAGCCGCAGGGGTAATCGAATATTCATCGTCCGGGGAGGAACATGCGCAGTTTCGTGGACCTGGGCCTGTTCCTGGCCGCCGTCGCTCTGGGAATCGGGTCGGTGTTGCCGGTGGTCGGCGGAATACGACCCACCGAGATTCCCCTGTCGGCGCTGCGCGACGGTTTCCCCGAGGGCGATCTCGCCGGTGTCGCGGTCCCGGGTCTACCGCTGTACGAGTCCCTCGCGGTACCGCTGGTCGTGGCCGCGATCCTGCTCCTCGCTGCCGCACTGTTCGACTCGGTGGCCGTCGGCTGGGCCGGGACGCTGATCGGTGTCGCGACGGCCGCGGTGTTCTGGACGCGTCTGTTCCAGACCCACGGCGAGTACGTCGAACTCAATCGCAGTACGACCCTGACCAATCAGAACGGGACAGTGCTCCTGCTCAGCGGCACGCTCGTCGCACTGCTGTGTTGCCTGATCGCGTTGCGCCGTTCGCCGACGAGCGCCGCCTCGCTCGACTGACACCTCCCGCTGCAACGGGCTTCGTCCCGATACCCTCTCGGCACCGGGTGGCCACTTCGGGGCACCCACGAGCCAAGGCAGGAACGATGGCAAGTCTCGACGATCTGATGTCCCGCATTCCCGTCGACCAGGTGGCGCAGCGACTCGGTGTCGACAACGCGACGGCGGAGACGGCCGTCCGCGCCGCACTCCCCACCCTCGTCGGTGGTCTCGACGCCAACGCCCAGAATCCGACCGGGGCGGCCTCGCTGCTCTCCGCGCTGGGCAAGCACTCCGAGTCGAACCTGGCCGAGGGTCAGGTCGACGTCGACGGGATCGACACCGAGGACGGCGACAGGATCGTCTCCAATGTCTTCGGCGACAAGAAGGATCAGGTGATCTCGACCCTCGGTTCCGTGAACGGCGCCGGCGGGAACGATCTGATCGCCAAGGTCCTGCCGATCATCGCCCCCATCGTGCTGTCCTATCTCGCCAAGCAGATCGGTGGCGGTGCGGGAACGAACACCGCGAGCGCTCCGCAGGGCGGAGGTCTCGCCGATCTCCTCGGGGGTCTGCTGAAGAACGCCGGTGGTGGATCGGTCGGCTCCGGCGGTGGGATCGGCGACGTCCTCGGCAGCGTGCTCGGCGGCAGTTCGGGTGGTGGACTCGGCGGTCTCCTCGGGGGACTTCTCGGTGGAGGCAAGCGCTGAAACCCTCCGGAACCGCACGTTCCGCTCGTCCGTGTGATACGGCACGAGCGGGACGGTACTGTCCTCGAGCCGCTCGGACCTGTACCGTGATCCGGGCGAATGTGGGGGGCCACCGGTGCACCGCGTGCCGCGGCGACGAACGGCCGGGCTCCCCTCCTCCGTAGGCCGGCGGAATACACGGACACGATGTGAGGGGTAGAAGAGTATGACGCGAGTCCTGACTCAACTGGAGCTGCTGCGAGAGCTGGAGCCTGTGGCCGAGGCGAACCTCAACCGGCATCTCTCGATGGCGAAGGACTGGCACCCCCACGACTACGTGCCGTGGGACGAGGGCCGGAACTTCGCCGCGATGGGCGGTGTCGACTGGGAACCCGAGCAGTCGAAGCTCGACGAGGTCGCCAAGGCTGCCATGATCACCAACCTCCTCACCGAGGACAACCTGCCCTCCTACCACCGGGAGATCGCCGAGAGCTTCTCGCGCGACGGAGCCTGGGGCACCTGGGTCGGCCGGTGGACCGCGGAGGAGAACCGCCACGGCATCGTCATGCGCGACTACCTGGTCGTCACGCGCGGTGTCGATCCCGTCGCACTCGAGAACGCCCGCATGGAGCACATGACGAACGGCTTCGCGTCCCCCAACTCGACTGGCATGCTCCACTCCGTCGCCTACGTGACCTTCCAGGAGCTCGCGACCCGCGTGTCGCACCGCAACACCGGTCGTGCCTGCGACGACTCGATCGCCGACAAGATGCTCCAGCGCATCGCCGCCGACGAGAACCTGCACATGATCTTCTACCGGAACATCTGCGACGCGGCGATCGACATCGCTCCGGCCCAGACGCTCGCCGCGATCGTCGAGGTGCTCGAGAACTTCCAGATGCCGGGTGCCGGCATGCCGAACTTCCGTCGCAACGGTGTGTTGATGGCCAAGCACGGCATCTACGACCTGCGTCAGCACCTCGACGACGTCGTGATGCCGGTGCTGCGCAAGTGGAGGATCTTCGAGCGAGATCTCGGCAGCGAGGCGCAGCAGGATCTCGACAAGCTCGGCAACTTCCTCGACGAACTGGAACGTCAGGCGGGGCGGTTCGAGGAGATGCGCGATCGCTCCCTCGCCCGCGAAGCTGCCAAGCGCGAGAAGGTGGGCGCGCACGCCTGAGTCCGGATGCACACAGCCGCCCGAGTCCGGATGCACACAGCCGCCCGAGTCCGGCGGAGGTTATCCTGTGCCCGGTGCCGTTTTCGGTGCCGGGCACAGTCGTTTCCGCGGCCCATCACTGACGGGCACGCTATTTCTTTGTCACACAACGTTTTCCAGAGGTACCCATGTCTTCCCTCCGTATCGGCCCGCTCGAACTGAACAGCCCGGTCGTGCTGGCGCCGATGGCGGGAGTGACGAATGTCGCATTCCGCACGCTGTGCCGCGAACTCGAACTCGAACGGGCCGGCAGCACGTCGGGCCTGTACGTCTGCGAGATGGTCACCGCCCGCGCCCTCGTCGAGCGGCACCCGGTCACCATGCACATGACGACCTTCGGCCCCACCGAGACGCCGCGGTCGCTGCAGCTCTACACCGTCGATCCCGGCACGACCTACGCGGCGGCGAAGATGATCGTCGACGAGAACCTCGCCGACCACATCGACATGAACTTCGGATGCCCGGTCCCGAAGGTGACCCGCAAGGGCGGAGGGTCGGCCCTCCCTTACAAGCGCCGGTTGTTCGGGCAGATCGTCGCGGCCGCCGTCCGCGCGACCGAGGGCACCGACATCCCGGTCACGGTCAAGTTCCGCATCGGGATCGACGACGAGCACCACACACATCTCGACGCCGGTCGCATCGCGGCCGCCGAGGGTGCCGCGGCCGTTGCCCTCCACGCCCGGACCGCTGCGCAGCGGTACTCCGGAGCGGCCGACTGGGACGAAATCGCGCGGCTGAAGGAGCACGTCACCGACGTGCCCGTGCTCGGCAACGGCGACATCTTCGACGCATCCGACGCCGAGAAGATGATGGCGCAGACCGGTTGCGACGGCGTCGTCGTCGGTCGCGGTTGCCTCGGACGTCCGTGGTTGTTCGCCGAACTGAGCGCCGCGCTCGGCGGTCGCCCGATCCCCACCCCGCCGAATCTCGGTGAGGTGACGCAGATCATGCGGCGGCACGCCGAACTGCTCGCCGATCACCACGGCGAGGATCGCGGTCTGCGCGACATGCGCAAGCACATCGCCTGGTATCTGCGTGGTTTCCCTGCGGGTTCGGAGATCCGCAACGGCCTCGCCCGCGTGTCGACGCTCGCCGAACTCGACGACCTGCTGGGCAAACTCGACCACGACGTACCCTTCCCCGCCGATGCCGAAGGCCCGCGGGGACGTCAGGGCTCCCCGAGCAGCGTCGCTCTGCCCGACGGCTGGCTCGACGATCCCGAGGACACCTGCGTGCCCGAGGGCGCCGACATGATGCACTCGGGCGGGTAACCCGTCCCGGCATGTAGTCCCGGACGATAGACGGATCGACCGGTGGATGTCGTGCGACACAGCCGCGTCACCGTCACATGAAACAGACGATCAGTATCATTGCGGAGTCCTCGCGACGGTCGCCGGTGAGCGATCACGTGGACGACGACGGATCCGAGGCGGTGCGACCGCGGAAAGAGCAGGTATCGGTGGACGAGGAGCACGAGACAGGATCCCCGGATCCTCGCGCTCCCTGGGAACGGCCGATCGCCGACAGCAGCTACCGCGAATCCCGCTCGTCCCGCCGCAGCCGCTCGGGTGGGGTGCACCGCTCCGACGACACCGATCCCGATTCGCGTCGCCACGAGAGTGCACGCAACCGCCGGGCCGCGGACTCGGACGATCCGGAGCAGCTCACGGTCGCCGAACTGCTCGACAAGATGGGACGACGATCCGATCCGTCCCCCCGGTCGGATCCGCCCCCGGCCGATCCGCCGCACACGTCCACCTCGTCGTTGCCCCCGGCCCGTCCCCGCGACCCGGAATCCGCCCGGCACGTCGCGACCGAGGACGATGCCGGTCGAGCGGAACTCCCGCGCAGGACGCCGCCTCCGGCTGCGCCGCCGACTCCGTCGGGACCTCCCAGCCCTCCGGTGCCGCCGGCTTCTTCGGGACCGCCGACCACGGTCGCCCCCCCGGTGCAGCCCGGTGCTCCCCGGGTGCCCCCGGGACCGTCCCGGCCCCGGCCGCCGGAAAAGCCCGTCCCGCCGCACATCCAGGCTCCCGATCGGATGGCGGGCCCCTCGTCCGTTCCGCCCCCGGTACCGACTCCCCCGGCCTCGGCGCAGCCCCCTCGAGCAGTGCCTCCCGCGGACTCGCGCCCGGTGCCTCCCGCGGACTCGCGCCCGGTGCCTCCCGCGGACTCGCGCCCGGTGCCTCCCGTGGACTCGCGCCCGGTGCCTCCCGCGGACTCGCGCCCGGTGCCTCCCGCCGGGTCGCCGCAGACCGTCAGACCGCCGCAGACGCCTCCTCGACAGCAACCGCCGATCGCGGACGAACAGCCGACCGTCAAGATCGATGCGGTATCCCCCGAGGGCGCTGCGTCGCCCGCCGAGGACGAGAACGACGACCGGACGACGGACGAGAAGGCGCACGGCTCCGCTCGGCCCCGCACGGTGGGCAACGCGACTCTCGGCCGGCTCGCGCAGAGCAAACAGCGCAAGCGGAAGCGTCTGAGGTTCGCGGCGAGAGCGGCGGTGGCGTTCGTCTCGGTCCTCGCGCTCCTCTGTAACGGTGCGGTGTGGGGATACGTCCGGTCCACGGAGGCCGGCTTCTCCCAGATCGCCGCGCTGGACACCGAGTCGGAGGACATCGTCGACCCGGTCGGTCAGACCGGCGACGAGACCTATCTGATCATCGGCACCGACACCCGCGCCGGTGCGAGCGGTGAGATCGGCGCCGGGACGGCCGACGACGCCGAGGGCGCTCGTGCCGACACCGTCATCCTCGTCAACATCCCCGCCGATCGCAGCCGCGTGGTCGCGGTGTCGTTCCCCCGCGATCTGGACGTCGATCGACCGGTCTGTCGCGGATGGGACAGTACGACCGGCGAATACGATTCCGAGCTCTATCCGGCCGCCGAAGGCGACAAGCTCAACGCGACCTACGCCCTCGGCGGACCGAAGTGCCTGGTCAAGGTGATCCAGAAGATGTCCGGATTGAGGATCGGCCATTTCGTGGGCATCGACTTCGCCGGCTTCGAATCGATGGTCGACGAGATCGGCGGCGTCGAGGTGTGCACCTCCATACCGTTGTACGACAACGAACTCGGTCCCCTGATCGAGACTCCCGGCACCCACACGCTCGACGGCAAGCGGGCACTCGACTACGTCCGCGCCCGCAAGATCGACCAGGAGGGCAACAGCGACTACGGCCGGATCAGCCGACAGCAGAAGTTCCTGTCGTCGCTGCTGCGCTCGACTTTGTCGAACAAGGTGCTGTTCGATCCCGTGAAGCTCAACGGCTTCATCAGCGCCTTCACCCGCGCGACCTTCGTCGAGAACGTCAACGCCGAGTCGCTCGTCAAACTCGGGCGTTCGATGCAGAACGTCGAGGCGGGTGCGGTGTCCTTCCTGACCATCCCCACGGCCGGTACCAACGACTGGGGCAACGAGATCCCGCGCACGGACGACATCAAGGCGATCTTCACCGCGATCATCGACGATCTCCCTCTGCCGGGTGAGAAGCGGGGGGAGGACCCGACGGAGGTCGCGGCCGCTCCCCCGGCCGAACCGCTGCCCGCCCAGCTCGCTGTCGATCCGTCGACGGTGTCGGTGCAGGTCTCGAACGCGTCGGGTCTGTCCGGGCTGGCGGCCGGCACCGCCGAGGAGGTCGCCGCCTACGGCTTTCCGGTCTACTCGATCGGTAACTATGCCTCCGGGACGAGCAAGCAGACCGTGATCCGCTTCAGCGAAGGACAGGAGACCGACGCTGCGACGGTGGCCTCGGCCTTCCCCGGTGCGGTGCTGCAGGAGGCTCCGCCCTCGGCCCAGCTGGGCAGCATCGTGGAGATCGTCCTGGGTACCAGCTTCGACGGCACCGTCGTCGCTCCCACCCCCGCGGGCACGCCGCTCGCCCCGATGCAGATCCGGACCCGGTCGGAGTCGTCGGTCGAGCTCCCCGCCGATCTCGCGATCACCAACGCCGCCGACGATCTGTGCACGTAGACACCACTGTTCGGCCGTCGACGTTCACCTCTGGTTCATCCGATGCTCGCTGTTCGGACCGCTCGAGGTCGTAGGCTGTGCCACTATGCGCGTCGTCTACAACGAACAGATGGGCGAACTCGGCGATCTCCTCGGGGAGATGGCCGGGCTCGCCGGGACCGCGATGGAGCGGTCCACCAGAGCTCTTCTCGAAGCCGATCTCGCTCTCGCCGAGCAGGTGATCGACGAGCACGAGAAGATCACCGAACTCGTCACGATCTGCGAGGAGAAGGCGTTCCAGCTGCTCGCCCTGCAGGGTCCGGTCGCCGGCGATCTGCGTGCCGTCGTCAGCGGCATCCAGATCGTGGCCGACATCGACCGCATGGGTGCGCTCGCACTGCACATCGCGAAGGCGACCCGCCGACGTCATCCCAAGCACGTGCTCCCCGACGAGGTGAAGGGCTACTTCGCCGAGATGGGACGGATCGCGGTCGCCCTCGGTGCCGCCACACGGGAGATTCTCGAGACCCGTGATCCCGCCCGGGCCGCCCGCCTCCACCACGAGGACGAGGCGATGGACGATCTGCACCGACACCTGTTCACCGTGCTCATGGACCGCGAATGGGCGCACGGCGTCGCAGCCGCCGTCGACGTCGCCCTGCTCGGCCGCTTCTACGAGCGGTTCGCCGATCACGCCGTCGAGGTGGGCCGCCGCGTCATCTTCCTCGTGACCGGCAAGCTCCCCACCGAGGAGGAGATCCGTCAGCTCGTGGAGAAGGTGGACAGTCTGACCGTCTACCCGGAGCACCACCGAGCGCAGAACCCCTGAGCCCACGACTGTCGAGTGCAGTAAGCACACGAACGACGAGACCCCGACCGGACGGATCCGGTCGGGGTCTCGTGTAGGTAGTGGCGGCTCAGCCGAAGCGGCCGGAGAT
This sequence comes from Rhodococcus sp. D-6, assembly GCF_040256695.1. Classification (NCBI taxonomy): domain Bacteria; kingdom Bacillati; phylum Actinomycetota; class Actinomycetes; order Mycobacteriales; family Nocardiaceae; genus Rhodococcus; species Rhodococcus sp. D-6. The sequence continues at coordinate 5,245,696 of NZ_CP132970.1, read as the reverse complement.
GTAGTCCTCGGTGGCCTTCTTGCTCGGGTTCGAGAAGATCTTCTCGGTGTCGTCGATCTCCACCAAACCACCCGGGCGGCCGGTCGCCTCGAGGTTGAAGAAGGCCGTCTGGTCGCTCACGCGCGCGGCCTGCTGCATGTTGTGCGTGACGATGACGATGGTGAAGTCCTTCTTCAGCTCACCGATCAGGTCCTCGATGGCCAGCGTCGAGATGGGGTCGAGGGCCGAGCACGGCTCGTCCATGAGCAGCACGTCGGGCTGGACCGCGATGGCGCGGGCGATGCACAGACGCTGCTGCTGACCACCGGACAGGCCACCGCCCGGCTTGTCGAGACGGTCCTTGACCTCGTTCCACAGGTTGGCGCCGCGCAGCGACTTCTCGGCGATCTCGTCGAGGGTCTTCCGGTCGCGCATACCCTGCAGCTTGAGGCCGGCGACGACGTTGTCGCGGATCGACATCGTGGGGAACGGGTTGGGACGCTGGAAGACCATGCCGATCGTCTTGCGCACACCGACCGGGTCGACGTTCTGATCGTAGATGTCCTCGCCGTCGAGGAGGATGGATCCCTCGACACGGGCGCCGGGCGTCACCTCGTGCATGCGGTTGATCGACCGGAGCACGGTGGACTTGCCGCAACCGGACGGGCCGATGAAGGCGGTGACGTTCCGCGGCGGCACGGACAGCGTCACGTCGGCCACGGCGTGGAACTTGCCGTAGTAGATGTTGACGTCCTTGAGATCCAGACGCTTAGCCATTACCGGCTCCCTACTGGTGTATCGATGTGAGAAGAGGTCTGTGGGTTACTTCTTGCCGACCTGCGAGTACCGGCTGATCAACTTGGCCGCGATGTTGAGGACCGCGATGACCAGGATCAGGGTGAGCGCGGCGCCCCAGATGCGCTGCGAACCGGCGTCGGTCGGGTTGTTCATCTCGGCGACCATGACGCCCGGGAGGGTGCCTTGCTCACCGCCGAACAGGTCGAGATTGATGAAGGGCGCGTAGCCGACGAGGATCAGCAGCGGCGCCGTCTCGCCCATGACGCGGGCCAGGGCGAGCATGATGCCGGTGATGATGCCGGCGAGCGAGGTGGGCAGCACGATGCGCGCGATGGTCTTCCACTTGGGGACACCGAGGGCGTAGGACGCTTCGCGCAAGTCCTGCGGGACGATGCGCAGCATCTCCTCGGTGCTGCGCACGACCACCGGCACCATGAGCAGAACGAGCGCGAGCGACACCGCGAAGCCCGACTTGGGCATCCCGAAGGTCGACACCCACAGTGCGTAGATGAACAGTGCCGCGACGATCGATGGGACACCGCTGAGGATGTCGACCATGAACGTCGTGATCCGGCCGAGCCGCGACCGGCCGGCGTACTCGACGAGGTAGATCGCAACGAAGACGCCGAGCGGGATGGAGATGATCGCGCAGACGAGTCCCTGCAGGAGGGTGCCGACGAGAGCGTGGTAGATGCCGCCGCCCATCGACGAGGACGTCAGTCCGCTCAGCGAGTGCGTGAACCAGGTCGGCGAGGTCAGGGCCGGCAGGCCCTTGGCGACTACGGTGAACAGCACCCAGGCCAGGGGAATCAGCGCGACGACGACCGACAGCGTGACGAGCACGGTGGCTGCGGTGTCCTTGATGCGGCGACGCCCGCTGACCCGCTGGAAGGCCGGGGGCTTGACCGGCGAGGAGAGCGCGGTGGTCGACGTGGTGGTGGTCGACATGGATCAGTCCTTCTTTCCTGCGACGATCATGCGCGCGGCGGCGTTGACCACGAAGGTGAGCACGAAGAGCACGAGACCGGCGGCGATGTAGGCGCCCGCCTGGATGTCGTTGTTGAATTCGGCGTATCCCAGCGCAATCTTGGACGCGATGGTCGCGCCGCCGTCGAACAGCGACCAGGAGAACGCCTGCGAGGTGGTGCGCAGGATGAGGTACAGCGCCATCGTCTCGCCGAGCGCGCGGCCGAGACCGAGCATCGAACCGCTGATGTAGCCGGACTTGCCGAACGGGATGACGGTGGTCCGCACGACCTCCCAGCGGGTCGCGCCGAGTGCGAGCGCGCCCTCGATGTGGGCCGTCGGGGTCTGCACGAACACCTCGCGGCTCACCGCGGCGATGGTCGGCAGGATCATCACGGCGAGGACGATGCCAGCGGTGAAGATCGTTCCGCCGCCCACGATGGACCCGCTGCCGGTGGCGAAGAGCGGGAACCAGGCGAGGGTGGTGTTGAGCCATTCCGCGACGGGGCGCAGGAACGGGGCGAGGACGAGCATGCCCCACAGGCCGTAGACGATCGACGGGACCGCGGCGAGCAGGTCGATGACATACGCCAGCGGTTTCCGGAGCCGGTCGGGGCAGTACGAGGTGAGGAAGATCGCGATGCCCAGCGCGACGGGCATGGCGAGGAACAGCGCGAAGAAGGAGACGAGCACCGTCACCTGGAACAGGTCGAGGACACCGAACGCCATGTCGGTGATGTCCTGCGTGATCCAGTCACGGCTGGTGAGGAAGTTGACCTGGTTGCGCTGCAGCGCCGGGACGGCACGCCAGACGAGGAAGACTGCGATCGCGCCGATGATCACGGAGATCAGGACGGCGGAGCCGGAGGCGAGCGAGCCGAAGATTCTGTCTCCCGGCCGCACGACTGTCTTGCGTGCCCTGTCCGGGGATGGGGGTGGGGTGCTGATCGTGTCCTCCGTGATGCCGGTTGCACCGCCCGTTCCTGAGCGGGTCGGTTCGTCGGTCGCGATAGAGACCGACGTGTTGTGCGCGTCACTCATGTGCGCTCGCAATCCTTCTCAGCGTATTCCTCAGGAACGGGCGGGTCGATGATCCCTCGGTTACTCACCGGACCGAGGGATCGGCGGGTCATCCGGCGGCGATGGCGTCGATCGACTCGGTGAGGCGGGTCTTGAAGGCGTCGGGCAGCGGGACGTAGCCCTGCTCGGACAGGCCTTCCTGGCCCTCGTTGGCGGCGGAGATCAGGAACGACTTGACGGCCGCGGCGGTGTCGGCGTCGTAGCCGGCCGAGCACACGATCTCGTAGGTGGCCAACACCAGCGGGTAGGCACCCTCTTCGGAGCTGCCGAAGATCGACGACAGGTCGAGCGTGAGGTCGCCCTCGGAGGCCGGGACGAACTCGGCGCCCTCGATGGCCTTGCCGGCGGTCTCCTCGGTCAGTTCGACGGGTCCGGAGCCGTTGTCGATCTGCGCGATGCTCAAACCGTTCTGGTCGGCGAAGGACTTCTCGACGTAGGTGATGGAGTTCGGCGAGCCGGAGACGGCCTGCGCGACACCCGCAGAACCCTTCGCGCCCTCACCGACACCGCCGGTGAAGTCCGAACCGGCACCGGAGGTCCATGCGCCGTTCGACGCGGTCTCGAGGTACTGCTGGAAGTTGTCGGTGGTGCCCGACGAGTCCGAGCGCACGATCGGGGTGATGCTCGCGTCGGGCAGCTCAGCGCCCTCGTTGAGAGCGGCGATGGCCGGATCGTTCCACGTGGTGATCGAGCCGTTGAAGATCTTCGCGGCCGTCTCGGCGTTCAGCACGAGCTCGTCGACACCCTCGACGTTGTAGGCCAGTGCGACCGGGCCGAAGACCAGCGGCAGGTTCCATGCGGGATTGCCGGCGCAACGCTCGGCGGCCTGTGCCGCCTGCTCGTCCTTGATGGCCGAGTCCGAGCCGGCGAAATCGATCTGGTTCGCGATGAACTGCGTGCGGCCGTCACCGGAACCGGTGGGGTTGTACGCGACGTTGACGTTCGTGCCCTTCTCGGAGCACACCGCGATGTAGGTGGAGACGAACTGGTCCATCGCGTTCTTCTGGGCCGACGAGCCGGCACCCGAGAGGTTGGACTTGCCGTCGCAGGCTGCAGCGGACGCGGACGCATCGACGTCGACCGACCCGGCATTGTTGTCGGTACCGCACGCGGCGAGCGTGAGGGCTCCAGCGGCCACAACACCGAGCAGGGCGCCATTGCGCTTGAGGTTCACCTGTTCTCCTCCGGAAGTAACTTCACACGACCGCGGCGCCGAGCGGCGGCGGCATCGAGGCGCGGGCGACGCCGGCGCCGGGTCTGCGGCACTCGACCCGCTAGTGAAGTTAGGAGGAGACGGTGGACACTCGGACTACCGAAGGTTAACGCCGGATGAACACGCCGGATACACCTGGCGATGGTGTTGCGACCATCACTCGAATCCTGACCGCGATCGGCGTGTCGGGTGGCAGAGTCCACCCTTCACGCCGTTCGTCCACCCGATCGGAGAGGGTCACGCCCGGGCGTAGGCGACGTCCACGTGGAACCGCTCGAAGCCGAGTTTGCCGTAGGTGTTCAACGCCGCGGTGTTGTCGCCCTCGACGTAGAGCAGGACACCGGGCAGACCCCGATCGCGCAGATAGTGCAGACCCGCGAGGGTGAGCAGGCGACCGAGCCCTCTGCCCTGCGCGGACGAGTCGATACCCACGACGTAGACCTCGCCCAGCTGCGGGTCGGACGCCGTGGCCGGGTGCACCTTGGTCCAGTGGAATCCGAGCAGCTTGTCGGGCTCGGCGGGATCGAACGCGAGGAACAGGCCTTCGGGATCGAACCACGACTCGCGTCGGCGTTCCTCCACGTCGGCGGCCGTCCAACGCCCCTGCTCGGGATGCCACTCGAAGGCCGCCGCGTTGACGCGGAGCAGTTCGGGGTCGTCCTGCGGGCCGCCGTAGGTGCGCATCAGCACCGAGTCGGGCACCTCGAGGGCGGGAAGATCGTCCTGCTCGAGGGATCGACGCAACTGCAGGAGTTCGCGGACACCGGTCAGACCGAGACGGCGCGCCACCGCCTGCGCGGCGGGCAGGTCGCCGTGTGCCCACACGCGGGTGCCGTCGCCGCCCTCGGTGAGTGCACGCTCGACGAGTTCGCGGCCGAGTCCATGCCCGCGCTGCGGCGGGTCGACGACCACCTCTGCCATCGCCGGATGACCGTCCTGGGCAGGAACGACGTTCGCGTAGCCCGCGACCTCACCGTCCTCTCCGAACGCGACGAGATGCCGGGCCGCGCCCTCCCGTCCGAGGGAGTGCACCGCCTGTTCGGAGATCGGCGCGGTGCCGTCGGTCTGCGTCGCCCGCGACACCACGGCGCGTACGGCTTCGGCGTGGTCGGTGGACGGGTGGTCGACGAATTCCGTATCGGTGCTCACGGAACGAATTGTGCCCCGGACTCCCCTGCGCCCGAGTCACCCGCGCCGGATTCCTCCGCACGGGGGTCGTCGAGAAGCGTGTCGTCCACATCGTCGTCGTCGACATCGGGAGTGGCATTGCCACCCTTGCCCACGCGGTTGGAGGGACGCACCGCCTTGTAGCCGACGTTGCGGACCGTTCCGATCAGCGCTTCGTGCTCGGGGCCGAGTTTCGCTCGCAGACGTCGGACGTGGACGTCGACGGTGCGGGTACCACCGAAGAAGTCGTAACCCCAGACCTCCTGCAGCAGCTGGGCGCGGGTGAACACCCGACCCGCGTGCTGGGCGAGGTACTTGAGGAGTTCGAACTCCTTGTAGGTGAGGTCGAGGGGACGTCCGCGCAGGCGGGCGGTGTAGGTGCCCTCGTCGATCGTGAGTTCCCCGAGAGTGATCTTGCCGGTGTTCTCCGGTCCCACCGCGACACCCGAGCGGCCCATGAGCAGGCGCAGGCGCGCGTCGAGCTCGGCCGGTCCGGTGCTGGACAGCAGGATGTCGTCGAGTCCCCATTCGGGGTTGACGGCCACGAGTCCGCCTTCGGTGAGCACGGCGACGACGGGCAATGCCGACCCGGTGCTGCCGAGCAGTCGGCACAGTCCTCGCGCGGCCGCGAGATCGGAGCGGGCATCGACGATGGCGATATCCGCCGAACCCGCCTCGAGCAGCGACGATACCTCTGTAGGAGCCGGCCTGACCGAATGCGGGAGCAGCGCCAAGGACGGCAGGACCGCATCCGGATTCGGGTCGGAGGTCAGCAGGAGCAGCTCCACCGGGCCTCCAGTTCTTCGCGCGACCAGCGCGGATAGGGGTCGTAAACGTCGTGCAACAGACTAACGCCCCGATTGTTACCGCTATGTAAGCACGAGAATTCCGTGGACGGCCTCGGAGCGGACTGGCGCGGTCCGACCGACGGCGCGTCCGACACAATGGTGGGCGTGCGCAAACTGATCTTCGGTCTCGTAGTCCTGCTCGGACTCGCAGTCCTCGCCGACTTCGGCGCGGCGGCGTGGTCGGAATACCGCGTCTCGCGTGCGCTGCGGGAGGGTGGCGTTCTCGAGTCCGATCCGGCGGTGACCATCCACGGCTTCCCCTTCCTCCTCCAGGCCCGCGACGGTCACTACGAGAACGTCGAGATCGTGGCCGACAACGTCCACACCGATCTGCTCGGGGACATCACGGTCGAGGCCAATCTGATCGGTGCGCACGCCGAGGCCGGTGAGCTGCTCGACGGGTCGATCCGGTCGGTGCCCGTCGACCTGCTGTACGGCCGCGTCATGCTCGACGCCACCGAGCTCGGACAGCTCTACGGCATCCCCGACCTGCAGGTTTCCGCTCCCCCGGCGAGCAAGTCCGACGGGACGGGCGGATCCGGCGGGTCCGGTCCGACGACCGCCGGCGGGGTCGTCCTCACGGGGACGGTGCCGGTCGGACCGGTGGATGCGACGGTGAGTGTCCAGGCCGATCTGGTGCTCGACGGCGACCGCGTCCACATCGTCGCGTCGGATCTCTACTTCGGCCCCGAGGGACGCGCCGACTTCTCGGTTCCCGACGTCCTGAAGCCGGCGGTGCTCGGACTGTTCACGACGACGATCGAGCCGCAGAATCTGCCGTTCGGCGTGCGGCCCACCTTCGTCGAGGCGCGGGGCTCCCGGATCGTCATCGAGGGCGAGGCCCGCGACGTCGTCATCGATCTGCAGGAAGTGCAGACGCCCGCATGACCGCAGTGATCGTCCTCATGGCCGTGATAGTCGCCACACTGGCGGTGGGAACGGCCCTGCGCACCCGTTCCGGCAAGCTCCGCACCACCGGCGCCGGCGCCTCGGCGGGCACCCACGAACTCCATCCCGCGCTGGCCACAGCGGGTGTCGGTGACGGCGTACCGGTGGTCCTGCATTTCTCCGCGCCGTGGTGCGGACCGTGCGCGGCCGTGCGACGGGTCGTCGTGCAGGTTCTCGACCGCGATCCCGGTCGGGCACGCGAGGTCGAGCTGGATCTCGACGAAAATCCGGTCCTGGCACGGAAACTCGGGGTGCTGTCGCTGCCCACTACCTTCGTCTTCGACGGCGAGGGGCGCGAACGGTTCCGAGCGTCCGGCGTTCCGTCCGTCGACGACCTGCGCACAGCCCTGTCGTCGTTGTGATCCCGGGGGTCCACCCCCGAGGGGACGTGCGTTAAACTCCCTCGCGTGCAGAACCGCCACGAGCTGATGCTCACCCGACGCCGCGCAGTCGATCTGTGCCGCCTCGGTGGCTGTTGTTGTCCCTGCTGAACGCATCGACGGGCTGGCCCCGATCCTTGCGGCACCGATGCCGCCGAACCGATGCGTCGCCCCGCGGTCGTATGAATACCCTCCGCCCAGCGAATCAGAATCCAGCAGGAGATTCCCCATGCCCGTATCCACTCCCCGCACGTCCGGTAGGCAGGTCGACGTCCGTGGCCCGCGTTTCGCGGCGTGGATCACCACCGGCGTCCTCGTCCTCGCCCTGGTCGTCGCCACCTTCTCTCCCGTCGCAGCGGCCGTGATCCTGGCCCTGCAGACGATCGTGTTCGCTCTCGGAGCGGCACTCGGCCCGCGACGCAGCCCGTACGGTGCGCTGTTCGCGAGGCTCGTCGCTCCCCGCCTCGGTGCTCCGATCGAGACCGAGCCGGTGGAGCCGCTGCGGTTCGCGCAGCTCGTCGGATTCGTCTTCGCCCTCGTCGGAACGGTCGCGTTCTTCGCCGGCGCCATCGTCGTGGGCTCGGTGGCCGCAGGCTTCGCGCTGTTCGCGGCGCTGCTCAACGCCGCCTTCGGCGTGTGTCTCGGCTGCCGGATCCACCCGCTGGTCGCTCGAATGCGTCGCGTGCCCGCCTGACCGGCGGTCACCGAACTCGACATCCCACACCTCACCCTGGCACGGACCCTCGCACGGGTTCCGGTCACGGAAACCTCCCGGATTCCCTCACCGAAAGGAACACCCATGGCTCGCTCCGACGTCCTGGTCTCCGCCGACTGGGCAGAGCAGAACCTCACTGCGCCGAAGACCGTCTTCGTCGAGGTCGACGAGGACACCTCCGCCTACGACGGCGGCCACGTCGAAGGTGCCGTCAAGCTCGACTGGCGCAAGGACCTGCAGGACGCCGTCCGTCGCGACTTCCTGAACCGTGAGCAGTTCTCCGAGCTCCTCTCACGTAAGGGCATCGCCAACGACGACACGGTCGTGCTCTACGGCGGCAACAACAACTGGTTCGCCGCCTACGCCTACTGGTACTTCAAGCTCTACGGCCACCAGGACGTCAAGCTCATCGACGGCGGCCGCAAGAAGTGGGAGCTCGACGGCCGTCCGCTGTCGAAGGACGAGGTCACCCGCCCGGCCACCGAGTACAAGGCCGCCGAGCCCGACTACTCCATCCGCGCCTTCCGCGACGAGGTCATCGACTCGATCGGCACCAAGAACATCGTCGACGTGCGTTCGCCCGACGAGTTCTCCGGCAAGATCCTCGCCCCGGCGCACCTGCCGCAGGAGCAGGCGCAGCAGCGCGGCCACGTCCCCGGCGCCATCAACATCCCGTGGAGCACCACCGCCAACGAGGACGGCACCTTCAAGTCCGACGAGGACCTCGAGAAGCTGTACGCCGAGAAGGGCTTCGACGACAGCAAGGAGACCATCGCCTACTGCCGTATCGGTGAGCGCTCGAGCCACACCTGGTTCGTGCTCCAGGAGATCCTCGGCAAGAAGAACGTCAAGAACTACGACGGCAGCTGGGTCGAGTACGGCTCGCTCGTCGGTGCACCCATCGAACTGGAGGTCAACTGATCATGTGCGGCGCCCCTGTCCAGACCCAGACCCTGCCCGCCGGCGTGGACACCGAGAAGGAGACGGTCATCACCGGCCGTGTCCTGAACGCCGACGGCGAGCCCGTGGGCGGTGCGTTCGTGCGCCTGCTCGACGGCACCGACGAGTTCACCGCCGAGGTCGTCGCCTCGGCGACCGGCGACTTCCGTTTTTTCGCCGCCCCCGGCGACTGGAAGATCCGCGCCCTGTCGAGCTCCGGCAACGGCACCTCCACCGTGAGCCCCACCGCTCCCGGCGTGCACAACGTGGACGTGACGGTCGCCAAGTAATCCGGCCGGAACACCCCGACGAAGGGCTCTGCTCCACCAGGAGCGGAGCCCTTCGTCGTACCGGAAAAGGGGTTGTCTAGAATGACCGCGTGGTCATCTTCTTCGAAATCCTGCTGGTCGCCGCGGCGCTCCTCATCACCTGGTTCGCGCTGTACACCATCTACCGCGTGGTCTCCGACGGATCGTGACGAACGACGGATCGGACGCCCAGCGGCGTAGCGGCGACGAGGCGATCGCCCGGGCGGCCGAGCGCGCTCGCGCCACCGCCGAGCTGAACCTTCCCGTCCTGGCCGGGCTGCCGGGCGCCGAGGACACCGCGAACCTGCGGCTCGGCCCCGACCTGAGCCCTGCCCTGCTCGCCGTCCTTCCCTTGGTCGGTGTGTGGCGCGGCGAGGGTGAAGCCAACGATCCCGAGACCGGCGACTATCCGTTCGGTCAGCAGATCACCGTCGCGCACAACGGCGGCGCGTATCTGGTGTGGGAGTCGCGCACGTGGCGTCTCGACGACTCGGGTGAATACGTGGGCGAGGATCGGCGCGAGAGCGGCTTCTGGCGCGTGTCCGGAACGGGCGCGCCCGACAGCGACGATCCCGAGACGCTCGAACTGCTGCTGACGCACAGCTCCGGCGTCGTCGAGCTGTACTACGGCACCGCACTCACCCAGTCCTCGTGGGAGCTCGCGACCGACGTCGTGATCCGCACCAAGTCCGGTGAGGTCGTCGGTGGCGCCAAGCGCCTCTACGGCATCGTCGACGGCGGCGACCTCGCCTACGTCGAGGAGCGCGTCACCGCCGACGGCGAACTGAAGCCCCGGATGTCCGCCCGCCTGTCACGCCACATCGGCTGACCAGGCCTCTTTCTTCCGAGACTCGAACGGTCCGGGTCTGTTCCCCTGTGAGGGAACAGACCCGGACCGTTTTTCTCAGTTATCCTCGACGACCGTCGTGCCGGTGGCACTCTTCTTGTCGGCATGTTCACCGTCGCCTCGTACACGGAGCGCATCGGGTTCGCCGGCATGGACCCGGTGGATTCCGGCGTCCTCGGCTGCGTTCTCGCCGTCCTCGCACTCGTCCGGGATGGCCCGCGTGTGGATGACGACCTCGGGTGCCGGTAGTTCCTGAGCAGCCTCGAGTTCCTCGGCCGACCGCACCTCGGGCCACTGACGGGTGATCGGCTCCGGCCGCTCGCCCAGGTCCTCGCGGATACCGCGCACCAGGCTGTACATCATGATGAAGCCCATCACGAAGAACGGCAGACCCACCACGGTGATGACCTGTTGCAGGGCGTCGAGCCCGTCCTTACCGGTCGCGACGAGCATGGTCGCTGCGACCAGGCCCATGAGCACCGCCCAGAACAAGCGCTGATGGATGGGCGCCTTCCCCTCGTGACCGGCCGCCATCATGTCGAGCACCATCGCGGTCGAGTCCACCGAGGTGACGAAGAAGATCACCACCAGGATGATCGCGATGCCGGACACCAGGCCGGTGAGGGGGAAGTTGCCGAGGAATTCGAACAACGCACCCGGGATGTCCCCGTCGCCCACGACCCGCTCGACGAGACCACCGTTGCCCTCGAGTTCGATGTGGAACGAGCCCATCCCGAAGATGCTGAACCAGATCACCGAGAACAGCACGGGCAGACCGAGGACACCGCCGACGAACTCGCGGATGGTGCGGCCTCGCGAGATGCGCGCGATGAAGATGCCGACGAAGGGCGACCACGTGATGGTCCACGCCCAGTAGAAGACCGTCCAGGTGTTCTGCCAGCCGGAGTCGGCGAAGGTGTCGTTCCAGAACGCCAGGCGCGGCAGGGCCTCGGCGTAGATACCGGCCGACTCGATCATGCCCTTGAGCAGGAACAGGCTCGGTCCGGTGACGAGCACGAAGACCAGCAACATCACGGCCATGCCGATGTTGATGTTCGACAGGCGCTTGATGCCCTTGTCGAGACCGAGAGCGACCGAGATGCCGGCCATCACCGTCACGATCGCGATGAGGGCGATCTGGACGATCCCGGATTCCTGGATGTCGAACAGCTGCGCGAGACCGGCGTTGATCTGCAGGGTGCCCAGGCCGACCGAGGTCGCGACACCGAAGATGGTGCCGATGATCGCGACGACGTCGATGGTCTTGCCGATCGGGCCGTAGATGCGACCTCCGAGCAGGGGCGCGAAGATCGAGCTGACGCGCGGCGGCAGGTGCCGCTTGTAGATGAAGTAACCGAAGCCCAGGCCGGGCAGGGCGAAGATCGTCCAGGTGTGCAGTCCGAAGTGGTAGAGCGCGAAGCCCATGGCCTCTTCCGCGGCCTCCACGGACTGCGGCTCGACATCTTGCATGGGCGGGTTCGCGAAGTGGGAGATCGGCTCGGCGACACCCCAGAACATGAGGATCGTGCCGATACCGGCGGCGAACAACATGGCGAACCACGCCAGGGTCGAGTGCTCGGGCCGTTCGTCGTCGCCGCCGAGCCGGACCCGGCCGTAATGGGTGAAGGCGATTCCGACGAGGAAGAGCAGGAAGGTCGTGACGCCCAGGATGTAGAACCATCCGAGGTTCGTCATGATCCAGTTGGACGCGGTACTGAAGATGGAATCGACGCCGTCGGTGAACGCGATCGTCACGACGACGAAGAGCAGCGCGATGAGCGCAGAAGAGAAGAAAACCCCCGGTGACGTGCGCAATCTTAACGAATCGTGAGCTTTTTGAAGTATCGGCACCAAACCGGTGTACCCAGAACGGACGAACTTGTACACCCGAAACGCCGATTTTGCACGAATGCGAACAGCCCCCGAGCCGCACCGCCGCACGGATCGCTCCGTGGACCGGCGGTCCCGATCGGACGGACCGGGAGCTCGGGGGCCGGGTGACTACCTGGGATTCGCCAGCCGCGCGCGGTCGGTGAATTCCGTCGTCTCGAGCAGCTAGCGGGTAGCCACCTCACGCGTCCGAATATCAATCACTTCCAGACCACCTCCTTCCTCGTGTACCAGCGAAACTACGCTTCGTTCACGAGGCGGGCAACGCATTTTTCTCGACGCGAACGACCAGGTCGGCGGCGGTATCCGCGGGCAGGCGGTGGGTGACCACCACGACGGTGCGCTCGGGGCCGACCAAGCGTGCGTCGCGGTCCAGGAGGAGTCGCTGCATCAGGTCGGCGCTCTCGTCGTCGAGATGTTCCGTGGGTTCGTCGAGCAGCAGGATCCGTGCGGGCGACAGCAGGGCCCGGGCCAGCAGGAGGCGACGGCGCTGCCCACCGGAGACCGTGCGGGCTCCGGCCCCCAGGACGGTGTGGACTCCCTGCGGGAGTCCGTCCACCCACTCCCCCAGCCCCACGGCGCCGAGGGCGGCCAGTGCCTCGTCCTCGTCCACGTCGCCCCGCGCGACACGCAGGTTCTCGAGGATCGACGTGTCGAACAGGTGGGCGTCCTCCGCGAAGAAGCCGATCTTGCGGCGCAGGGCTGCGGGATCGATGTCCGCGAGGTCGACACCGTCGAGCGTCACTGCGCCTCCGCGTGGGGCGAGCAGACCCGCGAGCGTCATGAGCACGGTGGTCTTGCCGCTGCCGCTGCCGCCCACGATCGCGACGCGACAGCCCGGCCTCAGGTCGAGGTCGACCGGTTCCGTGGACGGTCCGCCGGGCCATCCGCCTCGCAGACCCACCGCACGTAGCCGGCCGGGTCCGTCGGCCGGTTCGGTGCCGTGCGGCACCGTCCTGTCGGCGCGGTCGAGCATCTCCGTGACGCGACCGGCCGCCAGGCGTGCGCGGTTGAGGGTCTGCGCGGCTGCCGGGAGGACGGCGGTGGCCTCGAACGCCGACAGCGGCAGCAGGACGAGGATGCCGAGTGTCGTCGGGCTCATGGCCGCCGGACCGGAGCCGAAGACGGCGATACCGACGAGGAGCGCACCGAGCACACTCGCGCCGACCGCGAGGGGTGCGGCCGCGTCGGCGAACGCCGCGGGGACCGCGGAACGGTCGGTGGCACGGATGGAGGCGACGTTCGCGGCGCGGGCCCGCCGCGTGAGCGTGTCGAGCCGTCCCGCGACCCGCAGTTCCGCCGCGTGGTCCAGCACCGTGACCGCGTCCTCGGTGAACCGGGTCCGTGCGGCGTTCGCATCGGCGTCCGCACGGGCCGCGGCGCGGGCGGACAGCCACGGTGCGAACAGTCCGGCAACGAGCAGCGCCGCGGCGAGGACCACGCCGGCAGCGGGAGCGATGACGGTGAGGGTCACGACCGCCGCGAGGGAGAGCACGGCCGCGACGGCGATGGGCACGAGTGCGCGCACCACGACGTCGCCGAGAGCGTCGACGTCGGCACCGGTGCGCGCGAGCAGGTCGCCGCGTCCCACGCCCAGGGCGGCGGCCGGGTCGCCGTCCGCGAGTCGCCGGTAGAGATTCGCGCGGGCCGAGGTGGTGCCGCGCAGCGCGGTCTCGTGCGTTGCGAGTCGTTCGAAGTAGCGGAACAACCCGCGGGAGATTCCCAGCGCCCGCACCGCGACGACCGCGACGGTCAGGTCCAGGACGGGCGGCATCTCCCATGCCCGCACGATCAGCCACGCCGAGAGACCGGCGAGCAGCAGGGCACTGCCGAGGGTCGCGACACCGGCGAGGACGGCGAGCAGCACTCGGCGCGGCTCGAGCTCGAGCAGGGCCATCGCCCGGCGCAGATCCTTCACCGGGACACCTCCGTCGGTGCTGCGTGGACGGTGACGACCTCGTCCGCGATGGCGAGCAGGGTGGGGCGATGCGCCACGACCACCACGGTGCGGCCGGCCGCGGCGAGCCCGCGCAGCGTGGACAGGACGGTGGCCTCGGTGTCCTCGTCGAGGTGGGCCGTGGGTTCGTCGAGCAGCAGGACCGGGCGCGGGGAGGCGAGGGTGCGGGTGAGCGCCAGTCGCTGACGTTGGCCGAGCGACAGGCCCGTGCCGCCGGCCCCCACGACGGTCCGCCAGCCGTCCGGGAGTTCGGCGAGCACGCTGTCGAAGCCGGTGGCGGCGCAGACGTCGTCGAGTTCGGTGGCCTCCGGGTCGACACCGGTGAGTCGCAGATTGTCGGCGAGCGTGCCGGGCAGCAGCACCGGCCGCTGCGGAAGCCACGCCATCTGCGACCACCAGTTCTCGTCGCCCGCGACGGGACGTCCGTCGACGGTGACGGTCCCCTCGCTCGGCTCGGCGAGCCCGAGCAGCGCCAGCAGGGCGGTGGACTTGCCGGCCCCGTTGGCGCCGGTGAACGCGGTGATCCGGCCGGGACGGCAGATCGCGTCGAGCCGGTGCGGGGCGCAACCGTCGCGGCCGGGCACGGAGACGCCGTCGAAGACGATCTCGCAGTTCGCGACCCGGTCGGTGCCGATCGTGTCCGTGGAGGTGCGACGCGAGGAGGCGCGGCGAGAGGAGGCGGCGTCCGGCACCGAGTCGAGCACGGCGAATGCCTTGTCGGCCGCCGCCATCCCGTCCTCGGCGGCGTGGAACTTGCTGCCGACGGTGCGCAGCGGGAGGTAGGCCTCCGGCGCGAGGATCAACGCGATGATGCCGGCTTCGAGGGGCATGGATCCGTAGACGAGGCGCATACCGATGCTCACGGCGACGAGGGCGACGGACAGCGTCGCGAGGAATTCGAGGACCGTGCCGGACAGGAAGGCCACGCGCAGGGCCGACATCGTAGTCGCGCGATGCTCGTCGCCGAGTTCGCGCACGCGATCGGCGGGCCCCTTCTCACGACCGAGGGCGCGCAGTGTGGGAAGACCCGCGAGGAGGTCGAGCAGTTGTGACGACAGTGTCGTCATCGCGCGCAGGGTGCGGTCGGCCTTGCCTTTGGTGAGCAGGCCGATGAGGATCATGAAGATCGGGATGAGCGGCAGCGTGATCACGACGATGACCGCCGAGGTGAGGTCGTGCAGGGCGATCACGACGATCGTCACCGGGGTGAGGATCACGGCCAGCAGCAGCGCCGGCAGATAGCCGGTGAGATATTCCTTCAGCCCGTCGAGTCCGCGGGTGAGAACCACCGCGATCTCGTCGCGTCGCGGGTCGAGTTCGCGCGGGGGCAGATTCGCCGCGGAATCGAGGACCTCGTGTTCGAGTTCGGCGACCACGCGGGTCGCGGACCGGTGCGCGTACCGCGACTGCAGCCACGTCACCGCGACCCGCACGACGATCGCCACGGCGAGGATCGCCAGTTCGGTCGTCCAGTCGCCGACGGACCGGGCGTCGGTGGTGATGACGCCCGCGAGGACCCGTCCGATCATGAGTGCGGTGACGACGACCATCACGACATCGACCACCGAGGTGACCACGGTCAGGACGAGATATCCGCGGGCTGCGGCCGAGTAGCGCCACAACCGCGGGTCCACCGGCCCCCGCCGACGCGCGGGCGCGTCGGCGGGGGCTGCGGACTGCGTCATGCTCACTTCGAGCCGATCTTCAGACCGATCGAGTGCGGGATGTGGTCGGTCGACAGACGCTGACGGAACACCCAGTACGTCCAGCCCTGGTAGGCGAGGACGACCGGGGTCATGAACGCTGCGGCCCACGTCATGACCTTCAGTGTGTACGGGCTCGACGACGCGTTCTCGATCGTCAGCGACCAGGACGGGTCGAGGGTCGACGGCATGACGTTCGGGAACAGCGACGCGAACAGCAACACCGAGGTCGCGGCGATCGCGACGGTGGTGAACACGAACGCCCAGCCCTCACGCGCGACGATGGTCAGCGCGACCACCGCGAGCAGGGAGATCGCCGCCACGGCGACGAGCGCGATCGTCCAGCCCTTGCCGTAGGCGAGTTGGGTCCACACCACGAACGCACCGGCCACGAGGACGGCGGGCACGGCCAGCTTCCGCGACATCGCCACGGCATCCGTCCGGACCTGTCCCTCGGTCTTGAGCGCGATGAACACCGCGCCGTGCAGCGCGAAGACCAGCGCCGTCGTCGCACCGCCGAGCAGGGCGTACGGGTTCAGCAGGTCGAAGAATCCGCCGACGTACTGCTTGTCGGCGTCGATCGCCACGCCGCGCACGATGTTCGCGAACGCCACACCCCACAGCACGGCGGGCACCCACGAGCCGAAGATGATCCCCCAGTCGCAGCGGCGACGCCAGGTCGGATCGTCGACCTTGCCGCGCCACTCGATGGCGCACACCCGCACGATCAGGGCGAGCAGGATCAGCAGCAGCGGGAGATAGAAGCCGGAGAAGAGGGTCGCGTACCACTCGGGGAACGCCGCGAACAGCGCACCACCCGCGGTGATGAGCCAGACCTCGTTGCCGTCCCAGACCGGACCGATCGTGTTGAGCAGCACCCGGCGCCGGGTGTCCGCCTCGACGGTCCTACCGCGGCCGAGCACCGGGAAGTGCATGCCCACACCGAAGTCGAACCCCTCGAGGACGAAGTAGCCGGTGAACAATACTGCGATGAGAATGAACCAGATTTCCTGAAGTCCCATGTCCGCCCACTCCTAGTACGCGAAGGACAGCTGTTTCGGCTGCGTGTCGTCGGTGTCGTCGTCGGAGCCCGGCGGTTGCGCGTCGTGCTCCTGCGGGCCTTCCATCGCGTACTTGCGGATGAGCCAGAACCACACCACGCCGAGCGCTGCGTAGACGAGGGTGAAGGCGATCAGCGAGGTGAGCACCGTTCCTGCCGCATGATCGGAGACACCCTGGTCGACGGTGAGCCGGATCATGTCCACGCCCGTGGGATTCGGATGCACCACCCAGGGCTGCCGGCCCATCTCGGTGAAGATCCAGCCCGCACTGTTGGCGAGGAAGGGCGTGGGGATCGCGACGAGCGACAGCGTCGAGAACCACCTCTGGTCGGGCACCCGGCCGCCGCGGGTGACCCACAGCCCGGCCAGGGCCAGGGCCGCGGAACCGGCGGCGAGGCCGATCATCGCGCGGAACGACCAGTAGGTGACGAACAGGTTGGGCTTGTAGTTGCCGGGGCCGAATTGCTGTTCGTACTGCGCCTGCAGGTCCTCGACGCCCTGGAGGGTCACGCCGCTGAACTCGCCCTGCGCGAGGAAGGACAGCACGTAGGGCACGTCGAGGACGTGGATCACGCCGTCGCAGTCGTTGTGCGTGCCGATCGTGAGGATCGAGAAGTTGGGGTCGGTCTCGGTGTGGCACAGCGACTCGGCCGAGGCCATCTTCATCGGTTGCTGCTCGAACATGAGCTTGGCCTGGACGTCACCGGTGACGAACAACCCGATGCCCGAGATGATCATGACCATCAGGCCGAGGCGGGTCGCGGGGCGGAACAGTCCGCGGGCGTCGTTCTCGAGGCGCTGGGCCTCCTCGGGTTCCGAGGTGCGGATCTCGGCGGCGCGTCGCATGTTGCGGACCATCCACCAGCCACCGATGCCGGCGACGAAGGTTGCGGCGGTGAGGAATCCGCCGGCGACCGCGTGGGGGAAGGCTGCGAGCGCGGTGTTGTTGGTGAGCAGTTCCCAGATGCTCGTCAGCTCGGCGCGGCCGGTCTCGGGGTTGTAGGTGGCCCCGACGGGATGCTGCATGAACGAGTTCGCCGCGATGATGAAGAAGGCGGAGGCGTTCACGCCGATCGCGACGAGCCAGATGGTCGCGAGGTGCACGAGTTTCGGCAGGCGCGTCCAGCCGAAGATCCACAGGCCGAGGAAGGTCGACTCCATGAAGAAGGCGACGAGACCTTCGAGGGCGAGGGGTGCGCCGAAGACGTCGCCGACGAAGCGGGAGTACTCGCTCCAGTTCATGCCGAATTGGAATTCCTGCACGATGCCGGTCGCGACACCGAGCGCGAAGTTGATCAGGAACATCTTCCCGAAGAACTTTGTGAGGCGGTACCAGTGATCCTTGCCGGTGACCACCCACATCGTCTGCATGATCGCGACGAGCGGCGCGAGGCCGATCGTCAACGGCACGAGGATGAAGTGATACACCGTCGTGATCCCGAACTGCCACCGGGACAGATCCAAGACGTCCATTGCCACTCCGAGTGAGGCCCGGTCGATACGGAGATCCAGAGCGGGGCCGACGCTGCGGTTCTCGTTCGCGAAGACACGCCGGTAGTACTGCTCCGGCCTTGCTACTACCGAATGTAGTAGCGATTGCGCGAAGTGGGACAGGTTCGTGTCGCCCGACACATCGGACTCACGTCACATCGGATACGGATCACCCGCGGGGGCACACCCGCCGCCACTCAGGAAGCTGCATCGACCGATTCGCTCACGAAGCGGCGTCGACCGCCTCGTCGACGAGGCCTTCGATCTCGCCCTCCTGGACCCGCGAGACCAGCGCGTGCCCGTTGAGGGTGTGCACCCGCACCGCGAGCGCCACGCTGGAGATCAGCCAGAGACCGTCGGCGACGACGAGATCCGCCGGGCGCAGCGGCTCGTACCGGACCGTGAAGTCCCGCTCCCCCGCCAGGTCGAACAGTGCCTGCTGCGTGGTGCCGGGGAGGATCCCCTGCTCCGGCGGCGGAGTGAGCAATGTCCGGCCACGCGCGACGAGCACCGTCGACCGCGGACCCTCGAGCACGTAGCCCTCGGCACTGACGAAGATCACGTCGTCGGCGCCGACCGACTCGGCGTGACGCAGTGCCGCCATGTTCGTCGCGTACGACAGCGTCTTGGCACCGAGGAGCTGCCACGGCGCCTTCTGCGCCAGATCGGTCGAAAAACCCCGTTCGAGGGTCACCACGGACACGCCGTCGCGCCGTGCGATGCCGACACGCTCGGCCACCGGCGTCACGAGCAGGAAGGCCGTCGGCGTGTCGGCGCCCTCACGACCACGCGTGTAGACCAGGCGCAGCACGCCCTCCTGCTCGGCGCCCCACTGTTCGAGTGCCACGTCGACGGCGAGCCGCCAGTCGTCGCGATCGGGTTCGGGCAACTGTGCGGCGGCCGCGGACGCCGCGAGCCGGGCGAGATGCAGTTCGAGCGCACGCGCCCGGCCGCCTCGCACGAGCAACGTCTCGAACACCCCGTCGCCACGAAGAACACCGAAATCGTCGGCGTGCAGAAGGGGTGCGTCCGCATCCCTCACCTCGCCGTCCAGCGTCACCAGCACCCGCTCAGCCATGGCGCTCAGCCTAGCCACTGGCAGACCTGTCGGCCGGTTCCCCATAGACTGGTGTCGTGACCGAGTCTCCGATCGTGTCCGAAAGCGCCCTTCTCGCACTTCCCGGCGCAGTCGCCTCGCCTTCCGGCGGGCCCGATGCCGGACTTCCCTGGCATTACGGCGACCCGCTCGGCGAGCAACGTGCCGCCGCCACGTCCGCCGCCGTGGTCGACCGTTCCACCCGCTTCGTCCTCGCTGTTCCGGGCGACGAACGCCTGAGCTGGCTGCACACCATTTCCAGCCAGCACATCGCGTCGCTCCCGAACGGCACCTCCGCCGAGAACCTGAGCCTCGACGCGAACGGCCGCGTCGAACACCACTTCGTGCAGACCGACCTCGACGGCGTGACGTGGATCGACACCGAAGCCGACCGCGGACCCGACCTGCTGGCCTTCCTGAAGAAGATGGTGTTCTGGGCGAAGGCAGAACCCCGCGACGGCAACGAACTCGCGGTCCTGAGCCTCCTCGGGCCGGACGCCGGCAGCCCCGCCGTGCTCGCCGTGCTCGGGATCGACGCGCTGCCGGCCGAACCCTATGCCGCCGTCGCCCTGCCCGCCGGTGGCTTCGTCCGCCGCATGCCGTGGCCCACCGAGCACTCCTTCGACCTCCTGGTGCCACGCGAGTCGCTCACCGCGATCTTCACCGCCCTGCGGGACGCCGGCGCGCGTCCGGCCGGCAGCTGGGCGTTCGAGGCCCTGCGCGTCGAAGCGGTCCGTCCCCGGATCGGTGTCGACACCGACGAGCGCACCATCCCCCACGAGGCCCGCTGGATCGGCGGACCCGAGCAGTACGGCGCCGTCCACCTCGACAAGGGCTGCTACCGCGGTCAGGAGACCGTCGCGCGGGTCCACAACCTCGGCAAGCCCCCGCGACATCTCGTCCTTCTCCATCTCGACGGCTCGGCCGACGGACGACCCGAGACGGGCGACGACATCACCGCCGGAGGTCGCGCGGTCGGACGCATCGGCACGATCGTCGACCATCACGAACTCGGGCCGATCGCGCTCGCGCTCGTCAAGCGCACCATCACGCCCGACACGGCCCTCGTCGCAGGACCGTGCGCGGCGTCCATCGACCCCGACTCCATCCCTCCCGACGACGGCATCCAGGCAGGAAGGGCGGCGGTCGACCGATTGCGCGGCCGGTGACCGCCGAGACGGCCGGCACGCGGCCGGCGACCTCGGGGACCGTCGCAGCGGTCTGCGTCGTGCACACGCTGCACGAGACCGGACTGCGGCGTAATCCCGTCACCGCGATCGACAAGCGTCCCGTCGACGGGCCGGTGCACGTCGGCGAGCTCGGCTTGACCGGCGACCGCCAGTGCGACACCGCCAACCACGGCGGCGTTCACAAGGCCGTCTACGCCTTCTCGCAGGACGAGTCGCGCCGCTGGGGCACCGAACTCGACCGGGAACTGCCCATCGGCTGGTTCGGCGAGAATCTGCACGTCGCCGGGTTCTCCCCCACCGACGCCGTCATCGGCGAGCGGTGGCGCGTCGGCGACGGCGGTCTGCTCCTCGAGGTGACCGGCCCCCGTACCCCTTGCCGCACCTTCGCGATCCGTTCGGAGGAAGGCGACTGGGCCACCCGGTTCGTCGCTCGCGGCGATTGCGGCGCGTACCTGAAGGTGATCTCCGAGGGACCGGTGGCCGCGGGCGACCGCATCGTCGTCGAGCACATCCCCTCCCACGCGGCCACGGTGCGCGATCTGTTCACCGGGCAGGGCCACGAGCGGGTCGCCGCGATGCTCGAGCAGCAGGCCGACATCGCTCCCAGCGTCGCCGACAAGGCCCGCCGCCTCGCCGGACGACCACAGGAGGGGCGGGCACGGAAGGGAGAGAGTCGTTGAGCGTCGAACTGGTCGAGGTGGTGCGCTCGGGCTTCCGGGAGTGCATCCACCGCGGCTCGCTGATCGTTCTGGACCCGGACGGCGAGGTCCTCGTCTCGCTGGGCGAGGTGCACACGCCGATCTATCCGCGGTCGTCGAACAAGCCGATGCAGGCGGTCGCGCTGCTGCGCGCCGGCTTCGTCCCCCGCGACTCCGCCGAACTCGCGATCGCCACGGCGTCGCACGAAGGTGAGGCCGACCACGTGGAGGCCGTCGAGCGGATCCTGTCCGGTGCCGGTTTCACCGAGAAGGACCTGCGCTGCCCGACGGATCTGCCCGGCAACGAACTCACCCGCGCCGAGGTGCTCGCCGCCGGACGCACGCCGCGGTCGATCTACATGAACTGCTCGGGCAAGCACGCGGCGATGCTCGCGGCGTGCGCGGCGAACGGCTGGGACACCGACGGCTACACCGACGCCGGCCACCCGCTGCAGCAGCTGGTGACCGAGACGATCCTCGAACTGACCGGCGACATCGAGGACACCGATCTCGGAATCGACGGCTGTGGTCTGCCGATCGTGCCCGTCCCCCTGTTCAATCTCGCCCGCGCCTACTCGCGGCTCGCGACGGCGGAGGTCGGCACGCCCGAGCGCGCCGTCGCCGACGCGGTGCGCGAGCATCCGTTCCTGATCTCCGGCACCGGCAAGGACGATCTGAAGCTCATGCGCGCGGTGGGCGGTCTGCTGTGCAAGGCGGGCGCCGACGGGATCCACGCCGGCGCGCTGCCGGACGGCACATCCTTCGCCTTCAAGATCGACGACGGGCACGAGCGGGCACGCCTCCCGCTCACCGCGGCCCTGCTCCACCGCCTCGGAGCGGGTGCCGCCGCGAACGCCGCGACCTTCGATTCCGAACGGCTGGCGGTGCTCTCGTCGGCACCGGTCTTCGGTGGTGGCGTGCGAGTCGGCACCGTCCGGGCCGTCCCGGGGGTGTTCTGAAGGGCATCTCTATCACATTTCAACAGCATTCATGCAGGTCGGGTCGTTATGAGGCGTAACGGACACCGGCCCAGCCGGGTGTGTGGAGGCGCAACCGAAGTTTCCACGCTAAAGTGGGCGTCAGGAAAATACTCAACACACCGGGGCCGCCACTTTTCCCCAGGCCGCCCCGTCAAAGCGCGAGGGGGTTGGCCATGGGCCGCGGCCGGGCTAAGGCAAAGCAGACCAAGGTTGCACGGCAACTCAAGTACAGCTCGCCGTCCACCGACTTCGAGAGCCTCCAGCGAGAGCTGTCTGGCGGAGCAACCAACTCGCAGCGGGACGAAGTCTTCGCCGAGCAACGTTCCGGTTGGGACGACGACTACGACGACGACTGGCGTCGCTGACCTGATATCACTCTCCGACGGAGGGGGAGGCCGACTTTCGGCTCCCCCTCCGTCGGTGGTGTGGTCGGCGTTCGACGCGAGGCCGGACGGCGCTCGTCACCGTCCGCAGCCTTCGAGCCTGTGACTTCCGAGTTCACAACACGGCAGTAGCCGAAAGGCCGGTTCCCCCATTCATCCTGGGGGAACCGGCCTTTCGTCGTGTTCGCGTCGGGCGACGCGCGCCCGTCAGAAGCGCGGGTGGTCTCCGAGCAGCACCGCGCGCTCGTCGGCGCCGTCCTGCGCCTTGCGGACCGTGCCGAGCGTCCAGCAGTCGATGTGCCGGGCGGTGAGCACCGCCAGAGCCCGGTCGACGTCCTCGGGGGCCACGATGGCCACCATGCCGACGCCCATGTTGAAGGTCTTCTCCATCTCGACCCGCTCGACCCGTCCGCGCTGCGCGATGAGGCCGAAGACCGGAGCCGGGCTCCAGGTGGTGCGGTCGAGCTCTGCGACGAGCCCCTTGGGCATCACGCGCGCGAGGTTCGCGGCGAGACCACCACCGGTGACGTGGCAGAAGGTACGCACCTCGGTCTCGGCGGCGAGCGCGAGGCAGTCCTTGGCGTAGATACGGGTGGGCTCGAGCAGCTCCTCGCCGAGGGTGCGACCGAACTCGTCGACGTGCGCCGTCAGGCTCATCTTGCCGATGTCGAGCAGCACCTTGCGGGCGAGCGAGTAGCCGTTCGAGTGCAGACCCGAGGCGCCCATCGCGATGACGACGTCGCCGGGGCGCACGCGGTCGGGTCCGAGCAGCTTCTGGGCCTCGACGACACCCACGCCGGTCGCGGACAGGTCGTAGTCGTCGGCCGCCATGACGCCCGGGTGCTCGGCGGTCTCGCCACCGAGCAGCGCGCAGCCGGCCTGGACGCAGCCCTCGGCGATGCCGGCGACGATCTCCGCGACCCGCTCGGGCACCACGCGGCCGACGGCGATGTAGTCCTGCAGGAAGAGCGGCTCGGCGCCGCAGACCACAAGGTCGTCGACGACCATGGCGACGAGGTCGAGACCGACCGTGTCGTGCTTGTCGAGTGCCTGCGCCACCGCGAGCTTGGTGCCGACACCGTCGGTGGACGCCGCGAGCAGCGGCTCCTTGTATCCGTCCTTGAGCGCGAACAGACCGGCGAACCCACCCAGGCCGCCCATGACCTCCGGGCGGGTGGCCCTCTTCGCGTGCGGGGCGAACAGTTCGACGGCTCGGTCACCGGCCTCGATGTCCACGCCCGCCGCGGCGTAGGAAGCTCCGGGGGTTGCGTCCTCGGTCATGAGTTGTCGGCTCCAGCCTCGAGTTGTGTCTTGTCGTGAAATATCTGGCTACATGCGGGCAGGCACACCTGCGTCCGGGCATGCGAAACGCACGCCGAACCGTGCCGACCGCGGCACTTACGGTACCCGACCAGCTTCTACGGCCGACTGAGAACGTCCGCGTTGTCGTTGTCCAACACGGTCGGGGTGGCCGAATCGGTGTCGACGACGCCGGCGAGGACGTCCTTGCCCGCCTGGTGTTCGCTGGGGAGGGCGATCGGGTAGTGGCCGTCGAAACATGCAGCGCACAAACGGGATGCGGGCTGCTCGGTGGCGCCGATCATGCCGTCGATCGAGATGTAGCCGAGCGAGTCGGCACCGATCGACCTGCGCACCATCTCGACCATCTCGTCGTAGTCGTGCCCCTCCTCGACGGTGTCGCGGGTACCTGCACCATTGGCGATCAGCTCGGCCGGCGACGCGAAGTCGATGCCGTAGAAGCAGGGCCACTTGACCGGCGGCGAGGCGATGCGCACGTGGATCTCGAGAGCACCGGCCTCGCGCAGCATGCGGATCAGGGCGCGCTGGGTGTTGCCACGCACGATCGAGTCGTCGACGACGACGAGGCGCTTACCGCGGATCACCTCGCGCAACGGGTTGAGCTTGAGCCGGATACCGAGCTGGCGGATGGTCTGGCTGGGCTGGATGAAGGTGCGGCCGACGTAGGCGTTCTTCATCAGGCCCTGGCCGTACGGGATCCCCGAGCCCTGCGCGTAACCGACGGCGGCCGGGGTGCCCGACTCGGGTACCGGGATGACCAGATCGCCGTCGATCGGGTGTTCCTTCGCGAGCCGGCGGCCGATCTCCACGCGGGTCGCGTGGACGGAGCGACCGGCGATGGTCGAGTCGGGGCGCGCGAGGTAGACGTACTCGAAGACGCAGCCCTTGGGTTCGGGGTTCGCGAAGCGCGACGAGCGCACACCGTCCGCGTCGATCGCGAGCAGTTCGCCGGGCTCGATGTCGCGAACGAAGGAGGCACCGACGATGTCGAGGGCGGCGGTCTCGCTGGCGACGACCCAGCCGCGGTCGAGGCGTCCGAGGCACAGCGGGCGGATACCCCAGGGGTCGCGGGCCGCGTAGAGGGTGTGCTCGTCCATGAAGGTCAGGCAGAACGCGCCGCGCAGCTGCGGGAGCAGCTTCATCGCGGCCTCTTCGATCGTGCTGTCCTTCGCGCCGTGAGCGAGCAACGCACCGACGGTGTCGGAGTCGGAGTTCGCCGCACCGGGCCGTGTGGGATCGAGCACGCCGAGACGACGTCCGCGTTCGGCGAGTTCGGCGGTGTTGACGAGGTTGCCGTTGTGGCCGAGCGCGACGCCCGAGCCGGCGGCGGTGGTGCGGAAGATCGGCTGCGCGTTCTCCCAGGTCGTCGACCCGGTTGTGGAATAACGGCAGTGGCCGATGGCGATGTGGCCGGTCATCGCGGCGAGCGTCTGCTCGTCGAAGACCTGGCTGACGAGACCGAGATCCTTGAACACGAGCACCTGCGAACCGTCGGCCACGGCGATGCCCGCAGCTTCCTGCCCTCGGTGCTGCAGCGCATAAAGACCGTAGTAAGTGAGCTTCGACACGTCCTCGCCGGGAGCCCACACTCCGAACACTCCGCACTCTTCGCGGGGTTCGTTCTCGGGTTCGGTGGAGGCGAGAAGATTACGTGTGTGGACCGACAGATCGGCACTGGTCACGGACGTGCTCCCTGAGGCTGGACAAGCGGGGCTCCCCCCATTCTACGGGCAGCGCGGGGTGCTTCTTCCCGGACGCCCGGCGTGAACCCCGGCAAACGTCAGAGTCGGGCGATCGGGAGCAGCCGTCCGATCTCCGCTGCGCGCCCACCCGACGCCTCCACCGCACCCGAGTCCACGGCCCCGGCGAAATCGATGCTGCCGACCACCAGACGCAGCCACGTCCGCGGATCGGTCTCGACGACGTTCGGTGGTGTCCCCCGCGTGTGACGCGGGCCTTCGATGCACTGGACGGCCACGAAAGGCGGCACCCTAACCTCCACACTCGACCCAGGGGCTATCTGCTCGAGGCTGCGGGCACTGAGCCGCACAGCGGCGGCGAGATCGGAGCGCGGCGGTTTCTCGTCGCTCTCCCCCCTCATCCACGGACCCACCCGTTCGAGAGCTGCGCGCAGTTCGGCGGGATCGACGGGTCTCCGGGGTGCCATGGCAGCACACCCTAGCGACGCGCGTCGCGCTCGGAAGTACGCAGCCTCGTCGCGATGCCCACGGCGACGGCCCCGCCGGCGTTGATCGCCAGGTGCAGGAGCATCGGCGCGACGACGCTGCCGGTCCGTCGTCGCAGTTCGTCGAACACCACCCCGCTCAGGGCGGTGAGCGCGACGGTTCCGGGCACCGAGTCCCCGGCGTGCCGGGCGGGGGCGACGTGCCAGAGCCCGAAGGCTACCGAGGTCAGCACCCGGTGCCACCTCCGTGACTCGCGGCGGGTCAGTGCGTACAGAACCGATCGGAACAGCAGCTCCTCGGCCAGGACCGTCCCGAAGGGGATGTGCACGAAGACCCACTCGGTGTGGTCGGCGCGTCGCGCTCCGGCGGCCATCCGCCGTCGTACGGGTGGGACGGCGAGCATCACCGTGTAGGCCGCGACGGGCAGGACCACCGACGCGGTCCCCCACCGCAGGCCCTTCCCTGCCCCGCGCCAGCCGAGCTCGGTTGCGGAGACCCCGGCCGCGCGGGTCGCCGCGGCGAGCGCGACTCCGAATCCGGCGTTCGCTGCGGCCCGGCCGCGCGGACCGAGATCCATCGCCGGGAGGACGAGGTTGTTCCACGCGACCAGCGCGGCGGCACATCCCGCAGCGGTGCAGCTCACGGCGGTGCCGGTCACTGCAGCGACTCGCGATGTCATTTCTCGGGCCCGTCGTCCTCCGCGAACGCCTCGAGGGCGATGCGCACCCGCTCGGTGTCGTTCTCGGTCCAGCCCTCGGGCTGGGTGATCTCGATCCATCCCTCGAGCACCGCCGACCCGTAGTTGTGGCCGTGTCCGTCGGGGACGCCGGCAGCGTTGGTGAGGTCTGCGGAGACCTGCCAGAAGGTGACGAAGGGGAACCACCGCATCTGCGGCAGCCGGTCGCGTCCGGGCGGCTCCGACAGCCAGTCGGGGCGGGAGAACAACAGGTCCGGCGACCACCAGACGACGGGATCCGAGGCGTGCTGGATGTAGAGCACGCGCGGCGACAGCCACGGTGTGTCGGGCTCGTGGATCGCCTCCCGGCTGTCTGCGAAGCGCACGACGAGACCGTCCGCGTACACCGGTTGCACCTCGGTCGTGCCGGGATCGCGGCGCTCGACGAGCTGCCGCCACAGACGGTTGGAGTTGGGCGGGCCCACCCACAACACCCCGTCCATCTGGGCGCGGATCTCGGCAAGGCTGTCGAAGGCACCCTCCCCCGACTGCGTGCCGAGGCTCTCGCCGTAGAGGAACAGATCGGGGCGGTCGTCCTCGGGCAGCTGCGACCAGCGTTCGTGTACCCGCTCGATCAGCATCTTGCCTGCGGCCGCAGCCTTCTCACGGTCGGCGAGGAAGGAGATCCAGCTCGGGAGGTAGGAGTACTGCCAGGCCACCATCGCCAGGTCGCCGTTGTGCACGAGCTCCATCGCGCGGGCCGCGGTGGGATTGACCCAGCCGGTGCCGGTGGTGGGGATCAGGACGAGCGTCGAGCGGTCGAAGGCACCGGTCCGCTCGAGTTCCGCGAGGACGAGGTCGATGCGTTCTTCCGGGGTGGGTGCGGTGTCGAGACCGACGTACACGCGGATCGGTTCCGGTGCGGGACTGCCGTTGACGGCGGTCAGTTCCTCGGCGTCGAGTCCTCGCGAGACGAAGTTGCGACCCTCGAATCCGAGCGTCTCCCAGGCCGCGAGGGACTCGGGACTGCCGGACTTTGCGGGGTCGACCGGTTGGATCGCCCCGGGACGAGTGGTGTCGTCCTCCAGGCCGAACGCCTGATTGACGATCGCGTAGGAGCCTCGGACGAGCACGCCGTCGATGAGCATGAAGGTCGCCAGCACGACGACGAGAACGCCGAGCGTGCGGGCGAGACCGAGCGGCATCCGGGTGCGGCGCATGAGCAGCATCGACACCCAGCGGACGATGTCGCGCAAGCCGCGCCACAGAGCGATGAGGGCGGCAGCGACCGCGACGCTCAGCACGATGGTGCGCAGATATCCCGAGGTCGTGGTGCCCTCGACACCCATCAGGGCGGCGAGCTGGCGTTGCTCGCCGGCGGAGAGCACGAGCGCGACGAGCGACGCGAGAACGGCCGCGACCGGAACCGCGACCTTGATGGCACGCAGCACAGGCAACGGCGGCGGCCACCATCGCCACGCGGGGAGCAGGAAGCGGGCCACGGGCCAGCCGACGACGCATCCGACGCCGTACCCGATCGTGGCGTTGATGCCGCCGATCAGGCCCTGGAAGAGCCAGTCGCGCGGAAGCAGCGACGGCGTCAGCGACCAGCAGAAGAACAGCGCGGCGAAGGCGACGCCCGTGAAGTCCAGGCCGAGCCACCCCCACACCCGCGCGGTGAGGGGGTGGCGCTCACCGAAGTCGGTGACCGCGGCGATGATCCGGCCCTGCCGGGCCTCGAACGCCGCCAGTCGATCGACCTGGGTGGCCGGCACGGTTACCCGAACAGGGCAGGCAGGGTCCCTTCCCACACCTCGCGCAGCTCGGTCATGGGGATCGAGAACAGGCCCTGGATCTCGACGGAGTCGGATCCCTCGTCGACGACGCCGATGCGCACCCACGGCATGTTGCGTGCGGTGCACATGCCCGTGAAGCGCGATTCCTCGGTGCGCGGCACGGCCACGAGCACGCGGCCGGCCGATTCGGAGAACAACGTCACGAACGGATCGGCGCCCTCGGGGAGCAGCACGCGGCAGCCGGTCTCGCCTGCGAGTGCGGCCTCGACGACGGCCTGCGCGAGACCACCCTCGGACAGGTCGTGTGCGGCGGAGATCAGGCCGTCGCGCGAACCGGCGGTGAGGATCTCCGACAGCAGCCGCTCACGGTCGAGATCGACCTTCGGCGGGACACCACCGAGGTGGTCGTGTTCGACCTGCGCCCAGATGGAGCCGTCGAACTCGTCGCGGGTCTCGCCGAGCAGGATCAGCGTCTCGCCCGGCTCGAGGCCGACGCCGGTGGGGATGCGACGGTGCACATCGTCGATCACACCGAGCACCGCGACGACCGGGGTCGGCAGGATCGCGGTGGCGCCGGTCTGGTTGTAGAAGCTGACGTTGCCACCGGTGACGGGGATGCCGAGCTTCGCGCAGCCGTCCGCGAGGCCGCGCACGGCCTGCTGGAACTGCCACATCACGCCGGGGTCCTCGGGCGAACCGAAGTTCAGGCAGTTCGAGACGGCCTTCGGCGTCGAACCGGTGACGGCGACGTTGCGGTAGGCCTCGGCGAGGGCGAGCTGGGCGCCCGTGTACGGATCGAGCTGCGTGTAGCGGCCCGAAGCGTCGGTCGCGAGCGCGATGCCGCGGCCGGTCTCCTCGTCGATACGGACCACACCGGCGTCGGCGTTCTCGGCGAGCACCGTGTTGCCGCGCACGTAGCGGTCGTACTGCTCGGTGATCCACTTGCGGCTGCACAGCGCCGGCGACGCGAGCATCTTCAGCAGCGTCTCGCGCAGCTCGTCGGCGGTCTCCGGACGCTTCAGGCCGGCGGTGGTGTTCGCGATCAGCTCGTCCTGCGAGGCCGGGCGCTCGACGGGGCGCTCGTAGACCGGGCCCTCGTGCGCGACCGTGCGCGGCGGCACGTCGACGACGGTCTCGCCGTGCCAATCGATGACGAGGCGGTCGCCGTCGGTGACCTCACCGATGACGGTGGCCAGGACGTCCCACTTCTTGCAGACGTCCATGAAGGCGTCGACGTTGTCGGGCGTGACGACCGCGCACATGCGTTCCTGCGACTCCGAGGACAGCACCTCGGCCGGGGTCATGCCCTTCGCGCGCGTCGGGACACGCTCGAGGTTGATGTGCATGCCACCGTCGCCGGCGGCGGCGAGCTCGGAGGTCGCGCAGGACAGACCGGCACCGCCGAGGTCCTGGATGCCGACGACGAGCTTCTCGCGGTAGAGGTCGAGGCAGCACTCGATGAGCACCTTCTCGGTGAAGGGGTCGCCCACCTGCACGCTCGGGAGCTTCTTGGGGCGGCCGCCGGCGCTGTCGTCGAAGGTCTCGGAGGCGAGGACGGACACGCCGCCGATGCCGTCGAGGCCGGTGCGGGCACCGAACAGGATGACCTTGTTGCCCGTGCCGGAAGCGTGGGCGAGGTGCAGGTCCTCCACGCGCATCGCACCCGCGCACAGCGCGTTCACGAGCGGGTTGCCTTGGTAGGAGGCGTCGAAGACGGTCTCGCCACCGACGTTGGGCAGGCCCAGGGAGTTGCCGTAGCCGCCGACACCGCGCACGACACCGTCGACGACGCGACGGGTGTCGGGGTGATCGGCGGCGCCGAAGCGGAGCTGGTCCATCACGGCGATCGGGCGGGCGCCCATGGCCATGATGTCGCGGACGATGCCGCCCACGCCGGTCGCGGCGCCCTGGTACGGCTCGATGTAGGACGGGTGGTTGTGCGACTCGACCTTGAAGGTGACGGCCCAGCCGTCGCCGATGTCGACGACGCCGGCGTTCTCACCGATGCCCGCGAGCATCGACTCACGCATCTCGTCGGTGGTGGTCTCGCCGAAATAGCGCAGGTGCACCTTCGACGACTTGTACGAGCAGTGTTCGGACCACATCACCGAGTACATGGCGAGTTCGGCGTCGGTGGGGCGACGGCCCAGGATCTCCTTGATCCGGGTGTACTCGTCTTCCTTCAGACCCAGCTCCCGATAGGGCTGAGCGGCGTCGGGGGTTTCGGCGGCGTGGGAGACGGTATCCACGTGCGGTGACACTGGGCGTCGGGTCCCTTCACTCTGGGATCGAAAACGGCAGGCCGGGCGGGAACTGCCGCGGATCAGTCTATCGTTGTGCAGGCGCGACGGGGTTCACCGGTGCGGGCACGAGCCCCGACGGTGTGACGGCCACCTCGGTGCCCAGCGCATCGAGGGTGACGGTGCCCGAGTGCTCCCCGTCGAATCGGTACCACCCGTCGACGAGCGTGAAGGTCGCGATCACCGGCGGTCCGCCGAGATCGACGATCCAGTACTGCGGGACGCCGGCCTCCGCGTATTCGGAGAACTTCGTGACGCGGTCGGTGCGGGCCGTGCCGTCGACGGTGACCTCCACGACCAGCTTCACCTCGGAGATCGGCGCCCGATCGGGATCGGCGTCGACGAGGGAGCGTCCCACGACGATCACGTCGGGGCACCGCACCGTCAGCGGCTTCTCCGCGACCAGCACCTCGACGCCTCCGAGCGCGCACCATTCGTCGGGCAGCTTCTCGTCGAGGAGCAACGCCAGGGTCACCGCGGCATGATCGTGCGCCGCCCCCGGCGCAGGCGCGGCGAGGAGCACGCCCTCGCACACCTCCACATGGTGCCCGTCGGATTCGGGCAGGGCCGCCCACTCGTCGAGGGACAGCAGATGATCGGGGTAGGACGGGACGTCCACTGCATTCCCCCGTTCTCTCCGACCGGACACGACCGTCTTCAGTGTGTCACCGGCGGGTGCTTCGGGGCGGGCGAACGCGGTCACGATGCCGGGGTCAGGAAAGCGGTCAGCGCCTGCGCATAGCTGGCCACGTCGTCCGCGCCCATGAACTCGCGCGCCGAGTGCATGGCGAGCTGCGGGGCGCCGACGTCGACGGTCGTGATGCCGGTCCTCGACGCGGTGATCGGGCCGATCGTCGAGCCGCACGGCAGGTCGGCGCGGTGCACGTACCGCTGCAGCGGGACCCCCGCCTGCTCGCAGGCCAGCGCGAAGGCTCCGGCGCCGGTCGCGTCGCTCGCGTAGCGCAGGTTCTGGTTCACCTTCAGGACCGGTCCGCCGTTGACCGCGATGCGGTGGGCGGGTTCGTGCCGCTCGGGGTAGTTGGGGTGCGTGGCGTGCGCCATGTCGCCGGACGCGACGATCGAGCCGGCGCGGGCGCGGAGGAACTCCTCCCGGCCGCCACCCCGGAGCAGGACGATCCGTTCGAGGACGGTGTCGAGCAGTTCCGAGAAGGCGCCGCGGTCGGACATGCTGCCGACCTCCTCGTGGTCGAACAGGGCGAGGAGCGGCATCGGGCCACCGTGCGCTGCGACGTGTGCCACGGCGGCGAGAAGGGCGTGCAGTCCGGCGTAGCAGGTGCCCTGGTTGTCGAGACGCGGTGCGCTGACCAGGTCGCGGCCCGGCCCGACGACCGCGCTCGGTGCGAGGTCGTGGGTCATCAGTTCCCAGCCGAGCACCGCGCCCGGGTCGATTCCGTGCTGCTCGGCGACCCACGCGATGAACGAGCGCGGTTCGGTGCCGACTCCCCAGACGCCGTTGACGTGGCGCTGCGGGTCGAGCTGGACGCCCTTGCGGTCCTCGGACAGGTGGATGGCGAGCTGCGGGACACGCAGGACCGGCGCGTCGACTCGGACGAGGACGTCCTCGGTCGTCTCCGCCGCGCGCACGGTGAAGCGGCCGGAGATGCCGAGGTCGCGGTCGAGCCACGAGTTGAGCCACGCACCGCCGTACGGTTCGAGTCCCACCATCCGCCAGCCCGCCGATGTGAGGTCGGGATGCTGCTTGACGCGCAGGTTGGGGCTGTCGGTGTGCCCGCCGACGATGCGGAAGGGTGCGGCCGGATCGTCGGCGACACCCTCGGTGCTCCATGCGATCAGCGACCCGCCGCGTATCAGGAAGAAGCGTCCCGGTTCGGCGGGCCAGGCCTGCTGCTCGTGCAGTTCGACGAAGCCCGCCTCGGTCAGCGCCGCGGCGACGGTGGCGCAGACGTGGAACGGCGACGGCGACAGGTCGACGAAATTACAGAGACCCCGAGCATCGGCACGCGTGGAAAACATGACTGCATCTTCGCATCACGGACAGCGGGAGCGCCGACCGAAAGCGCCGGCCCGCTCTCCTCGTACCGAGTGTCAGTGCCCCTCGGCGACGCAGAACAGGTTGCCCTCGGGGTCGGCGAGCGTCACCCAGCGGAAGTCGTCGCCCATGTCCTCACGGTGGACCTCCTTCGCGCCGGCCTGCACGAAGCGCTCGACCTCGGCGTCGAGGTCGGGGGCGGCGAGATCGAGGTGCACGCGGTTCTTCCCGGGTGTCGGATCGGACACCTTCTGGAAGCCCAGCCTGATGCCCTGTGGCAGGGCGACGATGAAGAACCAGCCGTCGTTCTCCTGCTCGATGCGGCCGCCCGTACGCTCGGCCCACCATCTCGCGATCGGAGCCGGATCGGTCGTGTCGAAGGTGATCATCGCAATGGTCGCTGTCATGGCGCGACGGTACCGCCGGGGACCGACACGCAACGCCCGTCGACGGACAGGTCCGATTTGGGTAGTCCTACTCAGGACAGGACGATTCGGCTCCGGCAGACTGATCCGCGATGTCGCGCATGGGGGATGACGACGACATCGCGCCCGGGACTTGATCGGGGGGTCGAGCTCCGGGTTGTAGGGACGAGGGATTCCGCAGCCGATCGGGACGGTGGCGGGGTCCCTCGTTCCGTCTCTCCTGTTCCGGAACTTCGGTTCGAAGGATTCCTCGAGCCCGCCGGAACGAGCGACGCCCCCACGACCCGGGAGGGTCGATGGGGGCTTCGCCGGAAAATTCCGGTCAGGCGGTCACGCGTTGACGACCGCGTCCAGCACGCTGTAGAACATGCCGAGTCCGTCATCGCTGGGGCCGGTGAGCGCCTCGGTGGCGTGCTCGGGGTGCGGCATGAGACCGACGACCCGGCCGTTCGCCGACGAGATGCCGGCGATGCCGCGCTGCGAACCGTTCGGGTTGTCGCCCGCGAAGCGGAACACCACGCGACCTTCACCCTCGAGCTCGTCGAGCACCTTCTCCGATGCCTGGTAGCGGCCCTCACCCGACTTGAGCGGGATGAGGATCTCGGCGCCGGCCTCGTAGCGCGAGGTCCACGCGGTGGTGTTCGACTCGACCTTCAGCCACTCGTCGCGGCAGACGAAGTGCAGACCGGCGTTGCGGGTGAGCGCGCCGGGCAGCAGACCCGCCTCGCACAGCACCTGGAAGCCGTTGCAGATGCCGAGGACGGGCATGCCCTTCTGCGCGGCCTCGACGACCTTGCCCATCACCGGTGCGAACCGTGCGATGGCACCGCAGCGCAGGTAGTCGCCGTAGGAGAAGCCGCCGGGCACGATCACCGCGTCGACCCCCTTGAGATCGGCGTCCCCGTGCCACAGGCTCACGGCCTCACCACCGGCGAGCTTCACCGCGCGGGAGGCGTCGACGTCGTCGAGCGTGCCCGGGAAGGTGATGACTCCGATGCGTGCGCTCATGCGTCACCGTCGATCCGCCGGATGGCCCAGTCCTCGATCACCGTGTTGGCGAGCAACGACTCGGCGATCTTCTCGAGCTCCTCGTCGCCGACGCTGCCGTCGACCTCGAGCTCGAAACGCTTACCCTGACGGACGTCGGTCACGCCCGCGAAGCCCAGCCGCGACAGCGCCCCGGTGATGGCCTGACCCTGGGGGTCGAGAATCTCGGCTTTGGGCATGACTTCGACGACGACACGCGCCACGTGCTGCTCCTCGGTAGTAGTGCTGGCGCCCGGGGACGGACACCGGACATCCAGCAGTTTACCGGCCGTGGCCACCGGGAAGGGCATCGGCCGAGGTCCCGCTCGTGCGAGACCCGTCACCCCCGTTCAACGCCGCTCGGCAGCAACGAGTTCGCGCACGCGGGGCGCGACCTCACCGGCGAAACGTTCGAGGTCGGACCGCGACCCGTCCGCGGTCTCCGCGAAGGTGCCGGAGATGTTGTAGAGCCGGCGGATCGCGGCGGGATCACGCCCGGCACGGTGCGCACCCTCGTCGACGCGGGCGCTCATCTCCCCCAGCTTCTCGGGCCCGGCGGCGAACGAACTCGGCAGCCATCCGCCGGCGAAGCGGCCGGTGACGTCGAGCATCCGCTTGCCGTAGGCGCCGAGCCAGATGCCGAGAGCGTGCGCGGGGAACGGGCCCCGCTTCGCGCCGGTCAGCCGGTAGTACGTGCCGTCGATCCCGGCCGCGCCCTTCTCGTCCGACCACAGAGCACGGATCACCTCGATCGCCTCGATCAGTGCGTCGACCGCTTCGCCGGGGCTGCGATGCGGTCCAGGCGCTCTCCGACACCACGGCGAGGTCGACGACGCCCGCCGGATCGGCAGCGGACGGCGTGACGAAGCTGCCGAAGCGGAGTTCCTGTCCGTAGTCGGTCATCGGGCTCCTCCCGACGGCATACTCGACGACATGCAACTGACCCATTTCGGCCATTCCTGCATCCTCGTCGAACACCTCGGCGCGAAGCTCCTTCTCGACCCCGGAAATTTCTCCCACGGGTTCGAGGGCATCACCGGACTCGACGCGATCCTCGTGACCCACCAGCATCCCGACCACGCCGATACCACCCGGCTGCCCGCGCTCCTCGAGGCCAACCCCGGAGCGCAGTTGTTCTCCGACCCGCAGTCGGCGAACCTGCTCGACGGCGACTGGACCGCGGTGCGTCCCGGCGACTCCTTCTCGGTGGGTTCGCTGACCGTACGCGGCACCGGCGGACGGCACGCGGTGATCCACCCCGACATGCCCATCATCGACAACACGGCCTTCCTCGTGGGCGACGACGAGAATCCGTCGCGGCTGCTGCACCCCGGCGACTCGCTGTACATCCCACACGAGCGCGTCGACGTGCTGGCCCTGCCGTCGACCGCGCCGTGGCTCAAGATCTGGGAGGCGATCGACTACCTGCGCGCGGTGAATCCGCGGGTCGCCGTGCCGATCCACCAGGGCATCGTCAACGACAACGGTCGCGGCATCTTCTACGGCCGGTACAGCGAGATGGCGCCGGAGGGCACCGAATTCCGCGTGCTGCCGCACGAAGACGGCGTCGAGGTCTGACGCTGCGGAGCGCGAAACGGTCGTCGGCGCGGGATGTTTCGCGCTCCTACGACCGTTTCGCGCTCTGCTGTCCCAGTCGACGCCGACGGAAGGTTCAGCGGGCGGCGGCGCGACCCGCCGCCCGGCCCGAGAAGATGCATCCGCCGAGGAAGGTGCCCTCGAGCGACCGGTAGCCGTGGACGCCGCCACCACCGAAGCCGGCGACCTCACCGGCGGCGAAGAGGCCGTCGAAGACCGACCCGTCCGACCGCAGCACGCGCGACGACAGGTCGGTCTCGAGCCCGCCGAGCGTCTTGCGGGTGAGCAGGTGCAGCTTGACCGCGATGAGCGGTCCGGCCTTGGGGTCGAGGATCCGGTGCGGCGCCGCGATGCGGACGACGCGGTCGGGTGCGTAGGCCCGCGCCGAGCGCACCGCCGCGACCTGCAGGTCTTTGGTGTACTTGTTGTCCATCTCGCGGTCGCGGGCCTCGACCACCGAACGCACCTGCTCGTAGTCGAGCGGCGCCTCGGGGGTGAGTTCGTTCATGCCCGCCACGAGATCGGCGAGCGTGTCGCGGACGACGAAGTCGACACCGCGCTCCTTGAAGGCCTCGACCGGTCCGGGAGCACCCGACCTGACCCGCTGCAGCAGCAGGCGGAGGCTGCGCCCGGTGAGGTCGGGATTCTGCTCGGAGCCGGAGAGCCCGAATTCCTTCTCGATGATCTTCTGGTCGAGCACGAACCAGGTGTGGTCGTAGCCGGTGCTCACGATGTACTCGAGGGTGCCGAGCGTGTCGAAGCCGGGGAACAACGGCACCGGCAACCGCTTGCCGGTGGCGTCGAGCCACAGCGAGGACGGGCCGGGCAGGATGCGGATGCCGTGATCGGGCCACACCGGGTCGTAGTTGGTGATGCCCTCGGTGTAGTGCCACATGCGGTCGCGGTTGACGATGTTCCCGCCGGCCTTCTCGGTGATCTCGAGCATCCGGCCGTCGACGTGCGCGGGCACACCGCTGAGCATGTGCTTCGGCGGCTCCCCCATCCGCTTCGGCCAGTTCTTCTTCACGAGGTCGTAGTTGCCGCCGATACCGCCGGAGGTGACGATGACGGCTCCGGCGGAGAACTCGAAGTCCCCGACGACGGTGCGGGAGGACGCCACGCCGCGCGCCGCGTCGGTGGGCTCGAGGATCGCTCCGCGCACACCGGTGGCGGCGCCGTCGGTGACGACGAGTTCGTCGACCCGGTGGCGGTGCTTCAGCGTGACGAGACCGCGTTCGACGCCTTCGCGGAGCTTGCGCTCGAAGATCTCGACGAGGCCCGGACCGGTACCCCAGGTGATGTGGAATCGCGGGACCGAGTTGCCGTGCCCTGCAGCGTCGTATCCGCCGCGTTCGGCCCAGTTGACCATCGGGAAGATCTTCAGCCCGCGTTGCTTGAGCCAGGCGTGCTTCTCCCCCGCGGCGAACTCGACATAGGCCTGGGCCCAGCGCCGCGGCCAGCGGTCCTCGATCTCGCGGTCGAAGCCGGCGGTCCCCATCCAGTCCTGCAAGGCGAGTTCGTAGGAATCCTTGATCCCGAGTCGTCGCTGTTCGGGACTGTCGACGAAGAACAACCCACCGAACGACCAGAAGGCCTGCCCACCAATGTTGTTCGAGTTCTCCTGATCGACCAGCAGAACCTTGCGACCGGCGTCGATCAGTTCACCGACCGCCACGAGCCCCGCGAGTCCCGCCCCCACCACGATCACGTCAGCATCCATGGCCGCCAACATTACCGAGCGGATGCGGCGACCGGGAGCACCGGCGGGCCAGGCGGGATCACGCCACGCGGCTGTTCGACGGACGCGGCCGCCAGGCGTGGACGGTCGGTTCGGCACCGTGGTGCAGCGCGAGGTCGACGGCGTCGAGGATCGCCTGCCGGGGTCCGGACTCGGCGAGCCGGGGAGCGGCGATCGCCAGACGCAGCAGCTCCCCGCGCCGCGCCGTCCGCGACGCGCCCATCACCATCGCGCGGCAGCGCCACACGTCCGACCCCGCACCGTCACCGAGCGCGTACAGCCGCGTCTTCGTCACGGTGCCCGCCACCAGATCGTGGATCCCCGCGTTGTCCGCCATCATCCGGAAACCGACCTGCGGAAGTGCTGTCACTGCGCCCGGCGACGCGCGCCATCGCGGTGGTGCGAACAGCCGGGCGCGCAGTCCGGTCTCCTCGAGCACACGGTCGGCGGCGAGCAGGCGCAACCGTGCTTCGTGCTCGGGCAGCGTCGCGAACTCGGCGCGACGTCGCTTCGTCGCCGCCTGGTCGTAACCGTGCAGCACGATCGCGTCGCCGCCCTCGCGTCGCTCGAGCAGCCACTCCTGCGTCGCCGGATCCCGCACGAGGCGGTAGTGGTCTTTCAGGCGGGGTGCGACGAACAGCGACAACGGCACCCCACGCGCGTCCGTCTCACGGGCGAAGGCGTCCACGAGGTCGCGCGTGACGTCCCG
This sequence comes from Rhodococcus sp. D-6, assembly GCF_040256695.1. Classification (NCBI taxonomy): domain Bacteria; kingdom Bacillati; phylum Actinomycetota; class Actinomycetes; order Mycobacteriales; family Nocardiaceae; genus Rhodococcus; species Rhodococcus sp. D-6. The sequence goes on along the minus strand of NZ_CP132970.1, from coordinate 5,207,276 downwards.
GATCCCCGACACCGACACGATCATCCGTCCGCTCATGACCCCGAGCCTGCTGCACTCGGGTGAACGGCGTCCTGCCCGACCGGGAAGTCCGGATGAAGACTCGGGCCGGCGATCCGTATCCCGTTCATCGGGACAGTGTCGACGACCACACGGAGCCGGGCATACCGTCCGGGCGTGGCAGTCCCGAACCAGACCTATACGCGCCTTCTCTCCCCCGGCACCATCGGGCCGATCACCCTGGACAACCGCGTGGTGATGCCCGCCATGGACATGAACCTCTGCGAGGACGGGGAGATCGAGCAGGGCGACATCGATCATTTCGTCGCCCGCGCGGCCGGAGGCACCGGGCTGATCGTCACCGGATGCTGCGCGGTCGCCTATCCGGCGGGATGCACCAGCACGAAGGAACCCGGCCTGTCCGAGGACCGGTTCATCCCCGGCCTCCGCGCACTGACCGACGCCGTCCACGAGGCCGGCAGCAAACTGTGCGTGCAGATGGTGCACCACGGCAAGGTCGCCCGTATCGACACCCTGCAGGGCCGGCCGCAGCTCGTGCCGAGCATCCCGAAGCCGCCGAGCGACATGAGCGCCATGGCCGACTGCACGCCCGCGGAACTGCAGCGCATGGCATCGATCCAGGGTGGCGCGCAGGCCACCTACAACGAGGCCTCCGAGAGCGACATCGAATGGTTGATCCGGATGTTCGCCGAGGCCGCGGGCCGGGTCGCCGCCGCCGGAGCGGACGCCGTCGAGATCCACGCCGCCCACAACTACGTGCTCGGCGCCTTCCTCAGCCGCTACACGAACCAGCGCACCGACGGATACGGCGGGTCGCTGGAGAACCGGGCCCGGCTGACCTGCGAGGTGATCCGCGCGGTCAAGGCCGAGGTCGGCGACCGCCTCGCCGTCATCGTGCGGCTGGCAGGGCAGGAATACGGTGAGACGGACGGCCTGACCGTCGAGGAATCCGCTGCTGCCGCAGTGCTGTTCGAGCAGGCCGGTGCCGATGCACTCCACGTCACTGGCACCGCGCTGAACGCGTTCGCGAATTTCACCGACGGCCCGTTGCCGGACAAGGTCGGCTACTACACCCACAACGCGGCGGTCATCAAGCGTGCGGTGTCGATCCCCGTCATCACCGTCGGCCGCATGCTGCCGGAGGTCGGCGAGCGAATGATCGACGAGGGCGTCACCGACTTCGTCGCGATGGGACGTCAGTTGCTGGCCGATCCCGCGCTCGTCGCCAAGCTCAAGCAGGGCCGCAGCGAGCAGATCCGCCCGTGCATCAACTGCTATGTGTGCGTGCAGGAGAACTTCTGGGATGCCACGCCCATCTGTGCGGTCAATCCGGCGCTGGGCAACGAGACACTCGTGCCGTTCGTCCGCACTGCGGCGCCGAAGCACGTCGTCGTGGTGGGTGCCGGGCCGGGCGGCCTCGAGACTGCGCGGGTCGCCACCGAGCGCGGGCACCGCGTCACCGTCCTGGACAAGACCGACCGGCTGGGCGGGACCCTGTGGTTCTCGACCCTCACCACCCCCGACAACGAGCGGCTGCTGAAATGGCTGACGGCCGAGGTCACCCGCCTCGGCATCGACGTGCGGCTCGGCGCCGAGGCCACCTCCGCATCGATCCGCGCCCTGGAGCCGGACGTGGTGGTCGTCGCGACGGGCGCCGTGCGGGAACGTCCCACCGTGCCGGGCGGGGACTTGCCGCACGTGCACACCGGCGACAGCATGCGTGCGCTCATGACGGGTGCGGGCGACGTCTCCGATCAGTCCCCGGTGCTGCGGGTGATGGGCCGGGTGGGCAGGCTCGCCGGTATCACCACGAGCCCTCGGAGGATCCGTGATCTGAGCCGGCGGTTCCTGCGTTTCCTGCCGATGGCGAAGGACGTCGTCGTGATCGGCGGGTCGCTCGTCGGGCTCGAACTCGCGGAGTTCATGGCCGAGCGGGGAAGCCGGGTGACGCTGCTCGCCGAGGGGAAGCAGCTCGGGGTGCCGATGGCGATGCCGCGCCGGTGGACCGCCGTCAAGCACGCGCGCGAGGTCGGCCTCGAGGTGCATCGTGGTGCGACGGTTCAGCGCATCACCCCGAAGACGGTGGAGTTCACCGTGGGTGGCGAGACGAAATCGGTACGCGCCCGCATGGTCGTGGTCGCGTCCGGTGTGTCGGCGGCAGCACCGCTCGCCGACGAACTGGCCGGCTCGGACATCGATGTCCGCGTCGTCGGGGACGCGGGTCGGGTCGACTACATCGAGGGCGCCATCCACAGTGCCTGGAAGGTCGCGACCGAACTCTGAAAACAGGCAGGTGGCGACCGATCTGTGAAACAGCGGGTGGCGGCCGGCTCGCGCGCTCACGAACCGGTCGCCACCCGTCGGATCAGGCTTCCCGGTCACCCGGCGCCGCGAACCTGTCGCGGTGCACGGCCTCCTCGAGCTGGCGCCCCTTGCGCCAGCCGAACCGTTCGAGGTCGGGTATCTCCTGGAGCCGCGTGACCGGCCCGACACACAGCCACGCGATGGGACGCACGGGTGCGCTCACTCCGACGAAGTCGGCGAGGAAGTCCTCCTCGTAGAACGACACCCATCCCACGCCGAGACCCTCGGCGGTCGCGGCGAGCCACAGGTTCTGGATCGCCAGCACGGCCGAGAACAGGCCGGATTCGTCGATGGTGTGACGGCCGAGGATGTGCTTGCCGCCGCGTTCGGGGTCGTAGGTGACGACGACGCCGGTCCCCGATTCGACGATGCCTTCGATCTTGATGGGGTCGAAGGTGCTCTTCCGGTCCTCGGGGAGCGAGTCGGCGAACGCCTGCCGGCAACCGGCGACGTGCTCGGCGAACTCCTTCAGTCGCTGTTCGTCCTGTACGACGACGAAGTCCCAGGGCTGGGTGTTGCCGACACTCGGTGCGTGATGGGCGGCCCGCAGGATGCGCATCAGCGTGTCCTCGTCGAGCCGTTCCCCGCTGAATTCTGCACGGACGTCGCGACGCATGCGGATGATGTCGTACAGCGCGTCCCGCGCTTCTGTGCCGAACATGTCAGGCCGGCAGGATCTCTTCGAGGGCGTCGAGGATCTCGGGCGCATCCGGTTCCGTGCGGGGACGGAAGCGCGCGGCGACCGTGCCGTCGGGAGCGATGAGGAACTTCTCGAAGTTCCACTGGATGTCGCCGGCCTCGCCGGAGGCATCCGGGTGCTTGGTGAGCTCGGCGTAGAGCGGATGCCGGTTCTCGCCGTTGACCTCGATCTTCTCGAGCAGCGGGAAGGTCACGCCGTAGGTGGCGGAGCAGAACTCCTGGATCTCCTCCGGCGTTCCGGGCTCCTGACCCATGAACTGGTTGCACGGCACGCCCACGACGAACAGTCCGCGGTCGCGATATTCCTGCGCGAGCTTCTCGAGTGCCGTGTACTGCGGGGTCAGGCCGCACTTGGACGCGACGTTCACGACGAGTACCGCGTGGCCCTCGTACGAGCCGAGATTCGTGGGTTCACCCGAGAGGGTGTTGATCGGGATGTCCTGGAGAGGCGTGGTCATGCACCCAAACTATCGTGTGCCCGATCACTCCCCCGAACATCGGCGTGCTACATCTTCTCCCCCGGCAGCGCGGCGGCCTGTCTCACCCACTTCCGGACCTTCTCCTCGTCGAGGTCCTCGAGCCGGCGGATGTCGTGATAACGCCGCCGGCGCGTAGTCGCTACAGAAATAGCTGTCCGCTACGGAAAATTTCCGTAGCGGACAGCCATTGTCGTAGCGGATGCCGGATCAGACGGAGACCTTCTCCAGGTTCGCCGGTTCGCGCTCGGGGGCGGGCTCGTGATCGTCGACCATCATGCTCTCGTCGAACGGCAGCCGTCCGCTGAGCACCTCGTCGACGCGGTCACGGTCCACCGACTTGGTCCACGTGCCGATGAGCAGGGTCGCGATGGCGTTGCCGGAGAAGTTGGTGACGGCACGCGCCTCGGACATGAACCGGTCGACACCGACGATCAGGCCGACACCGTCGAGCAGGTCGGGGCGGTGGCTCTGCAGACCGCCGGCCAGCGTCGCCAGACCGGCACCGGTGACCCCGGCCGCACCCTTCGAGGCGACGATCATGAACAGCAGGAGCGAGATCTGCTCACCCATGTTCAGGGGACTGCCCATCGCGTCGGACACGAACAGGGCGGCCATCGTCAGGTAGATCGCGGTGCCGTCCAGGTTGAACGAGTAACCGGTGGGCACGACCACGCCGACGGTGGTGCGCTGGACACCGAGGTGCTCCATCTTGGCGATCAGACGCGGCAGCGCGGACTCCGACGACGACGTCGCGAAGATGAGGAGGTACTCGCGGGCGAGGTACTTCACGAGCTTGAACACCGAGACACCGGAGACCGCTCGCAGCAACGATCCGAGAACACCGAAGACGAACACGACGCACGTGAGGTAGAAGGCGATCATCAGAACACCGAGCTGCAGGACCGCGCTCAGACCGGTCTGGCCGACGACGTTGGCGATGGCACCGAAGGCACCGATCGGGGCGAGCCACAGGATCATCGTCAGGATGCGGAAGACCAGCTTCTGCAGGTGGCCGATGCCCCGCAGGATCGGTTCACCCGACTTGCCGATGCCCTGGATGGCGAAGCCGACGAGCAGCGCCACGAACAGGGTCTGCAGGACGCTGCCCTCGGTCAGTGCGGACAACAGGGAGGTGGGGATGATCGACGCGATGAAGTCGACGGTGCCGCCGGCGGCATGCGCCTTCTCGGCGAGTTCGGCACCCGAGCCGGCGTTGGCCGGATCGAGGGTGAGCCCCGAGCCCGGGTCGAGCAGGTTGCCCACACCCAGGCCGATCGCGAGGGCCACGGTCGACATGCCCACGAAGTAGATCAGCGCGAGTCCACCGATCCGGCCGACGCTCGCCGCTGCCCGGACCGACCCGATGCCGAGCACGATGGTGCAGAAGATCACCGGGCTGATCATCATCTTGATCAGGTCGACGAACATGGTGCCGAGGACACCGAGCGACTTGCCCGTCTCGGGGGCCAGCCATCCGACGGCGATACCGGCGACGACGGCGATGATGACGCCGATGTACAGCCGGTGGGTACGGTCGCGGCGTTTCTCGCCCCGCACGGTTGTGGTGCTCATGGAGTGCCCTTCGATCATGCGCGGGCTCGTCGCGCGATGTTCACGGATAACGGGATGCGGTGACGCACCGGCGAGGACTCGGGAATCGACCGTGGTTCGGTCGGGTACTACGGGACCCTGGTAGGGCCGCTCCGCGCCCGGGTGGTGACCGGCATCACGTCCACATAAGGACATGGTGGTGGCCGGGTCGCCGCGGGAGAAGTTTGTGTACATAGTGTTCACGGGAGGTGACCGGTGAACCGTCGCGAGACGAGACCGCCGATGAGCGTGGCGGGCCAGTTGCTCATCCTCCAGCTGGTGGTGTTCACGGTGGTAGCGATCGTGGCGGGTGCGCTCATCGTCGTCGACGAACGCCGCGACGCCGACGAGGCCACGCGCCGCACCGTGACGGATATCGCAGTGACAGCCGCGCTCTTCCCGGAGGTCGCGGACGGGTTGCTCTCCCCCGATCCGACCGCAGCGCTCCAGCCCCGCGCCGAGCAGATCCGCGAGGCGACAGGGGTGGACTTCGTCGTCGTCGTGGACCCCGAGGGCATCCGCGTGACACATCCGGTGCCGGAGCAGATCGGGTTGCCGTACACGGGCCACACCGATGAGGCCCGTTCGGGCACGCCGTTCACCGAGACGTACACGGGCAGCCTCGGATCGTCGATCCGCACCATCGCGCCGGTCTACGACGACAGCACGCTCGTCGGATTCGTGTCGGTCGGGGTGACACGGGAGAGGATCGCCGAGAACTTCGTGCGGAGCCTTCCGGGCATCGTCGGCCTGGTGGCGGCCGGGCTCGTGGTCACCGCGGCGGGCGGATACCTGATCGCGCGGCGCCTGCGCCGTCAGACCCTCGGGCTCGATCCCGACCAGCTGCGGCGCATGTACGAACACCACGACGCCGTCCTGCACTCGATCGGCGAAGGGCTGCTGGTGTTCGGTGGAGCACCCGGCGCCTCACCGCAGGTCGACGTCGTCAACGACGAGGCACGCCGCCTGCTCGGCCTACCCCCGACCGGGCCGGTCCCCTTCGACGCCCTGCCCGAGACACTGCGCGAACTCGCAACCACCGGCGAGGCACGCGACGAGGTGCACCTGACGCGCGACCGCACCCTCGTCGTCAACAGCGACGCGGTGAACTGGAACGAGCGCCGCATCGGCACCGTCGTCACCCTCCGCGACCACACCGAGTTGCGCGGTGTCCTCGGTGAACTCGACTCGGTCCGCGGATTCGCCGAGTCGCTGCGGGCGCAGGCCCACGAGTCGGCGAACCGTCTGCACACCATCGTCACGATGGTCGAACTCGGCCGGACGGAGGACGCGGTCGCGTTCGCGACGCAGGAACTGGCGGTCTCCCAGCACCTGATCGACAGGTTGACAAGTGCCATCCACGAGCCGGCGCTGTCGGCGTTGCTGCTCGGCAAGATCGACGAGGCGGCCGAGCGAGGTGTGGAACTGACCGTCACCGACGACACGGAACTGGGCCCGGTTCCGTCCATCCCGGCGCGCGATATCGTCACCCTCGTCGGGAATCTCATCGACAACGCCATCGACGCCTCCCATGCGTCGGACGACCCATGGGTGGAGGTGACTGTGCGTCGGGACGATTCGTCGATGATCGTCGAGGTCGCCGACAGCGGGCCGGGGATGTCGCCGGAGGTGCTGGCCCAGGCCATGCAGCGCGGCTACTCCACCAAGTCCGAGCAGCGCGGCCTCGGACTCGCACTCGTCGCCCAGGTCGTGGCGCGTCACGGGGGAACTCTGCGCACCGAACCGTCGCTGGGTTCGATGATCGTCGCCGTGATCCCCTTGGAGAGCCGGTCGTGATCCGGGTGCTCGTCGTCGAGGACGAACCGCTCATCGCCGAGGCCCACCGCGAATACGTCGGGAGGGTGGACGGATTCGAGGTGGTAGGTGTCGCGCACACGGGTAGCGACGCCGTGCGGGCGGTCGCGTCGGCTGCGCGGGTGGGCACACCGGTGGATCTGGTGCTGCTCGACATCGGGCTCCCCGACACGAGCGGCCTCGAAGTGGCTGCACGCCTGAGCGCCGGTCGTCCGAGTCCCGACATCATCGCCGTCACGTCGAACCGCGATCTGGAGGTCGTGCGGACGGCGGTCGCGCGGGGTGTGGTGCTGTATCTGCTCAAGCCGTTCACCTTCGCGGCACTGCAGGACAAGCTCGAACAGTACGTGGCCTACCGCTCGGCGTTGCGCGACGCCGAGACCGCGGCGGGCCAGCACGATATCGATCGCGCCATGTCGGCTCTGCGCACGAGCAGTTCCCGTCCGTCCACACCCAAGGGCATCTCCCCCGACACGCTGTCGAAGATCACCGATTTCCTTCATCACGCCGACGGGCCGCGAACCGCTGCGGAAGTCGGATCGGCCGTGGGGGTCTCACGCGTGACCGCGTGGCGTTACCTCGAACGGCTCGCCGACGACGGAGCCGCGACCCGCATCACCGAGTACGGCCGCGCCGGCCGGCCCCAGGTCCGGTACGAACTGCGCAGGTGAGCGGTCTGCTATCGGCTACACAGTTCGTCATTCGCGTCGGCAATTGCTGCGGCGAATAGCGAGAACGCGAGCGGATACCGAGCTCAGCCCGCAGCGGTCTCCGCGCGGCAGGCGCCCGACGTCTCGAGCACCCACGCGAACTCGAACGCGACCTCGCGCCACTTCTCGTACCGGCCCGACACACCGCCGTGTCCCGCGCTCATCTCCGTCTTGAGCAGCAACGGCGCATCGCCGGTCTTCGTCGCGCGCAGCTTGGCGACCCACTTGGCGGGTTCGACGTAGAGCACGCGCGTGTCGTTGATGCTGGTGATCGCGAGGATCGCCGGGTAATCCTTGGCCTCGACGTTCTCGTAGGGGCTGTACGAGCGCATGTACTCGTACACCTCTGGGTTCTCGAGCGGGTTGCCCCACTCGTCCCATTCGATCACCGTGAGCGGCAAGGACGGATCGAGGATCGACGTGAGCGGGTCGACGAACGGGACGTTCGCGAGGATGCCCGCGAACAGCTCGGGTGCGATGTTCGCGACCGCACCCATGAGCAGGCCACCGGCACTGCCGCCGTCGGCGACCAGCTTCTCCGGGCTCGTGACGCCGGCGTCGATCAGGTGCCGCGCGCACGCCACGAAGTCGGTGAAGGTGTTCTTCTTCGTCAGCGACTTGCCGTTCTCGTACCAGTGCCGGCCCATCTCGCCGCCGCCGCGCACGTGCGCGACCGCGAAGACCATGCCCCGGTCGAGCAGCGACAGGCGTGCGACGGAGAAGGCCGGGTCGATGCTCGCTTCGTACGAGCCGTAGCCGTACAGCAGCGTGGGCGCGTTCTCGGGGGTGCCCTTGCGCGCGACGATCGACAGCGGGATCTTCGTGCCGTCCTCGGCGGTCGCCCACTCGCGGCGCTGCTCGTAGAGCGTCGGGTCGAACTCGCCGAGCACCGGCTGCGACTTGAGCAGCTTCAGCTCACCGGTGCTCACGGTGTAGTCGTAGACCCGGCTCGGGGTGATGAACGACGTGTAGCCCAGACGCAGTGTGGGCTGGGTCCATTCGGGGTTCGCGCCCGGTCCGACGGCGAAGAGTTCCTCGTCGAACTCCAGTTCGGTGAGCTTGCCGTAACCCTCGTCGGTCAACGGCCACACCGCGAGTCGGGTGAGGGCTTCGCGGCGGTAGCCGAGCACGAGGTGTCCCTCGAACGCGTCGACATCCTCGAGGCGCACTTCGTGCCGGTGCTCGATCAGGGTGCGCAGCGCGGACGGGTCGTCGACGGGAGCCTCGGCGAGGACGAAGTTCTCGGCCTTCTTCCCCGTCTCGGGGTCGACGTCGTTGTGCAGGATCAGGAAGCGGTCCTCACCGGCGATCACGGCGTGCTCGGCACCGTACTCGACACCTTCGCGGCGCGGCAGGATCACACGGAATTCGCCTGTGGGGTTCTCGGATTCGAGCACCCATCCCTCGGTGGTGATCTTCGAGCCGACCCAGATCATGAGGTACTTCTCGCTGCGGGTCGAACCGATCGACACCCAGTACCGCTCGTCGGGTTCGTGGAAGACCTTCACGTCCTCGTCGACGGAGGTGCCGAGCTTGTGCCGCCAGACGGTGTCGGGCCGCCACGACTCGTCGACCGTCTGGTAGAAGACGTGGCTGTGGTCGAGCGCCCACGTCGCTCCCGGTGCGGTGCCGGGGATCTCGTCCGCCCGCATCTCACCGGTGGTGAGGTCCTTGATGCGCAGGGTGTAGCGCTCGTCGCCCACGACGTCGGTCGAGTACGCGAGCAGCGTGCCGTCGTGGCTGATCGAGAACGCCCCGAGCGAGAAGAACTCGTGCCCTTCCGACTCGACGTTGCCGTCGAGGAGCACCTGCTCGCCGGGGAGTTCCACACCAGGCGTGACGTCGGGCGGTGTCCAGTCGTCGGCGTCGGCGATCGGGCACCGGCACTGGATCGCGTACTGCTTGCCCTCGACGGTGCGGGCGTAGTACCACCAGTCACCCATCCGGGTGGGGACCGACATGTCGGTCTCCTGGGTGCGCGACCTGATCTCCTCGAAGATCGCCTCACGCAGCGGAGCGAGATGTTCCGTCTGCGCCTCGGTGTACGAGTTCTCCGCTTCCAGGTACGCGACGACCTCGGGGTCGTTCTTGTCGCGCAGCCATTCGTAGTCGTCGACGAAGGTGTGCCCGTGATGGGTGCGCTCGAGCGGCACCTTCTTCGCGACCGGCGGAGTGATCTTCGAGGAGGTCATATGCGGTCAGCCGATCCAATCGTCGAAGGACAGTCCCGAAATACGTTCGTACGCCTCGATGTAGCGAGCTCGCGTCTTGGCGACGACGTGCTGCGGCAGCGGCGGGGGCGGGGTGTCGGAGGCGCGGTCCCAGCCCGATTCGGGTCCGGTGAGCCAGTTCCGGACGATCTGCTTGTCGAAGCTGGGCTGAACCTTGCCCTCCTCGTACTCGTTCGCGTCCCAGTAGCGGGACGAATCCGGGGTGAGGACCTCGTCGGCGAGCACCAGATTGCCGGCCTTGTCGAGACCGAACTCCAACTTGGTGTCGGCGAGCAGGATGCCGCGGTCGGACGCGTACATGGCGGCGCGGTCGTAGATATCGAGCGTGTCCTGGCGCAGCTTCATCGCCAGGTTCAGACCGACCTTCTCGACGACGTCGTCGAAGGAGATGTTCTCGTCGTGGTCGCCGAGCGCAGCCTTGCTGGCCGGGGTGAAGATCGGTTCGGGCAGTCTGCTGGCCTCGACGAGCCCCTGGGGCAGGGTGACACCGCAGACGGAGCCCGTGGCTTGGTAGTCGAGCAGGCCGGAGCCGGTGAGGAAGCCTCGGGCGACGCACTCGACGGGCACCATCTCGAGGCGCTTGACCACGAGTGCGCGGCCGAGGACCTCCTCGGGGATACGCTCGTCGTCGGGTTCTCCCGCGAGGTGGTTGTTGGTGGCGTCGAGCAGCTTGAAGAAGAACACGCTCATCGCAGTGAGGACCCGTCCCTTGTCGGGGATCGGGGTCTCGAGCACGTGATCGTAGGCCGAGATCCGGTCACTGGCGACGAGGAGCAGGTGCTCGTCGTCGATCACGTACAGATCACGCACCTTGCCGCCGGCGAGGTGTTGGTAGGACTCGAGTGAAGGACGCACGCTGACACCCTAGTGCTCATCGAGTGGGCGTACCGCACCCCGTGGCGGATATCCCACTCGTTCACCGCCGGGTGGAACAACGAACGTACGAGTGGGAACAGGAGTGGCATGGCCGCATCGTCGCGAGTGGACGTCGGGTTCGGGTCCGAGCGGGGCCCGATCCTCATCGCTCTGATGCTCGCCACCTCCCTCGTGGCGCTCGAGAGCACCATCCTGGCGACCGCGATCCCGACGATCGTCGCGGACCTGGGCGGCTTCACGCAGTTCCCGTGGTTGTTCTCCGCCTATCTGCTCACGCAGGCGGTGCTCGTCCCGGTCTACGGCAAACTCTCCGACGTCTTCGGCCGCACTCCGCTGTTGTTGTTCGGGATCGGGGTGTTCGCGGCGGGTTCGGTGCTGTGCGCGGTGGCGTGGAGCATGCCGGCGCTGATCGCGTTCCGCGCGGTGCAGGGACTCGGCGCCGGTGCGGTGCTGCCGATGGCACAGACGATCGCCGGGGACATCTACACGGTCGCCGAGCGCGCCAAGGCGCAGGGCTATCTCGCCAGTGTGTGGGGCATGTCGGCGGTGATCGGCCCGGCCGTGGGCGGTGTCTTCGCAGACTTCCTGTCGTGGCGGTGGATCTTCTGGATCAACCTGCCGTTGTGTGCCCTCGCGGCGTGGGTGCTCGTCCGCAACTTCCGCGAGGACACGCCGTCGGGACCGCGACCGCGCGTGGACTGGGCCGGCGCGGCGACACTCGCGGTAGGCGCCGCCCTGCTGATCCTCGGCCTGCTCGAGGGCGGGCAGTCATGGGCGTGGACGTCGGCGACCGGGATCGGCATCTTCGCCGCCGGTGCAGCCCTGATCGCGGTGTTCGTGTGGATCGAGTCCCGCGCCGCCGAGCCGATTCTGCCGATCCGGCTGTTTACGCGACGTGTGCTGGTCACCACCAGCGCGGTGTCGTGCCTGGTGGGCGCGGTCGTGCTGGGCCTGACCTCGTACGTTCCGTCGTTCGTACAGGGCGCGCTGGGGACCACGGCGCTCGTCGCGGGCTTCACGCTGGCGACGATGACGATCGGCTGGCCGATCGCGGCGGCGCAGTCGGGCCGGCTCTATCTGCGGATCGGTTTTCGCAACACCGGTCTGGTGGGTGCGGTGCCGCTGTTGTGCGGCGCGGCGCTGTTGACGCAGGTCGGGGTGGATTCGGCTCCCGGGGAGGTGGCGCTCTGCTGCGTGCTCGTGGGACTCGGGATGGGGTTGATCGCCAGTCCCGCGCTGATCGCGGCGCAGTCCAGCGTCGACTGGTCCGAGCGGGGCGTCGTCACGGGCGCGAACGCCTTCGCACGTGCGATCGGCAGCGCGGTGGGCGTGGCGGTGTTCGGTGCGCTGGCCAATGCAGCCCTCGGGGGCGCAGCGGCGGACGAGACCGTCACCGGAACTCCCGGTGCGGCGCAGTTGGCGGACTCGGTGGCGCCGGTGTTCGTCGCCGTTCTGGTCTGCGCCGTCCTGCTGGTGTCGTGCGTGTGCCTGATCCCGAACCGTCCGGCGGCGGCCGGGTAGGCGACACGCCGCGTGCCTATACCGTTACCTACGAGCTGTTTCGTATTCGCTCGAGATCGGGCACCATCTCTGCGGTGAGAACGACAAGCGGCGGCAAGGACACCATCGACGACGTGACGTACTTCCCCGTCGGAGCTGCGGAGCATGCTCTGCAGCGACTGGCACACGCTACGGCGATGCAGAACACGACGGATTACGAGTCGCTGCGCTCTGCCATGGACGCGGAGTACTTCTGGCGCGGTGTCGCCGAGACCTTCCGGATCGCCGACGAAGCGTTCCGGATCGTGTCGTCCGCGACACGCGACCGGCAGGACATCTGCGCGCACGTCATGGCACGCGCTGCCGACTGGGTGGGCACCATCGAGCTCGCCACCGAGGGATCCCGGTTGTACGGCGCGCTCGTCGCTTACACCCAGGGCGTCAGCGAAGGGTATTCGGCCGTGGAGGCCTGGGCGCGCGACGGACGGGTATGACGCGAAAGCGCTGATCGACGCGAAGGCGGGGCCGGGGATCACCCCGGCCCCGCTCGTCGACCCGCAGGTCAGCCCACAGCTTCGAGATCGCCCGTGTCCTCGAACCGCCGCAGCGTCGGGGTCGCAACGAACATGATCGCGATGATCACCACACCGGCCACGCCGTAGATGGTCAGGGCCATCGAGATCGGCACCAGCGAGGCCACGACGCCCGCCGCGACCGCGCCGACGGAGGTACCGGCCGTCACCTGCGCGCCCCACACGGCCGCGATCCGTCCGCGGTACTCGTCGGAGGTGTTGCGCTGGACGGTCGCGTACCGCACGACGTCCGCGAGCGAGTCGCCGAAACCGTGCGCGGCCAGACCGAGCAGCACGACGGCGAGGACGCCGGTCGCGCCGGCACCCACCAGACCGGCGGCGGAGACCGCCATGAGCAGGTACACCACCAGCCCGTACCGGCGGATCGAGCCGGTCCAGCCGCTGGTCAGCGAGCCGACCACGGCTCCGACGGCGGGTGCGGTGTAGAGCAGGCCGACCACCGACGGTCCGACGCCGAGCACCTCGTCGGCGAACTCCGGGATCAGCACGGCCCAGCCGGACAGCAGCATCGCGAGGAATCCGACGATCAGCACCTGCCCCACCACGCGGTTGTGTGCCGCGTACCGGAAACCCGACACCACCGACTTCAGCGGTGATTCCTCCGCCACGTGCGTCGGCGGCAGCGACGGCAGGCGGGTGATGCAGAAGGTGGTGATCGCCGTGGTGAACGCCGCGAGCGCGTAGGCCACACCCACACCACCGGCGGCGATGACGACACCGCCGAGCGCCGGGCCGATCATGGAGCCGAGGTCGGCGGTCAGCGCCATGAGCGCGCCGGCCGCGGCGAGCTTGTCGCGCGGGATCAGGCTGGGGGTTACCGCCATGAGCGCGGTCGACGAGATCCCGCCCGCGATGCCGTCGACGACGGCGAGCACGTAGATCGCCCACATCTGCGGTTCGGGCAGGAACGCGTTGATCGCCAGCAGCGCGAAGGCGACGCCCGCGGTGCCGCGGGCGAGGGCGATGACGTTCCGCCGGTCGTACCGGTCGGCGAGCACCCCGCCCGCGAAGGTGGCCCCGAAGGTGGTCACACCGATCACCGCGGAGACGGCGGCGACCTGCGCCGTCGAGCCGGTGAGCTGGTACACCTGCACGGGCACGGCCACGATGAGGAAACCGAGACCGAACAGCGACACGACGCGTGCAGTGAACAGGTACCGGAACTCGCGGCTGGTCCGCAGCGGGTCGAGGTCGATGAGGAGCTTCTCGAAGACGGCCACGATCACCCGCTCATCCGCGGGTGAGCAGCGCGATCCACTGCTCGAGGTCGGGGGCGGAGGCGAGGTCCACGAAGTCGACCTCGACGCCGGCGCTACGCCACTGTTCCACGAGGGCCATCAGCCGGACGGAGTCGAGTCCCTGGTCGACGAGGCTCACCGAGGGGTCGAGTTCGTCGACGTCGATGTCCAGGATCCGGGCGGTGTCGGCGAGGACGGTAGTGCGATCGAGCATGGTGTTCTCCTTGTTTCGATGTGTGCAGGCGCTGTGCCCTGGTAAGCGGTGCCGGTGAGTTCTTTCGCGGCGACGACGACCTGCACCGTCTCCTGCCAGATCCGCGCGATCTCGGCGAGCGTGTCCGCGTCGATCACGTCCGCTGCGGCGGCGAACTCGCATTCCAGAACCGCGCCGTCCGGGGTGTCCTCGGTGATCGCGTCCACCTGCAGGACGTGGTCGAGCGGCATGTCCGGATCCACCGAACCCCCGATCGCAGCGGCGCCCGGTGCACCCGACCACGGGCTGCCCGACGCCTCGCCGAGCGTGAGCCGACCGAGGTAGTTGAAGACGACGGCCGGCGGCACGTACCGGGCGAAGCGGTCGCCGAAGTCCGGGTTCAGTCGACGCAGCAGGCCGAAGCCGATGCCGTTGTCGGGTCGTTCCCGCGACGCGCGGGCCACCGCACGCAGCACCGCGCCCGCGGCGTCGGTGTCCCGGGACGCGGACGCCACGTCGACCTCCGCCAGATCCACCGTCACCGGATACATCGACGTGAACCAGCCGACCGTGCGCGACAGGTCGGCACCGGGGACCACCTGCTCCTCCCGGCCGTGTCCCTCGAGGTCGATGCGGACCTGGTCGCCACCCCGGACCGACGCCACCGCGACGGCGAGGGCCGAGAGCAGGATGTCGTCGACGACGTTCGCGGCCAGGACCCGCTCGGTGACGTCGACGGGCAGCTGCACGCGGGTCGACCGGGTCGAGAGGACGGTGTCGCGTGCCGGGTCGAGCGGGCGCGAACCGAGCATCGGTTCGTCGGCGTCGACGGCACGCTGCCAGGCCGACCACGACGCGGTGATCCGCTCCGAGCGTGCCGCCTTCGCGAGTTCGTCCGCCCACACCCGGAAGGGTGTGCCACTCGACGACAGGGTCACCGTCTCCCCGCGTTCGGCCTGTTCGACGGCGTCGGCGAGGTCGGGGACGAGGATCCGCCACGACACGCCGTCCACCACGAGGTGGTTCACGACGATCAGGACGCGTCCGGCCTGCTGCGGCCCGAAGTCGAACCACACGATCTGCACCATCGTCCCGTTCTCGGGATCGAGTGCGGCGTACGCGTTCTCACGCTCCTCGTCGAACAACTCGTCCCAGTCCCGGCCCGTGGCGTCGACGCGCCGCACGGCTGCGGTGAGGTCGGGAACGGTCTCGGGGACCGTCCACGACGGTCGGCCTTCGTCGTCGACACGGAAGGTCGAGCGCAGCATCGGATGGGCGGCCACGAGTGCCTCGACCGCGGTACGCAGGGTGTCGAGCGTGAGCCCGACCGGCGCGACCAGCAGTCGCGCCTGCGAGAACCGGGACAACCCCGTCCACTGATCGAGGGTGTCCCACACGATCGGCGTGACGGTCACCTCGCCTGCCACGTCGCCGACGGCTGCCGGACGGGTCTGTCCGCCGCCACTGTCGATCGCGGCCGCGAGTGCCTCGACGGTGCGCAGTTCGATCACCTGACGCGTGGTGATCCACAGCCCGGCCGCCCGGACCTTCGACACGAGCTGGATCGAAACGATCGAGTCGCCACCGAGGGAGAAGAAATCGTCGTCGATCCCCACCCGTTCGAGTCCGAGCACGTCCGCGACGAGTCCCGCCAGGACCCGCTCGGTGTCGGTACGCGGTGCACGCGCCCCGACCAGCGACGAGAAGTCCGGCTCGGGCAACGCCTTCCGGTCGACCTTGCCGTTGGCAGTGACGGGGAAGGCGTCGAGTACGAGCACCACGGCGGGCACCATGTAGTCGGGCAGACGCTCGGCAACGGCGGCACGGACGACCGCCGGATCGACGGCACCGTCCGGGGTCACGTAGCCGACCGGACGCGTCACTCCACGACTGTCGGTGTGCGCGTCCACGACCGCGTCCCGCACCCCGCGCACCGCGGTCAGTGCGGCCTCCACCTCACCGAGTTCGACCCGGAAGCCGCGGATCTTGACCTGATCGTCGCCGCGGCCGAGGAATTCGAGCACGGGCCGGCCGTCGGCACCACGCACCCGCCGGACGAGGTCGCCGGTGCGGTACATACGGGTGCCGTCGTCGGCGAAAGGATTCGGCACGAACCGCACCGTCGTGAGGTCGGGTCGGCCGAGATATCCGCGGGCGACACCGGCACCGGAGACGTACAGTTCGCCGACCACACCCATCGGGACGGGCCGGAGCATCGCGTCGAGGACGTACGCGCCGGCGCCGTGCACGGCCCGGCCGAGGCACGGTGTGTCGGCGTCGGTGACGGCCCCGATGAGCGAGTCCACGGTGCATTCGGTCGGTCCGTAGAGGTTGAAGGCGCGCCCGTCGGTCAGCTCCCGCAGTCGCTGCCACGACGCCGGATTGACTGCCTCGCCTCCGAATCCGACGGAGGCGGGGCGGTGTCCGCTCTCGTACAGTCCGGCAGCGAGCATGCGGTCGAGGAAGGACGGGGTGACCTCGAGGAAGTCGAGTTCGTGCTCGAGCGTGTATGCGACCATCCGTTCGGGATCACGCATGGTGTCCTCGTCGAAGACGTGCACCGTGTGTCCGTCGAGCAGCCACAGGGTCGGCTGCCACGAGGCGTCGAAACCGAACGACCACGCGTGCCCGACGCCGACGGAATCGCGTCCGGACGCCGCTACGGTCGGGACGTAGAGATCCGCGCGGTGGCTCTCGAACAGGTTGAGCAGGTTCGCGTGCGTGACCGCGACACCCTTCGGCAGTCCGGTCGAACCGGAGGTGTAGATGACGTACACGCCGTTGTGCGGGCGCAGCGCACCGCGGCGGTCGGCATCCGTCATTGGGGCGGTGGAGAATTCGCCGAGTTGCAGGTCGGGGTCGTCGAGCACCACGATCCTCGTGTCGCCTGCGATGGGGACGATACCGTCGAGAACCGAGGCGACCGTGACGATCACCTGTGGTCGAGAGTCGGACACCATGTGCGCCAGTCGATCCTGCGGATAGGACGGGTCCATCGGCACGTACACGCCACCCGACGAGATCGCCGCCGCGATCGCGACGACCATGTGCTCGGACCGCGGCAGCGCGAGTCCCACGACCGTCTCCGGTCCGACTCCGGCGTCGACGAGGAGCCGCGCGAGTCGCGCGGAGCGCCCGCCCAGTTCCGCGAACGACAGTGTCGTGCCGTCGGCGACCACCGCAGGTGCGTGCGGGGTGCGGGCGATCTGCCGCGCCAGGAGATCGGCGACGGTCGCCGCTCCGCTCGACGGGGCCGCGGGGGTCGTCGACCGGTCGCTGCGCAGACCGGCCCGCTCGGCGGTCGTGAGCACATCGAGTTGCGCCACGGTGCCGGGGTTCTCGGCGACGAGCTGGTCGAGGATGCGGACGAGGCGCTCCCCCAGTGCGGTGGCGTCGTCCTCGGTGAACAGATCGGTCCGGTACTCGAGGCCGAGGTGCAGTTCGTCCTCCAGTCCCGCGACCAGCACGAGCGGGAAGTTCGTGGCGTCCGAACCCCCGACCGATCCGACCCGCACGCCGCCGTCCCGTTGCGCCGCGTCGAGGGCGTCGCGGTCGACGGGGTAGTTCTCGAAGACGAGGAGGGTATCGAACAGTTCGCCGATTCCGACGGCACGTTGGATGTCGGCGAGACCGACGTACTGGTGGTCCATCACGCGGTTCTGGGTGCCGTGCGTGCGAGTGACGAGATCGGTGATCGACTCCCCTGCCTGCGTGCGGACGCGTACCGGGACGGTGTTGATGAACAGGCCGATCATCGATTCCACGCCCGGCACGTCGGGGACGCGCCCGGAGACGATCGCACCGAAGACGACATCGGTTCTGCCGGTGAGCGACCCGACGAGAAGGCCCCAGGCGGTCTGCACGAGTCCGTTGACCGTGACGCCCTGTGCGCGGCTCGCTTCGACGAGCCGCCGCGACAGTCCGTCGGGCACGGCGACCGTCAGTTCGGCGGGAAACTGCGGTCGCAGCGCCGTACCGGACGGTGTGACGAGGGTGGGTTCGTCCACGCCGTCGAGCAACTCGCGCCACACTTCGACACCGGCCGCGACGTCCTGTTCGCCGAGCCAGTCGAGGTAGTCGGAGAACGGCACGACCGGCGCGAGTCCGGCGGCGGAACCCCCGGCGGCGTAGATCTGCAGGAGTTCCTGCACGAGTAGCGGGGTGGACCAACCGTCGGAGACGAGGTGGTGCATCGTGAACAGCAGTCGCGCACGCGTCGGTCCCGCGACCACCAGCGTGAAGCGCACCAGGGGTGCGGCCGCGAGATCGAATCTGCGGGTGCGGTCGGCGGCGAGCAGTTCCGCCACCCGCGTGTCGAGTTCGCCGGGCTCGACGGTCCCGAGATCGACGACCTCCCAGTGCGGTTCGGCGGCACGACGGACGACGCCGATCGGTTCGCCCGCTGCGCCGAGTCGATAGCCGGTGCGCAGAACGGCGTGCCGGTCGACGAGTGCACGCACCGAGCGCTGCATCGTGCCGGCGTCGACGCGGCCGTCGAGGGCGAGGTCGGTCTGCATCGTGTAGACATCGACACCCTCGGCGACACTGCCCGATCCCGACGGCTCGTCCAGTCCGGCCAGGAAGTACATGCCGCGCTGCAGGGGTGTCAGCGGCACGACGTCCTCGATGCCGTCCGGATTCTCGGCGTGCAGTGCGAGCACCTCGTCGACGGACAACCCGGACGCCGTGAGCACCGACGGCACGGGGACGCCCACGGCACCGCCGGAGACCGTGTCGGTGAGAAGGTGCAGTGCCGCGAGCCAGCGCTGCCCGATCCGGCGGGCCCGATCGGCGTCGAGAGCACCGGTGGCGTAGGTGAACACCGCCGAGATAGCGGGTCCGTCCGGTCCGTCCTCCGTGGTCGCGTTGACGTCGAGGACGTGGTCGAGGGGCATGGCCGGATCGACGGAACCACCGAGCGCGGCCGCCTCGGGTGCGGCCGACCACGCGGAGTCGGCGGTATCGCCGAGGGTCATCCGGCCGAGGTAGTTGAACATCACCTCCGGGGTCCGGTAGCCATCGAAGCGGTCGCGGTCGTCGCCGAGGAAACGCAGGAGACCGAAGGAGATTCCGTTGTCGGGAATGCGTTTCAGCGATTCGGTCGCGTGGGCGACGGCCCGGAGCGGAGCACCGCCGTCGAGTGCACGGTCTCCGCCGAGTTCGACCGTCACGGGATACAGGGAGGTGAACCATCCGACGGTACGCGACAGGTCGGCACCAGGCACGATCTGTTCCTCGCGTCCGTGACCCTCGAGATGCACTCGCAGGGCGGATCCGCCGCAGACGTCGGTGACGGCGAGTGCGAGGGCCGCGAGCAGCACATCGCCGGTGCCGATACCGAGGGCGGACGGCACCGTGGTGAGGATGCGTTCGGTGACGTCGACCGGTACGTCGATCTCGACGGACGCCGAGGTCGACACGATGTCGCGCTGCGGGTCCAGGGCGCGGCTTCCCACCGCGGGCGAACTCTCGGCGGCGAGGGCGGATTCCCAGAGCGGCCACGATCCGGTGATCCGCTCGGACGAGGCCGCTTCGACGAGCGATTCCGCCCACTCCCGGAAGGACGTCCCGGTGTCCTCCGGCGCTGGCGTCTCCCCGCGGGTGGCCGCGGAGACGGCACCGGCGAGGTCGGGCACCAGGATCCGCCACGACACACCGTCGACGACGAGGTGGTGCGCGACGACGACGATCCGTCCGGCCTGCTGCGGTCCCGGGTCGAGGAAAACCACGCGGAGCATCACCCCGGCTTCGGGGTCGAGTGCGTCGACAGCCTCCGCCGACGCTTCAGCGATGAGGTCGTTCCACGAAATTTGTTCCGTGGTCGAGTGATCCACTCGCCGGACGAGCGTCGCGGCCTCCGGGATGTCCTCGGGCACGATCCATGTCGCACCGCGACGAGTACGCCCCGACGGTCCCGAGTCGCCGACGGTGAACCGCGAGCGCAGCATGGGGTGGGCCGCGAGCAGTGCCCGCACACCCGTGACCAGATCCGTCTCTCGCAGGCCGACGGGGGCGACGAGCGTCCGGGACTGGGTGAATCGGCGCAGCAAGTCGAACGATCCGGACGCGAGGGATTCGTGCACGATCGGCGTGACGGGCACCGGGCCGGTCGCCGCCGTCCGGGCTCGCCGGGGTTCCTCGGCGGGTGCCTCGCACGCTGCGGCGAGTGCGGCTGCGGTGCGCAGTTCGAAGACCTGACGGGCGGTCACGCGCAGGCCGGCCGCGCGTAGACGCGACACGAGTTGGATGGAGACGATCGAATCGCCCCCGAGGGTGAAGAAGTCGTCGTGGACACCCACGCGGTCGAGGCCGAGGACGTCGGCGACGGTGGCGCACAGCGTCCGCTCGGTCTCGGTGCGCGGTTCGCCGGCACCCGCCAGGGACGAGAAGTCCGGTTCGGGCAACGCCGTCCGGTCGACCTTGCCGTTGGCCGTGATCGGAAGGACGGGAAGAGCGACGAGCACCGCCGGGACCATGTAGTCGGGCAACCGGTCGGCGAGCGCGGCCCGCACCTCAGCGGTGTCGGGTCCGTCGCCGACGATGTACCCGACGAGGCGGGTGGTCCCCCGGTGGTCGGTGTGTGCGACCACCACGGCGTTCCGCACGGCCGGATGCGCGGTGAGCGCGGTCTCGATCTCGCCGGGTTCCACTCGGAATCCGCGGATCTTGACCTGGTCGTCGTCGCGGCCGACGTATCCGAGTGTGCCGTCGTGCGTCCAGCGCACGACATCACCCGTGCGGTACATGCGGGCACCCGCGGCCCCGTAGGGATCGGCGACGAAGCGTGCTGCGGTCAGGTCGTGGCGGCCGAGATATCCACGGGTGACACCGTTTCCGGAGACGTACAGTTCACCGGCCACTCCGATGGGCACGGGACGCAGCCAGTGGTCCAGGACCCGCACGCTCGTCCCGGGAGTGGGACCGCCGATCGTCACGGTGTCCCCCGCGATGTGCGCGGAAGTCGCGTCGACGGTGCATTCGGTGGGTCCGTAGCAGTTCGTCGCCACCACGTCGCTCGCGGCGAGTCGCTGCCACAGCGCGGTGCTCACCGCTTCGCCGCCCACGGTGACGATCGCGGGAACGTGCCCACCCGGTTCGAGGAGACCGGCGTCGAGCAGGCGGTTCATGAGCACGGGCACGGTGTCGACGTAGTCGATGCCGTGGGTGCGCACGTAGTCGACGATGCGGTCGACGTCGGCACGGTTGTCGTCGGGAAGCACATGCAGCACATGGCCTTCGAAGAGCCAGGTGAGCGCGGCGACCGCCGAGTCGAAGGCGAACGGGTAGGTGAGCAGGACGTGCCACTGCCCGTCGCGCGGCGCACGACCGGCGGCGTGCATGGGCCCGGCGGCCTGTGCGGCGTGCAGGTCGGCGAGATTGGCGTGCGTGACGGCCACGCCCTTCGGCAGACCCGTGGAGCCGGAGGTGTAGACGACGTAGGCCAGATGATCCGGGCGGAGCGGAGCGCGCCGGTCCGCGTCCGTGAGCGGAGCCGACGACAGCGCCGACAGTGTGGACTCGACATCCGGGTCGTCGAGGACCAGCACGTCGACCCCGTCGAGCACCTCACCGAGACCCGCGCGCACGGCCTCGGTGGTGATCACCAGACGCGGTGCGGCATCGGTGATCATGTGCTTCGACCGGTCGGCGGGATAGGACGGGTCGAGCGGCAGGTAGGCGCCTCCGGCGGTGAGGACGGCAACGATCGCGTCGACCATGGCGCCGGTCCGGGAAAGCGCGAGACCGACCCGGTCGTCGGGTCGCACGCCGCGGTCGACGAGCAGCCTCGCCAGTCGCGCCGAGGCCGCGCCGAGTTCACCGAACGACGATTCCTGCTCACCGCACACCACTGCGGGTCGGTCGGTGCCGGTGGTGAACCGGTGCACGAGCAGGTCGGCGACGGTGCCGCTCGACGGTGCCGCGGGTGCGGTGGACCAGGTGCCCAGTACACGTTCCCGTTCCGAGGACGGCAGGACGTCGAGGTCGGCGACAGGCGCATCGGGCCGGGCACACAGGGCCTCGAGGATCGCGACGAGGCGGGCGCCCAGGGCGGCGGCCTCGTCCGCGTCGATCAGCGACGGGCGGTGGTCGAGCTTGACGACGAGCCGATCGGACATGCCGGCCGTGAGGACCAGCGGATAGTTGGTGGCGTCGCGTCCGTCGACGCCGGTGATCGTCACTCCCCCGGCGCGTTGCGCTCGCTCGAGGGCGTCGCGGTCGACGGGATAACTCTCGAAGACGGTGAGGGTGTCGAACAGTTCACCGATCCCGACGGCGCGCTGCACCTCGGACAGGCCCAGGTACTGGTGATCGACGGTGCGCGACTGCT
The DNA here is from genome assembly GCF_040256695.1 of Rhodococcus sp. D-6. Lineage (NCBI taxonomy): Bacteria > Bacillati > Actinomycetota > Actinomycetes > Mycobacteriales > Nocardiaceae > Rhodococcus > Rhodococcus sp. D-6. The sequence continues at coordinate 5,184,641 of NZ_CP132970.1, read as the reverse complement.
CGAGCTGTACGCGTCGCAACAGTTCGGTGACGGTCGCGGCGGGATCGAGCCGCACCCGCACCGGAACGGTGTTGATGAACAGCCCGATCATCGATTCCACGCCGACGAGTTCCGGAGGGCGGCCCGAGACCGTCGCGCCGAAGACGATGTCGTCGCGGCCGAGCAGACCGGACAGGAGCATCGCCCACGCGGTCTGCAGCACCGTGTTGAGCGTGACGCCGCTCGCGCGGGTGAGCTCGGCGAGCTTCGCGCCGAGCCCGTCGGGGACCGGAACCTCGAGTTCGCCGCAGCGTTCCGACGAGCGGGTCGCTCCCGGCGGTGCCACGAGCGACGGCTCGCTCACACCGTCGAGCGCCTCCCGCCACAGCGACCGGGCGGCCTCGTGGTCCTGGCGCCCGAGCCACGCGAGATAGTCGCGGTAGGGGCGCACGGACGGCAGGCCCGACGCCGATCCCCCGGCGGCGTAGATCTCGAGCAGCTCGCGCACGAGGATCGGGGACGACCAGCCGTCGACGACGATGTGGTGGGCGGTGAGCAGCAGGCGCACCTCGTCGGCGCCGAACCGCACGAAGGTCCAGCGAACGAGCGGCGGTTGCGTCAGGTCGAACCAGTCGTGCAGGTCGTCCTCGACGATCCTCAGGAGCCGACGTTCCGCCTCGGCGCGTTCGAGACCGGACAGATCCTCGCTGCGCCAGGGATTCTCCACACCCGACACGACGAGACCCGCCGTACGGCCGTCCTTACGGGGACGGAAGCACGTGCGCAGCGCCGGATGACGGTCGAGCAGCGCCTGCGCGGAGGCCGCCATCCGCTCCTCGTCGACCGCCCCCGAGAGTCGCACCACCGATTGCACCGTGTAGGCGTCGGGATCGGCCGCAGCCGTGTCGTCGGATGTCGAGCCGGTCGGCGCCGCAACGGTACTCAGGTAGAGCAGGCCCTGTTGCAGCGGCGAGAGCGGAACGATGTCTTCGAGCGCAGTGGAACGGGTCATCTGTCGCTTTCGGTATAGACGGTCATTTCGGGCACGGACGACGAACGGCCCCCGCGCCGGGACGTCGGGGGCCGTTCGGTCGGTGGTGCGGGGCGGGCCCGCAACAGCGACTACTCCTGGTTCTGGTTGGCCGGAAGTTTCGCCAACTCGGCATCGATGGAATCGAGTGCCAGCAGAGCGGTTTCGTAGGTCGCTGCACTGGAGTGCTTGACGGCGACGAGGTTGCCGGCCTTCACGGCGGGAAGATCCTGCCACAGCGGGGAGGCGAACAGCTCCTCCAGCTCGGGCGGCAACGAACCGTCGGCCTCGACACCGTAGACGATCACGTCGGCCTCGCCGAGGTTCTCGGGCAACTGCTCGACCGACAGGTACTCGGCGTGAACTCCCTCGGGATCGGTCGGCTCACCGAAGAAGTCGAACCCGAGATCGTCGAACAGGTTGGTGGTGTACGACGAGGCGTATTCGCGGGAGAACTCACCGGGCTCGGTACCGCACACACCGCAGACGCCGGCGAACTTCAGGCCCCCGAGCGAGTCGGCGTACTTGTCGGCGATCTCGGCAGCGCGAGCCTCGTACTCCTCCTTGAACTCCCCGTAGGAGTCGCTGACGTTCGCGGCATCGGCGTACTGCTCACCGAGTTCGCGCCACTCGCCCGGGACCGTGAGTCCGACGAAGACCACCGGGGCGAGCGCCTCGAGCTTGGCCACGTCGACCTGCTCCTGCACGCGGGCCGGGACGCCCATGATGATGAGGTCGGGATCTGCGGCGGTGACTGCCTCGTAGTTGAGCTCCGAGACGGCGCCGTCGGGAGCGACCTTCGGCAGCGCCTCGTAGGCGGCCAGGGTCTCCTCGTCCATGTTGTCGAGCTCGCGACTCCACTCGCATACGGCGGCGAGGTTCGCGCCGGCCTGGATGAGCGGGAGGGTTGCGTAGCCGCAGGACACGATCCGCTGGGGGTCGGCCGGGATCTCGATGCTGCCGTTCTGCGCTTCGAAGGTGCGCGTCGCGGCGGAGTCGGTGCCGCTCTCCGCGCTGCTGCTGTCGCCGTCGCTCGAACATCCCACAAGTCCGACGGCCAGCAGGGCTGCCGCGCCGAGCGCCGCGGCGCCCCGCGCGCGCTTGCGTTCCAGAACGCGCATCGTTGTTCTCCCAGAGTCTCCCGCCGGGGCGCGTTGCCCCGGTCATGATTGGTTAGGCTAACCGAAAGAGACCGCCCCGCCAAGCGCTCCGTCCTCAGCCGAATTCGAGCGCGAAATCGTCGATCTCCGACTGGTCGAGGTCGTCGAGCGTGAGGTCGGACGGTGTGAACCCGCCCGCGTCCTCGTCCGACGCGTGCCCGGCGAGCGCACGCAGCGCCGCGATCCACTCGTCGGCCAACGCCGACACTCTCTCCGCAGGAACGAGATCGGGGCTGTACCCGAACATCCCGCGCAGCACCGGCTCGGCACCGGAATCGTCGGTGAGCACACCGATCTCGACGGCGTGCGCCACGGGCATGTCGGCTTCGGTGGCCCCACCGAGCGCCGAACCCTCCGGAGCACCGGCCCACGCCTGCCCTTCGGTCTCGCCCAGCGTGAACCGGCCGAGGTAGTTGAATCCGATGTCCACAGCGCCGACGCTCGCGAGTTCCGGGCCGCCCACTGGGTCGAGATGCCGCAGCATCCCGAATCCGATTCCACTGTCCGGGACCTCCCGCAGCTGTTCCTTCACGCGTTTCAGAGCGTCACCCGCGCTCGCTCCGCCGGCATACGCGTCGGCGACATCGAGTCCCGCGACGTCCAGGCGCACCGGATAGAGCGTGGTGAACCACCCCACCGTGCGCGACAGATCCGCCCCCGGAACGGCCTGTTCCTCACGGCCGTGCCCTTCGAGGTCGACCGCGACCGCCCCTTCGCCGCACACCCGCGCGGACGCCAGCGCCAATGCTGTGAGCAGGACGTCCTCGACGCCGGCGTGGAACCGCTCGGGAACGGTGGTGAGCAGCGCGTCGGTGAGCTCGGAGGGAACCTCGACCTGCACCTTCGCGGTCTCCGCCATGGTGTGCCGCACCGGATCCGGATCCCCGGACGCCAGACGCACGCGTCCCGCCGGTGCGAGGATCCGCCGCCACAACGACAGTTCGGATCTGCGCGCCGGCACCCCGTCGAGCAGTCCCCGCGCCCAGCGGCGCAGCGACGTGCCTGCGCGCACCGGGGCGACACCGTCGACCGCGCCGGCGAGATCGGGCACCAGGATGCGCCACGACACGCCGTCGACGACGAGGTGGTGCACTGCGACGAACACCCGTCCCGGCGCGTCGGGACCGGCGTCGAAGAAGATCACGCGCACGAGCGCGCCGGCGGCGGGATCGAGTTCGGCATAGGCGATCCCGGTCGCGGCGACGATCGCCTCCTGCAGGTCGACCGAGTCCGAGACATCCACGCGGGTCACGACATCGGCGGCGTCGACGGAACCGACCGGGCGGACGTCGAGCACCCGTGCCTGCGGATCGAAGACGGCCCGCAACGCGTCGTGCGTGTCGAGCAGGGCCTGGACGCCGTCGGTCAGCCGGTCGAGCGTCAGCCCTGCGGGCGCGAGGAGCAGCCGCGACTGCGCGTAGCGGGCGTACGGTCCACCACGGTCGAGCATGTCGTGGACGATCGGAGTCGCCGGGACGTCCCCGAGTGCCGCCTCGACGTCGACCGTCCCGGGCCCGTCCTCGATCTCCGCGACGCGGGCGAGTCCCGCCGGGCTGCGGTGTTCGAAGACGTGCCGCGCGGTGAACCGGATCCCGGCGGCGCGCGCCGCGGACACCAGCTGGATGGACACGATCGAATCGCCACCGAGAGCGAAGAAGTCGTCGTCGGGGCCCACGGCATCGAGTCCGAGCACCGACGCCGTCAGCTCGCACAGGCGTTGATCGAGTTCGTCCGCCGGCAGGCGACTCTCGGTGGCCGGCGTGAAGACCGGCTCGGGAAGTGCTCTGCGGTCGATCTTTCCGTTGCGGGTGACCGGGAGCTCGTCGAGCACGACCGTGACGGCGGGGACCATGTGGTCGGGCAGCCGGTCGGCGACGTACATCCGGAGGGTGTCGGGGTCCGTCGTTCCGGCCGCGTAGGCGACGAGCCGCTTTCGACCCGGTTCGTCCTCGCGGACCACGACCGCCGCGGCACTCACCGCGGGATGGCCGCCGAGCACGGTCTCGATCTCACCGAGTTCGATGCGGAAGCCGCGGATCTTCACCTGGTCGTCTGTGCGGCCGAGGTAGTCGAGCACCGGGCCGTCGGCGCCGGAGATCCTCCAGCGCACCAGATCGCCGGTGCGGTAGAGGCGCTCGCCGCCGGTGCCGAAGGGGTCGGCCACGAACCGTCCGGCCGTCTGCGCGCTTCGGCCGAGATAGCCGCGGGTGACGTGCGGGCCGCCGACGTACAGTTCGCCGGGCACGCCCGGGGGCACCTGCCGCAGGTGCGCGTCGAGGACGTACACCCGGCCGCCGTGGATCGGCGTTCCGATGTTCGGGGTGCTGCCCGGGGTGAGTACGACGCCGGTCGCGTCGACGGTGCATTCCGTCGGGCCGTACATGTTGCTCACGCGCACATCGGTTTCCGCGGCGAGCTGCGACCACAGCTCACCCGGGACGGCCTCGCCGCCGAGCACCATGGACTCGGGACGGTGCGGCGCGGCAGGGTCGAGGAGTCCCTCGGTGAGCAGGCGACCGGCGAGCACCGGACCGCAGTCGAGTGCGTCGATGCGGTGCCTCCGGACGTACCGGACGATCCCCTCGGCATCGGCCATGAGGTCCTCGGCGAGCACGTGCACGGTGTGGCCGCCCAGCATCGCGAGGAGAGGCTCGACGGACGAGTCGAACGCGAAGGTGTAGCTCAGGAGCACGGTGCGTCGGCGCGTCGCGGGATCGCCGACGGTACGGGTGCGCACCGTCTCCCACAGGTTCACGACACCGCGGTGCGGTACCACCACACCCTTCGGGGTGCCGGTGGATCCGGAGGTGTAGACGAGATAGGCGGTGGTGTCCGGGTGCACGACCGGCAGGTGCACGTCCGGGCGGTGCACATCCGGGCGGTGATCGGTGATCGAATCGACCGCGTCGGCATCGAGCACGACACCCACACCGGCGTCGCGGAGCATGTACTCGTTCCGCTCCGCCGGCTGTTCCGGGTCGAGCACCAAATAGGCCGCTCCCGACTTCCACACACCGAGGATCGCTGCGACCAGCACGGATTCCCGCGGAAGACTCAGTCCCACGACGTTGTCGGGGCCGATCCCGTTCGCGACGAGGTGACGGGCGATCCGGTCGGACCACGCGTCGAGATCGCGGAAGGTCAGGCGACTCGACGGGGTGACCAGCGCGGTCTCGTCGCCGTAGCGCTCCACGGTGCGGGCGAACAGTGCGGGCAGGCTGCGGGTCGCCGAGCCGTCGGCGCTGCCACGGTGCGGGCCGGACGGGTCCGGGAGCGCGGTGGCATCACCGGCACGCAGCACCTCGCGCTCGGAGCCGGTGAGCAGATCGAGCTGCGAGAGCCTCGCGTCCGGATCGGCACATACCGCGGCGAACGCCCGCTCGACCCGCGCGGCGAAGGCCTCGGCGGACGACTCGTCGAACAGGTCGCGGGCGTACTCGACGCGCACGCACAGACTGCCGCCGGATTCCTCGATGACATCGAAGGTGAGGTCGAACATCGCGGTGTCGTTCGAGACGAACGAGGGTGTCGGCGTCAGCTCGTCGAATCCCGTGATGGCGGGCGGGCTCTGATACTGCACCATCACCTGGAACAGGGGGTGCCGGGCAGCGCTGCGCTCGGGGTTGAGGGTCTCCACGACGCGGTCGAACGGGACGTCCTGGTGCGAGTACGCCGCGACGTCGGTGTCCTTGATCCGGGCGAGCAGCTCCCGCACCGTGGGGTCGCCCGAGAGGTCGGTGCGCAGCACCACCATGTTGACGAAGAAGCCGACGAGGTCGTCGAGTTCCGGGGCGGGCCGTCCCGCGGTGGGCGATCCGAGCGGGATGTCCTCGCCCGCACCGCTGTGCGACAGTGCGACCGCCACCGCCGCGTGCACCATCATGAACATCGTGGTGCCGGTCGTGCGCGCGGCCTCCCGGATCGTCGCTGCGCGGTCGGCGGGGATCCGGTGCTCGACACCGCCACCCGCGTAGGAGGCCACGGTCGGGCGCGGGCGGTCGACGGGGAGGTCGAGTTCGGCCGGGAGACCGTCGAGCTCCTTGCGCCAGAACGCGAGTTGTCGTGCGGCGAGCGAGTCCTCGTCGTCCTGGTCGCCGAGGAGTTCCCGTTGCCAGATCGCGTAGTCGGCGTACTGCACGGGCAGCGGTGCAGGATCGTGGGAGTCGCCACGTACGTGCGCGGAGTAGAAGTTGCCGAGATCGCGCAGCAGCAGCGGCGTGGACAGTTCGTCGCTCGCGATGTGGTGGGCGAGCACGAGCATCACGTGCTCGTCCGGCGCGATCGTGAACAACCGGATCCGCAACGGGATCTCGCGTTCGAGATCGAACGCGTGCCGGGCTTCTGAATGCAAGCGTCCGGTGAGCGCGTCGCGGTCGACGGCCTCGACCGCGAAGGGAACGGCGACCCCGGCAACTTCTTCCACTCCGCGCACCTGCTGCATCCCCGTGCCGTCAAGCTCGACGAGAACGGTGCGCAGACTCTCGTGGCGCGCGAGCACGTCGGAGACCGCCTGCCGCAACGCATCCGGGTCGACCGGTCCGTGCAGGTCCACCGTGATGGGGACGTTGTAGGTCGGACTGGGCCCTTCCATGCGGTACATGAACCACAGGCGCTGCTGGGCATACGACAGTGGTGCGAGGGACAGGGGGGCAAGATCGGTCCCACCGCGCGGGACGAGTGCCGGCCGGGCCGGAGGGGTGGTCGGTCGATCTCCGCAGCGCGCCGCGAGCGCGACGACCTGCGGATGGTCGAAGACCGTCCGGATCGGCAGCTCCACACCGAGCTCGTCGCGGATGCGGGCGAGCAGCTTCGCGGCGCTGAGCGAGTGCCCGCCGAGGGCGAAGAAGTCGTCGTCGGCGCCCACCGTGTCGAGGCCCAGGATGTCGGCGTAGATGCGGCACAGTGCCCGTTCGGTCTCGGTCTCCGCGACGCGGGACGAGACCATCGACGAGAAGTCCGGTTCGGGCAGCGCCGTGCGGTCGAGCTTGCCGTTGGAGGTCAACGGCAGCTCGTCGAGGACGACGAGCGCGGCGGGAACCATGTACCCGGGCAGGAACTCGGCGACGAGGCGGCGCGCCTCGACCGGTTCGGGCACGTCCTGCCCCACGAGATAGCCGACGAGCTGCGCAGCACCGGAGGGATCGGTGCGCACCACCGTCGCCGCACGGGACACGCCGGGGATGCGCAGCAGGGCGGCGTCGACCTCACCGAGTTCGATGCGGAATCCTCGGACCTTGACCTGGTTGTCGACCCGGCCGCGGTAGGCGAGGCGGCCGTCCTCGGTCCACTGGACGAGATCGCCGGTGCGGTACAGGCGGGCGTACGGACCGGAGGCGTCCGCCGAGTACGGATTCGCGACGAACCTCGTGGCGGTGAGGGCGGGTGCGTCGAGATATCCCCGGACCACGCCCGGTCCGGCCACGTACAGCTCGCCCTCGGTTCCGGCCGGCACGGGTGCGAGTCCCGCGTCGAGGACGTGGACGCGCAGGTTGGCGACGGGACGGCCGACGACCGGTGTCTCGGCGTCGGCGACCTCCGCGACGAGGACGTCTACGCTGCACTCGGTGGGGCCGTAGAAGTTGAAGGCCGCACCCCGGCGTTCGCGCAGGCGGCTCCACAACCGCTCGGAGACGGCGTCGCCGCCGAAACCGAGGGTGGGCACGGTGCCGTCCGGGAACAGGCCGTCGTCGACGAACTGCTCGAGCCGGCTCGGTGAGAACTCGACGAAATCCCATCCCTCGTCGAGGGCGCGGCGTGCGAGTGCCGCCGGGTCGCGCTGGGTCGCCTCGTCGACGATGTCGACGGTGTGCCCGGCGAGCATCCACAGCAGCGGCTGCCACGACGCGTCGAACGCGAGCGACCAGGCCAGTCCGAGGCGGACGGATTCGCGGCCGGCCTCGCGGGCGGCGCGGGTGAACACCTGGGCGCGGTGGCTGTGGAACAGATTGACCAGCCCGCGGTGGGGTACGACGACGCCCTTCGGTCTGCCGGTCGAGCCGGACGTGTGGATCACGTAGGCGATCGAGTCGGGTGTCAGCGGACCGCGTTCCGAGTCGTCGAGCGGAGCATCGGACACGGCGTCGAGGTCGAGATCCTCGAGCACGACGCGCTTCGGCGCCCCCGTCACCACGGCGACCCGGTCGTGGGTCGTGCGGGTGGTGAGGACGCAGACGGGGTCGGTGGAGCCGAGGATGTGGGCGAGGCGTTCGAGGGGCTGATCGACGTCGAGTGGGACGTAGGCGGCGCCGGTCTCGAGGACGGCGTGGATCGCGATCAGCGCGTCGACGGTGCGGGGCAGCGCGAGGGCGACCCGCGCGTGCGGCCGGTCGAGATCGAAGCTCGAGGCGAGGTGGCGGGCCAGGCGGTGCACCCGGGCGCCGAACTGTGCGTAGGTGAGCGTCACATGGGTGTCCGCCACGGCCGGTGCGTCGGGGGCCGCCTCGATCCGCTCCCGCAGCAGGTCGACGAGGGTCAGGTCGGGGTCGAACGGGATGTCGGGGCTGTGGCTCCAGTCGTCGAGGATCGTCCGTCGCTCGTCGGCGGTCAGGACGGACACCTGTGCGAGCGGGGTGTGCAGATCCCGCTCTGCCACCGAACCGAACAGCATCTCCAAGCGCTCGGTGTGGATCGTCAGATCCTCCTCGCTGTAGACGTCGGCGTCGACGTCGACGAACACCTCGAGTCCGGCACTGCCGTCGAGGGGCCGCACGGTGACCATGAAGTCCTGCAGGGGTCCTCGGGCGACCGAGTGCACGGCCGCACGCATGTCGCCGAACCGGAGCGAGTCTCCGAACGGTTTGACGTTGACCGACGGGCCGATGACGCCGCGGGATCCGGTCGGTAGTCGCAGGTCGCGCTGGATGTCCTCGGTCCGGTAGCGATAGTGGTTGCGGCACAGCGCAACTCCATTGCGTACCTGGGCGACGAGATCGACGAGCGTGACCGAGGCGGTGGGATTCAGGCGCAGCGGAACGACATTGACGGCAGTGATCGGCACCCGCAGTGCAGCGGTGCCCAGGCGGTTCATGACGGGGAAACCGAGTGTGAGGTCCTCGCGACCGGTCGCGCCACGCAGATAGACGGCGACGAGGGCGGTCACCGCATCGCCCCAACTCGCGCCGACCTCCTTGCCGAGGGCCACCAGACCGCGCTGCTGTTCTGCGTCGAGGGTGAAACGCGCGCCGCGGGAGCGCCGCGCGATGCCACCCGGGCCGGGTCGCAGGGCGACCGCTTCGTCCACGCCGTCGAGGTACTCGCTCCAGAAGGTACGGTCGGCATCGAAGTCGGCCGAGTCGCGATAGACCGATTCTTCCCGGATCACCGCTTCGACCGGATCGAACCGTGCGGCAGCAACTTCCGCACCGGCGACCGCGGCGGTGTACCGCTCGGCGATACGCCGGTTGAACAGCGAGAAGCCGAAGGCGTCGAGGACGATGTGGTGGGCGCGGAGGTAGAGCAGGACGTGATCGTCGGCGAGTCGCAGGACCGCTGCCCGGACGCACGGATCCACCGACAGGTCGACGGCCCGTTCGAGGTCGCGTGCCATCCAATCGTGGGCCGCCTCCCAGGGGTTCGCCGCGGAGGTGAGGTCGACGGCCGGGGCGAGATCGAGCGGGCGCGCACCGGGGATCCGGACGACCGTACCGTCGGCGAGGGTCTCGAACCCCGCGACCAGCGCCTCGGCCTCGGACGCCGCCCCGGAAACGGCCGCGACCAGCTTTTCCTCGTCGATCGCACCCCGCAGTTCGACGCACTCCGAAGTGTTGAACAGCGGGTTGTCGGGGTTCAGTTGCTGGGCGAACCATACACCCGACTGTGCGCGCGACAGGGCGAGCCGTGAGGCGTCCGGGCCGGCAAGGGGCACTGGAGATCCTCTTTCCTTCGGTTGAAACGAATGACTGAGAACGGAATCCGCTGATGGGCGCACTGCGGCGCCGGAGGGGACAGTACCAAAGGTTAGGCTTACCGTATATGTTGCTCAGTGATCGTGTGTCCTGTGGCGCGCTCCTGCCAGCAGACCTCCTCAACCGGAAGGTACGAGAATGCAAGTGCCGGTCCTCGGCGCAACCGCTACCGACCGGGCCGAGCGGCCCGTCGCGCACCCGTTCGTCCTGTCCCGCCCGCACGGCACGGTGATCGCCGAAGGCGTGAGCGAACACTTCGACCGCGCGTCCGCCGCCGCCGACGCCCTGCGCACCGGACAGGTCGCCGCGATCGTCGGAGCACTGCCCTTCGCACCCGACGGTCCGGCCGCACTGACCGCTCCGAACACACTCCATCACTCCCCCGCGCACTACGACGCACCGGCCGCCGACCTGCCCCCGATCACGATCACGGGCGCATTGCCGTCGGAAGGCGAGCACATCGATCGGGTGGAGACCGTACTGCGCCTGCTCCGCTCGGACGACAACGACCTTCTCAAGGTGGTCCTGGCCCGGGCACTCGCCCTGCGCGCCGACCGGCCCGTCACCCCGCACGACCTCCTCGTCGCTCTCACGCGAAACGATCCGCTGCACAACGGCTTCCTCGTCGACCTCACAGCAGCCGGTGGCGTGTGGACGGGACGTCACCTGGTTGGGTCGAGCCCGGAGGTGCTCGTGCGCCGTCGCGGAGATCGGGTCACCGCTCACCCCCTCGCCGGATCCGCACCGCGGCATTGCGACCCCGGGATCGATCGGGCGACGGCCGACAGGCTCGCCGGCTCCGCGAAGAACCTCGCCGAGCACGCGCACGTGATCGATGCGATCCGCGCCGCGCTCGAACCGTTGTGTGTCGACCTCGACATCCCCGAGCAGCCGACCGTGACGAGCACGCGCCAGCTGTGGCATCTCGGCACTCCCATCGAGGGTCGCCTGCACGATCCGGGTGTCACGGCCCTCGATCTCGCACTCGCGGTGCACCCCACCCCCGCGATCTGCGGCACGCCGACCGCGGCCGCCCGCGATCTGATCCTCGCGACCGAGGGTGACCGGGGCTTCTACGCTGGTGCCCTCGGATGGTGCGACGCCGCGGGCGACGGCGAATGGTTGGTCACGATCCGCTGCGCCGTCCTCGATGCCGACGGTGTCGGGCTCACGGCCTACGCCGGGGGCGGTATCGTCGCCGACTCCGACCCTGCCGACGAACTGGCCGAGACGACCGTCAAGTTCGGCACCGTCCTCGATGCACTGGGAGTACTCCGATGACCGAGACCGCACCATCCCCCGTCACGCTCGTCGTCGGGGCCGCGCAGGGTATCGGCCGCGCGACCGCCGAGGCCCTGGCGCGTGCCGGTCACCGTCTCGTACTCGCCGACCGCAACGCCGAAGGACTGCGCAAGACTGTCGCGCTGCTCGGCGGCTCCGTCCCCACCTACCCCGTCGACATCCGCGACCACGACGCCGTCGCCTACCTCGTCGAGAACGTCGAATCCGAGCACGGACCGATCGAGCATCTCGCGCACGTCGCAGGTGTCTTCACCACGGGCTCGGTGCTCGACTCCGATCCCGAGGACTGGCAGCACATGTACGACGTCAACGTCACCGGCCTGCTGTCGGTCCTGCGTTCGGTCGGACGGGCCATGCGGGAGCGGAGGTCGGGTTCGATCGTCGTCGTCGGATCGAACTCCGCGGGCGTGCCGCGCATGGGCATGGGCGCCTACGGATCGTCCAAGGCCGCGTCCACGATGATCGTCCGGATCCTCGGACTCGAGCTGGCGCAGTACGGGATCCGCGCCAACATCGTCGCGCCGGGCTCCACCGACACCGCCATGCAGCGCTCGCTGTGGGAGGACCCCAACGACGACGCCGGCGCACGCAGCGCCATCGAAGGTGACCTGTCGCAGTTCAAGGTCGGCATCCCCCTCGGCCGCATCGCCGAGCCCGCCGACATCGCCGAGGCCATCGAGTTCCTGCTGTCCGACCGTGCTCGTCACATCACCATGCAGGCGCTCTACATCGACGGCGGCGCCACCCTCCGCGCCTGACCGACAGACCTGCATCGACCCTGATCCCGAAAGGAACCGTTCCGTGACAACCGGTTTCGAGCGCACGCCGCTCGCCGACACCGCCCGCTACCCCGAGGAGTTCGCCGAGCGGTATCGCGCAGCCGGTTACTGGACGAACGAGACCTTCGGCGAATTCCTCCCGGCCCGCGCCGCCCGGTTCGCCGGTCGCATCGCCGTCGTCGGACACGACGCGACGGGCACCTGGCGGCGCATCACCTACCGCGAACTCGACGACGCCTCGGCCCGCGTCGCCGCCGGTCTCGCCGACCTCGGGGTCCGGAAGGGCGACCGAGTCGTCCTGCAGTTGCCGAACATCGTCGAGTACACCGAAGTGCTCTTCGCGGTCTTCCGCCTCGGCGCGCTCCCCGTCTTCTCCCTGCCCGCGCACCGCGCGTCGGAGATCGGCTACTTCTGCCGGTTCAGCGACGCCGCAGCGTACGTGATCGCCGCCGAACACGGCGGATTCGACTACCGCGTGCTCGCCCGGCAGGTCGCCTCCGAAATGGAGAATCCGCCGGTGGTCGTGGTCGCCGGTGAGGCCGAGGAATTCACTGCGCTCGGGTCGTTGCGCGACCACGAAGCGGCGCCGATCACGGAGAACGACGCCGGAAACGTTGCCTTCCTGCAGCTGTCGGGTGGCACGACCGGAACGTCGAAGCTCATCCCCCGCACCCACGCCGACTACCTGTACTCCGTACGCGAATCCGCGGTGATCTGCGGAGTGGACGAGAACACCCGCATGCTGGTCGCGCTGCCGGCGGCGCACAACTTCCCGATGAGCTCGCCGGGCATCCTCGGTGTGCTGCACGCCGGCGGCACCGTCGTCCTCGCTCCGGATCCGAGCCCCGACACCGCGTTCGCCCTCATCGAGAGCGAGGGCGTGACGATGGCGTCGCTCGTCCCGCCCCTCGCGCAGGCGTGGCTGTCGGCGCGGGCCCGCACCGAACGCGACCTGTCGTCGCTCGAGGTGCTGCAGGTCGGTGGTGCGAAGTTCCCGGCCGAGGCCGCCAAACGCGTTCGCCCCGAACTCGGCTGCACGCTGCAGCAGGTCTTCGGTATGGCGGAGGGTCTCGTCAACTACACCCGGCTCGACGACGACGAGGACACCATCGTCACCACCCAGGGCCGGCCGATCAGCCCCGACGACGAGATCCGCGTCGTCGACGACACGGACGAGCCCGTCGCCGCGGGCACCACCGGCCACCTGCTCACCCGCGGCCCGTACACGATCCGGGGCTACTACAATGCGCCGGAACACAATTCGATGGCATTCACCCCGGACGGCTTCTACCGCACCGGCGACATCGTCCGGCTCACCGAGCACGGCTACATCGTCGTCGAGGGACGCGCGAAGGACCAGATCAATCGCGGTGGCGAGAAGATCGCGGCCGAGGAGGTCGAGAATCATCTGATCGCGCACCCGACCGTGCTCGACGCGGCGGTGGTGTCGATGCCCGACAAGTATCTCGGCGAGCGCACCTGCGCCTTCGTCGTCACCGAGGGGGAAGCGCCGAAGACCCTCGCGCTCAAGAAGTTCCTGAGGGAGCGAGGGCTGGCCGAGTACAAGATCCCCGACAAGGTGCAGTTCGTCGACGCCTTCCCGGTCACGGGAGTGGGCAAGATCAGCCGGAACGAACTGCGGCGCGCCCTCGCGGCCACCCTGAAGGACTGATCTCGCTCCGCGACGACGGGATGACTTCACCCCGTTCGGCTCGAGCGGCGAGGATTGCGTAGCGGCCACCGCGGGCGACGAGGTCGTCGTGCGTTCCGCGTTCGACGATGTGGCCCCGGTCGAGGACCACGATCTCGTCGGCGTTGCGCACGGTCGAGAGCCGGTGCGCGATGGTGATGGTCGTGCGTCCGCTGCGCGCGGCGTCGAGGGCCTGCTGCACGGCGTGCTCGGTGTCGTTGTCGAGGGCGCTGGTCGCCTCGTCGAGCACGAGGACACGCGGGTCGCGCAGGAGCGTGCGGGCGATCGCCAGTCGCTGTTTCTCACCACCCGAGAAGCGGTATCCGCGGGCGCCGACGACGGTGTCGTAGCCGTCCGGCAGCGAGACGATCAGGTCGTGGATGTGTGCGGCGCGGGCCGCGGCCTCGATCTCGTCGTCGGTCGCGTCCGGCTTCGCGTAGCGCAGGTTCTCCCGGACGGTCGCGTGGAGGAGGTAGGTCTCCTGCGACACCACGCCGACCAGTCCGGCGAGATCGGCGAGCCTCATGTCGCGCAGGTCGACACCGTCGATGCTCACGCGTCCCTCGACCGGGTCGTACAGTCGTGCGACGAGCGAGCCGAGCGTGGTCTTGCCCGAGCCGGTCTCGCCGACGAGCGCGACCTGCGCCCCCGCCGGGACGTCGAGATCGATGCCGTCGAGGGCGTTGCGGTGCGCTCCTTCGTAGCGGAAGCTCACGTTCTCGAACCGCACCCGGCCGGCGACGGTCGCAGGGTCGACGGGCACCGGATCGCGCGGGTCGTCGATGTCGACCGGAAGGTCGAGGTATTCGAAGATGCGGCTGAACAGGGCCAGCGAACTGGTGACGGAGACACCGACGTCGAGCAGGCTCATCAGCGGCCGGAACAGCGCGCCCTGCAAGCCGGTGAAGGCCACCAGGGTGCCGATCGTCATGCCGCCCGAGGTGGCCGGCAGACCGGCGACGAGATAGAGGACGGCGGGGATCGCCGCGAAGACGATGTTCATCGTGGCCATGCGCCAGCGGCCGGACAACTGCGCGTGCACCTCGAGATCGGCGAGTTCCTCCGACGTGCGGGCGAACTTGTCGGACAGTGCCGGGCCGGTGCCCAGCGTCTTGACGAGCAGCACGCCGCTGACCGACAGTCCTTCGTCGATCTGCGACTGCATGTCGGCGAGGCGCCGTTGCTGACGGGCGGTGACGGCGCGGCGCATGAGCGCGACCCGGCGCGTGAGCCAGATGGCCGGCGGGAGCACGATCAGGGAGAGCAGAGCCAGTCGCCAGCTGAGGACCGCCATGGCGATCGCCGTGCCGACGACGGTGGTGACGTTGGACGCCAGTGAGGTCGCGGTGTTGGTGACCACGGACTGCATGCCACCGATGTCGTTGGTCAGCCGCGACTGGATCTCACCGCCGCGGGTGCGGGTGAAGAAATTCAGCGACTGTCGCTGCAGGTGGGAGAAGACCCGGGTACGCAGACCGTGCATGACGTTCTGGCCGACGGTCGTGGAGATCCAGGTCTGGACGACGGACAGGAGCGAGCTCGCGACGGTGACGGCCAGCATGCCGCCGACGGCCCACAACAGCAGGCTCACGTTCTGGTGCGGGATGGCGTCGTCGATGACGGCGCGGACGAGGAAGGGCGTCGCGAGGGAGATCACCGACGAGGCGATGATGAGCGCGACGACGAGGGTGATCTTCCACCGATAGGGCGCGAAGAGGACGCCGATACGGCGCAGGCTCACCGGGGCCTCGCGGAGCTGCTCGAGATCCTTCTTGTCGATCCTGCCGCGGCTGCCCGGCTTGCCGCCGAGAGTGGGTGGGGGCTGCATCATGTGCGCCACCTCGATTCGTGGTTCGTGACTCGTACTTGTTGAGGTTGCCTCATTGAGTGTCAACCGTCAAGTGAGGTACTGTGACCACCATGCCGGATTCACCCGTCGCACTGCGCGATCTCCTCCTCACCACCACGCGTACGCTGCGCCGACGCTGGCACGACCTCCTCCAACCGTGGGGATTGTCACCCCACGAGTACCGGGCGCTCGACGTCATCGGACGCGCCGACGACCCCATCCGCCTCGGCGTCGTGGCCAAGGAACTGCGCATCGTCCCCCGCTCGGCCACCGAGGTCGTCGACCGCCTCGAGTCGCGGGGTCTCACCGAGCGACTCCCCGATCCCGCCGACCGACGCGCGGTCTGCGTGCGGCTGACCGACGAGGGCCGCAGGATCCGGGCCGAGCTGGCCTCGGCCCGCGATGCCGACGCCGTCGAGATGTTCGACCGGCTCGACGCCGAGGAACGCGCACGACTGTCCGATCTGCTGCACAAACTCGTCGACGACCGGCCGCGCTGATCCCTTCCGGTTCCGGGTACTCACATTCCCGACGGCAGCGACGTCTTCCCTACGAGTGTCCGTGCCGATCGAGGAGAGCCCTGTGAAGACCATCGACAGTCTGCAGTCGCGCGTCGACGCACTGAACCTGCCCGAGCTGACGAGCGAACTCGACGAGAACGGCTGCGTCCTCACCGGGCCGCTGTTGAGCGACGACGAATGCGCCGAACTCGCGGCCCTGTGGGACGACGACGCCCGCTTCCGCACCACGGTCGACATGAGCCGCTACGGGTACGGGCACGGCACCTACAAGTACTTCGGCTCACCCGTCCCCGACGCCGTCGCACACCTGCGCTCGGCGTTCTACCGGCAGATGCTCCCCGTCGCGCGCTCGTGGGCCGAACGCCTCGGCGATCCGGCACCCTGGCCCGACGACTTCGACGACTGGCTCGACATGTGCCACGCGGCCGGCCAGACCGACCCCACCCCGCTGATGCTGCGCTACACCACCGGCGACTGGAACGCCCTGCATCGCGATCTCTACGGCGACCTCGTGTTCCCACTGCAGGTCGTGATCGGGCTCGACCGGGCGGGCGTCGACTACACCGGCGGCGAGTTCCTGTTGGTCGAACAACGGCCCCGCGCGCAGTCGCGGGGCACCGTCACCGTGCTCGAGCAAGGCCACGCGCTGATCTTCACCACCCGCGACCGACCGATCCGGTCGGCGCGCGGATGGTCGCGGGCGCCGGTCCGGCACGGCGTGAGCACCGTCCGATCGGGCCTGCGTCGCACGCTCGGCCTGGTACTGCACGACGCCGCCTGAGCGTCCTCGGTGCTACCCGACGCGACCTACGCCGCTTCAGCGTTCGAAGATCCGCCTCGGATTGTCCACGAGCATCGTGGTGATCTGCTCGTCGGTCACGCCCCGTTCGCGCAGGGCCGGCAGCACCTCGTCGCTGATGTGGTTGTAGTTCCAGTTGGGCACGGCGGTCTGCTTCACGTCGTGCGGGAACCAGTCGATGAAGCACGACGCATCGTGCGAGAGCACCATGCGCTCGGTGTAACCGGCCTCCACGAGCGCGACCACCGTGTCGACGCGCTGCTCGAACGGCAACAGCAGATCGAGGCCGAAGCGGTCCATCCCGAGAATCGAACCGGCGTCGGCAATGCGACGCAGGTAGTCCAGATCGGTCGAATCACCGCTGTGCCCGATCACCACCTTGGTGAGGTCGACACCTTCCTCCGCGAGCACCCGCTGCGCCACCTGCCCCGACCCGGTATGCGGATTGGTGTGCACCGTGATCGGCACACCGGTCTCGACGTGCGCCTGCCCCACCGCTCGCATCACGCGCTCGACGCCCGGCGTGAGTCCCGGAATCTCGATGGCGCACTTGAGCATTCCTGCACGCACCCCCGTGCCGGCGATGCCCTCGCGGATGTCTTTCACGAACAGTTCGGTGAGCGGCTCCGGTCCGTCCACCAGCAACCCCGGCCCGACGTTGTGGAACTGGAACGGCAGGTCGTTGTAGGTGTACAGGCCCGTCGCGACGACGATGGAGATGTCCACCCGTTCGGCGACGCGCTGGATGCGCGGAATGTACCGGCCGAGACCGACCACCGTGGGATCGATGATCGTGTCGATGCCGCGCTCCGACAACGCCTTCAACTTCGCGACCGCGTCGTCGACGCGTTCGTCCTCGTCCCACGGGCTCGGGTAGTCGGGAAAGTTGGTGCGGATCTCCTCGCCGAGTACGAAGACGTGCTCGTGCATGAGGACTCTGCCCAGACGGCCCGTGTCGAGAGGGCCGCGAACGGTGTCGACGGATGTCATGACCGGTGACGCTAGGACACCAACGTGGACAGGGGCAATCGATTTCACGAATCGGTGGGAGTCGACTCCTCGAGGGCCTGACGGTAGCGACGCATGCCGCGCAGCCACCGGTCGTAGTCGGCGCCCTTGTTCCGGTACATCTCGAGGACCTCCGGGTGCGGAAGGATCAGGAAGTGCTCCTCCTCCATTGCCGAGAACACCGTCTCCGCGACGTCGACGGGTTCGAGCACCGCACCGGCGGTCGTGACGGCCCGGGTGGCGAGTTCACCGAGTGCGTGCCCGGATGCGTCCCCCGAGTACAGCAGAGGTGTGTTGACGCCCATCGGGCACAGGCAGCTCACCCTCACACCCTTGTCGCCGTAGGTCACCGACAGCCACTCGGCGAAACCGACGGCCGCGTGCTTGGTGACCGAGTAGGTGGCCGAGCCGATCTGTGTGAGCAGGCCGGCCGCCGACGCCGTGCTGACGAAATAGCCCTCGCCACGTTCGACCCATCGGGGTACCAGCAGTCGCGCCGCACGGATGTGTGCGCGCAGGTTGACGTCGAAGGACTGCTCCCAGACCGAGTCCTCGATCTCCAGGCCGGGCACACCGGTGACACCCGCGTTGGCGAAGTACAGGTCCACGGGACCGAACTCCGCTTCGGCGCGCTCGACGAGGCCGCGGATGTGTTCGTCGTCGGAGACGTCCGCCGCCACCGCGACGGCGCTCCCCGGCGTCTCCTCCTCGAGCGTCGCGACGACGCGCTGCGCCGCGTGTTCGTCGAGGTCGGCGACCACCACTCGTGCACCTCGCTCGACGAGGCCGGCAGCGATGGCGCCGCCGATTCCGCCGCCCCCGCCTGTCACGACGGCCACTCTGCCTTCGACCTTCATCGCTGATACCTCCCCGTCGAATCGCAGTGCCGTCCCGTGCGGCACAGTTGGTACTGAACCTGTCTACACGTATCACCGGCTGTAGGTACCGCTCACACGCACGGAGGTCGAGCACCCGGGATGGACGAATTGTTCTCCGTCTCCCGTCCGCGACGCGAGATCGCGCCGGGCGCCGTGCATGTGCCCGACTGGCTCGACCCGGGCGAACAGCGCGAGCTCGTCGAGCTGTGTCGTGATTGGGCGCGCCCGCCGGCGCCGATGCGGCACACCCTGCTTCCGGGTGGCGGACGGATGTCGGTGAGCACGGTGTGCCTCGGATGGCACTGGTCGCCGTACCGCTACACCCGCACCGCGGTCGATGTCGACGACGCTCCCGTTCCGCCGCTTCCCGACCGGCTCGTCGAACTCGGGCGGCGTGCCGTCGCCGATGCCTACGACGATCCGGCGGCCGGGGGCGGGTACGAGCCCGATACCGCTCTGATCAATTTCTACGACCGCGACGCGCGGATGGGGATGCATCAGGACAAGGACGAGCGGGTGAGCGCGCCGATCGTGTCGCTCAGTCTCGGGGATGCCTGCTTGTTCCGGTTCGGCAACACCGAGTCGCGCGGCCGGCCATACACCGACGTGCGTCTCGAGTCCGGCGATCTGTTCGTCTTCGGCGGTCCGTCGCGGTTCGCCTATCACGGGGTGCCGGTCGTGTATCCGGACACCGGCAGTTCCCGCTGCGGACTCACCGCGGGGCGCCTCAACATCACCCTGCGGAGTACCGGACTTGCTTGATCGAACCGCTCGAAAATTCCGAACGTTCGGTCTGTGACTTTGTAACCAACTACACTAGGAGTAGCGTTTCGCCGGCGAGAAATACGTCAAATCGGACGATATTCTCGTGCGGTAGTCATCGGTGTCGGGGTCGATCACAGGAGACTGCCATGCCCGACTTCGCTTGTCGTCGTGTCCTGGCGATCATCGCAGGACTCGCCCTCGGCCTGACCGGACCCGTCGTCGCCGCCGCCGCCACTGACGGCACCGCGTCCACCGCCGGCGCAGAGACCTTCCGTCCGTGCCCGGAGCGGTTCGTCATCGCGGTCGACGGAACCCGCAACATCGACGCCCCGGATTCGATCGATCCCGATTCACCCCTCGCGAAGATCTCGGCGCGGTACGCGGCACCCGGCACGGTGGTCGAGCACATCCGCTATCCCGCCGTCGTGGTTCCGGTGCCGGAGTCCGGGTCGAGCGAGGGATCGGGGCGACTCGCGTACGACGAGTCCAAGAGGATCGGGCATCAGCGCCTGCGCGAGACGATCACCGTCCGGCACGGTTCGTGCCCCGACAGCGAGCTCGTCGTCCTCGGTTACTCGCAGGGCGCGTCGATCGCCGGCGACGTCCTCGCCGAGATCGCGGCCGACGGTTCGGTGCCGCCGGAGCGGATCAGCGGTGTGCTGTACTCCGACCCGCGTGACACCCGGGGAGTCGAAACGCTGTTCCCGGGCGAGGTCGTCCCGGGCATCACGCTCGGTGGCGGTCGCGACGACTTCGGCACGATCGCCGTCGAACGGATCTGCATCGAGGGCGACGCGGTCTGCGACGGCGTGACACCGGAGGAGAGCGAAGGGTGGTTGGGCGAGAACGTCACCGGCTACCTGAGGCTGCACACGACCTATCCCGACTACGACCCGTGAGGATCGTCGCACCCGGGAGAACCCGGGCCGGGATATACCGGTTCGGTATCGTCGGTTCATGAGCGTCGAGTCCCCGGCCACCCGCCTTCCTGCTTCCGGTGATGATCCTCTCGCGCTGGAGCGGCAGGTGTGTTTCGCTCTCGCCGTGGCGAACCGCGCCGTGCTCGCGGTCTATCGACCGATCCTCGACAAGCTGGGACTGACCCACCCGCAGTACCTGGTGATGCTCGCCCTGTGGGAACGCTCGCCGCTGACGAGCAAGGAAGTGGGGCAGTTACTCCAGCTCGACTCCCCCACGCTGTCTCCCCTGCTCAAGCGACTCGAGGCGCTGGGCCTGATCACCCGCGCGCGCAGCGCGGCCGACGAACGGCAACTCGTCCTCGAGCTCACCGACGCCGGCCGGGCGCTGCGTGCCGAGGCCGAGTCGGTGCCGGGACAGGTCGTCGATGCCCTCGGTGTCGGGCTCGACGAACTCCAGGACCTGCACGCCGCGCTCGTGCGCGTCAACGCGGCGGCGTTGAAGGCCGGAGCACTCTGACAGCTCGGTAGCTGCCGCAACCCCGACGGCTCGCGGCAGCACTGTCCGACCGTCTTCTATCGATACGCATCGGCACGGTGCGAAATCGCGGTGACCTCGACCGTGCGGTTCGCATCACCGATCAGATACAGGACGCGATATTCACCTCGCCGGGCGCTGTACGCCGGCGCAAGAGGCGGATTCAACGGCTTCCCCACCCGCTTCGGATTCTCGAGAAGGGGTCCTGTGACGAACTCGTATACCGCAGTTGCTACCTTCTCCGGCAACGACCTCGCCATGGCGCGTGCAGCCGACCTCGCCATCACCAGCCGATACGGGTGGTCCGGAGTGCTCATTCCTCGGACGACCGAGCATCACGCATCAGCTGCGTCAATTCCTGTACATCGACGACGTCTCCCGACTCGACCTCCGTTCGGCCCTCGACGTGCGCCCGCAGCAGATCCGTATCCGACAACACCGCGATCGTCTCCTGCATCGCGTCGTAATCGTCGGCACCGAGAAGCACCGCGGCGCGGTGCCCGTTGCGGGTGATCTCGAATCGCTCGTGTGTGCGCTCGGCCTCATCGACCAGTCGTGACAATTGCGCCCGCGCGTCGGCAACAGGAAGAGTCGTCATGTACATAATTCTAGCGAATTACTATGAGAAGTCTCAGGTCATTCCGTTCGCGGCGGTTCCGACACCGGCTTTCGACGGGAGGCCACGAACGCCAGGACGAGGCCGAAGGCCGCCCAGCACAGCAGGACGATCGTAGGTAAACCCGCGCCGGCGCCGTCGTGATCCGGCCGGACGGTCGGTGACCCGGGGCGCCGCACGCGCGGACGCCCCGGGACCGGCTCAGTGCGGGAGTTCGAGCGTCGTCGGCACCAGCGGAACCGAGGCCTCGCCGGTGTAGACGAGGAAGGTGAACGACTCCTGGAAGTACAGGTTCACCGTCTCTGCGTCGTGCGAGAGGTAGCCGATCGACAGATCCTGGCCGACCTGCAGGTCGTAGTCGCCGCCGCGCGTGGTCAGCACGAACGCGCCGTCGATCGCCGGGGCCCAGATGAGGTCGCCGTCGATGAGGCGGCGCAGTTGTTCGCGGATCGGGTAGCCGTGATCGGACGTCTCGCTGACCTTGGTGTACTCGTCGGCGCCGAGCAGGATCGAGTACGGGCCACCCACACCCGCCAGTCGCAGCTGCGACAGCGCCTGGCTGATGATCTCCGGGAAGTCGCGGGGATCCTCGGGCAGCTGAAGGGACGGGTTCGACGACGACGCCCGGATGCCCTCGATACCCGCGGCCGCGTAGCCTTCGAAGATCGCGCGGTCCTCGGCGAAGGCGATCTGGCGGGCCGCTTCCTTGACGGGGTCGAGGTCGATGTCGCGGGAACCGCGCTCGACGCTGTCGATCTCCTCGCGCGACAGCGTGAACGGCACCCGCAGTTCGACGACCGGCGCGACGCGGTGCTGACGCGCCCGCACTCCGGCGGCCGGGGGTTCGATCTCGCGGGTGCGGCCGAGACCCACCGCCGCGAAGTCGGTGCCGTGCGGTCCGGAGAAGTCGACGACGGTGCGCCCGGCGACGTGTCGCTTGAAGGTGCGTGCGGCCTCCTCCTCGATCTCGGTCCATGCTGCCTCGGAAATCGGGGCGAGGTCGCGATACAGATTGTTCACAGGGTCGAACTCCTTCGCAGAGCGCCAACTCCGAGTGATCCGTCGGCAGGCCGGCCGGCGGTCGAGGCACTCGGATCTTCGTGGGAGGGAATTTCCGCCGGTGACGGCGGAAGATCTTCGAGGAACTCCAGCGAGGGGCAGAAGAACAGCGATCCCGTCACCGCGGTGGAGAAGTCCAGGATGCGGTCGGTGTTGCCGGGCGGGCTGCCCAGGAACATGTTGCGCAGCATCTGCTCGGTCACCTCCGGGGTGGCCGAGTAACCGATGAAGTAGGTGCCGAACTCGTCGGCGCCGAAGCTGCCGAACGGCATGTTCGCGCGCACGATCTGCTGCTCGACCCCGTTCTCGTCGACGATCACGTTCAGTGCGACATGCGAATTCGCGGGTTTGGTCTCGTCGTCGAGCTCGATGTCGTCGAGCTTGGTCCGGCCGATCGCCCGCTCCTGCTCCTCGACGGTCAACGAGTTCCACGACGCGAGGTCGTGCAGGTATTTCTGGACGACGACGTAGCTACCGCCGGTGAAGTCCGGATCCTCGTCGGAGACCAGGGCCGCCTCGACGGCCTCGTCGTCCTCGGGGTTCTCGGTTCCGTCGACGAAGCCGAGCAGGTCGCGGCGTTCGAAATAGCGGAAGCCGTGCGTCTCGTCGACGACCCGAGCCGCACCGCGCAGCCTATCGTTGATCTTCGCGGCGAGTTCGAAGCACAGGTCCATCGTCGACGCGCGGAGGTGGAACAACAGGTCGCCGGGGGTCGAGGGGGCCTGGTGCCGACCGCCGTCGAGCGGGACGAACGGATGCAGTCCGGCGGGCCGGGGGCCGTCGAACAGCCGGTCCCACATATCCGAGCCGATGCCGGTGACGACCGACAGGCCGCCCTCCGGGATGCGGAAACCGACCGAGCGGCGCAGGCCCGAGAGATCTTCGAGCAGATCCCGCACGGTGTCCTCTGCGCCCTCGTCGACGGTGACGACGAGGAAGATCGCCGCTTCGGTGAGCGGGGTCAGTATCGGTTGTGCACGAACCACTCCGACAACGCTAGTGCACCCCGCACGAAACAGGCGTTCGCGGCACGCCGACGTTCGTCACTGCACAACTGCAGCGTCAAGGCACCATCCAGCCCAGCACCGAGGTGGACTGCAGCCACACGAGGACGGCGAGCACCGCGAGACCGGCGATGCTCAGCGGCCAGATCCGGCGCATGAGCAGCCCGTCCTTGCCGGACAGTCCCTTCACCGACGACACCAGCGCGAGGTTCTGCAGTGCGATCGGGGTGCCGGTGGTGCCGCCGGCCATGTTCCCGGCGACCAGCACGGTCGGGTCGAGTCCCGACTGCTGGGCCGCGGCGACCTGCAGGCTGCCGAACATCGCGTTGGAGGCGGTGTTCGAGCCGGTGACCACGACGCCGAGCCAGCCGAGCACCGGCGACAACAGCGCGAACGCCACGCCCGCACCGGCGAGGAAACCGCCGATCGTGGCGGTCTGCCCGGACAGGTTCATCACGTACGCGAGGGCGAGGACCGCCGTCACCGTCGCGAACGACCACCGCAACTGCACGACCGCCGCGACGAAGCATCGCACCGCGTCGGCCACCGCGACCTTCAGCACCGGTATCGACAGCAGCGCGGCGACGAAGACGAGGCTGCCCGGGGCAGTGAGCAGATCGATGGTGAAGGTCTCCGCGGTGGGAACGTCCCCGTCGGCCGTAGTCACGTCCACACCCGGCCAGGGGAACGACAGGCTCGCGTTCGACAACAGCGACGCCACCGGACCGAACCGGCTGACGAGGAAGACGACCACGATCAGGGCGTAGGGGGCGAACGCCTCGACGACGCGTCGACGCGAGTCGTGGATCCGGTCGGATGCGGCCCGGCGGGCCTCCCGATGCATGGGATGCACCTTCACCGCGACCAGCAGCACGAGCAGACCGGCCACGGCACCGGCGATGTTGCTCAGCCCCACGGTGAGATAGCTCGCGCACACGAACTGGGCGGCGCCGAAGGCAAGTCCGACGACGAGCGCGACCGGCCACGTCTCGCGAACTCCGCGCCATCCGCCGACCACCGCGACCAGCACGAGCGGGACGAACACCGCGAGCAGGCAGACCTGACGCGCGACGACCGGTCCGATCTCGTCGATCGGGATCTCCGAGACGCGCGACATCGTCAGGATCGGTGTGCCCATGACGCCGAGCGGGGTGACGACCGAGTTGGCGAGCAGCGACGCCGCGGCCGCACGCACCGGCGGCAGACCGGCACCGATGAGCACGACGGTCGCGACGACGATGGGGGTGCCGAAACCGGCGACCGCCTCGAGCAGCGCGCCGAACAGGAAGGCGATGACGATGGTGAGGATCCGCGGATCCGGGGATATTCGCCCGAAGGCGCGGGTGAGGACGTCGAAGTGCCCGGATTCGACGGTGAGCCGGTACACCCAGACGGCGTTGACCACCGTCCACATGATCGGGAAGAGACCGAAGACCGCACCTTCGACACCGGCACTGAGCGCGGACCCGACCGGCATGCCGTAGACGGCGGTGCCCACGATCAGGGCCACGACCACCGCGATTCCCGCGGCCGAATGCGACCGCAGTCGGAAGACGGCGAGCAGGACGAGCATGGTCAGCAGCGGGAGTACCGCCACCAGTGCCGACCACGCGAGCGACCCGCCGACCGGCGCGATCGGCTGAACGTATGCACCTGTCACTGCATCACGACCGGGGTGTCTGCACGGCGGTGCGGATGGTGGCGGCTGTGCCGTCGAGCACGGTCCGGTTCGGTGTCCGCCAATCGGCTCGGATCCCGAAGCCGTCCCCTGCGCTGCGCGGCACGAGGTGCAGGTGCACGTGGAAGACCTCCTGGCCGGCGGCGACGCCGTCGGCGAGGAACATGTTCACGCCCTCGATCGGGAGGTCGGACGCGCGCATCGCCGTGGCGATCCGTTGCCCGGCGGTGAACACCTTCGCTCCGTCGTCGGGATCGAGTTGTGCCAGTCCGGAGGCGTGCCGCTTCGGAATCACGAGCAGATGCCCGGGAGTGAACGGGCGGATGTCCATGAACGCGAGCACGTCGGGTTCGTCGAGCACGACGCTGGCCGGCGACTGCCCGGCCACGATGGCGCAGAAAATGCAGTCCGTCACTGTGGCGTGGACTCCTCCGCACGTGCGGGTCCGCGGGCGGTTTCGAGCAGGCGTAGCAGTTCGCCCTGCACCGTAGGACGGTCGCGCACCGGGTCGTCGCTGTGCGCGAGACACAGCATCGCTTCCTCGACGGCCGCGACGAGCAGGTGCGCGAGCACCGACGTCCGCGTGGGCGACGCCTCGTAGGTCTCGGGATCGAGGGTGACGAGCATGCGCTCGATGGCCTTCAGCGAGGAGTGCCGGTGGGTCTCGCGGACCTCGGCCCAGCCGAGGACCGCGGGGGCTTCGATGAGCAGCAGCCGGCGGGTCGCGGGGTCGTAGACCGCGTCGAGCGAGGCGAGCACGGCCTGGGTGAAGCCCCCCCAGGCGTCCTCGACCGGTTCGGCCGGGACCAGGGAGCTCTCCGCTTCCGACTGGAGTCGTTCGATGACACCGCGGAACAGATCCCGCTTGTCGGCGAAGTGGTGGTAGAGCGCACCGCGCGTCACCCCCGCCACCGAGACGATCTCCTCCGTGGCCGCCGCCGCGTATCCGTCGCGCAGGAACACCTCGCGCGCTGCATCGAGCAGCGCGGTGCGTGTTCGCGCTGCGTCACGCAACCGACCCGTATTTCCCGGTTTCACCGACACTTCGTTCTCTCCTGCTGATACCGCCACCCCCATCGGACACTCCCCCCGGCAGTCGGTTCCCGTGATTCCTGTCGAATCGGCTTCCTACAGAATCGGCGCCGGCGTGTACTTCGCTGCTTCCGGATACTGCGTTACGAGGTCCTGCACCGCCGCGACGACCGCTTCGACCTGCGCGACCGCAGCTCCGGCGAAGACCTCCCGGTCGGCCAGTGCCGCGTCGAGCGCGGCGCGGTCGAGCGGCAGCCGGTCGTCGGCGGCGAGACGGTCGAGCAGATCGGGTTCGCGACCCTCCTCGCGCATCGCGAGTGCGACGGAGACCGCATGCTCCTTGATGACCTCGTGTGCGGTCTCGCGACCCACCCCGGCCCGGACCGCGGCCATGAGGACCTTGGTCGTCGCGAGGAACGGCAGGTACCGCACGAGTTCCTTCTCGATCACCGCCGGGTAGGCACCGAACTCGGCGAGGACCGTCAGGAAGGTCTCCATCTGGCCGTCGATCGCGAAGAAGGCGTCGGGAAGGGCCACACGGCGGACGACGGAGCAGAAGACGTCGCCCTCGTTCCACTGCGCGCCGGCGAGCTCGGCGGCCATGGAGGCATAGCCGCGCAGGACGACCTGCAGGCCGTCGACGCGCTCGCACGAGCGGGTGTTCATCTTGTGCGGCATCGCGGACGACCCCACCTGGCCGGGCTGGAAGCCCTCGGTGACGAGTTCGTGGCCGGCCATGAGCCTGATGGTGTGGGCGAACGACGCGGGACCGGCGCCGACCTGCACGAGCGCGGAGAGCACGTCGTGGTCGAGCGAACGCGGATAGACCTGGCCGACGCTGGTGAAGACGTTCGCGAAGCCGAGATGCTGCGCGACCTTCTGCTCGAGCTGCGCGAGCTTGGCGGAATCACCGCCGAGCAGGTCGAGCATGTCCTGTGCGGTGCCCATCGGGCCCTTGATCCCGCGCAGGGGGTAGCGGGCCATCAGTTCCCGGACGCGCTGCAGCGCGATGAGCAGTTCGTCGGCGGCCGACGCGAAACGCTTGCCGAGGGTGGTGGCCTGCGCCGCGACGTTGTGCGAGCGACCGGCCATGACGAGCGAGGCGTACTCGGTGGCGCGCTCGGCGAGGCGTGCGGCCACGGCGACACCGTGGGAGTGGACGTGCTCGAGCGACCGCAGGATCTGCAGTTGCTCGACGTTCTCGGTGAGGTCGCGGCTGGTCATGCCCTTGTGGACGTGCTCGTGACCGGCGAGGGCGTTGAACTCCTCGATGCGGGCCTTGACGTCGTGGCGGGTGACGCGCTCGCGCTGGGCGATGGACTCGAGGTCGACCTGCTCGATCACGCGTTCGTAGTCGGCGATCGCCTCGGCGGGAACGTCGATCCCGAGTTCGGCCTGCGCCCGCAGCACCGCGAGCCACAGCTGCCGCTCGAGCACGATCTTGTACTCGGGCGACCACAGGTCCCGGAGTTCGGGGCTGGCGTAGCGGGTGGCGAGGACGTTGGGGATGTGGCTCACACAAGTGAGTTTACGGTCCGGGTCTGCTCCCGTATTCCCCGACCTCAATCCTCGACCGGGGGCGCGACGGTCTCGACGACGTCGAGCAGGATGCCGCGCGCGAGCGAGCGCGGGTCGGGATCGAGCTCGCCCAGTCCGCCGAGGACCGCGCCGTCCACGACCGCCACGAGCCGACGCACCTCGCGGGGCCGCACCGATCGGCAGCAGCGTTCGAGCAGGTCGGTGAGCAGGTGGTCGATCTGCTCGCGCATGCGGACCTGCACGTCACGCAGTTCCGGATAGCGGGCTGTCGCGACGCACCGCTCGTACCGGGAGATCAGGCGTTCGCGGTCGATGCCGCCGTCGCAGTCCCGCGGTCCGATGAGCAGTTCGACGATGAGATCGGCCGTGCCCTCGAGACTGCGCGGGAGCGGCTCGATGTCGCGGACGCGCTCCCGCATCGCGTCGAGTTCCCGCTCGCTGTTGTAGTCGACCGCGCATGCGACGAGGTCGTCGAGCGATTCGAAGTAATAGGTGGTCGATGCGAGCGGAAGGCCCGCGCGGGTGGCGACGGCCCGGTGGCGGACGGCGTCGATCCCCCCTTCGAGGATGAGGTCGGCCGCTGCCTCGACCAGCGCCTGACGGCGCCGTTC
Source organism: Rhodococcus sp. D-6 (assembly GCF_040256695.1). Taxonomy (NCBI): domain Bacteria; kingdom Bacillati; phylum Actinomycetota; class Actinomycetes; order Mycobacteriales; family Nocardiaceae; genus Rhodococcus; species Rhodococcus sp. D-6. Next base: position 5,155,983 of record NZ_CP132970.1, on the reverse strand, counting down.
GCCCTTCGGAGTCGCAGCAATCGACACCTTCTCATGGTGACAGTCCCGACCGTCTCACCAGGGGAAAACGGAAGTGGAGACCAACCGGTACCATTGCGCCCGCCCGCGCGTGTCGAGTCCTCGGCGAGCGCAGCCCCGCGAGTAGATCATCGAACGATCGGAGCCGTACCGGATGAGACGTCGACGCTTTCTGCAGGCATCGCTTCTCGGGGCCGCCCTGGCGGGTGCCGGCGCCGCGGCGCCGGGCATGTCCGGTATCGGCCTCCCGCGTGCGGACGCGCTGCCCGTCGGGGTCGACGAGTACCGCCGACTCGTGCCCGAACTGTTCGTTCCGCCGCCCGCCCCGCCGGAGCATTCCGAGGTCGTCGTGGTGGGCTCCGGTTTCGGTGCGAGCGTCGCCGCGCTGCGCCTGGCCGAGGCCGGGAACCGGGTCACGATGCTCGAGCGCGGCATGCGCTGGCCCCGCGACCCGCACCGCGAGATCTTCACGACCGACCTGCTCGCCGATGGTCGCGGCTACCACCACCGCACCCATTTCACCGGACCGACGGGCATCCCGGTGGTGTGCGACGACTTCGCCGGTGTCCTCGATGTGGTCGACTACCCGAACATGTCGGTGTGGCGCGGCGCGGCGGTGGGTGGCGGATCGATCGTGTTCACCGGAGTGATGATCGCTCCCGAACGGCACCTCTTCGAGCACGTCTTCGGCGGCCGTCTGTCCTACGACGAGATGACCTCCACCTGGTACCCGAAGGTGCGCTCGATGCTGCGCCTCGACCCGATGCCCGACGACATCTACAACGCCGCCGAGTTCACGCACTCGCGGCGATGGGACGACGACGCGCGCGCCGCCGGTTACAGCCCGCACCGCATCGACGGCATCTGGGATTGGGACGTCGTGCGCGCCGAACTCGCCGGCTCGGTCCGCCGATCGGCCGTCGCGGGCGAGAGCAATCTCGGCAACTCGAACGGCGCGAAGTTCGATCTCACGCAGAACTACATCCCGGCGGCAGAGGCGACCGGGCGCACCCTGGTGTGCCACGGTCACCGGGTGCTTGCGATCGGCCAGAACGGCGACGGCCGCTACCGGCTCGACGTGCAGGCCGTCGACCCGACGGGGGTGGTGCTGCGCACTACCACGATCACGTGCGACCGCCTCGTCCTCGGCGCCGGATCGATCGGCACGACCGAACTGCTCGTCAAGGCGCGGCACACCGGTTCGCTGCCGAACCTCGACGAGCGCGTGGGCCGGGGCTGGGGCACCAACGGCGACGCGGTGCTCGTCCGCTCGTTCGCGCTCACCGAGGGTTTCGGCGGCGACCAGGGCGCGCCGTCGGCGTCGCGGATCGTCGACGAGTCCGGTCTGCCGCTGAGCCTCGAGAACTGGTTCGTCGCGGGCACCGCGAAGGACGTCGGGATGCTCGCCTCCCTCGGCATGACCCTCGACCCCACCCGTGCCGACTTCGCGTACGACCCGGGTGCCGATCGGGCGGTTTTGAACTGGCCGACCGGTGGCGAACGCGAGAGCGTCGACGCCCTGCGGGCCGTGCACAACGCGATGGCGCAGGCCGGTGGCACGATCCCGGGCGCATCGCCGATGGCCGAGGACGTCAACGCGACCTTCACTGCGCATCCACTCGGTGGTGCGGTGCTCGGCGAGGCGACCGACGGTTACGGCCGCGTGCACGGCCATCCCGGTCTCTACGTCGTCGACGGCGCGCTGATCCCGGGCAGCACCGGCACCGCGAACCCGTCGCTGACCATCGCGGCGCTGGCCGAACGGAACATCGCGCGGATCATCGCCGACGGGCGGTGACCCGGCCGCGGCGGTCCGGCACGGCGATCAGGAGACGGGCAGCCAGGCCGCGAGCCGGTCGAGCGCCGCGGTGACGTCGGCAGTCGAACCCGCGAACGACAGCCGCACGGTCTCGCCGCCGCGCACGGTATCGAAGTCGACGCCCGGTGCGAGCGCGAGCCCGGTGTCGTGGAGCAGCCGCGCGCACCACGCCGTCGAGTTCTCGCCGTCGAGCAGATGGCCGATGTCGGCGTAGACGTAGAAGGCGCCGTCTGCCGGTGCGAGTTTCGTGATGCCGAGATCCGGAAGCCCTTCGAGCAGCAGTTCCCGGTTCACGGCGTAGCGGGAGACGTGCCCGTCGAGTTCGGTGCGGGCCTCGGTCCCGAACGCCTCGACCGCCGCGAACTGCGAGACCGACGGCGGGCACACCGTCATGTTCGACGCGAGTCGCTGCAGAGCCGGACGCATCGTCTCGGGCGCGAGCATCCAGCCGAGCCGCCAACCGGTCATCGAGAAGTACTTCGACACCGAGCCGATCACCACCGAGTCGCGCGAGGTCGCCCACGCCGTCGAGGTCGCCGGTGATCCGGTGCCCTCACCGGTCTCGGACCGGACGGTGCCGAACTCGATGCCGTGGTAGATCTCGTCGGAGATGAGCAGGCTGCCGTGCTCGTCGCACCAGCGCGCGAGCGCCGCGAGCTCGGACGGTTCGATCATCGTGCCGGTCGGGTTGGCGGGGCTGGCGACGACGATTCCCGCAGGCGGGGCGTCGAGTTCCTCGAGCATCGCGACGGTGGGCTGGTAGCGGGTCTGCGGACCGCAGTCGAGTTCGACGACACGACAACCGAGCGCGGCGAGGGTGTTGCGGTAGGCCGGGTAGCCGGGGCGGGCGACGACCACGGTGTCGCCGACGTCGAAGGCCGCGAGGAACACCAGGGTGAAGGCGCCGGACGAGCCGGTGGTGACGACGACGTCGTCCGCGTCGACGTCGATGCCGTACTTGTGGCGGTGGTACGCCGCGATCTCCTCGCGCAGCGGCAGGATGCCGAAGGTCTCCGTGTAACCCAGCAGTTCCGCATCGATCGCCAGGTTGGCGGCCCGGAGCACGGGAGCGGGTGCGGGGGTCGACGGTTGTCCGGCGGCGAGACTCAGGACGTCGCCGTGGCTGCGCTGCCGCTCGGCGGCCGCCTTCCACACATCCATGACATGGAACGTCTCGATACCGGAGCGTTGGGATTCGGGGCGCACGTCGACGACGGTAGTACGCCCCGCGTCGTTCGTCAGAGCCGGACGCGCTGAAGTCGGGTGAGGGCACCCCACGAGATCGGATAGTCCTGACGATCGACGACCTTCACCTGCGTGGCCGCCGCGTCGGTGGCCGCCGCGTCGGGTTCCGGCGTCGGTTGCGGCACGACCGGCAACAGCAGATGCGAGTCGAACTGTCCGCCGGCGTGCACGATGTGGAAGCCCTTGTTGATGGTGCGATCGTGCCCGACGCGTGGGTTCTCGTCGAGGTCGTGGCCGGCGATGACGAGCACGAGGCTCGATCCGGCTTCGAAGAAGGTGCTGTGCGGCATGATCTCGATGTCGACGGGCACGATCTGGTCGGGCAGCAACGGCCAGTACTTCGTCTGGTCGTGGACGGGCCGGTAGGCGGTGGAGGCCTCCGGGTCCAGCGCCCGCCGCGAGACCCGCATCCACCCGTGGGCGACGAATCCCTTCTCGTAGCCGCCGTGGCCTTCGAACCACACGTCGCGGCCGTGCTCGTCGCGCTTGGCGAGCCCGACGAACAGGTCCATGTCGTTGGCGTCCTTCGCCTGCACCCACAAACGCAGCGCCGCGTGCCCGGTGATCTCGGTGTCCTCGTCGAAGGTGTGGGTGAAGACGAGTTCGTCGCCCGCGACGGGGAAGGTGCGGCGGAACTGGCTGCTCTCGCACGGGGTGGTGCTCAGGTCGGCGTTCGCGTGGTCGAGGTGGAATGCGACGTAACGGGTGTCGGGGACCGGCCACTCGGATTCGAGGCGTTCGGAATAGGTGCGCAGGTCGTGGCGGGTCTCGAGACGGATGCGCGGGGTGTCCTCGAAGCCGTTGTCCTCGTCCTTGAGGAAGCGGTCGAAGAATCGTCGCTGGTAGTCGAGGGCCTCGTTGCCGTAGAAGGTCTGCCACATCTTCCGGCCGTGGGTGTAGAGCCACTTGTGCTCCGACGCGATGCGGCGGTAACCCTCGACCGACCCGCGGGCGCGTGGGCCCTGATCGGACCACGAGACGCCGACGAGCGCGGGCACGGTGACGTCCTCGAGCCGGGGCGGCGGGGCGAGGTGACGGAAGAAGTCGGGGAAACGGCGCCGCAACCACGGGGTGAACCGCCGGAGGGAGGCGGCGCCGCAGCGGGCCCCGGTGTTCATCGCGCTGTACCAGAACTCGCTGTAGCGGGTCTCGGGGATGCCGCCCTGGGTGAGGATGTCGCGGCAGGGATCGCTCACACCTTCCCAGGGTGCGATGGCCGCGAGACAGGGCGGGTTGAGCGCGGCGGTGTACCACTGCAGTGTGGCGAGATAGTCGGCGCCGGCGAGGCCGACGCGGCCGTTGCTCCACTCCTGACCACCGGCCCATTCCACGACGGACGCGCAGTCGAGCGCGGCCCGGCCGAGCAGCAGGCGGGGACGGCCGCCGCTAGCGTGATGACCGCGCATGTCCGCGACGACGAGGACGTAGCCGCGAGGAACCCAGTAGGCGGGGTCCGGTGCTTCGAAGGAGGTGCAGTCACTGATCTCGAGATCGCCGATGTGGTTGCCGGATTCGGCGAGGTCGTCGAAGTCGACGGGATACCGGTCGACGCCGGCGTCCTTGCCGTAGGGGGTGACGGCGACCAGCACGGGGCAGCGGTCGTGTTCACCGGAGTCGGCAGGACGGTAGACGTCGGCTCTCAGTACGGTGCCGTCGCCCGTGCGGATGGGCACGTCGCGCTCGACGAGGACGTCGTCCGGCAACCCGTGGACGACGACGTGGTGGTGCCGTAGCGGTGTCGGGTCCGGCGTCGGCGTTCGTCTTCGAGAAACCATGCAGTCACCCCTGGCGGCATCGAAATGCACCGAGTGTGCAACATACACCCGGTAGGTGCAAGGGTGAAGGACGAGAGTGAAAGGCTAGACCGAGATCCGGCCCTCGACGGCCGCCAGACCGATGTCGCGGCGGAAGTGACCGCCCGGCAGCTTGACGTCGGCGAGCCGATCATAAGCGGCCTTGCGCGCGGACGCGAGATCGGCACCCACACCGATCACGTTGAGCACGCGCCCACCTGCGGAGACCAGCGCGCCGTCCTCGCGACGCTTCGTGCCGGCGTGCAGCACCGTGTCGCCCTCGGCGCCGGTGATCACATCGCCGGTGCGCGGGGTGGACGGGTAGTACTCGGCGGCGAGCACCACGGTCACCGCGGCGCCGTCCTTCCAGCGCAGCGGCGGGAGCTCGGCGAGCGTGCCGGCGGCGACCGCCTTCAGGGCCTCGCCCAGCGGGGACTCGAGCAGAGCGAGCACGGCCTGGGTCTCCGGGTCGCCGAAACGGCAGTTGAACTCGACCACGGCCGGGCCCTCGGCGCCCATCGCCAGACCCGCGTAGAGCAGTCCGGAGAAACCGCATCCGCGGCGCACCATCTCGGCCGCGACGGGCTCCATGACCTCGGAGACGATCCGCTCGACGCTGCCCTCGGGCAACCACGGCAGCGGCGTGTAGGCACCCATGCCACCGGTGTTGGGGCCGGTGTCGTCCTCGCCGACGCGCTTGTGGTCCTGCGCCGGGAGCAGCGGCACGACCGTCTCGCCGTCGACGAGGCAGAACAGCGAGACTTCGGGGCCGTCGAGGAAGGACTCCAGCAGGACGGGGTGCCCGTTCTCGAGGATCTCGGCGGCGTGGTCGCGGGCGGCGGCGCGATCGGTGGTGACGACGACGCCCTTACCGGCAGCGAGACCGTCGTCCTTGACCACCCAGGTCGGTCCGAACCGGTCGAGCGCCTCGTCGAGGGTCGCGGGAGTGTCGACGACCTCGCTGTGGGCGGTGCGCACACCGGCGGCGGCCATGACGTCCTTCGCGAACGCCTTCGATCCCTCGATGCGTGCGGCGGCGGCGGACGGTCCGAAGCAGGGGATGCCCGCGGCGCGGACGGCATCGGCGACCCCGAGGACGAGCGGAACCTCGGGACCTATGACGACGAGATCGGCCTTCTGCGCGGTGGCGAGGGCGACGACGTTGTCGGCGGAGGCCGCATCGACGGGGAACAGCTCGGCGACGTTCGCGATACCGGGGTTGCCCGGCGCGGCCAGCACGGCGGTCACGCCGGGGTCGCGGGACAGGGCGAGAGCAAGAGCATGTTCACGGGCACCGGAGCCGATAACGAGTACGCGCACGCAGGACAGACTACGGGACCGGTCTCCACACGAGATCGGCGCGGGAACGCGTGCGCTGAACGGCTTCCGCATTGGGCAGATCGACGGTCCGCACCCATTCGCGTGCGCCGTCCTCGTCCCGTCCGTGGTGGCGGTGCCGGCGCACGAGACGTCGCGTGAGCGTGCGGCGGGGTGCGTCGATGTAGATGACGAGGTCGAGCAGCGGGCGGATGTGTTCCCATCCCCCGGTCTCGAACATCAGGTAGTTGCCCTCGGTGACGATCACCCGGGCATCGGCCGGCACAGCATGCACCGCCGCGATCGGTTCGTCGAGCGGCCGGGAGAAATCCGGGGCGTAGATCGTCTCGTCGCGGCACTGCCGCACCCGGCTCAGCATGTCGCGGAAGCCGGCCACGTCGAAGGTGTCGGGCGCCCCCTTCCGGTCCCGCGCGCCGAAGGTGTCGAGCTGCCGGTTGGACAGGTGGTAGCCGTCCATCGGCACCTGCCCGGTGGAGACCCCCGCGCATCGGAGGGCGTAGACGAGCAGCGCCGTGGCGCGACTCTTCCCGGCACCCGGCGGCCCGCACAGACCGACGACCGTGCGCCGATCCGCGGGAAGCCCGACGAGGACGTGTGTGACGAGTTCGTCCACGAGCACGCGCAGCGGCGCCTCCCGCACGCTCCCGTCACCTTCCATGAGCCCGACGATACGACCGCCCGCGACCGTCGGAGTCGCCGTGAGCTCTCGACACGCCCACCCGACTGATCTATCGTTATTTCGAAAGTTCGGAATTTCGAACTGTCACCCCGACACGGACGGATACCGCCATGCCGAACAGGATCGGAACCACCCTCGCCGCGACGACCGTCGTGATCGCTCTGGCCGGATGCGGGCAGAGCACTCCACCGGAGTCCGACATCCCTGCACCGGTCGGGGCGGACGCGTCCGCCCCGACCGGTGAATGCATGCCCACCCCCGCCGCGGACGTGAGCACCGCCGAAGGCTGGATCGGCTACCTCGCCGAGAACCCCGACACGGTCGCCATCGCGGTCGACGACGGCAACGGCGGGACCTTCGAACAACGACCCGACGAGCGGCAACCGCTCGCGTCGGCTGTGAAGGTCGTGCATCTCGCCGCCTATGCCCGCGCCGTCGCAGCCGGTGAACTCTCCCCCGACGAGCGCGTACCGCTCGCCGACTGGGAACGCTGGCATCTCCCGGACACCGACGGCGGCGCACACCCCCGGGCTCTCGAACGGCTCGGTGTGAACGACCCGGAGGACACCGTCACTCTCGACGAGATGGTGTCGGCGATGATCCAGGAGAGCGACAACGCGGTCCCCGACTACCTGCGCGACCGCCTCGGCGACGACGCGCTGCGCGAGGCCGCCGCCCAGGGCGGCTGGGACGACTTCACGCCGCCGACGATGCTCGGCAACACACTCGCGCTGCTCGACCCGACACTCGACGATTCGTCGGCGGTCTGGGACGCCGCGCGCCGCTACGCCTCCGAACCCGCCTACCGCGCCGAAGCGGTGCAGCACCCGGTGCCGGAGGATTTGTTCGCCCGGGTCGACCGCGTCCAGCGTTTCGACAACACCGGATCGGCCGCCGAGCTCACCGCCCTGCATCGCGCGATCGCCGACGGTTCGTTCGGTGCCGGCGGCGACCTCGCGCGTACCCACCTCGAATGGCAACCGTCCACGGTTCCGGGATTCGAGGGAGTCGGATTCAAGGGCGGTAGCCTGCCCGGCATCCTCACCGACGCGGTCACCTTCCGCCGCGACGACGACACGATCGCGACCACGGTGATGCTCGCGTCCGGCATGTCGGACAGCGACTACGCGGAAGCCCTCCAATCGTTCGCCCATCAGGAGATGCTCGCCGCGGCAGCGAACGATCCCGATTTTCTCGAGCGGATACGCTGCGCGATGTGAGCGACGGCGACGTGAACGACGAGTACGAGGCCCGGCTCGCGGATCTCGAACGCCGTGTGCGGATCCTCGAGGGCGACGCGACCCGCCGGGGCGCCGGGGACGGTCCCGGTGGCACCGGTCCCGTGGCGGACGTGGCAGGAAGCACGGGGTCCGTGACCTACGGGGGCTTCGTCTCCCTGCACGGCAACGTCCGCTGGAACATCGAGTACGACGCGGGCGCATCCCTCGCACTCGATCCCGTTCCCGTCGCCGCCGTCCTCGACGCCTTGGGCAACCCCGCGAGGCTGGCGATCGTGCGGACTCTGCTGCGCGGGCCCGCCACCGCCACCGAACTCCAGGAGGCCACCGACCTCACGTCGACCGGCCGGCTCTACCACCATCTCCGGGCTCTGTCGGCTGCGCGGGTGGTCGAGCAGGGAAGCCGAAACCGCTACCGGATCGCGCCGGAGAAGGTCGTGCCGCTGCTGGTCCTCACCGTCGCGGCGGCCGATGTCGGGGAACAGCTCCGGTGAACCCGGTGTCCCTTATCCTCCCGGTATGACTTCCGTGTTCAGCAAGATCATCGCCGGTGAACTGCCGGGCCGTTTCGTCTGGCAGGACGACGACGTCGTCTCCTTCCTGACCATCAACCCTTTCACCGAGGGGCACGTGCTGGTCGTGCCACGGCAGGAGGTCGATCACTGGCAGAGCGTGGACGACGACCTGTGGGCGAAGGTGAACGACGTCGCCCGCATCCTCGGTCGCGCCGTCACCGCCGCCTTCGACGCCCCGCGCGCCGGCCTGATGATCGCCGGCCTGGAGGTCCCCCACCTGCACCTGCACGTCTTCCCCGCCTACTCCCTCGGCGACTTCGATTTCGCGACGGCCGAGAAGGATCCGTCGCCCGAATCGCTCGACCGCGCGCATCGCAAGATCAAGGACGCCCTGCGCGAACAGGGGCACGGCGAGCACGTCCCCGACTGATCCGCTCGACGGGATATCGGCGGAACAATTCCGACCGGTATCCCGTTGTGTTCCTCGTGTCTTCTACTCCACCGAGTTCCCCAGCCCCGGCCGGTACGGCCGAGCCGCAGGCCGCTGCCGCACCGCGCGCCGGTCTTCTGATCGCCGTTCTCGTCGGGGCCGCATTCGTCGTCATCCTCAACGAGACGATCATGAGCGTCGCGCTGCCGAAGCTGATGGTCGAGTTCGACGTCGGCGCAGCCACCGCCCAATGGCTCACCACGGCGTTCATGCTGACCATGGCCGTCGTCATCCCGATCACGGGTTACCTGCTCACCCGGCTGTCGCTGCGCACGGTCTTCGCGATCGCGATGGGCAGCTTCCTGCTCGGCACCCTGATCGCCGCGAGCGCCCCGATCTTCCCGGTTCTCGTGCTGGGTCGTGTCGTCCAGGCCGTGGGCACCGCGGTGATGTTGCCGCTGCTGTTCACGACGGTGCTCAACCTGGTTCCCGCCGATCGTCGCGGTCGCACGATGGGCGTGATCTCGATCGTCATCGCGGTCGCTCCCGCGGTCGGCCCGACCATCGGTGGCGTCGTGCTCGACCAGCTGAGCTGGCGGTGGATGTTCTGGCTGGTGCTGCCGATCGCGGTCGTCGCGACGGCGCTCGGCCTGAGCTGGATCCGCAGCGTCACCGAACCGGTCGCGGTTCCGCTCGACGCCCCGTCGGTGGTGTTGTCGGCCCTCGGGTTCAGCGGTCTCGTCTTCGGTCTGAGCAGTCTCGGTGAGGCCGCCGAGGGCGATCCGCTCATGCCGCCGTGGCTGCCGCTGGTCGTCGGCATCGCGTCGCTGACGGTCTTCGTCCTGCGTCAGCTCCGCCTCGGCGACGGCGCCCTGCTGGACATGCGCGCGTTCCGTACCCCGGCGTTCTCGCTCGCGGTTGCACTCGTCTCGGTAAGCATGATGTCGCTGTTCGGCACCCTCATCCTGCTGCCGATCTACCTGCAGAACGTGCTGGGTCAGTCGACGCTGACCACCGGCCTGATGCTGCTGCCCGGTGGTCTGGTCATGGGTCTGCTCGGCTACATCGTCGGACGCCTGTTCGACCGGTTCGGTCCGCGGCCGCTCGTCGCACCGGGCGCGATCATCGCCTGCGTCGCGATGTGGGGCATGACGACCTTCGACGCGACCACCACGATCGGCACGGTCATCGCCTGGCACGTGCTGCTCAACATCGGCCTCGCGTTGATGTTCTCGCCGCTGCTGACCTCGGCACTCGGAGCGCTGCCGCGGCGGTTGTACTCCCACGGCAGCGCCATCGTCAGCACCATGCAGCAGGTCGCCGGTGCGGCCGGTACGGCGTTGTTCATCACGGTGCTGACCCGCACGACCGTCGCGGGCGCCGAGAGCGCGGGCGATCCCGCCGGTGCGCTCGCGGACGGTGTCCACGGCGCGTTCACGTGGGGCGCGGCGATCGCGGTGATCGCAGTCGTCGGCTCCCTGTTCGTCCGACGGGCCCCGGAGCCCGAGGCGGATGCGGTGGAGGTGTCGGCCCCCGAGACCGCCGGAACGCACTAGCCGGCCGTACACACCGGCCCGGCACTCACGCGCCGGTCGTCACGACTTCCCTGTTCGACGGGAAGCGTGGCGGCCGGCGCGTTGCTGTCCGCACACGGTTCGTGGAGGAAGGCGTCCAGTTCGACCCATGAGGTGTCGCGTGCGGCGCTGCCGGACGGACGCTGGATCTCGCGTTCGATCGCGGTGAGGCGGTAGGCCGTGCGGACGATGGGTGCGGGCACCCCGCCGAAGACGGCGTCGAGCAGGCCGAGTGCGGGCTCGGCGACGAACAACGACCACGCGTTCCGCGCGGCCTTCCCGACCACGTCCGTGATCCCCATGTATGAGCTCGGAGAACCTGTCCGACGGCAGTGCTATCAAGTGATGCATGACGTGTTCACAGTGCAACCACGATCTCGACCACTGCCACGGCACTCTCGTGCTCCACGCCGATACTCGGGTCGACTGCACCGAACCCGACTGCGTCGACTTCGAGATCGTGCGGCACACCCTCGTTCTCGACTGCATCGAACTGGACGGCGGATGTTCGTGCACGGTGATTGCGCAGGAATCGCAGCTACTGCGCGTGTCCTGAGCAATTTGCCAATACTCGCCCGGAATTCCTAACCTCGACGGAGGTGGCCGCCGGTCGGCCTCCCGGACGAGCGCACCGTACCCGGCCAGCGACAAGACGGTGCAGGAGCGTTGTACGTCATGGCCTGGATCGTTCTCGTCCTCTCCGGTGTGCTCGAAGCCGTGTGGGCTACAGCCCTCGGCAGATCTGCCGGTTTCAGCCGGCTCACCCCGACACTGGTGTTCGTCGTCGCCCTCGTCCTGAGCATGGCCGGGCTCGCGTATGCCCTGCGCACCCTGCCGGTCGGGACGTCCTACGCGATCTGGGTGGGTATCGGCGCCGCTCTCACGGTCGGATATGCGATGGTCACCGGCACCGAGACCGCCTCGCTGCTGAAGCTCGCACTGATCGCGGGCATCGTGCTGTGCGTGGTCGGTCTCAAACTCGTGCACTGACGTTCTCGGGCCTCACGTTCTCGGACTGACGTTCTCGAGCACTGACCGTTACAGTCGGTTCCATGAACCTCGGGTCCGTACTCGTGATGCCGGTGCGTGTGGGTCTGACCGCCGCAGAGGTCGCCCTGAGCGTCGCCGAGACGGTCGTCGGCACCGTGCGGGTCGCGGTGTCGCCCACCACCTACTCCGCGCTCGGCGCGGTCGGCCTGCCCGACACCCGCAGTTCGGTGGGTCTGCTGCAGCAGATCTCGAAGCTCACGTCGGAGGACCGTGGACTCGGTCACGCGTTGCGTCCCGGCGGTCCCCTCGACCGGCTGCTCGCGCCGGGTGGGCCGGTGGATCGGCTCACCGAGCCGGGTGGCCTGCTCGATCGGTTGCTCGAACCGGGCGGACCCGTCGACCGGCTCACCGCACCGGGTGGTCCCCTCGACCGGATCCTCGCCGACGACGGTGCCCTCGACCGCCTCGTGTCGGAAGGGGGTCTGCTCGATCGCCTCACCGCGCACGACGGCCCGCTCGAACGGCTGCTCGCCCAGGACGGCGCGGTGGAACGGCTCACCGCGCCGGGCGGCATCGTCGATGTGGCGATCCGGCCCGGTGGGGTCGTCGAGCGGGCCCTCGCCCAGGGCGGCGTCCTCGACGTCCTGCTCTCCGAACGGGGCGCCCTCGAACGACTGCTCGCCGAGGGCGGTCCGCTCGATCAGATCGTCTCGCTCTCGGAGACCCTCGCGCATCTCACGCCCGGCATCTCGCAGATGAACGCGAGCATCGACATGTTGCAGGAAACGGTCGAGCTGCTGCGCGGGGCCGTCGGTCCGCTCGGCGACCTCGCCGGCCGGCTTCCCGGGCGCTGGTTGCGCAGCGGCAAGGGCGAGCTGCTTCCGCCGCCCTGACGTAGTTCCTCGCCGTGTCAGCGATCGGAGCGGCGGGATGCGACCAGCCGGGCAGCGTCGGCCGATGCCCGGCGCGCTGCCGCGAACAGGTCCTCCCCCGTGCCGAGCAACGCGGCGAGCGTGCCGGCGAAATGATCGCCCGCCCCCGTCGTGTCGACGACGTCGACCTGCGGGACCCGCAGATGTTCGATCGCGTCCTCGGTTCCGACCACGACGTCCTCCCCACCACGGGTGATCACCACGGTGCGCACCTGTTCGAGCAGGCGGGTCACGATCGCGTCGAAGGGGGTCCCGGCGGGAAGACCCGCGTAGTGCAGGGCTTCCTGCTCGTTGAGTACGAGCGGATCGGCGCCGGCGAGGACGTATTCGTCCAGGTCGATCACCGGGCTCGGATTGAGCACGAACCGGCGGTCGTGATCGCGCGCCCACTGGGCGGCGGCCCAGGTCACTGCGGGGAGCAGCTCGAGTTGGGTGAGCACCACCGCGGGATCGAGGGCATCGAGTGCTGCGGTCACGTCCTCGGCCTCGAGCAACGAATTGGCCTCGGGTACGACGACGATCCGGTTCTGCCCGTCGTCGGAGACGAGGATGACGGCCCGGCCGGTCGGGCCCGGTGTGGTGCGCAGATGGGAGGTGTCGACCCCTGCCCTCTGTTGCACGCCGCGCAGTACGTCAGCGGCATGATCGCTGCCCACCGCGCCGACGATGGCGGTGGGAGCCAGGCGGGCAGCACCGATGGTCTGGTTCGCGCCCTTGCCTCCCGGATAGGTGCGCAGATGTCGGCCGAGTACCGTCTCACCTTCTTCGGGAGCACGTGCCACGACGACCGTCAGGTCGAGGTTCAGCGATCCCACGACCGCCACCACGCATCGACTCGACTCGGTCACGGGTCGAGCCTACGACCGATCGACCCGCGGGGCGGGCCTACGATCGATCGACCCGCGGGGCGGGCCTACGATCACTGCGCCTGCGGGTCCGGTTCCAGTTCGGGGCAGACGATGTGGACGACCTCGTCCGCCCAGGACTCCCCCACCTCGCCGTGACGCAGGTAGGCACCGAGATACGCGCCGACGAGCATCGAGACGGCGGTGTCGACGTCGATGTCCTTGCGGATCGCGCCCGACTCGATCGCGGTGCGGAGCACGTCGGCGACGACCTCGCTCCGGGCATTGATGATCTCCCGGATCGACTCGGTGAACTCGGGTTCCTGGTCGGTGAGCAGTGCGCCGACACTGCCCATGCCCACTTCGTTCGACAGTCCGCGACGGATCAGCTCGAGGGTCCATTTGACGCGGTCGTAGACGCACAGCCCGTCGGGCACGCACGGTGAGGCGACCTGCGAGTGCAATGCCGCGTCGAGGATCTCGTCACGGTTCGCGTAGCGCCGGTAGATCGTCGTCTTCGCGACGCCCGACAGCGCCGCGACCGCCTCGACGGTGACGCGGTTGGGCCCGTGAAGCCGCAGGATCTCGAGCGCGGCCTTCACGATGCGTGCGTCGGTCCCGGCACGCTCCTTGACGGGGCGCCGCGACGTCAGGGCCGCGGATTCCGTCTCGACCTCGCCCACCATGTCTACATCCTCCTCGCGCGGGCATACACCCGCAGGATTCCCGAGTCTCCCCGACAAGGCGACCCCGAATCAAACACTACGAAACGATACGCTACGATGAGCGTATCGTTCCAATCGTCGACGAAGGGGAACGCATGACAGATATCTACGCACCGACACCCGGGCACTACACCGAATCCGAAACCGTCCTCGAGAGCTACCGCACCTACGACGCCGTCGAGAGGGCCATCGACCACCTGTCCGACGAAGGCTTTCCCGTCGAGTACCTGCGGGTCGTGGGCCAGGGAGTCACCACCGTCGAACACATCGAAGGCCGCATGACCAACGGCAAGGCCGCCCTTCGCGGCGCCGCCGCAGGCGTCTGGACGGGCCTGCTCTTCGGTCTGCTCCTGGCACTGCTCCTGCCTGCCACCGGCATGGCCACCGTGATCCTCACCGCTGTCGTCTTCGGCGCGGTGTGGGGCGGATCACTCGGCTTCTTCACCCACTGGAGCACCGGGGGACGCCGCGACTTCGTCTCGAGAAAGAGCATCGAGGCCTCGCGCTACGACCTCATGGTCGATTCCGAGTTCGTCGATCAGGCGCGCGAGAAGCTCGCACTGCGCTGACCGGCCATTGTTTCTCCGATTCGAGAACCTCTTCGCCCACGCCGACCGGCGTGGGCGAAGTCGTTTCCGGTGGAAAGAACAACACGAAAGGGATATTCCACCCGAATCGCCACATTCGTCCGATGCGGATAATCCGTGATTGCCCGGTCAATTCTTTCCACTGATGGCATGATTCGAGTTATGGCCGGATCGTCGAATACTCCCCCGAAGCCTGCTGTGGGCTCGAAGGTCGTCGTACGCGCGGGTGTCGCGGGCACCAAGGCCTGTCCCGGCACGATCGTCGAAGACTTCGGTCCAGCACAGGAAGCCGTGGGCGACAAGCTGGGTCGCGACTGGGCGCGCGTGCGCCGCTGGGCTGTGGCACTCGACGACGGACGGCTGATATTCGTCGATATGGACGCATTCGAATCCTCGAAGTCCTGATATCCGATCCATTTCGTCACTTCCGTATTCACACGCCCCTGCAGTGACATGCGGAGGGTGAACAACCGGGTGAACTGCGGCGGATCCGTTGACGCTCCGTGCGCCCGAACCGCTCTCCGGATATGACCTGGATCGGTTGGCCGCTGCTCGGATGGCTCACGGCATCCCCGGTAGTCGCCCTCGTATTCGGGCGCGTCGCCGCGGCGCACGACCTCCACGAGGCGCCGCACACGATTGCGCCGGTGATCGACCTGTCCGAGCGCCGAGCACTCCGCCTCGGTGAACACCACCGGCCGGAGCAGGACGGCAACGGCCCGGCAACCCTCCCGGAGCCCCGTCTTCCGATGTAAATTGTCCTTCTCGCCTTCGACGGGACAGGGATCCGGTCCGGGCGAACACCCGCCCGTGCATGTGTGCCTCCCGGATCGAGGGACGATGACCGCAGACCGCTTCACCCCGGTCCCGCCCCACAACGGCGCCGGAAACACGGCACTGACCGCAGGGATCGTCGCGCTCGTCTTCGCCTTCGTACCCGTCATCGGCGACTTCGTCGCGATCCCCGCAGGTCTGGTCGCAGTGGTGTGCGGATGGATCGGTCTCGAACGGGTCGACAGGGGCACGGCGACGCATCGCCGCGAAGCTCTGATCGGTGCGTGCCTCGGCGTCGCGGCACTGTTCGCCGTGTTCGTGGTCTTCGCAGCGGTTCACAGCAGCACCGGATGAAACAGGCCCGCGCGGTACGCGACGGGCCCTACTGGAGCCCCCTGTCAGGATTGAACTGACGACCGCTCGCTTACAAGGCGAGTGCTCTACCACTGAGCTAAGGAGGCACAGAACTCGACGGTCGCGGACGACGCGTGAGCGACGCCATCATATAGCGCGTCACACTCTCGGCGCGCACCCACCCGCCTTCGTTACGGTGGATTGCATGCCCACCCTCCCCGTTTCCCCCAGCCGTACCGGAGGCCGCGGACGGTGAGCCGCTTCGACGACTTCCTCGATCGGGTTCTCGGTACCCGCCGCGCGACCATCGACGCGGTCACCGAGGCGCCGGCGCCACTGCAGCCGATCGATCTGACCGACGATGCAGTGGTCGCCGAGGCGCTCGACGTCGCCGTGCGTGTCGGTGAGGTCCTGCTCGCCTCGGGCACCGGCGCGATCGACACCGCCGAACAGGTGCGGTTCGTCGCTGCCACCTACGGTCTGGCGCAGTGCGACGTCGACGTCACCTACAACTCGATCGTGCTGTCGGCCTATCGCGGACCGACCATGCCGCCGTCGAGCACGATGCGGGTGGTGCACTACCGCTCGATGGACTTCACGCGGCTCGCGGCCGTCGACCGTCTGACCCGCCGCGTCCGCCGCGACGCGATCTCCCCGGCGCAGGCGCACGAGGAACTGCTCGCCATCACCACCAAGGCGCATCCGTACAACCGTTGGGTGGCGACGATCGCGTGGTCGGCGATGGCCGCCTCGATCTCCGTGCTCCTCGGCGGCGACGCGCTGGTTGCGCTCGTCGCCTTCGGTTCGACGTTCGTGATCGACCGCGTCAACCGCAAACTCAACGCGGCCGGGTTGCCGTTCTTCTTCCAGCATCTGGTGGGCGGCATCGTCGCGACAGCCCCGGCGATCACGCTGTACGGGATACGGGAGACGATCGGGATCGAAGTGTCACCGGGACTGATCATCGCGGCCGGCGTGAC
The DNA here is from genome assembly GCF_040256695.1 of Rhodococcus sp. D-6. Classification (NCBI taxonomy): domain Bacteria; kingdom Bacillati; phylum Actinomycetota; class Actinomycetes; order Mycobacteriales; family Nocardiaceae; genus Rhodococcus; species Rhodococcus sp. D-6. The sequence continues at coordinate 5,139,147 of NZ_CP132970.1, read as the reverse complement.
GGTGCTGCTGTCCGGTCTGTCGCTCGTGGGTTCGGTGCAGGACGCCATCACCGGGGCCCCCATCACGGCGTCGGCGCGTTTCTTCGAAGTGCTGATGATGACGGGCGGCATCGTCGCGGGTGTCGCGACGACCCTGCGGGTCGCGTCGGTGTTCGGCGCCGAACTCCCTCTCATCAGTTACGAGGCACTTCCCGACCTCACACAGCTGCCGACGAAGATCCTCGCCGGTGCCGCGGCGGCGTTGTTCTACGCCGTCGCCTGCTACGCCGAACGTCGCGCTCTCACGGTCGCCGCGCTCGCCGGCGCCACCGGCAGCCTCGGCTACCAGCTCGCGCTCGGGTTGTCGCTCGGTCCGATCATCTCGTCGGCGCTGGCCGCGACCGTCATCGGTTTCGCCGGTGGTCTGATGGCCCGCCGCGCGCTCACGCCACCGCTGGTCGTCGCGGTCGCCGGCATCACGCCGCTACTGCCCGGTCTCGCCCTCTATCGCGGCCTGTACGCGATGCTCCGCAATCAGATGGCCACCGGCATGACGGCGCTGTTCTCGGCGTTCGGTATCGGGTGCGCCCTCGCCGCGGGTGTCACGCTCGGTGAATGGCTCGCCCGCCGCACGCGCAACCCGCGCGGTGTCCTCCGCGTCGGCGCGCTGCGTCGCCCGCAGCTGCGGCGGATCCCCCGGATCCGGCTCGACAAGAACCGCCCGGTGTGGCGTCCGGCGCCCGGCCCCGCCACGGGTCCCATCCCGGTGGGATCGCTGCACACCGGCCCGATACCCACAGCTTCCGGGACGGGCCCCATCGCGACGGGACCGATCGCCACCGGTCCGATCGCCACCGGCCCGATACCGACGGGCCCGATCGCGTCGGGTCCCCTGGCCACGGGCCCGATACCTCTCGACCCACACGGGTCGTCGTCGGGCCGGGAGGCAGGATCGTCCGTACAAACGACGAGAGCCACGCTGCGCTTTCGGCGCGGGCGTGACTCTCGGCGGATCTGACGGAAGCGTTCAGCTGCCCTGGCGGGCCTTCTCGTCGGCTTCCATTGCGTCGCGAAGGCTCTTCGGACGCATATCGGTCCAATTCTGCTCGACGTACTCGACGCAAGCGGCGCGCGACTCTTCGCCGAATACCACCCGCCACCCCTGCGGAACCTCGGCGAAGGTCGGCCACAGCGAGTACTGCTCCTCATCATTGATGAGGACGTAGAAGCGGCCGTCTTCGTCGTCAAATGGATTCGTGCTCATCTCGCCTCACTTGTTGCGTAGGTGTGATGGTCCGATATCCTACCAAGCTCGTCGATTCCTCCCCCGGCTCCGGGCAGACGGAGCTCTCGGCGTTCGACGATCGAGGTCAGGATCTCACCCGCGCGGATCGCTGCGTTGGAGAGCAACGACGCGGTCAGACCGTGTGTCTTCTCGGTTCCGCCCTGCAGGTAGACGTCGGCCGTGACGTTCTCGGGCAGCGGCAGACGGTAGTCGCGGGCGACGGACAGAACGGGTGCCTCGGGCGCGAGATCACCCAGCAGCGGCGCGAGAGGCGTGGGCTCGAAGCCGGTCGCGAGGACCACCGCATCGCACTCGAGGGTCTCGGTGTCGCCTTCGAGATTGTCGCGGATCTCGACGGTGACTCCCGCCTCGCTCTCGATCGCCGACACGACCTCCGAGGCACGACGCATGAACAAGCGGCGACGACCGCTCACCCGTTCGCGGTATTCGGTCGCGTAGAGCGCCTCGATGAGTTCGGGCGAGACGACCGAGTAGTTGGTGCTGCGGTGCAGGGCGAGCAGACGCTCACGCTCGGACAGCGGGGCCGCGTGCAGCTCGTCGACGACCTCCGGGTCGAAGATGCGGTTCGCGTACGGGCTGTCGTCGGCCGGGCTGTACCCGAAGCGGTTGAAGACGTTGTGGACCTCGGCCTGCGGGTAGTGCGTGTGCAGGTACTGCACGACCTCGGCCGCGCTCTGCCCGGCACCGACCACCACGAAGCGCTGGTGCTGCGGCTCCGGCATGTCCTCGATGTGGAAGAGGAAGTGGTGGTTGTGGAAGCAGCGGGCGGACTCGGTCGCCCACTTCGGGAGCCGGGCACGAAGTCCGACTCCGACCACGACGCTGTGCGCGTACACGACGGCGCCGTCGGCGGTCCGCACGGCGAACAGATCGGCGACCCCGTTGTGGTTGCGGACGGTCTCGACCGAGACGACCTCGGTTCCGTAGCGGACGTCGGCGTCGACGCGCGTGGCCGCCCACTGCAGATAGTCCTGGAACTCGTGACGTGTGGGGAAGAACGTCTGGTGGTTGACGAAGTCCACGAGACGGCCACGGTCGTGCAGGTAGGAGAAGAAGCTGTACGAGCTCGCGGGGTTGCGGAAGGTGACCAGATCTTTGGGGAACGCGATCTGCATCGTGGCGCCCTCGAGCAGCATGCCCGGGTGCCAGGCGAAGGCCGACCGACGTTCGAAGAAACGTGCCCGGATCGCCGAGGAGGGGTTGTCGGTGTTGTGCTCCTCGACGGCGATCGCGAGCGCCAGGTTCGAGGGGCCGAAACCGATACCGACGAGGTCGAAGACGTCTCCTTGCGAGTTGCCCTCCGACCTCCCCGCGTCATCGGCGACAAGGCTGGAACGGTCGGTCATCACTCAACTTCCGTACTAGGGGGTCCGGAGGGGCCCGCGATCGGTTCGTACGAGACGCGAAGGTAGCTCAGGCTAACCTTTGTTCGGTGAGCGTACCAGTGCCCGACGGTCCGCGGGACGTCTCGATCTCCCGGATCACAGGGACCTTCGTCGCATTTCGACGACGGCGGGCGCGGTGGATCGTCGCCGATCCCACCGCGCCCGCCTGCCGATTTCCCGTGTGAAGGGACTCCTCTAGGAAGCCAGGAAGTCCACCAGGATCTTGTTGACCGCCTCGGGCCGCTCAAGATAGCCGTAGTGCCCCGCGTCCGGGATCTCCTCGTAGCGCGCACCCGGAATGGCGTCCGCCACCTCGCGCGACAGATAGGCCGGGATCATCCGGTCGTCGGCGAATCCGACGGCCAGGCACGGCACGGTGATGCCGCGGTAGGCCGCGCGCCGATCGAACTCCCGGTCCATGCCGAGCTGCGCGCGCACGCCCGCCGACACCTTTCCGCCGCTGAACTCGAAGACGTCGAGCCAGTCGCGGGCGGTGTGCTCGTCGGCCAGCGAGGCCGGCGACAAATTCATCACGGCCGTGACGGCGGCCTGGTACTTCGGCGGCAGTTCGACGCCGCTGTCGTAGAGCTGCCGCTCGCCCTCGGTGAGCGTCAGCTGGAACTGGTCCATGCGGGCGTGACCGGCCAGGAAAACGGCCTTGCGGACGAGTTCGGGACGGGCGAGCGTCAGCTCCTGCGCGACACGCGCACCCATCGACGTGCCGATCACGTAGGCGGGGCCGCCGAGCAGTTCGATCAGGCCGGCGGTGTCCTTCACCAGGTCGTCGATGGTCATGCCGCCGAGGCTCTCGCCCGACGGTGCGATGCCGCGGTTGTCGAAGGTGGCGACCCGGTAGCCGGCCTTGACGAGCGCGGGCACCTGGTGCAGATCCCACACGCGCCCCGGACTACCCGTTCCCATGATGAGGACGACGAGATCGCCCGTTCCCTTGACCTGGTAGTTCAGCGGGATGCCGTTCACGGTGGCAATGGGCATGAATACCTTCCTCGACGAGAGCGCGGTTGTGCGCCGCGGGTCGGCGCTGTGACGTCGTGCGCCGGAAACACACACGGTGTATCTACTGCACGACCGTCCTACGGTACCGCGATGTAGACGTGCAGGACCGTGCCAGGACCGCCCTCGGAAGGCGGGTGGCGGCGAGCTGTCCGATTCTCCTAGAGTCGAAGGACGATGCGTGCTCGCACAGAGCAGCGACCCCGGGAGGACATCATGGCCGCGGACCCGACCACCGCGAACGACATCGCCGACGAGGATCTCGAACCCGTCGCCGACGAAACCGCACGACAGGCGCAGCGAGTCGTCGCTGCCTACGCAGAGAACGCGGACGAGTGCCGCATGCTGCTGTCGATGCTCGGCATCGGTCCCAGCGACAAGCACTGACGAGCTCGACACCCGTCCCGGTGCCGATGTCGGCACCCACACTGCCGGGCCGGCGACGGCACCGGCCCCGAAAGAGGACCACAACGTGACAGCAGGCGAAGCGGACGCAGCGGGGAACCACGACTCGCACGCCGGGTCGGACTTCGTGGTCGTCGCCAATCGCCTGCCGGTCGACCTCGAACGGCTTCGCGACGGCACCACCCGCTGGAAGCGCAGTCCGGGCGGGCTCGTCACCGCACTCGAGCCGATCCTGCGTTCGAACAACGGCGCCTGGGTCGGCTGGGCCGGCGTGGCCGACGCCGAGTCGGGCGTCATCGTCGAGGACGGGCTGACCCTGCACTCGGTGCGGTTGAGCACCGAGGACATCGCCGAATACTACGAGGGGTTCTCCAACGCCACGCTGTGGCCGCTCTACCACGACGTGATCGTGCGTCCGGAGTACCGGCGCGAATGGTGGAACTCCTACGTCGAGATCAACCGCCGCTTCGCCGAGGAGACCGCGAAGGCCGCCGCGGAGGGCGCGACCGTCTGGATCCAGGACTACCAGCTGCAGCTGGTGCCGAAGATGCTGCGGATGCTCCGTCCCGATCTGACGATCGGCTTCTTCCTGCACATCCCGTTCCCGCCGATCGAGCTGTTCATGCAGCTCCCGTGGCGCACCGAGATCGTGGAGGGTCTCCTCGGCGCCGACCTCATCGGCTTCCATCTTCCCGGGGGTGCCCAGAACTTCCTGTATCTCGCCCGACGTCTGGCAGGTGCCCAGACCTCACGCGGCAACATCGGCATCCGGTCCAAGCTCGGCGTGGTCCAGGTCGGCTTCCGCTCGGTGCGCGTCGGCGCTTTCCCCATCTCCATCGAATCGGGCCGGCTCGACCAGCAGTCGCGGAGCAAGGCCATCCGCGATCGCGCCAAGGCGTTGCGCAAGGAACTCGGCAACCCGAAGACGATTCTGCTCGGCGTCGATCGCCTCGACTACACCAAGGGCATCGACGTGCGGCTCGATGCGGTGCACGAACTTCTCGCCGAGGGTCGCATGGACCCGAAGGACACCGTGATGGTGCAGCTCGCGACCCCGAGCCGGGAGCGCGTCGATTCCTACGTCCACATGCGCGGCGAGATCGAGCGGACGGTCAGTCGCATCAACGGTGAGTACGCCGAGGTGGGGCGTCCGGTGGTGCACTACATCCACCGCCCGGTCCCCCGCGACGAGCTCATCGCGTTCTTCGTCGCGGCCGACGTCATGCTGGTAACCCCCTTGCGCGACGGCATGAACCTCGTCGCCAAGGAGTACATCGCGTGCCGCAGCGATCTCGGCGGCGCGTTGGTGCTCAGCGAGTTCACCGGTGCCGCAGCCGAACTGCGGCAGTCGTTCCAGTGCAATCCGCACGACCTCGAGGACGTCAAGGACAAGATCCAGGCCGCGATCGAGGTGCCGCGCGAGGACGGCCGCAAGAGGATGCGTGCGCTGCGCCGTCAGGTGCTCACGCACGATGTGGATCGCTGGGCCCGTTCGTTCCTCGACACCCTCGCCAACACCGGCGCCGCCGGACGCGCGCTGATCGCGCCGGGTGAGGCCGGCGAACCCGGCCCCACCTGACGGCTCTCTTCTAGATCGGGGTCAACCGGCTGACGAGCCAACGCCCGTCCTGCTTTTCGAGTTCGACGCGCACCCGACTGCCGCTGCTCACCGCTTCGGGGTTCTCCGAACTCGTCGTGATCTGGTTGAGGAACAGCAGGGTCACAGCGTTGTCGGCGTCGGCGGAGACCACCGACGACGCCTGCACGCTCACCTGCACGCTGATCGCTTTCTCCTTGGCGCCCGGCGCGATGATGTTCTTCATCAGATTCGTGTACTCGTCGCGGAAGTCGCCGGTGAGACCCTCCGCGGCGGCGTCGGTCTGCGCGTCCACCTGGTCGTGGGTGTAGGCGAGCATCGCGACCGCCTGTTCCTCCGCAGCGACCCTTGCCTCCGTCCGTGCCGTCTCGGCGGCGGACTGCTGGACGGTGCCGTAGGCGAGCCATCCCACCAGGACCGCGAAAACCACTGCCACGAAAGACAAACCGATCGCGATGTGTGGCAGGTACGAGGCCTTCGGATCCGAAATCGCGTCCGGGACGGAGGTGTCGGCGGCCGAGGTCTCGGCGGCGGTGGATCCGTCCTTCTCTGCGGTCCCACCGGCCACAGTGTCGTCGGTCGTCTTGCCGAGCGTCACGCGATCGTCCTTCTCGTCGGTCACGGCACGAACTCCACCTTCGACGCCAGCAATCTGCCGTTCTCGTCGCAGATCGTCACCCGCAGACGGAAGTCGCGTGCTTCGGGTTCGGTCTGGTCGGCGTTGCTCACCATCGCGCGGGAGGCGACGAGCGACGACGCGCACGTGCCGTCCTCGTTCTGGATCCCCGCTTCGAGGACCTCACCGGTGGTGTCGACGCCGGCCTGTTGCACGACCTCCACGAAAGGCCCTTCGCGGCCCTCGAACTCGGCCTTGAAATCACCCGTCGCGCCTTCGAGCAGACGTGCGACGTCGGCGTCGGCGGTATCGGCGTTGATGGTGGTCAGGTTGAGCACCGTCTGCCGCGCGGCCTGCAGGTACGCCTCCCGCTTCTCGTCGCGTTCGTTCGCGGACTGCCTGTCGACGATGAGCCAGGCACCGGTCGCGACGAGCGCGATGACCAGTACGGACGCGATGATCGCGACCGGCTTGGCCCATGCCGGCTTCGTCTTCTTGTCGATCTCGTCTGCCATCAGCCCTGCTGCGCCTTCATGTAACTCTCCAAGCTCCGATCTCCACCGAGATCGGCGTGCGTGTACACGGTGCCGTCGGGACCAATGTACGTCCCGGTCTGCGGATCGATCCGTCGCGCCGCGACCCCGGCGGGAGCCGTGTCGCCGCGCTCACCGTAGGAAGCGGGTGTGGGTGCGACGTTCTCCGAGGCCACCGGTGTCGGCGGTCCGGTCCACGGATTGTCCGAATAGGTAGGGCTGTACCCGGTGCGGCACGTGGCGGGCGTCGGTGCGCGACGGCCCGGGTACTCCATGCACGGTACGTTCCGGGCGCCGCGGACCGCGTTCGGATAGTCCTGTGGCAGTTGACAGAAGATGTCGCCGGGTGTGTCGACCACGGAGGTATCGGCCGGACTGCGCCACTGCTCCGGCGGCACGAAGCCTGCCAGGCACGGCGGCGGATCGTTGACCTGCAGGTGGAAGTCCACCACGGCACCGTCCTCGGGCGGGCCGGCGCCGGCCGCGGTGATCAGGGCCGTCGTCATCGGCGGGTACAGCACCAGGATCTGCTCGATGCCGGCGTTGTAGACCACACCCACCTCGCCGACGCTCACCAGATTCGCAAGCAGCAACGGCAGGGTCGGTTTCAGTTCCTGCAACAGGGATTCGGTTTCGGCAGCGGCACCCGGTCCGACGTCGAGCAGGGCTCGCAGGTCGGGGTCGCTCTCGCGCAGGCGGTCGGTGAAGGTGACCATGTCGCGTGTCCACGACCGGATCGCATCGCTCGTGACCACCTGCGTGTCGAGCAGCGGACCGATCTGGTCGATCAACTGCCGTGTCTCGGCACTGTTCGCCGAGGCCTCCTGCACGAACAGGCGCGTCGAGTCGATCAGTTCCTGCAGTTCGGGTCCGGAGCCGTTGAACGCGTCGAACGCCTCGTCCACCACGGTCTGCAGCCGGGTGTCGCTGATCGAGGCGAGCAACACGTCGGCCTGGTCGAGCAGGGCACCGACCTCCTGCGGCACGCTCGTGCGGTCGATCGGGATCACGTCGCCGTCGGCCAGGTGTTCGCCGCCCGAACCGTCGGCTCGGGGAACGAGATCGACGTACTGTTCGCCGACAGCCGAGACGCTGCGCACCGCCGCGTCCACATCGGCGGGAATCTTCGCGTCGCTGTCGATGGACAGCAACGCCTCGACCCCTGTCGGCGACAGGGCGACGCTCCGCACGGTGCCGACGGTGTTTCCGCGATAGGTGACGTTCGAGTGCGGATACAGACCGCCGGTCGACTGCAGTTCGACGACGATCTCGTACCGTCCGATCCCGAACAGCGCCGGCAACTTCACGTACATCAGCGACATCACGACGAGTCCGACGACCGTGAGGATCGCGAAGATCGTGAGCTGGATGCGGACGAACCGCGTGAGCATCATGGTGCGGGCACCCCCAGGGGCAGGCCGGGAATGGTGATCTCACCGATGCCGGGGATCGTCAGTTTCCCTTCGGGACCGGGAGGCGGCGGCGGGGGTGGTTCGAGCGGTGCGCGGAACGGGTCCGTCGCCTGTGCGGCGAGTCCCGCGTCGCGGCCGAGGATGCCTTCCGGGCCGGCGAGGCGTCCCGCGAGCGGCGTCCCGGACAGGAAGTTCAGGTCGAGGCGGTCGAGGGTGAGGTCGATCGTCATCGCGAGGTTCGCGTAGTCGCCGCGGATGATGTTGTTGATGCCCGCCTGCGGGAAGGGATAGGTGAGCAGCACACCGAGCACCTCGGTCAGGGCACTGCCCGAATCGGCCAGGGCCTTCAACGTCGGCGCGAGCCCTTCGAGATTCGCCTTCAGATCGTCGTTCGAGGTCTCGACGATCCGGCTCGCCACGGTGCTCAGTTCACCGAGCGAACTCATCGCGGCGGTGAGGTTCGAACGCTGATCCGAGAGCACCTCCAGCGCGGGTGGCAACTCCTCGAGGGCGCGGACGAGTGTCGCGTTCTGGTCGTCGACGGTCGCGGCCAGCCGGTCCATGCCCTCCAGCGCCGCGATGATGTCGCCGCGCTGCGTGTCGAGGGTGGACACCAGTTCGTCCAGGCGCGGGAGCAGATTCCGGATCGAGTCCTCCCGGCCGACGAGCGCCGCGTTCAGTTCGGTGGTGATGTCGTTGATCTGCGCGAGTCCACCACCGTTGAGCACCACCGACAGCGACGAGAGTGTCTGTTCGGTGGTCGGATACGCACCGGCGCGTTCGAGCGGGATGACGTCGCCGTCCTCGAGCCGGCCCTGCGGGGGTTCGCCGACGGGCGGGATCAGTTCGAGGTGTTGCGACCCGAGCAGACTCGTCTGCCCGATCCGGGCGAGCGAGTTGGCCGGAACGATCACGCCTTCGTCGAGCGAAACCGTCACGAGCGCGTGCCAGCCGTCGAGTTCGATCCCCGAGATCGACCCCACGGTGACGTCGTCGACCCGCACGGGCGAGTTCTGGGTCAGGGTCGTCACGTTGGGCATCTCGATCTGCACCTCGTAGGCGCCCTCCCCGCGGCCGGCGCTGCCGGGCATGGGAATCGAGTTGAGTCCGTCCCACTCGCAGGCGGTGAGCGTCGTGCTCACCGCGACCGCGGTGGCCGCGACGCCCAGGCGGCGGAACATCGAGCGGCCGGTCATCGCACTCCTCCCGGCTGCAGCAGAGAACCCAGATCCTGCGGGACCTGCAGCGACGGCAGGCCACCGAGGATCCCGTCGACCGGCGACGCGGTCTCCGAGGACGACGGCTCGGGCGCGGTGCCACGACCTGCCGACGCCTCCTCGAGCCAGGTTTCGGTGTAGACGATGTCGTCGGGGAAGGCCTGCACACCGGCGAGCGGATTGACCAGCAGCGGAAGGTAGTTGGCGTTGATGGACGACAGCACCGGGCCGAGTTGCTGGCGGCACAGTTCCTCGCTGCGCTCGGAGGTCGCGTTCGCGGCGGCCGCGACCGACCCGCACATCCACTCGACGGGGTTGGCGAGGTTGTTGATCGCGAGCGCGCCCGTGAGCGACCCCTGCGCCGGCTTGTAGATGTTGTAGAAGTTCGCGAGGGAGGTCGGGCCGGAGTGCAGCACCCGCTCGATCTCGGGACGTTTGCGGGCCAGCACTTCGGTCGCATCGGCCAGCCGCTCCACCGATTCGGTGAGCCCGGCCCGGTTGTCCTGCACGAACCGCTGTACGTCGCCGACGGCGATGTTCAACTCGGACAAGGAGACACCGAGCTGGTCGGAGCTCTGCGCGAGCACGTCCGAGACCGACGCGAGACGACCGCCGAACTGCACGATCTGTTCGTTGCTCGACGAGAGGACCGACACGAAGGTCTGCAGGTTGCGGATCGTCGAGAACAGATCGGTGCGCCCCTCCGAGAGCGTGCGCATCGTGTCCGACAGCTCCCGAAGGGCCTCGCGCACGGTCTGCCCGTTGCCCTCGAGATTCTCGGCTGCGGTGTCGATGAACCGGCCGAGAGATCCCTGCGGATCGAGTTCCTCTGGACCGAGCGCTTCGGACAATCGCATCAGTTCGGTCTTGATCTGGTCCCACTCCACGGGAGAGGCCGTGCGCTGCATCGGGATCGTCGCGCCGTCCTCGATCGTCGGGCCACCCGAGTACACAGGGGTGAGCTGGACGAAGCGCGCCGAGACGAGACTCTGCGCGATGACGACGGCACTCGCATCGGACGGGATCTCGACGCCGTCGTCGACCTTCATCGTCACCTGTACGAGGTCGTCGCGGGGTTCGATGTCGCTGATGCGCCCCACCGAGACGCCGAGCACCCGCACGTCGTCGCCCTCGTACAGGCCGCTGGTGGACGCGAATTCGGCGTGGATCGTGCGTTTGCCGAGGTCCGGCAGGACGAACACGGCGAGGGCGCCGAGCACGAGCACGACGACGGCACCGATGATCACCGGCACCAGCAGGGGTGGGCGACGGCGGGCGGTCGTCGGGGCGGTATCGGTACTCATTCGCCGTCCCTCTTGATCGTCGGGGGCCCGTCCGGGATCACGTCCTGGAGATCCTCGGGGAGAAGATCGGGCGCGACCTGGCTGTCCACGATGGCCTTCCACCACGGCGCCGGCAGGATGTTGGACACGTAGGCGTTGAAGAACGGTCCGCTGGCGACGGATTCCCCGAGGGCGCTGATGTACGGGCCCAGGCCGTCGAGCGCCCCGGCGATGTTCTCCTTGTTCGCCTGCAGGTTGGCCGTCACGAGGTTGAGCTTCTCGAGTGTCGGTGCCATCTGCGCCTGGTTGTCCTGCACGAGCCCGGTGAGCTGACGCGAGACGGAGGAGATGTTCGCGATCAGTTCGGTGATGGCGTCGCGGCGCAGGCTCAGTTCGCCGAACAGAGCGTTCGCGTCGACGATGAGCGCGTTGACCTGGTCGCTGCGCTCGGCCAGGATGCCCGTCACGCTCTCGGCACGCTCGAGCAGTTGGTGCAACGACTCGTCGCGGGCGTTGATCGACTGCGACAGGCGGGTCATGCCCTCCAGGGCGCCCTGGATCTCGGGCGGGGTGTTCTCGAGGGTTTGCGACAGCGCGTCGAGCGAGTCGTTGATGCGATCGGTGTCGAGTTCGGAGACGGTCGTCGTGAGATCGCCGAGTGCGTCGGTCAGTGAGTACGGCGAATTGGTGTGCTCGATACCGATGATCGAGTTCGGGCGCATCACACCGTCGCCACCGGGGCGCAGCGCCAGCGATTTCCGGCCGAGCACGGTGTTGGTCTTGATGTCGGCTCCGGTGGTGTCGCCGAGCCCGATACCGTCCCGGATGCGGAAACTCACCAGCACGGCCTGACCGTCGAGGCGCACCTCGGTGACGTCGCCGACGTTCACGCCGGCGAGCATGACGTCGTCGCCGGGCACCAGACCGCCGGCGTCCTGGAAGCGCGCCGAGTAGCTCAGGCCGCCGGAGAGGAAGTGCAGCTGGTCGTACTGCAGACCGGCGAGAACGATCGCGGCGGACACGGCCAGGCCGATGATGCCCGTCCGGATGTAGTTGGGGTCACGGGGTGCACTCATTCGACCTTCGCACACCTTCCCGTGTCGTGGTTCGCCGTGGTGTACCGGATCGTGGTGCCGTCCGGTCCGGAGAACTTGAAAGTATTGGCACAGAGGAAGAATTGGAAGAAGTTTCCGTATGCACCCACGCGGATGAGTTTCTTGTAGTCGGAGGGCAGGCGTTCGAGCGTGCGGTTGATGTCGTCCTTGCCGAGGTCGAGCTGGGTCATGGTGCGGTTCGTCTCGGCGATGACCGTCTGCAAGTCGGGCCGGTTGTTCTGCAACAGCGCGGCGAGATCCGCGGTGCCGGAGGCGATCGGCGGGATCGACGCGCCGATGGGATCACGATCGGCGGACAGCCCGCCCACCAGGGTGTGCAGCTGTTCGATCGTGTTCTCGAACTCGCGGTCGTGATCGTCGATCGTGCCGAGGACGGCGTTGAGGTTGTCGATGACGTCGCCGATCAGTTGGTCGCGGTCGGCGAGTGAGTTGGTGAACGAGTTGGTGTTCCCCAGCAGCGACACGAGCGTGTCGCCCTGCCCCTGGAAGACCTGCAACAGAGCTCCGGAGAGGTCGTTGACCTGCTGCGCGTCGAGGCCCTGCAACAGCGGCTTGAACCCGCCGAGGAGCAGGTCGAGATCGAGGGCGGGTTCGGTCTGCTCGATCGGGATGTTGCCACCGGCGGGCAGGACGTCGACGCTGCCGGCACCTTCGAGCAGTTCGAGATACCGGTCGCCGACGAGGTTCTCGTATCGCACGGTGGCGCGGGTGCCGGTGAACAGCGTGTGTTTCGCGTCCACGTCGAACTCGATCTCGGCGGTGTTGTCGCGGCCGATGTCGACCTTCTTCACCGAACCGACCTGCACCCCGGCGATGCGGACCTTGTCGCCGGCACCGAGACCGGAGACGTCCGTGAAGGTGGCCCGGTAGTTCTCGGTGCCGGTGAACCGCGCCTGGCTGAACACGACGGCCAGCCCGGCGAAGATCAACGTCATCGTGACGGCGAAGATCAGGAACTTGACGGTGGTCGCTCTCATGGTCACCGCCCGCCCACGAGATGGTCGCCGAACAGGTACTGGAAGATCGTCGGGTAGCGGATCCAGGCTTCCGTTGCGGGCTTGTAGGGCGTTTCGCCGGTGTTCGACACGACGAACGGCGCGTGACCGTCGCGGCGCGGGTCGAAGTTCGGCAGGCCCCAGCAGTTCGGTCCGCCGGTCGCGCCGACCACGGGCAGATCCTGGGCGTGTTTGTACGGCGTCGCGCCACCCATGAAGCTGGTGCTCAGCATCAGCGCGGCGTACTCCCCGGTGCCGGCCATCGGTTCGAACGCCACCCGGGCGTCGTTGAGACCGACTATGAAGCAGGTCAATTGCGGCGAGTACTCACCGAGCAGGCCGGTGGTGCGGCTCAGGCTGTCGAGTGCGGTGGTCAACTGTGTTTCGTTCTCCCCCAGGACGTCCCGTCCGGTGTTCGCGAGACCGGTGAGGTTCATCAGTAGCAGATCGAGTTGCTGTTGTTCGTCGACGACGGTGTTGCCGACGTCGGTGGCGTTGCCGATCGTGGTCATGAGGTCGGGGGCCGTGTCGGCGTAGACGTCGGTCACCTGCGCAGCCGAGACGAGGTCGGCCTGCAGTTGCGGCAGCGACGGATTCATCTCGGCGAGATACGCATCGGCCTCGGCCAGGGCGGCACCGAGGGCGTCGCCGCGTCCGTTGAGCGCTTCCGACAGCGCGCCGAGGGTGGCGTTGAGCTTCTCGGGCTGGATCTGGGCGAGCACGTCGGACAGGTGCTCGAAGACCGTGTTGAACTCGACGGTGACGTTGTCGGCCGCGATTACGGCGCCTTCCTGCATCGGCACCGAGGACGGATCGTCGGGGACGACGATGTCGACGAACTTGGCACCGAAGACGGTGGTGGATTCGATCGCCACCCCTGCGTTCGACGGGATGAGCTGCATCTGCCCGGGCTGCATGTCGAGATGCAGGACCGCACCGGCCGGTGTGTGCTCGATCGACGCCACGCGGCCCACCTCGACGCCGCGCATCGTCACCTTGGCGTCGGGTTCCATCACCAGACCCGACCGGGGCGAGGTGACGGTGAGCGGGACCGTCGAGGTGAACCCACCGGCGAACATCGTCAGTGCCACCGCGACGATCGCGGCGAGGCCGCCCACGAGACCGAAGGCGGCGAACTTCTTCTTCCACGAAGGAGTGTCCATGTCGCGCGCCCTATCCCGACAGGTTGAAGTTGCCGGTCGCGCCGTAGACGGCGAGCGAGATGAGCAGGGTGACGGTGACGACCGCGACGAGCGAGGCCCGCACCGCGTTGCCGACCGCGACACCCACACCGACGGGCCCGCCACCTGCGGTGAAACCGTAGTAGGTGTGGATGAGCATCACGGCGATCGCCATCACGATGGCCTGGACGAACGACCACAGGATGTCGGTGGGTATCAGGAAGGTCGTGAAGTAGTGGTCGTACACGCCCGCCGACTGGCCGTAGAGCACCACCGTCGCGAAGCGGCTCGCGACGAACGAGGCGATCACGGCGAGCGAGTACAGCGGGACGATCGCGATCATCCCGGCGAGCACGCGCGTGGACACCAGATACGGGATGGACGGGATCGCCATGGTCTCGAGCGCGTCGATCTCCTCGGAGACACGCATGGCGCCGAGCTGGGCGGTGGAGCCGGCGCCGATGGTGGCCGCCAGCCCGATGCCGGCGATCGTCGGGGCCGCGATACGCACGTTGATGAAGGCCGCGAAGAAGCCGGTGAGCGCTTCGACACCGATGTTGCCGAGTGAGCTGAAGCCCTGCACGGCGATGATGCCGCCGGTGAAGAGCGTCAGGAAGCCGACGATCACGACGGTGCCGCCGATGACGGCGAGTGCGCCGGTGCCCATGCTGATCTCGGCGACCAGACGCACCGTCTCCTTGGGGTAGTGCATCAGCGCCCGGGGGACCGTCGCGAGGGCGCGCCCGAAGAACAGCGCCTGCTCCCCCACCCGGTCCACGGTGGACGACGCACGTGTCATGCGCCGAACCGCACGGGGGAAGCGCCAGGACATCACTGCCATGAAATCTCCGCTCCCCTCATCCCGCGGTCAGCTTGATGCCGACGGCCGTGACGAGGAGGTTGACCACGAACAGCGCCATGAACGCGAACACGACCGTCTGGTTGACGGCGTCGCCGACACTCTTCGCTCCACCTTTGACATTGAGACCGAGATAGGACGCGACCAGCCCCGCGATCATGCCGAACAGCCCCGCCTTGACCTGGGAGATCATCAGTTCTCCGAAGCCGGTGAGCAGGGTGATGCCGTTGATGAACGCGCCGGGGTTGACGTCCTGGAGGAAGACCGAGAAGGCGAACCCGCCGAGGATGCCGATCGTGCACACGAGACCGTTGAGCAGTAGGGCAACGACGGTGGACGCGAGCACCCGGGGCACGACGAGACGCTGGATCGGATCGATGCCGAGCACACGCATCGCGTCGATCTCCTCGCGGATGGTGCGCGCCGCGAGATCGGCGCAGATCGCGGTGGCGCCGGCACCGGCGACGATGAGCACCGTGACCATGGGACCCACCTGCGTCACCGCGCCGAGGGCCGCACCCGCTCCGCTGAGGTCGGCCGCGCCGATCTCCCGGAGCAGGATGTTGAGGGTGAAGCTCACCAGAACCGTGAACGGCACCGCGACGAGCACGGTGGGCACGAGCGAGACGCGTGCGACGAACCATGCCTGGTCGATGAACTCGCGCCGTTGGAAGGGGCGACGGAAGGCCGCCCGGGCGGTCTCGCCGGTCATGGCGAACAGTCCGCCGACGGCCCGTAAGGGAACCTCGAGGAGGTCTACCATCGTGTACCCCCTTCGATCCTCACGTCGTCGGCGCGCAGCCGATCGATGGCGTGTGCTGTGACCCGGGTCATATTAACTAGAACGTGTTCACCTGTCAAAGATCCGTCGAGGGGCATCTCGATCCATTTCCGTCCGAACGGACACACGGGCGTCGACCGACGCGCATCGACACGCTCATAAGTGGTTTTACCCTGGGGTTTCGGTGAGATTCTCGACGCCGGGCCCGAGCTCGATCACCTCGACACGAGAGGCCGTCACGGCCCGATCGGGTCATCGCAGGAGGGGAAAAAATTAGAACACGTACCAGGCCAAACACGGGGCCGGGCGAGAGCCGGAGGAACGGCCCGAGTGGGCGTGACGCTACCGGAACCCCGGTGTCCGTCACCCGTAGTTGCAGGATCCCGGCCCGGAGACGAAGACACGGCATCCCCTGCTGTCCCCGAACGGGAACAGCAGGGGATGCCGGAACTACAGATCGAGAGCCGCCGAGGCCGAGAATGTCCGGCCCGGATCACGATCGGCGAAGTAACCGCCGAGCTCGTCGGCGAGCGCTGCGGGGGTCCACTGCCCGTCGGCGTCGAAACGCTGCTCGACGACCGGCGCGGCCATCAGGGCCACCATGGGTCCGTAGACGATGAAGACCTGCCCGTTGACGCGATCGGCCGCCGGGGAGGCGAGATAGGCGACCAGATTCGCGACGTGGTCGGGCGAGAGCGGATCGATGCCGTCGTCCGGCGCACCACCGAAGACCGCCTCGGTCATCGACGTCCGCGCTCGCGGGCAGATCACGTTGGCGCGGACACCGTACCGCTCGAGACCACGGGCGGCCGAGAGGGTGAGCGCGGTGATGCCGGCTTTGGCGGCACCGTAGTTGGGTTGCCCGGGCGGCCCGAGCAGACCGGCCTCCGAGGACGTGTTGACCAGACGCCCGTAGACGGGGCCACCCTCCTGCTTCGACCGGTCGCGCCAGTAGGCCGCGGCATTGCGGGACAACAGGAAGTGACCACGCAGGTGCACGGCGACCACCGAATCCCACTCGTCGTCGGACATGTTGGGCAGCATCCGATCCCGCGTGATGCCTGCATTGTTGACGACGATGTCGAGACCACCGAACTTGCCGTGCGCCGCGGCGAGCATCGCATCGGCCGTCTCACGCTCGGCGACGCTGCCGGGCACGAACTCCGCCTCGGCACCGAGATCGCGGATCCGCGCGAGGGTGTCCTCCACCGCGTCGTTCTCCACGAGATCGTTGACCACCACCGATGCTCCGGCCCGCGCGAGCGCGAGCGCCTCGGCACGTCCGAGTCCCGCTCCGGCTCCCGTGACGACGGCGACCCGCCCTTCGAGAGACACCCGATCGTCGTTCTCCGCGCCACCGTTGGCGTCCGCACTCATCCACGTACTCCTCGAGATTCGGGCCGATTGCCGGCCGCACGCCGGTACTCTCCCCACCAGGACCCGGGGGCACCGAGAATGTAGAACTTGTTATCTTTCCTGACAAGGGTCGGTGCCGGTCACCGTCCGACGCTCATGCCTCGGCGAGGGCCGCACGCGGGCACTGGGCGACGGCCTCGCGGACGACGTCCTCGCTACCCTCGGGTACGGGATGCGTGACGATCAGCTCGTCGTCGTCGTTGAGATCGAAGACGTCGGGCGCCAGCCCGACACACACGCCGTTCGCTTCACAGCGGTCGAAGTCGACCTTGACATCCATTCCGGGACCTCGCTTCACATTCGCGCCGACCGATCGAGTCCAGACTAGAACGCGTTCCAATTCTGTGCAATGATTCGCGATGATCCCACAGAGACGATTCGCGGGGACACGCAGCGACGAAACGGAGCGTTCGTGGACATCTCCTACACCCCCGGGCAACAAGCCCTCCGCGAGGAATTGCGGGCCTATTTCGCACAGATCATGACACCCGAGCGCCGCGAGGCGCTCGCGGCCACGACCGGGGAGTACGGCTCCGGCAACGTGTACCGCGAGGTCGTGCAGCAGATGGGCAAGGACGGATGGCTCACCCTCGGGTGGCCCGAGGAGTACGGCGGCCAGAACCGTTCCGCGATGGACCAACTGATCTTCACCGACGAGGCGGCCATCGCCGGCGCGCCCGTCCCCTTCCTCACCATCGACTCGGTCGCGCCGACGATCATGCACTACGGCACGGACGAGCAGAAGGAGTTCTTCCTCCCTCGCATCTCCGCGGGCGAACTGCAC
The DNA here is from genome assembly GCF_040256695.1 of Rhodococcus sp. D-6. Classification (NCBI taxonomy): domain Bacteria; kingdom Bacillati; phylum Actinomycetota; class Actinomycetes; order Mycobacteriales; family Nocardiaceae; genus Rhodococcus; species Rhodococcus sp. D-6. The sequence continues at coordinate 5,121,269 of NZ_CP132970.1, read as the reverse complement.
TTCTCGATCGGTTATTCCGAACCCGGCGCCGGCACCGACCTCGCCTCCCTGCGCACCACCGCGGTGCGCGACGGCGACGAGTGGGTCATCAACGGGCAGAAGATGTGGACGAGCCTGATCGCCTACGCCGACTACGTCTGGCTCGCCGCGCGCACCAACCCGGATGTCAAGAAGCACAAGGGGATCAGCGTCTTCATCGTGCCGACCGACGCTCCCGGCTTCTCGTACACCCCCGTGCACACCATGGCCGGCCCCGACACGAGCGCCACCTACTACCAGGACGTGCGCGTCCCGGCGTCCGCACTCGTCGGCGAGGTCGACGGCGGCTGGGCGCTCATCACCAACCAGCTCAACCACGAGCGGGTCGCGCTCACCTCCGCCGGCCCCGTGCGCACCGCACTGACCGAGGTCCGGCGCTGGGCGCAGGAGACGCATCTGCCCGACGGGCGACGGGTGATCGACCAGGAATGGGTCCAGATCAACCTGGCACGCGTCCACGCCGAGGCCGAATACCTGCAGCTGATGAACTGGGACATCGCCTCGAGCGCCGGCACGACCCCGCTCGGCCCGGAGGCCGCCTCCGCCAACAAGGTGTTCGGAACCGAATTCGCGACCGAGGCCTACCGGTTGCTCATGGAGGTCCTCGGACCCGCGGCGACGGTACGGCAGAACTCGGCCGGCGCGCTGCTCCGCGGACGGATCGAACGCATGCACCGCAGTTCCCTCATCCTCACCTTCGGTGGCGGCACCAACGAGGTCCAGCGCGACATCATCGCGATGACCGCTCTCGGCCAGCCGCCCGCCAAGCGTTAGAAAAGGACGCGCACCGTGGACTTCACCCTTACCGAGGCCCAGCAGGATCTCGCAGAACTGACCCGCAGCATCGTCGCGGACATCGTCACCAACGAGCACCTGCGCACACTCGACGCCTCCGAGGACCGCCTCGACCGCACCCTGTGGGACACGCTCGCATCGTCGGGCGTGCTCGGCGCCGCTCTTCCCGAGTCGCTGGGCGGAGACGGTTACGGCCCGCTCGAGCAGGCGAGCATCCTGCGCGAACTCGGCCGCGGCGTCGCCGCCGTCCCGTACATCGGCTCGATCGCCGCGTGCGCGTCGGCGATCGCGGAGTTCGGCGCCGCCGAGCAGCAGGCCGAGTGGGGACGCCCTGCGGCGACCGGCGAGCAGATCCTCTCCGCCGCGCTCGCCGAGGAACTGAACCCCGATCCCACGACCCCGGCGACCCGGGCGCAGGCCACGGGCGACGGTCACGTGCTCGACGGCGTGAAGATCGTCGTCGACTCGGCGCCGGTCGCCGACGGTTTCCTCGTCCCGGCCACCATCGGCGACTCGGTGTCGGTCTTCCTCGTGCGACCCGACGATCCGGGTGTCTCGATCACCCGTCAGCAGACCACCGACTTCGACAGTCGCGGCATCGTCACCCTCGAGCAGGTCGCGCTCCCGGCCGATCGTGTCCTCGGCACCGACGGCCTCGCCGTGGCGACGTGGTTGCGCGACCGCAGCCTGCTCGGCTCCGCCGCCTACCAGTGCGGCGTCCTCGAGCAGGCGCTCGAGCTCACCGCGCAGTACGCGCGCGAACGCGTCCAGTTCGACCGCCCGATCGGCAGTTTCCAGGCCGTCTCCCAGCGACTCGCCGACGCCTATATCGACGTCAAGGCGGTGCGTCTGACGTTGTGGCAGGCCGCCTTCCGCATGGCTTCGGGTGAGCGTCACGACGACGCCCTGCGCACCGCGGCCTTCTGGGCTGCCGATGCGGGACATCGTGTCGCGCACACCACCGTGCACGTGCACGGCGGTGTCGGACTCGACGAGGACCATCCGGTGCACCGCTACTTCCTCGCGGCCAAGCACCACGAGTTCCTGCTCGGCTCCGCCACCGACCAGTTGCGCGCGCTCGGACGCGAACTCGCCGACGTCCCGGCCTGATCGCATGTGCGCCTTCACTGTCACCGAACTGCTCGAACGACTCGCCGACGTCGACGATCGAGGACTGCGCTTCGAGGAGACCGAGCTGTCCTGGCGCGAACACGTCGCACAGTCCCAGCGACGCGCCGCATTGCTGCGCGACCTGCTCGACGGCCCGGCACCGAAGCACATCGGGATCCTCATGGACAACGTCCCGGAGTTCTCGTTCCTGCTCGGCGCCGCGGCCTTCTCCGGTTCGGTGGTGGTGGGCCTGAACACGACCCGGCGCGGTGCGGCGCTCGCCCGCGACATCGCGCTCGCCGACTGCCGGGTCGTGTTCACCGAGGCCGCACATGCGTCCCTGCTCGACGGTGTGGATCTCGGCGACGTGCGGGTGATCGACGTCGACTCCCCCGAGTGGACGGTGATGCTCGCCCCGTTCGCCGGCACGGTCGTGGAGACTGCCGCGCATTCCCCCGACGAACTGTTCATGCTGATTTTCACGTCGGGCACGAGCGGCGACCCGAAGGCCGTGCGGTGCACGCACCGCAAGTTCACCGATCCCGCGACGATGCTCGCCACGCGGTTCGGTCTCGGCTCCGACGACACCGTGTACGTGTCGATGCCCCTGTTCCACTCCAACGCGATGATCGCCGGCTGGTCGATCGGACTCGCCGCGCGCGGCAGCATCGCCCTGCGTCGCCGGTTCTCGGCGTCGGGTTTCCTTCCCGACGTCCGCCGTTACGGCGTGACCTTCGCGAACTACGTCGGCAAGCCGCTGTCGTATGTGGTGGCGACTCCCGAGCAGCCCGACGACCACGACAACCCGCTGCGCATCGTGTACGGCAACGAGGCGTCGGCCGACGACGTCACCGAGTTCACGCGGCGCTTCGGCGCTCGGGTGGTCGACGGGTTCGGCTCGACCGAGGGCGGCATCGCGATCGCGTCGGCACCCGACGTCCCGGCCGGCGCCCTCGGTCGGCTTCCCGAGGGCATCGAGATCCTCGATCCCGAGACGGGGCGACGCTGCCCTCCGGCGGTGTCGGACGCGAACGGCAGGATCACCAACGCCGACGCCGCGACGGGCGAGCTCGTCAACGTGCGCGGTGCCGGTCTGTTCGACGGCTACTACAACAACCCCGAGGCCGACGCCGAACGCCTCCGCGACGGGCGCTATCACAGCGGCGACCTCGCCTACCGGGACGAGAACGGCTTCGTCTACTTCGCCGGACGCAGCTCGGGCTGGCTCCGGGTGGACGGTGAGAATCTCGGTGCGGCGCCCATCGAGCGCATCCTGATGCGGTACGAGGGCTTCGCTCAGGTCGCAGTGTACGGGGTGCCCGACCGGCAGGTCGGCGACCGCGTGATGGCCGCCGTGATTCCCGCCGCGGATTCCGACTTCGATCCCGCCGCCTTCGCGCGTTTCCTCGATGCACAGACCGATCTCGGTCCCAAGCAGATGCCCACCCTGATCCGTATCTGCCGCGAATTCCCCCGCACCGCGACCTTCAAGGTCCTGTCCCGTTCTCTGGCCGCCGAACGCTGGTACTGCACCGATCCGGTCTGGATTCGGGAACGTGGCGATTCCGAATTCCGGTTGTTGTCGGACGAACTGGCGCAGCTTCTCGAACCGGCCTCCCTCGGCACTCCTGCGCGATAGCGTCGTCGCCCCTCGGTCGACGCGCCCCCACGCGTACAGTTGTGCCGCGGCGGTGGTTGTTCGGCGACAAGTCCGGAAGGACTTCCGTCGCCGTCGAGTCGAGTGACGGGCGGGACCGATGGACACCGACGGGTCATCCGGAGGGGCGGAGCGCACGCCGGACGGCAGATATGTGGTGGTGAACGGGCGGCGCTGGCGTGCCACCGATCCCACGATTCCTGAACCGTTGCAAAAGCAACTCGTGGCGGAGTTGATGCGCGCTCGGCGTCTCGTGAAGAGCGACGGCGACTCCGCACGGCACCGCGTCCAGGACGCGAAGGTCGCGCTCGGTGAACGCGGGCATCCGTGGTGGGAACCACGCGACGAATATGCGGATCGTGAACGGCTGGCGGCCACGATCTGCGCGCTGCTCCGGGAACGGAATCCGTCCACCATCTGTCCCAGCGACGCCGCGCGGGTCGCGGGTGGCGACTCGTGGCGCGACCTCATGGACGCCGCACGCTCGGTGGCCGCCGAACTCGAACGCAGCGAACACGTGGTGATCACGCAGAAGGGCGAGCCGGTGGACATGGAGACGGCACGAGGCCCGATCCGGATTGCACCCGGACCGAACCTCGAGCACCCTCGTCCCTCCTGGTGAGACGAATCCGAGCGGATCAGACGCTCGCGGCCTCGTTCAGCTTCTCCAGCGTGCCGGTCGCCTCGAGGTACTCCTGCACCCAGCGTTCGATGACCGCGGAGGTCTTGTCGACCTTCGTGAACTGCCCGACGACCTGACCGACGGGGTTGAACGCGACGTCGACCGACTCGTCGGGGTACTTGTGAGTGGCGGCGACGGCCATGACGGAGACCATGTACTGCAACGGCATTTCGAGGGGCTTCGGGTTGCCTCCTGCTCCCACGCCTCAGTCCAGTCGTTGCGGAGCATGCGGCAGGGCTTGCCGGTGAACGAGCGGCTGCGGACGGTGTCGCGGCTGCTCGCCTTGATGTAGGCCTCCTGCTGCACCGGGGTGTTCTCGGTCTCCTCGACCATGAGCCACTGCGAACCGGTCCACGCACCCTGGGCGCCGAGCGCGAGCGCCGCGGCGATCTGCTGGCCGCTGCCGATATCTCCGGCCGCCAGCACCGGGACCGGCGCGACCTCCTTGACGACCTGCGGCCACAGCACGATCGAGCCGACCTCACCGCAGTGCCCGCCACCTTCGCCGCCCTGGGCGATGATGATGTCGACACCGGCGTCGGCGTGCTTGCGGGCCTGCTTCGGCGAACCGCACAGCGCCGCGACCTTGCGACCGGCTTTGTGGATGTGCTCGATCATGTCGGCCGGCGGGGTGCCGAGTGCGTTGGCGATGAGCGTGACCTTCGGATGCTGCAGCGCCACCTCCACCTGCGGGGTGACCTTGCGCGGAAGGTACGCAACAACGGACGAAGGCTCGCAACACCGGTAGTGACTGCCGACGTTGCGAGCCTTCGCCTCGCGTTGCGTACCTCAGATGATTCCGCGCTCGCGCAGTTCCTTCTGCTCGATGTCGCTCAGTCCGAGGATCTCGCCGTAGACCGCCGCGTTGTCGTATCCCGCGACGGGCGGGCCGGCACGACGCACCGAACCCGGCGTCCCGGTGAGCGTCGGCACCACACCGGGGCCGAGTACGTCTGCGCCGGTGCGCTCGTCGTGATGCGGAACGATCATGTCCCGTGCCTGGAACTGCGGATCGGCGACGACCTCCGCGACGGTGTTCACCGGCCCGGACACCACACCCGACGACGACAGGTGCGCCAGCAGGTCGTCGAGCGTCCACGTCGCCGCCCACTCGCCGATGAGGGCGTCGAGCTCGTCCTGGTTCACGCCGCGCGCGAGGTGGTCGGCGAAGCGCGGGTCGTCGGCGAGCTCGGGGCGCTCCATCGCCGCGCACAGGCGACGGAAGACCGTGTCCTGGTTGGCGGCGATGACGATCCACATGTCGTCGGACGTCCGGTACAGGTTCGACGGGGCGATGCCCTCGAGCCGGGTGCCGGAGGGGCCGCGGACGACGCCTGCGACGTCGTAGTCGGGGATCACCGATTCCTGGATCGCGAGGCACGCCTCGGTGAGCGCCACGTCGACGACCTGCCCGCGTCCGGTCCGTTCGCGGCCGAGCAGCGCGGCGAGGATGCCCTGCACGGCGAACATCCCGGCGAGGGAGTCGCCCAGGGAGAGCGCGAGTCGCGGGGGCGCCTGCCCGGGATAGCCGTTCAGGTGCCGCAGACCGCTCTCAGCCTCGGCCACGGACGCGTAGCCGGCCTGCCCGGCCTTGGGACCGGTCTGCCCGTATCCGGAGACGCGAGCCAGCACGATGCCCGGATTGATCTCGGAGAGCAGGTCGTAGCCGAGCCCCCACTTCTCGAGCGTGCCGGGACGGAAGTTCTCGACCACCACGTCGGACTCGGCGACGAGACGCCGGAACAGTTCCTGCCCGTCGGGCGCCCGCAGATCGAGGGTGATGCACCGCTTGTTGCGGGCGTGCACCGTCCAGAAGAAGCGGTGCCCGTCCCGTTCGCCCTGCCCCCAGGTGCGGAGCGGGTCGGGCCGCTTCGGGTCCTCGATCTTGATGACGTCGGCGCCCATGTCGCCGAGCAGGCGTCCTGCATACGGCCCGGCGATCAGGGTGCCCAGTTCGAGCACCCTGATGTCCGCGAGCGCTCCGGTTGCCTGCGACTCGGCCTGTGTCACTGCGTCTTCCGTCCTCTGCTCGGTAACCGAGGTGAACGGCCTCCTCCTCGGTGAACGCTTCGAGTCCGCTGCGGTGCGGTTCACGACCGGTACCGCTCGCGTCACGTCCACCCCAGGGTAGTGCCGGGTCGGGCACACCTCAGCCGTCGACCCCCACCCGCGACCGCCGCTGCCCCCCTGTCCGGCGACACCCCGGCCGACGCAGATCCCGGAAAGGGACGGTGCCCGGGGCGGATCACTCCACCCCGGGCACCTGCCACCCCACCACTGTGGTCCTATCGCGCCTCGTTCAGCCGATCGACGGCCTCGTCGTAGCCCCGCACGAGGTCGGCCATGATCTCCGCGACGGGACGGATCTCGTTCATCCGCCCCACCACCTGCCCGACCGGCATCGCGACGGCCTCGGGGTCATCGGCCGCCGACATGCGCTGATGCGCCTCGCTCACCAGGATGTTCTGTAGCGGCATCGGCAGCGGTTCGGGCGCACCGGGTTTCGACCACGCCTCCGTCCACTTGGTCTTGAGCAGACGCGCGGGCTTTCCCGAATAGATCCGCGACCGCACGGTGTCGGACGAGCTCGCTCCGAGCAACGCGCGCTGGATCGACGACGGACCGTGCGCGGCCGCCCCGAGCTTGTACTCCGAGGTGGTGAGCCAGTACGAACCCATCCACACACCGGAGGCGCCGAGGGCCAGCGCCGCCGCGACCTGCCGTCCCGATCCCACACCACCGGCGGCGAGCACTGCCGCGGAATCGCCGAGCGCATCGACGATTTCGGGCCACAGCACCATCGATGCGATCTCACCCGTGTGCCCGCCGGCCTCGTAGCCCTGCGCGATCACGATGTCGACACCGTTCTCGACGTGCCGCTTCGCGTGCTCGACCGCACCCGCGAGTGCCGCGACCGGCACTCCCTTCTCGTGCGCGAGGTCGATGACGTCCTTCGGCGGCGACCCCAGGGCGTTGGCGATCAGGGCGGGCCGGTGTGCGAGTGCCACGTCGACGTGCGAACGCGCGACCGAATGCAGCCAGCCCAGAACACCGCTCGCCTTGCCGACGTCGTCGGACAGCGGCGGCACACCGAGTTCTTCGAGCGTGCGGTTGACGAAGGCACGGTGTTCGGCGGGGATCAGTTTGTCGAGGTCCACCGCGGTGCCCTCGGTGGGCACCTTGGCGGGCATCACGATGTCGACGCCGTACGGTTTGCCGTCGGTGTTCTCGTCCATCCAGGTCAGGACGGCGTCGAGTTCCTCCGGGTCGTTGAACCGCACACACCCGAGGACACCGAGTCCACCCGCGCGGCTGATCGCCGCCGCGACGTGTTCGGAAGGCGTGAATCCGAAGATCGGATACTCGATACCGAACTTCTTGCTGAGGCCGGTCTGCATGCGTCCTTCTATCCCGTCGCCGCGGCGCCGTTGCCGTCGCCGTTGTTGTAGACCTCGTCGGCCGGACGCAATCCGGTCTGGTCCTTGGCCCACCGGTAGTCGGGCTTGCCGGCCGGCGACCGCTTGATCTCGTCGACGAACCACACCGCGCGCGGCACCTTGTACCCTGCGATCTTCGACCGTGCCGTCGTCATGAGTTCGTCGAGCGTCGTCTGCTCGCCCTCGCGCAGGGCGATGACGGCGCAGACCCGCTCGCCGAAGCGCTCGTCCGGCACACCGACCACCAGGGCGTCGAAGACCGCCGGGTGCTGCTTGAGTGCGCCCTCGACCTCTTCGGGGTAGACCTTCTCGCCGCCGCTGTTGATCGAGACCGAACCGCGGCCGAGCATTGTGACGGTGCCGTCACCCTCGACGCGCGCGTAGTCACCGGGGATCGAGTAGCGGATCCCGTTGTACTCGCGGAAGGTCGCCTTGGTCTTGGCTTCGTCCTTGTAGTAGCCGAGCGGGATGTTGCCGGTGCGCGCGACCATGCCGACCTTTCCGGAACCCGGTTCGATCGGGTTGCCGTCGTCGTCGAGGACGGTGGTCGACTCGTCGATCTTCACCGTGGGGCCGCCGCCGAGGGTCTTGCCCTTCTCGGCGATGCCGATGCCACCGAAGCCGGTCTCGGACGAGCCGATGGAGTCGGTGATGATCTTGCCGGGCAGCAGATCGAGGAAACGGTCCTTGATGGACGGGGAGAACAGGGCCGCACTCGATGCCATGGCGAACAGGGTCGAGAGGTCGTAGGGCTGACCGGTTGTCGGGTTGCCCTCCTCCAGTGCGTCGAGCATGGGGCGGGCCATGGCGTCGCCGGTGATGAAGATGACGTTGACCTTGTGGTCGTCGATGATGCGCCACACCTCGTGGCCCGAGAACTCGGGGTGCATGACGACCTTGCCGCCGCTGAACAACGACTGGAACAGCGCCCACTGGGCGCCACCGTGGATCATCGGCGGGATGGGATAGCGCACGAGACCGGGATTCTCGGCGCCCTCCTTCGCCAGCTGCCATTCGTCCTTGACCCATTCCCCGGTCATGAAGTTGATACCGCCGCCGAGGACGCGCCACACGTCCTCGTGACGCCACATCACGCCCTTGGGGTGACCGGTGGTGCCGCCGGTGTAGAGCATGTAGATGTCGTCGGCGCTGCGGTCTTCGAAGTCGCGTTCCGGGTTGCTCTGCGCCAGTGCCGCTTCGTATTCGATGCCGCTATAGGCCGAGAAGTCGGCGTCGGTGCCGTCCTCGACCACCACGGCGGTCTTCACCAGCGGAGTGTTCGGCAGGACGTTCGCGACCTTGTCGGAGTAGCGACGTTCGTGGACGAGCGCGACCATGTCGGAGTTGTCGAAGATGTACTGCAACTCGTTCTCGACATAGCGGTAGTTGACGTTGATCATGATCGCGCGGATCTTGAAGACCGCGATCATCGCCTCTACGGCCTCGATGGTGTTGCGCGAGTAGATGCCGACCTTGTCGCCCGGCTTCACACCTTGTTCGCGCAGGTAATGAGCAAGTCGGTTGGCTCGTTCCTCCAGCTGTGCGTAGGTGACCTCACGTCCGTCCGAGGCCAGCGCGACGCGCTCGGGAACGAGGTCGATTGCGTGTTCGACGAGGTCTGCGATGTTTAGGGCCACGCTGACAAAAGTAGAACGTGTTACCGTTTCTGACAAGACCTGAATATGATCCAGTTCACAATCCTGCGAGGAGTCCTGCCAGTGTCCGCTACCGAAGCCCCCGGCGCAGCCGATTCGGACATTTCGTCCCGCGAACCGCATTGCCTCGTCGAGCAACGCGGCCACGTTCTGATCGTCACGCTCAACCGCCCCGAGGCACGAAATGCGCTGTCCGGCGAAATGATGGCGATCATGAACGAGGCCTGGGATCGCGTCGACAACGATCCCGAGATCCGCGTCGCGATCCTCACCGGCGCCGGTGGAGCGTTCTGCGCGGGTGCCGATCTCAAGGCCATGAATGCAGCGCCTCCCGGAGACAAGTTCGAGCACGGCGAGCGGAGCGACGGGAAAGGCAACGACGGGGGCTGGGACCTGTCGCGTCTGCCGGCGTTACTGAAGGGCCGCCGCCTGACGAAACCGCTCATCGCGGCCGTCGAAGGCGCCGCGATCGCCGGCGGCACCGAGATCCTGCAGGGCACCGACATCCGCGTCGCCGGCGAGAGCGCGAAATTCGGCGTCTCCGAGGCGAAATGGGGACTGTTCCCGCTCGGCGGATCCGCCGTGCGCCTCGTCCGGCAGATCCCGTACACGATCGCCGCCGACATCCTGCTCACGGGCCGCCACATCAAGGCCGCCGAGGCCAAGGAGATCGGGCTCATCGGCTACGTCGTCCCCGACGGCACCGCACTCGACAAGGCCCTCGAGATCGCCGAGACGATCGCGAACAACGGCCCGGTCGCCGTGCAGGCCATCCTCCGGACCATCCGAGACTCGGAAGGTCTGCACGAGGAGGAGGCGTTCCGGATCGACGCCGAACTGGGCGCCGCCGTCTTCAAGAGCGCCGACGCCAAGGAGGGGCCGCGGGCGTTCGCGGAGAAGCGTGCCCCGAAGTTCTCGGGTTCCTGACCTGCGCCACTGTGGACCGCACTCCCACCCGTGAGAGCACGGTCACAACCATCTCCTTAGCTCTGCTACATTGTCGGCCGTGATCCAGACCACAAGATCACAGTGTTCGTCGAGGCGATGTCGAGGCAATGAGGAGCCCCCATGTATCCAGGAGTCCACGCCCGCACTGCCCCGGACAAGCTCGCCGTCGTCCTGGCCGACAGTGGCCGGAGCCTGACCTACCGCGAACTCGACGACCGGTCGGCGGCGCTCGCCCGAGTGCTGCACGATGCCGGGCTCCGCCCCGGCGACGTCGTCGCCCTCCTCACCGACAACCGGCCGGAGGCATTCGAGGTGTTCTGGGCCGCAATGCGGTCCGGGCTGTACATCACGGCGGTCAACAGCCACCTCACCGCCGGCGAGGTGGCGTACATCGTCGAGGACAGCGGCGCGAAGGCCCTGATTGTCTCGGCGACGCTGGGTGAGCTTTCCGAACAGGTCGGCGAGAAGGTCACGATCGGTTCCGCGCGACTCGCGTTCGGCGGCGCCGTGCGCGGTTTCGAGTCGTACGAGGACGCCCTCGCCGGGGCCGGTCCGCGGCTCGAGGAGGAACCGTGCGGCGCCATCATGCTGTACTCGTCCGGAACCACGGGCTTCCCCAAGGGAATCCAGCCGGATCTCCCGGAACGTCGCGTCGACGAACCCGGTGAGCCGCTGGTGACGGTGGCACAGTTCCTCTTCGGCCTCACCGACTCCGACGTCTACTACTCCCCCGCCCCGATCTATCACGCAGCGCCTCTGCGCTGGGGTGGGGCGATCCACGCGCTCGGCGGCACGGTGGTCCTGGCCGAGAAGTTCGACGCCGAGACCGCGCTCCGGCACATCGAGGAGCACAAGATCACCGCCGGGCAGATGGTGCCGACGATGTTCGTCCGCATGCTCAAGCTCGACGACGAGATCCGTGCCCGCCACGACCTGTCGAGTCTGCGCGTGCTCGTCCACGCCGCCGCGCCGTGCCCGCCGGAGGTCAAGCGGTCGATGATCGACTGGCTCGGACCGGTGATCTACGAGTACTACAGCTCCACCGAGGCCAACGGGATCACGTTCATCAACAGCCAGGAATGGCTCGAACACCCGGGTTCGGTCGGCAAGAGCGTGCTCGGGCCCGCGCACATCTGCGACGAGGAAGGGCGGGAACTCCCGGCCGGTGAGGTGGGGACCATCTACCTCGAGTACGAGAAGGTTCCGTTCTCGTACCACAACGATCCCGAGAAGACCGCGGCGTCGCAGCATCCCGAGCATCCCACCTGGACCACGGTCGGCGACCTCGGTTACCTCGACGAGGACGGTTATCTGTATCTGACCGACCGCAAGTCGTTCACGATCATCTCCGGCGGAGTGAACATCTATCCGCAGGAGATCGAGAACGTGCTCGCCCTGCACCCGGCCGTCGAGGACGTCGCCGTCATCGGCGTACCCCATCCGGAGATGGGCGAGGAGGTCAAGGCCGTCGTGCAGGTGTCGTCCGGTGCCACCACATCACCCGATCTCGCCGACGACCTCATCGCGTACGTCCGCGAGCGGGTCGCCCACTTCAAGGTGCCGCGGTCGGTGGACTTCGTCGACGAACTGCCCCGCACCCCCACGGGCAAGCTGGTGAAGGGCAAGCTGAAGGCGGCCTACGCCTCCTGACGCCACACGCGGCGGGCGGAAGCCGTCCTCACGGAACGGTTTCCGCCCGCCGTGGCGTTGGCCCAGTACCACTGGTCTAGCGCAACACCACGTCGGCGATCGTGCGCACCTGGTCGACGTCGCGGCAACCGACCAGCAGCATCGTCACGCCGGCCTCCTCCCACCGCTTCACGCCCTCGCGTACCTCGTCGGCGTTCCCGGCGATCATCGTCTCGGTGACCATCTCGTCCGGGATCGCTGCCGCCGCTTCTTCCTTACGGCCGGCACGGAACAGCGCGGTCACCTCGTCGACCACGGCCTCGTATCCCATCCGCCGGTAGACCTGCGCGTGGAAGTTCAACTCCGGCGCGCCCATTCCCCCGACGTACAGTGCCGTCACCGGTTTCATCGCCGCGATCGTCCCTGCGCGGTCGTCCGTGATCACCACCTGGCAGGTCGCCGCGATCTCGAAGTCCTCGCGGGTGCGCCGGGCGCCCGGCCGGGCGAACCCCTCGTCGAGCCACTCGTCGTACATCGGCGCTAGGCGCGGGGTGTAGTAGATCGCGAGCCAGCCGTCGGCGATCTCGGCGGTGAGCGCGACGTTCTTCGGACCTTCGGCACCGATCCAGATCGGGATGTCCGACCGCAGCGGATGCGTGATGGGCTTGAGCGGTTTACCGAGCCCGGTGGATCCGGTGCCTGAGTAGGGCAGCGGGAAGTGCGGTCCGTCGCCGGTCACCGGCGCTTCGCGCGCGAGCACCTTGCGGATCACGTCGACGTACTCGCGGGTCCGTGCGAGGGGCTTGGCGAACGGTTGCCCGTACCAGCCCTCCACCACCTGTGGCCCCGAGACGCCGAGGCCGAGGATGTGCCGGCCACCCGAGAGGTGATCGAGCGTGAGCGCGTGCATCGCGCAACTCGTCGGTGTGCGTGCGGAGATCTGCACGACGGACGTGCCGAGCCGCACCCGCTCGGTGGACGAACCCCACCAGGCGAGCGGAGTGAACGCGTCCGATCCCCACGATTCGGCGGCGAAGACGGCGTCGAATCCTTCGGCCTCGGCCGCAGCAACGAGTTCCGGTGCGTTCGAGGGCGGCTGAGCACCCCAGTAGCCGAGTTGCAGTCCCAGTTTCATTGGACGCCTTTCCTGTCGGGCGAATCGTGGAGAGATGCAGTTCGCGCGCCGCTCTTGCCAGCACCACTAGAACCTGTTCTACTCGAAATTGTGAGCCTGGGAAAGAGCACGGTTGCCGAGCCACCGCTGAGCGCACCGCTGAATCTGAAGTTCGACTACACACGATCCACCGGGCCGACCGTCGGAGCCTTCGTCACCGGATTGCGCGACGGCCGCATTCTCGGCGCCCGCGGATCCGACGGACGGGTCCTCGTCCCACCCCCCGAATACGACGCGGTCACCCATGAACCGCTCACCGATGTCGTCGAGGTCGGACAGACCGGCACCGTGGTGAGCTGGACGTGGAACGCCGAGCCGTTGCCCGGACAGCCCTTCGACCGGCCCTTCGCCTGGGCACTGATCCGCCTCGACGGCGCCGACACCGCACTCCTGCACGCCGTCGACGTCGCCTCCCCGGACGACATCGAGACGGGTCTGCGTGTACGTGTGCGGTGGGCCGCCGAACGCACCGGCGACATCCACGACATCGAGGCCTTCGAACCCGGCGAGGCGACGATCACCGTCGCAGCGGCCGAGGGTGATCCGGTCACGATGATCACCACTCCCGTCGACCTGGACTACCGGCACTCCGCCTCCCCCGAGGAATCCTGGTACCTGCGAGGGTTGAAGGACGGCAGGATCATCGGTGGCCGCACCGGCCCGGGCGGGAAGGTCTACGTGCCCCCGCGCGGTGCGAGCCCCACCGACGGCGTACCGACGAAGGAACCCGTGGAAGTGTCCGACAAGGGCATCGTCACCACCTTCTGCATCGTGAACGTGCCGTTCCTCGGCCAGCAGATCGAGCCGCCCTATGTCGCCGCCTACGTACTGCTCGACGGTGCCGACATCCCGTTCCTGCACCTGATCCTCGAATGCGATGCGTCCGAGGTGCGGATGGGCATGCGTGTCGAAGCGAAATGGCGTCCTCGCGAGGAGTGGGATCACACGCTACGCAACATCGAGTACTTCCGTCCCACCGGCGAACCCGACGCCGACTACGACACCTTCGAACACCACCTCTGAGAGCGGCGGACACATGACAGACATTGCAGTCGTCGGCTTCGCGCACGCTCCGCACGTGCGCGAGACGTTCGGCACCACCAACGGCGTCGAGATGCTCGTCCCGTGTTTCCAGGAGCTGTACGGCAAGCTCGGCATCACCAAGTCCGACATCGGTTTCTGGTGTTCGGGTTCCTCCGATTACCTTGCCGGACGAGCATTCTCGTTCATCTCGGCGATCGATGCGATCGGCGCCGTCCCGCCCATCAACGAATCGCATGTCGAGATGGATGCGGCCTGGGCGCTCTACGAGGCGTGGGTCAAGCTCATCACCGGTGAGGTCGACACCGCCCTCGTGTACGGCTTCGGCAAGTCCTCGGCCGGCACTCTGCGCCAAACCCTGTCCCTGCAGCTCGATCCGTACCTCGTGGCCCCTCTGGGCGTCGACTCCGTCTCGCTCGCGGGCCTGCAGGCCCGCCTGGGTCTCGAATCCGGTAAGTGGACCGACCGCGAGATGGCCGAGGTCGCGGTCCGTAGCCGCGCCGCCGCCAAGGACAATCCCAAGGCGCAACTCTCCGGCGACTTCGACATCGACGAACTGCTCGCCCAGCCGTACATCGCCGACCCGTTGCGTAAGCACGACTGCGCCCCCGTCACCGACGGCGCGGCCGCGATCGTCCTCGCGACCGGCGACCGGGCGCGCGAGCTGTGCGAGAACCCGGCGTGGATCACCGGGATCGAGCATCGCACCGATTCACCGAACTTCGGCGCACTCGATCTGATCGTCTCACCCTCGACCCGGGCCGCAGCGCAGGCCGTCACCGGCGGGGACACCGCCTTCGACGTCGCCGAGTTGCATGCACCGTTCACGCACCAGGAACTCATCCTGCGCGAGGCGATCGGCCTGGGCGAGTCGACGACGATCAACCCGTCCGGTGGGCCGCTGACGGGCAACCCGATGTTCTCCGGCGGTCTCGAGCGCATCGGTTACGCAGCGCAGGCGATCATGGACGGCACGGCCGGACGTGCACTCGCGCACGCGACGAGCGGTGCTGTGCTGCAACAGAATCTGGTAGCCGTTCTGGAGGGACGCAACTGATGGCGAAGCAACCCGCAGCTGTCCTCGGAACGGGGCAGACCCATTACGTCGCCAAGCGGCACGACGTGTCGATGTCCGGCCTCGTCCGCGAGGCGATCGACCGCGCCATGACGGACGCCCAGATGGGCTGGGACGACATCGACGCCGTGGTGATCGGCAAGGCCCCCGACCTGTTCGAGGGCGTCATGATGCCCGAACTGTCGATGGTCGACGCCATCGGCGCCACGGGCAAGCCGATGCTGCGCGTGCACACCGCCGGGTCCGTCGGGGGCTCGACGGCGAACGTCGCGGCAAGCCTCGTCCAGGCCGGCGTGCACCGCCGGGTACTCGCGGTGGCCTGGGAGAAGCAGTCCGAGTCGAACGCGATGTGGGCGCTGTCCACACCGGTCCCGTTCACCATGCCGGTCGGTGCCGGCGCGGGCGGCTACTTCGCGCCGCACGTCCGTTCGTACATCCGCCGGTCCGGTGCGCCCGAGCACATCGGGGCGATGGTCGCGGTCAAGGACCGCCTCAACGGCGCGAAGAATCCGTACGCGCATCTGAAGCAGCCCGAGATCACCCTCGAGAAGGTGCAGGCCTCGCAGATGCTGTGGGATCCGATCCGGTACGACGAGACGTGCCCGTCGTCCGACGGTGCGTGCGCGGTCGTGCTCGGCGACGAGGACACCGCGAAGGCCGCCGAGCAGGCCGGCCGCCGGGTGGCGTGGATCCATGCCACGGCGATGCGCACCGAACCCACCACCTATGCCGGGCGCGATCAGGTGAATCCGGAGGCCGGACGGGTCGCTGCCGCAGCACTGTGGAAGCAGGCCGGTATCACCGATCCGCTCGGCGAGATCGACTGCGCCGAGATCTACGTGCCGTTCTCGTGGTTCGAGCCGATGTGGCTCGAGAACCTCGGTTTCGCGTCCGAGGGGTCGGGGTGGAAACTCACCGAGGCCGGCGAGACGGCGATCGGCGGTCGGCTTCCGGTCAACATGTCCGGCGGCGTGCTCTGCTCCAACCCCATCGGGGCATCGGGCATGATCCGGTTCGCCGAAGCCGCGATCCAGGTGATGGGCACGGCGGGAGATCACCAGGTCGACGGCGCCCGCAAGGCACTCGGACATGCCTACGGCGGTGGATCCCAGTACTTCTCCATGTGGGTGGTGGGCTCCGACCGGCCCACGAATTAGGAGGCATCATGGTCTCGTTCACCGTCGGGGTCGCGATGACCCCACTCGACCAGCTCACCGGCATCGCGCAGACCGCCGAGGAGTGCGGATACACCTCGATCGCACTGCCCGACTCCCTGTTCTACATGGAGAAGCAGACGGTCGACTATCCGTACACCCCCGACGGTTCGCGGATGTGGACGCCCGACACCCCCTGGGTGGATCCGCTCATCGCCGCGGCGTCGATGGCGGCGAGCACGTCGACGATCCGGTTCTACACCCAGGTGCTCAAGCTCGGCTCCCGCAATCCGGTGCTGCTGGCGCGGCAGGTCGGATCCGTTGCGAACCTCACCGGGAACCGGTTCGGACTGGGTGTCGGAATCGGCTGGGCGCCGGAAGAATTCGAGTGGTGCGGTGTGCCCTACGCGAAGCGCGGCAAGCGCGTCGACGAGATGATCGACGTCCTGAAGCTGATCCTCGACGGCGGCATGGTCGAACATCACGGCGAGTTCTACGACTTCGACCGGCTGCAGATGAGTCCCGCGCCCACCGCACCGGTACCGCTCTACGTCGGTGGGCACACCGAGGTGGCACTGCGTCGTGCGGCCCGGGTCGGTGACGGCTGGACGTCGGCGATGATCGGGTTCGACGATCTGGTCGGGGTCATCACCCGACTGCGCGAATTGCGGGCCGAGTACGGCCGCAGCAACCTGCCGTTCGAGATCCAGACGGTGTGTGTCGACAGGTTCGGTGGTTCCGGTTACGCCGAACTGGCCGACGCCGGGGTCACCGACATCATCGTGGTGCCGTGGATCTTCGACGGCCACGGTTTCGACTCCCCGCTCGAGGCCAAACAGGAATCGCTGCGGAAGTTCGCCGACAAGTACATTCCCGGAAGGGATGCCGCATGAGCGAGGAACACCCGGCGCGTATCGCAGCGAAGGCATCGCAGGCGGCGGCGAGCGGGAAACGCAAGGACGAGTGGCTCGCGCTGTTCGCGGAGAACGCGTGCGTCGAGGATCCGGTGGGTCCGTCCGGCTTCGATCCGGAGGGCAAGGGGCACCACGGACACGAGGCGATCGCGAAGTTCTACGACATGACCATCGCGAACACCGACAAGCTCGAGTTCCTCGTCGACGACGTGCTGGTGTGCGGCAACGAGTGCGTCAACATCGGCACGATCCGCACCACGATGGCGGGCAATCTCATCGACGCGGAGGGCGTGTTCGTCTACCGGGTCGACGACGACGGCAGGATCGTGTCGCTGCGTGCGTTCTGGGAAGTGGATCGCGCGATGAAGACTCTGCGGCCGGTCTCGTAGCATCGGCGGTATGCCGACCGCCGGAATCGTTCTCGCAGCAGGGGACGGCTCTCGGTTGGGTGGACGCGCGAAGGCGTTGCTCCCCCACCGTGGCCGTCCCCTGCTGCATACCGTCGTCGAGGCACTGCTCGGCGGTGGCTGCGACGAGGTCGTGGTGGTAGTCGGGGCGTTCGGCGACGAGGTCGCCGCCGCCTGCCCGACCGGCGCCACGGCGGTGCACAATCCCGACTGGTCCGACGGCATGTCGACCTCCCTGCGCCATGGGGTCGACGCCGCGCGCACTCACGACCGGGTCGCGCTCACCGTCGTCGACTTTCCCGGCATCACGGCCGATCTGGTGCGCCACGTCCTGGACGAGCACCGGCCGGGCACGGTCACGCTCCCCGTCTTCGGAGATCACCCCGGTCATCCGGTGGTCTTCGACATCGCCGACGCGCTGACCGCGGCCGACGAGGCCGCCGGCGACGAAGGTGCGCGGTCGTTCCTCGCCCGCAACCGCGATCGGGTACGCCGGGTGGACTGCAGTGATCTCGCCGAGGCCGGCGACGTGGATACGCCCGAGGATCTTCGGCGTCTGCGCTGAACTTCCCCGACTGCAGCGCCCGACGTCGAAAGATCGGTCAGCAGGAGGCGCAGTTGTTCGCGCGGGGTGATCGGCACAGAAACGACGAGGTCCCCGGACACCTGACGGTGTCCGGGGACCTGTGCTGTGGTCGCTCAGTGCTGGACCGGGCATCCTCCCGAGGTCTTGTAGTCGACCTGGAACTCCTTGATGCCGTTGAGCCAACCCGACCGCAGACGGTGCGGGTCGCCGATCTTGGTGATGTCCGGGATGTGGTCGGCGATCGCGTTGAAGATCAGGTCGATCTCCATACGTGCGAGGTTCGCGCCCAGGCAGTAGTGCGCGCCCGTTCCACCGAATGCCAGGTGCGGGTTGGGATCACGAAGGATGTCGAACTCGCGGGGGTTGTCGAACACTTCTTCGTCGTTGTTGGCCGAGGCGTACAGCATGACGACGCGCTCGCCCTTGCGGATCGTCTGACCGCCGAGTTCGGTGTCCTCGAGCGCCGTGCGCTGGAACGAGGTGACGGGAGTGGCCCAACGGATGATCTCGTCGGCGGCGGTCTTCGGCCGATCGCGCTTGAAGATCTCCCACTGCTCGGGGTTGTCGAGAAAGGCCGCCATGCCGTGGGTGATCGCGTTGCGGGTGGTCTCGTTGCCGGCCACCGCGAGCACGATGAAGAAGAAGCCGAACTCCTCGGGAGCGAGTTCGTCGCCGTCGATGTCGGCCTCGATGAGGGTGGTGACGATGTCGTCGGCCGGGTTCTCCTTGCGGGCAGCGGCCATCTGGTAGGCGTAGCCCAGCACCTCCATGGAGGCGGCCGCCGGATCGGCGGTGTTGTCCGGATCGTCGTAGCCCGTCATCTGGTTGGACCATTCGAAGATCTTCGCGCGGTCCTCCTGCGGGACGCCGATGAGATCGGCGATCGCCTGCAGCGGCAGTTCCGCGGCGATCTGGGTGACGAAGTCGCCCCGACCGGCCTGGCAGGCCTCCTGGACGATCATCTTGGAGCGACGGTCGAGCTCGTCGCGCAGGCCGTTGATCGCACGGGGCGTGAAGCCTCGGGCGACGAGTTTGCGCAGCTTGGTGTGCTCGGGGGCGTCCTTGTTGAGCAGGACGTGACGTTGCAGCTCGACGGCCTCACGAGGAATGTCGTCGTTGAACCGCGGAATCGCAGTGTTCTCCCAGTTGGAGAACACGTCGCTCCGGCGGGAGACCTCTCGGACCTCCTCGTGCCGGGAGACAACCCAGAAACCCTCGTCGTGGAAACCACCGACGTCGGGAGACTTCTTGTTCCACCACACCGGTGCCGTCTTACGCAGTTCCGCGAACTCTTCGAACGGCATACGGTCTGCGTACAGATCGGGATCGGTGAAGTCGATGTCTTCGGGGATGTTCGGCTGCGCCACTGATATCTCTCCTGCCCTGGCGAGTACCGCTCGCGTGATTTGTAACACGTTCTAGAACCATTCAAACACAGGCGCGCCGCGCGACCAAGAGATCTGCACGTCCCGTGGATAATCGAGTTCTGTTGCCTCTCGGAGAAACCTGTTCTATTTTGCGAAGAACGTAGGAGAAAGGAGCCCGAAGTGGGCACACCAGTCATCGTCGAGGCCGCACGGACCCCGATCGGCAAGCGGGGTGGATGGCTCGCGGGCCTGCACGCTGCCGAGATCCTGGGCGCCGTCCAGGCCGGACTCGTCGAACGCGCCGGCATCGACGCCGAGCTCGTCGAACAGGTCATCGGTGGCTGCGTCACCCAGGCGGGCGCCCAGTCCAACAACATCACCCGCACCGCATGGCTCAACGCGGGGCTGCCCTGGCAGGTCGGCGCGACCACCATCGACGCCCAGTGCGGATCGGCGCAGCAGGCCAATCACCTCATCGCAGGCCTCATCGCCACCGGCGCCATCGACGTGGGCATCGCCTGCGGCATCGAGGCGATGACCCAGGTGCCCCTCGGCGCCAACGTCGGCGACCATGCGGGCCCGCGCCGGCCGGAGTCCTGGAACATCGACATGCCCAACCAGTTCGAGGCCGCCGAACGCATCGCGCGGCGCCGCGGCATCACCCGCGAGGACGTCGACGCACTCGGCGTGCGCTCGCAGCAGCTCGCGAAGCAGGCCTGGGACGAGGGCCGGTTCGACCGCGAGGTGCTGCCGGTCGTCGCACCCGTCGTCGACAAGGAGGGCAACCGCACCGGCGAGAAGGCGACCGTCACCCGCGACCAGGGTCTGCGCGAGACGTCGGCCGAGTCGCTGGCGAAGCTGAAGCCCGTGCTCGAGGGCGGCATCCACACCGCCGGCACCTCGTCGCAGATCTCCGACGGAGCCGCGGCCGTGCTGCTCATGGATTCCGACCGCGCGAAGGCACTCGGACTGAAGCCGCGGGCGCGGATCGTCGCGCAGGCTCTCGTCGGCGCCGAACCGGAGTTCCACCTCGACGGCCCGGTCCAGGCCTCCGCGAAGGTTCTCGAGAAGGCGGGCATGAGCATCGGCGATCTCGACCTGTTCGAGGTCAACGAGGCGTTCGCGTCGGTGCTGCTGTCCTGGGCCCAGGTGCACGGACCCGACATGGACAAGGTCAACGTCAACGGTGGCGCGATCGCGCTCGGCCACCCCGTCGGATCCACCGGTTCCCGCCTCATCACCACCGCGCTGCACGAGCTCGAGCGGCGTGACGCGTCGACCGCTCTGATCTCGATGTGCGCCGGTGGAGCGCTGGCGACGGGCACCATCATCGAGCGCATCTGACATGAGCACCGAAGCGGCGCCGAAGGGCCTCGACTCGAAGGCCACGATCTCGATCATCAAGTGGATGTCGCGGTTCAACGTCGCGGCGTACCGGGCGACCGGCGGTCGCATCGGCGGGAAGTGGCGCGTGGGAAGCGCCTTCCCGTGGGGCATCCCGGTGTGCCTGGTGACCACGATCGGGCGGAAGACCGGGCAACCGCGAACGGTCCCGTTGCTGTTCCTCGAGGACGGCGACAAGGTGGTCCTCGTCGCCTCCCAGGGAGGACTGCCCAAGCACCCCTTGTGGTTCCGCAACATCCAGGCGAACCCGGAGACCACGGTGCAGATCAAGTCGCGCATCCGGACCATGCGGGCGCGGGTCGCGAGCGACGAGGAACGAGCGGCCTACTGGCCACGTCTGACGGCGATGTACCCGGACTTCGACAACTACCAGTCGTGGACCGACCGTGTGATTCCCGTCGTCGTGTGCGAGTGAGCGTCCCGCGCGGCACGGTTCGCCGGGACGGTCCCGTGCGGGAATACTGAGTCTCGTACGTCCAGGTTCTCGACGAAGGGATGTCGCACGATGGAAACCACCGATCACGACAAGGTGCTCGACCGGCGGGAAATCGCGGCCGCGCTGCTCCGGGCGCTCGAACGACGCCACGAGGTGCTCGACGTGATCGTCGAGAGCAAGGATCGGGGCGACGCGGTCGCGAAGCTCGCCTCGCTGCTCGACACCGACGAGTTCTGCGCGGAGGCCGTGCTGAACCTTCCGTTCCGCCGTCTGACTCAGGCGGAGCGGAAGAAGATCCGTGAAGAACTCGACGATCTCGATGCGGTGCTGCAGTGGACGACGGCGGCGCGTCCGTACGCGACCGGCGCGCATTTCCGGTTGCGGCCCATTTCCCACAGCGCGGCCGACACGGCGCTGTTCAAGCAGCGCTGCGCCGACCAGCTGGGGGACGACAGCGACGAACAGGTCGAATCCGAGCGGCAGCGCGGCAGCGAGCTGATGGACGACGAGTCCGGCATGTGGCTTGTGGCCGAAGATCTTTCGGGCGACGAGCCGAAGGCCATCGGGTTCGCGTTCGGCGAGCTGACCGGCAACGAGGTCGAGGTGCGGATCTGGGTGCATCCCGAGTTCCGCAAGCAGGGTTACGGCACCGCCACGCTCAAGCAGGCACGTTCCGAACTCGCTGCCTACTTCCCCGGCTCCACCCTCATCGTCCGCGCGCCCGCCTAGAGCGGCGACGCCGTCCGTGCGCGTTTCCGGTGATGACCACCGGAAACGCGCGGGGACATCACGCTCCGTAGACCGGCGTCGGCGGCTGCGACGCTGCGATCAGCTTCTCGACGACGGGACCGAGTTCCTTCGGATCCCAACGGTCGCCCTTGTCGATCGCCTCACCGTGGCGCCATCCGTCGGCCAGCGACACCTTGCCGCCCTCGGCCTCGAACACGCGACCGGTCACGTCCTTCGCTTCGGCACTGCCGAGCCACACGACCAGCGGCGAGACGTTCTCCGGCGCCATGGCGTCGAAACCCTCTTCGGGTGCGGCCATCATCTCGGCCATCGCGCCACCGGCCCCGACGGTCATGCGGGTGCGTGCCGAGGGTGCGATCGCGTTGACGGTTACCCCGTAGCGGCCGAATTCGGCTGCGGCCTGGATCGTGAGCGTCGCGATACCGGCCTTGGCGGCGGCGTAGTTGCCCTGGCCGATGCTGCCCATCAGGCCGGCACCCGAGCTGGTGTTGATGATGCGGGCGTCGACGGGGTTGCCGGCCTTGGCCTCGGCGCGCCAGTAGGTCATGGCGTGACGCATCGGCGCGAAGTGCCCCTTGAGGTGCACGCGGATGACCGCGTCCCACTCCTCTTCGCTCATGTTGGCGAGCATGCGGTCGCGCAGGAATCCGGCGTTGTTGACGAGCACGTCGAGCCGGCCGAAGTTGTCGAGGGCGGTCCTGACGAGGTTCTCGGCGCCGGCCCAGTCGGCGACGTCGTCGCCGTTGACGGCGGCCTCTCCCCCGGCCGCACGGATCTCCTCGACGACCAGCTCACCGGGGCTCTCCCCCGTGGCGGTTCCGTCACTGCCGACACCGATGTCGTTGACGACGACCTTCGCGCCCTCCGCGGCGAAGGCGAGGGCGTGGGCGCGACCCAGTCCTCGTCCGGCGCCGGTCACGATGACGACGCGCCCGTCCAGCAGTCCACTCACTTCGTCTCCTTCGTTTCGGCCGCTGCCATGTAGGCAGGGCGTTCACCGCCGCCGTGGACGGTCAATGTCGATCCGCTGACGTAGGCCGACAGCGGAGAGGCCAGGAATGCGGCGCAGTGGCCGATATCTTCGGGCTGGGCCAGCCGTCCCAGCGGAACGGTCTCGCCGACTGCGGCGACGCCGGCCTTGTCTCCGTAGAACAGGTGCGACTGTTCGGTTTCGACCAGGCCGACCACCACCGAGTTCACCCGTACCTTCGGGGCCCACTCGACGGCGAGCGACTGTGCGAGGCTGTCGACGCCCGCCTTGGCCGCACCATAGGCCGCGGTGCCCGGCGAGGGGCGGGATCCGCTCACGCTCGAGATGTTGACGATCGAGCCTCCGGTGTCCTGCTTCTGCATCACCGCGTTGGCGGCCTGCGCGACCAGCAGCGGGGACAGCAGGTTCAGTTCCACGATCTTGGCGTGGAACTTCGGGCTGGCATCGGCTGCCAGCGCGTACGGTGACCCGCCGGCATTGTTCACCACGGCGTCGAGCCGCCCGTGGCGGTCGACGATGGTCTCGATCAGCGCGGCCACCTGATCGGCATCGCGGACGTCGCACGTCAGGAACTCCGCGGTCCGCCCGTCCACCTCGAGAGGCTGTTCGGGCTCGTTGCGAGCGCACGTCACGACGGTCGCACCGGCACGCAGGAACACCCTGGTGATGCCTGCACCGACTCCCCGTATTCCCCCGGTGACGAGCACGACCGCGCCGTCGAGTCCCAGATCCATTCGCTGCCTCCACGTCATTCATCCCGCGGGATGCGCGGGTCTCACGTCGACAACTTACCAAGCAATCGCTTGGTTCGGTACCGGCTCCCCCTCACCCCGCCACTGCTCCTGCTCAGTGGGAATCACGGGAACTCGCTTGTCGGCCCCACTTAGCGTGACGACGAACGCGCGCGTCGAAGAGGAGTGACTGGGCCATGCAGACCGTCGAGCAGGATTACGAGAAGTACGTCGGGCAGGTGGCCGAACCACCCCGCGTGGCCCGATACGCCGTCAACGACGCCATGATCCGCAACTGGGTCGAGGCCCACGACGACTTCAACCCGATCTACGTCGACGCCGAGGCCGCGCGCGAGACCGGACGCGACTCCGTCGTGTGCCCGCCCGCCATGATCTCCACCTGGATCATGGCCGGCTACCGCCGCTGGCGTGACGTGCAGCGCAAGCGCGCCGAGGGCGTCGTGGAGGACTTCGCATACTCCCGGATGCTTGCCGACCTCGATCGGGAGGGTTTCACCTCCGTCGTCGCGACGAACGTCGAGCAGGACTACCACCGCGAACTCGTCCCGGGCGACCACATCACCGCCCACTACACGATCGAGTCCGTATCCGAGGTCAAGCGAACGGGTCTCGGCGACGGCCGATTCTTCACGCTGTACAAGCGCTACGAGGACCAGAACGGCGAAGTCGTCGCCGAGGAACGCTTCCGGATGCTCCGGTTCAACCCGAACACCGACAAGGAGACGCGATGACCGCCGTCCCCCGGCTCACCATCACCCAGGACAACCAGTTCTGGTTCGACGCCGTCCGTGAGGGCCGACTCGAGATCCAGCAGTGCAGCGAGTGCGGCACTCTGCGCCATCCTCCGGGCCCGGCATGCCCCGCGTGCCGCTCGTTCGAATGGAAGACCGTCGAATCCTCACGGCGCGGAACGCTTCACAGCTGGACGGTCATTCACCACCCGCAGGATCCGGCCTTCGAGTACCCGCTCGCCGTCGGACTGATCGACCTCGACGAGGGGATCCGCATCGTCGCCGACATCGCGGGCGTCGACCACGACACCCTCGAGATCGGCATGGACCTCGAGGTGGGATTCGCCGAGCACGCACACGGCGAGATCCTGCCTCAGCTGCGCAAGCCCGGAGGAGACGCATGAACCTCGCCGAATGCACTGTCGGACAGGAACTTCCCCAACTCGCCCTGCCTATGGATCGCACCACCATCGTGGCTACCGCGATCGCGTCGCAGGATTTCGAGGATGTGCACCACGACCCGGACGCCGCACTCGGACGCGGCACACCGGACGTCTTCATGAGTATCAATGCCACCAACGGTTTCGTCGACCGGTACGTCACCGACTGGACCGGACCGTCGGCGCGGGTGCGCCGCGCGTCGCTGCGCCTGGGCGTGCCCTGCTTCCCCGGCGACCCCATGCACATGAACGGTGAGGTGACCGCCGTCGACGGCGCGACCGTCACCATGAAGGTGCAGGGCCGCAACAGCAGAGGCGTCCACGTCACCGCGGAGGTCGTGGTGGAGCCGTACGAGAGGAAGAGCCGATGACCGTCAAGGGCTTCTCCGGAGCCGCCGCTATCGCCGGTATCGGAGCCACCGAGTTCTCCAAGAACTCCGGCCGCAGCGAATGGCAGCTTGCGTGCGAGTCGGTCCTCGCCGCTCTCGATGACGCGCAGATCGGCGTCGAAGAGGTCGACGGCTTCGCGCTGTTCACCATGGAGACCAACCCCGAGATCGCCGTCGCCCGCGCGCTCGGCATCCCGGAATTGAAGTTCTTCAGCCGGATCCCGCACGGCGGTGGCGGCGCCTGCGCACCCGTGCAGCAAGCCGCACTGGCCGTCTCGAGCGGTGTCGCCGACGTCGTGGTCGTCTACCGCGCCTTCAACGAGCGCTCGGGTCACCGTTTCGGCGCCGGGCCGCCGCCCTTCGCATACAACTCGAACACCGACCAGGAATACCGGAACTGGATCAACCCGTACGGCCTGCTCACTCCCGCTCAGCAGGAGGCCTTCCTGGCCCGCACCTACATGCACAAGTACGGGGCGACCAGCGCGGACTTCGGGCAGATCTCGGTGCTCTCGCGCAAGCACGCGGCGAACAACCCCAAGGCCTGGTTCTACGAGCGGCCCATCACTCTCGACGACCACCAGAACTCCCGAATGCTCGCCGACCCGCTGCGTCTGCTGGACTGCTGCCAGGAGAGCGACGGCGGACAGGCACTGGTCATCGTGAGTGCCGAACGCGCACGGGATCTTCCGCACCCGCCGGCGATCATCACCGCTGCAGCGCAGGGTGTCGGTCCTCAGCAGATCTCGATGAGCAGCTACTACCGCGAGGACATCGACGCGATGCCCGAGGTGGAGCTCGTCGCCCGGCAGATGTGGGCACAGGCAGGTTTCGGTCCCGAAGGCATCGACGCCGCGATCCTGTACGACGCGTTCACCCCCATGGTCCTGCTCCAGCTCGAGGAGTACGGCTTCTGCGGTCGCGGTGAGGCGAAGGACTTCATCGCCGACGGCAACCTCGAGGTGGACGGGCGACTGCCGATCAACACCCACGGCGGTCAGCTCGGCGAAGGCTACATCCACGGCGTCAACGGCATCGCCGAAGGCGTCCGGCTCATCCGCGGCACCTCCGTGAACCAGCCGGCGAAGACACTCGACAACGTGCTCGTCACGGGCGGATCGCCGGTGCCGCACAGCGCGATCGTCCTCTCGGCCGACCGTTAGGCCCGCAACCCGGGCCCCGACCACCTCTCAGGAGACCACATGCATCCCGAGCTGTCCGACAAGTCACGGCGGCTGCGCACCGAACTGCGGGAGTACTTCGCCCGCATCATCGACGACGACGATCGACGCGCCCTGGTCGATCAGACCGAGGGTGGACCGGTCTTCGACAAGATCTACCGGCAGATGGGCGCCGACGGCTGGCTCGGCCTGGGGTGGCCCGAGGAGTACGGCGGACGCGGGGAGGATCCCGAGGCGCTGTACGTCTTCTACGACGAGACGATCCGCGCCGGCGCGCCGGTCTCGCTGGTCACGCTCAACACCGTCGCCCCCGCACTGATGAAGTACGGCACGCAGGAGCAGAAGGACTTCTTCCTTCCCAAGATCCTCACGGGTGAACTGAAGTTCGCAATCGGGTACACCGAGCCCGGTGCCGGCACCGACCTCGCTGCACTTCAGACGCGGGCACGCATCGACGGTGACGAACTCGTCATCGACGGCAACAAGCTGTTCACGAGTTCGGCCATCTTCGCCGACTGGATCTGGCTCGCCGTGCGCACCGATCCGGACGCGCCTCGCCACAAGGGGATCTCGGTCGTGCTCGTGCCGACCTCGTCGCCGGGCTTCTCCGCCACCGAGATCCAGACGGTCGGCGGTATCAGCACGGCGGTGACCTACTACGAGGACATCCGCGTTCCGCTGAGCAACGTCGTCGGTGAGCTCAACGGCGGTTGGACCCTGATCACGAGCCAGCTCAATCACGAGCGTGTCGCGCTGGCCGCCCGCGGGGGCATCGCCAACGAGATGTACGACGAGGTTCTCGCCTGGGCGAAGCAGGAGCCCTTCGGCCCCGGTGTGCTGTTCGACGTCCCGTGGGTGCGTTCGACGCTCGCGGAGGTCTACGCGCTGCTGTCGGCCGCCGACCTCGTGAACCTGCGCCTGGTGTCGGACATCGCGGCCAACACCCTCGACGGTGGCGACTCCGCCGCCGCGAAGGTGTTCGGAACCGAGGGTGTCGTCGCGGCCTACGGAATGTTGCAGGAGGTGCTCGGCGCTCGCGGTCTGCTGCGTCCCGGTAGCCGCGGCGCGGTGATCGAGGGCCGCGTCGAAGCGCTCGGCCGACGCGCGCAGAACAACACCTTCGGTGGTGGCAGCAACGAGGTGATGCGCGAGATCGTGGCGGCGAAGACCCTCGGAATGACCCTGGGCGCCCGTAGGCGCCCCGACGCGACGGCACAGGCTGTGGTGAAGACGCCGGCCGAGACGAGGAGCTGACATGGAATTCGAACTCGATGACGACCTGATCGCGGTCGAGGACCTCGCGTCGCAGGTCTTCGGTTCGCTGGCCAAGGTCGAGCGTGTGGTCGAGGTGGAGCGCAAGGAGGGCGGTTTCGACGCCACCCTGTGGCAGGCACTCGCCGACGCCGGGATCCTCGGACTCGCTCTGCCCGAGTCCGTCGGCGGCGCCGGCATGGGCATGCTCGGGCTCACGACGATCCTGCAGCAGCAGGGCCGCCGCGTCGCACCCGTTCCCGTGTGGTCCACCGTGGCCGGTGCGGCTCTTCCGCTCGCACAGTTCGGCACGGAAACCCAGGTCGAGCGTTACGTTCCGAAGCTCATCGACGGGTCGGTCGTCCTGACCGGCGCATTCGACGACACCCCCGGCGCGAGCCCCACGGTGACAGCGATCCGCAAGGGCGACGATCTCGTCATCAGCGGTGAGATTCCGTCCGTTCCGTGGGCTCCCATCATCGCCGGCGTCGTCGTCCCGGTCCGCTGCGACGACGACTCGGTCGCCGTGGTGGTCGCACCGGTGGACGCGACCGGCGTCGAGGCCGTCCCGGTCGCCGTGACCGGACGTGGCGCCGAAGCCGCGGTGCGCTTCACGGACGTGCACATCGGAGCCGAGGACGTCCTGCCCGGTGACGGTGAGGAGATCGCGACCTGGACCCGTCGTCGTATCCGCATCGCGCTGGCTGCCGTTCAGCTCGGGGTGTGCGAGGAGACGCTGCGGGCAACGGCGAGGTACACCTCCGAGCGCGTACAGTTCGGCCGCCCGCTGTCGACGAATCAGGCTGTCGCATTGCGCGCGGCCGATGCCTACCTCGACACCGAAGCGATCCGACTCACGGTGCGGAAGGCCGCGTGGTTGATCGACGTCGGACGCGAGGACGAAGCCGACTCCGCGGCCCTGGTCGCCAAGTGGTGGGCGTCCCGCGGCGGTGTGCGGGTGGGCTTGACCGGCCAGCACCTGCACGGCGGCATCGGCGCCGACATCGACTACCCCATCCACCGCTACTTCCTGTGGGGCCGGCAGCTTGCGTTCACCTTCGGCGGCGCCGACGCGACGGCAGCTGCCCTCGGGGACGTCCTGGACACCGCACCCCCGATCGGTGCGGCCGGATAGTCTTCTCGCACCGATGACGTGAGTCCTTCTCCGCAGACCGCGGAGGGGGACTCGCGTCGTTTCCGGTGCCCTACTCCGACAGGTGCGCGAGCAGCAGGTCGCAGCTCCTCCGCACATCGGCCTCGGTCTCCTCGAGGGTCGCTCCGCCGTTGAGATAGGTCACCAGCAGTCCGGACCACAACATCGACAGCAGCCGCACGGCGTTGCGATCCTCCTCTGTCGGCTCGTCGAGGCCTGCCCTCTCGAACAGGATTCGGTGGAACGTCCGCCTCACCTCGGTGGAGTCCGGAACCACCGAGGCCGGCGCGGTGCTGTTGGACAGCAACATCGCGGAGGCCAGGCGTGGTCGGTCGACGAACCGGCGGGTCATCTCGACGAGCGTCTCGGTGATCGCCTCGCGCGCGCTCGTCCCCGGTTTCCGCTCGGGCAACCGGTCGGCGCCGAGCTCGAGCCGGTGGAGCAGCAACGCCACGAACAGGTGCGTCTTCGACGGAAAGTATCGGTACAGGGTGCCGATCGCGACCTCGGCGTTCTTCGCCACCTCGGTCATCTGCACGCGGGCCAATTCGTGCTCGGACCCCAGCTGCGCTGCAGCCTCGAGGATCCGCACATGGCGTCGCCGTTGTTCGACCGAGGTCGGCTCGGCTCCGTCCCGCGCCTTACCGATTCTGGGCACCGGTCCCCCTTTCCACGATGACGACCCGTCGATTCTGCACCGAACCGCCCGGCAGATTGTCGCATCGCGGATCGTCCACGGTCCCGAACGGTGGGAGCACGGGCACCGGACGTCGTGCTGGGACGGCATCGGATCCGAGCGTCCACTGAGCGAGAAGCCGGTCCGTCCCGACTTTCTCGGGCCGTAACGTCGGAGTCGGAGAAGGACGGTCGGAGTCGACCTCCACGATCGAATCGGAGTGAGCCACATGCAGACCCGGATACCGACCCGCGACACCGACCACAGGATCGAACTGCCGGGCCCCGACGAGATGCGACGTGCCATGGGACGGTTCGCGAGCGGCGTCACCGTCGTGACCGGTCTCGACGAGGACGGGCCCACCGGCTTCGCATGCCAGTCGTTCGCGTCGGTCTCGCTCGAACCGCCCCTCGTGTTGTTCTGCGCGGATCACCGCGGGCGCGCGTGGCCGCGGATCCGCCGCGTCGGCCGGTTCACCGTCAACGTGCTCGGTGCCGACCAGAGTGATCTGTGCGCGCGTTTCGGGTCGAGCCGCGGTCCGAAGTTCGACGGTCTCCACTGGGAATTGTCCCGCTGGGACACTCCGTCGCTGCCGGATGTCCTGCTGCGGGTGCACGCATCGGTGGAGGATGTGCACGTCGCGGGTGATCACGACGTCGTCATCGGCCGGGTCGCCGAACTGGAGTGCGTCGGCGACCGGAGTCCGATGGTGTTCTACCGCGGGGCGTTCGGGCTCGACGCGCGGTAACTCCGCCGATACTTCCTCCGTCCGCCGCTACCGACGGGCGGAGGAAGTCGTCGTCACACCCTCACGGAGGGCGTCGCGCCGGCGGCAATCTTCGCGAGACGGGCCCGGCGCGACTGCGGACCGGCGACGGTGAGGACAGCCGCGGGAAGCGCGACGCCTGCGCCCGTCAGCAGGACGACCCGGAAGCCGGACTCCGTGGGAATGGTATGACCGGCGAACGGCACGCTCATCTGTGCGAGGACGACACCGACGACGGCGGAAGCGGAGGACGTGCCGACCGACCGCATGAGACTGTTCACGCTTTTGGCGGATGCGGTCTCCGTGGCAGGGACCTCCCCCATGATCAGGGCGGGCATCGCACCGTATGCGAACCCGACTCCCGTGCTGCAGATCGCGGCGACGACTGCCAGGCCCAGGACCGATCCCATCAACAGCAGCCCTGCCGTGTACCCAGAGCGATGATCAGGCATCCCACCAGCAGCGTTGTCTTCGGGCCGTGGCGAGCCGAGAGCTTTCCTCCGATGGGAGAGACCGCCATCATCATCAGACCACCCGGTGCCATGCACAGACCCATCATGGACTGGCCGAGTCCGTGACCGGTCTCTTCCGGCAGCTGCAGGATCTGCGGAAGAATCAGCGACTGGGCGTACATCGCGAAACCCACCACGATCGAAGCACTGTTGGTGAGCAGTACGGGCCGGCGGGCGGTGACGCGCAGATCCACCAACGGATCGCGAACCCCGGCTCGAACGCTTCAACAACGACATCGAACGCTTGACGGGGCATCCGTGGCCGCGACCCCCCGGGTCCGCAGTGCATCTTCCCCACGGGTCCGTCGGGGGATGTGAGCCGGGGGTACCGTGCGAACACGGTTCGGTGGCCGGCCGAGACCACCGGCAGACCGGAACACCCGCGGTACGAGTGATGCCACCGCCGTCGAGACGGCGGTGGCATCACTTCCGGTCACACGTCAACCACGATACTTTCCGTGGGCAATACCTCCGGCGGGCGTCGTCGACGGCACCAAGGACGGAAGTTCCTCGGTCCTGAGCCGGCGAGGGCGTTCCGTCATCACGGTGGGCTGGACCGTGTGCACCTCGCTGAGGAGAGCGGCCGGGAAGTAGACCGACGCCGTGACACCGGCGTTCGTCTCGGTGTCGAAGGTCGGCCTCAGACGCACGCTCATGCCGTTGCGGGCCGCCAGACGCCCGATCACGAACAATCCCAGTTGACGCGGGGCGTCGACATCGGCATTCTCACCCGCCGCGAGACGGATATTGATCTCCTCCATGATATCTCGGGGAATACCGATTCCGCGATCGGCGATATCGAGAAGCAGGCCACCCTCCACGGCGGAGGAGAACTCGAACCTGACGGGAGTGGTGGGCGGGGAAGCCCGCAGCGCGTTGTCGACGAGTTCGGCCACCAGATGCACCACGTCGTTCACCACCTTACCGACGAGATATCCGCGCGGGGTGTTCCCGATCTGCACCCGCTGGTAGTTCTCCACCTGGGACACCGCACCGCGGAGCACATCGCCGAGCGGTGCGGGCCCGCTGCGAGTACGCGGGCGCGTGCCCGCGAGAACCAACAGGGATTCGCCGGTACGCCGCATGCGCGTCGCCAGATGATCGAGAGCGAACATGCTCTGCAACCGGGCGGGATCCTTCTCCTCGTATTCGAGAGATTCGATCAGCGAGAGTTGCTGTTCGACGAGGGTCTTGTTGCGGCGTGCCAGCGTCTCGAGCATCACGTTCACCTGTTTCCTCAGGTGGGCCTGCTCGCCGGCGAGACGCAGCGCCTGCGTGTTCATCGAATCCACCGCTCGGGAGAGTTCGCCGATCTCCTCGTCCGTATCGGTGCCGACGGGAGCGAGACGGACGGTGTCGATGTCGGCCCCGTCCTTGACCGCCGCGATGGCGGCGGGAAGCTCGGTGTTCGCCGCTGCGAGAGTGTTGTCTCGCAGACGTCCCAGGGGCACCGACAGGGAACGGATGACTGCTATCGCGAGGAGCAGGGCGAGTACGAGTGCTGCCGTGACGAAGAGCGCGTCGCGGGTGGCCGCGGTACGTGTCTCGTCCGCCAGTTCTTCGAGCGTCCCGATGATACGCGCGCTGGCGCTGTCGATCCCTTCCGCATAAGACCGGGACGCCGAAAGTACGGCGTTGCGAAGGTCTTCCCCGAATTGCCTGCTCGACGTGAAGTTCTCGATCAACCTACGGCGCGCTTCGATACCGCCGAGCATCCCGTCGATCTGCCCGGTATCGAGCCCCGATCCTCGAAGGAGCCGCAGCGTCGACTCTTCGGTGTTCATGGCGCCGGTCGCCAGGATCCGGGCGGCTTCGGGGTTGGTGGCCAGCAGCCGGAAGGACTCCATCTGGTCGAGGAGGTTGAGCTGCGCGTCCCACATCAGGAGCAGGTTCGTGGCGTCGACGAGAGCGTCGTGGTTCTCGAACTGATCGAACAGATCTCGGAAGATATCCCTGCACCGCACCAGGAAGTCGGTGGTCAGGCGACCGAACTCCTCGGCTCCGAGGGAGGAGTTCATGACCGCGGCGTAGAGCTGGTCGCCCTGCGCGAGCAGCGCATCGAGTTCTACGGCGACATCGGAGCTGAGATCGCTTTCTGCGGCGAGTTCCCTCAGAGTGTTCATGGACTGCGTCACATCGTCCGCGTCCACGCTCTTGGGCGTGAATCCGAGGCTCGTGGCGGCGGTAATGCTGATCACAGCGATGGAGAAGTCGAGCAGCGCCGGCGCGACAACGGTCTGCTCGGACAATGCGGCCGACCGCTGCGCCTCGTCGAGCTGAGTCGTGACGCGCACGGCACCGAGAGCGACAGCGAGGACGAGGGGAATCGACAGCACGGCCGCGAGTCTGTATTTGAGACGCCAGCGACCGATCTGCAGCGCACCTGTTCGGCTCGGCTCCAATTCTCGGATCTCTCTTTCACGATGAAGAGAACGTGCTTTTCGGACATAAATTACATCTTTCCGAAACGTTCTACACCAGATCCTCGTTCGGGCACATACCCCGTCCCGGGCACGGAGACGAATTCCGTGCCGGTCGTCCTCGCCCGAGGACCGACTCCCTACGAACCGGTCGGCCGAACCGTCGATCGCCGCAGGACGAGCACCGCCGTCGAGGGCTGGACCGCACACTTCCGCACCGGAGACGACGAGGAATCCCGGCGGCAGCCCGCCCCCGCCGGCCCCCGACAACCGTGCCCAGTCCTGTGTTCGTTCATCGATGCCCCCTGTTCGCGGCGTCGAACATACACAATGCGTGCGGAGGACGGTGAGAAGGTCCGCCCTTTTCGTCTACGGCGACAACGCTCCTCGCGTGCTCGAATACCCGATCAGGCCGCGCACCCGGCACCGAGGTCCGGTCGCCGACCGCCGGCGCGAATTGCAGAGCCGGCGCACGGCAGGGGTCGCGAACCCGGCATCGCCCCGTGGCACGCTCGCACGACACGAGACGCGGAGCCCTCCCGGACCCGGATCCGGAATGCTCCGCTCATCGCATCCGAGGGGACATCCCGGTGCCACTCACTTCGCCGCCGCACGCATTCCCGCGTGCCGGCCGAAGAAACTACCGTCACCGAGGGAGATGCCGCTGCAGTAGCCCCACGCCGAGAGGCCGGACGTACAACGGCCCGCCGCATACAGACCGGGAATCGGATCTCCGTCCACGTGAAGAACTTCCGAGTCCACCGAGGTCTGCAGTCCCCCCAGGGTGAAACCTCCGGTCATGCCACGCAGATCGATCGCGGCGATCGGCGATCGGAGGGGCCGCACCCACTCCGCCTTCTTTCCGAGGACCGGATCCGTCCCCGATTCGGCGTGCCGATCGTAGAGCTCCACCGTCGATACGAGAGTTCCTGCGGGAAAACCTATTTCGGACTCTAGTTCCGACACCGTCTCACACACCCAGGTCGGCTGGTGACGGAGTTGCGGACTCGAAGTCGGTGTGGCCATTCCTTCCTCGTAGGCCTGTTCGTCGATGACCAGGAACGCCTGATTGTCGTTCTGGTACATGGTGAGCTGGTCGATCCGCCCGGGAGGTTGAAGGCTCCGTGGATCGCGGCACGATGGTCGGGTTCGATACTCGTTGCCGGCGTGTGGAACACCCGCTGGCTGTAGGCGCCGGGGTTGAGCCGAACCTCGATGTGTTCGATATCGTCCGGCCCCCGGCCGTGTTCACGGACGAGCGCGCGCAACGCATCGATGGAGGCACCCGTGTAGCAGCAAGGCCGGGCAGTACTTCACGGCACTGTCGAGTATCCACCAGCGGTCTCCGACGTCCTCGGTGATCGCCCGTCGACGACCTCCATGAACGAGCATGCGAGGTTGAGCCGCGCGGTCATGTCGTAGCCGACAGCGACGGCACGGAGCAGGCTGTCGCCGGACGCATCGACGCGTTCGGCCTCGGCGCGGGCCGAGGAGACCACGATCGTCGCGAAGTGCGCCGAGTCGAAGAGTGTGTCGTCCGCGTCGAGCGCGTAGGTGATATCGGAGTTGAACGCAGCAGCAACGGCAGCAGGCGCTGTGGTCGAACGGCCGAACACCGTGGCCTCCTCGACCCCACCGAGGCGGTCGATCACCTTGTGTGCCATGCGAGTACGTTCCATGCGTACTGCGGCGAGGCCGCACACGAGGGTGTCGACGACGATGGGTCCGGTGTAGTCGGCGACTTACGGCGGCAGCGCGCGGGCATTGCGCGGCAGCGAAGTCGGCGATTCGTTCGGTCAGCAGTGACGTCACAGGAGCACCTCGGGCATGCGTAGGGACGGCCCGCGTCGAGATGCGTGAGGATCCGGCACGATCTGTAATCCACATCACTCTCCCCGAAGCCTGTGACGCACCGCCTTCCGGTCCCGCTCGCCGGGAGCCGCCCTCCCGGGTGTACCGAGGCGATCGGACAGGGCCACCGACGCGACGATGCCACGGCGTCGTACGCCGTAGCATCGTCGGAAGGCATCCGGGTGGACGAACTCGATCAGCCCACCGGAGGCGAGAACGCCGCGAGCGGCTCGGAGCCCGACCAGTCGTGACCCCAGTAACTGTCCGCGGTGATTTCTTCTGCGGTGTAGAAGGTTTCGTCGACGAGCATGCCTTCGGTACCGAACTCGAGGTCCCATCCGCCGGGGGCACGCACGTAGAAGGAGACCATCTTGTCGTTGGTGTGCCGGCCCAGGGTCGACGAGATCGAGAAGCCCAACTTGTTCACTCGATCCAGGGCCTGACCGACCGCGTCGAGCGTCTCGACCTCGAGCATCAGGTGCACGAGACCGGG
The DNA here is from genome assembly GCF_040256695.1 of Rhodococcus sp. D-6. Taxonomy (NCBI): domain Bacteria; kingdom Bacillati; phylum Actinomycetota; class Actinomycetes; order Mycobacteriales; family Nocardiaceae; genus Rhodococcus; species Rhodococcus sp. D-6. The sequence goes on along the minus strand of NZ_CP132970.1, from coordinate 5,085,403 downwards.
TTCGGCGGTGGGGGGAGCCGGGCACAACGCGAGGCTGTGGTGGCGGCGGTTGACGCCCAGGAACCGCACGCGTCGCACGGGCGGCGGTGCCGACAGGCCACCGAGCCGCGTCGCTCCGCGCGGCAGGAATCCGAGTACCTCGGTGTAGAACTCGTAGGACTCCGCGAACGCGGCGGTGGGCAGGACGACGTGGCCGAGTCCCTCCTCACCGGTGTGGAAGACACCGGCGAACGGCGTCACGAGGGGGCTGTGGTCGAGCACCGGACCGAAGAACACCTCGGTGCGGGTGCCGCCCGGATCGTCGAATGCGATGACCTGCTCGGCGTCGCGGTAGGTCGACTCCTCCTCGGAGAGGACCTCGACGGCGATGCCGGCCTTCTCGACCGCTTCGCGCACGCGACGCAGCGCGAACTCGTCGCGCACCTCCCAGCCCACGGCGAGTGCCTTGTCGACCTCACCGGGCAGCACGATCAGGCGTGCCCGCCGCTCGTCGACACGCAGGTACAGGCCGTCGGGTTCCGGGCCGGTACCGATCGCCATGCCGAGTCCGTCGACGACGAGTTCGCGCCATCGTGCGATGTCTGTGGTCTGGATCCTGAGATAACCCAGGCCCCGAATATCCGTCATATCCGAATGTTCCTTCGCCGTAATGGATGTGATGTCAGATCATCGACCGCATCATGCCCTGCGGCTCTTCGCCGAGCTGGGTGAGCGTCGCGGCGTGGAAGATCGAACCGGGGACGTGGATGGCGTGGCTCAGACCGGCGTGCGCGTCGCGCCAGAAGCGCTGCAGCGGATTGCTCAGCTGCAGCGCGCCGCCGCCTGCCCGCGAGAAGATCTCGTCGACGGCGCGCACGGCCCGCCATGCCGCGGCGACCTGGGTCCGGCGTCCGATCGCGCGTTGCTCGAAGGTGACCTCGATGCCCCGCTCGGTCAGATCCCAGAAGCGGTCGACGGTTTCGAGCAGGGCGGCGCGCGACGCGGCGATCTCCGCTGCGGCTTCACCGAGGTTCGACAGCACGTACGGGTCCTGCTTGATCGCGGTGCCGGACACCGTGACCCGCTCGCGCTGGGACTCGATGTAGCAGTTCAGCGCACCCTCGGCGATGCCGATGAGCGACGAGGTGATGCCGAGCGGGAAGATGCACGAGAAGGGGAACTTGTAGAGCGTCTCGTCGCGTCCGGCGTCCTGCCACGCCACCCCGCCCATGACGCGCTCGGCGCGCAGGGTCCGGTACTCGGGGAGGAAGGCGTTCTCGACGATGAGATCCTTCGAACCCGTGCCGCGCAGGCCGACGACGTTCCAGCTGTCGTGGTCGATCCGGTAGTCCGACCGCGGCAGCAACACGTGCAGGCTCTGTGGCGGGTTCAGGCGGTTGCCGTCCTTGTCGCCCACGGCCGCACCGATCATCACCCAGTCGCAGTGGTCGGTGCCCGACGAGAACGACCAGCGGCCGTTGAGGATGTATCCGCCGTCGACGGGGGTCGCCACACCCATCGGTGCGTACGGGGAGGCGATCCAGGTGTCGGGGTTCTCACCCCACACCTCCTCCTGGGCCTTCGGGTCGAAGAAGGCCATCTCCCACGGGTGGACACCGACGATGCCGCTGACCCAGCCGGTCGCGCCGTCCATGGCGCCGATGGCCATGGCGGTCTCCGCGAACTCGCGCGGGTGCGCCTCGAGGCCCCCGAATTCCTTCGGTTGCAGGAAACGGATGACGCCGGCGTCGCGGAGCCTCTTCGCGCTGCGGTCGGTCAGCCGCATCAGCGTGTCGCCTTCGGCGCCGTCCGCGCGGATCTCGTCTGCGAACTCCGAAACGGAGTCGAGCACCTGTCCCATGATCTCTCCAGCTCTGTGAGGGTGACGCCCCCGATACGGCGTGGTGAGCGTCGGTTCCGTTGACGCCTACGGTCTCAGGTGGACCGCTCCCGTATCGTCGTTTTTCCACTGAGCGGGAGCGGTCGATGGGGCTGAGCGGGGGCGGGTTACGAGTCCGCGCGGACGGGGCCTACGCGTCGTCGCGGCGAAGGAACGCGAGCACCGCCGACAGCCACGCCTCGCGCGCCTCGATCATCGTCCAGTGGCCGCAGTTGGGGAAGACGTGGAGCTCGCCGCGGCGCAGTTCGCGCATGGGAAGCATCGCCATGTCGACGGGGCTGACACGGTCGTCGCGACCCCAGGTCAGCAGCACCGGCGCGGTGATCTTGTGGAGCTGCGCCCAGTACGGGGTGGCGTCGGAGGCGGCAGCGGCCTTCGCGCCCGCAGCGAAGGCCGCGGTGCTGTACATGCGTCGGGCGATCTCGAGGGTCTTCGGTTCGGTGGCCAGTGCCCACCGCTCCTCGATGAGTTCCTCGGTGACGATCGCGGGGTCGTAGACCATCGACCGCAGCCAACGGACGAGCTTGTCGCGCGTGGGGTCGTCCGTGAACTCCATGAGCAGCCGGATGCCCTCGCCCGGCGACGGCGCGAAGACCGAACGGCCGGCGCCTCCGATGGTGACGAGCTTCTTCACCCGCTCGGGCTGCGCGATCGCGAACTGCGTCCCGACGATGCCGCCCATCGAGTTCCCGATGATCGACACGCGGTCGAGGCCGAGTCCGTCGAGGAAGTCGGTCACCGCGACCGAGGCCATCGCCATCGGGTGTCCTTCGCACGGGTCGCTCACGCCGAAGCCGGGGAACTCCAGGACGAGGCACCGGTAGTGCTCGGCGAGATCGGCGAGCACACCGCGGTAGTTCCGCCAGCCGGTGACGCCCGGTCCGGAGCCGTGGAGCAGCAGGAGTGGTTCACCCTGACCGGCTTCGTGGTAGCGGAGGGTGCCGCGGTCGGTCGCGAGTTCTCTCGCCGTGTTCTCGAAAGTCGATACCGTCGTCATGACGAGAAGGTTTCCAGTGATCCACCTCACGCGGCTCGAACGTTCCCGATCACCGGGATGTTCCGCCCGCCGCGGGGTGGTGCGTGATGTTGCCCGGCTCCGGCCGTCAGATCCAGCCGTTCGACTGCGTGGCGAGCATTCGCTCCATGACCTGCGGCGACCACGACGCTCCGGACGTGCGTGCGGCGCGATTGCGTCGAGGGGTGTCGAGTTCGGGATAGAGCGTGCGCGAGATCGTGCGGACCGCATCGGCGACCAGCGGCGCGATGCGTTCGAGGTGTCCGGGGCGGGTGGGACCGCACAGGGAGATCGCGGCGACCGACGATGCAGGGCTGCGGATCGCGGCGCCCGCACAGGACATACCGGCGGTGGCCTCTCCGGTCTCGAAGGCCAGACCGTGGCGACGGCGGATGCGGTTGAGTTCGAGGTGCAGGGTCGACAGATCGGTGATGGTCCGCTCGGTGCGACGCGGCAGTTGCGGGCCGGGGTAGAGGGCATCGACCTGCTCCGGCTCGAGTCCGGCGAGCAGCGCCTTGCCGCCGGCGGTGACGTAGGCGGGGACACGTCCGCCGACCCGCGACGGCAGTGCCGCGGCGAGCTGGCCGCCGATCTTGTCGAGGTAGACGCAGTCGGGCCCGTCGAGCACGGACAGGTGCGCGACCATCCCGGTGGTCATGTGCAGTTCGTGGAGGAGCGGTGCCGCGGCCTCACGGACGCGGATGTGCCCACTGTCGCCCTCTCCCATGGGCTTCGCACGACGTCCGAGGCAATACCCGAACGACGCGTGGTCGATCCAGTCGAGTCGCACCATCTGGTCGAGGATGCGGTGGACCGTCGAGCGCGGAAGCCGGGTGCGGCACGCGACTTCTTCCAGGGTGAGCCGCGACGAGAGATCGTCGAAGGCATCGAGGATGAGGGTCATTCGCTCGACCATCGATGCAGGCAGTTCGCGCTTCGGTGCCTGGGAGACCTGCGTACGTTGCGCCTCGGACATCGTCACCCTTTCTCCGGAATCCGATCACCCACGAAAGCAAGAATTGAAATTGATTCTTGTGAGTGATGCCCAGGGTACAAGGCGAGTGACCTGTCGCACAATTCCCGATCAGCGGACTCGATGCTCCCGCGATCTACGTCCCTCCCCTCGCGCTTCCGCCGGCACGTCTCACTGAGCAGGAGGTCCCTGTCCCGCGGACCGGGCGGTGGGTACAACCTCGGATGTGGGCCGAACCCGCCTGCACCCGTCGCCCGCACGAGCCGAAAGAGTCGAGACCACGATGCCGGATACCGAGTCCGCCCTCTTCCGTCCCCTGACGGTCCGTTCCCTCGAGCTCCGCAACCGCATCGTGATGTCGCCGATGACCCGCTCGCACTCGCCGGGTGGCGTGCCCGGCCCGGATGTCGTGGAGTACTACCGGCGACGCGCCGCGGGCGGCACGGCCCTGATCCTCACCGAGGGCGTCGCGATCGATCACCCGACAGCAGTCGACAATCCCCGCGTGCCACACATGCACGGCGAAGAAGCCCTCGACGGCTGGCGTCGCGTCGTCGACGCGGTTCACGCCGAGGGTGGACGCATCGTCCCCCAGCTCTGGCACGTCGGCCCCCTCTGGGGCGCGATGACCGCAGATGTCGACCCCGACCTCGTCCCCATGCGGCCGTCGGGAGTCTGGGGCGAGCTCGGCGTGACGTCCTACGGCGAGGACTACATCTCCCGGGCCTCAGCGCCTACGCGGGCCATGACCGTGGAGGACATCGAGCAGGTCGTCGCGGCCTATATCGACGCGGCGGCCGCCGCTGCCCGAGTCGGATTCGACGGCATCGCACTGCACGGTGGGCACGGCTATCTGCTCGACGCGTTCCTCTGGGAGGGAACGAATCTCCGCGACGACGAATGGGGCGGCGACCTCGAGCGCCGCACCCGTTTCCCCGCCGCGGTGGTCGCCGCCATCCGCGCGCGCATCGGCGACGACCTGCCGATCTTCTACCGGTTCTCGCAGCACAAGCAACAGAACTACGAAGCCCGGATCGCCCACACCCCGGACGAACTGAAAGCCGTCCTCACCCCATTGAAGGAAGCCGGCGTCGACGTCTTCGACGCGAGCATCCGCCGCTTCGACATGCCGGCCTTCGAAGGCAGCGACCTGACACTCGCAGGCTGGGCCAAGAAGGTCACCGGCGCACATTCGATGGCCGTAGGCAGCGTCGGAATCGCAACGACGTTGCGGGAGAGCCGCCTCCAGGGCAGCGCACCTGTGCGCAACAACGTTCCCGAACTCGAACGACGCCTGGGCGACGACGAGTTCGATCTGATCGCCATCGGTCGGCTCCATCTCGCCGACCCGTCGCTCGCGACAACCCTTCGCAACGGCGCGGAACTGCCCGAGTTCGACCGCGCAGTACACGAGGCCGCGCTCATCTGACCCACCAAAATCGTTCTCGCTCAGCGAGATAGAACAGCGTGACAGCCCTCACCTGCGATACCAAGTGATCCGAGCCACTCCCATTCGTGGGGCAGGAAACACGGCCCGCGATCGGGCCGCCGAGAGTCTGGAATGCGCTTTGACGTCCTACGCCAATGACCTCTCCCAGCCGGAATCCGCAACGCCGAAGGGGCGGAGCCGGTTCGACCGGCAGCAGCCGGTATGGGTGATCGTGTCGGTCCTGATCGCCGTCGAGATCATCAGTGCGTTCGAAACATCGATGATGTTCGCCGCGATCCCGACGTTGATCGTCGAATTCGACAGCAACGCATCGACGGTCGGATGGGCGGTGACGGCCTTCCTCCTCGTCTCGGCCGCCTCGGCCGCCGTGTGCGGCCGGCTCGGCGACATGTACGGCCGGGAACGGATCCTGATGGTCCTGCTCGCCGTCGCGGCGCTCGGCTCGATGGTCAGCGCCCTCGGTGACAGCCTCACCAGCATCATCATCGGCCGCGCGATCCAAGGTGTGGCCGGTGCGATCCTGCCGCTGTGCATCGGGCTGGCGCGCGAGCATCTTCCCGCTTCCCGCGTTCCCGTTGCCGTCGCACTGATCTCCGGCTCGGCGGTCGCCGCCGGTTCGGCGTCGCTGCTCGTCGCCGGTCTGCTGATCGACAACGCCAGCTGGCACATGATCTTCGTCGTCGCCGCCGTGTACGCGATCTTCGCCCTGCTGCTCGTCTGGTTCGTCCTCCCGTGGCGCCGGCCCACCGGGACCTCCGAGAAGATCGACTACATCGGTGCGGTCACCTTCGCCGGCGCGGTCGCCGCGATCCTGCTCGGCGTCAACAAGTCCCAGTCATGGGGCTGGTCGGACCCGCGGACCCTCGGTCTCATCCTGGGCGGGGCCGTCGCTCTGGTCCTGCTCGTGCGGTGGGAACTGCGCACACCCTCCCCCATCATCAACGTGCGCCTGTTCGCCGACCGCAAGTTCTCGCTCACGATGCTGGCCACCGTCGCGATCGCGGTGGGACCGCTGGGCGTGGTCACCATGATCATTCCGATCATCATGCAGACGCCGTCCACCGGCGACTTCGGCCTGGGCCTGAGCGCGACACACGCGGGTTGGCTCTCGTTCATCGGCTCCCTGTTCGGATTCGTCTGCACTCCGCTGAGCGGCCGGATCTCCGCCGCGGTGGGTTCACGCGCGTCGATGCTGCTCGGTACCGCCCTGTTCATCGTCGGCGTCGTCGTCATGCTCACCGCGCACCACTCCGTGGTGGCCATGACCGCGATGGTCGTCGTGGTGTCGGTCGCGACCGCCTTCGCCTACACGGCGATTCCGAACCTGATCGTCGAGTCCGTGCCCGAGCACAACACCAGCGAGACGACCGGCACGAACGCCGTGCTGCGTACCGCGGGTCAGGGTGTCGGAACGTCGATCGCGACCATGCTGCTCGCGTTCGCTGCGACCCCACTCGCGGGAATCAACATGGTCGGCGGCATGCTCATCGCGCTCTCCGTGGTGACCATCGGGATCACCTTGCTGATCCCACGCAGCGTGCGCACCGCCTGATCCGAACGCCCGTCTCCTCCCGTGTCCCGATTACCGGGAGGAGACGGGCGTCGGCGTCCGTCGGCGTTCTACGGTGATCCGATCGAGAAGTATTCGTATCGAAGGGAACCACTGCGATGACAGCCGTTGAGACACCGGTCGGTTCACGCTCCGTCGTACTGACCGTCGGTGCAGTCGTCCAGGAAACCGCCGACGCCGTTTCGCTGGTGTTCGACGTGCCAGAAGAGCGCCGCGCGGGCTTCGCCTACAAACCGGGACAGTTCCTCACCCTGCGCATCCCGAGCGATCGGACCGGTTCCGTGGCACGGTGCTACTCGCTCGCGAGCTCCCCCCACACCGGCGAGCCTCTCAAGGTCACCGTCAAGCGCACCGCCGACGGATACGGATCGAACTGGCTGTGCGACAACATCACTGCAGGGCAAACCCTCGAGGTTCTGCCCCCGGCGGGCGTGTTCACTCCGGTCGATCTCACCGAGAAACTCGTACTGTTCGCCGGAGGCAGCGGTATCACGCCGGTGTTGTCCATCCTCGAGTCGGCTCTCCACAGCGGCAATCGCAACGTGGTGCTCGTCTACGGCAACCGCGACGAGAAGTCCGTCATCTTCGCCGAGAGGCTGCGCGAACTCGCCGCCCGGCACGCCACTGCCCTCACCGTCGTGCACTGGCTCGAGAGCGTGCAGGGCCTGCCGACGCCGCAGCAGCTCGCGACCCTGGTCTCTGCCTTCGCCGATCACCGCGCGTACATGTGCGGACCCGGACCGTTCATGGATACCGTCCGCGAAGGCCTGCTGCTGGCCGGCGTCCCGAAGGACCGCATCCACGCCGAGGTCTTCACCTCCCTGTCCGGCGATCCGTTCGCCGACGTACCTGCCGTCGAGATCGACGAGTCGGACACCGACGCCGCCTCCGTGACGGTGCAGCTCGACGGCGAGGAACACGACCTCGTCTGGCCGCGCAGCGCGACTCTCGTGGACATCATGCTCTCGAAGGGCCTCGACGTGCCCTACTCGTGCCGGGAAGGCGAGTGCGGGTCGTGCGCGTGCACCGTCGTCGAAGGCGACGTCGACACCCCGCCGTCCGCGATCCTCGACGAGGAGGACATCGCCAACGGATACGTCCTCGCGTGCCAGGCCAAGCCGAAAAGCAAGCACGTGCGCATCGACTTCTGACCCCCGACAATGAAGCGTCCCCGGCTGCCGTTCCGCAGCCGGGGACGAGTCGTAGAGGAAGCGGCAGAGCTCAGCGGTTCAGGAGCGCTCGCATCGCGGCAGCCGCGCCTCGGACGAGCTTGTCGCGCGGGAATCCGCTGCGCTTGACCGCAGCCTCGTAGTTGCCGCCGGCGACCCACACGGGACCGTCCTGGAGGCGTTCGAGACCTTCACGCGCAACGTCTTCCGGCTCGGCGACGAGCATCCCCGGGATGTCGAAGTTCAGGCCCGCGCGCACCATCGCCGGGGTGCGGGTGACACCGAGTACCAGTTCGACCACGTGCACGCCGTGCGGTGCGAGCTCGAGCCACAGACTTTCGGCGAAGACGCGGCTGAACGCCTTCGAGGCCGCGTAGATGCTCTGGTGTTCGGCACCCATGTAGCCGGAGAGCGACCCGAGCAGCATGATGCCACCGCGCCCGCGCTCTTTCATCGGTCCACCGAACAGGTGCGACAACTCGATCTGCCGGTGGACGTTGAGTTCGATCACGCCGCGGAACCCGTCGAGGTCGCCGGTGACGAACTCGTGGCCGTAGCTGTTCGCGCCGGCGTTGAAGATGAACAGGCCGACCTCGATGTCCTCGGTCGCCTTGCGGATCTCTTCCACGGCATCGTCGTCGAGCAGATCCAGCGCGAGGGTGCGCACCTGCACGCCGTTGCTCCGTGCCTTGTCCGCCGTCTCCTCCAACGGGCCCGGCTTACGCGCGATGAGCACGAGATCGAAACCCGCGCGGCTCAATTCGTCGGCGAATGCCGCGCCGACGCCTTCGGAGCCCCCGGCGACGACGGCCCACGGGCCGTAGTACGAGCGGTCGAGATCGAGGGTTTCGGTCATCACTGGTCCTTCGGGAGGTAGTCGGAAGCTGAAGAGGTCACTGCACGATGGGGGCTCGGATCGGGGTGTCGTCGAAGACCTCGATGACTCCCGAGGCGGCCGCCTTGGCGATCGCGGCGTCGAGGTGCGTGCACGACATCCGGGGCGCACCGGGGCGGCCGTCGCGCCCGTCGTCGTCCCGGACGACGGGACAACGACGGTGCGCGTCGGTGTTCCACTGGATGGACGTGTGCTCCCAGCTGTTCTTCTGGACGAGCACCTGCGCGGCGCATTCGCCGCAGCGCAACGGTTCCATCCGGTTCTGCATGTCTTTGGCTCCTAGCCCGTCGTGGTGGACTGCTGCGCGCCTGCCTGCTCGTCGAGGGCTGCCTTGCGGGCAAGGTTCTCCTCGACCTCCTTCATCCATGCGGCCACCGGACGGGTGGTGTCCATCTCGAACTCGAAGCGGTCGGTCATCGCCGGCTCGACGTCCTCGACGTCGACGTAGAACTGCTCGTACCAGCGTCGCAGCTGGTAGACGGGGCCGTCCTCCTCGCACAGGAGCGGGTTGTCGATGCGGGTCTTGTTCCGCCAGATCTCGATGTCCTGTTCGAAGCCCTTCGCGATGAAGTTCCCGAACTGCTGGGCGGTCTGCAGGGCCTGCTCGCCTTCGAGGCGATCGGACTTCTTGACGATCATGCCGTACATCAGGACGAACTTGTCCTGGGAGACCGGGTAGTGGCAGTTGATGAGGACCGACTCGACGTCGTAACCCTCGTACTGGTAGACGAGATCGTCGATCATGAAGGACGGTCCGAAGTAGCTCGCGTCGGAGCGGCTTCCGAGCATCTTCGGCTGTCCGTCCGCGTGCGGACGAGCGTCCATACGAGCCTGACCCCGCATGAACTGGCTGGCCACGTGGCCTTCGAAGACGTTCTTGAAGTAGACCGGGAAGGAGTAGTGCACGTAGAAGAAGTGCGCCATGTCGACGATGTTGTCGATGATCTCGCGGCAGTTCGTGTCGACCTCGGTGGTGTACCAGACCCAGTCGGTCCACTCGTCGCTCGTGGCGCCCTCGATGTGCGGGATGGTCACGTCCGCGGGCGGCGGGTTCCCCTGGGGGTCGTGCCACACGAAGAGCATGCCGTCCTGGTCGAGAGTGTGCCACGCGCGGGTCTTGGCGATCGGAGGAACACGCCGCGCGTACGGGATGTTCTTGCAGCGCCCGTTGCCGCCCCAGCGCCAGTCGTGGAACGGACACGCGATCTCGTCGCCCTTGACCGTGCCCCGGCTGAGATCCCCACCCATGTGCCGGCAGTACGCGTCGAGGATCTTGATCTCGTCGTTGCTGTCGGCCCACACCACGAGCTTGGTCCCGAATGCCTCGATCGAGTGCGGCTTGCCGTCCTTGAAGTCCTTCGACAGGCCGAGGCAGTGCCAGCCCCGGGCGAAGCGGGCGGGAGCCGACCCGGCGACGATCTCGCGGATCTCGGATTGTTCGGAAGTGCCGATGCTCACGGTCGTCCGTCCTTTCGGGAGGGAAGCGTTGAGGAGGTCAGGCGGCGGAGTCCGCTGGAGCATTCCGTCGCGATACGACCGAAACGCTAGGTGATCGGTATCACCCCTGATGAGGACATCTCACTGGTCGAGACCTTCCGATGTCGTGAGACCGGGCCGGACCGCGATCATGCAACCGGCGCAGGTTCGGTGGTCGGCAACAGGGCCGCCCGGCCGTTGGCCACGAACTCCCGCTCGATGCGCGCGCGTTCCGCGTCGTCGAGCAGGACGTACTCGGAGGTCCGTCCGACACGCACGTAGACCGTGTCGGGGGTGCTCCACGCGACCGCCCGCAGCGGGGCCTTGTTCACCTTGTTGCTGCCCGTCAGCGGGATCTGCGCGGTGACGCGCACGAATCGCGGCCACCACTTGTCTCCCATGTCGGGCTGCTCGGCGAGGGTCGCCCCGAACACCGCCGGGTCGAACTCCGCGCCGGGCTCGAGTTCGACGGCGCACATGACCTGATCCCCGGTCGTGGGATCGGGCACGGCGAAGACCGGGGCGGACAGGATGCCCGGCACCCGCAGGATGATGCGCTCGACGGGAGTGGCGGAGAAGTTCTCGCTGTCGACGCGAAGCCAGTCGGAGGATCTTCCGGCGAAGTAGAAGAAGCCGTTCTCGTCGCGGTACCCGAGGTCCCCCGACCAGAAGTCGTCACCCTTGACCCGATCGGCCATCGCCTCGGGATTCTTGTAGTAGCCCTCGAAGGTGTGGGCGGCACCGCACGCGACGATCTGTCCGACGGCGTCACTGTTGAGGAGGCGACCGGTCTCGTCGAAACGGGCGCGGGGGCACTCCTGCCCGGTGTCCTCGTCGAGGATCCGGACATCGACGCCTCCGACGGCGACCCCGAGCGATCCGGTCGGGGTGTCGGGGGTGCGGTTGATGCGGAAGACGCCTTCGCTCATCCCGTAGCCTTCGACGACCGTGCAGCCGAAGCGTTCGGAAAAGCGGGCCACGTCGGCTTCGGATGCCTCGGTGCCGAACGCGAGTTCGAGGGTGCTCGCGCGGTCGCGGGGGTCTTCCGGCCGGCTGAGGATGTACGACAGGGCCCGGCCCACGTAGTTGACGAAAGTGGCGCCGTAGCGGTGGATGTCGTCGGAGAACCGGCTCGCGGAGAACCTCCGGATCAGGCAGACGGTCGCGCCGGCCCGCATGGCCGTGCCGAGGTTGAGCATGAGTGCGTTTCCGTGGAAGAGCGGCATGCACAGATAGGCGATCGAATCCTCGCGCATGCCAACACGTTCGGTGAGCGGACCGAGGAGGCGTGCGAGCCGGCCCTGGCCGACGATCACGGCCTTCGGAGCGCCGGTGGAACCGGAACTGAACAGCAACAATGCGATGTCGTCGGTGGACGGGATCGTCTCCGGCAGATCCGCACCGCGGAACGGCGCGAGGAACTCCGCGTAGCGATCGTCGTCGATGTCGAGGATGCGGTCGGCCGGCAGTCCGTGGCCGGTGTCCTCGAGCAGATGGGCGAGGCGGGATTCGGTGACGACGAGGTCGATGTCCGCGTGCGCGATGTCGCGGGCGATCTCGGGGCCGCTGCGGCTGGCGTTGATGCCCACGACGGCTGCTCCGGCCAGGGCGCCGGCGCCGATCCAGAAGACGAAGTCCGGGACGTTCTCGAGCAGCACCCCGATGTGGCGCTGCCGATCTGCGGGAGCAGGCACGGTCGCGACGATCGCGGCGGCACGATCGGCGCTTTCCTGAACCACCTCGCCCCAGGTCCACTGTTGGTCCTCGAAACGCAACCCCACCTTCGGGTCACCGTGACGAGCGCGCACTATATCTGCGAACGTGTCCAAGTCTTTCCTCCAGACGGTTGTGGCGATCAAGCGAAAACGGCGCGACCGCCGGACAGAACGGCGCCGGTCGCCGTGACGATGTCGAACCGAACATCCGCTGCGTCACCCCAGGCGCGGACCTGTGCCGCATCGCCGGGGAAGACCGGGGCCGCGAAGCGCCCGAACAGCGTCTTCAGGTCGGCGGGGTGCCCTCCGAGCATGTCGGCCAGAGGCAGGGTCGCGGCCGCCAGCGTGCACAGGCCGTGCAGGATGGGGCGGGGTTGTCCGATGCGCGCCGCAGCCTCGGGATCGATGTGGATGTGGTGCCGGTCGCCGGTCAGCCGGTAAAGCGCCGCCTGGTCGACGCGTGTGGCGAGCGTGCCGACCACGTCGGCATCCCCCTCCGGTGCGGACGGCGCCGACGGTCCGCGCTCGCCGCCGAAACCTCCCGCTCCCGGTGCGAACAACGACCACGTCGCGATGAAGAACTCGCTCTCGACGACGACCTCGAACACCGCTGCCCGGCCCTTGTCCCAGACCTCACCGACGCGCGCCGACATCGCGATCTCCCCGGAGCGTGGCAACGGTGCGAGCACCTCGAGGCTCTGGGAACCGTGGAGCGCGGTGGCCGTGTCGAAGGCACCGAGCGCACCGAGCGCATCCGGTGCCCACTGGGCCAGCGTCAGGGCGAACGTCGGCAACACCCGCAGCCGGTCCTCGAACACGAGATCGAGGTCCGCCGCGCCGGCGCCCACCGCGAGCGCGTACAGGATCGCGTCCCGCTCGTCGTAGCGGATCGTGCGGGCACCCAGGTCGTGGCCTCGCCACTGCGCGGGCGTCGGCGTCGTTGCGGTCATTCGTCTTCGGTCCTTTCTCACAGGGGCGCCGGGCGGCGGCCCGACGGAGACAGGACCTCGCTTTTCCACAGACGCCCAGGTCACAGGCTAGGGAGAGCGATGGTGACCGTCACCGCCCGTCCCACTCACCGGTACATTCGAAGTCGGGGTGACCCGTCGTGAGATTCTGGCGGTACGCACTCGATGGAGGAGGGGACGTCCGTGAAGCGTGCAGGGTCACCGGTGGGATACAGGCGATGACCATCCCCTCCGATCCCTCCCATTTCCTCGATCAGCTGGTATCGCGACTCACCGGTCCGGGTGGCGAGTTCGAGATCGTCGTGCAGGACGTCCTGGGCACCGAGATACCCGTCATGCGCAGACGCGACGTCGCCGTGGCGGATCTGCTCTCGCAGTCCCTCGCCTGGGGCGACCGCGAGTATCTGGTCACGACCGATCAGCGGATCACCTTCGCCCGGAACGCGCGCATGTCGTACGCCCTCGCCGCGGCGCTCCACGAGCGGTACGGGGTGGGCGTGGGCGACCGGGTCGCGATCCTGTCGGCGAACCGGCCCGAGTGGGTCACCGCCTTCTGGGCGACGCAGGCCCTCGGTGCGATCTCGGTGGGCCTGAACGCGTGGTGGGTGCAACCGGAACTCGAATTCGGTATCCGTCATTCGCGACCCCGGGTGCTCTTCGTCGACGGTCCGCGTGCTGCGGCCGTGGCCGGCATCGACCGTGCGCAGACGGTGGTGCTGTCGATCGAGGAGGATCTACCGCGCCTCATCGCCGAATTCGACGGCGCGCAGCCGCCGCCCCCGAGAGTCGCCGAGGACGATCCGGCCGTCCTCCTGTACACCTCGGGCACGAGCGGGGATCCGAAGGGTGCGTTGCACTCGCAGCGGAATCTGCTGGCAGTGGTCGACTACCACCGGTACCTCGACGCGATCGCGACGATCTGGACCGGCGGCACATACGACCGGTCCGCACCATCGGACTCCCGCTATCTGCTGACGTCCTCACTGTTCCACATCACGAGCCTGCACAACACGATCGTGCCGCGCCTGGCCACCGGCAGCACCGTGGTGATGAACCAGGGCTGGTACGGCGTGCGTCCCGTGCTCGAACTCATCGAGGCGGAACAGGTCACCCACTGGATGGCCGTGCCGTCGATGGCGGCGCGGATGCTCGAGGACGAAGATCTCGACAGATACGACCTCACCTCGCTGAGCCGGTTCACTCTGTCCTCAGAACCTTCGACGCCGGAATTCAAACAACTTCTGCGCGAAGGGCTTCCGTTCGGCAAGCATGCCATGGTCGACAGTTACACCATCACCGAGTGCAGCACGTCGATCGCTGTGGCCTCCGCCGCCGAACTCGAGGAGTTCCCCGGCACGGTGGGCGCGCCGATCATCACGGTGAGCCTCGAGATCCGGGATCAGAGCGGCGCCTGGCTGCCCGACGGCCGCGTGGGCGAGGTGTGTGTGCGCAGCCCCTTCGTCATGCTCGGCTACTGGGACGACGAGGCGGCGACCGCCGAGGCGATCACTCCCGACCGCTGGTTGCGCACAGGTGATTTCGGCGTGGTCGAGAACGGCCGTCTGCGTCTGGTGGGCCGGCGCGCCGACCTCATCCACCAGAACGGCGAGAACGTCTACCCGTCGGAGGTCGAGCGCGTCCTGGCCCTGCACCCGGCGGTCCGCGAATGCATGGTGACCGGCGCGCCCCACCCGGAATGGGGCCAGGAGGTGGCTGCGGTGGTCGTGCTCGTCGAAGGCTCCACGGTCACCGTCGAGGAATTGACGACCTTCGCATCCGAGCGTCTCGCCTACTTCAAGGTGCCGACGCAATGGACGCTGACGTGCAATCTGTTGCCGCGCAACGCCACCGGGAAGATCATCCGCAAGGGCTGGCGCGACACCCACGGCCACTGGTGACGACGGATCTGCACATCTACGGCCGGAGCAGGCGCTGCAGGGCGTCGCGGAGCGTTTCCTGTTCGAGCACGGGGTCGAAGGACGTCTCGGCGGCGACGACGCCGAGGTAGCCGTCGAGCAAAGCCTGTAGCCAGGTGACGAGCCGATCCGCGGGCAGGTCGGTCCGGATCTCTCCGGCCTGCTGCGCGAGCCGCACCCAGGGAAGCAATCCGTCGCGCAGCGCGCGGGCGTCGCGGTCGAGAGCAGCCGCGATCTCCGGCCGGGTCATCACAGCCCCGACCGCTCGGACGAAGCCGGCCGTACGGGGATCCGACGCATCCTCTGCTGCCCGAACGGCGTATTCGTCGAGTACACGGGTGGCGTCGGTTCGCCCGCTCTGCGCCTCGAACCACGCCACGCTTTCGGCTGTGCCCAGTTCGAGAACGGCCACCATCAGCGACAGTTTCGTGGGGAAGTAGTGGAAGAAGGTTCCGGACCCGATGCGGGCCTCGCGGCAGATCGCGGCCGTGGTCGTGCCGTCGTAGCCGTGTCGGGCGAAGCAGGTCAGAGCTGCGTCGATGATCCCGAGGCGGCGCGCCTCGTGCCGGACCGGATCGACCGTACGTGCCATGTCCCCGGCTCCCTGGATGCCATTGATGGAGTGTCCGCTCTATTATTACTGTATGCCGAAGACTCCGGAGCGCTGGCTGCTCACCTGGGAGAGCGCCGAGCACGCCGTGGAAATCGACGATGCCGGGCTGGGCCGCAGGATCACCTGGACGATCGACGGCGAGGAGATCGCCACGAAGAAGACCTCCGACGACAAGGTCGTCCTCGACGGGCACGAACGCGGCGCGATCGCCGTCAGGCTCCCCACCTTCATCGGACCGGCCCGACGAGTCACCTGGTGGGACGACGACACCGAACTCGGTGCGGCAGCAGCCGCCCTCACCGGCATCGGCGGGGTCGACCTCGACCCCGAGCCCGGATCCAAGGCGGCTGTTCGCGAGGAATGGATCCGGGCGCACCCCCGGAAATACGCCGCCCAGCGCACGGCGGTCGCCGTAGCCGGGGTCGCCGTGCCGCTGATCGTGCTCTGGCTGCTCGCACAGATCCCGATCCCCGAAATCGATTGGCCCGACTGGGATATCAACATTCCCTGGCCGGACATTCCGTGGCCCGACATTCCGTGGCCGACCATCTCCCTGCCGGAATTCTCCCTGTTCGACTTCACCGTGCCCGAGTGGGTGAAGGCCGTCGCAGACAAGGCGAAGTACGTCTGGCCGGTCGTGCTCGCGGCCGTCCTCGCGAACCGGGAGGTCGCGCGCCGCCGGCGCCAGGACGAGCGCAAGCGGCAGACCGACGACCCCCCGACCGACTCGGAGGACTGAGCTCAGCTGAGGCGTTCGAGCACCATCGCCATGCCCTGACCCCCACCGACGCACATCGTCTCGACGCCGAACTGCTTGTCGTGGGTCTGCAGGTTGTTGATGAGTGTCGCGGTGATGCGGGCACCGGTCATCCCGAAGGGGTGACCGAGCGCGATCGCACCGCCCGAGACGTTGAGCTTGTCCTCGTCGATCTTCAGCTCACGCGCCGAACCGAGCACCTGCACGGCGAACGCCTCGTTGATCTCGAACAGGTCGATGTCGTCGATGCCCATGTTCGCGTTGGCGAGAGCCTTGCGGGTCGCGTCGATCGGTCCGAGACCCATGATCTCCGGCGACAAGCCCGAGACACCGGTGGAGACGATGCGCGCGAGCGGGGTCAGTCCGAGTTCCTTCGCCTTCGTGTCGGACATGATCACCAGAGCGGCCGCACCGTCGTTGAGCGGGCACGCGTTGCCGGCGGTCACCGTGCCGTCCGGGCGGAAGACCGGCTTGAGCTGACTGACGGCCTCGTAGTTGGTGCCCGGACGCGGACCGTCGTCGGTGCTGACGACCGTGCCGTCGGCGAGGGTCACCGGAGTGATCTCCCGCTCGAAGAAGCCGCTCTTGATGGCTTCCTCGGCGCGGTTGTGCGAGCGCACGCCCCAGCGGTCCTGGTCCTCGCGCGAGATGCCGGTGTGGGACGCGACGTTCTCGGCGGTCTGTCCCATCGCGACGTAGACGTCGGGGAGCAGACCCTCGGTGCGCGGGTCGGTCCACGGCACTCCGCCTTCGGCGAGCTTGGCGGTACGCGCCTGGGCGTCGTCGAACAGCGGGTTCTTGGTGTCGGGCAGACCGTCGGCGTTGCCGGTCACGAAGCTCGACACCGATTCGACGCCGGCGGAGACGAACACGTCGCCCTCGCCGGCCTTGATGGCGTGCAGCGCCATGCGGGTGGTCTGCAGCGACGACGAGCAGTACCGGTTGACGGTCACGCCGGGAAGGAAGTCGTAGCCGAGTTGCACCGCGACCACGCGGGCGATGTTGAAGCCGGACTGTCCGGCGGGCTGGCCGCAGCCGAGCATGAGGTCGTCGATCTCGGTGGGATCGAGATCGGGGACCTTCGCGAGCGCTGCGGCGACCATCTGGGTCGCCAGGTCGTCCGGGCGGATCGACGCGAGCGAGCCCTTGCGTGCTCGCCCGATCGGCGACCGTACTGCGGACACGATTACTGCTTCGGGCATCTTCTCTCCTCGATGATCGGTCGTACCTCGACCCTACGGCCTTTCGACCCTCTGGGTCCGGCGGCTATCCTGTGCTAACTTACCAAGCAATCGCTTGGTTCGGTACAGACGTTAGGAACATGCCATGGGCATCACCTCGACCTCCGACAGCGCCGGTATCACCACGGTCACCGTCGACTTCCCGCCCGTGAACGCTCTCCCCTCACAGGCCTGGTTCGACCTGGCCGAGGCCGTGACCACGGCCGGGCGCAGTCTCGACACCCACGCGGTGATCCTGCGCGCCGAGGGCAGAGGCTTCAACGCGGGTGTGGACATCAAGGAAATGCAGGCCACCGAAGGGTTCGACGCCCTGATCGCCGCCAACCACGGGTGTGCCGCGGCATTCGCCGCCGTCTACGACTGCGAGGTACCGGTCATCGTCGCCGTCAACGGCTTCTGCGTCGGAGGCGGCATCGGCCTCGTCGGCAACGCGGACGTCATCGTCGCCTCCGACGACGCCGTCTTCGGCCTGCCCGAGGTCGACCGCGGTGCACTGGGCGCCGCAACGCATCTCGCGCGCCTCGTCCCCCAGCACATGATGCGCACCCTCTACTACACGGCGCAGAACGTCACCGCGCAGCAGCTCGAGCACTTCGGCTCGGTGTACAAGGTCGTGCCGCGCAGCGAACTCGACGCCGCCGCACGCGAGGTCGCCGAGATGATCGCCGCGAAGGACACCCGCGTCATCCGCCGTGCGAAGGAAGCCATCAACCGCATCGACCCCGTCGACGTGAAGACGAGCTACCGCCTCGAGCAGGGCTTCACCTTCGAGCTGAATCTCGCCGGCATCGCCGACGAGCACCGCGACGAGTTCGTCGCAACAGGAAAGCCGCGCAGCAACAGCTGACGCCTCACACCACCAGGAGTTCGGAACACCATGCGTGACAAGAGAATGTCGCTCGACGACGTGGTCGGCGAGCTGCGCAGCGGAATGACCATCGGCCTCGGCGGCTGGGGATCGCGCCGCAAGCCCATGGCCCTCGTGCGGGCCATCCTCCGTTCGGACGTGAAGGATCTGACCGTCGTCACCTACGGCGGTCCCGATCTGGGCCTGCTGTGTTCGGCGGGCAAGGTGAAGAAGGCGTACTACGGATTCGTCTCGCTCGACTCGGCACCGTTCTACGACCCGTGGTTCTCCAAGGCCCGCACGGCCGGCGAGATCATCGCCCGTGAGATGGACGAGGGCATGATCAAGTGCGGCCTGGAAGCCGCCGCCGCGCGCCTGCCGTTCCTGCCCCTCCGCGCGGGCCTGGGTTCGGCCGTGGTCGATTTCTGGGAGGGTGAACTGAAGACCGTCACCTCGCCGTATCCCGGACCGGACGGCACCGAGACCCTCATCGCCATGCCGGCGCTGAACCTCGACGCCTCGTTCGTGCACCTCAACATCGGCGACAAGCACGGCAACTCCGGTTACCAGGGCGTGGACCCCTACTTCGACGACCTCTACTGCATGGCCGCCGAACGTCGCTACGTCTCCGTCGAGAAGATCGTCGAGACCGAGCAGCTCGTGAAAGAGGTTCCGTTGCAGCAGCTCCTGCTCAACCGCATGATGGTCGACGGGATCGTCGAAGCACCGAACGGGGCGCACTTCACCCTCGCGGGCGACAGCTACGGCCGCGACGAGAAGTTCCAGCGCCACTACGCCGAGTCCGCCAAGGACCCCGAGGCATGGCAGGCATTCGTCGACCGCTTCCTCTCGGGCAGCGAGGACGACTACCAGGCCGCAGTCCAGAAGTTCGCACAGGAGCAGGCATGACCACCACCGAGACCGTGACCCGCGCCGAGTACTGCGCGATCGCATGCGCCGACATCTTCTCGGGTGCCGGCGAGATCATGGCGAGCCCGATGGCGACACTGCCGCAGATCGGTGCACGCCTGGCCAAGCTCACCACCGAGCCCGACCTGCTGATCACCGACGGTGAAGCACTCATCCTCGCCGACGTCCCGGCCCTCGGCGCGAAGGCACCGATCGAAGGCTGGATGCCGTTCCGCAAGGTGTTCGACGTCGTCGCGTCGGGTCGCCGTCACGTCGTGATGGGCGCCAACCAGATCGACCGGTACGGCAACCAGAACCTGTCGGCCTTCGGTCCGCTCCAGCAACCGACGCGCCAGATGTTCGGTGTGCGCGGCGCTCCCGGCAACACGATCAACCACGCGACCAGCTACTGGGTCGGCAAGCATTCCTCGCGCGTCTTCGTCGACACGGTCGATATCGTCTCGGGTGTCGGATACGACAAGGTCGATCCCGAGAACCCGGCGTACCGCTTCCTGGACATCGCGCGGGTCGTCACCAACCTCGGTGTCTTCGACTTCGGCGGTCCCGACCACACCTTCCGGGCGCTCTCGTTGCACCCGGGTGTCGAGGCGTCCACCGTCGCGGAGAACACCTCCTTCGAGGTCGCCGGCCTGGACGAGGCGGGCGTGACCCGCGAGCCGACCTTCGAGGAACTGCGTCTGATCCGCGAGGTGATCGACCCCAAGGGTCTGCGCGACCGCGAGGTCTCGCTGTGACCGTCCTGCGCACCGCCCTGACCGACCTGGTGGGGATCGAGCACCCGATCGTTCAGACGGGCATGGGCTGGGTCTCCGGTCCCCGCCTGACCGCCGCGACGTCGAACGCCGGTGGTCTCGGCATCCTCGCCTCGGCGACGATGATCTACGCCGAACTCGAAGCGGCGGTCGCGAAGACCAAGTCGCTGACCGACAAGCCGTTCGGCGTCAACATCCGCGCCGACGCCTCGGACGCCGGTGAGCGCATCGACCTGCTGATCCGCGAGAAGGTCAAGGTCGCGTCGTTCGCCCTCGCACCGAAGAAGGAGCTGATCGCCAAGCTCAAGGATCACGGCATCGTCGTCGTGCCGTCGATCGGTGCTGCCAAGCACGCCGTGAAGGTCGCCTCGTGGGGCGCCGACGCGGTGATCGTGCAGGGCGGCGAGGGCGGTGGCCACACCGGTCCCGTCGCGACAACCCTGCTGCTGCCGAGCGTCCTCGACGCCGTCGACATCCCCGTCGTCGCCGCCGGTGGCTTCTTCGACGGTCGTGGGCTCGCGGCCGCGCTGTCCTACGGCGCGGCCGGCATCGCGATGGGCACTCGGTTCCTGCTCACGAGCGACAGTGCTGTTCCCGATTCGGTGAAGCAGCAGTACCTTTCGCGGGGACTGCAGGACACCACGGTGTCACTCAAGGTCGACGGCATGCCGCACCGGGTCCTGAACACCGACCTGGTGAACAGCCTCGAGAAGTCCACCTACGCGAAGGGACTGCTCGCGGCCGCGCGGAACGCGACGAAGTTCAAGTCGATGACGGGCATGAAGTGGTCGACCATCGTCAAGGACGGCCTCGCCATGAAGAAGGCGAGCGACCGCACCTGGCAGCAGATCATCATGGCCGCCAACACCCCCATGCTCCTCAAGGCCGGTCTCGTGGAAGGCAACACCGAAGCCGGTGTGCTCGCCTCGGGCCAGGTCGTCGGCATGCTCGACGACCTGCCGAGCTGCCAGGAACTGATCGACCGCATCGTCGCCGAGGCAGTCGAGCGCATCGACGCCCTCTCCGCCCTGCGCGATCAGGGGCGTCCCGCCGCCTGATTCCGATTCCCAGCAGATCGAGACCGGTGTTGTTGTCGAGTTTCCGCGAGAAATCGACAACAACACCGGTCTCGATCGGTTCCGACGTGCGCAGACTCCGCCGCGCGTCGCCGGACACAGGCGCTGGGTCGTTCACGATGCCTCCCGCGGTCCGGAAAATCGACCCCACTCCGCCGAAGCCCAAGCCACAGCCCGGTCAGGAAGATTCCCGATACCGCGTGACAACAGTTCGCCGCTGTTTCAGTGAATTGCGCTCGGCACGGAGCCAGGCAGGGGTATCAGTGTCCCGTTGCGCACGGCACAGGCGCGGTCGACGAGAGTCAGCCGGCTCAGGTCGTGAGTGACCATCACGATCGCCACATCCCGATCCCGGCTCAGATCGGCGAGCAGGGCCACGACCTCGCGGCTGCGGTTCTCGTCGAGGGCCGAGGTGGGCTCGTCGACGAGCAACACCGAGGGGTCGTTCATCAGTCCTCGCGCGATCGCAACCCGTTGCCGTTGCCCTCCCGACAGTTGGTGGGGACGCCGGTCCAGGTGCCCTTCGAGACCCAATGAACACAACAGGTCCGTGGCACGGGCACGACTCTCGCGGACCGAGTCGCCCGCGAGATGGGACATCATCTGCAGTTGTTCGACTGCGGTCAACGAGGGCAGCAGATTCGACTGCTGGAACACGAATCCGAGCTTCTCGCGTCGCACGGTCGTGCGCTCGTCACGGTCCAGTCCCGTCATGTCGCTGCCGTCGATAACGACACGACCCGAATCGGGGGTGATGAGAAGGCCGGCGACAGCGAGCAGGCTCGATTTGCCGGACCCGGACGGACCGGTCACAGCCACGAATTCGCCGCGTCGGACCTCGAAATCCACGTCGTCGAGGACGCGTCGATGCCCGTCACCGTCGGGATAGCTGAGGACGATGTTGCGTAAGCAGATACTCATGTCGAAGTCCTTCGTTCTCGGTAGATGACTCATCGAGCGGCTGCAAGGGCAGCGAGCGGGTCGACCTTGGCGATACGGACCAGGGAAGCAGCCGCGCCGATCATGCCCGTCGCAACGAGGGCGAGGAACGGAACCACGGTGGTGGACATCGTGAGCGAGAACGGAACCGACTGCGAGGCTGCCGTTCCGAGACCGGCTGCGGCCAGGGTTCCAAGTCCGGATCCGAGTACCAGCACGATCGAGCTCTGCCCGAGTGCGTCCTGGAGCAGATAGCGGGTGGAGGCACCGACAGCCTTGAGCACAGCGAGGTCCTGGCCGCGCTGGATGGTCCATACCGTGAAGAAGGCCCCGACGACCAAGGCGCTGACGATCATCAGCATCGTCTGCATCAACAGCAGCGATCCACGCTCGGAGGTGTACGACCCGATCGCGTTCAGCGCACCGCGGCCGTCGGTGACGGCCGTCCCGGTCGCCTCACCGACAGAATCGGCGTCGAACCCTGCGGAGGTCCGCAATGCAACGACGGTGCCGTCACTGCCACCGGCCGAAGGCAGTGACATCCATGCGTCGTGGTCCATCCAGACCACGGGCTGATGACTGTAGAACGAGTCGTCGACCAGAGCGGTGATGGTGAATACCTTTCCGCTCATCGAAATCCGGGTTCCGTTCGTCCATCCGTTGTCATTGGCGAGGTCGGCGTCCACGGCTACCGAGCCGGCACCGAGCACGACCGGAGCGGCGAAAGAATGCCCGTCGACGCCGAACGCAGAAGCGGCAACTTCTCGACCGTCGACGCTGATCCGAGCGGGTGCCACCCCGATGATCGACGCAGCATCGACACCGTCGGCCTCCGCAAGTTCCGCATACTGCCGCGTCGTCACGGTCGACTCGGCGAACGAGACCGAGCGGCCATCGGGGGGAGCACCGAATGCGAAGTGGTCGGCGCCGATGTTCTCGATCGCAGCGATGGACCGATTACCCAGTCCGGAGGTCAGCCCCGACAGCGTGACCACCATCAGCGAAATGAGGAACAGGGCCGAGGTCATCAGCGTGAAGCGACCTTTGGCGAACCGGAGATCACGGAAAGCGAGGAACATGCATCTCAGTGTCGTGCAAGGCAACATTCCCGGCATCGCGCATTGGTTGGGTTCGCTGATCCATCGAAAGTCGGAGATCGTCGATCGGTGCGGTCGACGGCATAGTGCGGTATTAGAGTGGGCGAGATGCGGAATTCCGATGGGTCTGACTCGGGCGGGGCCGTGCCGGTGCTACGCGCCATGCAATTCGGCGCCCATCTGCTGTTCTTCCTGCTCCTCGCGGTGGGTGTCGTGCGCACGGTTACCGACAGTGCTCATCCCGTTCCGATCGTCGCGCTCGCTGTCGTGGTAGCCGGGTGGTATCTCTTCGGGATCTGGTTCGCGCAGCGTGAGGGCTTCGAGAACGGGGAGCCGGTACAGCGCCGGTCGGGGCAGATCTGGTTCGCGGCGCTCGGGCTGGGCTGGTTGGCTCTCGTGGTGGCGGATGTCAACTTCGTCTGGCTGGCGTTCGCCCTGTTCTTCCTGTGCTTTCCCCTGTTCTCCACTCCGGTCGCGTTGACGGTGACGATCATGCTGACCGCGATAGCGATCGCAGCGACGCTGTGGCACGGCACCACGAACACGGTTGCCTCGATTCTCGGACCGGTGTTCGGGGCGGCAGCTGCCGCCGGAATGGCCGTCGTCTACCAACAGTTGGTGCGGCAGTCCGCGCAGCGACAGCAGTTGGTGGACGAACTCACCGAGGCGCACCGAGAGTTGCTCGGGGCGCAGGACGAATTGGTCGCGCTGCAACGGGAAGCGGGCGCACTGACCGAACGTTCCCGCCTCGCGCGTGACATTCACGACACTCTGGCGCAGGGATTTTCGTCCATTCTGCTGCTCTCTCGAGCCGGGCAGCGCGCTCCCGACAATTCCGCGGCGGTCTTCGCGCAGATCGCGGACACCGCGCAGCAGAATCTGATCGAGGCCCGCCGAGTGGTCGACGCGCTCGCGCCGGTTGCGCTCGAGTCCGCACCGCTCGAATCCGCGTTGCGGCGCCTGCTCGACCAACTCGAGCAGCAGACCGGGATCACCGGTGACCTACTCACCGACAGCGATCCGATCCCGCTGGTGACGGACTTCGACGTCGCCTTGCTCCGCGTCGCCCAGAGTGCTCTCGCCAACGTGCGGTTGCATTCGCGGGCGCGTCGGGTACGGGTGACATTGAGCTACGCATCCGACGAAGTACGGCTCGATATCGTCGACGACGGTATCGGCTTCGATCAACGTCAGGACGGTGGATTCGGCTTACGGTCGATGCGGGAACGACTGGCCGAACTGGGTGGCACACTCGTCGTGGAATCGGCACCCGGAGACGGAACCGCGGTCGCCGCAACCCTTCCGATCGGGCGGGTCGCATGAGTGCGGTACGTGTACTGCTCGTCGACGATCACCCGGTGGTACGGGCGGGACTACGCGCGTTGCTGGCGTCGCACGATGACATCATGGTGGTCGCCGAAGCATCGTCGGGTGAGGAAGCCGTGGCTTCGGCGTCGGCCGAGAAACCCGATGTGGTGCTGATGGATCTGCGTCTGGGATCGGGGATCGACGGGGCGCAGGCGACCGCCCGGATCCTGACTGCGGCCGATCCGCCGAGGGTCGTCGTACTCACCACCTACGACACGGACGCGGACATTCTGCGCGCGGTCGAAGCCGGTGCGGCGGGCTACCTCCTCAAGGACACCGACCCGAAAGTGCTGATCGAATCGGTGTTCGCGGCGGCCCGTGGGGAGACCGTCCTGGACCCGGACGTGGCCCAGCGCCTTTACCGCCGCATGCAGCAGCCCCGCACCGACCTCAGCGCCCGCGAAATCGAAGTGCTGTCGCTGGTCGCCGAAGGGTTGTCCAATCGCGCGATCGCCAAACAGCTCTTCGTCAGTGAGGCAACCGTGAAATCCCATCTGGTGCACGCTTTCACCAAATTGGACGTGGACAATCGCACCGCCGCAGTGGTCGCGGCGCGCGAGCGGGGCCTGATCGCGTGATCGGTGTCGAGGATCGGGCCAGGAGAACGAACCGTACCTGCCCTCCCCGGACGCGAACCGCGCTGCCCCTCCGACCGTGTCGCTTCCAACGGACTCCATACCGAGGGCGAATACGAATCCGAGCGCCTCGGATTCGGAGCGGCCGACCTGTTCGTAGACCGAGCGGCGGTCGTTGCGCATGCAGGTCTGTGGGAAGACTGTGACAGTTCGAGTCCACCGGCAACCGCGTAGCCTTCCACCGCCGCGATCACCGGTTTGGAGAGCACGAGGCGCGTCGGCCGGTTCGGCGGCCATCGGACCGTCGACCGCGTTCCGGCGCTCGGGACGGGCCATGATCACGGTCGTCACCCGATCGCGCGTCTCGACGCGGATCGATTCGTACGGCGTCATGCCCGACCTCCCTGCTCAACAGCATCGGCTTCCCGGGTTCGCATCTGCTGCGGCGTGCCGCTCACGCCAGTAGTCGCGTTCGCTCAGCGGCGGCCGATCGGGATGCAGCCGGCGGTGCAGTTCGACGTACCTCGCGTAGTCGTGGTCGCCCATGACCGCCCCGACCCACCACCACGCCCGACGCAGTGCTGTGATCACGACCCACCTCCGTCCCCGTCGCGATGCCGCGAGGCATGGGTGTGTGCGGCGCCCGGGGCGCGGACCTTGCCCGATGCGATCAGTTCGTCCCACTCCTTCTGCAGTTCCCTCTCGGCCGGGGTCGGCACGAAGCCCGCGGGCGCGAATATCTTCGACGGCACGTCGGGTGTTTCGGTGGTGGGCATACCTCCGGCCCGGACCGATCTGGTACACACCACTACTCCTGCGGCGACCACGATGAGCACGAGCACTGCGAACACGATCGACAACGTGCCCTGGATGAATGTGTTGCGGATGACGGCATCGATCTCGTCGGCAGTCTTCGCCGAACCGAATGTGGTTGCGCCGGAGTTCTTCGCGTCGACGAAAGCTCGGTGCTGGGCCCAGTACCCCACCGCGCGGTCGCCGGAGAAGATCTTCTGCCACGACGCCGTCATGGTCACGATCAGATCCCACACCAACGGCACGCCGGGGATCCACGCCCACTTCACCAGTCCCTTCTTCACGACGACGGTGAGCACGACGGTCAGGGCGATCGCGGCGAGCAACTGGTTGGCGATGCCGAACAGTGGGAAGAGCGTGTTGATGCCGCCCAGCGGGTCGGTGACGCCCATCAGCAGGATCGCACCCCACAGGCCGACGACGACCGCGGAGCACAACCAGGCGCCGGGACGCCAGGACGGATCCTTGAAGCGACGAGCGGGACCGCCGAAGTTGCCGAGCGAGTCCGAAAGCATGAACCGCGCGACACGCGTTCCCGCGTCGACGGTGGTGAGGATGAACAGCGCCTCGAACATGATCGCGAAGTGGTACCAGAACGATTTGAGGCTGTCGCCGCCGAACAGGTCGCTGAGCACCTGGGACATGCCGAACGCGAGCGTCGGGGCACCACCGGTACGGGAGATGATCGACTCCTCCCCGACGGATTCGGCTGCCGCCGAGATCTGTTCGGGGGTGATGTCGGGCGACCCCAGCCCGAGACCGTTGACGTAGGCGGCGGCGGTCTCCGGGGTGCCGCCGGTGAGGGCGGCCGGAGCGTTGAGCGTGAAGTACAGGTGCTGGTCGATGATGCAGGCGGTGACCAGCGCCATGATCGCGACGAACGACTCGGTGAGCATGCCGCCGTAGCCGATCAGCCGGATCTGTTTCTCCTTCTCGAGCAGTTTCGGGGTGGTGCCCGAGGAGATGAGCGCGTGGAATCCAGACAGTGCGCCACATGCGATGGTGATGAACAGGAACGGGAACAGCGACCCCGCGAAGGCCGGGCCGTCACCGTCGATGGCGAACGACGTGATGTCGGGCATCTCCAGGTTCGGTCGTGCGACGAGGATCCCGATCGCGAGCAGGACGATCGTGCCGACCTTCATGAAGGTCGACAGATAGTCGCGCGGGGCGAGCAGCAACCACACCGGCAGCACCGACGCCGCGAATCCGTAGGCGATCATCAGCCACGAAATCGTCACCGGGGACAGGGTGAACCAGTTCGTTCCCCAGTCGGTCTCGGCGACCCAGCCACCCGCGATGATCGCGACGAGCAGCAGAACGACGCCGATCAGCGACACCTCCGCGACCCTGCCGGGTCGCAGATAGCGCAGATAGACGCCCATGAACAGTGCGATGGGAATGGTCATCGCGATGGAGAACAGGCCCCACGGGCTGTCGGCGAGCGCGTTCACGACCACCAATGCCAGCACCGCGATCAGGATGATCATGATGACGAAGACCGCGATGAGCGCCGCGACGCCGCCGATCGGCCCGAGTTCCTCGCGGGCCATCTGGCCGAGGCTGCGTCCGCGGCGGCGCGAGGAGATCCACAGGACGAGGAAGTCCTGGACCGCACCGGCGAAGACGACGCCGACGATGATCCAGATCGTGCCGGGCAGATAACCCATCTGGGCGGCGAGCACCGGGCCGACGAGCGGGCCCGCGCCGGCAATGGCGGCGAAGTGGTGGCCGAACAACACCCGACGGTCCGTCGGCATGTAGTCCTTGCCGTTCTCGAGTTCCTCGGCAGGTGTCGCACGGTCGTCGCGTGGCTGCACGATCTTGCGTTCGATGAACTTCGCGTAGAAGCGATAGGCGACGAGATAGGTGCACACGGCGGCGATGACGAACCAGACCGCGTTGATCTCCTCGCCGCGGACCAGCGCGATGATCGACCAGGCGACCGCCCCCAGAATCGCGAGCACGACAAAGACGATCCTCGCGGTGGGTGATATCGGTGTCCGGTCGACGACACCGACCGGTGGAAGATCGGGATCGGTCCGGAGGTACTCGACTTCGCTCGTTCTCGACGCAGGATCGACGGCCATATCGGCTCCTCACCAGGCTCGCCCGCAGACCCGCGGAGGTCGCGACGGGCCTCGAACGTGCTCGAATCTCGACCAGCGTCACGCTACCCGCGCGCGTCGACGAACGAACCGGAATCGATCAGCCGCGTGCGGCGATCCTGGCTTGCACCTCGGGCCGACGTAGCGGCGGCACCGAGGGCGGTGGTTGCCGCCGCTCGGGAAGGGCCGCGAGCAATCTCGTCGTCGTCGCGGTCACTTCGGCGACGGCCTGTTCGAACGGCTCCCGGGTGGCGTCGGAGAGTTTGTGGATCCCGCTGACCTTACGGACGTACTGCCGTGCGGCCGCTTCGATCTCCTCGGCGGTCGCAGCCGGCTCGAGCCCCCGCAGCTCCGTGATGTTCCGGCACATGCTTCGAGGGTAGACGTCACCTCCGGACCGGACCATACGTTCGCTTCCGCGCGCCCGCTGTCCGTCCGCTGCGGCGATCGCAGCAGCGGATGACGAACGGGCGCGCGGATGTGAAGGGGGTGGGTCAGACGCGTTCGATGATGGTCGCGTTGGCGGTCCCGCCACCCTCGCAGATGGTGAGCAGGCCGTAGCGACCACCGGTGCGCTCGAGCTCGTTGAGCAGTGTCGCCATCAGCTTGGTGCCGGTCGCGCCGAGCGGGTGGCCGAGGGCGATCGCGCCGCCGTTGACGTTGACCTTCGACGGGTCGGCGCCGATCTCCTTGATCCACGCCAGGACGACCGGCGCGAAGGCCTCGTTGATCTCGATGAGGTCGATGTCGTCGATCGTCAGGCCGGCCTTCTCGAGGGCGTACTGCGTGGCGGGGATCGGGGCGGTGAGCATGAAGATCGGGTCGTCGCCGCGGGCGCTGAGGTGGTGGATGCGCGCGCGGGGCTTCAGGCCGTACTTCTTCACGGCCTCGTCGGAGGCGAGCAGCACCGCGGATGCGCCGTCGGAGATCTGGCTGGCGACGGCGGCGGTCAGGCGTCCGCCCTCGACGAGGGTCTGCAGCGACGCCATCTTCTCGAGGCTGGTCTCGCGCGGGCCTTCGTCGACGGTGGCGTCACCGAAGGGGACGATCTCGTTCTCGAAGCGTCCCTCGGCGATGGCGGCCTTGGCGCGCTCGTGGCTCTGCAGCGCCCACTTCTCGAGTTCCTCGCGGCTGAGGTCCCACTTCTCGGCGATCATCTCGGCACCCTTGAACTGCGACACCTCGTCGCTGCCGTAGCGCTCCGTCCAGCCCTTCGACCCACCGAAGGGGGTGTCGAAGCCGTACTGCTGCCCGACGATCATGGCCGCGGAGATCGGGATCTGCGTCATGTTCTGCACGCCACCGGCGACGATGAGATCCGCGGTGTCGCTGAGGATCGCCTGGGCACCGAAGTGCAGGGCCTGCTGGCTCGACCCGCACTGACGGTCGACGGTCACGCCGGGCACGTGCTGCGGGTAGCCGGCGGCCAGCCACGCGGTGCGGGCGATGTTGCCGGCCTGGCCGCCGATGGCGTCGACGCAACCGAACACCACGTCGTCGACGTCGGCGGGGTCGATGCCTGTGCGCTCGACGAGCGCCTTGATCACGTGCGCGCCCAGGTCGGCCGGGTGCACGTCCGCGAGCCCACCCTTCTTCTTGCCGATTGGGGTGCGCACCGCGTCGACGATGTAGGCCTCGGTCATGATGTCTCCTTACGAAGAATTCTGGTTCGACAGTCCGTCGAGAACGATGGAAAGGTATTGCTGGGCAACCTGATCGATACTGAGGGAGCCTCCGGGCCGGTACCAGCGCACGGCCACCCACACGGTGTCGCGCAGGAACCGGAAGACCAGTTCGACGTCGACGTCGGGCCGGAACGAACCGTCCGCGACGCCGCGTTCGATCACGCCCACCCACAGGTCGCGGAACTCGGTGTTGAGTTCGCCGATGTAGGCGAAGCGGTCGCCCTCGAGATGCTTGGCCTCACCCTGGTAGATCGCCACCGCGGCGTGCGACCGGTCGATCGCCTCGTAGGAGGTGGTGACGAGTGCCGCGAGGGTTTTGCGGGACGGCAGACCCGACGCGACGATCTTGCGGTACCGGTCGAACAGGTCGTCGAGGAAGGCCCGCAGGATCTCGTCCACCATCGACTCCTTGGAATCGAAGTGATGGTAGAGGCTGCCGGAGAGGATTCCCGCCGCGTCGGCGATGTCGCGCACGGTCGTGGCCCGCACACCGCGCGACGCGAACAGGTCGGCTGCGATGTCGAGCAGTTCCGCGCGGCGTCCGGACTTGCTGGAGGTGTCGTCGCGTGAGGGAGTCATGACGGACATCCTTTCAAGCCGACCGAGAGCGGGTTCATGCGCGCTGGGAGGAGACCGACACGACCTCGCCGGTCAGATAGGTCGTGTAGTCGCTCGCGAGCATCGCGATGGTCGTCGCGACCTCCCAGACCTCGGCGGCGCGGCCGTAGGCCTCACCGGCGGCGAGGTTGTCGAGCAGTTCCTCGCTGGTGACCTTCGCGAGGAAGGGGTGTCGGGCGATGGACGGGGCGACGGCGTTGATGCGCACGCCGTATTCGGCGGCCTCGATCGCGGAGCAGCGGGTCAGGGCCATGACGCCGGCCTTCGCCGCCGCGTAGTGCGCCTGCGAGTGCTGGGCGCGCCAGCCGAGTACCGACGCGTTGTTGACGAGCACGCCGTTGTGGTCGACCGAGCGGAAGTAGCGCAGTGCCGCGCGGGTCGCGCGGAAGGTGCTGGTGAGGGTGATGTCGAGGACGCGATCCCATTCCTCGTCGGTCATCTCGACGACGGGCGTCTCGCCACCGAGTCCAGCGTTGTTGACGAGCACGTCGATGCGCCCTAGCCGGTCGGCGGCGCCGGTGATGAGGGCGTCGACCTGTTCGGTGGACGACACGTCGCACACGATCGTCGCGACCTGCTGTTCGGGGAACTCGGCCGCGAGCTTCTCCGCGGACTCGCCGAGCCGGCGCTCGTGGAAGTCGGAGACGAGCACGTCGGCGCCCTCGAGCAGCGCGCGACGCGCGGTGGCGAATCCGATGCCGGTACCGGCGGCGGCGGTGACCACGACCTTCTTGTCGCGGAGCAGTCCGTGGCCGGGGGTCTCGACCGGCGGGGTCGCGAGCGGGGATGCGGGACGGGGTGTTGCGGTCACGGACGTGCCTCCCGGGGAAGGCCGAGCACGCGCTCGGCGATGATGTTGCGCTGGATCTCGTTGGATCCGCCGTAGATGGTGTCGGCGCGGGTGAACAGGAACAGCCGCTGCCATTCCGCGAGCTCGAGATGTTCGGGATCGGTGATGTCGGAGGGATTTCCGGCATGGTCGTGATCGGGGCCGACGAGCGATGACGATCCCTGCACGTCCATGGCGAGTTGCCCCAGGTCGCGATGCCAGTTCGCCCACAGCAGTTTCGCGACCGAGGCCTGACCCGGGTCGGCGTCGCCGAGGGTGCGCAGGGCGTGGGCACGCATGACCCGCAGTTCGATCCGCGCGCGGGCGATGCGTTCGCGGAGGTGCGGATCGTCGATCGCACCGTTGCTCTCGGCGACGGAGACGATGCCGTCGAGTTCGCGGGCGAAGCCGATCTGCTGCCCGAGGGTGGAGACGCCGCGTTCGAAGGTCAGCAGACCCATCGCGACCTTCCACCCGTCGCCGGGGGCACCGACGACGAGGTCGGCGTCGGTGACGGCGTCGTCGAAGAAGACCTCGTTGAACTCGGAGGTGCCCGTGAGCTGCTGAATGGGCCGCACCGTGACGCCGGGCTGGTCGAGGGGCACGAGCAGGAAGCTCAGGCCGTGATGGCGGGTCGAACCGGGTTCCGTCCGCGCGACGACGAAGGCCCATTGTGCGACGTGTGCGAGCGACGTCCAGACCTTCTGACCGTTGATCACCCACTTGTCGCCGTCGAGGCGGGCGGTGGTGGAGACGTTGGCGAGGTCGGAACCGGCTCCCGGTTCCGAGTAGCCTTGCGCCCACAGTTCGGTGACGTTACGGATCCCGGGCAGGAAGCGCTGCTTCTGTTCCTCGGTCCCGAACGCGATGAGGGTGGGGCCGAGCAGTTCCTCACCGAGGTGGTTGACGCGCGCGGGCGCGTTCGCCTTCGCGTACTCCTCGTGGAAGATCACGCGCTGATCCATGCTCGCGCCGCGCCCGCCGTACTCGGTGGGCCAGCCGATGCAGGTCCATCCGGCAGCGGCCAGATGTCGGTCCCACGCGAGTCGCTGTTCGAAGAACTCGTGTTCGCTTCCGGGTCCGCCCTTGCCTCTGAGCTCGGCGAATTCGCCGGTCAGGTTGTCTTCGAGCCACTGTCGGACGGTGGCTGCGAACTCCGCATTTTCCTGGCTCTCGCTCTCGTGCACATCCGTACGATAACCTACCAAGCAATTGCTAGGTAGGGAGCTCTGTGAACACACGACCGAGAACCACTCCGGCCGCACTCGTACGTGCCGCCGACACCTGGCCGGACCTGCTCGCGATCGCCGATGGCGACACCCGGCTGACCTTCGCACAACTGCGCGACCACGTCCGCGATGTCGCCGCGGCGCTCGTCTCCCGCGGCGTCGAACGCGGTGCGCGCGTCGTCATCTGGTCACCCAACACGTTCCACTGGGTGATCGCTGCCCTGGGTACACATTGGGCCGGCGGGGTCGTCGTACCCCTCAACACCCGCTACACCGGAAACGAGGCCGCCGACGTCGTCGAGCGCGTCCGCCCCGAGGCCCTCGTCGTGGTCGGCGACTTCCTCGGTACCGACCGCTACACCGAACTGTGCAAGGCCGCTCCGGAACTGTCGATCCCGACGACCGTGCGGGTCCCGCTGGGCGGGAACGACGCGCCGATCGACGGGGTCGTCGAGTGGGCGGACTTCCTGTCCTCCGCCACCGACGCCGCCCGCACCGAGGCCGACGCGCGCGCCGCGGCCGTGACCCCCGACGACGTCTCCGACATCCTGTTCACCTCGGGCACGACCGGCCGCAGCAAGGGCGTGCTCAGCGCCCACCGTCAGTGCATCGGTGTCGCGCAGGCGTGGGCTGAGTGCGCCGAATTGACGATCGACGACAACTACCTGATCATCAACCCGTTCTTCCACAGCTTCGGGTACAAGGCCGGCTTCGTCGCCGCACTGCTCGAGGGCTCCACGGTCATCCCCCTCGCGACCTTCGACGTAGAGAAGGTCATGGCGATGGTCGCGGCCGAGCGCATCAGCGTCCTCCCGGGCGCCCCGACGATCTACCAGTCCATCCTCGACCACCCGCGGCGCGGCGAGTACGACCTGAGCAACCTGCGCATCGCCGTCACCGGCGCCGCACCCGTGCCCGTCTCCCTCGTCGAGCGCATGCAGAACGAACTGAGCTTCGACGCGGTGCTCACCGCCTACGGGCAGACCGAGGCGGTCGTCGCGACGATGTGCCGCACCGACGACGATCCCGTCACCGTCTCCACCTCGTCCGGACGCGCCACCGCGGAGTTCGAGGTGCGCATCGGCGACAAGGGCGAGATCCTGCTGCGCGGCCCGAACGTCATGCTCGGTTATCTCGACGATCCCGAGGCCACGGCCAAGACGATCGACGAGGACGGGTGGCTGCACACCGGCGATGTCGGGACCGTCGACGAACGCGGCTATCTCGACATCACCGATCGTCTCAAGGACATGTACATCAGCGGCGGATTCAACGTCTATCCGGCGGAGGTCGAAGCGGCACTGCTGCGCCTGCCGGGAGTCCACGAGGTCGGGGTGATCGGTGTCCCCGACGAGCGCATGGGTGAGGTCGGCCGGGCGTTCGTGGTCCCGCTGGACGGACATCCGCTCACCGAGGACGACGTGATCACGTACGCCCGAGAGAAACTCGCCAACTTCAAAGCGCCGCGATCGGTTCGGTTCATCGATGCGCTGCCCCGAAACCCGTCCGGCAAGGTACTGAAGAACGTTCTGCGTGAGGAGAAGTCATGACCGTCCCGTTCGAGCCCGATGTCGTCACCTACGAGGTGCGCGACGGCGTCGCGATCGTCACTCTCAACCGACCCGATTACCGCAACGCCCAGAACTCGGTCATGACCTACGCGCTCGACGCCGCCTTCGAGAGGGCCGTCGAGGACGACGAGGTCAAGGTGATCGTGCTGGCCGGCAACGGCAAGCACTTCTCCGCCGGCCACGATCTGGGCACCCCGGGCCGCGACCACCACGTCCACTACGACAACAAGGCCGTGATGTGGTGGGACCACGTCGACAAGCCCGGCGGCGACCAGCGCTACGCCCGTGAGATGGAGGTCTACCTGGGGATGTGCCGCCGCTGGCGCGAGATCCCCAAGCCCACCATCGCGTCCGTGCAGGGCGCCTGCATCGCCGGTGGTCTCATGCTGGCGTGGGTGTGCGACCTGATCGTCGCGTCCGAGGACGCCTTCTTCTCCGATCCCGTGGTGCGCATGGGCATCCCGGGTGTCGAGTACTTCGCGCACCCGTGGATCCTCGGAACGCGCTTCGCGAAGGAGATCCTCTACACCGGTGACCGTTTCAGTGCCCAGCGCGCCTACGAGGTGGGCATGGTCAGCCGCGTCGTGCCGCGTGAGGAGCTCGAGAACGAGACGCTCGCCCTCGCCGCCCGCATCGCGGAGATGCCCCGCTTCGGGCTCGCGCTCACCAAGCGCGCCGTCAACCAGTGCGAGGACCAGATGGGCATGCGCAACGGCATGGACTCGGTCTTCGGCCTGCACCACTTCGCGCACGCGCACAACGCCGAGGTCGGCGCCGACTCGCTCGGCGGCATGAACGCCAAGTCGATGGCCGCGAGCGCTCGTCCGGTGGAAGGAGCGAAGTAGTGGATCTGCAGCTCGACGACGCCACCCTCGCGTTCCGCGACGAGGTACGCGCCTTCCTCGCCGAGAACGTCCCGAAGACGCCGCTGAAGTCGATGGACACGGCCGAGGGCTTCGAAGAACACCGGCAGTGGGAACGGACCCTCGCCGATGCACGCCTGTCGGTCGTCTCGTGGCCCGAGGAACTCGGCGGCCGCGACGCGACCCTCGAGCAGTGGGTCGTGTTCGAGGAGGAGTACTACCGCGCCGGTGCGCCCGGCCGGGTGAGCCAGAACGGCATCTTCCTGCTCGCCCCCACCCTGTTCGAGCACGCCCACCCCGAGCAGCTCGCCCGCATCATGCCGCGCATGGCCCGGGCCGACGACATCTGGGCCCAGGCCTGGTCGGAACCCGAGTCCGGCTCCGACCTCGCGTCGCTGCGCTCGACCGCCACGAAGGTCGACGGCGGCTGGCTGCTCAACGGCCAGAAGACATGGAGCTCGCGGGCGTCCTATGCCGACAGGGGTTTCGGTCTGTTCCGCTCCGACCCGGAGGCCCAGCGGCACAAGGGCATCACCTACTTCATGTTCGACCTGCGGGCCGAGGGCGTCACCGTGCGACCGATCCCGCAGCTCGACGGTGAGCCGGGCTTCGCGGAGATCTTCCTCGAGGATGTCTTCGTCCCCGACGACCCGGAGCGTCCCGGTGAGTCCGGTGTGATCGGTGCGGTGAACGAGGGATGGCGGGTCGCGATGAGCACCGCCTCCAACGAGCGCGGTCTGTCGCTGCGTGCGCCGGGCCGATTCCTCGCGGCCACCGACCGGTTGCTGCGCGCCTACGGCGAATCCGACCTCCACGGCGACACCGCGCTCCGCAACCGCGTCGCCGACGCGTGGATCGGGGCCCGCGCCTACGAGCTGTCGACCTGGGCCACCGTCACGCGCCTGACCGCGGGCGGGCAGCTCGGCGCCGAATCGTCGATCAACAAGGTGTTCTGGTCCGAGTGGGACATCGCCGCGCACGAGACGGCGCTCGACCTGCAGGGTGCGGACGCCGAACTCGTCGACGGCTGGACCGACGGTTATCTGTTCTCGCTGTCGGGCCCGATCTACGCCGGTACCAACGAAATCCAGAAGAACGTCATCGCCGAGCGGCTGCTCGGCCTTCCGAGGGGTGATCGATGAGATTCGCACTCGACGAGTCCCATGAGGACTTCGCGTCCAGTATCGACGCCCTGCTCACCAAGTCGGACATGCCGCAGGTGATCCGTGCGTGGAACAACGGCGACACGGCACCGGGTCTGCAGGTGTGGGAGCGACTGGCCGAGACCGGCGTCAACGGTCTGCTCGTCGCCGAGGAGCACGACGGCCTCGGGGCCGACGCGGTCGACCTCGTCGTCGCCGTCGAACAGCTCGGCCGCCACGCCGTGCCCGGTCCGGTGGTCGAAACCGTCGCGGTGGCACCGGTTCTGCTCGCCGCCGTGGCGCCCGAGCGTCTCGGCCCGCTTGCCGCCGGATCGCTCGCCACCGTCGCGATGCTCCCCCACGCGCCGTACGCGGTCGACGCGCACGTCGCCGACCTCGCGCTGCACGTCGCCGACGGCACCGTCTCGATGGGCACCGCCGGGGACACGCGCGAGTCGGTCGACCGGTCGCGCACGCTTGCCTCGCTCACCGTCGGCGAGTCGCTCGGATCCACAGATACCGCTGCGGCTTTCGACATCGGTGTCCTCGCGTCTGCAGCTCAGCTCCAAGGCCTGGGCCGGACTCTGCTCGACACCACCGTCGAGTACGCGCAGCAGCGCAAGCAGTTCGGCCGCGCGATCGGCTCCTTCCAGGCGGTCAAGCACCATCTCGCCGAGGTGGCGGTCGCGCTGGAGATGGCACGTCCGCTGCTGCACGGTGCGGCCATCGCCGTCCGCGACGAGCTGTCCACTGCGTCCCGGGACGTCTCGGCGGCCAAGGTCGCGTGCGGCGACGCCGCCTATCTCGCCGCGCGCACGGCACTGCAGGTGCACGGCGCGATCGGCTACACCCAGGAATACGATCTGTCGCTGTGGATCACGAAGGTCCGCGCGCTCGTCACCGCGTGGGGCACCCCCGACGAGCACCGGGCACGCGTGGTCGCGGCACTCGAGAGCGAGGCGTCATGACGTTCGAGACGGAAGATCGTGCCGCACTGCGGGACTCGGTGCGTACCCTGCTCGCCAAGCACTCCGATTCGGCTGCCGTCCGGCGGGCGATCACGACCGGCAGCGGGTACGACGACGAACTGTGGACGATGCTCGTCGAGCAGGTCGGGGTCGCAGCCCTCGCCGTCCCGGAGGAATACGACGGTGTGGGCGCCTCGTGGGTCGAGGCCCACGTGGTGCTCGAGGAACTCGGCCGCACGCTCACCCCGTCGCCGTTCCTGGGGTCGGCGGTGCTCGCGGCGCAGACCGTGCTGCTGTCCGGTGATGCCGACGCGGCGGCGCGTCTGCTCCCCGGCATCGCGGCCGGCGAGGTCGTCGCGGTGTGCTGGGCGTCGGCCACCGGCTGGCAGCGTCCCGGCGTGAGCGCCGAGGGCAACGTGCTGACCGGAACCGCGCACTACGTGCTGGGCGGCGACATCGCGTCCACCCTGCTCGTGCTCGCCGCCGACGGTGACACGGTCGGTCTGTTCGAGGTCGATCCGGAGACCGACGGGGTGTCGCGGCGCCGCGTGCCCACGATGGATCCCACGCGTTCCCTCGCGGAGGTGTCGTTCTCGGCGGTGACCGGTCGTCGCCTGTCATCGTCCGACGATCTCGTCGACCGGTTGCGGGCGTCCGCGGCGATCGCCCTGTCGGCCGAGCAGGTGGGTGCCGCGCAAGCGGTGCTCGACCTGACCGTCGACTACGCGAAGAACCGCAAGCAGTTCGGTCGCGCAATCGGGTCGTTCCAGGCGCTCAAGCACCGCATGGCCGACATGTACGCGCTCGTAGAGACGGCGCGATCGATGTCGTATGCGGCTGCGTTGTCGCAGGATCCGCAGGACGCGTACGCCGCGAAGATCTACTGTTCGGAAGCCCTCCAACAGGTCGCGTCGGAGGCCGTGCAGCTGCACGGCGGGATCGCGATCACCTGGGAGCACGACGCGCAGTTGTTCTTCAAGCGGGCGCACGGCAGCGCCCAGTTGTTCGGGCAACCGCGCGAGTACCTGAGCGCAATATCGGCCTGAGCAATATCGTCGGCGGCGATCCCTGCGAAAGATCGGTGATGCGCCTCCTCGATTCCTCGGTTCCACTCCCCGCGCGTCCCCGCCGCGTCCTCGTGGCGGGGACGTCGAGGAGTTCACCGCGCACCCACGGTGGGTACCGCGACCGCGTCCTCACCGCGCTCGCACAACGTCCCGATCTGCCGGTCGTGCGGCTGACGGGCCGACGGGAGGTCGATACGTGGGCGGCGCTGTTCGCCTGCCGTCCCCCGGCGTCCGGCGGATGAACTCGACACCCGTCCTCGGAGCCCGCGGGCCGGAGAGCACCCGATCGTCCGGGATCACTCGCGCCCGCCGCGGCGGCTCGCTAACGTCGGAGAGATGACACCTCCCACGATCACGCTGAATTCCGGAACGACGATCCCGCAGCTGGGCCTGGGAGTCTGGCAGGCCACCAACGACGAGACCGAACATGCGGTCCGATACGCGATCGACGAGGCCGGTTACCGGCACATCGACACGGCCGCGGCCTAC
The DNA here is from genome assembly GCF_040256695.1 of Rhodococcus sp. D-6. Taxonomy (NCBI): domain Bacteria; kingdom Bacillati; phylum Actinomycetota; class Actinomycetes; order Mycobacteriales; family Nocardiaceae; genus Rhodococcus; species Rhodococcus sp. D-6. The sequence goes on along the minus strand of NZ_CP132970.1, from coordinate 5,046,800 downwards.
GGCAACGAGGAAGGCGTCGGGCGCGCGCTCGCCGCGTCGTCGGTGCCGCGCGAGGACATCTTCGTCACCACCAAGCTGTGGAACTCCGATCAGGGTTACGAGCCGGCGCTGAAGGCCTTCGACACGAGCCTGAAGAAGCTGGGCACCGAGTACGTCGATCTGTACCTGATCCACTGGCCGCTGCAGGACCGCGAGCGGATCCTGCGCACTTGGGACGCCCTCGAGAAGATCGCCGAGTCCGGGCGTGCGAAGGCGGTCGGAGTGTGCAACTTCGAACCGCACCACCTGCAGTTGCTGGTCGATCGCGGCGGGCTGCTTCCGGCGGTGGATCAGGTGGAGTTGCATCCGCACCTGTCGCAGCAGGAGATCCGCCGGTTCGCGTCCGAACACGGCATCGCCGTGGAGTCGTGGAGCCCGCTCGGGGGCACGAGCAACTCGGGCTGGGGTCCGAACTCGAAGCCGAACACCCTGCTCGTCGACCCGATCGTCACCCGCATCGCCGACCGTCACAGCAAGTCGGCCGCGCAGGTACTCATCCGCTGGCATCTGCAGAACGGGCTGATCGTCATCCCGAAGTCGGTGCACGAGCAGCGCATCTCCCAGAACATCGACGTCTTCGACTTCGAGCTCGACGAGCTCGACCTCAGCGAACTCGACACGCTCGACGACGGCACGCGGGTGGGCGCGCATCCCGACGAGATGAACATCGGCGCCCCCTCCTGATCCCTTCTCTCCGGAACTGGAACGTGTTCTCATTGTCGGGTACGCACGTCCGACTTCCGGAAGGCAGCGATGAGCGAGACGACGACGCATCTGGTGCTGGGCAAACCGGTCACGATGCCCGTGCAGGTCCGAACGGCCACGGCGTTCATGGGGATGTTCTCGGTTCCCGTGCGCGCCGCGCAGGAACTCGTCGCCCACACCGGGCTCGAGATCCTGCAATACCGGCCGGGCCACGGGATCTGCACGCTCGTCTTCGTGGACTACGTCGACGGGGATCTCGGCCCGTACAACGAGTTCGGGGTGTGCTTCCTCGTCCGCAACCACCGCAACCGCGGCGACGGCATCGTCGGCGACTGGCGGAGCCTGGTCGGCGGGCAGGCCGGTGCGCTCATCCACCATCTGCCCGTCGACGGCGACTTCACTCTTGCGGCGGGACGCGGCATTTGGGGTTTCCCGAAGACCCTCGCCGACTTCGACGCCGACCACGACAGCAGCACCAAGCGCGGTTCGGTCTCCGCCGACGGAGTGCTGATCGCCGAACTGGCGGTGGCGCCCGGATTTCCGGTGCCGGGCAACGGCCTTGCAGCCTCGCTCGCCGCCTACTCGCACATCGACGACGTCACCCGCTGCACGACCTGGGAGATGAATCCGAGCGGCGTGCGCACCCGGTTCGGCGGCGCGACCCTACGGTTGGGGACGCATCCGATCGCCGACGAACTGCGGTCGCTCGGTCTGCCCCGACGCGCACTGACCTCGTCGTCGATCGCCGATCTGCGGATGATCTTCGGCAACGCGACCGTCGTCTGAGACTCTCCCGGACTCAGGAGAGCGCGCCCGAGACGGCGAGGACGATCACCGCGACACCCAGCAGGGTGTCGAGCACACCGCAGAACTCCGCGAGCGAGCGGGCGACCACGGTGTTCCGGCGGAAATGAACGTAGTCCCACGCGGCGTGACCGAGCAGTCCGAGCCCGACGATCACGCCCGCTGGGACGGGGGTGACCGTCACCGCGGCCACCGCGACGGCACCGAAACCCAGCATGGCCACGGCCGACGGCCCGACGAGCATCGCCCGGCCGGCCGGGGTGCGCGCGAGTCCGTAGACGGCGCCGGCGGCACCGAGCGCGACCATCACCACGGTGATCTCGACCGGTACCCCGAACGCGACGACGGCGACCTTGCCGATGCCGATCAGCGCGACGGCGCCGAGGAACAGCGGCCAGGCCGCGCTGCGACGACCCAGCACGGCGGCACCGAGATAGACCAGTGCCGCGCCGGTGAGGATCGCCGGGAAGTCGGTGCCCCCGTCCGCGAGGACGAACGCGGCGAGGGCGACTGCGACGAGGCTCGGCCACCGGCGCAGCACCCCTCGTAGCAGCGCCTTCGGGTCGATGCCGGTCGCAGGTCGATCGACGGGGACGATGGTGATGTCGGAGCTCGTCATGAGGATCCGCCTAAGTTGAACAGTGATGTTCGATTTGGCGATCAGCGTAACCTGAACATCAGTGTTCGACAAGAGGAGGATCCGTGACCACCCACGAGGCATCCCCTCGTCCCGAGTCCCCCCGCCCGGAATCCCCCCGTGCCAGGAAACGTGCGGACGCCGAGCGGAACATCGAGGCGATCCTCGACGCCGCGCGCATCGCACTCAGTCGTGATCCCGACGCGAGCATCGGGGAGATCGCCAAGGCCGCCGGCGTCGGGCGTGTCACGCTCTACGGCCACTTCCCCACGCGCGTAGAACTCGTCACCGCCGTGGTGCAGCGCACGCTCGCCGAGGCGGAACAGACCATGGACCGGATCGACCTCACGGGCGACCCCCGCGACGCCCTGCACCGCCACATCGCGGGTTCGTGGTCGCTGACCGCCGACGCGGGGGCACTGCTCGCGGCGGCCGAACAAGCACTTCCCGCCGAGGACGTCCGCGCCGCACACGACGGCCTGCTCGCCCGCGCGACCGCCCTCATCGAGCGCGGTCGCGCCGAAGGGGCGTTCCGCACCGACCTGGCGTCGTCCTGGCTGGCGTCGGTCCTGCACAGCCTGGTCCATTGTGCCGCAACCGAAGTCGCGGCAGGACGGTTGTCGGCGGAGGACGCCGCCGACTACATCGCCGCAACGGCCCTGTCGTCGTTCACCCCGCCCGGCTGAGCGGTATCAGCCGGACGCGATCACGCCGTCGACGTTCTGACGCTCGCGGAGCCGGGTGACCGTGTCGTGCAGGTGCTCGTCGAGCAGACGCCGCACCTCCTCCCGGTCGGCGGTGCGGATCGCCTCCCGCAGCACGACGTGCTCGTCCACCTGCACGTGCAGGTCGGGATAGGTGGTCTGCAAGGCGCCGAGGCACATCCGCGTCTCGACGAGCAGCGTGCGGGCCGCCCGCACGAGCCGCGGACTGTCGGCACTGGCCACGAGGATCTCGTGGAAACGTCGGTCGCCGTCCGAGACACCGGTGGCGTCCTCGCGTTCGGCGGCGGTGCGCATCTCCTCGATCGCCGGTTCGAGGGCCTTCCACGTCTGTTCGCGACGGCCGTCCAGCACCAGGTCGAGGGCACCGCCCTCGATGACCCAGCGGCTGCGGTAGATGTCGACGACGTCGTCGAAGGTGAGCTCGGTGACGAAGATGCCCCGATTGCGGATGCTGTAGAGCAGACCTTCGGACAGCAACCGCTGCATGGCTTCTCGCAGCGGGCCCCGGGAGACCTGGAAGTGCGCCGCGAGTTCGGCCTCCCCCAGCTGTTCGCCGGGACCGAGCGCACCCCGGACGATGGCCGACCGGATCTGTTCGGCGATGAGCTCGGCCGTGGACGGCCGGGTGACAGGACGTAGATCTTCCAGATCACCGAGCACCATGATCGGTATCCTCCTCGAACAGTGAGCCCAGCTCCGGGCATTCCACTGTATATCCGGCGAGTTCCAGGCCGTGCCACACGGTGACCTGGTTGGCGGTCAGCACCGGCTTGCCGGTCTCCTTCCCGAGTTCCCGCATGATCCGCAGCGTGTGCATCGCGGTGTCGGGGACGAGGACCGCCTGTGCGTCGGGATGATCGTTGGTCCTCACGAATTCGAGGACGGCCTCGTCGGTCAGGGTGCCGACCTCGGCGGCGGTGTCGATGCCGGCGTCGGCGAGCGAGACGACGTCGACACCGGCGTCCGCTAGGAAGGCGACGAACAGTTCGGCGACGTCCCGCGGATAACTCGCCGCCACGGCCACCCGGCCGACTCCGAGCGCCCGAAGTGCGGCGACGAACGCGATGCTCGTGCTCGTCGTGGGCACGCCTCCCGCCTCCCGGGAGAGCTGCTCGACCTGGGTGCGTGCCCCCTCGGGTCCGTACACGAAGCTGCCCGACGTGCACGCCCACACAAGGGCGTCGAGGGGCTCGTCCGCGAACTGCGCCGCTCCCCCGGCGAGCTTGGCCGGGCTCCCGAGGTCGAGGAGTTCGGGAACGGCGTGCAGATCTGTTCCGTAGATGTGGGCGACGGGCAGATTCACCCCCAGGAGTTCGGCGGCGAACGGGTAGTCGTCCTCGGCGGCATGATCCGGGTAGACGATCCCGATGGTCGGACGGTCACGATGCATTCAGAACACTCCTCTCAACCACTTCCCCGGTCCGGTCATGGGCAGCTTCATCCGTCCCAGGCACGCCCAGATGGTGAGCTGGTTGGCCGTGAGGACCGGCTTGCCGAGTTCCCGTTCGAGCGGCGCGATCAGGTCGTAGGTCGGCAGGTTGGTGCAACTGACGAAGATCGCCTGCGACTCGGGGGTATCGGCCCCGATGATGTGTTCGGCGATGGTGCGGTAGTTGACCTTCCAGATGCCGCCGCCGAGCCCGAGATGTGACGACCGGACGACCTCGGTTCCGGCCTCCTTCAGGAAGTCGTGCAGCAGGTCGGTGAGTTCCCGGTCGTAGGGGGTGATCACCGAGATGCGGGTGAGGTCGAGTTTGTGGAGGGCTTCGAGCAGCGCTCCGGAGGTCGTGACCGCGCACGGTGCGCCCGCCTCGCAGATCGCGTCGCACAGGGCCTTCTCGTAGGCCACCCCGTTGACGAAACTGCCCGACGTACACAGATAGGCAACGACTTCCGGTTCCACCGACAGCACGTCGCGGGTCGCGACCATCAGGTGCCGTCGGTCGGACACCAGCTCGGCCATGGCACGGCTGACCGGCACCGGCTCGTAGGGGGTTCGAGCGAGGTGCAGACTGACCTCGAGCGGCGCCCATCGCCACAGTTCTCGTTCCAGAGCGAGATCGAAGGGTGCGATCACACCGATGCCCCGCTGAGCCAGAGGACCTTCGAATTCGGGAATGTTCAGTTCCATACGGTCCCTCGGCTTCGTCAACAGTTCCCTCAGCCTTGAGGATTGTTGACAATAATACGAGGCGCTCTTACGGTGTCAACGTGGATGCCCAGCCGGTCGTTGCAGTGCTTCATGCCGAAGCCGTGCCGGATCGTGCGTGGATGGCCCCGGTGGCCGAACACGCCACGGTGCGCTACACCGACGCCGCCGGTCTGGCGGACGCACTCGACGGCGCCGACATCCTCTTCGCGTACGACTTCCTCACCGACGCCCTGCCCGCGGCCTGGCACGCCGCGACCTCCTTGAAGTGGATCCATGTCGCCGCGGCCGGGGTCGACGCCCTCATGTTCCCCGACCTGCGCGACAGCGACGTGGTCGTCACCAATTCCCGCGGAGTCTTCGACGGGGCGATCGCCGAATACGTACTCGCCCAGATACTTTCCTTCGCCAAGGACATCCCCGAATCCCTGCGGCTCCAGCGCGAGCACATCTGGAAGCACCGCGAGTCCGAACGCATCGCCGGTCGCTCCGTGCTCGTCGTCGGCACCGGTCCGATCGGCCGCGCGATCGCACGCCTGCTCTCGGCCGTGGGGATGACGGTCCGAGGCTCGGGCCGGCGCCCTCGCGACGACGACCCCGATTTCGGCACCGTCACCACGACCGCGGATCTTCCCGGCGCCCTCGCCGACGCCGATTTCGTCGTCGTGGCCGCGCCTCTCACCGAGCAGACCCGGCACCTGTTCGACGCCCGGATGTTCGCCGCGATGAAGTCGCAGGCCCGCTTCGTCAACGTCGGGCGGGGCGAACTCGTGCGCACCGACGACCTCGTCGAGGCACTGCGGTCGGGCGCCATCGCCGGTGCCGCACTGGATGTGCTCGACGTCGAGCCGCTCCCCGAGGACCATCTGCTCTGGGACATGCCGAACGTCTCGATCACCCCGCACAATTCGGGGGATTTCGTGGGCTGGCGCGATGCGCTGGTGGACGTCTTCATCGACAATTTCCACCGTCACCGCAGTGGCGAACCTCTTCGGAACGTGGTGGACAAGAAGCTGGGTTACGTGCCCGGCGCGTGAGAGTCGGCATCGTCCGACGAGAAGGAGGCACGATGGAGCCCACAGACATGACCGCCGTCGAACTCGTGTCGGCGTTCTCCTCGGGCGAGTTGTCTCCCGTCGAGGTGACACGGGCCGTGCTCGATCGGATCGCGGCGCACGATCGCGAGATCAACTCGTTCTGCCTCGTCGACGAGGAGAAGGCCCTCCACCAGGCACGCCGCTCCGAGGAGCGGTGGCGGACCGGCTATTCGAAGGGTCTGCTCGACGGGGTCCCCATCTCGATCAAGGACGTCTTCCTCACCGACGGATGGCCGACCCTGCGGGGCTCGCAGGCCATCGACGAGAACCAGGACTGGAACGTCGACAGCCCGGTCGCGGCCCGGCTGCGCGAGGACGGAATGGTGCTGGTGGGCAAGACCACCACCCCGGAGATCGCGTGGAAGGCGGTGACCGATTCGGCCCTGTACGGGGTGACCACGAATCCCGTCGATACGACGAAGACCGCCGGTGGCTCGTCCGGTGGCAGCGCGGCGGCGGTCGCGGCCGGCTTCGGTCCGTGCTCCGTCGGCACCGACGGTGGGGGCAGTATCCGCATCCCCGCATCGTTCTGCGGCGTGGTGGGTTTCAAGCCCACTCACGGCCGGATCCCGATCTTCCCCGCCAGCCCGTTCGGGCCGCTCGCGCACGCCGGGCCGATCACCCGGACGGTCGAGGACGCGGCGCTGCTCACCGACATCCTCGCGCTGCCCGATCCCCGGGACCCGACGGCCCTTGCGCCGCCGCTGACGACCTTCCGCGGTGGCCTCAACCGCGAGGTGGTGGGGATGGACGTCGCCTATTCCAAGACCCTCGGCTACGTCGACGTGGACCCCGAGGTCGGTGAGATCGTCGACCGGGCGGTCCGCGTCCTCGACGAAACCGGGCTGCGCGTGACCGCCGCCGATCCCGGTTTCCCCGATCCGCTCGATGCCTTCGAGAACCTTTGGGCGGCAGGCGCAGCGACGATGCTGAGGACCTTCCCCGAGGGCACGCGCGACAAGGTGGATCCCGGTCTCGGACGCGTGTGGTCCCACGGCGAACAACTCGGTGCCGTGGACTATCTCGAGGCCCGCGCGGTCGCGGCGGCGGTCGGCATCACGATGGGGATCTTCCACCAGAGGTACAACGTGCTGATCACCCCGACGATGCCGATCCCCGCCTTCGAGGCCGGCCACGACGTGCCTCCGGATTCGTCGCTGACCTCGTGGCCGCAGTGGACCCCGTTCACCTATCCCTTCAATCTCACGCAGCAGCCGGCCATCAGCATCCCTGTGGGCACCACCTCGGCGGGTCTGCCCGTGGGTCTGCAGATCGTCGGGCCGCGGCACTCGGACGACCTGCTGCTCGCTGTCGCGCGATTCGCCGAGTACGCGTTGAGCTGAAGAAGAGGTCTGCACGGGAACGGCACCGCACAGACTGTGCGGTGCCGTTCCCGTGCGGTGCCCGTCTATGCGCGTGCGAAGCTCAGAGTCTCCCCCACGACCCCCTGGATCCACAGGTCGTTGCACGCGACGGCGAGTTCGGGCAGGCCATCCTCGATCGTCGCGAAGACGTTGCCCGGCACCCAGCCCACATCGCCGTTGAGCAACAGATTGTTCCGGCCGTAGAACAACGCGAGATCGGTCGCTCCCTGCTGCGCATGGGCCTGCGAGCCGGGTTCGTAACCGTATGCGGGATTACCGATCTCCCACGGTTCGAAGTCGAACAGGCACACATCCCCCGGGATCGGCGTCACCGTCGGGTTCTCCCGGTGCGGTGCCGCGGTGATCCTCGGGACGAGGGTGTAGAGCTCGTTGCGGGCGTACTTGGCGTGGAACGCCGAACCGCTCTGCGGCAGGGCGTCCCACACCGCCGCGCAGGTGAGCGGCGCCTCGTCGTCGAGAAGCCGTGCTCTGCACGTGATGTCGCGCTTGTCGAGAGTGATCGTGATGTATCGGGCCACGCGGACTCCCTCGTTCGACGGATTATCGGACCTCGGCGAGGACCTCGGACCAGATCCCGAGCGCATCCTCGATCTGCCGGGTGGTGACGATCAGCGGCGGGATCATGCGCACCACGTTCATGTGCGCACCGCAGGTCAACAGCAGCAACCCCTTCTGCGCGGCGAGCTGCTGCGCTGCGGACGCCCGCTCCCGGTCGGGTACTCCGTCGGTAGTGAACTCGAGGCCCACCATGAGGCCGAGGCCGCGCACGTCGCCGATGGCGTCGATCGTGTTCTCCCGTGCACCGGAGAGCAGTTCACGTCCACGTGCGGCGGCGTTGTCGACGAGCCCCTCCTTCTCGATCACGTCGAGAGTGGCCACGGCCGCCGCGCAGGAGACCGCATTAGCTCCGTACGTGCCGCCCTGCGATCCCGGACGGGCGCGCTCCATGAGTTCCTCGGAGGCGGCGATACCCGACAGCGGGAAACCGCTCGCGAGGCCCTTGGCGATGGTGATGATGTCGGGTCGCACGTCGAAGTGCTGATGCCCGAAGAACTTTCCGGTCCGCCCGAATCCGGTCTGGATCTCGTCGAAGACGAGCAGGATGCCGTGTTCGTCGGCCCGCTGCCGCAGTCCCTGGAAGAACCTGGTGTTGCCGGGGACGTAACCGCCCTCGCCCAGGACCGGTTCGACGACGAAGGCCGCGATCTCGTCCGGCGCCACGAGGGTCGCGAACAGGTAGTCCAGTTCCTGCAGGGCGAAATCGGTCGCTTCCTCCTCCGACCAGCCGTAGCGATAGGCCGTGGGGAAGGGAGCGACGTGTACACCGCCCATGAGCGGCGAGAACCCTGCGGAGAAACGGGTTCCGGAGGTGGTCATCGTGGCGGCGGCGACGGTACGGCCGTGGAAACCGCCGTGGAAGACGACGATTCCGGGTCGCCCTGTCGCCTGGCGGGCCAGACGCAGCGCCGCCTCGACTGCCTCGCTGCCCGAATTGGCGAAGAACAGCGAGTCGAGTCCTTCGGGGAGCACCGTGCCCAGGCGTTCGGTGAGTTCGAGCAGGGGCCGGTGCATCACGGTCGTGTACTGCCCGTGGATCAGCGAGCCGATCTGCCGGCGGGCGGCCTCAACGACGTGCGGGTGACAGTGGCCGGTACTCGTGACGCCGATGCCGGCGGTGAAGTCGAGATACCGACGTCCGTCGGTGCCGTGGATGTAGCACCCCTCGGCGTGGTCGACGGTGACGGGCGTTGCCTGCAGCAGGCGGGGTGAAAGACGGGTCATGACGATCCCTCCGAACAGCCGAGGGCGCGAACCCTCGTGCCGGTTGTCGGATTGTTGACAATATGGATAACACGCCAGGATGGCGGACGCAACGGCGAGCGGTGTAACGGCAGCGTTTCGTCACTCGCACCGCAGGGCATCCGCACAGCAGGAAGCCGCATCGCCCACGGATGAGGACATCATGATCAGCAACGACGACATCGACACCCTCGCTCGCGCCACCGCGTACGGGCCGGACGGTGACAAGCTCGGACGCGTCGGAGAGGTCTACCTGGACAACGACACGGGCCGACCCGCCTGGATCACCGTCGTCACGGGTCTGTTCGGAACGCGCCGGCACTTCGCCCCGATCGACGAAGCCGTGCTCGACAGCACCGGAGTGCGCCTGCCCTTCGACAAGGACACGATCACCGGCGCCCCGAACATCGACGAGAACGGTGAGCTGACCCCGCTCGAGGAGGACGAGCTGTACCGCTACTACCGCCGGTTCGGGGACACCCCTGCAGGGGGTGGATCCACCGGCGATCAGGGCGGATTCACGGACGATCGGGCCGGGTTCACCGACGACCGCAGCGGCCTCGGCGAGCGGAGCGCAGCCGGTGGTGGCCTCGTCGGTGGCGCGGCCGGCGGACCGGGAGGCACCGGGACGCCGCACACCGGCGAGACGTACGGCACCACCACATCGGCGGGAACCGGGCCCTCACCGACACCGCCCGACGTCGCGCGTGAGGAGATCGCCGGCAACTACCGGCCGAGCGAGGGCCAGCGGGACGAATCGCTCGAGCACTCGATGCCGGGGCATACCGCGTCGACGCCGTCCACACCGTCCGGGACCGCGGACTCGTCCACACCGTCCGGGACCGCGGACTCGTCCACACCGTCCGGGACCGCGGACTCGGCGGCGGACACCGCCCGCCACGCAGCTCCCGGCAGCGACAGCGGCAGCGATCAGGAGATCGTCGGTCCGGGACCGACGGGGCCGGCGCACTTCACGCCGCCGCCGTCGGCCGACACGAGCACGGCCGATGCGAAGACGGACACGGCAGGCGGCGAGGACGCCGACCGGCCGCGCAAGCCGCGCCTGGTGCGCCGCGTCGTGACCACGGAGTACTACGAGGAGGAACCGGACGACGCGACCGGCGCCGGCCGTTCCTGATCCACACACGAAGCCGGGACGACCACAATCGATGTGGTCGTCCCGGCTTCGTCGTGCGGTACCACGTGTCGCGCGGTACGGTCCTGCGATCTACAACCAGGTGTCCTCCGTGACGGAGGTGAGGAACGCTTCGAGGTCTTCGCGCCAGGGCGCCGGCGTCGTCTTCTCCGGTTCGATCCCGGTGTACTGCCCGCGGTAGAAGAGCAGCGGGCGTTCCTTCTCGTCGCGCACCTCGCTCAGCGACGACACGCGACCGAAGACCACCCAGTGGTCTCCCCCGTCGTGCACCGTCTCGACCGTGCAATCGATGTGCGCAAGCGAGCCCGTCAGGACGGGTGAGCCCAACGGGGACGGCGTCCAGTCGAGTCCGGCGAACTTGTCGGGTTCGCGAGAACCGAACCGCGCGCAGGTCTCCTGCTGTTCCTCGGCAAGGACGTTGACGCAGAAGCGGCCCGCTCGTTCGATGGCCGCCCACGACCGCGACTGCTTCGTGGGGCAGAACAACACCAGCGGCGGGTCGAGCGACAACGCTGCGAACGACTGGCACGCGAATCCCACAGGCGTTCCGTCGTCCTCGGTGGTGGTGATGACGGTGACGCCGGTGCAGAACTGCCCGAGCACGGTGCGGAAGGCCCGCGGGTCGATCGCATCGTTCTCTCCGGCCTCCGGCGCGGTCATTACTGCATTCCCACCGAGAAGTCGTGGCCCCACAGGCTCACGGCCGTGGATTCACGGGCGATCCAGTCGTCGTCCTCGACCTGCAGCCCCTCGCAACCGAATTCGACGTCGAATCCACCGGGGGTCTTCATGTAGAAGGACAGCATCTTGTCGTTGACGTGGCGACCGAGCGTCGCCGACATCTTGACCTTCTTCCGCAGTGCGCGGTCGAGGGCGAGACCGACGTCGTCGGAGTTCTCCACCTCGATCATCAGGTGCACGATACCCGACGGGGTGGGCATGGGCAGGAAGGCGAGGCTGTGATGGCGCGGATTGCATCCGAAGAACCTCAGCCAGGCCGGTTTTCCGTCGGCGGGCCGGCCGACCATCTGCGGAGGCATCCGCATCGAATCACGCAGGCGGAAACCGAGCACGTCGCGGTAGAAGCGCAGCGATTCCTCGTCGTCGCGGGTCGAGAGCACCACGTGCCCGAGACCCTGCTCGCCGGTGACGAACTTGTGCCCGTACGGGCTGACGACGCGGCGGTGTTCGAGGGCGGCACCGTGGAACGCCTCGAGGGTGTTGCCCGACGGATCCTGGAAGACGATCAGTTCGTCGACGCGACGATCGGCGAGTTGCTCGGCGGTGCCCTCCTTGAACGGGACGCCTGCCGCGGACAGACTGTCGCGAACCGACTGGAGATCGGCGGCGTTCGCGGTCTCCCAGCCCGAGACGAGCAGCGTGTCGGATTCGTGCGGCTCGATGACGAGCCGGGCCGGGAAGTCGTCCATCCGCAGGTACAACGCGTCGGCGTGGGTGCCCTTGCCCTCGATCATGCCGAGGACCTTGAGTCCGTACTCGCGCCAGGCCGGGACGTCGGTGGCGCCGATCCGGAGATATGCCAGCGACCGGATACTCATCTATTCGACTCCGTCCGTGAGGAAATCCGCTGTCAGGCGGTTGAATTCGTCGAACTTCTCGAGCTGGGCCCAGTGGCCGCATCCACCGAACACGTGCAACTGTGCACGCGGGATCATCTTCAGCGCGACGAGTGCACCGTCGAGCGGGTTGACGCGGTCCTCGCGACCCCAGATCAGCAGTACCCGCTGACGGAGTTTGTAGGCGTCGCGCCAGAGCATCCCCTTCTCGAATTCGGCGCTGGAGAACGACTTCCCCATCGCCTTCGCCGCAGCGAGCGACTCGGGGGTGCTCGCCGACGCGAACCGCTCCTCGACGAGCTCGGGGGTGATCAGCGACTGGTCGAACACCATGATCCGCAGGAACGCCTCGAGATTTTCGCGGGTGGGCTCGTACGAGAACCGGCCGAGATTCTTGACGCCCTCGGTGGGGTCGGGTGCGAACAGGTTGACGCTCAGCCCACCCGGCCCCATGAGGACGAGCCGTCCGGCGCGTTCGGGGTAGTCGAGCGCGAACCGCACGGCGGCACCACCACCGAGCGAGTTGCCGAGGAGGTGGACGCGGTCGGTGATCCCGAGCGTGTCGAGCAGGTCCTTCAGCGCGGACGCGCTGTGCACGAAGTACTGCGGATGCTCGGTCGGCTTGTCGGACCTGCCGTAGCCGGGCTGGTCGACGGCGAGCACGTGGAACCGTTGTGCCAGCACCGGAATGTTCCTGGCGAAGTTCGACCACGACGACGCGCCCGGGCCACCGCCGTGGAGCAGGACGATCGTGGTGTCGTTGCCGACGCCGGCCTCGTGGTAGTGCAGGCGAAGGTCGTCGCGGACCTGCGCGAAACGGGAGGTCGACTCGTAGGTGATCTCGTCGATTGCGGTCACATCCACCCCTAGACCATCGTGTCGGTGATCGGCAGACCGAACTCGGCGGCACCGAACATCACGTAGGCGCGTTCGGCGTCGTTGGCGGCGTGCACACGACCGGCGTGCGCGTCGCGCCAGAAACGCTGGATGGGTGTGCCGTCCGCGAGTGCGGTGGCACCCGAGTTCTCGAAGAGACGGTCGATCGACGTGATTGCACGGCCGGTCGCGCGGACCTGGTCGCGACGCGCCCGCAGCCGCAGTTCCATCGGAACCTCCTCGCCGGCGAGGAGGTGGGCGTACTCGTCGGCGACGTTGCCCGACAGCTGACGCCAGGCCGCGTCGATGTCGCTCGAGGCCTCGGCGATGCGCACCTTGGCGAACGGATCGTCCTTGGCCTTCTCGCCGGCGTACGCCGCACGGACCCGCTTGCCCTGGTGTTCGACGTGGGCCTCGTACGCGCCGTAGGCCATGCCGACGATGGGCGTCGAGATGGTCGTGGGATGGATGGTGCCCCACGGCATCTTGTAGACGGGTGCGGTGTTGCGCTCGAGCCCGGGCGAGGCGAGGTCGTTCATGGCCTTGAAGCTGAGGAAGCGGTGGCGCGGGACGAAGACGTCCTTGACCTTGATCGTGTTGGATCCGGTGCCGCGCAGGCCGACCACGTGCCACACGTCGTCGATCTCGTACTCGGAACGAGGGATCAGGAAGCTGCCGAAGTCGACGGGGCGGCCGTCCTTGATGACCGGGCCACCGACGACGACCCAGCTCGCGTGGTCGCATCCGGACGACCAGGCCCACGCACCGTTGACCTTGTATCCGCCGTCGACGACCTCACCGGCACCCATGGGCGCGTAGGACGAGGAGATGCGGACGTCGGTGTCGTCGCCCCAGACCTCTTCCTGGGCCTGCTGGTCGAAGAGTGCGAGGTGCCAGTTGTGGACGCCGATGATGCCGGAGACCCATCCGGTCGAGCCGCACGCGCTCGCGATGTTGCGCACCGCGGTGAAGAAGGTGACGGGATCGGCCTCGTATCCACCCCACTGGGCCGGTTGCAGAAGTTTGAAGAAGCCGGCCTCCTGGAGTTCCTTGATCGAGTCGTCGGGCACCCGGCGCAGATTCTCGGCCTCCTGCGCACGTTCTCGCAGCGTGGGCAGCAGAGCGTCGATCCGCTGCAGTACCTCGTGGCTGTCGTGGTCACCCACTGGACGCTCCCGTCTGTTCAGGAATTGATCGCTTGTACCGAGACTAGAACATGTTCTTATTCGTGTCGAGACGCGCCGCACCCGCAGGTAGACAATCTCTATGGCGGGACCAAAGTCCCCGAACCCTTCCCCTCGGGACGCGAATTCTATAACGTGTTCTAGAAGAGATTTCCGGAGGGAAGTGAGCGGACATGGCACAGATTCGCGAGATCGACGTCGGAGAGGTCCGGACGCGTTTCGCGCGAGGCTGGCACTGCCTCGGCCTCAGTCGCACGTTCAAGGACGGCAAGCCTCACGCCGTCGAGGCCTTCGGCACGAAACTCGTGGTGTGGGCCGACAGCAACGGCGACGCGAAGGTGCTCGACGCGTACTGCCGCCACATGGGCGGCGACCTGTCACAGGGCGAGATCAAGGGCGATTCGGTTGCGTGCCCGTTCCACGACTGGCGCTGGGGCGGCAACGGCAAGTGCACGGACATCCCGTACGCCAAGCGTGTTCCCCCGCTGGCCCGCACCCGTTCGTGGATCACGATGGAGAAGCACGGCCAGCTGTTCGTGTGGAACGACCCCGAGGGCAACACCCCGCCTCCGGAGGTCACCATCCCCGAGATCGAGCAGTACGGCTCGGACGAGTGGACGGACTGGACCTGGAACCAGATCCGGATCGAAGGTTCCAACTGTCGCGAGATCATCGACAACGTCGTCGACATGGCGCACTTCTTCTACATCCACTACGCCTTCCCCACGTTCTTCAAGAACGTCTTCGAGGGGCACATCGCGGAGCAGTACCTCAACACCCGCGGCCGGCCGGACAAGGGTATGGCGACGCAGTACGGGCTGGAGTCGACGCTCGAGTCGTACGCGGCCTATTACGGCCCCTCCTACATGATCAATCCGCTGAAGAACAACTACGGTGGGTACCAGACCGAATCCGTGCTGATCAACTGCCACTACCCGATCACGCACGATTCGTTCATGCTGCAGTACGGCATCATCGTCAAGAAGCCGCAGGGCATGTCACCCGAGCAGTCCGACGTGCTGGCCGCCAAGCTCACCGAGGGTGTCGGCGAGGGCTTCCTGCAGGACGTCGAGATCTGGAAGAACAAGACAAAGATCGACAATCCCCTGCTGTGCGATGAGGACGGTCCGGTCTACCAGCTCCGCCGCTGGTACGAGCAGTTCTACGTCGACGTCGCCGACGTGACGGAGAAGATGACGGGCCGCTTCGAGTTCGAGGTCGACACCGCCAAGGCCAACGAGGCCTGGGAGAAGGAGGTCGCCGAGAATCTCGAGCGTAAGAAGCGCGAGGAAGAACAGGGCAAGCAGGAAGCGGAGGTGTGACGATGAGTGCCTCGACCCGGCGGAGCAGATGGGCGAAGTCCCCGGACTTCTCCCAGTGGCCCGAGCGGGCCGAGGCCGTCGCCGCCCAGACCGCGATCGACAAGATCAACTATCTGGATTCGGGTCAGCACGAGGTGCAGTGCCGCGAGTGCGGCACCTGCGTGCTGGTGCGCAAGAACAGCCTGTCGCACACGAGCGTGCAGTGGCAGGAGGATCCGGACACCGTGTGCCCGACCTTCCGCGAGACCGCCTCGCTCCGAGGCTCGTCCATCACACCGCGCGAAGGGTGTCCGCGGCTCCGGGAGAGCATCGACCGGGCCGTGCTCGACGGCACCCTTCCCGTACCGGACGGATCACCCACCTGACCGATTCCGACCCCGATCGACCCCGCGACGGCACCGTCCCTATCGGACGGTGCCGTTGCTCGTCGTCGGCCGGCGATATCGCGTTCCAGTGTCGGCGTCACCGCGTCTTCGCTTCACGTCCAGGACTCTTCGCATTCGGGGATGGACTCGGCACCGCCATTTCTATAACGTGTTCTACATGACGAAGCAGGAGTACGACATCGTTGTCGTCGGCAGCGGTGCCGGCGGAATGACCGCCGCCATCACCGCAGCCCGCAAGGGCGCCGACGTGGTCCTGATCGAGAAGGCGTCGCGCTACGGCGGGTCGAGCGCCCGATCGGGCGGCGGTGTGTGGATTCCCAACAACGAGGCGCTGAAGTCCGCCGGGGTGGACGACACCCCCGAAGAAGCCCGGAAGTACCTCCACAGCATCATCGGCGACGGCGTACCTGCCGAGAAGATCGACACCTACATCGATCGCGGACCGGAGATGCTCTCCTTCGTCCTGAAGAACAGCGCCCTCGAACTGCAATGGGTACCGGGCTATTCCGACTACTACCCCGAGGCGCCGGGCGGACGTCCCAGTGGCCGTTCGGTCGAACCGACGCCCTTCGACGGCCGCCGTCTCGGCGAGGATCTCGCTCTCCTCGAACCCGACTACGCCCGAGCTCCCAAGAACTTCGTCATCACCCAGGCCGACTACAAGTGGCTGAACCTGCTCATGCGGAATCCGCGCGGACCGGTTCGCGCCATGCGGGTCGGCGCTCGGTTCGTCTGGGCGAACATCACCAAGAAGCACCTGCTCGTCCGAGGCCAAGCGCTCATGGCCGGGCTGCGGATCGGTCTGCGCGACGCCGGTGTGCCCCTGCTACTGGAGACGGCGCTCACCGACCTCGTCGTCGAGGACGGGGTCGTGCGCGGCGTCGAGGTGGTCGCGAACGGCGAGAAGTGCGTCATCCGTGCCCGCAAGGGCGTGATCCTCGCAAGCGGCGGTTTCGAGCACAACGCCGAGATGCGGGCGCAGTACCAGCGTCAGCCGATCGGCACCGAGTGGACCGTGGGCGCGAAGGCGAACACCGGAGACGGCATCCGCGCCGGACAGAAGCTGGGCGCCGCAGTCGATTTCATGGACGATGCCTGGTGGGGACCGTCCTTCACTCTCACCGGCGGCCCGTGGTTCGCACTGTCGGAACGCAGCCTCCCCGGGTGCCTCATGGTCAACGCCGCAGGCAAGCGTTTCGTCAACGAGTCGGCGCCCTACGTCGAAGCGACGCATGCGATGTACGGCGGCAAGCACGGCCGCGGCGAGGGACCGGGCGAGAACATCCCCAGCTGGCTGATCCTCGATCAGCGCTACCGCGACCGCTACACCTTCGCCGGCATCACCCCCCGCACTCCCTTCCCCCGCCGGTGGCTCGAGGCCGGGGTGCTCGTCAAGGCCGGTTCCGTCGCCGAACTCGCCGAGAAGATCGGGGTACCGGCCGACGCCCTCACCGAGACGGTGCAGCGGTTCAACGGCTTCGCCCGGGCCGGCAAGGACGAGGACTTCGGCCGCGGCGAATCCCACTACGACCACTACTACGGGGATCCGCGCAACAAGCCGAATCCGAGCCTCGGCGTGGTCGACAAGGCCCCGTTCTACGCGTTCAAGGTGGTCCCCGGCGATCTCGGCACCAAGGGCGGGCTCGTCACCGATGTCCATGGCCGGGTGGTGCGCGAGGACGGCAGCGTGATCGACGGCCTGTACGCGACCGGTAACGCCAGCTCCCCGGTCATGGGTCACACCTACGCCGGGCCCGGCGCCACCATCGGACCGGCGATGACCTTCGGCTATCTCGCGGCCCTGGACATCCTGGACCGCACGCGTGACGAACGTGCCGAAGAGCTGCGAGAATCCGCCGACACCGTGTGACCCGATCGACTCGCGTTCGAGCCGTAGAAAGGAAGTACCCGTGCCCATCGATCCCTCGGTTGCCGTCGGAGCCGAACTGCCCGCTCAGGAGTTCGAGTGGAGCAGCACCGATGTCCAGCTCTACAACCTCGGCATCGGTGCCGGGTCCCATCCCACCGACGCGGGTGAACTGCGTTACCTCCGGGACAGGGGTCCCCAGGTACTCCCCACCTTCGCGACCGTCGCCGCGACCTTCCACCAGGTCGAGCCGCTGAAGGTCTCGTTCCCCGGGATCGAGATCGATCTCGCCAAGGTCGTCCACGGCAGCCAGGAGGTGACCGTGCACGCGCCCATCCCCGCTTCGGGCAAGGGCCGCACGGTCACCCGCATCGCCGAGGTGTGGGACAAGGGCAAGGCCGCGGTCGTCGTGCAGGAATCGGTGACCGAGGATCTCGACGGCAATCCCCTGTGGACCGCGCGGTCGTCGATCTTCGCCCGCGGTGAGGGTGGTTTCGGCGGCGAGCGCGGCCCGTCGGAGTCGGTGGAGTATCCCGATCGTGAACCGGACGCCGAGTTCGACGTGCCGACCCTTCCACAGCAGGCGCTGCTCTACCGCCTGTGCGGCGACCGCAATCCCCTCCACTCCGATCCCGAGTTCGCATCCGCGGCGGGCTTCCCGGCACCGATTCTGCACGGGCTGTGCACCTACGGCATCGTGTGCAAGGCGGTGACCGACGGTCTGCTCGACGCCGACGCATCGCGCGTGAAGGGATTCCGCGCCCGGTTCGCCGGTGTGGTCTTCCCCGGCGAGACCCTCCGGGTGCGCGTGTGGAACGACGGCGACCGCAAACTCGTGACCGTCTCCGTCATCGAACGCGATCTCGCCCCTGCCCTGGCCGACGTGGTACTCACCGTGGCGTGATCGCCACGCCCTCCCGAAAGAGCGACATTCGAACATGACACTTCGTGATTCGTCGCCGCGCCTGTCGCGGCGCGGTTTCCTCGCGGCCGGCGCCGGTGCGTTGGCGGTCTCCGCCCTCGGTGGATGGACCCCGGTACATGCCGTCCCCTCCGGGTCCGCGGCCTCGACGCTCCCCACTCCCCCGGTGTTCCCCGACGGCATCGATCTCTACCAGCAGGCGTACCAGAACTGGTCCAAGGAGATCATGCTGGACGCCATCTGGACCTGCGCGCCTCGCACCCCCGACGACGTGGTGCGCCTGGTGAACTGGGCGCACGAGAACGGATACACCATCCGTCCGCGCGGGGCCATGCACGGCTGGACACCGCTGACGATCGTCAACGGCGCACCCGTCGACCGGGTGATCCTCGCCGACACCATGCTCCATCTCGACTGGGTCCAGGTGAACCCCGGAGGCTCCCCCGCGACCGTCACGGCAGGTCCCGGCGCGACGCTCGACGTCATCACCACTGCATTGCAGGACCACGGTCTCGGACTCGCGAATCTTCCTGCGCCCGGCGTGTTGTCGATCGCCGGGGCGCTCGCCGTCAACGCGCACGGCGCCGCCCTGCCCGCCAACGGTGAATCCACCCTCCCCGGTCACACCTTCGGGTCGCTGAGCAATCTCGTGACCGAACTGACCGCCGTCGTGTGGGACGGCAGCGCCTACGCACTGCGTACCTTCACCCGCGCCGATCCCGAGATCACCCCGCTGCTCACGCATCTCGGCCGGACGTTCATCACGTCCGTCACGTTGCAGGCCGGACCGAACTATCGCATGCGCTGCCAGTCCTTCACCGACATCACCTGGCAGGAACTGTTCTCCCCCGCCGGTTCGCCGGGTCGGACCTTCGAGTCGTTCGTCGATTCGGCGGGGCGGGCCGAGGCGATCTGGTATCCGTTCACGGAACGTCCGTGGATGAAGGTGTGGTCGCTCGCACCGGAGAAGCCGGCCACCTCGCGGGAGGTCACCGGGCCGTACAACTACCCGTTCTCCGACAACGTGCCCGAACCGATCACCGACCTGCTGGGGCACATCACGGCCGGGAACACTTCGATCGCACCGGCTTTCGGTCAGACCTATTACGGCGTGACCGTGGCCGGTCTCGCCGCGACGGGATCGTCCGACATCTGGGGCTGGTCGAAGGATCTGCAGTTCTACATCAAGGCGACCACCCTGCGACTGACCGAGGGTGGCGGTGCGGTGCTCACGAACCGCACCAACATCGCCAACGTGATCCACGACTTCGCGCACTGGTTCTCCGAGCGCATCGAGCACTACCGCAGCCTGGGACAGTTCCCTCTCAACGGTCCGGTCGAAATCCGGTGCTGCGGACTGGATCGGCCGGAGGACGTCCTCGTCCCGTCGGCGGGACCGCCGACGATCGCGTCGACCCGCCCGCGTCCCGACCACCCGGAATGGGACACCGCCATCTGGCTCAACGTTCTCGGTGTCCCGGGAACTCCCGGCATGTTCGCCTTCTACCGGGAGATGGAGCAGTGGATGCGGCAGCGGTACAACGGAAGCGACTCGACCTTCCGGCCGGAATGGTCGAAGGGCTGGGCGTTCGGTCCCGACCTGCCGTACACCGACGAGCAGATCCTGACGCAGGGCCTGCCCGACACCTACCGGGAAGGTGTTCCCTCGGACGAGAACTGGGATTCGGCTCGCGCGGTCTACAACCGTCTCGATCCGCATCGGGTCTTCAGCAACACCTTCATCGACACCCTACTCCCCTGATCTCCCACGGGCGTCCTCGCTCACCACGGGCACAGCGCAGTCCTTTGCTAGGGTTCGCACCATGCGGAACGTGCGAAGGTGGATCGGTGCTGCTGCTGTGCCCGTGCTGGTTCTCGCGGGAGGTGTGACACTCGCGGGAACCGCGGTGGCCCTTCCCGACACGGGTTCGGTCGCCGTGTCGAACGGCACCGACGCCCCGGTGACCTTCGAGGCCGACGGCACCACCTTCCACGGCAGCCTCCGCAACCCGGACGGAGCCGCGGTGGCCGCCGCACTGCTGCTCCCGGGCAGCGGCACCACCGATCGCAACGGCAACCAGCCCGGCTGGGCGGCCGACACCCTGGTGCGCACCGCGGACGCACTCGCCGCCCACGGCATCGCGAGCCTGCGCTTCGACAAGATCGGGGCCGGTGAGACGGGCCTCGGGTCCTACACGGTCGAGACCATCGGCGAGTACGGCTTCACCGAGCAGGTCGACCACGCCGAAGCCGCGGTGCGTCTGCTCGCTGAACACACCGGAGTCTCCCCCGAGGAGATCCTCGTCCTCGGACACAGCGAGGGTGCACTGACCGCGCTCGCACTCGCCGATCGCGGTATCGGAAGCGGCTTCGCACTTCTCGCTCCGCTGCCGATGCGCTACCTGGACCTGCTGACCGCCCAGCTGAATGCCGTGGTGGATTCCGGACAGCTCGGCCCCGACGGCGAGGCGGTCCGGGCCGACCTGCCGCGTGCCGTCGAGTCGCTGCGGACGACCGGGGCCTTCCCCACCGATCTGCACCCGATCCTCGCGCAGTTCGGCATGAACCCCGCGAACGCGAAGTTCCTCTTCGAGTCCGACCAGCTCGACCCGGTTGAGCTCGCCGCGGAGCTGGCGGCCGACACCCCGGTGCTGCTCACCTGTTCCGACAAGGACCTGAACATCAACTGCGCGCAGGTCGAGCCGCTGCGAAACGCCCTCGCCCACACCGACCTGCAGTTCGAGCACTTCACCACCGCGAACCACAGCCTCGAGGAGCTCGGCCCGTTGCAGCCCGGCCCGGCCGACCAGGTGGCGCTGCTGCCCACCTCGTTCGAGTTCTCGGCGGCGATCGACGGCTGGGCGGCCGCACGCGGTCGCTGACTGTCGTGTTGTAGGTGATTGTCGTGGTGTAACTCGGGTATCCCGGGCACATGACAGCACTGCACGCCGTGGCCCTGAACTGCACGCTCAAGCCGTCCCCCGCCGAGTCCAGCACCGACAAGATGGTGGCGCACGTGTTCGACGCACTGTCGAAGCACGACGTCAGCGTCGAAACCGTCCGAGTCGTCGACTTCGACGTCAAGCCCGGTGTCGAAGCCGACATGGGCGACGGGGATCAGTGGCCGGAGATCGTCGAGCGCATCGTCTCGGCCGACATCCTGCTCGTCGCCACACCGACCTGGGTGGGACACATGTCGAGCGTCGCCCAACGTGTCCTCGAGCGGCTCGATGCCGAACTGTCGAACACCGACGACGAGAACCGTCCACGCATGGTGGGCAAGGTCGGGATCGCCGCAGTCGTCGGCAACGAGGACGGCGCGCACAAGATCGTCGCCGACCTGTTCCAGAGTCTCAACGACATCGGTTTCTCGATCCCCGCGCAGGGCTCGACCTACTGGAACGGCGAGGCGATGTCGGGCACCGACTTCAAGGATCTCGACGAGATCCCCGAAGCGGTGCGCTCGACCACCGAATCCGTCGCCCGCAACGCCGTGCACCTGGCGACACTGTTGCGTCAGCGCCAGTACGCGCCCTACCCGGGATGAGCCCACCCGCCGGCCGGACGCCGACCGTCAGCGGCTGACGGCCTTCTGGTACCTGCGGATCGCGAACGGCACGAACACGATCAGCATCAACGCTGTCCACATCAGCGACGCGAGGACCGGATTCTGCAGGGGCCACACGTCGGGCGGCGGCACCATGGGATTGGTGTTGCCGAACAGTTCGCGGACCGCCTGCGTGACCGCCGAGATGGGATTCCACTCGGCGATGACGCGCAGCACCGTCGGCATCGACGACGGGTCGACGAACGTGTTGGCGATGAACGACAGCGGGAAGATCACCATGAAACTCGCGTTGTTGAAGACCTCCGGTGTGCGGATCCACATGCCGATCACGGCCATCACCCACGACAGGGCGTAGGCGAACAACAACAGCAACAGGTAGCCGGCGAGCGCCTCACCGACCGAGGTGTTGATCCGCCACCCCACGAGAAGACCGGTCAACGACATCACCACGAGGCTGAGCACATTGATCAGCACGTCGGTGCTGGTGCGTCCGATGAGCACCGCGGACGGGGCCATCGGCAGCGACCGGAACCGGTCGATGATGCCCTTCTGCAGGTCTTCGACCATCCCGAGGCCCGTCCAGGTGGATCCGAAGATGACCGTCTGGGTGAAGATGCCTGCGATGAGGAACTCCCGGTACGAGACGCCGGGAACGTCGATCGCGCTGCCGAAGACGTATGCGAAGAGCAGCACGAACATGATCGGCGACAGCGTCGTGAAGACCAGCAGATCCGGCACACGCTTGATCTTGATCATGTTGCGCTTGGCAATGGTCAGGCCGTCGGATGCGACCATCTCGAGTGTGTTCACGACACCGCCTCCTCGACCTTCTCGTCCGTGCCGCGACCGGTGAGCGTGAGGAACACGTCGTCGAGGGTCGGTTTCCGCAGTGCGACGTCGGAGACCCGGATGCCCGCGGCCGACAGCTTCCCGAGCGCCATCACGAGCCCGTCGGTTCCGCCGCCCGAGTCGCCGCTGACCGGCACGGTGATGCGGCCGGTACTGCGCTCGACCCTGACCTCCCCGGACGCCACCGATTCGAGCTCGCGAACCGCGCGGTCGCGCTGATCGGTGTCGGTCACGGCGAGTTCGATGCGTTCGCCACCGACGCGGCTCTTGAGCTCGTCGGCCGTGCCGCGGGCGATGACCGTGCCCCGATCGATCACGACGATGTCGTCGGCGAGGCGTTCGGCCTCGTCCATGTACTGCGTCGTCAGCAGCAGCGTCGTGCCGCGTTGCACGAGGGTGTCGATGACGTCCCACAACCCGAGGCGGGCCCGCGGATCGAGACCCGTCGTGGGTTCGTCGAGGAACAGCACCGGAGGATCGGCGACGAGCGCACCGGCGAGGTCGAGGCGGCGTCGCATACCGCCCGAATAACCCTTGACCGGGCGATCGCCCGCTTCTTCGAGATCGAACTGTTCGAGCAACTCGCGTGCCCGGAGGCGACTGCGTTTGGCGCCGAGGTGGTACAGCCGGCCGACCATCTCGAGGTTCTCGAAGCCTGTGAGATATTCGTCGACCGCCGCGTACTGCCCCGATGCTCCGATCCTGGAGCGGAGCTTTCGCGCCTCGGTGAGGACGTCGTATCCCGCCACTTCGGCGCGACCGGCATCGGGGACGAGCAGTGTCGTCAACACCCGCACCGTGGTGGTCTTTCCGGCCCCATTGGGCCCGAGCAGCGCGGTGACCGTCCCCTCCGGCACTCGCAGATCTACCCCGTCGAGCGCTCTGAGCTGCCCGTATGTCTTGATCAGTCCTTCTGCAACTATGGCGTCGGCCATCAGTTTCTCCCCTGACTGTGGTGGTGAGCACAGTGTGCACGAAGAGACCGACACCGTTCGACGGGTTTTCTCATCGCTCCGCCGGGAGGATCGTTCAGCCCGTCACCCGGGCGGCGTTGCCGGCGTCGATCGGCAGCACGGTGCCGGAGATGTGTGCGGACGCCTCGTCGGCGAAGAACAGAACCGCACGGGTGACCTCGGCCGGGTCGAGCCACGGCACCGGTTGTGCGTGCAGGGAGGTGAACACCGGAGCGACATCGTCGGCGGTCGGATGTTCGAGGTCGGGCCGCAGCATCCCGTAGAGCGCGTCGTTGTGGATCATCGGCGTGGAGATGTTGCCCGGGGCGACGGCGTTGACGGTGATGCCGTTCTGCGCGAGGTCCAGGGCCGCGCTCTTCGTCAGGCCGATCACGCCCCACTTCGACGCCGCATACGCGGCCATGTTGGTGTTGCCCGCTCGGCCGAGCATCGACGACACCGTGACGATACGACCGTAGCCGCGTTCGATCATCCCCGGCGTGACCGCGGCGACGGTGTTGAACACCCCGGTGAGATTGGACGCGATCGCTTCGTCCCACATCTCCTGCGGCATGCGGTACACCGGTGCCGCGACCGACACCCCGGCATTGGCGACCGCGATGTCGATCCGCCCGAGTTCGGCGTGGGCACGAGCCACCAGCGCGTCCATCGCCGGACGGTCGGCGGTGTCGAGTGTCGCAGAGACGGCGCGGCGACCGGTCGCCTCGACGAGTTGCACCGTCTCCGCGAGGTCCTCCTCGGTCGCCAGCGGATATCCCACCACCGGTGAGTCGGAACACCGGTCGCAGACGACCACGTCGGCGCCTGCCTCGGCGAATGCGACGGCGTGCGAGCGTCCTTGGCCCCGCGCCGCTCCCGTCACGAATGCGACCCTGCCCTCGAAACCCATCATGACGTCCTTCCGTCGGCACGTGATCGCCTCCCTTGTACCGCGCCGAGCGAAAGGACGGATGGGTGATTCCCGGACAGCGGACATGCCCGGGGAGCAGGCACGAATCAGACGGGGATCAGAGCCCGGTCCGGGCCTTCACCCGTCCCTGTTCGATGGCGTCGTGCAGCGCCTGCAGGTCGCGTTCGTTGCGGTCCGCGTAGGCCACCGCGAACGACGAGACCGCCTCGTCGAACTCCTCGTCCGTGCCGAGATAGGCCGCCAGTGCGATCCGGTCGCCGGCCCGCGCATGGGCGAAGGCGAGGACTCGGCCGCAGAGTCGGCCGTAGAGCTTCAGGCCCTTGGGCACCATCTCCTCGATCACCGCCGAACCCTTGCCGTCGCGGAGCTGACGGATATAGAAATCCCGGTTCACCCCGTCGGCCCCGGCGCCCTGCTGCCAGCCGAGGAAGATGTCGCTCGCCGACTGCATCAGCCGCTGACCGTTGACGACCCGTTCGCCCTCGTTCCGGAAGGTCGGACCGTCGACGTAGTACGACAGCACCGAACGCTGGGCCTCCTTCGCCTGCAGGAACAACGGATCGTCGTCGTCCGCACCGCGCAGCAGGAGGATCCACGCCCGCGTGCCGACACTGCCCACTCCGACGACCTTCCGCGCGGCCTGGACCAGTTCGAACTGTTCGAGGAGGACTCGGCGGTCCCACTGTAGTGTCGCCCGGTACGAACGGACACGGCCGTACAACTCGTCGTAGATCGCCTCGGCGTCGAGGTCGGCGAAGACCTCTTCGACGGGCACGATGAGCGGCGGATCGCTGATGATCCGGCGGTGACCGTCGATGATGGTGGTCAGCTTCTCCAGTGCCTGGAGGCTGTCGCGGCGCGAGGCCTTGTCGAGCGCTTTCCGCGTGCGTTTTCCCATCTTCGCATCCAGCAGGCCGCCCAACTCCGCTATCTCGGTCGTGGGATCGAGGTGGGAGTACCGCACGGCCAGATTTCCGAGTTGCGCTTGCCTACAGATCGTCTCGCGGTACTCTGCGGCACATGCCCGGGTGATCTTCCGGCGTTCCTT
Source organism: Rhodococcus sp. D-6 (assembly GCF_040256695.1). Lineage (NCBI taxonomy): Bacteria > Bacillati > Actinomycetota > Actinomycetes > Mycobacteriales > Nocardiaceae > Rhodococcus > Rhodococcus sp. D-6. The sequence goes on along the minus strand of NZ_CP132970.1, from coordinate 5,020,820 downwards.
CGCGGTGAACCCGTTGTCGCGACCGGCGATCTCGAGGCTTGCGACCAGGCGCTTGACGTCCCATTCGAACGGCCCCGGATAGGTTTCGTCGAAGTCGTTGACGTCGAAGGCCGTTCTCCGTTCCGGAGTCGCGAACAGGCCGAAATTGCTCGCGTGGGCGTCGCCGCACAGCTGTGTGTGCAGACCACTGTCGGATGTGCGCGACAGATCGTCGGCCATCACCAGTGCAGCACCGCGGAAGAACGCGAACGCCGACGTCGCCATGCGGCCGTACCGGACCGGAACGAGCTGGGGGACGCGCGACTGCGCCTGACTCTCGAGCAACGCGATCGGATCCCGGGACGACTCCCCGAGATCGGCCAGCGACTCGACGGGAGTGCCCCTCCGAGCGGCGAGACCGTTCTGGACCCGCTGTTCGCGAGTCGGATGCACGACATGTCCGTCCGTGACCGACATGGGTCCTCCCACGGGGATATCACCGGAGTGTGGGCCTTCATAGTAGGCAGGCCTGCGGTCCCCTGGGAGGGAAACGGCGTCAGGACCGCGACAGCACCAGCCCTGAGGTCGGAACTCCTGTTCCTGCCGTGACCAGGACGTGGTCGACGTCGTCGACCTGGTTGACGGCCGTGCCGCGGATCTGCCGTACGCCCTCCGCGATGCCGTTCATGCCGTGGATGTAGGCCTCGCCCAGCTGACCGCCGTGCGTGTTGATCGGTAGCCGTCCGCCCACCTGGATGCCGTCGGCGACGAAGTCCTTGGCCTCACCGCGGCCGCAGAAACCGAGTTCTTCGAGCTGCATGAGCACGTACGGGGTGAAGTGGTCGTAGAGCACGGCCGTGGCGATGTCCTGCGGCCCGATGCCCGCCTGCTCCCACAACTGGTCGCCGACGATGCCCATCTCCGGCAGGCCTGTGAGCCCGTCCCGGTAGTAGCTGGTCATGATGTACTGATCGGGTCCGCTCCCCTGCGCCGCGGCCGCGATCATCGCCGGGGTCTGCTTCAGGTCCTTCGCCCGCTCGGCGCTGGTGACGACGATCGCGACGCCGCCGTCCGATTCCTGGCAGCAGTCGAGCAGGTGCAGCGGCTCGGCGATCCACCGCGAGTTCTGGTGGTCCTCGAGCGTGATCGGCTTGCCGTGGAAGAACGCCTTCGGATTCGTGGCGGCGTGCGCCCGATCCGCGACCGCCACGGCGCCGAAGTCGGCGCTCGTCGCACCGGAGACGTGCATGTAGCGTTGCGCGACCATCGCGACGAACGAGGCCGGTGTACTCAGCCCGTGCGGGTAGGAGAACGCGTTGTCGGTTCCCGACGAATTCACCTGTGCGGCAAGGGCAGTGTTGACCTGCCCGTACCGCGCGCCGGACCGCTCGTTGAACGCCCGGTACGCGACCACCACGTCGGCCACGCCGGTCGCGACGGCCATCGCCGCCTGCTGCACCGTCGCGCACGCCGCACCGCCGCCGTAGTGGATGCGGGAGAAGAACTTCAGGTGCGGAATGCCCACCGAACGGGCCACGGCCACTTCGGTGTTGGTGTCCATCGTGAACGAGACCAGACCGTCGACGTCGGCCGGGGTCAGTCCCGCGTCGTCGAGGGCGGCGCACACCGCTTCGGCCGCGAGGCGGAGTTCGCTGCGGCCGGAGTCCTTCGAGAAGTCGGTCGCGCCGATGCCGACGATCGCCGCTGCACCCGACAGGCCGCTCATGCGGTGCCTCCGATCACGAAAGTGGCTGTGGCCGTGATGTGTTTGCCCAGACTGTTGGTGCCGGTGATGTCGACGGTGACCAGTCCGTCCTCGACGGACGCGACGGTGCCCGAGAGGGTCAGGGTGTCGTAGGCGTACCAGGGCACACCCAGTCTCAGCGAGATCGACTTCACCACCGCGCGGGGGCCGGCCCAGTCGGTGACGTAGCGCTGCACGAGGCCGGTGTCGGTGAGGATGTTGACGAAGATGTCCTTCGATCCGCGCTGCTGTGCCTTGTCGCGGTCGTGGTGCACGTCCTGGAAGTCGCGTGTGGCCAGGGCCGTCGACACGATGAAGGTGGGATCGGCGTGGATCTCGAGGGAGGGCAGGCTCTCGCCCGTCGTGACGGTCGGGGTGCTCACACGTCCTCCTCGATCGGCTTCCAGGCGTACAGCGTCCACGGCTGCCCGCCGGTCTCGTCGTCGCCGGGGAAATCGAGGAAGGTGACCTCGACCGACATCCCGATGCGTACCTGTCCAGGGTCGACGTCGCGGAGTTCACCGAGCATCCGGACACCCTCGTCGAGTTCGACGAGCGCGACGACGAAGGGCACCTGCCGCCCCGGCACCTTGGGCGCGTGGTGGACGACGAAGCTGAACACCGTTCCGCGACCGGAGGATACGACGTAGTCGGTGGTTTCCGACTTGTCGAGCCAGAGCGCCGGGACGGGTGGGTGCTGCAGGGTGCCGTCGGGGCGTCGCTGGATGCGCAGTTCGTGGGTGGCCACGCCGTCCCAGAAGAATTGCGTGTCGCGGGAGACGGACGGGCGGAGCATCCGCATGGGGTCGAGATCGTCGGGTACCGCGGATGTGGGCCGGTCTTCCGACGTCTCCGCGCGCTCGTCCTTCGACGGCGGTGCGAACTTCAGGATGCGGAAGAGCATCTCGGCGACGACCTCGTCGCCGACCTTCCACAGGTTGCGGGTGGTGAAGAACCATCCCTCTCCGAGCCCGGTCCGCTTCGGGCCGACGACGTCCTCGAGGGTGGATTCGATCGTCACCTGCTCGCCGTGGCGCAGGTAGCGGTGGTAGATCTGGTCGCAGTTGGTGGCGACCACCGAGGTGTAGCCGGCGTCGTCGAGGATCTGCGTCATCCGGCCGAGCGGGTCGTCCTTCTCGCGTTCGGCGCCGAGGCCGCGCATCGTCCACACCTGCGCCATCGCGGGCGGGGCCACGAGACCACCGTGACCGGCTGCGATCGCCGCGGTCTCGTCGGTGTAGATCGGGTTGTCGTCGCCGATCGCCTCGAGCCAGTTGCGGATCATCGGCATGTTCACGGGATCGCGGCCGGGTCGCGGCGCGGACGGGCCGTCGCCGCGGACCTTCTCGGCCGCCTGCCGGATCTCCTCGGGGATCCTCCCCCGAGCATCTCGTGTCACCGAACCTTGTGTCACCGAATCTCGTGTCACCGAATTCTCCTGCCTCACCGCGGGACCCGCGGCATGCCCAGACCGGCGGTGGCGATCAGTTCGCGCATCACCTCGTTGACGCCACCGCCGAAGGTGATGACGACATTGCGTTTGGCCATCATGTCGAGCCAGCGGAGCAGATCGGCGGTGTCGTCGTCGGCCGGATCGCCGAAGGCACCGACGATCTCCTCGGCGAGGCGCCCGACGCGCTGGATCCGCTCGGTGGCGAACACCTTGGTCGCCGAGGCATCGGCGATGTCGACGGCGTCGTTGCTGCTCGCCGCGACCTGCCAGTTGAGCAGTTCGTTGAGTCGCCAGGTCGCGTGGATCTCGCCGAGTGCGCGTCGCACCTCGGGGCGGTCCCGGAGTTCGTGGGCGCGGACCCATTCGACGAGCCGGTCGTAGATGCCGGCGACGCGACCGGCCGGGCCGAGCATGACGCGTTCGTGGTTGAGTTGGGTGGTGATGAGCTTCCAGCCCTTGTTCTCCTCGCCGACGAGCATCTCGACGGGAACGCGTACGTCGCTGTAGTAGGTGGCGTTGACGTGGTGGGCACCGTCGCACGTGATGATCGGCGTCCAGCTGAAGCCGGGATCCTTGGTGTCGACGATGAGCACGGAGATGCCGCGGTGACGCGAGTCGGCGGGGCCGGTGCGGACGGCGAGCCAGATGTAGTCGGCGTCGTGCCCGCCGGTGGTGAAGATCTTCTGTCCGTTGACGATGTAGTGGTCGCCGTCGCGGACGGCGGTGGTGCGCAGGGCGGCGAGGTCGGTACCGGCCTCGGGTTCGGAGTAGCCGATGGCGAAGTGCACCTCGCCGGCGAGGATGGCGGGCAGGAACTTTCGCTTCTGTTCGTCGGTCCCGTAGACCTGCAGGGTCGGGCCGACGGTCTGCAGGGTGACGCTCGGCAACGGCACGTCGGCGCGGACGGCCTCGTTGGCGAAGATCTGCTGTTCCACGTCGCCGAAGCCGCGGCCGCCGAACTCGACGGGCCAGCCTACGCCGAGCCAACCGTCCTTGCCCATGCGACGCACGACCTCGCGATAGGTGGGGCCGTGCCGCTCCGTGCGCATGATCGCAGCCTCCTCGGGTGAGACGAGGCTGCTGAAGTAGCGCCGCAGTTCGGCTTGCAGTGCGCGCTGGTCGTCGGTCAGATCGATGAACACCGGGCCCCCACGAGGTCGAGTCGGTACGAGGCGCCGCCGAGCAACCGGGCGAGGTCCTTGGCGGTCGACGAGTACTTGTGCAGCGGATAGGTCTCGTCCACACCCACGCCGCCGTGCAGGTGGTGCAGCACCCGCATGGCCGGCGGCAGTTCGGCGGCGATCCAGTAGGCGGTGATGTCGAGATCGTCCGCGGCGTCGAGACCTTCGGCCAGGCGCCAGACCGACGACAGCGCCGCGACGTGCAGGGTGCGGGCGGTGACGTAGATGTCGGCGATCTGCTGTGCGACGGCCTGGAAGGTCGCGAGCGGCTTGCCGAACTGGTGCCGCTCGCTGACGTGCTTCGCCGTGAGTTCGGTTGCCCCGGAGAGCAGTCCGTCGGCGAATGCCGCCACGGCGGCGAGCGCGATCCGGTGGAGTGTCGCCACGGCGTCGATGCCGGATTCGGCGAGCAGGACACCCACGGCGCCGTCGGCGCGCACCGAGAACTCGGGAGAGCCGGTCGAGGTGGGGCTCGAACGCAGGGTCATGCCCACGGCGTCGGGAGCCACCGCGACCACGCCTGCGTCGGTGGGCAGCAGCACCACGCGTGCCCGGTCGGCGTAGGGCACGGCGACGAACGAACCGGTGACCGCGTGGCCCCCGTCGGTGGCGACCGCCGTGGCGGCCGGTTGCTCCGGGAAGGCGCGTCCCGGTTCGCCGAGCGCGGCTGTAAGCACGGCTCCTTCGGCGACGCCGGCGAGCAGGTCGTCCTGTTGCTGTTCGGAGGCGAGCGCGAGGATCGGCAGCACGCCCAGGCCGAGGGTGGCCAGGGCCGGGGTCTGCGCGGCTCCGCGTCCGATCTCGGTGAGCACGGTGGCGACCTCGCCGAGCCCGAGGCCCGACCCGCCGAGACGCTCCGGCAGAGCGAGCGAGAGCAGGTCGGCGTCGGCCAGCGCGGCCCACAACGCGTCGTCGGTGAGGCCGCGTTTCAGGAGACCGGCCGCCACACCGGCGATTTCCTCCTGTGTCTCGTCACGTGTGAAGTCCACCGTCACCCACCTTCGAATAGAACGTGTTCTAGTTGTAGCACTCCCCGGCGCCCTGCGGAAGGACCGCTCAATCGCGCGGCAGGCCCAGGAGCCGCTCGGCCGCCATGGTGAGCAGGATCTGCTCGGTTCCGCCGGCGATCGTCAGGCACCGGGTGTTGAGGAACTCCCGGGTGAGCGGACCTTCCACCCAGCCGGCCTCGCCCGCGAGATCCATGGCGAGCTCGGCGGTGTCCTGCCGCTGCCGCACACCGATGAGCTTGCGGACGCTGGACGCGGCGCCCGGATCCTGCCCTTCGAGCTGCGCGAGGGTCGCCCGCAGATCGAGGAGCGAACCGACCGTCGCCTCCCCGATCTGCGTCGCGATGCGGTCCTCGGCGACGGGATCGCCGGAGGTCGACAGTTCGAGCAGTTCCTCGATGCGCGGCCCCAGCGACGATTTGCCCCCCATTGCGACGCGTTCGTTGGCGAGGGTCGTGCGGGCCAGCTTCCAGCCGTCGCCGAGATTGCCGACCACGCAGTCGTCCGGCACGAAGACCGAATCGAGGAAGACCTCGTTGAACAACGCGTCGCCGGTGATCTCGCGCAGCGGCGAGATCGTGATGCCCGCCGACTTCATGTCGACGAGGAAGTAGGTGATGCCCTTGTGCTTGGGGACGTCGCGGTCGGTGCGGGCGAGACAGATCGCCCAGTCCGCCTGCTGTGCGAGCGAGGTCCACACCTTCTGTCCGCGCAGCACCCATCCGCCGTCGGCCTTCTCGGCACTCGTGCGCAGCGCCGCGAGGTCCGAGCCGGCGCCGGGTTCGGAGAACAGCTGACACCAGACCACGTCGCCGCGCAGGGTGGGCATCACGAAACGCTCGATCTGCTCGAGTGTTCCGTGTGCGAGGACGGTCGGAATCGCCCACCAGCCGATCACGAGGTCGGGACGTTCGATGCCGGCGGCGGCGAGCTCCTCCTGAACGACGAGCTGTTCGGCGGCGCCGGCTCCGCGACCGTAGGGCGGCGGCCAGTGCGGCGCGAGCAGGCCCGACTCGGCGAGGGCGACACGGCGCTCGGATTCGGGTGCGGCGGCGATCTTCTCGACCTCCGCACGGATCCGCGCGCGTTTCTCCTCGTGATCGGACAGGTCGATACCGAGGTGACGGCGCGCGCCGTCGCGGACCAGGGTCGTCAGCCGCGAGCGCCACGCGGTGGAACCGCCGAGCACCTGGCGGGTGGCGACCGCACGGCGGAGATAGAAGTGTGCGTCGTGTTCCCATGTGAACCCGATGCCGCCGAGCACCTGGATCGCGTCCTTGGCGGTCTGCACCGCGGCATCGAGTGCGATCGCGGCGGCGGCCGCCGCCGCGATCGGCAGTTCGTCGGGCTGCGCGTCGACGGTGACCGCCGCATCCCAGGCCACGGCCCGGATCTTCTCGGTGCGGCAGAGCATTTCGGCGCAGATGTGTTTGACGGCCTGGAACGAACCGATCGGTTTTCCGAACTGTTCGCGGATCTTCGCGTACTCGACGGCGGTGGTCAGCGCCCAGCCGGCGAGACCGGCCAGCTCCGCGGCGGCGAGGCCGGCGGTCAGGTCGCGCACGAAGCCGGCCGGGACGGTCGCGACCCGATCGACCGGGACCGTCGCGTCGTCGAGGCGGACGCGGGCCACCGCGCGGGAGGCGTCGATGGTCTCGAGCGGTTCGATGTGCAGACCCGGATCATCGGCCTCGACGAGCGCCCAGCTCTCGACGGCCGGATCACCTTCACCCGCGACACGGACGAGCACGGCGACCCCGGCTTCGGCACCCACGGCCGGTCCGGCCTCACCGCGCAGCAGGACTCCGTCACCCGCAGGCTCCGCGGTCACGGCCGAGTCGAGAGCGAGCGCGGTGGGGACCTCACCCTCGGCGAGCCGTTCCGTCGTCTTGGCGACGGTCTCACCGGCACGGCCGAACACGAGGGCGGCCACGACGGTGGTCAGGATCGGGCCCGGTGCGAGTTCGTAGGCGGCCTGCTCGAGCATGACGGCCAGGTCCACGGTGGTCGCGCCGAGGCCGCCCGCCTCCTCCGGGACGGCGACGCCGAAGACTCCGAGTTCTGCGAGGGAGGACCAGCCGTCGCGCCACGTCGCGTCGCTTGCGCGACGTATCGTCGACATGGGGTCTACGGCACGTGACCAGGCCTGGACAGATGCCTGAACGGCCCGCTGCTCCTCGGTCGTGGCGATACTCACAGCGGTTTCCGCCCTTCCGAATGACATCATTGCTAGAACGTGTTCTAATATGGCACCGATTCAGAGTCAAGGCGTGAGGAAACGAATCTATGGCCACCCCGTCCCGCTCCCGTGCCAACGGACACGGAACTCTGACCGCCCTCACCGAGGACGATCTCAGTTCCAATGCCCAGAAGGAACGGCGCAAGCGGATTCTCGACGCCACCCTGGCGCTCGCGTCGAAGGGTGGTTACGAGGCCGTGCAGATGCGGGCGGTGGCAGAACGCGCGGACGTCGCGGTCGGCACCCTCTACCGATACTTCCCGTCCAAGGTCCACCTGCTGGTCTCCGCCCTCGGCCGTGAATTCGCCCGCATCGAAGGCAAGGGCCGGATCCCACCCGGCCACAGCCCCCTCGAGCGCATGCACCTCATCCTGGGCCTGATCACCAAGGCCATGCAGCGCGATCCCCTGCTCACCGAGGCCATGACACGGGCGTTCATGTTCGCCGACGCTTCCGCCGCCGCCGAGGTCGACCAGGTGGGCACCCTCATGGACCGACTGTTCGCACGGGCCATGAACGACGGCGAGCCCACCGAGGAAGAACTCGCCATCGCACGCGTCATCAGCGACGTGTGGCTGTCGAATCTCGTCGCCTGGCTCACGCGCCGTTCGTCGGCCACCGATGTCGCCCGCCGGCTCGAACTGACGGTGGAGCTGCTGCTCGGCGACGGCTCGCGCGTGCCGAAGACGGTCGCGTCGGAAGCCTGACGTCCGATCCGCCGCTTCCTGTAACCGGAAACACGTGGTCGCAATACCCACCGGGTCGGATTCGTGCCCCACTCTGACCTAACGTGGAGCAGGTGAGTGCCCACGATCTTCCGATTGACCTTCGACGTGCTCTGGTGGCTGTCGCGCGGACGCCCCGCCTGCTCGTGGCGACCGACTACGACGGCACCATCTCCCCCATCGTGAGCGATCCCGAGAAGGCCTACCCGCACGACGATGCGGTGCGGGCGCTGCGGGGCCTCGCCGCTCTGCCGTCGACGGCCGCTGCCGTCATCTCGGGACGCGCTCTCAAGGATCTCGCCGCTCTGTCGCGTTTGCCGGTCGAGGTCAAACTCGTCGGCAGCCACGGCTCCGAGTTCGACATCGGATTCGTCCACGAGATCGATCCCGACGCGAGGGACCTCCTCGCCACGATCGTCGAGGGACTGCACTCGGTGGCATCCCGGTTCGACGGCGTGCAGGTGGAGGCCAAGCCCGCGAGCGCCGCGCTGCACGTGCGCAATGCCTCTCCCGCCGATGCCGAGCAGGCCCTCGATCTCGTGCGCAGCGGCCTCGCGCTCCGGCCCGGTGTGCAGGTCACCGAGGGCAAGGCAGTCATCGAGTTGTCCGTGGTGCCCACCGACAAGGGCAAGGCGCTCGACGTCATCCGCCACCAGGAAGCCGCCAGCGCGGCGGTCTTCTTCGGCGACGACGTGACCGACGAGAAGGCCTTCCGTTCGCTGCAGGGCCCGGACGTCGGGGTGAAGATCGGCGACGGCGACACCGCCGCCGAGTACCGCGTCCGCACCAGCGAAGAGGTCATCGCCGCACTCGCGTTCCTGCTCGAGGAACGTCGCACCTGGTTGTCCGGCGCCCACGTCGCGCCGATCGAACGCCTGACCATGCTCGCGAGCCCCCGCTCGAAGGCACTCGTCACCCCCGACGGCACGATCACCTGGCTGTGCCACCCCGAACCCGATTCCGCGGCGGTGTTCGCCCATCTCCTCGGCGGTGACGCAGCCGGTCACTTCACCATCGGCCCGACCCGCCAGGCACTGCCGCTCAGCCAGCGCTACGTCGACTCGACGATGACGGTGGTGACCCGGTGGGCGTCGCTCGCGGTGATCGACTACCTCCCGCACGATGTCGAGGCCGGCCGTACCGACCTCACGCGCGTGATCACCGGGCGCGCGAGCGCGGTGGTGACCTTCGCCCCGCGACCGGAGTTCGGACAGGGACAGGTCACCCTCGAGGTCGAGGACGACGGCATCCGCGTCATGGGCTTCAACGAGCCCTACGTCCTGCGCTCCCCCGGCGTGCGGTGGGACATCACCACGGACGGCGTGCACCAGACGGCCCACGCCGTGGTCGACCCCACCGAGAACGACATCATCCTCGAACTCCGCTGCGGCACCGACGATCTCGATGAGCACCCGGTGCCGGAGGTCGAGCGTCGGGCACAGTCCGAGGCCTACTGGCACACGTGGGCGTCCCAGCTCGAGCTGCCGCCGCTCAAGCCCGATCTCATGAAGCGTTCGGCGCTCACCCTGCGGGGGCTGGTCCACGGTCCGACGGGCTCGATCCTCGCCGCGGCGACCACCTCGCTCCCCGAGGAGATCGGCGGTGTCCGCAACTGGGACTACCGCTACTGCTGGCTGCGCGACGCCGCGCTCACGGCGCAGGCGCTCGTGCGGGTCGGATCCCTCGAGGAGGCCGAGAACTATCTCGACTGGGTCCACCGCGTCCTCGAGACCGTGCCGGGCCCCGAACGTCTGCACCCGCTGTACACGCTCGCCGGCGGACCGCTGCCGCCCGAGGCCGTGATCGACTCGCTTCCCGGATACGCCGGTTCGCGGCCCGTGCGGGTCGGCAACGCGGCGAACCAGCAGGTGCAACTCGACGTCTTCGGCCCGATCGTCGACCTGATCGCCGACCTCGCGCACAGCCGCGAGTCGCGCGGCGTGTCCCACGACCGTGCCCTCACCGACCGGGACTGGGAGCTCGTCTGCTCGATGGTCACCGCGGTCGAACGGCGCTGGTTCGAACCGGACCACGGCATCTGGGAGATCCGCCACGCACCCCGCCACCATGTGTACTCGAAGGTCATGGGGTGGCTGACCGTCGACCGGGCACTGACGCTCGCCGAGAAGTTCGGCCGGACCGCCGGCGAGGGCTGGGCGGCGCTGCGCGACGAGATCGCCGAGGAGGTCACCGAGAAGGGCTGGAACGACGAGGTCCAGTCGTTCACCTCGGCCTACGACGGCACCGATCTCGACGCGGCCACCCTGTTCATCGGCCTCACCGGACTCGTCGACCCGCAGGACGAGCGGTTCCGGGCGACCGTGCAGGCCACCGAACGGGAGTTGCGCAGCGGCGCGACCGTCTACCGCTATCACAGCGACGACGGCCTGCCGGGCGCCGAAGGCGGCTTCCACCTGTGCGCGGCGTGGCTGGTCGCGGCCTACCTGCTGGTCGGGCAGCGCAACGACGCCGAGGCGCTGTTCGCGCAGCTGGTCGCGGCGGCCGGACCGACCGGGCTGCTCAGCGAGGAGTACGACCCCGTCGCGGAGCGCGCGCTGGGCAACCACCCGCAGGCGTACAGTCACATCGGTCTGCTGCGCTGCGCCCAGCTGCTGTCGGGCGCGAAGGCCATGGGCGACCGGCAGCACTGAGCTACAAGCGGGGCCGCTCGGTCACTCGGCGTACCACTCGCTCTCGACCCGACCCGAGGTGGCACCGAACCACAGCTGGGTCCCCAGGGTCTCGAGCGCGGGCACACCGGAGTGCGAGGGGGCGGCGAGGAGCAGTTCGCCTGCGCGCCGCCCCTTGTCCTTCTGCGGTTGCCGCACGGTCGTGAGGCCTTCGCGGATCGCTTCGTCGATGCCGTCGAAGCCGGTGATCGACAGGTGGCCGGGCACGTCGAGACCCATCTGATTGGCCCAGGCGAGAGCGCCGAGCGCGAGCACGTCGGTGGTGCACACGAGCGCGGTGATCCGTGGGTTCATGCGCATGATCTGCGCCGCGGCGGACAGGCCGTCCTCCGCGGTGTGGGTGTAGCGCTCGACGACGGTGAGCGATTCGGGGGCCAGCCCTGCGGCGCTCATGGCGTCCTGGACGCCGCGGATGCGTTCGCGCTGCACGTGGAAGGCGCCGGATTCGAGGGTCGCCAGGTCGACGACCCCGTCGTGCCGTTCGCGGCCGAGGCGCATCGACAACATGCCGATCTGACGGTGGCCGAGTTCGATGAGGTGGGCGGCGAGATCGCGCATCGCCCGCCGGTCGTCGATGCCCACCACCGGGGTGTTCTCGAGACCGCGCGGCTGGTCGCACGCGACGATCGGGAGGTGCCGTTCGAGCACGGCAGCGAGATAGGGGTCCTCGGCGGGGACCGAGTAGACGACGAAGCCGTCGACGGACGAGCGGTGCACGACCTGTGCGGCCTCGTCGTCGGTACGGCCCGGTCCGGCGGGGATGAGCAGTAGTCCCTGTCCGGCCGCTTCGCAGGCCTCGGACAGTCCCGACAAGAAACTCATGGCGGCGGGATCCCGGAAGGAATAGCTCAACGCTTCGGTGAGCAGGACCCCCACGGCTCCTGCCTTGCGGGTGCGCAGCGACCGCGCCATCGGATCCGGGCCGGCATATCCGCGTCGTTTGGCGACTTCGAGGACACGTTCGCGTAGCTCGGCGGACAACTGGTCGGGGCGGTTGTACGCGTTCGAGACCGTGGTGCGGGAGATCTTCAACTCGGCGGCAATCGACGCCAGGGTCGCCTGTCGGCGCGGCTGACGAGACCTGGACATGAGAGGACCGTAGTCCTGTGTCCATGGTCACGACCACCCAGGGATGGTAGGAGGGCTCGGTGTCGTCCGCTAAAGTGGAACGGTAACGGTTACCAATAACGTTTGGGTCGGTCGCTCGGTCGTTCCGGACCCCGTTCGTCGAAGACCGCCGATCCTCAGGAGAAGAACTGTGCGACTGTCCTCCCGCACGGCCCTCGCAGCCGCCGCCGTAGCCTGCGCGACCGCCCTCGCCGCGTGCGGCACCGATACCTCCGGCGCCGACGACGACGAGATCAGCGTCGTCGCCTCCACGAACGTGTGGGGGTCGATCGCACAGGCGGTGGCCGGAGACCGCATCGAGGTCCGCTCGCTCATCACCGAACCGAACGCCGACCCGCACTCCTACGAGGCCAGCCCCCTCGACGCCGCGGCGATCTCCGACGCCTCGCTCGTCGTCTACAACGGCGGTGGCTACGACCACTTCGTCGACGACATCCTCGGCGCCACCGGGGACAAGCCTGCAGTCGTGGAGGCCTTCGCCCTGTTCGAATCCGGCGCGTACTCGGATCTGCACGCCGGACACGATCACGGCGACGAGGACGGCACCGACGACGCCATCGAGAGCGACTCGGAGACAACCGTTTCCGAGGACCACTCGCACGAGAGCGGTGAGGTGTCCGACGCCGGCGACGGGCACTCGCACGAGGGTCACGACCACGGCGGCATCAACGAGCACGTCTGGTACGACCTCGCGACCGCCGACGCCGTCGCGCACGCCGTCGCCGAGCAGCTCGCCGAACTCGACCCCGACGGCGCCGCCGTCTACGAGGCCAACGCCGCGGGCTTCCACGAGAACCTGCACTACGTCGCGGATGTTGTCGACAAGCTCGCCGACACACACGGCGACGCACCCGTCGCCCAGACCGAGACGATCGGCCATTACCTCGTCTCGGCCGCGACGCTCGACGACATCACTCCCCCGGATTTCACCAACGCCATCGAGAACGGCACCGATCCGTCCCCGGCGGCGATCGCGGCGACACGGCAGTTGTTGGTCGACAAGCAGGTTCGCGTCCTGATCTACAACCCGCAGACCGAGGACCGGATCAGCCGCGAGATGCGCACGGCAGCAGAGTCGTCGGGCGTCCCCGTGGTCGAGGTTTTCGAAACCCTGCCCGAAGGTGTCGACTACATTCAGTGGCAGGCCCGGACCGCCGAGACCCTCGCCGCCGCGCTCGAGACCGCCTCCTGACCATCCGATCGAGAACACGGACTCCGGTGACACCTCCTCCATCCGACCGCACGCCCACAGTCGAACTCCGCGATGCCCGGCTGGCATTCGGCGATCGGGTCCTCTGGGACGGACTCGACCTCGTCGTCGAACCCGGCGAGTTCCTGGCGGTGCTCGGACCGAACGGTGCCGGCAAGACGTCGCTGCTCAAGGTGCTGCTCGGCCAGCTCCCGCTCACCTCCGGAACCGCGACCATCGCCGGGCAGGCCGTCCGGACCGGGAACTCGCACGTCGGATACGTGCCGCAGCAGAAGTCTCTCGACGAGGGCGTCCCGCTGCGGGGACGCGATCTCGTAGGGCTCGGCATGGACGGACATCGCTGGGGCACCGGCCTGCGCACGCGCCGGCGGCGCCGCGTCGCGGTCGACGACGCGATCGCTCAGGTCGGCGCAGAGACCTATGCCGGAGCCCCGATCGGCACGCTCTCCGGTGGTGAGCAGCAGCGGCTGCGTATCGCGCAGGCGCTCGTGGGAGATCCGCGCGTACTCCTGTGCGACGAGCCGCTGCTCAGTCTCGATCTCGCCAACCAGCACCTGGTGTCGGCGCTCATCGACCGCCGCCGCCGCGACCACGACACCTCCGTCCTGTTCGTCACTCACGAGATCAATCCGATCCTGCCGCTGGTGGATCGCGTGCTGTACCTCGTCGACGGCCAGTTCCGCATCGGCACCCCCGCCGAGGTGATGACCTCGCAGGTGCTTTCCGAGCTCTACCGCACCGACGTCGAGGTGCTCGAGATGCGCGGCCGCCTGGTGGTCGTCGGCACCGGCGACGCCATCGACGCGCTCGGCAGCGCCGGCGGACTGCGCCCCGGGGAAGGCGTCCACCACGATCACGAGGATCACGAATGAGCAGCAAGTTCACCGACGCCCTCGGGCGGATGTTCGACGTGGAGACCACCGTCGAACTCCTGCAGTACGACTTCGTGCAGCAGGCGCTCGTCGCCGGTGCGATCCTCGGTCTGCTCGCCGGCGTGATCGGCCCGCTGATCATCAGCCGTCAGATGGCGTTCTCCGTCCACGGCACCTCCGAACTGTCGCTCACCGGTGCCGCGGCGGCGCTCATCATCGGGGTCTCCGTCGGGATCGGTGCGGTCGCGGGTGCCGTGATCGCCGCGATCCTCTTCGGGGTCCTGGGGACACGTGCCCGCGAACGCGACTCCGTCATCGGCGTGGTGATGGCCTTCGGACTCGGTCTCGCCGTCCTGCTGCTGTGGGCCTACGACGGACGCACCGGTGCCGCATTCTCGCTGCTCACCGGTCAGATCGTGGCGCCCGGCGGTACCGGCATCGCCCTGCTCGCCGCGTGCGCTGCCGTCGTGATCCTCACGCTGCTGGTGATCTACCGTCCGCTACTGTTCGCCAGCACCGACCCGGAGGTCGCGGCTGCACGCGGCGTCCCGGTGCGCGCATTGTCGATCGTGTTCGCGGTCCTCGTCGGTGTCACCGCCGCACTCGGTGTGCAGATCGTCGGCGCGCTCCTGGTGATGGCACTGCTCATCACCCCGGCCGCCGCGGCGGCCCGGGTGGTCAGCGGGCCGCTCGCCGCCACGGTGCTGTCTGTGGTCTTCGCGGAGATCTCGGCGGTCGGCGGCATCCTGCTCGCGCTGGCGCCGGGCGTGCCGGTCTCGGCGTTCATCACGACGATCGCGTTCGTCATCTACATGATCTGCCGCGTGATCGGCACCGCCCGCAACCGACGTGGTTCCGGGCGGGTCGCCGCAACTGCCTGATTCACGGCCCGTCGGGACGTGATCTTGACGCGCTCCTCGACGTCCGCCCAGTTTCCCGAGGTTGCTCCAGTAACGGGACGTCACAGACATCGGGGGTGGAGAGTACAGCACGTCACGCGTTGTTCCTTCGCGTCGACAACCCCGACAAGCGGTTCCTGTGGCACCGGTCGAACCCCGAGGTGTTCGGTCGTCACCTCGCCTTCGAGCCCTACACCTGGTCGAGGCGTGCGTCGGCGAGAACATGACGGCCCTGTGCGCCGCCGGTGTCGGCGGCGGGTCGCTCGCCTACCAGGGCATGACGCTGCAACCCGACGAAGCGGTGTTCAACGCCCACTTCCCGAACGAACTCGACTGGGCGCGCATGGACCGCGTCCACTACCCGCGCGTCGCGCAGATGCTGCACCTCGCCGTGGCGCCCGACGAACTCGTCGACAGCCCCAACTACGCGACCTCGCGCATCTTCGCCGACCGTGCGCGGAAGGCCGGCTTCCCGATCGACAAGATCCCGATGCCGATCGACTGGGACTACGCGCTCGCCGAACTCCGCGGCGAGATGGCCCCGGCCTACACCGACGGTTCGGGTGCGATGGGTGTCAACAACGGCGGCAAGCAGGGCTACGGCGTCAGTGAGGGTCGCGGGCACTTCGTCTACGACGCCGCTCGCGACGACGCCGTCCTGCGCTGGCCGCACGAAGGGGACGCGGTGCTGCAGACGGGTCACATCGACCCCACCGTGCGCCGCATCGCCGGCGAACGCAGCATCCTGACCGACACCAACTCGATCGTCCCGTCGACCTGGCACCCGCTCGGCGGCGCGAGCATGAGCACGGTGTGCGATCTCGAGGGCCGGGTGTTCGGCCAGCGCGGGCTGTACGTGCTCGACGGAGCCCTCATGCCGGGCAACACCGCCGCGTGCAACCCGTCGATGACGATCGCCGCCGTCGTCGAACGCGCCCTCGACGACATCGTCGTCCGCGACGTCGGAACGGTCTTCTGAGCGGGCATAGACTCGGGTCGTGACCCGCATCGACCTCAACAGCGACCTCGGCGAGAGCTACGGCCGGTGGCGTCTCGGCGACGACGAGACCATGCTCGACATCGTCACCAGCGCCAACGTGGCGTGCGGATTCCACGCCGGCGACCCGGCGACACTGCTGCACACGTGCCACGGCGCCGCGAAGCGCGCGGTAAGGATCGGTGCCCAGGTCGGCTACAACGACATCGGCGGTTTCGGCCGCCGCTTCATCGAGGTGCCGTCGGCGGATCTCACCGCCGAGATCATCTATCAGATCGGTGCGCTCGACGGTCTCGCCCGGGCGGCCGGTTCGTCGGCGAGCTACGTCAAACCCCACGGCGCGCTGTACAACGCGATCGTCCATCACCGCGAACAGGCCCGTGCGGTCGTGGATGCGGTACGCGCCTACGACGCCTCGCTGCCCGTCCTCGGACTGCCCGGCTCCGTCTTCCTCGAGGAGGCCGAACGGGCCGGACTGAAGGTGGTCGCCGAGGCGTTCGCCGACCGCGCCTACACCCCCGAGGGCACGCTCGTCTCCCGATGCGAACCCGGTGCGGTACTGCACGATCCGGAGGAGGTCGCCGAGCGGGTCCTGCGCATGGTCACCGAGGGGGTGGTCACCGCCGTCGACGGCAGCGACATACGCGTGAACGCGCAGTCGGTGTGCATCCACGGCGACTCCCCCGACGCCACGGCGATGGCCGTCGCCGTGCGCCGCCGCCTCGACGCCGAGAAGATCGACATCCGGGCGTTCGTGTGAACGCCCGACATCGCGAGGTCCACCGATGAAAATCCTTCGTGCCGGAGACAGCGCCCTGCTCGCCGAATTCGATTCCCTCGACGAGGTTCTCGCCCACTTCCGGGCACTCGACCGCGAGCGGCCGCGTGGCGTCGTCGATCTCGTGCCGGCGGCGCGGACACTGCTGGTGTGCTTCGATCCGTCGGAGACCGGCGCGCAGGTCGTGCACAAGTGGGTCACCACCACCCCACCGGTGTCCGGGGACGACGTCGACATCGAGGAGGTGACGCTCGAAGTCCGGTACGACGGCGTCGATCTCGAAGAGGTCGGCGAGTTGACCGGCCTCGGCGCGGACGGCGTGATCGCCGCCCACACCGGCAGCCTCTGGACGGTCGCCTTCGGCGGGTTCGCGCCCGGCTTCGCGTATCTCACCGGCGGGGATTCTCGATTGCACGTGCCGCGGCGCAGTTCACCGCGCACCTCCGTCCCGTCCGGCGCCGTGGGACTGGCGGGTGAGTTCTCGGGCGTCTACCCGCGGAAGTCGCCCGGAGGATGGCAACTCATCGGAACCTCCGATGCCCCGCTGTGGCAACCGGACCGGACTCCTGCGGCGCTGCTGCGACCGGGATGTGCGGTGCGCTTCGTCGCGATCTGAGCCGTCCCCGGATCCACTGCGCCGCTGCGCTCAGATACCGAGCACGGCCTTCGCGACGAGGAAATAGATCACCAGGCCGGTCGCGTCGACGAAGGTCGTGATGAACGGATTGGAGAAGACCGCGGGGTCGGCGCGGATCGATTTGGCCACCAACGGCATCGCACCACCGACGGTGGCGGCGAGGGTGCAGATGCTCACCAGCGTCAGCCCGATCACCGCGCCCACCGACGAGTCGTAGACCAGGGACGTCAGGACGAACGCGACCGAGCCCAGCAGGACACCGAGGGACAGACCCACCCGGAGTTCGCGGGCGATCACCCCGCCGATGTCGCGTGGCGTCACGTCGTCGAGCGCCAATGCGCGGGTGACCGTGGTGGCGGCCTGGTTTCCGGTGTTGCCCCCGGTGCCGATGATCAGCGGCACGAACAGCGCCAGGGTGACCACCTGATCGAGGGTCGACTCGAACACCTCGAGGACCTGGACCGTGAGGGTCGCGCCGAGTGCCAGGAAGAGCAACCACACCACCCGCGAGCGCACCAACTGCCCGACGGGTGTCGCGAGATAGGGCCGGCGCAGCGGCTCGGTACCGCCGATGCGCGCCTGGTCCTCGCTGTCGGCGGCTTCGAGAATCCGCAGGGCGTCGTCGACGGTCAGGATGCCCACCAACCTGGTCTCGCTGTCGACGACGATCAACGCCAGCAGTTTGAGTTCGGCGCAGCGGCGCGCGGACTCCTCGGCGTCGTCGGTCACGCGCGCCCAGTAGGGCTCGTTCATGATGTCGGCGAGCACCGTTCCCGGCGCCGCAGTCATCAGCTCGCGCAGACCGACCACCCCGACGAGCACACGACCGTCGTCCACCACCGGCAGCGTGTACACCGTCTCCGCGTCGTAGAGCCGACGACGCACGGCGTCCATCGCCTGCTCGACGGTCATGTCCTGCCGCAGCGACACGAAGGCCGGGCTCATCCGCCGGCCGATCGACCGCTGCGGATAGCCGAGGATCGTGGCGGTCACCTCGCGGTCGGCGGGCGGCAGGCCGCGCATGAGGGTCGACGCGACCGTCGCGGGCAGTTCGTCGAGCAGTTCCACCCGGTCGTCGGGTTCGAGGTCGGCGAAGATTGCGGCCACCTGATCGTCGCGCAACCCGCGGAGCAGTTCGCTCTGCATGCTCGGGTCGAGCTGTTCGAAGACGTCGATCGCCCGGTCCTTGGGCAGCAACCGGTAGAGCACTGCGCGATCCGTCCGACCGAGCCGTTCGAGCACGTCGACGACCTGTTCGACGCTCAGTTCCGCGACAGCGTCGTGCGCGGCCTGAAGGTCGTCGGCCTCGACGGCCTTCTCGATCAGTCGTGTCGTCGCCGCCCGGACGTCTGCTTCATCCATGATCGTCACCTCCTTCCTCATGATCTTCAACCTAACGCGATCGTTCGGCCGGAGTGCGGACGTGCGATCGAAGCCGGTGAGTGAGAATGAACATCGTGGCGTGGTTCGAGGTGCTCTCCGGCGGAATGCTCACGACGGTCCAGGATCGCGGACGTCCCGGTTACGGTTCCTCGGGCCTCACCCGGTCCGGTGCCGCCGACCGGCGCGCACACGACGCCGCGAACCGGCTCGTGGGGAACCAGCCGGACGCGGCGACACTCGAGGTGACCGGCGGCGGTCTCGCCGTCCGCAGCGTCGGCGAGACGATCGTGGCCGTGACCGGTGCCCGCGCCGACGTGACCGTGTGCGACCGGCCGATCGGCGACTGGGCGCGCATCACCCTCCGCAACGACGACGTGCTGCGGATCGGCGTCTCGAACGAAGGCCTGCGGATTTACCTCGCGGTACGCGGCGGCATCGACGTGCGGGAGGTGCTCGGCAGTAGATCCACCGACATCCTGTCGCACACCGGACCGTCACCCGTTCGCGCCGGCGACAGTCTGCTGGTCGGGGCGATGTCGGGTCACCTGCCCGACGAGGAGCAGTTCCCACCACCGCCGCCGATGGACGACCCCGTGGAGATCCGGGTACGGCCCGGCCCGCGCGACGACTGGTTCACGCCCGGATCACTGCGGGCGCTGTTCCACGAGACATGGACGGTGACACCGGAACTCGACCGGGTGGGTATCAGGTTCCACGGTCCCGGCCGACTGCACCGGGCACGGCAGGAGGAGATGCCCAGCGAGGGCATGGTTCCCGGCTCGCTGCAGATACCGCCGGACGGGCATCCGGTGCTGTTCCTCGTCGACCATCCCGTCACGGGCGGCTATCCGGTGGCCGCGGTGGCGGTCGCCGCCGATCTGCCGGTCGCGGCGCAACTGCGTCCCGGACAGCGGGTGCGGTTCGTGCCGGTACGGTGATCGCTGCTGGGTGACCGTCAGGCGCGCGACGGCACGGAGGTGTCGTCCTCGTCGGTCGGGTCGGTAGCCGTCACCCGACGTACGAAGGTGATCGCCTCGTCGAGTGCGTGTGTCGCGGGCGGAGAGATGCCGGGCAGGCTGAGATAGCCGTGCACGGTGTCGGGATAATCGGTCTCCGCGACGTCGCCGCCCTTGGCCCGCAATGCTTCGGCGTATCGAACGGCGTTGTCGCGCAACGGGTCGTGCCCGGCGATCTGGACGAGGGCCGGTACGGCGGCACCGGCGAGCGTGCCGCGCAGGGGAGCCGCGGTCGGCGCATACGGATCGGCTCCGGCCAGATACAGGCGCACGAACGCCCGCATACCGCGGGAGGTGAGCACGGGAGCGTTCGCGAACTGCCGCTCCGACGGGAACTCCTCCTCCATCTCCGTCGCCGGATAGATCAGCACCTGACCGGCCGGCAGCGGACCACCCGAGCGGCCGGCCACGTCGGCGACGACCGCGGCGAGGTTGCCTCCGGCACTGTCACCGGCGACCACGACGCGGGACGGATCACCGTCGAGTTCCGCAGCGTGTGCGACGACCCACCGGAACGCCGCCCAGCAGTCCAGCACCGCTGCGGGATAGGGATGTTCGGGGGCGAGCCGGTAGTCCACCGACACCACGACGCTCGGGGTCCGCGCGGCGGTGTGGCTCGCCCACCACTCGTTCTGCTCCGGATTGCCGAGCACCCACCCGCCGCCGTGGAACAGCAGCACGACCGGCAGCGGACCGCTCGTTCGCGCCGAGGGCCGATAGATCCGCAGACGGGTCCGGACCGGGGAGTCCTCGGGGGCGAGATCGTCGATCACCTCGTGCTCGAGATCGACCCATCGGTCCTCGATCCGCACGCCGGGATGCGTCCGGCCCGAGATCAGCCGTCCGACCGGGGACGACAGGAGCTTCGTGCGCGCAGCACGACGTGCCGGGATCTCGTCGACGGACGCGTCGGCAATGGACTTGTCGGCGAAGCGTGCGAGGAAGGCGAACACCTTCGTACGGAACGGCAGGGATGCGACCACGAGGACAGACTAGGCCCTCGCGACCGCAGCTCGGGCAGACTCGATCAGACCCGACGCTGCCGCGCGATGTCCGCGAGCACCACGCCCGCCGCGACGGAGGCGTTGAGCGACTCGACGTCTCCGGCCATCGGGATGGAGAGAACGGCGTCGCAGGTCTCCCGCACCAGGCGCGAGAGTCCCTTGCCCTCCGACCCCACGACCACGACGACGGGATCGGTGCCGTCGAAATCGTCGAGGTTGGTGTCGCCACCGGCATCGAGACCGACGACGCGGACACCGCGGGACTGCCAGTCCTTGAGCGTGCGCGTGAGGTTGGTGGCACGCGCGACGGGCAGTCGCGCTGCGGCACCGGCGCTCGTGCGCCATGCCACGGCCGTCACCGACGCCGAACGGCGCTGCGGGATGACCACACCGTGGCCGCCGAAGGCCGCGACCGAACGGATCACCGCGCCGAGATTGCGCGGATCGGAGATGTTGTCGAGGGCCACGAGCAGCGGACGCTCGTGGTTCTCCGCGGCGCGGGCCAGCAGGTCGTCGGGGTGCGCGTAGCGGTACGGCGGCACCTGCAGGCCGATGCCCTGGTGCATCCCGTTCGACGACAGACGGTCGAGTTCGGAACGCGAGACCTCGAGGATCGAGATGCCCATCTCGGCCGAGCGCTGCACGGCTTCCTTGAGCCGCTCGTCGGCCTCGGCGCCGAGGGCGACGTACAGAGCGGTCGCGGGCACACCGGCACGTAGGCACTCGACGACCGGATTGCGGCCGAGCACCATCTCGGGCCCGTCCTCGGCCTTGCGACCCGCCGCGGGACGACGACCGCCACCGCGCGGGTCGGCGGCCTTGGCCGCGGCCCGGGCACGCCGTGCGGCGGGGTGGTAGGGCCGGTCCTCGGCCTTGGGGGTGGCGCCACGCGCTTCGAGCCCGCGTCGCCGCTGCCCGCCGGACCCGACGACCTGCCCCTTCTTCGTGCCGCCCTTACGAATAGCGCCGCGACGCTGGGAATTGCCTGCCATCACTGTCCTGCTTTCAGAGACCACTCGGGTCCGTTGGGCGTATCGGTCACTTCGACCCCCGCGGCTGTGAGGCGGTCCCGCACCTCGTCGGCCACCGCCCAGTTCTTCTCGGCCCGGGCGGTCGTGCGGCGTTCGAGATCCGCGCCGACCAGCACGTCGAGTGCCGCGAGTGCGGCCGACCCTGAATCGTCGGTGGAGCACCAGTGCTCGTCGAGCGGGTCGACACCGAGGATGCCGAGCATGCTCCGGACCTGCGACGCGATCTGCACGGCCGTGTCGAGATCGCCGTTGTCGAGCGCCTTGTTGCCCTTGCTGCGCTTGCGGTGTATTTCCGCGAGCGCCTTGGGCACACCGAGATCGTCGTCGAGAGCCTCGGCGAAGGCCTCGGTCCACTCGCCCACGGGCACCTCGCCCGCGCGGTCGCGGGTCTTGAGCACGAACGACTCGAGTCCCCGGTAGGCCGCCGCCGCTTCGGCGAGCGCGTCGTCGGAGTATTCGAGCATCGAACGGTAGTGGGCGCTGCCCAGGTAGTAGCGCAGTTCCTGCGGCCGGACGCGGGCGAGCACGTTGGGGATCGACAGCACGTTACCGAGCGACTTCGACATCTTCTCGCCGCCCATCGTCACCCAGCCGTTGTGCAACCAGTAGCGGGCGAAGCCGTCGCCGGCGGCGCGGGACTGCGCCATCTCGTTCTCGTGGTGCGGGAAGACGAGGTCCATGCCTCCGCAGTGGATGTCGAAGGTGCCGCCGAGATAGAAGCCGGCCATCGCGGAGCACTCGAGATGCCAGCCGGGGCGACCACGACCCCACGGGGTGGGCCAGGACGGCTCACCGGGCTTCTCGGCCTTCCACAGCGTGAAGTCGCGGGGGTCGCGCTTGCCGAGTCCGGCGCTCTCACCCTGGTGGACGTCCTCGATGCGGTGTCCCGAGAGGGCACCGTATTCGGGGTAGCTCAGCACGTCGAAGTAGACGTCGCCGTCGGCCGCGTAGGCGTGCCCGGCGTCGATGAGGCGCTGGATGAGTTCGACCATCTGCGTGATGTGGCCGGTCGCGCGAGGTTCCACCGAGGGAGGAAGCACACCGAGCGCATCGTAGGCGCGGTTGAAGGCCCGCTCGTAGGTCGCGGCCCACTCCCACCACGGCCGACCTGCCTCTGCCGCCTTGCGGAGGATCTTATCCTCGATGTCTGTGACATTTCTCACAAACAAGACATCGAGACTCTTGGTAGCGAGCCACCGGCGGAGCACGTCGAACGCAACGCCGCTGCGTACGTGCCCGATATGGGGTTCGCCTTGGACGGTGGCCCCACACAGGTACACCGAGGCCTGGCCGGGGACCAGCGGTTCGAAATCCCGCACGGCCCGCGATTCGGTGTCGTATAAGCGCAAGGTCACGACCGTCTATCCTACCGCTCGTCCTGCTGGGCCAGGACCAGTGCGGTCGCAACCGCCGCCACACCTTCTCCCCGGCCGGTGAGCCCGAGTCCGTCCGTGGTGGTCGCCGACACGGAGACCGGACCGCCGAGCGCCTCGGACAGCACCGCCTGTGCCTCCTCGCGCCGCGGCCCGATCTTCGGGCGGTTCCCGATCACCTGAACGGCGGCATTGCCCACCACCCAGCCGGCGTCGTCGAGCAGGCGACGTACCTCGCCGAGCATCGCGACACCGGAGGCGCCGGCCATCTCGGGTCGGCCCGTGCCGAAGACCGATCCGAGGTCGCCGAGACCGGCGGCCGAGAGCACCGCATCGCACAGCGCGTGCGCAGCGACGTCCCCGTCGGAGTGACCCGCGCACCCGTCGGCGTCCTCGAACAGCAGACCTGCCATCCAGCACGGCCGTCCGGCCTCCACGGGATGCACGTCCGTTCCGATGCCGACACGCACGATGCTCACATCTCCTTCTCGGTGCGGACGCCGGACGCGAGCACGGTCCGTGCCAGCACCAGGTCCAGTGGGGTGGTGATCTTGAAAGCGAGAGGGTCTCCCACGACGGTGGTGATCCGCTCCCCCAACCGCTCGACGAGTCCCGCGTCGTCGGTCGCGTCGGCGGCGTCGCGGTTGGCCCGCTCGAGCAATTCGACGTCGAATCCCTGCGGCGTCTGCACCGCGCGGAGGGTCGACCGGACGGGAGTCCCGGTGACGACTCCGTCCTTGTCGACACTCTTGATGGTGTCGACGACGGGCAGGACGGGGATCACCGCGTCGCTGCCGGCCCGCAACGCGTCGACGACCCGGACGAACAGCTCGGCCGGGGTGAGCGCACGCGCGGCGTCGTGGACGAGCACGAACCGCGCGCCCGATGCCGCCGCAAGACCGGCGCGCACCGAGTCGGCGCGTTCGGCGCCACCCGCGACGACGGTGACCCGGTCGGCGAACGACTCGCCGACGAGCCGGTCCGCGGGCGTCGCAGCCAGTTCGGGCGGCGCGACGATCACCACTCGATCGATGACCGCTGAAGCGAGCATCGACTCGACCGAGCGGTCGAGCATCGTGCGGCCGTCCAGTTCCACGAACGCCTTGGGCAGTGGTTCTCCCAGGCGAACACCGCGGCCGGCCGCCGGAAGGATTCCGACGACCGGCCCGTTGCGATCGCTCATGTGCAGTTTGCCGATGTCTCGCGCGTCAGGAAGCGGCGGCGAGAACCTCGTCGAGCATGGTCTCCGCCTTGACGTCGTCGGTGCCCTCGGCGAGCGCGAGCTCACCGACGAGGATCTGACGTGCCTTGGCGAGCATCCGCTTCTCACCTGCGGACAGGCCGCGGTCCTGCTCCCGGCGCCACAGGTCGCGCACAACTTCTGCGACCTTGTTGACATCGCCGGAGGCCAGCTTCTCGAGGTTGGCCTTGTACCGCCGTGACCAGTTGGTGGGTTCTTCCGTGTGGGGTGCGCGCAGCACCTGGAAAACCTTGTCGAGGCCTTCCTGCCCGACGACGTCGCGCACTCCGACGTACTCCGCGTTCTCTGCAGGTACCCGGACCGTCAGGTCGCCCTGCGCGACTTTCAGAACCAGATATTCCTTCTGCTCACCCTTGATGGTGCGTGTTTCGATTGCTTCGATCAGCGCCGCACCGTGGTGGGGGTATACGACGGTGTCTCCGACCTTGAAAATCATGTGTCCCGTGCCCCTTTCGATTCTCCCAGTTTAACACGTGACCACATCACCCTCCCGTCAACGATGCAGGTCAGGGGCACCGAGCACTGAGCGTAGGGCTTGACAGGCAGTTGCTTCCGTGTATCGGGTGACCTCCGACACACCCGCCCGTGGGCGCCTGTCGATCTCGTCTTCCGCGCGCGAATCCGCACGAGATCCGGCCCCGACGTACACAGCGCACACGGGAACTACTACTCTGCCTAGTGGATTGCGAGCCTTACTCGAGTGGAGGAACCCGTGACTGCTCTCAAAGCGCCGACTCGCCGAGTCGTGACCGCTCTCGCCCTTGCCGCGGGAGCGGCGCTCACGATGTCCGCGTGCAGCGCCGGTCAGATCACCCAGACCTCGACACAGGTCGCGGCCATCAACGGTTCCAACGTGGACGCCGGCAGCCTCGCGCTGCGCAACGTGCACGTGATCTACCCGAACTCCGAGGAGTACAGCATCGAGCCCGGCGGCACCGCCCAGCTCGGCTTCACGATCGTCAACCTCGACCCGTACGTCGGCGATCAGCTCACCGGTATCTCCACCGATTTCGCAGCCTCGGTCACCGGTGCCCGCCTCGAGATTCCGCCGCAGTCCTCCGTGGTCGCCGGTGTCTCCGAGGAGAACGCCGCCCTCGTCGAGGAGGTCGACGAGTCGCCGCGTCCGAACAGCACCGAGGAGACCCCCTCCCCGGCCCCGGCAGGCGTCGTCAACAACGTCGAGCTCGTGAACCTCTCCGAGGGTGTCCGCCCGGGCCTGACCATCCCCGTGACCTTCACGTTCGCCGAGGCCGGCGACGTGACCCTGTCCGTGCCGATCGACGCCGGCCCGGAGCTCCCCCGCGACGAGTCGGAGCTCTCGCCGATCGTGGGCGAAGCACACTAGGACTTCCTGCTGGAGGGCCCGGTCGAGCACAGCTCGGCCGGGCCCTCCTCGCATCCGCTCCGGTGTCGGTGCGACCGACTATCCTCCGGCCGTGGCAAAGACCAAGACCCTCTACCGCTGTTCCGACTGCTCGCACACCGTCGCGAAGTGGGTCGGGCGCTGTCCCGAATGCGGAACGTGGGGGTCGATGGACGAAGCACCCGTCCAACCGGTCGCGGTCGCCTCGCGGTCGGGTACCTCGCTCGCCCGCGCCGGTGCCGCCGCCGTACTGCCGAGCACCCCGGCCACCCCGCTGTCGCAGATCGACGGCAAGGCCACCCACGCGAAGCCCACGGGCATCCCCGAGCTCGACCGCGTCCTCGGCGGCGGTGTCGTACCCGGTTCGGTCGTCCTGCTCGCCGGCGAACCCGGTGTCGGCAAGTCCACGCTGCTCCTCGAGGTGGTGCACCGCTGGGCGTTGCGCGGCGAAGCCGATCGCGCGCTCTACGTCACCGGCGAGGAGTCGGCCGGTCAGGTGCGCCTGCGCGCCGACCGCACCGGCGCCGTGCACGACCGGGTCTATCTTGCCGCCGAGAACGACCTCGCGACGATCTTCGGGCACGTGGAGCAGGTCAAGCCCACGCTGCTGGTCGTCGACTCCGTCCAGACGATGCTCGCCGCCGACGTCGACGGCGTGACCGGCGGTGTCACGCAGGTCCGCGCAGTCACCAGCGCCCTGACCTCCCTCGCGAAGTCCAGCGGCATCCCGGTGCTGCTCATCGGCCACGTCACCAAGGACGGCGCGGTCGCCGGTCCGCGTTCCCTCGAGCACCTCGTCGACGTGGTGCTGCACTTCGAAGGCGACAAGCACTCCACGCTGCGCATGGTGCGCGGGGTGAAGAACCGGTTCGGAGCCGCCGACGAGGTGGGCTGCTTCGAACTTGCAGAGGACGGGATCGTCGGCGTCAGCGACCCGTCGGGATTGTTCCTGCAGCACCGCGACGAGGCCGTGCCCGGCACTGCCGTCACGGTCACGATGGACGGCAAACGCCCGCTCCTCGGTGAGGTCCAGGCGCTCGTGGTGCCCACGCACAATCCTTCACCGCGACGCGCCGTGAGCGGTCTCGACTCGGCGCGGGTGGCGATGGTGCTCGCGGTGCTCGAGCGTCGCTGCGGGCTCGGCCGGCTCGGTAACTGCGACGTCTACGCCTCCACCGTCGGCGGTATGCGGATCACCGATCCGTCCGCCGACCTCGCGCTCGCACTCGCCGTCGCCTCAGCCGTACGCGACCAGCCCGTCCCGGCCGGCACCGTGCTGCTCGGCGAGGTCGGTCTCGCCGGGGAGGTCCGTCGTGTCGTCGGTGCGGGTCGCCGACTCGCGGAGGCGAACCGGCTCGGCTTCGACCGCGGGGTGGTTCCGCGCGATGTCGAGGGTGTCCCGAAGGGCATGAAGAAGTTCGAGGTGTCCAACGTGGCGCAGGCACTGTCGACCCTCACGCGCTGACCTGCGGACATGTCGGCAGCGCCGATCTGCCGAGGTGTCGGCGGCCGGTGCGAACATGTGTTCGTGTCCGATGCGACGGTGCTGCATGCCGATCTCGACGCGTTCTACGCGTCGGTGGAGCAGCGCGACGATCCGTGGCTGCGCGCCAAACCGATCGTCGTGGGCGGGGGCGTCGTACTCGCGGCGAGCTATGAGGCCAAGGCTCACGGCATCGTCACCGCGATGTCGGGCCGAGCCGCCCGCGCCCTGTGCCCGGGACTGATCTCGGTGCCTCCCCGCATGGAGGCCTATGCGCAGGCCTCGCGCGACGTCTTCGCGATCTTCGATCGCACCACACCGATCGTGGAGGGGATCTCCATCGACGAGGCGTTCCTCGACGTCTCCGGTCTCGGGCGCATCGCCGGCAGACCCGTCGACATCGCCGCACGCCTGCGCCGCACGGTCGCCGAGGAGGTGGGGCTGCCGATCACCGTCGGTGTCGCGCGCACCAAATTCCTCGCCAAGGTCGCGAGCGGGGTGGCCAAGCCCGACGGACTGCTCCTCGTCCCTCCGCACGCCGAACTCGAGTTCCTCCATCCGTTGCCGGTGGAGCGGTTGTGGGGCGTCGGCAAGGTGACGGCGGCGAAGTTGCACGCGCACGGTCTGCGGACCGTGGCCGATGTCGCCGCCCACTCCGAGTCCGATCTCGTCTCGCTGCTCGGACGCACGGCGGGACGCCACCTGCACGCCCTCGCGATCGGTCACGATCCGCGTCCGGTCCGGCATCGGCGGCGCAGTTCGATGGGCGCGCAGCACGCGCTCGGCCGCGGACCCCACAGCCTCGAGTCGGTCGGCGAGACGCTGCAACTGCTCGTCGACCGCGTGGGCCGGCGGATGCGCCGGGCCGGACGCCTCGGCCGCACGGTGGTCCTGCGGATGCGCTTCGCCGACTACACCCGCGCGACACGCTCTCACACGCTGCCCGGGGCCACCGCACGCACCGATCTGCTGTCGGCGGCGGCGCACGACCTGCTCGAGCAGACCCGACCGCTCATCGCCGAGCGCGGTCTCACGCTCATCGGGATCGCGGTGACGAATCTCGTCGGTGAAGGCGTCGAGCAACTCGAGCTGCCGTTCGACGAGCCGGTCGAGGCCGCCGGGGACAGTACTGGAGACACGCGAACGCAGCACCGCGCCGTCGACCGGCATGCCCTCGATGCCGTCCTGGACGATCTGCACTCCCGCTACGGCGCGGGCGCGGTCACTTCCGCGGCGTTGCTCGGACGCGACCACCGGCCGGGTGTTCCGCTGCTCCCCGACGGACCGGAGACCTGAACGCGAAAACCCGGAGGGCGGAGATGTCAGACGGCGGAGATGTCGTGTTCACTCTGCGGGATGCCGTCGGCGTAGTCGCGGCCCTTCGCGAAGTGCTCGTGCCCGACGACGACGAACAACCCGACCGACGACGCCACCACGACGTCCGGATCGGCCGGCGGACCGGCGACGATGCGCGCCTCCGCACTGGTGTAGACCTTGCGCCGCACCAAGCCGTCGACGCGGGCGCGGAACTCGAGCACCGAGCCCAGGGGGATGGGACGGGCGAAGTCCGTCTCGAAGTGCCCGGTGACGACGGCGGTCCGCAGGGCGGCGTTGCACGCCATTCCCTGGACCTCGTCGAAGGCCGTCATGAGGATGCCGCCGTGGATGAATCCCGGTCCGCCCTGGTAGCGCGTGGCGACGTCGAGACGGCCGAGCACCTCGAGGCCCTCGCCGATCGTGAACTCCATCGCGAGGCCGGAGGGCTGGTCGTCACCACACCCGAAGCACTTGTTCCAATGCTGCGGTACCGGCGCACCCGGGCCGGGATGATCTTCCGGCAGATCGGGAACGACGAGGTCGTCGGGCAAAGTCCAGGTGCTGCGCATAAGCAAGTAATGTAGTTGCGCGGTCGGGGCGCCGATCCACGAGTCCGCGCATTGTGACGACGACCGCAGACCGCACAGGGGAAGGAAGTCCAGATGACCGAGTCGGCGCCGGCATCGACGCTGAGCGACACCATCGCTCGTCTGGCGCCCGGCACCGCGCTACGCGACGGTCTCGAACGCATCCTCCGCGGCCGCACGGGCGGCCTGATCGTCCTCGGTTTCGACGACAAGGTCGCCGAGCTGTGCGACGGCGGTTTCGAACTCGACGTCGAGTTCGCCCCCACCCGACTTCGGGAGCTGTCGAAGATGGACGGCGCCGTGGTCGTGTCCACCGACGGTTCGCGCATCGTGCGTGCCAACGTGCAACTCGTGCCCGATCCGAGCATCCCCACCGTGGAGTCCGGCACCCGGCACCGCGCCGCGGAACGCACCGCAATCCAGACCGGATATCCGGTGGTTTCGGTCAGCCAGTCGATGAGCATCGTCAGCGTGTACGTCGACGGTCGCCGCCACGTCATCAACGACTCCGCGACCATCCTGTCCCGGGCCAACCAGGCCGTCGCGACACTCGAGCGCTACAAGGCCCGCCTCGACGAGGTGACCCGGCAGTTGTCCGTGGTCGAGATCGAGGACATCGTCACGCTGCGCGACGCGCTCACCGTGGCGCAGCGGCTCGAGATGATGCACCGCCTGTCCGTGGAGATCGAGCAGGACGTGCTCGAACTCGGGACCGACGGTCGCCAGCTGGCCCTCCAGCTCGAAGAACTCGTCGGCGACAACCAGCTCGCCCGGCAGCTCATCGTGCGGGACTATCTTGCGGGCGAGCACGTCCCCACCCAGCAGGAGGTCGAGCAGGCGCTCGAGCGTCTCGCACACCTGACCGACGTCGACCTGCTCGACCTGACGAGCCTCGCCCGCGCCTTCGGCTATTCGGGCACCATCGAGGCCCTCGACACCTCGATGAGTCCCCGCGGTTATCGCGTGCTCCATCGGGTGCCGCGCCTGCAGGCCCGGCAGATCAACCGGCTCGTAGGTGCGTTCGGCACACTGCAGGGCCTGCTCGCGGCCACCGCTGCCGATCTGCAGGCGGTCGACGGGGTCGGCGCCCTGTGGGCCCGGTACATCCGCGAGGGACTGTCGCGGCTCGCCGAAGCCGCGATCAACCACTACGACTGAACAACTACCGGACGAGCAGCAGGTCAGGGCGTGATGTTGAACGGCTCGGGCGCGCTGCGCAGGCCGCCGAGCTGCCCGACCACGGTGTATGCGCCGGGACCGACCGGTTCGCGCGGCGCCTGGCAGCCGGGCTCGGAGGTCGTCGCCGACCACTTGACGGAATAGGCGGCCTGGTC
The DNA here is from genome assembly GCF_040256695.1 of Rhodococcus sp. D-6. Lineage (NCBI taxonomy): Bacteria > Bacillati > Actinomycetota > Actinomycetes > Mycobacteriales > Nocardiaceae > Rhodococcus > Rhodococcus sp. D-6. The sequence goes on along the minus strand of NZ_CP132970.1, from coordinate 4,990,129 downwards.
GCCCGGAGCGAGCGACCGGATGTCGGCGGTCGATTCGGGGAAGCAGTCGGTGTTCGCCCAGAGTCGCTCGTTGCCGTCGAGGCTGTAGACGAGCACCTGCTGAAGGCCCGCACCGAGGTCGCGTTCGCACTGCGACGTGCCGATGTTGGTGATGACGATCGTGAAATCGGGTTCGGAACCGACCCTGTAGTTCGGCTCGTCCGCCGTCACCCGCACGGCGAGCGACTGATCGGAGCACTGCCCCGGCGGAACCGTAGCAGCGGAGGTGGTGGCGGACGTGGACGTGTTGTCCTCGTCGTCCGCGTCCTCCGAGGCCGAATCCCCTGCACTACGCGTCCCGGACGAACCCGAGGATCCACCGCTCCGGGTGGTGCTCGCGGACGCCGCGTCGGCGGACGCATCGGCCGCCGTCGTGGTGGCGGAGGTCGTCACCTCCGCTGCTGCGGGTTCGGGATTCTGATCGGGGTCGTCGCCGCCGGTCAGCGCCACTACGAGCCAGATGACCAGAGCCAGCACGACCACCGAGACTCCGATCGCGAGAATGCGTCGTCGCCAGTAGATCTCGGGGGGCAGAGGACCGGTCGGTTCAAGCACGCCCCCCACGGTATGTGTCACAGGCTGCGCACGGCTACACCGCCGTCGGCGTGTCGCTGTGACCTGCAGTCACATCGTTGTGACCGCAGGTGCACCCGTCTTCAGTTGTCGGAGACCTCGCCGATGTCTCCGAAGTGGCCCCGCAGACTCACCTTGCCGTCCTCGAGCTTGTAGGTGACCCCCACGATGGCGCAGCGGCCGTCGGCGATGCGGTCGGCGATGATCCGCGAACGATCCGTGAGCAGCTTGCCCGTCTCGACGACGTGGCGCCCCTCGAGTTCGTCGACGGTGGACAGACCCTCGGCCCTGCCCATGAGGATCGAGGGAGCGACACGCTCGACGAGGCTGCGGATGTGGCCGCCCGGCACCGTGCCCTTGTCGAGGGCATCGATGGTCGCCGCCACGGCACCACAGCTGTCGTGACCGAGGATGACGATGAGCGGAACGTTGAGGATGTCGACTGCGTACTCGATGGAACCGAGGACGGAACTGTCGATGACGTGACCCGCGGTGCGGACCACGAACATGTCGCCGAGCCCCTGGTCGAAGATGATCTCTGCGGCGACGCGGGAGTCTCCGCAGCCGAACAGCACGGCGGTGGGGTGCTGGCCGTTGACGAGTTCGGCGCGACGATCGATTCCCTGGCTCGGGTGCAGCGGCGTGTCGCTGACGAAACGATGATTACCCTCGGTCAGGGCTTTCCAGGCGGAGATGGGATTGGAGTTCGGCATGCGTACATTATTCACCTGCGCACATGTCCGATTTCGTTCGACATCTCCTCAGCGGATCCCCACACCCGACCCCGTGACCGGAGGAGACCCGAGATGTCCGTGGACGCACCGTCGTTGCTGCGCTGGTATGCCGCGCAGGCGCGCGACCTGCCGTGGCGCCGCGACGGGGTGACGGGCTGGCAGATCCTCATGTCCGAGGTCATGCTGCAGCAGACGCCGGTCGCCCGGGTCGCTCCGATCTGGGAGGAGTGGGTGCGGCGCTGGCCCGTGCCGTCCGCGATGGCCGCCTCGAGCCAGGCCGAGGTGCTGCGGGCGTGGGGCAAGCTCGGCTATCCGCGCCGCGCGCTGCGCCTGCACGAGTGCGCCGGCGTACTCGCCGCCGAGCACGACAACCGGGTTCCCGAGGACGTCGACGTCCTGCTGACCCTGCCCGGCGTCGGCGCCTACACCGCCCGCGCCGTGGCGTGCTTCGCATACGGGCAGCGTGTGCCGGTGGTGGACACGAACGTGCGTCGTGTCGTCGCCCGCGCCGTCCACGGTCGGGCGGAGCCAGGAAACCCTTCGACCACAAGGGATCTCGCCGACGTCGAGGCTATCCTTCCGCGTCAGCGTGCACGTGCGGCGACCTTCTCCGCCGCGCTGATGGAACTCGGTGCGACCGTGTGCACCGCTCGCACGCCCGACTGCGGACGCTGCCCGCTGCCCGAGTGCGCATGGGTACAGGCCGGGCGGCCCGCCCACGACGGACCACCCCGGAAGGTGCAGAAGTTCGCCGGCACCGACCGGCAGGTGCGCGGCCGGTTGATGGCGGTGCTGCGCGAGAGCAGCGTCCCGGTGGAGCGTCCCGTCCTCGACAGCGTGTGGACCACGGATCCGGGTCAGCGCGACCGCGCCCTGCATTCACTGCTCGTGGACGGTCTCGTCGAGCAGACCGACGACGGCCGGTTCGCGCTCGCCGGCGAGGGGTCGGTGTCCTAGAGTCGACTGCCCGACAGCGACTGCGTCGTCAGGAAGCGCTCCACGGCGGCACGGAACTCGTCGGGCCGGTCGTCGTGCACGAGATGCCCGGCGCCGTCGACGAGGACGTGGTCGGTGCCGGGTCGCGTCGCCATCCGCCGCATCTGCCCCTCGGGGGTGATGGTGAACTCGCCTTCGAGCAGCAGCGCGGGCACGCGGATCGAGTTCCACTCGTCCCAGAAGTGCCGCGACCCCCACTCTTCCGAGATGTCGCGGAAGGTCTCGACCTCGCCGTGCAGATACCAGCCGTCATCGCGGCGGACGAACGAGTCGAGGAAGTAGCGACCCGCGACGGGCCCGAAGAAGTCGAACACCGCATCCCCGGTGGGGAACGGTTGCGGCCACTGCGCGATCATCGCCGCCCAGTTCGCGGCCGTGCGTCCCCGGAAGTCGGGCGCCATGTCCTCGAGCACCAGCGCGGTGACCCGCTCGGGATGGGTCGCAGCGAAGCACCACGCGTGCAGGGCACCCATCGAATGCCCGATCACGACGAGCGGTTCGGTGATCCCGGTGAGATGGGTTTCGAGATCGGCGACGAACGCCTCGGTGGTGAGTTCGTCGGGAGCGGGACGACCGTGACCGGCGGCGTCGAAGGTGTACACGTGTCCGTGTTCGCGCAGCCACGGCACGTGACGACGCCACGTGCGGGCGCTGCCCATGAGACCGTGCAACAGCAGGATGGGTCGTCCGGTTCCGCCCTCGTCGTGCAACACAATCGACCAAGTTAGCGGAGTAGGCTCTCGCGCATGGCAGTCGTGAAGATCAACGCAATCGAAGTTCCCGAAGGCGCCGGCCCCGAGCTGGAGAAGCGATTCGCCAATCGGGCGCACACCGTCGACAACTCCCCCGGCTTCCTGGGCTTCCAGCTGCTCCGCCCCACCGCGGGCGAGAACCGGTACTTCGTGGTGACTCAGTGGGAGTCCGAGGAGGACTTCGCCGCGTGGCGCGACGGCGACGCACGTGCTGCCCACGCGGGTGAGGCGAAGAAGCCCGTCGCGACCGGCGCATCGCTGCTCGAGTTCGAGGTCGTCCTCGACGTCAAGAAGTCCTGAGATGTCCGCGTCCGGCGGGTCCGGGCGTGAGTTCACCTATGCGGAGGTGGGAGCGAGCCTGCGTGCCTTCCGGGACGAGGCACCGCTCCCCTCCGGTTATCGACATCTGAGGGTCGAGAGCGAACTGGGCCGCGGCGACACCGTGTTCGAGGTCGCCGCGGCCCAGTTGTTCTCGTGGGACATGCACCGCGGCGCGGGCATACGGATCCCGCCCGGCACGCCCCTCGCAGTACCCGGCGTCGAAGTGGATCTCGGCTTCGGTCTCGGACCGGTGCGCGCGTCGGCGCGGTGCCGCGTGATCGAGATCGTCGACACCCCGGACATACGCGGGTTCACCTACGGCACACTCCCCGGTCATCCCGCCAGCGGCGAGGAGACCTTCGTCGTCGAGCGCACCGTGGACGGACGGGTGCGGGGAACGGTGCTCGCGTTCTCCCGCCCCGCCCGCTGGTACACGAAGCTGGCCGGTCCCGTCGGGCACCTGCTCCAGCAGCAGATCGCGCGACGTTATCTCGCGGCACTCACAGCTTGACCGTCACATCGTCGACGGCCCTGCGCAGGAACTGACGGAAGACGTCCACAGGCTGCGCACCCGACACCGCGACGGCGCGGTTGGCCACGAAGAACGGCACCCCCTGCACGCCGATCCGTCGCGCGTCGAAGAGATCGGCGGTCACGGCGTCGGCCGCCGCTTCACCGGCGGGATCGTCGCCGTCGAGCGCCGCGCGCGTCGACTCCGGATCGAGCCCGACCTCGGCGGCGACCTTCACGAGGACATCCACATCGTCGATCACCTCGCCGTCGACGAAATGCGCACGGAACAACGCTTCGAGCACCTCGTCGCGCTTGTCGCCCGCCAGATGCACGAGTCGGTGCGCATCGAAGGTGTTGGCGGCGACGACGTTGTCGAAGTCGATCTCGAGTCCAACGTCGGCAGCGGTGTCCGAGACCTGCGCGAACATCTGCCTGACCTGCTCGGCCGGCATCCCCTTCATCGCGACGAGCGCCTCCACCTCGGGGACCCGTCGCCCGACCGGCGTGTCGGGCGAGAGCTGGTACGACCTCCAGGTGACCTCGATCCGGTCGCGGTCGTCGAAGGACTCGAGGGCCTCCGCGAAGCGCCGCTTGCCGATGTAGCACCAGGGGCAGGCGATGTCGGACCAGATCTCGATGTGAGCGGTGGGGAGAAGTACGTCAGGCATGCTCATATTCGATTACAACCCGGCCCTGACGTGCTCTGTTCCCGGCCGATCGGTCCACGAACCCGTCAGCTCTCGAGCGCGGCGTCCAGGGAGATCTCGACGCCGGTGAGTGCCTTGCTCACAGGGCATCCGGCTTTCGCGTCCTCCGCGGCCTTGACGAAGCCGTCGGCGTCGAGGCCGTCGACCTCGCCCCGCACCTTCAACCGGATTCCGGTGAGTCGAAATCCGCCCGCCGGATCGGGCCCCAGCGAGACGTCGGCGGTGACCTCGAGGCTCTGCGGCGTGCCGCCCGCCTCCGCGATCAGCGCGGACAACTGCATCGCGAAGCACGACGAGTGTGCGGCGGCGATGAGCTCCTCGGGGCTGGTGGTGCCGTCCGCGTTCTCCGCCGAGCGTTTCGGGAACGACACGTCGAACGTGCCACGGCCCGAGCTGGTGAGCTCCACCTGACCGGAGCCCTTCTGCAGATCCCCGTTCCATGCGGTCCGTGCGGTACGAGTGGGCATGACCTCTCCTTCTCTGGGTGCGACAGCACTGCATGCGACAGTGCTTCACGAAGACAGTGCTTCACGAACCACACTTGCAGAGTCGTCGTGGTGGCGAGGGCCGTTCGCGCCAGAGCGTTCCTGATGTCCGGATCAGGCCGATCGCGCCCTGAGTTCGCGGTCGCGCTCACGGATCGACTGCACGGCTCCGTCCCGTTCGTAAGGCCGCACCTCGAGCCGCCGCTTCACCTCGGCGATCTCCCGCATACGCTCGGCGTGACCACGCCGGGCGGCGCGTCCGGCGCCTCCGGGCACCAGGACATTCAGGCGGTCGCGTAGGAGGTTGCGCGCGAACCACACCGGGTGCTCATCGGCATCCGCACGATCGCCCGCGCGGCGAGATCGAGCTTGTCGTAATCGACCCGGAACGGCACGCCGTCGAGGGTGGCGATGAACGCTGCCATCTCGGGCGCGGAATCGTCCACGGTCTCGATGCCGTGTTCGAGTGCCTGCTAGAACTGCGTGCGGATGCGGAGCCGGTCGCGGCGTATCGCGGCGACCAGATCGTCGGCCACGGGATCGCAGGTGTGCGCGAACTTGGCGAACGCCCGGGACTGGGCCCTGGTGGGCCGCACCGAGTCGCCGACGAGCAACGACATCGCCAGACGCGGGCCGCCTTCTCGCAGGATCGGCTTCGGTGCGAGTCGATCGGTTCGGTCGTGCAGGTGGGCAGTCGACGATGCATCGATCGTCACGTTCCCTCCTCGTCCGGATTCGGGGACCGACCATGACGAGGATTCCACAATTAGTACACACTTAATTCCGGAATTGGTCGATTCCGGAAGTCTGGTCGTGTTGTGCCACACTCGACGATGTGTCCGAGCCCGAAGCCACCCGCGCGTATCGCGGCGTCGCCCCGGCCGACCGGCGCGCCGAACGCCGCAAGCGTCTCCAGAACGCGGTGATCGACGTCGTCGCCGACGAGGGCTGGTCGGCGACGACGGTACGGAAGGTCGCGGCCACCGCGGGAGTCGGCCCCCGCTTCTTCTACGAGAGCTTCACCGACATGACCGACCTCGTCACCACCGCCTACGACGAGCTCGGTGCGACCCTGCTCGAACGCGCCGTCGACGCCATCGCGGCGGCCCCCGACGAGCTGCACGCCAAGGCACGCGCCGCGGTGGGAGCGATCGTCGGCGCCGTCGAACGCAACCCCCAGCAGGGTCGCTTCCTCATCTCCGACGCGCCCCCGCTCGCCGAGCGGAAGAGCGCGTTCATCCGGTCCGCCGCCGACGAACTCGCCAAGCAGAGCGACGCGATGGGCACCCGCCTCGACTCCCGGCAGGCCGAACTGCGTGCGGTGGTCGTCATGGCCGGCGCCGTCGAGCTCGTCCGCGGCTGGCTCGACGGCACGCTCGACATCCGTCCCGACGAACTCACCGAGATCGTCGCCAGCACCCTGTCGACACTCACCGCGCACATGCCGACCATCGGCAGATAAGCAGGCGGCAAGGTCGGCCGCGACCCGCGGCAGGGCAGATCGGCCGGAAAGAAGATCTCTGCTCAGCCCTGCACCGCGGCAGACAACCCGCTCAGAGCCTGGTCGACGTGGGCGGGCCACTCCCGGGCGTCGATCCGATGCACGCCCGCCTCCCCCGCGAACGCACTCGAGACCACCACATCGGGTTCCGTCTTCGCCAGCAGGCGCAGACTGTCGGCGAGCACACGGGCGTCGCTCATCCCCTCGATGTAGCCGGCCCGCCACGTCCCCGAAGCACCGCGGTACAGCGTGTCGCCGGTGAACAGGTAGCGGGTCCCGTCCGCGCCGGGCACCAGATAGCAGGTGCTGCCCACCGTGTGCCCGGGCGTCGGAACGATCTCCACCCCGTTGTCGTCCACATGACGTTCCGTCAGGGGGACGTCGATGCGGGCGTGCCGGCCGACCACGTCGGCCTCCGCCGCTGCCGCGTGGAGTCTCGCCCCGAAGCGCTCGGCGATTCTGCCGAGCATCGGACCGGCCTCGTCCTGGTGGGACAGGTACTGGTCGGTGATCCCCCCGAGGCGGTCCAGTTCGTCGAAATCGGCCTCACCCGCGACCGAGTAGAAGAGCACGTTGTTCGTCCCGGTCCACAGATAGGCGTGCGTCCTCAGCCCCGGGAACGGATTGTCCTCCTGCGTCTCCCACAGATCGGGCAGTACTTGCCGCATCGCGATACCTCCTGGTCGTCGTCCGGTCACCACCACCGTGCAACCTCGAGCCGACTGGAGGTCAAGTGCGTCGGACGACGAGAGGGGCGACACCCTCTCGGGTGCCGCCCCTCTCGGTACAGCAGGTGCCTGCTCCCACAGGCAGCAACACGTGCCTGCTCCCACAGGCAGCGGACGCTTATCCGGCTTCGGACTCGCCCTCGCTGGACTTGGCCAGCGCGACCGCCGGGGTGTCCGGGACCTCGGCCGGCTTCTCGCTCGGCGTGAACGTGAACTTCGCGTTCTCGCCGGCACCCTCGCCGTCCCAGCCCTCGACGTCGACGAGGACGATCTGGCCTGCGCCGACCTCGCCGAACAGGATCTTCTCGGAGAGCTGATCCTCGATCTCGCGCTGGATCGTGCGACGCAGCGGACGTGCGCCGAGCACCGGGTCGAAGCCGCGCTTGGCGAGCAGCGACTTCGCCTTCTCGGTGAGCTCGATACCCATGTCCTTGTTCTTCAGCTGCGCCTCCACACGTCCGATCATCAGGTCGACCATCTGGATGATCTGATCCTGCGTGAGCTGGTGGAAGACGATGATGTCGTCGATACGGTTGAGGAACTCGGGCCGGAAGTGCTTCTTCAGCTCGTCGTGGACCTTGTTCTTCATCCGCTCGTAGTTCGACGCCTCGCCCGTTCCGGCCGAGAAGCCGAGCCCGACGGCCTTCGAGATATCGGCGGTGCCCAGGTTCGACGTGAAGATCAGCACGGTGTTCTTGAAGTCGACCGTGCGTCCCTGGCCGTCGGTGAGGCGACCGTCCTCGAGGACCTGCAGGAGGGTGTTGTAGATCTCCTGGTGGGCCTTCTCGATCTCGTCGAACAGAACCACGGAGAACGGCTTGCGGCGCACCTTCTCGGTGAGCTGGCCGCCCTCTTCGTAGCCGACGTAGCCGGGAGGAGCACCGAACAGGCGCGAGGCGGTGAAGCGGTCGTGGAACTCGCCCATGTCGATCTGGATGAGCGCGTCGTCCTCGCCGAACAGGAAGTTCGCGAGCGCCTTGGACAGCTCCGTCTTACCCACACCGGACGGGCCGGCGAAGATGAACGAACCGGACGGACGCTTCGGGTCCTTCAGGCCGGCACGCGTACGACGGATTGCCTTGGCGACGGCCTTGACGGCGTCCTCCTGGCCGATGATCCGCTTGTGCAGCTCGTCCTCCATGCGGAGCAGACGCGTGGTCTCCTCCTCGGTGAGCTTGAACACCGGGATACCGGTCCAGTTGGCGAGGACCTCGGCGATCTGCTCCTCGTCGACCTCGGCGATGACGTCGAGATCGCCCGCACGCCACTGCTTCTCGCGCTCGGCACGCTGCGCGACGAGCTGCTTCTCCTTGTCGCGCAGGCTCGCGGCCTTCTCGAAGTCCTGCGCGTCGATCGCCGATTCCTTCTCGCGACGGGCGTCGGCGATCTTGTCGTCGAACTCGCGCAGGTCCGGCGGCGCGGTCATGCGACGGATGCGCATGCGGGCACCGGCCTCGTCGATGAGGTCGATCGCCTTGTCCGGCAGGAAGCGGTCGTTGATGTAGCGGTCGGCGAGAGTGGCCGACGCGACGAGCGCCTTGTCGGTGATCGAGACGCGGTGGTGCGCCTCGTAGCGGTCGCGCAGACCCTTCAGGATCTCGATGGTGTGCTCCACCGTCGGCTCCCCGACCTGCACCGGCTGGAAGCGGCGCTCGAGAGCGGCGTCCTTCTCGATGTACTTGCGGTACTCGTCGAGGGTCGTCGCACCGATGGTCTGCAGCTCACCGCGGGCGAGCTTGGGCTTGAGGATCGACGCAGCGTCGATCGCGCCCTCGGCGGCACCGGCACCGACGAGCGTGTGCAGCTCGTCGATGAACAGGATGATGTCGCCGCGGCTGTTGATCTCCTTGAGGACCTTCTTCAGGCGTTCCTCGAAATCGCCGCGGTAACGGCTGCCGGCGACGAGCGAGCCCAGGTCGAGCGTGTAGAGCTGCTTGTCCTTGAGGGTCTCGGGGACTTCACCGTTGACGATGGCCTGCGCGAGGCCCTCGACGACGGCGGTCTTGCCGACACCCGGCTCGCCGATGAGCACCGGGTTGTTCTTCGTACGACGCGACAGCACCTGCATGACGCGCTCGATCTCCTTCGCCCGGCCGATGACCGGGTCGAGCTTGCCTTCGAGAGCTGCCTGCGTGAGGTTGCGGCCGAACTGGTCCAGGACGAGCGACGTGGACGGAGTGCCGGTCTCGCCACGGCTCGTGCCGGATTCTGCGGGCTCCTTGCCCTGGTAACCGGACAGCAGCTGGATGACCTGCTGACGCACCCGGTTGAGGTCGGCGCCGAGCTTGACGAGCACCTGCGCCGCCACGCCCTCACCCTCGCGGATGAGACCGAGCAGGATGTGTTCGGTACCGATGTAGTTGTGTCCGAGCTGGAGCGCTTCGCGAAGGCTCAGCTCGAGGACCTTCTTGGCACGAGGAGTGAAGGGAATGTGCCCCGAGGGCGCCTGCTGACCCTGGCCGATGATCTCTTCGACCTGGCTGCGCACACCTTCGAGGGAGATACCCAACGACTCGAGCGACTTCGCCGCCACACCCTCACCCTCGTGGATGAGGCCGAGGAGGATGTGCTCCGTGCCGATGTAGTTGTGGTTGAGCATCCTGGCCTCTTCTTGAGCCAGGACAACGACGCGCCGCGCGCGATCGGTGAACCTTTCGAACATCGCACTCCCTCACACTCTCCGGCCGCCGGTCCGGTACGCCGATCGTCCCGCACCCTGCTGCCGCTCTTAAGCTCCGGCACTCGAGTCGTTCGTCGGAACCTTTCAGAGGTTCCAAGCTCCCACTCCACACTCTAGTGGCCGTGGTATCGACTCGCTTTCCCTCTACCCTTCGGAAGGCGGCGAGAAAACCCGGTTTCAGAAGTCAACGCTGCACGTGGCGGATACGTTTCCGCAAGCTGTACGCCACAAGCGAACAAAGGCTGTGGGGGATCAACGGGCGAAGAATCGCTCGATCCTGCGTCCGAAGCTCCGCGAGGCGCGTTCGGGATCGGCCAGAGCACTTTCTGCGAGGACACTGTCCTCGTCCGACACCGTACCCGGTTCGAACGGCCGCAGCGAACGTCCCGGACCGCGCAACCGTTCGATGACGGAGATGAGCGAACCACCGTCCTTCGTGGCCTCCGCGATCACCTCGGGGTCGACGTCGAGATGTTCCGCCACCAGGATGTTGCGCAGCTCGACGGCGGCGCGGCCGACCGCGTCCCCGGGTTCGGCGGACTCGATGGCCAGGTCGCATTCGGTGTCGAAGCCCATCGAACGGTTGTTCAGGTTCGACGACCCGATCCGCAGCAACGTCTCGTCCATGACGACGACCTTCGCGTGCACGTAGATCGGCTCCCCGCCGGCGGTGACGGGATAGTAGGCGGCGAAACGGCCGTGCACGTCGGCCTCCCACAGCATGTGCAGCAGGGCCCGCCGGGCACCGTCCATGGCCTTGCGTTCGAGCCAGCCGTCGGCGTTGCGTGGGATCACCACCACGATCTCGGGGCCGTCCGGTTCCTGCAGTCGCTCGGCGAGAGCCTCCGCGATCCTGCGCGAAGCGAGGTACTGGCTCTCGAGGTAGAGAGTGTGCCGCGCCTTCTCGATCACCGACAGGTACAGCGCCTCGATCTCGTGGACGCCGTCCTTCCCGTCGTAGGCGGGCAGCGTGCGCGCGATGCCCACGTCCACGCCGCGGAGGGTCGGCTCGAGATCGTCGGGCCAGATCGGCTCCGGCTCCGGCACGGGATCGAGCTCCTCCCCCGTGGCCGCCTTCCACCGGGCGCGGGCCTGGTCACCGAGGGCCCGCGCGGCGTCGCCGTCGACGGCGGTCGTCACGTCGTGCCACGGTCCGTAGCGTTTACCGCTCGGCTCCCGCCGGTATTTGCTCCGGTCCGGATGATCCGGGGTGTCCCAGCGGTCGACGGTCATATCGATACCGCCACAGAAAGCGATGCTGTCGTCGACAACGAGAATTTTCTGATGGTGCGCCGCGCCCACGGGATGCGCCCCGTCGATTTCGAAGTGCAGGCTCGGGTCGGTGAGCCAATCGAGCACGAACACCGGCGTCATTCCGCGTGCGAGGGCACTGAACGCACCGATGTTCCACTTGAGCAGATAAATATCGAGACCGGGTCGACGTTCGGGAAGCCATTCGAGGAATTCACCGAGTTTGTTCGGTCCCTCGAGAGTTGCACCCTCGGGTTCGAACTTGATCCGGGTGTCGAAATCCCACCCGATCAGCATGATGCGTTTTTCCGCCCGGAGCATCGCCGCCTTGGCGTGACGGAAATAGTCGGCGGCGTCGACTATGCAGGTCAACCTCTCCGCTCGCGCAATTCGCCAGCAGGTGGAACCCGGTTCGAGCACGGTCTCGGCCATGAGCGGATGCTACTCCCCGACCGCATCGTGCCGGGTCGTCCGCACGATCGACGTGTGTGACGGGCGCCACTGTGTCACAACCCAACCCGTCCACCGACGACTGTGGGGCGCCGTCCACGGATGGACGACGCCCCACGAACGAGGATTCGTCAGTGCGCTTTGTTGTACGCCTCGACGATCTCCGCAGAGATTCGGCCACGGGCCGACACCGGCAGATCGTTGTTCCGTGCCCATTCACGGATAGCGGCCGTCTGTTCGCGACCGGCACTTCCGGATCCGCTCTTGCGCGCAGCCGGCGCAGTTCCGGCAGCGGTCTTGTTCCGCTTGCGGCCGCCGACCTTACGAGCGTGTTCGATCCAGAATTCCAACTGCTCGCGCAGCCGTGCCGCATTGTCCTCGGAAAGGTCGATCTCGTACGTCACTCCGTCGAGACCGAACTCCACCGATTCGTCCGCCGCCGACTCCTGATCCACATCGTCGATCAGGGTGACAGTGACTTTTTTCGCCATGTGGTGTAAATCCTCTCAAATGCGCTTCCCCCGCGGGACGGGCACCACACTACCCGCCGATTAACGCATCGCAATATGGAGCGGCGAAATCCGATTAACGGGTGTTCGGTCGAACAATCGGGAACAAGATTGTTTCGCGGATTCCCAGACCGGTAAGTGCCATCAGCAGACGGTCGATTCCCATTCCGGTACCGGTGGTCGGCGGCATTCCCTGTTCCATCGCGGCGAGGAAGTCCTCGTCGAGAGCCATTGCCTCGTCGTCCCCTTCCGAGGCCAGACGCGCCTGGTCGACGAAACGCTCGCGCTGGATCACCGGATCGACGAGTTCCGAGTAACCCGTGGCGAGTTCGAAACCTCGGACGTACAGATCCCATTTCTCGGTGACCCCGCGCACCGTGCGGTGATCGCGTGTCAACGGCGACGTCTCCACGGGGAAATCACGCACGAAGGTCGGCTCGTGCAGCTGGTCGCCGCACATGTGCTCCCAGAGCTCCTCGACGAGCTTGCCGTGACCCCAGCCCTTGCCCTCGGGAATCTCCAGACCGACACGATCCGCGAGAGCCGTCAATTCCTCCAGTGTGGTGTCGGGGGTCACGTCCGTGCCGATCGCCTCGGACAGCGAGGGATACATTTCGAGAGTTTTCCATTCACCCCCGAAGTCGTATTCCGTACCGTCGGCGAGCGTCACCACATGGGTGCCGAAGACCCCGAACGCGACCTCCTGGATGATCTCGCGGATCATCCGCGCCGAATCATCGTAGGTTCCGTACGCCTCGTACGTTTCGAGCATCGAGAATTCCGGCGAGTGCGTCGAGTCGGCACCCTCGTTACGGAAATTGCGGTTGATCTCGAAGACCTTCTCGATACCGCCGACGACGCAGCGCTTGAGGAACAGTTCCGGCGCGATACGCAGGTACAGATCGATGTCGAGTGCGTTCGAGTGCGTCACGAACGGGCGGGCCGCCGCACCGCCGTGCAGGGTCTGCAGCATGGGCGTCTCGACCTCGAGGAAGCCGCGACGCTCGAGCGCGTTGCGCAGCTCGCGCACCACCGCGACACGCATGCGTGCATTGCGACGTGCTTCGGGACGCACGATGAGGTCGACGTAGCGCTGACGCACCCGCGCCTCTTCGTTCATCTCCTTGTGCGCGACCGGCAGCGGACGCAGCGCCTTCGACGCCATGGTCCACGAGTCGGCCATGACGCTGAGCTCACCCCGACGGGAGCTGATGACCTCGCCGTGCACGAACACGATGTCGCCGAGGTCGACCTCGGACTTCCAGGCGGCGAGCGCCTCCTCGCCGACGCCGGCGAGGCTGAGCATGACCTGCAGCTGGGTGCCGTCGCCCTCCTGCAACGTCGCGAAGCACAGCTTGCCGGTGTTGCGCGAGAACATCACACGGCCGGCAACGCCCACGACGGTGCCGGTGGCGGTGTCGGGCTCGAGGTCGGGATACTCGGCGCGGATCTCCGCGAGCGTATGGGTGCGCGGGATCTCGACGGGATAGGCCTCCGAACCCTGTGCCAGGAGCCGTTCGCGCTTCTCGCGGCGAACCCGCATCTGCTCGGGGGTGTCGTCGGGCTGCTGAACGGTGGCATCACTCACGGGTAACCAGACTATCGGACACCCGAGGTCACCATTCCTGCAGATGCGCGCTTTCAGTGAGCGGTGACCCGCGCCACGTCCTGCGCGACGTGCTGGGCCTCGGCGACTGCGCCGACCAGGCGGGCCGCGCGGATGGCGTCGTAGCCTCCGACGAGGTGGGTGACCCGGCGCAAACCCTGCGCGTGCAGTTCGGTGACCACACCGTGCGAGCTCGCGCCGTCCGACGAGACGAGGATCCATTCGACGTCGCGGTCGACGGCGAGGGCGAGACGGCCCGGGCCGCCCGGATCGAGTCGCTCGGCGACGAGATCGGCGGAGATGGCCAGTGCACCGGGAAGTGTTCCCTGAGCGGCACGCTCGGCGTTCGAGCGGATGTCGACGATGACGGCGCCGCGGGCGACCGCTGCGGACAGTTCGGTGGGGTACGTGCGCTCGACGGCGAGCCGGTGGAAGGCGACCGGAGCAGTAGCGGTAACCGTAGAAGCGGCCACCGGAGCAGCGGCGGAAACAGAAGTGGTGGAAAGAAGCGCAGCGCGCATGAGAAAACTCCCAGGAATGTGTTATCGGTCGAGGCGGCGGTCAGCCCCGACAACACTCCTGGGTGCTCATGCAACGGATCACGAGGAACATCTTTACACAGAATGACGCTCAGCGGAACCCGCAGTTCCGCGTGCCGCTCGTCTCACCTGGTTCCGCTCGTACACCAGACGCAGCCCCTCGAGGGTCAGATCCGGCTCGTGGTGCTCGAGGGTGCGCGACTCCGGCATGATCAGCGGCGCACTGTCGCCGGTGCCGATGACGGCCACGTCGTCGCCGTCGAAACCGGGCACCTCGGCGCAGATGCGCCGCACGATGCCGTCGACCATCCCGGCGAACCCGAAGACGGCCCCGGACTGCATGCACTCGACGGTGTTCTTTCCCAGAACACCTCGGGGACGGAGCAATTCGACCTTCCGCAGCGCCGCCGACCGCGACGCCAGCGCATCCATCGAGATCTCCACACCCGGAGCGATGGACCCGCCGAGGAACTCCCCCTTGCCCGACACGACGTCGACGCACGTGGAGGTCCCGAAATCCACGACGATGCACGGGGATCCGTAGAAGTGGTAGGCCGCCAGACTGTTGACGATGCGGTCGGCGCCGACCTCCTTCGGGTTGTCCACGAGCAGCGGCACTCCCGTGCGCACCCCCGGCTCCACCACTACGTGCGGCACCGACGACCAGTAGCGGTCGAGCATGACGCGCACCTCACGTAGCACCGACGGCACGGTCGACAACGCCGCCACCCCGGTGACCTGCTCAGCAGATTCGCCGAGCAGACCGCGGAACAGCAGGGCGATCTCGTCAGCGGTCATCCTGGGGTCGGTACGGACGCGCCAGTCGCGCAGCAGCCGCGCGTGCGAGCCGCTGCCCGCGAACACCCCCAGGACGATATTGGTGTTGCGGACGTCGACGGTGAGGAGCACCTCTAGACCAGGGACGGGGAGTCGAGAGTCGACAGCATCCGCGGCGTGATCAGGCCCGAGCCCTCGGGAGCGTGGGCGGGATCGTTGCCGAGCTCGACCTGGCGGTTGTCGGCGTCGACGAACACCACGCGCGGGTCGTAGTCCTTGCACTCCTGCTCGTTCATCACGCCGTAGGCGATGAGGATGACGAGATCGCCGGGGCTGACGAGACGTGCTGCGGCACCGTTGATCCCGATGACGCCCGATCCACGCTCACCGGCGATGACGTACGTCTCGAGCCGGGCGCCGTTGTCGATGTCGACGATGCAGACCTGCTCGCCCTCGAGCAGATCCGCGGCGTCCATCAGATCCTGGTCGACGGTCACCGAACCGACATAATGCAGATCCGCGTGGGTGACGGTGGCGCGGTGGATCTTCGACTTCATCATGGTGCGGAACATGCTCGTCCTCGGCTTCTTTCTCGTTTCCAAATTCGATCGGTGGGTCAGCGGTTCGTCAGGTTGTCTTCGGCGTCGGGATCCACCGGACCGGTGGCTCGTTCGAGGAAGCCGGTGCCGACGGCGACCCCGACGTTGTCGATGAGGCGTGTGGAGCCGAGTCGTGCGGCGACGAGCAGTCGGCCGTCGCCGCGTTCGGGTGCCGGCCCCAGATCGGCGCCGCGCACCTCGAGATAGTCCACCTCGATCTGCGGACTCTGCGCGAGCACGTCGCGTGCCGTGGACAAGATCGCCTCGGCTCCGCCCGCTGCGGCGTGTGCGCCGGCGACGAGCGCCGCAGACAGCGTGGTCGCGATCTCGCGCTGCTCGGGGTCGAGATAGCGGTTGCGGGAGGACAGCGCGAGCCCGTCCTGTTCGCGCACGGTGGGAACGCCGAGGATGCGGATGTCGAGATTCAGGTCGGCGACCATCTGACGGATCAGGGTGAGCTGCTGGTAGTCCTTCTCACCGAAGAACGCCGTGTTGGGACCGACGATGTTGAACAGCTTCGCGACGACCGTCAGCATGCCCGCGAAATGACCGGGACGCGCAGCACCTTCGAGCTCCGACCCGAGTGGACCCGGGTGGATCGTGGTGCGCGGGCCCTGCGGGTACATCGCCGAGACCGTCGGCACGAAGGCGAGTTCGACGCCCGCTTCGCGGAGCAGTTCGAAGTCGGCGTCGAGAGTGCGCGGGTAGGCGTCGAGATCTTCGTTCTTCCCGAACTGCAGCGGGTTGACGAAGATCGACACGACCACGACGGCCCCGGTGAGCTTGGCCTGGCGCACGAGTTCGAGGTGACCGGTGTGCAGCGCACCCATCGTCGGTACGAGTGCGACGGTGCGGCCGACGCCGCGCAGAGCCCGGGTGACCTTGGTCAGGCCTGCGGGATCGTGGTGAACGGTCAGTTCACCTCGCACGTATCCGCGCTGTCCTGCTTCACTCACCGTATTCAGCTCCTTCGAGAATTGCCATCAGTTCCGGCTTCGACCCGGTCCGTTGCGCCGATCGCAGCGACAGCGCGCGGTACCCGGCGGCGATCAGCGGGTCGACGGCCTCGAGCGCACGCAGGTGCGCGGCCACGGCGTCGGCATCGCCGCGCGCGACCGGCCCGGTGAGGGCCGAGGGCCCGCGCCGCAGCACGTTGTCGAGCGCTGCGGAGAGCAACGGCTGCAACACCCGTTCGGCGACTCCACCGGGGGCGTCGTCGACGAGTTGCTGGCCGAGCAGCTCCTCCCCCTGCAGGGCGCTGCGCAGTGCCTCGACGGCGTCGGCGACCAGCGTGACCAGGTGGTTGCTGCCGTGCGCGAGCGCAGCGTGGTAGGTCATGCGCATGGACTCGGGGACGCGGACCGGCTCGCCGCCGATCTCGAGGACGAGGGACTGCGCGATGGCGTAGCCGATCTCGTCGGCGGCCGTGATGCCGAAGCACGCGGAGGAGAGCCGGTCGATGTCCTCGTCGTGGCCGGTGAAGGTCATCGCGGGATGGATCGCGAGCGGCACGGCGCCCTGCTCGGTCAGCGGCTCGAGGATCGCGGTGCCGTGAGCACCGGAGACGTGGACGACGATCGTGCCGGCGGCGACCGAACCGGTGGCTGCGAGGCCCTTGACCAGGGACGACAGTTCGGTGTCGGGAACGGCGAGAAGAAGGAGATTGCAGCGGCCGGCAACCTCGTCGACCGGCAGGATCTGCGAATCCGGCAGGCGCGTGGCGGCACGGTGCCGCGAGACGTCGGAGACGGCCGAGCAGGCCACGACGACATGACCAACGCGTTCGAAAGCTGCGCCGAGTGCAGTGCCGACCCGTCCGGCGGACACGATTCCTACCGACAGGCGCGCAGGCGCGGGTGCGTTGGTGATCCCGAAGGAATTCACGGGAGTCCTCTCGTTCGTTCCAGTCCCGCTCAGCGGGTACCGGACGTTCCGCTCGACAATAGCGCGCGTTTTCCGGGGCTCGCCACGGTCGGGCCGAGTGATCTGCGCCTCATCGTCCGAGGTGGGGCGGGTGCGACCTGCCGCGCGATCGCCCCGCGATCAGCGCTCGGCCGACAACGACGCGAGGATCTCCGCAACCGTCCGGCCCTCACCGTCGGCGCGACGGCGCCGGGAGCGACGTCCGGACGATTCGTGGTCGTCCTCGTCGTCCTCCTGGGTCGTTTCCGCAGCTCCAGCGGCCTTCGCGGCGGTGTCCTTCCCCTCCGCGGGGTCATCGCCCTTCGTCTTCGCTCCGGCCCCGTCTGCGTCCGTTTGCGGGTCGGGATCGGATCCGGACTCGTGCTTGCCGGGCTTCTGCGGCTCCGGCTTCCCGTCCGCCGCCTTCTCGGCGCTCGCGACCTTCGCGTCCCCGGTCTTCGGGTCCTCGGTCTTCGGGTCCCCTGTCTTCGTGTGTCCGACCTTCTGATCCTCGACTTCCGCGTCCTCGATCTCGGCGTCCTCGACGTCCGGTCCTACGGCCGCTTTTCCAGCCGTCGCCTTCTCGACCGTGACCTTCCCGGTAGCGGACTTCCCCGTCGCAGAATCAACCTTCGCCTGTTTCTCGGCACGCGGTTCTTCGACATCACCCTTCGCGGACGTCTTCTCCGACGCCTCCGCCGCCCGCATGGCCGCCTCGACCGACTCGGTCTCCGCGGTGACCGGCTCGTCGTCGGGAGAGGCGAAGGCCGGTCCCGACGGACGCGGAGCGGACACCCGCGCCGCCTCGCTCAGTCCACGCAGCTTCTCCGCCTGGCCCTCGAGGGCGACGACATCGTCGGGGAGCCGGCCGTCGAACAACATCTCGAGCGTGCGGCGCAGGGTGGCCAGCTCGGTGCGCAGGGCCGCCATCTCCCCGGCGTCGAGCTTCAGATCGGCACGGACCTTCTCCTCGACGGTCAGCTCGTACTCGCGCCGCGCCGCGATCTCCCGTTGCAACTGCAGTTCGTAGACCGTCTTCAGGTCGTCGGCCTTCGCCCGATCGAGCGCCGATTCCCGGCGGTACTTGTTCATCGCGATGGCTCCGACAGTGGCAGCCCACAGGGCGACGACCACCGCGACACGCAGCAATTGCACGCTCTCACTGAAGATCAACAGCAGCGAGGCGATCATCGCCAGAGCGAGCAGACCGGCCACGATCATCGAGCCGGTACTGCGCCACGGACGGCGATTCCTGTCTGGTCGCGCCGAGGTTGCCATGACCATCAGGGTACTTGGGTGGGTCCTCGGATCGGAGCCGGACGACACGCCCTTCCCCACCCCGAAATCCGATGTCAGAGCGCCGGTTCGTTCGGTTCGTCGGGGTCTTCCGGTGTCCGGCAACAGTATTCGAGCCACAACGCGGCCGCCGCCAGCGCTATGCCGGCGAGGGCTCCGACGAGCACCCCCGACGTGTCGTCGGTGGCGGCCTGCACGACGCCGCGTTGCGGTACGAGATACAGCAGGAAACCGGCCCACACTCCGGCGCTCGCGGCACCCACCAGTGCGGACGCCTTGGCGAGCGCGACCGCGCGGGCGGCGGTGATGGGATGCAACCTGCCGGGGCCCTCACCGATCTCGTGCTTGCCGACCCGCGACCGGATCATGAACGCCAGGATCACCTCGATGACCGCGACGGGATACAGCGAGGCTCCCGCGTAGACGGGGATGGGCGGCAGCGAACCGTACATTGTGCGGACGAGCAACCACGCGACGATCGCTGCCAGCACGGCCAGCGCCAGCAGATCTCGGATCCGGGTCTGTTTCAGCACTCGGCGTGTCCCTGGGTCTTCGGCCCGGCCAGCGCCAGGTCGGTGCGGTGCACACCTTCCCGTTCGGCGGCGTCGAGTTCGTCTAGCCAGTCGCCGATGCCCAGCCGCCGGCCCTCGGCGGTGAGCACGGCCTCGGGTTCGACGTCGAGCCACGGGACGAGCACGAACGCCCGCTGGTGTGCGCGCGGGTGCGGCAGGATCAGTTCCCGATCGTCGCTGCGCACCTCACCCTCGCCGCTGACGCAGGTCACGACGTCGACGTCGAGGCTGCGCGGACCCCAGCGCTGGATCCGGACGCGTTCGGCGGCCTCCTCGAGTTCCTGGCCGAACCGCAGCCAGTCGCGCGGACCGAAGGCGGCATCCTCCGCGACGACGACCGCGTTCAGGAAATCCTCCTGTTCGACGCCGCCCCACGGTGCCGTCGAGTACACCGCCGAGACGGCGACGGCCCGCTCGCCCAATGCGTCGACGACCGACCGCAGGTGCGCGAGCCGGTCGCCGATGTTCGATCCGATGGACAGCACGGCACGACTCATCAGGCGCTCCCCGTCGCATCGCTGCGGGAGCGGTCGATCACCACGGTGACGTCGCCGAAGGTCAGCGGGATCGGCGCCGACGGCTTGTGGAGCGTGACCTCCACCCGGGCGACACGCGGGTCGGTGAGCACCTCGTCGGCGATCTCCCCCGCGACCGTCTCGATGAGATCGCGGCCCGGACCGGCGATGATCGCCGCGGCTCGCTCGGCGAGTTCGCCGTAGTGCAGCGTGTCGGCCAGCTCGTCGGATGCCGCAGCCGGCGCGAGATCGAGCCACACGACGATGTCGACGACGAAGTCCTGACCGTCCCGCTTCTCGTGCTCGAAGACGCCGTGGTTGCCGCGGACCGTCAGTCCCCGTAGTTCGATGCGGTCGCTCACGCGTGCACTCCTTCCGCGCTGCCGCGCTGCCAGGCACGCACCACCGCGAGCGCGTCGCGGGATGCCTGCACGTCGTGGACGCGTACGCCCCATGCGCCGTGTGTGGCGGCGAGCGCCGAGACGACCGCCGTGGCGACCTCACGACCCGCGGGCGGGCGGACCGTGCCGTCGGGCGCCGCGAGCAGCGATCCGAGGAATCGCTTCCGGGACGCCCCGATGAGCACCGGGAAACCCAGTTCGGTGAGTTCGGGCAGGCGCTGCAGCAACTGCCAGTTGTGGTCGGGTTCCTTCACGAAACCCAAACCGGGATCGAGCACGATCTTGTCGGAGTCCACGCCTGCGGCCACCGCGATGTCGACCTGCGTGAGCAGCTCCTCGCGGACCTCGCGGACGACGTCCTCGTAGTGCGTCGAACCGCCCGCGTGGACGAACTCGCCGAGGGGACGCCAGTGCATGAGGATCCACGGCACCCCGGCCTCGGCGACCACCGCGGCCATGTCGGCGTCGGCGCGCCCACCCGAGACGTCGTTGATCATGGTCACCCCGGCCTCCACGGCCGCCTCGGCGACCGAGGCGCGCATCGTGTCGACGCTCGTGGGGATGCCTGCCTCCGCCAGAGCGGCGATGACCGGCGCCACGCGGGACGCCTCGACCTCCGGGTCGACGCGCACGGCCCCGGGCCGGGTGGACTCGCCACCCACGTCGACGATGTCGACGCCGAGCTCGCGCAGCTCGAAGCCGCGGGCTATCGCGGTCTCGCAGTCCAGATAGCGACCGCCGTCGGAGAAGGAATCACTGGTGACGTTCAGTACGCCCATCACGACAGGCCACTGTTCGGCGGGGAAGACGGTCACCGGCGCAGGATCAGGTCCAGGGCCTCGGCACGCGACGCCGAACTGGTCTGGAACAGCCCGCGCACGGCGGAGGTGGTGGTGCTGGCACCGGGCTTGCGGATGCCGCGCATCGCCATGCACAGGTGCTCCGCCTCGACCACGACGATCACGCCGCGCGGCTGCAGCTTGCGCATCATGGCGTCGGCGATCTGGCTGGTGAGGCGTTCCTGGACCTGCGGACGCTTGGCGTAGAGGTCGACGACACGCGCCAGCTTCGACAGACCCGTGACGCGGCCCGTGGGGCCCGGGATGTATCCGACGTGGGCGACGCCGTGGAACGACACGAGGTGGTGTTCGCACGTCGAGTACATCGGGATGTCTCGCACGAGGACGAGTTCCTGATGACCTTCGTCGAAGGTCGTGTCGAGGACCTCGTCCGGGTCGGTGAACAGTCCCCCGAACACCTCGCGGTAGGCACGAGCCACCCGGGCGGGAGTGTCGCGCAGGCCCTCGCGGTCCGGATCCTCACCCACCGCGATCAGCAGTTCACGCACGGCCGCTTCGGCTCGGGCCTGGTCGAATGTACGACCCGCGTCCACGCTCAATTCGTGGGTCGTCACATCCTCCGGGTCGGAACCCGTATCCGACTTCAGGTGGTTCACCGACACCCGCTCGCCCTCCACTCTTCACTCACTCGTCTCCATCGGAACCGACGGCCCCGATGCGCGCCCCGTACCGACTCACCGACACGGATCAGTGCCGGCCGGCCGGGCCTTCCCATCGCTGTGTGGGAGGGGGTTCGGGAGCGCCGTAACCATCGCGCGGTTGCGAGTCTCCCACGTGGTTCTCACCACGGTGCGCATCTGCCGCACCGTCTTCGCCGGAGTCCGACGGACGGTCGGCGTCCTGCGGCTCCTGCGGACGCCCGAAACTCTGCGTTTCCTGGGCCTGTTGTCCGTAGCTGGGCTGTCCGTAGCTCTGGGGGTTCTGCCCCTGAGGGCCCTGCGGATATCCGTATCCCTGAGGCTGTCCGGGGCCCTGCGGCCCGTGACCCTGCTGTTCCTGCGGGGTCTGCTCGCGCGGCGGCCAGCCGGGAGCCGACCATCCGGCGGGAGCACCGTAGTCCGGACGCGTCGCGTGCCGCGGACCACCCGGATACGGAGCCGTCGGCTGGAAGCCCGGAAGCGGCTCGGAGGCCGGGACCGGCTGCGACTGCTGTTGGGGTTTCGACTGCTGTTGGGGCTGGGGGTAGCCGTTCGCCGGCTGGTACTGCGGCTGCGCGCCGGGCTGGTAGCCGGCGGGAGCGGGCGCCTCGCCCTGGCCCGGATACTGCGGGTGCTGATGCGCCGGCTTCGTCAGCGACGGCGGTTCCGGCGGCCACGGCTCGCCACGCTCGGCCGCGAGCTCGGCGGGCGTCTTGATCGGCGGCTTGTCGGACGGGACCCGATCACCGAAATCGTTGAAGGTCGTGATCCGCGGACGCTTCTTCACGTCGGCCAGGATCCGGTCGAGATCCTTGCGGGTCAGCGTCTCGTGCTCGAGCAGCTCGCCCGCCAACACGTCGAGGGCGTCGCGGTACTCGTTGAGGATCGCCCACGCCTCGGTGTGCGCGGCCTCGATGAGGTTGCGGACCTCCTCGTCGATCTCGCGTGCCACTTCGTGCGAGTAGTCGGACTGCACACCCATCGACCGGCCGAGGAAGGGGTCGCCCTGCTCCTGGCCGTAGCGGACGGCGCCGAGCTTCGCGCTCATGCCGTACTCGGTGACCATCGCGCGCGCGATCTTCGTGGCCTGGTCGATGTCGGACGAGGCGCCGGTGGTGGGCTCGCGGAAGACGAGTTCCTCCGCGGCACGACCGCCCATCGCCATGACGAGGCGCGCGATCATCTCCGAACGCGTCATCAGGCCCTTGTCGTCCTCGGGCACCGTCATCGCGTGACCGCCGGTGCGGCCGCGGGCGAGGATGGTGACCTTGTAAACCGGCTCGATGTCGGGCATCGCCCACGCGGCGAGGGTGTGACCACCCTCGTGGTAGGCCGTGATCTTCTTCTCGTGCTCGCTGATGATGCGGCTCTTGCGGCGGGGACCGCCGATGACACGGTCGACCGATTCCTCGAGGATCGCCTCGGTGATCACCGTGCCGTTCTCACGGGCGGTAAGCAGCGCGGCCTCGTTGACGACGTTCGCGAGGTCGGCACCGGACATGCCCACCGTGCGCTTGGCGAGCGCACCGAGATCCGCGTTGGGATCGATCGGCTTGCCCTTCGAGTGCACGGCGAGGATCGCCCGGCGACCGGCGAGGTCGGGGTTCGTCACCGGGATCTGACGGTCGAAACGGCCGGGACGCAGCAGTGCCGGGTCGAGGATGTCGGGGCGGTTCGTCGCGGCCATCACGATGATGCCGGAGCGGTCGCCGAAGCCGTCCATCTCGACGAGCAGCTGGTTGAGGGTCTGCTCACGCTCGTCGTGACCACCGCCGAGGCCGGCGCCGCGCTGGCGGCCGACCGCGTCGATCTCATCGACGAAGATGATGCAGGGAGCGCTCTGCTTGGCCTGCTCGAACAGATCGCGCACGCGGGAGGCGCCGACACCGACGAACATCTCGACGAAGTCCGAACCGGAGATCGTGAAGAACGGGACGCCCGCCTCGCCGGCGACGGCACGCGCGAGGAGGGTCTTACCGGTGCCGGGAGGACCGTAGAGCAGTACGCCCTTGGGGATCTTCGCGCCGAGCGCTTGGTAGCGCGCCGGGTTCTGCAGGAAGTCCTTGATCTCGTAGAGCTCCTCGACGGCCTCGTTGGCGCCGGCGACATCGGCGAAGGTCGTCTTGGGCATGTCCTTCGACAGCTGCTTGGCCTTCGACTTGCCGAAGCCCATCATGCCGCCGCGACCACCGCCCTGCATGCGGCTCATCACGAAGAAGAACACGCCGAGCAGGATGATCATCGGCAGGACGAAGATGAGGATCGAGGTCAGCCAGCTCTCCTGGGTGACGCTCGTGTCGTACTTCTGCGCGCCCGACGCGGCGACCAGGTCGAAGATCTGTTCGGAGGCCGACGCGGGGTACTTCGCGATGATCTCGGTGCTGCCCTCGGTCGCGTCGTTGCCGTTCTCGAGCCACAGACGCACCTGCTGTTCGCGGTCGTCGATGCGGGCTTCGCTGACGTTCTGCGATTCGAGTTGGGACACCGCGACGGACGTGTCCACCTGGGTGAAACCGCGCGTGTCGTCGCCGAAGTAACTGAAGGCGTAGATCACCAGCAGAATGCCGGCGACGATCGCCAGATTACGGAACACTGTCTTGCGGTTCATACAGGTTCGGCCCGAGCGGCCGGTCCTTTCGATCGAGTTCGTCGGGGTCTCGCAGTCGCGGCGCTTCGCGCCCGGGGTGGCCGCACGCCGCGACGGTCACTGACCAAGCAACGCAAGGTTACCGCGTAGCAACGAGCGGTCGCCCCGGCACCGGCCGGAGCCGACACCGGGAAGACGTCGTAATCGACAACGATCGGGACGGAACCGGAGTTCCCCGAGCCGGGGACCTCACGACGCGGCTCGACCGGAGGTCAGCTGCTGTAGACCTTGGGATCCAGCGTGCCGATGTAGGGCAGGTCGCGGTAGCGCTCGTCGTAGTCGAGTCCGTAGCCGACGACGAACTCGTCCGGGATGTCGAATCCGACGTCCTTGACCTCGACGTCGATCTTCACGGCCTCCGGCTTGCGGAGCAGCGTGACGACCTCGAGCGACGCGGGGTTGCGCGTCGAGAGGTTCTTGAGCAGCCACGACAGCGTCAGACCCGAGTCGATGATGTCCTCGACGATGAGGACGTTGCGACCGGCGATGTCCTTGTCGAGGTCCTTGAGGATGCGCACGACACCCGAGGACGAGGTCGACGACCCGTACGAACTTACGGCCATGAACTCCATCTGCGTCGGGATCGGCAGAGCGCGCGCGAAGTCGGTCATGAAGAAGATGGCGCCCTTGAGCACCCCGATGAGCAGCAGATCGCCTTCCGGCGCACCCACCGGGTAACGCTCGGCGACCGACTGCGCCAGCTCTGCGGTCCGCTCCTTGATCTGTTCTTCGGAGATCAGCACCGACGCTATGTCGTTCTCGTACACCGGGGTCCTTCCCTACCTTCTGCTGCCGGTCGCCCGGACCTTCGCCCGGTCGACGTACTCCACGGCAAGCGTGCCACGCCGACGCGACACCACCAACCTCGTCCCCGTCCGCGGGCCCCGTCCGACCGCGACCGGGCCCTGTCCGCGCCACGCCGCTACCAGATCGTCGACCGTCCGCAGCATCGTCTCGTTCGGCGTGACGGTGTGATCGATCAGCCACGATCGGAGGGCTCTGCGTCGTACTGCGGCGGGAGCCGCCGCGAGAGTGTCGGTGTCGAGCAGGTCGTCCTCGCGCCGCGCTGTCGCGAGCAGGTCGCCGGCCCAGACATCGAGGGCGTGGCCGTCGTCCTGCAGTTGCCCGGCCGTGCGCGCGAGGGCTTCGGCGACGCCCCCACCGAGCACGTCCTCGAGCAGCGGCAGTACCTCACGGCGCAGACGCACCCGCGTGAACCGGTCGTCGGTGTTGTGCGGATCCTCGTACGGGCGGTAGCCGAGTTCGTCGCACGCCCGGCGGGTCGTGTCGCGGCGCACGCCGAGCAGCGGCCGGCCCCACGGCGGGTCGAAGAGTGCCATCCCGCGGATCGAACGCAGCCCCGATCCGCGGCCGAGACCGAGCAGCACCGTCTCGGCCTGGTCGTCGAGGGTGTGCCCGAGCAACACGGTCCGGTCGTCGCGGTTCTCGTCGAGCGCCCGGTAGCGGGCCACGCGCGCGGCGGCCTCGAGGCCTCCCCCACCGGTGACGTCCACACCGACCACCATGACGGTCGCGCAGCCGCGGGCCCGGGCGAACTCCGCGGCCCGCGCGGCGACGACCTCGGAACCGGACTGGAGGCGATGATCGACGACGACGGCGTGCACCGCCTCGGTCTCCGCGACGGCGGCGGCGGTCAGGGCGGCGGAATCGGCCCCGCCCGACAACGCGACGGTCACCGCGTCGGCCGGGTGCGCGCCCAGCCAGGCCCGCACGGCGAGGCGCACCTCGTGGATCGCCGGGGCTTCGGGCAGCAGCGGACGATCGTTGGACGGTGAAGCCACGATCAGCTCAGCACCCGCGCGATCCACGCATCGGGATGGTCGATCTCCGTCAGGGTGGGCAGGGCGTCCGGACCGGACCACACGGCGTTGAAGTCGTCCGTGCCGACCTTCGCAACGACGGCGTCGACGAACTTCTTGCCGTGCACGTACTGGGCCATCTTGGCGTCCATGCCGAGGACGAGCCGGATGAGGCGATGCACCGGGCTGCTGTTGCGGTGCCGCCGGTTGTCGAACGCCCGCCGGATCCGCGCGACCGACGGGACCACGGCCGGGCCGACACCGTCCATCACATGATCGGCGTGGCCTTCGAGCAGCGTTCCGAGCGCGAGGATCCGATCGAACGACTCGCGCTGAGACTGTGCCTGCAGCGCCCGCACGACACCGAGCATGCCCCGCTCCGACATCGCCTTGTCGCCGGGAGTGCGCAGGTCCTTCACCGCCGACACCACGCGGGTCGCGACGTCGCCCATCGGTTCGTCGACCGCGGTGGCGAGGTCGGCGGCGGCCTCGCGCATCAGCTCGGCCATCCACGGTGCCTGTGCGAACTGCACGCGGTGGGTCACCTCGTGCAGGCACACCCACAGCCGGAAGTCGGCGGGCGGCACCTTCAGGGCGCGTTCGACCGCGACGACGTTGGGCGCGACGAGCAGCAGCGAACGGGAGAACGGGTCGTACTGTCCGAGCACCGCGGACGACAGGTAGGCGAGCATCGCGCCGGCCTGCGCGCCCGCCGGTTTGCCCACCCAGCGGAGGGAGGAGCCTGCCGGATCCTCGCCCGAGGTCGCGGTGAGGTCGGCCATCGACGCCGCGGCCGCACGTACCCAGCCCGGCCGGTCGACGACCTGCGCGGGCGGCGGCTCGGTTCCGTCGTCGAGACGCGTGTGCTCGCGCACCGGTCCCTCGGCGCGCGCGGCGGCCGAGAACAACTCGTCCTGCACCGCATCGCGGGTGTACCGCGACATCGCGGGTTCGGAGCGGGTGAGGCGCACGCCGACCCCGGCCGCGAACGACCAGTCGATCGCGTCGCCGAGTGCCCGCTCCTTGCCGGTCATCGGCAACCGCACTCACGCAGTACCGACGCCACGGCGTCGAGGGCGGGCCGAGCCTCGCTCGGGGACCGGCCGTTGGACAGCAGAGCGAACGACAGCACGCGGCCGTCGGAGTCGACGGTGTATCCCGTGAGTCCGTTGACCTCGGTCAGAGTGCCGGTCTTCGCCCGCACCCATCCGGCTCCGGCACGGGTCGTGGTGCCGTAGCGGTCGGCGAGCGTGCCGGTCGCTCCGGCGACGGGAAGATAGTCGAGCATGGGCCGCAGCTCCGTCCTGTTCGGTCCGGCCGCCTCGGAGATCACGCGATCGAGCGTGCGAGCGGGGATCCGGTTCTCGACCGAGAGCCCGCTGACGTCGCGCAACGTCACACCGGTGACGTCCAGACCCGCTTGCTGCAGGGTACCGGTCACCGCCTTCGTCGTGCCCTCGAACGAGTGCTCGTTGCCCGTCGCGACGGCGACCTCCCGTCCGATGGTCTCCGCGAGGACGTTGTCGGATCGGCGCAGCATCTGACCGAGACGCACAGTGAGTGGCGCCGACTGGACCGACGCCATGGGCGCCGCACCGGGTGAGGCGGATCCGAGCGCTACCCGCGCGGGGTCGGCACCGAGCGCCGTCGCCAGTGCACGACCGGCGTCCAGGGCGGGCGTAGCGCTGCGAGGCGATTCGTCCTCGAGTGGGTTCGACCGGGCGCCGTCGAGCATCACCGGTTCGATGGGTGCGACGTAACCGTCGCCGACGTCCTGGGGAAACCAGCCCGGCGCGAGCGGATCCCCGCTGTACAGACTCGTGTCGACGAGGACCGTCTCGACCGTCGTGCCGCTGCGCCGGATCTGTTCGGCGAGGTCGGCGATGCGGGGACCACCGGGGTAGAAGCTCTCCTCGCCGGGCGGCATCGCCGAGAGGGTGGGGTCGCCACCCGCGATGAGGACGATCTCCCCCGGCTTCGAACCCTCGACGACACGCGTGGTGATCCGATGATCGGAGGGCAGCACGAGCATGGCGGCCGCGGCGGTGAGGATCTTCGTGGTGGAGGCCGGGATCAGCGCGCGATCGGCGTCCTTCGACCACAGCACCGTGCCGGTCGTGGGGTCGGTGATCGACCCGGCGAAGTCACCGAGGCCGGGATTGTTCACCGCCTGGTCGAGTGCCGCCGCCAGCGAGGTCGGGTCGGGCGTCGGAGCGTCGGGCGAGACCGCGGCGACCGCGGGGGTCGCGATCACCGGTGCCGGTGCGGGGAGCACGACCGCGCCGGCGGACGCCCGCACGTCGTAGATCGCGAAGGCTCCGCCCACGACGAGAGCGAGGAAACCCGCTCCCCAGATCCCGAAGAGGATCTTCATGTTCCGTCGTCGCCTGGTTGCCAGTGAACCCTGCTTCTTGTTGCCGCCCTGCCCCGTCAACACGCCTCCGCTGCATCCTGCACACACTGGTCGACCAGCTACCCGCACTTCCCGCTGCCGGCCGCACACTGCTGTGACGCACTCGGGGCCCCGGTACCTGCACCTCCAGCCTAGCGCCGCGACCGTTATCCTCTCTGCGGACCATCACCGCAGATACGGATGTCGTATCCGCCGGAAAAACACCGACGAAGTGAGGCAAGGCGTGGAGTTCGAGGTCACCATCGAGATCCCCAAGGGACAGCGGAACAAGTACGAGGTCGATCACGAGACCGGACGCGTCAAGCTCGATCGTTACCTGTACACCTCGTTCGGCTACCCGGCCGACTACGGCTACATCGAGAACACCCTCGGTGAGGACGGCGATCCGCTCGACTGCATGGTCCTGCTGCCCGAGTCGGTCTTCCCCGGCGTGATCGTCGAGGCCCGCCCCGTCGGCATGTTCAAGATGGTCGACGAGGCCGGTGGCGACGACAAGATCCTGGCCGTCCCGGCCGGCGACCCGCGGTGGGATCACGTCCAGGACATCAGCGACGTCTCGCAGTTCGAGCTCGACGCCATCAAGCACTTCTTCGTGCACTACAAGGATCTCGAGCCGGGCAAGCACGTCGAGGCCGCCGACTGGGTCGGTCGCGCCGAGGCCGAGGCCGAGGTGACCGCGTCGGTCGAGCGCCTGAAGAACAACGGCGGGCACTGACACCGAGCCTGTACAACGCGGATCCCCCGGACGATGCGATCGTCCGGGGGATCCGTCGTCTGCGGGGTCTATTCGCCCTTGAACTGCGGCGGGCGCTTCTCGAAGACGGCGGTGATCGCCTCGGTGAGGTCCTCCGACGGCAGGAACGCCGCGTTCCACGCCGCGACGTAGCGGAGGCTGTCGTCGACCTGCGGCGAGCGCGTGTGGTCGAGGACGTTCTTGATGCCCTGGACGACGAGCGGCGGGTTGGCGGCGATCTCCGCGGCGGTCGCGTGAGCGGCGGCCAGCACTGCATCGGCGTCGTCGTGGACGTCGTTGACGAGACCGATCTTCTCGGCGCGGGCGGCGTCGATGTCCTTGCCCGTGAGCGCGAGCTCGCGGACGTGACCGTCGCCGATGATGAGCGGAAGCCGGGCGAGGGTGCCGACGTCGGCGACCATTCCGACCTTGACCTCGCGGACGCTGAACTTCGCGTCGGCGCTCGCGTAGCGGATGTCGGCGGCGGAGATGAGGTCGACCGCTCCGCCGATGCACCAGCCCTGGACCGCGGCGACGACCGGCTTGCGGCAGTCGGCGACGGCCGTGATGGCCGCCTGCATGTTCTTGATCAACGTGTGGAAGTCCGTGCGCGGCTTCGCGAGCGCCTTGCCGGAGACGACGGCGCCGAGGCTGCCGCCCATGGCGACGAGGTCGAGGCCGTAGGAGAAGTTCCGGCCGGAACCGGCGAGGACGACGGCGCGGACCTCGGGGTCGGCGTCGAGCTCACCGAAGAGGACGGGCAATTCCGCCCAGAAGTCGGGGCCCATGGCGTTGCCCTTGCCGGGGCCGATGAGCGTGACCTGTGCGACGTGATCCTTGCGTTCGACGGTGAACGCTTTCCAAGGCGAGAGATCGGACATTGTGTGTTCGGCGGCTCTCGGCCCTCACAAGGGTGAGAACCGCCGTCCTCCTTCCAGGGTCGGGCTTGTGATGGTGACGACGGAATCTGTCGGTGGGCGTCGATAGCGTGCCCGGGCATGGGGGTCGAGGTTGTGCGTTACAACTTCCGGTTGCGTGCGGGCAGCAACGCCGAACGCGCGCTGCTCGACGAATGGCATCGCTGCAGGTTCCTGTGGAACGAAGCCGTGCACCTCCAGAAGACGAGCGCACGACCCACTTCCGGGAAGCTGAGCAAACAGCTGACCGAGACGCGCAGACGATCGGCGTGGTTGCGGGCCGGCTCCCAGGTCGCTCAACAACAGACGTTGCGGACCTACGCTCGTGCGCTCGACTCGTCGTTCGCGGTGAAAGGACGCAACCGCCCGAAGTTCAAGTCCCGGAAGGCAACGTCGCCGACTCTCGAGTACACCCGTCGCAGCTTCCGGATCCAGGAAGGCCGATTGCGCTTGCCGAAGGGCGTCACAATTCCGGTGGTGTGGTCGCGGAAACTGCCATCCGAACCGTCGAGTGTGCGCATCACCCGCGACTCGGTCGGAGATTGGTACGCGTCGTTCGTCGTCACCCGCAGCACCGAACCTCCGGCTCCGGCGCCGCCTGGTTCGGCGATCGGTGTCGATTGGGGAGTGACCCACACGGCGACCACCACCGACGAGCGGTTCGACCTGCCGCACCGGGGTCATCGCAAGCGTTGCGCGGCGGAGCCGGCGAAGGCGCAACGAACCATGGCTCGCCGACGCAGACCCAAGGGAAGCCGACCGTCCAGCGGATACCGGCGAGCCCGCAAACGTGCGTCGCAGGTGCAGAAGAAGGCCGCTCGGCGGAACCAGCGCGAGGCACGGATGTGGGCGCGCGGGGTGGTCGCACACCACGCACTGATCGCCGTGGAGGATTTCCGCCCCCAGTTCCTCGCCCGATCCACGATGGCGAGGAAAGCGGCGGACGCCGCGATCGGCGCTGCGAAGCGCGAACTCGTCGAGCAGGGCACGCGGGCCGGCCGGAAGGTGGTGCTGGTACGGCCCGCATACACGACGATGACGTGTTCGAGATGTTTCGCGAGAGCCAAGCAACGCCTCGAACTCGGCGAACGAACCTTCCGATGCTCGGCCTGCGACTACAGCGCATGCCGGGACCGGAACGCTGCCTGAGTGATTCTGGCTGTGGCGGAGCGTGGCCACACCGGTGTCGACGACGTCAGACAGGCGGATCACCTCCTGGGTGGTTCGGTTGCGGTCCGAGCCGGGAATCTCCTGCCTTCTGGCAGGAGAGGCGTTAATACCGAAGGGTAACTTGTTTACGTACGGACTGTATCGATCCACCCCACGACACGACACGACGACGACGCGTCCTCGGAACCGCGCCCATCCGGCGGCGATTTTCCTACTCTTGATCCATGACCAGGTCGCTGCATCCGAATGCCCACCGCGTCTCGGACACGCTCATCGCCCGCGGCCATCACGGTCTGATCGTCCAGCAGCCGGAGACCGTGCACACCGCTGAGCAGGCCGCCGCCGCGGTCGGTGTCGAGGTGGGCGCAATCGTGAAGTCGCTCGTCTTCCTGCTCGACGACGACCCGATCCTGCTGCTGGTGTCGGGGGCGCATCGCGTGTCGGTCGACCGGACCGGCGAGCGGCTCGGCGGCGAACTCGTGCCGGCCTCCTCCGACCTGGTCACGGAGGTCACCGGCCAGCCGCTCGGTGGCGTCGCACCGCTCGGTCATCCCACGAACCTGCCCACCTACATCGACCGTGCGCTGCAGTTCCACCCGGATCTGTGGGCGTCGGGTGGATGCCCGAACACACTGTTCCGGACCGTCTATTCGGAGCTCATGCGCATCACCGCGGCGATCGACGTCGACGTGGACTGAGACCGTCCACCTACCGGTACACCGGCATCTCCATCCGGGTACACTTTCCGTCGTGACAGTCCGAGCGTGGAGCCGCAGGCATGTCGACCTGTGTCGTACCCGCTCGTGCCTCTGTGCGTTCTGAGATCCGCACCATCCCTTCCTCTTTTCCGGCGCCGCACTGCTGCGGGTAGTTGCCTGCCCGGCGCCGCTCACCTTCCGACCAGCGGAGCCCTTCCATGACCACGTCCTCCATCGAGAACCCGGCCGGCAGCTCGGTCGATTCCCCCGAACTCGTTCTCATCGTGCAGATCTCGGACACGAACGCCGGGTCGGCGGGCGATCTCGCCGCCCTCGCCGATGCTCTGCGGGAGACCGCGCTCGATCTGCTCCCGGGTGCGCGCACCCACACTCTTCTCAGCCCCGGCCCGACCCCTCTGGTCATCGATCTGCCGGCCCGCGGGCTGGTGCTCGACAATCAGCGGGTCGAGTTGAGTCACAGCGAATTCGAGATCCTCGCGCACCTGGTGCGTCGGCCCCGCGTCGTGGTGTCCCGCGCGGCATTGAGGCCGCTCGGCGCCGGATACTCGGAGAACGACGACTTCGACACCGACCACGGCAACCGCAGTGTCGACGTCCATGTCTCCCGGATCCGTTCCAAGCTGGGACGTTTCGGCAACATCATCACCACTGTCCGCGGGTCGGGCTACCGGTTCGATCCCGATCCGCGCGTACACGTCGTCGAATCACTCGACCGCCGTACGGCGTGAACGCATGCGAAGGAGGGGCAGGAGTCGAAACTCCTGCCCCTCCTTCGCGATACGGATGCGTGTCAGGAAGCGCGCACGGATGTCCGAGCGCCCTCACCGAACCGGCGCAGGACCTCGACGACGGTCGGCGAGACCTCGACGAGGCCGCGCGACTCCAGCCACGGCAGCGTTCCGTCGACGAGATACTCGACGGTGAACGGCGCGGCGAGCGGGATCAGCGTGACGCCGTCGGCGACCTGCACGGCATGGATGTCCGCGATCAGCCCGGCGAGACCGTGCGGCGTTCCGACATAGGACAGCGTGCCGGCCTCCCCGCGAGTCGATTCCGGGCGGGTGCGCCGGGTGCGGGCGGTGCGGGCATCGGAGGCGAGGACGATCTCGACGTCGACGAGCACCGTGACCGAATCGGGATCGCGGCCCTCCTCGGCGGCCTCTGCACGGATGCGGTCGCGCAGTTTCCCGGCTTCACGCAGGTCGGCGGCACGCACCCGCACGACGTTGGATACATCGGCGCTGAGGTCGAGCGGCGGGTCGCCGACACGTCCCAGGGTCAGGTCGGCCCAGTAGTCGGGCCCGGAGTGACCGGTGAGTTCGACGGCGACGCGCAACGGCCGGATCGCGGCGGACTCGACGACGGCCGGGTCTGCGGATACAGGGATGACGGTGGATGAGACGGACATGGGATACCTCTCGGTACGGGCCGCGGAGCGGCACGGAGGGATCGGCCTGTGAGCCGGAAGACTGTGAGGGAGAAGACCTTCAGTCCGGACAGATTCCCGATGCCGTACGGCAGAGGTCGACATGGCGACGGCACCAGCGTGCCGCAGCGATCGTCCTCGTCCGTCCCATGCGAATTACCCTACTGATCCTATGGGGAATTGTCGACCGCTAGACGCACGGAGATGCGTCGCCGTCGGTCGCCCCGAGGCCGGGACGCGTCTCCGGCGAGGGGTTCCACACGCCGGCGGTCTTCGCGTGCACCCACGTCGGCCCGTTCTCGACCAGCAACCGGAGCGCTCCGAGGAGCCGCTCGACATCGTCGGACGAGCTGCCGAGTCCGAGCGACGCCCGGACGGCTCCGCCGGCACGACCGACCCGCGCGAGCAGCGGGTGGGCGCAGAAGCGTCCGTCACGGACGCCGATGCCGTACTCGGCGGACAGATAGGAGGCGACGTGGCCGGGCTCGTAGCCGTCGACCGTGAAGGTGACGATCCCGACGCTGTCGGCCGAATCGTTCCACAGCCGAAGCACTTCCACGCCGTCGATGGCCTGCAGACCGTCGACGAGCAGGGCGCACAGGGCTTCCTCGTGACGGATCACCGCGTCGGCGTCGAAACCGGCGAGCGCATCGCACGCGGCGGCAAGGGCGGCGACGCCGAGCACGTTGGGGGTGCCGGCCTCGTGACGCGCAGGGGCGCAGGACCATTCGGTGTGATCGAGGCGCACCTCGCGCACCGCGCCGCCACCGGCGAGGTACGGCTCGGCGGCGTCGAGCCAGTCTCGGCGGCCGACGAGCACTCCCGCACCGAACGGCGCGTACAGCTTGTGGCCGGAGAAGGCGAGGTAGTCCACACCGAGCTCGACGAGATCGACACGGCGATGGGGCACGAGCTGCGCACCGTCGACGAGGATCCGGGCACCGGAAGCGTGTGCGAGCTCGGCGAGTTCGGCGATCGGCAGGACCTCACCGGTGACGTTGGAAGCACCGGTGACGGCGAGCAGGGCCGCGGGTGCGCGCTGCAGTTCGACCGCGAGACGCCATACCGTCTCGGAGACGGTGTCCGCAGCCTCGACGATGCGAGAGTTCTTCCAGGGCAGCAGATTCGCATGGTGCTCGATGTCGAGCACCACGACATCGCCGGGCACCGCACTCGCGAGCAGGTTCAGCGAATCGGTGGTGTTGCGCGTGAAGACAACGACCTGGTCGTCGGCCGCGCCGACGAAGCGCGACACGGAGGAGCGGGCGTCCTCGTAGGCGGTGGTGCTGATCCGCGAAGCGTATCCGGCGCCGCGGTGCACGCTCGCATAGAAGGGCAGCAGCTCGGTGATGCGGTCGGTGACGGCGGACAGCGCCGGTGCGCTCGCCGCGTAGTCGAAGTTCGCATAGGTGCAGGTACCCCCCTGGACGAGCGGAACCTGCACGTCACAGCCGGAAACGGTGGCAAAGGGAGCGATGCAGGTGGTGGTGGCTACAGCAGTCATGACAAATCCCTTGTGTACTCGGGGACCCGCCGGTGACGCCTACGACGGAGAATTCTCGTCGCCGGCGGAGTCCGCGCTTGCCGTGTCCGGTAGTGGATTCACGGCCCGGTCGTCACCCGGAGCACCCCACCGCGGTTGGAGGGTTGCCGACCAGCTAGCCGGGGCTTGACGCTGGTACTCATGACCTGGCGAAGAGAATGGCAGGACGACCGGGCCGTGTCAACCCCGCACAGCTCCGCGTCGCCCGGCACCGCACGACGCCGACACGCGTTCTGCGCGCCGAACGTTCACCTGCCGTCCACCCGGACGTGAGATAACCGGAAGCACCATCGAGCAGAAGGACCCGCGGAATTGCCAGCCATAACCTCGACCCCCGTCGGCCGGTCCCCCATCCCCGACGAGTTCCTCCGCGCGTCGCACGCTCCACCCGCCCGCACCCTCGTCGACCTGCTGCGGAGCACTGCCGAAGCACATCCCGACGCCCCCGCGATCGACGACGGCGCGACGGTCCTCGAATACGCCGAACTGGTCGAGGCGGTGATCGCCGGTGCGTATGCGCTGAACGACGCGGGCGTCGGGGCCGGCGACAGGGTCGGGGTCCGCATGACCTCCGGGCGCAGCGACCTGTATGTGACGATTCTCTCCATTCTCGCCGCGGGCGCCGCGTACGTCCCCGTCGACGCCGACGATCCCGACGAGCGGGCCGAACTCGTGTTCTCGGAAGCGCAGGTCACCGCCATCGTCACGGACGAGGGCATCGGACCGGGCACGGCCGCGCCGTCGGGCACCCCGGTGGTGCGAGGCCCGAACCTCGATGACGACGCGTGGATCATCTTCACCTCCGGTTCAACCGGAACACCGAAGGGTGTCGCCGTCACCCACCGCAATGCGGCGGCCTTCGTCGACGCGGAAGCGCGAATGTTCTGCCAAGGGGAGCCGCTCGGTCCCGGCGACCGGGTCCTGGCCGGGCTGTCCGTGGCGTTCGACGCCTCGTGCGAGGAGATGTGGCTCGCCTGGCGGCACGGCGCCTGCCTGGTTCCGGCGCCCCGCGCGCTCGTCCGCTCCGGCATGGACCTCGGGCCGTGGCTCGTCTCGCGCAACATCAACGTCGTCTCCACGGTGCCCACCCTCGCGGCGATGTGGCCGGCCGAAGCCCTCGAGGCGGTGCGTCTGCTCATCTTCGGTGGCGAGGCCTGCCCACCCGATCTCGTCGAACGTCTCGCGGTTCCGGGACGCGAGGTGTGGAACACCTACGGCCCCACCGAGGCGACGGTCGTGGCCTGCGCGTCGCTGATGGACGGCACCGGACCGGTCCGCATCGGCCTGCCCCTCGACGGATGGGATCTCGCCGTCGTGGACGCCGACGGCAACCCCGTCGAGGAGGGCGCGACCGGTGAACTCGTCATCGGTGGTGTCGGCCTCGCGCGCTACCTCGATCCGGCGAAGGACGCCGAGAAGTACGCTCCGATGCCCACGCTCGGCTGGGACCGCGCCTACCGCAGCAGTGATCTCGTGACGCTCGACCGCGCCGGTCTGCTGTTCCAGGGACGCGCCGACGACCAGGTCAAGATCGGTGGCCGCCGCATCGAACTCGGCGAGGTCGACAACGCACTGCAGAACCTGCCCGGCGTGGCGGGCGGTGCGTGCGCGGTCCGCAAGACGGCCGCGGGACATTCGATCCTCGTGGGATACCTCGCCTCCACCGATCCGGACTTCGACATCGCGTCGGCCCACGACCTGCTGTCCGAACAACTCCCGGCCGCGCTCGTCCCCCGACTCGCGCTCGTCGACGAACTGCCCACCCGCACGTCCGGCAAGGTCGACCGCAACGCTCTGCCGTGGCCGCTGCCCGGCGCCGATGCCGACTCGGTGGAAGCACTCGGTCTCGATCCCACCGCCGAATGGGTCGCCGAACTGTGGACCGACATCCTCGGCGCCCGGATCGAGGGCGTCGACGACGACTTCTTCGAACTCGGGGGTGGTTCCCTCGCGGCGGCGCAACTCGTCACGGCGCTGCGGAGCCGGTATCCGGAGATGACCGTCGCAGAACTGTACGACCACCCGAGGCTCGGATCGCTCGCCGTCTACCTCGACGAACTCGCGCCGACGGAAGCGGCGACACCGCGAGAGGTGACCCCGGTGCCGCGGCTCGCCCAGCTCGGGCAGATCGCCGTGACCGCCGTCCTCACCACCCTCACCGGACTGCAGTGGGTGACCTGGCTGGCGATCCTGAACAACGTCGTCGCGCTCGTCGTGGACGTGCCGTGGACCGTCACCCTGTCGTGGTGGTGGGTCGCGCTCGGTGTCCTGCTGTTCCTCACGCCCGTCGGGCGCATGGCGATCTCCGTCGCGGGTTCGCGTCTGCTCCTGCGCGGCATAGAGCCCGGAAGCTACCCACGCGGCGGGAGCGTCCACCTCCGGCTGTGGACGGCCCTGCGACTGTCCGAGGCCGTGGGTGCCGTGAACATCTCGAGCGCTCCCTGGATGCGGCAGTACGCGCGGGCGCTGGGAGCGAAGGTCGGCCGCGACGTCGACCTGCACAGTCTTCCACCGGTCACCGGTCTCCTCGAACTCGGCGACGGGTGTGCCGTCGAGCCGGAGGTGGACCTCGGCGGCTACTGGGTGGACGGCGACGTCGTCCACATCGGAAGCATCCGGATCGGTGCCGGCGCCACGGTGGGCGCCCGCTCGTTCCTGGCCCCCGGCGCGCGGATCGGTAAGGACGCCGAAGTGGAGGCCGGATCCGCGGTGTTCGGTCGCGTGAAGGCCGGGCAGAACTGGTCGGGCTCCCCCGCCCGCAAGGCCGGCAAGGCCGACCGGCCGTGGCCCGCCGCGACACCGCCGCGGGGCGGCAGGTGGGTGCCGGTCTACGCGCTGTCGTCGATCCTGCTCGGCGGCCTGCCCGTCGTCTCGATCGCCGGCGGGGTCGCGCTGCTCGTGTGGTGGGTGCACGACACCCCCACCGTCTCCGACGCCGTGGTGCACTCCCTGGCGATGCTGCCCGTCGCGGCGCTGCTGACGATGTTCGTCTTCGCCCTGCTCACCCTGACGGCCGTGCGACTGCTTGCCGTCGGGATGACCGAGGGCTGGCATCCCGTGCGCAGCCGCGTGGGCTGGCAGGTGTGGTTCACCGAGCGCCTCATGGACTCCTCGCGCACCTTCCTGTTCCCGCTCTACGCGTCGATGCTCACCCCGATCTGGCTCCGATTGCTCGGCGCCGACATCGGTAAGGACGTCGAGGCGTCGACCGTGCTGATGGTTCCCAAGTTCACCAAGGTCGCCGATGGAGCGTTCCTCGCCGACGACACGATGGTCGCCTCCTACGAACTCGGCGGCGGGTGGCTGTACATCTCGCATGCGAAGGTCGGCAAGCGTGCCTTCCTCGGCAACTCGGGTATGGCGGCGCCGGGTCGGCGCGTCCCGAAGCACGGGCTCGTCGCGGTGCTCTCCGCGGCTCCGGAGAAGGCGAAATCCGGCTCGTCGTGGCTGGGCAGTCCCCCGGTGCGCCTGCGGCGCGCAAGCGGTGACAGCGACGCGAGCCGCACCTTCGCACCGCCGCTGAAACTGAAGATCGCGCGCGGCGCGGTGGAGACCTTCCGGCTCGTGCCCATGGTCGTCACCTACGGCATCGGGCTCGGTGTGCTCTTCGCACTCAACACCCTCGCCGTGCACTGGGGCTATCTCGCCGCTGCGCTGCTGGGCGGTCTCGTGCTCATGGTGGCCGGAGCCGTGGCGTGCCTCGT
This sequence comes from Rhodococcus sp. D-6, assembly GCF_040256695.1. Taxonomy (NCBI): domain Bacteria; kingdom Bacillati; phylum Actinomycetota; class Actinomycetes; order Mycobacteriales; family Nocardiaceae; genus Rhodococcus; species Rhodococcus sp. D-6. Next base: position 4,951,093 of record NZ_CP132970.1, on the reverse strand, counting down.
GACCGTGATCGCGAAATGGCTCGTCGTCGGTCGGATCGGACGCGTCGAGCACCCGCTGTGGAGTTCGTTCGTGTGGCGCAACGAGGTCTCCGACACCTTCGTGGAGACCGTGGCGGCACCGTGGTTCGCCCGGGCCGCGGCGGGCACCGCCGTGATGAACCTGTGGCTGCGCGCGCTGGGGTCGAGGATCGGGCGCGGTGTGTGGTGCGAGAGCTACTGGCTGCCCGAGGCCGACCTGGTGTCCCTGGGCGACGGTGCGACCGTCGAACGCGGTTGCGTTGTACAGACCCACCTGTTCCATGATCGGATCATGTCCATGGACACCGTGACCCTCGGCGCCGGCGCCACGCTCGGCCCCCAATGCGTCGCGTTGCCCGCCTCGGGCATCGGCGACGGTGCCACCGTCGGCCCGGCCTCGCTGGTGATGCGCGGCGACGTCGTCCCGCCGTCCACTCGCTGGCAGGGCAATCCGATCACGCCGTGGACCACGCCGAACGACTGGTCGCCGCGGTGAAGCCCATCAAGGCCGCCAAGCCCGTCGCGCCGGTCGCCGCGGACCGGCCGCTCGACCCTTATCTGCCCGAGAGCGGGAACCGCGGCTACCGGGCCTCCCGCTACGAACTCGAACTCACCTACAAGGTCGTGTCCAATCGGCTCGACGGCCGGGCGAAGATCATCGCCACGACTACGGACGTGCGCGCCAAGTATTCGCTCGATCTCGCGCAGTCGATGCGAGTCACGAAGGTGACCGTCAACGGGCGACGTCCCGCCAAGTTCGCGCATCGTGGCGGCAAGCTCACCGTCACCCCCGCCGAGAAACTCCCTGCCGGGGCGGTCCTCGTCTTCGGTGTGCAGTACTCGGGAACCCCCACCCCACTGCGGACCATGTGGGGTGAGGTCGGCTGGGAAGAACTCGACGAGGGTTCGCTCGTCGCGAGTCAGCCCAACGGCGCACCCACCTGGTTCCCCTGCGACGACCATCCCGGTTCGAAAGCCACCTACCGCATCGCGGTCACCACCGACGCTCCGTTCGTCGCGATCGCGAACGGCACCCTCGTGCACAAGACCACGAAGGCGAGTCGCACCACCCGCGTCTACGAGCAACCCGAACCCATGGCGACCTATCTCGCCACGGTCCAGACCGGGCACTACGAGATACGCACCCTCTCAAACGAACCCGTGCCCCAGTACGGCATCCATCCGCCTCGGTTGCGCGCGGCGTTCGATCGGGACTTCGCTCGCCAGACCGAGATGCTCGAGTTGTTCACGCGCCTGTTCGGCCCGTACCCGTTCGCGCACTACACCGCTCTGGTGACCGACGACGACCTCGAGATCCCTCTCGAAGCACAGGGATTGTCGATCTTCGGCGCGAACTTCTGCGACGGCACCGGCCGCGAGGAACGGCTCGTCGCACACGAGTTGGCGCACCAGTGGTTCGGCAACAGCCTCACGCTGAACCGTTGGTGCGACATCTGGCTCCACGAAGGATTCGCGTGCTACGCGGAGTGGTTGTGGTCGGAGAACTCGGGCGGCAGGTCGGCGCATGCACATGCGCTCGACGCCCACCGGGGTCTGGCCCGAAAGCCGCAGGACATCCTGCTCGAGGATCCGGGCCCGAAGGACATGTTCGACGACCGCATCTACAAGCGCGGAGCACTGACTTTGCACGCCCTGCGAGTGCAGCTCGGCGACGAGCCGTTCTTCACCCTCCTACGGACGTGGACCGCGGAACACCGGCACGGCAACGTGACGACGGCGCAGTTCAAGGATCTCGCCGCACGTTTCTCGGACGTCTCGCTCCGGTCGCTGTGGGAGGCGTGGTTGAGCACGCGAGAGCTTCCCCCGGCACCGACCGCCTAGTTCCGAGGGCGCAGAGATGCATCCAGTGCGCTCATCAACTGTCCGACACGACTTCTCGAGGTAGGGGCGATCGGATATCTGGACAGGACGTCGACCACCACGGGGGTCGCACGGCGCCGGGCGTCGTCGAGCGAGTCCTCAGCTGCCGTCGGGTCTCCGCCCGCACGGAGTTCGGCGATGCGAGCGACACTCGCAGCGGTACGCAGGATGTGCCCGACCTGAGTGGCCTTCGCGATCGGGTGCAGATAGGCAGCCGCGGCGGCATCGCCGGCACACCGCGCGGCGAGGGAAGCCGCTTCCGTCGGTGCATCCTTCGCAGCTCGGTGGGCATCCAGGGCGGCGACGCGCTGGAGTCTCGTTCGTCGCGCACCGTCGACGAATTCTCGCGCCGCATCGAGTGCTGAACGCGGACGACGGTCCTCGGGCACGGATTCCTCGAAGACGGGAAGCACGTCCTGTGCACTCTCCGCCACGTATCGGACGACCGCCCGCAGTTCGTCCACGGTGAGTTCGAAATCACCGGTCACGCTTGTCGCCGGCCCGTTCCGTCCCACGTATCCGAGCATAGCCCGACCGAATGTCCGCGTACGAGAAAAGGGGACCCGCGAAAGCGGCTCCCCTCCTCAAAGCCGAAGACCCCCAACAATGTTGGGGGTCTTCGGTAACGGGTGTTCGGCGGTGTCCTACTCTCCCACACCCTGTCGAGTGCAGTACCATCGGCGCAGACAGGCTTAGCTTCCGGGTTCGGAATGGGACCGGGCGTTTCCCTGTCGCTATGACCGCCGTAACTCTATGAAACAATAGTCCACGCAGATTCCTCGAATCACCTGCTGCTGCAGGATTTTCGGATCTGTGTGTGTTGTTTCAGATACCGCACAGTGGACGCGTAACATCTTCGTGGTAAGTCCTCGGCCTATTAGTACCGGTCACCTCCACCCATTGCTGGGCTTCCAGTTCCGGCCTATCAACCCGGTGGTCTGCCGGGGGCCTTACCCCCTCGAGGGGGTGAGAAACCTCATCTTGGAACAGGCTTCCCGCTTAGATGCTTTCAGCGGTTATCCCTTCCGAACGTAGCCAACCAGCCATGCCCCTGGCGGGACAACTGGCACACCAGAGGTTCGTCCGTCCCGGTCCTCTCGTACTAGGGACAGCCTTCCTCAAGTTTCTAACGCGCGCGGCGGATAGAGACCGAACTGTCTCACGACGTTCTAAACCCAGCTCGCGTGCCGCTTTAATGGGCGAACAGCCCAACCCTTGGGACCTACTCCAGCCCCAGGATGCGACGAGCCGACATCGAGGTGCCAAACCATCCCGTCGATATGGACTCTTGGGGAAGATCAGCCTGTTATCCCCGGGGTACCTTTTATCCGTTGAGCGACACCGCTTCCACATGCCGGTGCCGGATCACTAGTCCCGACTTTCGTCCCTGCTCGACCTGTCAGTCTCACAGTCAAGCTCCCTTGTGCACTTGCACTCGACACCTGATTGCCAACCAGGCTGAGGGAACCTTTGGGCGCCTCCGTTACATTTTGGGAGGCAACCGCCCCAGTTAAACTACCCACCAGGCACTGTCCCTGAACCAGATCATGGTCCGAGGTTAGAGGTCCAATACGATCAGAGTGGTATTTCAACAACGACTCCACCCATACTGGCGTATGAGCTTCACAGTCTCCCACCTATCCTACACAAACCGAACCGAACACCAATACCAAGCTATAGTGAAGGTCCCGGGGTCTTTTCGTCCTGCCGCGCGTAACGAGCATCTTTACTCGTAATGCAATTTCGCCGAGTCTGTGGTCGAGACAGCAGAGAAGTCGTTACGCCATTCGTGCAGGTCGGAACTTACCCGACAAGGAATTTCGCTACCTTAGGATGGTTATAGTTACCACCGCCGTTTACTGGGGCTTAAATTCTCAGCTTCGCGGAGTAAACCCCGCTAACCGGTCCTCTTAACCTTCCAGCACCGGGCAGGCGTCAGTCCGTATACATCGTCTTACGACTTCGCACGGACCTGTGTTTTTAGTAAACAGTCGCTTCTCTCTGGTCTCTGCGACCACCCCCAGCTCGGACCGCAAGGGCCGTCACCGGGCGTGGTCCCCCTTCTCCCGAAGTTACGGGGGCATTTTGCCGAGTTCCTTAACCACAGTTCTCTCGATCGCCTCGGTATTCTCTACCTGACCACCTGTGTCGGTTTGGGGTACGGGCCGTGTACCAACTCACTAGAGGCTTTTCTCGGCAGCATAGGATCACTGAATTCCCCTCAACGGGTACGCATCACCTCTCAGGCTGTGTGAATGGCGGATTTGCCTACCATTCGCCCTACCGGCTTACACCAGGTACTCCATCACCTGGCCCAGCTACCTTCCTGCGTCACCCCATCGCTTGACTACTACAATCAGGGTCCCGTGCAGCCATCCCCACAGTTCCCGAAGGAACAGCGGAAACTTTTGGACGGTTAGCACAACTGATTCGCCATTGGGCGCGGATACACGGGTACGGGAATATCAACCCGTTGTCCATCGACTACGCCTGTCGGCCTCGCCTTAGGTCCCGACTCACCCTGGGCGGATTAACCTGGCCCAGGAACCCTTGGTCATCCGGCGGACGAGTTTCTCACTCGTCTTTCGCTACTCATGCCTGCATTCTCACTCGCACAGCCTCCACACCTGGATCACTCCGGCGCTTCCACGGCTGCACGACGCTCCCCTACCCACCCACACCACTGCACACGTTCCCGCAGGAACGAATGGGTGTTGTGTGAGTGCCGCGGCTTCGGCGGTGTACTTGAGCCCCGCTACATTGTCGGCGCAGAACCACTTGACCAGTGAGCTATTACGCACTCTTTCAAGGGTGGCTGCTTCTAAGCCAACCTCCTGGTTGTCTCAGCGATCCCACATCCTTTTCCACTTAGTACACGCTTAGGGGCCTTAGCCGGCGATCTGGGCTGTTTCCCTCTCGACTACGAAGCTTATCCCCCGCAGTCTCACTGCCGCGCTCTCACTCACCGGCATTCGGAGTTTGGCTGATTTCGGTAAGCTTGTGGGCCCCCTAGACCATCCAGTAGCTCTACCTCCGGTGAGAAACACGCGACGCTGCACCTAAATGCATTTCGGGGAGAACCAGCTATCACGGAGTTTGATTGGCCTTTCACCCCTACCCACAACTCATCCCCTCAGTTTTCAACCTAAGTGGGTTCGGGCCTCCACGACGTCTTACCATCGCTTCACCCTGGCCATGGGTAGATCACTCCGCTTCGGGTCTAGAACATGCCACTCATGCGCCCTATTCGGACTCGCTTTCGCTACGACTACCCCACACGGGTTAACCTCGCGACATGCCACTAACTCGCAGGCTCATTCTTCAAAAGGCACGCCATCACCCACCACGAACTGAATCGTGCATCGGCTCTGACGGATTGTAAGCGCACGGTTTCAGGTACTATTTCACTCCCCTCCCGGGGTACTTTTCACCTTTCCCTCACGGTACTAGTCCGCTATCGGTCACCAGGGAGTATTCAGGCTTATCGGGTGGTCCCGACAGATTCACACCGGATTTCACGGGCCCGGTGCTACTCGGGTATTCGAATCGACAGTCATCGTGTTTTCGTCTACGGGATTCTCACCCTCTACGACAGGCCGTTCCAGACCACTTCGACTAACACGACGATTTCTCACTGTCGGCCGGCATGGCAGCGCCGACACAACGAACCCCACAACCCCGAATACACAACCCCTGCCAGGTATCACATGTACTCGGTTTAGCCTCATCCGCTTTCGCTCGCCACTACTCACGGAATCACATGTTGTTTTCTCTTCCTGTGGGTACTGAGATGTTTCACTTCCCCACGTTCCCTCCACACACCCTATATATTCAGATGCGGGTAACACGACATCACTCGTGCTGGGTTTCCCCATTCGGAAATCCTCGGATCACAGCTCGGTTGACAGCTCCCCGAGGCATATCGCAGCCTCCCACGTCCTTCATCGGCTCCTGGTGCCAAGGCATCCACCGTACGCTCATAAACACTTACAACAAAGATGCTCGCGTCCACTGTGCAGTTCTCAAACAACACACAACACCGAATACTCACCCCACCGAAGTGGACTTTTCTTCGACATCGTCGCTGATCAAACACATTGCGTGTTCTCTCAGGACCCAACAGTGCACCGATATAACTTTCTTCCTGCCGGCACTCGGGCCCGCAGTAGTGAAGAAAATGCTTGTCAGCGTTCCACCCATGAGCACCACCGGATTACCTGTGAATCCGTAATGGCTCTGCCTGCATGCGTTTACCGTCCCCGACTACTCGGGGTGCATGAGGAGTTGCTCCTTAGAAAGGAGGTGATCCAGCCGCACCTTCCGGTACGGCTACCTTGTTACGACTTCGTCCCAATCGCCGATCCCACCTTCGACGGCTCCCTCCCACAAGGGGTTAGGCCACCGGCTTCGGGTGTTACCGACTTTCATGACGTGACGGGCGGTGTGTACAAGGCCCGGGAACGTATTCACCGCAGCGTTGCTGATCTGCGATTACTAGCGACTCCGACTTCACGGGGTCGAGTTGCAGACCCCGATCCGAACTGAGACCGGCTTTAAGGGATTCGCTCCACCTCACGGTATCGCAGCCCTCTGTACCGACCATTGTAGCATGTGTGAAGCCCTGGACATAAGGGGCATGATGACTTGACGTCGTCCCCACCTTCCTCCGAGTTGACCCCGGCAGTCTCCTGCGAGTCCCCACCATCACGTGCTGGCAACACAGGACAAGGGTTGCGCTCGTTGCGGGACTTAACCCAACATCTCACGACACGAGCTGACGACAGCCATGCACCACCTGTCTACCGGCCACAAGGGAAACCACATCTCTGCAGTCGTCCGGTACATGTCAAACCCAGGTAAGGTTCTTCGCGTTGCATCGAATTAATCCACATGCTCCGCCGCTTGTGCGGGCCCCCGTCAATTCCTTTGAGTTTTAGCCTTGCGGCCGTACTCCCCAGGCGGGGCGCTTAATGCGTTGGCTACGGCACGGATCCCGTGGAAGGAAACCCACACCTAGCGCCCACCGTTTACGGCGTGGACTACCAGGGTATCTAATCCTGTTCGCTACCCACGCTTTCGCTCCTCAGCGTCAGTTACTGCCCAGAGACCCGCCTTCGCCACCGGTGTTCCTCCTGATATCTGCGCATTTCACCGCTACACCAGGAATTCCAGTCTCCCCTGCAGTACTCGAGTCTGCCCGTATCGCCTGCAAGCCCGCAGTTGAGCTGCGGGATTTCACAGACGACGCGACAAACCGCCTACGAGCTCTTTACGCCCAGTAATTCCGGACAACGCTCGCACCCTACGTATTACCGCGGCTGCTGGCACGTAGTTGGCCGGTGCTTCTTCTCCCACTACCGTCACTTGCGCTTCGTCATGGGTGAAAGAGGTTTACAACCCGAAGGCCGTCATCCCTCACGCGGCGTCGCTGCATCAGGCTTGCGCCCATTGTGCAATATTCCCCACTGCTGCCTCCCGTAGGAGTCTGGGCCGTGTCTCAGTCCCAGTGTGGCCGGTCGCCCTCTCAGGCCGGCTACCCGTCGTCGCCTTGGTAGGCCATTACCCCACCAACAAGCTGATAGGCCGCGGGCTCATCCTGCACCGAAAAACTTTCCACCCCAGAACATGCATCCCGAGGTCATATCCGGTATTAGACCCAGTTTCCCAGGCTTATCCCAGAGTGCAGGGCAGATCACCCACGTGTTACTCACCCGTTCGCCACTAATCCACCCAGCAAGCTGGGCTTCATCGTTCGACTTGCATGTGTTAAGCACGCCGCCAGCGTTCGTCCTGAGCCAGGATCAAACTCTCCGTTGAAGACTCACAATCACCCCCAAAAGGGGCAATCAGTCAAAGACAAAAGAGTCAAATCACTAGCAAAAAAACTCAAACTAGCTCAAACACTGACCATCCCAGACGGAAGAATGAGACGATCAGCAAATACCCACCCCATCCAAACTGATGGAGCGGAGTACCAAAAATATTTGGCACTGACATTCATCGGCACACTGTTGAGTTCTCAAAGAACACGCACACACCATCGCTCCCGAACCTTCCGATTCGTTCACTCCGGGGTGACTGTTCATCCGAGGGCCTTCCGGCTCTCGGGCACGGCTCCAAACCTTACCAGAAGGTTTCGAACCAGTGAAATCTGCAGGCGCCTTCGTCCAACCTCGTTGTCCCGTTCCTCTCGGCCCGGGTCGGTGTCCGTGTCGCTCTGACCTGGAATAAGTTACGCGAACATCTCCGAGAACACCAAATCGCCAGGTCAGAGCTGGTTTATCGACTTACGAAGCGTCGTTGTGAGGGTGTTCAGGGGACCCAGTACTTCGCCGCGAGGTGCTGGACGATCGGATCGTCCTCGCCGGCCTGCTCCAGCATCGCGAGGTCGCTGCGGAGATCCATGAGGCGAGGGTCGTCCCCTTCGGCGTCGCCGATCGGCCGGCCTCCGTCCTCGGCGCGCTGCCGCAGGATCTTCTCCCGAACCCGGTCCTTCAACGACTCAGCCATGAGAGAAGCATGCTGCGCGGTGACCGGGTTGTCGAGGATTTCGGCGCCGTGTCCGAGACCGCTCTCGTGCGCGCCGATGGTCGCGGTCGCTTCGCGTCAACGGTCCTTGTCCCGGAAGACCCGGACGGCCATGGGCAGCACCACGGCGAGAGCACCGATGATCAGGACGAAGGAGAACAGTTCCATCAACATGTCTCCATCATCCGTGCGAATCGCACACCGCGCAGAAACGTCGAAGGCCCCTCACCGTGGTGAGGGGCCTTCGTGGAGCTGCCTGTCGGAATCGAACCGACGACCTTTTCATTACGAGTGAAATGCTCTACCGACTGAGCTAAGGCAGCGAGCCTTTCGGCGTCCGAAGTCTAGCGGACTACCCCCACCCCGATGCAAACCGGCACTTCGGCTACCGGAACGCCGAGCTCAACCGGGCTGCAAGCGCCGCGAGAGCGAAGCGGGGTTTGACGTTCTGGGCGAGCGCCTCCCGGCAGTCGAGGATGGCTTCGATGCACTCGAGCAGCGACTCCGGCCGGGTCCTCGCCGCGAGGTCGGCCGCACGATCCGACATGTCCGGATGGTTGAGCGTGACCCGCGATCCGAAGGCGTGCACCAGTGCGTCCCGGTAGAGACCGGCGAGATCGATCAGGGCTCGGTCCATGATGTCGCGCTCGGTTCGCGTCTTCCGCGACTTCTGAGTGCGTTCGAGTTCCTTGAGGACCCCGGCCGAACCGCGAAGCGCACCCGCGGCACCCTTGCCGGTACCGCCGGCACCGAGCGCGGTCTTCAGCTCTTCGGTCTCGCGCTCGTCGCGCTCCGCACTGATCTCCTTCGCCTCGGTCTCGGCGCTGCGGCCGAGGTCGTCGGCTGCGGAGTAGGTGGTGGCGGGGCGCAGGACCGCGCCGGCGACAGCGAGGGCACGTGCCCGGTTGTCGCGGGCGCCCTCGTCGGTGGCCAACCGTCGGGCCCGGCCGACGTGGCCTGCGCTGACGGATGCGGCCCACTGCGCCGTCTTCGGATCGATGCGGTCGGTGGCCTCGAGGACGCGCGCGATGGCGTCGGCGCTGGGAGTGACCAACCCGATGTGACGGCAGCGCGAGCGCAGCGTCACCGAGATGTCCTCTGGATCGACCGACGGCGCACACAGGAGGAAGACCGTTCGCTGCGGAGGTTCCTCGACCACCTTCAGCAGCGCGTTCGCGGCGCCTTCGGTGAGACGGTCGGCGTCCTCGATCACCACGACCTGCCATCGGCCCGTGCTGGGACGCCGCGACGCGACCTGCACGATGTCGCGCATCGACTTGACGCTGATCGTCAGTCCCTCGGGCACGACCCGCCGTACGTCGCCGTGGGTGCCGGCCATCGTGGTGGTGCAGGCGTGGCATCGCCCGCAGCCGGAAGTTTCCTCGTCGGTGCACTGCAGGGCGGCGGCGAAACACAGCGCCGCGACCGAGCGACCGGACCCGGGAGGACCGGTGAACAGCCACGAGTGCGTCATCGCCGACCCGGTGTCGCCCCGACGGGCAGCTACCGCGGCCGCGACGAGTTCGGTCTCGACATCGCGTTGACCGACGAGACGATCGAAGACCCCGGGCATGCGCTCAGCCTAACGACCGGGTCCGACGGGTCCGGATCACGTGTCCGAAACGTTCAAGACGGCCGCACGTGCTCGGTCCTACCGTCGGGCCATGACCATTCATTTCTCCGCAGTGGGGCTCGTCGTCGCCGATCTCGATCGGTCCTTCGCGTGCTATCGAGTGCTCGGCCTCGACCTGCCCACCGAAGCAGCCGAGGTACCGCACTTCGAGGTCACTCTCCCCGGTGGTCTGCGCCTGATGTGGGACACCGTCGAGTCCGTCAGCAGCTTCGATCCGGAGTTCGAGCCGTCGTCCGGAGGCGGGGCGGCGCTCGCCTTCGACTGTGGCTCCCCCGACGCGGTCGACGAGACACTTGCGGCGTTGATCGAGGCCGGGTGCACGTCGACGAAGGCACCTTGGGACGCATTCTGGGGACAGCGCTACGCGAGCGCGATGGATCCGGACGGCCACAGTCTCGACCTGTTCGCCGCGCTCCCGGGATGACTCCGGACGAGTTCACCGAGGGTGACACCCGACAGCGCACGAACCTCCCGGGCCAGATGCGCCTGGTCGCTGTACCCGCAGTCGGCTGCGACACGGGCGAAGTCGTCACCGGCCCGGGCACGCGCGACCGCCCGACGGAAGCGCAGCACCCGCGACAACGTCTTCGGTCCGTATCCGTAGGCCCGAGCCGAGCGACGACGCAGCGTCCTGTCGCTCCAGCCGAGGGTCGCGGCGACCTCCGTGACGGCCGCACCGGCGGCCAGCGCCCGCGCGAGGTCGGCCATCGGATCGTGTTCGTCGACCGCGCCCCGCACGGCGTCGACAAGCGCAGCGACGGGATCGTCCTCGGCTCGAGCCGCGAGGAGACGCACACGACGTGACGGCCACAGATCGTCGAGCGGAACCCGTCGATCGGTCAGCTCGCTCGCGTCGACGCCGAAGAACGGCGGTCCCAGGCCGGGTTCGAACCGGACGGCCGTCAGCGGTCGATCCGCCACCAGATCGGAGAACTGGGACGTCGTGTCCGGGCCGGCGACGAGGAAGCCGTCGGCGTGCCGAATGAGGTCCATGCAGCCGTCCGGCAGCACGTGGGTTCCGCCCACGCGGGCACCGGACGGCCCGGACCGCCACAGTGTGACGCCGAGGATTCCCGACGGCAGTTCGCGGTACACACCGTGAGGCTATCCGCGTACCCCGACGGGAACCGTCAGTCCGTCGTCTTCTTCGCGGCAGCCTTCTTCGTCGTCTTCTTCGCCGCCGTCTTCTTGGCGGTGGTCTTCTTGGCGGCAGTCTTCTTCGCCGCCGTCTTCTTCGCCGCCGTCTTCTTCGCCGCCGTCTTCTTCGCGGTCTTCTTGGCCGGACCGCGTGCCCGACGGTCGGCGAGCAGTTCGGACGCCCGCTCGTCGGTGATGGACTCGACCTCGTCGCCCTTGCGCAGGCTCGCGTTCGTCTCACCGTCGGTGACGTACGGGCCGAACCGGCCGTCCTTGATCACCATCTGCTTGCCGCTGACCGGGTCGGTGCCCAGCTCGCGCAGCGGCGGCGTGGCGGCGGCCTGCCGGCCGCGGCGCTTCGGCTCCGCGTAGATCTTCAGCGCCTCGTCGAGCGTGATCGTGAAGATCTGCTCCTCGTTGGCGAGCGACCGCGAGTCGCTGCCCTTCTTCAGGTACGGACCGTAGCGGCCGTTCTGGGCGGTGATCTCGTCGCCGGACTCCGGATCGACACCCACCACGCGCGGCAGCGACAGCAGTTTCAGGGCGTCTTCCAGGGTGACCGTGGACAGGTCCATCGTCTTGAACAACGAACCCGTGCGCGGCTTCGGACCGGTCTTCTTCGCGGGAGCCTTCTTCGCCGCCTTCTTGGCGACGGCCTTCTTGGTGGCGGTCTTCGTGCCGCCCTCTCCCTCCGAGCCGAGTTCATCGACGGGGATGGGCGTGACGTCCGGCTCCGGTTCGGGCTCGGGTTCCGGATCGGGGATCAGCTCGGTCACGTAGGGACCGAAGCGACCCTCCCGCGCGACGATCTCGTAGCCGGTCGACGGATCGACACCGAGGACACGTCCCTCCTGCGGCGTCGAGAAGAGTTTCTCGGCGTATTCGAGGGTGAGCTCGTCCGGCGGCAGGTCGTCGGGCAGGTTCGCGCGCTGCGAGGTCGGCTCGGCGTCGGGGTTGTTCGGGTCGGTGACCATCCGTTCGAGGTACGGACCGAAGCGGCCCACACGCACGTGGATCTCGCGACCCTCGGAGTCGTCGAACAGGCGGATGGAGTTGATCTCGCGGGCGTCGATGTCCTCGAGGTTCTCCCCCACCAGCTTCTTCAGGCCGCCCTTGCGCGCGACCGACTCCTCGTGACCGTCGTCGCTGCCGAAGTAGAACCGCGTCAGCCAGTCGGTGCGCTGCCGGTGACCGGAGGCGATCTCGTCGAGATCGTCCTCCATCCCGGCCGTGAAGTCGTAGTCGACGAGCTGGGCGAAGTGCGCCTCGAGCAGGCCGATGACGGCGAACGCCACCCACGACGGGACGAGCGCGCTGCCACGCTTGTAGACGTAGCCGCGGTCGAGGATGGTCTTGATGATCGACGCGTAGGTCGAGGGCCGGCCGATCCCGAGCTCTTCGAGCGTCTTGATCAGGCTCGCCTCGGTGTACCGGGCCGGCGGGTTGGTGGAGTGACCGTCCGGATCGAGCTTCGTCGCGGTGACCGAGGCACCCTCGGACAGGTTCGGCAGGCGCGACTCCGCGTCGTCCGACTGACCACCGGCCTCCTCGTCGACACTCTCGACGTATGCCTTGAGGAAGCCCGGGAACGTGATGGTGCGGCCCGACGACGAGAAGGTGCACTCCTCGCCGGTGCCCGCGGTGCCGGTGATGCGCAGCGTCAGCGTGGTGCCCCGCGCGTCGGCCATCTGGGAGGCGACGGTGCGCTGCCAGATGAGCTCGTAGAGCTTGAACTCGTCGCCGTCGAGGCGCGCGTGCAGCTCGCCGGGGGTCGCGAAGACGTCGCCGGCGGGACGGATCGCCTCGTGTGCTTCCTGCGCGTTCTTGACCTTGCGGGTGTACTGGCGCGGCGTCGGATGGACGAACTCGGCACCGTACAGCTGGGTGGCCTGTGCGCGGGCCGCCGCGATCGCCGACTCGGACAGCGTCGTCGAGTCGGTACGCATGTAGGTGATGTAGCCGTTCTCGTACAGACGCTGCGCGGTGCGCATGGTGCGCTCGGACGAGAACCGCAGCTTGCGGCCCGCCTCCTGCTGCAGCGTCGACGTCATGAACGGCGCGTAGGGCTTGCGGGTGTACGGCTTGCTCTCGGCCGACGACACCGTCAACGCGACACCGGCGAGTGCCTCCGCGAGGCGGCGGGCGCGGTCCTCGTCGAGGACGACGACACCGTTCGACTTCAGGTTCCCGTCGGGCCCGAAGTCGCGACCCGAGGCGACACGCGAACCGTCGACGTTGACCAGGCGGGCACCGAACGACCGGGGGCTCGCGTCGGCGCCGGCGTCCATCGTGGCCGCGATGTCCCAGTACTCGGCGGACTTGAACGCCATGCGCTCGCGTTCGCGCTGCACGATCACGCGGGTCGCCACCGACTGCACACGACCCGCCGACAGACGGGGCATGACCTTCTTCCACAGCACGGGACTGACCTCGTAACCGTAGAGACGGTCGAGGATGCGGCGGGTCTCCTGCGCGTCGACCAGGTCGTTGTCGAGGTCGCGGGTGTTCTCGGCGGCCGCGCGGATAGCGGGCTCGGTGATCTCGTGGAAGACCATGCGCCGGACCGGCACCTTGGGCTTCAGGGTCTCGAGCAGGTGCCAGGCGATGGCCTCGCCCTCGCGGTCGGGGTCGGTGGCGAGGTAGAGCTCGTCGGCGTCCTTGAGCAGGCTCTTCAGCTCCGAGACCTTGGTCTTCTTGTCGGCGCTGACGACGTAGAGGGGTTCGAAGTCGTGATCGACGTCGACACCGAGGCGCGCCCACGACTCGCCCTTGTACTTGGCGGGGACGTCCGCGGCACCGCGCGGCAGGTCGCGGATGTGACCGACCGATGCCTCGACGACGTAGTCGCGGCCGAGGTAGGGGGCGATCTTCCTCGCCTTGGTCGGGGACTCGACGATCACGAGCCGACGCGTGCCCGACGAACCGCCCGCAGTGCTCTTCTCCCGTGCTGCCACCGTGCCGCCCGCACCTTCCCTCATTGCCGACATGTCGCCTTGTTCGAAGACATGTATACCGACCCGTTCCCCAGACGCGGCCACACACAGGGTCGCACATCCTCGGGGAACGGCTCTTCACAAGTGATGATCACCCGGTTCCACGTGCGGCCAGATCCGTCGTGCCGCGTCGGCGTCCGGAGGTGCACCGATGTTCTCGACGAGCCTCGTCAGACGCCTCCGGCCGGAGATCCTCAACTCCGGTCCACCGGTGCCGTGCGTACCGATCAGGGTCGGTGCGATGCCGGCGCGCATGAGCGCCTGCGCCAGAACTGCATGAGTGTCGGGAGCCGTCGCATCCAGACCGAGAACATACTGTGCTCCCTCGACCTCCATGCGACCGGACGCGAGGAACCACGCCCGCTGGGCCCGCGAGGACGGGACCCAGCCGGTCGGGACCGTCTTGCCGTCGTCGCTGCTCCACTGGGTCGCGAGCGGGATGAGAGCGGGGTCGACGGATGTGCTGACGGTGAACAGCTCGCCGTCGACGGCGATGTCCGCCTCGACTCCCGTGTCGGTCACGAGCTGCCCGATCGCACGGGCGCGCCATTCGGCGTCGACCTCCACGGTCAGCACGGCGCCGTCGTCGGTGAGACGCGCACGTCCGTGTGCCGCGAGCAGGCCGCTCAGGTCGGCCAGGGCCGGCGGCATCGTGTCGGCCCCGAAGAAGGACAGTTGACTCACGGGTCCTCCTCTCCCGGCTCCGTGAGCGCGACGAGGCGGTGAGGTCCCACGACCGGTTCGCGCACACGTCCCGGAAATGCATCGTCCCCCATCACCTGAGGCGACGGGGGACGATCGGGCGAGGTGGTTGACCTTGCCCGGTTGCTCGCTCGAGCGGGTGGATCAGAGTGCGCGCACGCCGGTGGCCTGCGGGCCCTTGGTGCCCTGACCGACCTCGAACTCGACTCGCTGGTTCTCCTCGAGGGTGCGGAAGCCGGAACCCTGGATCTCGGAGTAGTGAACGAACACGTCGGCGGAGCCGTCCTCAGGAGCGATGAAGCCGAAGCCCTTCTCCGCGTTGAACCACTTCACAGTGCCCTGTGCCATGCTTTTCCTTCTCTTTCTAACACCGGATTCGACGAACCGCCGGGTACGCGATCCGCCAGGTCCCGGTTCCGACCGCTGTACTTCTCGAGTCCCCCGTTGGAAGAGCTAAAGCACCGCGCTCGCAACCATCGATCCTGCGAGCGTGCACTTTTCCAAGTCTACGAACACAGAAGCTGCGACCGGGTGTCAGTCAACCACGTTCTGGGCACGCGCAACAGTAGGAATGGGCACAAACGTGCCAATTCCCTGATCTTGTTCATGTCTCGGTAGCATTACCCACGGGTAGCTGTTGCTCCCATGTTACGGGAGGCCACTGTGGCCCCACTCGTCCCGGACCCGGGTCTCCCGCATCCGACACAGCCTCGCCGTATCCGACACATTCCTATCCGACAGACGTTTTCGACAGACACCTCGTCCGACCCAGCGGAGTACTGCGTGACCGGCTCGCCCTTCCTCCACAACGGCGACGCCACCGCCCCCACCTACGGTCGCGAGCTGCTCGACCGGCTGCTCGCCGGCACCCCGACGGGCGAGTCACCGCTGACCCACGTCGCAGAGATCCCGGCCCGGCCCGCCCACCACAGCGACTGGCCGCAGTGGGCGCACGAGGACGTCGTCCGGGCCTTCCGCGACCAGGGCGTCGAGCGTCCCTGGCACCACCAGGCGAGCGCCGCCGACATCGCGGCCGGCGGGGAGAACGTGGTGGTGTCCACCGGCACCGCGTCGGGCAAGTCGGTCGCCTACCAGCTGCCCATCCTGAGCGCGCTCGCCGACGACCCGCAGGCCACCGCTCTCTACCTGTCGCCCACCAAGGCCCTCGGCGCCGACCAGCTGCGCGCGGTCACCGAACTGACCTCCGACATCGACGGCCTGTCGACCGTGTGCGCGTGTGCCTACGACGGCGACACCTCCACCGAGATCCGGCAGTGGACGCGCCGGCACTCGCGCTGGATCTTCACCAATCCCGACATGCTGCACCTGTCGCTGTTGCCCGCCCACGCACGATGGGCCCGGCTGTGGCGCCGCCTGCGGTACGTCGTCGTCGACGAATGCCACTCCTACCGGGGTGTGTTCGGCTCGCACGTCGCCCTGATCCTGCGTCGGCTCCGGCGCGTGGCCCGCCGGTACGGCGCCGATCCCGTCTTCGTCCTCGCCTCCGCGACGACCGCGGAACCGGGGGCAGCGGCGTCCCGGCTCATCGGAGCACCCTGCCGCGAGATCACCGAGGACGGCTCGCCGCACGGACCCCGCACGATCGCGATGTGGGAGCCGCCCCTGCTGCGCGAACTCACGGGCGAACACGGCGCCCCGGTGCGGCGGGCCGCCGGGACCGAGGCCGCGCGCCTTCTCGCCGACCTCGTCGTCGAGGGTGCCCGCACCCTGGCGTTCGTCCGGTCGCGTCACGGCGCCGAGCTCACGGCCATGGGTGCACGTCGGCTTCTCGCCGAGGCGGCACCGGATCTCGTCGACCGGGTGGCGGCCTACCGGGCGGGCTACCTCGCCGAGGACCGGCGCGACCTCGAGGCCGCGCTCTCCGACGGCCGTCTGCTCGGCGTCGCCAGCACCAACGCCCTCGAACTCGGCGTGGACATCGCCGGTCTGGACGCGGTGATCGTCGCCGGATTCCCGGGCACGGTCGCGTCCTTCCGTCAGCAGGGCGGTCGCGCCGGTCGCCGCGGGCAGGGTTCGCTCGTCGTGCTGGTCGCGCGGGACGATCCGCTCGACACCTATCTCGTGCACCATCCGCAGGCACTGCTCGACCGGCCGGTCGAGGCGACGGTCACCGATCCGAACAATCCGTACGTGCTCGGGCCCCAACTTCTCTGCGCCGCATCGGAACTGCCGATCAGCGATGCCGAGGTCGAGGAGTTCGGCGCGCTCGACGTCCTCACGGACCTCGCGGAGCAGGGACTGATCCGCCGCCGCCCGCACGGCTGGTTCGTCACCCCGGGAACGCAACCGCACGGCGATGTCGAGATCCGCGGCGGGATCGGCCGCCAGGTCTCGATCGTCGAGGGTGACACCGGTCGCATGCTCGGCACCGTCGACGCCGCCCGCGCCCCCGCGACCGTCCATCCCGGAGCTGTGCACCTGCACCAGGGTGAGACCGTCGTCGTCGACGAGTTGTATCTCGAGGATGGCATCGCCCTCGTGCACGCCGAGGACCCGGAATGGTCGACGAGCGCACGCGAGATCACCGACATCTGTTGCATCTCCGTCGACGAACACCGCGAGTTCGGACCCGTCACCGTCGCGTCCGTGGGGGTCGAGGTGACGCACCGGGTGGTCGGCTATCTGCGCCGCCTGCCGTCCGGAGAGGTGCTCGACCAGATTCCCCTCGACATGCCCGAGCACACGCTCGACACCCGCGCGGTGATGTACACGATCGACCCCGACCTGCTCGACCGGATCGGGGTGACCCCCGATCGCGTGCCCGGGGCACTCCACGCCGCCGAGCACGCCGCGATCGGCCTGCTCCCCCTGCTCGCGACGTGCGATCGGGGCGACATCGGCGGCGTCTCCACCGATCTGCACCCCGACACCGGGCTGCCCACCGTCTTCGTCTACGACGGACAGCCCGGCGGTGCCGGATTCGCCGAACGCGGATACCACCGGATCACCAAGTGGCTCACCGCGACCCGCGATGCGGTCGCGGCCTGCGAATGTGCCGCCGGATGCCCGTCGTGCGTGTACTCCCCCAAGTGCGGGAACGGCAACGATCCGCTCGACAAGGCCGGGGCGGTCGCCGTCCTCGATGCCGTCCTCGCTGCGATCGAGGGGTGACGGCGATTCAGGCCACCGGCGCGCCTACTCGGCCGGATCCGGGACGGGAACGGCTGCCAGCAGCCGCTTCGTGTACGGGTCGGGCGGCAACCGCTGGATGCGAGCACAGGCAAGCAACGAGCGCCAATGCGCTGGATACGGCCGCGAGCGACCGCCGACGGGCCTCATCGGGCAGGACCGGCTCGCGCGACGGCCGTCGCCTCCTTGCCGCCGAAGAGAGCCGACACCTCAGCGGTGACCTCGACGAGCGCATCCCACTCTTCGATCTCGCAGCGCCGCAATCGCACTCGCATCCGTGTGGTGATCGCATCGCTCGCCTCGCAAGCCTCCACGACCCCGCGGTCCAGTGCCGAGGCGACCGCCACCGCCGCCAGGTCGGCCGCCGCCTGCGCACGATGACGTGCGACGACGACCGACCCGACGTGCAGCAACGTGGCCGTGATCGCGATGAGGCCGGCCATCACGGCGCAGCCGATCACACTCGCGCTCCCGTCGTCGCCGAGGAGGGACGGGCCCGACCTCATCGCGTTCCTTCCGGCTCGCGCACCGCCACCGCCTCGGCCGTGAGGGTCAGCAACGGGAGCAGCGGACTCTCCGCGGTCACGACCGCCACGATCAGATCTCCTTCCTCGCGTACCGCCACGCGTGCGTCCGGAGGCGCGACTCGCGTGGCCACATCGACCGCCCTCGCTTGATCTCCCCGCGCGGCGAGGCGGGCGGCTTCACGGGCGGCGTCATGGCACCGCACCTGGTACGCGATGCCCAGCACCGCGCCGAGGCACAGCACGAGCACCGTGACCAGGCTTGCGACGGCGAGAGTCGCTTCGACGGTGACCCCGCCTTCGTCCTCACGAACGAAGGCGCGTAACCAGCGTCGTCCGAGCATCTTTCGCATGCGTCGGTATCACACCGCCGTGTTCAGGGCACGCTCGACGATGCCCGTCAGCGCGGACACGATCGAATCGCCGGTCACCACGGTGTACAGCACCGCCCCGAAAGCCGCCGCCGCAATGGTCCCGATCGCATATTCCGCCGTCGACATGCCGTCGTCCTGCACGACGAGCCCGCCGAGGCGACCGCGCAGACCGTGTGCGAACGCTTCGGTCACTGTTCGTTTCCCCATCTTCCGTCCCTCCCATCCGAGCGGCGCGGACCGTCCGCGCCGACGTTCACATCAGCCCCGCACCCAGGACGTCCCGCGCCAGGCCGACGACGACCGGCACGATGCCCAGGCACACGAAGGCAGGCAGAAAGCACAGACCGAGCGGCCCGCTCACGAGTACTCCGGCCCGATCGATCTCGGCGGCGACCCGGTCCTCCGTCTCGGCGCGATGCCGGACCGCGAGTTCGGCGACGGTGTCCGACAGGGGCGCACCGGATTTCGCGGATCGTCGTGCCGCGCGGGCGAAATCGTCCAGCGCGTCGACCGCTCCCGAACCTCCCCACGCATCGGCCGGATCGGCTCCGAGCGCCAATCGGTCGGCACCTCTCCGCAACGCCGCCGCGAGGTCGGGTGGAGCGGATTCCGCGACGACCCGCGCCGCAGAACCGGCGGGCATCCCTGCGCGCAGGCACGCCGCGAAGAGATCGAAGGCAGCGGGAAACGCGTGCGGGTCGGTCTCGGGTTCAGTTGTATCCGACGCGGCAGCAAGGGTTCTCGTGGAGAACAAGCGGGTGGTTCCACGAGGGGTCGGTGCGACGACGAGAGAGGCCGCTCCCAGCAACACCGCCCACGTCGCGCTCATGCCCTCACCCGTGCCGCGATCCGGTCCGTCCACAGCAGACCCACACAGACCAGCGCAGTGCCGACCACGAGCATGACGCCGCCGAGCCCACCGGCGAGGAGGATGCCGAGCGGAGCAGCGCCCATGAGTTGCCCGAGACCCACCCCGAGCACCGGCAGTCCCGCCAGAACCGTCGCCGTGGCCCGAGCACCGGCAAGTCCGGCCTCCGTACGGGCACGGATCCGCATACGCGCGGCCAGATCGATACGCGCGGCCCCGAGCAGTTCGGCGAGGGCGAGACCGTGGCGGTCGGAGACGGCCCACGCATCGGCGACACGACCCAGACTGTCGGCGACACCATTCGAGGATGCTGTGGCCGAACGTAGTCCGTGTGCCGCCGACCCGCCGAGTCGCGCCCGGGCCGCAGCGACCCGGAAGGCATCGGCGACGGACCCGGCCGTCTCCCGGGCCGCCGTCTCGCACGCGTCGGCGGGATGCGTCCCCACCCGCAGATCGGCGATCACGGTGTCGAGTCCCGACAGCAACATCCGTCGTTGCCGATCGAGCTCCGCAGCGCGGCGCCGGGCTCGGCGACGCCACACCGCGGTCGTCGCGACGGTCGCGCCGGCCACAGCCGGTGTGATTCCCGCCCACACCACAACCGTCGCGAGCACGACGACCATCACCCCGACGACTAGGGCGCGCGGTATCGGGCGCGGCGCCGCGCCGGGCACCCCGCGTCGCAGTCGACGGCGGGCCGAGGACGACGGCAGGACGAACAGCGCCGCCGCGAGGCACAGGATCGTCGCGTTCACGGCGCATCCCGTCGACGCAGGATCCGCTCGAGGGCGTCCATGCCGTGCTCGTCGCCCCTGTCGTGGGTCCATGCCGGTGTGACGATCACGCCTGCGACGGGGTCCCGCTCGACCACGCCGATCCCCACGAGACGTCGCGCTCCGTCGCTGCCGCGGTGGACGTGCAGGATCACCTGCACCGCGGCGACGAGCTGGCTGTGCAGCGCCGCTCGATCGAGGCCGCCGAGTGCGGCGAGAGCCTCGAGTCGCGCGGGCACCTCGTCGGGCGAATTGGCGTGCACGGTCCCTGCGCCGCCGTCGTGACCCGTGTTCAGCGCGGTCAGAAGATCGACGACCTCGGCGCCTCTCACCTCGCCGATGACGATGCGGTCCGGTCGCATCCGCAGCGCCTGCCGCACGAGATCGCGGACGGTGACCTCGCCGACGCCCTCCACGTTGGGTGCCCGTGCCACGAGGCGCACCACGTGCGGGTGGGCCGGGACCAGTTCGGCGGCGTCCTCGACACAGACGATGCGTTCGGTCGGATCCACCGCGCCGAGCAGCGCCGCGAGCATCGTCGTCTTGCCCGCACCCGTGCCGCCGACGACGAGGAAGGCCAGGCGCGCGCGGACGATGCGCAGCAGCAACCGATAGGCGACCTCGGAGACCGCACCGCGATCCCGCAGTGCTTCGAGTCCCTGGGTCGTGGGCCGCAGGACCCGCAGTGACAGGCACGTCCCGGCCTGCGCGACCGGGGAGAGCACCGCGTGCAGCCGGACACCGAACTCACCGTGCCCGGGCAACCTGCCGTCGACCCACATCTGGGCGTCGTCGAGCCGACGCCCGGCGAACAGCGCCAATCGCTGCGCGAGTCGTCTGACCGCGGCCTCGTCGGGGAAGGTGACCTCGGTCAGGTGCAGCCCGTTGCCACGATCCACCCAGACGCGATCGGGCGCGGTGACGAGCACGTCGGTCACGGCCGGGTCTGCCAGCAGATCCTCGAGCGGGCCCGCACCGGTCAGTTCGGTCTGCAGATGCCGCAGTGCCGCAAGCAGATCGGAGTCTCCGAGTACTCCACCGGATTCCGCGCGCAGGGCTGCGGCGACGCGGGTCGGAGTGAGCTCCCCGGTCTCGTCGGCCAGCCGGTCGCGGACCCGCGAAAGGAGGTCGTCCCCGAGGGTCCCGGTCATGCCGCACGTCCCGGGCCGGCGCGGTCGGCCCCGACGGCCGCCAGCACGTCGTGCGCCGCACCGAGCAACGGCGAGCGTGACCGCAGCCGCAGGCCCCCGCGTTCGAGCATCTCGCTCAAGCCCGGCTCGGGACGCATCGAGGTGAGCACGTCCAGGCCCACCGCGTCGGACACGTCGACGGCTCGCAAGCCACCGGGTGCGGGCCCGCGGACGACGACTCCGGCCGGTTCACCCCGCGCCGCGAGCGTGCGGGCGACCCGGGCAGCGGAGAGCACCGCACCGATCCGGGCCGGCACGACGACCACGGTGAGGTCGGCCAGTGCGATCACCGCGTCGGCGACCGGGTCGAAGCTGCGCCCCACATCGCAGACGACGGTTGCTCCCGCTCCGCGCACCCCGTCGACGACCGACTCTGCGGCGACGGCGGTGAGCCGATCGGTGTTCTCGCGGTCGGTGGACAGGACGCCCACCCCGGATGCCCATACGGGTACGGCGTCGCGCAGGGCACGCGCGGAGACCCGTCCACCGTCGACGGTGAGACCGGACCACCGCACTCCCGGACACTCCTCGAGACCGGTCAGGACGTCGAGTCCCGCGCCGAACGGATCGGCGTCGACGAGCAGGGTGTCGCGTCGTTCGTCGTTCCCCGCGGCCCAGGCGAGTGCGGCGGCGAAGGTCGACGCGCCCGCTCCCCCGCATCCTCCGACGACCGCGAGGACGGTGCCGGCACCCGTCGAGGGCTCGTCAGCGGCGGCGACGATCGAGAGCAGTTCCACCTCCTCGGACGGGAGGGCGAGGACGTGTTCGGCGCCGACGGTCGCGGCGGCCTGCCAGTCCGCCAGGCCGGCCGTCCCGCTGCACACGAGGATCACGCCGGGGCGGCGGGGATATCCGGCCGCGCATGCCGCTGCGGCGGACGCATCGAGGACGACGATCGCCGCGTCGGTCCACGCCCTGCGGGGCACCGGCACGGACATCTCGTGCAGTGTGCGGTCGGCCGCCGCGACCACACGATGGAGGTCGGCGACCAGCGCGGGATCGTCGACCAGTCCGAGGATGTCGTTCATGCCCGACAGGCTGCCCCGCTACGGGGTCGTGAGTGTCGCGGAAACGGCCTCGGAAGCCCCGCCTGTGGATGGATCAGGGACCTGTGGACAACCCGGCCGTGCGCCCCCTCGTCGCACCTGTGCGCAGGTCGGCGGGTGTAGAAGACAGTACGGAGACGTGTGGAAAAGGCCTCGGACAAAGCGACAGCCCTCGCCAGGGGGGAGGAGGCGAGGGCCGTCTGCGTTCAGCCCCGGGGGGTCGGGCTGAACACAACCCGAGTATCGACCCGGGCATTCGCGATAGTACACCGCTAGGCGTGACTGCTTGCAACTTCAAACACCGGCGCGGCGCGCCCCTATTGTGGTGATCGTGACCGATACGTCCGTGAATCCGTCCCGACCGGCCCCGTCGACGGGGGGCTCACCGGACTCGGCTCGCATCGCAGCGTTCTTCGATCTCGACAAGACCGTCATCGCCAAGTCGAGCGTGCTGGCGTTCACCCGGCCGTTCTTCGAGGAGGGTCTCCTCAGCCGCCGGGCCGTGCTGCAGAGCACCTACGCCCAGCTCCTCTACCTGTTGTCGGCGGCCGATCAGGCCCGGGTGGACCGGATGCGAGAACACATCGCGCACATGTGCAATGGATGGGATGTCGAGCAGGTCGGATCGATCGTCGAGAAGACCCTGCAGGACGTCGTGACACCGCTCGTCTACGCGGAGGCGAAGGATCTGATCGCCGATCACCGGGCCCGCGGTCACGACGTGATCATCGTGTCCGCATCCGGCCAGGAAGTGGTGACTCCGATCGCCCGGACACTCGGTGCCTCCCACAGCACGGGGAGCCGGATGCGGATCGTCGACGGCCGCTACGCCGGCGAGCTCGAGTTCTACTGCTTCGGGGAGGCGAAGGCGGTCGCGATCCGCGAGCTCGCCGAGCAGTACGGTTACGATCTCTCCCGCAGCTACGCGTACTCCGATTCGGCCACCGACCTGCCGATGTTGCTGGAGGTCGGCAATCCGCGCGCGGTCAACCCCGACCGCCCGCTGCGCCGGGAAGCAAACGAAAACGGTTGGCCTGTTCTCACTTTCGCCCGGCCCGTACCGCTCGGACGTCGTGCCCGTCCGTCGCCGCGCGCCCTGGCGACGCTCGCCGCGACCCTCGGAGCGACCGCACTGATACTGGGTGCCACCCGCCGACTGGCCAAGCGCCGGATGCGTTGACACTCAGGGTCACTCGCCGCGGAATCGAGAACAAACATTGCCGTCGGGGGCTTGCCGACATCTCGCGGACGGGGTAGAAAGGAGTTACGGAAGGACGGAAGGCCAAGACCGAATCGGAAGAGAAGATTCGATCTCCCGACTGTTCTTCCCAGCACGGACACCGAGTACCCACGCGAAGCCGATGCCACTATAAGGGCACGAGTGTTGTGGGCCTGCGAGTTCCGGATTTTCGAAGACGAGTACCCCGCACCCGTTGCGAGGACGAATCGACGATACCCGGATCATCGCCGAGGCCGTTGAATCACAACCCATTTCAGCACGCATGGTAACTCGGACCGCCCGTGCTAGCGGGTGGCGGAATCGATCTCGATCGATATGCCACCCGCTTTCGCGTGCAGGGGGTTTCGCGTACAGGCCGCGATTCGGCCGGCGAAGCCCCGCCCGGCACTCAGCCGGCGAACGCCTCGGCGATCGAGCCGGCCTCACGAGCCCCGGCCTCGAGCGACCCACAGCAGAAGAGCACCCAGCCGCCGACGCCCTCCACGGTTCCCGCCCCGAATCCGGCGACCCCGTCGCGGTACGCCTGCAACCGGCGCATCCAGTGGACCTCCGGTACGCCCAGATTGCGCGTATCGAGTCCGGACGCGACGCACACGAGCCGGGACGCGGCCCGCGCCACGATGCCGTCGGCGACACCGAAGGGCTTCAGGACGGACAGTTCACCGTGCACGACCGCAGCGAGAACGGGCGCCGGGGCGTTCGTCCCCCCGGTGACGAGTTGCGCGAGCCCGTCGAGACGCTCGGCGACCCCCGGCTCCGTCCGCGGACGACCCAGCTCCTCGGCGTCCTCCACGAGATCCGCGGCAGCGAGAAGGTGCAGGCGGGCGAGTGCCTGAAGCGGGGCACGTCGCCACGTCGCGACCATGTTGTCGAGCGCGTCGCCGTCGAGCGACTGCGCGACCCGCAGCGCTCCGGCCAGGATCGGATCGCCGCTCTCCCCCGGCTGCGGAAGTTCCATCGACCCGCCGTCGATCGACGCCGAGGCTCGGGCGGCCCGCACCGATGCCTCCGCGGCGGTGTTCGCCCAACCACGCCGATTGGTTCGATGACGATGCACCTCCGCGAGCGCGTCGCGGGCACGGTCGGCGGCGTCGCGTACGCCGGGAAGGTCGACGAGAGGCTGAAGAGGGTCGGTCACGCCGACGACGGTACCGGCGCGCACGCGGTGGACGGACGAGAGGTTCACCGATCGTGCCCGAATGCCGTTCGTCGCGCGAATTCGACCGATGAGCGAAAGTGACGGGGTTGCATATCGATGCAACGGTGCGGCGCCGGTCACAGATGATTACGCTCACAAGAGCCCGAATGGAACCATCCCGGAAAGAGGCCCCGCACCATGACGAGCGCAGCCCAGGAGCACGAATCGAAGGCGTACCCGCCGAGCCCGGAGTTCACCGCCACGGCCAACGCCGGTCCGGAACTGCAGGCCGCGGCCGACGCCGATCGGCTCGGATTCTGGGACGAACAGGCGAAACGACTCGACTGGGCGGAGCCCTGGATGGAAGTGCTCGACTGGTCGAACGCTCCGTTCGCGAAGTGGTTCGTCGGCGGCAAGCTCAACGTCGCCTACAACTGCGTCGACCGGCACGTCGAGGCCGGTAACGGCGATCGGGTCGCCATCCACTTCGAGGGCGAGCCCGGCGACAGCCGGTCGCTGACCTACAACGACCTCCTCGCCGAGGTCTCCCGCGCCGCGAACACCTTCACCGAGCTCGGCCTGGTCGCCGGCGATCGCGTCGCGATCTACATGCCGATGATCCCCGAGGCCATCGTCACCATGCTCGCGTGCGCGCGCCTCGGCCTGACCCACTCGGTGGTGTTCGGCGGCTTCTCGTCGTCGGCGCTGCGGTCGCGCATCGACGATGCGCAGGCCAAGCTGCTCGTCACCGTGGACGGGCAGTGGCGGCGCGGCCAGGCCGCGCCGCTCAAGAACGCCGCCGACGAGGCCGTCGCCGACGCAAAGTCGATCGAGCACGTGCTGGTCGTCGCGCGCACCGGCATCGACGTGGAGTGGACCGAAGGGCGAGACCTGTGGTGGCACGAGACCGTCGAGAAGGCCTCCCCCGAGCACGAAGCGCAGCCGTTCGACTCCGAGCACCCGCTGTTCATCCTGTACACCTCGGGCACCACGGGTAAGCCCAAGGGCATCATCCACAGCTCGGGTGGCTACCTGACCCAGGCGTCGTACACCCACCACTACGTCTTCGACCACAAGCCGGGCAAGGACGTCTACTGGTGCACCGCCGACATCGGCTGGGTCACCGGCCACAGCTACATCGTCTACGGCCCGCTGAGCAACGGCGTCACCCAGGTCGTCTACGAGGGCACCCCCAACTCGCCGAACGAGCACCGGCACTTCGAGATCATCGAAAAGTACGGGGTGTCGATCTACTACACCGCCCCGACGCTGATCCGCACGTTCATGAAGTGGGGTCGCGAGATTCCCGACGCCCACGACCTGTCGTCGATCCGTCTGCTCGGCAGCGTCGGCGAGCCGATCAACCCGGAGGCATGGCGCTGGTACCGCGAGGTCATCGGCGCGGATTCGGCCCCGATCGTCGACACCTGGTGGCAGACCGAGACCGGCGCGATCATGATCTCGCCGCTGCCCGGCATCACCGCCACCAAGCCCGGCTCGGCGATGGCGCCGCTGCCCGGCATCTCCGCGAAGATCGTCGACGACGAGGCCACCCCGCTCGGCGCGGGCGGTAACGGCTACCTGGTGCTCGATCAGCCGTGGCCGGCGATGCTGCGCGGCATCTGGGGCGACGAGCAGCGTTACCGCGAGACCTACTGGTCGCGCTACGCCGAGCAGGGCTGGTACTTCGCCGGCGACGGTGCGCGTTACGACGACGACGGAGCGCTGTGGGTGCTCGGCCGCGTCGACGATGTCATGAACGTCTCCGGTCACCGCATCTCCACCTCGGAGGTCGAGTCGGCGCTCGTGTCGCACCCGTCTATCGCCGAGGCCGCGGTCGTCGGCGCGGCGGACGAGACCACCGGTCAGGGCATCGTCGCGTTCGTGATCCTGCGCGAGCACGTCGAGAACACCGGCGACACGCTCATCAAGGAACTGCGCGATCACGTGGCGGTGGAGATCTCCCCGATCGCCAAGCCCCGTCAGATCACCGTTGTGCCGGAACTGCCGAAGACCCGGTCGGGCAAGATCATGCGCCGCCTGCTGCGCGACGTCGCCGAGGGCCGCGAGCTCGGCGACACCTCGACGCTCGTCGATCCGGCCGTCTTCGACGCGATCCGCGGCAAGTAGCCGAACGACGAAGGCCCCTTCCGGATCCGGAAGGGGCCTTTCGCGGTCGGTACGACTACACCTCGTCGAGCGACCGGTCGCGGGTCTCCTTGACGACGAGCAGCGCGACGAAGGTCGTCGCCGCGGCGATCAGCAGGTAGATGCCCACCCAGCCGACGCCGTAGCTCGTGGCCAGCCACGTCGCGATGAAGGGGGCCACCGCGGCACCGAGGATGCTCGACACGTTGTACGAGATTCCGGAACCCGTGTAGCGGACGTTGGTCGGGAACAGCTCGGGCAGGATCGCACTCTGCGGCCCGAAAGTCAGACCCATGAGCAGCATGCCGACGATGAGGAAGAACAGCATGCGTCCGGAGCTCATGCCGTCGCTCGACAGCAGGAACTGGAAGCACAGGCCGAACACCATGATCGCGCCCGTGACGACCAGCAGGGTCGAGCGGCGACCGTAGCGGTCGGCGAGCCACCCGGCGACGGGAACCGCCGCGGCGAAGAACAGCACCGCGACCAGCTGCAGCACGAGGAAGTCCGCGTACTGGAAACCGGCACCGTGGCCACCTTCCTCGGGGGTCTTGCCCGTTCCGAAGCTCAAAACCCAGGTGGTCATGATGTAGAAGAGCGTGTACGTCGCGAGCATGACGAAGGTGCCGATGATCAGCTCACGCCAGCTGTTCTTGAACACCTCGGCGAGAGGCGTCTTGACCTTCTTGCCCTCGGCGACGGCCTTGGCGAAGACCGGCGTCTCTTCGAGCTTGAGCCGCACGTACAGCCCGATGATCACCATGATCGCGCTGAGCAGGAACGGAATGCGCCAGCCCCATTCGAGGAAGGCGCTCGACAGGTCGGGATCGCCGTTGTCGTGGCCGAGCGCCAGCGTGATGATCAGGAACAGGCCGTTGGCGCCGATGAAGCCGATGGGTGCGCCGAGCTGCGGCCACATCGCCGCCCAGGCGCGCTTGCCGGGTTCGGCCGTCTCGGTGGCGAGCAGCGCCGCACCCGACCACTCCCCACCGAGACCCAGGCCCTGGCAGAAGCGCATGAGCGCCAGCAACGCCGGTGCGATGAGCCCGGCCTGGTGATAGGTCGGCAGCAGGCCGATGAGGAAGGTCGCGATGCCCATCGTCAGGAGCGAGCCGACGAGCGTGACCTTGCGGCCGATGCGGTCGCCGAAGTGCCCGAAGACGACGGATCCGACCGGGCGGGCGACGAAAGCGATACCGAAGGTCGCGAGGGAGGCGAGCAGCGCGGTCGTGCTGTTGCCCTGCGGGAAGAACAGGTGCGGGAAGACCGAGACGGCGGCTGTCGCATAGATGTAGAAGTCGTAGAACTCGATGGACGTGCCGACCATGCTGGCGACGACGATGCGCCGGCGCGGAACGCCTGCGACGAGCGAGGAACCCCCGTCCTCGACTCCGACCGATGTGCTCACTGAACCATCCCCACTACTCCACTCACATTCTGAGACCAGATCCCACTTACTAGGAAAGTGAACACCCGAGTTTCCGCCCACCGCAAATCGGACACCCCTACGGACGCCCTCCGTCCGGCGTTAGACTCTTCCCCGGTGTGCCGGGAAGTCTGGTCGGCGACGGTTCGCCCGTGCCCGTATCCGCCCAGCGAAAGACGCCCGTGTCCGACACCTCCTCACCCACCTGGACCGCACCTCTGGGTCGCTTCCTCCGCACCGAGACGGTCGGCGGTTCACTGCTGCTCATCGCCGCAGCGATAGCGCTGATCTGGGTCAACTCCCCCTTCGGCGACTCCTATCTCGCTCTGCGGGACTTCGAGATCGGCCCGGAGTTCCTGCACCTGCACCTCTCGGTCGGCGACTGGGCCAAGGACGGCCTGCTCGCCGTCTTCTTCTTCGTCGCGGGCCTCGAACTCAAGCGCGAACTCGTCACAGGCGAACTCGCCGATCGCAGGAAGGCGATCCTGCCCGTGATCGCCGCATGCGGCGGCGTGATCCTTCCTGCCGTCATCGCAGCCGTCGTGGGCTGGGGTGCGCCGGGAATGGACCGGGGTTGGGCGATCCCCGTCGCGACCGACATCGCCTTCGCTCTCGGCGTGCTCGCCCTCACCGGTTCGCGCATCCCCACCAGCGCCCGGGTGTTCCTGTTGAGCCTGGCGGTCGTCGACGACCTCATCGGCATCGCGCTCATCGCGATCCTGTTCACCTCGGGACTCGCCGTCGCGTGGCTGCTCGCCACAGTGGCCGCAGCGGCGGCGTACTGGTTCGCGCAGCAGAAGCGCATCACCACGCCGTGGTTGTATGTGCCGCTCGCACTGTTCACCTGGTACGCCATGCACAACGCAGGCATCCACGCGACCGTCGCCGGGGTCCTCCTCGGCCTGCTCACCCGTGTCCGCACCGATCCCGGGGAGGACTACGCACCCGCCGAGCGGCTGGTCCACCACATCCAACCGTGGTCCGCCGGTCTGTGCGTCCCGCTGTTCGCCCTGTTCGCATCCGGTGTACCCATCGGTGCGGAGATGCTCGGCCAGGTGTTCACCGATCCTGTCGGCCAGTCCGTCGTCCTCGGACTGCTCCTCGGCAAGACCGTCGGGATCTTCGGCGCCACCTGGATCTCGATCCGGCTCGGTCTCGCCACCCGCCCGACCGGGCTGATGTGGGGAGACGTGCTCGCGCTCGCCGTGATCGGCGGCATCGGGTTCACGGTGAGCCTGCTCATCGCCGAACTTTCGCTCGGCGACATCCACGGTGGCGAGCCCGCCGAGATCGCCAAGGCCGCCGTGCTGGTGACATCATTGATCGCCTCTGTCCTCGGGTCGGCGCTACTGTTACGGCGTGGGCGCGCCCACCGCCAACGGAACGAACCAACCGAAGGGGTCGAGTAGTGAGCGTGACGAACGCGAATCGTCCGGAGAACGGAGTCCCGTCGAGCATTTCGGGCATCCCGTTGACGAAGGTGGACGCTCCGACACCCCGCGATGCCAGTGTGGGCGAACTGGTACGCGACGCAGCGACACAGCTGTCCACACTGTTCCGCGCCGAAGTCCAGCTCGCCAAGGCCGAGGTGACCGGCGAGGTCAAGAAGGGCGTGCAGGGCAGCCTGTTCTTCATCCTCGCGCTCGCCGTGCTGACCTTCAGTTCCTTCTTCTTCTTCTTCTTTCTCGCCGAACTCCTCGATGTCTGGGTGGCGCGCTGGCTCGCCTTCCTCATCGTCTTCCTGATCATGCTGGTGGTGACGGGCCTGCTGGCCCTGATCGGCTATATGCGGGTCCGGAAGCTGCGCGCACCGAACAAGACCATCGACTCGCTCAAGCAGACCGCGTCGATCCTCCCGAGCAGCCAGGACGGACACGATGCGGACGGCCCGCGCCACGCCGCGCCGCGCCGCGTCACCCGCTGACGAACCGGAACAGCCAGTGCCCGTCCCCGACCCGTCCACGGTCCGGTATCCCGGACCGTGGACGCATCGAGACATCCACGCCAACGGCATCCGCTTCCATGCCGTCGAAGCCGGTCCGCACGACCCGGACACACCTCTCGTGGTGTTCGTGCACGGCTTCGCCGACCTGTGGTGGTCGTGGCGTCACCAGCTCACCGCCTTCGCCGATCTCGGCTACCGGGCGGTCGCGGTGGACCTGCGTGGTTACGGCGACACGGACAAGCCGCCCCGCGGATACGACGGCTGGACGCTCTCGAACGACATCGCGGGACTGATCCGCGCGCTCGGGCACACCGAGGCGGTCCTCGTGGGCCATGCCGACGGGGGCCTCGTGTGCTGGGCGACCGCGGTGATCCATCCGCATGTCGTGCGGGCCATCGCGGTCGTCGACTCCCCGCACCCCATCTCGCTGCGCGACGCGACCCTGCGCGACCGCGCGCAACGCAAGGCTCTGGTGCCGACCTTCCTCGCCTACCAGCTGCCGTGGCGTCCCGAACGGAAGCTGGTTCGCGACAACGGCCTGGAGATCGAACGGCTGATGCGTGTGCGGTGCGGCCCGGACTGGCGACGCACCGACGAGTTCGCCGATGTCGTCGACCGGCTGCGCACCGCGATCCGCATCCCGGGCACGGCGCACCTGACCCTCGAATACCAGCGCTGGGCGTTCCGCAGCCAGTGGCGTCCCGACGGTCGCCGCTTCATGAAGGCCATGGACGTCGAGCTCACCCTGCCGATCCTGCAGCTGCACGGCGCGCTGGATCCCTACGTGCTCGCCGCGACCCTCCGACGCTGCGTGCGGCACGCCCCCGGACGGATCCTGAAATTCGTCGACGGGGCCGGCCACTACGCCCATCAGGAGAAGCCCGAAGCGGTGACGGCACTGCTCGCCGACTTCGTCCGCGGACTCGACTGATCTGCCCGTCCGCCGGACGGGCAGACATCAGACGATGCAGGCGCCGGTCGCAACCGGCTGATTCACCCCGGCCATCTCCAGCTGCCGGCTCACCTCTGCACCGGTGAGAACGAAACCGGTGTCGGTGTTGTCGACCGCCGCGCCGAAGACCATGCCGAGGACATCGCCGGACGGATCGACCAGCGGACCCCCCGAGTTGCCCTGCCGGATCGTGCCGCGCACCGTGTACACCTCGCGTTCGACGGTGCCGCCGCGGTAGATGTCCGGGCCCTGCAGGTCGAGCGTCTCGCGGATCCGCGCCGCGCTCGCCGTGTACGGACCGCCGCCCGGGTAGCCGAGCACGATCGCGTCGTCACCCGACTCCGCCGGCTCCGGGGCGAAATCCAGCGGCTGCGCGGTCAGTCCCGGCACCGCGAGGATCGCGACGTCCACCTCCGGATCGAACAGCACGACGGTCGCTTCGAGCGGGCCGCCGTCCGTATCGACGGTCACCGCTGCGGTTCCGGCCACGACGTGCGCGTTCGTCATCACCCGTTCGGGGGCCACGACGAAACCGGATCCTTCCAGTGCCTTCTGGCAGCTGGGTGCGACACCGTTGATGCGCAGCACGCTCGTCTGCAGCCGGGCCGGGACCGATCCTTCGAGGAGACCGCCGTCGGGTGCCTCCACCTCGGCGATCGGGGTACGCCCGAACGGCCCGATCACCTCGGGCAGACCCGAGGTGTCGAGCAACGCCGAGAACTCGTTGGGGATCGCACGCATCCAGTCGGGGGCGACGTCGTCGACGGTCCCGAGCACCTGGGATCCCCGCACGGCTGCGGAGACGGCGGGCTGGGTCGTGGCGGTCAGCGGGATGGCGAGCAGCCACGCGGCGACGAGCACCGCGACCGATTGCAGACCGGCACCGACGACGCTGTCGACCGCCCGCGCACCCGGACTGTGGATGCCGCTGCGCGCGGCACGTCCGAGCACCATGCCGGCCACCTCGCCGATCACCACCAGCACCACGATCAGAGCGATGCCGGCGAGGATTCGCATGCGCGCATCGTCGATGTGCACGAGCACGTGCGGGGCGATGAGGATGCCCGCGACCGCACCGAGCAGCACACCCAGGAAGGCCAGCGCCGAGGCGACGGCGCCCTGCCGGAGCCCGGAGGACGCGGCGATCAGGACGATCACCACGATGATCAGATCGATCCAGCCCGATCCGGTCATGATTCGACCACCCCCGTCTCCAGTTCGGCGAGTACGACGTCGAGATCACGGACGTCATGGTGATCCCACTCGATCTCCCACCCCGATACCGCGAACAGACCCGCGAGCACACCCGCGGTGAAACCCCAGACCAGCATCCCGTCCACCTGGAAGGCCGGGCCCTGATAGCCCAGACGGTGCCGGACCTGGAAACGGTTGTCGGGGTCGAGCAACTCGTGCAGCGACACCCGGACCACGCGGGTCGCCTCCTTCGGATCGACCACTCCGACCGGGCTCGGGGTCTCCCAGTAGGCGACCACGGGAGTCACGTCGAAGCCGGAAGGCGGGATGAACAGTTCGGGGAGCACGGCGAGCGGCCGGATCCCGGACGGATCCAGGCCGGTCTCCTCCTCCGCTTCACGAAGTGCGGTGTGGATGGCGCCGTAGTCCTCGGGATCGGCGGCGCCTCCGGGAAAGGCCACCTGCCCGCTGTGCTGCCGCAGCGTCGCGGCGCGCTGGGTGAGCAGGACGTCGGCGTCGGCGGGAAGTCCGCCGCGGGCCATCGGATCGGCCTCCGGCGACCCGCCGAACAACACCAGCACCGAGGCCTGCCGCACCCGCGCGTCGCGCGGGGCGCGACGGTTCAGGATCGGGTTGAGACCGTGCGGGTCGGTCGGCGACACCGAGGCGACACGCCGGAGCCATTCGGGGATCATGCGGCCACCCCCAGATGCTCCTCGACGACCGAGGCGACCTCGTCGGCCGACCGGAACGGGATGGGGAGCACGGCGGCGACCGACCCGTCGGCGCGGAGCAGCACCGTCACGGGAAGGACGGCGGGCGCGCCGACCGCGGCCTGTACGCGACCCGAGCCGTCCTGCACACCCGGCAGGTGCACGTCGTAGTCGGCGAGCCGGCCGAGGGCGTTCGACTCGTTCGGGTCGGTGTGGACGGTGACGACGGTGACCTCCTCGCCCACCCGGGCGGCGTAGTCCTGGAGGACCGGCAGTTCCTCGGCGCAGGGAGCGCACCACCAGGCCCACAGGTTCACCACGGCGGGCTTTCCGGCGAGGGCGGCCGCGAGGTCGACGGAGGATCCGTCGCTCACGCACTCGAAGACCAGACCGGCGAGCGGACCGGCGGGAGCGGGCGTGGACCCGCCCGGCTGCGGGCACGGATCGAGTGCGGCGGTCTCCCGCAGCGGAGCGAGGGCCTGCGCGCCGTCCTGGGGCCGGCGGTCCACGGGTGCGGTCGAGGGTGCGGCCGGTCCCGGGCCGGTCGCCGGCGGAGGGTCGCTGCGGTCGCGCGGCCAGATGGCGACGATCAATGCGATGACGACGACGAGAGCTGCCAGGCTCCAGCGGCCTGCTGTGGAAGGACGCACTCCGTCACCGCCCGGCCAGCTCGAGCAGGTGCTCGGTCTCCGGTCCCTTCACCAGCGTGGCCGCGGTCTGCGGATCGGTGGGCCCGGTCCCGTAGGAGGGGCAGTCCTTCGCGAGGACACACACCCCGCATGCCGGCTTGCGTGCGTGGCACACGCGCCGACCGTGGAAGATCACGCGATGGGACAGCAGCGTCCATTCCTTGCGCTCGATGAGCACACCCACCGCGTGCTCGATCTTGACCGGGTCGGTCTCGTCGGTCCATCCCCAGCGACGCACGAGCCGCTGGAAGTGGGTGTCGACCGTGATACCCGGCACATCGAAGGCGTTACCGAGGATGACATTGGCGGTCTTGCGGCCGATGCCGGGCAGCGCGACGAGATCCTTCAGCCGGGCCGGAACCTCGCCGTCGTGCCGCGCGAGCAGGGCCTGGCCGAGACCGATGAGCGAGTTGGCCTTGTTGCGGTAGAAGCCGGTCGAGCGGATGTACTCCTCGAGCTCGGCGCGGTCCGCCTCCGCGTACGCGCGGGCGTCGGGATACCGGGCGAACAGAGCGGGGGTCACCTGGTTGACCCGCACATCCGTGCACTGCGCCGACAGGATCGTGGCGACGGCGAGCTCGAGCGGATTCGTGAAGTCCAGTTCGCAGTAGACGTGCGGAAAAGCCTCGGCGAGGCGCCGGTTCATCCGTCGCGCGCGACGGACGAGGGCCAGTCGCGACTCCGGTCCGCGAGCCTTTCCGTTCACTCGGCGCGGGGCCGTCTCGGGGCTCTCGGACTGGGAGGCATGCACCTGATCCACTCTACGTAAACACTCTCCCCAGGATCCGGCCCCGTGTCTCTTCCGAGACCTTGCGGGTGTTTACTTCCGGGTATGCAAGCTCTTGCTGTCGTCCTCTTCCCGGTGCTGCTCATGTTGTTCGCACTGTCCATGGAACGTGTCGAAGCGCGCTTGAGCCGGTTGTCCGTCCGTGAGCAGGAAGTGGAAGAGTTCCTCGACAAAGCGGACCAGGCCGATGTCGCGGCACTCGCTCGTGAAGGTTTCCCGGGGGCTTTGGCCCGCTTCCAGCGTCGCCGCCGCCGCGGACCGAGCACCGACGGAGCGGACGATTCGGACGGTCATCTGCGCGCGCGCCGCGCCAGCTGAACGACTACTTGCCGGTAGCCTCGAGGTACCGATGATCGGGTTCGTCGATCGTTTCCGTGGTATCGGTCACTCACTCGTGCAGCGCGCACGATAGACTGGGCGCTCGTACGCCTGACAGGTGACCTGCCCAGGAAGTCCGTCGACGTGCAGACCCGGCAGTAGATGACGAATCATTCCCAAAAGGAGCGCACGTGGACGAGGTCCTGGCCAGAGCAGGCATCTTCCAAGGAGTCGAGCCCTCGGCGGTTGCGGCGCTGATCAAAGAGCTTCAGCCTGTAGATTTCCCGCGCGGCCATGTCATCTTCAACGAGGGTGAGCCCGGCGACCGGCTGTACATCATCGTTTCCGGCAAGGTGAAGCTCGGACGTCGTTCGCCCGACGGTCGCGAGAACCTCCTGACGATCATGGGCCCGTCCGACATGTTCGGCGAGCTGTCGATCTTCGACCCGGGTCCGCGCACCTCCACCGCCACCACCGTCACCGAGGTGCGAGCCGTGAGCATGGACCGCGAGGCGCTCAAGGCGTGGATCGACCAGCGCCCCGAGATCGCCGAGCAGCTCCTCCGCGTGCTGGCCCGTCGTCTGCGTCGCACCAACAACAGCCTCGCCGACCTGATCTTCACCGACGTCCCCGGTCGTGTCGCCAAGGCACTGCTCCAGCTCGCCCAGCGTTTCGGCACCCAGGAGGCCGGCGCCCTGCGTGTCACGCACGACCTGACGCAGGAAGAGATCGCGCAGCTCGTCGGCGCGTCCCGCGAGACCGTGAACAAGGCCCTCGCCGACTTCGCGCACCGCGGCTGGCTGCGTCTCGAGGGCAAGAGCGTGCTGATCTCCGACTCGGAGCGTCTGGCGCGTCGCGCTCGCTGACCCACGGACATACGAAAGGCCGGGACGCTCGCCGCGTCCCGGCCTTTCGTATGCGTATCCCAGCCGTAGCTGCTTCGACCCAGCCGTAGCTGCTTCGACCCAGCCGTCCGGCTGCTTCGACTCAACCGTGGCTGCGCAGGTACTCCAACTGCACGTTGACGGACTTCTCCGCCGCACCCCACAACGAGGGGTCGACGTCGGCGTAGACGTGCTCGACGACCTGCCGTGCGGAGGCTTCGGCGCCGAGGGTGCGCAGCGCACCGCGCACCTGCTCGAGCCGACCCTCCCGGTGCGCGAGGTACTCCCGCGCGATCGTCTCGAGGTCGGGCAGCTCGGGGCCGTGCCCGGGCAGCACCGTGTAGCCACCGCCGAGACCGATGAGCGACCTCAACGACCGCAGGTAGTCGCCGAGGTCGCCGTCGGAGTCGTCGAGCACGGTCGTGCCGCGGCCGAGGATGGTGTCGGCAGTGAGCACACTGCGGTCCTGCTCGATCACGAACGACAGCGAATCGGCGGTGTGCCCCGGGGTCGCGACGACCCGGATGCGCAGACCCGCCGCCTCGACGACGTCACCGCCGGACAGTTGCTGCCCACCGCCGTGGCGGTGTTCCGGCAGCACTGCGTGCACCGGGCATTCCGCGAGTTGCGAGAAACGCTCGGCACCCTCGGTGTGGTCGAAGTGGCGGTGACTGATGAGGGTCGCCGCCACCGGCACCTGCGCGATCCGCTCGAGATGGCCTTCGTCGAGGGGACCCGGATCGACCACGACGCACTCGTCGCTGCCGGGGGCCCGGAGGATCCAGGTGTTCGTTCCCTCGAGGGACATGATCGAGGGGTTCTCGGCCAGGATCACCGCGGCGTTCTCGGTGACCTGGCGCAGCTGCGCGTAGGCGGGGTGGACCAGCGCCATCACATGTGCCTCTCGTGTCGGATCCGTCGGGAGCCGCCTCCGATCGGGGAGGGTGGCGTCAGCGTACTTCCACCATCAGCTCGACCTCGACGGGAGCGCCGAGGGGAAGTTCGGCGACGCCGACGGCCGATCGGGCGTGCGCGCCGACCTCACCGAAGATCTCCCCGAGCAGTTCCGACGCGCCGTTGATGACGCCGGGCTGTCCGGTGAAGCCCTCGGCGGACGCCACGAAGCCGACGACCTTCACGACGCTCGCGATGTTGTCGAGTCCGACGAGACCGTCGACTGCGGCGAGCGCGTTGAGCGCGGCGGTGCGGGCCGCGGTCTTCGCCTCCTCCGCTGACACCTCGGCACCCACCTTGCCGGTGTGCGTCAGCTTCCCGTCGGCCAGCGGCAGCTGACCGGAGGTGTAGACGACGTCGCCATTGCGGACGGCGGGTACGTAGGCCGCCACCGGGGCGGCGACCGGCGGCAGGGTGATGCCGAGTTCGGTCAGGCGATCGCTCCAGGTGTTGTGCGACACCGATCAGCCCTTCGGACGCTTGAGGTAGGCGACGTGCTGCTCACCGGTGGGGCCGGGCAGGACGGTGACGAGCTCCCAGCCGTCGGCACCCCACTGGTCGAGGATCTGCTTGGTCGCGTGCGTGAGCAGCGGCACGGTTGCGTATTCCCATGTGGTGGTTTCACTCATATCCTGACCTTATCCGGCACCGTTCACCGTCCACGACTTATAGGCTCGTGATCGTGGCATCTCCGACATCACATTCCGGCGAATGGCCGGCAGGCGCCGCCCAGGCGCGACTGCACTTCGTGTCCGGCAAGGGTGGCACCGGGAAGTCCACCGTGGCCGCGGCGCTCGCACTGGCGCTCGCCGCCGG
Source organism: Rhodococcus sp. D-6 (assembly GCF_040256695.1). Classification (NCBI taxonomy): domain Bacteria; kingdom Bacillati; phylum Actinomycetota; class Actinomycetes; order Mycobacteriales; family Nocardiaceae; genus Rhodococcus; species Rhodococcus sp. D-6. Next base: position 4,913,072 of record NZ_CP132970.1, on the reverse strand, counting down.
AGGCCGCAAGGTCCTGCTCGTCGAGACCGAGGGACGTCAGGGCATCGCGCAGCTGTTCGACGTGCCGCCGCTCCCGCCGGTCGAGACGAAAATCGCGACCGCGCCGGGTGGCGGTGAGGTATCGGCTCTCGCGATCGACATCGAGGCGGCCTTCCTCGAATACCTCGACATGTTCTACAACCTCGGATTCGCAGGTCGCGCGATGCGACGGATGGGAGCGATCGAGTTCGTGACCACGCTCGCGCCGGGTCTGCGCGACGTCATCCTCACCGGCAAGATCAAGGAGACCGTGGTACGGACAGACGCGTCGGGCGCACCCGTCTACGACGCGGTCGTCGTCGACTCCCCGCCCACCGGCCGCATCGGCAGCTTCCTCGACGTCACCAAGGCCATGGCCGATCTCGCGAAGTCCGGTCCGATCCGGTCGCAGAGCGAGGGTGTGGTCCGGCTGCTGCACTCCGACCAGACCGTCGTCCATCTGGTGACCCTACTCGAGGCTCTGCCCGTGCAGGAGACGGCCGACGCGGTGGAGGAACTCGAGGCCGCCGATCTCCGGATGGGGACGGTCATCGTCAACCGCACCGCTCCCGAGCACCTGCCCGAGGAACTCGTCGACGACGTCGCCGCCGGCCGCATCGCCGGGCCCGCGATCCGGACGACGCTGGAGAAGGTGTCCATCAAGCTCTCCGACGACGATTTCGCCGGCCTGCTGACCGAGACCATCGAGCACGCCGCGGTACTCCAGGCGCAACAGGTGAGCGCCGCTCAACTCGACGAAGTGAAGGTGGCACGCATGTCCCTACCGGCCCTCGCCGACGGTGTCGATCTCGGTGGCCTCTACGAACTCGCCGACGTTCTCGCCGAGCAGGGTGTCCGATGAACGCACCGATCCGGAAGGTCCTCGACGTCGCCCGCATCCTGGACGACCGCTCGTCCCGGGTGATCGTGTGCTGCGGGTCGGGAGGTGTCGGCAAGACGACCACCGCCGCGGCGCTCGCGTTGCGCGCGGCCGAGCGGGGCCGTAGCGTCGTGGTGCTCACGATCGACCCGGCGCGGCGACTGGCACAAGCCCTCGGGGTCGCCTCGCTCGACAATTCACCGCAGAAGGTGGAGCTCGGGCCGGAGGCGAAGGGCGAGCTGCACGCGATGATGCTCAACATGCGTCGCACCTTCGACGACATGGTGCTCGAGCACTCGACGCCGGAGAAGGCCCAGCAGATCCTCGACAACCCCTTCTATCAGACCGTGGCGTCGTCTTTCTCCGGCACGCAGGAGTACATGGCGATGGAGAAGCTCGGTCAGCTCGCGCAGAGCGACGAGTGGGATCTCATCATTGTCGACACCCCGCCGTCCCGGAACGCGCTCGACTTCCTCGACGCTCCCCAGCGGCTCGGGGCCTTCCTCGACGGGCGGATGATCCGGATCTTCACGGCACCCGGGCGTGGCTTCGGCCGCCTGGTGACCGGCGCGATGGGGCTCGCGCTCAAGGCGGTCTCGACGATCGTCGGGAGCCAGATGCTGTCGGATGCGTCGGCCTTCGTGCAGTCGCTGGACTCGATGTTCGGGGGCTTCCGCGAGCGCGCCAACCGCACCTACCGGTTGCTGCAGCAGCCGGGAACCCACTTCATGGTGGTCGCGGCACCCGAACCCGATGCCCTGCGCGAGGCGTCGTTCTTCGTCGAACGACTGTCGGGCGATCGCATGCCGCTGTCGGGCCTGGTGCTCAACCGCACCCATCCGACACTGTCGGCGTTGCCGTCCGATCACGCCCTCGCCGCGGCGGACCAGCTCGCCGAGGAGGAGGGCGTGGACGCGAAGGCCGCTGAGGCCGTTCTCCGCATCCACGCGCACCGGGCCGTGATCGCCAAGCGGGAGCTGCGGTTGCTACGCAACTTCACCGCGGCGAACCCTGCCGTCCCCGTGGTCGGGGTGCCCTCGCTGCCCTTCGAGGTCTCGGATCTCGAGGCGCTGCGGGCGGTGGGCGAGCAATTGACCCGCGAGGCGTGATGTCTCGCGGGTCATGATCTCGGCGGTTCGTGTACCGGTGAGGTGGTGACTAGACCGCGCTCTGGTGCTGTCGCTGCGCCTGGAAGAAATCGGCCCAGGACTCGACCTCGGGATGCTGCTTGAGGAGAGCACGACGCTGCCGCTCCGTCATGCCTCCCCACACGCCGAACTCGACACGGTTGTCGAGGGCGTCCGCCCCGCACTCGAGCATCACCGGGCAGTGCCGGCAGATCACCGCAGCCTTGCGCTGCGCTGCGCCACGCACGAACAGTTCATCTGGATCGACTTCGCGGCAGCGAGCCTTGGAGACCCAAGCGATACGCGCTTCGGCCTGGTCGACGTCGAGTCGGGTCGTCGGGGTGGTCATGTGCATTCAGTTGCCCCTTTACTTTCCGAACGCCGGTTCGCGGTGTTCGAGGTCTGCGCCGTCCGTGTGCCGCAACGGCGCAAAACCTGCCCGTCAAGGTGTTATCTGCGTCACACTGATGTCTCAATCTAGGTAAACTGATGCCCACGCGCAAGGCGAACGAAACCTTTTCTGGTACGCACGTACAAAGTCCCACGTCGGAGGCGTTTTCACCTCGCCCGTCGTGCCACGCCCGCTCCCTGGAAACGGCCGGCCGGTCCCTCGCCACGTAGTGTGTAGGCGTGTCGATCCGAAGAACGGTGGCGAAGCTCGCTGGTTGCACGGCCCTCGGCGGCGTTCTCGTAGCAGGGATGCTCTTCCCGGCCGCGGGTGGTTTCGGGTACGTCTCGAACCGAGCCGCGGACACCGTCGACAACAGTTCCGCAGAGCTCGTCGAAGGTGTCGTCCCAGCCGTGACGACCATGGTCGACAAGGCGGGCGAGCCGATCGCGTGGCTCTACGACCAGCGTCGCTTCGAGGTGCCCAGCGACCAGATCTCCAACGAGATGAAACTGGCGATCGTCTCGATCGAGGACAAGCGGTTCCCCGAGCACCAGGGCGTCGACTGGCAGGGCACCATCCGCGCGTTCCTCACCAACACCACGAGCGGTCAGGTCGAGCAGGGCGCCTCCACGATCGACCAGCAGTACGTCAAGAACTACCTGCTCCACGTGATCGCGAAGACCGACGCCGAACGCCGCGCGGCGATCGAGACGACGCCGGCCCGCAAGATCCGTGAGATCCGCATGGCGCTGACCCTCGACGATCAGCTCACCAAGGACGAGATCCTCACCCGCTATCTGAACCTCGTCCCCTTCGGCAACGGTTCGTTCGGCATCCAGGACGCCGCCCAGACCTACTTCGGCATCGACGCCAAGGACCTGAACATCCCGCAGGCCGCGATGCTCGCGGGCATGGTGCAGTCCAGCTCGGCGCTGAACCCGTACACCAATCCCGACGGCGTGCTCGCCCGTCGCAACATCGTGCTCGACACGATGATCGACAACATCCCGGAGCGCGCCGACGAGATCCGCGCCGCGAAGGAACTGCCGCTCGGCGTGCTGCCCGAGCCCAACACGCTCCCCCGCGGCTGCATCGCTGCCGACGACCGCGGTTACTTCTGCGAGTACGCGCTGCAGTATCTCGAGAACTCGGGCCTGTCGCGCGAGCAGATCGACCGGGGCGGATATCTCATCCGCACGACCCTCGACCCCGAGGTCCAGAACTCCGTCAAAGAGTCGCTCGACCGGTTCACCAGCCCCACCGTCGACGACGTGGCCTCGGTGATGAACGTGATCGAGCCGGGCCAGGATTCGCACAAGGTCCTCGCCATGGGGTCGAGCCGCAAGTTCGGTCTCGACGCCGAGGCCAAGGAGACGGTCCAGCCGCAGCCCTACTCGCTGGCCGGTCACGGCGCCGGGTCGATCTTCAAGATCTTCACCGTCGCCGCCGCCATGGAACAGGGTCTCGGCACCTCTGCCGTGCTCGACGTCCCGTCCCGCTACAACGCCCGCGGTCTGGGCGACGGCGGTGCCCGCGGCTGCCCGGCCAACTACTACTGCGTCGAGAACGCCGCGCCGTATCCGTCGCGACTGTCGGTGACCGACGCGCTGGCACAGTCACCGAACACGGCGTTCGTCAAGCTCATCGAGGCCACCGGCGTCGACGCGGTTGTCGACATGTCGGTGCGCCTGGGTCTGCGGTCGTACCTGCAGCCCCGCACCTCCGGCTTCGGCGACCAGTCGATGGCCGAGATGCAGAAGAACCAGCACCTCGGCTCGTACACGCTCGGCCCGACGTGGATCAACGCGCTCGAGCTGTCGAACGTCGCGGCGACGCTGGCGTCGAGCGGCAAGTGGTGCCCGCCCACCCCGATCGAGGGGGTGTTCGACCGCGAGGGCAAGCCCGTGCCGATCACGCAGCAGGCGTGCGAGCAGGCCGTCGAGCCCGGTCTGGCCGACACCCTGACGACGGCGATGAGCAAGGACACCGCCGCCGGCGGTACCGCTTCGGGTGCCGCGGGGTCGGTGGGCTGGAACCTGCCGGTCGCGGCGAAGACCGGTACTACCGAGTCGCACATGTCCTCGGCATTCCTCGGCTTCACCAACCGGTTCGCCGGCGTGGTCTACACCTACGGCGACTCCCCCACTCCCGGCCAGATCTGCTCGGGTCCGGTCCGCCCCTGCTACGACGGCAATCTCTTCGGCGGTACCGAACCGGCGCGGACATGGTTCTCAGCGATGCTGCCGGTGGCGAACAAGTTCGGCTCCATCGAACTGCCCGCCCCCGATCCCCGGTACGTCCGCGGCGCGGGCAACGCCCAGGTTCCGGACGTGACGGGCCTGTCGAAGGACCGCGCGGTCCAGCGACTGCAGGACGCCGGATTCTCGGTCTCGGAGGCGACGATCGCCGGTGAGGAACGCGCCGGAACGGTGACGGGTACGTCCCCGAGCGGCTCGGCCGTCCCGGGATCGACGGTCACGCTGTTCATCAGCGACGGATCGGTCCGCGTCGCTCCCACCACGAGCGCCACCCCGGCCCGCCCGCGCGACCGCGAGGTGCCCGACACGACCCGCCGGTCGACGCCCGCGCCCATCCCGGGACGTGAGCTCGAGCAGAGCGAGTCGAGTCCGCCGGCGGAGGAGGAGTCCACTCCCACGACGACACCGAGCCGCCCCGACAACTGAGCCGCAGGGCTTCCACCGTCGGTTTACAGGCGTGAACGCACGGCTGCGGACAGGCGCTTGCCGTCGGCCTTGCCTGCCGCGATCTCAGTGGCGGCCTTCATCACCTGGCCCATGTTCTTCGGACCCGGCCGCGTGCCGAGTTCCTCCGCAACGCGCGCGAGGGCGGTGTCGACGACGTCGACGAGTTCGGCATCGGTGAGCGGGGTGGGCAGGTACTCGTCGATGATCCGTGCCTCGGCGTGCTCCTTGGCCGCGAGCTCTCCGCGTCCGTTCTCGGTGTAGACCTCGGCGGCCTCGCCGCGCTTCTTCGATTCCTTCGCGAGGACCTGGAGCACCTCGTCGTCGGACAGCTCACGCGCCTCCTTGCCGGACACCGCCTCGTTCCGGATCGCCGCGAGCAGCATCCTGAGGGTCTCGGTCCGCAGCTTGTCCTTGTCCTTCATCGCTGCGGTCAGGTCGGTCCGCAGCCTGGATTCGAGGGAGGATGTGGTGTCGCTCATGCCGGAAACGCTACGCGGGGCAGGCGAACCACGTGCGAGGACCACGCACGGCGGTACGCTGGAGAAGTGCCTGACCTGTCTGCAATTCGCCGCGTAACCCTCGGTGCTGCCGGCGCCGCCGCTCTCGGCCTCGGTTACGCCACGCTGATCGAACGGAACGCGTTCACCCTTCGCGAGGTCACGGTGCCGGTGCTCGCGCCCGGCGCGTCGACACTGCGGGTCCTGCACATCAGCGACCTGCACATGACTCCCAATCAGAAGCTGAAACAGAACTGGTTGCGCGAACTCGATGGCCTCGAGCCCGATCTCGTCGTGAACACGGGCGACAACCTGTCGCACCCGAAGGCCGTTCCTGCCGTCGTCCAGGCCCTCGGCGGACTCCTCGCCCGCCCGGGTCTGTTCGTCTTCGGGAGCAACGACTACTTCGCTCCCGTGCTGAAGAATCCGCTGGCCTACTTCGACAAGGACCACGACCGCGTCTACGGGCCTCCGCTCCCGTGGGGCGACCTGCGTGCGGCGTTCACCGAACGTGGCTGGCAGGACATGACGCACGTGCGCCGCGACATCGAGATCGGCGGCGTGCGCATCGCCGTCGGCGGTGTCGACGACCCGCATCTCGACCGCGACCGGTACGAGACGATCGCAGGTGCGGCCGATCCCTCGGCCGATCTGCGACTGGGCATGACTCACTCCCCCGAGCCGCGGGTGCTCGATCGCTTCGCCGAGGACGGCTACGACCTCGTTCTCGCGGGCCACACCCACGGCGGCCAGCTGTGCCTGCCGTTCTACGGCGCGCTGGTGACCAACTGCGGGATCGACCGGTCGCGGGTGAAGGGCGCGTCGCGCTGGGGTGCCCACATGCGACTGCACGTCTCCGCGGGTATCGGCACGTCGCCGTTCGCTCCCGCCCGGTTCTTCTGCCGTCCGGAGGCCACCCTGCTGACCCTCGTTCCGGCCTCGCGCGACACCGCGCAGCAGGCCAGCGGTGATTCGGCAGAGCGCGCCGGGTTACGTCGCTGACCAGCCGATTTAATCTTCTGCGGACTCGTGTTGTAAGCTGACCGAGGTTCAATACGGGGTGTGGCGCAGCTTGGTAGCGCGCTTCGTTCGGGACGAAGAGGTCGTGGGTTCGAATCCCGCCACCCCGACTCGTGGAAGAACTCGTCAGGGCACTTTCTCCTCACGGAGAAGGTGCCCTGACCGCATTCCGGGGCACCTTGTTCACCTCTCCGGAAAAGGACGTCCCCTCCCGTCACAAAAGATTCTTCAAGTCGGTTTTTAGGGATTGAAACAGACTTGAATACCCTAAACTGAAAGGCGGCACCGCACTCGCGAGACGCCTCGGCTCTGGTCGGGCGGGAACGGACTCGGCGGATGACGCGACGACACAGGGCCTCCCGGCAGGACGCACCGGAGAATTCCGGAGGTTCCACACTCACCAGACCACGCCCCCGGCGACGACGGTGGCTCGCCGTCCTCGTGCTCGTCGCGTGCGCGATCATCGCCGCGGGCCTTCCCGTCTACGTGGCCCCGCAGATCGAGATCGAGAACCTCAGCCCGTATCGCCGGGCGGACGCGATCTTCGTTCTCGGCGGTGCGATCTACGAGCGCTATCCCTACGCGCTCGAACTCGCACTCGAAGGCTTCGCACCCGAGGTCGTGGTGTCGAATCCCAACGGCGCGAAGGACGTCTGGCTGACGGACCTGTGCGACCACCCGCGCTACGAATTCCCCGTCACGTGCTTCGAACCGGACCCGCCGACCACGCGCGGTGAGGCCATGGAACTGCGTCGTCTCTCGGAGCAGCGCGGCTGGAACAGCGTCATCGTCGTGACGTTCGTGCCGCACGTCTCCCGCGCGCGCTTCATCCTCGACCGATGCTTCGACGGCGAACTCATCATGGCCGCCAGCCCGGCCGACATCGCCCTGTCGTACTGGGCATGGGCGTACGCCTATCAGACCGCCGGCTACATGCGGGCCTTCTCGCACACGGGGTGCTGAGCGAGCCTGCTGCGGCGCATCCGGGTCCTGACGAGCTACTCGCGTGCACCGTGAAACATCGGAGCCGTTCCCTTCGATGTGTCCGTAGCGCTCGATATCGCGCGCACGACCGACACTGGAACGAAGGTGCCCCCGATGGATTTCCCGGTTCTCGTCAAGGGGCAGAACATGCCGCTTCCGACAGACGTCTCGCAAGTCGACATCGTCCTGGGCTGGACGGAAGCGGACACCGAGGTCGACGCCTCGGCGCTGCTCCTCGCCGATTCGGGCAAGGTGAGGTCCGACGCGGATTTCGTCTTCTACAACCAGCCGGAATCGGCCGACGGTTCCGTCCGGTTCCTGGGGAACGGAGCGACGGAGGAAGGCGCGCAGGCACGCATCAGCATCGATCTCGCGACGGTGCCCGACGATGTACGCACGATCGCCTTGGCAGGCAGCCTCTACGACGGCACCTTCGGCGACCTCGGGAAGCTGACCCTACGGGTCGTGGATCCGACAGGTCGCCCCGTGGCCGAGTACATCACTGCGGACGCGAACACCGAATCCGCATTCGTGTTCGGCGAGGTCTACCGCCGGGACGGCGCATGGAAGGTCCGTGCGATCGGACAGGGATGGGCCTCCGGTCTGGCCGGACTGGCACAGGACTACGGCGTGGAGGTGGACGACGCCGCCGAGGACGACGATCGGACGCCTCCCTCGACGACTTCGGTCTCCGCAGACGAGGAAATCGCCGTTCCTCCGCAGACTCCCGAGCCCGCTCCTGCCGCGACGACCGCCACTCCCGCACGAAAGCAGTCCGGCGTACGTACGACCAAACGAACCGCCCGGAAGCCGAAACCGATCACCTTCTCCCAAGCCGAGCAGGAGAGCTGGCAACCCGCGCGCCTCTTCTCCGTAGCCGGAATCGGTGCGGGTGACGAACAGGAACGTCGAGCGACTTCCGCGCTCGTCGCGACCATGCAGGCAGTGCCCCTGTTCGCTCGTGCCGTGTGCCTTCGTCTCGGTGCTCCCGCCGGCGCTTTCGAGGGTTACCTGGAGGTGCCGTACGAGCGAGGTGAATCGCGGGTGGTACCCGATGCGGTACTCAAGGTCGCGCGAGGAAGCCGACGGTGGACGGCCCTGGTCGAGGTGAAGACGGGCAACGGCAAACTCAAGCGTGAACAGCTCGAGAACTACCTCGATGTCGCGCGTCGCAAGAAGTACGACGTCGTCGTCAGCATCTCCAACGACATTCCCGCCGCTGCGGGGGAACTGCCCGTCGCAGTGGACCGGCGCAAGCTCACCAAGGTCTCGCTTCGGCACCTCGCATGGGCGGAGATCGCTCACGAAGCACGCATGGTGCTGTCCCACGGCGAACTGGAGAGCGACCTCCAGGACTGGATCCTGCGTGAGTTCCTCCGCTATATCGATCACCCGCGCAGTGGGGTCTCGGAATTCGTCGATATGGGACGTCATTGGGTTGCTGTTCGCGACGCCGTTACGGCGGGCACACTCCGCGCCGGCGACTCCAAGGCGCTCACTGTTGCGGGCACCTGGGTCGCGTTGGCTCGCCACTTGGCGCTCCGGTTCACCGCAGAACTCGGGGTCCCGGTGACGCATGTGCTGCCGCGCCGCTTCGCGACCGATCCGGACGCACGGAACGCCCACGTCGCCGACCGGCTCGCGACCGACGGAGTCTTCGAAGCGGTGCTGCGGATCCCGGATACCGCAGGTGATCTCGTGGTCTCGGCGGACCTGCGTACCAACAAGGTCCGTTGTCGCACGACCGTCGATGCGCCTGATGAAGGCACGTCACGCAAGCGCGTGTCGTGGCTGGTCAAACAGTTGAAGGCCGCGCCCGGAAACGTGCAACTCGAAGCGGTGTTCTCCGAGCGCGGCAACGAAGCATGTGAACATCTCGACACCGTGCGTACCGATCCTCGAGTCCTCACCGAGGGTCGCGTCGGCGACATCGTGTCCTTCACTCTCGAGCAGACGTTCCCGCTGGGCAGTCGCCGCTCGTCCGGTACCGCGACGGGCTTCATCACGAGCGTGACGTCGTCGGCCGACGCCTTCTACGGCGAGGTGGTGCAGCCGCTACGGGTATGGGTTCCCGCCGCTCCCCAGCAGACGGCGCAACCGGGACCGTTACCGATGGACTCCGACGAGGACTGATTTCATCGTTCGTCGACGGTCAGGGCAGCAACCGGTCGAGGAACCGGTTGCTGAACACCCGGTGCGGGTCGTACTGCTCGAAAGCCGCGAGCGCGGCGTCCCAACCTTGCCCGGGCGGTAGGCCGGTGCGGTACATGGCCGGCACCGTCTCACCGAGGAAATCGGGGTCGCGGTAGCCGCCCTCGTCGTCGAACGCCCAACCCTTCGACCACTCGGACCGGAAGGTCGCGTAATCGCCCGAGTAGTGGGCGGCCATCCACTGCTCCATCTCGCGGAAGAAGGCCGGCATCCCGGCCGTTCCGGGGATGGAGACGACGTTCATCCAGATCGCGGTGTCCCAGTCGGGCCGGTCGGGGCGGGGACGCACCGGCGACAGGTCGGGCACACCGGCGGCGTCGACGAGCACCTCGTCGGCGTCGTCGACCTTGCACAGACGTACCTCGAACGGCATGTTCACGGGGTACTGCCCGAGCGAGGCGTAGTGCGTCATCCGCTCGTGCAGCCACGTCGTGAACTCGTTGATGACGCGGGCGATGTTGTCGCGTCTCGTCACGACGACACCGCCACCGGCAACCACACGCAGGGTCGCGGCGCGCAGGTAGAACAGCAGGTCCTTGGACCAGCCCCACAGATCTTTCGTGCCGGTCGCTGCGAGTCCCGCTGCCACCGCACCGAACTGCGACGCACCGAAGGTCGGTGTGACGCCCTGGGCGCCACGCACGACCTGTCCCAGCAGGTCGGTGAGTTCCTCGGGCAGACTGTCCGAGAAGTAGTAGTTGTACGGATCCTGCACCTCGCGGGAGGCGGCGGGCTTCTCCGGGGAGACCGACCAGATCTTGAGCCAGGGTGTCTCGGTGAAGGGGAACCAGATCGCCTCGACCCGCCCGTGCTCCTCGACGTAGCGCTCGAAAGTGCGCCCCGGCGAGCCGGGCGGGGCGAACAGTTCGCGCCACGGGATGTCGGTGAAGCTCTGGCAGCGCACCCGGTAGTTCGCTCCGGCCTGCAGCGTCACCGAAGTGACGAAGGTGCGTCCGAGGTGGGCGAGCAGGGGTCTGATCTCCGGTTCGGCGCGGCGGAACTCGCGGAGTTCGTAGGCAGCGGCCGACGGGTTCCACACCACGGCGGTCAGAGCCAGGACGAGATTGGACAGGGAGCCGAACGACTGGCCGGGGATCACCGTCTCCCCCGCCGCCGGGTAGGTGGCTCCGTGGGCACCGATCGACAGTGCCCCCGCGATGGAGATGTCGCCGATGGCGGGCGAGTTGGCCCAGCCCAGTCCGTTCGCTTCGAGCGTGGTGAGGATGGATTCGATGCTCGCGCCCCCTCCGGCCGTCACGCGCGGAGGTGCGGCGTCCGCGTCGACGACGACCTGGTTCAGCTGCGACATGGTGTCGACCAGCACGACGTTCTCGATGTCCTGCCCGGCCTCGAGGGTGAGCGGACTCCAGCTGTGCATCGATCCGCGGGGACGGATGCGGAAGCCGTGGGCGTGCGCCCAGTTCGCGAGGCGGACGACGTCGTCGGCGGTGCGCGCGGTCGCGGTCCACACCGCGTCGAACCGGATGGTCTTCGCCCAGTTGACGAACTGTTGCTGCGAGAGCGGGATGTCGGCCGGGAAGTCCGGCGGCGCCGGGATCGTGGCTGCCGGGTCGCCGAGCGGTACCGCACCCGCGAGCGTCCATCCCGTGCTTGCAAGGACGGCTGCTCCGGCGGCTGCTCCGAGAAGACCGCGACGGCTGAGGGTGGGACCAGAGGCTCGAGCGCTCACGAGGGCGGGTTCCGTTCTGTTCTGCGGGCGCGGACTCCGCGAAAATAGAACAAGTTCTCTCTATTCTCCAGTACCGCTACCGGTGTGCGGCGCCCTCGCTCCAGAACGACAGACCCGACGCCTCCAACGTGCCGAGGATGTGTTCGGGAGCGCCGTCGACCGACCAGACCGCCATCGCGACCGCCGCCACGGTGAGGGCCGGACCGAGGATGCCGAGCTCGAACGGGCCACCCGCACGGATGGACAACGCCGACGGCAGCTTGATCTCCCACCAGCGCGACCCGCGCCAGGGCACGAACGGAGCGAGGAAGGGGATTCCCTCCTTGGTGATGGCGTCGCCGAGACAGTGCGTCGCGCATCCGAGGGCCACCGCGACCCCCAGGCCCGTCGACGCAACCTCCTGCGGGAACCACGTCCACGACAGGATCGACAGCACTGCCGCGCTCAGGGTGACGACCACCCACCCGCGCTTCTTCGCCCACGACCCGAACAACCCGCGCAGTGCGAGACCGAGAGTGACGAACAGGACCCCGATGATCGCTTCCCTGCCGAAGCTCGCGACGAGTGCCGAGACTCCGGCTCCGAGCAGTGCCGCGAACAGCGCGGTGTGCGTCATGGTGCGGTGCCCGCCGCGCCGCTTCCGGTCGCGGCTGCCCTTGGTGAGCGAGTAGTAGCCGAGCGAGACCGCGTCGATGCCCCTGGCGAAGGTCTGGCTCACGGGCCCGAACGACCTCGCGACCGTCGACTGTGCCGTGTCGAGATCCGGAAGCAGGGCCGCCCCCGAACACACCGCCGCGAAGGCGAAGGTCTCCGCGGTGGACGCGGGTGCACCCCAGTCGGTAGGAAGCAGATCTGCGACGACGAGCCCCACCAGCGCCCCGGATACTGCATGGGTAGGACCCATCACCATGTCGGACAACACCTTTCGACGAACGAGCGCGAACCCGACCCGGCGTGACGACGCCGGCCCCGGATCTCCAACCTAACAACCACAGCCGACACACCTGTCACACGCGTGTTCGAACAGCCGATATGCTCGGCAGACGCCGGCAGGGCCGCCCACCGGAGAGGTGGACGGCCCTGGCGTCTGTGCCGGATTCCTCGTTTGCGAGGAAGATGGAGTTGTCGTCGTCGGATGGAGGGAGAGCGACATGGACACCACGCTGATCGTGCTGGCGCTGGCAGCCCTGATCTACTGGTGGGGACTGCTCTGATCCCGCCGCATCTCCCCCGGTGACGGGTCAGGCTCCGGCGCGCACGCCCGCCTCGACCCGCTTGCCGAGCTCCTCGTCGACGTTGCGCCAGTACTCGAAGATCCGCTCGTAGAGCGCCTCCGAGGTACCGCCGAGGACGTGTCCGACGATGTTGTTCACGAGGCGTTCGCGCTCCGCGTCGTCCATCACGTCGCGGACGAGGGTGCCCGCCTGACCGAAGTCGTCGTCCTCTGGGTGCTGCACGTAGCCCGCGCGCACGGCCTCGGTTCCGAAGTTCCACAGACCTTCGTCGCCGGCCCGCTCGGGATCGGCATGCGGACCACCGAAGCTGTTCGGTGCGTAGACCGGGGTCTGCGGATCGTTGAAGGTGAAGGCCATGTTGCCCTCCTTGCTGTAGGAGTCGACACGGGCGGCCTTCGCGGAGTTCACCGGCAGCTGTGCGTGGTTGACGCCGATGCGGTAGCGGTGGGCGTCGGCGTAGGAGAACACGCGGCCGAGCAGCATCTTGTCGGGCGAGAAACCGATGCCCGGCACGACGTTCGACGGGGCGAACGCGGCCTGCTCGATCTCTGCGAAGAAGTTGCGCGGGTTGCGGTTCAGGGTCATCGTGCCGACCTTGATCAACGGGTAGTCCTTTTGCGACCACACCTTGGTCAGGTCGAACGGGTTGAACCGGTAGTTCTCCGCCTCCGCGACCGGCATGATCTGCACGTGGAGCGTCCAACTCGGGAACTCGCCACGCTCGATCGCCTTGTAGAGGTCGGCGCGGTGGTAGTCGGGATCCGAGCCGGCGAGGCGGTCGGCCTCGTCCTGGGTGAGGAACTCGATGCCCTGGTCGGTCTTGAAGTGGTATTTCACCCAGAAGCGCTCACCGTCGGCGTTGATCCATTGGTAGGTATGCGAACCGAAGCCGTCCATGTGGCGCCACGTGCGCGGCAGGCCACGGTCGCCCATCAGCCAGGTGACCTGGTGTGCGGTCTCGGGGCGCAGGGTCCAGAAGTCCCACTGCATCGTGTGGTCGCGCAGGCCGGAGCCGGGCAGGCGCTTCTGCGAGTGGATGAAGTCGGGAAACTTGATCGGGTCCTTGATGAAGAAGATCGGCGTGTTGTTGCCGACCAGGTCGTAGTTCCCGTCCTCGGTGTAGAACTTCAAAGCGAAACCGCGCGGGTCGCGCCAGGTGTCGGGGCTGCCCTGTTCACCGGCGACCGTCGAGAAGCGTGCCAGCATCTCGGTTTTCACGCCCGGCCGGAACAGCTTGGCCTTCGTGTAGGCGGAGACGTCCTCGGTGACGACGAGCTCACCGAACGCGCCGGCGCCCTTGGCGTGCACGACGCGCTCGGGCACCCGCTCGCGGTTGAAGTGCGCGAGCTTCTCGACCAGGTAGTGGTCGTGGAGCAGGATCGGCCCCTGGGTGCCCGCGGTGAGCGACTCGTTGTCGCTGGCGACGGGGATACCGACGTTGTTCGTGGTGTAACGGGCATTCGTCATGGTGACCTCCGTATACGGATGTTCCGGGTCTCGGGACACGAAGCCGGTGGTTCGGCCCGCGGAGGGGCCGGACCACCGGTGAAGCGAGTGGGCGCTAGTCGGCGCGGCAATCGGGGCACAGGCCCCAGAAGGTGACCTCTGCTTCGTCGATGACGAAGCCGTGGTCGTCGGACGGCGTCAGGCAGGGCGCGGCCCCGACCACGCAATCGATGTCGACGACCGTGCCGCATGCGCGGCACACGAGGTGGTGGTGGTTGTCGCCGATGCGGGTCTCGTACCGTGCGGGTGATCCGGCCGGTTCGATCCGGCGGAGCAACCCGTTCCCCACGCATGCCTTGAGTACGTCGTACACGGCCTGCGTCGACACCGAGCCGAGTTCGTCGCGCACGTGGGCGGCGATTCCGTCCGCATCGGAATGCGGATGCTCGGCAACGGTTCTCAGTACGGCAACGCGGGGAGCGGTCACCCGCAGACCCACGGAGCGCAGTTGCTCCTTGGGGTCGAAGTGATGCTCGTGTCCTTGTTGCATGACACCAAGTATGCCCCTTTTCTGGAATAAGTCAAGAAAAGGATCGGTGCGGTGCCCGTCACGCCCACTTCGGGTCTCCGATCGGATCAGAGGTCGGTGTGGTCGGCGCCCGCCGGCGCCCGGCGCGCCTCGGTCGTCTCTCCGCACGGCCGGATACTCACCGAGTGTCGAATCGGAAAGTGCGAGCTAGTCTTTCGTCAGGTAATCGGTCCGCACGTATCCCGGTTCGATCAGATTCACCCCGATACCGAGATCGGCGACCTCCGCGGCGAGCGCTTCCGTCAGGGCCTCGAGCGCGAACTTGCCCGCACTGTAGAGCCCCCAGCCCGGGAAGGTCGTGAGCCCCAGGATCGACGAGACGTTGACGATGTGCCCGCGACGGTTGCTCCTGAACACCGGAAACGCCGCCCCATCACGTTCAGCACCCCGAAGATCTGCACGTCGAACATCGCGTGTGCGTCGGCATCGGCGATCTCCTCGACGGCGGAGAGACCGGCTGACCTACATACGCGACACGACTCGCGACGCGCCCGTGGACATCCGTCCGGAGGTGATGACGATGCCGTGGTGGGTGCCGGGGCGAAGCCAGCGGCTCAGCGTCGGTCCCTCCGCCGCGACGGTCACCCGCGCGTAACGGAACTTCCCCCGCAGCCGGGCGGTGGCGCGTTCGACGGCGCCGCCGGGGATCGGCTGCGCGAAGGTCAGTCCACCTGCGATCGGCAGTTCCGGGCCCTTCGGCGCGGCCGAGGTGGCCACGCTCCATCGGGCGCCGGTCGCGGAGAAATCGCCGAGGACGTCGCCGTCGAACTTCGCGAGCACCTTCGGCAGCTTCCAGTGTTCGCGACCACCGTGCACCGACGGCTCGGAGTCGACGGCGATGAACGGCACCGCCATCGCCGGGATCAGGTCGCGGCGCAGCACCGGGCTGGCCAGCACCTCGCGGTACGGCCCGACCGGCGAGTCGAGGTAGTCGACCATCATCGCGAGGGTGATGGGCAGGGTCGCGCCGGTCGGCCCGTACTGGGAGGCGTCCGGGGTGCTGCGATGCCACCACAGGGTGGCCCGCACGGAGGCCGGCCATGGCGGTGGCGGCGAGACCGGATAGTCGGTGCGTTCGTCCTCGCTCTCAGGCACTGTCCAGAGCACGGGCGCTCTCCTTCCGAACGGGGGTGATGGGCAGTCGCAGCGCCGCCGGGGCCTCGACGGGCACGGCCGGACGCACGGGCTGCACGGGCTGCACGGGTTCGTAGGCCGACCCGAGCGGAGGCCGGTTGTCCTTTTCCCCCTTGTTCGGCCACAGCGCCAGCGCACGTTCGGCCTGCGCGGTGATCGTGAGGGACGGGTTCACGCCGAGGTTGGCGCTCACCGCGGAGCCGTCGACGACGTGCAGACCCTTGTGCCCGTAGACACGCAGGTACGGGTCGACGGTGCCGGTACGCGGCGAATCGCCGATCGCGCACCCGCCGAGGAAGTGCGCGGTCATCGGGATGTCGAACAGGTCGGCGATCGAACCACCGGCGTCGCCGTCGATCTTGTCGGCGACGCGGCGGACCGCTTCGTGGCCCACCGGAATCCACTCGGGCGGCGGAGTGCCCGGCCCCTGCTTGCTGGTCAGGCCCCGGCCGATCGGCGTGCGCCGGGTCGCGAGCTCGAGAGAGTTGTCGTCGGTCTGCATCACGAGAGCGATGACCGTGCGCTCGGACCAGTTCCGGACCGACAGCGAGCGGAGGAAGGCGGCGGGATTCTTCGCGGCGACACCGAAGAACTTCAGCAGTCGCGGCATCCGCGTGCCACCGTCGATGAGCAGCGCCTGGAGCAGACCGATCAGGTTGCTGCCCTTGCCGTACCGCACCGGTTCGATGTGGGTGTGGTCGTCCGGGTGGAAGGACGACGTGATGGCCACGCCCTTCGTGTAGTCGACGACGCGATCCTGCGCGGTCGCGGCGAGCACCGCCTCGGAGTTGGTGCGCACCACGGTGCCGAGGGCCGGAGACAGGTTCGGCAGGTCGCCGGTCTCGCGGCTCGCGAGCAGCAGGCGCGCCGTACCGTAGGTACCGGCCGCGATCACCACCTGGTCGGCGGTGAAGACCTTGCGGCGCTTCCTGATGCCGTTCGTGCTGCGGGTGTGGACCTCATACCCACCACCGGTACGGGGCACCACACGGGTCACCGTCGTGAGGGCGTGGATGTGCGCGCCGGCCTTCTCCGCGAGGTAGAGGTAGTTCTTGACGAGCGTGTTCTTCGCTCCCACACGGCAACCCGTCATGCAGCTTCCGCACTCCGTGCAGCCGGTGCGGTCGGGGCCGGCTCCACCGAAGAACGGGTCGGGCACCGTCCTGCCGGGCTCGTCGAAGAACACACCGACCGGGGTGGTCGTGTAGGTGTGGCCGACACCCATCTCGTCGGCGACCTGGCGCATCACCTCGTCCGCGGGCGTGATGCTGGGATTGGGGCGGACGCCGAGCATCCGTGCCGCCTGGTCGTAGTACGGCGTCAGTTCCGCTTCCCAATCGGTGATGTGACCCCACTGCGGGTCGCGGAAGAAGGGCGTCGGCGGCTTGTACAGGGTGTTGGCGTAGTTCAGCGACCCGCCGCCCACACCGGCTCCCGCCATGACGAGCACGTTGGGCAGCAGGTGCATGCGCTGCACCCCGTAGCATCCCACCTGCGGCGCCCACAGGTACTTGCGCAGCCGCCAGCTCGTCTCGGGCAGCTCGTCGTCCTCGAAACGCCGTCCGGCCTCGAGAACTCCTATCTTGTATCCCTTCTCGGTGGCGCGCAGTGCTGCGACGCTGCCGCCGAATCCGGATCCGATGACGAGGACGTCGTAATGGGTCATGCGCCCGCCCCTGCCGTCGCTCTGCTTCATGCGCCCGCCCCTGCCGTCGCTCGGTGTTCCGTGTAGCTCTCCGGGTCGAACTGCTTGGTCCGCGCCCGGTACTGCCACGTGAAGGTCGGCCACATCACGGAATTGCGGCCCTTCTCGTCGATGTACCAGCTGCTGCAGCCACCCTGGTTCCAGACCGTGTTGTTCAGCGCCGGGTCGAGATCGGCGGTGTAGCGGCGCACCGCGTCGTCGCGCACCTCCACGGCCGAGATGCCGTGACGCTCCATCGTGCGCAGCGCGTCGGAGATGTAGTTGGCCTGGGATTCGAGCATGTACACGATCGAGCTGTGGCCGAGATTGGTGTTGGGGCCGTACATGAGGAACAGATTGGGGAAGCCGGGCACGGTGATGCCGAGATAGGCCGAGGGGCTGCCGTCCCAGGTCTCGGCGAGGGTGCGGCCGTCGCCACCGCGGATATGGTGCGCGACCGGCGGTTCCGTCGGCGTGAAACCGGTACCGAAGATGATGGTGTCGACCGGGTACTCGGTGCCCTTGTCGTCGACGACACCGTTCTCGGTGACCGCTGCCAGACCGGAGGACACCACGTCCACCTTCGGGCGGGTGATGGCCGGGAACCAGTCGTTGGACAACAGGATTCGCTTGCAGGTGATCGCGAAATCGGGGGTCAGGCGCTTGCGCAGCTCAGGATCGCGCACGTTCTTGCGCAGCACCTGGCGTGCCCGGACCTCGAACAGCGGCAGGAGGTACTTGCGGGCGAAGGGCTTCGTCATGCCGACGACGTAGATCTCCCTCTGCCCGTACACGAATCCGCGCATGAGCTTCTGGGCCAGGGAGAAGCGCCGGTAGAGCGTGCGGACCGACCGCGCGATGACGTGGTCGTGCTTGGGCATCACCCAGGAGGCCGTGCGCTGGAACAGCGTGAGATGTTCGACGCGGTCGACGATCGCCGGCACGAACTGGATGGCCGACGCGCCGGTACCGATGACGGCGACACGCTCACCCGTGAGGTCGTGGTCGTGATCCCACTCGGCGGAATGGAACTTCTTGCCGCGGAACAACTCCAGGCCGGAAACTTTCGGATAGGTAGGTGTGGAGAGGGCGCCGGTCGCGGCGACGAGCACGTCGGCCGTCAGGTCGCCACGGGAGGTGGAGATCCGCCACACGGCACGCTCGGCGTCCCACTGCGCCGCGCGCAGTTCGCACCCGAACATCGTCCGGTCGGTCACGCCCTGCTCACGTGCAACACGGCGGAGGTACGCGTAGATCTCCTCCTGGGTGCCGTACGCTCGCGACCAGTCGGGTTCGGGCGCGAAGGAGAACGAGTACAGCGCGCTCGGAACATCGCATGCGGCACCGGGATAGGTGTTCACGCGCCAGGTTCCGCCGACGTCGTCACCGCGCTCGAGGACGAGGACGTCGGCGTCGGGGTTCTCGCGCAACAGCGTTGCGGTCATACCGATGCCACCGAAGCCCGCGCCGACGACGAGCGTGTGCACGTGGTCGGGAAGCAGTGCGAGACTCATTTCATCACCAGCGCCTTCCAGACCGGGAGCAGGCGCTCCCGGAATTCTCGATCGGATTCGGGGGTACGCATCAGGGCCGAGACGGCGAAGCCCCGGGCGATCTCGATGCTGAGGTCGATGTGGTCGGGCGAGACCCGGTCGCCCATGATCTCCAGGCAACCCGTGCGGAGCGCGTCCGACACCTTGCGTTCGAGCGGGATCATCGCCTCGTGCAGGGACGGATCGGTCCGCGCCGCGACCCACAGTTCGAGCGCTGCGGCGAAGAGCGGGCCGGAGAAGGCATCCATGAGCGTTTCGAAGCCGTGCTCCGGATCGGGTCGTGTCTCGAGGATCTCCTGCAGCCGCCTGTCGACGAGGTGCCCGACCGCCGCGACGACAAGGCTCTCCTTCGTCGGGAAGTGGTGGAGCTGGGCGCCTCGCGAGACTCCGGCACGTTTGGCGATGCCCTGCGTGCTGGTTCCCGAATAGCCATGCTCGACGAGCGAGTCGACCGCGGCGTCGAGCAGCTTGGCTCGCGTCGCGGCTGTGCGTTGCGCCTGGGTGCGACCACCGTTCGGCGCAGTGTCCTGGATCACGCATCGCAGCGTAACGGGAAAACAACAAACAGTCCAGACTGCTTGTAAATATTTCTCGGGTATACCGGATCAGGCCCGAAACGCGACGGAGCGGGTGGACCCGAAGAGGTCCACCCGCTCCGTCGAGAAGGTCGGAAGGTCGCCTAGACGAGCAGCTCAGCGATCTGGATGGTGTTGAGAGCAGCACCCTTGCGCAGATTGTCGCCCGAGACGAAGAGCGCGAGACCGCGGCCTTCAGGAGCACCCGGATCCTGACGGATGCGGCCCACGAGCGAGACGTCGTCGCCCGCTGCGGCGAGCGGGGTCGGCACGTCGACGAGGCGGACGCCCGGAGCGTTCGCGAGCAGCTCCTGCGCACGCTCGACCGACAGCGGCCGCTCGAACTCGGCGTTGATCGACAGCGAGTGGCCGGTCACGACGGGAACGCGCACGCACGTGCCCGACACGAGCAGGTCCGGCAGGCCGAGGATCTTGCGCGACTCGTTGCGCAGCTTCTGGTCCTCGTCGGTCTCACCCGTTCCGTCGTCGACGATCGAGCCGGCGAGCGGCACGACGTTGAACGCGATGGGCGCGACGTACTTGTTCGGGGCCGGGAAGTCGACGGCGTCGCCCGCGTGGACGAGCTTGTCGGCCTCGTCGGCGACGGCACGCACCTGGCCGACGAGTTCCTCGACGCCCGCCAGTCCGCTACCGGAGACCGCCTGGTAGCTCGACACGATCAGGCGCTGGAGTCCGGCCTCGTCGTGCAGTGCCTTGAGCACCGGCATCGCGGCCATCGTGGTGCAGTTCGGGTTGGCGATGATGCCCTTCGGTGGGTTCTTCACCTGCTCCGGGTTGACCTCGCTGACGACGAGCGGAACCTCGGGGTCCTTGCGCCATGCCGACGAGTTGTCGACGACGATCGCACCGGCGGCCGCGAAGCGCGGAGCCTGTTCCTTGGAGAGGGTGCCACCGGCCGAGAACAGCGCGATGTCGATGCCCTTCAGATCCTCGTCGGAGGTCGCCGCGACGTCCTCGACCACGATCTCCTCACCGCGGAACGGTAGCTTCTTGCCGGCCGAGCGGGCCGACGCGAAGAACCGAACCGTGTCGGCCGGGAAGTTGCGCTCCTCGAGCAGGGTGCGCATGACGATACCGACCTGCCCCGTGGCGCCTACGACCGCAATGGTCTTGCCCGTCGCTTCGCTCGCCTGATTGGTGGTCACGATTACCGCCCCGTTCCTGCGTGCACGACGGCCTCTTCTTCGCCGCCGAGCTCGAATGCCGCGTGCAGAGCGCGCACGGCGTCGTCGAGTTCGTTGTCATCCACGAGCACGGAGATGCGGATCTCCGACGTCGAGATCAGGTCGATGTTGATGCCGGCGTCGGCGAGAGCCTCGCAGAACTTGGCCGTGACGCCGGGGTGGCTCTTCATGCCGGCACCGACGAGGGAGACCTTGCCGATGTGGTCGTCGAAGAGGACCTGGGTGAAGCCGATGTCGCCCTGCTGCTTGGTGAGGAGCTCGACCGCGCGCGGGCCGTCACTCTTCGGGCAGGTGAAGGTGATGTCGGTCTTGCCGGTCTCGACCTTCGAGATGTTCTGCAGCACCATGTCGATGTTGATCTCGGCGTCGGCGACGGCGCGGAACACCTTGGCGGCGTAACCGGGGGTGTCGGGGATACCGACGACGGTGATCTTCGCTTCGCTGCGATCGTGCGCAACGCCGGTGATCAGGGCCTCTTCCACAGGGATGTCCTCCATCGATCCGGACACCATGGTGCCGGGCTTGGTGGTGTACGACGAACGAACGTGCACGGGCACGTTGTAGCGGCGGGCGTACTCCACGCACCGCAGCATGAGAACCTTCGCGCCGCACGCGGCGAGCTCGAGCATCTCCTCGAAGGAGACCTTCTCGAGGCGCTGCGCGTCCTTGACGATGCGCGGGTCCGCGGAGAACACGCCGTCGACGTCGGTGTAGATCTCGCAGACGTCCGCGTTCAACGCGGCGGCGAGTGCGACGGCGGTCGTGTCCGAACCGCCACGACCGAGAGTCGTGATGTCCTTGCTGTCCTGGCTCACACCCTGGAAGCCGGCGACCAGCACGATGCTGCCCTCGTCGAGGGCGGTGCGCACACGGCCGGGGGTGACGTCGATGATCTTCGCCTTGCCGTGGCTGCCCGTGGTGATCACGCCCGCCTGGGAACCGGTGAACGACCGGGCCTCGGCGCCGAGCGAGTGGATCGCCATCGCGACGAGGGAGTTGGAGATGCGCTCACCGGAGGTGAGGAGCATGTCCATTTCGCGGGCCGGCGGGGCCGGGCACACCTGCTGTGCGAGATCGAGGAGTTCGTCGGTCGTGTCTCCCATAGCCGAGACGACGACCACGACGTCGTTGCCCGCCTTCTTGGTCTCGACGATCCTTTCAGCGACGCGCCGGATCCGCTCGGCCGTCGCGACCGAGGATCCTCCGTACTTCTGGACGACGAGTGCCACGCTGGCCAACCTCCGGGTCTCGGGAACAAGTCCAGTGGCCCAGCTTACCGACCGCGGCTTCCATCGACCCGGGGCGTCTCAGGAAAGTGTCGTGCGCAACAGGATGACGTTGTAGTCGCCCCACCGCGAGACGGTGAAGTAGAGATCCGTATCCGTGGACCACGGGTGGATGAACGGAGCGTAGAGACCACCGATCTCGCGGTGGAGGACCAGCACGCGGGCCTCGCTCCACGGCCCCTCGGGTCTCGCGGACGTTCTCATCTCGATCGTGCCGTTCGCCTCGTTGCCGTAGAGCATGACGAACTCACCGCCCAGGAACTGCACCGACATCTCCCCGACGGCGGGTGGCACGTCCGGTGTGGCAGCTGCTGCACCGTTCGCGGGAGTGCCCCGAGCCGCGGTCCTGATGATCCCGTGCCGGTGATCCCGTGCCGAAGGATCCGGAGCCCGAACCCGAGCCGGGGAGTTCCCGAGTCGCAGGGTTGGGCGTGCGCCGCGGGGGCGGAGACCGCTATGAGTCCGAGTGCGAGCAGTGCAAGTACCGCTGTCAGGCACGTTCGTATCGATCGGGTCACGACATCACCGCCGCCCGGTCACACGGGACGCATGCGTGTGGGAGGTGCCACTTGGTCGAGGTGGGGTATGGCGCGATACACTGCTGGGCATGCAGCGCGTGCTTCTCCTCGGCCGCCGCGGCGGGATCTGACCAGACCGGCTTCCCGTCGCGGGGTTTCGACGCGCCGGTCGATATTCGATCTGGGCCCACAGGTCCCCTTTTCTCTTTGGAGTTACGTCATGTCACCCGCCGACGCTTTCACCTCCGGCTCGCGCACCATCACGCCGCCGAGCAAGCCGGCCCCGGCCGACCAGCCGTCGTGGAACGAGCAGAAGAACTCGTCGATGCCGACCTACCGGTACCGGCCGTTCGCCGAGGAAGTCGAGTCGATCGCGCTGCCCGACCGCACCTGGCCCGACAAGATCATCGATCGCGCCCCGGCGTGGTGCGCCGTGGACCTGCGCGACGGCAACCAGGCGCTGATCGACCCGATGAGCCCCGCCCGTAAGCGGCGCATGTTCGATCTGCTCGTACGCATGGGCTACAAGGAGATCGAGGTCGGTTTCCCGTCCGCGAGCCAGACCGATTTCGATTTCGTCCGCGAGATCATCGAGGACGGCGCGATTCCCGACGATGTCACCATCCAGGTGCTGACGCAGTCCCGCCCCGAACTGATCAAGCGCACCTTCGAGGCGTGCGCCGGGGCGCAGAACGTGATCGTGCACTTCTACAACTCCACGTCGATCCTGCAGCGTCGCGTGGTGTTCCGCGCCGACAAGGAGACCGTCGAGAAGATCGCGACCGACGCCGCGGAGTTGGTGCTCGAAGAGGCGAAGAACCACCCCGACACCAACTGGCGCTGGGAGTACTCCCCCGAGTCGTACACCGGAACCGAGCTGTCGTACGCCAAGGATGTCTGCGACGCGGTCGTCGAGACCTTGGGCGCGACCCCCGAGAACCCGGTGATCATCAACCTGCCTGCCACCGTCGAGATGGCCACCCCCAACGTCTACGCCGACTCGATCGAGTGGATGCACCGCAACCTGGCGAAGCGCGACTCGATCATCCTGTCGCTGCACCCGCACAACGACCGCGGCACGGGTGTCGCCGCGGCCGAGCTGGGCTACCAGGCCGGTGCCGACCGCATCGAGGGCTGCCTCTTCGGCAACGGTGAGCGCACCGGCAACGTCTGCCTGGTGACCCTGGGCATGAATATGTTCAGCCGTGGCGTCGACCCGCAGATCGACTTCTCGAACATCGACGAGATCCGCCGCACGGTCGAGTACTGCAACCAGCTGCCCGTCCACGAGCGCCACCCCTACGGTGGCGACCTGGTCTACACCGCCTTCTCCGGCAGCCACCAGGACGCGATCAACAAGGGCATCGACGCGATGAAGGTCGACGCCGAAGCCGCCGGTGTCGACGTCGACGACCACACCTGGGCCGTGCCCTACCTGCCGATCGACCCGAAGGACGTCGGCCGCACCTACGAGGCCGTGATCCGCGTGAACTCGCAGTCCGGCAAGGGCGGCATCGCGTACATCATGAAGCACGACCACGGACTGAACCTGCCGCGTCGCCTGCAGATCGAGTTCTCGCAGGCCGTGCAGAAGGTCACCGACGGTGATGGTGGCGAGGTCAGCCCCAAGGAGATGTGGGACATCTTCCACGAGGAGTACCTGGCCCCGGTCTCGCCGCTCGAGCGTATCCGGCAGAAGGTCACCGCGGCCGAGACCGACGACGGTGAGGACAGCATCGCCGCCGTGCTGAAGGTCGACGGCGTGGAGAAGGAGATCTCCGGCAGCGGCAACGGCCCGCTGGCGGCCTTCGTCGACGCCCTCGAGTCGCTGGGTTACCAGGTGGCCGTTCGCGGTTACGCCGAGCACGCCATGTCCGCCGGCGACGACGCCAACGCCGCGGCCTACGTCGAGGCCGACGTCACGCGTCCCGACGGCACGACCGTCCTGGTGTGGGGCGTGGGCATCGCCCCGTCGATCACCACGGCGTCGCTGCGCGCGATGGTCTCCGCGGTGAACCGCTCGCACCGCTGATCCGTCTCCGAACCGAATGCGGTGGACCCATGAGGGTCCACCGCATTCGTCGTTTTCGGGGATTTTCACCCCGACAATTCATCTCGCAGATACCGTTTCGGGCAATTACCGCACTCTCCGGAAAGATACAGTTCCGAATGTTCGACGAGAACGAACCCGTTCACGGGTGATATCCGTCGAATTCCGCAATTTCCGTCCCGCAGAGTCGTTCTGCTCGAACCCGGAGTGTGCGTATGGAGTTCATGGACATCATCTGGTACATCATCGTCTGCTTCGCATTCATCGCGTACCTCATCATGCTGTGGATGATCATCGGGGATCTGTTCCGCAACCGCGAACAGTCCGGCTGGGTCAAGGCGATCTGGATCGTCTTCCTGTTCGTCTTCCCGTGGCTCACGGGCCTGATCTATCTGATCGTCCACGGCACCGGAATGGCAGAGCGCTCCGCGAAGGAGGCCGCGCAGTACAAGGCCGTGCAGGACGACTACATCCGCTCGGTCGCCGGCAAGTCGCCCGCCGAACACATAGCCGACGCGAAGAAGCTGCTCGACGAGGGTGTCATCGACCAGGCCGAGTTCGACGCACTGAAGGCCAAGGCACTCGCCTGATCCCACGCGACCACCCGTTCGTTCACATCGACAGCTTCCGTGCCGCTGCGGTCCGGAAGCTGTCGAGCACGGCACCCACGGCTGGCCGTCGCGCCGCTCCCGGGCGGGTGACGAGCTCGTAGATCCGCGCCGCACGTACACCGGCCAGCGGCAGGCGCACCAAGGCGGGATGCAGAACCGAGTACCGCGGCAGCAGGGCCACCCCGTGCCCCGCCGCGACGAGTTCCTCGATGACACGGAAGTCGTTGATGCGGTGCACAACCCGAGCACGGATGCCCGTCACCGCCGCGACGGAGAGCAACACGTCGTCGACGGGGAATCCACCCCGCACGCTGATCCAGCGCTCCCCCACCAGTTCGTCGACCTGCACGCGGTCCTGCGCCGCGAGCCGGTGCCCGGGAGGGAGGACGACATCGATCGGTTCGCGCATGAGCGTCTCGACGTGGACACGCGGCCCGGACAGCGGAGCCGAACGCTCGTCGCGGTGGGTGAGCACCACGTCGTAGTCGGCGAGCAGTGCGGGCGCGGCCGAGGCCGGGACGTCCTCGTCGCTCACGTCCAACTCGACGCCGATCGCCCCGGCCGCCTCGAGCACGGCCGGCAGCAGGAGTGCTGCCCCGGAGGGGAACGACGCCACGCGCACCCGTCCGCGGGGCGACCGCGCATAGGCGGTCATCTCGTCGGTGGCCCGGTCGAGGGCGTCGAGCACCTCGTCGGCGCGCACCACGAGCGCACGACCCGCGTCGGTGAACCGCAGGCGTCGGCCGTCGGGTTCGAGTAGAGGCACTCCCGCCTCCCGGGCGAGCACCTTGAGCTGCTGCGAGACGGCTGACGGTGTCATCGACAACGCTGCGGCTGTCGCAGCCACGGTTCCGCGGTCGGCGAGTTCGCGCAGTATCCGCAATCGCACGACGTCCATGTAGTAAAACTACACGCTTTCTTCAGAAACATTCGCTTGTACTGATTGTTTCCTGCGCAAAGAATTGACGGCATGTCGTTCCGGGACCGTCTGCTCGCGTTCACCGTCGTGGTGCTCTGGGGATGCAACTTCCTCGCGATCAGACTGGGCCTCGACCACTTCCCGCCGTTCTTCTTCGCCGGACTGCGCTTCGCGATCATCGCCGTCCCGGTCCTGCTGTTCGTCCCGCGACCCACCGTTCCCCTGCGCTGGCTCCTGCTCTACGGCGCCGGGTTCGGCTTCGCCCAGTTCGCCTTCCTGTTCTGGGCGATGGAGGCCGGTCTACCCACGGGCCTCGCGTCGCTCGTACTGCAGTCGTCCGCGCCCTTCACGGTCCTGCTCGCCGTATTGTTCCTGCGCGAACGGCTCGACGGCGTCCGCCTCGCCGGTCTCGTCGTCGCCGTGTCCGGCATGGTGATCGTCGCCGTAGGGCAGGGCGCCGCGGACGCGAGCCTGATCCCCATGACCCTCGCCGTGCTCGCCGGTCTGTCGTGGGCGGTCGGCAACATCGCGACCCGCAAGGCGGGCGCTGCCGACCCCATGCGCCTGATGCTGTGGATGTGCGTCGTGCCCGTGCTCCCCTTCTTCGGAATCTCCTGGTTCGTCGAGGGCCCGCAGGCGTGGTCGACCCTCGATACCGTCGTCACCACCGTGGACGGGGGCCTGGCGCTGGCCGGACTCACCTACGTCGTCCTGGCGGGCACGATCGCCGGCACCGGCATCTACGCCTCGCTGCTGTCGCGCTATCCCGCCGGGGCCGTCGCGCCGCTCTCCCTCATGGTGCCGGTCGTCGGGTTCACCGTCGCGTGGATCACGCTCGGCGAGCGACCGGCACCGTCCTCCCTGATCGGCGGTGTGATCGTCATCGTCGGAGCCCTCGCCGCCCAGGGCGGACACCGCAGTGTGACGAGCAGGACGCTCCTCCGGCGACACAACGCTCCCGCGCCTGTGGAACACTCGCCGACGTGGGAACCAGCACAGGAATCACCGCACGTGGACGGCTCGCATTGCGCGCAGCCCGAGCCGCCGCGTGGGCGTCCCAGAAGGCCGGACGCGGTAAGGGCTCGATGATCGGAGGGCTCGTCGCCCTGAAGATCGACCCGGCACTGATGAAGCAGCTCGGCCACGGCCGGCAGACCGTGCTCGTCACCGGGACGAACGGCAAGTCCACAACGACCCGTATGACGGCCGCCGCGCTCGAGACGATCGATTCGGTCGTCACCCAGGCGGACGGCGCGAACATGGACGCCGGGATCGTCGCCGCGCTCGCCACCGATCTCCGGGCGCCGCTCGCCGCGATCGAGGTCGACGAACTCCACACCCCGCACGTCGCCGACGCCCTCGAGCCCCGCGCGATCGTGCTGCTCAACCTCACCCGCGACCAGCTCGACCGGGTCGGCGAGATCAACATGATCGAGCGGAAGCTGCGTGAGGGCCTGAAGCGGCATCCCGACGCCGTGATCGTCGCGAACTGCGACGACGTGCTCGTCACGTCCGCCGCCTACGACAACCCGAACGTCGTGTGGGTCGCCGCCGGCGCCGGCTGGGCCAACGACTCGGTGAGCTGCCCGCGCACGGGCGAGCCGATCGCCCGCGAAGGCGACCACTGGTACAGCACCGGCTCCGACTTCGCCCGGCCGACACCGGACTGGTGGGTCGACGACGAGAACCTGTACGGACCGGACGGCCTCGTCCTCCCGCTGAAGCTGACCCTCCCCGGTCGCGCCAACCGGGGCAACGCCGCCCAGGCGGTCGCGGCCGCCGTCGCCCTCGGTGCCGATCCGGCGAAGGCCGTCGCTGCCGCCTCGGTCGTCGAAGAGGTCGCCGGTCGCTACAAGACGGTGCAGGTCGGACCGCATTCGGTGCACATGCTGCTCGCTAAGAACCCCGCCGGCTGGCAGGAGGCCCTGTCGATGATCGACCCGACCGTCGACGGCCTGGTGATCGCCGTCAACGGTCAGGTGCCCGACGGTGAAGACCTGTCGTGGCTGTGGGACGTCCGCTTCGAACACTTCGAAGGCGTGCAGGTGGTGGCAGCCGGAGAACGCGGCACCGATCTCGCCGTCCGCCTGACCTACGCGGGTGTCGAGCACACGCTGGTGCCGGATCCGCTGAAGGCCATCGCCTCGTGCCCTCCCGGCCGCGTGGAGGTGCTCGCCAACTACACCGCGTTCCGCGATCTCAACACCGCCATCGCCAGGAGAGCTGCCCATGTCTGAGTCGACCGTCCGCATCGGACTCGTCCTGCCCGACGTGATGGGCACCTACGGCGACGGAGGCAACGCCCTGGTGCTGCGCCAGCGCCTGCGGATGCGCGGTCACGACGCCGAGATCGTCGAGATCGGACTGAACGATCCCGTCCCCGAGTCCCTCGATCTCTACACCCTCGGTGGTGCCGAGGACGCCGCGCAGCGACTGGCCACGCGGCACCTGCAGCGTTATCCGGGTCTGCAGCGCGCCGCCGAACGCGGAGCGCCCGTGCTGGCCATCTGTGCCGCGATCCAGGTGCTCGGCCACTGGTACGAGACGTCCTCGGGCGAACGCGTCGACGGTGTCGGCATCCTCGACGCGACCACCTCGCCGCAGCAGACCCGCGCGATCGGCGAGATCGTCATCCGCCCCACCCTCTCCGGCCTCACCCAGCCGCTGACGGGATTCGAGAACCACCGCGGCGGAACGACTCTCGGGTCCGATGCCACCGGACTCGGCCGCGTCGACCGCGGTGTCGGCAACGGCGTGGGCGACGGACTCGAAGGTGCCGTGCAGGGTTCGGTGATCGGCACCTATCTGCACGGTCCCGTGCTCGCCCGCAATCCCGAGCTCGCCGATCATCTCCTGATGCGCGCTCTGGGAGTCGACTCGCTGCCGCCGCTGGATCTGCCCGAGGTCGATCTGCTGCGGCAGGAACGGTTGCGCGCCTGAGTGATCAACCGTGCGCGGCGATGTGTTCGAGGACCAGCCGCGCGAGCTTCTCCGGCTCCTCGTCGGGAATCCAGTGGCTCGTACCGACGAGCGTTTCCCGTCGGTACGGCCCACTGACGTAGTGGGCCGTCGCGTCGACCCCGGCGGATCCGATCGCCCGCTGGTGAAGAACGAGCGCATGAACGCCGTCGGATGCGGAACGGACACCGCCGTCACGGTGCGGACGAGATCGGGACGATGCGCCGCGAGCACCCACGCGACGGCGGCTCCCCAGTCGTGGCCGACAACGTGCGCGCGACCACCGGGTACCGACTCGATGAGCGCCGCGACGTCGCCGACGAGCAGGTCGAGGCCGTAGTCACGGCGGCGGGGTGGTGGGGCGCCGGGCGAGTAGCCGCGCTGATCCGGGGCGAAGGTGCGAACCCCGCGGCGTGCAAGTGGGGCGCGACCGCCTCCCAGACGCCCTGTGCAACCCCTGCTGCAGTCGCGGCGATCGGCCGCGAAACCTCCCCTGAACAGGGGTTCGGCCCGGTGATTCGCTTTACGCGTTCTCCGGGCCGGATCTCTGCTTCACGAGCTTCTCTCTGTCGTCCGCGGACGTCTTATAAGCTCGATTCGCACCTTCGATGTTAGCTACGTCACAGTGCGAACGCAAGTCTTTTCCGCGACCCGGTTCAGACCGAGGCGAGGGGGAATCCCAGAGTCGCCCAGTCGTGCAGGCCCCCGCGGTAGTAGGCGAGCGCGGACGCGGGATATCCGGCATCGATCAGCTTCCGGATCGCATCGGGCGACTGAGGGCACTGGGGACCGTTGCAGAAGACGATCGTTGTCCGGGCGGTGTCGAGCTCGCCCTTCCTCTCGACGATGTCGTCGTGCGGGATGTTCATGGCACCGGGGAGGCTCACGCCGCTCCGGGAATCGGGCACCCGCGTGTCCACGAGCGCAGCGCCCCGGTCGAGCAGTTCGATCACCTCGAGTTCACCGACGGTCGCCACGCCCGCGGCCACCTGCAGTGGCTGCACCTCACCCCAGGTCGTCTCCACCACCATGCGGTCGGCTTCACCCTCCGCCGGGCGGGGAATGTTCTGCGGGTCGCCGTCGCGTGTGCGATCGGCACGCCTGATCTGCTGCTCGTCGCTCGTCACGAACCGGACTCTACGGGAGAGCGGTCACCCTCCGCGGGGTTGTCGGGATCCCACCCGCGCTGGGCGAGGATCGCCGTCCCCATCCATCGCCGCAGGTAGCGGCGCAGATCGTCGTCGGAGCGTGGCGGCGTTCCCGGTGAGACGAAGAACGACTGCATCGTGCGCAGCACGTATTCGACCAACTCTGCGAGGGAGTCGTCGTCGTAGCCGTGTTTCTCCCAGTCGACGTCGAAACGCTTGATCATCGCCATGCCGAACATCCACGCCTCCTCCGAGGCGATCTCCTCGGGATGCGGGTTCGAGTAGGTGCTCGACAGCAGGATGCCGAGGTGCGGGGTGCGACGCACCTCCGCGAGCGTGTAGACCACGCCTTCGGTCATGGCCTCGACCGGATCGTCGAGGCCCGCGACCTGCCGGGTCAGTCGTTCCAGGAACCCTTCGACCGATGCGATGGCGGCCGCGCGCATGAGGGCGTCGGCGCTCGGGAAGTAGCGGTAGACCGTCTGGCGGATCACGCCGAGGGACTGGGCGACGTCGGCGATGCTGATCTCCGCGCCGGTCCGGTCGATCAGGTCGACGGCAGCGGCAACGATCCGCTGCGACGCCTCTTCGTCGCTGGCGGGAGGACTCCCGCCCCACCCACGTCTACGTGCCACTTCGCGCTTCCTCGAACCGTCGCCTGGAGAAGGCCCGACGGTAACACGGCCGACCTCGGTGGATGTGGTCCGAAACGGGCTCCCGTGAGTGGATGGGACTCCTATCATACACATGACGCATTTCGTGTATGGTCACGCCGATCGGGGCCTCCCGGCTCTTCCGAGGTCCTCCCGA
Source organism: Rhodococcus sp. D-6 (assembly GCF_040256695.1). Classification (NCBI taxonomy): domain Bacteria; kingdom Bacillati; phylum Actinomycetota; class Actinomycetes; order Mycobacteriales; family Nocardiaceae; genus Rhodococcus; species Rhodococcus sp. D-6. Next base: position 4,881,828 of record NZ_CP132970.1, on the reverse strand, counting down.
CCGTGTCCCAACCAGGTCCACAACCAGCCCGGTGTCGACGAGACGAGGTACCGCCCCATGACGAACCTGCAGGTCCGCAAGATGCGCTTCGCATTCGCGGATTACGACGTGCCGTTCCTGTGGAACGAGGAGAACCCGGCCTTCTCGAGCATGGCCAACGCCGTCTCGTTCCTCGCGATCGGTTTCGAGAAGATGATCGTGAACATGATCCGCGAGATCACCCCGCGCATCACCGATCCCGAGGTCCTCGAAGAGGCCAACGCCTTCATGTACCAGGAGGGGCAGCACTCCACCGCCCACCGGCAACACGTGAAGGGTCTGATCAAGAGCTATCCGGGACTACAGGAGACGCTCGACGACGTCATCGGCGCCTTCGACAAGCTCACCGCCGAGACCTCCGCCGAATACCGACTCGCGTACACCGCGGACCTCGAGGCGACCTTCACTCCGGTCTTCAAGCTCATGCTCGACAACGACGCGGCGCTCTTCCGTCCCGGCGACGACCGGGTCGCGTCGTTGTTCATCTGGCATTTCGTCGAGGAGGTCGAACACCGCAGTTCGGCGCTCATCATCTTCGACGCGGTGGTCGGCAGCGATCTGTACCGCATGCGGCAGGCCCCCTCGGTGTTCAAGCACGTGCTCGACGTCATCGCCATCGCGTGCGAGGGCTTCAACAAGCATGTGCCGCTGGAGGAACGGAAGATCGACGCGATGTCGATGTTCGCGTCGCACCGCCGTAAGCAGAACCTGCGGCGCCGGTTGCCGTTCCTGCAGTACCAGGATCACGGCCCGATGCCGCGCGCCTTCGACGTCCTGCCGCTCGGCGAACAGCTCGTCGCGCTGGTGGGCATCATCCGCAGCCAGATGCCCAAGCACAATCCCGACCACGAGAAGCTGCCGGCCCTCGCCGACGTGTGGTTCCGTCGATTCGACGAAGGCTACGACGTCTCGCACTGGTACACGGCGGAAACCGTGGGCGGGAGGAACAACTGATGTCGGACCTGTGCTCGCCCACCTTCGAGGACCTCTCGACCCGCCTCGGATTCTCGTGCGACGAAGCCGGGGGGATCTTCGAACTGCGCAGTCCGTTCGCGCTGGAGAACTGGACGCTGCCCGTCCTCGAGGCGACCATCGTGCTCGGGGCGGTGCTGATGCTCGTGTACGCGATCGTCCGGTTGCGGCGCACCGGTGACGCCACGAACCTCGTCGTCTGGCTCGGCACCCTCGCGTTCCTGTTCATCATCGAACCGCTGCTGTACTTCCCCGACGCCTTCGGCGTGGAGGACTACCTCGACACGATGTTCGCGCACAACGTGTTCACCGTCGAGTTCATGTGGGGACGCCTGCCGCTGTACATCATCGCGATCTACCCGATGATGGCGACGATCGCGTTCGACATCGTTCGGATGCTCGGGGTGTTCCGGCAGTACGGCACCGTCGTCGGCGCCGTCTGCGTGGGCTTCGTCCACCACGCCTTCTACGAGATCTTCGATCACCTCGGACCGCAGCTGCGGTGGTGGGAGTGGTCGCTCGACAACCCGATCAACCAGCCCTTCTTCGACTCCGTTCCGCTCCCGAGCGTCGTGGTCTTCGCTGCCCTGTGGCCGATGTCGCTCGCATTCTGCGCGCAGTTCTTCGTCGGCCGGCACATCGACGCCGGTCGCACCTTCGGCGGGCTCGAACTGACCTGGCGCACGATCACCGTCGGGCTTCTCGCGTCCGTGGGTGTGGTGATCCTCCCTGCGCCGGCGACCGTCATCGGCATGGGCAGCACGACGGTTCGGGCAACGATCTACGCGGCCGAACTCGTGACCCTGTCGATCGTGGCGATCTACGTGCTCTCACGCCAGTGGTCCCGGCTGCGGAGTACACCCACGGATCGGCCCTATTCGAACGACCTCGTCCGCTGGTACGCCGTCGCCTATCTCGTCGTGATGACCGTGCTGTGGATCGGTGCTCTGCCCGACTGGTTCTCCGCCGTCGACGGGGTCACCGAGGCAGGCGACCCGATCGGTAGCCTGTGGTACACAGTCGCATGCTTCGCGGTCGCAATCGCCTGTGTCGCTGCGACCTTCACCGTCCCGCGCAGGGCCGATACGAGCCCGGACGACACCGCGTCGAAGACGCTCACCGAGGCCTGACGAATTCGGTGGTGCCCGACGTTCCGCTACGACGGAAGCCGGCCCGCGCTACCGCGCGTCGGCTCCGTCGAGCAACCACCGGTCGTCGACCCTCTTCAACGTGATGACGAAGCGGGTCGCGTCGGTGCGTCCCTCCGGCACGACGACGAACGAGGACACGGACCGCAGTGGTCCGGTCCCCGTTCGTTCGTACGAGGAGTGAGCCGGGGATCAGCCCTGGGCGACGGCGGGGAGACCGCCGCGGAGCTCACCCTTGACGACCTTGCCGCTCGCGTTGCGCGGCAGGGCGTCGACGATCACGACCTCCTTGGGGTGCTTGTACCGTGCGAGGTGCTCGTCCAGGTACGGCTGGAGCTCGTCGAGGGTGAGGTCGTCGCTGCCGGGCTTCAGCGCGACGACGGCGACGGGCACCTCGCCCCACTTCGCGTCGGGGCGACCGATGACCGCGGCCTCGAGCACCTTGGGGTGCCCGAACAGGACGTTCTCCACCTCGGCGCAGTAGATGTTCTCGCCACCCGAGATGATCATGTCCTTCTTGCGGTCGACGACGTAGACGAAGCCCTCCTCGTCGACGCGCACGAGGTCGCCGGAATGGAACCATCCGCCGTAGAATGCCTCGCTGGTAGCGGTGGGGTTGTTCCAGTACTCGCGCATCATGGTGGGACCGCGGTAGACGATCTCGCCGACCTCACCGGGAGCGACGTCGTTCATCTCGTCGTCGACCACACGCGCCTGGATTGTGGGGATGACCCGGCCCACGGAGCCGAGTTTGCGAATGGCGTCGTCGCCGTCGAGCACGCAGGTGATGGGCGACATCTCGGTCTGGCCGAAGACCGCCACGTTGAAGGCATCGGGGAAGGTCTCCGCCATGGCCCGCAGGATCGTGTCGGAGCTCGGCGCCGCACCCCAGGAGATGTTGCGCAGCTTCAACTTCCGCGGCTCGGCCTGCTGCGCGGCGCACATCGCCTGCCACTGCACCGGCACGAGAAACAGGCTGGTGACGTTCTCGGCCTCGAGCACGTCGAGCAGTTCCTCCGGGTCGAAGGCGCCGACCGGGTGGATAACGGTGGGCGTGCCGAGCATCAGGCTCGGCGCGATCGAGCCGAGGGCCGCGATGTGGAACATCGGCGACGCGCAGAAACCGATGCCCGATTCGTCGAACAGACGGAAGGCCCGGATGCAGGTGAGCGACTGCGCTTCGAGATTGGAATGGGTGAGCACGGCGCCCTTGGGCCGGCCCGTCGTGCCCGAGGTGTACATGATGAGCGCGGGCGTGTCGTTCGGGATCTCCACCGGCGGGTGGGGTTCGCCCTCTTCGGCGACGAGTGCCTCGTAGGAGAGCGAGTCGCCTTCCGGCTCGACTCCGACCGTGATGGACAGTTCGATGCCCTCCGCCTGGCCACGCGCGGCGGCGGCGAGCGGGACGAGCGGCCCCTCCGCGACGATCGCCGTGGCGCCGGAATCGCCCACGAGGAAGGCGACCTCGGGTGCGGTGAGGCGGAAGTTCACCGGCACGGCGATGGCACCGAGGGCGTTGGCCGCGAGCACGATCTCGACGTACTCCGGACGGTTGAGCATGAGGATGATGATGCGGTCGCCGAAGCCGATGCCGCGACGCGAGAGTGCATCGGCGAGCTTCTCGACACGCGTGTCCAGCTGCGACCAGGTGATGGTCTCGCCGCGGAATCGGAAGGCCGTGCGATGGGGAATCATCAGGGCGTGGCGCGCCACCTGATTGTTCCAGTTGTTGCTACGGAAGCGGGTGGCGTCGGAGCCGACCGCTTCGGAAACGACAGAGGGGGGAACCATCGATGATCCTCTCGTGACGTGGCGGGAGTGCGGGCACGGCCTGTTCCGAGCCGTCGATGCGTGAGGCACATTACAGACCCGGAACGGTTTGGGCCAGAGCTTTTGTTAACGGAGATTCCACGAATGCGGACCGCCTCGCTCCAGGCGTCGTCGCCGAGCGAGAACGGGTGAAAGAGGCAGAAAACACTGGTCGAGCGTTGGTTTCACCGGACGGGAGCGGGTGTTCGACGAGCACGTCGGTCCCTGCTCCCGTTCGGAAAGTTCCTTGTCGATCCTCCGAGAACCATGTCGGGAAGGATCGTCCCGTCAGGCGAAGCGAGCGGGACGCTTGTCCAGCATCGCCATGGCACCCTCCGCGAAGTCGGCTGAGCCGAGGAGCTCGACCTGACCGTCCTTCTCCCGCGCGAGCGCCGCGTCGAGTTCGCCGAGCGTCGAGGCGTTGAGGGCACGCTTCGTCAGTTCCAGGGCACGTCGCGGACCGGATGCGGTCCGCGAGGCGACGGCGTCGACGTGCGCGGTGAGTTCGGTGTCGGGCAGGGTGCGGGCGACCAACCCGAACCGGTCGGCGTCCTGCGCGGACACCCGTTCGCCGAGCAGTGCCATCTCGGCGGCCCGGGCCCGCCCGATCGCGGCGGGAACCAGCAGGCTCGCGCCGCCGTCGGGCATCAGTCCGATGTTGACGAAGGCGAGCAGGAAGTACGCGCTCTCGGCCGCGTAGGTGAGATCGGCCGCGAGGGCGATCGAGACACCGACGCCCGCCGCGGGACCGTTGACTGCCGCGATGACGGGCACCGGGACGGATGCGATCGTCCGGACCAGTTCGTTGGCGGTGTCCATGACGACACCGGGGTCCTGCGGATCAGCTGCTCCCGCAGCCAGATCCGCACCCGTGCAGAACGCCGATCCCTCACCGGTGACGACGATCGTACGGACGCGTTCGTCGTCGCCGGCCGCCTTCACCGCGTCGCTCAGCGTCTTCATCGTGGTCAGGTCGATCGCGTTCATCCGGCGCGGACGCGTGATGGTCAGTCGCAGGATGCCGTCGGCGAGTTCGGACCGCAGACTCTCGGTGGTGGTCGAGGTCATGCGCGCACCGCCCGATCTGCACCGGCGATGTCGTTCAGGCGACCCGTGATGATGGCCTCCGCCTCGGCGACCATGCGGTCGACCAGTTCTCCGACGGTGGGGATGTCGTGGATGAGCCCCTGACTCTGCCCGGCCGTCCAGATGCCGGCGTCGAGTTCGCCGTCCTCGAAGACCTTGCGGCCTCGGGCGCCGGCGACCAGGTGGGCGATGTCGCCGAATTCGGCTCCGCGCGATTCGATCTCGACAACCTCTTCGCTCACCGCGTTGGTGGCGACACGAGCGGTGTTGCGCAGCGTGCGGAAGATGAGCTTCGTGTCGAGTTCGGTGTTGCGGACGATCTGCTCCTTGACTTCGTGGGCCACGGGCGATTCGACCGTGCACATGAAGCGGGTGCCCATGTTGACACCGTCGGCGCCGAGCGCCAGCGCCGCCACGAGCCCGCGGGAATCGGCGATGCCGCCCGACGCGATGACGGGGATGCCGAGCTTGCTCGTCGCGGCGGGGATGAGGATCAGGCCCGGGACGTCGTCCTCACCCGGGTGCCCGGCGCACTCGAAGCCGTCGATGCTCACGGCGTCCACGCCGATGCGCTCGGCCTTGACCGCGTGCCGCACGCTCGTGCACTTGTGGATCACCTTGATGCCGGCGTCCTTGAAGTGCGGCAGGTGGTCGGCCGGGTTGAAGCCGGCGGTCTCGACGATCTTCACGCCCGAGTCGATGATCGCCTGGCGGTACTCGGCGTACGGCGGCGGATTGATCGACGGCAGGATCGTGAGGTTGACGCCGAACGGCTTGTCGGTGAGTTCGCGCGTCCGTTCGATCTCGCGGACGAGATCCTCCGGGGTGGGCTGGGTCAGTGCGGTGATGAAGCCGAGCGCCCCCGCCTCCGCCACGGCGGCCACGAGTTCGGCGCGGCCGACCCACATCATGCCTCCCTGGACGATGGGATGCTCCACCCCGAAAATTTCGGTGAATCGGGTTCTCACGAGTCCTCCTCGGTCCTTCGAAAAGTGCCGCTGTCGTGACGGTTCCGTATGCGCCCAGCGGTGACGCAGCTGAAGAATTGGTGCTAACTTTGCGGTCTGGGTGCTGGTTTGTCAATACGTTCTGCCCTGCAGTTTTGGCAATTCTTACCCAAAAGTAGTGTTTCTCCGCAGGGGGTTCGACTGTTACCTTTGAGGACGACGAACATTCACCGCGACATCGCGGCCGGAAACAGGATCCACGACGAGGAGGCAGGGTGCCCGAACAAGCGCAGGTCGGGGCACGCACAGCCGCGAAGACCGGCACCCCGACCCCTACCGTGCGGCGCCGGCCGAAGAACCGTAAGGCACAGATCGCCACGGTCGCGGCCGAAGCGTTCAGCGAACGCGGCTACCACGGCGTGAGCATCGACGAGATCGCCACTGCCGTCGGCATCTCCGGTCCCGCCCTGTACCGGCACTTCCCGAACAAGTACGCCCTGTTCCACCACGCCGTGGTCACCCTCGCCGACGCTCTCGGCGCCGCCCTCGCGGAGTTCGACGAGCAGAGCGGAACGAACGGCACCGGACTCGACGCCGCCGAGGAGCTCGAACGCAAACTCCTCGCACTCATCCGCACCACGATCGAGAACCGCCGGACGGGCGGGTTGTACCGCTGGGAACGCCGCTACCTCACGGGTGAGGACCACAGCGAGATCCGCTCGAAGATGCGGGCACTCAACCGCCATCTCGCCCGCACGGTCGCGCGGCTGAGGCCCGATCTCACCGACGACGACTACGTGCTGCTCAGCAGCGCGATGCTCAGCGTCATCGGCTCCATCACCACCCACCGCGTCCCGCTGTCCAACCGGCGCCTGCAGCAGCTGCTGCTCGACGCGTGCACAGCGGTCGCCGCGACCGACCTGGTGCCCGACGTCGACGAACCCGCACCGCTTCCCGAGCCGGGCGGGCTGTCCGTGGCGAACAAGCGCGAGGTCCTCCTGCACGAGGCCGTGCTGCTCTTCGACGCCCGGGGCTATCACGAGGTGAGCATCGAGGAGATCGGTGCTGCGGCAGGTATCAATGCGTCCGGCGTCTACCGTCACTTCGCGAGCAAGGCCGATCTGCTCGCCGCCGCCTTCCACCGGGCCGGTGATCGCGTCGCGATGCTCATCGGCGAGGCACTCGCCGACTCGACGACCTCCGCGCAGGCCCTCGACGTCCTCACCGAGGCGTACGTCCGGATGTCGTTCGAGAACAGCGAACTGATGTCGGTGTACTTCGCCGAGGTCGGCAACCTGCCCGCGCACCACCGCAGCGACCTGCGGAACATCCAGCGGCTCAACATCGAGGAATGGGCCCGTCTGGTCGGGGAGCTACGCCCCGAGCTGCCCGCCGTCGAATGCCGTTTCCTCGTGCACGCCGCGCTCAACCTCGTGCTCGACACCGGCAACCTCGTGCACTTTCTGCCCACCCCCTCCCGGCAGCGCAGGGTGCAGCAGCTGATGCTCTCGGTGCTGCTCGGCGACACCGGTTCGCAGGAGGCGGTGGGATGACCCGCACCGCGACCGCGGCGGTACTCCGCGAGTACGGCGCACCGCTGCGGCTCGAGACGGTGACCGTGCCCGAACTACGCGACGACGAAGTGCTCGTACAGATCCACGGGGTCGGGATCTGCCACACCGACCTCACCGCCGCCACGGGAGGCGTTCCCGTCCCGAGGCCCGTCGTACCGGGACACGAGGGTGCCGGAGTCGTCACGGAACAGGGTTCGACGATCGTCGTCTTCGATCTCGGCGCCGTCGGCACGGCCGCGGTGATGACAGCACGGATTTCCTTGTGCGAGAACATTATCGTCGTCGCCCCCGATCCACGACGGCACGGGCTCGCGCGATCGCTCGGGGCCACCGAGGTCCTCTCCCCCGACGATCACGACGACCTCGGACGCCATCTGCGTCACCTCATCGGCGGTGGTGCCGACTATGCGGTGGAGTCCGTGGGCGCCGAATCCGTGATCCGGCAGGCACTGTCGTCGCTGACCAGCCCCGGTGTCTGCGCCACCCTCGGGCTCCGTGCCGGCCGCAATCCCGTCTCGATCGACCAGACCCATCTGTTGTCCGGTCGCACCCTGACCGGAGTCATCGAGGGCGACGTCGATCCCCACCGGTTCCTTCCCGAACTGGCCGCGCTGTGGCGCGACGGGCACTTTCCCGTCGACGAACTCGTGCAGACCTTCGATTTCACGAAACTCGACGACGCTCTCGCCGCTGTCGCCTCCGGCGAGATCATCAGAGCCGTACTCACCTTCGACATCCGGGGGAACACATGAACGTCGTCCAGCGACTCGAGGAACTGCGCGCCCGCACCGACCGGATCGATCCTCGCGAACTCGATGCCCTCTGGGAGCATCTCGCTCCGGCACGCCTCGACGATCTCGTCGGATACCGGTGGAAGGGTTTCAGTTTCGACACCGGGCACCGCACCCATACGCTGCTCGGCAGGTCGCGGTGGTACGGAAAGACGTTCGCGTCGGTGTCCGAGGTCCAGCCGCTCGTGTGCTACGGCGAGGACGGCGAGTTGTTCTCCGACACGAAGACCGGACGCGGCGAAGCGAGCCTGTGGGAGATCGTCTTCCGCGGTGAGGTGACGGCGACGATGGTCTACGACGGCATGCCGGTCTTCGACCACTTCAAGAAGGTCGACGACGACACCGTCGTCGGGGTGATGAACGGCAAGGGCTCGCTGGTGTTCGACGACGGCGAGCACTACCGGTTCGGTCTCGAACGCGACACCGCCGTGTGATCGTCGGACGGGAAACGCACAGTGGCCGGACGCGCGTCCGGCCACTCGGCGTTCTCGGCGGAGAGCTCAGATGACGTGTCCGTGCGCCTTCATTCGGCGGCGCATGTCGTTGAGGTAGTAGGTGGCCGACAGCTGTCGGATCGGCCTGGGCACCGCGCGGTAGATCGGCGGGACCACCTTCCAGAACAGGTCGAAGCGCCGCTGGTCGCGCGGGCTCCACGGCAGCGCGAATTCGTCGCGCATGCGTTGCGGGAGAAGACCGATCGTCATGAAGCGCTGCAGCGGCACGAGGGCGCGAACGGGAAGCGGGGCGTCACCGCCGGTGAGGAGATCGCGGGTGAACGAACGCACCTTCCGGTCGACCTCGAAGGTCGCGATCATCTCGTCCCAGTACCTGTCGAATTCCTCCCGCGTCTTCGGCCACATGTCGTCCTCGACCTGCAGGGCCGTGCCGTAGACCGCGGACTGGCGGTAGATGCATTCGATGTCGGCATCGGTGACAGGCCCGAACATCCGCCGGTACATGTCGACACCGTTACGGTACAGCGTTGCGGCGACCCACAACTGGAGTTCGGGATCGAAGGCGTTGTAGGTCTCCGAGCGCACCGGGACGTGCGCCTTGTTGACCATCCGGACGATCTGCTTCTTCTCCTCGGGAGTACCGAGCGTGACCGCGTAGACGTAGGTCATCGTGGTGCGCAACCGGTCGAGCGGCCGCTGCAGGGTGGTGCTGTGATCGGCGACGCCGTGCCCGACACCGCGCGATGCCAGCTGCAGGAGGACCGTCGCGCCGGCGCCGAACAGGAGCATCGACTCTCCGACGAAGTCGGCCAGTTCGACCGAGCCCGCCGGAAGCGGAGCGGGGGTCGCCACCGGTTCGTCGGTGGTGACGGTGGGGACGCGCTCTTCGGCGTGGGTCGTCATCGGAGGTCTCCTGATGGTGAAAGCACTGGTGCAGCACTGTCATACAAATTGCGCACACCCGTACTCAGATATGCAAGTGCCTATCCGGGAGGCGAATCGACACCCGCCCGCTCGCGGTGGGCGACCAGACGCGCGGCCGCGTCCTCGAACTGCACCAGCGTCTGCGCGATCACCTCGCTGTGGTCCTGCGCGGCGATCGCCTCGATCAGCTTCGTGTGCGATCGGATGGCGAGCGTTCCCCACTCGGCGTCGCGCGCGTAGAGGCGGTACGGAATCGTGCGCGCGGCGGTGTTGAGGAACCACGCGAGCTTGGGGCTGTCGGCGATGCGGTTGAGCTCACGATGGAAGTCGAACTCCGCGTCGGCGATCCGCTCGATGTCGGGTGTCACTCCCTCCGGGGCAACGACGAGCCTGCGCAGCCTCTCGCTGAGTTCGGACAGACGCTCGAGGTCGGCCGGCGTAGCACGGTCGACCGCTCGGAGCGCGAGCTCGACGGCGATCTGCCCCTGCAGCCAGAAGATGTCGTCGATGTCGCCGCGCGTGAGGGGCGAGACCCGGTAGCCGCGGTTCGGGGCGGATTCGACCATCCCCTCCCCGCGCAGCGTCAGCAGCGCCTCCCGGACCGGGGTGACGCTGACGCCGAGTTCGACGGCGGTCTCGTCGAGCCGGATGAAGTCGCCCGGACGCAACACGCCGGACATGATCGAGCCGCGGAGGTGACCGGCCACCTCATCGGAAAGCTGCGGACGGCGCCGTACGGCCCCCTCCGAACGTCGGGATGCCGCAGCGTGATCCGCCGCTGTCCCGGGGCTACGTGTCGGTGCCGCCATCGTGTCTCCTGTAGGAATCCGGACAACTGCGCACGGGGGTTGTCCAATTGTCCCGCGAACGCCTAATGTGATGTCCACTACAGCTATCACATCAAATATATGTGATGTGGTTCACCAGGAAGTGTCGAACATGACCCAGAACCTCACCAGTCCGAAGAACGCGAAGAGCAGCTCGGACAAGGCATCCACGGCAGCGAGCACCGACACCTTCGCCAGCCTCGACCCCCGGAACGGCGAGGTGATCGCCGAGTATCCGGTCGCCGACGAGGCCGCCGTGGGCGCGGCCGTCGAGCGCGCCCGCGTCGCCGCGCGCTGGTGGGAGGCGCAGGGCTTCCGCGGCCGCCGCGACTGGCTCCTCGAGTTCAAGAAGGCCATCGCATCCGACGCGACCTCGCTCGCATCGGTGGTGGCGAAGGAGACCGGTAAGCCCTTCGGCGACGCCTTCCTCGAAGTCATGCTGGCGGTCGAGCACCTCGACTGGGCGGCCAAGAACGCCAAGAAGGTGCTCAGGCCCCGCAAGGTGCCCTCGGGCGTCGCGAGCTTCAACCAGGCCGCAACCCTCGAGTACAAGCCCCTCGGTGTCATCGGCGTGATCGGCCCCTGGAACTACCCCGTGTACACCCCGATGGGTTCGATCGCCTACTCGCTGGCCGCCGGCAACGCCGTCGTCTTCAAGCCGAGCGAGCTCACCCCCGGTGTTGCGAAGTGGCTCGAGGACAAGTGGAACTCGATCGCCCCCACCCAGCCGGTCTTCCAGGTCATCACCGGTCTCGGTGAGACGGGTTCGGCGCTCGTGCGTTCGGGTGTCGACAAGGTCGCCTTCACCGGCTCCGGCCCCACCGCCCGCAAGGTCATGGCGGTGTGCGCCGAGTCGCTCACCCCGCTCGTCGCCGAATGCGGCGGCAAGGACGCGATGATTGTCGCGGCCGACGCGAACATCGACGAGGCCGTCGAGTTCGCCGCCTTCGGCGCCTTCGGCAACGCCGGCCAGACCTGCGCGGGCGTCGAGCGCATCTACGTCGAGGAGCCTGTCTACCGCGAGTTCCTCGACAAGCTCACCGCCACCGTCCGGCGCGCGAAGCCGGGCGGCGACGAGGACTCCACCTACGGCCCTATGACGCTTCCGCGCCAGGTCGACATCGTGCGCAGTCACATCGAGGACGCCCTGAAGTCCGGTGGCAAGGCCGTCCTCGGCGGACTCGATTCGGTGCAGGAGCGCATCGTCGAGCCCGTCATCCTCACCGACGTGCCCGAGACCTCGGCCGCGGTGTGCGAGGAGACCTTCGGCCCGACGGTCGTCGTCAACAAGGTTCGCGACCTCGACGAGGCCGTCGAACGCGCGAACGGCACGAACTACGGTCTCGGTGCGTCGATCTTCACGCGCAACAAGAAGAAAGGCCGTCAGCTCGCCGAGCGCCTGCGCAACGGCATGGTGTCGGTCAACTCGGTGCTCGGCTTCGCCGCCATCGCCTCGTTGCCCTTCGGCGGCATCGGCGAGTCCGGCTTCGGCCGCATCCACGGCGCCGACGGCCTGCGCGAGTTCAGCCGTCCCAAGTCGGTCACGGTGGCGAAGTTCAGCTCGCCGCTCAAACTCATGAGCCTCGAGCGTCCGGAGCGCGACCTGAAAATCGCGCGAGCGATGCTCCAGTTCATGCACGGAAGGTGAGCCGATGACGACCACTCCCCCGCGCACTCGCAGCCGAAAGACCGCCGTCGTCGCGAAGCCCGAGGCACGCATCGAGAAGGCCGGTACGTTCCCACCCCCGAACAGGGACCCGCACCCGAAGCGTGGGCGGATGGGCTGGGTCGAGGTGATCGAGGAGCTCGACCCGGTCACACAGCACCAGGACATCGTGCGGATCACCGCCGGTTACGAGTTCCCGTGGGACTACCAGCGGTCGCTCGAGTTCGCCCTCTTCCGCACGTACTGCGTGCCCAGCATCTCGGAGTTGCTCGCCCGCACCGGCGAGTTCGAGAAGCGGCCGCAGAAGCGGTACGACGACACGGCGCTGCTGATGGCCGAGCTGGTCGAGCACGGCTACGACGCCGAGCGGGGACGCGAGTCGCTGCGCAACATCAACCGGATGCACGGCAAGTACTCGATCGACAACGACGACATGCTGTACGTCCTGTCGACCTTCGTGTACGACCCGCTCGACTGGATCGACCGCTACGGGTGGCGTCGCCTGCACCCGAAGGAGCGGCTGGCGTCGTTCTACTTCTACCGCCAGGTGGGCATCCGGATGGGCATCAAGGACATCCCGGAGTCGTTCCAGGAGTTCCACCGGTTCAAGCTCGAATACGAGCGCGAGAAGTTCACCTACAGCGACGACAACCACGCCATCGGCACCTACACGCTGCGCCTGTTCCAGTCGTGGTACCCGAAGGTGCTGAACAAGGGCATCGAGAAGGTCGTTTTCGCGCTGATCGACGACCGCATGGCGTCGGCGTTCGGTTTCCCGAAGAGCTCACCGCAGGTGACGGAGATCGTCGAGGGCGCGCTGCGGGCACGGTCGGCGTTCGTGCGGCGACTGCCGAAGCGACGCGTGTCGCTGTCGGCGGGCAACGCCACCAACCGGACGTATCCGGGTTACCCCCTCGGTTACCGTCCGAACGATCTGGGCGTCGAACACTGACGCACCGACAGACCTGGGGGACAGGAGGGGCGGCCCCGCATTCCGGTTTCACCACCGGGGTGCGGGGCCGTAACTGTTCCGGGAGGAGCGGGCCGGGGTCAGTTCTCGACGGGCCGCAGGGCCTGCTTCGACGGGAGTGCGAAGCCCGAGACGAAGACGACCACGGCGCAACCGGCGCACACGAGGTAGGCGATCACGAAGCCCGCGGTGCCGATGCCGAGCCCGCCCCCGAGGGTGTGAGCCGCGAGCACCGAGGCGACGACCGCGCTGCAGACGGTACTGCCCACGGTGCGGAGCAGGACGTTGACGCCGTTCGCCGCGGCGTTCTGCGACAGCGGCACCGCGCCGAGGAGGAGCACCGGCAGCGTGCAGTACACGAGCGACGTGCCGATCGCCGCGACGAAGATGGCGGCGACGACGAGCCACAGCGGCTTGCCGGGCACCGCGTGGACGCTGTAGCCGGCGAGCAGGAAGACCGCTCCGGTCATGATCGTGATCTTGGGTCCGAAACGTTCGGTGATCCGGGAGGCCACGATCGCGAAGATCATCATCGCGAAGCTCGCGGCGAGCTGGCAGGCCGCGGCCTGGAGGATGGTCAGGTCGTATCCGGCTCCGTGCCCGGACGGCGCCTGCAGCAACTGTGTGGTGATGAGGGTGTTGCCGTAGAAGGCGAACCCGACGAGCAGTGCCGACAGGTGCGGCGCGAGGACGGAACGGCGGGCCGAGACACGCAGGTCGACGAGCGGGTTGCGGTTGCGCAGCTGCTGCACTCCCCAGAGCACGAACAGCAGCACCGACGCGGCGAACGAGAGCAGCACCGCGGGGCTCGTCCAGCCCCACGTGCTGCCCTGGGTGATGGGCACGAGCAGGCACACCAGGGCGGCGGACAGGCCGGCGGCGCCCACGGCGTCGAAGCGACCGCCGGTGCGGGTGTCCGATTCCGGGATGACGATCCACGCCGCGAGGGCGACACCGGCGCCGATGGCGGCGGTGGTCCAGAAGAGCAGGTGCCAATCGGCGAACTGGACGATGGCGGCAGCGAACGGGATACCGACCGCGGTGCCGATGCCGAGGGTGGAACTGAGCATCGCGATCGAGCGCTCCACGTGCTCACGGGGCAGGACCTCGCGAAGGATCGCCATGCCGATCGGCAGCACCGCCGCGCCGGCGCCCTGCAGGCCACGGGCGACGATGAGCAGTCCGATGTCCGAGGTCAGCGCGCAGATCAACGAGCCGAGTGTCATAAGCGAGAACGCGATGAGGAGCATCCGCTTCTTGCCGATCATGTCGGCGAGACGGCCGAAGATGGGCGTCATCACCGCACCGACCAGCAGGGTGCTCGTCACCAGCCACGAGACGGCGGTGGTTCCGGCGCCGGTGAAGCCCGGCATGCTCGGCAGGAGCGGCACCATAACGGTCTGCATGATGGCCTGGAAGACGGCGCCGACCGCGAGAACCGGGAAGACGAGATGCCGCAGGTTGCGCGTCTTCTTCTCCGCCGGTCCGCTCACCTTCGTCGTTCCGGACGCTGAGCGCGTCGGCGCGGAGGCGGACCTACCCGCCACGTGCAGGCGCAGGGGGAGCGAGATCGACATCGACACCCCCTCTCGCCAAACAGGTAAATAGCCGTTCACCACATTAGGTGAACGGCTATTTACCCTCAAGAGTAGTGACCAAGGTCATTCGTGCCGCTAAGAACCGTCTCCGTCGAGCAACCGCTGAACCAGCGGCGCGTACATGGCCACGACTTCCTCGACCGTGCCGGTCGCGCGCTCCTGCATCATGCGGCGCCGCATGATCGCCAACCCCATCACCGCCGACATCGCCAGCTCGGCCCGGAGACGGGCATCCGACCCCGGCAGCCGCGCGGCGAGCGCGTCGACCATCTGCGCGGAGTAGTTGTCGCGGAGCATGCGGTTGCTCTCCTCGCTGCCCCCGCTCATGAACAGGATGTTCATCGACAATGGCTTGTAGGGTTCGAGCGGGCGGGCGAGCATCGCGACCATCCGCTCCCCCAGGCTCTCGAGCGGCCCGTCGAACAGCACCTGCGCGCCGTACTGGAAGTCGACGAGCTCCTCGTACAACTGCTCCTTCGAGCCGAAGTACTTGATGATCAGCGGTGCGCTGACCCCCGCTTCCTCCGCGATGTCCTTGAGCGTGATGTCGCGGTAGGGGCGCGTCGCGAACGCCTTCCCCGCAGCCTCGATGATCAGCTTCCGGGTCTCGTCGGAAGTCCGGCGACGCTTCTCGGGCTCACCCCGGTGCGATGCCTCCGTGCTGCGCACGGTCACATCGCCCGCCTCCCCGACAACGCCCGTCCGAGCGTCAGCTCGTCGGCGAACTCGAGATCGCCGCCCATCGGCAGACCCGACGCGAGGCGGGTGACGCTCAGCCCCGGGAAGTCGCGCAGCATGCGCACCAGATAGGTGGCCGTCGCCTCGCCCTCCGTATTGGGGTCGGTCGCGATGATCACCTCGGAGACGTCGACGCCGTCCTCCTGGTTGCCGATGCGGGTGAGCAGTTCGCGGATGTGCAGCTGGTCGGGGCCGACGCCGTTGAGCGGGTCGAGCGCACCACCGAGGACGTGATAGCGCCCCCTGAACTCACGGGTGCGTTCGATCGCCTGCACGTCCTTCGGTTCCTCGACCACGCAGATCACCGTGCGGTCGCGGCGAGGATCGGAGCAGATGCGGCAACGCTGCTGGTCGGAGACCGTTCCACAGACCTCGCAGAACTGCACGCCGTCGCGGATCCGCTGCAACGCCGCCTGCAGGCGGTCGATCTCGGGCGGCTCGACCGAGAGCAGGTGGAACGCGATGCGCTGGGCACTCTTCGGGCCGACGCCCGGAAGCTTGCCCAGCTCGTCGATGAGGTCCTGTACCGGTCCTTCGTACAACGCCGACCTCTAGAAACCGGGCAGGCCGGGGATTCCGCCGCCGAGCCCACCCGCGAGCGGACCGAGCTTCTCGGCCGCGATCTCCTGGGCCTTCGCCGAGGCGTCGGCGATCGCACCGACCACGAGATCCTGCAGGGTCTCGACGTCCTCGGGGTCGACGACCTTCGGATCGATCTTCACGGACACGACCTCGCCCGTGCCCTTCACCGTCGCCGTCACGAGGCCACCGCCGGCCTGGCCGGTCACCTCCGCCTGCGCCATCTCGTTCTGCGCAGCGACGAGTTGCTGCTGCATCTGCTGGGCCTGAGCGAGGAGTTGCTGCATGTCGGGCATTCCACCACCGGGTTGCACGGCACGTCCTTTCTGCACGTTTGTGATGCCAGCCTAGTCGCCGCGCATCGGGGTCGACACAGACGCCGAGGTCGACGGAACCGGGCTCAGTCGACTTCCTTCTTCAGGTTCTCGAGCACCTGCTGCTGGATCTTCTTCAGGCCGAGCGGCGCGAACGTCTTCTCGAAGAAGCCCTTGACGCCACCGGCACCCTTCCACTGAGTGAGCACGACGACCGTCGAACCCGTCCCGTTCGGCACGACGCTGTAGGTCGTCACGAGCGTCGAGTTCGCGTCCGTCTCCGTGACGGTACTGCCCTTCACCGACACGGTGGCCTGCACGTCGCGCTGACGCTTCTCCGTGGCCTGGAGGATCCAGTGCACGACGGTGCCGTCGCCGCGACCGCCGGAGATCACGCGGTAGTCGCGGTAGTGCTCGGTGAGGATGCGCGGGCGCACGGTCTCGTAGTCGGCCAGGGCGGTGAGCACCGCCTCGGGAGCTGCCGCCAACTGGATCGAACTGCTTGCGCTGACCTGTGCCATGAACGACTCCTTCTGCTTCTTCCGCGCTGATGCGGGCTCGAATGTGCCTGTGACGACAGCATCCATCCTGCCCTGCGCGTTCCGGGACGGATGCGACCGCCGGGTCTATTGTGGACGTGCCACTGATGCGCCGCTCCGAAGGAGTCGAATGCAGATGCCGAGATCGTCAGGTGTGAAGGTCCCGTACGGGGAGGCGGTACACCGCCAGGGTGTAGACCGCCTGCTGCGCTCGTACAGCGCGATTCCGGCCGACGCGCCCGTGCGACTCGCGAAGAAGACGTCGAACCTCTTCCGGGCACGCGCCGCCGTGAACGCGCCGGGGCTCGACGTCTCCGGCCTCGGCGGTGTCATCTCCGTCGACCCGCAGGCCCGCACCGCCGACGTCGCCGGCATGTGCACCTACGAGGACCTCGTCGACGCGACCCTGCCCTACGGCCTCGCACCGTTGGTCGTCCCGCAGCTGAAGACCATCACGCTCGGCGGCGCCGTCACCGGGCTCGGCATCGAGTCGACGTCCTTCCGCAACGGTCTCCCCCACGAGTCGGTGCTCGAGATGGACATCCTCACCGGGTCCGGCGAGATCGTCACGGCCCGCCCCGAGGGTGAGCACGCCGACCTGTTCCACGGCTTCCCCAACTCGTACGGTTCGCTCGGATACGCCACGCGCCTGCGGATCGAACTCGAACCGGTGAAGCGTTTCGTCGCGCTGCGTCACCTGCGTTTCGACACGATCGCCGATCTGCAGTCCGCTCTCGCGCGGATCGTCGACGAGCGGACCTGGGACGGCACGCCGGTCGACTACCTCGACGGCGTCGTCTTCTCCGCGACCGAGAGCTACCTGACGATCGGCACGCAGACCGACGAGCCGGGCCCCGTCAGCGATTACACCGGGCAGGACATCTACTACCGGTCGATCCAGCACGTCTCCGTCAACCGCCCCAAGGAGGATCGGCTCACGATCCGCGACTATCTGTGGCGGTGGGACACCGACTGGTTCTGGTGCTCACGAGCTTTCGGTGCCCAGAACCCGAAGATCCGCCGGCTGTGGCCGAAGCAGTTGCTGCGCAGCAGCTTCTACTGGAAGCTCATCGCACTCGACCACAAGTACTCGGTGGCCGACCGGATCGAGGCACGCAAGGGCAATCCGCCCCGCGAGCGCGTCGTGCAGGACATCGAGGTCCCGCTCGAACGCACGCAGGAATTCGTCGAGTGGTTCCTCGACGAAATTCCCATCGAGCCGATCTGGTTGTGCCCCTTGAAGTTGCGCGACATCGAGTCGTCCCCGGACGCCGGCCGGCCGAGCACCTCGGACGCCCAGCGTCCCTGGCCGCTGTACCCGCTCGAGCCGAAGCGCGCCTATGTGAACGTCGGGTTCTGGTCGTCCGTTCCCATCGTGCCCGGCGCCGAGGAGGGCGCCGCCAACCGGCTGATCGAGAAGAAGGTCGCCGAACTCGACGGGCACAAATCGCTCTACTCGGACTCCTACTACTCGAAAGACGAGTTCGAGAAGCTCTATTACGGCGGCGGTGAATACCCCGCTCTCAAGCAGAAATACGACCCTCGGTCCCGTCTACTGGACCTGTTTTCGAAGGCGGTGCAACGAAAGTGACCATATTCAAGACCGAGAACGATCGGTCCACCGAGGACAAGCTCGCACTCGCCCAGATCGTGGAGATCGTGACCGGCGGCGACATGCCGTTGCGCTTCACGGCCTACGACGGATCGGCGGCCGGTCCCGAGGACTCTCCCTATGGTCTACATCTCGCGTCGCCCAAGGGCGCGACGTACATCGCCACGGCCCCCGGCGATCTGGGTATGGCACGGGCGTACATCTCGGGCGATCTCCAGGCGAAGGGAGTGCATCCCGGCAACCCCTACGAGTTGCTCGCCTCGCTCGGCGACCTGCACTTCGAGCGTCCCCCGGCACGTATCCTCGCGCAGATCGCCCGGTCGCTCGGCACCGAACTGCTCAAGCCGATCGCACCGCCGCCGCAGGAGCACCTGCCGCGCTGGCGCCGCATCGCCGAGGGTCTGCGGCACTCGAAATCGCGCGACGCCGAGGTCATCCATCACCACTACGACGTGTCCAACGAGTTCTACGAGTACGTTCTCGGCCCCTCGATGACGTACACCTGCGCCGTCTTCGAATCCGAGAATCAGAGCCTCGAGGACGCCCAAGAGAACAAGTACCGTCTGGTCTTCGAGAAGCTGCGGCTGAAGCCGGGCGACCGCCTGCTCGACATCGGTTGCGGCTGGGGCGGGATGGTGCGTTACGCCGCTCGGCGCGGTGTGAAGGCCCTCGGCGTGACGCTCTCCAAGGAGCAGGCCGAATGGGCGCAGAAGGCCATCGTCGAGGAGGGCCTGAGCGACCTGGCGGAGGTCCGGCACTCCGACTACCGCGACGTGCCCGAGGAAGGATTCGACGCCATCTCGTCGATCGGCCTGACCGAGCACATCGGTGTCGCCAACTATCCGGCCTACTTCCGGTTCCTCCACGGCAAGCTGCGGGTGGGCGGTCTGCTGCTCAACCACTGCATCACCCGGCCGACCAACAACACCCGCGCCAAGGCCGGCGGGTTCATCGACCGGTACGTCTTCCCCGACGGGGAGCTCACCGGTTCGGGTCGCATCATCACCGAGGCGCAGAACATCGGCTTCGAGGTGATGCATGAGGAGAACCTGCGCGAGCACTACGCCCTGACGCTGAAGGGCTGGTGCGAGTACCTCGAGAAGCACTGGCAGGCCTGCGTCGCCGAGGTCGGTGAGGGCACGGCCCGCCTGTGGGGCCTGTACATGGCAGGCTCGCGCCTCGGCTTCGAACGCAACGTGGTCCAGCTGCACCAGGTGCTCGCGGTCAAGCTCGGCGACGACAAGAAGCCGCAGACGCCGCTGCGCCCCTGGTGGGTCGTCTAGCCGACCTCATCGGCACGAAAACAGAAGAGCGCGAACGGGAAGGGCTCCCGACGCCGTGGCGTCGGGAGCCCTTCCGTGCAACCGTCGTGTGCGTCAGCTGCGCAGCGACGCCGGCGGGTTGAAACGCTCGCCGTACTTGGCGGCGAGTTCCTCGGCGCGCTTGACGAAGCCTTCCTTGCCACCCGGGTAGCCGACGATGTACTGAGCGACACCACCGGTCCAGGCCGGGAAGCCGATGCCGAAGATCGAGCCGATGTTGGCGTCGGCGGTGGTCTCGAGAACACCCTCGTCGAAGCACTTCTGGGTCTCGATCGCCTCGGCGAAGAGCATGCGGTCGATCAGATCCTGCAGCGGCACATCGAGGGTCGCCTCGGTCTTGAAGTGATCGCGCACACCCTGCCAGATGCCCTGACGCTTGCCGTTCTCGTCGTACTCGTAGAAGCCGGCCTTCTCGAGACGACCCGGACGACCCTGCTCGACCATCCAGTCGACCACGTCGAGTGCGGGATGACGCGTGGTGCCGAGCTTGGTGTCGCCCTGCTTGGCGGCCTCCTCGGATTCCTTCGCGATCTTCTGCATGAGCTTCATGTTCAGCTCGTCGGTCAGCTGCAGCGGCGGAGCCGGGTAACCCGCCTGCGAACCGGCCTGCTCGATGGTCGCGGGCTCGATGCCCTCGCCCAGCATGGCGATGGCCTCGTTGACGAAGGTGCCGATCACACGCGAGGTGAAGAAGCCGCGACTGTCGTTGACGACGATCGGAGTCTTGCGGATCGCGAGCGTGTAGTCGAACACGCGGGCCAGGGCCTCGTCGGAGGTCTTCTCACCCTTGATGATCTCGACCAGAGGCATCTTGTCGACCGGCGAGAAGAAGTGGATACCGATGAAGTCCTCGGGACGCTTGACGCCGGTCGCGAGACCGGTGATGGGCAGCGTCGAGGTGTTCGAGCCGAGCAGCGCGTCGGGATCGACGATGTCTTCGATCTCCTGGAACACCTTGTGCTTGAGCTCGGTGTTCTCGAACACTGCCTCGATGACGAAGTCGACGCCCGCGAAGTCGGCGGGGTCGGCCGTCGGCGTGATGCGGTCGAGCAGAGCCTTCGACTTCTCCTCGGTCGTCTTGCCACGCGAGAGAGCCTTCGTCTCGATCTTCTCCGAGTAGTTCTTGCCACGCTCGGCGGCCTCGAGGGTGACGTCCTTGAGGACGACCTCGTAACCGGCCTTGGCGGAGACGTAGGCGATGCCGGCGCCCATCATGCCCGCACCGAGAACGCCGATCTTCTTGATCTCGCGCTTCGGCACGTCCTTCGGACGCGAAGCGCCCGAGTTGATGGACTGCATGTCGAAGAAGAACGCCTGGATCATGTTCTTCGCGACCTGGCCGGTGGCGAGTTCGACGAAGTACCGCGACTCGATGGTCGACGCATTGTCGAAGTCCACCTGCGAGCCCTCGACGGCGGCGGCCATGATGGCGCGCGGAGCCGGCATCGGGGCGCCCTTGATCTGCTTGCGCAGGTTCGCGGGGAAGGCCGGAAGGTTCGCGGCGAAGGCCGGGCTGGAAGGGGTGCCGCCGGGGATCTTGTAGCCCTTGACATCCCACGGCTGGATGCCGCCCTCGGGGTTGGCCTTGATCCATTCCTTGGCGGCCGGAACGAGTTCCTCGACGCTACCCACGACGTCGTGGACCAGGCCGATCTCCTTGGCCTTGACCGCGTTGTACTTGTTGCCCTGCAGCAGAACCGAGAGCAGCGCCGTCTGGATGCCGAGCAGGCGCACGGTGCGGGTGATGCCACCGCCACCGGGGAGCAGGCCGAGGCTGACCTCGGGCAGACCGATCTGCACGCCCTTGACATCGGCAGCGATGCGGCGATGCGTCGCGAGGGCGATTTCGAGGCCGCCACCGAGAGCCGCGCCGTTGATGGCGGCGACGACGGGCTTACCGAGGGTCTCGAGACGACGCAGGTCGGCCTTGATGCCCTGAACCTCGTCGAACGCGACCTGCGCGTCGTCGGGGCCGATCGCGATGATGTTGCGCAGGTCGCCGCCGGCGAAGAAGGTCTTCTTCGCGGAGGTGATCACCACACCGGTGATGGAGTCCTGCTCCTCGTACAGACGGTCGACGGTGGCCTTCATCGACGCCTTGTACAGCTCGTTCATCGTGTTGGCGCCCTGGTTCGGATCGTCGAGTGTCAGCACAACGATGCCGTCGGCGTCCTTATCCCAGGAAATCATGTTGTCGCTCACTGTTTTTCGAATTCCTTCCGGTGTCAGACGCGCTCGATGATGGTGGCCACACCCATGCCGCCACCGATGCACAGGGTGACGAGGGCGCGCTTGGCTCCGCGGCGCTCGAGCTCGTCGATCATGGTGCCGGTGATCATGGCGCCGGTGGCGCCGAGCGGGTGGCCCATCGCGATGGCGCCGCCGTTGACGTTGAGCTTCTCGTCCGGGATGTTCAGGTCCTTCTGGAACTTCAGGACGACGGAGGCGAACGCCTCGTTGATCTCGAACAGGTCGATGTCGTCGACTGTCAGGCCCGCCGAAGCGAGAACCTTGTGCGCGGCCGGCGTGGGGCCGGTGAGCATGATCGTCGAGTCGGCACCGGAGGTGGCCGTGGCGACGACGCGGGCACGCGGGGTCAGACCGAGGTCCTTGCCGGCCTGCTCGGAACCGACGAGCACGAGTGCCGCGCCGTCGACGATGCCCGAGCTGTTGCCGCCGTGGTGGACGTGATCGATCTTCTCGACGAAGTGGTACTTCTGCTGCGCCACGGCGTCGAAGCCGCCCATCTCACCGATGGTCGCGAACGACGGCTGCAGCTTGGCCAGACCCTCGAGGGTCGTGTCCGGACGCATGTGCTCGTCCTGATCGAGGATGGTCAGGCCGTTCTGGTCCTTGACCGGCACGACCGACTTGGAGAAGTAGCCGCCCGACCAGGCTGCCGCCGCGAGCTGCTGCGAACGCAGTGCGTAGGCGTCGACGTCCTCGCGGGTGAAGCCCTCGATGGTCGCGATGAGATCGGCGGAGATGCCCTGGGGAACCAGGTAGCTGTCGTAGTTGGTGGCGGGATCGAGCATCCACGCGCCACCGTCGGAGCCCATGGAGACACGCGACATGGACTCGACGCCGCCGGCGAGAACGAGCTCGTCCCAGCCGGAGCGGACCTTCTGCGCAGCCATGTTGACGGCCTCGAGGCCCGACGCGCAGAACCGGTTGATCTGCACGCCGCCCGTGGTGGCCGGCAGGTTCGCGATGGTGACAGCGGTGCGGGCGATGTCGGCACCCTGATCGCCGACGGGGCTGACGACACCGAGGATCAGGTCGGAGATACGGTTCTCGTCGAGATCGGGGAATCGAACACGCAGCTCGTCGATCAGGCCCGTAACCAGGGAGATCGGCTTGACGGAGTGCAAAGAGCCCGTCTTCTTGCCTCGGCCGCGTGGTGTTCGGATGGCTTCATAGATGAATGCCTCGGTGGTCACAGTGCGCAGGTTCCTTCCCGTGCTTGCGGAGCGACAGCACCCACGGCCCTGCAGAGGGCCGCCGTGCCCAACCTCTCCTACGATAGAAGCGGGCACCCCTCGGCCGTAAGGACCGAAGCGATCGGTGTCCGTGACCGAACCGAACGTCCGCAAACCCCTTACGGGACCACCGCCGCCCGCAGGCGCGGCGCCGCATACAGGACTTCTCGCAGCGCATCGAGGGGGACGGGGGTGCCGACGAGCCCGCGAGCACGAGGCGCCCGCCCACATCGAGGCGCGACACCAGCGACGCGATCGCATCCGCCGAACCCGAGAAGTCGAGACGGACGTCGTCGGTACCCGTGCGCAGCAGGGCGGTGAGGATCATGTCGGGGTAGGGGCATCCGCGACCGGCGTCGGCGGGTGTGAGAGCGAGGTCGGCGAGGTCGTGCCAGCCGAGTACATCGAGCAGCCTGGCCTGGGTGAATCGGCTGGATCCTGTGGTGAGTACGACTTTCACGCCGGCCTCACGCAGCTGCGTGATCGCCTTGCCGGTGCCCGTGCCGGGGGCGGCGGCGACGTCGCCCTGGTCGACGAATCGGGGCGTCCGGTTCCGGGATGTCAGAGGCCGAGCAGGTCGGCGGTCTCCTCGCCGAGATAGAGGCCGAGGGTCATACCGCGGCCACCCGGGCCGGCGACGACCCATACGTCTTCGTCGGCCTTCGCTCGGTGCACGAGCGCGTGGGGTCGATGCACTGGCTGTACACACCGGCCCAGCGCCGGACGACGCGCGGCAGTCGGCGGCCGAGGAACTCCTCCGTCACTGCGACGAGGTGGTCGTAGAGTTCTTCGTCGACGTCGAAGTCGAAGTCGAACGGTTCGTCGTAGGCGTGGGTGTCGCCGACGGTGAGGCCGCCGTGCAGACGCTGGACGCACAGCAACTGCATGCGATGCTGCGCGGCGACGGGTCGTTGCTCCTCGGAGGCGGTGAGCTCGTCGAGGGCGGTACCGGCGAATCCCGGGTAGTAGCGCAGGCTGTCGCCGTCGGCGATCGACGTGGTGAGGTCTTCGCCGAGCGGTGCGGTCTGCATCGTCTGCAGCCGGACCCTGCGCAATGGCAGGTCGCGGGCGAGGCCACCGAGTGTCGCGCCGGGACAGACGAGAACGAGGTCGGTCTCGTGCACGGTGCCGTGGTCGTCGCGCACCTGCACGGTCCCGCGGGCCGTGCGGGAGACGTCCCGGGCCTCTGTGGACAGCAGGAACCGGTAGCGGCCCGAGATGGCGAGATGTTGCCGGATCGCCGGGAGCGCGATGCGGGATTCGACGGCAGCGTCCGTGCTGCAGTGCAGTGCCGCGAGGAAGTTACCGCGTAGCGCGGGGTTACGGCGGCGCGTCTCGTCCGCATCGAGCAGGGCGAATCCCCGTCGCTGCGCGTCGTCGCGTGCGACCGCTTCCTCCGCGACGGCGATCTCGGCGGCGGTGCGCGGCAGCGTCAGCGAACCGTTCGCGCGGAAACCGACGTCGGGAACGCGGGCGCCGAGGTCCTCCCACAGCTCGCGGGACCGCAGAGTTAGGGCCGGTTCGTCGAACTCCCGGTGAAACAGTTGGTGTAGACCGGAATTCGGTTACGCTGGATGTGTGGCCACCGTCGTTCGCGAAGCGCGCACCCTCAAGCACCAGATCGTGCGCCGCCAGGTGGAGTGCCTCCTCGACCAGCTCAGCGTGGGAGATCAGGTCCCCTCCGAACGCGATCTCGCCACCCGGTTCGACGTCGCCCGCGAAACCGTCCGCCAGGCACTGCGAGAACTGCTCGTCGACGGCCGCATCGAACGGCGGGGCCGCAGCACCGTCGTCGCCGGCCCGAAGATCGTCCAGCCCCTCGTCATCGGTTCCTATACCGAAGCCGCCCTGCTCGAAGGGCGCAGCGCTGGGCGTGTGCTCGTCGCGTGGACCGACCTCGTCGCCGACGACGAACTGGCCTACCGCCTCGGTCTCGAACCCGGCGATCCCGTCCTCGAACTCGAACGTGTCCTGCTCACCGACGGAGTGCATGTCGGACTCGAACGCACGCGCCTTCCCGCACACCGCTTTCCGGATCTGCGCCGGACGCTCGATCCGTCGTCGTCGCTGTACGCCGCGATCCGTTCCTACGGGATCACGTTCGCGCGGGCGGTCGAGCGGATCGAGACCACGCTGCCGGATGCGCGCGAGGCGGCGCTGCTCGACGCCGACACCCGCACACCGATGCTGCTGCTCGAGCGGATCTCCTACGACGAGAACGACGTCCCGATCGAGCACCGCCGGTCGCTCTACCGCGGCGACCGGATGTCGTTCGTCACGACCGTCACTCCCTGAGCAGCAGGTCAGTCGACGCCCAGGCCTGCTTCCCGCGCACGGACGATCGCGCTCGCCCGGTCGGCTGCACCGATCTTGCCGAGGATATTGGACACGTGGTTGCGCACCGTCTTCTGGCTGAGCACGAGTCGGCGGGAGATCGCGGCGTTGTCGAGTCCGCGGGCCACGAGGTCGAGGATCTCCCGCTCCCGTTCGGTCAGATCCGGGAAGACCGCCGACGTGTTGCGGGAGGTCGCGACCGCCGCAAGGGCTTTCGCCGCGACCGCCGCACCGACGATCATCTCACCGTCGGCCACGGCCCGGATCGCCCGTTCGACCCCCGACGGATCGGCCCCCTTGACGAGATAACCCGAGGCACCGGCACGGATGGAGGCGACGAGGATGTCCTCGTCCTCGTGCATCGTGACCATCAGGATGCGGGTGCCCGGCGACTTCCGGAGGATGCTGCGGGTCGCGTCGATCCCCGATCCGTCGCCGAGTTCGATGTCCATGAGCACGACGTCGACATCGCCGGTCACGACCTCGAGCGCCTCCCCCACCGAACTCGCCTGGCACACGACGTCGATCCCGTCGAGGGTGCCCAGCAGTGCCGCCATACCGAGGCGGAAGACGGGATGGTCGTCGACGACCGCAACGCGTATCGCTCCGTTGTCGCTCATGATTCGGACCAGGGTAGCCGCGCCCGCACCACGACACCGCGCGGGTCGCCGGGTTCGATGGCCACCGTTCCGCCGACCTCCCGGGCCCGTTCCCGCATGCTCTGCGTCCCCACACCGACTCGTGCGTCGGTCGCGAGTCCTCGTCCGTCGTCGACGATGTCGAGGGCCAGCACGTCGCCCTCCGCCGCGACCCGCACCGTGCATTCGTCGGCACCGGAATGCCGTCGCGCGTTGATGATCGCCTCGGAGGCGATGCCGTAGGCGGCCCACGCGATCGGCCCGGACATCCCGGCGGGGAGGTCGGACCGCAGGTCGACGCGGAATCCCGCGCGGGCGTGGGTGATCACGAGTTCGTCGAGAGCGGCGGTGAGGCCGAGTTCGTCGAGAACCGGGGGCAGCAGACTGCGCGAGAGCTCGCGGACACCGTCGACCTGCCGATCGAGTTCGCGGAGCAGTTCGTCGACGAGTCCGGCCGCGGCGTCCGGGTCGGTGGTGACGAGATTGCGTGCGCCCTGCAGGCCGAGCCGCACCCCGGCGAGCGACGGGCCGAGACCGTCGTGCAGTTCGCGGCGGATGGTGCGGCGTTCCTCGAGTCTCACCTCGGTGAGGCGGCGACGTGCGTCTTCGAGGTCCTCCGCCGACCGCAGGACGACGAGCCCGGCGTCGACGACGGTCGCGAGTTCGGTGAGCGCCCGCCGGCTGCGTGCCCCGAGCGATTCGCCCGGAGGTGCGGTGACGGCGAGGGTGGCGTCGCCGTTACCGACCGGAACCTCCTCGACGGGTCCGGTCGCGGTCCCCCAGCGTGCGATCACGTCGCCGCCGCGGCGCACCTCGACCGATTCGAGACGCAGTGCGGTACCGATTCCGGCGGCGAGTTCGCCCAACAGCAGGTCGGGCGAATCGGCACCGGCGAAGTGCCGCCCGAGGATCCGGACGGCGCGTGCCGGGTCGACGCCGTCGCCGTAGACGAGGCGGTGCACCTTCCGGCCGAGCCACATCCGCACCGGCTGCACGGCCAGGGCGACGGCGGTGGCGGCGACCGCCTGGGCGAAGACCGATTCGTTCGGGAGCACCAGCGACACCGCGACCGTCACCGCGAGATAGCAGGTGACGAGCACGGCGGTGAGACTGCCGGCGAGCGCGGCGCGACCCACCGCGAGGTCGATGCCCCAGAGTCGTTGGCGCAGCACGACGGCGAGGATCGCGACGGGATAGAAGGCCTGCGTCGCGAGGTGGATCAGCGGTGTGAGCATCCACGGCACGTCCGGGACCGCCAACGGGATGTACGAGGCCGTCATCAGGGCACTGCCGAGCGCGAGCCATCCCGTCCCGGATCGTTCGCCCGCCGAGGCGTGACGGCGACGCCACTCGACGTGCCCGGAGGTCAGGAAACCCACGGCCACAACGGGTCCGACGAACCAGATGTCGGCGATGTCGGTGAAGGTGCGCGCCCAGAAGAACCAGGCGATCGTCAGGACGCCGACGCCGATCCCGGCCCGCACCACGGGATCGGCCGGACGGTCGCGGACGAGCCACGGCACCACCAGGAACAACGCGAGTGTCCCGGGGATCCAGGTGGTGTTCTGCAGCGGACCGAGGAATCCGACGGGCAGTTCGGGGCGGACGAGGGCAAGCTGGGTCCAGCTGTAGGACATCGCTGCCACACCGACGCCGATCGACGCGACGGCCAGCAGGATCGGCACGGCGTGGACCCGGCGGGCGAGGATCACCCCGGCGACCGTCCCGTAGACGGCGGCTCCGACGACGTCGACGAGGAAGAACAGCTGGTCGGAATCGAGCGCGGGTCGTGCCGCGACGAACACGACGACGGCCGCAACGGCGAGCAGCCAGGAGGCGACGGCCACGACGGCGGCGGGTACCGGAGCCCCGGTACCCGCCGATCCGTTCGTCGTGACTGTGTCCTTCATGGTGCGGTGAGTATGCACCACTGTGTCCTTGATGCGGCAGGTATACGCCGCTGGGCCGCTCGCAGTGGCACTAACGTGCACGCCGGTCCGCGAGGGCGAAGCCGACTCCGGCCACCAGCACCCACACCGGGCCGGTGAAGCCGGCCATGTACTGCAGTGGGGAGATGCCGAGGAGCAGTGTCAGGCCACCGAGAACGATGCTCGCCCAACCGATCCAGCGGGGCGCCGCGCGGTGATGCAGGACCGCGACCGCGACCGCGACGCCGCTGACACCGGCACCGACCCACAGCCATGGGATGGTGCCCATCCAATGCGAGGCGAAGACCGCCACCTCGGGCACCATCTGATCGGTGTTGCCGAGGCCGAACAGCAACTCGGTGTCGAGTCCGGTGCCCATGAGGGTCGCGACCGAGGTGAGCACGAGACCGAATGCCGCGACCGTCGGCACGAGGCTGAATTCCGGAGTGCCTGCGCGCAGTCGGCGCTGCAGTCCGGCGGCGAAGACGAGCAGCAGCGTCGTCGACACCATCAGCGTCAGGTGCATGACGAGCATGGGCGTGCGCTGCCCGGCGAACTCGGTCATGATCGCCACCGCGTTGCCGGCGGTGCGCTCGTTGTATGCCGCGCTCATCGCCATGCTCGCCTGGATGCCCACGACGCCGGCGAGGCCGGCGACCGCACCCGTCCACGCCCAGAGCGAACCGGGGCCACGACGATCGGGAGCGATCGGCGCGAGGGGTTCGGTCTCGGTGCCGAGAGTGTTCATGAAGGTCCCTTCGGATCGGTGCGACGCCCTGCGCGTCGTGGAAGGAACGATCCGGTGCCCGGTGTCCCGGGTGGAAGGGACGACTGTCCCGATCTTCCGGGATCGCCGCCGGCGTCCCTCGTCGGGCAGACGTCGTGCACCTACCACAACCGAGGGGAGGTTGTGTGCGATTCTCCCGACGGAAACGCACACAACCTCCCCCACGACCGAGGATGCCGACGCGGATATTTCCGTGGGCTGCCGGATCCGCGTCGCCCCGAATTCACTCAGGGATTTCGGGTGCGGCGCTCGTCCGCCGAATGAAGAGCGGCGACGGACGCGAAGGCCGCAGCCAGTACCAGTAACAACAACACAACATTGAGTGCCATGGAATGTCCTTTCACGGGGCCGGGTGAATTTCTCCCGACTTCGAAACAGGCGCTCCCCTCTTCTATCCTATTTACGAGAAATATGCGAGTCGACGCATTTTCCACCGGCGAATTCGATACGTTCGCAATTCGCACGCCGCGGAATTCCGGGTCGGATATTCCGTGGGGAAATGCGGCGGATCAGCCCAGTGACCTGCGCCTCATGCGCGCCTGCCGGCGGTAAGCAGTGCCCCGTCGGTTCCTAGGGTGGTACGACGTGGCGGAAGCGAGCGGAGATCATCGGGTCGTCGACCTTCCGCTGCCCACCCCCGCCCCGTTGCGGACGGCGATGCTGTCGGTTCCCCGGCAGGGACGCCGGTGGCCCGGCGCCGCGCGCGCAGCCGCCACGGTCGCGGTGCCCGGTCTCGTGGGCGTCGCTCTCGGATTCGGCGCCGTCTCCGCCATCGCCACACTCGGCGCTTTCGCCGTCGTCTACGGCGAGCAACGCCCCTATCGCGTCCGTGCCCGAGCGGTCGCCGTCATCGGGACGGTGCTCGTGACACTGGCGACGATCGGCGCCCTAGCAGGTTCGGTCGTCCACCACGAACTGGCCGCGGGCGGGTCGGCGTGGTGGTACCTGGTGGTCGTCGCGGCGATGACCGCGACCGTCGCGGTGTGCGCCTTCGTCGTCGACGCCCTGCGGATGGGTGCGCCCGGCGCCTTCCTGATGTTGCTGTCCCTCGAGATCGCATCCGCTCTCCCCGCGCTGGGAGTGTCCGTCCCGACGGTCTCGGCGTGGACCGCGATCGGCGCCGGAACGGCCGTCGTGGCCTCCATGTCCGGTGCCCCGTTCCGGCCGCGAACCCCGGAACGCACCGCCGTGGCCGCGGCGGTCGCTGCCGTCGACGCGGTCTTCGAGGAGAACTCACCCGGCAATCGCCGCGCCGCGGTCCACGATCTGCACGCGGCCTGGCAGTGCCTGCACGACGCCGGACTCATCGATTCGGGGCATCCGCTGGAGCAGACGCTGCGCGCGGCGCACCTCCGATGCGCGGAGACACTGGACGAGCGTCCGCGGGACGAGGCAGTTCCCGAGGACGATCTGCGACTGCGGACCCCGCTGCGACGCCCCTCCGTGCGGTACCGCCTCGCGCGCGCCGCGCACCTGCGCAGCCGGTCGGCGACGATCGCGGTGCGCCTGCTCGTCGCGGGACCTCTCGCCGGGACGATCGCCATCGCGCTGGGCGTCGGACGTCCCGACTGGGCGGTCATCACGGCCGCGATGATCCTGCATCAGGGACCGGATCGGATCCTCGGCTCCTACCGGGCGGCGCACCGCTTCCTCGGCACCGTGCTCGGACTCGTCCTGGTGGCCTGCCTGACGCCTTTCCATCCCGGTGGTGTCGCCCTCGTCGTGGTGCTGGCCGCGGTGATGGCCGGCACGGAAATGTTCCTGGTGCGGAACTACGGCCTGGCGATGGTCTTCATCACCCCGCTCGTCGTCGTCCTCGGCGGGTTGGGTGCCCCCGGCGATCTGGTGACGGTCGCGCGCGACCGCTTCCTCGAGACCGTTGTCGGCGTCCTCGTCGCGCTCGCGGTGCTGTGGGGCGTACTTCCCCGGGCCCACCGTCGCGTCCTCGACTTCGCCGACGGCCGCGTCCGCGACGCCGTCACGAGGATCGCCGCGTCGACGGACGCGCGCGAGCTGCCCGAACTGCGCCGCGACCTCAAGTTCGACCTGCACGCCTCCACCACCGCGGCCGTCATCGCCGCGCACACCGAGCCGGCGTGGACCCGGGAACGCTGGACCGAGCATCGCCGTCTCCACGAACTCGGCTACCGGATCCTGACCCTGCCGGAACGACCGGGCCCCTGAAGCAGGGACCCGGTCGCTTCCGTCGGAACACGCGCCCTCGTCAGAACACCAGGACTGCGAAGACGGTCGAGAGGATCAGTCCCGCCATCACCGGCAGGAAACACTTGCGGGCGAGATCGAGCACGGGCACCCGGGCGAAACCGGCCACCGCAACCAGCGAGGACCACGCGATGATGACGCCGCCACCGGACCAGATGTTGCCCATCTGACCGATCGCCGCGAGCGTCGAGGGGTCGACATCGACGGCAGGGCCGAGGGCACCCGACAGCGCACCGGTGAGGGGCAGTCCGCTGAATCCGGATCCGTCGAGTCCGGCGACGAGGCCGATGAGCAGGATGCCGAAGGACGTGATGAAGGCGTTCTGCGGAAGGTGCGCCTGCACCGTGGTCACCAGGTCGAACAGGATCGCCGGGCCTGCGGCGTCTGCGGAGATGCCGAGGATCGGTCCCGCGAACTCCGGATTGCCGATGAAGAAGAAACCGGCGATCGGGAGGACGCAGCCCATGGCCTTGAAGGCGAAGACCAGGCCGTCGACGAGGTGATCCGAGGTGGTCTCGAGGAAACCTCCGCGGTCGGTCGACGCTGCGGCGGCGAACAGGATCAGCGCTGCGATCCCACCCACGATCGCGGCGGCGTCACCACCCTGCAGCGGCGGCACGACCTCGGTGAACTTGCCCAGCATCAGGTAGACGATGAACGCGAGGTAGGCGAGCGGCACGAGCATCGCGAACGCTTTCGCGGTACCGCGGCGCTCCTTCTCCGCCTCGGCGTCGGGGTCGGGGTCGGCGATCGGGTCGGACGGTGCCACGAGCACCGCCGTGGCCGTCGCCGCCTGCTCTCCGCCACCGCCGCTGGGGCCGCCGGCGGGTTCCGGCCGACGCGGAGGACGGGAGCCGCCCCCGCCGCCCGAGGAGTCGTCGCCACGGGTCTCGCCGATGCCGCGATCCGCTTCGGCCTCCCACTCGACGAGGAGGTCGGGTGACGGCGCACGCCAGTGCCGCTTCTGCACGAGGTAGGTGATGAGCAGAGCCGTGCCGCCGACGATCAGGGACAGGACCATGGCCTTGTCCGCGACGGCGTCGGCCTCGACGCCGGCCGCCGATGCGGAGATACCGGGCGCCACCTTGATGATGTAGTCCGAGGACAGCGCCATGCCCTGACCGCAGATCGCGATGACCATGCCCACCGACAGCGGGGACATGCCCGCGCGGATCGCGACGGGGATGAGCACCGCGCCGACGAGGGGCACGGCCGGGGTGGGCCAGAAGAACAGGGAGATCACGTAGGTGACCGCGGCGAGGACGAGGAAGCTGCTGGTGCCCGCACGCATGACCCGCCGGAACGGCGCGACCATCATCCGGTCGGCGCCGAGCTGGCGCAGCGCGCCGAGCATGGCCGTGACCATCGCGATGATGAGGAAGATGTTGAACAGTTCCTTCGCCGCGACGAGGCTCGCGTTGAAGATGGCCGACAGTCC
Source organism: Rhodococcus sp. D-6 (assembly GCF_040256695.1). Lineage (NCBI taxonomy): Bacteria > Bacillati > Actinomycetota > Actinomycetes > Mycobacteriales > Nocardiaceae > Rhodococcus > Rhodococcus sp. D-6. Next base: position 4,849,091 of record NZ_CP132970.1, on the reverse strand, counting down.
CGTGACGATGCTGCCGGAGAACGTCAGTGCGGTCAGGAAGGTTGCGACGACTGCAGGAACGACGATGTTCTTCCGCAGGGCCATGGTGGCCAGGATGACGAGGATGCCGGCCAGGTAGACCCAGTGGGCGGCGGTGAGTTGTACGTCCAAGGCGATTCCTTCGACAGGGGGGTGGAACGAGTCGGGCTGTGTTCGTGGACGGTGAATGGGAACTCGATGTATTGGGGGAACTTTCCGCTACGGCCCGTGCTCGGTCAACGAGAACGGTGCACAGTGCCCGCCACGCTAGCTGTGCACTGTGTTCCACTTTTGCGATTTCGTGACGACGGAGCGCTCGGATGTGAAATATTGCTACGAACATGTGTCGCGCGCCCCGCGCCGCCCTCACGACGTCGTCGAATGTGCACCCTGCACCGGTTCCCCCGGATCCGATGTGCACCTTCACTCCGCGATGGCGATGCATCCGACGGTAGCGCAGTGCGAAAGTGGTTCGACGGTACGAACCGTGCCGCGCAGTTCCCCGAGGTTCCGGAGAGTTCGATGACCACTCGCACCGATACACCGGCAGCGCCGGCAGCCGAGACGGATACGGGCACTCCCCTGGCCCTGTCCGCCCTGCTCGCCGGAACCCTCGTCGGGACACTGAGCAACAACATCATCAATGTCCCACTGCCACAGATACTTTCCGACTTCGACGCAAGCCTCGAAGACGGCGCACTACTGGCCGTCGGCTTCCTTCTCACTTTTGCTGCGGCAATGCCCCTTGCAGGGTACATCGGCGACCGATACGGTCGCCGTCGCGTCTACTGCGGCGCCCTGCTCGGCACCGCGATCTGTGCTGCCGGAGCGGCGACGGCGCCGACCCTCGAGATCCTCGTGGTCTGGCGCGCCCTCGGCGGAGTCGCGGCGGCCGCATTCGCGCCTGCGGTCATGGGATTGATCGCGTGGTTGTTCGGCGCGCACAGACGCGCACGCGCGGTGAGCGCGTGGGCCACTGTGAACGGACTCGGCCAGGCCGTCGGCCCCACCCTCGGCGGTTTCGTTGCGGGACATTGGGGTTGGCGATGGGTATTCGTCCCGATGATCCCGATTGCACTGATCGGACTGGCCGGAACGCTGCGGTGGATCCCGATCTTCCCCGGCCGCAGGATGACCCTCGACGTGCCCGGTTCGATCGCACTGACGCTCGGCTCCGCCGGAGTCGTGCTGGGACTGAGCATGTTCGGACAAGCGGGTGTTCCCACGTCCGTCGCGGGGATCGCCCTGGCCGTCTCGATCGTCGTACTGGTCGGTTTCGTCGTGCACTGCCTGCGCACGGACGTACCGTTCGTCGACGTCCGACTGCTGGTCGAGAGCAGGTTCGCGCGGAGCGCAGCCGCCGCCTTCGCGCAGATGTTCTGTCTGGGCGCGGCTCTGCTGGCGGTGCCGCTGCGGTTGCACGAGACGGGTGCGTCGACGGCCACGGCCGGGGCGATCCTGTTCGCGCTGCCCGCGGTCATGGCGGTCCTCGCACCGGTCGTCGGCCGCACCGTCGACCGCGTCGGCGCACGCCGGATACTGCGGGCGGGACTGGTGGTGCTCCTCGTCGGCCAGAGCGCGCTCGCCGTCGTCCTCTCGGCGGACGAACCGCGCCTGTGGCTCGTCGCGACCGTCCTCGCGATCACCGGCGCCGGCATCGCCGCCGTGCAGACCCCCGCGGCCGCCGGCTCGACGCGTTCTCCGGCGGGCGAGCGCGGGACGGGGCTGGGAGTGTTCAACCTGATCCGTTTCGGCGGCTCGGCCGTCGGGGCGGCGTGGGTGACCGTCGCGCTCGGTTCGTGGCCGGTGGGACCGCTCTTCACGGTGTGCGCCGTGGTCGTGTGCGCGGGGTTCGCCGCGTCGTTCCTGGGGGCCGACCCCGAGGATCACGCACCGACCGGCTCCGAGTCGACCGCTCTCAGCGGTAGTTGATCTCGTTCTCGACCGAGGTGCGCAGCCGGTCGAGGAGCTCGAGGCGGACGGCGAGCCAGGCCGTGAACTGGTTCTCCGGCAGCCGGACGTCCATCCCCATCGCGCGGGAGATCCGGTCCAGCTTCGACAGCATCGTGTTGCGGTGCACCGACAGCTCCCGCGCCGCCGCGTTGACATTCCCGCCGGCCGCGAGATAGGCCAACAGGGTGTCGTACAGGTCGGTGCCGGGCTTGAGCGTCCCGAACACGTCGCCGACGAACCTGCGGCTGCGATCGGTCTCGGCGACCAGCTCGAGCACACCGTAACCCCGCAGGTCGCGGTAGGCCACCGAACCCGACATGCCGAGCCGCTGCCCGATGCCGAGCGCCACGCGGGCCTGCCGGTAGCTCTCCCGGATCTGGTCCGCGCCGACGGCCGGAGCGCCGTGGGCGACGGGCACCGGGCGCACGCGCCGGCGGGACAGGTCCTGCGACACCGCGTCGGCGTATTCGGCGATCTCGAGTTCGACGTCGCGCGGGTCGCGGTAGCGGAGCGACCGCACCACCACCAGGACGTCGCCGATCACCGTGACATACGAACGCACCGACGGATGAGGCAGGACGCTGGCCGCGTACCGGGCCAACCGCAACAGTCCACCGGATTCGTCGCCACCCGGACCGGCCGGGTTCTCCCCGTAACCGGGCGCGACGAAGACCGCGAACGACGAGGTGAGATCGATGTCGTGGTACTCGGCGCGGGCCTGCATGTCGTGCTGGCTGGTGAAACTGCCGTGCACCAGCGCCTGCACGAAATCACCGCGGGCCCGCTCCTCGGCCTCGTCGACGCTGCGTTGCCGCAGCATCTCCGACCCGATGATCGCCGTCGCCTGTTCGGTGACGACCGCGTGCTGGGCCAGCTCGTGCGGGCCGGGAGACGCGCCCGAGGCGAGCACCACCACCCAGCCCTCGAACCGTTTGCCGAGCCGGATGGTGCTCGCCGTGCACGTCCAGGGTGCGCCTCCGACGACCTCCTCCAGCACGCGGGTGTCGTGGTGCGCGTGACGATCCGCGGCCGTCACCGTCGACAACTGCTTGTGCAGGATCTCCGAGATCTCTTCCGCCCGAGCGGCATCCACGCCGTGGAAGGCGACGGCCTGACCGCGCGCGTCGAGTGCGATCGCCGGATGCTGCGCGAGCGCCGAGACCTCCTTGACGAGCAGGTTCAGTCCCGCTCCGCGGTGCAGGAGACCGGCGAGCGTCGAGTGCACGTGCGCGGAATAGCGCATGACGTGCACTTCCTGCATCAGCGACCGCTCGGCGAGCAACCGGTTGAGTGCCGCGAATCCGACGGGCAGGTCGAGTTCGATCACCACCAACCCCGCCGGCCAGGACATTCCGGCGGGCACCGCGCCGTCGACGACCAGCGCCGCCGCATCGCGGGCCGCGAGTGCGGACAGGGCGTGCGCACTGTCGGCGAGCGCCTCCGGCCGCATGTACACGGCGACACCGGTGAGATCGTCGAATCGGCCGACGACCTCGCCGAACGGCAGCACCCAGGTGAGCGCCCGGTCGAGATCGGCCTCCCGATCCACGACCCGGGCGCCCTCCATGAGCGGTTCGTCGAGCAGTCCTCGGATTGTCAGACGCGGGCTCGATTCCATGGGGACCTGCTTCCATCGGGAGCATCGGCGGGCCGTGAGGGGGTGGACCCGTCGACACCGTGGCGGTGTGCACTTTCTACACCAGTTACCAGAGTCATGCGTCCCAGACACATGTGCACTGTGTACACCGAATCCCGAAAACAACGGTGATCCTGACCGTCCCCATCGGCGCGCAGCCCTGTTAGAAATGAGCCACGCCGGACACACCGCTCCACCGCTCCGGCACCCGCCGACACTTCAGCGACGCGGCATCGGCGGGACGCACACGGATCCCGACGCGGACCAGGAATCGTCCGACTCTCCGACCCGACTTCGAAAGTGGAGACCAATGCATCGAATCCACCGCATCACCCTCGACGACGCACTCCCCCTGCTGGCCGCCGGCCGCGCGAAGGCCGAGGAGATCGGCGTGAAGCAGACCCTCTGTGTCTGCGACGAGAGCGCGAACGTCATTGCTCTGCACCGGCTTCCCGGCGCCCGCCTCACCGGCGTCGAGATCGCCATGGCGAAGGCGTTCACCGCCGCCGGCCACGAGCGCGCCACCCACCTGTTCAACGAGGGTCCCAACGGACCCGCCCTCCCCGGCAACGAAGCGTTCGGCATCAGCCACATGCTCCCCGGGAAGTTCGCGATCTTCGTCGGCGGCTTCCCCCTCGTCTACGACGGACAGATCGTCGGCGCCGTCGGCATCAGCGGCGGCAACGGCGAGCAGGACAAGGCGGTCGGCGCCGCCATGATCGCCGAATTCGAAGCCCTGACCTCCGCGATCAACGCCTGATCGTATCCCCCGCACGACCTCCTCATCGAAAGGCATCATCATGACCGAACTGCTCGGACGCGACGAATTCCGCGCCGCACTCGAAGACGCCATCAAGGGACGCGAGGCGAAGAACGCATCGTTCAGCAAGGCGTGGGCCGAGGGCAAGCTCGAGAAGCACCACTTCGCCCGGTGGGCCGAGAACCACTACCACTACGTCGGCCCCTTCGCCGACTACCTGGCGAACATCTACTCCAACACCCCCGATCACTTCACCGACGCCAAGGACTTCACCCTCCAGAACATGTACGAGGAGGAGCTGGCCGACATCCGGCACACCGACCTGCTCATCAAGTTCGCCGAGGCGTGCGGCACCACCAAGGAGCGCGTCGAGGATCCGAACAACATGAACGCGGTCACCCGCGGACTGCAGGCCTGGTGCTACGCGGTGTCCCAGCGCGAACACTTCGTCGTCGCCACCGCGGCCCTGGTCGTGGGCCTCGAATCCCAGGTGCCGAGCATCTACAAGAAGCAGATCGTCCCGCTCCGCGAGGTGTACGGCTTCACCGAGGACGAAATCGAGTTCTTCGACCTGCACATCACCTCGGACGTCGTGCACGGTGAGCGCGGCTACCAGATCGTCCTGGACTGCGCCGACACCCCGCAGCTGCAGCAGCGCTGCCTGCAGCTCGTCCGCTGGGGAGCGGAGATGCGTTTCTCGTACACGAAGGGCCTGTACGACACGTACGTCGCCCCCGATCTGGAGCTGGCGTCCGCCTGATCCGATGCGCGGGAGCGGAAGTCGCTCGCGGCTTCCGCTCCCGTTCTCGCACACGAGCGAAGGAGAAGCATGTCCACCGAAATCATGGGCAGCGGGACCGCCGGCACCGACACCGCCGCGGAGTCCCCGACCTGGGTCGCCGTCGCCACGGTGAAAGAGGTGACCCGCCGCCGCAAACTCCGCGTGGAGGTCGACGGCCTCGCGATCGCACTGTTCCATGCGAACGACCGCATCTACGCCTTCGCCGACCTGTGCATCCACCAGGACCGTTCGCTCGTGAAGGGCACGCTCCTCCACGGCCGGGTCATCTGCCCCGGCCACCAGTGGCGCTTCGACCTCGAGACCGGATACGAAGAGGACCAGGACCTCTGCCAGCCGGTCTATCCCGTCCTCGTGCGCGACGAGACCGTCCTCGTCGACCCCACCCCGCGTCCGGCACCGGCCGCATCCGGAAAGGAGTGCACGGCATGACCGTTCGCACCGTAGTCACAGTGGGCGCCGGCCAGGTCGCCGCCGTCGCCGCACGCACCCTGCGCCGCCGCGGCTTCGACGGACGCATCGTGCTGCTCGGCGACGAGCAGCACGCCCCCTACCAGCGTCCGCCCCTGTCGAAGGAATTCCTCGCCGGTCGCGAAGGGGTCGACTCCCTCGCACTGCTGACCCGGAAATGGCTCGACGCCAACGACATCGACATCCGAACGGGCGTCTCGGTACAGCGCGTCGACACCGCGACCCGCACCGTCGAGTTCGACGGCGGCGAGATCGCCGCCGACGCGATCGTCCTCGCCACGGGCGGACGCCCCCGCACCCTCGCCACCACCGGATCCCGGCCCGATCTCGTCCACTACCTGCGCACCCTCGACGACGCGACCGCCCTCGCAGCCCGCCTGACCCCGGGTTCGAGTCTCGCGATCGTCGGCGGCGGCTTCATCGGACTCGAGATCGCCGCGACCGCCCGATCTCTCGGCGTGACGGTGACGGTCCTCGAACAGGCCGAACACCTGCTCGGAGGCATCCTCGGCGAGCAGGTCGGCCGGCACTGCGTCGATCTGCACCGCCGCAACGGTGTCGACCTGCGCACCGGCACGGGCGTCGCCTCGGTGACCACCTCCGACCGCGGTGTGCGGATCGAGACCACCACCGGCGGGATCGTCGAGGCCGACGCCGTGGTCGTCGGCATCGGCATCGTCCCCAACACCGACATCGCGGCGGCCAGCGGACTCGCCGTCGACGGCGGGATCGTGGTCGACGCCACCGGGCGCACCTCGGTCGAGAACATCTACGCGGCAGGCGATGTCGCGAAGCGGTTCTCCCCGCGCGAAGGCCGGCACGTGCGCGTCGAACACTTCGACAACGCGAACCGCCAGGCGGCGGTGGTCGCCGACACGATCGTCGGGCGGCAGTCGCTCTCCGACGACCCGCACTGGTTCTGGTCCGATCAGTACGACTCCAACATCCAGTTCGCCGGATCGACTTCCGGAACAACCGAACTCGTCGTCCGCGGTGACACCGACAGCGGAGAGTTCTCGGTCTTCTACCTCGTCGGCGACGTTCTGACCGCCGCCTTCGCGATGGACCGCGGCGAGGACATCATGGCGGCCCGCGAACTCATCGGCCGCAGGGTCGACGCAGCGCTGCTCGCCGACGAGGACACCGATCTGTGGGAGATGTACGAGGAGGTCGAGCCCGCATGACGATCACCGGACTGAACCACATCGACGGCAACTGGGTACCGGCCGCCTCCGGCGCGGTCTTCGAACGCCGCAACCCCTCCGACGAGACCGATCTGATCGGCACCTTCCCGGACTCCGACGCCATCGACGTCCGCAACGCCGTCGACGCCCTCGACAAGGCCGCACCCGAATGGGCCGCCACCCCGCCCGAGCGTCGCGCCGCGATCCTCGAGGCAGCCGCCGACCATCTCGCCGCACGCTCGGCCGAACTCGTCGACGAACTGATCCGCGAGGAGGGCAAGACCCGCGCCGAGGCGTCGATGGAGGTGAGCCGCACCCCCATGAACCTGCGCTTCTACGCAGGTGAGGCACTACGCGCCACCGGTGCGACCTTCCCGGGGCCGGGCTCCACGACCGTCTACACCGTGCGCGAACCGATCGGGATCGTCGGTGCGATCACGCCGTGGAACTTCCCGCTCAACATCCCCTCCCGCAAGCTCGGGCCTGCGCTCGCCGCCGGCAACACGGTGCTGTTCAAGCCGTCCGAGATCACCCCGCTGATGGGACAGCGACTCGTCGAGGCCCTGCTCGCCGGTGGTCTGCCGGCCGGTGCGATCGCACTCGTCCAGGGCGACGGCAAGGCCGGTGCGGCGGTGTCCGGCGACGAGCGGATCGCCGCGGTGACCTTCACCGGGTCCACCGAGGTCGGACGTGCCATCCACCGCAGCGTCGGCCCCGACCGGCGCGTACAGCTGGAGATGGGCGGCAAGAACCCCGTCGTCGTCCTGGACGACGCCGATCTCGACGCGGCGGCCGCACTGATCGTCAAGGGCGCCTTCGGGTTGTCGGGCCAGGCGTGCACCGGCACCAGCCGTGTCGTTGCCGTCGACGCGATCCACGACGAGCTGCTCGAGAAGGTCGCCGAACGCACTCGCGCACTGCGGGTGGGACCGGGTTCGGGTGCCGCCGTCGACGTCGGCCCGCTCGCGAGTCGCGGTCAGCTCGACAAGTTCCTCGAGTACGTCACCATCGGCACGGACGAAGGCGCACGGCTGGTGTGCGGCGGCGTGCGATGCGAGGACGATGCGCTGCGAGACGGATTCTTCGTGCGGCCCACGGTCTTCGCGGACACCGCACCGGGCATGCGCCTGCTTACCGACGAGATCTTCGGCCCGGTCCTGGCCTTCCAGCGCGCCGGCTCCTTCGACGAGGCCCTCGCCCTGGCGAACGACACCGCCTTCGGACTCAGCGCCTCCGTCGTCACCCGGAGCCTGTCCGCCGCACAACGATTCATCGCAGGGTCGCGGACCGGGCTCGTGAAGGTCAACCAGCCCACCACGGGAATGGCCATGAACGCACCGTTCGGCGGTTACAAGCAGTCGAGCACGCAGACCTTCAAGGAACAGGCCGGCCCCACGCTCATGCAGTTCTACCAGACCGAGAAGACCGTCTACCTCTCCCCCGACGCCTGACCGGCGACACCGACCCTCGACAAGCCTGGAGGAAAGACCATGGAGTTCAAGCGAGTGGCCCGATCCGGGCAGGTGCCCGAAGGCATCGTCCGCCGGTTCTACGCCGAGGACTACGAGTTCGCCATCTCCCGACTGGACGGCAAGGCGTACGCCACGTCCAACTACTGCTCACACCTCGACTGCCTGCTGTCGTCCGGCAAGCTCGTCCAGGACGGTATCGGATGCTCCTGCCACGGAAGCGCGTTCGACCTCGAGACCGGCGAGCCGATCTGCCCGCCGGCCACCGAGCCCATCAAGACCTATCCGTGCGAGGAGCGCGACGGGGAGATCTTCGTCGGGATCGACCCCGCCGAGCCGCCGGAAGGACCCCGTCGACGTCGGATGCGGTCGGCATGACCCGGCGCGCGACACGACCGGCGACGCTCGCGACCGGAGGCATGGTCGCGTCCAGTCATCCGCTCGCGAGCCTCGCCGGGGTCCGTGTCCTCGAGGACGGTGGCAACGCCGTCGACGCTGCCCTGGCGATGGCAGCGGTCACGTGGCTGACCCTGCCCGGGCAGTGCGGCATCGGCGGCGACGCGTTCGCCGTGGTCCGCGAGCCCGACGGGTCGGTGTGGACCGTCAACGGCAGCGGTTACGGACCCGACGGCGGCACACCGGATTTCTACCGGGACCGGGGACTCGACGCGATCCCGCTCGACGGGGCGCTCGCCGTCGCCGTCCCCGGCGCGCCCGCCGCGCTGGCCGCACTGCACCGGCGGGGAGCGAGCAGGTCGCTGCCCGAACTGTGGGCGCCGGCAGCCCGGATCGCCGAGAGCGGCCTGCCGTGCTCGGCGAAGACCCGGACCGATGTGCAGACCGCCCTGAATGCGATCCGCGGCGACGCCGGACTCGCCTCGGTGTACACGCCGGGCGACCGCGTCCCGCACCTCGGCGACGTGCTTCCCCAGCCCGATCTCGCCCGCACGATCCGTGCCCTGGCCGAGGATCCGGCATCGTTCTACACCGGCACGCTCGCCGAACGCTGCGTGGCTGCGCTGCAGGGGGGCGGAGCACCGTTCAGCGGCGACGAATGGCAGGCCGGGGCGTCAGTGGACGCGGAGGCGGCGCTCACCGGCAGCTATGCCGGTCACGTCGTGCACCAGACCCCGCTCCCCACACCGGGATGGATGGTGCTGCACCAGGCCGCCCTGTGCGACGACGCGCTCGGCACCCACCCTGTGCTCGGCGCGGCATCGATCGACCGGATGGCCCGCGCGGCCACCGTCGCCTTCGAAGACAGGCTCCGCTGGTGCTCGTCGGACAACGACGGGGTCGCACGGGTGCTCGATCCCGCGAACATCGCAGCCGGTCGCGCACGGATCGACGGGCGTGCACCGGCCGAGGCGTTCGCCGTCTCCGCCGGGGACACGACGTCGTTCGTCGCCGTGGACTCCGAGGGGCGGGCGGTGTCGTTCATCCACTCGCTGGCGTTCACCTTCGGAGCGAAGCTCACCGTGCCCGGCACCGGCATCGTGCTCAACAACCGGCTCGGTCGCGGTGCCTACCTGATCGACGGGCATCCGAACGAGGTGGCGCCGCGCCGCAAGCCCCTGCACACACTCAACGCGTGGATCGTCACCGACTCGGCGGGTGAGCTGCGGCATGTGGGCAACACGCCCGGTGGCGACGGCCAGGTGCAGTGGAACATGCAGTTGCTGTCGCACCTGCTCGACCACGGTCTCGACCCCCAGGAGGCGGTCTCGGCGCCGCGCTTCACCGTCTTCCCGGGATCGGACGCCAACGTGCTCGGCGAACCGACCGCGTTGCGGATCGAAGGCGACGTCGCCGACGGCGTGTGCGACGAACTGCGCGAACTCGGTCACCGGGTGGAGGTGCTCGAACCGCTGGGTGCCGAGGGCAGCGCGCAGGTGATCTCGATCGACGACCGCGGCGTGCTCTTCGGCGGCAGCGATCCACGACAGGAGGGGGTGGCTCTGGGTGCCCACTGATGTAGCCGCTGTCGCCCCGCGTCCGCAGGGGCGGTACGTCCCGGCCGTGCTGGCCGGCGACACCGTCCGCACGGCGGGCATGACACCGCGTCGTGACGGCGAACTGATCCTCACCGGACGGGTCGGCGCGGAGGTCACCGTCGAACAGGCCCGGGCCGCCGCGGTCGTCGCGGTGGGCAACGCGCTGGCGGCGATCCGCGCGACGCTGCCGGAGGGCACGTCGTTCCGGCCGGTCGAGATGGTCGTCTACGTCGCGAGCGCGCCCGGTTTCGTCGATCTGTCGGTGGTCGCGGACGGCGCGTCGGACGTGATCGAACGCGAACTCGGTGTGGACGCGCTACCGGCACGCACCGCAGTCGGCGTCCACACCCTGCCCGGTGGGGCGCCGCTCGAGATCGCGCTGACCGCCGTGTGCCGGTAGACGGAGGTCCACAACCGAGAAACGAGGCTCACAACCCTGGTGGTCGACCATCAGGGTTGTGAGCCTCCTCTGTGGGTTGTGAACCTCGGCGACGAACGCTCAGCGCTTCGCGCCGATGTCCTCGAGTTCGGCTGCAAGATCGACGCTCTCGGACGGTCGCTGCCATCGATACACTCCCCCGCCCTGGGCGTAGGAGAGGTGACCGCCGAGGGCACCACCGACACCGACGGCGCCGAGACCGATCAGGGTCCACACCGTCCCCGCCCGGTCGCGGCGGGCACGTCGCGCGCGATAGGACGTCGCCATGCAGATCACCCCGATTGCGTTGGACACGGCGTGCACCGCGCCGACCCTGCGCTGAGGGACCTCCTCCAGCGTGGAGAAGTCGGCATATCCGGTGACGATCGTCGGGACGGCCGCGCCCAGTCCCAACGCGACGAGTCGCCGGGAGGCGGTGCGCTGCCCGGGCAACGCGTCCAGCGCCGCAGCAGAGATCCACGATCCGATCGGGACGGTGACGAGAAGCGGATGGACGGGGTGTCCGAGCCAGGAACCTCGGAGCAGGTCGTCGACGACGGAGCCGTCGAGGACTCGCCGTATGCGCTGCGCGATGCGCTCGGCGGGCCGATCCACAGCGTCGAAGGATTCGACGGCGCGCAGGAGTTCGTGCAGGTTCATGATGAGGCGATACCCGTCGGCAGCAGATACGAATCGCCGACGCGGTCGATGCGACCTGGGACTCGGTACGACTACTTCTCGTCGAGCGGTTTCGCTCCCAGCACATCCTTGAGCAGCTCGATCGCGACTTCCTCCGGATCGCGGCGCGTCGACGGGTCGCCGGGCGTGGCGGCCTCGGCGAACATCTCCTCGACGTCCGCCTCCGTCATCTGCGACGGGTCGGGCGGCGGCGCGTCGTAGCCCGAGCCCGGATCGTCGGGAAGGTCGGGGGCTTCGGGCGGCGGAATGTCGTCGACGCTCTCCACGGACGGACGCGTGAACGTCGGAGCAGCCGACGGTGCGGCCGCCGGTCGCTGCGGCGCGGCGGGGGCTTCGGCGGGTGCGGGCGGCGCGGCATTCTTCGCCTGGCTCGGCCGGGAGAAACGCGGTTGACCCGCCGGGCGCGAATTCTTTTCGGGCGCCGGGGTTCTGGCAGGTGCCTCCGCAGCAGCGGATCCGTGGACGCAGGTGACCTCGAACTCTCCACCGAAGACCGCCTTCAGCGCATCGGCGATGACCGTGGCGTTGCGCGCGTCGGCGAGTCGCTTCGCGAGCGGAGCGGAGTCGTGCACGAGCACGACGCGGGTGCCGTCGACCGATCGGACGGTGGCGCCCGAGAGCATCACCTCGACGGTGCGGCTGCGTTCGCGGACCTTCGCGCGCACTTCCGACCACACACCCCGCATCTGGGTTGCGTCGGGACCGCCTGCCGCGCGGGCGGGTTCGGGCTCGGGCTCGGGCTCGGGCTCGGGAGCAACCGGATCCTCGGGAGCGGGCGGCGGAACCTCCTGTGCGGCAACCTCGTCGGGCACACTCTGCGGCTGTGGAGCCTCCGGGACGACGGGAGGTTGCGCGGCGGCGGGAGGCGGTGTCGGGGCAGGTGCCGGCTGGGCCGGTTCGGGCTGCACCGGTGCCTGCTGGGCAGGGGATTGCTGGGCAGCTTCCGGCTGCGGCTGAGCGGCCTCGCGGGGCTGAGCAGTCTCGTTGGACGGTGCGGCAGGCGCCGCCTCCGCTGCCCGGCGCTGGGAGGGACGCTGGAAACGTGCCGCGGGTTCGTCGGGCGAGATGGGCGGTGCGGCAGGCGCGGCGGGTACTGCCACCGGCTTCGGCGCGACACCTCCCGCCGGGGCTGCGACGATGCCCTGCTCGAGTCGTTCGAGGCGTTGCAGGACAGCGGTTTCCGCGTCGGACGCCGCGGGGAGCAGCATGCGCGCGCACATCACCTCGAGCAGCAGACGCGGCGACGTCGCACCGCGCATCTCGCCGAGCCCGGCGTGCACGATCTCGGCGTAGCGGGTGAGGGTGGCCGGGCCCAGGCGGGTCGCTTCGTCGCGCATCCGCTCGAGGACGTCGCCGGGTGCGTCGACGAGTCCGCGCTCGGCGGCGTCGGGGACGGACTTCATGAGGATGAGATCGCGGAGCCGTTCGAGAAGGTCGACGGCGAAGCGACGCGGGTCGTGCCCGGCGTCCATGACCTTCTCGACGGTGCCGAACAGCGCCGCGCCGTCGCCGGCCGCGAGCGAATCGACGGCCTCGTCGATGAGAGCGACGTCGGTGACGCCGAGCAGCGACAGGGCGCGCTCGTAGGTGACGCCCTCGGGGCCGGCACCGGCGAGGAGCTGGTCCATCACCGACAGCGAGTCGCGGGGGGATCCACCGCCGGCACGGATGACCAGCGGATAGACCGCGTCCTCGACCGGCACGTTCTCCTGGCCACAGATCTGCTCGAGCAGACCCCGCATCGCCGTGGGAGCGAGGAGCCGGAAGGGATAGTGATGCGTGCGCGACCGGATGGTGGGCAGCACCTTCTCGGGCTCGGTGGTCGCGAAGACGAAGATGAGGTGCTCCGGCGGCTCCTCCACGATCTTGAGCAGGGCGTTGAAGCCCTGCGTGGTGACCATGTGCGCCTCGTCGATGATGAAGATGCGGTAGCGCGATTCGGCTGGAGCGTAGAACGCGCGGTCGCGGAGTTCGCGGGTGTCGTCGACACCGCCGTGGCTCGCGGCGTCGAGTTCGGTGACGTCGAGGTTGCCTCCACCGCCCGGGCCGAGCGACACGCACGACCGGCACGTTCCGCACGGAGTGGACGTGGGGCCGGTCTCGCAGTTGAGCGAGCGGGCGAGGATGCGCGCCGAGGACGTCTTGCCGCATCCACGAGGACCCGAGAACAGGTAAGCGTGGTTGATGCGGCCCGTGTCGAGCGCCGTGCTGAGGGGCACGGTGACGTGCTCCTGCCCCACCACCTCCGCGAAGGTCGCAGGTCGATACTTCCGGTACAGAGCCACGCGCCGAGCGTACCGGCGGCTCCCGACATGCACGGCGGTCGGTCCGTTGACATCTGTGGCCGAGACCACTGTTGCGTTAACGATATATCGAGATCTATCGTGACCGTATCGACATAGAAGGAGACGCACAGATGCGAACCCACGAACATCCCCGCGGCCGTCGCCGCGCCATGCACGATCGAAATCTTCCCGGCGGCCCGTTCCGCGCCGACGGCCCCCGCCGTCGCGGACACCACCCGCACGACGAACCCGGCTTCCGCCCGCACCGCGGTGGCGGCGGACGGGGACACGGCGGCCCGCGAGGAGGACGACGCGGCCGAGCACAGCGAGGCGACGTCCGCGCGGCCGTGCTGCGCCTGCTCGGCACCGAACCGATGCACGGCTACCAGCTCATGGAAGCGATCGCCGAACGGACAGGCGGCGCCTGGCGCCCCAGCCCCGGCGCGATCTACCCGACGATCTCCCAGCTCGAGGACGAAGGACTCGTCACCGTCGAGAAGGAGGGCGGACGCAAGCTCGTCTCACTGACGGATGCGGGCCGCACGTACATCGACGATCCGGAAAACGAGCTCCTCGACCCCTTCGCCGCTCACGATCCCGATTCCGACGCCCCCGACCTGCGACTCGCACTGCGCGAACTGCAGGTCGCGACGCGGTCGGTCGCGATGAGCGGTTCCGACGCCGAGGTCGCCGCGGCACACGCGGTCCTCACCGGAGCCAAGAAGTCGCTGTACCGGATCCTCGCCGGCGACATCGACACGTCCGATCAGGAGTGAAGGCTCAGCCGCGGGCGAAGAGGCGGATGCGCTGCTCGCGGCTGCGCTCGAGATGAGCACGCATGTGTTCGCGGGCCGCGGACTCGTTCCGCGCCCGCAAGGCGTCGAGGATCTGCGCGTGCTCCCGGTTGAGCAGATCGGGCTCGCCGTAGTTGGACGGCGGCCCGGAGTCGTAGATCCGCAGCTGGGTGGTCAGACGCACGAGCAATGTCGTGATCGTCGTGTTGTGCGCGGCCTGCCACAGCGCCTCGTGGAACCGGAAGTTCCCGATGCGCACCGCGCCGTCGTCGGTGGCTGAGCAGCACGAATCGTGCAGTCGCTCGAGCCGCGCCATGTCGAGATCGGTGTGCCGGATCGCCGCGGCGCCGGCCGCCTCGGATTCGAGCGCGACGCGCGCCGCATAGATCTCGATGACGTCCTCGGGGGTGCCCGAACGCACCCGGAAGCCGCGACTGGCCCGTTCGAGCAGACCGTCGTGCGCGAGCCAGTTGAGCGCCTCGCGGATGGGGGTGCGGGACGCCCCGTAGGTCTCGCTGAGCTGGGTCTCGTGCAGAGCGGCGCCGCGTGGGAACTTCCCCGCGAGGATGTCCGAGCGCAGGCGCAGGTACTGCTTGGAGGTCTGGTCGTCGCGCCCGGTGGGCGATTCGACGAGAAGAGAGCTCTCCAGCTCGGCCGTCGCGTCCTGCTCGGTCATCTACACCCTCCGTAGGCATGCCGTTTACGTGCGCCGATTATGCCACCGTGGACTTACGAATACTTGCGTATACGTTATTCGTCGTTTAGCGTCGCTCCTCGAACACGACGAGAGGACCCAACGCGTGACCGAGGCGGCTTTCCGGGACGAACAGGTGCTGATCAGCGCCGAAGAGCTCGCGAGCGACCCCGGCGCCCACACGGTCCTGCACGCCACGGTCACCTTTCCGAAGCCCCGTTTCGACGGCGACTACCGTCCGGAATCCGGCTACGCGACCTGGCGCGCCGCGCACATCCCGGGCTCCGTGCACGCCGACCTGCTCGGCGGATTCAGCGCCCCCGGCACCGACCTGCATTTCTCCCGCCCCGCCCCGGACGACCTCGCGGCCGCCCTGACCGAACTCGGCGTGACCCCCGACACCGACCTCGTGATCTACGACGACGGCGGCATGACCTGGGCGTCCCGGTTGTGGTGGATGCTGCGCAACATCGGTGTCTCCGCCCGCGTCCTCGACGGCGGCTTCGCCCGCTGGACCGCGCTCGACCTGCCCGTGGAAACCGGCGACGCCGCCGAGCGCACTGCCACCACATCCCGGACCGGGCTGCCCGACCACGGCCTGTGGCGCGATCGCGACGACGTGCTCGCCGTGGTGTCCGGTGACGCACCGGGCACCCTCGTCTGTGCGCTCGACGCCGAGCAGTTCGCAGGCACCGCCACCACTCGTTACACGCGCCGCGGGCACATCGGCGGGAGCCGGAACCTGCCGGCCAAGAGCCTGCTCGCCGACGGCGTCCTGCGGAGCACCGATCGGATCGCCGAGCTGGCCGAGCAGGCCCTCGCCGATACCTCCCGGCCCCTGATCCTCTACTGCGGTGGCGGCGTCTCGGCCTGCCTGGTGGCGCTCGCACTGGTCCGGACGGGCCACGACGACATCGCCGTCTACGACGGATCCCTCGAGGAGTGGACCGCCGACCCCGCACTCCCCATGCGGACACTCGGAGAAGGGAAGGGCGACGCATGATGCGATGTCCGCGATCCTGACCCGCTTCGTCCCCTCCCCTCCTCCCGACAGGATCTCCCGTGACCACGACCCCCACCATCGACGATCTCGCCGTCACCCTCGACGCCCTGCGCGCGCAGACGCCGCTGGTGCACTCGCTGACCAACATCGTCTCGGCCAACTTCCTCACCAACGTGCTGCTCGCCGCGGGCGCCAGCAACGCGCACATCGACAACGCCCACGAGGCAGGTGATTTCGCGCGCATCGCCGGTGGAGTGCTCGTCAACCTCGGCACCCCCTTCGACGAGACCTCGGTGGCCTTCACCCGCGCGGCCGAGGCCGCGCACGACGCCGGCACCCCGTGGGTCCTCGACCCCGTGGGAGTGGGCGGACTGGCGTGGCGCACCTCGCTCGCCGCCGACCTGCTGAAGTTCCGTCCCACCGCGATCCGCGGCAACGCCTCCGAGATCATCGCGCTGGCCGGTCTGGGTGGTGACACGCGCGGCGTCGACAGCGCCGACGAGGCCGCAGCCGCCGTGCCCGCGGCGCTCGCGCTGCTCGACCGCGCCGACGCCGTATCGGCCTCCGGTCCCGTCGACTACCTCGTCGGACGCAACCGCGACGGCGGGATCGTCGGACTGCGCATCGCCGGTGGCAGCGCGATGCTGCCGCGCGTGACCTCCACCGGATGCTCCCTCGGCGGACTCGTCGCGGCCTATCTCGCGGTTGCGGAGACCCCTCTCGTCGGCCTCGCGGCGGCCCACGCGCACGTCGCCGTGGCGTCCGAGATCGCCGAGGAGAACTCCACCGGCCCCGGTTCGTTCGCCGTCGCCTATCTCGACGCCCTGTTCGCCGTGGACGCCGACATGCTGCGCGCCCGCGCCCGCGTCGAACCGTTCGAACTCCCCTCGAAGGACACGAAGTAATGCCCATCAAGACCTTCTGGTATCTCACCCAGGCCGACGGCGACTACCCCTGGAGCCCCGGCGGGTTGTACCCGGTGGACGGGCAGCGGCAGATCGAACTCGCGAAGACCATCGACGACGGCGGCTTCGAAGGTGCGCTCGTCGCCACCTGGCCGAACGACCCCTTCATCTCGGCGACCTGGGCTGCGGCGCACACCAGCCGGATGAAGTTCCTCGTCGCGATCTACGCGAACATGACGCCCGCGCGACTGCTCGCCGAGAAGGCCCTCACCTTCGACGCGTTCAGCGGTGGTCGCCTGATGATCAACTCGGTCAACGGCCGGGAGAACATCCTCACCAAGTACGACATGAACGTCGAGCACGACCGCCGGTACGAGCTCGGCGAGAAGTACTGGGCGGAGTTCCGGCGTATCTATGCCGAGGGCACCGCGTCGAACTTCCCGAACACCCCGCTGCGCATCGATGCTCCTGCGGACCACTCGGTGCCGCTGTGGGGAACGGGCGACTCCCCCGCCGGTCTGCAGAACGCCGGCAAGGTGCTCGACGCCTACCTGATCATGCTGCGCGAGACCTCGTTCGTCGCGGAGAAGTTCACCGCCGCACGCGAATCCGCTGCAGCAGAGGGTCGCGAGTACACCGACTTCGGCGCCCTGTCCGGCGTCATCGTGCGTCCGAACCGGGAGGAGGCACTCGAGCGGTTCCGGTCGCTGTTCGAGAAGGCCGGCATCGAGCAGATCCAGGACGTGCTCGACAACGCGGTTCGGCGCCGCACGCACGGCAAGCAGGATCTGAAGACCTTCACCGCGCGCGACGCGCAGCGGCAGGGCTGGGTCGACACCATCAATGCCGGCAAGCTGCCCGAACCCGAGGACCTGTATCTCGGCGACGGCCTCTACGCGGGCATCACCGCGTGGTCACCGCTGGACATCTTCGCCACGGGATCGTCGGCCGTCTACTACGTCGGCGACCCGGACGAGATCACCGGCCACGTGCGCACCCTGCGCGACGCGACCGGACCGACCTCCCTCATCCTCGCCGGATGGCCGCTCATCGACGAGGCGAAAAACGTTGCCGAACACCTGATTCCGCGTTTCGAGAAGCTCTGACGGTAACGCGGGCGGGATCGGTCAGGGGGTGTCGACGAGACGGAACCCCGAGCCGATCCCGTCGCGCGCGTCGATCTCGGCGAGGATCCGGTCGGCCCGCTGGTAGGCGGCGAACCTCGTGTCGGGAACCTGCCGGTCGTCGGAGACCGCGGTCTGCGGGAACCGGTAACCCACCGACAGTCCCATCCATTCGCCCGTCTCGGTACGCACGAGCGGCCCGCCGGAATCGCCCGGTCGCATGAGCAGCGGCGAGGACATCAGGTTCCCGTCCACCCGCACATCGCCGGTCGCGCAGGCCACCGACGTGCTCCGCCCTGCCGCGCAATGTGTTCCGGCCGGCAGCTCGCCTTCGCCGAACGCCGCGACCGATTCGAGCACGACTCGCTCTCCCCGGTCGTTGGGCACCGACGTGTTCGATCCCCGCACGCGGGTCTCGTCGAGCAGGACCACCGCGTAGTCGGCGATCTCGTCGGTGGGAAATCCCAGCTGATCGACCGAACCCGTACTCGCGACGTCCGTTTCGGTTCCGATCGGCCCGCGGTGCTGCTCCTCGACCTTCCAGACGGGCGACGATCCCGTCTGATAGCAGTGCCCCGCCGTGATCGCGACGAGCCGACCCGCGTCGTCGTGACCGACCGCCGCCACGGAACACCAACCCGGTGTCGGCTCCGCGGAGAACACGATCCCGTCGCCGGGCCGGAGGACGACCCGGTCGTCTCCCCCGCCGGCCGAGGCCACGCCCACGGTTCCCCCGGCGAAGGCGACGGCGGCGCCGCACACCGCTGCGACGCGTCTCATGACTTCTTCGCTACCTTCATCGACTTCTTGAACTCGCGCACCTCGCGCAGCGACTGCTCGTCGACGACGTCGGCGATCGACCGGCGCGCATCCTCGTGCCCGTAGTCGCCGGCGGCCTCGCGCCATCCCTCGGGCCGCACACCCATCTGCTTGCCGAGCAGCGCCAGGAAGATACGTGCCTTCTGGTCGCCGTAGCCCGGCAGCTTCTTCAGCCGCCGCAGCACTTCCTTGCCGTCCGGGTCGCCGGACGTCCACAGTGCGGAGGCGTCGCCGTCGTAGTCCTCGACGATCGCCGCGCACAGCGCCTGGATCCGCTGTCCCATCGACTTGGGGAACCGGTGGACGGCCGGTTGCTGCGCGCACACCGCGACGAACTCGTCGGGGTCGGCCGACGCGATGCGGTACACGTCGAGACCGCCGAGACGGTCGGCGAGCTTCTTCGGTCCCGCGAACGCGACCTCCATCGCCACCTGCTGGTCGAGCAGCATGCCGATGAGAAGCGCCAGCGGGTTCTCGGCCAGCAGTGCGTCGGCGTCGGGATCTCCGACCAGGTTCAGCGTCGAGGACATGCAGACGATCATGCCCTGCGCGTCAGGGGCGGCGCCACACGACCACCGCGATCACGATGCCCAGGGTGAGCGCGATCGACGTGGTCAGAGCATGCAGCCAGTGCGGGAACAGCGTCGGTTGCGAGGTGTCCGGAACGGCGGCCAGGGCGGCGAACAACGCCACGACGGCGATGACCGACGCCGCCGCGGACCAGCCCTTGGCCAAGCGGGTATGCCTCGCACCGCGCAACTCGGCACTGCGCAGCAGGGCGTGCTCGACGATGTCCACGGCCTCGGACAGTTCCGCGTCGAGTTCGGCCAACTCGTCGGCGACCCGGCCGGCCATGAGTGCTCGCAGCTGGGTGGGTTGCGTCCACGAGTGGAACCGGTCGTCGTGAATCGATTCCTTGCGCAGCAGGGCCCGTTCCATCCGGCGCGCCTGCATGATCGCGATGTCGTCGAGGACCGTGGCCAGCCGATCGCCGCCGAGCCCGTCGGGGTGGCGCAGATGCTCCATGGTCGTCCAGTAGTCGGCGGAGGCCCGGGCCCGCACCGCCACCCACGGGATGAGCCCGTAGATCATCTCGCGGGTGCCGTGCCCGACATAGTCGCTGCCGAGGGCGGTGGCCTCGAGGTCGAACAGCACCGCACCGGAGTCCTCCCGCACGGCGATGGTGGCTCCCGGCTGCACGGGCCGGTCCACGAGCGGAACCCGGTCCCACTTCCACAACACACCCCAGGACCGTGCCGCCGTGCGGGCCTCCGGTCCGATGCGCGGGCCGTCGACGAGCGAGCGGACGCGTTCGCCGCCGCTCGAGACCACTTCCACGACCATGCCCTCGGCGACCTCGCGATCGCCGACTCCCCGGTGGCGGTGGACGACGAGTTCGTGCAGGGGCTGATAGGTCGTCGGCGCACACAACCGCCTGTTCAGTCCGGGAAACACGTCGTTCAGGCAGGCGTCGGCGGTCAGTTCGAAGGGCGCGAGGAACTCGCCGAGCACCGGGCGCAGACCGGCGCCGTCGCGGTCCTGCAGCGGGTCGCTGCGCCAGTCGACGAGCGGCGACCCGTGGTCCGACAGCGATTCCAGCGCCAGGACGAGACCGTGGCCGGGGACGTCCCACAGCGACACGCACGTCGCGGGGTGTCCCACATACGGTCGGGTCGTGTCCGGCGCCTCACGCAGCGACCCCGTCGACGCACCGAACGAGATCTCCGGTCGTGTCGGGTCGACGACGTGCCGGAACGCGAGCAGGCACGGCGGACGCACACCGTGGTCCGTCTCGGGCTGCTCGGCGATGCGTGCCGGCAGGAAGGGCTCCACCTTCTCGACGGGTGGGACCCGCGGGGGCGTCTCGGGCGCCGCCTCGATGTCGAGCGCCAGTAGGAACACCTTCAGTACACCGAGACACCCCGTGACAGATCCGACGGCCGATACGCCGACTCCGGAATTCACGAGAGCGCGGTTTTCCATCACACTCACCACTTCCGAACCCGCCGCACGGTATGCGGCGACCCTGACCAGCGAGTATGTCAGGTCGGTAGGGGAAAGCAAGTCGTGGTGACGGCGGGCACCGAGAATGCCCCGACCAGGGCCGATCCGAGTTGTCCACCGCCCGTCCACGTGTTGTGCACAACTTTATCCACAGGCTGGGAACAAACTCACACGCGGAGTGCAGATTCTTGTCGACGGAGGTACGCAACAAAGAATCGAGGCTCGCAACGCCGGCAGTGACTGCCGATGTTGCGAGCCTCGTCCTCGCGTTGCGTACCTACCCACGCACTACTTGTCGGCGAGCGCCTTCTCCGCTGCGGCCAGCAGCACGCAGGTCGCGACACCGTCCATGGCCTTCTCGAGCTCACCGAGCGAAGGGAAGCTCGGTGCGAGGCGGATGTTCTTGTCCTCGGGGTCCTTCTTGTACGGGAACGCCGAACCGGCACCCGTCAGCGCGATACCCGCCTCCTTCGCCAGGGCGATGACGCGGGCCGCCGTGCCCTCGACGACATCGAGGCTGATGAAGTAGCCGCCCTCGGGCTCGGTCCACGACGCGACCTTCGACGTGCCGAGACGCTCCTCGAGGATGCGGCGCACGAGCGCGAACTTCGGCGCGAGGATCTCGCGGTGCGTGGCCATGTGGGCACGCACACCCTCGGCGTCGCGGAAGAAGCGCAGGTGACGCAGCTGGTTGACCTTGTCGGGACCGATGGTCTTGATGCCCAGGTACTTCTGGTACCAGGTGAGGTTCTCGGTGGAGCTGCCGAAGAAGCTCACGCCCGAACCGGCGAAGGTGATCTTCGAGGTGGACGCCAACGCGAACACGCGGTTCGGGTGACCGGCCTGCGCGGCCAGACCGAGGATGTCGATCGCGGGCGCGAGGTGCTCGGTGAGCGGGTGCACCGCGTAGGCATTGTCCCAGAAGATGCGGAAGTCGGGAGCGGCCGTCGGCATCGACACCAACTCGCGGGCGACCTCCTCGGAGTACACCGCGCCGGTGGGGTTCGAGTAGGTCGGCACAGCCCACATGCCCTTGATCTGCGGGTCGTTCGCGACGAGATCGGCGATGAACCGCACGTCGGGGCCGTCCTCGCGCAGCGGCACGGGGATCATCTCGATGCCGAGCGACTCGGTGATCGCGAAGTGCCGGTCGTAGCCGGGCGCCGGGCACAGGAACTTGACGACCGACTCCTGCGACCACGGGCGCGGCGAGTCGACGGTGCCGTGCAGCAACGACCAGACGACGAGATCGTGCATGATCTCGAGGCTCGCGTTATTTCCTGCGACGAGGTTCTCGACCGGGATGTTCAGCAGCTCGGCGAAGATCGCGCGCAGCTCGGGCAGGCCGGTGAGGCCGCCGTAGTTGCGGGTGTCGGTGCCGCTGCCGTCGCGGAAGTCGTCGGCACCCGGCAGCGACAGCAACTCCGCGGAGAGGTCGAGCTGCTCGGGCGAGGGCTTGCCGCGGGTCAGGTCCAGCGTCAGCTTCTCCGACTTCAACCGTTCGTAGTTGGCGGACTGGCGCTCGTGCTCTGCAACGAGTTCCTCATGGCTCATCAACCCGTACTGGGTCTGCGTAGGCATGCGGAGGGACCTTTCACCGTGCACGGTGACACGGGCATCGGCGGAAATTAAGAGGACCCCGCGCACCCGGCAGAGCCCGTTGACCCTTGCTGCCTTCCGGCCCTGGGGGAGTTCACAGGATGCGCGCCGCGCGGGATCCATCGGCAAGTGTAGAGGAACGAGCGCCCCGGCGGCGAACCCGCCCCCGCAGCACCCCTGGAATCAGGGTGCGACGTGCCCGTTTGGCAAGTTGGGGTCTCCATTCGGTATGCTTCCCCACGGAGGATTCGCCTAGTGGCCTATGGCGCTCGCCTGGAACGCGGGTTGGGTTAACGCCCTCAGGGGTTCAAATCCCCTATCCTCCGCCACGGAACCCCGTGGGGCGCACAGCGTCCCACGGGGTTTCTGCTTTTCCGGTCCCCGTGTTCGCGTACCGGGCCGATCTCGGGCACGATGCGTCTCGTGACCGCGGACGACAATTTCCCGCTCGGCGGCGACGCCGACCACGAGCAGGCTTCGGTCTGGGTGGAGATGCTGGACCGGGAGATCGACGAGGTGTCCGCAGCCATCGAGAAGACCGAACAGAAGGCCCTCGCCGAACACCGGGTGGGGGCCGTGGACCGGGCGCGCCGGTTCGACGCCGAGGTCGAGCGGCTGGGCGCCCAGCTCCGCGAGCTGCACCGCATGCGCCGCAATCTCACCCACCGCTTCAGCTGACCGAGAGATCACGGCGGTGTGTGCTACTCGCAGGCGACGCCGTCCCCGTCACCGTCCATCTTCGGCCGGTAGCCGGGCTCTCCCCCATACAGCGGTGCGGCTCCCGCGGACCGGGCCGCCGCGCAGTTCTTGTAATACACCTCCGCCGGAGCAGGGGCCGGCTCGGCGGGGGCGGGCGCAGGTGCAGGAGCCGGCGAGGGTGCCGGCGCAGGTGCGGGCGCCTGGCGCGTCGTCGTGGTGGGCGCGGGTGCAGCTGCGGGAGCCCCACCTCCGCATTCGGTGAGGACCCGCGCCATCGCGTCGTGCTCGGCCTGCGTCACCCACAGGCCGTAGATCGCCTTGACCTCGATCTGCCGCGCGACATACGTGCAGCGGTACGCGCGGTTCGGCGGCAGCCAGGTGGCGGCGTCGCCGTCGCTCTTCTGCTGGTTGGTCGGCCCGTCCACGGCCTGGAGGTTGCGCGGGTCGTTGGCGAAATCGGCCCGGGTGCCCGCGTCGAGTTGCTGCGCGCCCTTCTGCCACGCGTCCGACAACGCGACGACGTGGTCGATCTGCACCGCGGTCGAGGTGTCCTGCCCGCGGGTGAACGCGATCGTCGTACCGGTGTACAAGTCGTTCAGGGTTCCCGACGCGACGACGCAGTCGCGGGTACCGGGCCGGTAGACGATATCGACGAGGTCGCGTCGCAGGATGTCGTTGCGGGTGTCGCAGCCGTTGCCCCCGAACTCCACCGACACGTCGTCGCTCCACGCCTGGCCGAACAGGTCGCGGCTGTACCCGGTCTTGGGCGCGCGCCCCTTGATCGGCAGGGTCGCCAGCCGGGCCAGGGCCTCCGACGAATCCGCCGACGCTGCCGGGTTCGGTGCGGTCGTCGAGGTGGAGCGCGTCGTGGTGGGGGACGGTGTCGTCGTGGGGGTTTCGGAGCTCGGCACCGGGGACTGTTCGGAAGTCGCCGCCGGAGCGACGGAAGTGTCCTCGGTGGTCGAATCACAACCGGTGAGGGTCAGACCCGCGACCGTCGCGACGACGAGCAGGGACAGCCGGGACGACAAGCGGGGCAAGGACATCGAGGGAACTCCTGAGAACGACGGCGCCGGACGGCTCCCCTTGTCCATCGCGCCCACAACGCCCGGTCGTTACACCGCGTAAGTATCCGCGAGCCGACGTCGTCGGCATCCGGCGGGAACGGTTCCTACTATCGTCTGGTGGTCGGTTACGGCAGGCAGTTGCAGGGACTCGCGATCGCGTTGTCCTCTCTCGCAGGGTTCATCGATGCCCTCGGTTTCATCACCCTGGGCGGCGTCTTCGTGTCGTTCATGAGCGGCAACTCCACGCGCTTCGCGGTCGGGACGGCCGACGGTGCGTGGCAGACGGTCACCCTCATCGGCGGTGTGCTCGCGCTGTTCGTGCTCGGAGTGATTCTCGGCAGCGTGGTAGCGGAACTGACCGACCGAGACCGGCGGACCCGCAAGACCGCCGTCCTCGCGACGGTGACCGTGTTGCTGACGATCGCCGCCGCGGCCGTCTTCGTGGACTGGACGCCGGTCGCCGTGATCGCGATGACCTTGGCCATGGGAACGGAGAACTCGGTGTTCCGGCGGCACGGGGAGACGACCGTCGCCCTGACCTACATGACGGGTGCGCTGGTCAAGATCGGGCAGCGGATCGCGGCGGCGTTCTTCGGTGGTCCGCGCTGGAGCTGGCTGCCCTATCTGGGCCTGTGGGGCGGCCTGGTGACGGGCGCCGTTCTCGGCGCGCTCGCCCACCGGGTGCTGGGGCTGCACGCCCTGTGGGTCGCAGCGGCGTTCGCAGCCGCGCTGACGGTGTCGGTCCGTTTCCTCTCAGATCGCGAGCTCACCGACGGGGTGTGATTCCCGCCTCCCCGTACGTTCGTATGGTGGAGAGCTCGGCTACGGTGCTCCCCATGCGCACGCGCCCCTACATCACCACCAGCCCCACCAGGCTTGCTGCGGCCCTGCTCGACGTGGCCGCACGCAACGGTCTCGACGCGGCGAGTGTGCGGGAGGTGGCCAACGAGGCAGGGGTCTCGATCGGGGCGGTGCAGCACCATTTCCCAACCAAGGACGAGATGCTCGCGTACTCGTTCCGCACGCTCTCGGACCGGGTGCTGAACCGGCTGACGAACGTCGATCCCGACATCGATCCGGCGCGCACCCTGTTCTCCGCGCTCAGCCAGCTGCTCCCCCTCGACGAGGAACGTGGCAGCGAGGTGCACGTGATGTCGGCGTTCGCCGTGCGGGCGGTCACCTCCCCCACGCTGAGCGCCATCCGCACCGCCACCCTGTTCACGATCCGCACGGGCATAGCGCGCGTATTGATCCGCGCCGGTACACCCGACCCGGAGACCCGGGCCGCTCTGCTGCTCTCGGCCGCGAACGGGCTCGCACTCGACGCGGCGGCGAGCCCCGAGCTCTACCCGCGCGAGTATCTGACCCACGCTCTGCACGCCCAGGTCCAACTCGTCCTCGACGGCGCCGACGCGCACTGACCCGCGCCCCGGAATCCGGGACGCGGGTCGGTGATTGCAGTCGGACCGTCCTGTCAGTGGGCCGACCAGCCGCCGTCCATCGTGTACGACGCGCCGGTGACCATCCCGGCTTCGTCGGAGGCCAGCCACGACACGAGCGAGGCCACCTCCTCCGGCTCGACCAGCCGGGTCACCGCCTGATCGGTGAGCAACACATCCGAGAGCACGCGATCCTCCGGGATGTCGTGCGCGCGGGCCTGTTCCGAGATCTGCTTCTCCACCAGCGGGGTGCGGACGTAACCCGGATTGACGCAGTTGCTCGTCACGCCACGGGGACCGCCTTCGAGCGCGACGACCTTGGAGAACCCCTCGAGGCCGTGCTTGGCGGTGACGTACCCGGCCTTGAACGCCGACGCCCGCAGCCCATGCACCGACGAGATGTTCACGATCCGGCCGAAGCCCCGCTCGTACATGCCGGGCAGCGCGGCCTTCACGAGCAGGAACGGCGCCTCGACCATGAGCGTCTGGATGCGGCGGAAGTCGGCGAGGGCGAAGTCCTCCACCGGCCGCACCACCTGGATGCCGGCGTTGTTGACGAGGATGTCGACGTCGAGGCGGAGACCGTCGAGGCCGTCGGTGTCGAGCAGGTCGACACCCCACGCCTCTCCCCCGATCTCGTGGGCGAGCGTCTTCGCGGCGACCTCGTCGACGTCGGTGACGGTCACGCGGACTCCCTGCCGGGCGAGGGCGCGGGCGCAGGCCGCCCCGATCCCGCCGACACCACCGGTCACGAGTGCGGTGCGGGCCCTCATGCCGAGATCCTGGCGTTCTCGGCGGCCTTCTTCTGGGCGACCGTTTCCGCGTCCGCGGCGTCGATGTCGCGCAGCGAGATGCCCTTCGTCTCCCGGGCCACGATCACCGCGACGATCGTGATCAGCGACGAGCCGAGCAGATAGAAGGAGATCGGGACCGACGACTCGAAGCGGCTGAGCAGACTCGCGGCGATGATCGGGGCGAGCGACCCTGCGACGATCGAGGTGACCTGGTAGCCGAGGGAGACGCCCGAGTAGCGCATGCGGGTCGGGAACATCTCCGCCATGATCGCCGGCTGCCCCGCATACATGAACGAGTGGAAGACGAGTCCGATGACGATCGCCGAGATGATCCACGCACTGTTGCCGGTGTCCATCATCGGGAAGGCGAGGAAGCCCCAGGCACCGGCGGTGACGGCACCGATCATGTAGACGGGACGGCGTCCCAGCGTGTCCGACAGTCGTCCGACCATCGGGATGATCACGAAGTGCACGGCGTGCGCGGCGAGCATCCACCACAGGATGTGGCTGGTGTCGGCACCGACGATGATCTTCAGATAGGTGATCGAGAAGGTGACGACGAGGTAGTACATGACGTTCTCGGCGAACCGCAGGCCCATGGCCGTGAACACGCCGCGCGGGTAGCGCTCGAGCACCTCGAAGACGTTGAACGACGTCTCCTTCAGCTTGTCGGCCTCCTGCTGCGCCTCGAGGAAGATCGGGGCGTCGGTGACCTTGGTGCGGATGTAGTAGCCGATCAGCACGATGACGGCCGAGAGCCAGAACGCGACTCGCCAGCCCCACGACAGGAAGGCCGATTCGGGCAACGTGGTGGTGAGGACGAGCAGGACGATCGTCGCGAGGAGATTGCCCATCGGCACACCGGCCTGCGGCCACGACGACCAGAATCCGCGCGAGCGATCGGGGCTGTGTTCGGCGACCAGCAGTACCGCGCCGCCCCACTCGCCGCCGACCGCGAAGCCCTGGATGAACCGGAGCGTCACGAGCAGTGCCGGCGCCCAGTACCCGATGGCACCGAAGGTCGGCAGGCAGCCCATCAGGAAGGTCGCGACGCCGACCATGATGATGCTGGTCTGCAGCAGCTGCTTGCGTCCGAACCGGTCACCGAAGTGGCCGAAGACGATCCCACCGAGCGGCCGGGCGACGAAGCCCACGGCGTAGGTGACGAACGCCGCGATGATCGCGTCGAGTTCGTTGCCGCCGTCGGGGAAGAAGACTTTGGCGAAGACGAGGGTCGCGGCGGTGCCGTAGAGGAAGAACTCGTACCACTCGACGACGGTGCCCGCCATGGACGCACCGACGACCCTGCGCAATGCCGACGGTGAACTCTCCGGTCCATCCGTTCGTGCCTGTTCGACGCTCATGCCTGCACCCTCCCGGGACGCTGTGTGACGGGGAACACTTCCAAACACATATGCCGAGTATCGGTACGCACATTTGCATCCACAATGACGCGATTCGCAGATGCGATCTGCGAAACTGCACACATGAGCGTGCCCTCGGCCGATGACCTCCTCGTCCTGCTCGCCGTCGGGCGCAGTGGCAGGTTCACCAGCGCCGCCGACGACCTGGGCGTCAACCACACCACGATCTCCCGGCGGATCGCCGCGCTCGAGCGCAGCCTCGGCGGTCGCGTGCTCACGCGGTCGGCGGCGGGATGGGAACTGACCGACCGCGGTCGCGAGGCGCTCGAGGCCGCCGAACGCATCGAGGCCGCGGTCGGAAGTCTGCGGAACCCCCGGGGTGAGCGCCGCCTCGAGGGCGTCGTGCGTATCTCCGCCACCGACGGCTTCAGCGCCTACATCGCCGCCCCGGCCGGCGCGCTCGTGCGGCAACGCCATCCGGGTATCTCCGTCGAGATCGTCGCGACCACCCGTCGCGCCTCACAGCAGCGGTCCGGCATGGACATCGAGGTGGTCGTGGGACGCCCGCAGGTGCATCGGGCCGAAGCGCACCGTCTCGCCGACTACAACCTGGGCCTGTATGCCTCGCGCGATTATCTCGCCACGCACGGCTCCCCGTCGTCGGTCCGCGACCTGCGTGAGCACACCCTCGTGTACTTCATCGATTCGATGCTGCAGGTCGACGATCTCGACGTCGCGCGGCGCATCGCCCCCGACATGCAGGATTCGATCAGCTCGACGAACGTGTTCGTGCACGTCGAAGCGACCCGCGCCGCCGGAGGACTCGGTCTGCTGCCGTGCTTCATGGCCGATCGGCACCCCGATCTCGTCCGGGTCCTGCCCGGCGAGGTCGAGGCGCGTCTGGCCTACTGGCTCGTCGCACGCTCGGAGACGCTGCGGCAGCCGGAGGTCGCGGCCGCGGTCGCGGCGATCCGGGAGGTCGTGCACGCCCAGCGAGCGGTACTCCTGGGGGTCGCTCGATAGAGTGCACGGGTGTCACTTTCGGACGAGGACGAAGCAGGAGCGGGTCGCTTCGCACCGAGTCCCTCCGGCGACCTGCACTTGGGCAATCTGCGCACCGCCGTCCTGGCGTGGTTGTTCGCGCGGTCGACCAACCGTCGGTTCCTGGTCCGCGTCGAGGATCTCGACCGGGTGCGTCCCGGCGCGGAGCAACGCCAGCTCGCGGATCTCGCGGCGATCGGTCTCGACTGGGACGGCCGGGTGGTCCACCAGTCCCGCCGCCGGCGCCTGTACGACGAGGCGATCGCGCGGCTCGAGCAGGCCGGTCTGACCTACGAGTGCTACTGCACCCGACGCGAGATCCTCGAGGCCACCTCCGCACCCCACGCCCCTGCGGGCGCCTATCCGGGCACCTGCCGCAACCTCACCGACGAGCAGCGGGCCGAGCGCCGGGCCTCCGGCCGCGCCCCCGCGATCCGGTTGCGGGCGACCGAGGAGTGGTTCACCGTCCACGACCTGCTGCACGGAGATTTCACGGGCATCGTCGACGATCTCGTGTTGCGCCGCAACGACGGAACCCCCGCGTACAACCTCGCAGTGGTGGTGGACGACGCCGACCAGGGCATCGATCAGGTGGTACGCGGAGACGACCTGCTCACTTCCGCGCCCCGGCAGGCCTGTCTCGCACACCTTCTCGGACTGTCGGAACCCGTTTACGCGCACGTGCCGCTCGCGCTCGGCAAGGAGGGTAAGCGACTGGCCAAACGGGACGGCGCGGTGACACTGGCCGATCAGCTCGCGCTCGGTCACACGGCCGCCGACGTGCTGGGCACGATCGCCGTGTCGCTGCGACTCGCCGACCCCGGCGAGCCCGTGTCGCCGGAACTGTTGCTGGACCGCTGGAATCCCGTGAGACTCCCCCGCGATCCGTGGGTGTTCACCCCGTCGGAGGAAGGCATCCGATAGGACACGATGCGGACATAGCGGATGCGGACCCGAGGTGATGTCCGTACTCTCTCGGAAGTGTCCGATCCCGGAGACGAGAGGCAGCCATGACCACCGGTGGTTACGACCCGAATCAGGATCCGAAGAACCCGGGTGGTTATCCGCCACCCGGAAGCTATCCGCCGCCCTCGGGCGGTGGCACTCCCCCGCCGGGTGGGAACTATCCGCCGCCCGGCAACTACCCCCCTCCGGGGAACTACCCCCCGCCCTCGGGTGGCAACTACCCGCCGCCGGGTGGGTCCTACCCGCCGCCGGGGAACTATCCGCCTCCCCCGTCGGGTGGTGACTACCCGCCCCCTCCGGGTGCGTACGGCGCCGGGAGCTTCGGTGGTCCGCCTCCGAATCAGCTGAATGTCGGCGACGCGATCTCCTACGGCTGGTCGAAGTTCAGCGGTAACGCCGGCGTGTGGATCGTCTTCATGCTCGCCGCGTTCGTCATCCAGGGCCTGATCAGCGGCATCTTCAACGGGTTCGACTTCACCGGTGAGGCGACGGACTTCACCTTCCTGAGCGCCATCGGCAGCATCGTCTCGGCGATCGTCGGATACCTGATCCAGGCCGCCTTCGTGCGCGGTGCGCTGGCCGAAACCGACGGGCAGCGCCCCGCTTTCGGGACGTTCCTCCAGATCGGCCCGATCGGTGCGGTCATCCTCGCAGGTCTGCTCGTGGGCATCGGCACGTCGATCGGTCTCGTGCTGTGCATCCTCCCGGGCCTGGTGTTCGCGTTCTTCGCGTGGTGGACGATGCAGTTCGTCATCGATCGCAATCAGGATGCCGTCACCGCGATCAAGTCGAGCTTCAATGCCGTCAAATCGAATGCGGGAACGCTGGTGTTGCTCGCCCTCGCACTGCTCGGCATCAATCTCCTCGGTGCCCTGTTGTGCCTGATCGGCCTGCTGGTCACCGTGCCGGTGTCGATCATCGCCGTCACGTACGCCTACCGGGTCA
This sequence comes from Rhodococcus sp. D-6, assembly GCF_040256695.1. Lineage (NCBI taxonomy): Bacteria > Bacillati > Actinomycetota > Actinomycetes > Mycobacteriales > Nocardiaceae > Rhodococcus > Rhodococcus sp. D-6. The sequence continues at coordinate 4,818,148 of NZ_CP132970.1, read as the reverse complement.
CCACGGGTGGTCCCGTAGCGGCCTGACACAACCCCGGCGGGACCCTCCCGTCGCATCCGTAGGCATATCTACCGACGCGCCACGGCACGCTGTACCGTGGCGCGTTGCCATGCCGATCGCGACAAGGGAGACATAAGTGACCACTGGTGGCTATCCACCCCCTCAGCAGGATCCTCGGGCGACGGGCGGTCATCCCGGCGCCCCCTCGTACGGCGCCACCCCGCCCGATTACACCCAGCAGTTCCCGCAGTACGGCGCGCCCCAGAACGGTGGCCCCCAGTACGGCGCTCCTCAGTACGGAACCCCGCAGAACGGAACGCCCCAATTCGGTGCGCCCCAGTTCGGCGCTCCTCAGTACGGTGCACCCCCGTACGGGGCGCCGCAGGACGGTGGGTTCGGCGGCCCGGGATTCCCCGGCCCGGATCCGAATTTCGGTGCCGGCACCCCGGGGGAACTGCTCCCGCGTCTCGGCGCCCGCATCATCGACGGCCTCATCGTTGGTATCCCCATGGGGATCCTGAGCGCGATCATGATCCTCGCGAGCGGTGGAAGCGGTTTCGTGGACTTCTTCATGACGGTCGTCAGCGGTGTCGTCGCCTTCGGCTACTGGACGTACATGGAGTCCGCTCGGGGCGCGACGATCGGCAAGAAGCTCCTCGGCTTGTCGGTCGCCGGCCCTGCCGGTGGTAACCCCACCCTCGAGCAGGCCGCCAAGCGCAACGCCTTCGTCGCGCTGCAGATCCTCACCGGCGTCCCGCTGCTGGGCTTCCTCACCGGTCTGCTTTCGCTCGCCGCATACATCGGTATCGCGGTCACCATCGAGCAGGACGGCAACAAGCAGGGTTTCCACGACAAGTTCGCCGGCGGCACCCGGGTACGTAAGTCCTGATCTCCCGTGCGCTCCGGGTCCCGTCCTCGTCAGGACGGGACCCGTTCGTCGCATATGGGGTGTTCGGAGGGGGTGCTCTCGTGAACTTTGATGGAGGTACGACGACGGCAGGGGTTGATCTCCTGGTACGCACATCGGTTCCTGCCATTCGTAACGTACGTATCGTGATACGTACGTTACGAATGATGTTACGATCCCTGGATACGGTACGTCATCGGGTCGGGAGGGCGGGGTCATGGCTGAGGAAGCCAGAGGGGGACGGCGCCGCGAATACGCCACCGACGCCGACCGGGTACGGGCCTGGCGGCAGCGCCAGAAAGACAAGGCCCGCGCCCAGCAACAACAGGATGCGCTGCCGACCGATCCGACCTCGGCGATCGGCACCCTCACCGACGCGGTACCACTGCTGCGCCGCGAAGCCCAGGCGATGCTCGAGACGCTGACGACGATCGCGTCGTCGATCACCACCGCGACCGATCTGCTCGCCGATCCGGCGGCGATCGATGCACAGCTGCGGCGCGTGCAGGCCGAGGCCGACAAGGTCCGGGCCGACGCCGCAGCCGAGATCGCGGCACTACGGGACGAACTCGACACCGCGCGCACCGAACGCGCCGACGCCGATGCCGCCGCCACTGCCGCGGACGCCGAGGCCACCGAGGCCCTCGCCCAGCTCACCGCAGCCCGGGCCGACCACGCCGCGGCACAGGACCGCTGGCAGCAGCAGCTCGATCAGGCCGCCTCGACCCACCGAGAGCAGATCGCCGGCCTCGAGCACCGGATCGAGCTGCTCACCGGGCAACTCGACGAGCACCGCGAGCGGCTGACCCGAGCGATCGCCGAGAAAGACGCCGCGGCGGCCACCGCAGCCGACCACACCCGGCGGCTCGAAGCCGAACTCACCGCCGCCCGCACCGCGGCGGCAGCCGAACGCGACCGCGCCGAGACCGCCCGCGCCGACGCCGCCGCCGCACACGCGCAAGCCGAAGCCGCCCGCGAACGTGTCGCCGAACTGCGCGCCGAACTCCAGGACCTGCGCACGCCCCCGGCCGGCCCGTGAACCCCCAGCCGGGGTCCCTGTCCTGCCGGCTGCCAGAGCTGCGGACCTCGAGGTTCGAAGGGGTCGACCTGTCATACTGGATTCGGCCATCCCCGCCGTACCCCTTGCGGCGGGGATGCTTTCTGCACTCAGGCACTCACTCATCGCCGACCAGGGCCGCGACGTCGTAGACACCCCCTGGGGTTTCGTCTGCCCACCTGAACCCGGGGCCCTGCGGGATCGCATCCGTCCAAAGTCGATGCGTGGTCGAATCGTCTCGGGTGGCGTGCATGATGAGAGGCCACCGACACGCACCGAGGGGAACGATGTTCACCGCACTACGCGGCCGATTCCGCACACGATCGACCACAGCCCACGCGCCGACCACCGCATCGCACCGGAGCGGCACACCCGCGCAGACGACGGCCGACGCGGCAGCGCACACCCACGCCCAGACTCGGATCGAGACCTTGGACAGCTACCTCGGCTCGCTCACCGAACAGGACCGCGCCGAGTACATCGCCGCAGCGAAAGACCTCCAGGATGCGATGAACGAGACCGGCACCGAGGATTTCCGCGCCTGCTCCCGAGGTGGACGGCGACCGGGTGACGACCGTGTCCCGGACGGAATCCGCTCACTTCAGCAGCTACGGGCACTTGCTCGCACGATCCGCACCTCGAGCCGGCCGGACCCGACGGAAATCCTCCACTGCGACGAACGCAGGCACGTCCGCTGCGACTCCACGCACCGATCCGGGAAGCAACGACGACACCGACCCGGACCCGGCGAGGCAGCAGAAGCCATGAACCGCGCCGGCGGCGAAGCCGCGGCCACCGTGTTGGTGATCGCCGGTCGCAGCATCGCCATCGACACCGCGGTCGCCAAGGCCCACGGCTATCCGGCAGTGACCGTGGCCCGCTACGACCTGCCCGGACCCGGAGCACTTAAGGAGATCACCGCCGACGAGATCGCCCGTTACTCATAAATTGAGATCCCGGATCAGCCACGCCCCCAACGCGACTGGTTCATCCGCAGCGCCGTCGACGGTGAGGATCTCGGAGCGCCCACGGCTCGGACGGGGTCCCGCTCGCGGCACCGCAAGAGCCTCCCAACCCGTCGGCTGGTCGAAGTCGGTCGAACGTCTGATCGCATCGCGGCGAGTAGGAGGCGATGTCAGTCCCAAGATGTGGACTCTGCCCGGGGCCACACCCGATTTTTCATCGCGTCGATGGCATCGGCGATCTCCGCCTCCCTGGTGGTCCACTGGTCGTCGCAATAGAGCTCTGCCAGCCGCGCGCACAACAGGGTAGTGGCGTGCGTGAGCAGGTCCAAGGCAACACACGCTTGGGCGACGGTGGTGGGCTCGTCGTGGGGGTAGTCGATCCGGTCTGGCGAGGCGTGCACATCGACCGCAGAGGCAGGAAGCCGACCGGTTTCGGTGTCGGTCACTGCGCGAACGGATCGGATCAGCTCGTCCACGACCGAGCGTCCACTCCCTTCCCGCGAGTCCTTCATCGGGTACTCAACTGGTGGTGCGGGTGGGTGTGTGTCCACGCCGAGGATCTGCGCGATGTGGTCGCTCAGCATGTTCTCGGCGCGTAGTGAGTCGACGGCCAAGATGCTGCCGGCATCGACGAGTGGGGAGGTCACCAGCCGGGTCAGGGTGCGCAGGTCGGCCGCGGCGGCGGCCAGTACCGCCCACGTCGATCTGTGGTGGCAGCGAGTCATCAAGGAGGAAGCGTCGGACACAGTGGCGCAGACCTGGCCGAACAGGGCGGTGCTGCAGGTGACCTCCAGGTCGGGTTCGGGCAGCAGCGGCGCAGGGTGGCCGGTCAATCGGGTGCGTGCTTCACTGCGCAGTGCCTTGAGCGGAGCATCCAAGGATGCCTGCACGGCGGCAACGGTGGCAGCGACGATGCGGGCGGTGCGGTCGATACGGCGGTCGGCGGTGGGCTGGCGGGGAAGCTGCGCGACGAATGCGTCGAGCAACGTCCCCACCGGACGGTGCGAGACGCTCATGCGGCGTCTCCGAATTCTCCCGTGGCGATGCATCGTTCGTAGGTGGCGCGGCCGAGTCGATGGGTCCAGGTGCGCATGTCCGGCAGGAAGATTCCGCCGCGTTGTCCCCAGCATGCGGACTCGAAGCGGACGTCGGCGGCGATCACTCGTCGTACCGCGGGCAGCAAGTCCCGGTCACCGGTGAACGCAACGATCGCATCGGCATGTCCGGAGCGGGCCGCATCGTCCATGGCGAACGCCAGGGTGGTGTCGACTTCCTTCTGCCGGAATCCGCCGTCGGGCAGGTACTGCAGAGGCCGCAGGTGAACGGTTACCTCGCCGCTGGTTTCGACCTGGTGTTTCCAGGTGAGCATCCGATGATGGTCGAGCGGTCGACGAGCCGGGTCGTGGAGGCCGTCGAAGACGTGCACGGTGCCGAGCTCACTGGGCCGGCGTCGCAGCGCCAGGATCTCTCGGGCGGTGGTGAGGGGGTCCGGGGTGCGAGATCCCACGCGCCAACCGAAGGCTGTGCGCGCCGAGCGGATGACGTACCCCATGTCGAGGAAGACATCGACACGGTCCGGGACATCGGGAGCGGATCCGCTCGGCCGATCCTGAAGGGCGGGGGTGGGCACCAGGCGCAGCTGGGGACGGGTGTTGAGGGCATGACGGGACGACGGGGAAATGTTCATGATGGTAGTCCTCGATCCGAATGGTGTTGCGGAACTTGGTGGTTGCGGCGCCGGCAATCACGACGCTAGCGCACCCCGCCCCGGTTCGCCAGAAAGCGAAAGCGGCTGGGAAGCAACATATCTAAAGCGATTTTCGTTTTTGGCAACTGTTTTTGTGTTAGGAGCAGAATTGCACGTCAAGTTGTAATTCTTATGGTGCTTTTCGTGCTAGAAAGCTCCATATAAAAAGAAAATTCGGCGACCAGCAGCGACGCTCTCCGCCGAGTCGGCTGTAGCGCCGCGACAGCAGGGGTCGACCCGCGGCGTATGACGGCTCACCGACCCCGTCGAAAGCGATAACCCTCCCGCTGAATGTGATGTTGGTCACATTCGATGGTTGGGGGTCAGTTCGACGTCTAACGCGTTGGCTACGCGAAGCCGAGACCCCAGGATTTCCAGCCGGCATCCGCCTTCGACGGACACGTCGACCCCATCGGTCTGGGGTCTGCAGGCTCTCGAAGTGGAATAGGGCCTCTACCCGTGCCGCCGAAGCCAGAACGTGTCGTGAATGTGCGCCCCATTGAGATCGGGGTCCGGCCCGAGGTCAGCTCATATCCGGATCAATGCCTGTTCATCGGGCGGGTGTGGTCCCAGCGATGTCGTTGGGGAGTTGACTGGCCATGCCCGCATGGTGAGAAGCCCTTCGCCGTCTCGTACGCCAGTTCTCGGGTGGGCACGGACGCGACTCTGTCGGTGGTGATGAGCGTGCCATTGAAGATGACGTGGGTGTCGCCCCGGGCAGAATGCGCGCAACGTCTCGGCACATCGGCCGCATGCGCGGCGAGCACGGCGATGTCCTCGTAGGAGTGGTGGCGGTTGTTCGAAACCCCGGACAGCACCGCCCTGGCAAAGATCAACGCCACCGCCAAGGCCATGGTGGCGTTCTACGTCAAGAACAGCAGCGACTTTCCCCGCGAGGTCCGCGAACTCGACTACGAAGAACGCATCCGCCGCTCCTATCCGATCCACCCGGAGCTGTTCGACCGCCTCTACCAAGACTGGTCCACCCTCGAACGCTTCCAGCGCACCCGCGGTGTCCTGCGGCTGATGAACGTCATCGTCGGTCAGCTCTGGCGCGAGAACGACACCGCCCCGCTGATCATGCCCGGATCGATCCCGCTACGCGCCGACAAGGTCGTCACCGAACTGACCCAGTACCTCGACGACCAGTGGAAGGCTCTGATCGACACCGACGTCGACGGACCGAACTCCGCTCCCGCCCAGGTCGACAACACCAACCAGCTGCTCGGCCAACGCCTGACCACCCAACGCCTGGCCCGCACCGTGTTCATGGGCGCGACCCCGACCTTGACCTCCGCGCACAAGGGCTTGGACAAGCAGCGGATCTTCCTCGGCACCGCCCTGCCCGGGGATGTGCCGGGCAACTTCCATTCGGCGCTGAACCATCTGGCGAATACTGCTACCTACTTCTACAACTCGGGGTCACTGTACTGGTACGACACCCAAGCCAATACCACCCGCACCGCCCGCGACCACGCCGAACGCCTTCACAAGGAGGACGTCTGGGCCGAAGTCGTGCGCCGACTGCAAGAGCACCGCAAGACCGCCTCGGACGGATTTGCCGGCGTGCATGTCGCACCCGACTCGTCGGCGGACGTACCGGACGTACCGGAGGTGCGGTTGGTGATCGTGCCGCCCGCGCATCTACACAACCGCAAAGCTAAGGCCGACTCCCCGGCAGCGATCTGGGCGAAAGACGTCACCGAACACCGCGGCAGCGCTGCCCGCACCCACCGCAACATGGTCGCTTTCCTTGCCGCCGACGACGCCCGCTGGGCCGAACTCGCCAGCGCGGTCCGGGACTTTCTGGCCTGGTCCTACATCCGCGACAACGCCGACAAGGACCTGAATTTGACTGCCGCGCAACGCCAGCAGGCCGTCGACCGGGTCGCCACCCACGATCAGGCCGTCGCCGACCGGTTGCTGCAGACCTATCACTGGGTGCTCGCTCCCACCCAGCGTGAGGCCACCAAGCCCCTCGAGATCGAAGCGTTCAAGGCCGACGGCACCACCACCGATCTGGCTGCCCGCGCCGCCGCCAAGCTGCGCAACGAATCGCTGCTGACCCTGCAGCGCAGCGCCGGCCTGATTCGACACGACCTGTCCGGCACCCTCAAGGCCGCCTGGGACCGCGAAGGCCACATCAGCTTCGGTCAATTGTGGAACTACTACACCACCTACCCGTACCTGGCGAGGCTGCGCGATCGCACCGTCCTCGAGGACGGAGTGCAGTCGGTACCTCGCGAGATGTTCTGGCAGCAGACCGGATTTGCCCTGGCCGTGGACTGGGACGGACAGAACTATCTCGGACTGGTCCTGCCGTCCGATCAAGTCAGCGTGCCGCAGATTACCGATGCGTTGCTGTTGGTCCAGCCTGAGCGAGCCGAAGCGCAACGCGAACGCGAACTCGCCGAATACGAGGCAACCCAGGGCGAAGGCGCCTCTCAGCACGAAAGCGACTCCCCCGCGGGCGACGACGACACCTCTCCTGCCCCCGATGGGACGGTTCAGAGCACCACGGCCACACGCACGGATAGCCGCAGTGAAACTGGAGGTACCACTCCGGTGGCGAAAACCCGATTCTTCGGGTCCACCGCCTTGCACCCGGACTTCTACGCCCGCGACTTCAACAAGATCACCAACGAGATCATCCAACACCTCGCCGCCGCAGACGGTGTTCACCTCGAAGTCCGGGTCGAGATCACCGCCACCACGCCGAACGGATTCGAGGAGAACAAAATCCGCACGGTCAGCGAGAACGCCACCGTCCTCAAATTCGACCAGGCTGGATTCAAAACTGACTGATCAATCGTCTACGGCGATGCTGTCGAGGTAGCGCTGAACTAGTACAGGAGTAGTACTGGAACGGTACAAAAGTGGTACAGTACGTGGTGCCCGAGACAGTAGTCGAGGGAAGCGGTTCGTGTAGGAGGTCTCCGGAGCGTAAGTACCCCTCGGGGCAGCTCCACCAGGTGGTTTCCAGCCTTGCGTGCCCATCCCACGTAACGAAGGCCCTCTCCATCCGGGGAGGGCCTTCGCGTATCTCAGAGGGTGATGACCTCGATGCGATGCTCGATCTTGCGGCGGATGGACCCACCCCGGCCCCATGCCCACGCATGAACATCGGGAAGCCACAGCAACGGATTGTTCGGACGATCGTGAAGGTACTCGAACGGGGCCTGCGGACCTACCGCCTGCCGGATCACCCGATTGTCTTCTCGATCTTGATCGCACGACTCGATGACCACACGACTTGCCGACAGCTCCACCAAATCGTGAGCCGCCGCAGTGAGCGTGAGGTCCCGCGCCTCACGTTCGGACAGCTTGCGTGACTTGACCACATACAGGCGACTGTCGGCATTCAGCTTCGCGACCTCGGTCACGATCTTGGGTGCTGTCTTTCTGTCCACGGACTTCATGTGGATTCGACTGCTCCCTTTGGGGCACAGCTCTCTCATCCGTTTGCGCATCTCGTCGACGCCGGACGGTACGACGGTCACGGCGCAGAGGAGGTAGTCGTCGCGCTTGGACTCGTCAACGAAGACATGCACGGCCCGCCCCCACATCCTCGGCAGGTGCGGTCACGTCAGGCTCCTTCTGTGGAGGAACCGCACACGATGTCGCGGATGACCGCGAGTTTTTCCTGAGCGTCGGACGAGCCCACGGAACGCAGCATCGCATCCCCACGTTCACTGGGAGTCAGGACGGCGCTCACCACATCGGCGATGGGGGTGCCGAGCAGGTAGAGGCGGACTTCGTCGTCCTGATTGGGTGGCAACTCGGCAGGAAGGTGCCCGATCCCGTGGGAGGCCAGGGCCCGGCTGATGGCGGACCGGACGTGGATCCCCAGCCGTCCCGCGTCCTGGATCCGCTTCAGCGTTTCCATCGTCGTGGTGTAGACGCCGGCGTCCACGACCGCCGCTCGCAACTCGCTATAACTGTCCATGTTTTAGACCTAATGATTAAACAACAATCTCAACTAATCCTATGATAGCGGAAGCTGGCGGGGTGGCACTGGTGTGCTGTCTGACGATCCCTAACCAGCACGCTTTTAGAGCGAACCGAGGTCATGTCGCAAGGCAGACCGATTGTGGTCTTCGCATGCATTACTTGTATTGCTTGCCTGAATCTCCCGGCCGATCCTGCCCGTAGCTGCCGATTACAGCCCCTCCAACAGTCCCATCAAGTCCTCGAGGAGCGCGTCGGCGCGGGCTTCGATCTCGTCGAAGACGTCGGTGAGGCTTTCGAGGGTCTCGTGGTCACGGCGGCGAGCCTGGGCGCCGCGATCGTAGTAGTCGGGGTCGAGGACGATATCGGGCTCGATCCAGGAGTCGGTGTGGTCCTGTGGAGTAACAGACAGCGCCTTGCGCGCCGGGGACTGGCCGGACAGATGCGCCCGTACCAATGCCGATACCGATTGTGGGGTCATCGATTGCGCGTGCGGGAGGTGTCCCCAGCGGTCGATCGGACACAGCAACGGTTGCCGGGCCTGCTCGGCATCGAGCGGATCCGCGATGATGTCGACGGGGTCGGTAAGGTGGTGGCGCAGCAGGTGCGTGCCGGGGTGCTGGTCGAGGAAAGTCTGGATCTCCGCCCACCGCCGATAGATCGCGGCAGCCGGGTTGCCCCCGGTCTCGGGATCCTGTGCGAGACGGAAGCGTTCGCCGGCCCGGGTCGTGGCCACCAGAGTGTTGCCGTCGAGGCGGATGTCGCGGCGGCGCAGCCGGGTGAGGTCGGTGAAGCTCATGCCGGTGGCGGAGAGGACCAGGAGCAGGGCGTCGCGGCGGCCGAACAGTCCGCTCGGCCACCCTTCGGTGGGCAGCTCGGCCGCCCGCTGCACCAGAAGGCGACCGATCCGGTCGAGACGCGAAGTGCGGGTGGTGTCGAGGTGGCGGCGCACCGTCTCGGTCCGCCCCGGCGGCGGGTAGCCGTGGCGGGTGTGGACGGCGTTGATCGCCGACAGGCGGCGCCGCTGCGTCGCGACCGCGGCGGGGTGCTCGTGCAGGAACAGCGCGAGGGTCTCCGGGGTGGCGGGGATGGGCCGGTGGTCGGCGGCGGCGCACCAGTCGGCGAACAGCGCCCAGTCGTGCCGGTAGCGGGCCGGGATGCGCAGGCCGAGGTCGGCATCGTGAACCTCGTTGCGGCGGATGCCTTCTCGTGCGGTGCTGGTCATCGCGGCCACAACCCGAGATTCGTGACAGCGTTCCCGATGAGCGGGGCGTGTTCGCGGGCGTAGGCCTCCAACATGGCGGGGGTGCTGTGCCCGGTCTGGCGCATGATCGCGTGCGCACTGGCGCCGTTGCGGAAGGCCTGGGTGACGAACCCGGCCCGTAGCGAATGCCCACCGAGCTGCTGGACGATCTCCGGGTCGTAGCCGGCCCGGGTGGCGCGGCGACGGATGGCCTTGTGCACCGCCGCCCCCGACAGGGCGGTGTCCGAGAGATTGCCGTTCTTCCGGATCGATCGCAGCCACGGTGATGCCGGCACCATGCGCGGCCGCACACCGCGACACACATGTGCCTCGAACGGCTCGGCGGTGCGGAGCAGGCGGATGACGGCGGGGCGGCCACCGGCGTCGAAGGCGGCAACCACCTGCGCCCACCGCAGCCACGCACAGGGCGGACAACTCACATTCGAGTGGGTGAACGGCAGCGCCCGGACACTCCCCCGCCCTTCCTGATCCGTCTTGGTCTTACGTAGACGGACGTGTAAGCCGTCGAGCCGATGCAGGGACACGTCGCTACAGGTGAGCGCGACGAGTTCACTGCGGCGGAACGCCCCCGCGAAGCCGAGCAGCAGGATCGCACTGTCGCGGCGTTCGAGGACCTCGTCGGCCCAGCCGGTGCTGTCCGCTCGCATCTTGTCGACGATGGTGAGGATGTCGGCGGTGAACAGCGGCGCTCGCGGACTGCGGGGCCGCTCCCCTGCCGCGGAGTAGTCGCGGCGGATCCCGGACAGGGTCGCGGTGACCAGCTCATCCGTCCCGGGGGCGGGATGGCCGGCGCGGCGATGGTGGAAGCCGATCCCGGCGACCCAGCGGGCCAGCGTGGCCGGGGAGTAGGCCCGCTCCCCGCCTCCGTCACCGTCGCGGCGGCATCGAGGAGGTAGGCGGCGACGGTGAGCGGATGCGCCGGCAACGCCGCATGCCCTTCCTGCCGGCACCAAGCGGTGAAGCGGGCCCAATCGGCGGCGTAGTTGCGCCGCGTCGACTCGGACCGTGACCGCGAGACGGTCCCTGCCACCTTCGTGAGGGCCTCGGCTGACAGGGCCGGGACGGACGGCACGGCAGGGTCCCCGGAAGTCGGTACAGGCGGCGAAGAGTCGTCCGGGCGAAAGCCGACACGGGTCCGTGCTCGACGGCAATGAGCGGCGTATGTGTCGGCTCGAACGGCGCCCGCCCTGACGCCTCTGGTGAATCCTCAGGGTGGGCTTTTCTCGCCGTAACTCATCGGCCCATCGGTGAGTAACGCCATGACAGGAAGATCTCAGAGGCACCGGTGTTCGGGGTGGTGACGTGGACCGAGCCGCCGAAAGCCCGCGTAGTCTTCCGTTCGTAAGTCGCCGGCATCCTGCGCGAACAACCAGAAGTGAGCTTGACATCTGTGTTCGCCCGTCCGATTCAGTGCGGTTCGGTGAAGAATTTGTCGCCGCGGTCGTCGTCGGTCCCGCGGAGGTCGGGAGGAGGTAGTAAGGTATCGGCGAAGCGGTACGAACAGCCGATGTCGTCGACCGATGCGATGCCCCAGTTGTCGCGGAACCACGCCACGCAGGTCGTGGCGATCAGGTCCAGATCGCGGCTGAAGAAATAGCCGTCGGTGCAGTCGTCGAAGTGGTTGTCGAAATACCAGCGATCGAGCACGACGCCGGCGGTCGAGTAGTCGGCGAGCAGCAGGTGTCCGAGCTCGACGGTCGAGCGGCGCAACAACATCACGTCGTTGTCGAGTACCTGGATCTGCGCGCACACCACCTGCTCGTCCTCACCCCCGTCGCTGTAGTCGCGTGGTCCGAGGTCGAGAACGAAACCCACCGGCTTGTCCGTCATTGACTCGACCAGCCAGCCGGCCATTTCGGACCAGTGCTCCTCGAGGTGCTGCGGTTCCGGCCCGACGGACCAGGTGTGGCCACAGTGCCGGCACCGGTAATCCGGCAGCGCACCGTCGTCGCCAGGGGTGCATCCGGCTGCGATCGTGCCCGGAGGCGGCGGCGTGGGCGGCATCCCCCACATCAACCGAAGCGCCTGATGACGGCTGCATTCCGGACACGGTGGGCGCTGGACGAACAGGATGTCCATCACGGTCGGCCCGTACGGCTCGTGCAGCTGCGCATGGCACCGAGCGCAGACCCGCACCGCCAGACCCGGCCGCGGGAACATTCCCATATCTGCGGCATCCTCGTCGTTGCAGAGGTGCACCTCGAGAACACTCGGTGACTCGTGCCCTGAGACTGCGGCAGAAGGGCCGGTATCGCAGCACAGACACTGCGCGGCTCCGACGATGTCCACACCCGCGTCATCGTGCTGGAGGCGGGTAGCGGCGCAGCCGGTGGTGTCACGAAGCTGCCACGGCGTCGGTTCGCTGCGTTCGGCATCGTAAGCAGCCATCCACCGTTGTGCATAGTCCGGATCGAGGGTGGCCGGTGCGGTCGGCATCGGCTCGCCCATGCGCTGTTCGATGGCGGGCACCGAGATGCCGTCCGTCTCGGCACCGGCGCTGTCTTCGGTGTCGCATCCGCGGTCGGCCGAACTCGATGTCAGAGTCTCGATGTTGAGGATCATCGGCTCGCGAGCGGGCACAACGATGATGACCGTGTCGCCGGACTCGTACTGCGCCGGCATCTCCCAGAGCGGATGGGCAGCGTCAGCGATGTGATCGAGTGCGAAGTACGAATCGAGAGCATCTCGGCGAGGCGACAACCGGCACAGGTGGACCCGGGGTGCTCGTGTGTGCGCGTCCATACCGACGAGCATGTCACCAGTGGGCGACAGCATCACCCGAGCGAGAGAAGCGTACGAGCATGCCGGAGTGGACAATCTGGACCCTTATCGGTCTCCAAGCACTCGGGAATGCAACGGCGCGAGAGCTCCATGCGCTGATCGAATACCCAGGGGTACGGATGCAGGCCTGTCCGCCCCGGTGCTCCTACATCATGCGTAAGTGCGGATACTCTCGCTGCGCTGCGCCGATGTGGGCTGCTGCCGGTCAACGCTGGGCACTGCCGAGTGCGGATGGTTGGAACGAGAAGTGACCGGCAAGATAGGGCATCTACTGGAGGGAGATGAGAGTGCAGTAGCCGCGCCCCTGTCCTACACCTCGGGGAAGGACGGGCCGTAGGTCAGCACAACGCGTAGCGACCGGGCCAGGCTTTCCCAGTGGTCGTAGTTCTTCGGGCGCTTTTCGAGAATCAGGACCGGTTTCACCCTGGCTGTGCTGGCCAGTCGATGGGTATAGTCCAGGACTTGCCCCAACCCGAGACGAATCTGCTGGTCCTGCTTGACGCCGCCCAGGCTCTTGACTTCTCCCACGTAGAGCGTCTTTTCCTTGGTCCAGCCGATGTCGAAGGCCGGTGCGCCTGGAGCCGGACGCAGGGCGAGAATGCCGTGGCTCGTCAGATGCTCTTGGAGCTTTTTCACCGTGTCTTGGTGGGCGACGGTACCGGCGTCGAGTTTGTCGAGGTCCTCCTTCAAGATCGTCGCAGGGTGGGTGGACCCGCGATGAACCACCAGCGGACCACCGAACACGCCGTTACCGGGTGCAGGCAGGACGACAGTGGTCCCCTTCGATGAGCCGAGACGTCGGCAGGGTGCCGGCTTCCTCTTGAGCAGGTTGGCGAATCCGGCGGAGTCGACCACATGCACGTGCGGGTGACGCAGAGCCCGGGCTTCTTGGACTGCGAGCAGCTTTCGGCTGTAGACCTGATCTGGGTCGGCCACGACATTCGCGTTCAGCTCGCCGTATACGAGCAGAGTCAGCGAGTGGGAGAAGTCCTGCACGACGGCGTCCGCACCGCGGCCGAGTGCCAAAGTTCTGCACTCTTTTTTGGTGTGGTGGATCCCGTTGATCCTCACCCTTCCGGTGAAGGTCACATGGTGCCCCCGCAGGGATCTGACCCAGCCGTCACAGTCATGTATCGACATCGTTCTCCTCATGGTCACATGTCCACTCCACGATGCACGATACGGCCGTTCCAGACCGACACAGAAGCGAATCAGGCTGCAGAACAGCGTGTTTCAGCGACTTGTGGTGGTCTTCCATCTCGATCTGATGCCGGTGTCGTCGACCGATCCGTTGACCACCGCAGGGATGTGCTTCCAACGCCGCCGACCATGCGCCCTCTACTTCGGACCCGACCGATGCCAGCGACTACGCGGAGTCCCTTCCCGACAGAACCACACCGGCGCATTCGACACCACCATCAACGGCCATGGGGCCCGATGGCTCCATCTGCCAGGGGCCAGCCGGATGGGACCCGGCGACTGCCTTACGGGAACGGTTGATTGCTCTCGCCCAGGACTCACCCAACCAATTCCGCGAAGGCGCACCAATCCCTAGGGGTTCAACACACCGGATCATCGGTGTCGTTGCTGCGGGTAGCGTTCAGCGACGCGAGTTGCGCGGTGCCGGTATACGGTGCCGACGATCCCAGATCCGATTCACCCTCGGAATACAGGTGAACGTTGATGTAGCCGGGATCGTTCGTCCGTCGTGATACCGCATCCCGGGCATGGTCTGCGAGACGTTCCGAGTGGTAGTCGATGCTCAGGCAACTGTGGGGTCCGGTCGCGTTCGTGCCCACCACTCGGCTGTCCTCGACCGCATCCTCGGGCAGCAGTTGCCGGGCGGCATCCAGGGCCACATCCTCAGTCACCGCTGTAGCGAACACCAGATCAGCGCTCCACAACTCGTGCCCGGCCCGGCCACCTCCATCGGAATAGTCCTCGAGGCACAGCACGGTATCGGCGTCAAACTGGAAGGCGTATCCCTGACCGAAGGTGAACTCCCCCAGCCGAGAGGTGCATTTGGACAGCGGCAACGCTTCGAAGCGTCCCTGGTACCAAGGCAGGGTCGAGGCGATACCGCGCATCCCGTTCTCGTCGACCGGCCCCGAGGACAGGGCTCGTTCGACAGGTGCGGGCTCTGCGGAGGCGCTCACCTGGGGGCAGAAGGCGGTGCGCAGATAGCTGTACAGTCTCGACGCCGACGTTGGCGGCGCTCCCTGGTCGACGTCGGCGTCGATCACCTGTTCCCAGCTGCGGTATCCGCTGGCCACCTCCGCGCAGGTCTGTGCCATTACCACCGCGAAATCCTGCCGCTGGGCGAATGTGGTGGCTCGGCCGTCGAGTCCGTAGCCGGCGCCGTCGGCGCGGGCACCGAGTTCACACACCAGCGCATCGCTCACCCCCGCTGCCGCCAGTCGGGTCTCGACACTGCCGTCCGACGCCTCGACGGGCAGCCCCTCGTCATCGCCACACGGCTGTCTCTTCTGCGGCGTGGTTTCCGAGGTCATCGTCGCGCCGGCCGAGGTTGAGGTCTCAGGCAGAGACCGGGAACCGGTCTCGTCACTCGGACCACAGGACACGAGCACCGTCGTCAGTACGCCGCACGCGACCAGTGAAGCCGAATCCTTCGTAATCACGGGTGTCCTCCGAGTTGTTGCGCTATCGAAAATTTCACCGAGTGAATCCTCCGGAAGACGTGACAATGACGTGTCCGGTCGCGTAGACAACACACGACGCCTTGTGCATACGTATTTACACGTATTCATCGTGGTCTTGGGCGGACGAAAGCCGATATTTTACGAGGTGGTCACCGTTTTCCTGATGGCCGGGCGGTGACGACGGGCGGCCACTGATGTAAGAAGATCTGCCACGGGGTCGGTTGTGTCACCGTGGCAGATCTTCTCAGGGGCAGTGGAGTTTTCGGGAAGAACCCTCCGATCTTCCCGGTGGACTCCGGTCAGACCACGGTGTCGATCAGGTCTGCGCTGCCGGTCGACAGGGTCTGCAGGACGACGTTGAAGTTCTCGATGAAAGCACTCAGGATCTCGGTCATCGTTTTCTCCTCGTGTCGATTCGGACCCGGCCCGATCCGGTCCGGGTCGCCCTGGCGTTTCCTGGGCTGGTTATCTATTACCCGCCGCAACAGATGCATAACCTTCCCCCCATAGAAAATGGGTGATCTGTTTCACATCAGTTTCGTAGAGAGCCAGAATTGACCGAGTCAGCATGCCTTTCTTTCTCAACCGGCGACGAAGAGCAGGACGCAACCTTCTGCATCTCCAAGGACGCTTACCCCTGCCAGGAGCGCTGCGGTTGTCCGAAGCTTTCGACAGCACGACCCCGGATAGGGACTGCTCATGGCTTCGGCAGGTGTGTTGGAGTCTGAGCCGAGGACTGTACCGGCCTAGGTTCGGATCATGCGGAGAGGACACCGAGTGCAGCATCGACAATACGGGCACGGACCGGCAGGAGATGAACACCTGCCTCGCTGGTGGCCGGCCGGGGCGATGGTCGTTGCCGCGCTGGCCTTTCTCGCCCACGATCGGTTGCTCGGCTGGCACGATCACTACGGGTTGTTCGGCAATGCTGTCGATACGGTGGTTTATCGCCATGGCGGGATGACGGTGCGGACCTCCGAGCCGCTGTACAACTTCGTGTTGTTCGATCTGCTGCCCTTCACCTACCCACCCTTCGCGGCACTGGTGTTCGTGCCGCTGTCGATGCTTACGGTTGCGGGCACGATGATCGCGGTGCACCTGACGAATTTCGTGCTGCTGTATCTGACGGTGTGGTTGAGCTGGCGTGCTCTCGGCTATCAGGACACCACGCGCCTGCGCATCGTCAGCGGCGCGCTGGCGGTGGCGTGTACCTGGCTCGAACCGGTCCGGATGACCATCTGGCTCGGGCAGATCAACCTGCTGCTACTGGTACTGGTGCTGTGGGATCTGTCCCGGCCCGAGGCCAGCCGGTTGCGGGGCATCGGGGTGGGTGTCGCCGCCGGACTGAAATTGACCCCGGCTTTTTTCATCGTCTACCTGGCGGTGGTGCGGCAGTGGCGCGCTGCGGTCGTCGCGGCCGGTACCTTCGCCGCCACCATCGTGGTCGGCTTCGTGGTGATCTTCACCGATGCCTGGACCTACTTCACCGACGCGATCATCCGGTCGGACCGGATCGGGTTGATCTCGTCCCCGGCGAATCAGTCGATCCGCGGGATCCTCGCGCGCACCCTGCACACCGACGAGCCGTCGATGTGGCTGTGGCTGATATGCGCTGCGGTGGTTGCGGCCGCCGGACTGAGTGCAGCGGCCCTGGCGCAGCGCCACGGTGAACAGTTGCTGGCGCTGACCCTGTGTGGTCTGACCGCGCCGATGGTCTCCCCGTTCTCGTGGGGACATCATTGGGTGTGGACGGTGCCGCTGCTGGTGCTGTGCCTGGACCGAGCGCGGCGCCGACGCCGCTGGTGGGGTTATCTTCTCCCCGTAGCTGCGGCGTTGCCGCTGGTGGCGTGGTACCGCTCCTATCCGGACGGAGTGGTGGCCATCGGCATCTTCATGACCCCCGCCGAACCGGTGCTGCGCACCGTCGCGCAGTGCGCCTATCCCCTCATCTTCGCTGTCGCGTTGACAGCCGTGCTTCTCGCCTACGGTCGGCGCACCCCACCGGCCGGCGCGGCGGTCTGTGACGCCGGCAGTACCGACAGGCCCGCCGCGCCGCGCAGCACACCCCCGATCCTCCCGTCATCCCCCGCACGCAGCAGTGGGCACCAGGACACCGACACCACCACGTCAGAAACCCGCCGCGACCGCGGGCACGACCCCGCCCCGCCCGTATCGTGACCGGCATGTCCGTCCTGCCTCGTCTGCTCGGCGCGATCGAACCTCGCACCGCCCGCTCGCTGCCTCAGGCGGCCACCTACGCGCTGTGGCCGCTGGCGGTGCTGATCGTGCTGCAACGACTCTGGTGGGCGCTGTCGGAGCCGTTCCCCTCCGGCCGGTTCCTGACCGTGTACGACGCCTCGTTCGCCTTTATCACCCCTCACCTCGCCGAGCACAGCGATCCGGCCGCACTCAGCCCCGGTGCCGCAATGCTCAGCGCGCCTCTGGCGGTGATGACACCCGAGACGGCCTGGTGGTGGTGGCAGGGCTGTTCCGTCGGAGCACTGCTCACAGCCTGGTGCCTGGCGCTGCGGGTGCTGCACCTTCCGATGCGCTCGCCGGCGACGCCGGTGCTGCTGGGTGGAATGTTCCTGTGCGGTCCGGTGACTTCCACCCTGCTCACCGCCGATCTCGGCGCGTTCGTCCTGCTCGCCCTCACCCTCTGGCTGCTTCTGGCGGTGCGCCACCGCGAGGTGGTCGCGGCGATCACGCTCGGGGCTGTCGTGGCGTTGATGCCGGTCTTCGCGGCGTTGCTGATCGTGCCGCTGCTGCAGCGCCGCTGGGTCCAACCCCTCCTCGCCGCCGCAGTCGCCACCGCACTCGCCGTGCCAGTGTGGATCCGCACCGGCGAGTTCGGGTTCTCCGCCCTCGATTCCACCCCCGGCTCATCCCGGTCGGTGTTCGCCGTGGCCGACTATCTGAATCTGCCCACCGCGGTGGCGATCCTGCTCGCCGCGACGATCGTCGCCGGCGCGGTCGCGGCCCTGGTGCTGCTGTATCTGCGGCGCGAGGAGCAACCGTTGACGGTGTTGACGGCAAATGGGATCGTCTTGCTCGCCAGTTGCCTGCTCACGCCGATCGCCACCGCGGCTTATTCCCTTACGTTGGTGCCGCTGGTCGCCAGCGTGGTACTGGCCGGTTCGGTGCTGCGTAGTTGGCCGGCTTGGCTGGCCGTCTATGCCTTCGGCACCGACGAGAACTGGTCCTCGGCCCACTTCTTCGCATTCGGCACCCACCTCGAGATGCTGCGCCCCACCCTCGGCTGGATGCTGCTGCTGGCCACCAGTCTCACCATGCTGGCGACCGGGCATCGCACTCCTGTCGGCCCGATCCCTGACCGGACGATGAAGACTTCCCCACTCGAGTGGGACTCCTCGGGAGGCGAACACGACTCCCCGACGACCGGATCCTCGTCGGCTCCGGGACCCGGCGCATATTGATCACCGTCGCAGCACCCGAGCCGAGATCGTTCAGCGCCCAACGATCCCCGCACGGGACTACGCTCCCTGGCCGTCATGGGCTACGTACAAGATCGTCTCGTTTGCGGAGCAGAGGGTGATCTGTCTACGTTCGGGGCACTGCCGAGCAACGATCTTGGAGGCATGATGCGCAGACGGTGGCGAACGATGGCACGCGGCAAGCTGCAGCGAGCGCTGGCCGAAGTCGTCGATGCCTCTGCCCAACGCTCCTGTGAACTCCAGGACAGACACCACGACCGGGTGCTCGCCGAATTGACCACCACGACCGCCCAACTCGCGGCAGTCCTCGAGGAGCTCAAACACACACGATCCGAGGTGAGCGATCTCAAGGACCGTCTCGCCGACTTCGAACAACGCCAACGCCGCGATCTGACCTACGCCATGGACCGCACCGCCACCGACACCGCCGCCGCGTTCGCCGTCGCGAACATGCCGACCGCCACCATCTGCGATCACCCCCATCAGACGCTGCGTTTCGCTCTCGAACAGGTGCGTATACCCGGCCTGGCCCTCGAGTTCGGAGTCGCGTCGGGCACCACCTTGTCAATCATCGCCGAGGCGCTGGGAGACGACCATCCGATCTTCGGATTCGACGTGTTCACCGGACTTCCGGAGACCTGGCGCAGCGGCTTTCCCGCCGGCGAGTTCGCCCAACAGCACCTACCCGAGGTGCCCGGCACCGAACTGGTATCCGGACTGTTCGGCGACACCCTGCCCGAATTCCTCGAGACGCATCCCGGCGACGTCGCCTTCGCGCACCTCGATGCCGACCTGTACTCGTCGACGACGACGGTATTCGATCTGCTCGGCGCTCGACTCGTGCCGGGCACCGTGCTTGTGTTCGACGAGTTCTTCAACTACCCGGGATGGCCCGAACACGAATTCCGGGCGTGGACGGA
Source organism: Rhodococcus sp. D-6 (assembly GCF_040256695.1). Lineage (NCBI taxonomy): Bacteria > Bacillati > Actinomycetota > Actinomycetes > Mycobacteriales > Nocardiaceae > Rhodococcus > Rhodococcus sp. D-6. Next base: position 4,798,444 of record NZ_CP132970.1, on the reverse strand, counting down.
ATATGTCGAACGCACCGGCATCAACTTCGAGTACCTGGCCTACACGCGCAACAACGAGCAGGTCGTGGTGCGGCTGCGATAGAGCGCCCCCGCTCGTGGCGCTACTGCTCGTACAGGCGTGCCCAGTTCTGCCGGTCGGACAACTGCGGCAAGGCGTCGCGGTATCTGCTCTGTACTTGAGCACCTTCTGCGCGCAGACGCCGCAGCACCGAGGTCATGCGCCGGGTCAGCTGCCGCGCGGCGTACATATCGCGCGTACGCACTCGCACCCCCGACTGGGAGGCATCGGTGACCACGGCATGGTCGAACAACGACACATGCCACCAATGCGCCTCACCCGCAGGGATGCTCACCACGCCGTGCTGAGTGCGGCCTAGCCACTGGTAGGCAGCCCGCTTGGCCCGCACCAGATCCAGGCGCTTCTTGTCGGGCCGAGGCCCCGCCTTGCGCACGACCACATCTGCCCGGCGAACCCCCGGAACAGCATGCGCCGGATGCTTGATCGTCTCGGGAAACCGCATCCGCTCCTCGCGGATCGACTTCAACGCCATTTGACCACCATCGGCAAGCACATCGGGTCCGGCCAAGAAGTCCTCGATACCCCGCAAGGTGGTGTGCGCCAAACCGTACTGCATGGACACGATGTACTCGGTGATCTCCCGGGTGAGCACCTTGCCCAACTCCGCAGTGTCGAAGTCGCTGTGCAGCGCCGCGACGATCAGCGAGTTACGGACGCTGAAATACTTCGCCCAGTCGTCGCGGTCCTTCCAATGAAAATCGGCATGCCATACCCCGGCATTGGGCAAGGTCACCGTGACGAACCCGGCAGCGCGCGCCCGGATCCCGTATTCGATGTCGTCCCACTGGAAGAACATCGGCAGCGGCAGTCCGATCCGGGTGATCACCTCGGCCGGAATCAGGCACGACCACCACGCGTTGTAGCCGGCGTCAACTCTTCTGTCCTGCTGCTTCTTGACCATGTCGGCGTCGTGCAGCGAATTCTGCGCCCACCGCCCGGCCTTGAGTTTGGTCAGATCCGCTTCCTCCGCACTGACATGCAGATTCCGCGGATTCATCAGATACAACATCTGAGCGCCCACGAGTGTCGGTTCCGAGGTGACATTGGCGAACGCGTTCATGCGCAGCACCGACTCGGGTTCGCAGAGGATATCGTCGTCCATCAAGATCACGTTTGCGTGTTCATTGATCGCCGACGCCTCGTACATACCCCGGGTGAAACCGCCGGCACCACCCAGATTCGGTTGCCGGATGTAGATCAGCTTTTCACCGAGTCGCTCGGCGACCTCGACGAACAATCTCTGCTCGGACACATGGTCGGTGCCTTGATCGACGACATAGACCGCATCGATACCAGCGACCATCACCGGGTCGGCTGCAATGGCGGCGAGGGTCTGCGCGCAGTCCGCAGCCCGATTGAACGTGCAGATCGTGATGGCCGCGGGCCGGATCGTCGACGGCGAATCGACCGTCCATTCAAGGTCTCGGATCGTCAGCGGACCGTCGACAGCAACGAACTCCACCCACAACGCCCCGCCGTCGAGGAAGCAGTCCAATGCCGCTGACAGCGACGTCACCGACGAACCTTCGATCTGCACACTGCTCACCGTGCGGGCATGACCCTCGGCATCGGAGGCTCGCAGCAGGACCGTTGCCTGCCCCACAGCCTCGAAACAGAAGCCGACGCGAACCTCCCGTACGGTGGTCCACTTCTGGTAATAGCTGGCAGCGAACCGACCGAAGTAGGTGTTGGTGTCGACCCGCGCACCCTTCTCCAGGTTCAACACGAACCGCTCACGGTGTGCCTTGCCACCGCGAATGCGGGCATACAGGTCGTCGTCGACCCGAAGAGTCGGCGCGGCGAATACTCCGCGTGCCACCACCAGGCGTGCCGACGCCTCGTGTTCTACGAGCACGGCCCGTTCCGGCTCCGCATTCCCGATCGGCGGTTTCCCCGCTGCGGACATGGTCATGACGCTCCTAGCCGTTCGACGATCACCCGCAAACCCCTCCATGGGTGCGTGTCGTCAGGGAGAGTATCAACTGTGGACTCCGCGACGCCCGGTACAGCAAGTCCGCTCTACGCAGAATCTCCGGAAGCCGCAGTTCACACAGGGCTGATATACATCGGCACCAACACAGATCCAGTGCGCACTGCGCACGACGAAGGCATCCCGATAGCGCGGTGTCAGAAAGCCTACTTCCGCTAAACGTCAGCGCCGTGGCGGGTCAGCCACCGCAGCACCATGCGTTCGGGGTTTGACGGTGTCCTCGTGGCCGACGAGCATCACAGATAGCCGCGGCGCACCCCGAAGCCGCCGTCACCGGGAACGGCCCGCAACGCAGTCTCCACCATGTCGAGTCCCTGCGGGTCGTCGAGCAGGACGCGAGCATCGTCGAGTGTCCGGATCTCCTGCTCGTGGAGGATCGTCGCGTACTGCAGTACGGCTTCGGCCTTGAGGATGTCCCTGCGCGGTGAGGTGCGCTGCCGGTTGTTCGTCACCGCCAGCAAGGTTTCGACGGTGTCATCCTCCACGAAGGCGACCGTGGACGATGGTTCCTCAAGGGGTATAGGCGGCGCGCACATTACTCTTTCCTGCCTACTCGGGACCTACGAGCGAGACCCTCGTACCCTCCACGCCGACACAGGTGGAAGCCGCCAGCCGATAGCGGCTCTTATGTCAACCCTGGGACGGGCTTGGTGTAATTCGGGCCTGTGACACGTCATCTCCCTCCAGGAGGGCGAAGTCCGGATGATGGACCAATATTTGAGTCCGTAGGACGGTTGATGTCGGCGCTGGCGGATAGCCTCTCTTTCTCGGAGGTGGAGATACAAAGTGGGTATGTCAGCGGCCGATCGCGCGAAGCTGCTTAGCAGATGGATTCAGCCCTCAAGCGATAAGGAGAAGGAACAACAAGAACGCGCGGAAGGGATGGTGCGAAACGCCATCACTACCGGCGACACGTTTGACGGCACAAACTTCGTCATCTATACAAAGGGCAGCTATGCCAACAACACCAATGTCCGCCGTGACTCCGACGTCGACGTCGTAGTGGAACTTCAAGACTGCTGCTACTACGACTACAAGTCAGGAGTAAGGGGGATAGAGCCTCCACCGCGTCCCTATCAGGGTTCGTGGACTCCCGACAGTTGGCGCAAGGCCGTGGTCGACGCACTTGAGGCCTTTTTCGGGGCGGGCTCTGTGGATACCAGCGGCCGCGTGGCCATCAATATCGGCGCGGTCGAGGGAAGTCGTCCCAGCGCTGATGTCGTCCCGAGCATCGCATATCGACGCTACGCGAATCCGGAGCGAACGAAGTGGCATGAAGGGACTTGCGTCTTCCCTGCGGACGGCGACAGCAAGATCGTGAACTGGCCGAAGCAACAGCTGGAGAATGGTCGGGCTTTGAACGTGGAGACCAACCATCGGTACAAGAGGTATGTCCGGGTGTTGAAGAATGCAGAGAACTACCTGGCGGCAGAAGAGATCATCGACGATCTTCCGTCGTACTTCATGGAGTGCCTGATCTTCAACGTGCCCGCTGCGACACTCGCCACCGGTGATCTCGATCAAGGTTTCCGTGCCACATTGGTTCGCTTGTGGGATCTCCTCAAGGCCGAGGAGAGTCAGCGCCAGATGGTTGAACCCAATCGGATGAAGTGGCTCTTCACCAACGACAAAAAGTGGTCGATCCAGGACGGAAAGAACCTTGTCTTGGCGACGTGGAAGGTCAAGCCCCGATAGGTGGTGTAGGACGGTGATCCTTTTTCCTGTCCTGACTATGCAGCAGGAATCGCGGCGGCAGGCTCTGTAACCACCTCCCCGCAGGACTCCGGCTCCGCACCAACAGCACGACAACGAGCCAGCACCTCGAGCCCGAGATACCGCCGGCCCTCCGCCCATTCATCGGTCTGCTCAGCCAGAACAGCACCGACCAGCCTGACGACGGCGTCACGGTTGGGGAAGATCCCCACCGCATCGGTCCGACGCCGGATTTCTCGATTGAGACGCTCGGCCGGATTGTTCGACCACACCTGAGTCCACACATCCTTGGGAAACGCACTGAACGACAACAGATCCGGTCGAGCATTACCCAGATGCTCCGCCACCGCCGGGAGCCGGTCCTCGGTGTACTCGACGAGACGATCGAACTGAGCATCGACCGCATCGGCGGTCGGCTGGTCGTAGACCGAATGCAACATCGCCTTGACCGCCGGCCACATGCTCTTCGGACACACACTCATCAGGTTCGCCGCGTAATGGGTCCGGCACCGCTGCCACGCCGCACCGGGCAGGTTCGCCGCGATCGCATCGACCAGACCACGGTGCGCATCGGAGGTGACCAACCGGACCCCGCTCAGACCTCGAGCGACCAGGTCGGCGAAGAAGGTGTTCCATGCAGGCCCGGTCTCGCTGGTGGCCACATGCAAGCCCAGCACTTCGCGGTGCCCGTCGGCGTTGACTCCGGTGGCGACCATCGCGACTGCGTTCACGACCTGCTTGTTCTCGCGGACTTTCATCGTCAATGCGTCGGCGGCGACGAACGTGAACGGGCCCGCGTGATCGAGGCGGCGTTGCCGGAAGGCGGCGACCTGCTCGTCGAGGTCCTCGGCCATGCGTGAGACCTGGGATTTCGACAGTGCGTTGATGCCGAGGGTTTTGACCAGCTTGTCCATCCGGCGGGTGGAGACCCCGGCCAGGTAGCAGTCGGCGACCACGGTGATCAATGCCGCTTCGGCGCGTTTACGGCGTTCGAGGAGCCATTCGGGAAAATACGTTCCGGATCGGAGTTTGGGGACCGCGACGTCGATGGTGCCGACGCGGGTGTCGAGCGGGCGGTGCCGGTAGCCGTTGCGCTGGTTGACTCGTTCGGTGGACTGTTGGCCCCATTCGGCGCCGCAGACCGCGTCGGCTTCGGCGGAGAGCAGGGCGTTGATGATGGTTTGCAGCAGTTCGCGCATCAGATCGGGCGACGCGTCGGTCAGGGCTTGGTGCAATACGCCTGCAGGGTCGACAATGTGGGGTGCGGTCATCGTGATGACTCCGTTCGAGGATTCTGTGGAAGGTTGACTCGAAGGATCACGCGGTGACCGTTTCACGTCCAGCAGCAACACACTGCCGGTTGTGGTCCCGGTCATCGGGTTACACCACTCTATGGGGCACTACTACGTGGAATCATCTCGGATATGAAAGCTGACACAACGTGCGCCCTACCGCTCTGGTCCGATTCACCGTAGTCGGTGTCGGAATCGTTTACTCTCTCATCCTTACCTGGGCGGGAAGTCCTCTCGACGGCGTTACCAGGCTCATTGCCGGTTGGCTTCCCGCAGTCGCATCGGCAGTTGTTGTCGCGTGGGATCTATGGGTGTGGCGCTGGCCGTTGGTGCACCGACTGACCCATAGGCCCCGCATCGACGGGCTGTGGGAAATCACACTCACTCCGACGAAGGAAAGTCGTATCCCGGAAGGCGGCAACCGGGGTCCTATACCTGGGTACGTGGTAATCACCCAGTCGTACTGGGCCCTTCATGTTCGGCAGCTGACAGCAGAAAGCGGAAGCGCCAGCAAGTCGTTTTTTTGGGACCAGGCACCGGGCGACGACGTGGACAGGCTCAGCTTTCTCTACCAGAACGATCCCCGTCCCGAACATCGGGAACGCAGCCATCGGCATCTGGGGTCGTGCTCGCTCAACACCACTCGGCTCCTCCCCGAATTGATCCACGGCACCTACTTCACCGATCGATACACCCAAGGGGAGATGGAACTCCGCCTGGTGGACAGAACGAAGGGATACACGTCGTTTCGGGAAGCTGCAGACCATACTGAACAACTGCGTCGCCGGCAGTGATCCACCTCGAACGTGAGAAGCCAGACCGAATGCCTGACGAGGCTGCTCAAGTCGTGGGTGCGCTCAGACCTACAAGTCGAACCCGGAGACTGGGGCTTGCGTGACCGGCCAGATCGGCTCGGTGGAGAACTCCGGATCAAGCACTCGATAAACGTTCCGGACCCTTCTGAACTGGAAGTATCGTCCAGAGACTTTGTTATCGACCTCTATCGCCCGGATGTGGTGGAGTTGCCGCACCGCACGCGTCCAGGTATCCGGCGACAGCCCGTATCGGTTCCTCTGTTCGGTGGTCAGGAATCGCGGAAAAGAACTGTCCGTATCGTCGCCCGGGGTGTCCAATATCGCGAGCAAGATAGCCAGGTCCCGGCCCGACATCGCCGACATCCAATGTTGCTTCCACAGACCTAAGGGGACGGAGACGTAGTCGCGGGAGGGCTTCTCGTAGTCCTCCCCGGTCAGGTTGCTGTCCAGCAGACGGAAGCTGGTTGTGCGGCCCCGTGCCCGGTCGACGTCCAGATACCTGTGGCGATGCAGCCATGCGAAGGCGTCGGATATCCGACGAGCACCTGCCGTCTCGGGGTCGGGAAGATTCAACAGCGCCGCCCATACGCGTGCCGGTGTGGTTTTTTCATAAACGTACGGTGCTCCACCTGCGATGAGAACCGCCGTCAGGTACAGCTTCAGCCGTACCTCACCTCCTCGCCCGCCCTGAACCAGGCGAGCAATCGGGGGGTGGGGATCCGGCGAGTCGTCCCGCAGGAACGAACGAGGTAGCTGCACACCCTTCGTGCGCTTGGACGTGGATACCAGATAGTTCATCGCCTCCCGAGCAGCCGCATCGGGCCCCTGCCGCGTCACCATCCCGAGCATCTCCCAAGTCATCTACGTTTGCAGCGGGTCGTGCTGCCTTCATGAGGTCCTCTGAGCTACCGGTGCTGCCTGTTCTCCGTTCCATATCATATATGCACAAGAACGTACTGGGCACGCTACCATCCATAGCTTAATCCGCCGCAAAGTCATACGAACATCTGCTGTAGATACTTTCTTTATCCGCACCAAAGGTGGTAGTGGGTCGGTTGCAAAAGGGATCGATCCCGTCGATGATGTAGATCAACTACTCCTCGAAACCGGAGGAGCAAGGCTCAAGTTCAGCCCCCGTACGGAGCTGAACTGAAGAGGAGGTTCTAAAAAGAAAAGGACCCCTGGAGCATCAGCGCCAGGGGTTACCTTCAATGTTTTCGCGAGGTATCAAGCCCTCGCCTCTGCTTAAGAGAGTAGCAAAAGGTCTTCACATGATTCAAGAGACTATCGATTCCATCGCAACGCATGTCACTGATGCCAGGTTCGGCACCTATCGGGCGAACTGCAACAACGACCCCCGCAAGGCGCTTGAACTGTATAGATGGAACATCGAGATGAGCGGAGCCCTCCAAGAGGCCCTTGGCATCGCCGAGGTCTTCCTGCGCAACGCCATCGACGCCCAACTCCGAATCTGGAACGCCTCCCAACCTCCTCGGACCGATCCTCGCGACAAGAGCGTGACCATCTACAGCGAGGAATGGGTTAGGGCGCCTGCCGGCCCCCTCTGGGCCATCCTCAACCCCTGGGCTCGTGGTAGGAAGTACCGCCACTCGACCTATGTGGACGCCAAACAACGCGCAGAGAACGATCGTCGCGCGCGTCCACCGGGGCACCGTCGACACGGCGTCCCGGTAGATCACGATGACGTGGTCGCACACATCACCTTCGGAACGTGGAACAAGATTCTTCCTGCTAAGGACACACGCGATCCTTCAGGAATCGGCCCCCAAGCCCAGCGTCAGTTGTGGTTCGGAGGTGTCGAGAAAGCTTTCCCACACCACTCCGATCCTCTCGTCGTCAAGTACTGGGTGGATCGGCTGCACAGTCTGCGCAATCGCGTTGCTCATCTCGAGCCTCTATGCGACACCGATGTCATGAGCTATCACCGGACCGTGGCTCGCCTGCTTCGTGCAATCGACCCGTCGCTCGCGGAGTGGTACTCAGGCATCAGTCGAGTTCCCGAGGTATGGAGTCGTCGACCAGCTCCGTAGGGACAAGGCGACAATCACCCTGAACGTCGGTGCGCAATGTGGTCACCCACATCGGGGACCGGCTTGAAGAGTCCGTACCGTCACGAGTTGTGGGGTCCACGTCGTATCTGTGAGTGGACCCCATCCTCTATTGATCCCCTTCGGATGACAATGAACCCTACGCGTAAGATGATCTTCATCTTCGTTTACCAGACCCAGGTGGTCCGACGGGAATCGCTCGGACACTTACGCTGGGTCCTTCGCTAAGCGGTCGCACAACGGACCTGGTAGCAGCATCTTCAAGTTCTATGGGGTTTTCCACTTTCCGCGGGCCGCGAGGTCCCAGCGGTTCCCACGCGTCTGCATCCTCACGCTCATGCTCGATCTGGAGCCCAGTGCCGGGGCAATCTTCCTTGGCGCCGGGAGGGTAGTGACCGTGCAGCTTCCCGGTCACCAACTTCATGGGCACGGTTCGCCCACACACCGGACATACACGGTCAACCCGTCGGCTTCGACGCTTTCCATGATGTTCCGGCTGCTGCTGGGACGGTTCATCGTATTGAGAACTATCGGCATGTTGTGTAGCGCTCGATCCCCGACTCTCGGCCGAATTAGGTTCCTTCACCAGTAGGTTTTCTCGAAGCTGACGCACCTCCGCCAACGCACTTTCGAGCACCGCTTCGAGAGCCTGGAGGCGTTCTTCTAGGGACGGTGCCTTATTCCCGAGCGAGGTGTGCTGCACTGACATCTCCTACAAAGACTTGCTTCGCTGAAAAGACGATGAAACAGCATAGAGGCGCTGCCTGACGTCGCTCCCTCCTCAAGGTTAAGGCGAACCATCGATTGCAGTCTCTTCCAACACAGTCAGGAGATCGTTGAACAAGGCGTCAGCCCTTTCCTCGATCTCATCGAACACGTCGGTAAGATCATTAAGTTTCTGTTGGTCACGCCGACGGGCATCCACACCACGTTCGTAATAGTCTGGATCAAGAACGATCTCGGGTTCGACCCCCGCCTCGACGGTGGCACGCAGCATCACTGGCATCTTGGTGCGATTCGGGGCGCGACCGGACAGGTGCGCTCGCACCAGTACCGACACCTACTGCGGCGTCATCGATTGCCCGTGTGGAAGATGTCCCCAGCGGTCGATCGGACACAGCAGCGGTTGCCGGGCCTGCTCCTCGTCGAGCGGATCGACGATGATCTCGACCGGGTCCGTGAGGTGATGGCGCAGCAGATGCGTACCCGGGTGCTGGTCGAGGAACGCCTGGATCTGCACCCACCGCCGGTGAATCGCGGCAGCCGGGTTGTCCCCCGTTTCCGGATCCGGTGGGAGACGGAATCGTTCGCCGGCCCGGGTGATGACCACCAGGGTGTCTCCATCGAGGCGAATGTCGCGGCGGCGCAGCCCGGTGATGTCGGTGAAGGTCATCCCAGTGGCGGCGAGGACCAGCAGGAGCGCGTCGCGGCGGCCGAATAGTCCGCTCGGCCAGCCGGTGCTGGGCAGCTCGACCGCCCGCTGCATCAGAAGGCGCCCGAGCCGGTCGAGACGCGAGGCGCGGGTGGTGTCGAGGTGCCGGCGCACCGTCTCGGTCCGTCCCGGGGCGGGGTAGCCGTGCCCGGTGTGCACGGCGTTGATCGCCGAGAGTCGGCGCCGCTGCGTCGCGACCGCGGCCGGGTGCTCACGCAGAAACAGCGCCAGGGCCTCAGGCGTAGCGGGGATGGGCCGGTGGTCGGCGGCAGCGCACCAATCCGCGAACAGCGCCCAATCGTGCCGGTAGCGGGCCGAGATCCGCAAGCCGAGGTCGGCATCGTGAACAACGTTGTGGGAGGAGGATTCGCGGCCAGTGTGGTTCATCGCGGTCACAATCCGAGATTCGTCACAGCGTTCCCGATGAGCGGGGCGTGTTCGCGGGCGTAGGTTTCGAGCATGGCGGGGGTGCTGTGCCCGGTCTGGCGCATGATCGCGTGCGCGCTGGCGCCGTTGCGGAAGGCCTGGGTGACGAACCCGGCCCGCAACGAATGCCCACCGAGCTGTTGCACGATCTCGGGGTCGTAGCCGGCCTGTTCGGCGCGGCGCCGGATTGCCTGGTGCACCGCCGCTCCCGACAAGGGCGTGTCGGAGAGGTTGCCGTTCTTGCGGATCGACCGCAACAACGGCGATGCCGGGACCATGCGGGGACGCACACCGCGGCACACGTGCGCTGCGAACGGTTCGGCGGTGCGCAGCAGGCGGATGACGGCGGGCCGGCCCCCGGCGTCGAAGGCAGCGACGACCTGCGCCCACCGCAGCCACGCACAGGGCGGACAACTCGTGTGCGAGTGGGTGAACGGCAACGCCCGGACACTCCCCCGCCCCTCCTGATCGGTCTTCGATTTCCGGAGCTTGATGTGCAGGCCGTCGAGCCGGTGCAGCGAGACGTCACTGCAGGTCAGCGCGACGAGTTCGCTGCGCCGGAATGCGCCGGCGAAGCCGAGCAGCAAGATGGCGGCGTCGCGGCGTTCGAGGACTTCGTCGACCCAGCTGCCGGTATCGGCGCGCATCTTCTCGACGATGGTGACGATGTCGGCGGTCAGCAACGGCGCCCTCGGCGTGCGGGGCCGCTCCCCCGCCGCGGCATAGTCCCGGCGGATCCCGGACAAGGTGGCGGTGACCAGCTCGTCCGCCCCGGGCGCGGGGTGGCCGGCGCGGCGGTGGTGGAAGCCGATCCCGGCCACCCAGCGGGCCAGGGTGGCCGGGGAGTAGACCCGCTCCCCCGCCTCGGTCACCGTCGCGGCGGCGCCCAAGAGGTAGGCGGCGACGGTAAGCGGATGCGCCGGCAACGCGGCGTGACCTTCGCGCGCGCACCAGGCGGTGAACCGGGCCCAGTCCGCGGCATAGTTCCGGCGCGTCGACTCCGAACGCGACCGCCCCGCTGTCCCGGCCACCTGCGTGAGCGTCTCGGCCGGCAACACCGGAACGGACGGCGCGGCTGGGTCCGAGGAGGTCGGGGCAGGCACGGAAACGTCGTCCGGACGGCGGCTGAGCAGGTCATCGGGCACGAACACGGAGCCTACCGTCCCGTTCGGACAGGTTTCCACGGGAAAACGCGCTCAGCAGGGGCTTCGACGGTGACGGTGCGCTAATGGCAATTAGCGGTCTTGACGCCTTAAGAAACCTTGAGTGATTAAGACCCAATCACGGTTATCTGCCCGATTCATCCCATTTGTAGGTTTTACGATTCAGTGTCGGTTTCCAGATTTCGTGTCGGTAGGGCGTCCTCGTCACCGCGTTTCCCCAGTTCAAGGGCAGGAGCATAGTGAGACAGAACCGGGATTCTTACGGATTTCGACAAGATCGTGAGAATCATTGAGTGACACGAACATGAAAAACCCCAGGTCAGCATGCTGCGCCACCGACAAGTTCGGCGAGGACCTACACCCATTTTCTTGTGGAGATACAGCAACGATCAGCGAGAAAACCGGACAGGCGCATGTACAGACGGTCCGCAACTTCGTGATCACCCCGCGGAGATGCTTGGATGTCCGGGTGACCGAGCACGGATCGAACACCTCCCCCGCCCTCTTCGACCACGCCGCCTTCGCGCGCGTGGGACGCAGCCCGTACACGGGGATCGTCGTGCTGTTCACCGCGGTGCTGATGATCTCCAACATCTCCGCGACGAAGGGCATCGCGTTCTTCACCGGCTCCGAACTCACCGTCGGGCCGCTGCAGATCCTGCCGATCATCACCGACGGCGGGTTCTTCCTGTTCCCCCTCGCCTACATCCTCGGCGACGTGCTCAGCGAGGTGTACGGCTTCGCGGCCACCCGCCGCGCCGTCTTCTACGGCTTCGGGGCGGTCGCGCTGTCCGCGCTGTGCTTCTGGATCACGCAGCAGCTGCCCCCGGCCGACTTCTACGCCGGTCAGGAGTCCTTCGAGAACGTCCTCGGTGTGGTGCCCCGGATGCTGATCGCCGGGCTCGCCGGGTACGCGGTCGGGCAGTTGCTCAACTCGTACGTGCTCGTCCGCATCAAGGAACGCACCCGGGAGAAGCACCTGTGGGCGCGGCTGATCGGGTCGACCGTCGTCGGCGAGTTCGCCGACACCCTCATCTTCTGCTCGATCGCCGCAGGGGCCATCGGCATCACGACCTGGGCCGACTTCGTCAACTTCGTGATCGTCGGGTTCCTGTGGAAGACGCTGGTCGAGATCGTCGTGCTCCCGGTGACCTACCGCGTGATCGCGTACGTCAAGAAGCGCGAACCCTCCTACGCCTGACGACTCACGCCCTGACGACTCAGGCCCGACACCGGCTCGCGTAGAACCGGCCGAGCGTCTCGGCCTTGAACTCGGCAAGCGTGCCGTTCTCCATGTTCGCCCGGATGTCGTCGACGAGGCGCACCGTGAACCGTTCGTTGTGGATCGTGCACAACGTCGAGGCGAGCATCTCCTTCGCCTTGAACAGGTGGTGGATGTACGCGCGCGTGTAGTTCCGGCAGGTGTAGCAGTCGCAGTTCTCGTCGATCGGCGTGAAGTCGCGCCGGTGACGGCTGGTGTTGATGTTGAACCGGCCCTCGGGGTGGTAGATCGCGGCGTTGCGCGCGACCCGCGACGGATTGACGCAGTCGAAGGTGTCGACGCCGTGCTCGACCGCGACGAAGATGTCGTCGGGTTCGCTGATGCCCAACAGGTGTCGCGGCTTGTGCTCGGGCAGCTCCTCGGTGCACCACCGCACGATCGTGCCGAGATTGTGCTTCTCGAGCGCACCGCCGATGCCGTACCCGTCGAATCCGCGGCCGGTCTCGCCGACGATGGACTCGAGGCCCCGGCATGCCTGTCGTCGCAGGTCCTCGTACTGCGCGCCCTGCACGACGCCGAACAACGCCTGGTAGGGGCGGCGAGCGCGTTCGGCGGTGAGCTTCTCGTGCTCGGCGATGCACCGCACCGCCCACGCCTGGGTCCGTTCGAGGGAGCGTTCCTGGTAGCCGCGGGTGTTCATGAGGGTCGTGAGCTCATCGAAGGCGAACATGATGTCGGCGCCGAGCTCGTGCTGGATACGCATCGACACCTCGGGGGTGAACCGGTGCCGCGACCCGTCGAGGTGCGATTTGAAGGTCACCCCGTCGTCGTCGACGTGGGCGAGCCGCTCCTTGCCCTTGGCGATGACGTCGTCGTTCTGGACACCGACCGACTCCATCGCGATGACCTTCTTGAACCCGGCTCCGAGCGACATGACCTGGAAGCCGCCGCTGTCGGTGAAGGTCGGACCGGGCCAGTTCATGAACTTCCCGAGCCCGCCGGCCTCGTCGACGATGTCGGAGCCGGGCTGCAGGTAGAGGTGGTAGGCGTTGGCGAGCAGCGCCTGCGAGCCGAGCTCGGCCATCGTCTCGGGCAGCACCGCCTTGACGGTCGCCTTCGTGCCCACCGGGACGAAGGCCGGGGTGCGGATGTCTCCGTGCGGGGTGTGGATCGTGCCCGTGCGGCCGAGTCCGTTGTCGAGACGCGCTCCGACCGTGAAGAAGGGATCGGGCGGGGTCGGAATGCTGGAATCGGTCACTTCCGTATCCAATCACGTCGGGAAGGTGCAGCCTTCTCGCGGCGGCGGACGGAGATCGCGAACACGGCGACACCGGCGAGCGCCAGCAGCACACCGACCGCGGCGGGAGCGGTGTAGCCGAACCCGGCCGCGATCACGACCCCGCCGATCCACGCACCGAACGCGTTGGCCAGGTTGAACGCGGCGTGGTGCAGCGACGCCGCGAGCGTCTGGGCGTCCTCGGCGACGTCCATCAACCGCACCTGCAGGGCCGGGCCCACCGCGGCGCATCCGACACCCAGGCCGAAGACCATCACGAAGGCGGTCCACGGGTTGTGGGCTGCGGCGACGAACAGCGCGAGCAGCACCGCGAGCGAGGTGATCGACGCGTAGACGCCGGGGATCACACCGCGGTCGGCGACGCGACCACCGATGGCATTGCCGACGACCATGCCCACGCCGAAGAGCATCAGCGCGACCGGCACCAGCGATCTCGACACTCCGGCGACGTCGGTCAGCGTGGTGCTGATGTAGGTGTACACCGCGAACACACCACCGAAGCCGATGACGGCCACGGCGAGCGTGAGCCAGACGGTGCTGCTCTTCAACGCCCCGAGTTCGACCCGCACGCTGGTCGTCGGTATCGACAGTGTCGGCACCCAGGCGGCGAGAGCGACGACGGTGGCCACTCCGATCACCGCGACCAGCACGAACGCCGCGCGCCAGCCCAGCGCCATGCCGAGCCACGAGGCAGCGGGCACCCCGACGACGTTCGCCACCGACAGCCCCATCATCACCAGCGACACCGCCCGCGCGCGGCGACCGGGTCCGGCGAGGTGCGCCGCGACCAGTGCGGCGACCCCGAAGTACGCGCCGTGCGGCAGGCCGGCGACGAAGCGGGAGACGACGAGCAGACCGTAGTTCGGGGCCAGCACCGTGGCGGCGTTCCCGAGGGTGAACGCGACCATCAGCGCGACCAGCAGTGTCTTGCGCGGCACGCGGGCGGCGATCGTCGCGATGAGCGGGGCACCGACGACGACACCGGCCGCGTAGGCGGAGACGACGTGGCCCGCGGTGGGTTCGGAGACCCCGATGCTCGTCGCGATCTCGGGGAGCAACCCCATGGCGACGAACTCGGTGGTTCCGATCCCGAACCCACCGAGGGCGAGCGCCCACATCACGAGCGTGCGCGCGGGATGTCCGGAGTCGGTGTGGGCAGGATCGTCGAGTGGGCGGCCGGAAGCCGTGGTGGTCATCGGTGAGGAAACCTTCGATCTGTCGAGGGTCCCGGAGCCGGAGGTCGTGCGGGCCGGGACGCGGGCGCGCTGGGGGAGCGACGCGGGGGCAGCCTCCATTCTGGGGCAGTCCGGCCTCACACTTCTCCCCGCGGCGACGTGAGTTCCGCCATCTCCCGATCGTCAGGTGAGGAAGGTCGTATCCGCCCGCTCGGCCCTGCGCGCCTCGATCCTCCTGGCGACGAACTTGCCGATCTCGTCCACCCACAGCACGGACGAGCCGACGGCGACCGCGAGCAGCCACTGCTCGGAGGTGAGCGAGGTGGTGTCCATGAATCCCTGCAGGGCGCCGAGTTGCACGACGCAGATCTGAAGGACGACGACGGCGCCGATCGCGATCCAGATGGTGTGGTTGGTGAACGTCTGCGCCGAGAACACCGATCCGAGATCCGAGCGCACGTTGAACAGGTTGAACACCTGGTAGAAGACGAATGTCGTGAACGCGAGGGTGGTGGCGAACAACGGGTCGGATGCACTGTCGGGGAACAGTTCCGGCCCGAAGTGCAGGACCGCGATCGTGCCCACCGTCATCACGATGCCGAGGCCGAGGATGCGCTGGACCCGGGAGCGTTCGAGCAGCGCCTCGTTCGCGGGCCGCGGTCGTCGCCGCATCGCGTCGGGGGCGGTCGGGTCGACACCGAGCGCGAGCGCCGGCGGTCCGTCCATGATGATGTTCACCCACAGGATCTGCAGTGCGCTGAAGGGCGCGCCACCCGCGAGGCCGAGCACACCGGCCGTCAGGAAGATCAGGACGAAGCCCCACGCCGTGGTGAGCTGGAACTTCACGAATTTGATGATGTTGTCGTAGATTCCGCGTCCCTCGGCCACGGCGGCGACGATGGTCGCGAAGTTGTCGTCGGTGAGGATCATGTCCGCGGCGCCCTTGGAGACGTCGGTTCCCGTGATGCCCATGGCCACACCGATGTCGGATTGTTCGAGCGCGGGAGCGTCGTTGACGCCGTCGCCCGTCATCGCGACGATCTGCCCGTCGGCCTGCAGCGCTTCGACGAACCTGATCTTGTGTTGGGGCGCCACGCGGGCGAGGACACCGAATTCCTTTGCCCTCCGGCGCAGTTCGTCGTCGGTGAGTTTGTCGAGATCCGCACCGGAGGCAGCCGACCCGCGGATTCCGAGTTCCTCGGCGATCGCGGAGGCCGTCACCAGATGGTCGCCGGTGATCATGTGCACCGAGATGCCCGCCTCGTGGGCGACGGCGATCGCATCCTCGGCTTCGGTCCGCGGCGGGTCGACGATGCCGACGATCGCGTGGATCGTCAGGTCGGCCACCTTCTCCTGCAGGGCATCGGTGTCGCCGCGGGGAACGGCGTCGAGGTCGCGCCCGGCGATCATGAGAGTTCGCAGACCTTCCGACGCGAGCGCCTCCACGGCCCGGTGGATCCTCGCGCGACCGTCGTCGTCGAGTGGAATCGGACCGTCGGGACCGGCGATCGAGGTGGCACGGTCGAGGAGCACACCCGGTGCACCTTTCACGAAACAGCGGTATCCGCCGTTCGGCAGGGTGTGGAAGGTGGCCATGTACTTGTAGTCCGAGTCGAACGGCACCTCCGCGATGCGGTTCAGCGCGGCCCGCGCACCCTCGACGTCGATGCCGCCCTTCTCGGCGAGCACCACGAGGGCGCCCTCGGTGGGATCGCCGACCAGTATTCCGTTGCGCACGGTCGCGTCGTTGCACAGTCCCATCCCGAGCAGTGCGTCCGTGAAGTCCGGTGCGGGCAGGCCGTCGCCGACAAGGATCTTGCCGTCGGTTCCGTACCCGGTGCCGGTGACGCGGAAGGCACGACCCGCGACGAGCAGTCGCTGCACCGTCATCTCGTTGAGGGTGAGGGTGCCGGTCTTGTCGGTGCAGATGTGGGTGGTGCTGCCGAGTGTCTCGACCGCGGCGAGTCGTTTGACGATCGCGCCGCGGGCCGCGAGGCGTGAGGCTCCCATCGCGAGGGTGAAGGCGACGACGGCCGTGAGCCCTTCGGGGATCGTCGCGACCGCCAGCGACACCGCGGTGACGAGGAGATCCGACCAGGTCTGCCCCCGCAGCAGTCCGAGGACGAACACCAGCGCCACCGTCACGATCGCGATGATCGTCAGGGCCTGGGCGAGCTGGCCGATGCGTCGTTGCAGCGGCGTCTGTTCGACGCCTGCCGATCCGAGAAGGGTTGCGATGGCTCCCATCTCGGTGCGCATGCCCGTTCCGGTGACGATCATCGCGGCACGTCCGCGTGTGACCTCGGTGTTCATGAACAGCATGTCGGTGCGGTCGCCGAGGGGTGCGTCGGGATCGTCGACGACGTCGACCTGTTTGTCGACGGGCTGGGATTCGCCGGTGAGGGCGGCCTCGGCGACCTGCAGCCGGACGGCGGTGACGAGTCGGCCGTCGGCCGGGACGGTGTCGCCGGCCTCGAGGAGCACCACGTCTCCGGGGACGAGTTCGGCGCGCGGCACCTCCGTCCCGCGACCGTCGCGCAGCACCCGGCTGGTGGACACCGACATCTTCTTCAACGCAGCGAGGCTGCTCTCGGCCCGGGATTCCTGCACGTAGTTCAGCACGGTGTTGAGCGCGATCACCGCGAAGATGACGACGGGGGTCTCCCACTCACGGGAGACGGTGGCGCTGACCACCGCCGCGACGACCAGAACGAGGGTCATCCTGTCGGCCAGCAGCGACAGCACGCGTCGCCAGGTCGGCACCTTCTTCGCCTCGTCGAGCAGGTTCGGGCCGTACTCGCCGCGGCGTCGTTCGACCTCGTCCGCGCTCAGTCCTCGTTGCGGATCGACCTCGAACGCCTCGGCGACGTCGGTCGCGGCGCGGGTGTGCCAACTCGAGGTGGTCGCGGGAGCCTGTGCGGACATCGGCACTCCTCGTTCGGGCTGCTCTCGGCGGATCGGGCGAACACGGTCCTGACGGCCGGTTTCACCGTAACCGGCGGAGCGTTCCACTGCGCCGGAAGCCGGTTCGTGATGTGCTGGATACGGCAGCGGAACCGGAGGAGTGAACGCGATGCGCGACAACCCGAACACCGACGATCCTGTCGTCCCCCTCGACGAGGACCAGTGCTGGGACCTGCTCGCGACGGGCAAGGTGGGCCGCCTCGTCACCGTCGTCGGCGGACGACCGGAGATCTATCCCGTCAACTACGTCACCGACGATCGCACGGTGTACTTCCGCAGCGGTGAGGGCAGCAAGCTCTCCGAACTGGCGGTGCACCCGCAGGTGGCCTTCGAGGTGGACGAGATCCGCGAGGACTCCGCATGGAGCGTCGTGCTGCACGGACACGCCCGGATCCTGCGGAGCTTCGACGACGCGGCGCGGATCGACGCCCTCGGACTGTCGCCGTGGGTTCCCACCCCGAAGTACGACTACGTCGCGCTGACGGCCACCGACCTCACCGGGATGCAACTCACGCTCGTCAAGCGCTGACCGGTGGTGCCCTCTGCGCAGCAGCACCGCCTGTTGATGCGGTTCATGCTGCTGTCGGTGGCGACCGCGCTCGCGACGATGCTGCTGAAGGCATCGGCGGCGTGGATCACCGGATCCGTGGGTCTGTTGTCGGACGCACTCGAATCCGGGGTCAACCTCGTCGCGGCGCTCGTCGGTCTCGCGGCGCTACGTCTCGCCGCGAAGCCGGCCGATGCGAACCACGATTTCGGGCACGGGAAGGCCGAGTACCTCTCCGCCGCGGTCGAGGGCACCATGGTCTTCGCCGCCGCGACGGTGATCCTGTGGACCTCGGTCGAGCGCCTGATCTCACCGCAGCCGGTGACCGAGGTCGGACTCGGTCTCCTCCTGTCGGCCGGATCGTCGGCGCTCAATCTCGTGGTCGGTCTGCTGCTCATCCGGCAGGGTCGGGCACACCGGTCGATCACGCTGGTCGCCGACGGGAAACACCTGCTGACGGACGTGTGGACGTCGGCGGGCGTGCTCGTCGGCGTTGCGCTGGTCGCGCTGTCCGGGTGGGACGTGCTCGACCCGATCGTGGCGATCCTCGTCGCCCTGAACATCCTGCGGATCGGTTTCGGCCTCGTGCGGCAGGCGGTCGTCGGCATGCTCGACGCGGTTCTTCCCCCGGAGGACGTGACGGCGGTGAACGCCGTCCTCGACCGCTATCGGGAACCGGGGGTGGTGACGATCCTGCCGCCGCGCACCCGCGAGTCGGGACGTCAGCGCTTCGTCTACCTCGTCGTGCGGGTGCCGGGCGACTGGACGGTGCGGGCCGGGCACGACCTGCTCGACCGCATCGAGGCCGATCTCGCCGAGGCGCTGCCCGGTGTCGTGGTGTTCAGCCATCTCGAGCCCGACCGCGCCCCCACGGGACGCAGATGAGTGATCAGGACGAGGCGACGAGTCCGGCACCGAGGCCGAGCATCAGGACCGCGACGCCACCGTCGAGGATGCGCCACGAGGACGGCTTGGCGAACCAGGCGCGCAGATAGCGGGCCCCGTACCCGAGGGCGGCGAACCACACGACGCTCGCGGTGATCGCCCCGGCACCGAACCACCACCGGCCGGGGTTTCCGTAGTGGTTGGCCACCGAACCGAGCATGAGCACGGTGTCGAGATAGGTGTGCGGGTTGAGCCAGGTCAGCGCCAGACAGGTCAGCAGGGCCGCGCCGATGGTGACGGCACCGCCCGGGGCAGCGGACAGTGCCGACGGCTTCAGCGCGCGACGTGCCGCGAAGAGTCCGTAGCAGATGAGGAAAGCGGCACCCGCCCAACGGATCACGTCGATCGCGCCGGGAGCGCGGTCGAGGATCGTCGCGATCCCGGCGATGCCCGCGGTGATGAGCACGGCGTCGGAGATCACGCAGATCGCGATCACAGGCAGCACGAATCGTCGCGCGATCGCCATGCGCAGGACGAAGGCATTCTGCGCACCGATGGCGGCGATGAGGGACAGACCTGTGACGAATCCGGCGACGACGAGTGACATGGCATCGACGCTAGGAATCCT
Source organism: Rhodococcus sp. D-6 (assembly GCF_040256695.1). Taxonomy (NCBI): domain Bacteria; kingdom Bacillati; phylum Actinomycetota; class Actinomycetes; order Mycobacteriales; family Nocardiaceae; genus Rhodococcus; species Rhodococcus sp. D-6. Next base: position 4,778,747 of record NZ_CP132970.1, on the reverse strand, counting down.
GTCGAGATAAGAACAGTTGATTTTGCTGTACCTGCATTAGAGTTTCTTAATGTGGATCTCGACTTCGCTCAACTTCGCACTTTTGCAACGGTATTGGACGAGGGCACTTTCGAGGGTGCGGCGGCTGTTCTTCGCGTCACACCGTCCGCGGTGAGCCAACGCATCAAGTCGCTCGAACAACACGTCGGTCAGGTACTGCTGCGACGGACCCGGCCCGTCAGCGCGACCGCGGCCGGCGAAGTGGTGATGCGGCTCGCCCGGCAGGTCGCGCGGCTGGAGCAGGACGCCTCCGAGGAACTCGGTCTCGGCGCCGACACCGGGAGTTACGCCACGATCCCGCTCGTCGTCAACGCCGACTCGATGTCCACCTGGATGCTGCGCGCCCTGGCCCGGATGCCCGTGCGCTACCGAGCCCTGTTCGAACTGCACCGCGAGGACGAGTTCCACTCCACGGATCTGCTGCGCGACGGAACCGCCATGGCAGCGGTCACCTCCGTCCCCGAACCCGTGCAGGGCTGCACGTCCGAGAAGCTCGGCGCCATGCGCTATCACGCGATGGCGAGCGTGGACTTCGCCGAACGCTGGTTCCCCGAGGGCATGACCCCCACCGAACTGCGGGAGGCCCCGATGCTCACCTTCGACCGCAAGGACGACATGCAGGATCGCTTCGTCCGCAAGCGGACCCGGCGGCGGCTGAATCCGCCGCGCAACTACGTTCCGGGCGCCCTCGAATTCGTCGAGGCCGCGCGGCTGGGGTTGGGCTGGGCCATGCTCCCCGACGCGATGGTCGCCGACACGACCGATCTCGTGAGCCTGGCCCCGGACGACCCGATCGCCGTGCCGCTGTACTGGCAGCGGTGGCGGCTGGACTCCCCCGTGCTCGACGCGCTGACCGATGCGGTCCGTCGCACCGCGCGCGAAGTGCTGCACTGACCTCCCGGAATCCGACCTTCCGAAACGGGAGCGGCCTGACGCCCCACCTCGGTCAGCGGCATGCGCCAGACCTTGTCGTCTCACCGCGCCTGCATCGCGCCGATCGGGTCGACATACATCACCCGCGACGCCGCACCGAGCGCCGCCGCCGACCGCAGATCGTCATCGGCTTCCGAGAACCGCAGTGGCACATCGTTGTACGACGACTGCTGCCGGTAACCGTCGGACACGTCCTCGCGCTCCCGTCCATGTCGGGTGAACAGCTCACCACCGACGGTCACCACGTCGGGATTGACGACGTCGCGCACCAGCGCGACCGCACGGCCGAGGAGCACCGCCTGGTTCGGCGACGGGTCGGTGCCATCGGCGCTCCCCGGTTCGAGTACAGCACAGAACGATTCGATGTCGTCGGCCGAGGACCGTGCGAGGCCGTCCACGAGCCACGCCATCGAGATCGATTCCTCCGCACACAGATACAGCCAGCTCTCGGGTCGTCGCCGGAAGGCGCTCTCGCACCGGCGGTATTCGACCTCCGCGACCGCCTCCACGTACGGAACGACCGTGTACGGCGTGGGCACGATCGCCCGGAACAACACGTCCACGGGCGCTTCGCACCAGCCCAGTCGCGGGTGGTCGAGCGCCCCTCGGTGCTCGTCGTACAGACCACCCACCGCGAGCCCTGCCCACAGCGGCTGCCTGCCCCGCTGGTGGGACTCGTGCACCCGCAGCGCCGCACCGATCGCGGCGAAGACGTCGAACACCGACGCCGGTGTCGCGAAGGTCGTCCGGTGCAGTTCCCGTCCGAGCAGGTCGCCGGAAACCACCCGGGTCTCCCGCTCCCCCAGATGGATACCGGCGAGGAAACCCCGTTCGGTGTCCACCTCCACCGGCACGTGCGGCCGTCCCACCCGTCCCCGCGGAGCGAGATCGGGGCGGTCGCGCAGCAACCCGTGCTCGAGCAACGACGTCACCGCCCGGTTGACCGTCGACGCCGACAGGCCCGTGAAATCGGCGAGCATCGTGCGCGTCGCCGGTCCCCCACGTCGCAGATGCTGCATGATCCGCCCCGCCGGTGTGGTCTCGTCGACCCGGAAGACCCCCGGTCGTCCAGATCGCACGGAGACCCCCGGTCGTCCAGATCGCACGGAGACCCCCGGTCGCGCAGAGCGCAGGAGATCGAAAGGTGACCGTACCGCTGTTGTCCGCACCTCCGTCATGGCCAGAAGTGTCCCGTCCCGCCCGCGAGGACGGAATGTTTTGTATCAGGCCGCGCCGAAGTCTCCCGCGTTCACTCCACGAGTGCCTTGAACTGCGCGTCGTACAGCCTCGCGTACGCACCGGCCGCCTCGAGCAGCCCCTCGTGGGTGCCCTGTTCGACGATCCGTCCGTCCTCCATCACCACGATGCGGTCGGCGTTCCGGATGGTCGACAGGCGGTGAGCGATGACGAAGCTGGTGCGGTCGTCGCGCAATCGCGCGGTGGCCTGCTGGACGAGCAGTTCGGTGCGGGTGTCGACCGAGCTCGTCGCCTCGTCGAGGATGAGGATCGACGGCTTGGACACGAACGCCCGCGCGATCGTGATGAGCTGACGCTCACCGGCGCTGAGGTTGCCGTCGTTCTCCTCGTCGATGATCGTGTCGTAGCCGTCGGGTAGGGCCCGCACGAAACGGTCGACGTAACTCATCCTGGCCGCGGACATGATCTGGTTCTCGGTGGCGTACGGATTGCCGTAGGCGATGTTCTCGCGGATGGTGCCGCCGAACAGCCAGGTGTCCTGCAGGACGATGCCGATGCGCGAGCGCAGTTCGTCGCGGGACATCGAACGGATGTCCACGCCGTCGACGAGGATCCGGCCCGCGTCGACCTCGTAGAAGCGCAGGATCAGGTTGATGAGGGTGGTCTTGCCGGCGCCCGTGGGTCCGACGATCGCGATCATCTGACCCGGTTCGGCCCGCAACGACAGGTTCTCGATGAGCGGCCGATCGGGGGTGTACGAGAAGGCGACGTTCTCGAACTCGACGAGTCCGTGCCGGCTCCACGGCATCGTCGGCGCCGCGACCTCCGGTTCCTCCTCCGGTTCGTCGAGCACCGCGAACACCCGCTCGGCCGACGCCGACGCCGACTGCAGGAGGTTGACCATCGCGCCGATCTGCGCGAGCGGCTGCACGAGCTGACGCGAGTACTGGATCATCGCCTGGATCTCACCGAGCGTCGCGGTGCCCGACGCGATCCGCAGACCACCGAGCACGGCGATGACGACATAGCCGACGTTGCCGAGGAAGGTCACGAACGGCATCACCAGTCCGGACACGAACTGCGCGCGGTAGGAGGCCTGGTACAGCGACTCGTTGGTGTCGGTGAAGCGTCGCTGCACCTCCGCGGTCCGGCTGTAGGCGGTGATGAGCTCGTGCCCGGTGAAGGCTTCCTCGATCTGCCCGTTGAGCTTGCCGGTCGTCTCCCACTGCGAGAGGAAGTGCTTGCGCGAGCGACGCGCGATCACTGCCGTCGCCACGACCGACGCCGGGACGGTCAGGATCGCGACGAGCGCGAGCATCGGCGAGATGAACAGCATCATCACCACGAGACCGAGCAGCGTCAGCACCGCGAGGACGAGCTGGGAGATGGACTCCTGCATGCCCGCCGCGACGTTGTCGATGTCGTTGGTGACGCGGCTGAGCAGGTCGCCGCGCGAATGCGTGTCGAAGTACCGCAGCGGCAACCGGTGGATCTTGCGTTCGATCCGCGACCGCATGTCGCGCACGACGCGCTGCACGATCTCGTTGAGGCCGTAGGCGGCGACCCAGATCAGACCGGACGAGAGCAGGTACAGCGCCAGGACGATGACGAGGATCCGGCCGAGGGCCGAGAAGTCGATGCCGAGTCCGGGCACCACGTCCATCCCCGAGACCATGTCGGCGAACTGGTCGCGGCCCTCGGCGCGCAGACCGGCGACGGCTTCTTCCTTGGTCTGTCCGGCGGGGAACTGCATGCCCACCACCCCGTCGAAGATGACGTCGGTGCCGCGGCCGAGCACGAAGGGCGCCACCGACATGCTCACGACGCCGAGGAAGGCGGAGAGCAGCACCGAGTAGACGGCGTAGCGGTGCGGGTGGAGCAGGCCGAGCACCCGGCGGACGGTGCGCAGACGCGACGGTGCCGCCGCTTCCGGAGTCGTCATATCGTGGCCATCCTCTGCGACTCGACGATCTCCGAGTACGTCCGGCACCGGCCGAGCAGACCGAGATGCGTCCCGGAATCGACCATGACGCCGTTGTCGAGGACGACGATGCGGTCGGCGTCCTGCACGGTGGAGACCCGCTGCGCGACGATGAGCACGCACGCGTCGCGCGTCTCGGGTTCGAGCGCCGCGCGCAGGCGGGCGTCGGTCGCCGGGTCGAGTGCGGAGAAGGCGTCGTCGAACAGGTAGATGGCGGGCCGGCGGACGAGGGCGCGAGCGATCGCGAGGCGCTGCCGCTGCCCGCCGGAGACCGTGGTGCCGCCCTGGGAGAGGACCGTGTTCAGTCCGTCCTCGGTCTTGTGGACGAAGTCGGCGGCCTGCGCGACCTCGAGGGCGTGCCACAGTTCGTCGTCGGTGGCGTCGGCGCGTCCGTACCGGAGGTTGTCGGCGATGGTGCCGGAGAACAGGTAGGCCTTTTGCGGCACGACGGCGATGCGCGAGCGCAGCACGTCGGTGTCGAGCGCCCGGACGTCGACACCCGCGACGAGCACCTGCCCGGCGGTGACGTCGATGAGCCGCGGCACGAGGCGCATCATGGTGCTCTTGCCCGATCCGGTGCCGCCGATGATCGCGGTGGTGGAACCGGGGTCGGCGCGGAACGACACCCCGCTGAGCACGGGAGCGTCGGCACCGGGATACGAGAAACCGGCATTGCGGAGTTCGAGGGTGACGCGGGTCGGGAGTTCGCGGACCGGTTCGGCGGGCGAAGACACCGTCGGTTCGGTGTCGAGCACGTCGAGGATGCGCTCGGCGCAGACCGCGGCGCGCGGAGCCATGATCGCGACGAACGACGTCATGAGCACGGCCATGAGGATCTGGGCGATGTAGGTGATCATCGCGGTGATGGAGCCGACCTGCATCGCACCGGAGTCGATACGGTGGGCGCCCACCCACAGGACGCCGACGGTGCTCACATTCGAGATCAGCAGCACCGCCGGGTACAGCACGGAGTTCACGCGGCCGACGCGCAAGGCGGTGGCGGTGAGGTCGTCGTTGGCGCCGTCGAAGCGGGCCTTCTCGGTTTCGTCGCGCACGAATGCCCTGATCACGCGGATGCCGGTGATCTGCTCGCGCAACACCCGATTCACAGAGTCGATGCGCTTCTGCATGACCCGGAAGCCGGGCAGCATGAGCGCGATGAGCGCGGCCATGGTGAAGATCAGCACCGGGACGGCGACGACCAGCACGAGCGAGGTGCCGGGGTCCTGGCGGATCGCCATGATGACGCCACCGATCCCCATGATCGGGGAGGTCACGACGATGGTGCAGGTCATCAGCACGAGCATCTGAACCTGCTGCACGTCGTTGGTGTTGCGGGTGATCAGCGACGGGGCACCGAACGTCCCGAACTCGCGCGCCGAGAACCGCCCCACATTCCGGACGAGCGCGAGCCGCACGTCGCGGCCGAAGCCCATCGCGGCGCGCGCCGCGAAGTAGACGGCACCGGTCGCGGCGCCGACCTCGACGGCGCTGATGACGAGCATCAGCAGACCGGTCCGGACGATGTAATCGATGTCCCCGGTCGCCACGCCGTTGTCGATGATGTCGGCGTTGAGACTCGGGAGCAGCAACATGCCCCCGGTCGCGACCAGCTGCAGGAGTACGACCCCCGCGAGGGCACCCCGATAGGGCGCCATGAAGCGGCGCAACAGCCGTAGCAACATGGGCATTACGCTACCTGCGACTCCCTGCAGCAATCTTCACGATCCATCCGGGCGGCCACGCACCGCGTCGGGTACGTGGCCGCCCGGGGGTTCGTCACACGCGTGCGGATTCCGGTGCGGGCTCGGTGGCACCGAGCTCGCGGGTGAGCTTCTCGCCCTCGACGTCGACGTTCGGAAGGATCCGGTCGAGCCACTTCGGCAGCCACCACGCCTTGTCGCCGAGTAGCGCCATCACCGACGGGATGATGACCATGCGGACGATGAAGGCGTCGAAGAAGACCGCCGCGGCGAGTGCGAAACCGATCGACTTGATCAGCGAGTCCGGTTCGGCGATGAACGCCGCGAACACCGAGATCATGATGATCGCCGCTGCGCTCACCACGCGCGCACCGTGTGCGAAGCCGCTGCGGACGGCCTCGAGTGCGCTCGCGCCGTGGACGTAGTCCTCACGCATACGCGTCACCAGGAACACTTGGTAATCCATCGCAAGACCGAAGACGACGCCGATGAGGATGATCGGCATGAAGCTCACGATGGGCTGCGGGTTGGCGATCAGGCCGCCCCAGCCCTCCTGGAAGACCGCGACGGTGGCACCGAAGGTCGCCAGGACGCTGAGCAGGAAGCCGAGGGTTGCGGTGAGCGGCACCAGGATCGAGCGGAACACCAGCATCAGCAGGATGAAGGCGAGGCCGACGACGACCGCGAGGTACGGAGCCAGTGCGCTCTGGAGGCTGTCGGAGACGTCGCCCTCGAGCGCGGTCTGGCCGGTCACGCCGTAGGACAGGCCGAACTCCTCGTTCAGCTCGGTCTCGCCGTCGCGGATGCTCTGGACGAGGTCCATCGTCGCGGGATCGGTCGGGCCGCTGCGCGGAGTGACGAGGATCTGGGCGGTGTCTCCCGCCTCGTTCACCGCGACGATCTGGGCGTTGACGACCTCGTCGTTCTCGTACAGCTTGCCGACGACGGCACCGAACGCGACTGGGGCCTCCACGTCGGCGTTCTGGGTGTCGACGACGACGACCAGCGGGCCGTTGCGTCCGGGACCGAATCCCTCGTCGACCAGGTCGTAGGCCTTGCGGGCGCTGGTCGCCGGGTCGGCGGTGGCCTCCGACGGAAGGGCGAGGTTCAGTCCGGTGGCGGGCAGCGCGAGCGCACCGAGGAGGACCACACCGGCGATGAGCGGGATGGCCGGGCGTCGCGTGATCAGGCCGACGAACTTGGCGCCCGCCTTGGGGGTGTCGTCGTTGGAACCGCGCTTGTTCAGGAACGGGATGCGGCCGGCGAAGGCCTTCTCCCCGAACAGTCCGAGCACGGCGGGCAGCAGCGACACGGCGATGAGCACGGCCATGAGCACCGTGAACGCGGCAGCGTAACCCATGACCGACAGGAACGGGATGCCGACGACGCTCAGCGCCATGAGGGCGATGATGACCGTCAGGCCGGCGAAGACGACCGCGGAACCGGCGGTGCCCACGGCACGGCCGGCGGCCTCGGTGCGATCAGAGGTGATGGTGAGTTCGTGCCGGAAGCGCGAGACGATGAACAGCGAGTAGTCGATCGCCACGGCCAGACCGATCATGACCGCCAGCGTCGGGGTCATCGAGCTGAGGTCGGCGAAGCCGGAGGCGATGGTGATGCCGAGGCTGCCGATGCCGACGCCGACGAGTGCGGTGACCAGCGGAAGTCCGGCGGCGACGAGCGAGCCGAAGGTCAGGGTGAGCACGATCGCGGCGATGCCGATGCCGATGAGTTCGGCGGTGCCACCGGGCATGCCCATCTCGGCGGCAGCCGTACCGCTGACCTCGACGGTCAGGCCGGCGTCACGGCCGATCTCGGCGGCGTCGAAGATCTGGTCACGCAGGGCCTGGTCGACGTCGGTGATCTCGCCTTCGAACGGGACGGTGACGAAGCCGACGGTGCGGTCGGCGCTCAGCGGCGACAGGGCCTGAGCGTCGGACAGCGCAGCCTCTTCGGGGGTGCCCTGCTGCGCGGCGACGGCCTTCATCTGCTCGACGAGACCGGCGTCGGCGAGGACCGGGTTGACCAGCGCGCCGGCCTGTTCCTCCGGCGAGGCGGTGGCGGGGTCGACCTTGGCGGGCGGCGAGACGCGGTCGATGCCGCGGACCGCGGCGAGGACCTCGTCGACGGCGGCCAGGTTCTCGGGGTCGTCGAGCGTCTGCCCGTCGGGCGCGGCGAAGACGTAACGCGCGCTGAGCCCGTTCATCGGATCTTCGGTCGACGGGAACCGCTCCGCCATGAGGTCCTGGGTCTTCTGCGCGGGGGTGCCCGGAAGCGTGAACGCGTCCGTGGTGGGCCCGGACAGGGTTGCTGCACCGACCCCGAAGAGCACGAGCAGCGCGATCCAGAAGGACAGCACTGCGCCCTTCCGTCTGTGGGCGAACTTGCCCAGCCGGTACAGGTAGGTCGCCACGGGGCACCCTTTCTATGTCGGAAGATCCTGGTGGGGTCGGATGGTCGGAACGGGCAGAGGTCCGGAATCAGGAGAATCCGCGTCGGAGCTGGTCGAACGCCTCGCGGATGAGCTCTTCGACCGACCGGTCCGTCGTCCCGGTCGCGTGTGTCTCCATGGCCGCGCGCACGGCGCCCATGGCGGCGTAGTTCAGCAGCGAGGGGTACAGGTCGGCATCGGGGTCGGTGCCGGTGCGTTCGGCGATGATCTCGACGAGCAACTGCGACGAACGCCGCTCGACCTCGATCTGCCGGGACAACAGCACGTTGCTCTCCTCGAGCAGGGTGATGCACGCGACGATCTCGCCGAACGGCCAGTCGGGGTTCTGCACGACGTCCAGGGCCACCGTGAGCAGCGAATCCATGATGTCCTCGTCGGCGGGACGATCGCGCAGCAGGTCGATCCACTCCTCGACCCGGGTCTCGAGATACGCGAGGACGGCGTCTTCCTTGCTCGCGAAGTAGTTGTGGAAGGTGCGGGTCGAGACACCCGCGCGCGCTGCGATCGCATCGGCCGTCACGGCGGCCAGACCGTGTTCACGAGCGAGTTCGGCCGCGGCGGTCGCGAGAGCCGCACGAGTGGCCGCCTTCTTGCGGTCGCGCAGGCCGGGAGTGATGGTCACTCCATCCAGGTTACTGATTTTGCAGAGTTCTGTAAGTTTGCAGAGTCATGCAAATTTATGACATCGCCCACAGGCGTTCCCGGCCTATCGCGGGCTTCACACCCGGCGACGCTCCCAGGCGCCCGGATCCTTCGTAAGATCCTCCACGAAACCGGGGAGGTCTCCCGTGACGACATCCGCGAGCGATACCTCTTCGAGCACGGCGCGCAGGTTCACACGCACCGCGATCCACACGTCCTGCAGTCGTTCGGCCGCCCCGCTGTAGACGACGCCCTCGGGCCGCTCGCCACGCACCGACGCCAGCGGGCCCTCGACCGTGCGGATGATGTCGGCAATGGAGATCTCGGTCGCGGGTCGCGCGAGCCAGTAACCGCCCTCCGGTCCCCGCCGGCTGTTCACCAACCCACCGCGACGCAGGTCGGCGAGAACGGCCTCGAGGAACTTGTGCGGGATGGTCTGCGCCGTCGCGAGGGTCTCCGCCTTCGTCAGGCGACCGTCCTCGATCGCCGCGAGTTCGAGCAGGGTCCGCACGGCGTAGTCGACCCTCGCGGTGATGTGCATGCCATGCCTCTCGCGCTGCGTGATGTCGTCGGCCGGCCCGTCTCGACGGGACGGGTCAATTCCTACCAGCAATACCGAACCACCCGGAATCGTGAGGACGCGAGTCGCCACCCGGGTCCCGATTCGAGGGCCCTGGTGATCCAGGCCACACCAGCGGTAATGTGGACGGTTGTTCACAGCTATCGGAGGTCGTTGCGATGTGGGAAACCCTGCAGGAATCGTGGGGGTCGCTGCTCGACCCCCTCCACGATCCGGTGACCCTGGCGATTCCCGCCTTCCTCACCTTCCTGGTCCTCGAATGGATCGCGGCCCGCACCCTCGAACACGTCGAGCCGGGCCCCGACGGACGCACCCGCCCCCCGCGCGGCGGCTACGAGAAGCGGGACGCACGCGCGAGCATCTCGATGGGTCTGGTCTCCATCGTCACGAGCGCCGCATGGAAGGTGCTGGCCCTCGTCGGATATTCGGCACTGTGGGTCTACGTCGCACCCTGGCACCTGCCCGCCGACGCCTGGTACACGTGGGTGATCCTGCTCGTCGGCATCGACGTCCTCTGGTACTGGTACCACCGGATGGCGCACCGCGTCCGCCTGGTCTGGGCGACCCACCAGGCGCACCACTCGAGCGAGTACTTCAACTACGCGACCGCGCTGCGCCAGAAGTGGAACAACAGCGGCGAGATCCTCATGTGGCTGCCGCTCCCCTTGATCGGCATCCCACCGTGGATGGTTTTCGTCGGCTTCTCCGTCAGCCTCGTCTACCAGTTCTTCGTACACACCGAGCGGGTCGGCACGCTCCCCCGCCCGATCGAATTCGTGTTCAACACGCCCTCGCACCATCGGGTGCACCACGGCTCCGATCCCGACTACCTCGACCGCAACTACGCGGGCATCCTCATCATCTGGGACCGGATGTTCGGCACCTTCAAGGCCGAGGACCACCGGCCCACCTACGGGCTCACCAAGCCCGTCGGCACGTACAACATCTGGGATCTGCAGACGCACGAGTACCGGGCGATCGCCCGCGACTGGCGTACGGCCGGGACGTTCCGCGACAAGCTCGGTTACGCCTTCGGCCCGCCCGGCTGGGCGCCGAAACAGACCCACTCGGAGGAGACCGAGAACGTCAGTTCTGCTCGAACGTGACGAGGAAGTCGACGCTGCCCGCGCCGTCGACCGTCACGAATCCGAGGTTCGGCGGCTCCACGCCGTAATCGGTCCAGGTGGTGGGGATGCTCCCCGACGCCACGAGACGCTCACCCGTGCGCAGGACGTCGACGTCGACGGTCACGGGCCGTTCGGCGCCGCGCAGGGTGAGCGTGCCGGTCGCGGTGACGGAACCGATGCTGCCGTCGTCGGGCAGGGACGTCAGATCCACCGGCTCGGTGAGGGCGAACGTCGCCGTCGGGTGCGCCGCGGTGTCCATCACCCGAGTGCGAAACTGGCCGTCGCGCTGGCCACTGTCGGTGGTAATGCCCTCGACCTGCACGACGACCTCGGCGGCCTCGAGGGTGCCGTCGGTGATGGTCGCCGAACCGGAGACCTGATCGGTGCTGCCCACCACGGTGACGTCGGCCCCGCGCAGGATCTCGTGCACCGTGTAGCCGGCGGCGGTGCGGTTGGGTTCGGCACCCTCGACGACGGTCCACTCCCCGTCGAGCTCACCGGTCGCGGCTTCGGCACCTTCGGTCGAGACGGACGCGGCGGGCGCATCGTCCTCGGCGATGAACGTCCCGTATACCCATGGGGCGACGAAGAAGCCGAGCAGCGCCACGACCACGACGGCGACGAGCGCCCACACCAGTTTCCGCATCCTGCAAATTTAAACGATGCCGGATTCCGTGTGGGGTGCTACGACACAGGCGCGGCCGCAGCGTGGCTCACGCTACTGGGGCGCAACGTGAGCCACGCGATTCCGGCGGAGGCGATCATGAGGACCACCCCGATCCCGGAGGTGATCGTGACGCCGCTGTCGAACGCCGATCCTGCTGCGGCGAGCAACGCGTCGGCCCGGTCGGCGGGCAGGTTCCCGGCCACGGCGTGGGCGCCGCCGAGCGTCTCCCGAGCAACCTCCGACTGTTCGGTGCTCAGCCCGGCAGGGAGCAGGAGATGCGCAGTGTAGGACGCGGAGAGCACCGACCCGAGGATCGCCGTACCGAGCACGGCACCCATCTCGTAGGCCGTCTCCGACACCGCCGACGCGGCACCGGCCTTCGCGGGCGGGACGCTGGAGACGATGAGGTCGTTCGACAGCGTCTCCGCCGCACCGATACCCGCGCCGAGGACCGCGAACGCCACGATGATCGGGGTGAGCGCCGACGGTGAGGCGAGCAGGAACACCAGCGCGTAGCCGGTCGCCGAGAGCAGGAGCGCGCAGACGATGATCGACGACGGCTGCACCCACCGCACGACCGCGACGACCGACATCCCGGCCACGACCATCACCGCCAGTCCCGGGACCAGGCTCAGTCCGGCCTCCATCGGGCTCTGTCCGATCACGAGTTGCAGATGCTGGGACACGAAGAACAGGAAGCCCACGAGGGAGACGACGGACAGCAGGTTCACCGCGACGGCACCGGAGAAGGTGGGCACGCGGAACAGACGGACGTCGAGCATGGGGTTCGGGCGCTGCAACTGCCGGCGCACGAACGCGACGAGCGCGACCACACCGACTACGGCCGGAACGACGGCGACGGCACCGAGGCCACTGTCGGCGATCTTCTTGATCGCGAAGACGATCGGCGCAAGGGTCAGCAGTGACAGCGCGATGCTCACGATGTCGATGCGGCCCGGATTCGGGTCCTTCGACTCGGGGACGAACATCGGCGCGAGCACGAGCAGCGGGATCAGCACCGGCACGGCCAACAGGAAGACCGAGCCCCACCAGGCATGTTCGAGCAGGAATCCGCCCATGATCGGCCCGAGTGCAGCGCCCGCCGCGAAACACGAGGCCCAGATCGCGATGGCGAGACGGCGCTGAGTGGCATCGAGAAAGATGTTGCGCAGCAACGACAGCGTGGACGGCATGAGCATGGCCCCGAAGAAGCCGAGTGCACCGCGGGCGGTCACGAGCAGTTCCGCGGAAGGTGCGTAGGCCGCAGCGACCGAGACGGCGGCGAATCCGGTCGCGCCGATGAGCAACAGGCGGCGTCGCCCGATGCGGTCGCCGAGGCTGCCCATCGCCACCAGCAGACCTGCGAGCACCAGCGGGTAGATGTCGATGATCCACAACTGTTGCGCAGCGGTGGGCTGCAGAGCGGAGGAGATCCCGGGCAGCGCGAAGGCCAGGACGGTGTTGTCGACCGACACGAGCAGCACCGGAAGCATCAGTACCGCGAGCGCGACCCAGTCCCGAGGAGCCGCCTTCGTCACGGTGGGTTCCGAAACAGGCACAGATGTCGCCACGGATATCGAACTTTCGCGAGAGAGGAATCGAACCGTCGTTACTGTACCAGCTGGACGGTACAGTAACCACGTCGTACGATCGGGCCGTGCCACCTGCCCCTGCCGCCCGCGCCAAACTTCTCGACGCCTTCGTGACGATCCTGCTCGAGCAGGGCGAGCGCGCCGCGACACTCGAGTCCGTCGCCGCGGCGGCGAACGTGTCCAAAGGTGGTCTGCTCTATCACTTCCCGTCCAAGGACGCCCTCGTCGAGGCTCTCGCCGAACACCTCGAGACACTCGCAGCCGACGACGCCGAACTGATGCGCACGGCTCCCGAAGGACCGGCGACCTACTACATCCGCACCTCGGTCTTCGCCGACACCCCGCTCGACCGGGCCATCGTCGCCCTGACCCGCCTGAGCCAGACCGCGAACCCGCGCGCCCAGCAGGCGCTGCGCCGCATCCATCAGGGCTGGTTCGAGACACTGTCCGACGAGGTCACCGATCCCGCTGCGGCGCGAGCGGTGATGCTCATCGGCGACGGGCTCTACTACGGCGCCGCCATGTCGGGCGAGACAAGCACGACGCCGCCCGAGGACGTCGACGAACTCCTGAAAGTCGTGCGGAAACTGATCGGCCCGAGCGACTGAGTTCGGGGAGGTTGCGTGCGTCCGTTCGCGAAAATACGCACACAACCTCCCCTTCGATCGCCCTCACCCGAGCCGATGCAGTTCGACGTCGCGGAGCACGCCGTCGTCGATGGTCGCGGTCATGTAGGTGCAGTACGGCTGCCGACGCCGGTCGGTGGGTGAACCCGGGTTGAGCAGGCGCAATCCGCTCGGCGCGGTCGTGTCCCAGGGGATGTGCGAGTGGCCGAAGACGAGGACGTCGGTGTCGGGATAGGCCGCGGCCATCCGATTGTCGCGCCCGGTCGACGCCCCGGTCTCGTGCACCACCGCGACGCGCACACCGTCGAGGGTCACCCGCGCGACCTCCGGCAGCCGTTCCCGCAGGAGCGGACCGTCGTTGTTGCCCCAACACGCGACCAGCTGCCGGGACCGCTCTTCCAGCGCGTCGAGCAGTGTCACGTCCATCCAGTCGCCCGCGTGGATCACCACGTCCGCGCGGGCCACCTCGTCCCACACCTGCGACGGCAGGTCGCGGGCGCGCGTCGGTACGTGGGTGTCGGCGAGCAGCAGCAGTCGCATGGCCCCAGTCTGCCGTGGGGTCACGGTCTGCCGTGGGTTCGCAGTGTGCCGCGGGCGCTCATGGGTAACCACGACGCATGACCACTCCAGCTCACGACAGACTCGCCATCGTCACCGGCGCCGACTCCGGCATGGGCAAGGCGACCGCCGAACTGCTCGCCACCGAGGGGTTCGACGTCGGCATCACCTTCCACACCGACGAGGCCGGGGCCGAGGACACCCGCGCCGGGGTCGAACAGCGCGGACAGCGGTGCTTCGTGGCCCGACAGGACCTGACCAGCCCGGACACCGCCGATGTGATCGACGAACTCACCGGAAAGCTCGGCGGTCTCGGGGTGCTGGTGAACAACGCCGGCACCGGACACCGCGACGAGGTGCTCGACCTGTCCTTCGAACGGTGGCGGGAGATGCTCTCCACCGACCTCGACGGCCCGTTCCTGTGCTCCCAACGCGCCGCGCGACACATGATCGACTCCGGGGGCGGCGGCCGCATCGTCAACATCACGAGCGTCCACGAGCACATCCCCCGCTACGGCGCCTCCGCCTACTGCACGGCGAAGGCCGGCCTCGGCATGCTCACGCAGTGCCTCGCCCTCGAATGGGCCCGCTACGGCATCACGGTCAACTCGGTGGCTCCCGGTGAGATCTCCACGCCCATGACCGGCATGGACGAATCCGAGGCCTTCCACGAGGAGCGACCGGGCAACCCCACCGGACGTCCCGGGCACGTCAACGAGGTCGCCTCCGTCGTCGCCTTCCTCGCGTCCCCACGCTCGTCGTACCTGACGGGGCGCTCGATCCCCGTCGACGGCGGCCTCATGTTGATGGCCGCGCACGGACACGACATGAACGACGGGAGTTGGCGCGAACTCTGACGACGACCGGCCGCCCATCCGCTAGCGTCCACAGGCGGATCGGTGGTCGACTCGGAGTGGGGGAACTGGATGCGCACGACACCGCCTGCGGAGCGATTCAAGCCGGGAACGGCGAGGGGTTACCGAGCGACCCATCGTCCCGAGGTGTGGGGAGCGCTGATCGGCGCGGGTGGCGCGTCGGCCTTCATGCTCGTGAACGGTGCCGCTCTGGGATCACCGTGGACCTGGATCGTCATTGTCGGATGGTTCTGCGCCATCGCTTTTTTCGTCTGGGCCGTGCTCATACGACCGCGAAGTTTCGAGCAGTTGGAGCCGCCCTCGAAGCAGGCATCGACGATCTACCTCGTGTCGGTCGCGGCCATGATCGTGCTGATCGTCGGTGGCGCAAGGCTTCTCGCGTTGTTCGATCGTTCGGAACTGACGGTCGCGTGGGTGGTCTGCGTCGTCGGTGCGCACTTCGTTCCCTTCGCACGGGCCTTCGGCCGCGCGATGTTCCGGGTCATGGGCTGGGGAATGCTGGTGATCGGAATCGTCGGTCTGGCAGGCGGTCTCGCATCGCCTGCGGTGGCAGCCGTCGCCGGTGTCGCGGCGGGGCTGTGGATGTTCGCCGTGATGGTCGCCGACGCCGTCGGCCGACCTCTCGTCACCGGGCGTCGGCCCGACTCCACAGTTCCTCGAGCGCCTCGTTGACTCGTTCCGGCTGCTGGACGTGCGGGTAGAAACCGGGAACTTCGAGCAGTACTCCCCCGATCCGGTCGGCGACGACCCGCGCCGTGACCGTCAGCGGATCTCCCGCCAGCCGCTTGTACTCGTCGGGTGCGCCCGCCCAGTCACCGACGACGACGAGCTTCGGCCACGGCGCCGCCGCGAGCGACTCGAGGGGGATGTCGGCGTCCCAGCACGGTCTCTCCCGCATCGACGTCGCCGCTGCGCGTAGTCGCTTCGGGGTGGGTTCCGCCGGCGGCATGCCGACGCTCTCCGTGATGAGACACAGATAGTCCTCCGCAGTGAGCTCGGGCGGGAGCGTCACCTGGGACGCACGAGCGCGGGCGAGGTTCTCGGCGACCACCGGTTCGCTCTCCGCAACCTTCAGGCACCCGGGCTGGATCAGGCACAGCGACCGCACCAGGTCCGGCCGTTCCACCGCCGCGAGCATCGCTGCGACCGCACCGTACGAATGTCCGACGAGATGGGCGCCGTCACCGAGCAGTTCGACGATGTCGGCGGCGTCCACCTCGTAGTCGGTGCGATGGGCCCCGTCGAGATCCGGCGAGTCGCCGTGCCCGCGGCGGTCCATCAGGATCAGCCGACGTGACGCCCCCCAAGGGCCGCTGCCGACCGAATCCGTAGGTCTCGTCGTCTCCCCAGGCCAGCACCCCGTGCACGAGAACGGCCGGCGGGACGTCGGATTCGGCGGGTCCGACGATCGTCGAGCAGACGCGATTCACAGTTCCCCTTCCGATTGCGAGCATGCAGGCGCGAACCTATCGGAAGACCTGGGCGGATGCAGGTAGCCCGACCCACACTCCCTCGGGCGCTTCGTCGACTCCGCAGTCCACTCGCGATCAAGTTCGCTATCCGCCACAGCAATTGCCGCGGCGGATAGCAAAAGCCGTAGCGGATGCTTCGGACCCCGGCCTTGGCGACCTGCAGGCATGAGAAAAGCCCCTCACCTGCACTAGCAGGTAAGGGGCTCTCTGGCGGTGGCGGTGGGATTTGAACCCACGGACGGGGGTTACCCGTCACGCGCTTTCGAGGCGCGCTCCTTCGGCCGCTCGGTCACGCCACCGCTGACGACTCTAGCGGATTGCAGGCCTCATCCTGAAATCGCCTGGTCACAGCTCCGAAGCCGGCCCTCGATGTTCCCGGAAGAACGCCTCGAGCACGGCCGCGCACTCGGCTTCGAGCACACCACCGCGCACTTCCGGACGGTGCGTGAGGCGCCGATCGCGCACCACGTCCCACAGCGACCCGACGGCGCCCGTCTTCGGCTCCCACGCCCCGAAGACCACCCGCGATACCCGGGAGAGCACCAACGCTCCCGCGCACATCGTGCAGGGTTCGAGGGTCACGGCGAGGGTTGCGCCCTCGAGACGCCATCCGTCGCCGTAGACCTGCGCTGCCGCGCGCAGAGCGAGCACCTCGGCGTGCGCTGTGGGGTCGCCGGTGGCCTCGCGGGAGTTCGCCGCTCGCGCGATCTCGGTGCCGTCCGGCCCGAACACCACCGCGCCCACCGGTACGTCACCGGCGGGCGCGGCAGCGGCGGCCTCCAGCGCGACCCGGATCAATGCCTCGTCGTCGCGCAGCCCCATCTAACGGAGCTTGTCCAGGGTGTTACCCAGGACGTCGTCGAAACCGAGTCGCTGGGCGATCTCGTCGAGTTGCTCGTCGGGATACAGGTCGGTCTCCGACAGGATCACCGAGAGCACCGGCTCGGGCAGACCCATGTCGGCCAGGATGCCGAGGTCGCCTTCCTCCCACGGCTCGATGTCGTCGAGCTCGTCGGGATCGATATCGGGGATCTCGATGTTCAGCGCATCGAGGACGTCGGCGGCGATGTCGTAGTCGACGGCCATCGTCGCGTCGGACAGCAGCAACCTCGTTCCCGCAGGTGCGGGACGCACGATGATGAAGAATTCGTCGTCCACATTCAGCAGACCGAAGACTGCGCCGGAACTTCTCAGCTCCCGCAACTCGGTCACTGCGGTATCGAGACTCGTCAGTGCGGCACCGGACAACACCCGGCACTTCCAACGACCTTCCTCCCGCGTCACGGCGACGGCGAAGCCGTCGAGGTCGTCGCTCGAATTCCCGGCGGGGTTCCCGCTCTGGGTCACGGAAGGGCTCTTGTTCCCTACACGCTGTGCAGCCATGGGCGCAACGGTAGTCGGCCACGTCCGGTGAATGAAGCCCAGCACGGGATATGCCAACCTGATGAGGTGTCCTCAGCCGTCTCTTCCCCGCCCGTCTGTGTCCTCGGCCTCGGTCTGATCGGTGGTTCTCTGCTGCGCGCCGCCGCGGCCACCGGAAGGCAGGCGTGGGGTTACAACAGGTCGTCGCAGGCCGTGGAGGCCGCCGTCGCCGACGGCTTCGACGCGTCCACCGACCTCACGGCCACGCTGCGTCGCGCAGCCGACACCAGCGCCCTGGTGGTGATCGCGGTGCCGATGCCGGCAGTGGGCAGCATCCTCGAGGCGGTGGCCGAGCACGCCCCCGAGGTCGCGCTCACCGACGTGGTGAGCATCAAGGCGGAAGTGGCCGCTGCCGTCGCCGCTCACGGCCTGTCGCGGCGTTTCGTGGGTGGACACCCCATGGCAGGTACGGCGGAGTCCGGCTGGACCGCTGGGACCGCCGACCTGTTCCGCGACGCGGTGTGGGTGGTGACCGTCGACGACGGCACCGATCCCGAGGTGTGGCGGCAGGTCGCCGACCTCGCGCTCGACTGCGGCTCCGTCGTCGTGCCCGCCGAATCCCGGGAGCACGACGCGGCGGTCGCGCGAGTCTCCCATCTCCCCCATCTCCTCGCCGAAGCGCTGGCCCTCTCGGGCGCCGGAGGCGGCGATCTCGCACTCGGTCTCGCCGCCGGCTCCTTCCGGGACGGCACACGGGTCGCCGCGACGGCCCCGGCCCTGGTCGACGCGATGTGCGAAGGCAACGCGGAAGCCCTGCTGGTCGCGCTGGACGAGACACTCGAGGTGCTGAGAACGGCCCGGGAGCAACTGGCCGACCGCAGCACCTCCGAACTCACCCGCGCCGGTCACGCGGCTCGGACCCGCTACGAACAGCGCCGTCGCGACCCCATCGTCGGCACGCAGCCCGGCGACGAGGGCTGGATCGCAGCGTTCCGCGAGGCCGGACGACGCGGTGGAGTGTGGACACGATGAACCTCCGCGACATCGCCACGGCGCTGACCACCGGCAAGACGACCCCCACCGAACACGTCCGCTCGGTTCTCGCCGAACTCGACGCCCTCGTCGGGACCCCCTGGGGGAACACCGTCGCCGCCCGCAACGACGAGGCGGCGCTCGAAGCCGCAGCCCTCGCCGACGAGCAGATCGCCGCCGGGAGCTGGATCGGCCCGTTGCACGGCGTCGCGGTCGCGGTGAAGGACAACATCGACGTCGCCGGGTTCCCCACCCGCTGCGGCAGCGCGGTCCTCGCCGATGCGCCTCCGGCCCGGCGCGATGCTCGCGTCATCGAGAAGCTCCGCGAAGCCGGAGCCATCGTGGTGGCGAAGACCCATCTCCACGAGTTCGCCTACGGGCCCACCGGGTTGATCAATGTGTCCGGCGCGGCCCCCCACCCCCACAACCCGGACCTGATCAGCGGTGGTTCGTCGTCGGGCTCCGCAGTGCTGGTCGCGAGGGGCGTCGTGCCCGTCGCGCTGGGAACCGACACCGGCTGCAGCGTCCGTACCCCGGCGGCGCTGTGCGGGATCGTCGGATTCAAGCCGGGCTTCGGTGCCCTGCCCGAGCAGGGCGTGTTCCCGCTGTCGACGACCTTCGACCACGTCGGTCTGCTCGCCGCCGACGCTCTGGACGCTTCACTCGCGTGGGGCGCCCTTCCGGGCATCGCGCACCTGCGCACCCCGGTCTCCGAACTGCGCATCGGACGCCTGCGGGGCGGCATCTGGGATCTGTCACCCGTCTTCGACGAGGCCGTCGAGACGGCGTGCCGCACCCTCACGGATCTGGGCGCCCGCGTCGTCGACGTGGAACTGCCCGAGACCGCCGAGATGCTCGAGTTGTATCCCGTGGTCACCGGCTCGGAAGCATACGAGACGCATCGCGCGTGGTTCGAAGCCGATCCCGACCGCTACCAGCCTCCGACGGCCGCTCTGCTCGCCGCGCAACGCGACCGGCCGGCCTACGAGTACATCCACGCGGCCCGGGCGGTGGCGCGACTACGTCACGACGTCGTGCACCGCCTCCGCACCGTGGACAAGCTCGACGCGCTGATCACCGTCACTACCGGCGTGCGTTCGGCGCCGCTGACGAGCGATCCCGTCGAGCTGCGCGCACCGCTGCTGCAGATGTGTGTCCCGTTCAGCGTCCTCGGTGTCCCGGCCCTGTCGGTGCCGGCTCCGGACGGCGGGTCGTCGCCGGTCGGACTCCAGATCGTCGGCCTCACCGGCGGCACGCACGGGCACGGCAGCCACCCCGCCGAATCGGCCGCGTTCGCCGTGGCGATGGCGGTGGAGGCGTCGGGACAGCCCTAGATGCGGGAGGCGAGTCCTCGGTATTCGAGGACGAAGCCGTCCTCGTCGACGGTCACCGACGACGACGAGCGCGGCGACAGCACGTGGATGCCGTCGGACGCACTGCTGTAGACGACCGTGGCCTCCTCGATGCTGAGATCGATGAGGTTGACGTAGACGACGGGCACCTCCACGTCGTCGGCTCCGGCCTGCAGGTCGTGCCGGCGGATGGGCAGGGCGTTGAAGAACGGGCTGAACACCACGTCGACGTCGAGTGCCCCGCCGAAGGTGGACCGCTGATGGTCGATGCCGTTGTCGGACATCCAGATGCCCTCTTCGGACCGGGTGAGGGACATGTGCCGTTCGCCCGAAGCGAGGGTGGTGCGCACCGACAATCGGCGGGTGACACCGTTCTCGTCCGTCACCAGGTCGTACGACGCGCTGAAGGCCGGATGGTCGGTGCACTCCGCACCCACGATGCGACCGGACGCCTTGATGCGGCGGCCGGAGAGCTGTACTCGTACCGACTCCATCCGAGACGCATCGGCCGCACGCCACGTGAGTAGCGCGGGCCACGTCGACGCGGAACCGGTGGCGTCAGAGGCTGGGGTGCTCACGGTCTATACGGTATGCGACGAAGCGCACACGGTGGGCAGCGGTGCCGTGATTCGTCCACAACACGGTTGCGGCGGGCCCACCTGCTCACGCCGTGTCCGGCAACGCCTCGTGCCGGGACATCTGACGCAGGTGGTGTGAGAACACCGACAGCGCCGCGGCGCCCACGGCGACGTTGAGCAGCGCCCCGAACTCCTGGACGGCGAACTCCAGCACGTCGACGAAGAAGACGGTGATCAACGCGGCCGTCCGGAGCGCACGGATCGCCCACCTCCGCCTGCGCCACAAACCCACCGATCCCACCACGCACAGCAGGACGGTGACGCCGGAGCCGACGAGCTGGATCACGGTCACCACGTTGCTCGTCCGCGCGGCGAGATCCTCCTCCAAGGTCGCAGCGGCATTGAGGAGAATGCCGACGGAGAAAACGGTGAGCAGGGCTGCCGCGACGCGGACGCTGCGCTCACCTCGCAGTCGCTCCGGCAGCCGGAGCGACACCCACGAGAAGCGCGATGGTACCTCCCGGCACCGGGCGAGCAGGAGATCGATCTGTTCGACGACCTCGGGATCGACTCCACCCTCACGTGCGCGTGCGAGCTGCACTCGCGCCTGGTCGCGATCGGTCGGGGTCAGGCCGTGGGCGAGCCCGTCCGTCGCCGTGAGCGCGGCGTTGGCGAGATACTCGTCGGGCGACGGCCCGCGACGGAGGTGCACCGCTCGATTGACGACGAGCAGCAACACGACCACCACGTACATGATCGCCACCGAGGGTCGGTAGAAGTAGTCGTTGGTCTTCGTGACGAACTTGCCGACCTCGTCGAGGAAGAGACCGAACCCGATACCGCCGAGCAGCACCGCGATGCGGTCGGGCGCCCTGCCGATGAAGGTCAACGAGACCATCAGCGCGGCGACCATGAGCAGACCGCCCCACAGCACGTGAGCGATGTGCAGGACCGACCCGCCGACCTGCGGATAGCCCGTCAGATGCAGGTACAGACGAGTGACGAGGATGGTCGCGACCGTGATGATCAGAAGTGCTTCGACCTGCGCGGACGACGCGGTGTCCCGCAACAACCGAGAACGGGAACGGGTCCGCACCGCTGTCATGGCACGCGAGCTTATCCGGCTCGGGTTCTCCTCGGGTTCTTCCTCCGGATTCGGCGGCGCGGCGCCTGCGCGGAGCGACTCCCCAATCTTGTGTGTGGCCTAGAGTCGCTCTATGCGCACAGTGTGGACAGTTCCTCCGAACATTGCCCAAACTCTGTTGGAATCTCCCGAGATCCAGATGTTCCTGACCAGCAACGAGTTGCCGGATACAGCGGACGATCCACGCCAGAGACTTGCGGAGTTCACCCACGCGCTCGGCGCCCTCAGCCGTCACATCGGACGCACCTTCGGTTCCGTGGACGCAGCCAACCGCGAACTGTTCGGCGGCTCCGCCGGCAAGGTCCCCGTGGCACTGCGCCTGACCGTCCTGCGGGCTCTCGTGAACCATGTCGAAGACCGCGCCCCCAGCCCGAAACTGCTTCCGAAGAACATTTGCGACCAGCTCGGCGCCTACGTCTACGCCCTGCTCGACCCTCGCGACCGGAGCATCTTCTACGTCGGCGCCGGACGCGGAAATCGCATCTTCACCCTCGTCTGGACGGCGCTCGGAGAGACCTCGAAGCTGACCGAGGCCGGCGAGAAGACACCGCTGGCCACCCCCGAGACCGAGGCGGCTCTGCGGCGCATCCGAACCGTCTACGAGTCCGGCTACGCGGTGGAGCATTTCGTCGTGGCCGACGCGCTGAACCCGAAGACCGACGCCGACCACACCGCCGCAGTGACGGCCGAAGCGGTCATCGCGGCGCTCGGACTGACCGAACCGCACCGCGGCGAATGCGTACTCACCAACCTGGCGGGCGCAACCGAGGAGTCCGAAGCCGATCGCACGGCGATCCCGATCGCGGAGCTCGTCCGTCAGTACTCGGCCTCGCCTGCTCCCGAGCTGCCGACGCCATGCGTGGTGCTGCGGGTCAACGAAGCGAAGAAGGCGTCGCCGGCTGCGGTGCGCGAACTCGCGTCCAAGCCGTGGCCGGCAGGATCGGCGGCGCGTGGAATCGACGGACTGCCGATCATCGTCGTCGCCGACAACATCGTCCGCGCGGTCTACCGCGCTACCGGGTGGGAGGCAGCCGCTCGCACGGAGGAGAACGGCGGCACGATCCTCTACCGGTTCGTTGGGGAGGCCGACGAAGAGCTCGAGGGCAAGTTCGTGAACACTCGCGTCACGCCGGACCGGCTGGGTCTCAAGCGTTGGCCGTCGCACGGTTGGGCTCCGCGTCTGACGCGTGCACTGCCGCGGCCGGTCGCGCGTCCGAAGGCACCGCGCCCCTGATTCTCCGGCTGCTTCCCGGTTCGTCTGCGGACCGGGAAGCAGCTCGTGCCGGTTCTCGAAAACCGTTGGGCCGGCACATTTTCTGCATAAGAAAACACGAAAGGGGACCCACAGTGTGGGTCCCCTTTCGGAACGGGTGTTCGGCGGTGTCCTACTCTCCCACACCCTGTCGAGTGCAGTACCATCGGCGCAGACAGGCTTAGCTTCCGGGTTCGGAATGGGACCGGGCGTTTCCCTGTCGCTATGACCGCCGTAACTCTATGAAACAATAGTCCACGCAGATTCCTCGAATCACCTGCTGCTGCAGGATTTTCGGATCTGTGTGTGTTGTTTCAGATACCGCACAGTGGACGCGTAACATCTTCGTGGTAAGTCCTCGGCCTATTAGTACCGGTCACCTCCACCCATTGCTGGGCTTCCAGTTCCGGCCTATCAACCCGGTGGTCTGCCGGGGGCCTTACCCCCTCGAGGGGGTGAGAAACCTCATCTTGGAACAGGCTTCCCGCTTAGATGCTTTCAGCGGTTATCCCTTCCGAACGTAGCCAACCAGCCATGCCCCTGGCGGGACAACTGGCACACCAGAGGTTCGTCCGTCCCGGTCCTCTCGTACTAGGGACAGCCTTCCTCAAGTTTCTAACGCGCGCGGCGGATAGAGACCGAACTGTCTCACGACGTTCTAAACCCAGCTCGCGTGCCGCTTTAATGGGCGAACAGCCCAACCCTTGGGACCTACTCCAGCCCCAGGATGCGACGAGCCGACATCGAGGTGCCAAACCATCCCGTCGATATGGACTCTTGGGGAAGATCAGCCTGTTATCCCCGGGGTACCTTTTATCCGTTGAGCGACACCGCTTCCACATGCCGGTGCCGGATCACTAGTCCCGACTTTCGTCCCTGCTCGACCTGTCAGTCTCACAGTCAAGCTCCCTTGTGCACTTGCACTCGACACCTGATTGCCAACCAGGCTGAGGGAACCTTTGGGCGCCTCCGTTACATTTTGGGAGGCAACCGCCCCAGTTAAACTACCCACCAGGCACTGTCCCTGAACCAGATCATGGTCCGAGGTTAGAGGTCCAATACGATCAGAGTGGTATTTCAACAACGACTCCACCCATACTGGCGTATGAGCTTCACAGTCTCCCACCTATCCTACACAAACCGAACCGAACACCAATACCAAGCTATAGTGAAGGTCCCGGGGTCTTTTCGTCCTGCCGCGCGTAACGAGCATCTTTACTCGTAATGCAATTTCGCCGAGTCTGTGGTCGAGACAGCAGAGAAGTCGTTACGCCATTCGTGCAGGTCGGAACTTACCCGACAAGGAATTTCGCTACCTTAGGATGGTTATAGTTACCACCGCCGTTTACTGGGGCTTAAATTCTCAGCTTCGCGGAGTAAACCCCGCTAACCGGTCCTCTTAACCTTCCAGCACCGGGCAGGCGTCAGTCCGTATACATCGTCTTACGACTTCGCACGGACCTGTGTTTTTAGTAAACAGTCGCTTCTCTCTGGTCTCTGCGACCACCCCCAGCTCGGACCGCAAGGGCCGTCACCGGGCGTGGTCCCCCTTCTCCCGAAGTTACGGGGGCATTTTGCCGAGTTCCTTAACCACAGTTCTCTCGATCGCCTCGGTATTCTCTACCTGACCACCTGTGTCGGTTTGGGGTACGGGCCGTGTACCAACTCACTAGAGGCTTTTCTCGGCAGCATAGGATCACTGAATTCCCCTCAACGGGTACGCATCACCTCTCAGGCTGTGTGAATGGCGGATTTGCCTACCATTCGCCCTACCGGCTTACACCAGGTACTCCATCACCTGGCCCAGCTACCTTCCTGCGTCACCCCATCGCTTGACTACTACAATCAGGGTCCCGTGCAGCCATCCCCACAGTTCCCGAAGGAACAGCGGAAACTTTTGGACGGTTAGCACAACTGATTCGCCATTGGGCGCGGATACACGGGTACGGGAATATCAACCCGTTGTCCATCGACTACGCCTGTCGGCCTCGCCTTAGGTCCCGACTCACCCTGGGCGGATTAACCTGGCCCAGGAACCCTTGGTCATCCGGCGGACGAGTTTCTCACTCGTCTTTCGCTACTCATGCCTGCATTCTCACTCGCACAGCCTCCACACCTGGATCACTCCGGCGCTTCCACGGCTGCACGACGCTCCCCTACCCACCCACACCACTGCACACGTTCCCGCAGGAACGAATGGGTGTTGTGTGAGTGCCGCGGCTTCGGCGGTGTACTTGAGCCCCGCTACATTGTCGGCGCAGAACCACTTGACCAGTGAGCTATTACGCACTCTTTCAAGGGTGGCTGCTTCTAAGCCAACCTCCTGGTTGTCTCAGCGATCCCACATCCTTTTCCACTTAGTACACGCTTAGGGGCCTTAGCCGGCGATCTGGGCTGTTTCCCTCTCGACTACGAAGCTTATCCCCCGCAGTCTCACTGCCGCGCTCTCACTCACCGGCATTCGGAGTTTGGCTGATTTCGGTAAGCTTGTGGGCCCCCTAGACCATCCAGTAGCTCTACCTCCGGTGAGAAACACGCGACGCTGCACCTAAATGCATTTCGGGGAGAACCAGCTATCACGGAGTTTGATTGGCCTTTCACCCCTACCCACAACTCATCCCCTCAGTTTTCAACCTAAGTGGGTTCGGGCCTCCACGACGTCTTACCATCGCTTCACCCTGGCCATGGGTAGATCACTCCGCTTCGGGTCTAGAACATGCCACTCATGCGCCCTATTCGGACTCGCTTTCGCTACGACTACCCCACACGGGTTAACCTCGCGACATGCCACTAACTCGCAGGCTCATTCTTCAAAAGGCACGCCATCACCCACCACGAACTGAATCGTGCATCGGCTCTGACGGATTGTAAGCGCACGGTTTCAGGTACTATTTCACTCCCCTCCCGGGGTACTTTTCACCTTTCCCTCACGGTACTAGTCCGCTATCGGTCACCAGGGAGTATTCAGGCTTATCGGGTGGTCCCGACAGATTCACACCGGATTTCACGGGCCCGGTGCTACTCGGGTATTCGAATCGACAGTCACCGTGTTTTCGTCTACGGGATTCTCACCCTCTACGACAGGCCGTTCCAGACCACTTCGACTAACACGACGATTTCTCACTGTCGGCCGGCATGGCAGCGCCGACACAACGAACCCCACAACCCCACGGATGCAACGCCTGCCAGCTATCACACACCCATGGTTTAGCCTCATCCGCTTTCGCTCGCCACTACTCACGGAATCACATGTTGTTTTCTCTTCCTGTGGGTACTGAGATGTTTCACTTCCCCACGTTCCCTCCACACACCCTATATATTCAGATGCGGGTAACACGACATCACTCGTGCTGGGTTTCCCCATTCGGAAATCCTCGGATCACAGCTCGGTTGACAGCTCCCCGAGGCATATCGCAGCCTCCCACGTCCTTCATCGGCTCCTGGTGCCAAGGCATCCACCGTACGCTCATAAACACTTACAACAAAGATGCTCGCGTCCACTGTGCAGTTCTCAAACAACACACAACAACCCCTACCGCAAGAAAACTGATTTCCTTGTTTCGCGGATCATCGTCGCTGATCAAACACATTGCGTGTTCTCTCAGGACCCAACAGTGCACCGATATAATCACCGCGACGAGGATCTGTATCCCCGCCATACGCGGTGATGGTTGTCAGCGTTCCACCCATGAGCTTCTGCCGTTCCACCTGCGGGAACGAAACAGTCTCTGCCCGTGAGGAAGTCACCTGTGTGACCCCTCGCCGGGAGAAATGCTCCTTAGAAAGGAGGTGATCCAGCCGCACCTTCCGGTACGGCTACCTTGTTACGACTTCGTCCCAATCGCCGATCCCACCTTCGACGGCTCCCTCCCACAAGGGGTTAGGCCACCGGCTTCGGGTGTTACCGACTTTCATGACGTGACGGGCGGTGTGTACAAGGCCCGGGAACGTATTCACCGCAGCGTTGCTGATCTGCGATTACTAGCGACTCCGACTTCACGGGGTCGAGTTGCAGACCCCGATCCGAACTGAGACCGGCTTTAAGGGATTCGCTCCACCTCACGGTATCGCAGCCCTCTGTACCGACCATTGTAGCATGTGTGAAGCCCTGGACATAAGGGGCATGATGACTTGACGTCGTCCCCACCTTCCTCCGAGTTGACCCCGGCAGTCTCCTGCGAGTCCCCACCATCACGTGCTGGCAACACAGGACAAGGGTTGCGCTCGTTGCGGGACTTAACCCAACATCTCACGACACGAGCTGACGACAGCCATGCACCACCTGTCTACCGGCCACAAGGGAAACCACATCTCTGCAGTCGTCCGGTACATGTCAAACCCAGGTAAGGTTCTTCGCGTTGCATCGAATTAATCCACATGCTCCGCCGCTTGTGCGGGCCCCCGTCAATTCCTTTGAGTTTTAGCCTTGCGGCCGTACTCCCCAGGCGGGGCGCTTAATGCGTTGGCTACGGCACGGATCCCGTGGAAGGAAACCCACACCTAGCGCCCACCGTTTACGGCGTGGACTACCAGGGTATCTAATCCTGTTCGCTACCCACGCTTTCGCTCCTCAGCGTCAGTTACTGCCCAGAGACCCGCCTTCGCCACCGGTGTTCCTCCTGATATCTGCGCATTTCACCGCTACACCAGGAATTCCAGTCTCCCCTGCAGTACTCGAGTCTGCCCGTATCGCCTGCAAGCCCGCAGTTGAGCTGCGGGATTTCACAGACGACGCGACAAACCGCCTACGAGCTCTTTACGCCCAGTAATTCCGGACAACGCTCGCACCCTACGTATTACCGCGGCTGCTGGCACGTAGTTGGCCGGTGCTTCTTCTCCCACTACCGTCACTTGCGCTTCGTCATGGGTGAAAGAGGTTTACAACCCGAAGGCCGTCATCCCTCACGCGGCGTCGCTGCATCAGGCTTGCGCCCATTGTGCAATATTCCCCACTGCTGCCTCCCGTAGGAGTCTGGGCCGTGTCTCAGTCCCAGTGTGGCCGGTCGCCCTCTCAGGCCGGCTACCCGTCGTCGCCTTGGTAGGCCATTACCCCACCAACAAGCTGATAGGCCGCGGGCTCATCCTGCACCGAAAAACTTTCCACCCCAGAACATGCATCCCGAGGTCATATCCGGTATTAGACCCAGTTTCCCAGGCTTATCCCAGAGTGCAGGGCAGATCACCCACGTGTTACTCACCCGTTCGCCACTAATCCACCCAGCAAGCTGGGCTTCATCGTTCGACTTGCATGTGTTAAGCACGCCGCCAGCGTTCGTCCTGAGCCAGGATCAAACTCTCCGTTGAAGACTCACAATCACCCCCAAAAGGGGCAATCAGTCAAAGACAAAAGAGTCAAATCACTAGCATAAAAACTCAAACTAGCTCAAACACTGACCATCCCAGACGGAAGAATGAGACGATCAGCAAATACCCACCCCATCGAAAATGATGGAGCGGAGTACCAAAAATATTTGGCACTGACATTCATCGGCACACTGTTGAGTTCTCAAAGAACACGCACACATCATCACGCTCCGGACTGACGTCCGACCCGCTCTGAGGCAACTGTTCCAGCCTACTTCCTCATCCTCACGAACGCAAGTCCGTATGGTTTTCGGAACCAGGGGCGGCTCGAAACCTTACCAGAAGGTTCGCAGCCATCACATTCGCAGGCGCCTTCGTCCAACCTCGTTGTCCCGTTCCTCTCGGCCCGGGTCGGTGTCCGTGTCGCTCTGACCTGGAATAAGTTACGCGAACATCTCCCAGAACACCAAATCGCGAGGTCAATGGCTGTTTCGATGGCCCGTAGCCCTTCACCGGAGGGGTAGGACGACCCCTCCATCGTGGTGCTCGTCGCGTCCGCTCACTGATCGTCCTACTTCTCGAGTAACGTTCACCGTTGAGCTGAGCGAGGAAGGGTGCCGTGACGTCGACGGGGAACATGGTGGGGTTGTTCGCCGGTATCGGCGGACTGGAGCTCGGACTCGGGCGACACGGGTGGAACACCGAACTCCTCTGCGAGATCGAGCCGGGTGCTCAGGCAGTACTACGTACGCGCTTCCCCGACGTTCCGCTTCATCCGGACGTCACGCGTCTCCGCTCTCTCCCCCGCGATACGGAACTGGTCGCCGCAGGCTTCCCGTGCCAGGACCTCTCCCAGGCCGGACGCACGGCCGGCATCACGGGATCGAAGTCCGGGCTCGTCGACGAAGTGTTCCGTCTCGTGAAGCGTAAGAACGGCCCGCGCTGGCTCGTCGTCGAGAACGTTCCCTTCATGCTGCAGCTCGGCCGCGGTGCGGCGATGCGCCACATCACCGACGCGCTCGAGGAACTCGGCTACATGTGGGCCTATCGCGTCGTCGATGCCCGCGCGTTCGGTCTCCCCCAGCGTCGGCACCGCGTCCTGATGGTCGCCTCACGCACGGACGATCCCCGCACGGTGTTGTTCGGCCAGGACGCCGGCATGCCCATGGAGGGCAATCCCGATCTGTTCCCCTGCGGCTTCTATTGGACCGAGGGTGTGCGCGGTCTCGGATGGGCAGTCAACGCCGTGCCCACGCTCAAGGGCGGTTCGACCCTCGGTATCGCCAGCCCTCCGGCCGTGCGACTGCCGTCCGGCGAGATCGTCACCCCCGGCCTGACCGACGCCGAGAGACTCCAGGGCTTCGACGCCGACTGGACGGCTCCTGCCGTCGAGGCCCCCGGTGTCCGCGCCGGACACCGGTGGCGTCTGGTCGGCAATGCCGTCAGCGTGCGGATGGCGTCGTGGGTGGGCCACCGGCTGAACAACCCCATCGCGTACAGCTCCGACCACGAGACCCCGCTGCTTCCGGGCGACACCTGGCCGACCGCCGCGTGGGGCGCCCGCGGACAGGCGTTCCGCGTGCACGAGTCGCAGTGGCCCGTTCAAGCTCCCTACGAGGACCTCGGCGGTTTCCTCCTCGACGCCCGTCTGCTGTCGGCGCGGGCGACGGCAGGATTCCTCCGACGCGCACGCTCCGGCAATCTGCGCTTCCTGCCCGGATTCCTCGAGGACGTCGAGAACCACCTCGAACGCATGGGTGGCTTCCCGCGAGTGGCGGCCTGAAAGACACCGTGATGGCGGCGTCGGATCGGCCCGGGACGGATCCGCGTACGAGTGCGCGGATGAGCCGGCAACGCCGACGCGACACCGTTCCCGAAGTGGCGTTGCGCAAGGAACTGCATCGCCGGGGGCGGCGGTTCTTCGTCGACCGCGCTCCTCTGCCGGGGATGCGACGCCGGGCCGACCTCGTCTTCCCTCGTCGTCGGGTCGCGGTCTACGTGGACGGCTGCTTCTGGCACAGCTGCCCGCAGCATGAGACGTTCCCGAAGAACAACGCCGAGTGGTGGGTGGCCAAGCTCGCTGCCAACGTGCAGCGCGATCGGGACACCGATGCGCGCCTGCAGGCCGCGGGCTGGACGGTGGTGCGGGTGTGGGAGCACGAGGATCCCGTCGTCGCCGCGACGCGCGTGGAGGATGCTCTGTCGGCTCCGCCGGAAACGGATGCAGGGCCGGCGCAGGGGTGATCCCCCGCACCGGCCCCTGGACCGATCCGATCAGCCCTTCGTGAGCTGTGCGTACCGGGCGACGTGCTGTTCGGCGGTGCCGAACTCGTACTCGATCGCGGTCAGTCGCTTGAAGTAGTGCCCGACGGCGAGTTCCTCCGTCATGCCCATGCCGCCGTGGAGCTGGACGGCGTTCTGGCCGACGAAGCGTGCCGCACGGCTGATCGTCGCCTTCGCGGCCGAGACCGCGCGTGCCCGCGTGGCGTCGTCGCTGTCGAGATGAAGAACGGCCAGGTAGACGGCGGACACCGCCTGCTCGACCTCCATGTACATGTCGACCATGCGGTGCTGGAGTGCCTGGAAGCTGCCGATGGGCTGGCCGAACTGCTGACGCTGCTTGGCGTACTCGACGGTGTCGGCGAGCACCTTGCGCATCAGACCCACGGCTTCGGAGGACACGGCGGCGGTCGCCTCGTCGGTGCCGCGCGAGACGGACGGCCATGCGCTGCCCTCCTCGCCGAGCAGCGAGTCGGCGGGCAGTCGCAGACCCGAGAAGACGATGTCGGAAGCGCGTCGGTCGTCGATCGTGCGGTAGGAGTGGATCTCCACGCCGGCCGGCGGGTTCGCGGGGTCGAAGTCGACGAGGAACAGCGAGATGCCGTCGGTGTCGGTGCGCTCGCCCGACGTGCGGGCGGTGACGAGCAGGTGCGTTGCGAGCGGAGCGCTGGTGACGACGGTCTTCTCACCGTCGATGACCCACTCGTCGCCCTCGCGACGCGCGGTGGTGGACACGTCGTGGAAGACGTATCCGGAGGTGGGCTCGGTCGCGGCGAACGCCGTGACGGCTTCACCGGCAGCGATCGCCTCGAGGACGGACCGGGCTCGATCGACCCCTGCACGACCGAGCAGCCCGCCCCCGAGGACGACCGTGTCGACGTACGGTTCGATGACGAGTGCGTGCCCGAGTGCCTCGGATACCACCATCAACTCGACCGGTCCGCCGCCCATCCCCCCTACCTCTTCCGGAAGCGTGGCCCCGAGGATTCCGAGATCCTCGGCGAATGCCCGCCACACCTCCGGTTGCCAACCTTCGCCGGTGGTCGCGACCTTCCGGCTTTGCGCCAGGTCGTAGCGACCGGCGAGGAACTTGGTGACCGAATCACGAAGGAGCTCCTGCTCCTTGCTCAAACCGAAGTCCATCAGAGCCCCAATGCTGCTTTGGCGAGAATGTTTCGCTGGATCTCGTTGCTGCCGGCGTAGATCGACCCGGCGCGGTCGTTGAAGTAACGCAGCGGCGCGACAGCCTGCCACTCCTCACCGCTGACGTAACCGTCGGCGGGCGGCACGTAGTCGGCCACCGGACCACCGGGCGCGGTGATGTGCGGCTGGTAGACCCGACCGCGCGGACCGGCCGCCTCGAGGGTCAGCCGGGTGATCGTCTGGCTGAGTTCGGTGCCCAGGATCTTGAGCATCGACGACGCGGGGCCGGGATTCTTGCCCGCGGATAACGCTGCAAGAGTGCGGTATTCGAGGATCTCGAGTACGTCGGTGCGGATACGTGCCTCGGCGAGCTTGGCGGAGAACGCCGGATCGTCGATGAGCCTGCCACCCGACGGACCGGGCTGTTCGGCGGCCTCCTCGGCGATTCGTTCGGCCATGACCTGCAGGGCCGGCGCTGCCGCCGCTCCCCCGCGTTCGAAGACGAGCAGGTATTTCGCGACGGTCCAGCCGTCGTCGATCTTCCCGAGCACGTTCTTCTTCGGGACGCGCACACCGTCGAAGAAGACCTGGTTCTGCACTTCCTCACCGGACGTCATGACCAGAGGGCGGATCTCGATGCCGGGCGAGGTCATGTCGATGAGCAGGAAGGTGATGCCCTGCTGCTTGCGACCGGTCTTCGACGTGCGCACGAGCGCGAACATCCAGTTCGCCTCGGTGGCGTGCGTGGTCCAGATCTTGCTGCCGGTGACGATCAGGTCGTCGCCGTCGTCGACCGCCGCCATGCTGAGCGACGCGAGGTCGGAGCCGGCCTCGGGCTCGGAGTAGCCCTGACAGAAGAAGACCTCACCTGTGAGGATCCGGGGCAGGAAGTAGCTCTTCTGTTCTTCGGTGCCGTAGGCGACGATCGCGTGCGCGACCATGCGGATGCCCATCGGCGACAGGTTCGGGGCGCCCGCGAGGATCGACTCGCGGCTGAAGATGTAGTGCTGCGTTTGCGTCCAGTCGCATCCGCCGTACTCGACCGGCCAGGCCGGCGCCGCCCAACCACGCTCATGGAGGATGCGCTGCCACTCCATGCTCGCTTCGTGGTCGGAGTACACGCTCGTCGCGAGTCGGCCGGCCCGCCGCAGTTCGGGCGTCAGCTTCTCCTCGAGACACGATCGCACCTCGTCTCTGAAGGCGGCGTCGGCCTCTGACCACGCAAGTTCCATGTCTTCTCCCCGCAGAGCGCGACCGCCGCTGCCGGACCGTCGTGCGAATTGTCGTTAACTTTTCGAGAGTGGTACGAAATCTACTTCCGCCCCAGCGGGCTCGTCAATAGACGGATTCCACCTGCGGTACCGGCAGGATCTCCGACCGGGGACGCGAACGATCGAGTCCCCGACTCCAGGTGGAGGGTCAGCTCGAAACGAAGACGGGACGTTCACTCGTAGCGCAGGAACCGGGGACGGTGGCGTTTCACCTCATGACTGCGGTCACATACTCTGATGGAACCTTGTTCTTGATAATGTAAACGTCACTCTTTCATCGTCGGCGCGCATCGAAGATTCGGGGGGCATTCGAGTGAAGTTCCGGAGCGGGACCGCATTCATGAAGGCCGCGGAGATGCCGGCCGTCGCCCGCATGCTCGACGACGCCGGATTCCACGGCCTGCTCGTCTCGGACCACCTCATCTACCCGAAGGAGTTGAAGACGGTCTACCCCGGGCACGAGAGCGGCAAGCCGTTCTGGTCGCCGGAGACCGGGTCTCCATCGGACTGTCCGCGGGATGGATGCGCGAGGAGTTCGAACTGCTCGGCCAGGACTTCGACAACCGCGGGCCCCGGCTGAACGAGATGATCCGGGCGCTGCGCGAACTGTGGAAGGGAGGATGGGTCTCGTTCCGGGGCGAGTACTACGACATCCCCGAAATGACCATCGAACCCCACCCGCCGAGCCCGGTACCGATCCTGTGCCGGCGTCATGGTGTCGCCGTGGGCCAACTGGGAGGCCACCCACTCGGGCGACCACGATCACCTCCTCGGCACCGCCGAGCAGTACCGCGCGCCGATCGAGGACTTCGCCGAGAGGATCATCGCGAAGCTCACGTGAGCGCAACCGGAAACAGTAATCCTCGAACGAGAAAACCCTCACCGACAGGATCGATGAGGGTTTGGTCTGTGTGCCCGAACTGGTCGAACCTAGCCTGTCAGGCGTTTGCAGCCAGTTCCCGGCCCTGAAAGTACCTGGAGTGCGTGCGACGAAGCGTCTCGAGGGAGTCGCTCACCAGCGAAACAATCTCCACATCTTTGTCCGTTCGAGACTTCTCGAGCTCGAGACGCCGACGCATAGCAGCACGTCGTCCGTCGACGCCGGGGAATGACGTAACCGTCCGGTCGGCAGTCTTCCGGTTGTACTCGATCACGAAAGCCGTCACTGTTCCATCCCCTTCCGCTGTGCGTCTCGAAGCAGCTTCTCTACATCGTCGAGCATAGGAGAGAGTTCGGCTTCGTCTTCCAGCACCTTGCACCCGAGCTGGCGCCGTGAACCTCTGCCGCCAACTCGTCGTACCAGATCATGACGTCGTCGTAGTCGGGAGCGCCCTCCGGTGTCGCGACATTGTCACGGAGGCACTGGGCAAGAATCTCCATCTGTTTGTTGGACCAGGACCGATCTTGCACACACCCTCCTGTAGTCCGGGGAAGTCACGTGACGCCCCTTGCCGAGTGAAGATAGCCACAAGATGTCGCTGAAGCCGGTCAGCAAGCCGTGTCGATTCTGTGTCGTGGCGACTCCGTAACCAGATACGAGAAAACCCTCACCGGAGTACCGGTGAGGGTTTTCGTGTGTGCGCCCGAAGGGATTCGAACCCCTAACCTTCTGATCCGTAGTCAGATGCTCTATCCGTTGAGCTACGGGCGCATGTGTATTCAATTGTCGTTGGTGACGCTACACCAACTGGCGGAGGCGAGAGGATTTGAACCTCCGGTCCCCGGTAAGGGGGACAACTCATTAGCAGTGAGTCCCATTCGGCCGCTCTGGCACGCCTCCTCGGGGATTCGATGCTCTCGAACCGCCGGATCGAAACATTACACATGCCCCCAGGGGAAACGCAAAACGCCTGGTCAGAGGCGTGTAGATGGACGGTCTCCCCCATCCTGCCGACCGGCGGTCACACGACGAGGCGCATAATCGGCTCGTGACTCCACAGACCCGCCCCGACCTCGAATCGATCCCCGCCTACGTTCCGGGCCGCTCGTTCCCCGGTGCGGTGAAGCTCGCCAGCAACGAGACGACCATCGGTCCGCTCCCCAGCGTCCGGGAGGCGATCGCCGACGCTGCCGCCGGCCTCAACCGCTACCCCGACAACAGCGCGACGGAGCTCATCGCGGCACTGTCGGAACGACTCGGCGTCCCGACCGAGCAGATCGCCGTGGGCTGCGGATCGGTGAGCCTGTGCCAGGAGCTCGTGCAGATCACGTGCGATGCAGGCGACGAGGTGATCTTCGCGTGGCGGTCGTTCGAGGCGTACCCGATCATCGCGGCCGTCGCCGGCGCGACCGCCGTGCGCGTCCCGAACACCGCGGACCACGGTCACGACCTGAAGGCCATGCTCGCCGCGATCACCGACCGCACGCGGCTGATCTTCGTGTGCAATCCCAACAATCCCACCGGGTCGCTGCTGGGCAAGGAGGAGCTCGCGCAGTTCCTCGACGCCGTCCCCGAGCACATCGTCGTCGCTCTCGACGAGGCGTACTTCGAGTACGTCCGCCCCGAGCCCGGTGAGGATCTGGCCGACGGTCTCGAGCTCGCGGAGGGTCGCCGCAACGTCGTCGTGCTCCGCACCTTCTCCAAGGCCTACGGTCTCGCCGGTATCCGCGTCGGATACGCGGTCGCCGACCCGTCCGTCGTGACGACGCTGAGCAAGGTCCACACCCCGTTCTCCGTGAACTCGCTCGCCCAGACGGCTGCCGTGGCCTCGCTCGCCGCCGCGACCGAGTTGCTCGCGCGCACCGAGGGCGTCGTCGCCGAGCGGGAACGGGTCCACGCGGCACTCGTCGAGGCCGGCTACGAGGTGCCCACGAGTGCCGCGAACTTCCTCTGGCTGCCGCTGGGTGAACGCTCCGCCGCGTTCTTCGAAGCCGCAGCGGAGGCAGGCGTGGTGCTCCGCAACTTCACGGGCGAGGGCACCCGGGTGACGATCGGCGACCCGCACGAGAACGACCTCTTCCTCGACTTCGCGACCGGGCAGGGACGGGCACTCGCCGGCATCGGCTGATCCTGTGACGAGACCCAACCGTTATAGCTGGGTATCGGTGGCGTGATCCGGCCCTGACAGACTCGGGCGGTCGGATCGGGCGGGTGGCGGAGGAACTGCATGGGGGCAGGCAAGGTGCGGCGCGCCCTGTCGGCCTGCGCAGTCGTCGGCTCACTGGTCGCCTTCGGTGGTGCGGCACCTGCCGGAGCCGCGCCGACGAGCACAATCCCCTCGAACGCCGTCCCGCTCCGGGTGATCGCATTCGGCGACCTGCACGGAAATCTGCTGCCCCCGCAGGGACTGCACGGCGAGGTCGTCCGGTCGGACGGCGTCTCGGTCCCCGCGGGGGGTGCGGCCTATCTCGCCGCCTACGTCCGGCAGCTCAGGGAACAGGCCGACAACTCCGTGCTCTACGCCGTGGGCGACACGTGGGGTTCGTCGCCGCTCGAGTCGGGCCTGTTCCACGACGAGCCGACCATCGCCCTGCTCGACGAACTCGATCTCACCGCCGCGACCCTCGGCAACCACGAACTCGACCGCGGCTACGCCGAACTCGAGCGACTGCGGGACGGCGGTTGCCACCCGAAGGAAGGGTGCCTCTACACCGAACCGTTCGAGGGCGCGAACTTCCCGATCCTCGGCGCCAACCTCACCACGACGGACGGCACACCGGCCGCACTCCCCTACAGCATCGACTACGTCGACGGACTGCCCGTGGGCGTCATCGGTGTCGTGCCGAGCAACACCCCCGACATCATCCGGCCCGACGCGATCGCGGGACTGCAGTTCGAGGACGAGATCGCCGCTGTCAACCGCACCGCCGACATTCTCGGTGCGCTCGGCGTCCGTTCGATCGTGGTGCTCTACAAGGGCGACATCGGGGCCATCGACGGCGACGATCCGTGTCCGAGCGGGGACGACGGAGCGGCGGCGATCGCGACGTCCGTCTCCCCCGACGTGGACCTCATCGTCACCTCCGACGGCGACCGGCACTTCAACTGCACCTACACCGACCCGGCGGGCAGGCCGCGCACCGTCGTGCAGGGTGCTTCGCACGGGCGCATCCTGTCGGTCGCCGACCTCGTCATCGACCGGCAGAGCCGGGAGGTGCTGCGCGACCGAACCGTCGTGTTCACGCAGGTCGTCACGCACGACATCGATCCGGATCCGACCACTCTCGAGTTCGTCGACCGGGCAGTCGAGAAGTCGGCGGAGGTCGCGAACCGGTCCATCGCGCGCATCGGCGCCGACGTCACGCGCAGCGAGAGCCCGAGCGGAGAGTCGGCGCTGGGCAATCTGGTGGCCGACGCACAACTCGCGGCGACGCGGCATCTCGGCGCGCAGATCGCGCTGATGAACCCCGGCGGACTCCGCGGCGACCTCCTCGCCGGCGACGGCACCGTCTCGTACCGGGAGACCTACGCCGTGCAGCCCTTCGGGAGCATGCTGCAGGTGCTCGACCTCACCGGAGCCCAACTCGACGTGCTGCTCGAGCAGCAGTTTCAGGACAGCCCGGTCGGCTCGGAGGTCGAACGCATCCTGGCGCCCTCGCACAATCTGACCTACACGCTCGACCGCCTGGCGCCGCGCGGCGAACGGATCCGTTCGATCACGATCGACGGCGAGGCCGTCGACCCCGAGCGTGTGTACAAGGTCGTGATGAACAACTTCCTGGCCGGCGGCGGAGACGGTTTCACCGTGTGTACGGAAGCGCACGGACTGGTCGGCGCGGGCAAGGATCTCGACGCCCTCAACAACTATCTGGCGACCCGCTCACGCGTGGAGCCGCCAGCCGTCGACCGCATCCGCCTCCACTGAGACGGTGCCGTCGACGCGCGATCAGCGGAGTCGGAGTGCGTCGGCGAGGGTCGGCCACGCGGCCTTGATGTCGTCCTGCCAGTAGCCCCACGAATGCGTACCCCACGGGCGGTAGACGACCTGCGCGGGGATACCGAGTTCGCGGAGGCGACGGTCGTAGGTGACGGTGCACACGAAGGTGCCGATCTCGAGCGGCGCGCCGACGGTGAGCACGTCCTGACCGGCGCCGAGATCGTGCGGGCCGAGCAGGCCGTTGCCGGTGCTGAGGAAGACCTCCTTGCCGCGCAGCTTCTCGGCGAGCAGGTAGGAGTCGTGCTCCTCCCATCGGGCGTCGTCGGGCGGTCCCCACATGTTGTCGGGGTTGCCGCCCTTGTACGCGACGGTTCCGCGGACGGTGTCGCGGGAGCGGTCGCTGGAGGTGTCGTAGCAGCCGCTGAGCGCCGCGACTCCCTGGTAGAGGTCGGGATTGCGGGTGATCAGGGACATCGCCCCGGTGGCGCCCATCGACAGGCCCGCGACGGCGTTGGTGCCGTTGCCGTCGAACTCGGCGTCGATCAGCGGGGGTAGTTCCTCAGTCAGGAAGGTCTCCCACTTGTTGATCCCGAGCACGGGGTCGGGGTTGTTCCAGTCGGTGTAGTAGCTCGCGGTGCCACCCACGGGAAGGACGACGTTGGTGTTCTTGTCGGCGAAGAACCCCGCGATGTCGGTGCGCTGGGTCCACGTGCTCTCGCGGAACTCGGACTCCTCGCCGGCGCTGACACCGTCGAGCAGGTAGAGGGTGGGGCGCGGCCCCGCCGAGGCCGGGTGCAGCACCTGCACCGGCACGACCCGGTTCATCGCGGTCGAGTGGACGAACAGCTTCGTCTGCCTGTCGCCGACCCGCTCGACATGGTCGATCCTGGCCGACACCGGCTGCACGTGCGCCGGTTGTGCATGGATCGGTTGGGCATGGGCGATCGTCGTGCCGGAGACCGGCACCATCAGGGCCACCGCTACAGCCGCCGCGCGTCTCTTCACCATCGAACTCCCCGTCCCCCGACGACCTGCAGTGATCTCACAGTCACTACCTGTACCCGGTCAAGCGGACCTGCACGCGACCCTAATATTCACCCTCCGATTCGTGACGAATCGGAGGATCCACGGCCGCGTCGCCCCCGCCGGGCGGCGGGAGCGACGCGTGGGAGAGCTATGTCGGTCAGCGGAGGTGGTGCACCTCCTGCAACCCGTAGACCGGGGTCGGGAGGCCCTCGTAACGCGCCTTGAGTTGCAGCGCCAAGTAGAGCGAGTAGTGCCGCGACTGGTGCAGGTTGCCGCCGTGGAACCACAGGCCGTCCTGCTGCGTGGGCTTCCACATGTTGCGCTGCTCACCCTCCCAGGGGCCGGGGTCCTTGGTGGTGTCGGAGCCCAGGCCCCAGCACTTGCCCACCTTGTCGGCGACCTCCTGCGAGATCAGGTCGGCGACCCAGCCGTTCATCGAGCTGTAGCCGGTCGCGTAGACGACGAGATCGGCCTCGAGTTCGGTGCCGTCCTCGAGGATCACCGACGTCTCGGTGAGTTCGCGGACGTTGCCGTGGGCGAGCTTGATGTCGCCGTTCGCGACGAGTTCCGAGGCACCGACATCGATGTAGTAGCCGGATGCGCGACGCAGGTACTTCATGAACAGGCCCGAACCGTCGTCACCCCAGTCGTGCTGGAAGCCCGCCTTCTCGAGCCGGTCGTAGAACTCGGCGTCGCGTTCGCGGATCTTCTCGTAGATGGGGATCTGGAACTCGTGCATGATCCGGTACGGCAGGGACGCGAAGGTCAGGTCGGCCTTCTGGGTGGTGACGCCGGCGGCGAGGGCCCGCTCGGAGTACAGGTCGCCGAGACCGAGATCCATCAGCGAATCGGACCGGACGATGTGCGTCGACGAGCGCTGCACCATGGTGACGTCGGCGCCCACCTCCCACAGGGCACCGCAGATGTCGTGGGCACTGTTGTTGGCACCGATCACGACGGCCTTCTTGCCGGCGTAGGCGTCCGGACCCGGGTGGGCGCTGGAGTGGTGCTGCTCGCCGCGGAACAGGTCCATGCCGGGGAAGTCGGGGATGTTCGGCTTACCCGACATGCCGGTCGCGATGACGAGCTGCTTCGGCCGGAGGACCACCGGTTCGCCGTCGCGCAGGACGTTGACGGTCCATTCGCCCGTCGCCTCGTCGTAGCTCGCCGAGGTGCACTCCGACTTCGACCAGTAGGGGACCTCCATCACCTTCGTGTACATCTCGAGCCAGTCCGCGATCTTGTCCTTGGGCGCGAAGACCGGCCAGTTGTCGGGGAACGGCATGTACGGCAGGTGGTCGTACCAGACGGGGTCGTGCAGACACAGCGACTTGTAGCGGCTGCGCCACTGGTCGCCGGGACGGTCGTGCTTGTCGAGCACGATTGCGGGAACACCGAGCTGACGCATGCGCGCACCGAGCGCGATACCGCCCTGACCACCACCGATGATCACGACGTAGGGCTGACGCGTGTAACCGAGTTCGCGTTCCTCGATCTCGCGCTGCTCCGACCACGTGACCCTCTGCTTGTCGGCGCCGTGCTTCGTGCCGCGGGGACGACGCGTGCCCTTGTTCTCCTCGTATCCCTTCAGCTCCTGCATCGTGGTCAGCAGCGTGAAGGCGCGGTCCTGGCCGCTCTCCTCGTCGCGCTTGAGACGCAGGTGGCCGACGCCGCGACCGACCGCGGTCTCGAACGCGATCCAGGCGCTGAGTACGCCGTCGTCGTCGCTCGCTGGTTCGGTGGTGCGGAAGCCGCTGGGATCGGTGTCGGCGAGTCGCGCGTGCAGCATGTCCGAGACGCCCTCGCGTCCCTCGACGGTCTTGAGGTTCCAGGTGAAGGCGACCAGGTCGCGCCAGAAGGAATCGGTGCCGAACAGGCCCGCAGCGGCGTCGACATCGCGCTGTGCGAGGGCGGTTTCGAAAGCTTGCAACCAGGCGTCGACGCGTTCGTCGGGCGTCGCGGTGCCGGAGGTCGTGGGCTTGTCGAGGGTGTCGGTCATGGTGAGTCCTTTCCCGTGGTGATGTGATCCAGGACACTCCCCGCGGCCGGTCCCCCGCAAGCGTTGCGTCACGTTGCACGGCGCCCCACTTGTGGCGCAGCACACATTTGCCACCTATGCTCCGAGGACGACGACGAAGAGGAGACCGTGACCACGTTCAGCGCGATCGCGCCCGGCACCGACCTGTCGCGCTACGCGCGCGAGTTGACGCGGATGCACGACGCGGTCATCGGCGGCGCCCGGTCACCCATGCGACCCCGTCCGCTCGTGTCCCGTTCGTGGCAGCGCGTGCTCGACGCGGGCCTCGATCCCACCGGCACCAACGAACGCAGCCGGCTGCCCGTCGCGGAGATCGAGCGACGTCGCCGCGCGTCCGCCCTCTCCGCGGTGATCGGCGATCTCGAGCAGGTCATCACACCCGTCGCCGACGCCTCGCATCTGCTGCTGGTGGTGACCGACGCCGACGGCGTGATCCTCTGGCGCAGCGGTTCGGCACCGATCCGGTCACGCGCCGACGCCCTCGGTTTCCAGGAGGGAACTGTGTGGACCGAGTCGACCGTCGGCACGAACGCCATCGGCACGGCGCTCGCGGAGGCCGCGCCCGTGCAGTTGTTCTCGGGTGAACACTTCGAGACGACCCAGCATCCCTGGTACTGCACCGCTGCGCCGATCCACGATCCGATCCGCGGCGACCTACTGGGCATCGTCGACGTCAGCGGTCCCGCGCTGACCCTGCACCCGGCCATCATCGCCCTCGTCGACACCGCCGTCCGGCTCGCCGAAGCACAACTGTGGCGACGGCACGAGGTGCGACTCGAACGGCTGCGCACCGAGGCTGCTCCGTTGCTGTCGTCGACGCGGGGACCGGTGCTGCTCGTCGACGAGGACGGCTGGGTCGCGCACGCCTCCGGTATCGCCGCCGAGCGGGTCGCGGTTCCGCGGCACGCACGCCCACTGACCGTTCCCGGTATGGGACTGTGTGTGCCCGAGCGGCTTTCGCACGGCTGGCTGATCCGTGGCGCGGCCTCGTCGTCGCGCATGCGGATGGTGCTGCACGTGTCGTCGTCGCCCACAGTGGAGGTCTTCGGGGACGACGACTCGTGGCACAGCATCGTCACCGCACGTCAGGCCGAGATCCTGCTGTTGCTGCACGAGCGCGGCCCGGACGGCATGACGGTCGCAGCGCTCAGCCGGGCCCTCTACGGGGACGACGACCATGCCGTGTCGGTACGCGCCGAGGTGTCGCGACTGCGACGCGCGATCGGGGACGTGATCGAGAGCAAGCCCTACCGGCTCGCCACCACCGTCGACCTGTCGCTGGATCTCGGTGCGGACGAACGCCTCGCCGACTCCGAGTTCGTCC
Organism: Rhodococcus sp. D-6; assembly: GCF_040256695.1. NCBI lineage: Bacteria > Bacillati > Actinomycetota > Actinomycetes > Mycobacteriales > Nocardiaceae > Rhodococcus > Rhodococcus sp. D-6. The sequence goes on along the minus strand of NZ_CP132970.1, from coordinate 4,736,380 downwards.
GCCGGTCGGGGGCGCCGGGGGTGCGGGCACTCGGCGTCTACCGCTGACACGGCCGGGGGGCATGTTTCCGCCCCTCGGGGACCGGGAACGCACCAGTGAACCCAAGCCGCCGAACATGCTGGAGACACAATGACCGTTCTCGTCGTCACGGACAGCTCCGAAGGTCCGGCCCAGAAGATCGCCCGGCTCGTCGCCGACGCGCTGGGAGAGCGGGACATCGACGTCACCGTCGGTGACACCTCCGATCTCGAGCGGTCGGAAGAGTTCGAGGGCGTCGTCTTCGGAGGCGAGGTCGACGCCGGCGAGTACTCGCCCGACACCGTCGAACTGTTGTCGTCGCGGGCCTCCGGGCTGAGTCAGCAGCTCGTGTGGTTGTTCGCGGTGGGCGACGAAAGCACCGAGGACACAACGGATCTGGTTCCCGAACTCGCCGCGCTCGACTACCGGTCGTTCAGTCCGTCCGCAGGTGAGGACGAGGTGCGGTCGTGGGCCGCCTTCATCGCCGACGAGATCGACGGACACAGCTGAACCCGCACGTTCACCCGAGCGAAGGGCCGCCATGCTCCACACGGATGTCGCACCGGGCGTGCATCGCCTCGCGCACGCCGACGTCAACGTCTACCTGATCGAGGACGACGCCGGAGTGACCGTCGTCGACACGGGACTACCCGCGACCGCTGGTCGCATCGAAGAGGCGATCTCACGCATCGGTCGCCGGATCGACGACGTGCAGGGAGTCGTCCTCACGCACGCCCACTTCGATCACGTCGGGTCGGCGAAGCGGCTGCGTGAACGGTGGCGGGTTCCGGTATGGGCGCATCGCGACGAGAAGTTCCTCGCCGCCCACCCCTATCGTTACCAGCACGAACGCAACCGGCTGCTCTATCCCGTTCGATATCCCGCCTGCATCCCCGTTCTCGCCCGGATGACCGTGGCCGGTGCGCTGTGGGTGCGCGGGGTCCACGACGTGACGCTCTTCCAGGACTCCCAACCGCTCGACCTGCCGGGCCGCCCCGTCCCCCTGCACACACCCGGCCACACCTACGGGCACTGCGCGCTGCATCTCCCGGACCGCGACACCGTGATCGTCGGCGACGCCATCGTCACCCTCGATCCGTACACGGGCAGGCACGGTCCGCAGATCGTCTCGGGTGCGGCGACCGCCGACAGCAGGACGGCCCTCGCCTCGCTGGCAGCCATCGCCGGCACCGGCGCGAAGCACGTCCTCGTCGGCCACGGTGAGCCCTGGCACGACGGTGCGGCCGCGGCCGTGGAACGAGCGGTGGCCGCCGGACCGAGCTGACAGGTGTGATCGGTCCACGGGAACCGGGGACATGCCCGCACGGCGCGGGCACACCGGCCGCATGAATGCTCTCGGTGCCACTCTTCTGACCGGCGTCGCCGACCCGAAGCTCGAGGCCTTCTCACGGTTCGACGGAAGCTGGGGACGAGGGGCGCACCTGGATCCTCGAGGAGAAGATGGTCGCCACCCGGCGGTAGAAACGAGAAGAGGCTCCGACTCCCTGACGGGTGCCGGAACCTCTTCCGTGGCGGAAGCGGAGGGATTTGAACCCCCGTTGGTGTTACCCAAGCTCGCTTTCAAGGCGAGTGCATTCGGCCGCTCTGCCACGCTTCCGTGGCAGATCCTAACCGCTCCGCGCAAGCAGGGCATAACCGATTCGCGACCTCAGCGGTCGGCCAGAGTGTGCTCGACGCGCGCGAAGACCCGCGCCAGCATGTCGAGCTCGTCGGCCGACAGCAGGTCGATGAGGTAGTTGCGCACGTCGTCGACGTGGGTGGGGGCGGCCTCCGCCAGACGCCGCCTGCCTTCGTCGGTGATGGTGGCGAGCACACCGCGACCGTCGTCGGGGCACGAGCTGCGCACGACCATCTTCTCCTGCTCCATCCGCCGGATCTGATGGGTGAGCCGGCTGCGTGAGGAGAGCACGCCGTCGGCGAGATCGCTCATGCGCAGGGCGCCCTCGGGGGCTTCGGAGAGCATGACCAGGATCCGATACTCCGCCAGCGACAGGTCGTGTCGGTCGTTGAGAGACCGACTGAGGGCGCTCATGAGACGGTTGTTGCCGTCCATGTAGAGACGCCAGGCCTCCTGCTCCTTTGCGGTCAGCCACTTGGGTTCGTCTCGTTCGCTGGTCACGCCGGGAGTGTAATGCCGACGGCCCGATCCGGTTACCGCACGGTAGCTTCGAGCAGGTGAGCGCGCGGCGAGCGGCGTGATCGTCTCCTCACTGCCCCGCACGCGATAGCGTCGAACACATGTATGCAATCGTCGCCACCGAACCCGGTGGTCCAGAAGTTCTCCGGTGGACCGAGCAGCCCGACCCGGACCTGCCTCCCGGGCACGTACTTCTCGATGTCGCGGCGACCGCGGTCAACCGCGCCGACCTGCTGCAACGGCGCGGCCTCTACCCGCCGCCCCCGGGGGCGAGCGACATCCTGGGCCTCGAATGCTCCGGAGTGATCTCCGAACTCGGCGAGGGTGTGACGGGCTGGAACATCGGCGACAAGGTCTGTGCCCTCCTCACCGGTGGCGGTTACGCCGAGAAGGTCGCGGTCCCTGCCTCCCAGCTGCTGCCCGTCCCGAAGGGCATGGACATCGCGGTCGCCGCGTCGCTTCCCGAGATCGCGTGCACGGTGTGGTCGAACGTCGTGATGACCGCCGGCCTGAAGCGCGGCGACGTCCTGCTCGTCCACGGTGGCGGCGGAGGCATCGGCACACATGCCATCCAGGTGGGCAAGGCGCTCGGCGCGAAGGTGGCGGTGACGGCCTCGGCCGGCAAACTCGACCGCTGCCGCGAACTCGGCGCCGACCTGGCGATCGACTACCGCGAACAGGACTTCGTCTCCGAGGTGCGCACTGCCTTCGGTGGCGCCGACGTGGTGCTCGACAACATGGGTGCGAAGTACCTGTCCCGGAACATCGACGTCCTCGCTCCGGACGGACGGCTCGTCGTCATCGGCATGCAGGGTGGCACGAAGGGTGAACTGCACCTCGGCAAGTTGCTCGCCAAGCGCGGTCACGTCATCGCGACCGGTCTGCGCGGCCGTCCGGACTCGGGGCCGTCGGGCAAGAGCGCGATCATCGACTCCGTGCGCGCCGATCTGTGGCCGCTCATCGAGGAGGCGAAGGTCCATCCCGTCGTGCACGCCGAGCTGCCGATCACCGAGGCGGCACAGGCGCACGAACTGCTCGACAGCCCCGAGACCGTCGGGAAGGTCGTGCTGCGGATCGAACGGAACTAGAGGTTGCGGAGCTCACGGACGAGCTGATCGACCTCGAAGCTCGTGGTGTAGGGGGCGAGGCCGATGCTCACCGCTCCCCCTTCGTCGCTGACGCCGAGGGAGTCGAGGAGCCGGCTCGATCCGCGGGTGCTCGCCACCGTCGCGATGCGGCGGTCGGCGAGATGCGCGGCGACCTTCTCGGCCGGGACCCCGTCGACGGTGAAGCTGAGGGTGGGGACGCGGCTCGACGCGCGGCCGAGCACGATCACGCCGGTGAGACTGTCGAGCTGTCGCATCAGACGGTCGAACAGCACGTCCTGGTAGTTCTGCATCGAGCTGATCGAGATGTCGAGACGCTCGCGGCGCGAACCGGTGGCGTCGTCGTCCAGTGAGGCCATGAAGTCGATGGACGCGGGGATACCGGCGAGCAGACCGAACTGGTGACCGCCCACCTCGAGGCGTTCGGCGCCGCGCGCGTGCGGGTTCAGCGACATGGCCGGAACCCGTTCGAGATGCGCGGGGTCGGAGAAGACGAGCGCACCGATCTGCGGGCCGCCCCACGAGGCGATGTCGACGGTGATGACGTCGGCGCCGAGATCGTCGATGTCGACGTGGGCGTAGGGGGCAGCGCCCGCGGCGTCGACGACCATGAGCCCACCGACCTCGTGGACGAGATCCGCGACGACCCGCACGTCGGGCGCGGTGCCGACGATCGACGACGCCGCGGTGAGCGCGACGAGCCGGGTGGTGGGCGTGATGAGTTCCTCGTACTGCCAGGTGGGCAGCTCGCACGTCTCGATCTCGACCTCGGCCCAGCGCACCTGCGCGCCGTAGCGGCTCGCGACCCGCAACCAGGGAGCGATGTTCGCCTCGTCGTCGAGCCGTGAGAGCACCATGCCGGTGCCGAGCCCGAGGCGGGAACTGAGTGCTTCGGCGAGCCAGGCGAGCAACACCGCGTGGCTCGGGCCCAGGACGACCCCGTCCGGATCGGCACCCACGAGTTCCGCGACCGCGACGCGCGCCTCCTGGAGGATCGCGGCGCTGCGACGTGACGACAGGTGCCGTCCGGTCGACGACGCGGCCGAGTTGCGGAAGGCAGTGGACACGGTGCGCGACACCACATCGGGGATCTGCATACCGGCCCGTGGATCGAGATGGATCCACCCGTCCCCGAGCGAGGGGATCAACCCCCGGATCCGGGCAACGTCGTAAGCCATGGCAGACACTCTAGGTCCCGATGTCAATGGGACGCGCCGTACCTGCACTCGGCGTTGCCCTCTCGGTAGGCTCGATCGGGGTACCCGGCACTCCGGGTCCCTCGGGTAACCGGGCACCCCCGAGGTGGGAAAGGGAGAATGGAGCCATGACGCATCCGGACAACGACCAGGTTCTCGTGATCGGCCCCGACGGCCGGCCCATCCGTGTCTCCCGCGAGGAGGCGGCCCGCGTGGAGGCCGACGGCCGGCCGGAGGAGGAGAAGACCGAGAACGGCGGCGAATCCCTGGCCGACATGGTCGAGCAGCCGGCGAAGGTCATGCGGATCGGCACCATGATCAAACAGCTCCTCGAAGAGGTGAAGGCCGCGCCGCTCGACGACGCCAGCCGCACCCGGCTCAAGGACATCCACCTGTCGTCCATCCGCGAACTCGGTCAGGGCCTCGCCCCCGATCTGCGGGAGGAACTCGAGCGGCTCGCGCTGCCCTTCGGTGAGGACGCGGTGCCCTCCGACGCCGAGCTGCGCATCGCGCAGGCTCAGCTCGTCGGTTGGCTCGAAGGTCTGTTCCACGGCATCCAGACAGCGCTGTTCGCTCAGCAGATGGCGGCTCGTGCCCAGCTCGAGCAGATGCGTCAGGGAGCGCTTCCTCCCGGCGTCGCGCAGGGCGGTCGCGGCCAGAACGATCAATCGTTTCCCGGTCAGACCCACCCCGGAACCGGCCAGTACCTGTAGTCCCACCGGGTACGCCCCGGGACTCGGGTATCGGCGCGACGGGTACGCTCGGGTCCCGTGTCAGCGTCTGGAGCAGCATCGTGAGTCGGGTCAGCATCGAAACGCGCGGCGCGTGCGTCGACTTTCCCATCTTCGACGCCAAGACCCGGTCCTTGAAGAAGGCCTTCCTGGGTAAGGCGGGCGGGGCGATCGGCCGCAACGACTCCGATGTCGTGGTCGTCGAGGCTCTGCGCGACATCACGATGTCGTTGAAGGAAGGCGACCGCGTCGGGCTCGTCGGCCACAACGGTGCCGGCAAGTCCACGCTGCTGCGTCTGCTCTCCGGGATCTACGAGCCCACGCGCGGCCACGCTCGGGTGAAGGGTCGCGTCGCGCCGGTGTTCGACCTCGGCGTCGGCATGGACCCGGAGATCTCCGGCTACGAGAACATCATCATCCGCGGCATGTTCCTCGGGATGAGCCGCAAGCAGATGCTGGCCAAGGTCGACGAGATCGCGGACTTCACCGAGCTCGGCGACTACCTCAACATGCCGCTGCGCACCTACTCGACCGGTATGCGGGTGCGTGTCGCGCTCGGCGTTGTCACCAGCATCGATCCCGAGATCCTGCTGCTCGACGAGGGCATCGGCGCGGTCGACGCGGAGTTCATGAAGAAGGCGCGGGTGCGTCTGCAGGATCTCGTCGCGCGCTCGGGCATCCTCGTGTTCGCCAGCCATTCGAACGAGTTCCTCGCCCAACTGTGCGACCAGGCGATGTGGATCGACCACGGCCAGATCCGCGAGCAGGGCGACATCGAGCACGTGGTGCGCGCCTACGAGGGCGACGAGGCCGGCGATCACGTGCGCACGATCCTCCACGAGCTCGAGCGTGAGCGGATCGCGAAGTCCGCCCCCGACGCCGCGGCCTCGACGGGTTCGAACGGTGGCTGACGAACGGATCATCGGCGTCGTCGTCACACACCGCCGACGCGAACTGCTGGCGGATTCGCTGAAAGTTCTTGCCTCGCAGTCCCGTCCGCTCGACCATCTCGTGGTGGTCGACAACGGCGACGAGGACGCGGTGCGTGAGCTCGTCGACGCGGTGGACCTGCCCACGAGTTATCTCGGCTCGAAGCACAATCTCGGTGGAGCAGGCGGCTTCGCCCTCGGCATCCTGTACGCGCTGTCGCTGGGAGCCGACCGGGTGTGGCTCGCCGACGACGACGGCCGCCCAGAGGGACCGGACGTGCTCGCGACGCTGCTCGACTGCGCGCAACGCAACGGCCTGGCCGAGGTGTCGCCGGTCGTGTGCGACATCGCGCAACCCGACCGCCTCGCCTTCCCGCTGCGTCGCGGTGTGGTGTGGCGGCGGTGGCGGCACGAACTCGGCGACGAGGACCTGTTGCCCGGCATCGCCTCGCTGTTCAACGGTGCGCTCTTCACCGCCGCGGCGATCGACGCGGTGGGTGTGCCCGACCTGCGCCTGTTCGTCCGTGGCGATGAGGTCGAGGTGCACCGGCGTCTCGTCCGCTCGGGACTGCCGTTCGGCACCTGCCTGCAGACGGCCTATCTGCACCCGGACGGTGCCGACGAGTTCAAGCCGATTCTCGGCGGCCGGATGCACACGCAGTATCCGGACAACGACACCAAGCGCTTCTTCACCTACCGCAACCGCGGCTACCTGCTGTCGCAGCCGGGACTGCGCCGGTTGCTGCCCCAGGAATGGGTGCGGTTCGCCTGGTACTTCCTGATCACGCGCCGCGACCCGGCCGGTCTGCGCGAGTGGATCCGGTTGCGCAGACTCGGGCGCGAGGAGAGATTCGAACGCCCCTGACGGTGCCGTCGCTCAGTCGGTGATGACCGTCTGCGCTGCGATCTCCTTGAGTTTCGCGTTCGCCCAGCGCAGTTGGCGCAGGGTCTGCGGATGGCAGCGTTCGGAGAGGGCGAGCAGTTCGCGGTCGCTCAGGGCCTGCGCCGTCTGGGCGAGGATCTCCCAGTCGAGGGAGACACCCGCCGCCATGCGGTGCACGGTGCGCAGGTCCCGCAGCAGCAGGACACTCGGGGTGTGTCGGCGTCCGAGCATCTCGCTTCCCTTCCGCCGCACCTCAGCGAGCACCTCGTGGACGCCCTGAGGCTCGTCGTCGAGGTCGAGGTCGTAGTCGTGGCCGGCGCGGGCGAGTTCGCGCACATGCTGCTGCGACCAGCCGGCGATGTCACGCGCAACGTGGAAGATCTCGTGGTCGACCTTGTGCCGGTCCGCCGTGCGCAGCAGTTCGGTCGCCAGGTCGTTCTCCGAGCGGTGCAGTTCGCGGATCGCCAGGGAGACCTTGTTCATCGCGGTCCTCCGTCGTCGAGCGTCTCGGTGATCTCGGCGTCCGGTCCACCCGAGGTGGCGGGCACGCTGCCGGAGACCGGTGCCGAGGCGGTGGTGGTCGGTGCCGCGGACGGCCCGCCCTCGGCGACGGCGACCCGTTCGACGCGCGCGGCGCCCGACTTGAACAGGGGTTGCTTGGACGCCGGGTCCCAGTCGGTGAAGGTCAGTTCGTTGGCCGCGCGCCCCTCGAGCGCCGGTTCGTGGCCCGCCGGGGTGTCCCAGTAGCCGTAGTGGAACGGCAGGAACAGCACCCCGTTCCGGATCCCGCTGATCCGCAACCGCGCGGTGACGTGCCCGCGCGGGGTGTCGATCCGCAGCAGGTCGCCCTCCGACCAGCCGTGCCGCTCGGCGTCGCCCGCCGACATCTCCACCCACACCTCCGGTGCCGCGCGTTGCAGTTGCGGGGCGCGGCCGGTCTTCGTGCGGGTGTGGAAGTGGTAGAGCGTGCGGCCGGTGGTGAGTAGATAGGGATACTCGTCGGAGACCGTCTCGTGCGGGGGAAGATACTCACCCGCCTTGATGATCGCCTTGCCGAAGGGGTTCAGCGCCCGGTACTCGGTGGGTTCGACCGGCGCTCCGGTGACCATGTCCCGCCCGTAGTTCTCGCAGTAGTCCGGTGCGGCCCAGAACTTTCCGCCCTCGTAGAGACGTTCGGTCCCGTCGGGTGCGTCGGCGTTGCACGGCCACTGGATTCCGCTTCCGCCACGTAGTTTTTCGTAGGTGATGCCCGTGTAGTCGCAGGGCCGCCCGGCCGTGCACTCCTTCCACGCCTCGAATGCCTCCTCGGGCGTGGACCACTTCACGAGCGGGTCTCCGTCCTTGTCACGCAGATCGATCCGGCGCGCGTAGTCGACGAAGATGTCGAGATCGGGTCTGGCCTGTCCGGGTGGTTCGACGGCCTTCTCCGACAGGTGCACGGTCCGGTCGGTGTTGGTGAACGTCCCGGTCTTCTCACCCCAGGTCGCAGCGGGCAGGACGACGTCGGCCAGCTGCGCGGTCTCCGACAGGAAGATGTCCTGCACAACGAGGAAAAGCCTGTCCTGGGAGAGGATCTCACGCACCCGGCGCAGTTCCGGCAGGGACACCGCCGGGTTCGTCCCGCTCACGTAGAGGAAGCGGATCGAGCCGTCCTCGACGTACCGCATCATCTGCATGAGGTGGGTGGGCGCGGTGTAGTGCGGGATCCGCATCGGATCGATGTTCCACACCCGGGCGAGGTCCTCGACGTGCGATTCGTTGGCCCAGTTGCGGAAGGCCGGCAGGTCGCCGTCGGCGCCGCATTCGCGGGTGTTCTGCGCGGTGGGCTGCCCGTTCATCTGGAGGACTCCGCAACCGGGCCTACCGAGCATGCCGCGCACGAGATGGATGTTGTTCACCTGCACGGCAGCCGCGGTGGCCTGATGGGACTGGTAGAAGCCCTGCAGGACCGTCGAGAGCAGCCGCTCCGCCGTGCCGAGCAGTCGAGCGGCCTCCCGCAGATCCTCGATGGGGACGTCGCAAATCTCGGCGGCCTTCTCGAGGGGATAGTCGTCGAGTTGGGTGCGCAGTTCGTCGAATCCGACGGTGTGGTCCTCGATGTACTTCTCGTCGATCCACCCGCGTCGCAAGATCTCGTGCAACAGCCCGTTCATGAGGACGACGTTGGTGCCCGGGCGCGGGGCGAGGTGCACCGTCGCGGCCCGCGCGACCGGCGTCCGCCGCGGATCCACACAGATCACGGCCGGCGGATTCGGTCCGGCGAGCCGATCGAGGACCCGCGTCCATGTCACCGTCTGCGTCTCGGCCATGTTGTGTCCGTAGAGCGCGATGACGTCGGCATGATCGATGTCGGTGTAGGAGCCGGGCTGGCCGTCGCACCCGAAGGACTGTTTGAGGGCGGCAGCCGCCGTCGCTGTGCACAGCCTCGTGTTGCCGTCCATGTGGTTGGTGCCGATGCCACCGTGACCGATGAGCGCGAGGGTGTAGTACTCCTCCAGGAACAGCTGCCCGGTGGTGTAGAAGCCGACCGAACTGGGGCCGCGCTCGTCGAGCAGTTGTTTCGTGCGACCGGCAACGGCATCCATCGCGGTGTCCCAGTCGGTCTCGACGAGTTTGCCGTCGCGGCGGATCAACGGCACGGTGAGCCGGTCCTCCGAGTGGTTCGCCTGCCAGCCGAACAGATCCTTGGGGTCGAGCCGCCCGTGGTTGACCCGGTCGACGGCGCGTCCGCGCACCCCCACCATGCGTCCGTCCTTGACGGCGATGTCGAGGCCGTCGCCGTTGGAATGCAGGATGGTCGCCGACTGCACCCATCTGTCGACATCGTCCTCGGTCAGTCCGTCGGCGAGATAGGTGTCGACGCGGATGGGCCAGCGTTGCCCGCGTCCGTAGGGTGTGCGCGAACCCCACGGATCCGCGATGCGATCCACGGTGGTCATGTTCCCGGCAGTACCCGGGGTGGGAGTGCTCAAACGTTGCACCCCCACACGACCGGACCTTCAGTTCCTCGCAGCGACGATGATGGCGTGGATGATCCATACCGGCAGCCACGCGCCGCACGTGATCAATGTGAGGACGAGATGCAGGAGATGGGGGCAGTCCGCGCGTTTCACATTATTGACGGTGACCTGCTGGATCGGCGCGAACGGCTGCGGGGGCGGGTACGCAGACTGCGGATGCCCGTGGAACTGCTGATGCGCGTAATTCTGTGGCGGGTACTGCTGTTGCGCGTGCGGATACGGCTGCTGATTCTGCTGCTGTGCATACAGGTTCTGCTGGTGCTCGGCGACTCTCCGTTGCTGTTCTTCGAGCGCGATCTGCTGATGGTGGTCTCGAAGACGCTGAGCTTCGGCCTCGCGCTCCTGCTCTTCCTTCCAGGCGCGAAGACGGTTCAACTCCTCGAGTTCCCCTGGCTCGAGATCCCTCTGGTACTTCGGTTGCGGTTCCCAGTTTCCTGCCGGTCCGGTCATCGGTGGTTCCTCTCCCCTCGCCGGTTCCACGAAACCGGAACGAACGTCAAATAGGTCGAATCGTACAGACAGGAGTCACTACAGCCGAGATCTGACTCTGCCTGTTCCTCAGTCCATCCCATCAGGACACGCGCGCGAAATCTCGGAACACAATCCGGCAGATCCGACCGCGGATGTACGCACTTCGTCCTACACTTTCGCCACCCTCGACCTCGGGAGCCAGTGATGACCCCTCGTGCCACCTCACCGTCGACCCTCTGCGAAGCCTTCCAGACCACCGCCGCGGCGTACCCCGACAAGGTCGCGCTGCGCACCCCCGACGACTCCGTCTCCTACACCTGGCGTCAGTACGCGCAGCGCGTCGAACGCCTCGCCGCCGGACTCGCCGGGCTCGGCGTGAACCGCGGGGACACCGTCGGCCTCATGCTCACCAACCGGCCCGAATTCCACCTTCTCGACACCGCCGCGATCCACCTCGGCGCGGCGCCGTTCTCGATCTACAACTCGCTGACCGCCGAACAGATCTCGTACGTGCTCGGCAACGCCGGCAACCACGTGATGATCGCCGAGGAACAGTTCGTCCCCGTCCTGCGGCAGGCGATCGGCGACACGAAGGTCGAGCACCTGGTGTGCATCGACGGCAAACCGGAAGGCACCATCTCCCTCGACGGCCTCGAGGCCGCCATCGATCCGTCCTTCGACTTCGAGGCCTCGTGGAAGGCCGTGCAACCGCCCGACCTGCTGACCCTCATCTACACCTCGGGCACCACAGGCCCGCCGAAGGGTGTCGAACTCACCCACGCCAACCTGCTCGCCGAACTCGAAGCGACGAGCTCGTATCTGCCCATCGGTCCGGACGACCGGATCCTGTCGTATCTGCCCGACGCGCACATCGCCAACCGCTGGGGCTCGCACTACTCGAGCCTGTACAGCGGCATGCAGATCACCACGCTCGACGACCTCAAGCAGGCCATCACCGTGCTACCGAGCCTGCGGCCGACGCTCTTCGGCGCCGTCCCCCAGGTCTGGTACAAGCTCAAGGCCGCGATCGACAAGACCCTCGCCGAGGAGTCGAGCCCGATCAAGAAGAAGCTCGCGCTGTGGGCGATCGACGTCGGACGCAAGCGCGCCCGGCTGCAGTCCGACGGCAAACCGGTCCCCCGGTCCCTCGAGGTGCAGCACGCGGTGGCCGACAGGCTGGTGCTGTCCGCGATCCGCGGCAAACTCGGTCTCGACCAGGTCCGCGCCGCCGTCACCGGAGCCGCGGCGATCTCGCCGGAGGTCCTCGAGTTCGTTCTCGCCCTCGGCATTCCGTGCTCCGAGGTGTGGGGCATGTCGGAGACCTCGTGCGTGGTCACGATGAACCGGCCGGGCGCCATCCGCATCGGTACCGTCGGCCAGGCCGTGCCGTGCGCGCAGATCAGGATCGCCGAAGACGGCGAACTGCTCGTCTCCGGCCCGCTGCTCATGAAGGGCTACCGCAACGACCCCGAGAAGACTGCCGACGCAATCGATTCCGACGGCTGGTTGCACACCGGCGACATCGGCGAGATCGACGCGGACGGTTACCTACGGTTGATCGACCGGAAGAAGGAGATCATCGTCAACGCGGCGGGGAAGAACATGTCGCCCACCAACATCGAAGGCGCCCTGCGTGCCGCGTGCCCGATGCTCGGTGGCGCCGTCGCCATCGGCAACGACCGCCCCTACAACGTCGCCCTGCTCGCACTCGACCCCGACGCCCTGGCCGTCTTCGCCGAACAGCACGGTCTCAGCGGCACCCACGAGGAACTCACCCGGCATCGGGTGGTCCTCGAGTCGATCGCGAAATCGGTCGAGGAGGCGAACAGCAAGTTGTCGCGGGTCGAGCAGATCAAGAAGTACACGGTGCTGCCGACGATCTGGGAACCCTCGGGCGACGAACTGACCCCGACCATGAAGCTCAAGCGCAAGCCCATCGACGCGAAGTACGCGGAGGAGATCGACAAGTTGTACGCGGGAGCCTGATCCGTCACAGGGCGGCTGATCCCCGAGTTATTTCGACGAATCGGTGAGCGACGCGGTGTAATCGCCGACGATCTGCTCGGCGATCTCACGCACCTTGACGTTGCGGTGCTGGGAGAAGGCGACGAGTTTGTCGAACGCCGCGTCGGCGTCGCACTTGAACGTGGCCATCATCAGTCCGACGGCCTTGCTCAGTGTCGACCGGGTCTCCAACGCCGTCTTCAACTGGTCGGACTCACGCTCCCGCGCGGCGAGCATCTGCTCACGCAGCCACGACAATTCGAGGTTCACGCGAACGCGGGCGACGAGTTCATCGGGGTGGAACGGTTTGGTGATGTAGTCGTCGGCGCCGGTGCGCAGACCACCGATCGTGGCCTCCGCGCCGGCACGTGCCGTCAGGAGGATGACCGGCAGACGGGAGGTCGCCGGGTCGCGGCGGATCTCCCCGAGCAGCTCCACCCCGTCCCGGCCGGGGAGCATGATGTCGCTGAGGACGAGATGCGGCGGTCGCGATCGGATCCGCTCGAGTGCGGCATCGCTGTCCCCCACCGCATCCACGTGCCAGCTCTGGCGACGCAACAACTGCGTCAGGTAGTCACGCATGTCCGCGTTGTCCTCGATCACGAGGATCCGTGGCAACGATTCCACATCCTCTCCCTGCGTGGACGATTCGTCCTCGTCGAAAGTGACCCTGTCCCACTGTTGCGCTTCGCCGACGTACATGGCGCCCAGATCCCCCGGAACGGTTCCGGCCGGAGACTCCGACGTCGGGTCGAGGACGCGGGGAACGGACACGGTGAAGGTGCTGCCGCGTCCGAGTTCACTGGACACGGTTACCTCTCCCCCGAGCGCGTGGACCCAGTCCGAGACGAGGGACAGACCCAGCCCGATCCCTTCCCGGCTGCGTCCGCCGGCGCTCTCGACGCGATGGAACCGTTCGAAGACGCGGGCGAGTTCCGACTCCGGAATGCCGAGACCCGTATCGGCGACCTTCAGGACCAGTCGATCGCCCTCGACGTCCAGATCCACCTCGACCGACCCCGAAGGGGTGTACTTGATCGCGTTCGAGAGCAGGTTCAGCACGATATGAGCCCACGTCTGGGGATCGAGCCGGGTCTGCTCGGCCGCCGCGTCGGCGATCCGGCTGCGCAGGTCCAGGCCCGCACGCTGAGCCGCGTCGGCGAACAGGTCCACACATTCGGCCGTGAGCGCCGCCGGATCGGTCGGCCTCAGGGGCTTCCGCGACGGGTCGGTCTCGGCACGCGTCGCTTCGAGCAACGCGTCGACGAGCCGCCGCAACCGGATCGCGGCGCGCTGAGAGGCCTCCAGCGACTGCCGCTGCGCGTCCGTCAACGTCGTGGCCTCGTCGAGCACGCTCTGCAACGGGCCGAGGAGCAGCGTGAGCGGCGTGCGGAACTCGTGGCTGATCGATTCGAGGAACCGCGTCTTGGCAGCGTCGAGCGCCGCGAACGCATCGGCCCGGCGACGCTCGGCATCCATCGCTGACGCATCGCGCAGCAGCCCCGAAATCTTCGTGACCACGAGGTCGACGAAGGTCGAGTACGCGGCGTCGAACACCCGGTACGGACTCAGTCCGACGGCGAGGACACCGAGCGGGAAGTCGTGTCCCGACGCCGTCAACGGCACGAGGAGGAGGGTGCCGATCGGATGGTCGCCGAGGGCCCGCTGCGGGTCGAGCAGATCCGGGGAACGCTCGGCGACGCCGGAGACGACGAAGGGTTCGGAGGCTCTGGCGGCCTTCGACAGCAGCTGGTCCTCATCCGGTCCGAGCAGGGCACCCGAGAAGCCGGGCTTCGTCCCCATTACGGCGAGCTGCTTCCAGTTCGGTTGCGGATCATCGGGATCCACCACCCGGCTGTCGAGGAACAGCGCGGCCAGGGGAATGTCCTGATGGCTCGGAGCGAGCGCGTCCAGCGCGTTCCGGCACGTGTCGATCACCGACAGGCCCGAATCGGTGATCGCCACCGTACCCAGGCGGCTCAGAGCCTCCAGACGACGCTCACCGAGTACCCGTGAGGTGACGTCGGTGGTCGCGACGAAGACCCCCGCGACCTCGCCGGACTCGTCGCGGATCGGGCTGTAGGAGAAGGTCCAGTAGGTTTCTTCCTCGTAGCCGTGGCGCTGCATGAACAGCAGTTCTTCCTCGGCGAAGGTGGCGGTGCCCGCCATCGCCCGTTCGACGCGCGCGCCCACCTCGTCCCACACCTCGTGCCAGCATTCCGGCGCCGGTTGCGCGACCGCCGCGGGGTACTTGTCGCCGAGGACGGGGATGATCGCGTCGTTGAAGATCTGCACCAGCTGCGGCCCCCACCACAGGAGCATCGGCACCTCGGACGGCAATACCGTCCGCACTGCCATGCGCAGTTCCGCCGGCCAGGACTCCACCGGCCCCAGAGGGGTGGCCGACCAGTCGGTCTTCCGAAACCGTTCCAGGCATTCTCCCGGCCCCGCGAACAGGCGTTCCGCCGACCACGCCTCTCCCGACTCGGCTGTCGCCCTCATGCCCCGTCACTCCCATCTCCGGTACGTCCCGCCCGCCGTCATTCTCCCCCGATATCGCGCAGAACGACGCCACATGGAGGACATGCGTCCTCCTTTCCCCAGGTGGGCGGCATGGGTGGAAATGGTGGTACGTCGGCGGACGCTGGGAACAGTGAAGGCGGCGGCTTCGGCGGCGGGGCCCGACCCGCCGGCGCCTACGTCATCAGCGGTGGGAACGTGTCGGGCGACCCGCCGTGGACGTCAACCGTCTGGTGCGCTCGATCGCGGGGGTGGTGATCACCTTCCTGATCACGCGCACTGTCGTCGACCGTCCGCCGAGTCGAACCGTTGGTCTAGTACAGGACCGACCGTTGCCCGTATTGCGCTTCCGGACGGTCCCGTAGAACTTCACCGATGGCGGCCTGCCTGCACTTCCTTCGACGCGCGCTCGGCCTCCACCACAACTGAGGGCGAACCCTCGGCGCGCTCGTCGCCGGTGCATGGCTCGGCGAGACGCAGCAGGTGCAGATACAACCGACGTCGGAACTGTACGAGTGGCTGGGCGACTCCGGCCATATGGACGACGGCGACTGACGAGGAGCCGAGCGAGTCCGACGTTGTGTGCGAGGAAACGCCGAGAACTCGACAACAACGTCGGACTCGATTGCACCCGATCGTGTTTCCCGCGTGACAGATGTGCATACTGTTGCGGGTCGTTCAGGGGGAACGACCGCGACGATCAGGGGGATCATGACCGACCTCAGCATGCCCGCAGCCGGCTCCGACAGGTTCGAGGGTCTGAGCGAGACGTGGCGGTTCCGCTTCGAATTCTTCGCCGCATACGGCGTCCCGGGATCGCTGAAGACGTCTCCCGAATACACCGCGGCCTTCCGCGCCCTGCCGCTGCGGCAGCGCATGAAGCTGAACATGAATCTGCTCGGGTTCCTGTTCGGCATCTTCTACCTGCTGTATCTACGGTTGTGGAAGAAGGCGCTGGTGGTGTTCGGCGTCGGCCTCATGCTGGGTCTCCTCGTCGTCGCGCTGGCGCTGCCCTCGACCGTCGACACCGCTCTCACACTCGGCCTGTGGCTCTACGCCGCGAGTCGCGTGAACGTCTACCACTACGAGAACCGGGTACTCGGCCGTCAGACGTGGGGCCTGTAGCCCCGGCTCCGGCGTGCACTTCTCGTCGTGAATACCGCGCAAGATCGACAGGACCTGCACACGCACGGCGGTCCCGTCGACCCCGCGCCCCGGCAGGTCACATTTACGCCGCGGGTAGGCTCGGGACCCGTGTCTGATGCCCTCACCGTCGACGACGAACCCATCGAGTCGTCCTCACGTTCGTTCCGGCGCGCGTTCCAGGATCTGCGCGAAGGCTTCAACCACCGCGAACTGTGGTTGCTGCTCGGCTGGCAGGACATCAAGCAGCGCTACCGCCGGTCGGTGCTCGGCCCGTTCTGGATCACGATCGCCACGGGTGTGTCGGCGATCGCGATGGGTGTGCTCTACGGCACGCTGTTCAACCTCGATGTCCCGGAGTTCCTGCCGTACGTCGCGCTCGGCTTCATCATCTGGAACCTGATCCAGGGGTCGATCCTCGAGGGCGCGGACGTGTTCATGTCCAACGAGGGCCTGATCAAACAGCTGCCGACGCCGCTCAGTGTGCACGTCTACCGGCTGGTGTGGCGGCAGATGATCCTGTTCGCGCACAACATCGTCATCTACATCGGCATCTTCATCTTCTTCCCACGTCAGCTGTACTGGACGGCCTTCCTCGCCATCCCGGCGCTGGCGTTGATCGCGATCAACGCGGTGTGGGTGTCGCTGGTGTTCGGCATCCTCGCCACGCGCTACCGCGACATCGCGCCGCTGCTCGGCAGCATCGTCCAGCTGCTGTTCTTCATGACACCGATCATCTGGACGGAGAAGACGCTCGAGGGCACCGGCAACGAGGGGCGGGCGCGGATCGCGGAGATCAACCCGCTCTACCACTTCCTCGACATCGTGCGGACCCCACTGCTCGGCGGCGACCAGCAGCTCTACCACTGGGTCATCGTCCTGATCATCACCGTCGTCGGCTGGGGTATCGCCCTGCTCGCGCTGCGCAACTACCGCTCGCGCGTCGCCTACTGGGTCTGAGCCGGTTCGAGCCGGACCAGCTGTGAACGGTGGATCGGCTCCCGGTCGGTGATCCGGAAACCGACGGCCTCGAGCTCCCGGTAGGTGTCGGTCTCGGTGAACCGGTGGGGTTCGAACCGCCACCACACGTTGTTCGGGTGCCACACCCGGAAGCCGGTCTCGCGCTCGCCGTCGGCGACCACCCACAGCACCTCGCATCGGGCCGCCGCGCGTCGGGCGAGTTCCGGCGGCGGAGCGTCGGTCGACCACAGGTTCACGCGGTCGACGGCGTCGTAGCCGAGCCCCACGTCGTCGAGTCCTTCCACCGCGTCGGGCCGGGCGTCAACGACCGCGCGCAGTGAGGTCGGTGCCCACGAGACGCGCGATTCGAAAGCGACACAGTCGCCGGGTTCGGAGCGTTCGACCAGCCGGTCGGCGATCACGCTGTAGTCCATCCCGCCGGCCTTGCCGAACGGCTGTCGCTGCTGCACGTAGGCCGGCGCAACGCTGACGGCGACCGCAGTCAGCACCACCAGCATCGACCACCAGCGGGTTGCGATGCGGGCCGCCGCCCAGCCCACGAGCAGCACCATCGCGGGAACCGTGAACGACAGATAGCGCTCGAGGTACATGTTGTCCTCGAGCAGCGAGTAGCCGAGCAACAGCACCATGGGCACGGCGAAACCCGGCACAGCGAGCCACAGCAGGGTCCGCTCCCCAGGCTCCGCGCCACGACGGCACGCGGCGATCACCCCGGCGACGACGATCGCGGCGAACAAGGCGGCCGTCCACGGGGCCTGCGGGAACCACTGATCGAGAGCGATCGTGCGGACGATCGTCGAGTCGAGCGGAGGAATCCAGGCGACCTGCTTGGCCTGCGAATAGGCGAGCAGGACGAACGGCGTCGACAAGGCCGCGCCCACCCCTGCGGACAACAGGAACGCACCGCGCCCACGACCACGGACCAGCACGGTGAGGAGATGCGCGACAACGACCGTCGCGGAGTACACGAACATCACCGTCGCGACCGGCAGGACGACGGCGTACAGCGCCCACCACCGTCTACGGCCGGTCGCGCAGCCGAGCGCGACCAGCAGCGACAACACCGCGACCAGCGCCGCAGCGAAGGCATAGGACCGCGCTTCGGTGGCCGCCCAGGTCACCCGCGGCGACAGCGCGAACAGCACCCCGGCGGCGATCCCCACGCGACGACCCGCCAGCACCTGGCCGGTCGCCGTGACGGCTGCGGCACCCACCCCGAGCGCGAGCACACCGGGCAGGCGGGCGGTGAACTCGTCGACGCCCACGAGGGAGAACCAGTAGTGCAGCAGCAGATTGTGCAGGCCGTGGACGGCGTCGATCCGGGTGTGGACGCGGAGCATCCCCTCGACCGACCGGTCGGCACTCGAGATGGTGGCGGCCTCGTCCCACCACAGCGAGGGGACCCACGAGAACGCCCCTGCGACGAGCACGGTCGCAACCCCGATCAGCAGGGGAAACGACCATGCCCTCACGGTCTACCCGTCGATGCCGTACAGGCGCGCCCAGTTCTCGCGGCTCGTGAGCTTGGGGAGCGCTTCCTGCCAGACCGTCTTCATCCGGGGCGCTTCCTTGCGAAGCTGCCAGCACACCTTCGCGGCCTGCTTCGCGAGGTCGACGGCGGTGTCCTTGTCGCGGTGACGCACCCGCACGGCGTTCTGCGAGGCGTCGGTGACGACGGCCTTGTCGAACAACGACACGTGCCACCACGATGCGAAGTGAGCGGGAACGGTGACCGTCCGGCGGTCGACCTTGCCGGCGAACTGCTGCACGGCACGCTTGAGCAGCACCAGGCCCTCGCGCTTCTTGTCGGGCTCGAACTGCCAGACCGACATCTGCGTGTGCGGATCGGATTCCTTGCCCACCTGCGCGGCCGGAAGCGGCTTCGTCTCGGGATAGCGGTCGCGCAGTTCGCGCAGTTCCTTCAGCACGGACTGGCCGCCGTCGTAGAGGAAGTCCGGTCCGGCGAGGAAGTCCTCCGCAGCCTTGATGAAGGTCGCGGCGAGACCGTACTGCATCGAGACGATGAGCTCACTGATCTTGCGGAACAGGTACTTCGACATGTCGTTACCGTCGAAGCGCCCGTAGATGGACGAGACGATCAGGCCGTTGCGGATGCTGAAATAGCGCGCCCAGTCGTCGTAGTCCTTGAGATAGAAGTCGGCATGCCACACACCCGCATTGGGCAGGGTGACCGTCGGATGCCCCGCGTACCGGGCACGGATGCCGTATTCGATGTCGTCCCACTGGAAGAACAGCGGGATGGGCAGACCGCAGTCGGCGATGATCTCGGCGGGCAGCAGGCAGGTCCACCAGCCGTTCCAGCCGGCGTCGAAACGCATGTCCTGCTTCTTCTTCACGAGGTCGATGCCCATGCGCGCACCCGGAGTCAGTGCGCCGGCGGTGATCTCGTCGAGCACCTCACGCTCGGCCGAGACGTGCAGGACCTGGGGATTGCTCAGCGACAGCATCTGGGCACCGACGATCGTCGGCTGCACCGTCATGTTCGCGAAAGCGTTGAGACGCAACACCGATTCGGGTTCGCACAGGATGTCGTCGTCCATGACGATGACGTTGGCGTGCTCGGCCTTGGCGGAACCGGTGATCTCGTACATGCCGCGCGAGAAGCCACCCGCACCACCGAGATTCGGCTGGGTCAGGTAGATGAGCTTGTCGCCGAGCTTGTCGGCGACCTCGGCGAACGCCGAGCGCGAGCGCACCTGGTCGGTGCCCTGGTCGACGATGCACACCGCTTCGATGTCGGCCATCGCCCCGTCGTCCGAGGCGAGAGTGCCGACGGTGACGGTGCAGTCGTCGGCGCGGTTGAACGTGCAGATGACCACAGCCGCGGGACGCAGGTGCTCGGGAGCGGCGACCGTCCAGCGCGCGTCGGAGACGAGCACCGATCCGTTGCCGGCATCGATGGAGAACCACATCGCACCGCCGTCGACGAACCGTTCGATCGGCAGCTCGAGGTCGAGCTCGCCCGAACCCGACACCGTCTCGACCGTCACGATCCGCTCGCGTCCGCGTGCATCGGACGCCCACACGGTGAACTCAGCCGTACCGGAGCAGCCGTAGGTGAGCTGCAGGTTCACGGTCTTCACGTCGGTCCAGCGCTGCCAGAACGTCGCGGGAAAGCGGCCGAAATAGGTGTTGGTGTGGGCGGTCGCGCCGTCGGCGAGCTGCAGCCCGTAGCGGTCGGACGCCGCGCCACCCTTCGTGTGGACGTACATCTTCTCCGGCACGCGCGGCGACAGAGATGCGAAGACACCGCGCTGGACGATCAGCCGGTCGCGACGCACCGGTTCGGTGAGAACCTCGTCCAGTGTGTCCGCCTCATGTCCGATCGTGCTTGTGTCGCCGGCAGCTGCCTGCTCCATCGGGCTACTCCCCGCTCGTGGTCGATCCGCTGTTTTCGATGCGACAGTAGCAGCGGAAACAGGAGCTCCACGGTTGTGTGCGTCGTGTACCGGTGTTTCGACCCATTCGCGAATTGTGCCGGGACCACCCCGAACGGCGCGGGTTATCCGCCCAGAACGCGCTCGACGCGCCTGTAGGCGGCCTCGGTGGCCCGTTTCTGTGGCGTCCACCACTGCTCGTGGGCGCGGTACCAGTCGATGGTCGCGGCCAGCCCTTCACGGAAGTCGCGGTAGCGGGGCGCCCAGCCCAGTTCGGTGCGCAGTCGGGTCGCGTCGATGGCGTACCGCAGGTCGTGGCCGGGGCGATCGGTGACGAAATCGAACTCGTCACGGCCCTTGCCGCACAGCTCGAGGACGGTTTCGACGACGGTGCGGTTGTCGGTCTCCCCGTCGGCGCCGATCAGATAGGTCTCGCCGAGCCGGCCGTGTTCGATGATCGTCCACACGGCGCTGTTGTGGTCGTCGACGTGGATCCAATCCCGCACGTTGGTGCCGGTGCCGTAGAGCTTGGGGCGCACACCGGTGAGCACGTTGGTGATCTGGCGGGGGATGAACTTCTCCACGTGCTGATAGGGGCCGTAGTTGTTCGAGCAGTTGGAGATGGTCGCGCGGACGCCGAACGAGCGCACCCAGGCGCGCACCAGCAGATCCGAGCCGGCCTTCGTCGACGAATAGGGGCTCGACGGATTGTAGGCGGTGGTCTCGGTGAACTTGATCGGATCGTTCAGCGGCAGGTCGCCATAGACCTCGTCGGTGGAGATGTGGTGATAACGCACGTCGTACTTGCGGACGGCCTCGAGCAGGGTGAAGGTGCCCACGAGATTGGTCTGCACGAACGGTGCGGGGTTCGCCAGCGAGTTGTCGTTGTGGGATTCGGCGGCGAAGTGCACCACCAGATCGGTGTCGGCGACGAGCCGGTCGACCAGCTCGGCGTCGGCGACATCGCCCTGGACGAAGGTGATCGTGTCGGCGACGGGGTCGAGGGAGGCGCGATTGCCGGCGTAGGTGAGCTTGTCGAGCACGGTGACCTGCGTGTCGGGTCGTTCCGCGACGGTCTGATGGACGAAGTTCGCGCCGATGAAACCGGCACCACCGGTGACGAGCAGCCTCATTGGCGCAAGCCTACTCATGCGAGACTGTCCGACATGCGCGGAATCATCCTCGCGGGTGGGACGGGCTCGCGTCTGCATCCGATCACCCAGGGCGTGAGCAAGCAACTCGTGCCCGTCTACGACAAGCCGATGATCTACTACCCGCTCTCGACGCTCATGCTCGCCGGGATCCGCGACATCCTCATGATCACCACCCCGCACGACGCCGGACAGTTCCGCTGGTTGCTCGGCGACGGTTCGCAGTTCGGCGTGAACATCACCTACGCGATCCAACCCTCACCCGACGGCCTGGCACAGGCCTTCGTGCTCGGCGCCGACCACATCGGAACCGAGCCGGTCGCATTGATCCTCGGCGACAACATCTTCTACGGCCCCGGCCTCGGCACCCAGCTCAAACGCTTCGCCCACATCGACGGTGGTGCGGTGTTCGCGTACCGGGTGTCCGATCCGTCGGCCTACGGGGTGATCGAGTTCGACTCCACCGGTCGCGCCCTGTCGCTCGAGGAGAAACCCGACGACCCGAAGTCGAACTTCGCGGTGCCGGGGCTGTACTTCTACGACAACGACGTCGTCGAGATCGCCCGGTCGCTGAAGCCGTCGGCGCGCGGGGAACTGGAGATCACCGACGTCAACCGCACCTATCTCGAAGCGGGGAAACTGCAGGTCGAGGTGTTGCCGCGCGGTACCGCCTGGCTCGACACCGGCACCTTCGACTCGCTGCTCGACGCGTCGAACTACGTGCGCACCATCGAACAACGTCAGGGATTGAAGATCGGTGCGCCCGAGGAGGTCGCGTGGCGTCTCGGGTTCATCGACGACGAGCAACTGCGCGCCGCGGCCGAGCCGCTGGTGAAGTCGGGCTACGGCAGCTACCTGCTGGATCTGCTCGAACGAGGAAAGGACCGCTAGGTGCACTACCGCGAACTGAAGGTCGCCGGGGCGTGGGAGATTACGCCGAAACAGTTCGGCGACGACCGGGGCGTGTTCCTCGAATGGTTCAAGCAGGAGAGTTTCACCGACGCCGTCGGCCGGCCCCTGGAGTTGGCGCAGGCGAACTGCTCGGTCTCCGCCGCCGGAGTACTGCGCGGCATCCACTACGCGGATGTACCTCCCGGACAGGCGAAGTACGTCACGTGCGTGTCGGGGTCGGTGCTCGACGTTGTCGTCGACCTGAGGGTGGGGTCGCCGACCTTCGGGCAGTGGGATTCGGTGCTGCTCGACACGAAGGACCGGCGCGCGATCTTCCTGTCCGAGGGCCTCGGCCACGGTTTCCTCGCCCTCGAGGACAACTCGACCGTCGTCTACCTGTGCTCGACGGGCTACGACCCCGACCGTGAGCACGAGGTGAACCCCTTCGATCCGGAGATCGGGATCGATTGGCCGACAACGGGACCTGACGGCAGGTCGCTGACCTACGAACTGTCGGCCAAGGACCGGGCGGCACCCACCCTCGCCGACGCCCGCGAAGCGGGTCGTCTCCCGCACGCACAAGACTCAGCCACCGATCCGTAACATCTTGGGACTCTTGCCGATAGCCAGGGCAGTGCTTCCGCACCGACATACCGAAGAGACAGGATCCGACCGTGAACTTGAAGACCACCCTCGGACGGGTAGCGAGCGTCGGCGTCGCAGCCGCCGTTACCGCCGGCCTCGCTGTTGCCGGAACTTCCACCGCTTCCGCGGACTCGAACTGGACCACGTTCACCAATACGGTGGGTCTGCACCTCGATACGGGTTCGAGCGGGTATGCCGGCAACGCAACCCCGTTCATCGATGCACCGGTCGTGCTCCGAACCGACCCCGCCTCTCCCGAACTGCCACTCTGGATCGGGGGAATCGGATCACCGTTCTGCCCCTGCACCGTGCACTGGCACAACGAGACCACAGGTGAGCGCGGGAGGGTACGTGCCAACAGCACTCTGCTCCCCTCGGAAACGGGTGCCGGGGAGATCTCGGCATACGTCACCATCGACGGCAACGTCAGCGTCACCGCCGTTCGTGGCGTCGCCAACTGGACCGCCCGATAGCAGATCTGGTTGTTCCGACGGCGTTCAGCGCGGTCGGAACAACCAGATCATCGGGTGCGGCCGAGTGCCGCACGGATCCGGCGTACGACGCCGTCCGGGTCCTGCGTCAACATGTGCCAGGTGAATCGCAGAACGTGCCATCCTGCGTTGATCAGGACGTTCTGTCTTTCGATGTCGTGGCAGTGACGGTCTGCGTCGCGATGCCACACCCAGCCGTCGATCTCTATCGCCACCCGTTCGGCCTCGAACGCGACGTCGATCTCGTATCCACAGCTCATCACGTGTGCACGCCAGCCGGTGAACCCTGCCTGACGTAGCAGCCGATGGAAGATGCGTTCGGCCTGGGAATGCCCGCCGTCCCGGGCGGTGCACAACAATTTCTCCGCAGCGCGCGACCCACGACGTCCCGGATTCCTCAGGTGGGACCGCTCCAGCAGAGCCAACGACGTGTGTCGTTGAAGTGCTCTGTCCATGAGGACGGAACCCTCTTTCAGCTCGACCGCTGCCTCCAACACCGTGAGAGGTACACCTGTGACCCGCAGCCCGCGCACGGTCACGATGTCGTCGGCGGGCAGGTCCCTGCGACGGAGGTGCACATTCCCGTTCCTCACGATGGCCCGCCCATGTGGGACGGTGACGAAGTAACGGGCGGGAGGCCTGTCGAGGATTCCGTGCCACCACGCGGCGCTCGGACCCCATGCCGTCGCCGCACGTCCCGCACCGTAGACAGCGGCGCGAAGGTGCACCGAAGGGGTCCGCTCCCGATCGGCACGGAGATACACACCGGGAACCAGTGAGACCCATTCACCCGACCGCACGTAGTGATCGATGATTGCGATGCTCAGACCGCACCGCACCGCCTGATCGCGGGTGACGACACCGTCCTGCCTGGCCATGATCGCGTGTGCTCGGGAGCGTGACATATCCGGTTCGACGCCACAGGAGCCGGACCGGTTCCACACAGCTCGGATCTGGTTGGTCCGACCGTGTATGTCGCCGTCGAACCAACCAGATCAGCGCAGGCGGAAGATCACGACGCGCTGGACGACGAAGTTGATCACCGTCGCGACGCCTTGGGCGACGACGAAGGCGAAGGGCGTGACCCACCACTCGTCGCCGAGGGCTTCGTTGAGTACACGGTTGATGCCGACCTGTGCGGCGAACGTCACTGCGTAGAGGACCACCACGGCTGCGAAACGAACGCGGCTCGGCGGGGCCTTGAAGGTCCAGCGGCGGTTGATCAGGTAGGCGGTGGTGGTGCCGGCCACGAACGACAGGGCCTTCGCGACGTCGCGCGTGACGCCCAGTGCCATGAGCAGGACGTACAGGCCGTAGTCGACGATCGCCGAGAACCCACCGGTCAGGACGAACCGTGTGAGCTGCGTCTTCAGGTCCAGCGCTTCGTCGGCCGTCGAATCGGTCAACGGCAGTTCGGGAGCCAGTGGGGCGTGATGCTCCGGCAGCGGCTGCACATGGTCGTGGGATTCCGGCACGCAGACGAGGGTAACGCCCGTGAGGAACAGCATCTTGCCGGGTGACCAGGACACACGGGTAGCCTTTATCCCGATGTCCACGACAGCTACGGAGCAGGCGAGCGAGCCGCTCCCCACCCAGACCCGCACCCTGACCGGCTGGGGGCGCACTGCGCCGACCACCGCAGAGGTGCTGTCCACCCCCGACGTCGAAGTGATCGCCAAGGCGGTCGCGCGGGTCGCGGAAGACAACGAGTCGAAGCCGTCGCACCTGCGGCGCGGCGTGATCGCACGCGGGCTCGGACGCTCCTACGGCGACCCCGCGCAGAACGCGGGCGGGCTCGTCGTCGATATGACGGCGCTGAACAAGATCCACAGCATCGACCGTGACTCCCGCAAGGTCGTGGTGGACGGTGGTGTGAGCCTCGACCAGCTCATGCGCGCCGCGCTGCCGTTCGGTCTGTGGGTGCCCGTCCTGCCGGGCACGCGCCAGGTCACCATCGGTGGAGCGATCGGTGCCGACATCCACGGCAAGAACCACCACAGCGCGGGCAGCTTCGGCAACCACGTCAAGTCCATCGACCTGCTCACCGCCGACGGCCAGGTCCGCACGTGCACCCCCACCGGGCGCAACGCCAAGCTGTTCTGGGCGACCGTGGGCGGAATGGGTCTGACAGGCATCATCCTGCGCGCGACCATCGAGATGACCCCCACGGAGACGGCGTACTTCATCGCCGACAGCCGCCGCACCGAGTCGCTCGACGAGACGATCGCCCTGCACAGCGACGGTTCGGAAGCGAACTACGACTACTCCAGCGCATGGTTCGACGCCATCTCGCCGGAGCCGAAGCTCGGCCGCGCCGCAGTCTCCCGAGGCAACCTCGCGAAGCTCGACCAGCTGCCGAAGAAGCTGCAGAAGGACCCGCTCAAGTTCGACGCGCCGACCCTGCTGACCCTGCCCGACGTATTCCCGAACGGGCTGGCCAACAAGTTCAACTTCTCGGTGATCGGTGAGCTGTACTACCGGAAGACGAAGAACGCCGACAACCAGGTCCAGAATCTGACGGCGTTCTACCACCCCCTCGACCTGTTCGGGGAGTGGAACCGCGGCTACGGACCCAACGGCTTCCTGCAGTACCAGTTCGTGGTGCCGCCGGAAGCGGTCGAGGAGTTCAAGAAGATCATCCGCGACATCCAGGCGTCGGGACATCACTCGTTCCTCAACGTGTTCAAGCTGTTCGGTGAAGGGAACAAGGCTCCGCTCAGCTTCCCCATCCCCGGCTGGAACATCTGCGTCGACTTCCGGATCAAGCCGGGCCTGAACGAGTTCGTGCGCGAACTCGACAAGCGGGTCCTCGAGTTCGGTGGTCGCCTCTACACCGCGAAGGATTCGCGGACCGACGCGGAGACCTTCCACGCCATGTACCCGCGGATCGACGAGTGGCTGAAGGTGCGCCGCTCCGTCGACCCCACGAACGTCTTCGCCTCCGATATGTCCAGAAGGTTGGAACTCCACTGATGATCAACGCCGTCGGCAATCCCCAGACCCTGCTGCTGCTCGGTGGCACCTCCGAGATCGGCCTGGCCATCGTCGAGGAGTACCTCCGCAAGGCACCGGCCCGCGTGATCCTCGCGGCCCTGCCCGGCGACCCGCGTCGTGAGGACGCCGTCGCCCAGGCGAAGTCCGCGGGTGCGACGCAGGTCGACCTGATCGACTTCGACGCGCTCGACACGGCGAGCCACCCGGCCGTCATCGACCAGGCGTGGAAGGACGGCGACGTCGACATCGCGATCGTCGCCTTCGGTCTGGACGCCGACGCCGAGGAGCTGTGGCAGAACCAGAGCAAGGCCGTGCGGGTCGCGGAGGTCAACTACACGGCCGCCGTCTCCGTGGGTGTGCTGGTGGGCGAGAAGATGAAGGCGCAGGGCTTCGGGCGCATCATCGCGATGTCGTCGGTTGCCGGCGAGCGCGTCAAGCGCGCCAACTTCGTCTACGGTTCCACCAAGGCCGGCCTCGACGGCTTCTTCCTCGGACTCGGTGAGGCGCTGCGCCCGTTCGGGCCGCGCGTGACCGTCGTGCGCCCCGGCCAGGTGCGCACGCAGTTCAGCGCGCACGTCGACGAGGCCCCGCTCACCGTGAACAAGGAAGATGTCGCGAAGCTCGCTGTCGCGGCCTCCGATCGCGGCAAGGAGATCGTCTGGGCGCCGGGCACCTTCCGGTTCGTGATGATCGTGCTGCGTCACCTGCCGCGCGCGATCTTCCGCAAGCTGCCGATCTGACAGACGTGCACCCTCTGCCCCGCCGGACCCGTTTCGGCGGGGCAGTCGTCTTTTCGGGGTCTACCGGACGTAGCCGGTTCCGCTGTGGATCATCCCGGGCGGCCCGTAGCACCAGTGGTTGATCGACCCTTCGTTCACGAAGACACCGTTCACCATGCCGTCCTGCCCCGCCTCGTTCGTCGCGTAGCCGACACCCGGCGCCCCGACGACGATGCACTGGTAGGGATCGACGCCGTGGTGGTCGTACAACCGGCCGTCGATGGGACCGCCGGGCGCACCCGGTTCGATCACCGGATACGCCGAGGCCTGCGCCGCCCCGAAGACGAGGAGAGGCGCCGTCGCGAGCGTTGCAAGGGCCGCACGAACTGCTTTACCTGTCATGATCTGAGCCTTCCGTTCGGATTCCCCGGGCGGTACCGACAGCCCGGTTTCCCGACGCAACTTCCAGGATGAAGGTCCCGACCGGTGGACGGCGGCGTTTTGGCGGCGCGGATCGGGCCACCACTCGTCTCGCGGACGCATCTCTATGCTCGTGGGGTGCTCGCCGACACTCCTGTAGCAGTAGCCCCGTTACGCCGTGCCGTCTCGACGCTCGTGCAGTTCGTCTGCGCAGCGCTCGTCGCAGCACTCGTCGCCGCGGTGGGGCTGTTCGCTTTCGACCGTGTGCAGTGGCCGGCGTTCAATTCGTCGAACGTGACGCAGGCCGTCACCACCGTGATGCAGTTCGCGGCACTCGCCGTGCTCGGCCTGTCGATCTATCTGTTGCGTCGCCGCAGATGGGTGACGGGGGCGCGGGTGCTGTCGTGGGCGGCGCTGTCCGGCCTGGTCACCGCGACCCTCGGGATGCCGCTCGCCGCGACCCGCCTCTACCTGCACGGCATCTCCGTCGACCAGGAGTTCCGCACCCAGTTCCTCACGCGACTGACGGACAGCGCGGCGTTGCGCGACATGAACTACGCCGACCTGCCGTCGTTCTATCCGGCCGGGTGGTTCTGGATCGGTGGCCGTGTCGCGAATCTGCTGGGTATGGACGGCTGGGAAGCGTTCAAGCCGTATGCGATCGGTTCGCTGGCGGTCGCGGCGGTCGTCGCGCTGGTGCTGTGGTCCGAATTGGTCCGCTCCGATCTGGCGGTGCTCGCCGCCACCGCGACGACGCTGGTCGTGCTGGCCTACGGTTCGCCGGAACCCTACGGAGCGGTGATCGCGGTGCTGGTCGCGCCGGCGTTGGTGCTGGCCTGGGGTGGTTTCCTGCCCGCTACACGCGGTGGCCGGGGACGACAGGGCTGGGGTGCCGTCGTGGGGACGGGCCTGTTCCTCGGTCTCGCCGCGACCTTCTACACCCTCTATCTCGGTATCGCGGCGTTCGCGGTGACGGTGATGGCCGTCGTCGCGGCGTACCTCGCGCGTCGCGCCACCGGGTCGTGGCGCGCGGTCCTTCCGGTGCTCGTCCGTCTCGTGGTGATGGCGTCGATCGCGGTGCTCGTCGCGTTGATCGTGTGGGCGCCGTTCGTGTTCGACGTGCTGGGCGGTAATCCCCCGTCCGAGTCCGGGACCGCGACCCACTATCTCCCCGATGCCGGTGCGCGACTGCCGTTGCCGATGTTCCACATGTCCCTGATCGGACTGTTGTCGTTGCTGGGCACCGTGTGGCTCGTGGGCCGGGCGTCGTCGTCGCATCGGGCGCAGGCGCTCGGGCTCGGGGTGATCGCGGTCTACCTGTGGTACCTCGCCTCGATGGCGTTGACCGCCGTGGGCAACACCTTGCTTGCGTTCCGTCTCGAGGTCATCCTGCTCGTACTGCTCGCTGCGGCAGGCGCATTCGCCTTCGTCGACTTCTCGCGTTGGATCAGCCTGGCGACCAGCGAGAATCCGCGCGTGCGCAGGGTTCTCGTGGCGGTGGGTGCTCTCGGTGCGCTGGCGTTCACCCAGAACATCCCCCAGGTGCTCGGGAGCGAGATCACCGTCGCCTACACCGACACCGACGGGGCCGGTGAACGCGCCGACCAGCGACCCGCCGGAGCCGCGTCCTACTACGCCGAGGTGGACGACGTCCTGCTGTCCCAGCTGGGCGGCGAGCGTGACGACCACGTGGTCCTCACGGCCGACACGTCCTTCCTCGCCTACTACCCGTACTTCGGTTTCCAAGCCCTGACCTCGCACTACGCCAACCCGCTGGCGGAGTTCTCCGCGCGGGCCGCAGCGATCGAGGAGTGGTCGGAACTCTCCTCCCCCGGCGAACTGCTCGCCGCCTGGGAGGAGTTGCCGTGGAGAGCCCCCGACGCCGTCGTCTTCCGGCAGGGCGCCGAGGGCTACACGCTGCGTCTGGCCGAGGACGTCTACCCGAACGATCCCAATGTGCGGCGGTACACGGTGACCTTCCCCAAGGAACTGTTCTACGATCCCCGATTCACCGTGACCGAGGTGGGGCCGTTCGTCGTCGTCACCGCGACGGGCGAACCGGCATGATGCGACGAACTCCGATGTCGCGCAACCACAATCCACCCCATACCAGAATTCCGGTGTAGATCGGGAAGAGAGTCGTGCTGACGATCGGCTGCTCGGTGAGCAGATTCGTCGCGACAGCACCGCCGAGATAGCCGGTGAGGAGTGCGGCGCCGAGGATCGCGGTGGGCGGCAGGACGTAGGCGATCAGGCAGATCAGCAGGACCACGCCGAAAACGCGGTTGAGGCTCGGATCGAACCCGAGATCGGCCATCGCTTCCTGCACCTGCGAGACGTTGGCGATGTGGATGATCGAGTCCCACAGCAGGAACAGGACGACGAGGCCGCTGACGATCAGGCCTGCGATGCGGGCGGTGCGTGAGGGCGCCGCGGCGGTGTCGTCGCGGGTGCCGGTGGTGGATGCGGTGAAGGTGTTCATGACGGCCTCCTGGTAGGTGGGCAGCGGTGCTGTCGCAGATACCGACCGGGCAGGAGCCGGAAACTCATCGCCGCTGCGGTAAGGTCGCGGCGAGTCGTACGGGGGGTACGACGGAATCGGGGGATTCGATGAGCGACGTTCTGTATGTGCCGATCCGACGCCGCGACAGTTCCGGGCAGGTTCGGCTCGAGATGCGCACACTGCCCGACGGCCGGCTGGCGTTGCCCGCCTACACCTCACCGAAGGAACTGGCCCGCTGCTGCGGACCGCAGCAGCCGTGGATGGGCGTCGACAGCACAGGGCTGCAGGAGGTCCACCGGACCACCGGGTACGACGTGGTCCTGCTCGACGGCCGACAACCACCGCCACCCCCGGTCGGGGACGACGACCGTCCGTTCGAGGACCCACTCGGCAGGAGAGAGACCCGGTGAGCATCGACATCGGCGACCTCGACGCGGTCGCGAAGCACCTGGCGACCGGAGCGATGGGCATCGACGAACTCGGATCCGATCCAGCACCGATACCCGACGCAGGTGCCGCCACCGCACTGCTCGTCGACACTCTCGGGTCGATTGCTTCCGCGCTGGACGCGGCGGTCCGGTCGCTGGCCGATGCAGCAGACGCCGCCCAGGACAGTCTGCGCGCCTACCAGGACGCCGAGTCGCACACTGCTCAGGAGATGGCGAAGGCCGGTGAGGGATGAGCCTCGACACCCGAGTCTTCGGCGACCCCACCTCCTGCTACGCATGCGCGGATTCGCTCACTGCCCTCGCCACGGGTGTGAACGACCGACTGAAGGCGGCACGCGACGGACGCACCGAGTCCGAGTACGAATTCAGAAGCCCTGCGGGAGATGCGTTCCGCACGACGCTCGACCGCATCATCACGGGGACGACCGAGGCCGCAGACCAGATCGACGTGATCGCCGCTGCCCTGCGCGCATTCGCCGACGGACTCGTCACCGTCCGGTCACGCATGTCGCAGGCCGAGGCGACAGCGGCGGAAGCCGGTATTCCCGTGGAGTTCGGCGTCGGCATCGGTGATCCGATCGATATCGACCCCAACTCGTACGACATTGCACCCCAGGTACTTCGGGCGAAGCAGATCGCGGCCTACGAAACGGCTGCGGGGCTCGTCGCGAACGGTCGCGCGGTCGAAACCGGAGCGCACAGCGCGCTCGCGGAAGCCTTGCGCGGGCCGACGACGATTCTGAAGGACGCAGGAGCCCAGTGGGGAGGCTGGTTCTGCACACAGTCGGTGGGTATCTGGCTACGGCGGTTTCCGAGCTGTCGAAATGGGGAGACCTGGCCGAGGCACGCGGCGCGAACCTTGCTCGGCTGCGTGAGCTTGCCGCGGAAGCGGCGCGGTTGGGTGATCCGTACCCAGAAGCTACTGCGGCCAGGGCTGTTCGGGCCTTCCAAGGGGGTGCGGACGATGCTGCACGATTCGCTGCGGAGAACTCGCGACTGCTTGCCGGGCTCGGTGACAACAAGGTCATCCGATTTCTTGGCAGCAGTTTCGGCGAACATATCCCTAAAGGGACCGAACTGGCGCATTTCGGGTCGAAAGTTCCTGTCGTGGGTGGAATTTTGACCGCCGCCCAGACATATGACGACGTCATGAATGCCGAAACAACGGGAGATGCCGTAAAGGCGGTCGCAAAGGATGTCGGTGGATTCGTCGCTGGAACGGTTGCAACCGAGTTGATTCTTGCAAGTGCGGCCGGTGGTCCCGTCACTTTGCTTGCGGTCGGCGCCGGGGTCGGTGTCGCGTTTGGTGTGGGCGAAGTAATCGAACACTGGGACGACATATCCGGTGCCGTCGGTTCGGCGGCGCGCTGGGCTGGAAACCTGTTCTGAGGACGAGAATGAACGAGGACAATCTCCCTCCCATGCCTGACACGATCACCGGTGTACCTCGCCCGCCTCACGCACCACGCATTCATAACGGCATCGAGTACACACCGACCGACCGACAACCACGAAAACCACCGGAAGCACCGGACCATCTCGGTCCCACTCTCGAATGGTTCCAACCTCACGTCCGCGAAAAATACATCAGCGCATTTACCCTGATGACCATTACGGTCGCGTTCTTCACAATCTCCAACGGGGATCTTCGCTGGATTCACTGGTGGGGTGCGTGGCTCATCATCACTGCGGGTGGCTGGCTGATGTTTCGCGGGATCAGGAACCATTGGACGGCAGCAGGATCCACATGGGTGCAATGTCGCGACAGCTGGGTCGACACCTACCACCTCACCCGTATACGTTTCTCCGCAGACGGGCCGAACCGCGTTCTTCGTTTGAAAGACGCTCACGGCAACGAGATCCACTCGTTCAAGATCAGCGACATTCAAGGAAACCCTGACCTGTGGGATCTGGTCTACAACGGCATCCTCCACTCCGTCGCGTCGGACAACTGCGACATCGACGCCAAGACCCGCCACATCCTGAAGATCCCCTACGAACTCGGGCCGCGCCCAACCAGAAGCGAACGCATCAGAGGACGACGCCGCAGATGGTGAACCCCATCGATCTACCACCGATGCCGGATTCGATCACAGGCGAACCCCGCCCACCCCGGGCGCCCCGCATCTACCACGGCACGGAATACACACCAGTCAAGCGCTCCCCACGAAACCCACCGAAGGCACCGGATCACCTCGGACCCACCCTCGAATGGCTCCAGCCCAGCCTTCGCGACCAGTACGGCGATGCCGCGATGCTCGCCGGACTACTCTCGGTATTCGGGACGATCAGCGCAGGGGGATTCAGCTGGGTCCTCGAATGGTGGGCATGGGGTCTGCTCGCGCTCTTCCCATGGATGATGTTCCGGACCTCCGGAAACCACTGGACAGCAGCCGGTGTCAGTTGGGTGCAGTGGCGCGGCAGTTGGGTCGACACATACAAACTCACCCGCATCCAATTCTCCGCTGACGGCTACAGCCGTGTTCTTCGGTTGAAAGATGCCCACGGCAACGAAATCCACTCGTTCAAGATCAGCGAGATCCAGCGCAACCCCGACCTGTGGGACCTCGTCTACAACGGCATCCTCCACTCCGTCGCGTCCGGCAACTGCGACATCGACGCCAAAACCCGCCACATCCTGAAGATCCCCTACGAACTCGGGCCACGCCCCACCCGAAGCGAACGCATCAGAGGACGACGCCGCAGATGGTGAACCCCATCGATCTACCACCGATGCCGGATTCGATCACAGGCGAACCCCGCCCACCCCGGGCGCCCCGCATCTACCACGGCACGGAATACACACCGCTCGACCGCAACCCACGGAACCCACCAGATGCACCGGAGCATCTCGGCCCCGTTCTCGAATGGCTCCAGCCCACCGTGCGCGACCGATACATCGGCGCATTCCTCATAGCGGCAATCTTGGTCGTGTACCTCACCGTCATCAATGGAGACTTTCGCTGGATCCACTGGTGGATCATGTGGGTCATCATCCCTGGAAGTTCACTATTGTTGTTCTTCGGCAAGGGAAACCACTGGACTGCAGCCGGTGCCGCCTGGGTCCAATGGCACGACAGCTGGGTCGATACCTACCATCTCACTCGCATCCGCTTCTCCGCTGATGGGCCCAGTCGTGTCCTGCGACTGAAAGACGCCCACGGCAACAAAATCCAATCGTTCAAGATCAGCGAGATCCAGCGCAACCCTGACCTGTGGGATCTGGTCTACAACGGCATCCTCCACTCCGTCGCGTCGGGCAACTGCGACATCGATGCCAAGACCCGCCACATCCTGAAGATCCCCTACGAACTCGGGCCGCGCCCCACCCGAAGCGAACGCACCAGAGGGCGACGCCGCAGATGATGAGCCCGCCGTACCTACGGCAGTCGTGAGGCCAGCAACTCCGCCAGATGCGTGCCGCGCCGCGTCGTGAGGTCGCTCAGCTGGGTACGGCACGAGTAGCCGTCGGCGAGGATCACCGCGTCGTCGGATGCCGCCTCGACCGCCGGCAGCAGTTGGGTTCGCGCGACCGCCACCGACACGTCGTAGTGCCCGCGTTCGACTCCGAAATTCCCGGCCAGGCCGCAGCAGCCGGCGAGGCGCTGCACGTCGGCACCCGCGCGTCGCAACAGTGCGGCGTCGGCGCCCCATCCCATGACGGCGTGGTGGTGGCAGTGGGGTTGTGCGACGATCCGTGTGCCGTCCAGCGACGGTGGTTCCCAGTCGGCGAGGAGTTCGGCGAGGGTCGTGGTGCTGTCGGCCACGAGACGCGCGGGTGCGGACCCGAGCAGTTCGACTGCGTCGGAACGCAGGACGGCGGTACACGACGGTTCGAGACCGACGATCGGCATGCCGCTGCGGAAGAGTTCGGCGACGGTGCGGCCCAGGATCTTCCGGGCCTGGTCGAGCTGGCCGGTGGTGATCCACGTCAGGCCGCAGCAGCGGGGTTCGTCGGTGAGGTGCACGCTGTGTCCGGCGGCTTCGAGCACGCGCACGGCGGCAACCCCGATCTCCGGGGTGAAGTACTCGGTGAAAGTGTCGACGAACAGCAGCACCGGATCGCCCGTGCGGGATCGTCGCGAGAGGGTGTCGGCGAACCACTTCCGGAAGGTGCGGGGCGCGAACCTCGGTACACGGCGGCGGCGGTCGAGACCGGCGACGGTCAACCCGAGCGGGGCGACCCCCGGAGCGCGGACAAGGGCGTTGACGGCGCGTGGCGCACGGGAGGCGATCGCCGCCCACTGCGGCAGCCTGCCGAGACCGTAGTGACTGACGGGCCGTCGCCGTCCCCGGTAGGTCTGGTGCAGCACTTCGGATTTGAGGGTTGCCATGTCGACCCCGGTCGGACAGTCCGACAGACATCCCTTGCACGACAAGCACAGATCGAGCGTCTCGTGCACTTCCGGCGACTGCCACGACTCGTCGACGAGGTGCCCGTTGAGCATCTCCTGCAGCGCCCGTGCTCGTCCGCGCGTGGAGTCCTTCTCCTCGCGGGTCGCGAGGAAGGACGGGCACATCACTCCGCCGGTGCCGGTATTGTCGGCGCGGCACTTGCCGATCCCGGTACACCGGTGCACTGCCTGCGTGAAGTCGCCGCCGTCCTCGAGATAGCGGAAGGCCAGGCCCTCCCGGATCTTCCCGGCCGCCGGGACGCGCAGGTCGGCGTCGACGGGCCGCGGGTCGACGAGCACGCCGGGGTTGAGGACGTTCTCCGGATCGAAGACCGACTTCACAGCCCCGAACAGTGCGAGCGCGTCGGGTGAGTACATCACGGGCAGCAGTTCGCTCCGGGCACGCCCGTCGCCGTGCTCCCCCGACATCGACCCGCCGTATTCGGCGACGAGTTCAGCTGCCTCGAAAAGGAATTCGCGGAACAGACCCGGAACCTCGAGGGGGATGTCGAGGCGGATGTGGATGCAGCCGTCGGCGAAGTGCCCGTAGGGATAGCCGGTGACGTCGTATCCGGCAAGCAGTTCCTCGAAGTCGCGGAGATAGTCGCCGACGCGGTGGGCAGGGACGGCGGCGTCCTCCCATCCCGCGTGCGCGGGCAGTCCCTTCGGACTTCTCGCCGACAGGCCGGCTCCCTCCTCCCGGATACGCCACAGCGCAGCGGCACGCGCCTGGTCCTCGACGTGCAGGGCGTCGGTCGCGGCGGCGGCCTGCGCGAGTGCCTTCGCCCGGCCGCGCACCTCGTCGGCGTCGTCACCGGCCAGTTCGACGAACAGCCAGGCCGCACCCGACGGCAGGGGCGGTACCGCCTGCGGTCCGCGCCGGTGCCGGACGATGTCGACGATCCGCGAGTCGAGCCCTTCGCACGCCGTGGGCCGGAAACCCAGTAGTCCGTGCGCGGCGTTGCCGGCAGCGACGATGTCTGGATAGCCGAGCACGACCATCGTGCGGACGGCAGGGTCGGCGACCAGCTGCACCGTCGCCTCGGTCGTGATCCCGAGGGTGCCCTCGCTACCGACGAACAGCTTCCGGACGTCGAAACCGTTCTCCGGCAACAGATGCTCGAGTGCATAACCCGACACCTGCCGGCCGAAGCGACCGAATTCGGTGCGGATGGTCGCGAGGTCGCGGGCGACGATCTCCCGCAACGGTTCCAGCACCGGATCCTCGCCGGGCAGCGTCAGCGGGTGCCCGGTGCCGGTGAGCACTTCGAGCGCGACGACGTTGTCGGATGTGCGGCCGTAGCCGAGCGCCCGCGCCCCGCACGCGTTGTTACCGATCATCCCGCCGATCGTGCACCGGTTGTGGGTGGACGGATCGGGGCCGAAGCGCAGACCGTGCGGTGCCGCGGCGCGCTGCAGTTCGGCCTGCACGACACCCGGTTGCACCCGCGCGGTCCGGGTCTCTGGGTCGACGGAGAGCACCCGGTTCAGGTGACGCGAGAAGTCGATGACCACGCCAGGCCCGACAGCGTTGCCCGCGAGCGAGGTGCCGGTGCCGCGGGAGGTGAGGGGGACACCTTCCCGGCGGCACACGTCGAGGGTCGTGGCGACGTCGTCGATCGATCGGGCGCGCACCACGGCCTGTGGCGGGACGCGATAGAGAGAAGCGTCGGACGAGTACAGCGCGCGCGTGGTCGAGTCGTCGCAGACCTCCCCGATGCCCGCCGCGCGCAGAGCGCGCCCGATCGGGGTGGAGGTCCTCATAGACAGCGATGCTAGTGGCGGGAGGCATCGCTCCGGACGTGGTCGGACAGAACCGCGGAGTACCCGCGAGTGGTGCGAGCGGAGCGGCACGCGCCGGCCCCGTGACGGGACTCGCCTAGCATCGACCCTTGTGCCAGCCGATACCGCTTCGCCCGGGAAAACCGATTCGTCCGACCCGACATCGCGCGTCCGCACAGCGCGGATCGTCGCGATCGTGTCGGGACTGCTCGGGTTCGTGCTGGCTCTGACCCTGCCGTTCCTGCCGGTTCGGCAGGAGACCGGCGAACTGGAGTGGCCGCAGAACGGCAGCATCGACAGTGTCGAGGCGCCGCTCGTCACCTACGCCCCGCTCACGCTGCGGGTCAGCGTGCCGTGCGCTGCGGCAGAGCAGGTCGGTTCCGACGGTGGCACGCTCGTCTCGACCATCCCGTCCGGATCCCCCGACGCGACGGCGGAGGGCCTGGTGATCCGCGCGGTACCCGGTGAGGACGGCGCCCCCCGCACCGTCGAGGCCGTCCTGCGCAACTCGGTGCTCGTCTCGGCGCCGCTCGACGAGCCGTGCACAGCGGTGACCGTGGCATCGAACTCCGAACGCACCGCCGCCGAGATCGTGGGCGCGGACCCTCCGGTCGCGATCGAGCTCGAAGGTGACGAGCGGCCGCAGATGGTCGGTGTCTTCAGCGACCTCACCGGCGCCGCGACTGCGTTCGAACCCGACGGTGACGACTCCACCGAGCGGTTGTCGGTGCGCGCCGAGCTCGACTCGCGGTTCACCTCGACCCCCACGGTGCTCAAGCTCCTCGCGATGATCGTGTGCGCGCTCACGACGCTGGTCTCCCTCGTCGCTCTGCATCGACTCGACGGGATCGACGGGCGCCGCGCGCGCCGGTTCCTGCCGGCCCGCTGGTGGCGGTTCACCCTCGTGGACGCGGTGGTCGTGAGCACTCTGCTGCTCTGGCACATCATCGGCGCGAACACCTCGGACGACGGCTACATCCTCAACATGGCGCGGGTGTCCGGCGACGCCGGATACATGGCCAACTACTTCCGCTGGTTCGGTGTGCCCGAGGCGCCGTTCGGCTGGTTCTACGACGTGCTCGTCGTGTTCGCACAGGTCTCGACGTCGAGCGTGTGGATGCGCCTGCCCACGCTCATCGCGGCGATCCTGTGCTGGATGGTCATCAGCCGCGAGGTCATCCCCCGGCTCGGTGTCGCCGTCCGGCACAGCCGGGTGTCGCTGTGGACGGCCGGGCTGGTCTTCCTCGCCTTCTGGCTCCCCTACAACAACGGTCTGCGCCCGGAGCCGATCATCGCGGTCGGTGCGCTGCTGACCTGGTGTTCGATCGAACGCGCCATCGCGACCGGGCGCATGCTGCCCGCCGCGATCGCGGTCCTCATCGCGGCCTTCTCTCTCGCCGCCGGCCCGACCGGCCTGATCGCGGTGGCCGCGCTCGTCGCCGGGATGCGCCCGCTTGTGAAGGTTCTTATCGCGCGCCGACATCTCGTCGGTGTCGTCGCGCCCCTCGCGCCGATCCTGGCGTCGGGCACCGTCGTGCTCATCGCCGTCTTCGCCGACCAGACGCTCGCGTCGGTCCTCGAAGCGACCCGCGTGCGTTCGGCCGTGGGCCCGAACGTGCCGTGGTTCGACGAGCGACTGCGGTGGGACGCACTGCTCACCGTCTCCCCCGACGGTTCGCTGGCCCGCCGGTTCGGCGTGTTCGTGATGCTGTTGTGCCTGGTCGTGTGCGTCATGCTGATCCTGCGCAAGGGCCGCATCCCGGGCACCGCTATCGGACCCTCGCGGCGCATCCTCGGCATCGTCTTCGCGTCGTTGCTGCTCATGATGCTCACGCCGACGAAGTGGACACACCACTTCGGTGTGTACGCGGGCCTGGCCGCGTCGGTGGCTGCGCTCGCCGCGATCGGAGTGGGCTCGGTCGGCATCCGATCGGCCCGCAACCGGGCGCTGTTCACCGCCGGGGTGCTGTTCGTCCTGGCGATGGCCTTCACCGGTTCGAACGGCTGGTGGTACGTCTCGAGCTACGGCATCCCGTGGTGGGACAAGCCGCCGTCGATCTCCGGTTACGCCTTCTCCACGGCACTGCTCGGCCTCACGGTGCTCGCCCTGCTCCTCGCCGCGTGGTTCCACCTGCGCGAGCCGTTCACCACGCCGCGACCCGACCGCAACGGCAGGGTGCGGGCCCTGGCGTCGGCCCCGCTCACGCTGGTCGCGGCGGCGGTGGTGCTGTTCGAGGTGCTGTCGCTGCTCAAGGGCGCGGTCTCGCAGTACCCGGCCTATTCGATCGCCAAGTCGAACGCGGCGGCCCTCACGGGCAACTTCTGCGGACTCGCCGACGAGGTGCTCGTCGAGTCCGAACCGAACGCGACGATGTTGCAGCCTCTCGACGGTGATGCGGGCGAGGCCCTGGGTGCGGGCACGGCCGTCGGTTTCACCCCGAACGGCGTGGCCCTCGACCTCACCGCCGACGCGGAGACCACCACGACCGGTGGCGCCAACACCGTCGACAGCGAGGAGGGCGGCACCACCACATCCACCAGCGCCGGCACCGAGGGCGGTCGCACCAGCGACGAGGGCATCAACGGCAGCACCGTGAAGCTGCCCTTCGGCCTCGACCCGCAGACCACGCCCGTCCTCGGCAGCTACCGCTCCGGCGTGCAGCAGTCCGCCGAACTCGAATCCGGCTGGTACGCGCTGCCGGAGCGCACCGACGAGACACCGCTGCTGGTCGTGACCGCGGCGGGGCGCGTCCGCTACGTCGACCCCGACGGTGTCATCACCCCCGGTCAGGACGTGCTGCTGGAGTTCGGTTCGTCATCCGGGGACGACGTGACGCCGCTGGCCACGCTCGCCCCGATCGACATCGGCCCGTCGCCGTCCTGGCGCAACCTGCGCGTGCCGAGCGACGCGATCCCGGCCGACGCCGACGCCGTGCGGATCGTCGTCGACGACGGTGACCTCTCCCCCGACCAGTGGGTCGCGGTCACGCCGCCGCGGATGCCGCGCATGCAGACCCTGCAGGAGGTCGTCGGATCCGACGCCCCGGTCCTCATCGACTGGTCGGTGGGTCTCGCCTTCCCGTGCCAGCGACCCTTCGGGCACCGCAACGGTGTCGCCGAGGTCCCCGAGTACCGCATCCTCCCGGACCGGGTCGGGGCCGACGCGACGAACGGCTGGCAGGACGACATCGGCGGCGGACCGCTCGGCTGGATCCCGCTTCTGTTGAACGCCGAGGCCGTCCCCACCTATCTGAACCACGACTGGGATCGCGACTGGGGATCGCTCGAGCAGTACCGTCCGATCGACCCGGATGCCTCCCCCGCGGAGGTCACCACCGACGTGACGACCCGCTCCGGCCTGTGGTCGCCGGGCCGCATCCGTGACGGGGTCCCCGTCCTGCTGGAGTAAGGGCGAGTGCCGTCACACCACGTCGCCGGATACCATCGACTCCCGTGCCCGACGACGTGACGACCTCACCCGCGCCCGCTCCGACCGCCCCCCGGTCGATGGGCGAGGACCTTCGCATTCGGTACCGGACTGCGCGACTCGTCGCCGTCGTCGCCGGGTTGCTCGGCATGATTTTGGCGCTGGCCACACCGTTTCTCCCGGTCCGCGTGACCGAGGCGACGATGTCGTGGCCGCAGGACGCGGCGGCGACCGACGTCGAACTGCCGCTGATGTCGCAGGTCCCCCTCCAGCTCCGCGCCACCGTGCCGTGCAGCGCCGTCGCGGAGATGCCCGGCGACGGCGGGATGCTGCTCGCGACCGCCCCCACCAACGGGCAGGACGCCGCCCTCAACGCGATGTTCGTGCGGGTCGGCGCCGAGAACGTCGACGTGCTCGACCGCAACGTGGTGGTCGCGACCGCGCCGCGCGCCGACGTCGAGTCGGGTGCGTGCAGCGAACTGCAGATCTTCTCCGACTCCGAACGCACCACCGCCGAGTTCGTCGGCCTCTCGGACGAGAACGGCAACCCGCGGTCGGGTGAGCTCACCGGCGACCTGCGGCCGCTCGTCGTGGGCGTGTTCAGCGACCTGCCGACCGCGGTTCCCGGCCTCGACGTCACCGTCGATGTCGATTCCCGGTTCACGTCGTCGCCGACGCTGGTCAAGTCCCTCGCGATGGTCCTCGCGGTGCTGTCGACGGCACTCGCGCTCGGCGCGCTGGCCAAGCTCGACGGCACGGACGGTCGCGGTCACCGCCGCTTCCTGCCGTCCCGCTGGTGGAAGTTCACCGGCGTCGACGTCGTCGTGGTCCTCACGCTCGTCGGCTGGCACTTCTTCGGCGCGAACACCTCGGACGACGGCTACCTGCTGACCATGGCCCGGGCGGCGGAGAACTCCGGCTACATGGCCAACTACTTCCGCTGGTTCGGTGTCCCCGAAGCTCCCTTCGGCTGGTACTACGACGTGCTGGCGGCGTTCGCGAAGATCTCCACGGCCAGCCCATGGATGCGCATCCCGGCACTGATCGCCGGAATCCTGTGCTGGATGGTCATCAGCCGTGAGGTGGTGCCGCGTCTCGGCCGGGCCGTGCGGCACAACCGCATCGCACTGTGGACCGGCGGACTGGTCTTCCTCGCCTTCTGGCTGCCCTACAACAACGGTCTGCGGCCCGAGCCGATCGTCGCGCTCGGTGCGCTGCTGACCTGGTGCTCGATCGAACGCGCCATCGCGACCGGTCGTCTGCTGCCCGCCGCGACGGCGGTGTTCATCGGCGCCTTCACCCTCGCCGCTGCACCGACCGGCCTGATGTGTATCGCCGCGCTCATCGCCGGCATCCGGCCGATGACGCGGATCATCGTGCGCCGCCACCGCGAGGTCGGCACCCTGCCACTGCTCGCCCCGATCGGCGCCGCCGGGATGCTCGTGCTCGTCGTGGTGTTCTCCGACCAGACCCTCGCCGCGGTCCTCGAGGCGACCCGCGTGCGCACCATCATCGGCCCCAACGAGGAGTGGTGGAACGACTTCCTCCGCTACTACTACCTGATGGTGCAGACCGTCGACGGGTCGCTGCCGCGCCGCTTCGCGTTCCTCACGATGCTGCTGTGCCTGTTCACGACGCTGTTCGTGCTGCTGCGCCGCCGCCGGATCCCCGGCGTCGCCGTGAGCCCGACCTGGCGTCTGCTCGGCATCGTCTTCGGCACGATCTTCTTCATGATGTTCAACCCCACGAAGTGGACCCACCACTTCGGGGCGTACGCAGGCATCGCCGGATCGCTCGCGACGGTCACCGCCGTCGTGGTCTCCGCGAGCGCATTGCGGTCGCGGCGCAACCGCACGATTTTCCTCGCCGGAGTGCTGTTCGTCCTGGCGGTGTCGTTCGCCGGCATCAACGGCTGGTGGTACGTCTCGAGCTACGGCGTGCCGTGGTTCGACAAGACCGTCTCGCTGAGCGGCTACCAGTCGAGCTCGCTGTTCCTGGTCCTGTTCGGTCTCGCCCTGGTGCTCGTCGCGTGGCAGTACCTCCGCGAGGGCTACGCACCGCCGCCGGAGTCGCCCGAGACGAAGAAGGGCCGGCGGATCCGCGCCCTCGCGGCTGCGCCGCTCACGGTCGTCGCCGCGGTGATGGTGCTGTTCGAGGTGCTGTCGCTGCTCAAGGGCGCGGTGTCGCAATACCCGGCGTACTCGCTCGCTCGCTCCAACATCGGGGCGGTCGCCGGGCAGACCTGCGGTCTCGCGAACGACGTGCTCGTCGAGGCCGACCCCAACGAGGGACGCCTCGAACCGATCATCGACCCCGCCGATCCGCCGGCAAACGACGACCCGCTCGCCGGTGCGGCGCCGCGCGGTTTCACTCCCGACGGCGTGCCGTCCGACCTGACCGCCGACTACGTCGAGGTCAAGCCGGGCCAGGGCAACACCGACAACCAGAGCGTCGGCCCGACCTTCGAGACGGGCGCGGGCGGCGGCACCACGGGTGGTTCCGGTGAGCAGACCGTCAACGGCAGCACCGTGCGTCTGCCCTTCGGGCTCGACCCGTCCGTCACCCCGGTGCTCGGCAGCTACCAGGAGGGTGTGCAGGAACCCGCCGCGCTCACCTCCAGCTGGTACGCCCTTCCCGGGATCACCGACGAGACGCCGCTGGTGATCATCTCCGCGGCCGGTCGCATCTGGTCGTACGACGACACCGGTGCACTGACCTACGGCCAGTCGCTGCTCGTCGAGTACGGCACCCGCCAGGCCGACGGCAGCGTCGAGGCGAAGGGCACCTACCTGCCGCGCGACATCGGCCCCGCACCGTCGTGGCGGAACCTGCGTGTGCCGCTCGCCGACCTGCCCGACGACGTCGACGCCGTCCGCATCGTCGCCAACGACCCCAACCTCACCGGCGACCAGTGGCTGG
This sequence comes from Rhodococcus sp. D-6, assembly GCF_040256695.1. Lineage (NCBI taxonomy): Bacteria > Bacillati > Actinomycetota > Actinomycetes > Mycobacteriales > Nocardiaceae > Rhodococcus > Rhodococcus sp. D-6. The sequence continues at coordinate 4,693,037 of NZ_CP132970.1, read as the reverse complement.
CGTTCACGCCGCCGCGCGTCCCCACCCTCGAGCGGCTCGACGCCCAGCTCGGTTCCGAGCAGCCGCTCCTGCTGGACTGGGCCGTGGGTCTGCAGTTCCCGTGCCAGCGGCCGTTCGACCACTGGGCCGGTGTGGCCGAGATGCCGAACTACCGGGTCCTCCCCGACCGTCCGCTCGCGGTGTCGTCGACCGACACCTGGCAGTCGGCCGACAACGGTGGCCCGCTCGGCTTCGCGGAGGTCCTGGCGCGACCCGAGCAGGTGCCCACCTACCTCGAGAACGACTGGGGGCGCGACTGGGGTTCGGTGGAGCGGTACGTGCGCTTCTACCCGAATGCGCAGCCGGCCGAACTGACCACCACCGAGGTGACGAGGTCCGGGTTGTGGAAACCCGCGCCGATGCGCGTCTACGAGTGACGGGGGCCGGTCGGATCGTCGCCGTGGTGACCGCCCCCGGCTTCACGTACCTGCCCGGTGTCGGCAGCTGGACGGTTCCCTGATCTTCCGGCCGCGACAGGGTCGGGGCATCCCAGAATCGGGTTTCGGTTATCTAGAATGAGCGGGTGACCACCGAGAATTCAGCTGGGTCGACCCTGTCGCCCCGCGCCTCCGAGGCCGTGAAGCGAAGCCTGACGCCCCGACAGAAGGCCGCGAGCCGCGACGTCGACACCCTGATCCGGTGCGGACGCGAACTGCTCACCCGGGGCGAACCCGCGCGCGTCGCCGACATCGTGGCCGCCGCGGGACTCTCCAACGACGCCTTCTACCGCTACTTCAAGAGCAAGGGCGATTTCGTCGACGCCGTCGTCGAAGAGGGCGGACACCGACTCGTCCGGTATCTGCGTCACAAGATCGACAAGGCCGCCGATCCCGAGGCCGCCCTGCGCGCCGGCATCGCGGCCGTCCTGAACCAGGCCGTCGATCCCGAGATCGCCGCCGCCACCCGCAACGTCGTGTCCTCCGCCGGCGGCCGGTCGCATGCACCGAAGGTGCGCGAGGACCTGGAGAAGGCGGTCGCGGAGGTGCTCACCGGTCCCATCGCCGATCTGGGATCGGCCGACCCGCAACGGGATTCGCTCACCACTTCGATCCTGCTGCTCGCGGTGATGGAACACCTGTTGTGGCGGGACGCGTCCACCTTCGACGCCGACGCAGAGGTCGAGCAGATCGTCGGATACGCGAGACGGGGCCTGCGCACGTCCTAGTGCACAGACCCCGTCGGCGCGGGTTCTCCGGCTGTTCTACAGCGGCAGCAGGTGATGCTTCCGCGGGTTCTTGAACACTTCCTTGTCGCGGAGGAGGGTGAGCGCCTTACGGATCTCGAGGCGGGTCGTCGACGGCTCGATCACCGCGTCGACGTATCCGCGCTCGGCCGCGATGTACGGCGTGGCCACGTGCTCGTTGTAGAAGTTGATGAGCTGCTGGCGCACCGCGGGAGCGTTCTCGCCCGCGGCCTCGATCTGCCGGCGGCCGATCACCGCGACAGCCGATTCGGCACCCATCACGGCGATACGCGCGGTGGGCCACGCGAAGTTGATGTCGGCGCCGAGCTGCTTCGAACCCATCACGGCGTAACCGCCGCCGTAGGCCTTACGCACCACGACGGTCACCTTCGGGACGGATGCCTCGACGTACGAGAACAGGAAGCGGCCACCACGCTTGATGACGCCGATCTTCTCCTGCTCGACACCGGGCAGGAAGCCCGGGGTGTCGACGACGAACACGAGCGGGATGTCGTAGGCGTCGCAGACACGCACGAAGTGCGCGGCCTTGTCGGCAGCGGCCGCGTCGAGCGCACCCGACAGGTACAGCGGCTGGTTCGCCACCACGCCCACCGCCCGGCCGTCGACGCGGGCGTAGCCGGTGATGATGTTCGGCGCGGTCTGTGCGCGGACCTCGAGGAACTCGCCGTCGTCGAAGATCTTCAGCAGGATGTCGTGCATGTCGTAGCCGGAGTTGTCGGCGTCGGGCATGAACGTGTCGAGTTCGAGATCGTCGGGCGTGATCTCCGGTTCGAGACCGGGATTGATGATCGGAGGCTTCTCCTGCGCGTTGGACGGCATGTAGCTCAGGTACTGCCGCACCCACTCGAAAGCGGCCTTCTCATCCGGCGCGACGTGGTGCACGTTGCCGTACTCGGCCTGCTGACGGGCACCGCCGAGCTCCTCGAGGCTCACGTTCTCACCGGTGACCGCCTTGATGACGTCCGGGCCGGTGACGAACATGTGGGCGCCTTCGGTGGCGACCACGACGTCGGTGTTGATCGGCGCGTAGACCGCACCACCGGCGCAGTTGCCGACGATCACCGAGATCTGCGGGCACAGACCCGACAGCGGCTCGTGACGCTTGCCGATCTCGCCGTACCAGGCGAGCGAGGTGACGGCGTCCTGCACGCGGGCACCACCGGAGTCGTTGATGCCGACGACGGGGCAACCGATCTTGAGGGCGAAGTCGAGGACCGCGGCGACCTTGCGGCCGAACATCTCACCGACGCTGCCGCCGAAGACGGTCTGGTCGTGGGAGAACACCGCGACCGGGCGGCCGTCGACCGTGCCGTGCCCGACGACGACGGCGTCGCCGTACATCGCATCGTCGCGGCCCGGCATCTTCATCAGCGCGCCGATTTCGACGAAGCTGCCCCTGTCGAGCAGCATGTCGATGCGCTCGCGAGCGCTCGGGATGCCCTTCTTCGCGCGCTTGGCGATCGCGAGTTCGCCGGCAGGCTCCTTCGCGATCTCCAGCTTCTCGCGCAACTCGGCCAGCTTCTGTGCCGTGGTGCTCACTTCTTCGTTCAGCTCCTCGAGGCCTCGATGTCGGCCAGCTTGCGGGTCAGGTCTTCCCCCACCTTCGAGATGTACGGCTCGTCGACGATCTGCAGGTGATCGCCGCCGACGTGCACGACCTCGAGATCCGCGACGACCTCGCCCCACCCACCGTCGGGCTGCCGGGTCCCGAAGGCCGGCTCGAGATCGATCGCGTCGTCGTGATACTTGTCGGCCATGTACAGCACGACCTTGCCGTCGTAGGGCAGCAGCTCCGCGGTCTGGATGGCGCGGTTGTCGAGCCACGACGTGCGCTGGTGCTCGATGATGCCGCCGGGGATCTGCGCCCCGCTCAGCTCGAGCAGACCCATCAGGATGCCGATCTGCTCCTCGTCGCTGCCGGCCTCGGCCAGCAGGTCGTAGGGCAGCGGCGCGTCGACCCCGTAGGTCTTCTTCGCGAACGCCGAGTAACGCTGCCAGCGCTTGCGGATCTCGTCGGGCGTGTCCTCGACCTTCTCACCGGCCATGACGGTGTCGATGAGGCCGACGAGACGCACGTCCTTGCCCTCCTCGCGGAGCAGACGGGCCACCGCGTAGGCCAGGACACCGCCGAGCGACCAGCCGCACAGCACGTACGGGCCGTCGCCCTGGATCTCCTTGATGAGCGGCAGGTACGCCTGTGCGCGGGTGTCGATCGGGCCCTCGGTGCGCTCGAAACCGAACACCGGGGTGTGCGCGGGCAGGCGGCGCAGCAGCGGCTCGTACGCGACCGTCGAACCACCCGCGGGGTGAAAGACGAAGACCGGCACGGTGTCCGATCCCTCGGCGCGGGGCCGCAGGGTGCGCACGAGTCCGTCGATGCGATCGGCGGATTCGAGATGCTGACGGACGGTCTCGGCGAGCTGCTCGACGGTCGGGGCGGAGAGCACGTCGTCGACGGTGATCTCACCCTCGGCCCGCTCGGTCAGCCGTGCCGCGAGCTTCTCGGCGACATCGCGGTCGAGCTTCGGCAACCGGTTGAAGATGCCCTTGGCCGACTTGCCCGTGACCACGGCCCACGAGGCGAAGGTCAACCGTTCCGCGGCGTCGCGCGGCGGCACGTCGACACCGCTCGACTCCTGCTCGGACTCGGCCGTCTCGGGCGCGGTCTGTGCTTCGGTTTCGGCTTCGGCTTCGGCTTCGGCGAGAATCTGCTCGGCCTCGCCCACCGCGGTGGTGTCCTCGACCTCGGGAAGATCGTCCTGCTCCGCAGCGGCGGCGCGTTCGGCTGCCTTCTCGGCGGCCTGCTGCTCGGCGAGCTGCGCGACCTCCTCGCGGTTCTCGACGGCGTATCGCAGGTACTTCGCGACGTCGCGCAGGCTCGCGTCCTTGACCGCCGACAGCTGCAGCTGCGGGATGTCGAACTCGTACTCGACGCGGTTCTTGATGCGGACCGCCATGAGCGAGTCGAGGCCCAGCTCGATGAGCGGGATCTCGGCGGGCAGATCCTCGGGCGCATAACCCATGGACTCGGCGACGATCAGCGTCAGGCGGTCGTCGAGGCTCTGCGATCCGTTGGGATCCCACTGGTCGCCGAACGACTCGACGACCTCGGGAAGCTCCTCGGCCTGCGCGGCCGGCTTCGCGGCCACCGCGACGGGCGCGGGCAGCGGCTCACCGGAGGTGACGACACCCTCGTGGACGAGCGTGAAACCGTCGCCGGTGTTCGCGTGCACCTGCAGTGACGCGCCACCCGGGTGCCGGGTGAGCGTCGTGGTGAGGGTGCCGGTCGCGGGGACGTCGGTGTGCGGGATGGACGCGGTGAGCGTGACATCGGACAGCACCTGCGAGGCCGCCGCGACGACCAGCTCGGCCGCATCGGTGACGGCGGATGCCTGCACCTCCCACACGTAGCGGCCGTCGGGCAGTGCGACCCGGGCGCCGGGCGCGCGGCCGCTGCCGGAGGTGCCGATGCTGGCGTCGACCCAGTACGGCTTGCGCAGGAAGGCGGTGCGCGGCAGGTCGGCGTAGCCGCCTTCCGGCAGCAGCGTCCTCAGATCGACGGACTGCCCGTGCACGTACAACTGCGCGAGCGCGGTCAGCACACCGAGGGACTCGTCCTCCTTGCGCTTGAGCGTCTGGATGAACTGGCCGTCCTGCACACCGGCGTCGAAGGCCGTCGCCGCGACCGACATGAGCGTCGCGGGGTTGGCGTTGAGCTCGACGAAGGTGGTGTGCCCGTCGGACAGCGCCTGCCGGATCGCCTGCGTGAAGTACACGCTGTGGCGCATGCCCTTGGTCCAGTACTCCACGTCGTGGATGCCCTCGTGACCTGCGCGGTAGAGGGTCTCCTGATCGACCGACGAGTACAGGTCGACCTTCAGGCGGTGCGGTTCGATGCCGGCGAGCTCGGCCGCGAGCTCGCCGAGGATCGGATCGACCTGCGAGGTGTGGCTCGCACCCTTGGTCTGCAGGACCCGGGCGAACTTCTCCTCGGCCTCGGCACGCGCGACGATCGCGTTGACCTGCTCCTGCGGGCCACCGATGACGGTGTGCGTCGGCGCCGCGTAGACGCAGACCTCGAGCTGCGGGAAGTCGGGCAGCACGTCGGTGATCTCGGCGGCGCTGTACTCGACGAGCGCCATGAGGCGGATGTCGTCGCCGGTCAGGCCGGATTCGGCCTCACCCATCAGACGCGAACGCGAGCAGATGACGCGCACGGCGTCCTCGAGCGAGAGTCCGCCCGAGATGTAGGCGCCGGCGGCCTCACCCATCGAGTGGCCGACGACCGCGGCGGGCTCGACACCGTGGTGGCGCAGCAGCGCGGCGAGACCGATCTGGATCGTGAAGATGCCGACTTGCGCCGTCTCGACGTCGTAGTCCTGCGCGTCGTCGAGGAACTTCTCCTTCATGGAGTAGCCCGACTCGTCGTAGATCAGCTCGTCGACCTCGTCGACGGCCGCCGCGAAGACAGGGTTCTCCAGGTACAGCTGCTTGGCCATTTTGCGGTGCTGGGCACCGAAGCCGGAGAGCACCCACACCGCGCCCTTGGAGGCGGGAGCGTCGGCGGTGAACACGCCCTGCGCGGGCTTGCCGGCGGCGACGGCACGCAGACCGGCGATCGCCTCACCGTGGTTGCTCGCCACGACGATCGCGCGGGACCGGCCGTGGTTGCGACGAGCGAGCGTGCGGGCGACGTCGGCGAGCGGCGTCGTGCTGCCCTTCTCGGTCTCGAGCCAGTCGGCGAGATCGGCGGCGGCACGGCGGCGACGCGACGGCATCGCAGCGGAGACGGCGAGCAGGACGGGCAGCTCGCGGGCCTGCTCGGTGGTCTCCGCGGCGGGGATCTCCTCCGGCAGGACCTCGACCTCGGCCTCGGACGCTTCGAGCCCCTCGGGGCCGGTGTACTCGCGCACGACGACGTGCGCGTTCGTGCCACCGAAGCCGAAGCCGGACACACCGGCGACGGCGCGACCGGTGTAGCGCGGCCACTTCGCGCCCTCGGGGATGACCTTCAGGTGCGCGCTGTCGAACGGGATGTACGGGTTGGGCGCGGTGTAGTTGAGCGTCGGGGGCAGCTGATCGTTCTGCATCGCGAGAACGACCTTGATGAGACCGGCCGCACCCGCGGCGGACTCGAGGTGACCGAAGTTGGTCTTGGCCGAACCGAGCAGGACCGGCTTGTCGTCCTCGCGGCCACGACCGACGACGCGGCCGAGCGCGTCGGCCTCGATCGGGTCGCCGAGCACCGTGCCGGTGCCGTGCGCCTCGATGTAGTCGACACCGGACGGCAGGATCTGCGCGTCGCGGTAGGCGCGGCGCAGCACGTCGACCTGCGCTTCGGGGTTGGGAGCGGCCAGGCCGTTGGAGCGGCCGTCCTGGTTGACGGCCGAACCGGCGATCACCGCGAGGATGTCGTCGCCGTCGCGCTCGGCGTCCTCGAGACGCTTGAGAACGACGAGACCCCCGCCCTCGGCGCGGATCATGCCGTCGGCGTCGGCGGAGAACGCCTTGATGCGGCCGTCGGGTGCCATGACGCCGAGTTCGTCGAAGCCGAGGGTGCCGGCCGGGGCCAGCAGCATGTTGACGCCACCGGCGAGGGCGACGTCGGCTTCGCCGTTACGCAGCGCACGTACGGCCTGGTGCACGGCGACCAGCGACGACGAGCACGCCGTGTCGAGCGTGACCGACGGGCCGTGGAAGTCGTAGAAGTACGACACGCGGTTCGCGATGACCGCGGTGGAGGTGCCGGTGAGCGCGTAGGGATGCGCTGCGGACGGATCGCCGACCGCGAGGAGCATGTAGTCGCTCGCCGAGCTGCCGATGAACACACCGACCGAGCCGCCCTTGAGGTCGCTCGGCGGGATGTGCGCGTGCTCGAGTGCTTCCCAGGTCAGCTCCAGCGCGAGGCGCTGTTGCGGGTCGACCATCTCGACTTCGCGCGGCGACATCGCGAAGAACTCGGCGTCGAAGCCCTTGACGTCGTCGAGGTAGCCGCCCCTGGTGTTGGCGTTGCGGATCGACTCCCACACGGCGGGATCGTTCTCGAACTCCGACCAGCGGCCCTCGGGCAGATCGGAGATGCCGTCGCGTCCGGACGCGAGCAGCTCCCACATCTGTTCGGGGGTGTCGACGTGGCCCGGCAAACGGGTGGACAGACCGACGATGGCGACGTCCTTCGAACCCGCCGCGGCACCGACCGTGTACAGGGCGGAGTCGTCCTCGGCGGGTGCCTCGGGCTCACCTTCGATGATGCGCGTCGCGAGCGACGCGATCGTCGGGTGCTGGTAGGCGATCGTCGCGTTGAGGGTGACACCGAGGAGTTCCTCGATCTCACCCGCCATGGCGACCGCGTCCCGGGAGGACAGCCCGAACTCCTCCATCGGACGATCGTCCGAGATCTGGGAGACCGGCTGCCCGGTCGCGTCGGCGATCCAGTTGCGCAGCCATTCGCGCAGCTGCGCAACCGTCATTTCAGTGTCAGACATCAACCCACCACGCTACCCGGGAAAGAGGACATTCGTTCTTACACGCTGTCCGGGAAGGCCTGCTGCTGGTAACCACCACGCAGCGTTCCCTCGACATATGCGGTCTTGCACGCCCGACGCGCGATCTTTCCGCTGGACGTACGGGGGATCGAACCGGCCGGCACGAGCAGCACGTCGCGGGCGGTGACACCGTGCCGGGACGAGATCGCGGCACGTACCGCGTCGGCGATCGGCTGCGGATCGGCCTTGCCGGCGCCGGGAGCGCGCTCGGCGACGATCACGAGTTGCTCCGACGAATCGTCGGCATCGAACTGCAGGCCGGAGGCGTCGTTGTCGAACACCTCGCGCGGCAGCTGGTTGGCCGGCACCGCGAACGCCGCGACGAAGCCGGGACGCAGCGCGGAGCTGGCCTCCTGCGCCGAGAACTCGAGGTCCTGCGGGTAGTGGTTGCGGCCGTCGACGATCACGAGGTCCTTGACGCGACCGGTGATGTAGAGCTCGCCGTCGATGTAGACGCCGTAGTCGCCGGTGCGCAGCCACTTGCTGTCGTCCGGGGTGCCCTCGGCGTGGCTGCCCTCGGCCAGACGCTTGGTGATGCGGTTGTGGAAGGTGTTGTCGGTCTCTTCCTTGCGACCCCAGTAGCCGATGCCCATGTTCTCGCCGTGCAGCCAGATCTCGCCGACCTGCTCGTCGGGCATCTCGGTGCCGGTCTCGGCGTCGACGATCGCGGCCCACTGGCTGCGTGCGACGTAACCGCAGGAGACCTGCGGGATGGCGTTCTCGGCATCGGGCTCGACGCGCATGACCCGGCCCGCGTTGAGTGCGGTGCGGTCGACGTAGATGACCTTCGCCTCGTCGCTGTGACGGGTGGAGGAGACGAACAGGGTGGCCTCGGCCATGCCGTAGGACGGCTTGATCGCCGTGCGAGGCAGACCGTAGGGCCCGAATGCCTCGTTGAACTTGCGCATCGACGACGTGGTGACCGGCTCGCTGCCGTTGATCAGGCCGATGACGTTGCTCAGGTCGAGTTCTTCGCCCGGCTTGGGGACCGCGCGTGCCGCAGCGTGCTCGAACGCGAAGTTCGGGGCGGCGGCGAAGGTGCCGGCACCGTCGGAGACGGCGGCGAGCTCGCGGATCCAGCGGCTCGGCCGGGCCACGAAGGCACGCGGGCTCATGATGGTGATGTACTTGCCGCCGACCGCGGGCAGGATCACCGTGAGCAGGCCCATGTCGTGGAACAGCGGCAGCCAGGTCACGCCGCGCGACGACTCGTCGAGCTCGATGGAGTCGGCCATCTGGATGACGTTGGTGAGCACCGAGCGGTGAGTGATCTCGACGCCGGCGGGAACGCGGGTCGAGCCGGAGGTGTACTGCAGGTACGCGATGTCGTCGGTGCCGATGGGCGGCCGGTTCCAGGACTCGGCGACCGAGTCGGGGATGGCGTCGACGGCGATCACGCGGGGACGCTGCGCAGCGGGGAGCGGGCGGAAGAACTGCCGCACGCCGGCCGCGGACGAGGTGGCGGTGAGGATCGCGCTGGGGGTGCAGTCGCCGAGAACGGCGTGCAGGCGATCGGTGTGGCCGGGCTCGTCGGGATCGAACAGCGGCACGGCGATGGTGCCGGCGTAGATCGCGGCGAAGAAGGACACGACGTAGTCGAGGCCCTGCGGAGCGAGGATCGCGACGCGGTCGCCGGGAGCGGTGACCTGTTGCAGGCGCGCGGCGATGGCCTTGATGCGCACGCCGAACTGATCCCAGGTCAGCTCGTGCACCTCGCCGTCGCGTTCCCGCGAGTAGTCGATGTACCGGTAGGCGAGGTCGTCACCGTTTGAAGCGAAGTTCCCCTCGAGGTGATCGAGCAGGGTCTGCCCTTCAGGCAGCCTGATCCGCCCGTTCTCATCGATGAACTCTTCGAACCCGACGCTCAATTCCTTCTCCCTGTCGAAGCGATCCCACAACCACTCGACATGGTTGCGCCACTAACTTTTCCTCCGCGCCGGCGGATCGTCGTACCGATACCGCCCCCCACGGCTTCCGGCGGTCCGTTCCTCGAACGTGTCCATCGACCCCAGATCACGAATATGTTACAGATCGGCATCACGCGCACCCACGCAAAGTGCGGTCGCCGGGAAGAACGCTTCCCCTCGCACACGGGAAACACAAAGATACGACATGGTCGTCTTCACACACACATTCCGCGCCCGTCGAACGAGACGAGCACACGATCCGATTGTGTGCGAGGGTTTTTCGACGCCGACACCGACCGACGGTGCAACCCGCCGCCCTCTGCTGCCCAGGATCGGCGCCCCGGTACGTACGCCCGACCGAGGCGAGAGCTCGTGACAAGGATCATTCCCGGTCGCGGGCCGTCGCTACGCCCCCGGAGGGGGCCGGCCGTTCGCCGTGCCGTCACTGGCACCATGAACCTCTTCTCCTGTGGCAGTCGTCGTGCGCCACGATCCCGGACGGCCGGGCCGCAGCCGAGGGATGAGTCTAAAGGCAGCCCGTCTTTCGAGTGTACCGGGTGGTGAGATCGGACACTACCGGCGAGTAATATGTGGGAGGGTTCACTCGGGCCCGAACCTCCCCCGCGTGCAGCGACGGCCGCACCTCATTCTTCTGCGGGTTCCGGTGCGGCATCGATCTTCTCCGCCGCCCAGTTCACGATCCACTGCGTCGCGGTCGTGCCGTTCTCGTCCACGACGTAGGTGTTGTACATCGCGTGGATCGGGTTGTTGACGTACTCGAGCAGGCGCGGAGCGGCCGACATCCAGTTGGCGGGATTCAGCGCGTTCGGTGGTGCGTCACAGATACTGTCCGTGGGCGCGCAGATTTGGATCGTGCGGTCGTCGAGCTCCCCGAAGCCACCGGGACGCGCGCCGGTCATCGTGATCCCCGGCAGCCGCAGGCCGTCGAGCGACAATTCGGCGCCCACTCCGGCGACGGGCGCACCGATGTCGGTGCCCGAGACCCCGTCGCGGCGACCGTCGGCAACGAGTGCGACACCGAGCACCCGGTCGGCGGGGACCGGGCCGTTGCCGGCACCGATCTGCGCGGCGACGTCGCCCACGATCACGGCGCCCTGCGAGAAACCGGTGAGCACGTAGGTGGTCAGCGGGCACTCGGCCGAGCGTCGCGCGAGGATGTCGGTGGTGGCCGCGAATCCCTCACTGCGGCTGTTGTTGTAGGACTGCTGGCCGTCCGGCGGGATCGCAATGGGGTTCGAGAACTGCGCGACGTACGGCACCGTGTAGACATCGGCGCGTTGGGCGTCGAAACGCTCCTGCAGCGGCCTCGTCACGTTGAGCATGAGCGAGTACGGGTTCGCGGCCGGAGCGTACGGATCGTCGCCCACCGCGGACTCCCAGGTGCCCGGCACCGCGACGACCTGCACGTCGGGGCACGAGGCCGGCTGCGACTGCGGCTCCTCCGGCCCGGGCGGGGTAGGAATCGGCGACGGGATGTCCAGCCGCCCCGCGAGCATGTACCAGAGCACCAGCACGATCGCCAGGACGAGCAGCGCCCCCACGACCACGATCCTGCGTCCGCGACGCTGCTTCGTCCTGACCATTCGTGCTGTCCCCGCGTTCCCTAGTTGCAGTACGTCTCGCCGGCGACGGCGATGTACGTGTCGGCCGTCGAGGAGGCCTGATCCTCCGACAACTCGACACCACCGGCTGCAGCATCACTACCCACGAGCGCGGTCACGAACACCTTGATCTCCTCCGGCGACCCGCCCTGCGCCTGGGCGCTGCAGATGTAGTCGGCGATGTTCACCGCGCCGGTCTCGTCGCTGGGCTCGACGCCCTCGGCGCGGAGACCGTCGAGGAAGGCCTGTGCGCCGGGCGTGGGAGCGGGTGCCGCGCCCGTGTCCTCTCCGGCATCGTCGTCTCCGGCAGCGGGCGAGGACGGAGCCGGGGACGCCTCGCTCGTCTCGGTCTCGCCCGTGGTCTCGGCCCCGGCCGCGCCGGGGGATGTCTCGGCCGCGGAGGTCGATGTCGACGCCGAGGTTTCCGTGGCGGCAGACGTCGTCGGCGTGTTCGTCGCGGTGGAGTCGTCGCTTCCGCACGCGGAGAGAACGGCCGTGGCGGTCAGTGCCGCAGCGAGGGCGCCGAGGACTCGGGTCGAGCGTGAGCGGGTCCGTGCAGGCATGTGGTGGGGTCCTCACATCCGGGATGTCGGTCGAACTTGGTCAGATGCGCCCCAGGCTACAGAGCGGCCCGTGCGGCCGGTAGGAGCGTCCCTCCTCCCCCGGTTACACGGGCCGACCCTGCTGTCGTTCGGTTACGGCTGCAGCTTGACTTCGTCGCCGTCGAGGGTGATGAAGCCGTTCTGAAAGTTCTGCTGGACACCCTTGCCGTCCACGGCCGGGAACTCGTCGCTGATCGGCAGGCCCAGACGTCCTTCGGCACCCTTCTCGGCGAGCCACGCCTCGAGGATCTTGCCGCGGACCGGCCAGGCACCGGTGAGCGGGCTCCAGTAGATGTTGCCGTGCTGGAACTCGTTGAAGCGACCGTCACGCCCTGCGGGCTGCTCGCTGGCCGTCGGGTAGCCCAGGACTCCCGTCTCGTAGCCGAGCTGGGAGTACTTGTCGAGGATCATGCCCTGCACGCCGTGGGCGCCGGTGTCCTCGCTCCAGTACATGGCGCCGATCTCGAAGCCCTGGACCGCGCCGCGGCCGTCGGGGGTCGCCGCCTCGTCGAGGATCGGGTAGCCGAGCGGTCCGCCCTCCCAGCCCTGGTTCTTCCATTCCTCGAAGATCTTTCCGCGGACCGCGTGGGCGCCGTGCTCGGGCGTCCAGTAGATCGCGCCGTTCCGGAAATGGTTGAACCGTCCGCGTCCGTCGGGTGCGACGCGTTCCTCGGTGGTCGGATAGCCGAGCTGCCCGGCCGGACCGCCGACACCCTGGTAGGCGCCGCCGATCGCACCCGCGACCGGCACCGTCGTGCCGTCGGACGAGAAGACGCGGCCGAAGCGGAAGTCCTGCACCTTGCCACCGGCGACGTCGTATTCACCGGTGAGGCAGTCGCCGAGCCAACCGTTCACGTTCGCCACATCGCCGAAGGCGCCGGTGGGGTTGCACTCGGGCTTGTCGACCTCGACCCCGAGGGTGTTGGCGAGCTGCGGCCACAGCTGGTGCAGTTCGAACTCCCAGTACTTCCACGTGTGGGTGCCCGACGGCCGGTACACGATCTGGGCGGGGATGCCCTGCTTCTCGAGCTTCGTCGCGAACGCCTGCGAGGTGAGGCGCGAGAGGATCTCGAGGCCCATGCCGGCGTAGTTGGTGCTGACCCCGGGGATGCCCGACGGATCGTCGTGGGGGCCGGTGGTGCCGCTGCCGCTCGAGACGTACAGGCTCACGCCCTTGAGCTTGTCGGCGAGCAGGTAGGGATCGTGCGACTCCCAGCCCTCGGAGCCGGGCGCACCCCACATCGCCTCGGAGTCGAAACCACCGGCGTCCTGCATCGCGTAGTGGATGGCCTCGGGCATGCCGAGGGTGGTCGTGGTGAGGATGCCGGACAACGACGCCGCGAACTGCGCGAAGCCCGGGTTGCGGGCGGGTAGGAACATCGCGGCGGTACCGCCCATCGACAGGCCGACGACGCCACGCTTGTCGGTGGTACGCCAGTCGCGTTCGAGCAGCGGAGGGAGCTCCTTCGTCAGGAAGGTCTCCCACTTGTAGTTCTGTCCGTTGTTCTGATCGATCCAGTCGGAGTAGAAGCTCGACTGGCCGCCCACCGGCAGCACGACGTTGACGTTCTTGTCGGCGAAGAAGGCCTCCGCATCGGTCTCGAGCGTCCACCCGTTCTCGTCGTCGCGCGCGCGCATGCCGTCGAGCATGAACACCGACGGGAACTTCGCGTCGGGCTTGCTGTTCCAGTCGCGCGCGAGCAGCAGCTGCACCTGGATCGGCGTCCCCATCGACGGCGAGTCGATCCACAGAGCGACGCGGCGATCGGTGAGCCAGTCGACAGAGCGGACGGTCGCACCGGCAGTGCTCGTCGGGCCGGACTGGGCGATGAGCGGATCGGCGGTGGCCACCGAGACAGTGGTCAGACCTGCGGCGACGGGCGCGACGAGGGCTGCGGCGATCAGTGCGAGCGCACGGGATCTTCTGCGCCGCGCACCCGCGACGCGAGCCGCTCTCCTGCTCGGACCCGTCCGTCGCTCACCGTGCTCGAGCTCAGTTCGCATCTGCATCGCTCACTTTCTGCGTTGCCGGATTTCCTGCCGAAGTGCGGCTTCGGGTGGACCGCGACGGCGGCAGTGGCAGGGCGCCCCGGCTGGGTATGCCGACTCGGGATACCGGAGTCCCGGATGTTGTTTCTACACCGGCGGCACCCGGAATCGCGGGTGCCGCGCTGTGACAGGTGAGCAAATTGTTGCAGAAAGTTACGACGCCGCCCACTCACCGGATCGGTGAGCGGGCGGCGTCGTTGCTAGCAGTGCGTACCGGAGATCAGAACGCGTTCAGCGCCTCGAGGATCTGCGGGCGTGCCTTCCACAGCTGATCCTCCCAGTACTTCCATGCGTGCGTGCCGCGCGCCGGGAAGTCGAAGGTAGCCGGGATGCCGAGCGTCGCCAGCTTGAGCTGGAACGCGCGGGTCTGGGCGAGGGACAGCGCCTCGAGCGCCATGCCGTTGGCGGTGTTGTAGTAGCCGACGAAGCCCTGCGGGTTGTCGTGCTCACCGGGCAGACCGCTGGCGGCCGAGATGTACAGCGACAGACCCTCGAGCTTCGGAGCGAAGACGAACGGGTCGTTGCGCAGCCACGCCGGGCTCCACGGCGGGCCCCACATCGAGTCGACGTTGAAGCGGCCGGCGTCGAGCATCGCCACGCGGATGGCCTCACGCATGCCGGGAGCCGACAGGTTCAGGTAGCCGGACAACGACGACGCGAACTTGAACTGGTCGCGGTGGTAGGCGGCCAGGGTCAGGGCGGCGGAACCGCCCATCGACAGGCCGAGAATGCCGTTGTTGTTGCGCGACACGCCACGGGTGGCGAGATAGTCGGGCAGCTGCTCCGTCAGGAACGTCTCCCACTTGTAGGTGATGTCCTGGCCGTTCAGGTTGGACGGCGCGTACCAGTCGGTGTAGAAGCTCGACTGTCCGCCGACCGGCATGATCAGGCTGACGTTGTCGTTCGCGAACTGCTGCAGGGCGTTCGTCTCGAACGTCCAGGCGTTCGCGTCGTCCCGAGCGCGCAGGCCGTCGAGCATGTAGAGCGCCGCGTCGCCACCGCGCGCAGCCCACTGGATCTGAACCTTGATCGGGCCCATGTCGGACTCGACGAAGACCTCTTCGAAGCCCCCTGCAGGCGCGCGGTGCGAGACCGGCGCTCCCTGCGCCGGCGCGGCGACGGCGGCGGTGGTTCCGACGAGGCCGGCAGCCACGGGGAGGACCAGAGCTGCGGCGGCGGTGCCGAGCAGTCGCCGTCGAAGGCCCTGCCTCAACCTCGGGACAAAACGCATGAACAATGCTCTCTTTCTCGTCTGCGGCGTCCGCGTTCGCGTCCCCCGGATTCCGGCGATGACGACCGCGGAAGGCCGCCCCAAGTCACACTGCGGTCAAAACTGTAAAGGACCGCGTGATCTCTGACAAACCCTGGTTTCAACAGCTCTTGGGCACCTCTTGACCTATAGGTCAAGCACGCGCTGCCGGAATGTTACCCATCCGTGATGCGTCGTGATCCTATCGAGACAGTCGAAGGGGGCCAAGTTGATCTCGGTGTCCGGCCGTCACCCCCGCGGCGGTGGCATCGGCAGGTCACAGCGCTGGATCTCGTACTTCGGCACCCGTTCGATCCGGTACGAGGCGTAGTCGAACGCGTTGCGCAGGTTCCTCTTGAACAGTGCCCACGTGAGTTCGGCGCTCGAGGAATCGATCATCTCCCGGGTCTCGGGACAGGTCAGCGCGGTCTTCGCCATCGCGACCCAGTCCTCGTCGAGATAGCCCGGCATCCACGGATGGACGTCGACCATGCCCGAATCGGCGACCACCCAGTCGGGGAACAGGATCTTGTCATGGCCGATCCGGCCGTCCTCGAGGCGCTCGGTGTGCGCGGCGAGCGGGTAGGCCAGGCCCATCTGGTCGACGACCCGCACGTCCAGACCGGTGTTCATGCTGGTCATGCCCAGGTTCAGGAAGAACACCGTGTGCCCGGCACCGCCCGGTGGGATGGGCTCGGGTGGCGGCACGACGTCCCACGCGTCGAAGGAGGGGGTCGGCAGCAGCAGCCCGCCGTTCGGGGTGTTCGCGATGGCCTCGACCATGGCCCGCATACGTGGGTAGTCGAGATAGTCCTCGGCCAGGATGGGATGCAGATGCCCGGTGTTGAGGGCGTAGAAGGCGCGCTCGTCGACGATGCCGGATCGGCCCACCACGGCGCCCTCGGTCATGCCGGTCGTGTTGGCCGCGGCGGCCGTCCACACGACGGTGCCCAGCCACAGCACGGCCAACGCACCCGCGACCTGCGTCGGCCGGTTGTTGCCGAGCTCCGCCCGGTCCGGGATCCGCAGCGGGACGACGGCGACGGGCAGGAGCAGGCAGAACAGCGGCGGCAGGAGGACGCGGCCGTGCATGAAGTCGCCGCCCACACGCAGCGAGTACAGCGCGAGCAGCACACCGGAGCCGAGGAACAGCACGACGACGGCGGTCGGCGTGCGCAACAGCTTCTGCGCCCAGGTCAGCATGGCCCGCACGTCGCGCGGATCGGGACGCGCCGCCGCTGCGGTGAGGCCCACCACCTCACGGCTGGTCGCGAGGACGAGCGCGGCGAGGACCGCGAGGACCAGCAGCGGCAGCCACAGCAGGTACGGCGAGACGAGGTTGCCGAGATATTCGAGGCCCTGCGACCACTTGGCACCACCGGCGTCCTTGGCGACCGCGGTGTTGGGATAGGGCAGTCCGTAATAGCCCATGCGCCAGATCTGGTAACCGATCGGGATCATCCCGGCGACCGCGACCATCGCGACCCGGATGCGCAGGTCGAGGCCGGGCGCGAGGAACAGCATCGCGAGTGCGAGCACCGCGACCAGCGCGAGTTCGGGTCGCACGAGCGGGCCGAGTCCGGCGACGAACGCCGTGGCGAGGATCTGCCCGGTACCCGGGAGCGATCCGTCCCCTCCCGGCGTGGGGGTCGCCCACCGGGCCATGAGCAGCCACAGCAGGCCGAGCCAGCAGATCACCAGGCAGGACTCGAGGCCCGAGGTGGCGAAGTCGCGGGCCGGGGGCACCGCGATGTAGACGAGGACACCGGCGGGCAGGAGCAGCACGGTGCCCGTGGTGGCGCGCAGTCGCCACCGGTACAGGCGTGCGGCGCCGAGCATGGCGAGGACGATCGCGCCCGTCGACAACACGAGCGCGATCGTGAGCACCACGTATTCGAGGCGGAGGCCGGTGAGCCATCCGCCCGCGTAGACGATGTACGTCCACGCGGTGGAGGTGTTGGCCTCCACGCGCTCCCCCGCGTTGAACACCGGCCCGTTGCCGGCGAGGAGGTTGCGCACGGTTCGCAGGACGATGAGACCGTCGTCGGCGATCCAGCGCCGCTCCCACGCTCCCCAGAACATCAGGAACGCGGAGACGACCACACCCGCGGCGAACACACCGCCGGTGAGGCGGTCACGCCGAACGGGCCCGACCGTACTGGACGGTCCGGCCTCGGTGTCGTGGACGCCGCGCACGACGTCAGAAGAGGTAGACAGCACCGCCGACCACCAGGATCCACACCACTGCGAGCAACTGCAGCACCCGGTCCTTCAGGGCGATCTCCTCGGGTTCGCCGGCTTCACCGCCGTCGACGTCGACCGCGTAGCGCAGGATGGCGACGACGAACGGGACCATCGAGATGGCGTACCAGTTGGAACCGGCCACGTTGTCCTGTTCGAACGCCCACAGGCCGTAGCAGAGCACGACCGCCGTCGCCGCGACGGTCCACACGAACCGCAGGTAGGTCTCGGTGTAGTACTCGAGCGACTTGCGGATCTTCGCGCCGGTGCGGGTCGCGAGGCGCAACTCGGCGTACCGTTTGCCGGCCGCCATGAACAGCGACCCGAACGCCATGATCAGCAGGAACCACTGCGACAGCGGGATCTCGGCGGCCACGCCACCGGCGATGGCACGGATCAAGAAGCCCGACGAGACGATGCAGATGTCGAGCACGGCCTGGTGCTTGAGCCCGAAGCAGTACGCGAGCTGGATGCCGATGTACACCGCCATGACGACGGCGAGCTGCCAGTTCGCGATGAACGACAGCGCGATCGAGCCGACGAGCAGCACCGTCGCGAGGATGTACGCGAGTCGCACCGGGAGCACGCCGGCCGCGATGGGCCGGAACCGCTTGGTGGGGTGTGCACGGTCGGCTTCGACGTCCATCGCGTCGTTGACGAGGTAGATGCCCGAGGCGGCCATACAGAAGACGACGAAGGCGAGCGCGACGGGCAGCAGCACGTCGACCTGGGTGACCGAGCCGGCCGCCATCGGGGCCGCGAGCACCAGGACGTTCTTCACCCACTGTCGGGGACGGACCGCCTTGACGATCCCGGCGCCCAGGCTCTTGGGCGCCTCCTTGACGGGCGCCGGTTCCTCGCTCATCGATCTCCCCACTTCGTCTCTGCCCGCGCCACGACGGCCGCGGACGCCGCACCGAGTGCCGCACCCGCCAGTACATCCGTCGGATAGTGCACGCCCAGCACGAGGCGGGACAGCATCATGGGCGGCACGAGCACCGCGGGAAAGGGTAGCCCGGTGGTGCGGGCGAGTAGCACGGCCGCCGCAGTCGTGGACGTCACATGCGACGACGGGAAGCTCAGCCGGCTCGGCGTGGACACGTTGACCTGCACCGTCGGGTCCACCGGCCGCGGACGGCGCACGACCCGCTTGATGACGACGGACGCCGCGTGGGCACCGAACGCGCCGACCGCCACGCTCGCCCATCTACGGCGACGGGGACGGTCGACGAGGGCGCCGGCGGCGCCGATCGCGATCCAGCCGAGAGCGTGCTCACCGAAGTGCGACATGCCGCGGGCGATCGTCGTCGCTGCGGGTACGGCACCGGCGGTGGCCTGGACGGTCTGCAGCACCCGCACCTCGGTGCCGGTGCTCTTCCAGTGACGTGCAGCCGCAGTGCCGGGGTCAGTTGCCGATTCCGAAGACACGCTCCCACTCCTCCTTGCTGGTCAGGGCGGGAACCGCGTCCCGGTACCGCTTCTTCATCTCGGGGAACCGGCGCGCGAGTTCGCGTCGCAGCCTGAGCGCCTCGGTGAGCAGGGCCTGGGCCTGAGCACGGTCGCGCTTACGGTAGACGACACCCCGACCGTCCGCCGTGGTGACCGTCACGCCGTCGACCTGCGAGAGCAGGAACCACCGCGCGTCGATGGTGGGCACGTTCAGCTGCGGCCGCTCGTGGTGCTCGCGGTTCTCGGGGCGCACGTTGTGCAGCACACCCTTCGCGAGACGCCTGACCTTCGCGACCGCACCCTCGGGCAGTCCGACGGCCCCGACCTCGGCGCCGGATGCCATCGGCAGTTCGGTCGACGACGGCAGCACCACGGCGTCGGGGAAGTTCTTCCGGAGCGCGTGCACCTCGCCAAGGGCACGCGGCAGCAGGTCGAACAGGTTCTCCGGACCGGCGAGGAAGTCCTCGATGGCCTTGTTCTGGATCGCGACCGTCGAGTACTCGAGACACACGAGATGCTTGATCGTGGCCTTGATCGTGTCGAGCACCATCGGCTTGGCGTCGCCGTGCTGGTGCAGCGCGGCCACGACGAGCCGGTTGCGCAGATGGAAGTACGCCTGCCAGTCGATGGCGTCGTCCTTGTCGCTCCACGCCATGTGCCAGATCGCGGCGCCGGGCATCGTCACCGTGGGGTAGCCGGCGTCCCGTGCCCGCAGGCCGTACTCGGCGTCGTCCCATTTGATGAACAGCGGCAGGGGCTGGCCGATCTCCTCCGCGACGACACGCGGGATCATGCACATCCACCAGCCGTTGAAGTCGACGTCGATGCGTCGGTGCAGGAGCTTCGAGTTCTCCCGGTCGCGCAGCGGCTTGGTGGAGAAGTCGTGGTCGTACTCGACGTTCGGCGCGGCACCCCACATGAAGTTCGAGCGGTGGATGACCTCACCCATGGTGTGCAGGTGGCTGCGTTCCTGCAGGTTGAGCATCTGCCCGCCGACGAGCATGGGCTTCTTCGCGAATCGCGACAGGGCGAGCGCGCGCAGGATCGAGTCGGGTTCGATCTCGATGTCGTCGTCCATGAACAGGATGTACGGGCTGGAAGTGGTCTTCAGCGCCTCGTACATGATGCGGCTGTAGCCGCCGGAGCCACCGAGGTTGCCCTGGTCGTGGATGACGAGACGGTCGCCGAAGGGTTCGGCGGCCTCCGCGAAGTCGGCCTCGTCGCGAACCTTGCGGGTGCCCTGGTCGGGGATGATGACGGCGTCGACGACGTCCATCACCAGCGGGTCGGACGCGAGCGCACGCAGCGCCTTCACGCAGTCGGCGGGGCGGTTGAAGGTCGGGATGCCCACTGCGACCGAGGCGTGTCCGGGCGCCTCGACAGGTGCGTACCAGCCGGCGGCGTGCAGCGTGACCTCGCTGTCGGTGGTGACGTCGAACCACAGCCAGCCGCCGTCCTCGAACGGCCCCAGGTCGGCTTCGATCTCGACGACCGTGTCGGACCCGCGGAACTCGCGGCCGGTGACGTGGATGCGGCTCGAGTCGGCCTTGCTGCGGTACAGGTCGACGCGGCCGTGGCCGGTGAGTTCGAGTCGCAGCACCACCGAGCCGAGCGTGCTCCAGCGACGCCAGTAGCTCGCCGGGAAGGCGTTGAAGTAGGTGCACAGCGACACCTCGGACTCGGCGCCGATCGCCAGCGTCGTCCGGCTCGTCGCGTGGGCGCGACGCGCGTTGGTGGGCGACTCCTCGAGGTAGAGCGTGCGCACGTCGAGGGGCTCGCCCGGGCGCGGCAGGATGATGCGCTGCAGCAGCGACCGGCCGAGCAGTTCGTCCTCCGTGGCGGGGGTACTCGCCGCCTCGTGCTTCGCGACGGCCGCGTGCTTCGCGGCGCTCACGAGGCGTCCCCGGCGATGGGCGCTCCCGAGTCGAAATGCGGGGCGAGGACGTTGTCGAACATCGACAGCGCGCTCGCGATCGCCATGTGCATGTCGAGGTACTGGTAGGTGCCGAGCCGGCCACCGAAGAGCACCTTGTTGTCCGCGGCTTCCTTCTTCGCGAGGGAGCGATAGGCGTTGAGTTTCTCGCGGTCCTCGGGGGTGTTGATCGGGTAGTACGGCTCGTCGTCGTTCTCGGCGAAACGCGAGTACTCACGCATGATGACCGTCTTGTCGGTCGGGTAGGTGTCGCGCTCGGGGTGGAAGTGCCGGAACTCGTGGATGCGGGTGTAGGGCACGTCGGCGTCGTTGTAGTTCATGACCGGGGTGCCCTGGAAGTCGCCGGTGGGCAGCACCTCGGTCTCGAAGTCGAGGGTGCGCCATCCGAGCCGGCCCTCGGAGTAGTCGAAGTAGCGGTCGAGCGGGCCGGTGTAGACGACGGGGGCTTCCGGGCTCGCGGCACGGACCTCATCGCGCACCTCGAACCAGTCGGTGTCGAGCCGGACCTCGATCCGCTCGTTCTCCGCCATGTTCTCCAGCCACGCCGTGTACCCGTCGACCGGCAGGCCCTCGTAGGTGTCGTTGAAGTAGCGGTTGTCGAAGGTGTAGCGGACGGGCAGCCGGGCGATGTTGCCGGCGGGCAGTTCCTTCGGGTCGGTCTGCCACTGCTTGGCCGTGTAGTCGCGGACGAACGCCTCGTACAGGGGGCGGCCGATCAGGGAGATCGCCTTCTCCTCGAGGTTCTTCGCCTCGGCGGTGTCGATCTCGGCGGCCTGCTCCTTGATGAGGGCGCGTGCCTCGTCGGGGCTGAAGTACCGGCCGAAGAACTGCGACACCAGTCCGAGACCCATCGGGAACTGGTAGGCCTGGCCCTTGTGCATCGCGAACACGCGATGCTGGTAGCCGGTGAAATCGGTGAACTGGTTCACGTAGTCCCACACCCTCTTGTTGGAGGTGTGGAACAGGTGGGCACCGTACTTGTGGATCTCGATTCCGGTTTCCGGTTCGGGCTCGGAGTATGCGTTGCCACCGAGGTGGTGGCGACGCTCGATCACGAGCACTCGCTTGCCGAGCTGCGTGGCCGCGCGCTCGGCGATCGTCAGTCCGAAGAATCCGGAGCCGACGACGATCAGGTCGTACTCACCGGTGGAGGGCTGGGGCGCTGATGCAGCAGTCACGGGAGACCAGGGTATGCGACTCCGTCGCGGAGGTGCCCTCTCGGTCCGGGCGGACCGAGAGGGCCGTCACACTCACACGTAGTAGGTGAGCGCGTCACGGACGAATTCGGCGCCCTCCCGTCCTCCGTAGTTCGCTGCGAAACGCTCGTCCTCGACGTACATGTCGGCGAGACCGAGCACGTACTCCCGCGGACTGCCCGCCGCAGTGCCGCCTCCCGGGGTGCCCGGAATCGACGACAGCCAGGCGACGTGCCGCCGCGCGAGGTCCTGCGCTTCGGGGCCCGCCGGGTCGAGACCGGCCCGGGCCGCCGCGATCCAGTCATGGTTCAGCTGCTCGACCTGCTTCATCCAGTCGTGCCTGGCGGCGTCGTCCATGCCCCGCCACCAACGATCGCCCGAGTCGTAGGCGTCCTTGCCCCACCGTTCGATGACCTCGTCCCGGTACTGCGTGTGGTCGAACCCGTCGAACACTTCGTCTGCCACGAGTTCCTCCCCTCTCTCCGTCTTCGCCAAGGTGGTGCGCACCGCCGCGATACGGCGGTCCAACTGCCGGCGCTCGTGTTCGAGCAGGTCGAGGTGGGTGCGCAGTGCGCTCGCGGTGTCGTCGTGACCGGCGAGCACGCCGCGGATGGCGGGCAGGGCCAGTCCCAGATCGCGGAGCAGCAGGATGCGCTGGAGACGCACGAGTGCGTCCTCGTCGTAGAACCGCATGCCGTTGCTGCCGGTGCGGCTCGGATGCAGCACCCCCACGTCGCCGTAGTGCCGCAGTGTGCGGCTGGTGACACCGGCGGCGCGTGCCAGTTGCTGGATCGACCATTCCCGCACGTGCCCACCTCCTTCTTTCCGGCTACGCCCAGCGTGCATCTTGACGTTGCGTCAATGTCAACCATCGTCGTCGCGGTGCCGGAACGCCACCGGCCGGTCGCCCTGTTCGGGGCGACCGGCCGGTCGAGATGTGCCGTCGGGTTACTCGGCGCTACCCGTGCTCGGGAACCAGTCCTTCAGGAAGCTCGCGTCGATGACCTGAGCACCGAGGTCCGGTGTCCACACGATCGCGCCGCCGGTGAAGATCCGGAACTTGCCGATCTCGTCGGGCAGCATCAGCTCGGGGCCGATGGGCGAGCCGAGCACGCTGTCGACGCCGCCGAGGTCCAGATAGGCCTGCTCGATGGGCGAGGTGCCGGTGCCGCTGCCGAAGGGATCGGTGCCGGTTTCGGGGCCGGGTTCGGGTGCCGGAGTGATCTCCGGGGCGTCCTCGTCGATGCCTTCCTTGACGGTGAACCAGTCGGAACGCAGTCCCAGCTTGGTCCGTGCCTCGGCGCCCGTCGTTTCGATGGTGCGGTCGGAGCCGACTACGCGGACCCGGGTCACGCGACCGCCTTCGGGTCCGAGATTGTTGCGGGAGAGCACCTCGAATGCCTGGAGGTCGCCGACGCCGAACTTGCTGCCGATCTCGGCCGCGGTGAAGGTCTTGGCCCATTCGCGGTTCGGGGCGACCTTGTCACCCTCGTCCTCGACGGGCGGGAAGGTGCCGCCGGCCGAGTAGCCGCCGGTGGAGGCGGAGAACTCGCTGCGCACGACCTCGCCGTCCTTCATCAGGACGGTTCCGCGGGTGGTGCGCACACCGTCGTCCGTGCGCGGATCCTCGACGCCCGACCCGCCGTAGACCTGACAGTCCGTGGTGTCGCAGGTCTGCCACTTCTCGTGACGCTTCTCGGCGAGGGCGTAGGACCGCGCGGCGATGGCCTGCGCCCGCAGCGCCTCGGCACCACCGGTGTCGGCCCAGGCGGGCAGCGCCTCGGCGGGGACCACGCTGCGCAGGTAGTCCTCGACGTGGAGGCGGTTGACGGTGCGCGGGGCGGTGCCGTCGAGCACCACACCGAGGGCACCGCGGTAGGTCTTGTCGTCCGAGCACATCGTGAGGTGTTCGTTCGCGGGACGGTCCTCGGCGAGGTCGATCGGGTCCACCCACGGCAGGTCGGTGGCTGCCTGCCACAGCACGTCGCCGCTGCAGCCCTCGGTGACGACGACGTTCGCGCCGCCGTCCGGGGTGGGTGTCAGGTGCGCGGCCTCGCCGGGCGCGAGTTGCTTACCGGCGACGATCATGCCGGTGTCGGAGTAGACGTCGAGGGTGTGGTCGTCGCGCGCCATGAGACGGACCGCGATCATCGCGTCGTCGACCGTGCCGAGTTCGGTGCCGCCGTAGTAGTGGCCGATGATCCGCTCGGCGGTCCACCCGTCCTGGGCGTAGCCGTAGGCACCCCACTGCCCCATGCCACGACCGTGGCCGTGACCGAAGCCACTGAACGTGAAGGGCGTGTCGGCCGAAACCGCTTGCACGACACCTGGTGCCGCCTGGTTGCTCTGGACGAGCGCGCCCACGCCGGCTCCGACGAGCAGCGCGGGAGCGACCCCGATCGCGGCGGCACGGGCGACGGAGGGACGCCATCCGTTGCGCAGCGGCCTGCCGAGGATGATGCGCCGCCTCCGGATCTTGCCTCTGCGCCCGATGGACTGTCGTGACATGACGTTGCTCCCTCGTTGTCGCTGTAGGCGCGAACTCGTGATCCGCGATATCGGACAATTTCGACCGATCCTCAAGCTCAGGTTGAGGCTTAAGGTTTGCTGCGTCTAGTGTGACAAGAGTGACGGAGCTAGGCAACAAATGTCACAGAAGCAACACAAGAATCACGAGTTACAGAACTTTCGTGTCCGAACCGGGCCACGGAAGCGACACGTAAGGGACGATCCGAAGTCGGAACCGTCCGCTGGAGCACCAACGACAGGGAGTAGCAAACAGTGCCGCATCGCCGCCCCAAGCCGTCGATCGTCCTGGGTGCCGTCGCCGCCCTGGCCGTCGCGACGCCCTTCGCCGTCACCGGGCTGACCAGCACCGCTCCCGAGATCCGGAATGCCAACGACACCGTCGAGGCAGTGGCACCCGATATCGCGGAAGTCGTGCTCGCCTCGGTGCCCGACCTGATCATCCCGCTCGAGGAGCTCACCGGTCTCAACCTGCCGGACCTCAGCCTGAAGGAGATCGTCGACGGGCTCCCGCAGATCACGACTGCTCCCGACCCGAACGGCGGACTCGTCCAGCGCGTCGGTGCGACCGTCAAGGAACTCACCCGCGACACCCCGTTCAGCCTCGTCGCGCTCGCCGCCGAGGACGTCGCCGCCACCGACGCGCTCATCCGCGCGCAGCAGGACGACGGCAGCTGGGGTCCCTGGACCGCGACCGAGCCGATCGAGACGCGCGCCGACGACGCCACCAGCGAGGGACGCACGGGCACGGAGCCGATCTACGTCGGTGCCACCCGTGCGGTGCAGGTGCTGCTGACGCCGCGTCCCGGCCCCGAACCGAATCTCGCCGGCGCGGAGGCCCCGCCGGCACCCGAAGCCCCCGCTCCCACTCCCGAGGCACCCGCCCCGGAGGCACCGGCGCCCGAAGCTCCTGCTCCTGCAGCCCCGGCGGAGGCCCCGGTCCCCGCCGACGAGGCACCCGCGCCGGTCGCTGCACCCGCAGCCGATGCACCCGACCTCGGATACGTGCCCGCGTCCTCGTCCAAGCCGCTGCGCGAGAACCCGCTGCAGGCGGCCGCCGAAGCGGTCAGTGCCGTGCTCATCTCGCCCGGCAGCAGCGAAGCGGACGCGCGACTCGAGGACATCGCGAGCCCGCTCGGTAACTCCGGCCTGAAGGTGATCACCCGCCAGCAGTGGGGCGCCGACGAGTCGATGCGCTGCCAGACCCCGACCTACGACGACTCCCTCGGTGGCGCGACCGTGCACCACACCGCGGGCAGCAACAACTACTCGAAGGCCGAATCGGCCGAGATCGTGCGCGCGATCTACGCGTACCACGCACGCACGCTCGGCTGGTGCGACATCGGATACAACACCCTCGTCGACAAGTACGGCCAGATCTTCGAGGGCCGCGCCGGTGGTCTCGACCGCAACGTCCAGGGCGCACACGCGGGTGGATTCAACGAGAACACCCACGGCATCGCGATGATGGGCGACTTCTCGACCCAGGCCCCGCCGCAGGCCGCGGTGGAGTCGGTCGGCAAGTTCCTCGGCTGGCGTCTGGCCCGCGCGGGACTGAACCCCAAGGGCCGCACCACGATGTACTCCGAGGGCACATCGTTCACCCCCTACCCGCAGGGTGCGGCGGTGGATCTGCCGATCATCTTCGCGCACCGCGACGTGGGCAACACCAGCTGCCCGGGTGATGCCGGCTACTCGCAGATGGGCAAGATCCGCGATATCGCCGTCGCTGCGGCAAAGGGCGGTGGCGGTGGCACTGCCCCGCAGCCCTCGAACCCGTCGCCGTCGAACCCGCAACCCTCGAACCCGCAACCCTCGAACCCGTCGCCGTCCAATCCGTCGCCGAACGTGCCGGACATCAACGTCGGAGCGCTCGCCTCGGGCTCGGCCGGCACCGCCGAAGGTGTCGTCGACGAGCTGATCCGCCTCAGCGGTCACCCGCTGGTCCAGAAGTGGCTCGCCGAGGGCGGCGAACTCGGACGGCTCGGACAGGCGGTGACCTCGATCCTTCCCGCGGTCAAGAGCGGTTTCGAACGAGTGAATTTCGTCAACGGGGCCATCTACACGTCACCGAACGGCGGCACGTGGACGGTACTCGGCGAGATCTACAAGGCGTGGGAGAAGAACGGACTCGACGCTGGTGAGCTGGGGTTGCCCACCAGCGACGAGTACCGGGTGCCGGACGGTTGGCGTTCGGACTTCGAGTTCGGCTCGCTGATCTTCAACGAGGTCACGGGTGTCGTCACCAAGGTGCTGCGCGCCTACGACGACGCCTACGACCAGGCGATGCAGGATCAGCCGGCCGACGTCGCAGGACCCGCACCCGAGGGTGCTCCTGCGCCCGGACCCGAACCGGCACCTGCGCCGGAACCGGCACCCGAACCGGCGCCCGCGGGCTGACCCGCAGCGCACCGGTAGGAACGAGTCACCGCCACCACCGTTCGAGAACGCGGGCCACCCCGTCCTCGACGTTGGTGGCGGTGACTTCGTCTGCGACCGACTTCGCGTCCGGATGCGCGTTCTCCATCGCCACACCGTGACGCGCTACCGACAGCATCGGGATGTCGTTGGGCATGTCGCCGAAGGCCACGAGATTCTCGTGGGAGACACCCAGTAGCCGGGCCATCTCCTGGAGACCGGAAGCCTTCGTGACCCCCGCCGCGGAGATCTCGATGAGCCCGTGGGTCGTCGAATAGGTCACGTCGACCAGCCCGTGCAGTTTCGGCACGAGAGCCTCCGCCATCTCCCGGCTGGTCGCGCCGGGGAGCCGGACGAGCAACTTGATGGCGGGCTCACTGATCACCTCGTGCTCGGCGAGTTCGGTGTTGTCCGGATTCAGCCAGGCATGTTCGTAACCGGGAGCGCTGACGAACTGCGGCGTCGCCGCGTCGTGGGCCCGATCCCCCACCCGCTCCGCGGCCAGACCGCAACCGGGAAGCACCGACGAGGCCACCTCGGCGAGCCACGCCAGTTCGTCGACCTCGAGCACCGCGGCGCTGAGCACACGGTCGGTGGAACTGTCGTAGAGCACGGCACCGTTCGCGCACACCGCCATGGGCGCGTAGCCCAGCTCTTCGACGACCGGCGCGATCCAGCGCGGCGGGCGGCCGGTGGCCAGGACGAACGGAACACCGGAGTCGACCACCGCATGTACCGCGGCGCGGGTCCGATCGGACACCTTCTCGGTGTCGTCGATCAGGGTGCCGTCCACGTCCGTAGCCACCAATCCGGGACGCAGCGCGTCCGTGGAAGCAGGACGCACCGCGTCCGTGGAAGCAGGACGCACCGCGTCCGTGGAAGCAGGACGCACCGCGTCCGTGATGTGGTCCCGATACGGCTCTCGACTCGACTGTGCGTTCACTCCGTCATTGTGCCGAAGTACCGCGGTCGCCGCCTGCGTCATCGTTGCCGCTACCGGCAGCACCTTCACGGGCGGCACGTTCGCGGGCCTTCCGAGCGCGACGCTCGGCGGCCGCGGCCTCGTCCAGGGCGGTCGCCTCCTCGAGGGTCGGCGCGGATCCGCCCAGGCGGCGGGGCACCCAGTAGGCACCGTCCTCGTGGATGTAACCGTCCTGGACCCGGTGAAGCATCTTCTCCATGGTCGCGTGGAGCTGCGCGGTCATCTCCGCTGCCGGCTCGAACGGATGGATGGGGGCGCCCACCTCGATGGTGATCGGGGTGTTCGTACGTCCGAGCCGCTTCGGGTGGCCCTTCGTCCACACCCGCTGCGACCCCCAGATGACCATGGGGACCACCGGGACACCGGCTTCGTTCGCCATCCGTGCCGCGCCGGACCGGAACGCCTTGAGTTCGAAGCTGCGGCTGATCGTCTCCTCCGGGAAGACACCCACGAGCTGACCGGCACGCAGCGCCTCCACGGCGAGTCGGTAGGACTCGCCGGCGTCGCCGCGGTCGACGGGGATGTGCTTCATCGCGCGCATCATGGGGCCGGAGATCTTGTGGTCGAAGACTTCCTTCTTCGCCATGAAGCGGATGTACCGCTTGGTGACCCGGGCGGGGATCCCGGCGTAGGTGAAGTCCATGTAGCCGGTGTGGTTGATCGCGATGACCGCACCACCCGTCGCCGGGATGTTCTCCGCCCCGGTGATCGCGAACTTCAGCCCTTGCGCTGCGAAGAGCGTGCGGGCGACACCGATGATGGTCCGATAGAAGGGTTCCACGCCGGTCAGCCTAGCGGGGCCCGGTGGAGGAACGACCGTGATCATCGTCGAAAGGCCACTACTGTGCGCACCCTCGCCCGAAAGCCCGACGTACTCGCATTCGCCGGCCTCGCCGTCGCCGTGGTCCTCACCGTCGCCGGTTGCGAAGGCGACGGGCAGTCCGGCATCCCGACCGAGAGCCCGGAACCGACCGCGGCGGAAACCGTCGAGGAGACCACCCCCGCCGCGACGCCCGCGGTGGTCGTCGGGGACGTCCCCGGTAATCCCGCCGCCACCGCGGCGCTGCAGGCATGGACGAACGACCTCGTCGGCGGCGTCGATGTGGTGGGCAAGTGCTGGACGATCGCCCCGGAACGGGCCCGGCAGATGTACGCCGACGTCGACGCGATCACCGCCGCGGTGCAGCAGCCGGGCAGGGACGGCCAGTACGCGGTGACGTGGTCGGCCGGTGGCATCGACCTGTCCGTCCTGCGCAGCGAGATCGCGTCCGGCTACGCGTGCCCGTACGTGAACCCGACCGGCGCGCCGGGCTACACCGACGAGGACGCCCGCTACGCCGTCGAACGATTCCTCGGACGGGCGATCGGCGCGCCGGTGGATCCGGACGACACCGAGGAGCGGTACCCACTGGTGTGCGAGGCGCGGGGCACGTGGGATCCCTGGGGCACCGGGAACCCCGGAGTGCCGCCGCTGGCCACCGATCCCGACGTCGTCGGCGACCTCGAATCCTTCGACGCCGCGGCCGCTTCCGTCACCCCGGTCTCGGAGGTGTACACGAATGTGACGATTCCGATCGTCGAGGCCGGTACACCCCGTGACCTGGTGGTCCTGCTCACCACGGGCAGCAGCGGGTACTGCCTGGGCGCAGTGGACTGACGGGCGGCGCCTACTCTGGTAGGCGTCGGTCAGCACGTCAGGAGGGTACGAAGTGCAGATCACCAGCGTCGGACACGCCGGTTTCCACATCCAGACCGAAGCGGGGTCCATCCTGTGCGATCCGTGGGTCACGCCCGCGTACTTCGCCTCGTGGGTGCCCTTCCCGGACAACACCGGTCTCGACTGGGACGCTCTCGGCAACGTCGACTACCTGTACGTCTCGCATCTGCACAAGGATCACTTCGATCCCGACACGCTGAGCAAGCACGTCAACAAGGACGCGACCGTCCTGCTGCCCGACTATCCGGTACCGGACCTGCGTCGCGAGCTCGAGAAGCTCGGTTTCTCGAAATTCTTCGAGACCACCGACTCCGTCAAGCACCGGCTGCGGCACGGCACTATCGAGGTCGCTCCGCAGGCTCCGCTCTCGCCGGGCGATCTCGACATCATGATCATCGCGCTGCGTGCGCCGGCCGACGGACCGATCGGCGACTCGGGCCTGATCGTCTCCGACGGTGAGTCGACCGTGTTCAACATGAACGACGCGCGGCCGATCGACATGGACGTCATGCACGAGGCGTTCGGGAAGATCGACATCCACCTGCTGCAGTACTCGGGCGCCATCTGGTACCCGATGGTCTACGACATCCCGAAGAAGACCAAGGCCAACTTCGGCAAGCAGAAGCGCCAGCGCGGCATGGACCGTTGCCGCAGCTACATCGACCAGGTCGACGCGACGTGGATCGTGCCGTCGGCCGGTCCGCCGGTCTTCCTCGACGACGACCTGCGCGACCTCAACGACGACCACGGCGACGAGGGCAACATCTTCCCCGACCAGCAGGTCTTCCTCGAGCAACTGCGCATCCACGGCCGCGAGGGCGGTCTGCTCATGATCCCGGGTTCGGTGGTGGATCTGAAGGGCAGCGAGCACATGACGCTCACGCACCCGATCCCCGACGAGCAGGTCGAGGCGATCTTCACGAACAAGGCCGCCTACATCGAGGACATGGCGCAGCGCTTCGCTCCGGTGATCGCGGCGCAGAAGGCGGCCTGGGCTCCCGCCGAGGGCGAGCCGCTGCTGCCCGCACTCAAGGCGAAGTTCGAGCCGATCATGGCGCAGTCCGATCTCATCTGCGACGGCATCGGTTACCCGGTGGGTCTGGTGATGGGCGACGAGACCGTGGTGCTCGACTTCCCCAAGCGCGTCGTGCGCGAACCCATCGAGGGAGAAGGCAAGTACCGCTACGGTTTCCGTATCGCTCCCGAGCTCGTGCGCACGGTTCTGCGCGACGACGAGCCCGACTGGGTCAACACGATCTTCCTGTCCACCCGGTTCACGGCCTGGCGCATCGGCGGATACAACGAGTTCCTCTACACCTTCTTCAAGTGCCTGACCGACGAGCGCATCGCGTACGCCGACGGCTGGTTCGCCGAGGCGCACGACGACTCGGCGTCGATCGAGTTGGGCGGCTACGAGATCCAGCGTCGCTGCCCGCACTTGAAGGCCGACCTGTCGAAGTTCGGTGTCGTCGACGGCACCACGCTGACCTGCAACCTGCACGGCTGGCAGTGGGATCTCGAATCGGGCCGCTGCAAGACCTCGAAGGGTCACGAACTGCGCAGCACCAAGCTGTGATCCGCATCCGGTAGTCACCGCTCCCGTTCGGTCCCGGCGGGTCGCGCCGCGGGCAACAGCCTCGGCGCGACCACGCCCAACCCGACCAGCGGGAGCACCGTCACCGCGACCAGCGCCGCCATCGGCAACCACAGCGAGCCGATCGCGTAGGCGGCGAAGACCGCCACCGACAGCACCTCGCTCGTCAGGCCGACGACGGACGAGACGGTCGCGCGGGCACGACCGGACATCGTGTCCTGCAGGCGCGCCTCGGCGACGATCGCCGTGTTGTGCAGCGCGCCGTAGCCCACACCGATCGCCGTGAATCCGGCGATCCCCCCGGCGAGTGCACCACCGGCGATCAGTGCCGATCCGACGATCACGACGGCACCCATGGTGCGGCCGCTCATCGTCGCAGTCCGTCCGGCGGTCGCGGCACCGACCACCTGTCCGACGGCCGTCAGCGCGACCAGCACCGGCACGAATCCGGTCTCCGCTCCCGATTCGCGTGCGAGGAGAGCGAAGTACTCGTCGAAGGCGAGGCAGGCGAGCAGGGCGGCCGCGAGGACGACCGATCGTCGCACCACCCGGTCGGTGCGGATTTCGGACGTTCCCGCGCGCAGCGACGACATGTAGCGGACGAGGACGGTGTCGCCTCTGCCGGCGATCTCATCGGCCTCCTCCACCTTCGGTGCGGCGGGAAGCGTTCCCACGAGCGCGATGTCGACGACGGTGATCGCGACCGACACCCAGCCCACGAGCGCGTAGCCGCCGATTTCGAACAGCGGTGCCGCCGTGAGGATCGCGACGAAGACACACGTCATCTCACCCGCGTTGGCGTATCCCATGATCGCCGCGTACCGGTGTTCGCACCCGCGCGCGGCGAGTTCGTCGTACACGAGGGCCTCGAAGGTGCCGGATTTCATCGACTCGCTGATGCCCCATAGGACGAAACCGAGCGCGAATCCCCAGTAACCGGGCCACACCAGCCACATCGTGAACGCTGCCGTGAGCAGGGCTCCGCTGCCGAACAGCAGACCGCGACGGGAGACGGTGTCGGCCCACGCACCCGACGGCACCTCGGAGACGAAGGCGACCACCGACCACAGGACGAACAGCGAGGAGATGGAACGGGTGTCGAGACCGTGATCCTCGAACAGCAACGCGTACAGGCCGTAGAGCGGCACGAACTCACGGACGGACGCGTACGCGACCACCCGCGCGGACAGCGAGGTCACCGGATCGGATCAACATCGACGGCGCATGCAACGAGAATGGCACGCCCGGCTCCACATGTCACCCCTCCGGAGGTGGGATACGGTCGGTCATCGTGAGCACGGACGAGCAACAGCAGCGGCAGCGTACCTACACGTGGGAGGACCCGGCACCGACGTCGGCGGCCAACCGCGACATGCACGGACTCGACTTCCTGCGCGGGCTGATGGACGGGACGATCCCGCACCACCCCACCTCCCGCACGCTCGGCTTCACCGTCACCGATGCCGGCGAGGGCTTCGCCGAGGTCACCCTCGAGCCGCAGGAGTTCCACGCCAACGCGGTGGGCAGCATCCACGGCGGCGTGCTCGCTACCCTCTTCGACACCGCGATGGGCTTCTGCGTGTCGAGCACCCTCGAGGCCGGGGTCGGGTACACGACCCTCGACCTGCAGGTCCGCTACGTGCGTCCGGTGCAGACCGGCAAGGGCGTCATCCGTGTGCAGGGCTTCTGCGAGCACACCGGACGTCGCACGGCGACGGCGCGCGGCGAGGCCCGTGACTCCGAGGGCCGCCTGCTCGCGACGGGTTCGACCACCTGCCTGATCCTGCGCTGACAGTTCTCAGGCGCCGGGTTCGAGCACCTCACGTCCCACGAACGGGACGAGAGCCTCGGGCACCTTGACCGAACCGTCGGCCTGCTGGTGGTTCTCGAGCAGCGCGACGAGCCAGCGGGTGGTCGCGAGCGTGCCGTTGAGGGTCGCGGCGGTCTGCGGCTTGCCGTTCTCGTCGCGGTAGCGGATGTTGAGGCGACGCGCCTGGAAGGTCGTGCAGTTCGACGTCGACGTGAGCTCGCGGTAGCGCTCCTGCGTGGGCACCCAGGCCTCGCAGTCGAACTTGCGGGACGCCGACGACCCGAGATCGCCGGCGGCGACGTCGATGACGCGGTACGGCACGTCGATGGCGGCGAGCATGTCGCGCTCCCAGGCCAGCAGACGCTCGTGCTCCGCCGCGGCCTCCTCGGGGCGGCAGTAGACGAACATCTCGACCTTGTCGAACTGGTGCACGCGGATGATGCCGCGGGTGTCCTTGCCGTAGCTGCCCGCCTCGCGACGGAAGCACGACGACCAGCCCGCGTAGCGCTTCGGCCCCTTCGACAGGTCGAGGATCTCGCCCGAGTGGTAGCCCGCGAGCGGCACCTCGGAGGTGCCCACGAGGTAGAGGTCGTCCTCCTCGAGTCGGTACACCTCGTCGGCGTGCCGGCCGAGGAAGCCGGTGCCCTGCATCACCTCGGGGCGCACGAGCACGGGCGGAATCATCATGGTGAACCCGTTCGCGGTGGCCTTCTGGGCGGCCAGCTGCAGCAAACCCAGCTGGAGCAGCGCGCCGTAACCGGTGAGGAAGTAGAACCGGGCACCGGAGACCTTCGCGCCGCGCTCCATGTCGATGAGCCCGAGCGACTCGCCGAGCGCGAGGTGGTCCTTGGGTTCGAAGTCGAAGGTGGGCAGCTCGCCGACGGTCTCGAGCGTGACGAAGTCGTCCTCGCCGCCGGCGGGCACGCCGTCCTGCACGACGTTGGAGATCGCGAGGTGCGCGCGATCGAAGGCCTCCTGCGCGGCGTGCTGCTCGGCCTCGAGTTCCTTGACCTTCGCAGCCAGCTCCTTGGCGCCGTCGAGCAGCGCGGGGCGCTCCTCGGGAGACGCCTTGCCGACCTTCTTGCCCAGGGCCTTCTGCTCGGCGCGTGCGTTGTCGCCGGCGAGGACAGCGGCGCGACGGGAGGCGTCGGCCTCGAGCAGCACGTCGACGAGGCCCGGGTCCTCTCCCCGCATGCGCTGCGACTCGCGGACGGCGTCGGGATTCTCGCGGAGGAACTTGAGGTCGATCACGGAATCGAAGCCTACCGCTGCCAGAGTTCCAGGTAGTCGTCGCGCCCGAACATCTTCGCTGTGTCCTCCGCGGTGGGGTGCCCGTGACGCGGGTCGGCACCGGCCTCGGCGAGCACCCGCACCACTGCCTCGACGCCCTTGAAGACCGCCCCCGAGAGAGGCGACTGGCCGCGGTCGTTGAGCCGGTTCACGTCGGCTCCCCGCTCGACCAAGACCTGTACGGCCTCGGCATGACCGTGGTAGGACGCCAGCATGAGCAGCGTGTCGCCGGTCTCGTTGGTGAGGTTCACCGGTACTCCGGCGTCGACGTACGCGGTGAGGGTCTCGACGTCTCCCTGGCGGGCGGCGTCGAAGGTCTGCTTGGCGATCTCGAGAATCTCGGGATCGATCGGGTCGTCGGCCATGAGCCGAAACTACCTGCGTCCACTCGAACAGGCATGATGGAAGTGATGGCCGAAGACAACAAGCCCAAGCCCGACCGGCGCCCGCCCTCGGCGCGGTTGACCCGACGCGCCCTCGTGCTCGTTGCGGCCGGTGCCGTCCTGGCGGCGATCGCGACGTTCGTCGTCGCGGGGTTCCAGGGCGCCGGCGGCGGGGACGACAGCGCCGGCGCCAACATCAGCACGACCGGCGCGGTCGCGGGGGAAGCGTTCGGTACCGCCACCACCGGCGATTGCCTGACCTGGAGTGCTCTCGACGCGAGCGACCTCGCGAAGGTCGACTGCGCCGAGACGCATCTGTTCGAGGTGGTCGCCGACATCGACCTGAGCCTGTATCCCGGCACCGAATGGGGACCGGGATCACGCTTCCCGTCGGTCACGCGCTTCACCGAGCTGCGCGACGAGCAGTGCGCACCCGCCGCGATGGACTATCTCGACGGCCGGTTCGACCCGCACGGCAAGTTCAGCATCGGCCTCATCAACCCCGGCGAGGCGGGCTGGGCGGCCGGCGAACGCACGCTGCGGTGCGGTCTGCAGTTCTCGTCGACCACCGGCAACCTGCTCCCCATCAAGGGCCGGGTCGCCGATCAGGACCAGTCGCGGGCCTGGGACGTCGGCGTCTGCATCGGCATCAACAACGGTGTGCCTGCCGACCCGGTGGAGTGTTCCAAGCCGCACGCCTTCGAGGTCGTCGCGGTCGTCGACCTCGGTGGGCAGTTCCCGGGCGGTCTGCCGAGCATCGAAGACCAGGACGGCTATCTCGAGGAGACCTGCACGCGCCTGGTCAACGAGTACCTCGGCGAACCCGAGGCTCTGCGCAACAAGACCCTCACGTTGTTCTGGGACAACCTCGACTACGACAGCTGGCTCGCCGGCAGCCGCAAGGTGAACTGCTCGATCGGCAAGCAGGTCGAGGGGGGCGGATTCTCGTCGATCACCGGCAGCGCCAAGGGCGACATCCTCATCGACGGCCAGCCGCCCGTGCCGCCGCCGCCCGTGCCGGAAGGCCGGTCGCTGCCGACGCCGCTGCCGGGCGCCGTTCCCCTGCCGGGGTCGTGACGTGCCGGTGCACATGGAGGACGAGCACTTCGAGGAGCTCGTCTCGGAAGCGCTCGACGAGATCCCCCGCGAACTCGCGCGGGCGATCGACAACGTCGTGGTCCTCGTCGAGCCCCGCCACGAGGAAGAACCCGACCTGCTGGGTCTGTATCAGGGCGTCGCGCTGACCGAGCGCGACAGCCACTACGCGGGATCGCTACCGGACACGATCACGATCTACCGCGACGCGATCCTCGACATCTGCGAGAGCGACGACGACGTCGTGCACGAGGTACTGGTCACTGTCGTCCACGAGATCGCGCACTATTTCGGAATCGACGAAGAGCGCCTCCACCAGCTGGGCTGGGGCTGAGGCGCTCTTCGCGATCGGTACCGGGTGCTACTTGTTGCGGGCCGCGGTCGCCTTGTCGAGGCGGGGTCCCTTGGCCTTGCGCTGACCGAAGTGCGGGCTGAGCGTCGACACGACGAACATGATGACGGTTCCGACAGCGACGACGGCCACGGTGAGCCACACGACGATGACGCCGAAGAGTTCCAACATGCCCGGTTACCTCCACAGTCGATGTCACTTCGAGGCAAACGGCACACGTCCGCCCCGGGGGTCACCCTACCGTCCGCGTTCCGCCGGGTGACGACCGACTCCGCCCGCGCTCCGATGGGGGACTCAGAGGGTGGTGAAGTGCTCGAGCTTCGGCGCTCCCGCCAGGAGGGGTCCGAGTTCGGTGATGGCACCCTCGCCGGCGCGGAACTTGCGGTAGGCGGCGTCGTGCTCGGCCGAGCGCCACTTCTCCACGACCACCCAACGGGCCTCGTTCTTCTGATCCACAAGGATCTCGATGCCGTCGCATCCGTCGAACTGTCGCGTCTCGTCGAGCACGCGGGTCATGACCTTCTTCGCGTCGTCGAGGGAGTCGGCCTTGAATTCGAGTTCGAGCAGAGCGGTGAGCGCCATGGGAGACCTTCCGT
This sequence comes from Rhodococcus sp. D-6, assembly GCF_040256695.1. Taxonomy (NCBI): domain Bacteria; kingdom Bacillati; phylum Actinomycetota; class Actinomycetes; order Mycobacteriales; family Nocardiaceae; genus Rhodococcus; species Rhodococcus sp. D-6. The sequence goes on along the minus strand of NZ_CP132970.1, from coordinate 4,656,238 downwards.
GATGTGCGAGGTGACTGCTCTCATCACATTTCCCCATGGATGAGAACTGCGCAATACCTCTGCGGAAACAGGATTATCGGGAGGCCGAGGCGAGAGCGGGAAGGACGTGGTGCTCGAGCAGCGGCGCGAGATCGTCGGGCAGCGGAAGGGCCGCCGGGTCGAGCCAGCGCGTCTCCGCGATCTCCGCGGCGGCGCCGGCGACCTCCACGAGCGGGTGTTCGTAGACGGTTCCTTCGAGCCGGTAACCGGGCTCGTTGGCGGCCTCGGCGTCGAAGACCCCGACGAGACGCAACGACGACAGATCCAGTTCGGCGCCCAGTTCCTCGGCGCACTCGCGCACGGCGGTCTCGGCGGGGGTCTCCCCCGGATCCGGCTTTCCTCCGGGCAGCATGAACCGCGACGTGTTCCGCTTCCGCACGGTGAGCACCTCACCGGCGGCGTTGCGGAGAACGACGGCGCTCACTCTGATCACACGGTCACGAATCGCGGGGTGCTGGTTCACCGGACCAGCTTAGGACCGGTCAGAACATGCTGTAGCCACCGTCGATGAGCGTCGTGCTGCCGGTCTGGAAGGACGACGCATCGCTCGCGAGATAGACGGCGATGCCTTCGAAATCCTCCGGGGTGCCCCACCGGCCGAGCGGCACACGGCCGATGACGTTCGAGTTGAAGACGTCGGACTCCTGCAGCGGACCGGTCATGTCGGTGGCGATCCGGCCCGGCAGCACGCTGTTGACCCGGATCCGGTGACGCGCGAACTCGACGGCACAGCCGTTCGCGAGCGTGAGCACCGCGGCCTTACTCGCCACGTACGGCTGGTTGCGTCCGGCGCCCTGCAGCGCACCGAGGCTCGACGTGACGATCATCGAACCCCCGGTGCCCTGCTCGACGAGCACACGCGAGGTCTCCCGCATCGTGAAGAACGCGCCGTCGACGTTCGTCGCCATGACGGCGCGGTACCGCTCGGTCGTCGACTCGTGGAACTTCTGCAGCGACGACCCGATGCCGGCGTTGACCACCACGATGTCGAGCCCACCGAAGTCGTCGACGGGCGCCGCGACACCGTCGGTCACGGCCTGCTCGTCGGAGACGTCGACCGTGCGGGTCGCCACACGGCCGGCGAACCTCCCGATGTCGGCCGCGGCCTTCGCGAGCTTGTCCTCGCTCCGGCCCCACAGGGTGACGTCGGCGCCGGCACGGGCGAGACCCCGGGCCATGCCGAGACCGATCCCCGCGGAACCACCCGTGACGAGAGCGCGCTTGCCTGTGAGGTCGAAGATCGAATCCCTCTTCCCTGAAACGATTACGCGTACCCGGCAGCGATGTCGCGGCCGATGATCTCCTTCATGATCTCGGTGGTGCCACCGTAGATCGTCTGGATGCGTGCATCGACGTAGGCGCGCCCGATCGGGTACTCCATCAGATGCACGAAGCCGCGACCCTCGGTGCCGAGGAGGTTCCCGGCGGGGACGCGGGCGTCCTCGAAGACGAGCTCGGCGGTGTCCTGTGCGGCGAGACCGACCTTGTGGAGTTTGCGGCCCCTGCCGAAACCGGGGGTGTCGCGCTCGACGACGATGAGCGAGAAGCCCTTCGACCCCGCGTTCGGATCCGTGCGGCACACCACGATGACGAGATCGGATTGGATTCCGTTGGTGATGAACGTCTTCTGTCCGTTGATCACCCACTCGTCACCCTCGCGTACGGCGGTGGTCTTCACGCCCTGCAGGTCGGATCCGGCGCCCGGTTCGGTCATGGCGATCGCGCCGATTCGTTCGCCGGTGGCGAGTGCCGGCAGCCAGCGCGCCTTCTGGTCCTCGGTGCCGAGGTGGAGGATGTACGGGATCGCGATGTCGTCCTGCAGTGCGAGTCCGGCGCCGAATGAGGTCGTTCCGGTGCGCGCGATCTCCTCCTGCACGATGTGCCGGAAGCGGTAGTCGGTCACGCCCGAACCGCCGAACTCCTCGGGTACCCCGAGGTCGACGATGCCGGACTTGCCCGCGGCGATCCACGCCGACCGGTCGACGAGGCGCTCCTCCTCCCACCGCTCGTAGTTCGGTTCGATCTCGCGGGCGAGGAACTCGCGCACGGTCTCCCGGTACGCCTCGTGATCGTCGTCGAAATGGGTGCGTTTCATGGCTTCCTAGGCGTTCACGCGCGACATCATGCCGCTCAGACGCTCCGCGATGAGACTCTCGGCGTCGGCGACGATGCGCTCGACCAATTCCCCCGCGGTGGGGATGTCGTGGATGATTCCCTGGACGGTACCGACCGTCCAGATGCCGGCCTCCGGATCGCCGTTCTCGTAGACGAGGCGGCCGCGGGCACCGCCGACGAGTTCGCGCACGTCCTCGAACTGTCCTCCGCGGTCGAGGATCTCGACGACCTCGCGACTGACGGTGTTGCTCGCGACGCGGGCGGTGTTGCGCAGCGGACGGAAGATGAGCTCGGTGTCGGTCTCACTCGCCGCGACGATGGCTTCCTTGATGGTGCGGTGGATCGGCGATTCCTCGGTGCACATGAAGCGGGTGCCCATGTTGATGCCGTCGGCGCCGAGCGCGAGGGCCGCGACCAGACCACGACCGTCACCGAAGCCGCCGGAGGCGATCATCGGGATGGTGATCTTCTCGGCCGCGGCGGCGATGAGCACGAGGCCGGGGACGTCGTCTTCACCGGGGTGCCCGGCGCATTCGAAACCGTCGATGCTGATGCCGTCGACACCGATGTCCTGCGCCTTGACGGCGTGCCGGACGCTGGTGCACTTGTGCAGCACCTTGATTCCGGCAGCGTGGAAGTCGGGCAGGTGCGGCGCGGGATTCGATCCGGCCGTCTCGACGATCTTCACACCGGAGTCGATGATGACCTGGCGGTACTCCTCGTAGGGCGGCGGGGTGATCGCCGGCAGGATCGTGAGGTTGACGCCGAACGGCTGGTCGGTGAGCTCGCGGGTGCGTTCGATCTCCTTAGCGAGATCCTCGGGGGTCGGCTGCGTCAGAGCGGTGATCATGCCGAGCGCGCCGGCATTGGCGACCGCTGCGACGAGTTCGGCACGGCCGACCCACTGCATCCCTCCCTGCACGATGGGATGGCGGACGCCGAAGGTTTCGGTGAAGGCGGTGGTCAGCACGGCATGGACTCCTTGCGTGGAGGTGGTTGGAAAGACTCTCAGGCGGCCGGGTGGTGACCCACGACCCGCAGTGCGATCACGATGTACCGCTGGGCAATCCGAGCGGGAGTGAGGGGACCGCCGAGCTGGTACCAGCGGACGATGGACTGGAACATCCCGAGGAGGGCGCGCACGGCCTCCTCGACGTCGTCTACGTCGAACACCTGCTGTTCGACGCCCTCGCGCACCAGGTCGAGCATCATCAGCTCGAGACGCTTGCGGGTCGCGGCGTAGGTCCGGCGGTTCTCCGGGGAAATGTGGCGTACTTCGGAATCCAGGCCCGAACGCTGTGCACGGTGGGTCATGTTCAGCACGATCGCCTCGACGGCGTTGACGAAGCGGGCGACCGGGTCGTCGCCGCCGTCCGCGACCGCGGCCGACACACGGTCGATGAGGTCGAGGACGGCGGCGTCGAGCAGCGTGACGAGAACGGCTTCCTTGTTCTCGTAGTGGTAGTACAGCGCGGGCACCGTCACGCCGACCCGGCCGGCCAGGTCGCGGACGGTGGTGCCGTGGAAGCCGTTCTCGCTGAATGCTTCCAGGGCGTGTTCGAGGATGGGGTCGAGCCCCAGAGGCTGGAACTCACGCCAGTCCGCGCACGGCACGTCCGCGTGGGGCGTGTCGGATTCCTCGGCCTCGTATGCCGGGGTCATCGACCCCCTCCTCTCACAGTCGGTGCTCGGGTCAGCGCGGAGCCATGCGGCTCGGATCAGCGCGGAGCCATGCGGATCGCGCCGTCGAGGCGGATGACCTCGCCGTTGAGCATCGGGTTCGAGACGATGTGCGCGGCGAGGGCACCGTACTCGGACGGATCGCCGAGGCGGGCCGGGTGCGGCACCTGTGCGCCGAGCGAGGCCTGGGCCTCCTCCGGCAGCGAGCCGAGCAGCGGGGTCTTGAACAGGCCCGGTGCGATGGTGACGACGCGGATGAGCAGCGACGCGAGGTCGCGGGCGATCGGCAGCGTCATGCCGACGACACCGCCCTTGGACGCCGAGTAGGCGGCCTGTCCGATCTGGCCGTCGAAAGCGGCGACGGAAGCGGTGTTGATGATGACGCCGCGCTCGCCGTCGATCGGCTCGGTCTTCGCGATGCGCTCGGCGGCGAGACGGATGACGTTGAACGTGCCGAAGAGGTTGACATCGACGACCTTCTTGAACGCGTCGAGCGGGAAGGCACCCTTCTTGCTGACGGTCTTGATCGCGTTGCCGATGCCGGCGCAGTTCACCGCGACACGCACGGGTCCGAGCGACTCGGCGACGTCGAGGGCCTCGGTGACGGCGGCCTCGTCGGTGACGTCGGCGGCGACGAAGCGGACGCGGTCGCCGAGTTCCTTGGCGATGGTCTCACCGTTGGACGACGGCAGATCGATGATGACGACCTGGGCACCGTCGTTCAGCAGGGCCTTGACGGTGGCGAGACCGAGGCCGGAGGCACCACCGGTGACGACGGCGACGCTGTCGTTGACGATCATTGATTACCCTTTCGAGAGTGGTTGCGGTTCGGAGATCTTCGAGACTTCGAGAAGTCAGAGACGTTCGATGATGGTGGCGTTGGCCATGCCCGCGCCCTCGCACATCGTCTGCAGGCCGTAACGACCGCCGGTGGCCTCGAGGTGGTTGACGAGGGTCGACAACAGACGGGTGCCCGACGAGCCGAGTGCGTGGCCGAGCGCGATCGCGCCACCCCACGGGTTGAGCTTGGCCGGATCGGCACCGAGTTCGTGCGCCCAGGCGAGCGGCACGGGCGCGAACGCCTCGTTGACCTCGTAGGCGTCGATGTCGTCGATGCCCAGACCCGCGCGGGCGAGCACCTTCTGCGTGGCCGGGATCGGGGCGGTGAGCATGAAGACCGGGTCGTCGCCGGCGACGGAGAACGAGTGGAAGCGGGCGCGCGGGGTCAGGCCCAGCTTGTTCGCCATCTCCTCGCTCATGATGAGCGCGGCCGACGCACCGTCGGTGAGCGGCGACGAGTTGCCGGGGGTGATGACCCACTGCGCCTCGGGGAACCTGCCGGCGTACTCCTCGGTGTAGAAGGACGGCTTCAGGCCGGCGAGGCCCTCGGCGGTGGTGGAGGCGCGCAGCGTCTCGTCGACGGTGTGCTCGACCTGCTCACCGGCTGCGTTCTCCACGGTGATCGGGACGATCTCCTTGTCGAACCCGCCGGCCTCGTGGGCGGCGGCGGCGCGCTGGTGCGACTGCGCGGAGTAGGCGTCGAGCGCGTCGCGGTCGAACTTCCACTTCGCAGCGATGAGCTCGGCCGAGATGCCCTGGTTGACCAGGCCCTCGGGGTAGCGGGCACGGATGCTCGGGCCGTGGGTGTCCTTGCCGAGAGTGGCGGTGCCCATCGGGATGCGGCTCATCGACTCGACACCGCACGCGATGACCATGTCGTAGGCGCCGGCGATGACGCCCTGGGCGGCGAAGTGCGCGGCCTGCTGGCTCGATCCGCACTGGCGGTCGATGGTGGTCGCGGGCACCGACTCGGGGAAGCCTGCGGCGAGGAGCGCGGTGCGCGAGATGTTGAGGGACTGCTCGCCGACCTGGGCGACGCAGCCGCCGATCACGTCGTCGACCTGCGCGGGGTCGATGCCGTTGCGCTCGACGAGCGAGCGCAGGACGTGGGCGAGGAGTTCGACGGGGTGGGTGCCGGACAGGGCGCCACCCGGCTTGCCCTTACCGACAGCGGTACGGACGACGTCGACGATGACAGCGTTGGTCATGACGATCCTTTCGAAAGTGCAGCGTGCAGGCCGGAGACGTTCCCAGCGGCGTACTTATCGATCGCTAAAAGCTCTACCACGGACTTAGCGCTCGGTCAATGATCTCTGAGAGCTAGCGCACGCTAAGCCACTCTGATAGTGATGGATCACGACCCGAGTCGAGGAGACGCCCGTGCGCGCAGCGCAATTGACCGAACACGCCGGCCCCGACGCCGTCCGCGTGACCGACATCCCCGAACCCGAGGCAGGCGATTCGCTCGTCCTCGTCGACCTACACGCCGCCGGCGTGTCCTTTCCCGATCTATTGCAGACGACCGGCGGCTACCAGATGGTCCGGCCGCTGCCGTGCGTGCTCGGCGCCGAAGGAGCGGGCATCGTCCGCAGCGCACCCGAGGGCAGCGGCCTCCCCGCCGGACAACGCGTCGCCGTGCTGTCCATCGACGGATCGTGGCAGCAGACCGTCGCACTGCCGCGCGAGCTGGTCTTCCCGCTGCCCGACAGCGTGTCGCTGACCGCGAGCGCCGGGATGCTCATGAACTACTTCACCGCGCACTTCGCGCTCGACGAGCGCGCCCGGTACCGGGCGGGTGAGACCGTCCTCGTCCACGGTGCGCCGGGTGGACGGGCCGTCGTTCTCGGATTCACCGGCGGCAGCATCCCCACCGTGAAGGTCAATCGCCTTCTGCTGAAGAACATTTCGGTCGTCGGCGCGGGGTGGGGCGAGTACCTCCGCACCGACCCCGGCTACCCGGCGCGGCAGTGGGCCGCACTCGAACCGCTGTTGCGCGACGGGACGCTCGTCGTCCCCGAACCCACCCTCCATCCCCTCGACGAAGCTCCGGCAGCACTGCGTTCGCTCGAGAACCGTTCCGCGACCGGCAAGGTCGCGCTCGACCTGACGTCCCGACCCTAGGAGAACAGCCATGACCGACGACCTGCCCGGTGTCGACACGACCGTCGACGACGGCGTCCTGCGCGTCACCCTGAACCGTCCCTCGCGGATGAACGCCGTGAAGACCGAGACGCTCGAGGCGATCGCCGATGCGTTCGAGAAGTACGCCGACGATACCTCCGTCCGGGTCGCGGTGCTCACCGGCGTCGGTCGCGCGTTCTGTTCCGGCGCCGACCTTTCCGGTCGTGACCTGAGCGCTCCGCCCTCCGCCGACACGATCGACGCCGCCAACCGCGCGGTTGCCGCGATCCGGGTGTTCCCCCGGCCGGTCGTCGGAGCGATCAACGGCGCGGCCGCGGGTGTCGGCGTATCGCTCGCTCTGGCATGCGATCTCACCGTCGCAAAGGAGTCGGGATACTTCCTGCTGGCCTTCACCCGGGTCGGTCTGATGCCGGACGGCGGGGCGTCCGCGCTCGTCGCCGCGTCGATCGGTCGCGCGCGGGCGCTGAGGATGGCCCTGCTCGCCGAGCGACTTCCGGCCGGCGAAGCGCTGGCCTCCGGACTCATTGCGGACGTCTACGCGGACGACGAATTCGACGGTGCGGTAGAGACTCTCGTGCAGCGACTCGCCGACGGCCCGTCGACCGCCTTCGCCTCGACGAAGAATGCGATCAACGACGCGACGCTCACCGAACTCGACCATGCCTTCGCCCGCGAGCGCGAAGGGCAGCTCGTCCTGCTCGGCAGCGCCGACTTCACCGAGGGCGTGACGGCCTTCCAGGAGAAGCGCACCGCGAACTTCCGTCGCTGAACCGTCGGCGATTCCGGTGGATCCGGCCCCGCTGAGCGGGGTCGGATCCACCGAAGTCGTTTCAGGAGTCGGGGATCACGCGTTCGACGGCCGCCCGCACCAGTTCGGCGACACGGTCCTCGTCGACGATCCCGGGGAGGGTGAGCCGGTCGAGCACCAGCCAGTTCAACGCGAGATAGAGCAGCACGACGGCGTCCTCACCGCCCGGCAGGCCGGAGTGCCGGTAGTTGGCGATGTTGAAATCCAGGTCGGCGCGCACCCGCTCGGTGAGCAGGGCCTGCAGTTCGGGCCGCCGGGTGGCTTCGAGACGTAGTTCGAGGAGCGCGAGATAGCCGGCGCGGAACCGGACGAGCCGGTCGACGACCTCCGTCATCAGCTCGATCATGGATTCGCGGGTCTGCGGCGCCTGCGACTGCGCCATGACCTCGTCGGCGGGCAGGAGCCGCTCATAGTAGCGGTGACCCACCTGCACGAGCAGGTCGTCGCGGTTGGCGAAGTAGTTCGACGCCGTCCCCGTCGGGACCCCGGCCTCCTTGTCCACCGCGCGGAAGGTGAGCCCGCGCGCGCCGTCGCGCGCCAGCACCTCGATCGAGGCATCCAACAAGGCCTGTCGCCGTTCCGGATTCGTGCGAACCACTTGACACCACTCCATATGTAGTACTACGTTCAAACCACTTCACTCATAGTACTACGAATGGTGGTCGAAGATGCGAAAGCTCGTCTACTACGTGGCAGTGACCCTCGACGGCTACATCGCCGGCCCGAACGGGGAGTACGACTTCTATCCGATCTGCGACGACATGGCTGCGGCGATGAGCGCGAGATATCCCGAAGCCGTTCCCACCGCGCTCCGCGAACAGGTCGGCATGCCGGTCGACACGCCGAACAAGGAATGGGACACGGTGATCATGGGGCGCGGTGCCTACGAACCCGGTCTCTCGCTGGGACTCACGAGCCCGTACAGCCACATGCAGCAGTACGTCGTGTCCCGCACTCTCGCGCCGGTCGACGATCCGCAGGTTCGGATCGTCGACACCGACCCGGTCGAGCTGGTCCGAAAGCTGAAGGCGGAAGAGGGGCTCGACATCTGGCTCTGCGGTGGCGGCAACATCGCAGGGCAACTGGTCGACGAGATGGACCGGCTGATCTTCAAGAGCTATCCGGTGCTCGCGGGCGACGGCATCCCGGCACTGTCGGGCAACTTCGTCCCCACGCGATTCGACGTCACCGCGCGGGAGGAGTTCAGCAACGGCACGCAGGTCACCTGGTTCGAGCGTCGCTGAAATTCGAGCGCCGCCGAACCTCGACCGACACCGGATCCGGCCGTCAGACCCCGACGGTCTTGAGCGCGATACCGACGTACTTCTGCGCGACGGCCTCGGGGCTGAGCGTGCCTTCCGCGTGGTACCAGCGCGGGATCGACTGGCACATGCCGAGCAGTGCACGCGTGGTCTCGGCGGGATCGTCCACGTCGAACACGCCCGCGGCGACGCCCTCTTCGACGATCTGGCGCACCAGCTGCTCGACGCCCTTTCGCACCGCACGGTAGCGCTGGCGGTTCTCGGGGCTCAGGTAGCGGGCCTCACCCTCGAGCGCGGCGAGGCGGGCCCGCAGGGTCATACGCAGAACGATCGCCTCGATGACGTTGGACAGCCTGCGCACCGGGTCGCCGTCGGCGTCCTCGGCGGCGGCGTGGGCTCGGGAGAGCACGTCGCTGGTCGAGAGCTCGAGAAGGGCGATGAGCAGCCCTTCCTTGTTCTCGTGGTGGTAGTAGAGCGCCGGGACGGTGACGCCGACGCGGCGCGCGATTTCCCGCACCGAGGTGCCGTGGAAGCCGGTCTCGTAGAAGGCGTCGAGGGCAGCGGTGAGGATGGGACTGAGCTGCATCGGTTCGAGGATGCGCCAGTCCGGGATCGCCTCACCGTTGGTGAGGGTGTCGGCCCCGTCGCTCGAAGCACCCATGAAACCGCACCTACCTACCGATCGCTACTTCATACGGACGCCCCGAGGATACCCGTACGTTTTGCGCTCGAAGGATCGAAAGGTGGGCGGTATCACCCCATCGGGTCGTCGGCACCACCGCGCGCGGTGTCGTGGAAGGGCGCGAAGAAGGTCCCCCAGCGCGCGCACTCCCAACCACCGCCGGCCACCGGCACCAGCTCGACCGTCTCGGTGTTGGCCAGGTGGTTGGTGATGGCGAAGCCGGACGGCACCTTCCCCAGATAGGCGGCGACGAGTCGAATGGCGGCGCCGTGACTGACGACCACGACGTCGCCCGAACCGGCGTCGAGATAGTCGCTGCGCAGCGACTCGAGGACGGGCAGGTACCGGTCGAGCACGTCGATCGCCGACTCACCGCCCGGGACCCGCGCCCGCAGGTCGCCGTTGTGCCATTCCTCGTAGACCTTCATGAACAGCTTGTGCGACTCCTCGTCGCTGCGGTCCTCGAGCTCGCCGACCTGCACCTCGTGCACGCCCTCGCGGACGACCGCGTCGAGCGACACCGCCGGTGCCGCGTGCTCGGCCGTCTGCCGAGCGCGGAGCGCCTGCGACGCGACGAGCAGCGACGGCGTCCGCTCGACGAGGTTCTTCCCGAGCGTGCGGGCCTGTTCGACGCCGAGCTCGGTGAGCTCCGCCCCGGGAAGTTTCGTGTCGAGCCTCCGGGCGACGTTCGCCACCGTCTGGCCGTGCCGGGCCAGGATCAATCTGCCGCTCACCGTCAGTCCTCTCCGCGCCGCAGTCGGTCGAGCCACCGCGCATCCTCGTCGTCCGACACGGGTGGGACACCGTGTTCGGACACAGCGGGCCACGATCCGAGGAAGCGCACCTGCGCGAAGCGGTACAGTCCCTGCAGCGCCTCGGCGACCAGCGCGTCGTCGATGTGACCCACACAGTCCAAGTGGAAGAAGTAGGTGCCGTATTCCCTGCGTGTCGGCCGGGACTCGATGCGCGACAGATCGATTCCGCGCGTGGAGAACTCGGTGATGGCGCGCACCAGCGAGCCGGGCTCGTTGGGGAGTTGCAGCACCACCGAGGTGCGGTCGACACCGGTGCGCTTCGGCACGGGCCGCGGCCGCGTGATGAGCACGAAGCGGGTGCGGGCGCCCTCGAAGTCGGCGACCTTGTCGGCGAGGACGGACAGGCCGAGCCGCTGTCCGGCGAGCGCCGTGGACACCGCCGCGTCGACCTTGCCGGACGCGACGTCCTCGGCGGCTCCCGCGTTGGAGGCCGCGGTCACGACCTCGGCGTCGGGCAGGTGGTCCTCGATCCAGCGACGCACCTGCGCCGCGGCCACCGGATAGGCACCGATCGTGCGGACCTGATCGCGGGTGATCCCTTCGCGGGTGACCACCGTGAACGCGATGTCGAGTTCGACCTCGGACACGATCTGCAGGCGCGGCCCGAGAGCGAGGGCGTCCATCGTGGGCGGCACCGAACCCTCGACGGAACTCTCGATGGGGACGACGGCACCGTCGACCTTCCCGTCGCGCAGGAGTTGCAGGGCAGCGGGCGGGCCGGCGGCCGAGACGCGCTCGACGTCGGCGGACTCGTCGCCGAGCACGTCGAGCGCACCGAGGCTCTCGAAGCGGTCGAGGGCCATCTCGGTGAACGTTCCCGAGGGTCCGAAATAGGCGATACGTGGCACGTGTACGAGGTTACGCATCGGTCGTGACGGGAAGGCGGACTCTGCGTGAACCGCACCCGAGCGGTGGCCCGTGTCAGCCGGTGGTGAGGTCGAGCGCCTCGAGCTCCCGGACGACGGCGTCTGTGTCGTCGACCTCGACGACCAGCAGGATCTCCCGCACCGCCGCGGCGGCCTCCGGTACGAGTCGCCGGAGCCGGGCCACGTCGGGAGTCCCGAGGGCTTCGCGGACGTCGAAACCGCTCAGCGCCGCGACGGTGGCGGAGAGTAGGGCGACGACGTCGTCGGTGCCGGTCGCGCGGGCGGCGTAACCGGTGTCGGCGTGAGCGAGGACGGAGAGGAAGTCGGCGACGGCGTCGCCCCCGCGACCTGCGGTCAGGCCGGGGATGTGACCGGCCTCGGTGAGCGCGCGGGCGGCGTCGGCGAGCGCGGCGTCGGGCACGTGCGGGTAGACGACCAGCGGTGCCGGCGCGGTGATCGCGAGAACGTCCTCGAGGTCCTCGACCGTGCAGTCGACCTGATACCGGACCGGACGCCACCCGGCGGGCGAGGGGAGTTCGGCCGAGGCGTCGAGCTCGACGACAAGTTCGCGGGTGGGTGATCCGGTGACGGCAGCGGCCGGGACGATCGGCGGGGCGAGCGTGCGGCCGGTCGCGGCGAGGGCGTCGGTGAGGCTGTCGTGCCGGTGTGTGAGCAGCGCGTCGAGCAGTCCGCGGGGCTCGTCGCGGGACGGCGGCATTCCGAGGGGAAGTGGGATCGGCACCGATCCAGGCTACCGACGGACCACTTGCGACCGCGATCACAATGACTTAGGTTTGCCTCACCTACATCGAGAAGGAGGGTTGGCATGCAGACCACCACATCCGTCATCCCCGCGCCGACCACGGCCGAACGCGTACGCACCGCCCTCATCCGCGCCGACACGACGCAGCTCGCGATCGACGGCTGCGATCCACTCCCCACCTCGGTTCATCATCTCCTCGACGACGGGCAGGTCGCGGTGGTCGTCGCCGAGGACAGCCTCCCCGTCGCACTCGCCTGGCAGTCCGGCAGCGCAGGCATCCCCGCCATGCTCGAGCTCACCGACCACTCCCCGATCGCCCTGCGCAATCCGGTCCGGTCGCTCATCTGGCTCAGCGGCACCCTGCGTCCCGTGGAGCATCCGCGCCGGGTCGCCGCCGAGATCGCGGAGATCCTGCCGCATCCCGAACTCCTCGACGTCGGACACCGCTCCGAACTGCTGTGTCTGACGCTCGACTCCGTCGTCGCCGCCGACACCACCGGGGCCGAGGCCGTCGACGTCGCCGACGTCCTCGACGCCGCTCCCGACCCGTTCGCCGCACTCGAGACCGGGTGGCTCCAGCACCTCGAAGAGGACCACGCCGACATCGTGCGGCAGATCGCGCGACGCATCCCGCCCGCGCACCGCGGCGGACGAATCCGCCCCCTGGGCCTCGACCGCTACGGACTGCGGCTACGCGTCGAGTCCGAAGGCGACGACCACGACGTGCGGATCCCCTTCCACGAACCGGTCGACGATCCCGCCGCCCTGAGCCGCGCGCTGCGCCTGCTCGTCGGCTGCCCCTTCCGCAACGGACTGCCGCCGCGCACCTGAGCGGTACGCGGCGGCAGGGATCATCCGAACGATCAGACCTTCTGCAGGTCGATACCCTTCGTTTCCTTCATGATCAGCGCAGCGATGCCGGTCGCGACGCACAGCACCATGATGTAGACCCCGAAGACCCAGCCGATGTCCCAGCCGGTGAGCAGCTGATTCAGGTAGGGCGCGGTGCCACCGAAGACCGCCACCGAGAAGGAGTAGGCAAAGCCGATGGCCTGGGTACGCAGGCGGGTCGGGAAGCTCTCCGACAGGGTGCACGACAGGATCGCACCAGGGATCGACACGATGAGCAGGGCGAGAGTGGTCGACACGAGCAGCGTCCACCCGGCCGACGTGATCATCGACGTCAGCGGGATCTGCAGCGCGAACATGAGGACCGCGAAGCCGCCGAGCATCGGGCGCCGGCCGATCCGGTCGGAGAGCAGACCCCAGAAGGGCAGCGAGACCAGCGCGATGACCTGGGCGATGACGAGCATCCAGTAGGCGGTGTCGGCGTCCATGCCCTTCTGCGTGATCGCGTACGTCGAGACGTACGAGGTCCACGTGTAGTGCGCCGCCGTGACACCCGAGGTCATGCCGATCATCAGCAGGATCGCACGCACGACCACCTTGCGCGGGATGCGCGGTTCGTCGACCCGGGTCTCCTGCTGGTCGAAGACCTCGCTCTCCTCCATGCTGCGTCGCAGATAGAGGGCGAACAGCGCCAGGAAGAAGCCGAGGAGGAACGGCACGCGCCATCCCCACTCGCCCACGGCGCTCTCGGAGAGCGTCGAGGTGACCGCTCCGCCGATCGTGTACGCCAACACGGAACCACCGAAGATCGCGACGAAGGCGACGCTGCCCCACATGCCGCGGCGATGCGGCGGCGCGATCTCGCTGACGTACGAGTAGGCGGTCGCCGACTCGCCACCGTGCGCGAAGCCCTGCACCACGCGGGCGAGCAGCAGGAGCACCGACGCCCACACGCCGATCGACGAGTAGGTGGGCATGAGCCCGATGACGAGGCTGCCACCGGCCATCATGAGCATGGTCGTGACGAGCACGAACTTGCGGCCGCGCTTGTCGGCGATGCGGCCGAACACGATGCCACCGAGCGGTCGCATCAGGAATCCGACGGCGAAGACCGCGAGTGTGGACAGCAATGCCGAGACCGGATTGTCGCTGTTGAACATCGCTGCGGCGATGAACGGAGCGAACACAGCGTAGGCGCTCCACTCGTACCACTCGAGGATGTTGCCCACGGAGCTGGCGAGAAGAGACTTCTTCTTCGATGCGAGAGTCACCGAAGTTGTTGCAACAGAATTCTTCTCAGGCGTTTCGATGTTCATGTCCCTACTTCCGGGTCGCAGATTCCCCTCGGCCCCAAGGCCCCTATCCGCACCCGAGCGATCGATCGGTCGGGCGATGTGAAGTGTGATGGGTCACATGGACCGCTGTCAAATTGGACACATCACCGCGAACCGGTGGGGCGCCTCTCCGCGGCGAAAGGACCGGCCACGCAGGGTCCGGCACAATCGCTCCGGTGACGACCCTTCGCGACTGGCTGCGGCCCGCATCCCGCAACCCCGAGCCGCCCCTCGACCCCACCGAGCGCCGCGCGCTGTGGATCGAGATCACCATCGTCCTGCTCGTCACCTTCGGCCTGAGCGGGATCTCGTCGATCCTGTCGCTGGCCGAGGCGGCGCTGGCACCAGAACCGCTGTCGGATCAGACCGTCGCCCTCAACACGCCACGCTCGTCGCAGGGGTTCATCGATCTCGCCCGCCAACTCCTCGGCATCGTGCGCCTGCTCGCCTGGGGTGCCCTCGGCCTGTACCTGCTCTGGCGCAGCGGTGTCGGACCGCGACTCGCGGGCCTCGCCCGACCCGGTCTGCGCCGGGACCTGCTGCCCGGCCTGGGGCTGGCCGCCCTGATCGGACTCCCCGGACTGGTGCTGTACCTGGTGGCGCGGGCCGCCGGCCTGAACCTGACGGTCGCGCCGAGCCTGCTCGAGGACTACTGGTGGCGACTGCCCACCGAGGTGCTGTGGGCGATCGCCAACTCCGGGGCGGAGGAGATCCTGGTCGTCGCCTATCTCCTCACCCGCCTGCGGCAGCTCGGCTGGTCGGAGAATTCGTCGTTGCTCGCCTCCGCCCTGCTGCGCGGCAGCTACCACCTCTACCAGGGCGTCGGCGGCGGGTTCGGCAACGTCGTCATGGGCCTGGTCTTCGGGCGCTACTGGCAGCGCACCGGCCGGTTGTGGCCGCTCGTGATCGCCCACGCGCTCATCGACACCATCGCCTTCGTGGGCTACCAAGCACTGAGAGGCCACGTCTCCTGGCTGCCCTGAACGTAGAGTTGTCCGGGTGAACGGCGACCCTCGCGACCCTCGGAACCGGCCGCGGCCTCCGCAGGGACTTCCCCCGCAGGGCCCTCCTGCCCGGCGGGCAGTACCGCCGAACCCGCAGCGCGAGGTGCCACCGCAGCGACGGGGCGCTCCTCCGTCACAGCGACGGGGCGCTCCTCCGTCACAGCGACGGGGCGCTCCTCCGTCACAGCGTCGCGGCGGCCCCCCGCCGTCCCCCGAGGGCACCCAGGTGCTCCGGCGCGACGGACGACCGCAGTCACCGCAGGCGTGGTCGCAGGCACCCGCCCCGAACTACCGGCCCGCTCCGCGGCAGGACCGGCAGCAACCGCCCCCGCAGCAACGACGCGACTGGGCACCGACGCAGCGACCCGAACGGATCGCCGACCCCGCCCCGAACCGTCGCCCGCCCCGCGGGAACACACCACCGCCCGCACCCCCGCGACGCCCTGCGGCACCGCCTTCACGACCGGGCCCGCCCTCACGACCGGCACCACGCCGCCCGCTCGGTGCCCGGCGCATCCTGCGGCGACTCGCGATCGTCCTGGTGGTGCTCGTCGTCGCGATGGGCGCGAGCATGGTCTACCTCGACGGCACACTCGCGCGCGTCGATGCGCTCGCCGATTACGACGGCCGGGTCGGCGACACCCCCGGCACGAACTGGCTGCTCGTCGGCTCCGACAGCCGCGTGGGCCTCACCCCCGAGCAGGAACAGGAACTCGCGACCGGCGGGGAGGTCGGCGCCGACCGCACCGACACGGTGCTGCTCGTCCACATCCCGCCCGGTGGGGGCGCCACGACGATGGTCTCGCTGCCCCGCGATTCCTACGTGAGCGTCCCGGGCTTCGGCCAGGACAAGCTCAACGCGTCGTTCGCGTTGGGCGGACCGCAACTGCTCGTGCAGACGGTCGAGGGCGCCACGGGCGTGCACATCGACCACTACGCCGAGATCGGCTTCGGCGGGTTCGCGTCGATCGTCGACGCGGTCGGCGGGGTCGACATCTGCGTGCCCTATCCGATCGACGACCCCCTCGCCGGACTCAGGCTCGAACCGGGATGCCAGGAGCTCAACGGAGCGCAGGCCCTGGGCTTCGTGCGCACCCGCGCCACCCCGCTCGCCGACCTGGACCGGATGAACAACCAGCGCCTGTTCCTGTCGGCGCTGCTGAGCAAGGCCACCAGTCCCGGCACCTTCCTGAACCCCTTCCGGGCATGGTCGCTGATGTCGGGTGCGGCCGGGTCGCTGCGGGTCGACGACGGCGACCACCTGTGGAACCTCGCACGACTCGCGTGGGCGATGCGCGGCGAGACGGTCACCACGACGGTTCCGGTGGGCGGATTCGACGACGTCTACGGCATCGGCAACGTCTTGCTGTGGGATCGTGAGCGCGCCGTGCCGTTCTTCGGAGCCATCTCGGAGGGCGACCCGATCCCGCCGGAACTGCTCGCTCCGGTCCCCTGACGGACGCCGCGAATCGTCGTCGATCTTGGGGAAGGCTGTCCGAATTTTCCGTAGGGTAGCCGATGCTGCGTTGCCCAAGGGTAGCCAAGGCTTGGATGAAAAGCGTGTTGACCTGCACTAACGTCGTGATCATGACGACGATGGGCGACATGACCAAGACCAAGTTCCACACGCTGCTGCACGACCAGATCCGCCACGAGTTCACGGCGTCGCATCAGTACATCGCCATCGCGGTCTTCTACGACAACACCGATCTCCCGCAGCTGGCGAAGCACTTCTACGCGCAGGCCGTCGAGGAGCGCAACCACGCCATGATGATCGTCCAGTACTTCCTGGACCGCGACATGGCCGTCGACCTCACCGGCGTCGACGCGGTGCAGTCGATGTTCGAGGATGCCCGCGAGCCGATCGCGCTGGCCCTCGCCCAGGAGAAGAAGG
Organism: Rhodococcus sp. D-6; assembly: GCF_040256695.1. Classification (NCBI taxonomy): domain Bacteria; kingdom Bacillati; phylum Actinomycetota; class Actinomycetes; order Mycobacteriales; family Nocardiaceae; genus Rhodococcus; species Rhodococcus sp. D-6. The sequence continues at coordinate 4,639,145 of NZ_CP132970.1, read as the reverse complement.
TCACCGACCAGATCGTCGAGCTCGCCCGCACCGCGCGCGACGAGGGCGACTATCTCGGCGAGCAGTTCATGCAGTGGTTCCTGCAGGAACAGGTCGAGGAGGTTGCGACGATGACGACCCTGTTGACCGTGGCCGACCGTGCCGGTTCCAACCTCTTCAACCTCGAGGACTTCGTGGCCCGCGAGCTCAACTCGAAGGTGCGCGAGCCGCGCGGCAATGCCCCGCTCGCCGCCGGCGGCGCCATCTGATCGTTCCTCCATCCGGGGACAGCCCACCCGGAACGACGAAGGCCACCTCCCGCAGGAGGTGGCCTTCGTGCTGTCGTGAGCGGGTCAGCGCAGGGTGACCTGGCGGCTGCGCAGGCCGTCGCGCGACCGGCGCTCGGCGGCGGTGAGCGGTTCGTCCACGGCGAGGGCCTCGTCGAGGCGCTGCCCGAACTCGATGGTCGGGGTGACCCATTCGTCGGGGTGCTTCTCGCGGTCGAGGTCGAAGACCGGCACCAGCAGACCGTGGGTGCGGAACGAACCAGCGAACCGCGATCCCTCACCGAGGTGCAGACCGCCCGCCGCGTGCACGCGCGACAGCGCCGCCATCAGCGCGTCCTCGTCCTCGGGGCGCACCCAGCGCAGGTGCGCCTTCTCGCCCGGATCGACCCACCACGCGCCGCGGAGACCGTCGCCTTCGAGACGCGCGGACGGCAGCACGGCTTCGTTCGCGTGCTTGACGGTGTGCGCGATCTCGGCGCTCGGTTCGACACCGGCCGGGATCCACCAGTCGAAGTCGTTGTGGACGGTGATCGCCGGCACGGCTGCCGAGTCGATCAGCTCGGCCAACGGCGGGGTGTCGTCGTCGACGCTCGCGACCTGCAGCGACGAGCCCGGCTCGGCCGTGTGCGCCCAGTGCAGGGCCGCGGCCAGTTCACCCGCCGGGTCCGGGCCGAAGCCGGCGGCGAGCTGCAGGCCGACGTACGCGACCGGCTCACCGTTCTCCTCGCGGACCAGGGCCGCTACCCCGCCGGGGAGGATGGTCGCACCCACGACGCGACGGCCGTCCTCGGCTGCGGGCAGCTCCGCGAGGGCCGACGGCACGAACTCGCGCAGTGCCACGAGATCGCATTCGAAGGCGAGTCCTTCGAAGGGCCGGGACGTCGCGGCGGCCGCTGTTTCCCGCTCGAGTCGGCGCTGCTCGAGCTTCGCGGCGCGGTTGCTGCCGGGCTTGGGTCCGCTGTTTCTCTTGCTCTTCTTGGCCACGGCGTCAAACTACACGGCGACCCGTGTCGCGATGTCGAGGTCGCGGGACCGGGTGGGGGTGCTCACCGATCGAAGGCGGCGTCGAGCTGCAGCTTGGTGCGCCCGGGATGGTTGGTGGCGACCCACTCGACGCCCAGCTCGCGGCACAGTTCGACGTCGGCGGGGTCGTCGACGGTCCAGCAGTAGGTGGCCCGGCCCGACAGCGCAGCCCGGTCGACGAGATCGCGGTGCTCGCGCAGCGTCGCGATCGACGGACCGACAGCGGTCGCGCCGACGGTGGTCGCGGCACTGCCGCGCAGGTAGCGCGAGGTCTCCCCCAGCAACACGGTGGGTAGCAGCGGCGCGGCCCGGCGGATGCGCCAGACGGCCCCCGCCGCGAACGACATCACCACCACCCGGGAGAAATCGGCCGATGCCGGGGTCGCGAGACCGAAGCGGGCCAGTTCGGCGAGCAGTTTGCTCTCCACGAGACCGCCGTAGCGGACGGGATGCTTGGTCTCGACGAAGACCTTCACCGGGACACTCGTGAAGTCCATGACGAGTTCGAGCAGTTGCCGCAGCGTGAGCAGGTCGGCGGGCTCGCCGGGGCGTCCGTAGTCGTACTGCGCGAGCTCGTCGAGGGTCATCTCGCTGACGACACCGGTGCCGTTCGAGGTGCGGTCGATCGTGCGGTCGTGCACGCACACGAGGTGACCGTCGCGGGTGAGCCGCACGTCGCATTCGACGCCGTCGGCACCTTCCTTCAACGCGAGCTCGTAGGCGCCGATCGTGTGTTCCGGGAGGGCGGCGGACGCACCGCGATGCGCGACGACCCGGGGATGCGCGCTGCGGGTCACGGCGCCACCGCCTCAACGCGCTCCTCGTCGTCCGCTCGTTCTCCGGCCGATTCCGGAGCGTCGTCCTGTTCTTCGCGGGCCTGTTCCTGCTCGCGCACGGCGGCGGGGACGATGGGCGCGATCGGCGACGAGGCCGGACCTGCCGCGTGGGTGAAGCGGCGACGGCGCAGCGGCCGTCCCCACAGGTCGGCGTCGTCGAACAGGCGCAGGACGTGCAGGGTCGACAGCGCGACGACCGTCCCGAGCGCCGCGAGGACGGCGGTGAGCAGGACGCCGTCGGCGCGGGCCTGCAGGGTGTCGCGCTGACGCCACGCGAGCAGCGCCACCATGAGCACACCGTTGACCACCCACAGCACCCACCAGGTGCGGATCGCGCGGAGCAACCGCGGGTCGCGGTCGGCGATCTCGGTGAGGAAGACACCGGGCATCGCGAGGTTGAGGCCCGGAACGACCAGCCCCGCGAGGATGGACAGCGGCGACCGCGACTCGGCGAGACCACGCTCGGCGTAGATGCGCCGGCGCAGGTCGATCAACCGCAATCCGGATGCGACCGCCGCGGCCAGCGCCACGACCGGCCCGACCACCTGGGTCGCCCACACCGCGGCATCCGACAACGCGAGCACGAGCGGGTCGACGAGACGGGTGCGGTTGTACAGCAACACTCCGTACCGGACGGCCTCGGCGACCGCCGCGAGACCGAAGACGACGGCGGTACCGACGAGCAGCGTCGGCGCGAGGTCGGCGGCGGTCTCGGCGCGATCGGGTTCGACGTCCTCGTCCGGGAGCGGATCGAGCAGTCCCCAGCGGGGCATCTCACGATAGGACGGGGTCTCGGGAGCCGGACACCCGTGCGCAGGCGACGTCGGTTCGGTCGTCGGAGCACCACCCGCGGGTCGCGCGACCCAGCGGAAGTTACGGCGCGACGGAGGAACCGTCCCGTCGGGGGCGACGGGTGAGAGCAGCACACCGCGGCAGGCCGGGCACCACTGCCGCGGCTGATATGTCACCGGCCAGCGATTCTCACAGCGCACACAGATCTGATAGGCCGACATCAATAGATCTTTGCCGGTTCGTCGCGCTCGGAGACGAGCGGGAGTCCGTGCTTCTGCCACGCCACCATGCCGCCCGCGACCTGGAAGGTCTCGTACCCGATGCGGGCCAGGTACTCGACCGCTCCGAGGGAGCGGCCGCCCTGCCTGCAGATCACGTAGATCTCGGCGTCGGGGTCGAGTTCCTCGATGTGGGCGGGCACGTCGGCGAGCGGAATGTGCAGCGCGCCGGGGGCGTGTCCGAGTTCCCATTCGTCGTCCTCGCGGACGTCGAGGAGGACGACCTCGTCGCCGAGTTCGGGTACCAGGTCGACCGACACGGTGGGCACGTCGGAAAAGCTCACGTCTCAATAGTGGCACGCGGCGTGAACGGATGTGGGTGTGGTCGTACCGATACTGTTCCGCAGGTGGGGCAGGTAGGTCTTCCACAACACTCCCCATCAACCCCATCCGCTGGAGTTATCCACAGTTTCCACAGGTTCATCAACAGGCCTATCCACGCATGGGGAATCACACTCGAGACATCTCACAGTGGACAAGCACCCGCCGATGGCCCGCGCCGGGTCCGTCGCTGAAATGATCGGGTCATGGAATTACGCATCTTCACCGAACCCCAGCAGGGCGCCACCTACGACGACCTCCTCGCCGTCGCACAGACCGCGGAACGACTCGGCTACGGCGCGTTCTTCCGCTCCGACCACTACCTGGCCATGAACGCCGAGGGCCTGCCCGGACCGACGGACGCATGGATCACGCTGGCCGGTCTCGCCCGCGACACGTCGACGATCCGCCTCGGCACGCTCGTCACCTCGGCGACCTTCCGGTACCCCGGCCCGCTCGCAATCTCCGTCGCGCAGGTCGACGCCATGAGCGGCGGACGCGTCGACTTCGGATTCGGAGCCGGCTGGTTCGAGGAGGAGCATCTCGCCTACGGCATCCCCTTCCCCACGCTGAAGGAGCGGTTCGACCGCTTCGAGGAGTCCCTCGCGGTCATCACCGGCCTGTGGGACACCCCCGAGGGCGAGACGTTCTCGTACGAGGGCGAGCACGTGCGGATCGAGAACTCCCCGGCGCTGCCGAAGCCGTACCAGCGTCCCCACCCACCGATCGTCATGGGCGGCGCAGGCAAGAAGCGCACGCCGGCACTGGCGGCGCGCTACGCCGACGAGTTCAACGTGCCGTTCAAGTCGCTGGACGAGACGAAGGTCCTGTTCGAGCGGGTGCGCTCGGCCTGCCGGGATGCCGGACGCGACCCCGAGGAACTGACCTACTCGAACGCACTCGTGCTGTGCTGCGGCCGGGACGAGGACGAGATCGCGCGTCGCGCGGCACGGATCGGCCGTGAGGTCGACGAACTGCGGGAGAACGGACTCGCGGGCACGCCGCAGGAGTTGATCGAAAAGATCCGCACCTTCGCCGAGGCCGGGACGCAGCGCATCTACCTGCAGGTCCTCGATCTCGCCGATCTCGAGCACCTCGAACTGGTGGCGAACGAGGTCATGCCCGCCGTCGCGGATCTCTGACGCGCAGGCGGTGCCTGCAGTCCTAGCCGGGTCAGTGGCTGCTGGTGGAGCCGAGGAACGCTTCGATGTCCCGGCTCCACTCGCGGCTGCGCCGCACCTCGAGACGCCAGTGCGCGAGGGCGAACAGCCCGGCCGCGGCGGCGGCGGAGAACGTCCACAACCACACCCCGGACAGCACGGCGGTGAACTTCGCGGCGGAGGTGGTCAGCGGGGGCTGCGTGTATTCGCCGGTGCTCCCCTCGACCCAGACCTGCACCTCGCTGCCCGCGGTCGCGAGACTGTCCACCTGGACGAGCGCGTGACGCGTCTCGTCGCCCCAACCCCAGGTCGCGGGGGCCGAGGAGATCTTCACGGTCTCGCCCCATCCGGAGGAGTCGCTCAGGGCATCGGCGTCGAGGACGGCCGTGACGCTGACACGTTCGGCATTCTGCTTCTCGGAGAGTTCGAGCTGGGAGCTCCACATGGTGGCGGACACCCACACCGCGACGGGGATCAGGATCGCCATCACGGCGATCATGACGGTGAAGCAGCGCGCCTCGAGCTTGTCGGTGCGACGCACGAGCGGATCCCGCCTGCGCAGACTTCGCCGTGTACGCCGCAGATACCCCGCTCTGGTCGTCATGTCGGCAAGCCGTCCCTTTCCCCCTCTGGAATGATCCCTTCTTCCAGAATGCGTCCGCCTTCGGGGAAGTTCAAGGAACGCCAACGCATCTCACACTCGCACTGCGAGCGGAGATGTGGTGCGCGACACCGTCGCACCCTGAGGCCCGACGCTCTCTCAGGCGCCGAGGCCCACCGGGCAACTCACGCCGGTGGCGTGGACGGGGCAGTAGCCGTTGGGATTCTTCGCGAGGTACTGCTGGTGGTAGTCCTCCGCGTAGTAGAACTGCGTGAGCGGGGCGATCTCCGTGGTGATCTGCCCGTATCCGGCGTCGGCCAGTCGCTTGCCGAACGCTTCGGCCGTGGCCTCGGCGACCTCGATCTGCGTCTCGTCGTGGGTGTAGATCGCCGAGCGGTACTGGGTGCCGTGGTCGTTGCCCTGCCGCATGCCCTGGGTGGGGTCGTGGTTCTCCCAGAACTGCTGCAGGATGTGTTCATAGCCGATCACCTTCGGGTCGAAGACGACGAGCACCACCTCGGTGTGCCCGGTCCGGCCGGAACACACCTCCTCGTAGGTGGGGTTGGGGGTGTAGCCGCCGGAATAGCCGACCGCGGTCGAGTAGACGCCGTCGAGCTGCCAGAACTCCTTCTCGGCGCCCCAGAAGCAACCCATGCCGACGACTGCGGCCTGCAGGCCCTCGGGGAAGGGGGGAACGATGCGGTTGCCGTTGACGTAGTGGGTCTCGGGGACGGGCAGCGGTTCGGCGCGACCGGGGAGCGCGTCCTCGCGCGTCACCATCTGCGACTTCGAACCTGCACGGGCGAGGATCTCGTCGAACCAGGACATGACCCGATGCTACGCGCGGGTCGGAGCGACAGTCCGTTCGTCGGAAGCGACCTGCTTCGGCGCGAGCCAGCGGCTCTTGATCCAACGCGCAGCCGGAACCTCGACGCTGCGGTACAGCACCTCGGCGACGAGACCGCAGCCGATCAGCAGCAGCACGATCGCCGCGGTCGTGCCGACGATGCCCACGGTGTTCTCGTAGATCCGGTACATCACGAGGGTGTGGGTCAGGTAGATGCAGTAGCTGCGGGTCGCGACCCAGGAGACGACGGTCGAGCGCGCGAGGCGCCCGTCGTACCGCGCGACCAGCACGATCGCCGCGAAGACCACCGTCACCGTCCACAGATAGCGGCTGCCCGACCAGTAGACGTTGATGTCCGTGGCCATCACGATCACCGCGATCTGCGCGAACATCGCCGCCAGCAGGGCGCGCAGCGAGATCAGGCCGGCCCAGCCGAAGTACACGATCTGCCCCAGGAACAAGGTCGGCAGCGTCGACGCGATCTTCGACAGGAACGGCACCGTGTACGGCTCGGGCACGTACAGGTTGTAGAGGAGCACCAGCATGCACAGCACGGCGCCGAGCATCGGCACCGCCACCGGCGCCGTCCGCAGCAGCGACCGTCCCGCCACGCACCACAGGTAGAACGAGATCTGTGCGGCGAGCGTCCACACCACGCCGAGCACGATCACCTGTGGTTTCAGGAAGAACGCAGCCAGGAAGAAGGACAGGAACGCCTCGGAGACCGACACCGTGGTGTGGCCGCTGAAGGTGCCGTTGATGCCGAGCCACACGAGCACGACCGCGGCGAGGATCGCCACCCAGAAGGCCGGCAGGAGCCGCGCGGCCCGGGCGATGAGGAACTTCCGGCGGTCCTGCCGGATCGCGGACCGGGTGACGAGCATGCCCGTGAGCATCATGAACGCCGTCACCCCGACGGACGACAGGTGCTGGTTGAGGCCGGCGCCCTTGACGAGTACCTCGTAGGTGAGGTCGATGCCCCACCAGCCCGTCCCGAGGTCGTCGATCAGGTAGAAGGCGATGTGGGAGTAGAGCACGGCCGCGACCGCGACGAACCGGACGACATCGACGCCCGGCAGATCCACACGCGGTGCATCGGCCCCGCGTGTCGGTTCGTTCAGGAAGGGCCGAAACACGCGCCAATGTTAAGGTCCCGTTCACGCAGCCGTTGCCGATGGTCCCGATATCCGACTGTTTGCGCTGGTGAGAGCTATTTTCCGGACGCGTGGGCCGTTCCGGGTGCTCTCCGACACAGTCGCGGTCCGATCGTGTCCGCATTACGGGGAATGTTGCGGACGGTGTAGTTATGGACTTGGGTGGAAACCCGAGAAGGTACGGAATAACTGCACGGGCCGGACGGCCCGGTGAAGAAGGGACCCTTCGTGGCTGAATACACACTTCCGGACTTGCCCTACGACTACGCAGCGCTCGAGCCGCACATCTCGGCGAAGATCATGGAGCTGCACCATTCGAAGCACCACGCCACCTACGTCGCCGGTGCGAACACCGCTCTCGAGAAGCTGGCCGAGGCCCGCGAGAACGGCACCATGGCGGCCCAGGCGACCAAGCTCGAGAAGGACCTCGCCTTCCACCTGGGTGGTCACACCAACCACTCCGTCTTCTGGAACAACCTCTCCCCCGAGGGTGGCGACAAGCCCGAGGGTGAGCTCGCTGCTGCGATCGACGACGCCTTCGGTTCGTTCGACAAGTTCCGCGATCACTTCTCCGCGAACGCGAACTCCATCCAGGGCTCCGGCTGGTCGATCCTCGCGTGGGATTCGATCGGACAGCGTCTGATCATCGTCCAGCTGTACGACCAGCAGGGCAACATCCCGATCGGCCTGACCCCGCTGCTCATGCTCGACATGTGGGAGCACGCCTTCTACCTGCAGTACCAGAACGTCAAGGCCGACTACGTCAAGGCCTTCTGGAACATCGTCAACTGGGCGGACGTGCAGGCTCGCTTCGAGCGCGCTCGCACCGCCACCTCGGGCCTGATCGTCTAGTACGGATCGGGCATACAGGTCGCGAGACCGACAGCGAGGGCGCCGGGACACCGGCGCCCTTCGTCGTCTCCGGGCCTGGTCTTTCCTATCCGCTACAGGAATCGCTATCCGCCGCAGCAATTGCCGAGGCGGATAGCAAGAGGTGTAGCGGCAGTGCTGGCACTCGACACCTCTTGTGTGCCAACGAAGAAAACGGGCATTCTCCCCTTACCGACCGAGAGGGAGGAGTGGGATGAACGCCGAGGAACACAGCCGCATCGAGCTGTCCGCATTCCAGTCCGCCGGGTCGCTTCGAGGTTTCGTCGTCTCGGGCAGATGGCCCGCGACCACCCGCGAATGGGCCCAGGTGCTGGCGATGACGGTGCGGATCGCGTCGCTGCCGGGACTGCTGCCCACCTCGACGGTGTTCGGGGTCAAAGAAGAACTGCCCGACGACCCCGAGCCCGGAACCGTGGGCCTCGTGGTCGCCGAAGGTCCGGTGCTCGGCGAGCGTGCCGTGCAGCCCGGACGGTTCGCCGAGCATCAGCCGCCGGCACTGATCATGCTGCATCCGCCGTCGGAGACGACGCCGTCACTGCCGGAGAACGCCGGCGCCGCCTCGGGCTGCGTGCTGCTCCCCGGGATCCCACATCTCGGGCTCGAGCATCGCGCCGCATGGGTCGAGGCCGAACCGGACGGCACGGTGACGGCACTGGTCAGCAAGGTGGGAGTGGATCCAGGCAACGACCCCGACACCGCGATTCTGGCCATGCTGCTCGCTTCGTGAGGGCGCCCTGAAAACGAGAGTTCGGTTCTCCGAAAGTTAGCATTGCCTTTACAGAATTCGGTTCGCCGGGCTAACGTTGTCGTCGGCGAAGGGGAGTAGCCCCCAATCGCAGGGTCGACATACTGGCGGCGCCCGACAACGGCACTGCCCGGCCCCGCGGACCGGATCATCCTCCGGTGGGCGAGACCTTCGGCCGCTGGTCGCACCGTGCGTCCGGCGTCCGGAGGAAGCCCCGTTTCCTCCATACGAAAGGAGGAAACGCATATGTGGTCCGCGCTCGTCCTGTCCTTCGCAGTCGTCTTCGTCGCCGAACTCGGCGACAAATCCCAGCTCATGGCGATGACCTTCGCCCTGCGGTATCGCTGGTGGGTCGTCCTGTCGGGGATCCTGTTCGCGACCACCGCGGTGCACCTCGTGTCAGTGGCTGTCGGGCACTATCTGGGTGTCGCGATCCCCGCGACCGCCATCTCCATCGTCGGCGGCATCGCCTTCCTGATCTTCGGCGCGTGGACGCTGCGCGGCGACTCCCTCGACGACGACGAGCAATCCAAGGCCGGACGCGTCGCGCGCTCCGCCTTCCTCGCCGTGACCTCGGCGTTCTTCCTCGCCGAACTCGGCGACAAGACGATGCTCGCGACCATCACGCTCGCGACCGACAACAACTGGGCCGGGGTGTGGATCGGGTCCACCGTCGGCATGGTCGCCGCCGACGCGCTGGCCATCGTCATCGGTGCCGTGTTCGGCCGGCATCTTCCTGACAACGCCATTCGCTACGGTGCTTCCGCCCTGTTCTTCGGCTTCGGCGCGTGGATGCTCGGCGACGGCCTGTTCCCGGCGACCGGCGTCGTCGGACCGATCGCCGGCGCGGTGGCCGTGCTGCTGTCCGTCGCCGCGATGGTGGTCGTCCGCCGGCGCGCCCGCCGTGTCACGGAGGACGAGGCCCCGGCGCTCATGCGTCCCTGATCACCGTTCCGAACAGTGTCTTTCCACTCTGCACAGGAGTATGCTTGCCGATAGGCAAATAAATTCGGAGGTGGTTCCATGTCTGAACTCACGGACAGCACCCCTCGATCCGAAACTCCTCCGTTCGACGCGGAAGACGTCCATCGTCTGCGTATCGCGATCGGACGGATCTCCCGCCGCATGGGCATGTTCGCCTCGGAGGAAGGGCTGACGCGTTCGCAGTCGACCCTCCTCACGACCGTCGCCCGCCACGAGACGATCGGAGTCCGCGACCTCGCGGAGATCGAAGGGCTCAACCCCACCATGTGTTCGCGCATGGTGGGCAAACTCGAAGACGCCGGGTTGCTCACCCGGTCCCCCGACACCGACGACAAGCGTGTCGTCCGCGTCCACATCACTCCCGCCGGTGCCGCACTCTCGGCGGAACTGCGCGACCGCCGCACCGCCCTGTTCACCCGTCACCTCACCGAACTGAGCGACCGGCACCTCGAAGCTCTGCACGACGCACTGCCCGCCCTCGAGGCACTCTCGCAGCGCGTCGCCGATTCACCGCGCCCCTCCGCCGAGAGGGGTCGCCCGTGACAATGCTCGCCGACATCAGAGGACAGACCTTCGCCGCCCTGCGCGGCCCCAACTTCCGCCTCTACATCAGCGGTCAGGCCGTCTCGCTCATCGGCACGTGGATGCAGACGGTCGCGCAGTCGTGGCTCGTCCTGCAGCTCACCGGCTCCGCGACCGCCATCGGCATCGTGCTCGCACTGCAGACCGTGCCGATGCTGCTGCTCGGCCCCTACGGCGGCGTGGTCGCCGACCGCTCCGACAAACGCCGGCTCATGATCGGGTTGCAGACCCTCATGGGTGTGCAGGCCCTGATCCTGGGGCTGCTCGTCGTCACCGACACGATCGCCCTGTGGCACGTCTACGTCCTGGCGGTCGCGCTCGGCCTCAACCAGTGCTTCGAGAACCCCGCCCGACAGTCGTTCATGCTCGAACTGGTCGGTCCGGAGGATCTGCGGAACGCCGTGAGCCTGCAGTCGGTCCTCGCCTCGTGCTCCCGCATGATCGGCCCGGCCGTCGCCGGCCTGGTCATCGCCGCGGGCGGACTCGGCGTGTGCTTCCTGCTCAACGCCGCGAGCTTCGTTGCCGTCGTCACCTCCTTGCTGCGACTCGACGTCTCCCGGCTCCAGCGCTCCCCCGCCGCCGCCCGCGCGAAGGGACAGCTGCGTGAGGGTCTCGCCTACGTCCGCAGCACGCCCGACCTGGCCGTCCCGCTGTCGATGATGGCGCTCGTCGGATGTCTGGCCTTCGAGTTCCAGGTGGTTCTGCCGGTCCTGGCCGACCACACCTTCGCTGCCGGTGCCGGGGCCTACGGCTTCCTCACCGCCGCGATGGGCGCCGGATCGGTGGTGGGGGGCCTCGCCGTCGCCACCTGGGGTCGCACCGGAACCCGGCCGCTGATCCTCACCTCCCTCGCGTTCGGCATCGCCATGGCGGTCGCCGCCGCGGCCCCGAACCTGACCACGCTCATCGTGCTCATGGTGATCGTGGGCGCACTGAGCGTGACGTTCACGTCCACCACCAACAGTTCGCTGCAACTCGCCTCCGCGCCGACGATGCGCGGACGGGTGATGGCCCTGTGGTCGGTCGCCTTCCTCGGCTCCACGGCCATCGGCGGTCCCATCGCCGGATGGGTCTGCGAGCAGTGGGGTGGCCGGGCCGGATTGCTGCTCGGTGCCGTCGCGTGTCTCGTCGCCGCGGCGATGGGAGTCGTCGCACTGCGCCGCCGGACCGCGACCCCCGCGGAACCCGCGGCCGTGACCGGTTAGGGTTCGTGACGAACGACACTCACACGCCGTAGGGCTCTGTGAGAGAACCCGACGGAGTCGGACTCGGTGCCAACGAGCCCGAACCCGTCGGGTTCACGCAGCCCTCGGCTCGGGACAGGAGATACGAACAGTGGAGATTCAGGGATCCGCCGCACTGGTGACCGGCGCCGCGTCCGGTCTCGGCGCCGCAACCGCACGCCGTCTCGCCGACGCCGGAGCCACCGTCTTCGGCCTCGACCTGCAGCAGTCCATCGACCGCGTCGGCGATGCCGCACCCGCGGGTGTCACGCTCCTCGCCACCGACGTGACCAGCGGCGACGAGGTGCAGGCCGCCGTCGACCGCATCGTCGAGTCGGGTGTTCCGCTGCGCATCGTCGTCAACTGCGCCGGTGTCGGCTGGGCCGGCCGCATCCTGTCGAAGAACGGCCCGCACGACCTCGAGCTGTTCCGCACGGTCATCACCGTCAACCTGCTCGGCACCTTCAACGTCATGCGCCTCGCGGCCGACGCGATCTCCAAGACCGAGACGGTCGACGAGTCGGGTCAGCGCGGCGTCGTCATCAACACCGCCTCGGTGGCGGCGTTCGAGGGCCAGATCGGTCAGATCGCGTACTCCGCGTCGAAGGGTGGCGTGCACGGCATGACCGTCCCCGCCGCACGCGACCTCGCGCAGTTCGGCATCCGCGTCAACACCATCGCCCCCGGCATCGTCGACACCCCGATGCTCGCCGGTGTCACCGAGGAGTACCGCAAGGGCCTCGAGGCCGGTGTGCCGTTCCCGTCGCGGCTCGCCCAGCCCGCCGAGTACGCGCAGCTCGCGCAGATGATCGTCGAGCACGACTACCTCAACGGTGAGACCATCCGCATGGACGGCGCGCTGCGCATGGCGCCGCGGTAACCCCTCCTCCGGTAACCCCGCCTCTTCCGTGCGCGTTTCCGGCAGTTCCGGCTGCCGGGAACGCGCACATGCGTTAGACCGGACCCATGCGGATCGTTCTCGCCGTGGTGCTCGTCGTCGCGCTCGTCGGCGTCGCCGGGTGGGCGCTGCAACGACGCCTGATCTACCTGCCCGACAGCTCCACTCCCCCGTCCGCCGCGACCGTCCTGCCCGGTGCGGAGGACGTCGTGCTCACCACCTCCGACGGTCTCGCGCTCGACGCCTGGTTCGTGCCCGGTCGCGCTCCCGACGGCCCCGGAGCCGGCTTCACGGTTCTCCTCGCTCCCGGTAACGGCGGCAACCGACTCGGCCGCGTCGACACCGCCGCCGACCTCGCCGCGGCGGGTTTCTCGACGCTCCTGTTCGACTACCGCGGGTACGGCGGCAATCCCGGCGCCCCCACCGAGGAGGGTCTCGCCGCCGACGCCCGCGCGGCCCTCGAGCATCTCCGTTCACGCGACGACGTCGACCCCGCCCGGGTGCTGTACTTCGGGGAGAGCCTCGGCTGCGCCGTGGTCACCGCGCTCGCCGTCGACGAACCTCCCGCCGGGATGCTGCTGCGCTCGCCGTTCACCGATCTCGCCGCCGTGGCCCGGCACCACTATCCCTTCGTGCCCGCCGCACTGCTGAAGGACGAGTTCCCCGTCGCCGAACTCGTCGCCCGCATCGACGTGCCGATCACGGTCGTCTACGGCACCGCCGACAGCATCGTCCCGCCCGCCCAGAGCACGGCGGTTGCCGATGCCGCCCGGCAGTTGCACGAGCGGGTCGAGCTCGACGGTCTCGAACACAACGATCCGCCGATGTTCGGCGCGCCCGTGGTGGACGCCCTGATCCGGCTCAGAGCAGGCCTGTGAGCCTGGCGGAGCCGTCGACGAGGAATCTCACCAGATCGGGATCGGGCTGCACCTTCGCGGCCGACCCGTGCAGGTACAGGCCGCCGACGACGAAGGACGACGAGTCGCGGATCGGGACGGCCAGCGCCGCCCTGCCCAGCCGGGTCTCCTGGCACTCCTTCGCGTAACCGGACGAGATGATGTCGCGCAGCTCCCGCGCCAGCGACTCGCGCTCGCACATCGTGAACTCGGTGAGCCGGCGAAACTCGGCATCCGGACCCACTCCCGGCACGTGTGCCAGCATCAGCTTGCCGATGGCATTGGCGTGCAACGACTTCGACAGCGTAGCGATGGCGACGATCTCGTGGTCCGGATCCTGGTCGACGAAGCGGAGCCGGCTCCCGGCGAAGGACGCGACGTGCAATCCGAAACGCGTGCACCCCCGCAGGTCCTCCATCACGTCGTGGAGCGACTCGGACGGGGTGGATTCCGCTGCGGCCTGGGCGAGTTCGGCGGTGCGACGACCGAGCGCGAAACCCGACAGGTCGGGGACACGCACGAGATAGCCGTCCGCGACGAGCAGGTTCAGCATCCGGTAGGCGGTGGCGGGAGGCACTCCGGCGAACGCGGCGATCTCCTTGGCGGTGGTGCCGGGACCGAGCTGTGCGACGGCCTCGAGCATCCCCAGCGCCTTCTGCACGGCGTGGGGTTGTCGTCCTCCGAAAGTAGTCTCGGAGGACCGGATCGGCACGTGGGCGGTCACATCCGCTCCTCCTGTATGCCCCCCGTGACGATCCGCGGCCGCCCGTGCTCGTCGAGGACCAGTGTCCCCGCACCCGGCAGCAGATCCGAGGTCTCGACGGTGTCGAATGCTCCGATCGTCGCGAGGCTCTGCGGGCGGAGCCGGCGCAGCACCGCGCGCCAGACGGGTCCCGACACCAGGAGCGCGACGAGCGCCACCGGCACGACGAGCAGCGAGTGCGTGACCCCGTCGACGGCCGTGGCCACCAGCAGACCACCACCGAGCAACGCGACGAACACCGCCGCGACCCGCGTCCACGTGGTGTCCTCACCGATGCGGTGCAGGAACCGCAGGGATGCCACCGCGACCAGCGTGTACGCCGCGACCAGCGCGACCTCGACGACACCGTCGAAGACGGACGAATCCGCTTCCGCCACCAGGGTGTACAGGACGGCACCCGCGACACTCACCGCGACGAACGTCGTCACCGCGAGGTAGGGGGTGCGCAGGGTGCCGTGTACGCGGGCCAGAGCGGACGGCAGCACCCGTTCGACACCCATCGAGTACAGGAGCCTCGAGCCTGCCTGTGCGCAGCCGAGTGTCGACGCGAACCACGAGCACGCCATGCCCGTCTTCACGGCGAGCACGACCGCCCACGATGCACCGGAGTCGACACCGTCGAAATACGCTCCGATGATGAGCGATCCACGCCCGGTCAGCGAGGCGACGGCCGTGAAGACGAACAGCGCCCCGACGACGAGAGGGGTGATCAGCACCGTCCGGCTGACCGTGACGAGCGGCCGACGGGCCTCGGGCCCGAAGAACGCCGCGCTCTCGAATCCTGCCATGGACAGGACGGTCATGAGCGCCAGGAAGGGCAGCAGGCTCAGCGGTGAGACCGGCAGTTCGCTTGTCGTCGTTCCGCCCGCCGGCGCGACCAGCATCGTCGCGACGATCAGTACCAGCGAACACGTTTCGACGAGCAGGATCGCGCGGGTCGCGAACCGCACGCCGCGGATCGCGATCAGGGCGACGACCCCACCGAGCACCGCCGCCGTCACCAGCCACGGTCCCGTCCCCGGAAGATTCAGTCCCACAAGCTCACCGAGATCCAATACTGTGCGTGCTCCCTGGGCCAGCACGGAGATCGAGATGCCGAGATATCCGACGATGAGCGCCGTGCCCGTCACGAGCGCCGCGCGCGTACCGAGTCCCTGGAAGACGAAACTGTAGAGCGAACCCGCCGCGGCCAGGCGTCGCGTGAACTGCGTGATGCACCATGCGACCAGCACGACGACGCCGGTCGTCGCGGCGATGGTGAGCACACCCCCGAGTCCCGGAGCGCTCACGGTCATCCACAGGGCGATGAACACCATTCCGGTTGCGGGAGCGATCGTCGACAGCGACTGCCCGATCAGATCGAGCTGGGACAACTGCCGGCGGCCGAGCGCATGCAGGGGTGAGCGCACGTGATCCCCGGTGGGTTCCGCGTCCTGCGCGCGGTCGATCGCCGCCCGGAGTGCTGACGTCACGGCCGTGGTCCTTTCACTGGATTCGTCCGGACGCTAACCCCGTTCTGTTACAGCCGCATTACCTGCGCGAACACGACGTGCCGTCCAAGTGGGAATCCGCTCGCAGAGGCGATGCGAGGTGCATCACGCCACCGCCTTCCGCGCGGACTCGGGCGAACGCAAAACCCCACGTCGCCGAGCCCCGACGTCCCTGAATTCGAAGGCTCGTGTTCTCGTTCAGGGTGTCCCCGTTCGTTTCTCCGGCGTCGCACGCCCGACTCGAGACCACAGCAGGATGTGTCCATCCCCACCTGCGAGGGATCCGCCGGGACCTCGACGAGGTCCCGAAGCGAAACGGAAGGAGTGGTCGCACACATGCTGTGGGTGCTGATCGCATCGATCGTCGGAGGCACGCTGTTGCTCGCCGGCATCCCCAAGACCCGGGACCGCCAGGGTCTGCTGCGCACGGTGCGCGGGTACAAGCTGCTGCCTGCGCCGCTCGAGGACGCGGTGTCGTTCGCGCTGCCGTGGGCCGAGATCGTCCTCGGTGCCGCGCTCATCACCGGCATCGCCGGACGATGGGCGGCCGCAGGCGCCGCACTGCTGTTCCTGTGCTTCTTCGGCGGCCTGACGATCAACCTTCTCCGAGGCCGTCGTGACCTCGACTGCGGCTGTTTCGCATTCGGTTCCCACGACATCCCGCGGATCGGGTGGTTCCACGCGGTGCGGGCCGGTGCGTTCGTGCTCGTCTCCGCAGCCCTGGCCCTCGTTCCCGCCGGCGCACCGTCGCTCGCCGAGCACCTCCTCGCCGTCGCGCTCGCCGCACTGGTGCTGGTCGTGGTCGTCACCGCGGTGCAGTTGCGGTCGATCGTGCATCCGGGCCGACGCCCGGTCGACGACCACCTGACGAAGGCCTCGATCGAACTTCGTGCCGCCTCGCCCCTCTCGCGGTACTGACACATCCGAACGGAGAAATCTGTGAACACCTTCCTGCTGATCGCGGTCATCGTGCTGGCCGTCGCCGTCGCGGCACTGTTCCTCATGCTGCTCGCCCTCGCCCGCGAGATCGGGCGCGTGCAGGTGCGTCTCGGCCCCCTCGGCGCCCGGATGATGGACACCGGCCCGAAGATCGATCAGGTCGCTCCGAGCTTCCGCGGCCTGCAGGACCACCTCGGCCGCGAGGTCGGCGTCGGTGGCCACCGCGACAAGGCGCAGCTGCTGCTGTTCACCGCGCCGTCGTGCTCGACCTGCAAGAGCCTGCTGCCCGGCGTCAAGGCGATGGCGAAGGCGGAGAAGGACCTCGAGGTCGTCATCATCTCCGACGGCACGCCCGAGGAGCACCAGAGTTTCCTTGCCGGTTCGGGTATCGGTGCCGAGCTCAGCTACGTCGACGCCCGCGATGTGGGCATCGCCTACCAGGTGGGCACCACTCCGTACGGCGTGATCCTCGACGAGCACGGCAAGATCCAGGCCAAGGGCCTGTGCAACCACATGGCGCAGGTCGAATCCCTCCTCAACGCACTCGAATCCGGCACGCCCTCGCTGCAGCACCTGCACGAGGCAGCCAAGACTCGCGCCGCAGCCGGTCTGTGATCTGCGAGCGCCGACCGCCCCGTCGGTACGGGCGGAATCTCATCCCCTTCTCGAGATCGGAGTACGTCGTTGGACCTCAGACCCTCATCCGGGGAACCGGAGATGCACGAGAATCGATATCCGGTGGACGAAGCCACCGTCAAGGAACAAGCCGAATGGATGGCCGGCCGCGGCGGATCCTTCATCGGCCGCACCGGCCGCAGGATGTCCGAGCGGGTCTCCCGCCGTTCGGTGATCAGCAAGATCGGCCGGTGGACCATGGGTGTTTCCGGTGTGGCACTGATCAGTTCGCTGCCAGTCACCCGCACTGCGCTGGCGCAGGAGCCGCCGGCTCCGACCCCCGCCGAACCCGAACCGCTCGTTCCGGTCTACGACGGCAAGGACCCCGCCGAGTGCGAGTACTGGCGCTGGTGCAACATGGACGGCACCTCGTGCGCGGCCTGTAACGGCGGCGGTGTCACCACCTGTGCGCCGGGAAGCCGTCCCGGAGCGGAGTTCTGGGTTGGATGCTGCACGCATCCCGACACCGGTAAGACCTACCTGATCGCCTACTACGACTGCTGTGGTGCACCGTCGTGCTCGAACGCCTTCTGCGGTGAGCCCGACATGCAGGCCATCATGTACAACCCGGTCTCGGGCAGCTTCGACCAGGAGATCATCTGGTGCGTGTCCGACGAATCCCAGTCGTACACCTGCACGATGGCACCGATCATCGGTGAGGACTGCCAGACCCGTCCCGCCGCACGACCGAAGGTGGGCGCCGGATCATGAAGCGCACCCAACGGGCGGTCGCCGCGACCGTCCCGCTCGCTCTCGCACTGTCCCTCGCGGCGTGCTCGAGCGACGACGACTCCTCCTCCGCGGCGGGCGAGGTCACCTACCCGACCGTCCCCTACACCACTCCCGGTGAGGGCATCTCCCTCGGTCACGACGATCAGGAGATCGGCGACACCATCCCGGAACCCGTGCATGTCTCGGAGATCCAGCCCGCGAGCGAGAACGACCTGCTTGCGGTCCTCCGGACTCCGGGCGGGCTCGAGATCGGTGTGAACGTCCTCGACCCGGTCACCGGTGTCGCGGGCAGTCGCATCGTCGTGGGTCCCGGCATCTGGGATCCGGTCATCCACGGGTTCGTCGGCGAGAGTTCCTCGGACCCAGCGGTTCTCGCCGCCGAAGTGTGGCGGCCGCGCGGTTCGCGCGGCCAGGCCGACTTCACCGTCACCACCTACTCGGGCGACCTGCTCGAGCCGGACGAGATCGAACTGCCCGACTACGCCCGCGCGCACTCGCGTCCCGGGTCCAGTGCCGTCACCTCGGACGGGAAGTACTTCGTGACGTGGGACGACGGCCTGTACGGCGTCCGCGTCGTCGATCTCGAGGCCGGCAAGGAGAGCGGCGCGCTGCAGATCATCGGGTGCGGTCCGTTCACCTGGCTCGTCGACCACAAGCTCTACAGCGTGTGCGAGGACACCCGTGAGCTGATCCAGATCTCCATCGACGATGCCGGTGTCCCCACCGAGACGGCGCGCACGAAGGTGCTGCCCGACGACTTCGTCAGCAACCGCAAGGTGACCTGGGCCGCGGACGCGAAGAAGGCACTGCTCGTCGGCGCGACCGGCGACGTCTTCGTCTTCGACTTCTCGAACGGTCTGCCGGAGGATCCCGTCGCTCCCATCGGGAACGCCGGACAGGACGGCGGCCGCTTCGCGGAGAACGCCATCAACAACACCGGCGACCGGATCGCGATCGAGTACACCGACAGCGAGATCCATCCGCACTCCGCGCGCGGTGGCGACATCGTCACGATCGAGCTGTTCGACGCGACCGGCCTCGCTCCGATCCGCACCCTCGATCTCGCGGCACTGGGGATGACGGACATCGCGTCCATGGCCTTCTCCGTGGACGGATCGATCCTGTATGTGGTCGGTTCGGGCCCCGAGGTCGACGGCGAGTCGGCCCAGCGCATCGTCGGTGTCTCGGCGAGCGACGGCACCGAGGTCAGTGCCGCCGACGTCACCGGCACCGTCGACGACATCCGTTCGCTCCTGACCCCGCAGGTGATCCGATGACACGACCCGGTTCCGGGCTCGTGCTCGCTCGCCGACGCTTCCTCCGCCTGGGCACCCTCGGTGTCGGGGCGGTGGGGCTCGGCGCGCTCGGGTTCGGTGCCACCGCCTGCAGCTCCGGTACGTCCGGACAGCAGGCGGTGGCCACCGAGCTCGACTACATCCGTCCCACCGATCCCGAGGTGGCCGCGGCCGAGGCGGCCCGCGCCACCTCGGGGGCGACGGCAGCCTTCGCGCTCGCTGCGGGGGTGGGCGCCGTGGACCTCGGTGGGCGGATCGTGAACACGTGGTCCTACGGCGGGGCCGCCGTCGCACCCGAGCTGCGGTTGTCGAAGGGCGACCGGGTGCGGGTGTCGGTGGACAACGGGCTTCCGCAGGAGACCACGCTGCACTGGCACGGCATCCGGATCCGCAACGACATGGACGGTGCGGCTCCGGTCACGCAGGAACCGATCGGCGCCGACGGTGGCCGGTTCGAATACGACTTCGTCGCACCCGATCCGGGCACCTACTGGTACCACTCGCACAGCGGACTGCAGGCCGACCGTGGTCTGTTCGGGGCTATGATCATCGAGGACCCGAACGACGCCACCGGCGCGGACGCCGACGCGGTGCTCGTGCTCGACGACTGGGTCGACGGTCTGGGCACCACCCCCGACGCGGTCCTGGCCGCGCTCAACCCGCAGGTCGCCGGGCACGGTCATGCCGGGCACGGCTCGGGGCCGGCCGAGTACACGGACGCCGATGCCTCGGTGGCGCAACAGATCACGTCGGCGGGCCACGGGGACTCCGTCCCGCTCGGCGGCATGACCCAGCACATCGCGTACCCGCTGCACCTGATCAACGGGCGTCCGCCGAACGATCCCGCCGTGGTGGAAGCCGCTGCGGGGCAACGGTTGCGTCTACGGGTCGTCAACGCGGCCGCGGAGACGCCCTACCGTTTCGCCGTGGCCGGTCACGAACTGACCGTCGTCGCCGTGGACGGCTTCGACGTGCAGCCGACGACCGCCGACACCGTGATCCTCGGCATGGCGCAGCGGGTGGACGTGCTCGTCACGGTGCGTTCCGGTGCGTGGCCGATCGTGGCGAAGGTCGAGGGGCGCGACGGCTACGCGTCGACCGTGCTGCGGTCCCACGACGCGGTGCCGATGTCGAACCCCGATGTGGGAGGAGACATTCCGGAGCTGAACGGGCGACTCGTAGCCGAGAGCGAACTGCGGCCCGCCGAATCGGTGCTGCTCGAGAATCGGGACGTCGACCGCGACTACCGCGTCGAGCTGATCCAGGCCGGCGACCGCTACGTGTGGGGCATGGCCGGCCCCGACGCCGGCCGACTGGTGATGAAGGAGGGTGAACGGATCCGGATCACGATGGTCAACTCGTCGCCGATGTGGCATCCCATGCACACCCACGGCCACACCTTCGCCGTACCGGGTTACGGCGGTCTGCGACGCGACACCGTCAACGTGCTTCCGGGGACCGAACTCGCCATCGAGTTCGACGCGGACAATCCGGGCGAGTGGATGTTCCACTGTCACAACGCCTATCACTTCGAGGCAGGAATGACCGCGAATCTGCGGTACATCCGGTGAGGACGAGATATGAAGAAGTTTCTTTCCGCGGTCGCGGGCACGACACTCGCGATGGGACTGCTGACCGGATGCGGCAGTGCGGACGCCGACGAACCCGCGGTCGTCATCGAGGTCTCCAACATGTCGTACAGCCCCGCATCGGTCACCATCGAGAAGGGCCAGACCGTGCAGTGGCACTTCGACGACTCGGGACTGCCGCACGATGTGGCGGGCGACGGACCGCTCGAAGGTGACCTGAAGAGCGAACTGCTCACCGAGGGCACCTACGAGTACACCTTCGACGAGGCCGGCACGTTCACCTACCACTGCACGCCGCACCCCGCGATGGTCGGCACGATCATCGTCGAATGATGCGGATCCGGTGGGGGGTGGCCGCGTTCGCGATGCTGGCCGCGACCTGGTGTGCCGGCTCCCCCACCGGGCCGGACGCGGAGATCGTCGTGCGCGACGTGCACTTCGCGCCGGTGGACGTGACCGTACCGGTGGGCGGCACCGTCCGGTGGACGTTCGACGACGGCGGGGTCCTGCACCACGTCGGATCGGAGGGCGAGTTCGACAGCGGCATCATCCCCGAGGGGAGCTTCGAGCACACCTTCACGACGCCGGGCGTCTACGAGTACCACTGCTCGGTCCACCGGTACATGACCGGAACCGTCACCGTGACCGGGTGACGGACAACGCCGTCCGCCGTCCGGTCGTATCCGTAAGCACCACAGCAAAGGAGCATCCCGATGACAGAAACACTCGTGCGTGAGCCTCTGGCTCACCCGCCCCTCGGAGTCGACGTACCGGAGATACGCCCGACGCTCGAGAGCGCCGTCGCGAAGAAGACCCGCGGCGGCCTGATCGCCGGTGCCGCGGTGGTCGGCGCCGCCGCCGGTCTCGTCGCGGCCGCCTCGACCCCGACGGCCATGACCGCCGCGGTGATCGCCACCGGCACGGTGACCGCACTGGCCGCCAACTGGTCGACCTGCGGCATGTCGGTGGCCGGCGTGGTCGCCGCACCGAAGCAGCCGGGACGCCGTGGGTCGTCGACCCCGATCCGCCGGCTCGGCTGGCACACCCTCGGATCGCTCGCGACGGGCATCCCCACCGGCGCGCTCTTCGGTGCGCTCGGCGCGCTCGTGACCGGCTCGGTGCCGTGGGCGTGGATGCTCGCGGCCTGGGGGGTGATCGCGCTCGGTTACGGCCTGCACGAGCTGGGCATGATCACCCTGCCGACGCCCATGCGGCGTCAGCAGCTCCCCCGCCACCTGCGGCGCACGATGGCGCCGTGGAAGGTGTCGCTGCTGTTCGGTGCGCTCATCGGCCCCGGCTTCATGATCTTCATCCGGTCCAGCGCGTACTACCTGCTGGTCCTCGGCGTGATCGCCTCGGGTTCGCCGGTGCTCGGCGCCGCGATGTTCGCAACCGTCAGCCTCGGCCGCTGCATGCCGAGCGTACTGGCCATCCTGCACACCCACCGCGGTGGTTCGATGCCCGGCTTCCTGTCGGCGATGTGCGTCGTCGACCGTCGTGTCCAGACCCTCACCGGCGGTGTCCTCATCGCCCTGGCGGCCTTCGCTCTTGCCGCACTGGTCTGATCTCCCGTGCGTGGTTCCGGTGGCCGAGGCCGCCGGAACCACGCACGTGGCATGCTCTGCGCTACAGGTCCTCGACGAACGGGATGTCGAGCACCGCACGATCACTCATCCACTCGCGCAGGACCTTCGTGGCGATCACGTCGTCCTCGTTGTACTCGAGCAACCGCACACGCTGCGCCGGATCGGGCTCGCCCGCCATGCCCACGGCCTCGCGGTACCAGCTCATCGACGCCTCACCCCCGGCCTCGGCGTCGCGCCAGTGATGCCCCGCGATCGGTGCGATCTTCTTCAGCCCCTTGCCGTTCGGACACACGAACTGGTCGGTGACGGCCTGGAAGATGTCGACCCACTCGTCCGAACCGATGAACGCCTTGACCTCCGCGAGCTCCGGCACACCCGGGAAGCCGTGGAACCGCCGCGCCGACGACAGCAACCACTTGTCCTCCGCCGACCGCGAATAGCAGTAGGCCGCAAAAGTCTTCCCGCGACGTTCGGCCGCGCGCCGCTGGTCCGACAGCCAGCGCCAGAACTCGGCGAACGAGCGTGCCTCGTCGTCGGTCGGCACGGGCTCCCACGTCGCGAACGGGATGTACTCGGAGGACGATCTCGAATTGAGCAGCGTGCCCCACAGATAGGCGCCGTGCTCGTGGTAGCTCTCCATGTCGATGTCGACCTCGACGTCGGCGCGGTGGACGTGCACGTGCCGGTAGCGACGCACGAGCGGCGCACCGGCGATCCACGCCCGCGCCGTGACGATCGCGTCCTCGAACGAACCCTGCGGCCACGCTTCCGGTTCCCCGCCCTCCCACCGGGCGAGGCCGTCGATGGTGTGCACCTCGAGCTCGCGCAGCACGGCGGCACGTTGCCCCGGCGCGACGAGCGACACATCCCGGGTGACGGTGAGTTCGGCGCGGCAGCGGTCCCACCACGGGCAGGTCTTGCACTCGCCGATCTGCGACGGCGCCGTCGGAGTGAGACCCCGCGCGATCTCGAGTCGGTCCGCCAGGCGGGCGTCGTAGTCGTCGAGGATCTGGTCGAGATCGTGCACGAGGATGCAGTCGCCGCCGTAGCCGATCGCGCCGGCGACCTTCGCGGGGCTCGCAAGTCCGTGACGTTCGAGCATCCGGTACAGGTGCGCGAGGCGCATCTGGTCGCGCACCTGACTGCGCACCTTGCGGGTCTCGTCGACAGCGGGTGCCCACGCGAACAGATCGGTGGTGAGCGCGCCGTGTCCGGGATCGGTGACCTTGTGGTTGACGACGATCACCGGGATGTAGCCGCCGTGTTCGGCGTCGCGCAGCAGGATCTCCGAGCGGCCGCGGCGTCCGGTGTCGGGTTCGCTCGGCAGCACCGCACCCCAGATGCGGTCGGCGCCCGCGCGGCACGCGTCGAGTGTGCGCTCGGCGCGCTGCGACATCGGTCCTTCGGGGGCGACGAGCACCCACCCGTCCGGGTCGGCGTCGAACAGCGTCTGGCGGATCGCCTCGCGATGCGCAGCCGCCGCCTCCTGGCGTTGCCGCGCACCCGGATTCTCGGGTGCACCTGCGAGTTCGTCGGGGAAGGTGGCGTCGAGATAGACCCGGTGGCGGCACCTCGTCAGCGCAGCGGCCTCGAGGGAGACGGCTGTGCGCTGTGACACTCCGCGTCGGGGCCGCGGTAGTTCTCCGGTTGCGTCCACGACATTCCAGGGTATTCCCTGCACAGGCGACGGCTCGCAGCAGCACCGTCACGTTAGGCTGACGCGGGGCGCCGGAGCGTCGTGTCGTACCGAATGGAGGGTGCTGTTCGATGGGGTTGTTCACACGGAAGCGTCGCGCGACTCGCAGGGCGGAAGCGAAGGCGCTGAGGACCAAGGCGAAGATCGAGGCCAGACTGGTCGCGAAGAATCGGCTCGAGAACGACCGGCGGGCAGCGAAGGCCAAGGCGAAGATCGACAAGAAACTCGCGAAGTCGCAGGTCAAGCTCGACCAGGAACTCGCGAGGTCGCAAGCCAAGGTCGAGAAGGAACAGATCGCGACCCTCAAAGCACAGAAGAAGGCCGCCGAGAACCAGGGGCTCACCGCGGCGAAGGTGCGCCGTTATCTCGGCGTCGCGCGTCTGCTCGCGCCGGTGCTCGTCCCGATCGTCTACCAGGCCGTGACGGCGCTGCGCGGTCAGCTCGACTCGCGTCGCGCGCAGCAGCTCGGGGTGCCGATCGAGGAACTGGGTTCGTTCACCGGTCACGGTGCCCGGCTCAGTGCCCGCATCGCGGGTGCGGAGCAGTCGCTCGCGAAGGTCGAGCAGCGCAACCCCAAGGACGCGGAGACGCAGAAGTTCGCCACCGCGACCCGCGAACGTCTCACCGATCTGACTGCCGCCGTGCAGACGGCCGAGCAGATGCCGGCCGCGCGCCGGAAGTCGGCACACGCGGCGATCTCGTCGGAACTCGACGGCATCGAAGCGGATCTGCTCGCGCGCCTCGGCGTGCGCTGACGCGGCCTGCACATCAGGAACGAGCACGACCGACAGTGACCAGGTATCCGACCGTTCTCGGCACCACCGCGGGCATCGCCACCGCGGTGCTGGCGGTGGCCGCCCACGGCGCCGCCGGCGGTGGTGTGCCGACGGGACCGGTCGCGGTACTGCTGGTCGCGGTCGCGGCGATCGTCGGGATCCTCGGCGCGCACCAGCCGTCGCTGTCCCCGCTCGTGCTCCTCGCCGGTGGGCAGGCGGCCACGCACGTCGCGCTCACCGTGCTGGTGCCCGGTCACGAACATCTGTCGGTGTCCATGCTGGGCGCCCACATGCTCGCCGTCGCCGTGTGCGCGGTGCTGCTCACCGCCGCGGCCCACGTGTACGCGGCGTGCGGCACCGCGCTGCGGGCCGTGCTGCTGCGCGGCCCCCGGGTCGCCGCGCCCGCCGTGCTCGCCCCGACCTCGTCGACCGACCGGCTCGTGTGGGGACGTGCACCCCCGGCCATCTCGCGGAGAGGACCACCGCTCGCCACGGCTGCGCTGTGACGATCGATCCTCCAACCACGAGAAAGACCCATACATGTTCGAGTTCTCCCGTCGCGCCCTCGTGGGCGCGACAGCAACCGCTGCGCTGATGGTCGCGGGCGCCGGCATCGCTTCGGCCCACGTCACCGTCGTCGCACCCGGAGCCGAGCAGGGCGGTTACACCGTCCTGACCTTCCGGGTCCCCACCGAGTCCGAGACCGCCGGCACGACCGCCCTCACCGTCGAGCTTCCGGGGCTGCGCTCGGCGCGCACCGAGCCGCTGCCCGGCTGGACGGCGACCGTCGAGAAGGATCCCGAGTCGCAGCTCGCGACCTCCGTGACGTGGACCGCCGAACCGGACGTGCAGGTCGGGCCGGGACAGTTCCAGCAGTTCGTCCTGTCCGTCGGGCCGCTGCCCGAGGAGGACGAGATCGCCTTCCCCGCGATCCAGACCTACAGCGACGGCGAGGTCGTGGCGTGGGACGAGATCACGACCGGCGACGAGGAACCCGAACGTCCTGCCCCCAGCCTGACCCTCGCGGCGAGCAGCGGCGACGGGCACGGCGGCAGTGGTGACGCGCACGCCACCGAGACCGAGCAGACCGCCGGCGCGTCGGAGGACACCACCGACAGCACCGCGCGGTGGCTCGGCGGTATCGGCCTGGTGCTCGGTGCGCTCGGCGCCGCACTCGGCCTCGGCGCCGTGATCCGGGGGCGGCGGGCATGAAGCGCATCCTCGTTCTCCTCACCGCGTTGATCGCGGCGCTGACCCTGTCCGTCGGTTCCGCAGCCGCCCACTCGGTGGTGCTGTCGAGCTCGCCCGAGGACGGCGAGCAGATCGCCGAGGCACCCGATCGGGTGACCGTGACGTTCAACGAGAACCTGCAGGAGCAGTTCGCGGCTCTGACCGTCGTCGGGCCGGACGGCAACCTGTGGTCGAAGAGCGACCCGATCATCGAGGGTGCGAACGCATCCGTCGAACTAGACGGTCTCGGCCCCGTGGGCGAGTACACGATCGCCTACCGGGTGACCTCCGCCGACGGACATCCCGTCAGCGGAACCCGCACCTTCACGCTCACCCAGGAGGGAACCGGCACGCCCGGTGAAGCGGCGTCCGGTGACACCGCGACCGGCGAGACCGGCGCGGAGTCGGGCGAGAGCGACAGCAGCGGACCTGCCGTGTGGTGGTTCGTCGTCGCAGGTGTCGTCGTGGTCGCCGCAGGTCTCGCCTTCGCGCTGCGCAAGCCGAAGGCCTGACCCGCATGATCCCGGAACGCCGGCAGTGGCTCGTCGTGGCCGCTGCCGGCGTTGCCTTCGGAACCGTCGCGGGCATCGCCGTGGCCGGTTCCCTCGCCCTGCCCGCCCCCTCGAGTTCGGTGCGGGCGATCGGGCTGTGTGTCGGCTCGACCGTGCTCGGACTCGCGGTCCTGGCCGTGATGGTGCAGCGGCAACGCCGTCCCGCGGTTTCCTCCGACACGCTGTGGCGGACGATCGCCACGCTCGGCGGTGTCTGGCTCGTGCTCGCGAGCATCGACCTCGCCTGGGCCGCGTCCACCGCGGCCGATGTTCCCGCCGCGGACCTGGACGTGGGGCGGTTCGGGCAGTTCGTCGGCACCACCACGGGACGCGTGGATGCGGCGGCATGGGTGTGCATCGCCGCGATCGTCGTCGTCGCCGCTGTGGCGTACCGCCGGTCGGCGGCGTGGTCCACCCTGCCGGTGCTCGTCGCCGCGGCGCTCGCGTTGATCGCCCGGCCAGTCACCGGCCACATGGCGCAGCAACCGCTGGGGTCGCTGTTCAACGCCGTGCATGTGCTCGCGGCCGCGGTGTGGTTCGGGGTGCTCGTGGCGCTGGCCGTCACCGTGCGGGGCCGCGGAGCGTGGGCGGAACTGCTGCCGCGCTACTCGCAGCTGGCCCTGCGGTGCGTGGTGGCGTTGGTGATCACGGGCGTGGTCGACGCGGCGGTACGGCTCGGCTCGGTCTCCGCGCTGCTGGGCACCGGCTACGGACGCGTCGTGCTCGCAAAGGCAATCGTGCTGTGCGCCCTGCTGGGGCTCGCGTGGAACTGGCGGCGCAACTGGCTCCCCGCTGCCGCGTCCCACCGTCTCCCGGAGGAGGAGTCGCTGCGCAACGCCGTCCTCGAGGTGTGCGCGATGTCGGTGGCGCTCGGGCTCGCGGCCGGATTGGCGACCACCGGCTGAGCCGTCACAACGTGGCCGCTCGTTCCAGGTCCTGCACGAACGAGCGGAACATGTCGTCGCGCTGCGATTTCGCCCGCAACACCGCCGACGGGTGCACGGTGACGACCACCGCCGGATCGCACGACCCGCACAGCTCCTCGGGCAGGTGCAGGACCTCCCCGCGGTGCTGTGTGAGCTTGAAGTCCTTACCGAGCAGCGACTGCGCGGCCGTGGCTCCGAGGCACACCACCACGTCGGGGCGGACGGCGTCGAGTTCGGCCTCGAGCCACGGCCGGCACGCCGCGACCTGCCCACCCGACGGTTTCTTGTGGATGCGTCTGCGGCCGTTGGCGGACCGGTCGAAGCGGAAATGCTTGACGGCGTTGGTCACGTACACCGTCCCGCGATCGATGCCCGCGCGTTCGAGGGCCTTGTCGAACAGGTGCCCCGCGGGCCCGACGAACGGTTCTCCCGCGAGGTCCTCCTCGTTGCCCGGTTGTTCGCCGACGAAGAGCATGCGTGCGTCGCGCACCCCTGCCCCGAAGACCGTCCGCTCGGCGGCCTTGTAGAGATCGCATCCCCGGCATCCCGCGGACGCGGCGGCGAGTTCGGCGAGGTCGCGGCTGTCGGGTACGTACTCCTGTGCGCCGGGATAGGTCACCATGGCTGTCGCATACCCGGCTTCACCGCGGTTGCACCAGTCGCTCGATCCAGGCGCGGCTGTCGGCGGGGTCGATGACGTCGTCGAGTTCGAAGCTCGTCGCCGCCTGCAGGGCCTTGCCCTGCTGGTAGGCGAGGGCGACGAGCCGGCCGAACAACTCCTCGCGCTCGCGGGGTGTCTCCGCGGCGTCGAGTTCCTTGCGGAATCCGAGACGCACGGCCCCTTCGAGTCCCATTCCGCCGATCTCCCCCGTCGGCCACGCGACGGTGAATTCGGGTGCGTGGAAAGATCCGCCGGCCATCGCCATCGCGCCGAGGCCGTAGCCCTTGCGGAGGATGATCATGCCGAACGGGACCGTCAGGCGTGCGCCGGCGACGAAGAAGCGCCCGAAGCGGCGCACGGTGGCGTCCTTCTCCGATTCCGGTCCGACCATGAATCCCGGTGTGTCGCACAGACTCACCACGGGCAGCCGGTGCGATTCGCACAGTTCCAGGAAGTCCGTGGCCTTGTCGGCGGCCTCGGCATCGATCGCCCCACCGAGGTGGGCGCTGCTGTTGGCGAGCACGCCGTAGGAGGCGCCTTCGACGCGCATCAGAGCGGTGACGATGCCGACGCCGTAGTCCGGGCGCAGTTCGAGCACCGATCCGAGGTCGGCGATCGCGTCGATCGCCGACCGCACGTCGTAGGCGCGGAGACGGTTCTCCGGCACCACATGTCGCGCGAGACGCGGGTCGGGTGCCTGCCGGTCCTCGTGCGGCGCGGTGAAGTACGCGAGATATCGCCGGGCGACGTCCACGGCGTGCGCCTCGTCGCGCGCCGCGACGTGCACGACGCCGTTGCGGCGTTGCACGTCGATCGGCCCGATGTCCTCGGGGCGGTGCACGCCGAGTCCTCCGCCCTCGATCATCGCGGGGCCGCCCATGCCGATGTTGGCGTCGGGGGTCGCGATGAGCACGTCGCACACCCCGGCGAGCGCGGCGTTGCCCGCGAAGCAGCGGCCGGAGACGACCGCGACGGTGGGCACGCGTCCGCGCAGCGACGCCATCGAGCGGAAGGTGGGCAGGTCGAGGCCCGCACCGGAACCGGCGTCGACGTCCCCGGGTCGACCGCCACCACCCTCGGCGAACAGCACGAGCGGCACCCGCCGCCGGGCGGCGAGTTCGAGCAGCCGATCGGTCTTGCGGTGGTTGTTGCGGCCCTGGGTACCTGCGAGGACGGTGTAGTCGTAGGACATCACGACCACCTCGGCCCCGCCGATCCGTGCGGTGCCGCCGACAAGTCCGTCCGCCGGGGTGTTCGCGATCAGGTCCTCCTCGCTGCGGCGGCCGCGCTGGGCGGCGAGGACGAGCGGTCCGTATTCGACGAAGCTACCGTCATCGACGAGGTCGGCGATGTTCTCGCGCGCCGTGCGCCGGCCCCGCCCGTGCCGCTTCGCCACGATCTCGGGCCGCGCCGCATCGGTGGTGACCTCGTGCCTGCGGCGGATCTCGTCGAGGTCGGCACGGTCGGCGTCGAGGTCGGCCGCGGCGATGTCGTCCGTCGCGGTGTCCGTGTCGAGCACGCGGACCACCGCGAGCACGGTGCCCGGCTCGACGGTGCGTCCCGGCTCGACGAGCACACGTTCGACCACGGCACTGCCCGGTGCCCGGATCTCGTGCTGCATCTTCATCGCATCGAGCACGGCGAGCGGCGCACCGGCCGGAACGGTGTCGCCCGCGCGAGCGATCTCCACGACCGTGCCGACCATCTCGGCGTGCACCGCCTGTTCGTCGGCGCGCAGATCCGTGTACTCCACCGGTGCGGTCGGGGCGGTGTCGACGAAATCCGCGAGCCGCTCCCCCAGCCACGTGGTGCGGACATTGCCGGACCGGAACTCCTTGTCGTCCAGTATCTTCTGCAGGAGGTCGCGGTTGGTGCCGACACCGTCGACGATGAACTCGCCGAGTGCCGTCGACGCCTTGCGCAGCACGGCCGCGCGATCGCCGGAACGCACGTACGCGACGACCTTGGCGAGCAGCGAGTCGTAACGTCCGGTCACCTCGAGGCCGGGCCGGCCGTGGGTGTCGACGCGGATGCCCGGTCCGGTGGGTGGCGTGAACGCGGTGAGCGTCCCGGCTGTGGGCAGGGCGATCCCGTCGGGGCGCGGCGTCTCGGCGTTGACGCGCACCTGCACCGCGATGCCCTGCGCCGCCGCAGGACGTCCGCCGATCTTCTTGCCGTCGAAAGTGATGCCTTTCGGGAGACCGAGTTCGTCGAATCCCGTCCCGCGAGCGACCGCGAGCTGGGTCGCCACGAGGTCGACGCCGGTCACCTCCTCGGTGACGGTGTGCTCCACCTGGATCCGGGGGTTGACCTCGAGGAACACGAAACCGTCCTTGTGGACGAGGAATTCGACGGTGGACAGCCCGTGGCACCCGACCTGCCCGATCAGCCGGACCGCCGCGCCGTGCAGCGCCTCCCGCAGGGCGTCGGGCAGGTCGGGCGCGGGTGCGATCTCCACGAGCTTCTGGTGCCGGCGCTGCACGCTGCAGTCGCGGTCGCCCAACGCCACCGCGCGGGTACCCGACCCCGACTCGGCGGCCACGACCTGCACCTCGACGTGGCGGGCACGCTCGACGAGCACCTCGGCGTACAGCCGGTCGTCGTCGAAGGCGGCGTGTGCTTCGGCGGCGGCGAGCCGGAGCGCCTCATCGAGATCGGCGGCATCGCGGACCACGCGCATGCCGCGACCGCCACCACCCGACAGTGCCTTGACGACGATCCCGCCCGGACGGTCGCGCAGGAAGGCCCGCACGGACTCCGGATCCGTCGTCTCGACGGCAGCGGTCACCGGGATGCCGAGTTCCTCCGCCACCGAGCGGGCGGCCCGCTTGTCGCCGAGGACGCGCAGTGCTTCCGGGGACGGCCCGACGAAGGTGAGTCCGGCGTCCGCGCAGGCCTGCGCGAAGGCGGCGTTCTCGCTGAGGAATCCGTAACCGGGATGCACGAGCGTACATCCGGTCGCTCGGGCGACCCCGATGATCGCTCCGGGGTCGAGATAGGCCGAGGGACCGGACTCCGGTAGGGCCTCGGCTCGCGTGGCGGCGCGGACGTGCGGAGCGTCGGCGTCGTCCGCGGCGTGGACGGCGACGGTGTCGAGTCCGAGGTCCCCGGCCGTGCGGACGACACGCAACGCGATCTCACCCCGGTTGGCTACGAGCAACATCGACGATCCTTCCCTCGGCAGCGGTTGTATCAACTCCTACTCCGGTCGGCACCCGCACCGCAGACCGCCGTCTCACGCAACGACCACGGGACGGTAGCGCAGGGCGCGACCGAGACCGAGCGCCATCAGCACGGACGTGATCGACGCCGTCGCCATGATCGCGGCGAGCACGACCACCTGGAACCGTCCGGCCTCCACCGGCGACAACCCGCCGAAGATCGCGCCGACGAACGCCCCGGGCAGCGTCACCAGACCGGTCGTCTTCGTCTGGTCGGTCGACGGAATCATCGCCGCGTGCACGGCGAACCGGGCGGGTGAGAGCGTCGCCTGCCGCATCGTCGCGCCGAGTGCGAGCCAGCCCTCCACCTCGGGCCAATGGTCGTCGACGGTTTCGTGGAAGCGGCGACCGGCGAGGGCCGCGACCGTCATCGTGTTGCCGATGATGATGCCGCCGAGCGCGAGCGCGTAACGCGGGGTGGCCTCCACCGCGCCGGTCGCGAAGACGACACCCGCCGAGACGAGCACGCCGGTCAGCATCGCGGCGGCCGTCACCCCGCGCACGACGGCCTCGCTCCCGATCCGCCGGCAGGCCGTCCACCACGCGACGGTGAACATCACGACGAGCACCACCGCGACCCACCGGGCGTCGGTGATGACGCCGGAGAGCACGACGCTGATGAGCGCGAGTTGCACCGCGCCGCGGGCGATGGCACCGACGGGCGCGAATCGGTGCGGTACCCGGAACGCCCACAGCACCGCCGACGAGATCACGGCGAGGGCGAGGATGCCGATGATCGTGGGGATCAGGACGGTCGGGTCGATCACAGGGTCGACGTTAACGTCCCGGTCGCCGGGTGAGGCCCTATCGTCGCTCGGGCGCGGCGTGCGGCAGATCCGCGGTGGACGCCACGGGCCAGTGCAGCGGATCGGGGCCGAGCGTGCGGAGCTGCTCCACCTGCTCGCGGCACCACACCGACACCTCACGGCGTCCCTCGACGACGTCCTCGGAGAACTCCGTCCAGTCGGCCCATTCGGTGTCGTGCACCTCCGACGGTTCGGGGGTGGGCGCCGGCCCGTCGTAGAGCACGCGGAAGACCGGGCAGATCTCGTTCTCGACGATGCCGTTGTCCATCACCGCCCGGTAGCGGAAGGACGGCAGGACGACCTCGATGTCGTGCACGTCGAGCCCGAGTTCCTGACGCAGCCGGCGGCGCACGGCCTCGATGAGCGGCTCGTCGGGCGCCGGATGACCGCAGCAGCTGTTCGTCAGGACACCGGGGAAGGTCGACTTGTCCAGGGCCCGCCGGGTGAGCAGAACGTTGCCGTGGTGGTCGAAGACGTACGACGAGAAGGCGAGGTGCAGCGGGGTGTCGGTGGTGTGCACCGTGGCCTTCGGCTCGATCCCGACCGCGCGGCCTGCGTCGTCGAGCAGCACGACCTGTTCCATGTGATGTCCTGTTCTGTATTCGGGTCCGAATGCCGGCTCGGCCGGTCGGGCCTCACCGGCCGAGCGGCGCGGTGGGCATCCCCAGTCTCGACCGTGAACGCAGCGTGGTCCAACCGGCCGAGGCCAGCCGCGGTGCCGCCACCGACAACCGCCGGCGCCGCGACACGCGTGCGCGCTGGTGGAGTACCCGGTATCCGCTCTCCTCCACCGCCCGCAGGATGTCGCCGTAGAGGACGAAGGCGGTCCGCATCGCGGGACGCACCTTCGGGTCGAGCAGGTCGATGCCCGGTTCGGCCACACGGTAGATCGAGCGGGTGTGCGCGATCAGGTGCGCGAGGGCGCGTTCGAACCGCACGTCGCGCTGTCCGGTCCGGCGGCAGTGCCACAGCAGGTCCTCGTCCACGTCGAAGGCGGCGAGGATGTCGGCGGGCAGGTAGATGCGGTCGCGGTCGAGGTCCTCACCCATGTCGCGGATGAAGTTGGTGAGCTGGAAGGCCTCACCGAGTGCGGCGGCGGGAGCCTCGGCCTGTTCGCGTTCGCCCTCGATCCCGAGGATGGGCAGCATCTGCAGCCCGATGACGGCGGCCGAGCCGTACATGTACTCCGACAGTTCGTCCATCGTGCGGTACCGCGACCGGAACAGTTCGGTGCCGGGGATGTCCATCCGCATCGACCGCAGGAAGGCGTAGTAGTACTCGTGCGGGATGTCGTACCGCTGCGTGGTGTCGACGAGGGCCCGCAGCACGAGACCGAATTCGTCGTAGGTCGGCGGCCTGCCCCCGAGCGCGTCGGACAGACGGCGTTCGAGCGCGTCGAGAACCGGTGCCGCGTCGACCGGTTTCACGTCGACGATGTCGTCGACCATCCGCGCGAAACCGTAGAGGGCGTGCACCCCGGCCCGTTTGGACGCCGGGAAGATGCGGGTCGCGAGGAAGTAGGTCTTGCCATGGCGCCGGTTGAGCTCACGGCACAGTTGATACGCCTCGTGCAGATCGGGATCGATCCCGTCGAGTTCACCCATGGGCAACCGCACCTGCTTCCATCGGAATCGACATCGTCGTGGGCCCGGCAGTCGCGCCACCGGAGATACGTTCTGCGGCAAGACGTCCGGAGATGATCACGGTCGGGACGCCGACACCCGGCGTGGTACCCGACCCGGCGAGGACGACATTGTCGACGCCGTGCACGAGGTTCGGGCGGCGGAAGGGCCCGGTCTGCCGGAACAGGTGCGCCGCCGAGAAGGGGCTGCCGTCGAGCATGCCCTTGTCGGCCCAGGTCCGCGGGGTGTCGATGTGGTCGACTCGCATCGAACTCGCGAGTCCCCGATAGCCGCGCTGCTCGAGGACCTGCTGGATCTCCCGCATGTACGGCCTGCCGAGTCGGCCCCAATCGAGGGGTGCGGCAGCGAGATTCGGGCACGGAGCCAGCACCGAGACCGGTTCGCACTCGATACCGCCGCGCACGACCCGCAGGGACGGATCGGTCACGGCAGGTCGCGTGATGAGCAGGGACGGATCGGCCATCAACCGGCCGCGGCCGCGCGGGGCGGTGATCCGCGCGAAGGTCTCCGCCCACTCCTCACCGAAATCGATGGTGTGGTGGGACTCCGGCCAGGCCTGTGTCACCTCGGTGGGCACCGTGCCGTGGAAGACGACGGCCGAGGGCGACGCGACGGTGACGCTGCGGGCGCGGCGGCGCGGCGGGACCCCGGCGCGCAGCAGCAGGTCGTCGACCACGGGCAGGTCCACGGTGAGGACGACGGCGTCGGCGGCGAACTCCCGGCCGTCCGCGGAACGCACGCTCTTCGCGCGGCCGCCGTCGACGCGGAGTTCCGACACCTCGACCCCGGTGTGCACGGTGCCGCCGTTGCGGACGAGCGCATCGACCATCGCGGCGGCGATGGTGGACATGCCGCCCTTCGGAAAGTAGACGCCGAGCGAGGTGTCCATGTGGGCGATGGCGCCGTAGACCGCCAGGGCCGTCGACGGTGCGGTGCCCGCGTACAGGGCCTGGAAGGTGAAGATTCGCCGGAGCCGGTCGTCCCGGATGAACGACCCGACGCGCGATCCGAGCCGGCCGAAGCCGCCGAGCCGGACGAGGTTGGCGGTGTCGCGCAGCGCCGCGGGTGTCGACACGAGGTCGAGCGGCGAATCGAAGTTGGAGTCGATGTAGCGGTCGAACTCGGCGTCGAAGATCGACGCGAGCCAGCGGCGCAGCCGCCGATATCCGCCGGCCTCCTCGGAACCGCACACGCGCGCGATCTCGGCGGTCATCTCGTCCGGATCGGAGTACACGTTCAGGGCGGTGCCGTCCGCGAAGCGCGCGTGGTAGCCGGGTGCGAGCGGGGTGAGGTCGAGCGCCGGGATGGTCGAGTCGAAGGATTCCCCGACGGCCGCGAGCGCGTCGGCGATGAGGTTCGGCATCGTCAGCACACTGGCGCCGTTGTCGATGTCGTAGAGATGCCGCCCGTCCTCGAACACCGGGTACGTTCCCACGCGACCACCGACCGTGTTCTCGCGTTCGAGGACGGTGACGCGCCTGCCGGCACCGGTGAGGTGGAGCGCCGCGGACAGTCCCGCGAGGCCCGCACCCACCACGACGACGGACTCGACGGAGCCGCCGACCGACCTCACGCCTTGCCTACCTGCGCGCGCGGGGTCGTCTGCTCGGTGCGCGTGCGCGCTTCCATGAACAGCTGGAGGAAACCTGCGGACGGGTGCGGGTGCCGATTCTCGTTCTGCCGGGCTTCGTAGTTGGGCATGATCGGTCTTCCTCTGGTCGTCGCCTGAGCGGCGTGGGCGTGCGTAGTGGTTCGTGTCGGTCGGTTCGGGTGACGGCCCTCACGCCGTCTCTCCCCGTATTCGGAGCCCGTCGTCGAGCGGATGGGTCGGGTCTGCGGATTCGTCCCGGCCCTGGACGGGCGCGATACGGTCGAGGTATGGCTGCCCGCAAGACCGCTGTGCTCCGACGGCCGTCGGAGACCGACGACTACCTCTACGAACCCGTCGATCGCAGGATCAGAGGTGAGTGGTTCGGCCGGACGGTGGTCGACAGCACCCGGGCCGTGCTGGTGTGGGCACCCGGCAAGCCCGTTCCGTTCTATGCCTTCCCCCGCGAGGACGTCCGGCTCGACCTGATCGCGGCCTCCCTGTCACCGAGCCGCTCCCGGCAGGATGTCTGGCAGTGGTACGACATCGTCGTCCGCGACCATCGGGCCTATTCACCGGTCTGCCAGCTCGACGTCGACGGTCTCGACGACCGTCTCGTCTTCCAGTGGTTCCGGTGGGGCGAGACCGGGCCGGGCGACGACGTCGACGAGGGTGAACGGTGGTTCGAGGAGGAGACCGAAGTGTTCACCCATCCACGCGATCCCTATCACCGCGTCGACGCCCTGCGCAGCTCCCGGCACGTGCGGGTGACCATCGGCGACGTCGTGGTCGCCGAGACCCGCAACCCCGTACTCGTGTTCGAGACCGGCCTCCCG
Source organism: Rhodococcus sp. D-6 (assembly GCF_040256695.1). Lineage (NCBI taxonomy): Bacteria > Bacillati > Actinomycetota > Actinomycetes > Mycobacteriales > Nocardiaceae > Rhodococcus > Rhodococcus sp. D-6. Next base: position 4,602,645 of record NZ_CP132970.1, on the reverse strand, counting down.
ACCCGCTACTACCTCCCTCCCGAGGACGTCGACTTCTCGGTGCTCGAGGAATCCGAGTGGCGGACGAGCTGCCCCTACAAGGGCGTCGCCCGATACTGGTCGTTCTCCGGCACACCGCCTGCCGAGAACGTCGCATGGTCGTATCCCGAGCCGTTCCCCGGCATGGAGCCCATCGAGGGATACGTGTGCTTCTACGACGACGCCGCGGAGATCACGGTCGAGGAGTGAGTGCGTCGGCTGCGGGACGCAGCGCTGCCCCGATCCCCGAGCCGCGGGCCTGGCGCGCACTGGCGGCCCTGTGCGTGGGTCTGTTCATCACCCTGCTCGACCAATCGCTCGTCGCGGTGTCGCTGCCGCGTATCCGCGAGGATCTGGACGCGAGCATCAACCAGGTGGTGTGGGTGTCGGCGGCCTATCTGCTGACCTTCGCGGTGCCGCTGCTGGTCACCGGTCGTCTCGGCGACCGTTTCGGTCAGCGCAACGTCTACCTGGTGGGCATGGCGATCTTCACGGCCGCGGCCTTCGCGTGCTCGATGGCTCCGACGATCGAGTGGCTGATCGCGCTGCGTGCGGTGCAGGGGCTCGGCGGGTCGCTGATCAACCCGCAACCGCTGAGCATCATCCACCGGATCTTCGCGCACGACCGGCGCGGTGCGGCCACCGGTGTGTGGAGCGCGGTGGCCAGCTCGGCGGGTCTGTTCGGGCCCGTCCTCGGTGGGGTGCTCGTCGGTACCGGTGGGTGGCGGTGGGTCTTCTTCGTCTACATCCCGCTGGGCCTGATCTCTCTGGTGATGGTCGCGCGGTACGTGCCGAAACTGCCGACCGGGGCGCGTCGCATCGACGTGCTGAGCGCCGTCGTCTCGCTGGTCGCGGTCACCGGCGTGATCTTCTCCCTGCAGCAGGGTCCCGATGTCGGCTGGACCGTGTGGGTGTGGGTCGTCCTCGGTATCGGGATCGTGGCGTTCGGGGTGTTCGTGCGTCTGCAGCGGACCGCGGTGGCCCGCGGCACCGAGGCGCTGGCCCCGCTCGGGTTGTTCACCCGCCGCAACTTCACCCTCGGGGTGACCGCCGTGGCGACGCTGGGTTTCACGGTCTACGCCGTGAACCTGCCGATCATGCTCTACCTGCAGGTGGGTCAGGGACTGTCCGCGCAGGTCGCAGGTCTGATGCTGGTACCGATGGGCGTGATCTCGGTGATCATGGCGCCCTTGATCGGGCGGGTCACCGATCGGGTCGCGCCGGGCCGGATCTCCCGGATCGGTTTCTCCGCGATGATCGCGGCGATGCTGTCGTTCGGTGTGGCGATGCATCTCGAGGCCACCGTCGGCTGGCTCCTGATCCCGATCGTGCTGCTCGGTTTCGCGAACTCGTTGTGCTGGGCCCCGAACTCGACGATCGCATTGCGCGACCTGCCCGGTGACCTCGTAGGCGCCGGATCGGGTGTGTACAACACCGCCCGGCAGGTCGGTGCGGTACTCGGTGCGGCCGCCCTCGGCGCGGTGATGCAGATGGGTGAGGGGACGCTCGGGTTCGGTGCCGCGATGGGCAATGCGGTGTTGCTCCCGGTGGTCTTCCTCCTGGTGGGACTGGTGGCGGTCTCCCGTTTCCGAGAGAGTTCCACCGTCACCAGCGCAACGGGTGCGTGAGCAACCGTCATCGGCGCAGCAGGTGCGTGACCAGGCGTCCGCCTTCCTCCAGGGACATGTGGGGAAGATAGGCACGACCGACCGCGATCCCGATGGTCGGCAGCGCCGCCGGGTCCGGGAACACCATGTACAGCGGGCGGTAACGGGGCTGGAACTTCGCCTTGAACGCCAGCAGCGAGCGGAATCCGTATACCGGTTCGAGCGTGCGGCCGAGCAGATCGAGCAGGGCGTCGAGGGCTCCTCGGTCGAGTCCGGACCCACCGTCCATACTCGCGAGGGGCGCCCCCGACAAGCTCAGGAATTCGAGGCCCTCGTCGGCGGCGGACCGTGCCGCGGACGCGATGAGGAATTCCATGGCCGGCCGGAAGCCGTCCGAACGTCGCCGCATGAAGTCCAGCGTCAGCCCGACCACCTTCCCGTCCCGGTGGACCGGCATCCACGACGTGATCGCATGGACGTGGTCGTTCGCGTCGACCGCGAGCAGCAACCGGACTTCGGGATCGCGCAGTTCGGCGACTCCTCCGAGCGTGAACCCCATCTCGGGCAGTCCCTTGTCGGCCACCCATTCCTCGGAGATGTCGACGATCTGCTCGGTCACCGACAGCGGCGCGGCGGCGAAGGTCGTCCATCGCGCTTCGATCCCGTCCTTGGCAGCACGGTTGAGGGCGGTGCGGACGTCCTGGAACTTCTTGCCCTTGAAGGCGAGGTCCGCGAGATCGACGACGGTCTCCTCACCCACCTGCAAACAGGTCCAACCGTGGTCCCGGGCGATCGTCGCCGTCTCCTCGCCCACCGAGTACAGGCACGGTGTCCATCCGTTGCCGAGGCAGTACGCCGCGAACTCGTCGATCGTCTCGGTCATCGAGGCGCGCTCACCGATCGGATCCGTCGCCGTCAGGGCGACACCCGAGTGGACCCGATACGCCACGGCGTGCCTGCCGTCGTTGCCGAACCAGTACCGATTCCCCGCCCAGGTGGTCATCCACGACATCGATCCGCCGCCCGGGTCGTGCAGGAGTTCTCGCACCCGCTGTTCGTCGCCGAGGTCGACCCCGGCAGGGGGCACGAGGAAGCTGCGCCACAGGAGCACGCAGAAGGCGACCCAGACGATCACGCCGATCCACTCGAACAACAGGGTGGCGGCGGTGTCGAGGGGCATCACGGGAGGCTCGAAGAGCTGGAGATAGACCGGTGGAAGGAGCCGGCGCGGCGCGTCGCGGAGCAAGGTGCCGATGCCGGGATCACGATCGAACCCGTCCGCCACCAGCGTGCCCACCACCACGCACGTCACGAGCGCGATGCCTGCGGCGGCTGCGGTTCCGGCCCATACCCGGCGATAGGTTCCCTGCGGTGCACGGACATCGAACAGGGTGCGGGTCAGCAGTAACAGGGCGAGCACGGAGACCAGCGCGAGGAGTGGCGCGAGTTCCATGGATACGGAGCTGTGCCGGTGGATTCCGTACAACAGGGAGCGGGTCTCGTCCTGTTCGGTCACGCGGACGATCGTGCTCGCGGCGGCCACGACGATCAGCACGATGTGTCCTCCGACCGAAAGGAACCATGCTGCCCGCCGCCCTCGACGCAGCCCTTCGGCACCGATCAGCAGCAGTACCGACGGCATGAGATTCGCGACGAGCGGACCTGCACCGGAGAGCCGAAGGGCCTGTTGCCCTTTCCGGCACTCGTCGTGCAGCGCGGGATCGGCACACACCTCGACGAGTTCTCGCGGGGTGTAGGGAACCTGCTCGAACAGCTCGCGTAGCGCGGACAGCGGTCCGATCGAGTGTGGGGAGAGCGCCGCGAAGATCGGGCCGAGCACGCTCGCTGCGACCACGAGCGCGACGAGCGTGCGGCGCTCCCGGATGGTGCCGCCGAGCACAGGACGGCGCACACCGCGTCCGAACAGGAGCGGGCCGGCGAGCAACCCGGCCAGCGCGACGGTCACCCTGTTCACGTCCTGCAGGTGTCCGGCGAACAAGGCTGTGGTCACCAGGAAAACCAGCAGGAGTGTCCGGATGCGGCGACGCCACAGGGTGCCCATCGCGGTGGTGGAGGCGAGCAGGACGCCGAGCACCCACGCCAGCGGGTCCTCGGTGAGGTGGGTGTGCAGCTCCCTGCCCCACAGGTTCGGCACCAGGGAGGCGACCTGAGCAACGAGCAATGCGAGTGCCGCGCCCAGGCCCTGTGAGACGAGCGCGGCGAGCGTGAACCTGCGACTGCCGATGCGACGTTCGACCGGCACCGCGACGGCGAGGATCGCAATGCTTCCGAGCACATACTCACCGGGACCGGAGGCGAACAACCCTGAAGTCCACAGTGTCCACAGGTGGCCGTCGGTGATATTCGGGATCCCGAGCGACATCTCGGATGCCGTTGCGTGCGACGGCCCGTTCCTCACAGAACCGGTGACGACCGCCAGGAACCAGGTCAGCACGAGCAGTCCGCACGAGACGGGCGCCCGGAGCACCACCGTCCCGGTGCGGGACATCAGCACCCCCGCCCCTGTGCGGCGCATCAGTTGCCGAGCCCGAGCCGTTGTGCGAGCCATGGCAACTCCTTCTCGAGCCCTGCGGACCACAGGGCGAAGCTGTGTGTGCCCGGCAGTTCGGTGAGGTGGACGTCCATCCCCGCGCTCCGAGCCAACGAAGCGAGTTGTTCCACCCCGGCACGGTATTCGGAATCGTCGAGTCCCACCACGAAAGCACCGGCGGAATCGGGATACCGATTGCGTGCGAGCAGGTCGGCAGGATTGTTGCGCGCGAATGCTTCCGCATCACCACCGAACACGTCCCGGATCGTCGACGCCCGGTCACCGATGGTCGGCTCGGCCTGTCCCGACATGTCCAGAAAGGTCGGGTAGACATCTGGCCGGGTGGTCGCGAGTTGCAGTGCGCACGTTCCGCCGTACGAGAGTCCGCCCACGGCCCGTGCCCGTGGGTCGTCGTCGACCTGCAGGTCGTCCCGTACCCACGCCGGAACGTCGACGGCCAGATAGGTCGCCACGTTGCCGAGATGCGAGTCGGCGCACAACGGGTTGTCGAACTGACCTCCGGTGCCGTCCGCGAGCACGACGACCGGCGCCAGGCCGTGATGCTGCGCGGCATAGGCGTCCATGGTGGACGGGAGATGTCCGCCCACGAGCCAGTCCTCCGGACTGCCGGGCTGTCCGGCGAGCAGTACCAGCACCGGCAGTTCCGGTCGTGGATCCGAGAAGTAGGCCGGCGGGAGGTAGACGCGGGCTTCCCGCGCCCGGAATCCGGAGACTGTTCCGGGAATCGTCACAGAGGTGACCGCACCGGTCGCAGGCAGATCGTCCGACGCCGACCAGTCCTCCACCGGCACGGTCTGCGATGCCCGGAGGGAGGGGTCGTCGAAGGGGACGGTCCGGTAGTCGCTGATTCCGAGAACAGTCCGAACGGTGGGATAGGCGTCGTAGACCGCGTCGATCCGGCCCGCGGCGGAGATCACGACGAGTACCGCAGACACCACGAGTGCCGTCGCGACGAGTGGTCGGGCCCGGTCGCGACGTCGCACGAACCATCGTCCGATCAGTAGGGAGACGGCGAGCAGTGCCGTTGCCGCCCACCCGTACACCGCCCACGGCAGACGATCCGGGAACGGTTTCCACACCTTCTCGATCAGGAGCGCGGCTACCACCGTCGAGCCGAGGGCGGCGGTTACTGCGAGGGGTACTCCGTGTGCGAACCACACCCGGTAGCGGCGGAGGAGCAACACGATCAGACCGATGACCGTGAGGATCGCGAACACCGCCGTCGCCGTGGGGGTGGTGAGCGGTATTCCCAGCACTCCGTTCACCATCCTGGTCGAGGACATGGCGATCAGTATGCGCGGCCTTACACCCACCTGTCCGACATCACCGTCGAGACCATCGCAGAACAAGCGGAGGTTTCTCCACGCACGCGCTGATCGCCGCTACGGCGGCCGGTGCGGTGCTGTTCGTCGCGGTGGAACGACGCGTCGCCGAACCCGCGATCGGCTGGTGCTCCTGTCGACCCTCGGCGCGGACACCCCGATCTGGGTGCTGGGCTGCTGGTTCGCCGTGCTCGGCATCGGATTCGGCACGTCCATGCAGCTTCTCGTGCTGATCGTGCAGAATTCCGGTTCTCGAGGCGTACAACGACGCGCTCGTGCCGATCTACCTGTACATTGCGCCGCTCGTGGTGGTCGCCGGGGTCCTGCTGTGCCTCGTCGTCGAGAAACCCCTCGCGACCACCATCGCATGGAAGAGCGATCCGGCTCCTAGCGACCCGGCAGCCACTGCATCGACTTGACGAAGGGGGCGAGCACCTTCGCCCACACCCGCCGCGGAAGTCCGCGCGGGCCGTCGAGATTGAGCAGGCGCGTCGTCGCGATCGTCTGCGCCTCGGTGTACTTGTACAGGCCCTCCGCGCCGTGGCGGCGTCCCATGCCGGAGATGCCCATACCGCCCATCGGTGCGTCGGTGCTGCCCCATGCCGGGGCGTATCCCTCGTCGACGTTCACCGTGCCGGCACGCACCCGCGCGGCGATGGCCTCGCCCTGCGCCTTCGTCGCGCCCCACACCGATGCGTTGAGCCCGTACTCGGTGTCGTTGGCCTCGCGGATCGCTTCTTCGACATTCTCCACCGGATAGATCGACACCACCGGGCCGAACGTCTCGTTCCGGTAGCACTCGGCGTCCTCGGGCACGTCGGTGAGCACGGTGGGTTCGAAGAACAGCGGTCCGAGGTCGGGCCGCGTCTTCCCGCCGGCGACGACGGTCGCGCCCTTGGCGACGGCGTCCTCGATGTGCCGGGTCACCGTCTTGACCTGGCTCTCGCTGATGAGGCAGCCCATCTCGGTACCGAAGTCGTAGTCGGGACCGAGCGACATCTCGCGCACCCGTGCCCCGAACATCCGGATGAACTCGGGGGCGATCGACTTCTCGACGTAGATCCGCTCGATCGAGATGCACAGCTGCCCGGAGTTCGAGAAGCATGCCCGCACGGCGGCGTCGGTGACCTCGCGCAGGTTCACCCCGGAGGTGACGATCATGGGGTTCTTGCCGCCGAGTTCGGCGGAGAACCCGATCAGGCGCCGGCCGGCCTGCTCGGCGAGCAGACGTCCCGTCTCCGACGAACCCGTGAACATCAGGTAGTCGGCGCTCTCGACGATCGCGGTGCCCACCACGGTGCCGGGACCGGTGACCACGGCGAAGACGTCGCGGGGGACCCCGGCCTCGTAGAGGAGTTCGACGACGGCGAGCGCGCAGTAGGGCGTCTGGCTGTCGGGCTTGAGCACCACGCTGTTGCCGGCGAGCAGGGCGGGGATCGCGTCGGAGACGGCCAGCGTCATCGGGTAGTTCCACGGCGCGATCACGCCGACGACGCCCTTGGGATGGTGCAGGACGGTGGTCTTCGTCAGGACCGGCAGCATGCCCGTGGCCTTGCGGGGGCGCAGGAGCTTCGGTGCGACGCGCGCGTAGAACCGCGCGGTCATCGAGATGTCGAGCACCTCTTCCTGCGCGGAGACACGGGACTTGCCGGTCTCGGCCTGCGCCATGTCCATGAGCTGCTCGCGTCGGGACAGCACGAGCTCGCGGTAGCGGTGCATGATCGCGGCGCGCTTCTCGACGGGCAGCTTCGCCCACGCGACCTGCGCGATGCGGGCCCGGTCGATCGCGGCCTTCGCGTCATCGGCCGTGCCGACCGGCACGGTGGCCAGCTCCCGGCCGGTGAACGCCTCGACGACGGGGCGGGTGGTCCGCTCGGCGGCGTCGGGGATCGCGATGAGGTCGGCAAGACGCTGGAAGGTCGCAGCGCTCGGAGCTGGCATGTTGCACCCCTACCGGTGAGTAGTACTTGCAGTTTCACTAAACCTACTCGGGTGCGTGTGTGCTGTCACACAGGCGTGGCATCGAGGCCCGTCTCCCGATCGTCGCGTCGCTCGGGACCTGCTTCGACGATCCCCTGAGCGACCTCCGCGAGAGGGACGTTGCTGTCCTGCGAGAGCCGGCGCAACAGTTCGAAGGCCGCAACGGCATCGATACCGAAACGCTCCATGATCATGCCCTTGGCCTGCCCGATGATGTCGCGGGTCGCCAGGGCGGACGCGAACTGTCCCCGACTGCGCGCCGCGCTCATCGCCATCGCGGCATGAGCGGCCAGGACCTCGGCGGTCGCCTCCGCCGGAGGACCGAACGCCTCGGCTTTCGCAGAGAACATGTTCAGCGCTCCCATGCTCTCCTGATCGAGATACAGCTGGAACGACAAGGTACTGAGCACACCCGCGTCCACCGCGGCCTTCGCGAAACGCGGCCAGCGGGTCTCCGTCCGCAGGTCTTCGGAGCGCACCACGAGATATTTGAAGCTCGCATCGAGGCACGGACCTTCCCCGAACTGTTCCTGGACGTCGTCGAGATGCTCGGCGAGTTCCGACGTCGCGGCGAGAGAGCGGAAATGCTTCCCTCCGGTCACGATGAGGACGTCGGCGCAGTCGGCCCCCTCCACCAGTTCGACCGCGGCCGCGGTCACGCCGCGCAGGGTCTCGTCGAGATCGGCCGGATGGTAGAAGCCGCGAGCGAGCTGGGCCATACGCCGCCCGAGATCGCCCGCTTCCGACGCACGTGTCATGGGTTCATCCCTTCTCCACCGAGTTCGTAACCCCGCGGATCCGCCGACCGTATTGCCCGATTCAGCGAGCTCTACACCGCCGTCCTCCTCATCGGAACACGACTTCTTCCATTTCTACCCCGATAGTCTGGACTGATGGATCCGCCGGTGACCCGGTATCTACCCCGCGATGGTCACAATCCGGCCTACGGGGTGGCCGGAACCGGCCCCACCGACGTCGTGTGGTTCTTCGAGGTCCAGATGCATCTGGACCTGTTGTGGACCGATCCGTACATGCACTCGCTCTTCGAACGCCTCGCCACCTGTTCGCGCGCCGTCTGTTTCCAGCGCCGCGGTTTCGGGCTCTCCGATCCCGTCGACCACGTGCCCACGATCGAACAGCAGGCCGAGGACGTCCCCGCCGTCATGGACGCCGAGCAGATCCGGCACGCCACCCTCATCGAGGATCGGCCCGATCGCCCAGGAAGCCGGCGTGGGAACCCTGGTGCTCTCGCACATGGTCCCGGGCAATCGGCCCGATTCCACCTGGGAAGGATGCGGCGCCGGATTCGACGGGCGCCTCGTCATCGGCCACGACCTCGACGTGATCGGCGTCGGAGCCCCGGCCTGACCCCGTGCGCCGGAGCCCCGGCCTGACCCCGTGCGTCGGAGACGCAGCGTGAGCCCGTTCTATTCGCCCGTGTAGAACGCACTCGTCCGCTCGGCGGCTGCGCGTGCCTGTTCGGGGTCCTCGCCCGCGGCGATGTCGGCCTCGCACCAGCCTTCGCTGCTGTCGCGGACGAACTGCAGACCTTCCTCGGACATCGACCAGGTCTCGAATTCCTTCGGATCCACCGTTTCTCCCGATTCGATGTGCAGTCCGAGTCCGAGAAGCGCCTGGTCCCAGCCGATACCGACTGCGCCCGGACCGTACTGCTCCCAGTGCTCGTCGGGGTGGGCGATGTGCGTCAGTTCCAGGCGCGCCCGGTCTCCCGGTTCGGGCAGGACCGACACCTCGATCCAGCTCATGCGACCAGCGAATTCCCAGGTGGCCGTGAACGTCCGGGGCGGTTCGCAGGTGAGGACCTCACCGCCGGCGTTGCCCTGGAGCTGGTACCGGCCACCGACCTCGAGGTCGCCCTCGACGGGCAGGAACCAGCGGGGGATGCGCTGCGGGTCGGTGCACGCCTCCCACAGGTCCTCGGCGCTCGTGCGGTAGCTGCGCGAGATCGTGACGACCTTGGCCTCGTGGCCTTCGACGGTGCGACGACCGACCGTGCGGCGACTCGTCTCGTTGCTCGTGATCACGTTCTTCATGAGGATTTCCTTCTCTCGTCGGAAGCAGGGAGCGCGGGCGGGACGGCGTCGCGGCTCCGCCGCTCACGCTTGCCGCGCGCGATCTCGGTCTCCAGGGCGTCCAGCGCCGCGAATACCGGCGTATGCAGACCCGCGAGCCAGTCCTCGAGTTCGACGAGGACCTCGGGATCGAGTTCGTAGTAGCGGCGGGTGCCGTCCTTGCGGACGGCGGCGAACCGCTGGTCGCGCAGGATCTTGAGATGTTGCGAGACCGCCGGCTGGGAGATCGAGAACTCCCGGCCGATCGCCGCGACGATTTCACCGGCCACCTGCGGACCGCCCGCGAGCAGTTCGAGAATGCGGCGGCGAACCGGATCTGCGAGGACCTCGAACCCGTGCATGGACCAACTATATAAGTTCCTACTTATATTCACCAGAAGGACGGTTCCGCTACCTAGACTGCGACATATGACGACAACGACGCGCGTCTCCGAGGAAAAGGTCGACCGAGCGGTCATCGACGAACGGGCCCCCTCGGTCGCCCGCCTGTTGCTCGATCGAGTGGCCGCCACACCCGACGCCGAGGCCTTCCGCTACCCCGACGGGAAGGACGGCTGGACGTCGGTCACCTGGGAACAGACCGGGGATCGGGTACGACTGCTCGCGGCCGGCTTGATCTCCCTGGGTATCGAGGCCGAGGACCGCGTGGCCCTCGCGTCGTCCACCCGCTACGAATGGGTGCTCGGCGACCTCGCCGTCATGTGCGCGGGCGCCGCGACCACCACCGTCTACCCCACCACCCACGCCGACGACGTCGCGTTCATCGTCGCCGACTCCGGCAGCCGGATCGTCATCGCCGAGGACGCCGGGCAGGTCGAGAAGCTCGTGAGCCACCGCAGCGATCTGCCCGAGGTGGCGAAGGTCGTGGTCGTCGAGGGCACCGGCGACGGTGATTGGGTCATCAATTTCGACGAGCTCGCCGACCTGGGCCGCGGCCTGCTCGCCGAGGATTCCGGAGCGGTGCTCAACCGCATCCACAGCATCAGGGCCGAGCACCTGGCCACCCTCATCTACACCTCGGGTACCACCGGCAAACCGAAGGGCGTGCGCCTGCCGCACTCGGCGTGGACCTACGAGGCCGCCGCCATCGACGCGCTGCACATGCTCAGCTCCGACGACCTGCAGTATCTGTGGCTGCCGCTGTCGCACGTCTTCGGCAAGGTGCTGCTCACCCTCCCTCTGCAGATCGGCTTCCCCACCGCGGTGGACGGACGTGTCGACAAGATCGTCGAGAACCTCGCGGTGGTCCGCCCGACCTTCATGGGTGCGGCCCCGCGCATCTTCGAGAAGGCCCACGCGCGCGTCGAGGGAATGATGGAGGAGGAAGGCGGCGCCAAGAAGAAGATCTTCGACTGGGCCGTAGGCGTGGGCCGGAAGGTGTCGAAGGCGAAGCAGGCCGGCAGGTCGCCCGGACTGCTGGACAAACTGCAGCACGGCCTCGCCGACAAGCTGGTCTTCTCCACCATCCGCGAACGCTTCGGCGGTCACCTGCGGTTCTTCATCTCCGGTTCGGCGGCGCTCAACCCCGAGGTCGGCGAATGGTTCGACGCCGTCGGCATCCCCGTCCTCGAGGGTTACGGACTCACCGAGACCTCTGCCGCGACGTTCGTCAACCGTCCCTACGCCAACCGCATCGGCACGGTCGGCTGGCCCGTCCCGGGCACGGAGGTCCGCATCGCGGAGGACGGCGAGGTGCTCGTCCGCGGCCCCGGTGTGATGACCGGCTACCACAACCGGCCCGACGCGACCGCCGAGTCGCTCTCCGACGACGGATGGTTCCACACCGGCGACATCGGCAGCCTCGACGACGAGGGCTACCTGCGCATCACCGACCGCAAGAAGGACATGTTCAAGACGTCGCAGGGCAAGTACGTCGCCCCGTCGTCGCTGGCAGCGACCTTCAAAGGCATGTGCCCGTACGCGTCGGAGATCGTCGTCTACGGCGAGGGCAAGCCCTACTGCGTGGCGCTGGTGGCGCTCGATCCGGAATCCGTCGGCGAGTGGGCGAACAAGAACGGTGTGAGCGGATCGTTCGAGGACATCGCACGGCACGACAAGACCCACGATCTGATCTCCGGATACATCGACGAGCTGAACCTGCAGCTCAACCGGTGGGAGCAGATCAAGAAGTTCACGATCATCGAGCGTGAACTGTCGGTCGAATCGGGTGATCTGACGCCGAGCATGAAGCTGCGCAGGAAGGTCGTCGTCGACAACTTCGCCGACAGGCTGGCAGGCCTCTACGAAGGGTGACGGCCTATCCTGGGTCTCATGATGAGTAGTGCACGACCGAATTTCCTGCAGCGGATCGGCTACATGTTCGGTCGCGCGCTACCGCCCGAGATGCGGGAGTGGGTACGCGACGACGTCCTGGGCCCCGGCGGAACACGCCGCTACCTGCTGCGATGGAACCTGCCGATCATCCCGCTGCTCCTGCTGTTCCTGCTGATCCCGGGGCCGGTGTGGATCCCGATCGCGATGATGCTGTTGCTGCTGCTGCCATGGGTCTACTTCTCGGTGGCGTTGATGCCCATCTGGCAGCGGCACCGCCTCCAGCAGCACGGTCTCGATCCGGAACTGCTCAGCGCGAAGGCACGCGCCCGCGCCGCCCGCGAACGAGAGGACTACGAACGCCGTTTCGGTCGCGCGTCCTGACCGGACCTCCCACGGTGCGGGGCAGCGTGTCCGCTTATCCTCGCACCATGAGTGACACCCCTGCCTTCACAGCCACAGCAGACCTCGCCGACGAGATCGGCCCGGACATCCGCAGCTGCGACACGCAGTTCATCCAGTTCGGCGGCCGCACCGAGTTCGTCGGCCCCATCACCACCATCCGCTGCTTCCAGGACAACCTGCTCGTCAAGCAGACCCTCTCCGAGCCGGGCAACGGCGGCGTGCTCGTCGTCGACGGCGGTGGCAGCATCCACACCGCGCTCGTCGGTGACATCATCGCCGGTCGCGGTGTCGACAACGGCTGGGCCGGGGTCATCGTCAACGGCGCGGTCCGCGACTCCGCCATCCTGCGCACACTCGACATCGGCATCAAGGCCCTCGGCACCAACCCGCGCAAGAGCACCCAGACCGGCTCCGGCGAGAAGAACGTGCCCGTCGAGATCGGCGGCGTGACGTTCAACCCGGGCGAGATCGTCTACAGCGACTCCGACGGCGTCGTCGTCCGCGTCGAGAACTGATCAGCCGAGCGCGCGGGTCGACCCGCTATTCGTGCGCGACCCGCGCGCTCGCCCCGGCGATCTCCACCACGTCGCCCACCTTCAGCTGACGGCCGCGACGCACCTCCACCTCACCGTTGACCGACACCAGGCCGTCGGCGATCACTTCCTTGGCCTCCGCACCCGACTCGATGAGGCTTGCGAGCTTGAGGAACTGACCGAGCCGGATCGACTCGTCACGGATCGGTACATCGAATGCGTCGGACATGGCACCCATTGTCCCCGACACTGGATCCATGGCCCGCCCCAGCATCATCTGGTTCCGTCGTGATCTCCGACTGAACGATCTGCCCACCCTGCTCTCGGCCACCGAGGCCGCCGACGACGTCCTCGCCCTGTTCGTCCTCGACGACGCACTGCTCCGCCCGTCCGGTGCCCGCCGGCGCGACTTCCTCATGGGATGCCTGCAAGCCCTCGACCGGGATCTCGACGGGCGCCTGCTCGTCGTCCAGGGAGACCCGATGATGCTGGTGCCGCAAGTCGCCGCCGAGTTCGATGCGGCCGCGGTCCACATCAGTTCCGACCACGGTCCCTACGGCACGCGACGCGACCGAGCGGTCGCCGAAGCGCTCGGCGACGTCCCGCTGGTGGCCACCGGCTCGCCGTATGCCGTCACGCCGGGCCGCATAACGAAACCCGACGGCACTGCATACAAGGTGTTCTCGGCCTTCCGCCGCGCCTGGAACGACCACGGATGGCACACACCCGCGGCAACCGGACCGGACACCGCCGACTGGGTCGACCCGAGCGGCTGCTCCACACGCGTGCCGATTCCCGAAGCCGGCGACGAACCCACACCTCCCCTCGGAGAGGCGGCCGCACTGGAGCGATGGCGCGAATTCCTCGACGACGGTCTCGAGCGGTACGCCACCGACCGTGACCGGCCGGCCTACGACGGCACGAGCGGCCTGTCGCCCTATCTGAAGTTCGGCTGCATCCATCCGCGGACCCTGCTGCACGACATGAGGAACCGGTCGGACGAGGGGGCCGTCACCTTCCGCAGCGAACTGGCGTGGCGCGACTTCTACGCCGACGTCCTGTTCCAGCGGCCCGAGACCGCCCGGACCAACTACAACAGCGACTTCGACGCCATCACCTACGATTCCGGACCCGACGCCGACGCCCTGTTCGCCGCGTGGTGCGAGGGCCGCACGGGATTCCCGATCGTGGACGCCGGGATGCGGCAGCTCCTCGCAGAGGGCGTCATGCACAACCGGGTGCGGATGATCGTCGCGTCGTTCCTGACGAAGGACCTGCACCTGCCGTGGTGGCGTGGGGCGCGACATTTCATGAAGCATCTGGTGGACGGCGATCTGGCCTCCAACCAACACAATTGGCAGTGGACGGCGGGCAGCGGCACCGACGCCGCTCCCTACTTCCGGGTGTTCAATCCGACCCGGCAGGGCGAGAAGTTCGATCCGACGGGTGAATACGTACGCAGATGGGTACCCGAACTGCGGAGCATCGACGGCGCTCGTGTGCACAGCCTGCCCGACGGCCCTCCGGACGGATACCCGGAACCGGTCGTCGATCACGCACACGAACGCCGCGTCGCTCTGGACAGATACGAGCGGATTCGCTCACCCCGATGAAGAAGACGGCGAAACGACCCATCCGGTCGTGGCGGTGCTCCGAACAACTTCTGGACGGACAACCTGTTCGCCGTACACCCAACGAAAGGACATCGCAGTGCGCGCTCTCGTCGAGGCAGCTTTCATGGCCATCCACAACCCGCTCGTCGATGCATACACCTTTCTGATCAGCGTCCTTCCTGCTTGAGTGGATACGGTGCAGGAGTCCGCCCCGGCGCCGTCACCACCGGGCGCCCCGGCGCCGTCACCACCGGGCGCCCCGGCGCCGTCACCACCGGGTGAGCATCACTGCAAACAGGAGGCAGGGCATGGGCATCGAATTCTCGAGCGTCGTCGACGCACCGCGTGACGAGGTGTTCGACTGGCACTCCCGGCCCGGCGCCATCCTCCGCCTGATCCCGCCCTGGCAGCCGATGAACGTCGTCGCCGAGGCCGACTCCCTCGAATCCGGTACGGCCGTCCTCGGTCTCCCCGGCGGTCTGCGCTGGATCTCCCGGCACAGACCCGAGGATTACGACCCGCCAGCACGTTTCGTGGACGAACTCTCCCACGACGGCCTGTTGTCGCGCCCCGCCACCGTCATCGGCTCGTGGCGCCACGAACACCGCTTCGACGTCGTCGACGAATTCCGCACCCGCGTCACCGATCGCGTCGACACGCCGGTACCGGGCTGTTTCCTCACCCAGACCTTCCGTTACCGGCACCGCCAGCTCGCCGACGATCTCGCGAGCCACCGCTGGTCGCACGCGCAGGGTATCCGACCCGGGACGGTCGCGGTGACCGGATCGAGCGGACTCGTGGGTACTGCCCTGACGGCCTTCCTGTCCACGGGTGGCTACCAGGTAGTCCGCCTGGTGCGCCGGAAACCGCAGCGCACCGACGAACGATGCTGGGACCCTCAGGATCCGGCGCCCGACCTACTCGAAGGCGTCGACGCCGTCGTCCACCTCGCGGGCGCGTCGATCGCGGGACGGTTCACCGACTCCCACAAGGCCGCGATCCGCGACAGCCGCATCGAACCGACACGCCGACTCGCCGAACTCGCCGCGACCACACCCAACGGTCCCGCGACCTTCGTCTCCGCGTCCGCGATCGGCCTCTACGGTTACGACCGAGGAGACACACCGCTCGACGAGAACGCATCACGTGGAACGGGTTTCCTCGCCGACGTCGTCTCCGATTGGGAGGCCGCGGCACATCCCGCGGAGAAGAAGGGCATGCGGGTCGTGCACGTGCGCACCGGCATCGTCCAGACACCCCGCGGCGGAACGCTCCAGTTGATGCGGCCGCTGTTCGCGAGCGGTCTCGGTGGCCGGATCGGCGACGGCCGGCAGTGGTTCTCCTGGATCGACATCGACGACCTCCTCGAGGTCTACCACCGTGCCCTCACCGACCCCGGCCTGACCGGACCGGTGAACGCCGTTGCACCGCAGCCGGTGCGCAACGAGGAGTACACCCGGGTACTGGCGTCGGTGCTGCACCGTCCCGCACTGCTGCCCGTCCCCGGTTTCGGACCCCGGTTGCTGCTCGGCGACGAGGGTGCACGCGAGGTCGCACAGGCCGATCAGTTCGTCGTCCCGAAGGCGCTGATCGACGCCGGGCACCGGTTCCGGCGTCCCGATCTCGAAGCGTCGCTGCGCCACCAACTCGGCCACATCCTGGAGGAACCGTGAGCGGAAAGCGTGTCCTGGTCACCGGAGCGACCGGCTACATCGGTGGCCGGCTCGCTCCGCGCCTGCTCGAGGCGGGTTACCGGGTACGGGTGCTCGCGCGCAGCCCCGACAAATTGCGCGACGTGCCGTGGGCCGACGACGTCGAGATCGTCCGTGGCGACCTCGACGACGCCGAATCGCTGCGCACGGCATGCCGCGACATCGACGTCGTGTACTACCTGGTGCATTCGATGGGTGGTCGCGACGAGTTCGTCGACGCGGAGAAGCGAGCGGCGCAGAACGTCGCCGATGCGGCACGCGACCACGGCGTCTCCCGCATCGTGTACCTCGGTGGGCTGCACCCGGAGTCGGGTGATCTCTCACCGCACCTGTATTCACGGGCCCAGGTCGGACGTATCCTGACGGATTCCGGTGTTCCGACGCTCGTGCTGCAGGCCGGCGTCGTGATCGGTTCGGGTTCGGCGTCGTTCGAGATGATCCGGCATCTGAGCAACCGGCTCCCCGTCATGACGACCCCACGCTGGGTGAACAACCGGATCCAGCCCATCGCGGTGCGCGACGTCCTGCACTATCTGCTCGCTGCCGCAGATGCACCCCTCCCCCGCAGTGGCACCTACGACATCGGTGGGCCCGACGTCCTGCGGTACGGCGAGATGATGCAGCAGTACTCGGAGGTCGCCGGTCTGACGAAACGCCGGATCCTCGTCCTGCCCGTCCTCACACCGAAGCTCGCCGGTTTGTGGATCGGTCTGGTCACGCCGATTCCTCCGCCTCTCGGTCGCGCGCTCCTCGAATCGCTGTCGACCGACGCGGTAATGCGCAACCATGACGTCGACTCGATCATCCCCCCACCGGAATCCGGCCTCACCGGCTACCGCGACGCGGTCCGGCTCGCCCTCGGCCGTATCGAACGGGGAGAGGTCGAGACGACGTGGACGAACGCATCACCGGTCGGTGCACCCGCCGATCCGCTTCCGTCCGACCCGGACTGGGCCGGCGAGGTCGTCTTCACCGACGAGCGGTCACTCGAGTCGGATTCGTCCCAGGAGAAGGTGTTCGCCGTCGTCGAGAGCATCGGCGGCGAGAACGGTTGGTATTCCTTCCCGTTGGCGTGGACCATCCGCGGCTGGCTCGACCGGTTCGTCGGCGGCGTCGGACTCCACCGCGGTCGCCGCGACCCGAAAACCCTGCATACCGGTGACGCCCTGGACTTCTGGCGCGTCGAACGGATCGAACGCCCGACGCTGCTGCGCCTGCGCGCGGAGATGCGGGCACCCGGCGGAGCGTGGCTCGAGTGGCGGGTCGAACCGCTGGAGTCGGGCCGGTCGCGCGTGCACCAGCGGGCGATCTTCTTCCCGCGCGGAGTCGCCGGTCGTCTCTACTGGTACGCGCTGGTTCCCTTCCACGGCATCATCTTCCGCGGCATGCTCGAGAACATCGCGGGCACCGCCGGCCGCTAGAGCGATCCGCTACGTTGTTCGCCATCCGCTGCAGCAATTGCCGTAGCGGATGGCGAATTCGCGAGCGGATGTTCTCGGGGCGACGGATCTGGGTGGTGTGCGGATCTTCCTCGGGATCCGCACACCACCACGATCGACCGAGAGTTACACGGCGCAGAGCGGTTTGATGTCCTGCAGTCCCTCGGTGGTGGGCGAGGTGAGCATCAGGCACGAGTTGTACCCGCTCGCCTCGACGACGTTCCGGATCTCGCGCCACGCGTCGTCGCTGACGACGGGCGAACGCGACAGCACGAATCCGGAGATGCGCGTCGGGTCACCGACGACTGCCCACGAGTAATCGTCCGCGAGGTACGTGACGATGTAGTTGCTCGGTCCGTCGAGCGAATCCTGGAAGGGTACCCCCGGAAAAGACACATGCAGTGCGGCAGTGTCGTTCACGCGGGCGTTCCCGATGATCCCGCGACGATCACCGGTGAACGTGGTGCACGAGTTCTCCACGCGCACGTTGCGTTCGTCGAGCAGCGTGTAGAACGCCGTCGTGTCGCGAGCGCAGTCGATGTTGTAGGGAGCCGGATTGGCGGCGAGCTGATACCACTGCCCCACATACCGGTTCACGTCGAGCTCGGGAACCGGAGTGAGCGGCGCTGCGGCGGCGGGCGTGGCGAACAGGAGCGCGCCTGCGGCGGCGATGAACGCCGCCGCAAGCCCCCGAACGCCGTGTCGGGATCTACGCATGCCTTCTACCTTTCCGTCGTCCGGTATCGGTTACTGCTGGGGCATGAGAACGCCGTCGATCAGGTACACGGTGGCGTTCTCGGTCTCGATGCCACCGCAGATCACGTTGGCGTCGTTGACGGTCCACATCTCACCCTCGCCGGCGACCTCGACGGTGCCGCCCTGGACGGTGGTCTGCGTGCCGGCGATATCGGCCGGGGTCAGCTCACCGGGAACCACGTGGTAGGTGAGGATGTCGGTCAGTAGAGCCGAATCCGTCTGCAGCGTCTGGACGGTCTCCGGCGGCAGGGCGGCGAACGCGTCGTCGACCGGCGCGAAGACGGTGAACTCGCCATCGTTGAGCGTCTCGACCAGGTTGACGTCGGGGTTGAGCTGGCCGGACAGGGCCTGCGTGAGAGTGGTCAGGATCGGCACGTTTCCGGCGGCCTCGGCGACAGGCTGGTTCGCGAGTTCCTCGACGGACGACGGGCCGGTAGGGTTCGCGGCGACATAATCGGCGCAGCCCGGTCCGACGGGGCCGGCAGCGGGGGCTGCGGTACCGGTTGCAGCCGTAGTGGTTTCCTGCATTGTCTCCTGGGTGGTCTCCATCGTGGTGGTGTCGGTGGTGTCCGTGCCCGAATCATCCGAACACGCCGCGACACCCAGCAGGGACATCGCACCGATTCCGACGACGGCCAGGCTCTTGCGCGCAGTGATGTTCATGACTGTGGTTCCCTTCGTAGGCCGTGGCCGGAAACGGCCACGTCGATCAGGTGTGTCACCGGTCATTCGAACCTCGGGTCGGTCCGGATGGGTCGGATCGAGAGATTTTTTCTCGGATCGGTATCCGGTGTTCGACCCATCCGTATTGCGGTCGGCTCCGAATGCACGTCATGGACGACGTCGAGGATCTCCGACCGGCTCACGTATTCGTGTTGCCCGGTGGGCGTCCGGTCGGCACCACAGCCGATTTCCTCACGTGCACACTGTCGGGGAAACCGACCCCGTGCCCCGGAGACGATCATGCATCCTGACCTTCCCCGCGCAGTCGCGATGATCGGCGACGACGTCGAGTTCCCGGGTGGCCGGGAGGCGGTCGTGCCGGCGATCTACCGGACCTTCGTCCGCCACGCGCAGGGCTCGGCCGAGCGTCCCTCGCTCGAGTACCGCGGCTTCAGCTGGGTCATGGATGTCGACGAGTCGATGCCTTCGTCCTGGTGGTTGCGCACGCTGATGCGGTTCGAGCCGTGGGACCACTTCGTCGCGAGTGATTCGGACACCTTCCGCGGGCGGGTCAAGGATCAGCTCGTGGCCGACGGGGTGCGGGTTCCGGTCGGGCGCATCACTGCGCTGCTGAACATCCGGCGCCTCGGTCTCGGATCGGATCCGCTGAACCTGTTCTGGTGCCACGATCCGAGCGGTTCCCTGGCCTGCGTGGTCGCGGAGATCCATTCGCGCCGGAACGGACGGCACTGTTACACGCTGCGCTCGGACGAGATCGACATCATCACCCGGGCCGGCGACACGTTCGCGGTCTCGGTCGCCCTGCGGCGACCCGGCGTCCCGGTGTTCACCGCGACCGTCAGCGGCGAACGGCTGCCGGCCGATCTCACGACTGTTCTACGTGCTCGGATGTGGATGGGGTGACGCTCGTGGTCGACACGGTTGCCTTGAGTGGAGGGAATGTCCAGGCTAGGCTTTCCCTCGATGAGCGGACTGAGCCGATGACCGGCGTCGGAGGCCATACCGATACCCTCGGCGAACTGCTCGGGCGGGTGGCCCGGCAAGACCCTACGGCGTTCGCCGAACTGTACGACGCGACGCGTTCCCGAGTCTTCGGCATGGTGCTGCGGGTCCTGCGGGATCCCGGTTACAGCGAGGAGACCACCCAGGAGGTCTACCTCCAGGTATGGAGGTCGGCCGACAAGTACGACCCGCGTCAGGGTTCCGCTCTGTCGTGGATCATCACGCTCGCCCATCGGCGTGCCGTCGACCGGGTCCGCAGCGAACAGTCCGGAGCCGACCGCGAGTCGCAGTACGGTTCGACGAACGTCGACGCGGCCTTCGACTCGGTGAGCGAGGAGGTAGCGCAGCGCGACGATCGCCGCCGGGTGAACGAGTGCCTGGGTTCGCTCACCGAACTGCAGCGACGCTCGGTTGAGCTCGCCTACTACAGAGGCTTTACGTATACCGAAGTGGCAGAAGAACTTTCGTCCCCGTTGCCGACGGTCAAGTCGCGCATCCGGGACGGCCTGAAACGACTGAAGAATTGTCTGGGGGTGACTGTGGATGGCTGACGAGGCGAACGATTCCTCGCGCGATCTGCTCGACATGGCACCCGTCTTCGCATTGGATGCCGTCACGCCCGACGAACGTCGAGAGCTTGCCGAGCGACTCGCGGAAGCAGACCCGGAGGTGGCCGAACGGTTCGGCGTCGAGGTCCGCGAGGTCCGCGAGACCCTCGCAGCGATGTCGGCCGGTACCGCGACCGAGCCGCCGCCCGAACTCCGGGTGCGACTGCTCGATCTGGTCCACGCCGAACTCACCGCGAAGACGCCCGCCGAGAAGACGCACACGGAACGACCCGGTGACCCGGAGGCGACCGAGGCACCTCGGGCGGAGGACGATCACCCTCCCCCGCCCGTCTCCCTCGACGAGCGCCGCCAGGCCCGACGGCGGAACTTCCTGCTCGCCGCGGCAGCGGCCGTGATCGTCGCGATCGGCGGCGTCGTGGTGGCCGGTCAATGGCAGAACACGTCCGAGCCGGGCACGAGCGAGCGGGTCTTCGCCGCCGAGGACGTACGGACCTCGTCGGGCGAGCTCGACGGTGGCGGCACCGCGACCGTGGTGTTCTCCAAGGAGGAGGACGCCGGCGTGCTGGTGATGAACAACGTCGCCCCGCCGGCCGAGGGCAGCGTCTACCAGATGTGGCTGGTCGGGCCCGAGGGAATGGAGCCCGCAGGCACGATGACCCCCGACGACGTCGCGCCGTCGACGACCGCGGTGCTCGAGGACATCTCGGGTGCCACCGCGCTCGCCTTCAGCGTGGAACCGACGGGCGGGTCGACCCAGCCGACCGCGATCTTCGCTCAGCTGCCGCTCGACTGACATGTTCGCGGCAGCGAGCACGTCATCGGCGGGTGCCGATGACGACGGTCGCGTCGGCCTCCTCGAAACCCCGCGTGTCGGCGTCGAGTCCGGCCCGGGTCATGAGGTCGCGCACGACGGGTGCCTGCGACGCGGCCGACTCGACGAGCAGCGACCCACCGTCGGTGAGCCACCGACCCGCGTCGGCGACGAGCCGACGGTGGACGTCCAGTCCGTCGGGTCCGCCGTCCAGTGCATGTCGCGGCTCGCTGCAGCGCGCCTCCCGCGGCATCGACGCGATCGCCCCCGACGGCACGTAGGGCGCGTTGGCGACGAGCACGTCGACGCGACCGCGCAGCGTGCCCGGCAGGGCGTCGAACAGATCGCCGACGAACACCCGGTGGGGCGGCAGGTTCAGGCGGGCACACGCGGTGGCGACGGGATCGATGTCGGCCGCGTAGACCTCGCAGGCCTCGACGGCGGTGGCGAGCGTGGCACCGACGGCACCGCACCCGCAGCACATGTCGACGATCACGGCGCCGGGCCGCGCGAGTTCGATCGCGCAGTCCACCAGGTACTCGGTGCGGCGACGGGAGACGAACACCCCCTCTCGCACCGCGATGCGCCTGCCGTGGAAGAAGACCTGTCCCAGTACGTGTTCGAGGGGTTCTCCGCCGGCCCGCCGCGCGATGAGCCGCTCCAGATCCGAGGGTGTGGGAGCGGCTTCGACGAGCAGCTGCGCCTCCTCCTCGGCAAACACGCACCCGGCCGCTCGCAGTGCGGAGACAACGTCGGCGTGGGTCCGGTGGGCGGAGACCATGCGGAACCCTACCGCGCGCTCATCCGGCGAATCTCTCCGTTTCCCGGGGCGGGGGGCCAGCTCACACCCCGTGAAGGGGTGGAATCTCCCGATCATGGGTATTCCGCGGGCTGTCACGAGGAGCGCTGTGGGAACGAACGATCTCGAGCAGGAGCCTGCGCAGGGTCGCCGGGTCCGAGACCGCGACCGGAGAGTCGCCACCGGTCGCGTCGTCGCGCTCGAGTTCGATCACACGCCGGTAGGCGTCCACGCCCCCGGGTGGGTCGACAAATCCGTTCACGCCAGGAGGAATCTTGAGCACTGCTACCGCGCCCCCACGGAGAACCGGCCGATGGCGGTGGCTGCTACCCGCCCTGTTGCTCATCGCGTGGCTCGTGGCCGCCGGTGGCGGCGGCCCGTTCGCAGGCAAGCTCAGCGAGGTCGCCTCCAACGACGCGATCACCTTCCTCCCGGCATCGGCCGAATCCACCCGCGCGGACGAGCTGTACGCGCAGTTCGACGAGAGCGAGTTCATCCCCGCGATCGTCGTCGCCGAACGCGACGGTGGGATCACCGACGAGGACCTCGCCTTCCTCGCCACCGAATCGGCCGGACCGCCGCCGATCCCGTCCGAGGACGGCGCAGCGGCGCAGATGATCGTGCCGCTCGACGCCTCCGGGGAGGTCCAGGAGGCCGTCGAGGAACTCCGGACGGCCCTCGAAGGCGCACCGGACGGCCTGACCGTCTACGTCACCGGCCCCGCCGGGCAGGCCGCCGACCTGTCGTCGGCCTTCGGCGGCATCGACGGACTGCTCCTGCTCGTCGCGGGCGGTGTCGTCCTCGTCATCCTCGTGGTGGTCTACCGCAGCCCGATCCTGCCGTTCGTCGTCATCATCTCGGCGCTGTTCGCACTCGCCCTCGCGAGCCTGCTGATCTATGTGCTCGCCGACGCCGGAGCGATCGCGCTCAACGGCCAGAGCCAGGGCATCATGTTCATCCTCGTGTTCGGCGCCGCCACCGACTACGCGCTGCTGCTGGTCTCCCGGTACCGCGAGGAACTGCGACTGCAGCAGGACAAGTACGCCGCGATGCGCAGCGCGCTCCGCGGCTCGATCGAGCCGATCGCGGCGTCGGCCGGCACCGTCATCCTCGGTGTGCTGTGCCTACTGCTGTCGGACCTGAACTCCAACCGCGGTCTCGGCCCGGTGGCCGCCATCGGCATCGCGACGTCGTTCCTCGCGTCGCTCACCTTCCTGCCCGCAGTGCTCGTGCTGCTCGGCCGCGTCGCGTTCTGGCCCACCCGCCCGGTCTACGACCCGAACGCCGACGCCGACGACATGCAGAAGTCCCACAAGGTGTGGGGCCGGGTGGCCGACTTCGTCGGGTCGAAGCCGCGTCCCATCTGGATCGTGTGCAGCCTCGTGCTCGTCGCCTTCGCCCTGCTGGCACCGCAGTTCAAGGCGAGCGGTGTCGCGTCCTCGGATCTGTTCCTCCTGCAAACCGATTCGAAGTCCGGCCAGGAGGTGCTCGGTGAGCACTTCGACGCCGGCACCGGTTCGCCCAGCATCGTCGTCGCCCGCGAAGGCGCGCTCGAGGGTGTCGTCGGCGCCACCGAGGGCGTCGAGGGCGTGACGACCGTCCAGCCCGTCCCCGGCCCCGACGGCGCGCCGCGCGTGGTCGACGGACTGGTCGCGGTGCAGGCGACGCTCTCGGATCCCGCCGACTCCCTCGCCGCCGAGGAGACCGTCGAACGCATCCGCGAGGCGGTGCACGCAGTGCCCGGGGCCGAGGCACTCGTCGGCGGACCCACGGCCGTCGACCTCGACACGAAGGACACCGCGACCCGCGACCGCACCGTCATCATCCCGGTTGTGACGCTCGTGGTGCTGCTGGTGCTCATCGCGTTGCTGCGGGCGGTCGTCGCACCGATCCTGCTGATGCTCACCGTGATCGTCTCGTTCGCGGCGACCCTCGGTATCTCGTCGCTCGTGTTCAACCACCTGTTCGGTTTCCCGGGCGCCGACCCGGTGGTGCCTCTGTTCGGGTTCGTCTTCCTCGTGGCGCTGGGTATCGACTACAACATCTTCCTCATGACCCGCGTCCGCGAGGAGACGAAGAAGGTCGGTACCCGTGCGGGCACCCTGCGGGCGCTGACCGTCACCGGTGGTGTCATCACGTCCGCCGGCGTGGTGCTCGCGGCCACGTTCTCGGCGCTGGCGGTGATCCCACTGCTGTTCCTGGCTCAGCTGGCGTTCATCGTCGCCTTCGGTGTCCTGCTCGACGCGCTGCTCGTGCGGTCGCTGGTGGTGCCGGCCCTGACGATCGACATCGGCAAGAAGATCTGGTGGCCGAGCAAGCTGGCGCGGGCCGAACCGTCCGAGCCGGACGCCACCGAGGACGTCGCGACCGCGGGAGCGCCGCGCTCATGAGCGCGCTGAGCGCGCAGTGCTACTGACAGGCGCATGAGCGGATGAGAGCGGCCGCGGGACCGGGCATGTGATCCGGTCCCGCGGCCGTTCGTCCCACGGCTGCCGCGTTTGCCCGTTACCGTTCTATTCCATGTCTGCGGATTCCGCCGCTCCTGTCGAGCGCCCGCGTCCGGTGGAGGACGCCCGACCGCCCTCCCGGCCGTCGCTGACCGACCGTGTCGGTGGACGTCTGTCCGCCGTACCGCACATCTTCGGCCTGATCCTGGGCATCTACGCGGTCGTGGTCGCATTGTGGTCGATCTCCCCGACCCTGCGTTACTGGATCCACGCCCCGCGCGAATATCTCGACGAGTACTACTTCGACGCCCCCGACACGAGCCTGTCGTTCGCGCTCGTCCTCGGCCTGCTCGCCGGTGCGATCGCCGGCCGAAAACGCATCGCGTGGTGGATCCTGACGATCTACCTCGGCGGATTCTCCATCACCAATCTCGTGATGAGCATCGTCGAGCGCGACCCGAACCACCTCGTCGCGTTGGTCGTCCACCTGCTGATCGTCGCGCTCCTGCTGCTGTCCTATCCCGAGTTCTACACGCGCGTGCGGCGCGGAAACGCCTGGGCCGCACTCGGTGTGCTCGTGGGTGGTCTGGTCGTCGCGACGCTCATCGGCTGGGGCCTGGTGGAACTGTTCCCCGGCACCCTGCCCGCTACCGACCGGTTCCTGTGGGCGCTCAACCGCGTCACCGCGCTGACGTTCATCGACAACGACCAGTTCGGTGGCCGCCCGAACGGGCTGGTCAACACGATCCTCGGCCTCCTCGGCGCCCTCGCCGTGCTCGCGGCGGTCGTGGTGCTGTTCCGTTCACAGCGAGCGAGCAACGCGCTCACCGGCAGTGACGAATCGGCCATCCGCGGTCTGCTCGCCCAGAGCGACGATTCGCTCGGCTACTTCGCGACCCGCCGCGACAAGGCCGTGGTGTTCGCCCCCAGCGGCAAGGCCGCGGTGACCTACCGCGTCGAACTCGGCGTGTGCCTCGCGAGCGGTGATCCGATCGGCAACCCCGAAGCATGGCCGCACGCCATCGACGAATGGCTCGACCTCGCCCGCGCCTATGGGTGGACACCCGCGGTGATGGGGGCGAGCGAGGACGGTGCGACGGCCTACCACCGTGCGGGTCTGAACGCGCTGCAGCTCGGCGACGAGGCCGTCCTGCTCACCCGCGACTTCAGTCTCGCCGGACGCGACATGCGACCGGTGCGGCAGGCCGTCAACCGCGCCCGCAAACACGGTGTGACCGCGCGGATCATGC
Source organism: Rhodococcus sp. D-6 (assembly GCF_040256695.1). Lineage (NCBI taxonomy): Bacteria > Bacillati > Actinomycetota > Actinomycetes > Mycobacteriales > Nocardiaceae > Rhodococcus > Rhodococcus sp. D-6. The sequence goes on along the minus strand of NZ_CP132970.1, from coordinate 4,576,762 downwards.
GTCACCGCGAACTGTCACCCATCGAGCTGTCGGCGGCGATCCAGCGCGCCGAGGCCTGGCGCGACACCGAAAACGAGCGCGGTTTCTCGATGGCCCTCGGCCGGCTCGGCGACCCGCTCGACGGCGACTGCCTGCTCGTCGAAGCGGTCGCGGACGGCAAGGTCGTCGCGATGCTCTCGCTCGTGCCCTGGGGATCGGACGGCGTGTCACTCGACCTCATGCGCCGCGACCCGCAGGCCCCCAACGGCGTCGTCGAACTCATGGTCTCCGAGCTCGCCTCACGCGGTGCCGAATTCGACGTCGACCGGATCTCGTTGAACTTCGCGGTATTCCGGTCGGTCTTCGAGGAGGGCGCGCGGATCGGTGCCGGCCCGATCCTGCGGTTGTGGCGGTCGATCCTGCTGTTCTTCTCACGGTGGTGGCAGCTCGAGGCGTTGTACCGGTCCAACGTCAAGTACCACCCCGAATGGGTGCCCCGCTTCCTGTGTTTCCGCGACAACCGGCTCATCCCGCGCGTCGCGCTCGCGTCGGCGATCGCCGAGGGCTTCCTCACCCTCCCCACCTTCGGTCGCCGGAACACCCAGCAGCACACGGGAACACACTCGGCGTTCCCCGAGGACCAGGTGGCCGCGGCAGAACTGCACGACGACGGCAGCGCACCCGACGTCGAGCTTGCCGACGGCACGCCCGCCGTCTCGCACGGACGTCGCCGCCCCGAACAGGTCCAGGTGCGGATGAACACCCTGCAGCGGATCGTCGAGCACGGTGTCGATCCCTATCCGGTCGCGCATCCCCCGACCCACACGGCCGCCGAGGCCCGGGCCGCGAAGTCCGGCACCCCGGTGACCGTGGCGGGACGCCTGCTGCGCATCCGCAACTTCGGCGGTGTGCTGTTCGCGGTGCTGCGCGACTGGTCGGGCGACATCCAGATCCTCATCGACCGGCAACGGGTGGCCGGACAACGCTTCCTGTTCGACCTCGGTGACCTCGTCGAGGTGTCGGGCGAGGTGGGACGCAGCCGCACCGGCGAGATCTCGGTGCTCGCCGACTCGTGGCGCATCGACGGCAAGTGCCTGCATCCGCTGCCCGACAAGTACCACGGCCTCGTCGACCCGGAAGCCCGCGTGCGGCAACGCTATCTGCATCTCGCGATCGACCGCGGGGCACGCGACCACCTCGCGGCACGCAGCGCGGTGGTGCGGTCGCTACGCGACGAACTGCAGGCGCGCGGCTATCTCGAGGTGGAGACCCCCATCCTGCAGTCGGTGCACGGCGGCGCGAACGCCGCACCGTTCATCACGCACATCAACGCCTACGACGCCGATCTGTACCTGCGGATCGCCCCCGAGCTGTATCTGAAGCGGTTGTGCGTCGCGGGCATGGCGAAGGTCTTCGAGATCGGCCGGGTGTTCCGCAACGAGGGTGCGGATTTCAAGCACAACCCGGAGTTCACGATCCTCGAGGCATACGAGGCGCACAGCGACTACGAGAAGATGCGGGTGGTCGCACGCGAGTTGATCCAGGCAGCGGCCCGCGCGGCACACGGACGCGAGATCATCCTGCGGCCCGGACCCGACGGTATCCCGGTCGAGATCGACATCTCCGGCGAGTGGCCCGTCAAGACCTTCCACGACGCGATCTCCGAGGCGCTCGGGACGTTCGTCGACGCGCAGACCCCCGTCGACGTCCTGCGACGCCTGTGCGACGAGCACGAGATCCCTTACAACCCGGCCTGGGACGCCGGCGCCACCGCGCAGGAGATGTACGAGCACCTCGTCGAATCGAAGACGGAGTTCCCCACCTTCTACACCGACTTCCCGACCTCGGTGTCGCCGTTGACCCGGCCGCACCCCCGCAAGCCGGGTGTCGCGGCGAAGTGGGACCTGGTGGCCTGGGGTGTCGAGCTGGGGACCGCCTACAGCGAGCTCACCGATCCGCTCGACCAGCGTGCTCGCCTCACGGAGCAGTCGCTGCTCGCCGCGGGCGGTGACGAGGAGGCGATGGAACTCGACGAGGAGTTCCTCGAAGCACTCGAATACGCGATGCCTCCCACCGGCGGCCTCGGTATGGGTGTCGACCGGATCGTGATGCTCGTACTCGGAGGGAGCATCCGCGAGTCGCTGGCGTTCCCGTTCACGAAGCCGCGGCGCTCCTGACGGGTGGTTTCACGTGAAACCGCTCCACCTGGCATCGTGAGGTCGTGCAGCTACTCCTGATCCGTCACGCCGAGCCGAACAACGCCCGCGCCGAGACCGGGGGCGCCGACCCGCCGCTCACGGAGGCCGGTCGTCTCCAGGCGTCGCGGTTGCCGGACGCGCTGTCCCCCTACAACATCACCCGCCTGTTCTCGAGCCCGCAGTTGCGGGCCCTGCAGACGGCCGATCCGGTCGCGGAACGACGCGGGCTCGACGTGGAGAAGATGGAGGACATCGCCGAGTACGACTACGGCCACGACCACTACTTCACGATCGACGCCGCGAAGGACGTCGCACCGGCCGCCTACAAGCGCATCCTGGCAGGTCACCTGCCCGATTTCGTGGACGGGGACGCCTTCCGCACGCGGGTGCTGCGAGGGATCGACCACGTGGTGGACACGTGCGACCACGCCGAGACCGTGGCGCTGTTCGCCCACGGTGGGGTCGTGAACATCGTGCTGCAGCACCTGCTCGAGCTGCCCCGGCCGCTGATGTTCCCCATCGAGTACGCGTCGGTGACGCGCATCCTCGTCTCACGCAGCGGCGCGCGCCGCGTCGCGTCGATCAACGAGACCGGGCACGTACGCGACACCCTGCGCGTCTGAGCGCCCCGGGAGCCGGCCGCGGGTGAGCCCCCAGCGCCCACCCGCGAGTCGTGGGTTCAGCGCCGTGCGCTCGCGAGGAGGTCGCGGGCGGCGGTGCTGCCGTCGAGCAACCGCGACGTGCGGCGCACGATCTTCCAGCTGCCGTCGATCCGGGCGAGTTCGAAACGATTGGCGCTCACCCGCCACACCCGGAACGAATCCGAATCGGCGTTGCGGCGCAGCAGCAGGGAGTGGCAGGTCGCGACGGCGGTGTCGCCGTCGACCCGGATGTGCACCGGGTCGAGCAGATGACCGCAGCCCTCCTCGATGTAGTCCTGGTGCGGTCGGGTGCGCACCATCTCCATAATGGCGTCGCGACCCTCCATCAGGCGGATGTCGACGTCGTAGACGGCGTCCTCGGCCCACAGTTCCCCCACCGCCTCGGCGTCACCGGCGTCGACGGCCGGGCCGTAGGCCGTGAGGACCTCGTGGATCGCAGCCTTGTCCTCGAGGAGCTGTACGCGTTCGAGGAGGGAGGCCAGCAGGGCGGAGTCGGTCATCTCGATCCTTCCGGGCGGGGGCGTCGCCACCCGTTCTACCGGGGTCCGGAGTCCTGCCTCCCGGGTCGTCCCGGTGACCGGAAGCAATCGACTGTGCAGCCCCTGACCAGGGCATGACACGGACGCCGACGTGATCTTCCCGTGCAGGATTGATACGGTCACCGCCGGAGGTGCACCGGATGGATGCGGACAGGATCGACGAACTCGTACAGGGCGGGATACGGACACAGGACGAGCTCGAGGCCGTCCTGGGCATTCCGCACCCGGCGATCGTCGACAAGGCGCGACCACACCTGACGCCGCTCATCAGGCATTTCCTGTCGCTGGCGCGGTTCTTCACGATCGCCACCGCCGACGCCGTCGGCAACTGCGACTGCTCGCCGCGCGGCGACATCGAGTCGGCGGTGCTCGTCCTCGACGACCACACGATCGCGCTGCCCGACCGGCCCGGCAATCGCCGCGCCGACTCGTACCGGAACATCCTCGAGAACCCTCACGTCGGGCTGCTGTTCTTCGTCCCCGGCGACGAGGAGGTGCTGCGGATCAACGGCCGCGCCACGCTGTCGACCGACCCCGACCTGCTCGGGAAGCTGTCGCTGCAGAACAAGCCGGCGCAGCTCGCTGTGATCGTGCAGATCGACGAGGTCTTCCTGCACTGCGCGCGGGCGTTGCTCCGCGCCAAGCTGTGGGATCCGTCGACCTATCCCGACCGCGCGGCGGTCCCCTCGATGCGCGACATGCACGCCGAACTCCACTCGATCGAGATCCCGGCCGACGCCGAGCCGGGCAAACGCGAGCTCTACCGCGAGTTCCTGTACTGACCGGACCACACGCGGCGAGTGCGTCACGATGGTGGGGTGACCTCTCGGATCGCCCAGATACGCCGCTGGCGCGCCGGCGCTGCACTGCGCAGCCGCCTGCGCGACCTGACCGGCGCCCTCGTCGTCGTCACCGGTGGTGGTAGCGGGATCGGCCGGGCCTCGGCGATCGCCTTCGCCGCCGAAGGTGCCATCGTCGTCGTGGCAGACAAGGATCTCGACAGCGCCCGCGAGACGGTGGCGCTCGTGAACGTCCCGGCTCCCGGTGCCGGAGGTTCCGAGGCCGTCTTCGGCGGCGCCGCTCACGCCTACGAACTCGACGTCTCCGACGAACAGCAGGTCCAAAAGTTCGCGCAGACCGTTCGCGAACGGCACGGCGTCGCCGACGTGCTCGTCAACAACGCGGGCATCGGTGTCATCGGTGCCTTCGCCGACACTCCGCAGAGCGTCTTCGAGAACGTGATGGACGTGAACTTCTGGGGAGTGGTCTACGGCTGCCGCGCCTTCACGGAGCAGATGATCGAGGCCGGCACGGGCGGGCAGATCGTCAACGTCTCGTCGGCCGCGGCGTACATGCCGCAACGCAACCTCGCCGCCTACACGACGAGCAAGGCCGGGGTGTTCATGCTGTCGGAGTGCCTGCGCGCCGAACTGCTCGAACACGGGATCGGCGTGACCGTCGTGTGTCCCGACCTGGTGGACACCAACCTCACCCGGGCGACGGAGTACGTCGCGCCGAACAAGGAACTACGAGCAGCACGACGCACCCGCACCCTCGCGATGTACCGGCGCCTGCACATCGCGCCGGAGAAGGTGGCCAAGGCGATCGTCGGGGCTGTCCGTCACAACAAGCCTGTGGTGACGGTCGCCCCGGGCGCGAAGGTCCGCAAGTGGCTGATGCGCTTCGCGCCCCGTGTCATGCGTGTGGGCGCACGATTCGACATCGATTGATGGTCAGGTCTTCGAGGCGATCCAGTCGTGCAGCCACCGCGTGGCCGTCGTTCCGCGACCGTCGACCACGTAGTTCGAGTAGTCCTGGTGGATCTGCGACTCGTAGAAGGTTCGGATCTTCTGCTCGCGCAGCTCGTTCGCCTCGGGCGTGAGCTGTAGCTGCAGCATCGGGATGCCCCCGGCGGTCATGATGTCGTTGTAGAGCGCCGTCGCCTCGTCGCGGTAGTTCTCGAGCTGCTCGAACGGGCTGCCCGCCGAGATCGCGAGGAAGCCGGCCAGTCGCGTGACGAAGTCCTCCGGCGGCGTCGAGCAGTAGAGGTCGCCCACCGCGCAGATGGTGCGCACGTTGGGCGTTACGAATCCGAAGCCTCCCGCGCGGGCACCTCCCGCACCGGTGCCGGCGACGGGCGGACCGACGAACGGGTCGAGTTCGGAGCGGCGCGGATCGGACAGCAGACCCACCGCGACGAGGCGGTGCGGACCGATCACTCCCAGCCCGGTGCCGATCTCGGCGGCGAGATCGCCTGCGGCATCGGCACCCTGGCTGTAGCCGACGAGGGCGAAGTTCGTGAGGGGGCACCGCTCGGCAGTGGCCGCGATGATGCCGCGTGCGTTGTCGACGGCGCGATTGCGGGAGGCCGCGTACACGTCGCCCTCCCACGGAAAGGCCGTGGCGGGATACGCGACGTAGTCGACGCGGGCACCCGCGGGAAGATTGGACGTGACCTGGGCGAGCATGCCGTTCCCGCGGCCGGGGTCGGGGGTGTTCGCGGTCTCCCATGTTCCAGGCACAGCGACCACGTTCAGGGTCGGACATCCGGGCGGATCGGCTTGCGCCGCAGGCATTGCAGCGAATACTGCTGCACATGCCGCCACTGCGGCCACCGTTGCCGCCCACACTCTTCTCATAGCCATGTCCCCGCCCCGCTACTGTCCTGGTGCCGCGTCCCTCCCCGGCAGTATCGAGTAGAAGGATGACATATTCGTGAACCGGATGTGATGTATCCGAGTCCGGAACGTTGTCGGGAAACGACGGGGCCGGCGGATCAGCCGCGGACGACGGTCACCTGTCCCCCACCGATGTTCGTCACGAAGACGTTGCCCGTCCCGTAGTCGACCGCCGTTCCCGGAACCGGCCGCTCGACGACGCTCCCTTCGGCGGTCGAGGCGGGTTCCGCGACGACGATGTCGGGCCCGAAAAGGTTTGTCACATAGATGTTTCCGCTGAACGGATCGGTGACCACCGCGCCCGGCGGAGGCGGTGGCGGGGCCGGGAGCTCCGCCGGCGCGACGGCACGGTCGACGACCGTGACACCGCCTGTACCGACATTCGTGACGAAGACGCCGTCGGTTCCCGCGTCGAGGATCAGCTCCGGCATCCCGGGGAGCGGAGCCTGTGCAGGCCCCGCAACGGGCTCGGGCGTGACCTCCGTCCGGTGCACCGTGACCGCGCCGGTACCGACATTGGTGACGGCGACGTTGCCGAGCCCGCCGTCGACCCGCATCTCCACGAGCGCGGTGGACACCTCGGTGCGTCCCGGGACACGCCCCTCGGGATGCGTGACGGTCACGGCGCCGGGACCCACGTTGGTGATGCATGCGTTGCCGACGCCGCCCTGGAGTCCGAGCAGGCGGGGACCGTCGAATCCGAAAACCGGTGGGACGGGCTCGGCGCCGTCGATCGTCACGAGCCCGCCACCGTTGCGGATGCACGCGTCCGCAGGGTCCGCGGTCGCGGTGGGAGCCGCCGCGACGGCAGCCACGACGGCACCCGCACCCATCACGACCGTTGCCAGTGCCCGTCTCGTAGCCGTCATGCGCAGAACCATAACGGGTGCGACGCCCGGCGACACGGAAATATCACAAGCGCAGCGCGTCCGGTGGTCCCTGTCGAGCGGATTTCTGTGGATCCACCCCCGGAAAGCAGGGGCAGCTCCACCGAAACCCGAGGAACGATGACCAAGCAGTGCGCCATTGGCCGGACCGTTTCGGCGATCACGCCGTCGCCGCCTTCCGCATCGCCGTCGGTTTCCTGTTCCTCTGCCACGGCACCACGAGCCTGTGGGCGTGGCCGGCGGAACCCTACGGCGGAACCACCGCACAACTCGGCGCATGGCCCGGCTGGTGGGGTGCGATCATCCAGGTCGTGTGCGGCACCGCCCTGATCGTCGGTCTCGGTACCCGGCTCGCGGCCTTCCTCGGCTCCGGATCGATGGCGTACGCCTACTTCTGGGGTCACCAGGCCGACGGCGCACTGCCCATCCAGAACGACGGTGAATCCGCCGCGCTGTTCTGCTGGGCGATGTTCGTCCTGATCTTCCTCGGCTCCGGATCGTGGGCCGTGGATCGCCTCCTCGCGCGGCGGCGCGAGGAGGCCACACCCGAACCGGCGCCGGCCACCGCAACCGACACCGATCCCGCGTCGCTCGTCGACGCCTGACCCCACCCACGAACGCCGCCCCCCGAACGCCACTGGGCCGCACACCTTCCGGTGTGCGGCCCAGTGGTCGTACCTCGTTCAGCGCTGCGGCATCGTGGTGGTCGCGATCGGCGCCGGCAACGCCGTCTCACCCTCGAGGAAGCGGTCCACCGCAGCGGCGCACGCGCGACCCTCGGCGATCGCCCAGACGATGAGCGACTGTCCGCGACCCATGTCGCCGGCGACGAAGACACCGTCGACGTTGGTGGACCACTCCGACGAACGGGCGACGTTGCCACGCTGGTCGAAGTCGACCCCGAGATCGGTGAGCAGACCCGGCTTCTCGGCACCGGTGAAGCCCATCGCGAGCAGCACCAGATCGGCCTCGAGTTCGAAGTCGCTGCCTTCGACCTTCTCGAAGCGACCGTCGACCATCTGCACCTCGTGCGCCTTCAGCGCGGTGACCTTGCCGTCCTTGCCGATGAATTCCTCGGTGTTGACGGAGAAGACGCGCTCGCCGCCCTCCTCGTGCGCCGACGAGACGCGGTACATGAGGGGGTAGGTCGGCCACGGGGTGGACTCGGCGCGCTGCTCCGGCGGCCGCGGCATGATCTCGAACTGGTGGACGCTCTCCGCACCCTGACGGTGCGAGGTGCCCAGGCAGTCGGCGCCGGTGTCGCCACCGCCGATGATGACGACCTTCTTACCCTCGGCCGTGATGGTCGGGGCCGGCAGATCGCCGAGCTGCACGCGGTTGGCGATCGGCAGGAACTCCATCGCCTGGTGGATGCCGTCGAGCTCGCGTCCGGGGATCTGCAGGTCGCGGGCGACGGTCGCGCCGCCGGCGAGCACCACGGCGTCGAACTGCTCGCGCAGCTCATCGGCGGTGATGTCGACACCCACGTTCACGCCCGGCTTGAAGACGGTGCCCTCGGCCTCCATCTGCGCGAGACGGCGGTCGATGAAGCGCTTCTCCATCTTGAACTCGGGGATGCCGTAACGGAGAAGACCACCGATGCGGTCGGCCCGCTCGAACACCGTCACCGAGTGACCGGCACGCGTGAGCTGCTGTGCCGCAGCGAGACCGGCAGGCCCGGAGCCGACTACCGCGACCTTGTGGCCGGTGAGCTTCGACGGCGGAACCGGCTTGACGCGGCCGTCGTCGAAGGCCTTCTCGACCAGCTCGACCTCGACCTGCTTGATGGTCACCGGGTCCTGGTTGATGCCGAGCACGCACGACGCCTCGCAGGGCGCCGGGCAGAGCCGGCCGGTGAACTCGGGGAAGTTGTTCGTGGCGTGGAGGCGCTCGATCCCGTCCTCCCACTTACCCTTGTAGGCGAGGTCGTTCCACTCGGGGATGAGATTCCCGAGCGGGCAACCGTTGTGGCAAAAGGGGATACCGCAGTCCATGCAACGGCTTGCCTGGGTCCGGAGGGTGTCGAGCGGGAACGGCTCGTAGACCTCCTTCCAGTCGAGGAGTCGCAGCGGGACAGGCCGGCGGACCGGCGTCTCGCGGGAACCGTGCTTGAGGAAACCGGTGGGATCAGCCACGAGCAGCCTCCATGATCGCCTCGTCCACGTTCGCACCACGGATGGTGGCGTCCTTGATAGCCATGAGTACCTTCTTGTAATCGCGAGGCATGACCTTCGCGAAGTGGCTGACCTGTTGTGACCAGTCGGCCAGGATGCGGGCTGCGACCTCGGAGCCCGTTTCGTCACGATGCCGTTCGACGGCGCCCTTGAGCCACGCGAAGTCCTCGCCCTCGAGATCCTCGAGGTCGACCAGCTCGGTGTTCAGGTTGTTCTCGAAGTCCTTGTCCGGGTTGTACACGAACGCGACGCCACCGGACATGCCCGCACCGAAGTTGCGGCCGGTCTTGCCGAGGATGACGACCTTGCCACCCGTCATGTACTCGCAGCCGTGGTCGCCGACGCCTTCGACGACGGCCGTGGCTCCGGAGTTGCGGACCGCGAAGCGCTCACCCGCGATGCCACGGATGAGGACCTCACCCGAGGTGGCACCGAACAGGATGACGTTGCCGGCGATGATGTTGTCCTCGGGCACGAAACCCTCGGCCGCATTGTGCGGCGGGCGCACGATGATGCGACCACCCGACAGGCCCTTGCCGACGAAGTCGTTCGCGTCGCCGTTGAGCCGCATCGTGATGCCGCGCGGGACGAACGCACCGAAGCTGTTGCCGGCCGAACCTGCGAAGGTGATGTCGATCGTGTTGTCCGGCAACCCTTCCGCACCGTACTTCTTGGTGAGCTCGTGGCCAAGCATCGTGCCGACGGTGCGGTTGACGTTGGTGATCGGAGTGTCGAACGAGACCGACGTACCCGACTCGAGAGCGGGCTGCGCTTTCGCGATCAGCTCGTTGTCGAGTGCCTTGTCGAGAGCGTGGTACTGCTCCTTGGTGCAGTGCATGTCCTGCTCCCCGAAGATCGGGGAGGTGACCTTCTCGAGCAGCGGCGACAGGTCGAGCTTCGACGCGCGGTAGTGCTCGACGGCCTTGCGGGTGTCGAGGACGTCCACCTGGCCGATGGCCTCGTCGAGACTGCGGAAACCGAGTTCGGCGAGGTACTCGCGCACCTCTTCGGCGATGTACAGCATGAAGTTCTCGACGAACTCCGGCTTACCGGTGAACCGCTTGCGCAGCACCGGGTTCTGCGTCGCGACACCCACGGGGCAGGTATCGAGGTGGCACACACGCATCATGATGCAGCCCGAGACCACGAGCGGCGCGGTCGCGAAACCGTACTCCTCGGCGCCGAGGAGAGCGGCGACCACGACGTCGCGGCCGGTCTTCATCTGGCCGTCGACCTGCACGACGATGCGGTCGCGCAGACCGTTGAGCATCAGCGTCTGCTGGGTCTCGGCGAGACCGATCTCCCAGGGAGCACCCGCGTGCTTGAGGGAGGTCAGCGGCGACGCGCCGGTACCACCGTCGTGACCCGAGATGAGCACGACGTCGGCGTGTGCCTTCGACACACCCGCGGCGACCGTGCCGACACCGAGCTCGGAGACCAGCTTCACGTGGATGCGGGCCTTCGGGTTGGCGTTCTTCAGGTCGTGGATCAGCTGCGCGAGATCCTCGATCGAGTAGATGTCGTGGTGCGGCGGCGGCGAGATCAGGCCCACGCCGGGCGTCGAGCCACGGACCTCGGCGACCCACGGGTACACCTTGTGCGGCGGCAGCTGGCCGCCCTCACCGGGCTTCGCGCCCTGCGCCATCTTGATCTGGATGTCGGTGCAGTTGCTCAGGTAGTGCGCGGTCACACCGAAGCGACCCGAGGCGACCTGCTTGATCGCCGAGCGCCGCCAGTCGCCGTTCTCGTCCGGGGTGAAACGGCTCGGATGCTCGCCGCCCTCACCGGAGTTCGAGCGGCCACCGAGACGGTTCATCGCGATCGCGAGGGTCTCGTGCGCCTCGGCCGAGATGGAGCCGTAGCTCATCGCACCGGTCGAGAATCGCTTGACGATCTCGCTCGCCGGCTCGACCTCGTCGAGCGGCACCGGCGGGCGCACGCCCTTCTTGAACTCGAACAGACCGCGCAGCGACGCGAGTCGCTCCGACTGGTCGTCGACGAGCTTCGTGTACTCCTTGAAGATCGAGTACTGGCCGGTGCGGGTCGCGTGCTGGAGCTTGAACACCGTGTCCGGGTTGAACAGGTGGTACTCGCCCTCACGACGCCACTGGTACTCGCCACCCACCTCGAGCTCGCGGTGCGCGCGCTCGGACTGGCGGTCGAGGAAGGCCGTGCGGTGACGGGCCGCGACGTCCGCGGCGATCTCGTCGAGACCGACACCGCCGAGCTGCGACTGCAGACCGGTGAAGTACTCGTCGACGAGTTCCTGCGACAGGCCGATGACCTGGAACAGCTGCGCACCGGTGTAGGAGGCGAGCGTGGAGATGCCCATCTTGGACATCACCTTGAGCACGCCCTTCGAGGCCGCCTTGATGTAGTTGGCGATGGCCTTGTCGAGGGTCATGCCCTCGGGCAGGTCGCCGTTCTGCAACAGCTCGTCGATGCTCTCGAACGCCATGTACGGGTTGACCACGGCCGCACCGAAACCGCACAGGGCGGCGATGTGGTGGACCTCGCGGGCGTCGCCGGCCTCGACGAGCAGACCGACCTTGGTGCGGGTCTTCTCGCGGACGAGGTGGTGGTGCACCGCGGAGGTGAGCAGCAGCGACGGGATCGGCGCCAGCTTCTCGTCGGACTCGCGGTCGGACAGCACGATCAGGCGTGCGCCCTTCTCGATGGCCTGCGAGACCTGCTCGCGGATCGAGGCGAGGGCGCGACGCAGACCCTCACCGCCCTCCGCGACCGGGTACAGGCCGCGGATGATGACGCTGTTGAAGCCGGGGAACTGCTTCTCGTCGTTGACGTGGATGAGCTTCTGCAGGTCGTCGTTGTCGATGACCGGCGCACCGATGAGAATCTGCCGGCACGACGCCTCGGTCGGGTTCAGCAGGTCGCCCTCGGGGCCGAGCATGCCGCCCATGCTGGTGACGATCTCCTCACGGATCGCGTCGAGCGGCGGGTTGGTGACCTGGGCGAACAGCTGCGAGAAGAAGTCGAACAGCTGACGCGGACGCGACGACAGCACGGCGATCGGCGTGTCGGTGCCCATCGAGCCGAGCGCCTCGGCTCCGGAGGCCGCCATCGGCTTGACGAGGAGGTCGACCTCTTCGCGGGTGTAGCCGAATACCTGCTGCCGCAGCACGACACGCTCGTGCGACATGTAGGTGTACTTGCTCTCGGGCAGATCCTCGAGACGGGTGACGCCGCCTGCGACCCACTCCTCGTAGGGATGCTCGGCGGCGAGCTCGCGCTTGATCTCCTCGTCCTCGACGATGCGGCCCTTGGCCGTGTCGACGAGGAACATGCGGCCCGGCTGCAGGCGACGCTTGCTGACGATCTTCTCGGTGGGGATGTCGAGCACACCCACCTCGGAGGCCATGACGACGAGGCCGTCGTCGGTGACCCAGGCACGTGAGGGGCGCAGGCCGTTGCGGTCGAGCACGGCGCCGATGACGGTGCCGTCGGTGAAGCACACCGAGGCCGGTCCGTCCCACGGCTCCATGAGGGCCGCGTGGTACTCGTAGAACGCGCGACGGGCCGGATCCATCGAGTCGTGGCGCTCCCACGCCTCAGGGATCATCATGAGCACGGCGTGCGGCAGGCTGCGACCACCGAGGTGCAGCAGTTCGAGCACCTCGTCGAAACGCGCGGTGTCGGACGCACCCGGCGTGCAGACCGGGAAGATCTTCTCGAGCTTGTCGCGACCGCCGAAGACCTCGGTGTCGATGAGTGCCTCACGGGCGCGCATCCAGTTGGCATTGCCCGTGACGGTGTTGATCTCGCCGTTGTGCGCCACGCGGCGGAAGGGATGCGCGAGCGGCCACGACGGGAACGTGTTGGTGGAGAACCGCGAGTGCACGAGACCGAGGGCCGAGTCGACGCGCTCGTCCTGCAGGTCGCGGTAGAAACCCTTCATCTGGGGCGTGGTGAGCATGCCCTTGTAGACGAAGGTCGACGCCGACAGGCTCGGGAAGTAGACGGTCTCGCTGCCGGGACCGTCCTCGCCCGCGCCGTGGTGGCCGAGCTCGTGCTCGGTGCGCTTGCGCACGACGTACGCGCGGCGCTCGAGCTCGAGGCCGGTGAGCGCGCGGGCGCCGGAGGCGATGAAGATCTGCCGGAAGGTGGGCATGGCGTCCTTGGCCATGGAACCCAGCTCGGACTCGTCGATCGGCACCTCGCGCCAGCCGAGGACCTCGAGGCCCTCTTCGGCGACGATGCGGTCGACCTCGGCGGCCGCGGCGTCGGCCTTGGCGGTGTCCTTGGGCAGGAACGCGATACCGGTCGCGTATGCGCCTTCGGCGGGAAGATCGAAGTCGACGACCTCACGGAAGTAGGCGTCGGGGACCTGGATCAGGATGCCGGCGCCGTCGCCGGTGTTCTGTTCCGCTCCCGCTGCACCGCGGTGTTCGAGATTCACCAGGGCGGTGATCGCCTTCTCCACGATGTCGCGACTGCGACGACCGTGCATGTCGACGACGAACGCGACGCCACAGGAGTCGTGCTCGTTCGCCGGGTGGTAGAGCCCTCGAGGCCCGGGGAGATGAGTCATACCTAGCCTTCGTTGATGCGATAGCACCGACGACCAGCAGCGCTGATGGCCATCTACTGCCGTAGACGGGTATCGGCCGGGTGCCCGATACCTTCGACATCGCCAGTATCCGCTCATCCGCGACGGTGCGGGTGCCTTTTCGGCAGCGCGAGCGTGGACCCGGCGACCGGTGGGACGTCGTGGTCCCACCGTCTTCGAAACGAACGATATGCCAGGTGGCGGGGGGTAATGCAAGCAAGCCTGCCCTATTCTTCCGCCCACCTGCGGAAACGCAGCCGTAACGCACCGGAATCGCGGGCGTCACCCTGCCGTGGAAAGCAGCATTCGCACCATTCGGGACACGCCGTCGCGCGGGTCCGGCCCGTCGTCCTGCGAGGTGCAGCGATGCAGGATCAGTCCGTCCAGATAGTCGATGAGAACCCGCGCGGCGGTGGCGGAATCGTCGACGCCGAGGCCCGCGAGCACGGTCCCGATCCATCCGCGCAGTTCGCTGCGGCGGGTTTCGACCCCGGCACGCAGTTCGGGCGTCGCCATCGCCTCGACGAACATCGCGAAGCGTGCGCGGGTCCGCACGAGGTCGTCCCCCGTCACGAACATCACATATCCGTGCGCCAGGTCTTCGAGCTCACGTGCGTCCCCCGGCAACGCGGCGCCGATCGCCTCGAGCTGGACCCGGTCCCGCTTGAGGAGCCTGTCGAGCACCCCTTCGACGAGAGCCTGGCGGGTGCGGAAGTAGTTCGACGTGGAGCCGGCCGGCACACCGGCGATGGCATCCACGCGGCGGTGGGTGAGGGCGCGCAATCCTTCGGTCCCCACGAGTTCGATTGCGGCGTCGAGGACGGTGGCGCGTTTGTCGGTCACGAGAGACATTCTACGAGGATCACTACAGAGGTAGTGACTGTCCACTACATACGTAGTACCGTCATGACATGACCGTGAAGCCAGGCAGTGCGGCGATCCTCGGCGGCGGAATCGGAGGGCTCACCGCCGCGAACACCCTCCTCCGCCACGGATGGCACATCGACGTGTTCGAACGATCTCCGGAGCCTCCGCGCACCGGCACCGCGCTCGGGATGTGGCCTCCTGCCCTGGCCGCACTCGAAGTTGCCGGCGTCGGCGGACGGGTGGAACAACTCGGCGTGCCACAGCGCTCCGCGACGCTCAGACGCTGGGACGGTGTGGTGCTCGCCCACGTCGGGGACCTTCGCCGGGCACCGGTCATGGTTTCCCGGCCCGCCCTCCTCGACATCCTGCTGTCCGGCCTCCCCGACCACATCGTGAAGTTCGACGCCCCCGCGCCACCGCTCACGGCCCTCGCCGGATACGACGTGATGATCGGCGCGGACGGAATCGGCAGTGCGGTACGTGACGAGGTGTTCGGTCCGGCCTACCGGCCCGTGCACACCGGGTACGGAGCGTGGCGCGGCTGGGTCGGCGGCTCCACCACGAACCATGGAGAAACCTGGGGTCCCGGCGCGCTCTTCGGAATCACCGACCGCGACGGCGACCTCACCAACTGGTTCGCCGCCGTCCGCACCACCGAAGGCACCGGCGGCACCCTCGACGACCTGTACGGCCGCTTCCACGACTGGCACCCCGGCGTACGCGACATCCTCGGCCGCCTCGACCCCGACGACGTCATGTACCACGACCTGTACGAATCCCCCCGCCTCCCGTCGTACGTCCGCGGCAACACCGCACTGATCGGCGACGCGGCGCATGCGATGGCACCGAATCTCGGCCGCGGCGCATGCGAAGCAATCGTCGACGCCACGACACTCGCGACGCTGTTGTCCGAGCATCCGGTACCGATCGCTCTGCAGCGCTATGACCGTGCCCGTCGACGCCGCACCCAGCTCCTCGTGCCCACGTCACGGGCGGTCGCCAGGATCGCGACCGCGTCCCGGCTGACATCTCTCCGCGACTCCTCCATCACAGCATTCGGCCGCATCGCCTGAAACGTTCCGAAAATCACCCGGTCGAGGGAACCGATCGTCACGCTGCTGCGTCCAACCCTGATGGAACGTCTGCCGGACAGGAGTTGGTGAGCTGATGTCAACGCTGAAGGTCGACCCGGACTCGTTGAAGAGCCTGGCCCATGCCCTGGAGGGAGAAGCCGAGACCATCTACGCGTTGGAACCGTCCGCGGCGCTCGAGTCGGTAGCGGGCGCGATGCCATCCTCAGCGGTCGGTGGTGTCGCCGGACGCGCGGGAGCACCACTCGACACCGCCTACCGCGCTATGGCCAACTGCCTGCGACGCATGGCCGAGGCCACCGAAGCGGCCGCGCGGAACTACGAGGTGGCCGAGGAGGAATTCGGCCGCCAACTCGCGGCCGTCGGATCCGACTTCGAAGGAACGGCCCCGTAGATGTTGTCTCCTTCCGCGATCCGCTCGCTCGATCCGGCTGCGCTCACCACGGCTGCCGACGCGGTTGAGTCCGCAAACAACACATTCCGGGAGTCGACCCACCGCGTCGACCGGAATGTGGACTCCACATTCGGTGGATGGGACGGTGAAGGCGGGGCGGCCGCCGCGGCACGTGCGTGGAGTGATCGGGTGGCCGGCCAAGGCATCAGCCGCGCTGTCGACGAGCAGGTCGACGCCCTCCGCGACGCCGCAAACACGCTCATTCCCGCCCGCGCCACCGTCGTCGGAATCGTCGACAACGCGGTTGCAGCCGGCTTCACCGTCCACGACGACGCGCGGGTCGAGGCACCCCGAACCCACACGGGCGACGCGCAGACCGACCTCGTCGTGCAAGCGGGTCTCGACGACACCGCCATGAACTTCGAGGTCCAACTGAAATCGGCGGTGCGCACATTCGACGAACTGGATCGAGACGCCGCCGTCCGACTCGAGCAGGTCAGCATCCGGCTCTCCACGTTCGGCGGGGAATTCCGTTCCCAGAACACACATTCCATCGATGCTCCGGACGGTGCTGCCGACGCTGCGCTCCTAGCATCCGGGGCTGCACGCGATACCGATCTCGAACGCATCGGACGCACCCTGTCGCTACCGTCGGGTGCGAGCATCGAGTACCTCGACGCCTTCTACAACAGCCTCGACGAGGACGAACTGGCGAACCTGCACGAGACGTACAAGACATGGGAAGCCGAAGGCAACCCCGACGCGGCGCGCTGGGCCGACGGTCTCGGCAACGGTCTGCTCATCCTTTCGAATCCCGAATACGGCGGGTCGTGGGAGTCGGTGCCGCAGGACATCCGAGACACCATTCGATACGGCTACGAACCCGACCCGAACGCCGAGCACCCCGGTGAACCACTGGACCGGCTGGATCGACTCGGCGCGATACTCGGCGAGGCCAACCCTCAGTATCGACCCGGAACCGAGATGGGCATCGAGATGAGCCGGGTCGCCGGATATATGGCGGGCATCCCCACCTACGCCGATCCCCACATCATTCCCACCCCCGACCCTTCCTATTACGACCACACGGCAAGCACATTCCTCGACCTCGCCACCCGGAACACCGACACGTCGTATCACCTGCTCACCGGCACCGACGTCGACGGCAGCCCTGCGGACTTCAGTAGGGACGAGGTGCTCGTTCCGCTGCTCACCCGCGAATGGGCCGACGACGGAGCAGCTCTGGCCGGCCTGACGGAGTGGATCGCTGCCGACGCGTTGTCCGCCGACCCGGGTGACCCCGCAGCAGTAATCCGAGCCGAACGTGCGGGCGAGGCAGCATTCGGTTTGGCCGAGGTGTTGTCTGCGCCGGAGTCTGAGTGGAACTCCGACAACAACTTCAACCGTTTCCTCCATATGCCGGGTGCCTCCCGGGAAGAAACCGACCTGACCATAGGTGACGTCAATCCTGTTGCTGTCCGTTCCTTCGCGACCGCCCTGTCACCGTTCGTCGGCGACATGGTCGGTTCCGTCGACGACGCCACCGCCACCAGCGGCTTCGGTGAACTCGGCCCGGTCCCGGCGACGCGCGTATTCACCCTCATGAACACCGACCCTGCGGCAGGTGCCCTTCTCAACGGTGCAGCAATCGCGCAGGCCACCGATTTCGACCGCCGGTTCGCTCTCGAACAACTCGACGGTGTGAACAAGTACAGCTACGGAACGTATTCGGGCCGGTTGCAAAGCCTCGTCGAGGTCGGTTTGAGCAGCACCTACGAGAACGAGAAGCTGGTCGAGCAGGCGGCGATCGACAACCGGAACCAGTCCAGAGCAGACGCGTATGCCGTGGCCCAAACCCTCGTCACCGGTGCGGTGACGGCGTTGCCGGGTGGCGTGGTCACGGGTCCGCTCGTGTACTCGACAGGGGTTTTGTTGCAATCCGAAATCGTCGATGCTGAAGGGCAATACGTGGGGCATCCGTCGGGGGTCGAGGGGTTCGATTCCGAAATGTATCTGACGGAGACGGGCGCCGAAAATACTCGGAGATACAACATGCTCAATGCGTTGGTCGACGCCGGAAGAGTGGATCCAGCGGACATGCCCTTCAGCCAGGCAGAGGGTCACACTATCCCTGAACGCACCAAAGCCGATGAACACGTCCTGACGAATCAAGCTGCCAGCATCATTTCGGAAAACGGGATCGATTACGGGTCCCAGGACATGTATCTCGGATCTGCCTCGAACGGAGCGGGCGACCTCCGAAATATCGTCTATGCAGACCAGAGGGACGGCACCGACGGATTTCGCGATGTGCTCGTAAACGATGTTGTTCCGGCCGGAGGAGAAAGGTGGAACTACGGCGCATGACAACAACGTGCCCGCGGGGGAACCGGAAACTCGTTACCACTCTAGTCGTTTTCATGCTTGTCGCATGCACGTCGGAAACCGAGCCGGCACCGCAGCAATCCCCTTCCCTTCCCGTAGACGCGAGCGAATACCAAGCGCCGGAGCAGGTTCGCAACGCGACCTACGTCTGGTCGGCGGAGCCCGGAATTGATCTGCTGGATAACCGTGGAAAATTGATCCGGGCATCGCACGAATCGATGATGATCGCATTCTACGGAGGTATCGAAACAACCTACCCAGGATTCAGCAATGCGATCGATCCCAGGTATGCGCGCAGGATAAATACCATCGCTACGCGCGCGCTAGTGGGCACGATCCGAGCGCACCTTCTTCAGGTGCATCAGACAGAAAAGGGTTTCAACGCGACCGTCTGCATTCAGCCCTCACACTATGCAGTGCGAAGAGACGACGGCCAGTATCACACTGTGCATGGCTCGGCCATCGAAGAGAGAGTCGAGTTCAACCACCCCACCGCTGAGGATCGCGACCTCGCCCGGGTCCGACCCAACGTCCCACCGAGCACCACTCCCCGCCCGCCATCTCCTCCCATCGCCGACGCGACTCACCAATGGTCCGCGCCGACGGAGGACGTCTTCGCGGGCACCGAGTGGTTGATCAGTTTCGGCGCAGATCTCGGCGATGCCAAGAAACGTTGCGAAGAGTGGGGACGCAGCATCGAGCCGGGGGTGCCCGATGACGGGGCCGAGTTTCTCGTCTCCCCCACCCCACCCGAAACCCTGCCCGCCTACCCGGGCTGGTGAGCACATGAACCGAATTATTTGCGCTGCAATAGCATTCCTTGTCGGATCATCCCTACTTGCAAGCTGCACACCCGATCGAGCGCCGGCACCGGTTGCGCCCCAGACCATCATCACCGCCGAGTACGAACCACCCGGACAGGTCCGAAGTTCCACCTTCGTGTGGTCCGCAGAACCGGGAATCGACCTTGCGGATCAACGCAGCATCCTCACCCGAGCCGCGTACGAATCCATGATCATCGCCCACTACGGCGGACTCGATACCACCTATCCCGGGTTCGCCGGAGCACTCGTCCCTTCCTACGCACGCAAAGTCCCAACTGCGCTGGAAACATCCCTCGTCGGAACATTTCAGGCGCACATCCTCCAGGTGCTCGATACGGCGGCTGGGTTCAAAGCAACCGTGTGCACCCAATGGTCGAAGGTGGGCATCAGGGTCCGAGACGGCGACTATCGCATCAACCAATTTTCCGGGCAGGAGGAATTTGTCGAGTTCACCCGTGACACCGAGGAACATCGGCTCGAAGGGCAACTCCACAGGCACGACCCGGAACCACCGACACCAAGCGATCAGTACCTGACTTCTCTCCCCACCACCGAGCACCAATGGTCCGCTCCTACGGAAGATCTGTTCACCGATACCGGACTCAGAATCGACTTCGGGGGCGACTTGGGCGAAACGATGTATCGATGCGAAGCATGGGGTCGCAGCATCGAACCCAGCTTGCCGCCCTACAGAAGTTCCGAAACCATCATCTCCCCCACCCCACCCGAAACCCTCCCCGCCTACCCGGGCTGGTGAGAAAGGAACCGTGTTGACGTATCCAGAAGAACTCTCCATCGCCGTCAGGCGTGTGCAGGACACGATCGAACGGATAGTAGGCAACGGATCGGTCCACGACATCCGTATCAGCGTCACCCCGACCGGCCGCATCGTCGCCCTCGAGATCCCGCCCGAGGCGTACAACTGGTCGCCGGACGTGCTCGCGACTCGCATTACCGCCGCCCACGACCTCGCATCCGCGGACGCCGACGAGCAGGCCCGCTACGCGCGCGTCGAGTTGGCCGACGACCCGCGTATCCGGCGCATCGTCTCTGGGATCGGGCAGCGCTGACCTCGAGGTGAACGGCCCGTAAACAACAACTGGCCGCAGCGATAAGAATCAGCTGCGGCCAGAGGTAACGAAAGAATAACTTGGGGCACCCGAAACCGTAAGCCCGTCTCAGGTGAGGTCTGTCACAAAGTGTCTCGTTGCCACACCCGGTGGGTACCGAGCAGATCGAGCACCTGCGTAACCGCCGTCTGGGGATCGTCCGCGACGACGACACCCGGTGCCGCCAGACCCTCGAGTGCCGCAGCTCCCGGACCCCACGCCGCCAAGGTTTTCTGGTGGCGGAACGTCTCGTCCACGAGGATCTGCACCCTCTTATCTGCGGGTGCAGCGGCCAGAATGACCGCGTCGAACTCGATCGAGCGGGCCGTGAGGAAGGTGCGCGAGATCGGCACGACTCCCCCGAGCATCCCGCCGTGCGGGGCGACGACCAGCGGGACGCAGTCGGCCGCGTCCACGGCCTGCACGGCCGCGAGCACCTGATCGACGTCGGTGGTGTCGTCGGCGACGATGCCGATCAACCGGCCCTGCACGGGCCACGTCTTGCCAACCTGCGCCAGCGCGGGGCTCTGCGGGAGATCGGAGACCTCGACGGTCGGCTTCGGAGCGGGCAGACCGAGACCGGCCGCCACCTTCTCGCACAACCCGGTGTCGATGTTCGCCAGGATCTGCAGCTGCCGCTCCTTGATGGACTGCTCGTAGCACTTGCCCAGCTCGAAGGTGTAGGCGTAGGCCACGTGGTCCTGCTCTATCTCCGACAGGCTCAGGTAGAACTGGCGGACCTGCGTGTAGTGGTCGTCGAACGACCGGGAGACCTCACGCTCCTTCTTCGCCGCCGGTACCTCCACCGGCAGGTCGACGAAGGCACCCTCGGTGACACCGGCCATGAACGGGCATCCCGCGTCGAGCGAGTTCGGCTTGTACGGAGCGACACCGGTGTGGACGGCGTGCTGATGGAAGCCGTCGCGGAACATGTCGTTGACGGGTGCGTGCGGACGGTTGATCGGGATCTGCCCGAAGTTCGGTCCGCCGAGTCGCGTCAGCTGGGTGTCGAGGTACGAGAACAGGCGGCCCTGCAGCAGCGGATCGTCGGTGACGTCGATGCCGGGGACGAGATGGCCCGGGTGGAAGGCGACCTGCTCGGTCTCGGCGAAGAAATTGGTGGGGTTGGCATTGAGGACCATCGTGCCGATGATCTGCACGGGCGCGAGTTCCTCGGGGACGATCTTGGTGGGATCGAGCAGGTCGATGCCTTCGAAGACCTGCTCCGGGGTGTCCGGGAAGACCTGTACGCCGAGATCCCATTCGGGGTAGGCACCGGCCTCGATCGCGTCGGCGAGGTCGCGGCGGTGGAAGTCGGGATCGAAGCCGTTGATGAGCTGGGCT
The DNA here is from genome assembly GCF_040256695.1 of Rhodococcus sp. D-6. Taxonomy (NCBI): domain Bacteria; kingdom Bacillati; phylum Actinomycetota; class Actinomycetes; order Mycobacteriales; family Nocardiaceae; genus Rhodococcus; species Rhodococcus sp. D-6. The sequence continues at coordinate 4,555,064 of NZ_CP132970.1, read as the reverse complement.
TCCTCCCACACCAGCGAATGCACGCCGAGCCGCGGCTTCCAGTGGAACTTCACCAGCGCGGTATCACCCTCGGCGTTGACCACACGGAAGGTGTGGACGCCGAAGCCCTCCATCATGCGGTAGGAGCGCGGGATGCCGCGGTCGGACATGTTCCACATCGTGTGCGCCGTGGCCTCGGTGTGGAGCGAGACGAAATCCCAGAACGTGTCGTGAGCGCTCTGTGCCTGCGGGATCTCGCGATCCGGGTGCGGTTTGGCCGCGTGGACGACGTCCGGGAACTTGATGGCGTCCTGGATGAAGAACACCGGGATGTTGTTGCCGACGAGGTCGAAAGTGCCTTCCTCGGTGTAGAACTTCGTCGCGAAGCCACGAGTGTCGCGCACCGTGTCGGCCGAGCCACGGGAACCGAGCACCGTCGAGAACCGCACGAACACCGGTGTCTCCACGTCCTTCTGGAGGAACTGGGCACGCGTGATCGAGCTTGCGGCACCCGTCGCGCGGAAGACGCCGTGGGCACCGGCGCCACGGGCGTGCACCACGCGCTCCGGGATGCGTTCGTGGTCGAAGTGGGTGATCTTCTCGCGGAAGTGATGATCCTGCAACAGGATCGGCCCGCGCCGACCGGCCTTGAGCGAGTGGTCGGTATCCGTCAGCCGCGCCCCCTGAGCCGTCGTCAGGTACTCGCCCTGCTGGGCACGGCCGCGCGGCAGATCCGCGGGAGTGCCGGTGGCCGTCCTGACCTCGGGCTCCGCCTGATCGGGCTTGGGCTCGGGCGGAGTCGTGGGCGTCGTGGGTTCCTCCACGGGTGGCACGGTGGACGAGGGAACACCGGGGATCTTCGGGGTGTCGGCGGGCATGGGAACTCCGATTCGTGTTCTGTCGTCGGGGCTGGACACGTCTTTTCCACGGCTACCCGGAAGGACGGCAGCCAAACGCGGCGGCGGGGCCGTCGGGTCAGAAGTCCTCGTCGATGCAGGCGAGCCGGTCGCCGGCCTGTCCGGCCTCACCCGGTGCGGTCTTGGTGTGCTGTGCGTGGAGCACCACCGAGTTGGCTTCGCCGTCGCGGAACTCCCAGTCGACGGTCGTGGACGCCTCGGCGTTGCCCTGCGCGTCGGTGGTGATGTCGAGCCAGATCTCGTTCTGCGGATTGGCGTAGGCGGGATCGGTGGACGGGGAGTCGGGGTTCGCCGCCGGGTCGACCCGGTTCTGGTAGTGCGGCCCCGAATCGGACGGGTTCGGCCCGCACGGCCGGGTGTGGACGTGCGCCCCGAAGTCCCGATCGGGTTGCAGACCCATCACCCTGAGGGTGACGGTGGTCCGGCCGTTCTCCTCTTCGGATTCGACGTCGAAGGTCGCGCCGACCGGCACGGCCGCTTCGTCGTAGGTGAAGGCATTGTCGTCGTCGCCTCCCTCGTTCGGGAGCCCGAAGGCGTCGCCACTCATCCCGGGCAGCGGCGTGGGCATGGAATCGGTGGTGGTGGTCGTGAGCGAAGTGGGTGGGGTCTCGACGGTGGTCTCGGTGTCGGTGGACGAGTCGTCGCTGCTGCACCCGGCAGCCACGAGCGTGGCGACGGAGAAGCCCGCGACGAGACATGCGTGACGTGTGTTCATGACTTCGACGTACCCCGAGGAGGCCGTCGGCGAACCTGGCCGCAGGGGACGTGCCCGCGCGGGGGGCGCGCAGGTCCTGCCCGGTGCTACGACCCGGCCTCGCCGTCCTCGGCCTTCTGTGCCTCGACGATCGCGGCGAGATCCTCCGCGACCTTCTTCTCCACGGCGCTCTTGTTCACGCCGGCCGCCGAGAGCACGCCGTCGCCGTTCTCGAGTTCGAGGAGCGCGAGGAGGATGTGCTCGGTGCCGATGTAGTTGTGCCCGAGTCGCAGGGCTTCGCGGAAGGTCAGCTCGAGGGCCTTGCGGGCACCCGCGTCGTACGGGATGAGTTCGGGGACGTCGCTCGACGGTTCGGGGAGCGTCGCCACGGCGGCCGAGCGCAGCGCCGCGAAGTCGACATCCTGGGCCGCGAGTGCACGGGCGGCGAGCGACTCGGTGTCGACGAGCAGACCGAGGATCAGATGGACGGGCGTGATCTCGGGGCTTCCCGTGGCACGCGCTTCGTTCATCGACGCCATCACGGTGTTCTGCGCGCGCGGGGTGAATCGCGAGAACCCCTGCTCGGGGTCGAGGTCGTTGTCGCTCTTCGAGACGAACCGTTTCTGGGCTGCCTGCTTGGACACGCCCATGCTCTGCCCGATCTCGGACCACGATTTGCCGGACCGTCGGGCCTGGTCGACGAAGTGGCCGATCAGGTGATCGGCGACCTCACCGAGGTGGTCGGCCGCGATGACGGCATCGGAGAGTTGTTCGAGCGGATCGTCGTGGACCTTTTTGATCGCATCGATGAGGTCGTCGAGCCGGATGGGATGGGACGGCCGAATGGGTTCCATGCGTCAACTCTAAGTTGACGCATGGTTTGCGTCAACCTTGGGTTGACGATCAGGTTTGCGCGGTCGTCGTAGCGGAGAGCGAGACCTCGATGCGCGTGCCCTCGCCTCCCACCGCGAGCACGTCACCGAAGCCCTCCACCAGCGACTCGACGAGGACGGGCAGGTCGGGGACCGCGGCGGAGTCTGCGTTGATTCCGATGCAGCAGTGGCTCGTGTGCGACATCAGCGTGATGTTGACGGCCGAGCCGACGGTGGGAGCGAACGGGTAGTACCTCAGCACCTCCGCCCCGGCCATGTACAGCGGGATCGGGGAACCCGGGACGTTCGACGCGAGAAAGTCGATGTGCTCGAGGATCCCACCCAGCACACCGGCCGGGAGCACGTTGAGCACACCCGCGATGGCGGACGAGAGCGGCACGGCCGGTTCGTCCCGCCACGACCGGACGATCCGGTCCACCCGGTGCATCGACGCGACCGGATCGGCGACATCGAGGGGAAGAGCGAACCGCGCCAGGGTGATCCGGTTTCCTCCGATCGCGTCACTCTCGCGCCGGAGACTGATCGGCAGCGTCGCCCTCAGTTCGGCGACCTGCGCGCCGTGCCGGGAATGGTAGTGCTTCAGCCCCAACAGGATTCCGGCCAGGAAAGCGTCGTTGAGCGAGGAGTTCGCTGCCCGTCCGGCCTGCCGCAGAGCGTCGAGCGGCAGATCGAGGGCTGCGACCTCCCGGACGGTGCTGCGGCCGATCATCACCGGGGAGAGCGTCGTGAACACCGGTTGCACGAACCGGGCCGTCGAGCGGGCCGTGTCCACCACGCTGCGCAGCGCCGCGACCGGATTCGTCACCGACCTCAGACCGGAACGCACGAGCCACGGCACACCCCTCTCCACCATCTCGCCGGCCGTCGAGAGGTACCAACCCACGGAATCGGCGAGGGCCGACGCGGGAGCCGAGGTCGGCGGATCCTCGGGCAGTGGCCCGCGGTCGGTACCGTCGCGCTCGAAGTCGACCATCTCGTTCGCGATCTGAATGCCGCCGATGCCGTCGGTGAGCGAGTGGTGCACCTTGAGAACGATCGCGGCGCGACCGTCGGCGAGGCCGTCGACGATCGTCGCCTCCCAGAGGGGACGGTCCTTGTCGAAGGCCGACATCGCCGCGGCGCGCACGAGCGGGAGCACGGCGTCCAGTCCCCCGGGATGCGGGAGCGCGATGCGCCGCAGATGCCAGGACAGGTCGAAGTCGGGGTCGTCCACCCATCGCGGTGGGGTCCGCCCGAACGGGGATTCGACGAGCTTGCGGCGGAAGCTCGGCACCGCACGTGTTCCGCGCTCCATCATCCGGACGAAGCGCTCCTGGTCGGGTGACCGGTCGAGCAGAGCCACCGCGACGATCGTGGACCGCAGGACGGGGTCCTTCTCCATCCGCCACGACATCAGATCCGGCTGCGACATGTGCCGACCGTCCGCACCCATGCGCACCACCTCCCGCCTCCGGTTCTCCTCGCACGGTAACCGCCGCGATGTGCGGATACCGGCGATATCGGCCCGCGAACAGCACCGATGGGCCGGATCGAGGACCTTTCGCTCATGCTGACGCAAACCCTGGTCCCCCGCCGACGGATCGCACAGGATCGGTGACGACTTCGACGCCGTCGAAGTTCGCTCCCCATCGCCAGTACCGTGAGGAAGTCCATGCCCCGTCTACGTCGTGCCGGATCGGCGGCCGTCATCGCGCTCCTTCTGACCGCGGTCGCGGCATGTAGCTCCGGTTCCTCAGGCGATGGCCTCGCTTCCGACAGCGCGCTGCCCACGGAGATCCCGGCGGGCACCAAGCTCGTCATCGCCGACCAGGGTGAGCGACAGCTGTCCCTCCTCACCGGTTCCGGACAACTCGACGCCCTGCCGTTCGAGTACGAGTTCGCGACCTTCCAGGGCGCGCCCGCGATCCTCGAGGCCTTCCGCGCCGACGCGGTCGACGTCGCGTGGGCCGGCGAGATCATGACCGTCCAGTCGCTGGTCGCCGGTGACGACGTGCAGGTCGTCGCGGCCATGCAGACGAACAACAGCCTCAACATGGGCATCGCCCCGAACGCTTCGGACATCACGACGCTCGCGGACCTGAAGGGCAAGCGCATCGGCTACGCCGAGGGCACCTCGCAGCAGGCCTTCGTGCTCCGCGGTCTCGACAAGGCAGGCCTGTCGGTCGACGACGTCGAGCTCGTGTCGATGTCGCTGCCGGATTTCCCGGATGCACTGCGCTCCAACCAGATCGACGCCGCCCCGATGAGCGAGCCGGTCTTCTCCCGGTACATGCAGACCCCGGGTGCGACGTCGCTGCCGCGCCCCGAGATCGAGGACCTCAGCGAAGGCATCTCGTACCTCTACTCGAGCAAGAAGGCCCTGTCCGACCCGGCGACCGCCGCAGCGGTCCGCGCCTACGTCACCGCGTACATCACGTCCGTCGACTGGGCCGACAACAACCGCGACGCGTACATCGACACCTACTTCGTGAAGAGCCAGGGCCTGACGGCCGAGGCCGGCGAGCGCATCCTCGACACCTCCGGGATCACCACCTTCCCGCACCTCGACGAGGAGCTCATCGCGACCCAGCAGCACACCATCGACGTCATCGATGCCGCCGGTGAACTGCCCAAGCCCGTCGACGCCGCCGACGCCTTCGATCTGCGCTTCGACGAGGTCGTCACCGAAGCGGTCGCCGAGACCGGCGCCTCCCACACCCGCAGCTGACCTTCCGAGGGGAATCCGACATGACGAACCGCCAGCTCAACCTCAACGCCTTCATCTACCCGACCGGCCACCACGAGGCCTCGTGGCGCCATTCCGGCAGCGTGCCCGAGCGTCTCTACGACGTCACCTACTTCCAGGAACTCGCCCGCCTCGCGGAGAGCGCGAAACTCGACGCGGTGTTCTTCGCCGACGGTCCGGCTCTGCGCACCGAGGTGAAATACCGTCCGGACTACGGCCTCGAACCGATCACCACGCTCGCCGCGATGGCCACGGTCACCACGCATCTCGGGCTGATCGCCACGGCGTCGACCACCTACTACGAGCCCTACAACCTCGCCCGGTTGTTCTCCTCGCTCGATCACATCTCCGGTGGCCGCGCCGCCTGGAACATCGTCACCACCGCGACCGACGCAGCGGCAGCGAACTTCGGGTACACCGAACACCCCGACGTGCACGAACGATACGCCCGGGCACGCGAATTCGTCGACGCCGCGATCAAGCTGTGGGATTCGTGGGAGGACGACGCACTCGTCCTCGACAAGACCGCCGGCGTCTACGCCGACCCGGACAAGATCCACCGCATCGACGTCGAGGGTGACTACGTCAAGGTGCGCGGCCCGTTCGGTTCGGCCCGCTCGCCGCAAGGGCGCCCGGTGCTCGTGCAGGCCGGATCCTCCAACGACGGCCGCGATTTCGCGTCGACCTACGCCGAGGCGATCTTCACCGCGCACCAGCGCATCGAGGACGCCCAGGCCTTCTACACCGACATCAAGACCCGCGCAGCAGCATTCGGACGCAACCCCGATCACGTGAAGATCCTTCCCGGCCTGAGCCCGTTCATCGGCGCAACCGAGGCCGAAGCGAAGGAACTGCATCGCGAGTTCAACGAACTCACCATCGTCGAATACGGTCTCGGGCAGCTCCAGAAGATGGGCCGCATCGACGTGTCCCGGCTCGAGTTGGACGAGAAGGTGCCGGTCGAATTGTTCGCCGGCGCAGGCGACATCACCGACAACAACAACAGCCGCCGCCTGGTCTTCGCGAAGATCGTCGAGCGCGAACAGCCGACCCTGCGTCAGCTGCTGCACAAGCTCGCCGGCGCACGCGGCCACAACGTCGTCGCGGGCACGCCGGTGCAGATCGCCGACATCATCGAGGAGTGGTTCACCAACGGCGCCGCCGACGGCTTCAACATCATGCCGCCGCAGTACCCGCAGGGCCTCGAGGCGTTCGCTTCCCAGGTGGTGCCGATCCTGCAGGAGCGCAGCCTGTTCCGGACCGAGTACACCGGCACCACCCTGCGCGACCACTACGGCTTGCCGCGTCCGGAGAGCCAGTACGCACACGAACTCGCCCTGTCCGGTGCCACCGGTGATTTCGCACCGGGCGGCGCCACCGGCGACTTCGCACTGTCCGGCGTCTGATCGAACCGACGAAAGGACTGGAGCCATGAGCGTCTCCGTCGAACCCCGGCGTTTCGGCAGTGGCCTGGCCGGTGACGCCGACACCGACCAGAAGCCCGACTCCGGCGCGACGGCCGACCTGTCGCCGCGCACGACCCGCAGCCGCCTCGCTCCCGGCAAGCCGATCAAGTTCGGCCTGGCGATCGGCCCGGCGCTGCTGCTGGTGGCATGGATCGTCACCTCGGCCACCGGGGTACTCGATCCGAAGACCCTCTCGGCGCCGTGGACGGTCGTCACCACCGCATGGGAACTGATCGGCGACGGGCGACTGCAGTCGAACCTGTGGACCTCCGTCCAGCGCGCCCTGATCGGCGGGGTCATCGGCGTCGTCCTCGGACTGGTGCTCGCACTGGCCGCCGGCCTGTCGCGCATCGGTGAGGCGCTGATCGACGGACCGGTGCAGATCAAGCGCTCCATCCCCACCCTGGCGTTGATGCCGCTGGCGATCCTGTGGTTCGGCATCGGCGAGGAGATGAAGATCCTGCTCATCGCCCTGTCGGTCTTCGTCCCCGTCTACATCAACACCTACTCGGCGCTGCGCGGCATCGACGCCCGCTACGTCGAACTGGCCGAGACGCTGGATCTGTCCCGCGCCCAGTTCGTCCGGCGCATCGCCCTGCCGGGGGCGCTGCCCGGTTTCTTCACCGGCCTGCGCCTGGCGGTGACCATCTCGTGGCTGGCCCTGGTGGTCGTCGAGCAGGTCAACGCTTCGAGCGGTATCGGCTACCTGATGTACCAGGCCCGCAATTACGGCATGACCGAGATCATCATCGTCGGACTGGTGGTCTACGCGATCCTCGGATTCGGCAGCGACCTGCTGGTCCGTGCGGCAGAGAGGAAGGCGCTGGCATGGCGCAGGACGATCGGCAACTGACCGTACGCACCCGGGGACTGAGCCGCGGCTTCGACGGACGCGCGGTGCTGAACAACATCGACCTCGAGATCGCCCCCGGCGAGTTCGTGGCACTGCTCGGCCGCAGCGGCTCGGGCAAGAGCACCCTGTTGCGTGCCCTGGCCGAACTCGACCACGGCGTGCCCGGTTCTGGCACCCTCGAGGTGCCGCAGAAGCGGGCGGTGGTCTTCCAGGACTCGCGACTGCTGCCCTGGGCGCGGGTGCTCGACAACGTGATCCTCGGCCTCGACGGCGACGACGCCGCCGAGCGCGGCCGCACGGCCCTGGCGGAGGTCGGGCTCGCCGGACGCGAGAAGGCCTGGCCCACCGAGCTGTCCGGGGGTGAACAGCAGCGGGTGTCGCTGGCGCGGTCGCTCGTGCGCGAACCCGAACTGTTGCTCGCCGACGAACCGTTCGGTGCCCTCGACGCACTGACGAAGATCAGGATGCACGGACTGCTGCAGGAACTGTGCGCCAAGCACCGGCCCGCGGTCCTGCTCGTCACCCACGACGTGGACGAGGCCATCGCTCTCGCCGACCGCGTGCTCGTGCTCGACCACGGCTCGTTCGCCGTCGAACTGACCATCGACCTGCCGCATCCGCGAGCCGATCACGTCGTCGAGATCGCGGAGTACCGCCGCACCCTGCTCGAGGCACTGGGGGTCGAGGTCGCCGTCTGAGCGATCCACGCTGTCTCCGATGGAGCGCCCCCCCGCTCCGTCTCCGTCCGAGCGATCCGCTCCGGAGCGATCGATGAGAGAGAATCGAATCGTCGCTCCGGAGTCGCCGACGGGAGATGCATCGTGTGTGGACGCTATGCCAGCACCAGTACCCGTGGGGATCTGCTCGCGGCCTACGACGCCGTCGAGGCAGTGGGTGAGGAACTGCCCCCGTCGTACAACATCGCCCCCACCCAGCGCGTGAACGTCGTGCTCGAGCGGGCGCCACGCGAGGACCCGGATGCCGAGCCGATCCGCATCGTGTCCTCGCAGATCAAGTGGGGGCTCGTGCCGTTCTGGGCGAAGGACCCGAAGATCGGGTCGCGGATGATCAACGCCCGGTCCGAGACCATCACCCAGAAGCCGGCCTTCAAGGCGGCCGCGGCGAAGCGGCGGTGCGTGCTGCCGGCCGACGGATACTACGAGTGGATGAAGGGTGAGGACGGGAAGAAGATCCCGTTCTTCCTGCACGCGGACGGGCCGATCTCGATGGCCGGGCTCTACGAGCTGTGGCCGGACCCGGAGCTGCCGGAGGACCATCCCGACCGCTGGTTGTGGACGTGCACCGTGCTGACCCGTCCGGCGACCGACGCCGCCGGGCACATCCACGAACGGTCGCCGGTGATCCTGCCCGACACCTTCGTCGATCCGTGGCTCGATCCCGACCTGAAGAACCGCAACGACGTCGACGCCCTGCTGAATTCGATTCCCGAACCGACCCTCGAACCGTACGAGGTGAGCACAGCGGTCAATTCGCCGCGGAACAACAACCCCGACCTGCTTCGTCCTGTCGATTCGTGATATTTCGGCCGTATGGCGTTCCCCACGTCGGACCGGAACGAATATCGGAATTGACTAAAGTTGCCGGGTGCGACAATCACGGCTGACTCCGACCGGTTCGACGACGCCTCCGTTCCTCACCGGATCTCGCGGTACCGCCGTCGCGGTGATCGCGTCGCTCGTCTCCGCGGGTGTGCTCATCGCGATCCTCGTCAGAAGCGAACTCATCGACTTCCTGGTCTACCGGATGGGCGCGCGGGTCCTGCTCGACGGCGCCGACATCTACGGACAGATGCCTCCGGTGACCGATGACTTCGCGTTGCCGTTCACCTACCCGCCGCTGTCGGCGATGCTCTTCGCTCCCCTGGCGCTGATCCCCGTGACGTTCGGCAAGATCGTCTTCACCCTCGTCTCGGTCGCCGCGCTCGTCGTCACCCTACGGGTCGTGCTGGACCGGCTCCGTCCGGACTTCGAGGCGCGGACGGCGTGGATCGTCACCGCGGTCGCGGTCGCCGGAGCACTGTTGCTCGAACCCGTGCGTGAGACGATCTCGTTCGGGCAGATCAACCTCGTCCTGATGGCGCTCGTCGCCCTCGACGTCCTGGTGAAGACCCCGAAGTGGCCGCGCGGAATGCTGATCGGACTGGCCGCCGCCGTCAAGCTCACGCCCATCGCGTTCCTGCTGCTGTTCCTGCTGCGGCGCGACCGGCGGACCAGTGCCATCATCATCGCGTCGACCTTCGGGTTCACCGCCCTCGCATTCGCCGTGATGCCCGCGACCTCCGCGAAGTACTGGCTGGACACCCTGCCCGACACCGGCCGGATCGGCGCGGCGTACTTCGCCACCAACCAGTCCTTCAAGGCCGTGATCTCCCGCTTCGGGCCGCCCGAACTCATGGCTTCCGTGCTGTGGCTGCTGGCCGTCGCGGTGATGCTGCTGGTCGCGGTGGTGGCCATCCGCCGTGCCCTCGAGCAGGGCGATCTCGTGCTCGCCCTGTTCGCGAACGCGACGGCCGTGCTGCTGGCGTCGCCGGTGTCGTGGTCGCACCACTGGGTGTGGGTCGCGCCGGCACTGCTGGCCCTCGCACTAGCGGCGTGGCGCGCAACCGATGCGCAGAGGCTCACCGCGATCGCCGTCGGCGTCGCGCTCGTTTTCCTGATCGGCCCGCACCACCTGTTCCCCACGGGAGGCGATCTCGAACTCGGCTGGGCCGCATGGCAGCACCTGCTCGGCACGCTCTACGTCACGGCCGGATTCGGATTCCTGCTCTGGCTCGCCTTCGGTCGGCGGACCGATCCGGACTCCGCCTCACCGAAACAACTGCCGAACGCGGAGACCGCGAGTTGATCGTGTAGACGGTGCGCCGGTTGACGGGCATCCGGGTTGTTGTTCGCGAAAGGCCGACGAGAACCCGGAAAGAACGTAATAGTGAGAGGATGTCGCCCCCGCACAGGACGGTCGACAACTCGATTACGAGAAAGCCCATCAACTGCATCCGAGGGGAGAACACCGTGACCGATGTTTCGTCGCAGGGCCCGGCCCGGAGAGACGACCGACGTGTGTTGACGAACCGCCAGGGCCATCCCGTATACGACAACCAGAATCAGAGGACGGTGGGCCCACGCGGACCCGCGACGCTGGAGAACTATCAGTTCCTCGAAAAGATCAGCCATTTCGATCGAGAACGCATTCCGGAAAGAGTGGTGCACGCGCGCGGTTTCGTCGCCTACGGATATTTCGAAGCCACCGGGAAATGGGGCGATGAACCCATCACGAACTACACGCGCGCGAAACTCTTCGCCGAGCCGGGGAAGCGGACCGACGTCGCCATCCGGCTCTCCACGGTCATCGGTGGACGCGACTCGTCGGAAACCGCCCGCGATCCGCGAGGTTTCGCGGTCAAGTTCTACACCGAGGACGGTAACTGGGATCTTGTCGGAAACAACCTCGCGGTCTTCTTCATTCGCGACGCGATCAAGTTCCCCGACGTCATCCATTCGCTGAAGCCCGACCCCGTCACTTTCCGGCAGGAACCCGCACGCATCTTCGACTTCATGTCGCAGACCCCCGAAGCAATGCACATGCTGGTGAATCTGTTCAGTCCCCGGGGCATTCCGGCCAACTACCGGACTCAGCAGGGCTTCGGGGTCAACACCTACAAGTGGGTCAACGCCGAGGGCGTGACACACCTCGTGAAATACCATTGGATTCCGAAGATCGGTGTCAAGAGCCTGACCGAGGACGACGCGGCGGCCATTCAGGCGCACGATCTCGGGCATGCCAGCAAGGACATGTACGAGGCCATCGAGCGCGGTGACCATCCCGAATGGGAACTGCGCGTACAGATGATGAGCGACGACGACCATCCGGAGTTGAACTTCGACCCCCTGGACGACACGAAGGTCTGGCCGGAGAACGAATTCCCCGCCATGCCGGTCGGCAGGATGGTGATCGACCGCAACGTCGAGAACCACTTCCTCGAGAACGAACAGATCTCCTTCGGCACCGGCGTCCTCGTCGACGGACTCGACTTTTCCGACGACAAGATGCTCGTAGGACGCACGTTCTCCTATTCCGACACGCAGCGTTACCGGGTGGGTCCCAATTACCTGCAACTTCCGGTCAACTCGGCGAAGAACGCCCACGTGGCCACCAATCAGCAGGGCGGACCGATGGCATACGGCGTCGACGATGTCGGCGACAACCCGCACGTGAACTACGAACCGTCCATCACCGGCGGTCTGCGCGAGGCCGAGTTCCCGACCCACGACGATCAGGGGCCGGAGATCCGGGGTCGTCTCACGCGCAAACGTATTCCGCGTACCAACGACTACGAGCAGGCCGGTCAGCGCTACCAGCTCATGGAGCAGTGGGAGAAGGACGACCTGGTGAAGAACCTCGTCGACGGTATCGGGCAGGCCGTCCGCGACGTGCAGGAGCGGATGGTGTGGCACTTCTTCATGTGCGACGACGAGCTCGGACAACGCGTCGGCGACGGACTCGGTATCAGTGCCGACGACGTACGGGATCTACCTCCGTTGCAGAGCCAGACCCTCGACGAGGACGAACTGCAACGCGCAGCGAATCTCGGCAAGAACGGTCCCCGTGATGTGACCGGATTACAGATGACGCATTGCGTGCCCAACGAGCGCGAGGTCCACGCGTCCTCGTAGCGTCCGTCCGTCTCGGCCCGGTGGGCAGTCACTTGTCGAAGTGGCTGCCCACCGGTCGTTCTCCGGAACCGTTCTCAGGCGGTGACGTCGACGACCACCCGGCCGCGCACCTTGCCCGCGAGGATCTCCTCGGCTAGTCGCGGGACGTCCGAGAGCGGTTCGACCCGCGACAGCGAATCCAGGGTGCTCGCAGGCAGATCGCGGGCGAGACGATCCCATGCCGACCGGCGCAGCGGAGCCGGCGCCATCACCGAGTCGACGCCCAGCAAGGCGACGCCGCGCAGGATGTGCGGCATCACCGTGGCATCGGGCATCGACGGCGACTCCGTGAGACCGCACGCGGCGACGGCACCGCCGTAGCGGATCTGCGACAGCACGTTCACGAGCGTCGAACCGCCCACCGCGTCCACCGCGGCATCCCAGCGTTCCTTGCCCAGGGGCCGGCCCTTGCCCTGCAGTTCGGCGCGGTCGACGAACGACGACGCACCGAGTTCGCTCAGGAAGTCGTGGGTCTCGGGACGGCCGGTCGCGGCGACGACCGTGTGTCCCGCGGCAGCGGCGAGGGCGACGGCGATCGACCCGACGCCACCGGCCGCGCCGGTGACGAGCAGTTCAGCGTCCGATGCGATCCCGTACCGCTCGAGCGCGTCGAGGCACAGGGCGGACGTGTAGCCGGCGGTGCCGATGGCCATGGCGTCGCGGGTGGAGAAGGCGTCGGGGATGCGCACGAGCCATTCGGGCTTCACACGCTGGCGCCGGGTGTACCCGCCCGACTGGGTCTCGGACAGACCCCAGCCGTTGACGACGACGCGGTCGCCCGGCTTCCAGTCGGGATTGCTGCTCTCGAGGACTGTCCCGGCGAGATCGGCTCCGGCGACCAGCGGGGTGCGTCGCGCCATCTTCTGCGGTCCCGCGATCACGAGACCATCCTTGTAGTTCAGCGAGGAGTACTCGACCTCGACGAGGACGTCGTGGTCGGGAAGGTCGGTGTCGGTCAGTTCGCGGAACTGTGCCACCTGGCCGTCGTCGGTGTCGTCGACGACCAGGGCACGGAAGGAGGACTGCTGTGTCATGGATCCGATCCTGACAGGCCGTCCTCCTCGCTGCAGCCGAAAGCGGTCAGGCCGCGTGTGCGCGGAACCGTCGCAGTCGCAGGCTGTTGGAGACCACGAAGACCGACGAGAACGCCATCGCGGCACCGGCGAGCATCGGGTTCAGCAGGCCCGCGGCCGCCAGCGGCAGTGCCGCGACGTTGTATGCGAACGCCCAGAACAGGTTGCCCTTGATCGTCGTCAGCGTCCGGCGCGACAACCGGATGGCGTCGACCGCGACCATGAGGTCGCCGCGGACCAACGTCAGGTCGCTCGCCTCGATCGCGACGTCGGTGCCCGTGCCCATCGCCAGGCCCAGGTCGGCGCGGGCGAGCGCCGCGGCGTCGTTGACACCGTCGCCGACCATCGCGACCACCGCGCCTTCGCGCTGGAGTCGCTCGACCACGTCGACCTTGTCGGTGGGCAGCACGTCGGCGATCACGTCGGCCTCGTCGATGCCGACCTCGGCCGCCACGGTGTGCGCGACGGCGGCGTTGTCGCCGGTGAGCAGGATCGGACGCAGGCCGAGTTCCCGCAGTTCGGCGACGGCCTTCGCGGAGGTCGGCTTGACTGCGTCCGCCACGACGACGATGCCGCGGGCCTTTCCGTTCCAGCCGACGGCGATGGCCGTGCCACCGGACTTCTGGGCCTGCTCGAACGCCTGCTGCAGCTTCTCGGAGAGGTGCTGCGACCAGTCGGCCAGCAGCTTCGGGCGTCCCACCAGCACCGCGCGGCTGGTGTCACCGTCGACGAGCACTCCCTGGACACCGAGACCCTCGACGTTCGTGAAGTCCTCGACCTGGGGCAGGCCGCCGAACCTGTCCGCAGCAGCATCGCTGACGGCACGTGCGATCGGGTGTTCCGACGCCGACTCGAGTGCCCCGGCGTACCGCAGCACCTCGTCGGCGTTCTCACCGTCGTCGGCGACGACCTCGCGCAGGGTCATCCGGCCGGTGGTGACCGTGCCGGTCTTGTCGAGGACCACGGTGTCGACCGAGCGGGTCGATTCGAGGACCTCGGGGCCCTTGATGAGGATGCCGAGCTGAGCGCCGCGACCGGTACCGACCATCAGCGCGGTCGGGGTGGCCAGGCCGAGGGCGCAGGGGCAGGCGATGATCAGCACGGCGACCGCCGCGGTGAAGGCCGCCGCGGGCCCGTTGCCGGTGCCGAGCCAGAAACCGAGGGTGCCGGCCGCGATCAGCAGGACGATCGGCACGAAGATGCCGGAGATCCGGTCGGCCAGACGCTGCACCTGGGCCTTGCCGTTCTGGGCGTCCTCCACCAGCTTCGCCATCTGCGCGAGCTGGGTGTCGGAGCCCACGCGGGTCGCGCGCACCACAAGTCGTCCACCGACGTCGACCGTTCCGCCGACGACACTGTCGCCCACACCGACCTCGACGGGAACCGATTCACCGGTCAGCATCGACGCGTCGACCGCCGACGTGCCCCGTTCGATCACACCGTCGGTGGCGATCTTCTCGCCCGGGCGCACGACGAACAGATCTCCGACTGCCAACTGCTCCAACGGAATTCGGGTCTCGGTGGTCCCGTCCGGTCCGAGGACCGCGACGTCCTTGGCTCCGAGTTCGAGCAGGGCACGCAGGGCGGCGCCGGCACGTCGCTTCGACCGTTGCTCGAAGTAGCGCCCGGCGAGGATGAACGTCGTGACACCGGCCGCGGCCTCGAGATAGATGTTGCCGCTGCCGTCGCCCCGCGCGATGGTGAATTCGAACGGGTGGACCATCCCCGGTTCACCCGCCGTTCCCCAGAACAGGGCGTAGACCGACCACCCTAGGGCGGCAAGGGTTCCCAGCGACACGAGCGTGTCCATGGTGGACGTGCCGTGGCGCAGGTTGATCCACGCCGCCCGGTGGAAGGGCCAGGCACCCCACACCACGACCGGCGCGGCGAGGGTGAGCGAAAGCCACTGCCAGTTGGTGAACTGCAGGGCCGGGATCATCGCCATCGCGATCACCGGCACCGTCAGGATCGCCGAAACGACGAGCCTGTGACGAAGCGGCGCAACGGGATCGGATTCGGGCACGTCACCGGTCCGGCCGGTCGCCTGCGCGGACGGCGGCGGCAGTGCGGCGCCGTAGCCGGCCTGTTCGACGACCGTGACGAGATCCTCGGGTGTCACGTCGTCGGGGTAGCTGACCTTCGCCTTCTCCGTGGCGTAGTTGACGGTCGCGGTGACGCCGTCGAGCTTGTTGAGCTTGCGCTCGATGCGATTGGCGCAGGATGCGCAGGTCATGCCGGTGATGGCGAGCTCGATCGATTCGGCGGCGACCGGCTGACTCTGCGTGGTCATGTGCGTCTCCTCGGAAGAATGGGCCGTCAGCGGCCGGAATGGCTGTGGTCACCGTGTGCGCCGGGCCCCGGCTGCACCTCGCCGGTGCCTCCGGCGGTGAGGGTGAAGGCCGCGGTGCGAACCACTCCGTCGTGCTGGAAGTCGAGATAGAGGTGATAGGTGCCGGCACTCGGGACGGAGGTGTGGAAGACGACCTCGGGACCGGGTCGTGTGGTGCCGTCGCCGGGTGTCCCGTCCGGGTGGACGTGCAGATAGGCGAGGTCGCCGCCGCGCAGTGCCACCAGGTGTCCGTAGGCACCGAGATAGGGCTGCAGGTCGGTGAGCGGCCGTCCGTCCTTGCTCACCGTGAGGGTGAGCATCGCGTCGCTGCCCGACGACAGGTCGCCGTCGAGGGTGACCTCGTAGTCGTCGACGGTTGCGGTGCGGTTGTCGGCCTGCGGTGCGGCAGGAACGAATTCGCCTGCCACCGCGAGGTCGGTGCCCAACGTGAGCGGCTCTTCCCCGGTGGGTGTGAAGTCGGTGAAGACCCGCCACGTGCCGGGCGTGAGGTCGACGTCGACGGACCAGATGCCGGTGTTCTCGTCGAGCACGGGATGGACGTGCTGGAAGCCGGTGAAGTCGCGGCGCACGGCGATCAGGTGCAGCTCTTTGTCGTGGGTGACGTCGAAGTCGGTCACCGGCGCGCCGCCGGGACCGTTGATCGCGAATGTCAGGTTCCTGTCCTCGCCCGACTCGAGGTTCGCCTCGGCGAGTGCGAGGGCATAACCGTTCCGGTACGTCATCAGTCCTCCCGGGATTTCTTCCACAGCAGGTGTTTCCGCGGCGTCGCCGGTGGCGGTGCCATTACCGTGACCGGCGTCGTGGGCGCTCGCGGCAGGATCCTCGGTCTGCTCCTCCACCGGGCCGACGGTCGCGCCGACGAGCAACGCGATACCGAAGACCGCGGCTACGGCGGTGACGAAGCCGGTGAGCTTGGCCGGGGTGTTCATGCGAGGCTGTAGCCGGCCTCCTCGACGGCGGCCGCGACGGCGGCATCGTCGAGGGACTCGGCGCTCGTGACGGTGACGGCACCGGTGGCCAGATCGACCTCGACGTTCTCGACGCCCGGGATCTCCTGGACCTCTTCGGTGACCGACGCGACGCAGTGCTGGCAGGTCATGCCGGTGACGGTGTAGGTGCTGGTCTGGCTCATGGGAACTCCTCGGATACGGGTCGTGAACGGGTCTGGACGATCAGGAACGGACGAGTCGCGCGATGGCGTCGCTGGCTTCCTTCAACTTGAGATCGGCCTCGTCGCCGCCGGCGCGCACGGCACCGGCCACGCAGTGCGCCATGTGCTCGTCGAGCAGACCGAGCGCGACGGCCTCGAGAGCCTTCTTCATCGCCGCGATCTGCGTGAGGATGTCGATGCAGTACTTCTCTTCCTCGACCATCCGCTGCAAGCCGCGGGCCTGCCCCTCGATGCGACGCAGTCGCTTGAGGTAGTCGGCCTTGGTGTTGTTGGCGATGTAGCTGTGCTGATGCGCGTCGTCGTGTGCGACGGCCTCGGTGTGCACGGTTTCGCTCGAGGTATTCGGCATCGGAGTCGTCCTTGTCGGTGCGCTCGGTGGTCGTCCTGACGAATACCATACCCCCCTAGGGTATGTACGACAAGGAGCGACCACCGAGAGACATCACCCCTGGTCGACGGCCGGGGCGATCACCAGACTCGCGAGCCGACCGGCCGCATCGAGACGGAAGCAGTAATCCAGGTCGACGACACCCCCGGGGAAGTTCCCTTCGATTCGGCACCGCACCGACACCCGATCCGAGGCGGCGTCGCCGTCGGCGGAGATCGGGGTTGTGGTGTACGAGAACTCACCCGCGACCCGGTCGAGCCACTCCCTGATCTCGGCCCTGCCACGATGGTCGGTGCCGTCGTCCGTCACGTGCACATCCTCCGCAAAGAGCGGAGTCGCCGCGGTGCGATCCTCGCCTGAAGCAAGAGCCAGGTAGGCGCGCACGGCATCCGGACACCGGTCGACCACGGAATTCGCCATTGCAGTTCCTCTCGATAGTCCTCGAAGTCACTTCTATTTTAGAAGTAACGGTGACTGCTAGAATAGCAGCGACGTCGAGGAGGTGGCATGGCCGGCAGAATTCGTCTCGAGGACCGCGAGTGTCCGCTGTCGACGACATTGGGCCTGGTCGGTGAGTGGTGGACGGTGCTGATACTCCACGACTGCTTCGACGGTTATTCGCGCTTCGACGAGTTCCAGGACAACACCGGGATCTCGTCGAGCATGCTCACGAGCAGATTGAAAGCGCTTGTCGAGGCAGGAATCCTGGAGCGGAAGCCGTATCAGGAACGACCCGTTCGTTACGAATACGTACTCACCGCGCTCGGCCGATCGCTACGGCCCGTGCTGATCGCGCTGGCGGCCTGGCGGAATGCGCAACTGGCCGCGCAGGAGCGGTCCATGATCCTGGTCGACTCACACACCGGCCGCGAAGTCGAGCCGGTGGTCGTCGATGCCGCCACCGGCGAGCGCGTCGACGATCCGCGATACATCTATACCGCCGGCCCGGCGGCGGGACCCGAGATGCGCAAACGCTATGCCCACAGAACCGGCACCGCGTCCGGACGCGCAGACGCAGACGCAGACGCTGGTCACGAGCCCACGGTGTCGTAACGACATTTCGTGCGGATGAGTCGTCGTTTCGGGGCGGGAGCGACATCCACGGCGCCCGGGTCACGCGCCGCACAACGAGCTCCCCGTGAAGCTCAGGGCACGTGCATCATCTTCCCTGCGAGGGTGAACAGACGGCGGGAGAGCCGGATGACGGGAATGCCCAGCGGAATCAGCAGGATCGTCACGCACAACACCGCGCCCAGGAGCATCACCACCGCGGCGACGATCCCCAGGACGGTGCCGAGCAGGGCGGTGAGAAGTCCGAGCACGACATCCAGTAGGCCACTCAGAGCACGCATGACGACCTCCTACCCCCATCCCCCATTATGCGCCGGTCGCAGGCGTTCACTTCCTCCAGAACAGGTGATGCACCACCCCGCTCGCGCTGGGCGCGACCTCGAGGTGGAAACGGTCCCGTAGTTCGTCCGGGGAGTCCCAGAGCTTCAGACCGGTGCCGTACCGCACCGGCGCCACCACGACGTGCATGGTGTCGACCAGATCGGCCTCGAGGAACTCACGGATGGTGGAGACGCCACCTCCGAGTCGGACGTCCTTGCCCTCCGCGGCGGCGCGAGCCTGTTCGAGCACCGCGGCCGGTTCACCGTTCACGAAATGGAAGGTGGTGTCGGAGAGCGTGAAGGACGGACGTTCGTGGTGGGTCAGAACGAACACGGGGGTATGGAACGGCGGCTCGTCACCCCACCAACCCTGCCATTCGTGGTCCTGCCACGAACCCCGCTAAGGACCGAACTTGTTGCGTCCCATGATCTCCGCACCGATATTGCAGGAGAAGTCCCGGATGAAGTAGTCGTCGAGCCCCCGGCTCCCGCCGGGTTCGGTGCGCAGGTGCCAACTCGCCGTGGCGCCGGCCCACTCGAACATCGGACCCGGATCCAGGCCGAAGGGACTCTCGAAGCTCTGGTCCTCTCTCGCGCCGATGCCGTCGCTCGACACCGAAAAGTTCTGTACTCGCAACAACTGGCTCACTCTCTTCTCCTCACATCCCGATCGATCGGTACGAAGAGGAAGACCCCGTGAACTACGCGAAGTCATCGGACGCTGCCCGGATCACGGAGACGGAACCGGCGCCGTTCCCACCCGGGCGAGGAGCGCGAGAGCGACTGCACCGACGGTGGTGACGACCAGGGCCACCGGGGCCAGACGGTCGACACCGGAACCGACGACCACGCCCCCGAGAGCGGCACCGGCGGCCACTCCGAGATTGAAGGTCGCAACCACAACCCCACCGGCGGTCGTGCGGAATCGCGCGGATGCGAGTCGGAGGACCCGGACCTGCATCGCAGGCGGGAACACCCCGGAGACGAGTCCCCATAACACGATCGCGATCACGAACAACACCGGCACCGTCGGCGCGACGGTCACGATGACGAAGGCCGTGAGCAGGGCGAGGACCGTGGCGGGGACGGTTGCTCTCGGCCAACGGTCCGACAACCATCCGGAGGCCGTGACACCGACAGCGCCGGCCGCTCCGAACACCGCCAGGAGAATCGCCAGAGATCCGGATCCGAACCGGGCCGCGTCGGTGACGATCATCGAGATGTAGGTGAACACCACGAAATGTCCCAGGAGCACGAGTGTTCCTGCCAGAGCCGTGCCCGTCGACGCGATCGCACTGCGGTTCCATCCGGAGCCCGAGGCGCGCTCGTCCACCCCGGAACTTCCGCCTCCGGTGGTCCTCCCGGGGTCGGTGAGGATCAGTGCGAGGGCGATCGCGGTGACCGCCAGAATCGCCGACGCCCCTCCGAAGACACCGCGCCAGCCCACGACGTCGACCAGTGCCGCCCCGATCGGAAGACCCACCAGTCCCGCGACCGCCGGACCTGCGAGCACGATCGCCAAGGCCCTCCCGATTCGGTCGGGTGCCACGATCTCGGAGACGTACACGACGATCACTGCCCAGAACACGCCGTGTGCGGCCGCGGAGACGATCCGGCCGGCGAGGGCGATCTCGAAGGTCGGAGCGAGCGACGTCGCCAGCACCGCGGCAGCCACCACCGCGAGCGCGGCCGGGAGCAGCCGAGTGCGGCGGACGTTCCGCGCGACCCGGACGAGCGGCATGCTCGTCACGGCGATCGTGAGCGCCCACGCGGTGACCAGGCCTCCCACCACGGCAGGTTCCACGCCCAGGCCGCCTCCGATCTGCGGTAGGAGGCCGGACGGGAGCATCTCCACGGTCACCGTCGCGAAGGTCGAGAAGGACAGGGCGATCAGCGCGGCCCGGGGAAGTGTGTGATCGGTCGAAGAAGCGTTCGACATCGTCGTCGCCGTGGGAATTCCCGTCGGTTCACGTGCGTCGGTATCGGTCATGGCACCATGCTGAACGTTGACATCAGTGTCAAGGTCAAGCCCGAAACGGGGAGAGTCATGCGAATGAACGCGGGGTCTTCCCAGGTTCGACGACAGCCGTCCGGCCCGCTGACACCGCGCGTGCCTGCTGGTATTTTCGTGTCCAGTGATCAGCACCGTGTATCCGTGAGACAGATGTCCCGCGCCATCCGCGAACCGCGCCTGCAGGCGGCGGTGATTCCGTGTGCCCTGAGAGGGAACCCGCGCCAGGGTTCCCCGATCCCGTCATGCATCGGAATCGACTCTCGGAGTTCACATGCTCACCCCATCACTTCACTCGTCCCCATCACCGACCGTTCACCGATCCGATCTTCGGGGCGACTGCAGCCGCTGCTTCGCACTGTGTTGCACGGCTTTCGGATTCACGAGATCTTCGGACTTCGCCGAGGACAAGCCTGCCGGGTCGCCGTGCCGGCATCTCGATGCGCCCTTCTCGTGCACCATCCATGAGACGCTGTCATCCCGCGGCTTCCGCGGTTGCACGGTCTTCGACTGTTTCGGTGCGGGACAGGTGGTCTCCCAGCAGCTGTTCGCCGGCGTGAGTTGGCGGGACCGACCCGAGACCCGCGACCGGATGTTCTCGGCATTCGCCGTTGTGAAAGAACTGCACGAGATGATGTGGCACCTGCTCGAAGCCCAGCAACGTACCTACGATCCGGATATCGCCGACGACGCGCGGGAGCTCGTCGAATCCCTTGCCTCCCTAACCCGAAGGAGCGTGGACGAACTCGAGTCCCTCGAGATCGGCGGGATACGCGCATCCGTTCGACCGGTCCTGCTGGAGGTCAGTGCGGAGGTGCGCGCTTCGTACTTCGCGGACGACGAGGGGATGGATCCCGATCTCGTCCCGGGCGCCGACCTCGCGGGCACCGATCTGCGTGGCCACCGGTTGTGCGGCGCCGACCTGCGGAACGCACTGCTCATCGGCGCCGACCTCCGAGGATGCGACCTCGCGGGAGCGGACCTGCTCGGCGCGGATCTCCGCGGCGCGCGGGTGGAGGACGCCGATCTGTCCCTCGCGCTGTATCTCACCGGCCCGCAACTCGCCGCCGCGCACGGCAATCGACGGACGGGAGTACCCACGGGCGTGCCGGTACCGCGGAGTTGGTCGAGCGAGTAGCCGATCGGGAAGGGCGCGGCCACCCCGCGCCCTTCCTTTCGCTCAGGGAAACCCGATGCGGCGGCACACCAGCATGTGGTGGGCGCCCTTCTGGAATCGGTAGTCGACCTCCACGACCTCACCGTCGATACCGTGTTCCCGGAGGTCGTCGAGCAGTTCGTCCAGGTAGGGCCAGAGGACCGAGGTTCCGGACTCCACGAGCGGGAAGATGCGCAGTTCGTCCTGGGCGACACGCATCAGTTCCCGGATCGCGTCGAGGTGGAAGGTGCGGTCGAGCCGGCCGGGCAGTCCAGGCACGGTGATGGTTCCTCTCGGATCGAGGCCGGCAACGACAGCGGGATCGGGATCGGGCAAACGAAAACGAGGTCACGATCTCCGAAGAGTTCGTG
The DNA here is from genome assembly GCF_040256695.1 of Rhodococcus sp. D-6. Taxonomy (NCBI): domain Bacteria; kingdom Bacillati; phylum Actinomycetota; class Actinomycetes; order Mycobacteriales; family Nocardiaceae; genus Rhodococcus; species Rhodococcus sp. D-6. Next base: position 4,532,896 of record NZ_CP132970.1, on the reverse strand, counting down.
ACCTCGTCCGTCGCAGTTCGTGAAACTGCACACTGTGGGCGAAGGGGGACTTGAACCCCCACGTCCCGAAGGACACTGGCACCTGAAGCCAGCGCGTCTGCCATTCCGCCACTCGCCCGAGCAACGCCGAAAACAGTAACACACACCGGAGCCAAACAACTATTCGCCTGGTCAGAGGGCTGCGAGCGCCGTCGGCCCGATCGCCGAGCACATCCGTCGGAGACGTGCCGAATACCGCAGGGTCGAATCCGAGAAAAAGTGGATACCATGCAGTGACGAGATCTGCATTGCGACACGCTGAGTACGGAAAGGGGGTCGCCATGGGTATCGCCCAGCGCTTCGAGCGCAAACTCCAGGCCGCGATCGGCGACGCTTTCGCCCGCGTGTTCGGCGGCGGCGTCGTGCCCCAGGAAGTCGAGGCGGCGCTGCAGCAGGAGGCAACGGACGGCGTCCAACAGCTCGATCGGGGCCACATGCTCGCCCCCAATCACTACGTCATCACGATCAGCGAAACCGATCACGACGCCCTCGCAGCGGATCGGGACTTGACTGTGAAGGCATTCTCCCGTCACCTTGAGGACTTCATCCGAGAACAGGGATGGCAGACATACGGTGAGATCCAAGTCGTCTTCGAGTCGTCGTCGGCACTGCACACCGGGCAGTTCCGGACTCGCGGCTCGGTAGATCCCGATGCGGGGCGCTCAGCGACGCGTGCTCCGTCACCGCGGAACCCACAGAACCGCCCACCCGTGACCTCTGAACCAGGAGCTGGCCCAATGACGCAGAACCCCGGCTACGACCCCAGCCGTGACCCCGCCGAGGCGGAACCGCAGTACGCACGGAACGGTCACGCGCACGTCGGCCAGGAGCAGCGCTACAACCAGGGCTACGGCAACGCCGGCTACGACCAGGCTCAGGGCGGCTACGACCAGCAGGGTGGTTACGACCAGCAGGCGTACGGCCAGGCCTACAGTGAGCAGGACTACCAGCAGGGCGGCTACGACCAGGGCGGTTACGACCAGCAGGCCTACGGTGCCCAGGGCGCCCAGCCGCAGGCGTACAGCCAGGACTACGGCCACGACTACCCGCAGCAGGGTGGCTACGACCAGCAGGCGTACGGCCAGCAGGGTTACGCCCAGCCCGGCTACGACCAGGGCTACCAGGACCAGGGCTACCAGCAGGGTGGCTACGACCAGCAGGCCTACGGTCAGCAGAGCTACGCACAGCCGGGCTACGACCAGCAGTACGGCGCGCAGCAGGGCGGTTACGACCAGGGCTACGCCGCCGCGGCCCCCGGCTACGACCAGGGTTACCAGCAGGCCGGCTACCAGTCCCCCGCCGCCGGCCGGGTGCTGACCGCGACGCTCCAGCTCGAGGACGGCAGCGGCCGCTACTACCAGCTCCGCGAGGGCAGCAACATCATCGGCCGCGGCCAGGACGCACAGTTCCGCTTGCCCGACACCGGCGTCTCGCGTCGCCACATCGACATCCGCTGGGACGGCCAGGTCGCGATGCTCTCCGATCTCGGGTCGACGAACGGCACGACGGTCAACGGCGCCTCGGTGCAGGACTGGCAGCTCGCCGATGGTGACGTGATTCGCGCCGGGCACTCCGAAATCCTCGTGCGCATCCTCTGATCAGCCGGTATCGAAAGACCTACCGGACCCGTTCATACCGTCCGACGCGTGTGACAGCGCGTCGGACGCTGCATGGAGTCGTCCGGTGTCCGTATTGTGAGTGACCGCACGACCTGGAATACGACCGGTCGACTACCCCGAAGGAGGATGCACCGTGCAGGGGCTGATTCTGCAGCTGACCCGAGCGGGATTCCTCCTCCTGCTGTGGTTGTTCGTATGGGCGGTGTTGCGCACGCTCCGGTCCGACATCTACGCCGGTGCCGCGCGACCGCTCCCGCGTTACTCGCCCAAGCAGTCGGTGCTGCCGACGCTGAGCCGTAACAAGACCGCCAAGTACCTGGTGGTCACGCAGGGCGCGCTGGCCGGCACGAGGATCACGCTCGGCACCCAGCCGGTTCTCATCGGCCGTGCCGACGACTCCACACTCGTGCTGACCGACGACTACGCATCCACGCGCCACGCACGCCTGTCGCCACGAGGTTCCGACTGGTACGTCGAAGACCTGGGGTCGACGAACGGCACGTATCTCGACCGCGCGAAGGTCACCACCGCTGTCCGTGTCCCGCTCGGAACCCCGGTCCGGGTGGGCAAGACCGTGATCGAGCTCCGCCCGTGACCCTCGTACTCCGATATGCCGCCCGCAGCGATCGCGGCCTCGTGCGCTCCAACAACGAGGACTCCGTCTACGCCGGTGCCCGCCTGCTCGCCCTCGCCGACGGCATGGGCGGCCACGCGGCCGGTGAGGTCGCCTCACAGCTGATGATCGCGGCGCTCGCCCACCTCGACGACGACGAGCCGGGCGGCGACCTCCTCGGCAAGCTCGCCGCGGCCGTCCGCGAAGGCAACGCCTCCATCGCCGACCAGGTCGAGGAAGAACCCGAACTCGACGGCATGGGCACGACGCTCACGGCCATCCTCTTCGCAGGCAGCAAACTCGGACTCGCCCACATCGGCGATTCCCGCGCCTATCTGCTGCGCGACGACCAGCTCACCCAGATCACCCGCGACGACACCTTCGTGCAGTCGCTCGTGGACGAGGGCCGCATCACCCCCGAGCAGGCGCACACGCACCCGCAGCGCTCGTTGATCATGCGCGCGCTGACGGGCAGCGAGGTCGAACCGACCCTCACCGTGCGCGAGGCCCGCGCCGGCGACCGCTATCTGGTGTGCTCCGACGGCCTGTCCGACGTCGTCAGCGACGAGACGATCGCCGACACCATGCGGCAGGGCACGCACGACGAGTGCGCCGACCGGCTCATCGAGCTGGCGCTGCGCAGCGGCGGCCCCGACAACGTCACCGTGGTCGTCGCCGACGTGATCGATCTCGACTACGGCCAGTCGCATCCCATCGTCGCCGGAGCGGCATCCGCGGACGACGACGAGGACACTCCCCCGCCGAACACCGCAGCGGGTCGCGCCGCCGCGATGCGGCCACCGCGCGCCACCCCGAAGCGGGTCATCAACAAGGCCCCGGAGCCGGCGCCGAAGAAGAAGCGCAGCCGCCTGTGGTGGCCGGTCGCCGCCGTCGTGATCATCGCGGTGCTGGTCGGTGGTCTGTTCGTCGGCCGCCAGCTGATCCGCAACAACTACTACGTCAGCGCCGACGACGGTCGCGTGACCGTGCTGCGCGGCATCCCCGGCGACGTCTTCGGCTACTCGCTGCAGGAGGCCGCGCGCGTCGGGTGCATCACCGACGAGGGCGACCTCACGCTCGTCGACCCCGCCAGCGCGTCGTGCCGGGTGATGCTCGTCGACGATCTGTGGCCTGCCGCCCGCGAACAGGTCCGTGCCGGTCTTCCGTCGGGGTCGCTCGACGACACCCGCGAGCAGATGCAGCGGCTCGCCGAACTGGACCTGCTGCCGGTGTGCACCCCGGAGGAACCCGAGCCCACTCCCGCACCGGCCCCCGGGCCGGGCGAGCCGGCGCCGGCTCCCGGACCGAACGGCACCCCGCCCACCGAGACACCCACGGTGCAGCCGCCGGCGTCCGGTGAGCCGCAGCCGGGCCAACCGGCACCGGCCTCCCAGCCCGGCGAACTGCTTCCCGGCGAGCCGACTCCCGGCGAACCCGCTCCGAACACGGAGCCGGCTCCCGAGCCCGCGCCCCAGATCCCCGGTCAGAACTGCAGGGTGGGCGCCTGATGTCGGTGTCCCATGGTGTGGGGGACTTCCCGAGCCCTCCGGGAGGTTTCGCCCCGGCGCCCGTCCAGTCGACCCGGCGCAACACCGAACTGGCCCTGATCGTCGCGGCCATCGGTGTCACGACGGTGTCGCTCATGCTCGTCGAGGTCTCGATGGAGCAGGCGCTGACCCTCGACCTGCTCAAGTACGGGGTGACTTTCGCTGCGCTGTTCCTCGCCGCGCACCTCGCGGTCCGGCGCTTCGCGAAGTACGCCGATCCCCTGCTGTTGCCGATCGTCGCGCTGCTCAACGGTCTCGGACTCGTGCTCATCCACCGGCTCGACCTGTCCGATCAGGAGAACGCCCGTTACATGGGCCTGCCGCCGCCGTCGCCCGATGCGACGCAGCAGGTGCTGTGGACGGCGCTCGGCATCGCGCTGTTCATCGTCGTGCTCGTGTTCCTGCACGACTACCGTCTGCTCGCGCGGTTCAGCTACACGCTCGGTCTCATCGGCCTGATCGCACTCGCGATCCCGGCCCTGCTGCCGAGCAGGTTCTCCGAGGTCAACGGCGCCAAGATCTGGATCCGGCTGCCCGGTTTCAGCATCCAGCCCGGCGAGTTCGCGAAGATCCTGCTGATCATCTTCTTCGCATCGGTCCTCGTGGCGAAGCGCGACCTGTTCACCACCGCAGGCAAGCACTTCCTGGGAATGGACTTCCCCCGCGCCCGCGATCTCGGCCCGATCCTGGCGGCCTGGATCATCTCGATCGGTGTGATGGTCTTCGAGAAGGACCTCGGCACGTCGCTGCTGCTGTTCACCACCGTGCTGGTGATGCTCTACATCGCGACCGAACGTGTCGGCTGGCTGATCATCGGATTCTCGTTGCTCGCCGTCGGCTTCTACGCGGCGTACCAGATGTTCGGTCACGTGCGGGTGCGCGTGGAGACCTGGCTCGATCCGCTCGCCGACTACAACAACACCGGCTACCAGATCTCCCAGTCGCTGTTCGGTCTCGCGACCGGCGGGGTCGCCGGCACCGGTCTGGGCAGCGGGCGGCCGGGGCAGGTGCCGTTCGCGAAGACCGACTTCATCGTCGCCGCGATCGGTGAGGAACTCGGCCTGATCGGCCTGGCCGCCATCCTGCTGTTGTTCCTGATCCTCGTCGTCCGCGGCATGCGCACGGCGCTGGCGGTGCGCGACAGCTTCGGCAAGCTGCTCGCCGCCGGCCTGTCGTTCACCCTCGCCGTCCAGCTGTTCGTGGTGGTCGGCGGTGTCACGAAGTTGATCCCCCTGACCGGCCTGACCACACCGTTCGTGTCCTACGGTGGTTCGTCGCTGCTCGCAAACTATCTGCTCCTGGCTCTGTTGATGAAGATCTCGCACGCTGCCCGCCAACCCGCGATCCCCCGTAAGAAGGCGCCCACGCCGATCGCCGAGGCCAAGACGGAAATGATGGGGCGCGAATGAACGGTCCGCTCCGCAAGGTCGCGATGGCCGTGATGTTCATGGTCGTCGCGCTGCTCGCAAACGCCACCTACGTGCAGGTCATCAAGGCCGACGATCTCCGTACCGATCCGCGCAACTCGCGTGTGCTGATCGACGAGTACTCCCGTCAGCGCGGACAGATCGTCGCGGCCGGTCAGGCTCTCGCGGTGTCGGTGCCCACCGACAGCCGCTACAAGTACCTGCGCGAATACCCGGCGCCGCCGACCCAGCCGATGAGCCCGCTGGCCTACGCGTCGGTGACCGGCTTCTACTCGATGCAATACGGCAGCACCGGACTCGAACGGTCCGAGGACTCGCTGCTCAACGGTTCCGACAACCTGCTGTTCGGACGTCGACTGTTCGACCTGGTGTCGGGCCGCAACCCACGCGGCGGAAACGTCGTGTCCACGATCGATCCGGTCGTTCAGCAGGTGGCCTACGACGAGCTGACCTCGAAGGGTTACACGGGCTCGGTGGTCGCGATCGAACCGAGCACCGGCAGGATCCTCGGGATGGTGAGCACGCCGAGTTACGACCCCAACCGGTTGTCGGGACACCACGGCGCCGCGACCTCGCAGGCCTGGGACGAGCTCAACGCCGATCCCGAGAAGCCGATGCTCAACCGCGCGATCTCCCAGACCTACCCTCCGGGCTCGACCTTCAAGGTCGTCGTGACGGCGGCCGCGCTCGAGAACGGCGTCACCCCCGACACGCAGTTCACCGCAGCGCCGCAGATCACCCTGCCCGACACCGCGACGACCCTCGAGAACTACGGCGGGGCCGCGTGCGGCGACGCATCGACGGTGACGCTGCGGGAGGCGTTCGCGCGGTCGTGCAACACGGCCTTCGTCGAGATGGGCATCGACGACGGACGCGAGGCCCTGGTCTCGCAGGCGGAGAAGCTCGGCATCGGCGAGACCCTCGACGTCCCGCTGCCCGTCGCGGCGAGCACCGTCGGCCCCATCCCGGACGGCGCGGCACTCGGCCAGTCGAGCATCGGCCAGCGGGATGTGGCCCTCACTCCGTTGCAGAACGCGTCGATCGCCGCGACCATCGCCAACGGCGGGGTGCGCATGAAGCCGTATCTCGTCGACCGTCGGCAGGGGCCCGACCTGACGGTGCTCGAGGAGACCAAGCCCGAATCGCTGGGCCAGGCGATCTCGCCGGAGGTCTCGGCGACCCTCACCGACCTGATGATCGGTGCCGAGAACAACGCCGGCGGTGGCGGTGCCATCCAGGGTGTGCAGATCGCGTCGAAGACGGGCACCGCGGAACACGGCAACGATCCGCGGAACACCCCGCCGCACACCTGGTACATCGCATTCGCACCTGCACAACAACCCCGCATCGCCGTCGCGGTGATCGTGGAGGACGGCGGCGACCGAGCACTCGCCGCGACCGGCGGTTCGGTGGCCGCCCCGATCGGACGGGCCGTCATCTCGGCCGGATTACAGGGAGGCTGACATGGCTCTGAGCAGCGGCGCCATGATCGCCGACCGTTACCGTCTCCAGCGACTCATCGCGACCGGCGGAATGGGTCAGGTGTGGGAAGGACTCGACACCCGACTCGACCGGCGGGTCGCGGTGAAGGTCCTCAAGGCCGAGTTGTCCGGCGACGAGGACTTCCTCGCCCGGTTCCGTTTCGAGGCCCGCACCACCGCCCAGCTCAACCATCCCGGCATCGCCGGGGTGTTCGACTACGGCGAGACCACCGACGCCGAGGGCCAGTCCATCGCCTATCTCGTGATGGAACTCGTACACGGCGAACCGCTCAACGCCGTCCTGTCGCGGCTCGGACGCCTGTCGCTGCCGCACGCGCTCGACATGCTCGAGCAGACCGGACGCGCCCTGCAGGCGGCCCACAACGCCGGCGTGGTGCACCGCGACGTCAAGCCCGGCAACATCCTCATCACCCCGACGGGCCAGGTGAAGATCACCGACTTCGGTATCGCGAAGGCAGTCGACGCCTCCCCGGTCACCCGCACCGGCATGGTGATGGGCACCGCACAGTACATCGCTCCCGAGCAGGCACTGGGTCAGGAGGCGACGTCCGCGAGCGATGTGTACTCGCTGGCCGTCGTCGGCTACGAGGTGCTGTCGGGACGCCGTCCGTTCCTCGGCGACAGCGTCGTGACCGTCGCGATGAAGCATGTCCAGGAGACCCCGGCGCCGCTGCCGACGGATCTTCCGCCCGAGGTGCGCGAACTCATCGAGATCGCGATGTCGAAGGACCCGGCCTACCGCTATTCGAACGGTGGCGAATTCGCCAACGCCGTCGCTGCGGTGCGGTCCGGACGGCCCGTGCCCCCGCCCGGCAACGTGCCGCCGGTGACCAGCGCCAACCGCGTGCTTCCGCCCGGCGTGCCCGGGACGACGGCCCACACTTCTTCGACCCGTGCCCTGCACCCGACGCAGTACGACCAGACGGCCTATTCGTCGGTTCCCCGCTCGGCTCAGCCGCCGACCGCCGGCCGTCCGCCGGTGGCAGGTCCGCCGACTACGGGAGTGCCCGCCGACGATGACGGACGACGGTCCCCGAGTCCCACAGCGCTGGCCTGGGCCGCAGGTGCGGCAGTGGTGCTCGCCCTCGTGACGCTGGGAATCGTACTGTTGGGTGGCGACGACGAGGAGACCCCGCGCGCTCCGTCTCCGACGACGCAACTCACCACGACCCGCGCGACCACCACGACGACCCGTCCGCCGCTGACCACCACGACGACGTTCGTGCCGCTGCCGCCGCCCGTCGAGACGGAGACCTTCACGCCTCCTCCGACCACGACGACGACGCAGCCGCCGACGACCACGGTGGAGCCGACGACCGAGCCGACCACGACGCAACCGCCCACCACCACGACCGCCCCGACCACGACGACGACCACCACCACAGCGGAGGACACGGGTGGCGGCGACGGCGGCACGGGCGGCGCGGAGGGTAACGGCGACGACGAGACCGACCCCGAGGCCGCCGGTGGAGGGGACGACAATTCATCCGAAACCAGCAACGGTACGAACAACCAAGGAACGTCATGACCACACCCCGCAAGCTCTCCTCCCGCTACGAGCTGGGTGAGATCCTCGGCTTCGGCGGTATGTCCGAGGTGCACCTCGCGCGGGATCTGCGGCTCGGCCGGGATGTGGCCATCAAGGTGTTGCGCGCCGACCTCGCACGCGACCCCACGTTCTACCTGCGCTTTCGGCGCGAAGCGCAGAATGCCGCTGCGCTGAACCATCCGGCGATCGTCGCCGTCTACGACACCGGTGAGGCCGAGACCGAGGCCGGGCCGCTCCCGTACATCGTCATGGAGTACGTCGAGGGCGACACGCTGCGCGACATCGTGCGCGCCGACGGGCCGATGACCCCCAAGCGGGCGATGGAGATCATCGCCGACGTGTGCGCGGCCCTGGACTTCAGCCACCGCAACATGATCGTGCACCGCGACGTGAAGCCGGCCAACGTCATGATCAACAAGGCCGGCGCGGTGAAGGTCATGGACTTCGGCATCGCCCGGGCCATCTCCGACGCCGCGAGCCCGATGACGCAGACCGCCGCGGTGATCGGCACCGCACAGTACCTCTCCCCGGAGCAGGCGCGCGGTGAACAGGTCGACGCCCGGTCCGACGTGTACTCGGTGGGCTGCGTCCTGTTCGAGATCCTTACCGGCGAGCCCCCCTTCAAAGGCGACTCGCCCGTCGCGGTGGCCTACCAGCACGTGCGGGAGGATCCGCCGCTGCCGTCATCGGTGAATTCGTCGGTGCCGCCCGAGCTCGACTCGGTGATCCTCAAGGCGATGGCGAAGAACCCCGCGAACCGCTACCAGTCGGCTGCGGAGATGCGCAGCGACCTGATCCGCGTGCTGAGCGGGCAGCGTCCGAGTGCGCCGATGGTGATGACCGACGAGGACCGCACGACGCTGATCGACTCCGTCGACAACAACACGGGGCGGCACGGCCGCGTCGCGGCCGCCGGTGCCGCCGGGGCACCCGCCGAGGATTCCGGCGGCGGCTCAGTTCTCAAAAAGGTGCTGCTCGGCATCGCTGCGCTCGCCGTGGTCGGTATCGTCGGCGTCTTCCTGTGGTCGCTCGGACCCGGTTCGACGGCCGCCCAGGTCACGGTGCCCGACGTCCGCAACGTCTCCGCCGAGCTCGCCGAGAGCCAGCTGCAGAACGCCGGCTTCCGGGTCTCGATCCAGCAGAAGAGCGATCCGGTCGTCGCGAACGGCAACGTCATCAACACCCGTCCCGTGCCCGGGAGCCAGGCAGAGGAGGGTTCGACCGTCACCCTCGAGGTCTCGACAGGACCGGAACAGGTGCAGATCCCGCGGCTCGAAGGCATGACGCAGGAACGCGCAGCCCAGGAGCTGTCCGCCGCCGGTCTCCGGCTCGACCCGAACGTCGGACGTGCTCCGTCGAATGCCGACGACGAGGACCTCGTCGTCGACCAGAGCCCCGGTGCGGGAGCCAGCGTCGACCGCGACAGCCCCATCACCATCACTTTGGGATCCGGCCCCGAACTGGTGCGCGTCCCCAACGTCGTGGGCCAGACCGTCGAGGTGGCGAGCGACAACATCGAGGGTGCCGGTTTCGAGGTCGTCGTCGAGAACATCGACTCCAGCGAGACCGAGGGCACCGTCGTCTCGACGAGTCCGGCCGGTGGCGCCTCCACCGAACAGGGGTCGACGGTGACGGTGCGGGTGTCCAACGGCGACCGCATCGAGATGCCCGTCGTCACCAACCGGTCGGTGTCGGATGCACTCGCCGCTCTGCGCGGCGCCGGCTGGACGGGCAACGCCTCTCAGCTCCAGCAGACGCGTGAGGCCACACTCGATGTCGATCTCGTCGGCACCGTGATCACGCAGGCCCAGCCGCCGGGTTCGGAGATCTCGAAAAACCAGCCCCTCACCGTGGGCGTCGGTGTGCTCGGCATCCGCTGAACGAGCTTTCGACGAAAGGCGCCGATCCTCGAAGGACCGGCGCCTTTCTCGTCGGAAATGGGGTGCATCAGGCGGCTCCGCCGTCGAGCGCGCGTGCCATCTGCGCCTCGAGGCGCGCGACGAGCGTCTCGTCCGGTGCCTCGCCGCAGGCCGCGAGCCAGTTCGCGAGCATGCGGTGACCGCCCTGGGTGAGCACCGATTCGGGGTGGAACTGCACACCGTGGATCGGCAGCTCGGCGTGACGCAGGGCCATGACGATGCCGGTCTCCGTGTGGCCGGTGGGCTCGAGTTCGGCGGGCATCGTCTCGGGCAGCACGGTCAGCGAGTGGTAGCGGGTCGCGGTGAACGGATCGGGCAGGCCCGCGAGCACACCGGCACCGTTGTGACGAACCAGGCTGGTCTTGCCGTGCAGCAGCTCGGGGGCGCGATCGACGGTCGCGCCGAACGCGACACCGATGGACTGGTGGCCGAGGCACACACCGAGCAGCGGAGTGCTGCTGTCGGCACATGCCTTGACCAGATCGATGCTCGCCCCGGCGCGTTCGGGTGTGCCCGGCCCTGGGCTGAGGAGGATGCCGTCGTACTCCTTCGCGACCCGCGCGAGAGCACCCGGTGCGGTGAGCCGCTCGTCATCGTTGCGCCACACGTCGGCCGTCGTTCCGAGCTGCCCCAGATACTGGACCAGGTTGAAGACGAAGCTGTCGTAGTTGTCGACGACGAGAATGCGCATGAGACGAGGGTACTCAGTGGCCGGTAGAGGGCGACCCGCCCGGTGGCCGGTAGAGGGCGACCCGCCCGGTGGCCCGATTCGGACAGTGCTCCCGGGCACCGCTCAGCGCGCGGACGAACTACCGGTGTAGGCGGGGACCGACAGATCCTCCGACGCCTGCTGCGTGTAGCCGAGTTGATAGCGGGCCGCGTACTGCTTGTAGATGCGGATACCGGGCTCGGCGTCGAGCGCGGCCTGCAGCCGTGCCGGGTCGCCGAGCGCTGTGACGACATAGGGCGGTGAGTAGGTGCGTCCGTGCAGCAGCAGCGTGTTGCCGATGCAGCGTGGCGCCGACGTCGCGACGATCCGCTGATCCTGCATGGCCACGGCCTCGGCACCGCCGGCCCACATCGCGTTGAGCACGCTCTGCACGTCCTGCTGGTGCACGACGAGATCGTCGGGTGAGGCACCGGACGGATAGCGCCCGTTGGCGTCGCGGGGTGCGTCGGTGAGAGTGACGGTCACGCCCGGACCGCGGCGGGCCACGAGTCCGGCCGGGTCCTCGATCGCGGACAGGTCGTCGAGCACCGCGGCGACGTCCTCGTCGTTCACCGCGGCACGGTCCTGGAGTTCGTCGATGCGGGTAGTGAGATCGTCTCGGGTGGCGGCCAGTTCGTCGGCCTTCTCCTGTGCGGCCCGGACCAGATCGGACAGTCGCGGGGAGTCGCCGGCGCGCAGTTCGTCGCCTTCGGACACTCCGCGGGTGGTACCCACGAGCAGACCGGCCACGAGGCAGACGACGAGGGTCGCGACACCCCACACGGGCGCGCGCAGTCGTCGTTCCGACACGTCGTACCTCCGATCCTGGCCTTACGTTAGCGTGATCTCAACAGGTAGTTGACCGACCACTCCATCCGTGTACGACGGGTGGAGACGTGAGAACGAGGACACCATGCCCAAGTCGAAGGTTCGCAAGAAGGACGTCTCCGCGACCCGGACGGTGAGCCGCACACCGGTGAAGGTCAAGGGCACGCCGTCGAGCACGTTGTACGTGACGGTGATGCTCGCCCTGATGGTCATCGGGTTGCTGTGGCTGATCGTCTACTACCTCGCGGCCGAGCAGATCACGTGGATGAACGATCTCGGTGCCTGGAACTTCCTGATCGGTTTCGGGTTCATGGTGGTCGGTCTGATCATGACGATGAACTGGCGCTGACCTCCACCCCGCTCGGGTTACACCGATGTTATTCATCCCCACCTGGGGATAACACTGTGCACAACCCGGTGAGAGGTCCCCGGGGAACGGATCGGAAGAGGACGCAGATGCCCGACGAGACACCGCTGCGGTGGGCGACGCCGCCCGCCGCGATAGCGGCGTTGTCGGCCGCCGGTATCGCCTTGGCCCTGACCGCCGCGGTTGCGGTTCCCGACGCGGCCGGTCGCGTACTGGTGGGTTTCGCGGCGGTGCTCGTCCTCGTGATGGTCGCGCTCGCGCTGCGGCAGCGTCCGCGTCTCGAAGTGCTCCCCGGAGGAACGGGGATCGCGACGATGCGGTTGACGGGTCGTCGCGAGTTCCCGCGCGCGGCCCTGCACCGCGTGCGGATCGTCGAGTACCCGCGCTTCGGGCGGCGCGTGCCGATGCTCGAGATCGACACGATCGACCCCGCGACCGGCACGGAGAACCTGATGATCTTCGGCCGGTGGGATCTGGGCACCGACCCGCGGAACGTGCACGCCGCGCTGGCGATGCGCGATCTCGCGCCCGATCAGACACCCAGTTGATCGCGTAGCCGCACGACGGCGAGCACGATCGCGACCAGCGTCACCGCGACGACCGCGACCAGCGCGATCCATCCGGTGCGCACGATGCGGTCCCGGTCGGTGCCGGCACCGAGATACTGCGGGGCGTAGAGCAGGGCCGCTGTCGCGGCGGCACCGGCGACGAGACCGCCCAGGTGACCCCACAGGGAGATGCCCGGGACGGTGATGCTGATGATCACGTTGAGGCCGACGATGGCCAGCACGGGTGCCGGGCTGCGACGCAGGCGCAGCAGGATGACGGCCTGCGCGCCGAGCAGACCGAAGACCGCTCCCGACGCTCCGGCGGTGACCGCTCCGGTCTCCATGAACATCACTGCGGCGGACCCGCCGAGGATCGACACGAGGTAGACCGAGAGGTACCGGGCGCGTCCGAGCACGAGTTCGGTGTCGCGTCCGATCACCCACAGGGCGAACATGTTGACGGCCAGATGGAGCAGGCCGAAGTGCAGGAATCCGCTGCCGAGGATCCGGATGTACTCGCCGTGCGCGGCGATGATGGGCGGCCACAACGCCCAGTCGAGGAACAGCGCCGAGCCCTGCTCGTTGGTCATCACGCTGCCCGACTGCGCGGCGGTGATGCCGAAGACGAGCACATTCAGCGCGATGAGCACGTACGTCACGATCGGCGAGGGCCGGTCGGAACGGACGGGTGCGCCGGCGATGGTGCGGGCCTGCGGTGTCGACCGTTCGGCCGCGGCGACGCAGTCGACGCAGTGCTGACCGACCGAGGCGGGACGCAGGCACTCGGGGCACGCGGGCCGGCCGCATCGGGAGCAAGCGAGAAGGGTCGGGCGGTCGGGATGGCGAACGCACCGCGGCTGGGGTTGCGGGCCACCACCCTCGGCCGCGGAGCCCCAGCCGGGGTTCGTCATGGGAACTCTCTCAGGAGATGGTGATGCTGTTGATCACGACGTCGTCGACCGGGCGATCGGCGCGGTCGGTGGCGGTGGTCGCGATCGCGTCGACGACCTTCTTCGACTCGGCGTCGACGACCTCACCGAAGATGGTGTGGCGACGGTTGAGGTGCGGGGTCGGGCCGACGGTGATGAAGAACTGCGAGCCGTTGGTGCCCGGGCCGGCGTTCGCCATCGCGAGCAGGTAGCCGCGGTCGAACTGCAGCTCGGGGTGGAACTCGTCGGCGAACTGGTAGCCCGGGCCGCCGCGGCCGGTGCCGGTGGGGTCGCCACCCTGGATCATGAAGCCGTCGATGACGCGGTGGAAGACCGCGCCGTCGTAGAACGGACCGCTGGTCTCGCCCTTGGCGTTCTGGGTCTTGTACTCCTTGGTGCCCTGGGCCAGGCCGACGAAGTTCTCGACGGTCTTCGGCGCGTGGTTGCCGAAAAGCGCAATCGCGATGTCGCCGCGGTTCGTGTGGAGCGTGGCCGTTGCTGTCTGATGCGGTGAAGTCACCCCACCATGGTGCCATTGCCCGCTTCCCGGGCAGGACAGGCGGCGCGGGACACGCTCTCCGGTCACGACCACAGGTCCGGGCGGTATGGAAGAGTGGACGCATGAGCAAGCTGATTCATGCCGAGACCGACGACGTGTGGCTTCCGGCATTCGTGCGACGCCACGACGAATCCGGCAATCTCGCGGGTGCTCTCCGCGTGGCCGGCGAGGGCGCGGTAGCTCTCGCGCAGGGCTCGAGTGCGGCCGGACTGTTCGCAGCACGCAAGGGTCTGGACGTCGCGGGCGAACTGCTCTCGGTGGCCCGGCGGGCCGCGGCCGAGCGGTGTGCCGCGAAGTCGTCCTCTCGTCCGGAGCGCACGGGCAGGCGGTTCGGTCTCGTCGTCGCCGGCGCGGTTGCCGTCGTGGCCGCAGGCGGGGTCGTGTTCTACCGGCGACGACGGCCGGATCACCCTCCGATCGCTCCGGAACCGCCGCGCGTGCGGCCCGCGGAGTCCGCGGCGACGACGACCGACGAGGCCGCCTCGACGCCGGTCTCCCCCGAGTCCACCGACACCTCGGAGGCCTGATCGCCGTCCGCGGTGCCGAATTCTCGTTCCGCCGATCGGATCTCGCGGTCGACGATGAGGCACGCCGCGAAGTAGAGCGCGCCGAGGAAAGTGAGCAGGACGGGGACGAAGGCCAGGAATTCCATGGCCACCTCCGTTCCGATCCGCGATGGGGATCGGCGAGTGACGGGCGGGGCACGTCGTCGGTGACGATTCGAGCGTAGGCGCGTCCGGGAGTACCCGCACGTCCCCGACGACTTCCGCGGTAGTGATCTAGTTCACATCCGACTGCTTCATGATCGACTCGCCCGAACCTGTGATAAGAGACACATCCGGGTGCATACTCACCAGTAGGCACGCGACCCGGAGGCAGTCATGGCAGAGAGCGCCGATGTCCGAATCCCACAGGTCACCGAGCGGCAGGCTCGTGAAGTAGCGGAGCAGGCGCGCGAATCCGAGTGGAACAAGCCGTCCTTCGCGAAGGAACTGTTCCTCGGACGGCTCACCCTCGACCTCGTCCACCCCTTCCCGCGACCGACACCCGACGAGGACTCCCGTACCGAGGAGTTCCTCGCACGCCTGCGCGCCGCGTGCAGTTCGATGGACGGCGGCCGCATCGAACGCGACGCGCGGATACCCGACGAATACGTCCGCGAGCTGGCCGAACTCGGCTGCTTCGGCATGAAGATCCCGCAGGAGTACGGCGGCCTCGGGCTGTCGCAGGTCGCCTACAACCGGGCCCTGACGGTCGTCGCCTGCGTGCATCCCAGCATCGGCGCGCTGCTGTCGGCCCATCAGTCGATCGGTGTGCCGGAACCGCTCAAGCTCGCCGGCACCCCTGAGCAGAAGCAGCGCTTCCTGCCGCGATGCGCGCGCGGCGCCATCTCGGCTTTCCTGCTCACCGAACCCGACGTCGGGTCCGACCCCGCCCGACTCGCGTCCACCGCCATCCCGGTCGAGGACGGCAGCGCCTACGAACTCGAGGGCGTCAAGCTGTGGACGACCAACGGGGTGGTCGCCGAACTGCTCGTCGTCATGGCCCGCGTACCGAAGAGCGAGGGCCATCGCGGCGGGATCTCCGCCTTCGTCGTGGAAGCGGATTCACCCGGCATCACCGTCGAACGCCGCAACTCCTTCATGGGCCTGCGCGGCATCGAGAACGGCGTGACCCGGCTGCACAAGGTGCGGGTTCCGAAGGAGAACCTCATCGGACGTGAGGGCGACGGGCTGAAGATCGCGTTGACGACGCTCAACGCCGGTCGCCTCGCCATCCCCGCGATGTGCTCGGGTGCCGGCAAGTGGGCGCTGAAGATCGCCCGCGAATGGTCGTCGGAGCGGGTGCAGTGGGGCAAGCCGGTCGGTGAGCACGAGGCCGTCGCCGCGAAGATCTCGTTCATCGCCGCGACCACCTACGCACTCGAGTCCGTCGTCGAACTGTCGGGCCAGATGAACGACGAACAGCGCAACGACATCCGCATCGAGGCGGCACTGGCGAAGTTGTGGGCGAGCGAGATGGGATGCCTCATCGCCGACGAACTCGTGCAGATCCGCGGCGGACGCGGCTACGAGACCGCCGAGTCGCTGGCGGCGCGCGGCGAACGGGCCGTTCCCGCAGAGCAACTCGTCCGCGACCTGCGGATCAACCGCATCTTCGAGGGGTCGAGCGAGATCATGCGTCTCCTCGTCGCCCGCGAGGCGGTCGACGCCCACCTGCGCGCAGCCGGCGAACTCGCCGACCCCGATTCGACGGGCAAGGAGAAGGCGCAGGCCGCGGTACGGGCGAGCGGGTTCTACGCCCGATGGCTCCCGAAACTCGTCACCGGCAAGGGACAGCTACCGCGGACCTACAACGAATTCGGTTTTCTGGCAACACATCTGAGGTACATCGAACGCAGCTCGCGCAAGCTCGCCCGCTCGACCTTCTACGGGATGGCCCGCTGGCAGGCCGGACTCGAGAAGCGGGAGAACTTCCTCGGACGGATCGTCGACATCGGAGCCGAGCTGTTCGCCGCGACCGCCGTGTGCGTGCGCGCCGAACGGCAACGCGTCGACGGGCACCCGGGAGCCGACGCGGCCTTCGAACTGGCCGACGCGTTCTGCAAGCAGTCGCGGCTGCGCGTGGAGAAGTTGTTCGACGCCCTGTGGACGAACACCGACGCCGAGGATCGTCGCACCGCGGCCGGCGTTCTCGAGGGCAGATACGAGTGGCTCGAGCGCGGTGTGCTCGATCCGAGCGAGGGCACCGGTCCGTGGATCTCCCGCTGGGAACCGGGCCCGTCGACCGAGACGAACGTCGCGCGCCGGATCATCGACACCCGTCACTCGGTGTAGACCCTGCACACGAATCCGGCCCGCACCCCCGGAAGGGAGTGCGGGCCGGATCGATTGCGGATTCGAAGGAGCGTCAGAAGGCTCCACAGTTCGACGGTGCGGGCTCACCGCGCAGTCGCGCTTCGATGTACGCGACGGAGTCGGGCAGTCCGCCGATCATGGGCACCGCATGGTTGATGATGAAGCCGGGCAGGATCGGCGGCGTCGTGTTGGGCAGGAACTGCACCGTCGCGCCCTGATCGCACCAGTCCAGCGCCAGCTGACGGCCCTGACCGTAGGGGACCGTGTCGTCCTGCGTGCCGTGCTGGAGGAGGACGGGCACGGCAGGCGTGCGGTTGCCGATGCGCTGCTCCGCGAGGATCTTCTGGACCTGGGGCAGGCGGTCGAGCACGACATCGAGGGGCTCACCCGTGCGGGTGTAGTCGCCGGTGCGCTGGAATGCGAAATTCGCCACCGTCTCCGGGACGCACTGGTTCGCCACGGCCGCGAGCATCTCGCGGCCGCGATCACTGATCTCGGCGTCGATCTCGTCGCGGATCTCCGGGTAGGCGTCGGCGAGGCCGTTGATCGTGTACCCGATGGCACCGGTGAGCAGCGTGCCGTCGATCTGCTTCAACGTGGCCACGAGGTCGGCGGGCGGAGCACCCACGTAGGCGCCGACGAGGTTCAGTTCGGGGGCGTACTCGGGTGCGAGTTCGGCCGCAGCGCCCGACGCGCCGCCGCCCTGCGAGTAACCGAAGAGGCCGACCGGGCTGTTCTCGGTCACCGACGCGTTCTCGAGCTTCAGCGCCGCGCGCACCGAGTCGAGCACCGCGTGGGCTTCGGCGGCGCGGTTCACGTAGGTGTGGTGCCCCGGCGTACCGAGACCGTCGTAGTCGGTGACGACCACGGCGATGCCGCGCAGCAGCAGCGCGTTGATCGACAGCACCTCGTACTCGGTGAAGAAGTCGAGGGGCGGATTATAGTTGACGAGCGCGCCGAGATTGCGGGACGGCGCGCACTGGTCACCCTGACCGTGGGTACCGACGGCCAGCGCGACGAGCGGCCGGTCGCCGGGACCGTTCCACGGCGTCGACGGCTCGATGTAGGTGCCGCTCACCGCGTCGGGTGCGCCCTTGGCGTCGTTGCTGCGGTACAGCAGCTTGGTGCCCTGACCCGGGAAGATGCCGTCGGCGACCGGTGCGCGCAATGCCAGATCGGACGGTGCCGTGCGCAGGACGTCGCCGGGAGCACCCGTCGGCAGCGGGTCGGGCGGGAGATAGAAGTCCGTCTCGGCTCCCGCTGTCGCCGCGGTTCCGAGAATTCCGCCAGCAAGGACGGTCGTCGTCACCGCCGCGGCCATCCACTTCCGAGCGCGCCCCACCATGTTGTTCCTCCACCTGGATCCACCGGAACCGTGTGTCCCTCGTCACGGCGGTACGGACTGTAACACGTACTTACCGGAAAGTAAGGTCGGCACTTCCCTCCCTGTCTGCCACAATCGTTCTTCGCGCCCGAAGCGGTGCATTTGTCCGGCGCACCCGGAGCGAGTCGGGTCCTCGGCAGCACGACGGACGAGCAGCCTCTCGAGGAAGGGAAGACATGGCAATCGGTGTCGGCCTCCGGATCGGGCGAGTCGTGTCCACGGCGGTCATCGCATCCAACGAACCCGGCACTCCCGACCCTGTCGTCCTCGCCCGCGACTCCGTCCTGCACGTCGACCACGACGGCAACACGTCGCTCGGCAGCGTGGCGCACGGGGACGAAGCACGCACGATCGCGGGCTTCCTCACGCGGGTCGGCGACGCCTCGGGCATCACCGCGAGCGACGGTCGCATGTACCGCGCCGAGGACGCGATGGCCACCGCCATCCACTGCCTGTTGCGGGAGTGCCACCCGTTGCCGACCTTCGGCGGCATGGACCGGGACAGCGATCCCGGCTACGCCGCCACCTACCCGTCGCACTGGGATCCGGACACCATCGCGACCTTACGTGCCGCCCTGGACTACGCGGATCTGCGGCACGTGGATCTCGTGTCCGACGCGCAGGCGGCCGCCGCCTGGTACGCCTCCGAGATCTCCGAGACCCCTGGCCAACTCGTGGGGGTCTTCCATCTCGACGACGGCGGCTCGACCGTCACCCTCGTACGCTCGGGCGTGCCCGCCGGCAAGGCCTACCGCACCCCCGCTCAGGGCGCTCCGTCCCCGGCGGCCCAACTCGCCACGGCCCTCGGATCGTTCGGCTGGATACCGGACAATCTCGAGGCCGTCGTCGTCATGGGCGACGGTCTCGTCGCACGAGATCGCACCCACATCCAGGAGATCGCGAACAGCCTCGCCACGAAGCTCACGGTGCGCAGCCTCGTCGGGCCGGGCCCGGAACAGACGGCGGCGCTCGGCGCCGCGATCCTCGCGGCCGGATTCACGCCGGCACGCGAGACCAACAAGACCCGGATCGGACTTCCGCCTTCCTACGACGAAACCGACGTGCTCACCGGCGGTTTCGCTCGGCTGCGCGAACTCGAGGAGAGACGTCTCGGGGCCGAGAGCACCGCCGAGGACCGCGGAGCCGCGAGGAAGGAGGCCGCACCCGTTCCGGTGCTCACCACGGGCACCGCAGACGAGAACACCGGCAACACGAGAACGGTCGTCATCGGGGTGGTCGCCGTTCTCGTGCTGATCGCGATCCTCGCCGGCATGCTGCTCTGATCGATCTCCTGCCTCCGATCGACCCTGCTCAGTCCGCCGGGGTGCGGTCGGGGGCCGGAACCGCAGCGAGCGCGGCGGCGTCCTCGTCCCCGAAACGGTCCTCGAGCACGGCGGGAGCGAAATCGAGATCGATCTCCTCCAGCGGGCGTCCGCGCGCGGATTCTATTGCGCCGAGCCGTCTCTGTGCCCGGTCGGCCGCATAGGAGATGAACTCGTCGTTGTCGAGACCGTAGGGCTGTTCGTCGAACTGCTCGTTCTGCCACTGGATCATTCCGGTCGCGAGGGGAAGCAACTCCTCCATCCGCTGCAACACGACGTTCCAGTTCGAGTCGTCCGCTGCCACATGCCGTCGGCAGGTGAACGTTCCCCAGGCCATGTGCCGGCGCTCGTCGGAGCCGATCCGCCGGATGATCTCCTGCATGCCCGGCAGGATCCCGTACTTGGTGCACACCTTCTGCCACGCGTAGTAGCCCGTCAGCGCGAGACTGCCCTCGATGACGTGGTTGTAGGTGACACTCGCGCGGACCTGATTGGCCGGGGACGGATCTCGATCGAGCACGCGCAGACTGTGCGGCAGTTCCTCGTAGAACAGCCGCCGGTAGTAGGGATTCTCGGCAACGAACGGGTGCAGGTCGGATGTCAGTCCCACGGTGTCCATCCAGCGACGGAACACCTGCACGTGCTTGGCCTCCTCGTAGCAGAACTGGGTCAGGTACATCTCGTCACCCAACCGGCCCTCCGCTTCCATGGCGCGGAGGAACGGAAGGATGTCCTGCGTGACGGCCTCCTCGCCGGCGACGAACAACGCGACCAGATAGGTCGAACTGCGGCGTTGTTCCGAGTTGAGCGACGCCCAGTCCTCGGCGTCGTGGGAGAAGTCGATGTCCATCGGATCCCAGTGCGCTGCGTTGCCCTTCGCGAAGAGCCGGAGCGGGAAGGCGTCCCAGTTCAGGCCGCCTTCCCGCAGCGACGCGAAACCCTGACGTATCTGTGTAATCTCGGTCACACCCTCGAGGCTAGACCTCGATTCCACATACGTCGCGGTCTTGTCTCAGTCACCCAGCAAGGTGTCGCCGGGATACCCCTTCGGACCGAATCCCGGAGGGACGAGAAAGACCGCCGACCCGATCGGCGTGATCCACGGATTCAGCGCGTCGTGCTCGGCGAGGCGCTGCTGCACCGGGACGAACTGACGGTCCACGTCCACCTGGTAGGTGGCGAACAGCAATCCGGCGCCGTCCTGGTCGTCGTAGTTGTAACCCCGTCGCAGGAACTGCTCGTCGCCGGTGCGGGGACGTGCCCGCGCGACGTGCGATTCCGGCGGGATCACCGGGATACCGAACCGGTCGGTGGCCTCGAAGTCGGCGTCGTCGTGTTCCTCCGAACCCGTCAGCGGAGCACCGTTCGACAGTCGCCGGCCGACGGCGAGTTCCCGAGCGGGACGGTCCAGCTCGTCCCAGGTGTCGAGTTCCATGCGGATCCGGCGTAACACGAGCGAGGTGCCACCGGCCATCCACGGCGGGTCACCCGGATTCCACACCTGCCGGTCGAAGTCCGGGCTGTGCGGGGCAGGATTGACGGTGCCGTCTACCTGCCCCATGAGGTTGCGCATGGTCGTCCCGTCGGGTCGCGTGCCGGCCGCACGCCGGAACCCTCGCTGGATCCAGCGGACCGTCGCCACCGATCGCACACTCCTGGTGAGTGTGCGGACCGCGTGCGAGACGGTCACCGGGTCGTCGGCGCAGACCTGCAACAGCAGGTCGCCGCCGGACCATCGTTCCTCGAGCCGGTCGATCGGGAAGGCCGGCAGCGGCTTCAGCCACGCGGGTCGCCGGTCGGTCAGACCCGCGGCGTCGAAGACCGCGGGACCGTAGCCGACGGTGACCGTCAGCCGGGCCGGGTCGACGGCGAGTTCGGGTTCGGTGTCGCCCAGCGCCGGCGTCCCGGTGGTGAGCCGCCGGGCGTCCTCGGCCCACACCCGCATGATCCCGACGAGCCCGTCACGATCGACACCCTCGGCGAGGTCCAGTGCCACGAACGACGCGAACGACTGCGCGAGGGTGTCGATACCGGCCTGATGGGTGCCGTGGATCTCCACGGTCCGCGCGCCGATCGGTTCGGGGATGCGGGACGCGACCGCCGTCCCACCTCCGACCGCGCCGAGTCCTGCTGCACCCAGCGCGGCGACACCGCCCCCGAGCAGGGTGCGTCGAGTGAACCTAGCCATCGTGGGCTGCCCCGTCGTGGGACGGCACGTACTCCTCCTGTGCCCCGGCGAAGTCGCGGACCTGGGCCGTGAACTCCTCGGTCGATCCGTCCGCGAACTCGAGTGTGAAGGTCACCGTGCTCCCGGGTCGCAGAGGCTCCACGAGGTCCATGAGCATGAGGTGGTCGCCGCCGGGCGCGAGGCTGTGCACGGTGTCCGCGGGGATGACGAGCCCGTCCCCCATCTCCTGCATCACCATCGAGGCGCCGCCGGACGACACCATCTCGTGCAGTTCCGTGGTGGCGGATGCAGGACTGGACGCGCCGACGATGTGCACGTCACTGCTGCCGGTGTTCTCGATCTCGGCGAAGGCACCGGTCATCCCGGTGTCGGATGCCTTGACCCAGGCTTCGGACACGACGACGGCCTCGGCCGAGTCGGTGGTGCCGGTGTCGGAACCGCAGGCGGCGGCGAGCAGGGCCGTTGCGGCGATCGCAGTGCCGAACATGGTCTTCTTCATGATTCTCCGTAAGTGTCGGTGCCTCTGCGGGCACACGGAACGAGCGGTCGCCGGCGGCGGCGACCGAGAAGGTTGACCTAGCGGAGAACAACGGGAGGTGCGCGGCTGCCGGTTCCGCCGACGAGTAGTACGCCGGGACCGATATCGGGGCGGTGGATCGTCGGGACAGGTTCGGCGACGGCCACGGGCAGCGTGCGGTACGTCTCGGGAACGATCCGGCGCAGCGCTGCGAGTGCTGCTTCGCAGCCCTTCTCGGCACCCCGTACCAATACTGCGGCGAGGAGGACGGCAACCGCGTGGGCGGACATCATTCCGGATCCCGGTGTGTGCAGGTGACCGTCGTGGAGTCCCAGCACGAGGTGGCCGGCGACCTGCCCGAGGACGAGGACGAGCGGCACCGGAAGCCTGGTTTCGCCGGTGAGGACTCCGACAGCGAAGGCAAGCCCGAGGAGGAACACCAGGGCGTCCTGGTGGGGAATCGCTCCGCCGGCGAAGGCGTGCGCGGCGATGCTCAGTGCGGCCGAGATTCCGCTCACGAAGACCGCGCGCATGCGCATCACGGTGTTCACCTCGGCCATGAAGTCAGAATACTTCCCTCACCTGCGATTACTACCCCATGTAGTAACCATCACCGAGTATAACGACAGCGCGTCGGTAAGATACCGACGTGCCGTCGAGAAGATTGGGCACATATCCGGTCCAGCCCACGAAGGACTCCACATGTTTCTTGCCATGCGCGAACTATGGTTCGCGCGCACCCGCTTCCTGTTGATGGGCGCCGTCGTCGCGCTCATCTCGATCCTCATGGTGATCCTGTCCGGTCTGTCGTCCGGTCTCGTCGTCGACGGCGTCTCCGCACTGCAGCGCACACCGGTGCAGGCATTCGCCTTCGCCGAAGGAACCAAGGCCGACTCCGCATTCTCCCGATCCGTGGTCACGGAAGACCAGGCCGACACCTGGCGTGCCCGCCCGGACGTCGCTCGCGCCGAACTGTTCGGCAACACCATCGTCAACGCGAAAACCGAGAGCGGGGTCCCCGTGGACCTAACACTCTTCGGCATCCGGCCGGACTCGTTCCTCGAACCCTCGGTCTCCGAGGGGGCACCGCTCGGTGGTGACACCGATGTCGTCCTCAGCGACAGCGCCCGCGCCACCGGCGTCGAACTCGGCGACACGATCGTCGTCGATCGTCTCGGTACCCGGTTGGACGTCGTCGGGTTCACCTCCGACAAGCGCACCTTCGGTCACGTCGACGTCGCCTACCTTCCCCTGAGCACCTGGCAGGAGATCCACGCCGGTGTCCGGCTCGGTGAGCAGGTCCCTCCGAGCGCGTACACCGAAGCCAGTGTGGTCGCGATCGAGGGTGTGGACGGAGCACTGCCCGATCTCACCGCGGGTGATGCAGCAGCCGGTACGACAGCGAAGATCCTGGAGGAATCGTTCGATTCCTCCCCCGGCTACAGCGCCGAGATGATGACGATGTCGATGATCACCGCCTTCCTCTACGCGATCTCAGCCCTCGTCGTAGGAGCGTTCTTCACGATCTGGACCGTGCAGCGCAGCCGTGAGATCGCCGTCCTCCGCGCGATGGGCGCTTCCACCGGATTCCTCCTGCGTGACGCCCTCCTGCAGGCCGTGATCGTGCTCGTCGGCTCCGTGGTCGTCGGCGTGCTCGTCGGTCTCGGACTCGGGTCGGGCCTCGAGGGCAGCGGCATGCCGTTCGTCCTCGAATCCGGCCCCGTCGCTCGAGGTGCCGTTCTGCTCGTCGTCCTCGGCCTGCTCGGCGCCGCCCTCGCCGTGGTCCGCATCGTCCGTGTCGATCCGCTCGCTGCCCTGGGAGAGAACAGATGACCGTCACCACCTCCACCGGCCTCGCACTGTCCGACGTCTGCCTGTCCTTCGGCGACGGCGACAGCACGGTCCACGCCCTCGATCACGTCGACCTCGGCGTCGAGCCGGGTGAGCTGGTCGCCGTCGTCGGGCCGTCCGGTACCGGCAAATCGAGTCTGCTGGCGGTCGCCGGTGGCCTCAGCCGACCCACTTCCGGCACCGTGAGTGTCGACGGTATCGAGGTGACCGCACTCGACCCGCGGGCGACCGCGAAGCTGCGCCGAGAGCGGGTCGGCTTCGTATTCCAGTCCGGCAATCTCCTCCCCGCCCTGACCGCGCGCGATCAACTGCTCCTCGTCGAGAAGATCGCCGGACGCCCCGGACGGAACCCTGACGAGCTGCTCGCCTCGGTAGGTATGGAGCACCGCGCCCATCGGCGACCCGGGCAGCTCTCGGGCGGTGAGCGTCAACGTGTCGGCATCGCGCGGGCCCTGATGGCCGAACCGTCGTTGTTGCTCGTCGACGAACCCACCGCCGCCCTCGATCGAAAACGCAGCCACGAGGTCGTCGAACTGCTGGCACGGGAAACCCACACCAGTGGAGTGGCTACGATCATGGTCACCCACGACCACGAAATCCTGCGGCACTGCGACCGCGTGCTCGAGATGGTCGACGGAAGACTTCGACCACACGACTGAACGGTCGACAGCCGAACGAGGAGGGCCGGCGGTGCCGAAAATTTCCGCAGCGACGGTCGCGGAGCACCGCGCAGCGCAGCGCCGTGCCCTCCTCGACGCAGCGCTCGAACTCCTCGCCGAGAAACCGGAACAGGCACCCTCGCTCGGCGACGTGGCGCGTCGTGCGGGTCTGGCCCGGTCGAGCGTCTACAACTACTTCGATTCGCGCGACGACCTGCTGCACGCGGTCGTCGTCGACATGTTCCCGCGCTGGAACACGCGCGTGGTCGAGGCGATGGAGAAGGTGTCCGATCCGACGGAGCGGGTGCTGACGTACATCGACGTCAATCTGCAGCTGGTCGCCGAGGGAGAGCACGCGATCGTCGGTGCTCTCGCCGCTTTCACCCCTCAGGCGTTCAGTGACGAGAGCATGCACGCCATGCATCAGGACCTCGTCCTCCCCCTCGTCGAGTCGCTGCGGGCCCTCGGAGTCGCGGATCCCGAACTCGATGCCGAGCTCGTCACCGCGCTCGTGCACAAGGGAACGGAATTGATCGAATCCGGACGCAAGCTCGACGAGGTGCGCTCCTCGATCCGCAGGGTTCTCACCACCGCGCTCTCCTGATGTTTCACGTGAAACGGACCGTCGATTCGGGACCGTTCACGATCACCTCGGGGTGACAAGCTCCCGGAGCGGGTCACCACCGTCGACGAACAGGCGCGCATCCGGCCGTGTCGCCGCCGCGATCCGCTCCAGAGCGACCCTGCCGGCTTCGGGTGCCGACCGTCGAGTGCACCGACCCTGATCCAGCACACGTAGGTGCGGCTCCAGCGGCAGCACGGCGACGATCTCGGCGAGTCGCGGAGAGAGGCGGGGCGTCACCCTTCGAGTGTGGAATGTGGGCAGACGGGCCGAAGCAGCAACAGAGAAAGGGCGCTTCCGAAAGATCGGAAGCGCCTTTTACCTGCATTCATGTGATTGTGGAGCCTAGGAGATTCGAACTCCTGACATCTGCCTTGCAAAGGCAGCGCTCTACCAACTGAGCTAAGGCCCCGTCCGCCGCGTCAGCGACTGGGAACCGCGTGCCATTCGTCTTCGCTCCGAAGCATGCGAGCGATTCCGAGAACGATCAGAATCCCGGTTCCCACGAGTGCGAGAACCCTCATTCCGATCACCCTTTCGGCACGGGAGTGGGCCTAGGAGGACTTGAACCTCCGACCTCTTCGTTATCAGCGAAGCGCTCTAACCGCCTGAGCTATAGGCCCTCGAACCGAGATGGAACACTACCCCACCGGGGTCGCCGGAAACAAATCGCCTCGGCGGGGCAGCGTTCCGGCAGGTCAATCCGGGTCGGCGAGGGTGGCCTGAACGCCGCCTACGAGATCGGTGCAGAGGTTGTAGATGAACGCACCGAGGGTCGCGAGAGCCGTCAGCAACACGGTGTTGGCGATGCCGATGATCGTCGCGTAGCCGAACACCTGGCCGGCCGAGACGAGCGCACCGCTACCGGCGTCGGAGACGATGTCGGTGAACGCACTGTTGAGGCGTTCCCATACCCCCATGCCGGCCAGCACGCCGTAGAGTAGGCCGACCGCGATCATCCACACGAAGAACAACGACACCGAGATCACCGACGAGATCTTCAGCATCGACCAGGGGTCGATACGGCGGATCTGCACGGTGGCCCGCAGCGGTCCGGCGGCGGGGATCGCCGTGGGCACCGCGGTGGTGGCGGGGGCGCTCACCTGCGGGGTCTCCCCCGTGCTCGGCGAACCGGTCGACGGATGCTTCACTGCGGACAGATCCGGCAGGTCCTTGGCGAGATCCTTGCGTTCGATGTGCCGTGTCGGGCCGTCGATTACCGCGGACTTCGCCTTCGCTGCAGCAGCCCGGTCGCGCGTCCCGCGCGCGGCGTCTCCGCCCGCGGCCGGGCCAGCTCCTCCGGCGGCATTGGGAGCCGCTGTGCCGGTCACGACGGGACGCGTCGACGGCTCCGGGCTTCCGGCCGCAGAGCCCTTGGCCGAGGCCCCAGCGGGGCGCTGAGGCGCTCCACCCTGCTTGGACAGACCCTGACCCACACCCGGAACGTTCGTCTGCGGAGCGTTCTGCGGGGAGCCCGACTGCGCCGACGCCGCTCCCCGCTGCCAGGGAGGGGTCGGGCCGCCGGAGCGGGGCATCTGGGCGGTGCGTTGCTGACCTGTGGCCGGCTGATCGGCCGCAGCCGATCCGTTCTTACCGTCCGCTGAGGCACCACCGGACTTCTGGGAGCCGCCCTGAGCAGGCGTGTCCTGCGCCGCCTTCGCCGTCGGCTCGGCGGCCTTCCGGCCTGCTGCCGGCTGCTGGTCGGCCGGACCCTGCACGGGTGCCGGGTCCGCTGCTCCCGCTGCGGGAGCGGACGAAACCTCCGCCGGTGCCCCAGGAGCCTGCGAAGGCTGGGCCGGTGACGACTGCGACGGCCGGTTCTCCGGCGCCGGTTTCTGCTCCGAGGCCGGGCTCTGCTGCGTGCCCTTGTTCTCGGGCTTCACCTCGTTCTCTGTACGGTCCTCCGGCTTCCGACCGGTTTGCCCGCGATCGGCCCCGTTCGGTCCCTGGGGAGTGCTCACTTACGACTCCTTAGCTCCGGCTGCGTCGGCTTCGTCCGGCTCGTCGGCGTTGCGCGCGATCGCGAGCAATGTATCGCCCTCGGCCAGGTTCATGAGCCGCACGCCCTTGGTCTGACGGCCTGCCTTGCGCACCTGCTTCGCCGCAGTGCGGATGACACCGCCGCTCGAGGTGATGGCGTACAACTCGTCGTCGTCCTCGACGATGCGCGCCCCGACCAGGTTGCCACGCTTGCGGTCGTACTGGATGGTCAGAACACCCTTACCGCCGCGACCTTGGACCGGGTAGTCCTCCATCGGGGTGCGCTTGGCGTAACCACCCGAGGTCGCGACCAGCAGGTACGTGCCCTCCTTGACGACGTTGAGCGAGAGCAGCTTGTCCTCGCCGTTGAACCGCATGCCCTGCACACCGGAGGTCGCGCGTCCCATCGGACGCAGCGCCTCGTCGGTGGCCGAGAAACGGATCGACTGGCCCTGCTGCGAGACGAGCAGCAGATCGTCCTCGGCGGAGCACAACACCGCGCCGACGAGCTCGTCGTCGCCGCGCAGGTTGATCGCGACGATGCCGCCCGAACGGTTGGAGTCGAAGTCCGACAGGCGCGACTTCTTGACCAGGCCGTTGCGGGTCGCGAGCACCAGGTACGGCGCATCCTCGTAGGTTTTGAGGCGGATGACGCCCTGGATGCGCTCGTCGGGCTGGAAGGCCAGGAGGTTCGCGACGTGCTGACCACGCGCCGTGCGATTCGCCTCGGGCAGCTCGTACGCCTTCGCGCGGTAGACGCGGCCCTTCGTCGTGAAGAACAGCAGCCAGTCGTGCGTGGACGTCACGAAGAAGTGCTTGACGATGTCGTCCTGCTTGAGCTCGGCACCCTTGACGCCCTTGCCGCCGCGCTTCTGCGAGCGGTACAGGTCGGTGCGCGTGCGCTTGGCGTAACCGGTCTCGGTGATGGTGACGACGACGTCCTCACGTGCGATGAGGTCCTCGTCGTTGACATCGCCGTCGGCCGCGACAAGCCGCGTGCGGCGCTCGTCGCCGTACTTGTCGACGATCTCCTTCAGCTCGTCGCGGACGATGGCGCGCTGCCGCTCCGGACGGGCCAGGATGTCCTTGTAGTCCTCGATCTCGCGCTCGATCTCGGCGAGGTCGTCGACGATCTTCTGACGCTCGAGAGCAGCCAGGCGACGCAGCTGCATCGCCAGGATGGCGTCGGCCTGGATCTCGTCGACCGTGAGCAGATCGATCAGGCCGGCGCGCGCGATGTCGACGGTCTGCGACGCGCGGATAAGCGCGATGACCTCGTCGAGCGCGTCGAGGGCCTTGACCAGGCCGCGCAAAATGTGGGCGCGTTCCTCGGCCTTGCGCAGCAGGTACCGCGTACGCCGGACGATGACCTCGATCTGGTGGTTGACGTACAACCGGATCATCTGGTCGAGGCGCAGCGTGCGCGGCACCCCGTCGACGATCGACAGCATGTTGCAGCCGAAACTCGTCTGCAGCTGCGTGTGCTTGTAGAGGTTGTTGAGAACCACCTTGGCCACCGCGTCGCGGCGGACAGTGACGACGATGCGCATGCCCACGCGGTCGGACGACTCGTCGTGGATGTCGGAGATGCCCGCGATCTTGCCGTCGCGGACCTGTTCGGCGATCGACGTGATGAGGTTGTCCGGGTTGACCATGTACGGCAGCTCGGTGATGACGATGCTGGTGCGGCCCTTGGAGTCCTCTTCGATCTCCACGACGCCGCGCATCTTCACCGATCCGCGACCGGTCGTGTAGGCATCGTGGATGCCCTGCGTGCCCGTGATCAGGCCGGCGGTCGGGAAGTCCGGTCCCTTGATCCGCTCCATGACCGCGGCGAGGGTGGTCTCCTCGTCGGCCTCGAAGTTGTCGAGCGCCCAGTAGATGGCCTCCGCAACCTCCCCGAGATTGTGCGGCGGGATGTTGGTGGCCATACCGACCGCGATACCGCCCGAACCGTTGATCAACAGGTTGGGGATACGGCTGGGGAGAACCGTCGGTTCCTGCGTGCGGCCGTCGTAGTTCGGCTGGAAATCGACCGTCTCGTGGTCGATCTCCCGCAGCATCTCCATCGCGAGCGGCGTGAGCCGGCACTCGGTGTACCGCATGGCGGCGGCGCCGTCGTTGCCGCGGGAACCGAAGTTGCCCTGGCCGTCGACGAGCGGATAGCGCATCGACCATGGCTGCGCCAGACGCACGAGCGTGTCGTAGATCGACGCGTCGCCGTGCGGGTGGTAGTTGCCCATGGTCTCGGCGACCGCGCGCGCCGACTTCACGTACCCGCGGTCGGGGCGGAAGCCGTTGTCGAACATCGCATAGAGCACGCGACGGTGCACCGGTTTGAGACCGTCACGCACGTCGGGCAGAGCACGGCCCACGATCACGCTCATCGCATAATCGATGTAACTGCTCTGCATCTCCTGCTGGATGTCGACGGGCTCGATGCGGTCGTGCCCCGGCCCCTCCGGAGGCAACGTGGTGTCGGTCATGAGCTCCTTCTTCTACTCGGCTCGCACGCCCGGCTCCGGCCTTCGGCCCGACGGACGTCTCGCAACCACACGAGTCTATAGGTGCAGGTCAGCCGATGCCGAGAAGGACAGGCACTTCACAGCCCGAGATCTGTCCGGAACCGAGTTCTCACATGTGGGATCCGGTGACCGGGTCGCGGTCCACCTGCCGTTCCGCCTCCGACGCCCACTGCCCGAGCCGGGCGTCGCGCACGGCGTCCTCCGGGTCGGAGGCGAGCAGCAGCGCGGTGATCGGCACGGCCAGGACGATGATGCCGAGGACGAACGCAGGGAACAGCAGCGACATCACGGTCATGCCTTCGGGCGCGGGCAGGCTCGGATCGAGGGTGACCCGCACGCCGGCCATGCCGGTGTAGTGCAGCGCCACGACCGCGCATCCCATGACGAAGGCCGCGACGACGCGGATCTCGAGACGACGCGTGCGGCGGGCCAGTGCGAGCGCGGCCGTGGAGGCGACGACACCGATGATCACCGAGGCGATCACGTACCCCGTCTCGTGTTCGATCGCGCCCCGGATGCGGATGGCGTACATGCCGCTGTAGTGCATCATGCTGACGGCGGCGCCCATGAGCAGACCGCCGATGAGCAACCGCACCGATTCGGGAATGCGGTGCTTGCTGACGTCGTGCACGTCGGCGATCCGCAGACCCACGAGGGTCGCGACGACGGCGAGCACGACAGAGAAGACCGTCGGTGCCAGTTCGTATCGGATGGTCGTACCCGGCACGGAGAAGCCCATCATGCCGATGAAATGCATGAGCCAGATGCCCACGCCGCCGATGGACAACGACGCCATGAGGAGCCACCAGTTACCGCTGCGCCGCGGCTCTTCGAGCGACCGCCGGACACAGGACAATCCGACGAAGGAACCCATCACAGCGGTGGCGTAGGAGAGGAGGAAAACCCACATCCCCATGGAGAAGTGGTGTACGTCGTGCGACACGTGAGGTCCTCACAGCGGCGCGCTGTCACCACCGCGCTCGGAGGGCACGCGCCACGACCTACCCGATGCGGGATGCACCCCGACTTTCCAGCAGCGTAAGCGAGCTTATCGCGCTGTGGGTGTTCACATCACATCACCGTTTCACATGTCGCCCGTAAGGACGGGAGACCGTCTCGGGGCCGTCCCCACCGAGCCAGATCGCCATCTCCCGCTCCTGCTCGAGGTCCTGTGTGCTCGCCGATGCCATCAGAGCTACGACCGGCACCGCGAGCAGCGCGACACCGATGATGAATCCAGGGAACAGCAGGGTCATGATGGTCATCCCCTCCGGATTCGGAGCGGACGGATCGACGGCCACCGCGATCCCGGCCATGCCCGTGTAGTGCAGTGCCACCACGGCGCATCCCATGACGGCGGCGGCCGGGATCCGCACAGCCGGCCGTTCCGCAACCCGCGACAGCCACAACGCGACGATCGACGCGACGACACCGATCGCGACGGACGCCGCGACGTACGACCGTCCCTGCTCGAGTTCGCCCTGGATCCGCACCGCGGCCATGCCGCTGTAGTGCATGCCGGCGACCGCGAAGCCCATGATCACGCCGCCGACGAGAAGCCGGACATCCGACGGCAACCCACGGATCCACTGCACGTCGGTGTCGAGGATCCGCAATCCGACCAGCGTGGCCGTCACGGCGAGCGCGACCGACAGCAGCGTCAGTCCGAGGTCGTAACGGATCGCGGAACCGGGTACGTCGAAGCCCATCATCCCGATGAAGTGCATCAACCAGATTCCGACGCCCCCGATGGACAGGGCTGCCATGAGTGTCCATCGGGTCCGGGCGACCGACGTCCATGCGTTCGCAGCCTTGCGCGCGCAGGACAGACCGGCATAGCACCCCACTGCGGACGTGATGTAGGCGAGTGCGAAAAGCCAACCGCCCATGGAAAAATGGTGAACCTCGTGCGACATGTTGCCCCCCAGGAAGCGGCACGCACGGCACATCGATCCGTGTCGTGCCGAGTAGACCGACAGCGACCCCCGACGCTGCACAGAAGACTACTCCACTTCCGGGATTTCAACCAGATATGTTGACTTACAACATGTTCGGACGATATTCAGAGGGTCCGACCGTCGACGGGATCTACCGGGCCGTCGGCCGCCCACCGCTCGGATTCCTCTTCCAGTTCCGCCGCAAGACGATCCGGGGCCTGGAGCACCAGGACGATCGGAACGGCCAGCAGCAACAGGCCTACGACGAAGAGCGGGAAGAGAATGGAGAAGACCTCGATCCCACCGGAAACCACCACGGCGGGGTCGATCTCCACACGGACCGACGCGGCGGCGAGGAAGTGCACCGCGATCACGGCGACGCCGGCCAACGCGCTGCTCAGCAGGCGCTTGGGCCACGTGTCCGCCGTCTTCACCTGGGCCAGGAAGCCCACGGCCGTCGCGATCGCCAGCCCCACCGCTGCGGCGACCCAGAGCGGATCGAAGGTCAGCGATCCCTGGATCCGCACCGCTGCGAGGACCGAGAACGGCGCGCCCGCAAGGCCGGCGCCCAGCACGAGAGCACCCGTGACCGTCCGGGCGAGGGTGGCGGGAGCGTTGTCCGGGATCGCGACGAGCAGCGCCACGTACACCGACACCAGCGCGACGAGCATCGAGAACACGATGGTGACGGTGTCGAACCGCACCACACTGTCCTCGACGTTGAAGCCCGCCATCGGAAGGAACATAGCGAGCCAGACACCGACGCCACCGCTCACCAGGGCAGCGAGAATCATCCAGTACGAACGCAATCGGTCGCTGGAGGTGGTACGGACCCGTCGAGCACCGGTGACCCCGATGAACACCCCGATCGCCGAGGTCAGATAGGCAAGGACCGTGACCCACGAGCCCATCGTGAAGAGTTCGAGGCCCTCCCCCATTACTGGGTCACCGGCTGGTGCAGCTTCCGCAGAGCGTATTCGGTGACGGTGACCAGGGCCTGCTTCGCCGACTCACGTGCTCGCGCATCGATCGACACGATCGGCACATCCGCCGAGATCGCCATCGCCTGACGGATGTCCTCGAGCGGGTACCGGGGAGCATCGTCGA
Source organism: Rhodococcus sp. D-6 (assembly GCF_040256695.1). Taxonomy (NCBI): domain Bacteria; kingdom Bacillati; phylum Actinomycetota; class Actinomycetes; order Mycobacteriales; family Nocardiaceae; genus Rhodococcus; species Rhodococcus sp. D-6. The sequence continues at coordinate 4,499,791 of NZ_CP132970.1, read as the reverse complement.
ATTCGTTGATGGCGACGATGAACGGGAGATTGCGCGCCTCGAAGAAGTCGACGGCGGCGAAGCTCTCATCCAGGCGACGCGTATCGATCAGCACAATCGCCCCGATGGCGCCGCGGATCAGGTCGTCCCACATGAACCAGAAGCGGTGCTGTCCGGGCGTGCCGAACAGGTAGAGGACGAGGTCGTCGGCCAGACTGATACGACCGAAGTCCATGGCGACCGTGGTGGTCGCCTTCTGCGGTGTCGCAGAGAGGTTGTCGACGCCGTCGCTGGCGTTCGTCACGAGCGCCTCGGTACGAAGCGGCACGATTTCCGACACCGTCCCGACCAGAGTCGTCTTACCGACGCCGAAGCCTCCGGCGATCACGATCTTGGTCGAGGTCACGCGCTTCGTGGCGTTAGAGTTCGCGAAGTCCACTGAGGACCCTTTCAATCAGCTCACGACGCTCCGCGTCGCTCGAATCGTCTTTCAGCGTGGCCAGGATCTGTACGTGTCCGGCTTCGACGAGATCGGCGACGAGCACGCGTGCCACGCCGATCGGCACCCCCACGCGCGCGGCGATCTCCGCGACGGAGGGTGATTCCTTGCACAGCTCCAGGATCGTGGCATTGATGTTGTCCAGATCCCGGGACCGATCGTCGGTTCCCGGAATGGCCTGGATGAGCGCCTCCAACGCCAGTTCAACCGCAGGACTCGTACGTCCCGAAGTCAGGGAGTAGGGCCGGACCAGACTGGGCTGATCCGGCACGAACTCCGGCTTCCGCGATTCCATGGCCACCTCGACGTCAGGACCCTAGACCGACCCGCGGGGTGGCTTCGACCGAAGCACCCACTCGATCGACCAAGAGCGCCATCTCGTAACCGACCTGTCCGATGTCGCACTCGGAGGCGGTCAGAGCCGCCAGGTGCGAGCCGTCGCCGACGCTCATCAGCAGCAAGTAGCCGTGCTGCATCTCCACGACGGACTGCAGCACACCCCCACCGTCGAACAGCTGCGACACACCGTTGGACAGGCTGGCCAGGCCCGAGGTCACCGCAGCGAGCTGCTCGGCACGATCCACCGGGAGGTGGGCGCTGGCGGCCATGAGCAGACCGTCGGCGGACACGAGCACGGCATGCGAGACACCCGGGACTTCGCGCGCGAAGTTGGAAACCAACCAGTCCAATGGACGAGCTGCGTCGGATCCATGATCAATATTCATCGAACTCCCTGTTCGTCGTTCTCGCGATTGCTGGAATTCGCCGAGGCGCGTCCGTTGCGGACACCCTGCTGATGGCGGCTCAAGTTGGCCCGGATGGCTTCCGGGTCTCGACGTCGAATGGTCCTCGGCAGCTCACCCGTTGCCGGTGCCCGAACAGCACCCGGCACCAGACGCTCGCCGGGAGCGCGCCGCGGAAGACCCGCGGTGGTGTGCTCCTCCACGGGGGACTCGGTAGCACGCTGTGCGGCTTCCCAACCCGCGTCCGCCGCGGAGCGCCACTCCCGCTTCCTGCGGTCCTCCGGAAGGCTCGTCGGGTCGACGAGCCAGTCCGACATCATCGTGGTGAAGATCGGGGTGTTCGCCGGCTGCGGACGGGCCGACGCGAGGTCGGACCGCGGTTGGAAGAACGATGCGGTCTTCGCCGAGTTGGTCCGGTAGCGATGGCGGGCCGCCTGCTGCGCGTCGCTGTGCGGCGAGACGGAGCCACCGTCGGCGATGCTCGGGCCGGAGACCGCTGCGGCCGAATCGGGTTCGGAAGCGTTGGTCGACGCAGCGGGTTGCTGCGGAAGCCCCGGCGTGCTGCCCGGCTGACGACGCGGCAGACCGGGCGTGCTTCCCGGACGACGCTGCGGGAAACCCGTCGAGGGTTCCTGCTGCCGACGGTCCGCATCCTGCTCGGGGGCGCGCTGTGCGTCCGGCGCGGGGGCGCGCTGTGCGTCCGGCGCGGGGGCGCGCTGTGCGTCCGGCGCGGGGGCGCGCTGTGGCAGGTCGGGACGGTTCGGTGTGTCCGAGCGACCCGCGGCGTCGCCACCTGCGAGCGGTCCCGCCGACGGCTGTTGCTGCGGCCGGTTCTGCGGGACGGACGGGGACGATCCGGAAGCCCGTCCCGGCAGGCCGGGAGTCGCGCCCGGCCGACGCTGCGGAAGACCGGGGGACGCGGGTCGCTGCTGCGGGGCGGGTGCACGATGCGCCGAACCCTGCTGGGGCTCACGGACCGGCAAGGACTGCGACTGCGACTGCTGGGAGTCCGTTGGCGACAGGCCCGGTGTGGCACCGGGACGACGCTGCGGAAGACCCGAAAGCCCTTCCCGGCGAGACCGATCGGCGTCGGGGCGTGGCCCGGCACCGTTGCGGCCGTCGCCGTTGCGGCCGTCGAGCGGGTGACCGTTGGTCTCGTCCGGCCCGCGACGAGGACCGCGCGGAGGCAGCGACGACGCGAAGGCTGCTGCGGCGTCCGGCTCGATCCGGCGCGGCTGCGGCGACCGGGGTGGAGTCGGGAGACCAGGCGTCTCGCCCGGCTGACGCGTGGGCAGACCCGGAGTTCCACCCGGGCGACGCTGCGGAAGACCCGACGGGCCGAACTCGCGGGATGCCGGCGGTGCCTGATTGTCGCGCTGCGGCTCGTCGCGTCGCTCGTCGTCGTAGGACGGCTCCGCATCCCATGCGGCGGAAGCGCTCTCGTCGACATCGGCGGCGTAACCATTGTTCGCGTAGCCGTTGTCGTAGGCATCGTCGGACTCGTCCGCACGGACATCGTCGGCGGAGTCGAGCGACTGCGAGGACGCGTACTCGTGCCGGTCGTCGGCCGCGGGCAGACCCTGCGGGGCGACGGGCGCCGAGAGCGCCTGCCGTGCCGAGTACTCCTCCGCTTCGATCTCGATGCGCGGCTGGGGACCGGTGTGCGACAACGCCAACGGGGAGACCAGCAGGACGTCCGGGATGTGGACGCTCGCGGTGATACCCGGGTTGCGCGCGGTGTCGAAGGTCGGGCGCAGGCGCACGGTGAGACCGTGCCGCTCGGCCAGTCGCGAGACCACGAACAGACCCATGTGGCGTGCGGTGTCGGGACCGACCTCGCCGCCCTTGGCGAGACGCTGGTTGATGGACTCGAGTTCGTCGGCCGGGATACCGATACCGCGGTCGGCGATCTCGACGAGCAGGCCACCGTCGACGGCTCGCGCGAAGCTGAAGGTGACGTTGCTGTCGGGCGGCGACGCGCGCAGCGAGTTGTCGACCAGCTCGGCGAGCAGATGCACGATGTCGGTCGCGACCGCGCCGCTGAGGGCACCGTCGGGAGTCGAACCGATCTGCACGCGCTGGTAGTCTTCGACCTCCGACATCGCGGCGCGCAGGATGTCGCCGAGCTGCACGGGCGCGGAGTGACCGCGGCGCGTGCGGGTACCGGAGAGAATCAGCAGGTTGTCGCCGTTCCGGCGCATACGCGCGGCGAGGTGGTCGAGGCGGAACAGGCTCTCGAGTCGGGCCGGATCCTTCTCCTCGTACTCGAGTCGTTCGATGAGGCCGAGCTGCTGCTCGACGAGCGACTTGGAGCGACGTGCGAGTGTCTCGAACATGTCGCTGATCTGCAGGCGGAGGTGTGCCTGCTCGCCGGCGAGACGCAGTGCCTGCCCGTGCATGTCGTCGACGGCGCGGGCGAGCTGACCGATCTCCTCGGTGGTGTGCACCGGGACTCGGGTGAACTCGATATCCTCGATGTTGTCGCCGACCTTGATGCGGTCGATGGCCTCGGGCAGCTCCTGCCGCGCGACCTTCAGCGTGCCGTAACGCAGGCGGCGGATCGGGCCGACCAGTGAGCGGGACACGAGCAATGCGAGCACGAGGGCTGCGAGCAGGGCTGCGAGCACGATCGCGGTGTCGCGGAGAGCGGCCGAGCGGGTTTCCGCGGCGCGGTCCTGAATCGTGGTGCTGACCTGCGACGACGCTTCGTCGATGATGGTGCCGTAGATGTCGACACTGTCGAGCAGCGACGCGCGGATGTCGAGGATCGGGAGCGGACCGGAACCGGCCGCGTCGACCATGTCGGCACGTTCCTGGACGCCGGCCCGCAGTGCGGCGATCTGCTGATCGGCCATCAGGTAGGAGCGGGCGAGCAGGTCGAGCATCGCGAGCTCGGCGCCGGAGGCGGACACCAGCGCGGTGCCCGGCTGGGTCGGGTCGTCCATCAGCTGGAGCAGACCGAGAACCTGACCGAAGAGGTAGCGCTGCGAGTACCACGCGTTGATCAGCTGGTCGCCGTAGCCGATGATCTCGCGATCGTCGACCTCGCCGAGGATGGCCTCGACGACACGGTTGAGGCTGTCGCGCACCTCGTTGGTGACGGCACCGATCTCCTCGATCGGCACCGGACCCGCCTGAATCTTCGTGTAGAGCGACTGGGCCGTGGCGGCGGTGCGGCTGAGGTCGGCGGTCACGGCGGGATCGAGCTCGGGGTTCTCCGTGATCGCGGCGATCGTGCCGAAAGCGTCACCGAGAGCCGCCATTTCCTCGGGGGTCGCCGTTCCGACCGCGGCATCCGCGGTGGCGGTGGCGAACGCCGTCGAGAAATCCACGATGTCCGGCACGGCTGCGACCTGATCGGCTGCGGACGAGAAGTGGACGGCGTTGCTGAGCTCGTTCTCGACCCGAAGACCACCGAGGACCATTGCCACAGTCACGGGGACAGCGAGAACGGCGGTGACCTTCCTGCGAAGACCCCACCCCTCGATGTTCCACCACCGCTGCTGGGGCGGCGACTTGTCACTCATGGATCACAGCTCTCCTTCCACCCCGTCCGCGCCGGGCGACGAACACCAGTCGGCACTGCACTCCGTTGAGCGCGTTTTCGATCGAGTGCAGTCGAACGAGACGTTTCGGGTGAGGGCACCATATCGGGACATACAGCGGATACGGAAGAGTGAGTTCTTCCCGTACCCCGCGCTGCCCCAGCCCCCTCGTCGGCAGCCACACGTACAGATGGCCGATAGAAGTGTACTCACGAGTAACGAAGAAGGCTAACGGCCCTGCCCACTTCCGAGCGCACGACATGCGAATCCCCGCCGTGATGTACGACACAGCGGGGATTCGCATGCAGTTCTCCGGCGCTGCCGGCCGTGATCAGACGTCGAGGAAGCGGACATCCTTCGCGTTACGGGTGATGAAGCTCCGTCGTGCCGCGACGTCCTCACCCATCAGAACGCTGAACAGCTCGTCGGCGGCAGCGGCGTCGTCAAGGGTCACCTGACGCAGGACGCGGACGCTCGGATCCATGGTGGTCTCCCACAGCTCTTTGGCATTCATTTCACCGAGGCCCTTGTAGCGCTGGATGCCGTCGTCCTTGTTGATCCTCTTGCCTGCCTTCAGACCCGCCTCGAGCAGGGCGTCGCGCTCGCGGTCGGAGTACGCGAACTCCGGCTCGCTGCGCTGCCACTTGAGCTTGTACAGCGGCGGCTGTGCCAGGAAGACGTGGCCTTCCTCGACCAGCGGCCGCATGAAGCGGAAGAGCAGCGTGAGCAGCAGCGTCGCGATGTGCTGACCGTCGACGTCGGCGTCGGCCATCAGGACGATCTTGTGATACCGCAGCTTCGAGATGTCGAATTCCTCGTGGATGCCGGTACCGAACGCCGTGATGATCGACTGGACCTCGGCGTTCTTGAGGACCTTGTCGATCCGGGCCTTCTCGACGTTGATGATCTTGCCGCGCAGCGGAAGGATCGCCTGGTACATCGAGTCGCGACCCGACTTGGCGGAGCCACCCGCGGAGTCGCCCTCCACGATGTAGATCTCACACTTGCTCGGGTCCTTCGACCGGCAATCGGCGAGCTTGCCGGGCAGACCGCCGATGTCGGTCGCGCTCTTGCGGCGGACGAGCTCGCGCGCCTTACGAGCGGCGACACGCGCGTGCGCCGACGACACGGCCTTGGTGACGATCGTCTTCGCGTCGGCCGGGTTGGCCTCGAACCAGTGCGAGATGTGCTCGTTGCACGCCTTCTGCACGAAGGACTTCACCTCGGTGTTGCCGAGCTTGGTCTTCGTCTGGCCCTCGAACTGCGGCTCAGCGACCTTGACGGAGATGATCGCCGCGAGACCCTCACGGATGTCGTCACCCGTGAGGTTCGGGTCCTTGTCCTTGAGGAGTTTCTTGTCCTTCGCGTAGCGGTTGACGACCGTGGTCAGCGCCGCACGGAAGCCTTCCTCGTGCGTACCGCCCTCGTGGGTGTTGATGGTGTTGGCGAAGGTGTGGACGGACTCGGAGTAACCCGAGTTCCACTGCATCGCGACCTCGAGTTCGTGGCCGGTGCCCTTGGCGGTGAACCCGACGACGGAGTTGTGGATCGGCGACTTCGTGCGGTTGATGTGGCGCACGTAGTCCTCGAGACCACCCGGGTAGTGGTAGGTGCGGACCTTGAGCTTGTGCACCTCGGGCTCGGTTGCCTCGACGGCCTGGTCCTCGGCGGTCTTCGGCGCCTCGGCGGTCTCCGGGACGTCCTCGTCGGTGACCTCTTCGGGAGCGACCCGCTCGTCGGTGAGAGTGATGGTCAGTCCCTTGTTGAGGAACGCCATCTCCTGCAGGCGACGCGCGACGGTCTCGAAGTTGAACGTCGTGGTCTCGAAGATCTCCGGGTCCGGCCAGAAGCGGACGGTGGTACCGGTCTGCTTGGTGGCCTCACCGCGGACGAGCTCGCCCGGCTTCGAGGCGGTGTACGTCTGCTCCCAGTGGTAGCCGTCGTTGTCGATCTCGACCTCGAGGGTTGTGGACAGGGCGTTCACCACGGAGATACCGACACCGTGCAGACCGCCGGAGACGGCGTAGGCATCGGAGTCGAACTTGCCACCCGCGTGGAGCTGGGTGAGGACGACCTCGACGGTGGGCACACCGGAGGCGTGCATACCGACGGGGATACCGCGACCGTCGTCGACGACCTGGACACCGCCGTCGGCGAGGAGGGTGACCTCCACCTTCGACGCGTAACCGGCCATGGCCTCGTCGACGGAGTTGTCGACGACCTCCCAGATCAGGTGGTGCAGGCCACGCTCTCCGGTGGAACCGATGTACATACCGGGGCGCTTGCGCACCGCCTCGAGACCCTCGAGGACGGTGATGGACGACGCACCGTACTCACTCTTGTTGTTGTTCGACTTCTGGGCAGCCACGGGTGGGTAGCTCTCCTTCTCCGATCGGCCCCGCGCACGCGCGCGACGCATTCCTGTCCATCCTACGTGCCCGTGAGCCTTGCGCCGGGGCGGACACGAAAGCGGGCGTTCCGTACCGCTGACGTCCCCGTAGCGGCCTCTTCGCGACCCGGACAACGTGATTTCCTACGCGCTCCGATTTTCGCCCCTCGTACGGGCCGGGAGCGAGCCCGGGATCACCCGTAGGTGTCGCGCGGTCCGCGGCCGCGGATGTGGCGTTCGCCTTTCCGCCAGCTCGGAGCCGTCGGGCCGGTGATCCGCAGTTCCTTGACCACCCCGTGCCCCACGGCCGCGGCGATCTTGGCGAGAATCTGCGATTGCATCATCCGCAGCTGGGTCGCCCAGGCGGTCGACTCGGCCGAGACGTGCAGGATCCCGTCGCGCAGTGTGGTCGGCTGGGCATGGCTCGCGATGTCGTCGCCGACGACCCGCGCCCAGCTTCCCATGACGGTGCCCTCGGACACGTGCGCCGACCAGCCCCGCTGTTTGGACAGCGACTGCGCGAGCGAACCGAGGGTCTGGGGATCGCGGTCGTCCGGCCCGGGCCCCGACCAGCCACGACGTCGGCGTTTCGGGCGCAGCGGCCCGCGCGACGCGCGTCCCTGGCCGACGGCCTTACCGCTCGCCTTGGCGGCAGCTCGAGCCTCCTCGAGCGCGCGGCGGGCCAGATCGATGCCCTTCGGCTCCGGCTCGTCCGCGCTGCGCTCCGGCCCGGCACCGCGTTCGGGACCTGCTTGTTCGTCGTTCATCCGACCTCCCCGGTGAGCGGGTCCGTCTCCCGTTGCACCGATCCCAGCACAGAGATACGACCTTCTTCGGTGTCCTCGGCATGCACGGGGTATCGGGCGCCGTTCAGTTCGGCCGGCACGTCCTCCGGCACGGCCGCCGTGATCAGCACCTGTTCGGCCGTCGCGGCGACCTCGGCGAGGGCGGAGCGGCGCCGTCGATCGAGTTCGGCGAAGACGTCGTCGAGCATGAGAACGGGATCGGTGCCGTCGGTGCGGAGCAGGGCGAATGCCCCGAGCCGCAGTGCGAGCGCGAACGACCACGATTCACCGTGGCTCGCATAGCCTTTCGCGGGTTCGGCACCGAGCGTCAGGTCGAGATCGTCGCGGTGGGGTCCGACGAGGCAGACGCCGCGTTCGATCTCCTTCGACCGCACCTCCGCGAGGCGGTGGAGGAAGACGGTCTCGAGAAACTCCCGGTCGTCGAGCGCGGGCGTGCGGGCCGGGTCGGAGAACTCAGGCGGCAGCGCGTCGGCCAGGCTGCTGCGATAACGCAGGCTCGCCGGACGCGACTCGGGTGCGATCGACCGGTACGCCTCGGACACGTGCGGGGCCAGTTCGTGCAGCAACGCGATGCGCGCGGCGAGCAGCTCGGCTCCGTGGGCCGCGAGATGACCGTCCCACACGTCGAGGGTCGCCAGAGCGCCCGCCCCGTCGCTCGAGCGACTCCCTCGCCGCAGTGCTCCCCCCGCGGTCTTGAGCAGGGCGGATCGCTGGCGCAGCACCTTGTCGTAGTCGGCCCGAACCCCGCTCATCCGCGGGAAACGCGTGCTGAGCAGTTCGTCGAGGAACCGCCGGCGATCACCCGGGTCGCCGCGCACGAGCGACAGATCCTCCGGGGCGAAGAGCACCGTGCGGAGGATGCCGAGGATCTCTCGAGGACGCCGGGCGGGCGACTGATTGATCCGCGCCCGGTTCTGCTTGCCCTCGTTGATCTCGATGTCGATACCGAGCTCACGACCGTTGTTGACGACCAGCGCCCCGGCGAACGCCCGCGACGTGCCGGCCCGCAGCAACGGGCCGTCGGAGGACACCCGGTGCGACGACAGCGTCGACAGATATCCGAGGGCCTCGAGCAGATTGGTCTTCCCGTGTCCGTTGCGCCCGACGAAGACCGTCGCCCCCGGAGTGAGGTCGACGGAAACCGTTCTCCACGAACGGAAGTCGCGCAGCGAGAAGGTGCGAACGTACACGGGGGTCCAGTCTCGGGGCCGGTCAGCCCGGCAGGCGCACCGGCATCAGAAGATAGGTGTAATCGCTGTCCGGAGCGGCGAACGTACCCGAGGAATCCGGCACGGGTTCCTCGTCGAGCGCCGGCCGCAGCACGGCCGGACGACTCGAAGTGGTGAACCCGAACGAGACCTTGTCGGTGTGCAGCGACGTCAGACCGTCGAGCAGGTAGCCGGGGTTGAACGCGATGATCAGCGGCTCACCGAAGAACTCCGCGGGATGCGATTCCTCGGCGCGGCCGGCGTCGTCGCCACCGGCGGACAGCATCACGCTGCCCTCGGTGAACTCGAGTCGGACCTGCGCACCGCGCTCGGCGACCAGCGCGACACGCTTGATCGCGTCGACCAACGGTGCGATTTCGACGGTCGCCATCGCGGTGTGCTCGTTGGGGAGCAACTGGCGGAACTTGGGGAATTCGGCGTCGAGCAGGCGCGTGGTGGTGCGGCGACCTTCGGCGACGATGCCGAGCAGGCCCTCGGCGCCCACCGACGACCCGCTGCCGAGCGCGAGCTGGACCGGGGAGTTGGACGACCCGCCAACAGTTTTCGCGGCCTCGGAGAGGGTCTTTGCGGGCACGAGCACGGCCGAGCTGGTGGACTCCGCGGTGGGCATCCACTCGAGCTTGCGCACTGCGAGACGGAAACGGTCGGTGGCAGCGAGCACCATGTCGGTGCCCTCGATCTCGACTCGGATGCCCGTGAGCATGGGAAGCGTGTCGTCCTTGCCGGCGGCGACGGCGACCTGGCTGATGGCCTCGGCGAACAGATCGCCGGAGAGTGCACCGGTCTGCTGCGGGAGCGCGGGCAGCTGCGGGTAGTCCTCCACAGGCATGGTGGGGAGCGAGAACTTGGCGCTACCGCACGTGATGAGCACACGGGTGCCGTCGAGCACGACATCCACAGGCTTGTGGGGCAACGCGCGGGTGATGTCGGCGAGCAGCTTGCCGGACACCAGCACCTGACCGGGGGTGATGACCTCGGCCGAGACGTGGACCTGCGCGGATACCTCGTAATCGAAGCCCGAGACCGTCAGCCCGCGTTCGTCCGCTCCGAGCAGGACACCGCCCAGGACGGGAACGGGGGGTCGCGACGGAAGGCTTCGGGCAACCCATGCAACGGAATCAGCGAAGTCCTCGCGAGGCACACGAAACTTCATACTTCCCAGCTCCATCGCCCGGTGGATCCCTTCGATCGTGGTCTCGACAAGTCTACGAAGTCTGTCACAGAACCCCGACACCGATGAGAGCGGAGCCGGGGGATGCGGGTCCACGTTATGCCTTCCCTCGCTGCTTGGAAAGCCGGGAGGCTCGAGGCGTGAGCCTCACTCGAGGGCCTGTGGACCGACGCTCTCCACACACCTGTTTTGAAAGAAGATTTCTGAAGAGAACTCACAGAAGTAGTAATAGGGCCTGTGGAATCTGTGGACGAACGACCGTCTAGGCTGGTGGGGCAACGTTCTCGAGGGCGTCGAACTCGAGGATGAACTCGAGGAGTTCTCGAGGATGAATGTGGATTCCTCGAGACTGTTCATTCTTTGTCCACCGTTCGTCCACAAAGATCCCACGTTCTGCACACCCTTGTCCACAGGTGTGGGGACCGGAAATTTCTCGAGATACGGGACAGGGAGCGCCCTGTGGACGCTCCCTGTGGATGGAAACTCGAGGCTCGAGGAATCAGCGCTTGGACCGCTGTTTGATACGCGCGGTGAGCTCCTGCACCTGGTCGTAGACCTTGCGACGCTCGGTCATCTCCTTGCGAATCTTCTTGTCCGCGTACATGACTGTGGTGTGGTCGCGACCGAAGGTCTGCCCGATCTTCGGCAGCGACAGGTCGGTGAGCTCGCGGCACAGATACATCGCGATCTGGCGGGCCTGCGCCAGCGGCCGTGCCTTTCCGGGGCCGCACAGGTCGTCTATCGACGTCCCGAAGTACTCCGCGGTCACAGCCATGATCGTGGCGGCATTGATCTCGAGAGCCGAGGAATCCGGCATCAGATCCCGCAGCACGACCTCGGCGAGGGTGAGATCGAGCGGCTGCCTGTTGAGCGACGCGAAGGCCGTCACACGGATCAGGGCACCCTCGAGTTCGCGGATATTGCGTTCGATCCGGCTCGCGATCAGCTCGAGCACGTCGTGCGGCACGTTCAGACCGTCCATGCGCGCCTTCTTCGACAGGATCGCGATGCGCGTCTCGAGTTCGGGAGGCTGGACGTCGGTGATCAGGCCCCACTCGAACCGGGTCCGCAGTCGTTCCTCGAGCGTCGCGAGCTGCTTGGGCGGCCGGTCGGACGAGACGACGATCTGCTTGTTGGCGTTGTGGAGGGTGTTGAAAGTGTGGAAGAACTCCTCCTGGATGCCTTCCTTGCCCTCGATGAACTGGATGTCGTCGACGAGGAGGATGTCGGTCTCGCGGTAGCGCCGCTTGAACGCGACCTTGCGGTCGTCGCGGAGGCTGTTGATGAAGTCGTTCGTGAACTCCTCGGTGGAGACGTACTTCACCCGCATGCCCGGGAAGAGGCGCTGTGCATAGTGGCCGGCGGCGTGCAGCAGATGGGTCTTCCCCAGGCCCGAGGCGCCCCAGATGAACAGGGGGTTGTAGGCGCGCGCCGGTGCCTCGGCGATGGCCACCGCCGCGGCGTGCGCGAACCGGTTCGACGCACCGATCACGAAGGTGTCGAAGGTGTACTTCGCGTTGAGGCTGCTGCTGCCGATGGGCGGCGTCTCGGGCGGCGGGGGCTGGGTGAAATAGGACGGCCACGACTCGCGGACGGCGGTCATCGCCTCCCGGTCGTCGTCGACCTCCTCGAGTTCGCCGTGGTCGGCCTCGAGCATGTCGTGCTCGCGCGAGGAGATCAGGCGTCGCCGATAGGCCGCACCCTCACCGGGAAGCATGCCGTCCCGGGTGAATCCCCCGTCCATCGGCCCGACGCCGTCCCTGGCCACAGCCCCGTCCCGCGCGCCGGCGACATCCCGGGGCATCGGAGGGTCGCGACGCAGATCACGGCTGCGGGGCTCTGCCGTGCGCGGGTCACGGCTGCGGGGCTCTGCCGTGCGCGGGTCACGGCTGCGGGGCTCTGCCGTGCGCGGATTCACAGGCTGTGCATCTTCCGGCAGACCCTCGAGGGGCAGCGTGTCGCGGGGTTCGGCGTAGGGATCCTCGGCGGGGTCGTCCATGCGTTCCCGCGGTTCGACACGCACACCGAGACCCTCGACCCGGTGACCGAGGTGCCGGTTGAGGGTGCGGAGGATGGGTTCGCGCAGATCGCGTTCGATCGATTGCTGGGCGAGGGTGGACGGCACCGAGAGCAGCGCGAATCCCTGTGCGAGCGTGATCGGTTTTACCAGCGCGAGCCATGCCTTCTGGCTCTTCGTCAGCATTCCGTCGTCGATGGTCAGCTCGGATACGACGTCCGTCCACACATCGGCCAGCGCGTTCGGCTCGTCGCTCACGCAGCTTCCCTCCCTTTGGTCACCGGTTTTCCACACGATTATCCACAGGTGTGGACAACCGGGGGAATCACCCGGTGGATGTGTGGATGGGAGGTGTGTATTCGCTCAGCGGGGCTCGTGGGCCCGGGCGGTCTGCGGGGATCAGTGTGACACACGGTGCGACGCGGTCCGACTCCGTGTTCGGTGAACGCGCCCGGAGAAGCTGCGCGACGACGCCCGAAGAGGCGCGGGGCAGCAGGCCGTCACCGGCCGGCACATCGTCGTCGAACGGAGCGAGACGCGGGACTGCACAGGTAGTCGCGATGCGCCGTCGAAGACATGGCCCAAAGCGTACCCGAGCTGTGCTCCGGATCACATATCTTCTCGGCGAGTAGTTTTCGCCGAACAGGTCCGGCGTGTCGCGTTGATCGGCGCTGTTCGTCGCGGTTTGATTTCGCGCCCGCGTCCGAGTAGCCTCGAACAGTCACTCATACCGAGGTGACGGGTTCGTCCGGCTCGAGTCGAGCAATACGAATCCTGCGAATTCACGTACACGTTGGACGACGGTGCTTGCCGCGCCGTCGCAGAATTATCGAGGAGTGTCGACCGTGGCCAAGGGCAAGCGGACGTTCCAGCCGAACAACCGACGCCGCGCGCGCGTTCACGGCTTCCGTCTCCGGATGCGCACCCGTGCGGGTCGCGCGATCGTTTCGGCGCGTCGCCGTAAGGGCCGCGCTTCTCTCACCGCCTGATTCCCTAACGGGAGCTCGGGGTGCTACCTGAGCCGTATCGACTGCGGCGCCACTCGGATTTCTCGGATACCGTCCGCCGAGGGCGTCGTCAGGGGCGGCGGGATCTGGTCGTTCACGTTCTCGAACGCGATCGCACCGAGTCCTTGGTGAGTGTCGGCGGTCCGCGTTTCGGACTGGTCGTGAGCAAGGCTGTCGGGCCGGCGGTGATTCGACATCGAGTCGCACGCCGGCTTCGTCATATCTGTGCAGGTCTCGTCGAGGCTCTGCCCTCCGAGACCGACATCGTGCTGCGCGCACTACCCGGCGCTGCCATCGCGGATTCCCGTGAGCTCGACAAACAGGTGCGGTCGGGTCTCACCCGCCTCGGACTGCTCGACGCCGGTGCTTCCGCCTCGCATGGGAGTGCTCGCGCATGACCGAGCCCGAGCGGGGGTCGTGGTGGCGGTCCCTGCGGTCCGCCCCGGCCCGGGCATTGATCTTCTGTATCGAGCTCTATCGCACCTATGTGTCGCCCACACGGATGCCGACCTGTCGATTCACCCCGACTTGTAGCGAGTACGCCGTGGAGGCGCTGCGCACGCGGGGTGTCGTCGTCGGTGCGGTCCTGGCATCGGTGAGACTGCTCAAGTGTGGCCCCTGGCACCCTGGTGGGTGGGATCCGGTACCCGAACGGAAACATCGGTCGTCCCCAGTGGGTACCTGACCGGAGCCGAGACCCGAGACCGACGCCTCTTCGTGGCGATCATGGACGACCAGAGGAGTACATAGAGCCGTGCTCGACTTCATCTACTATCCCGTGTCCTGGATCCTCTGGGTCTGGCACAAAGTCTTCGCCGCGATCCCGTTCCTAGGACCGGACAGCGGTTGGACCTGGGCGCTGTCGGTGGTGTTCCTCGTGTTCACCCTGCGCGCGATTCTCTACAAGCCCTTCGTCAAGCAGGTTCGCACGACCCGCCAGATGCAGGAGCTGCAGCCGCAGATCAAGGCACTTCAGAAGAAGTACGCCAAGGACCGGCAGCGCCAGGCACTCGAGATGCAGAAGCTCCAGAAGGAGCACGGCTTCAATCCGTTGATGGGCTGTCTGCCCGTTCTGCTGCAGGTCCCGGTCTTCATCGGCTTGTTCCACGTGCTGCGCTCGTTCAACCGCACGGGTACCGGCTTCGGCCAGCTCGGGCTGACTCCGGAGGAGAACGCGCAGATCGGCAACTATGCGTTCAGCCCGGAGGACGTCCAGTCGTTCCTGAGCGCCCGCCTGTTCGGTGCTCCGATTTCGTCGTGGATCACGCAGCCGATGGCGTCGCTCGAGGCGTTCGAGCCTTTCGGCGGCATTCCGACGCGCTGGCAGATTGCCGCCGTCGCGGTGCCGCTCATGATCGTCGCCGGCGTCGCCACGCACTTCAACGCTCGTGCCTCGGTCTCCCGCCAGAGCGCGCAGGCCGCCGCGAACCCGCAGGCCGCGATCATGAACAAGCTGGCCCTGTACGTCTTCCCACTCGGTGTGCTCGTCGGTGGTCCGTTCCTGCCGATCGCCGTCATCATCTACTGGGTCAGCAACAACATCTGGACCTACGGACAGCAGCACCTCGTCTTCCGCCGTATCGACAAGGAGGAAGAGGAGAAGAAGGCTGCGGCTCTGGCCCGCCGGAACGAGAACGCACCGAAGCCGGGTGCTCGCCCCGACAAGTCCAAGAAGAAGGGCTCGGCCGCAGCGTCCGACGCCGTCGATGCCACGGTCGACGAGACCGGCGAGGTGTCGCTGCAGAAGGACGCCGCGGCCGGCGACGGCTCCCCTGCGGCTTCGAAGTCCGGTGCGTCCGCTCCCAAGCCGGGTAGCCGACCCAAGAACTCCAAGCGCAAGCGGCGCTGACCGAAGTAGAAGAGAGCTGAATATGGCCAGTGACCTGGACAAGGTGGAAGAGGACCTCGCGGTGGCACCCGAGGAGCGCGACACTGCGGCGGACGCCGATCTCGATGACGACTACCTCATCGAAGAAGGCGAGATCGCCGGCGACTACCTGGAGCAGTTGCTCGACGTTCTCGATTTCGACGGTGACATCGACCTCGACGTCGAGGGCGACCGCGCGGTCGTGAGCATCGACGGCGGTAAGGATCTGACCAAGCTGGTGGGTCGTAACGGTGAGGTTCTCGACGCTCTGCAGGAGCTCACCCGTCTCGCCGTGCAGCAGGCGACCGGCGAGCGCAGCAAGCTCATGCTCGACATCGCCGGGTGGCGTGCAGGCAAGCGTGCCGAGCTCTCCTCGCTCGGCGCGTCGGCCGCGAAGCGCGTGCTCGAGACCAGCAAGCGCGAAGAGCTCGAGCCGATGACGCCGTTCGAGCGCAAGATCGTGCACGACGCCGTCGCGAAGATCGACGGTGTGTCCAGCGAGAGCGAGGGTGCGGAACCGCACCGCCGTGTGGTGATCGTCAAGGATTGAGTCGGCCGTGCCGACCGAAGAGGGACTCTGCGTCGTCAGGGTCCCTCTTCGCCTTTTCGTAACTGATGCTGTGGGTCCCGATGTTGTTTCGGGTGAGCCGACAGGAAAGGATGTTTCACGTGGAACAGCACGAGGCGGAACTGTCGGCGGTCGCGCAGCGGGTCTTCGGGGATCGGACCGAACTTGCCGAGCGGTACCACCATTCGTTGTCGACGGCAGGTGTCGAGCGGGGGCTCATCGGGCCGCGTGAGGTGCCGCGCCTGTGGGAACGACACATTCTCAACTGCGCCGTGGTGGGCGAACTCATCCAGGAGGGTGAGACAGTCGTCGACGTGGGCAGCGGTGCCGGTCTGCCGGGTATTCCTCTCGCACTTGCCCGTCCCGACCTCCAGGTCACGCTCGTCGAGCCGCTTCTGCGCCGCACCGTCTATCTGGCGGAGTTCGTCGAATCCCACGGGATCGAGAACATTCTCGTGGTCCGTGGCCGTGCTGAGCAGCCGAGCGTCCTCCAGGAGGCGGGCGGCGCAGACGTCGTGACTTCCCGTGCCGTCGCACCTCTCGCCAAGCTCGCCAAGTGGTCGCTCCCCCTTGTCCACGAGGGAGGCCGGATGCTGGCGTTGAAGGGTTCGTCCGCTCGAGAAGAGATCGACCGCGATCACGACGAACTCGCTCGCCTCGGTGCCGGCAATCTCGAGGTGCTCGAGTGCGGAGGCAATCTCCTTCCGACACCCACGATCGTCGTGAAGGCCGAGCGGATTCCGCGGCCGGCGCGGCGTCGCAAGAAGCGCTGAGCGAATCGCCTGGCGCGACGATCGCCCCGACACCCTCCCCTCCCCTACCGGGTCGGGAGGGTGCTGCCGTTTCCGAGACATTCTTTCCGACTCGAGGAATCTACTCGAGTACATTACCGGTGCAAAACGGTTGTTTCGGACGTTGTCACACCAGACCCGATCACCCCATGAAGTTTCGTCACTGTGATGTTTCAGATTCCCTGAAATGTGTTTATCAAACGAATTATCTTCCTGTGCACTACGATTGGAACTTACTAATGTGAATAGCATTGCGGACCAGAGCATTTCAGTCTGGGTGTTCGCGGTTCTCGAGCCCACTCGTATGGGTCGGGATTGTTTCACGTGAAACCACCGAGCCGCTCCTCCGCCTGTTTCACGTGAAACAACTCCGCTCCCCGTTTCACGTGAAACGTCACCCGGCCATGTCGCCGACGGAACCTAGAATGCGGATGGGATACTGAACCAACTGAGAATGCGTGCGCGTGGTCGGAAGGGCGGGGACAGCTCCGGGCCCGGGACTCGCATTCTCCCTTCGGCGCCTCGACCCGGTCTTCGAAGTCGCGACCGGGAAGCGACGAGGATGTAGCGTGCGAACCGAGCGGATCTACGTGTAAGGAGTGTTCTATGACGGGTGGATCTGAATCCGCTGTTTCACGTGAAACCGGAGGCGCCGAGGACGACTTCTCCCCCGTGCCCTTCGACGGTTTCTCCACCGTCGACACCCCGATCGGCGCGGCTGCTCATCGCGCCACCCAGGTCCTGCATCCGAGCGACGCCAACGCACTGCCCAAGCCGCGCGAGCGTCGCGTCTTCACGATCGCCAATCAGAAGGGCGGGGTCGGTAAGACCACCACGGCGGTGAACATCGCCTCCGCGCTCGCCGTGCAAGGATTGTCGGTCCTCGTGGTCGACCTCGATCCGCAGGGCAACGCGAGCACCGCCCTGGGCGTGCCGCACTATTCCGGTGTGCCCTCGAGCTACGAGATCCTCCTCGGCGAGATCAATGCCGCCGAGGCCGTGCAGCAGAGCCCGCACAACGAACGCCTCTTCTGTATCCCCGCCACGATCGATCTCGCCGGTGCCGAGATCGAACTCGTCTCGATGGTCGCGCGCGAGAACCGCCTCCGGAACGCCCTTACCAAGGAGGCGCTAGGCGACCGCGAGTTCGACTACGTGATCATCGACTGCCCGCCGTCGCTCGGTCTGCTCACGGTCAACGCGCTCGTCGCGGCGAAGGAAGTTCTCATACCCATCCAATGCGAGTACTACGCACTCGAAGGTGTCGGGCAGCTCCTGCGCAACATCGAGCTCGTCCAGTCGCACCTCAACCCCGAACTGCACGTCTCCACCGTCCTCCTGACGATGTACGACGGTCGCACCAAGCTGGCCGATCAGGTCGCCGCAGAGGTGCGTGCGCACTTCGGCAGCGCGGTGCTGCGTTCGGTCATTCCCCGCAGCGTGAAGGTTTCCGAAGCTCCCGGTTACGGGATGACCGTTCTCGACTACGATCCTGGATCGCGCGGCGCGATGAGCTACCTCGACGCCGGGCGCGAGTTGGCGGCACGCGGGGTACACGAGAATCAGGGGAACGGATGAGCGCGACACGTAAAGGCGGGCTCGGTCGAGGTCTGGCAGCGCTCATCCCCACCGGTCCCCCGGTGGATGCAGAGCAGAAGCCCACGGCCGCCCCGAGTTCCACTGCCGCCGCTCCCACGGCCACCGCTCCCACCAATACCGCGGCTCCGGCCGTTCCTGCGCCGGCCAAGTCCGCACCGGCCGCGGGTGAACCGTCGAAGCCTGCTTCGGGCGGACAGTCCAAGTCGGCTGCGTCGCGTCGCCCCGGCTCGTCGGTCCTGAACCTCCCGTCCTCGGGTCTGGGCATGGCAGCCGCCGATCTCATCATCGGCGACGGCAGGACGCCGGCGCCCGCGTCCCCGGCGGAGCCTGTCGAGGACGACGCGGCACGGGCGTCCGGAGCGGCATCCGAAAGCGAACCCCTCCCCTCCCCCACCGGAGCGGTGTACCTCGAGATCCCGATCGACCGGATCGAGCCCAACCCGAAGCAGCCGCGGCAGGTCTTCGACGAGGAAGCGCTCGCCGAGCTCGTCCACTCCGTCCGCGAGTTCGGGCTCATGCAGCCGGTCGTGGTCCGCCGTCTCGAAGGCGACCGATTCCAGCTCGTGATGGGTGAGCGTCGCTGGCGTGCCGTCCAGGAGGCAGGCCTCGGCACGATCCCCGCGATCGTCCGCGACACCGAGGACGAATCGCTGTTGCGCGACGCGCTGCTCGAGAACATCCACCGGGTGCAGCTCAACCCCCTCGAAGAGGCCGCGGCCTATCAGCAGTTGCTCGAGGAGTTCGAGGTCACCCACGAGGAACTCGCGAGTCGGCTCGGACGGTCGCGGCCGGTCATCACGAACATGATCCGGCTGCTCAAATTGCCGGTCGCGGTGCAACGACGCGTGGCGGCCGGAGTGCTGTCGGCCGGGCACGCGCGTGCCTTGTTGGCGCTCGAGGCCGGTGCCGACGCTCAGGAGGCACTCGCCGCACGCATCGTCGCCGAGGGCCTGTCCGTGCGGGCGACGGAAGAAGCCGTCGTGCTCGCCAACCGCAACGAGACCCCCGACGCTCCGCAGCAGAAGCGTCGGAAGCCCATCCAGATGCCGGGGCTGCAGGACGTCGCGGAGCGCCTGTCGAACTCCTTCGACACGCGCGTGACCGTGAGCCTCGGCAAGCGCAAGGGCAAGATCGTGGTGGAGTTCGGTTCGGTCGACGACCTCGAACGCATCGTGAAGATGATGGAGTCTCAGACCGACCTTTCTTGACTCCTCGTCGGAGCAAGACAACAGTCTGTAGACGAAAGACGTGGAGGCGAGCTATCCCGTGTCGACCCGAGTATCACCGCTCACGTTGAGTGGGATCGAGCAGTTGCCTGCTCATGCGCGACGGTGCGTTTTCTGGGAGCTGGATCCCACCTCATCGCCCGACGTTCAGCAATTCGCCGACCCCGAATTCGAGAAGGAAGCATGGCTGTCCATGGTCCTTCTCGAATGGGGGTCGTGCGGCCAGATCGCGACGATCGGCGACAAGGCCGCCGGGTGCGCGCTCTACGCTCCGCCGGGCATGGTTCCCCGCGCGCAGGCCTTCCCTACCGCGCCCGTCAGCGCCGACGCGATCCTGCTGACATCCATGCGGACCGAACCGCACGCGGACGAGCCGGATGTCGGAGCCGACCTCATCCGCGGTGTCGTCGCCGATCTCGTCCGTCGTAACGTCCGTGCCATCGAGGCCTTCGGGATCCGACGTACCGCCGACGTAGAAGCGAGCGATGTGCCGCACGCGACGGCCGCACTCGGGTGCTCCGACACGGAGTGCATGATCGACGCAGACTTCCTCGAGGACATGGGCTTCGAGGTCGTCGCCCCGCACTACCGCTACCCGCGGCTGCGTCTCGAGCTCGACCGCGACCACGAGTGGAAGTTCGCCGTGGAGGCCGCCCTCGATCGGCTCCTCGAGGAGTCCTCTCTCACCGTCGCGGATCTGACCGCAGGTTCGGCCGTCGGCGCCCACTGACGTACACCGGACACCGACGAAAAAGGACCGCCCCGCAGACTCTGCGGGGCGGTCCTTTTCTCGTCTACGGGCCGGCTAGCGACTGTCGGAGATGGACAACTCTTCGGCAAGCAACTCGGCGAAGGTGTACGTGCCGGTCGGCTGGTCGTCCTGGCCGAGCAGGTACAGCCGCTTCACCGCGATGAGGATCGCCTCGGCGATGATGTCGCGGCTGCGCGGATCGGCGAGCAGCGCGGCGTCCTGCTCGTTGGTGAGGTAACCGAGATCGATCTGCACCGTCGGCATGTTCGTCAGGCGCAGCAGATCCCAGGTGCGGCCGTGGCTGCGGCAGTCCTGCAGGCTCGTGCGGGCGACGATCTCGCGCTGGATGTAACCGGAGAGCACCTGTCCGATCATCGACTCGGACCCGTGCGAGTTGCCGTAGTGGAAGCTCGCGATGCCGTTCGCGGCGGGGCTGTGGCTCGCGTCGCACCGCAGCGAGATCATGAGGTCGGCACCGAACGCGTTGGACGTGCCCGCGCGTTCGACGTCGGTCGGATTCACGTGGTACGGCCGCGACAGGAAGGTCTCCATGCCCGTCGCCGCCATCCGGCCCTCGAGCCGACGCGCGAGATCCCACAGGATGTCGGCCTCGGAGATCGGGCCGTGGGGGCTCGGCACGATGATGCCGTGGGTGTTGCCGCCGAGACCCGGGTCGATGACGATGCGCTTGCCGCTGAGCTGCGGACCGGAGCGGCGCACGATCTCCTCCTCGGAGATCGCGTGGGGCGACCCGCCCGACACGCGCGTGCCGAGCAGTTCGAGCGAGCGCAGTGTCTCGGCACCGCAGATGCCGTCGGAGGCGAGTCCGATCTCGCGCTGGAAGGAGCACAGACCCTCGTGGGTCTTCGGACCGAAGTAGCCGTCCACACGGTCGACGTAGAAGCCGAGATCCTGCAGACGGGTCTGCAGGGCCGCGACGTCGTCGCCGTAGAGCGGAGCGGAGAGCTGATACATCAGGGTGCGCGCACCGAGCTTGTACGACGCTTCCTTCAAGGAACGGTAGGTCGCGGGGCCTACGGTCCCGTCGACGAGCAGACCGCGCTGCTGCTGGAACGCGCGCACGGCTCCGTCGAGTTCACGATCGAAGGGGACGTCCGATCCCATCCAGTCGCCCGACTCCTCGGGCTCGTTGTGCAGGAAGCCCAGGCCGGCCAAGGTGCTCCGGATCTCGGCGACCGCCGGACCGTGGTCGCCGTGACGAAGAGGGCGCATGTATCGGGCCTTTCCGTGCTGACAGGATCGGTGCCCGGCGTGAGGGCTGGGCAGCATCGAACGGGGGTTGGATGAAGGATGTGCCCGTGAAGACGGGCTCACGGGCACATCCGAGAGGTTGATCCTGGGACGGTACTACAGGACGTCCGCGAGATCCCGAAGCAACGCCGCCTTGCCCTTGGCCCCCACGATCGTCTTCGTCGGCTTGCCACCGGAGAAGAGGATCATCGTAGGAATCGACATGACCTGGTAGTCGCGTGCGGCCGACGGATTGGCGTCGATGTCGAGCTTGGCGACGGTCAGCTTGTCGCCGTGTTCGGCCGCGATCTCCTCGAGAACCGGAGCGACCATCTTGCACGGACCGCACCAGGTGGCCCAGAAGTCGACGAGGACGGGCTTCTCGGACTGCAGTACGTCCTCGACGAACGACGAGTCGGTGATGGTGACGGTGTTCTTGTCGGCCACGGATGTCTCCTGAATCTCGGGGTGGAATGTGGAACGGGGTGGTGGATCAGGCCTCGGCGAGCGTCGGCGCCTCGACCTCGCGGTTCGCGACGAGCCACCGCTCCGCGTCGATGGACGCCGAGCATCCGGTGCCGGCGGCGGTGATCGCCTGGCGGTAGGTGTGGTCGACGAGGTCGCCCGCGGCGAAGACACCCGGCACGGAGGTCGCGGTGGACGGCGCCGAGACCTTCACGTAGCCCTCGTCGTCGAGGTCGACCTGACCCTTGACGAGCGAGCTGCGCGGGTCGTGGCCGACGGCGACGAACAAGCCGGTGACCGGCAGGTCGCTGCGCTCGCCGGTGACGGTGTCCTCGAGGACGAGGTTGGTGACGCTGTTCTCGCCCTGCACCTCGGCGACCTTCGCGTTGGTGACGAAGCGGATCTTCTCGTTGGCGCGGGCGCGCTCGAGCATGATCTTCGAGGCGCGGAACTCCTCGCGGCGGTGGATGAGGGTGACGCTGCGCGCGAAGCGCGTCAGGAAGGTCGCCTCCTCCATCGCGGAGTCGCCACCGCCGACGACGGCGATGTCCTGGTCGCGGAAGAAGAAGCCGTCGCAGGTCGCGCAGGCGGAAACGCCGCGGCCGAGCAGCTGCGACTCCCCGGGCACACCGAGGTAACGCGGCTCGGCGCCCATCGCGAGGATGACGGCGTGGCTGCGGTAGGTCTCGCCATTGGCGACGACCGTCTTGACCGGGCCCATGAGGTCCATCTCGTCGACGTCCTCGGTGCGCAGATCGGCGCCGAAACGCAGTGCCTGCTCGCGCATCTGGTCCATGAGCGCCGGGCCCATGATCCCGTCCTTGAAGCCCGGGAAGTTCTCGACCTCGGTGGTGGTCATGAGCTCGCCACCGAACTGCGTTCCCTCGAAGACGAGCGGGGTGAGTTCGGCGCGGGCCGCGTAGATGGCGGCGGTGTATCCGGCCGGTCCCGAACCGACGATGATGAGGTCGTGAATCGTGGGCGAGGTCGTCATGCGGCGGAGCCTTCCGGTTGGGTGAACGGGGGCGCGAGGACTGCGGGCGATCCGGTCGGAACCGGACGGCAGCCTACAGATACTGTCAACACCAGGGTAAACGGTGTTGTTCCCCTTCCGCCGTGCGTCCCGCCACAGACGCCCCGTACGGACCGGCCGGTGGCCCGACCGGCCCGCCCTCGATGCGAACCGGTACGGTCTCAGGCCGCGCCGGGCACGTCCCGCAGCGTCTCGCGGATCACGCAACGCGTGCCCGTATAGATGGTCGGCATGCACTTGTTGCAGTGGATACACAGACCTTCGTGTGCCGTCTTCTCCTCGAACTTGCGGACGAGATACGGATCACGCAGCAGCGCGCGGCCCATGGCGACGAACTCGAAGCCTTCGTCGAGCGCCGTCTCGATAGTGTCGAGCCGGTTGATGCCGCCGAGCAGGATCAGCGGGATCTTCAGTTCCTCGCGGAACTGCCGGGCCATGGGCAGGAAGAATGCCTCCTCGAACGGGAGCTTCGGGAAGATCTTCGGCCCGTAGACCTTCAGTCCCCAGCCGACGACCTTCGGCTGCGACGCCTGGAACTCCTTCATGGGGACGTCGCCGCGGAAGAAGTACATCCCGTTCAACAGCGAGCTCCCGCCGGTGAGCTGCATGGCATGGATGGTGCCGTCGGACTCGATGAGCTTGGCCATGGGCAGGGACTCGTCGAGCCACAGACCCTGGGGCACGCCGTCGGTCATGTTGAACTTCGCGATGACGGCCACCCCCTCCCCCACTGCCGTGCGGACGGCCTCGAGCACGCGACGCGGGAAGGCGGTACGGCCCTCGATGCTGCCGCCGTACTTGTCGGAGCGCTTGTTGAGATTCGGGCTCATGAAGGAGCTGAGCAGGTAGTTGTGCCCGAGGTGGACCTCGACGGCGTCGAATCCGGCCTCGACGGCGAAGCGCGCGGCGCGTGCGTAGTCCTCGACCACCCGATCGAGCTGCTCGAGTGTCGCGCCGCGGACGAGCCCCATGGCGGGGGCGCTGATGCGCGTGGACGGCGCGAGCGTCTTCATCTTGTTGGAGATCTGGTTGGCGACGAGTCCGGCGTGGCCGATCTGCGCGGAGGCCAGACCCCCGGCGGCGTGCACGGCGTCGGTGAGCCGGGTCAGGCCGGGGACGGAGTCGGGGTCGAGCACGAGGGTGTCGCGGTGGACGCGGCCGTCGTGGGAGACCGAGCAGTAGGCGACGGTCGTGAGGGCGGTGCCGCCGCGGGCGACCTCGGCGTGGAATTCGACGAGTTCGTCGCTGACGGCTCCTCGAGGCATGACCCCTTCGAAGGTTGCCGCCTTGACGATGCGGTTGCGGAGGGTGAGCGGCCCGAGTCGGGCCGGTTCGAACACGGTGGGTCGCGGCGAAGACATGCCCCTACTTTCGATGCCAGTGGTATCGTAATTGCGCTTCGACTATAACGCTCGTCACACTCCGCGCCAGATCGATTCCCACTCGGTCCCGACATCACGGATCCCATGCCCAGCACCGCTCCGGGGCGCCCCCGCGACCCCCGAATAGACAACGACGTCCTCACCGCCACCCGCGAGATGCTCCGCTCCCACGGCTGGGACGGGCTGAGCCTGCGGGCGGTCGCCGCCCGCGCCGGCGTCGGCCGCGCCGCACTCACGCGTCGGTGGCCGACCAAGGCCCACCTGGTGCTCGACGCACTGCTCGGTTCCGCACCCGATCTGACGCCCTACGACGGCATCGATCGCAAGGGCTGGATCGAATGGGTGGTCACCGGGAGCATCGAATTGTTCTCCCGGCCGGAGGTCCGCGCTGCGCTCCCGGGGCTTCTCGCGGCACTGCGGGACCACGACGATCTCCGCAACACGCTCTGGCGCACGTTCAGCGGCCCCAGCACCGCCCTGTTCGCCGACGGCGACGGCTCGGACGTCGAGATCGACGCCAAGGCCGTGCTCGTGATGGCAGCGGGGTCGGCGTTGTTCGCCGGCCTCATCGCCGCGGAGGACGACACACCCGCGCTGCGCGCGCGGATCCTGGAACTGTTGTCGACCGTGGCGTAGCGCCGGACCCGAGCGCCGGACCCGAGCGCCGAAAGGTCAGCCGATCGTCTTGCGGACCAATATCGCGGGATCATCTGCGTCGCAGTCGGTTCCGACCACCAGAGCGGTGAGCGCCGGTGCGTCCGGTCCGCTCAACAGGACGAGGACGGCATCGTCGCCGGCGTACCGCACCGCGCGTGAACCGATCGGTGACCGGCCTTCGAAACCGTTCGCGTCCAAGCATTCTCGGAGACGATCGGCTCCACCGAGGAGACCGGGATCGGTGTCGCCGATCATCGCCCGCAGGGTGGAGGGTTCGAACAGGGCCTCGTCTTCCGCTGCCGCGACGGGAACACCGGTCGGGTCGTCGCTACCGAAAGCCGTTTCGCGCACGACCACCACGAGCAACACCGCCCCTGCAGCCGCGACCGCGGCACCGGCCACCGCCCACCGGCGACGCCGTGCGATGCGGGACGGTGTGGACCGGACATCGGACCGGTCGTCGGATCGATCCTCCGCGAGCGCGGCACCGATACGCGCGGCGATCTCGGGCGGAATCGATTCCTTCGGTGGAGCGCCGCGCAGGGCCGACAACCGCGCCTGCGTCGCGTCGAGCCGCGCCAGATACACGACGGCCCCGGGATCGCGGCGCACGCGCGGCCACAACCGGGCGGCGAGCTCCTCGTCGAGCACCCCGGCATGCAGATCGGCGAGCAACTCCGCGGAGTACGGCGGGCGCATCTCGGCGGAGTTCGACGGACGCATCTCGTCCTCGTTCATGCGCGACTCTCCTCCGCGGTTCGGCATCCCTCACCAGAGTAAGACGGAGGAGGATCACGATCGGTTCCCCTCGGAGCGAAGGTCGTCGAGAAGAACTGCGAGCCGGCTCCGCGCGCGGGCACAGCGGCTCTTGACCGTTCCCTCCGGAACACCGAGACGTTGCGCCGCCTCCCGGACGGAGAAACCTTCCACATCCACCGCGACGACGGCTGCCCGCTGGTCGGGTGGCAGTGCGAACAGGGCGGATTCGATGTCGAGTGCGATCTCGGTGTCGTGGATGGGATCGCGCGGGGTACGCAGGTCGTGCGAATCGTCCTCGAACAGTGGGACGGTCACGCGGACACGATTGCGGCGGATGCGATCGAGGCACGCGTTGACGACGATCGAGTGCAACCAGCTGCGGACCGCGGCGTCCTCCCGGAAACCCGAAGCCCTCCGGTGCGCCGAGAGCAGTGCCTCCTGAAGCGCGTCGGCCGCGTCCTCGTTCGAGTAACTCGTCCGCCGCGCGACCTGCCACAGATGGTCGTGATGTCGTGCCAGCAAGGCGGAGAAGGCATGCCGATCGCCTGCGACGTGTGCTGCGAGCAGCTCGGCATCCGACACTGCTCCATCGGACGCCACCCCGTCCGACACGCTTCCGCCGTCGTCGACACCCCCGTCGGGCACGGCGATTTTTGCGATCCCCCCGAAAATTCGCACGCGCGGATGGTAGCCGATCCGGACGATTCCGCCCGGCTGTCCGCGGTCAGCGTGCGGCTTCGAATTCCACTTCGGAGAGGGAACTCTTGTTGCTTCCGCCGCTCGAGCTCAGATCGGTGATCCACACCAGCACGTGCGAAGTCTGGCCGTCCGCCTCGACCGGGATCGTGGTCTCACCGGAAGCCAGTGTGCCCGAACCGATCACCTGCGTCTGATCGAGCGACGTCGACTCGGACGGTGCGCTGCGCACCTCGACGACCGTGCCCGGCGTGTCGGTGGTGACCTTCACCGCGGACAGTTCCGACGCGTCGGCGAGCGTGAACAGAAGTCCGACACCGTTCTTCAGCGACGGGAACGGATCGAAGTAGGCATCGGTGCTCCACGAGGTGGACGGATCACCGTCGATCACCTGCGACGCGGTGGCGGGCGAATCGGGTGTGCCCTGAGGCGAGAACACCGACACGGAGGTCGCGGAGACCGGAGCGCTCGCCGCCGGTCGCGGCGGCGCGGCCTCGACCTGCTCGTCGCCCGCCCCCTCCTCGGCGGGTGCCTCGGCAGTGGGAGTCAGACCGAACTCCTGACTCGTCAGCGGAGCATCGTTGGCATCGCCGGCGAGCAGGTTCGCGATCCACCATCCGATGAGCGCGAGCAACAGCACCGTCGTGGCACCGAGCGCGGCCAGGGCGATGAGCATCCGCTGCGAATGTTTCTTCTTCTGTTCCAGCGCTTCGGGATCCGCGAGTGCATGCGTCTCCGCGGCGGCAGCGCGCTGCCCGATCCGCAGTGCCGGGATCATCTCGGTCTTCTGATCGACGACCGACGCCTGGTCGAGGATGTGCTGCACGGTCGCGGCGGTCCGGATACCGCCGTCCTCGGACAGGGCACGCACCGCGACCGCCGAGATCTCGAACGGCACATCGGGACGCAGGACGCGCGGCTCCACCGGCACACCGTCCTTGCGGTCGGGCTCCGGCATTCCGCCGACGGTGGCACCGCTGTGGTGCGGGACGGGAACGCCGCCCGGAGCCGATGGCTCACCGAGCGGCCACCGTCCGGTGATGAGTCCGTACAGGCTCGCGCCGAGACCGCGCACGTCGGACATCGCGTCGGAATCGGAGAAGGTCGCGGGGAAGGCCAGCACGGCGTCACCCGCCACGCTGATGCGGATGCGATCCGGGTGGTCGATCGACAGGGCACTGCCCGCACGGTGCGACGCCTCGGCGGCGGCCGCGAGCGCGCGGATCGCGCGTGCCGCACCGATCGGCGACGGCTCGGTGGTGGACATCTCCTTCAGCGACCGGCCGGGAGTCCACTCCGAGACGACGATGCCGCCCGAGCTGCCGCGCACCACGTCGAGGACGCGGGCGAGTCCGGGCGAATTGATACGACCGAGGCGCAGGGTGCGCGAGAGCACGGCCTGCGGCGAGTCGGGGCCGGTGCCGTCGGCCGCGCGCTGTTCCGCGTCGACGAAGGTCAGCGCGACCTCGCGATCGAGCTTGACGTCGAGTGCCTGCCAGAAACGCAGACCGCGCGCGCCTCCGTGCGGGGCGAGCAGACGGTAGCGACCACCGGCGACCGAGGCACCGGCGATGAGATCGGGGCCGCGCATCGGACGGCGCGGCTGGGAGGCCGGGCCCGCGACACGCACCGGCGGGAGCTGCGGGGATCCGACGGGGATGACACCCGTGTCGAGGTTCGGATCGCGCGGCGGGCGCTTGCCGTCCTTGTCGGCAGACTTCTGCCGTGCGGCGGCATCGATGGTGGACTTGCCGGCAGCGTGGTCGTCGCTCACCCTCACTCCTTCGTTGTCGACTCGTCCACTTCCGGTGTGCAGACGCGGGTCGCCGCTGGGGGCCGCGAAGAACCGTGGTCGACGGCTCCCGGACCGTACCTGCTGCTGATCAGGGTACGGGAGTTGTCCGTGCGCATTGCTGCGACCGGGTACGTCCCTGATGGCGGGCATGACCTCTGTGATGGCGTCATAAGGTCCGACGCCGTACTCGCCGTAGTCGATACGCGGCAGGATGACGGTCTTCTCGGCATCCGATTCGGCGTAGCGCGGACGCGGGACGGGGGCGGGAGCCGGTGCCTCGTCGGAGGTGGTTCCGGTCTCGGGTCCGGAGGGGGCCTCCTCGACCGGGGCGGTGCCGCGCAGTGCCGCGACCTTCCGTCGCACGGCCGCTTCGATCGCGAGGATCTCGGGCACCTTGAGCAGGTACATCCCGACCAGCGCGACGAGCACCATGAGCACACCGTTGAGCCCGACCCGCACGAGCGAGCCGATGCCCCCGAAGCGGTCGGCAAGGACGTCGAGTTGCAGGAGACGGTCGGTGACGAGCACGACAATCGCCGCGGCGAGCGACGCGAGCACGACGTGCCAGACGGTGCGTCCGACGTTCGCCATCTGCAGGTCGCCGAGTGTGCGGTGCAGCAGATAGCCGCCGATGAACGCTCCGACGGTGAACGCGACGCCCGTGGCCGCGCCGAGGAGCAGCACCACCTGCTCGTCGTTCGCCGCGACGACGGGCGCCAGCGCGGACAGGCCGATCTTGACGGCGGTGATGCCGAGGATGATCCAGGTGGGGGTCCAGGCCTGTTCCCTGGCATAGAACACGCGCAGGTGGATGAGCACCAGCGCGTACGGGATGAGCGTGAACGCCGACCAGCTCACCGCCTGGCCGAGGCGTTCGGCGTTGCTGCCGCCGAAGTTGCCGTAGCCGTACAGCGCGGCGCCGACCTGCGAACCCGCGATCGTCAGGAAGGTGACGATCGGGATGAGCGAGATCATGGTGAGGCGGGTCGCGACGGACAGGTCGTCGACGACGGCCGGGGTGTCGTCCGCGGCGGCGTTGCGACTCAGGCGCGGCATGATCGCGGTGAGCACGGTGACACCGAGGACGCCGTAGGGCAGCTGCAGCAGCAGCCACGCGTTGTTGTAGATCGCGGGACCTGCCTCGTCGGCGCCTGACGACACACGCGTGGCGAAGACCATCCCGGCCTGGCTGATCAGCACGTACAGCACGATCGCGGCGGCCATGCCACCGAACTGCCGGAGCCGGTCGTCGAGACCCCACAACGGCCTGAGATTGATGCCTTCGCGGCGCAGCGCGGGTACCAGGCACATCGCCTGCGTGATGACGCCGAGCAGCACGCCGATGCCGAGGACGAGCAGTTTCGGGTCGCTCATCCGCACCGGATCGAGCGTGATCTCGCCCGGCATCAGGTAGTAGATCACCAGCACGGTGAGCACCACGAGGTTGTTGCACACCGGGGCCCAGGCGCCCGGCTTGAACACCTGCCGGGTGTTGAGGATGCCCGTGAACAGGCCCGACAACCCGTAGAACATGATCGCGGGCAGGAGCAGGTACGACAGCGCTGTGGTCAGCGACGTCGAGACCTTGCCGGACTCGTCGAGGAAGACGTGGGTGGTCAGGACCGGGGCTGCGGCCACCGCGAGAACGGTCGCCGTGCCGAGCAGCACCAGCGCCGCGGTGAACAGTCGCCGGACGAAGGCCTCACCGCCGTCGGGGTCCTCCCGCTCGGCCCGCACCAGCACCGGCACGACGATCGAGGTCAGGACGGCGCCGAGCACCAGCTCGGAGATCATGTTGGGGATCTGGTGCGCCACGGTGAAGGACGACGCGACGCTCGCACCGAGCAGGGTCAGGATGAGCAGCTGCTTGAGGAAGCCGGTGATGCGGCTGACCAGGGTCGCCACGGCGATGGAGCCGGTCGCCGCGAGCAGGCTCTGCGGCCTGCGGCGACCCGCACCGGCACCCGTGACGTCCGGTGAGGTGGTGGGAGAGTCCGACGGTCCCGGGTTCGGGTGTGTCTCCACGTCGTCCCGTGTGGAGTTCCCGGTCATTTCTCATACCCTTCGTCGGCTGGATCCGGCTCTCCCCGGAACCGGTGCAGAAGTCGCCTGCCCGCCAGGAACAGCAGGAGGGCTCCCGCACATCCCGTGACGACGGCGAGGATCTGGCCGTACGCATTGGAACGTACCGTCACCGTCGTCGAGCTGCCGAGAGGCAGGCCGGAGTCGGTGGTGAGTGCGAACTCCAACCGGAGGTTCCGCGAGTCGCTGATCTGAGCCGGCACCGTGAGGGTGCGGCTGCCGCGCGGCGGGAGCTGGGTCGGCCCGATATCGGTGATGTCCACCGTGTCGGGCGCGTCCACCTGCAGCCGCACGGTGATGCCCACGGGCAGGTCGTTGCGCGCGGTGAGCAGCAGCGGACTCTGTTCGGACGTCAGGGTGTAGACACCGCCGGTCGAGATGACCGTCACGGCGTCGTAGATGTCGTCGACGGCCTCCCGCACCTCGGAGGCGCGGTGCTCGCCGGTCGCGTAGGCACCGTCGGCGTCGGCACCGCGACGACCGGCCAGGCTCATCGCGCGCAGCAGGTCCTCGCGCAGCGGGGCGGTGAACTGCTGCGGGGTGAGCTGGGCCTGCGGGTCCTCGACCAGCGCCGTCTGGATCGCGTCGAGGCGGCCGATCTGTTCCTCGGCCTCGGACACGACCGCCGCGGAGGCGCCGTCGGTGATCGCCTGCTCGGGATAGACCAGCATCGAGGCCGTCGGGTCGTTCGCGGTGTTCGCGGCCGCGTCGACGAGCGCGGCGAGCGGTCGCGGCGTGGTCAGGCCCGAGCGGACGAGCGTGGAGAGCATCGACAGCACGGAGGCGGCGTCGTCGGGCGATGCCGACCAGTTCTGCGGCGGCGCGAACAGCACCGATCGGCCCGCGGCCGGCAGTGCCGCCCCGGTGACCTCGCTGACCGTCGGCACCATGGCCGGCCAGGCCAGCGCGCCGAGGGCGTCCTGCAGGCGGGCCGTCGAGGAATCGCGGGAGAGGTCGTAGCGCGCCGAGGAGGGGACGAAGGACGGCGTCTGCGGGTCGGTGCCCATCCCGGCCAGTGCCGCGGACGCGGACGAGTCGAACAGGGCGGCGGTGAGGCCGGAGACACCGGAGATCCGGAAGCCGTTGCCGCCCGGCGCGGTGGACGGCGTCGACGACGTGCCCGCGAGCAGGGCGCGTCCGCCCTCGACGGCGTTGTCGGACACCAGAGCGGTCACCGGGCCGTCGGCGGCGAGCATCGATCCGGTCTTCTCGGTGAGTACGCCGGAGTCGGGCCACATCACGCCCGGGGTGGAGGTGACGCCGAGGATGGAGTCGACGATGGCCGCCGGTGATTCGAGCGCGGAGTCGGTCAGGGACGAGTCGGCGAGGTCGCCGAGCGCGGTCAGGTCGACCTGTGCGAACGGCACGGCCAACGTGCAGGTCGTCGCCGCGAGGGCACGCAACCGCTCGAGCCAGGCGACCGCGGCATCCGTGCCCGAGCCCGGACGCGCATCGCCGGTCGGTTCGTTCGGATCCTCGACGACGAGATAATCGCGCGTCATGTTCGCGACGGTCACGAGCAGGTCCGGGTCCACGGCCAGGCACAGTCCCTCGAGGACGCGGGGTTCGGTGCGGGCGGTGTCCTCGACGGCGCGCAGCAGACCGTCGAGCCTCCCGCCCTCGGTGAGCGAGGCCGCGAGGTCGTCGTCGACCAGGCGTACCGGCTCGGTGCCGGAACCGGCCACGCCGGCGGCGAGCCTCGGCCGATCGGCCAGTGGCCACAGCATCGTGACCGCGGCGGGGCGGGACACGTCGGGCGGTACGGCGGGGAACGCCTTCTCCTCGCGGTCGAGCCGGCCGTCGTCGGACGAGCGGGTCGTGCCCCGCGACCCGCCGTTCCCGGTTTCGGTCTCCTCGGTGACCTCGTCGCTCGCGGGAACCGCGAGCACGGGCAGCAGGAAGCGTGCGTCGTCGAGCCGGGCCGCCCCGCCGTATTCGGGGACCCCGTTGACGTTCACCAGCAGCGGGTAGACGCCGGGAGTGTCGATGTCGAGCGACGGCACGAGATCGGAGCGCAGCGGCAGTTCGAGTTCGAAGTCGGCACGTTCGCCCTGCCCCAGCCGGTCGGCGACCTCCTCGAACTCACCGACCGTGTCGAATCCGGCCTGGTCGAGGGACAGCGAGGTGCGCAGCGCTGCGGAGTCGGAGACCACCGGTGCGCGCTGCAGCCGCACCCAGACGTCCTCGACGTCCCGGTCGCCGATGTTCGCCACCGTGCCGCGGACCGTGACGACGGACTCGCTCGTGAGAGTCACCGTCTGCGGCGTCACCTCGTCGATACTCAACTCGAGGAAGCGCGGCTCGTCGGGGTCGGTCTGGGCTGCGGCCGGGTTCGCCGTGGCCGTCGGGAGAAGAGTCGTCGGCAGAAGAGGCGTCACGCCTGCCGTTGTGAGGACGAGTACGAGCACGGCGAGCACCGCGGCGCCCGCCCGGGACACCACCACCGTCATCCGCGTGGGGCCCCCGGTTCGTCGGCATCGGGGAGTCGTGTGTGGTCCATCTCGGCGATGAGCTGATCGGCGATGTCGGCGAGCTTGCGTTCGTCGGCGTACGCCAGGCGGGTCCGCAGTTCGCGCAGCGGCACCCACGCCACCTCGGTGACCTCGACGTCCGCGTCGGAGAGTTCTCCGCCGAGATAACGCAGCAGATAGTGGTGCACGGTCTTGTGGACCCGGCGGCCCTCGGTGACGAACCAGTAGTCGATGCTGCCCAGCTCGGCGAGCACCGAACTGCGCACGCCGGTCTCCTCGCGGACCTCGCGCATCGCGGTTTCCTCGGCGGTCTCACCCTGCTCGATGTGGCCCTTCGGCAACGACCACAGCAGGCGTCCCCGCCGGTCGGTGCGGCCGATCAGGGCTGCGCAGAGTTTCTCGGGCGGACCACCGAGTCCGTCGACCACCAGACCTCCCGCGGAAGTCT
Organism: Rhodococcus sp. D-6; assembly: GCF_040256695.1. Taxonomy (NCBI): domain Bacteria; kingdom Bacillati; phylum Actinomycetota; class Actinomycetes; order Mycobacteriales; family Nocardiaceae; genus Rhodococcus; species Rhodococcus sp. D-6. The sequence continues at coordinate 4,466,565 of NZ_CP132970.1, read as the reverse complement.
CGCGGACGGTCCGCATGCGAGGTCCGGGCGAAGCGGACGATCCGGGCGAAGCACCGTGTGCGGTCTTCTTTGCGCCCGCGCCACGCCGCCGCGAGCTGCGGCGGTTACGGTTGGCACGTTCGGCGGGCGACACCTCATAGATAGTAGATGGACCGACGTCGGTCCCGGCTCAACCACACGAACGCGCTGCTCGGTAAGGTGCAAAGACGTGAACTCCCCCACCGCAGACACCGACCGTCGTACCCGGCTGCTCGCCGGAGCCGAGGCCACTCTGCGCGATCTGTCCGACATCCTCGCCCCGCTGGGGGCACGATTCGCCGAAGCCGGACACGAGCTGTATCTCGTCGGGGGCAGCGTGCGCGACGCGGTGCTCGGTCGCCTCGGCACCGACCTCGACTTCACCACCGATGCGCGTCCGGAGGTCGTGCAGGAGCTGCTGCGCGGATTCGTCGACCACCAGTGGGACACGGGTATCGACTTCGGGACCATCAGTGCGGTGAAGGGACTCGAGCAACTCGAGATCACCACCTTCCGCAGCGACGCCTACGACCGTGTCACGCGTCACCCCATCGTGAAGTACGGCACGAGTCTCGAGGACGATCTCGTGCGCCGCGACTTCACCGTCAACGCGATGGCCGTGCGGATCGGACCGGACGGTGCGGGTGAGTTCGTCGACCCGCTCGGCGGCATGGACTCCCTGCTCGCCGGCGTGCTCGACACCCCGGCGAAGCCCGAGGACTCCTTCCACGACGATCCGCTGCGCATGCTGCGCGCGGCGCGGTTCGTCTCCCAGCTCGGCTTCGCCCTCACCGAGCGCGTGCACACCGCGATCGTCTCGATGGCCGACGAGATCCTGCGGATCAGCGCCGAGCGGGTGCAGGCCGAGCTCGACAAGCTGATCCTCGGCGACTATCCGATCGAGGGCATCGACACGATGGTCGAGACCGGTCTGGCGCAGCGGGTGATCCCCGAGATCCCCGCGATGAAGCTCGAGATCGACGAGCACCACCAGCACAAGGACGTGTACTGGCACTCGCTGACCGTCCTGAAGCAGGCCATCGACCTCGAGGACGGCGATCCCGATCTCGTCCTGCGGTGGGCCGCGCTGCTGCACGACATCGGCAAGCCCGACACCAAACGCAACGAGCCGCAGGGCGGCGTCAGCTTCCACCACCACGAGGTGGTCGGAGCGAAGCTCGTGCGCAAGCGCATGCGCGCCCTCAAGTACTCGAAGCAGATGATCGAGGACGTCAGCCGTCTGGTCTTCCTGCACCTGCGCTTCCACGGCTACGGCAGGGGACAGTGGACGGATTCGGCCGTGCGCCGTTACGTGCACGACGCCGGGCCGCTGCTGCCGAAGCTCCACAAGCTGGTGCGCGCCGATTGCACGACCCGCAACAAGCGTCGGGCCGCCGCGCTGCAGGCCACCTACGACGGTCTCGAGGAACGGATCGAGCGCATCGCCGCCGAGGAGGATCTCGCCAAGGTCCGGCCCGACCTCGACGGCAACGCGATCATGGAACTGCTGGGTATCTCCGCAGGTCCGACGGTCGGCAAGGCGTGGAACTTCCTCAAGGAACTGCGGCTCGACCGCGGCCCGCTCGAGCGCGACGAGGCCGAGGCCGCGCTGCTCGAGTGGTGGGCACAGCAGCAGGAGGCCTGACTCCGAACGTCTGATCTCACATCGTCGTGACGGCGGCGTGAGCCAGATGTCACCGCGTGCTCACCGCGGGTGACGCCACCGCAACACCGCTTCTCCAGCATGGACACCGGCGTAGTCGAGACGGTGTCGAGGAGTTGCGGGATGCAGGACGAGATCACCACGGTGAAATCCACCTGCTCCTACTGCGGTGTGGGATGCGGGATGCTCCTCGACGTCGCCGTCGACCCGGAGACGGGTGACCGACGCGTGGTGAGGGCATACGGAGACAAGGATCACCCGACCAACAGGGGTCGGTTGTGCACGAAGGGCGCGACCAGCGCGGAGATGCTCGCGGCCGGGGGCCGGCTCGATACGGCATGGATGCGTTCCGAGCGGGCGGCCGAGGTCGCCCCGCTCCCCTTCGACGATGCGATCGCCGAGACCGCGCGGCGCCTGAACGACATCGTCTCGGCCCACGGCTCCGACGCGGTGGCTCTCTACGTCTCGGGACAGATGTCGCTCGAGGCCCAGTATCTCGCGACGAAGCTCGCGAAGGGATACCTGCGCACCTCGCACATGGAATCGAACTCGAGACTGTGCATGGCCGGCGCCGCGACCGGGTACAAGCAGTCGCTCGGATCCGACGGCCCGCCCGGCTCGTACGAGGACTTCGACCGCGCCGACGTCTTCTTCGTGTCGGGTTCCAATATGGCCGACTGCCATCCCATTCTGTTCCTGCGCATGATGGATCGGGTCAAGGCGGGAGCGCGACTGATCGTCGTCGATCCGCGGCGCAGCGCGACCGCCGACAAGGCCGACCTGTTTCTGCAGATCGCGCCGGGCACCGACCTGGCGCTTCTCAACGGTCTGCTGCACCTGATCGTCGAGAACGGACACGTCGACCGCGACTTCGTCGAGAAGCACACCGACGGCTGGGACGCGATGGAGTCCTTACTCGCCGACTACCCACCGCACGTCGTCGCCGAAGTCACCGGTCTGGCCGAGGCCGACATCCGCACCGCGGCGCAGTGGATCGGCGAGGCCGGGGAGTGGATGAGTTGCTGGACGATGGGTCTGAACCAGAGCACCCACGGCACGTGGAACACCAACGCGATCTGCAATCTGCACCTCGCGACCGGGGCGATCTCCCGCACCGGCAGCGGGCCGTTCTCCCTCACCGGCCAGCCCAACGCGATGGGCGGCCGCGAGATGGGATACATGGGACCGGGTCTGCCCGGTCAGCGCAGTGTCCTCTCCGACGACGACCGCGCGTTCGTCGAAGATCGCTGGTCGCTGCCGCGCGGCACGCTGCGCACCGAGGGCGGCGCCGGCACCGTCGACATGTTCGAGCGCATGGCCGCCGGAGAGATCAAGGCGTGCTGGATCATCTGCACCAATCCCGTGGCGTCGATCGCGAATCGGAGCACCGTTCTCGAGGCACTCGGGAAGGCCGAGCTGGTGATCGTGCAGGACGTCTATCGCGAGACCGAAACCGCTTCGTACGCAGACGTTCTCCTACCGGCAGCTCTGTGGGCCGAATCCGAGTATGTCACCGTCGGATCCGACCGTACCGTCAATCTTCTACAGCAGGCCGTCGAACCCGTCGGTGAGTCGCTGCCCGACTGGGAGATCATCGCGCGGGTCGCTCAGGAGATGGGTTTCGGCGACGCCTTCGACTATTCGAGTGCCGAGGAAATCTTCGAGGAGATCACCGGATTCGCGAATCCGCAGACCGGCTACGACCTGCGCGGCATGACCTACGATCGACTGCGGGAAGGGCCCGTGCAATGGCCGTGCCCGCCGGAGTCGGCCGCGACACGGCACCCCGTCCGCTATCTCAACGACGGGACGAGCCGGACCCCGGTGGTGCGCGAGGACGGTTCCCGTCCGCGACTGGCGTTCGCGACCCCCGACGGCCGCGCTCGTTTCTTCCCTCGCCCGCACATGCCCGCCGCGGAAATGCCGGACGACGACCACCCCTTCGTCCTGAACACCGGACGCGTCCCGCACCAGTGGCACACCCTCACCAAGACCGGGAAGGTCGAGAAACTCACCAAACTGAATCCCGGACCGTTCGTCGAGATCAATCCCGATGATGCACAGCGACTGTCGATCGTCGACGGCGACCGGGTCGAGATCGCATCGCGGCGCGGCCGGGCCGTGCTGCCGGCCGTCGTCACCGACCGGGTGCTGCCCGGGAACTGCTTCGCCCCCTTCCACTGGAACGACCTCTTCGGCGACGATCTCGCCATCAACGCCGTGACGAACGACGCCGTCGACCCGGCATCCCTGCAGCCCGAATTCAAGGTCTGCGCCGTGTCGGTGGAGAAGGTCGCGGGTGCGGTCGAACCGGTGCTCGAGAGCGGTTCGGTGCTCGACCGTCTCGAGTCTGCGCTGGGACTCGGGACGATTCCCGCACCCACCTTCGACGACGCCGAACGAGGTTATCTCGCAGGTCTTCTCGCCGGACTCAGGACGGCGGAGATCACTGCCGCGCCGACCCTTCCGCCGACCGCGCCGTTCCCTGCCGACAAGCGGGTATGGGTCGACGGACTGCTCGCCGGGATGTACGCGCACTCGGCCCCGGTTCCCGACGCGACGCCCACCGAGGCGGTGCCGGACGGGCCGGTCGTCGTGGTGGCCTGGGCGTCGCAGACGGGCAACGCCGAATCCTTCGCGGCGAGTTGCGCACAACGGCTCCGCGATGCCGGTCGGGCCGTGCGGCTGAGGGGGCTGAACGAACTCGACGTCGCCGCGCTGGCCGACATCGACGACCTCGTGGTCGTCACGAGCACCTTCGGCGACGGCGACCCACCCGACAACGGCGGGTCGTTCTGGCGGTCGCTCGCGGCGGACACCGCGCCCGAACTGAGCGGAACACGTTACGCAGTAATGGCTTTCGGAGATTCGAGCTATGACGATTTCTGCGGCTTCGGGCGCCGTGTCGATGACCGTCTGAGCACTCTCGGCGCGACCCGCCTGGCCGAGCGCGTCGACTGCGAACCCGGAGAGGACGAGCGCGCGCAGAACTGGCTCGACGCCCTCGTACCGCTGCTGGGAGGCTCGACGACCCCGGTCGCATCGGCTGCTCCCGCAGCCCCTGCCTATACCCGCAACTCGCCGCTCGTCACCCGGATCACCCGCAACATTGCACTGAGCGGTGCGGGTTCGGCGAAGGACGTGCGTCAGTTCGGATTCGAGATCTTCGATCCAGCATTCGAATACGAGGCCGGCGACGCACTCGGGGTGATGCCGACGAACGGCCCGGAGGCCGTCGACGAATGGCTGCAGGTCACCGCCCTCGACCCGGAGACCGCCGTCGAACTCGGCGACCGTCCTACCGTGCCGCTGCGCGAGGCCGCGACCCGTCACCTCGACATCACCCGGGTGACACCGGAACTGCTCCGGTTCGTGCAGAAGCAGAGCGGCAGTGCCGAACTCGCGAAACTCCTGCGACCGGGCAACAAGATCGAGCTGCAGCAGTGGCTGTACGGGAGGCAGGCGATGGACGTCATCGCCGAGTACCCGTTCAAGGCGCCCTGGGACGAATGGAAGGACCTCCTCGGCCGTCTGCGTCCGCGCCTGTACTCGATCTCGTCGAGCCCGAAGACGAACCCGCGCGAGGTACAACTGACGGTGTCGGTGGTGCGCTACGAATTCGAGGGTCGATCCCGGGCGGGCGTGTGCTCGTCGTTCCTCGCGGATCACAGCAAGGGTGTGGACATCCCGATCTTCGTGCAGCGCAACGAGCACTTCCGGCCACCGGCACCCGAGACCGACATGATCATGGTCGGTCCCGGTACGGGCATCGCACCGTTCCGCGGTTTCCTCCACGACCGTCGCGAGGCCGGGCACACGGGCCGCAACTGGTTGTTCTTCGGCGACCAGCGATCCGAGACCGACTATCTCTACCGCGACGAGATCGAGTCGATGCACGCCGACGGTTTCCTCACCGAGCTGGGACTGTCCTTCTCCCGCGACCAGCGGCAGAAGATCTACGTGCAGGACCGGATGCGCGAGCATGGTGCGCAGGTGTGGAAGTGGCTGCAGAACGGTGCCCACTTCTATGTGTGCGGCGACGCCGGACGTATGGCGAAGGACGTCGACGCGGCCCTGCGCGAGGTGGTGCAGGCACACGGACGGCTCGACCGCGACGCCGCCGCGGCGTACGTCGAGCAGATGGCCGCCGACAAGCGGTACGTCCGCGATGTCTACTGATCTGCTTGCCGGTCCGCAGATGCGGATATAACGTAGCGTTCATGACGCATCTGCGGAGAAACGCGTGACCTCCCTCCGGATCCGCGACGCCGCGTCGTTGCTGGGGGTCAGCGACGACACGGTCCGTCGCTGGATCGACCAGGGGCTGCTGCGCGCCGGCAAGGATTCCGCCGGACGCAAGACAGTCGACGGTCGCGAGCTGGCGGAGTTCGCCCGCGCTCAGGCCGATGCCGGTCCCGATCCGCTCGGGGTGGGCAGCTCCGCTCGCAATCGCTTCGTCGGGCTGGTTACGCGCGTCGTCTCCGACACCGTCATGTCGCAGGTGGAGATGCAGTGCGGTCCGCACCGCATCGTCTCGCTCATGAGCACCGAGGCCGTGAACGAACTCGGTCTCGAGCCGGGCAGCATCGGGGTGGCCGTCGTCAAGGCGACCACTGTCATCGTCGAGACACCCGGAGGGGACGGATGAGGCGCCGGGCGCTCGCCGCGTTCGCTGCCGGTCTCATCGCTGCGGCACTGACGTCGTGCGGCACCGGCGGTGGCTCGGATGTCCTCACCGTTTATGCGGCGGCCTCGCTCCGGGCGCCGTTCACCGAGATCGCCGAACGATTCGAGGAGGCGAACCCCGGAGTGTCGGTGGAATTCTCGTTCGCCGGCTCGTCCGATCTCGAGACCCAACTCGAGCAGGGGGCACCCGCCGACGTCTTCGCCTCCGCCGACACCCGGACGATGGACGCCGCCGTCGCGGCCGGACTCGTTGCCGGTGAGCCGATCCCGTTCGCGACCAACATGCTCACGATCGTCACCGAACCGGGGAACCCGAAGAACGTCACCTCGTTCGACGATCTCACCGGCGACGGTCTCTCGGTGGTCGTGTGTGCGCCCCAGGTGCCGTGCGGGGCGGCGACCGAGCGACTCGAGGAGACCGGCGGTGTCGAGCTCGCGCCGGTGTCCGAGGAATCGTCGGTGACCGACGTGCTCGGCAAGGTCACTTCCGGTCAGGCCGACGCCGGTCTGGTCTACGTCACGGACGCGAGGGGGGCTGCCGAGAAGGTCACCGTTGTCCCCGTCCCGGAAGCTGCGGAGATCGTCAACATCTATCCCGTTGCACCACTGTCGAATTCCCGAAATCCCGGTCGCGCCGACGCCTTCGTGCGCTTCGTCACCGGCACGGGCGGTCGTGCCGTCCTGGCCGACGCAGGATTCGGTGCACCGTGACCGCGACGGGACTGCCCCGGTGGTTGTTCGTTCCCGCGGCACTCGGGTTGCTGTTCGTCGTCGTGCCCCTGGTGTCGATGCTGCTCACCGTCGACTGGACGACCTTCCCCTCGCTGGTGACATCCCCGGCGTCCCTCGGCGCGCTCGTCCTGAGCCTGCGCACCTCCGCGGCGGCCACGATCCTGTGCATCCTGCTCGGCGTGCCTCTCGCAACGGTGCTGGCGCGCAGTAGCTTCCGGTGGATATCGGTGATCCGCGGGTTCGTCCTGCTGCCGCTCGTGCTGCCCCCGGTCGTGGGCGGTATCGCCCTGCTCTACACCTTCGGTCGTCGCGGACTGATCGGTGAGCACCTCGATGCGCTCGGGATCCACATCGCCTTCACCACCACCGCGGTCGTGCTCGCGCAGACCTTCGTCGCACTGCCCTTCCTCGTCACGAGTCTCGAAGGTGCGCTGCGCAGTGCGGGTTCACGCTACGAGGACGTGGCGGCGACACTCGGTGCGCGTCCCACGACGGTCTTCCGGCGCATCACCCTGCCCCTCGTGCTGCCCGGCCTGGTCTCCGGTTCGGTACTCGCATTCGCCCGCGCACTGGGCGAATTCGGCGCGACCCTCACCTTCGCCGGCAGCCTCCAGGGTGTGACGCGCACGCTGCCGCTCGAGATCTATCTGCAGCGGGAAACCGATCCCGATGCCGCCGTCGCGCTGTCGCTCGTGTTGATCCTGGTGGCCGTCGTGATCGTCGTGGCCGTGTACTCGCGGCGGAAGGACCGCCCGCTGTGAGCCTGACGGTGCGGGCCCGGGTCGCCGCACGCGATGTCGACGTCGACCTCGAGGTCGCGCAGGGTGAGATCGTCGCGGTGCTCGGCCCCAACGGAGCCGGCAAGTCGACGCTGCTGGGAGTGGTCTCCGGTCTGCTGCGTCCCGATGCGGGTCGCGTGGAACTCGACGGTCGCGTCCTCACCGATACCGCGACCGGCGTCGCCGTCGCTCCGCACGACCGGTCGGTGGTGCTGCTCGCCCAGCAGGCGCTGCTCTTCCCGCACCTGACGGTCGCGGACAACGTCGAGTTCGCACCGCGCAGTGCGGGTGCGGGTCGGCGTGAGGCCCGTGTGCGCGCCGAGAGGTGGCTGCAGGAGGTCGATGCCGCAGCACTCGCCGATCGTCGTCCGCACGAGTTATCGGGTGGGCAGGCGCAACGGGTCGCACTCGCACGTGCCCTCGCGGCCGAACCGCACCTGCTGTTGCTCGACGAGCCGATGGCCGCGCTCGACGTCACCGCGACACCGGTGTTGCGGTCGTTGCTGCGACGCGTCCTGCGCGACAGTGGACGCACGGGCCTGCTCGTCACCCACGACCCGCTCGACGTGCTCGCCCTCGCCGATCGGGTGATCGTGATCGAGGCCGGGCGGATCGTCGAGGACGGGCCGGTGCGCCGGGTGCTGACCCGGCCGCGCAGTGCCTTCGCCGCCCGCATCGCGGGGAGCAATCTCGTCACCGGCATCGTGCGAGCTGAGGCGCTGGAATCCGCGGACGGTCTCGTCCACGGCCGCGTCCACGACGACTGCGTCCCGGGTACGGCCGCCGTCGCCGTCTTCGCGCCGTCGGCGGTCGCCGTCTACACCGAGGCCCCGCACGGGAGCCCGCGCAACGCCCTGAGGGTGAGGATCGCGGAACTCGAGGCGCAGGGTTCGTCGGTGCTCGTGCGATCGGATACGGGTATCGCGGCGGAGATCACGACGGCGGCACTCGCCGACCTCGACGTCCATCCGGGCGACTCCGTATGGTTCGTCGTCAAGGCCACGGAGGTGGGGATCCATCCGGCCGCGCTGAGCGCGTGATCGCTACTGCCGCGTGCGGCGCACGACGAACACGGCGACGAGCCCGATCAGGTAGACGACCCCACCTGCAACGGCCAGCTCGGGTGTGCGCCCGTCGGGGTCGATGACGAAGGCCGCCACGACGATCGCGCCGAGGAAGGCGATGTTGAAGACGGTGTCCTGCAGCGCGAAGACTTGACCTCGGCGCGCGTCGTCGATATCGATCTGCATCGCGGCGTCGCCGGTGAGTTTGATGGTCTGACCGGCGAGGCCGAGCAGAAAGGCCGCGACGAGCAACGGTCCGGCCGACACGGTGGTGACGAACGCGAACTGCACGATCGCGGCGGCGATCAACCCGACTGTGACGGTGCGCGGCCGGCCCAGCCGCGGGATCAGGATCGGTGCGAGCACCGCTGCGAGGAGCATGCCGGTGGCGGTGCAGGCGACCGCGACACCGAATCCGGAGAATCCCACGAGCAGGTCGGAGCCATTCTCCTCGGCACGCAGGACGAGCACCATGATGAGCGTGTCGACGCCGAACACGATGCGGTGCGCGCCGATTCCGAGCATCGCGATCGTCACGCCAGGAGCTTCGAGGACGGCTCCTGCACCGGTCCGCAGACCCGACAGGACGGTGCGGATCACGGTCCGGGGACGTATTCCCTCGGGGCCGAGGGCATTCGCGGCGAATCCCGCTGCGGCGACCGCACCGACGAGCGAACCGCTCACTCCGAGGAGGACGGCCGTCCCGGAGCCAGTGTCGCCCGCGCCCACGAATCCTATGGTCGCGACCGCCGTGGCGGCCCCGACCGCCGAGACACCCGAACCGACCGTCGCCAGAACGGAATTGACCGGGACGAGCCACGACTGGGCGACCACGTGTGGGAGCGAGGCCGAGACGCCCGCCAGGACGAATCTGCTCACACCGATGGCGGCGAGCGCGAGCAGCATGAGTGGGGTCTGCGGTCCCCCGAGGAGCAACACGGCCGCCGCTGCCGCGATGAACACTCCGCGGAGCAGGTTGGCCCAGACGAGGACGAGGCGCCGGTCCCACCGGTCGAGCAGGGCGCCGGCGAACGGACCGATCACCGAGTACGGCAACAGCAGCACCGCGAAGCCTGCCGCGATCGTCACCGGGTCGGTGTGACGTTCGGGGTTGAACAGGATCGCCCCGCCGAGTGCGGCCTGGAACAGTCCGTCACCGAACTGGCTCGCGAACCGCACTCCGGTCAGTCGTACGAGACCCGGCGAGTTCCGCAGGGCGGTTGCGGTCGATCGCCACGCCCGCTGCCTGGACTGCTGCCCGGAGTCTCGCACAAGCACGACACTATCGGCTCCGCCACCATTCGACGGTGCGGGCGGCCGCCTCGTCGAGCGGGGTGGGCGACAGGCCGAGTACCTGTTCGGTGCGGGTCGAGTCCATGACGAACGGGCCATCGAACTGGTAGAGCATCTCGGCGAGTTCCTTCATGTCCCGGTTCACGTGGCCGCCGGCCCGCACCAGCCAGGACGGGATCGTCCCCACCGCGGGCGCGGGCAGGCCGGCCGTCCGCGTGAAGGCGGTGGCGATCTCGCGCTGTGCCACGGCCGGTCCGGTGGGTGCGTGGATCACGGTGTTCCACACGGTCGGCTCCCCCGCTGCCGCGATCATCGCCGCGGCCAGGTCGGGAACGTAGGTGAACGAATGCGGGACGTCGGCCGAGCCGAGCACCCGCACCTTCTTCCCGGCGAGCACGGTGGGCACCATGCGTTCGCCGGCCATCGCGTTCAGTACCCGCGGACCGAAGAAGTCCGACGCGACCACGCTCACCGTCGGTGCGCGATGCGCTGCCCGGGCGGCGAGGAGTTGCCGTCGGACACCGCGCTTGCCGGTGTCGGCCTCGCGGGGCGAGTCCTCGGTCATGACCCGGTCGGGTTCGCTGTACGAGTAGAGGCTCTCTGGGAAGACGACGACCGTCTTCTCCGACAGGTTCGCGGCGGCGTCGAGAACGACCCGCTCGGCGACGGGGAGTTCGCGTGCCCACACGTCGGCGCGGTAGGCCGACCCGTGGACGCACATGTACACCGCGTCGGCAACAAGTCCGTCTTCGTCGACGAGTGCTGCGGCCACGGCCTCGGGATCCGTGACGTCGACACGCAGGCGTTCGATGCCCGCGCCTTCCGGTCCACTGCCCGATCGGGTGAGAACGCGCACGCGATGTCCTTGTGCGGCAATCTGTTCGGCGACGGTCCAGCCGACGGGTCCGGCTCCTGCGACCACCTGGAGATGCGACATGATTCCTCGCTTCGGAAAAGTGTGAGCACTGCTCTCTGATGACGTCGACGATCCTCTGTACAGCCGTGCTTGTCAAGAGCAGTGCTCTCATTTGTTGACGGTGCTCTCTGTTCGACGGCAGAATGGTCCGGTGACGACACCACGGGCGCGCGCACGCGCACAGACGATGGCCGACATCCTCCGGATCGGCCGCGAGCATCTCGGCACCCACGGAGCGGCGGCGCTGTCGCTGCGTGCCGTCGCCCGAGACCTGGGCGTCGTCTCCTCCGCCGTCTACCGCTACGTCTCGAGCCGCGACGAGCTGCTCACCCTGCTCGTCGTCGACGCCTACGACGAACTCGGCGACAGTGTCGACCGTGCCGTCGACGCAGTCGACCCCTCCGATCACCGAGAACGGTTTCTCACCCTCGGCCGGGCGGTGCGCTCGTGGGCGCTGGCCGAACCGGCCCGCTACGGGTTGCTGTTCGGCAGTCCGGTGCCCGGTTACGCTGCCCCGGCCGAGCGCACCACCGCACCCGGTATCCGCGTGGTCCTGCGACTGGCCCGGATCGTGGACGAGGCCCACGCCGCGGGTGTATTGGACGACACGGCCGCTGCCCCACCTCCGGAGAGCCTGGGGGAACCGCTGGGCCGGATCCGGGACGAGTTCTCCCTCACGGCCCCGGATTCCGTACTGGCACGCGGTCTCTGGGTGTGGCCGTCGTTGTTCGGGTCCGTGAGCTTCGAGGTCTTCGGGCAGTACGGCCCCGACACTTTTCCGGACCGCGAGGTCCTGTTCGAACATCATCTCGCCCTGTTGGCACAGACCGTCGGGTTCCACCCCACGCGCCGGTGACGGCGGTGACAGAATGGCTGACGTGGCGCAGCATCAGGACGAACCCGAGGACCGCACCGCACCCTCGACACCCAGGGTGCGGGCCGGAAGCCTGCTCGTCTCCGCCACCGATCTCACCGAGCCGACCTTCCGCCGCACCGTCGTCTACATCATCGAGCACACCGATGCCGGCAGCTTCGGTGTCGTCCTGAACCGCATCAGCGACACCTCCGTCGACGCCATGCTGCCGCAATGGTCGTGGCTCGCCGCCGAACCGAAGACCCTGTTCGTAGGCGGTCCCGTCCACCGCAGTTCGGCGCTGTGCCTCGGCACGCTGCGGGTGGGGGCCGACATCACCGACGTCCCCGGCATCCGCCACGTCGACGGCCGAGTGGTGATGATCGACCTCGATGTCGATCCCGGGCACATCGCCCACTACGTCGAGGGTGTGCGGATCTTCGCGGGATACGCGGGGTGGAGCGCAGGTCAGCTCGACGGCGAACTACGCAACGACGACTGGATGGTGGTCTCGGCACTGCCCACCGATGTGCTCGCCCCCGCGCACCTCGACGTGTGGGCGAGGGTGCTGCGCCGGCAGCCGCTGCCGATGGCGTTGCTCGCGACGCACCCCATCGAGGTCGAGCGCAACTGAGCCCCCCTCGGGCGACCGGGACCGGTCAGCGGGCGTCGGCGAGAGTGTTGAGCGCGCCGGCCATCTCCTCGGCCCTCGTTGCGGTCACGGTGAATTCGTGTCCCGAGGCCGTGGTCACCACGACGGCAGGTCCGGTGCGCGTGACCAGGCCGTACCGCTTGCCGCCCTTGGCCCGCAGGCCCCAGCCGCCCCAGTCCTGGAACGGGCGGGTCTCGGTGACCTTCGCCCCGACGATCTCGTCGAGGTCGTATCCGAGCGCGTCGGTGGCCAGATTCGACACCCGGATCCCGTCCGCGTCGACCACCACGGTGTAGCGGAGCAGACCCAGCACGAGCAGAGCGACGGGCGCGATCAAACCCAGCGGCCACCAGCTCTGCGTCGCACCGCACACGACGAGCGCGGGGATCAGGACGAGCAGCGACAGTCCCGCCGTCGTGCCCACACCGGTGCCCACCTGCTCGACGATCGGCAGTTCGGCACGACCGCGCGGCAGCGCCGGATCCGGAGCGGCGGTCGCCGCCTTCCGCTCCCGACCGTCGCGCAGTAGCCGTCCCCCGAACCAGCCCACCGCGATACCCACCCACATGCCGAGCACCGCCGGCCAGCCCTCCAACGCGGCCTGCGTGGCGTCGGTCGTGTCGAGCTGCCCCGCGAGACCGGCCAGGAACAGTGCGGTGATCGTGCCGGTGACCCCGAGACCGATCGCGAGCATGTAGCGACGCATGAGCAGTTGCGCCTGCGCGATCGCGGCGATCGCGCAGCACCCTCCCCCGACGAGCACGATCAGCAGGGCGGCGGTCCACGCCGAGGTCATCGGTGACCCGAACGAATCGGGTGTCGTGCCCGACCAGTGCGTGGCGATCTCCTCGGGCAATCGTGGGATCCACGAGCGGGTGAGCACGAGTACGGCCACGGCACACAGCAACGGAACGGCCAGTCCGAGCAGCGCACCGACGGGGTCGACCTGACGCGTCGTCATGGGGGTCAGCCTAGGGTGCGGGCCTCCACCGGCGCCGTCCTCGTTCCGCTCTCGTCGAACCATCCGTCGGGTCGCAGGTCGCCACCGAACCGGGGCATGTACTCGGTACACGCGAGTCGCGAGACGAGGCTGCGCCGGCTGTTCACACCGGTCTTGGTGAAGATGTTCTTCAGGTGGTCCTGCACGGTGTACGGGCTGATGAACAACCGACTCGCGATCTCGTTGCGAGACCGTCCGGCGAGCACTTCGACGAGTACTTCCGATTCGCGTGGCGTCAGACCGTAGGCGGCGGTGACCAGGGCGACGATCTCGGGCAGGCGTGCCCGCTCGAAGGTCATGACGACGCGGCCGGTCTCGTCGAAGATCGCGGCGCGCAGTACGAGCCATTCGCCATCGAGGGTGCGGACACGCACATCCGCGGGCACGGGTCGTGTTCTACGGACCTGACGGGCGATCACATGCGCCGGTCCGGGGCGCCCCCGAGCGGGACTCTCCCAGCCGAGGCGTTCGAAGAAGATCATCGCTGCGGCAGTGACGGAATCGAATTCGTCGTCCGCCCCGATTACCACCACGGCCGGACCCGAGCATTCGCAGGCGGTGCCCTCGACGACCGTGTTCCGTGTTCGTGCGGATGCGTGCCGGATCAACGTGGTGCGGAATCCGTTCGCGATGTCGTCGAGAACGTCGTCGAGCATCGTGAGTTCGGCGTCGGAGAAACCTCGGCCCGACGCGCGGAGCAGATCACCGACACCCCAGCACCGACGGTCTCCGTCCCGGAAGACCAGCTGCACTTCGTGTCCCATGCCCAGATGCGACACGAGTTCGAGATACCGCCTGTTGCCGTATCCCGGTCCGCGGCCGGAGGGTTCTTCGAGCCGCCGCACTCCGGACCGGTGCTGCATGAGCGCGTAGAGGCTGTCCGGATCGAGGTCCGGACCGTACTCGAACTCGATCGACAATCGGAGTACTTCGGCTGGGTCGTCGAGGCCGCGGGTGGTGAAGCCGGTGGGAACCCCGACGGCCGGGTCCACGGGTGCGACACAACCACCGTCGTACGGAATGAAAGCGCCGAGCACATCCATCACGAACTCGCGAAACTGCGCCCCGTCCGCAGCCGCGGATGCTGCGTCGTGGATGCCTGCCCTCAACCGCTGTGCAGAGCGCATATCCCGAAGTATCCCCCTCGAATGTGGGATTGAGAACACCTCACGCGGCGACGAGGCTCCATGGACACGGGGACATTCATACGGAAGTCGAGGTACCCGCCATGACCACCACTCACGCCACGCCGTTGTCCGCCGAGGATCTGGAGGTCGTGCATCTGATCCACTCCGCTCTACGCCGGGACACCGAACGTCTCGCCGACTTCGCGCAGAAGTGGCGGACCGCCGATCCCGGCACGCACGATGCGCTGCTCCTCGGCTGGCACGGATTCAGCACCGAACTGCACACGCACCACTCCGTCGAGGACGTCTACGTCTGGCCGTTCATGCGGCCACGCCTCGCACACGATGCGGGGGCGATGGAGGTGCTCGATGCGATGGAGGCCGAACATTCCGTGATCGACCCGGCGTTGGCGGAGATCGAGGCTGTGCTCGACGACCGGGAGACGGCGACCGAGCGGCTCGGCGGTCTGCTCGACGGTCTCGTCACGTCGCTGGGTGCTCACCTCGCGCACGAGGAACGGGACGCCTTCCCGCTGATCGAACAATCCATCACCAAGGAGGAATGGCACGACATCTCGATGCGGGCGTTCGCGCAACTGGACAAGCGCGAGGTCTCCGAAATGCTGCCCTACCTCTTCGAGGGAGCACCGAAGGACCGCGTGGCCGTCGTGCTGAAGAGTCTCCCGGTACCGGTGCGGGTGCTCAACCGGTTCTGGTGGACACCGCGCTACGCACGGGAGCGCCGCTGGGCGTGAGGACTGCCGGTGGGAGGACCGTCAGGCGGTCGGCTCGCACGCCCCGCGCAGGCTGCACGCCCCGCACGAGGTACCGCAGCCGGCTGTCTCCTCCGGCTTCGTCGCCGCAGCGACCCGCGCTGCGACGGATCCGCCGGCTCCGGCGGTGATCAGGGCGGCCATCACGGTGACGACGACTGCGATGATCCCGGCGACGGTGGGCAGCGTCAGCGACGCGACACCACCGAGGGCGAGGAGCACCGCGGACCCGAGCATGCTGGGTGCGGCAACCTTGTTGGCCAGGGCGAACGCCTCGTCGTCACGCAGCGCGTCGGGGGTGCGCACACCGGCCCAGCGGTTGCGCGGGAGCTTGCCGGTCAGTGCCGCGACACCCACCGCGCCGACGACGAGAGCGAGCACGAAGAGCAGGACAGCGACGATGAGCACCCGACCAGGATACGCGGCCGGTGGTGCCACCGGTCTGTGCGGGTGCGGGCACGTTCTACCCTGGTGGGAGCACTCACACGCCCGGCCGAGTAGATAGTGATCACCGTGACCCGTCCCGAACAGACCTCCCAGCACGAACCCGGCAGCACTCCGCAGCATCGGTACACCGCCGAGCTCGCGGGGCGGATCGAGCAGCGCTGGCAGGAGCTCTGGCGCGAGCGCGGCACCTTCCACGCCCCCAATCCGGTGGGCGATCTCGCCGGCGAGGTGCCCTCCGACAAGCTGTTCGTGCAGGACATGTTCCCGTACCCCTCGGGCTCGGGCCTGCACGTGGGGCACCCGCTCGGGTACATCGCCACCGACGTGTATGCGCGCTTCAACCGCATGCAGGGCCGCAACGTGCTGCACACCCTCGGTTACGACGCCTTCGGTCTGCCGGCCGAGCAGTACGCCGTGCAGACGGGCACGCACCCGCGCACGACCACCGAGGCCAACATCGGGAACATGAAGCGGCAGCTCTCCCGGCTCGGTCTCGGGCACGACGAGCGTCGCTCGGTCGCGACGACCGACGTCGACTTCTACCGCTGGACGCAGTGGATCTTCCTGACGATCTACAACGCCTGGTACGACCGCGAGGCCGGCCGGGCGCGTCGCATCTCCGAACTCGAGGCCGAATTCGCCGACGGCACGCGTCGTCTCGAGGACGGACGCGACTGGGCGTCGCTGTCGGAGGGTGAGCGCGCCGACGTCATCGACTCGTACCGCTTGGTCTACCGGTCGGATTCGCTCGTCAACTGGTGCCCGGGTCTGGGCACGGTGCTCGCCAACGAGGAGGTCACGGCCGACGGCCGCTCCGAGCGCGGCAACTTCCCGGTCTTCCGGAAGAACCTGCGCCAGTGGATGATGCGGATCACCGCCTACTCCGACCGCCTGATCGACGATCTCGAGCATCTGGACTGGACCGACAAGGTCAAGTCCATGCAGCGCAACTGGATCGGGCGCTCGCACGGCGCCCAGGTGAAGTTCGCCGTCGCCGACCACGATTCGGCGATCGAGGTGTTCACCACCCGGCCCGACACCCTGTTCGGTGCCAGCTACGTGACCCTCGCTCCCGAGCACGAACTCGTCGACCGGATCGTCGCCGCGTCCTGGCCCGAGGGCGTCGACCAGCGCTGGACCGGTGGCGCCGCCGATCCGGCTGCCGCGGTCGCGGCCTACCGCGCGTCGATCGCCGCGAAGTCCGATCTCGAGCGGCAGGAGTCGAAGGAGAAGACCGGTGTATTCCTCGGCGCCTACGCCGTGAACCCGGTCAACGGCGAGCGACTGCCGATCTTCATCGCCGACTACGTCCTCACCGGCTACGGTACCGGCGCGATCATGGCCGTTCCCGGCCACGACCAGCGCGACTGGGAGTTCGCGACCGCCTTCGGTCTGCCCATCCGCGAGGTCATCTCCGGCGGCGACGTCACCGCCGAGGCGTACACCGGCGACGGTGTGCTGGTGAACTCCGGCCTGCTCGACGGTCTCGACGTCGCCGAGGCGAAGAAGACGATCGTCGCGAAGCTCGAGGCGGACGGCGCCGGACGCGGCACCATCCAGTACAAGCTGCGCGACTGGCTGTTCGCGCGGCAGCGGTACTGGGGCGAGCCCTTCCCGATCGTCTACGACGAGCAGGGACGCGCCCATGCTCTGCCCGAATCCGCTCTGCCCGTGGAACTTCCCGAGGTGGAGGATTACGCGCCGGTCTCCTTCGATCCGGACGACGCCGATTCCGAACCGTCCCCGCCGCTCGCGAAGGCGGTGGATTGGATGAACGTCGAGCTCGATCT
Organism: Rhodococcus sp. D-6; assembly: GCF_040256695.1. Taxonomy (NCBI): domain Bacteria; kingdom Bacillati; phylum Actinomycetota; class Actinomycetes; order Mycobacteriales; family Nocardiaceae; genus Rhodococcus; species Rhodococcus sp. D-6. The sequence goes on along the minus strand of NZ_CP132970.1, from coordinate 4,448,772 downwards.
CGGCGACGGCCTGAAGCGCTACACGCGCGACACCAACGTGATGCCGCAGTGGGCCGGCAGCTCGTGGTACCAGCTGCGCTACATCGACCCCACCAACTCGGAAGCCTTCTGTGACAAGGAGAACGAGGCGTACTGGACCGGCCCGCGGCCGGAACTGCACGGCCCGAACGACCCGGGTGGCGTCGATCTCTACGTCGGCGGTGTCGAGCACGCGGTGCTGCACCTGCTGTACGCGCGGTTCTGGCACAAGGTGCTCTTCGACCTCGGGTACGTCACCTCCTCGGAGCCGTACCGTCGCCTGTTCAACCAGGGTTACATCCAGGCCTACGCCTACACCGACTCGCGCGGCGTGTACGTGCCGGCCGAGGAGGTCGTCGAGCGCGACGGCACGTTCTACTGGACCGGCCCGGACGGTGAGCAGGAGGTCGCTCGCGAGTACGGGAAGATGGGCAAGTCGCTCAAGAACTCCGTCAGCCCCGACCAGATCTTCGACGAGTACGGCGCCGACACCCTGCGCGTCTACGAGATGTCGATGGGCCCGCTCGACCAGTCGCGTCCGTGGGCGACCAAGGACGTCGTCGGCGCGCACCGCTTCCTGCAGCGCGTGTGGCGTCTCGTCGTCGAGGAGGAGGGTGGCGCGCTGCGCGTCACCGACGACACCCCCGGCAACGACACGCTGCGGGCGCTCAACAAGACGGTCGCGGGTGTGTCGGACGACTTCACCCACCTGCGCGACAACACGGCGATCGCCAAGCTCATCGAGTACACGAACCACCTGACGAAGCAGTACCCGTCGGGTGCGCCGCGCAGCGCCGTCGAACCGCTCGTGCTCATGCTCGGCCCGGTCGCCCCGCACCTCGCCGAGGAGATGTGGTCGCGTCTCGGACACACCGAATCGCTTGCGCACGGCCCGTTCCCGGTCGCCGACGAGAAGTGGCTCGTCGAGGACAGCGTCGAGTACCCGATCCAGGTCAACGGCAAGGTGCGCAGCCGCATCACCGTCCCGGCCGACGCCGCACCCCACGCGATCGAGGCCGCCGCGCTCGTGGACGAGAAGATCGCCGACCTGCTCGGCGGTGCCGCACCGCGCAAGGTGATCGTGGTTCCCGGCAAGATGGTCAATGTCGTGAAGTAGCAACCGCTTACGACGGACGAGACCCCGGTGCACAGGATGCACCGGGGTCTCGTCGACTACAACCGGGATCAGGGGTGCTTGTGTTCGATCTTCTCGAACTCGGCGACCTCGCCCGCATCGTGCGCGCGCTCCTCCGCTTCCTTCGCCTCGAGCTGCTTGGCGACGGCATCCTTGAGGGAGACCTTGGCGGGCTCGGCGGCCTCCTGCTCGGCCTTGCGGATGCGCTCCTCGTCCTTCTTCTTCGCGGTCTCGGCGGCCTGGCGCTTCGCGGCGGCCTCCTGGTCGGCCTTCGCGATCTCGGCGGCCTTCTTCTGCTTGGCCTCCTTCTCCGCCTGCTTCGCGCGTTCCTGCGCACGCTCCCGGGCCTGCTCGACTTCGTTCTCGCGGTCGCGTCGCGCGGCTTCCTGCTGGGCAGCGGCACGTTCACGCGTTCGACGGAGTTCGGCGTCTGCCGCGCGCTTCTCGGCCGCGGCCTGCGCGTCGAGTTTCTCCGCGCGCTTCACCGCCTCGGCGCGTTCGGTGGCGAGCGCCCCGCGGGTGGCGATCTCCTGGTCGTCGAGCACGCTGCCGACGATGCCGTCCAGCATGCCCAGCCCCCGCTCGTACATCAGGCGCGGCGGGGCGTCGGTGGGCAGGAACCGCAACTGCTGCTCGATCAATCCCAGCGGGAAGCGGGCGATCTTGTACTGCAGTCGCAGAACGCTCTTGGGCAGAGTGGCGAGGTTCATGGGCGCATCTCCAACTTCGATGGGGGTACAGCTCCGGTAGGGAATGTCGGTGGTGTTCGTCAGCGATCCGGCTCGTCGGTCAGCGTGCGTTCGAGGGCTTCGGCCTTGCGGCGTTCCTCCTCGGCCTGGAGGCGTGCACGTTCGGCGTCGTGGGAGGCTCGTCGGTGGTCCTCGTCGGCGGCCGCGACCTCTGCGGCGGCATCCGTGACCTGCTCGTTCTCCTCGCGACGTGCCTGTTGTTCGGCGGCTGTGGCCTCACGGGCGGCGTCGGATCGCCCTCGGACGATGTTCTCCTGATGTTCGAGGTCGGCGGCCTGTTTGCGGACCCGTGCCTCCCGCTCGGCCTGCGACTCGACGGCGTCGGTCCGCTGCTGCACGGCCTCGCGTTCCTGCTGTCCGGCCTCGCGGACGGCGTCGAGCTGTTCGACCGCCTCGTCGCTCTCGGCCTCGGCCATGTGCGAGAGGGTGTCGGCCTTCCTGGTCTGCCGGGCCTGCTCCTGCTCGAGACGGCCTTCGGTGGTGAGGGAGTCGTTGCCGGTCAGAGCGCCGGCGACCTCCTTCGCCTTACCGACCACGGTCTGCTTCAACCCGAGGCGTGCCTTGTCGGCCGGACCAGGGCGAGCCCTGTCGGATGTGTTGTCTTCGACCACGGTCATCTCCTTCCGTACGGGACACGAAGGGGACGGCCCCATGGCTTGGGGTAGCCAGACGCGGTCGGCTTCAATCCTCGAGAGCCTCGAGAGGGTGGATGTGCGCGCCGACGAAGTCGACGACATCGCCCAGGACCTCGTCCCGATTCGTCTCGTTGAAGATCTCGTGCCGCGCTTCGGGATAGGTCTTCGACGACGCCCCGCGACCTGCCAGCGACGACCATCCGGTGGCGGTGCCGTCGAGGGGAACCAGTCGATCGTCCTCGCCGTGCAACCACAGCACGGGCACGTCGTCGACGGCACCGGCGGCGGTGATCGTGTCGATGCAGGTCTTCAGCGCCTGCACGGTGGTGCGCTTGAACGGGCCGTGCCAGACGAGCGGGTCGGCCACGTAGGCGCGACCCACCTCGGGATCACGGGAGAGGGTGGACGGATCGATGGGGGTATCGGGGATCTCCTCGGCCGTGAGCAGGGCGTCGACGGCCGCCCACCTGCCGAGGACCGGGCCGGACAGGACGACCGCGGCCAGTTCCGAGCCGTATCGCTGCGCGTACCGGGCGGCGATCATGCCACCCATCGAGTGTCCGACGAGCACGACCGGCAGGTCGGGATGCTCGCGTCGCGCCGTGAGATCGAGCAGACGGAAATCGTCGACCACCTTCTCGAAGTCGTCGATCAGGACGCGTTCGCCGTCGCTGAGACCGTGACCGATGTGGTCCACCGCGTAGACGGCGGCGCCGTCGGCGACGAGACACGCGGCCACATACTCGTAGCGTCCGCAGTGCTCGCCGTAACCGTGGCACAACAACGCCACGTAGCGCGGGGCCTCGCCGACCCACGTGCGGGCTGCGAGAGCACCGGCGTGTCCGTCGAGGGTGAAGGCGACAGCGTCGATCATCGGGTCTCCGATCGTTCCGGGTGATGGCGATGTCATCGTCCTCCGGCGCGGGGTCTTCCGAGTGGGAATCGCGAGTGCATCCGCGGATCCGGCCCACTACCGTCGAATTGAAACGTGTTCCCGATTCGAACGAAGGAGACCCCATGGCACCGAGTCGGGACGCGATCCGCACCACCGTCGAGAACTACGTGAAGTCCGTGGCCTCCGGCACCGTCGACGATGTCCTCGCGCTGTACGCACCGGGCGCGACGGTCGAGGATCCGGTCGGCACGCCGGTCCGCGCCACCGAGGCCGAGATCCGCGAGTTCTACGGAGTGGTCGAACCGCTCGCACAGACCGGTGAGGTGATAACCCTCAAGGTCGCGGAGAACAACGCCGCTTTCGTGTTCCGCCTGGTCACGCACCTGGGTGAGCAGGATCTGGTCATGGAGGTCGTCGACGTGATGACCTTCGACGACGACGCGAGGATCACGAGCATGAGGGCGTTCTGGAGCCAGGAGGACATGCAGACCGTCCCCGCCTCCTGATGGACAGTCTCATCGTCGAGGTCGATGGTTTCACGTGGAACATCGACGATCGGGGCGACGGACCCGCGGTCGTCATGTGCCACGGCTTCCCCGGCCTGGGGTATAGCTACCGGCACCAGTTCGCGCCGCTCGTCGACGCCGGATACCGTGCCGTCGCCCCCGACATGCCCGGCTACGGCCGAACCGACCGGCCCCGGGAGGCCGAGGAGTACACGAACGTCGCGATTTCCAATCGCCTCGTCCGACTGCTCGACGTCCTCGGGACGATGTCAGGGTCGTCGGCGCTCGAACGGATGAGTGCCTTCGTCCCCGATCTGCGCGGTGTCCACCTGCTCGAGGGCACGGGGCATTTCGTACAGATGGAACGCCGCAACGAGGTGAACGACCTCCTCCTGCGTTTCCTCTCCGGGATCCGGATACCGACGAGAACCGCCGAACAGCACTTTCACCGGCGATCATCGACCTAGCATGACGGCGTGGCCAGCGACACGGTTCGTGGATTCGGTCTGGCACTCGCCCTGACGGCACTGGCGGCGGGTGCCTGCTCGTCGGGCGGTTCGGTCGAGACGACCACGCCCGTGCAACTGCATGTCGCCACCGCGCAGGACGACCCGTGGACGCCGCGTCTCGTGCCGCCGCAGGTGCCGGTCGCGGTGCCGCCAGCTCCCCCCGAAGTCGTCGAGGAAGGCGGTGATCCGGTCACCGCGACCGCCGGGACCCCGGCCGTTTCCGGTGATCGGCCGGCGCTCTACGGGGGCAGTCTCGACCGGCCCCTGTGCGACCGCGAAGGGCTCATCCTTCATCTGGAGGAGGATCCCGCCAAGGCCGAAGCGTGGCGCGGTGTCCTCGGCGTGCCCGACATCCGCGGCTACACCGCAACCCTCACGGCGGTCCTGTTGCGCGCCGACACCCGGGTGACCATGCACGAGTACCGCGACGGTGCGGCGCGGCCCGTGCAGTCGCTGCTCGAACGCGGCACGATCGTCCTCGTCGACGAACTCGGTGTTCCGCGCGTGCGGTGCGTGCGCGGCAATCCGCTGTCCGCGCCGGTGCTCACCGGAAACGACGAACTCGAAGGTCCGAAATGGCCCGGACTGAACGCCGAGCGGATGTTCGTCGTCCAGCCCGCCGCGACTGCCGTGCGGGAGTTGGAGGTCATCGACATCACGACCGGCGCGATGGTCCCCGTGCCGGTCGGTGAGGCCCTGCCGAAAACCATGGCTCCGGACGCACCGGAGACCACGGAGGAAACCCGCCCGGAGACCGAGGCGCTGCAGGTACCCGTTCCTGCACCGCGGCGCGATCCGGTGCCGGAAGCCGCGGCACCACCACCGCCTCCTCCCCCGGAACCGTCGCCTCCGCCTCCCCCCGCTCCGGAACCGCCGCCACCGCCACCGCCACCGCCGCCGGCTCCGGAACCCGCTCCGGCACCGGCACCCCCGCCGGCGCCGCGGGCTCCCGCGCCGCCGCCTCCGCAGATCCAGATCCAGATTCCGGGCGCTCCCCCGGTCGTTATCCCCCTGCCGTTCTGAGCCGCCTGCCGTTCTGAGCCGCCTGCCGTTCTGAGCCGCCAGCTCTTTCGAGTCGTCAGCGAGGACGCAGAACGACCTCGGTGGGGTGGGCGTCGACCGGCGCCTCGACGACCTGCCGCACCGCACGCGCCACCGTGCCGGGGCTGAGGAACTGCGACGGGTCGTACTCGCGGCCCTCCGACGCGACGATCGCGCGCTGCATGTCCGTGTCGATCCGGCCCGGGTGGATCGAGGTGACCCGCAGCGCGGGTTCCTCCTCGCGCAGCGCGTCGCCGAACGCCCGCAGTGCGAACTTGCTCGCGGCGTAGGCACCCCACCCGGGGCGAACGCGCAGACCCGCCCCCGAGTTGATGAGCACCACGTGGCCGTTCGCGGTCCGCAGGGCCGGTAGCAACACCTGCGTCAGGGCGACGACGGCGACGACGTTCGCCTCGAACGTCTCGCGCCACTGCCGGGGCTCGCTGTCGGCGATCGTGCCCAGTTCGGCGACGCCCGCGTTGTGGACGAGCACGTCGAGCCGATCGATGTCGGCGGCGGCCGCGGCGACGGCGACGTGATCGAGCAGGTCCACGGGCCACGGCGTGGCGTCGGGCAGTTCCTCGAGGATCGCATCGAGCGACTCGCGACGTCGTCCGCCGAGGAGCAGATCGTGGGTGGGAGCGAGTTCCTGGGCGATCGCGGCGCCGAGACCGCGACCCCCTCCGGTGACGAGAGCTGTGGGGCGCATGATCACGAGCCTAGGAAGCAAACGGTGGGGCGGCCACCGCACCGTGCTCGAGACCGGCCAGGATCTCGGCGAGCCGGTCGTCCGGAGGGGTCTCCACCGCCGGGTCGCGCGGGAACCGGAGTTCGAGGAACGCCTTGGGTCGCGACAGCACGTACTCGCGCGCCAGATTCCTCAGCCGCGTGCGCAGTCGCACGTCGTTCGCGGCGCGGACTCCGGCGATGTCGATGCCCGCCCGCCGGCACAACGCCACTGCACGCGGAAGGTGGAAGGCCTGGGTCGTGATCAGCGCCTGCCGCACGCCGTAGGTGGCCACCGCACGCCGGGCGGTGTCGTAGGTGTCGAGACCGTACGGGTCGGCGACGATCCGTTCCCGGTTCACACCCTGCTCGACGAGATACGCGATCATCGCCTCGATCTCGTCGCCCGAGGTTCCGGCCCCGTCGCCCGAGACGAGCACGGCTTGCACCCGTCCCCGTGCCATCAACGCGACCGCGACGTCGAGGCGGCTGCGGAGCACCCGCATCGGACGGCCCTCGTGCACCCGCGCGCCCGGCACGATCACCACCGGGGCGGGCGGCGCGCCGTCCACCTCGTACATGAGGTCCTTCGCTTCGGACGCCACGCGGGCGGAGACGAGTGTCAGCGCGGACACCGCACCGACGACCAGTGCGGAGACCGCACCGAGGGGGGACGACGACCGGACGGATTCGAGCATGCGTCCCAGATTACGGACGCCCGGCGGCCACAATGGAGGGGTGGACCCCGTCGACGCACTCCGCGAAGTCGCCTTCTGGCTCGAACGCGAACACGCCGACACCTACCGTGTGCAGGCCTATCGGCGCGCGGCGGAGGTGCTCGCCGAGGTGAGCGACCACAAGCGGGAGGTTCTGCGGAAGACCGACTCGTGGACCGATCTGCCGGGCGTCGGGAAGAAGACCGCGACGGTCGTCCGGGAGTCGTTCGACAAAGTGCCCGCCTATCTCGAGCAGTTACGCGAGGAGGCCGACCCGATCGGGCGCGGCGGCCGCGACCTGCTCGAGTCCCTGCGCGGCGACCTGCACACCCACTCGAACTGGTCCGACGGCGGCAGCCCGATCGACGAGATGCACCGCGTCGCGTCGACGATGATCGGGCACGAGTACTTTGCCCTCACCGACCACTCCCCTCGCCTGAAGGTCGCGAACGGGCTCACCGCGGAGCGGTTGCGCTCGCAGCTCGCCGTCGTCGCGGAGATCAACGAGAACGGCAGTGGTGCAAGGATTCTCACGGGTATCGAGGTCGACATCCTCGACGACGGGTCGCTCGACCAGGACGAGGGGCTGCTCGCCGAACTCGACGTCGTCGTCGCGAGCGTGCACTCGAACTTGCGGGCCGACCGGTCGGCGATGACGAAACGCATGCTGCGTGCGGCGGCGAATCCCCACGTCGACGTCCTCGGGCACTGCACCGGCCGGCTCGTCGCCGGGGGGCGCGGAAACCGTCCCGAGTCGAAGTTCGACGCCGAGAAGGTCTTCGCCGCATGTCGCGACCACGACACCGCCGTCGAGATCAACTGCCGGCCCGAACGCCGCGACCCGCCGTCGCGTCTCATCGACCTCGCGCTCGAGACGGGCTGCCTGTTCTCCATCGACACCGATGCGCACGCACCCGGGCAGCTCGACTGGCTCGGGTACGGTTGCGAACGTGCCGTCGAGCGGGGTGTCGAACCCGAACAGGTGATCAACACCTGGGAGATCGACGACCTGCTGGCGTGGGCCGACAGGTAGGAGATGCGCGTGGAACACGTCGACGTACTGATCGTGGGAGCCGGATTGTCCGGCATCGATGCCGGTTACCGGTTGCAGACACAGTGCCCGGATCTCGGGTACGCCATCCTCGAGAGTCGCGACGCGATCGGTGGTACGTGGGATCTGTTCCGCTATCCGGGGATCCGATCGGACAGCGACATGTACACGCTCGGCTTCCCGTTCCGCCCGTGGCGGGGCGAGAAGTCCATCGCCGACGGCCCCGACATCCTGCAGTACATCCGCGACACCGCCGCCGAATTCGGCATCGACCGACGGATCCGGTTCGGCCACAGGGTGATCGATGCATCCTGGTCGTCGGAGGACGCCCGGTGGACGGTGCGTGCCTCGACCGGGCAGGGAACCGTCGAGATGTCCTGTTCCTTCCTCTATCTCTGCAGCGGCTACTACAGCTACGAGTCGGGTTACCTCCCCGAGATCCCCGGTCTGCAGGACTTCGCGGGCACGGTCGTGCATCCGCAGTTCTGGCCCGAGAACCTCGAATACGAGGGGAAGAGGATCGTGGTGATCGGCAGTGGCGCCACGGCCGTCACGCTCGTGCCCGCCCTGGCGGAGAAGGCCGAGCACGTGACGATGCTGCAGCGCTCCCCCACCTACGTGATGTCGCTGCCCGCGCGCGACCCGATCGCGACGCGGATTCGACGCCTGTTGCCGGACAGGGTGGCCCACCGCGCAGTGCGGACGAAGAACGTCGTAGCCAATCTCGGCTTCTACCAGTTCTGCCAGCGGTTCCCCTCGGCCGCGAAACGCATGTTGCGCACCCTCACCGAACGGCGCCTACGCGGCAGGATCCCGGTCGATCCCCACTTCTCACCGCGCTACGACCCGTGGGATCAGCGACTGTGCGTGGTCCCCGACTCCGACCTGTTCCGCACCCTGCGCGCCGGGAAGGCCGAGATCGTCACCGACCGGATCGACACCGTCACCGAGAAGAGTGTCCGCCTCGAGTCCGGCCGCGAACTCGAGGCCGAGATCCTGATCCCCGCGACGGGTCTGCAACTGGTGCCTGCGGGCGGAATCGAGTTCGTCGTCGACGGGGAGAAGATCGAGCTCTCGGCCCGGTTCATCTACCGTGGCATGATGCTCGACGGCCTGCCCAATGCCGCGATGTGTCTCGGCTACACCAACGCGTCGTGGACCCTGCGTGCCGATCTCGCGTCCCTCTACGTGTGCCGGTTGCTGCGGTACATGCGACGCAACGGTTACCGTTCGGCGGTTCCGAGGTATTCGGGCGACGGGCGTACCCGCCCGCTTCTCGGTCTCGACGCCGGGTACATCCACCGCGCGGAAGGTGCTCTGCCCAAACAGGGTGCGCGCAGCCCGTGGTTGATGCGGCAGAACTATCTCCTCGACCTGCCCACCATGCGGCTCGGGCGTGTCGACGAATCGATGCAGTTCACGCCCTGACCCGTCAGCGCCGCCGCGCCGCCAGGTGGACGTCGGGGAAGCGATGATCGGTGTCGGGGCGGCCGACCGTCCGCCACACCTCGTCGAATCCGGCGTCGGACAGGGCCGCGGCGAGACGATCCGGGTGCCACCGCCACGCCGGCGCCACCGCGTGATCGAACTCCACCACTTCGCCGGGGGTGTCGGTGGTCTGGCCCGCGATGAGCACCACGCCGCCGGACGGAACCCGCTCCGACCACGCGTCGAGGATCCTGGGGATCTCGGACGGCGGAACATGGATGAGGCTGCACCGTGCGATGATCGCGCTCGGAACCACTCCGCGGAGTTCGTCGGACCCGAGTCGCGCGTCGTCCCGCACGAATCGCAGCGCGGGGTAGGCGCCCCGCGCGATGCGCAGCATCTCGGTGCTGGGATCGAGGCCGATCACGTCGAGTCCGCGGTCGGCGAGATCCGCGGCCACGTATCCGGGCCCGCAGCCCACGTCCAGCACGACACCCTGCACCTGGCTCTGGCACACCATCTCGGCGAAGGCGGCGACGGTGTGGCGTTCGAGCGGAGTCAGGTACGGATCGGGAAACAGCTCGACGTACAGATCCGCGAGGGCATCGTATCCGGGCTGGGTCACCCCGGCATGCTATCGCCGGGCGTGCAGATCCTGCCGGAAATCGACAGGATCTGCGCACGCCGTCAGCGTTGCTCGAGCTTCTCGTCGGGATACCGCGCGAACCGGCCGGCGTCACGTTCGTGCACGGGACCGTCGCTGTCCCAGGGCCATCCGCCGAATCCGGTGCGGCGGTAGTCCTCGAACGCCTGGCGGACACCCGCCTCGTCGTTGAGCACGAACGGGCCGTACGAGACGACGGGTTCGCCGATCGGGCGACCCTGCAGCATCAGGATCTGCGTGCCCTCGTCGCCGCCGGTGAGGTGCACCGGCACCGACGCGTCGACGACGACCCCGTGCCTGGACTCGATCGTCCGATCACCGATCCGCACGGGGGAACCGTTGTACACGTACAGGACCCGTTGCGTCTGCTCACCGCGCGCGGCCGGCAGTTCCCAGCGCGCACCGGACGACAGGTCGATGTTCCAGATCGCCACGTCGGTGCCGGGTCGGGACGCCCACGAATTCGGCGGGGGCGGCGGCGGAGTCACGTCGTCGAGCTCACCGGCGATGACGCGGACGGAGACGGTGCGTCCGTCCTCGTCCGAGACGGTCACGGTGGGGGTGTCCTCGTTCCACAGCATCGAGAAGTGCGGATCGACGGTCTTCGACTCGGCGGGCAGGTTCAGCCAGATCTGGAACAACTCGAGCGGATTGTCCGAATCCTTGTTCAGCAGAGGGAACATCTCGCTGTGGACGACCCCGTTGCCGGCGGTGAGCCACTGCGTGTCGCCCTCACCGAAACGCGCCGCCGCGCCCACCGAATCGGAGTGGTCGACGAAACCCGAGCGCACGAAGGTCACCGTCTCGAAGCCGCGGTGCGGGTGGCCGGGGAATCCTGGGACGGTGGTGCCGTGGTACATGCTCCAGCCCGCCGGGTTGCCGAAGTCCTGGCCGATCGGGCGGCCGTCGAGCGACGCGTCGGGTCCGAGCTCGTCGTTGCCCGCCGGATACGCGTCGACGTGGTGTGCGACGAACAGGAAGGGATCGATCGTCTGCCAGGGCATACCGAGCCGGAAGACCTGGAGTACCGGAGTAGGGGCTGCTGACGTCATGACCCGTGCAACTACGTGCCCGTGCTCTTTGTTCCGGGCGGTGTGGTGGCCTCGCTGTCGTCGAGCACGCGCGCCCCGGCGGCGAACTTCTCGACCTGGTCACCCAGCCGGATCTGCGCGGGGACGGCTCCGCCGAGCAGGTCGCGGGCCAGGGCCGGGGAGTCACCGAGCGGCAGGTCGCTGCCGGCGATGACGACGTTGCCGTAGCGGCGTCCCTTGAACATCGCGGGGTCGGCGACGATCACGGTGTGCTCGAAGACCTCACCGATCGTCGCGGCCTCACGTTTCGCGACGGTCAGGTCGCGGAAGTCGCCGCAGTTGACGACGTAGACACCGCCGGCCGCGAGCACGCGTCGGGCGTGCTGTGTGAACTGGAGGGTGGTGAGTGCGACGGGAGTGCGGTTGTAGGCGAAGACATCCCGCACGATCACGTCGCGGCTCGCGTCGGAGAGCGAGGTGAGGACCTGACGGGCCTCCCCCACCCGGATACGCAGCAACGGAGCGCGGGGCAGATCGAACCAGTGGCGGACGAGTTCGGCGAGGCGACCGTCGATCTCGACGACGACCTGCCGAGCGTCGGGGTAGACCGCGGCGAAGTAGCGCGCCATCGTGCACGCACCCCCACCGAGGTGCAGCACGCGCAATCTCGAGTCGTGTTCGAACCTGCTCTCGACGAGCATCGCGATCCACCGCATGTACTCGAACTCGAGCAGGGCCGGGTCGCTCAGGTCGATGTGCGAGCTGGGCACCCCGTTGATCTCGAGGACCCATCCGTCGGCGAGATAGCGGTCCTTGACGAGCTCGCACGTACCCGTGTCGATGTCGTACAACCCCTCGGCCGGGCCGCCCGGTGCACCCGTCTTCTCCTTGCGCGGCGACGATGCGGCGCGGCCACCTCGTTGCCTGCTCATACGACGAGCCTAGTACCGGCTCGTTTGAGAGGCATCGTGCCGACGAACGAACTCTGGTCGGGGAAGAACAGCTGGTTGAACACCAGGCTCGCAGCCGTCGCGTAGAGGAAGAAGTCGTACCACTTCACCGTGGTGCCGAGCAGGCTCGCCGCGACCACGGTGCGTAGTCTCCTGCGACGATCGAGATCGGACTCGGGTGCGGAACTGGGCTGTGACAGCGTGGTCACGGACTCGATTCCCGGTGGTGGACAGCGTGCAACCCGGCGACGCCAACCACGTCCGACACATTCACACACGGGCGGGCAACGGCCCGGTCGACTTCAAGGCCGAATACATCCAGGTCGAGAACGCCCAGCTCCAGCGCATCCCCGATCCGGTGCCGCCGCTCTTCTTCGGCGGGTCCTCTCCCGCCGCCGGCACCGTCGCATCGCAGTTCTGCGACACCTATCTCACGTGGGGTGAGCCGCCGGCCGCCGTCGCCGACAAGATCGCGTGGATCCGCGGCCTTGTCGACATCCAGGGACGCACCCTCGACTACGGCATCCGCCTGCACGTCATCAGCCGGGACACCTCCGACGAGGCCTGGGCCGAGGCCGACCGCCTGCTCTCCGCGCTCGACCCCGCGACCATCGAGAAGGCCCAGCAGAGCCTGGCCCGCTCCGGTTCCGAGGGGCAGCGCCGGATGGTCGAGCTGCACGGCGGCGGCAGCGCTTACGCCGCGAGCAAGGACGCCCGCAGCCTCGAGGTCTCCCCCAACCTGTGGGCGGGCGTCGGACTCGTCCGTGGTGGCGCGGGCACCGCGCTCGTGGGTTCCCACGAGGAGGTCGCCGACCGCATCGCCGAGTACGCCGAGATCGGACTCGACCACTTCGTGCTGTCGGGCTACCCGCATCTCGAGGAGGCCTACCGCTTCGGTGAGGGCGTGCGTCCGATCCTCGAGCGTCGCGGCCTGCTCGCCCCGGCCTCCCACCGCCCGGGCGACCTGTCGGGCTCGACGGCCTTCCTGCCCTCCGCGCACTGACCATCCCCTGACACATCGATACAGCACAGCTCGACACAGCGCCGGCGCGAAATGTGTCGGCGCTGTTACAGCTGCGGCCCTCGTCGTGCGGATCCGTCCGCAGCACAGAGAATGGGGGCCATGCCGGACCGAGGATTCACCTCCACACAGCTCGCCGCACGCGCGGCGTACCTGCTGCGTGGGAACGACCTGGGCGCCATGACGAGTGCCGCTCCCAAGCTTTATCCACACATGTGGAGTTGGGATGCGGCGTTCGTCGCCGTGGGGCTCGCGCCGCTCAGTGTCGAACGGGCGGTGGTCGAACTCGACACCCTGCTCTCGGCGCAGTGGAAGAACGGGATGATCCCACACATCGTCTTCGCCAACGGTGTCGACGGCTACTTCCCGGGCCCAGCGCGCTGGGCGGTCTCCGAACTGGCCGCGCACGCACCGGCGCAGGTGCAGACCTCGGGTATCACACAGCCTCCCGTGCACGCCATCGCCGTACAGCGCATCCTCGAGCATTCACGACGGCACGGCCGCTCGACACGTGCTGTCGCCGAGGAGTTCCTGGATCGCCGGTGGGCGGATCTCGTGCGGTGGCACCGCTGGCTCGCGCACGCACGCGATCTCGACGGCAACGGCCGCATCGCGCTGTACCACGGGTGGGAGTCGGGCATGGACAACTCCCCGCGCTGGGATACGGCGTACGCCAACGTTATCGCCGGTCCGGTGCCGCCCTTCCATCGCGAGGATCTCGAGCACGTCGCCGACGCCACCCAGCGACCCACCGACCGTGAATACGCGCGTTATCTGTGGTTGCTCGAGGAGATGAAGACGGCGCGTTACGAGGACAGCGTGCTCGCGAGGGCCATGAGCTTCGCGGTCGAGGACGTCTTCGTCAGCGCGGTGTTCTCGCTGTCGTGCGAGGTGCTTGCAACCATCGGTGAGGAGCATTCCCGTCCCAACGCGGATGTGCGCGAGCTGTATCAGTGGGCCGAGCGGTTCCGGAAGGGCGTGATCACCACGACCGACTCCCGCACGGGCGCGGCGAAGGATTTCGATCTACGCAGCGGGAAGTGGGTCGCCACCGACACTCTCGCGATGTTCGCGCCACTGCTGTGCGGCGGTCTCGACCGGCAGGCCGAGAGGGCGCTGCTGCGCACCTTCGAAGGGCCGAAGTTCTGCGGGCATCCGGATCTTCGCTATGCGGTACCGCCGTCGACGTCCCCCGTCTCGGGCGACTTCCGTCCCCGCGAGTACTGGCGCGGACCGGTGTGGCCCGTGATGACGTGGTTGTTCTCGTGGGCGTTCGCCCGTCGTGGTTGGGCCGAACGGGCCAACGTGCTTCGCGCGGAAGGACTCCGGCAGGCGAGCGACGGCACCTTCGCCGAGTACTACGAACCGTTCACCGGCGACCCGCTCGGCAGCATGCAGCAGTCGTGGACCGCCGCAGCGGTATTGGACTGGCTCGGATGACCCGTGCGTGGTTCCGGGAGCGAGCGCGACCGGAACCACGCACGAGGTGTCAGACCCCGATACGTCCGCCGTCGGACTTCCACGCCGCGACCACGGCGGGACGCGGCTGGGAGTCGCCTCCGTCGGGCCAGTGCGAGGCCGGCGACACCCACGACGCGTCGTCGGTCTCCCCGGGATGCTGGACGCACACCACGACCCGGCCGTCCTGCACGATCGGCCCGCACGTCTCGGCGCCGATCGGCACGGTGAGGAACTGCTTCGTCTCACCGCGACGCGGACCGTCGAGGACGACGCTGAACAATCCGTCGTTGGAGCCGAGTGCGTTGCCGTCGGTCGAGATCCACAGGTTGCCGTACGAATCGAAGGCCAGGTTGTCGGGGCACGAGATCGGACTGACCTGCGACTTGTCGAAGCCGCCGAAGTAAGTGTCGGCCTCGTTCGGGTCGCCGCACACGAGCAGCAGCGTCCACGTGAAGGACGTACCCGCGTGGTCGTCGTCGATCTCGAGGACCTGACCGTTCTTGTTGTTCTCGCGCGGATTCGCCTCGTCGGCCGGCGCGGCGCCGTCGACGCCGCGCTTGGTGTTGTTGGTGAGTGCGACGTAGACCTTGCCGGTGACCGGATTCGGTTCGAAGTCCTCGGGGCGATCCATCTTCGTCGCGCCCACCCGGTCGCCGGCGAGGCGGGTGAACACCGCGACCTCTTCGGCGCTCATGCCGTCGACCAGCGACTCGGCGCTGCCGTCCTCGTTCGCGCGCAGCAGCGGGATCCACTCGCCGCTGCCGCGGAACTCGCCGGCCTCGGGAAGTGTTCCGGATCCGTCGATCTCGTCCGGATGGTCACCGCTGAGCTTCGCGACGTAGAGCGTGCCGGCGTCGAGCAGGGTCATGTTGTGCCGCATCGCAGCTCGCGAGTTTCCGGGCTGCATCTTCCGCGACGAGACGAACTTGTACATGTAGTCGAAGCGTTCGTCGTCACCGCTGTACGACACGACGGTGCCGTCGTCGGTGATGTGGACGGTGGCCGCCTCGTGCTTGAACCGTCCCAGTGCGGTGTGCTTGACGGGCACCGAATTCGGATCCCACGGATCGATCTCGACGATCCACCCGAACCGGTTGACCTCGTTGGGTTCCGCGGCGATGTCGAAGCGCCGGTCGAATCGTTCCCACTTCCGTTCGGTTTCCGCGCCCTCGAGTCCGTACCGGGCGAGACGTTCGGCAACGACCGGGTCGGTGACGCTCTCGGCGTTGGCGAAGTACTGGTTGAAGTTCTCCTCGCCCGACAGCACGGTGCCCCACGGGGTGAGCCCGCCGGCGCAGTTGTTGAACGTCCCCGCGACCCGCGTGCCCGTCGGGTCGGCGGTGGTCTTCAGCAGGCCGCTGCCCGCGGCCGGTCCGGTGAGAAGGAACTCGGTTGTTCCGGTGATACGACGGTTGTATTCGCCGAATTCCGGTGTCAGGCGCCCGGTCCCGGGCTCGCCCTTCACCTGGACGACGGACAGCCCGTGACCGGCGATGCCGATGCGTACCTGTTCCTCGGTCGGGTCGTCCGCGTCGTAGTCGGCGAACATGAAGGGCTCGGTGGTGTATTCGTGATTGACGACGAGCAGGTAGGTGTCGGGTCGGCCGTCCACCGGGAGCAGACCGGCGAAGTCGTTGTTGAACCCGAACTGCTTCTCCTGCGCGGTCGCCGTCTGGTTGCCGATGTCGAAGGCCGGTGCATCGGGCAGCACCGGATCCCCCCACCGGATGACGACGTCGTTCTCGTATCCTTCCGGAACCGTCACCGCGTCATCGGTGTTCGGTGCGACCGCCGTGAAGTTCGTGCCGTCGGGCACCGGCCCGAGATCGCCTGCCGCCCCAGCGTCACTACCGGCGGCGGCAGTGGAATCGTCCGCACAGGCCGTCAGAACGCCACCGGCGCCGACGGCGAGCACGGCCATGGCCCCGCCCCGCAGGACCCCGCGACGCGAGACGGCCGCGCGCACGATGTCGCCGAAGTATTCACTGCGGGAGGTGTTCGGGACGGCGTGCGAACAGGCATCCCCGCACTTGTACTTGCACGTGATGTTCGAGCGCGACGATATGCCGTCGTGCGTGACGAACAAGGGCAGGACTCTACGGGCCACAACGTTCTCCTCGTAAATCGGTTCGACGCCGGAACCGTAGGAGCGTCAGGCGAGTCGGACGGAACGAGAAGGTGAACACCCGATGAGCATTCGGCGGCCGTGAGACGGCGGTCACAGAACGGGCCGAGGTCCGCCCGGGGCGATGCGGTCGGGATCCACGATCGGCCGGACACCGGGACGGTCGTCATCGAAGAACGCGCCATCCGGCGACTCCTCCTCGTCGTCCTCGACCTCGCCGGGCCTGCCGTCGACGAAGGGCACCACCCGGTTCGTGATCGCGGTGTTGTATTCCGCGGGAGCCTGGATCGGATTGGCGTGTCCGGTGCGGTCGAGTTTCGACACCAGCAGCGTGCCGTCGACACCGCCGGACTGGTCGATCAGGATCCGGTGACTGTACTCGACGTCGACGACGTTGTCGTTCACGGCGTTCCGTGGCCGGAGGAACGCTATGGCGGGACGGATCTTGTCGTCGCGTTCGTCGGCGAGTGCCCTCAGGTTGTCGATTGCACCGGAGGCGACGATCGCCCGGAACTGCGATTCGATCAGTCCGTTGCTCGCGGCGTCGGTCGAGAAGATCTTGTCGTGGAGCACCTCGACCGCGACGTCGTGCAACTCTTCGGTGTCGATACGGCGGTACCACCGGTCCGAGGGGAGCACGAAACGGTCCATGCGGGCGACGACTTCGACGAGCATGCGCATGCTGCGGCTCTCCCGTGCGCCGGGCAGCCAGCCGATCCAGCGCAACAGGTCCTCACCGGCGTCGCGCGCGTCGGCCCGCACGGCGTGCAGGTCGAGCGGCGTGCAGTCCAGGATCACGCCGGTCACCTCGAGATCGGTGTCCTGATACAGGTGCTGGGCGACCTCGAGGGCGATGATCCCACCCATGCTGTGCCCGGTGAGCACGATGTTCTCGATCCCGGACCACGCGGCACGCTCGTGGATCAGGCGGCTGACGACGGCGGTGTCGAGACCGCTGTTGTCGTACTCGACCGCCCACACCTGCCCGAGTTCGCTCAGTGCGGGCAGTGCCGTGGCGGTCTCGGTCGCGTCGAGGTTGCCCAGGCCCACCAGGTCGACGACCGCCGTGTCGCGGTCCTCCCGCGTCGCCGCGTCGTGGATCGGATGTAGCTGTGGCTGCGTGAGAGCGAGTCGCTCACGGACCGGCGCGACGTCCCATGCCCAGTACTGGGTGAACAGGGCGACGAGCGGGAGCGCCGCGACGGCGGTGCGCGCGAGGGCTCGTCGAAGCCGGCCGAACCGTACCCAGTGATGACCGGCGCGGGTATCGCGGAGACGTCGCCGCCGCCGACCGTCGTCCCAGTCGTCGGCGGTGCAGGGCGGTAGCCATGGTGCGTTCGACATGCATTACCGATGCTACCGACGTACTGTGCTCGGCTCAGGGCCCGTCGGCACGGGCCGGGATCAGCTCAGCCCCGTCAGCGGGGGTGCGGAGTTGTCGTCTCGCCACGCGATGGCTTCGCGCAGTTCGGTGAGGTCGTAGTCGGGACCACCGACACCCACCGTGAACTGCGTGATCCCGAGCTCCACATAGGACGGGGCCGCGTCGGCGCCGGGCCACGAGGTGGACCGTTCGATGTCCTCGGGTCGACGACCGGCCTCGGCGCAGCGCTGCGCGAGGATCTCGGATTTCTCGGCGTGGGTCTCCATCTCGCCGAAGCTGTGCCAGATGTCCGCGTACTTCGCGACCATCGGAAGCGTCTTCTTCGGGCCGCCGCCACCGATGAGGATGGGAATGTGCCGGGTGGGCTGCGGGTTCAGCTTGCCGAGGCGATTCACGATGCGGGGCATGTACTCGGCGAGCAGGTCGAGGCGGGAGCCCTTGGTGCCGAACTCGTAGCCGTACTCGTCGTAATCTCGTTCGAACCAGCCCGAGCCGATGCCGAGGATGAGACGACCGCCGCTGATGTGGTCGACGGTGCGGGCCATGTCGGCGAGCAGGTCGGGGTTGCGGTAGCCGCCACCGGTGACCAGTGCGCCGATCTCCACGCGCTCGGTCTGCTCCGCCCAGGCGCCGAGCATCGTCCAGCACTCGAAGTGGGCGCCGTCGGGGTTGCCGTAGAGCGGGTAGAAGTGGTCCCAGTTGAACACGATGTCGGCGCCTGCGTCCTCGGCGCGGAGCACGGTGTCGCGGATGACGCCGTAATCGGGTTGCTGCTGGGGCTGTAGTTGGAGTCCGATGCGAATGGGGCGCGTCATGGAGTCCAGGTTAAGAGAGTGTGTCTCATGTGGACGGCTTCTTGAAGCAAGTGAGTGCAGCACCGAGATGGAGGAACCCGACGAAATGTTCCCCGCAGGGCTCGATAGCGATCGGCGGACGAGGGGAACGCGCACGACGATGACCTCCAGCTCGGGCGCAGCCGGACGGCGGGCCGGGTCCGGGGCCATGTCGGCAGTTTCCCGCGCGTCCTTCTCCAGAGTCGCTACGGTCTCGGCGAACTGGTCGAGGGCGGGATTCACGCCGACGAGTGTGAATCGCGTCCGATCACGGTGACGTCGCCACCCCACAGGTCGCCGAGGATTCGGACGAGGAACGCGGTGCTGTGATCCCAGCCGTCGCGCGGGGCGCCGGCGCCGTAAGAGCCGCCGCGGGTGATGAGTAGAACGACGGGCTTACCGTCGAGGAATCGATCGCAGGCGGCGCCACCGGCAATGACAAGGTCGATCAGAGGTACTGCAGTCGGGACCGGCGGGGGATGTCGCCGAATTTACCGGCGTGAAGTCCCCGAATGCACTGGTGATCTCCACCTTGGTGTTCATGACGAACGGTCCGCCGAGCACCACGGGTTCGCCGATCGGCGGTCCGCTGAAGGTAAGGATTCGTGCGGGGGTGTCGCCGTCGGTGGTGTCGATGTCGATGGTGGACGAGCCAGCGTGCGTGCACCCGGAGCGCAGCGCCGGCAGATGGACGAGCAGAGGGAACGAAAGCCGCACCTCGCACCTTTTGGTACCGAATGCCGTACCGAAGTGGTACCGTTTAATGTACCGGTTCAAGAGCTGGGCCGAGAGACTTCGGGGAAGGAGTACCTATGGCTGCCATCACTGCTACCGAAGCGAGAAAAAACTTCTTTCCGCTGCTCGAACAGGTCAACAAGGACCACACCCCTGTGGAAATCGTATCCAAGCGGGGCAATGCCGTCCTGATGTCGAAGGATGACTACGACGCCATGCTCGAGACCTCGTACCTGATGCAGTCTCCGGCCAACGCCCGACGACTGCTCGCCAGCATGCAGAGAGCTCGCGGAGGTGAATACACCGAAAGGGAACTCATCGAGTGAACATCACCTTCACCGACGAAGCCTGGGACGACTACCAGTTCTGGATCTCGACCGACAGAAAACAGCTCAAGCGTGTCAACGAGCTGATCAGGGATTGCCAACGAGACCCGTACTCGGGGATCGGCAAACCCGAACGGCTCAGACATGCCCTGTCAGGACTGTGGTCTCGACGTATCGACAAAGAACACCGCCTGGTCTACGAGGTCATCGACGGTGCCCTGGTCATCATCGCCGCCCGCTACCACTACTGACCCGATCCACGGTCCGACGACCGAATCCGGGCAGGATTATCACTTCTGACTGAGCAACCGCAGACACATCCTTGCCGATGGTCGGGGGGTTGCTTGCAGGTCAGCGACAGTCGACATGCACCGAGACATACACCCGGCCACTGTGCTCGCCGCTCCACTGGTCCGGACCTTCGACGGCCGCGGCGATGTCGAACTGGTCGGGTTCGGACCAGTCCACCGGCTCGGGTGCCGCGATCAATGCGGTGGTGTCGAGCTCGGCGGACGGGAACTGCTGGTCGGTGTTGCCCACCGTCAGTACCGGCGAGCCGCACGCAGCGCGGAGCAGATGGTCGATGGCCGATGTGCGCCACGCGGTCGCCGAGAACCGGATCGTGTCCTGAGCGAGTAAGTCCACTGCCTGCCCGACACCGACGACGTGCGCCGCGGCCATCTCCACCCCGGTGCTTATGCCGCTGTCGAGCAGCCACGCATGGAATATGGGTATGAGCCGCTGGTACTCGTCGACCGCGGTTCGGCGAGAGCGATCTGCGAGCGAGACCATCGTCCCCTGGTTCTTCTGCGCTCGCTTCTTGGCTTTCGCGGCGCGCTTCTGCCCGGCCGAACCTCTGCTCTTGTCGGACATGTGGCAGGACCTTTCATCGACGACCGGTTTCTGTCGCGCCCACCCGATGCATTCCTGCCTCGCACACGCGTGTCCGGCAGGCTTGTCGGCGGGCGATCGGTATCGGACACTGCTCGGTATGTATCGCCGAGCGAAAGGCCGCCGAACTTCGTGGACATGGTGATCGCCCGCAACCCGGACCCGGAATCACGGCTGCCGTTCCTGCTGCGCCTGCCCCTGTCGGACGGACTGGTGTTTCGCACCTCCGACACCTGGCCGCGTACCAAAGCCCTGTTCTGCTATCCCGTTCCGGCCGACGAGTGGCCTGAGGACCCCGAGATCGTCGAGCAGGTTCGGTTGCGTTCGTGTGTGCGTCGCGGCGCCGCGATCGACGTGGTCCTGGACCGGGGACGGGAGAACCGGTCGCAGATCGTGTTCACCCAAGCTCGGGGGCGCGATGCCGTGTTCTGGCAATCCCCGCGCACTCGGAAGCAGGCACGTCCGAATGTGCGCACCCCCACCGCCCGAGCCGCCGGCATCGCCGAACTGACGATCGTCGTCGATTCCCACGAGCGTTACCCCTACAAATTCCCCGGGCAGCAGGTCGACACCGTCCGCCGTGCGCTGGCGTGCGGAGACTACGGTCTGCTCGTCGACGACCGGTTGGTCGCCTCGGTCGAACGCAAGTCGTTGGCCGACCTGGTAGGCAGCCTGACCAGCGGGAGGCTGCGTTTC
The DNA here is from genome assembly GCF_040256695.1 of Rhodococcus sp. D-6. Lineage (NCBI taxonomy): Bacteria > Bacillati > Actinomycetota > Actinomycetes > Mycobacteriales > Nocardiaceae > Rhodococcus > Rhodococcus sp. D-6. Next base: position 4,427,246 of record NZ_CP132970.1, on the reverse strand, counting down.
GCGATGGCGGAGCTCGCTGCCCTGCCCCGCGCCGCAGTGGTGGTCGAAGACCGTTACTCGGCGGTGTTCAAGTTCGAACGGGTCCGGCCGGCGATGATCGCGGACGGTCTCGCCGAGCTGCAGGTCCGCTACCCCGGTGTGCCGATCGTGTTCTGCGAGACTCGTCAGCTCGCCGAGGAGTGGACCTACCGCTATCTCGCCGCCGCGCACGAGTGGACCGGCGTCGAGGACACGGCGTGTGACCGCATCACACCGCAGCACAAGGACGCTCCCACCGCGGAACCGTCCACCGCCGACGTACGCGCGTGGGCCCGCGGCGAGGGCATGAAGGTCCCCGATCGTGGCCGGCTCCGTCCCCAGGTGTGGGCGGCCTGGCGCAACGCTCACGCCTCGGGGTGAGGCTGAACGCCGCAGCAGCCGATGCCACGTCCTGCCGTTTCGTGCGGAAGGCGCGGCGACTGCCACGCGCGCTCGATAGACCGCGCCCCATCCAGCGGTTCGACGCCACGCCGTGCTGAGCACGGCGATCACGTCATCGTCGAGCATGATTACTGAATCGTCCCTGATTTCATCGAGGGTGAGCCAGGCATCCCGGAAGGATCACCCCAGACTCATCATGGCGAAATACAAATACCCTCAGGAACTGGCGTGAGCGAGCGACCCGACTCGCCGTCGAAGCCCGCCGTGACCCCGACACCCGCACCGGCGCGCCATCAACCGGATCGCCGAGCAGACCGGCGTCCACAAGGAAGCCCTGCGGACCTGGGTGCGCAAAGCCGAAGACGACGAGCTCCCGACCGAGCCGGTCGATGCCGAAGCGCGCATCCGCCGTCCGGAGAAAAAGAACCGCGAACTACGGCAGTTGATGGAGATATTTCGCTCTGCTACAGTGTTTTTCGCGAAGGTGGAGTTCGTCCCCCGCAAGTGGGAGGTGGCCCCACGCCGACTGAAGTAATCGCCTGTGTTCATCGACGAACACAAACACCGCTGGGGGATCGAACCGATCTGTCGCGTTCTGTCGGAGAACACCGGCCGGGAAGACGTCGAAGCGGCCACCGTGCAATGGGTGCATTGGTTCGATACCGAACGGGTCCACGGCATACTCGACTACCGCACCCCGACCGAGATCGAGACCGCCTGCTACGCACAACCACCGGCCGCACCTGCGGCCTGAGGACTGAACACACGCTCAGCCTCAACAAGACTCGGGACTTGACGATCCAGTGGAACAACCCGACCCGAGTGGTCGGACGATCAGCCATGCCAGCAGAGCGATCGTTACCGCACAACCATATTCACAGCAACGCGCTCAGCTGATCGGTGCATTCGGGCTAAGGAAACATCTCGTATCGTCGCCCGAGTTCCCGCAGGAAGGACTCGAGAACGAGGTCGAAGCTCTCGGCATCGATCTCGGCGGCGTACTCGCGAAGCCGATGCGCCTGCGACAGATGCGGATACCGCTCGTTGTAGGTGTCGATGTGATCGTCGAATCCGCCCGCGAACGAGGTGATCGCGGAACCGATGACGATGTACTTGATCGAGGCTCCGATCATCGTTGCGAAGCGGGGCGGCCAGCCGGCGCGGGTGAGGCCGCCGTGGATGGCGTCGGACGCCTGGAGGGAGACGGGCCGGGTGCCGGGACTCGAGGCGAGGAAGGGCACCATATTCGGGTGCGCGGCGAGCGCGTCGCGGTAGGTGCGAGCCCAGCGTCGGAGCGCTTCCTGCCAGTCGTCCTCGGCGAACCCGCTGACGTCGACCGATTCACCGATGGCGTCGGCGATGTCGTCGAGCAGTTCTTCCTTGGTGGCGTAGTGGCTGTACAGCGACGGGGCGCGAACACCCAGTTCGGCGGCGATCCGACGCATCGAGACGGCGTCGAGGCCGTGCTCGTCGACGAGTCGTAGCGTGACGTCGCGGATGAGCTCACGGCTGAGCAGAGGCGTGCGCGGGCGCGCCATCCATCGTCCTCCTTCCGGCCCGGCCTGGACGAGCTAACAATGTAAGGTTAGTTTGGAATCGCGAGAAGCGCTACGGCGCCGGCATCCCTGGAAGGTCCCTCCATGAACCTGAAGCTCACCGAGGAGGAGCGTGCGTTCCGCGACGAACTGCGCACCTTCTTCACCACCGAGATCCCCGCCGAAGTGCGTGCGAAGACCGCCTCCGGCACTCCGCTGGGCAAGGACGACTACGTCGCCGTCCAGCGCATCCTGCATTCGCGCGGCCTCGCCGTTCCCAACTGGCCCGTCGAATGGGGCGGTCAGGACTGGACGCCGATGCAGCGCAACATCTGGCTCAGCGAGCTGCAGCTCGCGTCGGTGCCCGACCCGCTGCCGTTCAACGCGTCCATGATCGGGCCGGTCATCGCGCAGTTCGGCTCGCAGGAGATGAAGGAACGCTTCCTCCCCGCCACCGCCAACCTCGACATCTGGTGGTGCCAGGGCTTCTCCGAGCCCGAGGCCGGCTCCGACCTCGCGTCCCTCAAGACCCGCGCCGTCCGCGACGGTGACGACTACATCGTCAACGGTCAGAAGACGTGGACGACGCTCGCGCAGCACGCCGACTGGATCTTCTGCCTCGTCCGCACCGATCCGAACGCGAAGAAGCAGGCCGGCATCTCGATGCTGCTCTTCCCGATGGACACCCCGGGCGTCACCCTCCGTCCGATCAAACTGATCGACGGCGGCTACGAGGTCAACGAGGTGTTCTTCGAAGACGTGCGCGTTCCCGCCGAGAACCTCGTCGGCGAGGAGAACACCGGCTGGACGCAGGCGAAGTTCCTGCTCGGCAACGAGCGCACCGGCATCGCCCGGGTCGGCGCCACCAAGGTCAAGCTCGCGCGGGCGAAGTCCCTCGCGGCCGAGACCCGCTACGGCAGCGGCTCGCTGCTCGACGACCCGATCTTCGCGGCACGCCTCGCCGAACTCGAGAACGAGCTGCTCGCTCTCGAGCTCACCCAGCTACGCGTCGTCGCGGGCTCGGCCGACGGCAAGCCCAACCCGGCGTCGTCGCTGCTCAAGATGCGCGGCTCCGAGCTGCAGCAGGCCGCGACCGAACTGCTCGTCGACATCGCCGGCCCCGATTCGCTGCCCGCCGGCGAGGCCGGTATCGACTCGCCCGACTGGGCGCAGCTGACGATGCCGACCTACCTCAACAACCGCAAGGTCACCATCTACGGCGGGTCGAACGAGGTTCAGCGTTCGATCATCGCTTCCTCGATTCTCGGACTGTGAGGCCCCGGACATGAACTTCGAACTCGACACCGAACAGGACATGCTCCGCGCGACCGTCCGCGACCTGCTCTCCGGCGCGTACGACGTCGAGTCGCGCAACCGGGTGGCCGAAGGTGACCTGGGCTGGAACCGCGACGTATGGAAGCAACTCGGCGAACTCGGCGTGCTCGGCCTGCCCTTCGCGGAGGAGCACGGCGGCATGGGAGCCGGACCGGTGGAGGTCATGGCCGCCATGACCGAGATCGGCCGCGCGCTCGCACCCGAGCCCGTGCTCGACTGCGTCTACCTGCCCGGCCGGCTCGTCGCCGAGGTCGGCACCGACGCGCAGCGCTCCGACATCCTGCCGCGACTGTCCGAGGGCACCGTGCTCCTCGCGTTCGCGCACGACGAGCCGGGCAGCCGCTGGCCGCACACCGAGGTGGCCACCACCGCGGCGCGCGACGGCGACTCCTGGACCGTCTCCGGACGCAAGAATCCTGTGCTGCACGGTGATTGCGCCGACACCTTTATCGTCTCCGCGAAGCTCCCGGAGGGTGGCGTCGGACTGTTCGTCGTCGACGCATCGGCCGACGGTCTGGTCCGCACGCCGTACCGCACCCACGACGAGCGTCGCGGTGCGCAACTCGTGCTCGACGATGTTGCGGCGACCCCGCTCGGTGAGGCGGCCGACGCGTCCGCCGCCATCACCGCGGCGCAGGTGCACGCGCAGGCGGCACTGTGCGCCGAGGCGGTCGGTGCCCTCGACTCCTCGGTGCAGCTGACCACGAGCTACCTCAAGCAGCGCAAGCAGTTCGGTGTGCCGCTGTCGATGTTCCAGGCGCTCACCCACCGTGCGGCCGACATGTACGTGCTGTACGAGCTGGCGTCGAGCATGAGCCTGTACGCGACCATGGCCCTCGCCGACGGCATCGTCGACCCGACCATCGCCTCGCGCGCCAAGCTGCAGGTCGGCCGGTCCGCTCGGAAGATCGGCCAGGAGTCCGTGCAGATGCACGGCGGCATCGGTGTCACGGCCGAGCACTCCATCGGCCACTACCTGAGCCGCCTGACCGCGATCGAGCACACCCTCGGCACCATGGACGATCACCTGCGGGTGCTCGCCGGCGGTGTGAAGGACTACGAGCTCGTGGAGATCGCCGGAATGTGACCGATCGGGCTCACTCCCGGGGCAGCAGTGTCCCCAGCGGACCGAGATCGATGTTGAGATCCTCGGGGGTGAGCCCGAAATGGTCGCGCAGTTCGCCCATGCGCTGCTCGAGCAGCATCAGTGTCGTGCCGAGCCGTTCGATCTGCTCGTCGCTGAGATCCCCTGCATCCATGCGGTGCAGGGCCTGACGCTCCATCAGCTGCCGGAGCAGTTCGACGAGCGTGAGCACCAGCGTCACCAGGCCCCGCTCCACGGATTCGGGATCGGCGTCGATACGCGACGGGAAGTTCACCGGCTCGCTCACGAACCCTCCCGGGCCTCACGGGGAACGGGGACGTCGACCCCGGGCAGCGACAGGGTACTGATCGACGAGATCAACGCGCGTAGCGAGATCCGCACCAGATCGATCTCCGCGATCGACAGCGTGATGTCGCCGGTGATGACCACGCCGCCCGACAGCACCCGATCCAGCAGATCGATCAGAGCGATCCGCCGTTCCTCGTCCACCGATCCGTCGGCGTATCTCACGGCGAGATCCGTTCTGCTCCGGCGAACGAGTAGGGCGGCCACGGGCCGCTCGTCTCGAGCCTGATCCCCGGATTCAGGGACCCGAGTTCCTCCACCTCGGAATAGAATTCGTCCGCCCTGTCGTCGTCGACGAGATATGTCCCGTTGAGCAGCATCCACTCCTGGCTGCCGCTCAGTGCCGGATCGGTCGGCGCGCTCCGGCGACCCGCGGCCGACACACGCAGCAACCGATCGTGGATATCGGCGGCGCGTTCGGCCGCATCGCGTTCGATGCTCTCCTGCGCCGCCAGTTGCGCGCGGCGACGCAGCAGATAGGCCGTGCCCCTGCCGGAACCCGCACCCTCCGCATGCGCTTCCGCGGCGGCCGCGGTCAGCGCCTTGCGATCGGCGAACGCCTTGACCCCCCATTCGGTACGACCGGTCACGAGGGCGAGCGCAGACGCGAACTGCTCCCGGTGCTCGGTGAGCAGGGCCCGGACCCGTTCGTCGTCGAGGCAGACGGTCGCGAGTCGAAGGGGTACCACGGAGACGTGCCGTGCCAATCCGGCGACGACCGAATCATGGGCGCGGGCCACTCTTTCCAGCCAGTCCAGGTCCTCGAGATTGCGAGCCAGTGCGGCCTCGCCGAAATCGTCCAGGGGCACCGTTCCGACGACGGCGGTCAGTCCGCCCTCCTGCACCGTGCGGACCTGCTCGCCGGCGACGCCGGAGGCGCCCTCGGTCTCGTGGCCGACGAGCGTCCCGTCGGTCACGGCGTACATCCAGGTCCCGGTCGTGTCAGTCACGGTTCTCCTCGTCCACGATCTCCGCCGGTTCCGGCTCCAGTTCCTCCGCTCGGGCCTCGAGTGCGGCCAACCGTTCGCGAAGCTGCCGGTTCTCCAATTCGAGTTCCACCCGGCTCGAATCGACCTCGGGTGAGCGAGCCTTGCTCGTCAACCACGGATCGCTCTCCCACCAGTCGATCCCGACGGCCTTGGCCGTCTCGAGCGATGCGATGACGAGGCGGAGCTTGATCGTGAGCAGTTCGATGTCGAGCAGATTCACCTGGATGTCGCCGGCGATGACCAACCCCTTGTCCAGGACACGTTCGAGGATGTCGCCGAGATTGGTCGACCGCCCTCCACCCCCGTAGGGCTGCGGCGACGACATGCCGCCTCCCCCACCGACCACCGTCATGACCCGGTCCTTGCGCCGATGTCGCTGCTGCCGCGTCCGTAACGCCGGGTCCGCCGGTACGCGAGCAGATCACCGTCCAGATCGACCTCCACCTCGTAGAGCGCGAGCATGTCGGCCGACGACGGAATCCGCCTGTCTTCCACGACCTCCACCTCGACGACCCATCCGTCCTCGGTGGGTTCGACGGAGGTGACCCCCTGAGCTTCCTTCGAGGTCAGTTTCTTCAGATGTGTGAGGGCCGCCGATGCGGCCTCGGCCGCCGAGATCGCGGGCGGGCCGGTGTCCTGCGCCACGGGATCACTCCTTTCCCCCGGCGGGGCCGGAGCCGCCCCGGGAGATCATGCGGTTCAGCACGGCCTGCTGCGCCTCGTCCTTCTCCTCGGGGGTCAGCTCACCCGCCTCCGCCGCTTCCTCGATCTGCTCGAGTTCGCGCCGCACGTTGGCGGGATCGTGCAGTTGCTGTTCGACCTGCTCCTGGATGATCTCTCCGAGCCACATCACTCCCCTGACGGGAGCGAGGGGCAGCGTGAGCAGGGAGGTCAGCAGACCCATCGTCAACCTCCTTCGCCGGGGTCGGATTTCGCCACGAAGTCGTAGGCCGCCATCGGGCCGAGCAACGAGATCTCGACCCGGTCCTCCCATTCCCGACCCAGTTCCTGCAGGGCCTGTTCGAGTTCGTCCTGCCGCTCGAGTTCGACGAGGACGGCGATGTGCACGGCATCCTGCTCGTGCGTGGGTTGCCGCTCGTTGACCATCGGGTCGAGCGACGACAGGGCCTCGATCGTGCGGCGCGTGTCCTCGTTCCGTTTGGCCTCGATCGTCGCGTTGATGATTTCCCCGAGCGCCATTCGCGCCTCGCGGGTCGCGTCCTCGGACTGCCCACGGATCTGCTCCCGCAACTGCGCCGCCTCGGAGTTCTCCTCGAGGATCTCCTGCAGGATCGCCCTCTCGTCGTACCGTCCCTTCACGACGAACTGTGCGAGACCGTCGAGTTGGTCGAGGGCCGAGGCGAGTTCGTCCTCGTTCCCCTCGAGCAATTCCGCGGCCACCGCGTCCCGGTCGGTGAGGACGGCACCGAATCTCAGCGGGAGCACGGGGGCGACCGTCACGGTCCCGTCGAGCAACGCGGCGTGCGCCTGGAGATCGTCCGGTGTGCCGAGAGCGCGATCGGTCGGGATCTCGCTCACCAGTGCAGCGATGCGACCGGACTTGACCACCGACACCTCGGCCGGCGGATTGCCCACCCCTTCCGCATGCTCCTCCGGTTCCACATCCGACGGGACGATGCCGTAGACGTAGACCGCAGTGGTCGTGGCGGTTTCGTCGCTGTCGCCCTGCTCGGGTCGTTCGGTCTGTTCGGTGGACATCAGTCCTCACCCCTGCGTGATCGTCGAGCGGGCTGCCGCTGCTCCTGGACGTCCCCGAGGAACTCGCTGACTTTCTCCCCCGCAGCCTCGAGCGCGCCTTTCGTCTTGTGCTTGGAACCGCCGGAGGTGATGTCGCCGACGAGATCCGGAAGGCCCTTCGGCTCGTTGTCGGAGATCTCGAGCCGGTTCACCGCTTCCGCGAAACGCAGATAGGTGTCGACACTGGCCACGACGACGCGGGCGTCGATGGTGAGCAGTTCGATACCGACGAGCGAGACACGCACGAACGCGTCGATGACGAGGCCTTTGTCGAGGATGGTGTCGATGACGTCGGCGAGGCCGGACGAGTTGGGACGGGCCATACCGCCCCCGCCGCCTCCACCGCCGCCCCCTGCAGGTTGGATGGTCATGACCGGGATCCTCTCGAGCGGGACGAGCGCGTACCGGTGCTCTTCGTCGCCCGGGTCCGCTTGGCGGGCGCACGTTTCCGAGGCGGTTCGGGCTCTTCCTCTTCGTCGTCGGGTTCTTCGTCGGAGGACTCGTCCTCCTCGGGATACTCGTCCTCGAGATCCTCCTCATCCTCGGCCGACTCCTCGTCGCCTTCGTCCTCGGACGGCTCACTCTCCTCGAAATCCTCGTCCTCGTCGCGGATCTCGTCCTCGTCACCGGAGGCGTCGGTCTCCCACTCCTCGCCGTTCTCGCCGGTGTCCTCCTGCTCCTGCTCCTCTTCCTCCCGGCGCGCGGTCTCGTCGTCCTTGACGACCTCGCTGTCGCGGATCTCGCCGTGCCAGCCGACGACGTCGTCGGGATGCAACACGGCTTCGGTCATGACGTGGCGCCGGAAGTGCTTCAGTTCCAGGCGTGACCGGCGACCCACCGCCCGCCACAGATTCGCGGTGCGCTCGAACAGGCCCCGGGGGTGGTACTCGAGCACCAGGAGTATCCGGGTGAGATCCGGCGTGAGTTCATGGAAGGTCACCGCGCCGTCGATGTAACCTTTTCCTCCCTTGGAACGCCACACGATCCGTTCGAACGGCACCTGTTCGAGGATCGTGGACTCCCAGTTCCGACGCGACCAGAGAACCTTGCCCGTCCAATGGAGTTTCTCGTCCTGGACCTGCTCGACCTGTTCGACCTTCTTCATGAACTTCGGCCAGTCGGCGAATTGCGTCCACAGGTCGTAGGCCAGATCGACCGGCACCCCCACGTCGATGCTCTCGACGATGTTGGTGAGCTTGATCTTCTTGTTGCCGCCGCCGCCCCCCTTGCCCCCGCCGGTGACGGCCTCCTTGACGTCCTCGAACTTGTCCTTCGCGGTGTTCTTCAGATTCTCGAACCCCGAGCTCGCCGCCGCCTTCAGCGGCGACTCGCCCTGAGCGAGCTTGTCGACGCCGGTGAGCGCACTGGCCAGATTTCCGCCTTTGCCCTCGGAGTAATCCTGTAATCGTCCCGCCGTGCCGGTGACCCTGTCCGACAGGCTCGACAACGCATTCTGCGCGACGGTTCCTGCGAGGCCCTGCAACGACTGCTGCAGACCGCCGGTCAGTCCGCCCGTGGCCTTCCCCGCCGTGTCCGAGGCGGTGCGGCCCGCCTTACCGGCGGTATCGGTCGCGGTCTTCCCGGCCTTGCCCACCGCGTCGGCGACTCCGCCCGATACATCGCTCAACCTGGCCATCGCTCTCACCGCTTCGTTCGACGTACGGGCGCACGACCGGAGGAGGAGGACGACGCAGTGCTACGCGCTGCGCGCTTGCGCGGCTTCGGAGGTGCCTCCTCCGAGTCGTCCGGATCTTCGCTGTCGGCCGTCTTCTTGCTGCGGGACGTCCTCGGACGGGATGTGGCGCGGGCTGCACGGCGCCGCGGTGCGGGACGCTCGGGTTCCGGCTCCTCTTCGTCGCCCGAATCCTCCTCGCCCGAATCCTCTTCGTCGGCACCCTCTTCGTCCGTCTCGTCGTAATCCGGCTCCTCGTCCCGATTCCGGCTGCCGCGACGCCTGCTGCCGCGACTTTCCTCCTCGTCGCGTGATTCGTCGTATTCGTCCTCGTATTCGGCGTCCTCGGGTTCCTCCGATCGCCCGCCACCGCTCGCACGGGACTGCAGACGTTCGTTGAGGGCGTCGATCCGGTTGCTGGCCGCGGTCACGGCAGCGGCACGAGCCGCATGCATGAGTTCTCCGCGAACGGATTCGGTGATCTTGTTGATCTCGGGAGACGAGCCGAGCATCGAGGCGCTGCGCTGCAGGAGTTCCTGCGGATTGCTGGGCAGTTTGCCGGTCATTCCGGCGCCGGCGAGCATCATCGCCACCCGCATCTTCTTGGTACGGCCGAGGAAATATCCGATGCCCACACCGAGGGCGACTCGTGCTCCGGGTTTCATCACCGTTCTCCTTCGTATGCCGCGCGTCGTGTGGCGTGCTCGGAAGGGGCCGGGGAGGTCTCGGTACGGTACGCAGCCGATGCGCGTCTTTGTGTGATGCAAACCACAGTACGTCACTCGAGGCCTTGATTCGCGTGCTTCGTCGGCATGCGGATTCCGGAGTGAACGACGGGCTCGAAAAGTACCAATCAGTATGTTGTGCAGCAGGATACGAGGCTTGCTACAGATCTCGACCGGCCGTCCGCGGGCATGCCAAAGAAAGGTTCTCGAGCCGGTAAGGATTCCGGAAACCGGAGGCTATCGCCGCGGATGCACCGGGGTGGCGATCCCTGTCGCCTGCAAAGCGAATGCTGCTTCCGGACCGATGATTTCGCCGACGAGTGCGAGGAAGCGGTCGACGAAGGCCGGCCCGTGGGCCCCCTCGGTGGCGTCGTCGGGATCCTGCGGATCGAGATGGTGCGCGAGTTCGTGCAACACCACCATCTCGCGGAACGCCCACGCGGTGTTCACCCGGTGCTCGGGAAGAGCGATCGTCGCGCAGTCGCGTTCGTAGTGTGCGGCCGCGTTGCCCGCACGGGCCCGCACGCGCACCGGCACGGCGGCGCGCTCCCACCGGGTGCGTACCCAGTCGAGGGCGAGCACGGCGTCGATGTAGTCCTGGACCGAGGCGATGGAGGCGAACCGTCTCTCCACCGGGAGCGTGACGTGGGAACCGGCGACCTCGACGGTCCGCAGACCGCGCTCGTCGGCGCGGTCGAGCATCTTCCGTACGATGGACTCCGCTTCGTACACAGCGGTTCTGCGGGTGTCGCGCACCTTGGTCACCGTTCCAGCCTCCTCGGAGCCGACGGCAGTTCGGGTGCCGTTCCCAGCCGGGCCGCGCGTCCGGCGCGGTCGCCCGCGCGCCGGGCATCGGCCGAGCGCGCCGACGGGGCCCGGTTTCCCCGCCAACTGCCCCGTGCCTGCGACGTACTGCGGTAGAAGTCCTGCAGTTCCAGACTCTTCCCACGCAACACCAACGCCGTACCGGGCGCGGATGTTTCCACCTCGCGTTCGATCTCCTGCTTCGCCTCGGCCAGTCGGGCGCCGATGCGGGCGGCGAACGCCGACTGGAAGTTCAGCCGGGCCGTCACCGCGGCAACGGGCTTGCGCACGCGTGTGCGCACACGGCGGCCACCGCGTTCCTCGACGACGGTGCGCACCGTGGTCTCGTTCCGGTAGGTGCCCTCGCGCAGATATGCGTCGGACGCCCGCACCATCTGCACGAGCAGGGAGGAGTACAGCGCCTCGCACACGTCGATGTCGTCGGCGAAGCCGTAGGCGTAGATGACGGTGGAGTTCGCGGTGATGTCGCACTGCACGTCGTTGGCCCCGGCGATCGCGATGAACAACTGGGCGTAGGTGCGCAGTCCCTTCTTGCCCGTCTCGCCGATGGTGATCAGTCGCTGCACGGGAGTCGCGCGGCGTTCCTTCGCCGCCGTGTGACTGCGCGCGACCGCCAGATCGATCGAGGAGGACGTCGCGAGCCGCTGCGCCGCGGCGAGGAAGGCGTCGGCCTCGTGAGGGTTGTCGGTGGACTCCGCCTGGCGGAGCAACCCGCCGATACGACTCAACATCTTGTCCGAACTCACCCAGCGAGCGTAGAGCTTGGCACCGACTCCGCCCACGAGACCGGGAACACGCACGAAGTTCCTGCGAAACCACCCGCGACCCACCAAGATCGTGCAGATGGACACTGCGGTCGATTTCGTCACCGATATCAACGACACGTTCTGGTATGCGGTGATCGCACTGCTCATCGGTTCGGGCCTGTACTACACGATCCGGTCCCGGTTCATCCAGATCCGGCTCCTGCCCGACATGCTGCGTTCCATCGTGGAGAAACCCGAGAGACAACCCAACGGAGAACCCGGCCTGTCCGCCTTCCGGGCCTTCTCCGTCTCGGCGGCCTCCCGCGTGGGAACGGGCAACGTCGCCGGTGTCGCGATCGCGATCAGCCTCGGTGGTCCCGGCGCGGTGTTCTGGATGTGGGCGATGGCCCTGGTCGGTGCAGCGACCGCTTTCCTCGAGTCCACGCTCGCCCAGCTGTACAAGGTCCGCGACGAGGACGGCAGCTTCCGCGGTGGCCCCGCCTACTACATGCAGTACGGGCTGCGGAAACGCTGGATGGGCATGATCTTCGCGGTCATCATCACGATCACCTACGGATTCGTGTTCAACGCGGTGCAGACCAACTCGATCGTCGACGCCGTCTCGAGTTCCGTCGGCGAGAAGACCATGGCACTCCAGGTGATCGTGGGGCTGGCCGTCGCCCTCATCGTCGGCGCGGTGATCTTCGGCGGAATCCGCCGCATCTCCGGCGTCTCCCAGATCGTCGTGCCGGTCCTGGCGTTCGTCTACCTGGTCATCGGCATCATCGTCGTGGTCCTCAACATCGGCGAGGTTCCGACCATGTTCCGCCTCATCGTCGAGAACGCCTTCGGTCTCGAGGAGGTCATCGGTGGTGGCTTCGGCGCTGCCTTCATGAACGGCATCCGCCGAGGTCTCTTCTCGAACGAGGCCGGCATGGGCTCGGCGCCCAACGCCGGCGCCGCCGCCGCGGTTTCCCACCCGGTCAAGCAGGGCCTGGTCCAGAGCCTCGGCGTCTACTTCGACACCCTGCTGGTCTGCTCGATCACGGCTTTCATCATCCTGCTGTCGGAACCCGAATTCGGCAGCGGTCTCGAGGGCGCCGCTCTGACGCAGAACGCGCTCGCGCTGCAACTCGGTGACTGGACGGTGCACTTCCTCGCCGTGCTGATCTTCTTCCTCGCGTTCACCTCGGTGATCGGCAACTACTACTACAGTGAATCCAACATGGAGTTCCTCACCGGATCGCGCCGCATTCTGCCCTACCTGCGCTCGGCGGTCGTGCTGTGCGTCTTCCTCGGGGCCATCGGCTCGCTGCCGCTGGTGTGGGCGCTGGCCGACCTCGCCATGGGAATCATGGCCACCGTCAACCTCATCGCCCTGATCCCGCTGTCGGGTATCGCCTACGCGTTGTTCCATCACTACAGCGCGCAACGCAAGCAGGGTCGCGACCCCGTCTTCCGCGCCGGTGACGTCCCGGGCGTCCGCGGAATCCAGGTGTGGAACGACGACGACGTCACGCCGGTCGAGAGCCGATCGAGCGACGCACGGTAGATTCCCCTACCGCACGAGCGTGTACCGCTTCGGAAAGGACCTTCGAGATGGCGTCGGTGACCTTCGACAAGGCCACGTGCCTGTTCCCCGGCTCGAGTACGCCTGCGGTCGACGCGCTCGACCTCGAGATCGAGGACGGCGAGTTCCTCGTCCTGGTCGGACCGTCGGGCTGCGGCAAGTCGACCTCGCTGCGCATGCTCGCAGGTCTCGAGGAGGTGCACAGCGGACGCATCCTCATCGGCGACCAGGACGTCACCGGGCAGGATCCGAAGGAACGCGACATCGCGATGGTGTTCCAGAACTACGCCCTCTACCCGCACATGTCGGTCGCGGAGAACATGGGCTTCGCGCTGAAACTGGCCAAGACACCCAAGAACGAGATCCGCGAACGGGTCGTCGAGGTCGCGAAGATGCTCGACCTCGAGCAGTTCCTCGACCGCAAGCCCAAGGCGCTGTCCGGCGGTCAGCGTCAGCGCGTCGCGATGGGGCGCGCCATCGTCCGCCAGCCGCAGGTCTTCCTCATGGACGAGCCGCTGTCGAACCTCGACGCCAAACTCCGCGTGCAGACCCGCACGCAGATCGCACAGCTGCAGCGCCGCCTCGGCACCACCACCGTCTACGTCACCCACGACCAGGTCGAGGCCATGACGATGGGCGACCGCGTCGCTGTGCTCGAGAAGGGCATCCTGCAGCAGTGCGCGTCGCCGCGCGTGCTCTACAACAAGCCCGCGAACGTCTTCGTCGCCGGGTTCATGGGCTCGCCCGCGATGAACCTGTTCCGCCTCCCGGTCTTCGACCGCGGCGCGATGATCGGCGACACCCACGTACCGGTGCCGCGCGACGTGGTCGGCCAGGTCACCGAGAAGGAGGTCGTGCTCGGGATCCGGCCCGAACACCTCGAGATCTCGAACGAGGGTCTGGCCATGGATGTCGACGTGGTCGAGGAGCTCGGCTCGGAGGCCTACGTCTACGGCCGGGCCGACGTCGGCGGGATCGGCCAGCAGATCGTCGCCCGCAGCGACTGGCGCAACCCTCCGCAGAAGGGCGACCGGCTGTACCTGCGCTTCGACCCCGAGCACGTGCACGTCTTCGGAACGTCGGACGGGAAGCGGATCGGCTGATCACCGCTCCGGGATCGGTCTGCGGAGTCGACACTCGACCGATTCAGGATGGGCGGAATGCCGACTTTTACCGGTGCTGCGTGCCACAGTAGTGGCCGGTGTCGGTGCAGCTGGGTCACCGACGTGTGTTCTACGACCTCGAAATGGGGAGTTGTTGATGGTTCTGAATACGAAGGCGATGCGGAGGGCTGCGATCGCCGCTACGGCCGCGACCGCGCTCGTTCTCGCGGGCTGCTCGTCGGACAACGGTGGCGAAGACACCTCGACCGGCGGCGAGGATACCGCTGCTTCCGGTGAGGGCCGCGGCCCGATCACGATCGTCGAGGGGCAGGATCCCCTGAACGCGGCGCTCGAGAGCATCATCGCCGACTGGAACGCCGAGCATCCCGACGAGCAGGTGACGTTCAAGCCGCTGGCCAAGGAGGCCAACGACCAGTACGACGACATCGCCCAGCGGATGCAGGCCCGCAGCGACGAATACGACCTCATCGCCGTGGACGTCACCAACACGGCGGAGTTCGCCGCGAACGGCTGGCTGCTCCCCCTCGAGGACGACCTGGCGATCGACACCGAGGGCCTGCTGCCCGCGACCGTCGAGTCGGGTACCTACAACGGCACCCTGTACGCCGCCCCGAAGAACACCAACGGCGCGTTCCTCTACTACCGCACCGACCTCGTCGACGAGGCCCCCGCGACCTGGGACGACCTGAAGGCCGAGTGCCCGAAGGCCGAGGAGGCGGGTATCGCCTGCTACATCGGTCAGTTCAAGAACTACGAGGGCCTGACGGTCAACGTCACCGAGATCGTCAACGCCTTCGGTGGCTCCTTCGTCGCCGAGGACGGCCTGACCCCGGCCGTCGACGACAAGACGGCCGAGGGCCTGCAGTTCATCGTCGACAACTTCGAGGACGGCATCATCCCGGCCGCCGCGCAGACCTACACCGAGGGCGAGTCGCAGACCGCCTTCGGCAACGGCGAGGCACTGTTCCTGCGCACGTGGCCCGGCTTCTACACCGACGGTGAGACCTCATCGGTCGCCGGCAACTACGGCATCGCCGTCCTGCCCGGCGTCGACGGCCCCGGCGTCTCGACGCTCGGCGGTTACAACGTCGGCATCAGCGCGTTCTCGGATGCTCCCGCCACCGCGCGCGACTTCCTCGAGTTCATGCAGACCCGCCAGGCGCAGATGTACTACGCGGAAGCGGGCGGCGCCCCGGTTCTCGCCGAGGTCTACGACGACGCCTCGATCCTCGAGCAGTACCCCTACTTCTCGACGCTGAAGGAGGCCCTCGAGGCCGCCAAGCCGCGTCCGGCGTCGCCGTACTACTCGGCCGTGTCGAAGGCGATCGCCGACAACGCCTACGCTGCGATCCGTGGCGAGAAGACCGTCCAGCAGGCGCTGGACGACACCCGGGCCGGCATCGAGACCGCCGGCAACTGATGCTCTAGGAGCAGTACATGGCTGACCCGCAGGTCGACACTCCCGCGGATCCGCCACACGCCCCCGCGGTCGGGACCGTCCCCGGTCCCGACCGCGGACGTGTCGGCGGACGTCACCGCGTGCCCGCACCTCCCGTCACGGCGGTGAAGAAGCGGCGCAAGATCCCGGTGTGGATGTTCGTCGCCCCGTCGATGCTCGTCCTGGCCGTGATCATCCTGTACCCGCTCGGACGAGCGGTGTGGATGTCGCTGCACGGTGACTCGAAGCGACTCGACCCCGAGACGGGCCGATTCGTCACCGGGGGTTTCGTGGGGATCGAGAACTACACGCGCTGGATCACCCAGACCTGCAACACCGCCACCGGTTCGATCCCGTGCCCTCCGGGCACCCTCGGCTCCCAGTTCTGGCAGTCGATCTTCAACACCTTCTTCTTCACCGTCGTCACGGTCTCGCTCGAGACGGTGATCGGTTTCGCGATGGCGATCGTGATGGCCAAGTCGTTCCGGGGTCGCGGCCTGCTGCGCGCCTCGGTGCTGGTGCCGTGGGCGATCCCCACCGCCGTCACCGCCAAGCTGTGGTTCTTCATCTTCGCCAACGACGGTGCCGCCAACAAACTGCTCGGCACCGACTACCTGTGGACCGCCGATCCGTGGCCCGCGCGCTTCGCGATCATCGTCGCCGACGTGTGGAAGACGGCACCGTTCATGGCGCTGCTCATCCTCGCCGGCCTGCAGATGATCCCGCAGGACGTCTACGAGGCCGCGAAGGTCGACGGCGCGAACGCCTGGCAGCGGTTCAAGATGATCACGCTGCCGCTGGTCAAGCCCGCCCTCATGGTGGCGATCCTGTTCCGCACCATGGACGCGCTGCGCATGTACGACCTGCCCGCGATCATGATGGGGTCCAATCCGGCGACGTCCACGATCTCGGTGCTCGTCGTCGACCAGATGCGTCAGGGTTCGAACTCCGCGTCCGCCCTGTCGACGATCACCTTCCTGCTCATCTTCGCCGTCGCCTTCGTGCTGGTGCGGTTCCTCGGCGCCAACGCGGTGAGTACGCAGGAGAAGCAGCGTAAGGGGGAGGTCGTATGACCGTCACCACCGAGATTCCTCGGAGCCGGCCGGAGCCGGAGCCCACGCCGGTGCAGACCCGCAAGGTGCCGTTCAAGCGCAGGATGAGCACCGTCGGCACCTATCTGGGTGTCGCGCTGATCGTCATGTGGGGCCTGGCCCCCTGCTACTGGATGATCGTCACGGCCCTGCGCGACCCGTCGGAGACGTTCAGCACGACCCTGTGGCCGTCGAACCCGACACTGCAGAACTTCGCCGACGCGCTCGACCCCGACGCCAAGGTCAACTTCTCGCGGGCGCTGCTCAACAGCGTCATCATCGCCGGCGCCACCACGGCGGTCGCGCTGCTGCTCGGCGTGTTCACCGCCTACGCCCTGTCGCGGTTCGAGTTCCGCGGTAAGTACTTCGTCACCGGCATCATCCTCGGCGCGTCGATGTTTCCGGTCGTCGCGCTCGTGACGCCGCTGTTCCAGCTGTTCACCGACATCGGCTGGATCGGCAAGTACCAGGCGCTGATCATCCCGAACATCTCGTTCGTGCTGCCGCTGACCGTCTACACGCTCACCTCGTTCTTCTCCGAACTGCCGTGGGAGCTCGAGGAGGCCGCCCGCATGGACGGCGCGACGCGCGGGCAGGCGTTCCGCCTGGTCATGCTGCCGCTCGCGGCACCTGCGCTGTTCACCACGGCGATCCTCGCCTTCATCGCGACCGTCAACGAGTACCTGCTGATGTCGCAGCTGTCGAGCGAGAGCACGGCCCCGGTGACGGTGGCGATGGCACGGTTCACCGGCACCGACCCGTACGTCACCCCGTACGCGTCGATCATGGCCGGCGGCACGCTCGTCATGGTGCCGCTCGTGGTGATGGTGCTGCTCTTCCAGCGACGCATCATCTCGGGTCTGACCGCGGGTGGCGTCAAGTCGTGAGGAAGGTTCCGCGCCGGAACCGACTCGAGATGCTGCTCGGCCTGCTCACGGTGTTCACGGTGATGGCCGTGATCTCCGCGGTCGCCGAGCTGACGTCGCCGCAACCCGGCATCGTGCCGTCCCTCGTGCTGCTCGCATTCGTCGTGATGTGGGGGTTCGCGTTCCGCGCGTGGCGCCGATCGGGCTGATTCTGTCGTGACGATGGCCCCGCCGTGACGTGAGAAGGAGCACCGTACCGGTGTTCCGGAGGCGTCTCGTGGTCGTTTCCGTACCATACGGTGGGCGGGAGACCCTCCCGTCCGGATTTTCGGTACCGAGAAAGTGGAACGAGTGACGAGCCCGACAAGGTCGACATCCTCGCGCGCCGCCGCGGCCGCAGCGAAGAAGCGCAGGGGACGCATCGTTCGCTACGCCGTACTCGTCGCGTTCGTTCTCGCCGTGCTCGTCCCGCTCGGGATCTTCGCCACCGCCTACTACTCGGCGGAGGTGCCGACCCCGGCGGACATGAAGACGAACCAGCTCGCGCGGGTCTACGCATCCGACGACGCCACCGAGATCACCCGGGTGGTCCCGCCGGAGGGCAACCGTGTCGAGGTCGGGATCGCGCAGATCCCCGAGCACGTCCGCAACGCCGTGCTGTCGGCGGAGGACCGCAACTTCTACAGCAACCCGGGCTTCTCGATCACCGGTTTCGCACGCGCAGCCCGCGACAACGTCATGGGCAAGGACACCGCCGGCGGCGGTTCCACGATCACGCAGCAGTACGTCAAGAACGTGCTCGTCGGCTCCGATCGCACGCTCGAACGCAAGATGCGCGAACTCGTCATCTCCACCAAGATGGCGCGGCAGTGGTCGAAGGACGAGATCCTCGAGGCGTACCTCAACACCATCTACTTCGGTCGCGGCGCCTACGGCATCGGCGCGGCGTCCCAGGCGTACTTCGGCAAGCCCGTCGAGGAACTGTCGGTCTCCGAGGGCGCCGTCCTGGCCGGGGTGATCCAGACACCGTCGTCGCTCGACCCCGAGTACAACCTGCCTGCCATCGAGGAGCGCTGGAACTACGTGCTCGACGGCATGGTCGAGATGAAGGTCCTCGACCCGGCCGAGCGGCCGGACCAGGTGTTCCCCCCGACGGTGCCGTCGGACACCCTCGTGCTGGCCACCGAGGCGACCGGACCGGAAGGTCACATCCGTACCCAGGTGCTGCGTGAGCTGTCCGCGGCGGGGATCAGCGAACAGGCCCTCAACACCGAAGGTCTGCGCATCACTACCACCATCGACCTGAAGGCCCAGCAGGCGGCGATCGACGCCGCTCGGTCCACGCTGTCCGGCGAACCCGGGGAACTGCGCACCGCCGTGGTCTCGATCGATCCCCGCTCCGGTGCCGTGCGCGCCTACTACGGCGGTGAGGACGGTGCCGGTTTCGACTTCGCACAGGCCCCCGTCCAGACGGGTTCGGCGTTCAAGGTGTTCGGCCTGCTCGCCGCGCTCGACGACGGGATCGGCCTCAACGCGCGTTTCGACAGCTCCCCGCTCACGGTGGGCAATATCCGCATCGGCAACGTCGAGGGTGAGTCGTGCGGACGTTGCACGATCGCCGAGGCGCTCAAGCGGTCGCTGAACACGAGCTTCTACCGGCTCATGATGTCCATGTCGAACGGCCCGCAGAAGATCGCCGACGCCGCGCATGCGGCGGGGATCCCGCTGACGATCCCCGGGGTCGAGGGGCAGACGCTGAGCGAGAACGGCGGTCCGCCGGAGGGCGGCATCGTCCTCGGCCAGTACCAGGCACGGGTCATCGACATGGCTTCCGCCTACGCGACGATCGCCGCGTCCGGTGTCTTCCACGAGCCGTACTTCGTGCAGAAGGTCGTCACGGCCGACGGTGTCGTGCTCCTCGATCGTCCGCCGTCACCCGGCGAGCAGCGCTTCGACGCCGCGGTCGCCGACAACGCAACCCAGGCCATGATGCCGATCGCCGCATACTCGCGCGGGCACGCGCTCGCCGGTGGCCGGCCGTCGGCGTCGAAGACCGGCACCACGCAGCTCGGCGACACCGGGTTGAACAAGGACGCCTGGATGGTCGGGTACACGCCGTCGCTGTCGACGGCCGTGTGGATGGGCACCCCCGACGCCGGGGCGATCACCAACAGCTGGGGCGGGTCGATCTACGGTTCCGGACTGCCGTCGGACATCTGGAAGAGAACGATGGACGGCGCCCTCGAAGGCACGCCAGTCGAGAGCTTCCCGTGGCCGGCGTCGATCGGTGGTCAGGCGGGTGTCCCGAAGGACGCCGGCATCGAGGCCACCACCGCTCCCCCGGCGCCGACCTTCCAGCTGCCCGACCTGTCGAACCTGCCGCCGATCACGATTCCCGCGCCCCCGGTCGATCTGCCTGTCCCCGTGCCTTCGCAGATCGAGGTGTTCCCCGGCGTGACGATCCAGATCCCCGGCTTGTAGATCCGCACTCCACCCATCGAGGGGAGGTCGTGTGCGTGTTCCCGTCCGGGAACGCACACAACCTCCCCTTCGTCGTCGAGGCGGTTCGGGTCTACGGCCCGGCCAGCACCGTCGGCAGCAGCGCGGCCGAACAGTCGACGACCTCGTCGACGCTCGGTGTGCCTTCGCGGAACCGGTCGATGGCCAGCGACTCCACGAACGCCCACCACGCCCGCAGCCGCATGCGGGTGACGGGGGTGTCATCGCAGCCCAGCGCCGCAACGACCCGCTCGACCATGGTGTCGCGCATCGAGTCGTGGATGTCGCGGATCTGAGGGTCGGAGCCGACGCCGCTGTGGAAGAACGTCTGGTAGTTGTCGCCGTGGCGGTCGATGAACGACACGAACGGGTGCAGCACCGCCCGGAGGGGATCCTGCTCGTCCGGATCGGGATCCGCCGCGCGGAGCAACCGGCGTGATGCGGCGCCGACGACGGCGACGTAGAAGTCCTGCTTCGTGGGGAAGTAGCGGAACAGCAGGCCGCGGGAGATGCCGGCGATCTCGGCGACGCGATCGATCGACAGGGCGTGGATCGGGCGCGTCGACAGCTCCTGCAGCCCGATCGCCACGAGTTGCCGTCGACGTTCCTCGGGTGGCAGGCGACGCCGTCCTTTGGACGCCTCTTGTCGCGGGGTGCTCACACCGATAGCCTAACTGAGCATCGCTCAGTTACGACCGCCCGACCGGGCAGATTCCCGGTCGAACTCGACGGAAGGCACCCGATGGATTTCGCACAGTCCGAGCGCAGTCGCGACTATCTCGAACGCCTCCGAGCGTTCATCGTCGCCGAGGTCACGCCCGTCGAACAGCGACTGCGGGCCGAGCGACGCACCCCGGGCGAGGGACGACGCGACATCGACGCCGCCGAGAGGTGGGCCGTCTCCCCCGAATTCCGCGAGCTGCAGCGCAAGGCCCGCGCCGAGGGCCTGTGGAACCTCTTCCTGCCCGACGCCGAACTCGGTGCCGGACTGTCGAACATCGAATACGCCCCGCTCGCCGAGGAGATGGGCCGCTCGCAGTTCGCCTCCGCGGTGTTCAACTGCGACGCCCCCGACACCGGCAACATGGAGGTCCTCTACCACTACGGCAGCGAGGCGCAGAAGGAACAGTGGCTGCGCCCGCTCCTCGACGGTGAGATCCGTTCGGCCTTCTGCATGACCGAACCCGAGGTCGCGTCGTCGGACGCGACGAACATGGCCGCGACCGCCGTGGTCGAGGGCGACGAGATCGTGCTCAACGGCCGTAAGTGGTGGAGCACCGGCGTCGGCCATCCCGACTGCAAGGTGCTCATCTTCATGGGCCTGACCGATCCGGAAGCCCACAAGTACCAGCGACATTCGATGGTCCTCGTGCCCTTCGACACCCCCGGCGTGAAGGTCGAACGCATGCTCCCGACGATGGGCTTCTTCGACGAGCCCGGCGGCCACGGCGAGGTGTCGTTCACCGACGTGCGACTGCCGCTCGATGCCGTCATCGCCGGTCCCGGAAGAGGATTCGAGATCGCCCAGGGCCGGCTCGGTCCCGGCCGCATCCACCACTGCATGCGCCTCGTCGGGCTGGCCGAGCACACCCTCGAACTCGCGTGTCGCCGCGGCCTCGAGCGCACCGCCTTCGGCAAGCCGATCATCAACCTCGGTGGCAACCGCGAACGCATCGCCGACGCCCGTATCGCGATCAACCAACTGCGGCTGCTCGTCCTGCACGCGGCCTGGCTGCTCGACACGCAGGGACTCGCCGGAGCGCGCTCGGCGGTCTCGGAGATCAAGGTCGTCGCACCGCGCGTCACCCAGCAGATCGTCGACTTCGCCATCCAGATCCACGGTGGTGGCGGCCTTTCCGACGACTTCCCCCTCGCCGGTGCGTGGACGGTGGCGCGAGCACTGCGTCTCGCCGACGGACCCGACGAGGTGCACCAGGGGCTCGTCGCCCGGTTCGAACTCGGCAAGTACGCGTGAGAGGGAGATTTCGACGATGACCACACTTCCCGACAACGCCCGCACCGTTCGCGAGGAAGACGCCTTCGACGTCGACGCGGTCGCGGCCTGGCTCGCCGAGCACGCCGGCATCACCGGAGTGCCGGAGGTCCGCCAGTTCTCCGGCGGCGCATCCAACCTGACCTACCTGCTGCGCTATCCGGATCGCGATCTCGTGCTGCGCCGGCCGCCGGCCGGGGCGAAGCCGTCGTCCGGTCACGACATGGCACGCGAGTACCGCATCCAGTCGATGCTCGCACCGGTCTACCCCTACGTGCCCACCATGATCGGCCTGTGCACCGATCACAGCGTGCTCGGCAGCGACTTCTACGTCATGGACCGCGTTCCCGGAAACATTCTGCGGACGAATCCGCCCACGCAACTCGACCTCTCCGAAGCGGATACCCGCACCCTGTGCCTGCGCATCGTCGATCTGCTCGTCGAACTGCACGGCATCGATCCGGAGTCCGCAGGACTGTCCGAACTGGGTCGCGGATCCGGTTACGTCGCACGGCAGGTCGCGGGCTGGACGTCGCGCTACGCCAAGGCCCGCACCGACAACGTCCCCGACTTCGCCCGTGTCACCGAGTGGTTGGCGGCTCGGCAGCCGCAGGACGTCGCGCAGACCGTGATCCACGGCGACTTCCGGCTCGACAACATCGTCCTCGACGAGAACGATCCGCTGAATCCGGTCGCGGTCCTCGACTGGGAGCTGGCCACCATCGGCGACCCCTTGATGGACCTCGGCTCGTCGCTCGCCTACTGGGTCCAGACGGACGACGACGACATGCTGCTGCTGACGAAGCGACAGCCGTCCGATCTCCCCGGCATGCTCACTCGTCAGGAGATCGTCGAATACTATTCCGAGCGAACCGGACTGCCGGTGGACGGTTGGGGATTCTACGAGGTGTTCGGACTGTTCCGCCTCGCCGTGATCGCCCAGCAGATCTACTACCGCTATCACCACGGCCACACCTCCAATCCTGCCTTCAAGGACTTCTGGATCGTGGTCGGCTATCTCGAATCCCGTTGCAGTGCATTGATCGATCGATACGAGAAGGAGAGCCGATGAGCCGCCCGCAGCGACGGAACATCCTCATCACCGGTGCGAGTTCCGGCCTCGGTGCCGGAATGGCGCGTGAATTCGCCGCGCGAGGAAGGAATCTCGCGCTCGCCGCTCGGCGCGTCGAACGGCTCGAGGAGCTGCGGGACGAACTGCTCGCCGCGTACCCGGGCATCACCGTGAGCGTGCGCGCTCTCGATGTGAACAAGCACGACGACGTGTTCACCGTCTTCCGCGAGTTCGACGAGGAGCTCGGTGGTCTCGACCGGGTGATCGTCAACGCCGGCCTCGGCAAGGGACAACCGCTCGGTACCGGCTACTTCCGCGCGAACGCCCAGACGGCGAACACCAACTTCCTCGGTGCACTGGCGCAGAGCGAAGCGGCCCTCGAGCTCATGCGGCCCCGTGGGCGCGGGCACGTCGTCCTCATCTCGTCCATGAGCGCGGTGCGGGGCATGCCGCGCAACCTGACGACCTACGCCGCGTCGAAGGCCGCCGTCGCCTCGCTCGGTGAGGGGATGCGGGCCGACCTCGCCGACACCGACATCTCGGTGAGCACGATCTTCCCGGGATACATCCGGTCGGAGATCAACGAGAAGGTGAAGAAGGTCCCGTTCATCGTCGACACCGAAACAGGTTGTCGCGCACTGGCGGCTGCGATCGAGAAGGAACCGGCCAAGGCGTACGTGCCGGGCTGGCCGTGGATTCCGCTCGGCTACGCGATGAAGGTGCTGCCGCTGTCGGTGATCCGGAAGATGGCGTAGGCGGGTCCGGAACCCACAGCGGCAACGGCGAAGGCCGCATCCCACGTGAGGGATGCGGCCTTCGCCGGAAATACTGCGGGAGAACGACTTACGCGTCGGCTCCGATGATGAACGCCTCGAGCTGGGCACGAGCGGAATCGTCGGCCATCTGGACCGGCGGGGACTTCATCAGGTATGCCGAAGCCGGGAGGATCGGGCCGCCGATGCCGCGGTCCTTGGCGATCTTCGCCGCGCGGATGGCGTCGATGATGATGCCGGCCGAGTTCGGGGAGTCCCAGACCTCGAGCTTGTACTCGAGGTTCAGCGGGGCGTCACCGAAGGCGCGACCCTCCAGGCGGACGTATGCCCACTTGCGGTCGTCGAGCCACTGCACGTAGTCGGAGGGGCCGATGTGCACGTCGCGGTCGTGGACCTTGCCGGCGAGGGGGCCGTTGAGGTTCGACGTGACGGCCTGGGTCTTGGAGACCTTCTTCGACTCCAGACGCTCGCGCTCGAGCATGTTCTTGAAGTCCATGTTGCCGCCGACGTTGAGCTGGTACGTGCGGTCGAGCACGACACCGCGGTCCTCGAACAGCTTTGCCATCACGCGGTGGGTGATGGTGGCGCCGACCTGCGATTTGATGTCGTCGCCGACGATCGGGACACCGGCGTCGGTGAACTTCTGCGCCCACTCGGGGTCGGAGGCGATGAACACGGGGAGAGCGTTGACGAAGGCGACGCCCGCGTCGATGGCGCACTGCGCGTAGAACTTGTCGGCCTCTTCGGAACCCACGGGGAGGTAGGAGACGAGAACGTCGACCTGGGCGTCCTTGAGCGCCTGAACCACGTCGACGGGCTCGGTGTCGGACAGCTCGATGGTCTCGGCGTAGTACTTGCCGATGCCGTCGAGCGTGTGGCCGCGCTGCACGGGCACGCCGAGCGGCGGCACATCGGCGATCTTGATGGTGTTGTTCTCGCTCGCGAGGATCGCCTCGGACAGGTCGAAGCCGACCTTCTTGGCATCCACGTCGAACGCGGCGACGAACTGGACGTCGCGCACGTGGTAGGGACCGAATTCGACGTGCATCAGGCCGGGGACGGTGGTCTCGGCGTCCGCATCCTTGTAGTACTCGACGCCCTGGACCAGGGAAGAGGCACAGTTCCCCACGCCCACAATGGCCACGCGCACCGCGGTGCTGTTCTCACCCATGGTCGGGTTCTCCTTCTTTGTTGCGTGCTGCTGACGACTGCTCGGCGGCGATGAGTTCGTTGAGCCAGCGCACCTCGCGCTCGCTGGACTCGAGGCCGAGCTGATGGAGCTGACGGGTGTAACGATCGAGTGTGCCGCTGGCCCGTCCGATCGCATCGCGGAGCGCTTCTCTGCGCTCCTCGACCTGGCGGCGCCTGCCTTCGAGAATTCGCATCCGCGCTTCGGCGGGAGTGCGACCGAAGAAGGCGAGGTGCACGCCGAATCCGTCATCGGTGTAGTTCTGCGGTCCCGTGTCGGCGACCAGCTCGGTGAAGCGTTCTCGACCCTTCGGGGTGAGCTGATAGACGCGGCGGGCACGTCGTTTCACGGGACCGGGAATTCCCGGATCCTCTTCGATGAGGCCGTCCGCCTGCATCCTCCGCAGAGTCGGATAGAGCGACCCGTAGGAGAAGGCGCGGAAGGCTCCGAGGAGCCCGGTCAGACGCTTGCGCAGCTCGTAGCCGTGCATGGGCGATTCGAGGAGGAGCCCGAGTATCGCCAGTTCCAGCACGGGTCACCTCCTGTTTCCGTTCGAACCAACCGATTGATACGACACGGAACTATATCGCGCCGATATATACAACGATACGCCCCATACGGTTCGTGTCACGTCCGGTTGCGGGCGGGCACCCTTCTCCGGACCCGATCGGACATGCGTCGGTGCCACCTCGACCACCCGTCTTCGATGTCCGGTGGGCCACTCCCCGCCCCTCGCCGCATCGCCCGCACGTACTCTGGAAGCCGTGCGAATTCAGCGGCAGGTGGTGGACTACGCGTTGCAGCGGCGCTCGCTGCTCGCAGAGGTCTACTCGGGGCGACGCGGAGTCAGCGAGGTCTGCGACGCGAGCCCCTATCTGCTGCGGGCGGCGAAATTTCACGGCCGGGGCAGCGATGTGATGTGCCCCATCTGCCGTAAGGAGCAGTTGACCCTTGTCTCGTGGGTCTTCGGCGACAAACTCGGTCCGGTGTCCGGGTCGGCGCGCACCCCCGAAGAGTTGGTGCGTCTGGCCGCCAGCCAGGAGGAATTCTCGGTTCACGTGGTCGAGGTGTGCCGCACCTGCAGCTGGAATCACCTGGTGCAGTCGTACGTCCTGGGATCGCAACCAGCACCCAAGAGCCCGCGTCGCCGGTCGACGGGATCGAGCCGTCGTACCGCCAGCGAGTGAAGGGGTACCGGCAACGTGCCCGTACGCTTTCTCGTGGAGTTCGCTCCTGGGTCCGACCCGCACGACCTGATCGTCGCGTCGTCCGCTGCGCACATCGTCGATCGACTGCCGTCCGTCGGCATCGCCGATCGGCTCTTCGTGGAGCAGTGTCGAGGCCGCGGCGTGATGCGTCGCGAGAACAGTTGGAGATGAGTACGTGAGTTCCCCCGACAACGAACCCGAGGACAACAAGGCCGTCCCGCCCCAGCGCAGCGGTCCCGCCGGACCGCAACCCGGGCAGCAACGTCCCGGTCCTCCTGCCGGTGCCGGTCAGGGACAGCCGGGTCCGGGACAGCCCGCTCCGGGACAGCAGCGCCCTGCCCAGGGCCCGGTGCAGGGTCGTCCGTTGCCGCCGCAACCGCGCCCGCAGGGTCAGCCGGGAGCACAGGGCCAGCCGGGCCGACCGGGCGGACAGCCCGGTGGCCCCGCAGGTCAGCAACCGCCGCGCCCCGGCAGCCGGCCGCCGTACCCGCCCCAGGCTCCCGGTCCGGGGCAGCGTCCTCAAGCCCCCGTCCAGGGACAGCGCCCTCAGTCCCCCGGCCAGGGACAGCGTCCTCCGGCTCCCGGTCAGGGGCAGGGGCCGGGCCCCCAGCAGGGCCGACCGGGACAGCCGTACCCACCGCGCGGACCGGTGCCCGCCCCGGGCGCCAACCAGCCGCGTAACCCCAACCAGTCGATGCCGCCGCGGCCCGGCACGTTGCCGCCCGGCGCGGTGCCTCCCGTCCAGCGCACGCCGCAGGCCGATCCGACCGTCGCCATGCGTCCCGGAGCGGACGCGGCAGGTGCGCAGCGTCCCGGAGCGGACGCGGCAGGTGCGCAGCGTCCCGGAGCGGATGCCCCGACGCAGCGGGTCTCCGCGGCGAGCGCTGCAGTCGGTGCGAGTGCTGCAAAGAGTGCGAGTGCTGCGGACGATGCACCCACGACGCGCGTTGCCGGTGGCCCGCCCGCAGGCGGACCTCCCACGGTTCCGCCCGGTGGCGGTTCGGGTGGCGGCGCCGGGGGTGGAAAGGGCGACGGCAAGAGCAACCGCTGGCGCACGATCCGCCGGATCGGTTACGGCGTGGTCGCCGCCGGCATCCTCGTCCCGATCCTCATGTTCATGCTGGCGTACATCGTCCAGGACGTGCCGCGCCCCGGTGAGCTGCAGACGAACCAGGCCGCGACCATCTTCAACTCCGACGGTCAGGGTGTCATCACGAAGGTGATCCCACCGGAGGGCAACCGCACCGAGGTCGAACTCGACGCGATCCCCGTGCACGTCCGCAACGCCGTGCTCGCCGCCGAGGACCGCGATTTCTACAGCAATCCCGGCTTCTCGGTCACCGGCTTCGCGCGTGCCGCCCGCGACAACGTGCTCGGCCGCGACAGCGCCGGTGGTGGTTCGACCATCACCCAGCAGTACGTGAAGGTCGCCGTCGTCGGTTCCGAGCGGACGTTGACGCGAAAGCTCAAGGAGCTGGTGCTGTCGACGAAGATGGCGAACCAGTGGGCCAAGGACGACATCCTCGCGGCCTACCTCAACACCATCTACTTCGGTCGCGGTGCCTACGGCATCGCAGCGGCGTCGAACGCGTACTTCGGCAAGCCCGTCGGTGAGCTCACCGTCGAGGAGGGCGCCGTGCTCGCGTCGTCGATCCAGTTGCCGTCGCTGCTCGATCCCGAGCAGAACCCCGAGGGTGCGGAGGCGCGCTGGAACTACGTGCTCGACGGCATGGTCGCCGCCGGCACGCTCGATGCCGCCGAACGGTCGGGTATGAAGTACCCGGCCTACGTGCCGATCGCTGAGCTCGACAACGGCGACCAGTCGTCCGGCCCCGAAGGTCTGATCAAGAACCAGGTGCTCGCCGAGTTGTCCCGCGAGGGCATCGACGAGAATCTCCTCAATACGGCCGGTCTCCAGATCACCACGACGATCGACCCCCAGGCCCAGCAGTCGGCGGTCGAGGCGGCGCAGAGCAATCTCGAGGGCGAACCCGAGGAGTTGCGTACCGCGGTGGTGTCGGTCGATCCCCGGTCCGGGGCGATCCGCGCCTACTACGGCGGGGAGAGCGGTGTCGGTTACGACTTCGCCCAGTCCGGTCTGCAGACGGGGTCGTCGTTCAAGGTGTTCGGCCTGGCCGCCAACCTCGACCAGGGCGTGCCGTTGTCGCAGACCTACGACAGCGGTCCGCTGACGGTCAACGGCATCAAGATCGGCAACGTCGAGGGCGAGTCGTGCGGGCAGTGCACCATCGCCGAAGCGCTCAAGCGGTCGCTGAACACGAGCTTCTACCGGATGATGCTCGAGATGGACAACGGCCCGCAGGCCATCGCCGACATGGCGCACAAGCTGGGTGTCGCGAAGGAACTGCCGGGCATCGGTGAGACACTCACCGAGCCGGAGGGCGTCGGCCCCAACTACGGCATCGTGCTGGGCCAGTACCAGTCGCGCGTGCTCGACATGGCCTCGGCGTACGCCACGCTCGCGGCGTCCGGCCGTCATCACGAGCCGTACTTCGTGCAGAAGGTCGTGACGTCCGACGGCGAGGTGCTCCTCGACCGTGGCACCCCTGCCGGTGAGCAGGTCGTCGACGCGGCGGTGGCCGACAACACCACTTCCGCGATGACCCCGATCGCCGCGTACTCGAACGGCCACGCCCTGGCCGGCGGCCGTCCGTCCGCGTCGAAGACCGGTACCGCTCAGCTCGGCGACACCGGCTCCAACAAGGACGCGTGGATGGTCGGTTACACCCCGTCGCTGTCGACCGCGGTGTGGGTCGGCACCGAGGAGGGCCTGCCCCTCGAGAACAGCTGGGGCGGCATGATCTACGGCTCGGGTATCCCGTCGGACATCTGGAAGGACACGATGGACGGCGCTCTCGAGGGCACCGAGGTCGAGTCGTTCCCGAAGCCGGAACCGATCGCCGGTGTCTCCGGCGTGCCGGCGTGGACCGCGTCGACGACAGCTCCGGCCACCCGTGAGCAGACCACCACCTCGCGTGTCGTGCCGAGTCTTCCCGAGGTTCCGGAGATCACCACGCAGAACGTGGAGATCTTCCCCGGCGTCACCATCCCCGTTCCGGGTGTCGCCCCGCAGACGACCACCCAGAACGCGCCCTCCCGTCCCGGCAACGGCGGTCAGGAGGAGGAGAGCGAGGATACCGGCGGCGGAACCGGCGGTGGTACCGGCGACGACTCCGACGAGGGTGGATCGCCTCCGCAGAACCGCATCCCGGGACTCGAGAGCCCCGCGATCCCGGGCGCGCAGGGAGGCGGATTCCAGGGCGCGCAGGGCGGTAGTCCCCAGGGCGCGTTCGAATACGCTCCGGCCGGGTAGCCTCGCCGCGTGAGCGACGACCGGGGATCCGACGCCCGGCCGGTGGTGTCCGCTGCACCACCGGCCGAGGATCGTCGTTCCCTGGACTGGCGCGACACCCCCGGGCGTACCGACCCGACGGTGTCGCGCCTGACCGCCGTCATCGGCGGTCCGGTGGGCCGGCACGCCGTGCTCGGGCGCACCCGCTTCTTCACTCCCCTGCGGGCGATGTTGCTGCTCGCGGTCGTCTTCCTCGCCTTCGGCTGGTTCACGAAGGCGGCCTGCGTCCAGCAGGGACCCGTCGGTCCCGACGGCGCGCTCGGCCTGGACTGGAGCGGCAACCGGCAGTACGTGGCGATGTGTTATTCCGACATCGTTCCGCTCTACGGTGCCGAACGGCTCGCCGAGGGCGCCTTCCCGTACCGGACGTCGTGGGAGGAACCCGGCCCGGACGGGCAGATGCAGACCCGGTACATGGAGTATCCGGTGCTCGCGGGGCTCTACCAGTACGGCTCGATGCGCATCGCGAAGGCGTGGGACGCCACACCGTGGCTCCCCGATGCACTGCAGGTCGCGATCTACTTCGCCGTCGTCGCGGTCGGTCTCGCGCTCGCCTGGCTCGTCACGGTGTGGGCCACCGCGATGTCGGCGGGCCGCAGGATCTGGGACGCCGCGCTCGTCGCGGCGTCACCACTGGTCGTGGTGCACGCCTTCACGAACTTCGATGCCCTGGCCACGGCCTTCGCCGCGGGTGGTCTGCTGGCGTGGGCCCGCCGTCGACCGGTTCTCGCCGGCGTCCTGCTCGGCCTCGGTGCGGCGACGAAGTTGTATCCCTTGCTGTTGCTCGGTCCGCTGCTGGTGCTGTGCCTGCGGACCGGCCACCTGCGGTCGTTTGCCCGCACCGCGGGAGCGGCCGCCGCGGCGTGGCTAGTGGTGAACCTGCCGATCATGGTGCTGTACCCGAGCGGGTGGGCGGAGTTCTTCCGACTCAACTCCGATCGCGGAGCGGATCCGGATTCGATCTACAACGTGCTGCACTCGTTCGTGGGCTGGCCGGCCTGGTCGGCCTCGACCTTCAATGGGGTCTCGCTCGTGTTGTTCGCCGCGGCCTGCGCCGCGATCGGGTGGATCGGGCTCACCGCGCCGCGCCGTCCCCGCCTCGCGCAGCTGTGTTTCCTTCTCGTCGCGGCCTTCCTGCTCACGAACAAGGTGTGGAGTCCGCAGTATTCGCTGTGGCTCGTGCCGCTCGCCGTGCTGGCCGTACCCCACCGGCGCGCACTGGTCGCCTGGATGACGATCGATGCGCTGGTGTGGGTTCCGCGCATGTACTACTACCTCGGTCCCGATCGGAAGGGGCTGCCGGAGCAGTGGTTCACCGCCACGGTCTTCCTGCGCGACGTCGCCGTCGTGGCACTGTGCGCGGTTGTGCTGTGGCAGATCCGGCGTCCGGTGCGGGATCCCGTGCGGTACGGCTTCGTCGACGATCCCGTCGGTGGTGTGCTCGACCAGGCTCCCGACCGTCCGCCACGATGGCTGCCCGCCAGGTTGCGACCTGCTCACCATCGGGTCACAAGAGAAGAATCATCCGAACGAGGGATGTCGGAGACTTCGTCGGTCCCCTAGGCTCGGGAACGAGCACGAGGGGGGACAATGGCGAGCGGCGGACGGGGATTCGGAGCGGGGACGGATGTCACCGCCTCACAGTTCACGACGTGTGAGTTGGCGTGGACGGTCGCGAGCGGCGACGCCACCGCGATCCCACGACTTCTGCGCGACCTGCATCCGCTCGTGATCGCCTACTTCCGGGCCCGTGCGAAAGCCGCCGGAGGTACCTTCGCCGACGCCGATCGTCTCGCCCTGGCCGCCTGCCGTGCGATTCTCGCCGAGCTCACCGCGCCGTCCGGAGCCGACCGGCCTTTCCTGCGGTTGGCCTACACGCTGGTCGCCGACGCGGCCGATGCCGAGTTCGCGAGCCCGCGGGCCTTCCCTCTGACCCGACTCCAGCAGGAGATCCTCATCCTGCGCACCATCGTGGGTCTCGACTCGTGGCAGACCGCGGTGGCGCTCGCCGTGGCGCCGGGACGGGTCGGTGTCGAGCAGCACGCGGCGCTGAGTTCCCTGCGCGCGGCCTGAACCGGGTGGACAGAGTCCACATCCACGGGTGCGAGATGAACAGCCGCCTCGCCGCTTCGGTCTTCGAGTCCGCTGCCAGTCAGGTGAGCAGAACTTCCTTCTCGCGGGCGGGGTAAGTCCCGGGGAGTGGTGGGAATCTGGTGAGGACATCCGGACAGGTCCACGGCGTGTCGACCCTCACCGGGGGGTGGGCCATTGCGTAGTGATCAACGAGTTACCTACCACAGTGACTCACAGAAAGCAGCTACGCGATGACCCACGATCATCCTGCCCTGCCCTGCCCTGCTCGCTCAGCTCGACGCACTCACCGGCGCCGACAGCGCCAGCGTGTTCGCCGAACTGATCCGCACCGGCCTGCAGGCATGCAGGCGCTGATCGAAGCCGAGGCCACCGACAAACTCGGTGCCGGCCGGTATGAGCGCACCGCCACCCGCACCACGCAGGCGTTGAGTTTGGCCAGGGTTCGTTTTGCCGAGATTCGCAGTACGAACTACCAGCCAGAGATAGGCGGCCGCACCGACGCGCACCACAGGCATCGGATCGGACCAGCTGCCGAACCACATTCGTCGGGCGTACCCGCACCTGCACGCGGGTACTCGCCCGGCCATGGCCACCGATCGCACCCACGCAGATCCGTCGCTGCGACTGTCCGTCGGCCGGGAGCAGGTCGTGATCGACAACCGGTACGAGACAGCCTCGATCGTCAACGACGTCCTGATCGCGGTGTTCTTCACCGTCGGCAGCGTGTTGTTCTTCTTCGACTCCACCCAGACCGCCGGCACCTGGCTGTTCTTGCTCGGCTCGCTCGATTTTCTCGCCCGGCCTGTGATCCGCCTGAGCCGGCGCACTCATCTGCGACGGTTGGGACATCACTCCGGCGCCACCGGCGGTGACTACTGACTACTGACCGTCCGAATCTGGGCCCGCGATCCGGCACGAGCCCCCTCGTCGGGCCGTGCAGGATTGCCAGGGGTCGATCCGGGAATGCGACGGTCATGCACATCGATGTCGTTCTCGCCGTGGTCGGCGCGCTCGGCGTGGTCGTGGCAGCGATTTCCTCGACGATGCGCCGACTGCCGTTGTCCGAACCCCTACTCGGTCTGCTTGCCGGGGTACTGCTCGGTCCCCAACTGCTCGATGCGTTGCCGATCGCACCGGTGACGGTCGAACACGGTCTGTTCCACGAGCTCGCCAGGGTTCTCTTGGCCGTGTCCGTGATGGCGGTTGCCTTGCGTTACCCCATCGCCGCGGTGCGTCGCCACCGCCGCGCACTGGCCGTGTTGCTGTTGATCGTCATGCCCGCGATGGCGGCGATCTCGACCGGACTCGGATGGGCGGTGGCCGGATTACCGCTGGCCGCGGCTCTGTTGTTCGGCACCGCGATCTGTCCCACCGATCCGGTGCTGGCCTCGAGTGTGGTCACCGGAGATCTCGCCGAACGGGACCTACCCGCCCGGGACCGACAGCTGCTCTCGCTCGAATCCGGCGCGAACGACGGCCTGGCGCTGCCACTGGTGGTCGCCGCGATCGCGGTCGCCGGTCCACTCAGCGCCGGTGCGGCGATCACCGAATCACTGTGGCAGGTCCTCGGCGCCCTGATCGCCGGCGCACTCCTCGGCGCCGTAGGCGGTGCAGCACTGCGACTGGGTGACAAGCACGGCGCCACCGCACACGGCCCGGCCCTGTTGTTCACCGTTGTGCTGGCACTGGGAATCCTCGGCGTGGCCGGTCTGCTGCAGGTCGACGGGGTGCTCGCCGTATTCGTCGGCGGCCTGGCCTTCAACGCCGTCGGCACCGGCGCCGAACGGACTTCCGAAGTCGAGATCGACGAGGCCGTCAACAGGTTCGCAGTCCTGCCGTTGTTCTTCCTGCTCGGCGCCGCCCTACCGTGGCAGCAGTGGGCCGAGCTGGGCTGGAAGGCGCCCGCCCTGGTGGTCGCTGTCCTGCTTCTGCGGCGGATCCCGGTCGTACTGTTGTTGCGACGGCCACTGCATCTACCGCTGCCCGACGCGATGTATCTCGGCTGGTTCGGGCCGGTGGGGGTATCCGCATTGTTCTATCTGACGATGGAAGCCGAACGTCTCGGCGTCGACGACGCCGTGCTCGGCGCCGGCACGCTCGTGCTGACCGCGAGCACGGTCGCGTTCGGTCTCACCGGCGCGGCGGGACGCAAACTCTACATCCGGGCCGGAGCAGGACAAGGCGATCGCGTGCAACCGGCCCCTGATAGGGACCGGAGGTAGACGGCAATGACGTGGTTACTCAGTGCGCTCGGCGCAGGGGGAACCCCCCGGCACTCATCGCAGGGGCGTTGCGGGACATCTATGCAACGTTGTGGCATAGCAAGCCTTGCAGTTCCTGCACCGCCACGGGGCCTGTACAGAGATGCGCTCCGCCCGGATCTGGTCCTGCTCGATTTGAATCTCCCCAGCCGCGATGGCCGTGAGGTGCTGGCTGACCTCCTCCGCAGCCGAAGAAGACTTGCTACGCAGTTACCGGCTGCACGCCAACGTCTGCATCACCAAACCCGTCGACTTCGATCAGTTCGCCGACGTGATCCGCAAGATCGACAACTCTTTCTTGCATGTGGTGCGGCTACCCGGCCACCCTCCCACACCCAGCACGCTCTGAGTCCGAGCGGCCGGCGCAGAGTTGAGATCACCGCAACGCTCGCCTTCCGGCTCGTCGAACGTGGCGGCGGACGGGACGAGGCGAACCAGGCCGCTGCCTGGGCTGAGGTCACCGCGATCGCCGCTACGCGCACACCCTTTCTGCCCGCGGCCTCGAGGAGCGTGACCGGTAGCCCTGTCGTGAGAGGGACGGATCATTCCGGGCACGAATTGACCCGGACCGCACCGAGTGATTGCAATCGCATAACCATCAACCCACATCCTCCCTCCTGCCTTGGCACGCCTCCACCGCGTTACTAGGGTGGACCGTAGAAACGAAAGCGCAAGATCCACCGCCGATTTCACGATGCACCATAGATCGCAACAGTTGCTTCGCCGCAACGAACAGCGTATCGGAGGGCGCACCCGCCGGGTAACGCCGATCGGATCGAGCACCCAGTCCCGCACACAGCACACATCGGGTTGGGACGGCGGACCGAGCACCGTGCGCGATGCCGCCGCTTTCGTGGACAGGAGCACACGATGCGAACCAGAAGCCGTCTATCCGGCCTGCTCAGCCTCCTGATACTGATCTGGTTGATCATCGGCGCCGTCGCCGCAGGACAACGCGGATACTACGGTGACGCCT
This sequence comes from Rhodococcus sp. D-6, assembly GCF_040256695.1. Lineage (NCBI taxonomy): Bacteria > Bacillati > Actinomycetota > Actinomycetes > Mycobacteriales > Nocardiaceae > Rhodococcus > Rhodococcus sp. D-6. The sequence goes on along the minus strand of NZ_CP132970.1, from coordinate 4,392,264 downwards.
CGACCAACTGCGCCAGCGTCGGCACCATCGCCGTAACCATCGTGGCCGGACCCCTGAACTACATGGGAATCAACCCGACCGTGGACTGCGAGTATCCGCAACCCACCAGCTGAGCAGGATCATGAACTCGCACTTCTTTCTCCCCCGGACCGTGGCCACCGAATGGATCAAGCTGCACCTGGACCGCATGTACGCGCCGACCTCAGCAGACCGGCCCGAGCGCGACACCACGGTCGGCGACACACGGCCGAACACCTCCACCGAACCGCACTGAACTGGCCTCGGACAGCGCGTGGCGCCCATGTCGAGCACCCCTCGAGATCTCGACCCCTCACACTGCCTCGCAGCAGTGATGTCACATCGCCCCGTGCGGCCCATGTAAAGCATGCTGAGGAACATCGATGAATCCCTACTATCCCCTCGCTGTCGCCATCTACCTCCTCGTGGCCGTGTGGCAGGGCACCCTCGGCACATTCTGACCACCCACGGGATCGCCCTGGTGCCTGCTTCGGACCGATGAAGAGAGAAACCGATCATGCGTACCCACAACTCACACCCCGCCTGGCGTTCCGGTGACGCCGACCCAACCCCCACCGGGTCCGCAGACCACACCGCACCCGCAGCTGGAGCGGTCGAACCGACCCGCACCGGCCGGATGCTGGTGGCACTGACAGTAGGAGCTGTGGTCACCGTCGCGCTGCTGGTGTTCATCCTGCAGAACACCGAACGCACCGCCATTGCCTTCTTCGGCTGGAATTTCACCCTCCCGCTGGGCGTGGCGCTACTGTTCGCAGCTCTGGCGGGACTGCTGATCGCCGCGGTGATCGGCGGCGCCCGGATCTGGCAGCTGCGCCACGCCTACCGCAAAGCGCAGTGATCCGGCGAACGTCCGAACCGACGCCCGGTCGATCACAACGAAAAGGAGACCCTGTGGAACCCCCTGCACGACATCGCCTACACACCCACCGCATCTCGGCCGCGCGTCGCCGCGCCTGGTCGCTCCTCGTTCTCGCGTTGACGGCGCCCCTGCTCGTCGCATGTGGGGCAGGGCAGATCACCCAAACCGATACCCAGCAGGCCGCCATCAACGGCACCAACGCCGAACTCGGCGACCTGCTGCTGCGCAATGTGTACTTCGAGGCCGAACCCACCGATCCAGCCGTCCCCCGATACGGACAGGTCACACTCTCCTTCACCGTCATCAACCAGTCCTCCACCCCCGACCGGCTCGTCTCGATCGACTCCCCCGCCGGAGAGTTGACACTCGATGCCTCCGATCAGGCACGCGAACTTCTGCCCGGCAGTTCCCTGGCCGCCGGAGAACCCATCGAACAACTCCGACCGACCACGGCACCGGATCGTCCCCTGACGGTGCGCGGCCGATTCCCCGCCGAAGCGATCCGCCCCGGCCTGACCCACCCGGTGACCTTCACCTTCGAACGAGCCGGCACGGTCACCTTCGAGGTGCCCTTCGACGCCTGGACCCCGAACGAACCGCTGCCCACCGAGCGGCCGCTCCCGCCCCAGCCGGCGAGCCCTTGATATCTCGACGTCTCTGCACGACAGGAATTCTCAACCATTCTCACACCGATGCGGTCCTGCCCTTCGCGGTGTACGCCCTCGATGACCCGGTCCGTGTGGTCATCGACGTCGCCCCCTGATTCAGGAACGCACCCAGGAATCCCGGCACAGCGACAACTGCCTCGACCCACCGGCACGACCCACCCCGGCATCGGCCGAGCGGAGTTCTCAGCCCGAGCACCGACCATCGGGTTCGTAGGCGAACATGAACATGCACATCCGGGCCACGCCCGTTGTCGGCGGGCGGCCCAGGAAGCCCGCACCCGGGCCGTAGTCGACGGGGACGCCGCGCCGAAGTCCACACGGTTTGTGACAGTCACCGCGAAGGGCCGGCGGCTGGACACTGCCTCGCTCGAACGCGCCAGGATGCTCGTCGTCCTGAAAGGTTACGTCACCAACCTTCCTGTCTCCCTGGTGGATCCGAGCGAGATCATCGGCAAGTATCACGAGTTGTGGCATGTCGAACAGTCGTTCCGGATGTCGAAGACGGATCTGCGGGCCCGGCCGATCTTCCACCGCACCCGCGATGCGATCGAGGCGCACCTGACGGTGGTGTTCGCGGCATTGGCGGTCTCCCGGGTGGTGCAGGAACGCAGCGGTCTCGCGATCGTCAAGGTCGTCAAACTGCTGCGTCCGCTGCGGTCGGCGACCATCGCGATCAACGGCACCTGACACATCTTCCCACCGCAGGTCGACGCCGACCTACAAGGACTGCTCGACCGGATTTCGGGGTCCTCACTCACGCACTAACGAAAGGAGCCAACCCGGGCGGCGGAGGACGGTCGAATGGTTTGCCGCTGTGGGACATCGCCGATACCGGTGCGGCGGTGGAACTGCCGTCTCTGAGCCCATCCGTCGAGGATCGGTTCAGCGGTGCCGCGGCACTGTCGAAGACCGGATCACTCGCTGCAGCAGGAACATCCGGCGGGTCCGTGCACCTGTGGATCTGGCGGACCCTGCAGCGCCGCAGTTCGCCGGGACAACCGAGGGCGTCGTCACGGTGTCGTCGGAGTGGTCGAGTTCGCTCCCGACCGACCCGTCGTGGCGGTAACGGCGACGGGGGACGCGAAAGTCGCGATCGTCGGCGCCTCCGATCTCGCTGCTCCGCGTGTCGTCGGCACCTTCGAAGCCGACAACTATCCGTACATGCTGTCGTGGCATCCCACTGCCGACATCGTGGCTGTAGCGAGTGCCGGCGGTCTCGTCGGACTGTGGGATCTTTCCGATCCCACCGACCCGACTCGGATCTCCGAGTCGTCCGGATTCGAGAGTCAGGCGCAGACGGTCGCGTTCGGTGGCGACGGAACGATCCTGGCCGCGGCGAGCACCGACCGCAGTGTGCGCCTGTGGGATGTCGCGGACCCTGCCGTCCCACGCGAACTGGCGTGGATCACCGGGCGGGCGGACGCGGTGTACTCGCTGCACTTCTCCCCCGGCGGGGATCGTCTCACGGCCGGCGTCGGCGACGGGGCGGCGTGGATCTGGGACGTCACCCGACCGGACTCCCACACCACCCACGCGGTGCTCACCGCCTGCGAAAGCCGGGTCTGCGACGCCACCTTCGCGCACGACGGAGCGGTGCTCGTCGGAGGTGGTCCCGACCGTTCCGTGCGACTGTGGCAACTCGACCCCGAGCCCGTCGCGGCGACACTGTGTTCCACCGTCGGCACTCCGGTGACCGAGGACGAATGGGAACGGCGCCTGCCGGGTGTTCCCTTCCGGCCGCCGTGCGGCGACACGGCGTGAATCGGAATGGCCGGAAGATGTTCCGACCGAGACAGATTCATCCGATTGCAGGATACGCACAGGCCTCGCGGTGTGGGAACGTCCTGGTGGGGGATTCAACGCATCGATCATCGGAGGAAGCATGTCTCGTATTCGCAGTTCGGGTCTGCGCGCGGTTCTGACGGCGGTCACGGTGGCGGCGGTCGCATTCGGTGCGCCCGTTGCCGCTTCGGCCGCTCCCACCGGCAGCGCCGGCAGCAACGACCTGACCGGCAGCGTGTCCGAACTGCCCGGCAGCGTGGTGGATCTGGGTGGACGGGCGATCGATCTGGGCAGTGCGATTCTGGGCAACGGATCATCGCTGCCGACGACCCAGCAGTGCAACCAGTCGCGGCAGTCGGGAGGGGAAGGTGTCACCGGCACCTACCACGAGTTGGGTCGCAGTGGTCCCACGTCGTTCCTGCTCGAATGGGAGACCTACGACGTTCCTGACCGGATCCAGGTGTTCTACGGGGGTTCCCAGATCTACGACACCGGCCGTATCGGTGACAGCATCAACGAAGGCACCGGATCGGCAGTGGTGAATGTGCCGGCAGGTAGCGCATCCTCGATTCTCGTCCGAGTGACCGGGGATCCCGGGACGGACTGGGACTACCTGGTCAACTGCCCGATCCTCTGACGGTCAGATCCGTAGGGCGGTGAACGGCGCGACCGGGATGTTGCGCACGACGAACCACATCGCCGTCAGGATCAGCACGAGGTGCGGGGGCCACCGGTATCGCGTCCACCGCGGCATCGGTGTGCCCCGCGCCCTGCTCCACGTCCACAGACCGAAGGACACGGTGAGCACGGCCAGCGCGACGAGACCGAGGGCGTTGTAGTGCAATGCTGCCGGCACGTCGAGATGGACGAGCGAGTACAGCATCCGCGACGAACCGCAGCCGGGACACAGGATTCCGAACAGTGAGTAGGTGGGGCACGGCGGAATGACCCCGCCCGGCGTGGTCGGGTCGGCCCACGCCACCGCGGCGCACACCGCGACCGCACCCACGGCGATCGCCATGGGGGCTGCGAGCGCGCGCCTCGTCCTCATCGCACCGTGCGCTCCTCGAGCCGGGCGCGTACCCCGGGCCACTCGTCGTCGGTGAGGGAGAACAGCGCGGTGGTCCGCCAGCTGCCGTCGCGGCGCCTGCGGTGCTTGCGGAGCAGGCCCTCCTCGGTGGCGCCGAGCCGGCGCAGGGCGTCGCGCGAACGGGTGTTGCGTTCGTCGGCGTGCCAGGTCACGCGCACGGCCCCGAGGTCGTCGAAGGCGCGCTGCAGCAGAAGCAGTTTCGACTCGCTGTTCACGTGGGTCCGCTGCACCCGGGTCGACAGCCAGGTGTAGCCGATCACCAGTGTGCGGTGGGCCGGTTCGAGGAGGTAGTAGGACGTCGACCCCAGCACCTCGCCGGTCGCCCTGTCGACGATTGCGTAGGGCAGCCGGGACGGATCGGCCACGGCCTCGCGCACGAACGTGCGCGCGTCGTCGAGGTCGCGGATCACAAGGTGTGCCCAGGCGAAGATCGTGTCGGGATCGTCGGCGGCCTTCAGCAGACCTTCGACGTGCGCGTCGGCGAGGGGCTCGAGTCGGATACGAGGGCCCTCGAGGACGGGATGTTCCATCCAGTTGTCGTTCATTACGCTCTCCCGGTCGTCGTCGGACGGCGAGCGTAGCCCGTCCGTTCCGTCTGCTGCCACGGAGTTCTGGGCGGGACGCGCAGGAAGACGAAGAACAGCACGACCAGCAGGACCGCGCGTCCCCACACTCCGATGTGGACGAGCGTGAGCGGCAGGGCCATGTCCGTTTCGCCGGCGGTCGCGGCGAACCACCGGAAGATGCCGATGCCGATGGCGAGATCGGCGAGCAGATAGGCGGCGACGAGACCCCATGGCACGCGCAGCAGAATCAACATCGGCAGCAGCCACAGCGTGTACTGCGGTGAGTGCACTTTGTGGAAGAGCATGAACCCGCACAGCATCGCGGCCCCGGTACCGAGCCACGGATAGACGCCGTCGCGGAGGTATCGGCGCCATCCGAGCCACAGGGCGAGCGCGAACGACAGCGCGATCAGCGTCGGCGACAACTGGGCCACCAACTCGTTGTACTGGGGGGTGTTCTCGTATTCCTGGTAGCCGCCCATCAGCGGCCGCAGACCCCAGTACCAGATGGAGTTGCTGGTCCCGTCCGCTTCCCGGTTCTGCTGGAAGGCGAACGACGCCCGCCAGCCCTCGTAGCCGAGGATCGCGAAGGGCAGGTTGATCGCGGCGACCGTCGCTGCCGCCGTGCCCGCGACGGCGAGGGCGCCGGGGACGTCCCGCTTCCGATCGGGTGAGCTCCCGCCGGTGAGAACATAGGCCATGAGCGGCAGAACGAAGATGCCCGGATAGAGCTTGAGACAGAAGCCCACGCCCAGCAGCACTGCCGCGACCACTCCGCGAGTCCGCAGCGACCAGCGTTCGATCGTCAGCACCGCGGCGGCGGTGACGGTGACCGCCACGACCGGCAGGTCCCAGTTGAGGAAGGCGTAGAGCACGAGCGGCGGCGTGAGCGACCACAACAGCGCGGCCCATCCGGCCATCCGGGCGAGCAACCACGCGGTGACCAGCCCGAAGGGGGCGAGCAACAACGCCGACTGCAGGAGGAACTCCGCATCGGTGTGGGCACCGATGGCCCCGATCCACATGAGCACCCCGCTGAGCACGGGGTACTCGACGGTGCCCCCGGTCAACGCTCCCGACGAGGTGATGCCCCCGTCGACGAAGGGGAAGACGTGGAGGTTGATGCCGCGGCCGATCCACAACTGCTGGATGTCGGAATAGCAGACGTCGGCGTCCTTGATGTCCTCGAACCGCAGCGTGCGGCCCTCCGCGTCGAAGGTGGGGCCGGCGCACCGGGCCTTGTTCAGGTAGCCGAACCACATCATCACCGCGCACGTCAGGACGGCGACGAGCGAGACGGTCCCGGAGCTCGTGCGCATGTTCTCACCCTAGGACAAATCCCCCGCCCCCGACGGTCGGCGATTTCGCTGGTCGCCGGGCCGTCGTGTACCCTTCATGGGTTGCTGACGCAACGACCCTCCTGTCACGGAACGTCCGTGACCGTTCACAGTCCATAGGAGGTGATGAGGTCTTATGCGTCATTACGAATTGATGATCATCCTGGACCCCAGCCTGGACGAGCGCACTGTCGCTCCCTCGCTGGAGACGTTCCTCAACGTCATTCGCCAGGAAGGCGGCAAGGTCGACAAGGTCGACGTGTGGGGTAAGCGCCGTCTCGCCTACGAGATCGCCAAGAACAGCGAAGGCATCTACGCGGTGATCGACATCAGCGCGACGCCTGCTGCCGTTGCAGAGCTGGATCGCCAGCTCGGCCTGAACGAGTCGGTGCTCCGCACCAAGGTTCTGCGCCACGGCAAGTGAGCCTGTCGGCGCCGGGCCGTAGGCTCTGGCGCATCAGGACTCCCCACACTGCAGGAGGAACCACATGGCAGGCGACACCGTCATCACCGTGGTCGGCAATCTGACCGCCGACCCCGAACTGCGTTTCACCCCCGCGGGTGCTGCGGTTGCGAACTTCACCGTTGCATCCACGCCCCGCGTGTTCGACCGTCAGTCCAACGAATGGAAGGACGGCGAGGCTCTGTTCCTGCGCTGCAACATCTGGCGTGAGGCAGCGGAGAACGTGGCCGAGAGCTTGACTCGCGGCTCGCGTGTGATCGTGCAGGGCCGGCTCAAGCAGCGCAGCTACGAGACGCGTGAAGGCGAGAAGCGCACTGTCGTGGAGCTCGAGGTCGACGAGATCGGCCCCTCGCTCCGTTACGCCACGGCCAAGGTCACCAAGGCCGGTCGCGGTGGCGGTGGCGGAGGCTTCGGTGGTTCCTCCGGTGGATCGGGCGGTGGCCGTCCCGCTCAGAACACGAACGTCGGCGGAGACGACCCGTGGGGCGACGCCCCGCAGTCGGGTTCCTTCGGTGGTTCCGGGGACGACGAGCCTCCGTTCTGATCCGACCTCGATCGGAACATCCAAAATTACGGAGAACGACCATGCCTAAGTCGCCCGCGCGCGAGAAGGTTTTGAAGAAGAAGGTCTGCACCTTCTGCAAGGAAAAGAACGTGCAGATCGATTACAAGGACACGACGCTGCTGCGCAAGTACGTCAGCGATCGCGGCAAGATCCGCGCTCGCCGCGTCACCGGCAACTGCGTGCAGCACCAGCGCGACGTCGCTGTTGCTGTCAAGAACTCTCGTGAGGTGGCTCTGCTCCCTTACGTCTCGACGACTCGCTGAGGAAAGGGAGGGACACGATGAAGCTCATCCTTACTGCTGACGTGGACAACCTCGGTGCGCCTGGCGACACCGTTGAGGTCAAGGACGGCTACGGCCGCAACTACCTGCTGCCCCGCGGCCTGGCGATCGTCGCCACCCGTGGTGCCCAGAAGCAGGTCGAGGGCATCCGCCGTGCCCAGGAGGCTCGCGCCGTGCGCGGCCTCGAGCACGCTCAGGAGCTCAAGGCCGCCATCGAGGGCCTCGAGGACGTTTCGCTGAGCGTCAAGACCTCGAGCGACTCGGGCAAGCTGTTCGGCTCGGTCACCGCTGCCGATGTCGCCGGTGCTCTCAAGGCTGCCGGTGGCCCGGTTGTCGACAAGCGCATCATCGAGCTGCCCAAGGCCCACATCAAGGCGACCGGCAAGCACCAGATCGTCGTGAAGCTGCACCCGGATGTCACCGCGAAGTTCACGCTGAACGTCGTGGCTGCCTGATTCCGGCCCCTCGAGGAGCCCCGCGCCTGGTCGGCGTGGGGCTCCTCGTCGTCTGTGCACAGCCTGTGGATAAACCGGGGGGTAAACCACACCGTTGTGACTCCTCGGAATGTCGTTCGGGGAACGAATGGGTGAACACGCCCGGCCCTTCCGACACGCCGAAATTCTTCTTCTCCACACGTGTGAACAGACATTTTTCTGCTCCTACCTGCAGTTATGAGAGATGTGAGATGTGTTGTCCCCAGGTTGTGCACATCCGGTACACAAGGCTGTCCTCCTCTTTCCACAATTCATCCCCAACTGTGTGCACAACCCGAGTTGTGGAGGGTCATCCGGATCCCTAACGTCGGGCGCACGACTCCACACACAGGATGTCGGTAGGGGCGAGTAGAACCGGACACGAAACCCCGGGTACCGACACCGGGAGTGCGTGCAGGTATCCGCCGGAGCACAGCGCGCCGGACGGGGACATGTGGAGGAAGGCAGGCACTGCAGTGGCCGTCGTTGACGATCGTGGAAATCCCGAATATTCGGGACCTCCCGAGGAACCGAGTGGAGACTTCGGTCGACAGCCCCCTCAGGATCTCGTGGCCGAGCAGTCCGTGCTCGGTGGCATGCTGCTGAGCAAGGACGCCATCGCCGACGTCCTCGAAGTGCTGAGACCCGGCGACTTCTACCGTCCGGCCCACCAGGCCGTGTACGACGCGATCCTCGATCTCTACAGCCGTGGCGAACCCGCCGACCCGGTCACCGTGTCGGCCGAGCTCGACCGGCGCGGCGAACTCAAGCGTCTCGGCGGAGCCGCCTATCTCGTCACGCTCACCCAGACCGTCCCCACCGCGGCCAATGCCGGCTACTACGCCGAGATCGTCGCCGAGAAGGCCGTCCTGCGTCGTCTCGTCGAGGCGGGCACGCGGATCGTCCAGTACGGCTACGCCGGCGCCGACGGCCAGGACGTCGCCGAGATCGTCGACCGCGCGCAGGCGGAGGTCTTCGAGGTCGCCGAACGACGCACCACCGAAGACTTCGTGCCGCTCGAAGAACTCCTGCAGCCCACGATGGACGAGATCGACTCCATCGCCAGCCGTGGCGGTATCTCCCTCGGCGTGCCCACCGGCTTCGCCGAACTCGACGAGCTCACCAACGGGCTGCACGCCGGCCAGATGATCATCGTCGCCGCGCGTCCCGGTGTGGGTAAGGCCCTCGCGCTCGACACTCCCCTGCCCACCCCCACCGGCTGGACCACGATGGGCGAGGTCGGTGTGGGCGACGAACTCCTCGGCGCCGACGGCCGCCCCACCCGCGTCCTCGCCGCCACCGAGGTCATGCACGGCCGGCCGTGCTTCGACGTCGTGTTCTCCGACGGCACCGTGATCGTCGCCGACGAGCAGCACCAGTGGCGCACCGGCGACGGCGCGATCCGCACCACGGGCGAACTCGCCGCCACCGCCGACGCCGGGCACACCGTCGCGAACACCGAGGCACTGTCGTTCCCGGCAACCGAGCTGCCCGTCTCCCCCTTCACGCTCGGTGCGTGGCTCGGCGGCCCGTCGTCCGATCCCGAACTGCACATGCGTATCGACGGCGAAGGTGGTTTCACGAGCGCCCTCGTCGCGCTCGGCGCCCACATCCCCGCCGAATACCAGCGGGCATCCGAACCGCAGCGTCGCGAACTCCTCGCGGGTCTGCTCGACGCCGGTGGAGAGATCGACGACGACGGCACCATCCGGTTCGTCGGCTCGTCCGAGCGTCTGGTGCAGGGCGTCGCCGAACTCCTGTCGGGCCTCGGTTACGCGCCGGTGCTCGACGGCACCGATATCTCCTTCGCCACCGCCGACGACGTCTTCGTCCTGCCCAGCAAGGCCGTGCGGCACAAGGAATGCCGCGCCACCGTGCCGCGCGAGCGCCGCATCGTCGCCGTCCGCCCGGTTTCCTCGGTCCCGGTGCGGTGCGTCGAGGTCGACGGCGACCACATGTACCTCGCGGGTCGCGCGATGGTGCCCACACACAACTCCACGCTGAGCATGGACTTCATGCGGTCGTGCTCTATCAAGCACGGCATGGCGTCGGTCATCTTCTCGCTCGAGATGGGCAAGACCGAGATCGTCATGCGCCTGCTGTCCGCGGAGGCGAAGATCAAACTCGGCGACATGCGATCCGGACGCATGACCGACGACGACTGGACGCGTCTCGCCCGCCGCATGAGCGAGATCAGCGAAGCGCCGTTGTTCATCGACGACTCACCGAACCTCACGATGATGGAGATCCGCGCAAAAGCGCGGCGGCTCAAGCAGAAACACGACATCCGTCTCATCGTCATCGACTACCTGCAGCTCATGTCGTCCGGCAAGAAGGTCGAGTCGCGTCAGCAGGAGGTCTCCGAGTTCTCGCGTAGCCTCAAGCTTCTCGCGAAGGAACTCGAGGTTCCGGTCGTCGCGGTGTGTCAGCTCAACCGTGGTCCCGAGCAGCGCACCGACAAGCGGCCGCAGGTCTCCGACCTCCGTGAGTCGGGCTGCCTGCCGGCGTCCACACGCATCATGCGCGCCGACACCGGTGCCGAAGTCACGCTCGGCGAGTTGCTCGAGTCGGGCGAACAGCCCCTCGTGTGGTCGCTCGATGAACGCATGCGGATGGTCGTCCGGCCGATGGTGAAGGTCTTCCCCAGCGGCCGTAAGGAAGTCTTCCGGTTGGAGCTGGCCTCGGGACGTCGTGTCGAAGCCACCGCGAACCATCCCTTCCTCACCATCGACGGCTGGATGCCGTTGGGCGAGTTGGTCGCCGGTGAGCGTGTCGCAGTGCCGCGTGCGGTGCCCGCACCCCTCGACGTGATACCCGCATCCGACGACGAGGTGGCCGCTCTCGCGGACACTGCCGTGGCCGGCCGACTGATCCCCACCCGCGCGTTCTCACTCCCCAAGGAGCAGGTCGCCGAGCTCGTCTGCCACATCTGGGAAGACAGCGGTGAGGTCGCATGGGACGCAGGCGCTGCCCGCGCCGTCGTCCGCTACCGGTCGGTGGAGCGTCGCCTGGCCGACGACCTCGCGCGCCTGCTCCTGCGCATCGGTGTGTTCGCGCGGATCACCGATACCGGCGAGGGCTGGGACCTCACGGTCACCGGGGCGGAGAACCAGGCGGTCTTCCTCCACGACGTGGGCAAGCACGGAACCGCGGCGCAGTGGGTCCTGGCGCAGCTCGGACCGAAGCTCGTCAAGCACAGCCCCGACACCGTCACCCCCGAGATCGAAGCCGAGCTCGGCGAATTGCTCGCCGTCGAACAGCTCGCTCCGATCGGACCGGTCGCGTCCGCCACCCCGCGCACCACCGAGGGTGCACGCTCGCGCCTCGCCCGGGTCGCCGATGTCCTCGACACGGCCGACATCGACATGGTCGCCACCAACAATGTGTTCTGGGACGAGATCGTCTCCGTCACGAGTCTCGGCGAGCAGGACGTCTACGACGGAACGGTGCCCGGCACACACAATTTCGTCGCCGACGGCATCGCGGTGCACAACAGCCTCGAGCAGGACGCCGACATGGTCATCCTGTTGCATCGCCCCGACGCCTTCGAGCGCGACGACCCGCGTGGTGGCGAGGCCGACCTCATCGTCGGCAAGCACCGTAACGGCCCGACCGCGACCATCACCGTTGCCCACCAGCTGCACCTGTCGCGGTTCGTGGACATGGCGCGAGGCTGATACGAGTCGTCGCCCCGCCCGGCGGCGAGGCGACAGATCTCGTTCCGGTTCCGTGATATTCGTAGCGAAAGGCGGTCAGCAGCAGGAGGTTACGCCGGTTTTCGGCGTGGAGTTGTCGTCCTGCTGCTCGTCCGGGGCACCGGTCGTGCAGCATGTTCCGCCGCTGGCTTCCTGCGTGCCGTCGAGATGCTGCGGGCTCGACCCGAAGGTGGCCGAATCCGCCAGGACGGTGTACACCTCCCACTTCTCCCCTGCCGGACCCGTCACCCACGCCTTGTCTTGCGTGGCGTAGCAACAGGTCGTGCCCATCTCCTCGTCGGCGAACAGGCCCGCCTCGGTCAATCGGGCGATCTCGGTGTGCACCTTCTCGGACGAGTCGACCTCGACCCCGAGATGGTTGATCGTGCCGCCCTTGCCCGGGTTCTCGAACAGCACCAGCTTCAACGGCGGATCGGCGATCGCGAAGTTGGCGTAGCCCGGTTCGAGCTTGGCCGGTTCGGTGCCGAACAGTGTCGAGTAGAAGGCGACCGCTTCGGGCAGGTCGTCGACGTCGAGGGCGAACTGGATGCGTGACATGACTGCCTCCACCTGTGTGACATATATCGAATTACCGCCCACAGGATGCTCCTGTATTTCGACATATGTCAAGAAGGTGGTTAGGCTCGAATCATGCCGAAAGCGCTGCCCGTGATCGATGTCCGCGCCCCGATCTGCTGCGCGCCGGTATCGGCTGCGCCGATGCGCGACGACGCCGCCCTCGAGGTCGCGTTGCGGTTGAAGGCCCTGGCCGATCCGGTGCGCATCAAACTCGTGTCGATCCTGCTCACCGCCGACGAAGGTGCGGTGTGCACGTGCGATCTTGCCGCCGGTGTGGATCTGGCGGAATCCACGGTGAGTCATCACCTCGGACAACTACGCAAGGCGGGCATGGTCGAATCCGAGCGACGCGGGATGAACGTCTATCACCGTGCCCGCGCCGAGTCCCTCGAGGCGCTCAGGGTCGTCCTGGATCCGAACTGCTGCCGCTGACGGTCGCACACATATCCTCGAGATGGAGAAGCGGCGAGGAAGGTAGTGATGACGTTCATCAAGATGTGCGGACTGCAGGACGAGGCGACCGTCGATCTCGCCGTCGAACTGGGCGTCGACGCGGTCGGTTTCGTCCTCGTGAAGAGCCCTCGTCGCATCTCCCCGGATCGGGCCGCGACGCTCCGCACCCGCGTGCCGGCGGGAACACTCGCCGTCGGCGTCTATGTGAATGCGTCCCTCGACGAGATCGTCACGACGGCCCGAGCCGCGAATCTCGATCACGTCCAGGTGCACGACCTGCGGTCGGCCGACGACGTGCGCGTGCTGCACGACGCGGGATTCACGGTGATCCGCGCGATCAACACCGGAGGAGCCGAGGCGCTGTCCGAGGACTTCGGCGCCGACCTGTTGCTCGTCGACGGTGCCGTCGCCGGTGCCGGGAAGACGTGGGACTGGCAGGACCGCAGTGCCCTGCCGTCCGGCCGGTGGGTCCTCGCGGGCGGGCTGAACCCCGACAATGTCGAGAGGGCGCTTGCCACGTCCGGGGCGTGGGGTGTCGACGTCTCCAGCGGCATCGAGGCCGAACGCGGCATCAAGGATCCCGGTCTCATGCGGGCGTTCGCGCAGGCGGTCCGGAGAAACGCCCCCGAGTGACCCGTCCGGGGGATCCGGCGGCGTCAGTGCGCGGCGTCGGCCTTCTTCCGCCGCGGGATCAGGTGCATGAGCAGCACGACGATCGCACCCACGATCAGGCCCACCAGAGCGGATGTCACGGTCCCCGCGGTCCACGACAGCACGCCGCCGAATCCGCCGTGCACGAGCTCGCCGAACCAGTGCTCGAGGTCGTGCAGACGATCGGCAGGCCAATGGAATCCGGCCTCGCCGACATTGACGAGCAGGATGTGCCCACCGACCCACAGCATGGCGGCGATCCCGACCACGGTGAGAACGGTCATCAGCTTCGGCATCGCCTTCACGAGACCGCGACCGACGCGCTGAGCGAAAGTGGACTTCCGTTTCGCGAGCGCCAGGCCGACGTCGTCCATCTTCACGATCAGGGCGACCACGCCGTACACCAGGACGGTGATGAGGACGGCGACGACGATGAGGACGAGCAGGCGAGTCAGGAAGGGTTCCTCCTCGACCGAGGCCAGCGAGATCACCATGATCTCGGCGGACAGGATCAGGTCGGTGCGGATCGCGCCGCCGATCATGGCCTTCTCGAACTCGGGGCCCTTCTCCGCTGCGGTGGCCTCTTCTTCGTGGTGGCCGCCGGTGAGCGCTTCGTAGACCTTCTCGGCGCCCTCGTAGCAGAGGAACAGACCGCCGGCGATGAGCAGATACGGCAGGGCCTGCGGGAGGAACTGACTCAGGATCATCGCGACCGGCAGGATGATCAGAAGCTTGTTGCGGATCGACCCGATCGCGATCTTGCGGATGATCGGCAGTTCGCGATCGGGGGTGAACCCGTGCACGTAGCGGGGGGTGACGGCCGTGTCGTCGACGACCACGCCCGCTGCCTTGACGCTCGCCCTGCCGGCTGCGGCGCCGATGTCGTCTATGGATGCCGCGGCTGCCTTCGCAAGTACCGCGACGTCGTCCAGAAGGGCGACGAGACCACCAGCCACGGGAACCTCCCACAGTTCGGCTGCACCGAGCCGATCGACCGACACGCGATTACGAGTCGTCTCAGAACGCTACCGGACCTGCGATGACGTGCAACGCGGTGTCCGGAGCAGGTCGGGGACGACGTGCGTCCACACCGAGTGCCCTACATGGGCGCCCAGCGTGACAGACCTGTGGGTACCCGGTGGATGCGGTTACCGAACTCGATCATGTCGGCGATGTCAGTTCGGCGATCAATGCCTCGACCTTCGCCCGGATCTCGTCACGGATCGGACGCACGGCGTCGAGCCCTCGTCCGGCCGGGTCGTCGAGCACCCAGTCCCGGTAGGACGTACCGGGGAATACCGGGCAGGTGTCGCCGCACCCCATCGTGATCACGACGTCGGAGGTCTGCACGGCGTCGGCGGTGAGGATCTTCGGGTTCTCGCCGGAGATGTCGATTCCGACCTCGGCCATCGCCGCGACCGCAGCAGGGTTCACCTCCTCGGCGGGTGCGGACCCGGCGGAACGGACTGTGATGCGATCCCCTGCGAGGCGACTCAGGAACCCGGCGGCCATCTGGGACCGGCCGGCATTGTGCACGCACACGAACAACACGGACGGAACGGCGGTCACGACGCACCTCCGGCACGGGCGACGAAACGTGTGCGCAGGGCCAGAGCGACGTACACGAGTGCGACGAGGACGGGCACTTCGATGAGGGGGCCGACGACTCCCGCCAGTGCCTGCCCGGACGCGACCCCGAACGTGCCGATCGCGACGGCGATGGCGAGTTCGAAGTTGTTGCCCGCGGCGGTGAAGGCGAGTGTGGTGGTGCGTTCGTAGCCGAGTCCTACTGCAGCGCCGAAGAGATACCCGCTCCCCCACATGATCGCGAAGTACGCCAGCAGGGGCAGCGCGATGCGTACGACGTCGAGTGGTCGCGAGGTGATCTGTTCACCCTGCAGCGCGAACAGGACCACGATGGTGAACAGCAGTCCGTACAGCGCCCACGGTCCGATGCGCGGCAGGAAGGTCTGCTCGTACCAGCTGCGGCCCTTCGCCTTCTCGCCGAATCGACGAGTGAGGAAACCGGCGACGAGCGGGATCCCGAGGAAGATCAGCACGGACTTCGCGATCTCCCACGGGGAGACGTCGAGACCGGTCTGCTCGAGGCCGAGCCATCCGGGCAGCACCGACAGGTAGAACCAGCCGAGAGCGGCGAACATGATCACCTGGAAGACCGAGTTGATCGCGACCAGCACGGCTGCGGCTTCCCGGTCGCCGCACGCGAGGTCGTTCCAGATGATCACCATCGCGATGCAGCGCGCGAGGCCGACGATGATCAGACCGGTGCGGTATTCGGGCAGATCCGGCAACATCAGCCACGCGAGCGCGAACATCAGTGCGGGACCGACGATCCAGTTGAGGATCAGCGACGAGATCAACAGGGTGCGGTCGCCGGTGACCGTGTCGAGACGGTCGTAGCGCACCTTCGCCAGCACCGGGTACATCATGATCAGCAAGCCGAGGGCGATCGGCAGCGAGATCCCGTCGATCTCGATGAAACCCAGGGCTTCTCCGAGTCCGGGAATCATGCGGCCGAGCAGCAGGCCGACGACGATGGCGGTGCCGATCCACACGGGAAGGAAGCGGTCGAGTGTCGACATCCTGCCCATCACGGGAGTGTCCACCGCAGTTCGCTCACTCATGCGGGTACCTCGGTCGGCTCGATCCCGAGTACATCGGAGAGTTGCCGTAGTGCAGCCGGAACCACCCAGTAGTACACCCAGGTGCCGCGACGCTCGCACTCGAGCAGGGCTGCCTCGCGCAGAACTCTGAGGTGGTGCGAGATCGTCGGTTGGGACAGATCGAACGATCCCGAGATGTCGCATACGCACGCCTCACCGCCGGCATGGCTCGCGATGAGCGACAGCAACCGCAGACGCACCGGATCGCCGAGGGCCTTGAACATCCGGGCGAGGTCGACGGCGCGATCGCCCGTCAGGGGTTGGCGCACGAGCGGAGAGCAGCAGGCGTCGTCACCCGCGAGATCTTGATTCGACACACGTCTATATTGACAGATGTCGAATCTACGGACGGATCCGGATGGTGAAGCTGCCCGGATCGGACACGGAACAATGGCGGCATGGCCAACTCGCCGTCCGGTGACTCGATGCTCGACCGCGTCGTCCGCATCCTCGAGTCGTTCGACGACACCCAACCCCGCCTGACGGTCGGGAGTCTCGCCCGCAGGTCCGGCATCCCGCAGGCCACGACCTACCGGCTCGTCGGCGAGCTGGTGCAACACGGTCTGCTCACCCGGGACGACGACGGCCGGGTACGGCTCGGTCTGCGCCTGTGGGAACTCGTCGCGCGCAGTGCACCCGCGCGCGATCTGCGGGAGTCGGCGCTGCCCTTTCTGCAGGACGTGCAGTCGGTGGTGCACCAGCACACCCAGCTCGCGGTCCTGCAGGACGACGAGGTCCTCGTCCTCGAACGGCTGTCGGCGTCCGATTCGGTGGTCAACCAGGCCTCGGTCGCCCGTCGGCTCCCCGTCCACGACACGTCGCTGGGCATGTCGATGCTCGCGTTCTCACCTGCGGAGGTGCAGGAAACCTATCGGCGACGACATCCCGAGGTGGAGAAGCGTTTCGCTGCGACGACGAGAGATTTCCGTCGCGCGCTCGCGGAGGTCCGCCGGCGGGGTTATGCGCGCTTCGACGGTGTGCTCGACGAGGGCACCACGGGCATCGCGGTGCCCGTCCTCGCGCGGTCGGGTCATGCCCTGGCGGCGCTCGGCGTGGTGGTGCCCACCGGTGCGTCCCGGCAACAGGCCGTCGTGCCCGTCCTCATGGCCGCTGCCCGCGGCATCGCGCGCGGAGTCGGCGAGCGTCCCCCGGACTGACCAGGTCGTTTTCTCATTGAACGAGAAGTCGACGTGTGCGGTGGGAGAGGCGCACGACACTCGACGGGACGCGAATCGGATATGCGCAGCGAAGGACGAACACATGAACGCAACCCGCACGGTCGTCACCACCGAAGTCGGCATCGTCGGCGGCGGCCCGGCAGGTCTCATGCTCTCCCATCTCCTCGCGAAGGCGGGGATCGACAACATCGTCGTCGAGAAGCGTGATCACGAGACCATCCGGACCACCCACCGTGCGGGGATCCTCGAGCACGGCTCGGTGTCGCTGCTCACCGAGAGCGGAGTCGACACCCGTGTCCTGAACGAAGGGCACCGCCACGACGGCATCGATCTGCGCTTCGGAGGTGAGAGCCACCGCATCGATTTCCGGGACCTCGTGGGTGAGTCGGTGTGGTTGTATCCGCAGAACGAGGTCTTCGTCGACCTGGCCGCCTCGCGCGAACGCGACGGTGGCGATGTGCGCTACAGCGTCTGCGACACAGAGGTTCTCGACATCACCACCGACACACCGAAGATCCGGTTCACCGAATCCGACGGCACGCCGGTCGAGATCCGGTGCCGCATCCTCGTCGGAGCCGACGGATCACAGAGCATCTGCCGCAAGGCGATTCCCGGCGACGTCCGCACCGACCACTTCATCGAGTACCCCTTCGCATGGTTCGGGATCCTTACCGAGGCTCCACCGAGTGCACCCGAATTGATCTATGCGCGTTCTGATCACGGATTCGCCCTCATCAGTCAACGCAACGAGTCGGTGCAGCGGATGTACTTCCAGTGCGATCCGTCCGAGGACGCGTCGACGTGGAGCGAGGACCGGATCTGGGACGAGCTTCAGAGGCGTGTCGACGGCCCCGACGGTTTCGAACTGAAGCGCGGCCCCATCTTCGAACAGATGGTCCTGCCGTTCCGCTCGTACGTGTGCGAACCGATGCGGCACGGAAACCTCTTCCTGGCAGGCGATGCCGGCCACACCGTTCCGCCGACCGGTGCCAAGGGACTCAACCTCGCCCTGGCCGACGTCCGGGTGCTCTTCCGCGCGCTCGACTCGTTCTTCTCCACCGGCTCGTCCGACCTGCTCGACGCCTACAGCGACACGGCGCTGCAGCGCGTGTGGAAGGCGCAGAACTTCTCGTACTGGATGACCTCGATGCTCCACACCCGTGAGGACGCAACGTCGTTCGAGAACAAGCGGGCACTGGGCGAACTCGCCGCGGTCGTCGGCTCCCGGTACGGACAGCAGTATC
This sequence comes from Rhodococcus sp. D-6, assembly GCF_040256695.1. Classification (NCBI taxonomy): domain Bacteria; kingdom Bacillati; phylum Actinomycetota; class Actinomycetes; order Mycobacteriales; family Nocardiaceae; genus Rhodococcus; species Rhodococcus sp. D-6. Next base: position 4,373,657 of record NZ_CP132970.1, on the reverse strand, counting down.
TCGCGGAGGCGTACACGGGCCGGCCCGACCGCTGATCGTCAGGGCGTGCGGGCCAGGAGCTCGTCGAGCCGATCGAGAACCCGCCTGTTGAGGAGGGTGCGGTTGCCCATCTCGCAATGCCCACCCGCACCCTCGGCCTCGGTGAACGGGATGAGAGTCACCGTGTCGCCGAGCCGATCTCCGAATGTTCCCGCACCGCGTGCGAGGGCATCGCTCTCGGCGGCGGTCACCACGACAGGGCACGAGATACGCTCGCCTACCTCGTCGAGTGTGTACTCGTTCATCTCCGCGAACAGTTCCCGGATGTCCGAGGCGCCGTTGACCCAGAATCCGCGGGCGACGATCTTCCAGCGTAGTGACGGATCCGACTGCACCGCAGCCATGATCGTGTCGGCGTCCTGTGCGCTCATCGAGAGAGGATCGTCGAGGACCTCGGGGGAGAGGCCGAATGCTGCCCCGAGGGCCCGGGTGCCGGCCGCGACGCTCCACTGACCGGGATCGGCGACCACCGCGGCCAGACGATGCTCACCGGATGCTGCGCGCGGCGCGAGATACCCACCGAGACTCCATCCGCTCAGGACGATGCGTTCGGGGTCGACGATGGGGGAGGCCGTCGCATGATCGATCACCGCGCGCACGACCACTTCCCAGTCCGGACGCATCGGCATCTTCTGCTTGTAGAGCATCTCGCCCTGGCCCGGTCCGTCGAACAGGAGACAGTGGTAGCCGCGTCGCAGCGCTGCCACGGCCGATGCGAAGTACATGTCGGTGATCGTGGCGTCGTATCCGTTGGTGAAGACGATGAGCGGCCGCACGCTGTTCTCGTGGCCGGGTGCGGGAATCAGGTAGCCCGGAAGCGTGGTGTCCTCGAATGGAATCCTGGCAGCCTTGACGGGTGTGTCCCCGATCGCCAGCCCGGCATCGAAGGCCGCGACCTGCTTGTCGAAGGCGGCGATCAGACGTGGGTCGACGGGAGGTCCGTACAGCGGGTGGTAGGCGGTCGCGTAGTAGGCGCTCGCCCGCAGGAACAGTTCGCGTGCCGAGTCGTCGTGCCCGGCGGTCGCGCAGGACTCCGCTTCGGCGACGAGACGGTCCCCGGTCTCGACCCATGCCCGATAGAAGTCCCCGTCGTCACCGTCGCCCACCTGCCGGGCCACTGCGGCGATCTCGCCGAAGTCGGCGCCGCCGTAGGGGATGTAGGCCAGCGACCAGGTTCCGAACTCGTCGTGCAGATGATCGTGGAACAGCAGACCCATGTCGGTGCTCCTTCGAGCCGAGGTTCGCGAATCGGGGTTCTCCCTGCACGGTGACGGCACGATGACGTCACCGCTACCGGAATCAGCGGATTTCACCCTCGATTTCGTCTAACAGGAGCTTCGGCTTCGCTCTCCTATACGGCTACGAGCCCATCCGGTGCCTTCTTCGCCAACCGCCCGGCGAGAGCCGCACACACCAGGAGCTGCATCTGGTGGAACAGCATGAGCGGCAGCACGATCAGGCCGATGGGCTGGCCGGGGAACAGCACGATCGCCATGGGCAGACCGGTGGCGAGGGACTTCGTGGAGCCGCAGAAGAGGATCGCGACACGGTCCTGATATTCGAAACCGAGTCCGCGCGACGAGTACCAGGTGAGCGCGAGCACGATCGCGAGCAGCACCGCGCACACACCGACGAGGGCGAGCAGGCGGCCGACCGAGATCATCGACCAGATACCCTCGTTCATGCCGCGGCTGAACGCCACGTACACGACCAGCATGATCGATCCGCGGTCGACGAGTTTGAGCGGCTTGCCGTGGGCCTTCACCCAGCCGCCGATCCAGCGCCGCAGGAGCTGACCTGCGACGAACGGCACGAGCAACATCAGCACGATGTCGAGCACGGCCGACCCGCTGAAGGTGACGCCCTGGGTGGACATCGTCAGCGCGACCAGCAGTGGAGTCGCGAAGATTCCGATGAGACTCGAGGCGCTGGCCGAGACGATCGAGCCGGGGATGTTGCCGCGCGCCACCGAGACGAGCGCGATGGCGGACTGCACCGTGGACGGCAGCAGGCACAGGTACAGGACGCCGAGATAGAGCGGGTCGCTCAGGATCGACGGCACGAGCACCTTGGCGGCCAGACCGAGCAGCGGGAAGACGACGAAGGTCGTGGCGAGGATCGTCAGGTGCAGACGCCAGTGCTCGAGACCCTCGATGGTCTCCTCCGTGGACAAGCGCGCGCCGTACAGGAAGAACAGCAGCCCGATGGCGATCTTGGCGGCCCAGTTCACGCCGTCGAGTACGACCCCGTCGGCGGGCAGCAGAGCAGCGACGGCGACGGTGGCGAGGATGGCGAGCAGGAACGGGTCGAGCCGTCCGAGCACGGGGATCTTGGAGAGCACGAATCGACGGTACGGCAGCCGGATGTCATTACAGAAGACGGTCGCCACGTTTTCTGTAATCGCGATTCGTGATGAAATGGGGTGGTGTTCGATCCGGTGCACCTACGGAGCTTCCTGGCCGTCGAGCGGGAGCGCAGCTTCACCGCGGCCGCCCAGCGGCTCGGCCTGCGGCAGTCGACGGTCAGTCAGCACGTCGCGCGACTCGAGAAGGAGATCGGGCGCCGCCTGTTCGTACGCGACACGCACAACGTCGAGCTCACGGCGGACGGCGCCGACATGGTCGCCTTCGCCCGCGAGATCCTCGATCGCCACGATGCCGCCCGCAGGCACTTCTCGGAGTCGCCGCTCAGCGGCCGGCTGCGTTTCGGGGTCTCCGAGGACCTGGTGCTCTACGAGCTGCCGTCGATCCTCGCCGAGTTCCGGCGTAGTCATCCCCGGATCGATCTCGAACTCACGGTGGATCTGAGCGAGGATCTGCAGCGCCGTCTCGACGACAACGAGCTCGATCTGGTCTTCGGCAAGCGTCGACCGGGCAGCCGCCACGGTGAAATGATCTTCAGCGAGCGTCTCGTCTTCCTGTCCGCCCCCGATTACGTCCTCGATCCGGACGAGCCGACACCGCTGGTGTCCTATCCGTCGCCGGCCCTGACCCGCGACATCGCGCTCGAGGTCCTCCAGCGCAGTGGGCGCGGTGTCCGCGTTGCGTGCACGACCGACAGTCTCAACGGTCTGCGCGCTGCAGCGCTCGCGGGACTGGGCGTGGTGCTGCACGCCGAGCGGCTTCCACCACCCGGTCTCGTCCCGGTGCGCGATCCCCAACGATTGCTTCCCGGTGCGGGTGAGATCGAGTTCGTGCTCATGGCGCGTCGTTCCGTACTCAACGGCCCGGAGGCGGCACTGCGGGCGGCCATCCTCGCGAATGCGGATCGTGTGCGCGTGTGACGGTGTCGCGGACGGGTATTCCTGTGCCACGCCCGCTGGGGGCGGCAATGTTCACGCCGCAGGAGGAACCGTGTCCACAGACGCGATCGTGTTGCTGAAGGAAGACCACAAGGAGATCAAGAAACTCTTCCGCGACTTCCGGAAGGCCGAGGGGGAGAAGGAGAAGGGCAAGATCGTCGACAAGATCATCGAAGCCCTCACCGTGCACACCTATCTCGAGAACGAGTGCATGTACCCCGAGGTGCGTTCCCTGCTCCCCGATCTCGAGGACGACATTCTCGAATCGTACGAGGAGCACCACGTCGCCGACGTGCTCGTCATCGAACTGGCCGGGATGAAGCCCGACGCAGAGCGTTTCGACGCGAAGACGACGGTCCTCATCGAGAACGTCGAGCATCACATCGACGAGGAGGAGGACGAGTGGTTCCCCAAGGTGCGCGAGGCGCTCGGCCGTAAACAGTTGCAGGACATCGGTGCCCGCATGCTCGAGATGAAGGAGGGCGCCCCGCGGTCACCGGCGCAGCCGTCCGCGCTGAAGAAGACGATCGACGCGGTGATCAGCTGACGGTGTGCTGCGGCCGGGCGAGGAAGGCGCCTCGTCCGGCCCGGCTCGCCCGGTAGGCGTCGCGCCGCGTCTCGACGAGCCATCCCGGCCACGGATCGACGGATCCGGGGCAGTGGACGGTCGGATCGAATGACGGCTGCTCCGAATCCTTCTCGGGCAGGTGGCGAGTCAGCGTCAGACGTCCCGCCGCTTCCAGAGGCCCGCGGGCGGAACCCACCAGGAGAGAGAACTCGAGCGGTATCTCGAGTGCCTGCACGGAGGTCGTCGAGGACGGTTGTCGTCCGCGCGGAACGGCGGTGATCCACCGCGGCGCGGGGTCGCTGTCGGTCCGATAGGCCATGAGCGTGCTGTAGCGGGCACTCGACCACGAACGGGCCGGCAGCAGCGCCACCCGGGCCGGCAGATGAGCCGATGCGAGCAGGACGTCCCACGGGCCGGTCTTCGTGGCGAAGCGCACCGCGAGACCGAGCACGTCCGGCATGCCGTCCGGTGTGCCGATGGCCCGCGACACCCGGGCGACGACAGGAGTAGGGCGGGGAATCTGCCGCGGCCACCAGGACGACTCGAGTTCGGCAACCCCTTCGAAGGTCGCACCGCGCGGGTGGAACACGCGCGCTCCGCGCAGCGCGGATCCCACTCGGAACGGCACGGACAGCGCCGACGACAGAGCAGTCATGGGGATGGCATACCCGCGATCCGCCGGTTCAATCGCCTTCGTCACTCCTCACCCCGGCAGCGTCCGATTCGGTCACGATGAATACATGCGTTCACCGTTGCCGGATTATCTGACCGAAGTGCTCCGAGGATGCGCCGACAGTTCGGGCGCCCTCGCCGACTACATCCCGGAACTGGCGAGGGCCGACCCGGACCGGTTCGCCCTCACCCTCGTGACCGCCGAAGGTGCGGTGTACTCCGTGGGCGACGACCACACCGAGTTCACGATCCAGTCGATCTCGAAGCCCTTCGTCTACGGTCTTGCGCTGCAACAGAGAGGCTTCGACGCCGTGCTCGACGTGATCGATGTCGAACCCTCCGGGGAGGCGTTCAACGAGGTCTCGCTCGAACGCAACACGGGCCGTCCGCTCAACCCGATGATCAATGCCGGTGCGCTCGCCGCACACGCCCTGGTGCTCGACGGACGGCAACCCGAGGCCTCGGTGGAGGACATCCGTTCTCTGCTGTCGTCCCTGGCCGGTCGCGAGCTGACGATCGACGAGAAGGTCGCGTCGTCGGAGCTCGAGAACTCCTACCGCAATGTCGCCATCGCCAATCTCCTTCGGGGGTACGAGGTTTTCGAGGACGATCCGGACGAGATCGTCGAGGGGTACATCCGGCAGTGTTCGGTGACGGTGACGACCAAGGATCTCGCGATGATGGCCGCGACGCTCGCGGCGGGCGGTGTGCAACCCGTGACGTGCGAGGAGATCTTCTCGCGGGACGTGGTGCGTCAGGTGCTGTCGGTGATGGCGACCTGTGGGATGTACGACGCGGCGGGGGACTGGCTCTCCACCGTCGGTATCCCCGCCAAGAGCGGCGTGTCCGGAGGAATCATAGGAATCCTACCGGGACAGTTGGGTATTGCCGCATACTCGCCGCGCCTCGACGACCACGGCACCAGCGTCCAGGGGGTCGCCGCCTTCGGTCGTCTCTCCCGCGACATGAACTTGCATCTGATGGACGCGCCGATGGTCGCACACTCGGTGTTACGCAGAAGACATGTCATCGGCGAGGGTGACGAGTCTCTCACCCTCCTCGAGTTGCAGGGCGACCTCCAGTTCACCAGTTCCGAGGGTCTCGTGACGGCCGTGGTCGACGAGCCTGTGGAGACGAAACGCCTGGTCTTCGACCTGTCCCTCGTCCGTACCATCCTGCCGGTCGGCCGAAGGATGTTGCTGGAGATGATCGGTCGGCTCCACCGGGACGGCGTGGAGGTCGTCGTGATCGACCCCGAAGGGCATCTGCCCGAACCCGACACCGGCTACGGCTTCCGACCGCAGGTTCACACCTCGTGGGAGGACCTGGAGGCGCAGGGGTGAAAGGGCATTCGGCACGAAAGTGACGTGAGGGACGGTTGTGAAGTTTTCCGGAACCACGGGTGGCGTCCACACCGAGCACTGGGCTACGGTGTCGTGCGGTGTGCCCGAGGTTGGTCGGCGAAAGACGCTCGTACCCCACGAAAGAAGATCCATTCATGCCGTTCCGTGAATCCCTCGTCGTCCCCGGAATCGTCCGGGTAGGAGGATGATGGCGTTGCTGACACGTTCGCCCTACCGCTGCCCCGGAGACGGCAGCGTGATCCACCACGCGTGCGCAGGACTGCTGACCTACTGGGAGCGTCCCGTCGAGGAGCACGTCGCCCGCACCTCGCTGGGTGACACCTACGTGCTCACCACGGGTCCTGCGACCGCACCGCCGATCGTGGTGCTCGCGGGTGGCGATCTCCCGGCGGCGGGGCTGCGTCTGCTCGCCGAGCAGTTCGGCGAGCGCCACCGGGTGGTGCTCGTGGATGTCCCGGGCCTTCCCGGTGCGAGCGCGGGCAGCCGGCCCGACAGCCGGATCCACAGCGTCTACGGCCACTGGCTCGTCGAGGTGCTCGATGCACTCGGCGTCGAGCGGATCCCCGTGATCGGTCTCGGCTGGTCGGCCTCCGTGGCCGCTGCGGTGGAGGATCTTGACCGGATCGAGAAGCTGGTGATCGCGGCGCCGCTGGGTCTCGTCCCGCGCGTCCGGTGGAACCGCGCCCTCATCCCCGGCCTGCAGTGGCGCAACGAGCCCAACTTCGAGAACACCGAGCGGTACCTTCGAGCACTCGCGGGATACGACTACCGGCCCGACGAACAGACCCTGCGGTGGTCCTGCCGCGTCGGTGCGTATTGCACGTCGCTGACGAACATGCCCCGCATCGATCGGGCCGTGCTGCGCCGCTGGCGCGGGCGTCCGGTCGAGGTCGTCGTGGGAAGCAAGGACCCCCTCGTACAGGTGGACGCGCTGAACAAGCTGGCCGACGACATGGGTGCTCATTTCGTGGCGCTTCCCGAGGTGGGTCATCTCCTCGCGGTCGAGGCGCCGGCCGCTCTGGCGGCGACGGCCGCAGCCGCAGCGGTAACGGAGAACTGAGAACCGGGACTCGGAAGAATCCGGTCCCGGAGAGTGTGGGTCGAAAGTGGCGGTGCCGGGCTGCCCCCGACGGGCGTAGCTGTCAGTCCGGCATCGCCACTTCCGGTCACCCTCCCAGTGGAACCCGAAGGCTCGAGTACCCACACCAGGGCTGCGATAATCCCCGAATTATTACGTTTTGGTCACGGGGACGCCTACGACCGTACCACCTGAATGCTGTGTCGTTGCAGATGTGTGTATCGGCGCGTCACACATCCGCGATTACGGGGACGCGATCACATCACGCCACGGCTCTGTCGGATCACGCCACAGCGGGGCTCCAGTCGACCACCACCGACCGTGCTCCGATGTATTCCAGCAGGTCGCGGACCGGTCCGCCGAAGCGGAGCTGACGGGCGACCTCCAGTTCGTCGAGGTCGTCGTTCTCCGTGCCGACGAGGATCCCATCGATCATGCTGCGGGCCGCGGACACGACGAGCGTCTCTTCCTCGGCCACCCGGACCGGTACATCGTTCTCGCCCGCCACCGCGCCGACCGCCACGGCCACGTAGTCCCTGTCCTCGTCCGCGTCGTGATACGCGACCAGACGGCCATGCAGCACGGACTCGGGCAGGATGCGGTCGAGCGTTACGCCCGAGGGAACGCGCTCGTCCTCGGGACGAATGCTCGGGCCGGATGCGGCCGGTGTGGCCGGGGATGCCGTGGGCTGCGCGGCTGCGTACAGGGGTACGCGCCGAGACGTCCAGCCGAAGTAGGTTTCGCGTTGCGCATACATCGCACCTGCGCCTCCTCGATAGGACTTCGTCTCTACCTCCAGTGTGCTCCGGGCCACCGACACGTTTGTCGGTTCCGAAGGGAGGGGTCGTAGGAGCTAGTCGCGCGAGGCCCGGACGCCGGGTGAGACGAGCAGTCGGCCGAGGACCGCGAAGAGCGCGAGGATCACCAGCGAGCAGATCCCGGCGAGGGCGGCACCGCCCACGACCAGGGCGTAGTCGCTGCGCGCGAGACCGTCCACGATGGGCCTTCCCACCCCGCCGAAGCTCACTGCCGCGGCGATCGTGGCGGTCGCGACGATCTGCACGGCGGCGGTGCGCAGGCCGACGAGGATCAGCGGCAAGGCCACCGGCAGCTGGGCCCGCAGCAGGATCTGGGACGAGGTCATCCCCATCCCGCGGGCGGCGTCGGTCAGCGCCGGGTCGATCCCGCGGATCCCTTCGTAGGAGTTCAACAGGATGGGTGGGATCGCGAGTGCCACCAGCGGCACCATCACCGGAACGAGCCCGATCCCGTACAGCACGACCAGCAACACGAGCAGGCCGTAGGTGGGGAGGGCGCGTGCGGCGTTCGCTGTGAGCGACACGAGCACACCGCCGCGGCCCGTGTGCCCGGTCCACAGGCCGAGCGGCAACGCGAGGAGCACGGAGATCACGAACGCGAGCAGGGTATAGCCGAAGTGCTGGGCCAGTCGCGTCGGGATCCCGGACGCGCCCGACCAGTTCGCGGAGTCGCCGAAGTATTCGGCCAGATAGTTCAGCAGCGTCGTCATCGGCGCACCTTCGAGGTGCGGTGCATCCACGGCGTGGCGAGACGCTGGACGAGCACGAGCACCGCGTCGACGACCAGTGCCATCACGACGGTCGCGATGATGCCGATGATCGCCAGATCGAGTCGGTCGAGCTGCACCGAGGCGGTGAACAACGCGCCGAAGGCACCCATGCCGATCAGCGCTCCGACGCTCACCATGCTGATGTTCGCGACCGTCGCGACCCGCAGCCCCGCGATGACCGCGGGGATCGCCAGCGGCAGGTCGACGGTGAGCAACCGGCGCGGCGTCGAGAATCCCATCGCCACCGCCGACTGGCGGACACTGTCGGGCACAGCACGCAATCCGTCGACGACGTTCGGGACGAGGCCCGCCAGCGCGTAGACGGCCAGCGGAAGGATCACGGTGGTCCGGCTGATCCCGGTGAACGCGATGAGCAGGACGAAGAAGGCAAGCGACGGAATCGAATACAGGACACTGCAGACCGCGAGCACCGGGGCGTACACCCGCGGCCACCGCACGCACGCGAGGCCCAGCGGCAGAGCGAGGACGAGGCCGAGCAGCGACGCGCCGAGGGCCATGACGAGATGATCGCCGAGCAGTTCCCAGAACGTCCCGAGATAACCGGGAATCCGCAGGCTCACCGCAACTTCCGCATCGCGAGCGGAGACGGGGTGCCGGCCTCCCTGTGGTTGTGCGCCGCGCGGACCGCCGCGGTCACCTCTTCGCCACTGATCACCCCGAGCGCACGTCCGTCGTCGTCCACCGCCACGGCATGGCCCGACGGTGAGAGCACAGCCGCGTCGAGCACGACGCGCAGCGGATCCCGCCCGGGAACGAACGGCTTTCCGGCCGGCAGGAATTCCGCATCGGCACTGCCGTCTCGCCACCCCGTCGGGCGTCCGTCGTCGTCGACGACGAGAAGCCAGCCGTCGCCGACGGCGAGTTCGGCGGCATCGCGGGTGACGATCGGATCGGTGCGCAACGGCAGGTCGGCGGACGAGAAGAACGACATGAGTCGCACACCGCGGTCGACGCCGAGGAATCCGGCGACGAAATCGTCGGCGGGGGAGGTGAGAAGCTCCTCCGGAGTCGCGTACTGGGCGAGCACCCCGCCCGGCCGCAGGACGGCCACGCGGTCGCCGAGCTTGATCGCCTCGTCGATGTCGTGGGTGACGAGCACGATCGTCTTGGCCAGCACCGATTGCAGGCGCAGGAGTTCGTCCTGCAGATCCTTGCGGACCACGGGATCGACCGCGGAGAACGGCTCGTCCATCAACAGGATCGGAGGATCGGCCGCCAGCGCGCGTGCCACACCGACACGCTGCTGCTGCCCGCCGGACAGCTGAGCAGGATAGCGTTGCGCCAGTTCTTTTCCGAGGCCGACTCGGGTGAGCACGTCCATCGCGGTCGCGCGGGCCTCCTTACGGCTCGCGCCGAGCAACCGGGGCACGGTGGCGACGTTGTCGATCACTGTGCGATGGGGGAACAGCCCGGCGTGCTGGATGACGTATCCGATGCCGCGGCGCAGGATCCGGGGATCCTCGTCCCGGACGTCGCGGCCCCCGACGAGCACACGCCCGCTCGAGGGCTCGACCATCCGGTTGATCATGCGCAACGAGGTGGTCTTCCCACACCCCGACGGCCCGACGAACACCGTCAGGGTGCCCGTCGGGACTTCCAGCGAGAGTCCGTCGACGGCGACGGTCCCGTCGGGATAACGCTTCCCGACGTTGTCGAATGTGATCACGCGGCACCGACTTCCGTCAGTTCAGATCGTTCTGCTGCAGCCACTCCTCGGCGACGACGTCGATGTCGCGACCGTCGGTGACCACCTGTCCGACCAGGACGACGAGGGTGTCGGTGGTGAGCTTGTCGGACACGGCGTCGATCTTCGCGACGTGGTCGTCGTCGAGATCGGCGCGATGCACCAGCGGGGTGACGTTCTGGGCTCCGAAGACCGATTCCGGGTCCTCCAGCGCAACAAACGGTTCGGTGCTCAGCGACGGATCGGTGGTGAAGATGTTCGCGGCCTGCACGGTGCCGTCCGAGAGCGCGCGGATGGTGATGGGGCCACCGGTGTCGGTGGGGACGAATTCGCGGAACTCGACCCCGTACACCTCGCGCAGACCCACGACACCTTGCTGACGCGTCTCGAACTCGGGCGGTCCGCCGAGGACGAGTTCGCCGGCGACCGGCGCGAGATCGGCGATGCTCACCAGGTTGTAGCGCTGCGCGGTCTCCTCGGTGACGACGAGGGCGTCCTTGTTCTCACCGGGGGCGGAGGCCAGGATCTCGAGCCCGTCCGGAAGGGCTTCGGACAGGGCCGCATTGACGTCCTCCGTCGTCGAGGCGGTGCTGTCGGGGTCGACCCGCGCGAGCAGTGCGCCGTTGTACTCCGGGACGAGCGTGATGGCACCCGAGGCGACCTGGTCGTAGTAGATCTCGCGGCTGCCGATGTTGAACTGGCGGGTGACCTCGGCCCCCGTGCTCTCGAGCGCCTGCGAGTAGATCTCCGCGAGCAGGACGTTCTCCGGGAAGTTCGCCGAACCGACGACGATCGCGCCTCCGTCCGCTGTGTCTCCGGCGAGGGGATCCTCGTCTCCGCCGCCGGAACAGGCGGCCAGGGCGAATACGGACACGGCGAGAAGCGCGGTGGTGCGTGCGAAGCGTTTCACGGGTTGCTCCCTCGGATGCGGCACGGTCGGTTTTCGACTCTATCCCGGCGGATACCCACTGTGCCGGATTTGTCACGAGTGGATCACCAGTCGTCGCCGGCACGCTCCGAGATCGTGAGGGCGAGGATGCCGCTCTCGAGACGGTATCGGCTCATCGAGTCCAGCGCGGGGGTATAGGCGTGCACGGTCACCGCCGGGACGGGACCGTCGTTGACGACCTCGTGCACGTGCCGACCGTCGAATCGACGCGCGGCACCCGTCGACAGATGGGTGCGGGAGAGCGTCACGCGTTGCCCGGGAAGATCTTCCGACCACGGCTGGTCGACGGTGTCCTCCCGGACCTGTCCCTGCGCGACGGCGAACGCGCCGGCACTCCCACCGTGATCGTGGATCCCGGTGCGCTGCCCGGGAAGCCAGCTCAGCAACCACACCTCGTAGTCGTCGGCGACGGCGAGCCGGGTGTACCAGCGTTCGGTCTCGTCGAAGCGGACGAGCGGACGCCAGCGGGAGACGTCCGCGGCGATGTCACGGACGATCTCGGCGAGATCGACGCGCACGGAGGGGGACAGAAGAGCAGCAGCCATCGTGGTTCCTCGAAACGGGAGCCGGACGGGATCGTAGGGTCGTCCGGGCAGGGGAAGTGGGTCGGGCCGGGATCAACGACAGGCGCGACAACCACAGAAACCACCGGCGATGCGGACGTAGTCCACATGAAGCCTGCGATGCCGCAGGGTCGCCGGAAGACGCATGTCGCTCACTTCAGCGGCCGGATGCGGCACTGTCAAGATTTTCACTCGTGTGACGTTCGGAACAACCGGGCCGGATTGCGTCGCCGTACGGGCTCGTCGCGCGCGTCGCCGAACAGCAACGGTGCTGCGTACGGGCGGTCCGAACCGAGCACGACGCGGTCGGGGCCGAGTCCGGACGCCACGGCCTCGACGATCTCGGGACCGTACGACGAGGTGTCGACGAACACTCCGGCCGACGGGACCGTCGCCGGTCCGCCGCGCGCGGCCATCCGGTCGGCGTGCAGCGGCGCGAGCCCGGCGAGCATCGCGAACCCCACGCGCAGTCCGGGGAGGCGAGGGGCCCCGTACTCGTGCCAGGCGAACCACGCGGTGTGCATCTGCGCCACGTACGACACCATCGCCGGCCACCACGGCGGAGCCGACGGATCGGCCGCGGCGGGCCCGGGATGCACGAACAGGGGAGCACCGACGCGGTCGAGTTCGTCGAGGAGCGGGGCGCACCGCGCGTAGCCGTCGGCATCCGCCAACGCGGTGGCGGGAAGCTGGAGACCGACGCATCCCGCCCCGAGCACCTCGCGCAGCGCCGCGGGATCGGGATCGTCGACCGACGCTGCCGCCCACGCCCCGAACGGGTGCGGCAGCGCGAGCACTCCCTCGTGGTAGGCGTCGAGCAGGCCGGCCCCGTCGGCTGCGGGAAGCGTTTCGATCCCCAGCGGGCTCGACAACGACACCAGCGCCAAGTCGATGCCGTCCTGCGCCGCGAGCTCGGCCCGCCGGGCGACCGAGTGATCCTCCGGTCGCACCTCGTACGGGGGTTCACCGCCGAGGTACAGCGTCCATCCGACGAGCCGCGGCGCACGGGTGCGTGCCCGTAACGCAGCGACGAGTGGTGCCGGCCAGACGTGCTGGTGGACGTCGACGCGGGGAACGGTCATGCCGTCAGGATGGCAGACCGCCCGCCCGCTGTCCGTTGTCCGCGTCGCCTACTGTCCCGCGTCGCGGGGAACCCATCGTTCGTGCAGCTGTCCGCGCCGGATACCCGGACTCGTCCCGGGCGTCGCGAGAGCGGGGGTGGGTGCCGAGTGACGGCTTCCGACCACCGGCTGCGATCCGGATGCCGGGTCGGCGTGGAACTGCTCGCCGTACTCCGACGGGGGATCGGGCAGGCGGCGCGGCCGATCGATCCGGTACGGATCGTCGTGGTTCCTGCCGGTTCCCTTGAGCAGGCTGGTCGGCAGGTAGATGCTCGCAGTGATGCCGGCATTGGTGGACGAGTCGAAGGTCGGACGCAGACGCACCGTGATGTCGTGACGATCGGCGAGGCGCGCGACCACGAACAGACCCATTCGCCGTGCGGCGCCGGATCCGGCTTCGCCGTCCGAACCCAGCCGCATGTTGATGTCGGCGAGTTCATCTGCGGGAATACTGATTCCACGGTCGGCGATCTCGAGGAGGAGGCCGCCGTCGACGGCGCGGGAGAACGCGAACGCCACGGTGCTCTCGGGCGGTGAGGCGCGCAGTGCGTTGTCGAGGAGCTCGGCGATCATGTGGACGACGTCGGTGACGGCGCTGCCGACCAGATTGCCGTCCGGCGCATTTCCGATGTTCACGCGCTGGTAGTTCTCGACCTGCGAGAGGGATGCGCGCAGGACGTCGACGAGCGGTGTGTCGGGGACGCGGCCGAGGCGCTGGCGGGTACCGGCGAGGACGAGCAGCGAGTCGCCCGTGCGCCGCATGCGGGCGGCGAGGTGGTCGAGCGCGAACAGGTTCTGCAGACGCGTCGGGTCGCGCTCTTCGTGTTCGAGCGAATCGATCAGCGCCAGTTGCTGTTCCACGAGCGTCTTGTTGCGGCGGGCGAGCGTTTCGAGCATCTCGTTGACCTGCCGGCGCAGCTGGGCCTGCTCGCCGGCCAGACGTAGGGCGCCTTCGTTCATGCTGTCGACGGCGCGCGCCACCTCGCCGATCTCCTCGCGGGTGTAGACGCGGATCGGATCCAGTGTGACGGATTCGATCTCGGCGCCGTCCTTGATCGCAGCGAGTGCGGCGGGCAGATCCTGTTCGGCGGTGCGCAGGGTGTCGTCGCGCAGTCTGCGCAACGGCCGGACGAGCGACATCGCGATCACGATCGCCAGGGCGAGGGCGAGGGCGAGGATGATCGCGACACCGATGGCGTTCTTGAGGGCTTCGGTGCGTGCTTCGGCCGCGAGGTCGTCGAGGGCGGCCACGGCTCGGGTCGCGGAACCGGCGACCTCTTCCTGGTAGATCATGAGGCTCTCGAAGAGCGACCCGCGCAGAGCGGCGACGTTGCCCGCTTCGTTGTCGAGGTTGGCCGTGAGGCTGCGGCGATTCTCGAGCTGGGTCATCAGACCGTCGACCCGGGAGGAGTCGGCGGTCTCGTTCTCGACGAAGGTGTCACGGAGGACGGCCAGTCGCGCGGACTCGACACCGAGGGCGTTGTTCCACATGAGCAGGGCACCGTCGGTTCCGGCGCTCAGCGCGGAGTATGCGAGGACCTGGTCGAGCAGGGACCACTGGGTGTCCCACAGGTCGAGAAGTGTCGCGCTCTCGCGCTGGACGGTGGGGTCGTCCGTGGTGGTGGTGATGGCGCGGTAGGCAGCCTGGGCGCGGCTGACGAATCCTTCGGCGCGCTCGCTGGCCACGGTCGGCGCCAGGGTTCCCGACGACGCGCTGTCGAGCAGGCTCTCGCCCTCGGCGAGCATGCGGTTGATCATCGCCGCGATCTGCGGATCGAGATCCTTCGCGTCGATGTGGTCGCGCAGCGTCGCGGCGGATTCGCGGGCGACCTGGGCGCCGTTGTCGACGGGCAGTGACAGGATCGTCGCTGCCGCGGCGCCGGTGACACTGGTGGCGTAGTCGGCGAGGGTCGGCAGGATGGAGACGTTCTCGGCGGCGGCGCTGTAGGCGTCGTTCTCCTGGTAGAGGTCGTAGACGCGGAGCGAGCCGTACAGGGTCGCTGCGACGATGGGGACGGCGACGACCGCGGTCATCCTGCGCCACAGACGCCAGTTGTCCGGCGTGTACTGCCGGAATTTCCTCATGACACTCACAACGTTTCGCCCCCCGAACCTCTCTACGTGCCTGAGTCGGCGGCCGGCCGAAACTGGACTTCGGCAAGTAAAGAACTTCGCCTTGGAAATTCGGGCCAGGGCGAATCACGGTTCGCTGCCGTCAGGACGTGGGTCAGAGTAGGTAGTACTTCGCTGCGCTCACAAGATCGCCGTCCAAGTCCGATAGCTGGTATTCGATCTTGTGTATACATCACGGTCGTGCGCTACGATGCCGCCGGAATTTCCCGTTCCGCCGGGTTTCGATGTCAGGGGGGCGCATGGATCTGCGACGGGTCGATCTCAACCTGCTCGTCGTCCTCGAAGTCCTGCTCTCCGAACGCAATGTCACGCGCGCGGCGCGGCGACTGAACATGTCGCAACCGGCGACGAGTACGGCTCTCGCCCGGTTGCGCAAGCAATTCGACGATCCGCTTCTCGTGAAGAGCGGCCGCACACTGCGTCCCACCGTGCGCGCCCAGGCGATCGTCGAACCGCTCCGCGAGGTGCTGCGGACCCTCGAGCGCTCGGTACTGGCTGCGCCCGGCTTCGATCCCGCGACGGATTCACGCACCTTCACCATCATGACCGGCGACTACGCCGCGATCACCCTCCTGCGTCTGCTGGTCCGGGGGAGCACCCCGGCCGGCATCCGTTTCGATCTGCTGCCGTTCAACGGTGCCGGTCTCGATGCCTTCCGCCGGTTCGAGATCGATCTCGCGGTGCTACCGGAACACGTGCTCGAATCCCCGGAGTTCGAGAGCTGCCGGAGGCAGGTCGTGCTGACCGACAGACTCGTCGGGGCGGTCTGGTCCGGGCACCCGTACACCGGCACCAAGCTCACCCGCGAAGTGCTCGGCCGCTACCCGCTGCTGTCCTACGCGCAGTATTCCGACGACACCAACCTCGGCCGCGCTCTGCTGCGTGCGGGGGCGGTGGCCCAGGTCGGCGCGACCAGCGGCAACCTCGCGGTGCTTCCGTACGCCCTGGAGAACACCTGCATGGTCACGTTCCTGCCCGAGCGCTTGGCCCGGCACCTCGCCGAGATGGCGTTCCTGCGCATCCTGGAACCGACCTTCCAGTTGCCGCCCCTGCGCGAATTCGCGGTCTGGCACGCCGAGCGCGATGCGGATCCCGCGCACGCCTGGCTCCGTGCGCAGCTCGACCCGATCGGGCGTCGCCGCGTCGCAGCACAGGCAGGCTGACGACGACGAACGCTGCGGACCGGCCCGTTCGACGGGGTCCGATCCGCAGCGTTCGAGTGGATCCGACGAGGTCAGCGTCCCGATCGACGCTGGAGGATCACCGCGATGACCACGACGAGAATCGCGACCACTCCGACCGGCGCGACCCGCGTCGCGACCGATCCCTTCGCGTACTGCATGAGGTCGAGCGGTTCGGCCTCGGGCTGCGGGGGCGCGGCCGGGGAGGGAGTCGTCGATGGCGTGGGAGGCGTCGAGGTCATCGCCGGTGCCGGTGAGGCGCTCACCGGGCTGGGTGGAACCGACTCGTTCGGCCGCGTCTGCGCGGAGTCGTCATCCCCGGCACCGGACCCGACGAATGCTCCACCGGCAGGCTCGTCGCCCGAACCCGAGGCGGTGAGCGGTGGGCTCGCCGGCACGGACTCGTTGGGCTGCGACTCGGCTGCCTCAGTGGCCGCCGCGGAGGAGGACACAGAGGAGGACACAGAAGAGGCCGTCGCTTCGGGTCCGAGCTTCTTCGACAGGCAGTCCGCGAACTGCTCGAGGATCTTCCCACCGACATCCGAGATCATCCCCCGCCCGAACTGGGCGGGCTTGCCGGTGATCTTCATGTCGGTGCTCACGATGCCGTCGGTGCGGTCGCCGTCGCCGGTGAGGGTGACGGTGATGGTCGCGGCCACGGTGCCGTTGCCTCGGGTGTCCTTCGCATTGGCCTCGATGACCGCCCGGCGGGCGGTCTCGTCCTTTTCGACGTACACGCCGGTGCCCTTGAACGTGAGCGCCACCGGTCCGAGCTTCACCTTGACGGTCCCGGTGAACGTGTCGCCGTCGACCCCGGTGAGCGTCGCACCCGGCATGCACGGCGCGACCTTCTCCGGATTCAGCAGGGCGGTCCACACCTCGTCGACCGGGGCGGGAACGGACAGTGTGTGTTCGAGTTGCATGGGGTCCTCAAGTTCGTAGGTGGTCCGGGATCTCGGTGTTCGGCGTGCAAAACGCCTAGACCCCGGAGGCAGTGGTGACCGCTCGTCGGGTGAGTACCCGGGCGAGGTGGCTCCGATACTCGGCGTCGGCATTCCCGTCGGTCATGGGAGCCGTGCCGTCGGTGGCGAGCTCGGCGGCCTCCCGGATCGTCTCGGCCGTCGCGGGCTTACCGATCAGCGATTCCTCGACGCCGCGTGCCCGGACCGGGACGGCTGCCATGTTAGTAAGCGCGATCCTCGCCCGTTCGATGGTGTCGCCGGACGCCTGTAGGGTCGCAGCGACCCCGACGATGGACCACTGCTGGGCCGCGCGATGGAACTTCTCGTAGCGCGCAGACCAGCCCGTGTGCTTGGGAATCCGGACCTCGACGAGGATCTCTCCGGGCTCGACCGCGGTCGTGAAGAAGTCCTGGAAGAAGTCGTCCGTCGCGATGGTGCGACGCCCGGACGGACCGGCCACGGTGAAGGTCGCCTCGAGCGCCACGGCAGGCGCCGCGAGATCCCCGGCCGGGTCGGCGTGCACGAGCGACCCGCCGAACGTGCCGCGGTGCCGGATCTGGGGATCGGCGACGGTCGCCGTCGCCTCGGCCAGCAACCGTGCGTGCTCCGCGACGAGCGGGTCGTGCAGCACATCGTGGTGGGTGGTGGTCGCGCCGATCACCAGGGCGTCGCCGTCGTCGCGGATGCCCCGCAGTTCGGGGATCCTGCCGAGGTCGACGAGCACGGTCGGTGCCGCCATCCGCAGGCGCAGGACGGGCATGAGGCTCTGCCCACCGGCGATGACCTTCGCGTCCTCACCGGCCTCGGTCAACGCGGCGACCGCTTCGTCGACGCTCGACGGGGCGACGTAGTCGAACGGGGCCGGTATCATTTCGTGCCTCCTCGGGCGTCGCGGAGCGCGTGCCAGATCCGCATCGGTGTACAGGGCATCTCGACGTCGGTGACGCCGAACGGCCGGACCGCGTCGAGTACGGCGTTGACGACGGCCGGGGTGGAGGCGATGGTTCCTGCCTCGCCGACACCCTTGACACCCAGCGGATTACCGGGTGCCGGAGTGTCGGTGCGATCGGTGACGAAGGGCGGCAGATCCACCGCGGTGGGTAGCAGATACTCGGCGAACGACGAACTCAGCAACGTGCCCGACTCGTCGTGCACCGCTTCCTCGTAGAGGGCCTGGGCGATACCCTGGGCGAGTCCGCCGTGCACCTGACCCTCGACGATGAGCGGATTCACGACGTGCCCGACGTCGTCGACGCACACGTACTTGCGGATCCGCGCGTGCCCCGTCTCGGTGTCGACCTCGATGGCGCACAGGTGGGTGCCGTGCGGGAACGAGAAGTTGTCGGGATCGTAGGTCGCCTCGGAGTCGAGGTTCGGTTCGACACCGTCGGGCAGGTCGTGCGCGGCGAACACCGCGAGCGCGACGTCGGTGAGCCCGACGGACTTCGAGGTGCCCTTGACGCGGAACTGTCCTGCCTCGAAATCCAGATCGTCCTCGGAACATTCGAGCAGGTGTGCGGCGATCGGCCGGGCCTTGGCGACCACCTTCTCGGCGGCCTTCACGACCGCGATGCCGCCGACGGCGAGCGAGCGGGAGCCGTAGGTGTCGAGACCGCGCGGTGAACTCTGCGTATCGCCGTGCAGGATCTCGATGTCCTCGAACGGGATTCCGAGCCGGTCGGCGACGATCTGGCTCCACGCCGTCTCGTGGCCCTGACCGTGGGCGGACGAACCGGTGACGACCTCCACCTTGCCGGTGGGGAGCATGCGGATCGCGGCGTGCTCCCAGCCGCCGGCGCCGTAGGAGAGTGAACCGAGCACCCGCGACGGGGCCAGGCCGCACATCTCCGTGAACGTGGAGACACCGAGACCGAGCTGCACCGGGTCGTTGCGCTCGCGTCGTTCGGTCTGCTCGCGCCGTAATGCGTCGTAGTCGAACAACTCTCGGGCCTTGGCGGTCGCGGCCTCGTAGTTGCCCGAGTCGTAGGTCAGGCCCGCGACGGTGTCGAACGGGAACTCCTCGTGCTTGATCCAGTTCTTCTCGCGGAGCTCGAGGGGATCCATGGACAGTTCGACGGCGAGCTCGTCCATGATGCGTTCGATCGCGAAGGTGGCCTCGGGGCGTCCGGCGCCGCGGTAGGCGTCGGTGGGCACCTTGTTGGTGAACACGTTGGTGCAGGCGAACCGGTACGAGTCGAACTTGTAGATGCCGTTGAACATGAACGCGCCGAGGATCGGCACACCCGGGGTGACGAGACGCAGGTAGGCGCCCATATCGGCGAGCAGTTCCACCTTCAGGCCCGTGACGGTGCCGTCGCGGCGCGCGGCGAGGGTCAGCTTCTGGACCTGGTCGCGGCCGTGGTGCGCGGCGAGCATCGACTCGCTGCGCGTCTCGGTGTACTTGACGGGCTTGTGTAGGCGACGCGCGATGAGGAGCGTGAGCACCTCCTCCGGCGTGACCTGCAGCTTGCCGCCGAAACCACCGCCCACATCGGGGGCGATGACGCGCAGTTTGTGCTCGGGGAGACCGAGGGTCATCGCGAGCATCAGCTTCAGCACGTGCGGGACCTGGGTCGCCGACCACATGGTGATCTGCGAGGCGGTGGGGTCGACGACGACCGATCGCGGTTCCATGAAGGCCGGGATGAGCCGCTGCTGCCGGAAGGTCCGTTCGACGACCACCTCCGCGTCGCGGATCGCGTCCTCGACGTTGCCGCCGCTGCCGGCCTCGGCGGAGTCGAACACCCATGTCGCGCTGACGTTGGTGCCGAGATCGGGGTGGACGAGGTCGCCGTCCTGCGCCGCGCTCTCGAGATCGAGCACGACCGGCAGGTCCTCGTAGTCGACGTCGATCGCGTCGAGGGCATCGTGGGCCTCGTATGCGCTGCGGGCCACCACGACTGCGACGGCCTCACCCGCGAACCGCACGGTGTCGACGGCCAGGGCCGGGGCGTTCGGGGTCTTCATGTCCTCGGTGATCGGCCACGCGCACGGCAGGCTGCCCTGCTCCTCGGCGAGGTCGGCGCCCGTGTAGACGGCGACGACCCCCGGCTTGCCCCGGGCCTCGGAGACGTCGAGTCCGGTGATGCGGGCGTGCGCGATCGGGCTGCGCAGGATCGCGGCGTGCAGCATCCCAGGGAGCACGATGTTGTCGGTCCAGCGCGTGCGGCCGGTGATGAGGTGCTCGTCCTCCTTGCGGCGGCGTGCCCGGCCGAGTTCGGATTCGCCGGTGCCCTCGTCGGTGGTGGGATCCACGGTGCTCGTCATCGTCATACCTCCTGCGTGGCGGCCGGGTTCTCGCGCAGTCGCTGAGCGGCGTCACGCGCAGCGGCCACGATGTTCTGGTATCCGGTGCAGCGGCACAGATTTCCTTCGAGACCGTGCCGTACGTCCTCGTCGCTCGGATCGGAGTTCTCGGAGAGCAGGTCGATGGTCGCCATGATCATCCCGGGCGTACAGAAGCCGCACTGCAGGGCGTGCTTCTCGCGGAACGCCTCCTGGACCGGATGCAGGCTGCCGTTCGTGGTGAGCCCTTCGACGGTGGTGACCGAGTGTCCGTCGGCCTGTACCGCGAGCATCGAGCACGACTTGACGCTGCGGTCGTCGAGCAACACGGTGCAGGCGCCGCAGTTGCTCGTGTCGCAGCCGACCACCGTGCCCACCTTCCCGAGTCGATCTCTGAGGTAGTGGACGAGAAGCAGTCGCGGTTCCACGTCGTCCGTGTACTGCGTTCCGTCTACGGTGACAGTGATGCGCATCGATCCTCCAAGTGCCTCGCGTAGCGCAGTGATACAGATCACTGACACTCTGCTGCATATCGCGCGTCGAAAGGACCCGAATCGCCGAAATCGCCTTTGGGCTCGCGTCGATCGGAGGCGGGATCGTCACGAGACACGCCGGCTGGTCGAGGCGGAGGGCGCCAAGGAACATCTGGTGCACTACACGACCAGCAAGCACGCCCTCGTCGGGATGGCGCGGGCCTTCGCCGCCGAACTCGGACAGCACGACATCCGGGTCGACAGCATCCACCCGGGCGCGGTGAACACCCCGATGGGATCCGGTTCGATGCGCGACCGCATCGCCCAGACCGCCGAGAGCAACCCCCGGCTCGGCGGCATGACCATGCTCTTCCTGAACAAGTACATGGCCGAGGCGGACGAGATCGCGAACATGGTCGCCTCGCGTCCGACGAGTCCGTCTTCGTCACCGCCCAGAGCTTCGCGATCGACGGTGGTGCTCAGTACTTCTGAGCGCCGATGTGCTCCTCGTGGCCGTGGATCGGTCCGCGTGTCTCCGCGAGGCGGCCGCCGCCCCCGCCCCAGCGCAGCGCGATGATCTCCGCGGCGATCGACACCGCGGTCTCCTCCGGGGTGCGGGCCCCGAGATCCAGACCGATCGGCGACGACAGGCGCGCCAGTTCCTCCTCGGTCAGTCCCGTCTCCCGCAGACGCTCCATCCGGTCGTCGTGTGTGCGGCGCGACCCCATCGCCCCGACGTAGGCCACGTCGAGCCGTAGGGCGACTTCGAGGAGTGGCACGTCGAACTTCGGGTCGTGGGTGAGTACCGTGATGACGGTGCGGGCGTCCACACGTCCGGCCTCGGCCTCGGCCGCGAGATAGCGGTGCGGCCAGTCGACGATCACCTCGTGGGCGCCGGGGAAGCGGGCCTCGGTGGCGAACACCCCCCGCGCGTCGCACACCGTCACCGTGTAGCCCAGGAACGAGCCGAGCCGGGCCATCGCCGACGCGAAGTCGATCGCCCCGAACACGATCAGCCGCGGCGGGGGCTGGAAGACGTTGACGAACACCGACATCCCCTCGCCGCGACGCTCACCGTCGGTGCCGTAGTGAAGGGTGCCCGAGCGTCCCACCTCGAGCAGGCCGCGCGCGTCGTCGACGACGGCGTCGTACATGCGGGACGAGGCGAGCTGTCCGTCGGCGCGGTCGCGCCACACGACCATCCGTCGTCCCCGTAACGCCGGGTCGGGATGGGCGGTGACGGTCGCGAGCGCGACGGGTTCGCCCGCGCGGACGGAGTCGAGCAGGTCGGTGAAGGCGGGGAAGGACGCGGCGTCGATCCGTTCGACGAAGACGTCGATGATGCCGCCACAGGTCAGGCCGACGGAGAACGCGTCGTCGTCGGAGACCCCGTAGCGTTGCAGCACCGGCTGCCCGCTGTCGATGACCGACCGGCCGAGTTCGTAGACGTCGCCTTCGACGCACCCGCCCGAGACGCTGCCGGTGACGGTGCCGTCCTGCGCGACCAGCATCGATGCACCCGGCCCCCGGGGCGCCGAACGGAAAGTCGAGACCACGGTGCCTACCGCGACGGCCTCCCCGTCCCGGTACCGCCGGTCGAGCTCGTCCAGAATTTCACGCACGCCGAACCTCCTCGAGAAGTTCTTCCAGTGTCGCAAGGCTGTGTCCCGCGAGCAGACGATCGATGTGCGGCAGGGCCGCGGAGATACCCGACTGGATCGGTTCGTATCCGGCGCCGCCGGCGTGCGGGTTCACCCACAGCACGCGGTGCGCGAGGCGATGCAGCTGCGCCATGCGTTCCCCGAGCTGCGAGGTGTCGCCGCGCTCCCAGCCGTCGGAGAAGATCACCACCACCGCGCCGCGCGCGAAACCTCTGCGCCCCCAGCGGTCCAGGAACGCGCCGAGCGTGTCGCCGAGACGTGTCCCGCCCGCCCAGTCCGGTACCGCACGCGAGGCCCCGGCGAGCGCGATCTGCGGGTCGCGGGCACGCAGCGCACGCGACAGGCGGGTCAGCCGCGTGCCGAGGGAGAACACCTCGGTGGACGACGGCGCGGCACGCGTGACGACGTGCGCGAACCGCAGGAGCGCGTCGGCGTAGGGACTCATCGAGCCGGACACGTCGATCAGCAACACCACCCGGCGCGGTCTCGTCGCTCGTGCCCGGTGCCGCGGCCGGACGGGTTCGCCTCCGCCCGCCAGCATGTCGCGCAGGGTGTGCCGCGGGTCCACCGGCCCGCGGCGGGAGGGCTTCGACCGCAATCCCCGACGCGTCGGGGGTCGGGGCTGCAACCGCGCGAGCAGTTCGGCGAGGTGAGCGCGTTCGGCGGTCGTCAATTCGGCCACGTCGCGGTGCCGGAGGACGTCGGTGTCGTCCGCCGCGACCTGCAGGCGTGGCGCGTCGTCACCGGAATCGCCCTCGGCACCCTCGCTGCGGGACAGCGCGGCGATCCGTGCGGTGCGGGTGCGTTGCCCGTGGGTACGCGAGCCGGTGGGGACGGTGTCGCCGAACCAGTGGACGAAGACCACGTCGTAGCGGGCCGTGTCGTCCGGTGTGCGGCACAGCGTGGCGCGGCCTGCCCAATAGACCTGCACGGGATCCCCGACGTCGACGTGTGCGAGGGCGTCGAGATAGGTGGCGGTGGCGTCGAGGGCGACGGGCAGACCGGCGGCGGCGAGGGCGCGGCAGAAGCCGGCCAACCCGGCGACCGGTCCGGGGGCGGTCGTCATCCGGCCCTCGAGAGGTCGAGTCCGGCGCGGGTGACCCGGTCGATGTCCTCGCGGTACTTCAGTACGGCACCGAGTGTCGCCGCAGCGGTCGCTGCGTCGAGGACGTCGCGGTCGAGGGCGACCAGTGCGCGCGCCCAGTCGAGGGATTCGGCGATCCCCGGTGGCTTCAGGAGGTCCTGTTCGCGGAACGAGCGCACCGCGCGGGCGATCTGCTCGGCGAGCGGGTGCCCCAGACCGGGCAGCCGCCGCTGCAGGATCGCGACCTCGCGTTCGAGATCGGGATGCTCCACCCAGTGGTACAGACAGCGGCGCTTGAGTGCGTCGTGCACCTCGCGGGTCCGATTGGAGGTGAGCACCACCAGCGGTGGGACCTCCGCCCGGATCTCGCCCAATTCGGGGATCGTCACCGCGTTCTCGTCGAGCAACTGGAGTAGGAAGGCCTCGAACTCGTCGTCGGCGCGGTCGATTTCGTCGACGAGCAGCACGCACGGTGAGTCGGTGAGCGCCTGCAGCAACGGGCGGACGAGGAGATAGCGCTCCGTGTAGAGGGAACGCTCGGCGGTGTCCGCATCGAGCACACCGTCGCTCGCCGCTTCGAGCGAGCGCAGATGGAGCAACTGCCGGGGAAAATCCCAGTCGTAGAGGGCCTGCGAGGCGTCGATGCCCTCGTGGCACTGCAACCGGACCATCGGCAGATCCAGGGCCTGAGCGAGAGCCGCTGCGAGCGAAGTCTTCCCGGTTCCGGGTTCGCCTTCGCAGAAGAGCGGCCGGCCCATACGCATCGCAAGGAAGACGACGGTCGCCAGTCCGTCGTCGGCGAGATATCCCGTGGTCTCGAGAGCAGCCGAGAGTTTCTCGGGTGAATCGATACGTGTTGCGTCGCCGGTCATGAAGCGAGCCTAGATGCTCACCCGCCTCCCGACCGGCGACTGCGACAACTATCGGATCAACCGTCGGCGTGCGCGAGCGGCGCGAACTCGCCGGTGAACAGTGTTGCGCATCCGGGGCACAACGTCGTCGGATGGATGGCCCAGCCGTTCATCTGGGCATAGAGCTCTGCCTGCAGCTTGCTCTGTGCGGCAGTGCGGTAGCAGTGATCGCAATGGTCGCAACGGAAGACCCACCGGCCACCGGAGATCGGGTCGCGGTGCGGCGTCATGTCCACCTCGATATCAACAACTCGGTATCCGCGAATCGATGTCATGGAATGGTCGGATCGTGCCGGTTCCTCTCAGGGAACCGACTTGCCCATGACGCGGGCCCACCATCCGTCCAGCGGGCTCGGATCGGGCCAGCGGATCGTGTCGTCTGCGATGTGATTGGGCCGGGATGCCATGTCCTGCTGTCCCTGTCCGGTATTCGGTGAATCGTGCTGTGCATTGCGCACTGAGGTCACCCCTTATTGCTATCGGTGCGTCATTGGCGGACGCACTCCTACGCACCTCTGAGGCGTTCTTGAATCTTAGCCCGGTTCTACTGAACCGGCCCGGTCTTTCTGCTGTTTGCGCAGGTAGAGGAGGTCTAGGAAGTATGCGGCGGGGGAGGGGGTCTGCTGTCCAGGGTGGAGCGCAGACGGTCGTTGTCCTCCTTGAGGGCCGCGTTGTTCGCCTCGAGTTCGAGGATCCGGGCGATTCCGGCGATATTGATTCCGGAGCCCACCAGTTCGACGATCCGTTGGACGATCTCGAGATCGTTGTCGCTGTAGCGGCGCGTCCCACCCGCTGTGCGTGCGGGGCTCAGCAACCCTCGGCGTTCGTACAGGCGCAAGGTCTGCGGGTCGAGTCCCGACAGTTCGGCGGCCACCGAGATGCCGTAGACCCCGCGCCGGGCGCGTAACGGATCTGGCGTCATCGTTTCCTCCGGAGTCGGTCTTCTCGGGTCGCGCTGCGGTCACCCGCGACTTGACCGAACCTTACCACAGGTCCATAATAAATCTGTGTCCACGGGCACAGGTAATCGACAAAGTGTGGCCGCCACGAACGGCCGGACAGTCGGAGGTGACAGACCGATGTTGATGCGCACCGACCCCTTCCGCGATATCGATCGCTTCACGCAGCAGGTGCTCGGCACCATGGCACGGCCCGCGGTGATGCCGCTCGATGCATGGCGAGAAGGCGACCGTTTCGTCGCCGAGTTCGATCTCCCGGGCGTCGACGCCGACTCGATCGACCTCGATGTCGAACGCAACGTGCTCACCGTGCGCGCGGAACGTCCGGAAGTCGACCGGGACAAGGAATTCGTCTCGACCGAGAGGCCGCGAGGCATCTTCACTCGTAGGCTGTTCCTCGGTGACACCCTCGACACCGATCGGATCGAAGCGCAGTACCGCGGTGGTGTTCTACGCGTGACGATTCCGGTCGCAGAGAAGGCGAAGCCCCGCAAGATCTCGGTGATCGACGCGGAGACGAACGGCCAGGCCGCGATCGAGAAGTGAACCGCTACGGCGAACCGGGCCCGGGATGATTCCCGGGCCCGGTTCGGCTGCGTCCACTACGGTTTCAGGCAGATCTTGATGGCGCCGTCCTGCTTCTTCTGGAAGATCTCGTACGCGTGCGGTGCGTCGTCGAGCGGGAGGCGGTGGGTCGCGAAGTCGTCGACCCCCAGCGGATCCTCGTCGGTCAGCAGCGGCAGGATCTCCGGGACCCAGTTCAACACGTTGGCCTGACCCATGTGGAGACGGATCTGCTTGTCGAACAGGGTGAGCATCGGCATCGGATCCGCCGCCCCGCCGTACACACCGCTCAACGAGATCGCGCCACCACGCCGCACGACGTCGATCGCGGTGTACAGCGCGTGGAGACGGTCCACTCCGGCCTTCTCCATGAACGGCTCGGCGATCGCCGACGGCAGGAAGCCGGCGGCACTCTGGGCGAGCTTCGCGACGGGCGAGCCGTGCGCCTCCATACCCACGGCGTCGATCACCGAATCGGTGCCGCGCCCGTTCGTCATGTCACGGATCATGTCGCCGGGATTGTTGTCGACCTCGCGCAGATCGACGACCTCGATGCCGCGGGAGGCCGCGCGGGCCAGTCGCTCGGGGACCATGTCCACGCCGATCACGCGGGCACCCTTGTGCACCGCGATGCGGGCGGCCATCTCTCCGATGGGGCCGAGGCCGAGCACCGTGACACTTCCGCCGTCGGGGATCTCCGCGTACTCGACGGCCTGCCACGCGGTGGGCAGCACGTCGGAAAGGTAGACGAAACGGTCGTCGGCCGGCCCTTCCGGGACCTTGATGTGGGTGGCGTCGGCATGGGGGACGCGCAGATATTCGGCCTGCCCGCCGGGCACGCTGCCGTAGAGCTTCGAGTAGCCGAACAGTGCGGCGCCGGTGCCCTCCTCACGGACCTGCGTGGTCTCGCACTGCGAATGCAGGCCGTGGGAACACATGAAGCACTGGCCGCAACACACCTGGAAGGGGATCACCACCCGGTCGCCGGGCTTCAGCTTCGTGACGCCGGAGCCGACCTCCTCGACGATGCCCATCGGTTCGTGACCGAGGATGTCGCCGGGAGTCATGAAGGCTCCCAACACCTCGTACAGGTGCAGGTCGGAGCCGCAGATGTTGGTGGTGGTGACGCGGATGACGGCGTCACCGGCCTCCTGGATCGTCGGATCGGGCACCGTATCGACGCTCACGTTGCGGCGCCCTTGCCATGTCACTGCCTTCATGTCGCTCCTCGGTTCCTCGGGTGCAGGAATGTCGGGCCGTGCCCGGCACGTGTCCCTCGATGCCTACCCCCGCTCGGCGCGGGCAAACGCTGCCCGCGAGCGGGTCCCTGCCGCGCCGCACATGTTTGCGCGTGCCGGAGGAGAGGTATGTCGCCACAGAACCGAATCACCGCGACACATGTCTGTGGCCGCTCTTGCGGGAGCGCAGCCGCACAGAAGGAGGTCAGGTGACCACTTCGGACCCCGAACACCACGGAAGCCAGGATCCCGAACCTTCGCGCACCCCGGATCTCGAGCCCGGTGGCGGCGTGGCGCCCGGATCGACGCCCCCGGACTCGGGGACGACGTCCGGGCTGTCCGCTCCGGAACCGGACACGAGAAAGCGATTCCCCATCAGCGGGTGGCTCACGCTGCTCGCCGTCGCGGTGATCGTGATCATCTTCGTGGTCGCGATCTTCGGCATCCTGTCCTGACGGTTCGGCCCGAGCCGCCCCGCGGAGCTTCTCGTCAGCGTCCGCGACGCGGTAGCCGCACGACCTGCACGAAGAATTCGTCGATCTGCTTCACGGCACCGATGAACTGGTCGAGATCGACCGGCTTGGTGACGTACGCATTGGCGTGCAGCTTGTAGCTGCGGAGAATGTCCTCCTCGGCCGACGAGGTCGTGAGCACCACGATCGGGATGTCGGACAGTTCCGGATCGGACTTGATCTTCGTCAGCACCTGCCGACCATCGTACTTCGGCAGGTTCAGGTCGAGCAGGATCAGATCCGGGCGCGGCGCACCCTCGTGGTCGCCCCGGCGGTACAGGAAGTCGAGTGCTTCCGCCCCGTCGCGGACGACGTGTAGGGCGTTGCCGATCTTGTTGTCCTCGAATGCTTCACGGGTCATCAGCTCGTCGCCGGGATCGTCCTCGACCAACAGGACGTCCACCGGTCGGGCAGCGGGATAGGTCACGATCGTGCTCCTCATGACGTTGTCCCCTGCTTCTGCTCGACGGGGCGTGATGCGGTTCCGAGGGTGAAGCAGATTCGAGTGCCCTCGGTATGAGTATCGCCGTACTCGGTGTCGATCCAGATTCTTCCCGCGTGATACTCGACGATTTTCTTGCTCAGCGCCAGTCCGATACCGGTGCCCTGGTAATCGTCGCGAGGATGCAGCCGCTGGAAGATGACGAACACCTTCTCGGCGTACTCGCTGTCGATCCCGATGCCGTTGTCGGTGACGCAGAAGTGCCACCGCGGACCGTCCGACTCGTCCTCGGCCTTTTCGCACTCGATCCTGATCACCGGGGTGCGATCGGGATGGCGGAACTTGATGGCGTTGCCGACCAGGTTCTGCCACAGCATCGTCAGCAGAGTGGGGTCGCCGGTGAGCTCGGGGAGGTCGTCGGGGCGTTCGATCTGCGCCTGTGACTCCTCGATGGAGGCGGAGAGGTTGAACAACGCCTTCTCGAGCGGTCGGCCGAGGTCGACCCGGACGTAGGCGTCGTGGACGCGTCCGACCCGGGAGAAGGCGAGCAGATCGCTGATCAGCACCTGCATCCGTTTCGCGCCGTCCACGGCGTATTCGACGTACTGCCGTCCGCGATCGTCGAGGACATCGCCGTACCGCTTCTCGAGCAGCTGGCAGAAGGACGCGACCTTCCGCAGCGGTTCCTGCAGGTCGTGCGATGCGACGTAGGCGAACTGCTCGAGTTCGGTGTTCGAGCGGCGGAGTTCCTCGGCCTGGGAATCGAGATCCTCGGTCTGTTTCGCGAGCAGGGTCTGCTGCTTCCGGGAGTCCGCCAACGCGTCCGCGATACGACCGCGCATCGTCTCGACGTCGAGGGCGAGTGCCCGGATGTCCTTCGGTCCCTGGGGGTATATGTGCTGGTAGAAGTTCTCCTCCAGCGCGACCCGGCGACTGGCGTTGCGGAGTTTGTTGAGCGGCACGGCGACGAGATTGTGGACGAGGGCCACCATCGCGAGGCCGGTGAGGATGAACGTGATCACCATGGCGATCAGGACCGAGTTGCGGATCGTCCGGGACTGCACGAGATCGTCGAGGTTCTCTTCGAGCACACGGGAGAGCGCGCTGTTCTCCTGGACGAACATCGACCGGATCTCACCGAAGGTCAGCCGGTCCTCCTCTGCCAGGTTCGCATCGACGGGGCGCGGCTGCCCGGGCACGACTGTGGCGATGATCGGCTCTGCATATTGCGTCCGCCACTGCCGGGCGGTGGCGTCGATGGAGTCGATGTCGGCGAGGAGCTCGGGATGGTCGGCGAGGAGTTCACGGAGGCGATCGAGGGCGACCTGCTGATCGGCTCGGCCGGCGCGATACGGCCCGAGGAAGATCGGGTCGGTCGTGAGCGCATACCCGCGGACCGCGGTCTGCTGATCGAGCAATGAGCTCTGCAGCCGGTAGGACTCCGTCATCGCGGGCTGGATCCGCCCGGTCACCTCGTCGGTGATCTGCACGGTGCGCTGGATGAAGATTCCGCCCACGATCGAGCCGAGGACGGCGAAGACCGCGAGGACCGCGAACGCGACCTGGAACCAGCTCTGCACGACCAGCCGCGACGAGAACCGCTCGATGCGCGGTTCGGGAACCGAAGGATCCCTCATCGCCGCACCGTCGCTCCGACCTCGGCGGAACGCACGATACCGATCACATCCACCCCAGCTTCCCGGCCCGTGCCCGATTCGCGCCTACGGGCGACGAATCCCGACGGCGGTGCGGTCCCGAACCTGTCGGTCTGCGAACACACGTATGGACGGGCTGTCTGTTGAACCCGAATGCGAACTGTAGCCGACCGGTGGAGCCGTTCCGATCCGGCCACGGGCCGAACCGGCTGCACCGAGTGCCGGAACGCGACTAGGGTCGGTCGCATGACACGACGAGTGAGTGTGTGGGGTGGCGCGTTCTGGCTCAGTCGGAAGGTTCGCGAGCAGGCGCTCGATGCAGCCCGCGAACTGGAGGAGCTCGGGTACTCCCGGTTGTGGACGTCCGGCGGATTCAAGGACGGCTTCCCCTCCGTCTACGGTGAACTGCTCGCGGCGACGACGACGCTCGAGCTGGCGAGCGGCATCATCAGCATCTGGCACGCCGACCCGGAGACCACGGCGGCTGCGGTCGCCGATCTGGAGTCGCGGTATCCCGGTCGTTTCCTGCTGGGCGTCGGAACGAGTCACGCTCCCGTCGTCGACGCGCGGGAGAACACCAGCTACACCAAGCCCTACAGCCGGATGGTCGAGTACCTCGACGGCCTCGATGTGGCGTCGACGCCGGTGCCCACCGATCGCAGGGTCCTCGCGGCGCTCGGCCCGCGCATGCTGAAGCTGTCCGCCGAGCGCGCGGCAGGAGCCCATCCGTACTTCGTTCCGCCCGCGCACACGGCGGTTGCGCGTGAGGCCCTCGGCTCGGAGCCGTTGCTCGCGCCCGAGGTGGCCGTCGTCCTCGAAACCGACGAGACCGTTGCGCGTTACATCGCCCGCGAGTACATGCGCGGTTATCTCGCGCTGCCGAACTACTCGAACAACCTGCGTCGTCTCGGGTATACCGACGAGGACCTCGCCGACGGTGGCAGCGACGGCCTGATGGACGTGCTCATCCCGTGGGGCGATCTCGACAGCGTCGTCGCCGGCATCGAGAAGCACTACGCCGCCGGTGCCGACGAGGTCGCCATCCAGGTGCTCACCGCGGATCCGTTCACCTTCCCGAGCGAGGGCTACCGGCAGCTCGCGTCCGCGCTGCTGAGCTGAGGTCACCGAACCCCGAGGTCACCGGATCGGTGTGGCCGCTCAGATCGGCCGCACCGTGAGGATCTGGGACATCGTGCCGATCGGTCCGGTCGCATCGTGCAGCACCGTGCTCGTCAGGCCGACGCCGTCGGCGCCGAACGAGACCGACGTATCGAAGCCGACCCATTCACCGCGGGGTTCGGCGAACAGGTGCGCGGTCAGGTCGACGTTGGGGAAGGCGACCGTTCTCGGATCGGCACGCACCGCCATGCCGTTGGCGATGTCGAACAGGCCGGCCGTGGCGGCGAGATCGCTGACCTTCTCGCCCTCCACGAGCGGGAGACCGGTGCGCACCCAGAACGAGGCCCGTCCGGGTGCGGTCGAGACGCGGCGCACCTCCACCGAGTCGATGAATCCTCCCGGCCACAGCGTCGTCGGGTCCCAGGGTTCGCAGTCCTCGGGCGTCGGAATCGGCTGCAGCGTGGTGCCGGCGATCTCCGCGGTGGGACGGGTCTGCATCAGCCACGCGCGCGCACGCACGATCGCGCGCCCGTCGTAGGCGAGGGTCGCTTCCACGAGTTCGATGGTGCGTCCGGGCCGCAGGACCTCGACCGTCGTGACGACGGGACCGACGGGCACGGTGCCGAGGATGTCGTACGACAGGCGTCCGATCGTGAGGTCGTCGTCGCGCCGCGCGTCGCGGTCGCATTCGACGACGTGGGCGATCAGCCCGAGAGCGGGAGCGATGTGCTGCTCCGCCTCGTTCCACGCCCCACCGACATGTTCGGTGGCGCGGAAGGAGGTCGGGCCGAGTCGTTCGAAGTAGCTCATGCGGTCTCCGTTCGTGACGGCTCTGCCGCGAGAGCCGAGGGGGTCGCGGCGAGAGCTGCCAGTGCCATGCGTCGCAGCACCGCGCGGGTGCCTTCGGGGGAACGCGGGTCGGCGCTGTGCGGTGTCGAGTTGATGAGTCCGAAGGTCGCGTGCGCCATCGTGCGCGCATCGGATTCGGGCAGTGCGGGGTCGATGCGGCGCAGGGCGTCGACCCAGATCTCGACGTAGCGACGCTGGGTCACCCTCACCTCCCGCTGCCCCTCGTCGGGGAGGGACGTGAACTCGCGGTCCTGCACGCGGATGAGATCGGGCTCGCCCAGCGCGAAGTCGAGATGGAAGTCGACCAGGCCCTCGAGGGCGTCGCGCGGGTCGGGCGTCGTCTCGGCGACCTGCGTGCCACCTGCGAGGAGGCGGCGGCTGATCTCGACGAGGATCTCGACGAGCAGGGCGTCCTTGTTGGGGAAGTGCCGGTACACGGCGGGACCGCTGATCCCCACGGCCGCACCGAGATCCTCGAGGCGGACCCCGGGGAATCCGCGTTCGGCGATCAGGTGCGCCGCGGCACGCAGGAGGTCCCGTCGGCGTTCCGCCTTGGCGAGGCTACGCCGCGTCGGGCGTCCCGAGGCGGTCGAGACGTCGATCGCGGACTCGGTCATGAAAATCTCCGCTCGGTGTGGTCTGGACAACTCGGTTAATCATAACTAACCTAGATTTCAGTTAATGGCGATTAGTCGATCTACCGAGGATGGTGTCCGTGACAACCGCTGAGACGGCCTCGACAACCAGCCGCGACCAGCACGAACAGCTGGTCGGAGAGCTCCGAGACAAGCTCGCTGCCGCAGCCCTGGGTGGCAGCGAGAAAGCCCGGGAGCGGCATGTCGCCCGCGGCAAGCTGCTTCCCCGCGACCGCGTGGACGAACTGCTCGACACGGGCAGCCCGTTCCTCGAACTGTCGCCCCTCGCCGCCGACGGCATGTACGACGACGAGTGCCCCGGCGCCGGCATGATCGCCGGCATCGGCCGCGTCGCCGGCCGCGAGTGCGTGATCGTCGCGAACGACGCCACCGTCAAGGGGGGCACCTACTATCCGATCACGGTCAAGAAGCATCTGCGGGCGCAGGAAGTCGCGCTGCAGAACAACCTGCCGTGCCTGTACCTCGTCGACTCCGGTGGCGCCTTCCTGCCGCGGCAGGACGAGGTCTTCCCCGACCGCGAGCACTTCGGCCGCATCTTCTACAACCAGGCCACCATGAGCGCCAAGGGGATTCCGCAGATCGCCGCGGTCATGGGCTCGTGCACCGCCGGCGGCGCCTACGTCCCCGCCATGAGCGACGAGGCCGTCATCGTCCGCAACCAGGGCACCATCTTCCTCGGTGGCCCGCCGCTGGTGAAGGCCGCGACCGGCGAGGTCGTCACCGCCGAAGAGCTCGGCGGCGGCGACCTGCACTCGAAGGTCTCCGGCGTCACCGACCACCTGGCCGAGGACGACCGCGACGCGCTGCGCATCGTGCGAGACATCGTCTCCACCTTCGGTCCGCGCAACCCGCGTCCGTGGGACGTCGAACCCACCGTCGAACCCGAGGCCGACCCCACCGAGCTGTACGACGTGGTGCCCACCGACTCGCGCATCCCCTACGACGTGCACGAGGTCATCGACCGTGTGGTCGACGGCGCCGGCGGTGACGGCCATGGATCCAGCAGCTTCCACGAGTTCAAGGCCGAATACGGCAAGACTCTCGTCACCGGCTTCGCACGCATCCACGGCCACCCGGTCGGCATCATCGCGAACAACGGCGTTCTCTTCGGCGAATCCGCCGTCAAGGGAGCGCATTTCATCGAACTGTGCGACAAGCGCTCGATCCCGCTGGTGTTCCTGCAGAACATCTCCGGCTTCATGGTCGGCCGCGACTACGAGGCCGGCGGCATCGCCAAGCACGGCGCGAAGATGGTCACCGCGGTCGCGTGCGCGCGGGTGCCGAAGCTGACCGTCGTCATCGGCGGCTCGTACGGCGCCGGCAACTACTCGATGTGCGGTCGCGCGTATTCGCCTCGCTTCCTGTGGATGTGGCCCAACGCCCGCATCTCCGTCATGGGCGGCGAGCAGGCCGCCTCGGTGCTGGCCACGGTGCGCTCCGACCAGCTCGATGCCTCGGGCAAGCCCTGGACGGCCGAGCAGGAGGAGGAGTTCAAGGCTCCGATCCGCGCCCAGTACGAGGAACAGGGCAATCCCTACTACTCGACCGCGCGCCTGTGGGACGACGGCATCATCGATCCCGCAGACACCAGAAAAGTTCTCGGACTGGCACTGTCGGTGTGCGCCAACGCCCCGCTCGAGCCGGTCTCCTACGGCGTCTTCCGGATGTGAGTGCACCCATGACTGATACGACTCGGATCGACACGGTGTTGGTCGCCAACCGCGGTGAGATCGCGGTGCGCGTCATCCGCACCCTCAAGGCGATGGGCATCCGCTCGGTCGCCGTGTTCAGCGAGGCCGACCGCGACGCCCGGCACGTGCAGGAGGCCGACACCGCGGTGCTGCTCGGACCCGCCGCGGCGCGCGAGAGCTATCTGGTGATCGACAAGGTCATCGACGCGGCGCTCGCCACCGGTGCACAGGGCATCCATCCCGGCTACGGATTCCTTTCGGAGAATTCGGCTTTCGCCGCCGCGTGCGCCACTGCCGGTATCGCCTTCCTCGGCCCGTCCGCCCACGCCATCGAGACCATGGGCGACAAGATCACCGCCAAGGCCGCGGTGTCGGAGTTCGGCGTTCCCGTCGTGCCCGGCATCTCCCGGCCCGGACTGAGCGACGACGAACTGATCGCGGGCGCCGAGGAAGTCGGCTATCCCGTGCTCGTCAAGCCGTCCGCCGGCGGTGGCGGCAAGGGCATGCGCCTCGTCGAGGACCCGAAGGATCTGCCCGCCGCGCTCGAATCCGCCCGCCGCGAAGCAGCGTCGGCGTTCGGTGACGACACCCTCTTCCTCGAACGGTTCGTGCAGCGCCCCCGGCACATCGAGGTCCAGATCCTCGCCGACGCGCACGGCAACGTCGTCCACCTCGGCGAGCGCGAGTGCAGTCTCCAGCGGCGGCACCAGAAGGTCATCGAGGAAGCGCCCTCCCCGCTGCTCGACGAGGCCACCCGCGCCCGCATCGGTGAGGCCGCGTGCAACACCGCGCGCAGCGTCGACTACACCGGCGCCGGCACCGTCGAGTTCATCGTCTCCGCCGACAAGCCGGACGAGTTCTTCTTCATGGAGATGAACACCCGACTGCAGGTCGAGCATCCGGTCACCGAGATGGTCACCGGCCTCGACCTCGTCGAGTGGCAGGTGCGCATCGCCGCGGGCGAGCCGCTCGGGTTCACCCAGGACGACATCACCCTCACCGGCCACGCGATCGAGGCCCGCGTCTACGCCGAGGATCCGGCTCGCGGCTTCCTCCCGACCGGCGGTGAGATCGTCGATGTCGTCGAGCCTTTCGGGGCGAGCGCAGCGACGGGGAACGTCACCGGTCCCCGCGTGCGCGTCGACTCCGGCATCCGCGCCGGCACCGTGGTCGGCAGCGACTACGACCCGATGCTCGCCAAGGTCATCGCCCACGCCGACGACCGCGCCGGAGCGCTGCGCCGCCTCGACCGGGCGCTCGCACAGACCGCCGTGCTCGGCGTCGTCACCAACGTCGACTTCGTACGCTTCCTGCTCGCCGACGACGACGTCGTGGCAGGTGCGCTCGACACCGGACTCCTCGACCGCCGGGTCGGCGACTACACCGCCCCCACGACCGCCGATTCCACGCTCGTCGCCGCGGCGATCCTGCGGTGGCTCGACCGCTGGGCGGGCGAGATCACCGATCCGTGGGCGGTGCCCGACGGATGGCGCGTCGGTGCCCACCGGCCCGTCACGTCGCGGCTCACCTCCGGCGACCGCACCGCACATGTGCGCCTGACCGGAACTCCGGCGGTCGGTGTCGCCGAGGTCGAGGACGGCGAGACCTACCGGTTCAGCGCCGTGCTGCACGGCTCCGCTCTGGCGGTCGTGCTCGACGGCCGGCGTCACAGCTACCGCGTCGGCGAATCCGACGGTGCGGTCTGGCTTTCCGACGGCCACGGCAGCGTCGCCGTCCGCGAGGTGCGCGAGGCATCGGTGCGCGGCGGCGACGCCCACGCCGGCGACGCCGACATCACGAGCCCGATGCCCGGCGCCGTCATCGCGGTGTCCGTCGCCCCCGGCGACACCGTCACGGCCGGGCAGACGCTCGTCGTCGTCGAGGCCATGAAGATGGAACATTCGCTCACCGCCCCCATCGACGGCACCGTCGAACTGTTCGCGGCAGCCGGTGAGCAGGTCAAGGTCGATCAACTTCTCGTGCGAATCACCCCGCACGCCGACACGGAAGAGACAAAGTGATGACGGAATACCTGGCCACGGGCCAACTTCCCGACGAGTACGAGCAGCTGCGCAAGACGGTCGCCGACTTCGCCCGCACGGTGGTCGCGCCGGTCGCCGCCAAGCACGACGCCGAGCACTCGTTCCCCTACGAGGTCGTGCAGGGCATGGCCGAGATGGGCCTGTTCGGCCTGCCGTTCCCCGAGGAGTACGGCGGCATGGGCGGCGACTACTTCGCGCTGTGCCTCGCGCTCGAGGAACTCGGCAAGGTCGACCAGTCCGTCGCCATCACCCTCGAGGCCGGTGTCTCACTCGGCGCGATGCCGATCTACCGCTTCGGCAACGAGAAGCAGAAGCAGGAGTGGCTGCCGCAGCTCGCGAGCGGCCGCAACCTCGCGGCCTTCGGGCTCACCGAACCGGGTGCGGGCAGCGACGCCGGAGGCACCAAGACCACCGCCAAGCTCGAGAACGGCGAGTGGATCATCAACGGCAACAAGCAGTTCATCACCAACTCCGGCACCGACATCACCTCGCTCGTGACCGTCACCGCCGTCACCGATGTGCGGGAGAACGGCAAGAAGGAGATCTCCACGATCCTCGTGCCGACCTCCACGCCGGGCTTCACCGCCGAACCCGCCTACAACAAGGTCGGCTGGAACGCCTCCGACACGCATCCGCTCACCTTCGCCGACGTGCGGGTGCCCGAGGAGAACCTCCTCGGCGAGCGGGGCCGCGGCTACGCCAACTTCCTGCGCATCCTCGACGAGGGCCGCATCGCCATCGCCGCGCTGTCGACCGGCGCCGCGCAGGGCTGCGTCGACGAATCGGTGAAGTACGCCAAGGAGCGCGAGGCGTTCGGCAGCCCGATCGGCAACAACCAGGCCATCGCCTTCAAGATCGCCCGCATGGAGGCACGTGCGCACGCCGCACGCACCGCCTACTACGACGCCGCCGCCGCGATGCTCGCCGGCAAGCCGTTCAAGAAGCAGGCCGCCGTCGCCAAGCTCGTCGCGTCCGAGGCCGCGATGGACAACGCGCGCGACGCGACGCAGATCCACGGTGGCTACGGCTTCATGAACGAGTACGCCGTGGCGCGCCACTACCGCGACAGCAAGATCCTCGAGATCGGTGAGGGCACCACCGAGGTGCAGCTCATGCTCATCGGACGGGAGCTGGGACTGTGAGCGAGACCGACACCACCGTGGAGAAGCGGATCGTCCAGCGTGGTTTGTGGTTCGAGGAGTTCGAACTCGGCGCGATCTACGAGCACCGCCCCGGCCGGACGATCACCGAGGCCGACAACACGCTGTTCACGACGCAGACGATGAACACGCAGGCGCTACACCTCGACGCCGCATACGCTGCCGAGACGAGTTTCGGTGAGCGTCTGGTCAATTCGATGTTCACGCTCTCGACGCTCGTGGGACTGTCGGTCGCCCAGCTCACGCAGGGCACGATCGTCGCGAATCTCGGGTTCTCCGAGATCTCCTTCCCCAAGCCGTTGTTCCACGGCGACACGCTCTACGCCGAGACGAAGATCGTCGACAAGCGCGAGTCGAAGAGCCGGCCGGGGGAGGGCATCGTCACCCTCGAACACACCGGTCGCAACCAGCACGGCGATGTCGTCGCCGTCGCCGTGCGCAAGACCCTGGTCCAGAAGAGGCCCACGACATGACCTGGGAACTCCCCGGCCCCGCATGGCTTTTCTGTCCCGCCGATCGTCCGGAGCGCTACGCCAAGGCCGCCGAACGTTCCGACGTGGTGATCATCGACCTCGAGGATGCCGTCGCGCCGGCCGACAAGCCGGCGGCCCGTGAGGCGCTGATCGCCACTCCGCTCGACCCCGAACGCACCGTGGTGCGGGTCAACCCGGTGGGCACGGCCGACCACGAGGCCGATCTCGAGGCACTGCGCCGCACGTCGTACACGCGGGTCATGCTGCCCAAGTGCGAGAGCGGCGACGAGGTGCGCTCGCTCGCACCGCTCGAGGTGGTCGCGCTCATCGAGTCGCCCCTCGGGGTGCTCGCGGTGGAGGACATCGCCGTCGCCGAGAACACCCTCGGAATGATGTGGGGTGCCGAGGATCTCGTCGCCGGACTCGGTGGCAACGCGAGCCGTCACGCCGACGGGACGTACCGCGCGGTCGCGCAACACGCCCGGTCGGTGACCCTGCTCGCCGCGAAGGGTCACGCCCGCTGGGCGCTCGACTCGGTGTACCTGAACATCAAGGACACCGACGGCCTGTACGAGGAGGCGCTCGACGCCGTGGCGGTCGGATTCGACATCAAGGTGTCGATCCATCCGAGCCAGGTCGACGTCGTCCGCCGGGCGTACGCGCCCACCCCCGAGGAGGAGGCGTGGGCGCGGCGCGTTCTCGAGGCCGCCGAATCGGAACGCGGCGTCTTCGATTTCGAAGGGAAGATGGTCGACGCCCCGGTGCTGCGCCACGCCGAACGCGTGCTGCAGCGCGCGTCGGCCGCCGCCTCGGCATGACCGCGTGTCACCGGGGACGGTGACGCAACAACTGAGTGAGACGGTGGGCGCTGTCGAGCAGCGCCTCACCGAGTTCGGGCACACGATCGGGCCGGAACCGGCTCTCCACGCCGGTCAGACTCAACGCCCAGGTCGGGGCGCCGCGGTGATCGAACACCGCGGCGCCCATTCCCCAACTGCCCTCGACGATCAGTGCCGGATTGACGGCGTAGCCGGTCAGCCGTGTCGTCTCGATCCGTTTCTCCAGTGCGGGTCGCGCGTGGTCCGGTCCCCAATCCTGCGTGAGATCCACCCGCGACAGATGCGCCTCGATCTCCTGATCGGGCATGTGCGCGAGGATCGCCAGCCCCGCCGACGCCACCCCGAGCGGGAACCGGATCCCGATGTGGAGCACGTGCGAACGCAGCGGGAAGCTGCCCTCTTCCATCGCCAGACAGACCGTCTCGTCGCCCCGCCGCGCGGAGAGGAATGCGCTCTCGCCGGTCGCGCGCGCCAGATCGCGCAGCACGTCGCCCGCGAGATCGGTGATGTCGTAGCGCACGGAGGCGAGCGATCCCAGCAGGTAGAGCTCGGGTCCGAGGGCCCAGCGTCCCGACGCCGGATCCCGGTCGACGAGCCCCTCGTCGGCGAGCGAGCTGAGCAGCCGGTGCACCGTGGGCCGGGCGAGATCGGTGGTGCGGGCGACCTCCGAGGTCGTCACCCCTTCCGGTTCGTGCGACGAGACGGTGCGCAGCAGGGCGGCGATCCGCGCGACCAGTTGACCCCGTGCATCGGACGACATGCCTCGATTCTACGTCCACTCAGTGAACGCATATAGCGTCTCTGTTCGATGAACGATCAATTTCAGAGAGATTCAGGCAGGTACTTGTGTTCGCCACCTGCAGACTCTTTAGTAGAAACCAAGCATGCGACTGCGTTCATCCAGTGGACGTGATTCGTCCAGCGGAGCCCGACGGCTCCCCCGGAAACCCGAGAGGTGAGAGTTGGCAACGAAAGTGTTCGAGACGGCGGCGGAGGCCGTCGCCGACATCCGTGACGGTGCGACGCTCGCGGTGGGCGGATTCGGACTGTGCGGTATCCCCGACATCCTGATCCAGGCCATCGCCGACGCCGGGGCCACCGACCTCGAGGTGTTCTCCAACAACTGCGGCGTCGACGGCCACGGTCTCGGAATCCTGCTGGGCAGCAAGCGCATCCGCCGGGTCACCGCGTCGTATGTCGGGGAGAACAAGGAATTCGCCCGGCAGTACCTCTCGGGTGAGCTCGAGGTCGAGCTGACCCCGCAGGGCACCCTCGCCGAGAAGCTCCGCACCGGTGGCGCAGGCATCCCCGCCTTCTTCACCCCCGCCGGCGTCGGCACCCCCATCTCACAGGGCGGACTGCCGTGGAAGTACCACGCCGACGGATCGGTCGCCGTGGCGTCGCCGGCGAAGGAGATCCGCGAGTTCCGCGGCAAGCGGTACGTGCTCGAGGAGTCCATCACCGCCGACTTCTCGCTCGTGCACGCCCTCAAAGGCGACACCGAGGGCAACCTCGTGTTCAACAAGGCCGCGATGAACTTCAACCCGCTCGCCGCGATGGCCGGCCGCGTGTGCATCGCCCAGGTCGAGGAACTCGTCGAGCCGGGCGAGATCGATCCGGGCGAGGTGCACCTGCCGGGAATCTTCGTGAACCGGCTCGTGCACACCGGTGTCCAGGACAAGCAGATCGAAAAGCGCACCGTCAGCGCCGCGAAGGGAGCGTAGAACATGACCACAGCTGTCGAGACACTCGGCTGGACGCGCACACAGATGGCCGCGCGCGCCGCGCAGGAACTCGCGCCGGGGGAGTACGTCAACCTCGGTATCGGCCTGCCGACCCTGATCCCCAACTACCTGCCCGAGGGTGTGCACGTCACCTTGCACAGTGAGAACGGCATCCTCGGCACCGGGCCGTACCCCACCGAGGACTCGGTCGATCCCGACCTGATCAACGCCGGCAAGGAGACCGTGACGGTCAACCCCGGCGCTGCCTTCTTCGACTCGGCGCTGAGCTTCGGCATGATCCGCGGCGGCCACATCGACACCGCCGTGCTCGGCGGCATGGAGGTCTCGGCCACCGGCGATCTGGCCAACTGGATGGTGCCCGGAAAGATGGTCAAGGGCATGGGCGGGGCGATGGACCTCGTCCACGGCGCCCGCACGGTCATCGTGCTCATGGAGCACACGGACAAGCAGGGCAACCCGAAAATCGTCTCGGAGTGCTCGCTGCCGCTCACCGGTGAGGGCGTGGTCCAGCGCATCATCACCAACCTCGCGGTGATCGACGTGGCCGCCGACGGCCTCGTCCTGACCGAGTGCGCCCCCGGCGTCACCGAGGAGCAGGTGCGCGCCGCGACCGGAGCACCGCTCACCCTTCCCTGACGACCGGCCGGTTCCGCCTGCGGAACCACCGGAAGATCCACCCCCTGCGCACGGCCCCGGCCTCGGACTCCGTTTCGAGCCGGGGTCGCGTCGAGTTCAGAGCCGTGCGGGCCTCCTCACGACGACGCGCCCGCTCGACGGTCCACACCTCCACCATCTCCTCGGCGTCGACCTTGTGGATCGGCACGGGCAGTCCGCTCGGGAACCGCAGGCAGTCGGCGATCCGCCGGTTGAGATCGGAGACGATCTCGCGCACCACCTTCTCGCTGGGAGCCGACCCGACCGTGCCGGGCAGCCGCTCGATCTCGCGCCGCAACTGCAATTCGGGCGGCAGCAGAGCCTCCGTTGAAAGACCTTCGCGCGCCAGATAACTCTTCACCCACCACAGCTCGTCGTCGCCGTGGTCGGGGATGGGTTTGCCGTAACCGGGCAGATCGTCGAAATCGCCCCGGTCCTGCGCCACGCGGATCTGCCGTTCGATCCACGTCTCGAACGTCAGATCCCACCGCTTGCGCTCGGTCACACATCCAGGATGCCAGGGGCGGGCACCGGGTCCGGGCGGCTGTGGGTCCCGACCGCCACACGGTGCTGGTGTCCTAACCTGAGCCACGTGGAAGGACAGCGCGAGTCGCCGGTGCATGCCCGCCCGCCGGGCGACGGGGTGGACACCAACACGGTGCTCGGCAAGGTCGTCACCGTGCTGTGGGCGTTCACC
Organism: Rhodococcus sp. D-6; assembly: GCF_040256695.1. Lineage (NCBI taxonomy): Bacteria > Bacillati > Actinomycetota > Actinomycetes > Mycobacteriales > Nocardiaceae > Rhodococcus > Rhodococcus sp. D-6. The sequence goes on along the minus strand of NZ_CP132970.1, from coordinate 4,331,724 downwards.
GCCGACGACCACGTCCTCACCCTCGCCGAACTGGGTCGACGCACCGGTCTGCCGAAGGGGACGCTGCACCGCGTCGTCGGCGACCTCGTCGCCGTCCGGTTGCTCGACAAGGACCCGGCCGGTTACCGCCTGAGCGGGCAGCTCTTCGAACTTGGCCTGCGCGCCTCCCTCGAGCGGGGCCTGGTCGAGGTCGCCATCCCGTTCATGGAGGACCTCTACGAGCGCACCCACGAGACCGTGCACCTCGGCGTCCCCGAGGGTGTCGAGGTCGTCTATGTCTCGAAGATCGGCGGACATCGCCCCGCGTCCACGCCGTCCCGGATCGGTGGGCGAATGCCCATGTACTGCACCGGGATCGGCAAGGCTCTTCTCGCGTTCTCCCCACCGGAGCTGCTGGCCGAGGTGGTCGAGGCCGGATTGGCGCGCAAGACTCCCCGCACCATCACGACCCCCGGGCGGCTCGGGGCGAATCTCGCGACCGTGCTCGAGCGCGGGGTGGCCTTCGAGTTCGAGGAGTCCGCGGTCGGCCTGGCCTGTGTCGCCGCCCCGATCCTCGACGCGGACGAGCGTCCCATCGCGGCGGTGAGCGTCACCGGTCCCGTCACCCGGTTCCGTCCGGAGAAGCACGAGGGAGCGGTGAAGGCCGCCGCCGCGGGTATCGCCGCCACCCACGCCCGCCGCGAGGCCATTCGCAACCTCTGAGCGCGCACGTTCCACTCACCGGAACGACCCCCTGTACGGGGGCGGACCTCGCCGCCACGATGGTCGTAATCCATCGAACGACGAGGACGTGATGACTACCAGCTCCAACACCACATCAGCGGCGGATCGCACCCGCATCGCCGGTGCGGCGGCCGACCGTCTCATCGAGGCCACACGCAGCTCCACACCGTGCGGTCCGGTCCGCGACCTGCTCGGGGAGACCGACATCGACCTGGCGTATGCGGTGCAGCAGCAGCTCACCGACCGCCGACTCGCCGAAGGTGCCCGCATCGTCGGACGCAAGATCGGCCTGACCTCCCCGGCGGTGCAGCAGCAGCTCGGTGTCGACCGCCCCGACTTCGGTGTCCTCTTCGAGGACATGGATGTCACCGCTCTCGACGAGGTGCCCAGTGAGCGCCTGCTGCAGCCGAAGGCCGAGGCCGAGATCGCCTTCGTCCTCTCCGCCGACCTCGACTCGGACGATCTCGATCTCGCGACCGTCCGCGCCGCCGTCGGCCACGCGGTTGCCGCTCTCGAGATCGTCGACAGCCGCGTCGCCGGCTGGGACATCAAGATCACGGATACGGTCGCGGACAACGCATCCAGCGGCCTGTACGTGCTCGGTTCGCAGACGCTCACCCTCGACGAGTTCGAGCCGATCGACGCCACCATGCGGATGTACGTCGACGACGAGCTCGTCTCCGAGGGCAACGGCGCAGCCTGCCTCGGCGATCCGCTGAACGCCCTGCTGTGGCTCGCGCGCACGGCACGCGAGTTCGGGCAGCCCCTGCGCGCAGGGCAGGTCGTGCTGTCGGGGGCACTCGGCCCGATGGTTCCGGCGCCGCCCGGCGTCACGGTCCGCGCCGAGATCTCCTCGCTCGGCACCGTCACCGCGCGTTTCTCTTCCGAAAGCTCCACCGCACAGGAGAACTCATGACCACCAAGGTTGCCGTCATCGGGTCGGGCAACATCGGCACCGACCTGCTCATCAAGATCAAGCGACTGGCCGACGCCGAACTCGAAACCGTCGCCCTCGTCGGCATCGACCCCGAATCCGACGGCCTCGCACGGGCGAAGCGCCTCGGCATCGACGCCATCTCGACCGGTGTCGAAGGACTCGTCGAGCACCCGCGCTTCGACGAGATCGAGATCGTCTTCGACGCAACCTCGGCGAAGGCCCACGAGTACAACGAGAAGGTCCTGCGCCCGCACGGGAAGATGCTCATCGACCTGACGCCGGCCGCGATCGGCCCGTACACGGTGCCGCCGGTGAACCTCACCGAGCACCTCGACGCCCCGAACGTCAATATGGTCACCTGCGGTGGTCAGGCCACCATCCCGATCGTCGCGGCCATCTCGCAGGTCACCAAGGTGCACTGGGCCGAGATCGTCGCCTCGATCTCCTCGAAGTCGGCCGGCCCCGGTACCCGCGCCAACATCGACGAGTTCACCGAGACCACCTCGCAGGCCATCGAGAAGATCGGTGGCGCCACGCGCGGCAAGGCGATCATCATCCTCAATCCGGCCGAGCCGCCGATGATCATGCGCGACACCGTGCTTGCTCTCGTCGGTGAGGACCGCAAGGACGAGATCGTCGCGTCCGTCGAGGCGATGGTCACGAAGGTCCAGGAATATGTGCCCGGTTACACCCTCAAGCAGGAGGTGCAGTTCACCGAGGTCACCGAGCCCATGGAGACGCTCACCGACCACACCGGCCCTCTGTGGAAGGTCGCAGTGTTCCTCGAGGTCAAGGGCGCAGCGCACTACCTGCCCGAGTACGCGGGCAATCTCGACATCATGACCTCCGCGGCGCTGCAGGTCGCACGCGCCGTGGCGGCACGCACTAAGGATCAGGTGACGGCATGACCGCGGCAACGACGACGACTCGCGAATTCGCAGGCGACGGAACGGCTCTGTACATCCAGGACGTGACCCTGCGCGACGGCATGCACGCCATCCGCCACCGCATCACGCCACAGGACGTCGCGAAGATCGCCGGTGCGCTCGACCGTGCTGGTGTGGATGCCATCGAGGTCTCCCACGGCGACGGTCTCGCCGGTCACTCGCTGACCTACGGTCCCGGCAGCAACACCGACTGGGAGTGGCTCGAAGCCGCTGCCGGAGCGATCAATTCGGCCACGCTCACCACGCTGCTCCTGCCCGGTATCGGAACCGTCCACGAGCTGAAGCGTGCCTACGAGATCGGCGTGCGGTCGGTGCGCATCGCGACGCACTGCACCGAGGCCGACGTCTCCGCGCAGCACATCGCCGCGGCGAAGGAACTGGGCATGGACGTGTCCGGCTTCCTGATGATGTCGCACATGGCCCCGTCCGAGGAGCTCGCCCGCCAGGCGAAGCTCATGGAGTCCTACGGCGCCGACTGTGTCTACGTCACCGACTCCGGCGGACGCCTCACGATGGACGGTGTTCGCGAGCGTGTGCGTGCCTACCGTGAGGTCCTGAACGAGACCACGCAGATCGGCATCCACGCGCACCAGAACCTGTCGCTGTCGGTCGCCAACTCCGTGTGTGCCGTCGAGGAAGGCGTCATCCGCGTCGACGCGTCGCTGGCCGGACACGGTGCCGGTGCCGGCAACTGCCCGATCGAGCCCTTCGTCGCCGTCGCCGACCTGCTCGGCTGGAAGCACTCGTGCGATCTGTTCGGGCTGCAGGACGCCGCCGACGATCTCGTGCGCCCGCTGCAGGACCGTCCGGTGCAGGTCGACCGCGAGACCCTCACCCTCGGCTACGCCGGCGTGTACTCGAGCTTCCTGCGTCACGCCGAGACCGCCGCGAGCATCTACGGTCTCGACACCCGCGACATCCTCGTCGAGATCGGCCGTCGCGGCCTCGTCGGTGGGCAGGAGGACATGATCACCGACGTCGCACTCGACCTGCGCAACCGCGCGGGGAACTGACCAGCGCCCGCGTGCATGTCTAGTCGGTCAGATCCCGGTAGTCCGGGTGCTTCTCGATGAACTTGTCGACGTACGAGCAGATCGCGACGATGCGCTTGCCGCGTTCGCGGACGTCGTCGAGGGCGAAACCGACGAGCTTGCCTCCGAGTCCCTGACCGGAGTAACCCTTGTCGATCTCGGTGTGGTCGAAGACGAGGCGGCCGTCGTCGTCGGGGTGGTACTGGGTGTATCCGACGACGGCGTCGTCCCGGACTTCGTACCTCTGTTTCTCGGCGTTGTGCACCACGGTTACGGACGAATCGCTCATGGTCTTCCTCTCACCGTCGACAAGCTGGTGTGTCCCACAGCCAAGCTGGTGTGTCCACAGCATAGAGAACGGGCCGCGGCGCAATGCCGCGGCCCGTTCTGCTGTGCCGGGTTATTCCGGCGGAGAGATGTGCTGGGCGAGGTACAGCGGTTCGCCGAGCTGCTCGATCAGATCGAGCTGGGTTTCGAGATAGTCGATGTGTTCTTCCTCGTCGGCGAGGATCTCCTCGAAGATGTTGGCCGAGGTGATGTCGCTGACCGAGCGCATGTACTCGGCTCCCTTCCGGAGCCGGTCGCGGGCCTCGATCTCCACCTGCAGGTCGGCCTCGAGCATCTCCTTGACGGTCTGACCCAGACGCAACGCCCCGAGGCGCTGGTAGTTGGGGAGTCCGTCGAGATAGAGGATCCGATCGGTGAGTCTCTCGGCGTGACGCATCTCGTCGAACGACTCGTCACGAGTGTGCTTCGCGAGTTTCGCCCATCCGCGGTTGTCCTGCATCTTCGAATGCAGGAAGTACTGATTGATCGCGGTGAGCTCGGCGGTGAGTTGTTCGTTGAGCAACTCGATGACCTTCTTGTCGCCCTTCATGGCACCTCCCGGGGTGAACCATCAGGTTTACCGCCGGGTAGGGGCTGGCTACACGGCGGTCTCGAGTTCGATGGTCTCATTCCGCTCGCGAGCCTGCCGGATGATCGCGGAGATGTTCCGGACGCAGCTGCCACAATCGGTGCCGGCGCGGCACTTGGCGCTCACCTCGCGGGTACAGCGTGCTCCCGCAGCCACCTCTGCCTCGATGTGGTGGTGGGTAAGAGCGTGGCAACTGCAGACGATCATCAGAGCCACCTTTCTGCGACTGAGGGAACACTCACTTAGGTTGTCCAAACCTTACATCGGCTTAGGCTAGCCTAGCTTGTGATCGTAGTCACAAGAAGAGGGGGTCGGATCCGTGTTATGCCCAGGTCCGTCCCAGGGTGTGATACTGCAGCTACTGCTGTTGCAAGTGTTGCGAGACCACCTGGTTGATCCGGTGCAGACCGGGCGAGGTGAGGCCTGGGATCTGGTTCTCGATCGTGCGCACCAGCGACGAATCGTCGAGGACCTTCTCGCTCGACTGGATCAGGACGGTGCCGGCACCGGTGAAATCGAACTGCCGTTCCTCACCGGACTGCACACCGAAACGCCGCGCCCCGGCCGAGACGAATCCGGTGATCCACGATTCGTCGTAGTGATGGCTGGGGGACGGACAGTCGGCCCACCCGACGAGCGCCTCCGGGTCGACCCGCAGCGGCGGCTCGGCGAACATCACCGGCCCGTTCGACGACGCGAGGAAACGGCCCGTACCGATGAGGGTGAGGAAACCCGGGACGATCGACTGGTTGAGCGACAGGCCCGGTTCGAAGGCCAGCAGATTGGCCTGCCGGATCGTGAGGTTGCCGTCGTCGAGGTCGTACGAGTTGATGTCGTATCCGCGGTCGCCGATGATCAGCTTCCCGAAGCCTTCGGCCACGACGTAGTCGCCGAGATAGAGCGGAGCGGAGAACTGCTGGGCCACCATGTGCAGCAGGTGTCCTTGCAGCCCGTGGGTGAGTGCCGAGAACTGCACCTGACCGTAGTACGCGATCATCGCGCCCTTCGACAGGAACCAGGGCGTCTGCAGGTCGATGCAGTAGGCGTAGGGGTTGCCCGGCACGTTGTCGCTGCCGCCGAAGCTCGACGGGTTCAGAACGGTACTCACAGCTTCTCCTCCGATGCCTGCACGTAGACGATGCCCTGTCCGCTGCATTCGAGTTGCATGGCCTCCCCACCGGTGCGACCGACGTTCCGCCAACTCATCGACGACTTCAGTTCGGTGCGGACCGGGCCGTAGGACGCCACGAACGCCTGCGGGTCGACGACCACGGGCGTCGGACCACCCACCTGAAGCTCGAACACGCCGCCGTGGGCGAGCAGCACCGCCGCGCCCTGGCCGATCAGCTGGGTGGTGAACATGCCGGTGCCGGTCATCGCTCCGGTGGCGGCGCCGCGCAGCGCCCCGAGCAAACCCCCGCCGCCACCGCCCCCACCGGAGGCGGCGGCCACCGAGACGACCGTGGACTGCAGACCGGTGGTGTGGGCGAGCAGGCGCGACGCTTCCGCCCGCAGCTCACCGCCCGCGGACATGTCGACGATGTGCGTCTCGAGACCGCGGAAGCCGTAGTGCACGACACCGTCGCCCTGCGCGAGCATCGTGGCCTCGTGCTCACCCTGCAGCATGCGTCCCGCCATACCGGCGAGACCACCGAGACCCGGAGCGCCCCCGACGCCACCGGGAACACCGTGGGGGGAGAACCGGACGTTGCCGGTGTAGAACAGCATCGCGCCGCGGCGGGCCACGACGGGACCGGACTGCCGCAGGTCGACGCGCACGACCTTGCCGTTGATCTTCGTGAAGCTCATCTGTTCCTACCGTTCCGCCGGCTGGATGGAGACCACGCCCACGCCGACCCACTCGAGGGAGAACGCCTCGCCGCTGCCCTGACCGATGGCCGAGCGCCACGACACGTCGGTGACGAACGACTGCGTGAGCTGCCCCTTCGCGCACACGAAGGCGTCGGGATCGACGACGAGGGGATACTGCGGCGACACCTCGAGATGGATGAGCGGGCCCCCGGCGGAGAGCAGCGCGACCTGCCCGGTCCCCGTCACCGTCGTGGTGAACAGACCCTGGCCGCTCATGCCGCCGCGCAGACCCGCGAACGTCACGTTCGTGTTCAGATTCCCGCTCAGCGCCAGCAGCTGCTCGGACTCGACCTGCAGCGTCTCGTTGTTCAGCTCCAGCACCGTGACGTCCTGCGCCTGGTGCGCGAAGTAGACGACGCCCGTGCCGCTGCACTCCATGAGCGAGAGCCCCTCACCCGTCGCGCGCTGCCGCAGCCCGGAGAGAACACCCTCGCCACCACCGAAACCGGCGGACTTGAAACCGACCTGGCCCTCGTACGCCACCATCGACCCCGACAGGGCCCGGACGGACGAATTGTTCAGGTGGGCTTCGATCACCCTCTTGGTCTTCACGACTAGCCGCATGGCGGGAAACGATAGTCGGAAACGACTTCGGTGGAGTGAACCCCCGGTAGCGGGGCCCACTCCACCGAAGAACTACAGAAGACCTACAGTCCCAGATCCTTGGCGATGATCGTCTTCATGACCTCGTTGGTGCCGCCGTAGATGCGGGTCACGCGGGTGTCGGCGTAGAGGCGGGCGATGGGGTACTCGGTGATGTAGCCGTAGCCGCCGTGCAGCTGCAGGCACTTGTCGATGATGCGGCCGGCGGCCTCCGTCGCGAACAGCTTCGCGCGGGCGGCGTCGGGCACCGTCAGTTCGTCGCGGTCGTTGAGCTCGATCGCGTTGTCGACCATGATCTGCATGGCCTGCAGTTCGGTCGAGCACTCGGCGAGCACGAACTTGGTGTTCTGGAAGGACGCGACCGGCTTGCCGAAGACCTTGCGGTCCTTGGTGTATGCGATGGCGTGCTGGATCGCCGCGGCCGCGGTGGCGGCAGCACCGAACGCGATGGTGAGACGCTCCTGCGCGAGGTTCTGCGTCAGGTACGAGAACGCCTCGCCCTCCTTGCCGAGCAGATCGGCGACCGGCACCTTCACGTCGTCGAACGACAGCTCGGCGGTGTCCGAGGTCTTGAGACCGATCTTGTGGAGCTTCCGTCCGACCGCGAAGCCCTCGCTCTTGGTGTCCACCACCAGGATCGACAGGCCACCGCGACGGTCCTCGGGGTTGTACGGCGAGGTGCGGCCCACGACGAGAATGCGGTCGGCGAGAGCACCGCCGGTGATGAACGTCTTCGCGCCGTTGAGGACGTAGTGGCTGCCGTCCTCCGAGAGCTTCGCGGTGGTCGCGATGTTGGCGAGGTCGGAACCGGTGCCCGGCTCGGTCATCGCGATGGCGAACATCAGCTCACCCGAGGCGAACCCGGGGAGCCAGCGCTGCTTCTGCTCCTCGGTGGCGTTCTGCATGATGTACGGCAGGATCAGGTTCGAGTGCACCGACGACGAACCGAACGACACACCGGCCGCCGACGCCTCCTCGGCGAGGATCACGTTGAACTTCAGCGACGTCTCGCCGCCTCCGCCGTACTCCTCGGGAACCTGGATGCCGAGGAGCCCGAGTTCGCCCATGCGGCTGTAGAACTCGCGCGGAGGATGGCCGGTCTCTTCCCACTCGGGGTAGACGGGCACGACCTCCTTCGCGATGAAGTCGCGGACGGTCTGCCGGAACGCCTCGTGATCCTCGTTGTACAGCGTGCGCTTCACGCGTTGTCCTTCCAGGGATGGATGTGATTGTGGGGGAGCACCTTACAGTGCGTAGCTGCGCAGCACGCCCTTGCTGATGATCGTCTTCTGGATCTCACTGGTACCCTCGCCGATGAGCAGGAAGGGAGCTTCGCGCATGAGGCGCTCGATCTCGTACTCCTTCGAGTAGCCGTAGCCGCCGTGGATGCGAAAGCCGGCCTGGGTGACCTCGGAGCAGTACTCGCTGGTGAGGTACTTGGCCATACCGGCGGCGACGTCGTTGCGCTCACCCGAGTCCTTCAGACGCGCGGCGTTGACCATCATCAGGTGGGCGGCCTCGACCTTGGTGGCCATCTCCGCGAGGGAGAACGAGATCGCCTGGTGCTGGGCGATGGGCTTGCCGAAGGTGGTGCGCTGCTGGGCGTAGCGGGCGGCGAGCTCGAAGGCGCGGATCGCGACACCGCACGCGCGGGCCGAGACGTTGACACGGCCGACCTCGACACCGTCCATCATCTGGAAGAAGCCCTTGCCGGGCTCCCCACCGAGGATCGAATCGGCCGAGGCCTTGTAGTTGTCGAAGACGAGCTCGGTGGTGTCGATGCCCTTGTACCCCATCTTGTCGATCTTGCCGGGGATGGTGACACCCGGGACGACCTCACCGAAGCCGGCAGGCTTCTCGACCAGGAAGGTGGTCAGGTTCTTGTGGGGCTTGTCGGAGCCTTCCTCGGTCTTGACCAGGACGGCGACGAGAGTGGAGCTACCACCGTTGGTCAGCCACATCTTCTGGCCGTTGATGACGTAGTTGCCGTCGGCGTCGCGCTTGGCCTTGGTTCGGATGGCGGCGACGTCGGAGCCGAGTTCGGGCTCGGACATCGAGAACGCGCCGCGGACCTCACCGGTGGCCATGCGGGGCAGGTAGTACTGCTTCTGCTCTTCGGTGCCGTGCTGGCGGATCATGTACGCGACGATGAAGTGCGTGTTGATGACGCCGGAGACGCTCATCCAGCCGCGGGCGAGTTCCTCGACGCACAGCGCGTAGGTCAGCAGCGACTCGCCGAGCCCGCCGTACTCCTCGGGGATCATCAGCCCGAACAGGCCCATCTCGCGCATCTGGTCGACGATGGCCTGCGGGTAGGTGTCCGAGTGCTCGAGTTCCTGAGCGTTCGGGATGATCTCGCGATCGACGAAGGCGCGGACCGTGTCGAGGATCTCGGACTGGAATTCCGTCAGACCGAGGGTCTGGGCGAGGCGGGTCATGCGTGCTCTTTCTGGGAGATGCGGATGGTGCCGGATGCTGCGAGCGCGTCGATCTCGTCGTCGGTCAGCCCGAGATGTTCGGTGAGCACCTCGGCGGTGTCGTCGCCGTTGGCCGGCGCGGGGCGGACCTCGGGGTACCGGCCGTCGAAGGACATCGGGGTGCTCGGGGCGTGGTAGCTGCCGATGCGCGGCTGGTCGAGCTTGTGGAACATCGGGTTGTCGGTCACGCGCGGGTCGGCGGCGAGTTCGGCGAACGTGCGGTAGCGCTCGTGCAGGACCGAGGTGCCGCCCAGCGCCGTCTCGACCTCGTCGGCGGTGTGGCGCGAGAACCAGGCGCCGAACAGGCTGTTGAGCACGTGGCGGTGCTCGAACCGGGTGCCCTCGTCGCGGAAGTCGACGTCCAGGGCGGATTCGAGTGCGGCCACGGCCTCGGCGGTGCCGGTGAGCTCGGTGAGATCGCGGAAGTGGCGCGGCGTGAGCGCGACGAGCATGAAGCGTGCGCCGTCGCTGGTGGCGAAGTCGGCGCCGTAGGTGCCGTAGACGGAGTTGCCGACCTTCTCCCGGACGGGGCGGCCGAGCTGGGCCTCGGCGATGTAGCCGAGATTGCCGACGGTCGCGAACGCGACGTCCTCGAGCGGGAGAACGACTCTCGTTCCGGCGCCGGTGATCTCGCGACGGTAGACGGCCGAGGCAACCGACAGGGCCGCGTACAGGCCGCACGAGACGTCCCAGGCGGGCAGCACGTGGTTGACCGGAGTCGAGACGTTCTCGGCACCGGTGACCTGCGGGAAACCGGCGGCGGCGTTGACGGTGTAGTCGACGGCGCCGGTGCCGTCGGCGCGACCGAGGACCTGCACGTGGATCAGGTCGGGGCGGATCGCGGCGAGTTCGTCGTAGTCGAGCCACGAGCGACCGGCGGCGTTGGTGACCAGCACGCCGGCATCGATGATCAGGTCGCGGATCAGGTTCTGTGCCTCCGGGCTACGGAAATCCGCTGCGAGCGATCGCTTGCCCTTGTTCAGGCCGGCCCAGTAGATCGACTCGTTGCCGTCGGTGACCGGCCAGCGGCGGTAGTCGGCAGCGCCGCCGATCGGGTCGACCCGGATCACGTCGGCGCCGAGCGCGGCCAGGGTCATGCCGCACAGGGGTGCGGCCACGAAGCTGGACACCTCGACCACGCGCACTCCCGCGAGGGGTGCAGTGGACGAGGGCAGCTCGTCGGTGGAAGCGGTGGAGTTCATGCTGGGCTCGCTCGTCCTCGTCGCAGATTGTTTCGGGCACAGTCAGCATGCCCAGGTTTTGCCGCCCGGAACAGCACCGATCGGCTATCGCTCGGTTAGCGCAGACCAATACTCGATGCGGCCTGAATCCGCCGTGTGATGAGTCATAGGTTTCAGTGATCGATTCGTTCGCCTCCCGCTCTTTGCTTCAGGTGACATGGCTCACGTTCAATACATGCAGACGCCAGGCGTGACGTTCTTCCGACAGCGACATACCGATCGTTCGTAAGTCGGCCATCCCGCTCGAGTTCTGAAGGGACTCCCAGTGACCACAGGCGAAATCGCGCACGACAAGTCGGCAGCCGCCGGCGGGCCCGGTCGGCCGACGACCGGCTCGACACCTCTCGTGACCCCCGGCCGCGCGTGGAGCATGACCGGCCTGGTCATCTTCCTCTACGTCGTCAACTACGCCGACAAGGCCGTCCTCGGCATCATCGCCCAGCCTCTGGCGCGTGAGCTCGGCATGAGCTCCTCCCAGATCGGCCTGGTCGGGTCGCTGTTCTTCGTCACATTCACCGTCGGCGGTTTCTTCGCCGGGCCGTTGAACAAGTACATGACCCTCCGCTGGGCCCTGCTGGCCCTCGGCCTGACCTGGTCGCTCGTCATGCTGCCGCTGGTCGTCAGTGCGAGTTTCGCGATGCTGGTCGTCACCCGCATGCTGCTCGGTCTCGCCGAAGGACCGAGCTCGGCGCTCATGCACACCGCCGCGTACTCGTGGCACCCGCCGGCCAAGCGTGGCCTGCCCGGCGCCTTCCTGGCCGGTTCCGCCTCGGTCGCCAAGATCGCCCTCGCTCCCGTCCTGACCTTCATCACCGTCGAATGGGGATGGCGTGCCGCGCTGATCTCGCTGTCGATCCTCGGTGCGATCTGGATGGGCTGCTGGCTCCTCGGCTGGAAGGAAGGCCCCTACACGACCCGGGCCGTCAAGGGCGCCGAGACCGCCGCTTCCGCCGCGCAGACCGAACCGTCCGTGCCGTGGCGCAAGATCTTCCTCACTCGCACCTTCATCAGCTGCGCGATCCTGATCATGGTCGTCTACGCGCTCACCACCGTCGTCCTGACCTGGCTGCCGTCCTACTTCGAGGTCGGTCTCGGCTACAGCGCTCTGCAGGCCGGCTCGATGTTCGCCCTGCCGTCCATCATCGGTCTGTTCCTCATGATCAGCTCGGGCACGGTCACCGACCGCCTCAGCGCCAAGGGTTACCGCTCGCGGGTCGTCCGCATCATCGTGCCCGCCGTCGGTGTGCTCATCTGCGGTGCCATCCTGGTCTTCCTCCCGTCCATCGGTACGCCGGCTCTGGCCGTCGCGGTCGTCTCCATCGGCTACGGTTTCGGCGCCATCGCGTTCCCGCTGATCAACGCCGCGATCTCCGAGTTGTGCCCGCCGCAGCAGACCGCCGGCACGATGGGCGTCTTCCTCGCGCTGATGGCGGTCGGCGGTCTCGTTGCCCCCTACGGCACGGGTGTCCTCGTCGACAACGCCGCCACCGCGGCGGAGGGCTATGCAACGGCCTTCCAGGTCATCGGTGCACTCGGTGCGCTCGCCGCGATCCTGGTGCTCTTCCTGGCCGACCCGGAGCGCGACCGCAAGATCATCCGGGCAGCCGCCTGACCTGTTCGGCATAGCTTCCGCCTAACGGAAGCTTCCGCCGAAAGACTTACCCCTACCGGCCGGGTGCATGGTCTCCTCGAATGCGAGGACCACCACCCGGCCGGTCGTCTTTTCCCACCACGGTTGCCCGGCAACCGTGTCCCGCAACAGCAAAGGACCGATTCGCATGCGCGATGCCGTGATCGTCGACGCCGTCCGTTCCCCCATCGGACGTCGCGGTGGTGCACTGTCCGAGATCCACCCCGTCAACCTGTCCGCCCACGTGCTGACCGCACTGGCGGAGCGGACCGGCCTCGATCCTGCCACGATCGACGACGTCCAGTGGGGTTGTGTGAGCCAGGTCGGCGACCAGGCCGGAATCGTCTCGCGCAGCGCCGTGTTCGCGGCCGGATGGCCGGTCACCGTACCCGCCACCACCATCAACCGGGCGTGCGGATCGAGCCAGCAGGCCGTGTCCTTCGCCGCCGCGACCGTCATCTCCGGCCAGAACGACGTCGTGATCGCCGGTGGTGTCGAGTCCATGAGCCGTGTGCCGATGGGCAGCGCCGGCAAGGACGGTCAGCACTTCCCGCAGAACGTGCTCGACCGCTTCGAGGTCGGCGGCTTCAGCCAGGGCATCGGCGCCGAGATGATCGCCGAGAAGTGGGGTTTCTCCCGCACGCAGCTCGACGAATTCTCGCTGCGCTCGCACGAACTGTCCGCAGCCGCCACCGACGCGGGCGCCTTCACCGGCCAGATCGCCGTGGTCGGCGAGTTCGCCACCGACGAGGGCATCCGCCGCGGCGGCACCGTCGAGTCGCTTGCCAAGCTCGAGACCGTCTTCAAGGAGGACGGCGTGATCCACGCCGGCAACTCCTCGCAGATCTCCGACGGTGCCGGCGCCCTGCTCATCACCACCAGCGAATACGCCGCGGCGCAGGGCTGGACCCCGCTCGCACGCATCCACACCGCCGTCGTCGCCGCCGACGACCCGGTCGTCATGCTCACCGGCCCCATCCCCGCCACCGAGAAGGCCATCGAGCGTTCCGGTCTGTCCATCGACGACATCGGCGCCTTCGAGATCAACGAGGCCTTCGCGCCGGTGCCGCTCGCATGGCAGGTCGAGACCGGCGCGAAGCCCGACCGCCTCAACCCGCTCGGCGGCGCGATCGGTGTCGGCCATCCCCTCGGCGGCTCCGGCGCGATTCTCATGACCCGCCTCGTGCACCACATGCGCGACAACGGCATCCGCTACGGCCTGCAGTCGATGTGCGAGGCCGGCGGCATGGCCAACGCCACCATCCTCGAACTGCTCTGATCTCACGTCACCCAGCTGCTACGAATCCGAAGGAAACACTATGGAACTCAAGGGTCTGTCCGTTGCCGTCACCGGCGGAGCGTCCGGTCTCGGTCTCGCCACGGCACGTCGCGTCCTGGCCGCCGGCGGCAACGTCACCCTCATCGACCTCCCCGGCTCGAACGGTGAGGAGATCGCCAAGGAGCTCGGCGACGGCGCTGTCTTCGCCCCCGGCGACGTGACCGATTCGGAGCAGTTCGCTGCGGCTCTCGACGTCGCGCACGAGCGCGGCGGCCTGCGCGGTGTCGTGCACTGCGCCGGCGCCGGACGCAAGATGCGCATCCTCGACAAGGAGGGCAAGGCCGGTTCGCTCGAGGACTTCGAGTTCGTGATCCGCCTCAACCTCATCGGCTCGTTCAACGCGCTGCGCCTCGGCGCCGAGCGCATGGCCGAACTCGACCTCATCGAGGACGAGCGTGGCGCCGTCGTCATGACGGCCTCCGTCGCGGCCTTCGAGGGCCAGATCGGCCAGATCAACTACTCGGCGTCCAAGGCCGGCATCGTCGGCATGACGATCGTCGCCGCACGCGACCTCGCCAGCAAGGGCATCCGCGTCAACACCATCGCCCCCGGCATCATGGACACCCCGCTGCTCGCCCGCCTGCGCGAGGACGTCCGCAAGTCGCTCGAAGCGACCGTGCCCAACCCGTCGCGTCTGGGCCGGCCCGACGAGTTCGGGCAGCTGGCCACGAACATCCTCGAGAACGGCTACATCAACGGCGAGACCATTCGCCTCGACGGCGCCATCCGTATGGCACCGCGGTGAACCGGGCGTCGACCATGACCTCGGCTTCCGACCTCGCACAGCGCAGGCTGTCGTACCCGGCGACGACGATGGCGGTGTGGGCACCGAGCCTCGCCGCCGTCTACGGCGACCGTCCCGCGGTGATCGACGGCGACCGGGTGCTCACCTACAACGACCTCGACGCACGCTCGGCGCAGTTCGCCGGCGTGCTGCACGAGGCCGGGGTGCGGGCCCGCGACGTGGTGCTCCTGCACCTCGGTAACTGCGTCGAGTTCCACATCGCCTACTACGGTGCGCTCCGCGTCGGAGCGGCGGTCACGCTCGTGAATCCGCTGCAGCCCGAACCGGGTCTGCGCCGGCAGATCGAGGAGACTTCCGCAGCCGCGGCGGTCACCGGTTCCGCACAGGCCGACACCCTGTTCCGGGCTGCGTCCGGAACGAGTATCCGGTTGATCGCGGTCGTCTCCGACGAAGCGGTCACCGCGCCGGGTGCCGTGCGCTTCGGCGATGCGCTCGAAGGACGTCCGCAGACCTTCGAACCGGTCGTCACCAGTCCGGACGATATCGCGCACATCGCGTACACCGGTGGCACGACCGGCATTTCGAAGGGCGTGCGCGTCCTGCACCGCAACGTCGTCGGCAACGTCACGCAGATGTGTGCGTGGCGCGCCGGGCACCAGCTGGTCGCCGATGTCGACGGGCGCATCTCGCTCGAACCGATCGGCGACCTGAAAATCGCCGGTGCGGTCCCGGGTCAGGGTTCGACGATCGTGGTGTCGCCGCTGTTCCACGCGCACGCGCTGATCAACACGTCGTTCCTTCTCGCGTGCGGCCTGACCCAGGTCCTCGCGGGTCGCTTCGATCCGGCCCGGATGCTCGAGCTGATCGAACGGTACGAGGCCGGCTACATCACCGGTAGCCCGGCGATGTGGCACGCCCTCGCTACGCATCCCGACGTCGAGACCCGCGACCTGTCCACCGTGCGGGTCGTGTCGTCCGGTGCCGCTCCGATCGACCACGTGACCCTCGGGAACCTCGAGCGTGCGTTCCCCAACGCACGTATCGCGGAGGGTTACGGGCTCACCGAGGGCACCTGCGTCGTCACGGCGATGCCGCTCGTCGTCGACTCGGAGTACCGCCTCGGAAGCGTCGGCCTCCCGGTCTTCGACACCGAACTCGAGATCCGCTCGCAGATCGATCCGACCGTCGTCCTCCCCGACGGAGAGCTCGGCGAACTGTGGATCCGCGGACCGCAGGTCACCGACGGATATCTCGGACACCCCGAGATCACCGCGGAACAGTACGTCGACGGCTGGCTCGCCACCGGCGACATCGCCTACCGCGATGCCGACGGATTCGTGTACATCGCCGACCGGGCGAAGGACATGTTGATCTACAAGGGCTACAACGTGTATCCGCGTGAGCTCGAAGAGATCCTGGTGACCCACCCGAAGGTGTCCACTGCGGCGGTCGTCGGGCGGGAGGCAGGCGCGATCGGTCAGGAGCCGGTAGCCTTCGTCGTCCCCGTCGACGGCGAGGAGCCCGCCGCGGAGGAGCTGAAGGCGTACGTCGCCGAACAGGTCCTGCCGTACAAGAAGATCCGTGAAGTGGTGGTGGTCGACGCATTGCCGACCTCCGCCGCGGGCAAGATTCTCAAGACCGATCTGCGATCGCGACTGACGGTCTCCTGACCCCGCACACGAGAAACCCCCGGCATCCGATGCCGGGGGTTTCTTCGTATGCGGTGGAAGGTGATTCGCAAGAATCGGTTCGGGCGCGGTTCCGGACGTACCTGTTCCGGAACCGCGCCCCGAAGGTCAGGAGTTCTTCTGTTGCTCCTGCTTGACGAGTCCGCCGCCGATGATCAGACGCTGGATCTCGCTGGTGCCCTCGTACAGGCGCAGCAGACGCACGTCGCGGTAGATCCGCTCGACCGGCACCTCGCGCATATAGCCGGTGCCACCGTGGATCTGGACGGCGAGATCGGCGACCTTGCCGACCATCTCGGTGCAGAACAGCTTCGCGACCGACGGTGCGATGCGGCGGTCGGTCTCCTCGACCCACGCCTTCGCGGCGTCGCGGACGAGGGCGCGGCCGGCCATCACACCGGTCTGCTGGTCGGCGATCATCGCCTGAACGAGCTGGAAGTTTCCGATGGGGTTGCCGCCCTGCGTGGCGGTCGCGGCGTAGGCGACAGACTCGTCGAGTGCGCGCTGGGCCTGGCCGACCGACAGTGCGGCGATGTGCACGCGACCGCGGGCGAGCGAGACCATGGCGGCCTTGTAGCCGACGTCCTCGCTGCCGCCGACGAGCGCGGAGTTCGGCACACGCACGTCGTCGAAGTGCACGTCGGCGGTCCAGGCGCCCTCCTGGCCCATCTTGGCGTCCTTGTTGCCCACCGTCAGGCCGGGGGTGTCGGCGGGGACGAGGAAGACCGCGATTCCGGTGCCGTTCCCGTCTGCCGGACGGGTGCGGGCGAACACGACGAACAGGTTCGCCAGCGGCGCGTTGGTGATGAAGCGCTTCTCGCCGGTGATCACCCAGTCGTCACCGGCGCGCACGGCCTTGGTGCGCAGACCCGACGGGTTCGAGCCGGCGCCCGGCTCGGTGAGGGCGAAGGATGCGACGACCTCGCCGGAGGCGATGCCCTCGAGCCACTGCTGCTTCTGCTCGTCGGTGCCGAAGTTGACGAGCACCTGGCCGGCGATGCCGTTGTTGGTGCCGAACATCGAGCGCAGCGACAGGGTCGTGTAACCCAGCTCCATCGCGAGTTCCGCGTCCTGCTGCAGATTCAGGCCGAGGCCGCCCCACTCCTGCGGGATGGCGTATCCGAACAGGCCCATGTCCTTCGCGGCCTGGCGGATGTCCTCGGGAATCGCATTGGTCTCGGCGATCTCCTGCTCGCGCGGCACGACCACGTTGCGCACGAACGCGCGGGTCTGCGCGAGGATCTCGCGGAAGTCGTCCTCGTCGACCTCGGGGGCCGGGATGGAGAGTGTCATGTCTACAACCTTCGTGCGGCCGCGGGGAGGTGTCCAATACGAATGGCGCCATTCCCGTATAGGCATTGTCGATGGATGAGAGCCGTTCTACCGGCCGGTTCGCCGTTATATTCGGAGCATCGACTTGTCTGGGGGCCGTCCCGAGTCCCGCCGAAAGGAATCGTAGATGTCTCTGTTGGAGAACCGCACTGCCGTGATCACCGGTGGCGCTCAGGGAATCGGCTTCGCCATCGCGCAGGAGTTCGTCGACGCCGGCGCCCGCGTCGTGATCGGCGACCTCGATCTCGATGCCGCCACCGCCGCCGCCGAGAAGCTCGGAGGGCGCGACGTGGCCCGGGCCGTGCGCGCCAACGTCGTCGAGTCCGCCGACTGGGACACCCTTCTCGCCGAGGCCGTCGACGGTTTCGGTTCGCTCGACGTGGTGGTCAACAACGCCGGTATCACCCGCGACGCGACGATGCGCACGATGACCGAAGAGGACTTCGACCTCGTCATCTCGGTGCACCTCAAGGGCACCTGGCACGGCACCCGCAAGGCCGCCGCGATCATGCGTGAGGCCAAGCGCGGCGCGATCGTCAACATCTCGTCGCTGTCCGGCAAGGTCGGCATGGTCGGCCAGACCAACTACTCCGCCGCCAAGGCGGGCATCGTCGGCCTCACCAAGGCCGCCGCCAAGGAGATGGCGCACCACGGCGTCCGCGTCAACGCGATCCAGCCCGGCCTGATCCGTTCGGCGATGACCGAGGCCATGCCGCAGAAGGCATGGGACCGGAAGATGGCCGAGATCCCCATGGGCCGCGCCGGCGAGGTCGACGAGATCGCCTCCGTCGCACTGTTCCTCGCGTCCGACATGTCCTCCTACATGACCGGCACCGTCCTCGAGGTCACCGGCGGCCGCTTCATGTGACGGTCCATCCGTCACCTCCCTCTCTTCCCGAAAGGTCATCATGCGTGAAGTTGTCATCTGCGAGCCGGTCCGTACCCCGATCGGCCGCTACGGCGGAATGTTCAAGTCCCTCACCGCAGTCGATCTCGGTGTCGCGGCACTGAAGGGTCTGCTCGAGCGCACCGGTGTTGCGCCCGAACAGGTTCAGGACGTCATCCTCGGCCACTGCAACGGCAACAGCGAAGCCCCGGCCATCGGTCGCGTCGTCGCCCTCGACGCCGGTCTGCCGATCACGGTGCCCGGCATGCACATCGACCGCCGCTGCGGTTCGGGCCTGCAGGCCGTCATCCAGGCCGCCTTCCAGGTCGGTAACGGCGACCACGATCTCGTCGTCGCCGGTGGCACCGAGTCGATGAGCAACGCGGCGTTCTACTCCACCGACATCCGCTGGGGCGGCGCCCGCACCGGCGTGCAGATGCACGACGGTCTGGTCCGCGCCCGCTCGACCGCCGGTGGCCGCTTCTACCCGGTGCCCGGCGGCATGATCGAGACGGCGGAGAACCTGCGTCGCGAGTACTCGATCTCCCGCGACGAGCAGGACGAGCTCGCCCTGAACTCGCACCTGCGTGCCGTCCACGCCCAGAAGAACGGAATCCTCGCCGAGGAGATCATCCCCGTCACGGTGAGCAGCCGTAAGGGCGACGAGGTCATCGACACCGACGAGCACCCGCGTCCCGACATCAGCCTGGAGACCCTCGCCAAGCTGAAGCCGATCATGGGCAAGCAGGACCCCGAGGCCACCGTCACCGCCGGCAACGCCAGCGGCCAGAACGACGCCGCCTCCATGGCGATCGTCACCACCCCGGAGAAGGCCGCCGAGCTGGGCCTGACCCCGCTGGTGCGGTTCGTCTCGTGGGGCGTTGCGGGCGTCCAGCCCAAGATCATGGGCATCGGCCCCGTGCCGGCCACCGAGGTCGCCCTCGCCAAGGCGGGCATCACCCTCGCCGACGTCGACCTCATCGAGCTCAACGAGGCGTTCGCCGCGCAGGCCCTCGCCGTGACCCGCGAGTGGAAGTTCGGCAAGGCCGACTTCGAGCGCACCAACGTCCACGGCTCGGGCATCTCGCTCGGCCACCCGGTCGGCGCGACCGGCGGACGAATGCTCGCCACCCTCGCCCGCGAGCTGTACCGTCGCGAGGCCCGCTACGGCCTCGAGACCATGTGCATCGGCGGCGGCCAGGGCTTGGCAGCGATCTTCGAGCGCGTCGCGTAAGCAGACAGCTCCCGGTTCGGGGAGGTTGTGTCCGGTTTTCTCGAGAAAACCGAACATAACCTCCCCGAACTTCTTTCGTCGCAGGTGACCGGGCTGGGGATGACGCCGGGTTGTCCACAACCGGGCCTCGACGCGGCGTCAGGAGGCGCGTCGCGCCCGGCATGCTCGGCGCGTGATCGACTTCGACGAACCGTTCTCGGGACGCGCGGCACTCGCTGCCGGCGTCGTCACGCGGCATCGGCTCGCACGCGACTTCGTCCACCTCCACCGCGACGTCTACATCCGACGAGGGATCCCGGCCACCCCGCTGCTGCGTGCGAAGGCGGCATGGTTGTGGTCGCAGGGCCGCGGCGTCCTCGCGGGAGTGTCCGCCGCTGCCGTGCACGGCACTCGATGGCTCGGCCCGGATGCGGCGGCCGAACTCGTCCGCTCCGATCACGTCCGGTCGGCGCCGGGCATCTCGGTCCGACGCGCCCCGAAGCTCGACACCTGCGTGGTCGACGGGATGTTCGCGACCACACCGGCGCAGACGGCCTTCGATCTCGCCCGACGAATGCCGTTCGATCGGGCCGTCGAAACGATCGACGCGCTCTGCAACGCGACCGGCCTGAAGGTGCCTGAGATCGAGGAACTCGCGACGAGGAGCAAAGGCGCACACGGTATCGGTGCCGTGCCGCGGGTGCTCGCCCTCGTCGACGGTGGGGCTGCGTCACCGCCCGAGACCCACACGCGTCTGCTCCTCGTCCGTGCCGGTCTCCCACCGCCGGAGACCCAGATCGAGATCTTCGACGGCGAGGTGTTCGTGGCGCGAGCCGACATGGGATGGAAGCAGTGGCGGGTGCTCGTGGAGTACGACGGCGTGCAGCACTGGACCGACCCCACTCAGCGCACCCGCGACATCGATCGGTACGCGGTGCTGCCCGAACTGGGGTGGACGGTCATCCGGGTCGGCGCCGACCTCCTCTACCGGCGGCCCGAAGTCTTCGTCGAACGGGTGCGGCGTGCTCTGGGAGCGGCCGGTGCGCCCGTCTGAGCAGAACTTCGGGGAGGTTGTGTGCGTGTTTTTCGAGAAACCCGAACACAACCTCCCCGAATTTTCGACGGGCCACGCTATTCGGTGCGGAGGAGGTAGAAGCGGAAGAAGCCGAAGTCCTCGATGGGGAGCACGTCGACCTCGGTGAAACCGGCATCGAGGGCATAGCGGCGCAGGGTCGCGGGACGCATGACGGTGCCCGTCGCGGCGCTCGGGGTGTGGCTCATACCGTCAGGGAGGCAGATGGTGAGGCTGTAGCCGTACATGAGCCGTTCGACGTCGTCGCCGGGCGCGGTGAAGGTGTCGGCGACCGCTTCGTCCATGACGATCATGAACCCGCCGGGTGCGAGCGACCGCCGTACGGCAGCCAACACTTCGACCGGTCGGGGCATGTCGTGGACGCACTCGAATGCGAAGGCCGCCTGGAAGTTTCCATCGGGCAGTTCGGACGCGTCGCACTGCGTGAACGTGACGCGTTGCGCCACATCGGCATTCTCCGCGAGGTTCGACCGGGCCATCTCCACCGACGGGGCGTCGATGTCGAAGCCGTGAACCTTCGCATCCGGATAGGTGCGCGCGATCGTGATCGTCGACCATCCCCCGCCGCAGCCGATGTCGGCGATCCGCGCGCCCGGCTGCCCGAGCACCCGGTCGACCTCCGGTACCGACCGCAGAGCATCGGGCAGCGCCTTCTCGAACAGCGGCCTGTTCGCGTCGGCCTGCGACTCGCACACGTCGCGGCCGAACTGGCTCCAACTCACGCCGCCACCGTTGCGGTACGCCTCGAGCAGACCGGGAAGCTGCATCGTCGCGCCGACGATCATCCGGGCAAGCGGCGCCATGTACGCCAGGCTGTGCGGATCGGTGAGTACCTCGCGACCGACCGCAGACAGCGTGAAGCGTGGGGGATCGCCGTCGTCGACGTCGAGCAGACCGGTCAGGGCCTGCTGCTCGAGCCACTCGCGGGTGTACCGCGGGTGGGTTCCGGTGCGTTCGGCCAGTTCGCCGGCCGTCGCAGGTCCGTCGTCAGCGAGGCTTCGGTACCAGCCGAGACGGTCGCCGATCAGGATCGTGAGGGTGTCCATGGTGCCGAGGACGGAATCGAGGACGCGCTGCGCGTACGCGTCGACGGAATCGGGGTGGACGGAGGAAGTCGTCGAGGTGGACATACGGATCATCTCCCGAGGAGAAGTGGATGTCGTCCCCACCATCGTCGCCCCCGGATCCCCGGATGTCACCGTTCCGTCGGGAGTTGCTCCTCCGCGCCGGACTCCTCGGACGACCGCACGAAGTCGACGAAGGCGCGACCGGCCTTCGACAGCGAGGCCGGGTCGAACACCAGTCCGTACGACTGCGCGAAGGTCGGCTCGCACGGACGGACCACCGCGACGTCCTGCGCCGACTCGGCGAGCGACCGTTCGACGAACGACCCACCCAGACCGGCGAGCACCATCGGCAGGCGGGCCTCGCGATGATCGGTGAGCACGGAGATGGGACGGCGCACCTCGGCCTGCCGCATTGCGTAGTCGATCGCGTCGCTCACGGAGCCACCACCGCGCGGCACGAACACCATCGGGATGTCGGGGAACTCGGCCAAGGACAGCGGCCCGGGTGGCAGGTCGGTGCCGGGGGGATAGGCGAGCCAGTACTCGGTCTGTCCGAGCTCGATGATCTCGAGACCCACCTCGTCCTCGACGGGCAGATGGGTGACGACGAACTCGCAGTAGCCGTCGTGGATGACCGACGCGGTGAACTCCTCCGCACGCAGATCACCGAGGCGCGCGGTGACTTTGGGATGGAGACGGCGGAACTCGGAGACCAGGTCGACGATCGGGCCGGTTGCGAGAGCGGGGAAGACCATCAGATCCAGTCGGCCCGTCACCTCGGTCGTCGACACGGTGAGCAGCTCCTCGACCGCGTTCACATCGCGGAGGATCTGCCGGCTCGGGCCGATCAGTGCCTTGCCCGCCGCGGTGAGCACCATGCCGCGCCCGATGCGGTGGAACAGCTGCACCCCCAGCTCGCGCTCGAGGCTGCGCAGTGCCTGGGAGACGGTGGGCTGGGCGACGCCGAGCTCGGCGGCCGCGCCGTTGATGCCGTCGTTCTCCACGACGGCGAGGAAGTATTCGACCTGACGGAACTCCATGTCGTCACGCTTCCCAGGGGGTGCCGGTGGTGGTCGCCACGAATGCGGCGGCAGCGGGGGACAGATCGCCGGGTCGCATCACCAATCCGACGGGACGCCGGAACGGTGGGTCCAGGGGCCGGACGACCGCACCGGGGATCTGTTTCTCGGCGACGCGACGCGGCACGATCGTCCCGGCGGTGCCACGCTCGACGAACTGCCACAGGGCTGCCTGGTTGGCGCAGTCGACGACGACGTTCTGATCGCCGAGCAGTTCACCGGTGCGCGCGGCGCTCGCGCGGGAGCCGAGGTCGAGGACCAGCGGGAAGTCGCGGACCTGGGCCCGGGTGACGGGGTCGGGCACGTCGGCGGCGAGGTCGGGGTGCACGGCGAGCACCATCTCCTGCTCGAGGACCGGAACGGTGATCATGCCGGCGTGATCGACGGACAGGTCGGTGATGCCGATCTCCGCCTCGCCGCGGCGCAGCGCCGCGTGGACTCCGGGAGGGCCTTCGGCGTCGTTCACCCGCACGGTCAGGTTGGGGTAGCGCCGACGGAAGCGCTGGACGAACTCGATGACGGGGTGGATCGAGAACGTCGCGAAGGTGACGATCTCGACACGACCGGCCTGGAGATCGCGCACCGCCGCGACCTTCTGTTTCGCCCGCTCGACGTCGGCCAGGATGCGGCGTGCGGCGCCCTCGAGGACACGACCGTCCTCGGTGAGGGTGAGCCGTCGGCCGGTGCGGTCGAACAGGGTCGTGTCGAGGCGGCGTTCGAGGGTGCGGATGGCCTGCGACAACGACGGCTGCGAAATGTAAAGTGCCTGAGCAGCTTTCGTGATCCCGCCGTGGTCGACGACCGCCACGAAATAGGTCACGAGGTGCAAGTCCACCCGATTATCGTAGGTGACGCTCAGAACCGTCCCGGACGCAACCGTCAGGAAGGGGTGTCTATCGGGCGCGGTACCCGCCATCCGCCGGTGAACGACGGCTCGCGTTTGTCGACGAATGCACGCATCGCATCGGGGGCGTCGGTGGCGTGGTTGATCGCCTGCGAGCGGGCCTCGTTCTCGAGTGCTTCGCGGAGCGTGAGCGACGAACCCTGCTCGAGCATCCGCGCCGACATGCTCACCGCGACCGGCGGGGCGGCGGCCAGCCGCGCGGCCAGTTCGGCGGCGCGACCGGCGAGGGCGTCGGGCTCGACGAGCTCGGTCACCAGGCCCAGGTCGTATGCTTCCTCGGCGCACACGATGTCGGCGAGCATGACCAGACGCTTCGCCTGGTGCAGTCCCACGAGGCGCGGCAGGATCCACGACCCGCCGAAGTCGATCGACAGTCCGCGCCGCGCGAAGATCTGACCGAACTTCGCGGTGCGGGAGGCGACGACCACGTCGCACAGCAACGCCATGTTCCATCCCGCGCCCACCGCATACCCCTCGACCTGCGAGATCAACGGCTTCGAGAACTCCGCGACGGCGAGCGCCGTCTCGTTGATCTCCCGCATACGGTCGAGGGGATGGGTGGAGTCGCGCCGCTCCATGTCGGCACCGGTGCAGAAGTCACCACCGGCGCCGGTGAGGATCACGGCGCGGACGGAATCGTCGTGCTGGAGCGCACCGAACGTCTCACGCAACGACCGCCACGCCTCGACCGTCATCGCGTTCTTGCGCTCCGGTCGACTCAGCGTGATCGTGGCGACCGAGCCGTCCTGCGCGACCAGAACATCCGACATTCCTACTCGCCCTTCCAGACCGGTGCGCGCTTCTCGGCGAATGCCCGGGCGCCTTCCTTGGCGTCGGCCGACGCGAAGACCGGGTCGATGAACTTGCGCTGCGCGACGAAGGCGTCGGGGTCGGTGTAGTTGGCGGCCATCGCGACGACCTGCTTGGTGGCCTTGACGGCGAGGGGGCCGTTCGCCGCGACGCGGGCGGCGAGTTCCTTTGCCACGGTGAGTGCTTCACCGGGCTCGGTGACGCGGTTGACCAGGCCGTGCTGGTGGGCGACCTCGGCGGTGAGTGGGTCACCGGTGATGGCCAGTTCCATCGCGAGCGGGTAGGGGAGGATCTTCGGCAGGCGCAGCAGGCCGCCGGCCGCCGCCGCGAGTCCGCGCTTGACCTCGGGGATACCGAACTTCGCTTCGCGCGACGCGACGATCAGGTCGGCGGACAGGGCGAGCTCGCATCCACCGGCCAGGGCCCAGCCCTCGACGGCGGCGATGAGCGGCTTGCTCGGCGGTGCCTCGGTGAGGCCACCGAAACCGCGGCCGGGGATCGACGGGCGCTCCCCGCGTGCGAACGCCTTCAGATCCATTCCGGCGCAGAACGTTCCGCCGGCACCGGTGAGGATGCCGATGGTCAGGTCGGGGCGTGCCTCGAACTCGTCGATGGCCGCGGCCAACGCCTCCGAGACCTCCAGGTTCACGGCGTTCTTGGCCTCGGGGCGGTTGAGGGTGAACACCGCGACGCCGTCGGCGAATTCGGTGAGGACAACGCTCATGTCAGTTTTCCTTCGTATGGGTCGGAGTGGAGAGAGTCCAGTGGGCGGGAGTTCCACCGTCGGAACGGATGTCGCCTCTATCGGCGAGAACGAGCAGATGGGCCTGGGTTTCGCGGACGGCGAGTCGCTGCAGCCGGGGATCCATCACATCGATAGGACGCGACCACGTGACGCGGGTCGTGATCTCCCACGCCGTCGACTCGGGCCTGGACGCGACGGCATCGCGGATCTCGTCGAGACGGACCTCGTGGTGGTCCATGAGTTGGCGTGCGCGTTCGGTGACTCCGCGGAACCGGTACTCGTGGGCGGGCAGCACCTCGCAGTCCGGCAGAGCCGTCGTCGCATGCAGCGACAGCAGGTAGCGGTGCAACGGGTCGCCCAGTTCGCCGGGGCCGGAGGAGATGTTGGGGCTGATGCGCGGGAGCATGTGGTCGCCGCTGAACAGCAAGTCGCGGTCGCGGTCGACGAAGGCGAGGTGACCGGGCGTGTGGCCGGGCGTCCACACCGTTTCGATGTTCCACCCGGGCAGATCGAGTCGATCACCATGAGAGAGAACGACATCCGCGCTCTCGCCTCGGGGGAAGCGGACGAGTTCGAAGCGGGCGGCCTCGACGACCTCGGGCGGTGCGCCGAGTCCGGTGAGGTCTACGCGCCATGCTTCCTTGTCGGCGGCGGCGTCCTCCGGGGTGAAGTGCCCGAGGGCGGCGGCGTCGGCGGCGTGCATCGCGATCACAGCGCCGGTCGTTTCCTTCAATCGGGGTGCCAGACCGAAATGGTCGGGATGCAGGTGAGTGATCGCCGCGTAGCGCACCTCGGTGATGTGATGGCCGGTCGCGGCGACACCGGCCACGAGGGTGTCCCACGACTCCTCGGTGTCCATGCCGAGGTCGATCAGGGCGAGGCCGTCGTCGAAGGCGAGCGCATAGGACAGCACGTACCGCAGCGGGTTCTTCGGCATCGGAACCGGAATCGACCACAGTCCTGGCCGCACCTCTTCGACCGGTGGCAGTACGTCGGCCGCCCACGCTTCACGCTGGACGGTACCGAGATCCTCGGTGACGATCATGACGTCGTTCCTTCCCGTGCAGGAGCGAACTCGTCGCGCAGTGTGCGCTTCAGGATCTTGCCGCTGGCGTTGCGAGGCAACTCGTCGACGAAGTGGATGTGCCGGGGCTTCTTGTAGGAAGCCAGACGTTCGACGGTGAACTCGAGGAGTTCGGCCTCGGTCGGTGTCTCGGCTCCGGGCGCGACCCGCACGACGGCGGTCACGGCCTCGCCCCACCGGTCGTCCGGAACTCCCACCACTGCGACCTCGGCGACGGAAGGATGTTCGGAGATGACCGATTCGACCTCGATCGGGTAGACGTTCTCACCCCCGGAGATGATCATGTCCTTCACGCGGTCGGTGACGAACAGGTAGCCGTCCTCGTCGATGTGTCCGGCATCGCCGGTGCGCAGAAAACCGTCCTCGGTGAACAGGGCGGCGTTCTCGGCCTCGCGTCGCCAGTAACCCTGTGTGTTGTTGCGCGACCGGCTCACGATCTCACCGGTTTCGCCGCGGGGGAGCGGTTCGCCGGTGGCGAGGTCACGGATCTGGACCTCGATCCCCGGCAGCCCGGTGCCGGCCGAACGTAGGAGGTAGGAGCGCGGACCGTGCGGGTCGTGGTCCTCGGCACGTAGCGCTGTGAGGGCGCCCATCGTCTCGGTCATCCCGTAACGCTGCACGAAGCGGCAGCCGAGGGTGTCCATGGCGCGGGCGAGTTGCGTGGGCGTGATGGGAGAGGCGCCGTAGGCGACCAGACGCAGCGCCGACAGGTCGTAGTCCGACAGGTCGGGCATCTCCACGAGCATGTTGATCACCGACGGCACGAGGAATGCGTGGGTGATGCCGTGCTCGGAGATGGCGGCCGCCACCAGGTTCGGGCGCATCTCACCGATCAACACCAGGTGCAATCCCGCCGACAGGGTCGTGCTCATCCAGCCGGCGCCGGCGATGTGGAACAGGGGCAGCGCGTCGAGGGACACCGAGTCCTCGGTGAACTCGTACAGCGCGAAGTTCTGCGGTTCGTTGAACAGGTTGTGATGCGTCGCCACAACACCTTTGGGTCGACCCGTGGTGCCCGAGGTGTAGAGCTGCAGCACCTCGGTCCGCGGGTCGTCGCCGAAGCCGGGGTCGATGTCGTCACCGGAGGCGACGAAGTCGTCCCACGACCGTGCACCGGGAACGGTGGAGGCGTCGCCGACCACGACGATCTGTACGGCGGGCAGGACTGTGGCGGCAGCGCGGGCCGATGCGGCGAACTCGTCCTCGACGATCAGGACGTCGAGCTGCGCGTCGTCGGCGATGTCGGCGATCTCGCCCGGGTTCAGGCGCCAGTTGAGCGGGGTGAAGACCAGTCCGGCCTTGGCGCAGCCGACGAACGAGGACGCGCCGGGTAGGCCCATGCGCAGCAGTGCGCCCATGCGCTCGGACGTCGCCGGAACGGTCGCGAGCGCCGAGGCGACCCGGTTGGTGAGCGCGTCGAACTCGGAGTAGGTGAGTGTGGTTCCGCCGGAGCTGACCGCCGCACGATCCGGATGTTCGACTGCCAGCTGCCGGATTCGGTTGGGAAGGTGCAACTCGCTCACATCACGCTCCTGATCGACACGGCCGACGCGCGGACATGCCGTCCACGCCGTTCCAGTCGATCACGATCGTGACTGCTGCCACAAAGACCTGCAGCCGTACGCAACGTTAGGGCAAACCTATGGGCGCGTATCGAGACCGACGTCGTGTGCGAAATCCCCGACGGGTCTCGCACACGACGTCGGTCTCGAGGCGATCGATCAGTCGATCTGCAGTTCACCCATCCGGCCCCACTCGGTGCCCGGAATCTCCGTGTTGAGGATGCGCGGGGTCTCGACCAGCGCCGGCCGCATTGCGTCGAGTCCCCTGCGGAAGTGATCGGACTTCACGTGCTCGGATCCGGCGTCCCCGTCGCGGAACGCCTCGACGAGAACGAACTCGGACGGATCGTCCACGCTGCGGGACCAGTCGAACCACAGGTTCCCGGGTTCGCTGCGAGTCGCCTCGGTGAACTCCGCGGTGGTCTCGAGCCAGCTGTCCTGGTACTCGGGCTTCACCTTGAAACGGACCACGATGAAGATCATCTTGCCTCCGGTCGGTAGATGTTGGAGGGACGGATCGTCCCTTCGTCGAACATATCGCCGTACTCACCGGTGAGGGCGTCGAATCCGTGACCGAGCGGCAGACCCCCACGAGGCAGCCCGACACGTCAGCGACGTTCCGTCAGCCGCTCGTAGGACACCCGCCACACCCATTCGACCGGTCCCTGGCGGAATCGGCCGAGCCACCAACGGGATCCGACGACCATCACCGCTCCCACCGCGATGTACACCGCGATCGTGAACGGGACCCGCATGGCGGGGTCCACGGTCTTCGCCAGACCGAATCCCCAGTCGTAACAGAGCACCGACGCGACGATGTTCTGCAGGATGTAGCAACTCAGCGCGGTCCGCCCGATGCGTTCACAGGCGGTGCCGACCGTGCCGGTGGTGGACCTGCCGATGTAGAAGTGGGCGATCCACGCCAGCAGGCCGAGCGCGACGAACGGGGCGATGCCGTAGCGCGCCGCGAATACACCTGCGGCACCGCCGAACAGACCCACGGCGAGGTCGAGCGGTGCTGCGATCGCCCCGACCACCATCAGCCGCCGGCGCAGCACCGCACCTCTGCTGTCGAACAGCCCGGAGGAATACAGTGCGGCGCCGGTCAGGAACAGCGCGACCGTCATCGGGATCACGAAGATCACCTCGGCGCGGAACGCAGCGGCGTTGTCCACGCGGAAGACGATCATGTCCCACCAGGTGGCGGTGGTCAGCTCGGGGGTCTCCGCATTCGGCGGTGAACTGGCGAGCGCCACGACGACCGCGGTCACGGCCAGCGCGTGAACAGCGACGGCCGTACCCGCGACCCACAGCCGCACACGACGGGAGGAGATCACGAGCCCGCACACGAGCATGGACGTCAGCGCATACCCCATGAGGATGTCGAACTCGGCGACGAGCAGGTAGTGCACCACCCCGTCGACGAAGAGCAGGGCGGCGCGTACCCGGTAACCGCCGGGCCACGGCCGCCCCGCTCGCTGAGCGGACGCCGCCTGCACGGCCAGGCCGATCCCGAACATCAGTGTGAGCAACCCGAGGAACTTTCCCTGCGCGAGTTGCATGAGGATGCGTTGCGGCCACGGATCGGTGCCGATCGAGGCGAGATATCCGACGATCCCGGCGGGGTCGGTGAAGATCCAGACATTGGCGGCGAAGGTGCCGAGGATGGCGATCCCCCGGGCCACGTCGAGGGCGAGGATACGTTGCTGTCGCGTCGTCGAACCGGTGACCGTCATGATCCTCACCATGCGATGCGGCGGGGTCGGCGCGCGTCGGCCGACCGGGGGATGACGGGTCCTCCATGCGGGTGACCCGCGTTCGGTGATCTCCCCGAGAGCAGACATCGGCGAGGAGAACAGAGCAGGAACTGTCGGGTCCCGTGAGCCTCGGTGATGTGAACATGGAGCCATGCACGAAACCCCCACCGAGCTCGCCGACCTCCAGGTGCTCCTCGACACGTCGCTGTCCCGGTCCACATCCCACCTGAGGTCGATCGTCGACGAGTCGCGGACCCTCACGGCCGAGCAGCTCGTCGAGGTGCTCACGGGCATGTGCGTCCTCTCGCTGGCGACGGTCACCGCCGGCGGGGAACCGCGCATCAGTGCTGTGGACGGACATTTCCTGCACGGCAAGTGGTACTTCGGCACCGCCCACACTGCAGCCAAGGCCCGGCATCTCGCCGCGCGTCCCGCGGCCAGCGCGGCGCACATGCGCGGGGAGGACCTCGGCGTGTTCACACACGGCCACGTGGAGATTCTCAACCCGCGCGGCGGTGAGCCGGCCGACGACTGGCCCGAACTGCTCGCCTACCTTCAGTCGTTCTACGGCGGGGACGCGTTCGACTGGAGCGAGGAGGTGGTCTACTACCGCCTGAACCCGCACTGGATGACCGTGTACGCGCCCGATGTCACGACACTCGTCGATCGGCGCTGATCCCTCTGTGCGAGGGGACGATCAGTCCGGAAGCGAACTACCACCCAGCGCGCCGCGCAGATGCTCGGTCTCGGTGGGCAGGCTGTCGGGAACGAACGTCCATCGGCCTCCCGTCCACGGATCGGCCAGCTCCCCGTCGACGGGAAGCTTCTGCGCCTCGTCCCACAGGATCTCCGCGACCCGATCGTCCGGGGGATCACCCGCGAGGACGACCGAGACCCGGCCGGCACTGCCGGTACGCGCGATCCGGACGATCTCGAGCAGGTCGTCGTGGTCGTAGCCGTAGGGGAACCCGGCGAGGACCAGCAACACGGGTGAGGCGGTCTCCGCGTCGACCTGCCGGGCGAGCGCGTCGAGGTCCGCCGCGTCGGCCAGCCCCCGGAGTCTGGCGGGGACCCGCGACCGGTCGTGGACGGGCGGTCCGGCAAGTCGGGCTGCGGTGAGGGGTTCGAGTGCGGGCAGCGTCCGCCCGGGATCGACGAGGTGCAGCAGGGTGTCGGGCCGGGCCGTGAGCAGTCGCACGACCACGGACGACACGACGGGACCGAGGTCGGCGGGGTCGCCGTCGATCCACAACGGTCGCGTGAGCGGTGCCGGCAGGCACAGGGGGATGCGCAGCGGACCCAGATCGGGCGCCGTCACCTCACCCACCCGCACGCCGTCGCTCGGCAGGTGCACGTGCATCCAGGCCGGGGAGATCCAGGATGCGAGTGCGGGCGGCAACGTCGCGTCGACGGTGAGCAGTTCGGCGGCGAGCACCGCGCTGTCGTCGCGGTAGCGGGCCTCGGCGACACCGACGAGCTCGTCGTAGCGCTGCTGCGCACGCGCCCGGGCACCGTCGGCCTCGGGCTCCATGCGCCGGGCGGGATCGGCCACAGCTGTCGAGAGTTCGTCGTCGAAACGGTGCTGGGCGAACTCCGCACTCGACGTGTACGCGGCGGCCGATCGGGCGGCGTCCTCGAAGATCTGCCACAGCACCTCGAGAGGTGAGAGGCCGATGACCGGGCCGGGCCCGGGAGCGGCCACCTTCTCCGCGTCGGAGGGTGACTCGACCTCCACCCCGTGCGCGGTGAACATCTCGGCGAGTCCACCGGCGTATCCCTGGCCGAGGGCGCGGATCTTCCATTCGTCGTGACGACGGTAGATCTCCCAGCACAGCAGCGCCGTCTCGGTACCGACCGCCGGTTCCACGTGAAACGACGCGAGGACGGTGCCCGCCGCGTCGCACAGCGAGGTCGACACCGCTGCGGGTCGCTCGCAGCCGACCGCACACAGCACGCGTGCGCCGGGACGGACCGCGTCGACGTCGACGACGATCACCTTGCCCTCGAGCCGAACGCCCGCCGTCGTCGGTTGGTTGTAGAACACGACGTCGTCGGAGGACGCCACCTGCAGGCCGTCGTCCACGACGAACGCGCACACGTCCAGAGGGACGGATGCGGTCGCCGCGAAACGGACCGTGCGGGTCGGCAGCGGGGCGTTGCGCCCCGCTGTGAAGAGTTCGCCCACCGGTCAGACGGCCAGGAACCGGCCCAGTTGCGGCGCGGCCTCACCGGGATGCTTCGCCTGCATGCCCTCGCCGATGGCCTGCAGCTTCCATTCGCTGCCCTGGCGGTAGACCTTCGCCATGACCATGCCCGTGAACGGCATGCCACCCTGCAGCGTGTAGCGGGCCAGCTCGGTGTCGATCGTGCCGTCGACGAGACGGCAGAACGCGTTCTGCACCTGCTCGAAGGTGTGGCCCTTGTAGGAGGTCACGATGAACATCACCGTCGTGACATGGGCGGGGACCCGCGTGAGGTCGACGAGCATCACCTCGTCGTCGCCCTCACCGGCACCGGTGAGGTTGTCGCCCTGGTGCTGGACCGAGCCGTCCTTCGACTGCAGCTGGCCGTAGTACACGACGTCGGCGATCTGGTTGTCGGCGAACATCACGGCCGAGGCGTCGAGGTCGATGTCGGCGGAACGGTTGCCGAACAGGCCACGCTTCTCCACTGGATCCCAGCCGAGCCCCATGCGCAGGAAGGTCAGCGCGACGCCGCCGTCCTTGCGGAGGGTGACCTTCTGCCCCTTCACCAGGCTCACCGGGCGGTTCTTCGTGAGGCTGACCTCCGCAGGCTGTGCCGGAGGTGCCAGCTGTGCCGGAGGCGGTGTCTGCTGCACGGGCGGTGTCTGCTGCACGGGCGGAGCCGGAGCCGGCGTGGGAGCGACGGGCTGAGGTGCGGCAGCAGGCTGGGCGGGTGCGTCGTCGACGCTGACCCCGTGATCGGTCACCAACGCCGCGAAACCGCCCGCATATCCCTGGCCCACGGCGCGGACCTTCCACGCGCCCTGGCGCCGGTACAACTCCAGCGCGATCACGATGGACTCGGTGCTCAGTCCGTCGATCCGGTACTCGTACAACACCGTTCCCGCACTGTCGGACACGCGCGCGGTGGGCGGTGCGAACCGGCCGAAGCTACTCGACGCGTCGTCGAGGGTGATCACGGCGCGCACCTGATCGATGTCGGCGGGAACCTGCGCGAGCGACACGGCGAGCGAGGCCGCCTGCCCGGGCGCGCCGGATACGAGACGCACACCCGGCCCGGTGGGCTGGTTGAAGAACACGAAGTCGGCGTCGGAGCGCACCTTGCCGTCGGCCTTGACGAGCAGTGCGGACAGATCGGCGGGCGTGGTCAGCTCGAGCGAGACGACGACGTCGGACGCGGTGAGCGGTCCGTTCTGACCCTTGGAGAGCGGAGTCGGCAAGAGATGTGTCCTCACTGTGTCGGTGACCGGGCACCTTCTACTCTACGAAGCGACCGGAAGACGAGCGGATCGGGCGAACCAGGCGAGGATCTCCTCCCCGGCGGTGACGCCCGCGGCGTCGGTCACCGAGACGGTCGGGTGGCGCCAGTCCATCAGTTCGAGTTCGCCGTGGCGAGGCCGGATCGCGGCGTCGGCGGCCTTCAGCATCTCCGCATCGAGCGCACCGTCACCCGCGGCGAAGACCGGGGCGTCGTCGGTAAGCACCCCGCGGTCTCGGAGCCGGCGGTGCACCTCTGCCACCGCGCGGCTCTTGCACACGCTGTTCGGCATCGTGTAGATCTTCCGGCCCTGCTGCGACGCGTTCCAGCCGCGCGTCGAACACCACTCGTGCCAGTCGTCGAGAAATCCCGCCGGTTGCGCTGCGACGTCGACGACGAGGTAGCAGAACAACTCGTCGGCGATGCGGAACTTCGACACCCAGTCCTCGGAGATTCGGCGGCGCAATTCGGTCGTCATCTCGTCGAGGCTCGCACCCCCCGCGCGTACCGCTGCTTCCACGGTCCTGCGCCAGTGCGGGTCGAGATGCCCGTCCTCGAGGATCGACCCACCGTTGCTCGCGATTGCATAACGCCACGGACCGCCGGGGAGGTCGATGCGGCGGAACTGTTCGGGTGTGCGCGTGGTCGTCGGCACCATCGCGACCTCGCCGGCGAGCGTCCGAAGCTGTTGCGCAGCAATGTCGGTGACGTACGACAGCGGTGCGCTCTCGTAGTACTCGACACAGAGTAGATCCTGCGTGTCGAACTGGTCGCCGGTCATCGCGGCGCGCGAATAGATGAGGGTGCGGTCGAGATCGGTGGCGACCAGTGCGGTCGTAGTGCTGGTCACGGCAGGTCCTTGATCAGTCCCATGCAGGAGTAGGCCAGATCGGGAACCTCCTCGACGGGAACGTCGCGAGCGGCCGCGAGCATCCGGATATGGGCGTGCTCGTCGGCGGTGATGTCGCGCACCAGAACCTTCCAGGGAACGCGACGCAACAGCACGCGGGTGGTCTCTCCGACACCGGGTTTGACGAAGTTGACGCTCGAGATGCCGTACTGCGCCCGCACCCGCTCGACGGACTCCCAGCCGGCCCAGGTGGGGGTGCGGTCGGATTCGAGCACTGCCTGCGCGGCCGATGCGACGTCGCCGCACGTGTCGAACTCCGCGGCGACGGCGTCCAGCAGATGATTCGACACGTCGTCCGCGGCCAACTCGGCGTAGAACTTGGCGCCGTGGAACTCCCCGGGGCCGATCAGGCTGTCGTTGAGGACCGTTCGTGAGACCAGTCCGGAGACGGTGGAGTTCAGGCAGGCGGAGGCGATGAGAAAGTCGTCGCGCGTGCCGTAGGTGCGGACGCAGTGGCCGGGGTCGGCGAGTACCGCGAGATCGTCGGACAGGACGGGACCGCCTCGCGCGGTGTATTCGGCGAGCGCAGCGGACAGTTCACGCGCGATCGCGCCTTTGCCCGTCCAGCCGTCGACGAAGACGACCGACGCGGGAGCGTGCCGCGCGGTGATGTGGTCGAGAGCGGCGGAGTCGATGCCGCGACCCCGGACGATCGACACGGCGTAGTGCGGCAGCGTCAGACCGTGGTGGTGCAGCGCCCATCGACGGATCAGGATGCCGATCGGGGTGCCCGCCCGCGCGAGCGACACGAGGGTCAGGTCGGTTCCGCGTTCGGAGAGAAGCAGTTCGGTGACCGTGCCCACCGCGTGCGCCAACCGGCCCGCAGTGCCGGCCAGTGCCTTGTCGAACAGTTCGCGGTAGGCGGCGTCGGGTTGGTACTCGATCGGCAGGGACTCCGCGTAGTGCGCGAGACCCGCCTGGATCCGCGCCTCCCGTTCGGCGATGTCGCCCTCGAGGTCGGCGTGGGAGAGATCCTTGAGCAGCCACGTCACCTCGTCGGGCGCGTAGGAGCCGAACTCGGGTCCGGTCAGTGGCACGGTCATACGGTCTCCCTGTGGGTGCGCAGCACCGTCGGATCGGTGGCGGGCACGATCACGACGAGGACGTCCTCACCGGCAGCAGTGAGCACGTCGAGAACACCTCCCGGTGCGCGCAGGCGGTCGGTGTCGGCGGGCGAATCGATGACGAGGATCAGCTCGGCGCGGACCTCGGTGGACGTAGGCCACTGCGCGTTGTAGAGGAAGCGCGGCACCTCGTTCTCGAACTCGCTGTCGATGTGTTCGGGTGCGGTGAAACGGAATCCGCGGCGCAGCGGATATCCGTCGACGTCCATCACGTGGACGGGGGAGCGGGTCGTGGTCTGGAACAGGGCGGGAGTGCCGCGGTCGACGAGTGCCTCGGCGAGTCGCAGCGGCAGATACATCAATTCCTCGTGTCCGACGACGACGGCGGGTCGCCGGGCGTCGCGTACGTCCGCGATCGTGTCGGCGAGCGTCGACAGAGCCGCGTCGAAGGCCGCCGCGTCGGTGCGCAACATCCCGTGCCGCCCGCCGTCGGGCACATGGGACGGCCACGCCGCGTGGAGGAACCGGACGTCGCCGCGTTGCTCCCCCACCGGATTGAGGAGAGGGTCGGGTAACGCCGCGACCCGCGCGACGAGATCGTCGGGGACGACGGATCGTCCGGCGGCCAGGCTCACGTGCTCGATGCTCGTGCCGAGTTCCGCGGCGACCTCTGCCGTCCGGCGGCGATCCTGTTCCGACCGCATGTCGACGAGGGAGGCGAGGACGTAACGATCACGCGGATGATCGCGGTGCAGCGCGCGGATGGCGTCGAGGGCCGTTGCTCCCGTGGAGATCTCGTCGTCGACGAGCACGAGCGGCGCGGCGTTGGCGAACAGTGCGCCGGAGGTCGGCTGCAGCAGGTGGAAGGTCGCGTGCGAGTGCCCCTCCTCGAATCCGGTGAGCACCTCCGCTCCGGGAACCTGGCGTCGCGTCGAATGCAGACAGCATGCGGCGTCGAGGGCGTCGGCCACGCAGTGACCGAGACCCGTTGCGGTCTCGGCGAATCCCATGACGACGGCGTCGGATGCCGCATCGCCGAGGAGGTCGGTGACGAGCCGGCCGAGCCGGTGACCGGCGCCGCGCACCGCGGCCGGTTCGGTGGGGATGTGCTTGCCGAGAACCGTGGAGACGAGCAGGTGCGCACGCCGTGGATTGCGTCGCAGCCCGGGCCTGACGAGCTCGGGAACCGTGTAGCCACATGACGACTCCGCATGTTCGAGAGCGAAACCGAGCTCTGCGGTGGCCCAGGGGATGTCGAGAATATCGGTCATCGGTCCACCAACGCCGTCAGCAGGTCGACGAAGGTGATCCCCTTGCGGGTGACACCGAACACCGACGCGCGCAACAGGGTCTGCTCGGCCCACGTACGGTGGGGTCGTCGTTCGTTCATCTTGTTCCCGTATCCCGAGGCCTGCACACCACCGGTGTCGCGATCGAGGATGTCGGTCGCATCGTGGAACTCCTCGTGGGTCACGGCCGACAGGGCATGCACCGCAGCGACATGCGACGGATGGATGACGGTCTTGCCCTGGATGCCGTTGGCGCGGTCGAGGGCGATCTCGCGCAGCAGACCGTCGAGGTCGCGGCTGACGAGCTGCTGACGGAACAGCACGGCATCCTGTTCCTCGAAGGGTGTCGAGCGCAGCATCGGTCGGAACATGCGTTCGTGGTCGGCAAAGTACTCCCAGACGGGCCCGGTGATGACGAAACCCGTTCCGTCGGTTCGCCCGAGGTGGTTGACGATGTCGGCGATCACGTCGACGACGACCCGGACGTCGTAGATCGTCAGGTCGCGGTCGCGCCGGATACCGAAGGTCGCGCACATGTCGGTCGCGCCGATCCGGACGGCGAGGATGCGGTGGCGATGTTCGGCGAGGATGCTCGAGATCGCACGCAATTCGCCGTCGCGGGTCTCGCGGTGGACGACCTCGGCCGACTCGATGACGGGCATCGCGTAGAGGTGACGGCCGAGGAGGTCCGACGCCGCGGCCACCGCCTCGAGGAAGACGGGGCCGGTGTGTGCGGTGAACTTGGGCACCACGAATCCGGTCAGCACGGCCTTGCCGGCGCCGAGCATCGACGCGATCCGCCCGACACCGTCGGCGGTGCGGACACGGACGAACAACATCATCGGCGTCGGTCCGCGTTCGGCGAGCGCATCGAGTGTCGCGACGGCGTTCTGCAGGCCCTGCTCGACCTCGTCGTCGGCGACGGCGTCCTCGAGGTCGAGCACCATCGACGTCACACCCTCGGCCGCACGTTTCGAGATGGTCGTGACGAGATCTCCGCGCGTCGCGGGTACGTAGAGCGTGGCGCCGAGAGCGGTCGCCAGGCGGTCGCGATCGTCGCTGTGCCCGAACGGCTCGGGACGGTGCAGGAACAACTCCTCCATCGTCGCGCCGTCGAGATGCCGAAAGTGCTGCATGGCGCGCACTTCGGTAAGCGTGGCCCCCCTCATGCGTTCTCGGTCCGTCCTCTCATCCGATCGACCACTCCTGCGATGAAGGTAGACACCGCATCCAAATCTCTGACGTAGGCCCAGTAGTCGGGGTGCACACCGGTGAGTGCGTCGACGGCCCTGTCGATCCGGCTCAACTGCGAGTCGAGAACGGAACCCCATTCTGCGGTGAGACCGCGTTGCACGGCCAGGTGTTGTGCGTCACGGAGGCGGAACCGTACCTCGTCGACCTTGGCCCCCGGATTCTGCCGGACGGAACGCAGCGTGGCGAGTCGTGCGGTCACGGCGTCGACGAGTTCCTCGGCGCGTGACAGCTCGGCGCGGATCGCCGCGACCAGCTCGAGCGCTTCCTCGGGGCGGCCGTCCTTCGCCGCCGCCCGTGCGCGTCCGAGCTGGTCCTCGGCGCGAGCGAGCAGTTCGGCGGCCTGTTTCTCGTTCCCGGACAGGTCGGCGGAGCTGGCCGCATTGAACTCGCGCAACAGCGCGGAGAAGGCCGGGGCGAGACCTTCCGCACGGGTCCGGACCGCTCCGATCCTGGTGGTGACCGAGGCGAGGGTGCGAACGGCCTCGTCGCGGCGCCCCGGTGCTGCGGCGAGGGCGTCGAGCAGAGCAGTGGTCGCCTCTTCGACTCGGAGGGCCGCTGTGCGGGTCGCGCCCACGCTGTGCGCTGCATCGAGGCTGTTCAGGGCCTTCTCGAGCGCTTCGGTGGCAGATCGGACCGACGGATAGTTCGCAAAGGAAACAAAATCCGGGGTCTGCGTCGCGGCGAGGGTGTTGCGCGCTTCGGTACGCATCCGGTGTGCCAGCTCGGGCACCGTGTTCGCCACGGTCGTCATGTGCTCGAGGTGTCCCCGGTTGTTTCCGAAGAATTCATCAAGTGTTCGTGTTGCTTCGGTTATCTGCCGCAGTGCCTGCTCGTAGGCCGGAGCAGGTGCGAGCGGTTGTTCCGGATCCGTCACTGCCAGTTGAAGATACGTCTCACCGGCGCGATAACACGCCTGACGGATGGGATCCCACTGACGGAGCAGGTGCCGTTCGGGTTCGAGCTCGTAGGACGCGGCCACACCGGCCTCGATGACGGACTGGCGCTTGTCCATGTCGAGGAACGCCGCGACCATCGCATCGTGTGCACGACGAGCCGCGGGATCTTCCGTGTTTCCCCCGCCGAACAGGCGGCGCGTCCATCGGCTCGCCACAGAACCGAATGGTACTGGGCGCACGTCCACCGGGCCGATCCGTCACCTTTCCGCCGGTCGGAACTGTGGTTCGTGCGGGTCACGAAGTGAGGCGCGGGACCGGGCATAGTGGATATGGGCGTACCCCACGGCAACAACTAGTGTGGGGAGAAACGCACACCGGGCGTGCCCTATACCGGTACGTCGACCGTTGGAACGATCGAAAGGACCCCGCATGGGCGTCAGCTTGACCAAGGGCGGAAACGTCTCCCTCACCAAGGAAGCTCCGAACCTGACGGCAGTGGCCGTCGGCCTGGGCTGGGACGTTCGCACCACCACCGGCACCGACTTCGACCTCGATGCCAGCGCCATCGCTACCGGGGCCGACAAGAAGGTCGTCTCCGACCAGCACTTCGTCTTCTTCAACAACCTCAAGTCGCCCGACGGTGCCATCGAGCACGCCGGTGACAACCGCACGGGTGAGGGCGAAGGCGACGACGAGGTCATCAACGTCGACCTCGCCGCCACCCCGGCGAACATCGAGAGCATCTTCTTCCCGGTCTCGATCTACGATGCCGATTCCCGCAGCCAGTCGTTCGGCCAGGTCCGCAACGCGTACATCCGCGTCGTCGACCGCGCGAACGGCAACGAACTCGCTCGTTACGACCTGTCCGAGGACGCCTCGACCGAGACCGCCATGGTCTTCGGCGAGCTGTACCGCAACGGTGCGGAGTGGAAGTTCCGCGCCATCGGCCAGGGCTACGCGTCCGGTCTCGCGGGTATCGCCCGCGACTACGGCGTCAACGTCTAGTTCGTTTCTTCCGGGTTCCGGCTTCGGTCGCAGTACCGAAGCCGGAGCCGACGTGCAGTAACCACCCTGCAACGCCCTGATTCCGATTAGAAAGGCCACGCTTCGTGGTTCTGCGAATATTCGGTGCATCCTTCGCGGTCACCGTCGTCTCCCTCGTGGTCGCCTTCCTCTACGGCGGCCCGCAGGCTCTGTTCCTCTGCGTGATCCTCGGCATCCTCGAGGTCTCGCTGTCGTTCGACAACGCGGTCATCAACGCGACCGTGCTGCGGCGGATGAGCGAGTTCTGGCAGAAGATCTTCCTCACCGTCGGCATCCTCATCGCCGTCTTCGGTATGCGTCTGGTGTTCCCCCTCGCGATCGTGTGGGTGGCGTCCGGACTCGGCCCCATCGCGGCACTCGACCTCGCGTTGAATCCGCCGCCGGACGGAGCCGCCTACTTCCCGGACGGCAGCCCCAGCTACGAGACCCTGATCACCGATGCGCATCCGCAGATCGCGGCGTTCGGCGGCATGTTCCTGCTGATGCTCTTCCTGCACTTCATCCTGGAAGATCGCGAGATCAAGTGGCTCGAATGGCTCGAGCGTCCCCTCGCGAAGGCCGGGAAGCTCGAGCAGCTCGAGGTCGTCGTCGCCACCGCGCTGCTGCTCATCACGGCCACCGTGATCGCACCCGAGGACAAGGTCTCGACCGTCATGATCGCCGGCGCGCTCGGCATGATCACCTACATCGCGGTCAACGGACTCGGCGAGATGTTCCACATTCCAGAGGAAGGCGAAGAGCCCAGCGGCGGACCGAGCGGCCTCGCGAAGGCCACCGGTAAGGCCGGCTTCTTCCTGTTCCTCTACCTCGAGGTGCTCGACGCGTCGTTCTCGTTCGACGGTGTCATCGGAGCCTTCGCCATCACGTCCGACCCGATCATCATCGCCCTGGGCCTCGGCTTCATCGGCGCGATGTTCGTCCGCTCGATCACCATCTTCCTGGTGCGCAAGGGCACGCTGTCCGACTACGTGTACCTCGAGCACGGTGCTCACTGGGCCATCGGTGCGCTGGCACTGATCCTGCTGTACTCGATCGGCACCCACGTGCCGGAGGTCATCACCGGCCTCGTCGGTGTCGCCCTGATCGGTG
Source organism: Rhodococcus sp. D-6 (assembly GCF_040256695.1). Taxonomy (NCBI): domain Bacteria; kingdom Bacillati; phylum Actinomycetota; class Actinomycetes; order Mycobacteriales; family Nocardiaceae; genus Rhodococcus; species Rhodococcus sp. D-6. Next base: position 4,291,035 of record NZ_CP132970.1, on the reverse strand, counting down.
CGGCATTCACCTCGAGCATCTACCGCAACCGCAAGATCGCGGCGAGGGAAGGCGAAGATGCTGTGAAGACCAGCATCCCCTGATCCTCGACAGTTCGAACCACATGCCGATGGGAGCCCTCGATCCGACATCTCGGATCGGGGGCTCCCATCGCTTTTCCGTACCCCGTGCGCATCCGCGCAGCACTCCGACGAAAGGCTCGACATGGCCATCGACTACAACAAGAAGCCCGAACAGAACGCAGGCGGCGTCAACCTGAGCAAGATCAACCTCACCAAGGAATCCCCGACCGTGAGCCTGTCGAAGGCCGGGTCCGGGCAGGGCGTCACGCGGGTGAACCTCAACTGGTCGCGCGGTGAGCAGAAGAAGGGCTTCCTCGCGAAGCTCACGGGCGCGAGCGGCGGCGTGGACCTCGACCTCGGCTGCCTGTTCGAACTCGCCGATGGTTCCAAGGGAGTCATTCAGGCGCTCGGGAACAGCTTCGGCGCGCTGAACACCCCGCCGTACATCCACCTCGACGGCGACGACCGCACCGGCTCGAACACCGGTGGCGAGAACATGCACGTCAACCTCGAGCGCCCCGAGCTGTTCAAGCGTGTGCTGATCTTCGCGATGATCTACGAAGGAGCGCCGAACTGGGCTGCCGTGGACGGCGTCGTGACGCTGACCCCGCCGTCGGGTCCGCAGATCGAGGTGCGCCTGGACTCGCCGAACAACGGCGCGCGCATCTGCGCGATCGCGATGCTGCAGAACACCGGGCAGGGCATCACCGTCGAGCGTCTCGTGCAGTACATCGACGGCAGCCAGTCCGACCTCGACCGCGCGTTCGGGTGGGGCATGCAGTGGCAGGCGGGGCGTAAGTAGCCCCTAGTGCGAATTTCTTTCCGGCCTGGTGGCCGGTCACGGGAGATCCCGCCGGCGCATGTCGGCGGGATCTCGGTGGTTCCAGGGGTGCAAGCAGGTCAGCGTCGTCGGAGAGCGAGGACCGGAATGGTGCGTTTCCCGCGCGTCTTCTCCTCGACCTCTGCTCGACCGGTCTTGCAGCCACGATGATGCACGAGCGCCATGGGCGCACCCTCGAAGTTGCCGCCGACCCGGCCTCCGTTGGCCCGGAACTCGGCGATCACCTGCGCATTCCAGTCGTCGGACGAACTCATGGGAGAAATCCTCCTGGCTACTGCAGTCGGCTACGAACCACCGTAATCATGTAGAGGACCACGGGGTCCGGAACGAGGAATCACGAGCGGTCGGTGGTCGCCGCCAAGGATCCCAATAGCCGAAGTTTGTCGTCACTGGGCGAGCCGGCAGAGGCCCGGTACACGATCAACTGATGTCCAGGTGCGCTGCGAACGTCGAATGCGTTGTATTCGAGGACGAGATCGCCGACGGCAGGATGCCGGAACTCCTTGGCCTCGTGTGTTTTGCCCCGCACATCGTGCCGATTCCACAGTTCGCGGAACTCCGCGCTCGCATCGTGCACCTCGAGAACGAGGGCACGAACGTCGTCGACCGAGCCGGTGTGGCCCAGAGCGAGCCGGAGATTCGCGACGCACGACGTCGTGGCGCGCTCCCAATCGGTGAAGAAGCGGCGCCCGAAGGGATCGAGGAAGGTCATGCGCACGAGATTGTCGATGCGCTCGAAGCCGCTGTAGAGCGCACCGGCGAGCTCGTTGTATGCGAGAACATCCAACCGGCGGTCGATGATGAGCGCGGGTGTGTGCGACCAGGATGAGAGAAGCTCCCGCAGTGAATCGTCCACGGTCTTCCGCACCGGAGTGGGCGGTGTCGGAGCCAGTCCGGCGAGACGGAACAGGTGCTCGCGCAGGTCGGTGTCGAGAGCCAGCGCGCCGGCGAGGGCGTTGAGAACCGCCGGAGACGGGTTCCGTTCGCGACCCTGTTCGAGTCGCGTGTAGTAGTCGACGCTGACACCGGCGAGCATGGCAACTTCCTCGCGACGCAGACCGGAGACCCGCCGCCCCGACTGCGCCGTGATGCCGACATCCGACGGCTGCACGTGCCCGCGTCGCGCCTTGAGGAAGGTTCCGAGTTCGGTGGAGACCATGAGACGACGCTAGCTCCCCGGATGCGGTACAGACAGGCCCTCGTGCACCCAGGCACACACCGGCCTGTTCCGGCCGCCCATCCGCCCCGACAGTGGAACTCGCCGGATCTCCCGGCACCCCGATCCTCATCTGGAGTACACATGACCATCCCCTTCACTCCCGAATTGTTCGAACTCATCCGCGAGAACGCCGGCGGGCATCGTCCGCTCCTGTTCGGCAATGCCCGGATCATCACCGGCGACGCCCTGATCGGCGATTTCGACCGCGGCGACGTCCTGCTCGGTGGCGCTCGTGTGGTCGGTATCGGCCCCGGCCTGTTGACCGCTGCCGACGACGACGGTGCCATCGTCATCGATTGCGCCGGGTACGTCATCGTGCCCGCAATCGTCGACGTCATCCGGCTCCGTGGATTGCGTCCGACTTCCTTCCGGTCACCATCCGCGCTTGCACCCGGCAATCCGGCAACCTTCGCAATCCTGCCCGTTTCTCGCGACGACTCGGAAACAGATGTGCTGCAACGATTCATCGATGATGCCGACGCCGCGCACACGGTCGTCGTCGACGGTGAGATAGCCCTCTGGGGCGGTCGATCGGTCCACGCCGACGACCCGACGGAGACCCCGACCGCCACGGACGTGGCATCGGACCGTCATCTCGGAACTTGGATCGACGAAACGGATTTCGTGCACCAGCACCTGACCGCGGACGGTCGCTACGACGAGACCCGCGGTGGACGCCCGCATGCATATCAGGGCTCCTATCGGATCACCGGCGACCGCATCGACTACCGCGACGACCTCGGATTCTGGGCATTCGGCGAATTCGTCGACGGCACCCTGCAGCACGCCGGTTACACCTTCCACCGCGCCTGACACTCATCGGAAAGCCACCACAATGAAGACAACTCTCGCCGATTTCACCGCGGCCCACGACAGCAACCGTCCGATCCTGCTGACCGGCGGCGCCGTCGTCACCATGGACCCCTCGATCCCGGACCTCGATGCCGGCGACGTCCTGCTCGTCGGCTCGCAGATCATCGCGATCGGCGCCGACCTACGCTCCGATCCCGGGCACGGTGCCGCAGCAGCCTCGGCACTCGTGGTCGACACCCGCGGTGCGATCGTCGGCCCCGGTTTCGTCGACACCCACCGTCACGCCTGGGAAGCGCAACTGCGCCGGAGCATTCCCGACGTTTCCGACCTCGGCGAATATGTCATGTCGACCCTGGCCGGCGTCGCCCCGAACTACGCACCGGAGGACATGTACATCGGTACCCGTCTCGCCGCGCTGACCGCGCTCGACTCGGGCATCACCACCATGCTCGACTTCTCGCACAACTCCCGCACTTCCGCGCACTCCGATGCTGCACTGAATGCGCTCATCGACACCGGAATTCGGGGCGTGCATGCCTCGATGGGTCCTCACTTCGGTGAGTGGGATCGTCAATGGCCCAAGGATATGAACCGGTTGGTGAGCGACTTCCACGGCGCCGCAGACGGTCTCGTCACGGTGCGGCTGGCCGCCCTGGCGACCGACGAGATCGCCGGACCTGCGATCGCCTACGGGCCCGAACTCGCTGCTTTCGCACGTGATCTCGGTGTGTGGACGAGCATCGACGCGGTTTTCGGGATACCGTCGTCGGAGGCGATCCTGCGCTGGGCACGGATGGGGATCCTCGATCCGACCCTCACCTTGATCCATGCGACCGGCATGACCCCCGAGGCGTGGACGGCGATGGGGGATGCCGGTGTCACGGTTTCCCTCGCCCCGACCTCCGACGCCCAGATCGGCCTCGAATCGGCGGTGCCCGCTGTGGACGAGGCTCTCGCCGTCGGGATCCGGCCGGGTCTGAGCATCGACGTGGAGGTCGCGCTCGCGAGCGACATGTTCACCCAGATGCGGACCCTGCATGCCATCCAACGCATGCGCGCCACCAATGCTGCATACGGAACGGAGGAGACCCGCAACCGGATCACCACCCGCGACGTCCTCGACTTCGCCACCCTGCAAGGCGCGCATGCCAACGCGCTCGGGCACGTCACCGGTTCGCTGACACCGGGCAAGGAGGCCGACCTGCTCATCGTCCGCGCCGACGACATCAACAACATGCCGCTCAACGACGCCGTCGGCACCCTCGTGCTCGGCTCCGACGCACGCAACATCGACACCGTCCTCGTCGCCGGCAACCCGCGCAAGTGGGCGGGTTCGCTGGTCGGCGAGGACATCGACGCCCTGCGCGAGGCCGTGATCCGTTCCCGCAACGCCATCATCGGGCGGGTGGCAGCGACACTGTGACGACCTCCAGGGAAGTGAAGGACATGAAACAAGCCGGGCACCCGTTCGTCGGACTGTGGGTGACCGCCGACGGTAACATCCGCCAGCGTCTCCTGCCGGAGGGGCGATACGTCGAGGCCCGCGGCAGCCGGGAAGCTGCCTACACCGGTGACTACCGGATCGAAGGAACGATGATCTACTACCGTGACGACACCGGCTTTTCCGCCGACGGTGAGTTCCGCGACGACGTGCTGTACCACGCGGGAATGGTCATGTATCGGCACCTGAGAGCGCGGCAATAGGAGTGCCGATCCGGACGATGGTCATGCGGGCCGTTCGGTCGCAGTCAGGAGCTCGTGCAGCACGCCTTCCTGAAAAGTCCGTGCTTGCCGACCTGAAGGCGGAAGCTCACCGGAGCGTGCTGCGATGGACTGTTCGATCGCCTCGACCGGCTGGTAGCCGGTCCCGAGTAACCGTCGGCCGGCATCGATTTTGGACAGCCACTTCCCGTAGCGATGTCGAACCAGCGCGCGACAGGCTCCGAGGACCGCGTCGTCGGCTCCGGGTGCGGGCCGGTCATCGGCTGGGCCGGGCAGCGCCATCCACCAGCGCAGCGAGTCGACCAATAGGCTCTGTAGTTCCTCCGGTGCCAGCTCGGCGAATGTCTCCGGGGCCGGCGGTCCCGCCAACACCCGGCCGCTCTGGTGCAGGATGCTGCGGTCCAGTCCGTACCAGAACGTCCCGTCGGCTGCCGGGCGGTCTGTGGGCTGAAGTGTCTGCCGGAAGGCCATGCCCGGCCCGTCGTTCAACTCGAGCTCGAAGCCCGGTTCTCCGGTGCCCGACTGCGCCGTAGCCATGGTGTAGACCACCAGTTCCAGGCCTCGGGCCGGACATGGCAGGGCGCTGTGCCGCAGCCGAGCGATCAACTCCCGCTTCATCGTTTCGCTCAGGGGGTCGCGGCAGAGCAGGGCGATGTCGATGTCGCTGCGGCCGGGATGGAAGGCGTTCAGGGCGAGCGACCCGGCCGCGTACGCCCCGACGAACTCCGCACCGAGCACCTCCCGGGCAGTGTCCACGACGGCTTCGAGGTATGGCTCTACATCGATACTCGGCACCACCCCATCATGCGCGGCACACCGTGCCGTGCACACGATGCATGCCTCTACGTAGTGAGGCGCAGGATGCAGGCCGATAGAGCCCCGTGGGGTGGTGGGCTTTGAGGTCGAATCCTCGGTGCCTACTCGCCGCGGTTGAGCGCGGCGATGGTTTCAGTATCGCTGCTGGGGACCAGCAACGCCATCGACCCTTCGGAGAGATAGCGGCGCTCGCCGGACTGCCACTCGTCGCGCATGTCGGCCAGGACCGCTCCGACGAGCCGGATCACCGCTGCTCCATTCGGGAATATGCCCACGACGCGGGCTCTGCGCTCGATCTCCTTGTTCACCCTCTCCAGCGGATTGGTCGACCAGATCTTCGACCGATGCGCCCGCGGAAAGACACTGAACGCCAGGACCTCTGCCTTGGCCTGGTCCATCAACGGACCGATCTTGGGGAACCGGCCGGCCAGCTCGTCGCGGACCTCGTCCCACGTCGAGGCGACGGTGGCGGGATCGGGCTGGGCGAAGATCGTGCGAAACGCCGCGGCGACCATGTCGGAGTGCGACGTGGGCACGTGCGCCAGCAGGTTTCGCGCGAAATGCACCCGGCATCACCGGTGCCCGGCCCCCTGGAACGAGCGGCGCAGTGCGGCGACCAGGCCGGCATGTTGATCACTGATGACCAGCCGGACACCGGACAGACCGCGTCGTTTGAGCGAAGCGAGGAAACCGCGCCAGAACACCTCGTCCTCGCTGTCCCCGACATCGAGGCTCAGCAGCTCAGCACTTCCCGGGCACCCTCGGCGGTGACCCGGTGGCGACCACGACCGCCATCGAGGTCACCTGTGAGGACGAGTTACGTACGTGCAGATAGGTCGCATTGAGATAGACGTACGGAAACGCGATGTGATCGAGCGGGCGGGTGCGGAACGCGCCGACCACCTCGTCGAGGCCGGCGCAGATCCGTGACACCTCGGACTTGGAAATGCCCGACTCGATTCCCAGAGCCGCGACGAGGTCGTCCACGCTGCGGGTGGAGACGCCGGGTCGGAGGTCGAGGCGCCACACCGAGGTCGGCCAGTGGCATACGAAACTTGGGGTGGCCGCAGCGATCCGGGCGGTAAGCGGCTGTCGTGTTGTTCGTCTTACCCTCACTGCACGGTGTTGTCCGTCGGTGGGCTGTCGCGTGTCTCGGCGGCGATCCGACGGGGATCGTCGTGGGCGAGTGCTTCGATGAGAATCCGCCGCGGGTGTGCGGCGGTCCCGGTGATCAGATACTTCTGGCCGAAACGCACGTGCCGGGCCTGATCGATCATCTCGTCGGTGACGATGGTGGCCGGTGTGGCCGTCGGCGAGGGCGGGACTGCAGTGGCGTCGTGCAGCGCGTCGCTCACGATACGGCGCGGGTCGTACCGACGTAGATCCAGCGATTCCCACTCGTGGGGGTGCAATGAGATCCCCATGTCGCGTTCGGCGTCGCTGCGAGTCTTGTCGATGAAGTCGCGCAGCGATCGGACGGTCCCGGCGAGGTGGTGGGCGTAGACAGCCAGGCGTTGCGGGCCGATCACGATCCCGGCGAGGACAGCGATGAGGAACAGTTTTTCGAGGGTCAGGCCGAACATGGTGGGGACTCCTCAGTTACGAGGTCGAGGGCAGCTCGGGGTGATCCGAGTCGAGGGTGCGCCGGGCTGCTCTGCGGTCGTGCAGACCGGTAATCAGGAGAGCGGCGCCGAACAACGCCGACATCGGTACTGCGACCAAGAACATCGACAACACGTCGGCGGCCGGTGTCACCAGGGCGCTGAACAGCGTGATGGCGACGACGATGAGGCGCCAGCTGCGGCGCAGGGCGTGTGCGGAGACGATCCCGAGACAGTTGAGCATCACCAGCACGGCCGGCAGGACGAATGCGACCCCGGTGGCCAGCACGATCTTCATCACGAAGTCCACGTAGTACGAGGCGTTGAGAAGGGTGCTGTCCTGGTCGGAGGAGAAGCCGGTGAGCACGCTCACCATGCGGGGGAAGAGCAGGAAACCGAAGGTGCATCCCGCAGCGAACAGTGGCGCGGCGGCCGCGGAGAATCCGATGGCGTATGTCTTTTCGCGACGGGTCAGTCCGGGGGTGATGTAGGCGAACAGTTCGCGCAGCCAGACGGGACTGGAGACGATGATCCCGCTGAACAGCGCGATCTTCAGTTCGACGTCGAACGCTCCGGTGACCGTGTCGTAGTTCAGGCTTGCCTGGCGGGATCGGGCCAGTTCCTCGATGGGTGCGCGCAGGACGTCGAGGATCTGATCGGCGAAGACAAAGCCGGCGATCACGCCGACCAGCAGCGCCACCGCCGCGCGAAGTCCGCGCCGTCGTGCCTCGTTCAGGTGGTCGGCGAGCGGCATCGTGCCGCGCGCGGCGGTGCCGGCGGTCATGAGGCGTGTCGGTAGGGAACCGGGCTCATGGTGCCGGTGGAGGTTTCCGTGTCCCGTTCGTCGACGGTGACAGGGGCGTTGTCGCCCGTGGTGACGATGGGTTGCTCACGTACCTCGTCTTTGAGGATGCGCAGGGATTGTCCGACGCCCTTGGCGAGGGCGGGGAGTTTGGCGGCACCGAAGACGAGCAGCAGGATCGCCAGGACGATCAGGGCGTGCCAGCCGGTGAGGTTGTGCAGCATGAGGTTCTCCTCGAGGGTGGGAAGCGATCGTGGTCAGTTCGTGGTTGCCGGGGTGGTTCCTGGCGCTGTGCCGTTGGGCGGTGCGCCGGCCGGGGGAGTCCCGGCGCCGGCCGGGGGTTGACCTGCTCCGGGTCCACCCGGACCAGCGCCGGGTGCGCCTGCGCCGTGGCTGAGGGTGGGTTCGGTGGTGGTGTCGACGGCGACGGCGAGTGTCCCGACGTAGCCGGTGGCGGGGTCACCGGTGAACGTGCCCATCTGCAGGTCGTACCCGTCGCCGAAGATGTTGTCGTTGTCGAGGCTGCCCACCTGGGCGAGGTTGCGGGCAGACTCGGGATAGGTGCTGAGTTGGTAGACCGCGTCGAGCATGTCCTGCGGGAAGGCGACCTGCGAGGTCGCGATGGCGTTGTCGGCATCGGTTGCGGAGTCGGCGTCGGGATAGATCTCGAAATGGATGTGGGTCCAGCGGCCGGTGTAGCAGCCGGGAACGATGGTCTCGAATGTTGCCGTGCCGTCGGCGTCGGTGATCTGGATTCCACGGAGATAGGTTTGGTCCTCGACTCCTTCGGAGTACATCGAGTACCGGCCCTGAGCGTCGCACTGCCAGGCGTACACGGCCACCGCGTCGAACGGGACGCCGCCGTTCGCCGTGTCGGTGACAGTGAAGGTCAGCGAGAGCGGGACACCGTCGGCGGTGCTCCCGCCGTCGAGGCTTGACGTGATGTCCCTGCGGACGATTCCTGATTCCTCGAGCACGTTGATTCCGTTCGTGCCGTCGGCTGGGTAGGGCCCGTTGGTTTCTTCGGGTATCTCGCCTGCAGGGGTCACCGACGCAGTCGCTGAGGCCGTGGTGGTTGTGCTTGCGGTGCCTGTGGAGCAGGCAGCCAGGGCCAGGGCGCCGGCTCCGGCGCCGACGACGCCGAGCACCCGACGCCGGGTGACCAGGGTCGTGATGTCGAAACCTGCGCCCTGGTCGACGACGTCCTCGGTGGGGCGATCGAGCAGGCGTCCTTCGTAAATGGGTCCTGCCGGGGTGGAAATGGGCTCGGGGACACGGGTCATGTCGATGTCTCCTTCGACGGTTCGTTCGGTGGTTCGGTATCCGAGTGTTGCCGTCGATCCGGTGGAAACCCTGGCTCTCGGCTGGGAGTTTCCTGGCAGCCGGTCCGGGAAGGTCTACTCGGTGTCGAATGGTCGAACCCGCAGATGGGCGAAGGCGGAATCGTTCACTGCATGTTCGTCGTGATAGCGCTTCATCCCGGAAAGCGTTCACCCACAGACATTTTCGGTCTTTACCCTATATGTCATTTGAGGTATAGGGCAGAGAGCGGCGGTCGGTATCGGGTATGTCCGGCACCGCCACTATGTATCGTCGATCGGACACGTCGAGATGAGCGAGACGAAGAAGGTACCGTCGCAGTCCATCTGGTTCATGACGGATTCGGGAGATTACGGCGGGCCGCCTACCATTCTCCGTCCAATTCCTGGATACGACGGTGTACCGATCGGAAACACCGAACCGCTGCCGGGAAGGATGCTCCGAACGATCCGGGAGTTGCAAGATGCCGGAGTCCTGGAGACCGGTAATTCCCTTCTAGGATCAGGAATACCGCAAGCTGTCGAACGTCTTTCGGACATCTTCTTTCTACCTGAAGAAGAGCGGGCCGCGCTCTTCGAACAGAGCAACGTTCAGGATCCCACGGCAGAATTACCGCGGCCGGAAGATCACCTCTTCAAGTTTGGCTTTGCTGTCGAGTGAAGCCGATTGGCGACTGTCGACGATAGCCACTTCTTGCTGGCATCCGACTCCTCGCCAGTTGACGTAAGAGCGCCTATCGGCAGGAGGCAGGCGCATGCACGCATTGCGTGCCGTGCAATCACTGAGTGCATTGTTGGGCATGCCCTCGTATCACGTCACGGGGGCGCGGCCTATCCGTGGAGGGAGAACGAGCTGCCCGAACCCGGCAAGCTCGCCGCGCAGCTGACCGGTGCCTACGTCGGTGCCGGCGGTGACGACACCGTCGTCCCGGACTTCTACACCCACTACGGAGTCGAGCACGGCAAACCGGTGGCGCTCGTCGAGACCGGGGCGTTGTACAACACCACCGCCGGGGCGGGCCGCCGAGTTCGACCTCGAGCAGGCCTGGTGGCAGCAGGCGTTCGACCCGACCGTGCCGCAGCGTTTTCCGCAGTTGAAGATGATCAACTGGTTCGAGTGGGACAAATCCGAACCCGAGGTCGACGCGCGAGTGGACTGGACCGTCACCGACGACCCGCACCTGCGGACGGCGTTCACCGCGGCACTGCCGGACTGGTTGCGCTACGGCCCGGATCGGCCCTGCACACCGAACCAGCCCCGGATCATGACTACAGCTCCGATGGGACCGGCACGTCTGTCGCAGCAACAACGGTCACGTGCCGACGCGAGCGGCCGGCTTTCTCGTCCACCCATCATCGGGTCCGATGTTCGGCCGGGTCGATGGGGGACTCGGCGATCTCCCGGAATCGGCGCACGTCGTCGGGATGCAGTCCGGGCTGGGCTTTGACCGCATCGATGAGCATGTCCAGTTGGTGGTGCAGGGCCGGGACGTGCTCGGTGTGGCCGGTGCTGCGTACGTGATCGAGCAGCATGCGCAGTACCCGGGCCAGCGCCGTGGCGACATGCAGTTGCGGTGGGCTGGCGTGGCGGATCTGTTCGAAGGCGTGCTCGATGTACTCGGTCGGGGACAGATTCCATGGTCGCAGCAGTACCCGATCGTCGGCGCCGCGTACCGACAGCGGTGGGGTGTCGGTGGTCAACAGCACCCGCAGCAGACTGCCGAGTCGCAGCACCACTTCGGTGGCGGTGGTGGGATCGTTGATCGCCGCGCTCAACGCCCGCAGCGCGATGTCGACCAGCTGCCGCAGCGCGAAATCGATGTCCTCCTGCATGGTGCGGGTATCGGAGATCTCGACCGTCGCCGTCAGACGTTGCCGCACCTTGTCCGGATCGGAAGGTGCCGGCCACACGCGCATCAGCACCTCCCTGCGGTGGATATAGGCCCCGGATCGTGTTTCCAGGCGCACCACCGTCGACGGGGGCAGCGCGGCGAGAATGTGTTCGGACGGTGATTGGGTCACCCACCCGTCGCGGCCGGCGGGCACGACGACGATGCTCTCATCGTCGGCCGGTTCCAGAGCGATGTCGGGGCCGGGTTCCTCACGCTGCGCTGCTGTCGCGGAGGCATTGATGACCTCGTACGCCTCGTCGGCGATCGAACGCACCACCTGCCCGACCTGCAGTCCGTGGGCCAGGCGGTTGAGATAGGCGACGATGAACACCACGGTGGTGACCGTCAACACGAGTGCGGCGGTCATCGACAGGCTCGGGGCCAGAGCGGTCGCTTCGCCGCTGATGTGCCGCAGGACCAGCACACAGTAGACGAACGTGGCCACCAGCATCCCGATGACCGTTTGGCTGAAGCGATCGCGGATGAACGAGCGCATCACCCGGGGGAGAACTGGCTGCTGGCCAACTGCAGACTGACCACCGTCAAGGAGAACACCACCCCGGCGGTGGTGATGGTGGCGCCGGCAACGGTGCTCAGCAGCCAGGTCGCGCCGTTGCTGTTCATCTGCACCCCCAGCCGGCGGTGGCGCCCGGGTTGATGGTGCGGTCGAGGTAGGCACTGACTTCGGCAAGGATCACCCCGACGGCGACGATGGCCGCCGGTAAGGCGAACAGGCTTTCGCGGAAACGGTATGCCGCAGCGGCTGCGCGCAGGCGCAGCAACTGCGGTTGATGGGGGCTCATGCACTCGAAGTTATCGCCGCGGCCCTACCGGTACGTCGCTATCGATTACGGGAACCCGCTGGCGGTAAACGACGTCGACACCGGCGCGACGCTGCTGCTCGGGATCGACCCGGAGCAGTGCTTCGGAGGTGCCGATCAGAGGCGGCGTACCCGGCGGGCGTGGCGCCCATTTGGGGGCTGGCAGCGCTGCTCGAGACTCCGGCATGTTGTGCTCACCGGGAATGAACCCGTGCCTCTTCAGCCCTGATCCACCGTCGTTGATCTGCGCCTGATCTCCGATCGCTTTCACACATTGCTCCGGTTTCGGGCATGGGGGCCTCGCCGGTCTGCCCGGCGTTTCCACTGGTGTCCTCGCTCGTGACCCGTTCGGGGTCGGTGGTCAGGTGGCGGCTGCAGGTGGGCTGGTTGCGATGCGAAACAGGTTGGACCAAGCCTGTTTCCACGCCCAGTCGGTGGGCAGATGCAGGGTCATCCGACGAGCGGAAGAGGCGATCCGGGCCGGAACGTTGATCAGGTGAGTACGCAACGTCGCCCATCGAGCGCGGGCGTGCCGGACCGAGGCAGCGACCCCGGCGGCACGAGCAAGGTTGAACGCGATCACCGCGTGCGCCAACCACGCGGCATTCGCCGCGTATTTGCCCGATGGCAGATGCGCGAGCGGACCGTCCTTCAACTCGGCGATGACCTGCTCGACGATCGCGTGGTCACGGTGCCGGGCATCGGCCTCGACCGTGGTCAACGCCGAGTTGGTGACAAACGCGTGATGGCGGTGGGGGGGTGAACAACTCGCCCTGCCCGGCGTCCGCCGTCGGATTCAACCGCTTGACCCGCCGCACCACCAACCAGGCTCCGGCCCGCTGCGCGGCGGCCACGAACGCGTGGCAGAAGTACGCCGAGTCCGCCCGCGCGAGAATCTGACCGCTCGCCCCGGCGGAGCGGGCGCAGCCGATGGCCTGGGTGAGCAGCCGCCCGCACCCGGTGCGCGACGCGACATTGCCGCGGCGGAGCCGGGCGCGGGCGATCACCGGTGCCGCGGACGGCGTCGACAGCACCGCGACCTGGGCGTTCAGTCCCCGGACCCTGGAGTATCCGAACGCTGCGGCCTGTTTACCGTAGCCGTGGACCTGACCGATGGTGTCGTCGACGTCCAGGAACGCGATCTCGTCGCCGCCCGCGATCAGACCCGGAATGTGGGCGGCCAGCCCGTCCAGCAGGCGAGTGGCGACCGCGTCGGAGCTGCTGAACATACCCATGGGTGAACGAGCGCAGGTAGGTACCGAGCGTCGATGGTGCCCGCACCCCGCCGAACACCCGGTTCATCGCCCCGTGGCGGAGAACATCGAGGTCGCCGATGCTGTCGGCGCCGGCGAGCATCCCCGCGACGATGCTCGCTGACTTGACCGCCGGGTTCGGTGAATCGACGCTCAGATGCCGGCCGAACAGCTCGTGCAGACCGGTGGTCTCTGCCAGCCGCATCACCGGAACCAGCCCTGCGGCCGACACGAGGTTCGGATCATCGAAAACGGGCGTGACGGTGTGAGGTGCTTTCACCTGCGAGATGCCTCTGTTCTGGTACCGGAATCTTTGTGTGGTAACTCAGATTCTCCTGCCTGGCAGGGGCTCTCGCGTTCTACGACACGCTCACACCGTCACATTCGCGGTGGATCCAGGCTCAAGCGTTCCGGGGCCGGACAGGTCGTAGCGGGCCACGGTCACCGTCGGATAGCCGTGGACTGTGGCGACCGCGGTGTCGATGTCGATGCTGCGACCGGCGATCACCAACACCGTGGCCCCAGCCTCGCCGGTGGTGCAGTTCATGGCTTCTGCTGCCCGGCCGGGTCCGGGTCGGTGTCGTCGCTGCTTCTCGGATCGGTGCGTGGAGTCGCAGCGGACGTGCCTGCATTCGTCGCAGCGGCGATTTCCGTCGGGTCCGGCCGGCTCGAGGTGCGGATCGTGCGAGCAAGTGCCCGCAGCTGCTGAAGCGAGCGGATTCCGTCCGGGACGCTGCCGTCGGCGGGTGGCCGTGCACCTCGGGAGCAGGCTCGGAAGTCCTGGGTGCCGGTCTCGTTCATCGCGTCTTTGAGGTCTTGTGCTGCGGCGATGTACTCGGCGCGGTCGGGTTCGGTGAGCGAGCCGAGGTAGCTGTCCAACTTCCCGATCTGCGCCTGGGCGTGGGTGTGCGCTGCTGCGTCGGCCTTCGTCTGCGCGGGTGTGCCGGCCCGGTGTGATTCGGTGGTCGGCGCGTGGGCTGGGGTCGATCGTGTGCGGAATCGGCCGCGTAGTGCGGTGAACATCGTTGTCCTCGGTGCGTGTCGGTGGCCTCTCACCATGCACGCCATCTGAGGACTCGACCACGCACCGGCTTGGACGGATGCGATCACGCCGGGCCCGGGCTCAGGTGGGCAGACGAAACCGAGGCCTTCTACGGACGTCGCGGCCCTGGTCGGCGATGAGTGAGTGCCCCACGGCAGAAAGCATCCCCGCCGCAAGGGGTACGGCGGGGATGGCCGGATCGAAGTATGCCGGGTCGACCCCTTTTCGAACCTCGAGGTCCGCAGCTGCGGCAGCCGGCAGTACAGGGAGCCGGCCGGGGGTTCAGGGGCAAGCCGAGGGCTTGCACAGGTTCTGGGGGGTGCCCGGGATCGGAGGTTCTTCCGCTCTCGACGCCGATTTTCCTGGGGAAACGATGTGGCGGGCCGATGCTTCCCGAAGTCCGCTCTCGCGTCCCTCCATCGACCTGCCGCCCACTGACTGTAACCCTCGATTCGAACACGTGTGCTAAAATTGGTTGTGTGGTGTCCTACGAGCGCACCGAAACGGTGCCTGAGCGGGCACCGTGCGTGGACGCTCGAGGATCTCGCGGCCTGCCGCGGTGCGCCCCGATCGCTCGAGGGCGCGGTCAGGATCGTCACCACCTTGTTCGCGGAGATGAGATTCGATCCCGAACTCGAGGCTTCGAAAGAGGACGTACGTATCCATTTGCATGCCTGCCCCTTCGAATCGGTCGCCCGGCAGAACCCGCCCGTCGTGTGCGCGCTGCATCTCGGACTGATGCGCGGCGTCCTGGCTCGACTCGGCGCACCGGACACCGACAATCGACTCGTTCCATGGGAAACCCCTCGGACCTGTGTGGCTCATCTGATGCGGTAGCCCCCCGGCGGACGACTTTCCGCACCGACGGTCGTTGCTATAACTGTGGTATGTCACGTTCTGCTCCAGAGGAAGATCCGGAGAACACTCCTCCGTCGATGGTGAACTCCGCGCTGCTCCGCGACCTTCCCACCACCGAACGCGGACTGCGCACTCGGTCGTCGCTGATCGCGGCCGCCCGCACGGTGTTCGAGCACCTTGGCTACCTAGATGCC
This sequence comes from Rhodococcus sp. D-6, assembly GCF_040256695.1. Taxonomy (NCBI): domain Bacteria; kingdom Bacillati; phylum Actinomycetota; class Actinomycetes; order Mycobacteriales; family Nocardiaceae; genus Rhodococcus; species Rhodococcus sp. D-6. Next base: position 4,275,780 of record NZ_CP132970.1, on the reverse strand, counting down.
CGGCTGATCGATATAACCACCGAGGCCAAGTGCTCGGCCGGCACCTTCTATACGTACTTCTCCAGTAAGGAGGAGATCTTCACTGCAGTTCTCGAGAATGCGCAGGAGGACATGATGCATCCCGGTATGCCGCACGTGGCCGCCGCGGACGACCCCGCGGCGATCATCGAGGCGAGCAACCGGGCGTACTTCGAGGCGTATCGGCGTAATGCGAAGCTCATGGGATTGCTTGAGCAGGTCGCCAATATCGATCCCGAGTTCCGTAAGCTGCGCCAGAAGCGGGCCGATGCCTTCATCCAGCGCAATGCCCGCAGCATCGCGTCCCTACAAGATCGCGGTATGGCCGAGGCCGAGATCGATCCTCTCCTGGCATCTCGGGCTCTGTCCGGAATGATCAGTCGACTCGCCTTCGGCTATTTCGTCAGCGGTGAGTTCGACGACAGTACGGATGCGGACGAACTGGTCCGCACCGCGACCCGACTGTGGGTCAATGCGCTCCGCATCCCCCGCCCGTCCTGACCGTTCTTCGCCGTTCCCCAGTCTCCCATCGGGAACTGAACCAACATTGACTTCATCTTCAACTTAGGGTCCACTGGAGGCCACGGCGAGCAGGGCGAAACGCAGATGACATCGAGTGTGGAGACCGGTCGGACTGCGGTGCTGATCGACTTCGGGGGAGTGGTGACCACAAGTGTTCTCTCCGCATTCCGGTCGATCGGTGCCGAGGTCGGCGATGCGGAACTGCCACTGACGCTGCTCTCTCGGGACGAAGCCTCGCGCACTCTCCTGTCCGACTACGAATGCGGCCGCATTTGCACAGACGCCTTCGAGGAATGCTTCGCTCGGCGCCGCCGCGTACACGGAGCGCAGGTCGAGGCCGACGGTCTGGCCGCTCGAATGCAGGCGAATCTCGCACGCGACGAGGAGACCATCGAGCTACTCGACGGACTGCGGTCCGCTGGAGTCCCGGTCGCCTTGGTGTCCAACGCTTTCGGACGGGATACCTATGCAGGCTTCGACCTCGGGGCCTTGGCCGACGTAGTGATCATCTCGTCAGAGGTCGGTATCCGTAAGCCCTCCCGCCGGATCTACCGGATCGCTTGTGACCGCCTCGGTATCGAGCCCGAGAGTGCGGTGATGGTCGACGATCTCCAGCAGAATCTCGACGGTGCAGCCCGGCTCGGCATCGCTGGCGTCCTTCACAGCGACGGTGCCGGCACAGCGCGGGAACTGCACGATCGATTCGGACTCCCGGCGTTGAGACGCTGATCGTCAATGCTCTCGACGTCGGCGTCGACGTCGAGAGCCCGGAACGAATCGTTCACGCCTTCGCGGCCCGCAGCTCGCCACGGTGGATGTCCCGCTGATGAGGACGGCCATCATGACCGACGCTTGCTCGACTACGTGGCAATGCGATCGCTGGCGAAGACGTAGGAACGCCGCGGTACTTCTGGAAAACCTCAGCCCTATCGCGTCATTTCTTCGTATCTCACAAGATCCTTCCGGAGGTTGCCATGAGAAGCTCATGGTGCACGTCACATCGCGGGGGTGGGTATCCGACAAAGGAGATGTCAGTGAGCACGGTGGCACAGGAACTCTTTCCGGGATTCGAGCCCTTCGATTCGATGACCGGTGACGGCATTACCATCCATGGGATGAGGGCCGGCACGGGTATGCCGATTCTTCTTCTGCACGGGTTTCCGCAGTCACATGTGATGTGGCATCGGGTCGCTCCGGTTTTGGCCGAACGCTTCACTGTCGTGGTGACGGATCTACGCGGGTACGGTGATTCCACCCTTCCCGACGTCGATTCCACGCACTCGCCACATTCCTTTCGTGCCATGGCAGCAGACCAGGCGGCGGTGATGCAGCGACTCGGATTCGACAGATTCGTCGTTGTCGGGCACGACCGCGGTGCCCGCGCCGCACATCGTATGGCCCTGGACTTCAGCGACGCGGTTTCCGGGATCGTTCTGTTGGACATCATGCCGACGGAATGGGTCTACGCGAACGTTGATGCCGAACTCGCCCTTGCCTATTACCACTGGTTCATGTTTCCCCAGCCCGATGGGCTGCCGGAGAAGTTCCTCGAAGCCGATCCGATCGGCTACCTGCATTCGGTGCTGGGTGTCGGCGGCCACAGTGCCGTCGGGGCCAAAGGCGACGCTTACCATCCGTCCGCGTTGGCCGAATACGAACGATTGTTCGCTGATCCGATGCGTCGTCTGGCAACGATCGAGGACTACCGTGCGGCGGCCACGATCGACTTGCAACACGATGCGCAGAGTCGAGAGGCTGGACGGCTCATCGACTGCCCCTGCCACGTTGCTTGGGGAGCGAACGGAATGATTGCGCGTGCCGGTCATTCTCCGGTGGACGTCTGGCGCGAACTCTCCCGTCGACCAGAGTTGGTGACCGGTGGTGAGGTTGCCGGTGCCGGTCACTTCCTTGTAGACGAGTTTCCCGACGAGATCGGGCAACTGATCGCGGACTTCGCAGCTTCCGCGACGCCGGTGTTCCGGCGCGGTTGAACCTTCACATGACACAGAGCCGGACAAAATAAACATAACAGAAACCCGGATCGGGGATTGCACCAGCATGTTCGGTGCCCTCGCGTCGATGATCGGGTCAGTTCGTCAGACGTACTCGTCACGGCTTCAACGCAATCCACACAACAGGAGGGTGGGTAGTGGCCCATCACATCGACACCGACCAGAGCGATGCAATCGAGAAGGTAACCATCGGGCGTATCACTCGACGTCTGCTTCCGTTCTTGGTACTACTCTACTTCCTCAACTTTCTCGATCGAGTCAACGTCAGCTTCGCTGCCCTGCAAATGAACGCGGATCTGGGTATGAGTCAGGCCGCATACGGCTTCGGCGCCGGCCTGTTCTTCATCGGATACTTCATATTCGAAGTGCCCAGCAACATGATCCTGCACAAGGTCGGAGCGCGAATCTGGATCGCCCGTATCGCAGTGTCATGGGGAGTGGTGTCGGCAGCGACGGCATTCGTCCAGACGGAAGTGCAGTTCTTCATCGCACGATTCATGCTCGGCTTCGCTGAGGCCGGGCTGCTGCCCGGTCTCATCCTGTACCTGACCTACTGGTACCCGGAACGTCACAGGGCGCGCATCGTCGCGTTGCTGTACATAGCGGTCCCGCTGTCGTCGGTGCTCGGTGGACCTCTCTCGACCGCGATCATGCAGCACGCCGACGGTTTCCTCGGCCTTGCGGGTTGGCGGGCGATGTTCCTGATCGAGGGGTTACCGACTGTCATCGTCGGTGTCGTCACGTTCTTCTACCTGACCAGTCGTCCTGCAGAAGCAAAATGGCTCACCGGTGAGCAACGACGCTGGCTGGAGCGTTCACTGGATGCTGAGGCTCAGGCAACTGTCAGCCGGCAGGGAACGGCAAACGGACCTCGCGGGGTGTTCAGCGCACTCAAGGACATTCGGGTCGTAAGCCTGAGTGTGGTGCTCTTCGGCATCTTCTACGGCTTCTATGGCGTGTCCTTCTTCCTCCCGCAGATGATCAGCGGGATGTCTGCGGACTGGGGCGTCGAATTCTCGCTTGTCCAAGTCGGGCTCATCACCGCGGTGCCGTTCGCTATAGGAACCGTCGCGATGATTCTCGTGAGTCGGCATTCCGATCGGAAGAGCGAACGTATCTGGCACACAGCGGTTTCCATGCTGGTCTCCGCAGCCGGAATTACGATCGCCGTCCTCGGCAATTCGTCGCCGTATGTCATGCTCTTGGGCATCGCGCTGCTGCTGTCGGGTGTGCTGAGCGCGACGTCCACCTTCTGGGCTATCCCGCCGCGCATTCTCACGGGAATGGCGTTGGCTGCGGGCATCGGGTTGATGAACTCTTTCGCGAACCTGAGCGGGTTCATCGGACCGTACGTTGCCGGATACATGAAGGATCTGACGGGGACCTTCGACGCCCCGATGTACATCATCGGTGCGGTGCTGGTCGTGGCCACGCTCGTCCTGCTCGGGATGCGCCGGGGGCTCGACGATGCGTCTGTGACGACGGAGACATCGGTTCCGGACGAAGTGGCACCGGGACGATGAGTCCGGCTTCCGCGCACTCGTCAACCTTCGAGGCAGCGCAGCGACGCCACGAGGCCTTCGACGTTATGCACATCCCATCCGGTCAGGTCGCGCCAGCGATCGAGTCGGTACTTCACCGTGTTCGGGTGGATCCGTAGCTCCCGCGCACAGACCGAGAGGGAGAAACCGCTGTTGGCGAACGCCCGCAACGTGTCGGCAAGTCGATTGTTGCGGGCGGCCACGTCGATGCCGTGTCGAAGGAGAGGGTCCAGACGAGCGGCCGAATCATCGAGGACTGCCATGAGCCAATCGTCGGCCAGCATGATGCTGCGGCCGAGTCGGCAGGCTCGGTCCAGTGCCAGTCGGGCATCCTTCAAGCTCTCCGTCGCCCCCGACATTCCGGTCCGGGCGTGGCCGATTCCCGCGATCGCGGAGGACGCGAGCGCGTGCATGCTTTCCAGAAAGTCCGACGCCGGGTGGTTCTGCAGAACTACCACCGTGCTTTCGTCGTCGTACAGTACCGCCCCGCCGTTGTCGGCGAGTTCCTCGTCGAGACGCGCGATCAGGTGCCGGGGAAGACCCTCCAGGCAGGCGACTTGGAAGGACGCGTCCGGATCGAACCCGAGGCCGGTTGCGAGCGCCGGGTGCTGTGGGGCACTGCCTGCCACCAAAGCGTCGAGAAACTCTCGCTGGATCACCGCTCGCGTCGTGGAAGTCGTACGAAGTTCGTCGGAATGCCCCTCTGCGACGGCCGCGCTCAACCGATGGAACCAGTTCCACAGCGACGCCACGGCAGCGAGGAGCGGTTCGCTTCTGTCCGCATTCTCGGTTCGCGACAACGCCAACAGTTCGTTCCAGATCTCACGGTAGGCAACGTGATATGCCTCGATCACGTCGCGAAGAGCAATGCCTTGCGTGGCGCGCTCTCGGCCCAGATTCCGCGCGTTCGAAATATGGGAGGCACTCGGCGTCCTGTGCTCCCGGAGTCCGGCGAGGATGCCGACAACTTGGTGCTCCACCGCTTCGTGATGAGACGGCAAGGGAATTGCCGAGTAGTGCGGCACTTCAGACCGGATGCGGCTCACGACGAGGTTGGACAGCTGGGAGGCGTTGTCGGTGATCTGTTCGAGCAAAGCAGCAAGGTGCAACTGGTTCTTCTGTGCATTGCACAAATCTGAGCTCTCCTTTTGCGCAATTCAGTCATGGAGTTCCGGGTCGGACCATCTTAACTTCGTGTTTACGACCAGCTGTAGGAGTACTGAAACGATGTCGCTGATGCCTGACGCCGAGGCTCTGCCTCGCCAACTCGATCTTGCGGACCGATTCGCCGCCGTCAACGGACCGATACTGCTCACCGGGGTGCAGGCCGTGTGCCGTGTGCCGCTCGACATGCGCCGAGTCGACGCGCGGAAAGATCTGACCACCCGTGCGTTCGTCAGCGGTTACCAGGGATCACCACTGGGGACGTTGGACTTTACGATGCGACCGATCTCGGGACTGCTGTCAGAGCATGGCGTCGATTTCACTCCCGGTATGAACGAGTTCCTGGCTGCCACTGCGGTGCAGGGCACCCAATCGGTCGGACAGTTGGGCTCGCCGTATGCAGGGGTTACCGCCTACTGGTATGGCAAGGCACCGGGTGTCGACCAGGCGCTCGACGCGATCCGGCACGGGAACCTGATGGGTACGAGCGCAAACGGCGGTGTCCTGGCGTTCTGCGGTGACGATGCGACCGCGAAATCATCGACCGTACCGTGTGGTTCGGAAACGGTGCTCCGGTCGGCTCTGGTTCCGACGTTGATGCCGGCCGATGCGCAGGAGGTGTTGCGCTGGGGCCTGCACGGGGTGTCGATGTCGCGGGCGAGCGGAGTCTGGGTTGCCATGAAAGTTGCCACGCACGTGGCGGATTCGCTGGCACTGGTCGAAGCGGACACGGACGGATTCGATCCGATTTTCCCGCTCGTCGACGGTCGCCGCTACGAGCATGAGGTGATGACGAAACCGGTTGCGGCGGCGGCGGTGGCCGCGGAGCGCAACCTGTTGGAGGTGCGTCTACCGCTGGCCCTCGAATACGCGCGCCTGAACGGACTGAATCAGATCGTGGCGTCGGGACCCGATGACGTACTGGGTATCGTGGTCGCGGGGCAGCCCTACCTTGAGGTTCGGCAGGCGTTGTCCGACATGGGTTTTTGTGACGACGGCGATGTGGCCGCGGCCGGAATTCGGATTCTCAAGATCGGCATGGTTTGGCCTCTGGACGAGCAGATCGTGCAACAGTTCGCGCACGGGCTGACCAAGGTGCTCGTGGTGGAGGACAAAGGACCGTTCCTTGAAACCCTCGTCAAGGAAGCGCTTTACGGGCTCGAGAACAGACCCGGTGTGGTCGGCAAGACCGACGAACAGGGGCGGACGCTGCTGCCGAGCCACGGCGGTGTCGACGCGGACGCGATTACCAAGGTTCTCGCTCCCATGATCCTTGCGAGCAGAGATATTACTTCGGTGCGTGATCGGGTTCGCCGGTTGGCTACGCCGTCGACCCTTCGTCTTCCGCTGACGATTGCCTCCCGCACCCCGTACTTCTGCTCCGGATGCCCTCACAACAGTTCGACGAAGGCTCCCGAAGGTTCGCTGATGGGCGCCGGTATCGGTTGCCACGGTATGACCACATTCATGGATTCCGGGCAGGTCGGCGATGTCACCGGCCTCACCCAGATGGGCGGTGAGGGTGCCCAGTGGATCGGGCAGCAGGCGTATGTCCATGCCGATCACATCTTCCAGAATCTCGGTGACGGGACGCTGTCGCATTCGGGGTTGATGGCGATCAGGGCCTCGATCGCCGCCAGAACCAACATCACCTACAAGGTGCTGTACAACTCGACGGTCGCGATGACTGGTGGTCAGGACGCCGTCGGTGAGTACACGGTGCCGACGCTCGCCCGGACGTTGGTGTCGGAAGGTGTCGAGCGGATATGCATCACGACCGATCATCCCGAGAACTACAAGGGCGTGCGGCTACCGGACAGAACCACGGTCCACGACCGAAGTGAACTGCTGTCCCTGCAAGAAAAGCTGCGGGCGATCCCCGGCACCACCGCGTTGATCCACGACCAACCTTGTGCGGCCGAACTGCGCCGGGACCGCAAGCGTGGCAAGGCTCCGCAACCGGCGATGCGGGTGGTGATCAACGAGCGCATCTGTGAAGGTTGCGGTGACTGTGGTCGCAAATCGAACTGTCTGTCTGTTGTCCCGGTCGATACCGAGTTCGGCCGCAAGACGCAGATCCACCAGGCGTCGTGTAACTCCGACTTCACGTGCATGACCGGTGACTGCCCTTCGTTCATGGAGATCATTCCCGACGGCGCCTATGCGGGGCCGCAACGGCTGGTTGCCGCGCCGCTGAGCCGTGACGTGCTTCCCGATCCGGCCGGCTCCACCGTCGCGCCGGACGAGTTCAATATCCGCATCACGGGGATCGGCGGCACCGGCATCGTGACTGTGGCGCAGACCCTGGCTGTTGCCGGATACATGGACAGGTTGACACCACGCAGTCTGGACCAGGTAGGCCTGTCGCAGAAGGCGGGGCCGGTGGTAAGCGACGTGAAGTTCACCCGGGCTACGCGGTCGCTCTCACCCAAGGTCTCGGCGGCGACCTGCGACCTGTATCTGGGGTGCGACGTGCTGGTTGCGGGCAACCTGGACAACTTGGTGGTCGCGGATCCGGAGCGCACCGTCGCGGTGGTGTCCACGGCTGACGTCCCCAGCGGCGCGATGATCCGTGAACCCGAAACAGCGTTCATCGATCACGGCTCCCTCGCCGAAGGGATCGACGCCCGCACGCGTGCGGACCGCAACACGTACATCGACGTTCAACAGCTGTCACTGGACCTGTTCGGCAGCGACCAGTACGCGAACATGATGCTCGTCGGCGTGGCCTACCAGTCGGGTGTGTTGCCACTGTCGGCTGCGTCGATCGAACGGGCGATCGAGATCAACGGCGTCGCGGTGGAGACGAACCTGCAGGCGTTCCGTCGGGGGCGGCAATCGGTCTGCGATCCGGCAGGGCTCGATGACGTTCTCGCGCAGCTGGATCCGGTGAACGAGCAGCGGAAGGCCCCGAGCGCTACCGCGGTGAAGTTGGTGGATTCGACCGGCGTGGCACGCGACACCGAACTGTGGCACACGATTGCTCGCTTCACTGACGACCTGATCGATTACCAGAACGTCGCGTATGCGCGTCGTTATGTCGAGGTGGTAACCCGGGCACATACCGCCGAACGCGACGCCACTCCCGGTGACGACTTCACCACGGCTGTCGCAGAAAACCTGTATCGACTGATGGCCTACAAGGACGAGTACGAGGTGGCCCGCCTTGCGCTCGATGCCACCGAACGCAGCAGGATCGCCGCTGCATACGGCCCCAAGGTGAAAGTCACCTGGAAGCTGCATCCGCCGATCCTGCGGGCACTGGGAATGAAGAAGAAGATCTCGCTCGGGCCGTGGTTCGCGCCCGCGTATGCAGCTCTGCGCGCGGCGAGAAAAGTGCGCGGCACACGCCTCGACGTGTTCGGCTACACCCAGATGCGCCGGCTGGAGCGGGAGCTGGTCGACCAATACATCGGTGTGGTCGACGAGATCGGCGCCGCGATCTGTACCGACAACCATGCGGTGGCCGTGGAAATCGCCTCGGCACCGGACATGGTGCGCGGCTACGAACATGTCAAGCTGGCCAACGTCGACGAGTACCACACCCGGCTCGCCTCCCTGCGGCACCGGTTCTTCGAAGGAGTTGCATCGTGACACGGGATGCGGGATCGGTCCGGATCCTCCTGGTGGAGCCGTTTCCGGCAGAAGCCGCGGCCGTGTTGTCCGCACGGTTCGACGTGGCGGTACTGTCCGACGGCGCCGCGTCCATCGAAGACACCGACATTGTGGTGTGCTCGTCGCTCGGCACGGTCGATGCGGCACTGATGGACCGGCTGCCGCGGTTGACGGCCGTGGTGAACCTCGGTGTGGGAGTCGACAAGATCGATACCCGCCACGCCCGGCGCTGCGGCATCGGTGTGAGCAACACTCCGGGTGTGTTGGATGAATGCGTCGCCGACACCGCGGTGGGACTGCTGATCGACACCGTGCGCCAGTTCTCGGCGGCGGACCGGTTCGTCCGGGCAGGGAGGTGGCCGGAAGGCCCGTTCCCGATGACCCGCAATGTCAGCGGGATGCGCATCGGCATCGTGGGACTCGGCCGGATCGGTCGCGCCGTCGCAACACGACTGTCGGCGTTCGGATGTCTCATCGCGTACCACAATCGCCGGCCCGTGCCCGACGTGGTATATCCGTACGTGGACAGTCTGATCGGGTTGGCGTCGCGATCCGATGCGCTGATCGTTGCCGCGTCCGGCGGACCGGACAATACCGGGATGATCGACCGCGACGTGCTGCAGGCTCTGGGCGCGAACGGTTATCTGGTCAACATCGCCCGTGGACGCCTCGTGGACGAGCAGGCACTCGTCGAACTGCTCAGCACCGGCGGGTTGGCGGGCGCAGGCCTCGACGTGTACGTCGACGAGCCGAACGTGCCGGAAGCGCTGCGCAGTCTCGACAACACCGTGTTGTTGCCGCACGTCGGAAGCGCCACGGAGGAGACGCGCGCCGCGATGGGTGAGCTGTTCTTCGACAATCTTCGACAGTTCGTGGCGGACGGTACGTTGGTCACCCCGGTCGTCGTGCCCCGCGATGGTGCGACCATGCAGCCCGAACCGTCGTCGACCGGTACGTGAGCGATGGATGCACACGTGTCGTATCACCTCTTTGTCACCAGATAGGAATGCCATGTCTGATTACAGGTCTCGGATCGTCACCCAAGGTGTGGAGCGGGCGCTGCACCGCTACCAACTGCGGTCGACCGGCCTCGACGACCAGGCGATCGAGCAGCCGTTCGTCGGTGTCGCTCATACGCTGGGCGAGGTCAGCCCCTGCTCGCAGTCGCTGAAGTCACAGGTCGACGCCGCGAAGCTCGGTATCGAGGTCGGCGGCGGCACAGCGCGGGAGTTCTCCACGATCTCGGTGTCCGACGTCCTCACCCAGAACCACGAGGGCATGCGGTACTCGCTCATGTCGCGGGAGGCCATCGCGGATTCAGTGGAGATCGTGATGCGCGCTCAGCAGTACGATGCCCTCGTCGGCGTGGGGGCGTGCGACAAGACGATCCCGGGCATGCTCATGGCGATGGTGCGGCTGAACGTGCCGAGTCTGTTCCTGCACGGCGGAACGATGCTGCTCGGGTTCGTCGGTGGCAAGCCCACCAACCCCTTAGCGGTCCTCGAAGGCGTCGGAAAGGTCCAGGCGGGTCTGATGAGTGCCGACGAGTTGGAAAACATGGCGCGCGAGATCCAGTCGACCGTCGGCTCCTGTCCCGGCCAGTTCTCGTCCGGCACCGGCGGTGCCTATGCGGAGGTCCTGGGGCTGGCCCCGCTGGGGACCACCACCATCCCCGCCGCGTACACCGAGCGCCAGGCAGTGGCGCGCCGCGCCGGTGAGCAGTTGATGGAGAATCTGCGACGAGGTGGCCCGTTGCCGCGCGAGGTGGTGACCCGACGCAGTCTCGAGAACGCGGCTGCAGTGGTGGCCGCCACCGGCGGCACGACGAACGCGGCACTGCACCTGCCCGCCATTGCCCACGAAGCCGGAATCGACTTCCGGATGAAAGATCTGGCAGAGGTCTTCCACCGCACGCCGCACATCGCCGCGCTTACTCCCGGCGGCCCGTACGTGCCGCACGACCTGCACCAGGTGGGGGGAGTTCCCGTGGTACTCAAGGCGTTGCTGGACGGCGGCTACCTCCACGGTGACGCATTGGCGTTCGACGGGCGGACGCTCGCCGCCGCACTTGCTGAGGTGGCAGAACCCGATGGTGATGTGGTGCGCCGCACCGACGACCCGATCCGTGCGTCCGGCGGATTGGTCGTCCTGACCGGAAGTCTCGCCCCGGACGGCGCGGTGATCAAGGTGTCGGCGGCCCCCAGCCTGTCGTTCGAGGGCACTGCCCGGGTCTTCGAGCACGAGCAGGACGCATATCGCGCGGTCCGGCGGCGCGAGTACTCCGAGGGTGATGTCCTCGTTATCCGTAACGAGGGCCCCAAGGGCGGTCCGGGCATGCGGGAGATGTTGAGCGTGACGTCGGCGATTGTCGGTCAGGGGATGGCGGAGAAGACGGCGCTGGTAACCGACGGGCGGTTCTCCGGGGGAACCCGCGGGCTGTGTGTCGGTCACGTGTGCCCGGAGGCCGCCGACGGTGGTCCGATCGCGCTAGTCGAGAACGGCGATCGCATTCGTATCGACGCGGTGGCCGGCACGATCGACCTCCTTGTCGACGACGAAGAACTGGAGCGTCGTCGACGCGAGCTGACTCCGCGGGTCCGCGAAACGGCCTTGGCCGGAGTATCCGAGAAGTACGCGCGGTTGGTGGGCTCCGCGGACAGGGGAGCGGTTACTCACAGCGGCAACCTGCATTGGGCGGTCGAAACGCCTGCGGACGAGTGATGCATCGCAGCTTGATCTTCTTGGACAACTGGATTGGAAAGAAGGCACCTTCCGACATGGTGACGAAAATGCGCACTGCCCTGAAAAATGTTCCTTACCTGTGGAGCATGTTGGATCTGCGCATCCCGCCTGCCGACCCCATCGAACGAGTCCTCAACAAGTGCGTGACGATCGAGGACCTCAGGGACGCGGCGCGGGTGCGTGCTCCCCGCCCGGTCTTCGACTTCGTCGACGGGGCCGCCGGCACCGAACGTAGTTCGGCGCGGGCACTCGAGGCGTTCGATCGGGTGTACAACCACCCTGGACCCGTCGGCGCCACCGCCGGCATCGATGTCGATCTGTCGGTCGAGGTCTTCGGCAAGCGCCAGGCGATGCCACTCGTCCTCGGCCCTACCGGGTTTACGCGGCTTTCGCACTCAACTGGTGAGCTGGCAGTGGCGAGGGCTGCCGGTGCTGCCGGAATTCCCTACACGTTGTCCACACCGGCCACATATTCCATAGAGGATGTCGCCGGAATCGACCCGCGGCCCGATTTGTGGTTTCAACTGTATGTATTGCGTGACCGTGCACTGACGCTCGACTTGTTGCACCGGGCCGAAATAGCGGGGTACCGCGTTCTGGTGCTCACGGTGGATACACCTGTCGCTGGGGACCGACGTCGTGACAGCCGGAACGGATTCACCATCCCCGCGAAGGTTCGATTCGGGAACATGCTTCGAATGGCGCGACACCCCGGATGGATCAAAGGGGTGGCGACATCGGAGCCGCTCGACCTGGCGTCCTTTCCGTTGACCGGGCAAGGCGATATATGGTCGCGCATGAAAGCGGTCACGGACTCGAATTTCGGGTTCGACGAGATCTCGTGGGTTCGGGAGGTGTGGGACGGGCCTCTCGTCGTCAAGGGGCTACTCGATCCACAGCTCGCGCGCCGGGCGGTTGACCTCGGCGCCGACGGTGTTGTCGTCTCGAACCACGGGGGCCGCCAGCTCGACCGGACCGTCGCACCTCTCGACGCGCTCGGGCCAGTGCTTGACGCCGTCGGTGCGGACGCGTCGGTATTTCTCGACGGTGGGGTACGTGAGGGCGCCGATATCGCTGCCGCCGTTGCCTTCGGTGCCACCGCTGTCCTGGTCGGCCGCTCGTACCTGTACGGCCTCATGGCGGCCGGGGAGCGTGGGGTTCAGCACGCGATCGACATTTTCCGTACCGGTCTCGACCACCACCTTCGGCTCCTCGGCGTCGATGCAGTGATGAAGTTGGACCAACGCCACGCCTCCTTGGCACCGAGCCCCCTCGGAGACGCGGTATGGTCTCGCTTCGACCCGGCCCCACTCCGGGTTGTCCCGCAGACCCCGTAGACGCAGTAGTTCGGCGATCCCCTGATCTCACAGGATCTCCGACGCTGAAGTCGCCGAAACCACCTACACCGCTCCGGGCTCCCGGCGTTGAGGCGCTGACTTCCCGCTGTCGACGTCAACGTCGAGAGTCCGGTACGACTCGTCTATGCGTTTGCGGCCCGCAACTCATCGCGGTCGATGTTGCGCTTGAGGATCTTGCCCGTCGAGCCCTTGGGAAGTTGCTCGACGAACCGGACGATGCGCGGAACCTTGTATGCGGACAGCTTCTTCCGGGACCACTCGGTGACCTCGGACTCGGTGAGGTCGGAACCGGGCTTGCGGGTGATGACGGCGGCGACCTCCTCGCCGTAATGATCGTCGGGGACACCGACCACAGCCGCCTCGACGATGTCGGGATGCTGGTAGAGCACCTCTTCGACCTCGCCCGGGTAGACGTTGTACCCGCCGCGGATGATCAGATCCTTGAGACGGTCCACGATGCGCAGGTCGCCCTCGTCGTCGAACTCACCGAGGTCGCCGGTGCGGAACCAACCGTCCTCGGTCGATACCGCGGCGGTCGCGTCGGGCCGGTTCCAGTAGCCCTTCATGACGGTGTCGCCCTTGATGTAGATCTCTCCGACGGTGCCCGCAGGACAGGGTGCGCCCTCGGGATCGCGGACCTCGACCTGCAGTCGCGGCACGGCACTGCCGGTATAACCGATCTTGCCGCCGCGTTCGATGTCGTTGAATGTGCCCAGTGCGGTGGTCTCGGTCAGGCCATAACCTTCGAGAATGGTGCAGCCGAAACGGGCTTCGAATGCGCGCGCGATCTCGCCCGGTAGTGAAGCACCACCGGACACCGCGACGCGGAGATGGGCGAAGTCGGCGGCGTCGGCGTCCCCCGCGGAGTGCAGCATGGCATTCCACATCGTCGGCACTCCGCACATGACGGTCAGTTCGTCCCGGCGCATCATGTCGATCATGCCGTCGGGAGTGAATCTGCTCAGCAGCGACAGCGAACCGCCGCTGGTGAACGCGGCCATCATGACCGACGCCTGCCCGAACACATGGAACAGGGGGAGGCCGGTGCCGACGCGGTCGATGGAGGTACTACCTGCGGCGGCTGCGCCGATCTCTCCCGCTGCCAGCAGGTTACCGACGGAAAGTTGTGCACCCTTGGGTTTTCCGGTAGTTCCGGAGGTGTAGAGGATGGCTGCAGTAGCGTCGGGTTCGAGGTCCGCGACATCCGCGATCGGCTCGGCGGTGCAGTCCCCGCCGGGCTCGAGAGCCCGATACGCGATACCGACGGTCGTGGCGGCATCGGCGGCGGCAGGTCCCAGCTCGTGTCGGCCGACGACAAGTGCAGCCCCCGAATCGGTAATGTAGTACTCGATCTCCTCGGCAGTGGACATGGTGTTCACAGGAACCACCACGGCGCCTATCGCCTGAATTCCCATATATGCCACGACGAATTCGGGTGACGACGGAGCCAGAAGGAGGACCCGGTCGCCCGCGGAAATACCACCGTTGCGCAGCATGCCGGCATATCGGAGGCACTTCTGTTCCAGCGCAGTATAAGTCCACGGACCGGTCTCGGTTCGTAGGGCGACGGCATCGTCGGCTCGTGCGGCATGACGGGTAATCGGATCGAGCAGGTTGGGCATCTGGTGTCCGCCTTCCGGGTACGAGGGGATGTGTGACGGGGATCTCACTCGATCACAACTTGAATCCGACGTCAATATGCCGATCCGGATGTCGGTGGGTTCCCCGGACTTCGGGGGTGATGTCGGCCGCATGCCGCGTAGCGACGTGGCCGTTGTGCGTTGCACCGTGAACGAGCGGTAAAAGGTACGTGCTGAAAGACTTTGCGCGGTCGAGGTTCTCCCGCCTGCAGGGAGCCGGCCGGATCAATCTCCGGCGACGACGCGCGCGATCGACTCGGCGACCATGACCGGCTTGTCGGAACCTTCCCGCTCGATGATCTGTGTGGTCGTGACCTGGACGTCACCGGCGACCTCGTTCACGGAGGCAACCGTGACGCGCATACGGATCCGAGAGCCGACCGGAACCGGAGCGGGGAAACGGACCTTGTTGTAGCCGTAGTTCAGACCGTGCGCGAAACCGTCGAATGCAAGCAATCGGCCGGACAGGTATGGACCCAGCGAAAGGCTGAACAACCCGTGCGCGATGGTGCTACCCAACGGGCTCGCCGCGGCTCTCTCGGGGTCGATATGGATCCACTGATGGTCGCCGGTCGCGTCGGCAAAAGCGTTCACGCGCTCCTGGGTGATCTCGTACCACTCGGTCGGTCCGAGTTCTTTTCCGATGAGCGCAGCGAGATCGGCAGCCGTACTCGGGCGGACGGGAAGGGTGGTCGTGTCCATGTTTCTCCCTGACGCAGGTCGACAGTGTGCAGATCGCGGGGATGGCGCCAGAATTCGACGAGAACGCACAGGGTTGAACTTGACGCCGGATTCAACTATACATGAGGGAAGAGAGATGCATCACATCCGGATGCTCCGAAGGCCCAGCGGGTCGGCCAGGGCCGACCCGCTGGGCGTAGCCGGTGCGGGACCGGCACGAGAATCCATCGACACGAAAGCGGGCCGGGAGTGCAGGTTGCAGGCAAAGTAGCTGTCGTCACCGGGGGCGGCGGGGGGATCGGGGGCGCGATCGCACGGGCGCTCGTCGACGAGGGTGCGCGGGTCGTCGTCGCCGACCTCGATGCCGCAGCCGCTGGGACCGTTGTCGACAAGATCGTCGCCGATCATCCGGGTGCCGCGGTCGCCGCCGACGGTGACGTCTCGAAGACCGAGATCATCACCGATCTGATCACGCTGGCGGAGAAGGAATTCGGTCCGGTCGACCTCTACTTCGCAAACGCCGGCATCACGGGGACGCCGGGACTCGGAGCCGACGACGCCGCATGGGACCTGTCGCTCGATGTGAACCTGCGCGCCCACATCCGCGCCGCGCAACTACTGGTACCGGGATGGGTCGAGCGCGGCGAGGGTTATTTCGTCAGCACTGCTTCCGCTGCCGGACTACTCACGCAGGTCGGTTCGGCCACCTACTCAGTGACCAAGCATGCAGCAGTCGGTTTCGCCGAATGGCTCAGCGTCACCTACGGCGACCGAGGCGTGAAAGTCAGCTGCCTGTGCCCGCAGGGCGTCAACACCAAGCTTCTGTTCCCGGACGACAGTGCACCGGACGGCCTGGCGGATATCGGGGCGAAGGCAGTCACCACTGCCGGGGAAATCCTCGAACCTGCCCAAGTCGCTGCGGACGTCCTCGCCGCGATCGACGACGAGCGTTTCCTCGTCCTGCCGCATCCCCAGGTCCTCGACATGTACCGCCGTAAGGGCGCCGACTACGACCGATGGTTGCGCGGCATGCGCCGCTACCAGGCGTCCCTCCAGGAGGGCTGACATCGGGCCGGCCCTTCCCGAACGAGCTTGTTCACCGAATCCCATGCCACCATCAGGAGCGTCACATGTCCCTGTTCGACCTTTCGGAGCACGCCCAGCGGTTGCAGAAGGAACTGCTGGATTTCATGGACATGCATGTGTATCCGGCCGAGGCCGTGTACGACGAACAGATGCGCGCGTCCGGTGATCCACACTTCCAGCCGCCGATTCTCGAAGAGCTCAAGGCCGAGGCGAAAAGGCGGGGTCTGTGGAACCTCTTCCACCCCCATCCCGGCACCGGCGGTGGCCTGACGAACCTCGAGTACGCTCCACTGGCAGAGATCATGGGTCGCAGCCACATCGCGTCCGAGGCATGCAACTGCAACGCCCCCGACACCGGCAACATGGAGGTGCTCGAACTCTTCGGCACCGAGGAGCATCGGGAGAAGTACCTGAAGCCGCTGCTCGACGGCACGATGGCTTCCGCATTCGCCATGACCGAGCCGGCCGTCGCCAGCTCCGACGCGACCAACGTCGAGCTGTCGATGGTCAAGGACGGCGACGATTACATCCTCAACGGACGGAAATGGTTCGCCTCCAACGCTCTTCACAAGAACTGCAAAGTGATGATCGTGATGGGCAAAACGGATCCGTCTGCGCCGCCCCACCGGCAGCAATCGATGATGGTGGTGCCGATCGACGCGCCGGGAGTCACCGTGATGCGCGGACTGCCGGTATTCGGTTACCAGGACCGCGAGGGACATGCGGAGATCGACTTCAAGGACGTCCGGGTGCCTTCGAAGGACCTGCTGAAAGGGGAAGGTGAGGGCTTCGCGATCAGCCAGGCCCGTCTCGGGCCGGGACG
The DNA here is from genome assembly GCF_040256695.1 of Rhodococcus sp. D-6. Taxonomy (NCBI): domain Bacteria; kingdom Bacillati; phylum Actinomycetota; class Actinomycetes; order Mycobacteriales; family Nocardiaceae; genus Rhodococcus; species Rhodococcus sp. D-6. The sequence continues at coordinate 4,258,578 of NZ_CP132970.1, read as the reverse complement.
TATCCACCACTGCATGCGTTCCATCGGAATGGCCGAGCGTGCATTGGCCCTGATGTGCGCACGCGCCCAGTCGCGCGTGACCTTCGGTAAGCCGGTCGCCGACAACGCCAACATCCAGGACTGGATCGCGGAGGCACGCATCGAGATCGAGATGATCCGTCTGCTCACCCTCAAGGCCGCCTACCTCATGGACACGGTCGGCAACAAGGAGACACAGACCGAGATCGCTGCGATCAAGGTTGCGGCTCCGACGATCGCACTGAAGATCGTCGACCGAGCCATCCAGGTACACGGCGGCGGGGGAGTCACCGACGACTTCCCGCTCGCGATGGCCTACGCCCATCTGCGTACCCTGCGTCTGGCCGACGGCCCCGACGAGGTGCATAAACGCGCCATCGCCCGACGCGAGCTGCGGCAGTACCGTGACCTGCGACCGGAAGGCCACTGAACATGATCACCGTCGACCTGACCGGCAGGACCGCCATCGTCACCGGCGCGTCCCGGGGCATCGGGATGGCCGCGGCGCAGGCCCTGGCGACCGCGGGCGCCGCCGTGGTGCTCACCTCCCGCAAGCAGGACGCCGCCGACGCCGCCGCCGCGCAGATCACCGGCAACGCGATCGGTGTCGGCGCACACGCCGTGGGGGAGGACCAAGCACGCCGCTGCATCGATATCACACTCGAAAAGTTCGGTAGCGTCGACATTCTCGTCAACAACGCGGGAACCAACCCGGCCTACGGACCGATGATCGCGCAGGATCACGGCCGGTTCGCGAAGACGATGGACGTGAACCTGTGGGCGCCGCTGCTGTGGACGAGGCTGGCCACCGAAGCGTGGATGGGCGAACACGGTGGGTCCGTGATCAACACCGCCTCGATCGGCGGTCTCGGTCACGAGGCCGACATCGGCTTGTACAACGTGTCGAAGGCAGCGTTGATCTACCTGACCAAGCAGCTCGCTCTGGAGTTGTCACCTGCGATCCGCGTCAACGCTGTCGCGCCCGGTGTCGTGCGGACCAAACTCGCCGAAGCGCTGTGGAAAGAACACGAGAACGAGGTATCGGGGGCGACGGCCCTGGCTCGGATCGGTGAACCCGAGGACATCGCCTCGGCAATTGCCTTCCTCGCCTCCGACGCAGCCGCGTGGATCACCGGTGAAACGATGGTCATCGACGGTGGCCAGCGGCTCGGCGATGCCCGTGCCTACCGGAAGGGAGCGTCGCTCGGTGTCTGAGGCAGTGCGGCGGGAGATCCTCGGGGTGGATCCGGCCGCGGTCACCCGCTGGTTCGGCGAGTTGGGCATCGACATCACCGGCGAACTGTCGTTCGACCGCATCGGCCTCGGTCAGTCCAATCTCACGTATCTGGTGCGCGACGACGGCGGCCGACGGTGGGTGCTGCGTCGCCCGCCGCTCGGCCACCTACTGGCCTCTGCGCACGACGTCGCCCGCGAGGCACGGATCATGTCGGCGCTCGAACACACGGACGTGCCTGTGCCGCGGATCTTCGGTGTCGCCCAGGACGCTGCGATATCGGACGTGCCACTGGTGCTGATGGAGTTCATCGACGGCATGGTCGTGGACACGATGGAAGTCGCAGAGTCGCTGACGCCGCAGCGGCGCCGCGAGATCGCGGTGGCACTACCCCGCACGCTCGTCGAGATCCACGCGGTGGACCTGGCGCATGTAGGGCTGGACGATCTGGCCAGTCACAAACCCTATGCGGCGCGGCAGCTCAAGCGCTGGTCCGGTCAATGGGAGCAGTCGAAGACCCGGGAACTACCGGAGCTCGACGACCTCACCCGGAGACTGATCGCCGCGATACCCGAACAGACCGAGATCTCGCTCGTACACGGCGACTTCCACTTGCGCAACGTGATCGTCTCCCGCGACACCGGCGACGTGATCGGCGCGCTGGACTGGGAGCTGTCGACTCTCGGCGACCCGTTGGCGGATATGGGATCGTTGCTCGCCTACTGGCCGCAGCCCGGTGAGACCACCGGGGGTGATTTCCCGGCCTCGACGCTCGAGGGATTCCCGAACCGTGACGAACTCGCCCGGATCTACCTCGACGCAAGCGGGCGGGACCCGCAGGCGTTGAAGTTCTGGCACGTCCTCGGATTGTGGAAGGTGGCGATCATCGCCGAGGGCGTGATGCGCCGGGCCATGGACACGCCGGCCAACAGGGCAGCCGCGGGCACCCCCACCGTGGAACGGATCGACGCACTCGTGCACAAGGCACGTGAGATAGCGGCCGCAGCCGGCATCTGATGCCGTAGCGGCGCGCTCGGACATCACGAAGACGTCGAGAACTCGTGACGGACGAGACGGCCATTGCCGCTTCCGGCACCGCAGGACAACAGGCACCCCGCGATCACTGCGACGCGCAGCCGCCCCGTAGGCGGCCCGGACCGGGCACCACCATCCATCGGCACCAGTTGAGGAGAACAGATGAAGGCTTGGCGTGTGAGCCAACTCGGAGAGCCCCGCGCTGTCCTGAAACTCGAGGACGTCGCAGAACCCACCGCCGGTGACGGCCAGGTACTGGTGAAGGTGCTGGCCGTGCCGGCGAACTTCCCCGATGTCCTGCTGTGCAGGGGCAAGTACCAGATCACGCCGCCGCTGCCGTTCACACCGGGTGTCGAACTGTGCGGTGAAGTCGTTGCAGTGGGAGAAGGTGTCACTCGCGCCGCGCTCGGTGATCGGGTCGTCGGAACGCCGGTACTGCCGCACGGCGGATTCGCGGAGTACGCAGTAATGGAGCAAGCCAACGTGTTTCCCGCGCCCGAAGCGCTGGACGACGCTGCGAACGCCGCGCTGACCATCGGATATCAGACAGCCTGGTTCGCATTGCACCGCCGCACGCAGATCGCCGCGGGCGACTATCTGCTCGTGCATGCGGCTGCCGGTGGAGTCGGCAGCGCGGCCGTGCAGCTCGGTAAGGCCGCGGGTGCGACCGTCATCGGTGTCGTCGGCGGGCAGGAGAAGGCCGCCTATGCCAAGGAGCTCGGTGCCGATCTCGTGATCGACCGGCACACCGAGGATTTCGTGCCGATCGTGAAGGATTTCACCGGTGGGCACGGTGCGGACATCGTGTTCGATCCGGTCGGCGGGGACGCGTACGCCGGCTCGGCCAAGTGCATCGCTTTCGAGGGCCGCATCGTCGTCATCGGTTTCGCGGGTGGCACCATCCCCCAACCGGCGCTCAACCACGCGCTGATCAAGAACTACTCGATCGTCGGCCTGCACTGGGGTCTCTATCAATCGAAGAACCCGGCCGTGACCGACGTGTGCCACGCCGAACTGACCCGGCTCGCCGACGAGGGGTTGCTCGTCCCGCTGATCGGCGAACACCTCTCTCTGGGTGATGTGTCGGACGGGGTGGGTCGACTCGGCGACGGTACGACAGTGGGCCGTCTCGTCTTCCAACCCTGATCCGACCGGGAAGTCGGGCCGATACGGCCGGAAACCGTTGAGCGCCCTCGTTTGCCGAGATCTCCGAGCGGGGAAAGCGCATCGGTGACGCGACGGCCCGACCGCGTCCCGACATGTTCACGGCAGCAGGAAAACGCATGCTCACACGCTTGACATGAACGTCAATGTAAAGCAGCCTGTGTGCGGTATCACATCGAGAACTGGAGATGATTCATGACACGAACAATTCCGGCGGACAAGGCCTCGGAACGACAGAGTCGCCGGTCTCATCGCAAGCTTCTGGGCGCCGGGCTGATCGGCAGCTCGATCGAGTGGTACGACTTCTTCATCTACGGCACCGCAGCGGCGCTGGTGTTTCCGAAGATCTTCTTCCCGGACACGTCGGCCATGGTGGGTACTCTGCTGGCATTCAGCACCTTCGCGGTCGGTTTCGTCGCCCGCCCTCTGGGCGGGATTATCGCCGGCCACTACGGAGACAAGATCGGCCGCAAGCCGATGGTGCTCATCTGCTTGATCACGATGGGTATCGCAACTTTCGCGATCGGCTGCCTGCCGTCGGCGAGCGTGATGGGTATCGCCGCGCCGATACTGCTGGTGACCCTACGATTCGTCCAAGGTCTGGCCTGCGGCGGCCAATGGGGCGGAATCGTCCTGCTGCTCACCGAATCGACCGGCCCGAAGAAGCGTGGTTTTGCCGGTACGTTCGGCCAGATGGGCGTTCCCCTCGGCCTGGCCCTGGGCAACCTCGCGATGATCCTCGCCAATTCGGTCATGTCGGATGCGGCATTCCTCAGCTGGGGTTGGCGGATCCCGTTCTGGGCCAGCGCGCTGCTCTTCCCGGTCGTGCTCTACATCCACACTCGTGTGGAGGACTCCGCGGAGTTCCGCCAGCTGCAGGCCGAAGTCGAAAGCAAGCGCAACACGGAGGAGCACATCGCGCAGGCTCCGCTCGCGGAGGCCGTTCGTGTGCACTGGCGGATGATCCTGCTGGGGGCAGGCCTGCTGGCCGCCACCAATTCGGCGTTCTACGTCTCGATCGCCGGATTCCTCAGCTACGGCACCCAGCCGGCTGCGCAGGGAGGCCTGGGGATGAGCCGGAATGTGATCCTGGTGTGCATTCTGTCCACCTCGGTGCTCATGCCGATCGTGATCATGCTGGCAGGCAAATTCTCCGATTCCGTCGGCCGCCGACCGTTGATCCTCGTCGGCGCCGCTCTTCTGATGGCGTGGGCCTTCCCCTTCTTCTGGCTCGCGAATTCGGCCTCGGGTCCGTTGTTGTTCATCGCCATGGTCGTCAGCAGCGTCGGGCAGGCACTCACCTACGGGCCTCTCGCTGCCTTCATGGGTGAGTTGTTCGAGCCGCGGGTGCGCTACTCGGGTGCATCCCTGGCCTACCAACTCGCGGCCGTGGCGGTTTCCGGAGTCGCGCCGCTGGTGATGACCTGGATCGTGGCCGAAACCGCGTCGACGGTAGGTGTGTCGATCTACATCGGGGCGATGGCGGCGGTCACTCTGGTGTGCGCCTGGCTTCTCCCGGAGACCAACCACAGGGTCGTGCGAGAAGATCCGGATGCCGTCCCCGGCATTCGTGTCGCCGCGTGATCCCTGCCGACGTCCTTGAAGGCGAGCCCGTGCCCCAGCAGACTCTGTGCGTGAGCAACGTACAGGATCATGCCCGTGCCAGGCGTAAGGATGCCGGAGGCGAACGCCGCAACCAGCTTCTCTCCGCTGCCGCCGAATGCTTCGACGAGGTGGGGGTCGGGGCCGTCACCGTGGAGATGATCGCCGCCCGTGCACACACGTCACGCCCGACGTTCTATGCCTACTTCCGCTCCAAGGAGGAGATCTTCCTGGCGGTGGTCGAGAAGATCGCCGATGAACTGACGGAGGCGCAGTTCCTCGAAGGTATCGAGACGGCTGCACCGGCCGAAGTGCTCGCCGCCACCACACGGGCGTATGCCGAGGTCATCTTCACCCACGGAGGGCTGGTCGGGCTCATCGATGTCGCCGCTTCGGTGAACCCGGAGGTCGAGGCCATCTGGGGCAGCGTGCGCCGCCGCACCATGCGGCGATTCGCCAACTACCTCAATGGTCTCGACTCCGACCTGATCGACCCGGCAGTCGCACCCGAGCGACTGGTACTGATGATCGCCGACTCGATCCACTATGGCGCGAAGCGATTGGTACACAGCTCGCCGGAGGAGAAGCAGCAGTTCATCGCCGATCAAATCCTCCTCACCGAACGGCTGGTCGGTATCGGCGCCCGCCCCGCTCGGGACACACACTCCGAAGAAAGGTGACCATGTCCGACCGTATCGAGTCCGCGCTGGCCCAGATTCGCGCCCTACAGGAGAAGAACTGGCCGGCGCAGGTACCGCGTGAATTCACCTATCCGGCGGGCACACCGGCGCTCGCCGAGCACCTGCGACATTGGGCGCGCGAGCGTCCGGACACCGTCGCCATCTCTTTCTACGGTCGCGACATCACCTACGCCGCCTACGACGAGATGTCCGACAGATTCGCCGGGTGGCTCACGTCCATCGGCGTGCAGCCCGGGCAACGCGTCGGAGTGCACCTGGGCAACTGCCCGCAGTTCCACATCGCGATGCTCGGGATCCTCAAGGTCGGCGCCGTACATGTTCCGATCAATCCGCTGTTCAAGGGACACGAACTGCGCCACGAACTCGACGATGCCGGCGTCAGGACGCTGCTCACGCAGACGGACCTGCGCGAGCTGGTCGAGACGGTGCGTGCCGACACGCCGGTGCAGACCGTCGTGACAACGGCACTGGGAGATCTCCTTGAGGCTGCACCGACAGTTCCGGTTCCGTTCGACCCCGACGACCGGGAAGGGTCGGATTGGGCCGACCTGATGGCGGCGCCTCGCCACGTCGGCGGACCGAGCGACCCCGATGCGCTCGCCGCGCTGAACTACACCGGCGGAACCACGGGGATGCCCAAAGGCTGCGAGCACACACAGCGTCACATGGCCTACACCGCTGCAACTGTCACGATGTCCGGTGGGCGGATCCCCGGGGATCCCGACTGTGTGAGCCTGAACTTCCTGCCCGTCTTCTGGATCGCGGGGGAGGACTTCGGCATCCTCAAACCGCTGATCAACGGCCAAACCGTGGTGCTGATGACGCGGTGGGATCCGACGGCTGCAGCGGCATTGATCGCCGAGCACAAGGTCACCGACACCGTCGCAACCGTCGACAGTTACCTCGAGATGATGAACCGGCCCGATTTCGACGGCGCCGACTTCACGTCTTTGCACAATCCCCTCGCCGTCTCCTTCGTCACCAAGCTCTCGCCGGAGATCCGGCGCCTGTGGCGGGAGGCTACGGGTGGTGTGCTGCGCGAAGCGTCGTACGGCATGACCGAAACACACACCGGTGACACCTTCACGCTGGGTTTTCAGGACGAGGACCACGACCTGCACGCCGAACCCGTGTTCTGCGGATTTCCGGTGCCGGGTACCGACATTCTCATCGTCGACGAGCAGGGCGTGTCGGTGCCTGTTGGGGAAAGTGGCGAGATCATCGTGCGCAGCCCCTCGATTCTCACGGCCTATTACGGACGTCCCGACGCGACAGCCGAGTCGATTCGTGATGGCTGGTTGTACACCGGCGACATCGGTCGTATCGACGAGCGCGGAGCGCTGCACTACCTCGCGCGCACGAAGGAAATGATCAAGATCAACGGAATGAGCGTGTTTCCCACCGAGGTCGAGTCGTTGCTGATGTTGCACGCCGGAGTCGAGTCGGTGTCGGTGGTCCCGCGTCCGGACCCCGAGCGAGGACAGGTTCCGGTGGCGTTCGTCGTACCGGCCGACGACAGCGTGACCGAAGAAGCGCTCACGGCCTGGGCCCGCGAGAACATGGCCCGCTACAAGGTGCCGGACATCCTGCTCGTCGCCGAGATGCCGATGACGGCCACCGGCAAGATCCGCAAGGGCGTGCTGCTCGAGCGCGCCGCAGAACTGAAGCCCGGAACGGAGTCCTGACCGATGAAGCTGCTGATCGCCAACCGTGGTGAGATTGCACTGCGCGTCATCCGTACCGCCCGGGAGATGGGAATCGCCACCATCGCGGTGTACGCCGACGACGACGCCGGGACACCGCACGTCGGTGCGGCAGACCACGCTGTGCGGCTGCCCGGGTCCGGACCGGCCGCCTACCTGGACATCGACGCGGTCCTCGCCGCCGCCGACGAGTGCGGAGCGGACGCGATCCATCCCGGTTACGGGTTCCTTGCCGAGAACGCGGATTTCGCTCGCGCCTGTGACCGGGCGGGGATCGCCTTCGTCGGCCCCGCCGCCGACGTGCTGGACACCTTCGGTGACAAGTCCTCGGCACGCGCTGCGGCACAGCAGGCCGGGGTACCGGTGTTGCCCGCGACCGGCCGGGGCGTGGATGTGGAGGCGGTGCGCGCCTTCGCCGCCGGACAACCCGGAGGCGTGATAATCAAGGCCGTCGCCGGCGGCGGAGGGCGCGGTATGCGCGCCGTTCCGCCCGGCGCCGACATCGATGCCGCCTACCGCGCTTGTGTCGCGGAAGCCGAACTGGGCTTCGGCGACGGACGGGTTTTCGCCGAAGCACTGTTCGGCGGCGCCCGTCACATCGAGGTGCAGGTGATCGGGGACGGCACCACCGCACTGGCGCTCGGCGACCGGGACTGCAGCGTGCAACGCCGTCACCAGAAGCTCGTCGAGATCGCACCGGCGCCCGGCTTGTCCGAGGATCTGCGGGTGCGGTTGCAGTCCGCCGCGAGTGCACTGTGTGCCTCGGTCGGCTACCGGGGTCTGGCCACGGTCGAATTCCTGCTCCGCGACTCCGATTTCGTCTTTCTCGAAGTCAACCCACGTATCCAGGTCGAGCACACCGTCACCGAAGAGGTGACCGGAGTCGACCTGGTGGCCACACAACTCCAACTTGCCGAGGGCAGACCGCTGTCCAGCTGTGGGCTACCTCCCGGAATCATCTGCACCGACGGCGAGGTGACCGGCACGCCGACTGCCGCACAGGGCGTTGCCGTGCAGGCACGGGTGAACCTGGAGACGATGTCTGCGGACGGGTCCGCCGTACCCAGCGCCGGAACCCTGTCCGTCTTCACTCCGCCGACCGGCCCGGGCGTACGGGTCGACACCTTCGGCGTGCCGGGTCTGGTCACCAGTGCACGTTACGACTCGCTGCTGGCGAAAGTCGTCGTGCGGTCGTCGACCACCCTGTCGGCCTTCGCCAAGGCATACGGTGCGCTGGGCGAGTTCGTCATCGAGGGCCCCGCGACCAACATCGCCTTCCTGCGGAACCTGCTCAGCGACGACGAGTTCCGCTCCGGTCCTGTCGACATCGACTTCCTGCGCCGCCGCCTGGGCGACCTCGTACCCGAGTCGGAGGAGCGATCCACGACGGCGGTCGCCGAGGTCGATCTGCTTCCCGGACGAGAGGTGGTGCGGGCACAGATGGCCGGCACCGTGGTCACCGTCGTCGAATCGGGAGCACGGGTGGCCGCCGGTTCGGCGCTGGTGGTGCTCGAGGCGATGAAGATGGAGCACGAGATCCTGACCGACGCCTCGACGACAGCTGTCCGAGTGCTCGTCTCGCCGGGACAGACCGTCGGCATCGGCGACCCCCTCGTGGTGCACGAGCCGCAGGAAGGCGCTCGGGCCGGGGTGTCCGAGACCGAGACGCTCGACCTTGATCGCCACCGCACCGATCTGGACGAGGTGAACGAACGTCACCGCCTCACCCGCGACGAGGCGCGCCCGGACGCGGTGGCCAAGCGCCGGAGCATCGGCCGCCGGACCGCACGGGAGAACATCGAGGATCTGGTCGACCCGTCGAGTTTCGTCGAATACGGGCCGCTCGTCCTGCCGGCACAGCGCAGACGGCGCAGTGAGGAAGACCTGATCGTCAACGGACCGGCCGACGGACTGGTCGGTGGGATCGCCACGATCGGGGCCGATCGCTTCGGTGCCGACCGGGCAGAGACAGTCGTGATGTCGTACGACTACACCGTCATGGCGGGCACACAGGGCTGGCGCAATCATGACAAGACGGATCGACTGCTCGAAGTCGCTACACGCCGGAAGCTCCCCGTGGTGCTCTTCGCCGAAGGAGGCGGTGGACGACCGGGTGAAACCGACCACGACATCGTTGCAGGTCTGGATGTGCCGACCTTCCGCACCCTGGGCGCACTGCGCGGAGTGGTGCCGCTGATCGCGGTCGTCTCGGGCCGGTGCTTCGCGGGCAACGCAGCGCTGGCAGGCGTATGCGATGTGCTGATCGCGACACCGGATGCCAACATAGGAATGGGCGGGCCGGCCATGATCTCCGGCGGCGGACTCGGCGAGTATCCACCCGAGGCGATCGGACCGATCGACGTACAGCGCCGGAACGGTGTCGTGCACCTCGTGGCCGACGACGAAGCGCATGCGGTGGAGTTGGCTCGACGGTATCTGAGCTACTTCCAGGGACCGTTGTCCGAATGGGCCGCACCCGACACCCGGCTGGCTCGCCACGTGATCCCGGAGAACCGACTGCGTGCCTACGACGTACACGCGGCGATCGAATCGATCGTCGACGTCGACTCCGTGCTCGAACTGCGTCCCGATTACGCACCGGGAATCGTGACAGCCCTGGTGCGGGTGGAAGGGCGACCGTTCGGCTTGATCGCCAACAGCAGCCGCCATCTCGGCGGAGCCATCGATGCCGAAGGCGCCGACAAGCTCGCCGACTTCCTCGAACTGTGCGAGGAACACCGACTTCCCATGATATCGCTCTGCGACACACCGGGTTTCATGGTGGGTCCCGCCGCAGAGGAGGAAGCCACCGTGCGCCGATTCGCGCGTCTGTTCGTGCTGGGGGCCCGGCTGACCGTGCCGTTCGGAGCAGTGGTGCTGCGCAAGGGCTACGGGCTGGGTGCCATGGCGATGACCGGCGGTAGCTACCGCGCGCCACTGTTCACCGTCGCGTGGCCCACCGGCGAGATCGGAGGCATGGGACTCGAAGGCAGTGTCCGCCTGGGCTACAGCAAGGAGCTGGCAGCTGCACCGACGGACGAAGCCCGTACCGAACTCTACGACCGGTTGGTGACCGACGCCTACAGTCGCGGACGCGCTCTGAGCGCGGCAACCACCTTCGAACTCGACGACGTGATCGATCCGGCGGCGACACGCGACTGGATCCGTACTCTGCACAACTGATTCGACAAGCTTCGAGGCCGGGCCGTACGGCAGGCCGGGGAAGGACGAAAGATATGGACAGGTTTGCCGGGCAGGTCGCGATCGTCACGGGTGCCGGGGGTGGCCTGGGGCGTGCACATGCCCTCGCGCTTGCGGAACGCGGCGTCAGGGTGGTCGTGAACGACATCGGCGACGGGGCCGCCGGGGTGGCGGCCGAGATCGTCGATGCGGGCGGTCACGCGGTCCCATCCGACACCGATATCACCGATGTTGCTGCGGTCCGGACGCTGGTCGACGGTGCCGTCGAGCGGTGGGGCCGTATCGACATCCTGATCAACAACGCCGGGATCCTGCGCGACAAGACTTTCGCCAAGATGGAGCTGGCCGACTTCCGCAAGGTGATCGATGTGCACCTGATGGGATCGGTGCACTGCACCAAGGCTGCGTGGCCGCACATGCTGGCACAGGGTTACGGTCGGATCCTGATGACCACCTCGGCGTCCGGAATATACGGGAACTTCGGACAATCCAACTACGGCGCAGCAAAATCCGCGTTGGTCGGCCTGACGAATGTGCTCGCGATCGAGGGGGACCGCAAGGGAATCCGGGTCAATGCTCTGGCCCCGACCGCCGCTACGCAGATGACCGAGGGTCTGCTCCCCGACGACGCTGCCGCTAGACTGGGTCCGGAAACCATCGCGCCCGGGGCGGTCTTCCTGGTCTCCCCGGATGCCCCGAACGGTGTCATCCTCGGCGCCGGCGCCGGCGTATTCGCCGTCTCGCGCATGCTGGAAGCCCGGCCAGTCTTCATTCCCGAGGCCGAGCGCACCGCCGAGACGATCGCCGAGCGTTGGGACGAGATCGCCGATATGACCGACGCGCGCCCTGTGGGCTCGGCCTTCGATCAAACCGACCTGTACGTCGAACTGGCAAAGCGCGCGAACGCCGATTCTTCCTCTTGATTGGTCATGGAGCGTCCGGTCTGCCGACGTCGTGGGGAGTCGACGACCGAGGAACATGCACGAACATGCTCGCCTTGGCCGGCAATGTTCTCGCGACGAGACTCGTTCGCGCCCAGATAACTTCGTCGCGCGGCAGAGGACAACGCTTACCTTGTAATTCGGCACAGGCAATCCCCGTGCAGATTGTGACAGAGCCTCTGTTATTGGCATTGTCGGTCGAGCAAGGTGGGTGGTGTCATCGGAAGCACCTCCGGCGAACGCCGATCGGAGACGGGAACGACGAACATCACGACTCCGGTCAGGGTTACTCCGTACGGGTGGCGCCTCCACTGCATCCCGCCGCGACGAGTCTCGCGGTTCGACCAGCAAGGACTTGCCTGAAGTGACCTCCTCGACCACTACCGAACCCCGCTCGAACGGGCTGCGGAATCCCATTACGGACGTTGCGGCGGCCGGCGCCGGTGTCTTCGACTTGGGGATCCGGGCTTAGTACTGCAACGACAGTTTGTGACCGAGGTTGTGTCTATGGTACTTGATCTTGGTGCAGTCGGAGGTGTTGGAATGGTCAGCCGGGTTCACAGCGTTCTGCAGTCGGTTCGCGCACCGGTTCTCGCGGGTGGAGTCACGGCGGCGGATGGCGGCGTATGTCCGGGGATTGCTCGCGGAGGTCGAACGGAAGAACGGCTGGACACTGGCCGAGGCCGCCGGGGACACCGGCCCGGAAGGTATGCAACGACTGCTGAACTTCTACGCCTGGGACGGCGACGGGCTGCGCGATGACGTGCGAGACGTGGTGGTCGAAGCGATCGGCGACGAGACCGCCGGGGTGTTGATCGTCGACGAGACCGGTTTTCTGAAGAAGGGCAACAGATCCGCCGGAGTGGCTCGGCAGTATTCCGGAACCGCCGGGCGGATCGAGAACAGTCAGGTCGGGGTGTTCCTGGCCTACGCCTGAAGACCGTGGTCGGGCATTGATCGACCGAGAGTTGTATCTACCGAGAGCCTGGACCGAGGACCGCGATCGGTGTCGCGATGCCGGCATCGACGACGACGTCGAGTTCGCGACCAAACCCGAACTGGCCCAGACGATGCTCGCACGCGCACTCGATGCCGGGATTCCGTTCGGGTGGGTTACTGCCGACGAGGCCTACGGGCAGGTCGGCCGGCTGCGGATGTGGCTCGAATCGCGCGGAATGGCGCACGTGCTGGCGGTGCCGAAAACGCAGATGGTGGTGTCGATGCAGTTGCGGCAGCGCCGCGCCCACACCGTGATCGCCGAGCTCGACGCATCGGCCTGGCAACGGCTGTCGTGCGGCGATGGTGCGCACGGACCGCGGGTCTACGACTGGGCCGCCGCCCCGATCCGGCCCATCCGTGAACCGGGCCGCGGTCATTGGTTGCTGGCCCGTCGGTCGCTCACTGAACCGTCTCGGGTTTGATGCCGCCTCCTTTCTTGAGGAGGATGCACATCATGTCCGAGCGTTACCCCGCCGAGCAGCGTGAACGAGCGGTGAAGATGGTCCTCGACCACCTCGACGAATATTCTTCGCCGTTCGCGGCGTGCAAAGCCATCGCCCCGAAGCTCGGCGTCGGTGTCGAGTCGCTGCGCACCTGGACCCGCCAGGCTCTGATCGATGCCGACAAGACACCCGGCGTGACCACCGCTGAACAGCAACGAATCAAAGAGCTCGAACGCGAAGTCCGAGCCCTCCGTGAGGCCAACGAGATCTTGAAATCGGCCTCGATTTTCTTCCCGAGGGAGCTCGACCCTCGCCGCCGCTGATCTGCCAGTTCATCGACCAGATGCGTGCACAAGGACACCGGGTCGAGTCGATCTGCGCCGTGCTCACCGAGCGTGGCGTCAAGGTCGCCCCACGCACGTATCGGAACCGGAAAACTGCTTCTCCATCCCGCCGGACCGTCGCCGATGCACATCTGACGAACGCTCTGCGTGAGACCGTCGGCACCGCCGAAGGTCTCTACGGTCGCCGGAAGATGACCGTGCACCTGTGTAGACACGGCCACGACGTCGCGGCATGCACCGTCGACCGGTTGATGCGTGATGAAGGGCTGTCCGGAGCGGTCCGGGGCCGTCGGCACCGCACCACCGTGCCCGGCGGCTCGCACAGTCGACGCGCCCCTGACCTGGTCGATCGTGGTTTCACCGCCGAGGTTCCGAATCGGAAGTGGGTCACCGACTTCACCTATTGCCGCACCTGGGCGGGGTTCGTCTATGTCGCGTTCGTGATCGACTGCTTCTCGCGGGCGATCGTCGGCTGGCATGCCGCCACCGTCAAGGACACCGCGATGGTCACCACCGCCTTGAAGATGGCATTGTGGCGACGTGACCACACGGGCCATCCGGTCGGCTCGGGGTTGATCCACCATAGCGATGCCGGCAGTCAGTACACTTCCATTGCTTTCGCGGAAACCCTTGTGCTGGAGGGTATTGCCGCGTCGATTGGCAGTGTCGGAGACGCGTACGACAACGCTCTGGCCGAGAGCACGATCGGGTTGTTCAAGACCGAAGTGATCGCCAGGGGAAACCCGTTCCATCCGGGTCCCTACAAGTCCGTCGAGGACGTCGAGTACGCCACGATGGAGTGGGTCGACTGGTTCAATCGCAGTCGCCTGCACAGCCGTCTCGGATACGTCCCGCCGGATGAATTCGAGGCGGCGTACTACGCTCACCTGTCGACTCCGCAACCGGAGCCGTCACCGATATAGGAGCGGCAAGAAACCCGAGACGGTTCACTATCGCATAGCTGGTTGGTTGTCGCTGGTGTTGGCGTGCGTCTCTTGCGTTCCCTGGACGGGGGTCAAGGCCCCATCGAGGCCCGCCGCTGGGGGGTGCCGCCAGCGTGAATTCTCCGGTGGTCCCATTGACAGAAGTGGTCAAGGCGTATGAGTTCCACGACGTTGGTGATCGTATTAATGGTGGTGGTTGTGCCCATGGACGGCACCCATTTGGTGCAGTAATGAGTGTGCGGGGTCGTCACTGAGTTGATAACGGACGATTCGGCCCACACGGGTGTAGGAGACCAGGCCACGTTGGCGAAGTAGTCGCAGTGCCTGCGATACAGCGGTGGGTGACATCCCGACGGCAGCGGCGAGGTCACTGACGCACAGCCCGGGTATGTGGTGCAAGCAATGCAGAATGCGCAGGCGGTTGGGTTCGGACAGCATTTCGAAGCGGGCTGCCCAACCTTCGATATCCGGGCCCTTGAGGGCAGCAGCGGCTTTCGCGGCCTCACTGGGATTGAGCGCAGAACGGTCACTCATGCACTCTCCTCGAAACACAAACTATGTGCGTATCCACCGCGGTATCGATCCGTATGGCACGCTTCCACGTACGTTCTTGATGCCGCTCCTGGTGTAGGTGCGAACATCACTCGGTCCTCGATGTCCTTGTCTTCGACCTGTTGTCAGATTGCCATCGCCGCACGGACGGTGGAGGCGGCGTCGACACCACCGTCACCCGTCGAGGTGATGCGCCCGGATTCGAGGACGTAGTAGTGCAGGGCGTTGTCGAGGGCGAAACCGATGTGCTGTTCGACGAGCAGCACCCCGAGGTCGCCGCTGCGGCCGAGTTCGACGATGGTGTTCTCGATCTCGGTGACCACCGATGGCTGGATGCCTTCGGTGGGCTCGTCGAGGATGAGCATGCGCGGCTCGGTGATCAGCGCGCGGGCGATGGCGAGTTGCTGGCGCTGACCGCCGGAGAGCAGGCCGGCGCGGCGGTCGAGTAGCGGGACGAGGGCGGGGAACAGGTCGAGCATGTCGGTGACCAACTGCCGGCCGTTGCGGCGCGTGTCGGCGACGACCTGCAGGTTTTCCCGGCAGGTGAGCTGACCGAAGGACTGTTGCCCCTGCGGGACGTAGGCCAGGCCGCGGGCGACGCGGGCAGATGGTCGCAGCGAGGTGATGTCGTCACCGTCGAAGAGGATCTTTCCCTTGGTGACGGGCAGCAGGCCGACGGCGGCGCGCAGCAGTGTGGTCTTGCCGGCACCGTTGTGGCCCATGACCGCGACGGTCTTGCCGGTCGGCACGGTCAGGGAGATGCCGTGCAGGATCTCGGTGCGACCGTAACCGGCGCGGACGTCGACGAGTTCGAGCATCATGCCTCCTGAGCAGCGGTGGCGGTCCCGAGGTAGACCTGCTGGACCTGCGGGTCGTTCTGGACCTGGTCGACGGTGCCGTCGGCGATGACTTTGCCGCGGGCGAGGACGGTGACGGAGGTGGCGAAGGCGCGCATGAAGTCCATGTCGTGCTCGACGACGACCACCGTGCGCTGCGCGCCGATGCGGCGCAGCAGCTGCCCGGTCTCCTCGCGTTCGTCGCCGCTCATTCCGGCGACGGGTTCGTCGAGGAGCAGCACGTCGGCGTTCTGCACGAGCAGCATGCCGATCTCGAGCCATTGCTTCTGCCCGTGGGCGAGGATGCCCGCGGGGGTGTCGCGGTGGGCGGTCAGGCCGATCGTCTCGAGTGTTTCCTCGATCTCGGGCAGAACGTTGTTGCGGCGGCGCAGCAACTGCCACGGGGAGCGGCTCGCGCCGGCGGCGATGTCGAGGTTCTGCAGAACGGACAGTTCCTCGAAGACCGAGGCGGTCTGGAAGGTGCGGCCGACACCGAGGCGCGCGATCTTGTGGGTCTTCTTGCCGAGCAGTTCGACGCCGGATTTGGTGATCGAGCCGGTCGCTGGGACCAGGCCGGTGACGGCGTCGACGAGGGTGGTCTTGCCGGCGCCGTTGGGGCCGATGAGGAACCGCAGGTCGCCTTGGAGGAGGGTGAGGTCGACGCCGTCGACGGCGGTGAAGCCGTCGAAGGTGACACGCAGGTCGCGGATCTCGAGGTAGTCGCTGCTCATTCCGGCGTTGCCGCCGTAGACGGGTTTGCTCATCGCACGGGCTCCATCTCGGGAAGGTCGGCGGGCTCGGGTTCGGTCGGGGGTGTGGGTTCGGTCGGGGTGGTGCGGCGGCGCCGGCGGAGCAGGGTGATGACTCCGGCGAGGCCGGCGGGGAAGAAGCCGACGACGACGATGAACAGCAGGCCCTGCGCGTAGGTCCAGGCCGACGGGAAGTTCTCCGACAGGGTGGTCTGTGCCCACGCCACGCCCACCGCGCCGAGGACCGGGCCGAGCAGGGTGGTGCGTCCGCCGATGGCGACACCGATGAGGAACGCAATCGACGGGACGATGCCGACGTCGGCGGGGGAGATGATGCCGACGATGGGCACGAACATCGCCCCGGCGATGCCGGCGAAGAAGGCCGCGACGGTGTAGGCGGCCACCTTGATCAGGGCGGGGTCGTAGCCCAGGAAGCGGACCCGCTCCTCCTGGTCGCGCACGGCGACGAGCAGTTCGCCGTAGCGGGACTGCATGAGCTGGCGGGTCGCGGCGACGACGAGCAGCAGGATCGCGGCGACGATGAAGAACAGCATCCGCTTGTTGACCGGATCGGACAGGTCGTAGCCGAAGAAGGTGCGGAAACGGTTGAGGCCGTTGGATCCTCCGGTGGACTGCTGGCCGATGAGCAGGATCGCGAAGGCGGCGGCCAGTGCCTGGGAGAGGATGGCGAAGTAGGCGCCCTTGACGCGGCGGGCGAACACACCGAAGCCGAGCAGGGCGGCGAGCAGGGCCGGCACGATCAGGATCGCCAGCAGCGTGACGGCGGGGGAGGCGAACGGGGTCCAGTAGGCGGGTAGTTCCTGGATGCCCGCGATCTGCATGAAGTCCGGGACGGTGTCGCCGCGGAGCTGCGCGTCGGAGATCTTCAAGTGCATGGCCATGATGTAGGCGCCGAGGCCGAAGAAGACACCCTGGCCGAGGGTGAGCATGCCACCGCGGCCCCAGGCCAGGCCGATGCCGGCGGCGACGATCGCGAAGCACAGGAACTTGCCGAGCAGGCCGAGACGGAAATCGGAGAGGACGGCGGGGGCGAGACCGAACAGGACGATCGCGGCGATCGCGAATCCGCCTGCTGTGCGTACGGGTCCGGGTCGGGTGAAGGTGCGGGTCGAGAAGGTCGCGGGCATCAGACCAGGCTCCTCGTCTGGACGGCGAACAGGCCCTGCGGACGGACCTGCAGGAAGATCACGATGAGCACGAACACGATGACCTTCGCGATCGACGCGGTCGTGGAGTACTCGATGAACGAATTGAGCAGGCCCAGTGCGACGGCCGCGAGCACGGCGCCCTCGATGCGGCCGAGACCGCCGATGACGACCACGAGGAAGGCGTCGATGAGGTACGACTGGCCGATGGTCGGGCTGGTCGAGCCGATGAGTGTCAGGGCCACACCGGCGAGGCCGGCCAGGCCCGAGCCGAGGAAGAAGGTCGTGATGTCGGTGCGGCGCGACGAGATGCCCACCGTCTCGGCGAGATCGCGGTTCTGCACCACGGCCCGGATCCGTCGTCCCATCGGGGTGTACTTCATCGACGCGATCAGGGCGACCACGCAGACCACGGCGAGGGCGAGGATGAACAGGCGGGTCTTCGGGACCACCGCCCCGAAGATCTCCACACCACCGGAGAGCCAGGACGGTGCGACGACGTTGACGGCGGGGGCGCCGAAGATGTCGCGGGCGGCCTGCTGCAGCAGCAGGCCCACACCGAAGGTCACCAGCAGGGTGTCGAGCGGGCGGTGGTACATGCGGCGGATGAGGGTGACCTCGAGGATCACACCCATCACGCCGCCCACCAGGAAGCCGACGAGCAGGGAGACGAACAGGGACATCCCGGCCGAGGAGATCACCTGCTGCACGACGAAGGCGGTGTAGCTGCCGGCCATGATGAATTCGCCGTGGGCCATGTTGATCACGCCCATCTGGCCGAACGTCAGCGACAGCCCCAGTGCTGCCAGCAACAGGATCGATCCGATACTCAATCCTGTGAAGAGCTGTCCTACAAGGACATCCATGTCGTCTCCCTCTTCGGCTTCCGTGCTCAGTTACCGGACAGGCCCGACGCCCAGTCGTAGGACTCGAGGTACGGGTCGGGCTCGATGGCGCCGTCGGACTCCCAGACGGTGTAGATCAGGCCGTCGCCGCGGATCTCACCGATGCGAGCGGTCTTGGTGATGTGGTGGTTGTCGCCATCGATCGTGACGGTGCCCTCGGGGGCGTCGAAGGTCACGCCGTCGGCTGCGTCTTGAACTGCACCGACGTCGAAGGATCCGGCTTTTTCGACCATTGCTTTCCAGAGGTAGACGCCGGTGTAGGCGGACTCCATCGGATCGGAGGTCACTCGGGTGTCGCCGAAACGGGATTTGAATTCAGAAACGAAGTTGCTGTTTTCGGGGCTTTCGATCGTCTGGTAGTAGTTCCAGGAGGCCAGGTGGCCTTCGAGGTTCTGGGCACCGATGCTGCGAACTTCTTCTTCTCCTACGCACATGGAGATAACTGGCATATCGGCGCTGGTGAGGCCCACATTGGCGAATTCGCGGAAGAACGCGACCAGTGAGTCGCCGACCACCACATTGAAGACTGCGTCGGCGTCGGCGGTGCGAATCTTGTTGACGATGGTGGAGAAGTCGGTGGAACCGAGCGGGGTGTAGTCCTCACCCTTGATCTCGATGCCGTTGGCCTCGGCGTATTCCTTGACGATGCGGTTGGCGGTCTGCGGGAAGACGTAGTCGCTACCGACGAGGTAGAGCGACTTGACGCCCTGTTCCTTCAGGTAGTCCAGGGCCGGCACGATCTGCTGGTTGGTGGTCGCGCCGGTGTAGAAGATATTCGACGACGACTCGAGGCCTTCGTACTGCTGGCCGTAATAGAGCAGGGCGTTGTTGTCCTCGAAGACCGGCAGCATGGCCTTGCGGCTTGCGGAGGTGTAGCCACCGAAGACAGCTGCGACACAGTCGGATCCGATGAGCTTTTCGGCCTTCTCGGCGAACACCGTCGGCTCGGATGCGCCGTCCTCGGCGATGAGCTGGAGCTGCTTGCCGAGCACTCCGCCGTCCGTGTTGATTTGTTCGACCGCGAGGGTGATGGCATCTCGGATGACGGTTTCGTTGATGGCGGTGGCGCCGGACAGTGAATTGATGGCGCCGACCTTGACGGTGTCGCCGGAGGTGTCGACGCACGATGCTGAGGCACTGGTGCCGGAGTCGTTGGCCTTGCTTCCGCAGGCTGTCATAAGCACGGCCATGGTGATGGCGGTAGCTGACGCAAGAAGTGGACGCTTGAATGTTGACATGAGGGGACCTTTCGGGCGCGTCACAACAATTGGATCTGGTCCGCGTCATTGAGGCCGGATCGTGGAAAAAGGGGAGGGGAGGCTAGGTGCTGAACAACCGTGCCGTGGCGGTTTCGTGTCGCATCGCGGCGATATCCAGTTCCGGTACGAACGAGGTCACCGTCGCGAGCGGTGCGCATTCGGCTGTTCGCGTGAGATCTGCAATCCATGAGGTGTCGTCGAAGATGAGCTGTTGCGCGTGCATCGGGCCGATGCGACCGAGGCGTACCGCGGCGGAGAGCAGACCTGCATAGCTCGAGCGGATGGCGCCGGCGATTGCGCGGCTGCGTTCGATGCCGAGTGCTTGTTGTACGACGCCCTCGACGACGGCTTGGTTTCCGGGTGTGTGCCCTGCGAGCACGACTTCGAGGTACTCGATGTCGGTGGCCACGGTGAGTGTTCGCCGGGCAACTGTGGCGAGTTGTCGCCCACAGGATTCGGATGAGGTACGTGCTGCGTGGGTGATCTTGTAGGCCCGGTGTAGGTGGTCGAGTTCGCACAGGGTCTCTGTGGAGTCGGCGGCCCACGCATGGCCTAGGACGACCGCATCGAGAGTCGCCACACTCCCGCTGATGTAGGCACGGACCACAGCACGTATCTGTGTTTCCTCGGCGTCTGGATGAGCCGCTAACCATCCCTCGAGGCCATTGGAATGGACGAAGCGACCTGAGGGGAATGCGCTGTCGTGGAGTTGCAGCCAGGCCAACTCAGCGACCAGCGGTTCAGTGACCATGGCCGTGCCCGTGTGAGTGACTCGTGCCGTGGGTGTGGTGGTGGTCGGCTGAGGTATTGGTCCAGCCGTGTGCGGCCAGGGCGACTTCGTCGACTCGGGCGTTCAGGTGCAAATCGCGCAGCATCTGCTCGGCAGCGTGCGCGCTGGTCATGAGAGGGGTGCGGAGCTGGTCGGCAGAGACTTCCAGTGGGGCGTGCTGGTTGCCCAGGATGTAGCCGAAGACCAATGCTCTCCGTACCGCGTCGGCGCCGACATTGTCCGCGAAATCCATGACGACGGCGTCCTCTGGTGGGCGAGTGACGACGACGATGGTTGTTCCGTCGTCGGCGATCACTGCACCTTCGGACAGGAAGGTGCCTCGTGGGAGATTGACGGTCAATTCGTGTCCGGCGAGGGTTGTCAGCACTTGGCGGTGTTTACGTGCGTCACCCCATGGAATGTGGACGGTGTCGATCTGTCGATGTGCGTACTGGGGGTCGGTGGCGTCTCCGAGGATCGTTGTCGCTTCCATGTCACATCCTTGGAGTGAGAGGTCCGAGTTGGAGAACAGCGCGTCGGACGGTGGTCCAGAGTTCCTGGTGAATTTGGTGCAGGAGGGGAGCGCGATCGGTCAGCAGTCGGATGGATATTCCGAGTTCGTCGGGAAGCGCGCTTGCTGCACCGGCGAGGTGTGGAGTCGTATCCAGGGTGGCGTGAACGTCCCCGGCAAGGTCGGAAAGATCATGGCCGGGTGCGACGACGAGTATCGACGCCACATAGTCGTGTCCACCGAGTACTCCGGGTGCTTGCGGATCGGTCTCAGGGGGAGCGAGGTGAATGGTGTCCCGTGCCTTGAGTCGACCGCGGTGGTAGATGTCGGTCTGGGCACTGAGTTTGCGGTAAGAGAATCGTTCGCCATGACCGATGCGGCCAGAAGCGAACGCTTCCCAGCCGATGTACACGGAGGTGTCGGAAACACTGATGACGTTGTGCTGTCGATACTCCGAACCGCCGTGAGGAATAACTGTTTTCGAGACATGTTCGACGACGGACCCGGTGCCGATGTCCAGTACCGTCGTTTGCGACGCTCCCGTTTGGCCGGCGAAGACTTGTGTGGCCGACTGGTAGGTGAGATAGAGCCATGTGTTGTCGCCGGTGGCGAATCGCGTAACGAGGTTGTCCCCGGGGAAGATCCCTCCGGTGGGGTTCTGAATGCAGACGAACGCCGCTGATGTGTTGTTCGGGTCCGCGTACATCGGCACGGTGATGCGCTGCGGGAACTGCTGACGCAGCGAGGCTATCTGGGTTCTCCCCGTACGGCCCCGCACGAGTGTGCATTCGAGCAGGCTTTCCGTGCCGGCCTCGGTCGTCAGGGCGCTCATGGCGCCGATGCCATGTTTTCCAGCATCGCGCCTCGCACGATGAGTTCGAACAGCTCATCGAGGCCCGTGCCGGAGCCGAGGTCGGTGAAGACGGAGGGCTTACCAGGGCGAGCGTGCGCGACGTCCGATCGCATCCGGTCGAGATCAGCGCCGACGAGCGGGGCGAGGTCGATCTTGTTGATCACCAGAAGGTCCGCCTGGAGCATTCCGATGCCCTTCTTGCGCGGGATGTCATCGCCGGCGGCGGTGTCGATGACGAAGATCCAGTAGTCGACGAGATCGGAGGTGAAGGTTGCGGCCAAATTGTCCCCACCTGATTCGATCAGGACGACCTGGAGTCCGGGGAACGAGTGCTCGAGGCGTGCGACCGCTGTGAGGTTCGCCGACGGATCCTCCCTGATTGCCGTGTGCGGGCAGGCGCCGGTTTCAACTGCGAGAACGCGCTGGGGATCGATCAGTCCGCTGCGGCGCACACGCTGCGCGTCCTCGTCGGTCATGAGGTCGTTGGTGATGACTGCGATGTCGATGCCTGCAGCCTGGAACATCGGTAGGAGCCGCTCGAGAAGCCGGGTCTTGCCCGAGCCGACGGGTCCGCCGATACCGATACGGATTGCTTCGGTCATGTCCGTCTCCTACTTGATCGTGTATCTGCGTCCGAGTGGAACGGACGTCATGGGTGTGCTGGTGCAGAGTTCGCCGTCCACTTCGACCCGGTAGGTGTCCGGGTCGATCCGGATGTCGGGGCAGTAATCGTTGTGAAGAAGGTCGCACTTGGTTCTCGACCGGGCGTCTATGCACGGGATGAGGGGTGTTGCCAACTCGAGGCAGTCCGCGAGTCCTCCCTCGATGGCGGCGCCGGCAACGAAGTTGACGGACACATCGGATGGGGTCTTGCCGAATGCTGCCCATTGAGGTCGGTACTTGAGGGGTTCGCAGGTCATGAGTGAGGCGTTCGCTTCTCCCATGACAGACCAGGTGGGGAACCCGCCCTTGAAGACGACCTCGGGGCGTATGCCGAAGAACTTGGGTTCCCACAGCACGAAATCGGCGAGTTTGCCTGGTTCGAGTGATCCCACTTCGTGGTCGATTCCGAACATGCGGGCCGGATTGATGGTGAGTTTGGCGAGGTAGCGGAGGATGCGGTGGTTGTCTGCACCGGTTCCCGCGTCCTCGGGAAGCGCTCCGCGGGTGGCGCGCATATGGGATGCGAGTTGCCAGGTGCGGGCGATTGTTTCCCCGATGCGACCCATACCCTGCGAGTCCGATCCCATGGCTGAAATTGCACCGAGATCGTGGAGGACGTCCTCGGCTGCGATGGTTTCGCGCCGGATGCGGGATTCCGCGAACGCGACGTCCTCAGGGATCCGGGGATTGAGGTGGTGGCAGACCATCACCATGTCGAGATGTTCATCGAAAGTGTTGATCGTGTAGGGGTTTGTCGGGTTCGTCGAGGAAGGGAGGCAGTAGGATTCGCCGACTACTTGCATGATGTCGGGGGCGTGTCCGCCGCCGGCGCCTTCGGCGTGGTAGGTGTGGATGTTTCGACCGGCGATGGCACGCATGGTGTCTTCGAAGAATCCGGCTTCGTTGAGGGTGTCGGAGTGAATCTGTACCTGCAGACCCAGTTCGTCGCCCGCATCGAGTGAGGCTCGGATAGCGGCCGGTGTTGCACCCCAGTCCTCATGGATCTTGTATCCGATGGCGCCCGCGAGGCCTTGTTCGATCAGTGGGGCGACGTGGGCGGCGCTGCCGTTGGCGAGGAATCCGAAGTTCAGGGGGAATTGTTCTACGGCTCTGAGCATTCGAGCCAAGTTTGTAGGGCCGGAACTGGTGATGCCGACGGTGACGGGTCCCAGGCCGCCGCCGATCATGGTGGTGATTCCGCTGGAGATGGCTTCTTCGATCAAGCCGACGCTGTCGAAGTGGACGTGCACGTCGATTGCGCCGGGGGTGACGATCATTCCTTCGCCCGAGCGGACATCGGTGCCCGCACCGATGATGAGGTCGGGGTGGACGCCGTCCATCAGTCGTGGGTTGCCGGACTTGCCGATCGCGGCGATGCGCCCGTTCTTGACGCCGATGTCCGTCTTGCGGATGCCTAGGACCGGGTCGATGAGCAATGCGTTGGTGATGACGAAGTCGAGGGCGCCGTCGGCGTTGGTGATGGAGTTGTGGACCGCCATCCCTTCGCGCATGGTTTTGCCGCCGCCGAAGACGGATTCGTCGCCGTAGACGGTGTCGTCTGCTTCGACGCGGGCGAGGAGTTCGGTGTCGGCGAGTCTGACTCGGTCTCCGGTGGTGGGACCGAAAAGTTCTGCGTAGTGGCGTCGCGATACGCGAATAGACACTGGCTTTTCCCTTCGCGTGGTTGTCAGGCGGGAGTGGACCGACGGAAGCCGGCGCGGTCCAGAGCGTCCAGGAGTTCTCGGGACGGTTGTTCACGCAGTGTTTCGTTGGTCATGTCGTTGAGCCCGTACAGTTCTCGCGTCCCACCGAAGGTGGTCAGCTGGATTGACCGTTCCTCGCCGGGCTCGAATCGGACTGCTGTGCCCGACGCGATGTCGAGGTGCATTCCGTAGGCTGTGCGCCGATCGAACAGCAGAGCGCGGTTGACCTCGAAGAAGTGGAAGTGTGAACCCACCTGGACGGGGCGATCACCGGTGTTGACCACGGTCAGCGTCGTGCTTCGCCGGTTGCGGTTCAGTTCGATGTCACCGTCTTCGACGAGTATCTCGCCGGGGTTCACCTCGGGTTCGGTGGAGGTGGTGTTGTTTCCCGGGCGTATGGGGTCGTGGATGGTAACGAGTTTCTGTCCGTCATCGAAGAATCCTTCTACCTGGACGGTGCCTACGAGGGTGGCGACGCCGGGGAGAAGGTCGTCTTCGGTGAGCAAGTGGGCACCTACGTGGGCTGCTTCGGCGACGGTGGCGCCGGCGCGGGCGGCTTCGACGACCTCGTCGGCGATCAGTGCTCGGGCTTCGGGGTAGCTGAGTTTGAGGCCCTTGTCCTTGTGGCGTCGTGCCAGCTCCGCGGCGAGGAAAAGGAGAAGCCGGTCCTCTTCCTTGGGGGTCAAGTGCACAGCACAGCTCCTCTGCTACGGGGATGACGAAGACCAACACCAGATCGGTGTTGCATGCCAGTGATCATTGTCTCCCGAAGGTGAATGAAGCAAGTTCAGATGCCCCTATCGTTCAGAAGTAAGCAGATCGAAACAATGACGAAACATACTGATCCGGGCAGCTTTTCGCATCCGAGTTTCTGCTATCTTGACCGCATCCGGCAACGATGAAGAATGTGGCCGTTCGCTTCGTCCCGCTTCTCAACGCAGGCGAGGGTTTTCGTCCCTCGAATCACGTTCTCGCCCGTCGACCCGACACACGATGGACGCGAGCACACCCTGCAGATTCACCTGCGCACCTGTGCAGATGAACAGTTGCGAGCAAGCAGATATCGGATTCGTGAAGAAGCCAGAACCTAGTTTGAGCAAGCTTCGATGCCGTTCAGGTGCCGCACGACGGCGCCCCGACAGGAAGGACCGCATGTGCGCCCACGTCCCCGGAGCCGGCTGGTAGCCGCTGTCCTGACGATCGTCGCCACGGCGACGGCCTGTGCCTCGACACCCGGCTCGCCTCCACCCCGCGTGGGCGCAGTGATTCTCGCGGACGGCTACGAACTCGGGGGCTACAACCCGGTCGCCGGTCACGGTGAGGCGGGGGAGTCGAAGATCTACGACGGGCTGCTGCGGTTGATCGGGGGAGAGGCCATGCCTGGTTTCGAGCCGGCACTGGCTGCGGAGATGCCGACGGTGAGCGACGACGGGCTGGTGTGGACGGTGACGGTGCGGCAGGGAGTCACCTTCACCGACGGCACCGCGTTCGACGCGACCGATATAGCGGCGACCTATGGGGCGATCCTCGACCCCGCATCGGCATCGCCGTTGGCGACGTCGATGGACATGATCGAAGCTGTCACCGCGGAGGACCCGCACCGGGTCCGCTTCGACCTGAAGTACCCCTACGCCGCGTTCCCGACGAAGCTGCTGCTTGGTATCGCACCGGCCGAGCGACTGTCCGGCGGCCCAGCGGTGGAGTCGCCGTTGAACACCGATCCGGTGGGCACCGGCCCCTACACGTTGGTATCGCTGCGCCCGGACCAGGCGGTGTTCGAGGCGAACGAGGACTACTGGGACGGTGCACCGCAGATCGAGCACCTGACGGTGGTGCACGTCCCGGACGACAATGCGCGCGCCCAACGGCTGGTCGCGGGGGAGGTCGACGGCGCGAACCTGCCGCCTCGGCTGGCCGCGACATTCACCGAGCGGCCGGGGTTCGAGGTGGCGTCGAACACCTCCGCCGACTGGCGCGGGGTGAGTCTGCCCGCCGGCAATCCGGTCACCGCGGACCCGGCGATCCGCGCCGCGCTGAACCGGGCGGTGGACCGGCAGGCGATCGTCGACCACGTGCTGGCCGGTTACGGGCGTCCCGCGTCGACGCCGCTGCCCGAGGTGTACGGCGCGGCGTACGAGCCGACCGCGGCATTCGAGTTCGACCCCGCCGCCGCCGAGCAGATCCTCGACGCCGCCGGCTGGATCCGATCCGCCGACGGAGTGCGTGAGAAGGCCGGGGTCCGTGCGGAGTTCACGGTCATGTACTTCCCCGAGGACACCTTGCGCCGCGACCTGGCGCAGGCGTTCGCCACCGATGCCGACCGCATCGGGGTGCGGGTGAGCGTGCAGCCGGTCGACCGCGCGAGCCTGCCCGATCGGCTGCCGGTCGAGGCGGGTCTGCTCGGGGGCGGTGACCTGCCCTACGACCCGGATCCGCAGATCTACAGCACGCTGCACTCGAGCTACGCCCGGCCCGGTGTCGGCTCGCCCTACGACAACGCCTCCGGTTATGTGAACCCGGTCGTGGACGCCGCTCTCGATGCGGCGCGCCGTACCACCGACCCCGACGAGCGCGCCGCGCAGTACCGCAGCGTCCAGTCGGCGTATGTCGCCGATCCCGGCTATGTGATGCTCGTGTTCCTCGACCACACCTATGTCTCCAGGGACACCGAGTACACAGGTAGCACCCCGATTCTGGAGCCGCACAGTCACGGTGCCTCGTGGGGGCCGTGGTGGAACCTGCGCGAATGGACGCGGCCATGACCACCACCGTCACCCGGCCGGTATCAGCCGCCCCAGAGTCCACGACACCCTGCGTTCGTCGTCGCCGTGGCCGGGGGATTGTTCGGATGAGCATCCGGCGTGCGCTGTTCGCGATCCCGCTGACCGCAGCGGTCTCGCTCGTGCTGTTCGCCCTGGCTGCAGGCTCTCCGTTCGATCCGCTCGTCGGCTATCTCGGGGACCGTTATCTGACGATGTCGACGGCCGACAAACAGCGTGTGGCAACCGAACTCGGACTCGACGCCTCGTGGTGGCAGCAGTGGGCGAGCTGGATCGGCCATGCTGTCACCGGCGACCTCGGGTCCTCGCGCAGCTACGCCCAACCGGTCACCACCGTGCTGGCCGAGCGCGGCCCGTGGACACTGCTGCTGTCCGGCACCGCACTTGCTGCCGCCATCGTGATCGCGCTGGTCGCAGGGATGTGGGCGGGCCTGCGCCCCCAAAGCCGGCTCGACCGCGCCATCGCGGCCACCACGACGGTGGTGCAGGCCGTGCCCCCGTTCGTGCTGTCCCTCGGCGCGGTGACCGTCTTCGCGGTATCCCTGCGGTGGTTGCCGGTGGCAGGGCTGACCGATCCCGGCGCCGACCCCACCGCCGCGCAGGTCGCCCGGCATCTGGTCCTGCCGGTGGCGGGGCTGACCCTGTCGCTGCTGCCGTGGCTGGTGCACTCGTTGCGTCAATCCGTGCGCAGCGCTGCCGAATCCGACGCCGTCCTCGGCGCTCGCGCCCGCGGCCTGCCCGAACGGGTCGTGGTCGGCCGTCATCTGCTGCCCGCCGCGCTCGGGCCGTTCACCACCGTCATCGGGCTGCGGTTGCCCGAGCTGCTCGTCGGAGCGGCGATCGTCGAGGAGATCTTTTCCTGGCCCGGGCTCGCCGGCAGTCTCGTCACCGCCGCCCGCGAACTGGACTTCCCGCTGCTCGCGGCACTGACGATCGGCACCACGTGGTTGGTGCTGGCCGGGTCGCTGCTCGCCGACCTCGCACACGCGTTTCTCGACCCGCAGGTGGCCGACGATGCGTAGCCTCCTGCGCCGCCCCCACAGCCTGATCGGGGCGATCGTTGTTCTCACCGTGATCGCGGTGTACGCGCTGGTCGTCCCGATGCTGACCGGGACAAACCCAGGATTGACCGACTTCGCAGCCGCCTACCAACCGCCTTCCGGCTCGCACTGGTTCGGCACCGACCTTGCCGGCCGGGACCTGTTCGTCCGCACCGCCGCCGGGCTGCGGGTGTCCCTGGTGATCGCCGCGGTCTGCGCGGTCGCCTCCGCAGTCTTGGGGGTGGCGGTCGGTGTCGCCGCCGGCGCACTCGGCGGCTGGGTCGACCGGATCGTGATGCGGCTGGTCGACGGGATCAACGCGCTGCCGCACCTGCTCCTCGGGATCGTTGTCGTCGCGCTCTATCCCGGCAATCTGGTCGCGATCGTCGCGTCGATCGCGCTCACCCACTGGACGCAGGTCGCGCGCATCGCCCGCGCCGAGGTCCGCGCCGCGCGTTCGGCCACCTACCTCGAGGCCGCGCGCTTGTCCGGCGCGACCCGCACCCGGATCGCCATTACCCATCTCGTCCCGGCCGCCGCGGGGCAGGGGATCGTCGCGGTGATTCTGCTGCTCCCGCACGCGATCTGGCACGAGTCCACGCTCTCGTTCCTCGGCCTCGGGTTGCCTCCGGACCAGGCGTCGCTCGGGACGCTGCTGCAGGACGCCCGCGCCGCCGTGCTGACCGGTGCCTGGTGGACCCTTCTGTTCCCCGCGGCCGCACTGGTCGTCACCACTCTCGCCGTCGCGGTCGTCGGCGCCGCCGTGCGTGACCGCATCACCCCGCCACTGCCGGAAAGGGCTATCCGATGACCACCCCCGCGCTGACCCTCGACGGGCTCACCGTCCGTATCCCGACCGCCGCCGGAACCGTGCACGCCGCCACCGATGTCGACCTCACCCTGACCGCCGGGCAGGTGCACGCCCTGGTCGGCGAATCCGGCTGCGGAAAATCCGTCGTCGGTGCCGCGATCTGCGGGCTGCTGCCGAGGGCAGCGACCGTCCACGGCGGCATCACCCTCTACCATCCTGGCAGCGTCGACGTCCACCTGGAGGGAGCCGGGGCGCGCACCTGGCGGAAGGTCCGCGGCCGCCGGATCGCGTGGATCCCGCAGTCCGCCGCTACCTACCTCACCCCGGTCCGCAGCGTCGGCGACCAGCTCGCGGAAACGTGCCGGCACCTACGCTCGACGCACACCCCCGTCGCGCTGTTGACCCGGGTCGGCCTCGAGCCCGCGGTCGCCGGCCTCTACCCGCACGAACTATCGGGAGGCATGGCCCAACGCGCTGCGATCGCCTTCGCCCTCGCGGGTGACCCGCAGGTGATCGTCGCCGACGAACCCACCTCGAATCTCGATCCGGACCTGACCGAGCACACCCTGCAGCTCCTCCGGGCGGCCGCAGACGCCGGGGCCGCGGTCCTGCTCATCAGTCACGACCTCGATACCCTCCCGGCCCACACCGACCGCATCGCCGTCATGTACGCCTCCCGCATCGTCGAAACCGGCCCCACCGCAGCGGTGTTCGTCGATCCCTGGCACCCCTGCACCCGCGACCTGCTCGCCGCGCTACCGAGCGGCGGACTGCACCCGATCCCCGGCATGCCCCCGACCCTGACCGACCTGCCGAACGAGTGCGTCTACCACCGACGCCGACCCGCACCCGGATTCTCCGGCGGCCCCACCTACATCGCACAACATGGTGACCGGTCCGTGCGTCGCCTGATCGGGGCCGTCTCGTGAGTCTGCAGGCCCACCGCATCACCGCCGGTCATCACGGGGGCGAGCCTGTGCTCACCAACGTCAGCCTGACCATTCCCGCCGGCAGCATCACAGGACTCATCGGAGCATCCGGCAGCGGCAAAACCACCCTCGCGCGCGTCCTGGCCGGACTGCACACCCCGCAACACGGCCACATCACCCTCGACGACAAGCCGCTGTCCGTAGCTGTACCTGGCACGGTCGCGATGCTGTTCCAGTCACCCCGACAGGCCGTCACCGCACGGTGGACCCTATGCCGGATCATCGCCGAACCACTCCGCACCCGCCGCGGTCGCGCCGACACCGTCCACGCTGCTGCACAGCGAGTCGGGCTGACCGGCGATCTCCTCGACCGTCGTCCCCATGAGGTGTCCGACGGGCAACTCCAACGCGCCTGCCTTGCGCGCGCTCTCGTCCAGCGGCCGCGCTACCTGATCTGCGACGAGATGACCGCGATGCTCGACCCGGCCACCACCGCGGCGCTGACCACGGTCATCACCGAGGAAACCCGCAGTGGCCTCGGCGTTCTCGCCATCAGCCACCACCATGGTCTTCTCGAGGTCTGGGCTGATCACGTGATCGCCTGGGCGTGACCACACCGATCACGGGCGTGATTGCCGTTTGCCCAGGCTGGGAAGGCCGTTCGGCGCAGCATGTACGGATGTCGACGGAGTTCTATCTGCCTTGTCTCGCTTCTCCGCCTCGAGCCACGCCGTGCGGCGCTGACGCTGCATCCGACGCTGACGCTGAATCCCGGCTGCGATGGGATGAGCGGTCGGGTGCGGCGGTTGGTCGGGAGGTCGCTGCGTCGCCTCCTCCGCAATACGCTCACAGCGCCCACACACGCTCGTTCGATGCGCACGGATGTCGTCCATCACCTTGGTCGAGGTGGATGGGACGCACTGAGCCGGAAGGGACTCTCCGCATAGTCCGGCGGCTCCGCCAGCATCGACTTGACACCAGCGTGAGGTGAGGAACCATCGCTTGGGGCTGGTCGTCATGAGAGCAGGCTATCGAGCAGACGAACGGCCGATCCTGAGCAACCACCCTGGGGCGCCTTGACGAAGCGCCCGCCGATCCGAGCTGACGGTTGAGCCCGACAACGATCGCCTATTCGATAGTATGTTCGAATGACTGAGGTGGTGGACCACGATGCGACGATCGCTGACCTGCGTCGCCGCATCGCCGCCGTCAACCCCCGCGGCACCCGAGAAGCCGTCCAACTCACACCGGCGCACCCGCAGCGCTCCGCACGCCTCCCACCCCCCGACGCCACCGCCGCACCGGCTCCCACCCGTTCCGGTCTTGCCCTACCCGAACACCTTCGCCCCGCCTTTCCCCGCGCCGGGCTACCTCGGGGAAGCACCGTTGAACTGACCGGCGCTCGCGGCCCAGCGGTATCGATCGTCGCCGCAGTCACCGCAGCCGGAGGCCACGTCGCCGTCGTCGACACGCCCACCTTCGGGCTACTCGCTGCCCATGAGCAAGGCGCTGACCTCTCGCACGTCGCCGTGATCGGAAACGCCGGCAACGACCCGATCGCCGTCCTGTCCGTCCTCGCCGACGGTATGGACGTGATCGTCTGGACCCCTGGTGCCACCGTGTTCACGCCGAGCATCGAACGTGGCCTTGCTGCGCGCCTGCGCACCAAGGAAACCACCCTGATCACCCTCGGTGCAGGACTACGCCGCCCCGACTACCGCCTCGATGCCCAGATCATCGACTACCATGGCATCACCGAGGGCTCCGGCCTGCTGTCCGCCGTCGACACCGTCCTCACCAGCAGCGGCCGCAATCTTCATCCGACCCGCACCGGGATCCGTCTCGAACGCGTCCACAGAACCGTGCACGCGTCGCTGCTACCCGACGAGCTCCGGCCACGGCCTGCCACCGACATCCGTACCGGGACCTGAACGCAGCCGGGGCGCACCAGGTGATCGGATACGGTCCATCTGAGCATCGACGGAAGGGTGGAGGCGGGGATGGCAGGAGTCGGTGACAGGCGGCTGTTGATCCGCGATACCAGCACCGGCGGCAGTTGGTCGTCGCCGGAGATGACGGCGTACACGAACGAAGACCACCTGCAGGCCATCATCGCCGGCGCCCCCGAGCACGTTCCCGGGGTCCCCGAAAGCGCTCTGGCGCTGCGGGAGCTGGCCACTGTCGCCGGCCCGGCCGATGTGTGCATCGTCGACCCGGCCGGGGAGATCACCGTAGTCGAATGCAAGCTGGCATCGAACTCCGAACGCCGCCGCATGGTCATCGGTCAGGTCCTCGACTACGCCGCCGCGATCTGGCAGTCCGGCCCCGAGGCCTTCCACCGGCAGTGGTCCCGCCAGGGCGGCCCGGATCTGTCCGAGCTCGATGACACCGCCCGCGACCGGCTCGACCGCAACCTCGAGGACGGCCGGATCCACCTGTGCCTGGCGGTCGATCTGATCGACGCTGACCTGCGTCGCCTGGTCGAGTACCTCAACCGCATCACCCGCGACGACGTCCGCGTCACCGCACTGCAGCTGGCCTACGCCCGGCACGGCAGTATCGAGATCCTGGTCCCGTCCACCTACGGCGGGGAGATCGCCCACGCCAAGTCCCAAGCGGCACACCAGAAGGACAGCTGGACCAAGGAGTCCTTCCTGGACGCGATCGCCTCCCCACCCGAACGGGCCATCGCCGAGCGGTTGTTCGCACTGCTCGACGGACTCGACGAGCGACTGGGCTCCCACGAGGACCTGTGGTTCGGCACCTTCGGGCAAGGCGGGGTGTTCCTGCACCCCTACGGGTTACGGTTCGCCCCGATCCAGTTGTGGGTCAACAAGGCCGGCCAGCTGATGGCCTACGGCAACTGGCGCCAGTACACCGCGGTGCGAGCCCATCCGGGCTTCGCCGAACTCGCCCGCTTCGTCGGCCAGGACCACCAGGGCGCTATGCGGGGTTTTCCCCTCGCGGAGGTCGACATCGACGCGCTCTGGCAGATCGTGGTGCGCTGCGCTCGCCTGATCAACGAGCCCGCACGGAGCGTGTGAGCACGTCGAGCGCTACGGCAACGCTCGTCGGCCTCGCTGACCCGGTTGTCCCAGGGGGTGACGGTCAGCTGGTCCAACCGAGTTCGGTCAGGAACGTCGTGCCGGTCTCGACGGAGTTCATCCGGAAGGTGGCGTTCAGGCCGGTGGAGCGGTCGATGACGGTGTAGCGGACAGAGGTGTTAACCGAGTCGTCGTAGTTCACCAGACGCCTGCTGTCACCGGAGACCGTCGTGGTGGTGCCGTCGGTGGTGTCGCGCAGCCGGATGAAGTTCAATCGGGCGTACTGGTCGTCGCGCCACGCGGTGACGCTGACGTACTCGTAGCGCTGCATCCCGATGGCCTTGCCGAGAGTGGAGTCGGCGTTGAGGTTGCACTGCAGCTGCAGCGCGCCTTCGCTCGAGAACCCGCTCTTGTCGCAGGAGGACGACGAGGTGAGCAGGGTGGTCGGCAGCAGGGATGTCACGTCGTCGGTGGTGGTGCTGAGATGGTGCGACTCGGCGGTCGCCGCGGGCAGCTGTCCGTCGGCGGGCGCAGCGGTCTCGGCGACGGCCGCGGCCGTGGCGGGAAGGCCGGTGTCGCGATCGACCGCGATGAACACGGCCGCCCCGGCGGCGACCGCGGCCAGGGCGGCCCCGGCGAACAGTCGGAGGCGGGACGAGCGCAAGCGGAGTAGCCCGGTCGCCGGTAGCGAATTATGCTGGGCTGCACGGGTGTCCGGTCGGGGAGCGCCGGGTCGGGGTGCTGCGGGGCGGGGAGTGTCCGGTCGCAGCACCTCGGTGTCGAGGTCCGCGGCGGGTTCGGTGGTGCGTCCGCCGGCGACGAACCCGGCCGCGCCCTTGGCCACGACGGTCTTCGGGTCGTCGAGGGTGGCGATGGATCCGAGTTCGGACAGCCGCCGATGCACGTACGGGATCCGGGAGGAGCCGCCGGTCAGATACAGCGCCTGCAGACCCGACCGGTCCACCCCGGCATCGCGCAGCACCTGGGCGGCGAGCTGCACGCCACGGGTGATCTGCGGTTCGATGAGCTGCTCGAACTCGTCGCGGGTGATGGTGAAGGTCAGATCCGCGCCGTTGCCGGTGACCCGGATCGTCGCCGAGGGATGCTCGGAGAGCAGTTCCTTGGCGCGGCGGATCTGATCGTCGAGGGTGCGTCGGGCATCGAGCCCGTCCGGGGTGCGCAACCACGCCGCCAGATCCGCGTCGTCGTCACGCAGGCGGTCGTCGACCCACCGGGCGACGGTGGCGTCGAGGTTCTTGCCGCCGAGGGTGTTGTCGCCGCCGGCCCGGATGACCTCGAAGGTCCACTCGCTCGTCGCGGTGAGCACGGCGATGTCGAGGGTGCCGCCGCCGAAGTCGAACACCGCGATCGTCGAGCCCTTGACGATCTTCGCGTCGTGCTGACGTGAATAGTAGAACGCGGCGGCGCGGGGTTCGGAGATCAGCGAGACGCTGCCGCCGAGACCGGCCAGGGACGCGGCGTGGCGCAGCACGTCGAGTTCGCGCTGGGACCAGGCCTCGGGGTGGGTGAGCACGACCTCCGCCGGCGGAAGGTCGTTGTGCCGGGGTAGCGCCTGGTTGTAGACGGTGCGCAGCACCGAGGCGATGGTGTGGGCGACGGGAACGTCCTGGCCGCGGACCATCACCGACCCGACGGCCACGTGGGTCTTGGGGTAGGCGACGAAGCCGGCCGGATCCACGCCGGCCTGGTTGATGGCCACGTCGCCGGTGGTGATCGCCCCGGTGTGGTCGACGTACACCGAGGACGGCATGAGGTTGGAGGTGTGGGTCAGCGGCAGTGATTCGACCCGGTCCGGGCCGGTCCGGTGCGCCGCCGACGTGTTGGACGTGCCGAAATCGACCGCCAGAACCCACTCCATTGCGGCGCGTACCCCCCTTGTGACTCAACCCCCGTGGCCGCGGCGGAGCCTATGGCCTGCCGCGCCTGGGGGAGTCGGTGGGGTGGAGCGGGGATTGAGGAACGGCCCTGCGCCGTGGTCGTCGGAGACGCCGGTGACGGCGATGTAGGGTGCCGAGATGACCGGTGTCGATGCGGCGCATCACTCGTCATCCACCATCGACCTCGATGGCAGGGTGTTCGCCGAGACCAGCAACTCGTTCACCGGACAGGTCCGTGGCGCCACACGTGTTCGGTACCACCAGGACAACGCTGTCCTCTGGGCCGATTACGACCGGCACACCCGCCGTTGATCCCCATCTGTCAGGAGGCCCTGTGATCGTGACCGTCGTGCTGATGCTCGGGGCGTTGGTGCTGCTGGCCGGATTCGTGTGGACCCGCACCGTCACCGAACCCGCCGTGAAGCTCGCCGCGCTCGCCGTGCAAGCCTGCGGCGCGTTGATGCTCGGCGCGGCCGCGCTCGCTTCCGCTTCGTCGTGGACGGCGAAACTGCCGATCCTGCTGAGCTCGGCGATCCTGCTGGCTGCCTGCACCTATGCTTACCGGCGTGCCCGCCAGTACAGCCAGAATTCCGACTGACCCGCTCGGCGGCCCCGAACACATGCCGTGAGCTGTGCAGATGACACGTCCGCGCACCGCGCCCGCGGTGCGCGGACGTGGGTACGGGGCTACACCCAGCCGGGGCCGTCCTCATCCCACGGGTTCGGGCTCTCCGACCGCCAGATGAGGTCGATGGACCCGCGGCCCCGCGTCGTGTTCTCGCCGGTCAGCAGCGGAATGCCGGCCACCACGGCGTCGAGGTCGATATCCGGCAGTGGCATCGCCTTCAGCACCTCGGTGCGCAACTGGTCTTCGATGACACTTCGCGGCATGGCTCGGTTCTCCTTCACAGGGTGGGCTTGCTCGGTCGCGGGCGGTGCCGGTGCGGTGGTGTGGCTACGCCACCTGTAGCCGCACGCGCACGCTGTGCGTTCCTCGCGACGGTAGACAACGGCACCGACACAGGCAGGTGTGAGAGCGCCAGTGGCGGTGGCTCAGTCGAGCTCGTAGCCCGCCTCGCGGGCGATGATGGCCGCGACTTCACCGACGGTGATCACCCCGCGGATCAGATCGACGAGCAGGTCCTTGTCCCGATCGCTCATCTGCCGGCCTTCGATGGCCATGATCGGTTCCATCTGCGCGACAGCGGCGCGGGCCTCGGCCTCGGTCTTGCGGGGTGCTGGCATGGCCACCAGCACAGCACATCCCACCGACCCACTCGCCACGATTGCACGACGTGCGTGCCGTGGTCATACCCGGTCGAGGTCAGCATCGTCTGGCAGATGGATCGGGCGGATCGCCGGCACGAGGACTGACGCCCGAGCGCTGCCCAGATCGAGAGATACATGCTGTCTCACCGCGCAGGCGGCACGTCCCCTGCCCCAGCGGCGATCGCCGGACGCCATGCTGCGTCGGCCGATCCCGGACGCCGGGTCAGAGGAACAGGCCGGCGCCGTAGTCGTCGGAGACACCGGTGACATCGATGTAGTCGTCGGGGTTGCCGTCCCCGTCGGAATCGACGGCACCGGTGTGCAGGTCGATGACGGTGTCGATGTGCCCGTCGCCGTCCTCGTCGACCACAGCGGTGTCGAACACACCGTCGTGGTCGACGTCGACGGTGGTGGCGTCGAGGTGTCCGTCGCCGTCGCTGTCGAACTGGGCGATGTCGATCGCGCCGTCCCCATCGGTGTCGGCACGCAGCATGTCGATCGTGCCGTCCCCACCGAGATCGACGACGGTCATGTCGGCGTCGTTGTCGCCGTCGAGATCCACATCGGCCATGTAGGTGCCGTCGGCGAGGGTGCCCTCATCGAGCACCACCGCCTCGCTCACCCCGGCGCTGTCCGGCGCCGACACCGACGTCGTCGACTGGACACTGTCCGTCGCAGCGCGATCCGCGCGGTCCGAGGACGACGAGGCCGAGCCGTACGAGGCGGCCGAACCCGAGCTGCCGGTCGACCCGTAGGTGGCGTCCGAACTTGACGAGCCGGAGCTGTCGTACCGCTCGTAGCGTTCGTAGGACTCGTAGCTCGTCGACCCCTCCTGCGCGGCCGAGGACGACCCGTACGCGGAGTCACCCTCGTAGGTGGACTGCGCACCGGAGGACGACTGCGTCTGA
This sequence comes from Rhodococcus sp. D-6, assembly GCF_040256695.1. Taxonomy (NCBI): domain Bacteria; kingdom Bacillati; phylum Actinomycetota; class Actinomycetes; order Mycobacteriales; family Nocardiaceae; genus Rhodococcus; species Rhodococcus sp. D-6. Next base: position 4,221,604 of record NZ_CP132970.1, on the reverse strand, counting down.
TCACTGGCCGTGGACTCGACGGTCGAACGGTCGCTGATACGCGAGGAGAGGGTGCCGGGAAAGGATTCGCTGGTCATGACGGGTGCTCGCTCTCGACGTCTGGGGCAGGGACACAGATAGGAGTGCGCTCGCGCCGAAAAGGTTCCCACCCAACTCCATCACGTTGTGCCGCCGCCGCACTACGGACGCGGCACATACCCGTAGTCGGCTCCCGTGCAGCTGTCCGCGTCGATGCGCAGACCGGGGAAACCTCCGATACCGGGCACCCCGTGCCGGGCGCCGGAGACCGGGTGGGTACGGTCACTGCCGTCCACGTACCGGGGGGAGGGTGGCCGACCGGCACCGTCATGCCCCCGAGCGACCAGGGGGAACATTGACCAGCCGTCACCGCGCCCGCGTCCGCACCGGCGCCGCACTGCTCGCCGCCGCCGTCACCGTGACCGGATGCACCTCGACCGCGAACGGGGACACCGCCGAAGCGGCCGCGGACACCACCACTGTCGAGCGCACCGCCGCGCTGATTCCCGCCGCCCCGGGCGAACCCGATCCCGGGGAGTTCTCCACCCGCCCCAGCGACTACCCGGCCACCGCCGGTGACGCGGAGATCGGCAACATCATCGAGTCGCAGCGCATGGCGGAGTTCGTCGTGCTGCCGGCCGAGGTCGACCCGGCGCTGACCGAGGAATACCTCGACCTGACCCGCCCGATCTTCGGACCCGTCCCCCTGGCCTACCTGCTCGCCGACACCGACTCGCGCATCGAGCAGATCGGCGCCGACACCGGCATGCTCGCCGGCTTCTCCACCGCCCGCTTCACCAAGGACAACCGGGCGCGAATGGTGCACGCCGCCCTGCGATTCCGGGACGACGCCGCGGCCGGTGAGGCCGCGACGCGGTTGCACGAGCACCTGCTCGACCCGGCAGTGTCCGGGCCGACGGCCGCACCGTATGCGCTAGCGACGATGCCCGACAGTCTGGTCCACACCATCGCCACCGAGTACTCCCGGTCGGTGGCCGCGCTGACCCAGCACGGGCACTACCTGATCTACACCTTCGTCGACAGCCCCACCGACCGGGTGAGCTGGGCCGACGGGGCGCTCGAACATGCGCTGGAGTTGCAGCGGCCGATGCTCGATCGCTTCCCTGTCACTGCGCCGGATGAGCTGGCGGATCTGCCGGTGGACATCGACGACATGCTGCGCCGCACGCTGCGTTATCCCGAGGGCGCCGACGGCGCGCAGGTCCCCGCCGTCTACGGTCCGCGGGGGGCGGCGCATCTGATCGCGCAGTTGGACACGCTCGACATGTTCGCCGACACCGCCGCCACCCACATGGCCCGGGACGCGACGTTCGTCTACCGCACCGATGCCACCGACCGGGCGCAGGCCCTGTTCGATCGGGTCGTCGCGCAGATGCGCAACAAGAACGACGACATCTCCGTCGTCGGCGCCGCCGGCCCGCCCGGGGTGCCCGACGCCCGCTGCTTCGAGGTCATCACGCCGTACTCGGAGGCGGCGACCTGCGCGTTGCTCTACGACACCTACGTCGCCGAGATCCGCACCAAGACCGTGGCCGGGGCGCACGAGGCGACCGCGGCGCAGTACCTGATCTTCCAGGCCGCCGACACCGACTGACCCTTCGGGAGAACAGGATCGCCCCGACCATGCCTCGCCCTGACCCGGACGTGTCCGTCCCGCACGAGGTGGACTTCCAGCACATCCCCACCGGGGGCTTCTTCGCCGAATGCACCCAGCCGAACCGTGCTGCGGCCGAAGCGTTCGCCCTCGACAAGCTCGTCGAGCTCGGCGAAGACCCCGACGAGGCCGCGCCCGCGGTCGCCCTGGCCGGCTACACCGCCGCCGACGCCCGCACCTATGCGGTCCGGATCTATCCCACCACCCCGCCGCGCCGCACTACTCCGGGGGACGGACACGACAGCACACGGGAAACCTGAGGCAACACGAAAGTCCTCCGCCGCAAGTTCATTCCGAGGGCACGTCCGGGGACAGAGCACGGTCGAAGATGTGGCGCGGTGGGAGAACGCGTGGAGGCAGGGGAACTCGGCCGGATCGAACAGGTCGTCCTGGCCGACGACGAACACCGGCATCCGAGGCACACTCGTTCACCGCTGACTACCCGAGCACATCTCACGGCACAACCTCGGCGGTGCGCTTGTCCCTAGCTCGATGGGTGTGAGCACCCACTGCGGTGGGCATACTGGGCTCATGCGAATGCCGGATCGCACCGCTCCCTACGCGCGTCGAGCACCCCAACCCACCGTCGCCTTGTCGCCGGCGGTGCGTCGCTACCGAGAGCATGCGAACACCACCGACCCGGAGCCGCATCTCGTGGCCGAAGACGGATTTCATCTCGGACGCTGGGCGGACCGGCACCGCATCGCCCGTGTCCTCGGCATCCTTCCTGCCGATCGTGAGGCCGAACTCGACGCGATCGGATTCGACTGGAAAGCCCCTCGCCCCGCGGGTTTCGACAGCAAGCATCGCCGGATGCTGCTCGAGATCGCCGCTTACCGCGAAAAGCACGGGACCGGCGAGATTCCGAGCACCTACCTCTCCGACGACGGTGAACCCGTAGGGGAGTGGCTCTACCGCAAGGTCCGCAAGTGGCGAGACGGTCACCTCTCGGCCGACGAGCAAGCTGTCCTCGAACTTCTCGGCATCTCACCGACTCCCCGGCCGCGCGGACCACGCACCGCCCGACGAAGACCATCGACACGGCAATCCGCAGCCTTGGCGCACTGAACACTCGACTATCGACCGCTTGGCTCCGGGGCCGGTTGGCTATCCGTCCGGACGATCGTCTTCCGACGGCGGGCGCTCGGTCGGATCGGCAGCGTGCTCCCGATCGGGCTCGGACACGGCCAGATACTCATCGAGAACCCGGTCGACCGTCGTCGTGGGGATGCGAAGGCCCGGCTCGGAATCGGCGAGAAAACGCCGTACACCAGCGAGCATCGACAACTCACGTTCGAGACGATCCCGGTCCTCAGCAGCAGACGCCATCACGCCCCCACCGCCGGGCTATCAGCCGCATCCCCAACAGTTCGCGTCGTCTCGTCCACGCGCCGAGAGTAGTCACTGTGTCATCCGCTGCAAGCAGTAGCCCACCGGTCGCAAAGACGACGGTCCCCGGCGGGGGGCGCCGGGGACCGTCCTTCGACCCGTCAGGGAATCACTCACCTGCCGGGGAACTCGTGATCGCAGCGGCCACCGTAGCGGATGGTCGCATCAGCGCCAAACGGGTGAAGCCGATGCGTCGATCAGGAAACGGGAGTCTGGTTCGAGGCGTCACCGCTGACGGTGTGAGGAACCGCGTTACCGCGCGGGACCGGAGTGTTCTTTCCCCAGTTCGACCACAGCATCCGACCGAGCCCGACGATGCCAACAGCGAGTGCTCCGATCACGATCCACGTTTCGATGCTCATGGCGGCGACGCTACCGAACTGATGAGAACGTACCCCCCGATCAGCGCACTTGCTGTGCCGGAGCCCACGGGGATGCACTGCCGGGCTGCCGGATTGGTGATGCACCCCACTGTCACCAGCGACGAGAAGTTCCCAACGCTCGGGCCTGTACCGCCCCAATCGCTTACTTCGAGCACCGCGTCGGTCGAGGAAACACCCGGGGTTAGTCCTCGACGGGGACGAGGTCGGTCAGACGGGCTGGCCACGGGTACGTGAGGGGGCTGTCGGCGTTGACCTCGATCATCGCCATGCCGGTGCCCTTATCGATGTCCTTGACGGTGAACACGAACTTGCCGCGTGCACTGACTTTCACCTGATCGCCAGGCTTCATGGTGGTGCTTTCTCCGATCGACACGACAGAAGGGGACGTGTCGTTTTTCCCAGTCCAACCCTGGATTTTAGCGAAGCTAATTTTCTGGGTCCCAGTGGGTCGCAGACTCCGCGAGTCGACCGGTTCCCTCGCGCCGCGGAGTCAAGGGTTCTGCGGCGTCACGTCACTGCCCCGTCTCGTTCTTCTCGATCAGTCGATAGACCGGGTTCGTGGCCGAGGCGACGCGGGTTTCCTTGCCAGCGCCTTGGGTGTAGCGCTGGGTGGTGGTCATCGACTCGTGTCCGAGCAGCCGCATCAGGGTGTAGACGTTGACATCACTGTCGGCCAGTGAGGTCGCGAAGGTGTGGCGGAGTTGGTGGACCAGAGCGCCTTTCGCGCGCTGTCCGTTGATGCCGGCGCGGCGATAGGCGCGCTCGACGCGGTACTGGATGGTGGGTGCGGTGATGCGTTCCCCATCGGCACCGAGGAAGAGCGGATCGGTGGCCCGTAGGCGCCGCCAGGGTGAGGCCGTGGGGGAGGTGCGGGCCTTGCCGCTGCCGGGGAATCGCTGCAGGCGCGAGTCGAGATAGGACGTGATCACGTCGACAAGTGCGGGCTCGGCGGTGAGGACGCGTTGCTTGTTTCCTTTGCCGTGCACGGTGATGGCCTTGACGCGGCCGGTGTCGTCGAGGTCGCGGAAGTCCCCGATGTTGAGGGTGACCAGCTCGGACAGGCGGCATCCGGTGAGCAGTGCGGTGAGGACGATGGCCAGGTCGCGTTCTCCCCAGGCGTGTGCGTGGTCGTCCTCGTCTGTGGTCAGCGCGGTGATCAGTTTCTCGACCGCGTCCTGGTCGAAGGCCTTCGGCACGGTCTTGGCGACCTTGGGGCGCAGGACCGCATCCATCGGGTTCGCGACGATCAGATCCGAGGTGAACAGGTAGCCGCACAGGGCGTTCCAGGTCGACCAGCAGCGTCGGATCGAGGCGGGGGAGTGCGTGTCGGCGTAGGCCGCAAACGCCGCGCGTATCCGGTCCTTGTCGACCACATTGCAGGCCAGGTCGTCGGCCGGAACACCGGTGTGGGTGGCGAGAAGTTCGGCGATCGCGGTGAAGTCCTGCCGGTAGGCCTTGAGGGTGGCCTCCGATGGCTTGCTTGTGCTGCGGTAGACGAGGAACTCCTCGAACTTCGAACTCAGATCGCCACTCATACTGTGTCACTATCCGACGTTGGCCGAATCGCTCTCGCAGGCAACTCACGAAAACCTTTAGTGGGGCTGAGTGTCCACGCGTACCTGGTGCCGCCGATTGGTCCGTTGCCACTGATTCCGGAGCTCCGATCGTAGTCCTCAGCTTCTTGGGCGAGTCTGTCGAAGTGACGGTCCAGGCGTGAAAGAACTTCGTCCAGGTGCTCGATGAGGTTGCTTTCTGGGGCAATGAGACAAGAGGCGGCACCGTCACCTGAGCTTTGGAAGTTCCTGTCAGGTTGGACGATGTACCTGGGTTCTTCGCCCCATTCGCGGATGCAGCACTGGTGGCCATCAGCTGAGTTGATCGCTACGGCGACCACACTCAGCTCAGTGTGGCCGCAGTTGTTACTGACATACTCGTCAAGATCGTTGGGGAACTGTGCGTCCGAGCTGTCGATGTTCGCTGGATCATTCGCCTTGTCTCGTTCGACTGCGCACTGATCGCAGTCATACCACCGCTCGAACACCGGCATCCACATGTGATCGACAAGTTCTGAGAGGGAGGTGATAGCTGGCGCGGGTGTCACAGTGAGCCCCGATTGAAGTACCGAAATCGCAGTGTCGTTAGTGTCGCAATTAGGTTTGCGGAACTCGGCCCGTCCGTAGGTCATGGCGATCGCTGCAAAGTCGCCTGGTTTCCAAGACGTATGGTCCGTCGGAAACGTCAGATACTTTGTCGTATCGGGATTCTTGACGACACGCTTACCTCCCGACGCCCGACTTGTGGTCCAACTGTCGGACAGCGTGAGCCAAGTACCATCGGTGCGTCCGTAGATGTGCAGAGTCACGGGGAGCAGTTCCTGTCGTCCGAGTGCTGATCGTTGTTTGCTAGATAATATAGGTTATCTAGCAAGAACCGTCACGAGTTGCGCGGCACGCGAACCCGTGACGTCCACATGGCGGGACGCGACAGCCTCTCCGTGTCGACCGACTCACGCAGGCGCTGAGCTGCGGGTTCCCCACCCGTCTGCCGCGCTCCGCCTCCTCGCCGAATCCGGATGTCACATGCTCGCACGAGGGCATATCACCCGGTCAGTGGATCCTCCCCACCCTTCTGACCTGGCGACCTTGACCCGCATTCGCATTATGTGCGAATATTTCGCGCACAATGCGAGGGGGTTTCCATGGGTCGTTCGGATCGCCGTGGACCTGGGGATGCGTCGCTGCACCTTGCCGACGGTGTGGCACTGCTCCGACCCGAAGAGCAGGTCTTTCAGGCCATGCTCGACGGATGGCGAAACCAGCAACTCAGTCGCAATCTGGGCTTCGGTACCGTCAACGCACGAGAGGCGATCGTCCGCCGCTTTCACGCCTTTGCAGGCAGTGAGCCGTGGGAATGGTCCGCTGCCGATGTCGACGAATTCTTCATGCAGCGTCGGGCGATCCACGGCTTGGCGCAGAGCACACTTTTGGGCTATCAACTGGCACTGCGGGCGTTCTTGGCGTATCTCGTCGATCCTGCATATGGATGGTCCGAAGCATGCGAGGAACGATTCGGAACTCACCCCACCCAGGTCTGCCACGAATGGAACACCGCCCGCCACACCCAGGACGCGATCGCTCGACCGAAGAAACGAGCCCTGACCTGGGAGGAAGTTCAGGACCTTTTCGACCACGCCGACAATCGTGTCGAACGCATCCTGACCCAAGGAAGGAAAGGAGCCATCCCAGCGTTTCGGGACGCGGTGCTGCTCAAGGTGGCGTACGCCTGGGGACTTCGCAGAAACGAACTTCGTATGCTCGACACGATCGACTTCGGATTCAATCCGAAAGCTCCCTCGTTCGGCCGATACGGCGTTCTGTACGTGCGGTACGGGAAGGCGATGAAAGGCTCCCCACCGAAGCGTCGAAGTGTCCTGACCGTTCCCGAGATGGACTGGGCGGTCGAGAGTCTGGTCCAATGGATCGAGGATATTCGACCCCGAGTATCACACGAGGACAACCCTGCCCTGTGGTGCACGGAACGCAGCAGCCGTATCGCACTGGGCTCGGTATCCAACACGTTCAACCAATTCCGCAAGGAGCTCGGTCTCGCCTCGGGCATCGACTTTCATTCGCTCCGCCGATCCTACGTCAGCCATCTCATCGAATACGGTTATGAGGCCCGGTTCGTGCAGGAGCAAGTCGGGCACGAACACGCAAGCACCACATCGATCTACACGCACGTATCATCCGACTACCGCACACGTGTTGTCCAGAACGCCTTCGAGCGCATTGCGGGACGAGCGGTCCGACAGGGCTCGCACGAAAGGAGGAACCGTGAATCGACGAGTTGAATATTCGTGGCGCCTCCGGGAAATTATGGCAGCGCGGGGTTTGAACAATATCTCGGAACTCATACCGCTGTTGGTCGAGCGCGGAATCGACCTCTCCCCGTCTCAGCTGTATCGAATGCTCGGCCATCGACCGGATCGAATGTCTCTGGCCCTGCTGGGCGCACTATGCGATGCGCTCGACTGCTCGGTGGAAGATCTGTGCCAGTTCCGCATCGAGGCGACCCCGAGCCGCAGAGCCACGGCAGCCGGCGGCGGTGGTGGTGGCGGCGTAGTGGATTTGAACAGCACGATCAGACCGAAGCGGGCACGGATCCGTCCGGCGGAGTAGACATGTCAGCTACTCCATGCGCCCGGTGCGATCGTCATGTTCGGGTCTACTGGCGGTGGCCGGAGGGCGTGGTGTGCAGCCGGTGTTACCACCGTGCAATCGGGAAACGTGGAATGTGCCCGGGATGCTCCCGTGAACGACTCCTGCCGGGCCTGGACCCGGATAATCGGCCGATCTGTTCGGATTGCGCAGAGATACCTCGAAGCTTCTACTGCACTCGATGTGGGAACGAGGACCATCTGTTTCGTCACCAGATGTGTGTCCGCTGTTGTGTGACAGATGATTTGTCGATTCTCCTGGACGACGGGTCCGGAAGCCTGTGCCAGGAGCTCACTCCCTTCTACGAGGCGGTCATCGCGCAGCCGCGACCCATGAGCGCGATGATCTGGCTCCGTAACGGGCATGTGCGGCAGGTTCTCCGCAGTCTGGCTCACGGCGAGTCGCCGATCGAGCATGAGACATTCGAGAGCTACGGCGAATACGCGAAGGTCAAGCACCTGCATCAACTCTTGACGAAATTAGGCGTCCTCGAATACAGGGATCCGAACCTGCAACTTTATACTCGGTGGCTCGAGCGCACGATGGACGCGTGCGATCTCAACGACGAGCACACCACAGTGGTTCGGCAGTACGCACGGTGGCATCACCTGAGAAGGCTGCGGGAACTCTCCGGCAAGAAAAGCTTGAGGGAGGGCCATGTCAGAACCTCGAAACAGGACACAACCGTAGCGATCAATTTCCTGAACTGGCTCGAGAAGAGGTCGCTTTCGCTGAGTCGATGCCGCCAGGCCCATATCGACGAATGGTTCGCTACAGGAAATACAACACGGACGCGTGTGAAAAGCTTCATGAAATGGTCGCTCCGCAACGGCTATGTTTCCCGAATCGATCTCCCAGGGAGCACCGTATTTCGATCACCTGATATCGATCAGGACAAGCGATTGAACCTCATGGCAGAGTTGCTCGACAACACGGAAATTCCGCTGCCCTGTCGCACTGCCGCCATTCTTTTCCTTCTTTACGGTCAACCCGTCACTCGGTTGGTTCGCCTCACCCTCAACGACATTACGGTGAAAGAAGATGTGATCGAGATTCTTTTCGGCGATCATCCCGTGCAGGTCCCCCACCCGTTCGACGAAATACTACGACTTTATGTGCAGTCCAGGCCTAACATCAACACTGCAGGCAACGCTGACTCGTCCTACTTATTCGCCGGAATCTGCCCTGACCAGCCGCTCAGTGCCAACTATCTGATGAAACAGATGAGGAAGCATGGAGTTGAGTTGCGTGCGATGAAGGCGGCGGCCATACGCGATCTGGTCCGGGAGATGCCGGCGGTTGTTGCGGCTCGAACGCTCGGATTCAAGCCGGCTTCGTTGGAGGCGCATGCTGCTCGAGCCGGCATGACATGGGCTTCCTATCCTGCGCTTCACCGTTCTGGGCGGGAGAACTCATGATCGTCGAACACGTGATCACACCGGTAAAGCCGATTCCGCAGGACTCGTAACGATCGCCGCGGTGAATCGTCATCGCAGTTGCCCTCGCCGAGGTGCACCGCGACCGCCGTAGTTGGCGGCGGCGTCACCGTAGTTGGCAAAAGGTCATAGTCGACGCATGCGAAACCTTGCGCCGGAGTTCCGTTCGCGTGTGTTTGCCCTTCGCCAACCTGACGACGAGTACCGGACCGGCCGGTGAGTGTTTCATTGTCAGACAGCAGGGTGTCCCGGCTCCCCCAGATACTGGCCCGTGTCTCTTGCCCGTCTTGGAGGAATCATGGACAAAGCTGACAGGCATCTCGTTGAACACGTTCTGGTGTGGGATCCGTACGGTTGGCCACCCGCTGACCGGACCTTCGTGAAGTTCGGTATGACGCCCCAGCGACTCTTTGAGCGCTGTCTGCAGATCGTGAGTGCCGCACGCTACAACCGGGGACTCAGCCCGCAGGAAGTTGCTCAGGTCGGCCAACTGGCACGAGCTGTCGCGCGCCATCGTCCGATGAAGTCCCGCAGCGCTCGAAGGGGTGCGGCCTCGGCCGCCACAGCAGGTCAGTCGGTTTCCTGACATTCAGTGAAGTATTGCCCTCGGCGCCTGTAGCGAGGGCAATAAGCGGCGGCTTTGCACTGCGGTCCCATGCGTCTCAGCAGGAGGGAGCGCAGGTCCGGGACGCCCAGTTGCCTCGCCCCGTCACCGAGCTCGTCAGCCGGCTCGCGGATAGCCAATGGGGATGACCGACGCCCCAGTGCAGATCTAGTCAGTTGCCCGGCCGCCTGTGTCCGAATGCGCTACATCACAGTCCTCGCGATGCGCTGAATGCTGTAGGTCACAGAGCAAGCCTGTCGTTCGGACATGTGGATCAGGAGAAATCATGGGTAACCCTCGCGCAACCGTCGAGTTCGGGGCCTTCCTCGCACCGTGGCACAAGGTCGAGACGGATGCGAACACCGCAATTCACCAGGATCTGGCGCTCGTCGAGCACATGGACAAGCTCGGATTCGCGGAGTTCTGGATCGGCGAACACCATTCTGGCGGTGTCGAGATCGTGTCCTCTCCGGAGATGTTCCTCGCCGCCGCCGCGCAGCGGACTTCTCGAATCAAACTCGGGCTCGGTGTCGTCTCGCTGCCGTATCACCACCCGTTCATGATCGCCGATCGGCTGGTGCTGCTGGACCACCTCAGCCGCGGCCGTGTCATCTTCGGTGCCGGTCCCGGTCAGCTCGCAGATGATGCACACATGATCGGCATCGACCCGGTCGAGAACCGCCGGAAGATGGAGCAGGCCTTCGATGTCATTCACCGTCTGCTCGAAGGCGAGACGGTCACCGAGGAGACCGACTGGTACAAAATTCAGGACGCATACCTGCATGTCGCCCCGTACTCCAACATCGAGAAGGCAGTCACGGCGACGGTCTCGCCGACCGGGCCGAAGCTCGCCGGCAAGTACGGAGCCGGGATCCTTTCGCTCGCAGCCACAAACCCGATGGGCGTCGAGTTGCTCGCTGGGCACTGGGACATCGCCGAGCAGATCGCAGCAGAGAACGGCCAGACCGTCTCCCGCGACCAGTGGCGCCTGACCGGTCTGATGCACGTCGCCGAGACCGAGGAGCAGGCCCGAGCAGATTGCCGTCACGGCCTGCTGGACCTGATGAACTACCTCTCCCATGTCACCCCCGGATTCGAGAAGGCGCCGGACGTCGACACCCTGATCGATGGAATCAATGACAGCGGGCTCGCTGTCATCGGGACCCCGGGGATGGCCATCGCGCAGGTTGAGCGACTGCAGGAGAAGTCCGGGGGATTCGGTAAGTTCCTTGTCCTGCATGGCGAGTGGGCGCCCCAGCCTGCTGCGCTGCGCAGCTTCGAACTGATCGCGGAGCGCGTCGCACCCGAGTTCAGCGGTTCGCGGAAACCGCGCCAGCGTGGCTACGACCAGGTGGTGGCCAGCGACAAGGCCGCCGCGGATGCCACGGCCGCCGGTCAGGAGGCAGCACGCAAGCAGTTCGAGGCCGAGCGCAGCGTCGCCGTGGGCTGACGGCCCCTCAATGACGGGCGGAGTCCGGTGTACGAGCCGAACTCCGCCCGTCATCTGTTCTCTGCGCCGACCTGAAGGTGTAGCGAAGTGGAACATTGTGTGACCCGCAGCACACCTACCGTTCGTAGCGATCAGAAGGTCGGCATAGAAAGGATCGCGAATATGGGAACACTCGACGGCAAGGTCGCGTTGGTCACCGGCGGTGCACGTGGCCAGGGCCTGGCACACGCACATGCACTTGCGAAAGAAGGCGCGGACGTCGTCCTGATCGACATCTGCGATCAGATCGCATCGGTCCAATACGGGCTTGCTACCGAGGAAGACCTCACCTTGGCAGCGAAGTCTGTTGGCGCGCTGGGGGTGCGGGTTGCCGCACACAAAGTGGACGCGAGATCATCGGCCGCGCTCGATGCCGCGGTGGCTGAGACTGTGGCCGCGTTCGGGAGCATCGACATCGTGGTGATCAACCACGGCATCTGGACGCGCGGGGCGTTGTGGGATCTGACAGAGGACGACTGGATCGACACCATCGACGTCAATCTCAATGGCGTGTGGCGAACCCTGAAAGCTGTTTCCCCACAGTTGCTTAGCCAGCGATCCGGATCGGTGATCATCACCGCGTCGGTCAACGGCGTAGAGGCACAGGCCGGCGCTGCTCACTACACTGCCGCCAAGCACGGCGCGCTCGGGCTGATGAAGTCGGCAGCGCTCGAGTTCGCCCCCTACGATGTCCGCGTCAACGCCATTCTGCCCGGTTTCGTCGACACGGCGATGACGAACTGGCAAGGCTGCTACGACATGACCGGCGGCAAGCCGGGTTCAACCCGCGCCGACCACGAAGCAGCGGCTCGCCACTGGCACGCGTTCGGCGGACTCATCGAACCCGACGAGATCAGCGGAGCTGTCGTCTTCTTGGCATCGGATGCCGCCCGTCGGATCACCGGGGTCGAACTCCCGGTCGATAGTGGCCACCTCGTCCTGTCCACCTTCAACCCCAACCCGAGCTGAAATGACCGAACCGCGAAGCATGCGCCGACTGCTGGCGTCGGCACTGAGCGCCAGCACACTCGAGTGGTACGACTTCTTCATCTACGGAACCGCGGCGGCGCTCGTGTTCAACAAGGTGTTCTTCCCCGATGTCAGTCCGATCATCGGCACCATCGCCGCGTTCGCGACATTCGGTGTGGGGTTCCTGTTCCGTCCTCTCGGCGGGATCATCTTCGGCCACTATGGCGATCGCCTCGGCCGCAAGACCATGCTGGTCATAGCCATGTTGGTGATGGGCGTGGCAACATTCCTGATCGGCTTGATTCCGAGCTACGCCCAGATCGGGATCGCCGCCCCGGTGATCCTGCTGCTGCTGCGCGCGATCCAAGGCATCGCGGTGGGAGGACAGTACGGCGGCGCGATGCTCCTGGTCACCGAGAGCGCTCCCCCCAATCGCAGGGGGTTCTTCGGGAGTTTCGCGCAGGTCGGACCGTCGCTCGCCGTGATCTTGTCCAATATCGTGTTTCTCGTCGTGGTGGCCTCGATGAGCACGGAGGCCCTGCAGTCGTGGGGATGGCGAATCCCGTTCCTGCTCAGCGCGATCGTAGTGGCACTCGGTCTCTACATTCAGCTCACCATCGAGGACTCGGACGAGTTCAAGAAGATGCAGTCCGAAGCCGCGTCGCGGTCGACGACGGCTGATGTGACCCGGCCGCGCTCCCCGATCGTCACTGCACTACGCGAGCACCCGCGGCAGGTTCTGCAGGCAGGCGGGATGATCCTGGTCATCCAGGTCTACTACTACATCGTCACGGTCTTTCTGGTCTCGTTCGCAACCGAAGAGGGTGTGTCGAAGTCAGCGGCGTTGTGGGTCGTGCTCGTGTCGAGTGCCGTCACGGTCGTTTCGATTCCACTGTTTGCACTCCTGTCTGACCATGTCGGGCGCAAACGGGTACTGATGGTCGCCGCCGTCGCGACGACGGTGTCGGCCTTCCCGTTTGTGCTTCTACTCGGGACAGGAAACATCTGGTTGATGATGGTCGCCGGCCTGCTGCCGGGTGTCACCCTCGGCGCACTCTACGGTCCGATGGCGGCGTTTTACTACGAGATGTTCCCTGCTGAGGTCCGCTACTCGGGGGCCTCTCTCGGATACCAGCTCGGTGCGGTGCTCGGTGGTGGGTTCGCGCCGCTGATCGCGACGAGCCTGTTCGCCTGGACGGGCACGGTGCTCTCGGTCGGTGCCTACGTCACCGTTGCTGGTGTCCTCAGTATCTGGGCGATCGCCGCGGCTCATGAAACCTACCGTCCGGTCACCCCCTCCGGCCGAACGGAGAAGGCAACGGTGGACGTGTCGTCGATCTGATCGTGAATCGACCGCGATGAGATCGCGCCCGGCACGTCAACTGTTGGAAGAAGCTTCGGGGTCACTGAGTGGTGTGACCCCGAAGCTTTTTCGCTACCAGACCGATTCGATGTCCGAGACACCGATTGCCGCGGCCCCAGGACGAGTAGGCGTGCGGGACAGCCGAGGAGCAGCGGCAGGCTGTAGCACGCCGTCCCGGTGTTCGAGCGCCTGCCGATGACTGACCTGCGGATGTCCGGCGACTTCACCGAACGCCAGAACCGGGGTCACACATGCGTCGAGCCCGTCGAAGATCGATTCCCACTCGGCACGAGTGTGCGTGGCGAAGGCGTCGGCGAACTGGGCTCGAAGGTGAGGCCACTGGGACGGGTCATCGCGGTCGGCAACAGTGTCGTCGAGGCCGAGGCCGGTGAGCAGCGCCTGATAGAACTGTGGCTCGATTGCGCCGACCGCCATGTAGCCCCCGTCGGAGGTGCGGTAGCAGTCATAGTAGGGCGCTCCCCCGTCGAGCACATTCGCACCCCGGTCGTCGGTCCAGTCCCCCGCTGCGCGCATAGCCCACACAGAATGGGCCAACGTCAAAGTCCCGTCGAGCATGGCTGCGTCGACAACCTGGCCGCGTCCGGATCGTGCCCGTTCGACGAGCGCGGCGAGCAGACCGGTGATCAGGAACATCGATCCGCCGCCGAAGTCACCGACGAGGTTCAACGGCGGCAGCGGCCCGCGATCGGCAGGACCGATGGCATTGAGCACACCCGTAGCCGCGATGAAGTTGATGTCGTGGCCGGGGCGGTTGGCCCACGGCCCGTCCTGGCCCCAGCCAGTCATCCGCCCGTAGATCAGCCCTGGATTGGCAATGGTGAAGGTGTCCGGCCCCAGGCCGAGGCGTTCTGCGACTCCCGGCCGGAACCCCTCGACGAGGATGTCTGCTTTGCACGCGAGTGCGCGGACACGTTCGAGATCCTCCGGCTCCTTCAGGTTCGCCGTGACGATCCGGCGGCCGCGTAGCGTCGGATCCGGATCTAGTGCGCCACTCGGACCCGGACGTTGGATGCGAACGACATCGGCGCCCAGGTCGGCGAGCATCAGGGCAGCATGCGGGGCGGGCCCCAGGCCGGCGAGTTCGAGAACTCGGATGCCGGCGAGGGGCCCGTAAACAGCGTCGGTCACTTGATCAGGCATCCCGCATCGACAGGGAGTGTGGCGCCGGTGATGTACCGGGCTTCCTCCGATACGAGGAACAGCAGAGCGTTGCTGACGTCGCGGGGCTCCACCCACGGAACCGGCAAGGCGTTCGTCGATGCCGACGCCGGCTCGAAATCCTCGCGGGTGGGGGCCTCGAGGTCCGGGCGGAAGATCCGGTATGTGCCTTCGTTCTGGATCATCGGGGTGTCCACCTGCGTGGGGTGGATGCTGTTCACCCGGATTCCGTACTGAGCGAGCTCATTGGCGAGGCTGCGCATCAGACCGACGACCCCGTGCTTGGCGGACACATAGTGGGCGATGTGAGCGTAGCCCTTCAGCCCCGCGGCCGAGCTCGTGAGGACGATCGCGCCTCCCTCTCCGCCTTCGATCAGGTGTGGGATAGCAGCCTTGGTCGTGTGCCAGACACCGGTGAGGTTGATGTCGAGCATCTGCTGCCACGTCGCTTCGGGAATCTCGTGCGCGAGGTGTGGATTGCTCGCGATGCCCGCATTGGCGGAGACGATGTCGAGCCGACCCAGTTCGGTCACGGCCCCGTTCACCCCGTTCGTCAGCGCTTCGGCGTCGCGGACGTCGACCTCGAGCGTCACGACGCGGCGGCCGGCCTTCTCAACCAAGCGAGCGGTTTCTGCGAGCTCGTCAGCGGTCCCGGTGTCGTACGCGATGTCGATGATTTCGCGCGGAACGTCGACCGCGATGATGTCCGCCCCTTCTTCGGCGAGGCGAATCGCGTGCTCGCGTCCCTGGCCACGTGCCGCTCCGGTGATCAGAGCGACTTTTCCTTGTACTCGACCCACGACTACTCCTCTACTCATACTCGACATGTGTCGTACGACACATTGTCGGCGTGGAGATGGGGTGGAGGTTGTCGCGTTTCGGGACAGTGTCACGGGTGTACGTGATTGCGACATCGTGGAGTGTCGTGTCTGCGATCTACTTGTCTGCCACAGGCTGTTTCGGCGACATCTGCCGAGTGAGCCGGACCATCAGTTCTGACGAAGGATGCACGTGAACCTTTCCAACGTCCTCGTCCGCGTCGCAGGTCGACGACCCGACGCGGTCGCAGTCCGATTCGGTGGTGACGAGCTGACGTTTGATCAGCTCGTCACCATTTCGAGGCAGTTCTCGGCGTTTCTCGACTCGGTCGGCATCGAGCCCGGCGACAGAGTCGGCATCTACGCCTCCAACCGACTCGAATCACTCCCCCTCCTCGTCGGGACATGGATGGCTGGCGCGATCGCCGTGCCGTACAACCTGTCCGTTCCACGGGGACCTCTGCGGCACGCGGTCGAGGATTCCGATCCTGCCTTGATCGTCGTAGCGGACACGGAGGTCGAGCTCATCCAGGATGTGTGCGACGGACTTCGCGGCGCGGATCGGATCCTGGCTGTGGGCCCGAGCGCTGCCACCGCCGGCGCGAACTGGACGTGGCACGACGTGACGACCATGCCTGAACGTGAGGAAGTCGTTCCTCGTCTCGACGACGACGAAGCGTTGCTGATGTACACCAGCGGATCGACCGGGACCCCGAAGGGTGTTCGGCAGACCCACAGGACGTCGGGAGCGGCGATCGAGGCCACGATCGACACATTCGGACTGACGGCCGACGACAGCGCGCTCGTGTGCACTCCCCTGTTCCATGTCGGTGGCCTGCAACTGATTTCGCTTCCGGTCCTGCTCGCCGGGGGATCCGTGACGTTGATGGCGAAGTGGGATCCGATCTCGTGGGTCGACCTGGCTCGGCGCTGGACACCGACGTACGTGGCCTTGGTTCCGACGATGGCCATTGATGTGGCCAACCGTATGAGCGGGACAGATCCGGCGCTTCTGAGCAGTGTGCGAATTTGCGCAGTGGGCGGGTCTGGCCTACCGGAAGGTCCACTACGACGTTTCCGGGATGCAACGGGAATCGGTTCTGTGATCAACATTTACGGCCAGACCGAGCAGAACGGGTTGGCCGCGTGTGAACGGCTCGGGGAGAACCCGTTGCCGGTGTGCCTGGGGCGACCTCTCGAGCAGGTGGTGCAGTGGCGGCTCGTCGACCCCACAACCCAAGAGCGAGTGCCCGACGGCAGCGAAGAGATCGGCGAGTATCAGGTTCGCGGTGACGCGGTGACGCCGGGGTACTGGCGACGGCCCGACGCCAATGCGGAGCGGTTCGTCGACGGCTGGTTCCGCACCGGTGATCTGATGCGGGTCCGGCCGGACGGGCAACTCGAGTACGTAGAGCGGATCGACGACATGATCATCAGCGGCGGAGAGAACGTGTATCCGCAGATGGTCGAGAACTACCTGGCCTCATCCCCCGACGTCGCCGAGGTGGCGGTGATCGGGACGCCCCATGAGCGGTGGGTCGAGCAGGTGACCGCGATCATTGTCGCGTCCCACGACGGTGTGACGGTGGCTGACATCGCTTCGTTCTGTCAGCAGCATCCCGATCTGCGAGGGCTCTCGCGACCCAGGCGGATCGAGATGGTTCCGTCGTTGCCTCGGACCGGGAACAACAAGATCAACAAGCCCGAACTCAAGCGGATGTTCCGCTGACGATCGGAGGTCGCTGATCGATGATGGAGGGGTGGTGCACCTGGTGCACCACCCCTCCATCATCGTCGGCCAGCAGGCGACTCAGTTTTCGGGAATCGCGACGATGACCGTGCCGTCGATGACACGTGTGCCGTCCTGACGGTCGACCCAGACGTCGCACAGTGCTTGCCGGGTCGCGCCGCCTCCCATCACCTCGAGCACGGTTCCGCCGGCGGTGACCGTGTCGCCCGCGCGCACGTTATCGCGGAATCGGCACTTAATGCGCTGCAGGGCCGACCGTGTGCCGGTCCATGCGGTGATCATGTCGATGATGTAGGCCATCGTCGAGCCACCCTGATTGACCTCGCGGTCGCCCATGCCCGCGGCGGCCACGGCACCGAGGTCGAAATGAATGGGGTTGGGGTCGTCGAGGATCAGTGCGACCTGGAGGATGTGTTCCCGGTTGACCGGGTCGATGACGAACGACGGGATGGGATGGCCCGGCGCGATCTCTTTGGTGGACATCAGTTCTGCCCTCTCTTGAACAGGTAGACACTCGTGACGGCGCCGACTGCCTCGTCCGGTCCTGCGGTGTCGAACAGTGTGACCGTCACGGTGAGGCTGTCGAGGATCGATCCGTCTCGGATGGTTCGTCGGTCGATGTGGTCGATCGAGGCGGTTGTCCGGTATGTGTGGCCGACTGCCAGCGGCTCGATCTGGTCGATGCCGCAGGTGCCGAACAGCAGGGTGTCGGTGTCGCGCTTGTCTGCCAGTGCGCACAGTTCGTCGACACTGATGCCCATGCCTCGCAGCGCGATGATGAGGAACCAGATCGAGTGGGCGTGCGCGGCGGCGTCCGGATCGGATGCGGCGTGTAGGGCATTGTCGGTGATCGCGGACTGGTGCCGCGTGATGGTGGTGAGGTCTCCGGGGAGCTGGCGGCCGACCAGGCGGGGGTCCAGCTCCTTGACTGCGGTGGTCATCGGGGCAGCAATGCCTTTCACGATCAGTAGGAGCGGGGCAGCCCGAGAGTGTGCTGGGCGATGTGGTTGAGGACCATCTCCGAGGACACCGGCGCGATCTGCTGTAGACGCACGATCGACCACAAGTCGGCGAGCCCGTACTCGAGTGCCAATCCGTTGCCGCCGTGAACCTGGATCGCGGTGTCGAGGGCGTGATGCCCAGCCTTGGACGCGAGATACTTGGCCATGTTCGCGGCTTCACCCGCTGGCAGGCCGGCGTCGTAGAGAGCCGCAGCCTTCCACGTCATGCCACGGGCGGCCTCCAGTTCGATCTTGGCGGCGGCGAGAGGGTGTTGGACCGCCTGGTAGCTGCCGATCGGGGTCGTGCCCCACACAGTGCGTTCCTTGACGTAGCGGCATGCCTTGTCGATCGCGTACCGAGCGATGCCGGTGCAGATCACTGCGCTCAGAACCCGTTCGGGGTTCAGCCCGTCGAACAAGGGCACCAGGCCCTTGTTGACCTCACCGACAACCCGATCCGTGGGGATTCGTACGTTGTCGAAGAAGAGCGTGAACTGCCGTTCCGGGGCGGACAGTGCCGTGGGGATGAGTTCGCGGGTCAGTCCCTCGACGTCCGGGTCCACGACGAACAGTGTCAGCAGGCCTCGGCCGGTCTTCTCGTCTGTTCCGGTTCGGGCTACGAGAAGGAAGTTGTCGCAGTGATCAACACCCGAAATGTAGTACTTGGTGCCCTTGACGATGTAGTCGTCGCCGTCACGGGTGGCAGTGGTGGAAACGTTGTGTGAATTCGATCCGGCATCGGGCTCGGTCAGAGCGAACACGAACTTCTTTTCACCACTGGCGATCCCGGGAAGGTACTGCTTCTTCTGCTCGTCGGTTCCGTGGCGGCCGAAGACGCTGCCCGCGATGCCCTGCGAGAGCACCATCGCCAGTTCCGGGCAACCACCTGCGGCGAGCTCTTCGCTCACGATGGCCTGCTGGGTCAGGCCGGCACCGCTTCCGCCGTATTCTTCGGCGATGTTGAGGCCGAGGTAACCGTTGCGGCCGAGTTCGTCCCACAGGGCCTGCATCGGTTCGCCGGTCGCCGAGCACTTCTGGTAGTACTCGTGGCCGTACTTGGCGACGATACGGGCGACCGTCTCGCGCAGGAGGGTTTCCTCCTCGTCGGCGATGAGCGGCAGGGTCGCGTCGTGTTGAGTTTCTGTCGAATGAGACACCATGGGTTGAGTGTGTGCCGCGCGGCAGGGCTGTGGATGTCGCAACCTGCACCACCGCCTCTGCCGGCCGCGGTCAGAAGTTGGCGGAGTCGATGTCGATGCCCAGCGACCGGACCTTTCGGTACAGGGTCGACCGTGCGATGCCCAGCCGGTCAGCGGCGAGTCGTTTGTTGCCGCCGGCGTCGCGCAGCGCGTTCATGATTGCTTTCGCTTCGACCTGTTCGAGCCCCTGCAGTTGCCGGCGGGACGCTTGGACGCGGTGCTCGATCGGTAGGTCTTGCGCGCCGATGTATCGACGGTTTCGTCCCGCTACGAGCTCGCGCACGAGAGCGTCGAGTCCGGCCACATTGCGGTCCCAATCTATTCGGCCGAGGGCCTGGACCGCGTCGGGCATCCAGTGGACCTTCTCCCCGGACGGGCTGTAGCGCCTGCTGACCGCGTCGAGCAGCAGCGGGAGGTCCCCGGCCCGGTCGGCGAGCGACGGAACCTCCACGGTGCGATCGAACCACTCGACCAACTGCGGGAAATTAGCGGCCGTGGCATTGGTCGTGGCCACCACACGGATCTGGCGGGCCCTGGCGCGGGCTACTGCGTTTGCTGTCGCGCGGAGGTCGTCGGGATCGAGCGCCTCGACGTGCCTCAAGATCAGCAGGCCCGGGTCCCGATCGACAGCGTCGGTGACGCGGGTGCCCCAATCTGTCTCCGTCGACCGTGTCAGGGCATCGACTATGGCGGTCTCGGACTCGTCGGCCAGTGCACGGGCCACAGCAAACTTGCCGACTCCGGGTTCGCCTGTCAGCAACAGTGCCTGGGGGTTCGAGTCGGCCACGGCGTGGCACAGTGCGCGCCAGGCCGGAGAGTTGCCGACGAGGTCACCGAGCTTCGGCGCAGGCTCCTGGGATCGGCCGCTGCGGGATGGATGGCTGGCCAATTTGAGGCGAAGCAGGGCGCCGACGGTGGTGGGACCGTCGGTTACCGGGAGAACGTCGACTCCGACGGCCGCTCCGTCGGCGAGCGAGACCGTCTTCTCAACTACCGCACCAGCACCGGATTGCAGCGATCGCGCGGCGTGCTCCCACAGGATCGCCTGATCAGATGGACCGAGGATCCGGGCAGCCGCGGCGTTGCTGATGATGGTCTGTTCGTCGAGACAGATCACGGCATGCCTGCTGTCGCGGTTGTCGGCCAGGAAGGCCTCGAACAGCAGTTGTTCGCGTCGGGTGGCCGAGGTCGCGAGTGCCTGTTCGATCTGGGTGGCGACCTCACACACCCAGGACAACATGATCGGGTTGGTGTCGCTGTAGCGGCAGGTCAGGTTGAGCGTTCCGATAAGCCGCTTGGTGACGGGATGGAGAATCGGCGCGCCGGCGCATGTCAGTTGGAGGGACTCTTCGAAGAAGTGCTCGGGACCGGCGACAAGTGACGGGCGGCCGGTCTCGAGGACCATCCCGCCGCTGTTGGTGCCCACAGTGGTCTCGGCGAACGAATATCCGGGAAGGACATCGTGCCGGTCCAGGCGACGGGAGAAGCGACTGTCCTCCACCCATCGCGCGACGACCCATCCGTTCGCGTCGGTGACGGTCAGGCTGCTCGACGAGTCGACGAGTGCGCCGCGCTTGGATTCGATCACCGGGACCGCCACGGAGAGCAGTTGCTCGGCGGTCTGCGGCTCCGAGCGGAAGGTGGGGCGCGATCGTTCGGGCTCGAGTCCGTACATGAGCGAGCGCTTCCACGACTGTGCGATCTCTTTGCGCACGATGCCGCGGCCCGCCGGGTCCACGCCCTCGAGAAAGAGCTCACGTTCACGCAGCAAGGCACGGGTGCGGTCGTCGAGTGACACAGCGGGTGTCCTTTCGTCACGGCTTGGGATTGGAACCCCAGCGCATGTATTCGAGGCGTCGCCGACCACAGGAGATCCTGACTGTGAGGTGCGACACCCACATAATGACAAGCTACTGACATGGCGTCAACAGTGCGCTGGCAGATCCAACCAAATCCAGATGTCGCGATACGCGCCGTCGCCGTTGCCCGGCGAGCATCCCCCTGTCCCGATCTGCGACAACTCCGCCGACCTGCGCTCCATACAGTGACCTCAGTCACCACCTGCACTACGAATCGAGGCCCCCATGACCGCCGACATCACGGCCGAACCCCCCACCTTCCGCGCGGCGATGGCGCGATTCCCCAGCGGCGTCACCATCGTCACCACCGTGGATGAGCAGGGCCGACAGAGGGGCTTCACCGCCAGTTCGTTCTGCTCGGTGTCCATGGATCCTCAACTGGTCCTCGTCTGCCTCGCCACCAGCGCCGAATGCCACGAGAGCTTCGAACGAGCCGACACCTGGCTGGTCCACATCGCAGGCATGGAGCACGAATCGATCGCACGGCGGTTCGCCACCCGCGGCGCCGACAAGTTCGCCGGCGACGACTTCACCCCGCACCCGTCCGGCCTGCCCCATCTCGCGGATGCACCCGTCGTGCTCGAATGCCGTGCGCACGCCCGCTATCCCGGTGGCGACCACACGATCCTCGTCGGTGAGGTCGTCTCGGTCGGGCTCGGGGAACCGGCCCCGGTCGTCTACTACGACCGAACCTTCACACCCGCTCCCAGCTCCGACCGGAACTGACCCAGTCCAGTTTGCTCCCTCGCCCGAAAAGGAGATCACGGTGACGACATCGACGATCGAGATGGCACTGTCGGACCTTCGTTCCGGCAAGTTGGTGGTGGTGGTCGACGACCCCGGCCGCGAGAACGAAGGTGATCTCATCGGTTGCGCAGCAACCGTCACCACAGACCAGGTCGCGTTCATGGTCCGTCACAGCACCGGGATTCTCTGCGCACCGATGTCGGCAGCCCGCGCCGACCGACTCACGCTGCCTCAAATGGTCGGCGAGAACACCGACTCGCACAGCACCGCCTTCACAGTCACCGTCGACCACGTGGACACCACTACCGGTGTGTCGGCAGCAGATCGGGCCCAGACACTGCGCGCCCTCGCCGAACCTGGATGCCACGCCGGGGACCTGCGCCGGCCCGGCCACGTTTTCCCCCTCGTCGCGCGGGCCGGTGGTGTCCTCGAACGCCCCGGGCACACAGAGGCGGCCGTCGACCTGCTGACCCTGGCGGGATTGCCGACGGTCGGGGTGATCGGAGAGATCGTCGAGGATTCCGGAGCGATGCGCGCCGGCCGGTCTCTCGACGATTTCGTCGCCGAGCACAGCCTCACCAAGGTCACCATCACCGATCTGATCCAGTACAGGCGCGAACGTGAGTCGTCCGTCATCGCCACCGGCAACGCAGAACTGCCCACGGAGTTCGGCCACTTTCGAGCCCACGCGTACCGCGCCACCGGCGACGGGACCGAGCACCTCGCGCTGACGATCGGCGACCTGTCGTCGTACACGAGCAATCCGGCCGGTGTACTTGTCCGGGTCCACAGCGAATGTCTCACCGGTGATCTCGCCGGATCGCTGCGTTGCGACTGTGGCGTCCAGTTCCGGGAGTCGATGCGGCGCATCGCCGCGGAGGGGGTCGGAGTCCTGGTCTATCTGCGCGGCCATGAGGGCCGCGGGATCGGGCTCGGCCACAAGCTCCGCGCCTACACGCTGCAGGAGAACGGCGCCGACACTGTGGAAGCCAACGAGGCGCTCGGGCTCCCTGTCGACAGCCGCGACTATCGCATCGGTGCAGAGATCCTCGTCGACCTCGGCGTTCGCCGAATGCGACTGATCACCAACAATCCCGAGAAGTACACCGGGCTCGACGGCTATGGTCTCGAGATCGCCGAGCGGGTCCAGCTTCCGGTGCACACGACACCGGAGAACGTTGCCTATCTGCGCACCAAGCGCGACCGGATGGGCCACCTGCTCGACATACCCCCGGCGGTCGGGGACTGACAGACCCACCGTCCGCGCCGACTCCGAGGCCGACGCGGGCGGAAGCAGAGTGGGGGTGGTGTGAGCGTCTCGCTCGCACCACCCCCACTTCTTCACCGCGTGACCGGCGGTCGGCTACATCGACACACCACCATCGACCGGCAGGACCACACCGGTGATGTAACTCGCTTCGTCCGACGCCAGGAACGCAACCGCAGCGGCCATCTCGGACGGGTCGGCGAAACGTCCCAATGGCACAGTGGCCGTCATCTCGGCGAGGCGTTCGGCCGGGATCGATGCCACCATCGCAGTAGCCGCGTTCGGCGAGATCGCGTTGGCCGTGATGCCGAATCGCGCGGTCTCTTTCGCGACGGTCTTGGTGAACGCGATGATGCCGCCCTTGGCCGCCGCGTAGTTGGCCTGTCCGACGTTGCCGTGCATTCCGGTGTAGGAGGTGACGTTGACGATGCGGCCGAACCCGGCGGTGCGCATGTGCGGCACCACCGCGCGGGTGACGTTGAAGGTTCCGCCGAGGTGAACGTCGAGAACGGCCTTCCACTGATCGTCGGTGAGCTTCCACACCACCGAGTCACGGGCGATACCGGCATTGTTGACGGCCACATCCACCCTGCCCCAGGTATCGACGATGATGCCGACGCCTGATGCCACCGACACAGGATCGGCCACGTCCATGGCGACGGGCAGGACGGAATCCGACGGCGCACCCCATGCATTTTCCAGTTCGGTGGCGTCGCGGTCGGCAGCCGCCACACGCGCTCCGGCGGCGAGGAAGTACTCGGCGATCGCCTTGCCGATACCTTGAGCGGCGCCGGTCACGAGCACGGTTCTAGACGAGAAGTCACAGGTCAGATTCATTCGATGGCTCCTTGTGCCGATGTTTAGAAGATGGTGTAGCCGCCGTCAACGACGACTTCGTTTCCGGTGTGGAAAGTGAGGGAAGGGTCGGCGAGAAATGCTGCTACGGAGTGGAACTCGTCCGGCGTTGCCCAGCGCCGCACCGGCGTGCGTTTCGTCGTCGCCTCGACGAAACGTTCGTTCTCGCGCAAGTACTCGTTCATCGGTGTTGCGACCCAGCCGGGAATGAGGATGTTGCAGCGGATCCGGTGGCGTGCGAATTCCACGGCCAGGGTGCGGCCGATCGCGCTGGTGCCGGACTTGCTGGCCGCATAGGCGGCCTGGCCGGCTCCGCCGTATCGAGTGATGGTGGACGAGACGATCACCATGGCCCCGCCTTCGCCCCGGTCGACGAGGTAGCGGCCGACTTCTCGGGTGGTGAGGAACGTGCCGTCCAGGTTGGTTCGAATCACCCGCTGCCAGTCTGCCAACGAGGTGTCGAGGTATGCCTTTTCGTCGGCGATGCCGGCGTTGGCCATGAGGATGTCGATCTGGCCGAGCCGCTCGACGGTGTCAGAAACGGCGCGCTGGACGTCGTCCTCGCTGCCGATGTCGCAGGCGATTGCTTCCGCGCGGACGCCGCGGCGGCGCAGTGTCTCGACGGCGGTGGCGCTGCGTTCGGTGTTGCGGGCCCAGATGGCGATGTCGGCGCCGGCGGCGGCGAGGCCTTCTGCCAGGCCGAGGCCGATACCGCCGTTGCCGCCTGTCACCACTGCGACGCGGCCGGTCAAGTCGGTCATCAGATGGTCTCCAGGGTGGGGAGGGGAAGTTCGATCAGGCTCGCGAGATGGGTCCGGTGAACATCGGGACCGCCGAACAGCAGCATCGAGCTCTTCGCTCGCTTGAGGTACAGGTGTGCCGGGTGCTCCCAGGTGAATCCGATACCACCGTGGAGCTGGACGTACTCTTCGGCAGCGTGCACCGCGACCTCCGAGCACCACGCATGGGCGACGGCGGCAGCGACGGCGAGATCGTCACTGTCCGAGGCGAGGCAGTCCGCTGCGTATCGGGCCGCTGCGCGGGCTTGGTTGATCTGCACCCACAAGTCGGCCAGGCGGTGCTTGAGAGCCTGGTAGGAGCCGAGGACGCGACCGAACTGGCGCCGGACACCGAGGTACTCGACTGTGGCCGCGAGGCAGTGTTCAGCGAGGCCGAGCTGCTCGGACGCAAGCAGCGCTGTGCCTGCGCGCAGGGCTACGGCGGTCGCGGCGCCGGCGGGGCGGGTTCCGTCGAGACGTCGGGCCGGTGCCGCGTCGAACGTGATGTCGACCAACGGGCGAGTCTCGTCGAGGGACACCACCGTGGTGAGGTGGACACCTGCCGCTGAGGTGTCGACGAGGTAGGTGTCGTCACCGACGGGGACGAGCAAGGTGTCCGCCGCGGCAGCGTCCGCGACGGACGTTACCGTTCCGGTGAGGGTGGAGCTGGAGACGGTGACCGTGTGCGCCGGCGGACGGAACCACGGGGCGCCTGCGGAGACGGCGAGCGCGGCGACGGTGTCACCGGAGGCGAGGTCGGCGAGCACGTCGTCGGCGCCGATACTCTGCGCGTAGACGGTCGCAACGACCGCGCTACCCAGATAGGGCACCGGCGCGACAGCACGCCCGAGTTCCTCAAGGACCACTGCGCTCTCACGCCACGATGCACCGGCTCCGCCGATCTTCTCGGGAAGCGCGAGCGCGGCTCCGCCGACTTCGGAGGCCAGTGTGTGCCACAGTTCGCGGTCGATGGTGCTCTCAGACTCAGTCAGTGCGAGGACAGAAGTCCATTCACAGCCCTTGCTCAGCACGTCCTGGATGGTCTCGCGGAGGAAGTCTTCCTGCTCGGAGTAGAGCAGGTCCATCGTGGGGCGTTCGATTCTGTCGGTCATCGGGGCAGCTCGTTCCAAGGTGTGGTGGTGTCGGTGCGGATTTCTCCGGGCAGCCCGAGGATTCGTTCGGCGATGATGTTGCGCATGATCTCGGAGGTGCCTCCCTCGATCGAGTTGCCCTTGGTGCGCAGGAAGCGGTAGCCGGCGGGGCGGCCACTCTCTTCGTCGAGGTTGGGGCGGCGGAAGCTCCAGTCGTCGAACCGCAGTCCCCGTTCGCCGAGGATGTCGAGCTCGAGGCTCGAGACTCGTTGTGCAAGTTGTGAGTAGGCAAGCTTGGACCCTGACCCTTCGGGGCCCGGGGTTCCGGCCACGGCCTGCTGGCGTAGGCGTTCGGTGGTCAGCCGCATCGTCTCGGCCTCGACCCAGAGCTGCATCAGGCTTTTGAAGGATCCGATCGTGCGCGAGGTTGCGTCCTGTCGCCACAGGTCCGCAAGGAACCTGATCGGGCCGCCCTCGCGGGGCGCCGCTCCGGCGCCGATGGCGACGCGCTCGTTCATCAGTGTCGACTGGGTGACCTTCCACCCGGAGCCGACCGCACCGAGTCTGTTGATATCCGGAACGCGCACGTTGTCGAGGAAGACCTCGTTGAACTCGGCTTCACCGGTGAGTTGGCGCAGTGCGCGGACGTCGACTCCAGGCGAGCGCATGTCGCAGACGAAGTACGTCAGGCCCCGGTGCTTGGGCACGGTGGGGTCGGTGCGGGCGATCAGCAGCGCCCAGCTCGCCTCGTGTGCCAGGGACGTCCAGACCTTCTGTCCGTTGAC
Organism: Rhodococcus sp. D-6; assembly: GCF_040256695.1. NCBI lineage: Bacteria > Bacillati > Actinomycetota > Actinomycetes > Mycobacteriales > Nocardiaceae > Rhodococcus > Rhodococcus sp. D-6. The sequence continues at coordinate 4,194,731 of NZ_CP132970.1, read as the reverse complement.
GACCCACTCGTCTCCGTCGCGAACCGCTTTCGTGCCGAGCGATGCGAGGTCCGAACCTGCCGCCGGCTCGCTGAAGAGCTGGCACCAGATCTCTTCGCCGGTCCACAAGGGCCGCAGCCACTGGCGCTGCTGCTGCGCGGTGCCGTGGGCGAGGATCGTCGGGGCGGCCATGCCCAGTCCGATCACGTTGCGGTGGGGCGCATTGTCCGGGGCGCCGGCCTCTGCCAGGGCGGCCTCGACGATGGCCTGTGCGGCGACGTCGAGGCCGAGGCCGCCGCAACCGACCGGGTACTGGACCCACGCCAGCCCAGCATCGAAGCGGGCGCGAAGGAACTCGAGCCGGGGGGTGGTAGCCGGATCGTGTGTGGACAGGAAATCCGCCACGTAGCTGGGCAGACTGTCCTCGGTGACGGGTGTGCCGGTGGACGCTGCGGCGCCGGTGGTCATGTCAGTCATTCGGATCGAATCCTTTTGTCAGCGATGTCGGGCTGACTCTCACACGGATCGGCACCGGTCGGATGTCGCGCTCTGACACACGTCGTGGTGACGCAGACTGCGACATCCGGTGCCGCTCTCGCTGACTACCGTCGTCGGGCGAGACAACGATCGGAGACCAAGAAAAATGACTACACCACCGGTGGTGTTCGCTACCCCGAGCGATCTGGTGAGCGCGGTGGGAACCACACTGCCCTCGACGGAGTGGATGGTCGTCGACCAGCAGTGCATCGACACATTCGCCGACGCCACGGGCGATCATCAGTGGATTCACGTCGATGCCGATCGTGCGGCAGCCGGCCCGTATGGCAGCACCATCGCGCACGGATACCTGACTCTGTCGCTGATCGGACCGCTGGTCGCCGACGCACTGTCGGTGCCCGGCGCGTCCTCGGTCGTCAATTACGGCCTGGAGAAGGTTCGTTTCCCCACGCCGGTGCCGGTGAACTCTCGGATCAGGTTGTCCGCCTCCATCGCCTCGGCAACCGAGGTTGCCGGTGGCGTCCAGGTCGCGATCGAGGCAGTGGTCGAGCGCGAGGGTGCCACGAAGCCGGTCTGTGTGGCGATCGTGGTCTATCGGTTCCTCGACTGATCGGTTCACAACCTCTTACTCATTCACTCGGAAGGATCGACTACCCATGACAGTGACCGGATCAGAGGGTGGGCGCGCGGCACCAGTGGCCGTTGTGGGCCTGGCCTCGACGCCGTTCCTCCCTGAGCACGATGCCGTCCTTGACGAACTCGTCTACGACGTCGTCTCCCGAGCGCTCAGCGAGGCGGCCTTGCGCAAGCAGGACATCGGGCTTTCGGTGACCGCGTCGATGGACATCTTCGACGGGCGCAGCATCTCGGCAGGGATGACCAACTCCGCCTCCGGCGGATACCTGTCCGACTCGTACCGACTCGAATCCGATTCGGGAACAGCGATTCTCGCGGCGGCTGAGGCGATCGCTGCCGGCGAAGTGGAAGTGGCTGTCGCTGTCGGTGTGTACAACCCGGAGACCGCGGCGCACGGCGCCGAACGCCGTGCCTTCGTCGAGCAGATCTCGAACCTGGCGTTCGACCCGCATTTCGCCCGTCCGGTGGGTCTGACCGCCGAGGCGACCTACGCGCTGCACACGGCGTGGGCGCTGGAGAACGACCGCACCCTCGCGGAGTTGGCGGATCTGACCGCGGCGGAGATCAACAAGTCGGTCGGGCACGCCCGGTCGGCCCGTCAGGAGCAGGTCACCGGAGCCGCTGTCCTTGCTGCGCCGCGCGCGAACGGTGCCCTCACCGAACTGATGCTGCCTGCCCACAGCGCTGGCGCCGTGGCCGTCGTCCTCGCCTCGCCCGCCCGAGCGGCACGCTTGCCCGGGCGCAATGCCCTGATCACCGGGTTCGGGCGCGGGACCGGCGGCTACCTGAGCGGGACGCAGTGGTTGACCGACGTCGGCGCCTCCACCCGCCATGCAGCTCACACGGCATACCGCACTGCGGGCGTCACCGTCGCCCGCGAGCAGATCGACCTCGTCGAATTCACTGCACCAACCGCCAGCATGTACCACCCCCTCCTGGAGGCACTGGATCTGGACGGGCTGGCTCCCGACCGGATCAACGCCTGGGGATCCGCAGCCGGTGTGTATCCCGGCCTGGCCAACGGCGCCGCGCGGCTCGTGGACGCCGTCGACCGTCTCGGCGAGTCGTCCACCGGTACGACCGCGGTGGTGCATTCGGTCGACACCGTCACCGGTGCTGTCGCACTCGACAGCACCGTTCTCGTCGTACAGGGAGTGTGAGATGGCTCGACACGCAGTGGTCGCCGGCGTCGGAATCACCGAGGCCACGTCCCCACGCAAACAACAGTTCTCGTACATCGAGCTGTGCCAGCAGGCTGCATGGCGGACGCTTGAGCACTCCGGTGCAACACCGCAGAGCATCGATGCCATCGTGGTCGGCAACATCGACGGGTTCGAGGGCACTGTGCTCGGCGGCAAGCACCGCTCGAAGTTCCTCGGCCTCGGCGCGAACATCCCTCTGACCGTGGTCAACACCGGCGGCACTACCGGCGGAAACCTGATGCAGGTCGCGGCGCGCATGGTCGCCGCCGGCACCCACGAGCGGGTTCTCGTCCTCGGCGGCCCGACGTTCTATGGTGTGCAGGATCTGCAGTCCGCGATCAACACCAACTCCCCCATGGTCGTCGAGCAGCCCCTGGGAATGGGCGGGTTTCACATGGGGGCGTTCGCCGCGAGCGCTTACCAGGCGCGGCACGAGATCAGCACCGCCGACCTGGCCGCCGTCGCGGTCGCAGATCACGAGAAGGCGTCGCGTAACCCGTACGCGCACCTGCGCTACACCCTGACGGTCGACGATGTCGTCGGCGGTACGCCGCTGTCGTCTCCCCTCACCCAGCCGATGGTGTGCCCTGTGTCGACCTCGGCGTGCGCGATGCTGGTGACGTCCGCGGAATCCGCGCGCTCCCTCAAGACCACCCCCGCGGTGATCCGCGCGATGGGCACCTCCGGTGACCCGTACCTCGGCGGCGGCAAGGGCGACTTCGCCGTGATGGAGAACCTGGCGATGCTCGCGAGGCGGGTGTACGCGAAGGCCGGAATCCGCGATCCCTACCGCGAGTTCGATGTGGTCGAGGTGTTCGCTCCCTATGCGCACATGCAGCCGATGCAGCTCGAGGCCCTGCAGTTGTGCCCTGCCGGCCAGGGCGTCGAGCTGATCAAGTCACCGCAGAGCCGCCAGGGTGGAAGCCTGCCGATCAACCTGTCCGGTGGCCCCAAGTGCACCAACGCCGGAGTCGCGGGCGAACTCGCGCCGTACGTCTACGTGGCCTGGCAGGTAATGGGTGATGCACCCGAGGAGATCCGCGTCGACGGTGCCCGGACCGGACTGGCACACGGTACCGGCGGAACCTTCTTCCAATTCGAGAACTTGGCAGTATTTGAACGAACCGAGGAGCGCGCATCATGAGCGAGACCACCAGCACCATCGACCAGGCCGTGACCACCACCCCCGTGCATTGGGATCTCGACTACGACATCCACCTCGGGCAGACCTGGGGCCGGTTCATGCAGGGGCTTCGGGAGAAGAAGATCCTCGCCAACACCGGCGCGAAGTCGACGAAGGTGTACGTCCCCCCGCAGGCCTATTGCGAGGACTCCTTCGAGCGCAACGACGAGTGGGTCGAGCTCAGCGGCGAGGGCGACCTCGTTGTCTACACCGTGGTGTGGCAGGGATTCCGGGGCGGGCCGAAGGCCCCGTACGCCATCGGGGGAATCCGTCTCGACGGCGCCGACACCCTGCTGATGCACTACATCGTCGGTCTGGACTTCTCCGATCCCGCGGGCATCCGAGCGCAGCTGCCGTCCGGCTCCCGCGTGCGGGCAGTGTGGGCAGAGGAGCGCACCGGGCAGATCCTCGACATCTCGCATTTCGAGCCGGCAGTATGACCTGACCCGAGTACGACTGTGGCCCCTCCGGTTTGGAGGGGCCACAGTCGTGTTCTCTGGTGGTGCTCAGAGCCGCTCGATGATGGTGGCGTTGGCCATACCACCGCCTTCACACATCGTCTGGATCCCGTAGCGGCCACCGCTGTGCTCGAGGTTTCCGACCATCGTCGTCAGCAGCCGGGTACCCGAGGCACCCAGTGCGTGACCGAGCGAGATCGCGCCACCGCTCGGATTGAGCTTCTTCGGGTCGCTGCCGAAATCCTTCTCCCAGCACAGCGGTACCGGCGCAAATGCCTCGTTGACCTCATAGGTGTCGATGTCGTTGATGCTCAGGCCGCTGCGTTCGAGAACCTTGCGAGTGGCCGGGATGACCCCGGTGAGCATGTACAGCGGATCGCTGCCGGTGACAGCGAAGGAGTGGAACCGTGCACGGGGAGTCAGCCCGAGTTCCGCCGCCTTTGTCGCCGACATGATCAGCACCGCGGAAGCGGCGTCCGTGAGCGGGGACGAGTTGCCCGGCGTGATCGACCAGTTGATCTGCGGGAACCGCTCGTCGAACTCCGGCCGCGCGAACGACGGCTTGAGGCCGGCGAGACCTTCTGCGGTCGTGCTTGCTCGCAGGGTCTCGTCAGCGTGATGGATGGAGCCGTCGGGCAGGGTGATCGGAATCAGTTCCCGCTCGAATCGACCGGTCGCATGTGCCTCGGCGGCGAGTCGATGTGAGCGCGCGGAGTACTCGTCGAGGGTCGCCCGGTCGAGTCCCCACTTCGCCGCGATCAGCTCGGCGGAGACACCCTGGTTGACCAACCCGTCCGGGTACCGGTCGGACAGCGGCCCGACGGTGGGGTCCTGTCCCTGCGAGCTCGCCCCCATGGGGATGCGGCTCATCGACTCGACACCGCACGCGACGACGATGTCGTACGCGCCCGCGATGACTCCCTGCGCGGCGAAGTGCGCAGCCTGCTGGCTGCTGCCGCACTGACGGTCAACGGAGGTTCCGGGCACCGACTCGGGAAGCCCGGCGCGCAGCGACGCCGTCCTGGCGATGTTGAGGGCCTGCTCACCCGTTTGCGACACGCAGCCGGCGATCACGTCGTCGATCAAGGTGGGATCGAAGTCGTTGCGGTCGAGGAGCGCGGCGAGGGTCTGCGAGAGCAGGTCGGCGGGATGCACACTGGACAGTGCACCTCCCGGCTTGCCGCGGCCGGATCCGGTCCGTACGGCGTCGACGATGACAGCATCGATGGTCACGAGAAATCTCCTAGTTCTCTGTCTTCTTCGTGGGTTGTTCAGAAGGGCTTGGGCCTGGTCGTCAGGCGTGCCACAGGTTTGGGCCCGGACGGGTCAGCAGCAAGCGCGGGACGACCACGGTGCGCTCGAGTTCGGTCAGTGCCACGGTCTGGTCGGCGACATCGCGGGCGGTGATCATCTCCGTCGGCGCGATCGTGTCCGCCAGACCAGAGGTCATGTCCGTCGCGACGTATCCCGGGCACACTGCCACGCCGGACACACCGTGCTCGTACTCCTCGACGGTCAGTGTCTCGCACAAAGAGATCAGGGCGGCCTTGGTCGCGCCGTACGCGGAGTTGAGGGGTTCGGCGCTGATCCCGGTCATCGAGGCCATCGCGATCACGCGCGCTCCCTTGGAGGACAGGCCACCGGTGGCTCGCATCGTGGGAAGCAGTTGCTGGACAAGCTGGTATGCGGACCGCACATTGACTGCGTAGAGCTTGTCGAGGCGCCGCAAGGGAAACTCCGCGAATCGCCCGATTGCTCCCATCCCCGCGTTGAGGACCAGCGCATCCGTCCGGCCGAACGCGTCAACGTGTTCGCGGGCGAGTTGTTCGACCGCCGCCTCGTCCGACATGTCAGCCGCCACCGCGACGATGCGGCGTCCGGTGTCGGCGGCAAGAGCGTGGGCGAAGCCTTGCAGGGCTTCTGGCTGTCGAGCGCTGACGGTCAGGTTCCAGCCCCGCTCGGCGAGGGTGCGCGCGATCAACGCGCCGATGCCTCGGCTCGCGCCGGTGACCAGTGCGACCCGGGCGTCGTCGGCGCTCATTGGGGTGCCATTCGGATCGCGCCGTCGAGGCGGATGGTCTCCCCGTTGATCATTGCGTTCTCGGCGATGTGGCGTACCAGGTTCGCGTACTCGGCCGGTCGACCCAGTCGCGAAGGATGTGGAACCTGAGCTTCGAGGGATGCGCGTGCGGAGTCCGACAGCCCCTTGAGGATCGGCGTCTCGAACATCCCGGGGGCGATTGTCACGACACGGATCAGTCTGCTCGCGAGGTCTCGTGCGATCGGCAGTGTCATGCCGACGATGCCGCCCTTGGATGCGGAGTAGGACGCCTGGCCGATCTGACCGTCGAAGGCAGCGACGGAGGCGGTGTTGACGATCACCCCGCGCTCGCCGCCGATCTGTTCGGTGGCGGCGATGGCGGGGGCCGCGAGGCGGATGACGTTGAAGCTTCCGATGAGGTTGACCTCGACGACCCGTCGGAAGCGCTCGAGGTCGAGCGGGCCTTTGGAGTTCAGGGTCCGAGCCGGATCGCCGATGCCGGCGCAGTTGACGACGATCCGCAGGTCTCCCCATCCGGCCGCGATGTCGATCGCGGGCCCCACCTGATCGGCTTCGCGGACGTCTGCGCCGATGAATCGGACGCGATCGCCCAGGTCGCGCAGGCCGTTCAGATCCGCCGAGGGGAGGTCGAGGGCCACCACGCGGGCGCCTGCGGCGACGAGTTCTGTGGTGGTTGCCAGACCGAGGCCGGAGGCACCGCCGGTGACGAGAGCAACGGTGTCGGAGGTGATGTTCATCGGGTCGTGTCCGTCCATTCGATGTGTGCTGCAACAGTTCCGGTGTCGGGCTGGTACCAGCCCCTGTGCTGCGCGTAGTCGAGCATGGCTGCGAAGCTGGTTTCCCATTCCGGGGTGGGTGTGGCCGACAGCGCGGCTCTGGCGGCGTCCCGGAACGCGCTCACGTCGAGCTTGATCGTCTCGGGGGTGGACTCGACCACTGCGAGGTTGGCCGACAGAAGCGCGTCGAGGACCGCTGACGGCGACTGCCCGGTAGTTGCCACGATCGACAGGCGACGGAAGTCCTCGGGCTCCTGAACGGAGGGCGGTCCGGTGGGCGTCACCGCTATGTACATCTTGTCTCCCGGGTTGTGAGCTGATACTTTCGAGCCTCACACCGAACACCGGACCTCGGTCGTCGCATTTCGATACGCCCACTGCGAACGAACGGGCCATGTGTGTCGATCTGGGACAACCGCATGTGACTGGCGACACATACGTTGGCGGTTGTTCGAGCAGTACCCGCAGACAGGAGAGTGAAGTGACACAGTCGATTCAACGCCCCCAGTGGGCCGACGCATCGTCGGAGGCGGCGCGCGCTCATGGTGCCGACGAGGCGTTGGTGCTCGAGTTCATGGATGCGCTGAGCAGCAATGACGCCGACCGCCTCATCGCCTACTTCGCCGATGACACGATGTACCACAACATGCCACTGCCCGCCGCCTACGGCCGTGATGCCGTCCACGCAACTCTCGCCGGCCTGTTCACGGTGATGAGTATCGACAAAGTTGACACCTTCTACATCGCATCGCGTGATGGCGTGGTGTTCACCGAGCGCGTCGACCTGCTGACGGCCCTTCCCACCGGTAAGTCGTTCGAGTTGCCCGTCACCGGCATCCTCCACATCCGCGACGGCAAGATCACCGGTTGGCGTGACTACTTCGACCTGCGCAGTTTCGAGGAAGCGGTCGACTTCGCACTCGGTGGATAGACCGACTCGTCGTTCCGCCGAGACGGTGAGTAACGCAGAAGGGGGTTCAGTCGAGGCGCTCGGCTGGACCCCCTTTCTGCATGCTCCGGGGCCGCGACCGGCAAACAGGACCGCTACGGTGTGCCTATGACGGTCAACCATGCTCCCGATCGGCGTGTACGGCTCGAGGCCGACGATCGTCGAGAGCGGATGATCGAGGCTGCGCAGTCGCTGTTCGCGGACCGGTCATACGATTCCGTCTCGACGGAGGAGTTGGCCCGCGCCGCGGGCACCACGCGCACCAATCTCAACTATCACTTCGGCAACAAGCGCAACCTCTACCTCGAGGTGCTCCGCCGTTTCTCTGCCCTGCCGTCGAACCTTCCGCGCAGCGTCACACGGGGGGACGCCCCGGTTGCCGACGCGGCGCGGGCATTGTTCACTCGTTGGCTCAATCTCGTCGAAGAGAACCGAGCGACCTTCACTGCTCTGATGCGGGCGCAGCGATCCGCAGACGACGAGATCGCGGCCCTGCTCAGAGGCAGCCTGGCCTCGTGGGAGGACCGAATCCTCGCCGTCACCGCAATGCCTGCCTCGGAAGCGTCGCGTGCCCGAATCCGCGCATTTCAGGGGATGATCAGCGCCGCGACGTCAGAATGGCTCGACCACGACACATTGTCCAAAGACGATGTTCTCGAGCTGCTGGTGCGCGGTGTTGTAGCCCTGAGTGACTGAGACACGATCGGTGCCGCCGAGCTTCACTCGGTGGCACCGGTCGCGCATGTCAGATCTGGTCAGCCGAAGAAGCCGAGAGCGGCGCGGCCGATCATGTCGTAGGTCTGCCCAGAGTTGACGGGGTGATAGATGCCTGCCCGGGCGTCGCGGAACACCCGCTCGAGGGGCAGTCCGCGGCGGATTGCGCTTCCGCCCACCAGCCGCAGCGCCACATCGGTGGCACGAATCGCCGCCTCGGTGGCGGCGACCTTGCCGATTGCCACCCGCGCAGGGCGCTCGTGCGGGTTCCAGGACGCGTCAGCGCCTTCGAACAGGGCCTCGGCGGTGCCTCGAACAGCCCATTCGGCGGCTTGCAGTTCGGTCAAGGCCTTGCCCAGCTCGTACTGCACGTACCCGACATCGCGGACGGCCTTCTGCTCCCCCTCCTGCGTCCTGCCGAGGTTCTTCTTCGCCAGAGTCTCCGTCGCCAGGCGAAGTGCACGGTCGCCGACTCCGAGATAGACGCCAGCGAAAGGGAAACAGGCCCATTCGATCTCGCCGAAGAGCCCGTTGCGGTAGGAGCCGCTGTACGCCTCGCCAGGCACCGAGACGTTGTCGAAAATCAGTGTCTGGGTTCCGCTTGCACGCATGGACATGGTGTCCCAGGTGCGGTCAATCTTCAGGCCGGCGCTCGCGGCGGGAATGACGAACACCGCTTCCCGATCGGCGTGCTCGGAGAAGGTGTCGGGCAACGAGCCGTCGTCATTGGTGATGACGGCAGTGAAGGCGATGATGTCGGCATTCTCGACGTACGTTGCCCAGTTCTTCTTGCCGTTGACCGTCCACCCACCATTTCCGTCGGGGACAGCGGTTGTGTCGGACAGGCCACTGATGCCGGCGCGTTCCTCACTCAACGTTCCGGACAGCATGTCTCCGGTTTCGACGATCCTCCGGAACAGGCGCTCCCGCGCAGGCTCGTCGAGAAGGTTCCGGAAGATGCCGACCATGACGTGATGCATGTTGAACGAGAGTGTGATTCCCGGATCACCGTAGGACGCAAGCTCCTTCTCCACCAGCGCCGTCGTCCAGACATCGGCACCGAACCCGCCGTACTTCTTCGGGATCACCAACCTCGGAAGTCCGCTGTCCTTGTACATAGGGACGAGCTCGGAAGGGAAGAGGTTCTCCTCGTCCGCCTGCCTGCCGAGACGGTCGAACTCCACCGCGAGGTCTCGTGCCCGCGCCACGAGGTCCGCGCGCTCCTGCGGGGTGACTTCGACAGCATGCTTGTTGCCCATTGGGAACTCCTTGATGTTGAAATGACTTACCGGGAAAACAATTGGCCGATCCGACGAGCTGCGCTGTGCTGCCACCCGGCGGATTCTCGGTCAGTGCGAGTCAGACGCTAGGAGTGGGCCGACGACAGGAGGTGTCCCAGAATCGGACGGCTCCACCCAGCACTGTTGACACTGCGTCAGGAGCGCATCCACAATGACCGTGTGACACAGGTCATAGACGGTCGTCGAGGTGGCACGACCAGCCGGTACGTAGACGAACGAGTCCGCGAACTCCTCCGCGAGCGGCGCTCGACGCTCGGCAGGGAGGTGTCGCCCGCTGTCATGGAATCGTGGGCACGTAGCGTCCGATACGGCCTTGACCCCAATCATGTCGAGCCGAGCAGCAAGATCGACTACGACATGGACAGCCGACTGTTGTCCATTGCTGACACGGTGATGTCAACGCGATCAGGCAGCCTGGACATGACCGCGGGATGTCTGTTCCTGACCAACAACTCCGGAGTCATCCTGCGGCAATGGTCAGGCGATTCGACACTCAGCGCCGAACTGCGCCGGCTCGACGTCGAGCCCGGATTCCTCGTATCCGAGACGACGCTGGGAACCACGAGCGGCAGCACACTGATCACCGGCACCCCGGCTTTCGTCCGTGGACCCGAGCACTTCGGCGACCAGTTCGTCGACTACACCTCCGCGGGCATGGTTGTCACCCACCCCGTCCTGCGCAGGGTGATTGGCAGCATCAACCTGATCTGCCGATTCCAGGACACCTCACCAGCAGCGCTAGGCTGGGTTAGCGAGATCGTGCGCGCCATCGAGGCGGCGCTCCTCGACGGGGCAACCCAGTCTGAGCAGCTGTTGATGCGCGGATTCCTCCTCGAGAACCGGGACTCTCGACATCCCGTTGTCGCGGTCAGCGAACGCACCGTGGTCACCAACGCCGCCGCTGCACGCATGCTCGGGACGGTCGACCAACTCATGCTCTGGGAGTACGCATCACGAATCGCATCCGCGCCAGATCAGGCACCCCCGCCCTTCGTCCTGAGCGACGGATCAACAGCCACCGTGCGATGTAGGCCCATCACGAACGCCGACGCGCTCGTTGGAATCGTCATGAATCTCGCACGATCACATCCAAACCGCACCCGGCCTCTCCCGGCACCTTCGAGCCTTCACGGCCTCATCGGGTCCACACTGGCATGGAAATCCATGTCCGAGAGGATCACCAGATGCGGTGGCGCGTCAATGCTGCTCCACGGCGAACCGGGCGTCGGCAAATTCGCCATTGCCCAGTCCGTTGCAGGTCCTCACGCGACGGTGCTCGACGCGGCAGAGTGCCAGCGCGATCCCGCCCGCTGGATCGCTAACGTCGAGCACGCACTGAACAAGCCCGGCACCCCCGTAATCATTCGGCACCTCGAGCAGCTTTCGCAGAATGCAACGGGAGAACTCGCCAACGCACTGATACAGCATCAGCACGCAGCCCGGATCATCGGAACGTCGACAGAACCGCCACCTCAGCGGTACGCGGATACTGAGGCGCTCTCGCAGTTCGTCGCCACCGTCGCTGTGCCGCCCCTACGCGACCGAATGGGCGATCTTCCCGACCTCGTCGCCCACTTCACCGAAAGAGCTGTAACTCAGACCGGTCGTGACTCCGTCCGATGGATGTCCGACGCCCTACAAGCCCTTTCCCGAGTCACATGGGCAGACAACCTAACCGGACTCGAGCGCACCGTCAGACAAGTCGTAGCCAGCGCTCGCTTCGACTACATCGGATCCCGCGACCTTCCCGTCAACCTCGCTATCCAAACCGCCCGCCGTCAACTCAGCACCATCGAACGCGTCGAGGCCACCGCCATTATCAACGCGCTCCACAACGCAGACGGAAACAAACTCCGAGCGGCCGAAGCACTCGGCATCGCACGGTCTACCCTCTATCGAAAACTAAGGTCCCTAGGAATCGACCTGGGTGAATCAACGTTCTGACGGCGAGTGCGGGCCGCCGGGGTATCTGCCGCTACGGCGCGACGGCCGCGGCCCGTCGACCGCCCGAGTTCGCACAGCCTGATCACCAACCCCGGTCGCAGCATCGGTGGGCAGAGCCCAGAACACCGACGGAGCGCCGCACACGAACCACACCGCAATCCCCAACACCAGCACGATCGAGGCGGTGAACAGTCGACTCTGCCAGGTCATGGATGCCCGGATGTCAGCAAGTCGGACGGTTATTGCAGGCGAGTTCACCGCGGTTGAAACCTCGTACGGCACCAGATGCGGCTTGGGGATCGGCTGATCAGCGCGTCGACGTCATCGCTGTCGGTCAGCGAAGTATCGAGCCATGGACGTCTCCGGCAGCATCACCGGCGAGTGTTCGTGGATCCCGCTGGAGGCGTCGGTCGCCGGCCGGGTCAGCGCGGTGCACGTCCAGAGAGCCTGCCGAGGCGGAGTCCTTGAGCGCGGGCTTCTGAGTGACCGTCTCCGACCGCGCGTTGATATCCGCGACCCGATCTCCTGATCCTTCGCCTCCGCATCCGGATCCTCACGCGGTGCGCGGTCGAGGACGACGTTCACCTTCTGCGTCGGCGACGTTGTACGAGGCGCCAACCCCTTCCCGACCGTCTCGGTCACATCGAACGCCGCAACCAACTCGGCACGGCTGCCCGTTGATGCATATCGGCCACACACTGCCCGCTCCCCTCGCTGTCGAACCCGACATCGTCCCAGCAGGCGCGCGCCGCGGCCGACCTCGTCGAGTCCGAGGCCGCGCACCATCCGCCCGAATTGCTGTCTGACATCTGATGATGACACGTCCCCTCGCCCTTCCGGAGCCACTGGGTGGCCGCCGGCGCGGCCGATCAGTTCGGGGGGTCCGATCCAGTGATGAGATGTGCGGACCAGTTGCGGCGGCACCCGGATCGGTGTCGCGGTCTCGTCGAAGTAGCTGCGGTAGTCGATCAAGCCCCGCTGGGGCTGTCCGGTGTCCGGGTCGATGCCGCCGAGCAACGGAACCGCCCGTCCGTAGAGACGTGGCGCTGGCAATCGGTTCTCGATCGCGCACAGAAGTGCAACTCATCGACTGACCGTGAGCCTTGAGCCGTTGTTGGCAGACCCAGTGTGACGGCACCTGGGTTGGCCTGAACGAGGCGGCGACAATCAGCGAATCCTTCTGCTGTAGTGCATGATCAGGCGGGATGGCGATCTGCTGTGTGCGCGTCAGTCCTGTGATGCGGTCTGCAGGTACGTCCAGGGAGTCCGGTTGTGCAGCCATGCCTGAAGATTCACCGCCATGGTGCGTATGCCCTCTGTCGCGTAGTGCTCACGGTCCCATGCCGCGTACATCCTTACTGTCAGAGGGTTTCCCATCGCGAACAGAGGAATCTGATGTAGCCCGAAGCGCGGGGGTTCCGTGACCACTGCGCCCCCACCCCGGCGGCGGCAAGGGCTTGTGCAATCGTCCCGGTGCCTGTGATGTGGGCGAGATCCAGGCTGACTCCGAGAAGGCTGGAGGCACCCACCACGACATCTTCCACGGCGCTTCCGAAGCCTGGCATCACGATGCGTTGGTTTGTGAGCAGTTCGAGTTCCAGGGCGTGGCGGTTGCGGGCCCAATCCGGAACTTGAGCGAATTGTGCGGTGATCGGTATGTCGACCAGTTCTAGGACTGATCGCTCACGGGGCGGGGCATGTGTGCTGACGGCGAGATCGACGTTCTTGTCCAGGGCGGTGTAGACGTCGTTGGGCGTCACCGTGCGTACGTCCACAATGGGCGCCGAGGTCTCCGCGATGAAGGGTGCAATGATGAAGTGCGCCGTGGTGTCGAGGCAAGCCACCGTGTACGCCGGCCGCCCCATAAACAGCGCACGCATCACTTCCTCGGCTCGATCGACCCTGCTGAGGATGTCGGTTGCCAGCTCCAGGAGCTTTTCGCCGGCCCCGGTGAGTTCCATTCCCGACGGGGTACGCCGGAACAGGCTGGCCTTGATGGCGCTCTTTGATCCTGCTCAGACCTGCTCACCGAAAGTGCTCACCCGTGTGGCTCCGCCGATGAGGGCGGGTCTCCTTCGATGCTGGTGGTCTCTGACCACGCACCAGCACCCCGAAGGAGACCGCTTTCTCATGTTGACATGGGAGGAAGACGTGGAGATCCACGCACTGCACAAACGAGGCTGGACGATCTCGGCGATCGCCCGGCACACCGGCCGAAACCGGCGCACGATCCGCAACTATCTGAACGGCACCACCACCCCCGGCATCCGTAAACCCGCTGGTGAGGATCCGTTCGAACCGTTCGTCGACTACGTCACCGCTCGTCTGACCGAGGATCCGCATCTGTGGGCACGGACCTTGTGCGACGAACTCGAAGACCTCGGCTACACCGCCTCGTATCAGACGCTGACCCGCCAGATCCGGCAACGCAAGCTCCGGCCCGTCTGCCAAGCCTGCGCGTGCGCGACCGACCGCCCCAACGCGGTCATCGACCATCCGGCGGGGGCGGAAACCCAGTGGGACTGGGTCGAGCTGCCGAACCCACCCGCCTCGTGGGGCTGGGGTAAGACCGCATATCTGCTGGTCGGATCGCTCGCGCATTCGGGTCGGTGGCGCGGGGTGCTCGCCCCGGCCATGACCCAGCCGCATCTGATCGACGGCCTCGACCGGATCTGCCGAAAACTCGGCGGCCTGACCCACACCTGGCGATTCGATCGAATGTCGACGGTCTGTTACCCCGACAGCGGAAAAGTCACTGCCTCCTTCGCCGGGGTCGCCAAGTATTACGGCGTGTTGGTGGCGATCTGCCCACCGCGGTCCGGCAATCGCAAGGGTGTCGTCGAGAAGTCCAATCACACTGCGGCCCAGCGATGGTGGCGCACCGTGGCGGACGAGCTCACCGTCGAGCAGGCCCAGGCGAGCGTGGACAAATTCTGTAGTCGACGCGCCGATGCCCGGATGCGGGCCACCGCCGACGGCAAGGCCCCGGTGCGCACCGTCGCCGACCGGGAACCGTTGACGTCGATGCCGAGCAGTCCGTATCCGGTGGTGCTCAGCGAACCGCGCACCGTCTCGAGGCAGGCGTTGGTGGCCTACCGCGGCAACCGCTACTCGGTGCCCCCGGAACTGGCCGCAGCGCAGGTCACCGTCACCCGGCAGCTCGGCGACGAGGTGATCGACATCGTCACCGCCTCGCAGATCACCGTCGCCCGCCACCGGTTGGCGCCGGACGGGGCCGGCGCCGTGGTGCGCGATCACGGCCACGTTCACGCCCTTGAACAGGCCGCGATGGCCGGTGCCGCGGCCGGAGGCCGACCGCACCGCCGCAAAGAACGCATCCCACCCGGACCCGAGGCGCTCACTGCGGCAGCAGCATTGCGCACCAACACCACGGACCGCCACCCACCGTCGACGACACCGCGATCGACGGTGGTCGACCTGGCCGCCTACGAGCGCGCAGCCCGCGGAAGGAACACCCTCGTATGACCACCACCCCCGACACCACCGCGACCTCGGCAAGTCTTTATCAGCGTCTGCGAGGACACTTGGCGACGCTCAAGTTGCACGACGCTGCCGAAGCGCTGCCGTCGGTGCTCGACCGAGCCCAGAAGGACGGTCTGTCGATGACCGCAGCGCTCGAACAGCTGCTGTCGATCGAGGTCGACGCCACCGAAGCCCGCCGCCTCGCCGGGCGGTTGCGGTTCGCGTGCCTGCCCACCCCGGCCTGTCTCGAGGACTTCGACTTCGACGCCGCCCCCGGCCTCGATCGGGCATTGATCGCCGAGTTGGGCACCTGCCGGTTCCTCGAAACCGCGACGAACGTCCTGCTCATCGGGCCGCCGGGGGTCGGAAAGACCCACCTGTCGGTGGGCTTGGCGCGGGCGGCCGCGCATGCCGGTTATCGCACCTACTTCACCACCGCCGCCGATCTGGCCGCCCGCTGCCATCGCGCTGCGATCGAAGGCCGGTGGGCGACGACGATGCGGTTCTACGCCGGCCCGACGCTGCTGGTGATCGACGAACTCGGCTACCTACCCCTGCCCGGCGAGGCCGCCTCCGCACTGTTTCAGGTTGTCGCGCAACGCTATCTGAAGACCTCGATCATCATCACCACCAACCGGGGTGTCGGAGAGTGGGGTGAGGTCCTCGGCGATACGACCGTCGCCGCCGCGATGCTCGACCGGCTTCTGCACCGATCGGTGGTACTCAACCTCGACGGGGATTCCTACCGGCTGCGTGATCACCACGCCCGGTCGGAAAAGCTCCGTCAAGCCACCACCGGCACCCGGCAACCGCTACAGTGAACCCGCCCACGAGTGGGCACTTTCGACGAGCACAAGCGAGCACCTTCGCTGAGCCTCATCAGCCTTGAGCACTCGCTCCATCCTTTGATCTGTCGGATATCGCGCTGGCGAGTCTCCGACAGTGCGTTGCAGGTGGCGACCAGCAACCAAGGAAGCGGATCGGCCGGTAGCTGATGGAGCTCCTTCCACCCGGCGGCTACAGCCTCGCCACCTGCTCCGACGAATTCGCGGGCCTGGACCGCGGTTCTGGCAACTCAGCTCGAAACCCCGAACGTGCGGCGCGACGAGGAGATTCGCGCGGACCATGCAGCAGGATTGCTGTCCGCAGTCTCGCAGAGCGCCACGCCGTCACCCCGGAGGGGATTCGCCAGATCCTGCGCGAGTAGCCGACCGCTGGCTCGCCCGGACACGGCCTCCGCTCGCCCGATGTGCTCCCTCGCCACGGGGACGGTTCAGGCTGTTCGGGCGATCTCGACGGCGAGGCGTCCGTCGGCGGTGGGGGTGACACGCGACCGGATATGGTCCAGCCCGCACTTCTTGAAGGCGACGACCTTCCCTTTGCCGAGGTCGCGGGCGGCGACCCTGGCGATGTGGCCGTCCCCGCTGGCGTAGACCTTGTAGGTGATCCACGTACCCGGCTCTGTCCTGACGAGGACGTTGGCCTTGGCCGCGGCGAACTCCTGCGGCGTAGGCGTTCGCTCGGGGACGGGCTGGGCGCCGAACACCTCGTCGATCGTGTGGCAGTCCGATTCCGCGGTCAGTTCGTCGAGCAGGTCACGGTGCCGGCGGCCGTCGAGTCGGCCGAGCTGCCCGGCCTCGACGAGTCCGTGGCCGGCGGCTGCGTCGACCGGGGTCCAGTCGAGTTCGTTATCCCAGTAGAAGTCCTGGCCGAGCTGGCGGTGCAGGACGAACCGGCCGAGGTTTGGCACGTAGGCGTAGATCCGGGCGGCCTGCGTGTCCTCGTAGGCGAGCCACTGATCCTGGCCGAGGTAACTGACGGTGTAGAGGCTCATGATGTGTCCCTTCCGCGATTCATCTTCCGTGGTGCGTAGTTCTTCGGGGTGACCGGGCAACCGCCGAGCTCGGACAGTTCCGTGAGTCCGGGTGGGGTGGGGACCTGCGCCCAGCGGGCGGTCATCTTCTCGACCAGCGCGGCCCGCTCCTGAGCGGGAACGCGAGTGTCGCGGGCTCGCTCGTAGTCGAGGTGGGTGTCGTCCTTGACCTGCTGCGACTTCTCGGTGTGGAACTGGAACTCGGCGACCAGCCCGTCCGGGTGACGGGCGAGCATGTGCAGACCCTTGTACTGGTTGCCGTCGAGATAGGACTGTTCGGCCTCGATCACCGTCCAACCACGGTCCGACAGGCGAGCGGCCACCGCAGTGGCGGTGGCGACGACCTGCTCGGGACGCGAGATCGCGGTGTAGCGGACGACGTCGGTGATCTTCTCCACGATCCGTTCCGGCTCGGCGAACGGTGCGGCCTTGACACGGTCGGCGAGCTTGCGGGCCAGCGAGGCCGGGCTTTTCATCCGGAACTCGAGGCCATGCATGCGGGCACCCTCGGGAAGCGCAGCGAGCACATCAGCGGTCATCGCGGCCTCCTGCTGCTTCGCGGCAGTCATCGTGCCGACGACCAAGTCCAGTTATCGGAAAACGGTTCGAGCATCTCGATCGAGCATCCTCGGGAGGTGACATCACCTCACCAGGTCCGTCAAGCGCCTGGAGATGTCGACGACCAGGTGTGAGCTGCGCTCATTGTGAGTCACGGCGACCGTCCCGGTATGGAAAGCTCCCGCCAGCGAGTACTGCGTGGTCGATATGGCAGGCGCGCAGACGTATCCGAGACAGCTCCAACTGCCCGTCGTCGCCGCTTCAGAGTCCACCGGTTAGAACGCGGCGTCCTTCTTTCCGATGCTGAGGAGGTATTCCTCCGCCTCGGGTTCGGCGGTGAACGAAAGCACCTCGCCGACGTGCCGGCGCAGCACTTCGAGGACATCCTCCGGCGTGTCGTAGAAGAACTCGCGCCTCGGATTCACCTTGTTGACCCGCCGTTCGGAAAATGTTTCGTGTAGTTCGGCTTCGACGGTCACCGCATCCTCGGAGAAGAACAAGGCATGCACGTCGAATCGGAACGGCACCGATGCGTCACCGAGTTCACGCACCCTGTCCATCGGGTCGAGCCTGCGGGTCATCCCGATCTTGACCATGTTGATCCCGAAGGCACCCATATTCGAGATGACGTAGACGTACCCGGCGCGGATGTTCGCTGCCCGATAGTCGACGTCATCGATTGCGCGCTGGACGTCAGCGAGCTTGGTCCTCAGGCGTTCGGCAGCCGCACTGTCACCGTTGGCCTCCAACGTAGCCAAGGCCGATTGGTAGTGCGCCAACTCTTTGTCCAGCTTGGCGCGTTCGGTGGCTAGTTGTACTGACCGGACACGTTGATCGATAGACAAGTCGCCACTTGTGACAGAAGGCCACGCTTGTCTATAGTGTGGGTATGACAGTTTCACTGGATGTTGCCCTGCCGCGCACGGACCTGTCGGCGCGGGATCACGCGCGGATGCTTGCTCCGTTGTTGAAGCCTTTGTCAGACGAGAACAGACTGATGATCGTGCTGACGCTTGCGGCGGGGGCGTGCTCGAACAAGAAGTTGCAGGAGGCCACCGGGTTGAGCCAGGCGCTGGTGAGTCACCATGTGGCAGCCTTGCGGCAAGCGCAGCTGATCAGTGTGCGGGCCGAGGGCCGGTCCAACATCTACGCGCTGTGTTGTGAGCAGTTGGCGGCGCCGGTGCAGTGGCTCGCTCACTTGGCGACTCTCACTCCAGAGGGACAGAAGGCGTGCTGCACTGCCCCAGCAGGGGAGGGTCAGGCATCGACTGAGGGTGCTGCGCGGTGATTCATGCGGTACAGACCTTCGGGTTGATCCTGGTCCAGTTGCTCGTCCTGTTCTCGCTGATCTCGGTGCTCGTTGCGCTGGTGAACCGGCGGTTCGGGCCGGATCGGATCCAGAGCTGGATGGCCGATGGGCGCCTTCCCGGCCCGCTCAAGGGGCTACTGCTGGGGGCGATCACGCCGTTCTGTTCCTGTTCGACGCTGCCGGTGCTGGCTGGGATGTTGAAGTCGGGGGTGGCGTTCCGGACGTCGATGACCTTCCTGATCTCGTCACCGCTGCTGGATCCCATCATCGTGGCCGGGGTGGTGCTGCTGTTCGACTGGCGTATCGCGTTGGTCTACACGGTGGTCACCGCCGCATGGTCCCTGCTCGCCCCCCTAGTATGGGAACGACTCGGCATGGCCAGCCAGCTCAAGCGAGTCAAGGTCGTCGGCGACGACAGCACCCCCCACCCCTGGGCAGGCCTGCGCAACGAGATCCGGCCCGCACTCGGCGAGGCCTGGGCCGATCTGAGACCGCTGCTCGTCCCGATGGTGCTGGGTGTCTCGGTCGGTGCATTTATCTACGGTTTCGTGTCTCAGGACCAACTCGCCGCGGTCGCTGGCGACGACAAACCGTGGGCCGTGCCGTTGGCCGCCGTGCTTGGCGTTCCGCTTTACGTGCGTATCGAGACGATGCTGCCCATCGGCTTGGCCCTCAGCTCGACCGGCATGGGGCTAGGTGCAGTGTTCGCGCTGATGATCGGCGGCGCCGGAGCCTCGATCCCCGAGATCTCGATGCTCACCGCCTTGTTCAAGCCCCGACTGGTCGTCACTTTCGTGGTCACTGTCATCGGCACGGCCATCGCCGCCGGCTACCTCATCCCACTGATCGCCTGACCCAACCACCACATTCCCAACCACACGAGGAGAACAAGCAACCATGGGACTCAAGGACCTCTTCACCGCACGCAAGCAGGACAGCAGTTGCTGCGGGGCCCAGATCGTGCCCGACGATGACGACCAGCCCCAGAGCGAGCAGGGAACACCCACCGAGACGGCTGCCTCTTCAGCGCCGAACAGCGAGGACACGGACGGCAACTGACATACCGAATCGATGGGGCTGCACCACAGGGTGCAGCCCCATCACTGTCTCCACCCGCTCGTCACCAGGAAGACCACCATGTCCCACGCCAATGCCGCCCTCACTCCGCGTCACCGCCTCAAGGTTGCCCAGCTGGTTGTTGACCACGGATGGCCGATCAGCGAGGTCGCTGCCCGGTTCCAGGTCTCCTGGCCCACCGTGAAGCGCTGGGCTGACCGCTACCGGGCCGGTCAGTCCATGCAGGACCGCAGCTCACGGCCTCACCGCTCCCCGAACAAGACCAGCCCCACGACTGCGAAGCGCTGTATCCAGCTCCGGCTGCGTCTGCGGGAAGGTCCGGTTCAGTTGGCATACCGGATTGGCGTTGCTCCGTCGACAGTCCACCGGATCTTGGTCGACGTCCACTTGAACCGCCTGTCGCACGTCGACCGTGCCACTGGAGAGCCTGTTCGTCGCTACGAGCACGACCACCCCGGGGCGATGCTGCACGTCGACGTGAAGAAGCTCGGCAACATCCCAGACGGCGGAGGCTGGCGCTACGTCGGCCGACGACAAGGCGAGAAGAACCGCGCAGCCACACCCGACAAGCCCAAGAACAAGCACTACGACCCGTTGATGGGCAAGGCCTACGTCCACACCGTCATCGACGACCACTCCCGCGTCGCCTACGCCGAGATCCACGACGACGAAACAGCCCACACCGCCACAGCGGTCCTGGCCAGGGCCGTCAAGTGGTTCAACGCCCGCGGGGTGACCGTCGAGCGGGTCCTGTCGGACAACGGTGGCGCCTATCGCTCACACCTGTGGCGCGACACCTGCGCCGAGCTGGGAATCAGGCACAAACGGACCAGGCCGTATCGCCCGCAGACCAACGGCAAGATCGAGCGCTTCCACCGCACCCTGGCCGACGGCTGGGCCTACGCCCGCTGCTACACCTCCGAGACGGAGCGTCGCGGCGAACTCGACGGCTGGCTGCACTACTACAACCATCACCGGCCCCACACAGCCTGCAGCAACCAGCCGCCCTTCTCACGATTGACCAACGTGTCCGGTCAGTACAGCTAGTTCCTGCTCGGCTTTGCGTTGTTCGCGCAGCTCCTCACGGCGCGCGCGTTCGGCTTCCTTTTCTTCCTGGACCTTCTGGTGGACATCGGCGGCCAGTTCGAGTTCGCGCAATCGGAGGCGGTGATAGTGATCTGTTACGCGTAGAGCGATCATCTGCCCCTGACGTGCGATCTGTTCGGAGGCCTTGAACAGTCGAGCGGACGCGGCCGCGAGATTTCCTGCCTTGACCGTCTTGACGCAGTTCTCCGCCTCGGCGTTGTAGGCGCGCAGCATGATCTTCGACCTCTCCGAGACGAACTTTCGCCCCTGCGTTGCGGAGTTGTTGAACGTGAAATTCGAGGTAGCGGTGATGGCAGTCTTATCGCGCACAGCCTGTTTGATCGCTGCCTGCACGCGGGCGAGTTCATCCTTCAGCTGTACGGACGTCTCGGCCGGATGGGGTCAAGCCCCAGAAGGTGGTGTAGGACGGTGATCCCTTCTCCTGTCCTGCACTATGCAGCAGGAATCGCGGCAGCAGGTTCCGTAACCACCTCCCCGACACTGTCCGGCGCGGTGCCCACAGCACGACAACGAGCCAGCACCTCGAGCCCGAGATACCGCCGGCCCTCCGTCCATTCATCGGTCTGGGGCCTTGACCCCGGTTCTTGGACACGCTGAATCCAGCATCTGCTGGGGAAGCGAGATGATCTTCAGTCATGTCACGAAAGAACTACTCGGAGGAGTTCCGGCGCCAGGCGGTCGAGTTGTACGAGTCCACGCCGGGCGCGACGATCCGAGGTATCGCCGCTGACCTCGGGGTCGTGCGCGGCACCTTGACAGGCTGGATCGACCAGTACGGGACCGGCACCAAAACCCACGTCGACGGCACCCGGGTGCATACTCCGGCACGGCCTCATAGCCTGAGCTCCGGCACGGGTAGCGAATCGGAGACCGTCGAGCAGAAACTCGCCCGTCTCGAAGCCGAGAATGCCGCCCTACGAGCGGAAGCAACCAAGCTCACCACCGAACGCGAGATCCTTCGTAAGGCGGCCAAGTATTTCGCCGGGGAGACGAACTGGTGACCCGCTTCCAGTTCGTCGCCGACCACTCCGACACCTATCAGGTGAAGCGGTTGTGCGAGCTCGTCGAGCTCGAGCGTTCGTCCTACTACGCCTGGAAGTCCGCCGAGCCGGACAGGACCGCTCGCGCCGCGGCCGACGCGCAGCTGGCCGAACGAATCCGGGCGATCCATACCGAGGACAACACCTACGGAGCACCCAGGATCACCGCAGAACTCAACGATGGCGTCACCGTGAACGAGAGGGTCAACCACAAGCGGGTGGCCCGGGTGATGCGTCAGAACAGCATTGTCGGCTACCGCCGTCGACGACGGGTCACGACCACCGTCCCAGAACCTGCGGACCAGAAGGTGCCCGACCTGCTCGAGCGGGACTTCACCGCCCCTGCACCGAACTGTATCTACGTCGGCGACATTACATATTTACCGATCGAGGGCGGTGCCAACCTGTATCTGGCGACGGTGATCGATTGCTACTCCCGCAAACTCGCCGGCTGGGCGATCGCCGACCATATGCGCACCGACCTCGTCGCCGACGCTCTCCTTGCTGCTCATGGAGATCGTAATGGATTGTCCGGGTCTATCTTTCACTCCGATCACGGCGCGCAATACACCTCGAAGGATTTCGCTTCCCTCTGCGCCGACCTCGGCGTCACCCAGTCGATGGGTAAAGTCGGCACGAGCGCCGACAACAGTCTCGCCGAATCCTTCAACGCCGCCCTCAAACGAGAAGTCCTCCAGAACGCGAACGTCTGGTCGGACGAAGCCACGTGCCGGCGTCAGGTGTTCCGTTGGGTCACCCGCTACAACACCCGACGACGACATTCCTGGTGCGGACACCGGTCCCCGAACACCTACGAGACCCTCTACATCGCTACGCTGGCATCCGCGGCGTAATCCACCACCCGTGTCCATTTGCTGGGGGTAAGGCCCCTGCTCGGCCAGAACAGCACCGACCAACCTGACGACCGCGTCACGGTTGGGGAAGATCCCCACCGCATCGGTCCGACGTCGGATCTCTCGATCGAGACGCTCGGCCGGATTATTCGACCACACCTGAGTCCACACATCCTTCGGAAATGCGCTGAATGACAACAGATCCTGGCGGGCATTGCCCAGGTGCTCGGCGACCGCCGGGAGCCGGTCCTCGGTGTACTCGACAAGACGATCGAACTGGGCATCGACCGCATCGGCGGTCGGCTGGTCGTAGACCGAATGCAACATCGCCTTGACCGCCGGCCACATGCTCTTCGGACACACACCCATCAGGTTCGCCGCGTAATGGGTCCGGCATCGCTGCCACGCAGCACCGGGCAGGTTCGCCGCGATCGCATCGACCAGACCACGGTGTGCATCGGAGGTGACCAACCGGACCCCGCTCAGACCGCGGGCGACCAGGTCGGCGAAGAAGGTGTTCCATGCCGGACCGGTCTCGCTGGTGGCCACGTGCAGGCCCAGCACTTCGCGGTGCCCGTCGGCGTTGACTCCGGGGGCGACCATCGCGACTGCGTTCACGACCTGCTTGTTCTCGCGGACTTTCATCGTCAATGCGTCGGCGGCGACGAACGTGAACGGGCCCGCGTGATCGAGTCGGCGTTGCCGGAACGCGGCGACCTGTTCGTCGAGGTCTTCGGCCATGCGTGAGACCTGGGACTTCGACAGTGCGTTGATGCCGAGGGTTTTGACCAGCTTGTCCATCCGGCGGGTGGAGACCCCGGCCAGGTAGCAGTCGGCGACCACGGTGATCAATGCCGCTTCGGCGCGTTTACGGCGTTCGAGGAGCCATTCGGGAAAATACGTCCCGGACCGGAGTTTGGGGGACGGCGACGTCGATGGTGCCGACGCGGGTGTCGAGCGGGCGGCGTCGGTATCCGTTGCGCTGGTTGACTCGTTCGGTGGACTGTCGGCCCCATTCGGCGCCGCAGACCGCGTCGGCTTCGGCGGACAGCAGGGCGTTGATCATGGTTTGTAGCAGTTCGCGCATCAGGTCGGGAGACGCGTCGGTCAGGGCTTGGTGCTATACACCCGCAGGGTCGACAATGTGGGGTGCGGTCATCGTGATGACTCCGTTCGAGGATTCTGTGGAAGGTTGACTCGAAGGATCACGCGGTGACCGTTTCACGTCCAGCAGCGACACGCTGTCGGTTGTGGTGCTGGTCACCGGGTTACACCACTCTATGGGGCACTACTGGTGGAGAATGTGAACACTTCAACTACCATCAACCGAACACTGCCGTCAAAACCGGCCACCCATGAGCAAACTCAGGGCCGGCGCCACCAACGTCACGACCTTATACATCTAAGCGGGAGTTTCCACAGAGGAACGGCTATGCCGAGGACTACAGACGTCTGGAGAGTGATCGTCTCAGCGCTGACGGCTATGGCCATCGTCGGCTGTTCGGCCGATCGAGCTGGCGAACTAGACGAAATGGTCGTGCCGAAGCAGCTGTCGTGCTCGGTTAACTCGGAAGCGAACTTGCTACCTCCCCCCTATTGGTTTGTGGCCGCACAAATAGTCCGAAATGATTCGACTATGATCGTAGTCGAAATGAATATGTCTTCCCTGCCGCCCGAACGCTACTCCAATGTAGTTGGAAATCCTCCTACCTTGACAAACATCGGGATAGAAATGCTCGATGGGGGGTCCTGGGAAGACAGACCCCTTGGGATAAACAGGGTCTTAATCGAGATGGAGCGAATCTCTCGGCCCGCGACGGCATCCCGCACCGTTGAAGTGGAATCGGATGACCCTGAAAATTTATTTGGTACCACAATCGAATCCCAAGAGGAATGGCCCTCTCCTCGGGGGATCCAGGTGCTGGAGGCCGGAAATTCCCTAACCGTGATCATCGAACCCGAGGTATTCCCAAACCTCCGCGCCGGAAAAGACTTTCATACCAGTATAATTATCACGCACCAAGACTTCAGAAATACCCTTGATACTCCGAGTTATTCTTGGCCTCAGTGTAAGTAACGGAGCGCATCGCCGCGTGTGCAAAGCGATCACTGTAGCCTTCCGCTGGAACGAGGTCCTTAAATAAATAATCGGATCCGGGTTATCGGCAACACAATTCCATGGTCTTTCGGACATGGCTGCAGAACCTAACGCATTCCGAAATGCGCTCTAACCTCGATCTTTCGTGCGGGTGACGCGCCGGCCTGAGCAGTTCAGATTGGGTGTGGAAACCTGCGGATCCGGTGTGCGGCCACGATCGACTACCCGACACGGTCGGGTGACGCCGGGGTCCACGGCCCCGAGCTGAGTGTCCTTTCGTCTCGATAAATGAAGATACGTGCAGGTCACGCAGGCGCAGGTAGCGCGGTGAGCCTGTTCAAGCCGGCCACGAGAACATCGACACCCGGAGCCGTCGCGGCCAGCCGCAGTCGAACACGGCGGGCATGCCGGGCGATCTTCCCGGCGATCGACAGCACCCGCAGCCGTAGCCGTTTCGGTTCCCACCTGCGTGCAGTCACGTCGGTGAACGCGAGCATTTGCATCCACGCGGTCAGCTCGCATGCGAGTTGCACCAGCGCCAGCCAGATCCGGTTCTGGTCGTAGCCGTGCAGCGGAAGATCCTGCAGACCGGTGACTTTCGCTGCCCGGATCCGGTCCTCGCACCGAGCCCGACGCCGGTGCCGCAGCTCCAGATCGGGGAGTTGCCCACGGCGGGTGTTGGTGACGAACGCGGTCAGGCGCAGGCCGTCACGGTCGGTGAACCGCAACTGCGCACCCGGATGCGGGCGTTCCTTCCTGACGATCACGCGCATGTCGTTCGGCCACGTGGACAGGTCGAGCAGTCCGGTGATCTCCGTGACCCAGGCGCCGTCACGAACCTGCCCGTCCGGGTCGTAGGCCGGAGTCCATGCCTGTTCGGGGACCAGATCGAGGGCGGCGGTCATCGTGTCGGTCAACCCGAATCCGACCGAATACGAGAGCCTGCGTTTGGTCAGGTACTCGATCAAGGAGTGGGTGCCGCCGGCACCGTCGATCCGGACCAGTACCTTCTTCCCGACCCGATATCCCGGATCGAACGGTAACTGCGCCAGTGCGTCCTGCACGACGGTGATGGGGGTACCGCCCTGCACGTAGTGCTTGGGGGAGGATCGGCGGCGGTGTTCGACCCGGCGTTACCGGGGCGCAGCAGCATCATCGCGACGGGTTCACCGGTGCCGTACTCACCGTGGTCGATGAACGCGCACAATGGATGAAACCCGTAGCCGCGTTTGAAGTTCGGGGCAGCGTGTTCTTTGTCGGAGTGGGCGGTGACGAGGGTGGCATCGATGTCGATGACCAGTGGTTTTTGTTCGTCGATGGTGTGGTCCGGTGCCGCGGAGCCGGCGGCGGTCCAGGCGTGGGCGCGGGCGGTGGCGCGGGCCCGTCCGATGGCAGCGAGAGCAGTATCGGCGTCGGAGGCCAACACACCGATCAGGCGGGAGACGGTCGGATCGGACGCCACCGCACCGAACAGTTCGGGCTGGGCACGTAGTTGGTTGATGTCGGCGAGGCAGTCTCCGCCGAGTGCGAGGGAGACCGCGAGGTCGAGGAGGATCTTGCCGGGATCGTGGCGAGCCAACGGTTTGCGGAACGGGCCGAGTTCGGTCGTCAATGCCGTGGTGAGGCCGGTTTTCTCCGCGGTGCGCAGTAGCAGGATCGCGCCGGCATGCGACACGAGGCTGGTTCCGGTGGCCGATGCGGACACGTGTGGGTAGGGGGACGTAGACTTGCTCACCGGAATGGTGCCTTTCGGACTCGGACTGATTCAACCTTCGCAAGTCGAATTATCCCAGTTCAGGGCACCATTCTTCGTGTTCGACACGGCCGCCCGCTCAATCAGTACGAAAGCGCGAGGCTAAGAGTGAGTGGTGGGATCAGAGAGTGCTGAGCCAGCATTCGAGTGCGAGCTGGGCCGCAGAATAAGGGTCTGTGAGGTCGACTCGCACGGATGCGTCAGTGAACGTCACCCTTGTCGAGTTCCCTTCACTGTCACGATTATTGACCTGCGAACGCACCTCCACGACCGCGTTTCCAGCCGGGCCTTTGCGCATCTGAAGGTAGGGCGAGAACCCCGGATAGCTGTTCGACAGCCACAGCCTCAACCTGTCGTCGCTGATCCCCAGATCGAGTTCGTCGGGATGATCGTTTGCTTCGTTCGCGAGTGCAATGAACGCATCGGCGAACGCGTCGGGGATCGTGATGTACGGATCGGCCATCGTTCCTCCTACTGCAGAGGCAGGCCTATGCCTGCGGTTGACGGGAGCGACGTTAGGGACGTCGGCAACACGGTGTTACAGTGTCTTCTCGCTGGAGTTAGCGGGACCCGTCTGCGATCGAGCACGAACAACCCAGAGGCCCTCGTCCCCGCCCGCCTCACCGTCGATAGTCTCGAGCGATGCCACCACTGAACCCCAACCTCGCCGGCCGGGTCTTCCCGCCGACGACATACCTCGTCGGCCGCGAGAAGGTTCGCGAGTTCGCCCGCGCCGTGCGCGCGACGAACCCGCTGCACCACGACGTCGAGGCATCCCGGGCCGCTGGCTTCGCAGATGTCATCGCGCCGACGACCTTCACCACCGTCGTCCAGTCCCCCTCGGTGACCCAACTCGTCGAAACCCCGGACACCGGACTCGACCCGCACCGCATCGTCCACGCCTCGGAGAAGATCGAATACCGCCGCCCGATCGTCGCCGGCGAGGAACTCAGCACCACGCTGACGATCACCGACGTCACCGAGCGTGCCGGCAACTCCATCCTGTCCACGATCTGCGAAATCCGAGATGAAAGCGGCGACGTGGTCGTCACCATCACCTCGTCGCTGCTGCACCGAGGAGATGACGAATGACCTACACAGTTCCTCGCTTCACGGACCTCGAGGTCGGTGCGGTTGTCGCGAAGGCCGACCTGACTGTGACCCGAGATGACCTGGTCCGCTATGCCGGCGCCTCGGGCGACTTCAACCCCATCCATTTCAACGACGCCGTCGCGACCAGCGCAGGACTACCGGGCGTTCTCGCTCACGGGATGCTGACCGCGGCCCTCGGTCTGCAGGTCGTCACGGACTGGCTCGGCGACCCCACCACGGTCGTCTCGTACGAGACCCGGTTCACGCGGCCGGTCGTGGTCGACCAGGTGAAGGGTGCCGAACTGTCGATCTCGGCGAAGGTGGCTCGACTCGACGACGAGGAACGCACCGCGCGAATCGACGTCACCGTGTCTGCTGAGAGACAGAAGGTCCTCGGGAAGACCCAGGCTCACCTCAAGTTCTCCGCCTGATCTCGTACAACCGCGGCAGGGCCCTGCCACCACGTGTGGCAGGGCCCTGCGCTGCAGTGGGTTACCCCCGCATCACTGCTGCATCCACACGTACTGGGATGTACCGAAGGCCGGCACTCCCAGCGTCTGGACCGTCAGTAGGCTCGCGCCCGCACCAATCGGGATGTCGACTCGGCTGGGTCCGGGCCTGTCCACCGTGACCGTTACCGCGTGGCCGAACGGCGCGATGCCATTCACCCATTCCAGCTTCACCGGGGCCACGCATTCTGAGCTGGCGCCGAAGTTGCCCGTCGGCGTGAGTGTCACCCCGAGCAGGTCCGTTCGGCCGGGGACGGTGTCCCTCGATATTTGGATCGGACCGCCGCATCGGTCGAGGTTGACGACGGGCCAGATGTTGTCTCCGCCCGGGCTTGGTGTGACCGGCGGTGATGCCGCTGATGCGAGCCCGGCTCCGGAGATAGTTAGGGCTCCTGCCGCAGCCACTCCGGCTGCAATCTGAACCGCACGTCGCACTGCACCGTTGAGCTTGCTCATGAATACCCCTTGATCGTTGGTGAACTGGCGGCTCGACCGTACGTAGAGGGTTCACCAGTTCGCGGGCTCGATCTTGGTGACTGCTGACGGAGGTCGACGGCGCGCGAGCTCAATATCTGCAACACTTCCCCGCTCTCGCATGGCACACTGGGCGACCGGTAGCAGCCACCTACGACCAGGAAGGACACTCGAATGCGCACCAGCGCGTACCTACAGTGCATGTCGCAGCCGAAGATCCAATTCCTGGACCGGCTCGCTGAACACTCCGGCACGACCGCCGGATTCCGCGTCTACTGACGCCCCTCCTCTCGGGGCGTGCGCGCCCCGACTTTCAGTCACCCCCGAGGTGACTTCCGGCCGACCCCGGCCTCATCGGGACGAGCACACCTCGAGAACCCGCCACTCCCCTCTGCGAGAGAACGAGGTTGTCGATTGCCATGCACCGCCCACCCACCGCCATCACCGCCCGCACCTGGATGAACACCCGCGTGCGGGTCCTCAACGTCACCTACGAGGACTTCGACGTCGTACCGGCCGCCCGAGCGGTGGTGCTGCTCAACGAGTAGCTCGCGATCACCTTGGTCGAGCACACTCCGCGCTTCGTGGTGCGATCGCAGCACGTGGCGATCCCTCTGCCGCACACGATCCAGCTGCTTGAGTACGTCCATACTCCCCCGCGACCGGCGATCGATGATGACACCCGCGCGAGCTTCGCAGCGGTGCTCGCTCGCGACCACCACCGGTGCGCGTACTGCGGCCAGCCCGGTGCCCGGACGGTGGACCACGTATTTCCCAAGAGTCGCGGCGGAGGAGACCACTACGGCAACCTCGTTGCCGCCTGCTCGGATTGCAACGGCCGCAAGGCAGACCGCACCCCCGAGGAGGCCGACATGCCGCTCCTGTGGGTGCCCCGGGCACCCCGTACCGATCAGAAGCGCCAGCAGGCCATCTGGCGCGAGTTGGCCCCAACTACCTGAATCGCCTGGAAGGAGGCGCATCCCGATGACAGTCACGCTGACCCTGACCGACCTGCTCCCCATCTCCGAGGACGCCACGGACTGGGACGTCGCCGCTTGCCGTGGCGATCAGCACCCGGACCGATGGTTCCCGGACCCGAGCGAGTCGTTCGACTACGCCGCTAGAATCTGCGCTCGCTGCCCGATCGCCGACGCGTGCGGCACCTACGCCAGCGCGACCGGGCAGACCGGCGTCTGGGGTGGCCGTGAATACCGTCGCGGCAAGTTGATTCGCTGAGCACACGACAGTGGGCTCCACACCAATGCTGGTGTGGAGCCCGCTGTCTTGCTGTTGCGGTCAGCCCGCGATCGGCGCAGCCGGATCCGCGGCCGGGGCAGCCCCGAAAGCTGCGATGGCGTCACCGACCGCCGTGCTGATCAGGTTTCCGCTCAGACCCGGCGTGGCGTCGTTGAAGAACGTCTCGAGGGTCTGGTCGACCTGGTCGAGGATCTGTTCGCCACCCGCCTGAGCGCCGACGAAGTCCCGGACCTGTGTGTCGAGGGCCGGGGCCGTCTCGGTAGTGAACGACTGAACCGCGTCGACCACGGTCGCACCCACCGGATCCTGGGACCACTGATCTAAGGTGGTGTCCACCTGCTCGGCGATCTGGTCCTCTTCGACGTCCGGGACCGTCGTCTCGATCGGGGTGGCACCCTCGCCGGCTCCGTAGGCGGTACCAGCCGCGAGGCCTGCGGCGCCACCAATTCCGGCGCCGACCGCACCACCGGTAACGCAGCCTGCTGCAGCGCCGATCGCGGCGCCGCCGGCAGTGCCCGCGACACCGGTGGTGATCGGTGCGGTTCCGGGGATCGGGGAGGGAACCCATCCGCCCAGGACAGCACCACCGATTCCACCGATCGTGCCGCCGATGAGCCCTGCCGGAACTGCTGTGGCCACACATCCGGTCGCGAACCCGCTCACCGCGCCAAGCGCGGTTCCTGCCACCTGCCCGGAGGCGACCTTTTCGGCTTCGGTGGTTTCCAGGCCAACCGAGCGCCACGCGTCGGTGACCTGGGCTTCGATGACAGCCGTGGTGTTGTTGGTGCGCTCGGCGTCGATGTCCGAGACCCAGTTCGGCTGATCGAAGATCACTCGTCCGACGCGGATCTTGTCCTTGGGAGCTTCGATTGGGAGCGTCGGATCGATCACCGGCGTGGGTGCATGCAGATTGCTCCAGTCGACCTGGGGCGAGGTGTTCTCGGAGTAGTTGGTACCACCCGAGTAATCGTCGCCTCCGGAGTAGTTGTTGCCCCCGGAGTAGTCGTTGCCGGACCAGACCGTCTGCGTCACGCCACCGCCGGTTTCCGGGTTGTACGCCCGCGTGCCGCGGTTGTACTGGGGCGGCGGAGCGACCCAGAACGACTCCTCGGGCTCAGGAGCACTCTGCACGGGCGCTGGTTCCGGAGTTGCCGGCGTCGGGTTCGGGTTCGACCACCCGGACTCCGGTGCGCTGTCCGAAGGATCCGGGTTCGACCACCCCGACTCCGGGGCGGCAGTGGCGATACCCGCGCCGGTGATGGCGGTCATGCCGATACCAGCGGCGACCGCCGTCGGGGCAATCCACGAGCTTCGTGGCTTGCGGTGCTTCTTGGCCATCTGTTGTTCCTCCTGTGCTGCAGCCAGAGCTGATACCGAGTTCCCGGCGGCTCCGGGACCGGTGAGCCTGTGCGACGCGGGGCCCCGCACGTTGTCGCAAAGGTCGCGCCGACCGTAGAGCGGCGCTTCTCCACTCCCACCCGACGCCGAGTGAAAACAGTTCGCATGCAGGGCAAACAAGCGATGACCTGCGTGGAGAAGCATGGGGCTACGGTTCTGCGCACCGACCACCAGACCGACCCGATACGAGGAACGCCATGGCACGCGGACGCGTAGAACCCGACACACAGCCAATGCCCGGGAACGACGAGTGGGACAGCGACGACCCATGGGCTGAGGAACCAGTCACCGACGGACAGAGCTTCACTCCCGGGTACGACCAGGGGTTCGGCGACGAGTACGTCGCGGACGAATTCGGCGGGGGCACCGACGGCTTCGACGACGCCTCGGAGGTGACCGCTGCGTTCCCCGCGGTGACCCCTGCCCCTTTACCCGACTACGAGCCCTGGGATCCGCGCGCCGAGTCCGAATACCGTGGTGCCGATCACTACGAGAGATCCGACTATGACCACCACTCTTCCGACGCCCGCACAGCAGATCCCTACGGGGGCATGCCCGAAGGGGACTTCGACACCGACGCGTTTCTTCGGACTCCCCAGAAACCGACCCGAACCCCCGCGGGAAAGCGTCGTCGCGTCGGCGTGGTCGCTGTCGTCGCCGGGGTTGTGGTCCTCGGCGCCGTTGCCGTCGGCACTTTCCGGGGCGGCTTCACAGATCAGGAATCCTCGGCGGCGGTAGGTACAACCGCTGCCGTCACGACGACCGCGCCGGCGACGCCGAGCACCGTCGCTTCCGCTCCTGCTCCCGGGGACACCACCAGCGGCCCCGGGGTGATCCTCGGCTTCGACAACGCGTACTACGAGCAGCGCAACGGTGCCGCCGCTGCCGGATACCTCGTCGCCAGCCAGAACATTCCCGCCACCGCGCAGGCAATCCAAACCGACATCGACCGACTCGACCCGTTGACGACCCACAACATCGTGATCACCAGCACCGAGACCGAGAACGTCTACAACGTGCGACTGACGGTCACCACCCCTGACGGCGTGAGCCACGAGTACCACCAGCAGTACACGGTGGTCTCAGCCGGAGGACGGTTCTACATCGCGAACAAGCTGAACTGCGACTCGGTCTGCCCGACCCCCTGACAGTGCGACAGCCGGGGACTGAAACATCCGCCGCCCGAGGAGGTTCTGTGGAGGCGTCCCCGACAACCCGGTCCTGCGGACCGATCCCCACAGAGGAGGATTCATGCCCACGCTGTCGCCGCTCCACGCCATCCTCAGTCCCGTTGCACTGCACGCATCATGGAGGAACTGGCAAGACCGCACAGAAAACACGGTGGTCGCGGGAGTCATTCGCGTCGATCGACCCACCCCCGATCTGACGCAACGCATCCGGCCGTACACAGCCGTTGTGACATATCAAGGCATAGATGGCCACACCACGACAGTCCCCTTCGAACGTGACCACACGCAGCGCGCCGAAGCGGTAGTACTCGATGCGTTCGAGCACTTCTATGCGCTCGCCGAACAATCCATCATCCGCCCCGCCTTGTACATCGACCATTCGGGAGTCCGCGCCGAGACACGACGATGCGCTGCGAGCTTCCCCGCAGTCGTCCTCACAGCGAGTCCGCTCGGCTGCCATTCCGAACTCTTCCATGCCGCCGGACGCGCTCTACCCGAGGTACCGAAATCGTTGAAGAACCCCGACCCGACCCGCAGCGGCAAACGGGAGTCGATTCTGCAGGTCGCCACCGACGCGTCGAAGCGTCGCGGCCGCGCCGGTGTCGGCATCAGCGCAGTGGACGCCGCCGGCAGGGTCTACGTCGACTACCTACCCGACGTGGAGAGCATCAACTTGGGTGAGTGCCTCGCGATCGAGATGGCGGTGCGCCGACACACTGGCCAGCTGGAGATCCTCACCGACAGTCTGCACGTCGCTACCTACCTGCAGAGCAACGATCCCGACGTCCCCCGTTGGCTCATTTCGAGTCACGCCGGCCGGGTCCGGGCGCTGCGGGAGAAGCTGCAACGGACCGGAAGCACGGTGCGCTGGGTCCGTGGTCACGATGGGCATCCACTGAACGAGGCGGCCCACCGGGCAGCGATTGCGGTGCGCCGCAACAACGAGTTCGACGTTTCTCCAACCGTAGCGTCGGACATGTACCGGAGGATCGGTGGTGACGCAGTTCAGTTGGTCGCTGCATGAACCGTGACTACAGGTCTGCGGCGTCCAACGCCGGGGCGGTTGCGGCAGGCTGGACCACGGAGTGTGCGCGAGGTGCCCGTGAGGGTGCCGTGGGAGTCGGCTCCGGAGCGACGACGGGCGCCGCAGCGGGTGCTTCCGGGTCCTCGACAACCGCCTCGTCTGCTGGATAGAACGCGACCGCAGGCAGCTTCAACCCCATCTTCTGACTCAGGTACGCCGCCAGGTCCGCCAGCTCCGGTGCGGCCGCATCGGACCCGGCGGCCGCCGCGAACACCGCCGCTAACAGCTCGTACATCCCCGGATCGGCACCGACGAGAAGGCGAAAATCCTCCTGCCGCGCAATTCCGAATGCGAGGTGCTGCTCCCCGCCATCGGGAGCGTCCACGCAGCGCAAAGCGCCAGGTACGGCCTTCGATCGGAGATAAGGCCCCGGGGTGGCGCGCCCGGCGACACTCCGCAGCCGGGTCGCGGCCATCTCGAATACGGACTCAGCTTTGGTCATCTGCGCTCCTTCCAATCGGTGGTGCGGCAAAAGTTATCGGTCCGGTTCACCAGCTGCCGGTCGGAGCTGATGACCAGTGGGCACGAGGCTCGGGCACCGCGCCGATCCCCCATCGCGGTTGGCCTCACCGAGAATGTCTACTACTATTGGACGTGCTGGCGGCTGGTTCATCCACGTCGTGCGGCCGCGTCTCCCAGAGAGTCGCGCTACCTGTGCACCCCTCCCTCGCGGCGGGTGTGTGTGGGCAGATCCGATAGAGCGTAGTGAGCGTCGGCCTTGCCGGCGCTCCTCCTTTTTGTTCAGGTAGATAGCCTTTTTCATCAGAGTGGAGAAGGCGTTTGCCAGGGTGTCCGCGTCCACACCCAGCGGATCCGGGGACAGCGAGACCGGCCAATCACACCGGCCATCGACGTCGATCCGGGCCCACACCTGACTCGGAGATGCCCGATGACGCCCCGCGCATCCATGCTCACACGCGCCGCCACCGCTGCACTCACCACAGCCGTCGCAGGCGCAACCAGCCTCGGCGTCGGCGCGCTGGCCGGCCCCCCGGCATACGCCGCTCCCGGCGACTGCTCCCCCGCCGAAATCATCGCCGTCCCAGGCACCTGGGAGACCAACAAGAACGCAGACCCGAGTACGCCCGTGGGGATGCTCAAGACTGTCACCGACAAGGCCGCCGCCAAGTCCGGCGGCACCATCAGCTCTCTCTTCCCCGCCTACGAAGCCACCGCCTTCGACCAAGGCGTCGGCTACGCCGACAGCAAGGCCGACGGCGTCGCCGCCGTCAGCACCGCACTCAAGCAGCGCGCCGCTCGCTGCCCGTCCACCCTGTTCGGACTCACCGGATACAGCCAAGGCGCTGACATCGCCGGCGACATCGCAGAACAGATCGCACAAGGCAACGGTCCGATCCCCGCATCCAGACTGCGCGCCACCGTCTTGATCGCGGACCCTCGCCGCGGTACCCCCGGGGAAACTGTCGTCGGCCCGAATCCGCCCGGCCACGGCATCGCCGGTCCGCGTACCGACGGGTTCTCCGGCATGAAGGTCATGACCATCTGCGATCCCGCCCCCGACCTTTACTGCGCCACCCCGGGCGACGACGGTCTCCTCAGTGGTATCGGATCGGTGCTCGGCAACGTCGGGCTGGCAAGCAGCGCCGACGACGCCCCCACCAACCCTGCCGACACCGCCACGGCCACCGATCTCGCCCATCTCAACATCGACGGCCTCAAGACCGCATCTACTCGCATCCAGACCGCACTCTCCTCCGGGGACACCGCTGGCGCGCGCACGATCGCGACCCAAACACGCAAGGACAGCCAGCTGTTCCGCAGCCTCGCGCAGAACATCAGCAACGGATACGCCGCCGCCACCCTTACTGACTTCTCCCAGGACACGGCCCAGTACCGCGCCAGCACCGTCCTCAACAAGGTCCGCAGTGTCGACATCGACAACCTCTCGAGGATCCTCGACAGCCTCGCCGACGGCGCCGAGAGACTCGGCGCAAATCAACTCATGGGTTCCGCCGCCGACCTCGCCGAAGTTCTCGGCCCGCTCGCAGGACTCGGCGGTAGCGATGCCACCGCGGCCGCACGCATCGTGCGCGGCATCCAACCGGTCTCTCTGCTCCGCCAAGCCTCGGTCACCTCGGGCAAGGTCGCACGCATCGACTTCCAAGGCATCGTCAACGACCTGACCACTCTCGGCTCGCTCGCCGCCGTCGGCGACTTCCCCGCCATGCCCAACATCGTCAACGCCCTCAACGCCAAGCTCGTCGGCATCGTCGAAGCTGTCGACTCGGTCGATCTCGACCCGCTCATTGCGATCCTGCAGACCATGCCCACCGGGTCACCCGAAAGGCTGGCCGGGGATGTCCTCAAGGTCATCAACCGCCTCGACCTGACCGCACTCGCCCAAAACGTCGCTCTGATCGTCAAGTACGTGATGAGCGGTGACCTGCTCGCGATCCCACCGCTGATCCTCCACACCCTCGCCACCGCGGCCGACACCAGCGGGATCCTCGACGGCGTCGACCTCGACGCCGTTTCGAACCTCGCCTCCTCGTTCAACGTCGCCTCCGTCACTCGCTCCGCGACCCGAGCCATCTCCTTCTATTCCGGTGGTGCGCACCAGAACTACGGCCAGCTCGTCGTCGACTCCCGAGGCCGCGACGCATTGACCTGGACCGCGGACTACTTCACCAGTGAACTCGGAGGCCGCAATTCGGCCGTGACCACCACCAAGAGGGCTCCGGCAAGGACATCTGCAACACCGTCGCAGCCGACCTTTACCGTCGAGGGTGAGCCCGCAGCCGCGGGTAACTGACCGAAGAGAAAGGCGCCGGCCATGTCCGCGATACTTCACGCGGGCGCGTTCGTGCTCGCAATACTCATCAGCATCGCCCTGATCCGGGCCGCGTTCGCTGTCCCCGCATGGTGGGCTGCGCTAACGGTCTCCGCACTGATGAACATCCCGGTCGCACTTCTCGCGTGGGCGGGAGCCCCACGATGGGTCATACCCCTCCCGCTCGTGGCGATACTCGGGGTGCTCGCCTTCATGCTGTCCGCCGTTGCGGTCGAACAGCATCGGAGGTTGCAGCACCTTTGCCGCGAGCGGGACAACGCCCGCCAAACCCTCCGCCGACCCGAGTCGGTCGAGGCGTCTGCCTCGGCCGCCGCCGGCACACCTGCACCGGCAGGCTGGTGGGACGCACCAAAAATCACGGCACCCGTCACAGAGGACGACTCCATCGATACCGTCATCAATCGATCCGATCTGGTCGGAGGCCAGCACGGCAGGAACAGGAGTGCAGACCAAGACAGCCAGGAGTTCCAAGAGTTGATACGACGGAACTTCTCAATCTGAACCACCTACAACGGCCTGCAACGCTTCTCGTGCTGCAGGCCCGTTGCGATGATAAGGACTCGCCATCGAGTGGTGTCGTGAGTGCAGTCTCCCCACCGGTTACCGCACAAATACGTGCTCCAGACCGCGGTGAGGCCGCAGATCCATTGACATTTTCCGCAGGTCGAGGCGATGTAGTCCTGCTCAGAGCATCCGCAGTTGGCAAAAGGCTACGAGTCACTCAGTGTGAGCTGCGGCAAGTCAAAGGTCCTCAAGGACTTCTTCAGGTCAGGAGGCAGCTCATCTTCGATGAGCTTGAACAGGCTCGCGGTGCGGTGCACCTGGTTTAGGGCAAGCTCGGACAGGCTCTGCGTGTCGAAATGAGTCAAAGTGCTCGGGCTCACCTCCGCGCTTCTTGCTGCATCCACGATATGCGGATACCCGATTTTCCGGTCTATGGGTCCCCTCCCATCGTCTCGATTGCAGTGGACGATT
Source organism: Rhodococcus sp. D-6 (assembly GCF_040256695.1). Classification (NCBI taxonomy): domain Bacteria; kingdom Bacillati; phylum Actinomycetota; class Actinomycetes; order Mycobacteriales; family Nocardiaceae; genus Rhodococcus; species Rhodococcus sp. D-6. The sequence continues at coordinate 4,157,086 of NZ_CP132970.1, read as the reverse complement.
GTGACCCCAGCAGACTGTGCCCAAGCGTCCGAGACGGTCGCTATCTGGGATGAAACCGATACTGGTACAAGGGAGCTGGCCTTGTCGAGCATTCTCGCTACCAATCCGAAGTGCGTCAGAGTGAGGTTATTGCGCGTCAGATAGATCTCTGTAGGAAGCGGTTGTGCCGATTCAAGGGCTTCAGTGAACGCCTTCTGATATGCAATTGCCGTTGCAGTTAGGGCCTCGACATCACACTTGGGTGGGGTAGGTGGAAGCTGCCGTTCAACGCCCGCTGCTGTTGCTATCTCGCGAAACGTCTCGAAAGACTGCGCGAGGAAAGCGCATGCGGAAACAAGCCAGGGGAGAGCCTGCTGCTCGATGCGTCTGCGTTGCCATCGGCCAATGAGGACGTTTGAGAAAACGAGACCTGGGCCAACGAGAGCAAGTGCCGCAGTCACACTGATCCAGAAACCCATGTCATTCGGCAAGTTGAGACCAACCCAGAGTGCAGCCAAGCTCAAGATGATTCCGCCCGCAGTGACTGTGCGTGGGATTGCCTCGCCGCGGGGCCCGTCCCACCAATTTTTTATGCCCATGTCCCGATCGTCTCACCGGCTCCAGGAGACCCCGCCGCCCTCGACCAGTTCTCGGTATCACTTCAATCGTGGGAAGACGTGCTCGCATACTGCAGCGAGGTCGCGAACGTAGCGCCGCTGTGCGCGCTCCTCAACCTGCCGAGGTGTCAGCGACTCCTGTCTTCCAGCGGCGCGTTCGTGCTTCGTCGGCGTCGTGAACCGTCGGGCCGGCAACGATGTCAGGTAGTCGACCAGGTGGGTCGCGTCGACGAGTGTGACGAGTCGGGTACCGACCACCGGCGTCTCGGAGTCATCGTCAACCGGATCACCAAGCAGCTCGATCGTCCACTTTCCCCAGGGCACATTCATGCGGGCGCCGTGGATGGCGAGGACGATCGGGACCGCTTGGCGATCGAGGCCATCGGCGTGGAAGGCCCACGCGATGCGGTCAGCTTCGAAGATCGCCGACTGCGCGAGGCTGGCGTCGAGCACCTGGCCGTTGTAGAACCAGTCGCTGCCGGCGGTGCCATCTTCGGTAACCCAGGGGCGGGCTTCGAAGTTCCCTGACCGGTACTTGCTGTCGATGAGCAGGACACCAGCCGGGCCGATCACGATGTGGTCCGCATCCGCCGCCGTGTAGTGCAGTGCCCGAGAGTGCAGCACGTGCCAGCGGTCATCGAGGCCGGTCAACATGTGAGCGGTGATGCGTTCGGCGTCAGCGCCGACCTCGAGGTACTCCTCGGCCATCCACCGGCCGTCCCCGTCCGGGCGCTCGGCAAGCGGTGCGCCGGTGCGGTACCGGATCTTCGAGCGCCAACCCGCGCGGCGTGCCCGCCAGGTGATCGGCCACGCAGCGCGCCACCCGACAGCCACCAGGCTCGTGACGAGGGCGGGTGCTACCCACAGCCAACGCGGTAGACCGAGGGCGGCCGTCGCCCAGAAGGCCGTGACGATGACGGTCAAGACTGCGACGGTGGGGAGGTACGGGGTTCGGGTGGTGCGACGGGTCGAGAACACGGCCACCGAGGTGACTGCGCATGCAAGGGCGGCGGCCCAGGATGCAGCGGCCCCGAGCTCGTAGATCTGACCAATAGTGAAGACCAGCGCGGCTGCGACGAACGCGAAGCCGACTGCTGCGGCGCGGCGTGGGAAGGTGATGAGTGCGTAGGCGGCGGCGAGTGCCGCGGCGCTGTAGGTGCCCACGGCGAGGGCGTCCATGAGCGGGAGCACGAACAGCAGAGCGATGGTGGTGACCGTCGCGGTGATCGCGCTGGCGGTGACTATGAGCTGACCGGTCATGGTGCGCAGGGCGCGGCGTTGCGCGCGCGAGCGGTTGCGGAGGGACTGCCCGGCGAGGGCGGGGTTGTCGCCGCCGACGGAGTGGGCGTCTGGTGTGCTCATGTCGGTGAAGGTACGGAGACGCTTCGCCGGGTGTTTCAGCCGTAACTGTTACAAGTGCGGCGTGTCGTGCAACTCCGTAACAGTTATGCGTGTTTAATGACCGCCATGGCTCAACCACACCTCGGCGAACGAACGCAGATTCGTTTCCACGCGCCCCAGGCCGTCGTCGATGCTCTCGCTACCTATGCGGAGCGACGTGGTCTGCCTGTAAGCAGAGCAGTCGCTGACTTGCTCTCCGAAACCGCCGGTCGCCCTGACCTCGTTCTTCACGGTGAGCCGATGTTCGACTTCGCAGAAGTCATCCCATCGGTGGCCCATGAATCGGAGGGGACAGGGACACTCGCGATTCGCGTGCCCAAGGAACTCGTCCCGGTCCTTGACGAGTTCGCGGCCGAGGCAGCTCTTCGTCGCCCCGACGTCGTCGCCTCTCTGCTTGCCCACCGCGTAGGCCTAGGGCACCTGATGCCCGAGAGGAGCCAGCTGCTGATGACCGGCTAACGCCACACGCCGGGCCGGCCTTACCAGACAACCGGCGTCAGGCCCATGAACAACTTCATCAGCCGTGGACGTACATGTCTAGGAACTAACCACCCCTAGAAACAGCTAAACCCCGCATAAGCGGGGCTTCTGTAGCTGCTCGGTGAGCGCCAACTCACCGAACCAGTGTTCATGTGCGGGGCAGAGTTACCAGCTCTGCTGATCCGCGGCTCCGAACCAATGAGGAGCTTTCCTGTGCTAGCAGGACAGTTCGATGGTAGCGCACATCTATGCGCTGATCCATCGGCAACACACAACGACGCTGTCACAACTGTCACTAACCACAACTGGCGCCACACCTACTACCAGGCGTTTCACGAATGGTCCCCGCGGCCCTCCGCCCGAGTCGACACCGCGCGCACCCACACCTACACCGACGCGCCATTTCCGGCCGACCTACCGGACTTCCCCGTCGCGATGTACCTCGCCGACCCTCACGGCACCTACCGATTCCTCGCGTTCGACTTCGACTCGACCCAAGCACCATCGATCGGACTCGCCGACTCCATTGCTGACGCACTCGCCTTCACCTCGACACTGCGGTCGCTGAACATCCCACACTTGGTGACAGCCTCCGGCAGCCAATGGGGCCGCCACGTCTGGATCCGCATGGCCGAGCCGGTAGCCGCCGGAGCGGTGCGCTCCCTCGCCCGCCTGACCAAACAGCTCCACAGCAGCCTCGACCTGTCGCCCCTGACCAACCCGCGAACCGGCTGCGTCCGTCTCCCGGCCTCCGCTCACCGCAGCGGCACATGCTCCACCCCCGTACTGCCCGATCCCGACGGTGACCCCAACGAAGCGCTCGCCGCACTGTCCCTCGGCGCGACCATGCTCGACCTGCGCCGGCTCTCCAAGCATCTGACCATGATGCTGACGGTCCTCAACACCGCCGGCACCACCGAGCCGACGCCGCAGCCGAAGCCCCGCACACCCCGCAAGTCCCCGCGCCTGGAAGTCCTCACCGGCCCGACCATCGTCGAAACCCGGGCCCCCGCCATCCGCTGCAACCTCGAAGACGACCCCCGCCACGCCGCGCTCCACGCCGCGCTGTCGACCCCCATCCGCCCACGAGACGACCACAGTGGCCCTGCGTTCTCTGCCCTGTTGCGCATGGCCGCCAACGGATGGCGCACCGACGATGTCCTCTCCGCCGCGCGTACCGCACCCGCCCTCGAATATCTCCGCACCGGTCGCTACGGCGGTACCGGCCGCGTTCAACGCCCCGACATCGATCGGTTCGCGCTGCGCCAGTGGGACCGTGCCTTGGCAGCCTGGAACCGATGGACCCAGAAGCACCCCTGTCGCGCGGAGACAACCACCGACAAGGGCGGCAGGTTTCGCGCCCACCAGATTCAGCACGCCGCCGGTACCGACCCCACACAGTGGAGCGGCAACGCCGGAGTCCACAGACGATGTGTTCTCGATGCACTGTGCCTGATTGCGTGGGAGACCGGACGGACAGAGTTCGACATCGATCAGCGACGTTTGGCCCTGACTGCGGGGGTCACGCAGCCGACTGCGTCGAGGGCGCTGAGTTGGCTGCGGGAGAACGGATGGATCACCCGAGTAGATACCTGCCGGGGAACGCGATCCGATCGGTATCGGTTGGACCTTCCTGCCGTTGAGATTAGAACTGAATCACAAGGGGTACCCGCCCCCGATCCCCTCCTGGGCACCCGCCTCCACCAGACCCTGCTCCACGCCCGCCACGACCTCTGGACCAGCACCGGCCTCGGCGGCGCCTGCGGTGCCACCCACCGCGCCCTCCTGTCGGGCCACCACAGCACCTCCTCGCTCTCTCAGGCGACGGGCCTCCCCGCAGCGACGGTCACTCGGCATCTGCGGCTCCTGCAGGACCTCGGACTTGTCACTCGATGCGGTCGGGCTGTGAAGAAGGTGGTCTCGGCTATGGCTGCTGCCGCTGTGAAGCTGGGCGTGGCGGGCGTGATCGAAGCACGTCAGAGGCTGTACACCGCAGAATCGCTGATGTGGGAGTGGTGGCAACGAGAGTTGGCGTGGCGACGAGCACCGCGGAGCCGGAAGCCGGTCCGTGCCGAGCACCCGCTCCCTCTGCTCCGTGGCCGTTTCCCGACGGGCAAGGATGGTCGGGCGGACTTTGCTGGAGCACTCGGTCGGGTGCTGGCGTCTTTGTCCCGTGCTGTGGCCCTGGCTGCATAAGCTGCGAGCGGATGACCGGAGTGGAGGGAAGCAGCGATGACAAGCGGCTTTGAGTTGGCACGGTTGACCTCGGTTGCGCCCCGTACCGTGTGGCCGGACGAGGCATTGCACTTCACACCTTGGTTGCTAGAGAACGCGGATGTTCTCGCGGAGCTGCTCGGTATTGACGATCTCGTTCTCGAAGCAGCAGAGCACCGAGTCGGGGGGTTCCGCCTGGACTTGATCGGCCGGGATCAGGGAACGGACCGGAAGGTGATCGTCGAAAACCAGCTCGGGCGTTCGGATCACCAGCATCTCGGCCAGATCATCACGTACGCGGCCGGCACGAACCCAAGCACAATTGTGTGGGTGACCACGGGGTTCCGTGAGGAGCACCGGGCGGCACTGGAATGGCTCAATCATCGCACCGACGAGGACACCAGATTCTTCGGTGTAGAGATCCGTGTGGTGCGGATCGGCGACTCCCCCGTCGCCCCGAACTTCGAACTGGTCGTCAAACCGAACGACTGGGAGAAGACAGTGAAGAAGGCGGCGACCTCGACAGGTGAGTCCGCGTCGGCTGTGGTGTACCGCGAATTCTGGGCGGTTGTCCTCGACCGGATTCGGGACCGGTATCCGTCTTGGACGAACGCCACCGGCTTGAACAAACCCTGGCAACCCATAGGCACGGGTATCAGCAACGTTCAGCTGCTGATGAGTTGGTTCAACGGAGTCCTTACACATCAGGTGTACTTCTCGGCCAACGCCGAGGAGAACGAGCGCCGGTACGCCATCCTGGTCGAGCATCGCCACATCGTCGACTCGCTGGTCAACGCCGAGGTGACATGGGATCCGATGCCGGACAACAAGGCCGCTCGGATCATCGTTTCCTCGCCGTTCAACGACATCAACGACCGCGACCGGTGGGACGAGATGGCCGAATGGCTCATCACCAATCAAGAGCGCCTCCGAGAAGTCCTGACACGCGTGGATCTGAGGTAACAGCTCAGAGCTGGGTCAGACGCGAGACTTTCCACTCGCCGTCGATGTTGACCAGGGTCAACAGCAGCACTAGCTGTCGTCGCGCAATGAACCGCGTCGAGTTCTCCACCGTCTGCGTCACCCGCACCATCCGGTACGCCTCGAGAGCAGTCTGCGGCGGCACCTCTTGCGTGTCGATCGCCGCAGTGGCATCCACCATCGCACCCGCCTGCGCCCACCGGTTCCACTCGTACCCCGGCGAGGAACGCCCGACCTGGCCGCGGATGTCCTCGGCGAGCTTCGGATCCAGGACCGCTGCAGCACGGACCATTCCAGCGTTCATGTCCGGATCGGCCCCCGGTAACAGCGTGTACGACGTCTCAGCGAACGCGATGGCCACGGCATCCGGGTCGCTGGTGTCGATGGTCGACGCGTCGAGTGTCGGCAAGGTCGACGGCAGCACCTTCGTCGGCGCGGTCTCGGTGGGCTGTGGTGTCGACTCCTCGCTCGACGAGGAGCAGCCGGCCATCACGGCCGCGACCAACGCGAGAGCAGTGACACTGGTCAGTGCACGGCGGATCATCCGAACCTCCTGATGTTTTCGGCGTTGTTCAGGTCGAATGGGTGGACGCCGACGGGCACCCCGAAAGTCTGCGCCTCGAGGACCTTTCCGTCACCGAGCCAGATGGCCACATGCGCGGTGCCGTTGGAATACACCGCATCACCAGGCTGAATGTTCTCCTTGGACACCGCGGTGCCGGTCTCGACCTGCCCCCAGGTGGTGCGAGGAAGGATCGTCCGCTGTCCGGATGCCTGCGCGACGGCGTACAGCACCAGCCCAGAACAGTCGAAGCCGAGTTCGCCGGCGCCCTGACCGGCAGTGGGGCCGTCAGCTCCACCGCCACCCCACACGTAGGGCAGACCCTGCTGACGTGACGCGGCTTCGATCATCGCGCGCGCGAAGGGACTGCCGGCGACGGTGATGGCCGGGCCTCCCCCCGGGACTTCCGGGGACGACCCGATGTTGGCCTCGTACTTCGCCATCCGGGCGCGAATGCCGGGAACGTACGCCTGGGTCTGCCCGAACGGTGGGATCCCCCCGTACTCGATCACCGCACCCTCACCCGCGTTGTAGCCGGCCAATGCCAGATCGACGATGTCGCCCTTGACCTTTTCGCTGGCCACGTGAGGTTTGAGCTGGTCGACGATGTAGCACATGTACTTGCCCTGGGCGGCGATCGCGTCGAACGGATTGAACGGGTCCGGCGCGTTCGGGCCCTCGGGCCGTCCGCTTCTGTCCAGGCCGGAGTCGACGCCCATCGTTGCCCACGTGCCCGGCATGAACTGGGCCATACCTTGGGCGCCACCGGAGTTGACGCCGTCGCCCGCGCTGGTGACCCCTTCCTGCCAGCCGGATTCCTGCTCGAGCTGCGCGGCGATCAGCGGGGGTTTGATCTCCGGACACATCGAGCCTGCGGCGATGACCGCGGCCCGGTACTTCTCGGGCACCGAGCCATCGGCGAGACCGCCTCCACCGCTGGTCTGTGGCTCGATGCAGTCGCCGGTGGAGGTGGACGTGTCGGCCGCGAGGATCGCGGGTGGAGAATTCGGGGAGATGCCCGGCGCGGTGCCGTAGCGTGTGTCGCCGTTCGGGGTTCCACCACCGGCGACGCTGACGTGGACGTGATCGAAGTGATTTTCGGTGTCCGATCCTCGGTCTTCCATCACAGACCAGGAGCCGTTCTGCCACAGTCGTTGCTGCCAGATCAGGTAGTCGACGTGGAAGGCGTCGGCGTTCGCCTGGAAGTAGGCGACGATGTCGTCGCCGAGCTTGGTCCCCTCGAGACTCTTGTAGTCCGGGACCATGATGTCGACGGCACGACCGGACCCGTGGTCGCCCGGGTCCCCGGGCCGTAGGCCACCGATCGTCGTGACGGCGGGGAACTTCGCCGACGCGGCCCGCATGACGCGCACACCGTCGAGCTGCATCCCGGACTCGGTGCCCTTCTCGGCCGGCAAGGCGACCATCTCGGCGGCCGGCGCGGTGAGAGCGTCGAAGGGATTGGCGCTGGTCGACGTGCTCGGGTCGATCGGCGTGTACTCGGGACGCGCAGCTGCCAGCGATGAGGCTGCGGGCAGGTCTTGCGTGAGCCACGGCATCGGATCGACACCGGAGTTGTAGTTGACGTAGCCGCCAGGATGCAGGGAGAAGTGCAGGTGGGGGCCGGAGCTGTCGCCGTCGTTGCCGACGTTGGCGATGTGCTGTCCACCGCGGACGAGGTCACCGGCCTTCACCAGCACGCCGTCGCCAAACATGTGCCCGTAGAGCGTGGCGACCCGTTGGCCGTTGAGGTTGTGCTCGACGATGATCGCGTTGCCGTATCCGGAGACGGGACCGGCGACGGTCACCTCGCCGTCGGCGGCGGCGTAGATCGGTGTGCCGACGGGGGCGGCGAAGTCGCTGCCGTTGTGCATGCCACCGTCACGCATCCCCCATCCGGAGGAGATCGTGTAGGTACCCGAGGCCATGGGGATGGCCAGTGATCCGGCACGGACACCGGACAACGATCCACCGGCGGCACCGAACGCGGACACCCGCCCTCGGTCGACACCGCAGTCAGTCGAGACGACTGTGGTGGTTCCGGTGATCGCCGCGACGAATGCGGTGATCATGTTCCCGACCAACAGCAACAGGACTGCGAAGAACGCGGCGATCGCACCGAGAATCGACAGGTAGAGCGGCCACCGTTTCTTCTTCGGAGCCTGCCCTCCGGCGGCCTTCTTCGCGACCGCCTTGGTGGCCGCCTTCGCGGCGACCTTGCCTGCTACAACCCACATCTGTCAGGCACCACGCATCTCGACGCGGTACACCGCCAGACCGGAGTCGGCCTCCCCGACAGTCCTCGGCCCGACGACGACCTCGAAATGCAGGTTCTCCCAATGCCCGTCCTCCACGTGCTGCGCGAGGAGCCCGAGCACGTAGCGGCGGGCCGGGATGCGGACGGTCACCGTCCCAAAGTCTGCGTCGAGTTGAACGGGCCCGGCCGGCAACACGTCCTGCGCCTGAACCTGCTGGTCCCAGGTCCACCCCCAGATGCTGTCGAATTCCGCCTCGGCCCGACTGGATACTTCCGGCATGGCAAGCGACCGCCACGACGACATCCACGTCCGCCCTGGCGCCGGGTTGGCGGGGCTGAACGTGCCGTACAGCTTGATGAAGTCGATAGCGAATGCCTCAGCGTCGGCTGCCGGCACTTCTGCGTAGGTGTGCTTCGGGGTGACCTCGATGTTTCCCGGGTCGTCGGGGAGCACAGTCGGCGTTGCCGGGGCAGATGGGCTGTCACCGCCGCATCCCGCGAGGGCGACCGCTGCTGCGAGCAGTATCGCGGCCAGCGCGGTCCGCGTGCTGGCCGTACTCATCGGCCGCTCCGGACAGCGTGACGCGCACGCCGCTGCTTGAACCGGCGCCACAGCCAGCGGACCGCCGCAACCGTGAGCTCGAGGGCGATCACCGCGAGCATCAGGGCGGCCATGCGCACGCCACCGTCGCCGAGTCGCTGTGATCCGGTCTCGGACAAGGACTCCGAGAGAACGAGAACGACTCCCCAGAGGACCAGGCGACCGCGGGTGGTGGTGAGCCTGGCCCCGACCTCGTTGATGGCCTGTCCAGCCCACCGCCGTGTGCGGTCAGCAAGATCCATGACGGGTCCTTCCTGCGTCGACGTCGATCGGTCGGACAGACGATTGCGTACGGGTTCTCCACCAGCTGCTGACCAGCGGAAACGCGAAGCGGCCCCCACCGTCGGGTGGGGGCCGCTTCGTGGAGAGGCAGATAGAGTCAGAGCAGGATCATCAGCAGGAACGAGATGATGAGCACTCCGATCAGGATGTACGCGATCATCTTGTTCGACTGCACTCCGAAGATCGTCGGCGGCAGGTCATCCGGTGTCAGCCCGCCGATCCCAGCCGGATCCACCATTCGTCGGATCGCTGACCGCTTCGGCGCTTCACCGGGAGCATCGATCTCCTCGGCCAGCGGGTGACGTGCCGGCGCCGACATGCGCGGTTGGACGCCGCGCGCTTCCGCGAGCCCGTTGACGACGGCGACCATCCCCTCGTCGTCGAGTGGAATGTGGATCGGCTGCTCGCCACCGCCCTCCACGGGAACGACGACGATGATCCGAACCTCACCGGTCTCGTTGTCGTACAGCACCTGAGGGTCGTAGCCGTACAACACCTCATCCCCATATCCGGCGGCGTCGAACGCGTCGAGCGCCTCGGCGAGGTCATCGGCGGGATGGTGGTTGCCGTTGGCCGTGGTTTCCATGCGCTGTCCTTGAGTCGTCGTACTGAGATCGGTCGAAGTCGGGTCGGAGAATGTCACTACGCTTCTCCTCCCCCGTTGCTGCCCGCTCCCTGCTTCGCGTTCTTCCCGCGTCGCTGATCGGGGAGCTTGCGTGCCGGATTGAGCCTGTTGCCCACCGCTTCCTGTGCGCGCAGCGCCGAGTACTGGGCCAGGAACTGGGCCTCCTTGGTCACCTTGGCCGTGGACTTCGCGCCGCGAGCCAGGGAGTCGACAGCCCGGTTCGTTCCCTCACCGGCGTAGGCCGGGGTGCGGCCCCGCGCTCCCTGGTAGGCGCCGCGGACCGCGCCGGCGGTGCCTGTGACTGGGGCGGTCACCAGACGCCGCGCCATCACGCGGGTCCCGCTGCGGCCCATGGCCCGGGACGCGGCGAGGTTGGACTTGTGCTCACCACCGAGCGCGTTGACCGATCCCACCGCGGCGCCCCTGACCATCCGGCCGCCGGTGAGGACCGCGGACTTCGCGGAGCGGCCGCCGGCCTGCACCGCAGCGCCCGTGCCGCGGCCGACCGCGCCGGGCGCGCGCGAAAGGCGCTGCGCACCCTTGTATCCGGCGTACGCGGTCATGGCCTTTGTCGTAGTCATACCGCGGCGAGCCTGGTCGGCCATGTTCACGTTCATCGAGCCCTGCTGTGGGCGGATCTTCTCGTCGATCTTGCGGATCAGCTTGAAGAACCCGAACAGCACCATTCCGACGATGATGATCTTCATACCGGTGTAGATGCTGTCGGAGCGGAATACCAGGCAGATCAGCCAGATGATCAGGGTCATGATCAGGCCGTAGGCGAAGCGTGCGCTGAATGTGTGCAGCACATTCCACACCCATTCCTTAGCGCCGTTGGTCTTACCGGTGAATGTCGCTCCTGCGAGGACCAGGGGGCCGATCATGAAGAGCGCGAACAGCAGCACGTGCCAGAGCATCGTGATGATCGACAGCGACGTGAGTGCGATCGCAATGACCAGCGTCGCGACGAGAGACGACGCGGCCTGAGTGAGCCGCTGCAGGCCATTGGTGCCGGTGAACGCCGAGTACATCGTGCTCGCGTCAACTCCAGCCAGTGCGGGAGAACCGCCTGTTTGCCCCGTATCACCGTCAGACGCGTCTGTAACGGCGGTGACCCGATCAGCCAGAACCTTCCCTGCAGCGAAATAGGGAACGCACTGCTGCGCATCGGCGAGGTTCTTCGGATTGTTGGCATTCAGGCAGGTCGTGACCAGATCGCCGATGGCCGGTCCGCCCTGCTGCACGATCAGGTAGGTCCGCAGGTCACGGCACATGTCAAGGTTGACGTAGCACGGCAGTCCATCGCCCTTGGTCGCTGCGTCCTGGCCGTATCGGACACCTTCCACAGCCTGCCCGGATCCGGCATCGGGCTTGCCTTCATCGACGTTGATCGCACGTCCACCCGAAGGCCCGAACTGTCCGAGCGCCCACGGCCGGTACGCCAAGGTTTCCGCGAGCACACACGAGGACACCCGCTGCCCAAGAGCCTCGGTGTTCCCCGGCGGGACGTGGCAGAACTCTTCGCCATTGTCATCGTTGAGATCGGACAAGATCGCCGTCGTCAGCGCCGAATTCAACTGCCCGATCATCGAATCGAGCGTGTTTGCCACGACGTAGAAGCCCGCGCCCTGCGGCTCATCGAGGGACTGGTCGCTGTTCTTGTCGGCAATGATGCCGCCGAACATGGCCCCGGCGAGAATCATGACGCCAATCGATGCGACCGCCTTCCCGATCGCGTCGCGGCCCCCGCCCCGCACCGCTGCCATTCCGATCGCGATCGCACCCAGAGCCATCGCGATACCCATCAGCGGCAGCGCAAGGTTGGTGAAGACGTTCGCGACCACCGAGTTCGACTTGTCGTACAGCCAGGCGACCGGGTTCTTCGCCTGCGCGAGTTCCTTGAGCGCGATGGTCGCCTGCAGGATGTAGAGGTTGACGGTGAAGATGGCGTTGCCCGACATCGTCCACATCCATGCCGGAATCGAGCACTGGTCGGGCTTCGCCTCCCCGTCGGCGTCCGGCGAGTACTGCCAGTTCACCCAGTCCAAGCCGCGCAGACCCGAGATCTCGTAGAGGGTGTACTGCGTCATGTCGCCGCCGGCCGCGAGACGGATGTCCTTCGCGTTGTCCGAACGCTGACCCGTTTCCGCATCGACCGCACCAGCCAGGTTCAGGTTCGAGAACCATGCCTCAGGGCCGGAACCCACCGGCTGCTGTTCGAGGTTGGGTGCGGTCATACCGCACATGGCTTCCTTGACGGGCTCCGTGATCGCGTTCGTGATCGACGAGAAACCCCACGCTCCCGCCGGCGCGGCCGAGCCGAGCATCACCGTGGCCGCGACCAGCAACGTCACCACCACCGCGGTCACCACCTGCCACGCTCGACCCGCGAGGTGGCGGACCCGCTGATCCGTCTGCGCACGTCGTGGCGCGAGACGCTGCCGCCACCACACAACCGCGGCCCCGAGGATCAGCCCGCCGATCGCAGCGGAGGCAGACGAGAGCCACAGCTGGAGCGGGAGGGTGGCCATCAGTGCGGTCTGAGCCAGGAAGGTGGTGAGTGCCGGCGAGGGGCCGATTCGTCGCGAACGCAGTACCAGCACCGCGAGCGCCAGCAGCCCGGTCAGGTAGGCGGTGAAGTACGCATACCCGCCCTCGATCATCGTCAGCCACGACGATGCCGCACCGAGCGCGACGACTACGCCCGCGTACACCAGCGTTGAGACGGCCGCCAGGACATGTGCCGGGCTACGCCGCCATGCGACGACCAGACCGGCAACCCCGGCCAGCATCGAGGCAACCACGAGGGTCGACACGACGCCGATCTCCTGCACGAGGCCGGCAGCTAGGAACAGCGCCGACACCACCGCGACGCCGCGGAACATCAGACGAGGCTGGGTGAGCACATCCATGAACTTGCGGCCCCACCGCGAGCCGCGGCCGGTCCAGAGCTGTTGAGGGGCAAGGGTAGCCATCAGTGCGCATCCTCCAATCCGGATTCGGTGTACAGGCGCTCGGCAGTCACTGCCGCCGCGACATTGGCCGCTTCGAGCTCGTCGATGTTGCGAGCGATGAAGTCGTGCCAGTCCTCGTCGAGTTCGAGGTCGTCGGTGTAGTCACCGCGCATGTTGGCTTCGCTGATTCCCGTGCGGACTTCGAGCATCGTGGTCGGGTCGATCTCCCAGTCCCGTCCACTGCCACTGATCGGAATGCTCTGGGCTCGAGGACGGTCATTCGGGTTCGTCTCGGTAGCCCGGGCGAGCTCGGCGAACATCTGGTCCACCGAAACCGTGGCCACGCGGTTATCGACATCGCGCATCACACACCGACCACCACGAAGCTGACCGCCAGCGCTCTTGCCTTCCTCAAGAAGCTTGCGTGCCAGCGCGACCGTTTCGGTCGTGGTCCCTCCGCTGGTATCCCGCAGCAGCTCCAGCGCACGGGCCGCCTCGACCGGGGACTTCTGCCGGAACATGAAGATGGTGCCGAACTGGTTCGAGTCGGCCTCGCCGGCGTCCTTGGCCTGCTGTTCAATCTCCTGCACGTCGCGGGGCTGCTGGGAGATGAACACGATCACCAGGTTGAGCGAGCGGCCCTGACGCAGGCCACGGGAGAGGATGCCCTGCCCAGTCGGCTGCCGGGCGATCATGTACCCCTCGTCGACGAACAGTGCACGCGGCGGCGTCTTCATCTCACCGGTCACCGGATTCGGCTTCGGACGATCGTCGAAGAGCTTCTGCACCAGATCGAGCACCGTGAACATCGCGGCTGCCGCATTGCGCTCGGACTCCGACCACGTCTCGGGCTGGTCCGGCTTCTTCGGCGGCGCAAACCCGTGGAGCGTGAAGATGACCCGCCGACGGGTCATGTCACCGAGGTCGACTCGCTGGCCGTTACCGACGAGCAGCTTGGCGTAGCGAGTGTCACGAGCACGCTTGAACCGGTTGATCACTCGATCGAGCTGTTCGAGCTTCTCGGTCGCGTTGAAGGCATTCGCGTTGTCCGCATCTTCTGCCATCGGCCGGTACTTCTCACGGCTCTGCTCGAGGAACCGAACCACTGTCCCCATCGACGGCACGATCGGGTCGCCGTGAATGGGTTCGCCGGCCTGTTCGGCGTCGTAGGCCTCCTTCATCACAGCCAACGCCTGCTCGACGATCGTGCGATCGTCCTTGTCGGTGAACAGCACCTCGACCTGGCCGCGGGCGAGTTCGTCAGCCTCGGCGTACGAGTCGGTCAGCGACCACGCATCCAACTGGCCAGCGGCGCCGCGGGCGAGACTGACGATCGTGGTCTCGGCCCAGAACTCCGGGTTGACCGGCTGGAACTGGGACTCCTCGGTACCGAGAATCCCGGCTTCCGCGTCGGCGGAGAATCCCGGCTGCATCACCTGTTCGCCGAATGCGATGTAGTACGTGAACTTCTCGAAGTCGTTCTTCGGGTCGAGCACCATGCACTGCGTGCCGGACTCGGATTCCCAGAAGTACAGCAGCAGGGCGAGAGTCGACTTGCCGCCGCCCGAGGCGCCGATGATCGCGATGCCTGCGCCGCGGTCCCGCGCAACCTGCACGTGCAGCCCGAAGTGGACCGGCGCGCCATTGGTGTAGGTGTAGCCGACCGGGAACCCGCGCCAGCCTCGGGTCCTCCCCCGGTTCGCCTCGACTGCGTCGCCGACCTGGTCATCGGAATCGAGGCGAGCCACCGCCGGCGCCCACACATCGGTGGTGCGCTCGCCGATCTTCACCCCGCCACCCTGCGCAGCGACGAGGCCGCCGAAGATCTTGCCCGTATAGTCCCCCGGCAGCTGCTCTTTGAGCAGGTGGGACTGGGCACGGGGAACGCGCACCATCTCCAGGTCGCCCATCATCGCTCGGACGTCTTCTTCGGCGGCGACGAGTTCCTTGGGCGTCGGCGCCGAGAGCACCAGCCGCAACCGGCCGATCATCGCGGGCTGCGGAGCGGTACTCGCCTCTTCGAACAAGGCCTGCGCCCGGTCGTACTTGTTCTCGAATCGCGGATCCTCCGAGGCCTGGACCTTGTCGCGGTCGGCGGCCTCATCCTTGATGTTCTTGGCGACCTTGAGGGCTCGGTCCTTGAACTCGGCCGCCGAGATCAGCTCGTAGCGCCACGACAGCTCGACCGGCCGCGGAAGCTGCGCGAGGGCCGGACCCCACGCCATGACCGGGTTGAACTCGAGGATCGGTGCGGACGACGCAACGACGAGGGTTGCGGTGTAGGTCGATCGCTCGTCCCCGGTATCCGGGTCGGTGTCGATGATCTCGACATAGTCCTGCCCATTGCGACCACGGAAGTTCACGGCCATGTCGAAGAAACTTGTCCGCAGCGGCTTCGACGTCAGGATCGGCTGTTCGGAAGGGAAGCGGTGCCCGGACAGTGTCTTTCGGATCAGCCAGATCAGGTCGCCGCGGGTGCACGGTGTTGCGCGGAACGTGGCGAGCTGGAGGTGCACCCGGATCGCGAGATCGCGGAACGGCTCGAGATCCGATGCTCGGAACTGTTCGTCGGCGACGGCGGTGACCCGATTCGCGATGGCGCTGAGTGGGTCGGGGACGGTCTCGCCGGTGAACTCGCCGAGCCGCACCATCAGGTAGCGCTGGCGCTCCGGTGTGGATTCGGACAGCAACGCCGACACGTGGCGCAGAAGCTGGCGCATCAGTCGCGACGGATTCCAGGACGTCTTGAGGTAGCCCCGGGCCCACTCCTCCGCCGACGTCGGCCGGTACCGGATGATCTCGTGGCACTGCACCGACTTGCCGTTGAAGACGGCCAGCAGCGTGTTGTAGGTCTGCGCCACCAACTCGGCAGCTGACTGCTTCTCGTCGGCCGTGAGGAACTCGTCGGTCGTGCCGGCGAGCCGCAGCGCGGTCCACACTGAGTCTCCGGAGATGAAGATCAGGTCGTCCGCGTATCGGTACGGCAGCCGTTCCCGGTCCGCCACTGTCGTCAGCTTCTTCTGCCGAGCGCGCCCCGTGGGGGCGGAGGTTTTGCGCGCTTGGACTTTCCGAGCACCGAAGTAGACGACGCAAATGACGAGGACGCCAAGGAAGATGTATGTCACGGGAAGCTACTTCCGGTAGGTGCCGTAAGGCGCGGGTGTGGGAAAGCTGTCGCTGTAATCCGGCATGTCCTCGGGGCGGTAGAGGATGGCCTGCCAGTGCAGATCGGTCGGGTACTCGTCCTTGCCTGTGCCCTGCAGCATTGCGGGCTGGAACAGGTGGTAGTCGATCCACAGGGTGGTCGATTCGAGGGGCGTGACCCGCCCCTCGGTGTCCTTGGCCACCACGGGGTAGACCGCACCACCGGCTACGATGCCGACCAGCAGTCCGATCCACCACCAGCCGATTCCGAGCAGCCACAGCAGCAGCGTGGTGCCGATCCCGATGGATAGCGCGGCTCCGCCTGCGACACCTGCTCCGACCCAGTCCACGCCAGGGAGGCGGAACTCGTCCATCGAGAACTGACGGGACCGGTGCCGGAACAGGTTGGTCCAGTCATGGGAGATGATTCGGGAAGAGTTGTCGCCGGCGGACATCGCGAGGCTCTACTGTCCGTCGACCACGGATACCCCGCCACCAGTGGTGCCGGACTGGACAGTCTCCTTGCCGAGCGAGGTGGCGAGGCCCGGGATGAAGGTGACCAGCCCAGCGAAGACCCCGGCGAAGACCCACACGCCGACGTCACCGATGCGCTCGCGCATCTTGCCCTTGCCGGAGCCACCGATCTTCACGGCGAGGATGGATCCGAAGACGGTCAGCAGAGTGCTGCCGATGAGGAGGAGATTGTCGCGGACACTCTCTGCGATTTCGTTGACCGTGCCCCACCCCTGCTGCGCGACGACAGCGGTCGACGGGTCTCCCGTCAATGCCAGAACCTGATCCCACATGCTGTGCTTCCTTTCTCGTAAGGGCCGCACCCGCCTTGCGGGCCAGTCGCGGCGACTGCACGATCTCGCATGGGTTCTCCACCCGAACCCGACAGACGCCGAAATTGGCGTTCTACGAGGGACTTCCCCGGGGACTACGCGCTGGGGACCCCTGCAGGATCGAATGGACCGGACGCGGCCTGCGTCGGCTCCTGCGGCTGCACAGGCGTTGTCGGCGACGAGGGCGACGACGATCCACTGCGTGACGAACTGTCGGGCGCACCCGATGACGACGCGGCTGCGCCGCTGTTCGGAACCGGTCCCCCAGACGGATCCAAGGCGGACCCCGTGACGTCGAGAACCGCCCACTTCCCCTGCACGTACCGCAACCGGATCTGGTACGTGCCAGCCTGCTTCGACGTGCTCATCGCACTGGTCCACTCGACAGTCGTCTCCGCGACAACCTCGTCGCCGGACTGGTAGTGGATCGTTCCGCCGGACTCTGTCCGGGCGGTGTACACGGTCACCTTCTCCACGGTGGGGTTGACCAACAAGCCGCGCAGGCCAGCGCGAGCCGCAAACGATGCGTCTTCGGTCAACGTCAGATTGAGCTGCTGGGCATCCGATGATCCCCACGCCTGCAGGAACGGAGAGAGCACCTGATCGCGCAGCTGCGTCGCCAGCTGGGCGTCCTTGGCTCGCGTCTCGGCGTAGGCGGGAGGCGCACCCAACCGGGGTGCCGGCATGAAGCCGACATTGCCGACGACCCGCATCAGCGTCGGGTCTGCACGATCGTTGACCCACACCGGAACGACCGCTTCCAAGGTCTTTTCCGAGTCGTAGGCCACCTGGTACGTCAAATACGCGGCGGCCCCTTCGGTGTAGCCTTCGCGCACCGAGCTGATCTGTCCGGTGAAGACGATGCTCTCCGGTTTCTCTGCCTCCGCAGTCGAAGTACCGGAATAGCCACACCCTGACTCCGTGCCGCTCGTCGCCATCCGAGCCAGCACCTCGCCGCGGGTGCGGACCGCGGCAGTGTTCGACGCGGCCGGACGGGTCAGGCAGACGTTGAGGTACTGCTGACCGAACACCGCTGCCTGCTCGACGGGATACGACGACAGGCGGAACCGCAGCGCCTCGTTCTGCGAGATCGCGCCCTGCGCCGGGACACGCGACGACCCGATGTTCACCCCCACTGCGAACGTGGTGCCGGCCGCCAACAGCAGGACACCCACCGGGATACCCAGCCGCACCGCCCACTGGCGGTTCTTCGTGTGGGACGGATGCCCACCGATCGGCGGGACATCGAAGTCGTCATTGGTGGAGCCGTCGTACTTCGGCGCCGGCTCGTGCTCTCCGCGTACGGCCGAGAACGCGGCCGTTGCTCGCCCGCGCAGGCTGTTACCGGTCTTCTTGTCTTTCGCAGGCGGGGTGTCCGGCGTAGCGGCGTAGGCAGGCTCGGGTTGCGCCTCAGCCGGGGCCCGAGACGGCGCTGGGCGCGGCCGGGTCGGACGTTCCTGCATGCGAGGGGCAGCCCCAGCCGTCCCGGGGGCAACGACCGGTGCGGGCGGCATCGCCCGGCGCGGCGGCCTGCGATCTGGGACCGGAGGAGCGGTCGGTGTGCCAGCAGACGGAGCCGACGCTGCGGGCGGATCGGCCGGCGCGGGCGTGTAACCCGGAGCCGGCGGAAGCGGGTGCACGGGCCGATACCCGGGCGGCGGGGTGGGAGCTGACATTCAAGGCCTCACAGATCGGTGGCGTCGGGCGGCGTGGTCAATTCACTGCGCGGGCACATTCAACTTCCGTACTTCTCCACCGCCGCCTGGCCACGATCGGCGTCGCTATCCCAGGGATCGATCCCCCACTCGGTGTCCGTCTCGTCCCACGGGTCCGGGCCGGGATCTGGTCGCAATGGCACGTCGGAATCGACCGGACGCACGGAGACGGGCTCGCGGAGTTGCTCTCTCGCCGGCAGGGGCGCAGCGACGGCCCACGGATCCTCGGCGTCGGCCAGCACGGGCGCAGACGCGGCCTCGTGCGTCGGTTCCTCGACCGAAGCGGCATCCGCCGACAGCACGTGAGCGAGCACCGCGTCCGACCGCACCCGCTCCGATGTCTTGTCGAGCACCTCGTCACGGAGAGCCTCGGCCTGCTCCACCGCAGCCGGATCGCCGAAGAAATCGTGCCGGTTCGGAGGTTCGAGCACGGTCACCAACCGCAGCGGCTCGAACCACATGTTCGGCCCCTCGTCGACGGTGTGCACCGCGCTCAGCGTGGGTGTCTTCGCGATCCAGATGAACTCGCGAGTGTCGGTCGCGTCGTCCTTGGTCAGCTCCTGCAGTGTTCCCAGGGGGATGCGAGTCTCCCGGACAGAATCGGTCATGCCCGAGTTCATCGACCGGGCGCCGGACCACAGCCGCCACCTGCCGCCGATGTCGATCTCGTGCTTCATCCGCGGCTTGCGTTTGTTGACCTGTCCCGAGAACCCGCAGACGGCCTGATCGTCGGCGTCGGATCCGAGCTGAAAACAGAAGAGGTTGTAGACCTGCTCGAGCACCTGGTTCGCCCACACACCGGTGCCGTCGACGGCGACGAAATCACCCCAGCCCTGCGAGGAGAGCGTAACGCGAATGCCTTCGTTCGAGGACTTGTTGAGCAGCCCGAGCAACGCGGCCGCGGCCGCCGTCGACTTCGCGGAGCCGAGCTCTTCGACCTGCACCACGAACGGCTTCCACGGCGTCGCGTCAGCTTTGCGGGAGGTATCCCCGGTCAGCCTCCGGACATCCGCGATGTTCTTCCGCAGCGTCGAGGTCGTGTTCTGCAGATCGAGTAGCACCATCGTCGACACCAGAATGGACAGGCTTCGGTAGTCGTTCGACGGCAGCGAGAACACGACGATCTCGCCCTGCAGCACCGCCCGGACGAGGTCGATCGTGTCGGTCGCGTCGCGTCCCGGGCGCAGTCGACCTCCCAGTGCCGACGAGTTCGCGAACTTCGAGATCAGCGTCTGGCTGTCCCCGATCGCGCCGGCCAGCAGATTGCCTGCACCGCGGGTCTTCTGCCCCATCTCCGCGACCCGCTGCTGTAGATCGTTGACGCGGCGGCGGGCATCGACGTCGGCCATCGAGGGATGCGCACGAAGGACCGCGTCGACCGTCAGCTGGTTGGCTGCCTTGTCGAGGGCGGCCGGGTCGAGGATCGCGGTGAGCGTCTCGAGCCCGCCCTTGCCGGCGGAGAACCCCGTCAGGTCGGCGATGTCGAACGCCAACATCACGACGTCCTCGGCTGTCCTCAAGTACGCCGCGGCGTCGCCGTCACGGTCCACCGAATTGAGGAGCATCGCGGTCTTGCTGTCACCGTTGCCGCGCACCAGCGGGTCGTAGAACGAGGGCTGGGTGCGCGCGTACGGGTGTGGGCGCCGGTAGGCGCCGGAGGACTTCTCGTTCAGCGTGAAGTGATGGAACGCCCGATTCTCTTGCTGCGCCACCTCCGCCCAGTACGAGGGAATGTCGTCGCCGCCCTTGAAATCGATGATGCACGCGCCGCCACCGGTCACCCGGACCTGCTGAGCATTCATCGAATTCGCGAGTCGTGTCTTACCGGTACGGGGGCCGCCGAGCACGAGCGCCGGCAGTTTCAACGCGTCGAGGTCGCAGACGGCTGGGAAGCCGTAGCGGCCGATGCCGACGGCGACCTGCCCCGCATCGTGGCCGCGTCGGCGAAACAGCGTGGTCTTGGCAGAGATCGGATTCAGTGTCATGAGGTCGCCTCGATAGGTGCGATGGTGTGATGGCCGGCGCGGATCTGTTCGGTGACGCGGCGCGCACGCATCCGATCGAGGACACCGACGGGCCGCCAGTTCGAGAACTCGGGTCCTTCGATCTCGCCGAGCTTCTCCCGCTTGAATCGGCGCACCCGGGTGAACACCGCGGTGACCGCGAAGCCGACAGGCAACGCGAACAGCAGCTGCCCGAGTACCGCAGCCCCGGCCGTCGACGTCGCGACGTCCCGCAGCGCGGCGCCGACGTCACCGTCGACACCGGAGGCAGCGTCGGCTGGCGAGGCGCCAGCCAGAGATGTGATGAGCCACGCGGGAAGTTGGAGGGGCTGGAGCACCCAGGCAAGCAACGAACCGGAGATGAGGACGCCGAGTAGGAAACTCAGGGCTGCCCAGGTTGCCCACCACCGCCCGCGGACTCGTCGCCGTTCGACGATGAGCAATGACACCGCAGTCACTGCGATGGTCGCCGGCACCGTGACGATCGGAACGAGCACCGCCAGGACGCGGGCCGCGATCGGTAGTCCTGCAGAGGTTTCGTTGGATCGCCCTGGCGACCTGGGGTCCTCGTCGTAGCCGTCCTCGTCGGACATCGTGCTCCCTTCACCGGAATTCGGTCGGAAGCAGTCTCGGAAACGCCTTCTCCAGGTCCCGGCACGTGCGAGTTGGCCGGCGTTGGCTGCAGTCGGGAGTCGTGTTGCAGCCGAGAGGCCGCATCGCTCGTCCGGTAGTTTTCGAACAAAGACCGCCGAAGTACGGCGGGCGGAAGGTTGGGGAAACGCTCGTGACCCGGATGAAGACGTACGCAGGAACGGCGCTCGCTGCGCTGTGCTTGATCGGTGTCTCGGCATGCGGTTCATCTGACGATGACGGCAGCGAAGCGGCGGCTGGGACCGGGGCGTCGACCGCCGCCTCCGCGACGCGTTCTGGCTCAGTGAGTCAGGTCGACGGGCGCGTCATGTTGGAAGTGAACTGGAACAAGGAGCAGAAGAAGATCGGGTTCGACAACGTCTCCCCTGCGCTCGCGTCCGTCACGTGTGAGGGGACGGGTTCGTCGTTGAAGGCGGATGTTGCCTTCCCCAATGACATTCAGATCAAGATCGACGGTGCCGCCAAGACTGTTGTACTGACGGCGCCGGAGATACAGCCCGTCACGAATCCGATACGCGCGGAGTCTGTGACGTGGGGGATGAACGGAGTGGAGATCGACGGCGCCGGCGACGTGCAGTTGAAGTTGGCGGGTGAGGATTCCCCGCGGAACGCCAACGCGATCTTCTCCTTCTTGGTGACTTGCTGACGGACGACTGTCCGTCCGTCTCGCTCGGGCCCGAGGTGTTGATACATCTCGGGCCCGAGCTGTATCTGAACCGTCCACGTGGCTGGCAGGAGGCGGCAACCGCTCTGCGTCATGGTCCAGTTCGCAGGGGGTAGAGCGGGTCAGCCGGCTCCCGTAGAGCGTCCCTCGTGAGGCGAGTCGACAAGCTTCTCAGCAATTCGAGCAAGACTCCCTGGAGTCGGGAGCGGGTTTCGCATGTTTTCGCAGGTCAGCGGCAGTATGATTGCTTGGCAGCCTGCTAAAAAACCGCGGATTCTGTTAATTCTCGCTGCATCTCAAGTAGTCGTGACTGTAGGTTCTCGCCGGATGTGTCAGTAGGACGGTCCTTGGACCTTCGGGTTTCCAAATTCGTGTCAGTCCGGGTTTCTCACGATCTTGTCGGAATCCTCAGAAATTCCGGTCCCGTCTTACTGACCGTTCCAGAATGACCGCACGTGTTCGCGGGGTCGTCCGCTCGACAACGGGATCAACTCGGTCCTGTCTGCCGACAGCAGTTTCTAGTAGCCCATCACTGCGTGTGCGCTGCGATGCTGGACGATACGTGGCGGCGCATACGGTGCAGGCCATATCTGCAGCTTGTATCGCTCGACCACCTTGTCGACGACGAGATCCCACGCCAAGTCGCGTCCTGTGGCATAGGCGCGGACCCGATAGGTTCCGGCACCGGCCGACAGCACCGTGTCCGGAAAACCCTCGACGGGTTCCTCCGCGCCGGTGAGCACCGTGGCGATATCCGAATAGGTCTGCAGCGAGGCTTCCTCGATGTCTTCCCATTCTCTGTCGACGAGATCGGGAGCCTCACCGAGAACCTCGACCTGCAGGTCGAGTGGTCCCATGGACATCCCTGTATAGACATAGACCATCCCGGTGTCGGCAGCGAGCAGACCGAATCCTGGCTCGGGCAACTGAGGAAGTTCTTCCCAGGCCCGATCGTCCGCGTCTTTCACACAGAACATTCGGTCGACGCTGGCTCTGCCGATGTACAACATGGTGCCTCTCTCCCTTCTGCAACCGGAGCAGTCGATCAGCAGATGACCGACCGTCCATCTCGGTGGTCCATGCCTCTCGCGCATCATAGGAAAGAGGTCGCCGATCGCCGAGGTAACGCGGTGTGAAGCAACTGGGGTCCATCGTCCGATTGCTCTGATCGGTGGCGCCCGAGGTTCGCGTCAGGCTCGACGTGCCCACGGTTGGTGGCCGACCAGCACATCTCGGAATAGTGCCGCCGGCGGGGGACGACTGCGGACTTTGCGTGACCGGCAGTCCCAGGATCATTCGATGGGGATCTACGTAGCGGGGGTCGTTGCGACAGGATCATCTGGAGTCCTGCACGTACCTGACCTCAATCTCGCTGGTCGGGGGCACTTTTCCGACTCCCGATACTGACACGAATTTGAGAAATCGACACGCCGCTGACAGCCAACTGACATGAAATTGAGAAACTGACACTGAAACCGAGAACCAACAGTGACCTGGGGTTTTGTGGCGGAACAGGGATGTATTTCAAGTAACGTCCCGTTTTGATGGTGCGAGCAGCGCTAATGACAGTTAGCGCCAACACTGATGCGATGACCAGGAATGTGGCGATCACCGACTTTGAGGCGGTCCGCCTATCCGCACGCCGAGGGAATCCGGTCATTTCGGGCGTCAGGTGACCGACGCCGACGGGCGCTGAATCCCCCTCGCCACGGCCCATTGCGACTCATCGACCCGCTGCGGAAACCCCAAGATGAGGATTCGGCCACCTCATGGCGCAACCCGTTATGTCACGTGACGGAACGGGCCGGTGAGGCCGCCCAACTACCCGCCCGACCAGGACATTCCCCTCCGCCAGCCAACGCCCAGCGGCAACTGAAACACCCCGAACATCGGCCCGACAGTATCCCAACGACCTGATCGCCAGACGCTTGGAGCCGCCGATGACCTACCGCAACCGCCCCTCCCGCATCGCCGTCGCAACGCTGCTCGCCGCCACCACCACATTGACCCTCGCCGCCTGCACCCCCACCAGCGACAATGCCCCGAAAGTCACCCGAATCGAAGGCGACCCCAAGACCTGGGTTCGCGTCCACACCATCGAGCTCTCCGACGGAACGTCCGTCCTGTGCCTTTGGGAGCAGAGCACCGGCTATGACGCCGGCGGCCTCAGCTGCGACTGGGCGAACAAGACCACCCCCAGCGAGTAGCCACTCCCTTCCCCCAAACCCCAAGGACATCTCGATGCCGCCGAACTTCCGCCCCACATACGACTACGACGACCCCGACCTGACCCCACCCTCCCCCGGGGTCGACCTGATCATGCAGGTAGGACTCGTGGAATCGCTGCCCGGAATCGGTCCCGCCACCGGCGGACAGTACATCGGAATCCCCCGCGCGATCGGTCCGCTGCACACCCGTCTCTGGAGACCCCACGACCAGGTCGAAATGACCCTCCCCAACACCGATCTGCAGCTCTGGCACGCCCCGTTCCACGTCGCTGGCCATAGCCACGGCGAGTTCAAGCTCTCGGAACGGCGCGGCTGGCACTGGCTACGGTGGACGGTCGCCGACCATGTCACACACGACCTCCGCCAGCTCCGGACTGAAGCGGACCTCGGGGTCACTCCGGTCTACTCCGAGACGGCGAGCGATCCGCTGGTCATCGTTCCCTGTGGAGCCGCCAAAGCGCCCTTTCCCTGCCCGGCCGGAGAGCTGTACACCGGCAGCTACCACCGACTCACCCGCCGCGCCGCCGATGCCCTCACCAGCAGCGACAACATCCGCATCATCAGCGCCCTCCACGGCCTACTACCCCTGGACCAGGTCATCGCACCGTACGATCTGCGCTTCGGCCGACCGGGATCCGTCACCGCCGAGCAGCTCCAGGAGCAGGCCGATCAGCAGGGACTCCTCGGACACCCCAATGTCGTCATCCTGGCCGGACGTGACTACACCAGGCTCGCGCAGCAGGTGTGGCCACACGCCCGCACCCCACTCGCTGGCACCCGCAGCATCGGAGAACAGCAGCATCGCCTCGCACGCATGGCAATGCACCGATCGCAAGCCTTCCGATGAACTGGCTGATTTCCGCAGTGGGGTCGATACAGTGGGGCAAATCTATGGGAAGGCACGTGATGGCGTTCATTTGTGTATGCGGTGTGCGGTATCCATCAGCTAGTGCTGCTGTCGGATGCCCGCGGTGCGGTGCACGGAAGATCGTGCGTCAGCAGGTGCAAAACGCTGTGGTTCCTCCCCGTCCGCGATCCAAGCCTGGCAAGAAAAAGCAGGTAAAGCCGCTCGCGATTGGCGGTGAGTCGGTCAAGAATGCCGTTCATCTAGCGGTTCAGAGCCACATAGCCCGAATCGGACTTCCCGACAGGGAAGTTCTTGAATCCGGGTCACCAGTCAACACGGTGATGCAGCACATTGCAGACTCATGTTCGCCTGCGGAACTGGCGCGTCTACGCAATGAAGCCCTTGAGCTCCAACAGTCCTTAAGCGCTCTCATAGAACTGGAGTTCACCGAACAAGCGAAAGAGCGACGGACGAAGAACCGCCGTAAGCCGACGCAGGTCCGTACCGTCGTTGGCGGTGGCCTCCCCGGTATGGGACATCGCGGATAGGCCGGCCATATGACAGACTCCAGATCACTCCTCCGGGCACTGTGCCTGGCCCGGTTCCAATAGCGATTCAACTGAACCGCGGTCCCACCGAGGCGTCGGTGCTCCTCGGTAGGCTCCCTCCAGACAGGAGAGGAGCGGCGTTGACCACAGAGCACTTGCTGGGAGAAACCATCCTTGCCGCACCGGCCCCGGTGGCCGCGGGTAACCCGGAGCTGTCCACAGCCCCCGTCCTCTCCGCTGAATCCAAAGCTCGCATCGTCGCCGTTCTCGAACAGCGCCACTCCCCCTCCACTGCCCGCAACTACCGGCAGGACTGGGAGAAGTTCACCGCCTGGTGCAGCGCCCACGGCCACATCTCGATACCGGCCCACCCCGCCGTCGTCGCCGACTACCTCACCGAATGCGCGGACCTGCGTACCGAGACCGGCGAGCGCGCCTACTCGATGAACACCCTCGCCCGGTGGGTCGCCTCGATCAACTACTGGCACCGCGCCGTCGACCACCGCGCACCCGGCGAATACCAGCTCGTCAAGGACACCATCTCCGGTCTGCGCCGTACCTACGCCGCGGCCGGCGACCGTCCCGTCAAACGCGTCGCGCCGCTCGAGCTCGCCGAGATCGAGCACATCGTCACGACTCTCCGCGGCGAGGCCAAGACCTGGCAATCCCGAACGCGCGAGCGCCGCGACTCCGCACTGCTCCTCCTTGGGTTCCTCGGTGCGTTCCGCCGGTCAGAGCTGTCCGACCTGCAGATCCGCGACGTCACCATCCACTCCAGCGATGGCCTCCACATGAGGGTCCGCCGCTCGAAGACCGACCAAACCGGCCACGGCCTGATCAAGGCCGCCCCTGTCGCCCTCACCCACACCGTGTGCGGCCCCTGCGCCTACCGCCGCTGGCTCGACGTGATCGCCGCCCACCAAGCTGCCGGCCGACCCGGCATCATCCGACTGCTCCGCACCGACGACTATCCAACCGGGCACGTCTGCCATCTCCCCCACCCCCAGCTCACCGACATCGACGTGCCGGTGTTCCGGCCGATCCGCGTCAACGGCAACCTCGGCGACACCGCACTGTCCGGGCAGGCCATCCACGCCGTCTACCGCAGGGCAGCCCACGCCGGCGGCCTCTCCCCCGCGAAGATCGCCCAACTCGGCGGCCACTCCGTCCGCGCCGGGTTCGTCACCGAAGCACTCCGCAACGGCGCACAACCCCACGAAATCCAGCGGCAGACCGGGCACGCCTCCCCCACCACCGTCGGGATCTACGCCCGCGAGCACAACCCGCTGACGGGCAACGCTGTCACCCGTTTCGCTCGCTGACCGAAAGTTGTTCGCGAGCTGCTCGACGCGGACCAGCACCGATCAGATACGAACGGCGGCGGCCTGCCCGTTGTCTCGGGACAGCCCACCGCCGTTTCGCTATTCGGTCTTACCGGCTGCGGCTATGTCCCGTACGCCAGGGCCGCGACTGCTACGGCCGCCGCCACCGGGGAGAGGAACAGCAGCGGGAACTCCTCGGCGATCCGCAGCCGGATGACGCCGCGGTACGAGGCGAACGCAATCCCGAACACGACGATCGCGGCGATCAGCAGCAGCCACCACACCGGGTCAAACGCGCCGACCAGGTCGGGGACAAACGGCGGCGCCTCCGGCTTGACCTCGGGAATCTGAGCGAACGCAGGGGGGACGGACACGAAGCCTCCTATGTGGTGCGGATCGCTCGATCGGGGTGCCGAGCGTGAACCGAGAATCTCCCATCGGGCACCGACGTGTTTCACCGTCACAGGCAGGGATCAGTGAGTGCGTCACTGTCTGTGGCACCACCACCAGGCGGCACGACCACCAGGCGGCACTCCCTGGCTCGATGTTCGCGTAAGTGATGTCCTCGGGGGAGATATGGCGCCCCACCACTCCAGCGCCCCCAGACCGGCTACGCCTCCCCGCCACCGTCGAGATCTTCGCCCGCGAGCACAACCTGCTAACCGGCAATGGCGTCACCATCAACACTGTCGGAGCGGTGGGGCGACTCCTGCCGGGAAGAAGTCGAGGCGGATCGCTTCCGACCGCGGTACCTCGTGTGAATCGATGATGCTCCGTGCACAGGCAGGGTCGCATGACTATGCGAATACTCGAATTGTTCGCTGCCTTCCTCGCACACCGGTGCTCGAGACCAGCCGGCGTCCACCAAGTCTCGAACTCAACCGCGCACGCTTTCCCCGCATATCCCCGACGCTTCACCACAGACCAGGGACGATCAGCGCAGGTGGAGACCCATCACCACATCGACATCTGCTGGTCATCGACCGAACGGCGCCGCCGCGATCGGTTGTCCGACGTCCCTTCCACCGGCTGGTCCGTTGACCACCTCGTCCTCGCCGGACTTGCACCGATCCCGGTCGCGTCGCCGATCTGCTCCCACGTCATCCCAACGCGCAGCGCGCGCTGCACGTCCAGCACCGGATCGACACCGGCGCGATGTGCGATCGCGATCCGCGTCAGCAGCCGCGCCTCGCTGTCGTCCCGTAGTTGGTCTGCCGAGTGGGCGCGGGCAGGGCCGATCGCGCTGTCCACGACTCGGTCGAGCAGCACGTCGACCTTCTCCGCGAACAGGTCAGCGGCGTCAGCGAGTCGCTCGCGGTCGACCCAGGGCTCACCCATGTCGGCAGTGTAAGCAGTGGAAACGGCCCCTCGCATGCGATAACGACCGAGGACAACCGGCGGCTATCCGAGGAGGAAGCTGCGCGCAGTCTCCAACGTTGGCTCGACGACATCCATCGCGTAGACGTTCCGGTGCGAGCTGCCCCAGTTGTACGGGGCGTGAGCGGCGGGGTGACTGAAGTTCGCGATCGCGGTGGCGACGCCGGCGAACTCGGCGTACTCGAGCTGCTCGTTCGCCGGATCGATCCGCTCAACATGCTTGAGGTGCGGCGCGATCAGCGACCGAAGTGCCTTGCTCTGCAGGATCACCATGGTGGGCTCGAGGATCCGGATCGTCGCCGCAAGGTGCGGGAGGCATGCCCGGTCCATCGCCGGCACCTGCGCGGCCTGAAATCGGCGGCCCTTCGCCGAGTCGACCGGCCGCACCGCCGAGCACAATCGCTTGTTCACCAGGGCATAGCACTGCATGACGTGCTGCGGCACCGGGTGATTCGCCAGCGGCAACAACTCCCCAGCACGGTCATCGCCCAGGCCGCGGCCGAACGCGGCGCGCAGTGCGCTGGTGGTGCCGAGCATGTGTGCATGGCGGGCGCCGAACCTCATCCCGATCGCTTCGTCCTGTTGCAGTCGCCGCGTCTCGAGGGAGATGTGCCGGTCCGGGCGCCCCATCTCCATGCCCAGCACCAGCACTCGCAGGGGGACGCCGTCTTCGAATAGGTCGTAGTGCAGGCCCACGTGAGAGAGCTGTCCTTCGTAGAAGTCGGCAGCCTTCTTCGCGGCCGCACTGCCACAGCTGGCACTGGATCGGCAGACGAAACCGCCCGCACCGAACACCGACCTGGACATGTACTCGTCGAGCTCAGCGATCCGCTGACGGGTCCGCACCGGGTCACTCGTGAACTGAGCCATCTGCGCAACCTACCGGCGGCCGCCCAGCACCCAGCCCGACTCACGGATTGCCGTGCTGAAACACCTGGACCGGCCCACTCCTACGTTTGCCCCAGACCAGCACCGACGACCAGGAGAACACCATGACGACCCACTCCGACAGCCCCGCCACCGTCGCGCACATCGAGATTGCGCCAGGCGAGCTCACCCACATCACCGGCGCCGTGATCGTCGGCGCCCACGACGGCCACGTCCGCGTCACCGGCACCGTCGAACTGTCGGACGTCATGCCCAGAATGGTCAGCGTCGAGACCGAGGCCGGAACCCTCTACCTCGACCAGGATTTGCCGGTCACGATCGTCAACCCGACCCTCCAGTCGAGCGAGGACCGCGACGACATCGAGGGCCTGGCTCACACCGTCGGCCTGCTCAAGGCGTCTTGACCCCCCACGACCAGCACATCGACTCGCCCCGGAAGGAAACAAGGACCGCAGTGACCACTACCGCTCACATCAACGAGGCCGTCTACATCGACCCGCGCGCCGGGAACGACAAGTTCTACCGGACCTTCACCTTCGGCTCCGCATGGGTTTCCCAGTACGGCCGAAACGGCACCCTGGGCACCTTCACCAAGATCGTCGAGACCGCCAGCCCCGAGGCGGCAGTGAAGGCCGCCGCCGCCAAGTTCGCCGGCAAGGTGAAGAAGGGCTACGAGCCCGTGCGCTCGGGTGGCGTCGAAACCAGCACCGTCATCACCGCGGACAACCTCGCGGTGCTCGATACGCTCGTGGAGAGTCTGCAGAAGGGCGACGCCGTCGGCATCGTCACCGAGCCGGTCGCCGCCGTCGAGATGGATACCCGTCGTGAAGACTTCACCGCTGCCGCTGTCGAGGCACTGACCGCCACCTCGTTCCTCGGGGAGCCCGCGGTCGCCGAGGACACCATGCCCTCGCTGCCGGTGCGACCGATGCTCGCCTCCGTGCAGCCCGCCGAGATCGTGGCGGACGCGATGGACTCCGACGACTGGTGCGCCCAGTTCAAGTACGACGGCGACCGCGTCGTCATCGAAATCGACAACGGCGAGATTCGCGTCCTCAACCGCCAGGGGCAGGCGAAGGTCCGCAACGTCGGACCGTCGCACCTGCATCCGTTCAGCGCCTTGCACTCCGGGCGCTGGGTTTTCGACGGTGAGGTAGTGGGACGCACCCTGGTGCTCTTTGACCTCATCGTCGCCACCGACGGCATCAACACCTGGGCGCGCGAGTCCATGGGGTTCCCGGTCCGCCACCACACGCTCACCATTCTCACCGAGGTGTTGGGCATCCCCGCCGTCGACAAGGCCACGGAGGGCAGCCCGGTGGTGCTCGCGCCCGTCGCGGTGACCGCGCAGCACAAGGCTGACATGCTCGAATCCGCTGTGGCCGAGCAGCGCGAAGGCATCATCCTGCGCCACTACTGCGGGACATACGAGTCCGGTCGCCGCTCGACCATGCTGGTCAAGCACAAGCTCATCAAGGACGTCGACGTCGTCGTCACCGCCCTGCACCCGGTGAAGGACTCCGCGGAGCTCGCCGTCCACGACGCCGAGGGGAACCTCGTCCAGGTCGGTACCGCGTCCACCATCGGCAAGGGCGCAGTCGAGGTCGGTCAGGTCTGGGTGGTGACGTTCCTGTACGTCGCCAACCCCGAGCACCCGCGGATGGTTCAGCCGCGCCTGATCCGCCAGCGCCACGACAAGGCCCCCACGGAGTGCCTGCTCGACCAGTTCGCCGACGCAGGCACCAACAAGGCCGTCTGACCAGCACCCGATCGGCGTCAGAAGCCCCCGACACCACCCGGTGCCGGGGGCTTCCTGGTGCTGGCGGGGTGCGCGCCCCCCTCAGCGAACCGGCCGCAGCTGCCCGATCTCGGCCCGCCGAGTCCCGTCCGGATCGGCCACCATGAGGTAGCGAGGTGACCAGCGCAGACACGGTCGGCCGCTCAAAGTGTCCTGACACCCCGCACGACCTGCGCATCGGCCCGTCCCCTGGCATTCCGCGGGAGGCGGGCCGACCCGGTGCTCACCCTGGCTAGCCTTCCCAGGTGACCGACGCACCCATCCTCATGCCGGACCAGGGCGATGCGAGCATGACGCCATGACGAGCTCCTACCCCCTCGGCGACCTCGTGCCGGCCATCGCGATCGGCGCGCGGTACAGGTACGACTGGCAGCTGTTCGCGGACTGGTGCACCGCGGTCGACGCGCCTGCGCTACCCGCGGACCCGCTCACGATTGCGATGTTCCTCGACGAGCACCCGGCCGCGACGGGAACCCACCGGCGGCGTCTGTCCGCGATCAACACCGTCCACACCCGCTGCGGTTACCCCGCGCCCGGGACCGCGCACGCGCTGCGGGAACGCCTGACCCGCCGCACACGACCGCGTCCGGACCTGCGGGACACCGCATTGGAAGCGATTCGCCGACTGCCGACCACGGGTTGGCCCGGAGGTCTCTTCGGCCGACGCGACGCCCTCCTACTCACCCTGACCTGCCGCGTGGGCCTCTCCCCCATCCAAGTCGGACGCCTCCAACGCAGCGACGTCACCTTCGACGGCCGCACCCTCCGCATCCCCAGCCACGGCATCGTCATCCCCCACGACCCCCACGAATCACCCCGCACCGAACAGGTCGCCGTGTACCTGCGGTGGGCCAGACTGCAGGCCTTCACCGACCGCACCCCCTCCAACCGGTGGCTCGGCGAATCCCTCACCAACGCCACCCCGGTCACCGACGACTCCGCCACCGGCCTCCAACTGCTCCCCGCGATCCGGCACAACGGGCCGCTGCTGCCCTCGTTCGACAAATGGGGCCACGCCAGCCTGAGCCGCGTCGGCCTGTCCCGCCGCGCCATCACCCGCATCCTCACCGCGCACCTGAGCGGCACCACCAGCACTCGGGAACAACGGCAGGTGAAGTTCTTCGACGACGGCTGGGCCGACGCCGTCGAGGATGTCGTCGAAGCCATCAGCGAAGACGAGAAGGACAGCACCGAGCCTGTCGAGCCCCCAGAGTTGTCCAGCGAGGAGCTCGCAGCACGCTACGAAGCAGGTCTCGCCGCGCGCCGCGGCACCGCGAAAGCGATGGCAGACCTTGAGCCGGCCTTCGAAGAGCTCGACGACCGCACCGACGAACTCCTTGCTCGCATTCAAGACCTCCTCGAATTCGTCGAAGGATCCCCGCCCCGAGCTTGAGGTAGTCCCGGCTCTGTCGGGGTAAGGCCGTACGCTCGGCCCTCTCCGATGGAAGGGGAACCGTCGCCGTGCTTGGCATTACCGCTGAATCAGCGCCTGTTGTTTCTGCCGCTGCGACCGTAGGCGGAGCGATAGCGACGTCGTTATCGGTTGCCGTCGCCGCGTTCCTCGGTGTGCGATCGCTACGCGCGCAGGCCGCTGACAGTCACGCTCGATCGCGTCCGATGGTCGGCGCTGCCCTGACGCTCGACCCCCACCCCACGAGTCAAAGCGCGGATCTAGAGGTGCGGAACTACGGCCAGACCGTCGCCTACGACGTCACGGTGACCTTCGACCCGCCGCTTGCCGATACCGGCACGCGATCCGGCCAGCCGAGCCTCGTGCCGTTCTTGATACAGCGTTACGACCAGACCACCCCAAACCTGATGCCCGGCACGATGCTGAAAAATACGTGGTACATCCTGCACGAGGAAGCGGCCGGCGAATCGGTGAACGACGAGCCGATCGCCGATCGCGTGGTTGCGACCATCGAGTACTTCGACGCCCCGAACACCCCTGGAGACGGTGGTCGGCGCCGCCGTCGTAGCCGATTCGAGGATCGTTTCGTCCTCGACATTACGACGCTCTACGGCGAGGCCCGCACGATGCACTCCGACGACCACCTCGGTCTGCACAAGCGATCCACACAGACGTTGGAGGCGATGCGACGGGATCTGTCGACTATCGCGAGCAGCGCGAAGAAGGTCGCACTCGGCGACCTCAGCGAGAGCCGATAACGCTTGACCTGGACTGTCGTGTCCAGTCCGAGGTTAGGAACCGCCACCGCGGAGCCTCGACCGATCCGGACTGGAGAAGGCGGTTTCTAACCTCTGCGGGCATGAGGGAGAAGCGGTTCGAGACGGGTCTGTCGCACCTTCGTACCTACGTCGAACAGCACGGTGACGGGCACGTGCCCCGGTCCTGGATGTGCCCGGACTGCGGGTTCGCTCTGGGTAGCTGGGTTGCCCATAAGCGGGCCGCGATCCGCGCCGGCAACACCTCGCTGGGTCCGGAACGGATCGCTCAG
Source organism: Rhodococcus sp. D-6 (assembly GCF_040256695.1). NCBI lineage: Bacteria > Bacillati > Actinomycetota > Actinomycetes > Mycobacteriales > Nocardiaceae > Rhodococcus > Rhodococcus sp. D-6. The sequence goes on along the minus strand of NZ_CP132970.1, from coordinate 4,123,644 downwards.
CTCCACGCCGTCGGCTTCGAGACCACGAGCCCTCGCGGTGTACGCGGCCCCACCTCACTGCACCAGCAGCAGTGGGATCACGGACTGAACCATCTGCGGGCGTACGTCGCCACCCATGGCAACGCCGATGTCCCCCGCCGCCGCGTCACCGAGGATGGCTTCGCCCTCGGCATGTGGGTGCAGTCGCGCCGCAAGGAACTGCGAGCCGGAAAGCTCACCGCCCCGGACCGCCTGGAGGCACTGTCCAAGCTCGGGTTCATGGAGCACTCCGACCGCCGCGGAGGATTCGCCGCACCCAGCCGGAATACCGCCGCTGAAACAGGTGGAGAAGCGGTAGGCAATCATGGAGACACGTCGAGGCAGAACTTGGCGTAACAGACAACGGCACTGTTTTCCTCCCCTCGAAACAGTGCCCCGCCGGTCACCGCGCTCCTCCCCTCACCGCGGTGACCACACGGCCCGGGCTCGCGTCTCCCTCCCCTCGACGCGAGCCCGGGCCGCACTCATCTCGACGCTCGGAGGGGCCGCTTCCCCTACTTGACGCCTGGCTGATAGACCCGGGCAAGCACCAGCCCCAGCACAGACAGCGCAAGGAATCCAAGCCACACCGGGGCGGCGGACGGGACCGTCAAGACAGAAATGAACAGCCCGCAAATCGACACAACCAGCAGGCTCGACCACACCACCGTGCGGACCGTAACCATGAACGCGGCCCTTGCGGCACGAGCCGCGCGGACCTGATCGATACCCGCCACGAAGTCCTTCGCGTGCTGGTTGACAGGGAACAAATTGCCGTCGGAGGTATAGGCGAACAAGCCGATCCCGTGCTCGTCTGCGTACCCGACGGCGTCCTGCGTGTACGGCGAAGGGGACAGCAGCTCCGCGAAGAACAGCATGTCCTTGGAATGTTCTGCGCCCCGCGCCCCGTACAAGCGTTGCAGATCCGGCCGCCCCACCTTCGAATGCATCCACTTCACTTGAGCGACTGCACGGCGGGCAACGACGTCGACGCCCCCGTCCGCGCCGCGCCCGGTCACCCTCGCATCCGGGAAGCCCATATCCCTCATCTGTGACGCCGCGAACTGCTCGGCGTCCTCTGGAGTGGTGATGTATCGGGACCGAGAATCCATGGCGCGACCTCCGGATCTGCCGACACTGTAGCCACTCGTAGCACGCATTCAGGTCAGATCAGGAGCCCAAACTCTGCAGACGTTGCAGCGTTCGCGGACGCATCAACCACTCCTCGAACTCCAACGCAGAGTCATCCCGCTCCCACACCTGCAGCCACTGCCGCCACACCCGATACGAGCACCGCAGCGACGGCGGCAGCGTCTTCTGCGACAGCGCGTACCGCACCCCGTCATCACGGCCCTGCGCCGGCCGCACCACCATCGGCCGACCCTTCACAGACCAGTCCGGAGCCTGTCCGGACTCAAGGAAACCAAGGTCCGCGAGCAACCCGTCATCCCACCCACCGACACTGCGCCGACCCTCCAACTGCATCTGCACATCCGGGGTGACCTCCCACAACACCTGCGCGATATGACCGGCCTCAATCGACATCTTGTAGCCCCGCAGCACCTGCAGCATCCGCCACCGCTCCTTGTGCGTGATCTCCATTTCCACAGCCACAATCCGCCCACCGACAATCGCCGTGAAGTCCGGCCAATGCAGCTCCCCCGCCACCCCGACCGGCACCCCGAACCACCGCGCACGCCCCGCCCCATCCATCGTCGGCGAGACCGCCATTCCGAACTCATCCGCCGCCGACGACCCCGCCACCGCCACACCCACGAACCGTGCGAACGCCTCCGCCGCCTGCCCACTGTCATTCGCGCGTTCCACCGCCCGCATCTGCCGCTCGGACACCACCCGCACCCCACGGGCACGCATCCGCAGCGCCGCCTCCGCCACCAACAACCGGTGCAGCATCCGCTCCTCCGACGGCACCAACGCCCGCAGCTCCGGGAACCCCGGGGCCGCCGCGGCCGCCATCCCCGCCGCCGTCGGATACAACACCGTCCCCGCCCACCGAAGGTTGTCGGACCGCTCCAACAGCCCTGCCTCCCGCATGTACTGCACCCGCTTGCGCGCCGTCTCCCACACCCCGCCATAGAAGTGTTCGGCGGCGTGCCGAAGCGTGATCGCACCGAACGCACCGGCGAACTCCAACAACTGCTCATCCCCCGGCGTCCGACGCCACCCGTGCCGCCGCACCGTCCCCGACGACATCCCCTGATTCCCCCGCCGCGCAGCCGCCGCCCGCCGCTTCCGCGTCATCGGAACCCGGTACCCCGCCCCCAAATCAGACGCCTTCTCCACGTACTCCGGCACCAACACCACTCCTCACATCACGTCCAACGCGCCAGCCCCAGACCCCGCAGCCACACCAGCCACAAGGCCCCCACCAACGCGCCCCCCACCCGGGGGCTTACCGCGCACACCCCATCACCCGCCTTCTCCACCTGAAACACCTGCGAAAAGCCCCCACCCCACCCCCGCCGACCACCGCCACTCACCTCCACCCGGGGGTGTCGCGGGTTCCACTGGTCTCGTGCCTCGCCGGTGGTGCCCCTGCTGCCCCCTCTTGGGGTGTCGGTGCCCGCGCGGTGCGTGGGGGTCACCCCTTTTGGGCGGCCTTGGTGTGAACCCCTTGGTTCCTCGCTCGCTCGGAACGCTGCGTGGTTCACGGGCCGCCCAGGGGTGAGGACCCCCTCGCATCGCGTGGGTGTGTGGTGGTCGCCTTGGACGAGGGGTGTTGCCCCCGGGGCAGCGCGGGTTGCCCTTGTCGGGTCAACCTGCTGCGGCGGCCGCGCAGGGGTGGTGACTGTCGGGTTCGCGCCGGAGGCGCTGCCGGGCACGGCCGCGGGGTGTTCACCCCGGTTGGTGGCTTCTGGGTGGTTGCGGTGATCGCCGTCCTGCCGGGTGGGCCTCCGGCCCGAACGTGCGCACCTCACCGGAGGCGCCGTCCCCGACTGGGGTTGTTGCGGCGGTGGCGTAGGTCTTCCCTCGGGCCGCCCCTTGTGGGTGACAGTCGGGTCGTCGGGCTGCCCCGAGTGGACGCCGAGTCATCCCGACGGACAACCCCGAGGGGCGGGTCGCACGCGTCGAACGCTCGGACCGCCGGCCAACCACGATCTGAGCGGAGCGAACCCGCCGCTAAACCACACACCCACCCGGCCACCGCGAGGCCACCCCTCCCGACCCGGCACACGAGGATGTGCCGCCGAAATCAGGAACCCCGCCCCGTCACCAACGGCGCGTTGCAGCGACCGCGCCAACCCCCCCTGAAACTCCGTCGACCCGCCCGGTGCTGTGTCGACCCGAAGTGACCTCACGGGTCAGCACAGGGCCAACCCCGCCACGGGCCAACCATCCACGTCGCACGCCACCCACGTCGCAGGCCCACAAGCCACCCCCGAAGCCGACCCCCGCCCAACCCACAGCCGACAACGATCCGGCCGGAGGCCACCCCCCCCGGTCACCCCACCAGCCCGGCACACGAGGATGTGCCGCCGAAATCAGGAACCCCACCCCGTCACCAACGGCGCGTTGCAGCGACCGCGCCGAACGACACCCACCGACCCGTGCGGCACCGAAGGCGCACCGCCCCCGGAAACGAACCACCCACCAACACCGCGCAGGTCAACCCCCGGCCCCCTACCGGCGGCCGGGAGCCTGGGGAACCGGCGCCCTCAACCCAGCCCCACGGGCTGGGTTGCCCGGCCACCCTCCGGGTGACCGGGACGGGCACCGGCACCCCAGGACGAACACCCCCAACGACGACGACCCGTCGCCCCGGGACACCCACACACCCCGGCCACACCGGCAGGCGCCCACCCCACCCACCACAGGTGGCTGGGTTTTGGGCGCGCGGTGCGGGCGTGGGCGGTGGGGTGCGTGGTTCGGGCACCCAAGCGGTGTGTCTATGTATTGTGGACGTAGACACATTTTCGGGAGTCGAGAAGGCGGTGCTGTCCGTGAACGCGGTGGTCACAGACTCGGTGCGGGAGCAGGCCGCAGCCTTGGATGCGTTGCGTAGCGCTCATGCCCGCGAGAGCGACGAGCGTGGCCGGCTCGCGATGGCCACCGCGGTGACCGGTGCCGCGTTGGTGCGGGCTCGGGAGATGGACGTGCCGTGGCGGCAGTGCCAGGAGGCTCTCGGCGGGATCAACCGGGCCGCTGCGAACGTGCGGTGGAAGAACGCGCGGCAGCGAGCCGCCACCGGGGTGGATGCGGACTCCTCCCCCGATGCGCTGTCCGAGTTCGCGGACCGCTGGGGCGGCGACCGTCCGCTGCGTGAGCTCCAGGCCCTCGAGGTCGCTGCAGAGTGCGGTGCCCGCCAGGCCGGCGAAGTGGAGCGAGCGGCGTGTGAGGCGGAGCCGGGCCGCCGGGACTACGAGATCGACGACCTCGTCGGTCGCACGGTCGAGGATGCGGTCGAGGCCGGGCGCCTGGCGCTGGTACGCGCGGCTCGCAGCGGTCCGGTCCCCACGCTTGAGGCATGGCGGATCGTGTCGGAAGCAGCTGCAGCGTTCCGCCCGCTGTGGCGGCACACCGACCGGTGAGCAGCCCGGGGGCGCGTTGACACGCCGACGGGCCGGTGGCGGGTTCGCCGGTGGTCACCGCGTGTTCCCCGTACGCTGAGATCGGTCACGCCGCCCTCCGTGGTGGTAGCGGAATCCGATCGATCGAGGAATCCGACCCTGTCCGCCCGCGTGGACAGCGGTCGCGGGGTTGTCGTCCACGTGCCTCTGGTGGTCGCATGGACGCGAGCGTGACGACGGGGCCGGCTCCTTTTCGGGGAGCCGGCCCCGAGGCGTTTCCGGACCCGACGCGGGTGTCTCCCTCCGCCGCCTCGTGTCTCCCCGGGAGACCGCTGTCCAGCCAGGTCGCAGGGCATCGCCGGCGGTATGTCCCGTCGCCGGACTCTCGGGTCTGCAACAGGCGGTGAACCGGCTCGGTCCACTCGTGGCCATGAGCACTCGAACAGGCACCAGCGACCTCGCCTTCGCGTTCGCGGCCGCACCGCTTCCGGCAGTTCTCGGGATCGGCGCGCTTGCGCTCCTCGGTCTCCTCGCGCTGGGTGTCGCGCTGCACCAGCCGCGGTACGCGAACCTCGGCGCTAGAAGCTGCCTCTGGCGCCCGCTGACGGGCTCCGCCGCAGTCCTCGCCGCCACCGTGGCGGTCGCGTACTGGCTGTTCCCGTGAGAGCTTCCCGCTCCCGCCTGAGCGGAGGGCTCGACGAGGCTCACCTGCTCTCGCCGGACCCCGGTCGGCGAGGGGTGTCTCCTCGGCTCGGTCGTGTGGGCTCCGAGACCGCTGTTCGGCCCGCAGGCGGCCCGGAGGACGCGAAACGCGGCACGCCCTCTGAGCGCTCCGCTCCCCCTTTCTGGCACAGGAACCCCAGATTGGCTTTTTCGTCCGCGAGCGTGGCTCTCAGGCGGCAAAACGGGGGTCTCTCGTTCGCGTTCGGGACCTCAGATCTCCGATTGACCCGGAAACGCGTCAGCGAGCCGCTGACGCGTCGAGGACGCAAATCGGGCCTCCGGGTCCGTCCGACGCCGTTTCGGGCGCCAGCGGGCCGCGCAGGCATCCGCAGGCCCCATCCGGCGCAGCCCGCCAGCCGACCAATCGCGGCCAGGACGATTCGACGCCACCCGAGCCGCCCCGGTCGCCGACCTCGGGCCCGACGAGTCGCCCGTCGCCCGTGCCGCACGACTCCCCCGCTCCACACGACTCCCCCGCTCCACACGACTCCCATGAGCCGTGCATCGCAGGGGAAACCCCCGCGCCGCACGAAACCAGGGTGACCCCTGGGATACACGCAACACGCCAGACACGCGATACACGCAATACCCGGGTAATACACGAAACACGCGACACCCAATGGGCACGAGACCGGCACGAATGCAGGGATACGCGCGAAACACGAGAACCGAGCGCCACACGTGGGCCACGCGCAAAACGCGAAACACGGGATACACATGAAACCCGCGCACTCCCCAAATTGCGCGAACTACCCGACACCCAAGACACACACGCCACACGCCAGAACCCGGTATCCCACGACACACGAGATACCCGCTCAACCCGAGTACGCCGGGCCGCGCTGGAAATGCGCGACACCCGCGATACCCGCCTACACCTCCCCTCCCCCGCCCCACCCGGATCCCGCGAAACACGCGCCCCCCGGCATTGCCCGGACTCCCCCGAGACCCGGGACACCCGCTTCACCCGCGCACGCCCGGACTCCCCAGCTCCGCTCGACTCCCGCGATACCCGACAACACCGGCTTTCACTGGAGACGCGCGAGACCCGCGATACCCGTCCGCACCCCTGCTCCCCCGCCCCACCGGACTCGCGCGATACCCGTCTACACCCCGACTCCCTAGGCCCACCCGACTCCCGCGATACCCCTGAAGCCCGCGACTCCCGCGAGTCACATGACTCCCCCACTCCCATGACCCCCGCGAGACCCCACCAACACAAGACACCCGCGAAACCCCAAGTACCCGCGAACCCCATGTGACACGCGATTCCCCCGATGCACGCGTTCCGTGCAATACCCGGGCAATAGGGGTACTGCGTGAAACACGAGAGTCACACGAAACCCCACGTCAACCGGTAAAACGGGAACAACTGGAGACACACTCAACCGGGACAACACGCGAAACGCACGACCAACGCGACACCCACGAATCACGCGGAGCCTGGGAACAGTGGGACACCCACGCCACACGCGATACCGGTGCATCCCAACACACACACGAATCGCCGGTTACCCGCTATACCCCTCGAATACGAGATACCCGGAACTTACTGGTATAGCGGAATACCCGGCCAACACGTGCCACACCGGTCACCCAACGAACACACCTCATACGCGATACCCGAACCTGACGGGAAGAGGGGGTAACACGAGACACCCGCGTTACCCGGAGAGGGCGTGCCACCCACGAATCGTGGGTCACACGTGACCCCCGCAGTACCCGACTGACCCATGCCACACGGGTTATCCACGGCACCCTTGTCACCCGCGAAACCCGGGAAGCGAGGGCGACACGCGAGACACGAGATACACGAGATACACGTGGCATACCCGACACCAGTGGTATGCGTGATACCCGTGACCAGCATGGAACCAGAGAAATGGGGGAGACACTCTAAACACGCGCATCACTAGAAACCGGGTGGACACACGAGACACGCTGTCCACGCGTTACCCTTCAACCACGCGAACCTCTCCAGTCACGGGAGTCACGCGCTACCACCGGACCCTGTGACACACGCGGATCGCGTGGAGAACCCGCCACCTACGGTTCTCGCACCACATCAACCACCAGAACACGAGGAGCTGCCGTGCAGCCTACGAATCTCGTCGCCCCCTCGCGTCGACACAGCGGGGGAGGGGTCCGATGAGCCTGACCCCTGCGGAACTCAACGCCGCACTCGACAAGTCCTGCTCGATGACCTCTCAGAAGGGTGGAGTCGCCAAGACCACCACCACCGCCCAGTACGCGAAGTTCCTCGCGAACGTCGGTGTGAAGGTCCTGATCGTCGACGCCGATACCAACCGCAGCATGACGGTCCTTACCGGCACCGGGCCGACTGTCGAGGACCCCGTCTCGATCGCCGACCTGATCAAGTACCCGACCGAGCCCAGCATCGTCGCTCGCGCTGCGCACCTGGCTACCGAACCGTGGCAGCCCGACACAACCCGGCCCTGGAAGCTCGGGGGAGCGCTCGTACCCGGAGGATCGGTTCATGTTGTGCCCTCACCGGGCGCAGCGCTGCAGGAGATCGCGGACGAGAAGCCCGCAGCCGCGCACTTGCGATTGTGGAAGGGGTTGCACGAGTCCGGACTGTCCTCGGACTACGACGTCGTGTTGATCGACTGCCCACCCTCGGTGGGGTCGACCACGGAACTCGCGATTCTCGCCTCCGGATGGGCCATCTTCCCGGCCCACCCGGAACTGCTCGGCACGGTCGGGTTCGCTGACGGCGTCCGAGCGGTCCAGCACTTCGCGGAGGCCTGGCGTCATCCGCTCGCAGTGGCAGGCGTCGTGGTCACCAAGGTCAACCGCACCACCGAGCACCGCATCGGAGTCGAAGGCACGGTCCAGTTCGTGAATGGGACCTGGCCTGACTCCGGCTTCGACGCCGACGATCCGCGGGACGCGTTCGCATCCGGGGTGTGGGCGCCGGCTATCAACGAAGCCGCGTTCGTCGCTGCTGCCAACGGTCGTGGCGAGTCCGTCGCCGACGCTCTGCCCTCGATGTTCACTGCAGCGGGGGAGCCGAAGATCAATACCGACTCGCAGTTGCGCCTGGTGTCCGCCTACATGCGGCACGCACTCAACCTTCTCGCGCTGCTCGCCCCGGAGCGGTACGAGGACACCATCGAGAAGCTCCAGAACGAACAGCTTCCTCAGGTGATGCGTGAGGTCCTGTTCGAGAGCCCGCTCAAGTTCACCGTCGAACCCGACGAAGACGACCATGTGCCGGCCGCAGACGCCGGTGGAGATGAAGGTGCGGCGGTTGCCGTGGCCGTCGCAGAAGGAGTTCAGTAATGGCGAAGATGACGTCAGGTCGACCCGATCGCTTCGGCGGCGGCACTCTGCCTCCGGCGTTCGTTGGCGCAACGGCACCTGCAGCAACGGCACCTGCAGCTGTCGAGCCCTCGCTCACTGCCGTCCCGGAGACGACGCCGGTGGCCGAGACTCCCGCACCCGCGCCGTCGGAGGTCGAGGAAGCTCCGGAACCGAAGGCCGCTCCGGAACCGACGAAGAAAAAGAGCACCACGTCGCGCAGCAAGCGGGTCGTCGAATCCACTAACAGCGAGGTCCGTCGCAAGTACGTCGAGTGGGACCAGTCGATCGAGGACGAGTTCCAGGACGGCTGCGACGACTGGTACGGCGACCGCGACCGTCGTGAGCGCAAGCGTCGCCTTGGCCGCCGTCCGTCGGACAACGCTATGGTCATCGCGTTGATGCGCCTCGGTCTCGAGACGATCGCCAAGGACCCGAAGGCCAACGATCGGCTTGAGGATCTGCTGCCGGTCGACGCACGGCGCCGCCGAAAGTCCTGAGCGCCCTATATATATACAGAGAGAGCCGTATCCCCGGGACGACCACGTGTCTCCCGGGGATACCGCTGTCCGGGGTAGGGGAGTGGTGCCCTACCACCCACACCCATCTCTGCATCGAGCTCTGTATTGAGCGAGGCCTATCTCTATAGGGCGCTGAAGGTGGGAGCGGTTGATTCCTCTAGTTGAGGTCACGCATCGGATCTGCGCAGGTCACAGCGCCGTCGAAGGTAATCCACGTGACGCGATCGAGCTCACCCGAGCCTGCGAGCAACGGTGTCGCCAAGGCATACCCGTTGAAACGGATCGATCGACGGTCGGGACTGACGATCACATTCGGCCCCCGGCCCCCCATGGCCCAGGAGGCGTGAGCCTTCCATCCAGTCCCCGTTTCATCTACCCACCCGAGGAGCACGGATGGACTGTAGGGCGGTCGATTGCTTCGCGGTTTCGGCACTTCATACTCGGCCTGCAAACCGACGTTGAGCGACTCGAAGACACCATCTTCGTTGGCGGAGTAGCCCCAACCCGTCCCGCTTATAGGCGGCGGATCTCCAACGGTCTCGCAGTGCACGCTGGTCGGCACCACAACGCCTTGCCAGCCACCAGCTACTTGTACGTGCGCTCCCACCGTTTCCATGAACTCCGCCGGTGGCATCGGTAAGGCGGCAGGTTCGTCGATCGTGCCCCCGAACCTGACCTGCGGCTTCTCATGTGGAACGGCTGCGGGCGTAGGAGAGGGAATGGTCGAAGTCTGGGTGGCCGTGCTGCTGGTGGGCGGGGAGGCTACTGGTGCGGTGGTGGATGCCCAGCTCGGTGTGGCGACGGTGGATGGAGCCGACGGCGCATCGGCGGTTTCCTCCGGGGACACCGAAACCTCTGGTCCGCACGCCGCGGCCATCACCGTCAGAGCTGCCAGAGCCAGCATCCGTCGCATCGCACAGTCCAATCGGAGGTGGGGAAGGAGTCTCATTCTCACCCGGCACAGTCACCGGGGCGGTTTCTACGCTGGGTGAGAGTCGGAGCATTCGCATCGTTGGTGGAGCCGAGAGGACGCGGCCTTACGAATCTCCCCGTCTCCCCGGGAGACGCCTGTCCGCCTCCGTGGTCGCAGGAGAGAAACCCGCCGGCGGGGGACACGTGCCCGAAGGTTCGTCGAATTCCTCCAGGTCAGCGCCGGTGGAGAAGCGACATGGTCCTATGTCGCGACCACCACGCCCAACCACCCAGGAGGACCGCGATGACCGAGACGATGCCCGCGCGATGGGACCGCGCAACGGCGACCACGCTCGCCCGTCTCCGCGAGACGACCGGCCGCCCGGTGAGCTTCCTGGTGACTCAAGCGGTCCTCCACGCGACCAATGACGGAGCCAATCTGACCAATTACTTCGCCACCCCCGCCCGTGGTGACACCGTCCGCACGACCGTCACCCTGCACGGCGACGTCGCCAGCAAGCTCGACTCGATCGCCGCAGCACATCCGTCGGCAAGAGGAGTGCGCAGTAGATACGCCGTGGTTCGGGCCTGCGTGCGATGGTGGCTCGACACCGACCTCGATGACCTGTCCGCTCGCCTGGGCGGGCAGTGGCTCCGAGTGGAGGCGCGTCGTGCCTGAACCCCGTCAACTGCGGAGACCGCGCCGGACTACCAGCGGCCCCGGCTTCGTCCAGATCCCCAAGACGTTCGAGAAGCAGTGCCTGGCCGACGAACTCACCCTCGAAGAGATCGGACTGCTCACCCTCGCGAACACCCATCCCGAGACCAAACACGTCGGCGTCCTCTACCGCCCGAACGAATGGAACGACGTGTTCGGCGGAACCAGTCACGTCGGGCGACTCCTCGATAACCTGCAGGCCAAAGGAAAGCTCGCCCTCGATGGGTACTGGGTCCTCATCCGCGGCTGGATGCCCACTCGCGGGTTTCGTCAGCCGAAGTACTTCTCCTCTGGTCTGTACAGCCTTGTGCACCAAGTCGACTCACCGCTGCTCCGGATGGTGATCGGATCCGAACTCCTCGGCCTGCGACTGTGCGACCAGACGCCCGCGGACCTGGAGAAGAACCGGATGTACCAGTACGCCTCGGAGTACTGGGAGGAAATCACCGGCTGCCCTTTAATTCCCGCCAGTTCGATGACCGGCGACCTCCTGCGGCCCCCGGAGGAGATGCTCGATCACCTTGCTGTGATGCCCGGCGCGGAAACGGCATTCAAAGGCCTCACCTCGCGGTCGTGGTCCGTGATCGACGAGCCGCTGCGTGCCCCCCTGCAGCGCTCACTGTTGTCCCGGTTCGGAGACAATCGGTTCGGGCATCTCAACAGCACCCGGCTCGGTTGACCGGCTCTGTCCGCTGCACCGTTGCATGAACGGCGGGCCCGCCACTGGTGGGCCCGCCGAGCTATATCCACGGCCGGTGGATCCCAACAACTCCCGAGCTTCCGGTACGAGACGGTCAGCGCAGCCCACCACCGCCGCAGCCGCCGGCCGATTTCAAGGGAGTTGCCCATGCCTGCCACTCGTTCCGCAGAACGCACTGAGTTCCTCACCGATGTCTTCACTACCGCGATGGAAGGCGGGGTCTCGTACTGGGCATCAGTGCTCGAGTACAGGCACACCGAGTCGCCGCGGGCGGTGCTCGTTCACACCGAGGAGCTCATTCTCGGTCACGAGACCATGAGCTGGGTTCCCGGTCCGGACGCGGAGGAACTTATCGTCGATCTCGATGTCGTAGCGCGAGGGATCAGTCGAATCGTCAAGGGAGAGGTCGACTACTTGCCCGAGACGCATCGCGCGCGGATCGCCGCCGCCAGCCGGGAGAACGACATGATGCCGGCGGATGGCCGACACGGTGACATCGACGCGGGGATCGCCGAGCACGTCGTGCAGGCAGCACTGTTCGGTGCGATCGTGCACGGTTGAGCATTTGGCTACGACAGGAACAAGCCCGTCCCGATCACGTCGGGGCGGGCTTCGTCGTAGGGTCGGAACTACCTTCGCAGGACGGGATTTCGAGCTGTCCACGAAAGGGCTCGGCGGGGCATTTGTCCGGTATTTCCGGTGGTGTAGGGGTGGTGTAGGTCTGCCATAGGGTATGCCGATTTCCGTCGGCCCCGATCTGGCATAGCCCTGCCATACCCAATGCCGATTCAGACTATTCGGACAGTCATGGGGTATGCCATCCGCGCGATGAACGATGGGTTCCGGAATCATCACCGCAGGTCAAGCCACACGCTCTGGAACGACGCTTGTGTGGCGTAGGGTATGCCGCCCAATCGGTCTGGCATAGGCGTGGCATAGGGGTGGCATACCCATGGCATACCGCCTATCGCGCGAATAAGAACTGAGATATAAGAACTACTAGTGGTCACCTTGGGTAGGTGGGGGGTGTGGGGGGAGGGGCAAATTCGCGACGCACGGTCGCCACACGAACGCGACCTGCAGCCGGCTCGACGCTGCGGACCCAACGAACCGTCGCCAGGCTGCAGGCCCGCTGTCCCGGCTGACGCCGAGACGCCCAGATCGATCCGCCTCTCAGACGTTCTGAAACCCCCGACCGGGCACAGGAACCCACCCCACACTCTTCAGGCGTCCCACGGCCCGCACAGCCGTACAAAACATCGACCGGAGAACAGCCGCCCGGCCGCCTCTCGACGCCAGCTCACCCGCGTAACCCTCTGCCCGTCCATCGGATGCGCCCCTTCCCGGGCGCCGGCCCCGCCCGTTTCCGTTCGATGCACCCTCACCGAACAGGCACACCCGGTCGCGGTCGAATCAAGGCGCCACCTCGATAGGGACACCGAAACTGCTGGACACACGACCATTTCGTCTTCCGACCGGACTGGAGAAGCGAAACCGTAGCCTTTCGCGCACCACCACGACCACCAATCGAAAGGCCCCGGTATGCCCCTCCGCGCAGCCGCGGACACCGAACTCGCCACAGTCGTCTCGGACGCGGTCGCAGCCGCCCTGCCCGCCTTCATCGACGCTGTTACCGCAGCCGTGCTGTCCGACCCTCGCCTCACCGTCCAGCAGAGCTTCATCGCCGACACACCCGCACCGGCAGGTGCCACTGCCGGGCTTCAAGCGGTGCTCGCCGCGAACCCGAAGCACCGGCCGACCGACCCGGACGCGTGGATCGCCGCGGTCGCCGAGCACTACCCGGCCGCTGCGCCGGCGCTGGAGTGGGCATGGTCCGATCAGTGCCCTACCGACTACTGGCGACGCCTCCGCGGTGCACCGAGCATCGCCAGGAGGCAAGGGCGCAGTACCCGAAGCGAACTCGACCAGCTGCTGTCCGAGCACTCTCTTGCCACCACTCGAGATCGCGCCGACCTCGTCATCGACCTCAGCGCTGCCGTCGAGACTGTGCGGGCCGCGATCGCCGAACGGCACACCGCAAAGGCGACCTACACCTGGCGGCGCAACCTTCTCGCCGCCGCGCACGTCACCGGCGGCAACCTTCATCAGGCCGTCACCGTGATCTGCTGGTGCCTGCGCTCACGGCCCCACTGGCAGCGCACCATCACCCAGGCCCCGTCGAAGTCCACCTTCGAGAAGATGCTCGGCGACTGGCGCGCCGATGGACAGGACTGGACCATCGCCGATGTCGCCGAACCCGAGATGGCTGAGCAACTGCGCGACCTCGGACGGACATGGACGCGGTACCAGAGCAAGCACGGGGGAGGGGCGTCTCCGTCGGTGCCCCGCACCGGCCGCAACCTCCACCGCGCCCTCGCAGGCGACGGCATCGAGGCGGTTCCGGCCGCCGAGCTCGGTGCGCTGATGCGGTGGTGGTTCGAGGAGGGCAATGCCCGCTTCCACATCCGGGACGCCGATTTCCCCACCCCTGACGTTGTGTCGCGCGCGCTGCTCGCGATGCGGACCTCCCGTACCGCAGGTCCGTCGAACGGCGTCGCCGCCACCAACACCGCCGCCTCGGGGGTGCGCGCCCATACCGATCTGAGCGAACTCGAGGGACTTGCATGATCACACCCAACAGCCCCCGCCGCATCTCCGCGGTCCTCGGACAGGTCACCACGATCGAGGTGCCCTGCCGCGATTGCGGCGCTCTCGTCGCTCGTCCCGCACAGCTTCCCGGCCGCCCGGAAGGCTGGCGCGACGCTGTCCGGTGTCGGGTGCATGCCGCCGCAGCAGGCGTCGACGCCGCCTCTGCCCGCGCCGCGTCCGCCCGAGATCGCGACCGTCAGACGTGGTTCGACACTGTCCGCGCATTCGACGCGGTCGCCGGATACGAGCACGCGAGTGTCGACGAGATCGACTCGACCAAGACTGCTGCCGCATGCCGTCGCCTCATCGATACCCACACCGCGGCCGATCCGCACGGCGGTCATCGCGGTGGCATCGCGCTCATCGGACCCACCGGGATCGGCAAGACCCGCGCCATGTTCTCAGTCGTCAATGCGCTCGCCCCCGGCCGCCGCGCGCTCGTCGGCAGCGAAGACACCATCCTCGCCGTCGACGTGCCGCCGTGGGAACTCACCGCCGCGATCACCGCGCGGATCACCGGAGTCGAAGTCCTCGGCATCGACGACGTCGGAGTGTCCCTACGCCGGCCCGACGAGCGAATGCTCGCCTGGAAGGCATTGGCCGACGCAGTAGCCCGTGCCACTCACCCAGTGACAGTCGTGATCACCACGAACTTGCAGGGGTGGACGGCGTTGACCGGTTGGGTTGGCGCGCAGGCTGCATCGCGATTGTCCGGATGGATGCCGCTGGCGTCCCCGGGGTGGACCGATCGCCGCACAGGTAGAACGCATGAGCAGTGGCGCAACGACCTGCTCGCCGCCCAACGACCCGAGGAGCGAAACCGATGAGCCAGACCGGCATCGAACTCCCCGAGGCGCTCGAGATCCCGGCCCGCGGATGGCTGCGGGGCCTGTTCGATCGCAGTGCACCGGACCTTGCTGGCCAGATGGACGCCGCGGTCGCCGCGGTGCGTTCGAGTCGTCGACCCGAGTACGTGGCGGTGTTCGGAGGCAAGGGGGGAGCGGGCAAGACGACCACCTCCACCGGGATCGGGTCGATGCTCGCCGCGGTGATGCGTGACCGGGTGGCAGTTGTCGACTCCAACCCGGACAAGGGCACGCTGCGACTCAAGTTCCCGAAAGGGCAGTCCGCGCTCCCGCTGCAGCAGCTCGCCGGCCGTACCGAGGTGCTCCATAGTTACTCGGACCTGCGGCCGTATCTGCTGTCCAACGACCTCGGCCTCGACGCGCTCACCTCGACGCGGCACCGGGACACGACCTCGGACGGTCCGGTGTACGCCGAGATCCTCGACTTCCTCACCGCCGACTACCGCGTGGTCGTCGCCGACTGCGGCACCAGCGCAACGTCCGATGTGGCCCGTGAGGTCCTGGCCCGTGCCACGCAGTTGGTGGTCGTCACGCCGGCCCAGATCGACGGGTTCTACGCGCTGCTGGAGACACTCGATGAGCTGGTCGACATGCGGCGTTCCAAGCTGCTCGGCGATGCGGTGGCGGTGATCAACGGGATCCACGAGTCGACCTCGGTGGACGTCGACAAGATCCACGCTGATCTCAAGCGGCGTGTGCGGGCGGTGCGGCGGATCCCGCACGATCCGCTCTTGGCAGCAGGTGCGGCGTTCGACTTCGGCCAGCTTCAGCCGGGGACGAAGGTGGCCTACGCGGAACTGGCGGCGACGGTGACGGCCAGATTCCGGTAGCCGGCCGCGTCGTCGGCGCTGCAACAGTGTCGGTCCCGGTGGGCAGGGTTTGTGATGCGTGAGCGATTCGCCACGTGAAGTCGTGGGGAGGGGTAGGCGATGTCGGGGGAGTTGAATCGACAGTTCAAGGAAGGGCTACCGCGGCGGCGTCGACCGTGCGTGGAGTGCCCGTGGCGCCGTGATGTCGCGGCGGGGAAGTTCGGGCGGGACCGTTTCGATGCGCTGGCGGGCACCGCGGGAGGCCCGGGGTGTGAGGCGGGCGTCGGCGCTCCGATGTTCGTGTGCCACAAGTCGCGGGAAGGCTCCGACAAGGCGTGCGCGGGGTGGCTCGCCACCGTCGGGGCCGACCATCTCGGCGTCCGGATCGCGGTGGTACGCGGGGATCTCGACCCGGCGGCGCTGCAGCCCGGTGAGGGGTGGCCGCTGCTGTTCGACAGCTTCGAAGAGATGGCCGCCGTGCAGGCCGCGGCCGATGGTGCGTTCTGTGAGACCGGAACCGGTAGCGGTACACCGATGATCGAGGCCAGGGAAGGGTGACACGAGCGATGAGCAGGCTTGTTGGCGAGAGTGCGGTCACGCAGCGGTATGCGTTCTGTGAGCCCGTCACCGCTGCGGCGATGGGCAAGATCCACCTTCGGTCAACCGAGGGGCACCCTGGTTCGCCCGCGGGTTTGCCTGCCGGAACGGCGGCGCTGTGTGGCCGTGACCTTCGGTCCGGGTGGGATCTCGAGCTGATGGCCACCGAGGAGTCCATCGCAGAGGCTGGACGACCGCGCGCCAGCGACGGCCATGTGTGGTTGTGCAGCCTGTGCGCTGAGCAGTACGCGAGGGAGGAGCATGGCGATGTCGCCGACGTCTGACGTGTTGGGTCCGGGAGTTCCGGAGGTGCCGGGTATCGCGCCGAGTGTGACGTTCGGGTGGGTTCCGGGGCTGATCGGCAACGAGCCGGGCGTCGTAGTCGAAGGAATTCCTGGGTTGGTGGGCGACGGTCCGGGCATCGTTGTCGGTGGGGTGATCGGATTCCCAGAGTCGGCGAGCGCCATCCCGGGGATGACGGTCGGCCTGCCGCCGGGGCCGATCGGTGTGGGCCTCGGTGACGTGGGCCCTGTGGTGAGCGACTCGTCGGATTCGGTGGCCATGTTGTTGCTGCTGTCCTCGGTGGCATCGGGGTGTGCGGCTGTCGGTTTGGTGTTGATCGTCGTGACCTTGCTGGGCCGTCGTTCGCGGACTCGGTCTTGAACGTGCGTCGGATGCCGGGTGGCTTGGAGCCAGACCTGTCCGGTGCCGGTTCGCGTTCTTGGGCGGTGCATAGCTGGCCGGCCGATCGTCGACCGCGTCTTGCGGCACGCCGAGATGGGCGAGCGCGTGGCGATTTTCGTCTCGGCAGTTCAGCGCCGTGCACCAGTAGCGAAGTCTGCAACACACGCTGTACGCCGGCGGCATCGTCGGTTGCAGCAGTTCTCACCGACACTCTGGAGTACACGTGAACGCAGACAATCGAATCCCCGCCAGCTCCCCGTGGGGTGCTGTGCAGTACGGCAGCGTCGTCGCCGACGGCATCATCACCGTCTCCACGGCCGGACACGGGGGTGTGCGGATCAGCCCGGAGCGGTTCAAGCAGATGCCCGCCGCACTTCGAATCGGACGACGGCGCTGGTTCGAGGAGGACTGCGAGGCCGCTCTTGTGGGACTCGCATTCGCCGATGACCTTGGGCTCGACGATCGTCGCCGGGCTCAGGTTGCGCAGTCGGTGGCCGACTGGTTCCCGACGAAGTGGGAAGCGCACTTCGGTCGCACGCTCGAGCCGGGGGAGTCGTACCTGCGGGACAAGGAGACCTTCGAGGTGGCCACCGCCGACCAGTTCGTCGCCGACAGCGCGTTGGGGGACTGGCACGAGGACGTCCCGGAGGGGATGGTCGGGGTGACCGCGCTCCGCCGCGGCGACGGCGCCCGCGGCAGGTTCCTGGTCGCCCACGACCGGTACTCCCAGCGCGGCAAGTTCGGGTACGTGCTCGACGAGGCGGTCGACGTGGTGTGGTCGTCCGCACCGAAGCTCGCGGCGTAGTCACCGGACATGGGTCGGCCCTCGGGGGAAGTCACTCCCCGGGGGGTCGACCCGCGTCGTCTCCATGACGCCGGCGGACAGCCGGCGATGTTGATTCGCGCCGTGCGGTGCAGCGCTGCAACACCTGCGATCCCCGCTCGCGAACCTTGCGTCGCCCGATAGGCCCCGACAGTGAGGAACCGAATTATGGGAACCGACGTCTACTCATCCACCCGACTGACCATCACTGAAGAGCAGTCGACCGCGCCGACGTTCAAGGAGATCGTCGACCGGCTGCTGGAGATCCCCGAACTCGACGAGGTCGACGCGTCCGACACGCCCTTCGACACCGTCTTGTCGGCGCTGATGTCGACGATGTACGAAGCGACCGGCACGGACGAAATCGAGAAGGACGGCGACACGTTCGTGCTCTCCGTTTCCGGGTGGGGGCGGCTCCGAGGAATGGAGGAAACCCTGCGGGTGCTCGCCGATGCTGGCTTCGTGGGCGAGATCGAATGTGAGGACGAGCACAGCGACCGGTGGCGGTACCGGATCGACGACGCCGGGCTCGTTCACCGTGATGCAGGCGAAACCATCTACACGGGGGGCCCGATCACAGGGGTCTGGCTTGTGCAGATGCAGCCCCCAGATGACAGCGATCTCGACCACGTCGCCGTCGTCGGCGCCGAACAGGACGCCGAGCCGATTCTCGCCGGCTGGGCGCGCAGGGACGCCCGCGAACTCATCGAGCGCGGCGAGCTGGCCGCCTCGCGTATCGACCTCGATGTGGACGATTCGGCGTTCCTTGACAGGTGGGCCGAGGTCGGCGGCGTGAAGTGGGATGTCTACCAGCCGAAGTGACTACCGCGGACGTGGGGGTCGGGGTGAAACACCCCGACACCACGCCACGCACGGTGGTGGACATCCCGCTCCCACCGAAAGGACCGACTGTGCAGATCTTCGACCTCCCGACCAACCTGGCCTGCATCCAGCCTGATTCGGCGGGAAGCGAGAACTGGGTCGGACTCACCCGCGGCCTGCCGGGCTCGGGCAAGAGCTCTCTCGCTCGGTTGTGGGTGCAGCAGGACCCGGAGCGCCGGGTTCGGATCAGCCGTGACGATCTCCGCGCCGAACTGTTCTCCGGCTCCGGCCAGCTCACCGAAGAGCAGGAGAAGGTCATCACCTTGACTCAACGAGCGCGGACCGCGGCAGCGCTCGGGCAGGGCCGCTCGGTCGTGTGCGACGACACCCTGCTCGACCCAGCACACCTCACAGCGTGGGAGGAGTTCCTCGCCCCGTTCGGCGTCCCCGTCGTCGTGGTCGACGTACCGACCCCAGTCGACGAGTGCATCCGTCGCGACCGCGAACGCGGCGCCGCAGGAGGACGACAGGTCGGGGAGGCGGTCATCCGCATGCTCGCCGACCGCTACGGATACCCGGGTGGACAGTGCTGACCGGCAGACTCGTCGGGCAGGGCGAGCCGGACAAGGGGGCTCGTACCGTGCCCGCCATGAACAATGCTGTCCGCCAATCAGAACCGCTGCCCGTGTGGGTTGTCGTGGCCGACACGACAGGACGGCTCGCCGCGCCCTGCCAGGCCGTGGGCATCACGGCGCACCGAGCGTTGCTGGTCGCCGCGACAGACGACGTCGACGCATTCGTCGCGGCGGTCGCACGGTTCGGCGTGACTGTTCCGTCGCGGCGTCGCGGTGACCTCCTGCCGGCGGGGGTGGTGCAGGCGGTATTCGACCCGATTGTCGGTACGACTCGCGAGCGTCCTGGCCGGTTGCTCGCTCGATGTGGTGATGGCCGGGACGGTGCTGTCCTCGTCGACGGTGACCTGGTGGTGCCCTGGGCCGACCTCGGAGACCTGACCGCGCTCGCTGCCGAAGCCGCACGCACCGCGGCATAGCCGGGGACGTGCACGACCGCCGGGACAGTCACAGCAGTAGCGGCAGCCAGGGCGTGCATCGTCCGCCGGCCCGGTCTGGCTGAAACACGCAGGGCCCCGGCTTCATAGCGTCCATCCTCGACAGCTTCCCGTAGATGCCCCGAGGAGAACCCATGACGGCGACCGACGCGCCCGATGCCTACCTGACCGCGGCGCTCGCCGACCATGGTGACCCGCTGACCGGCGACCAGTACGTCGAGCGCGTGCTGCTCGCGCGGCAGGCGGCGTGGGCGGATCAGCACCGCGCCGTGGGAGAGGCGAAGGGCCTCAAGCTGTCACGGATCATCACGCCGCTGCTGCCGGACTTCGTGCTGGAGGCGGACATCGCGCACGTACAGCTTCCGCAGGCGACGCCCAAGCACCGGCCGCGGCCGCGGCGCTACCGTCCCGCGTCGTACTGGCAGGACCGCGTGAACAAGGTCGGCGCGCAGATGGAGACGCTGGCGGAGCCGATCATCACCGACCGCGCCGCGGCGGGAGGCGCCGCGCTGGGCCCGCGGCGAACCCGCAGGGTCCAACAGCAGGAGGACACACGGCTGGCCCGCTACACCCAGCTCCAGCGGCAGCACGGCCACGCGCAACAGATGCTGCGGGCCGCGCAGGCGCGGGAGGCGTGTCACACCCAGGGGTGACGATCACCCACAGAGACTGCGGCCGCCGCGTCGGCCGAAACCGGTGCGGCGGCGGCGAACGACTCACGTAGCGTGCGCCGCCGCACCATCCGAGAGAAGAGGGAGAAACCAGATGAGCGTGGATGGGTTCGTATTCGTCGACCTCGAAACCACCGGCACCAGAGCAGCCGAACACGAGATCCTCGAGATCGGCTTCGCGCTGTACTCCGTGGACCTCGAGCCGGTCGAGCGGTTCGAGATGCTCGCGGTCACCACCGGCACCGCAGTCCTGATCGAGCGGGTCCGAAACGACCCGGCCTACGACTTCATTACCCGGATGCACACCAAGAACGGCCTGTTCGCGGAGCTCGAAAAGCAACTCGTCACCCTCGGCGACAAGGTCCCTACGGACCTGTCGGGGTACGAATCCGAGATCGTCGACATCCTCGCCCGGTGGGGAGTGGACGAATCCACCCCGCTGTGCGGGTGCTCGCACCGCATGGATCGTGAGTTCCTCGACCGGTGGTTGCCGAAGGTCGAGGCGATGTTCTCGTACCGCATGATCGACGCGCGGTCGTTCTGCGAAGCCGGAGCGATCCTCGACGCCGGGCGTACCGCCGAACGCCTCAAACTCGTCGACGAGTACGGCACCGCAAACCATCGGGTGGCCGAGGACATCCACTACGCCGCGAACCTGCTGCGCGTCTTCCACGATCGGGCCCCGATTCCATTCGGCGCCTGAACCGCATACCAACTCAGGGTCGGCCCGTCCCCTTTCCGGAGGGGCGGGCCGACCCGTATTCGTTGCTCCGCTCGGCTGTCCACACCCCCCACCGCAGCCCACAGGCCTGATGGTCTGCGGCGGACTGCAACACGACCACCGGTGGCACCGGAAGGTCAAGGGCATCAACTTCGATTCGCCGGGAGGCCACCGTGACCGTCACCTTCGACCCGCCGCTGCTGCAGCGCATCGCCGGCTACAACCGCACGCTCCGCGAGGAGATCGCCGAGCGTGCGGCCGCGCAGCGCGCTCTCGCCGCCCGCGCTCTCGCGTTTGCTGCTCACGCGGTGAATCCGGATGCGCACACCGTCACGGTGCACGAGATCGACTCGTGGTTCGCATTCACGGACGTCACCTGCACGGGACCCGACGGCTCGCTGCGCGCGGTAAAGGGCTTGCCTGTCGAGGTGCTCAGCGTCGTCAGCGCCGCGCTGGCGACCCTTTGCCCTGGCGAAGCGTGCGCGCCGTGGAGGCGGGCCCAATCCACCGCTGAGCTGGACATCGCAGCTGCGCTCGTCCCGGCCGCCGGGTACCCATTTCAGACTGTCGAAGAGCGGGTCCTTGGCGCGCTCGAGAAGCAGACCGGCAAGACGATCCGAAAGGTTGAGATCACCAGCGAGGAGTTCGAAAACGGCTTCTACCCCTCGACCACGGTGGAGGTCGATTTCACCGATGGCGACAGCGAGCACGTGTACTTCGAGGCGTTCGCCGATGGGGATTTCCTCTCAGAGTTGCACGAATACCAGGGTCAGTTCGGTCGCAACACCCGCATCGTGATCACCCGGTCCGCACAGGGCATCACGATCGACTGATCACCGCGCACGGCCCGCACCGGGGATGGCGGGCCGTGCGCCTTCCTTTCAGCTCGTCGGTTGTCCGCAGCACCCGCTGACCCATCGTCGACCCATCCACGCCGGTGCTCGTGTGCCGGCGACCGAACCGAACTGGAGACGAACTCATGACCACGAACCCGCACGATCCGACCAACCTCACCGAGGTCGCCAACAAGCGAGGCACCTTCATCCGCGTTGGTCAACAGTGGTGCGACAACAGCCCGACTCGGGATCCGATCCGGCACTTCACTATCGAGGCGATCGAGGAGACCTACGGCCACCATCAGGCCATCTGCCGGATCACCCACGGCACCGACCGCGCCACCGGTGGCCGCGTGCCGATTGATCGGGTGGTGAGCATCGACGTCGACCGGTTACACCCGGTCCGCACCGGCTACCGACAAGTCGACCCCTCCGATCCGACGTGACCCGGGTCGTGAACGGTCTCGGCCATGGAGGTCTTCGGAGGACTGTGAAAAGCCACCGGGTGCACCGCACCGTCGTTCGCACTGTCGTCGTGCGACCTGGAACCTGTCCGCCCGCACCAAGTTGGGGGAGGGTGGAGAAGCCGGCCCTCATGCTGCCTGTCACGTGATGACGAGGGGATGGCATGGGATTTCCGGGGATCGACGGTCGCATCGGCGAGGCTGATCGTTTGAAGAATCCGCGTGCCGTTCGAAAGTTGTCCGTATGTCAGACGAGTCGGTGCAGCCGCTCATGGCGGAACACCCGTGCCGTAACGGATGAAACACCTATCGGATGTGTTTCTAGCGTTGCAATTGCCATCACGGAGATTGCAACGCGAGGAGGACACGCCATGCCGCGAAGGATTCGACCCGAATGCACGTGCGGGACCTGGGATCGGCTTCACGAGCCTCACTGCGACCGCCGCACCCGCGACTTCATCGAGAACGACGAATTCGATGACGCGGTCGACGAGTTCAGGGACGACTGGGAACCGACCCCGACCGACTACGTCGCTGCCGGGCTCAACATCGCCTGACACCTCTACCGCGGCTGCCCCGTGCACCTGGCGGGGCAGCCGCCGTATCTGCCTGCCCTCAACACCGAAAGTGAGGACTGATGTCCGAAGCCACCCGTCCCAAGAGCACCATCGCGCAGATCATCACCGCCGTCGCCGCGGTCACCGGCGTCGTTCTGCTGGTGCTCGCGGGCGTCGTCTTTGCACAGATCGCCGAGCAGTCGGCTGTCACCGTCCCCAGCGCCGTCAAACAGTGGGCGTGCCTGCCCTACACCGAGTACGTCCTCGACCAGCACCGCGCCGGTCTGACGCCCGAGCAGATCCGGGCGACCCTCGACGTCGTCGAACTCGACCGCGGTTCACAACCGGGAGTCACCCCTGCCACTGTGAACATCGACGAACCACGACTCGACTCGATCGACACATGCGGTTTGCCCGCCGAGATCATCGACGCGGCCGCGAAGTAGCGACGTCAGCACCGGCCCCGGCCCCGTCCCTCGCGCGAGGGACGGGGCCGTCATCGTCTACCGGGCGACGCGTTCACGCGCGTCGAGTTCCTTGCCGAGCAGGTCGAACTCGGTGAGCATCCGGTACCAGTCCTCGACATGGTGCTCGACGTCGTAACCGGCCTCGAACAGACGTCGGATGAGGTCGAGCTGCTGGTTGTACCGGTCGACCCAGGCAGGCGCCCACACGGTGCCGTTCCAGCGCCGGTAGCCGTACGGCATGTGCTCCCAGCCACGGATGCCGGGCGGAAACGACTGCGAAGCAGCAGAAGCAGAAACGAACATGAGGCCCTCCTGCGGGGGCTCGGGCGCAGCGGAAGGCCGCGCAGGCGGTGGGCCACCGACGGTGGCCCCGGGTCCTCATGTGGTGTGCAGCGACGGTATCGACCGCAGGCACGTGGTGTTTCAGCTGCCGCTCCACTGGTGAAGCCGGCCGGTACCGTGCCGCTCGCGGCGCACGCCGGAGTTTGTCGGGGTGTACAGGGAAGATGCGCGCAGATGCGAGCTGTCCGCCGTTGTCGGGCAGGGAAGGGTGAGGTGAGGTGACCGCAGTCGAGCAGGTCGATACCTTGCGGGCCGCGGTGATTGCGCTTCACCAGTCGGGTTCGGCGACAGCCATTCTGTCGGCCGCCGCACGGTCGGCGCACTGGCACCCCGCCGTCGTCGAGCGCGTTCGAGCTCAGTTGCCGGCCTTCGCCGACCAGCTCGGCGCCCTCGGGTTCGACCTCACCCAGCTCCTCGGTCCCACCGCCCAGAAAGCGAAGCCCCCGCCGCAGCGCGCGCCGCGGCATGGCTTCGGCGCCGGCCCGCCGCGTGTCCCACTGGATCCGGCACTGCGCGCTCCACAGCACGCTGCGCCGCGGCGTGGTTTCGGTGCCGGCCCTGCCGCGCCAGCCACCGATCCGGCCCTGCACCAGGGGACACCGAAACCGCAGCACACAACCCGAAACGCTCGCCCCCGCCACGACGTCGAGATCCGCACCATCCCGACGCTGTCGGCCGCAGCCGTCCTCAGGCAGCCCTCCCACAAGCCACCACTCGAGTTCGAAGGCACTCTCGACGGACTGCGCGGCGTCCCCATCGATGACCTCGCCGGCATCCGAGACGACGCCGGCATCGGCGACAAGGAACTCGAACGCCTCACCGCCGCCGGCATCGCCACGGTCTACGACCTGATGATGCGGGTGCCGCTGCGCTACATCGACCGCTCCGAGATCACCCCCATGTCGGCCCTGCGGCCCGGGATGAAGAACGTCGCCACCGTCGGCAAGGTGCTGTCCACCAAAGCCGACTGGGGCAAGAAGTACGCCCGCATCGAGATCGGCGCCGGCGGCTACCGGGTCACCTCGATGCAATTCCAGCAGCCGTGGCTGGCGCAGCGCTTCCGCCGTGACGACCTCGTGCTGATGTGGGGTGACGTCACCGAATGGGAAGGGTTCATCCAGATGGGCGGTGCGCTGATCGCGCCGATGCGCGATGCCACCGCCCCGTTCGTGCCGGTGTACCCGCAGTCCGACAAACACCAGGTCTCGACGTGGACGCTGCACCGCGCCGCCCTCGACGCGCTGCGCCGTCTGCCCGCGCTCGACGATCCGCTCCCGGATCAGATCCGCACCGCCCGGCAGTTGCCGGGTCGGCTCGAGGCGCTGCGCGCCGTGCACGTCCCCGACAACGCCGCAGATGCCACCTCGGGCAGGGACCGTCTCGCGTACGACGAGCTGCTGCGGATGCAGTTGGCGATGGGTGTGCAGCGCAACGCCGCCCGGCAGCGACCCGCGGTAGTGCACGCACCCACCGGCACGCTCACCCGCCCGTGGCTCGATTCGCTGCCGTGGCCACTGACCGGTGCCCAGACCCGCGTCCTGAAGGAGATCGCCGCCGATCTGCGGGCGCCGTCGCCGATGAAGCGGCTACTGCAGGGAGACGTTGGTAGCGGGAAGACCGCCACGGCCATCGGTGCCATGCTCATGGCCGTCGAAGGCGGCCACCAGGCAGCCCTCATGGCACCCATCGGCGTCCTCGTCCAGCAGCACTACGAGGAGATCGCCGAAACCTGCGAGCAGCTCGGCCTTCGAGCCGTCCTCGTCCCGGGCAAGAACAAGCCCAAGGCCCGACGCGAGGCGCTCGCCGGCCTCGCCTCGGGGGAGATCCACATCGCCGTCGGCACCACCGGCCTGCTGTCCGAGGACGTGCAGTTCAAAAGCCTCGGTCTCGCAGTGATCGACGAGCAGCACCGGTTTGGAGTGAACCAGCGTGCAGCGTTGCTCGCCAAGGGCCCCGGCGGTGCGATCGCCGACGAACTCGGCGCCACCGCCACACCCATTCCGCGTACCGCGGCGATGACCCAGTTCGGTGACGTCGACATCTCCATCCTCGATGAGCTGCCCCCGGGCCGGACTCCGATCAAGACTCGGTGGGAACCGGTGGTCCCCCTGGACGACCCGGCCCACGAACACTGGGTCTTCGTCCGCTCCCAGATCGCCGAAGGTCGACAGGCGTTCGTGGTCTGCCCGCTTGTTGCCGAGCCGGAAACGAAGGCCGGCCAGGAATCCGAAGCGCAGTCCGCTGCCGCCATGGAAACCGCGACAGCGCTCTCCGACGGTGCACTGTCCGGGCTGCGGATCGCGGTGGTTACCGGCCGGCAGAAGCCGGCCGACCGAGCCGAGATCATGCACGCCTTCAGCATCGGAGAGCTCGACGTGCTCGTCGCGACCACGGTGATCGAAGTCGGTGTGTCGGTACCGAACGCCACCACCATCACCATCCTCGACGCCGGCAACTTCGGTCTCGCGCAGCTCCACCAGCTCCGCGGCCGCGTCGGACGAGGCAAGCACCCCGGGTTCTGCGTCCTCACCGGTGAGGTGTCCGACATCGGACCTGAGTTAGGACATTTGGCTTAGTGTCCCGATTCGAACCCGAGACGGGTGAGAATCTCCAGCTCGGCAGCAGGGATCTGCGGCGGAAAGTCCTGGACGGCACCGTTGATGGCGATGGTCGAGGTCCGCAGCGGCCGCAGTTGCTTGACCAGCCTCGCGACCGCGACACCGGTGTGGTCCTGGGCGCAGCGGGCGACGGCCAGAGCGGCGAACACGATGGTCAGGTGCGCCTCGATGGCGTCGCGGGTGCGGTGGAACATCGGCCGTGCCCGCAGATCGGTCTTCGACATGCGAAACGACTGCTCGACATGCCACAGGTCGTGGTACTTGCCGATCACCTCGCCCGGTTCCATGAGCGTGACCGGGATGTTGGTGACGTATCCCTTCAAGCCGACCAGCGATCGAGCTCGTGCCAGCGCGGCATCATCGAGTCGCTGACCTGCGCTGGTGGTCTTGACGAAGCGCGTCGCCTTCGACTTCTGGGTGCCCTCGACCACCGCCCGCGCCCTCGCCTCCTGGGCATTGAGAGTCTGGTTGTCGCGCACGGCACGTTTGCGGGTGTACTGCCAGATCGCCCGCCACGAGGTGGGATGCCGAACCGGATCCCAGACCGGTTCGGCCCGCCTTTTCACGGTGTTGACCACGCTGCGGGCGTGCCGGGGGGTGACGGTGTCGATGATCTGCCCATCGGTGAACACATCACCGTGCCAATGGAAATGGGACGTCAGATCAGCGGGCGCCTTCGTCACCCGGGAGCCGACGATGAACTTCAGGCCGGCCTCGTCGAGAGCGGTGAGATTCGCCGCCGACAGCATGCCGGCGTCGGCGGCGATGACCATCTCCACGCCCTCGAGGTCGTGCCGGGCCTGGAACTGACGCACCATGGGGACCAGGGTGTGGGTTTCGGCCTTGTTGCCTTCGAAACAGGCGATCTCCAGTGGGAACCCGGTGCGGTCGACGAGCAACCCGACCACGATTTGTGGATCGACCCGGCGCTCTTTGGAGTAGCCGACCTTGCGCAGGTCGTCTTCCTTCTCGGCCTCGAAGTACAAGGTGGTCACATCGAACAGCAGCAATCCCAACCCGCCGGTGCTGGCCGCGTACTCGAAGCAGCGGCGGGCGATCCGGTCGCGGTAGTCGCCGGTGATGATCTGCGCGAGGTGGCGTTGAATCGTTTTGTACGACACCGGATCAGCGCCGAGATCGCCGAGGACGCGCAGGGCATCGATCTTCGAGGTCGGTTCGACGATCCGGGCGATGACCAGGTCTTTGAACACCGCGTCGTCGATGATGTCGAAGCCGAGCCCGTCGTAGACGAAGGTGAGCACGTCGTAGAGCAACCGGGCGCTGGTGCGCACGGTTCGTCCCGCCCCGGCGAGCTCGCCACCCTTGCTCGTCGTCGGGCCGGGCAGTTGGCCGGTCCGCCAGTCGGCAACATCGGCGATCTGCTCGACGGGCGTCGGCACATCCAGCTCCAGCACGCCTTGATCGCCGTGCAGCAGGTGTCGGGCTCGTTCGAGCAGAATGCCCAGCTCGACGTCGGTATGCGCGGACCCGACGTGAGCGAGGATCTCGTGCCGGCCGCGGTGTTTGCGCACGACCTGCACCGCGACCGCTCCGGATGCGGTGCGCACTTTCCGCACGAATGCCACGGCCCGAACCTACCTGCTTAGTGTCCCGATCCGCTTCGTCGACGTCGTGAATGCGCAGGTGGAAGCCTCGACAGGTGTTCTACCCGCCAGTAATGTCCTAACTCAGGAGGCAAGCACCCCGGGTTCTGCGTCCTCACCGGTGAGGTGTCCGACATCGGACAGGCCCGCATGGACGCGATGTGCGAAACGACGGACGGCTTCAAGCTCGCCAACGTCGACCTCGAGCTCCGCGGACCCGGCGCACTCGCTGGCACCGCCCAGGCCGGGCACCGCGCAGGGCTGCTCGTCGCGGACCTGCTCGCCGACGCCGAGCTGATGCACGCCGCCCGCGCGGACGCACAGCAGATGCTCGCGGCCGACCCACACCTCCTCCGCCGACCGACCCTGCGCGCCGAAGTCGAACGCGCCTTGGGGGAGGACGCCCACTACCTGCGGCGAAGTTGAGCGCTATGCGGGGAAGACGTTGGCAGTCCTGCAGGGGTGCAGATCGACAGCCGCATACTTAGACCACCCTGCTGCTGGTCCACCGACTGTCTGGGGAAATAGGAATCTGAGCGGTCAGTTCCTGAAGGATGTCGCGGAGCGCTTCCACAATGACAGCCCCTTCGGCGTTGATGTTGTTCCTGGTCCATTCTCTGACCAATGTCCGTTTCCCTCCAGAATCGGTCCGATGGACCTCCGCGACTAGGTCGACCGTCGGGCGAGCCGAGTCGTCCCCCATCACGCCGCCGACAATCGTCTGAAGGTCTCCCTGGTCTGGCACGAGTCGGAGGATCAGCGCTCCCTCCCACGGCTCGGGCGGAGGAGGCCCATCTCCCTCATAATCACCGATGGGCGCATTCCGGCCGTGAGACGCCAAAACGGCTGGGCCATCGACCTGATCATCGGCATCGAAACGCCAATCAACTTTGACGCTTGAGTCGAAGACCACGTTCTTAAATGCAGACTTGATCTCCGACTGAAGGGTTGTGAAATACTGTGCTTTGGCCTGATTGAACCTCTCGTGGTTGGTCACCAATGTTCCGTAGACGCTGCGAGGAGAGGGTGCGGGCTCTATGCCTTGCGTCAAACGAAGCCAGGACTGGAATTCGTCCCGAATTTCCCGTGCGGTCGGTCTGCGGAATGGATCATTCGATGTGGCATCCCGGAGAAGTGGGTCGAGGGGATAACCCGCTGGCCCGAAAAAGCGGCGGAACGAATAGGCCCACTCCGTGGTTGAGTTCATCTCTCCCTGTGGTGGGAACAAGATCGGTACCTCGGCTCGCTCTTCGGTGGCGTCCGGCTCTTCGGTCGCGTCCGCCAAAGCGCACTCGTACTGGTACTCAGCTAGAGACCACATTGTCTTTATGAGTGAGTACACGTCCGCAGCGGGCCAATATGTAGTGGGTTTCGGATTTAGCGCCTCGGGTGCTAAGTAAGCGAACGGCCCAAGCTTGTTGAGCTCTTGGGTGTGTCTCACTCTGTCTTCCCAGCCCGCGATTCCGAAGTCGCCAAACGCGGGGGTGTTCTCAAGCCAGAAGAGGTTGTCCGGTTTGATATCGCGATGCGTGAGTCCCTTCTCCTGATGGAGTTTAAAAAGGGTGTCCGCTAACTCAGCGAACAGGCTGACCAACGAGCGGAAATCCTTGCCGCGAACATAGTCCTGCAGGGGCGTCGCGGTCTGCATGACGAACCATCGGGGGCGTTCTCCAGGCTCTCGATCAAGGAGAGGAACCACGCCCTTGATTCTCCCCAACGCTTCCAACCCTTTGACCTCGTTGAAGAAGCGTTCCCGGGCGGTTTTCGACGCATCGTCGTTCCGCATACGTTTGGCTACTGCGCGTTTGGGAGGTTGCCGGGGACGAGGAATCACACTATCAATGGACCATACATGTGCACCGCCGAGTTTCTTTCTCAGAACCCAGCGGTCGCCGATTCGGTCATTCGTTTCCCACTTTGGGAGCGGAACGTAACTGCCGTTGTCGTCATGCGAACTGGTCACAAGTGAAGATTAGCGAAGGATCGTTGGTGTACGGCGAAGCTGGTGAGGCGGTCGATTACTCGTGTACGACATCGGCGGTCGACGACGGGTAACCGGTGAGGTCGGTGCTGCACCACCATTGCCCGTCGCGCCGGTAACCGTTCGTTGCCAGGACGTCGTCGGCGAGCTGCTGACCCCAGGCCGGGGTCGGGTGGTCGCCCACGGGGATCTCCTGCTCCCAGGCGGGAGGATCATTCGGGTGGCTGTCGGCGTCCACCGCGGTCAGATCGATCGTGTTGTCGCACGCGCTCGGGTGCATGGCGATGGTCGCGGTGATCAGCAGTGACGTGTCCTTCATGACGCATCCCTCCGTTCGGATCGGTTGATGCGCAGCACGTTATGAACGCCGGGTGCGGGGTGTTTCACACGCGCGTGTCGGTGCACAGAGGTGTCCGGCCGGTTCGCGTGCACAAGGCCGGCCAGACAGACAAGATGGGCCTGCCAGCCGTAGGCCTGCCAGCCGTACCGGTCATCGGTGCAACACCCCCCTCCCGTCAAGGGAATCTGGTGCCACGAAACAGGACATGAAGCCCCGACCATCCGGGTTGGGGCCCGACCGTCGAAAGGGGGAGTGCGGCATGCGCACTCGTACCGTTTCCGATCTGCACCTGTGCCCGTCCTGCGGACACGGAATCGTTCGTGCACGCTCGCTCACAGCCCAGGAGCTCGCCGACGGTGCTCCACAGGACAACCTGGCGGTCATCGGGTGCTGCGCCACCCACAGTGATCCGGCCGTCGTCGCCGTGTACGTTCCGGCCGTGACAGTCGCAGCGTGGCCGACGATCACCGCCGACACCGCTATCGACTCGTTCTGCCCCGACTGCGGCGACACCGCGACCGGCTGCAAGTACCTGCAGCGCGGGGTGCCGGGGCTCGCCGAGCGCGTGGAAGCGCGGGCACGTGCGGACGAGAAGGCCGGAATGGACTAGGTTCGGTCGCCGCACGGACGCTGCCCCGACCATGAAGTACAGGGGCGGGGCAGCTCCATGTTGGCGTTGCCCGATGGATCCGCACGATCGAGTGCCGCCCCACTGGCCGGACAAAGGAGTGTCGGCTCCTTCGGCCTCCGACACGATCAAGTCCGTGCACGGTCAGCGCAGGCACGAATGCCACCCGTTCCGACAGGCCCACGGAAGCCGATTGCCGCAGAGTTGCCAAGCCCCGTCGTCGCAGCCGCCCTCATGGAACGGGGAGGGTTACAGTGCGCGATGATGTCTCTCTGACGTACCGGCTGCTACAGGCTGTGTGCCGCCTGTCCGGACGGCGTGCACAGGCTCGCTGCTGGGCGTCCGAATCGGTCGTCGAGTGAGCCTTTGTAAGGAGCGTTGTGAGCACCCTCGGTAGCTTCATCTGGTCGATCGCCGACCAACTTCGGGGTCCTTATCGCCCCAACCAGTACGGCAACGTGATCCTCCCGCTCACGATCCTGCGTCGTCTCGACTGCATCATCGAGCCCGATCGGGAGACGGTGCGCGAGCTGGCGGCGAAGTACGACAACCCCAACAGGCTCAAGATCGAGGTCAAGAAGGCCACCGGGCGGCCGTTCTACAACACCTCGAACTACTCCTTCACCAACCTCCTCCAAGACGCCGACGGGCTGGCGGACAACTTGGCCGACTACATCGACCGGTTCTCGCCCGATGTCGATGTGTTCGAGTACTTCGACTTCAAAAAGGAGATCCTCGCCCTGGAGAAGGCGGAGCTGCTGCGCGAGGTCATCACGTCCTTCAAGGCGATCGACCTGCATCCGGACGTCGTCTCCAACGCCGACATGGGCGATGCGTTCGAGTACATCATCCGCAAGTTCAACGAGGCGGCGAACGAAACCTCCGGTGACCACTACACCCCGCGGGACGCGATCCGGCTGCTGGTGGACCTGCTCTTCGCGGAGAAGGATGTCGACCTGACCGAGGCCGGCATCGTCCGCACGCTGTACGACCCCACCGCGGGCACCGGCGGCATGCTCGCGCTGGCCGAGGAGCACCTGCTTGCACAGAACCCCGACGCGAAGCTGAGCCTGTATGGCCAGGAGTACAACCCGCAGTCGTACGCGATCTGCAAGTCCGACCTGCTCGCCAAGGGCCACGACGCGACCAACATCGCCTTCGGCAACACCCTCACCGACGACGCGTTCAAGGGCCGCCACTTCGACTTCTGCATGTCCAACCCGCCGTTCCGTAAAATGTCGGCGTGTTGTGGCATCGTATGTTGCTGTGAAGCAGAGCGAGGAGATGCGCGGATGGCGGCTGGCCTATGCGCGGCCTAGCCGTCGGCGCCTGACCTCCCCGGTGGCGCTCAAGTACGCACCCACGATCGATGCGCGAGAAGCCGCTGTTGGAATCCGCCCGGGACAACCGTTCCTGCTGTCACCTACCGGACGACCTGACATCGACGTCTCACTGTTCTTCGCTTCCGACACGTTCACGCGTCTGGCAGCCGATTCCCAGGCCTCGTACGCGATGGACCTCAAGGTCTTCCTGTCGTTCCTCGCCGTCCAGGGAGTGGATTGGCGGGACGCCACCCACGATGACCTCGCCGACTTCGAGTTCTGGCGCAGGCGCGACGACCGAAACCCTCGTCGAGTGAGTGCGGCCAAGTTCTCGCGGGAGCTTGCGGCGATCTCGAAGTTTTACAGCTGGCAGCAACACCGAGGCACGGTGAGCCGTTCACCTGTGGTGATGGTCAACCAGGGGAAACCCGCCGGTCCGCGGAGCCTACGTCCGGAGCTGCTGCCGAAAAGCGTGCGTTCGACCCGAGTGAAGTGGTTGACCCCCCGCGCCTACGTACGGTGGCGCGACATCGGACTCGGCGGATACCTCCCGGACGGTACGCGGGACGAGCGGTGGCGCGGCCGCAACGACGGCCGAAACCTTGCTCTTGCAGAAACCTTGTGGTCCAGTGGATTACGACTCCGAGAAGGAGGATCGCTGGTACTCGCCGAGCTACCGTCGTTCGCCTCGGAACTGCAGTACACCCGGGGCCGGGTCAGCGAATCGGTGGCCAAGGGTGGCCGTGGGCGGGACTTCTGGATCTCGGGCCGCACCTTGAAATTGATCGACAACTACTGCGAGTCGACTCGACGTGAAGCCGTCCACCGTGCCCAGCGCGAAGGCCGCTACACCGCGATCACCACGAAGAAGGTGGTGGACCGGGTCGACCATCGCCGAATCGTCCACTACCGAGACGGTGACGGCCGACCGGCCACTGTGCCCCTGGACAACCTCGACTGGAAAGACCGACTCGACTTCTTCGTCGAGGGCGAGAGCGGACTCGAGCCCTGGATGCTGTGGCTGTCGGAAGCCGGACTGCCTCTGCCCTACCGCACCTGGGAGGCCGTGTTCTCTACGGCCAACGCACGTTGCCACGGACTCGGGGTAGACATTCGGTGCCACCCGCACATGCTGCGGCACTCGTTTGCGCTGCGAATGTTGGTCGCGCTCATCTACACCCATGACCTGCGGATGGGGATCACGGCGGCCGAACGCCGCGAGTTCCGCCATCTGTTCGGCGATCCGTGGGTCCTCGTGCAAACGATGCTCGGGCACGCAAACCTCGCGACGACCCGGGACTGCTACCTCGAACCGGTATCCGGACTTCAGGTCGAGTTGTTCCTCAACTCCGACCCGGCCGACGGGTCACTGATCGACGACCTCGTCTCCCGGGTCGCACAACTCTCGCCCCGCATCCAGGACAGCGAGGATCGGCGATGAGCCCGTCGACGTCAGCATCGCTGCCACCCGCAAAGTACGCCCGGCCGTCCCTGATCGACGTCGCCGTGAGACAGGTGAACTTCGTTGATCCCGACGGTCGCAGCAAGGTTTTCGACTTCACCGATATTCATGCAGCACCAGCACTTCTCGATGACCTCGTCCGTGCGTTCGCCAGCGGAGTCGCACCGGGAGGGCGCTGGCAGTCCGTCGCGACAGCAGAAGCGGCGGCCGGCACGGCCAAGCACCTGGCCCGCTACCTGACCGAGGTCCATCCACACGTCATCTCGCTGGCCGATCTGACTGCCGAAGTGTGGTGGGCTTGGCGATCGGAGAAGGACAAGCACACGCGCTGGCCCGGGCAGGTGACGATGATGCGGGCCCTGCTGTCGGAGGCGACCACGCTGCCGCAGTCGACCCGTCGAGCGATGCGCGCGAAGGCGGTGAAACCACGTAAGCGTCTCCCGGCGAATGACGCCTACACCCGTGATGAGTTCACGGCGATCCGCACTGCGGCGAATCAACGTGTGAACCAAACTCTTCGCCGAATCGAGACGAACACTGCGGCGATGCAGCGCTACCTCGACGGCGCCGAACCTGCCGACGCCCCGTCCTTCCGAGTTCAGGGCACACGGTGGACTGTCGGGTCCCTGTTGGCCCACCTGTCCCGCACCGGGATGATGCCGTCCCAGTACCTCGCCTGGGCAGTGAGCCAGAAGAGCTGCTTCGACCTGCGCGGCGTCACCAACCCGGCGCAAGCACTGTTCCCGAGCATCGACGAGGTGCAGTGCCTGATGGTGCTGCTCGTGTGCGAGCGAGGATTCAACCTTTCGGTGATGAACGCGCTGACCGTCGACTCGTTCCGGGCATCGGACCCGGGCACCGAGGAACCCGTTCACACCGTAGACGTCGACAAACCGCGACGAGGAACCCGGCGATACTCCACCGAGATCCTCGTTGGCGAGGCCGGAAAGCTCTGGGAGCGTGCGGTCACCCTGACCCAGCCGTGCCGAGACGCCCTGGACGCGATCGGCCGTCCGACCGACAAACTGCTGGTCGCCCACCGGCACAAGAACCTCACATCGGACGGCCCGTTCCGCACCGAGTGGACGACCGCTTGCCTCGGCACGTCCAGCGCAAGCCGGACCTCAGGCGGCCCGACGTGGACGTTTCGGCGTCTCCGGTTGACCGAGCAGGTCTTGAACCAGACGGCACGACAGAACACCGAGACCGAG
Source organism: Rhodococcus sp. D-6 (assembly GCF_040256695.1). NCBI lineage: Bacteria > Bacillati > Actinomycetota > Actinomycetes > Mycobacteriales > Nocardiaceae > Rhodococcus > Rhodococcus sp. D-6. The sequence goes on along the minus strand of NZ_CP132970.1, from coordinate 4,088,659 downwards.
AGCGAGGACATCTACCGGCGCCCGGACCCGCTCACCGCAGAAGCAGCCTCCGAGACGATCACTGCCGGGTTGAACGACGCCGTCGCACACGCACACGCCTCGGTCCACGTCCGCGCGATGAGCATCAGTGAGGTCGAGCAGGCGAAGCAGAACCCGGAAGCAGTGGCCTCGGCCCTTGATGTCCCGGTTCACACGCTCGAGTTGCTCCTGGCGGGACGCCTGGACACGCCGACCGCGGCCTGCGTGGACTTTTTCGGCAGCCCATTCGCCGTCGAGGCTGGCCAACCATGCCCGGCCTCGTTCTTCGCGTGCTTCGCATGCGGCAACGCAGTGATCACGCCCCGGCATCTGCCACGCCTGGTCGTCCTCCTCGACGCACTCGACGACATCGCGACCGTGGTGACCTCGAACCGGTGGGACCGAGACTTCGCCGAACACTACGCACGGCTGCGCACCATCCTCACGACCAACGCCAAGACCGCCGAGATCGTCCAAGCACGTGATGCTGCCCGCGACGAGGACCGAGAGATCGTCCACCGGCTGCTGAATCGGAGGCTCGACGGATGACGGCGCACTTTTCCACAGCAGCATCTGTCCCAACCCCGGTGGCCGTGTCGGACTCCGATCCGATCATCGTCGACAAGACCCGCATCGCACCTACCTACACCGAGCCGATCTCTCGGTTCGGAGACAACCGCTGGGATCTCGCTCCACTACTGCACAAACCCACCGTTACGGGCTCTCGATCCATCAACTTCGACACCTTCCCGCCGCCGTTCCGTTCGGCAGCGAAGCGGCTCCTCTGGCTCTGCCTGAACGTGCCCACACCCATAGAGGACCTGGAACGACCGACCGCGACGCGTTCCCAGTTGTCGGTCGGCTCCATCGTCGTTTACGCCGGATTTCTGCGGCTGTGGATGACATGGCTTGATGGACAAGACATTCACCGCCTCGACGGTGTTACCGACAACGTGTATCGACGCTACTGCTCCGAGATAGCCGCCAGCGGGCTTAGTCGTGAGAGCCAGGCGAACCGACTCTTCGCGATCACACGATGCTGGCTGTACGGGCCGTACCTACCCGACACCGATACCTTGATCCGCCCCTACTGGGAAGACACCCTCGCCCGAGCGGACGTCCTCGGCGACGCCAAGTGGTCCGCGGAGAACCGCACTCCGCCGATCCATCCGCAGACCATGTCGGCGCTGCTCGTCTGGGCGATCCGGTTCTGCACCGACTTCAGTGCGGACATCATCGCAGCGACCCGCACCAAGTCGAATCCACCACGTATTCCGCATCTCGACGGCCTGACGCCCAGCGAGCGTTTCGGCAACTATGCACAGCAGCGGCGGAGGTCGTCCAAGACGATTCCAGGGTTCTACCCGAACAACCGCCCAGGCCAACGCTGCATCGCCAAGCAGTTCATCGGGTGGCAGGTGGGACTGGATACGGAGGACGTCCTTCACCTTGGTGCGATGGATCGCGTCTTCGGTGATCTCGAGCCGATTGACGAGGCAGAGCTGCCGGTACCGATCACCGGCACCATCGATAACCAACCCTGGACCGGGGGAATCAACTTCTACGACGTCGACGACCTGTCCCGCCTATTGTCGACCGCAGCATTCATTGTGGTGGCGTACCTGACCGGCATGCGCGGCGAAGAATGTCGAGCATTGCGGCATGGCTGCTGCCGCACGACCACCGACGAGACGACCGGGCAGGCCAGATACCTAATCTACGGCCGCGTCTTCAAGAACGCACTCGACGAGTCCGGCAACACCCTTCCGGGCGGAAGCGAGCGCGACCAACCGTGGCAGGCAATCACGCCAGTCGCCAAAGCAATCGAAGTGATGGAAGCACTGCATCCCGACAGTGACCTGCTCTTTCCGCTCCGGGCATTCACGCCGTTCCGGAACACTGACGCCGACAAGTCCGTGCATCCACGGATGATTCGTGACCGCACAATGGACCTGATCTCCTGGTGCAACACCAAGGCCGACGAGTTCGGCCGTCCCTACGAACTCATTCCCGCTGATCCCGACGGCCCGGTTGTCCTCAAACGATTCCGTCGCACCCTCGCGTGGTTCATCTACCGCCAACCCGGGGGACGGATCTCACTGGGGATCCAGTACGGACACCTTCGGGGACACAGCACCGACGGCTACGGCTCCCGAGTCGCCAGCGGCCTACGGGACGTGTTCCCCATGGAAGAGGCCCTGGCTGCTGCCGAGTACCTCGAAGCCGCCTACACCCGCCTCGACAACGGCGAATCCGTTACCGGGCCCGCCGCGCAGCGGTACCGGGACGGCGTCCGCCTCTACCGCCGACAGTTCGGTGGCCGGTACCTGACCAACCGTCAAGCCGCAGCCCTGCGCTCGAACCCGCGGTTGCGGATCTACGACAACAACGAGCAGTTCGTGAGCTGCTGCTACGACCAGTCCAAAGCCCTGTGCCACCCCGATCGGGACAGAGCAACAAGGGTCGAGGCGTCACCGGACATCACCAACTGCCAACCCAACTGCGGCAACATCGCGCGCACCGACCGCAATATCGCCGACGCCGAAGCGGCCATGGACCAGGCCCGCAACGAGATCGCGAGTCCGGCCACCCCGCTCCCACTGAAAGTGCGTTTGGAACAACGCATCGACAACCTGAACCAGATCATCGATCACCACCGCAATCCTCGGGGACACCGATGACGATGGAAACAACAGACGACGACGTACGGCGGGCGATCCGCGACGCGATGAACCGCCTCATCGCAGGCGAAGCCCTGCACTCGGACGGCAAGCTCACCATCAAATCGCTCGCCGAAGAAGCGCAGATCAAACGCTGGCTACTCACGCACCGCCACACCGACCTTCAAGCCGAGTTCCGAGCACGGATAGCGAACACCGACGCCCCACCTGCATTGGTGGCGCTTCGCGATGAGCGAGATGACGCACAGCGACGCATCGACGAACTCACCGCACACGTCACAGCCCTGCAGGAAACCGTCCACCAACTCGAACGGATCATTCAGATGCTGGCGCTGGAGAACGATCAGCTACGGGAACGTCAACGCCCCGGGCGAGTCGTGCCGATCGGTCCACGTCAGGGAGAGAAACAGTGAACAGAGACCGTTCCATCACCACCTGGTCAGGAAAGAAAGAAGCAGGAGCACCGACATGCGGTTAAACCTCAAATCCGTCGAGGAACGCGTGAAGCCGCTGGCGAACCGCACGTCCTACGACCGCGAGTTCATCTTCGAACTCCTCGCAGCCTACGGACGCTCAGCCGGCAATATCACCAGGTTGCGCAACGGCTCCCTGAACATCGCTGACGACCCGACCACCGAGGTCGGACAGAAGAACGTCGTCTACTTCAAGTCGACCACCGAGGATCTGTACGGCGTCATCGACGAGTTGCGGACCTCACCGACCGTCGTCAGGTACAGCTGCCGATTTGTCATCGTCACAGATTTCAAGGATCTACTGGCGGTCGACACCAAAACCAACGAGACGCTGGCAGCGCCCATCACCGACATCGACAAACACTTCACGTTCTTCCTGCCGTGGGCGGGGATGGAGAAGGCCCAGTACGTCGGTGAGGCGCATGCGGACGTCAAAGCAGCCGAACGTATGGCGAAGCTGTTCGACGAACTGGTCGCGATCAACCCGGGGATTCACGGGTCTCCGCAAGCCCGCCATGCCCTCAACGTGTTCTTCACCAGGTTGCTGTTCTGCTTCTTTGCTGAGGACACCGGGATCTTCAAGTCGGGCCAGTTCACCGAAGCCGTAAGCAACCTCACCCAGCCGGACGGCTCCGACGTCGACCAGCTCTTGACCGACCTCTTCACCGCCCTCGACACGCCTGACGGCTCCCCGAAGCCGGCCCACCTCGCCGCGTTTCCGTATGTGAACGGCCGCCTCTTCACAGTCGAGGCACACCACACAGTTCCGAAGTTCAACAAGAAGGCCCGAGACCTGCTGATCGAATCCGGCCGATTGCTCTGGAGCGAGATCAACCCCGACATCTTCGGATCGATGTTCCAAGCTGTGGTGACACCTGGGCAACGATCGGATCTTGGACAGCATTACACGTCGGTTCCGAACATTCTGAAGACGATCGAGCCCTTGTTCCTCGACGACCTCAAGGAACAGCTGAATGCAGGCTTCGGCAGTATCACTAAGCTCGAAGCGCTATTGACACGCATCAGCAAGATCAAAATCTTCGACCCCGCCTGTGGATCGGGAAACTTCCTGGTCATCGCCTACAAAGAGCTACGCAAACTCGAACACGCGATCCTCGAGCGGCTCCAGGATCTGCGCACGGACCGGCAGCATGCGATGTTCGTGGGGTCGCAAATCAACATCGAGAACTTCTTCGGCATCGAGCTCGACGACTTTGCTGTCGAGGTCGCGATCTTGTCCCTATGGATCGCAAAACACCAGATGAACGTTGAATTCTTCGACAAGTTCGGAATTGACCTGCCGCTGATCCCGCTAAAAGAAGCTGGACGAGTCAGGCAAGGGAACGCGACCCGCGTCGACTGGCAGCAAGTCTGCCCAAACAGCGGGAATGAAGAGATTTATCTCATAGGGAACCCTCCATATGCTGGTGGTAAGGTTCAAACGAAAGAGCAAAAGACTGACTATTCGTACGTATTCGGAACTCGTCCGTACTCGAAGAATCTAAACTATATATCCCTCTGGTTCATCAAGGGCGCTGACTACATTAAGGGAACGCGCGCTGAAATTGCTTTTGTTACCACTAATTCCATTTCGCAGGGTGAGCACGTAGGCCTCCTATTTCCAACCCTGTTCGGCATGGGGCTGGAAATCGGTTACGCCTACACTTCCTTCAAGTGGGAGAACAATGCGCGCCGCAACGCTGGCGTAACCGTCGCGGTTGTTAACCTCCGGAATGCCCGGGCGGGGGTGAAATACCTCTATTCCAACGAACTTCGCATCGAAGCGGATAATATCAATGGGTATCTCGCAGATGGCCCCTTCGTGCTGATCGAACGACGGAAGTCTCCAATTGGCTGCGGTGGCGAGCTTCCCTCAATGGTGTTCGGATCCATGCCACGTGACGGAGGGGGGTTAATCCTCACTCCCGAGGAAAAGGAAAGGCTCGTAGCTGAGGCGCCCGACGCTGAGGCTTTCGTTAAGGCGTACGTCGGATCAGACGAGTTCATCAAAGGTCTCACACGGTACTGCCTGTGGATCGACGACAGAGATTTGGCACGTGCGCGATCGATCAAGCCGATCGTCCAGCGATTGGAACTAGTTTCTGCGAGCAGGTCTGCAAGTAAAGCCCCAAGCACAGTTGCATTCGCTGAGAAACCGCACCGATTTGTTCAGATCAGTTATAAACCAACCGAGTCAATAATTATTCCGAGCATCTCATCGGAACGTCGCGATTACATCCCGATCGGGTACCTCGATGCCGATACGGTCGTCTCGAATAAGGCGTTTGCCTTGTATAATGCCGAGCCGTGGGTATTCTCACTGTTGACTTCGCGCATGCATATGACTTGGACGCGGGCGGTCACCGGCCGTCACGAAATGCGTTATCAGTACTCAAATACGATCGTCTACAACAATTTCCCAGTGCCTCGCCTCACTAGCTCTACGAAGGCGGAGATGAACGAATTGGCTTTGCGAGTACTCGATGTACGCGAGTACCACTCCGAGAAGACGCTCGCTGACCTCTACGATCCTGACCTCATGCCCGACGACCTACGGTTGGCTCACCAGGAACTCGATCAGGCCGTCGACGTGATCTACCGGAAGCGAGGCTTCGACTCCGATGAGGATCGGTTGTCGTTCTTGTTCGGTATGTACGAGCAGACGGCGAATGCGGAGGCGAAGAAGTGAGTACTATGAAAAAGCCAGTGAATATCGTCGACGTTAAGTACGCCCAGACGGGCGGGAGCGTCGACACGGATTCGCTCGGTATGCGCGAGATGCAGCAGCGCGTGTTTGCCCAGCGAGACGCTCAGTACCTTCTACTGAAGGCGCCGCCGGCTTCAGGAAAGTCTCGAGCCTTGATGTTCGTTGCCTTGGATAAGCTCTACAACCAGGGGCGTAAGAAAGTCATCGTCGCCGTACCGGAGCGTTCGATCGGTGGATCATTCGCGAGCACGGAACTGACTCGGCACGGGTTCTGGGCTGATTGGGAGGTGGAGCCCCGCAACAACCTCTGCATGCCTGGCGGTCCAGCAAGCAAGGTGCAGCACTTCGTCGACTTCCTCGCAGGGAGCGACCCGATTCTCGTGTGCACGCACGCAACGCTTCGATTTGCCTATGACAAGCTCCCGGCGTCCGCTTTCGACAGCACGGTCCTCGCTATTGACGAGTTTCACCATGTTTCGGCCGACACACAGAGCAGCCGGCTGGGCGAGCTACTCAAGGGAGTAATGGCCGGGTCGGACGTCCATATCGTCGCGATGACCGGCTCTTACTTCCGTGGGGACACAGTGCCCGTGCTCCTTCCCGAGGATGAAGCGAAGTTCACACCGGTTACGTTCAACTACTACGACCAGCTCAACGGCTACCAGCACCTGAAGTCCCTCGGAATTGGACACCACTTTTACCAGGGCCGCTACACAAGTGCGATCCACGAGATCCTCGACCCAGCAAAGAAGACTCTGGTCCACATCCCGAACGTTAATAGCGGCGAGTCGACCAAAGACAAGATCGAAGAAGTCGGATTCATCCTCGATGCGATCGGCGAGGTCATCAGCCAGGACGACACCGGAATCCTGAACGTTCGCGCTAAGGACGGCACGATCCTGCGAGTGGCGGATCTTGTCGATGACAGTGACCAGATCAAGCGAGCCGAGACCCTGCACTATCTCACTGCCGTGGCATCCAAGAACCGCGATGCTGTCGATGTCATCGTCGCGTTGGGGATGGCCAAAGAAGGCTTCGACTGGCCGTACTGTGAGCACGCGCTGACAGTCGGCTACCGGGCATCACTTACCGAGGTCATCCAGATCATCGGCCGCGTCACCCGCGACAGCCCAGGCAAGACACATGCCCAGTTCACCAATCTGATCGCGCAGCCTGATGCGACCACTGACGACGTCAAGCTGTCGGTGAACAACATGCTGAAAGCAATTACCGCTTCGCTGCTCATGGAGCAGGTACTCGCACCGAACTTCACCTTCAAGACGAAGATGAGTGACGACGACAAACCGAAGGCGGGTGAGCTCAAGGTCAAGGGTTTCAAGGAGCCCAGCTCCGAGCGGGTGAAGCAGATCGTTGCGACCGATCTGAACGATCTCAAAGCGACGATCCTTCAGGACGAGACGTTCACCAAGGCTGCCGCGGGCAACCTCGATGCTGAGGTGACGAACAAGGTACTGATACCGAAGATCATCCGTGAGCGGTACCCCGACCTGAGCGAAGCCCAGGTCGAAGAATTGCGTCAGCAGGTCGTGGTCGACTCGGTCATCAAGAACGGAGAAGTACGCGAGGTTGGTGACAAGCGTTTCATCCGTATGGCGGACAAGTTCGTCAACATCGACGACCTCGACATCAACCTCATTGACAAGGTCAACCCGTTCCAGCGGGCCTTCGAAGTGCTGTCGAAGTCGGTGACCCCGCAAGTCCTCCGCATCATTCAAGACCAAATCACGGCTACCCGTGTCGAGGTCACAGAGGACGAAGCACGCCTACTGTGGCCCAAGATTCAACAGTTCGCGAAGGTCAAAGGCCGGAAACCCGACCTGCGCAGCGATGACCCGACCGAAAAGCGTTACGCGGAAGTGCTTCTCTTCCTTCAGAAGAAGAAGCGTGAGCACGACGAACGACAGAGGATGGTGCAGGAATGATTTCCGACGACCTTCAGAGCATCTTCGACTCGGACGACAGCGGACTCCTCGACGCACCCGAGAAGACTGTCAAACTCACGTCGAGTGATCGTCTGGAACGCTCGTTCCTTGAGATCGTCTCGTTCTACCGTGAGCACGGCAGGATCCCGCGATCGGACACTCGGGAGATCGCCGAGCGTAAGCTGGGAGCCCGGCTCGACGGAATCCTCGCGAATGACGAGAAGATCGCGGCGCTGGCGCATCTCGACGAGTTCGGACTGCTCGTTGTTCCTGAGCCGCCACGGTCGATCGATGAGTTGCTCGAGAACGACGATCTGGATCTTCTCGACGACACCAGCGGACTCCTCGACACTTCGGATTTGCCTTCTCGTGCACCGCGATCTGAGCCGGACGCTATCGCGCAGAGGGTCAAGAGCGCCGACTTCGCGGCGTTCGAACCGCTGTTCAAGCAGAAGCACGCCGAGTTGGCAGCCGGCGTTTCGAAGCTCATCGACTTTCCGGGTGAGAAGTATGTCAAGGAGGGTGCGTTCTTCGTGCTCGCCGGCGTCATGGCATTCGTGGCCGAGGTGCGCGAGCCCGCAGAGGAGGGGGGCGCGAAGGAGCGGTTGCGGTGCATCTTCGAAAACGGCACCGAGTCCTCGATGTACCGCCGGTCGCTCGCCACACGACTCTACGAAGCTCGTAGAAAGAACGAAGGCTCCTACGCTGTCATTAATGCAGAGCTCGACGGCATCCTTGACGACGATCAACACACCGGGTACATCTACGTTCTGAAGTCTCTTAGTGACGACCCACAGATCTCTTCGATCGAGGACCTCTACAAGATCGGATTCACGACGGGATCCGTCGAGAAGCGGATTGAGCACGCCGCTGACCAGCCGACCTACCTGATGGCCCCAGTCGAGGTTGTGGCGACCTATCGCACGTACAACATGAAGACATCCGTCCTGGAGCACCTGCTACATCGTGTCTTCAGCGACGTCAAACTCAGTATCGAACAGGTTGGGAAAGACAGGCGGGTCTATGTTCCGTCCGAGTGGTACGTAGCGCCTCTGGATGCAATCGACGAAGCGATCAGCATGATCGGATCGGGTGACATCGTGAACTACGAGTACAGCGCGGAGCGGAGGCGTCTTGAACGTCGGTAGGAATCGGCTAGGAAACCTTGTATGTGGAGGCCGGCTAATCGCATTCTGATTTCACTGTATTCAAGAGTGGGATATCGCCGTTCACAAGGGGATTGATAATTTCGTCGAGAACATAGGATTCGGACCGTCGCATGCGCTGTTCAAGCTCCAACCTGAGTTAGGACATTTGGCTTAGTGTCCCGATTCGAACCCGAGACGGGTGAGAATCTCCAGCTCGGCAGCAGGGATCTGCGGCGGAAAGTCCTGGACGGCACCGTTGATGGCGATGGTCGAGGTCCGCAGCGGCCGCAGTTGCTTGACCAGCCTCGCGACCGCGACACCGGTGTGGTCCTGGGCGCAGCGGGCGACGGCCAGAGCGGCGAACACGATGGTCAGGTGCGCCTCGATGGCGTCGCGGGTGCGGTGGAACATCGGCCGTGCCCGCAGATCGGTCTTCGACATGCGAAACGACTGCTCGACATGCCACAGGTCGTGGTACTTGCCGATCACCTCGCCCGGTTCCATGAGCGTGACCGGGATGTTGGTGACGTATCCCTTCAAGCCGACCAGCGATCGAGCTCGTGCCAGCGCGGCATCATCGAGTCGCTGACCTGCGCTGGTGGTCTTGACGAAGCGCGTCGCCTTCGACTTCTGGGTGCCCTCGACCACCGCCCGCGCCCTCGCCTCCTGGGCATTGAGAGTCTGGTTGTCGCGCACGGCACGTTTGCGGGTGTACTGCCAGATCGCCCGCCACGAGGTGGGATGCCGAACCGGATCCCAGACCGGTTCGGCCCGCCTTTTCACGGTGTTGACCACGCTGCGGGCGTGCCGGGGGGTGACGGTGTCGATGATCTGCCCATCGGTGAACACATCACCGTGCCAATGGAAATGGGACGTCAGATCAGCGGGCGCCTTCGTCACCCGGGAGCCGACGATGAACTTCAGGCCGGCCTCGTCGAGAGCGGTGAGATTCGCCGCCGACAGCATGCCGGCGTCGGCGGCGATGACCATCTCCACGCCCTCGAGGTCGTGCCGGGCCTGGAACTGACGCACCATGGGGACCAGGGTGTGGGTTTCGGCCTTGTTGCCTTCGAAACAGGCGATCTCCAGTGGGAACCCGGTGCGGTCGACGAGCAACCCGACCACGATTTGTGGATCGACCCGGCGCTCTTTGGAGTAGCCGACCTTGCGCAGGTCGTCTTCCTTCTCGGCCTCGAAGTACAAGGTGGTCACATCGAACAGCAGCAATCCCAACCCGCCGGTGCTGGCCGCGTACTCGAAGCAGCGGCGGGCGATCCGGTCGCGGTAGTCGCCGGTGATGATCTGCGCGAGGTGGCGTTGAATCGTTTTGTACGACACCGGATCAGCGCCGAGATCGCCGAGGACGCGCAGGGCATCGATCTTCGAGGTCGGTTCGACGATCCGGGCGATGACCAGGTCTTTGAACACCGCGTCGTCGATGATGTCGAAGCCGAGCCCGTCGTAGACGAAGGTGAGCACGTCGTAGAGCAACCGGGCGCTGGTGCGCACGGTTCGTCCCGCCCCGGCGAGCTCGCCACCCTTGCTCGTCGTCGGGCCGGGCAGTTGGCCGGTCCGCCAGTCGGCAACATCGGCGATCTGCTCGACGGGCGTCGGCACATCCAGCTCCAGCACGCCTTGATCGCCGTGCAGCAGGTGTCGGGCTCGTTCGAGCAGAATGCCCAGCTCGACGTCGGTATGCGCGGACCCGACGTGAGCGAGGATCTCGTGCCGGCCGCGGTGTTTGCGCACGACCTGCACCGCGACCGCTCCGGATGCGGTGCGCACTTTCCGCACGAATGCCACGGCCCGAACCTACCTGCTTAGTGTCCCGATCCGCTTCGTCGACGTCGTGAATGCGCAGGTGGAAGCCTCGACAGGTGTTCTACCCGCCAGTAATGTCCTAACTCAGGCGACGGGATCCGTCGAGAAGCGGATTGAGCACGCCGCTGACCAGCCGACCTACCTGATGGCCCCAGTCGAGGTTGTGGCGACCTATCGCACGTACAACATGAAGACATCCGTCCTGGAGCACCTGCTACATCGTGTCTTCAGCGACGTCAAACTCAGTATCGAACAGGTTGGGAAAGACAGGCGGGTCTATGTTCCGTCCGAGTGGTACGTAGCGCCTCTGGATGCAATCGACGAAGCGATCAGCATGATCGGATCGGGTGACATCGTGAACTACGAGTACAGCGCGGAGCGGAGGCGTCTTGAACGTCGGTAGGAATCGGCTAGGAAACCTTGTATGTGGAGGCCGGCTAATCGCATTCTGATTTCACTGTATTCAAGAGTGGGATATCGCCGTTCACAAGGGGATTGATAATTTCGTCGAGAACATAGGATTCGGACCGTCGCATGCGCTGTTCAAGCTCCAAGCGCGCCATGGGACGCGATGCGTCCCGCGCCCACTCGGTGACGTCCAGCACGTTGCTCGTCGCATTCGAATAGTCGATGTGATCGCGAATCTGCATTTCGTTCCAGCCAAGTGGAGCTTTGAACTCTAGGATTGGTGTCGGCCCAGATTCATCAATCGGGATGGCACGGAATGGGTCAGGGGCCAGCGATCGAACCAACTGCAAGGGTTCGGCCAGGCCGACGCGGATGTTCACAATGTGTGCAGCGAGGGCGTGTCCGCGCCGGTGTCGATCAATCATGGCGAGCCTGTTCAGCCACCACAGGACGTTCGACATATGGTCAGGTGCTGCATTGAACGGTTGTATGTGACGGAGCAGGCGGAAGGTGTCGTCCGACATTGCCTTCATCCGGCCACGATGGTCCCTGCTGTCGAACTTTTCGGCATCGGTGAAGATCGGAAAGTAGATGCCCGATTCAGCTGGCGGTGGATTCTTGCCGCTGTCGCGAACAGCGAGGTGGTAGGCGAGTCCGTCCAGTGCTGACCGTAGCTCGTAGAGCCATTCACCAAACAACGTGCTGAGGCGGGTCGGCATTGGTCGCACTGTCTTGATCACAAAGAACCAGGAGTCGTCACTGGCTGGGACGGCGCCGAGCTGTCGGGGTTTCGTGTCCAGGTATTCATTCCAGACGTGGCCGATCTCAGCGCGGAGTTCACCAGCACGGTCGACGCGGTCCCGGAGGATTTCGACGGGCCAGTCGTCGACGGTCACAGTGACTCGAGGATTGCTCGGAGAAACGGGGAGTCCTCACCTTGGACAGCGTGGGGCAATTCTGCGAAGGGCACACTGGATTCGTGTTGCTTGCCTCGCATCGACATCCAGGCCGTCCAGGCATCGTGGACGTCCTCAAGAGTCGTTTCCGGCCCCTTCACCCTGGCGAGCACCGCGTACATGAGCAACAGAGGATACGAATCGTCCGGCAGGACGTCGGCCGACAGATTGCTCTTGATCCGCTCAGCGAGCTGCTCGATGTAGTTCACGGTCACCACCAAATCACGTAGATCGCCAACATTGCGTACAGCACTGCAAAGAGCAGCGGGACGAGCCTCTCGATCTGGCCGAGCTCTGCATAGCGCTTTCGCCAGCTACTCACTGGGTCTTGCTTCAGGTGCTCCCACTCATCCTTGAAGAGATGGATCTGCAAATGCCCCGCCTCAAGCTGATTGATGACCGCAAATTTCGCGCTGTTGAGATCACGATACGAACGGAGCAGCATCCACCATGAGCACGCGATGAGGACGCCGGCGATCGCGGCGAGAGTAAGGACAAAGCGGTCCGGCGTCGGATCGTCCTTCGTTCCAGTGTTCACTGCAAAAGCGCCGAGGGCGACTGCGAGTCCAGCCTGAATCGAGAAGAAGAACGTGTTCGCAGTTGCCCGCCGAGCGGAGACGCGGTCGGCCATCTCCACGGCGAGTTTGTACTGCTCGAACACACATGGATCGAATGGCTGCGCCGGATCAGAGGGTGTCATCGACTGCCGCCGATCAGGGCTTTCAGGTTGTCCCAGGTCCATCGATAAATCTGGTCCGTAGTCTTGGCTGAAGACGGCTTTCGGCAGGTCTGCCCCGACCGGCCCCAGAGGAGGAAGTAGTTGATTCCTTCCTGTTGGGCGAGGGACAGCTCGTACGCAACACCACTCGCGGTATTGGTGTTCGTCCCGCAGATGACCGCAACGACGTCGGACGCGCGAATCCTTCTCCGGGCTTCTTCTTTCCACCCCGGCGACGCTGTCTTGATTGACCAGTCACTGATCTCGAACGGAGAACCGGCATTCTTCGACTGTCCGATCAGGAAGTTCTTCAAGTCGAGGTCGTAGTCGTAGTCGAAGCTGACGAACACGCGAGTCTTGGTCACTGCACGCCTTCCAGCGAGATGAGTTCGGGTAGTGCACAGAGTCGGAGCCAGGCCCTAAACGACCATCGATCCGACTAGGGGCATCAGGTTACATCCAGCGTCTGACAGGCTCCGCTCAGAAGATCAGCACCGCTAATCGACCCGGCAGGCAACACGCCGAAACCCTGCAGGGAACCGCCCTACGGCGTCGACTGGAAGCAGTACGCCAAGGCGGTCACGAAAGAGCGCGACGAAGCAGGCCCCTATGGCCGCTTTGCCCCCGGTCTGCCGTCGACGTCGGACGGGCAGATGCTTTTCCTGCTCCACCTGGCCCACAAGATGCGCGCCCCCGAGGACGGCGGCGGCCGCGTCGGCATCGTCATGAACGGCTCGCCACTCTTCAACGGCGCCGCCGAGTCCGGCCCCTCCAACATCCGCAGGTGGCTACTTGAGAACGACCTGGTCGAGGCCATCGTCGCACTGCCGACCAACATGTTCTTCAACACCGGCATCGCCACCTACATCTGGATCCTCGATAACACTAAGCACTCCGACCGCAAGGGTTTGGTCCAGCTCATCGACGGCACCTCGTTCTGGACCAAGATGCGCAAGAATCTCGGATCTAAGGGCCGCGAGATCAGCGATGCCGACCGCGCCGCGATCGTGAAGTTGTACGCCGACTTCACCGACGCCAACTCGGAGCACTCTAAGCTGCTGCGCAACGACGAGTTCGGCTACTGGACAATCACCGTCGAGCGGCCTCTCCTCGACGAGTCCGGCAACCCCGTCGTTGACCGCAAGGGCAAGCCCAAACCGGACCCGAAAAAACGCGATACCGAGAACGTTCCGTTCACCTACGGAGGCTCTACCGCTGGCGACGTGGGCAAGACCGAGGTCATCCAGGCCTACTTCGACGCCGAGGTGAAGCCGCACGTCCCCAACGCCTGGATCGACTGGGCTAAGGTCAAGACCGGCTACGAGATCCCCTTTACCCGCTACTTCTATAGGTACATCCCACCCCGGCCACTCGCCGAGATCGATGCCGATCTGGAGAAGCAGGTTGCCAAGATCCTCGACCTCCTGCGGGAGGTCGAGGGGTGACCCAAGCACAGTTCGATTTTGAGCAGGCATGGGCAGGCAGCGTTCCGGCTCGCTGGCGCTGGACTCGGAACAAGGAACTTCTGTCCGAGTCGCAGGCCCTCACTGCCGATGGCTCGGAGGAGCTCCTCAGCGTTTCGCATCTGACAGGGATCACTCCAAAGTCGGAAAAGAATGTGACGATGACTGCAGCTGAGAGCCTTAAGGGCTACCGCCTGGTGGAGACTGGCGATCTCGTCATCAACACCATGTGGGCGTGGATGGGAGCGCTTGGCGTTGCGAAGCAGTCGGGGATTGTAAGCCCGGCTTACGGGGTCTACAAACCTCGCCAAGATGCGCCCTTTCATCCGGTGTTTTATGACTACTTCTACAGATCGATTCCGTACGTGATGGAGATGACTCGTCTCTCACGCGGCATTTGGTCCTCGCGGCTGCGGCTTTATCCGGATGTCTTTCTCCGCATGGCGATTCCGATTCCACCGCTGGAGGAGCAGCGCGCCATCGCCGACTACCTCGACCGCGAGACCGCCCGCATCGACACGCTCATCGAAGAGCAGCAGCGCCTGATCGAGATGCTCCGCGAGCGCCGACGTGTGCTGGTCACCCGCGCCGTCTGCTTCGGGGTGGACGAAGACGTCGAACTTCGCGACAGCGGTGACCCTGTGGTCGGTCTGGTCCCCCGTCATTGGACGGTCAAGGCCGTCCGCCACTGGATGGAAAGCCTCGACGGTCAGCGCATCCCGCTGAGTGGCGAGGAACGTGCCGACCGTCGCGGTGACTTCAACTACTACGGAGCATCCGGAGTGATCGATCACGTCGACGGCTACTTGTTCGACGAACCGCTTGTGTTGGTCTCTGAAGATGGAGCCAATCTCCTGATGCGCTCCACGCCGATTGCCTTTGCTGCCAAGGGGCGCTACTGGGTGAACAACCATGCCCACGTCCTTCGTCCTCTAGGCGATGGCGACGTCGACTTTTGGGCCCAGAGGCTAGAAGCACTTGATGTCACCACCGTCGTTTCTGGATCGGCGCAGCCCAAGTTGACCGCTGGAGCCCTAATGGGACTCCGGGTTTCTGCACCTGATGACATCAACGAGCAGCGACGAATCGCTGCATATCTGGCCGAGCAGACCTCAAAGATTGACGTGCTGATCGCAGAGTCGGAGCGCTTCGTTCAACTATCACGGGAGCGGCGTGCCGCGCTGATCACCGCGGCAGTGACCGGGCAGATCGACATACGGGAGACGGGGTAATGGCCGATCACAACGAGATCGTCTTCGAGTCCGAGATCTGTGCGTACCTGGAAGCCCACGGGTGGCTGCACTCGGCGAACGACACCGGATACGACCGGGAACGGGCGCTGTTCCCCGAGGACCTGTTTGCCTGGCTGCAGGAGACCCAACAGACGGCGTACGAGAAGGCTTTGAAGGCCGCTGGGTCCCAGGCGAAATTCCTCGACGTGCTGACCACGGCGCTCGACAAGCCTCTCGAACACGGTGGCGGGACGCTGAACATCCTGCGCAACGGGGTGCAATACATCGGTGGCGGCCGGTTGAAAATGGCCCAGTTCCGCCCCGAAACCAGCCTGAACGCGACCACCAACGAGCAGTACGCGGCGATGCGGGTGCGGGTGATGCGGCAGGTGCATTTCTCCACCGCAGACCAACGCTGCATCGACCTGGTCTTTTTCGTTAACGGCCTCCCGGTCGCCACCGTGGAGTTGAAGACCGACTTCACCCAGTCTCTCGACGAGGCGATCAACCAGTACCGCAAAGACCGGCATCCGATGACCAACGGGCGGGTCGAGCCGCTGCTGTCGTTCGGATGCCGGGCGCTGGTGCATTTCGCGGTCTCCAACGACCTGGCCGCGATGACCACCCGGCTCGAAGGTGAGAAGACGCACTTCCTGCCGTTCAACATGGGCTACAAGGGCGGCGCAGGGAACCCGCCGGCCGAGGGCGGGCGGTCGGCGACGGCGTACCTGTGGGAGCGGGTCTGGGACAAGGACGCCTGGCTGAACATCATCGGTCGGCTGATGATCGTGGAGACCAAGGAAGAATGGGATGTCGCGACCGGGACGTCGGTGCGGCGTACGAGCATGCTCTTCCCGCGGTTCCACCAGTGGGAGGCTGTGACGAACATCGTCGCCGCGGTGCGCGAGGAGGGGGTCGGGCATCGTTACCTGATCGAGCACTCGGCCGGGTCGGGGAAGACGAACACCATCGCCTGGACCGCCCACCGCCTCGCCCGTCTGCACGTCAGCGACGAGAAGGTGTTCGACTCGGTGATCGTGGTCGTGGATCGCACCGTGCTCGACGGGCAACTCCAGGAGGCGATCCGGCAGATCGACGGGTCCGGGAAGATCGTGGCCACGATCAGCCCGGAGGACGTCCGCAAGGCGGGGGCGAAGTCGAAATCCGGGCTGCTGGCAACCGCGCTCAAGAACGGGGAGCTGATCATCGCGGTGACGGTGCAGACCTTCCCGTTCGCCCTCGACGAGATCCGGAAGGACTCGTCATTGAAGGGCCGGCGGTTCGCGGTGATCGCCGACGAGGCGCACTCCTCGCAGTCGGGTCAGATCTCCGCCAAGCTCAAGGCCGTGCTGACCGCGGAGGAGGTCAAGGAGATCGAGGAGGGCGGTGAGGTCGACGTCGAGTCGATCCTGGCTGCGGAGATGACCGAGCGAGCCGACTCGGAGACCATCTCCTACTTCGCGTTCACAGCGACGCCGAAGAACAAGACCCTGGAGCTCTTCGGACGTAAGGGGCCTGACGGGAAGCCGGTCGAGTTCCACCTCTACTCGATGCGCCAGGCGATCGAAGAGGGTTACATCCTCGACGTGCTCAAGGGCTACCAGACCTACGACACCGCGCTGAAGATCGCCGGCAAGGCCGAGAGCGGCGACGGCGGCGAGGTGGAGGAGTCCGCGGCGCGTAAGGGGTTGATGCGGTGGGTGAAACTGCACCCGACCAACATCAGCCAGAAGGTGCAGATCATCGTCGAGCACTTCCATACCAATGTCGCCCACCTGCTCGAGGGCAAGGCGAAGGCGATGGTCGTGACCGATTCGCGCAAGGCCGCGGTGAAGTACAAGAAGGCGATCGACGCCTACATCGCCAAACGAGCGGCCCTGGACGCCTCGTACAACTACCGCACCCTGGTCGCATTCTCCGGTGCGGTGACGATGGACGAGGACGAGCAGTGGGCGTCGGAGTGGGGGCCGCAGCCGAGCAAGGACGACGAGTTCACCGAGGCCAACCTGAATCCCGGTGCCGGCTCGGACCTGGCGGCGGCCTTTAAGGGCACGACGTACACGATCATGTTGGTTGCCAACAAGTTCCAGACTGGGTTCGACCAGCCGTTGCTCTCGGCGATGTACGTCGACAAGAAGCTCTCCGGGGTCACGGCCGTGCAGACCCTCTCCCGGCTCAACCGCACCCATCGCACCGCGAGCGGGGAGCAGAAGCGCAAGACGTTCGTCATCGACTTCGTGAACAAGCCCGAGGACATTCGGGCGGCGTTCGAGCCGTACTTCACGGGCGCCAGCCTCGAGACCGAGACCGACCCGTACGTCGTCGTCCATCTCGCCACCAAGCTCGCCCAGGCCGGGATCTACACCCCCGAGCAGGTGCGTGAGGTCGCCGAACTGTGGGTCACCCGCAAGGGCAACAACGCACTCTCGGCCGCGATCGGCCCGGCCAAGCACGGCTTCGCCCGCCGCTACGCGGGGGCGCTCGAGGCCGACGACAAGGTCACCCTCAACACCCTCGACCTTTTCCGCAAGGACGTCTCTACCTACGTGCGGCTCTACGACTTCATGAGCCAGATCGTCGACTACGGCGACCCGTACATGGAGATGCTGTCGATCTTCCTGCGGCTGCTCGAGCGGGTGATCGCGGACTCTGCCTGGGCTGCGGAGGTCGATCTCTCCGACGTGGTCCTGGTCGGGGTCAAGCACACCAAGGCGGCTGCGGTCGACATCGCGCTGACCGGGGACGGTCAGCTCAAGGGCATCAACGCCGCCGGCACCGGCACCCGCAAGGAACCGAAGTACGTTGCCCTGCAGGTCGTCATCGACAAGATGAACGACCTCTTCGGCGCGGAAGCCTTTACCGATTCACAGATCCGCGAGTTCGTGCAAGGACTGGTGCAGCGACTGCTCGACTACCCGGACCTGGTCAACCAGACCAAGGTGAACTCGAAGAAGCAGTTCATGGAATCGCAGGACTTCCACTCGGCGGTGACCGAGGCGGTCGTCGACAACCAGGAGGCCCACAACACCATGGCCGACTACTTCTTCAGCGACGGCCCCGCCATCAGCGCCGTCATCGTGGCGCTCGCGGATGCGTTCTACGAGGCAGCGATCGATCAGCAGACGCAGGTATAAGCGGCCCTACCCCGGCACGGTGCCATGCGGATCAGGCGAAACGGTGGCAGTGCCGCTGATTCGGTGCGGTGGGCGCATTGGGTGGAGAAGTCGAACGGCAGGATCTGCGTGCAGTTGCCGCACCCCTGGCGGCACAACCGAATCGACTACCTCGAGGAGAACACTGATGGCTCTTCCCCAGCTGTCCCCCGAAGCACGTCAGCAGGCGCTCGCGAAGGCTGGCGCGGCTCGACGCACCCGCGCACTCATCAAGGAGGACCTCAAGAAGGGCCGGGTCGAGCTGCAGGATGTAATCCGGCGAGCCGAAACGGACGAGGTCCTCGCCAAGATGAAGGTCATCGACCTGATCGCAGCTCTTCCGAAGTTCGGGAAGACGAAGGCGTCCGCAGTGATGGTCGATCTCGACATCGCGGAGAACCGGAGCATCCGCGGTCTCGGCCAGAACCAGCGAGGCGCACTGCTGCAACGGTTCGCCAGCTGACATCTGCCTATCGGCTGCCGGCCCATCATCACGGTGGGTCGGCAGTCGGCGTGCAACACCAGAACGTCACGTACGAGACCGTGGCGGCATCTTCCATCCAGTAGAAGGAGCCGCAACGATGCTGCAGATCACCCGCAATCCGGAGCAACCCCTCGACGCCGACAAGGTCGATCATCTGACCCCCGAGCACTTCACCGACCTTGATGAAGTGCGCTACCTGATCTTCGCGCACGAGCACGTGTTCGCCTCGATCGTGCCGGAAGTGACGATTGTGCCCGCGGTCCGTGTGGGACTGGTCGGCGACGGCGACCCGATCGCCGAATTGGTCGCATCGATCAGCCGAATCGAACCGGGTCGCGTGGTCACCACCGACCTCATCGTCACCGACCTCGGGGAGTGGACATCCGACACGACCTGCAACGGATATGAGCTGGCCGAGCAAGTCCTCGATGAGGTCGTGGACCTCATCAATGAGGCCCTGTCGAACGCCATGCACCTCGTGGCCACGGTGGGTGCGCCGTGCGCGTGATGAACCCCGGCAGCGGTGAACCTCGGCCGTATCCTCGACGCACCGATGCCGATGCCCCCGCCGATGATGGCGGGCAGGAGGATTTGATGGCCAAGGTCAAAGACACAGTCACCGTGAGGCTGCCCGGGGAACACCGTGCGGTCTCCTGGTCCGGAGGAGTATTCGTCGGGGACCCCGAACTCGTCTCGACTGCCCAGGGTCTCGCGGCGATCGCGGCGCAGGTCGAGGTCGCCCCGCCCGGGGGGTACGCCACCGCGGGCGCGGACAGCAGGCAAGGGGCGATGGTGGCGATGCTGGGCGCGGCCCGCGGTCGCGGCATCGTGGTTGAGGACGACCCGGAACTGTGGGACGGCATCATCGACCCCGACGCTGATGATGGCGGCGAAATCATTCATTGAACGGAAGGCGCTTTCGCACATGGACTATCGCAGCACCCACGCAGTCGGCCGTCGACGCGACCCTCGAGACCGCCCCCGCGCGCCGCGCCCGGCGACCACGGACCGCCCTGCCACCGGGCCGAACATGACCGAGATGATCCACCGAGAGCTGTTCTCCGACTACAGGCCGACGGGGCCGAAATAGTCCGGTCTCCGGTCAGTGGGCGGTTCGGGCCTCGGTGATCAATTCCTGGGGCATCGCCCGCTGCCCTTCCTGCGCGCGGACCCACTGCACAGCCTCGGAAGGGGACATCCCCAACACCTGTCCCAGCGCGGAAACCGTGGTGACCAGAGTCCCGTCCGCCGTGCGAACATCCCAGGCCCGCATGTCCCAGAACGTCGGGAACGGGCGCCGCGCTCGCTCAGACACGCTCAACCTCCCACTGTGCACGGCCACCGACCACGATGACCTCTTCCTCGGACAAGCATCCCATTCCCGTTCGGGGCAACGACAGGATCCGCGAGGCATGGACGGTGCCGTGCAGCCGCACCGACACGTACTCATCGTCGTCCCACTCGCGGCGGGCGAAGTAGGACGACACCTCACCGCGAAGGGTGAACGACGCCGCCGGGTTCAACGTCAGATCCGCCGGCTGTCGATCACCTTTCACCGCCGGCACCCACGCAGGAGCAGGGGAGCCGGTCGGAAACCACATCCCACGCGAGATCGACACCTCGGAAATCCCACGCGCGGCGAGATGCCTTTGCGTGAGCGCGTACTGGGCCTGCACCACCGCCCGGGCCCGCCGCGCTTCCACCGACTGCGGCGGGTCGGAGTCGGGATGGACGAATACATCCCGGACCGCGGACTGCATATGCACCGCCGCGGGCGACATGTCCCGCTCTGTGTGCGCAGCCCACGCCGACATCGCCTGCGAGGCGACCGTGCGCCGAGCGAGGACCGCGACAGATCCCGTCTCGCTCGGGGTCACCATGCGGTGATCGACCCGCTCGCCGGTCCCGATCTGCCGCCACGGTTCGTCGTTGGCTGTCCGCCAGCACAACCCGGCCGCAGACTGACCCCATTGCGCTCGATCGGGTGCCGCCAGCGCTGCGCACTCTGCGTCATCGAACAGTTCGCGGTCCTCGACGTCGGCCATCTCGTCCCCCAGTCGGGCAGCATTGTCACGCTTGACCGGCACCGCGAACGGCTCGAGCGCGCCCTGCGACAGCACGACCGGCACAGGCTCGCCGTCGATGTGGTCGTCCTCGATGCACGCCCGCTGTGCCCGATCGAGTGCCATGTCCCGATGCGCTGCGAACTCGGCGCTGTTTGTATCCAGTGACCCGTCCGCCCGGCGGGGGATCTCCGGCAAGCCCTGGGGGAGTGGCCCGTACCGGTCGTCCCGGCACACGGTGGTGATCGCGTCGGCGTCGGCGGCGGTCAGCGGAATGTCCTGATACAGGCTGGTCGACAGGGATTGCGCAGCAGCGGTTCCGGCTGCGGTGGTCGCTGGTGTCGGGGGCGGAAGGTGGGTGCTGGCGGTGAGGGCGAGGCGGCGGGCGTCGAGGATGACCGATGGGCAACGGTGGGAGGCCGCGGCGAACTGGCCGCACGCGGGACAGCGATCGCCGCCACCTCGGACCTGCGGAGGTGTCCATCCATCGGCCGCTGCCGGGTTCGCCGCGATGTCGGCAGCTCGGCGGCGCGCGAGCCCACGCGTGACGAGCCGGCGGAGTTCGGCGGCCTGCTCTGGCTGTCCGCACTGTTCGTGGGCGTGGGCCTCGAGCATCAGGTTGTGCACGCCGCGGGCGGTGGACGCAAGGTCGATGCGTTGCTGCTGAAGTTTGCGTCGTGCTTGGTCGAGCTCGCCGGCGGACTGGTCGAGCCATGCCTGGGACGTCGGTTGCCGTGCTGCGGTTGCCAGTCGCGCATCGTGGGTGAGCTGTAGCCGTCGAACCTCCTGCTCGGCGCGGTCGAGGCGATCAGCGGTGTGGGGGAAGCACCGTCTGCCGACACGGCACACTGCGGGTCCTCCTGGTCTGTGGGTTGCGGGTCGCGCACACCGTAGAAACGCCGTTCACCACCGCCAGGCGGCCGACTTTCCGGCGCAACATCGGATGGGTGCGGTCGTAGCGTTCTCTGTCATGACCAGTACTGACCCGTCCACCGAACGTGAATCGGTGACCGTCGTGACCATCGACCACCGGCATGGCAACACCGTGTCGGCCCACCGCACCGAGGCTGGCGCTCAGCGCGTGCTGCGCGAACACGTGGAGACGTGGTGGCATGAACTCGCAGACGAGCCCGGCCCGGTCCCCGACGGTCCGAGTGCAGCGATCGACGAGTACTTCACCCGGCACCCGAGCGACTTCTACACAACCGAAGTCGTCGAACTCCTGGACTGATACGACGCAGCAATGCACCCGCCCCAGCCCGGGTGCTCTGCCTTCAACCCGCAGCTGACGAACTGACGCGGCGTCTTCGGCTGGGCTGTCATCCCCGGCCGAGGTCGAGAATTAAAATCGAATACATGTTCGATCACTGGCCGTCTGGGTTAGGTCCTCCGCCGTACCGCGTCGTGGACCCGCCGACGCCAGTGATCGTGCACATCGCCTCCGCTATCGGCTCCACCGACGGACGCCGTGCCAACGAGCTGCCACTTCGAGTGCGCGCGGAAGGACTCGCCCTGGACCTCCAGGTACCGGGGGCCTTATCGGCGTGGGCGCGGGTGAATACGGGGGGCTGGATCTGTCGCGTTTCGTTCCAGATCCCGACCGGCAACGGCCGCGGCTACCTCGAAGTCGACCAATGGTGCCCCGCCTCAGCTGTCCGACCGTGCAAGTGAGACCGGTTCCGCCGATGGCGATCGCCTCAGAGCTGCAGGATCGAGCAGTCGTAGAACCACCAGGCCTCGATCCGATCCCTGTCGGTCCTGATCGTGATGTCAACAGGGCCGGTGCCGCCGGCCGGTACGACGAACGCGAAGGTCGGGACGTGCGGTGCGTCGTTGAACGAAGCGGCGATTCCCGGCCCAGATACATGGCAGAAGCCCGGGAAATTCGGACCGACAGAAAGTGAGTTGACCCGGCAGGTCAGCAGGTTTCCGCCGCCGGTCGGGGCTTCGGTGAGATTGATGTGCGCTTCAGGGACGACGTGCGACGGCGGGTCGGGATTGAACCACCACCCGAGCCCGCATCCGTTGCGTTCTGCATCGTAGGAAAAAGCGTGCCGGAACGTGAGCCACGCGTGCTCATCCACGGGTGCCGCGGGCTGAGGTCAGCTACGCGCCGCACCAGCGGCCGATGCTCCCAGTCCAAAGCATCGATCTCGTGATCGAGAAGGAATCGTTCAGGCGCTGCGGGCACTTCTCGTAGCGTCACTCCTTCTCGTTTAGCGAAGGCAGCCATTTCCGAGAGTGAGATTTTCACCTATTCAGCGTGAACCTGCGAAAGGGAGTGGCTAGCCAGCGACCGGGTGAGAGCTCTCCAGAGCGAGGCAAATGGGCTGTACTGGGCGGCAGCACCTCAGGGACCACTCGATGTGGCATCCACGGACGCCAGAAAACGCGCTGGTCCGACGCTTGATCGCTCTGTCCGCGAAGGGTGGAGAACGTTCATGGTCCTATTCGGCCCATGAATCGTCGACGCCCGCCGCGCCGGAAGCAGGGCTGTGCCCCACGCTGCCGGAACCTTGTGGGCGCCGGCGGGGATGGGCTACCCGCAGAACTGCGCCGCCCGCGCGCGCAGCAACTCCGGGTCGCGCTCGATGAGCTCGACAGGGGTATGCCCGTCGACTGTGGTCATCCACCAACGGGCAACCGCCCATCCATCGCCGTGCTCGGTGACCTGCCGGTTTACTTCCGCCACCACCGGGTGGACCCGCGCCCGGGCGAGATCGAACTGGAACGCCGGGAACAGAAATCGGCCCTGTACCTCCACACCGACGATCTCGCCGCGCGAACGCAGGCGCGACGCGACAGCCCGGTTGCTCGATCCGCGCGCACCGACCGCTTCGGCGACGTCCACCGCGGTGAGCATGGGTTGGCCGAGCACGACGTTCTGTTCCGCGATCGCGGCGCGGGCGGCTGCGAGGGCCTGCTCGACGAGCTGTCCGACGCCGGCCTCGGTGACGGCGGTCAGCGTCGGGCCCATCGCCAGCAGAGTCGCGAGCTGGTCGCGGACGGTCGCGAAGGCTGGGCGGCGGTCGAGTTCGGTGAGTATTGCGCGCACGAACTCCGAATCGCTGAGGTCGGCGAGCTGGTCGCGCGGCGGCATGCGGTCCTTTCGTTGACGGCTCGTAGCGGTGGTTACGCAATCTTGCACCGTTGCGCGCGTTGCACCTACTCCATCACCTCGCGACCTCCTCCCGCAGACGGTGGGGACACCGAAAGCACAGGTAGAGCCGGTCGGGAAACAGGGAGAGACATTCGTGTGTGACGGGATCAACGATCCGGGCGGGCCACGTCGATGCCCCTCACAGCGCGGCGAACGGCGCCGCGAATACCGGCGTGCGCTCTACGCGGCGCAGAAGGCCGCGACCATCGCCGATCCCGCCGGACCCGAACCCACACATGGCGACCACTCGGCGATCGCGACAGACGAGCAAGTGCGCGAGGCATGCGCCGCAGCGAGCGCCCTGTTCGACGCGTTCGCCGGCAACCAGAACGTCGGGACGCTCCGCCGGTATGAATCTGCTGTCCGCTACGCCGGCGAGCTCGTGGCCACCCAGGTCGACGCCGAGATCGCTGCCCGCCTCGACCCGACCGAACTCGACCGACTCGACGCCGACGCCGCCGCGCTCGAGGCAGCCGTCATCGAGCACGCCCGGGAGAAACGTGCCGTAGAGCAGCGAGTGCATGACCTCACGGCCAAGCTACGACGACTACCGCCGCCGGAACGCGTCCAGTACCTCGACGAGATCGACGAGCTCGTCAATGACTTCAACCAGCGAAGCCGAACACTGCAGGCCACTGCCGCGGAGATCGAACGGCGTCGGCTCGCGCACGGTGCCGCCGAAGGTCGCGTCGCTGCAGAAGTGCTCGGCCGCTACCGCGAGTACGGCACCGTCGTACCCGATGTCCACCAGAGCACCACGAAACGGGCACAGCAGGTCACCGCCGCAGCCTCCACCGTCTTCCCAGCAGACTGGATGACCGCGTCCAACAACAGCCGCCGAATGATCGTCAAAGAGTCCAAGGACCGCGCGTACTACCAGCACCAATCGAGAGTGCGTGTCTCCGAGAACACCGACTACGACTACAGCGACGACCCGACGTCCGAGCAGACCTGGGCAACCCGCAAGGAGATGCCGCCGGCACCGGAGAAGTCGACCGTCGACCGGATGCGTGAACTCGATTGGCCCGACGGCGACCCGAAGTGGGTCGCTGTCCGGGACCCGGAAACGCGTCGCTGGGGATGGAAGCTGCGCATGACCTACAAGGGCACCGTGACGATGTCGGAGCTGCGGGTTCCCAGCTCCGCATCGAGCGCCGAGGACACCCACCGCACGGCGATCCACGAGATGTCACACCGCGTCGAGACATTCAACGTTGCGGCGACCGCTGCGTGCCTGAGCTTCCGGGAACGCCGCACGACCTCAGTAGACGGGATCCCGCATACGTTGCAGCAGTACGCGAAGGGGGAGTACGTGCGCCCCGATGACTTCGTCGACGTCTACGTCGGAAAGCAGTACCAGTCGTCGGTACACACCGAGGTGCTGTCGATGGGGATGGAATCGGTGTTCGGGGGCTCCCATGGGGGACTCAAGGGCCGCCACGGTTACCGCGCCGATCCCGAGCACCGGCACCTGATCTTGGGTCTCTGCGCCACCGCCTAAACCCGGCTGTTGCAGCTGCAACACCGCGGATTCCCGTTTCTAACGTCTCAATCGACCGAGATCGACTGAGCCCAAAGGGGAATCCACGATGGCGCACCTGCCCTACACCGTAACCCGCCGACCTGCCGAGCTCGCCGTACACCGCCGCACCCACCTCCACGTGGTGAGGCCGGCGGTGGCTCCCCGGCCCACGCTCGAAGAGGAGCTGCTCGCGCGTCTGGATACGTGGATGGCGCACCATCCGACTTCGGCGAGCATTGTCGCCGGCGGCAGCGTCGTCGCATTGATGTTCCTGGCGGCCTATGCCGTGGTCGTGTCGAGCATCTGACACAGCACTACGCGCCGTGAGAACGGTGCGACACCTGTACCGATGCACGCGAATCCGCGCAGTCCTCCGGTATCTTCACACCACCACCACCGCGGGGACCATCGCAGCGTCCACCGAGACCAAAAGAGCCGCCAACGATGACGGTTGCCCGCATCCAAGAGGCAGGTACCCCGAGGTGAACCTGCTTGTCAGCGTGCGTATCCCGACCGTAGTGCGGTCAATCCCGACTGCAACACTCTCCACCCTGGTCGGCAAAGTCGTTCCCGTCAGCACCGAGAACGACCGAAAGAAGTTGCCCACCATGCCTGCTCCCGTGATCCCCACCAAGTCTGACTTCGCTGAAATTCACGGCATCGACACCGAGACGGGCTACCTCGTCGACGTCGACGGTGCGTTCCTCGGGGTTGACCCGGCCATCACCGCCTCCAAGCACAAGCTGTTCATCGCCGCGGCGACCGCCGCCGCCCGTCTGCTGCGCGCCCGCCCCTCCGCTGGCACCGCCACCGTGTGGAGCCGCAGCCACCAGCGCCTGTGGGACGCGATGAACATCGATCTCCGGCAACTCCGCGGCCACGTCCATCACGACGCCACCCGCCGGCTGCGCGACGCGATCGACCAGGCCCGCGTCGAGCGTCGCCTCCGCGAGAACGGTCAGCCCTTGCCCCCGCGCAACGCCGTCTACCTCAAGGCCCTGGCCAGCGAAATCCGCCTCGCCGAGCGTTCCGTCGCCGCTCTGGCCGCCTGACCCCGCTGCGCCTCGCCCGGCCCCCCGGGGCGGGGCGCAGCGGCCTCCAACCACCCGTCTCGCTTCACCCGCCCAGGAGTCCGCATGAGCGATCAGCCACTGATCCGCGTCACCATCACCGAGACTGTCGTCTACAAGCGCGACTACACACCCGAGGAAATCGTCGAGGTCGACCGCGGGTTGGCCGGCCGCCCTCCCGACGCGATCACCACCCTCATTAACGAGCACGGGGACAGTGAGGGGCGCTTGTACGAGGACATGGAGCGCCACAACGAGGTCATCAGCGCAATCGTCGAGGCGGTGCTCATCGACGAGTGACCGGCGCTGCCGCCCGTCGCAGGGAACTGCTGCATGGGCACGGCCGGCCAGGCGCTGTCCGTCGGTTCCCGAGGCGTCGTCTTGCCTGGAACGAGCACAAGCTTCGGCGTCTGTGGCTGTGCAACATTTGGAGAGGGGCGGCCCTACATTTTGTGCATCGGATCTGCTCACACCCCCCGCATTGAACGGAGAGTCACGGTGCACACACCTACCGACAAAACCGAACTTGATCTTGTTACTGCGGTGCTTCTCGTCGTACCCGAAGCAACCACCATCACCCTGGAGCTCGCGGACTTCACCGAGACGCCCACCTGGGACACGATGGTCGTGCTCACCATGGGAAAGTACGCAGCACTCGACGCGCTGGAACTCGACGCAGACGTCCTCGCAGCGTTCTCCGCAGCGCATCCGCCAACAGACCGGTACGTCATCGACGTCGACGCCGCCCTCACCGCGCCCCTCACACCTCCCATCCCGCTTCCCCTGCTAACCCCGACGTCCGAACCGATCCGAATCCCGCGGGCGGCATCATGACCCAGCCCAAGCTCGCACACGCCACCGAGTGGGGGCGGATGTACGGCCGGTTCGTGGGAGACCGGCCGCGTGTGCCCTCGATTACGACCGTCCTGGGGGAAGCCCCGGACACCCTGCACGGGTGGCACGCCCGTGTCGCAGCCGACGCGATGAAGGCCTACCTCGACGGCGGTGACGCGCTGGCCCGGTACCCGCACGTGACCGCCGCGATCGACGAAGCCCGCGCCCGCAACCGCGACGTGGACCGTGCAGCGCGCAAGGCGATCGCGGGCACTGGCCTGTGGTTGGCTGACCAGGCGGCCGAGCGAGGCGATCGTGTGCACGACTACGCCGAACAGGTAGCCCGCTACTGTCCTGGTGTGCAGTTGCGATACCGGTACCGCCTCTATCCGACTCCCGGCCAGCAGAATGCGCTGGCTCAGGCGCTCGGGTGTGCGCGGGTGGTATTCAATGATGCGATCGCCGCCCGCGAGCGTGCTCGTCGGGACGGTCTGCCGTACCCGAAGGACGCGGAGTTGTCGAAAGCGCTCACTGCAGCCAAGCGGACCCCCGAGCGGAAGTGGCTGGGCGAAGTGTCGTCGGTGGTGCTTCAACAGGCTCTCGCAGACGCGAACACCGCCTACCGCAATTTCTTCGCCTCGATCAGCGGCAAACGCAAGGGCCGGAAAGTCGGGCCGCCGCGGTTCCGGTCCCGCCGGGACCACAGGCAGACCATCCGGTTCACCCGCAACGCCTGCTTCGCTGTCACTGGCAGTCGCATGTTGCGGCTGCCGAAGATCGGGGACGTGAAACTCGCCTGGTCCCGGGAATTGCCGTCGGAACCGTCCTCGGTCACTGTCGTCAAGGATGCAGCCGGACGCTACTTCGCTTCATTCGTGGTCGAGACCAGTAACGAGCCCTTGCCCGAACTCGACGCCGAGGTCGGAATCGATCTGGGGTTGACAACGTTCGCGGTCCTTTCCAACGGCACGATCATCGATTCTCCGAAGTTCTTCCGCCGCGCCGAACGTAAACTCCGCAAGGCGCAACAGGATCTGTCCAGGAAGGAGAAGGGCAGCAGGAACCGAGCCAAGGCGCGATTGCGCGTTGCGAGGGCTCATGCCAGGGTGTCTGATGCCCGCAAGGACTGGGCACACAAACACTCCACGACGATCATCCGCGAGAACCAAGCGATGTACGTCGAGGATCTGTGTGTCACGGGGTTGGCGCGGACCCACCTGGCGAAATCGGTGCACGACGCTGGGTGGGCCACGTTTATCCGGTTGCTTGAGGAGAAAGCCGCCCGGTACGGACGAGTGGTCGGAAAGGTAAATCGGTTCTTCCCGTCGTCCCAGACTTGCTCGACGTGCGGTCGGATCGACGGACCGAAGCCGCTGTCGGTCCGGACCTGGACTTGCCCGTGCGGAGCAGTTCATGACCGGGATCTGAACGCTGCACGAAACATCCTCGCCGCCGGACGGGCGGAGAGGCAAAACGCCTGCGGAGAGACGGTAAGCCTCCCACATAACGGGGAGCACGACTCGATGAAACAGGAACCCACCGAGAGCGCCACGGGCGTTGGTAGGAATCCTCGGACTTCGGACCGAGGAGGACGTCAAAAGTCGAAGGAATCGTTCAACGGCCAATTGAAGCGACTCGACCGATAGCCGGATTTCAGCTTGTGGCGGGGGCGAATCTCAGGAGTACCGCACCGACACGCAGATCCGGCGTGTGGAACCGGGGCGTAGGGGTAAGCCCGCCATGCTCGTGGGAAGCGGTATTTGCGACCTGAGACTTGGCCGCACTTGCTGGTGCGCTGTCCCGAGGGTTCCCGGTGAGTGCCTGTGTCGTCCAAGAGCATCGGTCGAAGCCGCGGGTAATGGCATTCCCGCCCGGGACTGATCGAGTGGCTGGACCAGATCGTCCCGCGGCCACTCCGGGCGTGAAGACGCAGCGCATTGCCATTGGAGAAACGCGCGGGCCGTTTCCGGTTTGTTGCGTCAACCCCATTACTCTCATGGGTGCGTTACGACACGACAGCTGGAGGATGAGAGTGGGTCAGCCGAACAAGGGACGGTTTCTCGACCGCCCGACCCCTTGGGTAGACCCGCCCGCGCCTGGCCCGACCGTGGTCATCGACATCGATGGCCCGCTGGCCAACATGGATGAGTTCGCCCACCTGATTCAGGCCCCCAAGTACAAGGACCGGGACTGGAAGGCCTTCCACAGTCACTTCGGCGACGCCGCACTCAACCGAGCCGGCGGCCGTCTCGTCCGCGACCTCGTCGACGCAGGCTTCACCATCGCGTACACCACCACGCGTCTCGACACGTTCATGCCGACCACCGACTACTGGATTCGGCAGAAGTCCCTGCCTCCGGGGCATATCGAGTGCCGCGAATTCTGGACCGATGGCACCGTCCGCCCGTCCCTCGACATCAAGCGCCGGCACTGGTGGAAGTGGGTCGACAAGTACGAGGACCAGTCACCGGTTGTGGCTTGGATCGACGATGGTCCCGAGGCCGTGGCGATGCTCGCCGAGCAGGGCTGTCCGGTCTGGAAGTTCGACCAGCTCGTCGTCGAGCACCTCGCCGGCAACCTGCTGCCGACGATCGAGCGCGGCCCCCGCCCCGCGGAGGAACTCGCCAAGCAGCGCGCCGAAGCACGCCCGATATTCGACGAGGCCGAAGCGGAACACCAGCGCAAGCACAAGAAATGGCAGCAGGCACACGTAGCCCGAATGAAGCAGCGGCAGAGGGAGCGCCGCCAACGACGCGCCCAGTCGTGAGCGGCCCCCACCGGGCAGGTACTTCGTTGGCACCGCCGTCGCCTACTCCCTGCTGACCGTTCTCGCTGCCCTTGGTCGTACCCCGGATCCGGGACCTCATCGGGTCGGCGCGGACCGTGTTCGCCGCCGCGCTACCGTCCCATCCGGCATCGGTGACCCCAGGGGCACTTGAATGCGACCTGACAGTGACAATGCCGCAGACCAGATCCTTCGTACCGCCAATGACCAGGCTGGCGAGGTCGACCGCGGGTACCGCGGCATTGGGCAGTGTTTACTCTGCGCGGGCCGAGACTCTCTCGTGCTGTCCGGCTTCCGGACGGTGACGATTCTGGGGCGCAATGAGCACCGTTTTCGGCTGCGACACCGCCACGGCCTTCCAAAGTTCCCTGCCGAAGAGCGATATAAACCCCTGGTCCGTGTCGATGAGTAGCGATGCAACACGGCGCCGTCGCGTTCATAGCGTGGCGGTCGAATCCAATCCGCCGAGTTCGCCCAGGAGAACCGTATGGCCACCATCGCTGACCTTGAAACCCACCTCCGCAACCTCTACGAAGAGCAATCTCAGGCGAATCTCGAGATCGAGACGACCAGCATGGCGCTGATCGCCGCGCTGCTGTGTGAAGCAGTCCCGGCCGCAGCGCACCTGCTGCTCGACTGGAGTGACCAGGGCCCGCACCACGCCCTTGCCGATGTCACCGCTGCCGACGGCACGTCGCTGATGGAACAGGTTGAGGACCAGGCCGAGGACGTCGCGGTGTACGTGACGAACCTGCGCGGTGCCATCGCCGACCGCTTCGAACCGATCAACCCCGAGGGCGGGATCTATCGGGTAGAGCTTGCTCGCTTCTGATGCCCGCAATTACGGTGGGCCGCTCTCGTGCGAGGGCGGCCCACCGGCATATCGGCTTGAGGTGATGCACTCGGATGTAATTCGATCGAACTACATCCCGAGTGTGTCCCCCGTCCGGGACTCTAAAATGCCTGCACGATGCTCGAATGTCCTCGAATCCTTCATATCCCGCAGCGCAACCTCGGTCGGATACTGATGCCGCAGCGGCTCCGCCTCGTGCTCCCCAACTCGGGAAGATCGTGCTGTTCCTCGGATTGGGTGCCTTCCTAGGATCTATCGTCATGCTCTTGGTCTACAGGGGTATACCCGAGCCCCTGATGGCTGTCCCTGGGGTCATCGCACTGGGGATCGCTGCTGTCCTGGGCTATTACGCCTACACAACCTATCGGGAAGAAGACGGCCGCCTGCAATGGTGGCAGCTGCTCACTCCCGCGTTTCTCGCTGTCGGCGCGATTTCCTTCTTCTACGCCGCCACAGGCGCCCCCGTGTTGTTCACTCTGCTTTTCCTCGTCCGGCTCGGCGGTTTGCTGGCACTTGTTGTGGGCGGGATCATCGCAATCGTGCAGGCATCGAGTCGGCCGGCGACATCGTCTGCCAGTACGCTGGTCGCTCCCATCGTCGGGTACACGGCACAGGGAGAGCCCGTGTACGGCGCTCCGATGCGTTCACAGTCCACCAATATTCTCGCGATTCTCGCCCTGGTGTTCGGCCTGCTCGGTGGCGTTCTTGGGGTGGTGTTCGGGCACATCGCACTGAGCCAGATCAACCGAACAGGTGAGAACGGTCGCGGCCTGGCCATCGCAGGTTTGGTGCTCGGCTACATCTCGGTAGTCGCTTGGATCATCGTCGTCATTGTCGCCGTCGAGGCCGTCACTATCTGAGCGGCCCCGACGTCCCCGTAACGTGCCCGCCCCGGAAGGGGCGGGCACGCCCGTTTACAGGGGTCACGCCCAGGTGATGCGGCTGGCACCGTGCTCGAGTGCCCAGACCGCGAGATCGTGCAGTTGGGTGAGTCGACGACTGTCGTAGCCCTCGGCGCGACCGCAGTCGATCATCCGAGGACCGATCGTGCGGGCCGGTACACCAGCGGACGTGGGTGTGGCCAGTGCGAGGAGTGTGCGTCCGAGGAACTGCTCGCAGGACTCCTCACCCCATAGATCGTCCTCACCAGCGGTCTGCACCTCGTGGCTGTCGTTCGTGCCGACGACGTCGCCCGCGTCGAGCCCGGGGAGCAGACCGAGTAACCGCAGCAGGTGACGGGCGTTCGCGTTCGACGCATTCACCCATGGAATCTCTTGGTCGCCGTGCACCGGTTCGACCAGGTACGCCCCGTAGGTGCGAACAGCCTTGGGATCGGTGCAACCGGGTAGCGGCTCCCGGGTGGTCTCAAGTTCGGCCACGCGGGCGTACGCGGCCTCACGGGTGGCGTGCTGTTCCCGGCCACCTTCACCGTCGGTGACGTCGAAGCCGGTGGGCTCGATTTCGGGGGTGAAGGTGACCGACATGCTGCCTCCTGAAGAACGGTGGTTCGGCGATTCCGAACCGGTGCAACCACTCTCGCTCTGACACTCAAAGGGTGTTGCACATCAGGACGGTCGGCTAGCCGATTCACCCGACCACGAATCCCGCGATCGGCGGCAAGTCGACACCATCGGGGCGGTCGACGAGCCGTAGTCCGTCCCGGCGCACCGGTGAGCCTTCCTTGTAGTACGTCAGTACCTGCGCAGCGAGCGCCCGCGTTGCCTCCTCGCGAGTGCGGGTTCTCATGCGGCGCAGCCGAATGTCGGCGTCGAACACGACGGTGGTGTCGTGCACTGACACCCTGCCTTGATCGATCGTCGGCACGCCCGTCATGTTCGCTGCCCACGCGTACCCGACGACCTGCTCGAGATAGGCCACCGCATCCTCGTCGGGCTCGTCGTCGAAGATGACCCCGAACCGGGTATATCTGTCGAAGTCAACACCGGATGCGCTGAGCGGACGCAACACTGCGCCACCGCGCCAGGCTGGAAGCTGCTGCCGCATGTTCGGTCGAATGACTGTCATGCGCGGCCGCCGAGCGCGAGGGGTTGCACGCCCATCCCGTAGACGTCATGGATCGCGTCCTGAACGCACTCGATGCTGTCGAGGTCGGTGCAGGCCGAGAGCATCGTCGCGAGTGCAACCTCCAATCCGAGGCCAGCGTCGAGGACCTTCTGCGTGACCAGCAGGTCCGCGATCTGAGGCACCCAGCAACCGAGGCCACCGTCGTTCTTCTCCTCGGCGTTGCGGGTGTGCAGGTTGCGGGCGACCTTGATCAGCTTCGGGTCGACACCGGCTGCCTCCGCGGCCGTGAAGTCCGCTGCAACCTCGATCGCGATCGGGAACCGCCGCTTGATCGCGTCATCGAGTGGGCGAACGCCCTGGCCGTACTCGTTGTAGCCGATGACCATCCAGAACCCGTCAGCGGCGACGACCGGTTCGGACCCCGGCAGATCGTCGATGTTCAGGGTGCGGCGCCCGTCGGCCACCGACATGAGCACGGCCATGGTCTCGGACGGCACGCGAGAGGCCTCGTCGAGGAAGAACACCTTGCCTTCGCGCATCGCTCGGGTCAGCGGACCGTCGCGCCATTCGAACCCACCATCGGGCAGCGGAAGGTACTGGCCGACGAAGTGCGAGACGTTGGTATCACCATGGCCCTGCATCACGACCAGGTCGGTGCCGAACGCGCCGTAGGGCACGGTGGACTTACCGCCGCCCGCGGGTCCGTGCAGGCGCACGAACAGATCGGGCGAGTTGGCGCGCAGATGCCGCATGAGGGCGACGTCGGTATGCCCGGCGACCTGTCGTGGGTACATCGTGTGCCCGTTCGGCAGCACGATCCCGTTGCGCTCGCTGGGGTCGACGGTCAGGCCGGTCACCCGCGAGGCCGACGGCGCTGCGGTGGCAGCGGTGGCAGATGCCGGCACGGGGGAGAGGGTCTGAGCGACCACGGCCTCGACGGTCGAGACGTCAGCCGACAACACCGCGTTCTCATGTTGAGCAACGGCGACGAGTTCGGCGGGATCGATCTCGCCGGTGGCTGCGACGTCGAAGGTGACCGGACCTGCAAGGACCGTGTCGTAGCTGCCCTTCGAGCACTTTTTCGTCCATACATCGGCCATCGCGGCGACCGCAGTGTCGATCGAGGCGTACTGCTTGTTGGACTGAACGCGCATCCGGTTGCCGACCCAGTTGGCGAAGCCGCCGGAGGCCGTGGCGAATCGGAAGGACGAGCCGTCGCGGTACACGAATGCCGCGTATACCTTCTGCTCGGGGCTATTCGGATCCTGGACGGCGAATCCGGCGACGGTCGTGGTCATGGCGTGTTCTCCTGATGGTGTTGGTCGTAATCGGTGTGCCACCAACGTATGAACGGTCACGCCACGGTGTTTCAGACCTCGAAGGTGGTGCGGTCGGCTGCGTAGGCTCTACCGCACTCTGACCGCGCTTCCTCTCAGCCACTTCCAGGCGTGTTTTCCCACGTTCGACGAGATCTGTCCGGGGCGCGGTGATGACCGGATGTATACCCGGAATTTGGGTGGTGCAACACCTTTCGCGTGTGGTTCGTAGCGTCGGCAGCGTTCACGATCGCGAGATGACGAGGAGCAGGCGATGTACTACACAGATCTCAAAGGCGAGCCCGCCGTGGGTGAACTCTGGTCGCCCGGCCCGAAGATGCACACCGTGTGGGTTCTCACCGCTGGCGAACCAATCGTCGTCGACACCCGCACGATGACCGAGATGCGCTACCTGGCCCCCGAGCTGGGCGTTCCGCATTCGAAGAGCGCCGTCGACGCGGCGCGGAAGGTTATCGAGGCGTGCCCTGCCTCCGGATATCCGCGCACTCTCACTCCTCGCGATGCTGCCGAGGCTGAGGCAGTCGGCCACGCCCGCACCGTCATCGCCGAACGTCAGGCATTCGACAACGACTGGCATCAGCGGCAGATTCGCCGTGGTCAGCGCGCCCCGTTGAGCAAGAAGGCGTGGGCAGAGCTGTTCGCAGCACGCATCGCTGAGTTCACCGTCGACAGTCCGGTCCTGTTGGCCCCGGCCGCTTGAGCCGATGAACGCAACGTCTCCGGCCATGCGGGTCGGAGGCGTTGCGTTCGATGTCAGCGCTGCGCGGGCCGGCGCACCTCACCATCGGAGCCGCACCTCGGGCCCTCAGCTGTTCGTGATCTGCACCCGTGCACGGTGAGCAGCTATGGCCGATCTGGACGATCCATGTGTCATCGGAGGCGCGCTGCCGCTGTCCGCCCGACCTCGCCAAAGTGAACGTCACTGACGCGACGGCGAAGCCCGAATCGACGCGATCCGCTGTGCCGCGGCACGCGCCAAGCAGCCAATTCACTATGAAACACGTTTGCAGACAACGTCATAACGTCGTTCCCATCGACATCATGACGGATCCACGGAGGAATTGATGAGCAGTGCACGAGTCATTGACCAGCTCGAGGTCATCCACACCTACAGTCGCGCCGACGCGATCGCAGACGGTGTTCTGCACGATGTCACCGAGCTCGCCGCCGAACAGGGCATCCAGTACCCGGTCGCGATCGCAACCCACGCGTGGGATGCCGCCGTGGCCTGGGACCCCGCGCACGGTGCGATGCAGGACGAGACCGGCCGCCAGTGGGACGTACTGACAATGGCTGCCATGGCGTTGCGTCGCGCCCGTCGGCTCGGTCTGACGGGCCTGCAGATCTTCACCGTGTACGTCGTCCCGAACCGTCCCGGTGCCGACGAGCCGGAGCCGGTCAACCTCGGCATCTCCGTCGGTCCCGGCGACAACTACGAGCCGGTGCTGACGATCACGGGACCCGCGGACCTCTGACGCGGTTGGGCGTATCCCTTCGTCCCCCGTCCCGGAACGGGTCCGTTCCGGGACGGGGCGTCACGAGACCAATCGGAGTCATCGCGGCTGCCGCGATGACGTGCCGATAGTGGTTCCCTGCCGAGAAGACTGTCCGCCCGCAGTGGATCCTCCGCCGGCGCACATCCTGCGATGGGAACCGACCGGCTGCCTCCGGAACGCTCGCTTGCAACTCTGTAGGACCGACGTCGAGACGATCGGTGCAACCACAAACCCACGACCGACAGGAGCACCGAATGCCCGCCACCGCCACTGCTACCACTGCTCGCACCGCTTGGGAGAGTCCGGCCCACCCACAGTGGCGACAGCTCGGCTCCCGGCTGACCGACTGGGTCGACACTCTCACCCCACGCCGCGACGTCCTCGTGTCGGTGCTCCCGCATCATCCGGGCAGCGGCCAGCCCGCAGGGGTGTTCAACCACCGCACCGCTCGCATCACCCTCGACGCCACCCAAGCGATGCCCGGTCGACCCGACCCCGATCGCATCGATCTACGCGACGAGCGGGACCGCGCGCGATTCCCGGTTCTAACCGGCGTCCTCGCTCACGAGGTAGGCCACGCCACCCACACGACGCGTCGCTACGGGTTGAACGGCGCTGTCGCAGAGTGGGCAGCGTTGCTCGAGGAGCCGCGCATGGAGGGCCGGGTGGCCGCAGGTAATCCCCAGGCGCGCCGTTGGTTGCAGGCCTCGGCGCTGCACCTACTCGGGCAGATCGATCCCACAAGCACCGATCACGCCGCCCGCACCCTGGTCCTGCTCGGTGGCCGCATTCTGGCTGGTGTGCTCGACGAGGAGTCGTTGCCGGACCTGGACGCCGCGTTGGCGCCGTGGTTGACCTCGGAGCAGATCGCCGTCATTGCCGAGCAGACCGACCGGGCGGTCTCCGCGGCCGACGGTGATACCGAGGCAATCACCGCCGCCGCCGAGACGATCGCCTCGCTGTTCGGAGACGACGCCGAGATCGCGCGCGACGGAGACGGTGACGGTGAGGGTGACTGCGGTGCGCATTACGGCCCGCCCGGGGACGGTCCGCTCGCGGCTGCGCTGACTGCTGTCGCTGTTGTCGCTGCCCGAGAGCTGCGTGCGGCTGCCGGCATCGTCGATCCGTCCCCTGCGGCTGCGGCTGCTCGCGCAGCGCGGCAGGCCCACACTGCACGGGCCGCCGAGGACCAGCGCATCGCCCGCCAGGGACTGCACGAGTCTCGTCGACGCCAACCGACTGCTGACGATCACAAGCACGCGAAGGCACTGACTCGGAGCCTCGAGTCGGCGGCATTGCGTGCTGTCGATGTGGCCCGCACGCCGTCGTCGACCCCACCGGGACGACTGCGGACCTCGCAATTGGTGCGGAGGCAGGGACAGATTCATGCCCGGGTGCGGCCGACCGCGACCCCATGGGAGAACGCCCGCCGACGGACGGTCGACACACCCAGCCTGCTCGTGGGGGTCGCGCTCGACATCTCCGGGTCGATGGAACCTTTCGCTGAGCCCACAGCGGTGGCCGCATGGGCGCTGGCCCGGGCCGTACGACAGGTCGGCGGCAAGGCCGCGACAGTGACCTGGAATCACACTCCGTCATTGCTGCCGGTCGCAGCCGTGAGTGGATCGGTCCCTGTGCCGGCGATCGGCGGGGGATCCATCGGCTTGCCGGCTGCGCTGCGCGTCCTCGACCGCGAGCTCGTCCTCGGTCGCGATCAGGGCGCTCGGATGGTCGTTGTGGTGACGGACGGTGATCTTCCGAACCCTGTCGCGGTGCGCGAGGAGGTGGAGAGGTTGATCGCTGCTGGTGTGCGGGTCTTGTGGCTTGTGACGGAGGACGGTGGGATGACACCGCCTGTGGGGGCAGAGGTCGCGGTGATCGAGGACCCGAGCCGCATCGGGCAGCTTATCGGTGCTGCGGCGGTGACTGCGTTGAGGTCGGAGAAGTGACAGGTCGTGGAAATAGCTCAGCCCCCACCGTGTGGTGGGGGCTGGGACTCTTAAGACTCGCGCTCGCATGAACTCAGCGTCTGCGGCACGTACGGCTGTGTCGGCCGACCCGGCAAGCCGGGGTCTGTATGTGTGCTTCCCCTCGGGGCGCGGGATCAGTATGGCACAAGATGTGGCTTACGCAAAGCCCCAATGTGGCTTAAAAGTTGCTTCGTGATGCTGCTGCCTGCCATCCCTGGTGGCTCATATGCACCTTAGCCAGCACAAGTTTATGTTTCAATCGGGTGCGCCAACGATTCGGGACAAAGCAACAATTTGCCCTCGGATTGCCCAAAGGTGATGCTGACGGAGCAACGAAAAAACCCCACGAACCCGCCTCGATTCATGCCCTGCGCAGCGGTGATCGTATGGTGGAGCGACGATCGAGCCATGCAATCCGCGTAGCGATAGCCCGGGGGGGCGCGCGAGATGGAGGTAACCAGGGGTGGCGCAGTACGACCCAGGTGAGCAGACGGACCCAAACGCACGGAAGCGCGTCGACGAACTGCTTGTCGAAATCCACGAGTCGATGCCCGGCCCGTGGTCATTCGAAGAGTTCAGGACGTGGTTGTCTCGCCGCCGCGGCGTCCCCATCGAGATTCGGCCCCGACCGGACGATCAGCACGTCGACGCTCCATGTGGGTGGACCCTTGTCTGCGAGGACCGCGACATCGTCTACTACCCCCTCGACACACCTGAGACCCGATCACGATTCATCACCTACCACGAGTTCGCACACCTGCTGTTCAACCACGACGACGGTGAAACCGATCGCCAAGCCCTGGCCCGCGAACTCGCTCCCGACGTGGACCCCGAACTCGTGAAGAAGGTCTTCGGCCGCACAAACTACGACCGACCCGAAGAACAGGAGGCCGAACTCCTTGCCCTGCACCTACTGCGCAATGACGTCGAACACCTGGGCATCGGTGTCCGATCCAGCAACCCGAAAGTTGCCACGCGCGTCGGTCGGGCGCTACGGCTGCTTCGGGGTCGATAGATGACCTCGACACTGCCGGCCGCCATCGAGTGGCCGATGATGATCATCCTTCTCACCGTCGCCCTGCTACGGGCGCTGTTCCTACACTCGCGCCTCGACCAGCGATTGACGACCATGCTCGTCTTCTGGGGATTCTGTGCACTCCTGCGTGACCCCCACATCCAGGACCAGCTGGCCCAGCACCTCGTGGATCCGTCAGTTATCCGTCAGACAACCCACATGTTCGCCATGCTCGCCAGTGCGGCGATCATCGGCGCATGCGCGCTCTGGGCCGCCCCTGCGGAACGATCGACGACCGGTCTCGCCGCCGCATGGCACCGGCCCGAAACGCAGCCGATCGTCTATACCGTGGTCTTGACCATGGGACTCGCGCTCTTCCCGCTCTCTGCACCTGCCCGTGCCGCCGGACAGACGCTCGAACAACATGGCGGATGGCAGCTGATCGCCTACATGGTGGTCTATGCGGCCCCTACGATCGTCGCGATCAGCGCGGTGGCGGTGCTCCTCATCGAAGCGGCACGGCAAACGAAGAGTGCGCTGGCGGCCGTCGGATTCGCGCTGGCCGTCGTGGCGTGCGCGATCTCCCTGCTCGACTCCACCACCCGCATCATCAACGCCTGTTTCCTCTACGGCGGTCACCGCAACGCGTTCACAATCTGGCGTAGCGAATCGAACGATGTGCTGTTCTTGCCCGAAGTGACCCTCATCGCGCTCGTACTGACCGGCCCGCTGGTGAACCGACTGGCAGAGCGAATGGGACTGGACAAATCGAGCCGTCAGGTCCGCCGTCTCACCCCCATGTGGAACGACCTGTCCGGCGCTGTGCCGACCGTCATCCTGCAACAGCGCCCCGACCGCGCCGACGAGCTCGCTCAGCGAATGAGCATCGAAATCTGGGACACCCTAATCCGGCTTCGCGACTATCTTCCGCCGCGACTGATTCCCCGGCGCACCCCCGACCTGTCGCACATCCGTGAGCGCGACCGGGTCGGCGTGACAGCAGCGCTTGCGGTGCAGGAGGCGATCGAGGGCTATCGCACCGGGACTCCTCCCGAGTCGTCTTCCGCCACTCCCTCCGACCTCAACCATCTCGATCTTGAAGAACTGGCCCGCGGATGGGTACTAGCTCCTCACACCCTCCGCACCGAGACCGAAGAACAGACAACCACGGAAGGACATGGGCGGCCCGGGCTGTCCACACCACATGGCTGAGCACAACACCATTCCGCATCCCCCCAAACGACTTCCCATCGTCGGCGACGTACTCGGCATGGATCGCGCCAAGCCCAACCAGAAGACCCTCGTCATGCACGAGCTTCTCGGCCCGATCTACCGCCGCACGATCATGGGCATGCACCTGACCTTCGCGTCCGGCGCCGACGTCGTGGCTGACCTCAACGACGAGACCCGATTCCGCAAGCACGTGGGCCGGCCGATCGCCCAGCTGCGTGAACTTGCCGGCAACGGCCTGTTCACCGCAGACAATGGAACCGGCGCCTGGACCGCAGCCCACAACGTCCTCATGCCCGGGTTCACCAAGGACGCCATGCGGGGCTACCACGACACGATGAGCGACACCCTCGCCGAACTCCTCAAGTCCTGGGACCAACGCCCGAGCCAGGCCCTCGACGTCACATCCGAGATGAGCAAGCTGACCAGCGAGGTCATCGGCAGGTGCGGATTCGGCCGCTCGTTCGGCTCGTTCGACCGCGACGAAGTCGACCCCTTCGTCTCAGCCATCCAACGCGCTCTCGACTACTCACAGCGCTCGTCGATCCCACTGCCGATCCTGGGCAAGCTGCTCGGCCGCGCAGAGGCCCGCCAGAACGTCGAGGACATCGCCTACCTGCGCTCGGTCGTCGACGACGTGATCGACGCCCGAGCGCAGGGCACCGGGACACATTCCGATCTGCTCGACCTGATGCTCAACAACCCGGACCCTGACACCGGGAAGAACCTCGACCGCGAAAACATCCGCGACCAGGTGATCACCTTCCTGATCGCCGGCAACGAGACCACGTCGAATGCGCTGTCGTTCGCGCTGCATCTGCTTGCCACCCATCCGGAAGTTGCCGCCCAAGTTCGCGCCGAGATCGACGCCGTGTGGCCGGATCGGTCCCGGCCGCAGCTATCCTTCGACCAGGTTTCCAAGCTGCGCTACACCCGCCGAGTGATCGACGAGACGTTGCGTCTGTGGCCTGCAGCGCCAGGCTACTTCCGGGAAGCAATCGAGGACACCACCGTGGCCGGCGGCTACGAGTTCAAGGCAGGGGACTGGGCATTCATCCTGTTGCTGCGTCTGCACCGGGACCCGGTCTGGGGGCCTGACCCCGAGCGCTTCGACCCGGATCGGTTCCTGCCCGAGAACGTCAAGGCACGTCCCGGTCACGTCTACAAGCCCTTCGGCACCGGGATTCGGTCGTGCATCGGTCGGCAGTTCGCGTTGCACGAGATGCAGCTCGCGCTGGCGACGATCGTGCACCAGTACGACCTGGTGGCCGACCCGGACTACTCCTTGGAGGTTGCCGAACTGCTGACCTTGCGGCCGGCAGGGCTCAAACTCGAGTTCCGTCCGAGGTAATGGAGCCGCGGCGGTGTTCGTCCACCAGCGCCTCGAGTTCGGTAACCAGCGATTCGAGGCTGCTCTGGGCGCCATCGCCGCCGCGGAAGCAGATGCCGTTGAGTTTGGCGTCGCGGGCTGCGATCAGCGCGCGGAACTGCAGGTCGTAGTTCGCGGTCCCCGGAAGGTCGATCAAGTAGTTCTCGGGAGCAGAGAACTCACGAGCGATGGCTGCGAGGAGGTCATCGCCCGCGCCCGGGTGGGTACCGCTGCGCAACGCGATGATGTCATCGGCGGTGATCTCTGTACCCAGATCAGCAGATACCGCTGCGGCGACAGACTGAGCAGACCGCTCGGACTGTCCGAACTCATGGGCGAGCTGGAACAGCCGGTCTACACGCGTAGCCACTTCGGCAGCTGTCACGAGTCGATGCCTCCTCTGCGGCTAGCGAATCGTTCCTCGAATCGTGCCGCTAGTTCTTCCGGTATGCCGTTTGCGCGGCCAATCAACCAGCGCCGGTAGTAGCGCTCCTCGGCAGAGGGTTCCTCAGGATCGACCGGTTCAGCAAGATGCGCGCTGAACGCGAATTCGATCATGGTAGGGATGCCGTTCTTCGAACTACGGTTCCGTTCGAGGATGTCGGTGACCCAGGTCCCGGTCAGGGAGGAAACAAAGCGCTGCAACGCCTCAGTGGTGCTGGCCAGCCGATGATTGCCGTCGTCTTCCTCGGCGAGGACAGTCAACGAATTCAGGATCTCCAACAGTTCCGTGAGCTGCTCGAGCGAAACAGGGACTTCCATCGGCCCGAGTTCGAACGCTGGCGCAAGGGAAGCTGGACGGACTGGAGGTTCGGGCAGAGGGGTGGGATGTCCGCCGGCCCACACACGTGCCGCGCTGCCCGGCTCCCATCGCAACGCATGATCGAAGCGATTGCGGGTGGTGGCGGTCGGCTCGCTGCCTTCCGCGCGCTCAATGCGCGTCTGTGTGGTGTCCGAGGGGCCACCAGCTGCTGTGACGTCGTCCTGCGTCATCCCGAGTGCTTCGCGGCGCTCGCGCACGATACGTCCGAAGCGGACGCGGTTGGACGCCTTCATGCCTCACAGCCTAGGGGACCAAGCGACATCAAAGCTAATTGATGGCGAAAAAAGTTCACGATCGACATGCCTCCTTATTCGCCACATGACCTGCGGCTATTACATCTGTCTTGGACATGTCCTCTGTTCGAATGATGCCAGGGTGTCACTTTTGAAGCCGCACGACGGGACGGATGCGCAGCATTATGTCCGATAGAAACACTGGTTCTCCCGGCTGTCCGACGCGAAGCGACCGCTTCTCGCAGTACAGGCACGGTTCATGAGAACTAACTGTGGACGCTCCATTCGCGTGAGATCTGAAACACAGCAGCGGCCCGTTCATAGCGTCGAATCCGACATCGCATCCCAGCCACATCGGAGGTTCACATGACCGCTCCCGCCGCCACCCGCATCCCCGCCAGCCGCGCACTCGGCGCCGACATCAGCGCCGCACGCAACGTCCACGATGCCCTCGAACTCGCCGGGCTGGCCTGGGGGATCGAAGAGCACCCGGCCGATAGCTTCGCCCTCACCACCCCAGGTGGGGTCACCATGACCGGCATGCCGGGGATGCGCTTCTTCCTGCGTTCGGACACCAAGGAGGCGTTGCACCTCGGCGGTGCCCGGTACACACCTGTCACCAACGCGGACGCATTCGCCGCCGCCGACGCTGCGGTCGCGATGGGCGCCCGGTTCGCCACCGGCGGCGCCTTGCGCGGGGGTCGACAGACGTACTTGGAGCTGGATCTGCCGGATGCGGCGGTGAAGGTCGGCGGCAAGGATCTGGTGGCCTTCACGCTCCTACTTCGCACTGCCCACGATGGGTCCGGCCGCGTCTCGGGCGAGGCCCGAGTGAAGCGTCTGGTCTGCACGAATGGGATGACCGCAAACATCGGGTTTCCCGCTACGTTCGCGATCGGTCACACCCGTTCCGCGCACGATCGACTCGCTGCCGCTACGACGATGGTTCAGGGCGCGGTCCGCTTCGCGAAGGAGTTCAGCGCGATCGCGGATCACATGCTCGACACCCCGATGACGCTGACTGAGTTCGGCGCGTTCATCGACGCTATGTACCCGCGGCCCGACGAAGAGAACGCGCGCGAGTTCGGCCGGTGGGAGCGCCGTCGTCACGAGCTGATCGAACTGTTCCGCTTCGCGGACACCAACGATCTCGGCCGGGGAAGCCGCTGGGGCGCGTACTCGGCGCTGACCGAGTACGTCGACTGGTTCGCACCGGTCCGGGGCGGCGACGACGCCCGGGCGACGCGTC
Organism: Rhodococcus sp. D-6; assembly: GCF_040256695.1. Lineage (NCBI taxonomy): Bacteria > Bacillati > Actinomycetota > Actinomycetes > Mycobacteriales > Nocardiaceae > Rhodococcus > Rhodococcus sp. D-6. Next base: position 4,044,421 of record NZ_CP132970.1, on the reverse strand, counting down.
AACTCGACGGCACCGCCCAAGGCGCCAAGGACCGGGCAATGAAGATTCTCGCCGGCGTTTGATCGCTCGCTGGAAAGGGCGGGGAGGCCTGCAGGCCTCCCCGCCCTTTCTCGTCGGCGCGTTGTGCTGTCCGCCTCTAATTCAGCCGACCTCCCGCGAACCGTGGGTATCACGGGTATCACGGGTATCGCGTGTTTTCCGGGTACTAGGACTGCAACACTGCAGGTCGGAGGGGAGCAGGGTCGAGTCATCACTCCAACCAGCAGAAAGGACACCCGTGATGACCATCGTGCAGCCAACCGGGAAAATGAGTGCCCGGCAGCTCCGCCACAAGCTCAACGTCGCCCACGCGTCCGGGCGGCTTCAGCCCAACGGCCGCGCACGCGCCGCGAAGGGCAAGTGGCGGGGCGACCGCTCCGCCACCCGCCGCCGTGCGATCTCCGAGCAGGTGAGGTGATGACTGTTCTCGACACGATCTGCGCTCAGATCGACGTATGGGAGAGCGTTCGGAACGACGCCACCGATCAGATCGCGCGCTTGGCGGTCGAACGCGTCCGACAGGTTGCTGCCGTGGTGCACCCGGATGCTCGGGCCTTGCACCTGGGCTGTGACGGTGACGGGTACTACCTCATGGGCATGTTCGCCGATGGCGGCCGCGACATGATCGACGGCACGGTCGACATCGATGGCATCGATCCCGACGATGACCTCACCGACGTTGTCTCGGCGCTCCCTTCGGGTGCTGCCGCCTACGACCGTGACGCCCAGACGTATCTCGTCACGCTGCCTGGTGGCGCGCCTCGGTGCGCTGCGTGCGGTCGCACCTATGACGAGGACGACTCGTGCGCCGACGACCTCTACGGTCGTCATCGCTTCGCCTGACCATCCACCTCGCGGCCTCACCCGACCTCTGTGGGGTGAGGCCGCTGGTGTGCATGGCGGGACGGGGCAATGGGGCTGTCCGTTAGGCGCGGAGGACGCTACGGATGCCGAAATATGTGACTGAAATACCCGTTCCATGAAAGGGGTACTTTTGCAGCATGAACGGGACACGCTGGTTGACAATCGCAGCCGAACTCGCCACCACCCAATGGGGCCTGTTCACCACCGCCCAAGCCCGCGCCGCCGGCATGCACCCCAAGCACCTCGCCACCCTCGCCGACGCCGGCGCCATCCACCACGTCCGCCACGGCATCCACCGCATCCACGGCGCCCCCTGGCACCCCCACGAAGACCTCCGGGCAGCCTGGCTCGCACTCGACCCCACCCGCACCGCCGACGAGCGCCTCACCGAAGACCCCATCACCGCAGCCGTCTCACACCGCAGTGCCGCCAAGGTCCTTCAGCTCGGCGACGTCGATGCAGACCACCTCGAGTTCACCCTCCCGCGCCGGCGCCAGACCCGACTGGCCGACCAGCGATTCCACGTCGGCGCCCTCGCCTCCGACGACACCGAGCTCGTCGACGGCCTACCCGTCACCACCGCAGCACGCACCATCGACGACCTCGCCGCCGACCTCCTCGACGGTGGCCACCTCGCCGGAATCATCCACACCGCAATCAGCACCGGACGACTCACCTACGACGCGGCCGCCACAATCCTCGACCGGCACTCCCGCCGCTACGGCCACCCCCGCAACAACGGCCAGCGGCTGCTCGAGCATCTCCTCGCCTGACCAACACCCAGAGGTTCATCCTCGGGGCACACGGGGTCTACTCAATCGCCGGGAGACAACGGTAGACCGACCATCTCCTCGAACTCTGCCCGGCGATCGTCCTCCAACCTGTCCCAGACATCCCGGTACGAGTGCCACGGGATGCCATGGTGAATCCCAGCAGGCTCGCCCCAAAAGCCGACGTTCAACTGCTGTTACCGGCGACGCGGGAATGCACTGCAGCGTCATGAACTGTCGGTCCCCCCTGTCCGCGAACACGCTCACGCTCCCAGGAGACGCCGGCTATTCGTCGCCCTCCCGGACCGGAAACTGCACTGCAACACCGGGAACCACCGCCGCAGACGATTCCCTGCATGACCCAGCGATACCGCAGCACCGGCGCCTTCCACATGGCCCTGAACGCACGCATCAAGTCCGTAGCTGCTGCCACCGGCGCACCAGCCGCACAGGTCCGCCGCCAGTTCCTGGCTCAACGGTTCCTTGCCCGCGTGTTCGCCGACCCCACCGCTCCCTGGATCCTGACCGGCGGCACCGGGCTCCTGGTCCGTCTCGCAGGCGCACGGCACAGCGAGGACCTCGACCTGCTCCACACCAGCGCAGGCACCGACGCCGAAACGGCAATCGACGACCTGCGAGCGACCATCGCCGCTACCGAAGGTCTCGACCCGTTCCGGTTCACGATCAGCGTGCCAGCCACGCTCCACGGCCTGACCGGCGGCGCCACCGTGCGCGTCAACGCACACCTCGGAACCACCCCCGCCGGGAACTTCCCCGTCGACCTGGTCGTCGGCCGTAGCACCGTCGGACGCATCGAACGCCTCGCTCCGGCACCGGTACTCGACCTCGACGGCATCACCCCCACGCCCGCGATCGCCCTCTATCCCATCGCGGACCAGCTGGCCGACAAGATCGCCGCGACCTACTTCCGCTACGGCCCGCGTCGCTCGCCGTCGACCCGCTTCCACGACCTGGTCGATCTGCTGTTCATCGTCACCCATTGCGCCATCCCCGCCGCCGACACCCATGCGGCGCTCACCAGCGAATTCCGCCGTCGACAGATGCCCGCCGTCACAGCCATATCCGTACCCGGCGACCGCTGGCATGACGGCTACCGTCGCACCGCTCGACTCGCTGGACTCCCCTCCGAGTACACCGATCTCGACCACGCCCTCGCGACGGTGGGCGCATGCCTGAACCCACTGCTCGACAGCACCCGCACCACCGGCACGTGGTGCCCGGACGCTGGCGCCTGGCTCGACGACTAACCGTCCCGGGGCTCACGCCCGGCACCCTCCCGGCCAGAACTCACGCTGTCCGACACCCTCGCACGTGGCGAATGCCCAAACCAGCACTGCACAGATCGCCGCTGCAACAACGGAACTCGGCGCACGAGACGGTGAAACCGCACCGCCGCCCTAACACCAGGAGCCGACCATGACCCTGTCGCTGATCATCCCGATGGCCGCATTCGTCGCCGCTGCCGGCATCGGAGCCCGCAAGTGGCTCTACGTCCCCTTGGTGCTGCTCGCGATCCCCGCGCCCGCAGTCGCCACGGTCCTCGCCTCGATTGCCCTGGTCTGGCTCGCTCGCCGCTACGCCGCCAACGCTCGCCCCATCGCCTCCAGCATCCTCGCCGCAATTTCCCTCATTGGCTGGTTCATCGGCACCGGTCCCAGTCTGCAGGGCTACGGCGCGTTCTCGCTGCTCCTGATCCTCGTTGGCCTCGCCCTCACCGCGGTATCCCTCATCCGAATCACCGGCGCGGATATGGAACCCCAACCTGAGGTCGCGTCGAAGTCAGCCACCGAGTCCAACGCCTGACCTCCGGCCTGGCCGCCAATTGATGAACCAGCGCCGACAACCGGGATTGGCCATGGGTTCTGTCCAACCAATGCGAGAACCCCAGCACCAGCGAGGACGATGGACCGATGCCATACGAACCCATGACCCTGACCACCGCCGATGCAGGGCAACTGCTGACCCTCCAACGCGCCGCTTACGTCGCCGAAGCGCAGGCCCACCGAGACCTCGAACTCCCACCGCTGACCGAAACCCTCGACGAACTGATCACCGAACTCGTCCAGCCCGCGGTCACCGCATTAGGCATCCGCGACGACACCGGACGCCTCATCGCTGCCGTCCGCCTCCCCGCATGAACCACGAACCCCATGCGGCCGAACTTGGCCGCCTCGTCGTCGCACCCGACCAGCAAGGTCGCGGCCTTGGCACCCAACTTCTTCACCATGCCGAGATGCACCTGCAACCGCGAGTGACCGAACTACGACTGTTCACCGGTGAACACAGCGAAGCCAACCTGCGCCTGTACGGAGGACACGGTTACCGCAAAACCGGGCGCACGCCGACCCCCGCCGGCTACGCCCTGATCCACCTCACCAAGCACCTCAACTGACCGCTGTTCACCCACGCGAAGCCGGTGGTGGCTGGCCACGGGATCGGGATCACGCGCAGCCAGCCCGAGACCTCCAACGATCAGAGTTCGCCCGCAACGTCGGCTCGGTAGTGCCTGTTGCTGTCGTCGAGAACCTCATCCCAGTCGACCCCAACCGCATCCGTGAGATGGTGCAGATCAACAAGCAGATCGAGGACCCCGATCTTCAGATCCTCACCGGCATCGCCGACCAGCCGCATGTAGTCGGCGAGCACTCCCACGACGTTCAGCGCCCGCACCGCGTTCGCCTCCGCCGGATCCTCGATCTCGTAGCAACGGGGCGTCTGACTGTGAAGGACCATCGCCTTCGCGAGATCCTCGGCAGATTCCGCAGCCCGCAACGTGGGCAATGCCTTCACCGGCATGGGTCCTCCAGATTTCGTAGTGATCGAGAATGACGGCACCATCGTCGAATCCGTACCTGCCTGGTGTTTCACACCCCATCCCTGCTGCACACTGCCAGTGCTGCGCTGCCGGCCGCGGAGGCGTCTTTGGCAATCGGTCGGCGTGGTGAAGCCCGACCGTACGGTGGCCTCCGCCGCTTGGAGCACCATCAAGCGAGCGTCGAGCGGGGCCACCAGCTGGCTCTCGGCGCGGTAACCGTGAGGAGCGTTGCATGAGGATCCCCGATGACACCCTCGAACAGATCCGGGAGCGGGCCAGGATCGACGAGATCGTCGCCCGCTATACGCGTCTGGTTCCTGCATCCAGGGGAGAGGCGAAGGGCTGCTGTCCGCTCCCGGACCATGACGAAAGGACGCCCTCGTTCTACGTCAACCCCGGAACCGGGGTCTTTCACTGCTTCGGGTGCGACCGAGGCGGGGATGTCATCACCTTTCTCGAACTCGTCGAGCAGCTCACCTTCCGTGAAGCGGTCGAACAGCTCGCCGAACAGGTTGGGGCGGCGATCCTGACCGACCGCGAGCAGGCACACCGCAGCAGCACAGAAGGGACACCGAAACTGCTGCGTGCAGCCCTAGAGATCGCCGCCGAGGTGTACGCAACCGCGATCACTGACGACCCCGCCGCCGCGTCTGCCCGTGAGTACCTGACCGAGCGCGGCTTCACCGACGCGCACATCCGTCAGTGGGGGATCGGCTTCGCACCTCGCGGCCGCACCACGGTCCTCGGCGCACACCTGGCCACCCGCGGGCTGCCCGCGAATGCTGGACACGATGCCGGGCTCATCCGTCGGGGCCGGGCCGGTCAGCCCTACGACACCTTCGCCGGCCGACTGATCTGGCCCCTGCGCGACCCGCAGGGCCGCATCGTCGGGCTCGCCGGTCGCAGCCTCGATGACCCCGGCCACAACCCCGACCGCTACCGCAAATACGTCAACAGCGACGACAGTGCTCTGTTCCGCAAGTCCGACACGCTTTTCGGGCTTGCAGCCGCACGACCCGCCATCGTCAGGCAGCGACGCGTGATCGTCGTCGAGGGATACACCGACGTCATGGCAGTGGCAGCCGCCGGACATCCCGAGGTCGTCGGTGTGTGCGGCACCGCTTTCACCGCGACACACGCACGACTGCTGTCCAGACTCCTCGGGTCCGACGGAGAGATCGTCGTGATGTTCGACGCGGACGACGCGGGCCAGACCGCCGCCTGGAAGATCGCTGTCGCCTGCCACCAGTTCGCGACGGTCACCCTCGCAGTTCCGGGGAAGAGCGGTTCGGACCCGTGTCAGCTGCGCGCCGATCACGGCGACCAAGCCGTAAGGGACGCCGTAAACGCACGTCAACCTCTGATTCGGCAGATCCTCGGCCGCCTCCTCGTCGACGCTGACACACCCGAGAAGGCAGCCGTGGCCGCGCGCCGGGCAACAGCGATGCTCGGCGAACTCACCGACGACGTCCTGATCCTGCGGTACCGACGATGGCTGGCCGGCGAACTCGGGATCCCCGAAGGCCAACTTCAGGTCCCCGCCCCACCGTCACCACCGCCGTCCCTCAAAGTCACTCCGATCGAGCGTTTGGACTGCATTCGAGATCTCGCGGCCCAACTCGTCGACGACCCAACACTGTGGAGTCGCCTGCAGCTACCCGAGGTGCTCGAACTCGCAGATCTGCTTCCCGACCGGTACTGCGCCGTCGTCGAGCGCGCCGCGGTGGCCCCACCGGAGATCCCGGACCGATGGGCCTGGCTGCTGTCCACGGCTCCCGATGAGGCAGCGCGTGCTGCGGTGACAGCGTTGCGGGCCGGCGCACCGCTGCAGCGGGAGCCGATGAGAGCGGTGAGCGAATGTGCGCGGGCGTACGGCCCGGCGCGGTTGGCTGCGGTGCGGGCGGTAACAGCCGACCCCGACTCGGTTGGCAGGTTCGCCCAGTTGGCGGCCGGGCTATCCCGTGTCATGAAGTGATCTGGTGGGTTAGGTTCCACAGCAGAGGGATCAAGTCAGGTGCAGAGCAGATTCGCAGCGAGGGCAGTTCAACGCTGACCGGGACCGATCCAGAGCATCGGTCCCGGTCAGACGAGGAGAATTACGCGGGTTCGCAGACGCGCCCTGAGTTGGGGCGTAGCTCGTTGCCGTTGATCTCGAGGCCCGTTTGTGCGGCGCCTAGCCGGCCGACAGCAACCTTGCCGGTGCCAATGCGGTTCACAGAACCGTCGGGGTTGGGAGTGGCGCAGTCGTAGTAGATGAAGTATCCGCCGTCGGGCTTCTCGCGCATGATGCGCTGCATCAGGTTGACATGGATTCGGCGCAGGCCAAGCGCGTCATCGCTGCCGAGGTGAACATGGGCGATGATGAGGTCATCGTCGTCGCTGGCGATCTCGTACGGCGGTACCTCGACCTCTGCGACGGGGGCGGTCGATGAGCTTGTCGCTGCCGGAGCTGCGGATTCGTCGCGGTCGGGACCGAACACGAAGCGATCGCACGCGACGAGAACCAAGTACACGACAACGATTCCGCCCACGACCTTCGCCGCGGTGGTCTTCCAGTTTCGTGAATTGGTCTCCTGAGGCTGTTGAGATTCTGGGTGCCCCGCCGCTGGAAGAGGTGGTGCTGAATTCGTGGCCTGGTGGGTGTGTTCTGTCCACCGATGTCCATCCCACCAACGAACGAGGTGGGGGTTGTCGGGATCGGGGTGCCAGCCGGGCGGCGGGGTGGTCATGCGCTGTTGATTCCTTTCGTCCGCTAATTATCTGGACTGGACTGCTCGTCGTTACCTCACGGAGTGAGGTCCGCGTCACCCGGCGGCGCCCCGCTGCCTCGCGATCGGCGCTCTCGCAGCGCCCGACGGAGAGGAGCTCGATCGTCTCGAAGCGAAGTCTCGACACAGACTGCAACACCGGCGCATTGGTGTCGGCATCGTTGCTTACGTTCGGAGCAACGATCGAAAACACACCAACCGGAAGGACTTACCGATGACGACAGGATTCACCGCGCCGCGCGGTCGAGGACGGCGAAGCCCCGTCAAGCCGATTGGTTCGACGCGACCCGCGGCCGCCGCGCCGGCCCAGGAGCCGACACCCACCGGCGACCCGACACCGACCCCGCCCGAGCCAACCCCGGCCGCGACCGGCGACGCCGCACCCTCACCCTCACCCGCCGCCGAGTTCACTCCCGAGGGGGAGGAGCAAGCCACAGTCCCCGAGCCGACTCGCGGCGTCCCGTCGGGTTCCGCGCCCGATTCGGCGTCGACTGCCGAAGCACCGGCCGCGCCGGTACGCGAGCAGCCGCGCCCCGCTGCACAGGCGAAGCCGCGGACCACCGCACCCACCCCGGAGCCGGAGCAGCCCGCAGTCCCGGTCGCCCAGCCCGAGCAGGACCAGCAGCCCACGCCTCTCCCCAGGGAAGCCTCGCGAACCGCCGGCCACCCCACCCCCGCCACGCCGCTCGTGGTGGTCTCGAACGGGACCGTCAGCTATGCCAGCTCTTCGATCCACGTGCTCGACCTCGACGCCGCCACCCGCGCCGACAACGCACACGCCGTCCTCGACACCATCACTGCGCTCAAGGAAGCCGCCACCGACGGACCGGTCGAAGACCTGGTCAACACGTTGTTCGGCATCCTGCGCGCCAAGGTCTGAGAACCACACACAGCTCCGCCCCGATGCGTTGGGGCGGGCCGGACCACACCACGAGCCACCGAAGGGAAGACCCATGATCACCGTCAGTGCGGAACCCGCAACGGTCGCCAGTTTCGCAGCCCACCTGATCGCCGACGAGGACCGGATCGACCGCCTCCTCCCGAAAGACCCGTGGTTCCACCACGGCTCTGCCTACCTCGACAGCGCATACGGCATTCTCGCCGAATACCTGGCCGGAGTCTGGCAGACGCTGACCTCGACCGAGCCTGCCCTCGCCCTGCACGGTGCGGTCGCCGGCGCTGCCGTCGAGGTCACCGTGGACCTCGTCGGACCCGAACCGAATGAGCAATCCCTCAGCGGCGTCGTGTACCTCGACCTCCCGAACATCGACACCCTCCGACTCGCACTCCCGAACGTCACCCGCGATACCGACATGTTCTCCGCGCACCACCTGTACGACCCTGCCGCCCAGATCAACCACGTGATCGCGACCCTGTGCGATCTCGTCAACAGGGCACTGAAGCCGGTATCCACACTGCTCGACACCACGGCCTGACGGCCGCACAAGCTCTGAAACACCCGCCATCGCAGGCCCATAACGTTCGGGACGAACCAACAACCTCCCGAAAGGACCACTCATGACACCTGCGACTCTGCCCGCGACGGAACTGCCCATCCCCGACCTCGACTGGTCGATCGCGTCCTACAAAGGCCACCCGACCTCCGACGGTTTCGCGTACGTCGCGAGTCTGCGGCGCAACGGCAAGAAGGTCGCCAGCGTCGAGCACGACGGCCGCGGCGGCACCGTGATGGTGTTCTGGACTACGGCCGCGAAGGAACACCGCCAGGCCTGGAACCGGTGGGTCGCCGACTACCAGAGCCTGCACCCTGAGAACGCTGCCTACGAACCCGAGAGCACTGCCGTCGAGTCGCTGATCGACGAGTACGAGGTTGCAGCGAAGCTCCGACGTGCGACACGGCGCGAAACGCCCGTGCTTCGACCCGGCGAATCCGTCCTCTCCTCCGGCGGCTTCACCGCACTTCGCGGTCTCCCTGACTCGCCCGAGGTCAAGGCATTCCTGAGGAAGCCCGACCACGACTTCGATCGATTCTGGGACGGAAAGCGCTGGGTCAAGCTGTGAGATACGCGGGCCGGTGACGAGCGAATTGCTTGCCACCGGCCCGTTCTCGTTCTGCGACGCCGCCGACTGGATAACCAGCGACGTAGCGTCTCGCACCGAGCACACCGGATCGTTCCCTACCGGTGACCCCAACGACAGGAGACGAGTATGCCCCAGCGCGACAGCATTGTGGTCCTCACCGAGAGTGAGGCCGCCGTGGTCACGGCCGCCACCAACAACGACCACATCAAGGAGGCGATCAAGGCGCTCAATGCTCGGATCACCGAGAACAGCGCGGCCATGAAGTCGACGCGGTCGGGACCGAAGACCTCCGAGGAGTTCGAGAAGGCGCGGAACGCGGCACAGGAGAACCTCCAGTTGCTGGAGGCGCTGCCCGAGAGTGAGGGCAAGGCCGCGTTGGTCAACGAGTTGAAGCAGGCCGCCGTCCTCTTCGACGAGGGTCTGGCCATGCACGGGCAGGGAAACTGACCTATGACCGCAACGATGGATGCAGCAGATCAAGGGCTCGCGACGAAGGCAGCCCGCATCCAGGCGATGCGTGCGCGGCTGTCGGTTCTCGATCCCGACCAGTCTCGGCTGTTCGCAGAGACCGCAGCAGCAGCGTCCGATGCCCAGAGCAACGCATTGGACGAGCTCACGGAGGTGATCGAAAGTCGAGGCGTTGCAATGGGTTTCTATCGGGAGTCGCGTCCGCGTGCATTTCTGGCGCATGAGGCCGTGTGTCGAGATGCCCGGCTGCCTGGGGTTTTTCCCTACGGCGCGGAGGCAGCGGCGGTGAGCGCGTCCGCGGCGATCCTCTACGAAAACGAGGCACTGGTTGCCGGCCATGGGGTGCGCTCCGCTTTGTTGGCTCCGGTGGTGGCCATCCTCGGTCCGGAGCGGGACTGGACGGTGCCCGAAGCAGGCTGACTCGTTCGGCCACGCCGATACGCCGGTGTATCCACAGTCACTGTGGGGTGCGCCGGCGTATTTCGTTGTGCATCAATAGGGCAGACGTGTCGACTTGATGCCTGCCGGGGTGGGCGAGGGGACCTCGGTCGGCGTGAGGTCGACAAGGCCGCAGGTGCCGCATCCAGTGTGAGCCGACCGCCCGCAGGACGAGATGCCGGAGCTGGCGCCGGTCGGCCTGTCGGTGGATGAGCACGACGAGTACCCCGCTCGAATCGTGCTCATCGAACGGGGAGGTGGTTGCTGCAGAGCGAAAGAAGCTGGGGTCGCTCAGAAGCAGTGTGGGGCGATGGCCTCGAACACGCGGGGTCTCGTGACAGATGGCACGGCGCGGTCAGCGTGCTCAGCTCTGGGGCTGCGGCCATGAAGAGGGATCGCCACATGAACAGATGTGCTGACTGGATCCAGTTGTGTGCGTGGAGGATCGATGCCAGTGGCGTCACGGGGTCTCGTGAACAATCTCACCGTGCACAGTCGCGTTCGGCCAGGGTGCGTAGCCGTACTAGGTGCGCGCATCGATCGGGAGTGCACTCTCGCGGACGTGCCGGGAGAGGAGAACGGAGAGCCGGTCCTGTTCGACCTCCGTAACCGGCTGGTGACGGGAGGGGTCGACGAACCCGAATAGAGCCCGTGCGCGCCTGCCGGCGAATCCGCGCGCAGCGACGGCGTCCTCTGCTGCACGATTCGTGCGATGTCGACCTTGCCGGCACGGAATCGACGGGGGATGCGGCCGGTGAGTCGGCGTAGCAACGCCCGAGGTGTACGAGAGAAGGCAGCTGCGGTAACAGCGTCGGCCGGGATGCTCGGCTCGGCGGTGTCGGGGACGATCAGGTCGTCGAAGGACAGCTGACCGTTGTCCACGGCGCGATCCTGGGACTCGGTCTCAATGTCGTGCTCGACGTCCAGGGTTTCGAGCTCGACGACAACCTCATCGAGCGCCTTCTTGCGCGGTGGCTTCGTTTCGAATGCGTCGCGGACCCCGAGGTTGAGCGCCAATTTGTGGACGTTGCGGTAGTGCATGCGGAGGATCTTGCCGAGGAAGTTCATCGACTTGCCCTGCTTGGCACCCCGCAGGACGATCGCTTCACTTTCGGCGGCGCTGAATTCGTGCTCGCGGAGCAGCCCGGGGTCGTGGAAGGCGAGCTCGACAACATTCTCGTCTGGCCTGTCCAGGTCAGATCTGTTGTCGTCAGTGGCCTCCGGTCGCTTGGCGGTGTCGGGGATCCATTTGAGGGCGGTGTCGTCGGCGTGGATGTCGGCGTCGGGGTATCCGTCGTAGTCCCATGCCACCCCGGCGCGGACGACTGCGCACGGGCCGATGCCGTCGAGGATTTCGACTCGGGTCCGGGTGCGGCATGCTTGCACGAGGGGGCAGGTAGCGCAAACAGCAACGGCGCGTTGACGATCCGACGTTTCGTCAGACTCGAACACGTCGAGGATGGCGTCGCAAAGACGGTCAGCAGAATCGGCGACACCAATAGGGTCGCCGAGCACAGCTGTGCTCATGGTGTGTCCTATGCAAGTTGTGTGGCAGATCCGATGGTGATCACTCTAGCGCACTGCGAGCGAAGTGGTGGGATGCGCTGCTGTTTCGGTGGCCCCGAGTTGCGTTGCAACACACGGAGAAGCGAAATGTCACCGTTGGACCATGACCTACCGATTCGCCACCATCGGATGCACGCACGCCGGCTACAGCACCCGCGGCATGCGGATGCACCGCCCCACCGGCTGGAATCTCCGCGTCGTCGACGGCCAACTCGCATACAGCCAGGCCGTCACTCAGATCATCGACGCCGGCTGCCGAGGTCTGTGGCACGGAGGAGACGTCACTCACTGGTCCCGCCCACTGCCGCGCGACGTCGAATCAGTCCAGCGTCTCGACGACCTCATCTTTGACGCGGGACTCTGGAACGGGAAGAACAGCGGCAACCACTGCGCAGGCTCGGGTGCAGACCTTTCCGCCGTTGCCATGTTCGACCGACCCACGATGAACGCCTTCACCGTCTATCCCGACAGCCGCCGCGCGCCGGAAGACAGCGTCGGCCCGTACCCCGGCCTCTACGAGATCCACCAACCCGACCCCGATCAGGCCATCTACCTGCACGTCGTAAGCCACTACGGTCTCGACCCGGATCTCCGCAACCAGGGCATCCACATCGAACCGGAGCCTCTCGACCACGGCATCAACATCTTGTGCTCGCACGGCATCTTCGTCGGGGACGAACGCCTCTACAAGGCCGCCGAACGGCACGGCGCCGACCGCCTCGTCCCGACCGAGTGGGTAACCCGAGGGTTCGACCTCACCCTCCTGTCGGACTTCCACACGCCCGGCCCCGTCAACGGATTCGGAGACCCCGATGGGCGTGGTCAGGTCTGGTACACCGGCTCGACGGTCCGCCGCGGATTCTCCGACGACGAGTCGCCCCGAGGATGGCTCCAAGTCGACCTTCCCGACGCCGGCGCACCCCACGTGACACTGCGCGAGATCTGGCAGCGCCCACAGCGTGACTTCGACCCGATCGACGCCACCACCATGACGGTCACGCAGATCAACGACCTGGTGCGCGATCGCCTCGCTGCACAGCGCTGGATCGACGCCGAGTCGGAAGCTCTCACCGGCGACGGCGGATGGATCCTGCGTCAGCGCATCGTCGGCGCCACACCGCAGCAGCGGCAAGGCATCTACGAACTCGCCGGGGAATGGGCGAATGCAGCACGCGACGCAGCGTACTGGTCCACCACCTTCGAAAACCCGCTCAGCGGAATCTCACTCGCGCAGCCCACCCACGAACAAATCTCGATCACCGAGCGCGTCGTCGACCTGCAAGTCGCGCTCGACCACCGCACCGATCACGGAAACGTCGGCAAGACCCTGCGCGACGCCCCCGAGTCTCTCCGCGAAGCCGCCCTTACCCAGGCCCGCGCCGCACTCGGCGCACCCTGCACGGCCTGACACTCGGAGAATCAAACCCCTACCCTCCCACCACCAAGACATGCCGATGCGCACAATCGACATCCGACCACCACAGAGGAGCAGCCATGTCGCCCACAGTCGACGATCCGTTGACGGACCACGGCCTACCCGTGTTCGTGCTTCCTGACGGAACGGTCCTGCCTTCGACCGATGCACACGGAAGACCGATCGCAGGATTCAACGGTCTGGCTATCGGGACCGGCCCCGACGGTGAGATCGTGATCATGCCCTCGGACTGGTCGAGCAGTGACACAGATGTGGACTGGACGCCGTTTTCAGGAGTCGTCCACAACGGTGCCGCGGTCGTCGATGTACCTGTCGCAGCAGCGGGTGAGACGCAATCGGCTGTGGCGGCGCCGATGTCCCCGGAGTCGTGGGGCGACTCGTTGACGACCGTGCTCGTGTCAGTGTCCGTGCTGGCCTTCGCGGTCGCTGCCGTCCTGGGTGCCAGAATCTGGCGTCGCATGAGTCGGTCCTGATGAGAGACGACCTCGACCAGGTCTCTGATCGGCAAGGACCGGATCGTAGTCATCCGCTGTGCCTCGCAGGCTCGCCGCGCTGGGCAAACCGAGGGTGAGATCGGCGTCTGTATCCAGCCGGACTGTGCCTCGGAACCGATCCTCAGACCTGCTCGGAGGTGTCCACGCCGACGCAGTCCGGCAGAGTCGGTGGTGGACGGTTGCGAGGTGTGCCGCCCACCAGCGCTCGGGCGCATGTTTGTTCTCTGGAGCAAGTGACGTGCAGGACCGCCTGCTCGCTGCCATGTTCCGTGGACTCCGTCGACGGTTACCACAGTGCCAGGGGCGTGCCGGCGTCCTCTGCGGCCCGGATGCGTGCCTCGATTCGGGCCGCGCTGTCGCCGTTGCGCAGCCCTGCCCGTACCGCTTCGGCGATTGCACGACTGCGCCCGGCCGAGCCGCGCACATCGGCGAGAGGCGAATTGAAATTGCGGCGCCGACGCAGGTACTCGATGCGGTTGGTGCCGTTCGTACCGAGCCGCATGTGCCGGGGATTGGTGCAGGCCGCGTAGTCACATTGATGACAGACGGTGACGTCGTCGGTGGCGGCCCAACCGAGCCTGGGGATCACGTCGTATTCGAGTTGATAGGCGAACAGATGAGCCGGGACGGTCCCGCGGCGTTCGAGTCCGATGTTGCCGGCTCGGAACGAACCGTGGCCGGTGGAGCTGATGGCACCGATGAACGGCCAGCAGGTTTGGGGACTGCGGCGGTAGCGCTTGGCTTCGAACCGAGCGACGACCACCGGATCGGACAACCACTGCCGCCACAGGTCGGCCGGCACCCGCACCGGGCGACGATCACCGAGTAGAGCCAGCTGCTCGCCGCGGTCGGGCACTCCCTCGAGGTCGAGCATCAGACCGCTGTCCACCGACACTGCCCACCACCTTCCTCCGGCCACGCCCCTCCGATCGTACGGGCATTTCCGCAGGTCGGCGAGACATACTCGATGTCGGTGTCACGACTGAAACACCCACCCCGAGCCGTTCGTAGCGTCACAGGCATCGACAGGCACCATCACGAAAGGGACCGGGATCATGCTGCGGTTGAAGTCGCTGGAGATCACCAACATCCGCTCCGTCGAGCACATGACACTCGATGTGGACCCGGACGGCACGACCGCTCTGTACGGCCCCTCGGGGGTCGGCAAGTCGGGCATCCTCGACGCGTTGCCGTGGTGCCTGTGGGGAGACACCGGGTCAGCCGGATCGGCAGCTGCACTGCGCCGCGAGGGATCCACCGAACCCGCCCAGGTCACCGCCACCGTTCTCATCGGCAGCGACGAGGTCGTCGCCGTACGCCGGATCACCCGCTCCGAGGCCGGTGTCGAATCCGCGTCGGCGAAACTGTGGATCAACGGCGTCAAGCAGTCGAACGTCACGCCGGCGTCGTTGACCCGGATCATCACCGAGCTGACCGGGCTGACCGCGAAGACGTTCCGCGGCGCGTTCTACATGGCGCAGGGGCAACTGACCGAACTGATGACGGGCACCCCTGCGAAGGTGCAGGAAACGTTCGAAGAGCTGACCGGCCTCGACGACCTGACCAAGCGTATCCAGGGACTGCGTGAAGAGTGCAAGGACGCCGCGGTCCGGGCCGAGGCACTGCCCGGTGACCCGGCCGAGGTGAAGCGAACCGCCGACGACGCCGAGGAAGCCGGGGCCGAAAGTGATCGCCTGCAGCAGGAATGCAACCGAGCCGCGGCTGACGCTGCCGAAGCCCGGACCATCTGGGATGCCGCCAACCAGCAGGCGAAGGAACTGCAGCGCGCCGAACGCCTCGCCCGCGATTCCCGCGAAGCCGTAGTCGGCGCCCAGGCACTTGCAGCGGACGCCGGGCAGGCTGTCGACGCGGCCCGCCAACGTCTCCACGATCTCGGTGAGGCAACCAGCGGGGATCACGAACCGCGGGGCGCCGTCGCCCGCCAGGCGTGCACCGATCTCGAACACGCGCTCGGCGAACTGACCCGCCGCGGCACGGAACTCAAGTCCGCCGCCGGGCAGGAGAGCAGTGCCCGGACCGCCGCCGAGCAGGCCCGCGCCGCACACGCGGCCGTCGACCCGGATGCGTTGGCCGCCGCGGTGACCGCCGGGCAGGCCGAGGTGGAGGCCGCGCGAAGTGCACACCAGGAGGCCCTGCGGGCAGCGCACGTCGCCGACGCCGCCGTCGCCCAACGCGACGAGGCCATCGCGACGCTCTCCCGCGCGATGGACGCTGCCGCATGCCCGACCTGCCGACAGGACGTCGGCGACGTCGCCGCCCTGATCGACGAGCAGCGCACGATCCTGGACCAGGCACGTGCGGAGGCGACGGCCGCCCACCAGAGGGCAACCGCGCTGGACCGGGCCCTGCTCGACACCGAGACCCGGCTGCGCAAGGCCCACGACGCTCTCGCGAACGTCGACAGCCTCGCGCGCGTCGCCGAGCACGCGGAGGCCGCGGCCAGCGCCGCGACCCGGCACGCCGACCAGGCCGCCGGGTCGCTGGCCGAGCTGGTCGCCACTCACCAGAACGCACCGGCACCAGCCGGGCGGGACGAGATCCACCGGGCAGCGCTCACCGTGCACGAGCAACTGACCGCACAGCTCGCCACCGCACGCACGGTCACGACGGCATGGAATGCGTTGGCCGACGCCCTCACCCGGGCGGCTGCTGCCGGCGAGCGCGTCGAGGTGGCACGCGCCGCGGTGGTGGACGCACCGAGCCCCACCGACGTCGCGGCCGCCGAGTCCCGCGAAGCAAACGCACGCGCCGCCCTCGACGCTGCACAGGCACGCGCCGCGGACGCCGCAGCGCACGCCCAGGCCGCGCGCGCCACAGCGATGCAACTCGACGGCATCGCCGACGATGCCGCCACCCGATGGGAGCTCAAGAGAGAGGCCGCCGAAAAGGCGGAGATCGCCCGCATCGCCCGTGACATCGGAATCGCCCTGCGCCGAGATCTGCTCGCCGAGTACTGCGCCACGATCTCCGCAGCAGCGACCGACATCCTGACCCGACTGGGCGGAGAACATGTGGGGTTCGTGATCGACGAGACGTTCGTACCGCAGGTGGTGTTGCCCGACGGGACAACCCGCGCCACCCGGCAGCTCTCCGGCGGCGAGAAGGCCCGCGCCGCGGTGTGCGCATTCATCGGGTTCTCCCGCCAGCTCGCCGGCGGTGGCAAGCCCGGCATGCTGTTCGCCGACGAAATTACCGCCTCGCAGGACGAAGCATTCCGGCGGGACATGCTGACGATGCTGCGCGCCCTGGAAATGCCGATGATCGTCGTCTCGCACACCGCCGACGTCCTCGACATCGCGTCGCGGGTGATCCGCCTGCAGCGCCCGCCACTCGGATCCACCCAGCTCGCCGCGTGATCAGCGGCCACCTCGGCTGTCGATGATCGCGATGTCAAGACAGCCGGGGTGGACCATCGCTCGTCTACCGTTCGACCGCTCCACCACCCTTCGAAAGGATCACCACCTCGTGCTCGCCTACGGATACGTCGGATTCCCTGCAGGGTCAGGGAACTCGTCAAGTGCAGCGATAGACCTGGTGCTGCTGCGTGACGGGACGCCGCGACGCTGCCACGGCACGATCGGCGCGTCTGCCTGGGAGTCCACACCCACTGGATATGACTCGCTGCTCGACGGGATCCTGCAGCTGGGGTCGAACGTCGAAGACACCCGCGACCGAATCGGCGACCCAGATTCGCTGCCGATGCGCGTGATCGAACTCGCCGACACCGTCACCGACGACCGGGTCCCGAACGCCTTCATGGTCGCGTACTTCAAGTCGGACGACCCCGACAAGCAGATCGAACAGTTCGCCAGCGCCGCCTTGGCCGCCGGTAGCGACGCCCCCGCGGTGGACTGGGACAGCGACCCCGCCGGCACCGACCTGGAACCGGCAACCGCCTCCGACCCCGACCAGACGTACAGCACCCCGTCCGGGGACCCCTACCTCCCGCGGATGGTCGGCGGCATCGTCGACGTCACCGTCGTGCGCGCCGCCATCGCCCACGGGTGGACCGTCGGCCTCGCCGGCGAACCTGGCTCAGGCAAGACCACGCTCGCGCAGGTCGCAGCGCCGGACCTGCTGCAGTTGACGTTCCACGGCGAGACAACCGTCGAAGACATCGTCGGCCGCTATAACCCCGATCCGACTGCACCGTCGGGGTTCGCCTGGGTCGACGGGCCCCTGCTGCAGGCCATGCGGGAAGGACGTCCGTTCCTGGCCGACGAGCTGCCGCGCGCGCCGCAGGAAGTGCAATCAGTGTTCCTCTCCGTGTGCGATCACCGCCGCACCTACATCGACACCTCCAACCCCCATGTCGGTCAGGTCGACGCCGCCGACGGCTTCGCGGTGCTGATCGCGTACAACCCCGGCTCCGGGTTCGGGATCCCCGAGGCGCTGCACGACCGGATCGCGTTCACCGTCACCGTTCCCACGGACCTGTCGACCGCGGAGAACCTCGGGGTACCGAAGGCATTCGTCGACGCCGCCCGCGCCCTGATGACAGCGAACGACGTCGCACGAGCGAAGAGCCTTGAGTCGGTGTGGGTGCCGTCGCTGCGCGCTCTGCTGAAGGCCCGCGACATCGCCCCGGTACTCGGCATCGGCTTCGCAGCACGATCGTTGGTGTCGGCCTGCCCGGAGCCGCTCCTGCGCGGCCGAGTCGCCCAGGAGCTGGAAAAGCACCTCAGCCTGGGTTCGGGCGAGCTCGGCGTACTCGTCGCCCAGTCCTGACCAACACACACATCCGCACCAGAATCGGGTGCATCGAGAAGGGAATCCGCAGTGGGGCCGCAGAGTTGGGAGCTGACCGGATGGTCGGCCACCGAATGGGCACGGCAGATCGCCGGCCGCGGCGACGTCACCGTCACCATCGACGCGACACCGGGCGGAGTCGACGTCGACCCGACATCCGGGCAGATCCGCATCGACCCGCACGCGGCAGAGCTGTCCGTCGACGGTCGCGGACGCGTTCCGACGACCAGGACGCTCATCGATCGCCTGTCCCACCCGATCCTGGCTGGCCTCGTCCTCGACGGAGCCTCACGCGCAGCGCATTCGCGGTGGCGCGGCCGGGTCGGCGACGACGTCCCGGCGGGGGTGCTCGAGGTCGCGTGGGCGCTCGACGCCGCGCGTGCGCACCGCAGGCTGATCATCCGCAGCCCGAGGTCACGGCTGTTCCTCCGGGCGGCCGCCCCGGTGACGATGTCGGTCGTGGGGTCGCCGCGCGTGTTGCTCGAACGCGCGCTGCCCCAGGTCGACGCCGGGGTGCTTCCGCGGTGGGTGGGTGAGCGGACTCGCCCGGTCGTGGAGGAGGAGTTCGGCGCCGACGTCGTCGCCGAGTGCACGCAGATCTGGCGTCAGGTCCTCGCTCTGCGTGACAGCGACGAGGAGCAGTTGTTGGCGTTGTCCGAGCAGTGGTGTCGGCTGCTTCCGGATGCGGATCCCGACAGTGGAAGTGGGGCAGGCGCCGGTCCGGGGGAGGGCGCACTGCAGTCGGTCGGTAGCGACGACCTTTCCGGGGCTGCCGGCGACGGCGTCGGCGGTGACCCCGGGGCCGACCCGAGCGACCCGGAAGCGGCCCCGGGGGAAGGCGCCAGCGATGTCAGCGACCGACTCGACCCCGGCACCGGGATCGGCTCGGGCTGGACAGACCTGCTGCGCGACCTGGTCGCGGAGACCTTCGCCGAGGCAGAACTCGAACTCCACCAGGCGGTCGGCCCGCAACCGACACCCGAGAAGCGCGCCGACAACACCCAACGCGACCTCGCCGCGGCCGCAGCACGAGCGGTGTTCGACGCGAAGGCCCCCACCCGCATCCGGAACCGTCCGCCCACCGACGCGGAGATTGCCAAACGCGCCGCGATCGTGCACCGCCTCAAACGCGCCCAGTACGAAGCGCCCCGCCAGGTCACCGAACACGTGGCCTACCCGGCGGGCAAGGCCCGCACGAGCGGACTCGTCCAACGCGCAGCGCAACGCGCCAACGGGCAGGTCGTCACCGCGACCCCCTGGCGCCGCAACCGGCGCAAGGTCGCCGAGAAGCCGCCCCTGCACGTCGGTGTCGTCGTCGATGTCTCCGGATCGATGGACCGCTGGCTCCCCGCCGCTGGCACGGTGATCTGGTCCCTCGCGGAGGCCGCGGCGGAGCTCGGCGGCACCGCAGCAGCCACAGGTTTCGGCGGCACCGTCACCGCGCTGCTCGGACCTCGCGCCCGCGCGAACCGAGTGCCCGTCGTCCCTGGTGGATCGTCCTCAACCGGGTGCGCCGAAGCGATGTCCGCGGTCACCGCCGGCGCCGACCTCACCACCGCCTTCGGGGCCCGCGTCCTCGTCGTCCTCACCGACGGTGAACTCCCCAGCCACGAAGCCTCCGCCATCGAGGACCGCGTGCGCTACCTACGCCGAAACGACGTCCATGTCGTGTGGGCGCTGACCGGTGACCGCGAGCGAGCCTCGGTCATCCCCGAGGACACCACGGTCGTCGACCACGTCACCCCGAACGACTTCGCCGGACTCGTCTCCGACGCCATCGCGATCGCACTCGAACGAACTCACCGCTCCCGTGGGGTGGCCTGACAGTGACAGCGGGACGCTACGTCGCGACCTCCTGGATGCCGTTGACCAGCGCGCGTGCGTGTCTGGGGCGCTCCGTACGGTTGATGGCTATGACCCTGCGACCCCTCGGAACAGACCCCGATTCCGGCCAGCTCAAGCAAGAGGTTGAGCGCTGGTATTCCGAGGAGGATGCACGTCACTGGATGGGGGACGGGTTCAACGCCCGCATTTTTCTGGAGCGCATCAGCGGGCCGGGCACCAGCGCCGTCGACGACCAGCGCAGCAACCACAGGTGCGCGACCCTCGGATGGGTGCTGTTCGACGACGCCAACCGCCCGGTGGCATTCATGGGTGGGGATGTGACGGTCAAGCGGGCACTCACCACAGCCGAAGATGGCCAGGTGATATGGAAAAAAGACGGACCACGAACGCTGGGATTCACGTACGTCGTCGCCCCAGAGCATCGAGGTCAGCGCTACGGCCGAAAACTGGTGCGCGCTGCCCTTGAACACGAAACCCTGGCCGAGGTCGATGTTCTGAGCTGCTCGATCGATCGGAAGAACGAGGCCAGCGTGAAGTTGATCCGAGGAATTCCCGAGTTCCGGGAAACGGGAGGCGACGACAAGTCCGCATTCTTCGAGTACGAGAGGTCGACCAGGCCGCACTCAGAATGAACGCTGTTCGAGGAGCGCTGTCCTCGCGTACCCGTCTGCTGGAGAAGGTGCCGCGCATGATGCCGAGCACCTGAATGCTCCCCGGCAGAATGTGAGGCCCTCCGTGACCGAACCGACCGTCCGTCACCCGATCAGCATCGAAGACGCCACCCGCCTCGACCCCGCCCAGATCGCACCCCCGATCGTCGTCACCGACGGCGAACACACCGAGATCGGTTCCGCCCACGGCCGAGTCCTGCCGCTGATCGGCCACCGCCGCCCCTACATCTACGACGTGTCCCTGCCCGACAAACGCCGCGTCTACGCCGACACCCCCGAAGACGCGATAGCAGTCATCATCGGCGGTGACTACGCCGAGAAGCTCGCCGCCCTACGCGATCTCGAATCGTCGATCGACGACACCGCGATCGACGAGGCATGGCTGGCCCTGGCCCGCCTCCGGCACGCCCACGCCGACAGGCTCCGACTGGCCCTGCAGCAGCAGATCAACGACCTGGCCCAGCGGGACGGCAGCTGGGACCACCTCGACGCCGAGGAACAGCAGCAGCTGACCAAAGCCGCGGACCCCGACGGCCCCTATCCGGTGGGCGTCCTCGAGGAAATCCCGTTCGTCGACGAGGAAGACCACCTGCGCACCCGGATGACGGGTGTGTGGTCCGCGCGGGTGTCGCTGGTCCTCAACACCGGTGACTACGACCCCTACTCGAACACCCCGCTCCCGCTGTCGGAAATGACCCGCGACGGCGTGGTCGTGCCGGGCGACCCGAACCTGGTCGTCCTCGACATCGGCGACAGTGTTGCCTACCTGGAGTCCCTGGAGAAGGCCGGCTGGCTGACCATGTCGGTGTTGCCTGCCGAGCAGCCCGACCCGATCTTCCGGGGCATCAACCCGAGCTGACCGCTGTCCGCCGAGGTCATCTCCACCGCGAGACGCTGTGATTCGACCTCCGCGACACCGGTGCTGTCGGTGCATGCCGCCAGGATGAACAGCAATCGGATCTGCCACACACCCCTAGCGAGGAAGGAGTCGGCGCGGCCAAGATGCCGCCGCCGGTAGCAACATGGTTTGCAGAGAGAACAAAGCGAGGTCGACCGCAATCCGCCTCGCGAAGGAAATGTGCAAGGCACAGGGGCTGGGCTCCCTGCACGACCGTGAATTGCAGTCCGCCATTCACGAGCGGCAGCATCACTTCGACGGCGCCCCACCGATGACCACTGAACAGCAGATCGCGTTCGTCGAAGGCCTGCGCCAGCAGATCGAGAACGATCCGTCGATCTCGGAGCGGGAGAAGTACCGGCAGAGCTGGGATCAGCCCGGAGTGATTACCCGCCTCGACACCGAACTTGACCGCCTCAAGACCGGGATGTATACCGACCGCTTCGGTAACAAGACACCGCTGACGGACGCGCAGAAAAACGCCGGCAACCAGCTGCAGGCAATCCAGTACCTCGGAACCATGGTGCCGCGCATCCAGTCCGCGAAGGCCACGTACTTCGAGATCAACGCTCGGCACACCGGCCGCAGCATCGGTGAAGTGCAGGCCGAGTGGGATTCGATCATGGCGCGCCAGGGAACCGGCCGCGGCAGCGTCGGTATCTCGTTGAAGGATTCGTGGCGCGACGATCTCGCGGTCGCAGGCCTGTCCGCGCAGGGACAGGCTGACATCGGCCAGTCCAAGCGAGCCCGGGATGCCCTGGCAGAAATGGAAGAGCGGCGCCTCGCGCACCTGGCGAAACAGCCGAGCCGCCCGACGATCCGACCCGAGCACCGTCGTGTGTACGCGCAGTCCGCCAACCCGAATGTGCGGTGCGAACAGTGCGGCCAGTTCGGTCACGAGCAGCCCGCCTGCCCGAACGGTGACCTCGCCGCCCGCCGGAAAGAACTGCAGGCCGAGCACCACGCCGCGACCAACGCCCTCAAGGCCGCATCGGTGCAGCAGGTTCTCGACTCGGGGCAAGAGCCGGTCTATCTGCGCCGCGACGGCGTCGAGGTCGGCGGCGATGAAGCGCGCCGGCTCCTCGAGCAGGACCGCGACAGCTTCGCCGGCGGGCAGCCGATCACCACGGTCGCCGAAGCGAACGCGCGACTGAAGGCCGTCGCCAACAGCGACGCCGAGCTGCAGCAGCAGATGGCGGCCCGCACCGGTGGGGTGTCGTCGTGGGTGCAGGAGGTCGCGTACAACGAGGAGTCCGGCCTGATGATGGTCACGACCGCGCCGCGGACCCGCAAGGACGGGCAGGTCTCGCCCGGAAAGACGTACCCGTACCGCGTGTCCAAGGAAGAGGCCGCGCAGATCCTCACCTCCGATGAGGTCGGCCGCGCGATCTCCAACACCGTCATGCGCCGCGGCAACGGCAAGACCAACGACGCCTACCACTGGGAGAACGCTGCCGACGCGCAGGCCGCGCAGGAGCAACGCAAGTGCCCGACCTGCGGGCGGTGGGCGTCGATGACGTCCTCGCATGCGTGCCCGGTTCCCGGCTCGGCGGCCGCCGACAACAGCATGGCCGATCGCGCGCAGCAGACGCACTGGCGAGCCCAAGCTCGTGCGGCACGGGAAGCCGGTCTGGAACCGCCGGCGCCGCCGATGCAGCGGGTCCACTTGATGTCGCAGCGGCAGTTCAAGCTCCCCGGCGGTGGCATCGCGAATGTGCCACCGCCGCGCGATGTCCGCGACCAAGTCGCCGCTGGCCGCGCGGCCGCCCCGTCGGTCAGCTTCCGGTACCCCGAGGCGACTGTCTCCGGGCAGGCGACCGTCTGGCGCGACGAGTCCGGCGTCGACGTCGTGTCCCCGTTCCCGCAGGCCGGTGGGAACGGGATGCGCTGCACCTGCGGGAAGTTCAGCAGTGGTGGCCGCTGCGAGCACATCGGGAAGGCGCTGCACAGCCTCGGTGACGCGTACGGGGCCGCACCGACCGGGGACACCGCGCTGCGGCCCGGGGTCTCGATGGCGGAGCTGCGCCGCGAGCGCACGTCCGACACCGCCTACGACGCGCCCCGCGCACCGCTCGAGCGCATGAACTACTCACGCATCCAGAACCTGCGCGCCCAACGCCAGGACACCCACAAGGAAGGCCTGTTCGAGAAGCAGCGTCGAGGTGAGCCGATCAACACCCCGTCGGTGAAGCCACCGAAGAACACCGAAGGCCAAGCGGTTGCCTGGCCGACAACGTTCGAACGGGAAGGCAAGGGCGGCGCGAACTCCGACCGCCCCACCGACCTCAACGACGTCGCCGACGTGCAGTACCGGCTCCGGGCCGCACTGTTCGCCCGCACCCGCACGCACTACTCGGTGCTGCGAGACAAGGACGGCGGGATGCGGATCACCATTCCGAAGGCGCGGCGTGGCAAGGACGGCACGATCCCGTTCCCCGAACGGGCTCGCCTGGCGGACACTCTCGGTATCCCGGCGCATCTGTCCCGCGCGAACGGCGTGTACATCCCCGCGGACACGTCGTGGCGGCACGAGATGCTGTCCCGCGCGTACGGTGACACGCCGCCGCCGATCCGGGCGGCCCGCTACACCGTCGCCTGACGTACGCACCGAAATGCCTGTGGCCCCGAAGAAATCTTCGGGGCCACAGGAGTGTGGCGCGTGACTCTGGCGTCAAATAGAGTTGAGTGTCTGTTCGTACGCCGACAGGATTGCGAGGGAACTGTGGAAAGCGACTTCAATCGCCTTTCGGAAGCGCTCTTCCAACCATATGTTGATGGGTGGTCGCAGGCGCGTCGCGATCGTATTCAGCTAGCCCTCGTCGATGGTGGACCTGTTCTGGAGACGGACGTAACCGAGCTCTTGATGGCGATGTCCGGGGACCTGGAACAATATTTCCTGACGATCGTCTGGGACACGGTAGGGCTGGGCGACCCGCCTAAGCGCGCGTTCGTGGTTGACAGTCGATTTTTCGTTAGCCGTTTTCCTTCTCCCTCAGGGTGCAAACACGTTCCTGACATGTGCGTGGTTCGAACTGACGAAACTGGGGAGCCACTGGAGCTTCTGGTTGTCATCGAGGCAAAGGGAAACGCTCAGGTCAACGGAGATCGGGGATACTGCAAGGCTAGGGGTTCGACCTACTCGAACCAGGCAATAGCCTATCCGGCCGGGTGTTGGACCAGCGCAAACGTAGACAAGGCGAAGATGCTATGGATCGGTCCGGATTACGCCATAGGCCATGAGCGCGGACCCTGGGGAACGAAGGGACTGATCCCGTCGGACGTCACTCGTTACGACCTGGGAACGGCCTTTGCTGAGCAGGAAGCGGCACGAGAACGGTGGATAGGGCTCGGGTGGGGTGAACTGTCGGACAAGCTCCGTTCGCACCCAGATGGTGGTCTCGTTGCGAGAGTGCTCGACACGTGGAGTCGGCATTTCGTCTGACGGAGCATCGGAGACGCTGTGTGATCACTGCTATCGAGACCCTCGAAGACCACGATGTCGTCGACCCGAACACTGGCCCTGCACCGATGAGGAAGCTTGCAAACTCGTCGGCAAGGTCGCCGAAGCTGCTGTCCGCTACCAAATTCCCGGTCCTGATCGTCAGGAATGAGTGGACTCAACTGGCTGCGGTACCGCAGGTTTCGGGTGCCAGTAGTCCGCGACGACCTACCTCTGGGCAGCACGGATCCAGTCACTGAACTCAACACAACCGCCTCGATAGGCTGCAGCAATGAGCATCGAATCCTGGATTGTCGTCGCAGTTCTCGTGGCATCCGCCCTCGGCCTCGCACGCGTACTGTGGACGAACTGGGGCAAGCACACCCCCGCCCCCACCAACGGTCCGGTGATGCCCACTCTGAACGGTGACGCCTCCAACCAGAACCAGAATCCGATCGTGTAGAACGCGACGGCATCATGCCGGCGCGCACCGAGATCCCGTTACCTTCTTCGTAGTCCCGCACCGCGGGGCCACGGTCGCCAGGTTCGGTATGACTTTCTTCCCCTGTCTCTCGAATGATCCGGGGGGTGGTGTCGCCGAGCCTGGTGGCATCGGTAGACCGCTGATAGGGACAAGGCCACCGGGTTCGAGGTAGGTCTCTTTGTAACGTGGGTGCCGGGTATCGATGCTGGATCGGCGACCGGTAGGACCGGACGAAAGACTGCTTCATGGACACGAGTTACGCCGTGTTTTGCGGCATCGACGTGGGTAAAAGCGATCATCACGCGGTCGGGCTGGACACCGCCGGCGGCCGACTGTTCGACAAGGCACTGCCGAACGACGAGGCCCGACTACGGGCTGTGTTCGCGGATCTGGCCGTACACGGGCCGATCCTGGTGGTCGTCGATCAACCGAACACGATCGGCGCGCTGCCGGTCACCGTTGCCCGAGCTTGCGGTCACGACGTCGCCTACCTGCCGGGGTTGTCGATGCGCCGGGTCGCCGACCTGTATCCGGGGCAAGCGAAAACCGATGCCCGCGATGCGTTCATCATCGCCGATACCGCCCGCACCATGCCGCACACGCTGCGCCGGGTCGACGTCGGTGACGAGACCCTGACCGAATTCGGTGTGCTCGTCGGGTTCGACGACGACCTCGCCGGCGAGGCGACCCGGGTCAGCAACCGCATCCGAGGACTGCTCACCGGCATCCACCCTGCCCTCGAACGAGTACTGGGACCTCGGATCAACCATCTGGCTGTCCTCGAGATCCTGTCCCGCTATGGCGGACCGGTCGGGATCCGACAGGCCGGCAAACGCCGAATCACCACCCTCGCGGTCAAACGCGCACCGCGGATGGGCGCCAGGTTGGCCGAGGAAATCTTCGCCGCCCTGGACGCGCAGACCGTGACGGTTCCCGGCAGCAAGGCCGCCGAGATCGTGCTGCCGAAACTCGCCGACTCGCTCAAAGAGGTGCTGCAACAACGCAGAACCATCGGTGACGACGTCGAGAGGATTCTCGACGAGCACCCTCTTTCCCAGGTCCTGACCTCGATGCCCGGCATCGGAGTCAGGACCGCAGCACGCATCCTCATCGAGATCGGTGACGGTTCGGACTTCGCCTCGGCCGGGCACCTCGCCGCCTACGCCGGCATCGCCCCGGTCACCCACCGCTCCGGCACCTCGATCCGCGGCGAGCACCCGGCCCGCTCGGGCAACCGGAAACTCAAACGCGCCCTGTTCCTGTCCGCGTTCGCGGCCCTGCACGACCCGACCAGCCGCGCCTACTACGACCGCAAACGCGCCGAGGGCAAGAGACACAACGCCGCCCTGATCTGCCTCGCCCGACGTCGCTGCGACGTCCTGCACGCGATGCTCAAGAACAAGACCTTCTACCAGCCACCAACCGCAGACGCGGCGTGATCACGCCCAGCAGGCGTGCTAACGCACTCGCTTCGCCAGATGGACCAGCGCATAGCCGCCTGGAGTCGGAGTTCGGTGCGTTTCCTGATAACCGAACCGAGAGTAGAGCCGCAGGTTGCCGAGGCTGCGCTCACCCGTGAACAACTGCAGATCAGTGATCTGCTCAGGTAGTCGCTCTTCCACCAGTTCGAGCAGTCGACTGCCCCGGCCCCGGCCCTGCATGTCCGGGGCCACGACCAGCCGTCCCAACTCGGCGATGTGAAGCTCCGGCAGAGAGAGATACACGCGCACGGCGGCGACGAGACGCCGGGAGTCATCGCGCAACCCGAACGCGAGAACGTCGGGCTGCGTCAGCTCGCTCACCAACTCGGCGAAGGGCTGCATCAACGGGGGAAGGTTCACGTCATCGTGGGCCTGAGCCTCAGTCACATACGCAGCCCGCTGCAACGTCAGCAGCTCACCCGCGTCCCCACCCGACAGCGTCACAACGGATTCCATGCACGTCGACTATTCCAGCCCCTACCGGACCGCACTCCAGTGGCATCCCCGAGCGGTTGACATCAACATAGGGACACCCCCCGGCCTCATGGGCACCGCACGGTCGGTCGCCTGACGCTGGCGAAGCGCCCCGCTAACGTCGCGGCCATCCGAGACGCCCCAGGGAGGACGCCCCATGACAACCACAGTCGACACCCTCGACGAACACGACGTCGTCGACCCCAACGCCGGCCCGTGCACCGAAGAAGAAGCGCGCGCACTCGTCCGCGAGGTCGCCGAAGCCGCTGTCCGCTTCGAAGACGCGATGCAGCAGATATTCCGAAGGCGAGCGTGGGAGCCCCTCGGCTATGACAACCCACAGGACCTGATCCTCGGTGAGTTCAAGGACGGCGGCCTGATCAACCCACGCACCGGGAAACCCTATGGGCGCGCGCATATCTACCGCATGGCCCGCACCGCCCTGTTCCTCCACGAGGTGTCCTCCCGCACCGGAGTGGATGCGACTGAGCTGGACGTCGCGGAGAAGGCGCTGCGGGCCGCGAGGGAGAACGGTGTCGACGACGTCACGATGCTCACCCAGATCGAGAACCGCGTCATCGCCGCCGCGGATAGCGGGGAGCAGCCTGACAGCGAGGCCGTGCAGGAAATCGTCGAGTCGGTAATCGCGGAAGCTGCCGGCCGCGCGCCCGCACCGCCGGCCGCGGAGGCGACCCCGAGCACCGATTTCGCAGGAGCGCCGGACACCGACGGCCCAGCTCCCGCCCCGCAGGTCCCTTCGGGCGCGGACGGGGACGTTCCTGCGGCGTCGGAAGGCGATGATCCGACCGACTGGCCGAACACCGATCCCCACCACGAACGCGACACCGGCATCGACGTCAACGTGGACGATCCGTTCGGGGCGTTCGGCGCACAACCCACCGGTTCAATGGCCCCCGATGGGGGACAGTCATGGGCAGAAACCCTCGCTCGTACCGACGACTTCATCCGGTTCACCGACACCCTGCGACTGATCAACGAGATGGGCCGCAAGCTGCCCGAGGTGTCCCAGGTCGCCGAGAAGCTCCCCGAGTTCCTCGACGCCTGCGACGATTCCGAACTGACCGCATTCTCCGAGGCCCTCGACGACGTCGACATGCTGCTGCGCGAGATCCCGCAGATCCGTGAGGCGATCCGCGCCATCCAGGAGTGCACCCAGGACCGCGCCGAAATGATGTAAAGCCCCAGGTCTGTCAGTCCCCGACGACGGACCCGTCGCTGACCCGCCGGTACGGCTGAGAGCCGCAGGAGGACACTTCGACGACAGTTCCGTCTTCGAGGAACACGAACGAGCGTTGCCCGCCTGCCGAGAACGGCAGCGGCCGGGACGAGTAGTACGACGTCCGTCCCTGGTACGCCGCCCACCGGTAGTAGCCGATCGACCGCATGTACTTGGCGTGAGCCTCCGAGACTGCCGCGTATGCACGCATCCATTCGATGCTGGCGCGCTCGTAGCGAGCTGGAACGAAGCCGTAGTGCCACGCATCCGTGGCGATCTCCGTCTGTACCCCGTGCTTCGCGTCAGTGGCGGGCAGGGTTGTGGCCATGGAGCCTCCATAACAGTTGAGAAGTGGGCTCCACGAAGGTCTCCCACGCGCAGCCGATGTGTTTCACTCACCGTCGCGGCGGCTCGCTCGTAGATTCTGTCCGGGATCTGGGGTGACTTGGCTCGTAATGCACGGTCGATTCGAATGGAGGACAAGGCGAGTGGCGAGAAGTCGACGGGCACGGCTGGGACGAGCGCTGGAGAACACCAGTGCCCTGCACCTCAGCGGGCGGACATGGGACGACCCGTTCGACGGTGATCCCGACGGGACGGAAAAATCCCTGGTGGTCGAGGTCGAACCATTCCCCACGGATATGAACGGGACGATCGTCCTTGGCAACTCATCGAGCCCGGCACCAGGCGCCGGCGTCGCCGATTCCGCCGACGACAGCGACACCAACTGACGTGGCAGAGCACGGCCTATCGGTTTGAAACACCCACGGCGACCGGTTGCGAAAGTTGTGTCATCACAACAGCACAGCGAACGGCAGGAGCAGCCATGAAGCGCAAGACCGTCGGCGGAGACGAACGAGACGCCTTCACCCGCGTGAGCCGCCGGGCCACCAACTGGAAGCCCGGAGAAGTGAAGCGGATTAAGGAACGCGCCAACCGCCGGGAACGTCGAGCAGTACGACGCGAACTCGCCGCCTGATACACGAGAAGGGTGTCATCCCAGAGGTTCCTCTGGGTGACACCCTTCTTGCGTTCGTGCTTTCTACGCCTATCGGCGCTCCCGGAGTGCTCACCGTGATCAGCGGACGGCTGCGGCGTCGGCGACCGCTTCGAACCCCGGGACCGTCAGCACAGCCAGGACGACCGTCGCGGCTGTGAGAGCCGGAAGCAGCACGATCTTCTCGAACGGCCCGTTCGCGTGGATCCGCAGCAGCGAGGGCAGCGTGAACTCCCACCAACGCTTGCCGTTCACCGTCACCAGCGGCGCGAGGAACGGAATGCCCTCACGGGTGATGCCGTCGCCGATGCAGTGCGTGATGCACCCGAGCGCGACAGCGACCCCGAGGGACACCGAACCGGTCTCGGCGGGGAATGCCTGCCACGCGATCACCGACAGCAACGCGGCCGCGAGTGTGACGGCGAGCCAACCCTGCTTCTTCGACCAGTCCCCGGCCAGCCCCCGAATCGCGAGCCCGAGGGTGACGAACAGCGTCCCGACAATCGCCGGCTTCCCGAACGTCGCGACCAACATCGACACAACCACGCCCAGGACCACTGCGAACAGCAGCGTGTGAGTGAGGGTGCGGTGTCCGTCCGAACGGGTTCCGTCGCGCCGGGTGCCGGTCAACCCGTGGAAGGCCGCGGACACCGCATTGATGCACTCGGACGCCATCTGCGAGACCACGCCGAACGACCGGGCCACTGTCGACTGCGGGTGATCGAGATCGGGCAACAGCGCTGATCCCGCACAGACCCCCGCCCAGGCGAACGTCTCGGCGAGCGAGGACGGACCACCCCAGCCGGTCGGGAGGACCGCAGCGGCCGCGAGTCCGACCGCGGCGCCGGACATCGCGTGTGTCGGACCCATCACCATGACGACACCCCCACCATCGACGGGGCGAGGCTCTCGACGGCAGGCTCGCTGTCCGGTGCTGTCACAGGGTTCCCGCCGATCAGGTCGAAAAGGGCCGGCAGCCACTGGTAGGTCAGGTCGGCGATCGTGTTCACAACCGTCTCGAAGAGCCGGACGATGGTTGTCGAGTCCATGCCCTCGGACTCCGACCAGTTCACCCAGCCGCGGAACACGCCGAGGCCGACCGCCACCCACAGCACGTACTTCAGGATGCTCACCCGTCGTTCCCTTCCGATGCCGGTGCGGTGGTCGACAGTTGGTCGCGGATCGTTTCGCCGAGCTGCGTCCCGGCGCCGTCGGTGACCTTCTCAAGCTGTTCCTTGGCGGTGTCACTGCCCCGATCGAACAGCTCGCTGATCATCTGCTGGCCGGTGCGGAACCACCCGTCGTCACCGACTTTGGTGCCGCCGGTCACGTACTGGAAGACCCCGAAGACGATCCCGATGAAGACGATGAAGAACACGACCCGCGAGACAATTCCTTCACGCGGGCCTTTCCTCGGCGGCGCCATCAGCAATCACCAGCAGAGTCGCGGTCCGAGCCGCTGGGCCCTTTCAGCCACTTCTGGACCTGGGGCATGGATACCCGAGCCACCCAAGTGACCACCACGATGCCTATCCCGGCCGACGCTATACGGATACGCCCTTCGGTATCGGCCCGCTGCCAAGATGCCACCACCTCGACCACACCGTCCGGGACGTAGTCCAGCCACAGGATCAGCAGCATGCTCCAGCCCGACAGAACAGTCGCCGTCAGGGCCGCCGCGTGAAAAACCTTCGGCTGACTGGCCCATGCCCGGAGGCGGTCGAGGCGGTGCGAGAGCGAAGAGGTCAGGTTCGGTGTGGTCATCAGGCGTCCTTTCGATTGGTGGCGACAACCGTACGAACCGGCTTCTCCAGTTTGGGGTTCTGTCTCGTGCAGTGATCAGTGGCCCCTGGAGTAATGGAAGGGGGTCGGTGAACGACACAATCTCCTGGAAATAGCTGCACGCACAGATCAGGAAGCTGCCGGTGACACGTTCTTCTGACCCTCGATCGCTTCTGTCCGCGTTCCCTGAGGTGGCGGCCGAGTGGGACTACGACGCGAACGGCGGCCTGACACCGGACCAGATAACGCCGGGAAGCAAGAAAAACGTGGGTTGGAAGTGTAAGGCGTATGGCCATACGTGGCCGGCGTCAGTCGACAACCGCACCAAGGGGCGGGGATGCCCCGTATGCGGAGGTAAGCAAGTACTGGCGGGGTTCAACGACCTTGCGTCGCGGTACCCGGAGGTGGCGGCGGAGTGGGACTACGACGCGAACAAAGACCTCAAGCCAGACCAGGTAACCCCGGGAAGTAACAAGCCAGCGCACTGGCGATGTAAGGCGCACGGACATACATGGGAAGTCCCTATCAGCAAACGCACCCAGAAGAAGCCCCAGGGGTGTCCGTATTGCTCCAACCAGCGGGTCTGGACGGGGTTCAATGACCTTGCGTCGCAGTTTCCCAAGGTGGCGGCCGAGTGGGACTACGAGAAGAACGAAGAGCTCACGCCCGAGGCGGTTGTCGCTGGCAGCAACAAGAAGGCGTACTGGAAGTGCCTGGCGCATGGGCATCGGTGGTCCGCCAAGATTTCCGAGCGCACCCGCGGGGGGACCGGTTGTCCTGTGTGTTCCAACAACGTGGTGCTTCCAGGATTCAATGACTTCCAGTCTCAGTTTCCTCACCTCGTTCAGGAGTGGGACTTCGAGGCGAATTTGGAGAAGTTGGACCTGCGACCTGACCAGATCACCCCAGGAAGCAACAAGGCGGTGTACTGGAAATGTCGGAATCATGGCCACCAATGGAAAACGCAGGTAAACAAGCGTACTCAGAACGGTAGCGGCTGTCCCTTCTGCAGTGGACGACGAGTACTTGCCGGGTTTAACGACTTAGAATCTCGGCGCCCCGGGATTGCTGCAGAGTGGGATCGCGAGAACAATAAGGATCTACGACCTGATCAGGTCACGGTGAGTAGCAACCACAAAGTGCACTGGAAGGGTAGTTGTGGTCACTCTTGGCGAGCCATCATCGCGACCCGCACCAACGGCAACGATGGTTGTCCCGTGTGTCAGAACCAGCAGATACTCCCTGGGTACAACGACCTGAAGACGCACTACCCTGTCGTCGCTGCAGAGTGGGACTACGAGGAGAACAACGGTCGTGGACCGGAGCAGTTCAGTCCGGGAAGCAGCGAGATGATCCACTGGAAGTGCCAGAAGGCCGGTCACCAGTGGGAAACTGTGATCGTAAGCCGCACCCACGGCGGAACAGGCTGCCCGTATTGCTCGGGCAGGCTCGCGCTCCGGGGGGTCAACGACCTCGCCACGACGCGTCCGGATCTGGTTGCCGAGTGGGATTTCGAGGAAAACAAGGGGCGTACTCCGGCTGAGGTTGCTGCAGGATCGGACTTCGAAGCTGATTGGGTGTGCCCGAACGGGCACAAGTACAAGATGAAGGTGCAATGGCGTACCCGCGCTGTTCGGCCATTGGGGTGTCATTGCCAGGGGAGGTACTGGAACGCCCGAAGGTTGGAAGGCTTCGTCGCGGACCTGGCCATGTACACCGACTCGATGACACCGGCCATGTTGTACGCGGTCTGTCAGCAGGCCGGAGTACTGACCTCCTCGAAGGCGGACGTCATCGGGAAAGTCCTCACCGACCCGACACGTTTGAAAGACCTTGTTGCCGAACCTGACACAGGCACACCTGAAGGAGAGGGATCTGACGCACTACCCGAGAACGACGTAACACCCTCTGACGCGGAGGACGAGCTGGATGCGCTCGATCCGGAAGGTCATCTCCCCACCGCGGCGGAAGTGATTGATGCTGCATCCGGATCGGCTGACCTTCCGGCTGCGGACCAACGGAGCGACTCGTCTGTGCTTCCAGAGCTCAGGGTCGAGGACATCCTCTCGATGGGAAAAAAGTTCTTCGCCAACGCAGACGAGGACACAGTCGACTTCCTCAGTGCTGCCGCGGCAGCGCAAATCTGGAAGATTGCATATCGGCTCGACGCGGATACTGTCACCGTCGAAGAGCGGTCCCGCCTCGTGGCGGAGCTGGACAAGACCCGTACGCCCTGCGCCGACCAGTATTCGGAACTCATTCGCGTTCGATTCCGCACGGAGTACGACCAAGCTCTGGAGCTTGTACCGCCGGCGGGGTGGTCGTTCATCCCCCCTGGCGCAACCGAAACAGTGCAACCGAACCTGATGCAACGCCATGTCGCGGTCCAGGTGCTGAACCGGCGACGGGTGGGCAACTGGTCTGGCACGGGCGCGGGAAAAACGGTTTCGGCGATTCTTGCGGCAGGGCTCCTCGATGCGGGAACAGATGGTGGTCTCGTGCTTGTCGTCTGCCCTAATAACGTCGTGTCCGGCTGGGTGAACTCGGTCGAGAACTGCTTCCCTCATGCGCAGGTAGCGCAGCGGACCCTGACACCGACATGGGCAAACGAGCAGGGGCCGCGGTGGCTGATCGTCAACTACGATCGGCTGCCCGGCAATCAAGGCACCCTGAAACAACTTATCGCCGACCATCGCATCGACATGCTCGTCGTAGACGAAGTCCACTATGTGAAGGAACGAGAGAAGGTCAACCCCTCCCAACGCCGAACGGTGTTGGCCGGTGTCGCGGTCGAGGCTGCGCGGTCGAACCCTCATCTCGCCGTGCTCGCAATGTCTGCCACTCCGGTGGTCAACGATCTGCACGAAGCCCGTAGCTTGCTTGAGCTCGTGGAAGGGATGCAGCTCGACGACCTCGGCACAGCACGGTCCGTGCCGAATGCGATGCGAATCCACCAATATCTGACGCGAGTGGGCTCACGGTGGCTACCCAGCTACAGCGCCCAGCTCGATGCCACGACCGTATCGCTCGACGTCACCCATCGCATCGACGACATCATCGCCCTGGGCCGGTCACCGGTGCCGTCAGCGCTGGACCAGTTGCTCGTCGAAGACAAGCTCGATGTGATCGTGGACCACTGCAGTACCACCGGGAAAACCCTGATCTACACCCAATTCGTCACCGGCATCATTGAGCAGATCACCGGCACACTGGAAGCCGCCGGATTCCGAGTCGGCCTGTTCACGGGCCAGGACAAGTCCGGCTATGCACGGTTCATCGGCCGCTGGCCCAATGGTGACCGCATTCCCGATGATGAGCAGGTCGATGTGCTAATCGGTTCCGAAGCCATATCCACCGGTGTGGACGGACTCCAGCACGTCTGCGACACCCTCATTTTCGCGACATTGCCGTGGACCCACGCCAACTACCAACAAATTGTTGGACGCATCCACCGCCAAGGACAGGCGGCAAGGACCGTGAAGGTCGTCATCCCCACCACCTATGCCGACGTTCCTACCGCGGACGGAACAGAGCGGTGGTCGTGGTGCGGGCAACGGTGGGCTCGGGTCGAAATGAAGGAGTCCTTGGCGGACTGCGCCGTTGACGGGGTGGTTCCCAAGGGCGTGCTGGTCAGTCCCACGGAAGCAGCACGAGCGTCGCTCGAATGGCTTCGCAGACTGCGAAATAACCAAATCCAAACGGCCTCGCGCCGGCCACTCGACCAACTCCTCGGCGCCGATGTCGACAGGATGACACCGACAGCGAAGTTCCGCCGTTTCAGTGAACTGTCTACGGTCCACGGTGCGTGGGCGACGACGAGTTCGGTGGTCACTCACACCAGGCTCACCGAGGATCCAGCCGAATGGCATCGTTACCACGCCCTCTACAGGGAAGCACGCAAAAAGTGGGAGGTCGTACCTGCATACGAGTTCGCGCGCTGGCTGAACGAGCGGAAACGGCCATGCGTCGTCGCGGACATGGGTTGCGGAGAGATGCTGCTCGCTGAACGGGTCACGGCGGACCACACCATCCTGCCTTTCGATCATGTCGCTTTCGATGCTCGTGTCACCGCCTGCGACATCGCAGATCTGCCGCTGGACGACGCATCGGTCGACATCGCAGTCCTGTCCTTGGCATTGATGGGGAAGAACCATCCGGACTACCTCCGGGAAGCACACAGGATCCTGCCGGTCGACGGTCATCTCTGGCTGTGCGAACCAACCTCGTCCGTCGGATCAGACGTGGGTCGTCTGCGCGCTGTCGTCGCAAGCTACGGCTTCGAGCTGTTCCGGGTCCAAACTCGGGGCCAGTTCACCTTTGTCCGTGCGCTCAAGTCGGATTCTGATCCGCAGGGAGCCGGTCTTCCCGTGAAGCTAACTGGACACGAATCGTAAGGCGGCTCAGCACCAACGACGTGCGCTATCTTCGGCTGTTCGAACGTCCCCGTGGTGCAGTGCATAACCTGATTGCTCTGCTCCACGGGTCGTCCGCCTCGCCTAGATGTCTTTCCGGAGAGTTCACAGAAGCGAGGTCACCAAGGATCGTCCCAGTCGTCCTCATCTTCGGACACCGGTGCAATCCCGACCGTGGCAGCTGCGGGCGCGGCAGGAGCCGGTAGAGGGCCAGCCGCCGACACGGAAGCTGCCTTGTCGATCCTCACCCGGAGCACCGGTTGTCGTGCTGAGGCTATGGGTTCGTCGGTCAGCACCCACCGGGGCTCTCGTCCACCATCGGAGTTCGGGACCATCACCTGCTGGTACCCCTGCGTGGCGAGCAGTTCACGCAGGCGGTCCTTGGACCCGGTGATCGGATGCGCGGGCCGCGGCGCCACCGAGGCAGGCCAGGGTGCGTCCTCGGTGGAGTTCGGAAGATACGGCACCTGCACTACGCGGAATCCGAGTTCGCTGGTGGTGGCCCAGGCCCGCCCCTTCGGTGTTCCCTCCTCAGGGAATCGGGTGCCGTGATTCGTGTCGAGAATCTGCTTCGAGGTGTACTCGTTGACCGGCCCGACGCAAAGCCGGAACTCGCACATCTCCTTGAGCTGAGTGGACATGCGGTCCTTGTCGGGCTTCTGCGCCGCCAGGATCATGTTGATCTCCAGAGCGCGGGCGAGCTGTCCGAGTTCCTCCATCTGGGTCCGGGCGGTCACCTTCTGTGCCTCGATGTCCTCGTTGTCGGACTTCATCCAGAAGTTCGCGAGCTCGTCGAAGAACAGGATCAGCCGCTTCGGGGCGGGGCCGTCCTCGGCCTCGAACTCGGGATGCTCGGCATACAACTTCCGCAGGTAGCGCAGGTTTCGCACGCCCCGCTTGTTGAGGATCGTCTGGCGGCGGTCCATCTCCTGGCGCACATATCCGACGGCATCGACGATCTCGAGCGCTCCGGCGGCGAAGCGGATAACCGAGGGGAACTCGGGAGTCCACGTGAAGTCGGTTCGCTTGGGGTCACAGACGATGATCTCGGCGACGTCGCTGCACCACAACGTCAAGAACAGGATGATGTCGAGGCTGCAGCTCTTGCCGGCGCCGGTGCGGCCGCCGATAAGGCCATGCGCGCATTTATTGAGATCCCAATAAAATTCGCCACCACCCTTCTGCGGACCGATGTAGATCTTGCCCTCGCGGAACTTCTCCACCATCTCCTCGAACAGCGGGGTCCCGTTCTCGGGGAACGCGATTGCATTGGCCAGTCGTGGCACTGCAGTGAGATTGACCAGCCCCTCGGCCGAGCGCCAGTCGTAGTGCCAGTCGCACGCGGTGTATAGGCCGTCGTAGTGCTGTTCGAACGCATCCTTGGTCTCGGCCTTCGAGACGTCCAACGCGCCGAACCGCACCCGGACCTGCGCCGGCAATGCGACGGGCGCCTCGTCATCGCAGGGCTCCCACGAGATCACCTCGACGTCGACATCGCTGCGACGGCCGCCGAACTTCTGCTCGACGACACTGCGGAGCCGCTTGAGTTCGAGCTTTCGCAGGGCTGCGATGTGGTTGGACGGGAAGGCACGCGCCTCGACGGTGGTCGTCGCACCGACCGTCCACTCGTAGGCCCACACCACGCCGGCAGTGGACGCGGTCATGGCGTCGTCGATCACGTTCTCCACCGCCCGTTGGTCGCGGCCGGTCGTGAACGCGCCGGACCCGAAGTCCGCGGTGAACGCGATCGGCACCCACGGATCCCCGTGGACTTCCTCCTGCCAACCGGTGACCCGCGAGGTAGCCGAGTCCTTCGTACGCGCAGCCTTGGCCTGTCCTGCGATGAGATCGGCAACCCACCGAGCGGACCGCTTGCGCTTGGCGCCGATGGAGTCAGGATCGACACCGGTGATCTCGAGGGTGCCGTCGGACCAGGTATAGATCCATTCGATCCCGCGCAGATACTCGGCGTCGCAGGCCCGTTCGATGCCGTCACGGGTGTCCTGGGCAGCGACGTTGTGCGACCCGAAAGCGAACGCGATGGCGGCGGGGACGGGGACGGGTCCTTCGGTGGGGTGCTCTCGGGTTGCCCAGTCGGTGACCTGCAGGTCGTACATCCCGTCGGTGAGGTGCTTCGGCGTCAGCTTGAACCAGTCGGTGAATTTGCTGCGTAGATATGCGATCTCGCGCTGCTGATACAGGCGCTCGTCCCCTGCCGGCACCGCCTCGGCGCGGAGCTGTCCAGTCTTGGGATTGGTGGAGTACACCCACCCACCGCCGCTTTCGGTGTAGGGGCTGGGGACCTGGTCCAGTGCCTTTTCCAGTAGTCCGCGGGCCAGGGGTGGCGCCGCGGGAGCGGTCTTCGCGAATGTCACGTCCATCACGAGCGGCCGGTTCTTCGCACCCCATCGCGACACCTTGATCCGCGAGGAGGCCGGCACCCGTACCGCAGTGGTGGAGCGGGGATGCCCGGCGACCTGTCGGGTGTCCTCCACCAGGCCCTCGACGAACCGCCGACGGGCCGGCATCACTCGCATAGCCCTCCCGACAGTCACCGCACCGCCGAGGAGCAGCAGGCCTGCGATCAGGAGCGGCATCGTGGCACCGGATAGGTAGCCGGTCGCTGCGGTGGCGACGAGTAGAAGCCAGTTCCACACTGACCGGCGCAAGCCGAGCAGGGGAGTCGAGTCGGTGAACCAGGTCAGGGTCAGCCAGTCTCGTAGGACTTCGGTTCCCTTCTGCTTCGCCTTCGCCTTGGCGGCGGCACCCGCGCGGGCACCGAATTTGGATCGGGTGGGCATCGGCTCCGGCCTCCCAGTCGACGAACAGGACGGCCACACCGTACGAGGGCAGTTATCCGCCCTCCTCGACATCGTCTGAACGGTCTCGGCGGTGACGTGGCCGCCGTGCGAGGAGGTCTACTTCGGGCTGTACGTGCCGTCCTGGAGGTCGCGGCGATCGCGGTTCAGGCGGGAATCAGCGAGGCCACTCGTCCATGAGGATGGTCGTCGGGGAAGCTCCGGTACCGAATGCCGCGAAAGTACGTAGCCGGCGATTCGTTCCGCCACCGCCGGGCACGTGGCGCCGTCATCGTCTGGTGCAGCACCTCCGTTCGGGAGAGTCAGAACACCGGTTGCCGCTTACCTCGTGGTGTCTCTGTTGCCGGAGGAAGGTCGGTGTCTGCGAATGAAGCCCACTACGAGCCAGGACACGGCGACGACGCCGAAGCCAATCCCGGGGCCCACGGAGTCGGAGGCGAGGTTCCAGATGCACAGCAGCCCGAAGAGCGCCGCGAGTAGCAGATGCGTGCCAAATCCGGGTCGTTCCCGGCTGCTCCGGGTCGTGGGGGTTCGCGCTTGCATGCCCGGCACCGTACGGCAGGACTCAGCCGGAAGTTGCGTTCCTGCCGGTCACAGGTGGTCCGTAGCGCGCCGCAAGTCCTGCGGACGCCGACAGTCCGGTCGATTACGTCGCTACCCCGGCTGCAAGCAACGTCTCGTTGGAGGTTGACGTCGCCACTTGCGTCAACAGTGCAATCCACCTCGCGGCACGAACGGCACCGCGGTGATGTTCGAGCACCTGGGCTCGCGTGCTGACTGCATTGGCGCGGTGATCGCCAGGGGGCGAGGGTGTCTGTGCGGGAACGGTTTTCGGCTTGAAACACCTTCTCGTCCGGTTCATACCTTCGTCGCATCGGATCTGCTCTGCGACAAGGACACACACCCATGCCGATTTCATGCACTGCAATGCCCATCGCTGAAGGCCCAGCACCCAAGGTCGTGCTTTCTTGGGGCCTTGGCGAAGATTCGACGGCCATCATCCTGCGGTGGCTCGAGGATCCGACCAGCCGCGATTTCGACCTTGACGAATTGGTCATCGTGGTTGCGATGACCGGTAACGAGTGGGAAGCCAGTCGGGCCGTCCTCGAACAGCACGTCCTGCCCCGGATCGCGGACGCACAGGTCAGGCTCATCCAGGTTGCGCGATCGCAGCGCCACACCACCATCGCCGGTGATGGTGTTGTGATTCTGGACGATTCCCGTACGCCGACACGGTTGTACCTCGAGGGTGACTATTCCCTGTGGGACGAGATGACTTCTGCTGGAACGATTCCGCAGTCTGGCGGGGCGAGGCTTTGCTCGGTCCATTCCAAGGGTGATGCGCTGGACCCGGTGATTTCCCGTGTCACCCGAGGCAATCCATACCGCCACGTGATCGGATTCGAAGCGGGGGAGACCGCACGGGCGGCTAAGGATGCGTTGCACAACACTTCGCTTCGGATCGGCGAGTACCCCTTGATCGAGTGGGGCTGGGATCGAGCGGCCGCTGTCGCGTACACGCAGTCCGTTATCGGGACCAGCCCAGGTAAATCGGCCTGCACTTTCTGCCCGTATTCTCTGCAGAATCGCGTGAGTCGAGCTGCGGTACTGAGTCGCTACGCGGCCGAACCTGCAGTCGGGGCGCACGCACTGCTCATGGAGCACCTAGCGCTGGCCCTGAATCCCACCCAAGGACTCGTAGGCGGACGCCGACTGATCGACGTGGTGCGCGCGCATGGCGAACTCGACGTGGTCCTGGACGCACTCGATGCCGATCTCGACGAACGCGAACATGCCCTCTACGAGGTGCGGCGCATCCTGCGGCCCCGCAAAACCGACCCGACGAAGCTGGGCAACGCCGCACGTTCGGTCCGGATCCGTTGCCGAGGATCACGTAGTGCGATGGAGGGCATGCTGCGTCGGCTCGCCGATGAGGGCGTTCGCAGGGGGCTGATCGAGGCAGAGACCGGCGAGGATGGCATTCTCCGCATCTATCAGTACCGCCGCGGCCCGGTGTTCCCGACGGTCGAACGCTTCTTCGTAGTCGCCCCCGCCCTCGCGCACGAGAAGGAACACGAGCGTTTCGATCAGTGGTGGGCCGACGCTCGCCGCGGTGGCAGGCGCGCCGTGGCAGCCTGACGCCGGCCTCGGACGGCCGCCCGGAGCATGGGTAGCAACGACGAGCTCGGCCCCCCACTTGGTGGTGGGCCGAGCTCGTACGCCTATCCAGGGCAGATCCGATGATTCCTCTGTCCGGCGAGCCGAGGCAGAGGACCGGCGCGGTCGCTGCCGGTGACACCGGCAGGTCTTCTCGCTGCCCAGCGAGCGCTTCGTCCCGGCGGACTGTGAGCGGGCTTGCCTGTGTCGTTAGGTAAGAGGTGCGAGAAGCCGGAATGGTTCCCGCGAACGGGCTGATTTCTTCCATTCGGGCCTCTCCGGTTTGGGCCCATGGTCGATGCCTCCCTGCGAGCCGTCGGTCGGACGGGAACATGGACGGCATTGACCGTGTGATTTACCATGTGATCAGGAGGTGGATGCTATGACAACCGCACACCCACGCCCCGACCTCGCCGCCTACAACGACGCCGCCCGCATGACCCAATCTGAGCTTGTCACCGCGCTGCGCGATTTGCTCGGCGCCAAGCTGGTCGCCTACCTGGGGAAGGTGAAGGAAACCCGCGCGGTGCGCCAGTGGGCCGAGGGCACCCGCACCATCAACAACGACACCGACGTCGAACGCCTGCGCATCGCCTACCGCGCCGCCCGGCTGATCGCCGAACGCGACACCCCCGCCGTGGCGCAGACCTGGTTCCAGGGTCTGAACCCGATCCTCGACGACCGCCCGCCGGCGCTGCTGCTGCGCGAGGGCGAGCTGTCCGACGTCGGCCCGCAGGTCCTCGCCGCGGCCCGGCAGTTCGCGGCGGTCGGATGAGCGCACCGGATCGAACGCTGATCTCCACTCCGCGCGGTGATGTCCGCTGCGTCCACGTCGACGGCGCGGCCGCCTACCGGGTGGGCTACCCGCCGACCTCGTGGGAGTGGACACCGTGGGAGTTCGCCACCGACGGGCGCTTCACCGGCCGCTGGGACGACCCGGCGGGAGTGTGGCGAACCCTGTACGTCGGCGCGACCCGCCTGTCCTGCTATCTCGAGGTCCTCGCCTACGCCCGCACGAGCGACGAGCTCAGTGCCGCGCTCGACGAGAT
This sequence comes from Rhodococcus sp. D-6, assembly GCF_040256695.1. Lineage (NCBI taxonomy): Bacteria > Bacillati > Actinomycetota > Actinomycetes > Mycobacteriales > Nocardiaceae > Rhodococcus > Rhodococcus sp. D-6. The sequence goes on along the minus strand of NZ_CP132970.1, from coordinate 4,002,185 downwards.
CGACGACGACGACGAGGGTGAGTTCCCCACCATCGCGCCGGGTCGTGTCCCACGATCGTGGATGTCGTCCCGGGTGACCGGCAGCGGCACGATCACCGGATGGTTCGTCGTGCCCGGCGACCCCGAGTCGGTGGCCACCCTGCGAGCCCTGTTCCGGCCGCATGCGATCCGGCTCGGTCTGCTCGATCTCGACACCGCGGCGATCCGCGACGGCCGCCCGCGTGCCCTGACCCAGGCGATCTCGCAGTGGGTCAACACTCTTCCCGATCCCGACGGTGAGCCGGTGGCCGGCATCGAGTTCGAGTCCCGGCACGGTGACGGGCTGGTGCTCTGGGCGCTGTACGAGCGTCCCGGTGACGGACCGGTCAGCAAGAACGTTACGGTGCTGGACTACGGCCCGGTCGAGGAGCACGACCCCGATCTGATCGAAGCGATGCGTCTGCACAACCTGGTCTGGGAGGACGACTGAATCTGTCCGTCCAGCGGCCGGCGACGTCTCCTTGTCACATGAGGAGATCGGTTGCTGACCGAACACGCCAGGGGAGTGCAGCGCTGACATCCCGGCGAAGCGAGCCCTGGTTATCCGTTGGACGACCGGGGCTCGCTCATCGGGGCGGGTTGTCCGCTGGGTGGTTCACCGGCGGTTTCTGGCGGCGAGGTCCACGGCCTGAGCGGCGGCCAGCCTCTCCATCGCCTCCGCGCGGAGCGCGTTCGCGGTGGTCTCGACGCCGTGGATGTACACGGCCGGTCCCCAGGGCCCGGTGTTGTCGACTCTGATGTCGCCGTCGGCGAACCAGGTCTGGCCGTCCTCATCGTCGATGCCCTCGGGCAGTGCCTGGACCGTACTGCCGCAGTGGAGGCACCCGGTGTCGGTGTTGGTGGTGCGTGTCACGACTGCTCCTTTCGCATGGAAAGGCGGCAGACACCAGGATCGGCGCCTGCCGCCTCGCAATGGCTGGTCGGGTCAGAACGGCGGTTCGTCGCTGCCACCGGCGTTGGCGCCGGCGTAGTTGCCGTTCTGCGGGGAACTGCCCCACGGATCGTCGGTCGGCGCACCGCCACCGGAGTGGGACTGCCCGCCGCCGAAACCACCCCCGGTTCCGCCGCTGCGGCCGGACTTGGTGACCTTCGCGGAGGCGTAGCGCAGGGAGGGGCCGATCTCGTCGACCTCGAGCTCGACGACGGTGCGCTTCTCACCCTCCCGGGTTTCGTACGAACGCTGCTTGAGGCGCCCCTGCACGATCACCCGTGAGCCGCGGGTCAGCGTCTCGGCGACATTCTCGGCAGCCTCACGCCAGATGGTGCAGCGCATGAACAGTGCCTCGCCGTCCTTCCACTCGTTCGACTGCCGGTCGAAGTTGCGGGGCGTGGACGCCACGGTGAAGTTCGCGACTGCGGCGCCCGCAGGGGTGAATCGCAGCTCGGGGTCGGCTGTCAGATTGCCGACGATGGTGAGGACGGTGTCGCCTGCCATGGTGGTGCCTTTCGTGTGATGGTGCGGTGGTAGTGGGTCGAGCGTCCCGGGCGCAGGTGGCGGGTGTTTCAGATCCGGCGACCTACGCCCGGAAGGTGCTGCTGTCAGCTGGCTTTGCGGTTCTCCGGGTCGTTGTTGAATGCCTGGCCCGCCTGCTGGCGGAAGGCCATCGGGTCGGCGGCCCACTGCGCGACCTGGCGAGTGAAGGCGCTGGCCTCGATCTCGCGGAGCACGCCGGTGGGTACCTTGAAGGTGGCCTTGAGGATGAAGCGCAGGTCGTCGATGTAGTCGCTCATGCCGCACGCGTCCGCCAGGTTCTTCCACGCGGTCACCGCGTCCGGATCCTCACCGGCGGTCACTGGCCGGGGCTGCTGGATCTGCTGTACCGGTGCGCTCTCGCCGCCGCTCGGCTGCCGCTGCGCAGGCGAGTCGCCGCCATTCTGGGACGGCTGTGCCGCGGTGTTCTGCCCGCGCCCTGCACGTGGATTCTGTGGCTCCGTGGCCGGTTCGAGGTCAATCTTCAGGTAAGCCGCCATCATTCGCTGCGTGCGCGCGAAGTCCTCTGTTGCCGCCTTCCCGACGACCTTCACCCACTCACGGCGTGCGCGGTCGTCGGTGATGTGCTCGACCGCGTACGGGTAGCGGGTCGTGATCACCTGCTGCACCCATTGGCCCGCTTCCTTGTGGGACGTCTCGTTCCGGTTGACCGCGCCGACGACGTGCTTCTGCACCTGGTCAGCGAGCCACAGCAGCAATTCGGTCAGCTGCCATACGTGTTCGAGGGACTCCTCCTCGGTCAACTCGGGCTGCTCGGGCTCCTCGACCGCGGTCAGAGCGTCCTGGAACAGGTACACCGCCGACTGGTGGGTGGCCCGCAGCTTCGCCGCGAGGTACGAGCCCATGTTCGGGCGACCATCGCTGTTGACCGGCTCCCAGGCCTTCGCCTCCGCGACCAGACCCGGCCGACCGCGCACGACAGGGTTGGCGGCAGACGACGACTGTCGGGTCTGGGCACTCTTCCCACCGGCGATCTTCCCGGCGATCGCCTCGGCAATCGCGTCAACATCGGGAGCGCTACCGGACGGAGTCGCGTTGGTGATGCCACCGGTGCGCTTACCGTCGGCCACCAAGCATCGCCAGCCCTCCGGCGGCAGATCCCCGAGTTTGTTGCCGCGCAACTGCGTCCACTCACTGATGTCGGAACGCAGGTCCTTATCCGACGCGATCGCTGTATCAGCGGGATCGTCGACGGAACCGGCCGCGACGATGACTTTCACGCAGTTCGCCTTGGTCGCCTGGGGCTGCCCCGACAGGGATTCACCCGTGGCGCCACGCAGGGTGTGGATCGGGGTGCGCGGATCGATGGGCTCGTCCCGCTTCTTCTCCACGTGCTTACGGCGGCGGGTCTCGATCGCCACATACACCGGTGTGCCCGTCTCGTAGGCCTGGCGCAGGCGGTGGGCGAGCGGCCCACCGGGTTCGGCGGAGGCACCGAAGTCGTGCTGCATGCCCTGCGCGCCGCTCGAGGCGTCGAACTTGACGTACACGGTGTCGAAGCCGTCACCAGTGGACTTTTCGACGAACTCCTTGATCGCGATCGAGGCGTACTCCTCGACGAACGTCTCGGCTCGGACGGTGATGGCGGTGCCATCCTCCGGGTTCCCGATCCGCATCGGGTTGCGATCGTAGGCAACGAAACGAGCGACGTTGGCGCTGGGTCGAGACGCGATGGGGGACATGGAGCTCTCTCCTGGTGCTCGTCGTGAACTGGTGACTGCAACGCTAGAGACGCTCACCGACAGTGTTTCACTCGTTGCGCCACTGGTGGCGGACTCCGCACCGCGCAGTGTGACCGCCGCGTTCTCCACCGAACCCGAGAGGCTGGAACCGCTGTGCCTTCCAGCCAGCGCCCGAGCACCTGCGTGCGACGATGCCCCACCCCGAAGGTTCGGAGCGGGGGCACCAATGCCCGAAGGCGTGGCCGTCGACCTGTCAGCAGTCGGGCAACCGGTTGATGACCCCCTTGAAGCTGCTGCCGGCGCTCCACCCCTCGACACCGGTGACGTGGTTGCGGGAGAAGATCCAGAAGTTGGATTGCGGGCCGCTGGTGTCGGGTCCGTATGTCCCGCAGATCATCGTGACGCCCTGTCCGATGTAGCCACGGCCGATCACCGCTGAACGGCCGTCCGGAGCAGAACGGATGTTGACGCCGTTGCTCTGGTAATCGGTGACGGTCTCGGCCGATGCCGGTGCGGCGGTCGCAACCGCCCCGAGGGTAAGAGCGGTGCCGGCCATCGCGGCGGCGATGATCCTCCTGCAGTTCATGTGTTCTCCCACGGTCGGGCATGCCACGCATGGCATGCGCTGATTCGCAGCGTTGAGTGCTGCTCCCTAGTTCGAGTGCGCAGGGATGGCGAATGTTCCGGCGAATCGACAAGTCGGTGAACAGCCACATATCCGGAGCGACGTCTGAACTGGTCATCAGCGAACTGACATCACAACGTGCGCGGCCGTAGCGGAGAAGCAGATCCCTAACGTCAGCCGCATGACGCACTTCTCGGCGCAAGACCTACTCGACAGCGGTGCCCGCGTGATCTGCCCGGGCTGCAACTGGCTCGTCGTGGCGGGTCCCGCGTGCCGCAAGTGCGGACGCAGTCTCACTCGCGACACCGCGACACCGACCAGATCCGCCCCTAGGACATCGGATCGTCAACGACCCCCCGCCAGTAAGACCACCACCGCCGACGATCACCGCGGTGACGCTGTCCTTACCGACGCCGCACTCGGCGGCATGACCGGGCGCATCGATCGCACCATCTGGCTGGTCGTCCACGGTGACCCGAAATCGCAAGGTTCCATGGTCGCTGTCGCCCCAGGCCGCGTGAAGGCCTCCGACCCGACCATGTACGCCTGGCGCGACAACATCACCGGCGAAGCACTCCGAGAACTCGGTGTGCAGTGGCGACCGATCGACGGCCCCGCCCTGATCGACGTCGCGTTCACCATGCCGTTTCCCCGCAGCTTCGAGGACCAGACCTCCCGCATCACACCGGTCGTCGCGGGGGAACTGCCTCGGATCCCGGCGATGCAACCTCCGGACCGAGACAAGCTCCTGCGAGCCGTGCAGGACGCACTGTCCCCGAACGACCGAGCGAACAAGGGCGGCAAGGCAACCCAGGCATTCGACAAGAGATTCAAGCTCGCCGTCGACGACTCCCGATTCGTCTACGGCGCCGAAGCGAAGACCTACGCCCGTCCCGGCCACACCCACGCCTGGGCACTCGACCGACCCGGCGCCGTCATCCGCGTCCGCATGATCGACGCCCCCGGAACGCACTTCCCCGAGCCGACCCTCCGCGATCCCGGTCCACTACCCGCACAGATCCGCACCATGCACGAGCGGCTCCTGCATCGCACCGGAGCTCTGCGATGAGCACGGCGATGGTGCTGTCCGAGCGGATCGTCCTCGGCACGATGCTGCGCGGTGACGACCCCGGGTTCACCACAGATACCCTCGGCCGACTCACCCCCGCAGCCTTCACCGTCCCTGCTCACCGCACTGTCTTCACCGCTATCGCGCGTACCGCCGACACCGGCACCGTCGACCTGTCGACAGTCATGGTCACCCTCGAGACCACCGACACCCTCGCCACCGTTGGTGGATTCGACGTCCTCGCGGCCGCGGTGCAGGAATCGTTCACCTCCACCGCACCAACCGATCACGTCGCTCGCATCGCGGATAAGGCCGCGGTCGACGCCCGACGGCGGGCACTTCAGCAGGCCGTGGTTGCGCTCGACGACGGTCAGGACCTCGACACCAACCGGGCGTTCCTGATGGACGCGCTCGCCTCCACCTCAGCGACCGCCCAACTGCTGCCGTCGATCAGCGACCAGGTCAACGAGTACTTCGCGCTGCTCGACCAGCGCCTCAACGGGGAAGTGCCCGCCGGTCTACGCACGGGCTGGTCGCGTTTCGACGAGATCACCCTCGGCCTGCAACCGGGCAGCCTCGTCACCGTCGCCGGCCGCGCGGGCACCGGCAAGACCGTCGCGATGATGGACTGGACCCGCCAGGCATGTCGAGACGACTGCGGAGTGCTCTACGTGGCGCTCGAAATGTCAGCACAGCAGATGATCGAACGCGCGATCTCCGCCGAAGCCTGCGTGGAGCTCAACAAGCTCCGAGAACCCGGATGCCTCGACGACGACCAGTGGGACCGTGTCTCGGGGGCGATCTCGACGATTGCGGCCTGGCCGCTGTTCATCGATACCCGCTCCCGCACCGTCGCTGACATCCGCAGGGCCGCCACCGCCGCGAAAGCTGCCCTCGCCGAGAGCGGCCGGGAGCTCCGTCTGATCGTCGTGGACTACCTGCAGCTGCTGTCCAGTGATGGCGGCCGCGGCTCGATGAACCGGGCGGAGGAAGTCGGACGGTTCACCCGCGGCCTGAAACTCCTCGGCGGCGAACTCGAAACCGTCGTCGTCGCCGGATCACAGTTCAACCGCTCGGCGGCCGACCCGAACAAACTGCCGCGGCTCGACGAACTCAAGGAATCCGGATCCATCGAGGAGGACTCCGACATCGTCCTGGCATTGCACCGCCCGCACGCGATCGATGGACAGATCGGAATGGCCACCGCCGACGAGATCACCGGACTGATCTTGAAGAACAGGCACGGCGCCGCACAGGCGCAGTTCGAACGCGCCTGGCACGGACATCTCGCATCTACAGACGAGCCGATGCGTCGACGGTGAGCACCCCCACCAGCAACAGCAACAAGCCGTGAGTGATGCATGAACCGATCATGTCGACTCGGGGTCAAGTGCTGGTGAGCCGAGGAGCGCGGCCAGGGCACGGTGGGACTGGTTGACCTGTTTGCTGATCGGCCTCTGAATTCCCCACTGGTCGAGAAAGTCATCCAATCGGATTGGAATTGGTGTGCGCATGCAGGCGTGGCGCCAACCTCCGATCAATTCGACGATGTCGCCTGGATAGTGATCGGCTATTCCTTCGAGCAGTTGGAGGTCTGCGTACGTGAGGACGGCTGGGGCGAAGACATGGGGCTCGAACTCGGTGAAAATGGGAAGGCTGCGGACTTGGAGGTCATAGTCGATCAACGTGGTGTTGGGTAGTCCGGTATCGGGTACAATCACCAGCGGAATGAAGTCGGTGTCTGATCCAACATTCGTTCCGTCCCACCCACGATCTCGCAACTCGGAAATCGTCGCGGCCAGCTGTTTGAACTTTCGATCGGTGAAGGTCCGGTCGATGTCACCTTCGTATGCCTCCACCGAGGCGAGTCCCTGCGCGAGTGCGGCGTTCATGGGGTGGTTCGTGGCATCGAGGACCACAGTGATCTTGTCACCGAGAAGTGCCCAGTCGCAGCTCGACGGTATTCGGCCTGCCCGTGTTGTCCACTGGGCTTGCATCTCCTTTTCCGTGACCATATGGGAGATCAATCGGCTACTGCGGGCCATCCGCGTCAACACGCGGCCTACCTGGTGTTCAAACGTGAAATCCATAGCTTGGTTGAACCGCTTCGCAGTAGTGCGGTGGCCGGCCGCTTCGAAGCTGCCAAAGGTCTCCCAGTGGAGAGTTGACCCGAAGAATCGATCGATTCCCCACTGGTAACGCAGGAGAAGGAAGGTGTCGGGATCGATTGCCACGAAGGGAAACTGAGTCATGGTGTATCGCTGGTGGCCCACTTCGCCGCGTGCCCGATCCTCAAGCATGTGCCGTTGAAACTTGGCAGGTGAGAGGGACATGCTGCGAGCAAGAAGATCCACAGCGGCAGGCTCGGCACCTTTATCAAGAAGCGCGTTGCGGGTGAATTCGAGCGCACCATTTCGGACCTGGGCCTCGACGATACGGCCGAGTTGGAGGACCCCCCTGAGGTCGACGCCGGTGGCCGAAGCAAATGCATCCGCTGGTGTCTGCCCTAGAAGAGGATCGTTGACTTCGATTGGCCACGGTGAAAACCATGTATCGTAGGTGTTGGCCTGCAGAATCTCCAGTTTGAGTGTCGTGTCGTAGAGATAGGATGCGATCTCATCGGGGATGAGTTCGCGTAGTGCAATCCGGGTGGCATCCAAGTCCATCGCGAAGGTCCGGGACACAACCTCTTGGATCTCCTGCTCGGTAGGTAGGTCACCTGCGAATTCCGGATGGCTGTGTTGCTCAGAGGAGATCGACAGTAGGAGCCTGCCCAGGCGGTCTGTGTCCAACGGTGGCAGTGTGGTGTCGAAGGCGCCATGTTCAAGGATCTCGCGCATGAGCTGACCTAGTCCTCGAGAAGTCAGAAAATGATCGCCTTGGCGAACGTGCGTGAAGGCCCGTGACGCCCACGGCGCCTCGATGTCGACAAGGACTCGCTCTGAGATGGGTCGGACCTGCCAGTGCGTACTCCGCGCAATGTCGAGCTCCGAGTACAGCTCCGCCACCATCGTCAGTGCCTGATGAGCGTTGACGGAGGCGATCAATTCGGCGCGCGCGTCGGGCGACAGTGGCGTCAGCCCGACGTTGCCGCACACAAGGACAAAACCGGATGGTTGCGTGTGGGCCGGTAGATCCGGCGGGGGCTGTGCGGCAGATCTTTCGGAGGGCAGGCACGGTGAAACCTTCGGCTTTGGGCCGCGCTTTCCGTTCCGTCGACCGTATTTTTTCGTCATGACCCCTCGTATCGACGCCACCGCTCCCGGCTAGGTGGAACGGTTTGCGCTCTGGTCTGGAAGTTATCGACCTCAACCTGGCAACTGACCGCGAGAATAGCTGCCGTCGGTAGCCCATCTCATGTGGTCCCGCGGCGGCAGAAGAAGTGCTGGACCACTGGCTACGGCACCCGTTCATCGGTGACTCCTGTGTCGGCATCACCTGCGAAGATCGCAAGGTGCGACACAACAAGGGAACAACGGGCACGGGCATGGGCGGCTCTGTCGTCCGGGTAAAGCGTGCCGAGAAGCCGCCCCGGGCCGACGTCACCTGTCCGGTCTGTAAGGAACCGAAGCGCTACCCCTGCAAGCGGTACGACGAGAAGAAGCGGAAGATGGTCGCACTCCCCAAGATCCACGCCGAACGGGAGGCGCTGCAGAAGCAGTGGCTCGCAGACCGCAGGGAACGTCTCGCGGACAAACCCCAGTCGCCACAGGGGTGGCACAGCGTCGATCCCGAATAGGAGACCATGATGACGAACCCTGCCGACCTGTACGACCGCGCCAGAGATGCCCTCGGGCAGCTTCGTGACCTTCGCCGAACCCTGGTCGCCCTGTCCCGCGAGTATGCCGACCTCGAACCCCACGAGCTCGCTGTAGACAACCTCGGTGAAGCGCTCACCGCGGGGGATGCGATCGCCGGGATTCTGGACGGCCTCTCGACCGTCGACCGGGCCATCGAGGACGTCGACGATGCTCTCGACCACCCTCTCCAGCTGGCCAGTCGCCTCGGACGCCTGCAGCCGGTTCGCCCTGAGGGCAAGTGATCGGATCAGGAGGCTCCGACCCTGCATTGACGCGGGCCGCCAGCGTCTAGTCAGCAGCCGTGGACGCCTTCGTCGCGATGATGTTCCACCAGTTGCCGGCGACATTGATCGTCGAGCCTTCGATGCGGCCGGTGGTGGTGGTGAACTGGCCGACCAAGACGCGGCCGTCGCTGTGGCCGACCCCGGTCAGCGTCGAGTGAACCTGAGGGCCGCTGCCCTCGACGATGGCGGTGGTGGTGAACAGGCGGGCATCGGAAAGGCCGTACTTCAACGGTTCCTCGTTGGTGACCTCGGTGACCACGTCGACCGTCTTCCCTCCGACAGTCACAGTGTACTGCGAGCAGGCCTGCGCGAAATCGGTGACGGCATTGAGGCTGTTCTCAGTCGCGGTAGCAACCGTGGTGGAGAAGGACTGCTCGGTGTCGAGGTTCTCGCCGACCTGTCCAGCCCAGCTGTCACCGCCCCGCGCGGTCGCCCACAGGGCTGCCCCACGGTCCCCATCAGGCCCGCACTCGGTGGGGGAGTAGACCAGGCCATCGCTCGTCCCAGCCGCGGTGACGATCGCGGGAATCACCGAGACCGGCCGATCGGCGGGATCAGTGATCTCCCATCCGTCGAAAACGGTGCGGGGGAAGTCGAGGGCGGTGACGGTATTCCCGCGTAGGTCCTCGGTCGTGCTGGTGTCGATGTTTGTACTGCTGCAGCCGGCGACGGTCACAGCGAGAAGGGTGGCGGTCGAAACGGTCCGAAGGACAGGACGAGTGCTCACAGATAGTCCTCAAGGGGTAGGGAGACGTTTTCTGGACAGCATGACTATCCTGTTCTCCACCCGTGGTGTACGAGACGATGCAACTGGTGTGGCGCCGTCCACGCTGGCACGTTTGGGGCACAGAAGTGCGCTACGAAGGTGTGACGGTGTCGTGGACCGCGAGCCGCTGTGTCACGAGTGCTTCAGAGTCCCCGATTGGGTCGGGTCGTTCACCCTTGGTCGGGGCGCTTTGCGCATAGCGAGGTAGCGCACGTGGTTCTGCGCCCCTGGGGTGTCACTCATAATCTACGGAATAGACGACCTTTGCGATAAACCGGAACGATCCGCTGGGCGCATGGCTTCCCAAACTCAGTGTTTGCTGGGTGACCTTTTCGGAAGGTCCGCGCGGAAATTCGAGATCGTCAAACGACGCGATGGCAATGTCGTCTCCTTCCGCAGGGAAACTACCGCTATTGTCTTCGATCCCTATTACGTCTACATTAACTAAACTTTCGCTGAACGTCGAGAAGCTGCTAGGCCCGAAATTCAATCTCATTGTGGCAGGGATATTGGGTACGGACTTGCCTGAGTCCACTACTACGCCATTCCACTCCTCGCTATCGCTGTCGTTGCCTTCCGAAACGGAGATCGAAAAATCAGCCTGCCCCTCGGAAAGGTCGTCATTATCATCGACTATGAACAAATCAGTAAGCCTGAATTGTAGACGCCTCCGTTTCAGCGTCATTGTTTCGGGTTGTGCCTGCGAACCGAGATTCAAAACATAGTCCCAGTGACCGTTCGGACTCCACACCAGTGCGACAAAGAAATATTCATTTCCAGGTAAGAGGGGCTCGCGGGTGTCTTGACGGGGTAAGTCGACTATATAGAGCTGGTTCATCGAGTTCGCGGTGAGAGATACGGAGCTCGCGACTACGCTGTCGTGGTCGAACGTTGCCAGATCATTTGCCAGTATTGGTGGATTCTTCGCTAACTGGATTCGTGCCATGCAAGGGGGGCAAGTTGCGATACTGGCCGCGACGAATGTTCCTCCAGGGCTAAATGAAAGCTGCGGATTCTGTTGGCATCGACTGATAAGTCCCCGCTCTGACATCTTTCCGCCTTTACGCAAGGAAGGGAAGTTTAGAGCGCCTTCAACCTTTCCTCCTCCGTCTGCTCTGCCATTTCCGTTAAGATATAAACGGACTTGATACAAGCATCCGAAAGGGAGGTTAGATCGAGTTTGTGTAGCTACTTGATCGCCGGACCATGTTAACTCGAAGTCCGGAATATCTTTACCGACTAAGACGATTCGCTCCCAGGTTTCAACTTGGTGTTTTGTCGAGGAGGAAGAGGTTCCTGGGATGATGGTAAATTCTGCTGCGCCATCCCAGGCAACTTCACCTTCGTGGGAAAAAACGAGATCATTCATAGTGTGCCTTCGCTATTTCTCGTGTCTGTTTCGGCAAACTCACTCAACAAGTTGAGGTTGGCGGTGTGTTCCTTACGCACCCGTAGGTCGCGCCAGTGCAGGGGTGGTGCGACGAACAAAGCTGATCTCTTCCAAGCATGATCCCAAACGTCATCCTGGGATGTCACCGTTGATTTACGGGCCTAACGGGATGCCGATTGGGGGATTCGTGAGGGAAAGTTGGGCAGACTAGGCATCGATCCGACATCGCTCACCTCCGCGTGGAGAAGTGACCCGCAATCATCGGCTGCATGTCCCACCCTGTCCTGGCCATCGACGTCGGAGCGTGCACGCTCACCGCGGCCATTCGTGATGCCAGCCGCCGTGTGACCCCTCTTCTGGTCGATGGCACCACCACCCCGTCGGCACGGTTGGTTGTGCAGGCCGGGCAACCTCGGCCGGCCCGCGAGGACGACCCAGTGACGTTGGCGCAGCTCGGACCGCTGGTCGACCGACTCGACGTGCCATCCCTCGTCATCGACGGAGTGTCCTGGTCGATCGAAGCGCTGACCGAGCTGCTGTTGCGCCCCGTGCTCGAGGCGGCACGCACCCAGCTCGGGACAACCCCCCAGATCGTGCTGATCGTGCCCTCGACGTGGACTCCCGAACTGCGGCGCCGCTTCCAACGGATCGTGCACGCTGCACTGACCCGCACCGTCACCCTCATCCCCTCCGACAAAGCCCTCGCCTACGCCCTCCCCGCACTGCCGGTCGGTGCTGGGATCGTCGCTGTCGACTGCGGAGCCACCGACCTGTCAGCGATCGCCGTCGTCGGTGGTGAGCGCGGCCCACGGATCATCGGACGTGCCCAATCAGACAGCGGCGGAGACATCTTCGACCGATTCCTCCTCGCCAACGCACTCACCGACGCCGGCTTCCCGGACCAGGCCCTGGATGCCCGATGGGGCTTCGCCGGCGTCCCCCGGGTACGCGCTGCCCGAGAAGCGCTCGCGGACAGCGACGCCGTCACCGTCCACCTGCCCCGGCCCGTCGGACGGATCACGCTGTCCGAACAGGACGTTGACGCGACCGGCGCACAGTACTTCGCCCACCGATTCAGCGAGCTGCTGACGCGGCTCGACGAGAACGCCACCGAACCGATCAGTCACCGACTGATGCTGAGCGGTGGACTGGCCTACGACCCGGCCGTACCCGCCGCTGCGCGGGTTCACGGCCCCGTGAAAGTGATGGCTCATCCCCAGCACGTGCTGTGCCGCGGTGCCCTCACCTTCGCAGCTGCAGCGATCGACAGCACCGACGATCCGGGACCCCGCCCTATCACCGACACCGACGAGGACGACGAACCCGCGCCCGGCGGAATCTCCAAACGCACCCTCGCACTCTTCGGTGGTGTCGGCGCGAGCGTGGTGGTCATCGCCGTCGCAGGCGGACTGGCGCTGTCGGCAGCGATGACCGGCGCACCGGACTTTCGCGAGCAGGAGCTGCCGAACGTCGCCGCATCGGTCCTTCCGGCCAACCAGTCGATCACCGGCGTGAGCCTTCGGTCGTGGACGGACGGTGCTGATGCCACCAACGCGACCACCCGAAGCCTGTCCGCCGCCGATGCGCGATCGTTGGCGTGCGGTGGCACCCGGCCGGCGGCCGGCGCCGAGGCGGACGGGATGCGGTGGCAGTCCTCGCGGATCTTCGTCTCCGACGACACCGCCGCAGATGCCGGGGCCGGCGCGAAGGCAACGTCCTGGGACAACTTCGACCCCTCCGCCGCCACGAACGTGATCGTCACCGCAGCGATTGTCGGTCGCGACGACCGCGAATCGGTGTGGCGGGACATCAGCGCGAGCAACCAGCGCTGCCCGTCCACCAAGGACGACCTGGTGCGGACCATCGTTGTCATTCCCCAGACCGGACCCGACCCCGGGCCGCCGAGCTACGCCCAGGAGATACCGGTGGCCTCGACGTCCCGAACCTCGACCACGCCACCGACGAGCACCACGCGGGCACCGCAGGGGGGAGTGGCCATGAGTACCCAACGGCAGGCCTGGCGCGGGCTCACCCCGGCGAGCGTGTCAGGGACCGGCACCGACATGCACGTCACCTGCGTCCTCGACATCGACGGCGTGGTCCTCAAACGCTCCTGCGCCACCGCCGAGGACTCCGGCACCGCAGACCACCTCGCGCAGCAGGCCGCAGTCGCATTCAACCCGGCCCCGGAGATCACACGATGACCCGCCCCGACCACACCAAGGCAATGACCGCCGCCACCCGAGTCGATGTGCAGGTCGTCCAGCTCGCGCCGCCGGTGCTCATCCGCCGCGCGATCGCGCACTACAACGCCCGCCTCGCCCCCGGAAAACAGCCGGCCGAGACAACCTCGAGCGAAGCATTCCTCAAACGGTTGTGCGTGAATTGGCTGCGGCACATCGGATCGAACTACGACGCGCACCGCAACGGCGTCCGCAGAAGCGGCGGGCAACAGCTGTCCGACACTGCCGGCACCGTCATTAAGAAGAGGGTGCTCGTGGAGATTGCGCGGGCCTACCCCTGGCTGGCCGAGGAAGCCAGACGCCAGTACCTCGACCTCGACCGGCCGAACCGACGCTGACCCCCGGGTGGGAGGACGTCGCCCGTTGGCCCGCCCTCCCGCCCAAGGGGCGTGTTCTACTCGTGCACGAGGCTGCGCACCGCCGCGTGCTGCAGCTCGTCATGGATCGCGTACCAACGGTCCTCCACGGCAGGCCACGCCTGGTCGATCGCGTTGGCGATCTGTTCATCGGTCGCCGCGCGCAGCCGGGCACGCTCGACGTCGCTGAGGTGAGGATCCTCGGTGGCTTCGCTGCACACGACATCGGGCGGGAACACCGACAGTGCGAGCGACCGCGCCGGGGGTGGACACAGCAGCCCGGTCAACCTGCGGACCAACTCGTTGAAGTAGGCGACGGTGCCGTCGATCAGATCGAAGACAGTGAACTCCTCGCCCAGCGGCAATTGCCATACCGAGTCGATCCCGACATCGCAGATGCCGAAGCTATCGAGGAAAACCTGCATCGTCAGGCCGTTTCCTGTAGGGAACCCCTCACCGTCACAGGTGAACTCGCCGTAGACGCTCACACGCGCCTCGGTACTGGACTTCCACGCCGCGTACTCGGTGAGCGACTCGAGCAGCGACCGCAGATATTCCAGGCATGCGCGCTCGGCCTCGGCGTCGTGGAAGTCGAGGTTCGCGAACTGCTCGGCGAACGAGGAGTCGGGGTCATCGAGCAGCGCGTTGAGCACGCAACGCTCGTAGCTGATCGTCAACGGGGTCACGGGAAACCTCCCAGGTCGATGTGCGGTGACACCAGCGATCGTTCGGAGGCTGTGGTGGCGGTGTTGCAGTGCGGTGTCGGCGAGCGCAGTGCTGTCCGTCGTGATGCCCGAGCGGTGCCGGCGTCTCGTGTGGCGACCACGGTCTGCAACACCGGTTTCCTCCATCGAGACGATCGAAGAGTCCGATCCCCCAGCGCACGAGAGGATTTCGAGAGATGAGCTGCTACGAATGGGAGGCCGGGACGATCACCCTGCCAGCGGCCGCGGTGCCCGGTCTACGCAAGGCACTCAACGCCTCCGCGATCACCTACAGGGCACTCGTCGTGGCTGAAATCGACGCTGTGTGGAACGACGTCAAGGCCCTGCCCCTGGCCAAGCGGGTTGCCGCGATCCCCTACGGAGTGTCGATTCCGGTGTCGTACGACGACGTGCACACGCATCGCCGTGCCGATGCCCGGATGCGCGCACAGTCCATCGTCAAATCCAACGGCGGACGCAAGCCGACCCGAGCGGTCATCGCCGCCGCGTTCCCCGTCCCCAACGCTCGGACCCGCGAATGGGGAGAGAGCGAGTTCGGCCTGACACTCGAAGGACGCACCCTCCACTGGGAAGTCCCCCAGAACAACCACGCCCGGGACCACGCCGCCGTCACCGGCCTGTATCAGGCTGCACTGACGTATCTCAACGACGTCACCTGGACCCGCGGTACCGGCGGCGTGATCGTCGGCAACGACGAATACAACCGAGACACCACCTACGAAGGCGGTGGCGGCAACTACGTGACACATCGGTTCGGACCGGCGGGCCAGTAACCGATCCGGGGAGGCAGCGACCCACGCGGTGAAGCGGTGAACCCGCCAGCTACCGTCGCCGCCACCATGACCGCCCTGCGTCCTGCCTCACCACACGCCGTCGCCGCCACAGCCATCGCCACGGCCGCCCTCACCGGAGCCACAGTCGGATGGATCCTCATGCGCGTGGCCTACCGCCTCGACCGCCTCGCCGCACCAGATGGTGCCGGGGATCCCGTCTGGTCCCTCACGTGGACCGACGCCAGCTTCCCGTTCACCATGGTGGCCCTCGTCGTCGGTGCCTTCACCGTGCTGTTCGCGGCCCTCGCCGCCGCAGTAGTGCTTGCCCACCAAGCGAGCACCCGAGACATCACCCGCCAGCGCCGCATCCTCGCCACCGGCACAACAACCCCCCTGCTCAGGCGTCCGGCCGTCCCGGACGCTGTCCAACCTCCGAATCGAGGAGCTCACCCACGATGACCATGCACGCGCTTCCCACCTGGGACGCCCGACTCGCCGCCGCCAGCGCGGTCACCGACCACGCCGAAGCGGTCGCGTGGCTGCGGAACCGCCTTGCAGCCGCGCTCCGCTCCCATGTCGAGGTGGACCTGGCCGCGGCCTGGAATCCGGATCTGCAGTCCACCGGTGTGCGCTTGGCGGCCTGGCTCGCTCACGCCTACGGCTACGTCGCCGCCGTGCCCACCGGCGACCTCGCTGCCGGCGCGGAGATGCCGATGGTCGGCCAGTGGCTGACCGATCGCGCCGATCGACTGGCCGAGATGCCGCTGCTCATCGCCTCACCGGCCGCAGGTGCGGTCGCAATCGCTGCCGCACACGCACTGACCAGCGACGACGTCGCAGCGCTCGGTGTGCAGGCCGAGGAGCTGCCGTACACGCAGGCCCACCTGACCTTCTCCGCTCCGTTCACGGTCACCGCCGACGGTGACGACGCCGCGACCGAGACCATCCACGCGCTGAGTTGGTGGCCCGCCGGGGGAGGATTCCGCATCGCCGACTGGATCTCGACGTACGACACCCTCACCACTGATGAGGCAGGTCGCGCGGACGCCGCCGCCCGCGCGTACGGGGGTGCGGCCCTGCCCGCTCTGATGCTCGACGCCGAGCGTCTGCACCCGCAGGTGTGGGCGGCCCCCGAGACGGGCGATCCACACGAGCGTGAGGGCCAGTTCAGCTTCGATGTACCGGTGTACGACCGGCGGGGTGATCTGTTCAGCCGGGTGGCGCTCGTGGTGCGACACCTGATCGCCGCGGGGATCCTCCACACGTCCATCGAGCGGGTCCGGCCTCCCGGTTCGACCGGGCACGTCACCCGCACCCCGGTCGTCGTGCTGCGCACCGACGATGATGATCGGCACACAAGCCGGCTGGCCGTGTACGGATCGTCAGTGGCGATGCGCCGACGCCGTACAGGACTCGACCTGCACTGGAACGACGCGGTTCTTGGCTGAACCGCTATCCGGGGACGGAGCAGGGAAAGCCACTCAGTGCTGGTGGTCGGCCCCGACCGTATGCAGCAACGAGTGGACGGTCGCATCTACCAACCGGTACCGCATCAGCCGCCCTTGCCGTGTCGCCGCGACCCATCCCTGCTCCCGTAACAGCCGCAGTGCCTGCGACAGCGCAGTTGGCCGCATACCGACCGCGTCGGCCAGGTCGGAGATGCACAAGTCCGGCTCGTGATGCAGGTGATGCAGGATCCGCAGTCGATTCGGATCG
The DNA here is from genome assembly GCF_040256695.1 of Rhodococcus sp. D-6. Classification (NCBI taxonomy): domain Bacteria; kingdom Bacillati; phylum Actinomycetota; class Actinomycetes; order Mycobacteriales; family Nocardiaceae; genus Rhodococcus; species Rhodococcus sp. D-6. The sequence goes on along the minus strand of NZ_CP132970.1, from coordinate 3,985,225 downwards.
GCGAGGAGATCGAATCGGCGGGACCACTGCTGCAGATCCTCGTCGGTGGTCGGCGCGGCCACTGTGCGCGTGGGCATCCTCGGGGCTCCTCGAAGTCGGCGATGTCGGTGCACGCCGGAGAGTAACGACGGTCTTCGCCACCGCCAGGTGCAACACCGTCGACGTCGCCGCGGACGCTCAAAGATGTACCGCCCATACAGCTTTCGATGGAGGATTCCCATGACCGAGACCACCACAGAACGCCGCGACCGAATCGTCGAGATCTACCGTGACGACACCGCCCACGTCGTGGCCTACGCGGGCGTCGCCTACCACCTGACCCCCTGCTGCGACGCCTCCGCGAAAGGCTCGCTGGGCGGCATCGTGTGCCGGTCCTGCTATCAGGAGGTCTGCCCGATGTACGGGATGGGCTGGGCGCTCACCGACGACAAGGACTGGGCACGGTTCCGCGCCTACATGCTTGCCGAATACCCCGCCTCGGCGCAGAGCCTGGACGAACGCCGCGCACTCGCCCTCTAAGGTCCAGCCAGGGGACACCGGCAGCCGGATCCCGCATTCCCCGTGGTGGTCGGGCAGGATCAGGCCATGGCACCGACCGATCTGAGCACCGTCGAACCGCCCGAGGCATGCCTGGCATGGGTGAAGTCCGCTCACCCTCGCCAGGTCATCCTCGATCATCCGGTCACCGTGAATCTGACCTGGTGGAATGATGCGCTGCGCGAGCGTGGCCTTCCCGGAGGGCCCGTCGTCGGACGGGACAGCACCGGGCACCGTGTCGACCACGGCAGGGCTGTCATCACCCGCGGGGACATCTTCGCGCTCGCGGCTGCGTCGTCGGGTTCTCCCACCGATACCCTCGCTCTGCTGTGGCACACCCTCGCGTGGGGCGCGGGCGGGAAGGTGCGGCAGATTCTCAACCGGATGGATTCGGTGTCCCGGGACCGCTCCGTTGCCGCGCTGGCGTTGCGTACGGCCGCGCAACTGTCTCACCGCGACCCCGAACGTGCCTACGACACGCTCTACCCGCGGGGCGCCCCCGCGATCGCCCATCTCGGCCCGGCGTTCTTCACGAAGTACCTGTACTTCGCCGGGGCAGGTGCACCGGATCACCCGTCGTTGATCCTCGACAGCCGTGTTGCGGCCGCCTTGGTCGACATCGGGTGGACCTCATTGCATCCCGAAACGGGTTGGCCGGCCGAGACGTACCAGCGGTACTGCTCCCTGCTCGCTCGGTGGGCGCAGGAGGCCGGCAATGTGCGCCCGGATCTGTTCGAACGGTGGTTGTTCGACCATTCGGGCAATCCCTGACCTGCGCGAGCCCGGGTGCATGTCAAGCGATGTAGACCCAGTGGCCGTTGGAGCATTGCTGCTTGCGGCCGTCGGGGGTGTACGTGATGACGCCTTGGTCGGCTGCCGGGCACGGTCCTGCGACGGCACCGCCACCGCCGTTCGTGCCTGGCGGCAGCGGCGGGTTGTTGACCGAGTCGAACTGGTCGGCGCAGTACTGCGTCCATGAGGACGAGGTGCCGTCGGTGTAGTACGTCGTGCCGCGGTTGTAGAAGTTCTTGTCTGTTCCGCACCACGCGATTAGCTTGTCCGCCGTCGACTGCTGAGATTGGGCTTGGGGATCGGGGTATGAGCCTCCGGTGTAGGGGTTGCGGCAGACGGTGCCGTCGCACTCGAAGGTGTTGGCCTCACGTTCCTGCCGGAAGTACTCGTCGCCGCCGCGCTGGTCGTAGCACCACTGGGAGAACGCCTTTGTGCCATCGCTCCACATCGCTTTTCCTGGGGTGCCATCCAGGCATTCGACGACGTAAGGTTCTGCGACGGTCTCGGCTGAGGCCGTGGTGCTCGTGGCGACGGGCACAGGTTCCGGCTCGGTCGAGGGCGTCGCCGACAGTGTGGCCGATGTTGTTGTCGGTGGCGGTGTCGAAACCGTCGTGGCCGTGGCCGGCGCCGCGGCGTTCGTATCGCCGTCCTCGGAACAGCCGGTCACCAACAGGACCATAGACATCAGCCCAACTGCCGCAATCGCCCTCATAACCTTCGCTTTCACAACGAAGCCACGAAGGCCCCGACTCGAATACCTGCTGGTCCGTGCACCTAGCCATCGCCGGGCAAAGCCCGGGCATTACAGCGGAGCGGGTCGCTGACCGGCGCTCGTGCATCGCGTACCGCGGGCACTGCCTGCCGAACAACGCCCTTGGCACCTCGGTTCGACCCACCGATCGCGCGCCGCTTGGCGACATGGGCGTCGAGCGGCCTTCCGCTGGTCAGCGGAGATGGAGAGGTTGCGTCCATCAGGATGGTGTACGAGCCGGATCGGATCCGATGACCGGCGTGTCGTAACCGGACGAAAGACGGTCACCGCGTGATTCTTCGAGAGAGCTACCAACTCGACTCGACGAAAGAGCACGCGATGACCACTGCCCACGATATCGACCTCCGCCAGCTTGTCGAAGACCGACTCACCGGCGCCAGCCCCGACCTGCTGCGCGAGCTGCTGACGATGTTCATCCACGCCCTGATGGGCGCCGAGGCCGACGCCCTGTGCGGCGCCGACTACGGCCAACGCTCCGACGAACGCGTCAACGTTCGCAACGGCTACCGGCACCGCGACTTCGACACCCGCGTCGGCACCCTCGACGTGGCCATCCCCAAGCTGCGGTCCGGCTCGTACTTCCCGGACTGGCTGCTGCAACGGCGCAAGCGGGCCGAACGAGCCCTGACCTCGGTTGTTGCGACCTGCTACCTGCTCGGGGTCTCGACCCGGCGGATGGAGAAACTCGTCGATACCCTCGGGATCACCTCGCTGTCGAAGTCGCAGGTCTCGGTGATGGCGAAAGACCTCGACACCCAGGTCGAGGCCTTCCGGAACCGACCCCTCGATGCGGGCCCGTACACGTTCGTCGCCGCCGACGCCCTGGTCCTCAAGGTCCGCGAGAACGGACGGGTGGTGAACGTGCACGCCCTGGTCGCGGTCGGGGTCAACGCCGACGGCTACCGCGAGATCCTGGGGCTGGACGTCACCTCCGCCGAGGACGGCGCCGGCTGGCTGACCTTCTTCCGCGGGTTGGTCGCCCGCGGCCTGTCCGGGGTGCGGTTGGTGACCTCCGATGCCCACGCCGGCCTCGTCGCGGCGATCGGCGCAACCCTGCCCGGCGCCTCCTGGCAGCGGTGCCGCACCCACTACTCGACGAACCTCATGGCCGTCACACCGAAGTCGTCGTGGCCCTGGGTGAAGACACTGCTGCACTCCGTGTACGACCAGCCCGACGCGGATTCCGTTCACGCACAATACGATCGAATCATCGATGCACTCACCGAGAAGCTGCCGAAGGTGGCCGATCACCTCGACGCCGCCCGGTCGGATCTGTTGGCGTTCACCGCGTTCCCGAAGCAGATCTGGAAACAGATCTGGAGCAACAATCCGCAGGAGCGCCTCAATAAGGAGATCCGCCGCCGGACCGACGTGGTGGGGATCTTCCCGGACCGCACCGCTCTGATCCGACTCGTCGGGGCGGTGCTGGCCGAGCAGCACGACGAGTGGATCGAAGGCCGCCGCTACCTCGGCCTCGACGTACTCGCCCGCTCCCGCACCGGCAAGCCCGCCGACAGTGTCACCGAGGGCACCGAGGAGGTGACACCGGCCTTGACCGCCTGATCCACCGACGAGGAATCACGCGACGACGTCGTACACCACCTCACGGGACTTGACCGATGGAGAAGGCGAAATCTAACTTCGACACCTGCACGACCATGCAGGTGTCGCCGTACTTGGGGGGCACCGTGACCGGAAGGCCCCTGAGTGCGCACACGATCCCGAACCGCGATGGCAGTCGCTGTCCTCGCCACGGTCGCCGCCGCGACGGCTTGCGCGACCGTCCCCGCAGCGCCCCCCGTACCAGCCGATGGCCTGGTTCTTGCCGATGGTTTCGACCTCGGTGGTTACAACCCGATCGCCGGTCACGGTGAGGCGGGGGAGTCGAAGCTCTATGACGGCCTGCTGCGGCTGGTCGGCGGCGACGGGATGCCGACCTTCGAGCCGGCACTCGCCGCGGAGATGCCGACCGTCAGCGACGACGGGCTGCACTGGGAAGTGACGATCCGAGACGGCGTGAGGTTCACCGATGGCACCACCGTGGATGCCGAGGACATCGCCGCGACCTACCGCGCGATCCTCGACCCGGCCTCCGCATCCCCGCTGGCAACCTCGCTGAACATGATCGAGTCCGTCACCGCGACCGGGCCGCATGCGGTGCGTTTCGATCTGAGGTATTCGTACGCGGCGCTGCCGACGAAGCTGCTGATCGGGATCGTGCCGGCCGAACGCCTGTCCGGCGGCCTCGCATCGGAGTCGGTCCTCAATACCGCCCCGGTCGGCACCGGCCCCTACACGTTGGTATCGCTGCGTCCGGACCAGGCGGTGTTCGAGGCGAACGCGGACTACTGGGACGGTGCACCGCAGGTCGAGCATCTGACGGTGGTGCACGTCCCGGACGACAACGCGCGCGCCCAGCGGCTGGTGGCGGGGGAGGTCGACGGCGCGAACCTGCCGCCCCGGCTCGCCGCGACCTTCACCGACCGGCCGGGGTTCGAGGTGGCGTCGAACACTTCCGCCGACTGGCGCGCGGTGAGCCTGCCCGCCGGCAACCCGGTCACCGCGGACCCGGCGATCCGCGCCGCGCTGAACCGGGCGGTGGACCGGCAGGCGATCGTCGACCACGTGCTGGCTGGCTACGGGCGTCCCGCGTCGACGCCGCTGCCCGAGGTGTACGGCGCGGCGTACGAGCCGACCGCGGCATTCGAGTTCGACCCGGCGGCCGCCGAGCAGATCCTCGACGCCGCCGGCTGGATCCGATCCGCCGACGGAGTGCGTGAGAAGGCAGGAGTCCGGGCGGAGTTCACGGTCATGTACTTCCCCGAGGACACCCTGCGCCGCGACCTGGCGCAGGCGTTCGCCACCGACGCCGACCGCATCGGGGTGCGGGTGAAGGTGCAGCCCGTCGACCGCGCGAGCCTGCCCGATCGGCTGCCGGTCGAGGCGGGTCTGCTCGGGGGCGGTGACCTGCCCTACGACCCGGATCCGCAGATCTACAGCACGCTGCACTCGAGCTACGCCCAGCCCGGTGTCGGCTCGCCCTACGACAACGCCTCCGGTTATGTGAACCCGGTCGTGGACGCCGCTCTCGATGCGGCGCGCCGCACCACCGACCCCGACGAGCGCGCCGCGCAGTACCGCAGCGTCCAGTCGGCGTATGTCGCCGATCCCGGCTATGTGATGCTCGTGTTCCTCGACCACACCTATGTCTCCAGGGACACCGAGTACACAGGTAGCACCCCGATTCTGGAGCCACACAGTCACGGTGCCTCGTGGGGGCCGTGGTGGAACCTGCGCGAATGGACGCGGCCATGACCACCACCGTCACCCGACCGGCCGCGGCCACCGCGCAGACCACGACAGCTCGCACCCGTTGCCGCCGGGGCAGGGGAATCGCCCGGATGAGCGTCCGGCGGGCGCTGTTCGCGATCCCGCTGACCGCAGCGGTCTCGCTCGCGTTGTTCGCCCTGGCTGCAGGCTCGCCGTTCGATCCGCTCGCCGGCTATCTCGGGGACCGCTACCTGACGATGTCGACAGCCGACAAACAGCGTGTGGCAACCGAACTCGGCCTCGATGCGCCGTGGTGGCAGCAGTGGGCGAGCTGGATCGGCCACGCCGTCACCGGTGACCTCGGGTCCTCGCGCAGCTACGCCCAACCGGTCACCACCGTGCTGGCCGAGCGCGGACCCTGGACGCTGCTACTGTCCGGCACCGCCCTCGCGGCCGCCATCGTGCTCGCGCTGGCCGCCGGGATGTGGGCGGGCCTGCACCCCCGGGGCCGACTCGACCGCGCCATCGCAGCAACTGCAACCGTGGTGCAAGCCGTACCCCCGTTCGTGCTGTCCCTCGGCGCGGTGACCGTCTTCGCGGTCTCCCTGCGGTGGTTGCCGGTGGCAGGGCTGACCGACCCCGGCGCCGACCCCACCGCCGCGCAGATCGCCCGGCATCTGGTCCTGCCGGCGGCGGTGCTGACCCTGTCGCTGCTGCCGTGGCTGGTGCACTCGCTGCGTCAATCCGTGCGCAGCGCCGCCGAATCCGACGCCGTCCTCGGCGCCCGCGCCCGCGGCCTGCCCGAACCGGTCGTCGTCGGCCGTCATCTGCTGCCCGCCGCGCTCGGGCCGTTCACCACCGTCATCGGGCTGCGGCTGCCCGAGCTGCTCGTCGGAGCGGCGATCGTCGAGGAGATCTTTTCCTGGCCCGGGCTCGCCGGCAGCCTCGTCACCGCCGCCCGCGAACTGGACTTCCCGCTGCTCGCCGCCCTGACGATCGGCACCACCTGGCTGGTGCTGGCCGGGTCGCTGCTCGCCGACCTCGCACACGCGCTCCTCGACCCGCGGGTGGCCGACGATGCGTAGCCTCCGGCACCGCCCCCACCGCGTGGCCGGGGCGATCGCTGTTCTCACCGTGATCGCGGTGTACGCGCTGGTCGTCCCGATGCTGACCGGGACAAACCCAGGATTGACCGACTTCGCAGCCGCCTACCAACCGCCGTCCGGCTCGCACTGGTTCGGCACCGACCTTGCCGGCCGGGACCTGTTCGTCCGCACTGCCGCCGGGCTGCGGGTGTCCCTGGTGATCGCCGCGGTCTGCGCGGTCGCTTCCGCAGTCTTGGGGGTGGCGGTCGGTGTCGCCGCCGGCGCACTCGGCGGCTGGGTCGACCGGATCGTGATGCGGCTGGTCGACGGGATCAACGCGCTGCCGCACCTGCTCCTCGGGATCGTTGTCGTCGCGTTCTATCCCGGCAATCTGGTCGCGATCGTCGCGTCGATCGCGCTCACCCACTGGACGCAGGTAGCGCGCATCGCGCGCGCCGAGGTCCGCGCCGCGCGTTCGGCCACCTACCTCGAGGCCGCGCGCCTGTCCGGCGCGACCCGCACCCGGATCGCCATTACCCATCTCGTCCCGGCCGCCGCGGGGCAGGGGATCGTCGCGGTGATTCTGCTGCTCCCGCACGCGATCTGGCACGAGTCCACGCTCTCGTTCCTCGGCCTCGGGTTGCCCCCGGACCAGGCGTCGGTCGGGACGCTGCTGCAGGACGCCCGCGCCGCCGTGCTGACCGGTGCCTGGTGGACCCTGCTGTTCCCCGCGGCCGCCCTGGTCGTCACCACTCTCGCCGTCGCGGTCGTCGGCGCCGCCGTGGATCACCGCATCACCCCGCCACTGCCGGAAAGGGCTATCCGATGACCACCGCCGCGCTGACCCTCGACGGGTTGACCGTCCGTATCCCGACCGCCGCCGGAACCGTGCACGCCGCCACCGATGTCGACCTCACCCTGGCCGCCGGGCAGGTACACGCCCTGGTCGGCGAATCCGGCTGCGGAAAATCCGTCGTCGGCGCCGCGATCTGCGGGCTGCTGCCGAGGGCAGCGACCGTCCACGGCGGCATCACCCTCCACCGCCCCGGCAGCGGCGACGTGCACCTCGATCGATCCGGGGCGCGCACCTGGCGGCAGGTCCGCGGCCGCCGGATCGCATGGATCCCGCAGTCCGGCGCCACCTACCTCACCCCGGTCCGCAGCGTCGGCGACCAGCTCGCGGAAACGTGCCGGCACCTACGCAGCGCGCACACCCCGGCCGCGCTGTTGACCCGGGTCGGCCTCGAGCCCGCCGTCGCCGGCCTCTACCCGCACGAACTCTCGGGCGGCATGGCTCAACGCGCCGCGATCGCCTTCGCCCTCGCGGGGGACCCGCAGGTCATCGTCGCCGACGAACCCACCTCGAATCTCGACCCCGACCTGACCGAGCACACCCTGCGGCTGCTCCGGGCGGCCGCAGACGCCGGGGCCGCGGTCCTGCTCATCAGCCACGACCTCGACACCCTCCCGGACCACACCGACCGCATCGCCGTCATGTACGCCTCACGCCTCGTCGAAACCGGCCCCACCGCAGCCGTGTTCGCCGACCCCTGGCATCCCTACACCCGCGACCTGCTCGCCGCGCTCCCGAGCGGCGGACTGCACCCGATCCCCGGCATGCCCCCGACCCTGACAGACCTGCCGAACGAGTGCATCTACCACCGACGCCGACCCGCACCCGGATTCTCCGGCGGACCCACCTACATCGCACAACATGGTGACCGGTCCGTGCGTCGCCTGATCGGGGCCGTCTCGTGAGTCTGCAGGCCCACCGCATCACCGCCGGTCATCACGGGGGCGAGCCTGTGCTCACCAACGTCAGCCTGACCATCCCCGCCGGCAGCATCACAGGACTCACCGGAGCATCCGGCAGCGGCAAAACCACCCTCGCGCGCGTCCTGGCCGGACTGCACACCCCGCAACACGGCCACATCACCCTCGACAACAAGCCGCTGTCCGTCGCGGCGCCCGGCACGGTCGCGATGCTGTTCCAATCACCCCGCAATGCCGTCACCGCACGGTGGACCCTCGGCCGGATCATCGCCGAACCCCTCCGCACCCGCCGAGGTCGCGCCGACACCGTCCACGCCACCGCACAGCGAGTCGGGCTGACCGACGATCTCCTCGCCCGCCGTCCCCACCAGGTGTCCGACGGGCAACTCCAACGCGCCTGCCTTGCGCGCGCTCTCGTCCAACGGCCTCGCTACCTGATCTGCGACGAGATGACCGCGATGCTCGACCCGGCCACCACCGCGGCGCTGACCACGGTCATCACCGAGGAAACCCGCAGTGGCCTCGGCGTTCTCGCCATCAGCCACCACCATGGTCTTCTCGAGGTCTGGGCTGATCACGTGATCGCCTGGGCGTGACCACTGAGCCGGAAGGGACTCTCCACACAGGCTGGCGGTTCCGGCAGCATCGACTTGACACCAGCGTGAGGTGAGGAACCATCGCTTGGGGCTGGTCGTCATCAGAGCAGGCTATCGAGCAGACGAACGGCCAATCCTGAGCAACCACTCTGCGACGCCCTGACGAAGTGCACGCCAGATCTGGGCCGACGGTTGCGCCCGACAACGAATCGCCTACTCGATAGTATGTTCGAATTGCTGAGGTGGTGGACCATGGCGGTAGCCGCGGTATCGGCGCCGCCATTGCCGCGCAACTCGCCGACACCGGCGCAAGCGTGGTGATCGCAGGCGTCCTCGACGACAAAGGAGTCAAGACCACAGCCGATCTCGGCGGCAAGGCGAAGTACGTCCATCTGGACGTGACCGACGAACAGGACTGGCTCCGCGCACTCGACATCGCCGAATCGGTCGGTCCACTTCGTGCCTTGATCAACAACGCCGGGATTCTGGCGGCCGGCACCATCGAGGAGCAGGACCGCGCCGAGTTCGAGCATGTCCTGCAGGTCAATCTGGTCGGGACCTGGCTGGGCATGCATGTCGCCGGTCCGGTCCTGCGCCGCAGCCACGGCACGATCGACGGTGTCCTGGTCGAGGAAGCGTCGTCGGAGCAGGATTCGGTACTGCGTGTCGATGGGGATCGCGACGGGTGCCGACATGTGGCCTCGGCCCCTCTCATCGCGTTCGCATGGAACGAGTTCTGTTCCGCCCCTGCCTTACTCCACGCTGCACCAACTCGACACTGTCACCCGGTGATTTGTTCAGGCAACCATTCCTCGGGAAGAAATTGGTAGTCACCCTCCCTGGGTCATCCGAAGGTACGGATGCCGAGGTTCGACGAACGGCTGTGACATTCTCGAGATGGTTCCGGACCGGTAGAGGGTGATGACGCATGCTCCACCGAGACCGATTGTGCTGCAGATCCACACGGTTCCGCCGACCTCTGTGTGTCGGCGGTGTCGTGCAGATTGCCAGACCGGTTCCGGTCGGTGGGTCGTTCGGTCCGTACCGCCGACGCACGCGCGCACGACTACGACGTAGCCGTCGACTCCTCCGTCCCACCCGGTGTCGTCACCGCTTCCGCGGTCATCAGACGCGTGATCTCCTCCCGGTCCGCCTGCGACGGCAGTCCCCACCCGTCTCGGTAGCCGTACAGCTCCCGCAGGGTGACGGCGCGTCGATTGCCGTCGGCGATCTCGATGTCGTCGACAGTGATGAGGCCGGGATGCGCCACACCCGTCGCCTGCGCGATCTTGAACACGTCGCGGCGGAGGGCTTCGATGTAGTCGGCGACGCGGTCGGCCTTGGTCGGGACGTCGAGTCCTCGGGTGAGCCAACGGTTCTGCGTCGCCACGCCGGTGGGGCACCGGTCGGTATGGCATTTCTGCGCCTGGATGCATCCGATCGAGAACATCGGTTCGCGGGCAACGTTGACCATGTCGCATCCGAGCGCCATCGCCACCACCGCGTTGTCGGGCAGGCCGAGTTTGCCGGCACCGATGAAGGTGACGTCGTCGGTCAAGCCGGCTTCGGCGAATGTCGCGTAGACCCGCGCGAAGCCGCTGCGGAACGGAAGCGATACGGCGTCGGCGAACACCAATGGTGCAGCGCCGGTTCCACCTTCGCCGCCGTCGATGGTGACGAAGTCGACTCCGCGGTCGGTCTCGCTCATCTGGCGTGTGAGTTCGTCCCAGAAGGTCGTGTCGCCCACGGCGGACTTGATCCCCACGGGAAGTCCCGTTTCGGCTGCGAGCAGTTCGACCCAGTCGAGCAGGCTGTCGATGTCGTGGAACTCCGTGTGCCGCGACGGGCTCACGCAGTCCTTGCCGACGGGGATTCCACGGACCTCGGCGATCTCCGGGGTGACCTTGGCTCCGGGTAGCAATCCGCCCAGTCCGGGCTTGGCGCCTTGGCTGAGTTTGATCTCCAGGGCACGCACGGGTGCCGATTCGACGACCCGCTTCAGTCGTGCGAGGTCGAAGTGTCCGTCCTCGTCGCGGCACCCGAAATAGCCGGTGCCGATCTGGAAGATCAATTCTCCGCTGTTGCGGTGGTACGTCGTCAGGCCGCCTTCACCGGTGTTCTGCAGGCATCCGGCCGTCCCGGCACCCCGGTTGAGTGCTTCCCGGCGGCACCGGACAGCGAACCGAAGCTCATCGCCGAGATGTTGACGAACGACTCGGGACGGAAGGCACGGGTACGTCCCCGGGCAGCGCCGAGCACCTTCGCGGACGGGAGCGACACCTTGTCGCCCCCGTGAGGGGCACTCGACGGCGGCAGGTCCGAGAACGTGCGGTGCTTGATGATCGTGTACCCGTCGGTGTACTCGATGTCGTTGTCGCTGCCGAATCCGAAGGTGTTGGTGACGTTCTTCGACGAAGCGTATATCCACCGGCGCTGATCGCGGTTGAACGGCCGTTCCTCGTTGTTGTTCGTCGTGATGTACTGCCGCAGTTCGGGTCCCAGCGACTCCAGCAGATAGCGACCGTGCCCGAGAATCGGGAAGTTGCGTAGCAGCGAATGGCGCTTCTGCACAAGATCGTAGGCACCGACAGCGGCCGCCGCAGCGGCCGGGATTCCGAGCATTTTCGACCGTCCCATTTCCCGAGAGTACGTCCGGGTGGGGCTGCGGGATGCGGGTCCGGGCGTAATCGCCGACCCGTTTCGGCAGGCGGCGGACCGGGGTACTCCTCGGCAAACCGTGCGTGGGAGAGGTGATCGAATGCGGAACCGTGACCGGCGGGCCGACTACGACGAAGGCGACCTCGAGGTCGAAGACCGGAAGAAGGCCGCAGCGGGTGTCACCGGCGTCGCCATGGCGGTGAAGCGATCCCTCGAGCAGATGGGGCTGGTGCGTTCGGTCGAGACACTGCTCGAGTTGAACCAGGCCGAAGGGTTCGACTGCCCGAGTTGCGCGTGGCCCGATCCCGACCCCGGTCATCGCAAGATCGCCGAGTTCTGCGAGAACGGCGCCAAGGCCGTCGCCGAGGAGGGCACCAAGCGACGTGCCGACCCGAGCTTCTTCGCCAGGTACAGCATCGCGGAACTGGCCGAGCACAGCGAGCTGTGGCTCGGCAAGCAGGGCCGCATCACGCATCCGATGGTCAAGCGGCCCGGCGCCACGCACTACACCCCGATCGAGTGGGACGAGGCCTTCACCCTCATCGGTGAACAGCTGAAGTCGCTGGACAGCCCCGATCAGGCCACCTTCTACACGTCCGGACGGGCATCGAACGAAGCGGCCTTCGTGTACCAGCTGTTCGCGCGGGCGTTCGGGACCAACAATCTGCCCGACTGCTCGAACATGTGCCACGAGTCCACGAGCATCGCGCTGCAGGAGTCGATCGGCATCGGCAAGGCCAGCGTCACGCTCGACGATGTGCACCACGCCGAGCTGATCATCCTGCAGGGGCAGAACCCCGGCACCAACCACCCGCGCATGCTCACCGCACTCGAAGAGGCCAAGCAGAACGGCGCGAAGATCCTGACGATCAACCCGCTGCGCGAAGCGGGGCTGGTCAACTTCCGGAACCCGCAGACACCGCGCGGCGTGCTCGGTCGGGGAACGGATCTGTCCGACCTGCATCTGTCGATCAAGGTGAATGGCGACCTCGCGCTGTTGCAGGCGTTCGGGTCGCTGCTCGTCGAATGGGACGCGCTCGACCACGACTTCGTGCAGAGCCGCACCCGGGGATTCGACGAATGGGTCGAACACGTCCGGGACATCGACTGGGACGAGGTGGTCGCCGCGACCGGCCTGTCGCGTCAGCAGATCACCGAGGCTGCGCAGATGCTGCGACGCTCGAAGGCAACGGTCTTCTGCTGGGCCATGGGCCTGACTCAACACCGCAACGCGGTCGCGACCATCAAGGAGATCTGCAATCTCGCATTCGCGCAGGGCAACATCGGTAAGCGCGGCGCCGGCCTCATGCCCGTGCGCGGACACTCGAACGTCCAGGGCGACCGCACGATGGGGATCTGGGAACGCGCACCGCAGAGTTTCCTCGACGCGGTCGAGAAGGAGTTCGGTTTCGGTCCTCCTCGTGAGAACGGTTACGACACGGTCGATTCGATCAAGGCGATGCGCGACGGCAAGGTGCGGTTCTTCCTCGGCCTCGGCGGCAACTTCGTGCAGGCGGCACCGGACACTGCCGTCACCGCCGGGGCGATGGCAGGTATCGACATGACGGTGCACATCTCGACGAAACCCAACCGCTCCCATCTGGTCTGCGGCAGAACCGCATTGATCCTTCCGTCGCTCGGGCGCACCGACAAGGACGTCCAGGCCTCGGGACCGCAGTTCGTGTCGGTCGAGGACACGACGTGCGCGGTCCACGCCTCCCGAGGACCGCTGAAACCGCCCAGCGAGCACGTGCGATCGGAGGTCGCGATCATCACGGGCATCGCCGAGGCCACGCTCGGCGACCGCTACGGGATCGACTGGAAGGCGATGCGCGACGACTACGCGAACATCCGCTCGCGCATCTCCCGCGTCGTCCCGGGTTGTGAAGGCTACGAGGTCAATGTCCGGCGTCCGGGAGGGTTCATCCTGCCGCATCCGCCTCGCGATACCCGAAGCTTCGAGACCGATTCGGGTAAGGCGGAATTCGCCGTCTCGCCGGTGGAGGTGGTTCAGGTCCCGCCGGGGCATCTGTTGCTGCAGACGATGCGCAGTCACGACCAGTTCAACACCACCATCTACGGCCTCAGCGACCGCTACCGCGGGATCGAGGGCGGCCGTCGCGTCGTGTTCATGCACCGGGACGACATCGCCGCACTGGGTTTCGACGACGGAGACTTCGTCGACCTGTTCACACGATGGGACGGCGACGACCGCGAACGGTGCGCCACGAGGTTCCGGATCGTCGAGTACGACCTGCCGAGGGGAAGTGCGGCCGCCTACTATCCGGAGACCAACCCTCTCGTCCCGCTCGATTCGACTGCGCTGAAGAGCAACTGCCCCACCTACAAGTCGATCGTGATCTCCCTGACGCCCGCCGGAAGTCGCGACGACGAGTGCCCGGATGTGCTCGGAACCGCGCCCGCGGGATCGGATTGGTCGCACAAGACGACCCCGGAGCCGAAGCACCTGTCCTGACCGTCGATCAGGACGCCTCGAATGTGCCTTCGCGCAGCAGGGTCTCGGCCGTCACGAAGGCCGTAGCGCGTCGCCTCACGGTGGGCGGCGCCGGTGGGTTGCCGTTCCACTGGTCGAACAGGGTGCTCAGGCTCAACGCGATGCGCTCCGGCGACTCCCAGTGACGCCACGCATCGATGTCTTTCGTGCGCACTAGCATCCGCGCTGTCTCGAGCGGAGTGAGTCCGGCCCGGTAATGATCGTGGGCGGCGTCGCGCAGCCACAGCCAGTAGTCGCGCAGTGCTCGGATCTCCGCCGCACCGCAGGTCGGTCCGTGTCCGGGCACGTACACCGCGGCGTCCCAGCCGAGCAGACGGTCGAGCGCCGACAACCAGTTGTCGAGCGGGCCGTGCCACAGGATCGGAGTCGAACCGATGAACAGCAGGTCGCCGGTGAAGACCACGCCGGCGTCGGGGACACGGGCGACGAGATCGCCGGCCGTGTGGCACGGCCCGAGCTGCTCGAGTTCGACCACGCGACCACCGATCTCCAGAGACAGCGAGGTCGTGAAAATGGTGTCGGGCATCCGGGGTGTGCGACGGGGAAAGCGGGCGTCGCCGCGGACGCGCGCCATGTAGGCACCTGCCGCGCCGATCGGTCCCGGCAGCCGCCGGATCAGCGAGCCCGTGCCCGCAAGCACCGTGAGGGCGCGCGGTGGAAGATCTTCGCGCATGGCGTCCAGTGCGGCGGCGCTGGTGATGATCCGTGTGTCGGATGGCAGCGTGTCGTTGCCCCACCAGTGGTCACCGTCGCTGTGGGTGTTCACCGCGTCGGTGATCGGAGCATGGGCGACCAGCGGTGCCTGCGCCTCGGCGATGCGCTGCGCCCATGCGACGTCCCATGCGGTATCGACGACCAGCGACGCCGTTCCCGGTGCGACGACCAACCCGGTGTTGGCCTCACCCCAACCGCCGGGGGTGCGCACGAACGCCCAGACCCCGTCACCGACCTGCTGCAATCCACTCATGTCGACCTCCCGGCCCGCCACCCTACCGAGGTGTCCGTTTCGTGCGCCTTCGGCTCGGGTAGCCGACGATCAACCGTCATCCACAGGAGCCGACAGACATGAGACTCAGTACCGTTCTCGCGACCGCCGCTGCCACCACGACCACCGCGATCGTCGGATCGATCGCCTCCCAGGACACGGACTCCCGGTGGTACCGCAAGTTGCGTAAGCCCGGTTTCCAGCCTCCGGCCGCGGCGTTCCCGATCGTCTGGACGGCGCTGTATGCCGATATCGCTGTCACCTCGGCCGTCGCGATCGACGAGTACACCGACGCCGACGACTACGCGGGTCGTCGCAACTACATCGCGGCTCTGGCTACGAATCTCGTTCTCAACGCGTCGTGGTCGTGGGTGTTCTTCAAGTGGCATCGGTTGATGCCTGCCACTGTGGTCGCCGCCCTACTCGCCGCCAGTACCGCAGATCTGACCCGCCGGACGGCCGCGGCGAATCCGGCTGCGGGGGCCGCGCTGGCTCCGTACTCGGCGTGGACGGCGTTCGCCACGCTGCTGACCGGACGGATCACGCAGCTCAACCGCTGATCCGCGTGAGTCAGGACGGTAAATCGCGTTCGTGACATACGCGGCGACGTCGGCGTGGGTCATGTGCCGGGCGGGGGAGAGCAACTGGCTGAAGACCACGCCCACCATGAATTCCACTGCTGTCTCCGGGGTCGGCCCGAGGTGCGCAGCCAGGGGTGGGCCGGTGATGTGCTTCAGTGCCCGCTCGGTGACGATATCGACCAGTGTGCTGCCCTTTCGGAGCGGATGAGCCACGGTTCGTCGGCGAATCGCAGGCGACCGAGGACAAGTTGTTCGAGAGTGTCGAGCTCGTGGTTCACGATGACGCCCAGCAGATGGCCCTTCGATGCGTACCGGCGATAGATGGTTGGACCGTGGTGGTCGGCTGCACGGGCCCGCGACGATCCCGATTCCCGAGCTCGGATTCGTCCACGACTTCGCGCTGACCGATCGGCACATGGTGTTCGTGCTGGGACCCTTGCTGGTTCGGAATCCCGTCCCGGTTGCACTGGGGTTGCGCCCTTCGACGATCCGTTGTCGTACCGACCGGAACTCGGCACCACCATCGTCCTGGTGTTGCGGGACGGTGGTGACCCGGCGACCTTCGAACACGACGCGCTGTTCCACTTTCACGTCACCAACGCCCACGAGGCCGGCGATCGCACCGTCGTCGAACTCGTCGCGCACGATCCGGCCGGCGGCTGGGAAGGGTAGAACGGTCACCTGCGCAACTATCGGGGCGATGCCGGACCGGCCTTCGGCGGCACGCTCACTCGGCTGACCGTCGACCGCAGGGCCCGCCGCATCACCGCCACCGCGCTCGACGATCACGGATGCGAATTCCCTCGACTCGACCCGCGGTTCGCCACCACCGAACATCGCTACAGCTACACCGCGTCGGCATCGGTCCCGGGAGGGGATCCCGACTCGGTCACCATGATCGATCACCGTACGGGCACGACGAACCGGTACACGGCCGAGGCCGGCACCACCGTCTGTGAACCTCTGTTCGCACCGGCAGCGACGCCGAGGGCGGCGGCTGATCGCTGACGCTCGAACACCAGCCTGCGCGCAGGGGCAGCAGGCTTCTCGTCCTGCGCGCCGACCGACCGGGCGACGGACCGGTCGCGGCGGTGATCCTGCAGCACTACGTGCCGATGACCTCCCACGGCGCGTTTCGGCCCGACAGTGGCGCTACCTCCGACCGGCGGTAGGCCGATGGGCATCTCATTTCTGACGGATCTACCGTTGCGGTTCAACCGGTTCCGGCTGGGACCTGAAGCGCCGACGTGTGGCGTAGATCAGCGCGCCCACTGCGATCACGGCCGTACCGGTGAGCACCGATGAGCCGGGCAGCGTGAACGCCAGGGTCAGGCATCCGGCCAGCCCGAGTGAAGCGATGATGCGCCCGCGTCGCCCGCCCGGAAGCGTCCAGGCGGAGGCGTTGGCGACGGCGTAGTAGACCAGCACCCCGAACGACGAGAATCCGATCGCGGCACGGACATCTGCGGTTGCGGCGACGACCGCGACGATCACTCCGACAGCGAGTTCGGCTCGATGTGGCACCGCGAACCGGGGGTGCACCGCGGCCAGCGCGTGCGGCAGATGCCGGTCCCGTGCCATCGCGAAGGTGGTGCGCGACACTCCCAGCACCAGGGCGAGCAGTGAACCCAGAGCGGCAACGACGGCCCCGGCGCGCACCACCGGCTCCAACCACTCGACCCCGGCCGCGGTCACCACACTCGACAACGGTGCAGTCGCTTCGGCCAGCGTGCGAGGGCCCAATACCAGCAGCGCGACCGAAGCGACCGCCAGATAGACGAGCAGGGTGACGCCCAGTGCCATCGAGATCGCGCGCGGTATCGTGCGCGCCGGTTCGCGTACCTCCTCGCCGAGGGTGGCGATCCGCGCGTACCCGGCGAAGGCGAAGAACAACAACCCGCCCGCCTGCAGCACCCCGCCCACGGTGATGTCGGTGCCGAACCCGAGTCGGGCCACCTCGGTGGAGCCGGAGGTAGACCCTGCGACAACCACCGCGGCGAGTACGGCCAGCACGATCGCCACGATGATCCGGGTCGCCAGTGCCGACTTCTGGACACCGCGATAGTTCACCGCCGTGAGCAACACGACCGCGGCGACCGCAACCGCGTGCGCCTGCTCGGGCCAAATGTAGAGGCCGACGGTCAACGCCATGGCCGCGCACGAGGCGGTCTTGCCGACCACGAAACACCAGCCTGCCAGATATCCCCAGAACTCGCCGAGCCGTTCG
Organism: Rhodococcus sp. D-6; assembly: GCF_040256695.1. Lineage (NCBI taxonomy): Bacteria > Bacillati > Actinomycetota > Actinomycetes > Mycobacteriales > Nocardiaceae > Rhodococcus > Rhodococcus sp. D-6. Next base: position 3,967,434 of record NZ_CP132970.1, on the reverse strand, counting down.
CGTCCGTACACATATGTGCCACCGGAGACCGGGTACCGTGCCGCCAGCCGTCCCGACGAGGACGCATTGCAGTACGCCACGATTGCCGCCACCGCGAGCCCGATCAGCAGGCCCGACCCCGCAGCTCCGGCTGCGGGCGCCAGGGCCACGAAGATCCCCGCCCCGAGCATCGATCCGAGGCCGATCACGACTGCGTCGGCCGCCCCGAGGCGCCGTTGTAACCCCTCGGGCGTGCCCGTCCCTGTCGTCTCCGACATCACGGCTCCTTCGCGCGCATCCAAATTGAATCAAAATGATTTGATGTATCTGGTGCTATCATCGGGTGATGAAGTCGGTGCGTCAACCTGTCCCGGCCTTCGTGCAGTTGGCCGCCCACCCGGTGCGGTGGCAGCTGCTCGCGGCGCTGTCCGGCGGCGACTATCGGGTCCGGGAGATGGTGTCACTGGTCGGGGAGCCGCAGAACCTCGTCTCCTATCACCTCCGCCTGCTCCGCGACGGCGGGCTGGTGCGGGTTTCCCGCAGCAGCTTCGACGGCCGCGACAGCTACTACCACCTCGACCTCGACCGGTGCACCGAGATGCTGGCCGGCGTAGGTGCCGCACTGCATCCGGGGTTGGGGTGCAACCGCCCGCCTGTGACGTTCACATCCGAGACGCCCTCACCGGTGCTGTTCGTGTGCACAGGCAACAGTGCGCGCTCCGCAATCGCGGAAGCTCTGCTCCGGCAGCGCACCGGCGGGACCGTCGACACGACCAGCGCAGGCACCTGCCCGAAACGGAACATGCACCCGAACACGGTGCGGGTGCTGCGAGAAGAATTCGGGATCGACATCGCCGACCGACATCCCCGCCACCTCGACAGTCTCGCCGGCCGCCGGTTCGGCACGGTGATCACCTTGTGCGACAGGGCCCGCGAGGTATGCCCCGAATTCGACGGCGAGACTCGCCGGATCCACTGGAGTATCCCCGACCCGGCGGCGGCCGGCGGTGCCGACGAAGAGACCTATCCGGCCTTCCGTGTCATCGCGGCCGAGATCGACACCCGCATCCGATATCTGTGCGAGACCCATGCCGTCACAACATGACCAGGAGCAACCGATGACCACTACCGACGAATACGTCAGCGTCCGATACCTCGTCGACGACGTGCCCGCGGCCGTCGCCTTCTACACCCGTTATCTCGGCTTCACCGTGCTCACCCACCCCGCGCCCGCTTTCGCCGATGTGATCAGGGGTTCGCTGCGGCTGCTGCTGTCCGGGCCGGCGAGTTCCGGGGCCCGCGCCACCCCCGAGGAGTTCGTCGGTCCGGGCCGTAACCGGATCCACCTCGTCGTCGACGACCTCGACGCCGAGATCGCTCGCCTGCGTGGTGCCGGCATAGAACTCCGAAGCGATGTGGTGACCGGTCCGGGCGGTCGTCAGATCCTGCTCGCCGACCCCGCCGGCAATCCGATCGAACTGTTCCAGCCGGCGGCCGACAGATGACCGACCCCGAAGCGCCGACCCGCGATGGGTGATGATGGAGGCATGTTGGAAACACCCGTCGTCATCGGTATCGGATCGATCTGCGTGGGGTTCGTCTTCTTCATGCTCGCCGCGACGGGGACGCGATCACGCTGGGACAAGAAGATCACGATCACGCTGTTCGCGCTCGCCATCGTCTTCATGACGATCATCCCGGTGATCGGCGCGGTGGGGTTCGCAGCCTGACCCTCCACGGCCGAAGTACTCGCACACCGCGGATCACCGTGGGAGTATCCACCGCAGGAAACCGAACAGGGGAGGTCGCGGTGGGTGGCGTCAGCGGTGAATTGAAAGACGAACTGACGAAGCGTCTTTCGTCGGTACTCGACGGCAGTTGGACGCTGCGGCGCATCGAACGGCTCACCGGTGGTGCGAGCCGCGAGACCTGGGCGATCACCGCGGTGTCGGCCACCGGCGACACCCGGGAGTTGATCCTGCGCCGCGACCCGCCAGGACGCGAGGACGCACGCAGGATCGCAATGGAAGCGGCGTCCTTCGACGAGGCCGCCCGCATCGGCGTGCCCGTGCCCGACGTGATCGACCGCAGCGGCGACGAACCGCACCCCGGGATCGGCGCCTACCTCGTGATGTCGAAGGTGCCCGGCGAGGCACTGCCGCAGAAGTTGTTGCGCGACGAGAATCTGGCCGAGGTCCGCGCCGCACTGCCCTACGAACTCGGACGCATCCTCGCCCGGATCCACCGCATGGACATCGAGGCCGTACCGAACCTGCCCGAACACGACCCGCTGACCTCCCTGTTCGACGAGTACCTCACCAACGGCAACCCCGTGCCGACGCTCGAGGCCGCGTTCGCGTGGCTCCTCCGCAACCGTCCACCGGCGACCGGGAAAACGTTCGTGCACGGCGACTTCCGCAACGGGAACCTCCTCGTCGACGCGGAGGGCGTGCGCGGGGTGCTCGATTGGGAACTGGCGCACGTCGGTGACCCGATGGAGGACCTCGGGTGGCTGTGCACCCGGACCTGGCGTTTCGGTTCGCCGCATCCGGTGGGCGGATTCGGTTCCCGCGACGACCTGTTCCGCGGGTACGCCGACGAATCGGGCGAGAGTCCCGACCCCGAGGTCCTCCACTGGTGGGAGGTCTACGGCTCGCTGCGGTGGGCGGTGATCTGCCGGATGCAGGCCGCCGCAGCGGCGACGGGAGGCGACAACACCCTCGAACTGCTCGCCATCGGCCGGCGCGTCGCCGAGTGCGAACACGACCTGCTGGACCTGCTCGACGTCCCTCCCCACGACGAGACGGAGACTCCGCCCGCCACCCCACAGTTCCTGGGAGCACCGCCCGTCGAGGAGCTGCTCGGGGCAGTGCGCGAGTTCGTCCTGGAGGTCGGGGCGGGCGCCGATGCGAAGACCCGCTACCGCAGCCGGGTGGCGGCGCACGTTCTCGGCATCGCCGCACGGGAGGCCCTCTTCGCCCCGGCGGTGCGGGAGACCTATCGGGTGCGGCTCGCCGGGCTCGGCTACCGCTCCGAAGCCGAACTCGCCCTCGGTGTGCGTGCAGGACGAGATCACCTCGACGACCCGCAGGTCGCCGAGGTGGTCAGGGGGTTGGCCGCGAACCGGCTGAAGGTCGCGAACCCGAAATATCGCTGACGGATCAGTGCGTGGCGGCGACCTCCGCGCCGATGCCGGTCTCCGCGCGCACCAGCATCTCCGCGAACTTTTCGTCCTCGAGGCGGCCTCGTCCCCGACGCTTCTCGCCGACGATCGATCCGATCACGCACGCGGCAATGCCGAGCGGCATGGTGACGATCACCGGGAGCTGGATGGTCAGGGGAGCGGGGCCGCTGCCCATCCACAGGGCCTCGGTGAACATCAGGCTCACGACCGTCGAGACGAGACCGGTGAGCACACCCCAGACCGCGCCGGTGGCGTTGAAGCGCCGCCAGTTCAGGCTCAGCACGAGAGCGGGCAGATGCGCACTGCCGGCCACCATGAACGCCATGCCCATGAAGAAGGTGATGTTGGTGTCGTCGCCGATGAGCATGGCCAGGCCGATGGCGAGGACGCTGAAGGACACGGCCCCGTACCGGGCGATGCGGGCCTGGGCCTGGTCCTCCCGGGCCTGCTCGTCCGCGTCGAGATTCTCGATCGGTTCCTTCCGCGTGACCGCCGGCCACACGTCGCGGGCGAAGGTGCCGGCCGCGGAGATCACGACACCGGCGACCACTGCGACGATGGACGCGAAGGCGACCGCGGCGACGAGTGCGAGCGCGATGGACCCACCGACCGTGCCGGCTCCGCCACCGAGTTCGGTGACGAGGACGGGTGCCGCAAGGTTGCCACCGGGCCCGACGAGATCGGTGCCGTTCGGTCCGAGCACGGCCGCGGCGCCGAAGCCCATCACGATGACGATCAGATAGAACAGGCTGCACAGCGCGACGGTCCAGCCGAGCGAGCGACGTGCCGTCGTGGCCTCGGGGACGGTGAAGAACCGGATGAGGATGTGCGCCATTCCGGCGGTGCCCAGGGCGAACGCGAGCGCGTAGGAGACGAGGTTGATCGCGCTGGTCTGGCCGAAGATCAGGCCGGGGGACAGGATCGCGTCGCCCGCGACGGCGTTGTCGGTTGCGGCGTCGAGGACCTTCGGGAATGCGAACCCGAACTGCGCCAGGATGCCGAAGCACACGATGATCGCGAGCACCGACAGGATCGTCGACTTGATGACCTGCACCCAGGTGGTGGCGAGCATGCCCCCCACGAAGACGTAGATGCCCATGAGCGATCCGGCGACCACCACCGACAGCCAGAACGGGATGCCCGAGACGGATTCGAGGAGCACACCCGCGGCGACGAGCTGGGCGAGCAGCACGAAGGTGCCGGTGGCGATCGTGCTCAGCGCGACCGCGACCCGCACGTTCCGCGAGTCGGTGCGGAAGACGAGGACGTCGGCGAGGGTGTACTTGCCGAGATTGCGCATCTTCTCCGCGAGGAGGAACAGCACCGGCAGGAACGAGATGACGGACGTGAACAGGATGACGGTGCCGTCGACGCCCTTGGAGAAGATCAGGCCGGTGGTGCCGAGGAAGCTGCCGGCGGAGATGAATTCGCCCGCGATGGCGAATCCGTTCTGCCAACTCGAGATCGAGCGACCTGCGGCGAAGAATCCGTCGGCGCTCTTCGCGCGCCGGGATGCAGCGAAGGTCACCCATAGGGTCAGGGAGATGACGGCGCTGCAGATCGCGATGGCGAGATAATCGGCGTCACCGGTCATGATGCGACCTCCTCGGATGCGGGACGGTTCCGTTCGACGGCCACCACGGCGTCGTCGACGGCGGGGCCGATGTAGGTGCGGGAGAGACGGAAGTACGCCCAGACCAGCACCCAGGTTCCGGCGAACTGGGAGAACACCACCCACAGCGACAGCGGGATGCCGAGGACGACGGTGGCGCCGAGTTGGTCGGGGAACCCGATGAAGGCGACGAGGAAGGACGTGAACAGCACGACGGTAATGCCACCGAGCGTGTTGGTCACGCGGGCGCGTCGGCGACGCAACTCGGCGATCTCGGGAAGACGGAGCATCCGCGTCCAGACGAGCTCGTCCTCCGGGGACGAGGTGGGGACGCCGTTCACGGTGTCGGTCATGCCCGCACCGCCGCGCCGCGGGCGCTGTCGAGCGCGAAGAGGTTCTCGTCCCACCCGGCCTCGAGCGGTCCGAAGAAGTGGAAACGCACCTGCTTGACCTTGTAGAGCCAGCGGCCGTCGACCTTGACGACCTCGTCGTTGTAGCGACCGGCCGCGATCGCGGGGGTGCCGTCGGTGACACACGGCTGCCACAGGAACGAGCGCACGGTGGCGCGGTCACCGTCGAGGTCGATCTCGAGGTTCGTGATGAAGTGCCAGAAGGAGGTCAGGCCGCCGTCGGCGAGTCCCGCGAAGAAGGCGCGCATCTCCTCCTTTCCTTGCGGGTGGGACAGGCCGTCGAACTCGCCGTCATCGGTGAACAGCTCCATGAGCGCGTCCCAGTTGCCGTCGTCGAGGTGGCGGCAGTACTGCGCATCGAGCTTCCGGATCGCCTCGAGGTCTTCGAGGTGGGTGATGCGGTCGAGCAGGGACGGTCCGGGATGGGGGCTGGACACAGCAGATCCTCCGTTGTGCGTTTTATTAACGTCCGTTCATGTGAGCTGGACCATAACAAGCGTGCGCATGCCCGTCAACGGGAAGGTTCTTGCTGGTCGGCGCGATGTGTGCCTACTGTGCAGGGATGAACAGCCGGTCGAACGGAGCGTCCTCGTCCATTCGGGAACGGATTCTCGAGACCGCGCTCGACGAGTTCTACGAGTGCGGATTCCACGGGGCGACGATGCGCAATATCGCCAACGCCGCAGGTTGCAGCGCTGCCAACGTCTACAACCACTTCGAGAACAAGTCGGAACTGCTCGTGGAAATTCTCCGCCGCGCGAGTGACGAGCAGTTCACGGCGACCCGCAACGCGCTGCGCAAGGTCCGTGACGATCCGGCCGAGCGGTGGCGCGCGGCGGTCGCGGCCCACGCGCTGTACACCGCGCGGAATCCGCGGGCCTGCCTGGTGGCGAATTCGGAACTGCGGTATCTCGGCCCGCTCGACCGCAAGCGCGTGGTGGGCTCACGCGACGCGCAGGAACAACTCTTCGTCGATATCGCGGAAGACGGTGTGGAGCAGGGACTTTTCACGATCGAACGAGTGCATCAAGGGGTCACCGCGGTGCTGACGATGTGCGCCGGCATCCCCCTCTGGTTCCGGGAGAGCGGACCCCTCTCGGCACAGGAGGTCGCCGACGATTTCGCCGGATACGCGCTCAATCTGGTCGGATATTCGCGCTGAACCGTTGACGGGTCATGGGTGCCGTGCTGTACTGGGTGAACAAGCGTTAATGATCTACTCCGGTCCATCGAAGGAGTGCACCTCCCATGACCCACCGCCCCTCGCAGCCGCGCACCGATTCCCCGCGCTATCTCACCGAGGAACGCCTCGCGATCCGCGACCTCGCCCGCGACTTCGCGATGACGAAGGTGCTGCCCGTCGCCAACGAACTCGACCCGGTCCAGGGCACCATCCCCGACTCCCTCAAGAAGGAGATGGCCGAGATCGGCTTCTTCGGGATCATGATCCCCGAGGAACACGGCGGTCTCGGGCTCGGCGTCTTCGAGTACTGCCTCGTGGCCGAGGAGCTGTCGCGGGCATGGATGAGCGTGTCGGGTCTGCTCGCCCGCGGCAACGGCATGGGCGGCGGCTTCACTCCCGAGCAGGAGGCGGCGCTGCTGCCGAAGGTCGCGCGCGGTGAGTACCTCGGCGCGTATGCCCTGTCGGAGGCCGAGGCCGGCTCCGACGTCGCGAACATCTCGTGCCGCGCCGTGCGCGAGGGCGACGAGTGGGTCGTCAACGGCACCAAGATGTGGTGCACCTATGCCGACGAGGCCGACTACCTCGTGCTCTTCGCCCGCACCGATCCGAACAAGGACCCGGCCAAGCCGCATCGCGGCATCAGCGCCTTCCTCGTCGAGAAGGAACGCGGTGTGTTCCCCGAGGGCATCTCGGGTACCAAGGTCCGCAAGATCGGCTACTTCGGGTGGAGTACCTGGGAACTGTCGTTCGACAACTTCCGCATCCCGGCCGACAAGATGCTCGGCGAGGAGGGCAAGGGCTTCTATCTCGCCGTGTCCGGTCTCGAGGTGGGCCGTGCCCACACTGCCGCCCGCGCCATCGGTCTCGCCCGCGCCGCGCTCGAGGATTCGATCGAGTACGTGCACACCCGCCGCCAGTTCGGCCGTCCCATCGGCGATTTCCAGCATCTGAGGTTCAAGATCGCGAAGATGGCCGCCGACATCGAGGCAGCGCGCCAGCTGATGTACTCGGTCGCCACCGACATCGATACCGGCCGGCGGTGCTCGCTCGAGGCGTCGATGTGCAAGCTCGTCGCCACCGAGATGGCCGAGCAGGTCACCAGCGAGGCCGTGCAGATCCACGGCGGCGCCGGATACACCACCGACTTCCAGGTCGAACGCCATTGGCGCGACGCACGTCTGACGAAGATCTTCGAGGGCACCAGCGAGATCCAGATGCGCATCATCTCCGACGAACTCCTGGGAAGGCCCGAGCAGGCATGAGCGCACACACCGTCACCCGCCCGCTCACCGTCGGGGACCGCACCGCCTCGGAACCCCGCACCGTGGCCGATGTCCTGACCGCCTCCGGTACGGTGGCACCGGCGAACTCACCCGTCCTCGGTGCCCTGGCCGTCGCCTCGCTCGTCCCGTCCGTTCCCGGTGGCGTACCGTCCGGATTCGACTGGAACGCACACGATCCGGTCTCCGCATCGGACGTCGTATCGGCGGACACCGCGATCACCCGCGTGTCCGGACGGACCGCGCACCGCTACGTCCGGCTCGTGGACCAGGCCGGCACGGTACGCGAATCCGGCACCGAGACATGGACCTTCGACGACGAACAGCCGACGGTTCCCGAACTGGACTTCTGCACACCCGCCTGGGGCGCACTGCTCGCCGAGAGCCTCTCGGAAGACCGGGACTTCACTTCCTCGCTGTCCACCTGGGACGGCACCGTCGGACTGCGCAGCGGCGAGATCGAACTGCACCTGCGCATCTACAAGGGGCGGATCGTCGACGTCACCCGGCGCACCCCGCACGGCGCGACGTTCACCTTCGTCGCGTCCGACCACGCCTGGACCGATCTCGTCCTGTCCGAGGAGAACGACTTCATGCGCCGCGCCATCCGCGGCGAATTCTCCTCCACCGGAGACGGATACGAATACCTACGCCTGACCAAGCCGCTCAACACGATCATCGGGCACGCCCGCGCCCTCGCCCGAAAGGCCCGCTCATGATCGAGGCCCGCTACCTGGAGATCGGCGGAGCGCTCGGCTTCGTCGAGATCGTCACTCCCGACGCACGATCCGGCAACGCGCTCGACGCGACCGACCTGCCCACCGTCCTGTGTATCCACACTGCGGGCCAGAGCGGCGTGCAGTGGCGCCACGCGGCCCGGGATCTCGCCGACCGCGGCTACCGGGTGGTCGTCCCCGACCTGCCCGGCCACGGACGTTCCGAACCGGCACCCGGCGGCCCCGTCACGAGCCTGATCACCTACGGCGACTGGTTGTGCGAGGTGCTCGACGCGCTCGGGATCGACCGGCCGTTCGTCATGGGCTGCTCGATCGGGGGCAAGCTCACACTCGAACTCGCGACCCGCCCGGACCGTCCGCTGTCCGGGGCCGTGGCGATGGAAGCCGAGCCCGGCCCGGGCCGCGTCAACGTCACCGGTCTGCGCCGCGAACTCGAGGACGTCGCCGGACCGTCGCGCTCCGAGCGCACCTATCTGGGAACTCTTGCATCCGTGGGACGTTCGGTTCCGGAGGTGAAGGCGCACACGATCGCGCTCATGCACAAGCGGGAGGACCCGGAGATCTCGTCGTCCGACCTCATCGGCTGGGGAACCCACGACGTGCGCGACCGCCTCGACCGGGTGACCGCACCGATCCACCTCGTCGCCGGCGTCGACGACCCGTGGATCGACCCCGACGCCGTGGCCCGGGCAGCGGACACCATCAACGACGCACTTCCCGGACGCGCCCGCTTCACGGCACTGGCCGGTATCGGGCACTATCCGATGGAGGAGATCGACGACTTCGCCGCGCTCGCCGACACCTGGATCGGTGAACTGCGTCGGGTCGCTGTTCCCGAGGAGGCAGCGCTGTGACCACCACCCGCACCGACACCCTGCCCGCACTGCTCGACGGGCTCGTCGCCGCGAATCCGGATGCCCCGATCGCCTACGACATCGTCGACGACGTGGCGGTGGCCCGCAGCCGCGGAGAGTTCCGCGACCGGGTCGAGGCCGTGCGCAGCGAACTCGACGGCATCGGCTTGCGCGCCGGCCAGTGCATCGCGGTGATGTTGCCGAACTGGTCCGACGCACTCGTGTGGCAGTTCGCGGCCTCCGCGCTCGGTGCCCACGTCATCGGTGTCAACACCCGCTACAACACCCGTGAGGTCGCGCACATACTCACCGCCGCACGACCTGCCGTCGTGGCCGTGCCGGCTGCCTTCCACGGACTCGACCTGTTCGGTCGGCTCACCGAGGCCGCGGCGTCCGTGCCCGATGTGTCCACCCCGGTGGTTGCGGTGGTGCCCGGACCGGCGAACCCCTCGGCGTCCCCGGCCGACTTCGATCTCGGCGGAGGCGCGTGGACGGCCGGCAGCGGCGACACGCGTGGCGCGAGCGCTCCCGAGACCCCCGACACCGCGACACTCACGCCGGCCGGGATCGACGACGATCCCGAGGATCGGATCGCGGTGGCGTTCACGACATCCGGTTCCACGGGCGTGCCCAAGCTGGCCGCACATCGCGGCAACGCGGTCGTCCGTCACGGACGCGCCGACGCCGCGGTCATGAAGGTCGCCGAGGGCGACGTGGCGTTGTGCGTGCTCCCGGTCTCGGGTGTCTTCGGTTTCAGTACCGCGATGGCGGCGCTCGCCGGTGGGGGAGCGCTGCTCATGGAGACGGTATTCGATCCGGATGCGGTCCTGCGCCGGATGCGGGAGGTCGGGGTCACGCACGCGGTGGGCGCCGACGACCTGTTCGGCCGTCTCTACGACGCCTGGCACGACGGCGAACGCGTCGATCTGTCGTCATTGCGCTGGGTCGGCATCGCCGACTTCCTCGGCCGCTCCCACGAGATCGCCCGATGGCTGCGCGACGAATTCGGCACCCACACCTCCGGTGTGTTCGGTTCGTCCGAGGTCTTCGCCCTCGCGATGCTGTGGAACGCCGACGATCCGGAATCGGTGCGTTGGAACGGTGGCGGACGCGCGGTCGACACGGCGATCGAACTGCGGGTCGCCGATCCCTACGACGATCGGGTCCTCCCGGCCGGCGAACAGGGCGAACTGCAGTTCCGCGGCCCGAACGTCGTCGACGCCTATCTCGGCAACCCCGACGCCGCCGCGCGCGCGTTCACGGCCGACGGTTGGTTCCGCAGCGGCGACCTCGCCGTCGACCTCGGCGACGGGGGTTTCCGTTACGTCTGCCGGATGGGCGACGTCCTGCGCCTGCGCGGCTTCCTCGTCGACCCCGCCGAGATCGAGACGCGTCTGGCGGAGCATCCCGGCGTGGCCACGGCCAAGGTCGTCGGCATCGCCGGCGACGGCGGTTACACGGAGGCGATCGGTTTCGTCGTCCCCACCGACGACGCACCCGCGGACACGACCTCGGTGACCCTTCGGGCCTGGTGCCGCGAGACCCTCGCCGCCTTCAAGGTGCCCACGGCGATCCATGTCATCGAACGGATGCCCACCACGGTCGGGGGCAACGGCTCGAAGATCCGCGCCGTGGAACTGCGCGAGTGGGCCCGCGAGTGGGCCGGTAGTGAACGCGACTTCCGAGCCGGATAGCGTCCTGCGTCGTCACGATCCGCACGCGGTCGCGTCGCTCAGTTGCGGCCCATCGGTGCGGTCGTGGCGACGCGGCCCCTGGTGAGAATCGACAGCGACGCGGCGACCGCGCACAGGGACGCTCCGGCCCACCACGCGTAGGTGTAGGTGCCGAGGTTGTCGCGGATGACCCCGGCTCCGAAAGCGGCCGCCGCGGCACCGATCTGGTGGGAGGCGAACACCCAGCCGAACACGATGGTTCCGCGGTCGCCGAAGATCCGGCGGCACAGCATCGCAGTCGGCGGCACGGTGGCGACCCAGTCCAGGCCGTAGACCACGACGAACAGGATCATGCTGGGGTGCACGGACTCCTGCAGCAACCAGGGCAGCAGGAGCAGACCCACGCCGCGGAAGGTGTAGTAGAAGGCCAGCAGCTTGCGGGGGTCGAACTTGTCGGTCAGCCATCCGGAGGCGATGGTGCCGACGATGTCGAAGATCCCCACGGCGGCCATGAGGCTCGCCGCGGTGGTCGTGGGCATGCCGTGGTCGTGGGCCGACGGGATGAAGTGGATGCCGACGAGTCCGTTGGTGGTGGCTCCGCAGATGGCGAAGGCGATCGCGAGGGCCCAGAACGCCCGGTGACGCACCGCGAAGACCAGCCCTTCGAGAGCGCGGCCGACGGCACCACCGGTCGCCCGCGCCGGCGCGATGTAGGTCTCGGGGTCGGCCCCGTAGGGCAGGACGCCGCGCTCGTCGGGATGATCGCGGATCACCGCCCACACCAGCGGGACGACGACGAGCGCCGCCGCGGCGATCACGAGGGAGGCCTGCCGCCACCCGACGTTCTCCGCGAGCGCGGCCACGGGAGGGAGGATCACCAGCTGGCCGGTCGCGGAACCGGCCGTGAGGATGCCCATCACCAGGCCGCGCCGCTCGACGAACCACCGGTCGGCGATGGTCGCCGCCAGGACCAAAGCCATCGACCCCGTGCCGGTACCGATGAGCAGTCCCCAGAACACGAGCAACTGCCACGAGGCGGTCATGGCGACGCTGCCACCGGCGCCGAGGGCCACCAGGAACAGCGCCGACGAGATCACCCGGCGCATGCCGAACCGGTCCATCAGGGCGGCGGCGAACGGTGCGACGAGTCCGAACAGGACGAGGTTGATGCTGACCGCGAGCGACATGACGCTCGTCGACCAGCCGAACTCGTCGTGCAGCGGCACCATGAGCGCGCCGGGTGCCGCCCGGAAGCCGGCGGCGCCGAACAACGCGAGGAAGGCCACCGCGGCGACCCACCATGCCGGGTGGATGCGGGCCGGTCGGTGGTCACTGCGCTGGGCCGGGCGCACACTCATCACGAATTCACTTTCTTCGAGAAAGCAACAGGATGAGCAGACGATACCCAGCAGTGCGTCGCGGGAGGCGAGCGGTCAGCCGTCCTGGCTCCCCGGCGTCCGGTAACTCGCGTCGCGGCGCGCGGCCTCGTCGACCTGTTCGGGGGTGAGCAGGGCGATCGGCGTGGAGCGCGCGGCGCCGGAGGCGATGGTGCGGAGTTCGAGTGTCGCGGCCGCGATCTCGTCGGGCACCTCGCCGAGCACGTACAGATCGTGACCACCGAGCGCGAAGTGCACCGAATCGACCGTCCCGCCCACACTTTCGACCATCCGGACGATGGCGTCGCGCCGGGACGTACCGCCGTCCGTGAGCAACCCGCGTGCGCCGTCCGCGGTGTAGTTCACCTGCCAGAGATATCGCGGCATGATCGTCTCCTTTCGAGGATCCCGACCTCCATGGTCGGTCCTCCCCTCGTCACCCGGGACGGTTTCGCCGGGAATCGCGGCCTAGTCTCGATATCGAGATCCATCCACCGCATCGAAAGGGAGTGCCGTGCCGAAACGACCCGTGCCCGGGGCCGTCGCAGAATTCCTCACCCAGCCCAACTACGCCACGATCAGCTCTCTGCGCCCGGACGGTCATCCGGTGTCCGTTCCGACCTGGTACGTCTACGAGGACGGCCGCATCCTCGTCAACATGGACTCCACCCGTAAGCGCCTCGACTACCTGCGGAACGATCCGCGGGTGAGCCTGTCGGCGATGGATCCGCAGGACTGGATCACGCACGTGAGCCTCCAGGGGCGGGTCGTCGAATTCACCGACGATCCGTCCCTGGAGGACATCGACCGGATCGCTCGCCACTACACGGGCGAGCCGTACCACGCGCGCGACGGCAAGCGCGTCAACGCGTGGATCGAGATCGACCGCTGGCACGCGTGGGGTCGCCTGCGCAACGCCTGAGATCGATCGGGGAAAAGGCCGGTGGTCAGATGACGCCGGCCTTCTTCGCCGCACTGCGTGCCTGGAACGCCAGGATGATGAGCAGCACGCCGAACAGGATCGCGTAGATGCCGAGCAGGACGATCAGGCTCAGGATGCCCTCGCCGGGGAAGATCAGCAGCACGATGCCGAACAGGACGGCGACGACGCCGGCGAGCACCGACCACACCCATCCGGACTCGGGGACCTTCCGGAACCGGATGCCGCCGACGATGCCGGTGATGCCGAACAGGATGGCGTAGAACGCGATCACGTACAGCAGTGCGAGTGCGGTGATGCCGGGCCAGAACAGTGCGACGAGGCCGGCGAGGACGGAGATGACGCCCATGGCGAGCCACCAGCCCCAGCCCTCGGGCTTGTCACGGACCGACTGGACGACCAGTACGATGCCGTCGATGATCGCGTAGGCCGCGAAGACGACCACCAGCGCCCACACGGTGATGCCGGGCCAGACGAGTGCGACGACACCGAAGAGGACCGCGAGGATGCCGCGCAGCAGCACCACCCACCAGATCTGCTTCAGTAATGATCGGAACGGATCGTTGGAAGAAACCGAGCTCGTGGACATGACGGCTCCTGGCGTGTGATGTGATCTTGTAGCCCAGAGGATAAGCGCGGTCGTGCTGCTTCGCGTGCCGAATCGAAGCCGAGGTTACGCTCGGAAACGTGGCCGGGGCGAGGATCGGGATATCGGGATGGCGCTATCCGGGCTGGCGCGGAGACTTCTATCCGGAAGGACTCGTCCAACGCCGGGAACTCGAATACGCCGCCCAGCGGTTCGGATCGATCGAGATCAACGGCTCGTTCTATTCGCTGCAGCGCCCGAGCAGCTATCTCGCGTGGCGGGACGCCGCACCCGACGACTTCGTCTACGCCGTCAAGGGCGGGCGGTTCGTCACCCACATGAAACGGCTCGCGGGTGTCGACGACGCCCTCGCCAATTTCTTCGCCTCCGGTGTGCTCGCGCTCGGCCCGAAACTCGGTCCGGTGCTGTGGCAGCTCCCGCCGACGCTCGGTTTCGAGGAGGACAGGTTCGCGGACTTCTTCACCCGGTTGCCCCGCACGACGATGGCCGCCGGCGAACTCGCCCGCCGGCACACCGACAAACTCGCCGACGATCGGGTGTGGGTGGAGGTGGACGCCGAGCGTCCGCTGCGGCACGCCGTCGAGGTGCGGCATCCCGACCTCGCGAGCCCGCAGGCCGTGGAGTTGCTGCGCGCGCACGACATCGGGCTCGTCGTCGCCGACACGGCCGGAAAGTTCCCGTTCCTCACCGACGTCACGAGCGATTTCGTCTACGTGCGGATGCACGGCGACAAGGAGCTGTATGCGAGCGGGTACACCCCCGACGTTCTCGACGTGTGGGCCGAGCGGATCCGCGGATGGCTGGGCGACGGCAGGGACGTCTACGTGTACTTCGACAACGACATGAAAGGCTGTGCACCGCACGACGCGCTCGCGTTGCAGGAACGCCTGTGACCGGGCGTCCGGAGGAAGGACAGGAGATCGCTGTGTGGCCCGACCACTGGCCGAGAACGCCGCGGGAGATCGCGACGGCCACCGCCGATGCGCTCGCCGCTGCCCGCAGCGAGTCGGCCGAGCCCTTCGACGAGGCGGTCGCGGTACTGGTCGACCTGCCCTACGAGCAGGTCACGGCCGTGCACGCGGGCATGGTCCGGGAGTTGCTCGAGGAACTGCATCCCGACGGTCTCGCCGGTGAGGACGTGCAGGCCGTGCTCGAACGCTCCGTCCGTTCCGGACTGCGATGGCTGCCATCGCTCGAACCCGAAGCCGTTGTTGCTGTGCTCACGGGTGCGCTCGGAGTGTCCGATTCCGACGCCGAACGCCCGAAGATCCGTCCCGAGCAGTATCTGGCCGCGGGCCTGCTCGTCGTCGCCGATCTCGTCGCTGCACGCCGCGTGGCTCCCGAGGCGTATCTGCGCCGCGCCGTGAGCGAGATCGAACGGGCCGAGACGCAGGAGATGCCCTGACCTGTTCGGGGGATCAGGCCGGATAGTGGTTCTCGACGTTGCGGACGACCTTGCGCAACAGGTCGGACAGGACCTGAACCTCGTCGTCGTCGAGTCCGTCGAGCATCTGCCGCTCGCGTGCCAGGCGTCGCGGGAACTCGTTCTCGACGAGTGCGCGCCCGTCGTCGGTGAGGGTGAGGAGGACGACGCGGCCGTCGCGTTCGAGTCGTGTGCGTTCGACGAGACCGAGTTTGGCGAGTCGCTCGGTGTGCTTCGTCGTCGACGCACCGGAGATCCCCGTGATCGAGGTGACTTCGCTGGCGCGTAACGGGTGGTCGCTGCGGGCGAGCGCGCTGAGTACCTCGAACTCGCTGCGGCTGATGCCGCTCGGTTCGAGTTCCCGATCGAAGTAGGTGAGCGCGAGCGACCCGATGCGGGTGATGCGACCGATCACGTCGATGGGGCGCAGGTCGAGGCCGGGGTAGTGGGAGGTCCATCCGAGACGTACGCGATCGACGTAATCGGGCTGGGGCGTCTCGGAGGGCATGTGGCAAGTCTAACGGCAGCGGACGAACAATTTCATAGATATTTTACCAGTGAAACAATAGGGTGGACGGATGCTGGACCGCCGACTCGACGACCGCCCTCAGCTCCGTCACACCCGGAGAGCGCTCGCGCATCCGCTGTCGGCGAGCGCGTGGAAGGACGCCCTCGAAGTGCGGCGCGGCGATCCGACCGTGGCCGTGGCGCTGCGCGTGGGGTTCGCGACGATGCTCGCCCTCGTCGGCGGCGGTCTGCTCGGTTACGGACAAGTCGCCGGCTTCGCCGCCCTCGGCGCACTCACCAGTGCCTTCCTGCGATACGAACCGTATCCGCTTCTCGCCGTGCGCCTTCCGTGGGTCGGCCTCGGCATCGTCGGTTACACCGCCTTCGGGGCTGCGCTCGGCGCGATGGGCGCCCCGCTGTGGGTGCAGATCGTTGCGCTCTCGCTGGGCTCGGCCGTCGCGTACTGGGTGTTCACGGCCTTCTCGCTCATGGGCCCCGGCCCGGTGATCCTCATCTTCGCGGCCGCCGGCGCCGCCGGTTTCTCCGACGGATGGGGCGATGCGGGCCTGGTCACCGCCGCGGCGACCATCGGTGCGCTGCTCGGATATGTCATCGCGATGCTCCCCGCGCTCTCCCATCCCCACACGCCCGCTCGTCTGGCGGTCGCACGCGCCCTCGCGGCGGTCTCCGCCGTCGAGATCCGCGGTGCGGACGCCGTTCCCGCTGCGCGACAGAGCATCCGGAAGGCGCGCGAGACCGTCGCACTGAACGCCCCGCGACGTCCGGACGCCCATGTCCACGAACTGGCCGCACTGCTCGACGCGGCCGAGACGGTTCTCGACAGCGGGTCGCACGACACCTCCCGCGCACGTCGCGACGATTTCTCCCGATTCGAGAAGGAACTTCGGAAAGCGCGGCGCGACATCGAGATTCCGCGTGTCGATGCCGAGGGGCGGCCGGTGCTGCCCACGCCGCCCGGCTTCGTCCGCGAAGGATGCGGTCGTCTGCTCGACCGTCTCGTGCTGATCGGAGCGGCCCGGATCTTCGTGGCGTCGTTGCTCGCCGCGTCGTTCGCCGCACCGATCGGGCTCGACCATCCGTTGTGGGCTGCGATGGGTGCCATGGCGGCGCTGCAAGGATTGAACTATCGCAACACTGTTCAGCGCGGTATCCAGCGTCTGATCGGAAATGTCGGCGGCGCCATGATCGCTGCCGTGCTGCTCGCGCTCGACCTGGGCTACTGGCCGGTGGTCGCGGCCGCCGTGCTGTTCCAGACGCTCACCGAACTCACGGTGACCCGGAACTACGGGCTCGCCTCGGTCGGGGTGACGACGATGGCGTTGCTGCTCACCGGTCTCGGGCAGCACGCGGGTCCGGGCCTCGCCGTCAACCGGGTCGCCGACACCGTCATCGGCGTGGTCGTGGGCGTGATCGTCGCTGCGGTGACCATCCGACGCGACGACCGGCACCATCTCGTCGCGTGACGAGGCGGCACCGGTCGTCGGTGGTGTTCATGGCCTGCCGCGGGGAGGCAGCCGGGTGATGCTCAGGAGTGAGCGGCTTCGAACCGCTCGAGGATGTGACGCGGGATCCGGCCGCGCGAGCTGACGTCGTAACCCTTGTTACGGGCCCAGTGCCGGATCGCGGCCAGTTGCTCCGGCGACCGGGTGGGCGGAATCGCCTTGTGAGTCCCCGCCGTCCGTGTGCGGGCCTTCGTTGCCGTCTGCTTCGGCGTGATGGTGCGGGTGCTCGAAGCGGGCTTCTCAGGTGCCTTCTCGTGCAACCACGGGCGGAGTACCGCCAGGAACTTGTCTGCGTTCGCCGGCCGCAGGTCGATTTCGTACTCGTCGTCGTCGACCGTGATGCGGAACGACTGCGCCAGGCCGTCCATGATCGGTTGGCCGTCGATATCGTCGAAATATTGGACGCGCACTTTCTGTGCCACGTTTATCTCCTTGTCCCCGAACTGTGCGCTGTCGACGCTAGTTCTTACTCGGGGGTAGGTTCAAGTCGCGAATGTACGATCCCACCCGCTCGACGAAATGATCGAAGAACTCTGCCGGACGGGTGCCCGCCACGATATCCGCGTTCGGCGTCCTCTGCCACATACCGGACAGATCGGCGACCGTCGTGCCCCGGGTGAGCCGTCCGTCGAGCTCGACGTCGACCGTCGCGGGCCGGGAGGTGTAGGGAACCGTGCCCAGCGCGACCGCCGCGGCGAACGGGTCGTGCACGTGCGCGAGGAAGCCCAGGCCCTGGTCACGGTGGAATTCCATGTAGAACCGCAGTGCATCGGAGATGTGGCGGACGAGAGGGACATCGGCCGTCGACCGCGTACCGCGCGGAGCGTCCGGGGACAGCTCCCCGGATCGGGGCACACCGACGACGTCCCCGATCCGCGCGACATGCTCGGGATGCATCTCGATCGACTCCGTGACATCGAGCGGGCACACGATCGGTCGCCGGTCCGGAGGGACGATCGAGAACGCGTCGAACACGACCTTGGCGGCCTCCGGATCCACCGCGACGTTCCATTCCGAGGTCGGCGTCGTATTACCGGGATGGTGGAAACACCCACCCATGATCACGAGGCGACGCAACCGCGACGGCAATTCCGGGTCGATGCGCAGGGCGAGGGCGAGGTTGGTGAGGGGGCCGGTGACGAGCCCGGTGAGCTCTCCCGGATGCTCGCGGGTGAGATCGACCCACGCCTGCGCGGCCGATCGCGGCGACCGCGACTGCGACGCAGCGGGGAGTTCCGCATACCCGATCCCCTGTGGACCGTGCGTGTCCTCGGTGGTCATCAGTGGCGTGACCAGCGGAACCTGCGATCCGGCAGCCACTTCGATATCGGACCGACCGCACACCTCGAGCCACGACAGCGTGTTGGCGGTGACCTGGTCCACCGGCACGTTCCCCGCCGTGCACAGGGCGGCGACGATCTCGGCTTCCGGGCTCGCGACGAGATAGAGCAGGGCGAGAGCGTCGTCGATGCCGGTGTCGACGTCGACGATCAGGCGGGTACGGGCAGCCGGAACATCGGGTTCGTGTACATGCACGATCCCATCTTCGGGTATCCCGATGAGCGCACCGCGGCCGGTGCTGGGAGAATTCCCGAATGCACGAGCGCAAGAACCGCGGTTTTTTCACCGAGGACGACGGTGTCTACCTGCCCACGAAGTATGCGACCAGCCCGTGGTCGGACACGATGCTCAACGGGCCGTGTGTGAGCGGTCTGGTGGCGCGTGAGCTCGAGATCCACCATGCCGTCGAGGGTTTCGTCCCGTCCCGGTTCACGCTCGATCTCTTCAGGCCGGTCCGCAACGAGCCGATCACCTTCACCACCACCCGGGTGCGCGACGGCAACCGCATCCGCGTCGCCGACGCGAACCTGATGCAGGGTGGAGAGGTGTCGGCGCGCGCGACGCTCACCTTCCTCCGCAAGTCGGCGCCGCCGCCCGGGTCGGTGTGGTTGCGCGGCGAGTCCCCGACGCCTCCTCCCGGTTCCCCGGAGACGCAGCCCGGGCCGCTCGAGTACTCGTCGTGGTACGGCAGCGACGGCCCGGGATGGACGCGGGTGCGGTCGGAACACCAGAACTCCGATCGCAAGCGCCTGTGGTCGCGGCAGCTGCCGATCATCGTCGGCGAGGAGCTGTCGCCGTTCGTCAACACCGCGACCGTCGGTGAGGGCACGTCGTTCGTGGCCAACTGGTCGGACAAAGGTGTCGGCTACATCAATTCCGATGTCACCCTGGCACTGTCCCGCCTGCCGGAAGGACCGGAGGTCGGTATCGAGGCCGACAACCACATCAGCAGCGAGGGCATCGCGGTCGGCACGGCGGTGCTGTTCGACCGTCTCGGCGCGTTCGGCACCGGTGTGGTCACGGCGCTCGCGAATGCGCAGCGGCAGGTCGATTTCGGCTGACCCGAACAGGAGTGATGTCATGCGTGTTCGGCGGATCGTCGACCTGACCCACGTGATCTCCCCGGCCATCCAGGTCTATCCCGGGGATCCGGCACCGACGTTCACACCGCACGCCACCGTCGAGACCGACGGATTCGACCTGATGCGCATCGACATGGGATCGCAGACCGGGACCCACGTCGACGCGCCGCGACACGTGCGCAGCGGCGGCGCCGCGATCGACGCGGTACCGCCGGAGAACTTCGTGGGACGCGGAGTGGTGCTCGACGTGCGCGCCCGCGTCGGCGCCGGTGCGCTCGTCACCGCCGACATGTGGGGTGGGCCTGCGATCGGCTCCGGCGACATCGCGCTGGTCCTCACCGGCTGGTCGCGGTATTTCGGCACCGACCGCTATTTCGAGCATCCGGCCCTGAGCGTCGACGCGTGCCGGTGGTTGCTCGACCGCGGCGTCCGCACGGTCGGAATCGACGCGCCGAGCGTGGATCCCACGGGCGACGAGACGCTCGCAGCGCACCACGTGCTCGCCGACGCGGGCGCGATCATCTGCGAGAACCTGCGCAATCTCGACGCGATCGACTTCGCGGATCCGCTCGTGTCCTTGCTGCCGATCCCGTTCGCGGGCGTCGACGGGGCCCCGGTGAGGGCGGTCGCGATGCAGATCGAGAAGTGACCGTCCCGCACCCGGGAGGTCGAGAACCGTCCGCAGAGAACCGGCCCGGCTATCGGCCGAGTGCCGTCGTGAGCGAGGACAAGTGGTCGCGGGTGACGGCGGCGGCGGTCACCCCGTCACGGTCCGCGATGGCGTCGTAGATGCGTCGGTGGGTATCGTGGTCGGCGTCGTCCCCGTGGGTGCCGCGCGTGCGGAGCATTTCGATCATGGCGTGACGGTTACGGGGTGTGAAGCCGTCGAACAGGTCGAGAAGGATCGGGTTGTGTGCGGCGACCACGATGGTGCGGTGGAAGACGATGTCGGTGTCGACGTGTTCCTCGATGGCCGTGCGATGGGTTTCGCGTTCCCGCAGTGACTTCTTCAATGCCCGCAGTTCGGCGGGGGTGCGGCGCGCGGCGGCAAGGGCCGAGGCCTCGACCTCGACGGCGATGCGGGCCTCGATCACGGCGAGGATGTCGGCGCGCGCGACCGTGCGCGTCCAGTCCTCGGGTGCGTCGAGAGCGGTGACGAACACGCCGGCGCCCTGCCGGGTGGTCAGGATGCCGCGTCCGGCGAGCTGACGGATCGCTTCGCGGACGGTGGAGCGGCCGACGCCGAGCTGCGGAGCCAGCGTCGTCTCGCCGGGCAGCTTGGCGCCGAGCGGCCATTCTCCGGATCGGATGCGCTCGAGGAGCAGTTCGGCGGCCTGGTCGGCGAGAGGCTCGCGGCGGACGACGGTCATGGTTCCATCATCGCAGAGTCGCCTACTCCTCTACTTGTCCGAGGAGTTATGTTAGCCTTCGGGACATGCGCTCCTTCGCGTTCCTTCTCCTTCGCCGCCACGGCGGGGCCTAGCCGGACCGGCTCCCCGTCGTGGAGTCGAACACGCGTCGGTCCCTCGTAACGACGATCGACGAAGGACTTCTCCGATGAGCACCAGCACGTTCCCGCGAATCTTCACTCCTGCCGGTCCGGTTCCTGCCGACGCCCCCGTCTGGAACAGGCAGCGGCACTCCGCCATGCCCTCACATCGCTACCGCGATGTGTACTCTCGCGTGGAGGTTCCACTGGCGCAACGGAACTGGCCCACACAACGTCTGACCGCTGCCCCGCTGTGGGTGCCGGTGGACCTGCGCGACGGTAACCAGGCACTGGCCGAACCGATGGATCCCGGCCGCAAACGCCGCTTCTTCGAGCTGATGGTCGCGATGGGATACAAGGAGATCGAGGTCGGTTATCCGTCCGCCTCGCAGACCGACTTCGACTTCGTGCGCCTGATCGTCGAGACCGACATCGCGCCGCCGGACGTCACCATCGTGGTGTTCACCCCGGCACGTCGCGACCTCATCGAGCGGACGGTGGAATCCGTCCGGGGTGTCCGCAACGAGGTCGTCGTCCACATGTACACCGCGACCGCTCCCACCTGGCGCGAGGTCGTCCTCGACCGCGACCGTACCGCGCTGACGGAACTGATCGTCGCCGGTGGCCGCGACGTCCTGGAACTGGCCGGCGACCTGCCGAACGTGCGGTTCGAGTTCTCACCCGAGGTCTTCAACCTCACCGAACCCGACTACGCGCTCGAGGTGTGCGACGCGATCACCGAATTGTGGGACGCGACCCCCGAACGGCCGGTGATCGTGAATCTTCCGGCCACCGTCGAGATCGCGACCCCGAACGTCTATGCCGACCAGATCGAGTACATGCACACCAACCTCGCGCGACGCGACGCGGTGATCCTGTCCGTGCACCCGCACAACGATCGCGGCACAGGTATCGCGTGCGCCGAACTCGCCGTCCTCGCCGGGGCGCAGCGGGTCGAAGGGTGCGTGTTCGGCAACGGGGAACGCACCGGCAACGTCGACATTGCGACACTCGCACTGAACCTCCACGCACAGGGCATCGATCCGATGATCGATTTCTCCGACATCGACGAGATCCGCCGCACCGTCGAATACTGCAATCGCATCGAGATCCACCCGAGGCACCCGTATGTCGGCGACCTGGTGCACACCGCCTTCAGCGGCACTCATCAGGACGCGATCAGGAAAGGGTTCGCCGAGCACCGGGCACGCGCCGTCGCCGAGGGCCGTCCCGAGTCCGAGATCGATTGGCGAGTACCGTATCTGCCGATCGATCCCGCCGACATAGGACGTACCTACGACGCGGTGATCCGTGTCAATTCGCAATCCGGTAAGGGCGGGGTCGCCTACCTGCTCGAGAGCGAATACGGCATCGAAATTCCGCGTCGGCTCCAGATCGACTTCACTCGCCACGTGCAAGACCACACCGACACCAGCGGCGGGGAGGTCACTGCGACCGAACTGTGGGAGATCTTCGACACCGCATATCTCGCACGGCCGGACGTCCCGGGTGCACCGGTGCTGCGCGCCTTCGACGTGACCGACGCGGGCACCACGATCACGCTGGGTGTCGGCGGCACCGAACACCGCAGTGTCCACGAGGGCGTGGGTCCCGTCGAAGCATCGACCGACGCTCTCGCCCGTCTCGGCATCGATATCGAGGTGCTCGGCCTCCATCAGAGCAGCGTCGGCACCGACGCACTCACCCTGATCGAATTCCGCAGCGGCGACGACACACGGTGGGCAGCGGGGCGTCACCGCTCCGTGCTCACCGCGAGCCTGCACGCGGTCGTCCGTGCTGCCGCCTGCATCCCGAGGCCACTCAGGACAGCTGGGTCACCACGATCCGTGTGACGCCGTAGAAGGCGGTACCCGCCGTGACGATCGCGAACAGCGCGATCCATACGGCCGCCGGAACGCGGGTCAGTCCGCGCAACTGGTCGGCGTCCGAACCCCGGCCACGACCGCGCGAATGGGTGCGGGCGAGTTCGAGGACCGGGCGGGTCGCGCCGAGGAGCAAGACCCATGTGATCAGGTACGCCGCGGTGTACCGGACGATCGGGTCCCCGAGATAGGCGGCCGCACCGACGAGCGCACCCGCGATCACCACCGAGACGAATCCGTACAGATTGCGGATCAGCAGCAACAGGACGGCGAGCGCGGCGAGGATCGACCACAGCACCGCGGCGGGCCGATCCAGGGTCAGCAGCGTCGCCGCCGCGAATCCCAGCACGGCCGGACCGGTGTACCCGGCGAAGGTGGTCGCGACCATGCCGGGGCCTCGCGGGTTGCCGGACGACACCATCACCCCCGAGGTGTCGCTGTGCAGACGGATGCCCGACAGCTTTCGGCCCACGAGCGCCGCGACCAGCGCGTGCGACCCCTCGTGCGCCTGCGTGACGACATGGCGGGTCTTCAGCCACAGCGGCCGAACGGTGACGAGCACGAGTGCGACGATCGCCGTTCCGACGACGACCACCGTCGGAGCGGGCTGGTCGACGGTCGACACGGCCTGCCAGGCGGAGGACACGACCTCCGTGAACGAGGTGGACACAGATCACCTTCCTCCGGGCCGGGCGCCGAGACTTCCGGCCCGGCGATAGCCTGATGAGCATGCCCGACCGTCGTACCCTCGAGATCCGCGCGGGTATCAAGGACTCTTGGGCCGTCGGGCTGGGACTGATCCCGCTGGGGCTCGCGTTCGGTGTGGTTCTCACCCAGGGCGGGTTCGAATGGTGGTGGGCGCCGATCTTCTCCACCGTCATCTACGCGGGGTCGATGGAGTTCCTCGCGATCGGTCTGATCGCGGCGGTCACGCCGCTCGCCTCGGTCGCCGCGGCGACGCTGCTGGTGAACTTCCGGCACGTCTTCTACGGCCTGTCGTTCCCGCTGCACCGCATCCGCAGCCGGCTCGGGCGTCTCTACGGCGTCTATGCGCTCACCGACGAGTCGTACGCGATCGTCGCCCCCAAGGCACGTGAGCCGCTCTCGGGTACCCGCATCCTCACGGTCCAGGTGCTCTGCCAGCTGATGTGGGTCGTGTCGGGCACGATCGGCGCGTTGATCGGGGCAGTGCTCCCCGACGGGCTCGCCGGACTCGAGTTTGCCCTCACGGCACTGTTCGCGGTGCTTGCGATCGATGCCTTCCGCTCCAACCGCGACGTGCCGGCGCCGGTGCTCGCGCTGGTCTGCGGTCTCGTCGCATTGCTGGTCGCGAAAAGCCAGATGCTCGTCGTCGGGCTCGGGTTGTTCGTGGTGTGCCTGTTCGTGCGGTTCGTCTACCGGAACAAGGTGGCCCGTGCCTGAGTCGGTGCCCGGCGCCGGATATGTCCTCGGCGCTCTGGCGGTGATGTTCGTCGTGACGGTCGCGTTGCGCGCGGCGCCGTTCCTCGCGTTGTCGGCGCTGAAGAACTCCGCCTTCGTCGATTTCCTGGGCCGTACGATGCCCGCGGGCGTCATGGTGATCCTGGTGATGTACACACTGCGTGACGTGGGGGAGTCGACCTGGCTACCCGCGACCGTCGGTCTCGCGGGCACGATCGCGGTGCATCTGTGGCGACGCAACGCCGCGCTGAGCACCGTTGTCGGGACGGGTCTCTATCTCGTCGCGTCGGCGTTCTGGACCTGAGCCGGCGCGGCGACGGTCTCCTCGCGCTCGACGGCGTTCTCGGCACCGGGGCGACGATGGCGCGCGGCGACCATCGCGGCGACGAAGACTGCGATCGCGGCCAGGCACTGCGAGGTCCCGAGGACTTCGAGGAGCAACTGCTCGACCCAGCCGCCGGAGGACGCCTCACGCAGCAGGTGGTTGGGTCCGATGAGGAAGACCACGGTGGCGGGCCCCAGCACGGGCCACCAGCGGCGGTAGGCCGGCGCGACGAGCAGCGGCACGAGGAACAGCGCGTACACCCAGTGGTGGGTGACGGCGATCGGAGCGGCGAGCAGCGACGCCAGGCCCACCAGGGCCACCGCGACCACGGGCTCGTCGGCACGCAGGAAGCGGTAGGCGGCCCACGCGGTACCGGCCACGACGACCAGGGCACCGGCCAGCCACAGCGCCTTGGCGGTGCCGTCGGAGAAGTCGAAACGGGCGATGAGACCGGTGAGCGCCTGGTTGCGGAAGAACGACGGGTCGCCGGCGCGGTCGGTCGCGAAGAACTCCGTGGTCCAGAAGTAGACGGTCGAATCGGGGCGCAGCCAGTAGCCGAACGCGACGGTCGCGGCAAAGGCGCTCAGCGCGCGGAATGCCGACGGCCAGTCGCGGCGCAGCAGGAAGATCAGGCCGAAGGCGGCCGGGGTCACCTTGATGGCGGCGGCCAGCGCGATGCCGACACCGCGGAAGCGCTTCGGGATCACACCGAGCAGGTCGGCGACCACCAGTGCCATGAGCACGATGTTGATCTGGCCGAACGTGAAGTTGGAGCGGAACGGCTCGAGCCACAGCACCGGTCCGAGCGACGCGGCTGCGATCAGGCTCGGCTGCGACATGTCGAGTCGCTGGTAGACGACCTTGAGCACCCACCACACGAGAGCGATGAGTCCGATCGTCCACAACACCTGCAGGGCGGTGCTGCCCACCAACGCCATCGGGGCGAAGAGGAACGCCGCGAAGGGTGGGTAGATGAACCGGAAACCGGAATGGCTGAAGAACCCCTCGGTGTACAGCGGGGTGTGGTGCAGGAAGGCCCAGCCGGCATCGCGGAAGACGTCGAGATCCATGAGGTACTCGTTCAGCGCGTCGCGCAGGTATCCCGCGACTGCCAGCGCCGAGACCGTCAGACCGATGGCGATCAACAAGGATCGAACAGGTCGGGTACGGACTTCGGTCAACAGCACGGGCGGTACCTCCCGGTAGGAAACAGGTGCGTCGCCACGTTACACAATCGTTGTCTTCGGGATCAGGCGACGAGAGTATCGCCTCCCCAACCGTTTTGGTCGAGAAATCCGTTTCGCGAACTTGAAGAGTGAGGCGGATCACGTTGCGGAAGGATTTCGACCGGCCGGATGTGAGGGGACTATTCGGCTTTCTAGCTCCATAACTAGAAAGCCGAATACTCCGGTAGCGGGGTCAGGCGACGCCGCTGATCTCGTTCGGGGTGTGCGGCAGTTCGGCAGAGCGGATCTCACCCGAGGTCACGTCCACCGCGTACAGGGAATCGGTGGCGGGATCGGTGACGAACGCCGTATCGCCCCGCACCTCGAGTGCGGGCCGAGGTGCCTGCCACTCGTCGGGCTCGGTCCACGGCTCGAGCACCTCGATCCGCCGGACGATCTCGCCGGAGTCGGGATCGATCACGTGGAGGTTGCCGTCGGTGCCGAGAACGAGTGCTTCCCCTGCCGGTCCGCGACCGAGGGAGCGGAAGGTGTAACTCGTACCGAGGTCGACGAGACGCACCGACGCCGTGCGGGTGTCCACGAGCGCGACGCGCTCGGGCCGCTCGAGCTCGGCGTCGGGATCGGTCTTGTAGTCGCCGAGGACGACGGGCGAGTCCTCGCTGCCGGCCTGGTTCCCGATCCGGCCGTAGGGGTCGGGCACCGGCGCCTTTGTGAACGTTCCGTCGCGGAAGATCACCATGCCGTCCTCGCATCCGAAGGCGACGACCCCGTCGGCCGCGACCGTCTCACCGTGCACACCCGGGCACTGTTCGGTGCGCGTGATCTCGGTGCCGTTCTCGTCGAGCAGCGCTACACCGGTCCGATCCTCGGAATCGCCGAGGGTGACGAGCATGCCGCCGTCGGGCATCGGGACGGCCACGCCGTGGTGGGCCTCGGGGAGCGCGCGACTGTCGAGATCCGGCAGGTCGGTCGCCGAGGCGAGATCGGCGGGGTCGAACACGTCGATGCGTCCGGTGCCGTCGTCGAACAGGGCGGTGACCCCGGCGTGCGGCACGACGTGTCCGGGCTTCTCGGCGGCGAACGTCAGGTCGGTGAGCGTGGGTGCGCCGGCGTAGTGGTGACCGTGGTCGCCGTGGGCTTCCGTCCAGCTGCCGGTGTCGAGCACGCGGAATCCGCCTTCGGTGGAGATCAGCACGTGGCGTCCGTCGCCGGCAGGGGAGAGGCGGTTGAAACCGTCGAGTGCGAAGTCGTCGACGACGGTGAGTTCTCCTTCCTCGACGACGAGGACGCCGCCGTCGTAGGTCAGGGCGAGGCGCGGCTGCGCCGTCGCCACTTCGGAAGCGGCGGCGGAGGTCGTCGTCTCGGGGGTGTCGGCCGCAGTGGTGTCGGCCTCGGTCGTACCGCCGCAGGCGGCGGCGAAGGTTGCAGCGACGACGGTGAGGGCGGCGCCGCCGTAGCGGGAGAGCGTTGTCATGGGGAAAGAAATAGCCACTATCGAAAATGAATGTCAAAGTCTGAAATGCGCATGCGTGCATGTCGCTCTGGGCGGCCGAGGTTGCAGTTGTTGTCGAGAAATCTCCGAAATGTCGACAACAACTGCGGTTTCGAGCTCGGACATACGCGAATACGGCCGTCTACGACACGCACTAGATGAGCTCAGAATCCGATGAGTTCGCCGTTAGCATCGACGGATGGATCCTGTCCGCAACCCGTACGCCCCGGGCGCGGGACAGCGCCCGCCCGAGCTCGCCGGCCGCGAGAAGCAACTCACCGCGTTCGAGGTGGTCCTCGAACGGATCGCCCGGGAACGACCCGAACGCAGCGTCGTCCTCACCGGCCTCCGCGGTGTCGGCAAGACCGTCCTTCTCAACCATCTGCGCTCCGCCGCCATCGCGAAGAGCTGGGGCACCGGCAAGATCGAGGCCCGTCCCGATCAAGGACTGCGACGCCCCCTGTCGTCGGCGCTGCACATGGCGGTCCGCGAGATCGCCGCCGCGCATCCGGATCCGGAATCGGTGGAGTACTTCCTCGGGGTGCTCAAGTCGTTCGCGCTGCGGGCTACCGCCGACAAGGGCATGCGCGAACGCTGGCAACCCGGCATCGATGCTCCGGCAGTGAAAGGGCGGGCCGACTCGGGCGACATCGAGATCGACCTCGTCGAACTGCTTGTCGACGCAGCAGGACTCGCACGCGACGTGGGCGTGGGCATCGCATTGTTCATCGACGAGATGCAGGACCTCGGCTCCGACGACGTCTCAGCGATCTGCGGGGCCTGCCACGAGCTGAGCCAGGACGCCGCGCCGCTCATCGTCGTCGGGGCCGGTCTGCCGCACCTGCCCGCGGTGCTGTCGGCGTCGAAGTCCTACTCCGAGCGGCTGTTCACCTACCACCGCATCGACCGGCTCGACCGTGCGGCAGCGGATCTCGCGCTCATCGCGCCTGCGGCACGAGAGGACGTCGAGTTCACGCAGGACGCCCTCGACCTGCTGTACGAAACCGCCGACGGCTACCCGTATTTCGTGCAGGCCTATGGTAAGGCGACCTGGGACGTCGCAGCGGATTCGCCGATCACCGCCGACGACGTGCGGGTCGCGGCACCGACTGCGGAAGAGGAACTCGCCGTCGGCTTCTTCGGCTCCCGCTACGAACGGGCGACCCCCGCCGAACGCGAATACATGCGGGCCATGGCGGATCTGGCGGGCGACGACGGGCCTGTCGCGACCTCGAAGATCGCCGTCGAACTCGGACGGAAGCCTGCCTCCCTGTCACCTGCGCGCGACGGATTGATCAAGAAGGGCCTGATCTATTCCGCCGAGCGCGGGTTCATCGGGTTCACCGTTCCGCACTTCGGGCGGTACCTGCGCGCCCAGAACGACTGACCCGGCCGGGGTGATCGAAAGTTCAGTCGACCCACTCGACGGTCTCGTCGAGCGACGCGCGATTCGTGCGACACGCATTGGCCGGGTGCGCCTCGTCGGCGTAACCGAACGAGATGGCGCAGACGATGTCGCGGTCGTCGCCGATGTTCAGTTCGCGTCGCAGCGTGGTGGCCGTCATCGCGACGGCGGCCTGCGGGACGGCGGCGATGCCGAGCGACTCGGCGGCGAGCAGCAGGGTCGAAACGTAGCCACCGCAGTCGACGGCGCCGTACACGCCGAGGGCCTTGTCGGAGGTGATGATCGCGACGTGCGGTGCGCCGAAGAAGCGGTAGTTCTCGAGCATCTGCTCGGTGCGGCGCTGGTAGTCGTCGCGGGCGATGCCCAGCGCGTTGTACAGGGCGTAGCCGGCGCCGCGGCGACGCTCGGCATAGGCGCCGCGGTATTCGGCGGGTCCCGGGATGTCGGGATCCATGTTCCCCGAGGTGGCCTGCGCGTAGACGGCGTCGCGCAGGCGGTTGGTGGCGTCGCCGCTGACGATGTGCACCTGCCAGGGTTGGGAGTTGCACCAGGACGCGGTGCGCTGACCCATCTGCAGCATGCGTTCGATGTCCTCGCGCGGGACCTGTTTCGTCAGGAAGGCGCGGCAGCTGAAACGGGTGTCGAGCAGGGACGACAGCGCGTCGGCGGCAGAAGTCATGTCACCACGATGGCACATCACTTCACCGAGCGTTCGTTCAGCCGGTCGGGAGCACACGACAGGCGACTATTTGGCTTTCTACGATCCGTCCGAGAAAGCGGTAGAGAAGGTCAGACGATGTCCCTCTCGTCGCCGGGTGTGACCCGGCGCAGCCCCCGATAGGCATCGGTGGGGGTGCTCTTCCCGGTCACCACGGCCGCCACCTCGGCGGCGATCGGCATCTCCACCCCGTACTCGCGGGCGAGTTCCATGACCGTCGGCGCGGTCTTCACCCCTTCGGCGACCTGCCCCAGCGCCTCGACGGCCTCGTCGATGCTGAGCCCGCGCGCCAGCGCCTCACCGACCCGGCGGTTCCGCGACGACGGACTCGTGCACGTCGCGATGAGATCACCCATCCCCGTGAGGCCCGCGAACGTGCGCGGATCCGCACCCATGGCCTCACCGAGACGCGTCATCTCCGCCAGCCCACGGGCGAGGACCATCGCGCGGGTGTTGTCGCCGACGCTGAGTCCTTCGGCCATGCCGGCCGCGATCGCCACGATGTTCTTGAGGATCCCGCCCAGTTCGCAGCCGAGCACGTCGGTATTGCGATAGACGCGGAACAACGACGTGGCGAACAGCGGTTGCAGCGCCGCACTCACCGCTTCGTCCTGCATCGCGACCACCGACGCGGCGGCCATGCCGTCGGCGATCTCCCCGGCGATGTTCGGACCCGCGAGCAGCCCGACGGGGTGCCCCGGAAGGCATTCGGCGATCACCTCGGTGGGCCGCAGGCGGGTGCCCGGCTCGAGGCCCTTCACGAGCGAGACGACCGGAACCCACGCGCGGATCTCGTCGACGACCTGCTCGAGTGTCTTGCGCACTGCATGCGACGGCACACCGATCACCAGGACGTCGGCTTCGCGGGCGGCCTCTTCGAGATCGGACGTCGCGCGCAGGCCCTGCGGCAGTGGCCGTTCGCCGAGATATCGACGGTTGCGGTGCTCGGTGTCGATCTCACGCGCGATGTCGTCGTTGCGGGCCCACAACGTCGCCGGGGTGTTGCGTGCGGCCAACGACGCGATCGTGGTTCCCCACGATCCCGATCCGAGAACGACGACGCGAACCGCACGAGCCATCGGTGACCTTTCGTCCGTACGGGCAGGTATCGACAGAGTGTCAGTTTTCCGGTCCCGGCGGGTCCGGTTTGTGGTCCCGGGATCCTCGCGGGGCGGATGTGCTGTGGAGGCGCACGACGACAGGATCGAGGCGGCGCATCGTGGCACGATCGGACCCGTGCCCGGTAAACCCGTCACCGATCAGCGTCTGCGCGACCTCGCGTTGCTGCGCCGCGTCCGCGACCGCATCGACCGCGAGTACGCCCAGCCCCTCGACGTCGAGGCCCTCGCCCGCGGCGTGAACATGTCGGCCGGCCATCTCAGCCGCCAGTTCAGGCTCGCGTACGGCGAGTCGCCCTATTCGTATCTCATGACCCGGCGTATCGAGCGGGCCATGACGTTGCTGCGACGCGGCGACCTCACCGTCACCGAGGTGTGCTTCGAGGTGGGCTGTTCGTCGCTCGGCACCTTCAGTACCCGGTTCACGGAACTCGTCGGCGTGCCCCCGAGCGTGTACCGCAAGCAGGCGGCCGAGGAGACGAACGGCATCCCGTCGTGCGTGGCGAAGAATGTCACCAGACCGATCAGGAATCGAGAAGCGCGGACGGGTCCGCCGGTCATACCGTGATCGGCATGGACATCACCATTCACCAGACATTCCTTCCGCACACCGATCCCGAGGCGTCCCTCGCGTTCTACCGCGACACCCTCGGCTTCGATGTCCTCAACGACGTCGGTTACGCCGGGAAACGCTGGATCACCCTCGGCCGCAGCGACACTCCCGGCACGTCCCTGGTGCTGTACCCGCCGGACGCCGACCCCGGCATCACGGAGGAGGAGAACGCCACCATCGCCGAGATGATGGCCAAGGGCACCTTCGCGTCGATCATCCTCGCGACGAAGGATCTCGACGGGGCGTTCGAGCAGCTGCAGGCCGGCGACACCGAGATCGTCCAGGGAACCCACCGACCAGCCGTACGGCGTCCGCGACTGCGCTCTCCGCGACCCCGCGGGAAACATGGTCCGCATCCAGCAATTGCGCTGACCGATCCCACGATCGGCCTTACTCTCCGATCGTCGCACCCGTTCCGCCCCGCATCCGTACGACCACTGGAGTCTTCGAACATGACCTCGACGAAGGACACACCGGCACATGCAGCGCACGTCGCCGACACCCACGATGCGATCCGGGTCCACGGAGCGCGCGTGAACAATCTCCGCGACATCAGCGTGGAGATCCCCAAGCGGCGATTGACGGTGTTCACCGGTGTCTCCGGCTCGGGCAAGAGTTCGCTGGTGTTCAGCACGATCGCCGCCGAGTCGCAGCGCCTGATCAACGAGACGTACAGCGCGTTCGTGCAGGGATTCATGCCGACCCTGGCCCGCCCGGACGTCGACGTGCTCGACGGCATCACCGCGGCGATCATCGTCGGCCAGGAACGGATGGGATCGAATCCGCGCTCGACGGTGGGCACCGCCACCGATGCCAACGCGATGCTTCGCATCCTGTTCAGCCGGGTTGCGGAGCCGCACATCGGTCCGCCCAACGCCTACTCGTTCAACGTGCCGTCGGTGCGGGCCAGTGGTGCGGTGACGGTGGAGAGGGGCGCGGGGAAGACCCAGGCCGAGAAGGTGACCTTCAACCGGCTCGGCGGCATGTGCCCGCGATGCGAGGGCAAGGGCAACATCTCCGATTTCGACCTGACCGTGCTCTACGACGACGGTCTCTCCCTCAACGAGGGCGCCCTGAAGATCCCCGGCTACAGCATGGACGGCTGGTACGGCCGGATCTACCGCGGCTGCGGCTTCTTCGATCCCGACAAGCCGATCGCGAAGTTCACCAAGCGGCAACTCCACGACCTGCTCTACAAGGAACCCACCAAGATCAAGGTGGAGGGCGTCAACGTCACCTTCGAGGGCCTGATCCCGAAGATCCAGAAGTCGTTCCTGTCCAAGGATCTCGACGCGATGCAACCGCACATCCGTGCGTTCGTCGAGAAGGCCGTCGTCTTCTCCACATGCCCGGACTGTGAAGGGACGCGTCTCGCCCCCGAGGCGCGGTCGTCGAAGATCGACGGCAGGAGCATCGCGGATGTGTGCGCGATGCAGATCAGCGATCTCGCCGAATGGGTGCGCGGACTGGATCTTCCGCAGGTTGCCCCGCTGCTGAAAAACCTTTGTCATCTGCTCGACTCCTTCGCGGACATCGGGCTGGGATATCTGTCGCTGGATCGTCCCACCGGCACCCTGTCCGGCGGAGAATCGCAGCGCATCAAGATGATCCGCCATCTCGGATCGTCGCTGACCGATATCACCTACGTCTTCGACGAACCGACGATCGGCATGCACCCGCACGACATCGCGCGGATGAACAACCTGCTGCTGCAACTGCGCGACAAGGGCAACACCGTGCTCGTCGTCGAACACAAACCCGAGGCCATCGCGATCGCCGACCACATCGTCGATCTCGGCCCGCGCGCCGGCACCGAGGGCGGACAGGTGGTCTTCGAGGGCACCGTCGACGAACTGCGGCGTGCCGAGACCCTCACCGGTCGTCACCTCGACGACCGGGCGTCGCTGAAACCGACGGTGCGCACCCCGAGCGGAGCCCTGAAGGTCCGCGGCGCAGACACGCACAACCTGCAGAACGTCGACGTCGATATCCCGCTCGGCGTGCTCGTCGTGGTGACCGGCGTGGCCGGATCGGGCAAGAGTTCGCTGATCCACGGTTCGGTGGCCGACGGCGACGGCGTGGTCACGATCGACCAGAGCCCCATCAAGGGCTCGCGTCGCAGCAACCCCGCGACCTACACGGGTCTTCTCGAACCGATCCGCAAGGCGTTCGCGAAGGCCAACGGTGTCAAGCCGGCCCTGTTCAGTTCCAACTCCGAGGGCGCCTGCCCGACCTGCAACGGCGCCGGTGTCGTCTACACCGACCTCGGGGTGATGGCCACCGTCGAATCGGTTTGCGAGGACTGCGAGGGCAAGCGCTTCCAGACCGCCGTGCTCGACTACACCCTGGCGGGGAAGAACATCGCCGAGGTGCTCGCCATGTCCGTCGCGCAGGCCCAGGAGTACTTCGCCGACGGCGAGGCACGCACCCCGGCGGCGTCGAAGATCCTGCAGCGACTGTCCGACGTCGGCCTCGGCTATCTGCGGCTCGGCCAGCCCCTGACCACCCTGTCGGGCGGTGAGCGGCAGCGGCTCAAGCTCGCCACCGCGATGGCAGAGAAGGGGGAGACCTACATCCTCGACGAACCCACCACGGGCCTGCACCTCGCCGACGTCGAACAGCTGCTCGGTCTGCTCGACCGGCTCGTCGAGTCCGGCAAGTCGGTGATCGTCATCGAACACCACCAGGCCGTGATGGCCCACGGCGACTGGATCATCGACCTCGGTCCCGGCGCCGGCCACGACGGTGGACGCATCGTCTTCGAGGGCACCCCCAGCGAACTCGTGAAGGAGCGGTCGACGCTCACCGGCGAGCATCTCTCCGAGTACGTCGGGGTCGGGGTCAGCGGCTGAAGTCCGGACGCTCCATCAGCCACGACACGGCCACACCCGCGACGAGCCCCCAGAACGCCGCGCCGATGTTCCAGACGGTGATGTTCGAGGCGGTGACCACGAACGCGACGAGCGCACCCATGGTGTGCTTGCTCGCGAACCCGGCCACGAAGGCGCCCTGCAACGCTTTGAGCATCGCCAGGCCGCCGAGAGTCGCGACGAACGAGGCGGGCGCGGCGATCATCCACCGGACGAACAGCGGCGCGAACAGTCCGAAGACGATCGCCAGCGTCCCGCATGTGATCGCCGCGGTGTACTGACGGGACCGTTCGCCCGACGACACGAGCAGCGCGTTGGTCGG
This sequence comes from Rhodococcus sp. D-6, assembly GCF_040256695.1. Classification (NCBI taxonomy): domain Bacteria; kingdom Bacillati; phylum Actinomycetota; class Actinomycetes; order Mycobacteriales; family Nocardiaceae; genus Rhodococcus; species Rhodococcus sp. D-6. Next base: position 3,932,861 of record NZ_CP132970.1, on the reverse strand, counting down.
TCCGGTCAGACAGGTCGACACGGCGCCGACGCACGCGGCAAGGAAGGACCACAGTCCGCACGCGATCGCCGAGACGTTGACGGGCGGATTGTGCCCGGCCGAGCGCAGCACCGCGATACCTTGCCCGTTCTGCACGACCAGCACGGTGATCGCGAGCGGCACGACGAGTTCGAGGATCGCCGACCACGTGAACTGCGGGGCGGTGAACACCGGTGCGGCGAAGACCGCGCTGTCGGTCCCGGACGGTGAGAACCGGTCCGACAGCGCGACCGCGCCCACCCCGGCGAGCAGGGCGCCGAGGATGGGAGGCATCCACTTACCGAGGACTGCAACGGAACTGAGCAGGAGGAAGACGATCACCATCGGTGCGGCGATGGCGACGTCGGAACCGAGCGCCGAAACCAGATCGATGCCGAACTTCAGGAACACCCCCGCGACCATCGCCATGACGATGGGCATCGGCAACGCTTCCATCACTCGGCGCACCAGTCCCGAGGCCCCCAGCACCGTCACGAGGGCCGCTGTCACGAAGAATGCGCCGACCACCTCCGCCCAGCTCAGGTGGGTGAGCGACCCGCCGACCAGCACGGTGCCGGGGATGGTCCAGAAGAACCCGAGCGGTTGCCGGTAGGCGACGCTCATCACGATGGTGAGCAGCCCGTTGAGGGCGAACACCCCGAAGATCCACGACGCCAACTGCGGTGCGCTCAGCCCGCCCGCGGCGCCGGCGGCGAGGATCACGGCGACCGGTCCGGTGCACGAGAAGACGAGCCCGATCAAGCCGTTCGCGGCGTATCGTGGGCCGAGATCCCGGAGTATCCCGCGCGGTCCGACGACGGGACGCACGGGGCGTTCGAACAGATCGGTCTCGGCGGTGGGGCGATCGTCCACGGCGGTCAATGGTCAACCTCGATCCTGTTGTCGGAACTTCGCGGCGAGCTCGCTGCGCGAGCGGATGCCGAACTTCGAGTACACGCGGGTCAGGTGGTACTGCACGGTCTTGACGGACAGGAACAGCTCACCGGCGACTTCCTTGTTGGTGCGGCCCGACGCGACGAGTGTGGCCACGGCGCGTTCCTGCGGAGTGAGGGTCGTGAAATCCGAACGCGGAGTCTCGGTCTCGCCGTCGCCGATACGAAGACCACCGGCCTTGAGTTCCCGGTCGCAACGTTCCACGTACGAGACGGCGCCGAGCGACGCGTACAGCTCACGGGCGGTGCGGATCACCGCGTCGGCGTCGCGGCGACGCCCCGCGCGGCGCATCGTCTGGCCGCACGCGAAGTTGATGCGTGCACGGTCGTAGGGCAGTGGCAGCGTGTCGATCTCGTCGAGTGCGTGTTCGAAAGCGTCGCGGGCGGCGTCGATGTCGCCGCGGGCTCCGAGGATGCGACCGCGCACGTAACCGAGGCGGGCCTTGGCGGAGCGGTGACCGCGTTCGGCGGCGAGTTCCTCGTGCGGCCGCAGGAATTCGTCCGCTTCGTCGACGCGTCCGGTGATCACGAGGGCGTTGCCGTAGAGATCCGGCCACGGCCAGTGGCCGGGTTCGTCGACGGCGCCCCGCTCGCGCATGGTGACGATCGGTTCCAGATAGCGCAACACGCTCGTGTAGTCGGAGACCACCTCGGCGCACTGCGCCAGGCACAGGCAGGCCGGTACGAGCATGAGCGGGTAGTCGTTGTTCCCGGCGCGGGCACGGTGGGCGTGTTCCCGTGCCGCGGTCCAGTTCCCGCGCAGCGCCTGGACCTGGGCGCCGGTCCAGTGGACGAGCGGTCGGAGCAGATCGAGTTGTGTCGCGTCGAGCTGCGCCGCCGCGCGATCGACGGTGCGCAGCGCGTCGGACCACGCACCGAGCGCGAATTGTGTTCGCGCGAGCCAGGCCTGCGCCCACAGCGAGATGCGCAGCGACCCGCCGCGGAAGATGGTCGGTTCGGCCGCCTCGAGTTCGGTCCGGGCGAGATCGGGCCGGTCGAGCACCAATGCGAGCCACCCCTCGGCCATGCGGATGCGCTGGCTCTGCGCTCCGAGCCGGATGACATCGGACAGAGCCGAATACGACTCGACGGCCTCATCGACGCGACCGGTCATCGCCAGCCCGAGTCCGCGGATGGCCCGGGACTCGACGACGGGTGGAGCCGTCTCGGGGAGGGTGTCCGCGGCACGATCGGCCCACAGGACAAGATCGTCGCCGCGCAGCCGTGCCAACGAATGCAACACCATGCGTTGCGAGATCGTCGCGGCGAGTTCGGGTTCGGATTCCGGATCGTCGAGCATCGACCACGCTTCGGTGAGAAGGTGGTGCGCTTCCGCGGCCCGCCCCCGCTGGATCGCGAGATAGCCGAGCACGGCGTTGCGCATCGGTCCGCTCGGCACGCTCTCGATCTCGGGGACGAACGTCTGGGCCTGGGGCAGGTCGGCCGCACCGGTCAGTGCGTCGACACCGCGGATCATCCTGCGGGTCCGTAGTTCTCGGTCGAGAGTGATACGGCTCGCGGTGATGAGCGCTTCGGCCGCTTGGGACCAGGCGCCGTCGGCGGCGCATCGCCGGGCGTAAGCGTCGAGGTCGGCGGCGAGTTCCTCGTTTCCGGTCGGTGTCGCGGACACCAGGTGGAACAACCGGGCGCCCTCGTCGTCGACGAGCGAAGCGGCCCGCGCGTGCAGGCTGTGCCAGCGGGCCGGGCCGATCTCGTCGGCCACGGCGGCGCGGGTCATGGGATCGGGGAACGACAACGACACCACGCCCCGCTGTTCACGCATCGTGAGCAGACCGAGCCGGTGGGCCTCGTCGAGCGGCCCGGTCGTGTCGCCGACCTCGGCGAGTTCGGCGACGAGCGCGAGGGATTCGGTGGCTCCCCGTGTCGCGGCGGTGTCCAGGACGGCGACCGATTCGACGAGCGCGCGCGTGTCCGGTGAACACCGGGCAAGGATGCGACCCACTTTCCCCGCGTGTTGTCTCGGTGCTGGGAAACGCGCCTGCCAGCGGTGCCATTCGTCGCGAGGGATCTCGTCGAGAAGCTGCAGGATCGAGCGGGTGTTCCCGAGCGTGTGTTCCTGCAGGCGACGCGCCGTCCACGCGGACAGGTCGACGCCGATGCGATGCAGTGCGAGTTGCGCGACATCCGGGGGCGCCAGCGCGCCGACGTGGAGGGTGTCCACGCGGTGGCTGTTCGAGAGGAGGTCGGCGGTCGCCGGGGCGACATCGTCGGGAAGCACGTCGGGCACGATCCAGATCATGAGCAGGGGACGTCCGTGCGCTCGCCTCAGCGACGACGACAGCGACTGCAACGACTCGGCATCCGCGTAGTGCGCGTCGTCGACGACGATCACCGTCGCGTCGTCGATCCGGTCGAGGAGCGTGCGTGCCGCCTCCACCGGGTCGCCCGCCGTGACGGTGTCACCGAGCAGCTGTTCGAGCACGGACCACGGATGGCCGGCTTCCCAGCGGGCCCCGGTCGCGTCGTGTACGGCGAGGTCGTCGTGGCGAGCGACGAAATACGAAACGAGGGAGGATTTCCCGACGCCGGACGCCCCCTCGACGAGGACCAGCGAGGGGACACCCGCGCGGGCTTCGTCGAGGAGGCGTTCGAGTTGCAACAACTCGGAGTTCCGGCCGATCAGCACAACGTTGTCCGTCACACATCCACGGTAGTCGGCACGGGGCGATCGGAACTGCGGACCGGCGAGACGGACTGGACCGGGCGGGGCACGAACCACGTGACCAGACCACCGGCGAGCGCGATACCCGCGAAGATGTAGAAGTTCACGTTGTTCGCGAAGCCCGCGCCGATGAGCAGACCTCCGATGACCGGGCCGACGATGCCGCCCAGGCGGCCGAAGCCGGCGCACCACGCCACACCCGCAGCGCGGGCGGGGGTGTCGTAGTAGTTGGACACGAACCCGTAGATGAGCACCTGGGTGCCGATCGTGCCCGTACCGGCGATCGCGACGGCGGTGAGCAGCACCGGCAGCGGGAAACCGAGCGTGAGCAGCACGAGGGCCACGGCCGCGAGGAAGAAGGTGGTGACGATGACGGACTGCGGTCCGCGGCCGTCGGCGACCTTCGAGGCGAGCAGGCCGCCGAGGATGGCGCCGCCGTTGAGGACGAGGAGGAAGGCGAGCGAGCCGTTGGCGTTGTAACCGGCGTCGGCCATGATCTTCGGCAGCCAGGTGTTGAGGCCGTAGGTGAGCAGCAGACCGGCGAAGCTCATCATGCCGAGCAGTCCCGTACCGAGGGCGTACTTGCGGGTCGCGAGTGCCGCGAAACCGATCTTCTCGGTGGAAGCGACAGGTGCTGCGGACGGCAGCGGGAAACCGAACTTCTCGCACACACGCTGCGCCTCGTCGGAGCGTCCCCGCGACTGCAGCCAGGCGGGCGACTCGGGAAGCTTCATCAGTGCCAGCGGGAGCAGGATGAGCAGCGGCAACGCGCCGATGAGGAACAGTCCGCGCCAGCCGATCGCGTCGCGCAGCAGGATCGCGAGCAGCGAGGCCATCACACCACCGGCGGGGACACCGCTGTAGACGATGGCGTTGAACAGGTTGCGCTTGCCGGGCGGAGCGAACTCGGCGACCACGGCTCCGGCGGTGGCGACGAGACCGCCGACGCCGATGCCGGTGAAGAAGCGGAGCGCGCCGAACATCGTGATGCTCGTGGAGAAGGCCGCCGCACCCATGCCGACGGAGAACCAGACGATGTTGATCAACATCATCTTCCGGCGGCCGACGCGGTCACCGAACGCACCGGTCAGCAGCGCGCCGACCATGACGCCGATGAGCGCGTAGGAGCCGAGGGCACCACCCTGCTGGGCAGAGATCTCCCCGAGCTGGGTCGGATCGGCCATCAGGGTCGGAAGGACGGTGCCGTACACGACGAGGTCGTAGCCGTCGAAGATGATCGCGAGGGTGGCGAGCGCGACGATCCAGATGACGCTGCGCCGATGTTGTGGACTGGCCCAGGTCTGCGTGGCGTGGGGCATGCGTTGCTCCGGTCTGTGGGTGGAGTCACAAGAGGATTCGGGGAGAAAAGTGGCCTCACCGGGGGGGACTGGCGCCTCCGGTGAGGCCGAGCGAGGGGCGGTCAGCCCAGATCGCCGCCGGCGACGGGAAGAACCGTGCCGGTGATGTAGGAGGCCTCCTCGGAGGCCAGGAAACAGATCGCGGCGGCCTGCTCGTCGAGCGTGCCGTACCGCTTGAGCAGGGAGGAATCGACGGTCTGGTCCACGATCTGCTGGTACCAGGCCTTCTCCTGCTCGGACTGCGGCGACGGACCGCGCGCGATCCGCCGCTCGGGAGCGACGGTGCCGCCCGGGGCGGTCGCCACCACGCGGACCCCGTAGGGGGCGAGTTCGAGGGCGAGCGACGCGGTGATCGCGTTGACCCCACCCTTCGCCGCCGAATACGGCACGCGGTTGACGCCGCGGGTCGCGACCGACGAGACGTTCACGATCGTGCCGGCGCGTCGCTCGATCAGATGGGGAGCGGCGGCGCGACACGTCCACAGAGTGGGGAACAGCGACCGCCGGATCTCCTTCTCGATCTCCTCCGGCGCATAGTGCTCGTACGGCTTGGCCCGGATCGTGCCGCCGACGACGTTGATCAGCACGTCGATGCGGCCGGTGGTGCGGACGGCGTGGGAGATCGCCTCCTCCGCGCCCTCGAAGGTCTCGAGATCCGCCGTCACCGAATGCGCCTTGCCGCCCGCCTCGCGCAGCTGCTCGGCCACCTCGTGGACGAGATCCGCGCGGTCGACGAGCACGACCTCACCGCCCTCGGCGGCGATGCGGGTCGCCACCGTGAGACCGATGCCCTGCGCGGCGCCGGTGATCGTCAGGCACCGTCCGTCGAACCGGCCCGGGAAGATCTTCGTTTCGATCATGAGGAGACACCTGCTGGGGCACCGCTGGCGATGGCGCGACGCATCGTCTCCTTGGCGTGCTGCGAGTGGACGACGATCAGGTCGCGCGCGGCGGCCTTGTCGCCCTTCTCGAACGCCTCGACGAGCTGCAGGTGCTCGTCGACGATGTGTTCCTCGATCCACTGCGCGTCGCGCAGGACCTGCTTCATCAACCGGGTGACCTCGAGCTTGTTGTAGGCCTCGAGCAGCACCGGGTTGGTGCAACAGCGGAAGAGGAACTCGTGGAAGGCCGCATTGGTGTCGGTGAACGCCGCGGCGTCGGTGAAGTGGTCGCCTTCGACCGACGCGCCGGACGCCTCGGCGAGGATGCGGAACTCGACGAGCTGCTCCGGCGTGAGCCGGCCGATCGTGAGTTCGACGACCCCGAGTTCGAGGGCCATGCGGGCGTCGAACTGCTCGTCCGATTCGGCGACGGGCGGATGCTCCTCGCCGATCTCGTAATTGCCGGGCTCGGGGTTCTCGAGCACCACCGGACGACCGGTCTCGGCGGCAGCCTTCTCCGCCGCGGCCTTCTCGGCGTCGGTGGCAGCGGGTGCGGTTGCCCCACCCGGGGTGGCCGAGGTGTTGAACTTCTCGAAGTAGAAGTTCGTCGGCTCGATACCGTTCTCGGACAGGTGGTTACGCACCGCCTCCACCATGGGCGGCGGACCGCACAGGTAAATGTCCACATCACCGTCGTTGAGGTGCGACGGCTCGAACAGACCCGTCACGTATCCCTTGTTCGGGGCGGACGACGCTTCGTCGGCGACGCAGTAGTCGAACGTGAAGTTCGGCAGCCGCTTCGTGTACTCCTCGAGCGCGTCGAGTTCGACGAGATCGTGATCGAAGGTGACACCGTAGATCAGGTGCACCGGCTGGTCCGAGCCGTCGGCCTCGATCTTCGACAGGATCGACAGCAGCGGCGCCAGGCCGGTACCGCCGGCGAGCAGCAGCGACGGACGCTTGCGCTCGCGCAGGAAGAAGCTGCCGAATGGGCCGGTGAACTCCAGGGTATCGCCGACCTGCGCGCGGTCGCGCAGGTACTCGGACATCAGACCGTCCTCGGTGATCTTCACGAGGAACGCGAGCGAATTCTCGTGCGGGCCGGTGCTGAACGAGTACGAGCGGGTCGCCGGCTTACCGGTGCCGTCGTCGCTGCCGGGCACGCCGATGTTGACGTACTGACCGGGCAGGAACACCAGATCGTCACGGTTGTCGATCTCGACGGTGAACCCGACGACGCTCTCGGAGTAACGGCGCAGATCCGTGATGGTCGCGCTGTACGAGGCGGCCGCGGTCTTCGCGACATCGGAGGTGCTCGCGATCTGCACCACCAGATCGGATTCCGGCATCATCTGGCACGGCAGGCAGTAACCCTGCTCGGCCTCTTCGTCGGTGAGGGCGTCCTCGATGTAGTCGCCGCCGTCGTAGCTGCCCGATTCGCAGAAGGCCTTGCAGGTTCCGCACGCGCCGTCGCGGCAGTCGAGCGGAATGTTGATGCGAGCCTTGTACGAGGCGTCGGCGACGGTCTCGTTCGGGTTGACCTTGATGAAGCGGGTGACCCCGTCCTCGAAGCTCAATGCCACCTGGTAAGCCATGGCACGTGCCTCCTTTCGTGATCGGGGTGGAACTAGACGACGTAGACGTCGACGATGTGGTGGATGTAGTCGTTCTTCAGGACGATCTTCTTCTTCTTGATCACCGGCTGTGCGCCCGAGACATCGAGGGTGAGGAAGGTGGTCCCGAAGTAGGTGTCGGTGGTGTTGTAGCGGAAGTACAACGAGAACCAGTTGTGCCGCAGATCGATTTCGGTGCCGCGACGCTCGAGGATCTCGACGTTGGTGATGTTGTGTCCCGTGCGGGGTTCGGGCAGCGAGGTCGCCGACGAACGGTCGGTGCGAATGCGGAACACCCGGTCCTCGAGGCCGCCGCGATTCGGGTAGTAGATCAGCGAGATCTCGGTCTGCGGGTTCTCGGTGAGAGCACCGTCGTCGTCCCAGGCCGGCATCCAGTACTCGGCATCGGGGTGGTAGCACTCGAGCCACTGCTCGAACTCGCGGTCGTCGAGCAGTCGGGCCTCACGGTAGAGGAACTGTTCGATGTCGGTCTGCGTGAATTCGTGTACGGCAGTCATGATTCCGGTTCCTCTCAGAGCGCGGACGGGTCGGCGGCGGAACTCTCGGCGGCGATGGCCTCGCGCATCGCTTCGAGCCAGTAGCCGTGCTGGATCGGGTACAGGCCTTCGTCCTCGGTCTTCACACCGCTCGACAGCACCTTCGTCATGCCGAGATCCTGAGCGACCTCGTCGGGTCCGTTGAGGATGTGGGTTGCACCGCGGCTCATGTCGTTCCAGGGCGCAGCCGATGCGAGGTAGGTCTTCTGGCAGGAGCGGAACTCCTCGAGATCATCCGGGGTGGCCATGCCGGTCGCGTTGAAGAAGTCCTCGTACTGACGGATCCGGTTGGCGCGGGACTCGGCGCTCTCACCCTTCGGTGCGATGCAGTAGATCGTCACCTCGGTCTTGTCCACGGAGATCGGGCGGAAGTGCCGAATCTGCGAGGAGAACTGGTCCATGATGTACACGTTCGGGTACAGGCACAGGTTGCGCGACGCGCCGACCATGAACTCGGCCTTCTTCTCGCCGAACTCCTTCGCGAGTTCGTCCTTGCGCGGGTACAGCGGACGGTCCTCGGGGTTGCCCCACCACATCCACAGCAGCAGGTGGCCGTGGTCGAACGAGTAGTAGCCGCCGCCCTGCTTGCCCCAGGTGCCGGCGTCCATCGCCTTGGTCTCGTTGCTGGACTCACCGGCAGTGCGGCGCGCGGTGGTCGCGGCATAGTTCCAGTGGGTGGCCGAGACGTGGTAACCGTCGGCGCCGTTCTCGGCCTGCAGCTTCCAGTTGCCGTCGTAGGTATAGGTGGACGAACCGCGCAGCACCTCGAGGCCCTCGGGGGACTGGTCGACGAGCATGTCGATCATCTTCGTGGTGTCACCGAGGTGGTCCTCGAGCGACTTGACATCGGGATTCAGGCTGCCGAACAGGAAACCGCGGTAGCTCTCGAAACGAGCGACCTTCCGCAGGTCGTGGCTGCCGTCGGTGTTGAACTGCTCGGGATAGCCGGCGTCGCGGGGATCCTTGACCTTCAGCAGCTTTCCGTTGTTGCGGAACGTCCAGCCGTGGAAGGGGCACGTGAAGGTGGTGCGGTTGTCGGTCTTGCGACGGCACAGCATCGCACCGCGGTGGCTGCACGCGTTGATCAGGCAGTGCAGCTCGCCTTCCTTGTCGCGGCTGATGACGACGGGCTGGCGGCCGATGTACGTGGTGAAGTAATCACCGACGTTCGGGACCTGGCTCTCGTGGGCGAGGTACACCCAGTTGCCCTCGAAGATGTGCTTCATCTCGAGTTCGAAGATCTCCTCGTCGGTGAAGACGTCACGGCGGATCTGGTACCGCCCGGTGCTCGGGTCTTCGACGAGTGCGCCGTCGAGGCGAGTGCGCACGTGCTCCACGATGTCGGTCATGGGATCCTCCAGGTATCGGCTTCGTTCCCGGGACGGACAGGGCGTGTCCGACGCGGCCGAGCCTGTACTGAAGATTCGTGGTGACCGGGGTCTTTCTCCGGTCCGGCTCGACGCGATGTGTCCGGCGATATCTCCACGATGACAGCCTGTGGCTACGGTCACACCAGGCAAATACCTAGGGATACCTAGTGGTCCGTGGTTGAAGTGTCTTGCCGATCAGCCTTGGCCAGGATCTGGTCGGCTGTCTTGGTCCACACGAACGGAGCGCATCGGGTGTTCCAGCCGGTGATGAACGCACGGATCTTGGCGTTGAGTTCCTTGACACTGCCGAAGGTGCCGCGATGAATAGCTTGCCGTTCGATGATGCCGAACCACACCTCGACCAGGTTCATCCACGACGCGGAGGTCGGGGTGAAATGCACATGGAATCGAGGATGTTCGGCCAGCCAGGCTCGGATTTCGGCCTTCTTGTGGGTGGCGTAGTTGTCCATCACCAAATGCAGATCTTGTTCCGGATATGCCCGGTCGAGATGCCGAAGAAAGGTGAGGAACTCTTGATGACGATGCCGGGGTCGACACAGTCCGGTGACCTTGCCGGTAGCGATGTCGAGAGCTGCGAACAACGTCGAGGTGCCGTGCCGAACGTAGTCGTGGGTGCGTTTCTCGACCGAACCGATCCGCATCGGCAGCATCGGCGCGGTCCGGTCCAGCGCCTGGATCTGCGACTTCTCATCGACACACAACACGATCGCGTTCTCCGGCGGGGCGAGATACAAACCGACGACGTCGGTGACCTTGGCGACCAGTTCCGGGTCGGTAGAGAACTTGAATGTTTCACTGCGCCAAGGCTTGACACCGTACTCACGCCACGCCGCGGCCACCGTGGTGTTGTCGATACCGAGATGCTTCCCGAGCAATCGACTGCTCCAATGCGTGACCCCGTACTTCTTCGGCGGCGGCGCGAGCGTCGCGGCGACGACCTTCGCGTGATCAACACTGCGGGGCCGACCCGAGCGGTGCTCGTCGACCAGGCCGGCGATCCCCGCCTGCTCGTACCGACTGCGCCACAGAGTCACCGTCGGCCGCGACACCCCGACCGTGTGCGCGATCTGCGTGTTGGACTCGCCGTCGGCCGCAAGCAGCATCATCCGTGCTCGCCGTGCCACGTCCGCACGGACGGTCTTGGAGCGGACCAACGCAGCCAGCTCGTCTCGATCCCCGTCATGCAACACCAAAGGAGCAACTCGCATGCCGCAGTATCTCAAACCCGACCGCAAAACTACTTTTCCCACGCTGCACTAGGACCCCTGGGTGGGGGGTCGAAAGGCCCTCGAGCGACCGGAGGCGGAAAGACCCCTCGACACGGCCGTACCGCTCGTGCGCATCGCGGTGCCGGAGCAGCGCGTGCGTACGAGCGGTACGGGGATGAGGGTATTCAGCCGGCCGGGGTGAACCGTTCGCGCCGGATGCGTCGCGGCGACATGCGGCGACGCTTGAACGCCTTCACTGATGCCTCGACGAACGCGTCCGATCCGCAGATGTAACCGGTGAACTCCTTCGCGGACGCGACGTCCTCGAGGAAGGCGTCGGTGACGTATCCGTCGCGGTCTCCGCCGCTCTCCCTGCTCACGCAGGTGATGTAGCGGAAACCGTGATGACGGGTCTCCAGTTCGCGGAGAAACTCGACTTCGTACAGGTCCGCGCAGGTACGGACCCCGTGGTAGAGCAGGATCTGCCGGTCGGGGACGAGGGAGAGCGCCTGCCGGACGATGGCCTCGAGCGGGGCGAGGCCCGTCCCACCGCCGAGCAGGACGATCGGGCCGGTGCCCTCCAGATCGAAGGTGAAGTCGCCGTACGGGCCGGTGACGGTCACGCGTTCACCCACGTCGATGCGCTCGAAGACCCATTCGCTCGCGACTCCACCGGGTTGCCGGCGGATGTGCAGTTCGAGCTCTTTGGCCTCGGAGGGCGGATTCGCGAGTGAGTACTGCCGTCGGATCTCGGTCCCGGGAACTGTCACCTCCACGTACTGCCCGGCCGAGAACTCGAGCGGTTCGTCGGCGGTGAGCAACACCTTGCGTGTGTCGGCGGCGATGTCGCGTACCTCGGCGACGGTGACGACGACGTCGCGCAGCACGTGCGTGCTGGCGGGTTCCTCCGTTGCGGGGGTCTCGAAGGCGACGTCGCCGCGCGGGGTGGCCTGGCACGCGAGGACGAATCCGGCCGCGAGTTCGTCGGCGGTGAGCGTCTCCTCCGGCGAGTTCCGATGATCGAGTTCGCCGTCGAGGACCTTGATCTTGCAGGTGCCGCAGGTTCCCTGGTTGCAGGAGTTGGGCATCCAGTTGCCGTTGCGCAGGAACGCTTCCAGCACCGTCCGACCGGGTTCGCAGGGAACGACGCCGGTGCCCGCGGTCAGTGTGTACGGCATGGTCAGATCTCCCACCGGGCGTGCAGGGTCTTCGGGCCGCGGAAACCCCAACCCCAGAATTCGACGTCCTCGGAAGTGTCCCGCTCGAGATTGGGGATGGTCTCGAGCAGTTCTTCGAGACCGATGCGGCTCACGTTGTTCGCGAAGTAGATTCCCGCGCAGGCATGCTTGCCGGCACCGAAGGCGAGGTGGGGGAGCGGCGGGCGGGTCAGGTCGTAGCGGCTGGGGGCGTCGAACACGTCGATGTCGTGGTTCGCCGACCCGTAGGACAGCATGACCACCGACCCTTCACTGATCTCGATTCCTGATACGACGGTGTCGCGCTTGGCGATACGTGCGGTGCCGGACCAGATCGGGGCGGTCCAGCGCATCCCTTCGGCGATCGCGCGGGGGATGAGTCCCGGTTCGTCCACCACGGCTTCGAACTGTTCGGGGCGGGTGAACAGGCCTGCCAGGGTGGAACTCATGGCGTGTCCCGGTTCCTGCATGGCGCCGAGGAGGAAGACGTACAGCGTCGGGTAGATGTAGTCGCGGTCCCGCGTCTGTCCTTCGGGCATCCCGTCGTGCAGCCAGTGCGAGATGGCGCTGTCGTCGGGATGCTCGATCCAGTGGTCGATCAGCGGGTCGACGACGGAACGGATCTCCTCCTTGGCGCGGTCGCCCTCGTCGAAACGTTCCTGGTTCAGAAAGTTTCCGTCCTCGTCCATCGCTGCGTTGGTGAACGAATCCGACAGTTTGTGGAACCATTCGCGCAGTTTGTCCGAACTGACGTCCTTCAGTCCGAGGAGATCTCCGAGCGACCGCACACTCACCGGCTCGCAGAACTGGGCGACGAGATCGGCCCTGCCGTCGGACTCGAACGCCTCGACATAGCGTCGTGCGATCGGGCGGACGAGATCCTCGATCCAGCGGTCCACCTCGGCGGGCTGGAGGGCGGGTTCGACCATCGACCGCAGGTCGCGGTGGATGTCGTCGTTGACGCCGATGATCGCGGGATGACCGAAGGTGCGGCCACCGGCGGGGGTGATGATGCCGTCGAAGTCGTCGCCGGCCGCGACCGCACGGCACGCTTCGGTCGTGGACGCTACGTAGGCGCCGAGGACGGGCACGAAGGCGACCGGAGCTTCGGCGCGCAAGCGCTCGTAGACCGGGTACGGATTGCGCTCGAGTTCTTCCATGGTGATCTCGTCGAGCCACGAAAGGGTGCTGGTCATCGGTGTACCTCCGGGTCGGGAGCCGTCCGGCGACGGCCGGGCCGTTGTTGACGTGGCCAGGACCATACGAGTCGGCCGACGGGCCGGTCGATGCACATTGCGCGGTCCCTGGACGAATCACGCGACTATGTGATCCAGGTCTCGGAAGCGGTTAGTCTCGAAGGCGTGAGTGTGCCCGAGATCGAGGACTGGGACGACGCCTCGCGCGTCGTGGCGGACGTGTACTTCCCGCACCGATTGACGGACCTCGGAAAGGTGGATCGTCCTGAGCTCGAATTGGTCTCGGCCGATCTCGGGGGTGTCACGATCGGTCGGATGGGCTGGGGAGCGGACGTCGCGATCGAATGCGAGTATCCGGGCGCCTACGAGGTGAACATACCGCTGAGCGGGCGGCTCGAATCGCGGGGGCGCTCGGGCACCGTCGTCTCCGAACCTGGCTCGGCGACAGTCTTCCGCGCGGACACCCCGTCGCTCATCACACGGTGGGACGCCGAATGTTCGGTCCTCGGAATCAAGTTCGATCGAGAACATCTCGAACGCGAAGCGGACCGCATTCTCGGTGGTCCGTTGCGGTCGCGCCTCGAACTTCCCGACCGCCTCGATCTGCGGGGGTCAGCGCAGGAATGGCACCGTCTCGTGGCAGCGCTGAGCGAGCAGCTCGCCGGGCCGACCTGGGTGCTCACGAATCCTCTCGTGTCGGCCCAGCTCGGCGGTGCGGTCACCACGGCCTTCGTTCTGGCGGTCGCGCCGGCCGACGAAATGTCACCGGCACCCCGCCCGGGCATGGTCCGGCGGGTGTTGAATGCTCTGCAGGAGGATCCGGGTCGTGTCTGGACGGCAGCCGACATGGCGGAGATCGCCGGAACCAGTGTGCGCAGGTTGCAGGAGGCGTTCTCCGAGTACGTGGGCAGCAGTCCGTCCGCGTGTCTGCGCGACATCCGGCTCGATCGCGCCCACGCGGATCTTACTGCCGGGGGAATCACCGTGGCAGATGTGGCTTTCCGGTGGGGTTTCGGCCATCCGGGGCGTTTCGCCGCCGCCTTCAGGAAGCGGTACGGCGTCACCCCTACGGAAGTCCTGCGGGGCTGAACGCATGCGGATTCGGACGCACACGTATGCGGGTGACGACCTCGTGGTCGTCACCCGCTCGTGCGTCCTCTCGGACGGCTCAGCCGAACCAGAGGATGGGTGTGGGCCGATCGAACGAAAGCTCAGGGTAGTCGTCGTCCGCGACCGGCGTCCGCAGCCGCCGCTCGACGTAGTCCAGACCGTTGCTGCGCATGTATTCGATGCAGGACACCGTGTACCCGACGGAGTCCGTGCGCGTACTGACGATGGGGCGGAACAGATTCGGGAAGCCGTGCACCGTCAGGGCATCGCGCTCGAGCGCGGCGCCGCCTCGGCCCTGCAGTGTGAGGCCGCCGTGCCCGTCTACGACGAACTTCGCTCGGCCGACGACGGTGCCGCAGATGAGGATCTCCCACCGATGGTCGATGTCGTCGTAGCGGACGGCGCTCGCGGTGCCGATCTCGTGGACCGCCAGCCGTAGTTCGTCGCGCAACCGGGCCGAGACCCGCTGGGAGGCGAAGGAGCGTCCGAGGACTACCGCGTCGAATTCCGGTGCAGGGGGATGGGACACGGAGGTCGAAGCGGTCGTGGTCATCTCGGACGCTCCTTCGCGGTGGGTGGATGTTGGGGGCCGCGCGCGGACGGGCAGGAGAACGGAGATCATCCGCCCGCGCGCGGGAGTCGGTTACCTGTAGAACGCGCTGACGTCGGAGTTGCCGATCAGGTCGGGCACGGTCCAGCCGTCGAGGTCGTACTCACTCATGAACTGCTCCGCGAAGCCCTTCATGGAGGCGACGTCACCGCGGCTCTCGGCGGCGAACAGCAGCTCGGCCTTGACGTTCTCGTGGTTGCCGGCATAGTTCCGTTCGTACAGTTCGTGGCGGCCACCGAACTCGGAGCCGATCGAATCCCACAGTGCCTTCATGACCTTCACGCGGTCGACCGCCTGGATGCCGTCGGAGCCGCGGACATACTTGTCGAGGTAAGGACGCACGTCCGGGTTCTTGAAGTCGGCGGCGGACGAGGGCAGGTAGATCAGGCCCGAGGCGACGTCCTGCTCGATGATCTCCTTGATGCGCGGGTAGCCCTGCATCGCGAACATGCGGTAGGTGAGGCCGTATTCGAGCTTGGGGATTACGGTGCCGTCGATCCACGGCTCCGGGTTGTTCACCATGGAGTCGGTGAGCGACCAGAACAGGTTGCGCCAGCCGATGACCTCACCGACACGGGTCTGCACGCCGCGGAATCCGCCGGCGCCGGTGGCGTCGAGAGCCTTCATGAGGAGACCGGCGATGAAGTCGAGCTTGACCGCGAGTCGCGTGCAGCCCTGCAGCGTGAAGCGCTGGAGGAAGCCGGAGCCGCCGAGGAAGTTGTTGATCTTCTCGACGTCCCCGTACATGAAGACGTTCTCCCAGGGCACGAGCACCTTGTCGAAGATGAAGATCGCGTCGTTCTCGTCCATCCGCGAGGAGATCGGGTAGTCGAACGGGGAGCCGACGATGTTCGCGTTCTGAGAGTAGGAGGCGCGCGAGATGAGCTTGATGCCGGGTGCGTCCATCGGCACCGTGCAGATCAGCGCGAATTCCTTCTTCTTGATCGGCAGACCGTAGTGAGCGATGAAGTTGTAGTTCGTGATGGCCGAGCCGGTCGCGACGACCTTGGCGCCGGAGACGATGAGGCCGGCGTCGGTCTCCTTCTCGACCTTCATGAACACGTCGCCGACCTGGTCCGGCGGTAGCTGACGGTCGACCGGCGGATTGATGATCGCGTGGTTCCAGTACAGGACCTTCTCCTGCGACTCGCGGTACCAGCGCTTCGCGTTGTCCTGGAAGGGCGAGTAGAACTCGTCGTTCGCGCCGAGCGTGCCGAGGAAGGACGCCTTGTAGTCGGGGCTGCGGCCCATCCAGCCGTAGGTCAGCCGTGCCCAGGTGGCGATGGCGTCGCGGTCGGCCCGCAGGTCGTCGGCGGACTTCGGGGTGCGGAAGAACGGCATGGTCACGCCGCCGTTGCCGGTGTCGGTGGGGGTGGTGAGGGTGTTGACGTGCTCACCGGTGTGGAGGGCGTCGTAGAGGCGCGCCGTCATCCGGATCGAGTTGCGGAAGGCCGGATGGTTGGTGAAGTCCTTGACTCGCTCACCGTGCAGGTAGATCTCGCGACCGTCGTCGATGGAGGCGATGTACTCGTCGCCGGTCATGGGGCGGGAGGCGAAGTTCTTCTGCTGGTTGGCCGGGGAGTCCGCGGCGACGTTCACCTTGGAACGATCGAGGGTCTCCGAGGGCCGGGGTTCGGTGGTGGTCATGGGATTTCTCCTTGTCCGGGGGAGTGGAAGATGTTCAGGCGTGGGCTGCGGCGAGGTGGAACGGCACGAAGCGGGTCTGCGAGTCGAACCATCCGCTGTGCGGATCGTCGAGCGAGCCGTTCCACGCGGTGGACGTGCTCGGGGCGCCGAGATCATGGAAAGTGCTGCGGTAGAACAGGAGCGGGTCGACCGTCTCGTCGAAGGTGGCGTCGACGATCTCGCCGATGTAGATGATGTGGTCGCCGCCGTCGTATTCGCGCCAGGGCGTGCACGACAGTGTCGCGGCGGTGCCGGCGAGGATCGGGGCGGTGGGGCCCTGCTCCCAGACCGGCTCGGGCGACTGGGGGCGTCCTGCGAAGTGCAGTGCAGTGTCGAGCTGGTTTGCGGCGAGGATGTTGACCGCGAACGGCGCGTCGGACAGGAACCGGCAGGCCTTGGAGGTGCGGGTCAGGGTGACCTGGCACAGGCGGGGCTCGAGCGAGACGGCGGTGAAGGCGGTGACGGTCGCGCCGTGGGGCTCTCCGTCGCTGTTCGCGCAGGTGATGACGGTGACGCCGCTGGCGAACTGTCCGAAGATATTGCGGAGTGTGCGCTGATCCATGTCTGCGTCCTCCTGTCCGGTGCGGGTTGTGGTGGACTTCGATTCGATGTGACACAGACCATATGGACGTCGTGGAACTTGTGCGATCCAGTGAGCGCGGTCACTATCCACCTAGCGCGGTGAGTGGGCCGAAGGGCCCTGTTTGCCTGGGGCCGTGTTCCGCATCACACTGGATCGCACGTGCTCGAACCACACGGATGCGCAGGTCGGAGCGCCGACGACGAGCTGGAAACGAAGGTGAGGGGCCGATGGCAATGGAGCCGACTTCGGGGCCGGTCGATTGGGAAGGGGTGGAAGAGGCTGTCTCGAATGCCTATTTCGAGCACGAACTGACGCCGCTCGACGACGTCGCGCCCTCGCTCCGGCTCCGCACACTGCCGCTCGGGCCGATCCGTCTCACGCGCATCGGCTGGGGAGCGGCGGTGTCGATCCGCAGCGAACATCCCGGGGCGTACGCGGTGAACATTCCGATCGCCGGTCGGATCGCCGCCGGCAACGGGTTGGTGTCGGAGGTCGGGCACGCCGCCGTCTTCCGTCCCGACACCGCAGCTCCGGAACAGAAGTGGACGAACGACTGCGAGATCGTCGGGATCAAGCTCGAACGCAACTATCTACAGCGCGAGATGTCGCGCATCCTCGCCCGTCCCGACCTGCAGCTCCCGAATCGGGTGGATCTGACGACGCAGGCGGGCCAGAGCTGGATGACGCTGTTGCGCTCGGTCGTGGAACAGCTCAAAACGGACGAATCGCTCTGGCGGAATCCGCTTGTCTCGGAGCAGTTGTCGGGTGCTCTGACGACCTCGTTCATCCTCGCGGTCATGCCGGAGGACGCGGATCCGACCGGCGGGGCGCGCCCGCGCATCATCAAGCGTGTCCTCGACCGGTTGCACGAGGATCCCGCCTCGGCGTGGACCACCGCCGAGATGGCCGAGGTGGCCGGGGTCAGCGTGCGGCGCCTGCAGGAGGGGTTCCGCGAATATCTCGGGGTGTGCCCGCGCGACTATCTGCTCGACCTGCGCCTCGAGCGCATCCACGAGGAACTCGCGGTGGGCGATGCGGCGGAACTGTCGGTCACCGATGTGGCTCTGAAGTGGGGTATCACCCATACCGGCCGGTTCGCGGCGGCCTACAAGCGCAAGTACGGGGTGGCACCGTCGGTCACGCTGCGTGGGTGATCGAGGGCCGTCAGTTGTGGTGGTAGCCGAGCTCGCTGCTGAGCCTTTCGGCGCAGTTCACGACCCTTTTCGTAGCGAGATCGCGGAACGAGTCGAGGGTGTGCCGACCGGTCGACGTCGAGCACGCGAGCACTCCCACGGCATAGCCGGAGGGGTCGAAGACGGGAGCGGCGATCGTGATGAGCCCTTCCTCGAGTTCGGCGGAGGTGATCGCGTAGCCGCGGTTGCGCACGTGGGCCAGTTCGGCACGCAGGTCGTCGGGGTTGTCGATCGTCGCGCTCGTGAATCGTACGAACTCGGTTTCCTCGAGCACGCGATCGACGATTTCGCGTGGTGACCAGGCCAGCAGCGCCCGACCCATCGACGTCGCGTAGGCGGGGACGCGGGTGCCGACGGAGACGTTGATGGTCATGATCCGGCGGACCGGGACGCGTGCGGCGTAGACGACCTCGGTGCCGTCGAGTACGCCGAGGGATGCGGATTCGTTGGCGTGCTCGGCGATCTCGACGAGTTTCGGCAATGCCGAGTCCACGAGAGTGTGGGATTCGGTGTAGTGCCGGCCGATACTGAGCACGCGTGGAGTGAGCGACCATCTCGTGCCGTGCGAGGTGACGTAGCCGAGTTTCTGCAGGGTCAGCAGGATCCGGCGGACCGCGGGTCGCGACAGGTCGGTCTTGGCGGCCAGCTCGGCCAGGCTGGGGTTCGGGTCCTTGTCGTCGAAGGCGTGCAATACCGCAAAACCACGTTCGATGCTCTGGATGAAGTCTCGATCGTTGCTAGGGCCATTACCTAGGTCGATGCTCGGCATCCTGCCTCCTACCTGCGTACTTGTTGATACTGCCCGATCCGGTGTTGACAAGCTGTGTGACACCACGCACAGTATGTGATGTACGCACTGCGATACACAAGTACGCACAGCGTACTGACCGGTGATCACCGCAGCCCCTGTGTCGCACCGGCCCCACACTTCCGATAGTTCAGTCCCCACGAGGAGAGCCATGACCACCATGGAGAACCCCACCGCCCACGGGTCCGGCAACGCTGCGACCGACAAGTTCAAGTCCGAGCGGGTCACGTCCGACACCTCGGTCGAGCGTGCGTCGGCGATCTACCAGGACGTGATCGGGGCTTTCGCCGACATCATCCAGAAGCACCAGGTGACCTACGACGAGTACCGGGTGCTCAAGCAGTGGCTCATCGACGTGGGTGAATACGGCGAGTGGCCGCTGTGGCTGGACGTCTTCCTCGAGCACGAGATCGAGAAGGTGCACTACAACCGCAAGGGCTTCACCGGCACCAAGGGCTCCATCGAAGGCCCCTACTACGTCCCGGACAGCCCGAAGCTCCCGGCCAAGTGCACGATGCCGATGCGCGAGAAGGACAAGGTCGCGCCGCCGCTGGTCTTCAAGGGCCAGGTCACCGACCTCGAGGGCAACGGCCTGCATGGCGCCACCGTCGAGCTGTGGCACGCCGACGAAGAGGGCTTCTACTCGCAGTTCGCCCCCGGTATCCCCGAGTGGAACCTGCGCGGCACCGTCGAGGTCGACGAGAACGGCAACTTCGAGATCACCACGCTCAAGCCGGCTCCCTACAAGATCCCGGCCGACGGACCGACCGGCTGGTTCATCAGCTCCTACGGCGGACACCCCTGGCGTCCGGCCCACCTGCACCTCATGGTGAAGGCTCCCGGCAAGCGCGCCATCACCACCCAGCTGTACTTCAAGGGCGGCGAGTGGGTCGAGGACGACGTCGCCACGGCCGTCAAGCCCGAGCTCATCCTGGATCCGCAGCCCAACGCCGACGGCATCGACGAAGTGACCTACAACTTCGTACTCGACCCCGAAGCGTGATCCGCACCGCGGAAACCGCCCGATCCGGCCCCCGCGCGCGAGTCGGTTCTGCGTAACGAATGCCGGTGCCCCACTGGGGTACCGGCATTCGTGCTGAATGCAGGGTCGACGTATTCCCCGTCACACCCCGATCCGATTGTGAGCAATTCCGATGTCCGACCCCGATCTGAAGATCGCCTCCGTCACCACGACGATCATCGATGTACCGCTGATCCGACCCCACAAGTTCGCCACCACCACCGCCGAAGCGCAGCCGATCCTGCTCGTCGCGGTGACCACCGAGGGCGGCGTCACTGGTTACGGTGAAGGCGTCGTGCCGGGCGGGCCGTGGTGGGGCGGCGAATCGGTCGAGACGATGCAGCAGATCGTCGATCGCTACATCGGGCCCTACATCATCGGACGCGGAGTCGACGAGATCAGTGGCGTCATGGTCGATATCGAGCGCATCGTCGCCAACGCGCGATTCGCGAAGGCCGCCGTCGACGTCGCGATGCACGACGCGTGGGGACGCGCGCTGGGTGTGCCGGTCGCGTCGCTGCTCGGCGGTGCCTTCCGGACCGGCGTCGACGTGCGGTGGGCGCTCGGCGCCGCGCCGCTCGAAGAGATCGTCGAGGAGGTCACCCACAAGCGTGAGCAGCGCCTGAACTACTCCTTCAAGCTCAAGATGGGTGCGCTCGACCCGGCAGTCGACACCGATCGTGTCGTCAAGATCGTCGAGGCGTTCGGCGGCGAGGTCGGATTCAGCATCGACGTCAACGCCCGCTGGGACCGTTTCACCGCGCTGCGCCACGTCCCGCAGCTCGTCGACGGTGGAGTCGAGCTCATCGAACAGCCCACTCCCGCAGATCAACTCGACGTGCTCGCCGAGATCAACCGACGCGTCTCGGCGCCGGTGATGGCCGACGAGTCCGTGCAGACCCCGCACGACGCGTACGAGGTGGCCAAGCTCGGCGCCGCCGACGTCGTCGCGCTCAAGACCACCAAGTGCGGCGGACTGCAGCGCAGCAAGCAGGTCGTCGCCGTCGCGAAGGCGGCCGGCCTGCGGTGCCACGGTGCGACCTCCATCGAAGGCCCCATCGGGACCGCCGCGTCCGTCCACTTCGCCTGCGCCGAACCGGGGATCGACTACGGCACCGAACTGTTCGGTCCGCAGTTGTTCGCCGTCGAACTGCTGCAGGAGCCGCTCGACTACTCCGAGGGCCAGGTGCACCTGCCCGAGGGGCCGGGACTCGGCGTCGAACTCGACATGGACGTCGTGAAGAAGTACGCGCGTTCCTGATTCGCGCTCTCGTCAGAACAGAAGAAGGAGAAACATCATGGCACTGTTCCACGTTCGGATGGACGTCGACATCCCCCGCGATCTGGACCCCGACGTGCGCGCCGAGACCGTCGCGAAGGAGAAGGCCTACAGCCAGGATCTCCAGCGCCAGGGCAAGTGGCGGGAGATCTGGCGGATCGTCGGCCAGTACAGCAACATCTCGATCTTCGACGTCGAGTCGGCCGACGAATTGCACGAGATCCTGTGGAACCTGCCGTTGTTCCCCTACATGAACATCGAGGTCATGCCGCTGACGAAGCACGGCTCCGACATCAAGTGACCCTCGGCGCAGGCGAGTGGCTCATACTCGGGTTATGAGCCTGCCACTGCGCGACGTCTACGCCGAGCCGACCCTCGCCGACCTGATGCCTTCGGTGCTCTCGTCCGCGGGGGTCGCCGGTGAGACCAACCGACTCGATCTCACTCCCGTCGATCACACCGTCGTCCTACTCGTCGACGGGATGGGATGGGAGCTGCTGCAGCGCAACGCGAAAGCCGCTCCGTACCTGACGCAGGTGCCGGGGAGACCGATGCGTGCCGGCTTCCCGACGACCACCGCCGTCAGCCTCGCTTCCCTCGGGACGGGGCTGCCGTCCGGCCTCCACGGCATCACCGGTTACCAGTCGTACGTCGACGAGATCGAGGCCCCGGTCAACTGGCTCCGCTGGACCCTCGCCGGAACCGCGATCGACCAGCGCGACGATCTTGTACCCGAGACCGTGCAGCCCCACCCGACGGTGTTCGAACGCGGCCGCGAGGCGGGCCTGACCGTCACCACCGTCGTGCCGAATGCCTTCGAGGGCAGCGGCCTCACCCGGGCCGTGCTGCGCGGCGGCAACTTCGTCGGGGTCTCCGCCTACGGCGATCTGCTCGCCCAGGTCGTCGCCGCGGTGAGCGCCGGCGACCGCAGCCTCGTCTACTGCTACATCGGCGAGGTCGACACCCTCGGACACGTCTACGGACCGGAGTCCGCGGCGTGGCTCGCGCAACTCACGGTGGTCGATCGTTTCGTCGCGCAACTCGCCGACGCGCTGCCGACCGGCACGCGCCTGCTCGTCACCGCCGATCACGGCATGGTCGACGCCTCGCGGGGTCGCCGCATCGACTTCGACCACACCCCGGGTCTCGGTGAGGACGTCACCGTCATCGCCGGGGAACCGCGGTGCCGCCACATCTACACCTACCACGTCGACCGGGTCCTCGAACGCTGGCGCAACGAACTCGGCGACCACGCGTGGGTCGGCACCCGCGACGACGCGTTCGCGGCGTGCCTGTTCGGATCCGATCCCGATCCGGCGCTGGCCAAACGGATCGGCGACATCGTGGCCGTCGGACGCGGCGAATCGACGGTGATCCGCAGCGACGGCGAGCAGGTCATGTCGAACCTTCCCGGGCAGCACGGGGCGTTGACCGACGAGGAACTGCTCGTGCCGCTGCTGCGGATCGGGTGACGCGTTCGAGGTCCGGGGCCGCCGGGTGTCGGAACTCTCGATGCCCGAGACGTATCGGTCACATAGTGTGTGCACATGCGTACCGATGCGGTGACCTGGCACGACCGCAGCAGTAGGGTCGCGCTGATCCTCCTGTGGGTGGTCCGGATCCTCTTCAAGCCGATTCTGAGTCTCTGGCCGAGCAACGACTTCGGCATCGCCGTGCTCGGCCGGCTGTCGTGGGTGGTCGACAGGATCACGCCCACGCCGCGCGCCGTGCACGTCACGCAGACCGAACTCGGCGGAGTGCCCGGTGAGCGGATCATCTCCCCGAAGCCGGTCGACGACCCGCTCGACGACGCCACCATCCTCTACTTCCACGGCGGCGGCTTCATCTTCTGCGGCCCGTCCACCCACCGTCAGCTGTGCGTGCAGCTCGCGCTCGATTCCGGCGCCCCGGTGTACTCGATGGACTACCGGCAGGTGCCCGCGGTGCCGATCGCAGGTTCGGTGCAGGACGCGATGAACGCCTACACCGCTCTGCTCGAGGTGGCCGACGATCCCACCCGCATCGTCGTCGGCGGCGACTCGGCCGGCGGTTATCTCGCGGCGAAGGTCGCCGAACTCGCCGCGCGTCGCGGCATCCAGCGACCGGCCGCGGTGATCGGGTACTCGCCGCTGCTCAACCTCGACCTCGACAAGCACGACCCGAAGTACATGGCGAGGGACGCCTACCTGCCCATCAAGGCACTCGGGAAGATCAGTCCGCGCTGGTTCGCCGGGGAAGAGGCGATCGAGGGCGAGACGAACCCCGTCGACGCCGATCCGGCGCTGTTCCCTCCCATGTTCATGTGCGCCGCCGAATATGAGCTGACCAGGCCGGACGTGGAGATCATGACCGAACGACTCGCGTCGGCGGGACGCACCGTGGAGACACATCTGTGGCGCGGGCAGATCCACGCGTGGCCGGTCCTGGCCCGCGCGATCCCCGAAGCCATGGAACTGATCGGGCTCAGCACCCGGTTCGCGCGACGCGCGATCGTCGCAGTGGACGACGCCGCCTGAGCGCTCACAGGTTGGTGTCGGGCGGCTCCGGGCTCTCGGGCAGTCCGGCGCCGTGGCCGTCCCCGTCGCGCGGCGGACAGTTCCCGCCGACGGCGTACGACGTCATCGACAGCGATCCGTACTCGACACCGTCGACGAGGGTCTCCGGTTGCTCCCCGGACTCGGCGGCCAGACCCGCGACGTACAGCAACGGCAGGAAATGATCGGGGGTCGGCACCGCGTGGCGGTAATCGGAGTGCTCACCCAGCGCCGCGGCGTCACCGGGACGGTCGCGCAGAACGGCGAAGGCGTCCTCGTCGAATCGGTGCGCCCAGTCGAACCCCGCGCCCGGGCGTCGCGGATCCATCGCGCCGAGGTTGTGGACGACGTTGCCGCTCGCGACGATCAACACCCCGCGATCGCGGAGTCCGGCGAGACGGGCTCCGAGTTCGACGTGATAGTCGAGCGGCTTGCAGGCGTTGAGGCTGAGCTGCACCACCGGGACATCCGCCTCCGGGAAGGCGTGGGTGAGCACCGACCAGGTGCCGTGGTCGATACCCCACGAGTCGACGTCGGCACCCACCCACGTCGGGTGGACGAGGTCGGCGATCTCCTCCGCCAGTTCCGGAGCACCCGGCGCCGGATACTCGACGTCGAACAACTCCTGCGGGAACCCGAAGAAGTCGTGGATCGTGCGCGGCGACCGCATCGCGGTCACCGCGGTGGCGTTGATGAACCAGTGGGCGGAGATCGCCAGGATCGCGCGGGGCGTCGGCACAGATCGCCCGAACGCCGCCCAGGCCTGCGTGTACCGATTCGATTCGAGCGCGTTGAGCGGACTGCCGTGGCCGACGAACGCGACCGGCATGCGTGACGACACGACCCCTCCTCCCGGTTGTCGAGCCTCAGTTGTCGAGTCGTGTCTTCAACCAGGCCGTCAGGTCGTCGAGCACGCGGTCCTTCTCCGGCTCGTTGAACACCTCGTGGTACAGCCCGTCGTACAACTTCAACGTCAGGTCCTTCGAACCCGCACGATCGGCGATGAGCTGCGCCCCGGCCGGATCGGCGAGAGCATCGGCGGTTCCGTGCATGACGAGCAACGGCAACGTCAGGCCCGGAAGACGACGTTCGAGGCTCTGCTCGTTGAGCACCAGCACCCGTGCAAGCCCGGCGGGCACGAGACCGTGGTGCACGAGCGGATCGGCGTCGTACGCCGCGACCACTGCAGGATCGCGCGAGACCGCCTTGCTGTCGAGCTTCTGCACCGGCACACCCGGCAGGAAACGCCCGATCAGCTTGCCGATCTCCACGACCGGTTTCGGCGTGCCCGACGTGACGATCACCGCCGGCCCCGACAACACGAGCGCGTCGAGCCGGTCCTGATGATCGAGCGCGTAGGCCAGAGCGATCGCACCGCCCATCGAGTGACCGAGCATGAAGACCGGCAGGCCGGGATGCGCATGGGTCGCCAGATCGATCAGGCTGTCCAGGTCGTCGGTGAACTCGCGCATCTCCTGGGCGCGCACACGCTTGCCGCCCGACCGTCCGTGACCGCGGTGGTCGGGGGAGTACACGACGAGGCCGAGATCGGTGAGCC
The DNA here is from genome assembly GCF_040256695.1 of Rhodococcus sp. D-6. Lineage (NCBI taxonomy): Bacteria > Bacillati > Actinomycetota > Actinomycetes > Mycobacteriales > Nocardiaceae > Rhodococcus > Rhodococcus sp. D-6. Next base: position 3,907,425 of record NZ_CP132970.1, on the reverse strand, counting down.
GCGCGACGACGTGGTCGTAGCGACGTGCGTGCTCACCCAGCCCGTGGCTGAGGATCAGCACGCCGGTAGGGGCCTCCGGCGACCACACGTCGTACACGATCGGGATCGCGCCGACGCCGGTGAACGACGATTCGGTGTGCTCCATGAGCGCCTCCTGCGGCCTCGTCGACAGCTGTTCCTCGCATCCTCGCACGAGTACCGGGTCGGAGGCTTGTGTCCGGCCGGAGACGGGAGCACGCTCGGAAGAAGGGGGTGCGACCGAGGAGAGCTGTGATGGAAACCGAGATCACCGAGATCGCTCCGGATGTCTACCGCGTGTCCACATTTCTCGACGCGGCGAACCTGACGATGAACCAGTTCCTCGTGGACGGTGACGAACCACTGCTGTTCCACACCGGTTATCGCGCGCTGTTCCCGTCGGTGTCGGACGCGGTGGCGCGGTTGATACCGCTGGATCGGTTGCGGTGGATCACCTTCGGACACGTCGAGGCCGACGAGTGCGGCTCGATGAATTCTTGGCTCGAGGTGGCGCCGGCTGCCGAAGTCGCGCACGGCGCGATGGGCTGTTTCGTCCAGGTCGCCGATCTTGCGGACCGTCCACCGCATCCGTTGCAGGACGGGGACGTCCTGGACACCGGGCGCCGTCGGGTGCGGCACATCGACACCCCGCACGTTCCGCACGGGTGGGACGCGGGCGTGATGTTCGAGGAGACGACGTCGACCCTGTTGTGCGGCGACCTGTTCACGGCCTTCGGCAGGTATCCGGCACGCACGACGAGCGAGATCGTCGGGCCCGCTCTGGAGGCGGAGGACCTGGGGCGTGCGACCTGTCTGACCCCCGCACTCGGTCCGACCATCCGCGCACTCGCGAGTCTGCAACCGAGCACCCTCGCACCCATGCACGCCCCTGCCTACGAAGGTGAGTGCGCCGCGACGCTCGGAGAACTCGCCGCGGCCTACGAGGAACGGTTCGCCGCCGAGACGGACGCATGCCGTGACCGAGGATCGAAATTCGATTGACGGTGGTCGGGCGCTCGGTACCCTGGAGATCATGATCCAGGCGCTCTACTTCCACTGACGACACCCCCTCCGCGACTCGGGACGTACTCCGAGGTCGCGGTTCGAGCCGTACCCGAATACGGCCGAGTGTCCGGCCGTTCGTCAGCGAGCGCATCCTCCCACCCATGATCCGGGGACGAGTGCGCCTCCGCCCGGAGGAAACCACATGACCATCAGCATCACCCTGCCCCGGCGCTCCCGCGCCCAACTCGGCGCCGTCGACGTCCACCTCGCTCGGGACGGCCATCCCGTCCTGCGCGGCGTCGACCTCGCGGTCACGCCGGGGTCCCGGCTCGGCGTCGTCGGCGAGAACGGACGCGGCAAATCCACACTGCTGCACGTGCTCGCCGGCCGCCTCGAACCGGACTCGGGGACCGTGCGCCGGTTCGGTTCGTTCGGCATCGCCGAGCAGGAGATGACCGTCGCGCAGGGGCGCACCGTCGGCGATCTCGTCGACATCGAGCTGGCGCACGTCCGCGCCGCTCTGCGTGCGCTCGACGAGAGCACCGCAGCGCTCGCCGACGAGCGTCCGGGAGCCGCCGACGCGTACGCCGACGCTCTCGAGATCGCCGAGCAACTCGACGCGTGGGACGCCGACCGCCGGGTCGATACCGCCCTCGAAGCGCTCGGCGCCGTCACCGACCGTTCGCGACCGCTGGCGGAGATGTCGGTCGGGCAGCGCTACCGCGTGCGCCTGGCCGCACTGCTCGGCGCCGAACACGATTTCCTGCTGCTCGACGAGCCGACCAACCATCTCGACGCGTCGGGACTCGACTACCTCACCGAACGCCTGCAGCAGACCCGCAGCGGCGTGGTCCTCGTCAGCCACGACCGCGCCCTGCTGACCGACGTCGCCACGTCGATCCTCGACCTGAACCCGAGCCGCGACGGTCGTCCGCGCCTGTACGGCGGGGGATATGCCGGCTTCCGGACTGGACGCGAGGCCGAATACGCCCGTTGGGTGAGCGAATACGCCCGCGAGCAGGCCGAGCGGGCCCGGCTGGAGTCGGACCTCGAATCCGCGCAGGATCGGCTCGTCACCGGCTGGCGGCCGGAGAAGGGCACCGGCAAGCACCAGCGTGCCACCCGTGCGCCGGCGCTCGTGCAGTCGGTGCACCGTCGTCAGGAAGCACTGGACGACCATGCGGTGGCGGTACCGGTACCGCCGCTGCAGTTCTCGATGCCGGCGCTCGGCGCGGAGGCCGACGGGATCGACCCGGACACACCGTTGGTGCGCGTCGAGGACGTCATGGTGCGTGGCCGGCTCGACCGTCCGGTCAGTCTGGCCGTCCTCGCCGGTTCGCGGCTCGTCATCACCGGACCCAACGGCGCCGGCAAGTCGACGCTGCTCGCGGTGCTGGCCGGTGAGGTCGAACCGACGGCGGGGACCCGTGAGAGCGATCCCGTCGTGCGGATCGGACGGCTCGCTCAGGAATCGCCGGCACCGTCGGCGGCGCGGGTACAGCAGGTCTACGACGCGCACGTCGGCGAACTGATCGTCGCCGGCCTCGTCCCCGACCAGGGCGCCGTCGATCTCGACGAACTCGGACTGTTCACCGAACGCGACCTCGGCAAGCGGGTCCGAGACCTGTCGATGGGACAGCAACGACGCCTCGACCTGGCGATGGTGCTCGCCGCGCGACCGCACGTGCTGCTGCTCGACGAGCCCACCAACCACCTGTCGATCACGCTGGTGGACGAGTTGACCGACGCCCTGGGGGCAACCGACGCCGCGGTCGCCGTGGCCACCCACGACCGGCAGATGCGACGGGACATCGCCCACTGGCCGCACCTGGCGTTGGGGCTCGCCCCGAAGGAATGCACCCGGAAAGGACCGAAGCCATGAACGCTCGGGTGCGCGCACTGGCACCCCTGCGGCACCGCGACTACCGCCTGCTGATCGGTGCCGTCGCGGCGGAATTGTTCGCGGCCGGGATGTGGACGGTCGTGATGGTCTTCCAGGTGATCGCCATCCGCGACACCCCGACCGCCCTGTCGATGGTCGCGGCGTGCCTGAGCGCCGGCCTGCTCGCGTTCGCGCTCGTGGGCGGGATCGCGGCCGACCGGTTGCCGAAACGGGCCGTGCTGGTCGCGGTGCAGGCGGTGAACCTCGTGACGGTTTCTCTCGTGACGGCGCTGGCGCTCTCCGACGCGATAGCGCTGTGGCACATGGCGGTTGCGTCGGCGGTGCTGGGCGCGGGCACGGCGTTCTTCTTCCCCACCTACACCGCGCTGTTGCCGAATGTGTTGCCCGCGGAGGAACTTCTCGCCGCGAACGGGATGGAGGGCGCGCTGCGACCGACCCTCCAGCAGGGCGCCGGACCGGCCGTGGCCGGAATGGTGGTCGGAGCGTTCATCCCGGCGACGGGCGCGTTCATCGTCGCCGCCTTCCACGCGTGTGCGCTCGTGTTGTTGTTGTGCGTGCGCGTCCCCCGGGAACGGATGGAAGAGACCGAGTCGCAGGAGAAGACGAGTGTGCTCGCCGATCTGAAGGAAGGCATCTCCTTCACGATCACCACACCGTGGCTGTTGTGGACCCTGATCGCCGCGTGCGTCATGACCTTCGTCGTCATGGGGCCGGTCGAGGTGTTGCTGCCGTTCATCACCCGCGAATTGTTCGACAACGGGGAGCAACGGTTCGGCACGATCCTCGCGGCCTTCGGTGTGGGTGGAGCCCTGGGTTCGTTGGCGGTGTCGTCGCGACCTCTGCCGCGTCGCTACCTGACCATCATGCTGATGTGCTGGGGTGTGGGAACTCTGCCGTTGGCCGTCTTCGCCTTCACGACGTCGTTCACGGTCATGATCATCGCGACGTTCGTCATCGGATTCGCCGACGCGGCGGGCATGGTCCTGTGGGGGACCCTGCTGCAGAGGCGCGTACCGCTCGGCATGATCGGCCGGGTGGCGAGCCTGGACTTCTTCGTCTCGCTCGCCCTCATGCCGGTGTCGATCGCGGTAACAGGTCCGCTGTCCACGGTGGTGCCGCGGTGGGTGCTGTTCACCGTGGCTGGTGTGGCACCGCTGGTGCTGATGCTGATCGCGCTCGTCGCCGGGCGGATGTTCGCGGACGAGATCGCGAACCCCCTGGACACCGGCAACGAGCGCGTCGACATCGTGGTGGAACCGGCTCAGCGTGCCGAGTCGGTGGAGACGGCGGCAGGCACCGCCTCGGACGAGGCGTCCGCCGAGTGTGCCGGGCGCAGCGCGAACAGTGCCACTGCGGCGAGCACGACCACGCCGGCCACTCCGAAGTAGAGCTGTTCGGGCGTCCATCCCGCATCGAGGAGCACACGGGCCGCGGTCGGTGCGAGGATGGCACCCGCTCGGCCGATACCGATGGCGGAACCGACGCCGGTGGCCCGCACCTGCGGTCCGTAGAGGGACGGCGCGAGGGTGTACAGGCCGGCGATGCACCCGTTGATGAGTCCGCCGATCAGGATGCCGAGTGCGAACGCCAGCGTCAGCGTCGAGATCGACATGATGAAGACGGTCATGGTCGCGGCGGCGGCGATGGTGAAGGTGAGCAGGACCGACCGGGTGGCCCAGCGGCTGGCGAACACTCCGAAGAGCACCGAACCGACGGTGCCGCCGAGGGTGAGCATCATGCCCGCCGTGGCGCTCTGGTCCTTCGTGAGACCGGCGGTCTCCAGCAGCGACGGCGTCCACGAGTTGACGAAGTAGAAACCGAACATGGTGGCGAAGAAGGCCGCCCAGAGCAGCACCGTCGAGCGGGTGTTGCTTCCGGAGAACAGGTCCGAGATCCGTCCTGCCCGCGGTGCCGCCTTGTCGGCGGAACGGGCGAGCGCCGGGACGGGGCTCTGGCCGATGCGTCGCGCGATGGTGTTGATCCGGTCGAGATCGCCTGCGCGTCCCCGGCTGGTGAGGAAGTCCAGGGATTCGGGCAGCAGGACGACGAGGAGGGCGAGTGCCAGGCCGGTGAGGACGGCGCCGGTGACGAAGACTGCACGCCAACCGTATCCGCTCTGCAGACCGACGGCGGCCATGCCGCCGATCGTGGCACCTACACCGTATCCGGCGGTGTAGATGCTGATGGCCAGACCACGCCAGCGGGCCGACGAGTATTCGCTCGCGATGACGGTGGTGCAGGCGAGGACGCCGCCGATACCGAGTCCGGTGATGACCCGCCAGATGCCGAGTTCCCACGCCGATCCGGCGCTCGCGGACAGGCCCATGCCGGCGGTGGCGAGTGCGACCGACATCAGGATCAGGGGCCGTCGGCCGATCCGGTCGGCCATCGGGGCGAGAGCGAGAGCGCCGACGGCCATGCCGATCAGACCCGCGCTGAGCAGCACGCCGAGTTCCGATCCGCCGAGGCCGAAGTCGCTGCCGATGCTCTTGGCGGTGAACGCCAGGGCCATGACGTCGAATCCGTCGAGGATGTTCAGCACGACGCACAGGGCGACGACCATCCATTGGTAGGGATGCATCGGCGAGGCGTCGATGCGTGCGCGAAGATCCATCGTGTTTCCTCGTGGTGTGAAAATGCGCGGTTGTCAGGGAAGGTCGAGCGTGACGACACCCGTCGTCGATCGGGGCGATGCCGAATCGCGCACCACGCGTGACACGCAGGCGCACATCCGACGCGAGGAGCGCTTCTGCTCCTCGCTGAAGAAGACATCGCGGTGGTCGACGCGACCGTCGAGCGAGGCGACGGAGACCTCGCACAGGCCGCATTCGCCCTTGCGGCAGTCGAACATCATGTCGACGCCGGCACGCCGGAGGGCGTCGAGCATCGATTCGTCGGAACCGACGGTGGTGGTGACGTCGAGTTCGGGCACGGTGACCGTGAACTCCTCGGCGTCGAACCATCCACTGTTGCCGAAGGTCTCGTAGCGGAGGTTCGGCATCGGCAGGTCGCGGTCGTGCCACCGGCGCCGCACGGCGTCCATCAGGCGGATCGGACCGCACATGTACAGCTCGGTGGTGTGATCGACGCCGTCGACGAGCGCGGCGACGTCCAATCCTGTTCCCTCGTCGTCGATGTGGACGTCGAGACGGTCGCTGTGGAGGGCTTCGAGTTCGGGCAGGAAGGCCATCGCGGAACGGCTGCGACCGACGTACACGAAGCGGTAGTCGGCATCGAGGCGGCGGAGCACGGCTCCCATCGCGCGGACGGCGGTGATGCCGATGCCGCCGGCGAGCAGGACGTAGCGCGGTGCGCCGACCCGCAGCGGGAAGTTCTGGAGCGGCTCGGTGATCTCGAGTTCGTCGCCGGGACACAGCGAGTGCATGTACTCGGAGCCGCCGCGCGAGGTGGGGGAGCGGTGGACGCCGAGTGTGAGGCGACCGTCCGGACCACCCGCCGCGAGGGAGTACGAACGCGTGTCGCCAGAGGGGAGACGCACGTCGATGTGGGCGCCTGGTTCGACGCGGTGGGCGGTGTCGGCGGCGAGGGTGATCTCGGCGATCGAATCGGCGGCCCGCTCGACACTCACGACTCGGGCTCGCTGCCAACGGATCTGGTTGTTGCTCATGTCAGTGGGCTCCCTCGGGAACGGCGGTGGCCGAGGTGAGGTTCCGCTCCGCTTCGACCATGCGCTGGATCAGGCGTCGCACCCACATGCCGCCGGCGTCGATGTTGAGGTTGTAGAACTCGTGATCCGGGTTCGCCTCGATGGCCTTCTGCTGCGCGGTGAGCATCGCCTCGTCCTCACCGAACACGCCGTGCACGCCGTCGCGCAGCTGCGTGGTGATGAGCTGGCTGTCGAGGCGGTAGTTGCGCATGAACGCCCAGAAGTAGAGGGCGGTGCTCTCGTCGACGGGGGAGATGGTGTTCATGACGAAGCCGTTGACGCCCTGGCTGCGGTCGCCCTCGGGAGCACCGGTGCCGGCCTTGGCCACACCGACGTCGATGCGGATCGTGGACGGTGCCTGGAACTCGATGATCTGCCAGCGGTCGACCTTGCCCTCGAAGCCGGGGAACTTGTCGCGCATGTTCTTGAGCCAGAACGGCGGTGCGTCGATGTCGTGCATCCAGCGGGTGACCGTGACGGTGCGGTCGTCGTGGGTGACGACGAAGTCGGACTCGCTCAGTTCGTCCTGGCCGATGGACGACGAGTGCACGAACTCCTCGTGGGTGAGGTCCATGAGGTTGTCGAGGACGAGCTGGTAGTTGGCCTGCACGTCGATCGTGCGTCCGTCGCCCGCCCAGTCGGGGGAGTCCATCTGGAACATGTCCGGGATGAGATCGGGATCGGCCTGCGTCGGGTCGCCCGGCCAGACCCACACGAAGCGGTGCCGCTCGACGACGGGATAGGACGCCACCATCGCGGACGGGTTGATCGTCTGCTGGGCGGGCATGTGTGTGCAGCGACCTGCGGAGTTGTACTGAAGGCCGTGGTAGGGGCACTGGATGCCCTCGCTACCGATGAGCTTGCCCATCGACAGCGGCGCGAGGCGGTGCCAGCAGGCGTCGGCGAGGGCGACGGGACGGCCCTCCTCGGTGCGGTAGAGGGCCATCGGCTTGCCGGCGATGGTGCGGGCGAGGATCTCGCGGCGACCCACCTCGTGATCCCAGGCGACGACGTACCAGGCGTCGAGCGGGTAGGCCATGTTCTTCGCGGTCGCCCCGGTGGGGCCGAGATCGGTCATGTCGGATCCTCCGAACACTGAGGGTGAAATAACTATCTACATAGATAGTCGGTGAGCTGGAGCACACACTATCTATCGATATAGTTATTCGCAAGGGTGGAATACTCGCCCGAGGAAAGGTGGTGGTCCATGAGCCTGCGATACGCGCTGCTCGCGTTGCTCACCGCCGAGCCTCTGACCGGCTACGACGCGGCGAAACGGTTCGGCGGGTCGGTCGGGCACGTCTGGCATGCGCCCGACTCGCAGATCTACCCCGAACTACGCCGGATGGAGCGCGAGGGCCTCGTCGAGGGCGAACAGGTGCGCTGGGGTCCCAACAGCACCAAGACCCGGTACTCGATCACCGGGGAGGGCGTCCGGGCCTTCCGCGAATGGATGTCCACCCCGCTGGACTACGCCCCGGTGCGCGACGCCGCCCACATGCGCGCGGCCTACTTCGAATGGACCGACCCGGACAGCGCTCGCGAGTGCCTGGAACGGCACATCGATCACTACACCGAACAGATCGCCCAGTGGACCACGGTGCGCGATGCGATCCTCGACCTCAGCAACGCGACCATCGCGCGACGCGTGCAGAAGTATCCGGCCGAGGACCACGAGCGGATCATCGCGTTCAAGGCGTTCGCGTACGACGGTCTCATCGGCCGGGGCGAGGCCGAGATCGCGTGGGCACGTCAGGGCCTCGAACTCCTCGACAAGCTGTCGCCGCGCAACTGAGGCGCCCCGGGACCACAGCGACGCGCGAACTGGTCAGCGGAGCGCGGAATTGCACGCACCGATGACCGTTTCGCGCTCCGACGTGTGCGATCGGATCACGGCGTGCTGTCCGTCGGCGGCACGATCGAATGGGCGAGCGCCCGCATGAGGAACTCGAGTTCGGGATTGGGCGTCGCGTTGCTCCGCACCACCCCGCACACCGGAACCTGCAGCCGGTGGTGGATCTCGCGCATGAACTTCAGCCCCTTGCGGGGTGTGTCGGCCGCGGTGCCGGCGTAGAGCACGGTCCACGCCCTCGGGTTGGTGAGCACCTCGAGAGTCGCGGTGTGGTCGCTCGCGATCGGAGGTCCGAGGCGCACGCGACGACCGACCTCGACGAAGGCGTCCTCGACCACGCGGTGCAACAGCACCTGGCTGCCGCGCGGCGGCAGCAGCAGCGGGTAGTGGGCGAGGTCGCCGAGATCGACGGTGGAGAACGCCGACAGCGGGTGCTCGCTGGACGTGACGATGACGAGCTCTTCGATGCCGAGACGGATCGCCTCGAGCCCCGGGCGGTCGACGTCGCCGCGGATGAGCGCGAGATCGGCATCCCCGGACGCGACGGCGTTGACGCGGTCGGTGAAGTCCTTGATGACGAACTCCACGTCGATCTTGGGGTGACGTTCGCGGACGCTGGAGATGGCGTCGAGGCTCTGCGCCGCGAAGCTCATGTTCGCCGTGATGCGGATGCTCTCCCGCGGTTCGTGGCCCACTTCCAGGGCCTTCGCCTCGAGGCTGAGCACCTCGGCGGCGATCGGCATCAGGCGTCGGCCGGCCGAGGTGAGCTTGACCGAACGGGTGGTGCGGTCGAACAGGGTGGTGCCCAGTTCGTGCTCGAGCTTCGCGATCTGATGGCTGATCGCCGACTGCGAGATGAAGCAGCGCTGGGCAGCACGGGAGAAGCTGCCCTCCTCGCCGACGGCGAAGAAGTAGCGCAACTGACGGAAATCCATGGCTCCTCCCGGGAACGTGCCATCCGCATTTATGAGCGAAACAGATAACAGTTTTTCGAATATCCCAGGTTAGTGGATAGCAAGGGTACTTCGTACCTACCTTGGTAGTCATACATCAACGGAGATGACAAGTACGTGGAGGTTTACGACAGCATGGACGATGCGGACACAGCGACCCTGGTCGATCGGACGGACGTCGTCATCGTGGGTTCCGGCTTCGGAGCATTGGCCACCGCCAAGAAGCTCGCCAAGGCCGGCACGACCTTCGTTCTGATCTCGGAGACCACCGAGCATCTTTTCCAGCCTTTGCTCTACCAGGTCGCCACCGGCGTCCTTTCACCCGGCGAGATCGCCCCGTCCGTGCGCGCGATCCTGGCCGAATACCCCAACGCCGACGTCCGCCTGGGCCGCGTCGTCGATGTGCTCCCCGAGGAGAACACGGTTGTCTACGAGGCCGGCGGTCAGCGCCTGCGTCTCGGCTACAAGTACCTCGTCGCCGCGACCGGCGCCCGCCAGGCGTACTTCGGACGCGACGAGTTCGCCGACCTGACGTACGCGCTGAAGACCGTCGAGGACGCCGAGAAGCTGCGTCGCCAGATCGTGCGCTGCTTCGAGGAAGCACACGTCACCACCGATGCCGAGCGTCGGAAGAACCTGCTCAGCTTCATCGTCGTAGGCGCCGGCCCGACGGGCGTCGAGCTCGCGGGACAGATCAAGGAGCTCGCGCAGCGCTACTTCGCCGAGAACATCGGCAACATCCGCGCCGACGACGTCACCGTCACGCTCGTCGAGGGCGCAGACAAGGTTCTGCCCCCGTTCGGTGGCAAGCTCAGCGAGTACTCCAAGGAGTCGCTCGAGAAGAGCGGTGTCGACGTCGTCCTCGGCACGATGGTCACCGACATCGACGAGCACGGTGCCACGCTCACCACGCCCACGACCGAGGAGACCCGCCGCCTCACCGCGGAGACCATCATCTGGTCGGCAGGCATCCAGGCCAACGACTTCGCCGACGTACTCGCCGAGCGCACCGGCTGCGAGACGGTCCGCGGCGGACGCCTGCTCGTCGACCCCGACTTCACCGTCGGCCGCAGCGACAACATCTTCGCCATCGGCGACATGGTCACCCTCGACAACCTGCCGGCGCAGTCGCCGTTCGCCATGCAGGGTGGCCGCCACGTCGCGAAGATGATCACCGGCAAGGTCGCGATGGGCACCCCGTTCCAGTACAAGGACAAGGGAAGCATGGCGATCATCAACCGGTTCCGCGCCATCACGCGGGTCGGGAAGATCGAGCTCACCGGCTTCATCGCGTGGGTGCTGTGGCTCGCCGTCCACCTCGTCTACCTGGTTGGCTTCCGCAACCGCTACATCGCCGTCATGTCGTGGTGCGGTTCCTTCCTCGGACACCGCCGCCCCCACTTCTACTATGCGCAGGACGCCGTCCCGGTGCCCGCTGCGGAGAAGGAGGAGCCGGCAGCGAAGGACGAGCCGGAGAGCGACAAGGAACCCGTGCGGACGTCCGCATAACTTCAGATCCCCGAAAGGCTCCGACCACCCGGTCGGGGCCTTTCGTCGTTGACGCGCCGAACCGGGATCGACGCCGCGTGTTGCGGTGGCGAGCCCCGGTTCACCACGTGAACCGACGCGCCCGGCGGGTGAAAGTCGGGGTGATTTCCGGGATGTCCTGCAAGCCAGAGACGTTCGGCTGGTGTACATCGGCCGACCTGCGGCTACCGTGTGCAGCGCATCCCGAGGAGTGACCATGAACGATGGCAGCGGCCCCCGCGTCGCGACGACACGTGTCGGCTGCGATGTCGTCACCGTCCGAGACATCGCGTCGAGCATCGACCGGTTCGGCGACCGCTACCTGCAGCGTGTGTTCACCCCGCACGAGCTGGACGTATGCACCGGACCGGGGCGCGCCCAACGCCTCGCGGCGCGCTTCGCCGCGAAAGAAGCCGTCATGAAGGTCCTGCGTCCGCGCGAGCACGCGGTTCCCTGGCAGGCCATCGAAATCCGCCGCGCGGACTGGGGCGGATGCGCTGTCGTACTGGCCGGTAACGCGGCCGCCCTGGCGCGAGATGAACAGGTGACCGACATACAGGTCTCGATCTCCCACGAGCCCGAATACGCCATCGCGACGGTCGTGGCGACCCGCGTCGACGAAGCAGAAACTGGAGAACACCCATGACGGAGCAGGTGATCCGCAAGGTCCTCGGTGAGCACGCGAAGCTGTCGGTCGACAGCACGGCGCTCGACCCCGCCGCAGACCTCTACGAGCTCGGCCTGACATCGCACGCCAGCGTGAACGTGATGCTCGCCCTCGAAGACGCCTTCGACGTGGAATTCCCCGACGAACTGCTGCGCAAGAGCACCTTCGCGAGCGTCGGCGCCATCAGGTCGGCGTTGACGGAACTGGGCGTCGCGTGACGTCGACGTCCGCGCCCCTCACCGTCGCGGAGAAGGCCGGGCTGTCGCTGCTCGCCCGTGCCGAACTCGTCGGACGCGAGAGCGCCGGCCCCGCGGCCGCCGCGGTGGATCGTGAGGGACGGTTCCCGCACGAGGCAGTCGACGCGCTGCGCATCCACAAGCTGCTGAACTGCGCCGTCCCCGTCGATCAGGGTGGGGAGGGAGCGTCCCTCGGTGAGCTGTGCGCCGTCGCCCGAATCCTCGGCCGGTACTGCGCCTCCACCGCGATGATCTTCGCGATGCACCAGACGCAGATCCTGTCGCTGGTGCATCACTCCACTCCCGGTGTGGCCACCTTCGTCGCCGAAGCGGTGGCGAACGATTACCTGATCGCTTCGGCGACCACCGAACTCGGCACCGGTGGCGACGTGCGCAGCAGCGTCTGCGCCGTGGCCCGCGACGGCGACACCGTCACGCTGACGAAGAACGCGCCGGTCATCTCGTACGGCGAGTACGCCGACGCGATCCTGGTGACCGCGCGTCGCACCGCCGACAGCCCGCCCAGCGACCAGGTGCTCGTCGTGTGCCGACGCGACGACGTGACCCTCGAACCCACCGGCAGCTGGGACACCCTCGGGCTGCGCGGTACGTGCAGCCCCGGATTCGTCCTCACCGCCACGACGTCCGCCGATCTCGTGGTCGGCACGGCCTACGCCGAGATCTCCTCGCGCACCATGCTTCCCGTCTCACACAGTGTGTGGTCGGCGGTGTGGCTCGGAATCGCCGACGCGGCGCTGGAGAAGGCCCGCTCGTTCGTGCGTTCGGCGGCCCGCCGCAGCCCGGGGGTCACCCCGCCCGGTGCGCTGCGACTCGCCGAAGCGGCCGCCGTGCACCAGCAGTTCTCCGATCTCGTCGCCGCGTCCGCCGCCCGGTTCGACGCCGCCGCGTCGGCGCAGGAGGAATCGATGTCGGGCATGGGTTTCTCGCTCGCCATGAACAACCTCAAGGTCACTGCGTCCACGCTCGTCGTGGATCTGGTGAACCGCGCGATGCTCATCTGCGGGATCGCCGGATACCGCGAGGATTCGCAGTACTCACTCGGCCGCCACCTGCGCGACGCGCACGGTGCCGCCGTGATGGTCAACAACGACCGCATCATGAACAACTCGGCCCAATTGTCGATCGCCTACCGGGGGACGCTGTGACAAGTACAGCCATTGCCAGCACCGCAACCGACGAGCTGTCCGAGCTCGAGCGTGCCCGCCTCGACTTCCAGCAGCAGTTGCTCGAGGCCGAACTGCTCGTGGAGACCGGTGTTCCCGGCCTCTACGGTCGGTCGGGTGTCTTCGAGGACATCGTCGACGGCATCGACCGCGTGGTGGTCGCGGCAGGTCCGGGTCGGGCCGCGACGCGCCTGCGCTTCCCGCCGGTCTTCCCGCGGACGAGTTTCGAGCGCACCGACTACATCGCCTCCTTCCCGCACCTGACCGGAGCGGTGAACACCTTTGCGGGCAGCAACGCCGAGCACGCCGAACTGCTCGCCGCGCGGTCGAAGGGCGAGGCGTGGGATCCGTGGCTCGAACCCGCCGACACCGTGCTCGTCTCCGCCGCATGCCATCCCGCCTACTCGCGGTACACCGGTACGCTGCGTGAGGGCGGTGAACTGCTCGACGTTCTCGGTTACTGCTTCCGGCACGAGCCGGCCGTCGACCCCGCTCGCATGCAGGCCTTCCGGATGCACGAGTTCGTGCGTATCGGTACCGAGAACGACGCTGCGCAGCATCGTGATTCCTGGGTGGAGCGAGGACTCGAGGTGCTCGACTCGCTGGGCCTCGACGCGACCGCTGTACCTGCCAACGACCCGTTCTTCGGGCGGGCCGGGCGCATGCTGGCCGTCAACCAGCGCATCGAGAACCTCAAGACCGAGCTGACGGTCCGGCTCTACGGCGACCTCGACGACGGCACCGCCGTGGTCTCGTGCAATTGCCACCGTGAGCACTTCGGCGAGACCTTCGAGATTCGCACTGCCGACGGCGAAGTCGCGCACAGCGCGTGCGTCGGATTCGGAATGGAGCGGATCGCCCTGGCGCTGTTGCGGACCCACGGACTCGACGTCGACCGCTGGCCCGCACCGGTACGCGACAGGCTGTTCCCGTGAGCGATCGGCTCATCGACGTCCGCGTCGACGGGTACTCGCCGCACTTCGTGCACGCTGCCGACCGGATCTGGACCGAGACCAACTGCTACGTCGACCTGTGGGTAGAGGCGCTGCATTCGCTCGGCCACGATCCGGTCCCCGCTGCCGCGTGCGCGTTCTCGGCCCGGTTCGACGGAGCCCAATGGACCTTCCTCAAGTTCCGCCCCGAGGACCTGTTGGCGCTGTACGGGATCGACGTCGCGGAGATGAACGTCTGGCGCCGCCCCGTGGATCACCTCGAGGGCAATGCCGCCGCCGGACTGCTGTCGACGATCGAGGTGGACGCCTTCTGGTTGCCCGACACCGAGGGAACCGGTTACCGGGAGAGTCGTTCGAAGACGACGATCGTGCCCAATCTCATCGATCGCGACAGCGGGACGCTCGAGTACTTCCACAACAGCGGCTATCACGTTCTCACCGGTGAGGACTTCCGCGGAGTCTTCGGCCTCGACGAGCCGGTGCCCACCTGGCCTCCCTATCTCGAACAGGTGCGCCTCGACGCGGCACAACCGCAGTGCGACGCCTTCGACACCGTGGTGCTCCGGCACCTGCGCATGCGCGCCGGCTCGAATCCGGTGCGCGAGCTCGGCGAGCGGGTGCTCGCCGACATCGACCCGATTCGCACCGGAGGGATGGACGTCTTCCATCCGTGGACGTTCGGGGTGCTCCGTCAGTGCGGTGCCACCGCCGAACTTGCCGCGGACGTCAGCGTCTACATGGACGGTCGCGGATATCCCGGTGCGGCTGCCGCAGCCGACGGATTCCGCGCGGTCGCCGAGGGCGCGAAGAGCGTGCAGTTCCGGATGGCGCGTGCGGCACGCGGCCGCAATGTCGACCCCGGCGACCAGCTGATAGCGATGGCCGCTGCCTGGGAGGACGCCATGGCGACCGTCGTCCGCGCCGCCGGGGTGCGGTGACGGGATTCGACGCACATGGATCTCCTGCACGATGCGCGATGGCGTTGTCTCCGTGTCGCTCCCGGGACAGTCGAGCACCCCGGTGAGTTTCCGGCGGACGGTCCTTGGCTGCCGGTCCGTATACCCGGGACGGCGGCAGGCGCGATCCGGGAATCCGAGGGAGTCGCGGCGGCCAGGGTGTCGTCTCCCGACAGCGACGACTGGTGGTTCGTCACCGACGTCGAGGTGTCCGGCGACGGACCGTGGCGTCTGACCTTCGACGGGCTCGCGACACTCGCGGACGTGTGGGTCGACGGCACACTCGTCGCGACGTCGGAATCGATGTTCGTGCCGCTGACCGTCGTCCTCGGCTACCTGCCGTCGACGATGCGGATCGCGGTCCGGTGCGCCTCGCTCGACGCTGCTCTCCGCAAGCGTCGGCCACGCGGACGGTGGCGTTCGTCGCTCGTGTCGGCCCAAGGATTGCGGTGGTTCCGCACCACCATGCTCGGGCGAGCCCCGGTGTACGCGGGGGCTCCGGCGCCGGTCGGTCCGTGGCGTCCCGTGCGTCTCGTCGATTCCGGTGAGCCCGTTGTGCTGGAACGTGGGATACGGACAGCTCTGCGGGGATCCGACGGGATCGTCGACGCCGATCTCGTGCTGGCCGGCACCGCCGTCCCCGAGGTGACTGTGGAGATCGGAGGGGCGACGGCGCACGTCCGACCCGAATACGGGCCGGACGGGACAGCACGCGTGCACATGCAGGTGACGCTCCCCGAGGTGGAACGGTGGTGGCCGCACACCTACGGCGCCCCCCACCTGTACGCCGCACATCTGATTCTGGATGGGCAACGAATTACGCTGGGGAACATCGGATTCCGGTCGGTCGAGCGCTCAACGGGCGACGGGTTCGGCTTACGAATCAATGACGTCGACGTCTTCTGCCGCGGCCTGGTGTGGACACCGACCGATCCGATCTCGCTGAACGACCCGAGCGCAACCCGGCGCATCCTCGAACGCTGCGTGTCGGCGGGCGTGAACACGATCCGCATCCCCGGCACGATGGTCTACGAGGACGACGAATTCTACTCGGCGTGTGCGGAACTGGGCATCATGGTGTGGCAGGACGTCATGCTCGCCACCACCGACCCGCCCGACGACCCGCACTTCCGCTCGCTGCTCGAGGACGAGATCCGTGCGCTGGCGCGCCGATGGGGCGGGAACCCGGCACCTGTGGTGATGTGTGGGGGCAGCGAGACCGAGCAGCAACCTGCCATGCTCGGACTGATGGAGGCATCCATCCCGGCGATCGACGACTGGTTGCCCGCAATCGTCGACCGTGAGCTACCGGGCACGGTGTGGGTGTCGTCGTCACCATCCGCGCCCCCGCGCAGCGACGTACTGCCGATCGCAGTGGGTTCGGGTGTGGCGCACTACTTCGGTGTCGGGGGTTACCGCCGTCCCCTCGACGACGTGCGTGCCGCCGGCGTGCGCTTCGCCGCCGAATGCCTCGCGTTCTCGATTCCGCCTTCCGACATGGCGATCGAGGCCGAGTTCGGCAGTGTGAATGTCGCGGGTCACCATCCACGATGGAAGGCGGCTGTGCCGCGCGACAACGGGGCGTCGTGGGACTTCGAGGACGTGCGAGACCACTATGTGCGCACGATCTTCGGGGTCGACCCAGCCGAGGTGCGGTGGGTGGACCCCACGCGATATCTCGCGCTCGGACGGGCAGCGATCTGCGAAGCGTTCACCGAGGTACTGCAGTACTGGCGACGATCCGGATCAGGATGTCGCGGTGCCCTGATCCTGTCCGCCCGCGACCTGCAGCCGGGTGCCGGGTGGGGCGTGCTCGACGCCGACGGGAACCCGAAGGCGCCGTGGTGGGTCCTGGCACGGGTGTTCGCCCCCGTCACCGTGCTCCTCACCGACGACGGGCTCGACGGCCTGCGCGTGGACGCGATCAACGACACCGCCGAGATCCTCGACGTCACGCTGCAGTTGCAGGCCCATACGCCCTCCGGTGCGGTACCGGTGGACGTGTCGGTGCCGCTGCGTCTCGAACCGCACGAGACCCGGGTGTTCTCGTGGGCCGCGGTGACGGGCGGTTTCACCGATGTCAATTTTGCGTATCGATTCGGGCCGCGCACTTTCGACACGGCGACCGCCCGACTGGTCGACCACACCGGTGCAGTGTTGGCGGAGTCGGTGTATCTCGTGGGTGGTCCGGCACGTCCCGTCGAGCGCGGGATCGGTCTCGCGGCGACCGCTCGACCCGTCCCGGACGGGTGGAGTGTGGAGGTGCGGACCGAGGGTGCGGCACAGTACGTGCATCTCGACATCACCGGCGGTGACCTGCAGGATTCCTGGTTCCACCTGCCGCCCGGAGGTACTCGCACGATCGCCGTGCGGGCCTGCGTTCCGGCCGCGACGTTGAGCGGCTGGGTGGGGGCATCGAACTCGGCCACGAGTGTGCCGATCCGGGTGCTTCCGACCTCCGAGGGCAACGAGGTCGACGGGTAACCTCCCGGGGCTGCAGGCGGGGCGGTGTGCGGCGCGCCGAAATCGACAGGTGCATATCGGGCATCGACGGGGTATATGTATCTCCCAAGGGGTCGCTCACCCGATTTGCACCTTCTGCACGGTGCCGGTGGCCACCTCTCCCCGCCTTCCGAGAGGAGATCGACATGGCGATCCGCTCCACGTCACAGATGGGTGCTTCGCGCACCGCTTCGTCCACTCGCCGTCCTGTCCGGGTCGAGCAGGACGGACCGTCCTTCACCGAGGTCATCCACTCGCAGCTGTTCTCGAACTACCAGGTGCCTCGCGGCGAGGTGCAGCGCAGCGCCTGATCGGGACCACCTCAGGCGCGGCATCGTGCCTGCCGGGGTGCCCCCGCGCGGCGTTTAGGACACCAGCGCATGCGGCACACTGTCGGCATGAGTGAAGCCACGACGAGTCAGAGCACCCGCATCGTTCTCGCATCGCGCCCGGAGGGGGCGCCCACCGCCGACAACTTCCGTCTCGAGACGGTGGATCTGCCCGAGGTCGGCGACGGCCAGATCCTCCTGCGCGTCGTCTACCTGTCCCTCGACCCGTACATGCGCGGTCGGATGAGCACAGCGAAGTCGTATGCCGCGCACGTCGAACTCGGGGACGTGATGGTCGCCGGAACGGTGGGCCAGGTCGTCGAATCGCGGTACGACGGCCTCGAGCCGGGCGACTACGTGCTGGCCGGAGCCGGCTGGCAGTCGCACGCCGTCCTCGACGGCTCCACCGTTCGTAAGCTCGATCCGCAGGCCGCACCGATCTCCACCGCTGTGGGAGTCCTCGGAATGCCCGGCTTCACAGCCTATTCCGGGCTCCTGAAGATCGGGCAGCCGAAGAAGGGTGAGACCGTCGTCGTCGCTGCCGCCACCGGGCCCGTGGGATCGGCGGTGGGGCAGATCGCGAAGCTGAAGGGCGCCCGCGCGGTCGGTATCGCCGGCGGCCCGGAGAAGTGCCGCGCACTGATCGACGAGTTCGGTTTCGACGCGGCGATCGACCACCGCGACCCGAACTTCGCCGACAAGCTGGCGGAGGCGGTGCCCGACGGTATCGACGTGTACTTCGAGAACGTCGGCGGCCCCGTCCAGGAAGCGGTGTGGCCGCTGCTCAACACCTATGCGCGAATCCCGGTATGCGGTCTGGTCGCGCAGTACAACGGTGCTGACCTCAACCGCAAGGACCGTCTTCCGGGACTGTTCAACTCGATCCTCACCAAGAGCCTCACGATCCGCGGCTTCATCCAGAGCGAGTTCGTGAAGGAGATGTACGGCGACTTCCTGCGTGAAGCCTCGGCATGGGTCCGCGACGGAAAGCTCCAGTATCGCGAGGACATCGTCGACGGACTCGAGAACGCCCCGGAGGCGTTCATCGGCATGCTCGAAGGAAAGAACTTCGGGAAGATGCTCGTGCGGGTCGCGCCGGAGTAACGGGCACCAGGTCCGCCCTCCGGCGCCGGCCGCGTCAGCGTCGGGGGGTTCCGGTGGACCACAGGGCCCACAGGACGAGCACGGGCTGGAAGAACAAGCGGATCAGGCGCTTACGGTCGGTGTCGAGACCGAAGGCGCTGCGCTTGCCGAGATACTGGGCGATGTTGCCCGGGAAGACGGCGGCGAAGAACAGTGCGGCCAGGCGGCCGACACGGACGCGGTCGCGGTTCGCCACGGCGAGTCCGGCGCCGAGCATGATCTCGACACCGCCGGACGCCATGACCACGCCGTCCTTGTCCATCGGCACCCAGTCGGGCACCTGGGCCTGGAAGTCCTTGCGGGCCCAGAAGAGATGGCTCAGTCCGGCGAAGACGAGTGAGGCGGCCAGCAGATAACGCGCGAGGGTCCGGGCTCGTGTCGTGGGCGGAGCAGGGGCTTCGGTCGGGGGAGTTATCTGAACTTCGCTCATGATCACGAGCGTACGGACTGTACGGTGCTCGCGACGGGGATCGCGTCGCGAGCACCGTAGGTCACGTCAGGCGATGCGTTCGAATACAGCGGCGAGCCCCTGGCCGCCGCCGATGCACATCGTCTCGAGTCCGTAGCGACCCTCACGACGATCGAGTTCGCGCAGCAGGGTGGCGAGGATGCGTCCGCCGGTCGCGCCCACCGGATGTCCGAGGGAGATGCCGGAGCCGTTGGGATTCAGGCGCGAGTCGTCGGCCTCGATGCCCCACGAGCGGGTGACGGCCAGGGCCTGTGCGGCGAACGCCTCGTTGAGTTCGATGACGTCCATGTCGGCGAGCGTCAGTCCGAGGCGGCCGAGCGCCTTCTCGCTGGCGGGCACCGGGCCGATGCCCATGGTGCGCGGCGGCACACCGGCCACCGCCCAGCTTGCGAGGCGGGCCAGCGGACGCAGACCCAGCGCGGCGGCCTTCTCTGTGGTGGTGACGATCGCGAGGGCGGCACCGTCGTTCTGGCCGCTGGCGTTGCCGGCGGTGACGGTGGACTCGGGATCGATCTTGCCGCGGATCGGGCGCAGCTTGGCGAGGGTCTCCATCGAGGTGTCGGCGCGGGGGTGCTCGTCGGTGTCGACGACGAGCGGATCGCCCTTGCGCTGCGGCACGCTCACGGACACGATCTCCTGCGCGAACACACCGTTCTTCTGCGCGGCGACGGCCCGCTGGTGCGACTGCACGGCCAGGGCGTCCTGGTCCTCACGGCTGATGGAGAACTCGGCGCGCAGGTTCTCGGCGGTCTCGATCATGCCGCCGGGCACGGGGAAGTCGCGTCCGCCGGCGGTGACGCGGGCACGGGCCAGGCGATCGGACAGAGCGACGGCTTCGCCCTTGACGCCCCAGCGCATGCCGGTGGCGTAGAACTCGGCCTGGCTCATCGATTCGGCGCCGCCGGCGAGGATCAGGTCGCTCGCGCCGGTCTGCACCTGCATGACGGCCTGCACGATCGCCTGCAGACCCGAGCCGCAGCGACGGTCGACCTGCAGCCCCGGAACGTCCACCCCGAGGCCGGCGTTGAGGGCGGCGACGCGGCCGAGGGCGGGGGCCTCACCGTTGGGGGAGGCCTGGCCGAGGAAGACGTCGTCGATGTCGGAACCGGTGATACCGGTGCGGGCGACGAGTTCGCGGATGACGGTGGCCGCGAGATCCTCGGGGGCGATGTCCTTCAGGACGCCGCCGAACCTACCTACCGGGGTGCGCAGGGGTTCGCAGATCACTACGTCGGTCATGATGTACCTCGATCGGGGTTGTTCACTGGTGGGTCTGGGTGCGGGCGAGATCGGTGGAGATTGCTCCGGCGGTGGCGAGCAACGCCGGGACGAGCTCGTCGTGCACGGTCTCCATCCGGTAGCGGGCCGCGTGGGTCGACAGGTTCACCGACGCCACAACGGTTCCCGACGCATCGCGGATGGGCGCGGCGAGCGAGCGCAGGCCCTCCTCGAGTTCCTGGTCGACGATGCAGTATCCGTTGCGTCGTACCGTGGCGATCTCGGCGCGCAATTCCTCGGCGGTGGTGACGGTGTTGCCGGTGATGGGAGCGAATTCGGCGCGCGCGAGGTAGGCGTCGAGTTCGTCATCGTTCAAACCGGCGAGCAGTACCCGTCCCATGGAGGTCGCGTAGGCGGGGAAACGGGTGCCGAGGGTGATGGTGACGGTCATGATGCGGCTGACGGGAACTCGTGCGACGTAGACGACGTCGGTGCCGTCGAGCACCGACACCGAGGTCGATTCCTTGACTTTCTCGGCGAGCGCCTCGAGATGGGGTCGCGCGACCTCCGGCAGCGTCAGCGCCGACAGGTAGCTGTAGCCGAGTTCGAGCACCCGTGGGGTGAGCCAGAACTGGGATCCGTCGGTGCGGACGTAACCGAGTTCGATGAGAGTCAACAGGAATCGGCGCGCAGTAGCGCGGGTGAGTCCGGTCGCGCGGGCGACGTCGGAGAGCGACTGCCGCTGGGCGTGCGCACCGAAGGCCTTGATGACCGACAGGCCACGTGCCAGCGACTGCACGTAATCGGGCGACGCCCCGGGGTTCTCGCGAACGACCTCGGGGGCGGTGACGTCGGGAGTGCTCACGAGCCCGCACCTCCCTCGGTGTCGGCGAGTGCCTGCTTGCCGAGCGCGAATGCCCGGTTGCTGTTGGGGACACCCGCGTAGACCGCGGTGTGCAGAAAGACCTCGACGAGGTCGTCGGGATCGATCCCGGCGCGCAGGGCTGCACGGATGTGCATGTCGAGTTCGTGCTCGTTGCCGACCGCGGTGAGGATCGCGAGGGTCAACAGCCGGCGGGTGCGGTGATCCAGACCCGGACGCGCCCAGATGTCTCCCCACGCGGTGCGGGTGATGAAATCCTGGAAGGGCCGGGTGAATTCGGTGGCCGACTCGATGGACCGGTCGACGTGTGCGTCACCGAGGACGGATCGGCGCACCCGCAGACCCTCCTCGAACGCCGCGGTGCGGTGTGCGGCGGACGGCGTGGCGCGCGACGAGATGTGCTCGCGGATCAGCTTCGTGACCCGTCCTGCCTGCTCCACGTTGGCGAGGTGTGCGCCGGGGGAGAGGACGTGGAAGGTGGAGTCGGCGATTCCGTCGGCCAGTTGCTGCATCGTCGACGGCGGGGTGGCGGGGTCCTGCTCACCGGCGATCACCAGGGTGGGCGCGACGATCCGGGCGAGGTCGGGACGGCCGTCCCAGGTCGCCAGTGCCTCGCAACACGCGGCGTAGCCCTCGTCGGTGGTGCCCTTCACCATCTCGACGTGGCGGGCGACGAGCTCCGGATCGTGTTCGGCCAGTTCGGGAGTGAACCACCGCGAGACGATCGAATCGGCGATCGAGGCCAGGCCGTCGTTGCGGACCGATGCCGCCCGGTCGTACCAGGGCTGGGCGGGCTGGAAGGCCGGCGAGGTGCACAGCAGCGTCAGCGTGCGCACGCGCTCGGGGTGATGCGCCGCGAGCCACTGCCCGACGGCACCGCCGAGCGACAGGCCGACGTAGTGGACGGCGCCGACTTCGAGCGAGTCGAGCAGGGCGACGACGTCACCGGCGAGTTCCTCGATCGTGTAGGGACCGGACGGCGCGGGCGATGCGCCGTGCCCGCGATGGTCGGCCGCGACGACGTTCCAGTCGGTCGCCAGAGCGTGGATCTGCGGTCCCCACATCGACAGGTCCGAACCCAGCGAACCGAGGAACAGGACGGTCGGCTTCGTGGGGTCGCCGTACTGTTCGTAGTTGAGCGTGACGGTCATCGGGCATCTCCTGTGGTTCGGTTCGTGCTGTCGTGACGGGCGAGAACGCGATCGACGATGTCTGCGGCATGGCCGAGATAGCGCGTGGGATCGAGAAGTTCGCGCACGTCCTGCGGGTCGAGATGTGCGGTGATGGCGGGATCCTCGTCGAGCGACCTACCGGCGACCGCCGCATCGGTGACGATCGAGCGGGCGTCGTCGGTGTGTTCGGCGAGTGCGGCCGTGACCTTCTCGGCGAGGATCGCCCCTCCGGTGAGCGCGAGATTGCGGTCGAGCGCGTCGGTGTGGACGTGCAGACCGTTCAGGCTCGTCGAGAGTTGGTGCGCGGCACCGCCGGTGAGGCGCAGGATATCGGCGAGGGTCTCCCATTCGGCGTGCCAGGCGCCGGCGGCCCGCTGGAACTCGTGGTCGGTCGACGACAGGATCGTCGAGACGAGACCGGGAACGCGCCGGGCAGCGGCGCGCGCGGTGATCGCCGCGACGGGATTGCGCTTGTGCGGCATGGCCGACGAACCGCCGGGCGCATCCTCGCTCACCTCACCGAACTCGGTGCTCGCCATGAGTACGACGTCGGTGGCGGGTTTCGCGACCGCGCCCGCGGCGACACCGAGTGTGCCCGTGAGGGTCGTGACGGGGGTGCGGGCGGTGTGCCACGGCGCGACGGGACGCGCGAGCCCGAGCAGGTCGGCGACCGCGTCGGCGAACGCGAAACCGTCGGGATGGACGGCGGCGAGCGTGCCGGCGGCTCCGCCGTACTGGGCGGGTAGGGCGGACAACACGCGGTCGAGTGCGCCGGCGGCGTCGTCGAGGGACAGGAGCCAGCCGGCGGCGAGCGCGCCGAAGGTGGTCGGCAGTGCCTGCTGGCCGAGCGTGCGCGCGACCATCGGTGTCTCGCGATGGGTGGCGGCGAGGCGGGCTGCGCCGTCGGCTGCGGAGCGCAGGTTCGCCAGCGCGATCCCTCCTGCGCGGCGGGCGAGCAGCATCAGCGCGGTGTCGAGCACGTCCTGGCTGGTCGCGCCGACGTGCACGGCACGCGCAGGGGCGTCGGCGCGCTCGCGTAGCAGGGAGACCAGGGGGATGACGGCGTTGCCCCCCGCCGCGGACCGTCGACCGAGGTCGGCGGGATCGAGTTCCTCGGCGAGCGAGGCCGCGGCTGTCGCGACGGCGTCGGCGTGGGTGTTCTTGACACGGCCGAGTGCGGCGGCCGCGCGGGTCAGCGCGACCTCCACGTCGAGCAGGGCACCGATCCACGCGCGATCCGACAGGGCGACGCCGAGTTCGTCCGCGCCGAAGACGGGATCGAACAGCGGACCCCGATATCCGGGGTCGGGGGATGAGGGGGACACGGACCTCCGATCCGAAACGTTCGCTATGTGGACGGATGGACGCTATGCGAACAGGCTAGTGCGGCCGTTCTGCGCTTGCAACGATCCTGCGCGGATTTGTTCGCATTGCGGACGGGAGTTCACATGACGTACACCTGAGGGTATCGTGGCACACATGGACAAAGTCGTTGCCTCCGCCGCCGAGGCCGTAGCCGACATCCCCGACGGCGTCACGATCGCTGTCGGAGGGTTCGGTCTGGTCGGCATCCCCGAGATCCTCATCAACGCGTTGCTCGATCAGGGCGCCACCGACCTCGAGACCGTCAGTAACAACTGCGGTACCGACGGCTTCGGGCTCGGCCTGCTGCTCGAGAAGGGCCGCATCCGCCGCACCATCTCGTCGTACGTCGGCTCCAACAAGGAGTTCGCGCGCCAGTACCTCGCCGGTGAACTCGAAGTCGAACTCACTCCGCAGGGCACGCTCGCCGAGCGCCTGCGCGCCGGTGGTGCGGGCATCCCCGCCTTCTTCACCCCGGCAGGGGTCGGCACGGCCGTCGAGGAAGGCGGACTCCCGCTGCGCTACGACGGTCACGGCGGCATCGCCCTCGCGTCGCAGCCGAAGGAGACCCGGGAGTTCGACGGCGAAACCTACGTGCTCGAACGCGGCATCGTCGCCGATTACGCGCTCGTGCACGCCTGGAAGGGCGACCGCCACGGCAACCTCGTCTACCGAGCAAGCGCCCGCAACTTCAACCCGCCGGCCGCCGCCTCGGGTCGCATCACGATCGCGCAGGTCGAGCACCTCGTCGAACCCGGCGAACTCGACCCCAACGAAATCCACACGCCCGGCATCCACGTGCAGCGTGTCGTACACGTCGGCCCCGTCGAGGTCGGCATCGAGAACCGGACGGTGCGCTCATGACACAGGCAACGAAGAAGGGGCTGACCCGCGAGGAGATGGCGGCACGCGTCGCCAAGGAACTCGAGGACGGCCAGTACGTCAACCTCGGAATCGGCATGCCCACCCTCGTGCCGAACTACCTCGAATCCGGCGTCGAGGTCATCCTGCACTCGGAGAACGGTGTGCTCGGCGTCGGCCCGTACCCGACCGAGGACGAACTCGACCCCGAGCTCATCAACGCCGGCAAGGAGACGATCACCGCGATCCCCGGCGCGTCGTACTTCGACTCGGCGCAGTCGTTCGGCATGATCCGCGGCGGCCAGATCGACGTCGCCGTCCTCGGCGCGATGCAGGTCTCCGCCAAGGGCGACATCGCCAACTGGATGGTGCCCGGTGCGATGGTCAAGGGCATGGGCGGCGCGATGGACCTCGTCCACGGCGCCAAGCGCGTCATCGTGATGATGGATCACGTCACCAAGAAGGGCGACCCGAAGATCCTCGAGGAGTGCGTCCTGCCGCTCACCGGTCGTGGATGCGTGCAGCGCATCATCACCGACCTCGCGGTCATCGACGTCACCGACGAGGGACTGAAGCTCGTCGAGACGGCACCCGGCGTGACCACCGAGGACGTCGTCGCTGCGACGGCGGCGAAGCTGATCGTCTGATCGGACGACGACGGGGCCGGGCGCGAGAAGATCTCACGCCCGGCCCTCTCGTCTCTCAGTCGTAGTCGTCGTTGTCTGCCGTGAGCTCCGGGGCGTCGGGTTCCGGTTCCTCTCCACCCACCTCAGGGATCAGTTCGTAGCGGTGCCCGAACGACTCGGCCAGCGCCTGCAGGATCGCCACCACCGGCACGGACACCAGAGCCCCCACCGGGCCGAACAGGGTGGCGCCGACGATCACCGAACCGAACGCCACCGCCGGGTGGATCGACACCGTGCGGGCCGTGATGCGCGGGTGCAGCACATAGTTCTCGATCTGCTGGTAGACCGTGCCGAAGGCGATCACCCACACGCCGTCGAGCGGTTGCTGCACCGCGGCGATGAGCGCGGGGAGCCCGATCGCGAGATAGGTGCCGAGGGTGGGGATGAACTGCGAGACCACCCCGGTCCAGATCGCGAGGGGCAGCCAGTACGGAACCCCGATGATGAGGAAGAAGATTCCGGTGAAGATCGACGCCGCGGCGGCGAGGATCAACCGGGAGACGACATAGCCGCCGGCCTTCTCCACCGAGGTCTCCCACACGTTCGCGATCAGCTGCTGCTGCCGGGCCGGGAACCAGCTCGCGATCGTCCGGCGCATCTTCGGCCCCTCGGCCGACATGTAGAAGACGAACAGCAGCATCGTCAGGATCTGGAACAGGGCACCGACCAGAGTGCTGAGGACGCCGAGGACACCGGGCGTGAACCGTTGCGCTAGATCGCGAACCGTATCGGGCGTGATCTTGAACAGCTCGTCCCCGGTCTTGAAGTTGGTGTCGAAGGTGCGGTTCGCCCAATCGGTGAGGCGTGTGAGCGCATCCGGAAGTGTGGTGAGCAACTGGGCGATCTGGTCGAACAGGAGCGTGCCGAACACCGCGAAGAACCCGATGGTGAGTGCGATCAGGGAGAACAGCACGAGGCCGGTGCCGGCACCGCGACGCATCCCGAACCGTTCGAGGCGGTCGACGATCGGTTCGATCGTGATGCTGAACAACCACGCCAGGAACAGCAGGCCGAGGAAGCCCTTCAGATTGTGGAAGAGCCAGCCCGACATCTGATAGAAGGCGACGGCCAGCAGAACACCGACGATCGTGGGCCGGAGCCAGCGGGGAGTTCGTGGTCGATCGGCGACGGTTGCGCGCTTGGCCATCACACCCTCCCGCTCTGCAGAGACTCTGCCGCGAAATCTACTCGGTGAGCGCGGCCGGGGGAGCCGTACCGAGACCGAGGAGCATTCACAGAAGAACCGGCCCGGACTCGTGTGAGTCCGGGCCGGTCGGTGGTAGCGGGGACAGGATTCGAACCTGCGACCTCTGGGTTATGAGCCCAGCGAGCTACCGAGCTGCTCCACCCCGCGTTGCATGTCCAACCATACACGACTTCCGAGGGTGCTCTGACCACCCCTCGTCCGGGCCGCCGAATCGAGGGGGAGGTTGTGTGCGACTTCCGCGGTTCCGACGCACACAACCTCCCCTGGCTTCGCCTCCCGACAGCCGCGGTCGTTGTCAGAACAACGGCCCGCCCCCGAAGATGTCCCGGTGTGAATCGGGTTGGTTGCCTTCGACGTCCACGATGCCGTAGTCGAGCGCGGTCTCTGCGGTGATGAGGGTGCGACCGCTGCGCGCGTTCACCTCGGGGTCGGCCGCGAGCGCGACGATCACCCGTCCGATGAACTCCGGTGTCTCGGCGTTGGCCAGCGAGAAGCCCTCGAAGTTGTCGATGCCGCGGGCGAGCATGGCCTCGTTCTTCACCAGTCCCGGCCACAGCGACAGGGTGGTCACCCCGGTGCCCCGGAGTTCGACGGCCATGTCGGCGGCCATCTTGTCCAGGCCGGCCTTCGACATGCCGTACAGCACCGAATGCAGGTAGCCGCGGGTGCCGAACGACGAGATATTGATGATCATCCCGCTTTTGCGCGGCACCATCAGCTGCGCGGCTTCGACGGAGGCGACGTAGTGCGCGCGGAGACCCACGCCGATCAGGCTGTCCCAGTCGCTGATAGGACGCTTCCAGAACGGTTCGGAGAACCCGGCGAACCCCGGCGGTGACGCCCACACGTTGTTGACGAGCAGGTCGAGCCGGGAATCCTGCTCGTCGGCGATCCGGCGGAAGAGGTCGTGGATCTGCGCGTCGTCGCGGTGGTCGCACTGCACCGCGATGCCGTACCCGCCGCGTTCGGTGACCTCCGCCGCGGTGCGGTCGAGCGGTCCGTCGACGCCGACGGGGCCGCGGGCGGTGACGTAGACGGTCCAGCCGTCGGAGCCGAGCGCGCACGCGATGCCCTTGCCGACGCTGCGACTCGCGCCGGTGACCACCGCGACCTTTGCTTCTGCCATCACTGCACCACTTCCACGTCGTCGGTGAGAGCCCGCTGGATCGACCACAGCACCTTCACGTGGCAGCGGGAGATCTTCCATTCGTCGTTCTCGACCACGTAGTCGTCGTCGTAGTCGAGCGCGGTGACCCGTTCGGTGCGGGCACGCAGATCCACCTGCCGAAATCGCAGCGTCCAGGCGCCGGTCGCGGTGTCGGACCCGGTCAGGTGGATGCTCGGATGCATGCCGTGATGCATGTCGAGCACGACGTAGCGGTCGTCGATCCGTTCCAGAGCGATCCGGGAGTAGATGTCGACCAGGGCGTCGGCGTCGTCGAAGCTGCCCAGCGCCGGTCCGTAGTAGATGTCGGCGCCGTGCGCGACGAAGCACCTGCGCATCGCCTCCGGGTCCTTGGTGTCGCACGCCCGGAAGTAGCGATGCTTGAGCATCCGGATCTCTTCGAGGGCTTCGAGCCGGGCCAACCGTTGTTCGACGGTGTCCATCGGGGTGCCTTCCGGTCGGGGACGAACAATGTCCCGGACCCTAGCCCGCAACCGTGAGATCGGAAGGGCGATGTTCCCACTCACCGGGTGGGCGCACGCGTCTCAGCCCTTCAGCTTCCATTCCGCGAGATCGACTGCGGTGGAGATCGCTTCGAGCAGCACGGCCATACGTTCGGCCGGACCCGGTGCGGCGAGAACCGCGTACCGGTCCGCTTCGCCCATCGGTACGTACCGGGCGAGCGCGAACAGTCGCGCCCCGGGATCCTCCGGTAGTTCGGTGGTGGCGGGAGGCAACGGAGCACGGCCACCCGTGAGGCGGTCGAGCACCCCGTACAATCGGCCCATCGGTCCGGTGATCGCGGCGAAATCCACCGGCCCCGAATCGGTGTCGGGCCAGGGCTCCACCTCGGCGATGGGGTAGGGATCGTCGGGCAACCATCGGGTGACGCGAATGCGTTCCTCCGCAATGCATTCGAGTTCGCGGCGGCCTGCACCGACCT
Organism: Rhodococcus sp. D-6; assembly: GCF_040256695.1. Classification (NCBI taxonomy): domain Bacteria; kingdom Bacillati; phylum Actinomycetota; class Actinomycetes; order Mycobacteriales; family Nocardiaceae; genus Rhodococcus; species Rhodococcus sp. D-6. Next base: position 3,878,564 of record NZ_CP132970.1, on the reverse strand, counting down.
CGGCGTCGACCATGATCCGTGCGACGGTGCCGACGTCGTGTCGCTGCTCGCCTCCGCCCACCTCGTGTCCCCGGGCGATGAGGACGACTCCGAAGCGGGGGCCGTCCGGTGATGCCGTGCAGTCCTGGACGAGTTGCTGGTATCTCGGCTCGAAGATGCGCAACGGCAGGTCGGACCCGGGAAGCAGTGCGGTGCCGAGCGGGAACATGGGCAGTGTCGGCATCAGGGCATCCTCAGGCGCGGGGTCGGGGGAGCGGGGATCGGTTCGTCGCGAGCGATCTCGGTGAGCAGATGATCGGCCCAACTCGCCAGGCCGTCGATGTCGAGCCGGTACGGCGGTTCGTCCTCGTAGTGCCGCACCCGCGCCTGTCCCTGCTTCAACAGTGACTCCGCGCCGGTGGGGTTGCCCCGGAGCAGGTGGGTCAGCCCCACGGCGAGCTGGGCGAGGCCCTGCCACAGGGGACGTTCCTCGGGTGGTGCCTTCTTCCACATTGCCTCGAAGACCTCGTGGGCATGGAACGGAAAACCGTGGTCGAGGAGACGCTGACCTTCGGCGATGGTCTCCTCGACATCCAGATCGAGGTCTTCGGGAACACGTTCGACGCCTTCTTCGCCCGGCGGCAACGGACGCCCCAGGGCGTCGCGCGGACGCGCGTTCTGCGGCCTGCCGTCGGGTGTGCGGTCCCGGTCCGTCATGTCGCCAGCCTAGACGAACGGCCGCTTCGGGAAGGGATCACTGGCGTCGCAGAACGCCGCTCCGACCCTCGTGCGAGGGCCTGCGCATTCGGGACAGTTGCGCCGACAGTTCCCGGACGAAAGCGTCGACGGTGCCCGGTGCGACGCGGAGGTCGGGACCGGGGACGAAGAGATACCGGCCGTCGCCCACGACGTCGAACCAGCCGATGTCGGCGACGGGTGTGTACCCCGGATTCGAGTACCGCAGGACGCGGATACTGCCGGTGGCCGTGCGCTCGCGACGCAGCAACCGGCGCAACGACTCTGCGTGCGTGCCACCCGCAGGGCGGCGGACCGCGCCGAACTCGGATGGCTCGAGCACGTCGCGGCTCGAGGCGGTGCGTGCGTGTTCGCGGCCCGCTGCCACGACCGGAAGGTGCCCGAGGATCGCACCCGCGAGGTCGGTGGTCGTGGTGATGCGGATGTCGCCTGCGGCAGGCGCCTGACGGGCGAGGACGGCCTGCTCGCCGGTCGCGGCGGCACGGACGAAGACCTCGTAGGCCGGGTCGGTGGAGCGGCCGTAGACCTCCACCGCGACCTCCCCGATCAGCAGGATCCGCATCGCGTCGTCGAGGGCAGGGTCGGGTGTCTCGTGCAGCCACGTGCGGGCGGCCTGGAGGTTCGCGGCGTGCTCGTCCTCCCATATCGCCGAGGTGCGATAACGCAGTGGGAAGGGGAACTCGTCGCCGCCCGCGGCGGTCCACGCCGCCAGGAATCGGTCGGGTGTGAGATGCCGGTCCATAGCGTTCAGGCCCCCAGAACCGGCGGGGCGGTGTCGGGCAGCGACCCGATCAGTTCGTTCCCGTTCTCACCGGTGACGAGATAACCGGCCGCGCGTTTGTCCTGCTCGTCGCCGCGGGACGAGGCTGGCGGGATCATTCCCGGCATCATGCCGAACGGACGGGCGCCGGCACCCCGCGCTGCGGCGGCACCGGGCCCACCGGCGACACCACCGGCGGGCGCAGCTCCGGCGACGAGCGGAGCGGGACCCGCCGCGGGCGATGCGCCCGCAGAGCCGACACCCCCGGCGCCCGGTAGGCCACCGCCGACACCTCCGCCCGACCCGGAGGGCGGCGAACCGTACGACTGACCGGTCGGGCTCGCGGAGTTGCCGCCCGCGGCCGGGGAGGTGGATGCAGGAGTGGTCGCTGCGGACTCGTTCGAACCCACGCCACCTGCCGAATCGGTACCTTCCGCCCGGCCGTCCGTGCCTTCACCGGACGACGGTGCGTCCGTACGGTTCTCCGCTTCCGTGGCGGTCTGCCCACCCGGACGTTCTCCGTCCCCGCCCGGGATTCCCGTCGGGTCGCCGGTGGTCCGGGCGCCGCCGACACCTGGTGTGCCGTAACCCTGGGGAACGAATGCCTCCGTGGCGCGACTCGTCGTGGCGGCATACGGGGAGGGCAGGACCGGAACCGCCGTGCCGGAATCGCGGTAGTACGGCTTGTAGAGGGCTTCCATCACCCGCACGGCCTGGGCGCGAACGGCTTCCTCCTGGCGGGCGGCAGCAGTACCGGCGACGGGATCGAGCGCGTACAGCACCGACGACGTAATCACCGTGGGTGGAGGCACGGACGCTCGCACCCGTTCGCCGACGTCGGCGGCAATACGGAGTTTCTCGGACGTCGCGCGTGCGGCATCGGACAACTGTTGTGCGGATTCGCCGAATCGCACCGTCGCGCCCATCGCGGCGTCGGCCGCCGGACCCTCCCAGTGTTGGCCGATGAGCTTGCGGATCATCAGCGTTCCCCACGCGACGGTGAGGCTGAAACCCTTTCCGAGTTCGGCCCATTCGGTGGCCAGGGTGGTCATCGCGACGGGATTGATGCTCTGGGCGAGCCGGTGGATGTCGGCATGCTCCATGCCGTGGAAGTTCTCGAATGCTGCGATGTATTCGGGATCGACTCCCGCGTCGATGCGCGCGGCCAGCGCGTCGTAATTGGACTGCCGGCGGGCGACGGAGTCGGGGGCTGGGGCGTCGACCCCGAGCGACACCAGTAGTCGGTCGACGACGTTGTCATTCGTGGACATGGACGACAGCTCCCCCTCGATGCTCTCGCGTCTCGAGGAGCCGACGGCGGCGCGATATCCCCCTGCCCACGTAGATCCCCCCGATCCGATGGTGGCGACGATGCTAACGCACGGCACCGACCAGGCGCAGGGCAAGATCGGCATACAGGTTGCTGATCGTCGCGGCGTCGTCGTAGCGGCCCGAGGGATACCAACGGCACACGTCGACGCAGAGCGACATCAGGGCGAGAGTGACACCTTCGGCATCCGGGAGGGTGAACTCGCCCGAGACGTGGCCGGCGTCCACGACACCCCGCACGACCTGCGTGGTCTGCCGTCGTAGTCCGACGATCGTGCGGTAGTGCTCGCGGTCGAGCGCGGCCAGCTCGTACTGGATGACCCGGCTCCATCGGTGGTTCTCCGCCTGCCAGGCGGCGAAGCGGCCGATGACGGAGGCGAGCCGAACGGACGGCTCGGCATCGGGGCGGTCAGCGTTCTCGACGACCTGCAGGGCGAGCGCGTGTCCCTCGTAGGCGATGGCGAAGAGTAGCTCCTCCTTGGACGCGTAGTGCGGATACATCGCGGCGGGACTCATGCCGAGTCGCGCCGCGATCCGGCGCGTCGTGGTGCCGCCGTAGCCGTGCTCCGCGAACTCGTCTATCGCGGCCGTGCGGATGCGAGCCGCGGCCTTGGATCCGCCGACGACGTCGTCCCATGCGTCACTCACGAGAGCGCTTCCGTTCTGTCCGGTTGGTGTTGACAAGCCCGCTACGGCATCGCACGATAAGCGAGCGCTTAGAAATAAGCCAGTGCTTATCGACTTGGTAACGGTGGGTGCGACGCGGGGTCCTCTCCGCGCTGCAACGCCCGCGGCAACATAGGATCCGCCGAAGAGAAGAATAGGAACTGGCTCTGAAAGGCAGTGCTGTCCAATCAAATTGGATACAGGCTGTTTGGTGGATGAGAAGGCGGTCGGCTATACAGTTCCTGTAGGCCCCGTCACAGCGAGGAGATGACGTATGTCCGTGCTCGACCGCTTCCGTCTCGACGGCCGCGTTGCCATCGTCACCGGTGCCTCTTCGGGCCTCGGTGTCGCATTCACCCGAGGGCTGGCCGAGGCAGGGGCCGACGTCGTGCTCGCCGCACGCCGCCTCGACCGTCTCGAGGAGACCGCCGCGCTGGTCCGGGAGGCCGGACGGCAGGCCGTCACGGTCGAGACCGACATCGCTGATCCCGAACAGGCGCAGCGCATGGTCGATCATGCGGTCGAGCAACTCGGCCGGGTGGACATCCTCATCAACAATGCCGGTATCGGCACCGCCGTGCCCGCCACCAAGGAGACCCCCGAGCAGTTCCGGCAGGTCATCGACATCAACCTGAACGGATCCTATTGGGCGGCACAGGCCGTCGGCCGTGTGATGCAGCCCGGTAGCTCGATCGTCAACATCTCGTCGGTTCTCGGTCTCACCACGGCAGGCCTGCCGCAGGCCGCGTACTCGGCCAGTAAGGCGGGCGTCATCGGCCTCACGCGCGACCTCGCGCAGCAGTGGGGAGCACGCAAGGGAATCCGCGTCAACGCCATCGCACCCGGCTTCTTCCGGACGGAGATGACGGACGAATACCAGCCCGGATACCTCGACTCGATGAAGCAGCGAATCATCCTCGGCCGGACCGGGGATGCCGAGGAGATCGCAGCCACTGCGGTCTGGCTGGCGTCCGACGCCTCCGCCTACGTCACCGGTCAGACCATCGCCGTGGACGGCGGACTCACCATCACCTGACGGCACCACCCATCCCCCAACGGAGGAACGCTATGAGCACACAGCCCCGCACTGCCATCGTCACAGGAGCCGCACGCGGTATCGGCGCAGCCGTCGCCAAGCGGCTCGCCGGCGACGGCTACCGGGTCGCCGTCCTCGACCTCGACGAATCCGCCTGCAAGGACACCGTTTCGGCTATCGAGTCCGCCGGCGGCAAGGCGCTCGCCGTGGGTGCCGACGTCTCCGACGAGAAGTCCGTCGCCGCTGCCGTCGAGAAGGTCGCCACCGAACTCGGCGAGCCCACCGTCCTGATCAACAACGCCGGCATCACCCGCGACAACCTGCTGTTCAAGATGACGGTCGAGGACTGGGACGCCGTCATGAACGTGCACCTGCGTGGCGCCTTCCTCATGACGCGTGCCGTCCAGAGCTACATGGTCGACGCCAAGTTCGGTCGCATCGTCAACCTCTCGAGCACCTCGGCCCTCGGCAACCGCGGCCAGGTCAACTACTCCGCTGCCAAGGCCGGCATGCAGGGCTTCACGAAGACCCTCGCAATCGAGCTGGGCAAGTTCGGTGTCACCGCCAACGCCATCGCGCCGGGTTTCATCGCCACCGAGATGACCGCCGCGACCGCCGAGCGTCTCGGCCTGTCGTTCGACGACTTCAAGTCGAACATCGCGGCCGACATCCCGGTCGGCCGTATCGGCGAGGTCGACGACATCGCCCACACCGCATCGTTCCTCGCGTCCGAGGGCGCGGGCTTCGTGTCCGGTCAGGTCATCTATGTGGCCGGTGGCCCGAAGGCCTGATCCCCTTCCGTACATCCGTGCCGCCGCGTCCCATCCGGGACTGCGGCGCCGCGGTCTTTCTGTTGCGGATCGAACGGAACGGCCCGACCGTGTCGGTCGCCTCGGTTAACCTCTCCGGCATGAGCGAGAAGGTCAAGGGGCCCCAGTCGTACTTTCCGTCGATCGAGCAGAAGTACGGACGCCCGATCGAGGAGTGGAAGAACATGATCCGCGCCTCGGATCTCGCCGAGCACATGGAGCTCGTGAACTGGCTGAAGCAGGAACACGGGATGGGCCACGGGCACGCGAATGCTCTCGTCGCCCACACTCTGAAGGAACAGAAGTCCGAGTGACGAGAGCGTCCGACTACGCCAGCCGCGGGGGTGCGGTGCGGTAGGTCGCAGGGGTGGCGCTGAGCCGGATCGGGTTGGCGATCTGACGAAGCGGAGCGTCCCGGTCGGGATCGTCGATCGACACCACCGGCGACAGGCCGAGTCGTTCGGCGAGCGCGACCGCGTCAGCGATGTCGTTGAGCGGTCCGCACGGCACCCGGGCTGCGGTCAGAGCGTCGAACCACGCGTCGGCGGTGTCCGTCGACAGCAATTCGTCGAGGATCTTCGTCAGCTCCTCCCGGTTCGCGACGCGGGCGGTGTTCGTGGTGAACCGCTCGTCGGTGGCGAGTTCGGGTGCGCCGAGAACCGCGACCAGGGAAGCGAATTGACGGTCGTTGCCCACGGCGAGGACGAACGGCCGGTCTGCCGTGTGGAACACCTCGTAGGGCGCGATGCTCGGATGGCGATTGCCCATCGCCTTCGGCACCACTCCTGCCGCGACGTAGCCGGACGATTGGTTCGCCAGCGCCGACAACAGGGACGACAGCAGGTTCACCTCGACACGCTGGCCCTCGCCGGTGCGGTCGCGGTGCCGTAGCGCGGCGAGAATGCCGAGCGCAGCGTGCATTCCGGTGATGATGTCGACCACGGCGACACCGACCTTGGTGGGTGTCGCATGGTCGGGCCCGGTGATGCTCATCAGACCGCCGACGGCTTGGATGAGCAGGTCGTAACCGGGCAGGTCGTTGTGCCCGCCGAAGCCGGTGATCGAGGTGTAGACGATGCCGGGGTCGAGTTCCCGGACCTGCTCGTATCCGAGCCCGAGCCGAGTCATCGTGCCGGGCAGGAAGTTCTCGACGACGACATCGGCGCGGGCGACGAGATCGCGTGCCTGCTCGAGTCCTTCGTCGGTGGTCAGGTCGATGGCCACCGATTTCTTGTTGCGGTTGACGCCGAGGAAATAGGTCGACTCGTCGCCGGCCCAGGGTGGTCCCCAGTGCCGGGTGTCGTCCCCGAAGCCGGGTCGTTCGATCTTGACGACCTCTGCCCCGAGGTCGGCGAGCAGCATGGTGGCGTAGGGGCCGGCGAGCACGCGACCGAAGTCGGCGATCACCAGCCCTTCCAACGCTCCGCTCACCGGAAGGCTGCCTCACCGGTCAGAGCCTTGCCGATGGTCAGCTGATGGACCTCGGAGGTGCCCTCGTAGGTCAGTACCGATTCGAGGTTGTTGGCGTGACGGATGACGGGGTACTCGAGCGTGATTCCGTTGGCGCCGAGGATGGTCCGGCACTCGCGGGCGATGGCGATGGCCTCACGCACGTTGTTGAGCTTGCCGAGGCTGACCTGTTCCGGGGCGATCTCGCCGCGGTCCTTGATGCGACCGAGGTGGTAGGCGAGCAGGTGGCCCTTGCCGACCTCGAGCGCCATGTCGGCGATCTTGGCCTGGGTGAGCTGGTAGCCGGCGAGCGGCTTGTCGAACACTTCGCGGGACTGCGAGTACTCGATGGCGGTCTCGAGGCAGTCGCGGGCGGCACCGATGGCACCGAAGACGATGCCGAAGCGGGCCTCGCCGAGGGAGGTCAGCGGTCCGCGCAGACCCTCGGCCTTCGGCATCATCGCCGAGGAGGGCAGACGCACGCCGTCGAGGATGAGCTCCGATGTGACCGAGGCGCGCAGCGACATCTTGGAGTGGATCTCCGGTGCGGAGAAACCGGGGGTGTCGGTGGGGACGACGAAGCCGCGGATGCCCTTGGCGCCTTCTTCGAGGTCGGTCTGCGCCCAGACGACGGCGACGTCGGCGATCGAGCCGTTGGTGATCCACATCTTGGTGCCGTTGAGGATCCAGTCGTCGCCGTCGCGCTTTGCGTTGGTGCGCATCCCGGCGGGGTTGGAACCGAAGTCGGGCTCGGTCAGGCCGAAGCAACCGATGGCCTCACCGGCGGCCATGCGGGGGAGCCATTCCTGCTTCTGCTCCTCGCTGCCCCAGTGGTGGATGGAGAACATCGCCAGCGAGCCCTGCACGGACACGAGGCTGCGGATGCCGGAGTCGACGGCCTCGAGTTCGAGGCAGGCCAGGCCGTAGGCGGTGGCGCTCATGCCGGCGCAGCCGTAGCCGTCGAGGTGCATGCCGAGCACGCCCAGCTGTCCGAGTTCCTTGGCGAGCTCGCGTGCCGGGAGCTTGGCTTCCTCGAACCACTGGGCCACGTGCGGGCGGATGCGCTCGTTGCCGAACTTGCGGACGGTGTCGCGGATGTCGATCTCCTCCTGCTCGAGCAGGGAGTCGAGGGCGAACAGCTGGGTGAGCGACTGAGCGTTGGACATGGCCTTCTCCGGTGGTCGAGGAAACGTTTGTCAGAACGATTGTGAGAACGTTTGCGCGATCGATTGCATGGCCTACGCTAAAGACACGTTCCGGGCACGTCAACTCGGAACGCGAACTCGATGCCGTACGAGCAGGAGAGCCGCATGCCCCGTCCCGACCGCGCCCCGACGCTCAAGGAGATCGCCGAGCGCGCCGGTGTCCACGTCTCGACGGCATCCCGTGTGCTGCGCCAGCCCGAACCGGTCGACGGCTGGTCGGACTCGGCACTGCGGGTGCGGGAGGTCGCGGCCGAACTGGGATATCGCCCCAACCTGTGGGCGGCGAGCTTGCGGACCCGCAAGACCACGACCCTCGGTGTCGTCATGCCGCGACTCACCGACGGCGTGGTCGCCACGACCTACCAGGGCATCGAGGAAGCCGCCACGAAAGCGGGCTACTCGGTACTGCTGTCGAGCCCACCCGACGACCTCGAGGCACAACGTCGCGCCATCGCGCTGCTCGTGGGCCGGCAGGTCGACGGTCTGCTGCTGAGCAGCATGCACCTCCCGGGTGGTCCGTTCGTCGAGTCGCTGGTACTCGGATCGCTGCCCATCCTCGCGGTCACCCGGCACGCCGATGCGGGGTTGCCGTTCGTGGTGGGCGACGACTACCGGGGTGGAGCACTGGCCGCCCGGCACCTTCTCGACCGCGGCTACGACGACCTGGCGATCATCGCCGGCCCCGACCACGCCAGCACCGCCCGCGACCGCCGCGACGGCTTCGTCGACACTCTGAAGGAAGCGTCGGCGCCACTGCCGCCCGAGCGGATCATGCGGTCGAGCTTCGACGTCGCCGGGGGTGTGGAGGCCGCGCGTGCGCTGCTGGACCGCCCCGACCGTCCCCGCGCGATCTTCGCGGTCAGCGACACCATCGCCATCGGCATCCTCGGTGTCGCCCGCGACCTCGGTCTGTCCATCCCGGACGATCTCGCCGTGGTCGGCTACAACGACATCCCCGTCGTGGCGCAGCTGCCGGTTCCGCTCACCACCGTGCGATCGCCCGCGCACGATATCGGGGTGACGGCCATCGAGCGGCTCCTCGAACTCGTGCGAAATGGAGGAACGGAATCGACGCGACTTCCCGTCGAACTCGTGGTGCGCGCCTCGAGCTGAGCGATCTCACCCGTTACCGCGGCCACTGTTCCCGTTGCCGGTGTTTCCGTTCCCATTGCCGTTGTTGCCGTTGTGGTTCCCGTTGTTCCCCTGCGAGTTTCCGTTTCCGTTACCGTTGTTGTTGCCGGGTCCGCTGTTCCCGCGGGACTCGGGTTCGGACCTCGTGGGCCCGGCATCCGCAGGCGGTGCGACGGGAGTGGTCTCCGGAGCGGGCACGACGGGCGGAACCACGGCGGTCTCGTCCACTGTGCGCGCCGGGGCGACCGTGGATTCGGGGGGCGCAGGAAGCTCGGTGGTGGCCGGTACCCGCTCGGGCGTCGATGCGGACATGCCCGGCGTCCGCGTCTCCGGTGTGGCCGCCGGCGGGGAATCGCCCCGCCCGAATCCGAGTGCGAGACCGCCCACGGCGAGCGCCCCGACCAGCGTCAGACCCGCTGCGACGAGAACTCCACGTGAACGGTCCGTGCTTGCAGTGGTCGTCGGTCCGCCGATCTCACTCGCCGGCAGGAAGGCTGTCGCAGCGCGGTTTCCGTCGGAATTCTGCAATGCCACGAGCATCTCGTGCGCACTGCGGAACCGGTCGGAAGGCTCTCGTGCCATGGCCCGTTCGATCACCGCGACGAACCCCGGATGGGCGTCCGGGCGGAGATCGGCGAGTGGCCGCGGACGGTCGTGCGTGATGGCCCGTGCCAGCGCGAGGATGTTGTCCTCGGCGAACGGTCTCCGCCCGCACAGGGACTCGTAGCCGACGATGCCGACCGCGTACAGATCGTCCGTCACGGACGCAGGGTGTCCGGTGATGCGGTCCGGGCTCAGATAGGCGACGGTCCCCACGAGTTCACCGGTGTGGGTGAGGTCGTCGCCGACGCTCTTCGCGATACCGAAGTCGGCGACCTTGATCTCGCCGTTCTCTGTGATGAGCACGTTCGCCGGCTTGATGTCCCGGTGGAGGATCCCCGCACCGTGCGCGGCGACGAGCGCCTCGAGAATTCCGGCGAGCACCGTGCGCACCCGATCGGCGGGTAGGGGTCCGCGGGTGATGTCGTCGGCGAGGGTCCGCCCGGAGAGCCGTTCCATAACGATGTAAGGACGTCCGTCGTGTTCACCCGTGTCGTACACGGCGACGATGCGAGGGTGGTTCAGGGCCGCGGCGGCCCGGGCCTCGACTTCGAAACGACGTCGTACGTCCGGTCTGCTGCAGACCTCCCGTCCGAGCAGTTTGACGGCGACGGGCCGGTGGAGGCGGGTGTCCCAACCGTCGTGGATCTCGCCGCTGCCGCCCACGCCGAGCAGACCGCTCAGCTCGTAGCGGCCGTCGAGAACTTTGTGGACGGTCACAGGTCGACGGTAGCCGTTCGAAGGGGGGAGTAAACAAAATGCGCTGGTGGGAGGATGTGTGCCCGAGCTTCATCCGTGATCTTCACCCGGTGCTCGTAACGCGTTTGTAATTCGTGCCGATCTCATGCCCGGGAGAACCACGCTGCCGGAGGGTCTGGATGAAGACGATTGTGCGAGCCGGGATCGTCGCCGGCATGGCAGCTGCATCGATGGTGTGGCCGGTGTCCGCGATGAGCGACCCGGGTAGCGAGCAGGGCATCCGATACGTCGCGCTCGGTGACTCGCGTGCCGCCGGACCCTACCTCGACGCAGCGGCGATGCTCAGCGGATGTGCCCGCGCGGATGCGGGATATCCGAACCTCGTCGCGGCTTCGCTTCAGACCGTCAGCTTCGTCAACGTCGCGTGTTCGGGTGCACGCACCGAGCACATCACGTCCGTCCCGCAGGAGACGTCGACCGGATCGGTCCCGCCGCAGATCGATTCGCTCACTCCGGACACGAATCTCGTCACGCTGAGCATCGGCGGCAACGATGTCGGCTGGGCGGGGCTCGTCTCGGCCTGTTACACCGAGCTTCCGGGCGGCGATGCGCACTGCCGCACCGATTCGGGCACCACGTCGCGCATGGATGCCGCCCTGAGTGCACTCGGACCGAAGCTCACCGCGACACTCACCGCCGTCCAGCAACGCGCACCGCGCGCACGGGTTTTGCTGGTCGGGCACGGCGGTGTTTTCGGCAACCGGGGTTGCTGGCCCAACATCCCCACCAGCGATGCCGACGCCTCCTTCGTGACGAACTTCTTCGTGCGGATGAACCGAGTACTCGCCCGCTCCGCCGGCGAGGCCGGTGCCGAGTTCGTCGACGTCATGGCGGGATCGGAAGGGCACGACGCGTGTGCGCCGTCCGAGCAGCGCTTCTACGAGGGACGGCAGTCGCTGTCGCTGGCGAAGGCACTGCACCCCACCGCTGCGGGGATGCGGCACATGGCGCAGCGGGTGACGAACGTTTGGTACCAGCGAGGCTAGGAACCGACGACCAGCGACGTTTCGTTCGCGACACTCGCCGGACACGACAGCGAAAAAGTGGAATGCTGCACTCCACTGCGTGCTCACATCCGTCGAACCGGTCCTGCGCGGGAGGCCTCGATGACGATCTACCGACAACAGCTCGGCGGAACCGGTTACGTCTTCGACGGCCTCGTCGATCTGCTCGGCAAAGCATCCCCGCGCCGCTCGGGCGATGAACTCGCCGGCTGCGCCGCCACCTCGGACGCCGAACGCGCCGCGGCACAGCTGGCCCTCGCCGACCTCCCGCTGACCACCTTCCTCACCGAGGCAGTCGTCCCGTACGAGACCGACGAGGTCACCAGGCTGATCGTCGACACCCACGACGCGACGGCCTTCGCGCCGGTCTCGCACATGACCGTCGGGGAACTGCGCGACCACCTCCTGGAGGTCGCGGCCCGACCGGACTCCGCCGACGTGCTCGCGGCACTCGCGCCGGGACTCACCCCGGAGACGGTCGCGGCGACCAGCAAGATCATGCGCAATCAAGACCTCATCGCGGTCTCCCGCGCTGCGACGGTGACCAGCGCGTTCCGCACGACCATCGGATTGCCCGGGCGGCTCGCGACGCGCCTGCAACCGAACCATCCCGTCGACGACCCGCGTGGGGTCGCCGCGTCCGTTCTCGACGGCCTGCTGATGGGATGCGGCGACGCGGTCGTCGGCATCAATCCGGCGAGCGACTCGCCGCACGCCGTGTCCGACCTGCTGCACCTACTCGACGAGATCCGGCAGCGATTCGAGATCCCCACCCAGTCGTGCGTGCTCACCCACGTCACCACCACGATCGATCTGATCGAGAAGGACGCACCCGTCGACCTGGTGTTCCAGTCCGTTGCCGGCACCGAGGGCGCCAACCGCAGCTTCGGTGTGGACCTTGCAGTGCTGCGGGAGGGCAACGAGGCCGGCAGGTCGCTGCGACGGGGGACCGTCGGCAACAACGTCATGTACTTCGAGACCGGGCAGGGTTCGGCGTTGTCGTCGGGAACCCATTTCGGAACCGGTGGCAGGCCGGTGGATCAGCAGACCCTCGAAGCGCGCGCCTATGCCGTTGCGCGCGAGTTCGAACCGCTGCTCGTCAACACCGTCGTCGGGTTCATCGGACCGGAATACCTGTACGACGGCAAACAGATCATCCGCGCGGGTCTCGAAGACCAGTTCTGCGGCAAACTCCTCGGCCTTCCGATGGGCGTGGACGTCTGCTACACCAATCATGCCGAGGCCGATCAGGACGACATGGACACCCTGCTGACCCTGTTGGCCGTTGCCGGAACAGCATTCGTGATCACAGTGCCGGGTGCCGACGACGTGATGCTCGGCTATCAATCGCTTTCGTTCCACGACGCGCTGTACGTGCGGGAGGCCGCCGACCTGCGGCCGGCACCGGAATTCGAGGACTGGCTACGCAGGCAGGGCATGGCGGACGACGTCGGTCGCATCCTGCCGGTGGACGTCGGCGCGTCCCCTCTGCGCGCACTCGGAGGTGCCTTGTGAGCGACCTGTGGGACGAATTGCGCCGGAACACCCAGGCACGGATCGGACTGGGACGCACCGGGAACAGCATCCCGACGCGCCGTCATCTGGAATTCGTGGCGGCCCATGCCGAGGCGCGCGACGCCGTGCACGTCCCGCTCGATGTGCATTCCTTGGCTCAGCGGGTTCGTGATCTCGGGCTCGGTGAGCAGTTGATCGTGGAAAGCGCAGCAGGAGATCGCAGTACGTATCTGCGTCGCCCCGACCTCGGCCGGCAGCTCGCCGAGGGGACCACGCTGCCGCGCATGGAGGCCGATCTCGGTATCGCGCTGTGCGACGGGTTGTCGTCCACCGCTCTCGACGCCCACGGACCCGATCTGCTCGCGGCGATCGTCGCTGCCCTGCCCGGGTTGACCGTGGCGTCACCGGTGATCGCGACGCAGGCCCGCGTCGCGCTGGGCGACCATATCGGTGAGCGGCTCGGCGTCACGACGATGCTCGTGATCATCGGCGAACGCCCCGGCCTGTCGGTGGCCGACAGTGTCGGCGTGTACCTGACGCACCACCCGACGCCGGGACGCAGTGACGCCGAACGCAACTGCGTGTCGAACATCCACCCGCCCGGCGGGATGACCTACGAGCACGCGGCGCGCGTCGTCGCAGCCCTCGTGAACGGGGCGCGGCAGTTGGGGGCGTCGGGGGTCGCGTTGAAGGACACCTCGCGGGATCCCGCACTCACCGACCCCGACAGCGGAGCGCGAAACGGTCAGCAGAGCGCGTAATAGCGCGCACCTATGACCACTTCACGCTCTGCTGCCCTCGGTCGAGGGCGGAGGATTGCGCCGTTGTGTGCAGATTGACAGGGTACATCTCACTCGTCCCACTGCCTATGTTGCTGTGCCCGAGCAAGCTTCTCGAGAGGTAGACAACCTGAAGATGAGGCTCACAACCCTGCTGGTCGACCATCTGGGTCAGGGGCCGATGCTGCCGAGCATGATGCCGACGCTTGCGGCGAGCGACGCGATCAGATGTGCGTTGTAGCGCTGGTCGAAATCTCGAGTACTCATTGGGTCTCCTATTTGCGATTCGTGGAACTTGTTCGGGTCAAGCGGTTTCGGGAAGCGGGTTCTTCAACGAAGCGACGATGTTTTTCGCGATCGTCGACGCCACCTCCGGCGAAACGTTCGCGTCGTGGCAGCGCCTCGCCGCGACCGCCAGCCGATCGGCGACCTCGTTGAGCGGGTCAGCGCGTGTGCGGTCGAGAAAGCAGCGGCACACGGGGCCTGGTGTCGGGTTGAAGGAGAAACATGAAGTTCGTCGTCCCCTACCTGCGAGTCGTAGCGGGGATGTTCGCCGCCATCACGCTGTGGCTGGCGATCGTGGAAGTAGTCAACGGCAACCTTGCCGACGCGATCCTGTTCGTGGCATTCGCGGCCGGCCTGGGATATCTCGCGATCGGCAAGCCTCTGCGCGACCGTCGCAGGCGGATCAAGGCCGAGCAGGACGCGATCGCCGCACGCGCCGAAGTCGGTCACCGCGCGTTCCTCGCAGGGGATGTGCGGGCCGCGATGGCGCCGCCGCCCGAGCCGCCGAAGCCTCCGAGGATCCGGCGCGGGGTGGTCATCGCCGCTGCCGTCGCCGGACTGATCGTCCTTATGGGAATCATCGGTGACATCTCGGACGGGCTGGATTCACCCACGAAGGACGACGCGAGTACGACTCCTCGCGCTGCCGCACCGACGACCACCACGCCGTACACGACCTCGGCTGCCACCACCGCACGGACCGTCGCTCCGGAAACCACTCCCGCCACGAGAGTTTCCACCACGCAGGTTGCGGCGGTCGCGTCCACCGCGGTGATGCCGAATGTCGTGTGCATGGATCTCCAAGCGGCGCAGGACACCATCCAGGCCGCAGGCGTGTTCTACTCCACGAGCGTCGACGCGACCGGTCAGGGACGCGCGCAGGTATGGGACAGGAACTGGGTCGTCGTCGACCAGACTCCCTCGGCGGGAGCATCGATCGGTGAAGGCGACCCAGTGCTGTCGGTTCTGAAAGAGGACGAGTTCAGCGGTTGTTAGGCCATCGGTTGCTCCGTGCGGGAGAGATCCTCGGGGGCGGTGTTCGACGGATGCCGGCCGCCCCTCGGGAATCCCACCGATCCCGGCCGTAGGGCCTCGACCCGCAGGCCCGCCATCGCGGCCTTCAGTCCGAGATCCTTGATGGTCGAGGCGATTCGGCCGGCATACGCCTGTTCCTTCGGGTTGTCGTCCCGTTCGTGGAACTGGACGACACCGACGCGTCGGCCCAGGCTCACACCGACGCCGTTGAACCCGAAATCGAGGTTCGCGGGTTCTTCACCGGCGATACGGCTGAGAACCGTATCGGCCGCAGCCAGGCCGGTGGGCAGGGCGGACTGGCATGCCATCCGCACCGGCTCTCCCGACGGTGCCGCGCAGTCACCGGCGGCGATCACGCGGTCGTCGTCGATGCTGGTCATCGTTTCGTCGGTGAGGATCCGGCCGAGTTCATCCGTCCTGAAGCCGCTGGAGTGGGCCAGTTCGGGAACGCCGAATCCGGCGGTCCAGACGGTGATCGCACTCTCGAGGACGGTGTCGTCGTCGAGCGTGAAGCCGTCGGGTCCGACGCGAGTGACACGCGCGTTCTCGATGATCTCCACCCGCAGGCCCGCGAGCCGTTCGTAGGTTGCGGCACGGGCCTTCTCGGACAACATCGGGCCGATGACACCGCTGCACACGAGGCGCACGCGACGTCCCTGTTCGGCCAGCTCGCCGGCTGTTTCGAGCCCTGTGAGTCCGGCGCCGACGACGGTGACGACGGCATCCGGCCCGAGGCTGCTCAGCGCGTACTGCAGGCGCTCGGCATACTCGAATTCGGCCACCGGAAAGGCGAACTCCTCGACGCCAGGAACGGTGGACCGTCTTGTGGCGGTACTTCCGACGGCGTAGACGAGATAGTCGTAGTCGACCGTTCCACCGGATGCGAGATGGACGGTGCACGTGCCGGGTTCGATGCGGGTCGCGGTATCGACCAGAAGGTCGACTCCTTTCGCCAGAAGTTTGCGGTAGTCGCCGGATGCATGGTGGTTGCCGACCGCGAACTGGTGCAACCGGGTTCGCTGGACGAAGTGCGGCCGGGGATTGACGACGGTGACCGCAGCCTTCCTGCTCATGCGGTTGGCGGCGACCGTTCCGGCGTATCCGCCGCCGATGACGACGACACGGGGGCGTGTGTTGAACATGGCTTCTCCGATCCGTTCGTTGGCTCTGTGGGGAGCCCTCGTCATCTAGGACCGGACAGCTACGTCGTTTGTGACATGCCGCGCCGAACAATCGGGAGGATTCAAGGTCGTTGCAGGTCACGGAGCTTCTGGGCGAGCACCCGCACATCGGCCACTCGCCCCAGGTGGGCGAGCTTGTCCGGATTGATCAGCACCCGGACCGCGCCGATCTTCCCGTCCGTCACGTCGAACGTCATGACCTGCACGATGGCGCCGTCGGCGTCCCGCACGATCAGGCCGGGGAGCCTGTTGATCTCGTGGGATTCGAGCGACATGCCGAGCTGGCCCATGGGCGAGACGAACGAGGCCAGCAACCGCATGACCTTCTCGCCGCCGACCACGATCTTGCGGATGGCAGGTGCCTTGCCACCGCTGTCGGCGACGAGTTGCACATCGGCGGCCAGCAGGTCGCGCAGGGCGTCGACATCGCCGTCCTGGAACGCCGTGAGGAATCGTGCGGTGAGTTGCTCGTGCGCCTGCGGGTCGGTGTCGAACCGCGCCGAACCTTGATCGACGTGGCGTCGCGCCCGCACCGCGAGCTGCCGGCACGCCGTTTCGGAGCGGTCGACGATCTCGGCAATCTCCGAGAAACCGAATCCGAATGCCTCGCGCAACACGAAGACGGCGCGTTCGAGCGGACTGAGACGTTCGAGCAGTACCAGCGCTGCCGTCGAGATCGATTCCCGCAGTTCGGCCGAGCGCGCCGGATCGTCGTAGGGCTCCTCGAGTATCGGTTCCGGTAGCCACTCGCCCACATATCGTTCGCGCCGCGCCCGCGCCGATTCGAGCATGTTGATCGACACCCGGGTGACGACGGTGGACAGGAATGCTCGGGCCGAATCCGGTTCGACGCCGGAGGTTTCGTATCGCACCCAGGTCTCCTGGACCGCGTCCTCGGCTTCGGTCACGCTCCCGAGGATGCGGTAGGCGATGGCGAACAACAGTGGACGCAGGTTCTCGAACTCTTCGACGCCGGTCACGTCGGCCCCTCCCGTAGACCCGTGCTCCGATCACAGCACTCCACCCGGGGTTCGCGCAACGAGGATGAATTCGATCGGGAACGAATCGGGCGCCCTGCGGGCGGCTGCCCTCGACCGATCGGAGACCCTTCGGGTCCCTGAGTCGTCGTCCCCTTCCCCAAGGCTGCCCGGTCGCCATACCCCGATAGACCGTCTCGGCCAGCACGGATAGCCCCACGTCGCGGAGGACGTGCGGCTCGCACTGGACCCGGTCGTTCGTGTCGACCCGCACGATCGGGTGCTCCACCACCAGCTGTGGAGACGAGGGATACTGGTGCCCAGTCGGTTTCGAGACAGGGAACGGCCCCGGCTCGCAGCGTCGGCGCGCTGACGTCGGACTGTGGGAGACGAGCGACGAGCTGCGTCGACGCGCCTCGGCTACCGGAACGGCCCTCGTGCGCGACGATGCAGGTGAAACGCCTCGAGCCCTCCGATCACGGTGGGTCGGAGGGCTGGAAAGTCAGGACGTCGGGCGTGAACCCGGGGGAGCGGGTGTGTGTCGGCCGGCGCGGACGAATGCGCTCGCGGCTCGTTGCTGGAATACGCCTCTCGAAGGCGTGTGGATAGACTCCACCCTACGGTGCATGACAGTCCCTATCTGTCTTGTGCCCAGACCCCGGTGAGGTGTTGGCGCACCTTCCGGGGTCGACCTGTTTTCAGGTCGGTGGAGGGATGGTCGCACGGGTGTGCGAAGTCGTCAACTCGAACACACATTCTGTTTCTGTCTGTTCTGCAAGTACGGGAAGCGCAGTGATTCGTCCGAATGGCGCCTCTTGCAACGATTGTCGCGCTTGTTCATGGATAGACCAGTGGTTCGGATGTAAAACCGATTGTCAGCCGTCATCGAATCCGACGCGGCCTATGGTGATACTTCTTCGCGTCGAGCTCCAACTTCCCACACGTGCGCGTCGAGATGGCACAGTGCGGCACGGCCGATGTCCGGGAAGAAAGGGGGGCTCGCGTGGGAGCTGTGCGACGCACGGTGGTGGCGACCGCAGTCGCGGCCACAGCCGCGGTAGGTGTATCGACGGGGCAGGCAGCGGCGACTCCTGCAATCGACACCGTCGTGAACGGTGCACTGTCCGTCACCCCGCTGTGCCAGGGAACCATCGACGCGCTGATCATCGCGTGCACCGAGCTCGAGAAGCTGACACCGCACTTCCCGCTGAT
This sequence comes from Rhodococcus sp. D-6, assembly GCF_040256695.1. NCBI lineage: Bacteria > Bacillati > Actinomycetota > Actinomycetes > Mycobacteriales > Nocardiaceae > Rhodococcus > Rhodococcus sp. D-6. The sequence continues at coordinate 3,860,097 of NZ_CP132970.1, read as the reverse complement.
GCTCGACCTGAATCCGCGGGGTACGCATCTCGTCGTGCTCGGGGCCGGACTCACCGATGACGGCAAGATCCGGCCGGTGCTCGAAGAACGACTCGAAGCGGCTCTCCGTGCAGCGCAACGCTATCCGGAATCTCCGATCGTCGTCACCGGTGGCGTGCCGCGCAACGGCGTCACCGAAGCGGAGGCCATGAAGGACTGGCTGGTCGTGCGAGGCATTCCGCCGGAGCGCATCACCGAGGAATCGCAGTCGACCTCCACCGTCGAGAACGCACGCTTCACCAACGACGTTCTGCTCGAACGGCGAGCCACGGGCGCTGTGCTGGTGACGAACCGCGACCACCTCGAACGCGCGATGATCAACTTCCGGCAGGCGGTCGACGCGCGCATTCCGATCGCGGGCATCGTCCCAGCGTAAACGCAGGAAGTATCAGCCCGGCGTATTCGCCTTCCGCGTCAGTACCTGACTGATCTCCGAAACATTCTTCGCCAGTTCGAAGTTGACCCACCCGGCTACTTCCCACAGAGGTGAAGGTTCGGGCATGAGGCCGACGATCGTCTTCTCGATGTCGGCAGTCTCGAGAAGTGCGGCCCATTCGGTGCGAAGAGCCCGGATGCGGCCGGTCGAGCCGGACCATTCGTAGGCGTCCGGCCCGACCGCAGTTCCCCCACTGCAGACCGCCACGGTGTTCGTCCACCACCACTCGATGTGCCAGAGCAGCCACGCAATCGTGGGCTCGGGGAAGGCCTCGGCCGTCTCGTCCGGCCAGTCGGCGACGAGACGCCCGTCGACCCGCCGGACGCCCACGGAGTTCGACGACGGCTCCCAGTGCACGGCAGCCTCGTCGATCCGCGGCAGGACATGTTGTTCCGTGAAGAGCCAGACCAGGTCGAGTTGCTTCAGCAGCGTGCGCGTGGCGAGTGGCAGGGTGTCCGAGGGCATGCATGCAATCATCGCGGACATAGTGGACATGTGCTCGATGTCGACACCGTGTATCTGTCCCCGGAAGTGTGCAAACGTTGCTGTGCAGTTGTCCGCCTTCACGCGGTCGGTGTCGCCACTCCCAGCGACAGCGCACCGAAGAACTTCGGCGTCTTCTCCTCGTAGAAGGTGTCGAGTTCGCGGATCTCGAACCCCGCACCGCGGACGAGGTCGGCGATTTGTCGTGTCAGATGGCAACCACCCGCGACGCGCTTCTGGATCGGTTCGAGCCGGTGCTGCCACCGCCGGACGTTCTCGTCCGGCGCGAGTCCGTGTTCGACGAAATGCAGGGTGCCGCCCGGTGCGAGGACACGACGTATCTCGCGCAGAGCCGCGTCGGCATCGGGGATGGTGCACAGCGTCCACGTCGACAGTGCGCTGTCGAAGGTGTTGTCCTCGAACGGGAGTGACTGACCGTCCAGGCCGGATCGTTCGATGCGCACGGGGGAGTCGTCGATGCGCGGACGTGCGAGCTTCCATCCGAGGTCCGCGGGTTCGACGGCGCTGACCGACTCGACGGTGGTGGGGTAGTAGGGAACGTTGAGACCGGATCCGAATCCGATCTCGACGACGCGGCCGCTCAGGCCGGCGCACACTCGTTTCCGGTTCGCTTCGGTGAACGACGGTGCACAGGCGATGTTCACCAGTCGCGGTACGACGTGATCGTTGTAGAGGCTCATGGCAGTCCCTTCGCCTGGTGGCGTGTCGATCTGCTCGATCCATCATGACACCTGCCCGGCCGAACGGAACCCCTCGTTTCTGTCGCACCGAACGGACTGTTAAGTTACCTTTACATGTAAAGTGTGCTTTACGGCGAAAGGGGAAACGATGGACAGCGGGGGTGCCGGATCGGTGGTCGGGCGAAGCAAGTGGGGCAAGGTGCGGATGGGTTCGCGGTGGATCGGCGCGGTACCGCCGGCGATCGCCCTCGGAATCCTGGCCACAGCCGTTCTGGCAGCGGTGGTAGCTGCTCTGGGGCTGGTGCCCGACTATCCCGTGGCCGCCGGCGTGGCGGTCGCGCTGGCGACCGCACCCTCACTGTCGGCCCTGTCGTGGGTGCTCCTCGTGGATCGGTCGACCCTCGAAGGCGCCACGGACCGGCCCGAGGATTCGGTCGAGTCGTCCTGGTACGAGAAAGCCGCCTCGGGCGCTTTCACCGACATCCTCCTCGTCACGGGCCTGGGGTGCACCGCTCTGGCGTTCGCTCCGATCGAGGTCGAGGGCCTGCACGCGCTGATGGCGGTCATCCTCGTGGCTTTCGCGTCGTTCGGTGTGCGCTACGCCGTGCAGCGTCGGAAGGGCTGAGGGTGCGGAATTCGCTGGCGGCCCTGCGCGCGGAGAGCGGATGGTCGCAGCAGAGGCTTGCCGACGAACTCGGGGTATCGCGCCAGACGATCATCTCGATCGAGAAGGGGCGATTCGACCCGTCCCTTCCGTTGGCGTTCCGCATCGCGCACCTGTTCGGACGTCGAATCGAGGACATATTCCTACCCGGCGAGGGATAAGCGAAGGGGCCGAGCGGATTCCCCGACAGAACCCGCTCGGCCACTTGCCGATCACTCGAGCGTACTACCGGCGTCAACGGTGAGTGTGAGTCCGGTGATGTCGTCGACGTACACCTCGCCCTTCCTTCTTGACCGGCATCCAAGAAGCCTTTACCGTAATCGTCACGCCTTCTTGAATGGCGTCCAAGAGATGTGGTGGTGAAGCGGGAGGGTGCTAGTCATGAACATCGGTGAGTCTGCCGATCGGCGCGAGGTGGTAGCGGTGCAGCGGCGCGAGGTCTCGTTCGTCTCCGGCCAGGACGAGTGCGCGGCATGGCTGTACACCGCACCCGACCTGAACGGTCCGCGCCCGATGGTGATCATGGGGCACGGGCTCGGAGCGGTGCGGGAGATGCGCCTGGATGCCTACGCGGAACGGTTCGCCGCCGCGGGATGGTCGGTGCTGGTGTTCGACTATCGTCACCTCGGGGCCAGCGGCGGAGCACCGCGCCAGATCCTCGACATCGGCCGGCAACGCGCCGACTGGCATGCCGCTCTGGCCTTCGCGCGCACACTTCCTGAGGTCGACGTCAACCGGATAGCCGTGTGGGGCAGTTCGTTCGGCGGAGGTCATGTCCTTCGAGTCGCCTCCGAGGACACCCGTATCGCGGCGATCGTGGCGCAGTGCCCCTTCACTGACGGTCCGGCGTCGTTGCGCGCGCGGATACGGACCGGCCCGCTGAGCGTGGTGGCACTGACAGTGGCAGGCATTCTCGACACGGTCGGGTCGTGGTTCGGCGCGAAGCCGATCCTGTTGCCGATGGCGGGGACGTCCTGGATGCCCGCGTTCGTGGCCTCACCCGACGCCCTCGCCGGCGCTTCCGCACTCCTGCCCGCGGGGACCCGGCTCTCGCGGCGCACCAGCGCGGTGTTGAAACGACTTCCGTCGGTGCGGGCTCAGCTGTCGAAGAACATCGAGCTGACGGAGATCGACGGTGGGGAAGAACCCGAGACCGGGGTCGGCCGCGACAGCGTCTGGGGTGTACTGCGCGGTCCGAACGGCGAATTCGAGGCGGCCAATGCCCTCGCTGCCCGGCTGGCGCTGCGTCTTCCGCTCGATCGACCCGGTCGTGCGCTGGCCCGCTTCAGCATTCCGACGTTGCTGTGTGTCTGCGACAACGACGCGGCCGCGCCCGCGAAGACCACGAAGCGTCACGCACAGGGTCTGGCGCACGTACAGGTTCAGAGCTACGTGTGTGACCACTTCGACATCTACGTCGGTGACCACTTCGAACGCGCCGTGCGTGACCAACTCTATTTCCTGGAAAGGCAATTCGACCGCACCGCACAGTAGGTCGCTCCGCGTTCGTGGACGCGCAGATCAGGTGCTCAGCCGGTGGCTGCGGCACGACTGCGAGCGCTGCTGAGCAACGTCTCGATCACCGCGCGCCGCTGAGCCTGATCCGTCGGGTGCATCAGCAAGCCCTCGACCACGAAAACGCCGATCGAGACCAGCGGATCGACTTCGTCAGCGGGCACGCCGAGTCCGATCAGCTCCGCCCGGAACAATCCTTCGGCCAGTGTGTGGAACTGCTCGTGCCATTGCTGAACGGACGCGGACTTCTCGGCGCGTGTGTGCACCGTGCTCACCAACCGACCCAGTTGCTCCAATTCTTCGACCAACCACAAGAGTCGATCGGCCAGGCCCGAGCCCAGTATCTCGCTGTAGGAGGCCATCGAGTCGGCTAGAACCGCATCCAGGACCGCGATCAATATCGAGTCCTTGTCCTGGAAGTACCAGTACAGCGTGTTCGACACGACTCCGGCGTCACGGGCGATCCGCGTCATCGATGCCGCGTCGTATCCTTCCTCGACGAACAACCGCCGGGCGGCTACCACGATCTCTGCGCGTTTCTCTTCCCGATCCTGCGGACGTCTGTTGCGGGGCATCTCCAGTCCTGACCTAGTTCCCGCCCCGATGCTATCTTGACCGGCCCCCAAGAGCGGGCCCCGGCCGACCGTTCCGGAACGAGGTCCGTAACGGTCTCGAACAGATGATGAGGCAGGCGAGCCAGAGCAGCTCTCGATACAGACCGGCTCGTACTTCGGGTCACTCGACTTCGGCGAGTCCGTACTCGGGTCGTCCGGCAGGCCGATACACGGTGATGACGACACCGGTCGAGGTGGTGCGCGATTCGACGAGATCGAACTTCGTGTCGCGACCCCCGATCGGGAACAGTCGCCGCCCCTGACCGAGGACGACCGGGAACGTGATGAGGCGGTACTCGTCGACGAGACCGTGTTCGAAGAGGGTGTGGACCAGACGGATGCTGCCGTGCACCTGCAGTTCCCGTCCCGGCTGCTTCTTCAGTTCCGCGACCGCGGTGGGCACGTCGCCCTCGAGGACCGTCGTGTTCTGCCACTCGGGGGCGGTGAGCGTCGTGGAGGCGACGTACTTCGGGAGGGTGTTGAGTGCACGGGCGACCGGATCGTCGGGATCGGTCGAGTTCGGCCACGACGCAGCGAAGACGTCGTAGGTGTTCCGGCCCAGCAGGAATGCGTCGACCTTCGAGAACACCTCGTCGATGAACTTGCCGGTGTCCTCGTCGAACAGCGGCACCACCCAACCGCCGCGGTCGAAGCCGTCACTGCGGTCCTCGTCGGGGCCACCCGGTCCCTGGGCCACACCGTCGGCCGATACGAAGGTCGTCACCGTGAGCTTCATCGTCGTCCCCTTTCGAAGGTTGTCGCCGAGTACAGACCCGGGAAGCGGGGAGAACTCATCGCTTGCATCCCTCCGGCACGGAAGGTATCTCTGGACGCAGCGTCGCGTGTCGATGACGGACTGCGTCAGGCATGGAGGCGCGGGACCACAAGGAGTTCTCCTTGAGTATTGCGTTCAACCACACCATCGTCGCGGCCGACGACAAGCAGCATTCGGCCTACTTCCTCACCACCCTGTTCGGGCTGCCCGATCCGGTGCCCGCCGGGCACTTCCTCGCTGTCGAACTCGCCAACGGCGTCACCCTCGATTTCGCCGAACCGCCACCGGATGTGGAGTATCCGCCGCAGCACTACGCATTCCTGGTGTCGGAGGAGGAGTTCGACGAGATCTACGCCCGGATCCTCGAGCAGAAGATCGAACACTGGGCCGATCCCCGGCAGTCGGCGCAAGGCATCAACAGAAACGACGGGGGTCGAGGAACCTACTTCCTCGACCCCGCCGGTCACTTCATGGAGATAATCACGCGTCCCTACGGTTGGCGCTCCTGAACCGTCTCGACCCGAGCCGTCCCGGCCGCAGCGCGTCGCCGTGCCAGCACCGTGCAGGTACCGGCGATCGCTGCGGTCAACGCGCCGGTCGCGAGCAGCTGCGTGCGGGCAGCGGTGTCGAACAGGGCGAGCACCGCGATGCCGGCCAGCAGACCGAGCGTCGCGTACGACAGGTACGGGAAGCCCCACATCTTCAGCGGCAGTGCATCCTCGGTGCCGTTGCGGCGTGCGCGACGACGGAGCACGAGGTGCGAGACCGCGACGAACGTCCACAGCACCAGGATCGTAGAGCCGACGGCGTTGAGCAGCAGCGGCAGCACCCGGTCGGGGTAGAGATAGTTCAGTCCGACCGTGACGAAGCCGAACGCTACCGAGGCGAGCACCGCATTGCGGGGAACGCCGTTGGACGACAGCCGCCCGAAGACGGGGTGCGCCGATCCGCGGTGCGACAGCGAGAAGATCATCCGGGAAGCGCTGAACAGCATCGCGTTGAGCGACGAGAGCAGCGCGACCACGACGATCACGGTCATCACCGCGGCGGCGCCCGGGACGGCCCCGGCCTGCAGCACGGCGACGAACGGACCGGTCGCGAGATCCTCGGAGGTCCACGGCAGGATCGTCACCATCACGAGCACCGACCCGATGTAGAACACGAGGATGCGCCACACCAGGGTGCGCACCGCGCGGCCCACGTTGCGACGGGGATCGGCGGTCTCCGCGGCGGCGATCGCGATGATCTCGGTGCCACCGAACGCGAAGACCACGATGAGCAGGCCGGCGGCGATACCGGCGATACCGGTGGGGGCGAACCCGCCGTGCGCCGTGAGGTTGGAGAAGCCGGTCGTCTCGAAGGTGGGCATCCACCCGGCGATCATCGCGATGCCGATCACCAGGAAGCCGACGATCGCGACGATCTTGATTGCGGCGAACCAGAATTCGACCTCACCGAAGCGGCGGACGCCGACCAGGTTCACGCTCGTCAGCACGACCATGTAGAACAGCGCGGACGCCCACTGGGGGATGCCGGGCAGCGCCACCGCGGTGATCGCGGCGGCGCCGGTGGCCTCCGCGGCGATCACGATGATGACCTGCACCCAGTACAACCATCCGATGGTCCGTCCCGCGACAGGGCCCAGCGCGTTCTCGGTGTGCTCGGAGAACGCACCGCTGGCGGGGTTGGCCGCGGCCATCTCGCCCATCATGCGCATCACGAACACGACGAGAACGGCCGCCACCAGGAACGAGATCAGGATCGCCGGGCCGGCGACGGCGATACCCGCCCCCGACCCGACGAACAGGCCGGCCCCGATGGCGCCACCGAGGCTCATCATGACGAGCTGGCGGGGCCGCATGGCACGATGCAGGCCGGCGGTGCTCTGGGCGCCGGTCGTCGTCCCGGCGGTGCTCTGGGCGCCGGTCGTCGTCCCGGCGGTGCCCTGGGCGCCGGTCGTCGTCCCGGCGGTGCCCTGGGCGCCGGTCGTCGCCGTGGCCAGGGTGTCAGTCATCGATGCGCTCCCCGGCCGGGACCAGCTGGTCCAGTGCGATCTCGAAGGCGGTCGCGGCGAGTCCGGTGAGCTCGGTCGACCGGTCGTGGCAGCGGCGCAGTGCCGTCTCGATGGTGGTGGACACATCGCCGAAGATGGCGGCGTCGGAGACCTCCACGTCGCCCTCCATGAGCTGGGCGAAGGCCCGGGCCATACCGCAGTTGGCGATGAAGTCGGGGATCACGGCGACGGACTTGTCGGCGTGCTCGTAGGTGGGGCCGTAGAAGATCTCGTCGTCGGCGAACGGAACGTTGGCGCCGGAAGCGATCGACTCGAGTCCCGCGGCGACCATGCGGTCGACCTGCTCGCGGGTGACGAGGCGGCTCGCGGCGCAGGGGAGGAAGATCTCGGCTCCGAGATCCCAGATGCGGGCGTTCACCTCGTCGAAGGGGATCATGCGGTCGCTGTGCAGGGCGTTACCGTCGCGCTCGAGCAGCAGGGTGCGGACCTCGTCGAAGGAGAGACCCTCGGGTGCGAGGATGCCGCCGTCGCGGTCGATGATGCCCACGATCGAGGCGCCGGCCTGAGCGAGATAGTAGGCAGCAGCGGCGCCGACGTTGCCCCAGCCCTGCACCACGACGCGTTTGCCGGCGAGGTCGGTGCCCCGATAGACGAGCTGGTGGTGACGGACCGACTCGGCGACGCCGTAACCGGTGATCAGATCGGCGACAGTGTATTTCGTGCTGGTGGCAGGGGTAAACCGCGCGTCCTCGACGACCTTCGCGACGCCGAGTCGCAGCTGGCCCACCCGCTGGATGCGCTGGCGCTCGTCCTTGCCGAAGTGTCCGTTGACGACACCTTCCTGCGGGTGCCACAAGCCGTTGGACTCGGTGAGGGGAACGACCTCGTTCATCTCGTCGACGTTGAGGTCGCCGCCGGTGCCGTAGTAGGCACGCAGCAGGGGAGTGACGGCCGCGAACCAGCGGCGCAGCACGCCTTCCTTGCGGGGGTCGGACGGATCGAAATCGATGCCGGACTTGGCACCGCCGATCGCAGGTCCGGAGACGGTGAACTTGATCTCCATGGTCTTCGCCAGCGACTCGACCTCGCGCCGGTCGAGGCCGCGGCGCATGCGGGTGCCGCCGCCGGCCGCGCCGCCCCGCAGCGAGTTGATGACGACCCAGCCCCGGGCGGTGGTCTCGGTGTCGTGCCACTCGAAGACGATCTCGGGGGCTTTTTCTTCGAATCGCGTCAGCAGGTTCTTCATGGCGAAAGACTGTGACGGCAGTAACAAATGCTGCGCAACTGTGCTTCATCGAACTGTGCAGCGTGCGGAGGGTCCGGATGCCCGAAGCGCTTTTTTCTGTGCAATCCGGCTAGTCGGAGACGGATTGTGGACGTGATCGGTTCAGCGGCGGTAGGCCGGTGCCTTCGCGGATCGTTCCGGCTCGAGGGTGCGGAGCAGCGGCATCGCCCGGTAGTGCACCACTTCCGACAGCACCATCACACTCGTGGACCGCGCGACGATCGAGGAGCGGTTCAGCTCGATGAGGGTCTGTTGGAGACCGAGGTGTGATTCGGCTCCGATGCGGCACAGGACGTCGCCCGCGCCGGTGGTGGCGAACGCCTCGAGGACACCGGGGATGCCTTCGAGGACCTCGGTGACGTCTTCGAGCGCGCCCTGCACGATCTCCATCGTCACGAACGCCTGCACTTCGAAACCTGCTGCGGCGAGGTTGATCCGGGGTTCGTAGCCGGCGATGACCCCGGTGTCCTCGAGGCGTCGCAGGCGGGCCGAGACGGTGGCGCGCGCGACCTTCAATCGACGGGACAGTTCGAGCGCGCCGATCTTCGGGTCGGCGTGCAGGGCCTCGAGGAGAGCGAAATCCAATTCGTCCAGCTGCACGGGCTCGCGCATCGCGGTTCCTTCCCATCGAGCGCCGAAAACTAGTCCGATTGTATAGGTGAACGCGCGGATTCCGGCAGATTCCAGTCAGTCGGACCAGTTGCGGAAGGCGACGTTGCGTCGCACCGACGGGTGGGTTTCTCCTGGTGACACACGACACAACGACTGTGCCGCAGTGAGCGGCAGGAGGTTGCAGCGATGACTCTGGAATACACCCTGACCGACAGCGAACGACTCGCTCAGCTCGACGCCGAGGAGCTCCGGCGCCTGGTCGGTCTCGTGGAGTACGACAGCGAACGGGATCCCTTCCCCGTCAGCGGCTGGGACGCCGTGGTGTGGGTGGTCGGAAACGCCACGCAGACGGCGCACTACTACCAGTCCGCCTACGGCATGGAACTCATCGCCTATTCCGGACCCACCACCGGCAACCGCGACCATCACGCCTACGTACTGCGCAGCGGCGCCGTGCGATTCGTGATCAAGGGTGCGGTGGATCCGGACAGCCCTCTGATCGAGCACCACCGTCTCCACGGTGACGGCGTCGTCGACATCGCGCTCCAGGTTCCGGACGTCGACAAGTGCATCGAGCACGCCCGCAAGCAGGGGGCGACCGTCCTCGAGGAACCCTACGAGATCAGCGACGAGAACGGCTCCGTCCGCATCGGCGCCATCGCGACCTACGGCGACACGCGGCACACGCTCGTCGACCGGTCGCGCTACAACGGCCCGTACCTGCCCGGCTACATCGAGCGCACCTCGACCTACCGCAAGCGTGAGGGTGCGCCCAAGCGCATCTTCCAGGCGCTCGACCACGTCGTCGGCAACGTCGAACTCGGGCGCATGGACGAGTGGGTCGACTTCTACAACCGCGTCATGGGTTTCACGAACATGGCGGAGTTCATCGGCGACGACATCGCCACCGACTACTCGGCGCTCATGAGCAAGGTGGTGTGCAACGGCAACCACCGCGTGAAGTTCCCGCTCAACGAGCCCGCCATCGCGAAGAAGCGTTCGCAGATCGACGAGTACCTCGACTTCTACCGCGGACCGGGTGCACAGCACCTCGCGCTGGCCACCAACGACATCCTCACGGCGGTCGACCAGTTGCGCGAGGAGGGTGTCGAGTTCCTCGCGACTCCCGATGCGTACTACGACGATCCGGAGCTGCGCGCCCGTATCGGTGAGGTCCGGGTGCCGATCGAGGAGCTGAAGAAGCGGGGCATCCTGGTCGACCGCGACGAGGACGGCTACCTGCTGCAGATCTTCACCAAGCCCGTCGGCGACCGCCCGACCGTGTTCTTCGAGCTGATCGAGCGCCACGGCTCGCTCGGCTTCGGCAAGGGCAACTTCAAGGCGCTGTTCGAGGCGATCGAGCGGGAGCAGGCCGCGCGCGGCAATTTCTGAGTCCGGTCCTAGACGAGCTGACCGAGCCGCGTGCGCAACGCGTGCTCGGTCTGCCGGATCGCCGTTCCCACAATCGGTTCGATGAGCATGCCGAGTGTGCGGCCGGCGATCCCGCCGGGCAGTCGGTAGCCGAAGTCGACGTCGAGCCGCGTCGCGTCGCCGAGGTCCGTGAAGGTCCATGACGACGCGGCGCGGAATCCGGCGATCGAGTCGAGGACGATCACGCGATTGCGTTCCCATTCGACGACTTCCACGCGCGAGCCGAGATCCTTGGGGCCGATCCGCATGGTCGAGTCGTAGATGGCACCAAGGCCGGAGACCTGCTCGCTCACGGGTTGGAAGCGGTCCACCCCGAACATCCAGTCGGGGACGTTCCGGTAGTCGTCGACGTAGGTGAACGCGAGGTCGATAGGGATGTCTGCGACGGCGCTGTGGCGGACGTGAATCATGGCTGGAGCCCTTCACGAGAAGTTGTCTGTTACCAAATGTAGCGGGTAACTGCCCGCTGTGGAAGAGGTCCGAACCCGTTGCTCTAACGTCCGATAAGTGTTTGAATGCCGTGACGAACGTCACACACACTTTCGGTTCAGGAGGCTCGGGTGAAGACGAAGGCAGCAGTCGTCAAGGGAATCAACCAGCCGTGGGAGATCGAGGAGATCGATCTCGGCGATCCCGTCGCAGGTGAGGTGCAGATCCGCCTCGCGGCCTCGGGTCTGTGCCATTCCGACGAGCATCTGCGCTCGGGGGCGACACCGCTTCCGTCCTTCCCGGTCCTCGGTGGTCACGAGGGCGCGGGCGTGGTCACCAAGGTGGGTCCGGGAGTGCGGGGTCTCGAGGAGGGCGACCACGTCGTCCTCGCGTTCATCCCCGCCTGCGGCCGCTGTCGGGCCTGCGCCAAGGGCATGCAGAACATCTGCGACGAGGGTGCCGGCCTGCTCACCGGTCAGGCGATCTCCGACAAGACCTACCGCGCGACGCTGAACGGCGACCCGGTGCTGCAGATGTGCCTGCTCGGCACGTTCGCGCCGTACGTCACGGTCAACGAGGCGTCGGTCATCAAGATCGAGAAGGACATCCCGCTCGAGAAGGCGGCCCTGCTCGGGTGCGGTGTCGCGACCGGCTGGGGTTCGGCCACCGAGATCGGCGGCACCAAGCTCGGCGACACCGTGGTCGTCATCGGTGTCGGCGGTGTCGGCATCAACTCCGTCCAGGGAGCGGCGCACGCCGGGGCGCGGTTCGTTGTCGCGATCGACCCGGTCGAGTTCAAGCGGCAGAAGGCCAAGGAGTTCGGCGCGACGCATGTCTTCGCGTCGATCGAGGAGGCCGCACCGGTGATCGGTGAGATCACGTGGGGTCAGATGGCCAACGTCACCGTCATCACCGTCGGCGAGATCACCGGCGACATCATCGGCCCCGCACTGGGTCTCACCGCCAAGGGTGGCCAGGTCGTGGTCGTCGGCATGGGTCACGCCACCGACTCGCAGGTGACGATGAGCCTGTTCGAGCTGACGCTGCTGCAGAAGCGTCTGCAGGGGGCCATCTTCGGTGGCACCGGCCCGCGCTCGCAGATCCCCAAGTTGCTCGAGCTGTACCGGAACGGGCAGCTCGACCTCGACAACCTCGTCACCAAGACCTACAAGCTCGAGGACATCAACGAGGGCTACGCCGACATGCACGCCGGCAAGAACCTCCGCGGTCTCGTCCTCTACGGCGAGGACGACTACTGATCCTGTGAGCGCCGACGTCGCCGGAGCCGTCCCTTACGGTGTTGAGCATGGACACGCGTGAGGATTCGGTTTCCGGCGACGTCGGCTCTTGGCGGGACTACGGCCCGACCGACCTGCCGAAGCCGCTCGCCGCTGCACTCGAGGCGTTCGCCGAACGCGGTTACGACGGCACGTCCATCCGCGAGGTCGCGTCGCGGTCCGGTCTGTCGGTGCCGGGTCTGTACCACCACTACCCCTCGAAGCAGGCGCTGCTCGTCTCGCTCACGACCACCGTGCTGCACGACCTGCTCGCCCGCAGCCGGCAGGCGATCGATGAAGCCGGACCAACCCCCTCCGAGAAGTTCGACGCCGTCGTCGAGTCGCTGCTGCGCTTCCATATGTTCCGCCGCGATCAGGCGTTCGTGGCGTCGACCGAGATGCGCAGCATGGAACCCGAGGCCCGCCGTGCATTCGTCGCCCTGCGCGACGAGCAGCAGTGCATGATCGACGAGATCGTCGAGGCCGGTGTCGCCGACGGCACCTTCTCCACGCCCTATCCGAAGGACGCCAGTCGCGCCGTGACGACGATGTGCGTCGCGGTGGCGAGCTGGTACCGGCCGGACGGTTCGCTGTCGCCGGACGAGATCGTGCACCGCTACCTGCAGGTCGCGCGGAACGCGGTCGGAGCGAGGTAGCCGAGCACCCCGTCCGGGCTTGACCCGATGGCGGGGGATATGCCACCGTGAACTCGACCGAGCGATCGATCGGTCGGTATGGAAGGAGCTCAGCATGGCGGTCGACCTGTCCTACTCGGATCACGTCCGGGACCTCATCGCGCGGACCGAACAGTTCATCCGCGACGAGGTGCTTCCCGTCGAGGACGCTCACGGTGGCGACATCGCCGCGGCCGGTGGCGACGCGATCCGGGCGGATCTGCAGAAGGCCGCCAAGGCTGTCGGCGTCTTCGCTCCGCATGCGCCCGTCGAATACGGCGGCCACGGCCTGGACATGTCCGACCGCGCCCCGGTCTTCGAGGCCGCGGGCTACTCGCTCTTCGGCCCCACCGCGCTCAACATCGCCGCCCCCGACGAGGGCAACGTGCACATGCTCGCGCACATCGCCAGCGACGAGCAGAAGCAGCAGTTCCTCGCGCCCCTCGCCGCCGGCGACGTGCGCTCGGCCTTCGCGATGACCGAGCCCGCCCCCGGTGCCGGCGCCGATCCCAACGCTCTGAACACGCGCGCCGAGAAGGTCTCCGGTGGCTGGAAGATCAACGGCCGCAAGCACTTCATCACCGGTGCCGACGGTGCCGGATTCTTCATCATCATGGCCCGCACCTCGGGTGAGCCCGGTCAGCGCGGCGGCGCCACGATGTTCCTCGCGCCCGCCGACACCGCGGGCCTGAAGGTCGGCCGCCACATCAACACTCTCGACCGCTCCATGATCGGTGGTCACTGCGAGGTCGACTTCGAGGACCTGTTCGTCCCCGACTCCGCCGTGCTCGGCGAGGTCGACCAGGGCTTCGCCTACGCGCAGGTGCGCCTCGGCCCCGCCCGCATGACGCACGTGATGCGCTGGCTCGGCGCCGCCCGCCGCGGTCACGACACCGCCGTCCGCTACGTCGCGGAGCGTGAAGGATTCGGCTCCCGCCTCGGCGATCTCGGCATGATCCAGAAGATGATCGCCGACAACGAGATCGACATCGCCGCGACCCGCGCACTGCTCGTGCAGGCGTGCTGGGAACTCGACCAGGGTTCGCACGCCTCGAACGCCACGTCGATCGCCAAGACCTTCGCCGCCGAGGCGATCTTCCGCATCGTCGACCGCTCCGCTCAGATGTGCGGCGGTCTCGGTGTCTCCGAGGACCTTCCGATCGCACGCCTCACCCGCGAGGTCCGGCCGTTCCGCGTGTACGACGGCCCGTCCGAGGTTCACCGCTGGGCCATCGCCAAGCGTGCCGTCGGCGCCGTCCGCAAGGCAGCCTGCGAGGCCGCGAAATGACCGCAGTGCACGAGGGACTCGACCTCGCCGTCCTCGAGCGCTTCCTCGCCGATTGCGGTGTGACCGTTCAGGGTGAACTCCGGGCGGAGCTCATCTCGGGCGGCAAGTCCAACCTCACCTACGGGCTGCGCGACGAGAAGTCCCACTGGGTCCTGCGTCGCCCTCCGACCACGGGTCTGACCCCGTCGGCGCACGACGTCGCCCGAGAGTTCCGCATCACGTCGGCGCTGAAGGGCACCGGTGTGCCGGTCGCGCCCACCGTCGTCCAGTGCGAGGATGACTCGGTGATGGGTGCGCCGTTCACCGTCGTCGAGTTCGTCGACGGACGTGTGGTGCGCAGCAAGGCCGACCTCGATGCGCTCGGTGACGACGAGATCGACCGCTGCGTCGGTGAACTCGTGCGCATCATCGCCGAGTTGCACAACGTCGACTTCGAGGCCGTCGGTCTCGGGGGACTGGGCCGGCCGGACGGCTACGTGACCCGGCAGGTGAAGCTGTGGGCGAGCCAGTGGGGGCGCGTGAGGACCCGCGAACTTCCGGACCTCGAACGGCTGCACGCCGCGCTCGCCGAGTCGATTCCGGAATCACCCGCTCCGTCGATCGTGCACGGCGACTACCGCATCGACAACACCATCCTGGACCCGACCGATCCGACATGCGTCGTCGCCGTGGTGGACTGGGAACTGTCCACCCTCGGCGACCCGCTCACCGATCTCGCCATGATGTGCGCGTACCGGCATCCGGCCCTTGACGACATCCTGGGATTCCCGGCGGCATGGTCGAGCGACCGCCTGCCGGCAGCGGACGATCTGGTGCAGCGCTACGCCACGGCGTCGGGTCGCGACATCGCCGACTGGAACTTCTACATGGGTCTGGCCTACCTCAAGCTCGCCGTGATCGCCGAGGGCATCAACCATCGGTGGCGTGCCGGGGCGACCGTCGGCGACGGTTTCGACTGTGCCGGTGAAGCCGTGCCGGACCTGGTGGCAGCAGGACTCGCAGCACTGAAGGGAGCCCACGCGTGACCAGCGCGCTCGTGACCGGAGCATCGAGGGGAATCGGCCTCGGTATCGCAACCCGTCTCGCCGAACGCGGCTATTCACTGACGATCAGCGCCCGCGGAGCGGAACGCCTCGAGAGCGTCGCCGAGCGTCTGCTGGAGGCGGGTGCCAAGGAGGTACGCGCCGTCGCAGCCGATCTCGCTGATCCGGAAGCCACCGCACGTGTCGTGGAGACGCACCGCGAAGCGTTCGGTTCCATGAAGGCTCTGATCCTCAATGCCGGTGTCGGCACGGCAGGTCCGATCGCCGAGTTCCCGGCCCGGCGGTTCGACAAGACGGTCGCCGTGAACCTCAACGCCCCGTTCGCGCTCATCCAGGCGTCGCTGCCGTTGCTGCGCACCGAGGCGGAGAACGATCCAGCCCGCGGATCGAAGATCGTTGCGCTCTCGTCGATCACAGGTGTCTACGCCGAGGCCGGTCTCGCCGCCTACGGTGCAACGAAGGCCGCGTTGATCTCGCTGGTGGAGACGCTCAACGCCGAGGAGTCCGGCAACGGCATCTCGGCATCGGCGCTCGCCCCCGCCTACGTCGACACCGACATGTCCGACTGGATCAAGGACAAGATCCCGGCCGAGTCCATGATCGAGGTGAACGACGTCGTCGAGATCGTCGACGCGCTGCTCGAGCTGTCGTCGCGGGCGGTGGTGCCCAAGCTCGTGCTCAGCCGCGCGGGCGCAGGTCTCTACACGGCCTGATTGTCTATATGGCCTGACGATCGGGGTCGGTCGACCGCAGTCGCAGGTCGACCGGCTGTCCGTCCGACGGGAACGGCAACGACGTGAAGTCGAGCGGGGCGACGTAGCCGGGGTCGACGTGCCACTCGAAGCGCAGCAGCAGTTGGTGGAAGATCGCTTTGACCTCGACCCCGGCGAAGTGCATGCCGAGGCATTTGTGCACGCCCCCACCGAACGGCTCCCACGCATAGCGGTGCACCTTGTCCTCGCGTCGATGCTCCGCGAAGCGTTCGGGATCGAAACGTTCGGGCTCCGGCCAGTATTCCGCCATGTGGTGCGTGAAGTGCGGTGCCACGGAGGCATACGTACCGGCCGGCACGAAATATCCCCGGACCTCGGTGTCGCGCACGGCCCGTCGCGCCAGGACCGGGACCGGGGAGACCAGCCGGAGGCATTCCTTCATCACCAGATCGAGGCTGCCGAGCGCGTCGAGATCGGCGTGACTCGGTGCGGCGGTGCCCAGCGCGAGCGACTCGGCCCGGCACCGGTCCTGCCACTGCGGGTGTTGCCCGAGATACTGCATCATCGTGGAGATCGTGATGGTCGACGTGTCGTGCGCGGCCATCAGCAGGAAGATCATGTGATCGACGATCTCGTCGTCGCTGAACCGTTGTCCCGCTTCGGATTCGATGTGGCACAACACGGAGAAGAGGTCGTCCGTCTCGCGCGAGCGTCGTGCCGGTAGATAGTGCCGGAAGAAGTCCTCGAGCACTCGGCGTCCGTCGAGTCCGCGTTTCCATCTGGTGCCGGGGACGGGATACCGCACGATCGAGGTCGCAGCCTGCACACAGTCGATGAATGCCTTCTTCACCACTTCGATCTCGGCCGGCGTGGAGTCCTCGGCGCCGCCCATGAAGATGTCGGTGGCAAGATCGAGCGTGAGTGTCTTCAGTGCCGTGTAGGCGCGGAATCCGTCGCGGGGAACCCACCTGTCGAGCTTCTGGGCGATCGACGGATTCATGGCATCGACGGTCTTCTCGAGGCGTGATCGGGTGAACGCCTGCTGCATGATGCGGCGGTGTCGGAGATGTTCCTCCGAGTCGAGGAGCATGAGGCCACCGTGGAAGAACGGCCCGATCAGTGCCGACCAGCCGTCGCCGTTGGCGAAGGCCCGGTCCTTGTTCTGCAGCACCTCCTGGCAGGCGTCGGGTCCGAGAACCGAGATCCAGCGTCGACCGGCCGCAGAGAAACAGGAGACCTCGCCGTATCGGTCCCAGTGCTTCTGCATCATCGCGAGTGGATCGCGGATGTATTCGAGGACGTGCCCGATACCGGGTATTCCCGATCGTCCCGGGACCGGGCGCAGATGGGAGTGGGCGGGGGGAGCCGCCAGGATCCGGGTCACGACGAACCTCCAGTTCTGCGGATATCTGACAGGAGACCCTGTCAGATTTGGGTGTAGTCTGCGTCACATCGGTCCGGTCTGTCAAGATCGGTCCCATGACTTCCCCCGCGCCCCGCCGCTATGCCGGTCTGAGCGGCGAACAGCGTGTCGCGCTGCGGCGCGAAGCCCTGCTCGAAGCAGGACTGGAACTGTTCGCGGCCTCGGGGAAGAGCGGCGCCACCATGACCGCCATGTGCGCCCACGCCAAGCTGACGGAGCGGTATTTCTACGAGAATTTCACCAGCAGGGACGATCTGCTGCAGCAGGTCCTCGACAAGATCGCCGACGAGGTGCGCGAGGCCGTACTCGCCGCGCTCCGCACCGGTACGGGCACACTCGAAGACCTCGTGCGGAACGCCATCGCGTCGTTCGTCGCGATCCTCACCGACGACCCGCGCAAGGGCCGGGTCTCACTCATCGAGTCCGCCGGCTTCGAACCCCTGCGCACCCACAGACGAGCGTCGCTACGGAGTTTCGCCCAGATGGTCGCCGACGAAGCGACCCGCATGTACGGCGACCGGGCGTGGCCGCCCGAACGGGGCGAGATCAACGGACTGCTGTTCGTCGGGGGTCTGGCCGAACTGGTCACCGCGTGGTTGAACGACGAGATCGCCATCTCGCCCGACGAGATCGTCGACGTGGCGACGCACCAGTTCCTCTCCACGGCCCATCAGTAGAGCCGTCCGGGGGCGGTCGATCATCACCAACCGCGGTGCGGTCGATCATCACCGACCGCGGTGCGGTCAATCATCACCGTTGGTTTCCTTCTCCACGCCGCGTCGGCGCAGGAAGTTGAACCCGGGCACGCCCACGATGGCCTGGCGGACGTCCTTGGCGACGAGGAGCAGTTCGTGGATCTCGGGGGAGACGGTGTCGAGTGTCGCCATGATGGGCAGGACCGCGTCGACCCGCTCGGTGATCTCGGGGAGCCGGTCGATGAGCTTGATCGCGGCGCGCAGTTCTTTTGGTGAGAACTCCTCGACGAACTGGGTGGCGAGGGGAGCGGCACGTTCGGCGAGGGGTTTGTAGGTCTCGAGCAGTTCCCCGGCGGCGTCGGAGCTGCGGCCGGCGGACTCGACGACGATCCGCGCGTCGGCCGCGACCACCGTCGCATCGCGCACGACCCCGCCCGTCGAGTCGATGATCTCCGTGGCGCGCGTGACCGCATCGGCGGCTTCCTCCACCACACCGATGGTCGAGGCGATCACCTGCGTGGCCTGCGCGACGGCCACCGACGCTCCCTCGACGATGTCGGTGGCGTCGGTGACCACGCTGTCGATGCGGCGGATCAGCGATTCGACCGAGTCGATGAGCGATTCGGCCTCGCTGAGCAGGCCTTCCACCCGCGTCGGGAGCGACAGTGCGAACTCGGCGGTCTCGCGGGTGCGTCCGAGCACGGTCCGGGTGACGTCGACGATGGAACCGGCGACCGAGACTCCGAGCGCGGGCACAGGCAGCGAGATCATGTCGTCATAGTGCAGTACGTCCGATCGTCGTGATCGCGGACCTCACATTTTCGGCGTCCCGTTCGTCTACCCGGTACAGAGCACACACCGGATGGAAGGATCGAGGCCGTGACCGCATTGCGCACCCACACCGTGATCGACACACCGATCGGCGAGTTGACGTTGGTGAACACCGACGGCGTCCTGAGCGGCGTGTACATGGCCGAGCATCACCCCGCGCCCGACCGCGCCGGTTTCGGCGAGCAGGTCACCGGGGGGTTCGACGAGGCGATCACCCAGTTCGATGAGTACTTCGCGGGTCGCCGTACCCGGTTCACCGTCCCCATCGCTCCCGTCGGCACCCCGTTCCAACGCGAGGTGTGGGAGGCGCTGATGACGATCGAGTACGGCACCACGCGCACCTACTCGGAGATTGCACTCGCCCTCGGCCGGCCCACTGCGGTACGGGCGGTCGCTGCGGCCAATGCCCGCAACCCGCTCTGCATCATCGTGCCGTGCCATCGCGTCATCGGTAGCAGCGGCAAGCTCACCGGTTACGCCGGTGGTCTCGAGCGCAAACGCTTCCTGCTCGAACAGGAGGCACGGGTGCTGAGTTCCGCCGAGCCCGATGTCGCCGGCGATACCCATGTCCCTGCCTGATCACCTACCGCGGGCGAGCCTGCCTCCTTTCGAGGAGGTGGTCACCCGCCACGGCGCGACGGTCCTCCGGGTCTGCCGCGCACTGCTCGGACCGGTCGACGCCGACGACGCCTGGTCCGAGACCTTCCTCGCGGCGTTGCGCGCCTATCCCGACCTGCCACCGGGCAGCAACATCGAAGCGTGGCTCGTGACCATCGCGCACCGCAAGGCCGTCGACATCCACCGGGTGCGCGGGCGGACGCCGGTGCCCACCGAGAACCTCCCCGAACCCGCGTCGGCCACGGGAAACCCCGGTGAGGGCGACGACGAACTGTGGAGCGCGGTCGCCGAACTTCCCTTCACGCAGCGTGCGGCGCTGGTCTACCACTATGTCGGAGGCCTGCCCTATGCGGAGATAGGCACGATCCTCGGCAACAGCCCGGCCGCGGCACGTCGCGCGGCGGCCGACGGTCGGGCTGCGTTGCGTCGTCGGATCGAACACGGAACAGGATGTCGCTCATGAACTTTCCACAACCCTCGGTCGGATCGGCCGATCTCGCGTGGTTGCGGGAGAAGCTCGTACTCGATGCCGAGGCGGCCGGGTTGCTCGATGTCGCGTTCCGCGTCGTCGACACCCCCGTCGGTCCGCTCCTGCTGGCCACCACCCCCGTCGGACTCGTGCGGGTCGCCTACGTCGCCGACGGATCCGACGCCGTGCTCGACGAACTCTCCCGCCGGATCAGCCCGCGCGTGCTCGACGCGCCGCGGCGACTCGACCCGGTGGTCCGGCAACTCGACGAGTACTTCGCCGGTACGAGGACACATTTCGACGTTCCGCTCGATCTGCGTCTCGCCGACGGATTCCGTCGTGAAGTGATCACGCGTCTGCCCGAGATCGAATACGGGCGCACGGCGAGCTATGCCGAGATCGCCGCCGCGGCCGGGAGCCCGCGCGCGGTGCGGGCGGTCGGTACGGCGTGCGCGAAGAACCCGCTGCCCGTGGTGGTGCCGTGCCATCGGGTGGTGCGCAGCGACGGCAGCATGGGGCAGTACGTCGGGGGAGTCGAGGCGAAGAGGGCGCTGCTGCAACTCGAGTCGGTGGCATGATCACCACCCTCCGGATCCCGGTGGCCGAACCCGTTGCGGTGGGGCCGATGCTCGCGTCGCTGCGAAGCCACACCGTCCCCGGCTGTGAACACCACAACAGCGCTACCGGCACCCATCACCGCGCGATCCGCACGAACGGCGGCGCCGCGCACGTCGCCGTCCGCTTCGCCGACCCTGCGACACCCGACGACGGGAGACACGGGGATGTGCGACATCTCGAGGTTCATGTCGAGACCGCAGGTCGCGCGGATGTCGAGGAGATCGAAGAGAGGGTCCGGAAGTGGCTCGATCTCGGCGTCGACCCGTCCGTCGTGGATGCGGCATTCGAGCCCGATCCCGTGCTCGGGCCTCTCGTGCAGACCCACCCCGGTCTGCGCGTGCTCGGCACCACCGACTGGTTCGCCACCGCCGTGTCGACAGTGCTCGGACAGCAGGTGAGTGTCGCTGCGGCATGCACATTCGCAGGACGACTCGTCGCAGCCTTCGGCGACGGTGCACCCGGTGGGTTGCGATGCTTCCCTACGCCGCACCGACTCGCGACGGTCGAGCAGAGCGAGCTGCGTGCCGTCATCGGCACGACGCAGTCGCGCGCCCGCACCGTCGCCGAACTGGCCCGGGCCGCAGCCGACGGGGTGGCGCCGGAGCATCTGTCGTTCGCGGCAGACCTTCTCGCGCTTCCCGGGATCGGACCGTGGACCGTCGACTATCTCGCTCTACGACTCGGCGACCGCGACGCGTATCCGTCCGGCGACCTCGTTCTCCGACGAGCCCTGCAGGTGGAGAGTGCGCGCGAAGCCGCCGAGCGCGCCGAACAATGGCGGCCGTGGCGGGCCTACGCCGTCATGCATCTGTGGACACACGCCACCTACTCGCCGCCCGCATCCTCGGCGTAGACGCTGCGCACGGCGGTGTCCATCGGGAAACGAACCTGCGTGTCGCCGAACATCAGGCGCGTCGCCACCTCGACCGACGCCGTGATGTGCGACGACGCGAGTTCCGGGTTGCCGGTGTGCACCACCACCTCGTCGTGCTGGAAGAACACGAGATCGCCGGCCGTCGGGTCGGGATCGGTGGTCAGCCGCCGTCGCAGTTCCGCAAGCACGCACAGCGCCCACTCGGCCGCGGTGGCCTGCACGACGAAGTTCCGCGTGAACCGGCCCCGCGCATGCGCATCACCGTGGGAGTGGAAGCCTTCCGGAGCGGGTGGGCACGCACGGCCCAGCCACGAATGCACCACCTCGCCACGTTCACCCGCACGGGCGGCACGTTCGACGAAGTCGACGGCGGTCGGGAAGCTGCGACGCAGCACCGTCAGCAGGGCACGCGCGTCGCCCGACGTGGCGCCGTACAGTACGCCGAGCACCGCGACCTTCGCCTTCGCGCGGTCGCCGCCGAAGGACGCCGCGGCGACCGGGGCGTACAGATCGTCCGAACCGGCCGCCGCGACCATGCGCCGATCGCCCGACATCGCCGCCAGGATGCGCGGTTCGAGCTGGCCCGCGTCGGCGACGACGAACGACCGCCCCGGGTCGGCGATCACGCTCGACCGCAGCGCCTTGGGGATCTGCAGAGCGCCACCGCCGCGACTCGCCCACCGGCCCGATACGACCGCGCCGGGAACATAGACCGGACGGAACCGGTCGTCGCGGACCCAGGTGTCGAGCCAGTGCCAGCCGTTCGTGCTGTACAACTTCGACAGCTCGCGGTGCCGCAGCAACAGCGGCACCGCGGGATGGTCGATCCGCTGCAGCACATGCTTGCGGGTCGACTCGACGGTGATGCCCTCGCGACGGAACGCCTCGAGCACCTCGCTGTGGGAGGCGGGATTCACGGGGCGGCCGAAGACCGCGCTGACCTCCTCGACCACTTCGGCGATACGGCTCGGCAGGTCGTAGCCGGTCGGGCGCGGCCCGAGGGTGTCCTCGAGGAGGCGACGATGCGCTTGCGCCGAGAACGGCAACCCGTCGAAACCCATCTCGGCCGCTGCGAGAGCGCCGGCCGATTCGGCGGCGGTGAGCAACTCGAGGCGGGCGTCGCCGGAGATGCGGCGACGTTGCTCGGCGAACTGCTCGACCACCGCCTCGACGTCGATCGCGGGAGCCGCATCGAAGAGGCCGGGCCGCTCGTCGACCGGCTCCTCCGCAGTGGGCGGGGGCCCTCGCGTACGGCAAGGATGGCGCCGGTGGTGGCGAGATCGTGGCATCGCTGCACCCGAACATCGGCGCGGAGCAGTTCGGGATAGACCGATGCCGTCGAGGTCCACACCCAGCGCGGTCGCGATTCGGCTTCGATCGCAGCGACTGCATCCGCGAATCCGGGGTACTCCCGCACCGAGCTGAGCGGCGCACCGAATGCGTCGACCTCGACGATGCTTGCACCGCGACGGCCCCGGCCGTCCGCAGGATGAGGAACGACGACCGTGCGCACCCATACAGTGTGCTCCATCACGGCGACAGACCCCGACGCGCGGTGACCCCCCGATTCACCCTCGAATTCACCCGTATCGAGAGCGATCCCCGCGAGAACCGCCACTACCGTGGTAGTGGAGGGACTCCGCCGCTACCCCCGACGCGCGGCGGGGTCCCCCATTTCGTTGGTGGGCCCGTCGCTTTCGCCCGCATGCTCGGAGCTGCCGGAGGATTCGCCCGTATCGTCACGATCGTCCTCACCGGCGTCCACGCTGTCGTTCGAACGAACCGTGTCGGTCGCGACCGCAGAATCCCGAACCTGCTGTCGCGACGGCCGCCAGGGCAGACGCACGGGTGCGTCCGCGGCCCGGTGGAAACCGACGCGGTCGTAGATCCACGTCACCAGGGCGCCGACGACGAGACCGAACACGACGCCGACGATCGTCATCGTCACGCCGTGGCCGAGCCCGGCGTCGGGTCGTCCGTCGAAGTAGAGGATGGACCGCACCGCGAGATAGATCTGGTGCATCGGCTCGAAGGTCGACAACCATTCGAACATCCGCGGGGTGGCCTCGATCGGAATGGTGCCACCGGACGACGGCAGGCCGAGCACGATGAACACGATCAGGTTCACCAGCAGGCCCGCCGCGCCGAAGATCGACATCACCGCGAGGGACGTGATGCCCACGGCCGAGATCGCGAGCGCCCCGTACTCCCACAGCAGCAGCGCGCGCGGCGCCGGCATACCGAGTGCGGTGGCGATCCACACATACAACGCCGAGACGATCAACGACATGACCACCGTGATGCCCCACTTGAGTGCCAGCACCTGCAGGCGCGACATCCGGGTGGTCTCCCGCGCGATGTAGAGGGGGCCGTATTCGGTGGGCACGAAACCGAGGGCGCTGTCGACGACCGCGTTGATGATCGTGGCGCCGGTGAAGCCGGCCAGGATCAGCAGCAGGGTGTAGAAGAAGGCGGACAGGCCGGCGCCCGTCCCGTCGGGCAGCGGCTTGTGCTCGACGGTGAGTGCATCGATCGGCTGGGTCAGGACGAGGCTGGAAGCTCCGGACAATTGCAGGTCGGGTGCCGACTCTGCGAGCGTCGCGGTGACGGTCTCGGTCAGCTGCTGCCCGACCGTGTCGTTCACCTGGGTCAGCGCGCGGTCGCCGATCGTCGTGACGATGCCCGTCGCGAACGCGCCCGTCCGGGGATTCGTGTAGAGGGTGATGATCGGCTTCTCGATGTCACCGGGAACGACCGAGGCCTGCGCGAGGATCGAGATGCGTTTGGTGAAGTCGCTCGGGATGACGATCGCGCCGTACAGGCTGCCGTCGTCGAGGCCCTGGTTGGCGGCCGAGATTCCCATCCGTCGGAGGTCGATCTCCTCGGGATCGATGCCGTCGAGGATGCCCTCGGTGATCTGGTCGCCGAAGTTCTGTCGCTCGTCCGATCCGGGCAGCACATCGCCGACGTCCTGATTGACGATGGCCATCGGGAACTGTCTCAGGTTCTCGCTCGGATCGAGGAGTGCGCCGAGATAGAAGTAGGCCAGGGCACTCATCATCGCTGCGACGACAGCGAAGGGCGCGAGCCAGAAGCGCGGGCTGCGAAGGGTGCCGTGGTGCGGATCGGTGGTCGACTGGGTTGAACTCACCTATCAATTGTGCACACAGATGTGTGCTCTTGGAGGGCTCGAGTGCTCGAATGCACGCGAGGTCGGGTTGCGTGATCTGTCACTCGAAGGAGACCTCCCCGCCCGAATTGCCGGAAAGCGTCGGAGATCGACAATTTCGGTTTGTCGTATCGGACCCCGCGGTCCGTGTTTCGATGTGGTCGACGGACGGATCCGACAGAATGGGTGGAGGGAACGATGGCGAACGGATTTCGGCGGGTACTGCGAGCGGGAGCGGTCGCCGCAGTGACAGGAGGGATCGTCCTCGGCGGCGCCGGCATCGCGGCGGCGCAGGACGAGTGGCCGGTCCAGCAACCCAACAGCCCGATCTACGTGTACGACGTGGACCCCGCCAACTGGCTCACGCCGGACGAGCTTGCCTACTGGAATCCGCTGGTGAACGAGCCGCGGCTGACCTCGCCCTTCGGCACGAACACCCGCATCGTGTGTCAGGGCTTCCACGGCGTGACGACCGATTGCTGGCAGGCCGACCTCGAAGGCCGTCCACATAAGCTTCAGCGTCTGCCCGCGAACCTTCCGAATGTGACGGGGTCGAGCGCACCCGGCGGAGGCGTCGGGCACTTCGTGTATCCGCTCTTCTGATCCGCACGGGGCGTCAGCGGTCGTCCCGTGAGCTCGGGGTGCCTGTGCTCTCGAGATAGAGGAGAACCGCCCGTACCCGCCGACTACGGTCGGCCTCGCGCGGCAGGTCGAGCTTCACGAAGATCGAATTGACGTGCTTCTCGACGGCGCTGACCGACATGGTCAGACGATCGGCGATGCCGGTGTTCGTCAGCCCCTGGGCGAGGGCCTCGAGCACCTCGCGTTCGCGTTCGGTGAGGGTGGCGACAGGGTCGGTGCGGCGGGTGTTCGCGAACAGTTGCCGCACCACCTCGGGATCGAAGGCCGTCCCGCCCGCGGCCACACGTTCCAGGTCGGTGAGGAATGCCCCCACGTCCGACACGCGATCCTTGAGCAGATAGCCCACGCCACCCCAGCCGTTCGTGAGCAGGCCGGTCGCGTTCCGGTGCTCGACGTACTGCGACAGCACGAGCACAGCGACCTGCGGGTGTTCCTCCTTGATGCGCCGCGCCGCGTCGATGCCCTCCGTCGAGTAGGTCGGGGGCATACGCACGTCGAGCAGCACGAGGTCGGGCACGTCGCGCTCGATGACGTGGTGCAACTCGACGGCATTTCCCACGCCGGCGATCACCTCATGGCCTTCGTCCGCGAACAACCGCGACAAACCCTCGCGGAGAAGGGTCGAGTCCTCGGCAATCACGATGCGCACGGGATCCTCGCTTCCACGACGGTCGGCCCTCCGCGGGGGCTGTGTACGGAGAACTGCCCGTCCAGCGCGGCGACACGGCGCGCGAGACCTGTCAGCCCGGAGCCCGTCATCTCGGCCCCGCCACATCCGTCGTCGACGACCGTGACCGTGACGACGTGACCGTCCGCCGCGACGGTCACCGACACGTTGTCGGCGCCGGAGTGCTTCGTCGAGTTCGTGACCCCTTCCGCGGCAACGTAGTACGCGGCTGCCGCGACATCGTGTGGTGGTTCCGGGTCGATCGACAGATCCAGGTCGACGGGGAGGAAGGTGTGCGCGGACAACCCTTCCAGTGCCGCGGCGAGTCCGTGTTCGTCGAGCGCGGCCGGGTATATCCGCCATGCCACGTCGCGCAGTTCGGTGAGCAACGCCTGCGCCTGGGCGACGGCGTTGTCGAGGTCGGCGATGAGGTTCCCGCCGCCGCGTTCGGCGGTGCGACGCGCGCGACCGACGTCGAGTGCGAGCGCGACGGCCCGCTGCTGGACGTCGTCGTGCAGGGCGCGTTCGATCCGCCGGCGTTCGTCGTCGATGGCGGTGACGACGTCGGCGCGGGTGCGCTGCAGGTCGCGGAGGCGATGCTGCGTGGCATCGTCGCCGAGCAACCGCAGGGCTGTGCGGACGTCCCACTGGCCCACGATCATCGCCATCCGGACGGAGAGATAGATCATCACGGCGGCGACGAGGAGCGAGACGAGACCGTCGGCGACGGAGATGCGACCGCCTGCCAGCAGGACGATCGCCCAGCCCCCGTAGCCGGTCGCGGAGATCAGGACGAGCAGGACGACGAGGCCGACGAGCGGACCGTAGGCCAGGCGGACGAGGAAATATCCGGTCGGCTCGCGATCCGGAAGATCCCGGACCGCCTCGGCGTCGAACCATCGCACGAGACGAATACGGTCGCGTTCGGCCGCGCGACCCGGTCCGTCGGTGGTACGGCGAGCCGATGCCGCCGCACCCGTCACCGCGGTGACGATCCCGAGCAGAAGCCCGACGACGGCGCGGACCGAGGTCCCGAGTGAGCGCCGAAGGTGATCGACCACGGACCGACCCTAACGGGCGCGAATCGATCGGACACGGCGGACGACGAACACCGCCACTGCTGCGACCACCGCGACGATCACGAGTTTCTGCAGCACATCGGCATACGGTTCGACGACTCCCCAGTTCTCACCGAGGAGGTATCCGGCGAGTACGAAGATCGAGTTCCACAGGGCGCTACCGAGGGCGGTCAGGACGACGAACCGACCGACGGGCATGGCCTCCACCCCGGCGGGAACCGAGATCACGCTCCGCACGAGCGGCACCATCCGGCCGAGGAGCACCGACTTCTCGCCGTGCCGGGCGAACCACTCTTCGCCGCGCCGCAGATCGGGGGTGTTCACCAGGGGGAGTCGCTCGACCACGGCATACATTCGCTGACGGCCGAAGGCGCGCCCGGCGAGGTAGAGCAGCAGTGCGCCGACGAGGGATCCGAGGGTGGTCCACACGACGGCCGAGACGAGGGAGATCTCCCCGCGGGAGGCCGCGAAGCCGGCGAGGGGAAGGATCACCTCGCTCGGGATCGGCGGGAAGAGGTTCTCCGCGGCGACCGCGAGACCGGCACCGGGTGCTCCGAGCATCTCCATCAGCTGCAACGAGAGGCCTGCGAGGCCGTCGAGTTCATCGGTAGGTGACTGCGGGAGGGTCTGTGCGAAGTTCATGCCCGGAACGCTAGGAGCAACGAACGCGCAGGTCGCTGCGGTTTTCCGCCGACTTCACGGCATTCGGGGTGCGGTTTTCCGCAGTCCCGCCGATCTCCGGGTGATCCACCGGATAGTAAATGGATGAATTATCCCGGATCTGCGGTACTGTGACCGCATGTCCGGACCCCGCGACCTCGACTACTGGTCCTTCGTCGAACTCGCGCAGGAGCGTCTGAACAGCAAGTTCGGCGAACATCACCGCAGCGCGACCGAAGTCCTGCTCACGCTCAACCGGGCCTCGGACATCGTCACCTACGACCTCGAAGCTGCGGTTCACCGTCCCCGCGGCAGGTCGTGGTCGGCCTATCGGCTCATGTTCGTCATCTGGCTTGCCGGCCCGATCGAGCCGAACGTCGCCGCGCGACTCACCGGCATGAGTCGCGCCGCCGTCTCGAACCTTGCGAAACCGCTGGTCGAAGCGGGGATCCTGGAGAAGACGCCGGTCAGTCACGACGCGCGTTCGGTGCAGTTGTCACTCACCGAAGCGGGGGAGAAGGAGATCCGCGACAGTTTCCGCGCGCAGAACGAGCGTGAGGCGGCCTGGGTGGAGGTGCTCACCCCCACCGAGCAGCAGATTCTCGTGATGCTCCTGAACAAGCTGATCACCAACCGCAGCCAGTTCGACGTGCGCGGACGCAACTGACACAGCCTCGTGACCTCTCTGTGGTTGCGCTCACGCCCTCCGGTTAGTTAACGTATTTACTAATTCCAGGCGAGCGACCTTCCCTCGCACGCCCGAGATCCGCGAGGAGTCAGATCATGGCGTTCTACCGACAGCTCGGCGTCATCCCGCCGAAGCGTCACACCCAGCACCGTGACGAGAACGGCAACCTGTACTACGAAGAGCTGATGGGCGAGGAGGGCTTCTCGTCCGACTCGGCGCTGCTCTACCACCGGTACATCCCGTCGGCGATCGTCGACGCCACCGAGTGGAAGCTGCCCGATCAGACCACCACGCCCAACCATCCGCTCGAGCCGCGGCACCTGAAGCTGCACGATCTGTTCCCCGAGACGATCTGGGCCGAGACGGACGTCGTGACCGGTCGTCGTCTGGTCCTGGGCAACGCCGACGTCCGCATCTCGTACGTCGTGTCGTCCAAGCCCTCGCCGCTGTACCGCAACGTCGTCGGCGACGAGATGGTCTACGTCGAGTCCGGTGAGGCCACCGTCGAGACGGTCTTCGGCCCCCTCGAGGCGAAGCCCGGCGACTACGTCCTGCTGCCGATGGCCACCACCCACCGTTGGGTGCCCAAGGGCGATGCACCGCTGCGCGCCTACACGATCGAGGCCAACAGCCACATCGTCCCGCCCAAGCGTTACCTGTCGAAGTTCGGGCAGTTCCTCGAGCACGCGCCGTTCTGCGAGCGCGACCTCCACGGCCCGACCGAACTGATGCAGGTCGAGGAGGAGAACGTCGAGGTGCTCGTCAAGCACCGCACCTCGCACGGCGTCGTCGGCACCCGCTACCTGATGCCGCACCACCCCTTCGACGTGGTCGGCTGGGACGGCTGCCTGTACCCGTACACCTTCTCGATCCACGACTACGAGCCCATCACCGGCCGTGTCCACCAGCCGCCGCCGGCGCACCAGGCGTTCGAGGGCAACAACTTCGTCATCTGCAACTTCGTGCCCCGCAAGGTGGACTACCACCCGCTGGCCGTGCCGGTGCCGTACTACCACTCGAACGTCGACTCCGACGAGGTCATGTTCTATTGCGGCGGCGACTACGAGGCCCGCAAGGGATCGGGCATCGGCCAGGGGTCGATCTCGGTGCACCCCGGTGGTCACGCGCACGGCCCGCAGCCGGGTGCCTACGAGCGCAGCATCGGTGTGGAGTTCTTCGACGAACTCGCCGTCATGGTCGACACCTTCCGCCCGCTCGAACTCGGTGAGGGTGCGCTCGCGTGCGAGGACGCCGCCTACGCCGGCAGCTGGAACCGCAATGCAGGAGCGGCCAAGTGACTTTCGGACCTCTTCTGACCGGACTGTGCGACGACGCTGCGCTGTTCCCTCCGGGCAACGCTCCGCTGCCCGTCGCCGTCCCCGCCCACGCCGGGCACCGCTCGTCCGCGCACGCACCGCTCGTCGGAGCGTTCGTCTTCCCGGCCGGTCGCCTCGGTGAACTAGCAGATCACCTGGCGCAGCACCCGTATCCCGGTGAGCTGGCCCTGAGCCTGACCGCACCGACCGGCACCGCCGCCGTCCGGCCCGCACTCGAGCAGGTCGACGCAATGGACTCGGTGTCCGTGGTGGCCCTCGAGATCGCGGTCCCCGCAGAGCAATCCGTCGACGAGCTGTTCGCGGCGCTCGACGAGATCAGGGTGAGTCGACCGGATATCGATGTATTCGTCGAGGTTCCGCGTGACGAGCGCCGAGCCGAGATCCTCGCCCGACTGACCGGGACGCCGTACGCCGCCAAGTTCCGCACCGGCGGGATCGTGGCGGAGGCTTATCCGGACGAAGCCGAGCTCGCCGCAGCGGTCTCGACGGTCGTCACCACGGGAGTTCCGTTCAAGGCGACCGCCGGTCTGCACCACGCGGTGCGCAACACCGACCCGAGGACGGGCTTCGAACAGCACGGGTTCGTGAACCTGTTGGCCGCGGTGGACGCGGTGCTGTCCGGAGCCGACATCGACGAGGTCGCGTCCGTGCTGGCCGAACGTGACGGGGCAGTGCTCTCCGCACGTCTCGGCGCACTCTCCGACGACCGGGCCGCAGAGGTCCGGCGCCGTTTCCTGTCGTACGGCACTTGCAGCATCGCCGAACCGCTCGAGGATCTGCTCGGACTCGGTCTGGCACCCTCGACCGTTTCCCCGATCACCGAAGGAACGAACGCATGACCACCATCGCCATTCCGGAGGGCTCGCTCTTCGGCCTCGACAACCTGCCGTACGGCATCTTCTCCACGGCCGACAGCGAACCCCGCGTCGGTGTCCGCGTCGGAGATTCGGTCCTCGACCTGAGCCGTGTCTTCGAGGACGACATCGTCTTCGCCGAGCCGTCGCTCAACGCGTTCATGGCCCGGGGCCGCGCCCGGTGGGACGAAGTCCGCTCTGCGATCAAGGAACTCGTCGCCGGTGACGTCGCCGACGAGGCCGTCTTCGCCGTCGCCGACGTGACGATGCACCTGCCGATCGAGGTGGCCGACTACGTCGACTTCTACGCGTCGGAGAACCACGCGTCGAACCTCGGCCGGCTGTTCCGCCCGCAGAATCCCGACCCGCTGATGCCGAACTGGAAGCACCTGCCCGTCGGCTACCACGGCCGGTCGAGCACCGTCGTGACCTCGGGCGTCGACATCGTGCGTCCGTGCGGACAGCGCAAGGGTCCCAACGATCCTGTGCCGGTCTTCGGTCCGTCGATCCGCCTCGACATCGAGGCCGAGATGGGCTTCATTGTCGGTGTCGGCTCCCCGATGGGTTCGCGGATCACCCCCGACGAGTTCGCCGACCACTGCTTCGGCGCGGTCATCCTCAACGACTGGTCGGCCCGCGACATCCAGGCGTGGGAGTACGTGCCGCTGGGCCCGAACCTCGGCAAGTCCTTCGCGACGTCGATCTCACCGTGGGTCGTCCCGATCGCCGCGCTCGAGGCCGCCCGCATCGACACCCCGGTGCAGGACCCGGAACCGCTGCCGTACCTGAAGGGCACCGAGAAGTGGGGCTTGGACATCGATCTCGAGGTCGAGTGGAACGGGCACGTCGTGTCGCGCCCGCCGTACGCGCAGATGTACTGGTCGCCCGCGCAGATGCTCGCCCACACCTCGGTCAACGGTGCCGCGACCCGCACCGGTGATCTGTTCGGCTCCGGCACCATCTCGGGCCCGGAGAAGGACCAGCGCGGCGCCTTCATCGAACTGACCTGGGGCGGAGCAGAACCCGTGCAGGTCGGCGACGAGACGCGCACCTTCGTCGAGGACGGCGACGAGATCGCCATCTCTGCCACCGCGCCCGGCCCGAACGGGACCCGCATCGGCTTCGGTGAGGTCCGCACCCGCATTCTTCCCGCGATCGGGGAATAGAGGAAACAGGTCCGTGCGTCAGCCGGAGCGCCACCGGCCGGGCCGATCGGCGATGCCCGGAACCCACGAGGTTCCGGGCATCGCTGTTTTCCGGGGTCGGTCAGTCGACCGAAAGAATGTCGCCCACAGAGCAATCCAGTACGCGGCACAGGGCGGTGAGGGTCGAGAAGCGGATCGCGCGGGCGCGTCCGTTCTTGAGTACCGACAGGTTCACCACGCTGACGCCGACCTTGTCGGCCAACTCGGTGAGCGTCATGCCCCGATCGGCCAGCAGCTCGTCGAGATGACACCGGACGGCATGCTCGGTTTCCGGAGGCATCAGACGAGTCCTTCGTTGTCGCGCGCCATGCGGCTGCCGATCCGCAGTACCACGCCCACGGCCGAGATCACCATGCAGAAGACGTAGGCGTACCAGAACTCCGGTCCGAGAGGCGCGTTCGAGAGGACCTCGTTCATGTCCACGTCACGGATCAACATGTTGGTGCCCAGCGTGCGGGGAATCATCGGGACGATGATGGTCGCGATCGCCACCATCGACGTGACCCACACGAGCCGGATGACACCCCGGTCGAACAATCGGCCCCGGACGAATCGCACGACGATCCAGCTCAGCAGGGCCAGGGCTGTCAGGTAACCGAACGTCTGTACCGCCTCCCCGGCGCGGAGGAGGCCGACGCTGACGGGTGAGAGGGGGTCGGTCGGAACGTCGATCACCGTCGTCGAGGTGGTCTGGAGGTCGGTGCCGTTCGGGGTGGACAGCACCGGCGCCGCTGCCGCGTCGTCGAACCGGACCCGCGCGGTCACGATGCCGTCGCCGAGGGAGCTCGCGAGGTCGCGGACATAGGTGAAGAGCACGATCAGTGAGGTCAGCGCGAAGACGGTGAGGGACGCCCGCAGATCGGTGCGGTCCTTCTTCGACGTCTCGGTGGGGGAGAGCGTGTCGGGTTCGGTGCCCGGGCCCTGGGGGCGGTCGGTGTCGTGGGTGGAATTCATGGTCGTCTCCGAACTCGCCGGACGGCGGGGTTATCGATTGTCGATACCATCGATAATCGTTATACCTATCGATAAACGATATGTCCAGAGGTGGGGGCGCCCGCCAGTCCTGCTCGGAGCGGATCAGGGTAGGCGACGTTCGATCGCGTCCCGCGCTGCCAGCGCCTTCGCGCCGTAGTCGGCGAAGAGGTCGGGTGTCAGCCGCGAAGCCGGACCGGAGATGCTGAAGCAACCGCGCACGGTGCCACCGCGCCCACGCAGCGCGACGGCGACGGCGGCGATGCCGTCGTGCAGCCCTTGTTCGGTCACGGCATACCCGCGGGCGCGGATCTCGGCGATCTCCTCGCGCAGCGCCGCCGGTTCGGTGACGGTGCGCTCGGTCAGTGATGGGAGCTCGGTCGCGAGGAAGTCTTCGATCCGTTCGTCGGGCAGCGACGCGAGATAGGCCTTGCCGGTCGACGCGGCGTGGAGGGGAAGGCGCGTGCCGAGGGCGAGGAAGGCGCGCAGCTGATGGGGACTGTCGAGTCGCTCGATCAGGACCAGCTCGTTCCCGTCCGGCACGGCGAGATGGACGGTCTCACCCGTCTCGGCCTGCAGGCGGTTCAGTTCCGGGAGTGCGACCTCGCGCAGGTCGTCGCCGGACGACATCGCACTGCCCAGGCTGAACGCGCGGCCGGTAATGACCCACTGCCCGGCGTTCGCCGCCGAGGGGCGCAGCCAGCCGGCCTCGGCGAGGGTCCTGAGGCATCGCTGGACGGTGCTCTTGGGGACGTCGAGGCGCTTGCTCAACTCCGACAGCCCGACCGGTTGCGTGGTCGCGACCTCCTCGAACACGCGGAGTGCGGTGAGAACGCTGTTCATCGGAACCTTTCACGCGTCGTTGACGGCAGGCGTCACGGAATATAGGTTGAGCCGGACTGCATCGTAGCACATCGGTCCACAATATGGACCAGACGCTGCGCGACACCGTCCGGCAGGACGTCGAGAAGGGACCCACCGATGACCACCACGCCCGTGCCGTTGCTGACCTCGCTCACCGAGTCCGGAGCAGGCGGCGACGACCGCAGTGCCGTCCGAGTCGGAGACGGATCGCTCACCCGTTCCGAACTGATCGCAGCCGCCGCCGCGGTGGCCGACGAGGTCGCCGGTTCCTCGCGGGTCGCCATCGACGCCACCGCGAGCATCGAGACGGTGATCGCCACGACCGGATGCCTCATGGCCGGTGTGGCCGCCGTGCCGGTGCCGCCGGATTCCGGTCCGGCCGAACGCGCGCACATCCTGAAGGACTCGGGTGCGCAGGTGTGGCTCGGCACTGCCCCCGAGGACGTCACCCTGCCCGCGATCCCGGTCGACGCGAACGCGCGCTCGTCGTCCTCGCACGCCGAGGCGGACCCGGGCAGCGCCGCAATGATCATGTACACCTCCGGAACCACCGGTGCCCCCAAGGGAGTCGTGCTCTCGCGGTCCGCCGTGGCGGCCGGCCTCGACGGTCTCGCCGAGGCATGGAACTGGACGTCCGACGACACGCTCGTCCACGGACTTCCCCTGTTCCACGTCCACGGACTAATCCTCGGTGTCGTCGGCGCGCTCCGGCAGGGCTCGCCACTCGTGCACACGGTGCGACCGAAACCCGAAGCCTATGCGGCAGCCGGTGGTTCGCTGTACTTCGGTGTTCCTACCGTGTGGTCGCGGGTCGCTGCCGACGAATCATCCGCTCGCGCACTGTCGTCCGCGCGACTTCTGGTGTCGGGCAGTGCGCCCCTTCCCGTTCCGGTCTTCGAGCGCATGCTCGCCCTCACCGGCTCCGCGCCGATCGAGCGGTACGGGATGAGCGAAACGATCATCACGATCAGCACACGCCACGACGGTGAGCGCCGGCCCGGCTGGGTGGGACTGCCGATCCAGGGCGTCTCCACCCGCCTGCGCGACCAGGCCGGCAACCTCGTGCCGCACGACGGCGACACCCTCGGCCAGTTGGAGGTGTCCGGCGCGACCCTGTTCGACGGCTACCTGAACAACCCCGAGAAGACCGCCGAGTCGATGACCGAAGACGGCTGGTTCAAGACCGGCGACATCGCCGTGATCGACGACCAGGGTTTCCACCGCATCGTCGGCCGCGAATCGGTCGACATGATCAAGTCCGGCGGCTACCGGATCGGCGCCGGCGAGGTGGAGCATGCGCTGCTGAACCATGCCGGCGTGCAGGAGGCGGCGGTGGTGGGTGTGCCGGACGACGATCTCGGACAGCGGATCGTCGCCTACGTCGTCGGGGATCTCCGTGATCCGGGCGAACTCTCGGACTTCGTCGCGCAGACCCTGTCGATCCACAAGCGCCCCCGCGAGATCCGTACCGCCGACGCTCTTCCGCGCAACGCCATGGGCAAGGTGCAGAAGAAGCTTCTCGTCGAGGACTACCTCGCCGGGAAGTGACCCGGTCTACCCGATCCGGACTTCGTCGCCGACGGTGATGTCGCCGGGAGTCGGGACGGTCGCGTAGACACCGATGCACGGCATCGGCTTGCCCTCCGGCACATTGGGCACCTGATGCGCGGTCATCACCTCACGCAGCATGTCGCGCCGCGCGGGAACCTCCTGATGGGGGAGCGTCACCATGACGCACCGCGCGGTGCGCTTGTGCGGTTCGAGGACTGCCGAGCCCACCGACACCCGTCGGCCGATCCATTCGTCCTCCACGAAACCGGTCGTGTCCGGAGTGTCGACGACCAACTGCGGCCGGAACCGCCGCAACGCGACATCGGTGGGGTCGCCGGTGCCGAGCGCTTCGACCGCGGAGCGGGAGACGAGATGCACCGGCGCCTCGTCGTAGGTGCGGTCACGCGGTTCGAGCCGCACGTCGTGACCAACCAGCTTCGACAGCAGGTCGTCGACCTCGGGATCGTCGCCGCGCACCACCGTGCCGTCGGCGAGCGTGAGTTCGAGTGCCGCCGGATCGCGGGGGTCGTCGTCGTTCAGAAGTCGTGCGGAGCAGGTCAACAGCAGTCCGTAGCGTCGGAAACGCTTCGCACTCGCGATGTTTCCGGTTTCGGCGTCGACCAGCGCCCACAGGTGGTCGCCGCGCACACCGTCCGCTTCGATCGCTGCGGCGTCGATCCGTTCTCCTCCGAACGATTTCACCGGATAACGCCACACCTGATCGATACGCACGACTCGTGAGCATACGGGGAACTGGGGAAAATGTTACGTGCGATTCCAACTCGTGGACGAAAACACCCGAGTCTCCGCCATGTTCTTCAACGGCGCATTGCAGATGACCTCACCACTGTTGGAACCGATGAGCGAATCCACCGCACCACTGCTCGCGATCTACCCCAATCGCAGAAACATGAGGTGGACACGTGGATGCTGCGCCGTGCCGCGGTCGATGCACGCCGCCGACTCCCGAAGCTGGATGACCCGAATCCCTCGACCTTGCTGGCTCAACGGAAGCTGCCGTCGCAGCTGACCGCGCTACGCGCTGTCCATGTCCCCGCATCCAAACAGCACGCAGAAAAGGGACGGGACCGACAGGCCTATGACGAACTCCTGCGGTCGCAGCTTGCCCTCGGAGTGCTTCGAAACGCACAAGCCGCAGAAGTCGGCATCGCCCACAAGCCCACCGGACGACTGCTCGATGCATGGTTGGCCGGCCTGCCGTACACCCCACAGGTGCACAGCTGCGGGTGATAGCCGATATCCACACCGACATGACCGCCTCCGGCCGATGAATCGGCTGCTGCAGGGAGACGTCGGCGCCGGAAAGGCCCCCGTCCTGGCAGCCACTGCGTTTGCGTTACTGGTAATCGAAGGCGGCTTTCAGGCGGTCCTCATGGCCCCGACCGATATTCTCGCTCGGCGCAACACTTCGAAGAGATCGCCGAAGCATTACGGCCTCTCGGCGTGACCGTCGACCTGCTGGTGTCCCGGACCTGCCTCTCCCCCGATCGACGCCGGTCGAGTTCGAAACCATCATGACCACACCAGTCGCACAGGCTGCGTGACCGAAACTGTCACCGAATCGTGCAGCAGTCCCCATCGAAGGCCAGCTGTGCGGACAAGGTCCCGATCTCCTCGAGTCGACAGTCGATGACATTCAGAAGAGTACCTCCTCGTAGCTCGTACAGGACGGGCCGACTTCGCACCGCTCCGACGACCGGACCAGCTACATCTGCAGCGAGACGAGTCGGGTGTTAGGGTCTGTGACGTCCCCACGGGAGCCCTATTGCAGGGGCTGAGATCGGGCTGAGGCAGCCTGCGACCGTCGAACCTGCCCGGGTAATGCCGGCGAAGGAAGTAGGAACGATTCCGATGAGTGCATCCAATTCGCATGCCCTGAGCTATGTCCACGACGAGGAACACGACCTGCGTGTACCTGTCACAGAGATCCGCTTGAACGACTCTCCCGGCGGGGTGCCGAACCCGCCGCTGCAGGTCTACCGCACTGCAGGTCCCGGTAGCGATCCGCTGGTCGGGCTCCCGCCGACGCGCGCCGACTGGATTGCTGCTCGCGGCGACGTCGAGCACTACCCGGGGCGAGAACGGGATCTGCTCGACGATGGCCGCTCGGCTGTGCGGCGTGGAGAGGCGTCCCAGGAGTGGAAGGGGCCCCGACCTGTCCCGGTGCGAGCGAAGACAGGCCGGACGGTCACGCAGATGCACTATGCCCGGGCGGGGATCATCACCCAGGAAATGCGGTTCGTGGCGCTGCGGGAGAACTGCGACGTGGAACTGGTGCGCTCGGAGGTGGCGGCGGGTCGGGCGATCATCCCCGCCAACGTCAACCACCCCGAGTCCGAGCCGATGATCATCGGCAAGTCCTTCCTGGTGAAGATCAATGCCAACATCGGCAACTCAGCGGTGACCAGCTCCATCGTCGACGAAGTCGACAAGATGCGCTGGGCCACCCGTTGGGGCGCGGACACTGTGATGGACCTGTCCACCGGCGAAGATATCCACACCACCCGAGAATGGATCATTCGCAACTCCCCGGTGCCGATCGGCACGGTGCCGATCTACCAGGCTCTGGAGAAGGTCGCCGGCCAGGCCGATGCGCTGACGTGGGAGATCTTCCGCGACACCGTGATCGAGCAGTGTGAGCAGGGTGTGGACTACATGACCATCCACGCCGGAGTGCTGCTGCGCTACGTACCGCTCACGGCCGAGCGGCTCACCGGCATCGTCTCCCGAGGTGGGTCGATCATGGCCGGTTGGTGCCTCGCCCATCACGAGGAAAATTTTCTCTACACCCACTTCGACGAACTGTGCGAGATCTTCGCCCGCTACGACGTGGCATTTTCCCTCGGGGACGGGCTGCGACCGGGGTCGATCGCCGACGCCAATGACGCCGCGCAGTACGCCGAACTGGACACTCTTGCCGAACTGACCACCCGTGCCTGGGCTCACGACGTTCAGGTGATGGTCGAAGGCCCTGGCCACATCCCGATCCATCGGGTGCGGGAAAATGTGGAGCGTCAACAGAAGTTATGTCATGGAGCGCCTTTCTACACCCTGGGGCCGCTGGTGACCGACATTGCTCCGGGCTACGACCACATCACCTCCGCGATCGGGGCCACCGAGATCGCCCGCCATGGCACCGCGATGCTGTGTTATGTCACCCCGAAGGAGCATCTGGGACTGCCGAATCGGGACGACGTCAAGACCGGGGTCATCACGTACAAGATCGCCGCTCATGCCGCCGACATCGCCAAGGGCCATCCCGGTGCCGTCGAGCGTGACGACGCGTTGTCGAAGGCGCGTTTCGAGTTTCGGTGGCGGGATCAGTTCGCTCTGTCGCTGGATCCGGATACGGCCGAGCAGTTCCATGACGAGACGCTTCCGGCCGAACCGGCCAAGACAGCGCACTTCTGCTCGATGTGTGGGCCGAAGTTCTGCTCGATGCGTATCTCCCAAGACATCCGGACCAGGTTCGGTGACGCCGCCGACCAGGCCGCCGTCGCCGGGATGCAACATATGTCCGACCAGTTCAGGGCCGCCGGCAGCACGGTGTACTTGAACGCGCCCACCGTTCCGGCCCTCGAGGATGTGGCGGGGCACGAGTCGATCGGAGCCGAAACGGGCGGTGTGCCCACGTAAGGAGTCGGGTGAGTTCCCAATGTCGCTGGCGGTCACAGTGCGACGGAGGAAACTCGCCAGCGCTGCATGACTGGACAATCGTCGACGCTATTGTCTGTCGGCTCCGGATTCGTGCCATGTTGATGTGCGCTGCCTCGAAGGCGTTCGTCGGAGTCGTACCTCGAACGAGGGGTAGTGAGCATCTGTCCCGGTGACATGGGGGCAATGGTGTCGTGCGGCGAGGACGAACTGTTCGAAGGACCCGTCGAGTTCGAGGTGGATCGTGTCGTTTGCGACTACCACACGGTGTGCGTCGAGACCGAGCAGTCGGGCGACGACGAAGGTTGCACTCAAGGTTGCGACATTCCTGGTGATCCCTAGCGGGAGGAGGGATCCGGTGTCGGTGAGGGCTTCGTGTTCGCCGGCTCTGAGGACGAGTCTGGCGTCGGGGTGCACTCCGTGGGCTGCTACGGACACGGCGATGTTGTCACGATCGTCGGAGCCCACGGCGGCAAGGCATCGGGCCCGGTCGAGGCGGGCGCGTTCGAGGAGGGTTCTGTCGGTACCGTGCCCGACGATGGTGGGAATGTTCAGTGCTCGAGCCAGGCGCAGATTGCGGGCTCGATCGTCGCGTTCGATGGCGACGACGGGAATGCCGAGTTTGCGGAGTTCGAGGCACAACCGGAGACCGACCTGTCCCAATCCGACGACGATGACGTGGTTGCGGCGGGGGAGAACCCGTTGACCGATCAAGCCGATGAGGCTGGTTCCGAGCAGACGTTCGATTATCCCGGCGGTGAACATGGCGGTGAACACGATCGCCGCCAACATCGCCAGAGCCGCGAACACGTCATAGGTGTGGTCGCCGTATGAGGCCGGTGCGGGACCGACGGTGGCGACGACCTGGACTGCTTCTTTGAGGGACTCGACCCAGTGGTGCCCTTTGCCGACGGTGAGCCATATCCAATCGATCAGGAGGATGGCGAGCAGTCCGATAAGGCCGGTGAGCAGCATGCGGGTGCCGGCGTCGTGGGATCGCAGTGTGCCTACGGAGTGGACGAATCGGCGGCGAATTCTGCTGGTGCGGCTGTGGGGTAGCGGCTGCCAGGTCGGTTGGTCACCGTGGGCGGATTGTCGGAGGACGCGTGTGGTGCCATCGGGCGCGGTGTGCGCGGCGTCGATCGTGGCAGCGATGCACGGGCCGGCCAGGGACGGTGTCGCGAGGTCTGCGGGGGAGGTTACCTGACAGTGGGGAATCAATCGGGTGAGCTGGTTGGCGATGGTGCGATCGAAGACGGTCACGACCATCGGTGTGTGGGGACTGATGTGGGCGATGGCGAGGGCATAACGGACGGCGACCGCGTCGTCGTGGGTGACGACGGCGACCCCGGCCGGGTCGTGCTGGGTGATCTGCAGAAGTTCCGGGTCGTCGGGTGCATCGAGGTGGACAACATCGAAGTGGCGTTGGGTGAGCGACGCGCACACGAGCCGGGCAACATTCGACGCGCCGATGACAACGAATGGGGACATCGGGCCGACGTCGATCACCGCACAGGTGCAGGGAACGAGGTGTAGGCAGTGAAGATGCCACCGGAGCCGATATCGGATGTTGGGTCGATCAGCTCCGGCAGCACCGCTTCGAGGCGTATCGGGGCAGCAGCGGTGACACTTGTCTCCGGAGTCGGGGTGGGTACCAGACGAATATTGTTGATCCGCAAGAAGTTACTGCCGAGTTCACGTCCGGCGGCGAGAGCGAAGGATTCGATTGCGCCGTCCATGGAGTCTCGCGCCGGTCCTCGATCGGTGTCGGTGATTCTGCGGAGCGTATCCAGGCCGGTGACGGTGACGATCGATCCGATGCTGCCGGTGCGGTGCAGGGATACTGCAGCACGTCTGGTCGTGTGGAACAACAACGCCATGTGGTCGTAGGTGAACCGGCCCCAGTCGGCGGGGCGGATCTCGCTCAGCGAGTGGCATGCTGTTTCCGGGCCGGGTAGCCATGCGGTGTGCACGAGCGCGTCGATGCCGCCATATCGTCGCTCGAGGTGGGTGAACATGTTGTCGACGTCGGATTCGAGGGTCAGATCGGCCGCGACCGGATGAGCGATCCCGTCGTCATCGGCGACTCGGCCGGCGAGGTGCTCGGCAGCATCGAGGGTGAAGCTGTGCGTGAACACGTGGTGTCCAGCTGCTGCCAACGTTCGGGCCACGTGGGCACCTTCGTTCTGTTCGACGCCGGTGACCAGGACACGCAGTGAGGTGGTGGGTAGAGCCAACGGGTGCAGCGACGGTTCGGCGATGCTCATCTGGACTCGTTTCGAGGGTGCCGGGGGCGCGGGGGGAGGAGTTCCGCGCCCCCGGGAATCGGGGTGGGATGGATGTCTGTCGAGGTCCACGGCCGTGGGATCGTGTGCGGACGAATCGGCGGCCGGCCGAAGGGGGCGGGACGTCGGCGACCGGGGACCGGTGCGTGCGCGTGCTCAGTGAGAGGTCGGTGACAGCTGTTCCTGTCCGGAGGTTTCGTCGTTGTCGGACAGGTCCTGTCGGTAAGTCTCGCGCATGGCGATCACGCAGACGACGGAGACGGCGCACATTGCGACCATGAACAGCGCCACGGCGACGTACGAGCCGGTGCGATCGAGCAGGTAGGTGGCGACGATCGGTGCGGGAGCGCTCGAGGCGAGGGTGCCGATCGTGTAGCCGAAGGAGATTCCGGTGTAGCGGATGCGGGTGTCGAAGGCTTCGGCGAAGAAGGCTGCGAGGGGACCGTAGGAGGTGGCGAAGGCGAGGCAGAACACCACGAACCCGATCATCGCCAGCGCGAAGGATCCGGAGTTGACCAGCCAGAACCAGGGGAAGGTGAACAGCAGCATGGCGAGAACCCCGGCGAGGAAGACCGGCTTTCGGCCGTAGGCGTCCGACAGCTTGCCGAACAACGGTAGTGCGACGAACGTGACCGCCATGGCGACGAGGACGAGTGTCAGCATCTGGTTTCGGGTGTAGCCGACCTGCGTGACGCCGTAGCTGAGGCCGAATACCGTAGTGCCGTAGAAGGTGACGCCGATGGCGAAGTAGGCACCACAGGTCAGGAGGACCTGCTTGGGGTAGTGGCGAAGGACCACCCCGATGGGCAGCTTCTCCAACTGTGCGTTCTTCTTGACGCGGTCGAAGTTCGGGCTTTCGCCGACATGCAGTCGGACGAACAGGCCGATCGCGACGAATGCGCCGCCGATCAAGAAGGGAATGCGCCATCCCCAGGATTCGAACGCTTCGGGAGACAGTCCGGCCATCAACAGGAAGACCGTGTTACCGAGCATCAGTCCTGCCGGCACGCCCATTTGCACCCAGCTGCCGTAGTAGCCGCGTTTGTCGGCGGGAGCGTGTTCGACGGCCATGAGGATCGCCCCGCCGATCTCACCACCGAGTGCGAGACCCTGCACGAAACGCAAGGTGACGAGGATGATCGGTGCGGCGACGCCGATGGTCTCGTAGCTCGGGAGCAGCCCGACTCCGAGAGTGGTCAAGCCCATGATGGTCAAGGTGATCACGAGCATGGACTTGCGTCCGATCCGGTCACCGAAGTGACCGAACACCACTCCGCCGAGCGGGCGCGCCACGAAGGCGGCAGAGAACGTGGCAAAGGCGAGCAGAGTGCCGATCAGAGAGTCGAACTCGGGGAAGAAGATCTTGTTGAAGACGAGTCCGGCTGCGGTGCCGTAGATGAAGAAGTCGTACCATTCGACTGTTGTGCCGACACCGCTGGCAAAGCCTACTTTCGATGTTTGGGACATTTTGGGCATGTGGGGCCTCCGTTGCCGCGAGCGCGAGATGATTTCTGCGGCTCAATATATGGGTGACCCAGAACACATAACATCTCCATGTGGAGAGGTGGAGTGCGCTCCGGGTATAGCGAATTCGATTCAGAGCAAGCGAAGTTCGTGAGCGCGTGCAATGGCTTCGACGCGATTGCGCGCGTTCAGTTTCTGCATGGCGCTCTGCAGATAGGTCTTTACGGTGTTGCGGGTGAGAGACAGTTCCTGAGCGATTTCGGGATTGCTGTGACCCATGGCCGCAAAACGCAGCACTTCGTACTCGCGCCGGGTCAGGCCGGCCCGGTACAGCGCCTCGGAGGTCACGACTTTTCGTGGTCCCGTCAACCTCGGGTCGACCACCCGGATTCCGCTGGACACACGGTGAATGGCTGTGGCGAAGTCCTGTCCGCTGATGTCCTTGACGAGGCAGCCGTCGGCGCCTGCTTCCATCAGTAGATCGATGGCACCGTGATCGGCGAACGCGGTGAACAGCAGTATCCGCGCGTGCGGCGCGACTCGACGAAGACGCGGAATCAGTTCCGGTGCAGGGATATCGGGGAGCCGAAGATCGAGGAGGATGACGTCGACGGACAGGGTGCGGGCCAATTCGACCGCGGCAGAGCCGGTCAGTGCACCTCCCACGACTTCGAGGTCGGTGTCCTCGCGGGCGAGTAGTTCCACGCCGCCACGCACGATCGGATGATCGTCGACGACGAGGATGCGGATGGTCTTCGGTGGCGCGGTCATGTGCTCGGTCCCTCCAGAGCGTCTACCCAGCCGCGCACGGTGGTGCCGCTTTCGTCGTCGCTGACCACCGACATGCCGCCCCCGAGCCGCTCGAGGCGCCCTGCAGCCAATCCGAGCCCCAGCTGGCTTCCTCGCATCGGATCGTCGGTGCCGTCGACGCCCCGGCCGTCGTCGCTGATGACGACCGTCACCTTGCCCGACCGCGCCGACAAGCTGACCACCACAGTGGACGCGTCGGCGTGTTTCTCCACGTTGACCAGCGCTTCGCGAACAAGGCGTTGGAGTGCCTCGACGCGGCTGGCATCGAGGTCGGGGGATTCGGTCAGGGGCACGAAACGGGCCGGGATACCGGTCCGGAGCGTGAATGCCTGGCAGTCCTCCTCGATGCCGACCGGAAGATTCCGTTCGGGGGGCCGCGCGGTGAGGTCGGTCAGCGATCTGCGGATGGAAGCATTGACGGCGTGTACCTGTTCGGTGATCTCGTGCAGGCGATCGTGGATCGCCTGCGCGTCAGCGAGGGCGCGCAGGCTCTGCAGTTCGGCACCGATCCGGAAAAGGACCGGGCTCACGGAATCGTGTAGGGATTCGGCGAGCCGTTTCCGTTCGGCTTCGAGGGCGAGTTCTGTCTGGGTGGCGGCCCTTTGGGCGCTGAGGAGAGTGACGGCGGCCGTTTCGGCGATCGATTGGATCTCTGCGATGACTCGATCACCGAAGGACGAATATTCGCGGGTGCCGACGTACATGGCGCCGAGTACATGACCTTCATAAGCCATGGGCACGGCAAGCATTCCTCGCAGTGACTCCTGTTCGACGAGCGCGTCGAAGTCGTGGGTGATTCCGGGATCGGACAGATAGTCCCGTACCCAGACGGGTTGTTGGAGCATGATGCTCTTGCCGCCGAGCCCGATCCCTTCCGGCACCACCAGTCGGTGCAGAGCGTTGCTCTTCGTGCCCTGCCAACTGCGGTGAACCATCACCCCATCGACCTCGACGCGCCCGATGAGCGACATGTCGAAGTCGCCGATCTCCCGGATCCGCTGGCCTGCTGTGGTCATCGCCGACGCTTCGTCGGTCAGAACCAGCAGCTCG
Organism: Rhodococcus sp. D-6; assembly: GCF_040256695.1. NCBI lineage: Bacteria > Bacillati > Actinomycetota > Actinomycetes > Mycobacteriales > Nocardiaceae > Rhodococcus > Rhodococcus sp. D-6. The sequence goes on along the minus strand of NZ_CP132970.1, from coordinate 3,815,604 downwards.
GCGCGCGAAAGTGCGAGATTGTCGAGGATCGACGGTTTGAGGTCCGAGTGGGTGAACTCGTGAGCTGCAGTAGGTGTATTTTCCGACACCGGCTTTCCTCGATCTTCTTTCCGGGGTCTCGGGTGACCCGTCATGGTAGTTCGGTCACAACTTCAGCGTATCGGACCGGTTGTTCAGGTTGATCAGGCACTCGAGCAGGAAGTAGTCGCCCCAGATCAGTTCGTTTCGGGTCGCGAAGTCGCGGCGTTTGTCGAAGCAACCGTCCATCAGGATCCCGGCCGGTCTGCTGTCGTGTGGTCCGGTGGGGGTGAGGTGATCGAGGAGTGCCTCGACGTGGGCGACGGCCCGGTCCCGGAAGTCGGTCCGCTCAGGGACGAGCCGATCGAGCTTGAGCAGCGCGGCAGCGGCGATGGCCGTGGCGGAGGTGTCGATCGGTACGTCCGGACCGCTGCCGGCGTCGAAGTCCCAGGACACGACGCCGCCGTTCGGTGTGCGGTCGAGCCACCATTCGGCCAGTCGGACGGCGGTCGGCAGGAAGGACGGCGATGCCCACTGCGCAGCCTGGGCGTATGCCACCATCGCCCACGCCTGTGCCCGGCCCCAGGTACTGTCGGCGTTCATGCCCTTGTGGGTGTAGCGATCCAGCAGTGCACCATTGGATGTGTCGAATCGTGCCGACTGGCAGACCGAGCCATCGGTGCGGATGCACAGTTCGATGTGCCGCTGCGCGTGGCGGATCGCGGCGTCGAGGAAGCGTGGGTCGCCGGTATGTGCCGAGGCCCACGACAGCAGCGCGACGGTGCCCGGGACGGCGTCGATGTTCGCGGCGCCTTCTCCGACCGCCTCTGCTTCTTCTGCTTCTGCTCCGAGTGGGATGATGCCGGCGCGATCGTTGAAGCTGGTGAGCAGGCCGTGGGCACCTGCCAGAGCGGTCTGCGCCGCGTCGTCGCTTCCGGTGACGAGGTGGTTGACTGCGGCCCCGTACCAGAAGAGGAAGCCGCGGAATGCGGTGTCGGAATTCTGCCGGGGCAGGATCTGCGCGGTGATGTCGTCGGCGAGGTGCGCCAGGCGCTCGTCACCCGAGGCGGCGAAGCCGAGTGCGGCCAAGCCACCCCAGAATCCTCCGGTCCAGTTTCCGTCGGCGGTGGTGGTCCATTCGCCGGATTCGATGTCGCCGTAGTGCGGGAAGGTGCCGTCGGTCTGCTTGGCGGTCGAGTCGATCCGCTCTAGCATCGCCTCGATCGCCGCGGTGTACGGGGAGTTGGTCACGACCGGCCTCCGGTGGTGAGGACCGACTTGAGCGTGCGCCCGTCCCGCATATCGGTCATGGCATCGTCCGCCTCGGTGAGCGGGTATTCGGTGACCATCGACGCGAGATCGAAGTGGGCGGTCAGCCGGGGGAGGGATTCGACGTATTCGAGGTGGTTCTGCGGAGAGAACGCCCAGCTTCCCAGCACCTGCAGCTGCTTTTTGGTGATGTAGTGGGGGTTGATCGGAGTGGTGCCGTGGTCGGTGTACTGCCCGACGACGAGGTACTTGCCGCCGCGGCGGGCGAGGTCGATGCCTTCGGCTACTGCGGTCGGGACGCCGGTGGCCTCGATGACGACGTCGGCGCCGCGCCCGTCCGGTGTGTGCGCGAGGATCCGTTCCAGGCGGGCCTCTTGATCGGTCTCGGTGAAGATGTCGATGTGGATGTCGCCGATGCCGGCGGCCTGCGCGACCTCGAGACGGTTGGCCGGCCCGCCGACGATGATCACTTTTGCTGCGCCGGCGAGTGTGGCGTACATGGCGCAGGCCAGGCCGACCGGTCCGCTGCCCTGGACCACGACGACATCACCTGTCTGCGGCTTGGCGATATCGTTCACGGCGTGCACGGCCGTCGGGCCGGCGCAGCCGAGTGCGATCACCTGCTGCGGGGTCACCGAGGACGGGATGCGGATGATCGTCGAGCCGGGCTGGAGGTAGATCTGTTCGGACCACCCACCCGACAGATGGGGCCAGTCGGCCGACGACTGGTTGATGCCGTACACCTTGCGGGTCTCGCACAGCGACGGTTCGTGCTGGTCCTGGCAGTAGTAGCAGTGCCCGCAGGGGATGTTGGACGCCCATGAGATCGCGTCCCCGACGTGCAGTTGCTCGCCCCGGGCATCGGTGGTGACTCCCTCGCCGAGGGCGTGTACGCGACCGACCGCCTCGTGTCCGAGGATGAGCGGTACCGGAATGGGCAGGCGACCTTGCTGCAGGTGGATGTCGGTTCCGCAGATTCCCGCGTGCGTGACGTCGACGACGACCGCGCCGGCATCGGGGGTCACGCGCGGAAACGTCGTCGCGGTCATGGTCTGTCCGAAGCCTTCGAGCACCATCGCGGTGGCGGTGCCGGTGGTCGGGCTCGTCGGGTCCGTCTGCATCGCATTACTCATCGGATCACTCCCTTATTGCGCAAGGTCTGGACATCGGACTCGGAGATACCGAGCTCATGGAGGATTTCGTCGGCATGTTCACTGACCGCCGGCACCCCACGGTGCACCTGGGCGGGGGTGCGGGACAACGTGACAGGGTTGCCCATCAACCGGGTGGTGCGCACACCCTCGATCTCGACGTCGACGAGCGTGCCGTTGTGCCGCGTCTGGGGATGATCGAGCGCTTCTTGCAGGGTGAGCAGCGGTGCGCACAGCAGATCGACCCCGTCGAACAACTCTGCCGCCTCGGCGGTGCTCAACTGTGCGACCAGCGGACGCAGAACCGCGTTGGCGGCCTCTTTGTTCTCTGCCTGGAGCTGTGGTGTGGCGAACGTCGGCTGGACGGACAGATCGTCGATGTCGAGAGCTTTGCATGCCAGACCCAGAGCGTTCTCGCGGAACAGGCCGAGTACCAAGAGCAGACCGTCGGTCGTTTCGAAGATGCCGCTGTACCAGTCGCTGACCCAGTTGGTCTCACGCTGGTACGCCAGCAGTGTGGAGCTTTCGAGAGTCTGCAGGGCCAGTGCTGTATCGAAGAGGTTGACGCTGACCTTCTGGCCGCGGCCGGAGCGCTCGCGTTCGAACAGTGCTGCCAAGATTCCCTGGGCGAGGGCCATACCCGAGGCGTAGTCCACGGTCGGTACCGGATGTACGTATGCCGAGATCGACGGGTCGCCGCACGCGCGTGCCATTCCGCTCAGTGCCTGCGCGAGCATGTCCTGGCCTGCTTTGTGGGCGTATGGCCCGGTCTCGCCGAATCCGGTCGCAGTGCCGTAGACGAGCCGAGGATAGCGCTCGTGCAGATCGTCGTAGGTCAAGCCCAGTCGTTCGACTGCCGCGGTCCGGTAGCTGTGGATGAGAACATCCGCCTCCGCGAGGAGCTGATGGAGAATGTCCTGCCCCTCAGAGGTTTTCAGGTTCAGTGCGATGCTGCGCTTGTTGCGGTTGACCGCGGCGAAGTAGGCACTGGGGCGACCTTCGTCGAGTGACTCGCGATCGAGGCCTCGCAGCATGTCTCCGTTGACACCGCGCTCGACCTTGATCACTTCGGCGCCGAGGTCGCCGAGAACCTGCGCGGCCACGGGCGCCTGCATGATCTCGCCGAGGTCGAGGACCCGGATGCCGCTCAGCGCTTGTTGTTGCTGGGGGTGGTGCACGGTGCGCCTACTTTCCGTATACCGACTTGGCGATGATGAGTCGCTGGATCTGGTTGGTGCCCTCATAGATCTGGGTGATCTTGGCGTCGCGCATCATCCGCTCGACCGGATAATCACGGACATAGCCGTATCCGCCGTGCAGTTGGAGCGCATCGGTGGTCACCGACATGGCGGTGTCGCTGCACAGCAGCTTCGCCATGGCCGCCTTCGTCCGTCCCGCCGGTTCCCCGTCGTCGATGAGACGGGCTGCGTCGTACAGCAGCGTGCGGGCCGACTCGATCTTGACGGCCATATCGGCGACCATGCCGCGCAGAAGCTGGAAGCGGGAGATGGACTGGCCGAACTGCTCGCGGTCGGTCGTGTACGACACGGCGGCATCGAATGCGCCCTGTGCGATGCCGAGAGCCTGCGCGGCGATGAGTGCCCGGCTGACGTTCAGTTCCTCGGAGATGTACGCGAACCCCTGGTAGGGGTCGTTGACGACCCGGACGGCGGGCAGTCGGCACTCGTCGAAGTTCACGTCGGTCGTGGGGCTGCCGCGCATACCCATCTTCTTTTCGGGAGCGCCGAAACTGACGCCGGCGTCGTCCTTGTGCACCATGAAGATGCCGAGTGACTTCTCTCCGGTCTTCGCCAGCACGGCGTACCAGTCGGCCCACGGCGCATTGCTGATGAACCGCTTCTGACCGTTGAGGATCCAGTCGGACCCATCCTGGGTTGCGGTCGTTGCGATCGCCGACAGGTCCGAGCCCACGCGCGGCTCGGTCATGCACCATGCGGCGCCGGCGGCGCCCGATGCGACGTTCGGTACCACCAGTTGCTTGAGTTCGTCGGAGCCTTGACGGAGCACGGTGGAGGTGCCGGCCCAGTTGACCAGCATGACCAGTGCCGTGCTTGCACAGGACGCTGCGACTTCTTCTACAGCGATGACCTGGGCGAGCAGGTCGGCTCCACTGCCGCCGAGGCTCTCGGGGTAGGCGAGTCCGGGCAGGTCGTTGCTGCGCAGGGCTGCCCAGGATTCCGAGGGGAATCGTTCCTTGTCGTCCACATCGGCGGCGTGCGGTGCGATCTTGGTCTGCGCGAGTTTGCGGACGCTCTCGCGGAATTCGCGATACTCGATACTCATGAATTACTCCTGGTCTGTGTGGGGAAGGTGATGATTCGGAAGTTCGACGGTCACAGTGGGGGCCAGCTCAGACCCGTCACGGACGAGGGGATACCGGCTGCGGCCGCCCGGTGGGCGAGGTCTTCGGCGACACCGGCACGGCGCAGCACTTCCTCGGTCTTGACGTGGGTGTCGGTGGCGCGCCGTGTCGGGCCGTCGGAGAACACCGGGACCACGGGGACCGAATCCAGTGCGAAGTCCGGGTCCCGGGCCACGATCTGATCGAAGGTGGCGAGTTCGTGCGGTTCGAGTACCGGTGTCACGCAGGCATCGACATCGGCGAACACTGTGGTCCACTCCGCCATCGTCTTCGTCTCGAATGCTGTGGTCAGTGACTTTTCGATGTGGTCCCAGGTGGACTCGTCGAAATGGTTCGGAACGGCACCGAGGTCGAGGGTGGTCCACAACCGTTCGAAGAAGGCGGTCTCGAGGGCCCCGACTGCGACGTAGCGATCGTCGGAGCAGCGGTAGCACCGATAGAACGGCATCGATCCGGTCAGTACGCCGTGTCCACGTCCGGGCAGCGTCGGCGTCTGCCAATCGACGAAGTTCATTCCCATCATCGACAGCACGCCGTCGACCATGGCGGCATCGATGTACCGGCCTTTGCCTGTACGCGTGCGGTCGTAGAGGGCGGACATGATGCCGAATGCCGACAGCAATCCGCCGCCTGCGAAGTCGGCGACCAGGTTCAGCGGCAGTGTCGGCGGGTGATCCGAGGGGCCGAAGGTCCCGAGGGCACCGGCGATGGCCAGGTAGTTGATGTCGTGCCCGGCGCGCTGCGCCATGGGCCCGTTCTGGCCGTAGCCCGTCACGCTGCAGTAGACGAGTCCGGGATTGAGGGCCGACAGTTCCGTGTAACCGGCGCCCAGCTTGTCTGCCACTCCGGGGCGGAATCCTTCCATGAAGACGTCGGCTTCCGAAACGAGGGTGTGCAGGGCGTCGAGGCCGTCGGCGGTCTTGAGATCGAGCGAGATGAATTCCTTGCCTCGCGACAGCGCGGGCACCGGAAGCCCGGAACGACCACCACCGATTGCGATCACTTCTGCGCCGAGGTCCGCGAGCAGCATGCTCGCGTACGGTCCGGGCGCCAGACGTGTCATATCCAGTACCCGAACCCCCGCGAGTGGTCCTGTCGTTGCGGTCATCGTCGTCCTCCAAAGTCATCCGGTATCTCGTGTGATGCCCATCCTGGAGGCGGTGACTGCACTCACACCATCTCCATGTGGAGATGTCGCATCACATCGGTTCTCCCGCACACTGAGATCCACACACTCAGCACGGAATGCTCCGAATTCGACAGGACAGCAATGGAAACCACTGCGACAGACACTCTTCTCGACACCTCCGCGCAGGATTACGAGCGGATTCTCGACGCCGCCGAGGCCGCCGCGGCGCCTCTTGCTCGTACGGACCTGCACGAGCGAGCGCACCTTCTGCGGTCGGTGGCCGATGCGCTCGACGCCACAGCGTCGGAACTGGTGCCGCTGGCGGCCGCCGACAGTTCACTGCCCGAGCCGCGCCTGCGCGGCGAAGTCACGCGGACGACGACGCAGCTGCGGATGTTCGCCGAGGTCGTCGAGGAGGGCTCCTGGCTGGAAGCGATCATCGACACGGCCGATCCGGATGCGCACCCTGCTCCGCGTCCCGATCTGCGTCGGATGCTCGTACCCACCGGACCTGTCGCAGTGTTCGGTGCGAGCAACTTTCCGTTCGCATTCGGACTCGGCGGCGGAGACACTGCTTCGGCATTGGCTGCCGGCTGCCCCGTCGTGGCCAAAGCCCACCCTGCTCAGCCGCGATTGACCGCCGCTTATGCGCGGGCGATCGACGAGGGACTGCGGGCGGGCGGCGCCCCGGACGGCACCTTCGGGGTTGTGCAGGGCGCCGAGATCGGACGTCAGCTCGTCCAGGATCGGCGTATCACCGCCGTCGGGTTCACCGGCTCGACATCGGGTGGCCGTGCGCTGGCCGATCTGGCAGCCGGTCGCCCGGATCCCATCCCGTTCTACGGTGAGCTCGGCAGCACCAATCCGGTGTTCGTGACACCTGCGGCCGCCGAGGACCGGTCGGGCAAGATCGCCGGCGAGTTCCTCGAATCGTTGCTGCTCGGTGCGGGTCAGTTCTGCACCAAGCCGGGGCTGCTGTTCGTTCCCGAGCAGAGTTCGATCGAGTGGCTCGTTCGAACCGCGGTCGCCGATGATTCGTTCCGTCTGCTGCACGCAGGGATCAGGCAGTCGTTTCTCGAGGTGTCCCAGCAGATCCTCGACCATCCCGAGGTCCGGCCGGTGGCAGTGCCCGAGCAGAGTGGTCTGGACGATCTGTCGGTGCGCCCGGTCATCGGCGTGACCGACGCTCGGGCACTGCGTCGAAACCCTCAGGACCTGCTCGAAGAATGCTTCGGTCCGTTCGGGCTGATCGTGACCTACACATCGATCGAGGAGCTGTACGCGGCGATGGCTGTCCTGCCGGGCACGTTGACAGCGACCGTCCACGGAACCGATGACGATCCCGATGCTGCGGGACTGCTCGGTGCGCTTGCGCGCCGTGCGGGGCGCGTGATCTGGAATGGATGGCCCACCGGTGTGGCCGTGGGTTGGGCTCAGCACCACGGTGGTCCCTACCCGGCCACCAACTCGGTACACACCTCCGTCGGAGCGACCGCGATTCGGCGGTTCCTGCGTCCGGTCGCCTACCAGTCGGTGCCCGAAGCGAACCTGCCGTCCGCTCTCGTCGATGCGAACCCGTGGGGTATCCCCCGCCGGGTGAACGGCCGGCTGTCGTAGGGCCATCGCTGCTCGCGATGTCGCCTCGGTTCGGACTGGGTGCGCAGAGGACTGCGTCTGTTGCGTGGCTCCGGACCGGGTTTGCATGTGGCGTTGTGTCACACGACCTTCCGGAGCAGCGCGGGTAGTCACGCCCAGGTGTGCTGCACAACCAACGACACGGCGGTCTCCGGAGGGAGGCCGCCGTGTCGTTGGTTGTCTGCAACAGGTCCACGTCGGCTCGGGAAAGACCGTGACCGTTCGTGACGTCGAGCGGTACTCGCACGCTGAGCAATGGGTTCGGTAAGAAGGCACCAGTGATCGGAACGCTGATTCGAGGGGCCAGGAGAAGTCAGCCTGTCGTGCGGTGGGCACCTTCGGTGATCGAGTTGTGAGGCCGGGTGGACCATGCTCCGGGCACGGTGTGGAGCGAGGCCACAGCGCGTGCTGTGTCGATGAAATCCTGTACGGGTTTGGACGCGACATCCGTGCGCCAGGCGATGGACAGCGCCGTGGGAGGGATGTCGGTCACCGGCACGAATGCCAGGCTCGGTCTGCTGTAGAAGCGTTGCGTCGATGCTTGTGAGAATGCCACGCCGCGCTCGGCGAGGATCGCTTCGAAGCATTCGTCGACGGTGGCGACGTCTGCGCCGACCCGCACCGGTTCGCCTTGGCGCGATTCTGTGGCCAGCCAGTAGTTTCGCCAGTTCTCGGGGGCTTTGCGTGCGACGAAGAACTCGTTGGTGACCTGTTCGACGCTCACCTCGGGCAACTGGGCGAGCGGATGATTCGCGGACACGACCATCACCCGGGGTTCGACGAACAGGGCTTCCATGCCCAGCCAGTCCTGCATCAACAGCGGGGGCCGGACGAAGGCGACATCGGAGGATCCGTCGGCCAACCCGACATACGGGTCGGAGAAATCGTAGGAATGCATCTGCACCTGGATGCCCGGATGCAGCGACTGGAACGTACTGAGAATGTGCGGTGTGAGCTCGGCAGCTGCGTTGCCTTGAAAGCCGATGACCAACTTGCGGGTACTGACGCCGTGGGCGGCTTCGCGGGTGAGGTTGACGGCTCGTTCGGCGTTCGCCAGCAACCGGCGGCTTTCGTCGAGCAGGATCTGGCCGGCAGGGGTCAGTTCGACATGCCTGCTGCTGCGCAGCAGCAGCACCGCGCCGAGGTTCTGCTCGAGTTTGCGGATCTGCACGCTCAATGAGGGCTGAGCGATGTGCAGACGGGCGGCTGCGCGCCCGAAGTGCAGCTCGTCCGCAACTGCCACAAAATAGGACAGAAGTCGCAGGTCGAGCTGGGGTTGCATGTTTCCGAAGATAGCCAACACCACCCCGGGAGACCAGTAGTCATTGCCTATCGATCCGGGCCGGATAGGTATTGGACGCACCCGGCGGACACGAGGTGTGATGGCTGTCATGGCCGACACGGCATCCAGGAGGCCAGCACTTTCCGGATTCGGGTCGGCATACCGGAGCGAGTGCTCGCACTCGGCCTCGCTGTCTCCCTCATCGAAGGAATCCCACATGACCGTCACTACGCGTGCCCTCGACACGGCCGACTGGGCTGCCTCGTTCACCGAGGCGAACAACACCGACCCCGAGATCCAGGCACACGGCAAGTACTTCACCTGCTCGTACCTGCTCGACATGACCGACCACACGTTCGTCATCCAGATGAGCCGCGGCAACGTGGTGGACATCGCGATCGACCCCGGTCCGCTGGATGTGCCGTACCAGTTCGCGCTGCGTGCCAGCGCTGAGACCTGGCGCAACTTCGGCGTCCCGGTGCCCGCCCCGATGTACCACGGCATCTGGGCCGCGAGCTTCCAGCGCGACATGAAGCTCGAAGGCGACATCCTGGTGCTGATGCAGAACCTGCGGTGCATCACCCGCCAGATCGAACTCCTGCGCACCGTCGGCGTCCCGGTCTGATCCTCCCACCCCCTTTGAGCCGTAAGGAACACTGATGAGCAAGATTTCCCCGGTCACCGGCCACTACGTCGACGTCGACGTCGACGGACTGCTGTACAAGGTCTTCTACCTCGAGAACGGCACCGGCCAGCCGCTGGTGTGCCAGCACACCGCCGGCTGCCACAACCACCAGTGGCGCGGTCTGCTCGAAGACGAGGAGATCACCGCCAACTACCGTGTCATCGCCTACGACCTGCCGCGGCACGGCAAGTCCGATCCGCCGGAGAACACCGAATGGTGGACCGAGGAGTACCAGCTTTCCGCGGACCACTTCGCCAATTTCATCGTGGCGTTGTGCGACGCGCTCGAACTCGAGAACCCGATCTTCATGGGATCCTCGTTCGGTGGGAACATCGCCCTGCAGCTTGCGCTTCGGCACCCTGACCGCTTCGCCGGCGTCATCCCTGTCGAGGGTGCGGACTATTCGCCGGGCTTCTACCTCGACTGGTGGCAGCACCCCCACGCCAACGCGGCACAGGTCTGCGCGAGCGGCGTGTGGGACCTGATGGCACCTCAGTCGCCGGAGGCGGATCGCTGGAAGACCTGGTTCTACTACAGCCAGGGTTCCGAGTCCTTCCGCGGTGACCTGCACTTCTACTCGGTCGATCACGACCTGCGCGGAAAGCTCGCGGACATCGACGGTGACCGGTGCCCGGTTGTGATGCTGACCGGTGACTACGACTACCTCACCACCCCCGAGGACAGCGCCCGGACCGCGGCGCAGATCCCGAACGCCGAGTTCATCGAGATGAAGGAGATCGGCCACTTCCCGATGAGCGAAAACCACACTGTCTTCCGTGGATATCTCATCCGGGCACTCGAAACCCTCCAGGACAAGGCACGCAAGTCCATCACCACCAGCTAGTACCCGCTCGCCCGCTCGGGTGTGGCCACCGAACGCGCGTGGCTACACCCGAGCGACCTGCATCGGCCTCGGCTCCCGGTTCGGGTGCCGACTGGTCGGGCGTGGCGATGAACCTTCACACACTCGGCAGGAGCTATGACCCACACTCTCCCCGCGGGCGTCCCCACCCAACTCTGGGTCGGTGGAGAACTCGTCGATTCGTCTACCGGCACCACTTTCCCCGTAGAGGACCCCGCGACCGGTGCCGTGATTGCGCATGTCGCCGATGCCGCGCCCGAGGATGGACGCCGAGCTCTCGAACACGCCACTGCTGTGCAGGGGGACTGGGCGCGGACTCCCTCGCGTCGACGTGCCGAAATACTGCGCACCGCATTCGAACTCATCCACCAGCGGGCAGACGACCTCGCGCGCACCATCACTCTCGAGATGGGTAAACCGCTCCACGAGGCGTATGCGGAGATCGAATACGGCGCATCATTCCTGCACTGGTTTGCCGAGGAAGCGAACCGAATCAGCGGGCGAGTCTCGCCGTCCCCCTCGGGAACCGGCACCATCGTCGTCACCAGAGAACCGGTCGGGCCGGTACTGGCCATCACCCCCTGGAACTTTCCGTTGGCCATGGCCACGCGCAAGATCGGTCCAGCATTGGCGGCCGGATGTTCGATCATCGTCAAACCAGCGGCCGAAACGCCTTTGACGATGCTGCTCGTCGGTCAGATTTTCGCCGATGCGGGTCTGCCCGAGGGTGTGCTGTCGATTCTGCCGACCTCCGATGCTGCAGCGCTGACCGCACCACTGATCAGCAGCGCTGATCTGCGCAAGATCACGTTCACCGGATCCACCGGTGTCGGCAAGATGCTGGTTCGTCAATCAGCGGATCGGCTCCTGCGGATGTCGATGGAACTCGGAGGCAATGCCCCCTTCCTCGTGTTCGATGACGCTGATGTCGATGCAGCGGTCGACGGCGCGATGGCTGCAAAATTCCGCAACGGCGGCCAAGCATGTACAGCAGCCAACCGATTCCACGTCGCACGTAGCGTCGCAGAAGAGTTCAGCGAGAAGTTCACGGCACGCATCGGTGCCTTGCGCACCGGACACGGTCTCGACGCAGGAACCGATATCGGACCGCTGATCACCGCGAAGCAGTGCGCCACCGTCGATGCTCTGGTCGAAGACGCCGTCGCGAAGGGTGCGCGTATCCGCATCGGCGGTGGCCGTCCTGACGGGCCGGGAACGTTCTATTCCCCCACCGTTCTCGACGGCGTGAGTCCCGACGCGCGTCTGCTGCGTGAGGAGATTTTCGGCCCGGTAGCCGCGATCACCACCTTCGATACGGAGGACGAAGCGATCGCGGCGGCGAACAACACCGAATACGGCCTCGCTGCGTACTTCTACACCCAGAATCTCGACCGAGCGTCCCGAGTCGCCAACGCACTCGAGACCGGCATGGTCGGAATCAACCGAGGCATCATCGCCGACGCGGCCGCGCCCTTCGGAGGGGTGAAGGAGTCCGGCTTCGGCCGCGAAGGATCGGTCGAAGGTATCGACGAGTATCTCGCCACCAAGTACATCGCACACTGATCACCAGTGGCAGCATCCAGACCGGCGAATGCCCCTGCCCTCAACAAACACTCGTGCGCCGGGGGCTGGTGAAGGACCCGCCGAACGGTGGGTCCTTCACCAGAGAGGTGGTTGCCGCACTCGTTCGTGTGGCACTACCTGCACATCACCCTTGCGAAGGGGGTCGGCAGGTCGACGCGGAACGTCTCGACGGGTGTCGAGTTCAGCTGTGGCCTCCTGCCCTCGGTCACCGGGGTAGGGGACGGCATCATTGATCTCCGCGCTCCACGTGGCGATCGCTTCGTCGACCTCGGTGTCGGCACTCTGACGAGCGAGCACCAATGCGACGAGCGGCGCCGCCAGTATGGTCGTGCCGAGAATGTATGCCTGAAGCATCGAATCGAGGAGCGTCACGCCCTCCGGCGTGGTGGCGGTCGAGTCCAAGGACGCGTGAAATCCAGCCATGCCGCAGTAGTGCATCAGGCTCACCGCGAAGCCCATCATGGCGATGAAGTGGGTCATCCGGATCCCGACACCGCTGATGGACAAGGCTGCCATCACCAACCAGCGCCAGCATGTCGGACCGAGTGGGGTGGTAGCGGCTCGGCGAGCGCAGGACAGGCCGACGAAGGACCCGGCGATCGAGGTGCCGTAGGCGAGAAAGAGCGCCCACAGTCCCAGATCGAGATGGTGCATTTCGTGTGACATCAGTGTTCCTTACCAAGGCACGCTCGAGCACCTGCGCCGGCGGTGATGCGCCGAACCGTTCGGGCAGGACTGCGATCTCGGCCCTCCGAGCAGCGACAGACTGTTCGTTTTGCATGATCATGCGTACTCTGAACAGGTTTATTCGGTCTCGTGGCCATGATTCGGTGAATTTCCCTTTCATTCGGGTAGTCGGGAAGCTGTGGTTCGTCCCGTCTTCGTGGCGGCTACCGGGGGATGAGGGATCAGGCGATGGCAATTCGAATTGCAGCTACCAGAACAGAGTTCGGATTCTGTGGCATCCAACGGTCGCGGTTGGAAGGCCGGAATGTGTCGGATCGCCGACTGTGTGCTCATATCGGTGCGGCGGCGACCCGAATCGAGATGGCGATCGCGGCGGTGTCGAGCATGCGGCAAGATGGGTCCGGAACTGGACTGGTGGTAGAAATCATTGCGTAACAGTATATTCCGGATATACTGCAGGCCTCTTTGCCGAAGGTTGCCCACCGCGTCGTCGAAAACATCCCCCGAGTTGTAAATCGGTTCTGCTGGGGTGCTGGCGGTGCGAGAGGCGCCGGACTCGGTGATATCCGTGTCTGCGAAGCCGGGAAGTGTCCGAAGATGGGACAGCCGAGTGAGGCGCACATCACGATGATGGCTTCCACGTGACCTGAACTACAGAAAGGCTAGGACATGTCGCCTCACTTTTCCTCTGCGGTCGGACTTGCTGATACCGAGGTGTCACTCGAGCTGGACGCGTTGATCATCGGTGCGGGAGTCGCCGGCCTGTATCAGCTGCATCAGCTTCGCGAGCTGGGGCTGCGGGTGCGCGCCTTCGATACCGCCTCCGACGTCGGCGGCACCTGGTACTGGAATCGTTATCCGGGTGCTCGATTCGATTCGGAGGCCTACATCTACCAGTACCTGTTTTCCGATGAGCTGTACAAGAACTGGAGCTGGAGTCAGCGTTTCCCCGGCCAACCCGAGATCGAGCAGTGGTTGCATTATGTGACCGACAGTCTCGATCTGCGTCGCGACATCCAATTCTCGACGACGATCACCAGTGCGCATTACGTCGAGGACTCGAAGCGATGGATCGTGCGCACCGATCGCGGGGACACGATTGCCACCCAGTTCCTGATCACCTGCGCCGGCATGCTGTCGGCACCGATGTCGTCGGTGTTCGAGGGTCAGGAAAGCTTCGCCGGCCCGATCTTCCACACCTCTCGATGGCCGAAGGAGGGCGCCGATGTCGCGGGCAAGAAAGTTGCAGTGATCGGTGTCGGCGCCACCGGGATCCAGGTCATCCAGACCATCGCCGACAAGGTCGAACATCTGAAGGTGTTCATCCGTACACCGCAGTACGCCCTGCCGATGAAGAATCCGTCCTACGACGACCGGGATGTTGCCGCGTACAAGGAGCGCTTCGAGGAACTTCGCGCGACGTTGCCGCATACGTTCAGTGGCTTCGAATACGACTTCGAGCATGCATGGGTCGACCTGACTCCCGAGCAACGGCGGGAAAGGCTCGAAGAGATCTATGACAACGGTTCACTCAAGCTCTGGCTCGCTTCTTTCGCGGAGGTGTTCTCCGATGAAGAGGTCAGTGAGCAGGTGTCCGAGTTCGTGCGAGAGAAGATGCGTGCGCGACTGAAGGATCCGAAGCTGTGTGAACTGTTGATTCCGACCGACTACGGCTTCGGTACACACCGGGTACCGCTGGAAACCAATTATCTCGAGGTCTACCACCGTCCGAATGTCGAAGCAGTGGGGGTGCGCACCAATCCGATCAGCCGAATCGTCCCGGAAGGGATCCTGTTGGACGACGGCACGCTGCACGAAGTCGACGTCATCATCCTGGCCACGGGATTCGATGCGGGATCCGGCGCGCTGACACGAATCGACATCCGTGGACGTGAGGACCGATCGCTCACGAGCGACTGGTCGCGTGACATCCGCACGACGATGGGCCTGATGGTGCACGGCTATCCCAACATGCTGACCACCGGTGCCCCACTCGCCCCCTCCGCGGCTCTGTGCAACATGACCACCTGTCTGCAGCAACAGACCGAATGGATCACCGAATGCATCCGGCACATGCGTGAGCACGGGTACACCGTCATCGAACCGACCGTCGAGGGTGAGGGCGAATGGGTCGCCCACCACGACGAAACCGCGAATGCCACGCTGATCTCGAAGACCAATTCCTGGTACAACGGCGCGAACGTTCCCGGAAAACCTCGCCGCGTGCTGTCCTACACCGGCGGGGTCGGCACCTATCGAGAACTCACTCTCGCGGCCGCCGCGGCCGGCTACAAGGGATTCCAGCTGAGCTGACCTTCTCGGATATCCGACCCCTGCGGTCGACCACTGCTCGTCTCACCGCGGCGTACGCACATGTCATCGGGTGAGCACGCGCTGCTACCGCTTTCTCATAGCTCAGGAGGACGATCTCGATGATCGACAACCCGTACTACACGCACGACTTCCACGGTGATTACGACCTGATCGGCATCGGAGCCCTCGACCTCGAGGAGGGTGGCTCGATCCCGGACTGCCGGCTCGCAGTGGCAACGTTCGGAACGCTGAACGAAGCCAAGGACAACGCAATCCTCATCCCCACCTGGTACTCGGGGACCCACCAGATCTGGCGCGACGCATACATCGGTCCTGACCATGCTCTCGACCCGAGCAAGTATTTCATCGTCTGCGTGGATCAGATCGGCAACGGTCTGTCGACGTCTCCCCACAACGCCACCGGCGTCAACGCAGAGATCGCCATGTCGAACTTCCCTCGTGTTCGGATCGGGGACAATGTCGTGGCCCAGGAGCGGCTGCTCCGGGAGCATTTCGGTATCGAACGCCTCGCGTTGGTGACGGGAGGCTCCATGGGAGCTCAACAGACCTACGAATGGGCGGTGAGGTTCCCCGACAAGGTTCTGCGCGCCGCACCGATTGCCGGTACGGCACGCAACACTCCCGGTGATTTCTTGATCGCGGAGATCATGCGCGAAGCGATCCTGTCGGATCCGGGCTGGAACGGCGGCGAATACACCTCGCATACGCAGGTCGTCGACGGCCTCACCAGGC
Organism: Rhodococcus sp. D-6; assembly: GCF_040256695.1. Taxonomy (NCBI): domain Bacteria; kingdom Bacillati; phylum Actinomycetota; class Actinomycetes; order Mycobacteriales; family Nocardiaceae; genus Rhodococcus; species Rhodococcus sp. D-6. The sequence continues at coordinate 3,799,853 of NZ_CP132970.1, read as the reverse complement.
AGGCTCACATCTGGGGAGTGCTCGGATTCTCGACCGAGTTCTGGAAGCAAGAAGTATGGCGAGCAATGGAGTTCGAATCCCTGGACGCGTTCCTGACCGGATTCCTCGAGCCCTACTTCACGGCGATGGATCCCAACGCACTCCTCACTCAATCCTGGGCCTGGCAACGCGGCGACGTCTCTCGGCATACCGGGGGAGACCTGGCCGCTGCACTCGGACGGATCACCGCCAAGACCTTCGTGATTCCCATCGATGAAGACCAGTTGTTCCCGGTCCGCGACTGTGCTGCCGAGCAGGAACTGATCAAGGGCAGTGAACTGCGCGTGGTCGAAGATGTGCTCGGGCATTTGGGCCTGTTCGCTGTCGCTCCGACCTACATGCCGCAGATCGACCGCCACCTTGCGGATCTTCTCGCGATCGAGGTCTGAAGCGGTGCCGCCACGACAACGGTCCACGTGGGCGGGACGGTAGTGAGTGTGCCCGCCGGCGGTCGTGGCGGCAGAGAACATCGAGATTCTTGCGCGGTTGCCGGCGATGTCGACCTCTATGCGTAGGGCGGGGCAGGTGATGGAACGGGCTCGGCTTCCCCTGCGGGGTGAAGCCGAGCCCGGTGATCCGGTCGCCGTCGACGACCTGACGTCAGTCTCCTGATGGTGGTGTGCACCCCGGATCGCGGCAGTCGGTGGTCCGAGGAGTAGGCGCGGTGCGGACCGCGAGTGCCGATCTCCGGCCGGCGGGGTGGCCGTACCCGCCCCGCTACTGCCGTTGGAGACGGCAGATCGATGTCCTATTCTGGGACATCCACAGAATGTGACGTGCGGCACATTGAGGGGGATGGCAGTACTGCGACCTGCAAGGAAATGTGATGGACAGTGATAACCGCCGGCGCCGCGTGACCACCGCCCGGCATCTCCATGACCTCGCCGGTTCCCCCTCCGAGGACGTCTCGCCCCTCATCGCGCAGTCATGGCGACGCTCACGTCAGGCGGGTGTCATCCCGGACGGCTCGCACCTTCCACAGCTACAGTACGTCGAAGACCTCGATCTTCGCCGACGACTGGTGCGATGCGCCCTGCCGATCCTCGATCGGCTCCATGACGACCTGTCCGACATGTCCCTCAGTGTCGCGTTGAGTGACGAGCATGCGCGTGTGCTGGTCCGGCGGGACAATGATCCCGTCCTCGCCGCGAAGCTGGACAAGGTGTACTTCGCTCCCGGGTTCACCTACGCCGAAGAGCTCGTCGGTACCAATGGAGTGGGCACAGCCCTCGAGACCGGGATGGCCGTCTACGTCGACGGCGCTCAGCACTATCACGAATCGATCCAGTATTTCACCTGTGCCGGCGCGCCCATTCACAACCCCACCACCGGCCGTGTCGAAGGACTGATCGACATCACAGGCTTGACCCACACATCGAACCCGTTGATGCGCCAGCTCGCCCTTGGAGCGGCTCGTGATATCGAGTCGGCTCTTCGCGCCACGGGATCGATCAAGCAACAGCTCGTGCTCGGCGAGTTCCTCGTCGCCTGTCGGCGCCGGCAGACGGCGGTGTACTCACTCAGTTGCGGTGTTTTCATGTCGAACGAGATCGGCTCGCGCCTTCTCGACCCGATCGACGAGGCTTTTCTCCGCGAGGAAGCACAGTCGATGCTCGATCCGTCACGAGTTGCCCAGTTCGACCTGCGCCTTCCGTCCGGAGGTAGCATCACCGTCAAGCGCACTCTCGTCGAACATGGCGGCGACATCGCCGGCATCGTCTTCGAAGTCGAGGCGACATCGTGTCCCACGAAGATCATGCAACCCCGGCGCACGGTTCCCGTGTTTCCGGGGGTGGCGGGGTCTTCGCTCCAATGGAACCGGTGTCGAGGGGAGTTGACGTCCCTCGCCGCGACAGATGCCAACGTGATCCTCAAAGGTGAACCAGGAAGCGGCAAACTCACTCTCGTTCGGGGCATGCACCTGTACAAGAATCCGCAGGCCCCGATTGTCGTCGTGGATTGCTCTGCTGAAAAGTCCGCTCACGAGGAATTGCGCACTGCGCTCGACTCCGCGGCGACCACGATCGTCCTTCGTCGCATCGACCGACTCGACGCGAGCACCGATGAGCTCTTTGCCGACCTCATATCCGCCGACCAGCACCGATACCCCGCTCGGTGGATCGTCGCGACCACATCCACTGATGGGGACGCACTTCAGGATTCTGCTCTCGCCGAGCATTTCATCGCCACCGTCGAGGTCCTCGCATTGCGTCATCACCCCGATGACATCCCGGACATCATCCGAATGCACCTTGCACCTCACCGCGAAACCGCTTTCAGCGACGACACGATGCGAACCCTGAAGAAGTACCACTGGCCCGGCAACGTCCGTGAACTGGTCGGCACTCTCAATCACGTACTTCGCGCCAAGCCCGCGGGAACGATCGCAGTAGCTGATCTGCCTCCAGCGCTCAGCTCCGCGCCTCGCCGGACGATGACGGCAATGGAAAGAGTCGAGCGCGATGCCATAGTGGCTGCGCTACGGGACAGCGGTGGCAATCGTGTCGCCGCCGCGAAATTGCTGGGGATCGCAAGGTCGTCTCTCTACCGCAAGATCGACACGTTCGGCATCCACGTGTGATCGCGCAGAATGCGTGATCCGAGAGTCGTCCTATGGCCTTGCGTGCGGTAGCGGTGACTGTCGGAAGGTGCGGCCCTCGCGGCAAGCCCGTGGGAGACGACGGTGTTCGCGCTCGACCTGTTGCACCCAGACCTCGAACAGCGTGGCAACACCACACCGCTGCGGGTGTTTCGACACCCGCAGCGGTGTGGTGTCCGTGCGTCGGGTGGGGATTTCACCCGAGCTCGTTGATGTCGTCGTGTGGCTGTTCGGCGAGCGCGCCGGTTACGCGAGCGGTCAACGGATCGAGGTCGATGTCCGGTGCCGCGGCCCGGGATGGAACCGGGGTCAGGAAAGGGCTCGGTAGACGGCGGTCTCCATGTCGAGGTAACCACCGAGCGAGCTGGGGTCGGCGAACGGGAAGATCTGCGTCGCCCAGTAGCCTCCGATCTTGTTGTGCCGGTCGATCCAGTAGTAGAGGTTGGCCAGGCCTGCCCAGGCGAGAGAGCCTGCGGGACGGCCCGTGGGTGCTTCGGTTTCGTTGGTCATGAACGTGTAGCACCAGCCCTTGCGCTGGCCAGGGAAGAACTCGGCGTCGTTCGACAGAGACCTGATGACACCCGGAAGCATCTTCACGGTCAGGTCGCCGAGGTCGTTTCTGGTCGCCCACTCGACGGTGTCGGGGCGGAGGATGACGGTGCCGTCGTCTGCCTCGCCGTCGTTGAGCCACATCCGGATGAAGGCGAGGTAGTCACCGACGGTGGAGAACAGTCCGTGCCCACCCATGTCGACCTCGGGCGGGGTGGGGATGACGAAATCGGTGGCCTGGAGTCCGTCGTCGGTGCGCTGGTGCATGGTCGCCAGACGCGCGCGCATGTCGTCGGACGGAGTGAAGGACGTCGATGTCATGCCGAGGGGGTCGAGGACTCGTGTCTTCAGCGCCTCGCCGAGGCGGGTGCCGACGATGCCTTCGATCACCTGGCCTGCCCAGTCGATATTCGAGCCGTACTCCCACTGGGTGCCGGGATCGAACAGCAGCGGTGTCTCGAGCGCGTCCTTGGTGGCGGTGACGATGCTGGGCTGACCGTGGTTCTCGGCGAGGCGGTTGTACGTCTCGTTGAAGAAGTCGTATCCGAAGCCGGCGGTGTGCAGCAGTAGTTGGCGGGTCGTGATGTCGGTCTTCGGTGCTCGCAGCATCGGCTCACCGTTCGAGTCGAAGCCCTCGATGACCTGGAGTTCGCCGATCGCGGGCGCGTACTCCTCGGCCGGGGAATCCAGGTCGAGATCACCGGATTCCACGAGTTGCAGCGCCACGGTGCCGGTGAGGGCTTTGGTGGTCGAGAAGATGCTGAAGACGGTGTCATCGGTCATCGGTTGATCGTTGTCGACAGACCGTACCCCAGCGGACTCGATGAACAGGGTTTCCTGGTTGTTCGTCATGCCCGCTACTACTCCGGGCACGGCACCGCTGTTCACCGTGGTGTGGATGACTTCGCGGGCTGAGTCGACGACGCGTTGGGTATCGGACATGGGGGTTGTTCCTCTCGTTCGGTCGACAGTGACGCTGCTCCAAGTTTCACAAGAGTGTGATGGGTGTCTCAACCGACGCAGCGGCGCAGTTTCGCTCTGTTTCCCCGCCGAATGGCGGGTCCCTCGGTCGAGCGGCCGCCGTATCCTCGATGCGAGTCTTCGAGGAGGTGACGATGGCCCGAGCCGTGCCCCGTCCACCATTCGATGCCGAACTCAAGGCGGGATTGGCTGTGGTAGGCGGTATGTTCCCTCCGACCATCACTGCGGACCTGATCGAGTTCATGCGTACGTCCTATGCGTCCCCTCCGATGGACGAGGAATTCGACCGCCGACGGATCGCGGTGAACGACGTGACCTTCCCCGGGGGTGATGGCGCTGCCGTCAACGCTGCGGTGCTTCGTTCCCGGGACTTCAGCGGGCCCCGTCCTGCGGTGCTGTACGCGCACTCCGGAGGATTGATGTTCGGAGACATGTTCAGCGGCCTGGACCTGGTGCTGGACTGGGTGACCGAACTGGGGGCGGTTCTTGTCACGGTCGAATATCGTTTGGCCCCTGAGTATCCCGACCCCTACCCGCGTGAGGACATGTATGCCGCCCTGGAGTGGTTGGCTGCGCATGTCACCGATCTGGACGTGCGGGCGGACCGGATCCTGGTCGCAGGTGCCAGCTCCGGTGGCGGACTGGCAGCCGGTCTCGCGCTGGCTGCGCGGGACCGCGGTGGTCCCCGGTTGTGTGGGCAGGTGCTCGACTATCCGATGCTCGACGACCGGTGCACGACCGCTTCGATCGAGCAGTTCGACGGTATCGGTGTGTGGGACCGGATCAGCAACGAAACCGGCTGGACCGCCCTGCTGGGTGAGCAGCGGGGCACCGACCTTGTCTCGCCGTATGCAGCCCCGGCCCGCGCGCAGAATCTGCGCGGATTGCCGCCGGCCTTCATCGACGTCGGTGCGGCCGAGATCTTCCGGGACGAGGCGATCGACTATGCCAACAGGATCTGGCAAGCCGGTGGCGATGCCGAGTTGCACGTATGGTCCGGCGCCTTTCACGCGTGCGACATTTTCGCCCCGCACACCAGCGTGGGCCGGTCCATGATCCGGACCCGCAACACCTGGGTCGAGAAAATCCTTGCGGACTGAGGGCAGGAACGAATATGCAAGAGCTACTCGGACGGATCGCCCGCCTCGATCCCAGCGCCAGTTTGGGTCTGCGTGTCATCGCGTGCTTCGACGAGTTGATCGTCGGCAACGTCAACACCCGTGCCCTGCTCGCAACCGCTGCCGCGCTGGCCGGTTGTACTGCAGGGTTCCGGCAGAGCGTCCCGCCGCGGACTCTACGAGTCACTCCGAAAGGAGAAGCAGTGCAGGGTCAATCGCCGACAGATCCTTCGAATCTGCACGTGACGTCGGAGGACGGCATCGACGTCTGGCTCGAACGCGACGGTGCTGCTGGGCCGAACGACGCACTCATCCTCGAGCGCTTGGCACTGGCTGTGCGGATCCGGAACGGGCGTGGAGCCCGGGAGATCGACAATCGCCGCCACCTCGGCATACTCACCGGTCGCGAGAGCATTCCCGACGAGCGCTTGACCGCGGCGAGTGCGCTCGGATTGTCGGCAACGGGCCTGTATCGCCTCGTTGTGGCACCGCTGTTCGCGGTGTGGCGCAATCATCCCGCCGGCCCGGAGGACGTGATCGCCACCCCGTTCGGTCCGGTCCACGCCATCGTTGTGCCGGAGCGGTACCCGCCGTTCGGCGCTTCGCCGTGCGGTATCGGAACAGCCACGCCGCCGGACTCGTTGGATCGGTCGTTCCGGACCGCGATGGTCGCTCTGCGCCTGTGCCGAACCCCGAAGGAACCCCAGGTTGTGGCCGACTCCTACGGGGGTCTGATCGAACTGCTTGCCGACGCCGATGAGCACGCTCCGCACAGCGACGCCGACCGTGTCGAGGCCATCGCACACTACGCCTGGGGGATGGAGACGATCGATGCCGTCGTCGCTGCGCAGTCCGTTCGGGAAGCGGCGCGACTGCTCAACATCCACCACAGCACGCTTCAGAGCAGGATCGATACCATCACTGCGACACTCGGTTTCAACCCGTTCGAGGGATTCGGGCGCAGCCGGCTCGGGGCAGCGTTCCTGCTGCATCGCCTGCGTACGTCGACGGTCCTCGACCTGCCGGCGGCTGCGGCACCCGGCAATGTCGCCGTGCTCGGTCCTGCTCGCCGCGCGACGGTATGAGGCCGTCGACGCTTCATGATGTGGTCTCGGTCATCTCGGTGCCGGTTCGGTGCGTTGGCGTGTCGGTGATCGCCGGAAGCGGCACAGCATTGTGCGGGTGATGTCCCTGCGACGTCAGCTCCGGGCGGCGGAGCCGTCTTCATCCCAGTCGGGCAGGGCCGGCACTCGGGTGGCGAGGGCGGTATCGGCGACGATCAGCACGACTGCGATTGCGCGAGCCAGAGGCCGGATTACGAGGCTGGAAATCATCAGAGAACGGCCTTCCTTGGTCGTATGTCGTTCGGTGGAGCCGAGGCGTCCCGTCGGGAGAACGGGTCTGCCGATCGCGATCAGACCTGCCATCTACGTGCCGGAGGTGATCGTCCGGGCGGTTCAGCTCGGACGACAGCAGCGGTAATCAAGTATTCAACTATAATTATGCTACCCGGTTCCGAAAATCAAGTCGATCATGCCACGCGCCGAACGAGCAGTCGGACTCCCGAATCGGTCTCTGTGAGCGGCACTGCCCTCGTTCGTGGGAAAGCGTAAAGAGGATTCCGATAAGGGAGAGCGCTCCGACGGTGGGAGCGATCGGCGTACCGGCTGTCCCGCAAGCAAACACCGACGAACGGCATCGATGGGACATGGCGGGCCCTTCAATCGAACGGATAGGACACAACCCGCCCTACACGGGTCGGTGTGGAAGTTCCCGGATGCCCTGCCCGTTGGAGGGGGCAGGCAGGGCATCCGGGACGGGGTCGGTTCACCGACCGGGAACCACGGTCCGCCTACAGGGGGGGTGACGGATCGTGGTGGTGTTGCAAGATCGTCTTTATCGGTCGCATCGCGCGTCGCCTATATTTACGGTACCGAGTACCCAAAATCAAGTCTCGGGTCGAAAAGAGGGGGGAATGCGATGGCTACCGGCAGGCGTGGACGTCCTCAGGTGTCGTCTCGTGCGCAGGTCGAGGTCGCCGCGTTCGAACTGTTCCTCGAACGAGGCTATGCGGAGACGTCGATCATGGATATCGTTGCGGCCGCAGGGATCAGCAAGACCACCTTCTTCCGGTACTTCTCCAGCAAAGCGGCACTCGTGTGGTTTCCTTTCGAGGAAAGTACCCGCGACCTCCAGCGCTCCTTCGGCACGGTTGACGACGAGGTGCCGGTCATGGAGGCGATCCGGGTCGGGGTGATCGATACGGTAGCGGCCCGACTCGACGACGAGGGCGTCTGGACCGCCCAGATTCGGATCCTCGACGCCTCACCGGAATTGCAGGCCGAGGGTGCTCAACGGTGGTTGGTGTGGTCCGAGGTCGTCTCGACGTTCGTTGCGTCCCGTATCGGTACGCGTCCGGCGGCGGTGGTGCCGGCTGCTGTCGGGGGTGCGGTGCAGTCCGTGGTGCTCGCCGTCCTGCGCGAGGGAGTGAGGTCTCCCGCATCCCCCAGTGAGGTGTTGACCACTCTCGATAAGTCGTTGGCTTCGCTGGGGTACGGCCTGCAGAAGTGGATCGACGAACAACCTTGAAAGGAAGGCGCATCGGCCTCCTCTGCAGTGGCGGACCTACGTGCGAGATGTACCCGAGGTCCAGTGACGTGCGCATCATCGATGTACCGGATCGGTGCACCGCCGGTGGCGGTGGTGGTCTGCCCCCGGACGGGACCCACCGTATCCCGACCCGTCGCCGTCCGGAATGCCGGCCGTCGATCGTGAGGCGCCGCATCGTGCCGACCCGCAGGCCAGGCAGAGTTCGTCGCCGCTCGACCCAATGGGAACTGATGAAGTATCTGGCCGGTGATGCGCGTGGCGTCGCTGGGTTCGGTATTCGCGACACTTCGAGGGATCGGAGTGGGTGCGCAGGTGCGAGGCGCACTTGTTCGGATATCGAACTGCATCGCGGGTCGTGCCGGTGATGCACATCTCGAATATTGCTCGCACACGATTCGTTCGTGCACGACTGAGTCCGGTATGCTCGTCCTGTGACCATAGGTGACCTCGCTTCGATCGGGAACGACGACCTCCTGGCGTTGGACCGGCAGGTCTGCTTCGCGCTTGCCGTTGCCAACCGGGCCGTCCTGGCTGTCTACCGGCCTATCCTCGAGCCTCTAGGCCTCACTCACCCGCAATACCTGGTGATGTTGGCGCTGTGGGAGAAAGCTCCGATGTCGGTCAAGGCGATCGGCGAAGCGCTGGCTCTGGACTCGCCCACGCTCTCGCCTTTGTTGAAGCGCCTCGAAGCCTCACAGCTGATCACTCGCTCGCGCAGTCGTGTAGACGAACGTCAACTGGTCATCGATCTCACTGCCCAAGGTCGAGCCCTGCGGAACGAAGCCCAGAAAGTCCCGGTCGCCGTGGTCGAGAAGCTCGGTGTTTCGCCGGCGGAGCTCCAGGAGCTGCATCGGGCACTGACCCTTCTCAATGATGCTGCAGCACATGCAATAACCAGTTCGGATCGACGTCCGTCCCGAGATCCATCCGAGCCACCGGATACAACGAAGGGAACGCTGTGACGACCCCACTTCGCACACGACCTACCGTAATTCAGCGCCTGGCCTATGTGGTTGGCCGCCCCCTGCCTCCGCAGATGCAGGACTGGGTCCGTAACGACATCCTGGGGCCGGGCGGCGTGCGCCGCTATCTTCTCAGGTGGAATGTACCGGTCATCCCGCTGCTGCTGTTGTTCCTGCTGATCCCGGGACCGGTATGGATTCCCGTCTCCATGATGATGTTGCTGCTCTTGCCCTGGACGTACTTTTCTGTGGCGTTGATGAGCATCTGGCAACGTCATCGACTTCAGCAACACGGTCTCGATCCTGATCTGCTCGGTGCGAAGGCGCAGGCGCGTGCCTCGCGTGAACGCGAGGACTACGAACGTCGGTTCGGTCGCACAGCCTAGGCAATGTGCGCAACCCTGACGCGGAGTCAGGGTTGCGGACCGGCGCCTATCTCACCCATGTCGGCGGGTTGTCGGGCAGCAGGGCCATCCCCGGTGTAACCGGAGGGTGAGTGCGTACTGCATATGGCGGCGACAGTCGTCGTTCGGAGTAGCGGTGCTGCGCAAGCCGGGGAGAAGAAGATCAACTCGCCGGCGGTGACGATGACGATGTTCAGTCCCCGGTCGCCGCGATCTCCGTCGACCCCCAGGGCTCCGCAGTCTGGTGGGCCTCACGTGTCGAGGAACTGCCGTTTATGATCGACCAGGTCCACGACAACCTCGACGTGCTACGTAATCTCGACAAGTTGCCCGGCATCAAGCACGTCTATGTCGACACCCCGGGCTGGATCGACCTGTCCGGTGCCGACGACGGCACCGATGTCCTCGGCACCGGCAGTTCCGCCGACGCGTTGCGCGCGGTGCTCGAGGTCGCCGATCTGGTCATCGTTCCGATCGAACCCGAGCCGCTGTGTTTCGATCCCACCGCGCGCACGATCAAGCAGGTCATCGAACCGATCGGCAAGAAATTCATTGTCGTGGTGAACAATTGGGATCCCCGCGACGGCAAGGTCGACCTCGAACAGACCTGCGAGTTCGTCCAGGCCAACGGATGGTCCCTCGCCCGAACGGTGTTGCGGCACTACAAGGTCCACACCCGTGCCGCCGCCGAAGGCCGCGTCGTCACCGAATACGAAGCCAACCGCGTCTCGTTGCAGGCACGGGAGGATTTCTACAAGCTCAGCCTCGAGCTCGCGGACGGTGGTCGCTGATGCCGCCCAAGGGTGGGCGCGCGAACTTCGCCTCCCTCGTCGGAGCAGTCGGCGACAACTCCCCGGTCGACCGCAAGCGCACCCCGCACCCACAAAGACGAAGACGACGATCGAGCCTCTCGAAGGCCAACTGCTCGACGATGTTCCGGTCGATCAGCTCATCGCCAACCCCCGCAACCCGCGAGCCTGAGGCGCCGCAGCCGAAAGAACCTGCGAGCAAGCTCGAGCCGGTGGACAAGGTGGCTCAGGCACTCAAGCGCCTGGGAGCGGATCCGGATGTGCTGGCCGCGGCGGTGCGGAAGCACTTCACCGATGACGAGTGCCGCAAGCTCATCGATGCACTCGAGCTCCGGTAACTGCAATTCGAAATCAATAGCCTTATTTCGCAGTGGTGTTCATTGTTGAACCGTGTGTCGGGGGATGTACTCAGAACAAGGGCTCGGCATGGCAGAAAGCCCGCGAGCCTGCAGTAGTGCACTGCTTGATAACCGCGGCGGTGCGGTGATGGCCGCGCTCAGTCGGATTTGTCGAACAACGACAGGAACCTTTTCCGTGGGTGCAGGTGCCGGTCATTTCGTGTGGTTCGAGGAGAGGGTGAGGGCTGTCGTGATTGCGAATCCTGCTATCCACTCCGGGATTGCGCGGTAAAAGCTCGAGGTGACCTGGTAGGGGCCGTTGGCATGGAGCGCGGCGTAGGCGGCGATCCAGGTGCGCACCTCATGGGACGAGTGGCCGGCCTGCTCGACGAACCAGTCATTGGTCCACGTGTCGATTTGTTCGAGTTCTCCGGATGCCAGAATCTCGAGAAGATGCTGGTCCCAGTGGGGGTTCAACGGCTGAATGGTGGCGGTACCGGCAGCGAAGTCTCGACCGGCGGTGATGACGCGTTGTTCGCGGGCCTTGCGTTCGGCGTCGCTCGGATTGCGGCCGTCGATCAACCGTTCGCGCACCTGCTCAGGCGAGCTGGTGAACTGCGGAATCGGTGGGTCGTGGGAGAGCCCTCCGGATCCGACGAACAGGACGCGTTTGTCCAGTTTGTTGGCTGCTCGTCCGACAGCTTCGCCGAGCAGCCGAACTCGGCTGACGGGGCCGAGGGGTTCGGCGACGGAGTTGATGAAGATCGGCACGGTCGGTACTGCGATGATCGATCTGACGAGTAGTTGTAGAGCCTGGGCGAAACCGTGGTCGACGTGCATGCGTTCGGAGAACGCGGCGTCGATACCGCTATCGAGTACTTCGCGCGTAATAGTGCGGGCGGCGTCGCGGTCGACGTCGAGGGGGCCTGCGCTGGGGCGTAAGGCGATGGAGATGGCCGGGGTGGATCGACTCGATGCGCTGTACACCGCGATCGACGCCGTGCGGCGCGGTGGAACGATCTCGATCAGCGGGGTCTACGGCGGCATGAAGGATCCGCTGCCGATGATGACGATGTTCGACAAGCAGCTGCAGCTGCGTATGGGTCAGTGCAATGTGCGGCGGTGGACCGAGGATTTGCTGCCGCTGGTCGACGATCCCTCGGACCCGCTGGGGGTGCTCGACCTCGAGACGCACACGGCGCCGCTGGATGAGGCGCCGGCGATGTACGAGAAGTTCCAGAAGAAGAAAGACGGCTGCATCACGGTGGTCCTCAAGCCGTAGCCCCGGCCGGGCGGCGCGACTTCCCCGTGGGATCGGGCTCGGACGGTCATGCCTCGACCGTGGTCCGGTGGTCATGGGCGCAGTGCGCTATCCAGTGATGTGCTTGTGGTGACATGCGGACCGAACGGGCGGTACCGACGGTTCGCGAAGCACGACAGTGAATCCCTGGCTCTGCCGTCGAATGTCGGTGCCGCGGGCTAGCGTCGAGTGTGTCCACCCGGCGGAGGAGCAGCGATGAGCGCGGTCACCACGAATCAACCTCTCGGCACCCCCACCTGGATCGACCTGGACATCCCGGATCTCGACCGGGCGATGGCCTTCTACGGGTCGGTCTTGGGTTGGGAGTTCGACATCGGTCCGGAGGAGTACGGCAGGTACACGATGTGTCTGCTCGGCGGCAAAAAGGTCGCCGCGCTGATGCCGAATCTGGACGAGAACGCGACGGAGTTCTGGTGGAACGTCTACCTGGCGACTGACGATGTCGATGCGACGGTCGCTCGGTCCGTCGCTGCGGGCGGCGCGCTGCTGACGGAGCCGATGGACATCGCCGACCAAGGTCGGATGGCGATAGTGCGGGATCCGTCCGGTGCGCAGTTCGGCCTGTGGCAGGGACGGGCACATGTCGGTTGCGAGCTCGTGAACGAGCCGAACACATTGTTACGCAACGACTTGGTGACCCCGAACCCCGGTCCGGCGCGGGAATTCTACGCGGCGGTGTTCGACTTCACTCTGGACGGGAACGACGACCTGCCCGGCGTGGATTTCACCTTTCTGCGCAGACCGGATGGGCACGAGATCGGCGGCATCGTGGGTGACCCGTCCGCCGCGGCGTCCTCCTGGGGCACGCTCTTCCAGGTAGTCGATAGCGACGTGGTCGTCGCCGCGGCCCGGGCCGGCGGGGGTACCGCGGACGATCCAACGGATATGCCGTACGGGCGGACCGCGGAGGTCACCGATCCGTTCGGTGCGAAGTTCACAGTGGGTTCCCCGCTGCGGGGTGTACAGGGGTAGACGCTCCAATCGTGCTATCTGCCCGCAGTTGGTGCGTGCTCGGTGGCGCCGACAGTGATCGCGGCCCGTCGGCCTGGGTGCTTTGAAGAGGCGGCAGCGCCGCTCCTTGCGAGCGTCGCTTCCTTTCGGCTTTTGCGTTGAGCGGATCCGCCATCGGATTGTTGGTCAGAGTGAAGCAAGGTGTGCGGGGAGTCGAGGGGTTATAGCCTCCACAACCGCAGCAATGCTGCGCGCAGGCTCGGGGAGATGACACGGTGATCGTTGTGCAGGCGCGGGTTCGGGTGGCCGTGCTCGGCGAGGCTTCGCGCGGCGTCCGCTATTGAGATGGGGTCGAGGTCGGTGCGGACGCGTAGCCGGTAGGCCACCGCAGAGCGGGTGTGGGGGATGCGGTGCGGGCCGGTGTCGACGACGGCCGGCGGATGCAGCCGGGTGTCGTCGACGCTGATCCGGAGGATGACGTCGCCGGGCTGCAGGAGGGTGCGGCGGTCGGGACCGGGAGTGTTCTGGCGGATCCATGCGGTGCGGTAGCGCGGAGCCGACCCGTTTCGGCCGGTGGTGGTTGCGGCCCATGATGTTTCGTCGTCGTTGGTGCGGGTGTAGTCGCTGAGGTGCCGTAGGAACATCCGGCGCACGGGGGTAGGAAGAAAATCGTGACCGGTGCGGGTGCGGCTGCCGATCCCTGTTAGGGGCACCACTCGTCCGATCTGCCAGATCGCGGTGGCACTGTCGAGGAATACGTCGTCGACCACGACAGTGTCTTCGAGATCGTCGAGGAAGGCGTGTGCGGCGGCGATGGCGTCGGGGTCGTCGGTGATCAGCGCGGTTTCGTCGGCCACGGTGGAGCTGATCGAGGCGCTGGCAGGGCCGACGATCACCGTCTCGCCGGTGAGGATCAGGCCGGTGTGCAGGTTCGGAGTCGACAGCACGCGCACGCCGGCGTTGAGGAAGTGGGCGAGGGCGGTGGGGGAGGTGGCGTGCGCGCGGACGGCGGGTCGTGCGGCGTTGACGATGAGTTGGTCCCCGGCGCGCAGTGGTAGCAGGTCGGGGGCGGTGTGGTCGAGGTAGGCGATGGCGACGCGGTGGGGACCGGGTCCGCGGAGGGTAGCGGTGATGTGTGGCCAGGGGTGGGGTGCGTGCAGGGTCGTACCCACGGTCGGCACGGTAGCGAAGGATGATGCGGTGCGCGGGCTAGATGACGAGCGCCGTGTGTCCTGTCGGTGTGGGGTGGGGTTCTGCGGGGGGGGGCGACGTTACTGCCGGATCGGGTGCTTTATTTCGGGTGCGAAGGGTTGCGTCGGAGGATTCGTTCGTGCGGATGACAAGTCTTCTATGAGGGTGGTGGCGGTTGCGACACTGAGGTGCCGCAGTGCCCTGATAGGAAGCAGGGGGCTCGTATAGGGCACTGCGGCACCTCGTTTTGCCTACGGCGTCGGCGTAGCGGGAATGGCTCCGTCCGCAACCAGGGGCATCGCCGCCGCTGACCTCGCTCCAGTCGGGTCAGGCGACGGGTTTGAGCGCTGTGTATCCAGGCACGGTCGGGATTCGGATGGTTCCGGCGGTAGGCACTTCTGCGCGAGATCTCGCAGATCCGTGAGGCGATCCGCGCCCTCCAGGAGGGGCGTCCAGGAGCGTGCCGAGCTGATGTCATCTCGTGAATCGGGGACTTTATGGGAAAGTATTGGAAAAAGTCCATATCTCTCTATGCTGTTCCATACGGATCTAGAACTGAACCCCTTCAAGCCCGGGTCAGGATTGCGGCCTCCCGCGCTGGAAGGTCGGGACAAACAGATCGGGGCGTTCGACTTGCTCGTCGCGCGAAGCAAGCGACGCAACTACGACCGGGGCATGGTCCTGTCCGGCCTGCGTGGAGTCGGTAAAACGACTTTGTTGAACACTCTCGCCGAACATGCCGACCGGGAAGGTTGGCTGACTATCGGCATCGAAGCACGACCCAACGCTGCCGGTACCGCCGCTGTGCGCGCCAAACTGGGCCAGGAACTGACTGTCGGCTTGCGCCGATACAGCCGCAAGCACAAAATTCAGAAGCTCATCGATCCCCTGATCGAGCTGGCCCGCGGATTCTCCGTCGAAATCGGCCTCGGGCCGGCCACCGTCAACGTCGGCACCTCTCAACCCGCGGCTTCGAGCGGCGACATCGACCTCGACATTGAGGAACTCGTCGAAGCGATCACCGCCGCACTCAAACCTCGGGGCAGCGCCTTCGGCCTGTTCATCGACGAAATGCAGGACCTCGACGCGGACCTGCTCTCGGCGCTGTTGACCGTCCAACACCGGGCCAGCATCTTTATTCGACCTGTTCGCAGGTGCGCGCGTTGCACGGTTGAGTATGCCGGTGACGGCGGGGCGATTAGGGGAGAGGGCCATGACTGTAACTCTTGTCGGGACACGCACACGTAGCGGCTTGCGGTGACTGTGCTCGAGGCCTCGAGCAGAGAGTCTTCGAGCATGTTGCGCAGCCGCTGCGTTGTTCTTTCTCGTGGTGGAAGCGGAGTCTGTCCAGTGTTCGCCGGTTGATCCGGAGATCGACAGGTTCGTCGAGGTCAAGACCGGTGTCTGGGGCGCGGGAGGTGCGGATGTGCGGTACGGCGCCCGGTGGTGCTCCGCGGGATGGTGGCGCGGTTGCGGGGTCACAGCGTACGGAACCCGGAATCCCTCTTGTCGGTACCAGCCGTCGACGTGCTCGGTCGGGTTGGTGTATGCGGTGCCCGTCGCGGTGAAGCGGGTGCAACGGTTCATGAGAGAAAGTGTGCGTGAACGCGACTACATGGACCGAGTAGGTCCGTCCCCGGCCCGCGCATCCCGTGCATGTTGGAAGCGGGTATCGAGCGTGTCTATGCGGGGTGGTGAAGTTGCGGCACGCCCCGGGGTGACCCCTCCTTCTGTATGTCGCTACAGATCGAGTTGACGGAGCGGCGCAATGTAGGTCGACGACGAAGCGGCAACGAGAGGTGTTCCGCCCGGATGAACGTGGTGATGTATCAGCATGCTTCGACGACAACGACCACAGGGGGGAAGACCGATACGTGGATGTTGATCGTCTTCATCTACGAGATGTTGTTTGTGAGTAGCGGTCCATTCCGCCTTTGTATCTCGGCCAGATCACATCGTCCTCGATGTGTCTGGCACGTTTGTCCGCCATCAGTGCCCGGTCGCTGGCTGGGTTCAGAGGAGTTGATGGAAGATGTCGAGGGTGACGTTCCACTCGGCGGTCCCGGGGTTTTTGCGGTCCGGCTGGACAGTGACGAAAGTGCGCGCCAGCGCCACGCTCAAGCCGCCGGCAATCAGCGGCAATCTCTGCTCGGTTCTCTCGGAGAGGGCTACGTCCAAGGGCGGTTGGGCCGCCAGTTGGTCGAGCAGAGGTTGTAGTTCGATCTCCTCGTCCAGCTTCTCGAATCGGTCGATGCTCTCCTGCAGCCCCTTGGTGATCGGCAGGTCCCACGGTTCGATCACGTCCCGCAGGTTTGCCTTTGCCGAGGCCTTGCCGATGAGGATCACGTCGTAGATCTTGTCGTCGATGAAATCTGTATAGCGTTTGAGATCGTTCCGGTCGACGTGCAGTCCAGCCGCTACCCGGAAGAACCGCTGGAATTTTGCAGTGCCCATCACTGGCATGTCGTCAGCTCCTCTCGAAGTATTCATGGATTTGTCGTACCGCCATCGCTCCTTCACCGACAGCGGATGCGACCCGTTTTACCGAGCCGCTGCGGACGTCACCCGCTGCGAACAGACCGGCCCGGCTCGTTTCGAGTGTTCTCGACGGCGGGGCGTCGATTCTCTGGTTGCTGTCCTCACGGGCGGGGACGGCGTCCACGCCCGTGAGGACGAAGCCGTGATCGTCGAGTGCGATCGCGTCGGTCAGCCACCCGGTATGCGGCATCGCCCCGATGAAGACGAACAGAGCGTGCACCCGGATCTTGGCCTTGTCGCCCGTGCGATTGTCCTCGATTGCAATCTCTTCGAGGTGCTTGTCGCCGTGGACCTCACGAATCTCGGCGTTTCGGTGCACGGTCACGCGCGGATGGCGTTCGATCTGGTCGACGAGATACCGGGACATACTTTTTCCGAGGTCGTGGCCGCGGATGAGGAGGTGAACGTGGGAAACTTGGTCTGCGAGGAAGACGGTGGCCTGGCCGGCGGAGTTTCCGCCGCCGACGATGGCTACAGGGTCGGTGCCGCACAGCCGCGCTTCCTGATTGGTTGCGGCGTAATACACGCTTCTCCCCTCCAGTGCCTCGATTCCCGGAACCTCCAACTTGCGATATCGCGCCCCGGTGGCGAGCACGACCGCCCGGGCGCGGATCTCGCCGCCGTCCGCCAGTTGGAGCACATGGTGCCCGCCCTCGGATCCCAAACCGGTCACCTCCGCCGACACGAGAAGGCGGGTACCGAACTTCCCGGCCTGAATCACGGCCCGCTCCGCCAATTCGGCACCGGAGATCCCTGCCGGAAAGCCCAGGTAGTTCTCGATCCGGGAGGAGGTGCTAGCCTGCCCACCTGCAGCGATCGACTCCAGTGTCACCGTGTTCAACCCGTCGGATGAGCCGTACACGGACGCGGCCAGACCCGCCGGTCCGGCACCTACGACGACGAGGTCGCATACGTCATGCGCTGCGTCCGGGACCGGAAGCCCGATGATGCGGGCGAGTTCGGCGTTCGTCGGATTGCGCAGCACCTTCTCGCCGTGCCAGATCACGACGGGAGTGTCCTCTGGGGCGACACCCAGGCTTTGCAGCAGTTGCTCCGCCCGTTCGTCTTGCTCCAGATCGATCCATTTGTGGGGCAGCCGGTTGCGCATCGCGAACTCGCGAAGCCGCAACGTGTCCGGGGAATAGCAGGAGCCGATGATTCGGAACCCCGAACCGAGCCCGATCAGTAGGTGCCGGCGCACCAGGTAGGCCCGCAGGATCAGATCGCTGAGCACGAGGTCGTGGGCGACGAGCTCGCGCACCCGCTCGGCTGGGACGACGAGCACCTCGCCGTCCTCGATCGCCTCGGCGGTGAAGAACGCCACCTGGCTATCCAGCAGTCCGAGCTCGCCCAGGAATCGGCCCGGACCGTGCAGGCGCAATATCCGACGCTCACCGTCCTCGGCGCCCTCGTCGATGATCGCGACCTTGCCGGAAAGGACGACGAAGAAGTCGCTGCTGCGGGTGCCCGCTCGAATCAGCACCTCGCCGGCGTGAACCGATCGACGTGTGCCTCCGGTCTCGAGCGTCGCTACCTGGGCGTCCGTCAACCGCGGGAATGCCCCGACTGTATCCGGAGTCTCGTCGTCGACGAGCTGACCGTCGCCGAGGCGTGGGGCGTCCTCAGACGAAATTCTGGTCGACATAACACCAACGCCAATCTTCACCGGGTTCCATCGACTGGACGATCGGATGGCCAAGGGCGTGAGCGTGTGCGCTCGCGTGCTTGCCCGGCGAGGAGTCGCAGCAACCGACGTGTCCGCACGACAGACACAGCCTCAGATGTACCCACGGGGTGCCGAGGCGAAGACATTCCTCGCAACCTTGTGGAGTGCGGGGCGCCACGGCCCGGATCGCGATCACATGTGGGTCCGCGTGGGCAAAAGTCATGAGTTCGCCTCCTTGCCTGCTTTTTCCGAGAGCGCCTGATCGAGCCATGTGCGCAACACCGGTACCGGAGCGGCGCCCGCCTGACGAGCGAGTACCTCACCTCGGTCCATCACCAGCAGCGTCGGAACGGCACTGACGGTGAAACGTTCGGCCGTCTGGGGTGCAGCATCCACGTCGACCTTGACGAGCTTGATCTGACCCGCGCGTTCTGTGGCGAGCTGCTCGAGCGCGGGGCTGACCATTCGGCACGGAGCGCACCACGTCGCCCAGAGGTCAACGAGTACAGGCACCGAGGATTTCTCGGCGACCTCCGCGAAGTCGCCGTCCCCTGCCGAGGCGATCCAGGGCAGCGGCTCGTGGCAATTTCCGCAGCGGGGTCTCCCGTTCCCGGCCGCCGGTACCCTGTTGACCTTGCCGCAGTGTGGGCACTTCACCTTGTCGGATCCCATGACGACACCCCTTCTCAGGCCGCGATGGCGGGTTCCGTATATGCGACGGACAGTTCGCCGTCATCGACCGTGACATCGATGGTGCCGCCCGGTTCGATTTCGCCGCGCAACAGCGCACGACCTATCCTGGTTTCGACCTCATGGGCGATATACCTGCGCAGGGGTCGTGCACCGTAGACCGGGTCGAAACCGTGTTCGGCGATGAGCCGGCGTGCTTCCGGTGTGATATTCAAGTGTATCTGTCTCTCTGACAATCTGTTCCGAAGATCGGTGAGTTGTAGCTCGACGATATGTTCGATCTGGGGCAGCGTGAGCGGGGTGAACAACACGATGTCGTCGATCCGGTTGAGGAACTCGGGACGGAAGTGCCCGCGCAGTTCCGCCAGCACCCGCGCCCGGGCGTCCGGCTTGATCTCGCCGTCCGCTGTGACTCCGTCGAGGAGATGCTGGGATCCGATGTTCGAGGTCATGATGATCACCGTGTTCCGGAAATCGACCTGCCTGCCTTGAGAATCGGTGATCCGGCCGTCGTCGAGCACCTGTAGAAGGGTATTGAAGACGTCGGCATGGGCCTTCTCGATCTCGTCGAAGAGCACCACGGAGTACGGCTTGCGACGCACCGCCTCGGTGAGCTGACCCCCCTCGTCATACCCGACGTACCCGGGGGGTGCACCGATGAGTCTGCTCACCGTGTGCCGTTCCTGGTACTCGCTCATATCCAGGCGCACCATGTTGTCTTCGCTGTCGAAGAGGGCACTGGCCAGCGTCTTTGCGAGTTCGGTCTTCCCCACACCTGTCGGGCCCAGGAAGATGAACGAACCGATCGGCCGGCGCGGATCGCGGATACCCGACCTTGCTCTGATTACCGCGTCTGCGACTAGTTGTACCGCCTCGTCCTGACCGATGACTCTCTCGTGCAGGATCTCGTCGAGCTTCAACAGTTTCTCCCGCTCGCCTTCCTGCAGTCGAGCGACCGGGATACCCGTCCATGCGGCCACGATTTCTGCGATCTCGTCTTCGGTGACCACCTCGCGCAGCAACGGATTGCGGCCTTGCCTGGTGGCCAATTGCTCCTCCGCCGCCTTGAGTTTGCGTTCGAGTTCGGTGATCTCGCCGTATCGCAGCTCGGCGGCCCGATTGAGGTCGTAATTGCGTTCGGCCTCCTCGGCTTCGTGTCGCAATCGTTCCAGCTCTCCCCGTAGCTCCTGCACCCGACGGATCGCTTGGCGCTCTGCCTCCCACTGAGCGTGCCGGGCGTCGGTCTCGGCCCGCAGATCGGCCAGTTCCTTACGCAACTCCTCGAGGCGTGTCTTGCTGGCGGCGTCCGTTTCCTTGGACAGGGCGGCCTCTTCGATCTCCAGCCGGGTCACTTTCCGGGTGAGTTCGTCGAGTTCGGCGGGCATCGAGTCGATTTCGGTTCGTAGCCGGGCGCACGCTTCATCTACCAGGTCGATCGCCTTGTCCGGAAGGAAACGGTCGGTGATGTACCGGTGCGAGAGGGTCACGGCGGCCACCAGTGCGCCGTCCTGGATCTTCACGCCGTGAAACACCTCGAGGCGTTCTCGAAGTCCGCGCAGAATCGAGATTGCATCCTCGGCACTGGGCTCGTCGACGAGCACGGTCTGGAATCGACGCTCCAATGCTGCATCGGATTCGATGTGCTTGCGATACTCGTCGAGAGTGGTGGCACCGATCATGTGCAGTTCGCCGCGGGCGAGCATCGGTTTGAGCATGTTGCCGGCGTCGAGAGATCCCTCGCCGCCGACCGATCCTGCGCCGACGACGGTGTGTAACTCGTCGACGAACAACAGGATGCGCCCCTCGGCCGCTTTCACCTCGGACAGCACCGCCTGCAGCCGTTCCTCGAACTCGCCGCGGTACTTCGCGCCGGCCACCAGGGAACCCATGTCGAGCGAGAAGATCGTTTTGTCGCGTAGGCCCTCGGGCACGTCGCCGCGGACGATCCGCTGGGCGAGGCCCTCGACGATCGCGGTCTTACCGACGCCGGGGTCGCCGATCAGCACCGGATTGTTCTTCGTCTTCCGGCTCAGGATCTGCGTTACCCTGCGGATCTCGGCATCTCGGCCGATGACCGGATCGAGTTTGCCTGCCCGCCCCTCGGAGACGAGGTCGCGTCCGTACTTCTCCAGCGCCTCGTACGCCCCTTCCGGGGTGGCCGAGGTGACGCGCTGATTGCCGCGCACTTTCGTCAGCGCCGTGAGGAAGGCGTCTCGTGTGACCCCATGACTGGTGAGAACCCGTCCGGCCGCACTGGTCGACCCCTCCTCGGAGAGGGCCATCACGAGATGCTCCACCGACACGTAGGAATCCTTGAGTCGCTTTGCCTCTCGTTCGGCGGCGTCGAGCAGTTTGGCCAGGCGCTGGGTGATCGTCACCTGACCGGGTGTCGCGCCGGGGCCGCTGACCTTCGGCCTACGCGACAGTTCACGTTCCAGATCGGAGCGTAGGGCATCGACGTTCGCGCCGGCCTGCTCGAGCAGTCGGGGTACCAACCCTTCCTGCTGATCGACCAACGCGAGCAGCAGGTGCTCTCCGTCGACCTCGGTGTGACCCATTCTGGTCGCGACGTTCTGGGCTTCCTGCAGGGCTTCTCGTGACTTTTCAGTCAGGCTGCCGGTGTCCATGGGGGTGTCCTCCTTCTGCGGGAAGCTGCTTCGAGTTTCTCGATTCGATCCAGCAGATCGAGCACGAGCCCGATTGCCGAGTAGTTCAGGCCCAGGCCGGTCCGCAGCCGTTGGATGCGGGCGGCGTGGACCACTTCGGATGGTTCGAACGACATCTCGCCGCCGGCGTCGCGGTGGGCGTCGATCAGGCCGAGAGCCACGAGTTTTCTTGCCAGGTCGGGGTGCAGCCCGGTACGTTCGGCGAAGACATCCAGCGACATTCCGGTACGGCGAACCAATATGTACTGGGTGCCCGGGGTCGGGGTGCTCATGGCTGTTTCCTCGGGTCGAAGTTCGATTCGGCGGCCAACTGTTCGAACAGCTCGCGTTCACGTGCTGTCGGTTTCGATGGCACCATCACCTTGATTTCGGCGTAGAGGTTGCCGTTGGAGCCTCGCGGGTTGGGCATGCCTTCTCCGCGCAGGCGCAGCTTCCTACCTGTCGACGAGCCCGGTACGACTTTGACTTTCGCCTCACCGCCGGGAGTGGGAACGGCGACCGTCGCGCCGAGGGCTGCTTCCCAGGGGGAGACGGGAAGGTCGACGTAGATGTCCCGGCCCTGTACGCGGAACCGGGAATGCGGTTTGATCCGGACCACGAGGTACAGATCCCCGGGCGGTGCGCCGCCGTTGCCTCGGCCCCCTTGCCCGGCCAGCCGGATTCTTTGGCCGTCGAGGACACCGACCGGAATGTTGACGTCGTATCGCCGTCCGTCCAGACGGAGAGTGCGTTTGCCGCCCCGGTACGCCTCTTCCAGGGTCAGTTCCAGTTCCGCTTCCTGATCGGCGCCGGGAATCGGGCCGTACGCGCCACCGCCGCCGAACATCTGTCCGAAGAGGTCCTCGAAGTCGACGCCCCCCTCGCCGTCTGTGCCGTGTCCGAAGTGCACCCTCCGGCCCCCACCGCTGTACCTTCCGCCGCCGTACCCGCCGGCGCTTGCCCGGACCCGTTCGTCGTAGTCCTCGGGTACCCGACGGAAGTCGTCCCCGAATCGGTCGTAGCGTTTCCGGGTGTCTGGGTCGGATAACACTTGGTAGGCCTCATTGATCTCTTTGAACTTGTCTTCCGCAGTGGGGTCTTTGTTGATGTCGGGGTGATATTTGCGGGCAAGTCGGCGGTAGGCCTGCTGGATTTCGTCGGTGTCGGCGCTGCGCGGGACCCCGAGCGCTTCGTAGTAGTCACGCGCCATGGCGCTCACTCCTCAGGTCGGCTGACGACCACGGTGGCGGGACGCAACTGCTGTCCGTTTTCTCCGTAACCTGGCCGCAAGACCTCGATCACGGTTCCGGAGGGAAGGTCGGGTTGGGTCACCACACTGACTACTTCGTGGAGTTCCGGGGTGAACGGCACACCGACCTCGTCGTGGCGCTCGAAGCCGAGCCGTGACAGTATCTGCACCGCTTGGTCCCGGATTGCCTTCACACCCTCGACGACGGCCTGAGGATCGCTATCCGCATGGGCCAGCGCGAGCTCCAAGTTGTCCAGGACAGGCAGCCACGCCGCCGATACCCTCGCTGTCTCCGCGGCGCGTTCACGGTCGAGATCTTTGGCATACCGCTTGCGCAGGTTGTCCAGATCTGCGAGTGCTCTGCGCCAGCGGTCCTCGAGTTGAGCCAGCTTGGCTTCGGTATCGGTGTGATCAGGCCTCGTCTCGGTCTGGTCCGTGTCAGTACGGTCGGTAGCCTGCTCGGTCGTCGAATGATCAGCAGATCTGTCCATCAGGTGCCTCAGCTCCGATCGAACTCGGCGTCGATCACGTCGTCGTCATCCGACGACGCAGCGTCTCTTCCGCCGGTCTGGTATCCCTCGCCGCCGTTTTGAACCGCTGCAAGCCCGTAGAGCAACTGCTGCAGCTCCGAGGTCAGTGGCTCTACCTCCGAGGGTGGAGCACCGTCTTCTACAGCCTTCCTCGCGTCGGCGATCAACATCTCGGCACGCGCTTTCTCGTGCGGTGGCGCACTGTCACCCAGTTCGGAAAGTCGCCGTTCCACCTGGTAGGCAACCGAATCGAGGGCGTTACGTGCGTCGACCGCCTTGCGCAGCTCCTCGTCCTCACGCCGGTTCCGTTCGGCCTCGGCGAGCATGCGCTCGACCTCGCTCTGGTCGAGGTTGCCCTGTTCGCTGATCGTGATGCTCTGCTCCTTGCCGGTGTCTTTGTCACGGGCGGTGACGTTGAGAATGCCGTTGGCATCGATATCGAATGTGACTTCGACCTGCGCCTCGCCGCGTGGCGCAGGTCGGATGTCTTCCAGCCGGAACCGGCCCAGCACCCGGTTGTCGGCGGCGCGTTCGCGTTCGCCCTGCAGGACTACGACGTCCACGGCGGACTGATTGTCTTCCGCTGTGGAGAACACTTCGCTGCGTCGGGCGGGGATCGTCGTGTTGCGCTCGATGATCTTGGTCATTACCCCGCCCTGCGTCTCGACGCCGAGGGACAGTGGGGTGACGTCGAGCAACAGTACGTCGGAGACCTCGCCTTTGAGCACGCCTGCCTGGACCGCGGCACCGAGCGCCACGACCTCGTCCGGGTTGACGCCCATGTGGGGATCCTTACCGCCGGTGAGCCGGCGAACGAGTGCCTGTACCGCCGGAATGCGTGTCGAACCACCGACCAGGATCACCTCGTGGATGTCGTTGGCGGTGATCTTGGCGTCACTCATTGCCTGCTTTACCGGACCGAGGCAGCGTTCCACCAGATCTGCCGTCAGATCCTCGAACTTCGATCGCATGATCGTGGTGGTGAGGTGTTTGGGGCCGTTCGCGTCTGCGGTGACGAAGGGCAGGTTGACCTGGGCTTGAGTTACCGAGGACAACTCGACCTTGGCCTTCTCTGCCGCCTCGAAGAGTCGTTGCAGCGCTTGTGGATCCTTGCGCAGATCGATGTTCTCCGCGCTCTGGAACTCGTCGGCGAGGTAGTCCACCAGGCGCCGGTCGAAATCGTCTCCGCCGAGGTGGGAGTCGCCGGCCGTCGAGCGAACCTCGACTACTCCCTCGCCGACATCGAGCAGGCTCACATCGAACGTGCCGCCGCCGAGGTCGAAGACCAGTACGGTCTCGTGGGTCTGTTTGTCCATGCCGTACGCCAATGCCGCCGCGGTCGGCTCGTTGATGATCCGCAGGACCTCGAGGCCCGCGATCCGGCCGGCGTCCTTGGTGGCGTTGCGCTGCGCGTCGTTGAAGTAGGCCGGAACGGTGATGACCGCTTCCTTGACCTTCTCGCCGAGGAACTTGCTGGCGTCGTCGACGAGTTTGCGCAGCACCAGGGCACTGATCTCCTCTGGTGCGTACTTCTTACCTCGCACGTCGAATCGTGCCTCACCGTTGTCGCCCGGTACGACGTCGAAGCTGACCGCTTTGGCCTCCTCGGAGATCTCGTCGAAATGACGTCCGATGAAGCGTTTCGCCGAGTAGATCGTGCCCTTCGGGTTCAGGATCGCCTGTCGTCGGGCCAGCTGACCCACCAGGCGCTCGCCGCTATCGGTGAATGCCACCACCGACGGCGTCGTCCGCGCACCCTCGACATTGGAGATCACCACCGGTTCGCCGCCTTGCCAGCTTGCGATGACCGAGTTGGTGGTGCCCAAGTCGATGCCTACCGCAGTTGCCATGATTCATTCCTTTCGATTGGTCCGGCCGGTGAGTCGGCGGACGGCTTGGTCCGCGACTTCGACGTCGGCGAGGACTTCGGAGTGCCGTGGTTGTGTAGGGACATGGTCGTAAGGACTGGGAACGAGGTGAAGTCGCGCTGGCTGCCCTGTCCGGTGATGCGTGCATGAGCAGGCCGAACGGAGCGCCGACAACGGCACCGAAGATCGGCGCGTAGAAGCTGAGATCGAGGCGTGTACACGGCGGCCGGCCTCGGTGGAGTAATCCAAAGATCCAGCCTGATGGTGTAGCTGTCCACGCGCCCGCGGCGGCGCGGGCGCGGCCCAGCGGTAGTTCAGTGTGCCGATGACCTATTCGACCGGCTCGATGTCCTGGCGCACGATGGCTAGTTTGCCTACTGCGAAATGCTGGCCGGAGAGGTCGTCGACGGCGTTTTCAGTTTCGGCGAAGTTGGCGAACGTTACTATATTTGAAGGGCAGATCGGTGCGGACGTACCGTGGTAGTCCCGCCACTGGACTCTGACATCACCTCCCTGCCTGATGGGTTGGCCGGCCAGAATATCTCCGTGTGGTGCCGCTGCCGTGGATGCCTGGGGTTTTGCGTAGGGGCAGTCCCAGTGTCATCCGATGCGGTTCGGCCGCAGTGAGAATTGTCGCGTCAAGATCGCGTGAGTCCTGCATGTACCTGGCCTCTGCCTCGGTCCGGGGCACTTCTCAGTATCGCCCAGAACGGTGCCTACCGTCATGGAATGGGGGAATCGACGCGGCGGGTTCAAGTATTGGTCGTAACCCTGCTGATTGGAGAGAAGTGTGCGGATGGGACGAAGAGAGCAAAACGGGAGTCGAGTGTCGGCAACGCTTGAATTCGAGGCCGATGCGACGGTGGAGAACGAGAGCACCGTGTCGGTGTGTGGCTAGTCTGCCTAATTCTCCATTCTGATCCTGGGAAGACTGTCGATTCCGCGTCCTCAAACGCGGTAGCTGGCACCTTCGAGCGTCAACACGTCGGCGTGATGGACGATCCGGTCGATCATCGCGGCGGCGACGGCCTGATCACCGAAGACCCGACCTGACCTTCGTCGTCCGGCGGGACCGCTCCGCGGGGCATCGTGGCTTTCGACGCCGCGACCCGATCGGCGAATCGCGCCGAAATATAGCGACGCACAGTTGATTCCGATACCGGGACACCGTGGTCGTCGCGCAGTCGTTGGGCGATCGTTGCTACGGTCACCGACTCGTCGAGCTGGCCTTCGATCCAGGTGTGGTGGGCGGCGATCGCCGGCCAGGTCACCGCCCGCGCCGTCGGGTCCACCACTTAGGGGAACCAGGCCCCGATCAACTCGCACCACAGGTTCTCGTCGAATTTGTGGCCGTCGCCGGGGGCAGCCCCGCCTCCAGCGCAGGGGCCAGGTACTTGCGGATGGGGAATTGCATGACCGCTGACAACCGCAGGAACCACATGGTTCGATCCGGTCAGCGGAGACGAGGGAAGCGACACGCGGGCCGAGATATCTGTGTGCCACTCGGGGGATCGAAGGTCGCGGTTGGTGGGCTGTCGGTCGTGAACTCGTGCGCTCGAGGTCATTCATTCGTGCGCTTCAGGACATGTTCGTTCTCTGCTCGGCCACCTAGTGTTCCACCTCACAGCGATGCGACGGGGTTGCTCAACCGTCATCCAGATTGAACTTTGAAAGGTGGCTGTCGGCGTGGCTGGTCTGCAAACAGTGCAAAAGATTGGTCCGGTGCTCGATCTGTTCACAGTTCAGCGTCCGGAATGGGGTGTTTCCGAAGTTGCAGCGGCCATCGACGTGCCCCGGTCGAGTGCTCATGCATTGCTGGCCAGTCTCGTCGACACCGGGTTGTTGCAGTGCCGGAATCGCGGCCGATACCGGCTCGGCTGGCGCATCGTCGAATTGGGGGAAACACTCCGCAGCACTGTGGACGTACGGTCCTGTTCCG
The DNA here is from genome assembly GCF_040256695.1 of Rhodococcus sp. D-6. Classification (NCBI taxonomy): domain Bacteria; kingdom Bacillati; phylum Actinomycetota; class Actinomycetes; order Mycobacteriales; family Nocardiaceae; genus Rhodococcus; species Rhodococcus sp. D-6. The sequence continues at coordinate 3,772,856 of NZ_CP132970.1, read as the reverse complement.
CTCCTGTGTTGGAAGAGCTGGTCGAAAACTATGGAGAAACGACACACCTGGCCATCATGGAACGCTGGAGTGTCCTCTACGTCGACAAGGTGATCGGTACGCACAACATCACCGTGCAGGGGGCTCGAGTGGGCACCCGGCTCGATGCCCACTCCACAGCTGTGGGCAAGGTCCTGCTCGCGCAACTCGACAAGACTGAATTACAGCGGTACTTGACAGCGCGTCCGTTACGTCGATTGACACAGTCGACGACTACGAGTCCGCATGCGCTCGCCGATGCTCTCGAAATGACTCGCATGGCTGGTGTCGCGGTGGACATGGGCGAGACGGTGTCGGAGGTGCACTGTGTCGCCGCACCGGTACGAGACGACATGGGTTCGGTGGTTGCTGCAGTGAGCATAAGTGTTCCGGCCACCCGATTCGCTTCGCGGCGAGCTCAACTCGAGCGTGCTGTGATCGCTGCCGCCAACAAGATCACTCGCTCTATTGCCGAAGCGGCGGACATCGTTCCACTCGAATCCCGGAACCACCCGTCGCTGGAGCCGGTCGGTAGCTGTCCCCGAGCGTCCTGACATCTGTATCAACCGCACGACACAACCGAGGAACTATGGATATTGCTGTTCAGAAGGCAGCGGATCGTCTGCTCGACGCGTATCGCACCGCCGAGCCGATCGACCCGCTGACGCCCGAGTATCCCGACGCATCCCTAGAAGTGGCATACCGCATCCAGCAGGCGCAAGTAGAGCAGTGGACATCGGCCGGCGATGTCGTCAAGGGACACAAGGTAGGCCTCGCGTCGCGAGCAATTCAGCGACAGATGGGGGTCGACCAGCCCGACTTCGGGCATCTCACCCAGAGCATGTTTCATCTGGAGCACCATCCCATCGCCAGCGGCACATTTCTGCAACCGCGTATCGAACCGGAGATTGCATTCGTCCTTGGTCGTCCACTGGCCGGCCCAGGCGTGACTGCCGCAGAGGCAGCGCGGGCAGTGGATTTCGTCCTGCCTGCGCTGGAGATTGTGGATTCGCGGATCAAGGATTGGAAGATCGGAATTTTCGACACCATCGCCGACAACGCTTCGTCCGGCGGGGTCATACTCGGCAGTTGCCCGGTCTCGTTGGACCAGCTGGATCTGCGTCTGGCTGGCTGTAACCTGCACATCAACGGCCAGCTCGTCGCAACCGGTGCCGGTGGCGCAGTTCTCGGGTCACCGCTCAATGCGCTGGTGTGGCTGGCCAACACGGTGGGTCCGCTCGGCGTGACCCTCGAGCCGGGGCACGTGGTGCTGCCCGGCTCGATGACCGGTGCGTATCCTGTCGCACCCGGCGATTCCATCGTCGCGACTATCAGTGGGCTCGGCACCGTCACCGCCGTGCTCGGCGGAAAGGACGAACAGTGACCGAGCAACTATGGAGCCCGGCCAAAGTGGCCGATGTTCTTATACGAGCGGAGGATAGCGGCGTCGCGCAGACGTCGATTCTCGCAGAATGGGACGGTCTCGATCTGGCCGCGGCATATGAGGCTCAAGATATTGCGCTGCGAATGCGGATCTCGCGAGGGGAGAGGGTCACCGGTGTCAAACTGGGTGTGACCTCCAAGGCGAAGCAGCGTCAGGTGGGAGTCGACTCGCCGTCGACGGCGTGGTTGACGGACGCGATGATCCTTCCGATCGGTGAGCCGGTGCCCCGGGAGAAGATGATCCACGCGCGTGCCGAACCGGAGATTGCGTTCGTCATGGGACGTCGACTCGAAGGGCCCGGGGTCTCGGCGGCGACTGCGCTCGCGGCGGTCGACCATGTGGTCGGTGCGATCGAAATCATCGACAGCCGGTTCTCGGGTTACAAGTTCTCCATGATGGATGCTGTCGCGGACAACAATTCGTCCGGCCGGTACGTCACCGGTCCCATCAGTGTGCGGCCGGACTCGCTGGACCTCGGTCTCGAAGCCTGCTTGCTCGAAGTGGACGGTGAGATCGTCGATTCGGCGACAGGAGCTGCTGTGCACGGCCATCCGGCGGAGGCGCTGGCTTTCGCGGCGAACACCCTCGCCGAGCGTGGCCTGGCAATCGAGCCGGGCTGGGTGATCCTCACCGGGGGGATGACGGATGCGGTTCCGGTCCGGCCGGGGGCGCGGATCGCTGCTCACTTCACTCATCTCGGTACCGTCAATGTGTCAGGAGGCTGATGATGCCGTTCATCGAGGTGACTATTTCCGCAGGGCGTTCGCCCGAACAGCTCCGCGCACTGATACATGAACTCACCTTTGCCGCCCAGCGGGCCGTGGACGCGCCGTTGAGCAACATTCGGGTGGTGCTGCGTGAAGTTCCGGCTACTCACTTTGCCGCCGGTGATGTGACGATTGCAGAACGATCTCCTGCTCAATGACTTTCGTTTGATTCTCCCGAACGATCTTCGTGTCAATGCAAGCGAGTCGGGACAAGACGATGAGTGCAAGGGACACGTAGACCGGGCTTGGGACGGACTGCCCTGTTCCTTCTCTCGTTCGGGGAGTCGCTATGACGACGGCACGTCGTCGCCGGCAATGCCTTGACCGGGGACAGACGAGCAACGTCGCAGATGGCTGCGGTTGGACGTCGCAGGCGAGATCGTCGGAAATCTACGAGGGAGTCGACGAGATTCAACGCTGGTGCTGGCGCGTTCGATTTGCGGACGCGCCAGCACGCCGGGTAGACGAGATTGCGCAACAGCTTGCCAGCGGTTGCTGAAAACCTTCGCGGGAGTTCGGAAACTGCTATTGGATACACGATGACGGCTACAGGTCAGAACGTGGCGGTCTGGTCACCCGTTGTCGCTGCTGGTGCTGGTGCCGAGTTGCTGCATGCGGAAATGCAGTGGGCTGGTCCCGAAGCGACGTCGGAACGCTCGACTGAAATGCGAGACATCGCGGAAACCTACGCGGACGCTGATGGTAGAGATCGTGGCGTCGGTGCTCAGCAAGAGTTTGCGAGCTCGCTCGAGCCGCTGTTGATTCAGCCATGTGCGTGGTGTCGTGCCTGCTGCGCTGAATAGTTTGTGGATGTACCGCACGGACATTCCCAGTTCGGCTGCAAGGTCGCTGATCGAGTAATCGGGGTCTGTCATGTGTCGTTGCATTGCCTGCTGTATGACTCGAAAGTCCTTGTTGTGAACTCGTTTGGTGGTGTTGAACGGAGTTGTGCGTTCACTGATGGCGGATACGAGTAGGTCCATCGCGCACGCGGCAACGGAGGCTGAGGAGTTGGGCGAAAGAAGGGAGTCGTCAGTGGCCATGTCGACGAATAGGCGAGAGACGTATCGGCTGATGCCGCTGCGGCCGGAAAAACCTTCACCGGTAATCTCCGCTACGGCTTCCAGGGGAAGATGTGGCGCAAACACCGCGCGCGGCGCGCGGACGACAATCTGCTCGAACTCGGTCTGGGCGTCGACGATGAACGGCGCCGATGAGTCGAGGATTCCGAACGCCCCGCTTTCGAGCTTTGCGGACCGAGAGTGTTGACCGATGACCGCTGTACCGCTCGTGATCAAGCACAGTAGGTAGTCGTCGTTGGGATCGGACGAGATCATGTTCGGGGTGCGGATTACTGTGTGTGGGTCTGCGCGTACGACACTGACTGTGACGTCGACGAAGGGACGCACCGACAGTTCCGCCCCGAACGAGTCCGATATGTCAGGCCAGTCGACGTCGAGTTCGCAGTATGTCGAGTCGAGTGTGTCTATCCACCGCGAACGTACCTCGCTCGATTCGAGCTCGCGTGTGCTGATTACGACCTTGGCGCTGGCCTTGTCGGTGCAATCGGAGTCATTGTTCTGTGCACTGTCGGTCATGTCGCTGCTCACCTCCATATTCTAGTGTTGCAGATCACACCGGCTTCGAATGTAGGAGGTATTCGCTCCCCGGAGTCACGCCCACAGCTTCCACGTCCCGCACTCGTCCCGAACGGAGTAGATCGTGACCCGCGCTGCTCCGCCTGGGGCGATTGGATCACCTGAAGGAATGACACCGACCGGAACCCCATGACGCTCGACTTCGCCGCGAAGCACCCGTGTCCTACGTCCGCGTAGTCGGCATGCATCTGGTGTCGATCTCGCGAACTGTCTCGACGGAAGAGTTCGCGGTAGAGGGCGCAGGACCGGCTCGACTGTCGGTATGAGCCGCGGAGGTGACCCGGAGCGAATCGGGCCACCTGTGTAGGTCAGCGGTGTTCGGTTCGATAACGGCCAGGGCTGGAACCGTATGCGGCGCGGAATGTGCGGCTGAAATGGGACACATCGCGAAAGCCTGATTGCTCACTCACTTCGGCGACTGTCAGATCGGTGCTCAGGAGGTACTTACGTGCTCGCTCCACCCGTGTGCGGTACAGCCAGGCGCGGGGGGTCGTGCCTTGCTCACGGAAGAGGTTTTGAATGTGTCGCACAGACATCCCCGCTTCTGCAGCGACCCTGGAAAGTGATAAAGCGGGATCGTGTAGCTGTCGCTCGACGATCCGCTGCACTTCGGCCAGATCACGCGCGTGACTGATCTTCGTCGGGTCGGTCTCGGTGGCGCTGTCGGTGAGGGCGGTGACCAGCAGGTCGAGAGCGACGGATGATATCGAGACCGCTGACCTCGTCGGCAGTGTCCGGTCCTGTTCGGCGACGTCGAGGAGGAACCTGCTCACGAGTCGGCCCGTTCCCGAGATCCCACTGATGGGCAGCCCGGTTCCCTGCTCGAGTACTCGCTGGGGTAACCGCGCTTCGAGCAGGGGTCGGGGAGTGTCGATGACGACCTGACGAAAATTCGACTCGGCTTCGAATTCGAACGGGGCGGCGCAGTCCAGTAACGCGAACGATCCCTGCTCGAGAACTCCGCTGCGTCCGTTTTGGGTGACGCGGACGTTACCGTCGGTCACCACCAACACGAGGAAGTCTCCCGCGTCGTCCGAACGCACCATCGCCGGCGAACGGATGACCGAGTGGACGTCCGCGCGCATCGTGCTGACATGCAGTTCTCCGATGGGATGACCGCCCCATTCTGCGATGAACGGTTGCGTGGATTGGGCCATGCCACGTCCGACTCGCAATAGAGGGTGCCGACTGTGTTCGCCCACAGATTACGGCCTTCCGTGGAGTCGAGTCCTCGCCGTATCAGTAGTGCCCCATAGAGTGGTGTAACCCGATGACCGGGACCACAACCGGCAGTGTGTTGCTGCTGGACGTGAAACGGTCACCGCGTGATCCTTCGAGTCAACCTTCCACAGAATCCTCGAACGGAGTCATCACGATGACCGCACCCCACATTGTCGACCCTGCAGGCGTATTGCACCAAGCCCTGACCGACGCGTCGCCCGATCTGATGCGCGAACTGCTGCAAACCATCATCAACGCCCTGCTCTCCGCCGAAGCCGACGCGGTCTGCGGCGCCGAATGGGGCCAACAGTCCACCGAACGAGTCAACCAGCGCAACGGCTACCGGCACCGCCCGCTCGACACCCGCGTCGGCACCATCGACGTCGCGGTCCCCAAACTCCGATCCGGAACGTATTTTCCCGAATGGCTCCTCGAACGCCGTAAACGCGCCGAAGCGGCATTGATCACCGTGGTCGCCGACTGCTACCTGGCCGGGGTCTCCACCCGCCGGATGGACAAGCTGGTCAAAACCCTCGGCATCAACGCACTGTCGAAATCCCAGGTCTCACGCATGGCCGAGGACCTCGACGAGCAGGTCGCCGCCTTCCGGCAACGCCGCCTCGATCACGCGGGCCCGTTCACGTTCGTCGCCGCCGACGCATTGACGATGAAAGTCCGCGAGAACAAGCAGGTCGTGAACGCAGTCGCGATGGTCGCCACCGGAGTCAACGCCGACGGGCACCGCGAAGTGCTGGGCTTGCATGTGGCCACCAGCGAGACCGGGCCTGCATGGAACACCTTCTTCGCCGACCTGGTCGCTCGAGGTCTGAGCGGGGTCCGGTTGGTCACCTCCGATGCGCACCGTGGTCTGGTCGATGCGATCGCGGCGAACCTGCCCGGTGCGGCGTGGCAGCGGTGCCGGACCCATTACGCGGCGAACCTGATGAGTGTGTGTCCGAAGAGCATGTGGCCGGCGGTCAAGGCGATGTTGCATTCGGTCTACGACCAGCCGACCGCCGATGCGGTCGATGCTCAGTTCGATCGTCTCGTCGAGTACACCGAGGACCGGCTCCCGGCGGTGGCGGAGCATCTGGGTAATGCTCGACCGGATCTGTTGTCGTTCAGTGCGTTTCCCAAGGATGTGTGGACTCAGGTGTGGTCGAACAATCCGGCCGAGCGTCTCAATCGAGAAATCCGGCGTCGGACCGATGCGGTGGGGATCTTCCCCAACCGTGACGCCGTCGTCAGGCTGGTCGGTGCTGTTCTGGCTGAGCAGACCGATGAATGGGCGGAGGGCCGGCGGTATCTCGGGCTCGAGGTGCTGGCTCGTTGTCGTGCTGTTGGTGCGGAGCCGGAGTCCTGCGGGGAGGTGGTTACAGAGCCTGCCGCCGCGATTCCTGCTGCATAGTCAGGACAGGAAAAAGGATCACCGTCCTACACCACCTATCGGGGCTTGACCCGCGTATCGAGAGATACCACAGTGGGTTTGGTGGATTTACGCGTGGAGTCACTCCATCGTTCGCGCTCAGTCATGTTTATCGGTACCTCCGGAATCTAGTGTTCCGTGTCACAGGGAGCTGGCTCTGTACGGACCGTCGAGTGCGGAATTGCCTCGGAGCGGCGCCTGGATTCGCATCGGCCGAGAACACCGTCTCGGTCTGAGCTCGACAACAGGAGTGAGCACGTGACGACGCCAACTATTCTCGAGACCTCCACCGGAACCCCCAACGATGTCCGGCCGATGACCGGCGCGGAGTACATCGAGTCCTTGAAGGATGGACGCGAAGTGTATTTCCGCGGAGAACGTGTCCCGGATGTCACGACTCATCCGGCTTTCCGGAATTCGGTTCGCTCGATCGCTCGGATGTACGACGCGCTTCATACCCCCGAAGCCCAGGGGGTGCTGGCGGTGCCGACCGATACGGGTAACGGTGGATTCACGCACCCGTTCTTCAAGACCGCCCACAGTTCCGACGATCTTCTTCTGTCCCGCGACGCGATCGTCGCGTGGCAACGTGAGGTGTACGGGTGGATGGGCCGGTCGCCCGACTACAAGGCCTCTTTCCTCGGGACCCTCGGTGCCAACGCGGACTTCTACGGTGAGTACAGGCAGAACGCACTCGACTGGTACAAGAAGGCGCAGGAGCGGGTGCTCTATCTCAATCACGCGATCGTCAATCCGCCCATCGACCGTGATAAGCCTGCCGACGAGACCGCGGACATCTGCGTACATGTGGTGGAGGAAACCGACGCCGGCGTGATCGTTTCCGGCGCCAAAGTGGTGGCGACCGGGTCTGCGATCACCAATGCCAATTTCATCGCCCATTATGGACTTCCGCTGCGCAACAAGAAGTTCGGGTTGATCTTCACTGTTCCGATGGACTCGCCGGGCTTGAAGCTGTTCTGTCGGACGTCCTACGAGATGAACGCTGCAGTGATGGGCAGCCCGTTCGATAATCCCTTGTCGAGCCGCTTCGACGAGAACGACGCGATCATGGTGTTCGATCGTGTGCTGGTTCCATGGGAGAACGTGTTTGCCTATGACGCGGACACCACGAACGGATTTGTGACGAAGTCCGGGTTCATGGCTCGGTTCATGTTCCATGGTTGTGCACGCTTGGCGGTCAAGCTCGACTTCATCGCCGGCTGTGTTCTGAAGGCGGTGGAGACGACAGGTACCAACAATTTTCGTGGTGTCCAGATGCAGATCGGCGAGATCCTCAACTGGCGCGATATGTTCTGGGGCTTGTCGGATGCGATGGCCAAGTCTCCCGATGAGTGGGTGAACGGGGCTGTGCAGCCGAACCTGAACTACGGTCTGGCCTATCGCACGTTCATGGGGGTGGGCTATCCGCGGATCAAGGAGATCATCCAGCAGACGCTCGGTAGCAGCTTGATCTACCTGAATTCGCATTCGAGCGACTGGGGTAACCCCGACATCCGGCCCTACCTCGACCAGTACGTGCGCGGGTCCAACGGCATCACCGCGATCGATCGTGTGCAGCTGCTCAAGCTGCTGTGGGATGCCGTGGGCACCGAGTTCGGAGGTCGGCACGAGCTGTACGAGCGCAACTACGGTGGCGACCACGAGGCCGTCCGCTTCCAGACATTGTTCGCCTACCAGGCCCAGGGACTGGATACCGAGCTCAAGGGCTTCGCCGAGAAGTGCATGTCCGAGTACAACGTCGACGGGTGGACACGTCCGGACTTGATCAACAATGATGATCTGAAGATCGTGCGTGGTTGAACGGGACGCGACGATGACGAGCACGACCATGACCGACAACACCCCGAACGGCGGGATCGAGGTCACCCCCCTACAGATGCGGAAGGCCCTCGGCCGGTTCGCCAGCGGCGTCACCATCGTCACCACCGCCGAAAGCGAGGACGACGCGTCGGTGCACGGTATGACGGCCAACGCATTCACCTCCGTTTCGCTCGACCCCCCGCTTGTTCTGATATCCATCGCGAACCGAGCCAAGACGAACGAGCGGATCAACAAGACCGGCAAGTACGGTGTTTCGATCCTGGCGACAGATCAGGAGCCGTTGTCACTGCACTTCGCAGGAGCTGCCCATCAACCCGATCTGGTGCGATTCGTCTGGCGCCGGGAGGTTCCTCTCCTCGAAGGCGCGCTGGTGCACCTGGCCTGTTCGGTGGACGCCTCGTATCCCGCCGGTGACCACACGTTGCACGTGGGCCGAGTGGAGCAACTGTGGTATGACGACGGACATCCGCTCGTCTTCTACACCGGTAGCTTCCGGTCGCTCGAGTTGCTCCGCGACGACCCGTGGGGGTTCTGAGTAAACCCCTCGGACAGGGGGTGGGATTGCCGAAGGGGACTGCTGCACGATCGGGTGACAGTTTCGGTCACGCAGCCTGTGCGGCTGGTGTGGTCATGATCGTCTCGAACTCGACGGGCGTCAATCTGCCGAGTCTGAGCTGACGTCGCCGACGGTGGTAGGTCCGCTCGATCCAGGTGACGATCGCGATGCGCAACTGCTCGCGTGTGGCCCAACGCTGCCGGTAGAGGACGTTGCGCTGGAGCAGCGCAAAGAACGATTGTGACACTTTCAGCATGCTGCGCGGCATTGTCGCCGGCCGCCCCGACCCGGCCCATCGATCCGACCAGGTCGTGACGACCGAGGGCGCGAACGAATTTCTGGCTTCGGAATTGTGATCCGCGATCGGAATGAACCACGCACCCGGCGACCGAGTCCCGCCGTGCCACCGCGGATTCGAGGGCGGCCACGGCGAGGCGAGACTTCATCCGATCGCTGATGGAGTAGCCGACGATCCGGTTCGAGTAGATGTCCTTGACCGCCCACAGATAGAGCTTGCCTTCGTCGGTGCGGTGTTCGGTGTAGGGGTCGGACCGGGGCGCCCTGCCAGCCTCTCGGCTAGTGGGTTTCCCCGGCCCGCCCTCCGAACCGGACGTGCGACTTTCACCGCATCCGGCTCTCCACGTATTCATGCCGCTGGGACAGGTTCAGGCTTTGTTGCACTCGACCACGGGGTCGGGATCTTGGTGCCCCGATAGCGATAGCGCTCGATGGCGACCGCGTTTGCTCGGAACATGTCGATTCCGCCGGCACGGATGTGCCATCCGGGCAGATAGCGCCGGACCAGGGTGTGCATGTTCAGCCCGAGGTGTCGTTTGCGGAGCCAGCCCACGACCCGCCAGAAGGCGAAATGGTCGAGGTAGCCGAAGGTCCGCGAGGACACTCCATGGCGGAAGTAAGTGCACCAGCCCCGCAGCGTCGGATTCAACCGGCGCAGCAGGTCTGCGAGCGTTCGATGTGTTGCACGGCGCGTCAGCATTCTCACCTTGCCGATGATCGAAGCCAACGACTTCTTCGACGGGTAGGTGTAGATCGCCTTCTTGCCGGTCCGGCTCCGCCAAGCACGGCGCTGGATGCGCCAGCCGAGGAAGTCGAACCCCTCATCGATGTGACAGATCCTCGTCTTCTCGGTCGACAGGCGTAGGCCCATCGGTGCGAGCACCGCGCCGGCCTCGTCCCACAGCGCTTCTGCGTCGGCGCGTTGGCCGTGGATGAGGACTACGAAGTCGTCGGCGTAGCGGACGAGCTTCATGACCGCACCCCCGGCGCGCCGATGCTTGGCACGTGTCCACTCTGGGCCGAGTGCTTCCCACTTGGCGGCGAAGTGCTCGTCCAGCACGGACAGGGCGATGTTGGCCAGCAGCGGCGAGAGAATCCCACCTTGAGGTGTGCCGGTGATCGTCTCGCGGTTCAGGCCGTCCTCGGTGAGGACCCCGGCCCGCAAGAACGCCTTGACCCAGCCCAGGACCCGCTTGTCCCCGACGCGCCTGCGCACCCGCCCCATGAGGGCGGTGTGGTCGATCTCGTCGAAGCATGCCTTGATGTCCGCCTCGAACACCCACTCGTAGTTCCGGGTAGGTGATGCAAGGTAGTGAATCTCGGCGATCGCGTCCTGGGCACGGCGACGAGGACGGAAGCCGTAGGAACACGGCTTGAAATCCGCCTCGAAGACCGGCTCGACTCCGAGCGGGAGCTGGCGCACGATCTGATGGACACCCTCGAACCCGGGATGCTGCTGCTCGCCGACCGCGGCCTCTACGGATTCGACATGTGGACCCAAGCCGCCACCACCGGCGCCGACCTGCTGTGGAGGGTCAAGTCGACGCTCTCACCTCGATACCTCGAGCCCCTCGACGACGGATCCTGGCTGGCACAGATCATCCCCACCTCCGGAAAGGATCGGCAGCAGCGAACACCGCTCACGGTGCGCGTAATCGACTACACCCTCGACGACGGGCGGGAGAACCCCGAGCAGTACCGGCTGCTGACCACGATCCTCGACCCCTCCGATGCACCTGCAGAAGAGTTGGCCCTCGCCTACGCCCAGCGTTGGGAAATCGAGAACATCTTCGACGAACTCAAGACCCACCAACGCGGCCCCCGCGCCGTCCTGCGGTCGAAATCCCCACCGTTGGTTCGGCAGGAAATCTGGGGGCACTTGTGCTGCCACTACGCCATCCGCACCCTGATGCGCGACGCCGCGACCGCCGGCCGTCACGACCCTGACCGGATGTCCTTCGTCACCGCCTTGCGAATCACCCGACGATCGCTGTCCCACAGTTCTTTTTCCCCCTCATGACCACACTGCAGTCCTCCGACTGTGGGATCAGGGCATCGCCAAACTACTGCGCCGCGTCAACCCGGTACGCCGACTCCGCGCCAACCCCCGCGTCGTCAAACGCAAAGTTCTCAAATGGGCAAGCCAAACGGGCCACCACCAACACCATCCGCAACCTACCCAGTCACCGATATGCACCATTTTGTTCACTAACTGAACGGTATTGGCTTTAGCCTGAATCCACCGACGGGATGCCGAAGCCCGTTCCGGCCGGGTGAGTGGATGTATGGGCAGTTGCGGGCATGCGGTGACCGCTGGTCTGCCCAGCTTTTCCACGATGCGGTCCCGGTCGTGCCGTCTCGGCGGGTCGGTCTGTGTTCAGGCGATAGCTGGCGGGCTGTGGCCGATGGTGTTGGCCCACAATCGAAGCCATGCAGCCGACCAGGGCCAGTGCGTGGGTAGTCGCAAGATCGGTTTTCGCTGCGGTCGACACAATCGGGCCGGGATATTGACGACCTTGCGTCGTAGCGTCGCCCCACGGGCGCGAACAAGCGCACCACCTGCAAGAACGCCGGTCGCGCGCAGGAGATTGTGGGCGATCGCCGCGCAGAGCACCCACGCGGAGTTCGCCCCGAAGCACCCCGACGGCATGTGCGCCAGGGGTCCGTCGATGAGGTCGGCGAAGACGGTTTCGATGATCGCGTGCCGGCGATGGGTGACATCGGCGTCGGCGGCCGGGGCGGTGGTGTTGGTGAAGAACGGGTGGTATCGCCAGACCGGGAACAACGCGTCGGGGTAGCGGGCGTCTTTGGCGCGGCGCACGATCAACCGTGCGGTGACCGGAGTCTTGGTGGAAGCGAAAGCGGTGTAGGTGGTTTCGGCGACCTCGGCATCAGAGATCCACGCTCCGGTGTCCGGGTCGCGGACCGCTCCGGGATACTTCACCGGGGTCCACGCCTCGTCGGCGATGGCGTCGATCGCGCGTTGGACGGCGGTGTTCTTGGCCAGGACGAGCGAGAAGCACACGTTCGCGCGCAGGCACGCCGAGATGACCGCGCGCGGGTGCCGTAGGCGGAATCACCGCGGACCACGAGGGCACCGGTTGCGCCCGCTGCCCGGGCGGTGACGATGGCCTGAGTAACCATCCGACCTGCATCTTTACCGGATCCGGCTTTCCCGGCGCGCAGTCGCATGCCGGTGATGATCGGTGCGGAGTCGGCCGTGCTGAGCGTCGTCGCCAGCGGGGACAGGCCTTTGCGCAGGATCTGTTTGCCGGCGATCTTCGTGTGTCCGTAGGAGGCGCCTTGCTTGGCGTGGCCGTGGACCGGGCGCAGCAGCGAGTCGATGTCGAGGAACGCCTGCTTGGCCAAACCGGGCAGGATCTCGACTCGGGCGGTGAGTGCGATCAGGTGTTCGCGGAGCACGGATTCGAGCTGACGGGCATGACCGAAGCTGAACTCGCGCAGCAGTGTTCCCACAGTCGAGGGTGCATAGACACCTGCGAACAGGTGTGTCATGCCGCCCGAGCGCAGCAGGTCGATATCGTCGATGCTGTCGGCGCCTGTGCACATCCCGGCGATCAGGGTGAGCAGTTTCGGTGCCGGGTTCGCCGCTCCGGAGGCGACCTTGGTGGTGGTGATCGAGATCTTCTCCGAGGGCAGGTCCGGCAGGCGGGTGTGCTCGGCCAGGGTCATGACCGGGACCAGGCCGGCGCACGAGACGAGGTTGTCCTCGTCGAACATCGCGGAGCCGTCGACGAACTTGTGGGACACTTTTACCGGAAGTGCCTTTCCTGAACTGGTGGATTTGTTGTGTGAGAACTCCAATCGTCCCAGTTCAGGGTGAACCGTCCTGGCCGAGGTGGAGGCTCCTGATCCAACAAGGAGAATGCTGGTATGCCTGCACCGAGGAAGTACGACGCCGAGACCCAAGTGCGTGCGGTCCGGATGTATCGGGACCGGATCGCCGAACGCGGAGGCTCGAAGATTGCCGCCCGGCGCCATGTCGGCGAGTTGCTCGGCATCGCGCCGGCAACACTGCGGAATTGGATCGAAACCGCAGAACGAAAGGATTCCCCGACCGTCTCGACGTCGGACAACGATGCCGACCTCGACGAGGTGCGTCGACTGCGTAAAGAGAACGCCGAATTACGCAGGGCCAAAGAGATTTTGAAGACCACGAGTGCGTTTTTCGCAGCGGCGGAGGTCGACCGCCGCCTGCGGTGATCGTCGACTACATCGACGCCCACCGCTCCCGCTTCGGGGTCGACCCGATCTGTGCCGTGCTCACCGAGCACGACATCAGCATCGCCCCGTCCACCTACTACAAGGCCAAGGCCCGCGGACGTATCTCCGAAGCGCAACTGGCCGACGCCTACGCCGCGAACACCGTGCACGCGGTGTACGTGGCCAATCGGCAGGTCTACGGTGTCCGCAAACTCTGGCACGCGATGAAACGCGCTGGTCACGACATCGGCCGCGATCAGGTAGCCCGCCTGATGACGATCACCGGCATCACCGGAGTCGTGCGCGGCAGACGCCGCACGGTCACCACCGAGCGCGATGATCGAGCGCCTCGGCACCCCGATCTGATCGAGCGGAACTGGGACGCGCCGCAGTGCCCGGACCAATGGTGGGTCGCCGATTTCACCTACTGTTGGACGTTGGCCGGGTTCGTCTATACTGCGTTCTGCGTCGACGTCTACTCCCGCCGGATTCTGGGATGGCGGGTGATGACAACGAAGGCCACCCCACTGGTCCACGGTGTTCTCGAACAAGCTCTGTTCACGAGAAGAAGAACCGACTTCCATTTCACGTCAACAGGTTTGGTTTACCACTCCGATGCCGGAAGTCAATACGCCTCTCTCGCCTTCACCGAAGCTCTGATCGAGTCGGGGATCGCTGGTTCCATCGGCAGCGTCGGCGACGCCCTCGACAATGCCCTGATGGAATCAACGATCGGTCTCTACAAGACCGAGCTGATCGACCGGGCACAGTCCTGGTCCGGCCGAGCCGAGGTCGAGCGGGAAACCGCCGAGTGGGTCCGCCGGTTCAATGCGGACCGGTTGCATTCGTCGATCGACTATCTGTCGCCGATCGAGTACGAGACGCGTTACCGTGAACAGCGCCCTACCGTCGCCTCGGTCCTCGAGGTGGCCTGAACGAAGTCTCTACCGGATCCAGGGCGGTTCAGGGGGCGCTTTCTTCAGTTCGACACGTTGCCACGCAGCCGATCCTTCGGTGGAATCAGGTTTAGGAAGGAAGTCACGTCAGGATGGAGTCGGGGTCGCACTCGATCCGACCGGACGACATCGTAATCGGCCAGACGTACTCCTACAGGACCTCGACGAACAAGACGCGCTGGTGCACGCATGTGATCAGGTCCACATCAGTCATGACCAACTCGTTGCCGCCGCCCAAGAGGTCGATCCCAGCCTCGCTGGCGCTTTGCGAGCTACACCGAGAACCCCTCGCCTGTCTCCGTGCCACAGGGTCGCGTACCGCTGTTCTTCTCGGACCTAATGCGCGCCGCCTGTTGCCGCGGTGGCACTGGTTACCGCTGATGGATCCACTTTTGACCTTGAATACCTGGCTCGTCCGCCCACCGGTGACTCGAAAATAGTGGCAGAGGTCGGCGCGACTGTGGCTGAGCCGCGCACCCACGACGAGATTGGATAGCACCGCTACTGCGCCCTCGAATCCTGGCGGCACGCGCTGATCGCCTTCGGGACGGGCGGCTATCTCGACCTCAACACCGCACTGCGACAGCAGTCCGGCGTGCCGTCTGTGATCTGACAACCGCGCCATCGCCACCCGCGGAACACAGGTTCAACGAGGGAATTCACGTCTGTGCCGTTCAGTCACTTGGCCGCACTGCGCGCCGAACATTCTGAAACGCGCAGTAGAGTATCACTTCAAGAGATTTGGCTCGCCGTCTTCTTGCCGGGCAGCATTTCCTGCTTCATCGTGGTGGTGGGGCCAACTTGGCCAAGATGCTCATTTTTTGGGACGACGTCCTAATATAGTGCTGGTAAGTCAGTAACATGGGCGGGAACCGGCTATGGGTGAGAGGGCAACATATGAGCGCTGCAGGAAGCGCGGCTCCTGCGCCCACTAACGAGTGGGATCGTAATCGGTTGCCGGTAGCTACTGGCACCGACAGGATCGTCACCACCTTGAACGAGTTGGCCGGCCGCCGAGATGGCGCTTCTTGGGGGGTGCGTGAACTTGCAGAGGAGTTGGGTGCGAGTCGGAGCACGGTGAACCGGACTTTGCAGGGCTTGTCCGATATCGGTCTGGCGACCAGGGATTCGAACGGTAACTATGCCGTTGGGCCGCGATTCCGAGTACTCGCCTCGAGGCTCCTCGAGCGTCACCCGCTGCTCGGCAGTGCCCGGCCGACCATCGACACACTAGCGCAGTCGTGCGATGCGACAACCATACTGGCGTTGTACGAACCGTCGAGCATGCGCGCCTTCGTCGCGGTAGCCGCCGTTGCGCCGGGGCCTATTCGTTACGATCTCAGCCCTGGGACGGTTCTTCCGGTGCACGCGGGCGCCGCCGGTCGGGCGATCCTGGCTCAGCTCGGAGCGGAGTCGCTCAGCGAGGTGGACTTGACGTCCTTCACCAGCGAGACTTTGACCGATCGGTCAGCGCTTGAGGCGGTGCTCGCGCAGGATCGTGCCAACGGCTACACGATCAGTGTCGGCCAGCACTTCGCGTTGGCCGCGGGCGTAGCGGCACCGTTCCGGTTCGGGGAATTGCTCGGCGCAGTCTCGGTGACCCGTCCGCGTTACGACACCTCCGACGAGGATCTGCGCCGATTCGCGCCGCTCGTGCAGGACGCGGCACGCCGGCTCTCGGCACTCCCGATGCCGACGGCGAGTGATCCGGCGCCTCGGAATGTGCCGAGAGCTCATGGTGTGGCCGCGGTCGAGTCGCTGTGCGAAGCGGAAAGCAGTACGGCATTGGTGCGATTCGAGCGACTGGTGAGCGCATTGGTCGCTCATCCCGCCGGTATCGAGTCGATGAGCAGACCACTGGGCAAGCGAATCGGGGCGAACCCCGCGACTGCAGCCAAGCTGCTCGCAGCGGCGCTCAAAGCCGGTATTGCGATCATGCGTGACGATCGGGCGATGGCGGGGCCACGATTGCTGCACTGGGCGGCGGCAGTTGGGTCATCCGTCGACTTGGAAGCGGTGATCGGCGGTATCGCGCAGGCGTTGGCGGCCGAAATCGGGGAGACAGTCGGTGTGACCGCATTTGATCACACCACTGTGTGCGCCGAGCAGACGATTGTGGTGCCCGGTACTCGCCCGATGCATTACGGGCTCGCCACCGGCGTGGAAGTTCCACTGCATGCCGGCGCGGCGGGCAAAGCGATTCTGGCGGAGTTGCCGGCCGACACGCTCGACGATCTCGCGCTGACGAAGTACACCGAACGCACGGTAACCAATCGAGCGGAGTTGAGCGTGGAGCTGGGGCAAATCCGGGCGAAAGGGTGGGCCACCGGTGATGGTGAGCGCATTCCGGATGCTTTCGGTGTTGCTGCACCGTATTTCGTTGACGGTGTCGTTGGAGGATCGGTGACCGTCACGATTCCGCGCTACCGGATACCGGAACTCGACATCGACAGCGTGGCTGCCGCGGTGCTGCGCGCTACGCGAGAGATCACCAGGATGTTGACGGTCTAAGCCGACGACCGAGTGAACTCAACACAATGTGCCCGCACCATGCTGTGCACGGTGCGGGCACATTTCCTTTCCATCCCGGATTTACGTAAGGGCGGTGCGAATCGCCTCGCGCATTTTCTGTTCGGTGGATTCCTGGTTTCGAGTCCGGACGAGGGTGTCGGACAACTCGGCGCGAGGAACGATGACGACGCCGTCGGTGTCTCCGAGGATGGCGTCGCCGGGATTGCAGACCACATGTCCGCAAGCGACCGAGAATCCCACGGCGCCGGGCCCGTTCTTCCACGGTCCGGCAGGGCTGGTACCGCGAGCGAAAACCGGAAGTTTCATGGCTGCAAGTTCGTCGACGTCGCGGGTGGCGCCGTCGATGACGACCCCAGCAATGCCCTTAGCGACGCAGATCTCGCCAAGGATGTCGCCGAAAACGGCGCGGCTGGTCTCACCGTTGCCGTTGATGACCAACACGTCGCCGGGCCGGGCGTCGTCGAGAGCGCGATGGATGGCCAGGTTGTCACCCTCACGGGCTTGGATCGGCAGAACAGTGCCGGCCATGCGCAGACTAGGGGTGACGAGTTTGATATCGGCGGCCATCAAACCCATGCGGTTACGGGCGTCACCGATGAGGGCGACCGGGTACTCGGCGAGGGCGGTGATTTCGTCGAGCGGCGCGCGTTCCCAAGGCTCGGCGATCACGATGTTGTCGGCATTGGCGGTGATGAACATGGGTGTTCTCTTTCTGTGGGGTCGCAGGCCGACCCGTCGGGGTGGGGCGGGATCAGCGGAGGATCTGCAGGTCGGGTGCAGTGATGGCATTGACAGCGTGGTCGGGAACTCTGCCGGTCAATGCTTGGAGGATGGACCGGGCGACGGCGAGTCCGGCGTTGCGCAGTGATTCGTCGGTCTGCCCCGCAATGTGGGGTGTGACGATCAGGTTGTCGTGGGAGGCAAGGTATTTCGCAAGTCGAGGGGAGTGTGCGAACGGGTTCTTCGGGTCCGCGGCTTCCCCTTCGAGTACGTCGAGGCCTGCGGCGGCGAGGTGCCCCTGGGCGAGCGCGTCGAGGAGAGCGTTCTCGTCGATAAGACCTCCACGAGCGGTGTTGATCAGGACTGCGCCGGGACGCATCCGTGCGAAGGTGTCGGCGTCGAACAGATGCCGGGTCTCGCCGGTCAGGGGGAGGTGCAGACTGATGATGTCGGCGTCTGTGATCAGTTGCTCGGCGGTGACCGGTACGCAGCCGCGCTGCTCGATGTCAGAGTCGGCGACGAACGGGTCGGAGACGAGCACCTGCATCCCGAACCCCCGGGCGATGTCCGCGACGTTGGTGGCGATGTTGCCGAAGCCGAGCATGCCCAGGGTTCGGCCGCCGAGTTCGAACCCGGTCAGGGTCGGCTTGAGGTCACCCCAGCCGCCGGCCGTGGTCCCGTTGGCCGCAGTCGGCGTCTTGCGTGCCAGTGCGAGCAGCAGCGTGAAGACGTGTTCGGCGACGGCGCGGCTGTTGCTTCCTGGTGTGGTGGTCACCCACACCGAGGCGGCGGTGGCAGCGGGGATGTCGACGTTGTCGGTTCCGACCCCGTGCCGGGCGATGATCTTGAGGTTGGGTGAGGCCGCGATCTTGTCGGCGTCAAAGGTGTCGGCGCGCAGGACGACACCTTCGACCTGGTCCTGGATGTCGCTGTAGGGCACGGCGTTGTCCCCGTATCCCAGATGGACGGTGCCGAGCGTGGCCAGTGCGGTGACTGCGTCGGGATGGATCGGTTCGGTGACGTAGAGCGTGTACACGGTCGGGTCCAATCTTCGAGCACCGGTGAGTGGGTGCGCGTTCAGCGGTAGAGGTGGGTGTCGGTGGTGTTGGGCCGGACGAGGCCAAGGACGATGGTGAGGCCGAGCAGACCGACGGCCACGAGGATGTAGGCCGGGACCAGGTTGTTGTCGGTGACGTCGATGAGCCAGGTCGCGAGGAACGGGCTGAGTCCGCCGCCGATGACAGCGCCGACGCTGTGCCCGAATGCGACGCCGGTGTGGCGAACCTGCACCGGGAAAAACTCGGTCATCGAGGCGTAGGTACCGGCCTGGCACAGCGCATACGGGATCATGCCGATCATCAGGCCAGCGATAGCGAGACCGACGGAGTGCTGGCCCATCAGTAGGAATGAGGGAATCGTCACCAGCACGTATGCGGAGTAGGAAAAGATCAGGACCTTCTTCGCCCCGACACGGGTGCCGAGCAGGCCGGCGAAAGGAATGAACACCGCAGCGGCGAGCACCGCGAGCAGCACGATCGTCGACGCCTGTCCCTTGCTGAAGCCGAGGACATTGCTGAAGTACACCGCGACGAACACGGTGCCGAGGTAGGTGCCGGTGTTCTGGACGATCGAGATTCCGACGACCTTGGCCAAAGGAGCGCGGTGCCGGGTGATCAATGCCCGGAACGGCTTGTCTGTGGTGGTCTCCTCGGCGCGTGAGGCAGCGAACTCGGGGCTGTCCTCGATGCTCAGTCGCAGGTAGAGACAAAGGATTCCGAGCGGCACGGCAAGCAGGAACGGGATGCGCCAGCCCCAGGACTCCATGGTCTCGGCCGGCAGCAGGGTTGCAGCCAGCGCGGCCATACCGGCCGCGGCGCCCTTGCCGAGCTGAGCGACGCCGGGGATGAATGAAACGTAGAACGACCGTCGCTGCGGGGAGGCCCATTCGCGGATGTAGCTGGCAGCGCCGCCGATCTCGCCGCCGGTCGAAAAGCCCTGCAGCATCCGGAACAGCACCAGCAGGATCGGGGCAGCGACACCGATCTGTGCGTATCCCGGCAGCATGCCGGTCAGCGCGGCCGCTGCGCTCATCAGTCCGATGCTCGCGATCAGGCTGGTGCGGCGGCCCACGCGGTCGCCCAGCCTTCCGAAGTAGATCGCGCCGAGTGGCCGCACGACAAACGCGGAGCCGAACACCAGCAGTGTGTTCAGCAACCCAATCATCGGATCATCGCTGGGGAAAAACACGATCGACAGGGTCGCGGCCACGTAACCGTAGACGCTGAAGTCGTAGTACTCGATGAAGGTGCCGAACGCCGCAACGCCGGTTGCCTTCTTGGCCTTCTTCCTGTGGTCATCCACGGTCATTGATCTAACCGTGCCGGTTGTCGGTGAGGTCACGACGCCCTCCCTCATGGTGGTTAAATAATGGGACATTGTCCCAACTTATAACGAGTGTGGCCTGGAGCACGTATTCGTGTCAACCTCTCTTCCACTGTATTTATGCAAAAGCCAGCTCAGGTTTGACATGGCGGACATGCGACCTCCACAATTTAGTGGGACGATGTCCCAATTTCTGCACGATGCAGCGTTCGGTGGTCGCCCGGCCGCCCAATCCGTTGGAGGAAATGCCGCGATGCCATCGCTCACCTCGTCGACTCCACGACTTCAGCCTTGCCTCGAGGCCTGGGACTGGCAATTGCGGGCCCGCTGCCGTGGCTTCAGCACGGCGGCCTTTTTTCCGCCGGACCGCGAGACACGCGGTGCTCGGCTTCGGCGGGAACAGGAGGCGAAGCGGGTCTGTCAGCAGTGTCCGGTGGTCCGAGAGTGCCGGAGCCACGCACTGCGGGTCGGGGAACGATACGGAGTCTGGGGCGGGACGTCGGAAACCGATCGTCGTGACCTGGCCGCCGGGAGCGCGGCGACGCCGGTCCGTGCGCTGCACACCGGTGCGCAGGGGAGCGTCGCGACGCATCCCCACCCCGCGGCCGCCGACTCGACTCGGCAAGAGCTGATTCCCGCGTAGCTGGTTCGCGGGGCCGCCCGGCGCCCCACGTGGCCCACACACCTCCTCCTCGCCCTTCGGACGACTACCTCCGCCCGCAGGTCGGCAGGGTCTCGAGGGTGATCCCCTGCCTGCCGTCCTGCGCGCGGACTGTCCCGCGACCGGCGAGTATCGAGGACATGGCGGTGGGTGCCTCCGGACACAATCCGCAGGTACCCACCCCCGCCGTCATCGGGGTGGGCCCGACGGCGACCTCGTGTGCCCGCGGTCGCCGTCGCCGTCGCCCCAAATTCTGCTCTGGAGAATCTTCGCGTCTGCCCATGTGATCACCACCAACCGGCTACCGCGAGATGAGGATCCACGTACAGCACACGAAATGCCACGAGGTCCCCGGTGGGCGCTCATGCCTGACGTAACGCCCCGGACTGTCGTGGCGACTGGCGCGAGGAGCGGCGTACTGGGGACCGGGAGCGGCAGTACTCGTGCGCAGCGGCGACGGCGCGCCAACCCCATTCTCGGTGACCTCATCGCCGTGCACGACAGCGTCTGCCGCGGTTCGCCTACGGCTTCATCGAGAGTGGGACGGGGGAGGAGCTCGGTTCCGCGCGCAACCGCGGAGCCCTCGACCGCATCGAGGTCATGCCGCGCTACTGCGGGATCCGTGCCGTCGACACGACCACCACGCTGTTCGGTGGGACCTACACGGCGCCGTTCGGGATCGCTCCGACCGGAAACGACGGCGTGGTGTGGCCAGGGGCCACCAGCCTGTGGGCCCGGACCGCAAGGGACCACAACCTCCCGTACATGCTCGGTACCCTCGCGTCGGCCTCGATCGAGGAGGGTGCGGACATCTGTCCGGACCAACTGTGGTTCCAGGTGTACGGCCTGCCCGCCGACGATCACCGCGACACCTTCGACATGGTCGACCGCTGTGCGCGGGCCGGGGTCAAGGTCCTTACGCTCGCGCTCGACGCGCTGGTCCGCGCTATCGGTCGAACTGGGTTTTGCGGCGCAGCACGGGCGACGGTTCGAGCTGACCCCGATGGTCCTCGAACTGGGGTACGCCAACCTGTCCCGCTTCAAGCTCGCCGATGTGTGGCGGCCGCACCTGGACGAGCTGGCGCGCAGCCTCGGGGCGTCGGCCGCCGCCGTCCTCGAGGGTACGGACATTCGCTACGTGAGCCGCTCCGACCTCGCCTCCCGCATGTCGGTCTCCCTGCGACCGGGCAGCCGCCTACCTGCTCACGTCACCGCAGCGGGCAATGTCATCCTTACCGCACTGGACGCCACCGCGGGGCGCTGTCGGACCAGGGTCTCGAAGTCGGCGTGCGGGCCGTTGCGGTCCCGGTCCGGCCTCGACGTCGGCGCGCTCACCGTCTCCGTGCTCGAATCCACGGAGCCCACCAGTGTTCTGGTCGCCCGGTGCCTGCCACCGCTGCTTGAGACCGCCGGGAAGGTGTCGCTCGAGCTTCGCGCGGGCATCGACCTGACGGGTTGACCCGCGGCTCCCGGCCGGTCGAACACGGTGGGGTGATGGCGGACCCGGTCCACCGCCACCCCACCGCCCCGCATCGCACCGCAGAGAGGGAGCGAAGACCGGCCCGGTCGTGCCGGGCGGGCCTCAGGAAGCGCTCGACGACCGATCTAGACGGTATGGGCAGCCCCGGCGTTGAGTCAGGGGTTGCGGGCCGGGGCCCCTCTCACCCATGTTCGTGGGTTACCGAGTAGGAATCCCCCTGCCCGGCCTATCCGACAGTGGTGGGAGGCCCCGGTGTTTACCGAGCGTACGAGCGTAGGACTGGACGTGCACGCACGTTCGGTCGCAGCAGCAGCCATCGACAGCGTCACCGGCGAAGTGCTCCAAACCAAACTGACGCCGTCCTATGACCACATCCGATCCTGGATTGCGCAGCTACCAGGCCCGGCAGCAGTGACCTACGAGGCCGGCCCGACAGGCTTCGGCTTGTACCGATATCTGACCGAAGCGAGCATTCGGTGTGTGGTCGCCGCTCCGTCGAAGCTGCACAAACCCGCCGGGGATCGGGTCAAGACCGATGCCCGCGATGCGCTGCATCTGGCCCGGTTGCTGCGCCTGGACGAAGTCACCTCGGTGTCGATCCCGTCCGTCGGGCAGGAAGCGGCGCGGGATCTGGTCCGGGCCCGGGAGGACTGCCGCGGAGATCTGATGCGGGCACGGCACCGGTTGTCGAAACTGCTGCTGCGCCGCGGCATCGTCTACTACGGCGGACAGGCCTGGAGCGGGGCGCACGACCGCTGGTTGCGTACCGAGGCCGCACCGCAGTTGACCTCGCCGGCGACACGGATGGCGTTCGACGCCGACTACGACCACGTGCTCACCATGCAGGCGCGGCGCCGACGACTCGATGTGGCGATCGAGGAGATGGCCGTGGCCAGTGAATTGACTCCGGTGGTGCGCCGGATGTGCTGCCTGCGTGGGGTGTCCACCTTGACCGGGTTCGGTCTGGCGGTGGAGATCGGGGACTGGACTCGGTTCACTGGCAACACCATCGGCTCGTTCGTCGGGTTGGTGCCCTCGGAGTATTCCTCGGGATCGTCGCGGGCGCAGGGGTCGATCACCAAGACCGGAAATTCTCATGCGCGTCGGCTGTTGGTGGAAGCGGCCTGGCATCACCGCGCCCGCTATCACGTCGGAGCGGTAATGCGGTCGCGATGGGATCTGGCCCCGGCCGCGGCCCGGGCCCGTGGTGATGAGGGCAACCGCCGGTTGCACGGGCGCTGGGTGGGGTTCCTCGAACGCCGCAAACGACCCGTCGTCGCGAATGCGGCGATCGCCCGGGAGTTGGCGGGGTGGTGCTGGTCGCTGGCGGTGATGGATTGCTGAAGCCGGCCTGATGGACTGCTTCGTCCCATGGGTTCGGTGGTGGCAGCGCGTGGATCGACCCGCGATACACCTATGAGCAGGCCTTCCGGGGTCGACGCTCGATGCTAGAGATGCGGATGCGATCCAGCCGAAATCCCGTCCTGCGGTAGCCAACCCGCGTATATCAGTCTGACCGCGCGTCGTATTGTCGACACGCTCACCACGCAGACTCGAGGGCGAAGCAATGAGGCGCCGTCAGGGTCGCTCCCCGACGGCGCCTCACCTTGCCCTCTTGACAAAGGTTCTTACATATCAGGTGTACTCGGCCGGGACGTTGGTAGCAGGCGTGTCGGCTTGATGTGAAGAGAACCTCCGAGTGGGGTGTGGCTTGTCTAAGGCCCACATCCGCTCGGAGGTTCTCGTGTCCCACCGTAATGCCCGCACGACTTATCTCGGAAGATTGCTCATCATCGAGCGCTACCGAGACGGCTGGCCCAAAGCGCATATCGCCAGCGCAATGGGGATTTCCCGCAAGTGTGTGTCCACCTGGGTGACCCGCTACGAGACCGAGGGCGAGGCAGGACTGCACGACCGGTCCTCGCGCCCGCACACGATGCCGACCCGAACCGCGGCGGAGGTCGAGGCACGGATCGTGGCACTGCGCACGCGTGAACGGCGTGGACGGACTGGCTCGCGGCCGAGCTCGGAGTTCCGGCCCGCACCATCTCCCGGGTTCTCCGACGCCACCAGGTGCCCCACCTGGCCGACTGCGACCCGCTGACCGGGCAAGTGATCCGGGCGTCGAAGACGACCGCGGTGCGCTACGAACGTCGGCGCCCGGGCGAACTGGTGCACATGGACGCCCGTAAAGCTCGGACGGATCCCCGACGGCGGCGGCTGGCGGGCCCTCGGTCGACAGAACCGGCCCCGCAACCGCACGACGAAGGTGGGCTTCGATTATGTGCATTCGTTCGTCGACGATCATTCCCGGCTCGCGTACTCGGAGATCCTCCCGGACGAAAAGGGTGCCACCTGTGCAGGTTTCCTGATCCGTGCGATCGACTACTTCGCCGGCCACGGCATCACCCGGATCGAACGGTTGATGACCGACAATGCGTGGGCCTACCGGTACTCGCTGCGCACCGTGTGCGCCGAATTCGGGATTCGGCAGAAGTTCATCAAACCGCATTGTCCGTGGCAGAACGGCAAGGTCGAACGCCTGAACCGCACCGTGCAGACCGAGTGGGCCTACCGGCAGGTGTTCACCAGCAACGCCGAACGAGCTGATGCCCTTGCACCCTGGCTGGAGTACTACAACACTCGACGGCGTCACAGCGCACTCGGAGGACTTCCACCGGTCAGCCGACTGGCACCAACCTGATGGCCGGGTACATCTAGGCGGCCGCGGACAGGCGGCCGCGGACCCAGGCGCCGACTAGTTCGGCGGTGGGTGTGAGGACGTCGTCGGCGAAGGTCGCCCGCGCCGAGTGGTTCGAGGGCGGATTCGGTTCGTCGCTGGTGCGGGCTCCGACGAGGAGGAACACACCCGGAATCTCGCGGAGGATCCAGGAGAAGTCCTCGGAGATCCCGATGGGCTGGTCCAGGAGCGTCACCGACCGGCCCGCGTCCGCGGCGATGCTCGTGAACAGGTCGAGTTCGGCGCCGTCGCTTACCGTGGGGACGGTGTCCCTAGTGAGTGCGATGTCGGCGGTGACGCCGTGCGCGCACGCGACACCGTTGACGGTGCGCTGCACGATCTCCTGCAGGTCACCGTCAGTCTGCTCGGAGAACGACCGGATGACGCCTGCCAGTTCGGCGTGATCCGGGATGACGTTGCGGGCCGAACCCGCGTTCAGGGCCCCGAAGGTGACGGTGGACGGCTCGAACATCGACACGCCGTGCGCGGTGGCGATACCCACGGCGCCGACGATCTCGGCGGCGGCGTTGAGCGGGTTGCGCGCCAGGTGCGGTGCGGAGCCGTGCCCGCCGCGCCCGTTGACCGTGATGTCGACGAGGGTGGATCCGGACAGCACCGCTCCGGCGCGGGAGGCGTACTCGCCCGGCTCGAGCAGGTGCGCCAGCAGGTGCAGCCCGAGCGTGGCCATCGGGCGGGCGCCGGACACGGTGACCAGGCCCTCACGGAGCGCCAGCTGTGCCCCGCCGTGCCCTTCTTCGCCCGGCTGGAAGAAGAAGACGGCATCGCCGTGCAGTTCGTCGCGCCGGTTGTGGGTGTCGATCGCGGCGGCGAGGACGATCGCCATGTGGCCGTCGTGGCCGCAGGCGTGCATGGCGCCGTTCGTCGCCGCCCACGGCAGCCCGGTGTCCTCCTGCACCGGGAGGGCGTCCATGTCGGACCGGACCAGCACCGTCGGGACGAGGGCGGGATCGCTGCGGTCCACGTTCGTGCCCCGCACGATGGCGGTCACCGAGGTCATCTCGGTACCGACCACGACCTCGAGGCCCGCTGCCGTGAGCCGCTTGAGCAGCAGCGCCTGGGTGCGGGGAAGCTGAAGCCCGATCTCCGGGATCTGGTGCAGTTCGTGTCGGAAGTCGATGATGTCGGTGGGTTTCATCGGGTGCTCCAGAGGTCGCGGTTGAGGGTGATCGGGGGCAGGCCCGGCCGGGCCAGCGTGAAGGATTCGATGGCTGCGGGCCCGGGCCGCCGGACGAGCTCGGTGGGACCGGGGGGAAGGGCGAGCGGGGCCACGTCCGGCCCGGTCACCACGAGCCGGGTGAGCTCGGTCGGGTTCTCGGTGTCGCCGGGAAAGGGCTGGTCCGAGGGGCGCTCCAGGATGAACGGCCGGTCCGGTGCCGCCGCGGCCTCGTCGCAGCCCTGCACGCTGACCGCCACTCCCGCTCGTTCGAGCGTGCAGGCACGGACGGGGTCCGTCGGCCCGGCGACTGCCCAGCCGGCGGCCCACCGGCAGCTGTCGAGGGCGGCCGTGACCAATTGGCCGAAGGGGTGACCGGCCGCCACGATGTGGTCGTCGACGGTCACCAGCTCCAGGTACGACGCCCCCAGCGGGAAGATGATGTTCCGGGTGCCTGCGGTGTGGTGAGACCCACCGCCGCTCGGTGCGATTCCTGTCACGTTCGCGACTAGCTGTGCGGCAAAGTTCAAGTCTGTGTGGGGGAGAACGATATGATCGACACTTACGTGCACCGCGATCCAGGTGTCCTTTCGTGAGGTTGAGTTTCGTGTCAGTTGCTGGTGATGCTGTTGCGCCTGATTCCGTCGCATCGCAGCCGGGGGCGGAGTTCGTCACCGGCCAGGATTCCCCCGCGGTGATGCTGAAGATCGGCCAGGCGGCACGGATTGTGGGCGTCTCCACATCGCGTATCCGATTGTGGGAGAGCGAAAGACTGATCACTCCGCACCGCACGCCATCGGGTCAGCGGCTGTTCACCATGCGTGACGTCAAACGGTTGGAGAAGATCCGGCGTCTGCTCGAGTCGGGTTCGATGACGATGGTGGGTGTCCGCAAGGCTCTTGACGACAAGCACGACGAGGCTCCTGCGGCGGACGCGGATGCCGCATCCACCGCGCTCGGAGCAAGGGTGAAGGCGCTTCGACTGAGCAACAGGATGAGCCTGCGTGACCTCTCCCGGGAGATCGCGATCAGTCCGTCGGCACTGAGTGCATTCGAACGCGGCCAGAGCAAGCCATCCATCGGCCGGATCACCCAGATCGCGCACGCTCTGGGAACGACCACTCCGGAACTGCTGGGCGTACCGGCCGCCGAGGACCGCATGGTGGTGCGTGCCGACAGTCGGAAGGAACTCCCGCTCGCCGTCGAGGGCGTGACGATCGAGAACCTGTACCAGACCTCGACCGTCCTGCAGTCTCAGATGGTGACCATCGAACCGGGCTACGGCAGCGGGGAACCGATGACCCATGCTGGCGAGGAGTTCCTCACTGTCGTAGAGGGCGAGGTCGAGATCGTGCTCGACGGAATCGAGACGATCCTCCTCGCCACCGGCGACTCGATGACCTTTGCCAGTACCCGTCCACATACCTACGCCAATCGGGGAATGGTCACGGCCAGGGTGGTGTGGGTCAACACCCCTCCGACCTTCTGACGCCGCCGTTGTTCTGAACGCCGCCGTGCGGTGCCCGACCACGCAGCTGCGCCGGGCACCGCACAACGGGGCATCAGTCCAGAACCGCGACGGCGCGGATCGGAGATCCGGTACCACCCACGAGATTCAGGGGCAGACCGTAGTAGTCGAACCGGGTGTTCACCAGCTGGCCCAGGTTCTGTAGGTGTTCGGTGTTCACGATGCCGTACTTCTTGCAGACCATGTGCCCCGCGAACGAGGTGTCGAGACTGTTGTCGATCGCATTGCAATCGGTCCCGATGTTCACCACACCCTTGCGCGCCAGGTACTCGGCACCGGCCCAGGAGAAGCCGGGGTTCTCGTCGATGTACTTGCGCTCGGGGAACCACCGGTCACCGTAATCGAACCACGCGAGCACGATGTCGCCCGGTCGGATCTCCTCGCCGGCCTGCGCCAGCTTCTCCTCGGCGAGCTTGACGTCGTCCTCGTCGGCCGATCCACGAGACTCCGGGTCCGGGGACTGGAACTGCACGTGTGACAGGTCGAGGCAGACTGCCGATCCGTAGTAGTACGCGAGCGGAGTGTTGTCGATGGTGGACCCCTCGGGGTCGTACTCGATGGTGGCATCGGCGTGGGTGCCCGCGTGCTCGCTGATCACGAGGTTGCGGGCGTAGAACCCGTCCTTGGTGCCGTACATCTCCTTGAACTGCTCGTGTGTCTGGTTGACCGGCGTGAAGGTGCGCTGGTGCCCGAACCACATGGGCATGCCCTCGTACACCGGCCGGGTGAGGTCGACGATGCGCTTGCGGTTGGTGAGCAGCTCCGCCCCGAGCGTGGGTGTCTGCTGAACGCCCTTCCCGGCTTCGATTGTAGTCATGATCCCTTCCTTATCTTTCTGAATTCCCGGCCGCGAACGAACCGAAGGTCCTGTCGAAGAAGGTAAGCGGCGAGACGGTGTCGGCGTGCTCACCCGCGCAGGCGCTGACCACGTCGGCGATCACCAGCAGGTGGTCGATCGCCTCGACGACGTAGGCGACGGTACACTCGAGGTTGTAGATCGCACCCTCGATCACAGGAAGCGTCAGCGTCGGGCTGGGCTCGCCGAGATGCTCCTCGGGAATGAACTTCGGCGAACCGGGTGCCGCGAGTGCATTCGCGAGATCTGCCATCGCATGCGGCAGGATCGCCACGCCGAACTGCTCGTGCTCGGCGATGTACGCGCCAGTGGCCGTGGTCTTCTTGATGGACAAAGAGATTCGGGCCGGATCCGCGGAGAACGAGGACACCGAACTCAGTGTTACTCCCCACGGCTGACCGTCGACCTCCGTGGTCACCACGACCACGCCGCTGGCCAGCTTGCGCATGGACGCGGCGAAGTCGGGTGCAGCCAGGCACTTCGGCGCAGGCTTCGTAGCGGCACGCAGGGCGGCGGCGCGCCGCTCGTCGGTGGGGGCGGTCATCACGGAATCCCGACGTAGTCGCGGACGCGGCGGGCGGCGGCGGTGCGGTCGGTCTTCGAGTAGACCAGGTTCCGCACGAAGGCCGGCGGGGTGGCGTTGACGTTTTCGAACAGGCCGACCCGTCCGGCGTGGGCACCGGCGACGAGGTCCCACACGAAGTTGAAGAAGGTGTTCTTGTCTCGTGCGGAGACGCCGGTTCCGGGGAAGAATTCCTCCATCCGTGCGCCGAATTCCGGGTGGTCCCAGACTTTCTCGGGCCAGCGGGCAATCAGCGCCTGACCGCACAGGTCGCGGAGCAGGTAGGTGATGCGGGGGTAGTTCTCGATCGAGTACAGGCGACCCGCGGTCGTGAGTTCCGGGTTCGGCACCTGCAGGCCGCACCAGTCAACCGATTCGTGGATCGTGGCCAGCGAGTACGCCTTGAGGGTCTGGGCGTAGAGGGTGATGTCGGCAACGGCCGACTGTACGCCGGGGATCTTGTCGGTGCCGAGGATCTCGGTGATGACCTGGGCGACGCCGGTGAACATCTCGGCACGGAAGGCGAGGCGGGTCATGACGGACCACAGGGAGTAGGCGCAGGACTCGTAGTACAGGTCGAGCAGGCCGAGGTTGTACTTGCTGAAGACGTACTCGTGCGGAATGAAGACATTGTCGAAGATGATCGTCTGATCGAGTTCCTCGCCCTGGTGGTCGAGGGGGTGATCGTTGCGAGGGGTGTTCATCTTGGCGGTCGGCTCGCGCAGGATCAGTGACAGACCGGGAGAGTTGACCGGAATCGCCGCCCAGATCGCCGCCTCCGGGCCGACGCCGCCGCCGAGAGTGGTGGACAGGGTGAAGAAGTGGGCGAGCGAGCCAATGCTGCCCGCGACCTTGGCGCCGGAGAGGACGATGCCGTCCGGGCGGTCCTCGACGATCCGCAGCTGCGACGGTCGGTCATTGCGTGGGATTCGCTTGTCGGACTGTGGGTCCGCGATGAGGTCGGTGCTCAGAAGGTTGTGGTCACCGGACAGCGTGACAAAGTTCCGGATGTTCTCGGCGAACTCGGGGTTCTCCGCCTCGATGCGGTCGATGGTGGAGAGGAAGCCCAGGGCCATCATGGCGCCGTAGTCGTTCGGTCGGCCGTACATGCCCATGGTGCGCTGGGTGATCAACCGGGTGGCCTCACGCTTGGCCAGTAGGTCGTCGCGGGTGCGCGGCACCTGCCAGCCGATGGCTCGGCGTCCGCCGTCCTCGCCGACGTAGGTCAGCACGTCGCGGGTCTCGGCGTCGAACTGCGCGTCCTGGATACCTGCGAGGGTGTTGACAGCGCGAAGGTCGGGGTGGTCGGAGACGTCGGCCACCTCCTCGCCCTGCGAGGTAATGATGCGACGGCCGTCGCGCAGCGAGGCCTTGTACTGGGCGCCGGTGAGCAGGTGGCCGCCGCCGCTGGCGGCGAGTTGCTCGGTGACCTTGCCGATGTGCAGGCGCTCGGCCTCCTCCTGGGACAGTGGAGACGTGGCGGGGGGAGTGGTAAGAGTCATTGAGGGGTTCCTTCCTAATCAGCTGCGGATGACGGCGATGGCTTCGACCTCAATGAGGAAGCCGTCGTACATGAGGCCGGCGACGCGAACGCCGGTGCCGGCCGGACCGTTCTCGGGCAGGAACTCCATCCGCACCCTGGTCATCTTTTCCCAGTTCTCGCGGACTTCCTCACCGGAACCCTCGAAGCAGTAGTAGGTGTTGAGCTTGACCACGTCGTCCCAGGTGGCCCCCGCCTCGGCGAGAACGGAGGTCAGCGAGTTGAAGACGTTACGGGTCTGCACCTCGATGTCGCCCTCGCCGATCACGTTGCCGTTCTCGTCGGAGGACAGCTGCCCCCCGGTGAAGACGAGATTGCCGACGCGCCAGCCCTGAGCGAACGGGGTCGGGATGTGGTGGGTCCAGGTGCTGGCCATCAGCCGCTGGCGGTCGGTTCCGTCGCCGACGAGTGCGGCGATGTCGGTCGTCGTCATTGCGTTCCTTCTTTGTTGGGGTTGGTTGGCGGTCATGCGCTCGCGTAGGTCGGAGCCGAGGTGCTCTTGTTGCGCGAGTTCAGTTGGAGCAGGACGAGATACAGAACGAAGCTGGCGATCGATCCGACGAGCCAGGACAAGTCGACGCCGTTCATCGCTGCGGCCACCGAGCCGGTGAAGAACGCTCCGGACATGAACGGCATCTGGATGATGAACCCGACCGCGTAGGTGACCAGGGCGGGCACGTTGAATGCGCCGTAACCGGCCTTCGGGTCGCTGAAGGACTCGACGTCGTACTCGCCCTTGGCGATCACGTAGTAGTCGACCAGGTTGACCACGCTCCACGGGATGAGCAGGCACATCAGGAAGTGAATAAAGTTGGAGTAGTTGACGAGGAAGTTGTCGGCGAACAGCAGTGCGACGAAGAAGGCGACCGCGGCGGTTGCCGTGGCAACGGCGTTGCGGGCGCTGGCGCCGGGGCTCCAGGTCGGGCGGAAAGTCTGCACGAAGGTCAAGGTGCACAGCGAGGGGCCATACAGGTTGATCACTGCGGCATCCAGTGCACCGAGGAACAGCATCACCAGGACGAACACCGCGACCGGACCGGGCATGAGGTCGACCAGCTGGGAGACGGTGCCGTCACCACCGGCGACCGAGACCAGCAACGACCCGAGGATCATCACCGGAATCGCTCCGAGAACCGCCCCGAAGTAGGTGTACATGAAGGCGGACGACGACGGCGTGTTCACGGGCAGGTAGCGCGAGTAGTCG
Source organism: Rhodococcus sp. D-6 (assembly GCF_040256695.1). Classification (NCBI taxonomy): domain Bacteria; kingdom Bacillati; phylum Actinomycetota; class Actinomycetes; order Mycobacteriales; family Nocardiaceae; genus Rhodococcus; species Rhodococcus sp. D-6. Next base: position 3,741,068 of record NZ_CP132970.1, on the reverse strand, counting down.
GACACGTAGGGCGAGTAGGCGATCTGCCAGGTCGCGGCGATGGAGGTCATCCCCAGGAACCCGATCAGGCTGAAACCGGTGTCCATGGAGGCCACGGACCCGGATCCGCCGGCGATCGCGGTGTAGACGGCGATCAGCACGACGGCCAGTGCGAACAGGGCGAGCAGGATGCGGTTGAGGCGGTGGATGAACTCGTACCCGAAGATCACTGCCACGAGCGTGAGCAGTGTGGTCAAGAGCAACGCTACCGTCGGGTTCAGACCCGGCACGAGTGCGACCAGCGTGTCGCGTGCGAGCACGATGATCGAGGCGAGGAAGCCGAGGTACATCATGATCACCACGACCAACACCAGCAACGAACCATACATGCCGAACTGGCCTCGTGCCTGAATCATCTGCGGCACACCGAGTTTCGCTCCTTGCACCGAGTGCAGCGCCATGAACACCGCGCCGATGAGGTTGCCGACAATGATCGCCGCGATCCCGGTTGCGACGTCGAGTCCGTACACCGTGGGTGCGAGCACGCCCATCACGAGAGTGAGGGGCATGATCTGCACGCCGAACCAGACCGAGAACAGGTGCCGCGCACTACCCGTGCGCCGACTCTCCGGAACGGGCTGAATCGTCAGATCCTCGATGAGCGAGGTCGTCTCATTGGCTGTCATTGGCGTCTCCGCGTGAAAGGGAAGGTCCCCCGAACGGGGTGTACGGATAAGCTACACCTGTGCGGTAGGAAATTACTAGCACTTCTTCGTTTGGTTTCTCAATGGAAACTTGCCCGAAACAGTCAGAAACAGCCCTTGATTCGGAGTCGCGAGGGGGGGACCATGGAGAGCTGTGCGAGAAACTTTAACTAGTGCAGTAGGCATTAGAGCAGCCTCCGTCCCTATGAGGGAGATGTTCACAGTCGGCATCGGACCGTCGAGCAGCCACACCGTCGGCCCCATGCGGGCCGCCGGAATGTTCGTCGACCACCTCACCGCCGCAGGACTGATAGGAGAGGCCAACAGGATCCGTGTGGTCCTGCGCGGCTCCCTCGGGGCAACGGGAGTCGGTCACGGAACTCCGGACGCGGTCGTGGCCGGACTGCTCGGATGGGCGCCCGAGACATGTGACCCCGACCGGGTCCACGGACTGTGGGCAGCCCTGCAGGAATACCCGTTCATCGAGGTCAAGGGCCATTCGATCCGGGTGGAGCACGCCGATGTCGAGCTCGCTCCCACCCTGCCGCACCCCGAGCACCCGAACGCCCTCGACGTCATCGCCCTAGGCGCGGACGGCCGGACCATAGCCGAACGCTGCTACCTATCCGTCGGTGGCGGCTTCGTGGTGACACAGGGCCAACAGGCCGCCGAGACGAGTGCCGTCCCGATCCCCTACACCTCCTACGACGACCTCGTCGCGACGTGCAACGAGATGGGTCTCACCGTGGCACAGGTCGTCGCGCGGAACGAAGTTGCACTCGGTGCCGATCCGCGCGAGGACGCGCTCGCCATCTGGGCCGAGATGTCCGCGTGCATCCGCAACGGGTGCACCCGCACGGAAGACGCCCTTCCCGGTGGGCTCCTCGTGCGCCGGCGCGCTCCTACCCTCGCCCGCACGGTCGACACCGGAACCGAAGACGGCCTCAGCGAATGGATCTCCCGCATCCAGCTCGCCGCGCTCGCGGTCAACGAGGAGAACGCATCCGGCCACCGCGTCGTCACGGCGCCGACGAACGGCGCGGCGGGAATCATGCCTGCCGTCATCGACCACTACACGCGGTTGCCGGGATCGACCCCGGACGGGGTGGTGGACATGCTCCTCACCGCCACCGCGATCGGCGGCATCATCAAGTCCGGCGCCTCCATCTCGGGCGCCGAGGTCGGTTGCCAGGGCGAGGTGGGATCCGCGTGCGCGATGGCGGCGGGTGCCCTGTGCGCCGTTCTGGGCGGAACCCCGGAGCAGGTCGGCAAGGCCGCGGAAATGGGCCTCGAACACCACCTCGGCCTCACCTGCGATCCGGTCGGTGGCCTCGTGCAGATACCCTGTATCGAACGTAACGCCATCGCGGCGGTCACCGCCGTTCAGGCCGCCATCCTCACACTTCGGGAAGGCATCAGCGAGCACCACGTCTCGCTCGACACGGTCATCCGCACCATGGCGCGCGTCGGAGCGGACATGCACGACAAGTATAAGGAAACCTCGCTGGGCGGCCTGGCTGTCAGCGTGCCGGAGTGCTGATCTGCTCCCCGAGCGACCCGAAGAAAGGATGAATGTGGCCACCGACGTCTTCTTCGACTTCTTCGGCACACTCGTCGACTACGACCCGTCCATCCATCCGGCGTCGCACAACGCGCCCCACGAGTTCGGTCTTCGGGCCGGTGTCCGGCTGACCGGCGACGAGGCCGACGCACTGTGGGACCGAGCCTGGACCGAACTCGACCGGCACGGCACCGTCACCGGCGTGGAGCACTCGATGCGCGACATCGCGGGCCGCTACTGGGAACTGCTCGGCTCACCGACCGTCGGCGACGGGGAGTTCGACCGCCTCGTCGCCGACTACCTCGACGCATGGACAGCCGAGATCACGCCCGCCGCGTTCGCGGCGGACTGCCTGGCGGATCTCGCGGCCGACCACCGCCTGACGATCGTCAGCAACACCCACGACGCCGCGTTGGTTCCGGCGCTGGCGCGCCGGTTCGGCCTCGACACCCACATCTCGGAAATCGTCACCTCGATCGAGGTCGGGTGGCGGAAGCCGCACCCGGAGATATTCCGCATCGCCATGGACCGGCGGGGCGTCCGTGCGGACGCCGTGGTGTTCGTCGGCGACAACTGGACCGCGGATGTGGAAGGCCCGCAGCGGGCCGGAATGACGGCCTTCTACGTGGGTAAGGCGGGCGCCGAACGCACCCCCACCTCGCTCGACCGTCTCCCCGACCTCATCCGCGCGCTGGCCTGACCCTGCGGGGAGGGCCGCGGGCGCCGGTGTCGCGCGGCACAGCGAACAGCTCCAGGTGCACAGCAGAGGCTGTTGCAGCACGATCGGCCCCAGGAAGGCGTTATGAAAGCACAGTCCGACCGGTTAGTCTTCGACGAGAATGACGTCGAGGTCACCGACCACAAGTCGTATGCGGCCGGTGTCCCCGCCGTGCTGGTGTCCCTCAAGAGGGGGCTCGAACAGATGGGGCCGATGCGGACCGCACGCACCCTGACGCGTCTGACCGGACTGGCAGCACGGGCCGTCATCGACGACTGCCGTTGTGAGCGGCAGGTCTCGCCGTGCAGCGCGGCGAGTCCTTCCTTGACAGCGATCGCGGCAATGACGAGGGTGACAACCGGGTCGGCCCACGACCACCCGAAGGCGCTGTTGACGAGCAGCACCGCGGACAGGTAGGCCGCTTCACTCATCAGGTCGACGGTGAGCAACCTGCGTGCAGTGTCGAGTTCGTTCCAGGTGGCATCGACTGCGGTGGGATCCGAACCACCTCGCCGCGAGTCACGACCCAGGTGCCTCGAATGCCGGAGGGCCGAAGTCGGCGGCGACCTCCGGAGCATCGACCTCGAGCACTGCATAGGCGGCACGCACCTGCTCGAGCACCCGCTCCGGGTACGGGTCGCCCGCTGCTTCGCAGCCCTTCGCCGCCGCCAACGCGGTCTCGATGGCCGCGGCGTCGTCACCGAACACGAACGCTTGCACCTGGTACAGGTAGCTGGATGCGCAGGTCGTCATCAGTCAACGGTAGAATCTGCCTCGGCCATCGTGCGTCACCCACACCGGCCGCGCCGGCTCCGCTCCCGTGCGGTCGGCACCGACATCGGCTCGGATGTCCTGTTCGGTGTCGCCGGCCAGCGCCGGCCTCAATGCCCCGATTCACGTCCGGCAATCGACCGATATCTTCAGTCGCTTCTAATGTGTCTTCGACGTAGCTCACGGGGTGTTTGATGCTCTACTCCGCGTCATGGACGGGCTACCGTCGCTGCCGTCCATGACGTAGGTGGCGGGAGGCGCAAGTGCGAGTGATGCGGGTGCTGGATCCGGTGAGCGATGCGGTGTCGTTCACGCTGCTTGACGAGAAAGGAGTCGTGGCTCCGGTCGAACGCTATTTGCGGTACCTGGCTGACACGGAACGGTCACCGAACACCATCAAGGCGCACGCCCATGACCTCAAGGACTGGTTCATGTTCCTGATGGATCGTGACTGTGACTGGACGACAGTGCATTTGGATGATGTCGGGGCGTTCATCCGGTGGCTGCGCCTGCCACTCGAGATGCGTGACCAGTCGGTGTCGGTGCTACCGTCCGTCGCGCATCACTGCAGCGAGGCCACCGTGAACCGGAAGCTGTCGACGGTCTCGGTGTTCTACCAGCATGCCGCGCGTCACGGCCTCGACCTTGGCGAGTTGCTCACGTGCTGGGATCCCGGCGCCCGTCCCGGCAGCGGGTGGAAACCATTCCTGCACCACATCAGCAAGAGCGCACGGAAGCCACGGCGGGCCGTGAAACTGCCGACCACCGCAAAGATTCCGCGAATCCTCACAGCTGACGAGGCACAAACCATCCTGGATTCGTGCGACCACCTGCGGGATCGTTTCCTGTTCGCACTGCTCTACGACACGGGGATGCGGATCGGTGAGGCTCTGGGTCTGCGGCACGAGGACATATCCGCCGCCGAACGTGAAGTCACGGTCCGCCGTCGTATCAACTCCAACGGCGCCCGCTCGAAATCGCCGCGATCACGGACCATCCCCGTCAGTGTGCAGCTGATCCGCCTGTACGCCGATTACCTCCACACCGAGTACGGGGACCTCGACTCGGACTATGTGTTCGTCAACCTCTGGGGCCGGCCCCATGGTGCGGCACTGACCTACTCGGCGGCTCACGCACTCGTGCGACGACTGCGCCGACGGACCGAAATCGACTTCGATCCGCACTGGTACCGGCACACCTACGCCACCAGAATGCTTCGCGACAATGTTCCCGTCGAAGTGGTCGCCAAACTCCTTGGGCATGCCTCGTTGACCACCACCGTCAGCACCTACGGGCATCTGTCGAACGACGACGCACGCCGAGCGCTCATCGATGCCGGCTGGTTCACCGACACGGAAGTGATCTCGTGAGCGGCCTGCGCCCGGTGCCGCCGAGCGAGGAGCGCCCACCCGCCGACACCGGCGTGCACGACGGTGTCGGGCCGACCGACCAATCCCGCTCACGGCGGCGGACGACGCTGGATCCGTGGGATACCGAATACCCGAAGGACGTGTGGAACGCGCGCACGCTCGGCATCACGGCGCGCGGAACGGTCACGATCCGCTTCGATTCCATCACCCGTCCATGGCTGAGGGAACCCGCCAAGAAGTGGGCGCGGTGGCGCCTGTCAACCGGGCTGACAGTCGAATCGGCTGTGATGGGCACGAAGGCCGTCGCAGCCTTCGACGCTTTCCTCGATTCCAGCGGCGCGGCTGTGAACGGAACCTCTGACATCGACCGCGGCCTGATCGAGCGGTTCCTCGCCTACCTGCATTCCCATCGCGCCGGTCAGGCATCCCACCGTCTGGCGGTGGGTCAGTTCAACCTGTTCCTGCTCACCGTGCGTCGGCACGGGTGGATCACCGATCTGTCCAGCACCGCCATGATCTACACCGAGGACTACCCGAAGGAATCCATCCGGCAACCGCGGGCGTTGAGCGAGCACATCATGAGCCAGCTCGAGGATCCGGACAATCTGTGCAAGTGGCCCAATTCTCATCATCGCCTGATCACGAGGATCTTGATACGTTGCGGCCTGCGGATCAGCGACGCCGTCGCCCTCACCCAGGACTGCATCGTCCGAGACAAGGACGGCGCTCCCTACCTGCGGTACCTCAACCACAAGATGAAACGGGAGGCGCTGGTCCCGATCGACGAAGAGCTCGAACAAGCAATCGTCGACCATATCGCCGAAATCGGCTACACCGGTCCCACAGTCGGTGGCTCACCGGTCTTGTTCCCGTGCACCCGATCTGGCGTCAACGGCGACGGACATGTCAGCACCCACACGTACCGGACGTCCCTGCAACGGTGGGTGGCCCGCTGCAACATCACCGACGAACACGGCCGGCCCGCGGTGGTCAGCGCCCACCGATTCCGCCACACACTGGGCACGAGGTTGATCAACCTCGACGTCCCACAAGAGGTGGTCCGGAGGATTCTCGATCACGACTCGCACCAAATGACCGCCCACTACGCCAGATTGAGTGACACCACCATTCGCCGTCACTGGGAGGCGGCCCGGAAAGTCAACGCGTCTGGCATTGAGGTCACCCTTGACCCCGAGGGGCCGCTCGCCGAAGCGGCGTGGTCCAAGCAACGCCTCGGCCGTGCTACCCAAGCGCTGCCCAACGGCTATTGCGGCCTGCCGGTCCAACAGACATGCCCGCACGCCAACGCCTGCCTGACCTGCCCGACTTTCCTCACCACCGCCGAGTTCCTGCCCCAGCACCGCAAGCACCGCACCCAAGTCCTGCAGATCATCTCTGCCGCTGAAGCTCGTGGCCAACAACGGATCGTCGAGATGAACACCCAAGTGCTCGGAAACCTCGACAGGATCATCGACGCCCTGGGCGACGATCGCGACGCACATCCACCCACCGAACCGACAGGCGCCGATCATGCGAGCTGACAACAGCCGCTTCCTCCACCAGGCTGCACAGCGGCGACACGAACTGACCCGATCCAAAGCGATCTCCGCACTACGCCAACTCCACGACCAGGGAAAGCCGGTGACATTCGAATCCGTCGCCGCCGAAGCTCGGATCTCACGCTCATGGCTGTACACCCAACCCGATGTACGGGACGAGATCATCAAGCTGCGAGCCGAACACCGCTCAACGCCTTCTGAGCGGCCCGCACACCGAACACGAGACCGCGCCAGCATCGACTCACTTCAAGCACGCCTTGCCGTCGCTCACAACCGCATCAGCACACTCACTTCGGAGAACGAGAGGGACTGCTGCACGATCCGGTGACAGATACGGTCACGCAGCCTGTGCGGCTGGTGTGGTCATGATTGTCTCGAACTCAACCGGCGTCAACCGGCCGAGTCTGAGCTGACGTCGCCGGCGATGGTAGGTCCGCTCGATCCAGGTGACGATCGCGATGCGTAACTGCTCGCGAGTGCCCCAATGCTGCCGGTCGAGGACGTTGCGTTGGAGCAGCGCAAAGAACGATTCCATCGCGGCGTTGTCGCCGGCCGCCCCGACCCGACCCATCGACCCGACCAGGTCGTGGCGACCGAGGGTGCGGACGAATTTCCGGCTACGAAATTGCGAGCCGCGATCGGAGTGGACCACGCATCCGGCGACCGAACCTCGCCGGGCCACTGCGGATTCGAGAGCGGCCACGGCGAGGCGGGACTTCATCCGATCACTGATGGAGTAGCCGACGATCCGGTTCGAGTAGACATCCTTGATCGCACACAGATAGAGCTTGCCTTCGTCGGTGCGGTGTTCGGTGATGTCGGTGAGCCACAATCGGTTCGGCTCGTCCGCGGTGAAGATGCGGCCGACGAGATCGTCGTGCACTGGTGGCCCGGAACGGCCTTTCTTCGAGCCGCGTTTCTTCCCGAAGACGCTCCACCATTTGTTGGTCGAGCAGATCCGCCAGGCTGTGCGGTCCGACATCGACTCGCCCGCGTCGCGGGCTTCGTCGGCGAGGAACCGATAGCCGAACTCGGGGTCTTCGCGGTGAGCGTCGAACAGTGCGTTCGCCCGGTACGCCTCCTCGAGCTCGGCATCGGTAACCGGGCGCTCGAGCCACCGGTAGTAGGGCTGACGGGCAAGCTCGAGGACCCGGCACGACACCGCGACGGGAATCCTGTCCGCGGCGAGCTGCTTCACGAGCGGGTAGAGCCTTTTCCCGGAAGATTCGCCTGGGAGAGATACGCGGCAGCCCGGCGCAGCACTTCGTTCTCTTGCTCGAGCAGGCGGATGCGTTTGCGCGCTTCGCGCAGTTCGGCGTTCTCGCTGGCGGTGGTGCCGGGTGTGATGCCGGCTTCGACGTCGGCCTTTCGCATCCAGTTGGTCAGACAGGATTCGCTGATGCCGAAGTCCGCGGCGATCTGCCGCAGGTGCTGGCCTGGTTCGCGGTTTCGGGCCACCCGGACGACGTCGTCGCGGAACTCTTTCGGATAGGGCTTGGGCACGGGTCCATCCTTCCAGCAGTGCCTGACGGCACCACAGTTCAGATGTCACCTGCTCCTACATCAGTCCCAAGGTCGATCCCACCCCCTTGCGGTGTCGGGTAGATCAGATGGACGATCCGCTGTCCGCGCGAGCGGCGATTTCGTCGGCGCGTACCCCCGCTGCTGAGTGGCCGCCGATGAACCAGTTCGCCGGGTCCACCTCGATGATCCGACCACGGACGGCCGAACGCGGCACCCCGAGTACATCGACGATCAGGTCGGTGAACCGGGCCGCGAGCTCCTCGCGCTGTGCGCGAGGACGACCCGCCAGCACGATGGCTGTAAAGTACGGTGCAGCCGTGCTGCTCTCGGAGGCAACCGCGCCGGCGACCGCGACATCATCGGTGGTGTAGCGGACGATGAAGGTCCGAACTCGCTCGAGCGGGGAGTCGAGAACCTCCGAATAGCAGTGGCTCGCCTCGACAAGCAGACGGTGCCGCTGCTCGGCGCTGAACCGTCCGTCGAGCAGATGGAAATGTGCGACAGGCATGAGAGGGCCTTTCTGGAGTGGTGCTCTACTGGACGCCGTGGCGTGTGCCGGCGTCGACGTTGAGGACGCTGCCGTGCAGCACGCTCGCCTCGGGGGCGAGCAGCATCTCGAGGATCCAGCCGAGCTCGTCCAGCGTCGGTAACCGGCCGAGCGTGGTCTTGGCGCGGTAGCGCTCCCAAATGGTGTCGAGATCGCGGCCGGTCTCGGCTGCTTCGGTTTCGACGAATTTGCGGAGCCGTGGCGTGTCGACCGGGCCGGGCGCGATGGTGTGTGTGGTGATGCCCTTCGGTCCGTACAGGGCGCTGAGCTGGCGCATCAGATTGAACACTGCGGCGTTGACGGTGCCCGGCGCGGCGTCGAGCGGGCCGGGTTCGAAACCGAGCGATCCGGCGACGGCGACGAATCGCGATCCGGGGACCAGCTGGCCGCGGACTGCGTGCAGCAGCCGTACCAGCCCGCCGACCTTGATGTTCGCCCCTACAGCAAGCTCGCCGGGGCTGATGGTGTCGGCGGAACCACGTACCGGCAGACCCGCGGCGAACACGGCCATCCGGATCGGCGCGTCGACATAGGCGGAGATCGCCTCGATCGCACTGTCGTCGCTGATGTCGGCGACACAGGGGATGATCAGGCTGTTTTCGGCTGCAAGGGTTTTGAGGTCTTCGGCGTTGCGCGCGACCGCGATCACGCGTAGGCCTCGACGGACCAGGCGTCGGGTGAACTCGGTGCCCATCGCACCGGTGGCGCCGACGACGACACACAACTTGGGGCAGGTCACGGGTGATTACTCCTCGGGGAGAAGCGGGGACGGCCGGTGCAGCACCTACTGCACCGGCCGCCCACGTGGATGAGTCGAAGGACCGGATCAGCCGCGCAGCCGAAGGGTCACGGCGCGCGGTTCGGTGAAGAAGTCGCGGGAGTACTGACCGCCTTCACGTCCCAGGCCGCTGGCGCCTTCGCCTCCGAAGGGGAGACGCAGGTCGCGTTCGAAGAAGCAGTTGATCCATACGGTGCCGGCCTTCCAGCGCGCGGCCATCCGGTGGGCGCGGTCGAGGTTCTGGGTGAACAGCATCCCGGCCAGGCCATAGCGTGAGTCGTTGGCGATGCGCAGTGCCTCGTCTTCTGTGTCGAAACCCAGGACGGTTTCGACGGGCCCGAAGATCTCCTCTTGCGCGGTCCGGGAGTCATTGGTCAGCCCAGTGATGACGGTGGGGGGATAGTAGAAGCCCTTGGCGTGGGCGTCGCCGGTCAGACGGGCGCCGCCGGTGACGACTTTCCCGCCTTCCTGCTGCGCGAGTTCGACATAGCCGTGGACTTTGTCGAGATGGCGTTGTTCGATGAGCGGGCCGATGAAGTTCGACGGATCCTTCGGATCGCCGACGCTGAGCTTGTTCGCCTCATCGACGAACCGCTCGAGGAACTCGTCCATGATGCTGTTCTGCACGAGCAGTCGGGATCCGGCCAGGCACACCTGTCCGTTGCCGCCGAAGATCGCACGGATCGACATCGGTACGGCCACGTCGAGGTCGGCGTCGGCGAAGATGATGTTTGCGGACTTTCCGCCCATCTCGGCCGAGACCGGCGTGTGGTTGGGTGCTGCTGCCTGAAGGATCTTGACTCCTGTGGCACTCGACCCGGTGAAGGTGATCCGGTCGACTCGCGGATCGGAGGTCAGCGGGCCGGCGACGGCTTCGCCACCGAAACCGTGTACTACGTTGAGTACTCCGTCGGGCAGTCCGGCTTCGAGTGCGAGTTCGGCGAAGCGGTGTGCAGTCAGTGGGGTTTGGGGTGCCGGTTTGAGGATTGCGGTGTTACCGAACGCCAGGGCGGGCGCGATCTTCCAGGTGGCCAGCATCAGGGGTGCGTTCCAGGGGCTGATCGCCGAGACCACGCCGGCAGGCGGGTAGAGCACGTAGGACAGCAGATCCCCGTCGGGGTAGGCCTCGTTGGCGGCCATCGACGCGTAGTCGGCGAAGAACCGCAGGTTGTGCGCCACGCGCGGGATTTCGGCGTGCAGGGACTGGTTGATGCCCTTACCGCCGTCGCGGGTTTCGAGCTGGGCGAGTTCTTCGCGGTGCTCGTCGACCTTGTCGGCGACCGCGTGCAGGATCTTTGCGCGTTCCTTCGGCGACATCTGTGGCCAGGGCCCGCTGTCGAAGGCGTGGCGGGCGGCGGTGATCGCAGCTTGTCCGTCTTCGGCGGTGCCCTTGGGTACGACACCGAGTAGCGACCCGTCGTGCGGATCGATCGATTCGAAAGTTGCTCCGTCCGATGCGTGCTTCCATTCGCCGCCGATGAGATGACGGACCTGTGTGATCGACGGCGCGTTGTGGGTGTGGGTCATGACAGTCTCCTGTGTCAGACTCCGGCGCGGGCCGGGAGTTCGTAGGTGCGGCCGGCGAGCTCGGAAGCGACGTCGATGATCATGTCCTCCTGGCCGCCGATGACACCGCGTCGGCCGAGTTCGATCAGGATGTCGCGGGTGGAGACACCGAATTTCTTCGCGGCACGCTTGGTGGGATGGAAGAACGTCGAGTAGACACCGGCGTAGCCGAGGATCAGTGCGGTCTCGTCGACGATCTGGGGTTCTTTCATCAGCGGCGCGACGACGTGCTCGGCGGTGTCGATGAGCGGGAACAGGTCGACGCCGGTGTCCCAGCCGGCTCGTTCGAACGCGGCGGCCAATACCTCGGTCTGGGCGTTGCCGGCGCTGGCGCCGAGCCCGCGCAGAGATCCGTCGATGAACGTCGCCCCATTCTCGGCGGCAGTGAGCGCGTTGGCGATACCCACCCCGAGGTTGTTGTGGGCGTGGAAGCCGATGTCGGCGGAGATCGCCTGCCGCAGCGCGGCGACGCGCTCGCCGGCGTGCTGCGGCACCATGGCGCCGGCAGAGTCGACGACGTAGACGACGTCGGCGCCGTAGGAATCGAGCTTGGCGGCTTGCTCGGCGAGCGGCTCGGGGTCGAGTTTATGGCTCATCATCAGGAACGTCATGACGTTGAGGCCGTGTTCTTTCGCCCATTCGATGGGTTGCTGGCCGCAGTCGGCTTCGGTGCAGTGCACCGCTACCCGGACGGTTTTGATGCCCGCGTCGATCGCTCTTTGCAGTTCGGCGAGGGTAGCGATGCCCGGCACGTAGAGCGCGGCGATGTCGGCGTTGTCGACGGCGTCGACCGCGGCGCGCACGTACTCGGGGTCGGTGGCGGCGGCGAAGCCGTACTGGATGGACGAGGCGCCGAGGCCGATGCCGTGGGCGACCTCGATGGTCGGGATGCCGGCCTGATCGAGTCCGCGGGCGATATCGGCGACGTTCTGCGTGGTGAACTGATGCGAGACCGACGACATGCCGTCGCGCAGTGTGGTGTCGACGAGGGTGACCTTGCGGGGTGTGTCGGTGGTGGCGGTGGTGGTCACTGGATTGCTTCCTTGACGAGGGTGCGCTGGGCCATGACGTCGGCGACCTGCACGGCGGCGGCGGTGATGATGTCGAGATTTCCGGCGTAGGTGGGCAAGAAGTCGCCGGCGCCGACGACCTCGAGCATGACGGTGACCTGGTCGCCGTCGACGTCGACCAGGCGCAGGGTGTAGCCGGGGACGTACTGCTGGACCTTGGCGACCATGTCGATCACTGCGCGCTCGATCGCGGCCGGGTCGGGGTTGCGGACTTTGGCGTAGACCGTGTCGCGCATGTTCATCGGTGGTTCGGCTGGGTTGATCACCGAGATGGCCTTGGCGCGATCGGCTCCGGCGACCTGGGCAAGTGCCTTGCCGGTTTTCTCGCTGAATTCGCTGAGGTTCTGCCGGGTGCCGGGTCCGGCGCTGTGCGAGGCGATGGCAGCGACGATCTCGCCGTAGGACGCGTCGGCGACCTCGTTGATGGCATACAGGATCGGGATGGTGGCCTGGCCGGCGCAACTGACCATGTTCACGTTCGGCGCGTCCAAGTGCGTGCTGAGGTTCACGGCCGGCACCACGTACGGGCCCACTGAGGCAGGTGTCAGATCGATCGCGCGGATGCCGGCTTCGGCGTAGCGCGGGGCAGCGGCGGCGTGGACTTTCGCTGACGTCGCTTCGAAGACCACGTCGGGAAGGTCGGGCCGGTTGAGCAGCCAGTCGATTCCCTTTGCGGAGGCCTCGAGGCCTTCCTGTCGGGCTCGTTCGAGCCCCTCGCTGGTCGGATCGATACCGATCATGTACATGGGATCGACGTGCTCGGATCGCAGCAACTTGTACATCAGGTCTGTTCCGATGTTGCCGGATCCGACGATCGCAGCTTTCAATCGACTCATCTGTGCGGCCTTCCCTGAACTCTCGGGTGATGGGCTCGACGCTAGGAAGGGGTTGCTGGTCGGAAGGCGGAAATCCTGTGGTCCTGAACATGTGCGCGGTCGGGAACGTCCCTGTTCGGTTATCCCGGATGTCGGCGACTGCCTGGTTTACATCGCCGCAAGCTCGTGGTCACCACCACAGCCCGGTGCAGCTCGCCCGGACAGCTCAGATCAGGAGTAGCCATGACCGAACTCACTGCTCGATTCGATATCGCGCATCTCGCCCGCGCCGAACTGTTCACTCCCAAGCCGCAGGAGACGCTCGACTTCTTCACCAAGTTCCTCGGCATGTATGTCACTCATCGGGAGGGTCAGTCCGTATACCTTCGAGGCTACGAGGATCCGTACCAGTGGAGCTTGAAGATCACCGAGGCACCCGAGGCAGGAATGGGTCACGCCGCGCTGCGCGCGAGCTCTCCGGAAGCACTCGAACGTCGGGTGGCATCGCTCGAGCAGGGCAACGTCGACGGTAAGTGGAGCGAGGACCAGTTCGGTTACGGCAAGACCTTCGAGTTCCAGTCCCCGGATGGACACAACCTGCAGTTGTTGTGGGAGGTCGAGAAGTACGTCGCCCCGACGGCACTGCAGAGCAAGATCCTTTCGCGTCCTTCCAAGAAGCCGCTGTCGGGTATTCCGGTCAAGCGCATCGATCACCTCAACCTGATGGCGTCGAATGTCACCGCGCTCAAGGAATCGTTCGAGCAGCACCTCGGGTTCCGGACCACTGAACGTGTCGTCGACGGCAACGTCGAAATCGGGGCGTGGATGAGCTCGAATCTGCTCGGTCACGAAGTTGCCTGTATGCGCGACATGACCGGTGGGAACGGCAAGCTTCATCACGTGGCGTTCTACTACGGCACCGGACAGCACCTGGCCGACGCGGTCGAGATGTTCCGTGACTATGACATCCGGATCGAGGCTGGTCCGGATAAGCACGGCATCACCCAGGGGCAGTTCCTGTACGTGTTCGAGCCCGGTGGAAACCGTATCGAGCTGTTCGGTGAAGCCGGCTATCTGCATCTCGATCCTGACGCTGAGACCAAGACCTGGCAGATGTCCGACATCGATACCGGTCTCGCTGTTGGCGGTGCGCAGCTGCCGTGGGAAACGTACTTTACGTACGGCACTCCCAATCCGCTCGCGCTGGACCAGCACATCGAGAAGTTCGCTCACTTCGGTCCCGGCGCGCCGATCGAGGATCCGGATGTGGCTGCTGCCGAGCAGGCCATCCCGGACGACATCGACCACTCGCGGGCGGTTTCCGGTTCGCCCGCCTGATCGGGATCGTGCACCCGCTCAACCGCAATCGTGTGATTGTTGTTGAGAGCCTGAGGTCTCCGATGTGGACAGCGAGTTGAACAACTCTCCACATCGGAGACCTTTGTGTGTACAGGAGCGCTTCCCATACAGAATTGCCGTTGGTGTAGTCGAATCGACGGACTGAGGGGCGATGTCCATCGGCGGGTGGTCTCGAATGAGGTCCGTGGCGGTCGAGTTCTTCCTCTGCTGTGAAGGAAATCGGTGTCGGTTCGGGATGACGGCATTGAGCGTCAACTCCACCCTGGGAAGGGCTGCTGGCGCTGATGGCGAAGTTCGCAGGGATACCGTCGCAGCCCAGCTGGGTCCGTTGAGCAGTGCTACCAGATGTCTTGTCTCCCTATCCTGTCAGGAGATGTCATGGAATATCCCATTCGTTATCGAGTATCAGATTCGACGACCGAATCGGTGACCGCACGCGATCTCGAGGTAGTGCTGCAAGCGCTGACCGGTCGCCCTATGGAGGCCGTTGATATCGAGGCTGTCGAGTCTGCTCTCGACCTCGAGAGGATGTCTCGTGTGGGTATCCCGCATCAGTTGTGAAGACATACTGTCGAATTCGATGGTGCATTGCTCTGGTGCACAGTACAACTGGCCTGTACGAGATGCTTGTGCTCGCCTAGAGCTGTGGCGGGCAGGGGGGCCTTACCCCCAGCAAATGGACACGGGTGGTGGATTACGCCGCGGATGCCAGCGTAGCGATGTAGAGGGTCTCGTAGGTGTTCGGGGACCGGTGTCCGCACCAGGAATGTCGTCGTCGGGTGTTGTAGCGGGTGACCCAACGGAACACCTGACGCCGGCACGTGGCTTCGTCCGACCAGACGTTCGCGTTCTGGAGGACTTCTCGTTTGAGGGCGGCGTTGAAGGATTCGGCGAGACTGTTGTCGGCGCTCGTGCCGACTTTACCCATCGACTGGGTGACGCCGAGGTCGGCGCAGAGGGAAGCGAAATCCTTCGAGGTGTATTGCGCGCCGTGATCGGAGTGAAAGATAGACCCGGACAATCCATTACGATCTCCATGAGCAGCAAGGAGAGCGTCGGCGACGAGGTCGGTGCGCATATGGTCGGCGATCGCCCAGCCGGCGAGTTTGCGGGAGTAGCAATCGATCACCGTCGCCAGATACAGGTTGGCACCGCCCTCGATCGGTAAATATGTAATGTCGCCGACGTAGATACAGTTCGGTGCAGGGGCGGTGAAGTCCCGCTCGAGCAGGTCGGGCACCTTCTGGTCCGCAGGTTCTGGGACGGTGGTCGTGACCCGTCGTCGACGGCGGTAGCCGACAATGCTGTTCTGACGCATCACCCGGGCCACCCGCTTGTGGTTGACCCTCTCGTTCACGGTGACGCCATCGTTGAGTTCTGCGGTGATCCTGGGTGCTCCGTAGGTGTTGTCCTCGGTATGGATCGCCCGGATTCGTTCGGCCAGCTGCGCGTCGGCCGCGGCGCGAGCGGTCCTGTCCGGCTCGGCGGACTTCCAGGCGTAGTAGGACGAACGCTCGAGCTCGACGAGCTCGCACAACCGCTTCACCTGATAGGTGTCGGAGTGGTCGGCGACGAACTGGAAGCGGGTCACCAGTTCGTCTCCCCGGCGAAATACTTGGCCGCCTTACGAAGGATCTCGCGTTCGGTGGTGAGCTTGGTTGCTTCCGCTCGTAGGGCGGCATTCTCGGCTTCGAGACGGGCGAGTTTCTGCTCGACGGTCTCCGATTCGCTACCCGTGCCGGAGCTCAGGCTATGAGGCCGTGCCGGAGTATGCACCCGGGTGCCGTCGACGTGGGTTTTGGTGCCGGTCCCGTACTGGTCGATCCAGCCTGTCAAGGTGCCGCGCACGACCCCGAGGTCAGCGGCGATACCTCGGATCGTCGCGCCCGGCGTGGACTCGTACAACTCGACCGCCTGGCGCCGGAACTCCTCCGAGTAGTTCTTTCGTGACATGACTGAAGATCATCTCGCTTCCCCAGCAGATGCTGGATTCAGCGTGTCCAAGAACCGGGGTCAAGGCCCGGGGTAGGAATGCGAAAAAGGCCGGCAGTCGCGATACCAAGGATTGTGACGAAGGCCGAGGTGATGGCCGCCCCTGGTTCGGAGGGGCGATTGCCTGTGAACACGGTGGTCAAGACTGATGGACCGATGCCGTTGGTGAACTGCAGCAGAGCGCAGAGCGAGCTGCCGGGCGAGCCAGCCTCCTCGGATTACTCGGGCTGAAGGCAATATTTCCCGCCACTTGCCATGCTCGATAAATCGGGACTCGGAACATCCGAGGACGCGAGCTGGATACGGTGACGCCTAACCCCGCAGGACCGTGCATCCGCCGACGTCACTGAAGTCGCGCAATTGGGGTTCTTGCATGCTCGGCGGTTCACGGGGGCGGGGTTACAGAACGGCCTTCGGGTCCAGCTTTGCGGAAGATCTGCGGGTTACGTCCCCGGGCGAATGAACTGGCAACGAACAAAGTCTGGGGCAGCGAGTACATACGCGCTGCCCCAGACTCTTGTCGTGGTGGATCCTGAAGGTCAGAGCACTGCCGGCGCTGTGCTGGTTGCGGGCGTGATGGCGAACTCCTCGCGGAAGATCAATCGAGGAGCCATACGCCTGCGCTTGAGTGCCTTGACCGCCGCATCGACCATCGCGGGTGGGCCGCACAGGAATGCGCTCATCCCCTTGCACGAGGGAAAGTCGCTGACCACGACATCGGTGACCAGCCCGGTTGCCCCTTCCCACTGCTCCTCGCTGAGAACGGGTCGGTAGTGGAAATGCGGGTGCCGGTGTTCGAGATCGCGGAAGAATTCGACATCGTAGAGGTCTTCCCGCCGGCGGCCGCCGTGGTAGAGGAACAGTTCTGGGACCAGGTCCTCGACGAGGGCGTGTTGGACGATCGATTTCAGTGGAGCCAACCCCGTCCCACCGCCGATCAAGATCGCCGGTTCATCCTGTTTCGCGACGAGATTGAACTGCCCGAGGGGGCCGCGCAGCGAGACTCGTTCCCCGAGCGTCATTGAGCGGAAGATCCACCCATCGGTCGACAACCCGCCCGCGGTGAGCTTGATGTGAAATTCCAGCCGCCGAGTCTCGGTCGGAGGATTAGCCATCGAGTACTGCCGCGCCCCTGCGTGCTCAGGAACGATGAGTTCGGCGTACTGACCGGCATTGAACTGCATCGGAGTGTCCAACTCGATCACCAGTCTGCGCGTGTTGGCAGCGATGTCGTCCAACACGACGACGGTGCCTTCATAGTCGCGTAGAGGATGACGAGGCACGCCGTCATCGCTGACGTTGCCGAGCGGCTCGACGGTCAAGTCCGAGCGGGGAGTGGCCATACACCCCAGAGCCAGTCCTTCGGCCCTTTCCTCGACGGTCAGGGTGTACTCCGGAGTCTGACGGTGGTCGACCTCACCGCGCAGCACCTTGAGTTTGCATGTCCCGCAGGTTCCCTGAGTGCACGAGTGGGGCAGCCACTCGTTGGCCCGCAGGGCAGCATCGAGAATGGATTGGGTTTCTTCAACGGCAATGTCCGTGTTCTTTCCCTCTATACGGACCAAATATTGATCAGACATTTCCGGTAGCGCTCCAATTCAATATCGATAACCTCGGGTGTTCCCGATGCTCGCCGTATCTGTGCAGATGATTCAGGAGGGGTGAGGTCGAGGTCGCCTACACTTCCCATTCGACAAACAGCTGCTTGGGGCCGCGGAAACCCCATCCCCAAAAGTCCACCTCGTGGGTTTCGTCTCGTTCGATGTTCGGAATTGCCTCGAGCAATTCTTCGAGTCCGATTCGGACGACTGCATTGGCGAAATAGGTTCCGGCGCATGCGTGTTTTCCGCCGCCGAAGGTCATGTTCGGCACCAGGGCACGATCGAGGTCGTATTCGGTGGGGGCGTTGTACGCGTTTTCGTCCTGATTGGCCGAACCGTACGACAGCATCACGATCGAACCCTCAGGAAGCGTGACCCCGCCCACGGTAACTTCTCTCGCGGCGCGCTTGACCGCGGCGGACCAGATCGGGGCAACCCAGCGCATGCCCTCGGATGCGGCGCGGGGGATCAGAGTCGGATCGTCGATGACACGTTCGAGCTGGTCCGGTCGGCTGAACAGTCCGGCCAAGGTCGTGGCCATGGCATGACCGGGCTCCTGCATTGCTCCGAGCAGGAAGACATACAGGTTGGGGTAGATGACGTCGCGACTGCGGGTCTGGCCCTCCGGCATCCCGTCGTGCAGCCAGTGCGAGATGGCTGAATGGTCCGGTTCGACGATCCATTTGTCGATCTTCGGGTCGACATGCGCGATGATTTCCGCTTTGGCGCGGTCGCCGGGGGCGAACCCTTCGGGGTTGGCGAACTCACCGTTTTCGTCGACTGCCGCATTGGTGAACGACACGCTCAGATTGTGGAACCACTCGCGCAGTTTTTCGGTGCTGACATCCCCGAGACCGAGCAGGTCGCCCAGTGCGCGGACACTCACCGGCTCGCAGTAGGCGGCGACGATATCCGCGTGCCCGTCGTTCTCGAACTCGGCAATGCGCTGTCGCGCAAACGGTCGGACGAGATCGTCGATGTACTTGTCGACGGCTGAGGGCTGCAGGTGTGGTTCGACCATGTCCCTCAGGTTGCGGTGCTCGTCTCCGTTGGTATTCAGCAATGCCTGAGGGCCGAAGGTGCGGCCGCCGGCAGCGGAGATCACCGCAGGCCAGGTTGTGTCGTCTTTGGAGATCTCAGCACACAGTTCTTTCGTCGAGACGATGTGCATGCCGAGGGCGGGAACGTAGGCAATGGGTGCCTCTTTGCGGAGGCGCTCGTAGAACGGGTATGGATCGGCCTCGAGCTCCTCGATGGTGATTTCGTCGATGAAGCTGCGGGTGGAAGTCATCATGCTCCTTCTGATTTCGGGTGCTTTGAGCCGGGAGGCGGGCTGAGGCGGCTGTGAGCTGCTTCGGTTGACCAGGCGGAGGTGATCGTCGGGTCAGCGAAGCGCTGGTAAATGTCTGTGTGAGCTGGCCGCGACAAACGTCAGTTGGGTGTGCCGATTATCGGGATGTCTGATGGGACCTGATCGCTAGCGTGTGCTGCGCTCGAGGGTTGCGTCCATGAAGATGGTGTACGAACCGGACCTGAACGAACTGGCCGGCGTGTCGTAACCGAACGAAAGACGGTCACCGCGTGATTCTTCGAGAGAGCTACCAACTCGACTCGACGAAAGAGCACGCGATGACCACTGCCTACGATATCGATCTGCGCCAGCTTGTCGAAGACCGACTCACCGGCGCCAGCCCCGACCTGCTGCGCGAGCTGCTGACGATGTTCGTCCACGCCCTGATGGGCGCCGAGGCCGACGCGCTGTGCGGCGCCGACTACGGCCAACGCTCCGACGAACGCGTCAACGTCCGGAACGGGTACCGGCATCGGGACTTCGATACCCGCGTCGGCACCCTCGACTTGGCCATCCCCAAGCTGCGGCAGGGTTCGTACTTCCCGGACTGGCTGCTCGAGCGGCGCAAGCGGGCCGAACGTGCCCTGACCTCGGTTGTTGCGACCTGCTACCTGCTCGGCGTCTCGACCCGCCGGATGGAAAAACTCGTCGACACCCTCGGGATCACTTCGCTGTCGAAGTCCCAGGTCAGCGTGATGGCGAAAGATCTCGACGCCCAGGTCGAGGCCTTCCGGAACCGACCCCTCGATGCGGGCCCGTACACGTTCGTCGCCGCCGACGCCCTGGTGCTCAAGGTCCGCGAGAACGGGCGGGTGGTGAACGTGCACGCCCTGGTCGCGGTCGGGGTCAACGCCGACGGTTACCGCGAGATCCTGGGGCTGGACGTCACCTCCAGCGAGGACGGCGCCGGCTGGCTGACCTTCTTCCGGGGCCTGGTGGCCCGCGGACTGACCGGGGTGAGGCTGGTGACCTCCGATGCCCACACCGGCCTCGTCGCGGCGATCGGCGCCACCTTGCCCGGCGCCTCCTGGCAGAGGTGCCGCACCCACTACGCGACCAACCTCATGGCCGTCACACCGAAGTCGTCGTGGCCCTGGGTGAAGACGCTACTGCATTCGGTCTACGACCAGCCCGACGCGGATTCCGTTCACGCCCAATATGATCGAGTGATCGATGCCCTCGAAGCCAAGCTGCCGAAGGTCGCCGAGCACCTCGACGCCGCCCGGGTCGACCTGTTGGCGTTCACCGCGTTCCCCAAGCAGATCTGGCGGCAGATCTGGTCCAACAATCCGCAGGAGCGGCTCAACAAGGAGATCCGCCGTCGGACCGACGTGGTGGGGATCTTCCCGGACCGCACCGCTCTGATCCGACTTGTCGGAGCGGTGCTGGCCGAACAGCACGACGAGTGGATCGAAGGCCGCCGCTACCTCGGCCTCGACGTACTCGCCCGTTCCCGCACCGACAAGCGCGCCGACAGCGTCGCCGAGGAGACCGAGGAGGTGACACCGGCCTTGACCGCCTGATCCACCGACGAGGAATCACGCGACGACGTCGTACACCACCTCACGGGACTTGACCGCGCTCGAGAGCGTCGAGAGAGCTGGTACGAAGTGCTGCACGGTCGAGTCGTGTGTCAGGGGCCTCGTTCATCCTCGGACGCCACTGGCGCGGATCTTCGTAGCAGCGCAGACAAGCTGCTCGGACCTCACTATGGGTCCCCGTCCACGCCTAGAAACCGCGTAAAGACGATCTCAGTTCCCCGGGGTTGGAGGCTCAGTGGTTTCGCGTGCGCCAGAGATTGGATATCGAACCGGTCGCGGCGGTCACTCATGCGTCGTTCTCCTTCGTCACCTGCGGCGGAGTGAGAGGTGGTGTGGCGGCCTGCGGGTGGCGGCGCGCACACGAATAGCGTCGGGCATGAGCCCGCAGGATCCGGCTTCCCAACTTCACCGAACCGCGTCGGTTTGTGTCTGATGTCACGAGGATGGTCGGAATCGTCGGCTGTGCGTCGCACTGTTCGGGATAGCCGAACGGAAAGGGTGAATCGTCGGGACATTTTCGGCTGCACCGGAAATGCGACGTGTCAGGGATGATTCGGGGAGCATCCCTGAGCTTCGTTGTTGGGTCCGGTCGAAAAGTGAGCAGCTGGCCCCGAGGTGGTCGCACTCCATCGTGTGCGACACGCACCTGCACAGCTGGAGGCTGTGCCGTCGACTCGATATGTCAATAGGGCGCGGGGCGGCGCCCACTGTCTGCCAAACCCCGACGATTCCTCGAGCTGTGTGCCCGCCGATAGGGCGTACGCACCGTCGCTCGACAGGTTGGAGCCCGACCTGCCGCCGGGGAGTTGGGCCGACGGCTAAATCCTCGAGTGGGACGGCAGATCGATCACGACCGTCGCCCCACTCGACCGCCTCGTCGTCCGCGAGATCAGTTCCCTCTGTCTGCCCGAAGACTAGCGGATCCAGATCGCGGACCTCCGTCGGGACGGCATCAGCGTGGTCGGAACTGTCCGACTTCCGAGCGCCGTCAACAGGATTTAGCCTCAATGCACCGATCGGCTGATGCGGTCGTCGTGACTTCCTTTGCGCACCTTCGGACAGAGTCTGGACACAGCTGACCGGACACCGAGGACCGGAGTGGGCGCGGGGCGGGCTCGATCGCCCGGGGCGGGACACGCCCGGATATGACCTGAACCACAGTGTGGCTAGGGTGACGGTCATGACGGAGAACACGACACGACGATGGGGCCTGACCGTCCCGCTCGACGGCATCCCCCTGCCCGACCAGCGACGCATCATCGAAGAGCTCCCCGATCTCGGGTACACGGACGTGTGGTCGTCCGAGGCCGGCGCTGCCGATGCGTTCACCCCGCTGACCCTCGCGAGCGTGTGGGCTCCCGGCCTGCGCCTGGGTACCGCGATCGTCCCCGTCTACACTCGCGGCCCCGCGACGCTGGCCATGTCGGCCGCGAGCCTCGCCGCCGCCGCACCCGGCCGCTTCGTGCTCGGGGTGGGCACCTCCTCCGACGTCATCGTGGAGAAGTGGAACGGCATCCCCTTCGAGGAACCGTTCAAGCGTGCCCGTGACACCCTGCGGTTCCTGCGTGCGGCGCTGGCGGGGGAGAAGGTCTCCGAGAAGTACGACACCTTCGCCGTCGACGGCTTCCGGGCCGGCGTCGTACCCGACCCGGCGCCGCCGGTGCTGCTGGCGGCACTGCGCCCGGGCATGCTGCGTCTGGCCGGACGTGAGGCCGACGGCGCCATCATCAACTGGCTGTCCGCCGACGACGTCCGCACCGTGGCGCCCTACGTCCACGAGGGCGGCGAGAACAAGGAGATCGTCGCGCGGATCTTCGTGCTCCCCGGCTTCGACACCGAGACCGCCCGCGCCATCGGCCGCCGCATGATCGCCGCCTACATGAACGTCCCCGTCTATCGGGCCTTCCACGAATTCCTCGGCCGTTCGGACGATTTCGCCGGCATGTGGAAGGCGTGGGCGGAAGGCGACCGCAAGGCCGCCCTCGAAGCGATCCCGGACCACGTGGTCGACGCCCTCGTGATCCACGGCGAACCCGAGGCCTGCCGCGAGCATGTGGAGCGCTACGTCGAGGCAGGTGTGACCACCCCGGCCATCGCCCTGGTGCCCTCGGGCGATCCCGCACCGATGATCCGGGCGCTCGCCCCGCGCTGACGCCCGGACGTCACGATTCGATGTCGGTGGTTAACGGCACCCGAGGGCGACGCGACAACTCCTGCAGATGCGCTGTGCAGGAGGCGAGATGGCCGAGCCGACGTCGAGTACGGACCCGAACACGATCGCTCGTGTGACCGTGGTTGCCGACGACGGAGTGCCGTTGGCCACCACGGTGACCGGATCGCGGGATGCGGGTCTGACCCTCGTGTGCCTGCACGGCCACTGCCAGGACGCCGCGAGCTGGGATGCCGTCTGCGAATCGGTGGACCTGCCGGGTCTGCGCATCGTCCGCTACGACCAGCGAGGACACGGTCGTTCCGGGACCGGCGACGTCACGGCGTGCACGGTCTCCGGGATGGCCGACGACCTCGACGCGGTGCTCCGGACCCTCGCGCCGGACGGACCGGTGGTGCTGGCGGGATATTCGATGGGCGGCATGGTCGCACTGTCCTACGTCCGTCGTCACCCTGACGCCGTCGGCGACCGCATCGTGGGTGTCGGCCTGTTCGCCACCGCAGCGTCGGGACTCGCGGACGGCGGTATCGGACGCTATCTGCGGCATCCGGCCGCCTTCATCGTGCACCGGGCGGTGTCGCGTGCACCGCGCGTCATGGAGTTGTCGAAACGCGCCGGGGGCCGGGTGTGCACGGTTGCCGCACGCAGGCGCACGGAGGAATCGTGGCTGCGGGTGGTCGGATCGGCGCTGTCGAACGAGACCTCCGTCGTCACCTGGTCGCGACTGCTGGCCGACTTCGCGGTGCTCGACGAGTCCGCCGCCCTCGATGTGCTCGCCAGAGTGCCGGTGGTCATCGCGGCGGGCACGGAGGACGTCTTCGTGCCCTTGTCGTTGTCGGAGATGATGACGGCGCGGCTGCCGCACGCGAACCTCGTGCGGTTCGTCGGTGCCGGTCACCGCGTGCTCGCCGACCGTCCCCAGGAGGTCGCCGGTGCGCTGTCGGATCTGCTCGGGCACGTGCGCGCCCTGGACCCCGTCGGCCTGGACCCTGTCGGCCTGGACCCCGTCGGCCTCGCTCAGCGCGAGCCGACGAGGGTCGCTTCCTGATCGGCGAGCAACTTCCGGGGGACGAGCGCGAGCACGAGCAGTGCCACGGCGACCGCGAAGCATGCGACGAACCCGACGTGGGGTGCGGCGAGCGAGATGACGAAGGGCACCGCGAAACCCAGATAGATCAGGCAGTAGAAGACGGCGACGGTCTGCGCCAGCTCGTCCGGCGGAGCGATGTGCTCGACGGTGACGAGACCGGAGACGAGCAGCATGCCGTAACCCCCGCCGAGAAGGACGGCGGTGACGAGGACGGCAAGCACCGATACCGGGCCGTCGACGAGCACTGCGACGCCGGCGGTCACGAAGCCCAGCACACCGAGACCCACCCCCGTCCAGACGCCACGGTCCTCACCGTGCCGGGTGATGCGCCGGGCCACGGGCTGGATCAACGCACCGGTGAGCAGGGTCAGGGCGGCGACCACGCCGGTGAACGCGACGGCCACGCTGTCCACGCGGCCCGAGACGATCGGCGGCATCGTGGCGAACGAGACGGTCGCGCATCCGAAGACCCACGGGGCCCACGGCACGACACCCCAGCGGAAGCGCGGGGACGACAGCGTCGACAGGCGCCACGAGCCCTGCACGGTGCGGGGCCGGTGGGCGTCGGGGACGGTCCACACCAGTACCAGCGCGACCACCATCAGAGCGATGTGCACGAGATAGGGCAGACGGTCGGGGGCGGGCAGCCACTGCGCGATGAGACCGGCGAACAGGGCGCCGCTGCCGAATCCCGCCGACAGTGAGACGGCGGCTCGGCGCGCTCCCACACCTGGACCTTCGCTCAGTTCCTTCATCCACGCGGTGCCTGCTCCGAACGCCATCCCGGATGCCAATCCGGCGAGGACCCGGCCGAGATACAGCAACGCCGGGATATCGGCGCCGAGAAGCAGGACGATCGACGACACGATGCTCACCGGGATCATCGCCCGGATCACCGGACGACGCCCGATCCGGTCGGCCACGCGCCCGAAGTAGAGCAGGGCGGGGATCAACCCGACGATGTAGGAGCCGAGCATGGCGGTGAACGAGTCGCTGCCGAGTCCCAGGTGGTCGCGGTAGACGAGCTGCATCGGAGCGAACTGATTGGCGCCCCAGCTCACCGCGAATACGGCGAACGCGAGACGAGCCCAGGACGGAATCATTCCCCGATCCTCTCAGGCCCGTTCCGGCGGGAAAGTATCAACTCTTCACACCGCGGCGACCGGCTTCCTGTGGAGTGTGGACGTAGGAGGGGCCCGGAGCCGGCCATAGCGTTCTCGTCGAACGCAGACCAAGGAGGGCCAGTGGCGGTAGACGGTCGATCCCCGACGCTCGACACCGAGCGCACCGGCACGTGGACCGGCGCCGACGCGCGGTCGATCGCCGCCGTGGTCCGCAACCGCGAGGTCACCGCCCGTCGGGTCGTCGAGGACCATCTCGCCCTGATCGCCGAGCAGAACACGCGCCTCAACGCGATCGTCACCGTCGCGGCGGAGAGTGCCCTCGCCGAGGCCGACGCCCTCGACCGACGCCTCGACCGCGGCGAGGTGGCCGGTCCGCTCGCCGGGGTGCCGTTCACCGTCAAGGACCTCATCGCCACCGCAGGCGTGCGCACGACGGCCGCCTCGAGGGCGCTGGCTGACAACGTCCCCGTCGTCGATGCACCGGCCGTCGCCGCGATGAAGGCGGCCGGCGCGATCCTCGTCGGCAAGACCAACACGCCCGAATTCGGGACCTCCGGGCTCACCGACAACGAGATGTTCGGACCGGCCGTGAACCCGCTCGGCAGCCCCGAGTCGCCGCGCTCACCCGGCGGATCCAGCGGGGGCGAAGCCGCATCGATCGCGTCGGGCATGAGCGTCCTCGGATTGGGCACCGATTTCGGCGGGTCCGTGCGCTGGCCCGCGCACTGCACCGGCCTGTGCTCGATCCGCCCCACCGTCGGCCGGGTGTCCGCGGACGGCCAGTACCCGGGGGTGCTCGTCGGCGATCATGTACGTGCCAATCCGACGACGGTGCACGGCGCGCTGCAGACCGTCGGGCCCATGACACGGAACCTCGACGACCTCGTCCTCGCCCTGCGCATGATCTCCGAACCGCACGTCGCGTGGACCGACCCGGCGACCGTCGACGTCGACACGCTGACGATCACCTGGGCGCCCGGGGAGGGCACCGTGCCCGTCGACGACGAGATCGAGGACGTCGTCCGCGAGAGCGCGCGGCGCCTCGGTGCCCGTGAATACCGCGGGTCGGCCCTGGTAGAGGGGAACGAGTTGTTCGGGCGGCTGAGGGCCACCCAGACCCACGCCGACATCGACGCGCTGGCGAGGACCGACCGCTTCGGTGCTGTCATCCGCGACCTGCTGTCCACGGCCGGTCGCGCCGAACATCGGGAGGTGGAGGGCCTCTGGGCGTGGCGCACCGCGCTGATCCATCGCCTGCTCGACGAGATGGGCGACGTGCTGGTGCTGCCGGTCGCGTCCATCGGGGCGCCTCCGCTCAGCGACGATCGTTTCGCTGTCGGCGACCGGCTGCTCACCTGGCAGGAGGCACTGGCGAGCTGCCGCACGATCAGCGTCACCGGCCTCCCGTCCGTCGTCGTCCCTGTCGGGCGGACGAGTGACGGCATGCCCATCGGCGTGCAGGTCGTCGCGCGCCCCTTCCACGACCACGTCGCGCTGGCCGTCGCCGCGCGTCTGTGACACACCGGTAAGGAGACCGCTGTGCGGGACATTCTCGACGAGCTGTCGCGATGGTTCGACGACGGTGAGACGTTCGCGCTCGCAACCGTCGTGCGCACCTGGAAGTCGTCGCCGCGCGAACCCGGCGCCGCGATGGCCGTCTCGCGGTCGGGCGAGGTGGTGGGCAGTGTCTCGGGAGGGTGCATCGAAGGCGCGCTGTACGACATCGCGGGTGACGTGCTCGCCGACGGGCGTGCACGGACCGAGGTCTTCCGCGTCACTGACGACGACGCCTTCGGAGTGGGTCTGACCTGCGGCGGCACCATCGAGGTGTTCGTGCAGCGGGTCGATGCCGCGACCTATCCCGAGTTCCCCGAGGTGGCACGGCGGATCGGGGCTGGAGAGCCGGTCGCCGTCGTTACCGATCGGGAGTCCGCCGACCATCGTGTGGTCACCCTCGACGGGGGCGACGGCACCGACGTCGGGGACGAGGTGCGCCTGCGCCTGTCCTACGGCGCTTCGGAGGTCTATGTCGACGAGGGGCGTGCGCAGATCGTGGAGATCTTCGCGCCGCGACCGCGGATGTACGTCTTCGGTGCCATCGACTTCGCGTCCGCCCTGTGCACGCTGGGGAAGTTTGCCGGTTACCGCGTGACGGTGATCGACGCCCGGCCCGTCTTCGCGACGCCCGCCCGATTCCCCGACGCCGACGAGGTCGTGGTGGCGTGGCCGCACGTCTTCCTCGAGTCGGCGCCGATCGACCCCACCACGGTCGTCGCGGTGCTCACCCACGACGAGAAGTTCGACATCCCACTGCTCGAACGCGCCCTCCGCTGCGAGGCCGGATACATCGGGGCGATGGGCAGCCGCTCCACGCACGAGCGCCGGGTCGCCCTGTTGCGCGAGGCCGGTCTGTCCGCCGACGAACTGGGACGGCTGCACTCGCCGATCGGACTCGACCTCGGGGCGCGCACCCCGGAGGAAACGGCCGTGTCGATCTTCGCCGAGGTCCTCGTGAGCACGCGCGGTGCCACCGGACGCAGCCTCGCGACACTGCGCGGACCCATCCACCGGGTCCCGGCGGGACGTGCTGCCCGACCTGCGGCTTGTCCGCCTGCGATTGACGGTGTTGCCACAGCCCTCTAATGTCACGTGTCTCCCACGCAGGGGTGAACGACTGGCAGGTGGACGGGTATTGCTGTGACGGTGCGCAAGGCTGAGAAACCGGGGCCCAGCGCAGCCGAACCGGATCGCAGCGCAGCCGATCCGGAGGACAGCGCAGCGGTCGCATTCGAACCCTGCCCGCTCACGGACGTCGTCTCCTCGGGCTTCCTCGTCGCACCGACGGTGCTCGCCGGTGACGTCTCCACGGCGCGAGCCGTCACCGGGGTCGCGGTGATGATGCTCCCCGAGATCGGTCCCTGGTTGCGTCCGGGACTGCTGCTCGTCACCTCCACCACCGTGCTCGCGCGACTCGCCGTGCCGATCGCCGACTTCCTGGCGCGGCTGGACCGGAGCGAGGTCTCGGCTCTGGTGGTCCGACTCGACACCGGACACCCGCTGCCGCAGGGTCTCACGGACGACGTTCCCCTCCCTGTGCTGACGACGCCGGAGGAGGTCGTCGCGGATCACCGTCTCGCGCGGGATCTCCGCGACATGGCCGTCGCTCAGGTGGAAGCGGTCTTCGAGGCGGATCACCTCCGTCGCGGGCTGCTCGAGATCGTCATGGCGGGTGGTGGGCACAGGGCGCTCGCCGAAGGCATCTCGCGCCGGCTCGGCGGGGCGGTTCTGATCACCACGCCCGACGGACGCCAGACCTACAGGGCCGGAAAAGAGTCCGATTTCGCCTGGCTGTCCTCGACGGCGGCTGTCGACGCGACTGGCCGGGTGCGGACCGATTCGATCGAGGGCGGGCTCGGTCTGCACCGATTCGGCAACGAGTACGTGGCGATCGCCGCGATCTCCGCCAATGGCATAGACCACGGCCGGCTCGTGTTCTTCTGTCCCGCACGCGATCTCTCCGCGCCGGATCTGTATCTCGTGGAGCAGGCGGCGACGGTGTGTGCGCTCGTCGTCAGTCGTGAACTCGCAGTGTCGGCGGTCGAGGAGAAGCACCGGGCCAACTTCGTCCGGGACCTGTTGCGCGGCCGCGCCGGTGAACCCGAACAGGTGATCGTGCACGCCCAGATGTTCGGCTGGAATCTCGACCGCCCGGTGGTGGTGGTCGCCGTCGAACCCGATCGCGTGGACGACGATTCCTCGGCGGCACCGGCGCGACTGCCCGTCGTGGAACGGCAGGCCCGCGCGTTCGCGGGTGCGCTCGCCGGCCGCGATTCCGGAGCGTCCGTCACGGCCCTGGCGACCGAGACCGTCGTGCTCATGGGTGAGGGCAGCGACACGATGACCCTCGTGCACGAACTCGTCGCCCAGGTGCGCGGAGCCGGTGGGGGAGGACGTCGCCCGTTCGGTGTGGGGGTCTCGCGTGCGTCGTCGTCCACCGACGACCTGCCGGTGCTCTACGCCCAGGCGCGCACGGCACTCGAAGTGGGGCGCAAGATCTCCGGGCCGTGGGCGGTGACCCATTTCGACGATCTGGGTGTGTACCGGTTGCTGAGCCTCGTCGAGGACACCGAGGAACTCGAGTCGTTCGCGCGCGAGACGCTCAAGGAACTGACCGACGGCACGGCCGAGGCGCAGGACATGTGCCGTACCCTCGAGGTGCTCCTCGCCACCAACATCAACATCGCAGAAGCCGCGCGCCAGTTACATTTTCATTACAACACTCTGCGCTATCGTGTGGCGAAACTCGAAAAGATCCTCGGTCCCTTCACCGAGCAGCCCGAACTGCGGCTGGACCTTTCGCTCGCCCTCAAGATCATCGCGATGCGCGGGATCGATTCCTGACGATCAACCACCGATCTTGCCAATTTCGGAAGGTCGCTCCTGGCAGATTCCTCCCACGCCGGGCCGGAGCTGCTCCGTTAGCGTTTGCGGCTACCGAAGTACACGTGTGATCGGCAACACAGGCGTAACGATCCACGTGAACGCTATCGGCACCCACACTCTGCTGAAAGGTCCGATATGCCCATCTGGACAGTGCACGGAGACGGCAAGAACATAGAACCGGGACAGGTCGTGGCGCCGATGGAGCGCCTGAGTTGGGGCCGCACCATCGGCCTGGGCGGCCAGCACGTGGTGTCGATGTTCGGCGCCACCTTCGTCTTCCCCATCATCATGGGACTCAACCCGCAACTCGCAGTCATGCTTTCGGGCTTCTGCACCCTGTTCTTCCTCGCTGTCGTCAAGGGCCGGATCCCCAGCTATCTCGGTACCTCCGCGGCCTTCGTCGGCGGCATCGCCGCGATCTACGCCCAGGGCGGCTCGCCGTCGGAGGTCACCGGTGCGATCATGGTCTCCGGGCTCGTGCTCGCCGCGATCGGTGTGGTGATCCACTTCCTCGGCGGCTCGCTGGTCTTCAAGATCCTGCCGCCGGTCGTCACCGGCGCGGTGGTCATGCTCATCGGCTTCAACCTGGCGCCGGTGGTGGCCGGTACCTACTGGCCGCAGGATCAGTGGGTCGCGCTGACGGTGATGATCGCGCTGATCGTGGGCAGTGTCGTGCTGCGCGGCTTCCTCGGCCGCGTCGCCATCTTCCTGGCATTGCTGTTCGGCTACGCACTGTCGTGGATCCTCGACCGGATCAGCGGACCGATCACCTCCTACGACGCCGGTGCCGACGCCGTCACCGAACACTTCCGCGTGAACTGGGACGGCGTCGCGTCCGCGCCGTGGTTCGGTCTGCCGCCGTTCACGGACGAAGCCGCCGGTGTCGTCGGCATCCATGCCCCGTCGTTCAGCCTCACCTTCATCGTGCTCGTGCTGCCCGGCGTCATCGCCCTGATCGCGGAGAACGCCGGACACGTCAAAGCGGTCGCCGAGATCACCAAGACCGATCTCGACCCCATGATGGGACGCGCGCTGGCCGGTGACGGTCTCGCCACGGCCCTCGCCACCGGTGTCGGCGGTTCCCCGACGACGACCTACGCGGAGAACATCGGCGTCATGGCCGCGACCCGCGTGTACTCGACGGCCGCCTACGCCGCGGCCGGTGTCATCGCGATGCTCCTCGGCTTCTCCCCGAAGTTCGGCGCGGTCATCTCCGCGACCCCCGGCGGCGTGCTCGGCGGCATCACCGTGGTCCTCTACGGCATCATTGGCCTGCTCGGCGCCAAGATCTGGAAGGAGAACGGCGTCGACTTCGGCGACCCGCGCAACCTCATGCCCGTCGCGGCCGGCCTGATCATCGCCATCGGCGACACCAGCCTCGAGTTCACCGACACGTTCTCGCTGAGCGGCATCGCGCTGGGCACCATCGTCGTGATCGGTCTCTACCACCTGTGCCGGGTCATCGCCCCCAAGGACATCGCACCCGAGGATCCCGATACCCCCTCCGATCAGGGAGAACCGGTCCGGACGGAGCCCGATCCCGACGGGGAGAGCGGCGCCGGGAGGCTGAAGGAGTTCGCGTGACCTCTATTACATCTGACATTGTCGACCGGTGAGCTTTGTCACTTCTCCACGAAACGCCGATCACACTATGCGGGCAGGATCTGTTCAATGAAACCGTCGCCACTCACCTACCACCGACCGCGGTCGATCGATGAAGCCTGCGAGATCCTCGCGGGGGTCGCGCACGAGGGCAAAGTGCTCGCCGGCGGCCAGTCACTGATTCCGCTGCTGTCGATGCGCCTGGCGGCACCGGCTCACCTCGTCGACATCGGCTCGATCCCGCGCCTCGACGCGATCTCCGCTTCACCGGAACTCGGCGTCACCTTCGACGCTCTCACCACCCACACAGCGCTCGAATCCGATTCGACGGTCGCGCAGGTCCAGCCCCTGCTGGGCCGCGCGCTCCGGTTGGTCGCACATCCGACCATCCGCAATCGCGGAACGACCGTGGGATCGATCGTCCACGCCGATCCGTCCGCGGAGATGCCGGCCGTGCTGTCGCTGCTCGGGGGAACGCTCACCGTTCGCTCCGTCCGCGGAGTCCGGCAGATCCCCGCCGCCGAGCTGTTCGCCGGGCCGCTCGAATCGACCCTCGAGGCCGACGAGATCGCCACCAGCGTGACGGTGCCGGCTGCGCGGCCGGGCACCGGCACCGCCATCGACGAGATCGCACGACGCCACGGCGACTACGCACTCGTCGGCGTGGTCGCGCAGGTGGTGGTCGAGGACGGCGCGGTGACGTCCGCCCGGATGACCTACGTCTCCGCGGGAGAACTCGGGCAGGTCGTCGACTACACCGACATCCTGCGCGGAGCCTCGGCGCACGACGAGCGCGACCCGCTCTGGCAGCAGGTCGCGGAGAAGGCACGCGAGACCGTCGAGACGGAGGCGGACATCCACGCCACCGACCGCTACCGGTCGCAGCTGGTGGCGGCACTGACCGGCCGTGTCGGCTTCGCGGCCGCGCAGGACGCGATCCGCGACGACACACGGGTACCGATGCACACGGGAGGAAGTCGATGACGAGCTCGATCCACAAGGGTGGTCGCGATGCCTCGCGGCGGACCGTCGCCGAACAGGTCGATGAGCTGCAGGTGGAGACCGGCGAGCACCACGTCGCCGTGACCTTCACCCTCAACGGCGTGACGCAGACCGTGGTGCTGCCCTCGCGCACGCTGGCATCGGACGCGATCCGTCATCACCTCCGCCGGACCGGGACCCATGTGGGATGCGAGCACGGTGTGTGCGGCGCGTGCACGGTGCTGCTCGACGGCAAGCCGGTGCGGTCGTGCCTCGTGCTCGCTGCGAGCCTCGAGGGCCGCTCGGTGACGACGGTCGAAGGGCTCGTCGAACCGGACGGCACCCTGCATCCCGTGCAGGAGGCGTTCGTCGACTGCCACGGTCTGCAATGCGGTTTCTGCACACCGGGATTCGTCACCACAATCGCCGCCTTCCTCGAGGAGAACCCGTCGCCCACCCACGAGGAGGCGACCGAGGCGATCGCCGGCAACCTCTGCCGGTGCACGGGCTACCAGAACATCCGGGCGGCCGTGTTGCGCGCCGCCGAGATCAAGCGCGAACGGTCCGGAGGCTCACCGCTCGGCCCCGACAGCGAGGCGGCACGCGCCTCGCTCGACGCCAAGGTCCGCGGCGCCACCGCTCCGGTCGGAGGAAAGGCAGGACGAGCATGACCAGCGTCTCCGATTCGCCCGTCTCCACCTCGGTCTCGACGAGCACGGCAACCGACCTCGCCCCCGCCGACATCGGTGGTGCCACCGAGTCGGGCAAGTCGTTCGGCAAGCCCATCCCGCGTGTCGAGGACAACCGGCTCGTCAGCGGTAACGGCCGCTATCTCGACGATCTCGGGCACGGCGCGCTCGCCGCGGCCTTCGTCCGGTCGCCGCACGCGCACGCCCGCATCCTCGACATCTCCGTCGATGCGGCTCTCGAACTGCCGGGCGTGCACGCCATCTACACCTACGACGATCTCGAGGCCGACTCGCCCGAGATGGCCGAGAACCTCCCACTGCTCATCCCGCACCCCGCGATCACCGCTCCGCGCAACGGATATCCGCTCGCCAAGGACGAGGTGAACCATGTCGGCGAGGCGATCGTGATGGTCGTGGCCGACAACCGGTACATCGCCGAGGACGCCTGCGCGCTGATCGACATCACCTACGAGGCCCTTCCGGCCGTGGTCGGTGTCGACACCGCACGCAACGCCGAGCACGTCGTCCATCCGGATGTGCCCGACAACGTCGCGGCGCACCTCCAGCACGGGTTCGGCGACATCGAGGCGGAACTCGCCGCGGCACCGCACACGTTGACCCTCGACCTCGAGATCGAACGTTCGGCGTCGATGCCGATGGAGGGCAAGGGCGTCTACGCCCGCTGGGACGACGACGAGAAGGTGCTGACCTTCTGGACGTCCACCCAAACCTCGACGTCCGCCCGTGCTGCGATCGCCGCGCGACTGGGCATGGCGCACAACAAGGTCCATTGCATCGCCCCCGACGTCGGTGGTGGTTTCGGTGTGAAGATCGTCCACCCGTGGCCCGAGGAGGTCATGGTCACCTGGGCCGCCCGCAAGCTGGGGCAGGCCGGGATCTCCAGCGAGGTCAAGTGGGTCGAGGACCGGCGCGAACATTTCATCTCGAGCGCCCACGAGCGCGGGCAGGTCCACGAGGTCACCGTCGGGTTCGACGACGACGGCAGGCTGCTGGCCTTCGACTTCTCGATCTGGCACGACAACGGCGCGTACCTGCCGTACGGAATCATCGTGCTGCTCAACACCTCCACCCAGGTGCTCGGCCCCTACAAACCGCGCGCCTTCCGGGTGGACGCCTATTCGCTGTACACCAACACGGTCATCGTCACGCCCTACCGCGGCGCGGGACGACCCCAGGGCGTGTTCGCAATGGAGCGGGCGATGGACGCCATCGCCAAGCATCTCGGCAAGGACGTCCTCGAGGTCCGCGAGACCAACTTCATCCGCCCCGAGGAGATGCCCTACGACTTCCACCTGATCTTCCAGGACGGCCGTCCCCTCATCTACGACACCGGCGACTACCAGGCCGGAATGGACAAGCTCAAGAAGCTCATCGGCTGGGACGAGTTCGCCGAGTACAAGGAACGTGCCCGCGCCGAGGGCCGCCGCGTCGGAATCGGTGTGGGAGCGTACGTCGAGGGCACTGGACCGGGCCCGTACGAGGGCGCACACGTGCTCATCGAGACCTCGGGCAAGGTCAAGGCCGCCACGGGCCTGACCACCCAGGGCCAGGGACACCAGACCTCCTTCGCGCAGATCGTCGCGGACGATCTCGGTGTGCCGGTCTCCGATGTCGAGATCGTCACCGGCGACACCCGCCGATTCGGGTACGCGGTCGGCACGTTCGCCTCGCGCGGTGCCGTGATGTCCGGATCCGCCTTCCACGTCGCCGCGCAGATGGTGGCGGAGAAGGCGAAGAAGATCGCCGCGGACCACCTCCACGCCGACGTCGCCGATCTCGAACTGCGCGAGGGGCACGTGTGCGTGGTGGGCACCGAACCCGGCGCGGAGGGCACCTCGATCCCACTCGGTGTCGTGGCCGTACTGTCGAACCCGCTCCGCTACGCCTTCGACGACGCATCCCGTCGCGCAACGGGATTCGCGAACGCCGAGACCGACATGTCGGTGCCGCCCGTCCTCGAGGGTGAGCAGCCCGGCCTGGAGGCGACCGGCTACTACTCGCCGCCCACCTCGACGTTCGCGTCGGGAATCCACGCGGCGATCGTCGAGACCGATCCCGTCACCGCCGAGATCCGGGTGCTCCGGTACGCGGTGGTGCACGACTGCGGCAACGTCATCAACCCGCGCATCGTCGAAGGCCAGGTGCAGGGCGCGGTTGCGCAGGGCATCGGCGGCGCACTCTATGAGAAGATCGTCTACGACGAGCACGGGCAGATGCTCAACGCGTCGTACATGGACTTCCTCATGCCCTTCGTGACGGAGATGCCCGACTCTCTCGAGATGGACCACACCGTCACCCCGTCCGCACTCAATCCCCTCGGGATGAAGGGCGCCGGTGAGGCCGGTGTCATCCCGACCTCGGCGGTGATCGCCGCGGCCGTCGAGGACGCGGAGGGTATCCCGATCACCAGCATGCCGATTTCCCCCTCGGAGTTGTTCGAGCTGCGTCTGACCCACGCGGCGTCCCGAAACAAGGAGAACGAATGAGAATCGCCGGTACCGCGCAACTGCAGGCACCTCCCGACGTGGTGTACGACAGCCTGCAGGACGGCCGTGTTCTCGCGGCGACGATCCCGGGTGTGCAGTCGCTCGAGCAGATCAACGACAACCACTACAAGCTGTCCATCACCGCCGGAGTGGCCTCCATCAAGGGCACCTACGACGGGGAAGTGGTTCTGTCGCAGCAGAATCGCCCCGAATCGTTCGTGATGACGGCATCGGGATCCGGTGCCCCGGGA
Source organism: Rhodococcus sp. D-6 (assembly GCF_040256695.1). Classification (NCBI taxonomy): domain Bacteria; kingdom Bacillati; phylum Actinomycetota; class Actinomycetes; order Mycobacteriales; family Nocardiaceae; genus Rhodococcus; species Rhodococcus sp. D-6. The sequence goes on along the minus strand of NZ_CP132970.1, from coordinate 3,705,405 downwards.
ACGGTCAAGGCCGATGTGACGGTGCGTCTCGAAGAACGCGACGGCGGCACCGTGCTCACCTACGACGCGGACGCGGTCGTCGGCGGCATGGTCGGTGGTGTCGGACAACGGATGATCACCGGTGTCGCCAAGAAGATGGCCGGTGTGTTCTTCAACGGCATCGACGGTGTGATCGCCGACGGTCTGCCGGCGGCGCCGAGTGCGGCCGAAGCCGAAGTTGTCGCGGGCGTGAACGGAGCCGAGGTGGCCGAGGTCGCCGAGGGTGCGGGTGTGAAGACCACCGCGCTGCCCGTGGCCGCTGCGTCCGCTGCACCGGTACCGGCCGGAACACCTTCGGTAGCAACCGTTCTTCTGTCCGCGGGAGTGGGCGCCGGTATCGCGCTGGCGGGCGTCGCCCTGGGAGCGATCCTCGCCCGACGCTGACCTTCTCGTCGAATCTCCACGGCACCCCCGGGCCATCACGGCCCGGGGGTGCCGTCGTCTGCAGGTGGCAGGTGCACGAACCCCGAACTCCAGGCGACGAGTTCGGCGAGATGTGACAAAGAAACACCGCCGCTCAGGGGGTGGAATGTCATCAGACGTCAGGTGGGACACCGGCGAGACGAACCCAGGAGGAAACATGGGATCCAGGAAGATTCGGGTCGGTATCGATACCGGCGGAACATTCACGGACGTGGTCGCGGTGGACGACGAGTCCGGCGCCATCGTCACCACGAAGACCCCGTCGACACCGCAGGATCCGGCCATCGGCTTCCTCGCAGGCATCGAGAAGGTCCTCGCGCAGCTCGGCGAGACCGGCGACGCGATCGACGCCGTCAGTCACGGCACCACCGTCGCGACCAACAAGCTCCTCGAGGGCAAGGTCGGCACCCTCGGATTCATCACCACCGAGGGCTACGAACACGTCCTCGAGATCGCCCGCCAGTCGGTCCCCGACGGCTACGGCAACTCCTACTTCTGGGTCAAGCCCGACCGCATCGTGCCGGCCGACCGTGTCCGCACCATCCGCGGTCGTCTCGCCTACAATGGCAGCGAGATTCGTCCCCTGAACGAGGACGACGTCCGCGCCGCCGCCCGCTTCTTCAAGGACCGCGAGATCCGCACCGTCGGCGTGTGCCTCATGCACTCTTACGCCAACCCCGAGCACGAGCGCCGCGTCCGCGACATCCTCATGGAGGAGTACCCGGAGGCGACCGTGAGCATCTCCAGCGAGGTGCTGCGCGAGTACCGCGAGTACGAGCGGTCCATCACGACCCTCGTCGACGCCGCGGTCAAGCCCAACATCCGCAACTACGTCAACAACATCGCGAACCGGCTCCGCGAGTTCTCCTCCGCCGAGGGCGAACAGCGCGACATCCCGTTCTACGTGATGAAGTCCAACGGTGGCGTGCTGTCGGCGAAGGAGGTCGTGCACCAGCCGATCACGACCGTGCTCTCCGGCCCTGCAGCCGGTGCCCTGGGTGCGGCGCTGATTGCCGGCGTCGCCGGTGTCGACCAGGTGCTGACCTGCGACGGTGGCGGCACCTCCACGGACGTCACCGTGGTCGTCGGCGGCGAGCCGGCACTCACCACGGAAGGTCGCGTGGGTGTCTACCCGTCCAAGATCCCCATGATCGACGTGGTGACCGTCGGCGCCGGCGGTGGCTCCATCGCGTGGATGACCCCCGAGGGCACCCTGCGCGTCGGCCCGCAGTCGGCGGGCGCCGATCCCGGACCCCTGTGCTACGCCAAGGGTGGCAACGAGCCGACCATCACCGACGCCCACGTCCTGCTCGGTCGCATCCCTCCCCACCTGCTCGGCGGTGAGATCCCGCTCGACACCGAGCTCGCCCGCAAGGGCGTCGAGGAGCTCGCACACCGTCTCGGCCTCGAATTCGAGGCGTGCGCCACGGGCATTCTCGAAGTGTCGGCCTGGAACCAGGCCAACGCGCTGCGCCAGATCACCGTCAAGCGTGGTCTCGACGTCCGCGACTTCACCTTGGTGACCTTCGGCGGCTCCGGGTCGCTGCTGGCCTGTCGCCTCATCGACATCCTCGGTCTCAAGGACGTCCTCGTGCCGCTCGAGCCCGGCAACGTCTCGGCCTTCGGGCTGCTGACCGTCGATGTCCGCAACGACTATGTGCAGACGCACGTCAGCCGCCACGACCGGTTGGAGATCGAGGAACTGCAGGCCGGACTCGACGCCCTCGCGGCCGAGGCCGAACGTGCCCTGGGGGAAGAGGGATTCGGGCCCGATCAGCGGCAGTACGCCCGCTCGGCGGACCTGCGCTATTTCGGCCAGGCCTTCGAGGTGCGTGTGCCGGTCGGCGACGGCCCCATCACCCAGGAACTGATGGACGAGGCGGCCGAACGCTTCCACCAGGCCCATCGCGAGCTCTACGGCTACGACTTCCGCAACGATCCCCACCAGCACGTGGAATGGGTCAACCTCCGCGTCAGTGGTATCGGCCCAATCAAGCGACCGGAACTCGCCGAGATCGCCCCGGGCACGGGGGCGGACGACGCGCTCACCGGCACCCGTCAGGCGTACTTCGACGAGTGGGTCACCACCCGCGTGTACGACCGCGCCCGCCTCGGCGCCGGCGACGAACTCGAAGGTCCCGCCGTGATCGAGGAATTCAGCTCGACCATCCCGGTTCATCCCGGATTCCGCGCTCGCATCGACACTTTCGGCAACATCCGCCTCAGCAAGACGTCCGACTCGAACGGAGCCACCCGATGACTGCGACTCTCGAACCCGCCGCGGCCACGACCCGCAAGCCCTTCCGGCTGACCGACGCTTCGGGTAGCGCTCCCGATCCGGTGCTGGTCGAGATCGTCGCCGGCTACCTCGCCAGTGTCGAGATGGAGGTGGAGACCTCCATCTCCCGGACCTCGCGCTCGCCGATGATCCGCGACGCCCACGACTTCCGTGCCGGCATCCACGACCGCAACCTGCGCAAGCTCACCGGTCGTTCGTACTCGGCGCTCGTGCATCCGGTGGCGCGGGACTTCCCGCTCGAGACGATGAAGCCCGGCGACGTCTTCTTCCACAACGACGTCTACCTCTCCGAAGGCGGCATCGGGCACCTGCCCGACCTGTGCGTCACGGTCCCGGTCTTCGCGACCCGCCCCGGCGACACCGAGCCTTCGGTGGTCGCGTTCGTGCAGGCCTTCGGCCACCACGACGACATCGGCGGTTGCTGCCCGGGCTCCATGCCCTCGGGTGCGACCACCGTGTACGAGGAGGGACTGATGGTCCCGCCGATCAAGCTGTGGGACCAGGGCGTTCCCAACGAGGCGGCGCTGCGGATCATGACCCGCAACTCCCGCATGCCCGATTCGCTCGCCGCCGACCTCGACGCCGAGTGCTCGGCGTGCCTCATGGGTGCGCGTCGACTGTCGGAACTGTTCGAACGCTACGGTGTCGAGACCGTCGAGGCCTGCTTCGACGCGATCCTCGACGCCACCACGGAGACCTACCGCCGCGAGATCCTCAGCAAGATCCCGGTGGGCACGTACACCTGGGAGGACTACGCCGAGCACGACGGTGTGGACGAGCCCATGCTGCACGTGCAGCGCATCACCCTCACCAAGACCTCCCCGGAGGACGAGGGCGGCGAGCGCCTGATCCTGGACTTCAACGGCACCGGTCCGCAGGCGAAGGGCCCGATCAACCACTGCGGTGACTACGCCGACGGCAACTTCCTCATCAAGTGGCTGGCGCCGATCCTCCGCAACCTGGCCGACACCCCGGACCGCATGGCGGAACTGGACGTCAACGAAGGTGTCGTGCCGCTGATCGAGATGAGGTTCCCGGAGCCGGGCACGCTCATCACGCCGATCTTCCCCGCTCCCACCAACGCTCGCACGTTCGTGATCCTGCGTCTGCTCGGTGTGCTCTCCGGTGTGGTCGCCAAGGCGGTCGACGGCAACATGCCCGCCGACCAGGAGACCATCCGCTACACCGGTGTGTACGGCGAGGACTTCGACGGCCACTCCTACCTCATGCGTGAGGTGCTCGGCGGCGGCTCCGGCGGCCGGCACTACGCCGACGGTGAGGACACCATCCACGTGGTGCCCGACTCGCGGAACCTGCCCACGGAGTTCACCGAGAGCCGTTTCCCGTTCATCGTCGAGAAGCTGGGTCTGGCAATCGATTCCGGTGGGGCCGGCCGCTACCGCGGTGGTCTCGGCTACGAGAAGCACATCCGCATGCTCAAGGACGCGAACTTCATGTCCATCGCGGACCGTTCGATCCTCGCCTGCTGGGGCGTCAAGGGCGGCAAGGCCGGCAAGCCGTTCTCCGTCACCCTCGATCCCGGCGGCCCGAACGAGCGCGAGTTCGACGCCCTCACGGACGCCGAGCCGATCAAGGCCGGCGAGGTCGTGCGCATCCGCACCACCGGTGGCGGTGGCTGGGGCGACCCGCTCGATCGTCCGATCGACGAGGTGGTCCGGGACGTGCTGTGGCGCAAGGTGTCCGTCGAGGGCGCCCGCGACGACTACGGCGTGATCCTGAAGGACACCTCGGCGGAGGAGCCCGTCGCCGACGTCGAGGCCACCGAGGCGCTGCGTGCGCAGATGCGCGCCGAGCGCGGCGAGGAAGAGCCCTTCTTCGACCGCGGTCCCGGTTACGCCCGCCTGTCGGGTGGTGCCGAGTTCGCCGAGTACGACTTCATCGGCAACTGATGTCGACGACGGCCACTTTCTCCCGCGGCACCGATCTCGCAGTGATCGGTGCCGCGGGGAAGACCGGAACGGCTGTCATCGCGGCGCTGGAGACAGCAGACACGACCCCCGTCCGCCGAGTGGTGCACACCGCTCGGCAGGCGGGGGATCGTGCTGTCGACCTCGAGACCGGTGCCGGGCTCGTCGACGCCCTGTCGGGCTGCCGTGGCGTCTACTTCATCGCCCCGAACATGCACCCCGACGAACCGGCGCTGTTCGAACGGTTCCTCGCGGCGGTGGCCGAGGCAGGTGTCGATCACGTCGTCTACCACTCCGTCGCCTGGCCGTACACGCCGGCGATGCCGCACCACCTCGACAAGGCGCGTTGCGAGGACATCCTGCACGCTTCCGGGGTGCAATGGACCGTTCTGCAGCCCTGCGCGTACACGGAGAACTTCGCATCCGTCCTCGACGGCTCGGTCGATGCACTCGACGTCCCCTACGACCCCGACGCGCCGTTCTCGTTCGTCGCCCTGTCGGACGTCGCGACGGTGGCGGCCCGTGTCCTCGTCGAGGGTACGGACATCCACCACGGCGCCACCTACGAGCTCGGGGGACCGGACTCGGTGAGTGTGCGGCAGCTGTGCGCGGTCGCCGGGCGGTCGGTGGAGATCGAGCAGGTGTCCGTCCCGGTGTGGATGGAGCGCCACGGCCGCGACCTGCCCGCGGATACCCGGGAGCGTCTGGCGGCGATGTTCGACTTCTACGACGATCACGGCTTCGTCGCAGGGAGCGCCGTGACGGCGGCACTGCTCGGTCGGGCGCCCGCCCGCGTCGCGGATCTCGTCTCGTCGATGCCGCGCCGGTAACCCGCCGGTGGTGTAGGAAAGGGAACGTGACGGATCGCTCTGCGGACGGCCCCGACGCCGTCGACACCCTGCCCCCGCCCGTGCTCATCGCTGTCGACGAGGCCAGCGGTATCGGGGTGCTCACCCTCGACCGCCCGGAGCAGCGCAACCCGCTGTCGGTGGAGACGATGCGCGAGGTCATCGCCGGTCTGACGGCGCTCGCGGCCGACACGAAGGTGATCGTGGTCCGGGCGGAAGGCCCGGTGTTCTCGGCCGGGCACGACCTGCGGCAGATGATCGGACGCACGCTCGACGAGGAACGCGCGATCTTCGAGACGTGCAACGAGATGATGCGGACCGTGCAGTCGATCCCTCAACCGGTGATCGCATCGGTGCAGGGCACGGCGCTCGCGGCGGGATGCCAGCTCGTCGCTGCGTGCGATCTCGCCGTCGCTGCCGGCGACGCCCGCTTCGGTACCCCGGGTGTGCGGATCGGGTTGTTCTGCTCGACGCCGATGGTCGCGGTCAGCCGCGCGATCGGCCGCAAGCGGGCGCTGCAGATGCTGCTGACCGGCGACACCATCGACGCGCAGACCGCCGCCGACTGGGGCCTGGTGAACTACGTCGTCGAACCGGAGACGCTGGAGACCGCGACCACCGAGCTCGCCCTGAAGATCGCCACGTCGTCCCCCGAGACGATGCGGATCGGCAAGGAGGCGTTCTACCGACAGATCGATCTGCCGCAAGAGACGGCCTATGCCGCAATGGCGGAGACGATGGCGTCGAACGCGATGATCGACGACGCGCAGGAGGGGATGACGGCCTTCCTCGAGAAGCGGGCACCGGTCTGGAAGGACCGTTGATCCCGAGCGATCGCTAGGTCTGGACTAGTTGGTTGGACGTCCTATAAAGTTCACTGCATGACCCCCGACCCGCGTCAGAGCACCGTCGACGGCATCCTCCACCGCACCGCCGCGCGCTATCCCGCCCGCGTCGCACTCCGCTTCGGCGACCGGCAGTTCACCTACCGGGAACTCGACGACGCCGTCACCCGTGCCGCTGCGCACCTGCTCTCGTTGGGCCTGTCCAAGGGCGACCGCGTGGCCGCCTACGGCACCAACTCCGACGGCTACGCGATCGGATATCTCGCCGCTGCCCGCGCCGGCCTGGTGCACGTGCCGATCAACTACGCACTGCGCGGCGAGGAACTGTCGTACCTGCTCGGTCAGTCGGGCGCGAAAGCCGTGCTCGTCGACCCCGTGCTGCGCGACAATCTCGACGCCGTCCTGGCCGACGTGCCGGCCGAGACCGTCGTCCCGCTCCGCGACGCCGACGACTCCCTGGTGACGGTCGCGCAGACCGGCGACGTGCCGGCGCTCGACGTCGCCGTGGCCGACACCGACCTCGTCCAGCTCCTCTACACCTCGGGCACGACGTCGAAGCCCAAGGGCGCCATGATGACCCACCGGGCGCTCACCTTCGAATACATGTCGTCGATCGAGGCGCTCGACCTGTCGGCCGGCGACGACCCGCTCGTGTGCATGCCGCTCTACCACTCCGCGGCGATGCACGTCTTCCTCATCCCGTACTTCGCGGTCGGTGCGACCGTGCGGCTGCTGCCCGCACCCGACGTCGCCGAGATCCTGCGGCTGGTGGAGGAGGAGCGCATCGGATCGCTGTTCCTCGCCCCGACGGTGTGGGTGCCGCTGACCAACCATCCCGACCTCGACGAGCGCGACCTGTCGTCGCTGCGCAAGGCGCAGTACGGAGCGTCGATCATGCCCGTCACCGTCCTCGAGCGACTCCGCGGCCGCTACCCGGAGCTCGGCTTCTACAACTGTTTCGGCCAATCCGAGATCGGTCCGCTCGCCACCGTCCTCCGCCCCGAGGAACACGACGCGCGTCCCGCCTCGTGCGGCCGGGCCGTGCTGTTCGCCGAAACCCGCGTCGTCGACGCCGACGGCAACGACGTCCCCGACGGTGAACCCGGTGAGATCCTGTACCGCTCACCGCAACTGTGCCTGGGCTATTGGGAGAATCCCGCCGCGACGGAGGAGGCCTTTCGCGACGGCTGGTTCCACTCCGGCGACCTCGTCACCCGCGACGCCGAAGGCTTCATCACCGTCGTCGACCGCATCAAGGACGTCATCAACACCGGCGGCATCCTCGTCGCCTCACGTGAGGTCGAGGACGCGATCTACACGCATCCGGCCGTCGCGGAGGTCGCGGTGATCGGTACTCCGGACGAGAAATGGATCGAAGCGGTGACCGCGGTGGTCGTCCTCAAGGACGGTCACGAGCTCGACGAGCCCACCTTGATCGACCACGTCAAGCAGCGTCTCGCACCGTTCAAGGTGCCCAAGGCCGTTCGCTTCGCCGACGTCCTGCCGCGTAACCAGAGCGGCAAGCTCCTCAAGCGCGAACTGCGCGGATCCTGACCACTCCGACCGAACACTGCGAAAAGGAAATCCGAACCCGATGCCGAAGAAGCACGTCGCCTCCTGGTACGACGACGAGGTCTCTGCCGTCTACGATCTCGCGCGCGAGTTCTTCGATCGCGAGGTCATGGGCAAGGCCGAGAAGTGGGACTCGCAGCGTCGTATCGATCGTGAGGTGTGGCTCGAGGCCGGCAAACTCGGTCTGCTGTGCTGCTCGATCCCCGAGGAGTACGGCGGAGGCGGCGGTACCTTCGCGCACGACCTCGCGGTGTTCGACGCGCAGGGCTACTCCGGCGATCTCGCGTTCGGCAACTCCGTGCACAGCGGCATCGTCGCGCACTACATCCTCGAATACGGCAACGAGGAGCAGAAGAAGACGTGGCTGCCGGGCATGGCCACCGGCGAGATCCTCGGTGCCATCGGCATGACCGAACCCGGCGCGGGTTCGGACCTCAAAGCGATCAAGACCACCGCGGTGCGCGACGGCGACCACTACGTCGTCAACGGCTCGAAGACCTTCATCACCAACGGTTCTTCGGCCGACGTCATCGTCCTCGCCGTCAAAACCGACCCGAAGGCAGGCGCCAAGGGTGTGTCGCTGCTCATCGTGGATCTCCGTGACGCCCCGGGCTTCTCGGTGGGCCGTGTGCTCGACAAGGTCGGCCAGCACGCCGCCGACACCTCCGAGCTGTCGTTCGTCGACGTGCGCGTGCCCGTGACGAACCTGCTCGGCGAATCCGAAGGTCTCGGCTTCGGTCAGCTCATGGCACAGCTCGTGCAGGAACGTCTGATCATCGGCGCGCAGGCCGCCGGTGCGATGGACCGGGCCGTCGAGGAGACCGTCCGCTACACCAAGGCGCGACAGGCATTCGGGCACAGCCTGTTCGAGTTCCAGAACACGGCCTTCGAACTCGCCGAGTGCCAAACCATCGCCCGCACCTGCCGCATCTTCCTCGACCACTGCATCGAGCAGCACCTGAAGGGCCAACTCGATCCGTCCGATGCCGCGATGGTCAAGTACTGGCTGACCGACAAGCAGTGCGAGGTCATCGACCGGTGCGTGCAGTTGCACGGCGGCTACGGCTACATGCGCGAATACCTCATCGCGCGGATGTACGAGGACGCGCGCGTCCAGCGGATCTACGCCGGCGCGAACGAGGTCATGAAGCAGATCATCGCGCGGGCGCTGTAACCGCCGAGTCGTATCCGGATGCGGGACGTCTCAGCGGGCTGTGGCGGTCAAGAACTCTTCGATCGCCGCTGTGAGCTTCTCGGGCTGGTCTTCGGCCAGCAGGGTGTAGCTGTCGTCGATTTCGACCAGCCGCGCGTCGGGGAAGGCCTCGGCGAGGCGTCGCCCGTGATCGCGCGGCATCATGCGGTCCTCGGTGGCCCACACGACCAGCACCGGCCCGGAGAATTGCGCCGCTTTCGCAGCGATCTCGAGCAGCTGTTGCTTGGGCGGGGACGAGAGTGCGTACTTGGCCAGATCACGCCGGATGTTCCGGTCGACGGTGGCCGGGCGGAACCAGGCGTCCATGACGGGTCCGGGTACCGGACGTTTGCTCATCCATCCCCAGGTGCCGGGGCCACGCCGGCCGAACTTCGTGCCGAGCACCGCCATGAGCAGGCGTACCCCACCCGGAAGCTTGACCAGCGGCAGGAGTCGTTTCACCGGGCCGGGAGGGTAGTTGTCGAATGCCTCGCACGCGGCGAGCACGAGTCGCGAGACCCGTTCGGGATTCGACACGGCGAAGAAGGCCTGGGCGCCGCCCCAATCGTTCTGGATCAGCGTGACGTCACGCAGGTCGAGAGCGTCGAGGAACTCCCCGATGAGATGGCCCATGCCGACGAGGGTGAGGTCTGCCTCCGGGCGCATCGGTATGCGGTGCGAGCCGAGAGGCCAGGTCGGCGCGATGCAGCGGTAGGTGCCGCGGAGTTGTTCCACGACGTTTCGCCACGCGGTTCCGTCCATCAGTAGACCGTGGATGAACACGAGAACCGGTCCGTCGCCACCGGTGTCCTCGTACTCGATCGTTCCTGCCGAAAGCTCGATGTCGAACACGCGATCCCCCTTCGCGTCGAGTCGTCGAGATACTTCCACAGTTCGACGCCGATCACCGGGATTTCACTGATTCCCTCAGAGGGGCTTGGTCCAGTCCAGCGTGTAGCGGTAGTAGAAGCGTCGATGGATACGGCTTCCGGGCAGCACCATCGCGGCCGCGCGACGGATATCGGCGAGTGACTCGCGGGGTTGTTCGGTCGTCATGCCGGGGTAGCCGGATTCGCGGTGGATGGTGCTCGCTACGCGAACGGGAAGAACAAGGGCCCCGGCGACGAGCCGATCGATCACGGTCTTGTTGGCAGACAGCCCCACGATGCGCAGGCTCCCTCCCGGGGCCAGAAGTTCTCGCATGCGTTCGAGCGCGATGTTCAGCGGCATGTGATGGAGGGTGGCGACGCACGTGATCAGGTCGAAGCGCCGATCATCGAGTTCCGACGAGGTGAGGACATCTCCCTCGACGAGGTGCGCGTCGGGGGTGTCGGCAAGGCGTGCGCGCGCTCGGGCGACAGCCGAGTGATCCGAATCGATGCCGGTGACCGATGCAGCTGCCGTGGCGAGTTTCCGAAGGAGAAGTCCGTCGCCGCAGCCGATATCGAGGACGCTGCTGTCACGGTGCGGAACCGCTGCGAGCAACTCCGAGTGGAAGGCCGTGTTGTGATTCCGATACTCGGTCACGATGCTCCTTTCTCGTCGTCGGGAACGTGTCAGGGTGCATGAGGTCGGGTCCGCGGAATCGCCGACGGTATCGAGCGTGAACTCGACGCATCGGGCTGGGGCACCTGCCACATCGTCGGGAACTCCCTCCGTGGACAGGTCGGGTTCGAACTCGAACGCCATGGCCGTGCACGTTCGCCGGCTGCTGTCAGTCCGAGTCGCGGTCGGAAACGTTTGTCATGGAGGGAGTTCCGTATCGGCTTGTCGTTCATTGCGCAGTTTCCGTCGGCGGCAGCGGCGCGGGTGCTCGGTGAGCGGGCCTGGGCACGGCTCCAACGACCGATCCTCCGGAACGCGAGCCGGCGACTCGACGCCGTACCACCCGAGGATGCTGCGAATGTCGTCCGCGCAGTGTCCCACTGCCCGATCTACCTCACGAGGCTGCTCGCCGGCCTTCGCGACGGGCCGTTGACGGACCTTCACCGGGCGAAGTATCTCACCACGGCCGGCTCGTGGTGAGATACTTCGCCATCTCCTGACTCTGCGCGCGGTGCATGCGGCGGTGCTCCGCCCGCTCGTCACCGGACTCGTTCAGCTTGCGTTCCTCGTCGGATTCGGGCAGCACCGGTGGGACCTGCATGGTTCGACCGCCGTCGTCGACGGCGACGAAGGTGAGGAAGGCGGTGGCGGCGATGCGCCGCTCCCCGCTGCGCAGATCTTCGGCGGTGACCTTGACGAAGACCTCCATCGAGCTACGTCCGGTCCACGTCACGAACGACTCGAGGCACACCGAATCGGACGGACGGACGGGTTCGAGGAAGGCCACGGAATCGGTCGAGGCCGTCACAACCGAGGCACGACTGTGACGGGTCGCCGAGATCGACGCGGTCATGTCGATGTCGCTCATCAGCTTCCCGCCGAACAACGTGTTGTGGTCGTTGACGTCGTTGGGAAACACCCTGCTGGTCTTGACGACTCGCGATTCTCGGCAAGGTTTGGCCTGCACGCCGATGGTCCTTTCGTAGATCGTGCTCACGGCGGGATCTCCGCCGGATGCACCTCTACAAGCCTACGACTGCTGCGCGGAAATCGGCGCAGGCCTGGTGTGATACTCGACAATCCTGGTCAGCATGGCGGTGAGCTGTGCGCGTTCGGCCGCGTCGAGGGGAGCGAACGCCTCGTCCTGCGCCGCGGTGAGCATCCGGTCGAGATCGAACAGTCGCCGGCGCCCGCGCTGGGGGAGGGTGATGATGTTGCGTCGCCGATCGGTCGGGTCGGGTGCTCGTTCGACGAAACGCCGGTCGACGAGTGCGTCGACGGCGGCGGCGACGTCGCTGCGATCGAGTCCGCAGCGACGGGCGAGGTCGATCTGACTGGACGGACCGTGTACCTCGAGGGCGGCCAGGATCCGGTAGTGGTGACCTCGGGCATCGGCGGAATCGAGGCGGTCGAACACGACGCGATGCACGTGTCGCGCCGCCAGGGTCATCAGGTAGCTCGGGAGGTGTCCGAGCCGATCGGGGCCGGCCGCGTCGTGGGTGGCGGACATGTGACCGAGTCTACGATTACGGGCCCTGTGGATCGAGACCCCGTCACCGCCGACGGTGGTCGGTGATGGGGGTGCGAGGGCCGCGTTTCGGAACCTGCGCGTACCCACCGGACTCCACGATCAGTCGAACCGCCCGATAGCGTTGCGGGCGCAGGGGTTCGAGGTATTCGATCATGCCGGGATCGTCGAGGGGCTTACCGAGCAGCGCCCATCCGACGACCTTCGCGAGGTGGTAGTCGCCGACGGAGAGCGCATCGGTGTCGCCGAACGCGCGCTGGGCGACCTCCGCGGCCGTCCACACGCCCACCCCCGGCACGACCCGCAACTTCCGTCGGGCGTCGGCGGCCGGTTCATGCACGAGGCGCTCGAGGGAGTCGGCGACCTGCGCGCACCGCACCACAGTGCGTGCGCGGCCGGGGTCGACGTTCGCCCGATGGAACTCCCAGGACGGCACGGTCCGCCAGGTCGCCGCGGAGGGCGGCACGCGCATGCCCTCCGGGGCCGGACCGGGCGCCGGATCGCCGAACCACGTGACGAGACGACGCCAGGACGCGAACGCCGCCACCCCGTGCACCCGCTGTTCCAGGATGGCCGGCACCAGGGATTCGAGCACCCGGCCCGTGCGGGTGATGCGCAGGGCAGGCATGCGTCGGTGCGCCTCGACGAGCAGGGGATGCTCGGGTACGAAGCCGGATGGGTCGTCGTCGGCGCCGAGCAGCGCCGGAAGCCGATCGACCAACTCGGATGCGCCCGGACCCCACGCCAGACACCGCGCGCCGTGCGGACCGTCCTGGGTGAGTCGGTACGTCACGGCACCGGTGTTCATCCGGGAGGTACGCCAGACGGCGCCGGCGACGACGCGATGACACGGATCCCACGGCCCGCGCTGCAGCGGGCGCAGGGTGCGCACCACGTCGACCGGCCACGGCACGCGCACGCGGGTGTCGAGGGGTGCTTCGTCCGCCACGCTCGCGATGCGACGGCCTCGCTCGTCGGACACGGTCACCGTCCTACCGTACTCTGTGCGCTGGAGCCGACTTTCGCGACTCTGTGCGCTGGAGGCGACTTTCGCGACTCTGTGCGCTCGAGCCGACTTTCGTGGTGTCGGAGGGTGCGGCTATGGTCGGGCGCATGATCATCGTGAGCACCGACGGATCCTGCCTTCGCAATCCCGGTGGCGCCATCGGGTGGGCGTGGGTCAATCACGAGGGGCCCAGCGCGTCGGGCGGTGAGCGTTCGGGCACGAATCAGATCGCCGAGCTCCGGGCGGTGCTCGAGGCACTGCGCGCGCATCCCGGCGCCGAGCCGATGATCATCGAATCCGATTCGCAGTACGCGATCAAGTGCGCCTCCGAATGGCTGCCCGGATGGAAGCGCAAGGGTTGGAAGACGGCCACCGGCGCGCCGGTGAAGAACCTCGAACTCGTGCGCGCCATCGACCGCGAGCTCACCGACCGCACCGGTCCGGTGCGGTTCCGCTGGGTGCGCGGCCACGTCGGCAACCACTTCAACGAGATGGCCGACACGCTCGCCGGCCAGGCCGCCCGCGAGATCGCGGCGCAGCCCGGACCGATCGAGGTGCCGAGCACGCCCGTGGTCGCGCACAAGCCGCCGAAGTGCGCCGACGACGCCGAATTGACCTTGTTCTGAGCGAAGTTCCGCTCAGCGCGCGTAGACGGCGGTGGGTTGCCCGTTGATCGCGTGGACGGTCACGGGGGTATCGAACACGTCGGTGAGGATCTCGTCCCGCATGATCTCGTCGGACGTGCCGCTGGTGACGATCAGGCCGTCGCGCAACGCGATGATGTGATCGGAGTACGCGGCGGCGATGTTCACGTCGTGAATGACGAGCACGATCGTCTTGCCCAGTTCGTCCGCCGTCCGCCGCAGCTGACGCATCATCAACACGGCGTGCTTCATGTCGAGGTTGTTGAGCGGCTCGTCGAGCAGCACGTACTTGGTGTCCTGTGCCAGCACCATCGCCACGAAGGTGCGCTGCCGCTGACCGCCGGAGAGCTGGTCGAGGAAGCGGTCTGCGAGGTCGGTGAGGTTGAGGAATTCCATCGCCTCGTCGACGTGCCGCACGTCTTCCGCGGTGAGTCTGCCCTGGCAGTGCGGGAATCGACCGAAGCCGACCAGTTCGCGGACCGTCAGGCGCGCGGTGATGTGGTTCTCCTGCCGCAGGATCGACAGATGCTTGGCCAGCTCCCGGGTCTTCGTGGAATGCACGTCGAGTCCGCCCACGGTGACGGTGCCGCTGGTGGGTTGCAGCAGTCGGCCGATGATCGTCATGAGCGTCGACTTGCCGGCACCGTTCGGTCCGATCAGGGAGGTGATGCCGCCCTCGCGGATCGTGCCGGAGACGGGTCCGAGGACCCGCTTGTCCTGGTACGACATCGAGACGTCGTGGAACTCGATCACAGCGTTCCCTTTCTCAGGAGCATGAACAGGAACAGGATGCCGCCGACGAACTCGATGATCACCGTCAGGAACCCTCCCGCGTAGAAGATGTGCTGCATGAAGAACTGGCCGAAGGCGAGGGTGATCACGCCGAGCAGGAACGCCATGGGCATGACGTACTGGTGCTTGTACGAACCGGCGATCTGGTAGGCGAGGGTGGCGACGAGGAAGCCGAAGAAGGTCATGGGCCCGGCCAATGCGGTCGCGAACGCCACGAGCAGCGCGATGAGGACGAGCATCAGCGTCAACTCGCGCTTGTAGGCGACACCGATGTTGGTTGCGGTGTCGCGGCCGAGCAGCAGCGCATCGAGACGGTGGCGACGGCGCCACAGGATCACCCCCACGACGATGCAGATGCCGAACGCGAGGGGCAGATAGTCGCCGGGTACGGACGACAGGCGACCCATCAGCTCGACCGAGAGCATGTCGTACTCGGTGGGGGAGAGCACCCGCTGGATGAACGTCGAGAGACTGTCGAACGCCATTCCGAGTACGACGCCGACGAGCAGCATCAGGAACAGGCTGCCGAAACGGCCGGAGAACAACCAGCGATAGAGCAGCGTCGCCAGTGCCACCATGAGCCCGGTCTGGAGGACGAGCTTCGGGATGCCTTCGGAGGTCGCGATCGCGGTGGCTCCGAAGAGGAAGACCGTCAGCGTCTGCATCAGCGTGTACAGGGAATCGAACCCGATGATGGACGGCGTGAGGATGCGGTTGTCGGTGACCGTGTGGAACACGACGGTCCCCATGCCGTGCGCGAACGCCGCGACCACCATGGCTCCCAGGACGGTGAGCCGGCGAGGGAAGGTGAAGTCGAACGAGCCGCGGATGAACAGGAACAGATAGCAGGCGACCGCCACGGCGGCGATCGCGGCGACGATGGCCAGGCGCACTCCCGGCGACAGGCGACGGCGCTCACCCTTGCCGGTCGGGACGGCCCGGGCGCGTACGGAATCAAGCACTGACATGACGACGCTGCCTCAGAACGAGAGTGATGAAGACGACGGCGCCGACGACGCCGAGGACGACGGACGCGGGAATCTCCATGGGGGCGACGATCGTGCGGCCGACGAGATCGCACGCGAGCAGTAGTCCGGCGCCGATGACGGCGACCCAGGGCAGGTTCTTGTGCATGTCGTCGCCGAGCATCATCGACACGAGATTCGGGACGATCAGGCCGAGGAACGGGATGAAGCCCACCACCACGGTAGTGACGCCGGTGGCGATCGCGACGAGCATGACGCCGAGGAAGACGACCTGCTCGTACTTCAGCCCCACGTTGGTGGCGAGGTCTCTACCGAGACCGGCGATGGTGAACCGGTCGGCGAGGAGATAGGCGAGGACGGCGACGGCGAGCACCGCCCACAGCGGTTCGTAGAAGCCGCGAACCACGCTGCTGAAGCCACCCGAACGCCACGCCGACATCGACTGCAGCAGGTCGAAGTTGCCGGCGAGGAAAGTGGTGATCGAGCCGACCACGGCACCGAGCATGATGCCGACGAGCGGCACGATGATCGACGACTTCAGCGCGATCCGGCGCAGGACGACGATGAACACCATCGTTCCCGCGAACGCGAAGATCACCGAGATCACCATCTTGACCATCGGCGACGCGTCGGGAACGACGATCAATGTGGCCAGCAGGCCGAGACCGGCCCACTGCGCGGTGCCCGCGGTGGTCGGTTCGACGAACTTGTTCTGGGTGATCAACTGCATGATCACGCCCGAGATGCTCATCGCGACGGTCGCGAAGATCAGGGCGAGGGTTCGCGGCACGCGGGAGATGAAGAACATCTCGCGGGCCGCCGGGTCGTGGATCAGCGATTCGAGGGTGATGTCGTAGCCGCCGACCATCAGGGACGCCACGGTCAGTGCCAGAACGACCACCGAGATCACCGGCAGCAGCACTTTGTTCTTCGTCATGGGGGCTCGGATCCGGAGAAGGTGCGCTCACACACGCAGCCTGCCCCGGCCCGTGATTCGGCTCGGGGCAGGCTGCTGTGGAGCGTCGAACAACAGGGACTTACTGTGCCGACTGGTTCGCAGCTTCGAACGCGTCGGCGATCTGCTGGAACGCTTCGGTGTAGGACTCGATGCCCTCACGCTTGTAGAAGTCGCCGTCCAGGTAGATGATCTGGTCCTTCGTGGCGAAGGTGGTGTTGGCGAACGCTTCCTGCGCGTCGATCACCGCGGCGGCCGGCTGCGGGGCTTCCTCGCCCGGCACGGCGGTGGCGGAGTCGCGGTCCAGGACGATCATCCAGTCGGGGTTCGCCTGCGCGATGGTCTCGGGAGCGAGACCGGAATCGCCGTGGACATCACCGGCGTCGCCGGCGAAGACGTCCTTCAGGTTCACGCCCTCGAGGAGGCGACCGATACGGCCTGCACCGTTGTCGATCTTGCCGCCCGCGACGACCGCGAGGAAGACGCTCTCACCGTTCGTGGCGTCCTGGGCAGCTTCGGTGGCAGCCTCGAGCTCGGCGACGATCTCCTCGGCCTCGGCTTCCTTCTCGAAGATCTGCCCGAGCGCGAGGGCCTGATCCTTCAGTCCCTGGATGTAGCCGCCCTCGGAATCGTCCAGCGCGGAGACGTCGACGACCGGCGCGATCTTCGACAGTTCTCCGGTGAACTCGGTGAAGCGCGAACCACCGATGATCAGATCCGGCTCGGCCTCGCTGACCAGTTCGAGCTTCGGCTCGCGGTGCGTGCCGACATCGAGGATGGAGTCGTCCTCACGCCACTCGTCGAAGCCCGTGTTGGGGAGGAGGGTCTTCGGCAGGGCGACGGGCGTGATGCCCCAATCGCGCAGCATCTCGAACGACTTGTTGTCGAGGGCCACCACACGCTCGGGGTCCGTAGGAACTTCCATCTCACCGTTGTTGGTCTCGATGGTGACGGTCGCGCCGTTCTCGGCGTCGGCGCTGTCGATACCGCTGTCACCGCAGGCGGTCAGGACGAGCGCCCCGGCGAAGGCCGGTGCGAGGAGCAGACGCTTGAGATTCAGTTTCACGGGTGACTCCGAGGAAGGGTCGGACGGCGTGCTGACATGTGCCAAGACGCTCGCGGATCGGTAATTCAAGTTTCACATAGTATTGGTAAGGCAAACCTTTGTCCTGCTGGGGGTATGTGACAACGATCTCCCGGAGCGAATATCAACTACTCACGTCACCCCTGCTGAGGGTCGCCGGATAGGGTCGCGGCATGAACGAAGTCGAGTCGGTCGCACGCTTTCGGAGCACCCACGGTCTCGATCACCTGATCGACGTCCACACGCACTTCATGCCCCGCCAGGTCATGGACAAGGTCTGGGCGTACTTCGACTCCGCAGGTCCGCTCGTCGGACGGCCCTGGCCGATCACCTACCGGCACGACGAGGAGGAACGCGTCGCGCGTCTCCGCGACTTCGGGGTACGCCGGTTCACCGCCATGCTGTACCCGCACAAGCCGGAGATGGCGGCGTGGCTCAACTCGTGGGCGGCCGACTTCGCGGCCCGGACCCCCGACTGTCTCCACACCGCCACCTTCTACCCGGAGGCCGAGGCGAAGGAGTACGTCGCGTCGGCGATCGAGGCGGGCGCGCGCGTGTTCAAATCCCACATCCAGGTCGGCGATTACTCGCCGCTCGATCCGCTCCTCGACGACGTGTGGGGCCTGCTCGAGGACTCGGGCGTGCCCATCGTCGTGCACTGCGGGTCGGGCCCGGCGCCCGGCACGTACACCGGTCCGGCTCCGATGCAGGAACTCATGCGCCGGTACCCGCAGCTGACGGTGATCGTCGCGCACATGGGCCTGCCCGAGTACCGCGAGTTCCTCGACCTCGCGGAACAGTACGAGCGGGTGTATCTCGACACGACGATGGCGTTCACCGATTTCGTCGAGGAGGACACACCCTTCCCGAGGGATCAGCTGCCGCGTCTCGACGCGCTGCGTCGGAAGATCCTGCTCGGCACGGATTTTCCGAACATTCCGTACGACTATCTGCACCAGCTCGAGGTGCTCGAGCGCGTCGCGCCCGACAGCGAGTGGATCCGCGCGGTGTGCCGCGACAACGCCACGTCGCTGTTCGGGCTCGGCGAGTGATCGACGGGTTCGCCGGTCAGATGGTGATCGAGCGTCGGACGATCTTGCCGGTCGCGTTGCGGGGGAGCAGATCCTGCGTGATCCGCCAGACGGTAGGGACCTTGTAGTAGGCCAGTCGCTCGGCGCAGAAGGCTCGCAACTCGTCCTCGGTGATCGTGCTGCCGGGTCGCAGCACGACGACGGCGGCGATCTCCTGTCCCAGATCCTCGTGGTCCACGCCGATCACGGCGCTCTCGACGACGCCGGGGTGCTCGTCGAGGCACTGTTCGATCTCCGTGGGATAGACGTTCTCGCCGCCGCGCAGGATGAGATCGGACCGTCGGCCCGTGAGCCGCAGACGTCCGTTCTCGATCGTGCCGTAGTCGCCGGTACGCAACCATCCCTCCGGGGTGATGGCCGCGTCCGTTGCGGCCGGATCCTCCCAGTAGCCGAGCATTACGTAGGGACTGCGGACGCAGATCTCACCCTCGGTGCCGTCGGGCACCCGTTCGCCGAACGGATCGCGGATCTCCATGCTCACCGTGATGATGGGGGAGCCGAGGGTTCCGGGAAAGGCCTCGATTTCCGGGGCCGTCGCCATGGCGATCGCGGTGCTGCACTCGGTCAGCCCATAGCTGTCCACCAGAGCCTGTCGCGCGAAGGGGAACTTCGCCTGCAGGCGTTGCTTGAACTCGGGGGAGGACGGAGCAGAAGCCAGCGCGAACGCAGTGAGCGAGCCGAGGTCGTACTTGTCGGTGTTCTCGTGCTCGAGCATGCGCGAAGCCATCGTCGGCACCGCACCCCAGTTGGTCACCCTCTCGCGCTCGATGAGCGTGAAGACCTTGTCGACGTCGAACCCGCCTTCCGTCATGACAGCGGCGCTTCCCGTTGCGAGTCGCGGCACCGCAAGGTTGTGCAGGCTCGCGATGTGGAACAACGGTGAGGTCAGGAGATACCGGTTGTCGTTGGGCACCGAGTCGTCATAGGGGCGCTGCTGCATCGCGGCAACCAGCGCGTCGGAGTACCGGTGATAGTCGACGACGGCGAGCACGTTGCGGTGGGAGTGCAGTGCCCCCTTGGGACGCCCACTGGTACCGCTCGTGAACAGGATGACCGCGGGATCGTCCTCCTCCACGTCCGCCGACGGCAGTTCGGCGCCGGACGCCGCGGCCACGATCCGGGGCACGTCCTGCTCGGTGGTGAGCAGATCGAACCCGGAGACCCCCGCTCTCTCCAGCAACTCGGCGCGCTTGGCGTCGGCGACGATCACCTTGGGCCGCACCAGGTTCACGCCGTACGCGATCTCGGGCGGCGTCCACCAGGAGTTCAGGCCCACTGCAATTGCACCCAGGCACTGAGCGGCCCAGAAGGTGATGATCCATTCGGGGGAGTTGGCCGCGAGAAGCGCGACGCGGTCGCCCTTCTTCACGCCGTGGTCGTCGCGCAGGACGGTCGCCAGGGCGGCGACGGCGTCGGCGTGCGCGCTGAACGAGAGGCGGCGATCGGCCGTCACGAGGTAGTCGCGGTCGCCCCATTGCCGGGACGCGGCGACGAGGTCGCCGATGCGGCGGTCGCGGTTGCGCATGACCTGCATCCGGTTGCCGCGCACGTCCTCTTCGACGATTTCGAATCGGCCACCGGGGCCGGTGAGCTGGGAAACGACCATCTGCAACATCTGCTGCAGATCTGCTTGTGCTGTCAAGGATTCGCCTTTCTCGGTCCCGCACGGTTTCGTCGCGCAGCAGGACGTACACAGGGGGATCGGAGAACTGTTTCGGGTGACGTAGTGCATCGAACCCTAGGCGCTGTGTTCACTGTCACAGATTTGTCCCGGTGAGTGAGAGTGGCCCAGGTCTCACTCTGTGGGGTGGCTACCTTCGCGACACCCGGCCTACCGTCCGGCGCCCCGGAATTGCGCTTCAGCCCAGACCGAGACCAAGGAGTCCATCGTCGTGAAACTCAGCGCTGCCTCGAAATCGATGGCGGGTCTGTTCGCCGTCGTAGTGGCGACGTCCGCTTGTGCGTCGGACCGCGGCGCCGACCCGTCGGCGGGCGCCCTCGCTCCGGCAGCCGCCGCAGCGGCGGCCCCCAAGGCCGAGGAATCGTTCGGAACCCTCGCGTCTCCGTGCGGGCCGGGGGATGCGGCAGGAAGCACCGACCAGGGAGTGTCGGATACCGAGATCCGCATCGGATACGGCGACGACCGGGGCTACTCGAAAAGTCCCGGACTCAACAAGGAGATCGGTGATGCCGTCTCCGCGATGATCGACTGGTGCAATGCCCAGGGTGGCATCAACGGTCGCACGATCGTCGGTACCCACTACGACGCTGCGATGACGCAGGCCAACGCCGTGATGCAGAACGCGTGTGCGAGCGAGTTCATGATGGTCGGTCACGGCTTCGCCATGGACCAGACGTCCGAGCAGACTCGGGTCGCGTGCAATCTCGCTGCTGTCCCCGCCTTCACCGTGTCCCCCGACGCGGCCAACGGCCCGATGACCTACCAGGGCGTCCCGTTCCCGGTCGACTACGCGAACGGCTCGCAGTGGTTCCAGATCGCCGAGATGTACCCGGACCTGGTCGGCGAGTTCGACGTCATCGACAGCACGATGCCCACGATCATCTCGGCGAGCACCAAGATCCGGTCCATCGCCGAGGCCGCCGGCTTCACGCTGAAGAACTGCGGTGTCACGCTCAACTACGAGGGCGAGTCGAGTTACGCGCCCTTCGCCGAGAAGTTCAAGCAGTGCGGCGTCAAGGGCCTGTGGACGTCCCGTTCTCCGGTGCCGGCCGAGTTCAACTTCGTGAAGGCACTCGACCAGGCCGGCATCGACCCGATCCTGCTCGGTGAGGCCACCTGGTACGGCAACGCCGCCCAGGCGTGGAACGGGGAGAGCGGTCTGCTCGACAACCTCCACGCCGGCATGACCTTCCAGATGATCGAGAACGCTGATGCCGTACCGGCCGTGAAGAAGTACGTCGAGCTGGTCACCGAGCAGGACGGCAAGACCGCGCTGCTCGGCATGCAGGCCACCTCTTCGTTCCTGTTGTGGGCGACCGCTGCGGACGCCTGCGGATCGGACCTGTCCCGTCAGTGCGTCATCGACGAACTGTCCCGAATCGACGAGTGGGACGGAGGCGGGCTGCACGCCGTCACCGATCCCGGGAACAACATGCCGGCAACCTGCGGGCTCGTCGTGAGGCTCACCGGCGCCGAATACACCCAGGCGTTCCCCACGGAGGCCGGCACCTTCAAGTGCGACGACCGCTACCGCGTCGCAACCGATCCGAGCACGTGGGGCACCGAACTCGGACCCGACCGCGTCGCGACGAAATACCTGAACCCGAACATCATCAGACCGACCGTCTGATCCGAGCGCCCGGTGCCGGCGAGGCCTGACACGCACTCGCCGGCACCCCGACCAGAGGTACTCGTATGGACACCTTTCTGACCTTCACGATCGTGGGGTTGGTGCTCGGATCGGTTTACGCGATCGCTGCATCGGGCCTCGTTCTCACCTACAACACGTCCGGCATCTTCAACTTCGCGCACGGCGCACAGGCGATGCTCGGTGCGTTCGCCTACTGGCAACTGCGCTACGGCTGGGGGCTGCCCACACCCGTCGCGTTGCTTCTCGTCCTCGGCGTCCTCGGCCCGATGACGGGCCTGTTGCTCTACGTCGTGATCATGCGCGGCATGCGTGACACCGCCGAGGTCACCAAAATCGTCGTCACCGTGTCGATCCTGCTCGGCATGGTCTCGGTGTCGCACTGGTTCTGGCATCCGGAGACCGCACGCACCATGACGATGTTCTTCGGCGACCAGGCAAGGATCGACCTCTTCGGCGTCACCATTCGCTACCACGAATTGATCTGTCTCGCCGCCGCGGTGCTCATCGCCGTGGGACTGCGAATCATGTTCGTGCGCACCCGCGTCGGAGTGGCGATGCGAGGTGTGGTCGATGATCCCGATCTGCTGCGCCTGAACGGGCACGACCCCGACCGGCTCGCCGCGCTGTCCTGGATGATGGGTTCGACCCTCGCGGTGCTGGCAGGTGTCCTCGTGACACCGATCAACGGTGGCACCCTCGAAGCGAACATGCTGACCCTGCTCGTCATCGACGCGTTCGCGGCGGCGATGTTCGGCCGGCTGCGCAGCATTCCGCGCACCTTCGCCGGTGCGCTGTTCCTCGGCCTGGCAGCCACATACGTGCTCGCCTACTTCCCGACCGCGTGGACGTGGACGTCGAATCTGCGGGTGTCCCTGCCGATGATCGCGCTGTTCGTGGTTCTCGTCGTACTGCCGCAGGATCGGTTGCGCGGTGCCGTCACCCGTACCCGGGAGCGCTACCACGTGCCGTCGGTGCGCAAGGCGATCGCCTGGGCGGTCGCGCTCGTCGTCATCGTCTATGCCATCCGCCTGCTCATGGTGACGTCGGCGGTCACGACCCTCACGATCGGCATGGCCTTCGCGATCATCGCGTTGTCGCTGACCCTGCTGACCGGATACGCGGGCGAGATGAACCTCGCGCCGGTATCTTTCGGTGCCATCGCGACGATCGTGGCGTTCCACTTCGGTATCTCCGGGAGCGGACTGGCTGCCCACCTGAACCTGTGGGGCGTGGCGCTCGGCGTCGCCGTCACGGCCGTGATCGGCGGGCTCATTGCGCTTCCGGCCCTGCGGTTGCGCGGCCTCTATCTCGCCCTGGCCACGATGGCGTTCGGTGTGTTCCTGTCGAACATGGTGCTGCGCGACACCACCCAGCACGAGCTGTTCGGAATCAGGTTCTCGCTGTTCACCGACGGCAACATCGCGATCCCGCCGTTGAAGGTCGGCCCACTCGACCTGCGGAACGAGACGGCCTTCCTCATGACGGTGACGGTGATCTTCGCCGTTCTCGGCGTGGGCCTCATCGCCCTGCGCAACAGCGGCTACGGCCGCCGGCTCGCAGCGATGAAGGACAGCCCCGCCGCGGCGGCGATGCTCGGCCAGAGCCTGGTGCGTCTGAAGCTCGGAGTCTTCACCCTGTCGGCGGGCATCGCCGGACTGGGCGGGCTGTTCATGTCGAGTGCGATGGGCTCGGTGTCGAACGAAAGCTTCTCGATCATGGTGAGCTTGTCGCTGCTGATGCTCACCGTCGTGGCCGGTATCGGTTACGTCTCCGGTGCGCTGTTCGGTGGTCTGATGTCGGGTATCGGCTTCGCCGTCATCATGGTTTCGTTCTCCGATCTCGCTGCGGGACAGCCGGAACTGGCCGGAATGTGGACCTTCCTCGGTCACGTCGCCGCAGTGAGCCCCGCGCTCATCGGTATCGGCGTCGCGGCCAACCCGAGCGGCAGCGTCCACCAGATGGTGGAGGGCTACCGTCACCTGAAGAACGCGGAGCCCGTGCTGGTCGGGGGTGCCGCGGTGGTGCTCGTGTCCTACCTGCTCGCGCTCGTCGGCGTGCTCGACAACTGGTGGTTCGCGTCGATCACCATCGCGACGGTGTTCATGCTTCCGGTCGTGGGACAGTGGCTGATGCCCGAAGCTGTGCTCGGCGCAGAGGAAGCGCAACGTCGCGCGCCGCTGGTTCCCGAACGGATCGGAATCGACGAGCCCTACAACGAGCAGGCACGGGACGAGATCGACCGTGAACTCGGCATCGACGAACTTCTGGCCGCACGTGCCACCGGGTCGGAGAAGGAACTGATTCCTCATGGCTGAGACACTCATTCTGGAAACACGCGGAATCACAGTCCGATTCGGCGGACACGTCGCGGTCGAGGACGTGAGCCTCGGAATCGAACCGGGAACGGTGACGGGCCTGATCGGACCCAACGGGGCCGGGAAGACGACCCTGTTCAACACGATCACCGGCCTGCAACGGCCGACGGTAGGCAAGGTCTTCCTCGATGGTCGTGACATCACGTCGCTACCGCCCTACAAGCGGGCCCGCATGGGTATGGCCCGCACGTTCCAGCGTCTCGAGTTGTTCGTGTCGCTGTCCGTGCGCGACAACCTCCGAGTGGCCGGGGACATCCACAATGCCAACGGACGCAACAAGATCGATCTGGAAGAGGAAGTCGACCGGCTCCTCGAGCTGACCGGCCTGGCCGATATCGCGAGCACCGACGTCTCGGATGTGCCCACCGGCCGCGCCCGCGTCGTGGAGGTCGCCCGCGCGTTGATGACCTCGCCGCGGGTGCTGCTGCTCGACGAACCCGCCTCCGGGCAGACGGAACAGGAAACGGAGGCGTTCGCCGCCCTGCTCCGCGATCTGGCCGATTCGGGTCTCGCGATCTGCCTCGTCGAGCACGACATTCCGCTC
The DNA here is from genome assembly GCF_040256695.1 of Rhodococcus sp. D-6. Lineage (NCBI taxonomy): Bacteria > Bacillati > Actinomycetota > Actinomycetes > Mycobacteriales > Nocardiaceae > Rhodococcus > Rhodococcus sp. D-6. Next base: position 3,680,377 of record NZ_CP132970.1, on the reverse strand, counting down.
GTGATGAAGATCTGCTCCCGGATTCACGTGCTCGACTACGGCGCGGTGCTGGCCAGTGGCGTCCCGGACGAGATCAAGAACGATCCGGCAGTGATCAACGCCTACATCGGCACCGAGGAGGAAGCGGTATGAGCGTCGAACCGTTGCTCGAACTGTCGGGTGTCCGGGCCGGATACGGTGCGATCGAGGTGCTGCACAGCGTGGATCTCATACTCGAACCGGGCGCGGTGGTCGCCCTGCTCGGGCCCAACGGCGGAGGTAAGACGACGACCCTGCGCGTGTGCTCGGGTATCCATCCGGTCTCGTCGGGTGAGTTCCGGCTGGCCGGCCGCGTCGTCAACGGTGTGTCCGCAGCGGAATTCGCACGTCTGGGGGTGTGCTCGATTCCCGAGGGACGCGGCATCTTCCCCAACCTCACCGTCCGCGAGAACCTGTGGATCGGAACCGGCACCGGTGTTCCTCTCGCAGACCTCGAAGAGGTGGCGTACACGCGATTCCCCGTTCTCGGTGAGCGCCGATCGCAGCTGGCCGGTTCGATGTCCGGCGGCGAACAGCAGATGCTTGCGCTGTCGCGGGCGCTCGGTACCCATCCCACGGTGCTGTTGCTCGACGAACTGTCGATGGGCCTGGCACCGCGCATCGTCTCCCGGATCTACGACATCGTCGGCGAACTCGCCGCCGAGGGGGTGTCGATTCTCGTAGCCGAACAGTTCGCGCGAGCGGTGCTCCCGATCGCCACCAGTGCCGCGCTGATGTTGCAGGGCCGGGTGGTGCGCACGGGCGATCCGGCGGAGATCGAAGAAGAACTTTCCACCACCTATCTAGGAGGATGACCATGACCGCACTCGCCGACGAGCGACGTGAACAGTTCAAGAAGGACGTTGCAGCGCTGGGTCTCGACGCTCCCCGTCCGGATTCGGGAGGAAAGGCCCGCATCGTCGGCCTGGCCCTGATGGTGATCGGCGCCGTCGCGATCTTCGTCGTCTACATTGCGTCGCTGACCCTCTCCGATACCCGTGACCTGCTGTCCTACCAGTTGCTCGCTCTCGGCTTCGTGGCTGTCACTCTGATCGGTGTGGCGGTCCATCTCGCCGCCGCGGTCACTCGTGTCCTGCGTCTGTGGCTGGTCAGGCAGTTGCTCGAGAGCAGCACGCAGGCCGAGCGGATCGCGCAGGCGCTCGCACGCAACGACTGAGCGCACATACGCCGAACGCGGCGACGGCCCACCCCGAGGGATGGGCCGTCGCCGTTGTCGATGTGCGGGAATCAGCTGCCGGCAGCCTCGAGACCGGTGGTGATGTCGGCAAGGATGTCGTCGATGTTCTCGATGCCCACGGCGAGTCGCACGAGACCCGGGGTGACACCCGCGGCGATCTGCTCCTCGCCGGTGAGCTGCGAGTGGGTGGTCGACGCGGGGTGGATGACCAGCGAACGGACGTCGCCGATGTTCGCGACGTGGCTGTGCAGGGTCAGCGCGTTGACGAAGCGCTTGCCGGCGTCGATGCCGCCGGAGAGCTCGAACACCACGATCGCACCGGCGCCGCGCGGGGTGAGCTGCTGGGCGCGGTCGTACCACGGCGAGGACTTCAGGCCGGCGTAGGCGACGGAGGTGACCTCCGGGCGTCCCTCGAGGAACTCGGCGACCTTCTGTGCGTTCTCCACGTGCCGCTCGATGCGCAGACTCAGCGTCTCGATGCCCTGCGAGATGAGGAAGGCGTTGAACGGGGAGACCGCCGCGCCCATGTCGCGCAGCAGTTGCACGCGCGCCTTGAGTGCGTAGGCCGGAGCGCCGAGGTCGGCGAAGACGACACCGTGGTAGCTCGGGTCGGGGGTCGTGAAACCGACGTGGCGGCCCTGCGTCCAGTCGAACGTGCCGCCGTCGACGATGACACCGGCGATGGCCGTGCCGTGGCCGCCGAGGTACTTGGTGGCCGAGTGCACGACGATGTCGGCACCGTGCTCGAGCGGGCGGAGCAGGTAGGGGGTGGCGACCGTGTTGTCGACGATCAGCGGTAGCCCGTTCTCGTGGGCGACACCCGAGATGCCGGGCAGGTCGAGGATGTGGTTCTTCGGGTTGGCGATCGTCTCGCCGAAGAACGCGCGGGTGTTGTCGCGGACGGCCTCGCGCCACTGGTCGAGGTTGTCGGGATCCTGGACGAAGGTGACCTCGATGCCGAGCTTGGGCAGCGTGTAGTGGAACAGGTTGTACGTGCCGCCGTAGAGATACGGGCTCGACACGATGTGATCGCCGGCCTGCGCCAGGTTGAGGATCGCGAAGGTCTCGGCGGCCTGTCCGGACGCGAGGAGGAGGGCGGCGACGCCACCTTCGAGGGCAGCGATGCGCTGCTCGACCGCGTCCTGCGTCGGGTTCATGATGCGGGTGTAGATGTTGCCCGGTTCGGCGAGACCGAACAGCGCCGCGGCGTGATCGGTGTTGTCGAAGGTGTAGCTGGTGGTCTGGTAGATGGGCAGGGCCCGGGCCTTCGTGTCGCCGCCGGCGGGCTGTCCCACGTGGATCTGCTTGGTCTCGAAGCTCCAGTTCGCGCTGGGATCGGTTGCTTCAGGGGTGGTGTCGCTCATGGCTCTGCTCCGGATTCGGGATGTGTTCTGATCGTCGACATGCTGACCTTCGGGCCCCGCACACGACATCACCGTACGGCGGTGTGGAGGGGGCAGGAACGGGTGCGGCGGTCAGCGGGCCAGGCACCCGCGGATACACGAGAGTTGGGCACGACGGTGCGGCGACCGGCTCGCGCGCTCGTACGTCTTGCTCACGGTCCCGACAATAACCTGTCCGCACGATTCCGACCAGACTCATAGGAATTCGCTCTCGCCAGGAAACTGACTCCGGAGTACCTACAGTCTGTGTGTACCCCTTCCGGTGTGACCTCTGTTACTGCTAACGTTCTGGAACAGATTCCAGTTTCATGAGGCGCGCAGGGTCGTGGCCAGGACTTATGGAGGTGCAGTTGACCGCCGTCGACTCCGCGCTCGAGCCCGTCGGAACCTCGTCGAAACGAGAACTTCCACCATCGATGGTCGATCGGATGACCCTCATCCTGGAGGCCTTCGACAGCCGCGGCGCACTCACTCTCGAAGAGGTCACCTGTCGCTCCGGGTTGCCCCGTTCGACGGTGCACCGCATCCTCGATCACCTCGTGCGTCGCGACTGGATCGAGCACGCATCCTTCGGCTACTGCCTCGGCCCGCGTGCCCTCGGTCTCGGTGGCAGCGACACGGGCCACCGCCGCATCCGGGAGGCCGCTGCGCCGCATCTCCACGACCTGGCGATGCAGACCGGCGCCGTCGTCCACTTGACGGTCCTCGAGGGCAACGAGGTGCTCTACCTCGACAAGGTTGGTGGACAGTTCGCGTCGAGCGTGCCGTCACGGGTGGGCGGTCGGTTCCCCGCCTACGCCACCGCGGCCGGCAAGTCCATCCTCGCGTGGCTCGAGCCCGAACGCATCGACGCGCTGTACGGCAAGACTCTCGTGCCGTGCACCGAGCGCACCATCCGCGATCACGTCGCACTGCACCAGGAGCTCAACCGCATTCGCAAGCGTCGTGGCGTCGCGTTCGAACGTGAGGAAGCTGCGCGGGGCATCGGATGCGTGGGCGTCGCGCTCCGCGGCGTCGACGGCCCGGTCGCCGCCCTGTCGCTGGCAGCGGACGCGCGTTCGACCCGCCTGGAGTGGGTGGCGCCGATCGTCGCCGATACCGCTCGAAAGATCACGCGCACGCTGTTCCCGGAGCAGGAGCGCGACGACAGCCTACAGGCCACCGAGAAGGTGGGCTGACGCCTTTCGGCTTTCGCCACGAAGGACTGTGCGCAGTTCTCGTCGGAAATCCCTCGAGGAGATCGACGAGAACTGCGCACAGTTCGTTGTATGGCCGTAGGCCGTGTCAGAGCAGGTGGACCTTCTTGTAGAGGATCTTCGACGGTCCGCCGATGAGGCCGACGTTGTCGAGGAAGGTCATCAGCTTCGCGCCGGACTTGCGCACGCGATCGTGATAGTGCTTGTTGCCCTTCGCCTCTTGCAGAGCGCGCTCGCGATCGAGGCCCGCATTGGCGTAAACGTCGGGGTGGATCATGCTCTTGACGACGAAGAACACCACGAGCGCGGTGTTGAACCGCTCGAACGCGAGTCGCGTGCGGCTCGCACCGGCGAGTCGGCGTGCGACCTCCTCGCGGGCGAAGCGGATGTGGCGCGCTTCCTCGAGGACGTGGATCTTCGACACCGCGCGGGTGACGGGCTGCACCCGCTCGTCGCGCATGAAGTCGCGCTGCATCATGTCGAGGATCTCCTCGGCAGCCATGACCGATGCATAGGCGTTGGCGCCCTTGAAGAAATGGCCCCACAGGCGACCGAGCTGGTGGATGTAGCGGGCCGGACCGTAGCCCGGCATGTTCAGCCGTTCGCCGGCGCGCGCGAACATCACCGAGTGGCGGCACTCGTCGGCGACCTCGGTGAGGGCGAACTGGACGTGACGCGAATGCTTGTCGCGGTCGTAGACGTCGCGCAGGAGCATCTGCATGAGCAGGATCTCGAACCACAGGCCGACGCTCGAAACGCTCGCGGCCTCATGCTTGGTCAGCTCGATGCGCTGTTCGTCGGTGAGCTCGTCCCACAGTGCGGTGCCGTAGAGCGTGCTCCATTCGGGGGTCATTCCGAACTTGTCGTCGGGGACGGGGGCTTCCCAGTCCACCTCGACGACCGGGTCGTACGACTTACGTGCGGACGAGGCGAGCAGTCGTCCGGCGGTTTCTTCGCGATCGGACAGTGCGACGCCGGGGATGAAGCCCTTGCTGGTCTCGCGGGTGAGCGATGCGGTCATGCCTCCACCTTTTTAGTGTGACGACTAGTAACTGTTATCCAGGTTAGCGTGATCACGCGCACAGCACAATGCCCGCGACCTGCGTCGCGGGCATCGAGAAAGAAAAGAGAGGGGAGGGTTACGAGCGCCGGGGTGGCCAGAAGGCGGAGATCAACGCTCCGACCAGCAAGATCGCGGCGACTGCCCACGATGCCTGCTGCAAGCCGTCGAGGAAGGCGTTCTGTGCGAGTTCGGCGAGTTGCTCGCCCTGCGGACCCGCATGCTCGGCGACCTGTATCGCGGCGGCGAGCGAATCCTGCACGGCGGCCCGGGCCGGCTCGGGGATCATCGGCGCCACCGGATCGATGCCGTGCCCGTAGGCTGCGGCCAGGACGCTGCCCGTGATCGCAACACCGATCGCCGCACCGATCTTGCGGGTCGCGTCGTCGACCGCCGCATGGGGGCGGGTGGTGAACGCGAACCGACGGTGGTCGGTCAGTTCGGTGCCGGCGATCGCGTCCCCCCTTTCGCCCCGGTGCGGGCAGCACTGAGGCTGCCGCACGCGTTCCTTTCCGGCGGTGCCGGTGTCAGATCTCGGCGGTGACGGTATCGCGGGGTACCGGCATGTTCTGTTCGGCCCGCACCACTACGGCGTGGTGGGGTGCGCGCGGAGGAGTCGTCCCTGGATACACGAGGGTTGTTTCTGCGATAGTGCGGTGATCGGAACCGGTTCGGCGACCGGGGGATGTGAACCTGTGGTGCTACGCAGGATGCCGCGGTACTTCGTGGTCTCCTCGAGGGCGAAGGAGGTCGGAAGAAGTATCAGTGGGTATGAAGGAGTATCGGGCTTCTCGTCGACTGTTGTCAGCCCGCCGGTCACAGACCCATGTCCTCGTCGTGCAGACCCTCCACGCCCACCGCCGCCTTCTTCTCCTCGCGCGGACGACGCAGGACGTACAGCCGCGAATGCTGGAAGTCCCGCAGCCGCAGCGTGCGCACCGTCTGGAAGCGGAACTCCTCGCAGTCGGAGAGGGCATCGGCGAGGTTCTCGTCGACGAGGATCGTGCCCGGCCGCGCCGCGCCGGTGAGACGGGCCGCGATGTTGACGACCGAACCGAACAGGTCGCCGAAGCGCGGCAACGCCTGGCCCCACGCCAGTCCGATCCGCAGGTCCGGATAGTCCTTCTGGGACCTGAACGAATCCTGCAGTTCGAGGGCGATCCGTGCGGCGTCGACCGGACGTTCGGCCGCGAACATCACCTCGTCGCCGACGGTTTTGATCACCCAGCCGTTGTGCCGGGCGATGACGTCGGAGACCTCCGATTCGAAGTAGTCGAGCAGCTCGCTCAGCGCGGCCGCATCGATCTGCCGGGTCAACCGTGTGTAGCCGACCATGTCGGCGAAACCGACGACCAACTCGTGGAGCTCCCCGGAATCCTGCGGGCGCGCGGCGGCCCGGGCGGTCGTGGCCACCAGGTGCCGACGCCACATGTGGCTCTGGAGGCTCACCGCGAGCTCGGTCGTGCGATCGACGATGTGGTCGATCAGCGCGCGGATCTCCTCTTCCTGCGGGGGAGTCTCCGTTTTCGCGTAGGCGGAGGCCAACTGGGTGAAGACGTGGGTGTTGAGCAGATTCAGTTGCCACTCGGTCAGCCGCGACATCGACTGTCCGATCGACCGGGCCGCGGGCACCTCGAGGCTTTCGTCGATCGCGCCGCTCGCGATGATGGCCGCCGTCGCACGCAGGGCCTCGACGTCGCCGTCGGTGAACATCACGACGTCGGGATCGGGATCGACGGTCAGACCGAGTGCCTGCCACAGCCGGCGCACCCGCGCAGGTGCGAGCCCGCACAACTCGGCCACCTCGTTCAGGGTGTAACGAAGAGGACCACCGAGCAGCGCGTTCTCCAGCTGTGACTGGATCACGGACAGCACGTCGGTTCCTGATGCAGGTGCCGGATCGGACGGGGTCACTACTCCATCCTTACCGTGCCCCGGGCCCATGCGCGCGGCAGGTCGTATCGAACAGGCGTACAGGCGTGTCGTACGGATGTGCGACAGTGACCGACATCGAAGCCCTGCCGACCCTTCGGCGAACCGAGAAAGGACGTCGCATGTCGCCCCGCAGACGCGCGGACCACCTGACGGAGGAACAACTCGGAGAGCTCGGTGCCGCTCTCGCCGAGGGGCGCCGCGCGACCGTCTACCTCGTCGAGGGCATTCCGAGTCTCGGCATCGACCCGGGGACGTCGGCGCGGGTGGTATCGATCAGCGGCAGCACCGTGATGGTGCGGCCGAAGGGCGTCGACGACGAGTTGCCGTTCGAGACCGACGAACTGCGCGCCACCCGCGAGCCGGCCGGAACGAAGCGCGCACCGGCGAAGACCGCACGCACGTCCGGTGGTGCGAAGCCCGCTCCGGCGAAGGCAGCTCCCGCGAAGGTGGCACCTGTGCAACCCACGACCCCACGGGCTACCGCATCCAGGCCTGCTGCACCGAAGCCTGCTCCCCAGAAATCCGAGAGCCCAGCAGTCGCTGCGGTTCCCCGCGCCCAGGAGAAGAAGCCCGTGACCCAGACGACCCCCGCTTCGTCCGACACTCCCGCCTCCCGGCCGCCGGCACCGGCGAAGCCGAAGGCCCCGGCCCGCAAAGCGAAGAAGGCGCCGTCGATCACGATCACCGTCACGATCGACCCGGAGAACGAGTGGACGGTGGGGGTCGCGCACGGCACCCGCAAGGTCGGTAAGCCCGCAACGGTCGCACCCGACGCCGTCGAACGTGCGGTGAAGGAACTCGGCGATCCCACGGCCACCGAGGCCGTCCAGTCGGTGATCGAGGAGGCGCGTCGCGCGGCCGAGGAGCGGGTCGCGCAGCTCAGCCGCGAGCTCGAGGAGGCCCGTCAAGCTCTGGAAAGCTTGGGCGCAACCCGGAAATCCGGCGGAAACCTCTAGTACGCTCAGCCCGACGGCTGCCGGACGGCGCAGCGCAGGAGGGCCTCCATGTTCAGAAAACTGGTTGTTGCAATCGCGAGCGCGGTCGCGCTGGTCGGCGCGGGTTCCGGGGTGGCCGTCGCGGCTCCTCCGGTCACCCTCGGTGGCGGTTCGGGCATCACTCTCGGAGATAACGGGCAGGACATCTTCGACTGCACGCTCACCACGATCGGCAACGACGCCGCCGGACGCCTCGTGGGTCTCACTGCCGCGCACTGCGGCTCTCCCGGCATGACGGTGAAAGCCGAATACGACCTCGCTGCCGGCTCGGTGGGCCGCATCGTGTCGACCAACGAACGGCTCGACTACGCCGTGATCGAGTTCGACCGGAGCAAGGTCGTTCCGGTCAACCGCGTCGGCAACGTGACGATCACCGGCCTCGGTGCCCCCGCGGGCTTCCCGAACATCGCCTGCAAGGAAGGCCGCACCACGGGCAACACCTGCGGCATCGTCTGGGGCGACGTGTTCGGCTCGCAGGAGACCTGGACGCAGGTGTGCGTCATCGAAGGCGACTCGGGCGCACCGCTCGTGGTGGGCACGACGCTCGTCGCGATGGTCAACGCCTACCTGCTCGCGCCGTGCGCCGGCCCCGAGGTCGGAACGAACATCGACGTGATCATGGCCGACATCAACGGTCGGGGCGGGCCGGGCGCAGGTTTCCGTCCGATCTAGCAGCACCCCCGGAGCGGGAGGGTTCACCCGCCCCTCATCCGCACACCGCACCGTTCGATGCGGAACCGACCAGCTTCGTGTACTTCGCCAGTACACCCCGGGTGTAGCGCGGCGGCAGTGGCTCCCAGCCCTGTCGCCGCGTTTCCATTTCCTTCTCGTCGACCAGCACGTCGAGCAGGCCGTTCGAGACGTTGAGACGGATTCGGTCGCCGTCGCGGACGAAGGCGATGGGGCCGCCGTCGACGGCCTCCGGGGCGACGTGCCCGACGCACAACCCGGTGGTACCACCGGAGAATCGTCCGTCGGTGAGCAGCAGGACGTCCTTGCCGAGCCCGGCACCCTTGATCGCACCGGTGATCGCGAGCATCTCGCGCATGCCCGGGCCGCCCTTGGGACCCTCGTACCGGATGACCACCACGTCGCCTGCGGTGATGGTGCCGTCCTCGAGCGCGTCCATCGCGGCGCGTTCGCGTTCGAAGACCCGCGCCGTTCCCTCGAAGACCGACTCGTCGAAGCCTGCGGACTTCACCACCGCTCCGCCGGGAGCGAGACTGCCCCGCAGGATCGTGATGCCCCCCGTGGGGTGGATGGGGTCGCTCAGGGCGCGCAGCACCTTGCCGTCGGGGTCCGGGGGCGCGATGCCGGAGAGGTTCTCCGCGACGGTCTTCCCGGTGACGGTGAGGCAGTCGCCGTGTAGCAGACCTGCGTCGAGCAACGCCTTCATGATGACCGGGACACCGCCGATGTGGTCGACGTCCTTCATCACGTGCCGGCCGAACGGTTTGACGTCGGCGAGGTGCGGCACCCGCGCGCCCACGCGGACGAAGTCGTCGAGGCTCAGATCCACCTGCGCCTCGTGCGCGATCGCGAGCAGGTGGAGCACGGCGTTCGTGGATCCCCCGAAGGCCATGACCACCGCGATGGCGTTCTCGAACGCCTCCTTGGTGAGGATGTCGGAGGCCGTGATTCCGCGACGCAACAACTCGACCACCGCCTGCCCGCTGCGCCGGGCGAAACCGTCGCGGCGACGATCCGTGGCGGGCGGCGACGCGCTTCCCGGCAGCGACATGCCGAGCGCCTCGGCCGAGGCGGCCATCGTGTTCGCGGTGTACATGCCGCCGCACGCACCCTCGCCGGGGCAGATGGCACGCTCGATCGCGTCGAGGTCGGTCTCGGACATCAGGCCCCGCGCACACGCCCCGACCGCTTCGAAGGCGTCGATGATCGTCACGTCGCGTTCGGTGCCGTCGGACAGTTTCGCGATGCCCGGCAGGATCGACCCGGCGTACAGGAAGACGGCGGCGAGATCGAGGCGGGCGGCAGCCATGAGCATGCCGGGCAGGGACTTGTCGCATCCCGCGAGCAGCACCGAGCCGTCGAGTCGCTCGGCCTGCATCACCGTCTCGACGCTGTCGGCGATGACCTCACGGGAGACCAGGGAGAAGTGCATACCCTCATGCCCCATCGAGATCCCGTCGGACACGGAGATGGTGCCGAATTCGAGCGGATAACCGCCCGCGGCGTGCACGCCCTCCTTCACCGATCGCGCGAGGCGTTCGAGCGGGAGGTTGCAGGGGGTGATCTCGTTCCACGACGACGCCACACCGATCTGCGGCTTGCCCCAGTCCTCGTCTCCCATCCCCACCGCACGGAGCATGCCGCGCGAGGCGGCCTTCTCCATGCCGTCGGTGACGTCGCGGCTGCGGGGCTTGATATCGGCTCGGTCCGTCATGACGCCTTCCTGGGGTCGCGGCCGGTGAGGGCGATGAGCCGGTCCTGCGGGGACGCATCGTCGGGGACCGGGACGGGATCGGCGAACAGACCGCTCGAGGCGAGCATGTCCTTCTGCGGTTCGATGTCGGCGAGCACGGCGTCGACGAGGTCGGCGTCGAGCGTTTCGTCGGCACCGATGGCCCGGGCGAGATCCCAGGTGTGCACGGTGATGTCCGCGACCTGCTGTTTCATGTAGTCGAGGCACGGGACGGTGCCGTAGGACAGGTGGACCTCCTGGGACGGTGACGTCATCGCCCACGCGGCGGTCGCCTGCTCGGCGAAGCGTGCCCATTCGGCGGCAAGATCGTCCCCGATCGGTTCGAGTGCGGCCTTCGCGTCGTCGAGGGAACGGCCGGAGAGCAGCGGCTGGATCCAGCGCTGCTCGTCGACCATGTGCCACACCAGGTCGGTGACGTCCCACTCGGTGTCCGGGGTGGGTGCGTGCCAGTCGCGGATCTGCGCGACACGGTCGTCGAACTCGCGACGCGCGGTTCGTTGCAGGGAAAGCCAGTCGGTCACCATGGATCTCAGCCTAGGGCGCGGGCTGCTCGGATCACGGCGATTTCAACTCCTGCGATCATGCGCGGGATGCGGGACGATCGGGAGTCGCACCGTGTCGTCGTCGAGGAGAAGTACATGCCTGTCCCCACCGTCCAGCTCGCGCCCGGTCTCGTCGTCAGCGCCCAGGGTTACGGCGCGATGTCCGTCGCCCCCGCATACGGCGAGGTGAATCTCGACGAGGCACTCGCGACCCTGCACCACGCCGTGGATCTGGGCATCACCTTCATCGACACCGCCGACGTCTACGGCGACGGCACCAGCGAGAAGGTGGTCGGCACGCTGCTCGCCGACCGGCGGGACGAGGTCCAGCTGGCGACGAAGTTCGGTCTCGTCGGCGCGGTCGGCGGCACGGGCACCGCCAACCGTCGCATCAACGGCCGTCCCGAATACGCGAAGCAGGCCATCGACGAGTCGCTCGGGCGTCTCGGCGTCGACCACGTCGACCTGTACTACCTGCACCGCGTGGATCCTGACGTGCCGGTCGAGGATACGGTCGGTGCCCTCGCCGAACTCGTGCAGGCCGGCAAGGTGCAGCACATCGGACTGTCGGAGGCCACGGGCGACGAACTGCGCCGCGCGCACGCCGTCCACCCGATCGCGGTGATCCAGTCGGAGTGGAGCATCGTCTCGCGCGACGTCGAACGGCACGTGGTGCCCACCGCCGCCGAACTCGGCATCGGCTTCGTGCCGTACTCGCCGGTGAGCCGGGGGCTGCTCACCGACGCCTTCGATCCCGGACAGGTCGCCGAGAACGACCTGCGCAAGCGCTTCCCGCGCTTCGACGCCGACGCCCTGCCGACCAACCTCGCGGTCCGTGAAGAGGTGCGGGCGGTTGCGAAGGAGGCGGACGCGACCATCGCGCAGATCGCCCTGGCATGGCTGGACGCGAAGGGGCGCGAGTTCGGCTTGCCGTCGGTGTCGATCCCCGGCACCCGCTACGCGAATCGCGTCACCGAGAACGCCGGAGCGCTCGACGTGACGCTCACCGACGAGCAGGTTGCACGGCTGGATCGTCTCGCCGACAAGGTCGCCGGTCCGCGTGCGGCCGACCCGATGTGGGTGTCGCTCGGACGTGAGTAATCAGCACCGTTAACAGACCGACGCGTATCGTCCTTGTGACATGAGGGCATGGCTGGTCTGGGGTATCGGAGTCTTCGCCTACATCGTCGCCGTCCTCCACCGGACGGCGTTCGGTGTCTCCGGACTCGCCGCCACCGAACGCTTCGATATCTCACCGTCGGTGCTGTCCGGCTTCGTCGTCCTCCAGCTCATCGTCTACGCGGGGATGCAGATCCCGGCCGGTGTGCTCCTCGACAGGTTCGGTTCGCGGCGGATGATCGCGACCGGCGCCGTGATCCTCGCCGTCGGTCAGGCGATCCTCGCCGTCACCGAGTCGCTGCCGGTCGCGTATCTGGCCCGAGTGCTGGTCGGTGTCGGTGACGCCCTGACGTTCATCTCGGTGCTGCGGCTCGTGCCGGTGTGGTTCGCGCCGCGCCGCGTACCTGTCGTTTCGCAGCTGACGGGCATCTTTGGCCAGCTCGGCCAGGTGCTGTCGGCGGTGCCGTTCGTCCTGCTGCTCACCGGCACGGGATGGACGGCCGCCTACGGCAGTGCCGCGGCACTCGGCCTGCTCGCGTGCGTGCTGGTGTTCGCGGTCGTGCGCGACACCCCGCCCGGTGAGACGCGCGAAGCCACCGCGTCAGGGCTGCGGGAGGTGATCGGCGGGCTCGGCACGGTGTGGCGGCGCCCCGGCACCAAGCTCGGCTTCTTCACCCACATGGGCACGCAGTTCTCGGTGACGACCTTCGCGCTCATGTGGGGCGTGCCGTATCTGGTCTCCGCTCAGGGCCTGTCACCCGCGGCGGCCGGCTCGATGCTGACCGTCTCGGTGGTCACCGCCATCTCCGCCGGACCCATCCTCGGCGTGCTGTCGGGACGCTTCCCGACCAGACGCTCGTGGCTCGTGCTCATGATCATCCTCGCCAGCGCAGTGACGTGGTCGGCGGTGCTCGCCCTGCCCGGACCCGCACCGCTGTGGCTGCTCGTGGTGCTCGTCGTCGTCATCTCGGTGGGCGGGCCGGGATCGATGATCGGCTTCGACTACGCCCGCACCTTCAATCCCGGGACCGCGCTCGGCACGGCCAACGGCATCGTCAACATCGGTGGCTTCCTCGCGACACTGCTGGTCGTGCAGACGATGGGCATCGTGCTCGACCGGCTCGGCGGCTACACCTTCGACGCCTTCCGCGTCGCATGGTTCGCGCAGTACCCGATCTGGGTGATCGCGCTCATCGGGGTGCTCGAGACCCGAGGACGCGCCCGCCGCGAGGCCGGCATCGAAGCGCGTTCGCTGCGGGCGGTCGTGCTCGACCGACTCGGTCGGGGTAAGCGCTGAACTCGGTTGGGGCAAGCACTGGGCTTCGAGGCGTCCGGATGCCTCGATCGACGATCGGCGGGAGTCCTGTTCGAGTGGACCATCTCGCATCACTGCAGGTCAGGGCGGTCAGAACCGCCTGTCGTGGTCGGACTGGCAGACTCGATCCCGGAAGTGATCGAGGAGGAATCGAGTGAAGACGACGGTGGGCGAACCCGAACCGGGACTACCGACACCGGACGACGTGCAGGCACCGCTGGTCGCAGTGGAGCATCTCGCGCAAGATCTGCGACGCGCACTCATGGTGTACAAGTTCGGCATCGACGAGATGATGACGAAGATCAACATCCTGCGCGAGGAGTTCACCTACGCCCGCGAGTACAACCCGATCGAGCACGTGAAGTCGCGGTTGAAGAGTCCCGAGTCGATCCTCGCCAAGGCGGAACGGAAGGGTGCGCCCGCCTCGCTCGACGGCATCCGCGAGGCCGTCCGCGATATCGCAGGCATCCGCATCACGTGCAGCTTCACGTCGGACGTCTACCGGATCATCGACATGATCACGAGCCAGCTCGACGTGACGGTCGTCGAGATCGAGGACTACATCGCGCGCCCGAAGCCCAACGGGTACAGCAGCGTGCACGTGATCGTCCAGATCCCGGTGTACATGTCCGACCGGGTCGAGCGCGTCTACGTCGAACTGCAGATCCGCACGGTCGCCATGGACTTCTGGGCGAGCCTGGAACACAAGATCTACTACAAGCACGACCGCGAGGTACCGGACGAACTGCGCGAGGAGCTCCGCCTCGCCGCGGAAACTGCGCGCGATCTGGACCTGCGGATGGAAGCACTGCACCGCCGCGTCCACGGCCCGAACAACGGGAACTGACCGAGGTACGCAATGCGGGGTGAAGGCTCGCAACACGGTCGGTCACCAGCGGTGTTGCGAACCCGCCATCGGTGTTGCGTACCCATCACCATTCCCACTGTTGACGCGGAACCTTCCGCGCGATGCGTAAGCGTTCCCGCACCGGGAGAGGACGAAGGAGTTCTGGGGCCTCGGGTGTGGTGACGAGATGGCGATCTTCGGGACACCGATGGAGACGGTCGATGAGTCCGACCAGCGCGTTGGGTTCGCTGACGAGAACGTACGCCATCACGGTGAAGGCACCCGGCTGGTCGTGAGGCACGCGCGGACGTGTCACACGGAATCCCGGAACACGGAACCTCATGAGCGGATGGTGTATCTCCGCACCACGAGACGTCACTGTGTAGACGTCGGGCACGATCTGCTCGATGTCCTCCCACCGGACGAAAACATCCGACACTGCGCGACGGTAGAGCCAACTCGTGCGGGTCAAGTCCCGTGAGGTGGTGTACGACGTCGTCGCGTGATTCCTCGTCGGTGGATCAGGCGGTCAAGGCCGGTGTCACCTCCTCGGTCTCCTCGGCGACGCTGTCGGCGCGCTTGTCGGTGCGGGAACGGGCGAGTACGTCGAGGCCGAGGTAGCGGCGGCCTTCGATCCACTCGTCGTGCTGTTCGGCCAGCACCGCTCCGACAAGTCGGATCAGAGCGGTGCGGTCCGGGAAGATCCCCACCACGTCGGTCCGACGGCGGATCTCCTTGTTGAGCCGCTCCTGCGGATTGTTGGACCAGATCTGCCGCCAGATCTGCTTGGGGAACGCGGTGAACGCCAACAGGTCGACCCGGGCGGCGTCGAGGTGCTCGGCGACCTTCGGCAGCTTGGCTTCGAGGGCATCGATCACTCGATCATATTGGGCGTGAACGGAATCCGCGTCGGGCTGGTCGTAGACCGAATGCAGTAGCGTCTTCACCCAGGGCCACGACGACTTCGGTGTGACGGCCATGAGGTTGGTCGCGTAGTGGGTGCGGCACCTCTGCCAGGAGGCGCCGGGCAAGGTGGCGCCGATCGCCGCGACGAGGCCGGTGTGGGCATCGGAGGTCACCAGCCTCACCCCGGTCAGTCCGCGGGCCACCAGGCCCCGGAAGAAGGTCAGCCAGCCGGCGCCGTCCTCGCTGGAGGTGACGTCCAGCCCCAGGATCTCGCGGTAACCGTCGGCGTTGACCCCGACCGCGACCAGGGCGTGCACGTTCACCACCCGCCCGTTCTCGCGGACCTTGAGCACCAGGGCGTCGGCGGCGACGAACGTGTACGGGCCCGCATCGAGGGGTCGGTTCCGGAAGGCCTCGACCTGGGCGTCGAGATCTTTCGCCATCACGCTGACCTGGGACTTCGACAGCGAAGTGATCCCGAGGGTGTCGACGAGTTTTTCCATCCGGCGGGTCGAGACGCCGAGCAGGTAGCAGGTCGCAACAACCGAGGTCAGGGCACGTTCGGCCCGCTTGCGCCGCTCGAGCAGCCAGTCCGGGAAGTACGAACCCTGCCGCAGCTTGGGGATGGCCAAGTCGAGGGTGCCGACGCGGGTATCGAAGTCCCGATGCCGGTACCCGTTCCGGACGTTGACGCGTTCGTCGGAGCGTTGGCCGTAGTCGGCGCCGCACAGCGCGTCGGCCTCGGCGCCCATCAGGGCGTGGACGAACATCGTCAGCAGCTCGCGCAGCAGGTCGGGGCTGGCGCCGGTGAGTCGGTCTTCGACAAGCTGGCGCAGATCGATATCGTAGGCAGTGGTCATCGCGTGCTCTTTCGTCGAGTCGAGTTGGTAGCTCTCTCGAAGAATCACGCGGTGACCGTCTTTCGTTCGGTTACGACACGCCGGCCAGTTCGTTCAGGTCCGGTTCGTACACCATCTTCATGGACGCAACCCTCGTGCGACGCTGAATGCCTTCTGTATAGAGGTACAGACCTCCACGTGGCCGCAACAGGAACGGAAGGGCACCCGCGAGGACCACGGCCAAGGTCGTCCACATCCAGAAAGAACCGTCCGGAGGGTGAGGGTCGGAAAGTTCGTTCATCCCTCGTCGCTCGTCGGCTGAACGGATGCCGATCGCCACTATCACAGTGAAGAAGGACAGCCAGAAGGCCGCGTGCGCGTAAAGCAACCGTTGATAGGGAATTTCGATTCCACGTCCATGGGTGTCGTCGTGACAGTGCCGGATCCCGGGGTGCAATCCGATCCGTTGGAATCCTGCCATGTGGAACATGTGTGCTGCGGGCAGCATGACCACTGCGGCGATGAACAAGGAGTCGATCATCGAGGTCGAATGATCCTCACCGGCGCCCCAGGCCAGCACCGTGACGGTGAGCCAGGCCGGAATGGCACCGAGGGCAAACAAGAACGGCCGGAAGCGTTGTGGCCATACAGGATCGAATTGGCGCTGTACAGAAGAGTTTCCGGCATAGTCACTCATGTAGCCTTCCCTCCTGCCGCATGATCAGACTTTCGTGGATTGTGTGAATGTGAACGTCGAGCGACCCGAGACTGTAGGAGCGTGCAGTTGCCGTCAGTTGCGTCAGGTAGCGATCGTACTCGTGGTCGATCACGAGATATCGCGTCACGGCGGTGTACTCGACGTCGTCCACTCGATAGGAGCCTTGGATGATCATCGATCGGTGCCCGCGGAAATCGGATGTGTCGCGGAGCGTCTCCCTCCACGCGGGCAGTTCGCGAGCTTCACGCGCCGCGACCTCCAGCAGTTCGTCCGTCGGCCGCCATTTCGACAGTGCGCAGTGGAGGAGGACGGCGTTGGGCACCCAATCGTCCGCGACGTGCTCGGGAGCCACGAGAACCGTATGTGCATGCGGAAAGACATCGCGAGGGAGAACTATCCAACCCTCCGGCGCCTGGAGTTCCGGTTGCGGGTGCCGCGGATCGTCCGGGTCGCAGGGGCTCAGTCCGACTTCGTGTGTTGCGAGGTAGTCGGAGAGCGTCGCCTGAATCGAAGCGTTCACCGAGACGCTTCCTGGTGGCGTACCATCCGGAATCGTTCTCGCAACGGCGGTGGTCTGAGAAGTTCGGCCGCGTCTTCCCGAGCGAGGAGCGTGCGGTCGTTCGGGCGTTCGCTCATCTGTCGGATCAGGGTCAAGAGGGCGTTGGGTTCGGCGATGAGCCAGGTGCAGACGATGGCGAGGGTGTGTTCTTCGTCGTGGGGGATGCGCGCTTCAGGGGGAAACCGCCCGGTCGTGTGGACGTGGATCATCGGAGTCCGGACGTCGCCGTATCCGGAACGGGTCACGATATCCGTTCCGGCGATGCCCTCGATATCGTTCCAATGCACAAATTGCACGGTGGCATTGTTTCGTCGGAGCTTGCGAGAGCGTACGACTCTTTCGATTCCTTGCGGGTACAACCCCACTGTTGTCGGGAGCCGGAACCATACGAACACTGCCGACGCGATCAGGGCGACGACCCCACCCACGAGCATGAAGATTGCAGTGGCGTGAGGGTCGCGACCGTAAGGCAACTCGGATTTGTCGGTGATGTAGATGGTCGGCGCCGCTACGGCCAGGCATCCGAGGCCGACCACGACGAGCAGGACCATGAAAATGGTTAGAGGCGTAAGTCCTCCAGGAACAACGATGCCCGTGCCATATTCCGGATGCCTGTAACTTCTGATGCGTGGCGAATACAGGACATGTCGAATCCCGCCGAGTCTGACACACATCACGCCCATGAGCAGCATTGCTGCTCCGTACAACAGCGAACCGATCGTGGATACCAACTCCTCGTGGAGGATATTCGCAGAACTGTCAACCAGACTCCACGTAGCGAAGACCAGAACACATACCCCCGTTATGCACCATCCGATTCGAAGACGTTGCGGCCAACAGGGCGCGTCGGAGGAACTATCGGCGCGAACGTGATTCCGGTCTTCCGGCGTGCCTTCGGTCATCACCACAACTCCTGGATCCTCTTGGATGTGTACCACGTGGCAAAGCCCCCGAGCACAAGCCCGACAGCGAAGCCGGCGGCGGTGCCGACCCCTGGAACGACCGAGCCGGTCGCAGCGCCGATAGCCGCGGTAGTTCCCTTCGACGCCAGGAATGCACCGACCATGCCGACAACGGTTCCGGCGCTCTCGGACACCACCGCCTCGGTGGGATCCATGCCTCCCTTGATGTCGTTGACGATCGCAGGAACGGTGCCTACTGCAGCGGCAGCCGGGTTCATTCCACGTGCGATGTTGCGTGCGACATCGTCGCCCGAGGCCACTGCCGCGTCGGTCAGGAGTTCCTTGGTAGCTCCGGACATTGCGCCGATGGACGACGCTGCGATGGTCGATGGCCAGTCAGGCCACCAGGAGAACTCGCCGTTCTCGTTCTGCACGACCTTCCCCGGCGCCGCGGCATCCCGGGTTGCTTCGAGTACCGCAACGGCGGCGGTGATGCGATCGGCTGTTTCGGTTGCGGCTCGCGACGCTTGTTCGAGAGCGCCGGTGACGGTGTGGGTCAGTTCGGTTGCTTCGTGTTCGAGGCGGACGCGGGCCTCTGCGACGGCTTCGCTCGGCAGCGTCGCCGAGAGGATGTGGATCTGGTCGGAGGGGTTGACGGTGCCGTCGTCGTGCACGGTGAACCCGGACTGTTCGGCGCCGCCCACGACCGACAGGAGGTGCAGGCGGGTGCCTTCGACGAGCCACGCGCCGGTGCGGTACGCCTCCGCGATCTGCAGGAGGGCTTCGGCGATGGAGCTGCCCAGCGAGCGTTCGCGGACCACTCGCGCGGCGGCGGCACGCGCGGCGTCGCCGGACCATCGCTCGGCGAGCACATCCTGCTCGGTGAGCAGACCTTTCATGCGGTCGTCGAGTGTGTCGACGAGCACGTCGAGGTGGTCGGCGGTGATTCGCAGCGCGTCGGGATTCCAGGACCGGACCGCAGCGACTCCCGGTCTCATCCGTGCTGATCCATCGCCGAGAGTGCAGCCACGAAGTCCGTCTCTGTGACGACGTAGTCGTTCGCGGCGCCGTCGGTGATGTCGACGATCTCGCGCAGGCGACTGCACACGTTGCCGAGTGCTTGATCGGTGGCGGTGAAGGCTCGTGCGCAGACGGCCGCGAATTCTGTTCCGGGAAGTGCTGATTGCGACACGGCATACGGTTCGCCGACGTCCCAGTCGTTCATCGCGTCGGCGGTGTCCGCCACGAAGGCTGCGAATGTGCGCAGCGCTTCAGGATCTACGTGCAATGTCACCACTGCCCCCCGACAGAATCCCCCGATACGTCCGGGTGGGGACGATAGCAGACGGCGCCCTCACGGAGCCGGAGCGGACCGTCGGACGACTTCGAGCGGGGCATCGGTCGTACGCGAGGTACGCAACACGTAGTGAAGGTTCGCAACACCGGCAGTTGCTGGCCGTGTTGCGAACCCGGAACTGTTGTTGCGTACCTCCCGGCTGTCCGGATGCGCAGACGCCCCCGCCGTTCCGAGAAGGAACGGCAGGGGCGTCCGAGTGAGGCCTACTTGTAGTCGTCTGAATCGAAGCGTTCATCGAGACGCCTCCTGGTGGCGTGCCATCCGGAATCGTTCTCGCAAAGTCGGTCCCAGAAGGTCGGTTGTGTCCGGCTGTCACTACAACTTCCTGAATCATTTTGAATGTGTACGGCGTGGCGGCGCTGTCTCTGGGGTGACGAACCGGTCGTCACTTGCTGCGGCAGGGGATCGAGGTACGCAACATGCAGTGAGGGTTCACAACGACGTCAGTTACTGGCCGCGTTGCGAACCCGATGTTGCTTTTGCGTACCTACCGGTTGTTCCCGTGCTGACGCGACGGCTTGCGTGCTGCGCGGAATCGTTCCCGCAGCGGCGGAGGGCGCAAAAGGTCGACTGCACCGGATCCCGTGAGGAGTCCACGATCGCACGGATTCTCTACCAGACGTTTCATGAGTGTGAACAGAGTGTTGGGCTCCACAGCGAGTTGATGAACCATCACCGCAAACCTGTTGACTCCGTCGTGACGGGTCCGGAGGTCTTCTGCCGTCGGTGAAACGGTGAAAAGGTCGACTACCGGATACTGTGCGGACCCCAAGCGGACGCCGAGATCTCCGACCTCGATACGCTCGATCTCGTTCCAGGGAATGAAGTGATCGATCACCTGCGCATGAGTCAGAACTCGTCTACAGACCCGCCTCCGGATACCCCCGCGATATATGTCGAGTCGCGTGTCCGATCGGACGGCCAGAAGAAACACCGCCGTCGCAAAGCAGACGAATACCAGAACAATCAAGAAGGGAAGCCCCTCGCTCTCGGTTCGACCATGTGGGAGAAGGCTTTCGCCGGACCGATGTGAAACCGCGATCGCTGCAGCGAGACTGTAGGTTCCGAGCGCGAGTGCGGTACCGACGACAGTCGAGATTCCCCAACGACGTGTCGGTATCCGGATTCCAGCACCGTGCTCGGGATGATGGTGATGAACCACCAGCCGGGACAAGGCGAGATGACGGATTCCCGCTTCGTGGAAGCAGATCGGACTCGATAGGGCGAGTCCGAGCGTGATTCCTGCGAAACCGACGGCGGCTAGGACATCATCCTGTGTCCACTGTTGCAGCGTGAGTGCAGCGAAGACAGGCACCAGCGCAATCATGAGTACTGAGATCAACATTGCCACAACATGAAAGTGCTGTGGCCACGGCCAATGGATGGCACACGCATTTTCAGGTGGCTTGTCTGGCTTCATCATGCGTGACCTGAAGAGCGCTGAGCGCCAATTGAATAGATTGCTCAACGCCATAGTCCTTGTAATCCTCTCGAGACACCCAGCCCAATCGTGGCACCGAGCACGGTCCCGGCAACAAGACCTACGCCGGTTCCCACGCCCGGTGCGATCAATGACCCTGCCACTCCTCCGACAAGTTTGCCCAAACCGGAGCCGATCCTGTATCCAAATGCAGCGCCAATACTCTCGGTAACGACTGCTTCGGCCGGGTCCATTCCGGTCTCGATGTCGTTCGAGATCGCGGGGATCACTCCTAATGCTGCTCCCACGGGCCCAATTCGAGACGCAATACGGCCGGCAACGTCGTCCCCGGACGCTGTCGCAGCACTCTTCAGTCCCTCCTTCGTCGAGTCTGCGGTCAACCCGATAGTGGCTCCCGCTATAGAGGCCGGCCAATCCGGAGGCCAGAACGAGAACTCACCGTTCTCGTTCTGCACGACCTTCCCCGGCGCCGCGGCATCCCGGGCTTCTTCGAGTACCGCAACGGCGGCGGTGATGCGATCGGCTGTTTCGTTTGCGGCTCGCGACGCTTGTTCGAGAGCGCCGGTGACGGCGTGGGTCAGTTCCGTTGCTTCGTGTTCGAGGCGAACGCGGGCCTCTGCGACGGCTTCGCTCGGCAGTATCGCCGAGAGGATGTGGATCTGGTCGGAGGGGTCGACGGTGCCGTCGTCGTGCACGGTGAACCCGGACTGTTCGGCGCCGCCCACGACCGACAGGAGGTGCAGGCGGGTGCCTTCGACGAGCCACGCGCCGGTGCGGTACGCCTCCGCGATCTGCAGGAGGGCTTCGGCGATGGAGCTGCCCAGCGAGCGTTCGCGGACCACTCGCGCGGCGGCGGCACGCGCGGCGTCGCCGGACCATCGCTCGGCGAGCACATCCTGCTCGGTGAGCAGACCTTTCATGCGGTCGTCGAGTGTGTCGACGAGCACGTCGAGGTGGTCGGCGGTGGTTCGCAGCGCGTCGGGATTCCAGGACCGGACCGCAGCGACTCCCGGTCTCATCCGTGCTGATCCATCGCCGAGAGTGCAGCCACGAAGTCCGTCTCTGCGACGACGTAGTCGTTCGCGGCGCCGTCGGTGATGTCGACGATCTCGCGCAGGCGACTGCACACGTTGCCGAGTGCTTGATCGTTGGCGGTGAAGGCTCGTGCGCAGACGGCCGCGAATCCCGTTCCGGGAAGTGCTGATTGCGACACGGCATACGGTTCGCCGACGTCCCAGTCGTCGATCGCGTCGGCGGTGTCCGCCACGAAGGTTGCGAATGTGCGCAGCACTTCAGGATCTACGTGCAATGTCACCACTGCCCCCCGACAGAATCCCCCGATACGTCCGGGTGGGGACGATAGCAGAAGGCGCCCTCACGGAGCCGGAGCGGACCGTCGGGCGACTTCGAGCGGGGCATCGGTCGTACACGAGGTACGCAACACGTAGTGAAGGTTCGCAACGCCGGCAGTTGCTGGCCGTGTTGCGAACCCGGAACTGTTGTTGCGTACCTCCCGGTTGTGTGCGCGCTGGCGTGACGAGGTGCGTGCTGCGCGAAATCGTCTACCCTTCCGACTGAATTCTCCGATACGCCGCGCGTGACGGTAGCAGCGATCGGTCGGGGTGCCGTGGAAGGAGCCGAGATGTCCTACGTCCGTCTCAGGGGAGAACTGCTGTGCCACAGCGAGGCCGAGCGTGAGATCATGCTCGGCCATCTGCAGTGTCATATTGACCTGACGCGCGCCGAACCCGGTTGTGTCTCGTTCGAAGTCCTGCCGACCGACGACCCTATGGTGTGGCGCGTCGAGGAAACCTTCGTCGACGTCACCGCGTTCGAGATGCATCGAACGCGGGTGGCCCGCAGTGAGTGGGGACGGCTGACCGTCGGTATCGGGCGCCGGTACGAGATCGAGGGTGCGGATACACAGACGCCCCCGCCGTTCCAAGAAGGAACGGCAGGGGTGTCCGAGTGAGGCCTACCTGTAGTCGTCTGAATCGAAGCGTTCATCGAGACGCCTCCTGGTTGATGAGGCTCAGCGAAGGTGCTCACTTGTGCTCGTCGAAAGTGCCCACCCGTGGGCGGGTTCACTGTAGCGGTTGCCGGGTGCCGGTGGTGGCTTGACGGAGTTTTTCCGACCGGGCGTGGTGGTCACGCAGCCGGTAGGAATCCCCGTCGAGGTTGAGCACCACCGACCGATGTAGGAGCCGATCGAGCATGGCGGCGGCGACGGTCGTATCGCCGAGGACCTCACCCCATTCCCCGACCCCCCGGTTGGTGGTCATGATGATCGAGGTCTTCAGATAGCGTTGCGCGACAACCTGAAACAGTGCGGATGCGGCCTCGCCGGGCAGGGGTAGATAGCCGAGTTCGTCGATCACCAGCAGCGTCGGGCCGGCGTAGAACCGCATCGTCGTCGCCCACCGACCTTCGATCGCAGCGCGGTGACAGCGTGCGGCCAGATCGGCGGCGGTGGTGAAGTAGGTGCGATAGCCGGCATGCGCGGCCGCCCGCGCCAAACCCACCGACAGGTGGGTCTTCCCGACCCCCGGTGGCCCGATGAGCAGGACGTTCGTCGCGGTGTCGAGGAACCGGCAGGTGCCCAGTTCGGCAATCAGGGCCCGATCGAGTCCGGGGGCGGCGTCGTAGTCGAAGTCCTCGAGTGAGGCCGGGGTGGGCAGGCACGCGAACCGCAACCGCCCGGCCAATCTCCTCGCTTCGGTGGCATCGACCTCGATCGACAGCAACTGTTCGAGAGCAGCGGTCATCGACAGACCGTCCTTCTGTGCCCGGTCGAGCACCGACGGCAGCGCTTCGGCAGCATCGTGCAGCTTCAAGGTCGCCAGATGACCGCGCAGCCGCTGATAAAGACTCGCGGCGTGGATGGTGGTGTCGGGGGTGCTCATGCCAGGGTGTTCCTTCCGCGGGCGGCGCGCTCGTAGGCGGCCAGGTCGACCACCGTCGATCGCGGTGTCGTCGACGACAAGTGACGGTCAGTGGTGTTGGTGCGCAATGCTGCTGCCGCACTCAGGGCGTCGGGTCCGGGTGGGATGCGTTCCTTGCGCCGGTGCGGCCGGCCTCCGGCCGCGGCGGCGGCCATCGCGGCCTGGTCGAGGGCATGGACGTGGCCGTGATCGCGAACGAGAGCGCCGGCCCCGTCCGGAGCGAGGCGGTGGCGGGCGACGGTGATGTGTGAGGCGGTGACGATGTCGATCACCTCGTCACCGAGTCGGCGGGTGACGGTGATCTGTGCTGCGGCCAGTTCCGGGGGCACCGAGTAGCGGTTGCCGCGGTAGGCCACCAACGCCTGCCGTGACACGGTGCGGGTCTCGGTGACCGTCACCGGATACGGAACCGATGGGGGTGGTGTCAGGGGTTCGGCCGCCGCGATCGCCGCCACCGTCGATTTCCCTTCGGGGGTGGTCCGGGATCGGGTGTCGGTGCGCAGACGGCAGAATTCGTTCAGCCTCGTCTGCGCCTGCTCGGCGGTGACCTCGTCCGGCAGTGTTCGCCACCATCTCTGCGCAGCAGTCAGATTCGCTTTCTCGACGACGCCTTTGCGGTTCCCGGCCCGAGGCGGGCAGATCGCGACCGAGACGCCGTAGTGTTTGGCAGCGCCGGCGAACGAGGCGGTGACCTTCCCGCTGTTGGGGTGACACACCGTCGACATTCGATCGAACCGCCAGGTATGGGTCAGTCCGCCGAGTTCACGGACGATGCGGTCGAGACCGTCGATCAGATGCGGCTGGGTCGTCGCCGGGGCGAGCACCCCGCGCCACCGCCCGGAATGCGCCAGCGAGCCGACCAGCAGATATGCGGTCTTGCCCCAGCCCCACGAGGCGGGCGGGTCCGGCAGCTCGAGCCAGTCCCACTGGGTTTCCTCACCCGGTGGATGCGCGATCATCGCGTTCGGACGCTCGGTGACGCAGGCGCAGGCCTGACACACCGGACGCAGTTGTCGTCGCCGGATCTGGCGGGTCAGCGTCTGATACGAGGCGGTGTAGCCGAGGTTCTCGAGTTCGTCGCACAAGGTCCGCGCCCACAGATGCGGATCCTCGGTCAGACGAGCGGTGACGTAGGCGACGAACGGCTCGAACGGGTCCTCACCAGCGGGTTTGCGCACTCCTGGGGTGGTGGTGCCGTTCAGATAGTTACGGATCGTGCGCCGGTTTCGGCCGGTGTGCCGGGCGATCGCCGAGATCGTCCAGCCTCGTTTGTGCAGTGCGTGGATCTCCACGTCTTCCTCCCATGTCAACATGAGAAAGCGGGTCTCCTTCGGGGTGCTGGTGCGTGGTCAGAGACCACCAGCATCGAAGGAGACCCGCCCTCATCGGCGGAGCCACACGGGTGAGCACTTTCGGTGAGCAGGACTGAGCAGGATCAAGGAGCGCCATCATGGTGGCGTGCCATCCGGAATCGTTCTCGCAAAGTCGGTCCCAGAAGGTCGGTTGTGTCCGGCTGTCACTACAACTTCCTGAATCATTTTGAATGTGTACGGCGTGGCGGCGCTGTCTCTGGGGTGACGAACCGGTCGTCACTTGCTGCGGCAGGGGATCGAGGTACGCAACATGCAGTGAGGGTTCGCAACGCCGTCAGTTACTGGCCGCGTTGCGAACCCGATGTTGCTGTTGCGTACCTACCGGTTGTTCCCGTGCTGACGCGACGGCTTGCGTGCTGCGCGGAATCGTTCCCGCAGCGGCGGAGGGCGCAAAAGGTCGACTGCATCGGATTTCGTGAGAAGTTCGCGATCGCGCGGGTTCTCTGCCAACCGTTCCAAAAGCGCGAACAGAGTGTTCGGCTCCGTCACGAGCTGGTGGGCCATGACCGCCACTCGACACTCCGAATCATGTCGAGTCCGAGCTTCTGGTGGAATCGGTTCGTTCGTATGAAGATCGATTACCGGGTGGACCGTAGTTCCACCACCGACTCCGAGGCTACCTACCCCAATCCGGGCAATACCTTCCCAGGACAGGGAGATGTCGAATACCTGTTTCTTGAAGAAGACTCGACGACGTACGTAGCGGCGTACACCTCGTGGGCTGATGTACAGGGTCGTCTCGAAACGGATGGAGACGATCAGGACCGCGATCAGGCCCATGCCGGCGGCGCATACCGCTATGAAGAGGGCACTCTCACTGTTGTCTCGGTTGATCGGCAACAGTGCTTCGCCGAGGCCGCTGTGCCATGTGAATGCTGCTGCGGAACCATAGGCGGCCAACCCCAGCATGACTGCGACTGTTGTCCACACTTCGGTTCTTCGTGTTGGGATGCTGATACCCGGACCGCGGTCGCGATCGTGACGAAATTTGATGTCCCGGTGCGGTCGAAGGTCCCGAAGACCCGCACGCCGAAACGAGGATCGGGCGATGACGAACAGCGCAATCGAGCCGCCTGCCGCACCGAGTGTGACTTGGAAGTCGTTCGTTCGGATCGTGTCCTGGACGAATGCGAAGCTCACGCAAGCTGCGATAAGCAGCGCAATCGACAGAACTAGTGGCACTATCCTGAGCGGTTGTGGCCAGGGCGCTTCGGATGGCGTCGATCGGATGTTGTCGACGAGTTCGTCAGGTGTCCGAACTTTTTTTCCTCGCTTCAACAAGCACCTCGCTCGTACGTGAGGGGTGAGATCATTTCCACACCTACTGGCCAAGACCTGAAACCGCGAAATGACCTGGGACTCCGGCCGGTGGATTCTCTGACGCGTCCGCGCGCAACCTACGTGTTTCCTCACCGCGTCGTGTGAGCAATTCTGGCTTCACGAAGCCGTTTTCGAAGCGGGGGAGGGCGGAGCAGTTCGACTGCCCCCCTTTGTCCTACATAGCTCCGCTGATCCGGATTCGTCCGTAGGTGTTCGAGAAGCGCGAAAAGTGTGTTCGGCTCCGCCACCAGTTGATGCGCTGTAATGCTTACGGGGTGGGTCGAATCATGCCCGGTGCTCGAAGTGTCGGCTCCAGTTGCGCTGTAAAGGTGGATGATCGGCCGACCCGCGGATCCTGTACGTGGTGGTAGTTCCCTGGGTTCTATGCGACCGATATCGTCCCAGGGTAGGAAAGTCGAATCATCTCGTACAGAGAGGAATGATCGTCGCCTCCGAATTCGCTCCACCCCGGACGGAAAGATCCTTAATTCGGTTGTTGCGCGGAAGGCGAAGACAAAGAGCGCAAGAGCGGTCATGACGATTGCACCGGCGAGTAGAAGCACGGCACCGGGGAGTGTGTCGCGACCGGAAGGCATCAGGGACTCGCCGAATCCCAGGAACCATCCAAGTGAAGCGGAAGCACCATATGCGGCGGTGCCGAAAAGGATTCCCGAGAGGATCCGGGTGTTCGATTTTCGAACCGGGATCGCCAAGCCGAGTCCTCGCACGGGATCCTCATGAACCGTAATCGACCGGGATAACCCGAGATATCGGATTCCGGCATCACGGATGCCGATGATGAAGAGCGAAATTGCTAGTGCTGTTCCACCTGCGAAGCCGACGAAGTAGGTAGCGTCCCCACGCTCGGCGCCCTGGAAAGACGAGTATGCGAGAAGGATTGCAAGACTGAACATGGCGACGGAGAAAACGGCATCTGTGCAGCGAAGGCACTGAGGCCATGCCTGGTTGTCGTCCGGAAGGCCGACGGGCATCGTTGGGTGCTGGTGTTGCATAAGTCTGGCCCTGTTCCTTTCAACGCGGTGGACGACTCGAATCAATGCAGTGCTGCTTGTAGAACCTTGGAGGTCAACCAGGAAATGGAAGCGCCGGCCATCGCGCCCGCCACCAGTCCGACTGCGGTTCCGATCCCCGGCGCGACAAGGGATCCAACAAAAGCTCCGGCCTTCAGGCCGCCCCAGTAGCCGAGCGCAGCGCCGGCGCCTTCTGTTACGACTGCCTCGGCAGGATGCATCCCACCTTCGATGTCGTTGACTATCGCTGGGACCACTCCGAGTGCCGCCCCAGCCGGCCCGAGCTTTTGCGAGACTCCACGGGCGAGGTCGTCACCGGACGCTGTTGCTGCCGCTGTAAGACCCTCTTTCGTTCCGTCGGCCATCACGCCGATGGTGGAGGCTGCCGTCGTAGCTGCCCAGTCAGGCCACCAGGAGAACTCGCCGTTCTCGTTCTGCACGACCTTCCCCGGCGCCGCGGCATCCCTGGCTGCTTCGAGTACCGCAACGGCGGCGGTGATGCGATCGGCAGTTTCGGTTGCGGCTCGCGACGCTTGTTCGAGAGCGCCGGTGACGGTGTGGGTCAGTTCGGTTGCTTCGTGTTCGAGGCGGACGCGGGCCTCTGCGACGGCTTCGCTCGGCAGCGTCGCCGAGAGGATGTGGATCTGGTCGGAGGGGTTGACGGTGCCGTCGTCGTGCACGGTGAACCCGGACTGTTCGGCGCCGCCCACGACCGACAGGAGGTGCAGGCGGGTGCCTTCGACGAGCCACGCGCCGGTGCGGTACGCCTCCGCGATCTGCAGGAGGGCTTCGGCGATGGCGCTGCCCAGCGAGCGTTCGCGGACCACTCGCGCGGCGGCGGCACGTGCGGCGTCGCCGGACCATCGCTCGGCGAGCACATCCTGCTCGGTGAGCAGACCTTTCATGCGGTCGTCGAGTGTGTCGACGAGCACGTCGAGGTGGTCGGCGGTGATTCGCAGCGCGTCGGGATTCCAGGACCGGACCGCGGCGACTCCCGGTCTCATCCGTGCTGATCCATCGCCGAGAGTGCAGCCACGAAGTCCGTCTCTGTGACGACGTAGTCGTTCGCGGCGCCGTCGGTGATGTCGACGATCTCGCGCAGGCGACTGCACACGTTGCCGAGTGCTTGATCGGTGGCGGTGAAGGCTCGTGCGCAGACGGCCGCGAATTCTGTTCCGGGAAGTGCTGATTGCGACACGGCATACGGTTCGCCGACGTCCCAGTCGTTCATCGCGTCGGCGGTGTCCGCCACGAAGGCTGCGAATGTGCGCAGCGCTTCAGGATCTACGTGCAATGTCACCACTGCCCCCCGACAGAATCCCCCGATACGTCCGGGTGGGGACGATAGCAGACGGCGCCCTCGCGGAGCCGGAGCGGACCGTCGGGCGACTTCGAGCGGGGCGTCGGTCGTACGCGAGGTACGCAACACGTAGTGAAGGTTCGCAACGCCGGCAGTTGCTGGCCGTGTTGCGAACCCGGAACTGTTGTTGCGTACCTCCCGGCTGTCCGGATGCGCAGACGCCCCCGCCGTTCCGAGAAGGAACGGCAGGGGCGTCCGAGTGAGGCCTACTTGTAGCTGTAGAAGCCCTCGCCGGTCTTGCGACCCAGGCGACCCGCGTCGACCATGCGGCGCAGCAGTGCCGGGGGTGCGTAGTGCGGCTCGGCGAACTCGTCGTACAGCGACTGCGCGGCGTTGAGGGTGATGTCGAGGCCGACGGTGTCGATGAGGGTCAGCGGACCCATCGGGTAGCCGCAGCCGCCCTTCATCGCGGCGTCGATGTCTTCCTTCGTCGCGTAGCCCGACTCGAGCATGCGCACTGCCGAGCACAGGTACGGGATGAGCAGGGCGTTGACGATGAAACCCGCACGGTCGCCTGCGCGCACGGCCGTCTTGCCGAGGGTGTTCTTCGCGTAGTCGAACACCGTGTCGGCGGTGGCCTCATCGGTGGTGAGCGCCGAAATGATCTCGACGAGCGGCATCACCGGCACCGGGTTGAAGAAGTGCACGCCCACGACCTTGCCGGGCCGCTGCGTCGCCTGCGCCATCTTGATGACGGGGATCGACGACGTGTTGGTGGCGAGGATGCCTTCGGGCTTCACGATCTTGTCGAGCTCGGAGAAGATCTCCACCTTGAGAGACTCGATCTCGGGGGCGGCCTCGACGACGAGGTCGCGGTCGGCGAACTCCTTCAGGTCGAGGGTGACGCGGATCCGTCCGAGGACCGCGTCGGCGTCCTCCTGCGTGATCTTGCCGGACTTGACGCCACGTCCGATCGACTTCTTCAGACGCTCGCGTGCCGCGGCGGCGAACTCCTCGGTGGTCTCCTTGACGAGGACGTCGCTACCGGCCTTGGCGCACACCTCGGCGATACCGGCACCCATGGTGCCGCCGCCGATCACGCCTACCTTTTCCACTGCCACTGCGGTAACTCCTGATCGCTTCGATGTTCCGGGGGTAACCTACGCGACCGATGTCAGCGCAGCAGCGCGCGCGACATGACGACGCGCTGGATCTGGTTGGTGCCCTCGTAGATCTGCGTGATCTTCGCGTCGCGCATCATGCGCTCGACCGGGAAGTCGGTGGTGTAGCCGGCGCCACCGAACAGCTGCACGGCGTCGGTGGTGACCTCCATGGCGACGTCCGACGCGAAGCACTTCGCGGCGGCCGAGATGAAGCCGAGGTTGGGCTCGCCGCGCTCGGCGCGAGCGGCGGAGGTGTAGACCATCAGGCGTGCGGCCTCGACCTTCATCGCCATGTCGGCGAGCATGAACTGCACACCCTGGTTGTCGGAGATCGGGCGGCCGAACTGCTTGCGGTCCTTGACGTAGGCGGTCGCCGCGTCGAGGGCGCCCTGGGCGAGGCCGACGGCCTGCGCACCGATGGTGGGGCGGGTGTGGTCGAGGGTCGCGAGAGCGGTCTTGAAGCCGGTGCCCGGCTCGCCGACGATGCGGTCGCCGGGGATGCGGCAGTTCTCGAAGTACAGCTCGGCGGTGGGGGAGCCCTTGATGCCGAGCTTCTTCTCCTTCGGTCCGACGACGAAGCCCTCATCGTCCTTGTGGACCATGAAGGAGGAGATGCCGTTGGCGCCCTTCTCGGGGTCGGTGACGGCCATGACGGTGTACCAGGTGGACTTACCACCGTTGGTGATCCAGCACTTGGAGCCGTTGAGGATCCAGTCGTCGCCGTCGGCCTTGGCGCGGGTGCGCATGGAGGCGGCGTCGGAGCCGGCTTCGCGCTCGGACAGCGCGTAGGAGGCCATCGCGCCGTTGACGATGTCGGGGAGGACCTTGGCCTTGAGTTCGTCGGAGCCGCGGAGGATCAGGCCCATGGTGCCGAGCTTGTTGACGGCGGGGATCAGCGAGGAGGAGCCGCATACTCGGGCGACCTCTTCGATGACGATGCAGGCGGCGATCGAGTCGGCGCCCTGGCCTTCGAACTGCTCGGGCACGTGGATGGCGTTGAAGCCCGACTTGTTGAGGGCGTCGAGGGCTTCCTGCGGGAAGCGGGAGTTCTCGTCGACGTCCTTGGCGTAGGGCGCGATCTCCTTCTCGGCGAGCGCGCGGATGGCCTCGCGCAGCGCGTCGTGCTCCTCGGAGAGCTTGAACAGATCGAAGTCGGGATTGAGGGCCATGACGGCGGACTCCTAACGGCACGCGGTGCCAGATTTGCGAACGTAGCTCCCTCGACGATATCGGGGCGAGGGTTCGCGACGTGACGGAATGAGTCGATTGTAACCACGGCACTCAGTGCCAGGTCAACGGCGCTGCTGTGCGCCTTCGAGTTGGAGCCGAACCTGCTCGGCGATCTCGGCCGGTGTCAGGTGGGCCGGATAGGTCACCACCGCGACCGCCGGCGGAGCCGGCGCGACCTTCCCGTTCGTCGCGCCTTCGGGCACCGGAACCACCCCGTACGTGCGGCGGAGCTCGAGCAGCTCCTGCTCGAGGCGTTCGGCAGTGGCGGTCTCGTCGCCGCGGATCATCGCGCGCAACACGAAATTGTGCGTGGCGGTCATCGCCGCCGCGAAGCTGACGGTGCGCACCGGCTTCTCCGTCGGGACGGCGGCGCGCAGGAAGTCGGTGAACAACCGCTCGTAGCGGTAGGTGGTGACGAGTTCGCGCTCCCGCAGCGCCGGCACCCGCTGCACCACCCGATACCGCCACACCGCCAGCTCGCGCCGGTCCCGGAAGTGCCCGAAGACGAGCTTGGCCCCCTCGCAGGCCGCCGCCCACGGATCGTCGAAATCCTGCGAGAGGTACTCGGCGACCTGCTCGAGCAGCGACTCGTGATCGGCGAAGATCACGTCCTCCTTCGACCGGAACTGCCGGAAGAAGGTCCGCCGCGACACCCCTGCGGCCGCGGCGATCTGCTCGACGGTGGTCGACTCGTAGCCGAACTCGGAGAACAAACGGATCGCCTGCGTGACGACATGCACCCGGAACTGGGCGGGATCGGGGCCCGTCGAATCGAGGCGACGGGTGCTGTTACCGGTACCGGATGTCATGGCGTCGAGTATCCAATGCAGTCGTGAGGGGTCGGCTCACCCCTCGGCGGCTTCGGCCGATCGCAGTTCGAACTTCAGGATCTTGCCGGTCGAGGTGCGGGGCAGCTCCAGCGGGAAGACGATGTCGCGCGGCACCTTGTACCCGGCGAGCAGCGTGCGCGTGTAGTCGATGATCTCCTCGGCCGTGACCGATTCGCCCTTCTTCAGGATCACGAACGCCTTGGGACGCTCACCCCACTTCTCGTCCGGAACGCCGACGACCGCGACGTCGAGCACCGCCGGGTGGCTGACGATCGCCTGCTCGACCTCCACGGTCGAGATGTTCTCGCCGCCGGAGATGATGATGTCTTTCGCGCGGTCCTTGAGCTGGATGTATCCGTCCGGGTACATCACGCCGAGGTCGCCGGTGTGGAACCAGCCGCCGCGGAACGCCTCCTCGGTCGCGTCCGGGTCCTTGTAGTAGCCGAGCATGACGTTGTTGCCGCGCAGCACGATCTCGCCCATGGTCTCGCCGTCGGCGGGCACGTCGTTCATGTCCTCGTCGACGACCCGCGCGGTCTCGGCCTGCAGCATGCCCACACCCTGACGGGAGAGCAGCGCGGCGCGTTCGTCGGCCGGCTTGTCGTCCCAGCTGTCCTGGTACTCGCAGATCGTGTACGGGCCGTACACCTCGGTGAGTCCGTAGACGTGGACAACCGTGATGCCGATCTGTTCGAGCTGGGCGATCACCGTCGGCGACGGCGGCGCGCCGGCCGTGGTGATCCGCAACGGACGGTCGAGTGGATGAGCCTGCTCGGCGTTCGCGATGGTCGAGCACACCGCGGGCGCACCGCACAGGTTGGTGACACCGAGGTTGTCGATGGCATCCCAGATCGCGTCGGCCCGCACCGCCCGCAGGCAGATGTGGGTGCCCGCCGCAGCGGTCACCGCCCAGGGCGTACACCAGCCGTTGCAGTGGAACATCGGCAGTGTCCACAGATACTTGCTCTGCCCGTCGAAGCTGTTGTGGAAGGTCTCGCCCAGCGAGTTCAGGTACGCGCCGCGATGGGTGTACATCACGCCCTTGGGTTTGCCTGTCGTGCCCGAGGTGTAGTTGAGGGTGATGACGCCGAGCTCGTCGTCGACGCTCCACGGCAGCGGCGTCGCATCGAGCGAGTCGGCCTGCGCGAGGAACTCGTCGTACCGAGCGGTGGCCACTCCGGCGGGGACATCCGGAGTCGGCACGGTGGAGTCGGGGACCTCGATGATCTCGGCGACGCCGGGAACGTTGTCGCGGACGTTCGCGACCGATCCGAGCAGTTCGGAGTCGACGAACAGCAGCTTCGTCTCGGAGTGGTCGAGGATGTACTCGAGTTCCGGCCCGGCCAGGCGCGAGTTCAGCGCGACCAGCACACCGCCTGCGAGCGGAACCGCGAAATGCGCGATGAGCATCTCGGGCACGTTCGGAGTCAGGTACGCGATCTTGTCGCCCGGCTCGATACGGCTGCGCAGCACGCGCGCGAGCCGCTGCGCCTCGTCGGCGAACTCGGCGTAGGTGTACGTGCGGTCGCCGTGGATGATCGCGGTGCGATCCGGGAACACCGCCGTGGACCGTTCGAGGAAGCGCAGCGGGCTCATCTGGCTGTAGTTCGCGGCTCCGGTCGAGCCGGGACGGACGGGGGCGATGGACACGGATACCTCCGGGGTGGCCTACTCGGATTCCGGCGTCTTCTGTGATCGTTGCAACACCGGGCGATGTGCAGGTTACAAATCGTGGAACTGGCCCCTCTACCCTCGAAAGTGGGTGTTCGGAGGGAAGAGCAGGAGCAATCGATGGATGTCGCCGTGCCGGGTGTGTTGCGTCCCGACGATCTCGACACCCTCCGCGCCACGCTGCGCGACCTCGAGGCGACGACGGAACTACCGGTGCTCTTCGGTGGCGCGGTGCAGGGCTCGGACGTCGTCCTGTCCGGATTCGTCGGAACCCGCGGTCGTGCCCTGCGCAATCTGGTGATCGCCGCCGAACGTGGACTCGGCGGTCGGGTGGTCGTCGAACAACGTCCCGGCGCGGTCGCCGACTACTTCACCTCCCCGCACATCACCCACCACTACGACCGGCAGGTCGCCGGGGAGGGAATCGAGTCGTTGCTCGCCGTGCCGGTGGTGGTGCGCGGACGCACCCGGGCGGCGATCTACGGCGGGCTGAGGGTCAATCGGCCCATCGGCGACGTCGTAGCGGAGAAGGTCGTGCGGTCGGCCGCGGAGCTCGCGCGGGAGATCGAAATCCGCGACGAGGTGGACCGTCGCGTGTCGCTGATCGGGAACACGCGGGCCGCGCACGGCGCCACCGTGCCTGCCTCCGTCTCCGAAGCGCTGACGGAAAGCCTCGTGGCGCTGCGGGCGATCGCGGCGCGCACCGACGACCCGGTGATCAGGGAACAGGTGCGGAACGTCGAGGAGGCACTGGCCCGGGCGCGCGACGGTGCGTCGCAGCCGCGGACGCATCTGACCGCGCGCGAGCACGACGTGCTGAGTCATGTGGCGCTGGGCTGCCGCAACGCGGAGATCGCCGACAGGTTGTCGCTGCGCGTGGAGACGGTGAAGACCTATCTGCGCAACGCCATGGACAAACTCGATGTGCGCAGTCGGCACGCGGCGGTCGTCGAGGCGCGGCGGCAGGGACTGCTGCCCTGATCGACCGCACTCCTGATCAGCGGCGGCGCAGTCGCCGGAAGAACTCGCGGATCGCGCGCAGCGCGCGCCGGAACCTGGTCTCGGTCGCGGGACGCTCGAGGACATCGGTACCCACCGGCGTGGGGAGCCGGACGGGCCAGCTGTCGTCGACGTCGACGACCTCGCGACCCAGCCCGCGCAGGTACTCGGCAAAGCTGCGTTGCCGTTCGGCGTGCCAGGCGGCCTGATCGGCCATGATGTCGAGTTCGGCGAGCTCGGGGAATCTCGCCACGAGCGCGCGGGTCAGGTGGCCGGCGGCGAGCGCGTCGGCCTCGGCCTCGTGCGGATTCGGCAGCGACACCCCGTACGCCTCGCACACCGCCTGCAGTGTGCGCCTGCCGGGCCGGCTGCGGTCCATCTCCCGGTCGATGACGTACGGGTCGACGACCGTGCCGATGTCGAGCCCCGTCAGGCCGAGCCGGCGTCCTTCGGCGTCGAGGACCGTCAGGTCGTAGCTGGCGTTGAATGCGACGACGATGTGGCCGCGCGCCCACGCGTCGCTCACGGCCTGCCGGATCTGCTTGTATCCCTCGAGATAGTCGAGTCCTTCGGCGCGGGCGTGGGCGGTGGTGATGCCGTGGATCGCGGTGGTCTCCTCGGGTATCGCGATACCCGGGTCGAGCAGCCACGAGCGTGTGTCGATGCGGTCGCCGTCGAAGGTCGCGACGCATGCCGTGACGATGCGGGCGTTGCGGGGATCCCGGTCGGTGGTCTCGAGATCGAACGCGCAGATCGGTCTGTCCGGCCAGTGCGTCATGTTCCGTCCTCGCGTCCGTCGGATGATGATCTGTCGAACGCATTGTTGCGGGAGGCACCGACATGCTCCGTCGCGGCCGCGACGGGCATCCGCACAAGGAGAGAACCTCAGATGGTGTCGGTGCAGACCACGAAGTTGCGTTCCCGGTACACGAACCCACCCTCGGACGTCGAGCAGGCGTTCACGTCGGAGGTGTCGAGCAGGATCTCGGTGACCTCCTCGCCCTGGACCGCGGGCTCACCGCAGTCGATGCGCTGCGGATCCTCGCCGCCGAGGTCGATGCAGTCGCCCACCACCCAGTCGATGTCGAGACACAACGCGCCGACCTCGATGCCGCCGAAGGACTCGTAGTAGGTCTGGTCGATGTCGCCGGGGCACATGGCACTGGCATCGACGACGTCGACGACCTTGTAATTCGAGCTCGGGCTGCCGCACACCGCGTAGTCGATGGTCGCGTCGTCGACCGTGCCGCCGAGCGCGACGCATTCGCCGGCTGCGACGTCGACGCTCAACTCGGTCGACGACGACGCCGACGGGGTCGTGGTGGGTAGGGAGAAGGACGGCGCCGTGGACGTGTTCAGGGCGTTCGCGGCGGGCACGGCCTGCCCTTCGACCGGGGTCGCGCATCCTCCGAGCACCCCTGCTGCCGCCAACGCCACCGCGGCACCGGCCGCCCCTCGGAGAATGTTCATGGTCGAAGAGCCTACGGAAGTGCTGCCGGTACCCGTACAAGGGTGGAACGATGTGCCGCATGGACCTGCCTGTGGTGCCGCCGATCGCCCCGATGCTCGCCAAGGTCTCCTCCACCGTCCCCTCCCAACCCGAAGACGGTCCCGACGAGTGGTCCTACGAACCCAAATGGGACGGTTTCCGGGCGATCGTCTTCCGCGACGGTGACGAGGTGGTTCTCGGCTCGCGCGGAGGCAAGGACCTCGTGCGCTACTTCCCGGAACTCGCCGACGCCGCGCGCGCCGAACTGCCCCGCAGGTGCGTGGTCGACGGGGAGATCGTCGTCCCGCGCGAACACGACGGCCGCACCCGACTCGACTGGCAGGCGCTGTCCGAGCGGATCCATCCGGCCGCCAGCCGGGTCACGATGCTCGCCGAGCAGACACCGGCCGTGTTCGTCGGTTTCGATCTGCTCGCTCTCGGCGACGAGAATCTCATGGAGACCCCGTTCGCGGAGCGGCGCGCGCGGCTGCGGTCCGAGATCGGCGGGGGTAAGAGCTGTCATGTCACGGTGGCCACGACCGACACCGATACCGCCCGCCGCTGGTTCGAGGAGTTCGAAGGGGCCGGCCTCGACGGCGTGATCGCCAAGCGACTCGACGGGCTCTATGTGCCCGACAAGCGGGAGATGCTCAAGCTCAAACATGCCCGCACCGCCGACTGCGTCCTCATGGGCTACCGCATGCACAAGAGCGTCGAGGGAATCGGGTCGTTGCTGCTCGGGCTCTATCACGACGGCGAACTTGCGATGGTCGGCGGAGCCTCGGCGTTCACGCGGGAGCGGCGCGAGGAACTGCTCGCCGAACTGCAACCGCTGCGACTCGGGGACGACGTCGTCGAGCAGGGCGAACCGACGCGGTGGCGTTCGGCGGTGGACCGCAGCTGGGTGCCGTTGCGTCCCGAACGTGTCGTGGAGGTCGCGTACGACCAGATGGAAGGTGTGTCGGGAGCGGGGATGCGGTTCCGGCACGCAGCGAAGTTCCTGCGGTGGCGTCCCGACCGTGACCCCGAGAGCTGCACGTTCGACCAGCTGGAGGTGCCGGTGCGCTACGACCTGTCGGATGTGCTCGACCGGACGGAGGACTGACATGGCCACGAAGCGTTCGCCCGCGGAGGAGTTGGACGTCGACGGCACGCCCGTGCGGTTGTCGAACCCCGACAAGATCTACTTCCCGCAGCTCGGCGCCGCAGGTGGCACGAAGCGGCACCTCGTGGAGTACTACCGCAGGGTCGCCACCGAGTTCGACGCACCGATCCTGACGGCTCTGCGCGATCGGCCGACGCATCTGCAGCGCTTTCCCGACGGCATCGAGGGGGAGGAGATCTATCAGAAGCGGGCACCGGTCAAGCGACCCGACCACGTGGCGACCTGCGAGATCACGTTCCCGTCGGGGCGTACCGCCGATGCGCTGCGTGTGTGTTCGGCTGCCGACGTGGTGTGGGCGGCCAATCTCGGGTGCGTGACCTTCCATCCGTGGCCGGTGCGCTGCGGCGACACCGACCGTCCCGACGAATTGCGCATCGACCTCGACCCGCAACCGGGAACCGATTTCGGCGACGCGCGGGCCGTGGCGCTGGAGGTCGTGCGCCCGCTTCTCGACGAACTGGGACTCGCCGGATATCCCAAGACGTCCGGTGGGCGGGGACTCCACATCTATCTGCGGATCGTGCCCGAATGGGATTTCGTCGGAGTCCGTCGTGCGGGGATCGCGCTCATGCGTGAGATCGAGCGGCGCAGCGACAGGCGGGCGACGACGGCGTGGTGGAAGGAGGAGCGCGGAGAGCGGCTCTTCCTCGACTACAACCAGAACGCGCGCGACAAGACGATCGCCTCGGCCTACTCGGCCCGTCGCACCCCGATCGCGACCGTCTCGACTCCGCTGACCTGGGACGAGCTGGTCGACGCCGAACCTGACGACTTCACGATCGCCACGGTGCCGGATCTGCTGGCGAAGCGCGGCGATCCGATGGCGGATCTCGATGCGCATGCGCACTCGCTGGACGTTCTGCTCGAGATGGCCGAACGGGACGAGGCGAACGGTATCGGCGACCTGCCGTATCCGCCGAATCACCCGAAGATGCCGGGGGAGCCGAAGCGCGTCCAACCGTCCCGCGACACCGACCGGGCAAAGGACACGTGAACCGGAACGTTCGGGGAATCGCGTCCCTGTCGTGACCTCGAGTATGAGTCCTCCCGAGGTGCGAGTCCATAAACTGTCCGAGAGAACAGTCACTCGAGGTTCGGAAGGGTCGATGTCGTGATTCGCTCGTGGGCGTCCGGTCGGGTTCTCGGCGTCGGGGCAGTATTCGCTGCCGCCATCGGGGTCGGTTTCCTCATTCCTCAGACCGCGTCCGCGGCCACGACGTGCACGGCACCGCCGGGTGCCCCGGCCGAGATCGTGCAGATCGACGGGGGCGAAGCGTGTGGTGCGTCCACCGACGGCACCGCCGAGGCGTGGAGCTATGCCGAGCGGGGCGTGGGATTCGCCGATGCCCGCAGTGCCGCACAGGTGGTGGCCGCCGGATTCGACGGCGGTGTCGGCGCCGGGGAAAGCACGTCGGGACGGCTGTTCGCGATCGGCGTGGGGGAGGAGGCCCTGGCGCTCGGTGTGCTCGAAAGTCCGGGCACGGCGGTCGTCGCCGCGGGTCCGCAGTCGCAGGCCTATGTGGGCGACGCCGACGATCCGGTGTTGTGCGAGGGCACGGCGGCGGCCGCGTTCGAACTCGAGGCCGCACGCGGGTGTGTCGTGCTGGGCGACTTCCGGTACTTCACTCCTGGCGCGCAGACGCCGCCGTCGCCCCTGCCGTAGATTCGACGCGTCTCGCCGGGATCCTCGACAGACAGACTGTACGTAAACCCTTCCTTTACGTTCCGTGTCGTCGTAGCCTGTCGCACATGCCGATGGAGGTGTCGCGATGACGACCGGAGCAGTCTTCGAACCTGCCGGGGCGACAGCGTCGTTCGCACCGGTGCACGTCCCGGGGCGGGTCGACGCCCGGCCGGGCCCGGCGGCGCCGACCGAGATGGTCGTCGATCCGCGATTCCTGCGGCTGGCCGACGCGTTCTTCTCGCTGTACAAGCGGCCCCGGGACGGCGGCGGCGCACTCACCGCCTATCTCCACGGTGAGAAGGTCCTCGACATCTGGTCCGGCTGGTCGGCCCCCGACAAGCGGTGGAGCCGCGACACCATGGCGTTGTCGTTCTCGACCGGCAAGGGCGTGGCGTCGACCGTCGTGCACCGTCTGGCCGAGCGCGGAGTGATCGACTACTTCGCGCCCGTTGCGCAGTACTGGCCGGAGTTCGCCGCGAACGGCAAGGATGACATCACCGTCGCGGACGTCATGACCCACCGATCCGGCCTGCACCGGGTGCGCGGTCTGGTTCCGGGGACGCGCGGGATCCTCGACTACGAGACGACCGTCGCGGCGCTCGAGCAGGCGGCACCGGATCGACGGCGGCGACGCGGCTCGGGCTACCACGCCGTCACCTACGGATGGCTCGTCGCCGAACTCGTGCAGCGGGTGACCGGTCTGCCCTTCGTGGAGGTCGTGGAGCAGGAGATCGCCCGGCCCCTCGGCGATCCCGATTTCTGGTACCGCGTGCCTCATGACGAACGGGGCCGTATCGCGAAGCTCTTCCCGCGGCTCGCCCCGGTCGGCCTGCACTGGGGTGCGAGCGCCGCGGTCCTGTCGCGACTCGAACCGACCCGCGGTCTCGCCGAGGCCGCGATGCCCGACGGCTTCGACAGGCTCGTCGGCGACCCGGCCGTGCACGACTCGGTGATGCCGGGCTGGAACGGTGTGTTCACCGCCCGCTCGCTCGCGCGTATGTACGGGGCGATAGCCGCCGGCGGGACGATCGACGGCGTGAAGTTCCTCGACGCCACCACGATCGACGAGATGTCGCGCGTGCGGGTGCGCAGCCGGGACTACGTGCTCGGTGTGCCGATGGCGTGGCGGCTCGGCTACCACCAGCCCATCTTCGCGAGCATCCAGCGTCCGCGCGGTGCGCTCGGGCACTACGGAGTGGGTGGCTCGGGGGCGTACGCCGATCTCGACACCGGTCTGTCGCTCGCCTTCGTCACCAACCGGCTCGGTGCCGGCGCGATCCCGCTCGGGGACCTGCGTCTGGCGCGGCTGGGCGAACTCGCCCGGTTGCTCGCTCGTCGTGCCTGAATCTTTCTGTCATTTTCGTGGTTCCGGGGACGGGGGTCCCTCGGGGGCGGGACGATCCGAATCGGAGCATCGTCGATTCGAGGAGTTCAGCCATGAGCCATGTCTACCGGGTGATCGAGGTCGTCGGATCGTCGACGACGGGAGTCGACGACGCGATCGCGAAAGCGGTGGCGCGAGCAGCGGAGACCACGCGGCATCTCGAGTGGTTCGAGACGGTCAACATCCGGGGCCACATCGACGACGGCCGGGTGGCCCACACGCAGGTCACTCTCAAGATCGGTTTCCGCATCGAATCGAGCGCCGAAACGGACATCTGAGGCACCTCGACAGCCGGAAATTCGATGATATGGTTTTGAGAACGTGGTTCTCGACCGAAACTGGAACGTGTACTAGTCTGAGGCTCGTTCGTGGTCCGGAATCGGCACTGTAGGCAGGTACAACTGTGGCTTATGTAATCACCCAGGCGTGCTGCAACGACGCCTCGTGTGTCGAGGTCTGCCCGGTCAACTGCATCCACCCGACACCCGACGAAGCACCCTTCGCGACCACGGAGATGCTCTACATCGATCCCGACACGTGCATCGACTGCGGGGCCTGTGTCGACGAGTGCCCGGTGGATGCGATCGCCGCCGACAACGAACTCACGCCGGCGCAGGAGCCGTATCTCGAGATCAACGCCGAGTACTACCGTCGCTACCCGATCGGACCGGACTGGCCCGAGCTGCGCACGCGCCGCAAGCTGCCCGCCGAGCTGGGCACGCTGCGGGTGGCGATCGTCGGCTCGGGTCCTGCGGCGTGCTATGCCGCGATGGATCTGGTGACGCACTCGGCGGTGCAGGTCGACATCTTCGACCGCCTGCCCACCCCCTACGGGCTCGTGCGTGCCGGTGTGGCCCCCGATCATCAGAGCACCAAGGGAGTCGGCGACCTCTTCCGCAGCGCCATCGGCCACAAGAACACCCAGTGCTATTTCAACGTCGAGGTCGGCACCCACATCACCCACGAGGAACTGCTCGCGCACCATCACGCCGTGATCTACGCCGTCGGTGCCGCAGGCGACCGCACGCTGGGCATCCCGGGAGAGGACCTCGGGGGCAGCCGCGCCGCGACCGAGTTCGTCGCCTGGTACAACGGACACCCTGATTTCGCCGACCACACCTTCGATCTGTCGGCCGAACGCGCGGTGATCATCGGCAACGGCAACGTCGCCCTGGACGTCGCGCGAGCCCTGGTGATGGACCCCGACGAGCTCGCGCGCACCGACATCGCCGAGCACGCGCTCGAGGCGCTGCGGAAGTCGAACATCCGCGAGGTCGTGGTCGTGGGCCGGCGCGGCCCGGCGCAGGCCGCCTACACCAACCCGGAGCTGCTCGCGCTCGGCTCGCTGCCCGGTGTCGATGTGGTCGTCGACCCGGTCGAGGTCGAACTCGACCCGGTCAGCCGCGCGCTGATCGACGATCCGGAGGTCGAACCCCGCCTGACGCTCAAGGTGCGGCAGGTCGAGGGCTTCGCGCAGCGCACTCCCACCGAGGGCAACAAGCGGATCGTGCTGCGCTATCTCGCCTCGCCGGTGGAGATCTCCGGCGACGGTGTTGTCGAATCGATCACCCTCGAGCGCAACGAACTGGTCGAGGTCGACGGCCGTCTCGAGGCCCGCCCGACCGGACAGACCGAAATCCTCGAGGCGGGATTGGTGCTGCGTTCGATCGGTTACCGCGGCACCGCGCCGGCCGGTCTGCCCTTCGACGAGCGGCGCGGGGTCATCCCGAACGAGGGCGGCCGGGTGATCGACGCCGAGACCGGAGCACCGGTGCCCGGTGTCTACACCGCCGGTTGGATCAAGCGTGGTCCCAGCGGCGTGATCGGCACCAACAAGCAGTGCTCTGCCGAAACGGTCGAGAAGATCCTCGACGATTTCGTCGAGGGCAAGCTGCCCGAGCCGGTCGCCGATCGGGAGAAGTTGGCGGC
Source organism: Rhodococcus sp. D-6 (assembly GCF_040256695.1). NCBI lineage: Bacteria > Bacillati > Actinomycetota > Actinomycetes > Mycobacteriales > Nocardiaceae > Rhodococcus > Rhodococcus sp. D-6. The sequence continues at coordinate 3,638,074 of NZ_CP132970.1, read as the reverse complement.
GCTGGTCGCCGAGCGGCGTCCGGAGCACATCGATTACCGGGGCTGGCTGCAGATCGACAAGCAGGAGAAGGCCCGCGGATCGGCGGCGGGACGCTCGCGCCTGAAGTTCGTCTCGATCGAGGAGATGCTCGCAGCGTCGCGGATCGAGTAATCCCGTCCGGTGGCGGGAACCCGGACCCATGGCTCAGCACTCCCACCCGGCGGTCGCTGCGTCGGGCCGATGGATCGATACCGACGGGATCCGCTACCCGTCCGGCGACACCCACGCATGGACGCCCGGCACCAATCAGACCCTGTGCGGGGTGCCGCTCTCCCGTGCCCGACTCGACCGCTTTCCGCACGTGCCGTGGAGCGACGCGCTGTACCTGGCGGAGCTGGGTGAACACGGAGTCGTCCCGTGTCGTCGCTGCACGGCGGCCACCCGCAACGACCGGCCGCGGTGGACCCGGAAGAACCCGCGGCCGTGAGCAGTTCGTCCGGGACGCCGAGTGGGGTGGCATTGTCCAGTACGTCGGCACCTCCCATTCGGCACCGAAACGAAATCGGACATAATTGGCTTTATGTTTCGGCAGGAAATGACATGAGGACTCCGATGGGTGATCACGTATCGGATCTGTGTCTGTCCTGCGGTCGTGCCGGTTGCACCCAGCTCCACCACCGGTCCCTGGCAGGGGCGATCGGCATCGGGCGCGTACTCGCCGAGATGGCGATCCGAGCGGGTGATGCCCGCGACCAGGTCGTCGCGGTCGGAGACGCGATCGCCGATCTCCTGCTGTACCTCGCCGATGCACACGGTGTCGCCGCGGCGCAGAAGGCCTCGGAGCACGGGCAACTCCACTTCCACGGGGACTGGATCGCAGCCGGACGCGTTTGGGGTCCCGAAGATCCCTGACCTGCAGGGAAGATCCGGGACGGTCGCGGTGTTGAGACGACCGTGCAGGTGGCGTTGTCGTTGCTGGACCGCTCCCGGACCCGGGAGGGGCAGCCGGACGCTGCCGCATTGCAGCAGACCCTGCGTCGCGCCGAACTCGCCGAGGCGGCCGGCTACCACCGCTTCTGGGTGGCCGAGCACCACGCCGTCCCAGGCATCGCGTCGGGAGCTCCACCGCTGCTCATCGGCACGATCGCGGAGCGGACGAGCCGGATCCGGGTGGGATCCGGCGGCGTCATGCTGCCCAACCATCAACCGATCGTCGTCGCCGAACAGTTCGCGATGCTCGAAGCGATGCACCCGGGACGGATCGATCTGGGTGTCGGTCGTTCCCTCGGATTCACCGCGCCTGTGCGCGATGCGCTGCGGACCCACAAGGCCGACGCGGACGACTTCGCCGCCGACATCGAGGAACTGCGCGGTTATCTGCACGGCACCGCCGAAGTGACGGTGCGTCCTCGACTGTCCGAGCCGCCTCCGATCTTCGTCCTCGGCACCGGGCAGGGTATGCGGCTGGCGGCGCGTCTGGGCCTGCCCGTCGTCGTCGCCGGACCGCTTCTGCGGCAGGGATCGGAACCGTTCGACCGTTATCGCGCCGACTTCCGCCCGGCCACACCCGGCGCTGAGCCCTATGTTGTCGTCGGCCTGGACATCCTCATCGCCGACACCGAAGCCGAGGCTCGGGAGCTGCAGCTTCCGGAGGCCTGGGCGATGGCCGTCTCACGCGAAGAGGGGGCGTTCCCGCCGCTGTCCCCGATCGAGGAGATCCGCCGGCAGCCGATGACCGAGCGGCGCCGCCGCATCGTCGACGAGACCGCGAAGGGTTCGCTGGCCGGCACCGAGGATCAGGTGGCCGAAGGGCTCGAGAAACTGCTCGCCTCCACCGGGGCGAACGAGGTGCTCAGTTCCGCATCCACTTTCGACACCGACGCCCTGTACGACTCCGATGCGCGACTGGCGAGGATCTTCGGTCTCTGAACGGAGGGTGGAACAGATTGTCCCGCTCAACGATTCAGATCGATCAGGCGAGCGCTGCCCTGCGCCGCCGCACACATCTTCTCCGTCCCGTCCTCGGTGACGGCGTAGATCTCGCAACGACACAGTGCCTGCCTGCGACTGGTGCTGACGATCGTGGCGACCGCGCGTAGGAGTGCGCCCCCGGCGGGCCGCAGGTAGTCGAGGCTCATGCCGGTCGTCACGATCGACGGCCCGAGGGCCGTGCCTGCGGCGAACGTGAGCGCATTGTCGGCCGCGTAGGCCAGAACACCTCCGTGCGCGAAGCCGAACTGCTGGAGCAGTTCCTCCCTGAGCGGTATTTCCAGGACTGCCCGGCCGCGCTCGTACTCGGTCAGACGGGCTCCGATCAGGACGCTGAACGGTTGCGATGCCAACACCTTCCGGGCATCGGTGAGGGTACGGATCTCGGCGATCTTCTCCGACATGCACAGCAAGGTACTCCGCTCCTCGGTTCCCGACCGCCACATCGGAGCGGCCGGCAGTCACTGTGCGGAGGCGACGATCGAGCGGAACTGTTCGCGCAGGGCCTCCGTGAGGTCACGGTGTTCGGGGACGAGATCGGGGTCGACGACGACCGCCACGGTCAGTGTGTCGGCATAGGACAGGGCCGCGAAAGCGACCGCGACGTTGCCCGTGGTGACGATCATCGGCACCATCGACGCGACAGGCACTCCGGCAACGGTGAGCGTCGACGACGGTCCCGGCAGGTCGGACAGGAACGAGTTGACCCGGCGCTGCCGGTCCACGAACCGGCGGAACGCCCCGACGGCCGCAAGGGCGCGGAAGACCGGACCCAGTAGTTCGGCAGACAGGCCCCGCACGTTCGCCTTCTGCAGTCGGGTCGTGCGGGAGACGGATACCGACCGGTGCTCCGGGGTCCCGTCCAGCGGTACCCGGACGGGCATGACGCCGACGCGATTGCCCAGTTGCCCACCCGTGGCAGCGGTGCGGGCGGAGACCGGCACCGAGATCATCAGCTCGGACGGGAACTCGCCGCGCTTGTGCAGGATGGTGGCGAGGGCGCCCCCGACGGCGACCAGCAGCACATCGTTGATCGTTGCGTCCCACTGCCGTCCCGCCCGACGGAGCGTGTCCAGATCCACCTCGACGGTCCTGAGCGCCAGACGAGACCCGATGGGCGCGTTCAACGAACACCGCGGGGCACGTCTGCCGGCGCCCCTCCCGAGTTCTGTCCATGCTGCAGGAAGACGTGCGACGGCTCGCGGTGCCCGGCGGAGCGCCCGCAAGTGACCGATTGCATTGTCGTAGAACAATTCTCGTCTGGGTGGTTGCGTTGAAGCGCGCTGTTCGGGCATGGGCGGTGTGCTGTCCGTGTCGTCGACGAGATGCGCCAGGATCGACAGACCACCGATCCCGTCGGCCAGGACGTGGTGCAGCACCATCACCAACGCCGTGTGCCCGTTCGGGTCCGCGATGTCGGTGACGAGCAGCGCGCGCCACAACGGCTGCGATCGGGGCAGCGGCCGGGTAAGGGCGTCCGCGGCGAGCGTCAGTGCGGCGTCCCTGTCGCGGGGACCGGGGCACCGCACCTGGGAGAAGTGGGCATCGATGTCGAAGTGGGCGTCGTCGAGCCAGTAGGGACGCCCGAGTCCGAAGGCCGGCTCGATCAGGCATTGCCGCAGGCGTCGAATCCGGACGAGGCGTTCGGCGAGCACGGTCATCAGTGTCGTGGGGTTCGTCAGGTTCTCACCGGCGAAGAAGATCGCAGCACCGACATTCATGGGTACCCGTCCCACGTCCGAGACGAGTTCGATCAGGTCTCCGGGACCGATGCGGTCGATGCCGTTCGAGGCCGCCACCCTTCGAGGATGACAGACGCACGCTGTCCGTCTATTGCCTACGGCCGAGTAGGGGAGCAGTGTGAACACGGGTGGTTTCGGGTGGGGGGTCGCGCCGAAACGACCGGCGACGCCGCGTCGGCGCCGCCCTGAGGAGAGGGGTGCCGATCGTGTTTGCACGCTCCACCACAATTCATGCGCATCCGTCGTACATCGACGCCGGGATCAAGCACGTACGCGACATCGTGATGCCTGCCCTGGCGGACATGAACGGTTGCCTGGGGCTGTCCCTGCTGATCGACCGCGGCTCGGGCCGATGCATCGCCACCAGCTCCTGGCGGGACGAGGACGTGTTGCGCTCCAGCGAAGGCATGGCCCGCATGCTCCGGGACGAGGCGGCCCGGATGTTCCATGCCACCACGGACGTGGCCAACTGGGAGATCGCCGTCATGCACCGCGATCACCACTCGACCCGTGGGTCCTGCTGCAGTGTCACCTGGGTCGACATCGATCCCGCGCAGGTGGATCGCGGTGTGGACATGTGGAAGATGGCCGCGCTGCCGCGGATGGAGGAACTCGAGGGTTTCTGCAGCGCCAGCCTGATGCTCGACCGTGCCGGTGGTCGCGGGGTGACCTCGTTGACGTTCGACAGTGCCGAGGCGATGGACCGCACCAGAGCACATGTCGACGACATCCGCTCCGAGGTGACTCGGGCAGCAGGCGCCAGGGTGCTCGATACCGGTGAGTTCGAGCTCGTCATCGCCCACCTCGACGTCCCGGAAACGGTGTGACCGCGGGTCTGCGGCGCGGGTGATATCCGTTCACCCGCGCCGTGGCCGTCCGCATTCGTAATAGACCACTCGGTCCGCTGAACTGGGAAAACGCCGAGACCGTCCGCATTCGAATTGCCCGTCCGTAACCGTCCTGTGTCTAATGAACGGGTACGAGCACGCCGCGCAGGGGAAGTAAGGCGCGGCGCACCGCTGAACGATGGGTTGTGGAATGTTCGAAAAGCGAGCTTTGTCGAACGGTCGCCGCACGGGCCGCCGATCTGCGCGGATCGGTGCTGCACTCGTGGGCGCAGCCGCCGTGGCACTGGCCACCGCCGGTCCTGCGAGCGCGGCACCGCTGTGGCCCGGTGGGCCCGAGGTGCCGAGTGTCCAAGAGCTGATCGAAGGGCTCACGCCGCCCGGGGTGACGCCGCCGCAGCTTCCGCCCCAGCTCGCTCCCGAGCCGGCCGCCCCGTTCTCCGCTCCGTCCGTCAACCCGTCGAACGGGGAGACGGTGGGTGTCGCGCAGCCGATCATCATCCGCTTCAACGAGGCCGTCGGAGATCGTGCAGCCGCCGAACGCGCCATCCGCATCACCACGCAGCCGCCCGTCGACGGGCACTTCTACTGGGCGTCGAACACGCAGGTCCGCTGGAAGCCGTTCGAGTTCTGGCCTGCGAACACCGCGGTGACCGTGAAGGCCGGCGACACTCAGTCGTCGTTCACCATCGGTGACGCTCTGGTGACGGTCGCCGACAACAACACCAAGACCATCACCGTCACCCGTAACGGCGAGGTCGTCCGCACCATGCCGACGTCCTTCGGCAAGCCCGGCCACGACACCCCGAACGGCACGTACATCGTCGGTGAGAAGTACCGCGACATGTACATGGACTCGTCGACCTACGGGGTGCCCGTCGACAGCCCCGAGGGATATCGCACCTACGTCGAGTACGCGACGCGGATGTCCAACAGCGGCATCTTCCTCCACGCCGCACCGTGGTCGGTCGGCGCGCAGGGCAACACCAACGTCAGCCACGGCTGCCTCAACGTGAGCACCGAGGACGGCAAGTGGTTCTACGAGAACGCCAAGAAGGGCGATCCGGTGATCGTGCAGAACACGGCCGGTGGAACCCTCAACGGCTGGGACGGTCTCGGCGACTGGAATCTCTGACACCGACGCACATCTCCGACGCCCCCTGCTTCCGGTTCGTAACGTTCGTCCGGAATAGCAGGGGGCGTCGCCCTTTCGTAACCCATGGTTCGTTCTGTCGGCACACACTGCTCCGGTGTCACCGAGTCCGGAACGAACCCTGCCGCAACACGAACGCGGCCTCCGCCACCGCCCGTGGCGCGATTACGCGCTCTTCGCGGCATTGGTCGGGCCCAATCTCGCGCTGTTGATCCTGTTCACCTACCGGCCTCTCGCCGACAACATCCGGCTCTCCTTCTTCGAGTGGAACATCGCGAGCCCGAACTCGACCTTCGTCGGACTCGCCAACTACCGAGAATGGTTCACGCGTCCCGACAGTTGGGAGATCGTCGGCAACACCATCGTGTTCACCGTGGCGACCGTTGCCGGTTCGATGGCACTGGGACTCGGGCTCGCACTGCTTCTGGACCGTAGGCTCCACGGACGCAATCTCGTCCGGTCGGCGCTGTTCGCACCGTTCGTCATCTCCGGTGCAGCCGTCGGAATCGCCTTCCAGTTCGTCTTCGATCCGAACTTCGGTCTGGTGCAGGACGTCCTGACCCGGGTGGGAATTCCGACGCCGGACTTCTACCAGGACCCCAACTGGGCGTTGGTGATGGTGACCCTGACGTACATGTGGAAGAACCTCGGCTACACCTTCGTCATCTATCTCGCTGCACTGCAGGGACTCCGGCCCGAGTTGAGCGAAGCCGCCGCCATCGACGGTGCCTCCCGGGGGACGACCTTCCGGCGCGTCGTCCTTCCGCAATTGCGGCCCACCACCTACTTCCTGTCGATCACCGTGCTGCTCAATTCGTTCCAGGTCTTCGACATCATCAACGTCATGACTCGTGGGGGTCCGTTGGGGACCGGCACGACCACGATGGTCTACCAGATCTACGACGAGTCGTTCCGCAACTTCCGTGCCGGCTACGGCGCCACCGTTGCCACCATCATGTTTCTGGTACTGCTCGCGGTGACCGTTTATCAGGTGCGCATCATGGACCGAGGAGGTCACTCGTGACCGCTGTCGCGGAGAAGTCTGTCGTGCACCTGGTCGCACCCGCGGACGAAACGCGTTCGCACCGAAGACGAGAGCGCGCCGTCACGGCTTTGGCCTATGTCGCCATGGTGCTCGTGCTGCTGGTGGTGGCTCTGCCCTTGTACTGGATTGTCGTGACATCGTTCAAGGAGCGGCCCGACATCTACACGCTGCCGGTGACCTGGTGGCCGAGCGTCTTCCATCCGCAGAACTACACGGAGGCAACCGAATCTGTGCCGTTCGGGTTGTTCCTGCGCAACTCGATCGTCATCACGACGATACTGGCGACGGTGAAGTTCGTCCTCGGAGTGTTCAGTGCGTTCGGTCTCGTGTTCCTGCGGTTCCCCGGCAAGAACATCGTCTTCCTCGGCATCATCGCCGCGCTGATGGTGCCGAACCAGATCACCGTCATCTCCAATTATGCGCTCGTCGCGGACTGGGGTTGGCGCAACACCTTCCAGGGCATCATCGTGCCGTTGGCAGGCGTGGCCTTCGGAACGTTCCTCATGCGCAACCATTTCCTGTCCATTCCGGCCGAGATCATCGAAGCCGCACGGATGGACGGAGCGGGCCCGTTCCGGCTGCTGTGGCGCGTGGTCCTCCCCGTATCCGGCCCGACCATGGTCGCGTTCGCGCTCATCACCGTCGTGAACGAGTGGAACGAGTATCTATGGCCGTTCCTGATGGCCGACGACGCATCCGTTGCGCCGTTACCGATCGGGCTGACACAACTCCAGAACAACGACGGTGTCACGAACTGGGGTCCGGTCATGGCCGGCACCGTGCTCGCGATGCTGCCGATTCTCGTGATTTTCCTTGTGCTGCAAAAGCACATGATCAAGGGCCTCACCTCCGGTGCGGTCAAGGGCTGAATCCTCAGGGAGCTGGGAATGGACATCAGGAACATCGACAGGCGTCGTTTCCTCGGGCTGACCGGTCTCGTGGCTGCGAGCGCTGCGCTGACCGCATGTGCAGGGACGGGCGGTGGCTCGTCCCAGACTTCGGGAACGGGATCGGTATCCGGCGATGCATCGCGGATCAGCTTCTGGTCCAACCACCCCGGCAAATCCCAGGACGTGGAGAAGGAGCTGATCCGGCGGTTCCAGGACGCGAACCCGGGCATCACGGTCGATCTCATCGACGGTGGCAAGAACTACGAGGAGGTCTCACAGAAGTTCAACGCCGCGCTCTCCGGCGGCGACCTGCCCGACGTGGTCGTGCTGTCGGACGTGTGGTGGTTCAACTATGCGATCACCGGTGCGATCACCCCGCTCGACGATCTGTTCCGCGAGGTGGGAGTGGACACCGGCGACTACGTCGATTCCCTGCTCGCGGACTATCTCTACGAGGGGAGTCACTTCGCTCTTCCGTACGCGCGGTCGACTCCGCTGTTCTACTACAACAAGCAGGTGTGGCAGCAGGCCGGACTTCCCGATCGCGGACCCGACACCTGGGAGGAGTTCGACGAGTGGGGTCCCCGCATCCAGGGGGTGGTCGGCGACGGCAGGCTCGCGCACGGCTGGGGCAACGCCAAGGATTACCTCGGATGGACCTTCGAGGGCCCGATCTGGACCTTCGGTGGTGCCTATTCCGACGGATGGGACCTGAAGTTCACCGACGAGAAGACAATTGCGGCAGGTGAATTCCTGAAGCGCATGATCCACGACAAGAAGTACGCCGCGGTGACGACCGATATCGCGAACGACTTCTCCGCCGGTCTCATCGCCTCCACGATCGCGTCCACGGGAGACCTGTCGGGTATCACGCAGAACGCGTCCTTCGAATTCGGGACGGCCTTCCTGCCGGCTCCCGAAGGCGTCGCGGGATGCCCCACCGGTGGTGCGGGTCTGGCGATTCCGTCCGGTATCTCCGACGAACGCAAGCGCAATGCCCTGAAGTTCGTCGAGTTCGTCACCAACGGCGACAACACCGCGTACTTCTCACAGAACATCGGTTACATGCCGGTCCGGAAGTCCGCGGTGGACAACCCCGCCATGAAGGAGTACCTCGAGGACAACCCCAACGCACGGACCGCGGTCGACCAGCTGGCCGTCACGCGCTCCCAGGACTACGCCCGGGTGTTCGTCCCCGGTGGCGATCAGATCATCGGGACCGGCCTGGAACGGATCGCACTGCAGAACGCCGACGTCGCAACGACCTTCGCCGACGTGCAGCAGCAGCTGCAGGCGGTCGTCGACAGGCAGATCACCCCCAACCTGAAGTAGAAGGAACACCATTGGCTGCCATCGCCTTCCGCAACGTCACCCATCGGTATCCCGGTGCCGATCGTCCTGCCGTGGACCGACTGGACCTCGACATCGAGGACGGGGAATTCCTCGTCCTCGTCGGGCCCTCGGGATGCGGCAAGTCGACGAGCCTGCGCATGCTCGCCGGTCTCGAGGCGGTCGACTCCGGGCGCGTGGAGATCGGTGGTCGTGACGTCACAGGACTGCCACCGAAGGCCCGTGACGTCGCGATGGTTTTCCAGAACTATGCGCTCTACCCGAACATGACCGTGGCGGAGAACATGGCTTTCGCTCTGCAGAACGCGGGGATGAAGAAGGACGAGCGCACGGCCCGAGTGCTCGAAGCCGCCCGGATGCTCGAACTGGAATCACTGCTGGACCGCAAGCCCGGAAAGCTGTCGGGTGGTCAGCGTCAGCGTGTCGCGATGGGGCGCGCGATCGTCCGTCACCCGGCAGTGTTCTGCATGGACGAGCCGCTTTCGAATCTCGATGCGAAACTGCGGGTCAGCACCCGCGCGCAGATCGCCGAGTTGCAGCGGTCGCTCGGCACCACCACCGTGTACGTGACCCACGACCAGATCGAGGCGATGACGATGGGAGATCGTGTCGCCGTCCTGGAGAACGGCCGCCTTCAGCAGGTCGCGTCGCCTCGGAAGTTGTACGACGAGCCGGTGAACACCTTCGTCGCCGGGTTCGTGGGGTCGCCGGGGATGAACCTCGTCGAGGCAGCTGTACACGACGGGTACGCCGAACTCGGAGCGCTGCGAATCCGCGTTCCGCGTTCGGTGGATTCCGATCGCGTGGTGATCGGGGTCCGTCCGGAATCGTGGACGACCGTGGGGGCGTGGCGATCCGACTCCTGGTCGCTACGGACGGTCCTGGTCGAGGAACTCGGTGCCGAGTCGTTCGTGTACGCGGTGCCGAAGGACACCGTGGACGGAGATGCCGACAGGATCGTCGTCCGGTGGGATCGGCATGTGCCCGTCTCGTCGGGTTCCGAGATCCACGTGATCCCGAAACCCGACGAGGTGTACTGCTTCTCCGCACGGACCGGGGTTCGGCTCGGTGCTACTGCTCCGCTACCAATGCGTCGATCTGGTTGATGGCGGACGAGGCGCCCTCGACCACGCCCATGTCCAGAACCTGCTGGAGCGCTTCGGCGCTCTCGTAGGTGCTGACATAGGTTGCGCGCGTGCCGCCCTCGAACTCCTCGAAACTGTAGACGCACCGTGAGACGGGTAGTTCCGGCTTCGGGGTGAAGTCCGGCTCCGCGAAGCCGTCCAGGAACGAGAAGCCCGTCGGTTCGTCGACGGTAGTGATATCCCAGTAGCCGGCGTACTTCTCACCATCGGGGCCGGTCATGAAGTAGGTGGTACGGGTGCCGGGCTTCAGATTGTGGTCGACCACCGTCGCGGGGAAGGTCGGGGGTCCCCAGATCTTCTCCAGCTGACGGGGATCGGCGTAGACCTGCCAGATGCGGGACACCAGGGCGGCGAACTCCGCGGTGATGGTCAGGGTCGGCTGGTCGGAGTCGTGCCGGACGTCGGTTACAGGCATTTCTCAGCCTTCCTCGGAGGATTCGGATGCGATGAGTTCGTCGATGCGCGCGATGCGTCCGCGCCAGAGCTGCTCCATCTCGGTGAGCATGGACGCCACCGACCGCACTGCCGCCACGTCACCACTGGCCAACTGCTCGCGACCGCTGCGTCGCTTCACGAGCAGACCGGCCTTCTCCAGCACGGCGACGTGTTTCTGTACTGCGGCGAAGGACATGTCGTAGTTCGCTGCGAGAGCGGACACCGAGTGCTCCCCGGCCAGGACGCGTCGCATGATGTCTCGTCGGGTCCGGTCGGAGAGCGCGTGGAACAGGGCATCGGCCCGGTCCTCGTCGTCTCCGCTCACATCCCAAATGTACAACCGAATGATTGTATGTCAAGAGTTCGAAGCGATCACGAGTCGGTCGCCGTAGGCTGCCCGCTTCTCCTCGTCGAAGCCGCCGTCGGTGACGATGCACGAGACCTCGTCGAGGCTCGCGACCCGGGCGAGCGCGCGCTCTCCGAACTTCGAACGATCCGCCACGACGATCGTCTTCTCGGCCGACCGGATCATCGCCCGCTTGATCGGGATCTCCAGCGTGTTGGTGTTGGTGATGCCGGCAGTGGGGTGCACGGCGTCGGCACCGAGGAACGCCCAGTCGGCCGAGTAGTCCGAGAGGAACTGCACGGCATGGTCGCCGACCAGGGTGTAGACCGAGCCGAGGAGCTCGCCTCCGGACACGAGAAGCCGGACATCGGGAAATGCCGCAACGTATTTCGCGATACGCAGGTCATTGGTGAGGACCGTCAGTGACGCCTTGTGTCGCAGTGCGACCGCTACCTCGTAGGTTGTGGATCCACTGTCGAGCACCACGCTGTCGCCGTCGGACACCATGGCGGCCGCTACCGCCGCGATCGCCACCTTCTCCTCACGGCGTACGTCCTTCTTGAGGGCGTACGGCACCTCGAGGCCCGCGCCCTCGACCGCTCGGGCGCCCCCGTGCGTGCGCTCGACCTTCCCTTCACGGGCGAGCGAATCGAGGTCGCGACGGATCGTGGACGCGTCGACGCCGAGATCGGCCGAGAGGGTCTTCGCATCGACATATCCGTCGGCGAGGATTCGGTGGAAGATCTCACGTCGCCGTGCGGTCGCTGACACGATTGCTCCTAGGGCTCTGGGCACTCGAATTTTTGGGTACTCGGACGCCGTGGTCGGGGGTCGGTGCACGACCATAACGCACGGGCGACACACCTTTGCGTGGATATTGACACTGTCTGCGCTCAGTGTGCATGATTTCGTGCAGGATTTGCGCGATAGTGCGTGATCGTTTCGCTGGCACCACGTTGTTCGGAGGTTGCACGGTAATGCTGAAGTTGGGATACAAGGCGTCGGCGGAGCAGTTCGGGCCGCGCGAGCTGGTGGAGTTGGGTGTGTTGGCCGAGGCGCACGGGATGGATTCGGCGACGGTGTCGGATCATTTCCAGCCGTGGCGGCACAACGGTGGGCATGCGCCGTTCTCGTTGGCGTGGATGACCGCTGTGGGGGAGCGCACCGAAAGGTTGCAGCTGGGCACGAGTGTGCTCACGCCGACGTTCCGGTACAACCCGGCGGTGATCGCGCAGGCCTTCGCGACGATGGGGTGTCTGTATCCGGGACGGATCTTCCTCGGGGTCGGCACCGGCGAAGCACTCAACGAGATCGCCACCGGCTACGCCGGCCAGTGGCCGGAGTTCAAGGAACGCTTCGCCCGGCTGCGCGAATCGGTGCGGTTGATGCGCGAGCTGTGGCGCGGAGACCGGGTCGATTTCGAGGGCGAGTACTACACCACCAAGGGGGCGTCGATCTACGACGTGCCCGAAGGCGGTATCCCGGTCTACGTCGCCGCCGGCGGTCCGGTGGTTGCACGCTATGCCGGACGCGCGGGGGACGGGTTCATCTGCACCTCGGGTAAGGGCATGGAGCTCTACACCGACAAGCTGTTGCCGGCCGTCGCCGAGGGGGCGGAGAAGGCGGAGCGGGATGTGGCGGGGATCGACAAGATGATCGAGATCAAGATCTCGTACGACACCGATCCGGACAAGGCGTTGGAGAACACCCGGTTCTGGGCACCGTTGTCGCTGACGCCGGAGCAGAAGCATTCGATCGATGATCCGATGGAGATGGAGGCGGCGGCGGATGCGTTGCCGATCGAGCAGGTCGCCAAGCGGTGGATCGTGGCGTCGGATCCGGATGAGGCGGTCGAGCAGGTCAGGGCGTATGTCGATGCGGGGTTGAATCATCTGGTGTTCCATGCGCCGGGTCATGATCAGAAGCGGTTCCTGGAGTTGTTCGAGCGCGACCTCGCCCCGCGCCTGCGCGCACTGGCGTGACGAAAGGCGTTGGCAGAAACATGGATACGGAAACACAGGATGTGACGACCACGGAGGCCTGGCGAGCCCTCGATGCCCATCGCGACGAGATCGCCGCGGTGTCCTTGCGGGAGCTGTTCGCGATCGAACCGCAGCGCGCGCAGGCGTTGACCTCGCACGCCGGGGATCTGGTGGTCGACTTCAGCAAACAACGTCTCACCGGTCGCACTCTCGAACTGCTCCTCCAGCTGGCGGAGCAGACGGGTGTGGCCGCGGCTCGGGAGGCGATGCTCTCGGGTGCGCACATCAACGTCACCGAGGATCGGGCGGTGCTGCACACCGCCCTGCGCCTGCCACGCGATGCGCAGTTGATCGTCGACGGGGTCGATGTCGTCGCCGATGTCCATGCCGTGCTCGACCGGATGGGCGAGTTCACCGACCGCCTCCGCAGCGGCGACTGGCGCGGCGCCACCGGGCAGCAGATCACCACGGTGGTCAACATCGGCATCGGCGGCTCCGATCTCGGCCCGGCGATGGTCACCCGCGCACTGCGGCGCTTCCACGACGGGCCGGCGACGCGGTTCGTCTCCAACGTCGACCCCGCCGATCTGACCGCGGCACTGGCCGACCTGGACCCGGCGACGACCGTGTTCATCGTCGCGTCGAAGACGTTTTCCACCCTCGAAACCCTCTCCAACGCCACCGCCGCCCGCCGCTGGCTCGTCGACGCCCTCGGTGAAGACGCGGTGGCGAAGCATTTCGTCGCGGTGTCGACGCACACCGAGCGGGTGGTCGAGTTCGGTATCGACCCGGCGAACATGTTCGAGTTCTGGGACTGGGTCGGCGGGCGTTATTCGGTCGGCTCGGCGATCGGGCTGGCGGTGATGTGCGCCATCGGACGTGAGCGGTTCGCCGAGTTCCTCGCCGGCATGCACACCATCGACACCCACTTCGCCACCACCGCCCCGGCACAGAACGCACCGTTGCTGGCGGGGGTGATCGGGGTGTGGAATGCGAGCATCCTCGGTTATCGGTCGCGCGCGGTGGTGCCCTATGCGCAGGATCTGGCGCGGCTGCCGGCCTATCTGCAGCAGCTGACCATGGAATCGAACGGCAAATCCGTGCGCGCCGACGGCACACCGGTGGTGTGTCCGACCGGGGAGGTGTTCTGGGGTGAGCCCGGTACCAACGGTCAGCACGCCTTCTTCCAGTTGCTGCACCAGGGCACCGAGATCGTCCCCGTCGACTTCCTCGGCCTGGCCCGTAGCGGCGACGACCTACCCGCCCGCGACGGGCAGACCAGCATGCAGGTGTTGTTGCTGGCGAACATGTTCGCCCAGGCCAAAGTGTTGGCCTTCGGGCGTGATGCCGACGAGGTCCGCGCCGACGGCGTCGACGAGGCGTTGGTGGCGCACAAGGTGATGCCCGGGGATCGGCCGTCGACGACGATCCTCGCCCCGGAACTGACCCCGTCGGTGGTCGGGCAGATCATCGCCTTCTACGAACATCAGACCTTCGTCCAAGGCGTCGTGTGGGGGATCGACTCGTTCGACCAGTGGGGCGTCGAACTCGGCAAGACCCAGGCCACCGCCCTGCAGACGGTGCTCGCCGGCGACGAGATCCCCGAGACCGGCGACGCGTCCACCGACCACCTGATCGAGGTTTACCGCACCCTGCGCGATGGAGGGAGATAGGACATGCCCGCGCTGAAGTTGCTCTATCTGCCGCCTCCCGTTACCGAGGAATGGGATTGGCAGATGGACGCGGCTTGTCGCGACGCAGACGGATCGTTGTTCTTCCACCCGGACAACGAGCGGGGCGACGCGAGGGAGAACCGGATGGCCTCGGCCAAGAAGGTCTGCGCTCGTTGTCCGGTGCGGGAGAAGTGCCTGCAGTACGCCCTCGATTCCGGTGAACGCTACGGGATCTGGGGTGGGCTCACAGAGGACGAACGCACCCGGGTGAGGAAGGCCCGCCGGCGCCGCACGAGCCGGTGACGTCCGCTCGCCCTCACCCGCCGGAGACGACTTTTCCGATGACCCGCGCGGCCTCCCGGAAGGCCGCCGGATTCGGTCCTGCGTAGTTGAGCCGGAGGTACTGACCGGTGGGCTCCGCCGGGAACCACTCGTCACCTGCCGCGACGAGCACCCCGGCGGCCTCGCACTCGTGCGCGACGGCCTCGGCGTCGACGTCGTCCGGGAGCCTGCCCCACAGGTTGAGCCCACCGGACGGTAGCCCGTCGACAGCCACATCCGGTGCGAGCTCACGAAGTTCGCTCACGAGAAGGTTGCGGCGCGATTCGAGCTCGCGCCGCACCGCCCGCAGATGGGTCTGCCATGCCGGCTGGGTGACGACGTCGAGCGCGACCGTCTGGAGAACGCCGCTCACATAGACGGATTCGGCCTGCACGTCGGCGAGGATGCGTTCGCGAGCCGGTCCACGCGCGACGATCGCCGCGACCCGCACCGACGGCGCGACACTCTTGGTCAGGGAGCGGACATAGACGACGTGGCCCGAATCGTCGCGGGCGAACAGCGGAACGGACGGGGCCGAGATCCCGAAGTCGTGGGCCCAGTCGTCCTCGATGACGAACGCTCCCGCATCGCGCACGACGTCGAGGACCCGCTCGCCGGTCGACGACGACCATTGCGCCCCGGTGGGATTCGCGAAGTTCGGTTGTGCGTAGAAGGCGCGGGCCCGGGTCCGATCGAAGGCGCGGGCCAATTCGTCGGGATCGGGCCCATTGGGTCCGCTGGAAACCGGTACGAGCTGCACGCCGGCCTTCGTGGCCGCGAGGATTGCACCCCAATAGGTCGGTGACTCCACGATGAGGGGATTACCGGCGCCGACGAGTGCGCGGAAGATCGACCCGAGCCCGCTCTGACTGCCGGGGGTGATGATCACGTCGCCCGCGGACGGCGGGGCCGTGCGCGCGTTCGTCGCTTCCGACAGCTCCGCGGCGAACCACTCCTGCAGTTCGGGAAGTCCTGCAGCAGGTGTCCGTCCTACAGCGGCGTCGCTGCGGGCTGCGCGTGAATATGCTCCGCGGACAAGGCGTTCGGGAAGCAGCGTGCGGTCGGGATAGCCCGAGTGGAGTGAGACCACATCGTTGGACACGGTGCGCAGGGCGGCGGAGGCGCGAGGCAACGAGGGAGCCGTTCCGAGCGCTTCCGTCTGCCAGCTGTGATCGATCGTGTTCGACGTGCGGATCCGGCGGACGAAGGTTCCCACACCGGTGCGACTCTCCACGAGACCCCGGATCTGGAGTGTCTTCAATGCTTTCTGCACCGTGACGGGGCTGACGCCGTACTGCGCGACGAGCGATCTCGTCGACGGCAACCGGGCGCCGGGTGCTGCGGTGGCGATCCACCGGGTCAGTTCCGCCACGAGCTGGGAACTGCTACTGTTCGACATGAGATTGAAGAGTAGCGCTATCGTGTCGGCCGGGCCAGTGCTATCGCCCGATCCTCGCGGGCTCGCCTGGGGTCTGCTCGGCGTCGCAGGCTTCTCCCTGACCGTGCCGCTCACCCGCATCGCCGTCGAGAACGGGGCGATGTCACCGCTGTTCGTCGCCGCCGGCCGCGCGGTCGTCGCGGCGGTTCTCGCCGCTCTGGCGCTCGCGCTCACGGGGCAACGACTCCCGAACACGCATCAGTGGCGCAGGATCGCCGTCGTCACAGGTGGGGTGGTGATCGGATTCCCCATGCTCACCTCGTACGCCCTGACCATGGCACCGGCGAACCACAGCGCGATCGTCATCGCGATCCTTCCGGCTGCGACCGCGGTGGTCGCGGTGTTGCGGGCCCACGAACGGCCGCCCACCCCGTTCTGGGTCGCGGCGGGTGCGGGGACGGTCGCCGTCATGGCCTTCGCGGGCCTGCGTGGCGGAGGTGCCGCGGGATTCGGTCGAGCCGATCTGCTGTTGCTCGGCGCGGTGGTCGCCGCCGCCGTCGGTTACGCAGAAGGCGGGCTGCTGGCGCGGGAGATCGGTGCGTGGCAGACGATCTCGTGGGCACTGGTGCTGGGGGCACCGTTGATGGTGACACTCACCCTGGTCTCGCTCGCCGACGGACCGCCGCAGGGTGGGGTGACGCACTGGGCGTCGTTCGCGTACCTCGGCATCGTCAGCATGTTCCTCGGGTTCTTCGCGTGGTACCGAGGTCTGGCCATCGGGCCGATGGCTCGGGTCGGGCAGGTGCAACTGACCCAGCCGATCATGACGGTCGGCTGGGCCGCCTGGCTGCTGGGAGAACCATTGACATGGGCAGTGTTTGCGGGCGGTGCCGTCGTCGTGCTGTGCGCCGGCACCGCCGTCCGCGTCCGTCGGAATTGAACGTCGGTCCTTGTCGAGGAAGAAGTCCCCAGCGCGGGTTGTCGCCGACGACGGGTTCCGTGTTTTCGCTCGGAGCCACGATCTCCTCCGTAGCCTGGACGTACCACGGGCGCGGTGGGGTGACGATGAAACAGGCAGTCCTTGTGATGGTGTTGCTGCTGGTCGCGGCCTGTTCGAACGCGGGAGAGCAGGAACAGCGGACGAACGTCCCGGCGGTCGAAGCGGACTGCGATGCCGCCGACCACCGCTTCGTCTCGTCCGTCGGCGCCGATGGCCGCCATTTCGAGGATCAATACGGTGATCCCGTCCTCGTCCGCGGCGACTCGCCGTGGTCGGGGATGGCCGACTGGTCGCCCGAGCAGGCCGAGTTGTATTTCACCGACCGCGAGATCAACGGGTTCAATGCCTCGATCATGTCGGCGATCGTCGTGCCGGTGAACGGCGGCCCGAGCTACGAAGGCGCCACCTTCGACGGCATCGAACCGTTCGTCGACGGCGACATCACGCAGTGGAACGAGGTGTACTGGTCGCGTGTCGACGACTACCTCCGGATCGCGTGCCGCCACGGGAACACGGTATTCCTGTATCCGATGGACGGGTGGAACCTCACCCACGTCTTCGCGTCGACCACGCCGGAACAGGCCTTCGAGTACGGACGGCGGTTCGCGCAGCGGTACGCGGAATTCCCGAACATCGTCTGGATGACCGGCGGGGACTACTCACCGGAGGCGGAGGATCTCGCGGCCGGTGCCGAGTCGGATCTCGTGCTGCACGCGATGCTCGACGGGATCCGTGATGCCGGCTCCGACGCACCGTTCACGATCCAACTGGGGTGGGACAAGCTGCTGTCCACGGATCACCCGTTCTGGGAACCGGTCGTGGACTGGAACTTCGTCTACACCTACGCGCCCACCTATCAGGCCGTCCTGCAGGCCTACGAGCGTGCCGACGGAACCCGCGACCCGCGACCCGCACTGTTCTCGGAGGGCAACTACGAAGGTGAGAACAACCAGGAGGACACGGCACCGACCACCGACGAGACACTCCGACGTCAGGCGTTGTGGGCACTGACCTCCGGTTCGCCCGGCGAGTTCCGGGGTTCCGACGACTGGGAGTTCCCGGACGGGTGGGAAACCCGTCTGGATACTCCCGCTGTCGCACAGCTGCGAGCGATACGTGAACTGTGGCAGTCGTGGCCGTGGTGGGAGCTCGTGCCGGATATCGACGAACCGCTCGTCGTCGCAGGTCGCGGCACCCCGTGGACGAGTGACGAGATGATCGACGTTCTCGACGACGAGTACGTCACCGCTGCCCGGACACCCGACGGTTCACTCGCCGTCGTCTACCTTCCGACGCAGCGCACGATCCGGCTCGATCCTGCGTTGGTACCGGAGGAGGCGACCCTCGAGTGGGTCGACCCCGCCGACGCGACCGGGCCTCGGCAGCCGGCGACTTCCGACGAGAACGGCGACATCCCCATACCGGGGCCGAACACGGATGGAGACGGGGATTGGCTTCTCGTGATCACCGAGCGAGAGGGATGAACTTTGCTGTTCGAGAATGCTGCTCTCGTCAGCGGGCGGCGAATCCCTGCGAGCAGAAACTCCATACCTCGTCGGCCGAGATGAGAAGGGTCGTGGTGTCGTCGCCCCCGCTCGACTGGGCAATGGACATCACGGTCTGCATTGTCATGGCGGCCATTCGCTTCGCGTTCGTTCCCTCGCGAAGGCTGCCCTCGGCATCGACCTTCTCCATCAGCTCCGTGAACAGCGTGAGCATCGGTGCGTGTGCGACCTTCACCTCGGCAGGATGGGTGAGCACCAGCTGCGGCGCGAGGTCGGTGAACAGGGGTCGCGGGGCCGCCGGATCGGGTCGGGACGACTCGAACAGCAGTTCCACTGCGACGCGCAGCTGATCGAGAGGATCCTTCTCGTCGGCGGCAGCGGCACGGATCTGATCGGCAGAGCGGCTCAGAGCATCCTCGAAGAGTGCCAGCAACAGCTCGTGCTTACCGTCGAATTGTAGGTAGAAGCTGCGAAGCGACTGCTTCGACCGGTCGACAACTTCCTGAACCGTGAAGTCGGTGCTGCCCTTTTCCGCGATGATCGCCTGTGCGGCATCGAGAAAGCGCTGAACGCGCTGCTCGGCGCGCAGCTTCGCGGTCCGGATGGAACGCTCCACCGCGCGCTGCTTCCAGGCCGGCTCTTCGCTGGCGCCCGTCACTGCCCGGATCGCCCTGTGTCGCGTGGAGTGGACATGGGGACACTGTACCGGAGGGTAGGGAGGCAACGCGGGGCCGTCCTTCCGCTTTCCGTCCCGACTCGAGACTGTTGCTATCAGAAAAAGAAACCTTGTTCTCATCCCGATACGGCTGATTCGGGGCCGGAAAGAGGCAAGTCGGAATGCGCACCCGGGACGGAATCCGCTGCCGTTCTCGCCATCCGCTGCGGCAATTCGCTGGTTGTCAGGATGGCCGTGAGACATCCTGACAACCAACGCGGGGATCGGAGCGCACCCGGCCGGACGCCGGACCCGTCGAAGAACGGCGCGCTCTGATCTCAGTCGAGCCGGATCGCCCTTTCGGGGCAACCCCCTGCGGCCTCCCGCACGGAGTCCTGGTGTTCGGCCGGGACCTCGGACATCAGGGTGACGGCGTATCCGCCGTCGCTCAGGTCGAAGACCTCCGGGCAGGCCGCGAGGCAGACGCCGTGTCCGCGGCAGGCGTCGTCGTCGACGACGACCTTCACTTCGACTCACCTTCCGCCGGCGTGTACTCGAGGTGCAGGGCGAGCAGGCCACGCAGGATGAAGGTCGGCAGGTAACCGAACTTCCGGTCGTCCTCGGGGCCGTGCACCTTCTCGGAGATCCGGATCTCGCTGGTGCGCTCGAGCAGGCGCGCGATGCCCACGCGTCCTTCGGTTCGGGCGAGCGGGGCGCCAGGACACGAGTGCACGCCGCGACCGAACGCGATGTGGGTGCGTGCGTTGCGGCGATCGATGTCGAACTCGTTCGGGTCGGAGAACTGGCGCGGGTCGCGGTTGGCGGCGCCGTTGACCAGCATCATGATCGTGCCGGCCGAGACGTCGACCCCGCCGACGGTGGTGGGGGTCTTCGCGAGCCGGAAGTCGCCCTTGATCGGGCTCTCGAAACGCAGCGTCTCTTCGATGAAGTTCGGGATGCGATCGGGCTCGCTGCGCAGGGTCTTCTGGAGTTCGGGCTGCTCGGCGATGATCCGCAACGCGGAACTCAACAGACGCACGGTGGTCTCCTGGCCGGCGGAGAACACGTTCGCGGCGATACGCAGGACGTCGTCGACGGGCGGCAGGGTGCCGTCGGGGAAGGTTGCGGTGGCGAGGCCCGTCAGCACGTCGTCGGTGGGGTTCGCGCGGCGGTCCTCGATGTACTGGCCGAACTTCTTGTACAGGAACTCGAGCGGGTTGAGCTTCAGCGTCTCACCCTCGGTGCTGCCGAGCGAGAAGCCTTTCTCCACTTGGATCTTCAGGCCCTCGATGAATTCTTGATGGTCACTCTCCGGCACGCCCAGCAGGTCGGCGATGACGAGCATCGCGAACGGAGCGGCGAAGCCGGTGATGTAGTCGCCCTCGCCTCGGGCGAGCAGATCGTCGAGGAGGCGGTCGGCGATGCGCTCGATGAAGGCCTCGTTCTCCTCGAGGCGCTTGGGCGTGATGAGCCGCATCAGCAGGCCGCGATGGTCGGTGTGCTGCGGGGGATCCATGGTGGGGAGCTGGTCGTTCATCGGCAGCGAGGGGCGGTGCTCCTCGATGAAGTCGGTGATGTCGTCGCTCTCGGGGCAGGCCGGAAGGCCGGAGAACGGACCGGTCACCGAGATGCACGACGAGAAGGTCTGCTCGTCGCTCAGGACCTGGATCGCCTCTTCGTAGCCGGTGACCATCATGACGTTGTGGTGGGGTTCGCGCGTGACCGGGCATCCCTCGCGCAGGGCGTCGTAGTAGGGGTACGGGTCCTCGACGAGTTCCGGATCGGTGAAGAAGTTCTTCGTCTCGATGTCGGTCATGGTTCCTCCCGGGGCAGGCGGTGGCTGTGATGGAGTTCGGCTTCGCCACGCGGCGTCGCGCGCTCGAGTCCGTATCTCGACCGCACATCCAACCACGGGTTCGAAAGTTGGGCGCGAGAGGATCTTTCGTGCATTTCGGACTTGTGATGGATAACGTGACGACGATCGATGTGCTGTGTTCGATCTTGAAATGTGTGTAACCGCAGAAGCGACAACATGCCCGTACTCGAGCCTCGGAAAGTTCGGGTACGGGCACGGGATGTGTTCATCGTCGGAATGTCCGATGGGTGACTTCACGCCGACGATGGGTCGGTGGAGTCGACGGGAGGAAGAGCGACGCGACGACCTTCGCGTATCGGCGGTATCCGGTCAGCGGCGCAGATCGGCACCGCGAAGGGCCGGCGTGCTCACCGAGGTATCGGAGGGACGGAGCGACCGGACATGGTTGACCGCGAGCGCGGCGAACACGATCACGCTGCCGCACGCCCCGAGGGCGAACGCGAGCGTGATGCCTCCGTCGGTCCGATGCAGGTCGGCGCCCATGTATGCGGCGAGGACGGCGCCGGACAGGGCACTGCCGAAGGCGCCGCCGACGGTGCGGAGGACCTGGTTGAAACTGACGGCGCTGCCGAGCTCGGTGTCGGCCACGCTGCGTGCGATGAGCGCGGGCATCGCGGCGTAGGTCGTGCCCATGCCGACGCCGAACAGGAACATCCCGACGAGGATCTCCCACAGCCGGTCGTGTTCGAACCACAGCAGGAAGGCCGAGACGGTGCCACCGTCCACATCGACGACCGGGTCGTCGATTCACGAGCCGTCTCCGAACCTCGAACCTCGAACCGGGGCAACATCAGTGATGGGACAAGGCCGCGGGGCGTGCTTCGGTATCGATACCCGGGATACCGCGTCCCCGCAGCGATGCGCCCGCGGTCTCCGCCACGAAGTAGAGGGCGACGAGACCGACCGCGCACGCGCCCATCATGTAGAAGGCCGGCATGAGATCGTTGCCGGTCCGCTCGACGAGCCATTCGTTGATCGCGGGAGCCGTACCTCCGAAGATCGAGGTGGCCACGTTGTACGAGATCGCGAACCCGGCGAACCGGACCTGCGTGGGGAACATCGCGGGGAAGGTCGCCGAGATGGTCGACAACTGCATCACGTACAGCAGGCCGAGCACGGTGAAGCCGAGGATCGCCCAGCCGAAGCCCACCGACATCAACATGTACATCGGCACGGCGAGAACGAACAGACCGCCCAGCGACGCCGCCCAGAGGGGCTTGCGCCCGATGCGGTCCGACAAGGAGCCGGAGAACGGGATGACCGCCATCATCGCGAGCTGACCGATCAACACCAGGATCAGTGCCGAAGTGGTCGTCAGACCGATCCGGTCCTCGAGATAGGTCGGCATGTAGCTCAGCAACGTGTAGTTGCAGACGTTCAGCGCGATGACCAGACCCATCATCGTGATGATCGGTCGCCAGTAGCGGGTGAGCAGGTCCTTGAACTCGGCGCCGACGCTGGCCTCCTCCTGGTGCGCCTCCTCCAGTTCCTTGAAGACCGGCGTCTCGTCGAGTTTCGAACGAAGGTAGAGGCCCACCAGTGCGAGCGGGCCGGCGACGAAGAACGGCAGTCGCCAGCCCCAGGTCGCCATGAAGGCATCGGTGGACATCAGATCGATCATCAGGACGAGGAACGCACCGACGGAGAAACCACCCAGCGTGCCGAACTCGAGGAAACTACCGTAGAAGCCACGTTTGTGGTCGGGGGAGTACTCGGCCATGAAAGTCGCTGCGCCACCGTACTCACCGCCGGTGGAGAACCCCTGGATCATGCGCAACAGCACGAGCAGCAGAGGTGCCCAGAACCCGATCGACTCGTACGACGGGACCGCGCCGAGCAGAACCGTCGAACCACCCATCAACAGGATGGTGAGCGCCAGGATCTGGCGCCGACCCAACCGGTCGCCGAGTGGACCCCACACGAAACCGCCCAGCGGCCGCATGACGAAGGAGACCGCAAAGACACCCAGCGTGAGCAGTGTCGCGGATTCGAGATCGCCGGGGAAGAACGAATCGGCGATGTAGGTGGCCGTGTAGGCATAGACGCCGTAGTCGAACCACTCGGTGAAATTACCCATGGCCGACGCACCGATGGCGCGCCGTACCGTCTCCGGCTGCTCTTCGTGAGCGTCCGGCTTGGGGTCGACAAAACCGTTCTTCACTATGGTCTCCCCCTGCGATCGAGGTCAGTGCCTCAGCGGATACCCGAGTCGACAGAGGGTGAAACCGCTTCCCGTGAAGTTCCTCGAAGCCGTGGTCAGGCGGACAATCTGCTGAGCGGGCGTACCGACGAGGCATAACCGTGCCCGCTCACGCCGGCCCGCTGCGGAGTCGACGGTTGCGGCGGTGGCCTCCGGATCGTCGAGATAGCCCTGCATCACGTTGTATCCGCGGATTAGCACCTCGCTGTCGTCGGCGATGCTCACTTCCACACCGTCGCAGGGTTTTCCGACGGTCGTGGCGATCTGTTCGATGCGCACTGGGAGGCGGCCGACAAGGTGCTCTCGCGGCAAGCAGGCGCGCGGAAAATAGGGCACAGGGGAAATCGGGACGGGTAGTTGTCACTGCAGCGCCGACCGTTTGCGCGCCCTGAAGACAGTTGCATGCCGTCCGAAGGCGTGCTTCTGTCCGCGGACCGTGCAAGCCTGCTCGTTCCGGGGTTGCGGTGATCTCCCTCTGCGGGTCCGGACGGACGTTTGGATGTGCTCCCGACGGGAAGCCTTCACAAGTCCTGCCCCTCCGACGCCGGGAGCACCTGTGCCTGCAACGACCGCGACCGTTTCGCCCACCGACGCCGCTCGGCTCCTCGGGCAGGTGGCCGTGCCATTCGTGGCGGTGGGACCGATCGCTCGTCGGCGTTGGGCGATGAAGCTGCTCGAGAAGAACCAATCCGATGCCGGCGTGGTCCGCCTGGTCGCCGATCTACGGAAGCGGCACGGTGACGGACCGGTGGTCGTGCCGATCCCCGGCCGCACCCTCGCGATCGTCCTGACGCCCGAGGATGTGGACCGGATCCTGCGTACCGACACGGCATCGTTCACTGCGGCCAACAAGGAGAAGGTGGCCGCACTCAGCCCGTTCCAGCCCAACGGTGTGCTCATCTCCCGAGGGAACATCCGCGCCCAGCGACGCGCGTTCAACGAGTCGGTCCTCGAACCGGAACACGCCCTGCACCGTCTCGCGGCCGAATGGGTTCCCGTGATCGAGCAGGAGGCGCAGGATCTGCTCGAGCATGCGAGGTCGCGCGGTGAACTCGACGCTCCTGATTTCGTGCAGACCTGGTGGCGCCTCGTTCGGCGACTCGCGTTCGGCGACGCCGCCCGCGACGACGAGAGCATCACCGACCAGTTGTGGACGCTGCGCTCGAACGGGAACTGGTCGTTCGCGCATCCGCTCCGGCACCGCCTGCGCGATCGGTTCACCCAGAACCTGCACCGTCATGTCACGGCGGCTCCGTCCCAGAGTCTGGCCGGGGTGGTCCGGGACCTCGCAGCGCCGGCGTCCGTCGACCCGATCGGGCAGATGCCGCACTGGTTGTTCGCGTTCGACGCCGCAGGCATGGTCAGCGCCCGAACCCTGGCGGTGTTGTCGACCCATTCCGAGCAGCGTCTGCGCGTCGAGTCGGAATTGTCGGGAACCGAAGCCGGGACACCGCAGGTCTACGAGTACCTGCGGGCCTGCGTGCTGGACACGACCCGGCTGTGGCCGACCACTCCGGTGATCCTCCGGGACTCCGTGGAAGAGACCACGTGGAGCGACGGTGCGGGTGGTACCTCCACGATTCCCGCCGGTACGGGCTTCGTGATCCTGTCCTCGGCCTTCCACCGCTCCGACGACCTGCCGTTCGCCGACACCTTCGAACCCGAGATCTGGCTCGACGGCCGCGCCGAGCGCTATCCCGCGCTCGTGCCGTTCAGCGCCGGACCGACGGTGTGCCCCGGGCGCAGCATTGTGCTGTTCGCGGCGAGCACCTTCCTTGCGACTCTGCTCCGGTCCGCCGAGTTCACCGTGGTGTCGGATATGAAGCCGGATCCGGCGCGTCCGCTGCCCGCGACGTTCGACAATTTCGGTCTGCGTTTCGCGGTGCGGTAGGACCCTCTCGGCTGGGGCCGCAATACCGCCTCGATACCCCCTCGGAGATCGTTTCCCCGTTATCCGAAGGCGTGACGTCACTCACGGTTCACCCCGGTTTTGCGACCAACGCGTGAGGTCGATGGTGGCGATGTGAATCGAGTAGGGCAAATCGGGCGCTTTTTGTCCGATACCGGTCGGTTTGGAGTCAAGGCGACACGCTGAGGTCGTCAAAGGTCGAAGTACTCTGTGATGGAATCGTGACCCTTTCGTTACCGAGGGCCTGTCCCAGAGGAAACTGCTGTGATCCGAAATCCTGAATCCACCCACACCCGAGAAGCCACCGATCTGCGACGGCGCGCAACCCGCGCCGGCAGGTGGATGGCAGTCGCGGTCCTCGCGAGCGCCGTCACCGTCGGCGGAACGACGGTCGCGAACGCCGCAGGCGACCGGGTCCGCGTCGAGTCCGCCACCGCATGGACGGGCGCCGGGGAGAACCTCTCGACCGCACCGCAGGTGCTGAAGGTCGCCGGTGTCGACGCATCCCACTACACCGAGAAGCTGAACCGCGCCGCCGAGAGGGAAGCACAGCGTGTCGTCGAGGCGATCGCTGCCCAGGAGGCAGCACAGCGTGCCGAGGCCGAGCGGATCGCCCGCGAGGCCGCCGAGCAGGCCGCTCGTGAGGAGGCCGCGCGTCGCCCCGCGCTCGCCTTCCCCGCTGCAGGAACGCTGACCTCGGGCTACGGTCCGCGCTGGGGGACCAACCACAACGGTATCGACGTCGCCAACTCGATCGGCACGCCCATCCTCTCCGTCACCGACGGCGTCGTGATCGAATCCGGTCCGGCCTCGGGCTTCGGCCTGTGGGTGCGCATCGCGCAGGACGACGGCACGACCGGTGTCTACGGCCACATCGATCAGTCCCTCGTCTCGGTCGGCCAGCACGTCCGCGCCGGTGAGCAGATCGCCACAATGGGCAACCGCGGCCAGTCCACCGGCCCGCACCTGCACTACGAGGTGTGGCAGCCGGGCGGCGCCAAGGTCGACCCCATCCCGTGGTTCCACGCGCGCGGCGTTCCGGTGCCGAGCTCGCACCTCGGCTGATCCGGTAGGCGACAGCCCGAGAACGGCCCCCGAAACGAACGCCCCGAAACGACCACTGCCCCGACGCTGTCCGCGTCGGGGCAGAGTCGTGCGTGGAGTTACCAGATGCGCACGCGCTCCGAAGGATCGAGATACAGCCTGTCGCCCTCGGTGACGCCGAACGCGTCGTAGAAAGCGTCGATGTTGCGGATCACGCCGTTGCAGCGGAACTCCGGCGGCGAGTGCGGGTCGACGACGAGGCGTCGTGACGCCTCTTCGTCGCGAACCTTCGTACGCCACACCTGCGCCCATCCGAAGAACACGCGCTGCAGGCCGGTCAGGCCGTCGATGACCGGCGCGGGCTTGCCGTCGAGCGCGATCTCGTAGGCCTTCAACGCGATTGACAGGCCACCGAGATCACCGATGTTCTCGCCGATCGTGAAGCTGCCGTTGACACGCTGTCCGGGAAGGGCCTTCGGCTCGAACTCGTCGTACTGCGCGATGAGGGCCGCGGTGCGCTTACCGAACTCCTCGCGGTCCGAATCGGTCCACCAGTTCTCCAGATTGCCGTCGCCGTCGTACTTCGCGCCCTGATCGTCGAATCCGTGGCCGATCTCGTGCCCGATGACCGCGCCGATACCGCCGTAGTTCGCGGCGTCGTCGGCATGCAGGTCGAAGAACGGGGGCTGGAGAATCGCGGCGGGGAAGACGATCTCGTTCATCCCCGGGTTGTAGTAGGCGTTGACCGTCTGCGGGGTCATGAACCACTCGCCGCGATCGACCGGACCACCGAGCTTGCCGAGATCGCGGTCGTATTCCGCGGCGTACCCGCTGCGGTAGTTGCCCACCACGTCGTCCGGGGTGATCGTCACAGCGGAGTAGTCGCGCCAGGTGTCGGGATAGCCGACCTTGGGGGTGAACTTCTCGAGCTTGCGCAGCGCGGCCTCGCGCGTGGCCGGGCTCATCCATTCGAGGTCGGTGATGGACTGCCGGTACGCCTCGGTGAGATTGTCGACGAGCACCTGCATGCGCGTCTTCGCCTCGGCGGGGAAGTGCCGTTCGACGTAGAGCTTGCCGACGGCCTCGCCGAGCAGGTCCTGCACGAGCGACACACCGCGCTTCCAGCGGTCGCGGATCTCCTGCGTACCGGTGAGCGTGCGGCCGTAGAACGCGAAGTTCTCGTCGACGAACGCCTCGGACAGGTACGGAGCCCGCGCGCGCAGCACCCGCCACACCGCCCAGGCCTTCCAGTCGTCGAGGTCCTCGTCGGCCCACAACGTCGCGAACGTCTCGAGGAAGCTCGGCTGACGAACGACGATCTCGGCCCACTGTTCGGTGGTCGCGCCGGTCGCGGTGATCCATCCCGTCCAGTCGAACTGCGGAAGATCGGTGCGCAGCGAGTCGAGGGTGAGCAGGTTGTAACTCAGGTCGGCGTCGCGACGCTTGACGACGTCCCAGTGCCCGGCGGCCAGCCTCGTCTCGAGCGCGACCACCTTCGCCGCGTCGTAGGGCAGGTCGGCGAGGGCGAACATCCGGCCGATGTGGGCGGTGTACCGGTCACGGATCTCGGCGTAGCGGTCCTCGCGGTAGTACGACTCGTCGGGCAGCCCGAGCCCGCCCTGCGAAACGTGCATCAGGTACCGCTCGGAGTTCTTCGAATCGGTGTCGACGTAGTGCGCGAGCGCACCCGTCACGCCGGCGCGCTGCAACCCGCCCAGTACTGCCGCGAGCGCGGCGCGGTCGGCAGCGCCGGAGACCGCCCGGAGTTCCCCGCGGATCGGATCGAGACCGGCTGCCTCGATCGTCGCGGTGTCCATGAACGAGGTGTACAGGTCGCCGATCTTCTGGGCGTCGGTGCCCGGCTCGGCGCCGGACGCCGCGGCCTCTTCGATGATGGTCCGCACGTCGACCTCGGCCTTGTCGGCGAGCGTGCGGAAGGCTCCGTCGAGCGCGCGGTCGGCGGGGATCTCGTGTTCGGCGAGCCATCGGCCGTTCACGTGTTCGAAGAGGTCGTCCTGGGGGCGGACCCGTTCGTCGACGTGTCCGAGATCGATGCCGGAGCGAATCTCCGAGTTCTGCGCGAGGGTCATGCTCCCCATCCTTACACCGGAAGGGCAGGTCGTGCAGTCACCCTGCGGACCGGACCGCCGCGGAAGTGGGAGAACACCCTCGGGAGCGTTTACATACTCCTACCATCGCCCTCATGACCGAAGGTTCCACGACGGAGCCGCCCGTGGCGACCCCGCCCACACAGATGCTGGTCGATCCGCGCTTCATGCCTGTCGCGGATCTGTTCTTCCGGATGTTCTACAAGCCGAGTCAGGGCGGCGGCGCTCTCGCCTGCTACCTGCACGGCGAACCCGTCCTCGACATCTGGGCGGGCTGGGCCGCACGCGACAAGCGGTGGACCCGCGACACCGTGGTGCTGTCGTTCTCCACCGGCAAGGGGGTGGCCAGCACGGTGGTGCACCGCCTCGCCGAGCGTGGCCTGCTCGACTACGACGCAGCCGTGGCCGAGTACTGGCCGGAGTTCGCCGCGGCCGGCAAGGAGACGATCACCCTGCGACAGCTCATGTCGCATCGCGCCGGACTGCACAGGTCCCGCGGTCTCGTGCCCGGCAGGGAAGGACTGCTCGATTCAGAGGCGGTGGCCGCCGCGCTCGCCGCCTCCCCACCCGATCCACGACGTTTCCACGGGCCGGGTTATCACGCCGTCACCTATGGCAACCTCGTCGCCGAGATCGCATCGCGCGTGACCGGGGTGTCCTTCCAGGAACTCGTGCGCACCGAGATCGCCGAGCCGCTCGGCACGGACGAGTTCTGGTACCACGTGCCCGAGGACCAACGGCACCGCATCGCCCGGGTGTTCCCCAAGGTCAACTTCCTGCCGGCACCGTGGACGACGGCGTCGGCGGTGCTGTCGCACGCGCCGGGCGTGCGGGGTCTCGCCGAGGCAGGCATGGCGGAGGGCTTCGACGAGTTGATGCGCAGTCCGTCCGCGCACGACGCCGTCATGCCGGGATGGAACGGTGTGTTCACCGCTCGGGCCCTGGCCCGCATGTACGCGGCGATCGCGAACGGCGGAGCGATCGACGGTGCCCGCCTGTTGAAGGAGGACACCGTCGGCCAGTTGCTCGAAGTGCAGACCCGGCGACGCGACTACGTCCTCGGCATCCGGCCCAACTGGCGGCTGGGTTACCACCCCGGATGGGTCGCCCTGAGGCAGCAGCCGCTGCGGTCGGTCGGCCACTACGGCTTCGGCGGCTCCGGAGCGTTCGCCGACCCGGAGACCGGACTGTCGGTCGCGTTCGTCACCAACCGCATGGGCAACACCTTCACCACGATCTCCGACGGCCGG
Organism: Rhodococcus sp. D-6; assembly: GCF_040256695.1. Taxonomy (NCBI): domain Bacteria; kingdom Bacillati; phylum Actinomycetota; class Actinomycetes; order Mycobacteriales; family Nocardiaceae; genus Rhodococcus; species Rhodococcus sp. D-6. The sequence goes on along the minus strand of NZ_CP132970.1, from coordinate 3,608,253 downwards.
TTCCCGAGGCTCGGCGCCGCGGCGGTGACGGCCGCGCGCAGAGCAGCGTGATCAGACGTCGACACCCACGTTGACCGCGGCGAGGACCCGGTCACCCTCACGTGCGGTGACCGTCGTCCCCGTCGGGTCGTGGATCGAGTCGGTGTCGTTGCGAGTGTCGCGGCCGCTGTGCTCGGTGTACGGCTCGACCGTCCTCGTTCATGATCTCTCCTCCGTGCGTCCTCGTTCCGACCATCGTGCGTCCGGACGCTCGAGGCACGGTGCGAGAAAGCTGGGAGATTCCTGCGAATCCGTTACGCGCGGTGCAGCAGCTGGACGTTGGCATGTGCGCGCACGTAGACGGTGCCGTCGGTGGCGCACAGCGTCGTCTCGAAGGACGCGAGTCGCCGTCCGGCCCGCACCGCTTCGGATCGCAGTTCGATGACCGGCCCGGGGACGGCGGGCGAGCGGAGGTAGTCGAGGCCGATCTCCAGCACGCGATAGTTCTGATCGATGCCTGTCAGCGTCTGTGCGGCCAGGCCGGTGACGGCCTCCGCCATCGACACGAGCACACCGCCCTGCACCGAACCGATCACGTTGGCCATCCACTCGCGCGGCGACAGCCGGGCCTGCACGACGCCGCGCTCGGCGGCTGTCACCTCGAGTCCGAGCAGCCCGGCGAGCGGTCCGCGCGGAAGAGTCCCGGTGGAGATGCCCGTGACGATGTCGAGGCCGGGCAGTTCGGCCAGGATCGCCACATCGGACCACGGTTCCGGCTCGTCCCGCTCCGGCACGGCCTCCGACGCCTCGGCGCCGAGTTCCATCGGCGTGCGCCCGACGACGATGGAGCGGCCGACCAGGTGCGCGACGAGAGCACCCTGCTCGTCGCGCACGTCGGTGCCCGACACGGCGGTGGACTCGTCGAAGAACAGGCTGCTGCCGTGACCGACGAGGGCCCCCGAGGCGGGGAAGGGGTGGGCGAGCGTCGCCGTCACGTGCGACAGCACGCTCTGTGGTCGCTCACCGGTCTCCGCGAATCGCGCGATACCGGCGGGTGCGCCCGCGGCGACGTCGGTGAAGACGCCGATGGAGGCGAGCGTGGTCTGCCCGCGGTGGTCGAACAGGTGCGATCCGACGGACTGGGTGACCGAGACCGACGCGTCGTCGGCGACCTCGATGCCGACGCCCATGAAACGACCCGGACGATCGACGGTGAACTGTGCGGTCTCGATTGCCATTCCTTGCTTCTACCAGGAACAGCGCAATAAAGAGCAATCGGGGAGTGGTTCGTCCCGGTCCGCGATCACCGGTCGACCCCGCTCTGCGGTCACCCCTCGGCTCAGCTCCGTGACTGTCGGTCGCTTCAGCTCCGTGGCGTCTCCGGACCGCGACGACCCTCGAGTTCCCGGATCCGCTTCGACGCCTCCTCGAGCCGCTTCTTCCGTTCGGTGGCCTCCGACTTCTTGAGCTCTTCGTAGACCTTCTCGTCGTCGTCGCTGTACTTCAGGATCAACCGCGGAACGCTGAGCGTGACGATCAGCGACGGCCACACGATCCACGCGTAGCTCCAGTCGAGAGCGATCTGCAGGACGAGGAAGGTCACGAGCGTGACGCCGATGATGATCCAGTCCAGCGTCTCGACCATGCTGCCCCGTTCGCGGAGCGAGGCCAGTTCGTCCTCCGGGGACTGGGGTGCCGTCGCAGAGGAGCTGTCGTGGCTGACCGCCGGCGCGGAGGAGTCGTGGGTCATCCGGATGTGACCGTCGACCTGTTCGAGGGGAACACCGCCGGGTAGCCCCCGGAAGGAGGGGAGCAACGCCGAAAACGTTCGCGCCGAAGATATCTCTCCGGATCGTTCGTAGAACTCGGCGCTGTCGAGCCGGCCCGCGGCGTAGTGTTCGCCGAGTGCGTTCAACGCGTGCATGCGTTCGGCGTCGCTGAGCAGCAGGTCGTCGTGATCGGAAGTGCCGGTCATTGTTTTTCCCGCGCTTTCGGAGTCGGTTGTCGAATCCTGGTGCATCCTCGATCCTAGAGCTGATGGTCGGGCATGTCCCGGGCGAGGATGGCCGCCTGGATCCGCGATTGCAGCCCGAGTTTGTGGAGCACCCGGGCGACGTGTGTCTTCGCCGTGTTCTCACCGATGCCGAGGCGGGTGGCGATCTGGCGGTTGGACAATCCCTCGCCCAGGCACGCGAAGACCTCCTGTTCGCGTGCGGTGAGGGCGTCGATATCCGGACCGTCCGGAACATCCTCCCGCCGAGTCGATTTCGAGACGAACGCGTCGATGACGGTTCGCGTGATCTGCGGTGAGAGCACGGACTCCCCGGAGTGCACCGCCCGGATCGCGTCGAGCATGGCATCCGCGGAGGCGGTCTTGAGGAGGTATCCGGCCGCTCCGGCCCGAAGACTCTCGAAGACGTACTCGTCGATCTCGAAACTCGTCAGCACCAGCACCCGGGCACTCGTCTCCTCGGTGATGGTGCGGGTCGCGGCGATCCCGTCGACGTGCGGCATGCGGATGTCCATGAGGACGACATCCGGGGCGAGGGCGCGCGTCTGCGACACCGCGACGGCACCGTCGGCGGCTTCGCCCACCACCTCGATGTCCTCGCTCGTGTGGAGCAGGAGCCGCAGGCCCGCGCGGATGGCACTGTGGTCGTCGGCGAGCAACACCCTGATCGTCACGTCGTGCTCCTGGTCGCGATCGGCAGTTGCACGTATGTCCTCCATTCGTTCCCGTCGCGACCGGAGCGGGCGTGCCCGCCCACCGCGGCGGCGCGTTCGGCGATGTTGCGCAGGCCGTGCCCGGCGCCGCGGGCCGGTGACGGGTCCGGGGTGTCCGGGTCGCCGATCGGGTTCACCACCTCGATCCCGAGGCGGCCGTCGGTGTCGTCGAAACGAAGGGTCACCGGCCGTCCGGGTGCATGCTTGACCGCGTTCGTCAGGGTCTCCTGGACGATGCGGTAGGCCGTGAGATCGACCTCCGCGTCGAGGTCTGCGGGTGGACGACCGTCGATCCGGACGGAGGTGCCGGCGGCGCGTGCGGATGCGGTGAGCGGTTCGAGGTCGGCGAGGCGACCCGCGGTGGTGATCTCGTCGTCGGTGTCGTCGCTGCGCAGCAGACGCACCATCGACTGCATCTCCTGCAGGGCGGCCACGCTGCCGGAGCGCACGGACTCGAGCACGGTCAGCGCTCTGTCGGGATCGGAATCGCGGAGGCGGAGCGCGGCCTCGCTCTGGATCGCGATCGACGACAGGTGCCCCGCCACGACGTCGTGCAGGTCGCGGGCCAGACGCTGTCGCTCGGTGGTGATGGCGGCGCGACGGTCCAGTTCCGCGACCCGCGAGAGAGCCTCGGCGCGTGCCCGTTCGATCTCGGCGGCGTCCCGATGTGTGCGGACGGATCGGGCCCACCAGATCGGGACGACGATCACGAGCGCGGCGATCGACACGGCCCATACGGCGATGCGCAGTTCTCCGAAGTACACACCGAGCGCGACGGCGCCGACGACGATCGGGACCAACGGGGCGCGTTCGAGGAAGCGACTGGTCCGCGCCGAGCCGAAGAGCGTTGCGGTGTACAGCAGGTCGCCGTATGCGATCCAGACCGGCAGCGAAGGGCCGACGACGAGGTCGACCAGTACCGGAACCGTGCCCAGCAGGAGTGCGAGAAGCGGTCGTGTGCGACGCATCGTCATCGGTGCACACACGCACGCGAGCAGAACCAGCCACACCCACAGCGGCTGCGGCGGCCGATCCTCGACGAGCACACCGAGATCCAGGGCGTACAACAGCGCGCCACCCGCGAAGTACGCGAGGGCGACGAGCAGGGAGTTGTAGCGCGGGTTCACGAATCCCACTCGAATCTCGGATTCACGGTTGTCCACGGGAACGATTCGACCACAACCGGGGGAGGATCAGGGTCGGCGTCACCCGAAGTGATGAGGCATCTGCCGCCCATCGGGCGACGCGCGCGGGGGGATGTGCGCGCGATTCTGAGGTCATGTTCAGCCACATCGCCGCTTTCATCGTCGGGTGCGAGATCGCGTTCTGGGTCGTGCTCGCGGTCGGCCTCGTGTGCCGGTATCTGCTCCGGCTCCGGAGGACGGGCACGGTGCTGCTCGCCCTGATCCCGCTGATCGACGTCGTTCTGCTCGCGGCCGTCGCGGTGGATCTGCACAACGGGGCGGAGGTCGGCTGGGTCCACCGCGCCGCGGGTATCTATCTCGGTGCGAGTGTCGCCTTCGGGCCGAGCGTCGTCCGGTGGGCCGACCGGCGGTTCGCCTATCACCTCGCGGGTGGTCCGAAACCGGAACGCGCTCCGAAGGAGGGCCCGGAGGCCTTCCGCAAGGAATGTGTGGACTTCGGGCGATGGCTGCTCGCGGCCGGGATCAGTGCGGCAGCCGTACTCGGGCTCGGGTCGACCGTCGCGAACGGCGAACAGGCCTCGGCGCTGTACGGAATCTTCCCCACCCTCGCCACGATCACGGTGATCTGGCTGATCACGGGCCCGGTCTGGGTGCTCGGCAAGCAGTGACGACCACACCGCGGCGAGAAATCTCGGGGTGCGCGATGAGTTCTCGCGGGGCGGCCGGTCTGTATCCGTGACACCCACACCGCGCCCGCGCAGGACGGGCCGAACGCAGGAGAAACCATGTCGCGCATGCTGTTCGTCAACCTCGCCGTAGAGAACGTCGCCGCCTCCCGTGCATTCTTCGACACGCTCGGATTCACCTTCAACGACATGTTCTGCGACGAGAACACCGCGTGCCTGGAGATCAACGAGCAGACCTACGTGATGTTGCTCGAGAAGCCGCGATTCCGCGACTTCATCAACGACGACATCTGCGACACCACGAAGGCCCGTGAGGCGCTGATGTGCGTGTCGGCCGACAGTCGCGAAGGTGTCGACGCGCTCGTCGACGGCGCGATCGCGGCCGGTGGCAGCGAATGGGTGACGACCGGCGCGCAGAAGGCGCAGGAGGAGATGGGGGACTTCGCCCACCAGCGGGCCTTCCGCGACCTCGACGGCCATGTCTGGGAGGTCATGTGGATGGACATGTCGGCTGCGGCGCAGGCCTGGGCTCCGGAGGACGCCGAGGAGAACGCCACCGCAGAAGCCTGACCGCGACCGTCAGCGGGCTGCCGGGTCCTCCGGCAGCCCGAACCTGGCGAACAACCCGGCGGTGTCGTCGGAGAAGAAGACGGTGGCGTGCGCGACCCTACCGTCGACGATGTCGAGCACCTGCAGTTGGAAAGGGTGGTGGCGGCCGTCCTCCCCTCGCATGTACAGCCCGAATGCCGGCTGGCCGTTGGCCACGGTGGGAAGCAGCACCTGGTCGCCGGGGCCCTTCGCGGGGCACTGGTGCTTGATGAGGGTGACGATCGCGTCGGGGCCCTGGTACCAGCCCTCGAAGGGTGGCATCTCCCAGACGGCGTCCTGGGTGAGCATCTCGACGAGCGAATCGATGTCGTACTTCTCGAAGCCGTCGACCCAGCGCTGCAGCAACGCCTTGGTCTCGGCGCTGTCGGGTTCGGCGAGGTCGTCGTCGCGGACCTGGGCGTCTTTCAGCTGCGCACGTGCCCGTTGCAGAAGGCTGTTGACCGCCGCCGTCGACGTGTCGAGCGCGGCTGCGACCTCGGTGGCGCGCCACTGCAGGACCTCGCGGAGCAGCAGGACCGCGCGCTGACGAGCGGAGAGATGCTGCAGGGCCGCGACGAAGGCGAGGCGGACGGAATCGCGGGAGGCAGCGATGGTGGCGGGATCCGACGGATCGTCGGTGGCGTACCCCACGGGGAACGGCTCGAGCCACGGCACCTCGGGGCGGGTGACCAGATCGTCGGTGGGATCGGAGCTGGGCGCGCCGAGCCCGGTGGGCAACGGCCGGCGACTGCGGCCTTCGAGCGCCGTCAGGCACACGTTGGTGGCGATCCGGTGCAGCCACGTGCGCAGTGAGGAGCGGCCGCCGAAGTTCTCGTAACCGCGCCAGGCGCGCAGGTAGGTCTCCTGGACCAGGTCTTCCGCATCGTGCAGCGACCCGCTCATGCGATAACAGTGGGCGAGCAGTTCGCGACGGAACGGCTCGGCGAGTTCCATGAAATCGGTCGACGTCGATGTCGAACCGGCAGATTCTTCGAGCAGTTGTTCGGTCATGAGCGCGATACCCCCGGCTGGTCGGACCCGAATCCGCTACCCGTCAGAGAGTAGTCGGGGGCACCGACAGAAGACAGATGATCGCCGGGTCTCGATCGGGGGGCCGGATACAGGTACCGTGCACGAAGTCGCGCCGAGGTGAGCGCGTGGTGGACGGAGTGGGGACAGGTCGTGCACGAGTACACGCTGCGCGAAGGCGTATCCGGAGCGCGGGGTCACAGCAGGCCCGAGCGCAACGGGCCCGTCGGCCCCTTCGCCGACGTCCTTCCACCCGGGGCACTGGACGTCGAGCGGCCTCCGCTCGACCGGTTCGGGCCGGCCGAGCTCGGACGGGCCGTGGTCGTCGCCGCCGTCCTGATCGCCTTCGTGGTGTGGGCGGTGTTGCGGTGGACCGTCCGGCCCCGGCAGCACAGCGTCGTCGAAGCGGCCGCGCACGGCACCGTCGACGCCTTCGAACATCTCGGGCCGACCTTCGTGAAGCTGGGCCAGCTCATCGCGTCGTCACCCGGACTGTTCCCCGCGGCCCTCGCCGACGCGTGCCTGCGCATGCTCGACGACGTGCCGACCTTCCCTTCCGAGCAGGCCCGCGCGGTGATCGAGGAGGATCTCGGACACCGCATCGACGAGATGTTCGAGTCGTTCGACGATGTGCCGCTCGCCGCGGCGTCTGTGGCCCAGGTGCACGGGTGCGTGCTGCGCGACGGCCGACGGGCCGTGGTGAAGGTGCAGCGACCGGGGATCGCGCACCGCATGCTCGTCGATCTGCGCGCCGCCTACATGGGCGCGAAGCTGCTGCAGCTCTTCGAGTTCTTCCGTATCGCGAACACTCCGGGGATCATCCGCGATCTCTACAACGCGACGATGACCGAGCTCAACGCGGCGGTCGAAGCGGATCGTCAGGATCGTTTCCGCCGCAACATCTCCGCGTTCGGCGACAACGCCTACGTCACGGTGCCCGAGGTGTACTGGCAGTGGTGCGGTCCGCGGGTGATCTGCATGGAGCGTCTGCAGGGCAAGCCCGTCGACCGGGTGGTGCCGGGCCAGGACGATCTCGACACCTCCCTGCTCGTGCGCCGCGGAGTGAAGGTGTGGATGGAGGCGGTGCTCTGTCACGGCCCGTTCCACGGCGACGTGCACGCGGGCAATCTCTGGCTGCTCGACGACGGACGTGTCGCGCTGCTCGACTTCGGCATCGTCGGCGAACTGCCCGAGAAGTGGCGCGCGCTGCTGCGGGCGTTGTTCCGCGCGGCCCTGCTCGACGGGGACTTCACGGCGGTCGCGCAGAGTGTGCGGGCGCTCGGTGTCGCCGCCGATCTCGACGTCGACGACGCGGCGGTCGGCCGGCAGGTTGCCGAGATCTTCGGTCCGCTGCTCGGTCAGGACGTGGGGGAGTTGCGGCTCAGCGAACTGATCGGTGCGCTCGTCTCGCTCGGCCGCAAGTGGAACACGTCGACGCCCGAGGAACTCGTGTTGTTCGGGAAGCAGCTCGGATATTTCGAGCGCTACGCGACCGCGCTGGCGCCGGGCTGGGTGCTCGGCCGCGATCCCTTCGTCTTCCGGAACATCTTCCCGGACGAGGTAGCCATAAGAATCGCCGAATCGAACGTGAGCCTGCCCGACTGAGCCACGAGCCCGTTCGGTCTTTACAGGATCCGACCGGCCCCGTAATTTGAACGATCGTTCGACCAAATTATGGTGCGAGCCACACACTGGTTACCGGAAGGACCGCGACCGCAATGGCAACTTCGCAGGACGTCGTACTGAGCACGCGCGACGGAAACGTCGTGACCTGGACGATCAACCTTCCGGAGGCACGCAACCCGATCTCGGGTGACGACGTCATCGATCGCCTCGTCGAGCTCGCCGAGGAGGCAAACCGCGACATCGACACCCGCGTCGTCATTCTCACCGGCGCCGGATCGGCCTTCTCCGCCGGCGGCAACGTCAAGGACATGGACGAACGTCGCGGCATGTTCGGCGGCAGCCCCCACGCCCTGCGCGAGGGCTACCGTTACGGCATCCAGCGCCTGCCCCGCGCCATCTACCACTGCGAGGTCCCGGTCATCGCCGCGGTCAACGGACCGGCCGTAGGCGCCGGCTGCGACCTCGCGATGATGTGCGACATGCGGATCGCCTCGTCGAAGGCGTTCTTCGCGGAGAGCTTCGTCAAGCTCGGCATCATCCCCGGCGACGGCGGCGCCTGGCTGCTTCCGCGCGCGGTCGGGGCGGCGCGCGCCGCCGAGATGGCCTTCACCGGCGACCGCGTCGACGCCGCGACGGCATTCGACTGGGGCATGGTCTCGCAGGTCGTCGAACCCGAGCAGCTCCTCGACGCCGCGAACGCGCTCGCCGCCCGCGTCGCCGTCAACCCCCCGAGCGCACTGCGCATGACGAAGAAGTTGCTGCGCGAAGGTCAGCGCGTCGATCTCGACACGCTCCTCGAACTGTCGGCCTCCTTCCAGGCGCTCTCGCACCACACCGAGGACCACCGCGAAGCCCTCTCGGCGTTCCTCGAACGACGCACCGGCGACTTCACCGGCAACTGACCTTCCCCTCTCCTTGCCCCCACACCCCGGAGGACAAGCCATGCAGCGGACGATCTTCACCGAAGAACACGAGCAGTTCCGGAAGATGGTGCGCGACTTCATCGAACGTGAGGTCGCGCCGCATCGCGAGGAATGGGACGAGATGGGTCGCCCGCCCCGCGAATTCTTCCGCCGGCTGGGCGAACTCGGCATCCTGGGGATCCAGGTCCCCGAGGAGTTCGGCGGAGGGGGCGAGTCCGGCTTCAAGTTCAACACGATCGTCTTCGAAGAGGTTGCGCGCGCCGGAGTCTCGTTCGGCTCCTACACCGTGCACGCCTGCCTGATCCTGCCCTACCTGCTCGAGTACGCGACCGAGGAGCAGAAGCAGCGCTGGCTGCCCGGCTTCGCCGACGGCTCGATCATGACCGCGATCGCGATGACCGAGCCCGGCACCGGTTCCGACCTCGCCAACATCGCGACCTCGGCGAAGCTGTCCGAGGACGGCAAGCACTACATCATCAACGGCGCGAAGACCTTCATCACCGGCGGCGTCACCGCCGACCTCATCCTCACGGTCTGCCGTACGAGTCCGTTCGATCCTGAGAACCGCCGCGGCGGCCTGTCGATCATCGCGGTGCCCACCGACACCGAGGGCTTCGCGGTAGGCCGCAAGCTCGACAAGATCGGCCTGCACCAGCAGGACACCGCCGAGCTCTCGTACACCGACGTGAAGGTGCCGGTCGAGAACCTCCTCGGTGAGGAAGGCGCGGGCTTCGGCTACCTCACCCACAACCTGCCGCAGGAGCGTCTGAGCATCGCTCTGAACCAGGTCGGCTTCGCCGAGGCCGCCATCGCCCACGCGATCGCATACACCAAGGAACGCAAGGTCTTCGGCAAGCCCGTCGCCTCGTTCCAGAACACCAAGTTCGTGCTCGCCGAGTGCTCGGCCGAGACCCAGGCCGCGCGTGTCTACGTCGACCACTGCCTCGAACTGCTCGACCGCAAGGAACTGACGGTCGCCGATGCGGCCCGCGCGAAGCTGTTCTGCACCGAGGTCTCCGGTCGCGTCATCGACAAGTGCCTGCAACTGCACGGCGGCTACGGCTACATCACCGAGTATCCGATCGCCCGGCTGTACGCCGACACCCGCGTGACCCGGATCTACGGTGGCACCAGCGAGGTCATGAAGACGATCATCTCCAAGGATCTGGGGCTGTAGGCATGTACCCGGGCCGTTACGCCGCCGTCGCCCCGGATCGGCCCGCCGTGCACGAGGCTGCGACCGGCCGGACACTCACCTATCGGGAGCTCGAGGGCGCGTCCGTCCGGTTCGCGCACTGGCTGCGCGCACACGACGTCGGGAAGGGCGACCACATCGCGGTCGTCACCGTCAACGACGCCACTGCGTTCGAACTATACTGGGGGGCAGTTCGTTCGGGCGTCTACGTCACCTTCGTCAACACGCATCTCGCTCCCGTCGAGGCGGCCTACCTCGTCGACGACTGCGACGCGAAGGTGCTCGTCGTCTCGGCGCCGCTCGCCGATCTCGCCGAGGCGATCGTGCCGCTCACCCCGAAGGTGACGCACCGTGTCGCCTTCGACGAGAACACCGTTTACCTGTCGCCGGCACCGATCTACCACGCCGCGCTCTTGCGGTACGGCGTGTCGACGCAGGCGCTCGGTGGCCCGGGCACACTCGGCCTGGCGCGCATCTGCGACGAGAACGGCAATCGGCTACCCACCGGCGAGATCGGCACCGTCTACTTCGAGCGGGACGACTTCTCGTTCGAGTACTACACGGATCCGGAGAAGACGGCGTCGACCAGGCACCCCTTCGAGGGCAACTGGTACACGACCGGCGACATCGGATCTCTCGACGAGGACGATTATCTGTTCCTCACCGGGCGCGACAAGTTCACGATCATCTCGGGTGGGGTGAACATCTATCTGCAGGAGATCGAGAACGTCCTCGCGCTGCACCGGTCGATCGCGGATGTCGCGGTGGTCGGCGTGCCGGATGCGGACCGCGGTGAACGTGTCGAAGCGTTCGTGCAGCTCGTCCCCGGGGCAGAGGGATCCGACGAGGCCGAGGACGACATCATCGGGTTCTGCCGGGAGCGCCTCTCGCGTTTCAAGTGCCCCCGGCACGTGCGGTTCGTCGACGAACTGCCGCGCACGCCGACGGGCAAGATGGTCGAGGGCAGGCTCGGCGAGCTGATCGCGCAGTACGCCGATACCGGAGCGTTGTCGTGAGAGTGCTGTCGCCGAAGCAGCGCGTCTTCATCGAGGCGGGCCGGAAGGAGTTCGTGCGCAACGGATACGGCTCGTCGTCGATCCGGACCATCGCGCAGGAGGCAGGCGTGAGCCTGTCCGCCCTGTACTACCACTACAAGAACAAACAGGATCTGCTGCTGGCGATCCTGCTCGACGGCGTCGACACCTACGACGCGGTCTGTGACGCCGAACTCGCCCGCGTCGGCGACGATCCGGTCGAGCAGATCCGCGCGTTCGTCAAGGGGAACGTCATCTTCCGCACGCAGTTCCCCGAACAGGGTCGCATGATCGCGACGGAGGTGCGCAATCTCGAACCCGAGGGTGCGCGACTGTACGAGGAACGCCGGCGCGCCGGCCGAAGGCGGATCCGCGACATCATCGATCGCGGTGTCGCACAAGGCGTCTTCACCACGAAGTATCCCGACGACTGCCGCCGATCGATTTTGGCGATGGTCTCGGCTATCGCCAACTGGTATGACCCCGCGGGCCCGGACGACCCGGACGAGATCGCGGAACGCTACGCGGACCTGTCGCTGGCGCTGTTGTGTCCCACCATCACCGGTGGAGAAGGAGATCGACGATGAGTGCACGACTCGTACCAAGGGCGGGTACCCCCGACCCGGCACTGACGGAACTCCGTGCCGAGGTACGGGCGTTCCTGAAGGAACAGATCGACGCGGGCGTGTTCACGCCGGGCATCGACACCTGGCTGACGCGATGGAACCCCGATTTCACGCGTGCGCTCGCCGCTCGCGGCTGGGTCGGCATGACGATCCCCGTCGAGTACGGCGGACACGGACGAACCTTCATGGAGCGCTTCGTCGTCACCGAGGAGTTGCTCGCAGTGGGCGCTCCGGTCGCCGCCCAGTGGGTTGCCGACCGCCAGGCCGCACCGTCGCTACTGAAGTACGGCACCGAAGAGCAGAAGCAGCGGTTCCTGCCGGGCATCGCGGCCGGTGAGATCTGCTGGGCCATCGGAATGTCCGAGCCCGACTCCGGATCCGACCTCGCGAGCGTCAAGACGAAGGCCACGCAGGTGGACGGTGGGTGGCGGATCTCCGGCACCAAGTTGTGGACGTCCGGGGCCCACCACGCCGACGCCTTCTTCGGCCTCGCGCGGTCCGCCCCGCTCGATCCCGCGCACCGCCACGACGGGCTGAGCCAGTTCATCGTGCTGCTCGACTCCCCGGGCGTGACCATCCGCCCGATCCTGTCGATGTCCGGCGACCACCACTTCAACGAGGTGCTGCTCGACGACGTCTTCGTCCCGGACGACCTGGTGCTCGGACAGATCGGCGCCGGCTGGGAACAGGTGACGAGCGAGCTCGGTTACGAGCGCAGCGGTCCCGAACGTTTCCTGTCGACCTTCGGGGTGCTCGAATCCCTCGTACACGGTGTGGCCGACGGCAGCGTCGAAGCGGACACCCGCATCGGAGCGACCATCGGACGCATGGCGGGCCTGCACCGCATGTCCACCGCGGTCTCCGAGTCCCTCGAACGTGGCGAGAACGCCGAACTCGCGGCGTCGGTCGTGAAGGTGCTCGGCACGAAGACCGAAGGTGACCTGGCGGATCTCGCCGACGAGGTCGCGGGATACACCGCGGCCGACGCACATCTGGCCGAGCTCGTCCGGGCAGGAGTCATGCAACGACCGGGCTTCACACTGCGCGGCGGCACGAGCGAGATCCTCCGCGGGGTCATCGCACGAGGATTGGGGATGAGATGAGCGGGCAGGACGCACTGCAGTCGACGGAACTGCGCGATTTCGCACAGATGTTGTCCGAGGTGTTCACCTCGGGTGACGACCACCGCATCGGTGAGGTCGTGGAACTCGATCGTGCCCTGTGGAGCACCCTCACCGAGCTCGGCCTCGATCGGCTCACGGGTTCGGAGGAGAGCGGCGGAAGCGGCGCGGGATGGCTCGAGGCCGCCCTGCTGCTCGAGGCCGCCGGCAGCGCTGCTGCTGCCGTGCCGGTGGCCGAGAACGATCTGCTCGCGGGCTGGCTCCTCGAGCAGGCGGGCCTCGATGCGGCGCCGGCGGTGCGTACTGCCGCGGTGCTCGACGCCGACGGCCGCGCACGCCACGTGCCGTGGGCCCGGTTCGCGGACTCGATCGTCGTGTTGTGGGAGTCACCGCAGGGATGGCAGGTCGCCGAGGTCGCTCGCGGCGATGTCGAGATCGTCGAGGCCGTGAACCTGGCGGCGGAGCCCCGCGATCACATGTGCGTCGACCTGTCGGCACTGTCCGGGCGCGACGTTCCGGCGGGCACCGCCGACGAGTTCCGCCACCGGGGCGCGCTCGTCCGTGCGCTGGCCACCGCGGGTGCGATGGATCGGGTTCTCGAGCTCGTCGTCGATCACACCACTGCCCGCGTGCAGTTCGGTCGTCCGCTGGCCAAGTTCCAGGCGGTGCAGGCGCTCGTCGCCGACATCGCCACCGAGGCCTCGCTCGTGCACGCCGCCGCGGATGGTGCGGTCGATGCCGTTCTCGCCGGTGGTTTCGATGACGCGTCGACCCGCTTCGCGATCGCGGCGGCCGCGTCGTGTGCCGGACATGCGGCGTCGGTCGTCGCCCGAAACGCGCATCAGGCACTCGGCGCGATCGGCTTCACGATGGAACACGAGCTGCATCGGCACGCCAACCGGATCCTGTCGTGGCGCAGCGAATTCGGCACGGTCGCGTCGTGGGATTCCGAACTGCTCGCCGCGGCCGGTGAAGCCGGGGACGTGTGGGCGTTGATCACGGGTGGCCCGGCACGCTGACGAGCACGAGACATGTCGGTGCATGCTTCAACGCGGTCTTATCGATGTCGTTCACAGGGGCGAGGACTGCACACCACGCGTCCCGGGATCTTCGAACCAGTAGCAGTGACAGTTCACGCCACCGGGGATCTCCCCGGCATCTCCGCAGCGTGGGACGGGGGCGAACCACTGCTGGTACCGGCCGGATTCGGATCGGATTTCGCCCGCGCAGCACCGACCCGTCGACGCAGAGCAAGGGTGACCGTCACGGCTTGCCAGAAGAGAATGCCGACCAGAATCGACAGGGCGAACGCCAACCAGGGATGGTCCTCTCGCAGCGGCAGATACACCTGGAAGTGCGTCAGGTAGATGTAGAGCGACGCGCTCGCCAGCACCCCTGCGATCCGGCTCAGCACAGGTGGGCAGGGAACGGACTCGAGCCACACCAGCAGGCCCAGCCCACCGATGACGAGAAGTTCTCGCTGGAGATCACCCGAGAAGTATCCGGGCACCGTGGCTGCGATCACCGCCGTGACGATCATTCGGTGCCACACGGTCGTCGACGTAGCGGCAGCCCAGCCCAGGGCGAACAACCAGAAGACCATCGACGCGCTCAGAATCAGATTGTTGCCGTCCCCGAGCTCGATCACGCGGTAGCGGGGGAGCAGACCCACACCCACCAAGGCCATCGCGAACCAGAACGAGTGCCTGCGCTCAACACGGTCGATGAGCGGGATGGACAACACCGCGATGACTACGAGCAGGATGTACACGATCGCTTCGATGAACCAGTACCGCCATTCGGGCGTCCACCCGTCGGGGCCGAGAATGCCGTTGAGCAACAACGCACTGGTCACGAGATAGTCCCCGGTCAGTGCGATCACGACGCCGAGCCACACCATGCTGGGTACGGCAATTCGGGCGACGCTGCCCAGGACATGTCGCACCCGTTCGGTACGGGGAGTGGCGAGATGAAAGCGTGCGAAGTTGTATCCGGCGACCCCCAGCAGCACATGCGCGCCGCCGAGAACCCCGAACAACCGGATGTGCGAACCGACGATCAGCACGATCGCAACAGCGCGGAGCAGCACGTTGGTCTCGACCGCCCGCCACCATCGTCGCCGGGGCGTAGGCACGAAATCCTTGATCGCGGTGGTGTGCCAGTTCTGGGGTAGATAGCCGAGCATGCGCTCGAGCCGCAGAGACATCTGCACATAGGACAGCGAGTCGCCGCCCAGGCTCACGAACGAGCTGTCGTCGGTGACCTGCCCACTGTGCAGCACCTCGGCATACAGGGTCCGCAGGGCGGCCGTGTCCACGACGGTGCTCTCTGCCTCGGGTGAATCGGGCGTCGCGTGGTGCACGAGCTCGGCCACTGCCCGAAGGTCGGGTTTGCCCGTGCCGGTCCGCGGAAGCTCGTCGACGAGACACACCCGCACGGCCGCGACGGGAAGACCACAGGCCCGTGCGCTCGCGGACCGGATCGCCTCGAGATCGCTCGCGCCCTCGACCGCCACGATCATGTCGTCCGTCCCGCCGACACAGCATGCCGTCAGTCCCTGTTCGGCGAGGGTCGACTCGACCTGCTGCAGGTCGATCCGTAGCCCGAAGATCTTGACGAAACGGCTGCGTCGGCCCACCACCTCGTACACGCCGCCGTCGATCTGCCGCGCGAGGTCGCCGGTCCGCAGTTCACCCTCGAGGACGTCCCCGAGACCCAGATCCTCGGGCGTGTGCGCGTAGCCGAGCATCACGTTCGGCCCCGTGTAGATCAGTTCACCGGTGCCGTCCGGAGCGTCCGGTATCGGCTCGAGCCGGAAGGATCCACCGGGAACAGCTCGTCCGATCGACTGCGGATAGTCGGAGGCGAGTTCCGGAGGCAGGTACGCCATCCGTGCGGTCGCCTCCGTCTGCCCGTACATGACGAAGAAATCCCAGCCCCGCTCACGGCCCGACTGCGTATAGGCGCGGACCCGATCCGGTGAGAGTCGACCGCCGGCCTGGGTGATGTAGCGCAGGTCGGGTAGGTCCAGTTCGTCGAATCCGAACCGATCGAGCAGATCGAACGTGTAGGGCACGCCGGCGAAGCTGGTGCCGCGGTGGTCTCGGAACAGCTCCCAGAACGCCGGGTCGGTCACCGAGCGGCTCGTGAGGATCACTGCGGCTCCGCGCAGTAGGTGGCTGTGGATGACAGAGAGCCCGTAGCAGTAATGCATCGGCAGCGTCGTCACTGCCCGGTCGGTACTACGGATGTCGAGGTACTCCGCGATCGACTCTGCATTGGACTGCACGTTGCGATGGGACAGGCGGACGAGTTTCGGGGAGCCCGTCGAGCCGGAGGTGCTCAGCAGCAGCGCCAGGTCGGGGTGCAGTACATGCGCAGAACCGTTACCCCGTTCCTCGATCGTCACGGTCCCGTCGATACTGCGCACCACCACGTCGGGTCGGTATGCGGCGATCAGGCCTTCGAAGGCTGCGGGGTGGTCGCCCGGCGCCAGCAGAACCGGATGTCCGGCGAGTAGCGCTGCAAGGTAGACGACAAGAACATCGATCTCGTTGGCACCTGCGATCAACACCAGTCGGCGGGTGTTGCCCAGCCGGGCAGTTGCCCGATGGACTCGGTCGGCCAGGTCGCTGTAGGTGACGGTTTCCTGCTGGGTGATCAAGGCTGGGGCGTCACCGAAGTCTTCCAGATGGAGGACGAAACGCACGCGAGGATGTTCCTTGCGGAAGAACGGGCTGAGCACCGATAGAGTGTAAGGGCTGCCAAACCTGACAACCGAGGGCTTGAATTGGCCTTTACCACCACCTTATGGGGTTCGCCCCCCACACACATGTCGCCGCGGTCGTGGGTGGATCCGATGCTGCAGTCGTGTCCGAGGTGTTGCGACGCGCGCACGTGGCGGGCGCGCACTGCTACAGCAGTCGGTTGCACGCCGGCCGGACGCCGTCACGCGCCCCTTGCTGTGATCAGGCAGCGGGTGCTGTGCCCGCGTCGCAGGGTGCGGCATCGGCTGTGACGTCGAGGCCGGGAGCGAGGATGTCGAGCAGCATGCGCACCTGGCGTGTGGGTGCGACGACGTGGAAACGGCCGGGCCGGATGTGAACGGCATCGGCGAGCATCGAGGCGACCTCGGAGTACATGAAGGTCACCTCGGACAGATCGACGACGACGTGGTCGCCCGAGTGTGCGAGGTCGCCGAGAGTGGAGGCGAACTCCGCTCGGGCGGTCATGTCGAGATCTCCCTTCGCCCGCAGGACGCTGCAGCGACGGGAGGGCGAGTGGACGTCGAGACGGTAGCGCGGTGCTCGGGCGACCGTCTCTGCACCGACTCGTGAGAGTGCGCCGGTGTGGGTGACGATCCTGCGGGTGGTGCTCGTACGTGTGCTCATTGCGGTCTCCTGTCGGCGTGGATTTCGTGCCGTCCGGTGCGGGCTGGATCACGAGCAGACGGTCGGCCTGCTGGGGTCGTGGTGAGAACGTCGGGGTCCGGTGAGAACTCGCCTCGGGCTTGCACAGAGCCTGTCCGACGGATGTCGCTTCGCCACCAGCCGTTCCATAACGGAACGATAACGAAACATCACGGTTCTGTAACGTAGGCGTTCGGAGCTGCGAACATATCCTATGTTCCTGGCTCCGTCGGCCCGAGCGGACGATCGGTGGCCGGAGATGGGATGCTGGATCCATGAGCGCTGTTCCTGCCGACGCTGCCGCCGACGCGGAGGCCGCGTTCGGCGGCCTCGTCGTGGAGACGGAGCTCGCCCCCATCCATCGGCTCGGCAGCGGTGCGCTGTCCGCCGTCGAACTGCAACTGCGTGGTCCGGAAGGATCATCGTTGCACGATGCGACCGCTCTGAGCGAGGCCGCCCGGGCGATGCATCAGAAGTCGGAACTGGACCGGATCAAGTGGCGCAGGGCCGGACGGCAAGCCGAGTCGGCGGTTCCGCATCTGGTGACCGTCGATCTCGATTCGCTCGACGAACTCGGCGCGCTCGGGGATCGAGGGGGCCCGACCACGGTCGCTCTCATCACCGAGCAGGCGCTGATCGCCGCCCCTGCCAGGACGCTGCGCACCATTGCGGCGGCGCGCACCGCCGGCATGCTCGTCGCGGTGGACGGTGTGGGAGCGCGTGCTCAGGCCCTCGCGCTGCTGCCGCTCGTCGAACCGGATGTGATCATCACGTCGCCGGCCCTGATCGCGCGTGCGGCCGACGCCTCGACGGCGAGGATTGCCCACGCCGTCGCCGCGTACATCGAATCCAGCAGCGCGGTCGTCATCGCGCAGGGCGTCGATTCGGAACTGCATCGCCGCCGCGCTCTGGGATTGGCCGCCGAATACGGAATGGGCGCGCTGTATCCGACAGTCGGATCGACCGGGGATGCCGCGCAAGCGGATTCGGATGTCGAACCGATATCGCTGCGTCCGCGACGGGCCGTTCCCGGCGGCCCCGAACTCACTCCCTTCGCTCTGGCGTCCGAAGGACGCAGACGCACAAGTAGTTTCAAGCGACTTCTGGTGTCGATGAGCAAGCTGCTCGAGACCAACGCGGTGGGAGCGGGACCGGAGACGATCGTGCTCGGCACCTTCCAGCGCGCCGAGCACTTCACCCCGACCTCCCGGGTTCGATGGGCGCAGCTCGCCGAGCAGGTCGCCTACACCGGGGTCTACGGCGTCGGAATCGATCCCTACGTCGACTCCGCGGTACACCACGCGCCGTTGGACCCGAACGATCCGATCGTCGACGAATGGAACGTCGTCGTCCTCGGTCCGCACTTCGCGTGCGTACTCGCCGCGCTCGACATGCACACCGACGCAGCGGATCTCGACCGCGAGTTCCGCTACGTGCTGTCCTACGACCGCGGCACCGTGATCCGGTGCGCCCACAGCATCCTGGCGCGTTTCGAGGGGTGACCCGAGGGAGAGCGGCTCAGGACGAGGGTGGGACCTCCAAGGGGACCGGTCGGGGACGGGACAGGGTCGCGCGCGCCGCGCGGGCGACGGCCTCCCGGTCGTAGGAGACGACGTACTCGAACTCCCGCTCGCCGCCGGCCGTTCGACGGTGCAGGTCGAGGGCAGAGAGCGCGCACGCGAACGACTCTCCCAGGAGGATGACGTTCCACTCGTCGACGAGGGGATCGTGCGGCTCGATCGGGACGAGGTCCGGGCCCGAGGTGCTCGTGCCGAACCCGACCGCGAAGACCGCGACGTGCGCGAGGGTGTCGGCCATCGACAGCCATCGTCTGCGTGCGGCCCCGGTGAAGTGGTCGTGGTGCTGGAAGGTGCCGAGGGCGATCGTGTCGGGTCCGGCCTCCCCGGCTCGCGCCTCGAGGTCGGCGCTCATGGACACGAGCAGACCCTTGCCGCTCCGCACGCGTTCCCGACCGGCAGACAGGATGCGGAAGGGCGCGGCGGTCGCGTCGTCGAGCGGCGCACTCCAGGTGGGTTCACGGAACAACCCTCCGCGCGGCGACGAAGGGCCGGCTTCACCCTCCGCAACGTGTAGTGCTGTACCGCAACCGAAATCGATACCGTGGGCGAGGGCCGCCTCGCGATGAAGGTCGGAGTCGACGCCCTCGGCGAGAACGACGGAGTTCGTGCGCTCGCAGTGGGCCCGCAACGACAGCAGGGTAGTGGCGGCCCGCAGGTCGGATGCGACGAGCGCCTCGGCCGGTACGACGACCACCTCCGGCTCGACCAGAGCCAGGACGACCGTGGCGCGGGACGCCGATTCCGCGATGCGTACCGCCACGGCGAATCCGCGCTCGCGCACAGCGGCGATCCGGTGCAGGACCGTCGGGGGATCGGCGAACACCTCGTGCTCGTCGACCAGTGCGACGGCATCGCGTCCGGCCACCGGCCTGTGCGCGAGGTCGGTCAACGGCATCACAGCCGCGACGACCGTGTCGTCCACGAGGTCGTGGATCGTGCTCGCGTGCATGACGTGCCGCCTTCCCGCATCACGCGGCGGTCCGTCCGCCGAGCATCACGCCGGACGCGCGCAGGCTCGCAGGATCCGGGGCGTCGTCCGTTGCGGACATCCTGCCAGCCGCCACGTCGGTCACGTCGACGGGATCACCGCAGATACAGGCGGACCTTGTCGATCTCGTTGCGCAGCAGGTCGATCTCCTCGGCGGTGGGATCCTCGGTCAGCGTCAGCTCGTCGGAGACCTTCAGATCCCAGCCGGTGGCGGCGCGGACCTGGTCGACGGTGACACCGCGGTGGATGCTGGTCAGTTCGAGTTCGTCGAAGGAATCTTGCCGCGACAGCACGCCCAGACTGGTGAACACCTTCGTCACCCCGCGGCCGCGGGGCATGATGCCGACGCCCGCCTCACGGGCGCGCACCGGGCTCGGGGTCGTGCAGAAGTCCAGCTCGGCGGGGAAGGCACTCGGATCGTGGCGTCGCATGATCACGAACACCTCGCCGGCGTTGGGCATGATCTCGACGGCTCCGCCGCCGCCGGGCAGGCGCACGGTGGGCTTGTCCCAGTCGCCGATGATGCTGGTGTTGAGGCTGCCGTCGCGGTCGATCTGCGCCGCCCCGAGGAACCCGACGTCGACGTTGCCGCCTTGGAGCACGTACCCGAACAGCGACGCCATGGACACCACGGATTCGGCGCCGGAGACCACGACGGAGTCGGCGATGCCCTCGGCCATCGCCTCGGGGTGCGCACCACAGACCCCGGATTCGTAGATCAGCTCGACGTCGGGGTTCGACGTGCGGGCGGCGAGGTCGACGGCGAGGGTGGGCAGACCCACCCCGGCGAAGACCCGGACCTTGCCGGCCAGGGCCCGCGCGGCGACGGAGACGATCAGTTCGGTGGTGGAGAAGGTTTCGGCGGTGGTCACTTTCGGCTCCCGTAGTCGACGGTCCCGGAGGGGCGCGGCGCGACCTCGAGGTCGGCCCAGTACTCTTCGCCCAGTTTCTCGAGGTATTCGGCGTGATCGGCGGTGGTGAGGACCCATTCCTTCAACCAGGTGCGCAGTTGCTGGGGGTCCTTGCTGATCGCGGTCCATCGGCGGTAGAACGCGCAGTCGCGGTCGTAGTAACCCTGCGCGTAGGAGGGGTGCGCTCCGCGCGGGCTCAGCACCACCGCGTCCACCGCGTGCGAGGGGACGAGGGTGCGGCTGGGATCGGAGCGGATCACGTCGTCGTCGACGATCTCTTCGACCACCACGATGGCCTTCTTCGCAGCGTAGACCGCTTCCTGCTGCACACCGGCGATGCCCCAGATCTGGACGTTGCCGGAGCGGTCGGCGCGCTGCGCGTGGATGATCGTCACGTCCGGGTTCAGCGGAGGCACGACGTAGACGCTGCCGCCGCTGAAGGGATCCTCGACGAGCCGGATGTTCGGGTTGATCTTCGGCAGGTCGCTGCCGGCATACGAGCGCAGCGGGAAGAAGGGCAGCCCGGCCGCGCCGGCCTGGTAGCGGCAGACCATGCCGTAGTGGCTGTACTCCTCGACCTCGAGTGCGACGGGGTCGTGGCTCTCGATGCGCCGGCGGATCTCGTACAGCGACCCGGCCGAGCCGCTGGCGAAAAACGAGGCGACGAGCTTCGACACGCAGTCGGCGGCGATGAGCTGATCGGAGATGATGTCGGGGGTCATGCGGCACAACGTCAGGTCGCGCCTGCCCTGCCGGATGATCTCGTGCGCCGCGGCGAACGGGATGAGGTGCGAGAAACCCTCGAGGGCAACGGTCATGCCGTCCTCGACATAGGTGGCGATCGCCTCGCGCAGGGTCATGAGTTTGTCCGGCATACCCGGTCGTCCTCCGTGTGGTCGGTAATTCGGTGTCGGATATCAGGCGCCCGCAGGCGCAATAATCGACGGGTGGAGATCCAGCAGGTGAAGGCGTTCCTGGCGGTGGCGGAGGAACTGCATTTCGGTCGCGCGGCGCAGCGGCTGCACATGGCCCAGCCGCCGCTCAGCCGCACGATCCGCAGGCTCGAGAAAGAACTCGGAGCCGAACTCTTCGAACGCAACACCCGCAGCGTGCGGTTGACGGAGAGCGGTCGCGCGCTCGTGGAGCCGGCCCGGAACATCCTCGACGCCTGCCGGCTGGCCGAGATGGCGGTGACCGCCGCGGGGTCGGGCCAGACCGGCAGGGTCCGTATCGGTTTCGCCGGTTCGTCCTCGCACTATCTCGTGGGCCGGTGGGCGAAGCTCGTGCGGCGCACTCATCCCGGTATCGAATTCGTGCTCGACAGTTCGGCGTACGCGAGCGAGGCGCTCAACAAGCTGGCCGCGGGCAAGCTCGACATCGGCATCGTGCGCCTGTTGTTCTTCCCACCGGGGATCGCGTCGCGCGTCGTGGCCCGAGAGAACCTCGTCGTGGCGCTGCCCAAGGAGCACCCGCTCGCCGACCGTGAGCAGGTCCGGCTCGAGGACCTCGCGCACGAGGCGTGGGTGATGCTGCCCGCCGAACCCGGATCGATGCTGCGCGAGCTGTTGCTCCGTATCGCCCACGACGTCGGATTCACGCCCAGAATCGTTCAGAGCGCCCCGGATTCGCTGTCGCTGATCGCCCTGGTCTCGGCCGGGGTGGGATGTTCGATGACGGTCTCGTCGGTCGCGGCGAACGTCATCAACCCCGAGGTCGTGTTCGTTCCTCTCGCAGATCATCCCGAGCCGCTCGACGTGCGGCTCGTGTGGCGGGAGGACGACGACAGTGCCGCGCTGCGGGAGGTTCTCCGCCTCTCCGAGGAAGCGCTGCCGACTCCGGATTGACCGGGGCCGGCCGGCGACTGCGCCGGCCGGCCCCGAGTGCGAGCGATCCGTCCTAGGCATGGACGCGATCTCGTGGGGTGTCGTCGGTTCCCGGAGTACGGCGGTCGTGCTCGGCCGCCTCCGACTGCTCGAGGGCGAGTTCGTCGGCGTCGGACTTCTCGGCGACCGAGGGTGCCTTCGGGTCGTATCCGGTGCGCTCGAGCAGTGCCAGGGTGCACACGAGGGAAACCGCTGCGTAGCAGGCCGCCGCGATGGCCACGCCGGTGACGTCACCGGACGAGTTGAGCAGGTACTGGGCGAGAACCGGGGTGCCACCACCGACGATCAGCGAGCACAGCTGGTAGGCGAGCGACAGGCCCGAGTACCGGATGTTTGCCGGGAAGGCGCGGGCCAGGATGCCGGCGATCGCGCCGTAGAACATCGAGTGCGGAATCGTCGCGAGGCACATACCGATCACGGCGACCGCGAAGGTCTCGGTGCGAATCGCGAAGAACATCGCCGGCATGAGGAACAGCTCCGGGACGATCATCAGGAGCATGGCCCTGCGCATGTCGATTTTCGACACCAGCACGGCACCGAACGGCTGCACGATGAACTGCACGACGAGGGCGATGGCGATGATCGCGAGGAAGGTGCCGCGCTCGTAACCGAGTTCGCTCGTCGCCCACGACAGCGCGAAGGTGTTCTTGAAATAGGTCACCTGGGCGAGGGGCAGTGCACCGGCGCCGAGCAGGACCAGGACCCAGTGCTTGCGCAGCACTTCCTTGATCGGGAGCTTGACGGTCTTCTTGCGTGCCAGAACGGCTTTCATCGCGTCCGATTCCTCGAGCTTGAGGCGGATCACCATGCCTATGACGACCAGCACGCCCGACAGCAGGAACGGGATGCGCCAGCCCCACATCATGAACTGCGGGGTGGGCAGCGCTGCGAGGAAGAAGAAGGCCATCGTCGACAGCAGGTTGCCGGCGGGCGAACCCTGCTGCGCGAACGCCGAATACAGGATTCCCTTGCCCTTCGGGGCGTTCTCGCTGGCGATGAGGACGGCGCCGCCCCATTCGCCGCCGACCGCGACGCCCTGCACGATGCGCAGGAAGACCAGCAGGACCGGCGCCCACATTCCGATCTGCGCGTAGGTGGGGAGCAAACCGATGCCCACCGTCGCAATGCCCATCATGACGAGCGTGATGACGAGGGTGTTCTTGCGTCCGAGGCGGTCTCCGAGATGGCCGAAGATGACGCCACCGAGTGGGCGGGCGAGGAAGCCGGCCCAGAGGGTGACGAACGCGAGGAGGGTCGCGACACCGCTCGAGAGTTCGTCCGAGAAGAAGACCTGGCCGAACACCAGCGCGGCGGCCGTGCCGTAGATGTAGAAGTCGTACCACTCGATGGTGGTGCCGATGAAGGAGGCGATACCGGCCTTGCGGGCCTTCCTCGCGATCTCCTGATCGGTGGGTGTG
Source organism: Rhodococcus sp. D-6 (assembly GCF_040256695.1). NCBI lineage: Bacteria > Bacillati > Actinomycetota > Actinomycetes > Mycobacteriales > Nocardiaceae > Rhodococcus > Rhodococcus sp. D-6. The sequence continues at coordinate 3,584,388 of NZ_CP132970.1, read as the reverse complement.
GACGAACTCATGCGCCCTCCGTCTGCTACGCCCCCGGACGAGGCGGGTGGAATGTGGTCTGCGTCTCAACAGAGAGTGGCAGGGCTCGGCTTTCCAGTCCAATACCCAATAGGACCCGAATCGATACCGCAGAGGTATTACTGGGGAGTCCGTGTTCGTCCTGGTAGACATGCAGCGACGCCGGATGGGGGAACCGCGAACGCGAAAGGACATCAGGTGACGAGCGACCGAACCGATCGGACCGAGGTGGAGGTTTCTGCCGGCCTGCCGCTGGAGGGCATCACTGTGGTGAGCCTCGAACAGGCGGTCGCCGCGCCCCTCGCGACGCGCCATCTCGCAGACCTCGGAGCCCGTGTCGTCAAGGTCGAACGCGTCGGCGACGGCGACTTCGCGCGCGCCTACGACGGTGCCGTGCACGGCCTGGCCGCACACTTCGTCTGGCTCAACCGCGGCAAGGAATCGTTCGCGGTGGATCTCAAGGCTCCCGAGGGCATCGATGCGGTGAAGGCGCTGATCCGCGGTGCGGACGTCTTCTTGCAGAATCTCGCTCCCGGCGCGGTGGAGCGTCTCGGACTCGGTGCCGACGACCTGCGTGCCGACCACCCGGAACTGGTGGTGGTCAACATGTCCGGTTACGGCACCGACGGACCGATGCGCGACCGCAAGGCCTACGACATGCTCGTGCAGTCCGAGACCGGCCTGTGCTCGATCACCGGCACGCCCGAGACTGCGGTGAAGACGGGCATCCCCACCTCGGACATCGCCGCGGGCATGTATGCGCTCACCTCCATCCAGGCGGCGCTGTTGCGCCGGCACCGCACGGGCGTCGGCGCGACGATCGACGTGTCGATGTTCGACGCGACCGCCGAATGGCTTGGTTATCCGATGTACCTGCAGATGTACCAGGGACGCCAGGTGCCGCGGATGGGTCTGTCGCACACCTCGATCGCGCCGTACGACAAGTACCCCACCTCGGACGGCGAGATCCTCATCGGCGTGCAGAACGACCGGGGCTGGCGCACGCTCACCGATGTGCTCGGCATGCCCGAACTGGGCGACGATCCGCGTTACGCCACCAATCTCGAGCGGGTGCGTCGCCGCGAGGAGGTCGATGCGCTGGTCGGGCAGGCCACCAAGCAGTTCACGAGCGCGGAGCTCGACGAGAAGCTCGCCGACGCCGGTGTGCCGGCCGCGCAGCTGCGGGATCTACGCGGGCTCATCGAACACCCCCAGCTCGCGACGCGCGATCGCTGGCGTGAGGTGCAGACCGAGGCGGGTCCGGTGCGCGGCATCCTGCCGCCGATGAACTTCCGCGACGTCGAACTGCCGATGGGTGCGGTTCCGGGTCTCGGTCAGCACACCGACACGGTGCTCGCCGATCTCGGGCTCACCGACGAGCAGATCGCGGGTCTGAAGAAGGCCGGCATCGTCGGCTGATCCGCCCTGTCTCGTCCGCTCATCAAATGTGCGGCCATAGCGTCCGGTGCTTATAGGTATCCGAAGCGACTGGCATCGTCGATTCTGATGGATTTGTCCTGCTCAGCGATTGACGATCCCCGCCGGGTACCGAAAAATCGCCGTACAAATACTCGTTCGACGAGTGCGGGTCCGTGATGGCCCGATGGGCAAGGAGGCGGCGATGTACGGATCCGGGGACCGTGACTGGGTGGTCGCGGCGCGGTGCCGCGGGGTGGACACGTCGATGTTCTTCCCTCAGCCCGAGGACGGCCGTGGTGCGGTGCTCCGGGCCGAGCGGCAGGCGAAGGAGGTCTGTCGCTCCTGTCCGGTGATCGACGCGTGCCGAGTGCACGCCGTGCGCACCGGAGAGACGCACGGCGTGTGGGGCGGCATGAACTACGCCGAACGGCGAGCGTTCGAACGTGCGATGAAACTCGGTCGCCTCCAGTCGGTCTGACGTTGTCAGCCGACGTTGGTGACGGGGATCAGACCACCGGTGACGGAGGCGCCCGCATCGGAGATCAGGAACTCGATGACCTTCGCGATGTCGGCCGGCTTCGACCAGCGGCTCGTGTCGGCGTCGGGCATCGCGGCGCGGTTGGCCGGGGTGTCGATGACGACGGGCAGCAGCGCGTTGACGCGGATGTGGTCGTCGCGGTACTCGAGCGCCATCGTCTCGACCAGCGCCGACACCGCAGCCTTGGAAGCGATGTAGGGGGCGCCGCCCGGGAAGGGGTTGAGCGTCGCGGCGGTGGAGATGCAGACGATCGATCCACCGCCGCGGCGGATCAGGTGGGGCAGCGCCGCCTGGCTGACGGAATAGGCGGTGCGCAGGTTGAGATCGAGCTGGGAGTCGAGGACCTCGATCGGGGTTTCGTGCACCCGCGGTCCCGAGGCGAAGCCGCCGACGAGATTGACGACGCCGAAGAGGGGAGCGTCGGGGTCGTCGCACGCCAGGTTCAGGGCGTCCTCGAGCTGTTGCTCGTCGGAGACGTCGGCCTGGACGAGTTGGAGGTTCGGATGCATGCCCACGCGCTCGAGCTCGTCACGGACCAGCCACGGCACCACGACCCGCCATCCGGTGTCGAGGAGATGTTTCGTCACGGCGCTGCCGAGGCCGCCGGTGCCACCACTGACCAATACGGTGCGAGCCATCTGCCTGTATCCCTTCCGAGCGAGCCGTCTGCCGCGCTCCGACCGTACGTCGGTGCTTGAGAGGAACGATACCGCAAAATGGAAATGGTGCTCTCATTTTTTTCGGTGGGTGGGACGGACGGCCACTGAGCTGCAGTGACGGGTGGATGTGCTACCCGCTGAACGACTTCATACGAAGATCATGACGAACAAACGACGCAAAGTGGAAGGACGGTCGATGACCGACATCGAGGCAGAATTCGTTCACATCGGAGGTCTGCGCGCCTATCTGGCCAGGCCGCTCGGCGGTGCCACCGGAGGAATGCTGCTGCTGCCCATGATCACCGGCGTCGACGCCCAGGTCCGCGAGTACGCGCACGACATCGCCGGAACCGGTGTGACCGCGCTCGTCTGGGATCCCTGGCACGGACCGAGCGCCGACGACACCTCGCGCGAGGAACTCGTGGAGTTGATGCGGGGCCTCGACGACGAGAAGTGCCTCGCGGAGATGGCGACCCTGCTCGACCATGCCTTCGGTGAGCTGCGCCTGGAGAAGGTCGGCGTGATCGGATGGTGCCTCGGCGGACGCCTCGCCCTGATCCTCGGCGCCCGCGACACGCGGGTCGCGAACGTCGTGGCCTACCACCCGTCGATCGCGGTGCCGCCCGCCCCGAACCACACGATCGACGCCGTCGAACAGGCAGGTCGCGTCGCTGCACCCGTCATGGTGCTGCACGCCGGCGCCGACACGATCATGAGCGCCGAGACCTTCGCGAACCTGCAGGCGACGCTGCAACAGCGCGAGACCGGCGCGACCATCACCCATGTCTACCCGGGCGCCGAACACGGTTTCTCCTCCCGCGACCGGCACGGCAATCCCGTCAACGCCGACGCCTACGCCGTGTCGTGGCCACAGGCGTTGAGCTTCGTCGGCGACACCGTCCGCTCCTGACGCGTTCGCTACAAAGTTGGCTTTCCGCTGCGGTGATTGCCGGCCATTGCTGTAGCGGAAAGCCGATCTTGTAGCGGATGAGCAGAATTTTCGGGAGAAACGGTTGCACATGCGCGCGTGAGGGCCACGATGGAGCGCATGGCGTCGAGCGCGAAACTCGAACAGGTCGTCATCCGCATCGCCGGCGACTCCGGCGACGGCATGCAACTCGCCGGTGACAGGTTCACCGCCGAGGCGGCGGCCTTCGGCAACGACCTTGCCACACAACCCAACTTCCCCGCCGAGATCCGCGCACCTCAGGGCACTCTTCCCGGGGTCTCGAGCTTCCAGATCCAGATCGCCGACCACGACATCCTCACCGCCGGCGACCGGCCCGACGTGCTGGTCGCGATGAACCCGGCGGCCTTCAAGGCCAACGTCGGCGACCTGCCCCGAGGCGGCACCGTCATCGTCAACAGCGACGAGTTCACCAAACGGAACCTGAGCAAGGCGGGCTACGACGCCGATCCGCTCGGCACCGACGCGGTGGAGCACCTGACCGTCCACGCCCTGCCGATGGGCACGCTCACCGCTGGAGCCGTCGAACCCGCCGGCGTCGGCAAGAAGGACGCGCAGCGCTCGAAGAACATGTTCGCGCTCGGTCTCCTGTCGTGGATGTACGGGAGGCCGATCGCGCCGGTCGAGACGTTCCTCGAGCGCAAGTTCGCGTCGAAGCCCGACATCGCGCACGCGAACGTCCTCGCCCTGCGCGCCGGCTGGAACTACGGGGAGACCACCGAGACGTTCGCCACGACCTACGAGGTGGCCCGCGCGTCGCTGCCACCCGGCACGTACCGGCAGATCACCGGCAACACCGCCCTCGCCTACGGTCTCGTCGCGGCGGGTCGCGCGGCGGGGATGGACGTCTTCCTCGGTACCTACCCGATCACCCCGGCCTCCGACATCCTCCACGAACTGAGCAGGCTCGAACGGTTCGGCGTGCACACCTTCCAGGCCGAGGACGAGATCGCGGGTATCGGCGCTGCGATCGGCGCGTCCTACGGCGGCGCGCTCGGCGTCACCAGCACGTCGGGCCCGGGGATCGCCCTGCAATCCGAGGCCATCGGTCTGGCGGTGATGACCGAGCTGCCGCTGATCGTCGTCGACGTCCAGCGTGGTGGACCGTCCACGGGCCTTCCGACGAAGACCGAACAGGCCGACCTGATGCAGGCGATGTTCGGCCGCAACGGCGAATCGCCCGTCGCGATCGTCGCTCCGCAGTCACCCGCCGACTGCTTCGACGCCGCACTCGAAGCCGCGCGCATCGCCATCACCTACCGCACCCCGGTCATGCTGTTGTCCGACGGTGCGATCGCCAACGGATCCGAACCGTGGCGGATCCCCGACATCGACGACCTGCCCCGCATCGATCCGCGCTTCGCCGCGTCGCCGGGTGACGACGATCCCGGCTACCTGCCCTACGCCCGCCACGCCGACACCCTCGCGCGCGACTGGGCGACACCCGGCACCGCAGGTCGCGAGCATCGGATCGGCGGACTCGAGAAGGCCGACGGCACCGGCGACATCTCGTACCACCACACCAACCACGAGCTGATGACCCGACTGCGGGTCGCGCGGGTGGCCGGCATCGACGTCCCGGATCTCGACGTCGACGACCCCACCGGCGACGCCGAGGTGCTCGTGCTCGGCTGGGGTTCGTCGTACGGGCCGATCGGGGAGGCCGTGCGTCGCGCCCGGCGAGCGGGGCATGTCGTCGCCCGCGCGCACCTCCGGCACCTGGCGCCGATGCCGAAGAATCTCGGCGACGTGCTCGGCCGCTACCGGCGCGTGCTGGTCCCGGAGATGAACCTCGGTCAGCTGTCCTTCCTGCTGCGGTCGCGGTTCGATGCCGACATCCAGCCGGTGACGAAGGTATCCGGCATGGCGTTCCGCGCCGACGAACTCCACGACGCCATCGAAGCCGAGTTCGCCGGAACACTCGCCGACACCGAACGATCCCGGACGCCGGCCGCGGTCGCCTCGTCGACGAAACTCGACCCGACAGCAGAGAGGGCACGAGCATGACCGGACTCCTCGGCCACGATCTCGGACTCCGCCCGCACACCGACGCACTCGACGGTGTGCCCCGGACGGACGACCCGCAGAAGGCGAAGGACTTCACGTCCGACCAGGAAGTGCGGTGGTGTCCGGGTTGCGGCGACTACGTCATCCTCGCGACGGTCCGCAGCCTGCTGCCCGAATTGGGTGTCCGGCGTGAGAATATCGTGTTCGTCTCCGGTATCGGATGCTCGTCGCGCTTCCCCTACTATCTCGACACCTACGGTGTGCACTCGATCCACGGACGCGCCCCGACACTCGCGACCGGTCTGGCGGTGACGCGTCCGGATCTGTCGGTGTGGGTCGTGACCGGCGACGGCGACGCCCTGTCGATCGGCGGCAACCATCTCGTCCACGCCCTGCGTCGCAACGTGAACATGCGGATCCTGTTGTTCAACAACCGGATCTACGGCCTGACCAAGGGGCAGTACTCGCCGACCTCGGAGGTCGGCAAGGTCACCAAGTCCTCACCCGGTGGGTCGGTCGACGCGCCGTTCAACACCCTGTCGCTCGCGCTCGGCGCCGAGGCGTCCTTCGTCGCACGTGCTCTCGACTCCGATCGCGCCGGACTGACGGAGGTCCTGCGCGCGGCGGCACACCATCGCGGTGCGGCCTTCGTCGAGATCCTGCAGGACTGCCCGATCTTCAACGACGGCTCGTTCGACGTGTTGCGCAAGGACGAAGCGCCGTCGCACCTGATCCCGCTGCGGCACGGCGAACCGATCATCTTCGGCGTCGACGACGAGCTGTGCGTCGTCCGAAAGGGTTTCGGTCTGCGTGTGGTGCAGCGCTCCGAGGTGGACGCCGCCGACATCGTCGTGCACGACGCGCACACCGACGACCCCGAATACGCGTACGCGCTGTCGCGGCTGTCGGACCAGGACCTCCGTTACGTCGTCACGGGGATCGTGCGGCAGGTCGGGCGGACGACCTACGACGACGCGGAGCGCGCTCGGGTGCGGACCGCGCGGGAGTCCGGCACCGCCGACCTGCAGCAGTTGCTGCGGGGCGACAACACGTGGACCGTGCCCTGATGCCCGTATTCGCTACCGTCCTGGCTATTCGCCGCCGCAATTGCTGTGGCGGATGGTCGAAGTCGTTGCGGATCGGGCATGTATGAACAAACTGTTGACAACAACTTGTTCACGCGCCATCCTGGGATCATGTCCGAGGAAGGTTTCACCCCACCCGATCCGAGTCGCGAACGCGCCCACCGTGAGTACGCGGGGCTCTTCCGGATCGCCGAACGGCACGGCAGCACTCCCGAACAACGGGCCAGGCAGTCGCACCCCGAGATGCTCGACCCGCTCGGCGCCATCCGTCTCGTCGCGGCACTGGCGGGCGGCGTGCACAGTCCCGGCCCCGACGAACCCGAGGTCGACGACGCCGACGTCATCGCCGCGCTCGGCCTCGTCCCGAAGGCGCGCGCCGAGATGGACCAACTCGAGGCGCTGATCCTCCGCATCGCGCGGGAGCGCGGGATGACCTGGCAGGAGATCGCTTTCGGCCTCGGTCTGGGAAGCACCCAGGCGGCCCGGCAGCGCTACGAGCGCCTCGTCAAACGAGTTGATGCATAACGACGAAACCGACATTGTTCGCGATTTTCCAAACGATTTCGCGCACAACGTCGGTTTCGGCAGGGGCTGTCAGGCCATGAGTGCGGTGAACCGCCAATCCAGCACGGGCGCCCGCTCGGCACCGCCGCGGTTGCCATTCGCGGCACCGCCGCGGTTGCCATTCGCGGCACCGCCGCGGTGCGCGTAGACGACCGACCGCAGGTTCAGCACGCCACCGCCCTCGGCGAGGGGCTCGGCGGATTCGATGTGCAGGTCGCTGGTGAGGGTGTCGCCCTCCTGCACCGGACCGGTGTGGTCGCACGCCTTCCAACCCAGCACCGTCACGAGATTCGGCAGCGCGCGCGTCGCCTGCGAGAAGGCCAGGCCGATGGTGTGGCCGCCGTACACGAGACGACCCGACGCGCCGACCCGCTCGTCGTGGTGCGTCGCCGCGATGTTGAGGCTCAGGCGCGCGAGTTCCGGTGCGCTCGAGACGACATCGCCGCTGGACTGCAGCACGGCACCGGCGAGGGACTTGTCGAAGTGCTCGCCCGGCACCTTCGACCGGTAGACATCCAGATCCCAGTCGGCGGGCGCGGACCACTGCGGTTCGTCCTGCGGTCCGATGGCCGAGAGGTCGTCGGAGTGCACGACGCGGTCGGGGTCGGGGTTCTCCCTCAGCGGCAGCATCGCGCAGCGGTAGAAATCGAGGACGGTGTTGCCGTCCTGATCGACCGTGTTCATGCGCAACGCCGCGAGACCGGTGGGCCTGCGTCCGGGCTTCGCCGAATTCTCCTTCAGTCCAACGACTTCGGTGGTGGTGTAGAGGGTGTCGCCGATGTGCGGGAAGCGGCGGAAACGCAGGCCGCGGTAGAAGAGGTTGGCCTTGACGTGGTGCGTGACGAGCGTGGACTGCCCGATCGCGATGTCGGTGACGAAACCGGCGTGCGCGACCGGCCCACCCGCGACGGCGGCCGAGAGGTGCTTGTCGAGCGGAAGACGCAGGCGGTCACCGAGAATGCTCTGGTGCGCGGCGGCGAGGCCGTCGGTGAGCGTCACGGCGGGGGCGGTGTCGAAGACCTGGCCGACGGTCAGTTCGTCGAAATAGGGTCCGCCGACGTACGAGGTGGTCATGGCTTTCAGGCTCCGATCTTCGACAGGGTGCGGCGGGCGGCGACGGCAACGGCCTCGTCGAGCATCTGCCCGTCGAGCTGGGCGGCTCCGGCACCGCGGTTCTCGGCTTCCTCTAGCGCGTCGAGAACCTTGCGGGCGGCGTCGACCTGATCGTCGGTGGGGGTGAAGGCCGCTGCCGCAGAGGTGATCTGCGCAGGGTGGATGACCCACTTTCCGTCGAATCCGAGATCGGACACCCACTGCACCGAGTGACGGAAGGCGTCGTCGTCGGCGATGCCGAGGAACGGGCCGTCGATCGCCTGGACACCCGCAGCGCGGGCGGCGTGCAGCACGCGGTCCTGCACGTAGAGCCAGTGCTCGGGCGCGCCGGTGCGGGCGCGGCCCAGGGAGGCGCCGAGGTCGGCGTAGCCGATGATCACGCCGGCAACCCGGGGCCCGGCGACGATCTCGTCGATGCGCTGCACGCCGGCAGGGGTCTCGATGAGGGCCTGCACCGGGACGGTCGAATCGCCGAGGATGCGGTCGGCCTCGACGAGGTCGTCGGCGCTCTCGACCTTGGGGATCACGATCGAGGCGAGGGCGTCGCCGAGTGCGGCGCACGTGCGCAGGTCGTCCTCGAACCAGGGGGTGCCGCGTCCGTTGATGCGCACGGAGACGGTGCGTGCGGCGCCGTGTTCGCGGATCAGGGGAGCCACGAGTTCGCGGGCGGCGTCCTTCTGGGCGGCGGTGACGGCGTCCTCGAGGTCGAGGACGACCTCGTCGGCGGCGGAGGCGAGGGCCTTACCGGCTTTGCGTTCGTCGGATCCGGGGGCGACGAGAACGGCGCGCCGGCGGAGGTGTTGCTCGGAAGACACGGGGACCTCGGGGAGTTCGGTCGGCAATGACGGCGCTAAATGTACGGCCATTGTTGGCGGTATGCCACCCCACGGAGAGGTGTGCTCATAGGAAGGTGCAGTCGTTCGTATCGTCGAAAACTCTGCAATCACGACGTCGAATGACGGTCTTTGCGTTGACAACGTCCGAGCCCGGTCCACAAAATGGCCGTACAAAGTTCCCGGGTCCGTGTGGCCCGTCCCCAACGAAGGATGCCCCGTGACCTACCTGAACGACGAAGAGACTTTTCTGGTCGAGACCGTCCGCGACTTCATCGATCGGGAGGTCAAGCCGTCGGTGCAGGAGGTCGAGCACGCAGGCGAGTACCCCGAGAAGTGGATCGAGCAGATGAAGCAGATCGGCATCTACGGGCTCGCCGTGCCCGAGGAGTACGGCGGCTCGCCGGTGTCGATGCCTTGCTACGTCCAGGTCACCGAGGAACTCGCCCGCGGATGGATGTCGCTGTCGGGTGCGATGGGCGGGCACACCGTCGTCGCCAAGCTGCTGACCCTGTTCGGCACCGAGGAGCAGAAGAGCAAGTATCTGCCCAAGCTCGCCACCGGTGGGATCCGGGCGACGATGGCGCTGACCGAGCCCGGCGGCGGCTCCGACCTGCAAGCGATGACCACGACCGCCAAGCGTGACGGCGACGAGCTGGTCATCAACGGTGCCAAGACGTGGATCACCAACGCGCGTCGCTCGGGGCTGATCGCGCTGCTGTGCAAGACCGACCCCACCGCGCAGCCGCGCCACAAGGGCATCTCCGTCGTGCTCGTCGAGCACGGCCCGGGCCTGACCGTCTCACGCGACCTGCCCAAGCTGGGTTACAAGGGCGTCGAGTCGTGCGAGCTGAGCTTCGACAACTACCGCATCTCCGTCGACGCGATCCTCGGCGGCGAGCCCGGCAAGGGCTTCGCCCACATGATGAAGGGCCTCGAGACCGGCCGCCTGCAGGTCGCCTCCCGCGCCCTCGGTGTCGCGACCGCTGCACTCGAGGATTCCCTCGCCTACGCGCAGCAGCGCGAGAGCTTCGGTCAGCCGATCTGGAAGCACCAGTCCATCGGCAACTACCTGGCGGAGATGGCCACCAAGCTCACCGCGGCCCGGCAGCTGGCGCGCTACGCGGCGGAGAAGTACGACAGCGGCGAGCGCTGCGACATGGAAGCCGGTATGGCCAAGCTGTACTGCTCGGAGATCGCGATGGAGATCGCCCTGAACGCGGTGCGCATCCACGGCGGCTACGGCTACTCCACCGAGTACGACGTCGAGCGCTACTTCCGCGACGCGCCGCTGATGATCGTCGGCGAGGGCACCAACGAGATCCAGCGCAACGTCATCGCGAGCCAGCTCGTAGCACGCGGCGGACTGTGACGACCGGCCGCTAGGATCGGTCCGTCATGGACTACAAGGTGCGGGAAACGGAACCGGCCTACGCGCAACTCGCGCGCCAGCTCCGGGAGGCCGTCGAGGCGGGACGGTACAGCGACGGCACGCGGCTGCCCACCGAGGCCGAACTCGCCGAGGAACACGGCGTGAGCCGGCAGACGGTGCGTCGCGCCTTCCAGGATCTCGTGGCCGACGGCATCGTCTACCGTGTTCCCGGCCGCGGCACCTTCGCGAACGAGTCGGGCCGGCGTTATCGGCGCCAGCTCGGCTCGATCGAGGATCTGCTCGCTCTGTCGGCCGACACGGTCATGCAGATCGTCTCGCCGTTGCGGCGCGGGGTCGACATCGATGCGGCGAGCCGGCTCCGCCTCGACACCGACGTGCTGTACACCGCGGTCTTCAAGCGTCTGCACGACGGAATCCCGTTCGTCCTCACCACCGTTCATCTGCCCGAGCACGTCGCGGCACACGTGCTCGATTCGCCCGAGCTGCAAGCGGGCGCGTCGAGTCGGAACACGATGATCGGCCTGCTCGAACCCCATCTCGACAGTCCCATCGTCGAAGCCGCACAGTCCATCACGGTCGCGCTCGCCACCGAACAGGTGGCGACCGAACTGAATTGTGAAGTAGGACATCCCTTGCTGCGCGTCGACCGGTTGTACTCGAACGACGATGGCGTGCCTACCGAGTTGTCGGTGAGTTACTTTCTGCCCGAGCACTACACCTATCGCGTCACCCTCAGGCGAGCCGGTCTCTGACCGTCGCCGCACATCGACAGGAGCAACAATGCGGGTTCTCAACGGAATCGACGAGGTCGAGAAGGCCGTCGGCGAGCACCTCGGCTACAGCGATTGGCTCGAGATCGACCAGAAGCGCATCGACCTGTTCGCCGAGGCCACCGGTGATCACCAGTGGATCCACGTCGACCCCGAGCGTGCGAAGGACGGCCCGTACGGCAAGACCATCGCCCACGGTTACCTGACCTTGTCGCTGCTGCCGGTGCTCGGCACCCAGATCTTCTCCCTCGAGGGCCTGAAGATGAAGGTCAACTACGGCAGCAACAAGGTTCGCTATCCCGCGCCGGTCCCCGTCGGCTCGCGGATCCGTGCCGGCGCCGAGTTCACATCGCTCGAGCGCACCGCCAAGGGTGCGAACCTCGTCGTCGGATACACCATCGAGATCGAGGGTGGAGAGCGCCCGGCGCTGGTCGCCGAGACGGTGGTCGTTCTCGTCCCCTGATCGTCAGGAGATCTCGATCCGGAGGATGCGGTCGTCGTCGTCGGCCGGGCTGCCGCGACCGTCCCGATTGGACGTCGTCAGCCACAGTGAGCCGTCCGGCGCGGCGACGACGGTCCGCAATCGTCCGTACTCGCCGACGAAGAAGTCGGTCGCGGTGACTGCGGTGTCCTGCACATCAGTATCCGGGATATCGATGCGCCAGAGGCGTTCTCCGCGCAGGCCTGCCATCCACAGGCTGCCGTCGAACCATGCCAGGCCCGACGGCGACGCCTGCGAGACCGGCCAGGTGAGGACCGGATCGACGAATTCGCCGGAGCCCCCGGCCCCTTCGGTCACGGGCCACCCGTAGTTCGCACCGGCCGTCACGAGATTCAGCTCGTCGACGTCGTTCTGCCCGAACTCCGACGCCCACAACCGTCCCCGGCCGTCGAATGCGAGTCCCTGCACGTTGCGGTGACCGAGCGAGTACACCGGCGACGCCGGATCCGGGTTGTCGGGCGCGGGTTCGCCGTCGCCGGTGATGCGAAGAATCTTGCCGCCGAGTGATTCCGGATCCTGGGCGAGTTCGCGCTCGCCCGCCTCGCCGGTCGCGACGTACAGCATCCCGTCGGGACCGAAGATCATCCGCCCGCCGTCGTGGATCCGTCCGGCCGGGATACCGTCGAGGATCACCTCCGGTTCGGCGAGCGTGGTGCCGTCGAAAACGGCTCGGAGTACCCGGTTGTCGCTGCCGGTTGTCACGTACAGGTACACGAAGCGGTCGGTGTCGAAGGTCGGCGACACCGCGATTCCCAGCAGTCCCGATTCGCCCTGCGCGAGGGTCTCTCCGACGCGACCGACCTCGCGGACCTCGCCGTCGGTGATCTCGACGATCCGGCCGGTGTTGCGCTCGGTCACCAGTGCAGAACCACCGGGAAGAAAAGCAACTCCCCACGGAGTGTCGAGACCGGACGCGACGATGCCGGTGACGCGCGGAGTGGCCGTCTCGGACGCCGAGTGCTCGACGATGGTACGGCTCACCCGGGCGGTGCCCTCGTCGACGGACGGACTCGACGGGGACGCACATGCCCCGAGGTACACGGCTGTTGCTGCGGCGGCCAAGCCGGCGAGAAGTGTCCGCGACATGGGTCGATCCTCTCTTACCGAGGTCCGTTCCGTCGGCGAATTCCCGGCGCTCGGAGTCAGGACGAGAACGCGAGCCGGACCTGGGTCTTGCCGAGCACCCGCCGGTCGTCGACGGATACGGTGATATCGATCCGTGCGGTGCGCTCCGCCTCGTCGCGGCGGGCGACCCTCGCAGACACCGACAGGACGGCACCGTACATCGGGTCGACCACAACGGGTCGCGTGAACCGTGTCTCGTAGGAGACGACCACGGTGGGATCGCCGAGCCGTTCCGTGAGGGTCTGCAGGGCGAGGGCTGCGGTGAGCATTCCCTGGCAGAGCACGCCAGGGAGCCCTTCGCCGGCCGCGACGACGTCGTCGTAGTGGATCGGGTTGAAGTCGCCCGAGGCACCGGCGTAGCGGACCAGATCGCTGCGGGTCACCGTCAGTTCGGTCTTCGCGATGACCGCACCGACCTCGAGTTCGTCGAATCGTAGTGCGGTGCCGAGTGTCATGCGTCGTCTCCTCGGTGAAGCAGTGTCGAAGTGACTACCGCGACCAGATCGTCCGTGTCGTCCCGGATCTCGCAGATCGTGGACAGGATGTGGTTGCCGGCGCGTTCGGTGACCTCCGTGATGGTGAGCGTCGCGGTCAAATCGTCGCCGGCCACGATCGGGCGCCGGTGCTCGACCTTCTCCGACCCGTGCACCACCCGGTGCAGCTCGAGACCGGTACCCGGCGTCTCCAGAAGCTGTGTCACCGACGGACTCTGGACGACGGTGGTGAAGGTCGTAGGAGCCACGACATCAGGGAAGCCGGCGGCCCGGGCTGCCTCCGGGTCGAGATGGATCGGATGCGTCGATCGGACGGCGCGGGCGAATTCCCGGATCTTCTCCCGGCCGACGAGATAGGACGTCGGCGGAAAGATGCGTCCGGCAAGGTCGGGGTTCAGCGGCATCAACGCAGCGTAGCGACGTGCGGGGAGGATCGGTGTCGTGTTCGTGACCTACACGCCGAATTCGAGGTGATCGTGTGGGGGACCGTCTCGGGATCACGTGTTGCACCCTCTTGCCGCGACCTTCCATCGCTCGACTACCGCGTCGCCGGAGACCGTGATCAACTCGTCCGCGAGGTTCACGGCATTGCACACGTGGTTGGGGATCACCCGCACCCTGTCGCCGAGTTGTGGGCGGGTCGATGCCTCCGGCCACTGCACCGTCGCGTGATGCTCCGACAGTGCGGTGATGCGCGCGTCCGGTTCCCCGAGGATGCGTCCGTACCCCGTGGCCCACGCGGCTCGATCGGCGCCGAGCGCCTTGGAACCGGCATCGAGCACGATCACCTCGTCGCGAGCGGAAACGACGGTCGCCAGGGCGGTCAGCGCGATGTCGGATTCGCTCACCGCGCCGAGTTCGAGTTGCTGCGCATCACCGAAGACGTACACGCCGGGACGCAACTCGGTTGCAACCGTGGGCACGTCGAGATGTGCCGTGGGGGAGGAACCCCCACTGATCACGGTCGGCTCGATCCCCGCTGCTCGTAGCGACGCCGCTGCTGCCGCCAGTGCGTCGGCTTCCTCCCGTGCTGCGCTGTCGGGCGCGTCGGGTGCGTACGAGTGGCCGGGGAAGGTGAAGACGCCGCGCACGTCGAGGCCCGCCTCGCGGGCCGCCGACGCCACGGTTCCGGCCTGTTCGGGCAACACGCCGGTGCGGTGGTGCCCGCTGTCGATCTCGACGAGCACCCCGATCGCGGTGCCGGCGTGCTCGACGAATTGCCGGGCTCCGGTCGCGGAATCGATCCCGACCGTCAGGCGCACCCGGTCGGTCAACGCGCGCAGCCGTGCACCGCGGGCAGCGTCGACCCACAGCGGGTACGCGACGAACAGGTCGTCGAAACCCTCGTCGGCGAAGACTTCGGCTTCGGAGACGGTCGCGACCGTCAGGCCGCGGGCTCCCGCACCGAGCTGGCGTCGTCCGATCTCGGAGCACTTGTGCGTCTTCGCGTGGGGTCGCAGCGACAGGCCTCGTGAGGCGGCGGACTGCGCCATCCGCGCGATGTTGCGGTCGAGGATGTCGCGGTCGACGAGCAGTGCCGGGGTGGTGTCGAGGTCCATGGCCGAACCGTAGACCTGCCGGACTGAACGCCGACGTCGATGCCTATCACGAGTCGCCGCTCGAGGAGTTCGGTGGCATCCGCCGCATGGTCAACCGCAACGACCGCGCGGTGACGGCGACGGCGGTCGCCGGCCGGGTGGTCTTCCGCGACGGCGAGTTCGTGCCCGGTTACGGACATACCGTCGGCACCGGCCGGTTCCTGCGCGCCGGGGTGGAGGAGCGCGGACCCGCGCCGATGCGCATCCCGGCGGGTGAGCCCGTCGCGTGAGTGCATCCGTAGTACGCCGTACCCAGCAGGAGCGCAGGGAGGAGACGATCGGCCGCATCCTCGACGCGACCATCACTGCCCTCGCCGGGCTCGGCTATACCGCGACCACGATCGGTGAGGTGTGCCGGCGCTCGGGGGTGTCGTCGGGTGGGGTGTTCCGGCACTTCCCCACGCGACTCGACCTGATGATCGCGGCGGCCGACGCCGTCCGGGAACACCAGTTCGCGAACTTCGAAGCGGGTCTCGCGGCGCTCGGCGACGAGCACGCGGACATCTCCGAGTCGCTGCGGGTGTGCCTCGAACTGCTGCGCACCGCCTGCCGGGCCCCGATGAACGCAGCCTGGTACGAACTGCTCGGCGCGGCGCGCACCGACCCGGCGTTGCGGGAGCATCTAACGCCGATGGCCGAGCGCTACCACGCCCAGATCGTCGATCTCGGCAGGTCGCTGCCTGTCGCGGCACGGTTCCCGGCCGACGTCTTCGACACCCTCCTGCTGTCGCTCGTGCACATGTTCGACGGCGAAGCGCTGGCGTCGACGGTGCATCCGCAGCCGGAACTCGAGGTGCGACGGATCGAACTGATGGCCCGGATGTCGGCGCTCGTCACATCTGACATAGGTTCGAATAATGAGCAATAGTGGATCTGCTCCTCAGTGGTTCGTCGACGCCCTGGCCACACCCGTCGAGACCGGGAAGGTCGAGGCAGCCGGTGCGACCATCGCCTACCGGGCGTGGGGCGAATCCGGTCTGCCGGGCATCGTGCTGGTCCACGGCGGCATGGCGCATTCGGGGTGGTGGGACCACATCGGCCCGCAGCTTGCCGCCGGACGTCGTGTCGTCGCGCTCGATCTGAGCGGTCACGGCGACAGCGACCACCGCGAGCACTACACCCTGGAAGCGTGGTCCGCGGAGGTCGTCGCTGCGGCCCGCGCCGGCGGTATCAGCGGTCCACCGGTCCTCATCGGTCACAGCATGGGCGGGATCGTCTCGTTCGCCGCCTCACATCTCCACGGCGACGAACTCGCCGGTGTGGTGATCATCGATTCGCCGATCCGCGACATGACGCCCGAGGAACTCGAGATGCGCGCGAAGGCCGTCGCGAACGCCGGACCGCCGAAGGTGTACGCCGCGGCGGAGGACGCCGTCGCCCGATTCCGCCTCGTGCCGCCGCAGGACGACGCCGAACCCTACGTGCTCGAGCACATCGCCCGCGGATCGCTGAAGCAGGTCGACGGCGGCTGGTCGTGGAAATTCGACAATCTCCGCATGGGACGTGAGGGGCGCCGTAGCCTCGAGGCGATGAGTCCGGGATGCGCCGTCGCCTACTTCCGCTGCGAACGCGGCATCATCGACGACGCGCTCTACGGGCGGATGGTCGACAATCTGGGTCCTGACGCGTTGTTGATCGATCTTCCGGCCTCGGGCCACCATCCGATGATCGATCAGCCGCTGGCCGTCGTCGCCGCAGCCCGGACGCTGCTGGCAGCCTGGGGGAGATGACCGCATGAATCCGCTCCGACCGGTCGCCGTCCGTATCGGAGCGTTGCCGTGGTTGCCGCGGTATTCACAGCCGATCATCGCGGTGGACAAGACCATCCAACGGGCCACGCGCGGCAAGGTCACCCTGCTCGCGATCGCGGGACTGCCCTCGCTCGTGCTCACCGTGAAGGGCCGCAAGAGCGGGGTGCCGCGGTCCACACCGCTGCTGTGTGTGCCGCACGACGGGGGATGGCTCGTGGTGGGGTCGAACTGGGGACACCCGAAAGCCCCGTCCTGGGCGATCAACCTGCGCGCGGCCGACCAGGCGCAGGTGCTGTACGACGGGCACGAGCACGCGGTGTCGGTGCGGATCGCGGAGGGCGACGAACGCGCGCGGCTGTGGCAGGTGCTGCTGCAGACGTGGCCGAACTACGCGCTGTACGCGAAGCGCACCGACCGGGTGCTCCCCGTCTTCGTACTGACGTCGCTCGAGTCCTGATCGCAGGTCAGAGCGGGCGGTCGGCTTCCTCGACGCTCACCGGCCTCCGCCGTTCGCGCAGCAGGTGCCGCGCCGCCCAGTCGAGCCAGAACCCGAGGAAACCGATCACGACGATCACGGCCATGACCTGGTCGTAGGCGAGCTGGTCGCGGGCGTTGAGGATCTGGTAGCCGAGACCGGACCGCACGCCGAGCATCTCGGCGGGGACGAGCACGACCCACGCGATACCGAGACCGACCCGCAGACCGGTCTGCACCTGCGCGCGGATGGCCGGCAGGACGACGGTGGTGAGCAGTTCGAGTCGCGTCGCACCGAACGAGCGGGCCACCATCAGATAGCCCTGGTCGATGCCGTGCACACCGGCCGCCGTGTTGATGACGATCGGCCAGATCGCGGCGGCGGCGATGAGGAAGAAGACGGGCTGGTGGCCGATGCCGAACAACGCCACGGCGATCGGCGCCCACGACAGCGGCGAGATCATCCGCAGGAACTGCATGATGGGCATCGTCGCGCGCTCGACCAACGGGTTGAGTCCGATCAGCAACCCGAGCGGGATGCCGAGCGTCGCGGCGATCAGCAGACCCACCAGCAACCGCCACAGGCTCGCGAGCGTGTCGGGCAGCAGGACGCCGCGTGCGAACAGGTCGACGATCGCCGGGAAGACGTACTGCGGGGCGAAGTCCCGCACGAGCGAATCCGGCGCGACGAGCACCGTCGTCACCAGCCACCACAAGGCGATCGCGATGACGATGGCGACGGCCTGGGGGACGAGGGGCAGCTGCCGGACGGTGCGGGCCGTCTCCGGCGCCGTGCCGGTCGGGGCGCTCACGAAGGATCGACCTCCTCTGTGCGGGTGAGATCGGAGGGAAGGCCGAAGGCATCGGTGCCATCGACGCGGGTGAGGGATGTGCGGACGAAGCGGTCGTCGACGAGGTCGTCGTGCACCGTCGCAGGGTCGAGACGAGAGAGGAACCGCGTGTCGCCGTCGACGACGGTGTCGTGCATCGCCTCGATCAGTGCCGCGGTGAAGGTCGGGAAGGGGAACGGCTGGTACCCGATGCGTTGCGGCTGCCACTGCGGGTGCACCGTGCCGGCCTCGCGGTCGGGATAGGTGAGGGCCTTCGTGATCGCGGGCAACGGCTGCGGAAGGTATCCGGCGGACAACATCGCGGCCGCGGCCTGACGGTCGGCGCCGATCTGCAACTGGGCGGAGACCACCGAGTCGGTGAGGGACTGTACGGCGACGGGGTCGCGTTCGATCAGGTCCTCGTGCACGAGCAGGGCGCAGCACGCGTGGTCGCGCCACACATCACCGAGGAAACGGTGGATCCGCCCCACCCCGCGGACCTCCGCGGCGGCGTTGAATGGATCGGCGACGGTGAACGCGGCGATCGAGCCGTTCGCCAGGGCCGGGATCATGTCGGACGGACCCATCACGACGAGGCCCACGGTACGGGCG
The DNA here is from genome assembly GCF_040256695.1 of Rhodococcus sp. D-6. NCBI lineage: Bacteria > Bacillati > Actinomycetota > Actinomycetes > Mycobacteriales > Nocardiaceae > Rhodococcus > Rhodococcus sp. D-6. Next base: position 3,565,636 of record NZ_CP132970.1, on the reverse strand, counting down.
GACTTCGACGGCGCCTCCCGCACGACCGGTGTCAGTCCGTGCGCCCGCAACAGCTGTTGCAGAGCGATGTTGTGGATCGACCACCAGAACGGGATCGCCACCGTCTGACCTGCGAGATCGCTCAGGTCGGTGATGTGCGGGGCGACCGTCAGCGCCGAGCCGTTGGTGTGGTTCCAGCCGAGGATCCGCACGGAACTACCCAGGCTGTACCGCAACTGGACCGCCATGGGCATGAGCAGGTGCACGACGTCGACGCGCCGGCTGATGAAGGCCTCGGCGAGCGACGCCCAACTGCGGAAGAGCACCGGCTTCGCGGAATCGACGACGCCGGAGGGATACAGGCTCGACCCGTGCGCGACGAGCAGCGGCGCGGCGTCGGTGATCGGCAGGTAGCCGATGCGCAGTTGCCCAGTGCGATTGGCGCGGTCGGTGGTCGCGGTGCGCGCGAGGTCGATCGTGCCGGCGATACCCCCGGCTGCCGCGAGGCCGAGCGCACCGCGCATGAGGGTGCGACGGCTGAACAGGACCGGATCGGTCATGTCGCGGACAGCGACGAATCGCGGTAGTGCGCCAGGATGGCCGGACGCAGCGCGTCGCGGTCGAGCGCAGACATGCCGCCGAGCGCCCATTCCTGCTGCACCACACCCGAACTCCCGAACAGTGCGATGCGGTCGGCGAGTTCGAGCGCCTCGTCGATGTCGTGGGTGACGAGGACCGTCGTGAAACCGAGATCGCGCGCGAGTTCGCCGAGCCACGACCGCAAATCGGAGCGGGTGGCCGGGTCGAGGGCGCTGAACGGTTCGTCGAGCAGCAGCAGTCGCGGACGCACCGCGACGGCGCGGATGACGGCGATGCGCTGGGCCTGACCACCGGACAGCTGGTCGGGGTAGTAGCCGGCGAGCGCGGAGAGGCCGAAACGCTCGAGGAGCGAATCGGCGTAGGCGGTGTCGAACCGCTCGCGGTGCGCGGCGAACCGTCCACCGAAGGCGATGTTCTCGCGCACGGTGAGCCACGGCATCAGGAAGGGCTGCTGGAAGACCATCCCGGTGTGCGGACGGTTGTCGCCCTCGGTGTCGGGCCAGTCGACGGAACCGCGATCGAGGTGATCGAGACCCGCGACGATCCGCAGCAGCGTCGACTTGCCGCTACCGCTGCTGCCGAGCACCACGAGGAACTCGCCGGTCGCGATATCCAGATTCACCCCCTGGAGAACCGGGCTACGGCGACCGGCGAAACTCTTGTATCCGTTCGCTATTCGTACTGCGACAGTTCCCACCGCAGCTGTCCTTCCGACGGCGATTGAATGGGCAGGAAGGCCGCCTCACGGAATCGGCGGTTGGTGGCGCTGGCCGTCGCGTATCCGGCACCGCCGCGCAGTGTCGCTTCGAGGCGGGTCGCGGCGACGGCGACGACCGAACCGTCGAGACGCAGGCGGATGAACTCCGCAGGAGCGATCGAGGTGGGATCGGTGGCGAAGCGGTACAGTCGTTCGCGCAGTGACTCGTACTGCGCCGAAAGCTCTTCGTACTCACCGGTGAACTGCTCGCCCAGTCCGTGCAGACGGCCGACGGCCTCAGTGAGCGATGCGCGTGCCATGCCGACGCAGAACGAGGTCTGCAGCATCATGAAGGTGGGCCGGATCGAACCGCAGAAGTTTGCGAGATCCTCGGTGAGGATGTGCGACTGCGGAATCCGCACACCGTCGAGCTTCAGCGAGGTCGACGACGTGGCGCCGAGCGCGAGCAGTTCGGGTGAATCCGCGATGGTGATGCCCTCGGCGTCGGCGCGGACGACGGCGACGAGGCGATCACCGTCGGCGGTGCGGGCCGGGAAGACGATCACCGAGTCGGGAAAGACGTTGGACGCCCAGTGGATCGGGCCGGTGACGGTGATGCCGTCGTCGGTTCGTTCGGCGACGAGGGGGAGCTCGCCGAGACCGGCAAGATGCTTGAGCGCCGCGGCCATGGCGGTGACGCCGATCGTGCGGCCGGACGCGAGGTCGTCCCGGTAACGATCGCGCAGGAACTGCGGTGCGCGATCGATGTATTCGAGCGCCATGCGCTGCGCCCACAGCGAGAAGCCGACGGTGAGCGATTCGGCGGCGACCTCGTCGATGACCGCGACCATCTCGGAGAGACACTCCCCGCTCAGCCCCTTGCGGAGAAGGCCGAGCTCGCCTGTACGGGCGATGTCGGTGCGGATGTCGGTTTCTCCGCGATCGAGAGCAGCTGCGCGATCGCGTACGAACTCTGCGATCGCCGCGCGCGGTTCCTCGCTCGTCCGGTCAATGGCCGCGGTCATCGGATGCTTATCCTTCGAGGGAGTGGAGACGGTCGATGGGCGTGCTGACGACCTCGCGGGCGCGCACGACGGCGGCCTCGTCGGGGGCGTTGTAGAAGCACAGGCACTTGTCCATGTCCTCGCGGACGTAGGTGCGCAGGAAGCTCACCTCGGGGACGTCGGCGTACTTCGGTGAATTCGCCTTCTTGCGCGCGAGGTAGGTCTCCATGTCGATGGTGTCGGGGATGTCCCACTCGACGAGGTAACCGGCCTCGGGGCGGGTGGCCTTGATCTGGTCGAGCTCGGCGCCGACCAGACGGACCTCGTTCGGGCCGACGATCTCGGCGACATCGAGGGAGGCCGACTCGAGCTGGGCGGGGCGGCAGGCGTCGAACTCGGCGATCGCGAAGACACGCGTGCCGCCAGTGGTGACCTGCGATTCGATCAGTTCGCCGCCGGCGGCGACGACAGCATCGTCGAAGGCCTTGATGGCAGCTTCGGCCTGGCCCTCGGTGGGGACGAGTTCGTAGAGATACAGCGACATGGGGTCACCTTCCGGGAAAGCGGGTTGGAACTGTGACCGGTCCGGGCACGGCGGGGCGCCGTTTCGTCTTCGGACGGGGCGACTACGGCATGCGGCGCACGCAGACGAGGCCGGTCAGAGAGAGGAGCGACAACACGCAGCAGTCGACACCCGCACGAAATCCACGTGCAGGCGGCGAGTCAGAAGGCTGTGTGCCACGTGCTTCACCGTACTGTGAATAGAACGGTCTGTCTATCGCGCCCTGTCCGTTACTCTGGGTACGTGCGTACGTTCGTCGAGAGTGAATCGATCGGCACTCCGAAGGGCACGGCCGGTCCGAAGGGGAGAGCCGAGCGATCGCCGTCCAAGCCCTCACCCTCCACACGTCTGCTCGACACCGCGAGCACGCTCTTCGCCGAGCACGGTATCCGTGCGGTGGGCATCGACCGCATCCTCGCCGAGGCCGGCGTCGCCCGCGCGAGCCTCTACTCGTCGTACGGGTCGAAGGATGCACTGGTGCTCGCCTATCTGGAGGATCTCGACCAGCGCGACCGGCAGCGGTGGCACGCCGCCGCCGAACCGCTCGACGATCCGATCGCGAAGATCCTCACCTTCTTCGATCTCGCGATGCAGTCGGCGCCGAAGAAGAACTTCCGGGGATGCCAGTACGCCAACGCCGCGACGGAATTCCCCCAGGAGCCTCTCGAACCGGTGCTCGCGCACCGGGAATGGCTGAATTCGACGCTCGTCGACCTGCTGAATCTCGCCGGGGCGACCGAATCCGAGGTGGTGGCCGGGCGCGTGCAACTGATCTACGACGGTGCCTTGTCCGGCAGCAAGTTCGAGCACTCCGTCGAACCGATCCGGCTCGGCCGCGACATGGCTGCAGCGATCATCGAGACGCATCTCCCCCGCTGACCCGGGGTCCGCGTCGACCCGTGGACTCAGCCTGCCGAGTTGCTCCGCTGCTGTGTGCGGCGCTCCGTGGTCGCGGAGATTGCCGGCCGCGGCACGAGAGCGCGGAAACACACGCTCGCCAACACGAAGGTGCCGAGCGTTCCCAGCACGGCGGCAATGCCCGTCGAACCGGGACGGTCGTCGATGGTGTAGTCGGCCAGTGCGCTGTCGGCGAGCCGATGTTCCTCGACGTCCCGTGCCATGCAGTCGCCTGTGAGATCCTCGGTGAGCGAGTCGATCTCGCAGCCGCGTGAGGTGGCCACCTCGAGAGCGCCGGGGGTGTCGACGGCGAGCGGCGCGAGGATCCCTGCGACGACGAGCGAGGTGAACGCCAGGCCGATGAACAGCGTCCCGCGAGCGCGCGGACGCGGAGGCGGGGGCGGCGAGGCGGTCGCGTCGAGAGGATTGACCGGAAGCCGGGTGAGATGGACGGATTCCGGGGAGATCCGCGCAACGGCGAGCACGACGGCGGCCGTCACCACACCCTCGACCAGCCCGACGGGAATGTGCGTGGCGTAGAGGAATCCGATGTTCGACACCGGAACCGCAAAGGTGCCGCCGAGGGCGTACTCGACGACGAAACCCGTCACCGCCGCAAGGACCGAGACGAACCCTGCGACGAACGAGACCAGGCCGAGCATGACGAACCGCCGCACCCCGTGGTGTTCGCACAGTGCGCGCAGCACCGTCGCGGCGAGGAAACCGGCGGCGATGGCGACGAGCACCATGTTCGTGACGTTGGCGCCCAGTGCCGACAGGCCGCCGTCGGCGAAGACGAAGGCCTGCACCACGAGGACGATCGTCAATGCGACCGCACCCACGAACGGGCCGAGCAGGATCGCCGCGAGCGCGCCGCCCACGACGTGGCCGCTCACGTCCGGCAGCACCGGAACGTCGACCACCTGCAGGGCGAACAACAGGGCGCAGACCACCGCCGCAGTGGGCACCGACCTCTTGCTCAGGTCGCTGCGTGCGTACCAGGCGGCGATGCTGACCCCGATCACGGCGATGACGAAGAACCACGCGGACGCGCGGTCGGCGATCAGGCCGTCGCCCATGTGCAGGGCGAGGACGTCCGTGCCGGCAAACCCACTCGAATCGACCATCTCCGATGTCCCTCTCGCCGACGGAGTGCTCTGCGGCGAAGGCTAGTACCGGCATCGGGGGAGGCGGAGCGTTTTCGAGAGCTCGGCGGGACGGGAGCCTGGGCAAAAAGTGAAACCCGTTCTATATTTGCGTCATGTACGAGTGGTCCGGCACAGACCTCATGTTCCGCGATGCGCTTCGCGGTTTCATCGAGAAGGAAATCCGCCCGCACGTCGACAGTCTCGAATCGGGAGAACTGCCGCCGTACGACATCATCCGGAAGTTGTACGCGACTTTCGGCATCGACGAGATGGCCCGTGAGTCGCTCGAACGCGCCCTCGCGAAAGAGGAACGCGGAGAGAAGCCTTCGGGGTCGTCCGGTGGTACCGGCGGGTCGCCGGGGATGGCGGCGTTGCTCAACATCGAGATCGCCGGGGTGAGCCTCGGGCTCATCGCCTCGCTGGGCGTCAGCCTGGGCCTGACCGCGGGCACGATCCGCAGCCGCGGCACCCTCGCGCAGAAGAAGCGATGGCTGCCCGAGTTGGTGACCTTCGAGAAGGTCGGAGCGTGGGCGATCACCGAACCCGATTCGGGTTCGGACGCCTTCGGCGGGATGAAGACGACGGTGCGCCGCGACGGGGAGGACTACGTCCTCAACGGCCAGAAGACCTTCATCACCAACGGTCCGTACGCCGACGTGATCATCGTGTACGCGAAGCTCGACGAGGGCGACTCCTCGGTGGATCGCCGCGACCGCAAGGTGCTCGCATTCGTGCTGGACAAGGGCATGGAAGGGCTCACCCAGAGCCCGCCCTTCAAGAAGATGGGCATGAACTCCTCGCCGACGGGCGAGCTGTTCTTCGACAACGTGCGCCTGACCCGCGACCGGCTGCTGGGTGAGACCGAGGACGGCGGTCGCAGCGACGGCAAGGACAGCGCGCGCGAATCCTTCGCCACCGAACGTATCGGCATCGCCTATCTGGCCCTGGGCATCATCGAGCAGTGTCTGAAGCTGTGCACCGAGTACGCGAAGTCGCGGAAGTTGTGGGGCAAGGAGATCGCACAGTTCCAGTTGATCCAGCTCAAGCTCGCCGAGATGGAGATCGCGCGGGTGAACGTCCGCAACATGGTCTTCAGCGCGATCGAACGCACGCAGGCGGGGAAGCCGGTGAGCCTGTCGGAGGCGTCGGCGATGAAGCTGTACTCGTCGCGGGCTGCGACCGAGGTGGCGATGGAGGCCGTGCAGCTGTTCGGAGGAAACGGATACATGGCCGAATTTCGCGTCGAACAACTCGCGCGTGATGCGAAATCGTTGATGATCTACGCCGGTAGTAACGAAATTCAAGTAACACATATCGCGAAGGGATTGCTCGCACAGTAAGCCCTGAATACGACCGCTCGAAATTAGCAAAAAGGACAATTTTCGGAGGGGGGATGACAATTCCCCCACTGTGTCGACTATTGTTCGCCATGAGAAAAGTTATGCCGGTCGCCGACGAGGGGAGCGACCGGTCCGGAGGGGAGTCCGAGCGGAAATCGGGGGAGCGATGTACGCGGAACGAAGGGACGGCGAAAAGCCGTCGGTCACGACGGACGGCAGGAGCGCTCGCGCAGAGCGCACCCGGCAGGCCGTCATAGAGGCTCATATCGCGCTCATCAGGGCGGGAGAGCTCAAACCCACAGGGGCGCAGATCGCCTCGCGGGCCGGGGTGTCCCTGCGATCGTTGTGGGGACACTTCGGCGACCTCGAGACATTGTTCGCCGTCACCGGCGCCGAGCTGATGCGGCGCCAGGTCGACGCCTACGAGCCGATCGATCCGTCGCTGCCGCTCGAGGAGCGGATCGACGCCTACTGCAGGCAGCGGGCGGAGATGCTCGAATACATCGCGCCGTTCGCACGGTCGTCCGAGATCCGCGTGCCGTTCTCGCGCGAGTTGCAGCGCAACCGCGTGCGTTATCTCGACCGGGCGCGATACGAGATCAGGGCGTTGTTCTCCGACCAGTTCGAGGGCGTCGACGGCACCGTCCGCACCCACATCGAGAACCTGCTGGGTGTGTCGACGACCTGGCCCACCTGGGTGTCGCTGCGGGACGTACTGCGTTTGCCGGTGCCCGAAGCCGTCGAGGTCATGAAGCGGTCGGTGTCGGCGCTGCTCGCGGAGGCATCCGGAGCCGGCCGGCAGCAGGCGGTGGCCCGTGTTGCGCAGGAGAAGGCCGCGGTCGCACCGCACCGGAGGGCGCAGCAGTCCCGGCCGGTGCCGGCGATGACACCGCGGGAACAGGTCGTCGTCCCGGCCTGAGCGCCCGGCCTGAGCATCAGAGCGTGTCGGTCGGTTTCCGACCGGCGCGTGCCGAGAGAAAGGTCTCGACCGCAGGCAGCGCGGCCGAGACCGTCTCGGCATGGTCCACCCCGCGCAGGATCGCGAGTCGCGCACCGGGGACGGTGCGCGACAACGCGCGGGTGTCCTCCACGCGCAGGCGATCGTCCGACCCGACGACGGCGAGCACGGGCACGTCGATGTCGGCGAGCATCTCGTCGTCGATCCCCGGTTCCCGATCCGACCGGCGGAAATAGGCGGCGAGAGCCTGCGCGTCGTTCTTCAGGAAGGCCGAGCGCGTCGCGGGATCGACCGGCGTGCGACGCCGCTCCTCCCAGGCACGGACGAAACCGTCCATGCCCTCGCGCTCGAGCACGTCGACGGTGCCGGGGAAGAACATCGCGTCCATCGATCCCGCCTGGGGGCGTGCGCTCCCGCCGAGCAGCGTCAGACTCGACAGTCTGTCCGGAGCGTCGACGGCGAGCGCGAGTCCCGCACGGGCGCCGAACGAATAGCCGACGTAGTGCACCCGGTCGACCCCGGCCGCATCCAGGACGGCCAGCAGGTCCCCGACGATCGCGTCCATCGCGTAGGCGTCCTCGTCGTGAGGGGTGTCGCTGCGGCCGTGCCCACGCAGGTCGGGCATGACCAGCCGGAAATCCCCGCTGAGTGCCTTCACGTAGCCGAAGGCCCGCCACACCGCCGACGACAGGGCACTGCCGTGGACCAGCAGCACGACCGGTGCCCCCTCGGGACCTGCCGTGGTGAACCGGATCCGGGTGCCGTCGGCGGGATTCGTCGCGTGGCTCATCCCAGCAGTATCGCCGAACGGCTCACCGCCCGAGCTCGACCGACCGATCCACCTCCACTTCCTCCAGGAATCGTTCGTCGTGCGAGACCACCACGAGCGCACCGCTGTAGGCACGCAGGGCCTGGGTCAGGTGCGCGAGACCGGCCAGGTCGAGGTTGTTGGTGGGCTCGTCCAGCAGCAACAACTGCGGAGCGGGATCGGCCGCGAGCACGATCGCGAGCGCGGCCCGCAGTCGTTCCCCACCCGACAGTGCCCCCACGGCGACCTCGGCGTGCCGGCCGCGGAACAGGAAGCGCGCCAGACGTGCCCGCACCTGCTGCGGAGTCAGGTGCGGTGCACGATCCTCGGCGTTCTCCGCGACCGAACGATCGTCGTCGAAGATGTCGAGCCGCTGCGGGAGCAACGCGAAGGGAACGTGGGGTTCCGCCTCGACGATGCGGTGCAGCAGGGTCGTCTTCCCCGACCCGTTGGGGCCGCGCAGCGCGATCCGTTCCGGCCCGACGATCTCGAGCGGTGCGTCCGCCACACGCCGGCCGGGTGGAACCGCGGTTCCGGGCAGGTCGATGCGGATCTCCGGATCGTCGCGCACGGCGTCCTTCGCGCGATCGAGGTTCTCCCGTGCAGTGGTCAGATCCTCCTCGTGCTCACGGCGGAATCGCCCGGCGGATTCCTGCGCCTGCCGTTTGCGCGCGCCCATGACGATCTTGGGTTCGCGCTTCTGCTCGTACATCTTCTGCCCGTAGCGTTGCCGCCGGGCGAGCGTGACGTGCGCCGCCGCCAATTCGCGTGCCTGGCGCCGCACGTCGTTACGGGCGTCCCGCACTGCGGCCCGTGCCGCCTCCTGCTCCTCCGCGACGATCCGTTCGTACTCGCCGAATCCGCCGCCGAACAGGCGCAGAGCCCCGTTGCGCAGTTCGGCGATCGAGTCCATGCGGTCGAGCAGTTCCCGGTCGTGCCCGGCGACGAGCACCGTGCCGGGGAACCGGTCGAGCGCATCCTGCAGGCGCGCACGTCCGTCGGCGTCGAGATTGTTCGTCGGCTCGTCGAGCAACAGCGCGTCCGGCTCGTCGAGCAGGCGTGCGGTGAAGGCGAGCAGCACCGTCTCCCCGCCGGAGAGCTGACCGACGGTGCGGTCGAAATCCCCGACGCCGTGCAGGATCCGGTCGAGGCCGACGCGATGCATGAGCGCAAGAGCGCGGTCCTCGATGTCCCACCGATCGGCTACGACCTCGAAGTCCCGATCGTCGAACGATCCTGATTCGATGCGGCGCAGGGACTTTCGGATATCGCCGATGCCGAGGACGGAATCGACCGGCACCGTCGGATCGAGGGTCACGTCCTGAGGGAGGTAGGCGACCCGTCCCCGCACCGTCGACGAACCGGAGGTCGGGCGGAGTTCACCCGCGATCAACCGGAGCAGGGTGGTCTTCCCACTTCCGTTGCGTCCCACCAGGCCGATCCGCCCCGCCGGGACGACGGCGTCGAGATCCTGCACGGCGATGGTGCCGTCCGGATGGGCGTAGGAGAGTGCGGACAGCGTGATACCGGATGAAGACATGATGGCTCCCGAAGGGTGAGGGTCGAGTGCGCGAGTGCGCGGGGGACGGGACCTCTCACAGGAGCAACGGACTTCTCCGATCGACGGGTACGGGATGCGAACACCATGGTGAGCCCGCACCGTCCGGGATGCAACCGAATATTTCACCCCGACTCCTACCTGCGATAACAGGCACGGGCTCGAAAATGCAGGCATGATCGGGACCGTGTGGATCCGACTGATCGGTATGGGAGTCGCGACAGCCACGGTGCTGTCGCTGTCGGCGTGTGCCCTCGGCCCCGATCAGCCCGAGACGATCGCGGAAGAGTTCGCTGCCGCCCTCGACGCCGGCGACGTCTCCGGAGCGGCAGCGCTGACCACCGATCCGGTGGCCGCGGAGTCCGCGATCGATGTCCTCTTCGCCGGCCTCGGCCACGACGACCCGACCGTGAGTGTCGCGGGGACGGGCGACGGCGACACCTTCGACCTCGACGTGACGTGGAACTTCGGGGAGGGCCGCGACTGGTCGTACCGCACCACCGGCAGCGCGACGGAGGACCCCGAGGCCGACGCGTGGCGGGTCCGCTGGGACCCCACGGTGCTGTCACCGGAACTGGCGGGCGGCGCGTCGCTGGAGTATCTGACCACCGTCGGCGCCCCGCCGACGATCTTCGACCGGGCCGGGCGGCCGCTCATGGGGGAGCAGGTCGTCACCGTCGTGAACCTGGATGCCACCGCCGATCCCGCCGCGGTCGCTCCCGTGCTGGCCACGGTCGTCCCGACGATCACGGCGGAGAGTCTCGCCGAGCAGGTCGCGGTGGCCGCCGGCGGCGCTGCGGGAGTGATCACGCTGCGTGAGGAGGACCTCGCACCGATCGAGGATCGCCTCGCCGTGCTGCCCGGCGTGACGCTCGTGCCGCAGACCCGTCTGCTCACCACCGAGCGCGACCTCGCCTCGCCCGTGTGGTCCGGCCTCGCCGAACTGTGGCAGGAGGGGCAGGACGCCTCGGCCGGCTGGGTGATCCGGCGGGTCGCGGCGGACGGCACGACGAGCCAGGTCGCCGGCGAAGCCGGACCGGAGGCACCCGACCTGACCAGCACGATCGACCTCGACCTGCAGCGACGGGCCGAGGAGGTCCTCGCGGGTTTCGACGCGCCCGCGGTGATCGTCGGGATCGAACCCTCGACGGGCGCGATCCGCACGATGGCCCAGAACGACGCGGCCGACGCCGAGGGGCCGATCGCCGCGACCGGCCTCTATCCGCCGGGGTCGACGTTCAAGGTGGTGACGACGGCGGCGGCGCTCGATGCCGGGCTCGCCGAACCCGACACCGTGCTGCCGTGCCCGGGCGTCGCCTCGGTCGGCTCCCGAACGATCCCGAACGACGAGAACTTCGATCTCGGCCCCGTGCCGCTGCACACCGCGTTCGCGTTCTCGTGCAATACGACCATGGGGCAGCTCGCTCTGGACCTGCCGCCCGACGCCCTGCGCGCCACCGCGGAACGCTTCGGTCTCGGCATCGATTACGTCACGCCCGGTCTCGTCACGGTCACGGGTAACGTGCCGGTTGCAGACACCGATGCTGCCCGCGTGGAGGCAGCGATCGGACAAGGTCGGGTGACGGCGTCGCCGTTCGGGATGGCGCTGGTCGCAGCCTCGGCGGCGAACGGCCGCACGCCGGTTCCGACGATCGTGGAGGGGCGGCCGGCGACCGCGGATCGGGAGGCCGAACCGATGCCCGGGAACGTGCTGACGGCACTGCGAGAGATGATGCGCGAGACTGTGATCGAGGGTACAGCCGGCACGTTGCGCGACATTCCCGATCTGGCGGGGAAGACGGGGACGGCGGAGTACGGTGACAACGTCGGGGCGCACGGCTGGTTTATCGGATCACAGGATAATCTTGCCTTTGCGGTGTTCGTGTCGGGGGCGGACGGCTCCGCCCCTGCCGTCGAGGCGGCGGGGCGATGGCTGAGGGGGTAGGACGCGTGGCGCAATTGTGATGTGTTCGTGCACAACGCGTGCTGGTATCTCGTGTGACTGAAGTGAAGGTTGTTACATATGAGATTTCGTGATTGGCGGGGGAAGCGGGGGCGCATCGTCGCGCTGGCCGTGTGCCTCGTCGTGGCTGTCGTCGCTCTGACGACGGTTGTGTTCTCGGATTCTCGAAGCGAGGCGCAACGCCTCGTCGACGACTTCGTTGCCGCCCTCGACGATCGTGATGCGGGCGCAGCGGCGGCCCTGACCTCCTACCCGAACGCGGCGGAGGAAACGATCTCGCAGATGTACGACGGTCTGTCCGACGGCACCGTCGACTACGACGTCACCCAGCTGGTCGAACTCAACGACGACTCGGGATACTTCACGCTCTCCGCCGGCTGGAATTTCGGTGAGGGCAAGGACTGGTCGTATCAGGTCACCGGTTCGGTGCGGAAGCTCGCCGTCGGCTGGCGTGTGTCCTGGGACCCGGAGGTCGTCGTCCCCGACCTGTCCGGCGGACGCACCGTCCACCACGTGCGCACCGACGCCGCGCCGCCGAAGATCTTCGACCGCACGGGCCGCCTCCTCATGGAGGAACAGACCATCAACGCCGTGGTGCTCGACCCGGCGGCGATGCCCGACCCCGTCGACACCACCACTCGTCTCGCGGCGGTTCTCGAGCCGGTCGCACCCGTCATCACCGCCCAGCTGATGCAGGAGCGGATGGCGGAGAACCCCGGAAACCGGATCACCGCGGTCAAGCTCCGCGACCAGGACTACCAGTTCCTCGAGGGCGGCATCGTGTCGATCCCCGGGGTCGAGGTGCTCACGACACCCACCCTGATCAGCGCCGATCGGCGGATCTCCACGCCGCTGCTCGACTCGCTGCGCTCGGCCTGGCAGCTCGAACGCGACCGGACGGCAGGCTGGGCGGTCACCCTCGAGGATCCCGAGGAGGGCCCGATCCAGGTGGCGGGCTTCCAGGGCCCGCCGCCTCCGGACCTGCAGGCGACCGTCGACTCCCAGGTGCAGCTCGCCGCGAAGGAAGCGGTCGTCACCGCAGGTACCCCGGCCGCGGTGGTCGCCATCCAGCCCTCGACCGGTGGCATCCTCGCCGCCGACGTCAACAACTGGGCCATGGAACTCGGTCCCGTCATCACCCACGGTCTCTACCCGGCCGGCGGCGTTCTCGATCCGGTCCGGCTCGCGGCCGGCCTCGAGCGCGGCGTCGATCCGAACGACGTGGGATCCGATGACGTCGCCTCGACCGCCCGTCGCCTCGGCCTCGGCGTCGACTACGACGTGCCGGGCTTCGAGTTCGAGACCTCGCAGATCGGGCACAACCGCTCCGGAGTTGTCCAGTTCGCTGGATCGGATTCCGACGAGAACCTGATCACGCCGCTCGGCGCCGCGGTGCTGGCCGCCTCGGTCGCACGGGGCAGCGTCGCTGCCCCGACGATCGTGCAGGGCCAGGAGACGGTCGTCCACGACGCCCCCGAGGCGCTGCCCGGTTCTGTGATCGACGCCCTGCGCGGCATGATGATCGACAACGTGCAGAACGGTCCGGCGTCCTTCCTCCGCGGACACGCCGGTCTCGCGGGTATCGCCGCGGCGAGCGGTGAGGACCGCTGGTTCTTCGGCTACACCGGCGGCGACCTGGCCTTCGCGGTCTTCGTCGCCGATGCCGACGGCGGCGACCGCGCGATCAAGATGGCCGACACCTTCCTGCGCAAGCTCGGAGAACCCCTGCTCGGGGAGTGATCGGCCGGAGGCCGGTCCATGGTGCGCTGATCCGCCGGAGGCCGGTCCGCGGCGTACAGGTACGTTGAGCGACCGTGACCGTCCTCGACCTGGCACTGCTCGTGGTTGCCGGATTCTTCGCGGGTGTCGTCGGGTTCGTCACCGGCCTGGCGTCGATCGTCTCGTATCCGGCGTTGCTCGCCGTCGGCCTCCCGCCGGTCGCGGCGAACGTCACCAACACCGTCGCGATGGTCGGTGTGGGTGTCGGGGCGCTGACCAATTCGGCGCGGGAGGTCGTCGACACCGGCCCCCGCGTGTGGTGGTGGACGCTCTACGCCGCGCTCGGCGGCGTGGTCGGCGCGGCTGTCCTGCTCGTCGCGCCGCCCGACTCGTTCGAGGCGATCGTTCCGGGTTTCGTCGCGCTCGCCGCTCTCGCGCTGCTGCTCCAACCACGCATCCGCACCCTGGCCGGCGGTCGCGACCTGCCGCGGGTGTTCTCCGTGGCGGTCTTCGTCGTCGCGGTCTACGGCGGATACTTCGGTGCCGGCGCCGGCGTCGTCTTCTACGCGCTGGTGCTTATCTGCACGTCCGAGCAGATTTGGCGCGCGAGCATCCTCAAGAGCTACCTGCTCGGCGTCGCCAACCTGGTCGCGGCGATCGGGTTCGCAGTCTTCGGACCCGTGCACTGGGGTGCGGCGGCCGCCATGGCCGTCGGCGCGTTCGCGGGTGGCTACTGCGGTCCGCCGCTCGTGCGGCGCATACCCCCGAACCTGCTGCGCGTGGGTGTCGCGCTCGCAGGGTTCGGGTTGGCGGTATGGCTCGCTCTCCGCTGAGCAGCGTCCTGTGCAGTGGTGCTACTGCACGCCGTGCATGAGCTTCTTGATGTGCGGCGCGAAGAGGGCCAGCACGATGCCCACTGCGATCGACGCTCCGCCGATCCACAGGTAGTACGGCACCTCGTTGTTCTCGTCGTAGAACCCCGCGAGGGTGCCGGCCATGGCCGTACCGCATGCGACGGACAGGTAGAACAACGCGACCATCTGCGTGTGGAAGTTCTTCGGCGCGAGCTTCGTCGACAGCGACAGTCCGACGGGGGACAGGAACAGCTCGGCGAAGGTGAACAGCAGCAGGATGAAGACCAGTCCGAGCAGCGGAGCGCTGTTGGGGCCGCCACCGGCCATGGGGATGAAGCACAGGAAGGCGATGCCCATGATGATCGTGCCTGCGGCGAACTTGATGGGCGACGAGGGCTGACGCGGTCCGAGTTTGGTCCACACGGCGGCGAAGACACCCGCGAACAGGATGATGAAGACCGGGTTGATCGACTGCACCCAGGACGGCGGGAACTCCCACCCGAACAGATTACGGTCCAGGCGTGTGTCGGCGTAGACGGCGACCATCGTGAACTGTTGCTGGAAGAGCGACCAGAACACCGCGCTCGCGATGAACATCGGGATGAACGACAGCACCCGGCTGCGCTCGACCGGCGTGATCTGCTTGCTCGACAGCATGAGGACGAAGTAGGTGATCGTCGCGATGATGGTCAGGGCGACGACGATGTCGGACATGTTGCTCGTCGTGACGAGGCCGGTCAGCGCGGCGACCGCGATGAGGACCACGGCGACCAGACCGATCCCGGCGGCTTTCGTGCGCGTCTCGGCGGGAAGCGGATGGGGTGGCACCTTGCCGATGTCGCCGAGATGCTTGCGGTAGATCGTGTACTGCAGCAGGCCGAGGAACATGCCGACCGCGGCGAGACCGAAGCCCCAGTGGAAGCCGTAACGCGTCTGTAGGAAGCCGGTGAGCAGCGGGCCGACGAGCGCGCCGATGTTCACGCCCATGTAGAAGATGGAGAAACCGGCGTCGCGTCGCGGGTCCTGCTCGTCGTAGAGATCGCCGACGATCGACGTCGCCGTGGCCTTCAGGCCACCGCTACCGAACGCGACCAGCACCAGGCCGATACCCACCCCGACGAAACCGGGCAGCACCGCGAGCGCGATGTGGCCGAACATGATGAGCACGGCGCTGTAGAACAGGGTCCGTTCGGAACCCAGCAGCCGGTCGGCGATCCACGCCCCGAGAATCGTCGACAGGTAGACCGTGCCGCCGTAGGCGCCGACGATGGAGGTCGCAGCCCCCTGGCTGATCCCCAGCCCGCCCTCGGATGCCGAGTAGTACAGGTAGTAGATCAGGATGCCCTGCATGCCGTAGAAGGAGAATCGCTCCCACATCTCGACACCGAACAGGTTGGCCAGGGGTAGTGGCTGACCGAAGAACCGATGGTCGGATCGCGACCCGGTCAGAGTAGGTGGTTCCAGCGTGGACATGATCTCCACTGTTCCACCGCACGGGGCGCGAGCGCGAAAAATTCGCGTATCCCGCGGTCGCAGATCACACTTCGCGTGCGAGTGCGAGAGCTGCGACCGGAGGGTCGGTACTGGTCGACCTCGGCGAGGTCAGTGAGCGTCGACCTTGCGGTGCTGGAGCAGTCCGACGACCACGCGCCAGCCCACCAGGAACAGGCCCAAGAAGATCGTCGCGACGATGATGAAGGCGGTTGCGGTGCCCTGACCGGTGACGGCCCGCAGCAGCATCCCCACGACGAGGGTGCTCACCCACACGAGCAGTCCGGTGGGAACGGCCGCGAAGGCGTCGAACTTGTCGCGGTAGAGCCACGCGGTGAAGAACCATCCGACGGTGAGGCCGCCGAGGAACGGCCACGCCGTTCCTGCGAGCCCCACGAGATCGAGCACTTCGTCGTGACTGGAACGACCGAGCACGGCGAATACGACGACGAGAACGACGTCGATCGCCAACGCCGGGATGTACTTCTTCACGGGTCCAGAGTAGCGGCGGCGCGGGGCGCGTCGGAATCTCCGGCGCGTGCTCTCGAGCACGATCCGGACCGGTAGAGCGGTGGAACGCGGCAGCGCCCCTGCCGGAGCAGGGGCGCTGTCTGTGCGAGAGGGGTCAGGCCTGCAGGCCGGCCTCGATCTCGAGGGTGATGGTGATCTTGTCGCCGACGACGGCTCCGCCGCCTTCGAGCGGCATTTCGATGCTGATGCCGAAATCCTTGCGGTTGATGACGGTGGTGGCCTCGAAGCCGGCGACCGGGCCCTGGCCCATGCCGGGGTTGACGCCGTTGAACTCGAGCTTCAGGTCGACCGGGCGGGTGACGCCGTGGAGCGTGAAGTCGCCCGTGACGATGTAGTTATCACCGTCGGCACGCACGTCGGTCGAGGTGAAGGTGGCGACGGGGAACTGCTCGGCGTCGAAGAAGTCGGCGGAGCGGATGTGCGCGTCGCGGTCGGCGTTCTTGGTGTTGATCGACTTGACGTCGATCTCGGCGTTCACCGATGCGGTGCCGTCCTCGGCGACGGTGATGGCGCCGGAGAAGTTCTCGAAGGTGCCGCGAACCTTGCTGACGACGAGGTGCCGGACGGTGAAGCCCACGTTCGAGTGGACGGGATCGATGGCCCAGGTGCCGGTGGTCAGGCCGGGGAAGGTGGTGGTGGCGGTAGTCATGGTGGTCCTCCTCGATGGTCAAACTTTCAACTGCTTGTCGACAACCATGCCACCAAATAGTTGCATGCGCAACTACATCGTGAGGTGGATCACGCCGGCTCGGGATTCTCGACCGGACGACGCCGCCGCTCCAGGGCGCTGCGCTCGTGTTCTGCGCGCTCGGCGATCGGATCGATCTCGTCGGGTCCGTTGCCCCGGTACATCGCGGCGACGGTGGCCCAGCCCGCCAGGGCCACGAACGCGAAGCTCACCATCCGATACACGAAGACCGCTGCCAGCGACTGCGACGCGCTCAGCCCGGCAGCGGTGAGCGTCGCGATGAGGGTGCCGTCCACGAATCCGAGGCCGCCCGGTGCGAGCGGCACGCTGCCCACGGCCTTCGCCGCCGCGAACGCGATGAACAACCCCGCCACCGACGGGGAGCCGCCGACAGCCCAGCACGCCAGTCCGAGGCACGCGACATCGGCTGCACGGTGCACGGCCGACCACGCCACCGCGGCCACACCGTCGCGACGCGCGAGTTCGACGGACTCGAGCTGCGCGAGGGTGCGTTCGAAGACGTCGAAGCCGGTGTCCCTCGGCTTCCTCGTGATGCGGTTGACCCGACGGAGCACCCACGTGCCCGCCGCCTCGATCGACGTGGGGTTCTTCGCGACGTACCGCAGGCCGAAAATCAACGCGATCGCGCCCGCGAGCGACAACACGAGAGTGACGGGGCTGATCCGGCTGCCGACCGCGAACGCACCGATCATGCCCACCGACGCCAGGGTCACGGCCGCGATGACGCCGGAAACCGCGAGTTGCCACGAGGCGACCACGGGGGTCGCACCCCACTTGCGGGTCTGCTTGTAGGTGAAGGCCGTGGAGAAGACCGGACCTGCGGGCAGGGTCACCGCCATCGCCGTGCTGCCGTAGATCACCGACGCCGAACGCCAGTGCCCGACGCGCACCCCGCCGGCGCGGAGCAGTCGCTGCTGCACTCCCGCGAAGCCGCTGAGGGAGATCATCTGCGCCAGCACGGCCGCCGCGAACCAGCCCCAGTGCATCTCCGTGACCGCGCGCCACGAGTCGCTCATCGTCGGCCACAGGTAGATCGCCTCGACCGTCAGCAGAGCCACGAGGGCGATCGCCGACACCCACTTGATCCACCGGAACGAGCCCCGACGCGGCGTGGCGTCGGGGCATGGAGGATCGTCGTGCGGCTGCGCCACGCTGTTCACCGTAACCGACCCTCGGGTCACGAAGAGGGCGCTGTGGCCGTTCCGCGTCGTTCGCGGGTGTCGCGGGACGGACCGTCACTCGTCCGTCGAAGTGTTCGATTCGTCCGTCCCGTTCGCTTCTCCGGGGGCTCCGGGATAGCGAACCGGCCATGCGAGATGGGTCATCCGCCGCCGGCCGCGAAGCTGCACCTCGTCGCCGAGTTCCCAGTGGCTGCGCTCCTCGTCGTCCGCGAAGTACAACGCGCTCGACGACGCGAGAACCCTACTCGGACGCAGTTTCGCCAGCTCGGTCAGGCGCGAGGCCTCGTTGACCGGGTCGCCGATCACCGTGTACTCGAAGCGCTCCGCCGCGCCGATGTTGCCGGCCACCGCGAGTCCCGCCGACACGCCGATCCCGACATCGAGTCCGGTGATCTCGTCCAGAGCGAAACGCAGTTCGCGGGCCGCCGCGAGCGCCGCCGTGGGGGCGTCCGGCCGGTCGAGGGGAGCGCCGAAGATCACCAATGCCGCGTCGCCCATGAACTTGTTGACGAAGCCGTGATGATGGTCGACCACCTCGACGACGACACGGAAGAACTCGTTGAGCAGTTCGACGACCTCGCTCGGTGGGCGCTCGGCGGCCGTCGCCGTCGAACCCACCATGTCGACGAACAGCACCGCGACGTAGCGCGTCTCACCACCGAGCTCGGTGCCGTACTGCAGGGCCCGGCGCGCGACGTCCTCACCGACGTGCTGACCGAACAACTCCCGCAGACGCCGGCGTTCGTCGGACTCGGCCATCATGCGGTTGAAGCCGACCTGTAGGCGTCCGATCTCACTGCCGTCGAACACCTCGACCTGCACTCCCGAGGCGCCGCGCTGCACGCGTTCGATCGCCCAGCGCAACTGCTTGATCGGGTCGGAGATCTGCGCCGACGTCAGCAGCGACAACACGAGCGCGAGACCGATCGACGTCACCGCGAGGGCGAGCACGGACAGGGCGAGCGCGTCGGCGTCGAAGTCGGTGTTGGCGCTCAACTGCGTCACGCACAGCAGCACGATCCCGGCGACCGGCATGAGCGTGCCCAGGCCCCAGGTCATGGCCAGGCGCGTGCCGACGCCGGGAGCCATCGTCCGGTCGAAGTTCCCCTCGCTCAGCGCCCGCGCGGCGACCGGCCGCAGGATGCGTTCACCGAGCATGTAGGTGAAACCGAAGGTGCTGGTCGCGGCCATCGCGACGGTGACCGAGACCGCCACCGCGAGCGACGGCATCTCCTCGGCGGTGAGGAAGACGAAGAGCACGCCGCCGAGCAACCACAGACCGAGGTGCACGATCGCCTGTCGCAGCGGGGCGTGCAGGGCCGCCATCTGTTCGGCCCGGGTGGGCGGGCCGCCGCGGAGCTGCCACCGGACGACAGAGCGCAGCGTGATCGCTGCGGCGCCGAGGCTCACGATGCCGGCGAAGACCAGGTACACCGCGAAGACCGCGAAGTTGCGGACCCGATCCGCGATGATGGCGTCGGTCTCGGCGATGGGGATGCCGTACCGGACGAAGGCGAACACGAGCATCGCACCGAACAGGTTCGACGCGCCCATGGAGACCATGTAGAGCGGCCAACGACTCCGCAAGGTGGCGGCGACAGCTCGGTACGACCTCAGCACGACTTCAAATCAAACCACTGTGCGGACGGTCACAGGATGGGGCGGTCACTGTTGGAGGCGCGGAGTGGTTGGATTCACTCGCCCCACCTACTGTGACGAAAGGTGCGAAACGTACACATGAGGCCGCCTCCGACCGGTCCCGACGCGGATGCACCCCTGTGGCGGGCCGCCCAGGTCTTCCGGCTCGTGACCGTCGCATATGCGGTGGGATCGCAGTTCTCGACCGTCGTGAACTACACCCGTCCGGGCTTGTCGTGGTTCTTCACCGGGGTACTCGTGACGTGGTCGCTCGTCTCGGCGGTGTTGCTCTCCCGCGAGGCACGACTGCGCCGCACGGTCACCGTGGTGGACCAGATCCTCGCCGTCGCGTTGATGGCGGCGACCCGATTGGTCGCCGACCACGACTGGTACAGCAACCACCAGACCATGCCCACCACGCTGTGGGTCGCCAACGCCGTGCTGTCGGCCGCGATCCTCGGCGGTCCGCTCACGGGCATCGGCTCGGCGCTGCTGATGTCCGTCGTCAGCGCGGTGGTGCGCGACCAGATCAACCTCGACCTGTGGCGCGACGCGACGGCGCCGGTGCTCGTCGCGTGCGGTGTGGCAATGGGTTTCGCCACCACCACCGCGCGCAGTGCGCACCGGCAACTCGAGCAGGCCGTGCGCGTGGCAGCGGCCACCGAGGAACGGGACCGGCTCGCCCGGCAGGTGCACGACGGCGTGCTGCAGGTGCTCGCGCTCGTGCAGCGGCGCGGACTCGAGCTGGGCGGTGATGCGACGGAACTCGCCGAGTTGGCCCGCGAACAGGAGACCGCGCTGCGGCAGCTGATCTCCGAACAGGACACCGACGTCGACCGCGGCGGTGAGCATGCCGACCTCACCGCCCTCGTCCGGGCCAGGGCCGGGACCGGTGCGACGGTGTCCGCTCCCGCCGGCCCGATCATGATCCCGCGGGATCGAGCGGAGGAACTCGCGGCGCTCACGACAGCGGCGCTGTCGAACACGCAACTGCACGCCGGCGCCGGTGCCGCCGCCTACATCCTCCTCGAGGATCTCGGCGACGAGATCGTACTCAGCATCCGGGACGACGGCGTCGGGATCGAACCGGGCAGACTCGACGAAGCTCGCGAACAGGGACGCATGGGGGTGTCCAAGTCGATCGTCGGGCGAGCGGAATGGCTCGGCGGCGTCGCACTGCTCGACAGCGATGTAGGCGAAGGAACCGAATGGGAGATCCGGGTACCGAAGGGGAATGAGTGGCCGAGATCAGCGCGGAAACACACGAGAACAGCACAGAGGAACGCAGCACCGTCAGCGTGATGGTGGTCGACGACCACCCGATCTGGCGCAACGCCGTCGGACGTGACCTCGAGGAGGCCGGGTTCACCGTCGTCGCCGAGGCCGACGGTGTCGCGAGCGCCGCGCGCCGTGCCGCCGTCGTCCGCCCCGACGTCGTGCTCATGGACATGGCGATGCCCGACGGCACCGGCACGGAGGCGACCCGCGCGGTCCTCGAGGTCTCCCCGGACAGCCGGGTGCTGGTCCTGTCGGCGTCCTCCGAACGCGACGACGTCCTCGGCGCGGTCAAGGCGGGCGCGTCCGGCTATCTCGTGAAGAGCGCCTCGGTGCACGAACTCGTCGACGCCGTCCTCGCGACCGCGCGGGGACAGGCCGTCTTCACCCCCGGACTGGCCGGGCTCGTGCTCGGCGAGTACCGCCGGATGTCGAACGACGTCGCCGACCGGAGACCCCCACCGACCCTGACCGGCCGGGAGACCGAAGTGTTGCGTCTCGTCGCGAAAGGGTTGTCGGCGAAACAGATCGCAGCGCGACTGACGCTCAGCCACCGCACGGTGGAGAACCACGTCCAAGCGGCGCTACGCAAACTGCAGCTCGCCAACCGCGTCGAACTCACCCGCTACGTCATCGAACAGGGCCTCGAATAGCGCCCCGCACAGTGGCTCCGACGACTTCGGAGGCATACCGTTCGTCCCGTTAAGCTCAGGGCATGGAACCGAAGGATCTGCGGGTGTCGGACGCCGAGCGCGAGCACGTCGGCGAACTTCTGCAGCGGGCGGTCGGGCAGGGAATGCTCTCGCTCGGGGAGTTCACCGAACGGATGGACACCGTCCTCGCGGCCAAGACCCGAGGCGACCTGAACCAGGTGCTCGTCGACCTGCCCGGTATCCAGATCCGGCCCGAGTTCCAGGAGCAGAATCTGCCGGGCATGTCGCAGGCGCACTATCCGGCGCCGAGTGCGGCCGGCTACCCCGCGCCGAGTGCAGCTGCTTTCCCCGCGACCGGCCAGGGCGCTCCTCTCGTGATCAAGGGCCGCGTCTCCGGCATCGAACGCAAGGGTCGCTGGCACGTGCCGCCCGCCGTCGTTCTCGACACCGTCGCGTCCTCCGTGACCCTCGATTTCACCGAAGCGGTGATGCAGACGCAGGTCGTGCGGATCGACGTGAGCGACTACCTCAGCTCGATCAACATCGTGCTCCCCGCCGAGGCCACGGCCGACGTCAACGGCGTCGAGAACGTCGCGTCGAGCGTGTCGTCGAAGGTGCGCGGCGGAGCGCCGTACGGACCGCTGCACGTCGTGGTGACAGGCAAGGTCCGCGGCGGGAGCTTCAACGTCACCCATCCGCTGTCCACGCGGCTGCGGAAGTTCTTCAACGGCAGCTGACCCCGGAAACACCCGAGGCGACCCGCTCTGCGGGTCGCCTCGAGTTCGTTCGTCAGATCAGTCGCGACGCTGCCGGGCGATCAGCTCACTGACGCTGATCGAACGGCCGCTGTCGGGACCGTGGCGTCCACGCCTCCGCGACTCCGCGTCGTTCTGCTCCGGCTGCGATTCGTCCGCTTGCGCTTCCGGCCGCTCGCCGGCCGGGCGGGGCGGCTGCTCCGGACCACGGGACCGGGAGGGCAGAGGCGGACGGGGACCGTTCTGTGTCGGCGGCTGCATGCCCTGCGTCGGCGGCTGCTGAGTGCCCGGCACGGGCGGTCGGGCAGGTCCCTGCGCCGGAGGTCGCTGGGCCTCCGAGGTCGGGGGACGTTGCGAGTCCGGCGCCGAGGGGCGCGGTGCGTCGGAAGTGGGCCTCGGTCGCTGGGCCGAAGACTCCCCGCCGGGCGACGTACGGCGCAACTGCGACAGCCAGTTCTCGATCGCCTGCGGATCCCGTCCACGACCGGTGCCGGGTTCGCTCGGACGCGGAGCCGGGGCACCGGGCAGAGCTTCCGCATCGCCCGGGACAGCGGGCGGTCGGATGAAGGACTGCGGCAGCGGCGGCGGAACCTCCCCGCGCTGACGGCGGGGGAGCGGAGGCACCGACGACGGCGACGACGGGTCGGACGCACCGCGCTGTGTGGCATCGAGCGCACCGCGCTGTGTGGCATCGAGCGCACCGCGCTGTGTCTGATCGAGCGCACCGCGCTGTGTCTGATCGAGCGCACCGCGCTGTGTCTGATCGAGCGCACCGCGCTGCGTGACATCGCGCTGCGGCATCTCGGGGGCACGACGTTCGGGCTTCTCCGGGACACCCTTCTCCGTGCCTCCGAGCCCCGGAAGAGCCGAGCCGTTGCGCTCGTCCACCGGCGGCCGACCCTCCGGGCGACGACGCGGCTCCGGGATCGGACGCGACGGACGCCCCGGACCCGTACCGGGCTGCACCGGACGGCTCGCCGGCATCGGACGCCCGGCTGCGGGCGGCACCCGTTCGCCGTTCCGCGGAGCAGCAGCAGGGGGACGACCGGACGCGGGCGTGGCCGGACGGACCGGGGGGCGGCCCGGGGCCTGCCGTCGCACCGGCGGCGGCGTGAGATCGCGGAGCTTGCGCTGTTCGGCGGCCGGCCTCGGCGGAGCGATCTTGGGCAGCGGCTGCGTGAGGTCGGAGCCGCCCTCGAAGGCACCTGCCGGGAAGCGGTGCGCGCCCGTGGCCGCGACCGTCGCCGGCCCGAACATGCCGACGGTGATGAGTTCGGGAACGTCCTCGGGCATCAGTTCGTCGGCGAGGATCGGCTCGCCCAAGCCGATCTTCTCCTGGATCCGCTTCATCCACGCCGGAGCCCACCAGCAGTCGTCGCCGAGCAGTTTCATCACGGCGGGCACGAGGAACATGCGGATGACGGTCGCGTCGATGATCAGCGCGGCGATCATGCCGAACGCGATGTACTTCATCATCACCAGCTCCGAGAACCCGAAGGCACCGGTGACGACGATGAGGATCAGGGCGGCCGCGGTGATGATGCGACCGGTGTGGGCGGTACCGATACGGATCGACTCGGTGGTGCTCGCCCCCATCGATCTCGCCTCGACCATTCTGGAGAGCAGGAACACCTCGTAGTCGGTCGACAGGCCGTACACGATCGCGATGATCAGCACGAGCACCGGCGACATGATCGGCCCCGGGGTGAAGTTGAGCAGGTCGGCGCCGTTGCCGTCGATGAAGATCCAGGTGAGGATGCCCAGCGTCGAGCCGAGACCCAGGGCGCTCATCAACACGGCCTTGACCGGCAGCACGAGCGAGCCGAACGCCAGGAACATCAGCAACGTCGTCAACAGCACGACGACCACGACCATCAGCGGCAGGGTCTCGAGCAGGGCCCCGATGGAGTCCTGCTCGATCGCCGGGGTGCCGCCGACGAGCACTTCGACACCCTCGGGCCATTCGGCTGCGTGCAGGTACTCGACGGTGTCGGCGGACTCGTTGCGGTCGGTCAGACCGGCCTTGAGCACACGGACGCCGTCCTTCGCGGGGCCGGTGATCTGGAACTTCTCGACGAGGCCGGGAGCTTCGCTGGCCGTCGTGATGATCTTGTTGAGGTCGCCGCCCTCGGCGCCGCGGACCACGAGCTTGACCGGCTCGGCGCGCTGGCCGGGGAACAGTTCGTCGAAGGTCTCCTGCGCGACGCGCGTGGGGTGCTCGGGCGGCAGGTAGGTCTCGTTGATGCCGCCGAACTTGATGCCGGTCAGCGGCATGATGAGCAGCAGCAGGCCGATGACCGTCGGGATGGTCACCTTCATCGGGTTGACCATCACCCAGCGGCACAGGCGGCCGAGGAAACTGTTCTCGACCTGCTCGTTCGACTGGATCTGCCCGAAGCGTTTCATGCCGAACTTGTCGATGCGCCTGCCGAGGATGCTCAGGATGGCGGGCAGGATCGTGATCGACAACAGGGCAGCCAGTGAGACCGCCGAGATCGCGCCGTAGGCGACCGACTTGAGGAAGCCCTGCGGGAACAGCACGAGACCACCGAGGCTGGTGACGACCATCGTCGCCGAGAACACCACCGTGCGACCTGCGGTGACGACGGTGCGTCGCACCGCCGCCGGGGTGTCGTAACCCTCGGCGAGTTCCTCACGGAACCGCGACACCATGAACAGGCCGTAGTCGATCGCCAGGCCCAGGCCGATCAGTGAGACGACCGGTGCGACGAACGAGTTGACCTCGGTGAAGTTGGTGATCAACCGGACGATGCCGTTCGCCGCGACGATCGTGAGACCACCGGTGATCAGCGGGAGAGCGGCCGCGACGACGCCACCGAAGACGAAGAACAACAGGATGCCGACGGCCGGGATCGCGAGGATCTCCATGCGCTTGATGTCGTTGGCCATCGTGTCGTTCAGTGCGCCGGAGATCGGCTGCAGACCGGCGAGCTGCACGTCGACGCCGTCGATGTAGAAGGCGTCCTTGATCTCGCGGAAGTTGCCGGTCAGCTCCGTGTCGTCCTCGCCGGCGATCGCGACCGACGCGATCGCGTGCTGACGCGACGGATCGGCCAGCGACGGCAGCGACGGCGCGTCGTCGGTGGGCCAGTACGCACCGTTGATCTTGAGGATTTCGTCGGGATGCTCGGCGACCAGCGAGTTCAGGCTGTCGGTGACCTTCGCCGCGAACTCGGGATCGTCGACCGTGCTGCCCTCGGGTGCTGTGTACAGCACCAGCACGTCGCCCGCGGTGTCGCGGCCGAAGGTGCCGTCGGCGAGCTTGGCAGCGGCGACGGACTCCGAACCGGGATCGTCCCAGCCGCTCTGGCTGAGGTGATCGTTCAGGCTCAGCCCGTACCCGGCGAGCGCGAGCAACCCCGCGACCATCACCGCAATGACGGTGAAGCGCGCGCGGTAGACGAGCTCTCCCCAACGGTCGAACACGTAAGTCTCCTATTCGGCGACGCTCTTGCGCCCCACCAGGAGAGCAGAAAGCGGTCGGAACGGCTGCAGCCAGGCACCCTCGTCGGGCAGCGATTCCAGGCTGACGCGGGGCAGCGGTTCGCGGAACACACCGGGAATGTCCTCGAGATCGAGGAACTGGATGATCTCGGAGGTCACCGCCCAGCTGGCGTGCTCGCGGAAACCGAGCACCTGGGTCGCGATGCCCTCCTGTGCGAGCCGCTCGAGGGGTTCACGGAACGCCTGCCCGTCGGCGGAGGCCACCATGACACCCGCGAGACCTTCCCGGTGCCTCAGCTCGATGTGGTCCAGCATGTCGGAGTCGACATCGCTGTCCTCGTCGATCTTCGGCTTGGCGAACACCGCGAAGCCCACATTACGCAAGGCCTCGACCCAGGGGCGGACGACGTCCGCGCTGCCGGGGGCGATATTGGTGAACACCGTGGCTTCGGGTTCGAGGGTCGCGGAGTGCAGACGCGACAGTTCGGCGGTGCGTCCGAGCAGCCACCGGCCGAGAGCGTCGAAGCGCGGGCGGTAGGCCGCGGTGGGCCGGCCGCCGAGGATCGCGCCGAGGCCCATGTCGAGGTTGGGTGCGTCCCAGACGAGCAGGACCTTTCGGACCGGCTCGACACCGTCGATCGCGGAGGGGTCGGTCACGCCGGGAAGCTCTTCATGGACACTCATGCTCCGATCTTCCCCCAGACGAACTCGTTGATAGCGCTACCCACCTGGTGTGCCTTGTCCTCGAACTTGGTGACGGGGCGTTCGAGGCTGATCGGGCAGGTGCCGGTGAAGCGGGCGAGGCGCGGTTCGGCATCGCCCACCTCGGCGATGGCCTCGGCGTAATCGGCGTGGTCGGTGGCCACGTGCAGCACTCCACCGGGCTTCAATCGGTCGGCGATCAGGGCGAACGTCGGGGCCTGCAGGAGTCGGCGCTTGTGGTGGCGGGCCTTGGGCCACGGATCCGGGAAGAACACCCGCACGCCGGTGAGTGACGCGGTGGTCAGCATCTTCTCGAGCACCTCGACGGCGTCGCCGCGCAGGATCCGCAGGTTCCGGATCGGCGCGTCGGTGTTGCAGCTGCGTTCGATGTTCTGCAGTGTCTGGGCGATGCCGGGCTTGTAGACCTCCACGGCGATGAGGTTCACCTCGGGCTCGGCTTGGGCCATAGCGACCGCGGCGGTTCCTGTTCCGGATCCGATCTCGAGGACGAGGGGCGCGGAGCGACCGAACCAGGCGTCGACGTCGAGCGGTTCGTCGCCGACTTCCTTGCCGAGTTCGGGCCAACGACGGTCCCAGCACTGCTGCTGGGGGTCGGTCAGCGATCCACGGCGGGACCGGAAACTCGTCACCCTGGGGTATAGGCGGTTCCCGCGGGTCGGGCGCTCCTCGAGCGTCTCGGTGGTGTGCTGATCGGCTTCGTTCACCGGTCCATTGTCGCGTATTCCGAGAGTGTGTGGCGGGAGTGACCTGAGTGGCCACAGTGTTTTCTCAGGGAAGCATTCGTTCGGCTGCCTGTCAGCGATCTCTCTGCGACAATTTCCGCCGACGATCGGGGGATCATGACGGGGGAGTTGTGGCACCACCTCGCCGCGCAGGTCGAACAACTGGATGCGCAGGTAGGGCGGTTGATTCGCAGGGCGCTGACCGAGCATACGGCCGCGCTGCGGGTGCAGGTCGCGGGGCGGGCCGGGACCGGCCGGGAGAGCGTCGAAACGCAGGTACGCGAACTGCTGCTCCGCAGGGTCGATATCGAGGGTGGGCAGGTAGACGCGGCCGTGGGCGGAGTGGCAGTGGACACGCCGGACGGTCCCGACCCGGTCCTCGACGGTGACGTCGTCGTCTACGTCGTGCCGCGTCGTCTCGACCCGGCCGTCGCCCATCCGGCCGACCGCGCCGCGCTGACGGCCGTGGATCCTTGTCGCCTCGTCCTCGTGGTGACGGGTGGGACGGATGACAGCGAGTGCGCTCTCGTCGCGCGTGCGACGGGGGTGCCGCCGGATCAGGTGGTCGCGGTCCGCGATGAGGAACTGCTCGGGGAACGGCTCGCCGCGCGTGCGGTCGTGGCGCGCCGCCTACGTGACGAGGAGCTCGCCCGGGTCGTGGCGGGTGTCCCGGCGGCACCGCAGGTGCGCGAACTCGTCGAACAGACACTCGACCTGGTCGGGCTGGACCCGATGGAGTCCGTCGCCGCGGGACTACGGTGACACCGCCGAGCGGACTCGTGGATCCGGCCGACGACGTCCTGCGCCGATGGAACCCGCGCGGATGGATGGGACTGCACCGGCCGGCCGCGACCGGCGTGCGGGTCGTCGGAGTGCCCGGTTCCGGCGCCGGCACGCTGGCAGCGGAGCTACGACCTCTGGGCGGGCTGGACATCACGGACGATGGCCGCGCCGTCACCCTCGTGGTGTTCGACCCGTCGGCGACGATCGGCCGCACCGAACTCGACCTCGTCCGCTCGGCGGCAGCCGAGTCGATCGAGGTCGTCTGCGCACTGACGGGCATCGACCGCTTTCCCGACTGGCGTGCGGTCCGCGACGCCGACGTCGAGATCCTGCAGCGGCACGCATCCTGGCTGCCGAGGGTCGTGGTCCTGCCCGTGAGCGCCGCGGCCGCTCGGCGGGCACGCGAACTCGAGGACGACGCGAGCGAGGCGGTCCGGCAGACCCTGCTCACCGCGTCCGGACTCGTCGAACTGCGGGACGTCCTGGCCGCCACGGTCCGGTCGTCGCACGACCCGCGACGAGCACGCGCCGCGGTCGTCGCCGCCACCCGGCCGATGATCGAGGAGGAGATCGGACGACTGAGCGCGGAGGACGAGGAAGGGGGCCTGCGTGCGGAGCGCTCCCGCCTCACCGCCGCAGCACCACCCGCGACCTCCGGCCCCGACCTGCGCCGGCTGCAGGTGACGCTGTTGCAGGAGGTCGCGATGCGCGTGCGGGCGGCGTCCACCGCCGCGGGCGAGGTGCTCGAGACCGCGGACGCGGATGCGGTGGTCACGACGATCGACACCCACGTCGACGACCTGTGTGCGCGGCTCACCGACGAGACGGCCCGGATCGCACCGGGCACTCCGGCGCCGGAACCCACGCGCACGGCCCGCCCACCGCAGACCGCGCGGTCGATGGAGGACACGCTGACGGTGGTCTTCGGTGCGTCGGCAGGCGCGGGTCTCGGCAGACTGCTCCTCACCCCGTTCGGGGACCTGCCGGGCTGGATGTCGCTGGTGGTCGCGATCGCGTGCGCGGTTCCGGCCGCCGGATGGCTGATGCGGATCCGTAGGCGAATCGCCTACCGCGACCGGATGCGGCGGTGGATCGCCGACGAGCTCGCGACCGTACGGGCGGAACTCGACACCTGGATCCGCACCCGCATCCACGAGACGGAACTGCAGTCCACCGCGCTCGCGGTCGCTGCGCGCGACCGGCACGCGACCCGCGTGCGGGAACGCGTCGCCGCGATCGACGCGGAGATCACCCGTCGCCGGGGCGAGCGGCGTGCCCGCACCGCCGCGTGCGAACGCGACCTGGCGGCACTCGGACACATCCCGGAACCGCAAGGTGCCGGGGTGCGTCCAACCGGATAGGAGCGATCCGGCGCGTGCCGGGTCGGAAAGGGGAGACGATGGCCGAATTCGCCGGCTCGGGTGGCACACCCCAGCCGTTCACCGATCCCTTCGATCCGTCCGGGTTCGATCCGTCCGAGTTGGCCGCCTGGGCCGACGAGCTCGCCCCGACGACCGACCTCGACGGTGACGGCGCCGCCGAGACGGTCGTCGCCGATACCGAGCACTGGGGAGTCGGTGGCGACTGGGGCGACGGTCTGGTGGTGGCCACCGACACCGATCTCGACGGCAGCAGCGATCGCCTCTCGGTGATCGCGGACGACGGCCGTTACGGCGTGTGGGAATACTGTCGCGAGCTCGACGGATCGGGTCGGTGGAGTCGACTGGACACAGGTAGCCTTGAATACGACGTACACCACGGAGAAGAGTCGAAGTGATTCATATCCGGCTGCGCAGCAGGGGGAGGGGACGGTATTGTGCGCAAGTTCTGAATCGTTTCTGTGAGATTTCCGACCGGCCCCGAGTGACGCCGGTCGGCATTCCGACGTTAACCTCTATGAAAAGGACATCCGGCGCCTACTTCGCCTGTTCGGCCACGGACGAAGTAGGTGGTACCCCTGCCGAGAGGGGCAAGCCCGGGTCTGCCCTCGTCCGCACAGAAGAACGTGCAGGTCGGAGGTGGGATCCCGGTTCCGGGCACACCCCAGGAGAGTTTTGATGACCTCAGCGACCATTCCCGGTTTGAACGGTACCGACGACAAGCTCCCGACCCAGCATGCCGAGTTGCTTGCCTGGGTCCAGGAGATTGCCGAGCTCACCCAGCCCGATCGTGTCGTATGGGCCGACGGATCCGATGAGGAATGGGACCGTCTGACCTCTCAGCTGGTCGAGGCAGGCACCTTCACGCGTCTGAACGACGAGAAGAAGCCGAACTCGTTCCTGGCCAATTCCGATCCGTCGGACGTCGCACGCGTCGAGTCGCGCACCTTCATCTGCTCGAAGAACGAGATCGACGCGGGCCCGACCAACAACTGGGTCGACCCCGACGAGATGCGTGCCACGATGACCGAGCTGTACCGCGGCAGCATGCGCGGACGCACCCTCTTCGTCGTG
Source organism: Rhodococcus sp. D-6 (assembly GCF_040256695.1). Classification (NCBI taxonomy): domain Bacteria; kingdom Bacillati; phylum Actinomycetota; class Actinomycetes; order Mycobacteriales; family Nocardiaceae; genus Rhodococcus; species Rhodococcus sp. D-6. The sequence continues at coordinate 3,535,170 of NZ_CP132970.1, read as the reverse complement.
CCCTTCTGCATGGGCCCGCTCGGAGCCGAGGACCCGAAGCTCGGCGTCGAGCTGACCGACTCGGAGTACGTCGTCGTCTCGATGCGCATCATGACCCGCATGGGCAGCGCGGCTCTCGAGAAGCTCGGCACCGACCGTCCGTTCGTCAAGGCGCTGCACTCCGTGGGTGCGCCGCTCGAGGCCGGTCAGCAGGATGTCCCGTGGCCGTGCAACGACACGAAGTACATCACCCACTTCCCCGAGACCCGTGAGATCTGGAGCTTCGGCTCCGGCTACGGCGGCAACGCCCTGCTCGGCAAGAAGTGCTACTCGCTGCGCATCGCGTCGGCCATGGCGCACGACGAGGGCTGGCTGGCCGAGCACATGCTGATCCTCAAGCTGATCTCGCCCGAGGAGAAGGCCTACTACATCGCCGCGGCGTTCCCGTCGGCCTGTGGCAAGACCAACCTCGCGATGATCCAGCCGACCATTCCGGGCTGGCGTGCCGAGACCCTCGGCGACGACATCGCGTGGATGCGTTTCGGCAAGGACGGCCGCCTCTACGCCGTGAACCCCGAGTTCGGCTTCTTCGGCGTCGCGCCGGGCACCAGCGCCGACTCGAACCCGAACGCGATGGCGACCATCGAGGCCGGCAACACCATCTACACCAACGTCGCGAAGACCGACGACGGCGACATCTGGTGGGAGGGCATCGGCGGCGAGACCCCGGCGCACCTCACCGACTGGCTGGGCAACGACTGGACCCCCGAGTCCGGCACCAACGCCGCGCACCCGAACTCGCGTTACTGCACCCCGATGTCGCAGTGCCCGATCCTCGCCCCCGAGTGGGACGACCCGCAGGGTGTGCCGATCTCCGCGATCCTGTTCGGTGGCCGCCGCAAGACGACGGTGCCCCTCGTCAGCGAGTCCTTCGACTGGCAGCACGGCACCTTCCTCGGCGCGACCCTGTCGTCCGAGCAGACCGCCGCGGCAGAGGGCAAGGTCGGTAGCGTCCGTCGCGACCCGATGGCGATGCTGCCCTTCCTCGGCTACAACGCCGGCGACTACCTGAACCACTGGATCACGCTCGGCAAGAACGCCGACGAGGACAAGCTGCCGAAGATCTTCTACGTCAACTGGTTCCGTCGCGGCGACGACGGCCGCTTCCTGTGGCCCGGCTTCGGCGAGAACTCGCGCGTGCTCAAGTGGATCGTCGACCGCATCGAGCACAAGGCCGGCGCGCAGTCCACGCCGATCGGCTACGTGCCCAGCGCCGCCGACCTCACGCTCGACGGTCTCGATGTCGATCCCGCCGACGTCGACGAGGCCCTGAAGGTCGACGTCGAGGAGTGGAAGTCCGAGATCGACGGCATCGCCGAGTGGTTCGAGTTCCTCGGTGAGAAGGTGCCCTCGGGCATCCGCGACGAGTTCGAGGCCCTCAAGCAGCGCCTCGGCTGAGTCCGTACACGACGACGAATGCCGTTCCCGGTTTCCCGGGGGCGGCATTCGCCGTCTGTGGGGTGAAATCCGGGAAATCGTTCACAGCGGACATCTCGGTTGTGCCACGCCGACCGGTGACGTAGTTCGACGATGCACTGCAACTACTTCCGTCGGCGAGCGGGTCGTCTCGTGCGTGGTTCGAGTCGTATCGGTCGGAAGTGTGCGGCACTGGTGGGGGCGACGGCGCTGGCCTGGGCGCTCCTGGCGGCGCCCGCCACCGCACAGAGCGAAGAGCAACTTCGTCGGCGGACGTCGTTCTTGGCGAGAAGACCACGGTGGCAGCGGCTTACGCGCTGGCAGTTGCCCCGGTACTCGGAACTTCCCCGAACGGCCCCGCCGCCGAGGCGCGGCGGCCTCCGGGTTCCGTGGGGTGTGGTCGTCGACGGCAACGACAACATCTGGGTTGCGAACTTCGCCGGCCGGGCCGTCTCCCAGTTCTGCGGCAGCAGGGCAGTCGCCTGCCGTCCCGGAACCGCCACGGGCGCACCGATCTCCCCGGACGTCACCGGCTACGGACTCGACGGCCTCGTGCGCAACACCGGCATCACGATCGACCAGACCGGGAACGTGTGGGTGGCGAACAGTTGGAAGCAGATCCCGATCCAGACCAATCCCGGCGGCTCCGAGATGGTGGCCTTCGTCGGGGCCGCCGCGCCAGTGACGCCCTGAGCGTCACGCGTTCTGCGTTGCCGCCCACTCGTCGAGCCGTCGCTTCGCTTCCTCCGCGGGCACGTTCTCGACCCGCGTCATCACGGCCCACCGATGACCGAACGGATCGAGGATCGACGCGAACCGGTCGCCGGTGACGAAGGTCGACGGTTCCTCGAACACCCGGGCACCGAGGGCGACGGCCCGCGCGAACACGGCGTCGGCGTCCGCGCAGTACAGCACGTACGAATGGTCGACGTCGTTCGTTCCACTCGGTGCGTGCAGGCCGATGCCGGGATGGGGATCGCTCAATTGCAGTCGGCCGTTGTCGAAGTCGAGCTCTGCGTGCATCACCGTCCCGTCGGGGCCGTCCATCCGCTCGACGACGGTCGCTCCGAACGCGTCGCAGTAGAAGTCGATCGCGCGGGAGGCACCGTCGACGACGAGGAAGGGGGTGAGGGAGGTGTATCCCTCGGGGATGGGGTTCACCGAATTCGTCATGGCGCCAGTGTCGGACGCCGACCGTGCGCTCGTATTGAAGAAATCCGACCGGTGACGACCTAGGGGCGGAAGACCGCGCGCAGGCAGTCGTCCTCCTTGTTCTTGAACATCTCGTAGCCGCGTACCGCGTCGGTGAGCGGAAGGTCGTGCGTCATGAGCCAACTCGGGTCCAACCTGCTCTCGAGGACGTGTTCGAACAGGGTGGGCATGTACCGCTGGCCATGTTGCTGCGCCGTCCGCAGGGTCAAGCTCTTGTTCGTCAGCACCGCCATCGGGAACTTGTCGGTGACACCGTAGATGCCGAGCACCGACACGACTCCGCCCTTGCCGCAGGACAGGATCGCCTCGCGCAGGGAGGTCGCGCGGTCGCTCTCCATCCGCAGCGCCTGCTTGACCTTGTCGTAGGCCTGCATGACGCCGGTTCCGTGACCCTCCATGCCCACAGCGTCGATGCAGGCGTCCGGTCCGCGTCCGCCGGTGCTCTCGCGGAGCGTCTCGTAGACGCTGTCGACCTCGGCGTAGTCCACGGTTTCGGCGCCGACCTTCTTCGCGGCGCGGTCGAGGCGGTCTCGGAAACGGTCGATCACGATCACCCTGTCGGCGCCCATGATCTTCGCGCTTGCCGCGGCCATGAGACCGACGGCGCCGGCGCCCCAGACCGCCACGGTGTCGCCCGGGGTGATGTCGCAGAAGTCGGCGCCCATGTAGCCCGTCGGTACCGCGTCCGACAGGAACAGGGCCTGTTCGTCGCCGACACCGTCGGGGATCTGGAAGCAGTTGACGTCGCCGAAGGGCACGCGGATGTACTCGGCGTGCGAACCCTGGTACCCGCCGAAGGGATGGGTGTAGCCGTAGATTCCGCCGGTGGGATAGCCCAGCACGGGTTGCTGCATCGCGGCGTTCGGGTTGGTGGTGTCGCACACCGCGTGCAGGCCGTCGGCGCAGTACGGGCACTTCCCGCATCCGATGAACGACGGCACGACCACCCGGTCGCCGACCCGCACGTTCGTCACCTCCGGGCCGGTGTCGACGATCTCGCCCATGAACTCGTGGCCGATCACGTCGCCCTCCCGCATCCCCGGCAGGTACCCGCCGAGGAAGTGCAGATCGGACCCGCAGGTCGTGGTGAGGCGGACCGCCACGATCACGTCGTGAGGGTTGACCAGGCCGGGATCGTCGACCGTCTCCACCGACAACTCGTTCACCCCCATCCAGCACAGGGCTCGCATCACGCGTCTCCTTCCGATTCACGGGCACTCGGACTGCCCTGCAGGGTGGGGATCTCACCGGTCTGCATGAGAGCCCGCGCACGGTAGAGCGCAGTGAAGGTCAGGGCGCCGGTGACGAGATCGGGGACGGGAACCTCGGCGCGCAGGGTCATCTCGGTGCCGCCCCGGGGCGCGTCGGACACTGCGAGCACTACGCGCGGACCCGGGGTGTCCGCGTCGTCCTCGCCGACGAACGCGAGTCCTTCCGAGGTGACGTCGACGCGGGTGTCCCAGGTCGTCGTCCCACCGGGGCTCTCCCAGGTCCAGCGCAGCCGGTTCGCTTCGACCGTCTCCACCCGGACGTGGTCGCCGAAGACTCTGCTCAGGTTCTCGGGATCGCGCCAGAACTGCATGACCTGTGCGCGCGGAGCCGCGACGGTCACCGTCTGCGGTTTCCGAGCGTCGACGGGCCGGTCGACGGCGCGCCGGACGAATCCGCCCACCGAGCGACCGGCGTCGTCGATCGCCCTGTTCGCGTTCTCCACGACTCGACTCGCGTTCTGCACGACTCTGTTGAAGTCGACCACGGTCGTCTCCTTGCTCGGATGCTCGGGTCGGTGTCCGGTACTCGGTACTCGGTACTCGGTGTTCGGTGTTCGGTGGAGTCAGGGTTTTCCGCGTTTCGGCGTCTGTTCGGCGACACCGTGCCGTAGCGGGGGGTGATCGTCCACTGTGCTTCGTCGAGTGCACGGATCCTCGGCGCGAGCGTGCCCGGCGCCAGTTCGTCGTAATCGGGGACGGGAAGATCGTGACGACTCATATGGTCGGCTACCCGTGCTCGGTGGCCGGGCAAACCCGGTCGAGCCGGTCCGAAATCTCGCGGGGCACGAACCCGTCGAGGCCGGGCCGGGCGACGACACGCCGACTCGCCGGGGAATAACGACGGCGTACGGATACGTTCGTACATCGATGGGCCCGCCGAGTCGTCCGATGACGGCGAAATGGTGCAATAGACCGAGACCGCGACCCGAGCCGCCGTGTGTGGCCATGAGGAGGATCGAGCATGAGCAGGATCTACGACAACGTCACCGAGCTGGTCGGACGGACCCCGATCGTCAAGCTCAACCGCCTGACCGAGGGAGCCGGCGCCACCGTCGCCGCGAAGCTCGAGTTCTACAACCCGGCCAACAGCGTCAAGGACCGCATCGGTGTCGCGATCGTCGACGCCGCCGAGAAGTCCGGTGAGCTGAAGCCCGGCGGCACCATCGTCGAGGGCACCTCCGGCAACACCGGTATCGCGCTCGCCATGGTCGGCGCTGCGCGCGGCTACAAGGTCATCCTCACGATGCCCGAGACGATGTCGACCGAGCGTCGCGTGATGCTCCGCGCCTACGGCGCCGAGATCGTCCTCACCCCCGGCTCCGAGGGCATGAAGGGTGCCGTCGCGAAGGCCGAGGAGATCGTCGCGAACACCGAGAATGCCATCCTGGCCCGCCAGTTCGGCAACCCGGCCAACCCGGAGATCCACGAGCGCACCACCGGTGAAGAGGTCTGGAACGACACCGACGGTGCCGTCGACATCTTCGTCGCGGGCATCGGCACGGGTGGCACGCTCACCGGTGTCGGCCGCACCCTCAAGGACCGCAAGCCCGACGTGAAGGTCGTCGGTGTCGAGCCCGCCGACTCGCCGATCCTCACCGGCGGTGAGCCCGGCCCCCACAAGATCCAGGGCATCGGCGCGAACTTCGTGCCCGAGGTCCTCGACCGCGAGATCTACGATGAGATCGTCGACGTGAAGTTCGACGACGCCATCGAGGTCGCCCGCCGCCTGGGCACCGACGAGGGCATCCTCGGAGGCATCTCGGCCGGCGCCAACGTGTGGGCCGCACTCGAGATCGCGAAGCGTCCGGAGAACGTCGGCAAGCTGATCGTCGTCGTCGTTCCCGACTTCGGCGAGCGCTACATCTCCACCCCGCTCTTCGAGCACATCCGGGACTGATCGCCGTCGTGGGTATCCTGCACACTCTCCGGGAGGATCTGCAGTCGGCGCGCGGCCACGATCCGGCCGCGCGCAGCGACGCGGAGAACGCCATCGTCTATTCGGGGCTGCACGCGATCTGGTCGCACCGCATCGCGAACCGGATGTGGCAGGTGCCCGCCCTGAAGGGACCTGCGCGGATCCTCGCGCAGTTCACCCGGTTCCTCACCGGCATCGAGATCCACCCCGGCGCGACCATCGGCCGGCGCTTCTTCATCGACCACGGCATGGGCGTGGTCATCGGTGAGACGGCCGAGATCGGCGACGATGTGATGCTCTACCACGGCGTGACGCTCGGCGGCCGGTCGCTGGCGAAGGAAAAGCGTCATCCGACGCTGGGCAACCGGGTCACCGTCGGGGCGGGGGCGAAGATCCTCGGCCCGGTGGTGATCGGGGACGACAGCGCGATCGGCGCCAACGCCGTGGTCACCCACGACGTGCCGGCGGATTCGATCGCAACGGGTATCCCCGCGACCGTCCGGTCCCGCAAGAAGCACGAACCGCTCGTGGATCCGACGACGTACATCGATCCCGCGATGTACATCTGAGGTCGCGTCCTCCCGAAACACGAAAGAGGGGAGGATCTGTGCGAGTTCTCCGTCGAGAACGCACATATCCTCCCCTTTTTCCGGGATCAGCCCTCGTAACCGAGCGGGTACAGCACCGACTTGGTTTCGCAGTACGCCTCGACGCCCTCGGGACCGTTCTCGCGGCCGATACCGGAGTTCTTGTAGCCGCCGAACGGTGAACCCGGATCGAATGCGTACCAGTTGATTCCGTACGTGCCGGTGCGCACGCGCGAGGCGATCTCGAGGCCCTTCTCGACGTCGGTGGTGTACACCGAACCGGCCAGGCCGTAGTCGGAATCGTTGGCGATCTTCACGGCCTCGTCGACGCTGTCGTAGGGAATCACGCAGATGACAGGTCCGAAGATCTCCTCGCGGGCGATGGTCATGGAGTTGTCGACGTCGGCGAAGATCGTCGGTTCGACGAAGTAGCCCGTCTCGATGCCCTCGGGGCGACCACCGCCGAGCACGAGACGCGCGCCTTCCTCCTTGCCCTTGGCGATGTAGGACTCGACGCGATCGCGCTGCTTCGCGGAGATCAGCGGACCGAGTTGTGCGCCTTCGGTATCGGGCAGTCCGACGGGGAAGAAGGCCGCGGTCGCGGTCATCTTCTCGATCACCTCGTCGTAGCGCGACCGCGGCGCGAGGACGCGGGTCTGCCCGACGCAGGCCTGACCGGTGTTCATCAGGCCGGACATCACCAGCATCGGCATCGTCGAGTCGAGGTCGGCGTCCTCGAGGATGATCGCTGCCGACTTGCCGCCGAGTTCGAGTGAGCAGCGCTTGAGTCCGCGCGCGGCGATCTCACCGATGTGACGACCCACGGCCGTCGAACCGGTGAAGGTGATCTTGTCGACGTCGGGGTGCGAGACCAGGTACTCGCCGGTCTCGGCGCCGCCGGGCACGAGTGAGAGGACGCCCTCGGGAAGTCCTGCCTCCGTGAAGATCTCGGCGAGGACGTTCGTCGTCAGCGGCGATTCGGGAGCGGGCTTGAGGACCACCGTGCATCCGGCGAGCAGGGCGGGTCCGAGTTTGTTGAGCATCAGGAACAGCGGCACGTTCCACGCGATGACGGCGGCGACGACGCCGACGGGTTCGCGGCTGACGCGGCTGCGACCGAACAGGCCGGTGCGCTCCTCGGTCCACGGGAACGAATCGGCAAGCCCCGCATAGTAGTCGAGTGTGGCCAGGCCCGACGTCAGCTGCATCATCTCGACCGAGGCCGGCGGCTGGCCCATCTCCGCGGTGAGCGAGGCGCCGATCTCCGCACGACGCTCCTCGATGAGCTTTGCTGCCTTGCCGAGGATCTCGGCGCGCTCGCTCGGGGTGGTGCGCGACCACGGGCCTTCGTCGAAGGCCGTGCGGGCGGCGGACACCGCGGCATCGATGTCCTGCGGTCCCGCGACGGGCACGGAACCGACGCGCTCTTCCGTGGCGGGGGAGAACACCTCGAGTCTCTCGTCGGTCGACGGTGCCACCCATCGGCCGCCGATGAACAACTTGTCGTAGTCGGTCATGTCGCTTCCTCACCTGGCTGTGCTCGTGTATCGGCCGCATTCGTGTGACCTCGAACACTAGAACACGTTACAACTATTGACCAGGGGGTGACCAGACCGGGCGGGACGGGAAGGCTCGATCTCCGAGATGGCAGCGACGGTGCAGGAGCCGAATCTCCTGCTCGAACTCGGGAACGGGCCCGTCGACGACGGCCTCCGGCACGACCTCGCGGATCGGCAGCGGACGGACCGGTGCCGGCGGCACGCCCATCTCGCCGAGCCACCGGACCAGTTGCTCGGAGGACGCCGCGTAGACGATCCGCCCCAGGCCCACCCAGCCGTGTGCGGCCGCGCACATCGGGCAGTGCTCACCGGAGGTGTAGACGGTGGCGGTGGCACGCCGGTCGGGTTCGAGATGTTCGGCCGCCCACCGCGCGAGCGCGAACTCGGGATGCCGGGTGCGGTCGCCGCCGGCGATGCGGTTGCGGTCCTCGGCCAGGACCGTGCCGTCCGCGTCGACGAGCACCGACCCGAACGGCTCGTCACCTGCCGCGACCGCCTCCTCCGCGAGTTCGACGCACCGCCGCAGATGCTGCAGATCCGTGTCGTTCACCATGGACGTCTCCTTCCTCCCTCGACTGCACCGTAGGGCGGGGGAGGAGCCGGGTGGCGCGAATCGGCGACCGTCACCACACTGGAGGGTGCCCAACGGTCAGGAGACATGTCATGGCGGAGAACAATCCGTTCGGGTTCGACCCCGAAGATCTCGACCGCGTGGTGCGGGAAGCCGGGGAGGAACTGCGGGAACTGAAGGACCGTATCTTCTCCTTCCTCGAACCGCCGGTGGCGCCGACGCGCACGCAGCCGCGGCCCGAGACCACCGGTGAGAAGGGCGACGGCGTCTGGGTCGTCTACACCACCGAGGACGACGGCGTGGCCCGCGTCGACCAGGTCCATCGCACCGAACTCGACGCGCTGCGCACGCTCAAGGGCAACACCGACCCGCGACGCTCGGTGCGGTTCCTGCCCTACGGGATGAGCGTGAGCATCCTCGATCGCCCGAGCGCCACCGAGGGCGGTGCCGCAGAGGAGAGTGCCACCGGCGACACCGCTCCCGACGACGCCGCGACCGGCGAGAACTGATCAGTTCTAGCCACCATCGTGGATGTAGGAGGCGAGCTGGTCGCGTTCGGTCTGTAGTTCGTCGATGCGGCTCTTGACCACGTCGCCGATACTGACGATCCCCACCAGCCGAGCGTCCACCACGACCGGTAGGTGCCGGATCCGTTGTTCGGTCATGGTCTCGGCGAGACTGTCGACCGAATCGGTGGGCAGGCAGGTCGTCACCGTCCGCGACATCAGTTCGTGTGCCGGGGCGGCGAGGATCGACGGTCCGCGTTCGTGCAGGGCGCGTACGACGTCGCGTTCGGTGACGATCCCGGCGACGGTCTTGCCCTCGCACACCACCATCGCGCCGATGTTGAACCGCGCGAAGTCGCCGATGAGCTCGCACACCGTGGTGTCGGGCTCGACCGTGTGCACCGCCGAGCCCTTGTTCCGCACAATGTCAGCAATCCGCATCCGGTACCGCCGATCTGCTCGCAGAGCATCCCGGCGGCCCCTCACCGGTTTCCGCCGGGACTCCGATGTGGTCCTCAGGGTAGGCCGGAAAACCGGGTGTGCCCGGTCAGGTTATCCAGTCGTGACCTGCGGCGACGATCGATGCGCCGGTGAGGGTGCCCAGTGCGCCGAGTTCGGCGGGGACGATCTGCAGGTCCTGCACGAACCGTAGGCGGGCGTGCCGGGCCGCCGACGCGAGCATCGGCCGCCACAGGTGCCCGCCCGATTGCGCGAAGCCGCCGCCGACGACCACGCGTCCCACATCCGTCAGTGCTGCTGCCGACGCGATGACCTGGCCCAGTGCCGTCCCGGCCCGTTCGAGGGCCGCGGCGGCGACGCCGACCCCGGCCTCGGCGTCCGTGGCCAGCGCGACACCGTCGGGTCCTTCCCAGCCGTGGGCACGGGCCCAGCGCACCGCCGACGGGCCGCTCGCCACGGTCTCGATGCAGCCGACGCCTCCGCACGCGCACACCGTCGTGCCGTAGGGCGAGACGACGTGCCCGATGTGGCCGGCGTTTCCGGTGCGGCCGCGCACGATCCGGCCGCCGAGCACGAGACCGCCGCCGATGCCGGTGCCGAGCACGACCCCGAGCAGGTCGGCGACATCGCGTCCGGCACCGAAGCGCTGTTCGGCGAGGGTCGCGGCCGCGCCGTCCATCACCGGATCGACGCGGGCGTCGGGGAACACCGAACGCACGGCGTCGACGAGTGCGAAGCCGGAGCTCCACTCGGAGATGTTGATCGGGCCGATCGTCCCGGCGTTCGTGTCGACCGGTCCTGCCGCGGCGATACCCACGGCGGTCACCGGTCCCTCGCCGATCTCCGCGACCTCCCGCAACAGTCCCGCGCACGCGCCCCACACGTCCTTCCGGGGAACCGGCACGGATCGGGCTTCGAGCGGGGTGCCGTCGTCGGCGGCGACGGCCGCGGCGAGCTTGGTGCCGCCGACGTCCAGGGCCAATGCGGTCATGGCGACGACACTAAGCGACGGGTCAGCGTCGGCGCAGGACCAGTACCAGGTTGCTGGCGAGGAACTCCCGGACGCCGGGCACGTCCACGAGCCACCACGCCCAACTCGGGTGGTAGCGGGGGAAGGCCGCGAGCAGTTCGCCATCGGGTGTCGAACGTGCCCAGCGCAGACCGTCGCTCGCGCCCACGTCGAACAGCGACACCCCGTACCGGTTCTTCGGCTCCCTGCCGTGCTTGCGAGCGTAGCGCCGGGCCGCGTACTCGCCGCCGAAGGCGTGCCACGGACCGGTCTCGTGCCCGCCGAACGGTCCCCACCACAGGGTGTACGACAGCACCATCAGTCCGCCGGGCCGCGTGACGCGCAGCATCTCGTCGGCCATCACCCACGGCGTCGCGACGTGTTCGGCGACGTTCGACGAGAAGCACACGTCCACCGACCCGGTGCGCAACGGCAGCGCCAGGCCGGAGCCGCGGATCGCGCCGCCCACCTGCAGGCCGGCGGCGTGCATCTCCGACGGGTCGGGCTCGATCGGCACGTAGCGCGAACCCACCTCGGTGAACACGTCGGCGAAGTAGCCCGGTCCGCCGCCGACGTCGACGACCGTGGTGCCCGTCAGATCGGCGCCGGTCAGACCCGTGTAGAGATCGCCGATGAGGTCGACGGTGTCGCGCGCGAGACCGCCGTAGAACTTCTCGGGTGCCGTCTGCTCGAACCGGAAGCTGCCGAGCAACCCCACGGAGCGGCGCAGTGTGGCGCGGCGGGCGAACAGCCGGGTCACGTCGGTGCGGGGTCGGGTCGTCGATGGCACGTCCAGTCACCTTAGTGCGGGCCTCACACTCGTCCCTCACCTGTTGCCGCCCGGCACCCGCTACTGTGTCCCTGTCATCGTCCGAGTCACATCTGCCCGGCCGGGTGGTCGAGTCGACATACAGGGGGTCACCGCGTGCGGGAGGTTCTGCTGCTTTGCTGGCGCGATAGCGGACATCCGCAGGGTGGTGGCAGCGAGCGGTATCTCGAACAGGTCGGGGCGCAGCTCGCGGCGCGCGGCGTCCGCGTCGTCCTGCGGACTGCCTCCTATCCCGGAGCCGCCGAGCGAGACCGGATCGACGGCATCACCGTCAGCCGCGGCGGGGGACGGCTCACCGTCTATCCGCGCGCGCTCGCCGCGATCCTCGCAGGCAGATTCGGTGTCGGCCCCCTCGCCGGTATCCGTCCCGACGCCGTCATCGACACCCAGAACGGCATTCCGTTCTTCGCCCGGCTCGTCGCCGGTGCGCCCGTCACGGTGCTCGTGCACCACTGCCACCGCGAACAGTGGCCGGTCGCGGGCAGGCTGATGGCCAAGCTCGGCTGGTGGATCGAGTCGTCGCTCTCGCCGCGCGTGCACCACCGCAACCAGTACCTCACCGTCTCCCTTCCGTCCGCCGACGAACTGCGCGCTCTCGGGGTCGACCGGGAGCGGATCGCGGTGGTCCGCAACGGTGTCGACGCCGTTCCCGCCGGTGTCGCGGTGGGTGGCGACGACACGCGCACGGCCCACCCGAGCGTGTGCGTGCTCTCGAGGCTGGTGCCGCACAAGCAGATCGAGGACGCCCTCGCCGCGGTCGCGGCGCTGCGCGGCACCGTCCCGGGGCTGCATCTCGACGTCATCGGCGGCGGCTGGTGGGAGCAGAACCTCCGCGATGCGGCCGCCGAACTCGGCATCGGCGACGCCGTCACCTTCCACGGCCATGTCGACGAGCAGCGCAAGCACGAATTGCTCTCCCGCGCTTGGATTCACGTGATGCCCTCGCGCAAGGAGGGGTGGGGACTGGCGGTGGTCGAGGCCGCCCAGCACGGTGTGCCCACCATCGGTTACCGCAGCTCCAAGGGATTGACCGACTCGATCATCGACGGCGTGACCGGTGTGCTCGTGGACTCGCCCGCCGAACTGACCGCCGCCGTCGCCGATCTGATCGCCGACGCCGACCGTCGTCGTCAGCTCGGCAACAAGGCCCGCATCCGCGCGGGCGAGTTCTCGTGGGAGGCCACGGGAGAGGGCGTGCACGAGGTCCTGTCCGTCACGACCTTCGGGCACACCGTCTCAGGACTGTTCCCGCGCGCCGACGAACCGTCGACGCTCGCCGACCCGCTGCCCGAGCGCGCAGCCAGCGCCGCCGGCCAGTACCAGTAGCCACACGACGTGCGCCCCGATCGCCAGGGCGCGATGGGGTGACGGGGTCGAAGTGCCTCCCTCCACCCGGTACAGGCTCAGATCCTCGTCCTGATAAGCGGTCTCGAGGGCTCCGAGCGTGCTCTGCGCGTCACCGAGTTCGCCCGGCGTGCCGTGCTCGACGAGCACCCAGCCCACCCCGCGGGCGGCGAGCGCACTCGGATCCGCGCCGGACAGCAGCAGGGCTTCGACGTCCTCCGCGCGACGACCCTCCCCGGCGACACTGCCCTCGGCGACGATCAGGGTTCCGGTCTGCAGGACGTCGGCGCGCAGCATGCGCGGGGACGGATCGAGCACCGGTACGGGCCCGGAGAAGTCGAAGACCCGGAACATGCCCACGGGCAGCACCGCCACGTCGCCGTCGTCGGCCATGACGATCTGCGACACCTTCTCCCAGCCCAACGGATAGCGCACGGGCTGCAGTTGCCCGCCCACACCCCACACCAGGTCGGGCAGCGCGACCAGCACGGCGGCGATCGCGGCCGCCGCCCACACCGGTTCGGGCGCCACGAAGCGCCGGGCGAGGACGGTCGTGCCGGCCGCCGCGGCGAGCGCGTAGGCGGGCATCGCCCACGCGACCCACTTCTGGGTGTCGCGCAGCAGTCCCGCGCCGGGCACGTTCACCATCGCCCATTCGCCGACGGCGAGTCCCGGGCCGGTCGCGGCGAGGGCGACGACGAGCACCGCAAGGACGGCAGGCACCGCGACCGCGACGATCACGGAGTTCCTACGTCGCCGCCACAGTGCCGGCACCCCGCACGCCACCACCGTGAGCAGCAGCAAGGTGCCCATCAGCGCCCATGCGGTAGTGCGCGAGGTGGGGACGGATTCGGCGTTCCAGATCCCGCCGAGCCCTGCCACCGAACCGATCGTGCCGAGCAGTGGTTCGGCCCGGGCGGCGAAGGCGCGCACACCGGCCGGGTCCGCTTCGGTACCGCCACCGGCGAGCGCCGTCGCGATCAGCCACGGCAACGACACCGCGACACCCAGCGCGAGTGCGCCGCCCACGCGCGGCAGCACCCGCGTCCGCCCACCGGGCGCGACGAGGACGGCGCAGGCCGTCACGATCGCCAGCAGGGCACCGGTCGGGGTCAGCCCTGCAGCGGCCAGGCAGACCGCCAGCGACGCCCAGCCGCCGCGTCTCCGTCGCCGGATCGCGACGGCCGCACAGATCGTCCACGGCAGCGCGGCGTACCCGGCGAGCAGACTCCAGTGGCCCTGCAGCAGCCGCTCGGCGACATAGGGATTCCAGATCGCGACCGTCGCCGCGACGAGCCGGGCGCCGGTTCCGCTCGTCGGCAGCACCACCGCGACCAGCCGTGCCGCACCCCATCCCGCCGCCCACAACGACGCGACGAGCAGCGCCGTGACCGCGACACCACCGTCGACGACGGTGCTCACCCACGCCAGCAGGGCGTCCTGCGGCACCGCGCGGGCGGCGGCGTCGGACAGACCGAGCGCAGAATCGGTGAGGAACGATCGGGGAGTGCTCACCGCGTCGCGGAAGAGCAGGTAGCCGGGGGAGACGAGGAACGGACCGAGCACCGCGACCGTCAGGACGAGGGACCAGACCGCCGGGAGAGCCGCCGTCGTGGACATGCGGGACGACTCCGGGCGGGACATGGCGGCAGAATACGGTGTCGTTCCGGATGGGAGGATGAGCGGATGCCGCGAACACCCCGACCCGCGTCGGAGGGAACCGAGACCACTCGTGGTTCGACGACGGGAACCGCCGTCACCGGCATGACACTGGTGACGGTCGGCGCGATGACCGCGAACCTCGCGTCCTATCTGTTGCACCTGCCGGCGGGACGCTGGCTCGGGCCCGCCGGATACGGCGAGTTCGCGAGCCTGCTCGCCGCGCAGCTCGTCCTCGCCGTGCCGGCACTGGCGTTGCAGACGGTCGTCGCCCGGGAGGCCGTGCACGGCACCGGCGCCGCGGCGCTGCGTCGTCTCGGTTACCGCTGCGCCGTGCTCGCCATCGTCGTCGCGATGCTCCTCGTGCCCGTCGTGGCGTGGGCGCTCGACACGAGTGTCGGCGGGGCGTTCGGGTCGCTCGTCACCGCGCCGCTGCTCGTCCTCCTCGCCGCCGAACAGGGCCTGCTGCAGGGGCGGGGCAGGTTCGCAGCGCTCAGCGTCGTCCTGTCCGCCGCGGGCGTCGCGAAGGTGGTGCCGGCCGTGGCGGTGCTCGCCGTCGGAGGCGGCCCCGGTGCCGCGCTGTTCGCCGGGGCGCTCGGCACGGGTGCGGTCGCGCTGGCCGCGAGTGTGCTCGTGGGCCGGACGTCGGGTGGACGGACGGAACCGGTCCCGACCGCCGGGGCGGTGCTGCGTGCCTCCCAGGTGCAGCTGGCCCTCATCGCGCTCACGTCGCTCGACCTGCTGCTCGCCCGCATGCTGCTCGATCCCGATTCCGCCGGGTTGTACGCGCTGGGGGCGGTGGCGACGAAGGTCGCCTTCTGGTTGCCGCAGGCGGTCGGTGTGGTGCTCTATCCGCGGATGGCGAATCCCGCCCAGTCGGCGGCCGCGGTGCGGTCGGCGCTCACCGTCCTCGTCGCGATCGGCGCGGTGCTCGTCGCCGGCGCGGCGATCTGCGCACCGATCGTCCCGATGCTGGTCGGCGACGCCTACGGGCCGGTGCAGTCGCTGCTGTGGCTGTTCGCACTGCAGGGCGCGTGTCTGGCCGTCCTGCAGGGCGCGCTGCTGTCGGCGATCGCCGGGGAACGTACCCATCTCGCGCTCGTCGCGTGGGTGGGCCTCGCCCTCGAGGCGGTGCTGATGTTCACGGTGGCGTCGACCCTGCGGCAGTTCATCGCCGTCGCTGTCGGTGTGGCCGCCGCGACGGCCGCGGTGGTCGCGGTGCTCGCTCTGCGCGGTGCTGGGGCGACCCGGTCGTCCACGGACGACGCGGCGACCCCGTCCACCGACGAGTCACCCGCGAACGACACCGCCCCCCACCGGGATCGGTGAGGGGCGGCTCGGTTCGTCTACCGGACGATCACTCCTGCGTCGGAGGCTTCCGCAGATCGGTGCGCGGGATCTCCTGCGTTCGATCCGTCGTCCAATCACGCTGCTGCGCGTTCGGATCGGTCTGGCGCGGGATGACCTCGGTGCGGTCCTCGGTGTGATCGCGCTGCGCGCCGCCCGAATGCGCCGGGCCGACCGTGGTCGTGGCCGGGCCTGCCGGGGCGGGACCGCCGGTCGCGGTGGCGGGACGACGGTTGCCGCCACCGCGGATGCCGAGCACGAAGCCGACGATCAGCAGAATGACGCCGAGGATGCCGAGGATGATCGGCAGGGTGCGGCCGAACAGCGAGATGGTGTCCTGGCCGTCCTTGGCCTGGCCGATCTGGTACTCGATCGTCTCCTCGTCGAACGGCAGTGTCACGTCGAGGACCGTCACCTCGGGCTTGTCGGCCTCGCGGGCGTAGTACTGGTCCTGCTGCTCCTGGCCCTTGACGACGACACCGGTGACCGGGTCGACCCACAGGTCGCGGATGTTGTTGTACCAGCGGGTCATCGTGATCGGCTCGTCGCCCTCACCGACACCCCAGGTGGAGGCGGGCAGGCTGAGCTTGTAGGTCGGGACCTCGGGGTCGGCCTTCGAGAGGTCGATCGGCCCGATCTCCTGGCTGAAGTGGTAGACCTTCATGCCGTTGATCTCCTCCTCACCGACGAAGTCGATGGGGAAGTTCTCGCGAGCGTTGATGTCGTAGTACGGGTACGACTCCTGCTGGACGTCGAACGGGAACTTGTACTGCAGTCCGGCGCGGTTGTCGATCTCCACCGGCGGCTTGTCGGCGCTCACCTGGATCGTGCTCACGCGCTCCGGGAACTCCTCCTCCGAGACGGGCATGGAGGTCTTCCGGTCGATCGTGAGACGGTCGACGACGGCCGAGACCAGGCCCGTGTCCCCTTGCATGTCGAGTCGTCGCACGGTCTGGCCTGCCTGCAGCGTCATGACCTCGGCGTTCGAGGGATCCTCGACGGTGACGAAGCGCTGCGCGACGATCGGCACGTCGCGGTCGACCTGCGCGTTGCCGGCGAGCAGCTGACGGGAATTGAGGATGTCGCCCGTGCCTTCGGCGACCGTGGTCACCTCGAGATCGAGCGGTGTCGTTCTCAGCTTCCCGAGCGTGTACGTCGGCACGAGAATCGCGATCACCAGGAGGAAGGCCCCCAGGCCCACCAGAATCATTGCCAGTATCCGGCCGGAGCTCGAACGCTCAGCCATGCTTTCTCCTCACTCAACGGTCGTCATCGAGTACCCCCACCGGCAGCAGCAGGGCTGCACGGATCGCCTGGCATCCGGCCCGCGAACACCACGTGAGCTCAGACACTAACAGCCCGGTATGGCAATATGCGCGCTCGCTCGCCGCTGGGACGGATCGGTAGTCGATCTTCGTCGCTGCCGGGGTCGTCCCGTGCCGGGTGATCCTGCTCTGTCCACCGCCCCCGCGACACGGCACACTGGTGCCCGATGACCACCACCACCGACCGGAACCGCAGCATGAGCGGATTCCTTCCGGCACTCGAAGGAATGCGCGGTTTCGCCGCAGTGGGCGTGTTGATCACCCACGTCGCGTTCCAGACCGGCGCGGTGCACGACCCACTGATCGGCCGGGTGTGGGCGCGGTTCGACCTCGCAGTCGCCCTGTTCTTCGCCCTGTCCGGCTTCCTGCTGTGGCGACCGCACGCCGCCGCGGCCCGCGCGCTCGGGCCGTCCCCCTCGACGACCCGCTACTTCCTCTCCCGCGCGACCCGCATCCTCCCCGCCTACTGGACCGTCGTGATCCTGGTGCTGTGGTTGCTGCCCGGCGCGGGCGGCGGCGCGACGGTGTGGTGGTCGAATCTCGCGCTCGTGCAAGTGTTCGTCCCACTGACCCTCACCGAGGGCCTCACCCAGATGTGGAGTCTGTCGGTGGAGGTCGCCTTCTATCTCGTGCTGCCGCTGCTGGCGCTGGCGGTGAGCGGGCTGCGCGGGGACGCCGCCCGCTACCGCGTCCCGCTGCTGCTCGCCGTGAGCGCACTGTCGCTGCTGTGGGCGTGGCTACCGGTCGGCACCCCCGACCACATCAACCACACCAACTGGCTGCCCGGCTATCTGCCCTGGTTCGCGGCGGGAATGATCCTCGCCGAACTCGTCACCGGCCCCGAGACGTGGATGCACCGGTTCGCGGCGCGGCGCGCGGTGATGGGAGCGATCGCCGTCGCCGCCTTCGCTGCCGCCACCACCCCGCTGGCCGGACCGGAGACGCTCACCGATCTCGCACCCACCGAATATCTCGCCAAGATCGCCCTGGGCGCGATCATGAGCTTCGCTCTGCTCGCCCCGCTGACCCTCGCACCGCGCCGCCAGCACCGCGTCCTGGCGAGCCCGGCCGCACTGGCCGTCGGACGCTGGTCGTACGGCGTGTTCATCTGGCATCTCGCGGTGCTGTCGATCGTCTTCCCCGTCTTCGGGATCCCGGCTTTTGCGGGGCACTTCTTATTCGTCCTGACGGTGACGGTCGTGCTGAGTCTGGCCGTCGCGTCCGTCAGCTACGCCCTCGTCGAGGAGCCGGCGCGGGCCGCCTTCCACCGTTGGGACAAGGCCCGGCGCGGTACCGCCGCCAGGCCCACCGCGACCACGCCGACGAGCGCCGCGAACTGAATCAGGAACGAGTGCCCGACATATCCGTCGGGTGATCGCCACGGCCCGGTGGACAGCAGCGCCATCGCCAGCATCGTCGCGCCACCCGCGGTGCCTACGAGCACACGCGACGCCAGGACGGGGCCGCGGCGCACCGCGAGCGCACCGATCCCCACCGCGCCGGCGACCGCGACGGCGGCACCGGCCCATCCCGCGAGGAGCGTCGCGGCGACCAGCACACCGGTCAGCGCGAGAACCGACGAACCCCAGGTGCGCGGCATCGGACCCGGATCCTCGACCCGCCGCCGCGGCCACACGGCCGCCGCGAACAACGGGACGAGCAACAGCAACCCGCCGAAGATCCCGAGCCGGTACCAGCGCTCGGTCGCGAACTCGAGTGTCAGCGTCTGCTCCGGCCCGGCCGGCACGATCCAGCCCTGCTGCCAGCCGTCCACGACGACCGGCGTCGCCACGGCACCGTCCGGGGTGCGCGCCACCCAGCCGACGTTGGTGCTCTCGGGCACCACCACGAGCCGGTCCTCGTCGCCCGCCGGAACCATCACTTCGCGCAGGTTCTCCGTCCAGCGGCCCTTGTCGAGTTCCGTCGGCTCCGCGACGGGCGCGTCGGGACCGGGGACGTCGAGCCGAAGGCCCGAGACGACGAAGGCCGCACCGGGATCGACGTCGATGTCGACCCGGCCCGGGTTCATGCCGACGACGTCGGTGCCGCACAGTGTCGCGGGGACCTCCACGCCCGCCGCGAGATCGGCGACCCGCGCGGTGAGCGACGTGCGGTAGCTGCGTCCGTCGATCTCCACGACGGGTCCGCGCTCGCAGTCGACGGTCACCGTCTCGTCGTAGACGGATCCCTGTGCCCCGATCGGCCCGTCGTCGCCGAGCACCGACACCTCGGCGAGCCCGGGCGGGGTGAGTTTCGAGAAACCCAGCACTGTGCGATCGAGGGTGTCGCGCCAGTGCACCACGGTGAGTTCGATCCGGTCCGTGACGTGCGGGGTCAGATCGACGATCGTGTCGTCACCGTCGAGTTCGCGCACCTGCGGTCCGTTGCCGAGATTCACCGCGACCCGCGACGGCGCGACCGGCAGCGCTCCCAGCGCCGTCCTGATCTCCAATCCCGTGACGCGTTGTTCCTCAGGAAGCTCCAGCGTGAGCGACGGCCGCGGCGCACCCGCTTCGAGCGAGCTCTCCTCCGCGGTCCACGACGTCCGCGGGTCGCCGTCGGTGAGGGCGAACGCCGAGCCATGCAGGTCGACGACGTCGGCGTCACCGCGCGCGACGACCCGATCCGAACGGTCCGCGAGGTCCTCGAGCGCCGGCCCGGGGCGCGCGCGCAGGAGCAGTTCCGGGCGGACCCAGGTCTCCTGCGGCACGTCCAGGGTGCGGGTGAACATGCCGGGTTCCTCGGCGGAGGTGGCGAGTCCCCGCGCGCAACGGACACGGTCGTCGGTGTCGACGCAGCTGCCGCGGCCGGGGAATTCCTGGCCGAGCTGCCATCCGCGTACCGCGGCGTCCTCGACCGGGCCCGGCACCACGATGCGGCGACGGATGTCGATCGGGCGTGGTTCGTTCCGGTCGGTGAAGTCCTCGACGACCACCTCGGTGAGACCGAACTGGTTGCCGACCGTGCCGCGTTCGGTGTGCACGGACGTGATGCGGATCCACGAGGTGGTGCCCAGCGGCAGCGCGACCGTCTGTTCGCGTCCCGGTTCGTCGACGCGCACCGCCGTGCTGCCCCGGTCGGTGGACACCTCGAGCCACTTGACGGGATCGCCGAGAGCACCGGAGCTGGTCGTCAGGTGCAGCAGACCCGCTTCGATCGGCCGGTCGAGGTCGAGCTGCAGCCACTGGCCGATCGCCGATTCGAGTCCGTTGCTGTGCCAGCCGGTCGTCGGATCGCCGTCGACCACCGCGGCCGGGCTGCTTGCGACCGACGTGCCACCGAGCTGGGTGGCATCCGACGCCGCGCTGGACACGCTGATGCGGGCGCCTTCCCATTCGGCCCGGACGAGTTCGGTGTCGGGCACCGGATAGTCGGGGACGGCGTTGTGGGTGCGACGCGGGTCGTCGGCGGTCCGGATCGTCGACGAATGATGGTCGACCTGCCCGTAGTCCGTCTCGCGGTCCGTCGGGGTGTCGGTGACCGTCACCTCGTCGACGGGCAGACCCGCGCGGGCCGCGTCGGCGGCGAGGAGCGTGGGACCGACGAACTCGGGCTGCGCGGTGTTGCGGCGCAGCAGCGCTTCGGGGCCGCCCTGCACGACCGGCACGTCGGCGACGTCCACGACGTAGGGACCGACGGGTGCCGCGGCGGGTTCGGCGACGCGGTAGATCTCCACGGCCGGATAGGCAGGTCGCAGGTCGGCGTCGGTGACGAAGTCGTCGGGGTTGTCGAAGACGATGTCGTCACCGAACTCGGCGACCCGCTCGATGCCCGGCGAACCGTCGAGCGCGCGATGCACGAGTGCCGGTCGCGCGGCGGGAGAGGTGTCGGGATCGAGGTCGTTGCGCACCACCAGGAAGCCGATGCCCTGACCGCGCAGGGTCGCGGCGAGACCATCGGACGGGCGGCCGTCGGCGATGTCGCGTTGCACGGCGTCGAGGGCACGGATGGCGCCGGGTGGCACGAGCGGGACGGCGTCGCGCACCGCCCACGGCGTCGATGCGAGTGCCTGCAGCGGTTCGTCGCGGGTGAGCCCCCACATCTGGCTGCCGAACGGCGCGCCAGGAACGATGAGGGCGCGTTCGCCGCGCTCGCTCGTGTTGTCCTCGAGCCAGGCCGCCGTGGCGTGCCAGTGCTCGGGGACCTCGTCGAAAGCGCCGCGCGGAGCGAGCCGCCCGGTCCACGCGAGTGAGGTCGCGAGCGTCATCGCGACGAGGATCAGCGTCGTCACCGCGACCATCGGATTGCGTTCGGGATGCGCGAAGGCGTTCCGGGCACGTGACCACGGCACCGATCCGGGCAGAGGAACGGCGCGCAGTAGGTGCGCGATCCCGAGCACGATCGGCAGTCGCACGAGCGGCTCGAGCTTGTGGACGTTGCGCAGCGGCGCACCGGCGGTGTCGAGGAACAACCGGACCTGCTCGGCGAACGGCGAGTCGAGCTGGCCGACGTAACCGACGCCCATGCCGACGAGACCCACCACGAGGATCAGGGTGAAACGACCGCGCGCGGGCATCGACCGCATCGCGAGACCGGCGAGACCGGCCGCGGCCAGGGCGCCGGTGACGAGGACCGCGGCCGGTTGCGTGACGAGCACGGCGCCCGCGATGCGTTCGGGGGAGACGAAGGGCGTCCAGCTGCTGGTGCCGCGCAGCACCTCGGCGAGCGACGTCCATTCGGTGGTGACACCGGACGATTCGATGAAGTCGAGGAAGGGCGGACTGACGCGACCGAGCAGCAGCAGCGGCACCATCCACCAGGTCACCGCGACGACGCACAGCGGCAGCCACCACAGGGTGAAGCGCCACCAGCGCCGGTTCGGACGGTGCGCGGCCCACCACAGCGCCGCGACGAGACAGGCCGCGGCGGTCGCGACCGCGTTGATCGCGCCCATGAGCGCCACCGCCACGGCGGACTGCGCGGCGAGCCGGCGGGCCGAGCCCGGATTCTGCGTGTTCAGATACCGCACCAGCGGCAGCAGCACCCACGGCGCCAACATCATCGGATGTGCTTCCGACGAGATGGAACCGAGCGTCGTGAGGACGCGCGGGGACAGCACGAACACCGTCGCCGCGATCAGACGGGAGCTACGGCTCCCGATACCGAGGGCTTCGGCGAGGCGGACGAGACCCCAGAATCCGGCGACGAGCAGCAGCACCCACCACACCCGCTGGGTGATCCACGGGGGGATGTGCAGCAGTTGACCCGCGGCGAAGAACGAGCCGTGCGGGAAGAAGTAGCCGTACGCCTGGTTCTGCACCTGCCCGAGCGGCGCCACACTGCTCCACTGGTGAGCGGCGCGCGTGAGGAATCCGATCGGGTTCTGCGTCAGGTCGTACTTGGTGTCGGCGACGACCAGGCCCGGAACCTGGGCGAAGGACAGGACCACCGCCACCGCGGTGACTGCGTACAGCCACCGGCGGGACAGCGGTTCGGCGGACGGGAGCTCCGTCTCGCCTCGGTACGTGCGTGAACTCGAAGCGTTGCCGGCGCCGTCAGCGGCTGCCGTACTCAACCTGGTTCAGGAGGGACGAATCGGCGTTGCCACTGCGATCGATCTGAGGGCGCGAATTCTCCTGCACAGCGGCCGTTACGCCGAAGACCGCCACGGCGCCGAGTACGGCACCGACGACCACGCTACCCAGGCCCGGTCCCAGGAACTTCCCCATTCCGTCTCCCCATCTCCAGTGACGCAGGCAGTCATCGCCGGCCGCCACGCTGTCTATCGGTCCGCGCCAAACTATCACCCCGGAAGGCGGTGGTGGACGGTGCGAGCCTCCGAGTCGCTCTTTACCGTCGCCGCGGTGCGCTAGACGCCCAGTGCGCCGAGTAGTGTGCGCAGTTTCGCGGTGGTCTCGTCGAGTTCGGCGAGGGGGTCGGAGTCGGCCACGATGCCGCCTCCTGCCCAGGCCACGGCGCGTCGGCCGTCGGAACTGAGCTCCGCGCACCGGATGGCGACGAACCAGTCGCCGTCGCCTTGTTCGTCGCACCAGCCCACCGCGCCGCCGTAGAAGCGCCGGTCGCCCTCGACCCGGGAGATGACGTCCAGCGCGGCCTCGGTGGGGGTGCCCGCCACGGCCGGGGTGGGGTGCAGAACGTGGGCGAGGGTGAGCGCGTCGGTGTCGGGGTCGCGGAGGGTGCCGGTGATCGGCGTGGCGAGATGCCAGACATCGGGTGTCGCGGTGAGCTCGGGCTTGTCGGGGATGTCGAGGTCGCTGCACAGCGGGGCCAGTCGCGTGCGGATCCAGTCGACGACGTAACCGTGCTCGGTGAGGTTCTTGTCCGAGGTCAGCAGATCCTCACCGGCGCGGCGGTCCTCGTCCGGATCGGCCCGGCGCGCGGCGGTCCCGGCGAGGGGACGGCACGTGACGGTCTCGCCACGGCGGCTCACGAGCAGTTCGGGCGTCGCCCCGACCAGCGTGTGACCCCAATAGCGTTCGCCCGCCGCGCTCAGATCCAGCGCGTACGTCGCCGCGTCGGGATGGCGTTCGATCATGCGGGCGGCGAGAGCGAGCGGGTCGAGCGGTGCGTCGGCCTCGAGGGCGACCCGCCGGGCGGCGACGACCTTCTCCATCTCCCCGAGGGACATCTGCTCCACGAGCCGGCGCACCCGCTCGACGTGCACGCGGGGCAGTGGCAGTTCGGCGGAGATCCGCACCGGCGGCAGGTCCGACAGGTCGGGCGGGGCCTGCCACGGGCCGTCGAGGATCTCGACGTCGTCGGGCTGCGCGAGGGCCACCGGACGGTGCCGCGAGAACGGCAGTGCACCGACGACGATCGTCGCCTTACCGCTGC
This sequence comes from Rhodococcus sp. D-6, assembly GCF_040256695.1. NCBI lineage: Bacteria > Bacillati > Actinomycetota > Actinomycetes > Mycobacteriales > Nocardiaceae > Rhodococcus > Rhodococcus sp. D-6. Next base: position 3,511,327 of record NZ_CP132970.1, on the reverse strand, counting down.
GGAGTGCCTGCGTGGCGGAGTGGACGTCGTCGAAGAACCGGCGGGTGCCGGTGGCGTGCACCGAGCGTTCGGTGCGCGAGAGCAGGAATCCGTCCATGGTGGATCGACAATATCCCTGCCCGCACCCGGCGCCGGTGACCCGGTGCGGGGCGTCAGCGACCCGGCGGCACGATCAGGACCGGCCGGTGACTGTGCCGGAGCACGTGATCGGCCACCGACGACTGCAACAGGGACCGCAGACCGGTGGTGCCGCGGGTGCCGGTGACGATGATGTCGACGTCCAGCTCGTCGGCGGCCTCGATGATCGCCGACCACACCGCGTTGACGACCTCGACGGTGCGGCCCTCGGCGTGCAGACCCACCGAGCGGGCCATCTCGAGCCCCTCGTCGTTGGTGATGCGCGCGTCGGACAGGGCGACGTCCTCGCTGTCCTCGTCGGGCACCCAGTCGGGTTGCATGACACCGGACAGGCCGGACATGCGGGCGGCCTGCCGGACCATCGGCTCCCAGGCGGTGACGACGACGGCACGGCACGACTCGAGGAAACGACCCGCATACTGCACGGCACGCTTCGAGTTCTCGGAACCGTCGTAGGCGATGAGGATCAGATCTGCGCCCACCGCGTACCCCCTGGGTCGGATTCGGATGCTCGGGTGCACCTTAACCCGCCGGAGCGTCCCCGGGGGAGGTTCGAGCTGTGGATCCGCGAGGTTCGTCCGCTACCGTCGGCACCATGCGGATCCGTCACACTGTCGCCGCCGTGCTCGCGGTCGCCCTCACCACCGCGGGATGCGGTTCGTCCGATTCGGGCGGCGACGACCCGGTCGAGACGACGTCCGACACCGCGCCCGCCTCGTCCACCACAGCGACCGCCACGACCACCGAGGCGACCGCGGCCGCGACGTCGGCGACCTGCGGCGACGATCTGCTCGCCCGGTTGACGCTGCGGCAGAAGCTCGCCCAGTTGCTCAACGTCGGGGTCACCGGAGCCGCCGACGCGCAGGCCGTCGTCGAATCCGAGCAGATCGGTGGCATCTTCATCGGCAGCTGGACCGACGCGTCGATGCTCACCGACCGTCTCGTGCCGCAGGTGGCCGCGCGGAGCGCATTGCCGCTCATGGTCACGATCGACGAGGAGGGCGGCCGCGTGTCGCGCGTGGGCGACCTGTTCGGGCCCGATCCGTCCGCGCGGGTGACGGCGCAGACGATGACGGTCGACGAGACCTACCGAATGGCGTTCGAACGTGGACAGGAACTGAAGTCGCTGGGCATCACGGTCGACTTCGCGCCGGACGTCGACGTGAGCAGCCAGCCCGACGACTCCGTCATCGGCGACCGCTCGTTCTCCGACGATCCCGAGGTCGTCACGCAGTACGCCGGCGCCTATGCGCGGGGACTGATCGACGCGGGCATCATGCCGGTGCTCAAGCACTTCCCGGGACACGGCTCGGCCTCCGGTGATTCGCACACCGGTGCCGTGACCACCCCACCGATCGAGCAACTGCAGCAGAGCGATCTCGTGCCGTACCGCAGCCTGGTCTCGCCCGAGGTGGGCGTCATGCTCGGCCACCTCGACGTGCCGGGTCTGACCGGCGGGCTGCCCGCGAGCATCAGCCCGGCAGCGGTGGACCTGCTCCGCTCGGGTGCCTACGGCGGCCCCGCCTTCGGTGGCGTGATCTTCACCGACGATCTGTCGGGGATGCGCGCGATCACCGACACCTACGGCATCACCGAGGCCGTCGAGGCCGCGATGGTGGCGGGCGTGAACCAGGCACTGTGGCTGACCACCGACGAGGTGCCCGCCGTGCTCGACCATCTCGAGCAGGTCGTCGCGGAGGGCACGCTCTCACCGGAATGGGTCGACGAGTCGGTACGGACCGTGACACGCGCGAAGGGCGCTCTGGACTGCTGAAATGTCGCAGGTTGCTTCGACCGCAGGCTTCCTACCGTAGAGTAAGAACTTCATTCGAGGAGTCCGGGAGGAGTCATGGCGGGCGGAACCAAGCGACTGCCGCGTGCGGTCCGCGAGCAACAGATGCTGGACGCCGCCGTCGAAGTGTTCTCCGAGCACGGTTTCCACAACACATCCATGGACGCCATCGCGGCGCGGGCGTCGATCTCCAAGCCGATGCTCTACCTGTACTACGGGTCGAAGGACGAGTTGTTCGCGGCGTGTATCGCCCGCGAAGGGCAGCGGTTCGTCGAGGCACTCACACCGGCGGGCGACCCCACCCTCGCCCCGCGTGAACAACTGCGGGTCGCGCTCGAGTCGTTCCTCGGCTTCGTCGACGAGCACCGGCCGTCGTGGATGGTCCTCTATCGTCAAGCGCTGTCGCAGCAGGCCTTCGCGCCCCAGGTGCAGGGCAGCCGCGACCGGCTGATCGAACTCACCGCGCACCTGCTCGAATCGAGCACGCGCGATCCGGAACCCGACACGAACTTCACGATCATGGCCGTCGCGCTCGTCGGTGCCGGTGAGGCCGTCGCCGACCGCATCGCCGGCGGTGAGATCGATGTGCAGCAGGCAGCGGATCTGCTCGAGAACCTCGCGTGGCGCGGTCTCGCGGGACGCAAGCGCTCCGATCGGATGCACTGATCCGTCCCGCCGGGAACACCTCGGCCACAAGGATATTCACCGCACGAGGGTTCGGGCGGGGCGGGACGCCCCCATCGCGTCCCGCCCCGCCCGAAATCTCGGTGATTCCTCGCCCTACCGCAGGGTGGCGGTCAGGTGCGGGTACTGCTTCTTCGGATGCCGCAGTGCCAGATCCCATCCGTCGGCGACGTGCTGCGCATACAGGCTCAGCGACGACGGCAGCAGGACCGGCTTCCCGAACCGCACCGCGTAGGTCACCTTGCCGGGGATCCGTCCCTCGACGGCCGAGAGGGTGGCCGCCGCGCTCCACATGCCGTGGGCGATGGTCTTCGGGAATCCGAAGGCCTTGGCGCCCAGGGGCGACACGTGGATCGGGTTGCGGTCACCGGAGACCGCCGCATAGCGGTCGATGACCTTCTGGTCGACCCGCAGTGTGGAGGTGGGGACCGGGGGGATCTCCTCCTCCTTCGGCTCCGGCTTGGGCTGACCCGACAGCGACGTGCGCTGCTGGTGCAGGAAGGTCGACGTCTGCCGCCACACCAACTCGCGTCCGACGTTGACCTCGCTGACGAGATCGACGAGCAGGCCCTTACGGTGTTCGCGCATGTTCTCCGCGTGCACCGCGATGTCGAGCGGCTCGGTGACCGAGATCGGCCGGAACTGCTCGATCACGTTCTCGGCGTGCACCGAACCGACGGCGGCGAACGGAAAGCCCTTCGACACCATCAGTTTCATCACGAGCGGGAACGTGAGGATGAACGGATAGGTCAGCGGCAGGCTGTCGCCGAACCGCAACCCGCACACCTTGGTGTACTCGGCGAGATCGTCGGGATCGACCTTCAGCGACCGCAGGACCAGGACGTCGTCGGGCAGGCTGTCGCCCGACGCACCCACGACGGGCAGTGCCCCGAGCACGGCCCGGCTGTAGATGTCGAAGGTCGACGGCAGCGAGGACAGTTCGATCCGTGCCATCTAAGCCCCCAGCATGGACTGGCCGCACACGCGCACGACCTGCCCGGTCACGGCGCTCGACGCGGGGTTCGCGAACCACGCGACGGTCTCGGCGACGTCGACGGTCTCACCGCCCTGCTGCAGCGAGCTCATCAGACGACCGGCCTCGCGGGTGGCGACCGGGATCGCGGCCGTCATGGCGGTCTCGATGAAGCCCGGGGCGACGGCGTTGACGGTGATCTTCTTGTCGGCGAGCGCCTCGCTGGTCGCCTGGACGAGGCCGATGACACCGGCCTTCGAGGCGCCGTAATTGGTCTGGCCGCGGTTACCGGCGATACCGGCGATCGACGACACGTCGATGACCCGGCCACCCTCCTTCAGCGCGCCCTTCTCGACGAGCACGTCGGTGATCTTCCGCGGGGCGATCAGATTCACGCCCATCACGGAATTCCAGCGAGCGGCGTCCATGTTGACGAGCAGCTTGTCGCGGGTGATGCCGGCGTTGTGGACGATGATGTCGGCGCCGCCGTGACGCTCGAGCAGGTGAGCGGCGAGCTTCTCGCCGGCGTCGGGGGCGGTGACGTCGAGCGCGAAGGCGGTGCCGCCGACCTTGTTGGCGGTCTGGGTCAGCGCGTCGCCTGCAGCGGGGACGTCGGCGGCGACGACGGTCGCGCCGTCGCGGGCGAGGACCTCGGCGATCGTCGCGCCGATGCCGCGGGCCGCGCCGGTGACGACCGCGACCTTGCCGGCAAGCGGACGGTCCCAGGACTCGGGGGCGGTGGCGTCGCCCTCACCGATACGGATCACCTGGGCGTCGACGAAGGCCGACTTCGCCGAGAGCAGGAAGCGCAGCGTCGACTCCACGCCGGTCAGGCCGGTCGCGGCCTTCGGGGAGACGTAGACGAGCTGCACGGTGGCACCGCGACGCAGTTCCTTGCCGACGCTGCGCGTGAAGCCCTCGAGGGCGCGCTGGGCGATGCGCTCGTCGACCGACCCGGCCTCCTCGGGCGTGGTGCCGAGGACGACGACGCGGCCGCTCGGGGCGAGATTGCGCAGGGTGGGCTGGAAGAACGTGAAGAGCTGTTCGAGCCCCGTGGGGTCGGTGATGCCGGTAGCGTCGAAGACGAGTGCGCCGAACTTCGTGTCGGACGGCTCGGCGAACGTGTAGTCGCTCAGGAGGTTGCGGATCGGTTCGACCAGGCGGCCGTTGCCGCCGAGCAGGACGGGGCCGGGGAGCGGGGGCTCGCCGGGCTGGTAGCGCCGGAGCTTCTCGGGCTGTGGCAGACCGAACTGCTTGGCGAGGAACGCTCCGGGTGCGGACGAGATGAGCTGGGCGTAGAGCTTGGGTGCGCCCTTGGCTTCGGCCACGATTCCACCTTCTTCGATTCGGTCGTCGGTGCAGTGTTCGACAGCAAGCGTGTTCGACAACAAACTTACCCGTGAGTAAGAATAGTAGCCAGAATTCGAATCCGTCCGAAACCGGGAGACACCAGTGACCACCAAAGCCCGTTCCACGCAGCAGCGCCGTGTCGCCGTTCTCGGAGGCAACCGGATCCCGTTCGCCCGGTCCGACCGCAAGTACGCCCGCGCGTCCAACCAGGACATGTTCACCGCCACCCTCGACGGTCTCGTCGGCCGCTTCAACCTGCAGGGTGAGCGCCTCGGTGCCGTCGTCGGCGGTGCGGTCCTCAAGCACGCCCGCGACTTCAACCTCGTCCGCGAGAGCGTGCTCGGCAGCGCGCTGAGCCCCTACACCCCGGCCTGGGATCTCCAGCAGGCCTGCGGCACCGGCCTGCAGTCGATCATCGCGGTCGGCGACGCCATCGCCGCCGGACGGATCGAGGCGGGTATCGGCGGCGGCGTCGACACCACCTCCGACGCCCCGATCGCCGTGAACAACCAGCTCCGCGAGTTCCTGCTCTCCCTGAACCGGGCCCGCACCACGGCCGACCGGGTCAAGCTGCTCGGCAACGTCCGCCCGTCGATGCTCGGCATCGAGATCCCGCGCAACGGCGAGCCGCGCACCGGCCTGTCGATGGGTGAGCACGCCGCGATCACCGCCAAGGAATTCGGTGTCTCCCGCGAGGCGCAGGACGAACTGGCCGTGGCGAGCCACCGCAACATGGCCGCCGCCTACGACCGGGGCTTCTTCGATGACCTCGTCACCCCGTTCCTCGGGCTGACCCGCGACGACAACCTGCGTCCCGACTCGTCGGTCGAGAAGTTGTCGACGCTGAAGCCGGTCTTCGGCACCAAGCTGGGCGACGCCACCATGACCGCCGGTAACTCGACGCCGCTCACCGACGGCGCGTCGGCCGCGTTGCTGGCGAGCGAGGAGTGGGCCGCCGAGCGTAAGCTCCCCGTGCTTGCCTACCTCGTCGACTCCGAGACCGCCGCGGTCGACTACATCCACGGTGGCGACGGGCTGCTCATGGCACCCACCTACGCCATCCCGCGCCTGCTGCAGCGCAACGGCCTGACCCTGCAGGATTTCGACTTCTACGAGATCCACGAGGCGTTCGCTTCCGTGGTGCTCGCCACCCTCCAGGCGTTCGAATCGGAGGAGTACTGCAAGGGCAAGCTGGGCCTCGACGCCCCGCTCGGCTCGATCGACCGCAGCAAGCTCAACGTCAACGGCTCGTCGCTCGCGGCCGGCCACCCGTTCGCCGCGACCGGCGGCCGGATCGTGGCCTCGCTGGCCAAGATGCTGCACGAGAAGAAGCAGGAGACCGGCAAGCCCGTCCGCGGCCTGATCTCCATCTGCGCCGCAGGTGGACAGGGTGTGACGGCGATTCTCGAGGCCTGATCGATACCCCTCGGAAGTCGTTGAGAGAGGAAAGTTCCGTTCGGTGTGTAACGCTCCGCGACGGACAGCGATAGACCCATCGACCCCGCGCTGCTGCCTGACCCCCGACCTGGTAGCAACGCGGGGTCTTCGCATTCCGGGCGCAGCCGCTCTGAACCGGGGCACTACCCTTGAAAGCAGGTAGTCGGCGCGCGAATTCGAAGGCGTGCCCAGCTTTGCGAAGGGATCTGGGTGAGCGGCAGCAACGGGACCGACGAGTCCCCTCACGAGCACGACGACGCACGGACCGAGAACATCGGTTCGTCGCCGGAATCCGCTCGTGAGGGTGAAGGCGCGTCGGCTCCTACCGAGCGGTTCGAAGCGGTCGATCCTCACCGGGAGGTGGCCGAGGCGAAGGCGAGCAGTGTCACCGAGTCGCAGGCGAGCAGTGTCACCGAGTCGCAGGCGAGTGATGTGACCGAGTCGCAGGCGAGCAGTGTCACCGAGTCGCAGGCGAGCAGTGTCACCGAGTCGCAGGCGAGTGATGTGACCGAGCCGCAAACCGAGGCCCCGGCTGCCTCGCAGGCTCCCACAGAGGTCCGAGCCGATGGCACGAACCAGGCGGCTCCCACCGGTGCTGACGAACCCCCGACCCAGAAGGTCCATCCCTCGGAGGAGCCCACCGCGGTCATCCCGGTCGTCGCGCCGGGAAACCGGGCACCGGGTGACGGATCGTCCGCCGCCACCGATCGGCTCCTCCGTTTGCAGGGGCAACAGAACCCGGCACAGCCCGGTCCCGAACAGGCGGGGGCTCCCGTCCCACCCACGTCGACGGCAATGCCCTCGGCCGCCCACCCACCGCAAGGCGACCAGCCGACCCAGCAGATGCAGGCGGGTCCGCCGCCGCAGGGACCGCCTCCTGTCACTCCTCCGCCCACCGGCGGACCGCGAGGTTCCGGCGGAGACGGCGACGAACCGGGCAAGCCTGGATCGAATCTGCCCCGGCGCACGATCGCGCTCGTCGTCGGTGGCGTCGTCGCACTGTTCGCCGTGTTCTACGTGGCCGATCTGGCGTTGTCGTCGGGCAAGGTGCCGCGCGGTGTCACCGTCGCAGGTGTCGAGATCGGCGGCATGTCGCTCGACGCGGCGGAGGCAGAGCTCACCGAACAACTGACGCCGCGGCTCGACATGCCCGTCGACGTCACCGCCGGCGACACTCAGGGGCAGATCGTGCCCTCGGAGGCCGGGATCGGGATCGACTGGCCCGCGACCCTCGACCAGGTGGGTTCGCAGCCGCTCAATCCGTTCACGCGACTCGCGTCGTTCTTCGGGAACGACGAGGTCGGCGTGGTCTCCACACGCGACGAGGTCGCCCTGTCCGCAGCCATCGAAAAGGCCGCCGCTGCCGCCGCGCACGAACCGCGCGAGGGCAACATCGTCTTCGAGGACGGCACACCCGTTCCGGTGACGCCGCAGCCCGGCCAGCAGCTCGACGTCGCAGTCGCGGGCGACGTCTTCGCCGAGCGCTGGCCTTACGGTGATGTCTCGCTGCCCGTCGAGAGCGTCGACGTCACCGTCACCCGCGAGGGCCTCGACCGGGCGCTGGCGGAGGTCGCCGTTCCGGCCGTGGCACAGGATCTGGTCGTCCGGGGACTCGACGGGGCCGTCGGTGTGCTGCCGCGCGATGCGGTGGGCGCTGTCCTGTCGTTCGTGCCGGACGGTTCGGGCGGACTCGAACCGCAGTACGACACCGAGGCCGCGATCGGCATCCTGGCGCCGCAGCTCGCCCCGTCGGAGACCGAACCGAAGGATGCGCGGATCGTCCTCGACGGTGGTCGTCCGACGATCGTGCCCAGCGAGACCGGCGAGATGGTCGACTGGCCCGTCACCCTCGAGAGGTTGCCCGACCTGCTGAAGGAAGCGGGCGACCGCAGCACCGACGCGGTGTACAGGAAGGCCGAACCCGAACTCACCACCGAAGGCGCCGAGAAGCTCGGCATCAGGGAAGTGGTCTCGGAGTTCACCACCAGCGGCTTCGAATACGCTTCCGGCGTCAACATCCGGCTGGCCGCGCAGGAGATCAACGGCGCCATCGTGAAGCCGGGGGAGACCTTCTCCTTCAACGACTACACCGGTCCGCGCGGTGCGGCGCAGGGGTACATCGAGTCGGGCATCATCGAGGCCGGACGTCCCGGTAAGGCCGTGGGCGGTGGCATCAGCCAGCTCGCGACCACCCTCTACAACGCGACCTACTTCGCCGGGATGGAGGACGTCGAGCACACCGAGCACAGTTACTACATCTCCCGGTACCCGGCGGCCCGCGAGGCCACGATCTACGACGGCGCCATCGACCTGAAGTTCCGCAACCCGTTCGACACGGGCGTCCTGATCCAGACGATCGGCACGAGCTCGGACATCACGGTGCGCATCTGGGGCACCAAGACCGTCGACGTCCAGTCGGTCACCGGCAACCGCACGAACTTCACCTCGCCCAACACGATCACGTTGCCCGCCGGTTCGGCCTGCATTCCGTCGAGCGGCGCGCAGGGCTTCACCGTCACCGACACCCGGATCGTCACCGACGCACGGACGGGCGCGCAGATCTCGAGCGCGACCCGCACGGTCCGGTACGACCCGGTCCCGATCGTGAAGTGCATCAGCCCCGAACCGGAACCGAGCGACGAGCCCTCGGGCGGCGGCGACGCGACCTCCGACGACACCGGATCGGAGGACGCCGAGGCCGAGGACGCACCGGCGCCCGCACCCGAATCGCCTGCGGCCGAAGCGCCGGCAGTCGAGGCACCTGCAGTGGGTGGAACCGAAGAGGAGTAGCGGACGTCCTCGAAACTTCGGGGAGGTTGTGTGCGGTTCCGGTGAAGGAACACGCACACAACCTCCCCTTACTTCGTCACTCCGGAAGCGGCGCCACGTCGGGGATCTGGCCGTCGAGGAGGCGGAGCTGCTCCCGAGAAACGACGAGACCGACGTCGTGTGCGAAATCCGTGGGGGAAATCGCGCACAACGTCGGTCTCGTCTATCGCGCTACCGCCGTGAGCGGTTCGATCAGAACGCTGCTTCGTCGAGCTCCATGATGTCGAGGTCGACGTCGGTGATGATCTGACGCGCGACGCTCAGCTCCGGCAGGACGTTCTTGGCGAAGAAGGACGCGGCCGCGACCTTGCCCTCGTAGAACGCCTTGTCCGAGGCATCGACGCCGGCATCGAGCGCGGAGAGAGCGATCTCGGCGTGCTCGAGCAGCAGCCAGCCGATCATCAGGTCGCCGAACGCCTCGAGGAAGCGGACCGAACCGAGGCCGACCTTGTACAGCTCGGTGGGCTGTTCCTGCGCACCCATGAGGTACTGGGTGAGCGTCGCGACCATCGTCTGGGTCTCGCCGAGCGCGGTGGCCAGGAGCGTGCGCTCCTTCTTCAGACGCTGGTCGGCGTCGTCGCGCTCGACGAACTTCTTGATCTCACCGGCGATGTGGGCGAGCGCCACGCCACGGTCGCGGGCGATCTTGCGGAAGAAGAAGTCCTGCGCCTGGATGGCCGTGGTGCCCTCGTACAGCGAGTCGATCTTCGAGTCGCGGATGTACTGCTCGATCGGGTAGTCCTGAAGGAAGCCCGAACCGCCGAGGGTCTGGAGCGAATCCTTCAGGTACTGGTAGGCCCGCTCGGAGCCGCAACCCTTGACGACCGGCAGCAGCAGGTCGTTGATGCGGTGCGCGAGAGCGGCGTCGGCACCCGAGACCTGCTCGGCGACGACGTCGTCCTGGTGCGCCGCGGTGTACAGGTACACGGCGCGCAGACCCTCGGAGTAGGCCTTCTGCATCGCCAGCGAACGCCGCACGTCCGGGTGGTGCATGATCGACACGCGCGGGGCGGTCTTGTCGGACATCTGGGTCAGGTCGGCGCCCTGGATGCGCTCCTTGGCGTAGTCGAGGGCATTGAGGTAGCCGGTCGACAGGGTCGCGATGGCCTTCGTGCCGACCATCATGCGGGCGTGCTCGATGACGTCGAACATCTGTGCGATGCCGTTGTGAACCTCGCCGACGAGCCAGCCCTTGGCCGGAACGCCGTGGCCACCGAAGGTGACCTCGCAGGTCGCGGAGGCATTGAGGCCCATCTTGTGTTCGACGTTGGTGACGAACACGCCGTTGCGCTCGCCCAACTCGTCCTTCTCGAAGTCGAAGTGGAACTTCGGGACGAAGAACAGCGACAGGCCCTTGGTGCCGGGGCCGGCACCCTCGGGGCGGGCGAGGACGAGGTGGAAGATGTTCTCGAACAGGTCGTCGGAGTCGGCCGAGGTGATGAACCGCTTGACACCTTCGATGTGCCAGGAGCCGTCGTCCTGCTTGATCGCCTTGGTGCGACCGGCGCCGACGTCGGAGCCGGCGTCGGGCTCGGTGAGGACCATGGTGGCGCCCCAGCCGCGCTCGACGCAGGTGGCGGCCCACTTCTTCTGCTCATCGGTGCCGTTGTCGTAGAGCACGCCTGCGAAGGCGGGGCCGGCCGCGTACATGAAGGCCGCGGGCTGGGCGCCGAGCATCATCTCGTTGACGGCCCACAGGAGGCTGCGCGGTGAGTCGGTGCCGCCGAGCTCCTCGGGGATGCCCATGGACCAGTAACCGGCGTCCCACCAGGCGCGGAACGACTTCTTGAACGGCTCGGGAAGCGACACCGAATGGGTCTCGGGGTCGAAGACCGGCGGGTTGCGGTCGGCGTCGGCGAAGCCTTCGGCTGCCGGCCCCTCGGTCAGTGTCTTGACCTCGGCGAGAATGCCGCGCGCGGTGTCCTCGTCCAGGTCGCCGAACTTGCCTGCTTCGAGGACCTTCTGAATCTTCAGGAACTCGAAGAGGTTGAACTCGAGGTCGCGGAGGTTGCTCTTGTAATGGCCCATGTCGTCGGTGTCTCCCAGTGTGGTGCGGTCCAGCTGGCTTCAAGTACCGCCCAAGTTATTACTCGTCGGTAACATCTCCATGTTACTCGTCGGGCAACTAACTGCCAAGAGGTGGTTTGCTCGCCACGACGAGCGCGTCGATCGCCGTTCCCGCATCGGTTTCCCGATATCGCCGTTCGGCAATCCTGATGTCCAATCTGCCGTCGATTTCCTCGACGAGATCGGTTGGTGTGTAGAGGATTTCCTTGTCCTGGGGTCCGCCCACTCCTTCGTCGGGATTTATTGCGTCGTGCCCCAGGAATATGAGGATTCCTTCAGGTTTCAGTGAATTGATCGCGTGGTCGAGAAGCGCCTTCCGCTGTGGCGGAGGAAAATGCAGGAAGACCGAGAGGATCAGGTCATATTCTCCGTCGAACGAGTCGGCCGTCACATCCGCGCGGACGTAGCGGAGCCGGTCTCGTGAGCGGGACGGCGCCTGCGCAGCGATCTGCCGGGCCTTGTCGAGGGCGACCTCGGAGAAGTCGACGCCCACGACTTCCCATCCGCGCGTCGCCAACCACAGGGAGTGACGACCTTCACCGCAGCCGAGATCGAGGGCGCGACCGTGCGGTAGCGACGCCACGTGTTCGACGATCACCGGATTGGGCGGCGCGCCCCAGATCAGTTCCGACGCCGCGTACTTCTCGTTCCAGGCCTGTGCATCCATGACCGCGACGCTAGCCTCGCGTGGCGATTGGGACCCCCGCTTGCGGTGAGGGTTACGGAAGCGCATCGTCGGGGTAGCGCTGTGACGAAATCGTGACCTGCGATATCGTTGACCGGATGCGATGTGCCGACACGCGGTACGTCGAGGAGGAGGAGTTCGTCTGATGGGTGCACAGATCGCTGTCCCTGCCCCGCTGAGGAACAGCGCGCTGCTCGGTCTGGGTGTGCACCGCCCCGAGCGCATCGTCACCAACGACGAGATCTGCCAGCAGATCGACTCGAGCGACGAATGGATCCAGTCGCGCTCCGGCATCAAGGAGCGCCGCTTCGCGAAGCAGCATCCGGAGGAGTCGGTCGTCGACATGGCGACGAGCTCCGCCGAGCAGGCCCTCGTGGCCGCCGGCCTCACGGGTGCGCAGATCGACACCGTGATCGTCGCGACCTCCACCTACCCCTTCCAGACCCCGCAGGCGGCAGCTCTCGTCGCCGACCGCATCGGCACCGGCGGTGCCGCGGCGCTCGACATCCAGGCCGGCTGCGCGGGCTTCTGCTACGCCCTCGGTGTCGCCTCCGATCTCGTGCGCGCCGGAACGGCCGAGCACGTGCTCGTCGTCGGTGTCGAGCGCATGAGCGACACCACCGAGCCCACCGATCGCTCGGTGCGCTTCATCTTCGGCGACGGGGCCGGTGCCGTGGTCGTCGGCCCGTCCGACGAGGTCGGCGTCGGTCCCACCGTCTGGGGCTCCGACGGTTCGCAGGCCAACGCGATCCGTCAGGAACCCGACTGGGTCGATTTCGCCACCAACCCGGACCAGAAGCGTCCCTGGATCATCATGGAGGGCACCGCGGTCTTCCGCTGGGCCGCCTTCGAGATGAGCAAGTTCGCCCGGCAGATCGCCGACAAGGCCGGCGTGGCCCTCGCGGACCTCGACGCCTTCGTCCCGCACCAGGCCAACCTGCGCATCAACGACGTCATCGTCAAGCAGCTCGAACTGCCCGAGACCGTCGCGGTCGCCGACGACATCATCGAGACCGGCAACACCTCCGCCGCGTCCATCCCGCTGGCGATGGAGAAGATGCTGCGCACCGGCCAGGTCGGGGTCGGATCCACCGCGCTGCTCCTCGCGTTCGGTGCCGGCCTGTCCTATGCGGGCCAGGTCGTGAAGATGCCCCCGCTCGCGAAGTAGGAAGCAGCGGTAGCAATACGACTTCGTAGCAGTATCGACATATGGCGAGTATTCGCACGTCGTCCGTTCCCCGTTGGGTCTGGATCCTGTGCTTCGTCGTGGTCTCCGTGGCCGTCGTCCTCCTCGAACCGATCGGGGACGACGAGCCGGGCGGTACCGGCGGGGGCACGGTCGAGAACCCCTCCGAAGCCCTCGAGGCGCTGGAGGCACTGCCCGTCCGGCCCGCCGAATCGCAGAGCGGCTACGACCGCTCACTGTTCGGTTCGGCGTGGACCGACGAAGTGACCGTCGACCTGGGGCGCAACGGCTGCGACACTCGTAACGACATCCTGCAGCGCGATCTCGTCGACGTCTCCTTCGAGCCCGGGAAGAAGCAGTGCACGGTCACTGCCGGCACGCTCGAGGACCCGTACACGGGGAAGACGATTTCCTTCCGTCGCGGGGTCGAGACCTCGTCCGCCGTGCAGATCGACCACGTCGTCGCCCTGTCGGATGCGTGGAAGAAGGGCGCCCGCCATCTCGACGACCAGCAGAAGCGGAATCTTGCGAACGATCCGCGCAACCTGATCGCCGTCGACGGCCCCACCAACCAGGGCAAGGGCGACTCCGACGCGTCGGAGTGGCTGCCGCCGAATACCGCCTTCCATTGCGAATACGTCGTGCGGCAGATCGAGGTGAAGACGACCTACGAACTGTGGGTCACCCAGGCTGAACACGACGCGATGTCGCGGATCCTCTCCTCCTGCTGATACCGCTTCCTGCTGATCACGCCTCCAGCAGGGCCCGCGCGATGTCGTCCTCCGACATCAGTACGTGCGCCGCGGCCGGCCCGAGGGGCACGTAGCTGTCGTGGGAGGTGACCCGCGTGATCCGGCCCTGCCACGCATCGTCGACGAGCGTCGCGACGACCGATTCCGCGACACCTCCGCTGCGGCGCGTCTCGTCGACCACCACCACGCGCTCGAAGCGGCGGACGTGCTCGAGCAGCGCGGTCGTCGGCAGCGGCGACAACCACTGCAGGTCGAGGACGGTTGCCGCGACTCCCGCGCGACGGACGGCACGCAGACTCATCGGCACCCCGTTCCCGAAAGTCACCACCAGCACGTCGCGCCCGTCGCCGTAGACGCACACCGATCCCGGTGGAAGCCCGGCGGTGTCGGGGATCTGCTGCCACAGTCCGTCGCCCTCGTCGTAGAGGTCGCGCCGGTGGTACAGCGCGATCGGTTCCAGGTAGACGCACACCCGGCCCTCCTGACGAGCCAGCTCGACGCACGTGCGCAGCAGGGCGCCGGCCGTGGCGGGTGAACTCGGCACGGCCAGCACGAGACCGGGGATGTCGCGCAGCACGGCGACAGAATTGTCGTTGTGGAAGTGCCCGCCGAAGCCGCGCTGGTAGGGCAGGCCAGCGATGCGCACGACCATCGGATTGCGGTACCGCCCGTCGGAGAAGAACGCCAGACTCGCCGCCTCCCCGCGCAACTGGTCCTCGGCGTTGTGCAGGTAAGCCAGGTACTGGATCTCCGGGATCGGCAGCATGCCCGCGACGGCGAAGCCCAGCGCGGTGCCGAGGATCGTCTGCTCGTCGAGCAGGGTGTCGAACACGCGCAGGCGCCCGAAGCACTCCTGCAGCCCTCGGGTGACGCCGTAGACCCCGCCTTTGAGGCCGACGTCCTCGCCGAACACGCAGGCGTGGGGATCCTCCTCGAGGAGCTGTCCGAGCGTGCGGGTGACGGCCCGGGCGAGCGTGAGCGGTTCACCGGCAGGATGCGGATCGTCGTCGACGAGCACGAGCCCGGATTCGAGCGGGCGCATCACGTCGGCGGCGGTCGCCAGTCGCGGCGGCCGGGTCAGTGAGTCCGCGACGGAGCCGACTTCGACCCGTATCCGCTCGTACCGGTCGAGAACCCCTGCCGCATCGAGCATTCCGCGTGCGACGAGTTCACGGGCCGTACCCACCAGTGGGTCCCGCTCGTGGTCCGCGGCAAGATCCGACGGGCTGCGGTAGGCCGACTCGACGTCGGAACCGGCATGGCCGAGGAAACGCACTGCCCGCACGTGCAACAGGACCGGAGCCCGGGTCGTGCGCACCGTCTCCACGGCATCGGTTGCGGCAGCGAGCATCTCCACCGCATCGGCGCCGTCCACCGACCGGTACTCGATCCCCGGATACGACGACAGCGACCGCTCGAGCCAGCCGGGCGGGGTGGGCACACTGATGCCGAGTCCGTTGTCCTCACACACCAGCAGCAACGGCAACGGCAACCCGCGGTGCCGGCAGTAGGCGGCCGCGTTCAGGGCGCCGACGGCCGTCGAATGGTTCGCCGAGGCATCACCGAAACTGCACATCACCACCGAATCCCACGGCCACGCCGCGTCGAGCCCGAGTCGCTGCATCCGCGGTAGCGCGAGGGCGAGACCGACGGCCCGCGGCATGTGCGAGGCGATGGTCGACGTCTGCGGCAGGATGTTCAGGCCGGCGTTGCCGAACACCTTGTGCCGGCCCGCCGAGATCGGATCGAGCGTGGACGCCGCACATCCGGCGAGCACGTCGCGGATCGGGGTGCTGTCCTCGACGAGCGACGCGCGAGCCGCGTAGAAACCGCCCGAACGGTAGTGCAGCAGAGCGGGATCCGTCACCCGCGTGCACAGGCCCAGCGCGGCGTTCGATTCGTGGCCCGCCGATGCGATGGTGTAGAAGCCTTCGCCGCGTCCCTGCAGGGTGCGGGCCGCGACATCGAGGTGCCGCGACTGCACCTGGGCGTCGAAGTACCGCGCCAACAGGTCGTCGTCGACCCGCCGGTCGACCGGACGCGTCGGCGGTGCGTGCCCGGGCAGAGCGCGCACCGCGGTGACGAAACGTTCGTCGAGTTCGTCGGCGGCGGTCACTCCTTCTTTCTACGCCCGATCACCTCGGAAGGAGGTGGATCGGCCCCCCGTCGTTCGGGAACGGCAACGACGTGAAGTTCATCGGCGCGACGTAGTCGGCCGGCACGTGCCAGCGGAAACGCAACAGCAGATGGTGCAGCACCGTCTTGATCTCCGCTCCCGAGAAATGCATGCCCAGGCACCGATGCGCGCCACCGCCGAAGGGCGCCCACGCGCGTACTTGTGCACCTTGTCCTCGCGGCGCTCCGGCGAGAACCGCTCGGGAAGCGTGCATCACATCTCGGTTGCGTCGATTCGTCCCACGGGACGGTCGCTGGTCGGGCGTGCGGGTGCGTGCCATGCTGGCGCCATGGACGTCGAACGCCCCAAGCTCGAAGGCACCGTCGCGGTCGGGGAGGGCCGCCGGCTCGGTTTCGCCGAGTTCGGGTCGGCCCAGGGCCGCACGGTGTTCTGGCTGCACGGCACGCCGGGTGCGCGCCGCCAGGTTCCCATCGAGGCCCGCGCCTTCGCCGAACGGAACCACATCCGCCTCATCGGGATCGACCGCCCGGGGATCGGCTCGTCGACACCGCACATCTACGAGAACGTCCTCGCGTTCAGCGACGACCTGCGCATCGTCGCCGACACCCTCGGGGTCGACCGCATGGCCCTCGTCGGACTGTCCGGCGGCGGCCCCTACACCCTCGCCGCGGCCTATGCACTGCGCGAACGGGTCGTCGCGGCTGCGGTCCTCGGCGGTGTGGCACCGGTCGTCGGTCCCGAGTCGATCGACAGCAACCTGATGAAGCTGGGCGCCTTCGTCGCGCCGGCACTGCAGACCGCGGGCGTCCCCATCGGCGTGGCGATGAGCGCGGCGATCCGCGTGGTGCGCCCGTTCGCGTCGCCGATCATCGACCTGTACGGACGGTTCTCACCCGAGGCCGACCGCCGCCTGCTCGCCCGTCCCGAGTTCAAGACGATGTTCCTCGACGACCTGCTCAACGGCAGCCGACGTCAGATCTCCGCGCCGTTCGCCGACATCGTGGTATTCACCCGCGACTGGGGTTTCCGCGTCTCCGACGTGAAGGTGCCCGTGCGGTGGTGGCACGGCGACACCGACCACATCATCCCGATCGAACACGGCCTGCACATGGTGGACCTGCTGCCCGACGCCCAGTTCCACCACCTGCCCGGCGAGAGTCATCTCGGGGGTCTCGGTGCGTCGGAGGAGATCCTCACTACGGTTCTGAAGTTGTGGGACCAGGACTGACCGAGGGCGAACGCCCGCTGCCGAGAGCGCTGCACCTGCGACCGTCGGCGCTGGCGGCGGTCGCCGTGGGCGGTCTGCTCGGGACGAGTGCCCGCTACGGCCTCGGCCGGTGGTTCCCCGTCGAGTCCGGGGGCTGGCCGGTCACGACCTTCGCGATCAACGTCCTCGGTGCGCTGCTGCTCGGATTCCTGCTCGAGGCACTGATCCGCATCGGTCCCGACACCTCCTGGCGTCAGGTGGTCCGGCTCGGGGTGGGCACCGGTGCGCTGGGCTCGTTCACCACCTACAGCGCGCTCGCGGTCGACACCGACCTGCTGCTGCGCGACGGTGAACTCGTCGCCGCGGCAACCTATGCGCTCGGCACGGTGCTCGTCGGCCTTCTCGCGACCGGCATCGGTGTCGCGCTGGGCGCGTGGTTCGGGAGTCGCCGAGCGGCACGGCGATGATCGCGGTGTGGGTGGCGTTGGCAGGCAGCGCCGGTGCGGTGACGCGGTTCGTCGTCGACAGTGCTCTGCGTGCCCGCTCCGGATCGTCCCTGCCGTGGCCGACCGTGCTGATCAACGTCATCGGTTCGTTGCTGCTGGGGCTGCTCACCGGTGCGGTGCTGTTCCACGACGCCGCCGCGGAGTTGCTCGCCGTCGTCGGGGTGGGGTTCTGCGGCGGGTTCACCACCTTCAGCACGACCAGCGTCGACTCCGTCCGCCTGATCGTGGCGCGCCGCTACGGTGCCGCCTGCGCGATCGCGCTGGGCACCCTGGCGACCACGCTCATCGCGGCGGCCGCCGGGCTCGCTCTCGCCGCCGTGTGGTGATCAGCGAGCGCGGTCGATGAGGCCGAGAACCGAGCGCAGTTCGTCGGCGTCGACCTGCCCGGGTGCCGAGGCGGTGCCGACCATCCCGAACGTCGCCGCCGATCCGAAGACCTGCCCGGCGATCCGCGACACCACGCCGAGGCCGCCCATCGACATGGTGATCAACGGGCGGTCGGCGTGGTCCTCGTGCATGGTGCGGGTCGCGTCGAGCAGGGTGAGCACGTCGGCCGTCGACTGCGGCATGACGGCGATCTTGCAGATGTCGGCGCCGAGTTCCTGCATCTCGCGTAGCCGCGCGACGATCTCGTCCTTCGGCGGAGTGGCGTCGAAGTCGTGGTTCGACGCCACCACCGCAACACCGCAGGCGTGGGCCGCCGCGACGGTCCGCTCGACGGCGGCACGGTCGCGGCGGTACTCGACATCCACCAGATCCGCCGCGCCGCTCTCGGCGAGCGCGACCGTCAGATCGGCGTACGCCTCGTCGTCGATCGCGATCTCGCCGCCCTCGTCGGCGGTGCGGCAGGTCGCGAGCAGGGGAGTGCCCTGCAACTGCTCGGACAACGAGCCGGCCTGCGCGACCACCGAGGCGACGTCGTCGACGGTGTGGAAGAAGTCCACGCGCCATTCGACGACGTCGGCCCGCTCGGCGACGGCCGCGATCTGTTCGCGCAGCACCTCGGGGGTGCGGCCGGTGACGGGGACGAGGATCGTGGGTGCGCCCTCACCGATCACCACGTCCTTGACGCGAACCGGTGTGATCGTTCGTCCCACGTGCCGTCTCCGTTCCCTCGTCCGATGATCGGCCCTATTCGATCACGACCGCTTCGAACCGCTGTCCGCAGTGTCCGCACCGGACTCGGTCCCCTCGACGACCTCGACGGCGTCGTCCTTCGCCGCCTTCGACGGGTCGGCGATCGCCTCGCCACGCGCGACCATGAGTGCTTCGTCTGAGAGCGGGATCTCCTTGATGAAGCACGCCAGGACGAATGCGATGAGCAGGAACGGGATGAGGTACCAGAACACCGGCGCCAGCGAGTCGGCGTAGGCGTCGACGATGCCTTCGCGGACGGGATCGGGCAGCAGCTTCATCGCCGCCGGATCGACGGTCGCGGTGGCCTGGCCGGCCTGCTCCGGTGTCGCACCGGCCGCGGTGAAGACCTCGACGAGCTTCTCCGCCAGGCGGTTGGTGAAGATGGTGCCGAAGATCGCGACACCGAGCGCCGCACCGACCTCACGGAAGTAGTTGTTCGAGCTCGTCGCGGTGCCGATCTCGTCGGCGGGCACCGCGTTCTGCACGATCAGGATGACGACCTGCATGATCAGGCCGAGACCCAGACCGAAGACGAACAGCATCGAGCAGATCACCCACAGCGGGGTGTCGCCCTCGAGCGTGGTCAGCCACAGCATGCCCGCCGCGGTGATGAGCGAACCGACGATCGGATAGATCTTGTAGCGCTGGGTCTTGGTGATGGCCAGACCCGAGCCGATCGAGGTGATCATCAGACCGGCCATCATCGGCAGCAGCAACAGACCCGAGACCGCGGCCGAGGTGCCCGACGACATCTGCAGGAAGGTCGGCATGAACGCGATCGCCGAGAACATGCCGAGGCCGAGGACGAAGCCGATGGCCGTGGCGTTGACGAAGATCGAGTTGCGGAACAGCGACAGCGGGATGATCGGATCCTGCGCCCGCGACTCGACGAGCACGAACAGGCACACGAACACCACGAGTCCGGCGCCGAACATCCACGTGAGCGGAGCGGTCCAGCCGCGATCGGCGTCGCCACCGAAATCCGTGAAGAAGATCAGGCAGGTCGTGGCGAGGGAGAGCGTGAGCACGCCGAGGATGTCGATCCGCTTCGTCGGCTTCTTCACCGGCAGGCGCAGCGCGAACCAGGTGATGACGAACGCGATGATGCCGACCGGCACGTTGATGTAGAAGCACCACTCCCACGTCAAGTGGTCGACGAAGAAGCCGCCGATCAGCGGGCCACCGACGGCCGACAGACCGAAGATCGCGCCGAGCGGGCCCATGTACTTACCGCGTTCGCTCGCGGGCACGATGTCGGCGATGATCGCCTGCGACAGGATCATCAGACCGCCACCGCCGAAGCCCTGGATCGCGCGGAAGACCACGAAGGTCCAGAAGTCGTCGGTCATCGAGCACGCCGCGGAGGCGAGGGTGAACACACCGATCGCGATGAGGAACAGGTACCGGCGCCCGAAGACGTCGCCGAACTTGCCGTAGATCGGCATCACGATGGTCACCGCGAGCAGGTAGGCGGTGGTGATCCACGCCTGGTGTTCGACGCCGCCGAGTTGCCCGACGATCGTGGGCATGGCAGTGGAGACGATCGTCTGGTCCAGGCTGGCGAGCATCATGCCCGCGATGAGCGCGGAGAAGATGATCCAGATCCGTCGCTGGGTGAGAACCAGAGGTTCCGAAGTGGTGGTCACGGTGTTCCTGTCGGAATAGGAATATCGAGCTGTTAGGCGAAGGTGGCCTGCACAGAGGTGAGGCGATCGGAAATTGTTGCACTCGGTAACTTCTGCTGCAAGGCAATTTCCTCCGGGTCACTCGAACCAGGACCGCACGGGCGGTTTGACCCACATGATCTTCTCGTCCTCGTCGGTGCGGACCGCTGCCGGATGATCCGGGTGCTTCTGCGCCCACGCCGTCTTCTCGTCCATCAATCTCGCGGCGAGTTCCCAGGTCTCCATCGTGCGCGGCGGATGCGCATCCGCGGCCCGCGCCAGCTTGCGTCGCGTCTCGTCGGTCATGGCGAGCAGTTCGGCTCCCGAGATGCCGCGGTTCCATGCATACCGGGCCAGGGTCACGGCCTTGTCCCGCCGGTTCTTCTCGGCGCGATCGGTGTGGGCGAAGTCGGCGTCGCTCATGCTCCGAAGGTACGCGCCGGCCCGGATCGGGTTCACCGTCGACGATCCCGGATCCGGCCACGACGGTGCTGCCGTCTGTCTACCCTCGATGAGGGGGCCGAGGAGGCGTGATGACGGCCGACGAGATCCCGGAGGGCACACCCGACACGGTCGTGGCCCGTGCCGCCCGGCCGCCGCGGGTGCCGGTGTTCGACCCGACCCTCGGCATCGACGTTCCCCGGTCCTTCCGCGGCACACCGCCACACCGATTGGTGGCGCTCGGCGACTCCCTGCTGCAGGGCTTCCAGAGCGGCGCGATCTACAACACCGACGTCTCCGTCCCGGCGATCGTCGCCCACGAGCTCGGCGCCGATCTCCGATACCCGCGCTTCGGTGGACCGGGCGGACTGCCGCTGAACGTCGAAGTGCTGTTGCGCCGGATCGAGGAGCGGCACGGATCGACGCTCGAACCGTGGGAGCTGCCGACGGCGCTGTTCACGGCGCGCGGCTTCATGGACGAGGTCGAGGACTACTGGGAACGCGGACCCGGCGCGACACCACCGCTCGTCGGATATCTCCACAACCTGTCGTGTTTCGGCTGGGATCTGCGCGACGCGCTGCAGAAGACCGCCCGCGTCTGCGCCGAACGCATCGCAACACCCCGCGACGATCTCGTGCGGCAACTCGTCGAGAACAACGGGGAGCGGGCGGCGCTGTACGTCTATCCGA
This sequence comes from Rhodococcus sp. D-6, assembly GCF_040256695.1. Taxonomy (NCBI): domain Bacteria; kingdom Bacillati; phylum Actinomycetota; class Actinomycetes; order Mycobacteriales; family Nocardiaceae; genus Rhodococcus; species Rhodococcus sp. D-6. Next base: position 3,489,652 of record NZ_CP132970.1, on the reverse strand, counting down.
ACACCGACGACCGGCGCCGCGAGATGACACTGTTCGACGTCGCGGCCGAACTCGGTGCCGAGCACGACGGCGACACCGAGGCGGGCATCGAGACACTCGTCGTCTTCCTCGGTTCGAACAACGCGCTGCAGACCGTCACCGAACTGCAGGTCGTGTGGAGCGGCGACGACTTCCGCGACCTCGACGCGAAACAGGCCTACACGATCTGGCGGCCCGAACATTTCGACAGCGAGTTCGCGGAGGTCGTCGCGAAGCTCCGCGACATCGACGCGCGGCACGTGGTGCTGTGCACCGTCCCGCACGTCACCATCGCTCCGATCGCCCGGGGGATCGGGACGAAGAACGGCTCGCCGTACTTCCCCTACTACACCCGGCCGTGGGTGGACGCGCGCCGCTTCGATGCGAGCCGCGACGAACACATCACCGGTGCGCAGGCCCGCATGGTCGACGCCGCGATCGACCTGTTCGACGAGACGATCACCGAAGTGGTCGCCGACGCGCGACGTGCCGGACTGGACTGGTATCTGCTCGACACCGCGGGCATCCTCGACCGCCTGGCCGCGCGCCGCTACGTCGACGACCTCGATGCGCGACCCGCGTGGTGGCAGCCGTACCCGCTACCGCCGGCGCTCGCCGCGCTCGACCCGGTACCGGACACGCGTTTCCTGTCGGCCGACGGTCACGGCGGTCGCGACAGCGGGGGATTGTTCTCCCTGGACGGTGTGCACCCGACGACAGTCGCCTACGGGATCCTCGCCCAGGAGATCATCGACGTGATGGTGCGTGCCGGCGTCGAATTCCGGTCGCCGAACGGAACGGTGCGAAACGGTCCTGTCGCCGTGGATTTCGAGCGTCTGCTCCGGCACGACACCCTTGTGCGTACGCCACCGCAGAACATCGATTCGACGCTGTCGATCCTGGGATGGGTCGACGAGGTGCTCGACGTGTTCCGGGTGCAGTTGCGTTTCGGTCTGTGAGGGATCAGGTCAGGTTGATGACGTGAGCGTGTGTCGCCACGGCGTCCTGCATCTTCTTCCGCGACAGCGAGCGCGGACCGCACGCGCATCCCGACGGAATGGCGTCGTCCTCGAACTGCGTCACCTCCAGGGTGTCCACATACTCCGAATTGAGTGATGTGCCGTTGTGCGGTGTCGCTTCGCGGTCGCGGTTGCCGCGGCCGCCGGGACCGCTGCGGGAGACCACGACCTGACCCTCGGTGGTGTTGTACACCGCCGCTACGGTGTGGCCCTTGGGACAACGAACCTTGAGGACGGCCTTCTCGGTGCGCTGGGGTCCGAGTTCCTTCACTGCGGCGAGTGCGAGCTTGCGACGTTCGGTAGGGGGTGTCGTGGCGATATCCATTTTCCTATTCCACCTCACAGTGTCGGGGTTCACAGGGCTTCGGCAGAACCGCTTCGGGGTTTGTTTTCAGATGATCTCGTCGGTGAGCCGGTGCGGTGTGCCGAATCGATGAGCGGTGATCGTGACGGACTGTTCGGCCAGGAACGGCAGCATTTCGATTCGTCCGGATCCGGTCACCGGATGGTCGAACACCGCGATGTCGCATCGGGTGTTCCATTCGGCGGGCGGCGCGGCGCCGATCAGGCGGACACGCGCCGGGGTCGTGTCGACAATCCGTTCCTCCCATTCCACATCACTCTCCACGCGCACGCGACCGCCGAAACGTGCTGTATTCGAGCATCTTACGAGATCGACGGCGAAAGCCGAAGAGATTTCCACCGGCGCGCCCGCCCTGGCCGCGGCACCGAGCACGCGCACGAGTTCGTCGGGCCGCCCGGCCTCACCGAGGCGTACGTGTGTGCGAACGGGCCGGTACCGGAACAGGTTCCGCTCTGCCGAGAGTCCTGTGACATCTTGTGTCACAGCGAATTCCGACGTCCATGCCCGCTCGTCGTCCTCGAACGCCCGGCGCAGCGTGTCCTCGTCCCAGATGCACGGTTCCCAGGAACCGAAGCCGAAGAGATAGTTCGGCCCGCCCGCCTTGAAGCCCGCTCCCACCGACGACTTCTTCCAACCCCCGAAGGGTTGCCGTCGCACGATGGCACCGGTGATACCGCGATTGACGTACACATTCCCGGCCTGCACCCGATCGAGCCAGCGGGCGATCTCGTCCGAATCCAGCGAATGCAGACCCGCCGTGAGCCCGTAGTCCACCTCGTTCTGGATCGCGATCGCCTCGTCCAGATCGGCCGCGGTCATCACCCCCAGCACCGGACCGAAGAACTCGACGAGATGCGTGCGCGACCCGCGTCGCACCCCGGTGCGCACACCGGGCGTCCACAGCCGGCCCTCCTCGTCGAGCCGGCGCGGTTCGACGAGCCACGACTCGCCGTCGTCGAGTTCGGTGAGCGCGGTGAGCAGTTTGCCCTGCGCCGGTCCGATCAACGGCCCCATACGTGTTCGCGGATCGTGCGCAGGCCCGACCGGCAGTGACCGCACCGCGTCGACGAGCTGGTCGCGGAACCGGCGGGAGGTCGCCACGGAGCCGACGAGGATCACGAGCGACGACGCCGAACACTTCTGCCCGGCATGCCCGAACGCCGACTGCACGACGTCGCGCACCGCCAGATCCGGATCGGCGCTCGGCGTCACGACGATCGCGTTCTTGCCGCTCGTCTCGGCGAGCAGTCGCATCCCCGGACGCAGCGAACGGAAGAGTTCGGCGGTCTCGTAGGCACCGGTGAGCACCACCCGGTCGACGCGCGGGTCGGAGACGAGCTTCGTGCCCAGCGACCGTTCGTCGGCGTGGACGAGGTGCAGGACGTCGCGAGGCACGCCGGCATCCCACATCGCCTCGGCGAGCACCGACCCGCACCGAGCCGTGAGCGTCGCGGGCTTGAGGACCACCGCCGAACCGGACGCCAACGCCCCGAGCGTCGACCCCGCCGGGATCGCGACCGGGAAGTTCCACGGCGGCGTCACGACGGTGAGGGTCGACGGCACGAACCGCGCACCGCCGATCTCGTCGAGCGCGCGGGCCCGCTCGGCGTAGTACCGCGCGAAGTCGATCGCTTCCGAGACCTCCGGATCGGACTGGTCGAGCGTCTTACCGCCCTCGGCCGCCATCACCTCGAGCAGATCTGCGCGCCGCGCCTCGAGCACATCGGCCACCTGTTCGAGGATCCGTGCGCGTTCGGCACCGCTGCGGGCACCCCAGACACGACCGGCCGCGTTCGCGTCGACCAGCACGCGCTCGAGGTCGTCCTCGGAGGAGAGGGTGTGGGCGCGCACGGTGTCGATACCGAGTTTCGACGACGGCACCCGCTCGAGGATGCGGCGCCCCCACTCCCGGTTCTGCGGCAGGGACGGATCGGTGTCCGGTGTGTTCGTGAACACCGGCGGCGCAGGGGTGGGAGGACCCTGCCGGTTCTGCGTGCGGTTGGGGGAGGGGACGCTGTCGTCGAGCGCCGCCACCGACGCACGGAACCGCTGCTCCTCGCGTCCGAACAGGGCGGGATCGTCGGCCAGATCGAACACCGCCGACATGAAATTCTCCTGCCCCGAACCCTCGTCGAGCCGACGCACCAGATACGAGATCGCGACGTCGAACTCGTCGGGGCGGACGACGGGTGTGTAGAGCAACAGGCTGCCGACGTGTCGACGGATCACCTCGGCCTGGCTCTGCGCCATGCCGAGGAGCATCTCGAAGTCGATCCCGTTGCGCACCTGCCGGCGACCGGCGAGCTCCCACGCGTAGGCGATGTCGAAGAGATTGTGCCCGGCCACCCCGATCCGCACGTTCTCGATCCGCTCGGGCGTGAACGCGTAGTGCAGCAGCCGCTTGTAGTTCGTATCGGTCTCCTGCTTGGTACTCCACGTCGCGAGCGGCCATCCGTGCAGCGACGCGTCGACCCGTTCCATCGGCAGGTTGGCGCCCTTGACCACCCGGATCTTGATCGCGGCGCCGCCGCCTGCGCGTCGCGCCGCCGCCCACCGCTGCAGTTCGATCATGGCGGTCAGGGCGTCGGGCAGATACGCCTGCAGCACGATTCCGGCCTCGAGATGGAGGAACTCGGGACGGTCGAGCAGCGTCGTGAACGCCGCGACCGTCACGTCCAGGTCGTGGTACTCCTCCATGTCGAGATTGACGAACTTCGGCGTCGGCGAGGTCGCGGCGAGACGGTACAGCGGGGTGAGCCGCTCGACGATGTCCGCGACGGTCTCGTCGAACGCCCATGGCGAGTGCGGCGCGACGGCCGCCGAGACCTTGAGCGAGACGTAGTCGACGTCGTCACGTGCCAGCAACGCATGGGTGCCCTCGAAACGGCGACGCGCCTCGGCCTCGCCGAGGACGGCTTCGCCCAGCAGGTTGAGGTTGAGCCGGATGCCGGGTCGTTGCAGTCGTGCGATGGCCCGGCCCAGCGCGGCATCGTCGGTGTCGACGACGAGGTGCCCGACCATCGTCCGGAGCGCGCGACGCGCGGCGGGGACGACGAGGTGCGGGAAGCGGGGACCGATCGCGCCGCCCGCCCGCACGGCCGCGCGGAGGTGGACGGGAAGGAAATCCGGTATGTTCCGCGACAATTCGGCAAGGGCATGCGCTGCGGTCGCCGGATCCTCGGGGCGGATGACCTCGTCGACGAAGCGCACGGTGAACTCGAGTCCGTGGGGATCCTTCAGAACGTCGGCGAGGTGGCGGGCCGCACGGTCGGGTGCGACCTCCGACGATTCCTCCACCCACCGGCGGGCCAGGGCGACAGCATCCTCGACGATCCGCACGATGCGCCTCCGATCGACGGCGTTTCGAACCTGACGCCAATCTACCCACCGGAGCCGGTTCGCGTTTGCGGTCCGCGGTGCCGGGAATACAGCGCGAAGGGGACAGTCCCGACCGATGAGGAGACGAGAGTGAACCGTCAGGCCCCCGCGTCACGTGGCGCGGCGTCATCCGCCGAGCGCATGGCGCAGAACGGTGTATTCGAGAAGTTCGCACGTGCCGGCTACGTCGGCAGTGGCATCGTGCACCTGCTCATCGGCTACCTCGCGATCAGGGTCGCGTTCGGTCGCGGCGAGCAGGAGGCGTCGCAGTCCGGTGCGATGGCGGAACTGGGCGAGCAGCCCGGCGGGAAGATCGCGTTGTGGATCGCCGTCGTCGTCTTCGTGATGATGGGCCTGTGGCGGTTCGCCGAGGCCACATTCGGCAAGGCGTCCGAACCGGAACAACCCGACGCCGACATGAAGGACAAAGCGTTCGACCGGTTCAAGGCCGCCTGCGTCGGTGTCGTCTATCTCGCCTTCGCGTACACCGCGTTCGGGTTCGCCCGCGGCAGCGGCAAGTCCAGTGGTGAACAGAACGCGGGTCTGACGGCGAAGCTGCTGCAGTCCGGTGCCGGCAAGTTCGTCCTCGTCGTCGCGGGACTCGTCATCCTCGGTGTGGGCGCCTACCACGTCTACAAGGGCGCGTCGAAGAACTTCGTCGACGATCTGAAGAGCCACCCGAGCACGTTCGTGAAACGTCTCGGGCTTGTCGGTTACGTCGCGAAGGGTCTCGCGCTCGGTCTCGTCGGTGTTCTGGTGATCGTCGCGGTCTTCCAGGCCGACCCGCAGAAGGCAGCGGGCCTCGACGGTGCTCTGAAGACGTTGGGCTCGCAGCCTTTCGGTACGGTGCTGCTCGTTCTCATGGGCCTCGGCATCGCGGTCTACGGCCTCTACAGCTTCGTCATGGCCCGCGACGCGAAGATGTGACGCTCAGTCGTCTGCGTCGTCGAACCAGAACGACTCGGTCGCGACGTAGTGGAGGGTCGGTGGGCCGGGCAACTCGAACTCGATCGCGCCCACCGGCCGCAGCTCCCCGTCGTTGTCTTCGCAACTGGCGGTCGCGATGTTGAGTCCTGCGGCGATCCCGGTGAACTCGAGGGTCTGGTAGTTCGCTCCGAAGATCTCCGCGATTCCGGACTCGCCGGTGCCGAGCGCCGCGACGCAGATGAAGGGGTGGTCCTCGTCCGGTGGGGACGTGTACATCAGCTTCACCAGCACGGTGTCTCCGCGGGTGCTGACCGTCCACAATCCTCGGGTGTCCGTATCCGCCGCTGCGCTCGCGGCGGGTGCGAAACCGGCGAGCAGTGCGAGCGGTGCGAGCAACGAGACCGTCGCACGCAGGGTCCTGCGATGGTTCATGGGATCTCCTCGGAACCGCGGTGAGTCCCCGACATATTCATCGTCCGCACTCGACATCCGGGGAACGGGCGAATCGGATGTTCGTGAAGAAGACGTGACGGCGACGAGATCGTCGTACCCGGTCCGTGACTCCCCGGGTCACGAAGAGCTACCGCCTCGACCCAACTAGTTGACAACGCAACTAGTTGGGATCATCCTGGTCGAGAAAGCAACCACATCGGAAAGAAGGTGGATCGATGATCGCCGACGAGCAGCAGCGCTCCGAAGAATTCGAGCGTCGGCGTGCACTCATCCGCGACGCGCACCTGAAGCCTGCCGACGCGCGCCCGCAGTCGTCGGCGCGGGGATTGCACCACACCGCGCTGATCAGCAGCGACGTCGAACGGACCGTGCGCTTCTACCAGGATCTCCTCGAGTTCCCGCTGACGGAGCTGATCGAGAACCGCGACTATCCAGGCTCCTCGCACTTCTTCTTCGACATCGGCAACGGCAATCTGCTGGCCTTCTTCGACTTCCCCGGTCTCGACGTCGGTCCCTACCAGGAGGTCTTCGGCGGTCTGCACCACATCGCGATCAGCGTCGCCCTGCCCACCTGGGAACGCCTGCGCGACAAGCTGATCGACGCGGGTGTCGAGCTCGTCGAACACAGCGACGTCTCGTTGTACTTCCGCGACCCCGACGGAGCCCGTCTCGAACTCATCGCCGACCCACTCGGCGAGATGTACGGCTCGAAGGTGCTGTAGCGCGAAGTAAGGGGAGGTTGTGTGCATGTCCGTCTACCGGACACGCACACAACCTCCTCTTCGTCTGTTCGCCGAACTCCTACTCCACGATCGGGAAGAGCGACTCCCCGTCCTCGGGCGCGCCGCTGACCTGACCGCGGTCGACGCGCGAATCCTCCACGATCACCCCGTCGACCTCGTCCGCAAGTTTCGAGTCTTCGGGCGCGCCGGTGGTGGCGTCGTCGACCACCTCGTCCACGTCTTCGGTCAGTTCGTCCTCCGGCGTCGCCGCGACAGGCTTGTCCAGCGGCTCGGCGGGTTCGACGTCGGGTTCCTCCTCGGCGAGACGCTGGTCGAGCGACTCGCCTTCCTGCTCTTCACGCTGGGTCGTTCCGAACTTGTCGGCTCCACTCCAGTCCTCGGGCGGATCGACGACCTCGTCGCCGTCGTCGTTCCGCACCTCGTCGGCGTCGAGGCCTTCGCTGGGGCTGAGGGTGTCGCCGGGACCGTCTTCGATGCTCATGTCGAGGAGATACCCGGCCGGTCGGGTGCGAAACCGTCGGCGGTTTCACTCCGGGCGGATCAGGCTATGCCGACGGAACACCACATCGAGGGAGTCACACATGGACGAGAATGATCTCTTCCAGCACATCGAGAAGCTGGTGGACGAGGAGAAGGTGCTGCGCTCGCGGACGGGCGCGGACGGCCTGAGCGACGAGGATCTGCAGCGCCTGCGCGCCGTCGAGAAGCGGCTCGACCAATGCTGGGACCTGCTGCGTCAGCGTCGTGCGAAGGCCGAGTTCGGTGACGATCCGGACGAGGCGCAGGCACGACCGGTCGACGAGGTCGAGTCCTATCGGCAGTAGGTACTCGCCCGCGCGGCGGTCCGGCGCACGAGGTCGACGATGGCCTCGGGGCAGTCGGACTGCGGCGCGTGGCCGGCCCAGGGGAGTGGCACGAACCGTGCCCCGGGAATCAGCGGGACGTACCGCACGGTCTGCGCCGACGCGACCGTGTCGAGGACGCCCTGCCCGAGTGTGACGGGACAGTCGATCCGATCGAGTCCTGTCGGCACATCCGTCAGGATCGCGTCCCACAACATCGACCAGAAGCCGGCCGACTCGGCGAATCCGCCCTTGACCGAAAGCGCTTCGGCGCGGGTCGTCTTCCACGGCATCGCGCGTAGCCCCGTCGTGAGTGCGGTGCGGCCGAGGACGTTGCGCGACATCGGCTCGATGAACGGGTTGCGGGCCTTGTTGAGCAGGCGCGCGGCCGTCATGAGCGCGCCCTGGTAGACGCGCTCCGGCGGCAGTCCGAGCCCGGAGGGCGACAGGGCCACCACTGACAGGGCACGGTTGCGCACGGCGAGTTCGATCGCCAGTCGTCCGCCGAGCGAGTTGCCCAGGACGTGCACCCGGTCGAGTCCGTGTGCGTCGAGGTCCGCCTCGAGAACGTCGGTGAGGGCGCTGATGGTGGGCCGGCCGATGTGCTTCGGTGACGACCCGTGCCCGGGTAGGTCGACGTTCAGCACGTCGAAGTGCTCGGCGAGTCGCGGGACGAGGGCGGAGAAGTCGTCCATCGTGGCGCCGATGCCGTGCAGGAGGAGTAGGGGTTCACCGGATCCGGTGCGGCGGTAGCTCAGTCGTGGGTGCATCGGTTCCATTCTCCCCTTCCGGACGGGCCGGAGTGCTCTGTCGCAAAGGTTGTGTGTTCTGTCACATTCGTGAGGAAGGAAAAGCAACGACCTGGTCGAATGCTGTGTTATAGCCCTTGCTTATCGAATTTCTAGAAACTATCGATTGGCACAATCAATAGTTCGCGGATAACGTCGGAGCCGTCAACCCCATCGAGACGAGTGAGGTTTCTACATGTCGCTGATCAACAAGAAGATCAAGCCCTTCAAGGCCGAGGCTTTCAAGGACGGCGCCTTCGTGACCGTGTCCGACGAGGACATCAAGGGCAAGTGGGCGATCTTCTTCTTCTACCCCGCAGACTTCACGTTCGTCTGCCCGACGGAGCTCGGCGACCTCGCGGACCACTACGAGGAGCTGCAGAAGCTCGGCGTCGAGGTCTTCTCCGTCTCGACCGACACGCACTTCACGCACAAGGCGTGGCACGGCTCGTCCGAGACCATCGGCAAGATCAAGTACGCCATGATCGGTGACCCGACCTTGCAGATCAGCACCGACTTCGAGGTCCTCCGTGAGGACCAGGGCCTCGCCGACCGCGGCACCTTCCTGGTCGACCCGGACGGCGTCGTCCAGTTCACCGAGGTCACCGCTGAGGGCATCGGCCGCAACGCCGCCGAGCTCGTTCGTAAGGTCAAGGCCGCTCAGTACGTCCGCAACCACCCGGGTGAGGTCTGCCCGGCCAAGTGGGAAGAGGGCGACGACACCCTCGCTCCGTCGCTGGAGCTCGTCGGCAAGATCTGATTCGTCGACGGAAATTCGTTCCGGTGGCACGGGACCGAACGTCCCGTGCCACCGGGCACCGTCCGGGTCCGCTCGGCTCGAGCTGAGAAGTTCGCCGACTCCCATCTCTTCCGGTCACAGTTCTTCCACCTCTGGAGTGAATCCTCATGCTCGATGCCTCCCTTGCCGCCCAGTTGAAGTCCCTTCTCGAAAAGGTCACCCAGCCGATCGAGCTCGTGTCGTCCCTCGACGACCGGCCGAAGTCGAAGGAACTCGCCGACCTCCTCGACCAGATCGCCGGCATGTCCGATCTGGTCACCCATGTGCGCGACGGTGAAGCCACCCGTCGCCCCTCCTTCCTGATCCGCCGGGTCGGCACCGACATCGCGGTCGAGTTCGCGGGTATCCCGCTCGGCCACGAGTTCACCTCCCTCGTGCTCGCCCTGCTGCAGGTCGGCGGCCACCCCTCGAAGGAGGCCGTGGAACTGCTCGAGCAGGTGCGCGATCTCGAGGGCGACTTCCACTTCGAGACCTACTTCTCACTGTCGTGCCAGAACTGCCCCGACGTGGTGCAGGCCCTGAACGTGATGTGTGTGACCAACTCGCGCATCAAGCACACCGCGATCGAAGGCTCGCTCTTCCAGGACGAAGTCGACGCACGCCAGGTGATGGCAGTGCCGACCGTCTTCCTCAACGGTGAGCTGTTCGGCTCCGGACGCATGAACCTCGAGCAGATCGTCGGCAAGCTCGACAGCGGTTCCGCCGAGCGCACCGCCGCCGCGATCAGCGAGAAGGATCCCTTCGACGTCCTCGTCGTCGGTGGCGGCCCCGCCGGCGCGACTGCCGCGATCTACGCCTCCCGCAAGGGAATCCGCACCGGCGTTCTCGCCGAGCGCTTCGGTGGCCAGGTGCTCGACACCATGGCCATCGAGAACTTCTCCTCCGTCCCCTACACGGAGGGCCCGAAGTTCGCTGCCGAGCTCGAGAACCACGTCCGCCAGTACGACGTCGACATCATGAACGTCCAGAAGGCCTCGAAGCTCACCCCGGCCCCCACCGAGGGCGGCCTCGTCGAGGTCGAGCTCGAGAGCGGCGCCCGGTTGCTTTCGCGCAGCGTCGTTCTCGCGACCGGTGCCCGCTGGCGCGCGATGAACGTGCCGGGCGAGCAGGAGTACCGCAACAAGGGCGTCACCTACTGCCCGCACTGCGACGGCCCGCTGTTCAAGGGCAAGCGCGTCGCGGTCATCGGTGGCGGTAACTCCGGTGTGGAGGCCGCGATCGACCTCGCCGGCGTCGTCGCCCACGTGACCCTCATCGAGTTCGACTCGGTCCTGCGCGCCGACGAGGTGCTGCAGCGCAAGCTCCGCAGCCTGCCCAACGTCGACATCATCGTCAGCGCCCTCACCACCGAGGTCCTCGGCGACGGTTCGAAGGTCACCGGCCTGACCTACACCGACCGCACCACCGACGAGTCGCGCACCCTCGAGCTCGACGGCGTGTTCGTCCAGATCGGTCTGCTGCCGAACACCGAATGGCTCACCGGCACGGTCGAACTCAGCCCGCGCGGCGAGATCGTCGTCGACGACCACGGCCGCACCTCGGTGCCCGGCGTGTTCGCCGCCGGCGACTGCACGACCGTCCCGTACAAGCAGATCATCGTCTCCGCAGGTGCGGGTGCGACGGCCGCGCTCGGCGCGTTCGACCACCTCATCCGCACGAGCGCCCCGGCCCAGGCCGAGGAAGCGGTCGCCGCGACCGTCTAGGCGTCACTGCAGCCCTGTGGCCGTCACCCCTTCCGGGTGGCGGCCACGTTGCTTCCTCGGGGAGGTTGTTGTCGAAGATTCTGCGGAAATCGCCCATATCCTCCCCCAATTCACCCAGCACAGGCATTGACGCGCTCTTTACCCCGGCGCTTCACTGAAATGCGTACGTGTGTCCCCATCGCGACGGTGTCCCAGGAGGTCGACCTATGCGCAGCACACGGAAGTCCGAACGGCGGCGCAGACGCGAAGGACGCCTGTATCGCAGAGCCGCCACGGCGGTGGCGCTCATGGGACTGGTCGCCCTGTGGGTGAATCCCGCGGCGTCGGCGGACGAGTCCACGGGATTCTCGCTTCCCTTCTCCGGAGCACCGGCCTACGAGCATCTGGCGCCGACGCAGGTCACCGACCCGTCCCGGTTGCACGCTCCGCTCGGTCGGGAATGGGTCGAGGACATCGCCCGGCAGATCGGGCTGAAGCCGGAAGATGCGTTGTCCGAGCAGCAGGCCCGTGATTTCACCACCGGCGGGGGAGTGGGCGGCAGCAAGGAGGCCGCCGAGATCATCCAGGGTTCCATCGACATCCTCATCAATACGACCGGCCACCCCCTGTACTCCGACGTGAACGGTGTCTCCACCCCGACGGTGCTGGGCAGTTACGGCCTCTACGTGACGCCCGACGGGATGCTGCAGAGCCCGGCGAACGCGTCGGCGCCGACGAGGCAGGTGAACACGCTCATCGCGCCCGGCGGGTACGTCGACACCTGGTTGCGGAACAACGACGCGACGGACACGCTGGTGGCGCTGTACCGGTCGGCGTACCCGATCGAAGCGACCTTCGGTTTCGCGGCGCAACAGATGTCCGGCGCCGCACAGCTGGTCACCAATACGAAGGGCGACGTCGTCTCGACCGTCGGCATGTCGATGGCGCCACCGCTGTGGATCGTGAACTTCGCTCTCATCTACGCCGTGAGCCCTTCCCTCGCGGCCGCGATGCCGGCCTACTGGGCTCCCATCCCGCCCGAGGTTGCCGAGGCCATCGAGGCGAGCCCCACGGGTCAGGTGCCCTACGCCGATTACGCGTCGTACCTCCAGTGAACTTCGGGGAGCCGCGCGTACCTCGAAGGCTGCCGGTAGGGCCGTCGAGGTAGGTGTTGTTGTCGAAGAACGCGGGAAAATCGACAACAACGTCGGCCCCGATACGACGAACGCCCCGATACGACGAAGCCCCGACCGTGTGGTCGGGGCTTCGTGTGAGAGCCGATGACGGGAATCGAACCCGCGTATTCAGCTTGGGAAGCTGATGTTCTACCATTGAACTACATCGGCACGCTGGGCTTTTGCCGATTCTCATCGACTCCGGCCCGAGCTTTCGGAGCAAACTGTAGCAGACTCTCCGGGTCGATCGCGGGACCCCTCGACCACACCGAGAGCCCGCAGACGCGGTCGAAGCGACGCTGGTCGCGCGGCGTCCACGGCAGCGGCATCTGCTCGAAAATCGTGTCGTCGATCTTCATCTTGTGGAGGTTGTCCTCCCAGTACTGCTTTCCGGGTCCATCGCGTTGTATTCGACCGGGCTCGACTCGGTGGAGCGCACCTGCGCGTGTGCCTTGTCGACGGGCGTCGTCATCGAATGTCCCTCCATCGTCAGAAGTGACCACGACTGTCACCCAGATGCGCGCCGACGGTAAAGACCGGAGGTTGCGCGGCACGGGAAGCGGACGCTGCGAAGATAGAGGCATGGCAACTGGACGGCTCTACGGTGGACGCGCAGGCGAGGAACGACAGGCCGATCGGCGAGCGCAGCTGATCGAGGCCGGTCTCGATCTCCTCGGAGCTGCCGACGGCGAAGCCACCCTGTCGGTGCGCGGTGTCTGCAAGCGCGCAAGTCTGGCCTCGCGCTACTTCTACGAGAGCTTCGCCGACCGCGACGAGCTCACCGGTGCCGTCTACGACCACGTCGTCCAGCGCATCGCCGAGAGCACGCTCGCCGCCGTGGCCTCGGCACCGGCCGACGACGACCGCGCGATCGTGCGGGCCTGCGTCGAGAACATCGTCCGCGAGATCGACGAGGACCCGCGGCTCGGCCGCATGCTGTTCTCCGTCAGCCAGGCCAACACGCAGCTCGCGAAGCGGCGCCTCGACTCGACCCGCATGTTCGCCGGGCTGGTCACCGCCCAGGCCGAGAACATCTACGCCATCACCCCGAGCCCCCGGCTCGACCTGGCGGCGCACTACGTCGTCGGCGGACTCGCCCAGGCGCTGACGGCCTGGCTCGACGGCACCGTGCCGCTGAGCCACGACGACGTCGTCGAGGAGTGCACCGAACTGCTGATCACGATGTCGGCCCAATTGCGACGCGACTCGGCCACGTAGAACCCCGCGGCCGCGCGATTGTTAACCTCTACGCGTGCTGCTCTCCGATCGCGACATCCGCGCCCAGATCGCCTCCGGACATCTGGGCATCGACCCGTTCGATCCGGAGCTGGTGCAGCCCTCGAGTGTCGACGTCAAACTCGACAGCCTGTTCCGCGTCTTCAACAACACGCGTTACACGCACATCGACCCGGCGAAGCAGCAGGACGAACTGACGTCGCTGGTGCAGGTTCCCGAGGGTGAGCCGTTCGTGCTGCACCCCGGCGAGTTCGTGCTCGGATCGACGATGGAGCGGTGCACCCTGCCGGCCGACCTCGCCGGTCGCCTCGAAGGCAAGTCGTCGCTGGGCCGCCTCGGTCTGCTCACGCACTCGACGGCCGGGTTCATCGACCCGGGTTTCGACGGGCACATCACCCTCGAGCTGTCCAATGTCGCTAACCTGCCGATCACCCTGTGGCCGGGCATGAAGATCGGTCAGCTGTGCCTGTTCCGGCTGACGAGCCCCGCCGAGCACCCGTACGGCAGCGCGAAGGTCGGGTCCAAGTACCAGGGCCAGCGCGGGCCTACGCCGTCGAAGGCGTACCTGAACTTCGTGCACAAGCATCCCGACGCGCGCCCGAGCTAGTTCGTCCTGCGCACGTCGCAGACGAACCCCGGGGTGAATCTCGTCCGTGCGGTCGGGCACCCTCTCGCCCGGGTTAATCTCTGCATGTGCGCGTCGCTGCGGTCGCCACCACACTGCTGCTCCTGCTCGCGGCCTGCGCGCAGGACACCTCGTCGCGCCCCTCGCCTCCCGAGGATCTCCCGGTAGTGCGTGCCGACGGTGACCGGCTCGTTCTCGACGGCCGGACGTGGTGGCCCGCCGGACTCAACGCATACCAGCTCGGTACCCGCTGGGAGGTCAACCACGGATGCGGTGCCGAGGTGGACCTCGACGACTTCTTCGGCACGCTGGCGCCGCGTTCGATCGTGCGTTTCGACGCCTTCCAGTCCCACGCTGTCCACCGGATCGGCGGCACGCTCGACTTCACGGCGCTCGATGCCGTCTTCGACGCCGCCGAGCGGCACAGGGTGTACCTGATCCCGGTGCTCGCCCCGCAGGACAGTGATTGCGACGCGGGTGGATACAAGCAGGCGGACTGGTACGACGCCGCTTGGCACGACCCGCTGCCGGGGCATGTGCTCGCCTACGACGACTGGGTCGCGACCGCCGTCGAACGGTGGGGTTCGTCACCGGCGGTCGCGATGTGGGAGCTGATCGGCGAACCCGAGACCGCGACCTGCACCGACGACGAGTGCACCCTCGAACGACGCGAGTGCTTGCCGGGCGGTGCTCGGCTGCTCCGCAACTGGATCGACGAAGCAGCCGGCATAGTCCGCGAGCACGACCCGGACCGGCTCGTCACCGTCGGCACCATCGGAGGCGACCAGTGCGGTTCCGCCGGCGACGATTTCGCGACCGTCACCGACGCCGAGCAGCTCGACGTGGTGCAGTACCACGACTACGACGACGCACAGTTCCTCGAACGGCGGCTCGACGGATTGTCGAAGCCGATGCTCGTCGCCGAACTCGGTGTCCGGGCCGGTTCGTGCCGCGCGGTGAGCGAACGTGCCGATATCGTCGACCGCACGCTCACGCGGTACCGCGATCTCGGGGCCGATGGCGCACTGATGTGGTCGTTCGTCCCCGACCCGCGACCGGACGAGTGCACCTACGACATCGGCCCGGACGACCCGGTCCACTACGTCCTACGGCGTCACCACGGCTCAGGGTGACGTCCGGTCGAGTACCCGGAAGAGTCGCCAATTTGGTTGTTCGGCACCGTCGTTGGGGATTTCGAGTTCGAGTACCGCGATGTCGCTGCCGGTCTCGTAGATGGTGGGGTAGCGGCGGTTGACGGCGTCCGATGTTCCGCGGCTCTCGTTGGGGACGGTCAGGATGTACTCGACCCCGGAGGCGGAAGGGCGGTTGAGCACGGCCGTGAAGTCGGAGTCCGAAGGGATGACGAACGTCTCGGGGCGTTCGGTGGCCGAGAAGATCGCGAACCCGTAGACCGTGTCCATCAGCACCGAGCCCGGCGGTAGGTCCATCGCGTCGAGGTATTCGGCGATGCGCCGTTCCGTGGAGAATGCCGCGATCACCTGTCGCTGCTTCTCACGCACCTCGGACGGATCGTTGTCGTCCGGGAACAGGACCGTGCGCAGCGCGTGCTGTTCCTGCGACAGGGTGGGCGAGCCCATCGCGACGAACGTGACGGGCAGGCTGCACACCAGGAGCACCGCACCCAAGGGTGCTGCGCCGCTGGGGTCCTCCGTCCTCGGAACGGCATGCGGCCCGGGGCGTCGCGCCGTGAGCAGTCCACGTCGCGGAGCCAGTTGTACGACCCACACCGCGAGCAGCGGGATCGCGCAGATGTAGAAGCGCAGGAACGGGAAGGTCATTCCGCGTGCATAGGACAGGGCCGCGAAGCCCAGGACCGCGCCGAAGACGACGAACGGCACGAGCGGTTCGAGATCGCGTCGTCGCCATGCGAGCACCGCCACGACCGGGATCAGCAGCGGAAGCGCCGGCCCGAGCACGACGGTCTCGGCGAGCGAGAAGGCGATCGCACCGAGCCCGCCCGACGACCCGCCACCGCTCTGCTCGAGGATGGCGGCGTTGCCGTAGGCCGAGGTGAACTGCGCGAGCCATTCACCGGTGACGAGCCAGCTCGTCACGGCGAACGCGACGAAGGCCAGGGCGAGGGGAGCGGCGACGAGGATCGCGTCCATGATCGCCGGCTGCCATCCCGAGCCGGGAGCGTACCGTCGCGATCGGTACCGGACGAGCAGTGCGACGAAGACCGTCACCGCCCCGCCGACGGCCAGCGCGTCGTACCGCGCGAGATACGCCAGTGCCAGGGCGATTCCGGCCAGCGCCAGGTCGTGGATGTCGTCGGTGCTGCACCAGCGGATCAGACGACGCGCGGCCCAGCACAAGGCGAACAGGAACGGCGCCTCGCTCATCCCGTTCGCGCCGTAGTAGACGATCATCGGGTTCAGGGCGAACACCGCCGTCACCGTCCACACGAACCACGGCGTGCAGCCGCGATCGCACGCGATGCGGTGGATCTGCACCGCCGCGCCGGCCATGAACGGCGCCGACATGAGCACGGCCGTCACCGCATAGGCCGACAGTCCCGGGAACCACGCCGACAGTCCTGTGAGGGGCACCTGGACGAGCGCGGTGAGGGGTGTGAACACGAAACCGATGGCGGCGAGGTGCGGGTCGCGGCTGAGCAGCACCGACCGCGCAGCGCTGACACGGCTGAGCGAATCACCCTGGTAGTACTGCACGTCCAGCGCGAGCCACAGTCCTACCACCAGATAGATCAGGCAGGCGGTCCAGAACACCCACGTGCTGCGGGTCCTCACGACGACAACCCGTGGAAGGTCTTCTCCCAGTAGGAAGGATTACGGATGAGCTGATAGGTGCCTTTGATCGCCGCGATCGACATGAGGACCCAGTAGAACGGCACGGTCAGGCACGGCCACCACAGGTTCGAGTGGCCCGTCTCGCGGCACGCCACGAAGTTCATGTACATCACGGCGACGTTGCCGAACACGAGCGAGATCAGCGCGGGGAAGTAGGCGTACCAGGGGAAGATCTCCTCGATCAGTTCCGCCTGGCCGAGCAGCCACGCGAGCGTCGTCATCCAGAACACCATGTTCAGGCACGCGATGATCGGCGTGCCCGCGAGCAGGGTCGTGAAACGCAGCATCCCCGCGGTGCCGATCACCCGCCACAACCGGACGGGCCGGCGCATGTGGACCAGCCAGGTCTGCAGATAGCCCTTGTACCACCGGGATCGCTGCCGCACCCAGTTGATCGGATCGCTGTTCGCCTCCTCCAGCGTGGTCGAGTCGAGAACCGCAGTGGAGTAGCCGGATTCGGCGATCCGGACGCCGAGGTCGGCGTCCTCGGTGACGTTGTACGGATCCCACGCACCGATCTCGTCGAACACCGATCGGCGGATATGGTTCGACGTCCCGCCGAGCGGGATCGGCGAGTGCGACTTCATCAGTCCGGGCAGGATGAAGTTGAACCACAGTGCGTAGTCGGCGGTGAACCAGCCGGTCAGCAGATTCTGGGTTCCGTTGTGGAAAGCCAGCTTCGCCTGTACACATGCCACGTCGTCGCCGAGACGGTCGAAGACGACGACCACCCGACGCAACTGCAGGGGCTCGGGGAGGTCCTCGGCGTCGAAGATCGTGACGATCTCACCGGTGGTGAAGTGCAGTCCGTAATTGCACGCCTTCGGTTTCGTCCGTGGGTCGGCGGCCGGGACGAGCAGGATCTCGACGCTCTCGCCGAGCCCGGCCTTCTCCGCGGCCTCGATCGTGACGGTGTCGTCCTCCTCGAGGAGCAACAACACCTGGAGCTTGTCGGCCGGATAGTCGAGCGCGGCCATCGCGGCGAGCAGATCGCCCACCACCTCGGGTTCGTTGTAAGCGGGGACGAGCACCGTGTACGGCGGCAACTGGTCGTCGGTGAGGGCGAGAGCTTCCTCGTCGTCGACGATGAACTGCGCGTCGCGTGCCATGCCGCGGGTGAACAGCAGCAGCCGGTCGGCGAGGGTCGCGATGTACCCGAAGGTGCACAGCACGGTGAAGACGATCAGGGTCGGTTTCGTCGCCACGACGAGCGCGAGCGCGAAGGCCCCCGCGAGTGCGAATCCGAGGTATTTCTGCCACGGCACGAACGCGACCGACGCCGACGAGACGGGGCTGCGTTCGCGCAGTCCGTGCACCGCTTCGTGCAGGGCCGCGGTCCGGTAGGCGTCGAACTCGACGGTGTCTTCGGGCGGAACATCGTGTCCCGAGCCGACGTTCACTCGCCCTGCCATTGCGCCTCCACGAGTTCGCGACCCACCTCGATGAGCATGGAACGGTCCTTGTACTCGGGATCGGTGTCCTCGACGGTGCCGTTGCCGCGCAGCAACACTCGCATCAACGTGCGCGCATTGGTGACGGTGTTCGGCTCGGGCTGCGGGAACGGCGCATCGAGTTCGTGGTTGTCCACCGTCAGCAGGCTCACCCGCTGGGCGACGGTGTCGCTGCGGGTCCACACGAAGCTGAGCAGGCTCCACGTCAGGAGCAGGTTGTCGTCGACGACGGTGAAGTACTCGGCGGTGACGCCGCGACCCAGATCGACATATTCCTTCGGGCTCACCCGTGATTTGCCCAGTGCGTACATCGATTCGGTGGGGTACACCGCGAACGAACCGACACGACGCACCTGCAGTGTCTGCACGGCGACGGTGCGGGGACGCAGCAGCCGATCCCACTCCGGGTTCGGTTCCTCCGCCCGGAGCATCTGCCGGCGCAGCACCGATCCCTGACGGAAGTATGCGCGGGGCCAGTCGTAGTCGACGGACGACAACTGCACCCATCCGGATGGGACGATCTGGGTGGCGGTGCCCGAGTAAGGGGGCCCGACCGAGACCGGCGTCAGGCGCTGGTCGGGAAGCGGCACGAGTGCGGCGAGCAGGGTGGCCACCGCGACGCACATCGCTCCGCGCACGGCCTGGGGAACCGACACCGGATTCGGTGGCAGCGTGCGTGGCGCGAGCCCGCGGTAGGTCCACAGATAGGCACCGGCCCCGACGACCACCGTCGCGACCACCGCCGGCACGTACTGCGACACGGCGATGGGTGCGTCCGGCCACCGCTGATCGACCAGGACGAGCACCACCAGACCGGTCACGAATGTTGCGGAGCCGTAGAAGAATCCGCGGGCCCGGGTGCGCCGCGTCGCGAGTCCGACAGCCGTGGCGGCGAGCACGAGCGTGACCTGTCCCGCCGCGAGCTTCGTGCCCCCGGCCTCGACGAGCACGATCCGGTAGAGCACGGGCGAGCTCAGGAAGAGCATCGCCCACGCCTGCCAGTACGCCGCGGTCACGCGCAGACCGAACATCGCGACGCACGCCCCGCACACGAACACCCACGCGGCGAGCACGTCGAGGTGCATCACCTGATAGTTCGTCGCGTAGCGCGGCATCAGCAGCCCCTTGATCGCGAGCGCGATCAGCAGCAGGAGCACCGACGTGATGATGTCGGTCTGCCGGTCGTGGATCGGCAGTTCGTTCTTCCGCTGCCGCGTGATGCCGATCGCAACGATCGCGACGAGAGGAGGCACGATGAGGACGTAACCACCCGTGGTGCCGGTGCGGATCTCGTCGAGCAGCTGCAGCCAGGTGGAGTGGAAGCCGATCAGGGTTGCGGCGACTATCGCGATCCACCGATTGGTGGTGTGCAGCATCGCGTTCGTGAAGAACCGCTCGATGAACGACGGATGCTCGGTTGTCGTGGTCATCGTGTTCACCGCGACTGCGGACGGCGCCGACGGGTGAGCAACCACACCGCGGCGCCCGCCGCACCGACGACGAGCAGGACGACCCCCGCGACGACCACTGCGGTCACCGTGCTGTCCGATTCCGACGACGCCGCGTCGACGTCGTCGTCCCGGGTGTGGGGATCGATGAGGGTGATCGGTTCGCGGTCGGGCGCGGTGAACAGCACGCTGCCCTCGAGTTCGAACCAGCGACCGGGCTCGGCGGCGAGCCAGTCGAGCGTCCGATCGAGTTCCTCGGGAGCACCGGTCGACGTGGCGACCAGCACGGTGCGTCCGTCGTCCCGCACGACCTGCAACGAGGCGAAGTCCACCTCGGTGCCGAAAGTGAGGCTGGTGCTCTCGCCGTCGGCGTTGCGGACCTCGAACCGGCGGTCCTCGGTGCGGACGAGCGGCAGCTGCGACTGCAGATCTTCGGGCAGGAGACCGTTCGCGGCTACGATCACTGCCGGTCCCGACGAGGCGAGCGCTTCGTCGATCGTCACCCATTCGGGGTCGAGCGGACGGCTGGTGAGCGACTGGAGCCCGGCGACGAGCTCGACGGCACGGGCGACGTCGACGAGGCTGCGATCGGAGGTGGCGACGTCGACCTTCGGCATCAGCGTCTGGGGCAGCGACGGGAAGCCGACGGGCAGCGGCGGATCCGCGAGGGTGCTGAAGACACGACTGCCGCCGTCGATGCGCAGGGTGACGGGTTGCTGCAGACCGCACTGCTGCTGCGCGCCGGTGGTGCGGAGTTCGACACTGATGTCGGTGAGCCGCCCGAGGGCCGAGTTCGGAACCGTGACGACACGGTCGATGACGCCGCTCGCGTCGGCGGCCCACGAATCGAGCATGATGTCGCCGACGGAGACGGTGATCGACCCGCCCTGGGTGGCGGGGAGCGGGGTGTAGGTGCCCTGCAGGTCGATGCGCACATCGCGCACCGGCCGCCCGAATTCGGTCTGGTCGAGGAAGAGGTGTACGTCGGCGAGGCCGAGACCGCTCGTCTCGAGGTCGGACACGCGTAGGTCGTACAGGGTGGTCGAGTCCGGAGCGAGGATGGGCGGGACGTCGAAGGTGCCGACGGCGACGTCGGAACCGACGGCAAGACCGGACAGGATGCTGTTCACCAGGCCTACCTGGTCGAGGAGGGTCTGGGCGTCGCCTCGGACATACAGGGCGGGCGGCCCGTCGGGCACCGGCACGACCTCCGCACCCGTCTGGTCGCCCTCGCTGACGACGATCTGCCGGACGAGCGGGGTGTCGGCTGCAGGGGGTACGCCGTTCGCCGGGAGTTCACGTACGTCCACGGGCACCTGCCGCCCGGGATACCGGGCGCTCACGGTCGCTGCGAGGTCGAGGGCGACGCCCGCTTCGGCGTCCGTGGGGTCCTCGGCCAGATACAACTCGAGGCGATCGAGGACCGGCGGGAGGTAGTCGGCGACCGCTTGCGGCGCCGCGGGTGTGCCCGCGTACCGGACCAGACCGTCGCGCAGACGTACCGAACCCAGCGTCCAGTCGTCGGGGCAGATGTTGTCGACGGCGACCAGGTGCAGATCGAGCGAGACCACCGCGGCGCCGTTCTCCACCTTCGCCCCGGCGAGCGGAATCGTCAAGGGCACGATGGCGCCACCGGGCGGCAGTTCCACGCGGGTGAGCAGGCGCCCGTCCGAGACGACGTCGATCCATCCGCGCGCGACATTCGTGGGCAGTTCGGCGGTGGTGTCCAGGAAGGCGGGAGTATTTCCGGCCGGGACAGGAAATGCGAGTGTGACGACATCGGAATTGCCACGGAATTCGATGTTCGGCCCGAGCCCGAGCTTGCGGGTCGGGAATGCGACCTCGCCCGGAGAAGTCGGTTCCGTCGGTTCGAGATCCTGCGCTGCAGCGGTAAGCGGGTTCGCGCACAACGTCATCGAGGCGGCAAGAGCCAGCACGAGGGTGCGACGGGAACGGCGACCGGTTCTGGGCGATGTCACTCGAGCAGCGTATTGCGTCCGATCACGAGAATATTGCAGACGCGGCGACAATTCGGTGTGACGTTGCGCTGTTGTAACGGAACGACGGCCGGCCTCGATTTCAGCCGACGACTCGAATCGGACGAATCAGGAGGCCCCGTGGCGGAAGCAGCGAGGGATCGGACGGTTGCGGCGCCGTGAGCGATCCGCTGTTGTTCGTCGCGCACACCGGTGAGCGGTCGGGTGCCGAGAAGGTCATGCTGATGCTCGTCGACGTCGCTCTCGCGCAGGGGCGTCGGGTCGTGGTGGCGTGCCCTGACGGGCCGCTCGCCGACGCCCTCCCGGCCGGATGCGTCCGTGTCCGGTTGCCCCGGCTGGGCATGTGGGGTCAGAGGGGAGTCGGGCGGATCGCGGGCCTGGCGGGTCTTCCGGTGCGGTGGCTGGTGGGAGCGCGCAGGCTCCGTCGCGTGCTCTCCGCGGAGCGGCCGCGGGTCGTGTGCAACTCGTTGTTCGCATTGCCGTCCCTGCGGCTCGCCGTGCTCGGCACGTCCCACCGTGAACGTGCCGGGTGGCTGGTGCACGACACTCTGTCCTCCCGTAAGCAGCGCATCGTCGCCCGGATGGGCAGGGGTGCCGTGGGTGGAGCGGTCGCCGTCTCGCGGGCCTCGGCCGTGCCGGTCCGTGAATGCGGATATCCGGTGGTCGTCGCACCGCACGGCGTCCCGATCCCGCCTGTTCCATCCCGGTCGACATCTCCCGATGCCTCGACTCCCGAGGACTCGACTCCCGATGCCTCGACCGTGCGGGTGGGCATCCTCGCGTCGGTGACGGAATGGAAGGGACACCGCGTCCTTCTCGAGGCGGTGGCCGAGGTGCCCGGGATCCGTCTCGATGTGGCGGGGGAACCGTTCCCCGGCGACGAAGCCTTCCTCGACGAACTGCGGCGTCGCGCACACGCCCCCGACCTGCGCGGACGAGTGTCGTTCCTGGGTCGGGTCGATCCCGCCGAGGTCTTCGCGGTGTGGGACGTGATGGTCTCCGCGAGCACCTCGCCGGAGGCGGGGCCGCTGGTCGCACTGGAGGCGATGGCGCACGGTGTGCCCGTCGTCGGCACCGATCACGGAGGGACCGCCGAGCACCTGGCCGACGGCGCGGGACTGCTCGTTCCGCCCGGCGATGCGAAGGCTCTGGCAGAGGCGTTGCGGCGACTGATGTCCGCTCCCGACCTGCGGAACGACATTGCCGTCACCGCGCGTCGCCGGGTGGAGGAGCGCCACGACATCGAAGTCACGTTGCCGGCCATGGTGAACGCCTTGTGGGCGACGGGCGTCACATCGTGAGGCGGCCTCGAGTATTGCTTTTGCAACCATGTTGTGATCGCCGATGTTTGGTGTTCCCGGCGGATTCGCGCACACTGTGAGCCATGTGGGTGTGGATCGCATCGGCGCTGGCGGCGTGGCTGGGCCTCTCGGCTCTCGGCGCGCTCGCGGTCGGTCGGTTCCTGTTCGTCTCCGAGAGGGAGGAACAGCTCGTCGAGATGCAGCGGGAGCAGCGCGATCCTGCGAATCCTCCCGTCGCTTCCTGACACGCCGGACGTCCGCCTGCGCGATACTCGCGAGTAACAATTTCTCGTGTCTAGACTCGGTTCCGCGTCGTCCTCCTGTCCCCCATGTGAGGACGGCCGCACGGGTCGGTTACCCCCCATCACCGGTTCGTGCAGAAGCCCCGGCCGATCCACCACCACGATTGCCGGGGCTTCACCTATTCTCGGGCCTGTTTCCGGCGGAGATATCCTGTCGCTCATGACCGAGCAGGCTCCCCGCGTCGCGATCACCTATTGCACGCAGTGCGAGTGGCTGCTGCGCGCCGGATGGATGGCGCAGGAAATGCTGAACACCTTCGGTACCGCTCTCGGCGAGGTCGCGCTCGTTCCCGGGACGGGGGGAGTGTTCCGCATCGTTGTCGACGACACGGTCGTGTGGGACCGCAAGGAGGACAAGGGCTTTCCCGAGATCGTCGTGCTCAAACGGCGAGTGCGTGATCTCGTGGAGCCGGATCGTGATCTCGGGCATGTGGATCGGGCCGCCCGGGCCGATGCCCCACCTCGTCGCGACAGCAACGACATCTAGCGGTAACGTTCTCGTATATGTGCCCGCGTTCTACGCGCGTCGGGCACGGTCGACGGCGTGCCGCTCACGAAAGTGGTCGCCGACATCGAAATACGGGGAGGAAAATCGATGAATTCTGTTGCGAAGAAGGCTGCAGTCGCGGCCTCCGGTGCCGCACTGCTGGCACTGGTCGTTCCGGGCGTCTCGTCCGCTGCGGGTCCGAGCGTCTCGGCGAAGGCGGAGAACGGCGCCATCGTCGTCGACTTCGATCTGACGCGCGCCGACGTCGACCGCGGCGTCACCTGCGTCACCTACGTCCTGAAGCCGGGCACCGTCGACACGGCCGATCCGTCGGGCCGCATCGACGCGCAGCCCGCCGGCACGAGCTTCTCGGTGACCAACACGAGCACCTCGAGCGCGCTGTACATCAAGGACGGCGCACCCTCGCAGGCCGGCCCGGAGTCGATCACCGACGGCACCTACAACGTCTTCTGGGGCTGCCAGGACGCCTCGGGTGCGCAGTACGAGAACATCTTCGACGCGTCCGGTCGCCCCTTCACCGGTGGCATCTCCGTCACGGTCGGCGACGGCGGGTCCGCACCGCAGGGCGAGTCGGCTCCGCAGGCGCAGTCCGCGCCGCAGGCCGAGTCCGCGCCCGCACCGCAGGGCGAGGCCGCGCCCCAGGCCGACAATGTTCCGCCGGCCCCCCAGTCGCAGCCGGAGCCGGTCGACCCGCTCCAGTTCGCGATCAAGTTCCTGCGCGACTTGATCGGCGCCTACCTCTGATCGGAGTCCACACTCCGATCCGCACGTGACGGCATCGGCGGCACCCATCGGGTGCCGCCGATGCCGTTTTCGTGCCGACCCTGTAGGTGTGGTCCGGGGTCGATTTCTGTGGCAGTGGAAGGAGAAGGGGTGGACGCCGCCTCGATCGCGACGGTTCTCGCATCGTCGCTGCAACTGCGACGTGCGTACGGCGCGAGCATGCGGCCGCTGACGTCCGGGGGCCACTGGTCCGAGGGTGACGGCTGGTGGATCGGCATCACCGCAGCCCCCGACCCCGACTACAACCTCGCGCTCGTCCACGGCGGCGACGTGACCGCTCACGCCCAGCATGTCTACGAGACGCTGACGGAGGCCGGTCACCCGTCGATCGTCCTGCTCGCCGGGGACGGCCTCGGCGCCGCCCAGGTTCTCGCCGACCACGGCTGGGTGTGTGCAGGTTCGCTGGACCTGACCTACCTCGTCGCCCACGACGCTCCGATCGATCCGGGCCTTCGGGTTCTCGGCGAGGACGACATGGTGCATGCCCGCGAACTCGCCGCCGCGACCTTCGGGATCGCCCCGGGGACCGCCGCGGTCGCCTACGCCGACGTCGTCGCCCGCACCACCGGCGTCGAGGTGATCGGGATCTTCGACGACGCGGATGCGGACGACGGGGCTGCAGCTCTGCAGTCCTGCACCCTGCTCGTCGACAGCGGACCGATCCGGACGGTGTGGTCGCTCGGCACCCGCACCGGCCGGCAACGTCGCGGATACGCGAACCGGCTGATCCGGGCCGGCGCCGCCCACACCCACACGCAGCGCGGCCCGGTCGCGATGTGCGGACTCACCAGGCCGCGTGTCACCCCGCTCTATCTCGCGGCCGGAGCGCGCGTCGCCGAGACCTGGCAGATGTGGTCCCGTCCGCGCTGGCTGCTCGGCAGCTGACGGACGTTCGGGTCGGTAACATTTGCCCGATTCGTCGCGACACACTGGCGACGTGCCCACTCCCGGGGCGACAGCGAAAGGCCTGTGCATCGTGTCCGAACGAAGCATCCGCGACGCCGAACTGCGTCGTGAGCTCGGTGTTCCTCCCACCGTCGATCTTGTGGGGCACGCCCGCGATCTCGCTCGCGTGGCCGTGCCTGCCGCACTCGTCGCCGCGCTCGCCGCGGTCGCGGTCTTCTCCGTCCGTGACAGCGGCCCTGGGGTGTACGAGTCGTCGCTCGTCGCGGAGATCCGCTCGTCGGCATCCGTGTCCGGCAACGACGCGACCCTCGGGCAGCTCATCGCTCCCTATGTCGCGCTGTCGCAGGACTCGGCGGTCGTGGCCGCGATCGCAGCCGAGACGAACGAGGACCCCGCGAAGCTGCCGTCGAGGATCGACGTCGGCTACGGCTCGTCGCCCACCCTGCTCACCGTGACCGCCCGCGACGACTCGCAGGCCGACGCCGACCGGCTCGCGCAGACGGTCGTCACGCAGCTCGACCGCGCACAGACCGAACGCAATCGCGTCGCCCTCGACGCGCGCATCGCCGAGCTGGACGCGGTCGTCGCCGGTCTGCGTGCCGACCTCGCCGCGAGTATCGCCACCGACGAGGAGGGCGTAGCCGATCCGGTGGTGCAGGCCGAACTCGATGCGCGGCTCGAGCAGCTCCGGCAGGCACGCTCGGGTGCGAGCCTCGAATACCTTCAGGTGCTGTCGATGCCCGCCGGTACCGGGACGAAGGTGTCCCCGATGCCGCGCACCGAGGCCGCGGTCGCCTTTCTCGCCGTGTTCGTCCTCGTCGCCGAGTTGCTGGTCGCGCTGAACGGACGCTTCGGAGCGTCGAACAGCCCGGCCTGGGCCCGGCGGGTCGCGCGCCGCCACCGGACAGCTGTGCAGATCGAGCGCGACGATCGGGAGACGCTTCCTCTCGACACGATCGTCATGCTCGGACAGCGCGCTTCGCTCGGCGACCACATCCTCCTCCTCACCGGCGAGGGCGTGACCGTCGAGACCGACGCCTTCGGCGATGCCCGCGACCGGATCGTGTGCTGCGGAGTCGGGGAACGGTGGTGGATCCGCGCGAAGACCGAGGGGCTCGCGCTCGCCGTGATCGTGCTGCAGGCCGGGGCCGAGGAGCGAGCGCAGGCGGAGGACACACTGCGTGCCCTGGCCGAGATCGAGGTGCCCACGCGTCTCGTCCTGCTCGGTGCAGGACGCGAGTTGGTGCCCGTGCTTCCGGCCCGGCGCCGCGAAACGGCCGTGGAGGCGGCTCCCGAGCCCCCGGCTCCCGTCCCGGCCGCCGCACCTGCACCTGCACCTGCACCCGCGGCGCCTGCACCGCGACCGGTGCCCGACGACCGTCGCCGGGCTCCGCAGCCGGTGCCGTCGCAACCCGAGTCGCTGTTCGTCCCGCCCCAGGATTCGGCCTACCGGCAGTACCGCTACGACGAGGGGCACGACTACGGATACGCCGACCGACAGAGCTACCGGGACGGGCACGCTCATCCCGAGCAGAACGGTTACGGCGAATCTCGGGAGACGTCGCGCTACTGACCGTGTTCCCGCCCGAGTTGAAGCTTCGCGCCGACAGGCTATAGTGATGGCGGTCACTCCAGGGGATGGGTTTGGCCTGCGCAGCCGAGCACATCGGCGTCACGACGAGGAAAATGATTTGTCTATCTGCATTTCCGGCACACCGCAGCACAGCACCGCGACGCCGGGAAGCACCGAATGGATCAAGGCTCATCTCGCCCGCATGGACGACGGTGCGGGCTCCGCATCGCCCTCCGAGGACGTCGCCACCGAGAGTGTCGTCGACGCGCGCCGTTAGGCTCATCTCCAGGACTGCACAGAGGACCAGCCGGGTACACGTGCCGTGAACCGGGCGACGGAGGGAGCGAGACATGAGGGAGTTGTTCCGAGGACAGCTCGACGACCTGGTCGAACGTCTCGGTGAGCTCGCCGCGGTCGCAGCCGAAGGGCTCGACCTGGCCACTCGCGCCCTGTTCGACACCGATCTCGACGCAGCCCAGGCCGCCCTCGATCTCGATGCACGGATCGCCGAACTCGACACCGACTGTGCCGAGCGAGCGGTGCGGATCCTCGCCCTGCAGGGTCCCGTGGCCGCCGACCTGCGGTTGGTCTTCTCCGCGGTTCGTATCACGGGCGATCTCACCAGGATGGGCGAACTGAGCCTGCACATCGCGCGGGTCGTACGGCGTCGCCATCCCGAGTCGCTGGTGTACGACCTCCTGCGCGACGATCTTCGCCGGATGGCCGAACTCGCCGCGCAGATTGTCGCGATCCTGCGCGACGCGTTCACCGACTTCGACCTCGAGACGATCAAGGGCACACACGCCATCGAGACCGAACTCGATGCGGTGCACTCGCGACTGCTCACCCTGCTCGAGAGCCCCGAATGGGACGGCGACATCCGGACCGCGGTCGACACCGCACTCCTCGCGCGTTTCTACGGGCGGTTCGGCGACCAGGCCGTCGACGTCGCCGATCGGTTGATCTTCTTCGTCACGGGCCAACGACCAGCTGCCTGACTTCGCCGCGCGTACTGCCGCGAACCGTGCGATTCTCTCACCATGACCCGCGACGAGCGCCTCTCGGTCGGCGGTCCTGGGGTGCCCGGGTTCGACGACCTCGACTTCGATGCTCTGTCGGTGCGGTCCGGCGCCAAGTGGGCACGGGCGGCCGCCGACGGGCTGGCCCCCGCCTGGGTCGCCGACATGGATTTCCCGGTCGCACCGCCGATCGCGCGTGCGCTGCACGAGCTGGTCGACCGTAGCGATCTCGGCTATCCCGACTGGTTCCACGGCACGCCGCTGCGCGAGGAGTTCGCACAGCGCATGCGAACGCGCTACGGATGGGAACCCGATCCCGGAGCCGTGCGCGAGCAGACGGATCTCATCCAGGCGTTGCAGCTCGTGTTGCACCTGAGCACCACGCGCGGCGATGCGGTGGCGATCCAGACACCGAACTACCCGCCGTTCCTCGCGTCAGTGCGACGGATGGGTCTGCAGCAGATCGACTTTCCGTTCGTCGACCGGGGCGACGGGTGGGTGCTCGACTTCGATGTGTTCGAGCTGTTGGCGGCGCGTCGTCGTCCGCGGGTGCTGGTGCTCGTCAACCCGCACAACCCCACCGGGCGGGTGCTTACGCGTGAGGAACTCGAGCGGATCGCCGATCTCGCCGAACGGTTCGACATGCTCGTCGTCAGCGACGAGATCCATGCCGAACTGATCTACGAACCGCACCGGCATATCCCGTTCGCTTCGCTCGGGCCGGAGACCGCTGCCCGCACGGTGACTCTCACCTCCGCCAGCAAGGCGTTCAATCTCGCGGGGATGCGGTGCGCGGTGGTGCATTACGGCTCCGAGGCCCTGTTGAAGCGCCGGGACGCGGAGCCGTTCGACCTGTACGGGACGGTCTCGGTGCCGGGCGTGGTCGCGACGCTCGCCGCGTGGCGCGAGGGCGGTGCATGGCAGCGCGACCTGCTGCAGGTCCTCGACCGGAACCGTCGACGGGTGGACGAGGTTCTGCGCGAACGGATTCCGGATCTGCGGCACCACCTGCCGCAGGGTACCTACCTGACGTGGTTGAACACCGGGCCGCTCGGCATCGACGATCCGGTGTCGACCGTCCGCGATCGGGGACGTGTCCTCGCCGACGGTGGGGTGCGGTTCGGGTCGGGCGCACGCAACTTCCTGCGCATCAACTTCGCGACGTCGGGGCCGATCCTCGATCGCATCCTCGACGGGATCACCGACGCGCTCGGTGCCTGATCGTCAGCACACCCCGTCACCACACCGCGTCGGCCGGGGTGTTCGTGGACTCGAGTGTGTCGTTCGCGGCCGCGCATCCGGAGGTCGCCGAAGCGACCACGGCGCGTGAGGGTTTGGCCGAGAAGTTCTGGTAGAGCAGCCCGAAGTTCTGCTCGACGTCGGCCTGGTTCGTCCCGCGGTCGCGCATCGAGTAGACGAAAACCTTCTGTACCCAGCCGAGCCGGCGGGCCTCTGCGATACCGTCGGCGATGATGTCGGCCTGCCGTTGCGTGCTCACCGCGTTCGCGGCGGTGCCGGTCGGGGCGCCGAACTCGGTGGCCCACACCGGTGTCGCGGCGTCGCCGTACTGCACCATGGTGTCGCGCATCAGACGCATGCGGTAGAAGGTGTTCCAGCTCTGCGTGCTCACATCGGACGGCAGTGCCGGATAACTGTAGGGGTGGACGGAGAGGATGTCGAAGTACTGGTGCGCCCCGCGCGCGTAGAGCTGCTGCACGTAGGTGACGGGGGAGATGTCGGAACCGTTGTCCACCGCCGGTGCGAGTCCGCCGTTGAGGATCCGGGCATTCGGTTGCACGGACTTGACGGCCGGAGCGGCCGCGGCGAGCAACTCGACGTACTTGCCGACGTCGGGACGGGGACGGAAGAAGTTCGTCAGGTTCGGTTCGTTCCAGATCTCCCAGTGCGTCACGCGGGTCGAATAGCGCTGTGCTGCCTGCCGGGCGAAACCGGCGAAGGCTGCCGGGTCGGCGGGGTATCCGTGAGTGTCGCCGCCGCCCGCGACGCGCGCCCAGGCCGGGGTGTACGCGACGATGCCGACCACCTCGAGTCCGCGGGCCCGAGCACGATCCACCACACGGTCGGGCACCGACCAGTTCTGTTGTCCGCGGTTCGGTTCGATCACCGACCAGTCGATGTCCACGCGCAGCCACCGGGCGCCGACCGCCCGGATCGTGTCGAGTTCGCGGTCGAGTTCGGAGTCCGGCAGATACATCAGCGGTGCGCCGGCGGCGATGCCGATGTCGTCGGTCGCGCAGGTGGTCGGCGGAGGGGGTTGGGGCGGTGGAGCGCACGCTGCGAGTGCGGCGAGGGTGCACGAGAGGGCTGTGGCCAGTGCAACGTGTGCGAGACGACCCATCGACTCTCCTGATGTACCATTCGGACAATTCAGGCATCGGTCGTAACGTCGCGCCGCCGACCTGCGATTCTTGCGGTGGAGCGAGCGGCAGACCGACGCCGCGAATTCACTGTAACGAGCAGGAGGCCGGAAGATGCGGGATTCGTGGACCGAAGGTTTCGGTGCATGCGCACCGTGAATTTCGAGATCCACGACGAAACATCCGCAGTCCGGCTCTCCGCGGAATGGGACGATCTCGCCCAGGAGGTGGGTCGGCGCGTCGCGACCCGCCCCTCCTACGTACTGGCCTGGAATCGGATGGGGCGCGGCCGATCGGCCGTGTGCACCGTCCGGCGCGACGGGCGCCTCGTCGGACTCGCGCCCCTGCACGCCCGCACCCGTCTCGGGGTCACCGCTCTACGACTCCCGGCTCACGGCCTCGCCACGATAGGAACCTTCCTCGCGACCGACGAGGCCGCGCTCGCCGACCTGCTCGACGGCATCGCCGATCGGAACATGGCACTGCAACTCGACCACGTCGATCTCACCGACCCTCTCGTCGAGATGCTGCATGCCTCGCCTCGCTGGAGCATCGACATCGCCGGAACCGAGCGGTGCCTGACTGTCGATGTCGCCACCGGTGCCGGCGCCGAATCGCTGCGTGGTCGGCGCACACTGAGAACACTGTCTCGGCTCGAACGCTCGCTGGAACGCGAAGGCACCCCGGTCTCCGTCGAAGTGGTGCGCGATCCGGACCATCTCGCGCAGAGGTGGCGCGATATCACCGCGGTCGCCGCGGCCGCCGACGCACACAGCGGGCGCGACAACTTCTGTGCGCCGCCGTTCACCGCGTTCACCCGGCCGCTGCTCGACGCCGAGGCCCGCGCCGGCCGGCTGCTCATCGTGGGCCTGCTCGTCGGCGACCGATGGACGGCACACGAGATCATGTTCCGCACCGGGACCACGGCCGAGATGTGGTTGAGCCGCTTCCATCCCGAGGCACGCCGCTACCAGCCCGGCCAGTTGCTGCAGCGCCACCTCGCCGACCGCCACGACGAGCTGGGCATCGACCGCTTCGACTATCTGCTCGGCACATCGGAATTCAAGGAGCAGTGGTCGAACGGTGACTACCGGGTGGGGCGGATCGTCGCCGTCCCCACCTCGCGACCGCACCACCGATGGACCCTCCGCGCCGCGGATCTCGGAGCCGACCTCGTCCGTCCCCTGCGCCTGGCGGCGCGCGATGCTCTCACGTCGAATCGCTGCTGATCAGAGGCAACCGGGAGTGACCGCGGCCGTGCGCAGCACGTCCCAGGCCGGCTTGGGCGACCCGTCGTGCGCGAGGACCCCGAAGTTCTGTTCGCGATCGGCCACCTCGGTGCCCCGGTCGAGGAGGCTGTAGACGAACAGCTTGTCGACGAAGCCCAACGCGCGTTGCTCGGTGATCCCGTCGCGCAGGATGTCGGCCTGCTCCGTGGGCCCGACCGCGTCGGTGTCCGTGCCCGTCGGTGCCCCGAACTCCGTTGCCCAGATGGGCTTGTCGGAATCCCCGTGCTCGACCATGACGGTGCGCATCTCGCGCATGCGGTAGAAGGAGTTCCAGTCGGAGGTCGAGGCGTCGGACGGGAGAGCGGGATAGCTGTAGGGATGCATGCCCACCACGTCGAAGGCCGGCGACACGCCCTGATCGTACAACTCGGTGAGGAAGGTCGTCGGGGCGATGTCGGAGCCGTTGTCGGTGCCGGGGGACAGGCCTCCGGTGATCACCACCGCCCCGGGGTCGACGTTGCGGATCGCCTCCGACGCCGCCACGAGCAGGTCGGCGTACGCGCCGACGTCGGGTTGCGGGGTGAAGAAGGCCGTCAGGTTCGGCTCGTTCCAGATCTCCCAGTGCGTGACACTGTCCGAGTAGCGATCGGCGACGTCGCCTGCGAAGCGCCCGAATTCGCCGGGGTCGGCAGGCATCCCGTGCGGATCGCCGGGGTCGGCCTCCGACGTCCGCGCCCAGTGCGGAGTGTGGGTGAGCAGGCCCAGCACCTGCAGGTCGTGCGCGTCGGCCGCGGCGACGACCCGGTCGGTGCCCCTCCAGTCGAAGCGTCCGCGCGCGGGTTCGATGATCGACCAGTCCATGTCGAACCGGATCCAGCCGGCGCCGCTGTCGGCGACCTTCGACATGTACGCGTCGAGGTCGTCGGCGTCGAGGGAGTCGAGACCGGCTCCCGTCGCGACCCCGAGACTGTCGGCGGTCAGATCTGTTCGGCAGTCGCGTGCCTCGGTGCTCTGGGTACACGACAGAGCGAACACACCGACAAGGGTGAGAACGGCGCGGAGCGGCATGGACCGCGACACGCGACGCGGCATCGACCGCGAAAGGGACACTGCAACCTCAACGGGACTTGACGAGACCGGCGAGGCCGAGCCCGCCGGTGATGGGAAGGACATGGGTTCCGGCCAGAACACAGACAGCCGAGAGGACAGCGGTGACGGGCCAGGGAAGATCGTAGCGTTCCGCGAAGAGCGACATCCACACGGCCACCGAAACACCCAGCATCGCGATCGCCATGGTCTGGGTGAAGGGGAACAGACCCCTGATCCGGACGCTCCGGACCACCACGATCCAGATGGCGACGAGCATCGCAGCCTCGGTGAGCACCGTCGCCAGCGCCGCCCCGTCGAACGACATGCGGGGGATGAGGACGAGGTTCGCACCGATGTTCCCGGCGAGCGCGGCCAGTGCCACCCACGGGTAGACGCGGTGGCGTCCGGTCGCGATGAGCACCATGAGACCGAGTTCGGTGAGCATCGACAGAGCGCTGCCGAGCACCAGCATGCGCGAGGCGCCGGCCGCCTCGGCGAACCGCTCGCCGTAGAGGAGGGACAGCACGCCGTCCGCCGACGACCAGAAGACCGCGGTAGCGGTCGCGCCCAGCACCGCGAGGAGCATCGCCGCCTCCCGCGTGCGCTGCCGGAACATCTCGCTCTGCGCCGGCCAGGTGGCGACCAGCAGCGTGGTCACCGGACCCACGACGGTCGACGACACCATCGACAGCAGATCGGCGAACTTGTATCCGACGGTGTAGAGACCTACCGAGTCGAAAGTGTCCATCCGCCCGAGCATCAGCACGTCGATCTTCGACAGCAGGGTGAGCAGAGCGAAACCGATGCTGAGGGGGACGGCCTCGACGAGCATCTCGCGCCACCGCCACAACTGGGCACGTGCGGCGGGCAGGGGACCGGCCTTGCCCGCTCGCACGCCGCGCACGAGGATGCCTGCGCCGACGACCTCGTTGATCACGGCCGGCACGACGAGCACGAGCAGCACCGGATTCCACAGCACCGCGGCGATGGTGGCGATCAGCTGCGCGAGCTGGCCGAAGGTCTCGGCGACCGCGACCGATGCCATGCGTAGTCGACTCTGGTACATCACCGACAGTGCGTTGTTGGGCGTCGCGATCACCACGACGAGACCGGCGATCACCGTCGCCCAGACGACATCGGACGAGTATCCGAGCAGCAGCACGTACCCGATGGCCAGCGCGTACCCGAGCAGACCGAGCACACCGCGCAACGCGATGAACGCGGTGGTGACGTAGGAGACTTCCCACGGATTGCACTCGACGAGCTTGGCGAGCACCACTCGGCCCACGCCGAGATCGGTGACGACGGACAGCAACCCGAGCAGGCCGAAGACGAAGGAGAACTTGCCGAAGTCGTCCGGTGCCAACGCGCGGGCGACGATCATCGAACCGGCCCAGCCCATCGAGGCGACGGCTAACCGGCTGCCGAGCATCACGACGGTGTTGCGTCGCGCGGCCCGCCCGTCGAGCTCCGGGGTCTGCGGTTCGTGGAGAGTACCGCCGGGGTCGTGCGCCGCGACGATCCGCTCCATCACGACGGTTTCGGCCATCCGGTCGGCCAGCGAATGTCTACCCACGCGACGGCCTCGTCAGATTCTCAGGCCCGCAGAGCGGTAGGCATCGCGCGTGAGCTCGGCGGTGCGCGTCCATGTCGAGGTCGCGGCGACCTCGCGTCCACGGGTACGCAGCGCATCCGCGGTATCGCGGTCGTGGACGACGACGCGCAGGGCCGCGGTCCACGAGGTCACGGTGTGTTCGGTGACGAGCAGCGCTCCGTCGTCGACGACGTCGGGCAGTGCACCGACAGCGCTCGTCACCACCGCCCCACCACACGCCATCGCCTCGAGCGGCGGTAACCCGAAACCCTCGTAGCGTGAGGCGTATGCGACGGCGGTCGCTGCGGCGTACAGCGCGGGAAGGTGTGCGGTGGGAACGTAACCGAGACCGATCGAACCGGCCGGTGCGTCGGGTCCGGTGGATCCGGCTCCGGCGAGCACCAGCGGGACGTCGAGGATACGGCACGCGTCGGCGACGAGCGCGACGTCCTTGCGGGGTTCGACGGTGCCGACCTGCAGGACGAACCGTTCGGCCAGCCCGTAGACCCGGCGGATGTCCCGCACCTCCTCGGGAGTGGGAGGTTTCGCCCACGCCGCGGGGGCGAGCGGGGTGACCGCCGCGTCGCGGCCGCACAGCGCGTGGAGACGTTCGGCGGTGAAGTTCGAGACCGCGACGAGCACGTCGGCCCGTCGCATGGCATCGCGCAGCAGCGCGCGCTCACCGGCGGCGCGGTACTTGCTGAACGCCCACGGGGTGTCGAAGACGGCGAGATCGTGGAACGTCGAGACGGTGACACCGGAACACAGGACGGGCAGGTCGACGTCGAGGCTGTGGAACAGGTCGACCCCGCGGACGGGCATCTTGGCGTACAGCATCCGCCGCACCCCGTCGGCGACCGGTCGTACCGACGGGGTCACGCGAGGGGGCAGTTCACCCACGGCATCGCACTGCACCGTCGCGCGCAGCGCAGCCGAGGGGAACAACGGGTCGAGCGCGGTCAGCAGCTCGCGGACGTAGGTCTGGACTCCACTGCCGGACGGACGGAGTGCGAGGGCGCCGAATCCGATGCGGTGAGCGAGCTTCGGTGAGGTGACCAGTGTTGCGTCAGTGCGCATCCGACAGTTCCTAACAGTAGCCAGAAATAGACGTCGAGAGGGAAGATCTCCAGATAGGTCGCCACGGTGGAGGCGACCGCCGCCGCGACGATCGTGCCGCTCACCCCGAGTGCGAGTGCGGCGTCCTGCCCGCTCAGCACCCGGGATGCACGCAGCGTCGAGACCGCGGCGCACACGAGTACGAGGATGAACAGCCACACGCCGATCGGGCCGAGTTCCACGGCGAGCTTCATGTAGTAGTTGTCGGGCTGATAGGGCATGAACCCGAACTGCACGGCCGCCGTGTACGACAGTTCCGACAGCATCGGGTTGCTCTGGGCCACCGTGTCGGCGGCAGCCGAGCCGGTCGCGCCGAGCCCCTGACCGAAGGGGTGCACCCACAGCGACGACAGGGTCTGCGACCAGCCGTCCCCGCGCTCACCGAGGCTCGACGAGGAGAACAGTGGAGCGAGAATCGAACTCGGCACGGCGAAGAGGACGAGCGGTGCGAGCGCCGCGGTGGCGCCGAAACCGAGGAGCAGGGTGCGGTAGCGGTGGACCGCCAGCCACAACAATGCGACGGCGAGACCGATGTAGCTGGCGCGCACGATCGTCACACCCATGCCCAGCACCATGATCGGTGTCGCGCACAGGAACAGTCTGTTGCGGAGCCGGTGCGGATCGGC
This sequence comes from Rhodococcus sp. D-6, assembly GCF_040256695.1. Taxonomy (NCBI): domain Bacteria; kingdom Bacillati; phylum Actinomycetota; class Actinomycetes; order Mycobacteriales; family Nocardiaceae; genus Rhodococcus; species Rhodococcus sp. D-6. Next base: position 3,453,452 of record NZ_CP132970.1, on the reverse strand, counting down.
GAAGGAGACCGAGCACCCCACGATCAGTCCGATCATCACGAACAGGCCGAAGGCGAAGGGTGTCGTGAACGTGCTGAAACTGCGCAGGATTCCGCCGCTGATGCGCAGATGCTCGTCCCAGCGGTAGCCGAGTTCGGCGAGTCGCTCACCGCCGATCACCTGTTGCGCGAGTCCGATGACGGCGGTGACGGCCGTCGTGCCCATGAGGATCGTCACCAGGTGGTCGCGGTCGCGGGCGTCGAACGGTGCACGCCACAGGATCACCGGGATGACGAGGTAGAAGTAGGTAATCTTGATGGCGATGATGCCGGCGAGCCCCGAGACGAGCAACGCCGACAGGACTCCGATTGCCACCCATGCGACCACGGCCGGCCACCACGGATAGGACGGTGCCGGCAGCCGCCGTCGGTAGGGGCTGACGAAGGTCGCGGCGAGGGTGAGGAGCAGCAGCCCCTCCTTCCACGGCGACAGTGATTCACCGCCGGGGACGATCGCGAGCAGGCCGTGGAACGGCGTGAGCGCGGCGATCGCCAGCAACCCGCGTTGGGGTCGCCGCCAGAGCAACACACCCAGCACGAGCACGACCGGAACGGCGAGCATCAGCACAGGAGTCATGAGACGTACTCGTCTGCAGCGGGATCCGCGATGCGGGACCCGAAACGGGAGAGCACGGTCGAGGTGACCGCCGTGCGGAGGAACTCGCGCCCGTCCCGCTGCCGACCGCTGTGCTCACCGACCTCGCTGGTGAGGATGTCCCCGGTGAAGCCCCGTCGGCGCAGGCGGCGAAGTCCTTCTTCTCCGCGCTGGGTCAGGAACCACCGGTGGTCCTCGGCGGACAGCACGACCGTGGTCGACACACCCGCGCGACGCAGTGCCTCCAACCCGACCTCGGGAACCTGGGTCACGCCGATTCGGCCCAGCAGCAGCCACAATGGATAGGGCAGGTACTTCTGCGCCCACGGTTTGATGCGGGCTCGCAGGGAGATCGTCTGCGGTTCCGCCGGGGCTGCGATCGCCGGAACATCGGGTGCGTTCGGACCGAGATCTGCGCGCAACGACTTCCGGCGGTGGGTGCACCACAGGATCACGTTCACGAGCACGGCGGAGTGTGCTGCACCCCGGAGGGCGACCCACGACGAGTACCACGCACCCGAACACAGGCCGATCACCACGAGGTCCTGCGGATCGATGCCGAGGGCGGCGACGGCATCGAGGGCGTCGCGGTCGGAGTCGTCGGAGTACAGCGGCGTGGGCGTCGCCCCGTGTGCCGTGCCGGTATCGCCGACCCCGGTCCGGTCGAACCGGATAGTGGAGATGCCGTGCGCGGCGAACTCGCGTGCGAGCTCGACCCAGAGACGACTCGGGCCGAGTCGGTGCTCGTAGGCGGTGCCGAAGAACAACACCGTCGGGGTGGACCGGCGCGGGGCGCCGAACCTGCCGGTGTCGAACCCCTCGGTGTCGAACCCCTCGGTGTCGAACCCCTCGGTGTCGAACCCCTCGGTGTCGAACCGTTCGGGGGCGACCCCGTGCGTGCGCAGCGCGAACATCTCGTTCGGGCCGAGATATTCGACGCTCTCGTGGATCGGGAGCCCGGAGTCGGTGGTCGCGACGACCGCGCGGCCGCACTCGGGGAAGTGGACCTCGCGGGTGGCAGCCGGCGCGCCCGCAACTACCCAATCGGCGATCCGGGTGAGCTGCTCGATCGGGATCGCGGAGTGGAGTGTGCTGGGGGTGACGAAGGATTCGTGGGCGTCGAGGGAGAGCTCGTCACCGCCGAGTGCGGTGGCGAGCGCCGACACCGCGGCGGTCTCGCGGGCTGTGGGTCGGGTCGCGAGCAGGGTTCGTGTGCCGTTCAGCGACCTCGGATCGATCTTCAGGGCGCCGAGCGCGTCGGCAGCTTCGGGGGCGAGAACCCCGCCGACGATCGAAACCCGGGGGTCTTCGGGATCGTCGGCGCCGAGGGCGAGACGGTAGAGGGCGCGTTGTTCGCGCAACATCGCTCGGCCCGAGACGATCGGATCCCACAGCACGACGGCGTCGGCCCGTCCGCACTCGGGCAGTGCCGTCGCCGCGATCAGTGCGCCGGCGCGCAGTCCGACGACGGTGATGTGCTCGGCGCCGCTCGCGCGGGCCGTCTCCACTGCGGTGACGACGCTGCGCTGCCATGCCGCGACCGCGTCGGGCGAATCCTGATCGCCGGCCGAGTCTCCGGTGCCCGTGTAGTCGAAGCGCACTGCCGCCAGTCCCCGCTCGGCGAGTTGCTCGGCGAGAGCCTTGACGCCTCGATAGGTGTCGAGGTGTTCCTTGCCGAGGGGTGGGCACAGCACCACCGCGCCGCGCGCGCGGCGGTCGGCGGGAAGGTGGACGTGCCCGAGGATCGGGGACGCAGGGTCGCCGAACCACGACGCGTGTCGCACATCCACTCCGTGACCTCCACTGTCGAGGGGGTGAAAGAGGGGGTGATTTCCCGCCCCGTCTCGGACCCTGAATCTTCTTGCCGTTCGGACGCATTCGTATCGAGGGATCGTGCCGACCCGTTACCTCTCGGCGTCGGCAGGGTCATAAAGTACCCTCCCGATCGGCTCGGGGTCTTCGGAGGGATGGCTGTGCCTGGAATCTTGGTGCACGAATGGATCGCACGCGACGGAGGTTCGGAGAAGGTTCTCGACGAGTTCGTCCGCACCTTTCCCGACGCCGACGTCCTGTGCCTGTGGGACGACGCCGACCGGTATCCGGGGCGGACGGTGCACGAGAGCGGTCTGGCACGCACACCTCTGCGTAGGAGCAAGGCGCTGGCGTTGTCGGCCATGCCGTACGTCTGGCGTCGCCGACCCGGTTCGTACGACTTCGCCCTGGTCAGCTCGCATTGTTTCGCCCACCACGTGACCTTCCGGGGCGCACCGAGCGGGTTCGAGAAGTTCGTCTACGTACACACTCCGGCGCGCTACCTGTGGAATCCGGAACTCGACGATCGGGGTGCCTCGCTCGCGGTGCGGTGCGCGGCACCTCCGTTGCGTGCCCTCGATCGGCGTCGCGCGCGGGAGGGTGCACACTTCGCCGCGAACAGCGATTTCGTGCGTCGTCGCATCGAGCGGTCCTGGGATGTCGAGGCGCGTGTGATCTTCCCTCCCGTCGAGACGGCCCGCATCTCGTCGGTGCCCGACTGGCGTGACGAACTGTCCGCCGCCGAATCCGCCCTGCTGGAGGGGCTTCCGGAGACCTTCGTGCTGGGGGCGTCGAGGTTCGTGCCGTACAAGCGACTGGATTGGGTGATCCGGGCAGCCGACCTCGCCGGGGTGCCGGCGGTGATCGCGGGTTCGGGGCCGGAGGAGGGCCGGCTGCGGCAGCTCGCCGACGAGGCGACGGTGCCGGTCCACGTGCTCGCTCGACCGTCGGACGCCCTGCTCTACGCGCTCTACCAGCAGGCCCACGTCTACGTCTTTCCTGCGGTGGAGGACTTCGGGATCATGCCCGTCGAGGCACGTGCGGCAGGGGCGCGTGTGGTCGTCAACGCGCTCGGAGGTGCTGGTGAGACGGTTGCCGAGGGGGTCGACGGGTTGTGTTTCCGCGAGGACAGGGTGGAGGCGGTCGCCGAGTGCATCGCCGCGATCGACGGTGTGCCGAAGGGCCGTAACGAGGCCGTCGCCGCGCTGTCCTCGGAAAACTTCCGGCAGCACATCCGCGACTGGGTCGGGGAGGGGATCGGAACGGCGTGACTCACATCATACTACCGACGAGTAGACGAACTCTTGTCGCCGGTTCGTCTCTGTTGTACCTTTCTCCCGGGTCGGGGGCCTGCTGATGGGGTTCGATGGGGGATCGTCATGGCTCACTGCCGCCGGCCGGGCTGCGTTCGTCGCCGCTTCATGAATGTGTTCTTTGCTGAAGTAACTACGCGCACAAGTAATTCGAGTTACGCGTAGCTTCTTCGCTTCAGGGTGGAATCACCCGCGTCACTGTGATCCGTTGCACTGAAACAGGATTCGCGTTCCTTCGAAAAAACGGACATAATCACCGAATCGTTCATCTGGCTGTCGGGGCCACTTCGCGTGGAGTAGGCAAGCAGGAGAAGTATGGGGATCGGACCCGAGTTGGCGCGCCGCAACGCGCCGACCCACGACACGAGCGACGGTCACGCAAGTGTCCCGCGCAGACAATGGCAGCGCACCTATCTCCGGTCGCTGGCGATCACCGACACGACGATCGTCGTCACTACCGTCGTCCTGGCGCAGGGGGCCGGGACGATGATCGGTGGACCGGTCGACCCGGGGTCCTCGGTGACCCGGGGACTCGCCTCGGCGATCGTGGTGGCCGGCCTGTGGCTTGCGATTCTGGCACTCAACGGAACTCGCAAGAAGCCGATCGTGGGCAGCGGCGAGGAGGAGTACCGGCTCGTCACGAGGGCGACCCTGCAGACCTTCGGTCTGCTCGCGATCGCCTCGTTCCTCGTCGACTCGTTCGCCACCGACCTCGACACGATCCGGGTCTACGTGTTGCTGGCCATGCCGGTCGGCCTGGTCGTTCTGCCGCTCGGACGTCGATGGTGCCGTCGTTCGATCGAACGCCGGCGTGTGCGGGGCGAGTTCCGGACCTCGGTGCTCGTCGTCGGCTCCGAACGCGCGGTGGATGCGATGGTCGGATCGTTCGTCCGCGACACCTCGGCCGGATACCGCGTCGCCGGTGTGTGCACCACCGGGTACACGGGGGAGAGCGGGCGCACCATCACCGTCGCCGGACAGGAGATCCCGGTACTCGGTGCGGAAACCGACGTGATCAACGCCGTCAAGCTCTCCGGCGCCGACACCGTCGCGATCGCTGCCGGAACGCACTGGGGGAACGGTGATATCGGCGAGCTCGCATGGGAACTCGAGCCGTATCGCGTCGATCTCGTGGTGGCTCCCGGCGTCACCGACATCGCCCTGCCGCGACTGTCGATGCATCCCGTGGGTGGGTTGCCGTTCGTGCACGTCGAGGAGCCGCAGTACCGCGGGTCGCATCGGATCGCCAAGACGACCTTCGACCTCGTGTGCACGGTCCTCGCCCTCACGATCGCGGCGCCGGTCATGCTTGTGGTCGCCGCGCTGATCAAACTCCAGGACGGCGGTCCGGTCTTCTATCGGCAGGAACGCGTCGGCCTGGGCGGCACCGTCTTCCGGATGTGGAAGTTCCGATCGATGGTCGTCGATGCCGACCGGATGGTCGATACGGTCCGCGCGCAGACCGGTCAGGAGGACGCGACCTTCTACAAGTCCGCCCGCGACCCGCGGATCACGCCGGTGGGACGGTTCATCCGCCGCACCAGCATCGACGAACTGCCACAGCTGTTCAACGTCCTCGCCCGCGACATGAGTCTCGTGGGGCCGCGTCCCCTCGCGGTGGGTGAGGGCGAGAAGATCCCGGGCTTCGTTCCGCGCCGCATCCTGGTGCGACCCGGCATGACGGGATTGTGGCAGGTCTCCGGGCGATCCGATCTGTCCGAAGCCGACCGCATCCGCCTCGATCTGTTCTATGTGGCGAACTGGTCGATGGTGCAGGATCTGCTCATCGTCGTGAAGACGGTGCGGGCGGTGCTCGCGAGCGACGGCGCCTACTGACCCCACCGCAGTGCGGGGTTTCGTAGCCGGTGGGCAGGGAACCCTTCGACTTCGTCCTGGAGTATCGGCAGGAGGAGGAGAAGGTGAGCACGTCCGTCCGAAGTTTCCATCCCGACCCCGACGACATCCCGCTGATCACCTCGCTCGACCAGCTCGTTGATCTGGCGACGGATCCGCTGCTCTACCTGCGGTACTCGAAGGGGCCGGCGGCGGACGCCGAGGACGGACCGAGCCGCGATCGCGAGGCGAACGTGACCCTGCCCGGGCTCGTCGCCACCACCCTCGCTCCGGAGTCGTGGTGGCGCCGGCCCGTCAAGGACTGGGTCGCCCGCCGTGTCTGCACGTGCACCGGGTTCGGCGACGAGGACGGTCGGTTCGTCTGGATCCTCACGGGCAGGATGGTCGGGCGCGGTCCCGGCCACGAACCGTTGCTCGTCGACGTCCGGCCCCATGCCCGCCTGAGCAAGGGTGTGCTCGACGAGGCGAAGAAGTGGTACGAGGAGCACTTCGACGTCGGCAACGATTCGCGCAGGAGCGCCTGAACACTGTTCGCGCAGAACGCAGGAAGCCCACCCCGCGCCACGTCGCAGGGTGGGCTTCCGTTGTGATTCCGTCAGGCCGGATCGCCGTCGTCAGACCAGATCACGCGGGATCCGTCGCTGCCAGCTGTCCGAGTGGACCCGTCGATCGCCGTGATCGTCGTCGAGTTCGAAAGCGTCGAGCTCGGCGTTGATCACGAACTCCTCCGGGGTGGACGTGAGGATCGTGCGGGTACGGACCTCGGTGCGCCAGTCGTCCCGCTCGTAGCGGCGCAGGGTCTGCGTCTCGCCGCGCACCGAGTTGGGATCGTTGCCTCCGAAACTGAACCACTCCTGGGTGCGACGCCTGATGACCGTGCCGGTCTCGTCGATCCGGAACGACCCCTGGTCGTCGAGGATGTCGAGCGTCGACACGCCGGTCGCGAGGTCGCGGGTGGTCCGCCAATGGTGCTCGCCCGGCTGCAGCAGGGTGATCCCGAGCTCCGGAGCCGCTTCCGGTTCACCGAATTCGCGGAGATGCGCATCTTCCGCTCGGGACGGGCGCACCGGCAGATACAGACCGCCACCGGTGTACACCGTCACCTCGGCGGGTGTCGGCGACGGCCACGCCAGCGGGAAGTAGGAGGTGGACAGCGACAACCGCAGACGGTGACCTGCCGGGAACACGTGGCCCATGCCGTTGAGCTCGATCCGGACGCGATAACGCCGTCCCGGTTCGAGAGCTTCCGGTTTCTCGCTGCTGTCGCGATGCGTGAGATTGAGCAACCCGTAGGTCACGCGTGTCGCCTCGCCGTTGGGCGCGACGTCGGACAGCCGAGCGGCGAGCATCGCCACCGGTCTGTCGGACGAGACCTCGAGCTCCAGCTCGGGACGGCCGAGAACCTCCGTCGTGGTGTCGAGCGCCTCGGTCTCGAAGACGAGCGCACCGCCATCCTCCTCGCGCTGATCCGACGGCAGGTCGGGAGTCGCGGCGTAGGACGCCCACTTGCCGGCGAACATGCCGACACCCAACGGGGATTGCAGTGCCAGGGGCCGTTCGTCGACGGTGAGGGTGCCGTCGTCGTCGGGATGCAGCGCGTACCGGTCGAAGGTGTAGCGGCGGTTCTCGATATTCGGCGACGGCCACGACGGTTCGGCCACCCAACGGCCCGGACGTTCCGCGTAGGACGGGTTCGGCTCGATGGAATCCTGCATCCAGGCACGCACCATCGGTTCGTCCATCACTCCGGTGTCGACGCCCTTGAGCCAGTGGTCCCACCACCGCACGACCTCCTGCAGGAAACCGATCTCCGGGCCGGGGACCCCGAGATGCGGGTACTTGTGGCCCCACGGTCCGATCAGCCCCTTGCGGGGGACGTCGAGATGTTCCATCAACCGGAAGATGGCATTGGTGTAGCCGTCGGCCCAGCCACCCACAGCGAGGACCGGGCACTGCACGGAGGAGTAGTCCTCGTTGACGGAGGCGCGCTTCCAGTAGTCGTCCCGGTGCTGATGTTCGAGCCACTTCTCGATCCACAGGCCGCTGCCCTCGAGACGTTCGTGCCACATCTCGCGCCAGCGATCGCCGACGATCGCGGGATCGGGAGGCAGGCTGTTGAAGGCGAACATCACCGTCGCCTCGGACAGGTTGTCGGACAACAGGCAACCACCCATGTAATGCATGTTGTCGACGTACAGGTCCTCGGTGGCGGAAGCGCTGACGATGGCCTTCAGGGCGGGTGGCCGGCGTGCCGCGACCTGCAGGCTGTTGAAGCCACCCCACGAGATGCCCATCATGCCGACCGAACCGTCGCACCACGGTTGCGCCGCAAGCCATTCGATGACCTCGCAGGCGTCGTCGTGCTCGTCGGCGAGGTACTCGTCGCGCAGCACCCCGTCGGAGTCGCCGCTGCCGCGCATGTCCACCCGCACGCAGGCGTAGCCGTGGCCGGCCATGTAGGGGTGGTTCAACGCGTCACGTCCGCGCGTGGAGTCCCGCTTGCGGTACGGGATGTATTCCAGCACAGCGGGTACCGGATGTGCTTCGGCGTCGACGGGCAGCCAGACCCGCGCCGCGAGCCGAACGCCGTCGCGCATCGTGATGAAGACGTTCTCGATGACACGGACCTCATGGGGGAGGTCTGTGATCGTGCGCATGTAGTGCTCCTCCTAGTCCTCGGGTGCCGGATCGAAGGAGAACGGAAGTGTCTCCAGGCCTTCGTGATAGCGCTGCTCGAGCTGTTCGACACTGTCGGCGCCGATGTACATCGTGCCCAGTTCGTAGCGGTAGGCGTCCTGGTTGGGCAGATCGGCGAGCCGGTCACCGGGAGCGACGTCGATGCACACCAGCGCGCCGGGGATCCGTTCGCGGAGACGGGCGATGTCGGCTTCCGAAGGCACCGAGGTGACGATGCCGTCCTCGTAGTGCGGGATGATGCACTTCGCTGCGACGGCGTATTCGCCCTGCCGGTACGGCATGCGGGGCTGCCGGCCGAGGGCGATGTCGATGGCCACCTCGTGGTTGGAGCTGCCGTCGACCTTGGCGAACAATTCGCTGTGCGACTGGGAGATCCGGGTGTTGACCTCGATCAGCCAGAGCTTGTCGTTCTCCTCGTCCCACATGAACTCGGAGTTGAAGCAGCCGTTGTCGAAGCCGACGTGGCGCAGGTAGCGCTCGGTGATGTCGATCATGCGTGCCTGCACTTCTTCGGGCACGGTGCTCGCCGGGTAGTCGAGACGTTCGAAGCTGTGCCCGGCGGCGTCCTTGCGCATGTCGAACACGCCGTGGACGTTGAACTGTCCCTGGAACATCGTGCCCTCGGGGGCGGCCTGGATACCGCTGACGACCTGCTCGGCGAGGCAGGTGGTGCCCGAGCTCTTCCCGATCTCGTCGGGGAGGTCGACGCGGCGCAGGACCTCGTCGAAGGCGTTACCGACGAGTCCGATCTTCTCGCGGATCTCGACGAGGGCGTCGGCGAACTCCTGCTCGTTGTGGATCTCGAATCCGAGTTGCGACGAATGCGACTTCACCGGCTTGACCCAGAACGGGAAGTCGAGCTCGATGCTGTCGAGGGCGTTGTCGTCGAAGGGGTCGAACGAGTTGAACTGCGGGACGCACTCGGGAACCGATTCCTTCTGGGCGAGACGGCTCCAGTACTTGTGTTCGGTGGCGACGATGCTGCGCAGCGACGGCGAGGGGATGTTCCGTTCGGCGGCGAGGATCGGGGCGAGGACGCTCGTGGGGAAGTCCCAGTGGGCGATGATCCCGTCCACGCTGCCGGGGAAGTCGTCGAGTTCGCGCCGGCAGGCGTCGAGAAGATCGTCGAACACGTATTCGTCGGGCTCCACCAATGTTTCGTAGTCGAGGAGGCCGTGGAAGCTCAGCTGGTCGGCGCCGCGTACGGTCTCCAGTTCCTTGCGCTGGATGTCGGTGAGTCCGAGGACGAAAATGTTGGTGCTCATTGATGAAGCCTTCCCGCTCCCTCACGTCGCAAAACAAACCGGTAACGAAACAAACCGTCGAGAAGGTACTTTCACGCGCAACCGCCCCGGCTCACGGGGAGCCGGGGCGGTTGCATCGGAAGGAAGTATCAGGGATTGTCGGGGTCGAGGGCGTCCTTCATCTTGCCCATGAGTCCTTTCTCCGTTCCCATTGCGGCAGAACGGGGCTTGCCCTGCGATCCGTCGTAGCTCGCGTACAGCTTCGGGTCCGGCGGCGGTGCGCTCGCCACATCGCCCAGCGGGACCGGGTCGGCGAGGAACGACATGGGTGTCGTGCCGTCGGGACCGGTGCCGTGCGCCCAGCGACCCTGATCGGAGGCCGCGCCGTCGGACAGGTGCCACAGGCTCGATGCGTGCTCGGAGTGCTCCTCGTCGAACAACGCGTTCGGTGCGATCGGGCTGGGCTCGATACCGTCGGCCTTCAGTTCCTCGATGGCCGCGAGCCACAGGTTCTGGTGGTAGGTGTCGCGGGCGAGGTTGAACCGGAGCATGTCCTTGACGCCCGGATCGTCCGTCATGTTGTACAACCGGGCTGTCTGCACTCTGCCCTGCGCTTCGGCGGCGACGTTGGCGTGGAAATCGGCGAGAAGATTGCCGCTGGCCACGATGAAGCGGCCGTTCCAGGGCACACCGTTGCTGTCGGAGAGGGTGGGTCCGCCACCGGAGATGATGGCCTGCTGAGGATCCATGCCGCCGAGTACCGCTGCGACCACCGGATCGGCGGCGGCGTTCTTGGTGGACTCCGTGGCGGGTGCGCCTTCGAGGAGACGCGCCACCATGGTGGCGATCATTTCGACGTGCCCGATCTCCTCGGTGGCGACGTCCATGATCATGTCCTTGTACTTGCCGGGCATTCGACAGTTCCAGCCCTGGAACAGGTACTGCATGGTCACGGTCATCTCACCGTACGCGCCGCCGATCAGCTCCTGGAGTTTGCGGGCGTAGACGGGATCGGGCTTCTCCGGCTTGGCGTCGAACTGCAGATGGTCTGTGTGACGAAACATGTTGCTCCCTCGAATGCCGATTGTCGTGCGAAGACGTGTCGCGCGAGAAGGCGCGACTGTGCACACACCCCGTGACGCCTGGTCTCGACGCCGCCTCGGTTGGCTCGTGGTGCTATGTGCGGCTACCCCTGCTCGGGCAGCTCAAACGCCTGGGGATATCCACCGTTTGTCACCGGTTGTGTGTCAACGTGGAGGGATGGAGAACAGGCCCGAATCCACCCTCGACGACGTCGGGAAGGTGGCTCGCAGCAAGGGCGTGGCGCGGTTGCGGACCGCTGCGGCGGCCGTGCTCGTGATCGTGCTGGTGGCCGGAGTGCTGGGCTTTCTCGGCGTGCGGAGTTCGACGGCCACTGCGCAGGGCGGCGGGTACGAACTCGAACTGACCTATCCGCGCATCGCGCGCTCCGGTCTCGACGTTCCCTGGGAGGTGACGGTGCGCCGTGACGGTGGCTTCGACGGGGAGATCGTCCTGGCGATCGACACGTCCTACTTCGAGATCCTCGAGATGCGGGGCCGGCTGCCCGAGCCGTCCTCGGAGACCGCGGGGGAGGGGCTGGCGTACCTGACCTTCGACCCGCCACCCGGCGACGAGTTCACCTTCGCGCTCGACGTGCGGATCCGGGCCGGGAGGCAATGGGGCGAATCGGGCTCCGTCTCGGTGATGGACGGCGAGAAATCGGCAGTGACAATCTATTTCGATACCTGGCTGGTGCCCTGATGGAAATCGTGATCCGCGCGCTCGTCCTGTTCCTGTTCCTGTGGGGGATCACCCGCCTCGTCGGCCGATCGAGTGTCGGCGAACTGAGCACGTTCCAACTCGTGTTGTTCGTGGCCATGGGCGATCTCGTGCAGCAGGGGATCACCCAGGACGACGTGTCCATGACGAGTGCGGTCCTCACCATCGGTGTCTTCGCGGTGCTGACCCTGGCCCTGTCGATGATCAACGCCCGATTTCCGCGGATGCGCGGCATCACGCACGGGGTCCCCGTGGTGATCGTCCAGGACGGTGAACCCGACCTGCAGAACCTGAAACGGGAACGTCTGTCCCTCGACGACCTCATGGCCGCCGCGCGTCAACAGGGCATCCGGCGGTTCGCCGACATCGACCTCGCGGTGCTCGAGACGAACGGGAGGATCTCCTTCTTCGCCCGGACGAGCGCTCAGGACGGCGCGCCGGAGGAACCCGACCCGGCGTGACGGGGTGCCGCGCCGTCCTGACGCTCAGGTATTGCGTCCGGTCAGTGCGTCGCGCAGTCGGTCCACCATGCCGACCCCCGGTCCGACGGTCTTGTGGAACAGTTCGGAATGCGGCGCGGACGGATGCGGCCGGGTCGGGGCCAGCTTCTTGGCGGCCTGTACCTTGGTGCCGACCTCCACGAGGGTGTCCTGCCCGAGATGCGTCCTCAACGCCGGGAACTGGTCGGATTCTTCGTCGTTCGCGTGGTGGCGCAGAAGATCCTGCAACTTCTTCACCAACGTCGTGAACTCCGCACTCGATGCTTCCGCGCCCTCGAGTTGCTTCATCACCTGCACAATCTCGTCGTGCTCCTCCTTGTCGTGTTCGACGGCTTCCGTGCCACCGGGGAGGTGCTTCTCCATCTCGGGATAGACGAACATTTCCTCGGCGACCGAGTGCCTCATCACCTCGGCGATCGCCGCATCGGTGAGATCGCGGCGCTCCTCCGCGTCGAGCGTGGTCTCCGCTCGGCCCAGAAGCTCGAGCATCTCCCGATGGTCCTCGGTGAGGATGGTGACGACATCCGTGCCGCTGGAATTCGGTCCCTCGTGGGCGGTTTCGGTCATCGATGTCTCCTTCGAACGGTCAGGATCGTCCGGTATCGCCGGTCTCGTCCGGTTCGTCCTCGCCCTCCGCCTGGTCGGGCTGCTGCGGAGCCTTGGAGAGGAGGTTGTCGGGATCGGCGTCGGGATCTTCGGCTGCGTCGTACGGATCGGCAGAACCGTCTGTGCTGCTCATGTACCAAGGGGTTCACCACTACCGGCGAGGGCAAACACTCCGGCGACCGACGGGGATTCGCATCCTGCCGGGGTAGGTGGTTCGGGGAGCCGGGCGGGGGTAGTCCTAGGGAGACCGCCTTTCACCGAGAAATGTTCGGAGGAAGATCATGACCGGACCGCACGACACTCCCGATCTCGACGACGTGATCGACCCGACCGAGTCCGCGCCCAAGGATCGGCGCGAGCACGGCAAGTCGCCGGACCGCGTCGACGACGACTATCTCGAGTACCGCACGGAGCAGGAACGCATTGCCGCCGGCGTCGAGGACTACGACCCCGACCACGTCCCACCCGCAACCGAGTAGCCGCTGCGTTACAGACGGATTCTCGGCGAACCATCGGAAGGAGCAGAGAGATGGAACGAGGGAGCGACAAGCACGGTCCGAAGAAGGACGACGCGCTCGCAGAGGAAACCGAAGGAATGATCCGCGCCAACCGTCCGACCCGCGCCGACGAGGCACGCGATCCGGAGCCGCCGGCCGACGACGATCCGGATGTGCGGCCCTGGCACACCGAAGGTCCGGGCGGCGGAGCTTCGGAGGGCGGAGCTTCGGAGGGAGGGGGTCCGGAGGGCGGGGGTTCGGCGGGCTCTGCCTGAGTCGATGCGAGCGTGGCGCGTGGTGGAGCCCGGCCCCGTCGCCGGTCACCCTTTGCGGTTCGAATCCGTCCCGCTTCCCGAGACCGGACCGAACGATCTTCTGGTGCGCGTGCTGGCGTGCGGTGTGTGCCGCACCGACCTGCACGTCGCCGAGGGCGATCTCCCCGTCCACCGGGCGGGTGTCGTCCCGGGGCACGAGGTGGTCGGGGTAGTCCATCGAGCGGGGGAGGCGGTCGAAGGGTTCGCCGACGGCGACCGCGTCGGCGTGGCCTGGCTGCGTTCGACCTGTGGGCAGTGCCGCTACTGTCGTCGTGGCGACGAGAACCTGTGTCCGGATTCGAGATACACCGGTTGGGACGAGGACGGCGGGTACGCCGAGTTCGTCGCCGTACCGGCGGCGTACGCCCTCCCGCTGCCCGACGGATACGAGGACATCGAACTCGCTCCGCTCCTCTGTGCCGGCATCATCGGCTACCGCGCGCTGAAGCGCGCCTCGGTCCCCGACGGCGGCAAGCTCGGCATCTACGGCTTCGGCGGCAGCGCCCACATCGCGGCGCAGGTCGCCCTGGCGCGAGGTGCCGAGGTGCACGTCATGACGAGGAGTGAGGACGCGCGGAATCTCGCTCGCGAACTCGGGGCCGCGTCGGTGCAGGGCGCCGCGGACGCACCACCGGTGCCCCTCGACGCCGCCATCCTCTTCGCACCCGTCGGCGACCTCGTGCCGCCTGCACTCGAAGCACTCGACCGCGGCGGCATCCTCTCGATCGCCGGCATCCACCTGACCGACGTTCCGCAGCTGAACTACCAGCGGCACCTGTTCTACGAGCGCGAGATCCGGTCGGTGACCGCCAATACCCGTAAGGATTCCCGGGAGTTCCTCGCGTTCGCCGGGCAGCACCGCATCAGGGTCGCGACGATGCGATACGGGCTGGGCGACGCCGATCGCGCGCTGGCGGATCTCGCCGGCGACCGCGTGCGCGGCGCTGCCGTCCTCGTCCCCTGATGGTCCGGATCGATACGGTGCGCTCCGCCCGAGATCGCCAAGTCGGGACTTTCTACCCTACGGGAACATCCCGTCCGGGACGACGATAATGGTGTCGGACCCAGGAGGGCCCCTCGGACTTCTCACCCACGAGGAGATGAGGACAATGTCGACATCATCGGCTCATTCTGCAATGCACACCCATCCCGACATCGTCGAGATGCGCGAACGCTACGACCGGATGGGCGAACAGCCCACAGTCCAGGTCACCGACGGATTGATGATGGTTGCCGGTCTGTACGCGGCGGCATCCGCCTGGATCATCGGCTTCGCCGATCAGACGGCACTCGCCACCACCAATCTGATCTGCGGCCTCGCGGTCGCAGTGCTCGCCATGGCACTCGGTTCGGCCTACGGCCGCACCCACGGCCTGGCGTTCATCGCGCCTCTGCTCGGTCTGTGGCTGGTCGTTTCGCCGTGGCTGGTCAGCGGCGTCGATACCAGCACCTCCATGATCTGGTCCCACGTCATCGTGGGTGTGATCGTGTTCGTCCTGGGCGTGGCCACGGCCGCGATGGGAACCGGTCTGATGGACCGTTCACGCTGACCGGTTCGGTGCAGTAGCCCCGGGCGGTGCTGCCGGCTGCATGTCTGAACCGGCAGCACCTCACCGGGTGCGGCGTCCGGACACCGATTCCGGCTACCGAGGGCAATACCCCTCGGTCGAACGCTGCAACCCCGTCGCCGTTTCGATGCCACGATGCAGTATGGACACCGGTGAAGGCCGCGGCGCTCGTAGTGCGAACTCGGTGAGGTTCGAACGACAATTGCGAGAATCCATCGAGGAACTCGCTCGTGAGATGCACGACGACCGATGGCCCGCGTTCGCTTCCCGAGCGGCCCGTCTGGGTGCTCGCTCCATGCTTGCGGTCCGGCTGTACACGACGGACGACACGATCGGAGCCCTCAATCTGCACAGCTCGCAGGTGGGTGCGTTCGACGACGGCAGCGTCGACATCGCCTCGACCCTGGCGACGCATGCGGCCTTCGCCGCGGTGGCCGCGGTGCGCGAGGAGCAGTTCCGCGCGGCCCTGGCTTCGAGGGATGTCATCGGGCAGGCGAAGGGCGTTCTCATGGAACGCTTCGGCATCGACGCGGAGAGCGCATTCGAAATGCTGCGCAGGTTGTCCCAGGAGCGCAATCAACTCGTGCGCGACCTTGCCGTCGAGGTGGTCGAGACCGCCCGACCTCCGCGTGAACGGTAGAGCGAATCCTCCCCAGGCGGATGCGCCGGATCGTCCGGAACTGAGCACCGTGCGCATCCATCCAGTGTGTCGTGCATCACACCTAATCAAAATGATGCGCTGGAAAATCTTATGTTGACGAGTTCGCCTAGCTCAATCAACTATTGCTGTACCAAATGACGCGATCGAAGTGGCGCAGACACAATCGGACGCCGCGACGAAGGACGGGTGGTACGCAATGACCGAGACCGTAATCCGGGAGAGCGAACGACTTCCCTACGACCTCGACGACCGATATCGCTCGGGCTCCGGCACCGTGCTGCTCACCGGCGTCCAGGCCATCGCCCGGCTGTTCGTCGAACAGCAGGTACGGGCCATGCGGGACGGTCGCCGGGTGGCGATCTTCGTCTCCGGATATCAGGGCAGCCCCCTCGGTGGTCTCGACAAGATGCTCCACGGCATGCCGAAGGTCCTCGCCGAGCACGACATCACCTTCGTGCCCGGATTCAACGAGGAACTCGCCGCCACCGCGGTGTGGGGCAGCCAGGGACAGCTCGGCGCCGGCACACCGACTCACGACGGGGTCGTCGGCGTCTGGTACGGCAAGGGCCCCGGCCTCGACCGCGCCACCGACGCACTGCGTCACGCCAACATGTACGGCGTGAACCCGAACGGCGGCGTGCTGCTCATGGTGGGCGACGACCCCGCGTCGAAGTCGTCGACCGTGCCCGCCGTCAGCGAGCGATCCCTCGCCGCCCTCGGCATCCCAGTCCTGTTCCCGCGCAACGCCGCCGAGATCGTCACCCTGGGCCTGCACGGCGTCGCGCTGTCGCGTGCCTCGGGCTGCCTCGTCGCCCTCAAGATCGTCGCGGACGTCGCCGACGGCGCCTGGTCCGTCGACGGCTCTATCTCCGACCTGCCCATCACGGTCCCCGAGATCGAATGGGAAGGACGGCCGTTCGTCTACAAGCAGCGCCCCATGGCCGCGCCCGGCGACAGCGTCATCGCCGAGGCCGACCTCTACGGCCCGCGCTGGAAGATCGTCCAGGAATACGGTCGCCTCAACGGCCTCGACGTGATCGAGGTCGACCCGCCGCAGGCCCGCGTCGGCCTCGCCGCCACCGGCACCACCTTCGACGCCCTGCGCCAGGCCCTGCTCGACCTCGGTGTCGACGACGCCGCGCTGCACCGCGCCGGCATCCGCCTGCTGCGCATCGGCATGCCGTACCCCATCGGTCCCGAGATCGTCCGCGAATTCGCCCGCGGCCTCGACGAACTGATCGTGGTCGAGGACAAGACCGCCTTCGTCGAGACCCAGATCCGCGAGATCCTCTACGGCACCGCGAACGCCCCGCAGATCGTCGGCAAGAAGGACGCCGACGGCCGCCCGCTCGTGCCCGTCGACGGTGAGCTCACCGCCGGTCGCCTGCGCGGCCCGCTGCGTCGCGTGCTCCGCGGCCACGTCGAACTCGGCCCCGCACCGCTGCCGCAGTTGTCGCTCGAGGTGCTGTCGACCCAGCGCACCCCCTACTTCTGCAGCGGCTGCCCGCACAACCGATCCACCGCACTGCCGGAGGGTTCGATCGGCGGCGGCGGCATCGGCTGCCACACTCTCGTCACCCTGTCGGGCCGCAAGGACAGCGCCGTCACCGGCCTGACCCAGATGGGTGGCGAAGGTGCGCAGTGGATCGGCCAGGCGCCGTTCACCGACATCGGCCACATGTTCCAGAACCTCGGCGACGGAACTTATTTCCACTCCGGTCAGCTCGCCGTCCAGGCGTGCGTCGCCGCCGGCGTGAACATCACCTTCAAGCTGCTCTACAACGACGTCGTGGCGATGACCGGCGCGCAGGACGCCGAAGGCGCCCTGAAGATCCCGGCGCTGACCCACAAGCTCACCACCGAGGGTGTCCGCAAGATCATCGTCTGCTCCGACGAACCGAAGCGCCTCCGCAAGCGCACCCTTGCCCGCGGCACCGAGGTCTGGCACCGCGACCGGCTCGACGAGGCGCAGAAGCTGCTGCGCGAGATCGAGGGCGTCACCGTGCTCATCTACGACCAGCACTGCGCCGCCGACGCACGCCGTCAGCGCAAGCGTGGCACCCTGCCCGCCCGCACGACCCGCGTCGTCATCAACGAAGCGGTGTGCGAGGGCTGCGGCGACTGCGGCGTCAAGAGCAACTGCCTGTCGGTGCAGCCGGTCGACACCGAATTCGGTTCGAAGACCCGCATCGATCAGACCTCCTGCAACACCGACTACTCGTGTCTCGACGGCGACTGCCCGTCCTTCGTGACCGTCGAGACGTCGCCGGAGAAGCCCAAGCGCCGCAAGGCTCCGACCCCGCCGCGCATCCCGGACGCCGCCATCGACACCCCGAAGGGCACCCGCAACGTCTTCCTCGCGGGCATCGGCGGCACCGGCATCGTCACCGTCAACCAGGTGCTCGCCACGGCCGCGCTACGCGCCGGATTCGAGGTCGAGTCGCTCGACCAGATCGGCATGAGCCAGAAAGCCGGCCCGGTGGTCTCCCACCTGCGCTTCGCCGCCGACGGACTCGAGCCCGGCAACCGCGTCGGCCCGGGCGGTGCCACCGCTCTGCTCGCGCTCGACCTGCTCACCGCGACCGAGCCGAAGAACCTCGCCTACGCGAACCGTGAGGAGACCGTGGCAGTCGCGTCGACGAGCCGCGTCCCCACCGGCGACATGGTCTACGACCGCTCTGTCCGGCACCCCGACGAGCACGACCTGCTCGCCCGCCTCGACACCGCGACCCGCACGACCGTCTCGTTCGACGCCCTCGCCGCAGCCCAGGCGCTGTTCGGTGAGACCTCGGCCGCGAACTTCCTCGTCGTGGGCGCCGCCCACCAGCTCGGCGGACTCGAGATCCCCGCCGACGCCATCGAGGAGGCCATCGAGATCAACGGTGTGGCCGTCGCGACCAACATCGCCGCCTTCCGCTGGGGCCGGGTGGCCGTCGCGGATCCCGCGGCCTTCGCCGCCGCGACCGAACCGGCCCCCACGGAGCGCGCCGCCACCGTCGCACCGGAGCGTCTGTTCGCCGGCACCACCTTCACCGGCGAGGTCGAGCGGCTCGTGCGGATCCGCGCCGCGTCGCTGATCGACTTCCAGAGCGAAGCCCTCGCCGCCCGCTACATCGCGCAGGTGCAGGCAGCCTGGGAGGCGGAGCGCCGCGTCACGAACCGCACGGACTTCAGCGAGGCCGTCGCCCGCGGACTGTTCAAGTTCACCGCCTACAAGGACGAGTACGAGGTCGCCCGCATGCTCGTCGACCCGGCCTTCCTCGACGAGGTGCAGGGCCAGGTCCCCGGTGGGCGCAAGCTCACCTACCGCCTGCACCCGCCGGCGCTGCGCGCACTCGGCCGCGAGAAGAAGGTCGGCTTCGGACCGAAATCGCATGTCGCGCTGAAGGCTCTGGCCAAGGCGAAGCGTCTGCGCGGCACGAAGCTCGATCCCTTCGGCTACGCCCACGTCCGCCGCGTCGAGCGCGCTCTGCTCGCCCACTACACCGCCACGATCCAGCGGCTCGCCGCCGGCCTGGACGTCGACTCCTACGACCGCGCCGCCGAGATCGCGGCCCTGCCCGACATGGTGCGCGGCTACGAGGACGTCAAGCTCCGCTCCGTCGAGCAGTACCGGACCCGCCTCGCCGAGCTCGGCATCGACACCGACTTCTGACGCACGAACACCCTCTGCTGCAAAGGAACCCACCGATGACCACCTCTGCCCTCGACCTCCCCGAGTTCACCACGTCCGACGGCGTGTTCGGCCGCTCGGCCCGCCTGACCGACCGTCCGCACGAGCAGGTCGTCTTCCATCACGACGCGGCCACCGGCTTGCGCGCCATCGTCGCGATCCACTCCACCGCACTCGGACCCGCCCTCGGCGGCACCCGCTTCTACCCCTACGCGGACGAGATGTCGGCACTCGAGGACGTGCTGCGACTGTCGTGGGGCATGACCTACAAGGCCGCGGTGTCCGGTGTGAACCTCGGTGGCGGCAAGGCCGTCATCATCGGTGATCCGAAGATGGACAAGAACGACGAACTGCTCGCCGCCTACGGACGATTCGTCGAGTCACTCGGTGGTCGCTACATCACCGCCGCCGACGTGGGAACCCGCGCGGAGGACCTCGACGTGGTGGGTCGGCACACCGCCCACGCCGTGGGGCGCACCGTCGCCGCCGGCGGATCCGGTGACAGCTCGCCGCTGACCGCACTCGGTGTCTTCCAGGCCATGCGTGCCGGCGCTCGGACGGTCTGGGGCGAAACGACTCTCGCGGGTCGCTCGGTCGGTGTCGAGGGTCTCGGCAAGGTCGGCTACGAACTCGTGAAGCTGCTCGTCGCCGACGGTGCCGAGGTGATCGTCTCCGACGTGAACCCCGCCGCGGTCGCCCGCGTGGTCGACGAGTTCCCGGCGCAGGTCACCGACAACGTGGTCGCCTCGTCCGCCGACGTCTACGCCCCGTGCGCTCTCGGCGGCACGCTGACCTCGATCACCGCTGCCCACCTCGACGCACGTCTCGTGTGCGGTGCGGCCAACAACCAGCTCGCGCAGCCCGAGGTGGAGGGTCTGCTGGGCAAGCGCGGAATCGTCTGGGTACCCGACTATGTCGCGAACGCGGGCGGACTGATCCAGGTCGCCGGCGAGGTCGACGGATCCGCCGCCGACGTCGTCCGCACACGAGTGGAGTCGATCTTCGAGCGCACCGCCGAGATCTTCGACGTCTCCAGCACTCTCGGCGTCACGCCGGGCGCAGCGGCCAACCGGATCGCCGAGCGCCGCATCGATACTGCCTGATCCGCACAGGGGAACTGATCCGCACAGGGGAACTGATCCGCGCAGGGGAACTGATCCGCACAGGGGAACAAGGGGAGGCGCCGCGAGGTGCCTCCCCTTCTCGTGTCTTCAGGAGTTTCCGGCCGACGAGGAACGCCCGTGCCCCGCATTGCGGGTGATGTGCTCGACGAGTGGCTGCGTCCGGTACTCGATCGGCGTGGTGAGCGCGAGCGTCGTGGTGGTGTGCGCGACGCCCTCGATGGCGTGGAGCCGTTCGAGGACCAACAGGAGGTCCTCCTGGGACTGCGCCGCCATCCGGATCAGGAGATCCTCCCGGCCCGTTGTCGCGTGGACTTCCAATACCTCTGGGAATCGGCCTAATTGGGCGATCACATGCCCCATCTGTGCCTGGACGAGCTCGGCGCCGATGAACGCCTGCAGCGGCACACCCAG
Organism: Rhodococcus sp. D-6; assembly: GCF_040256695.1. Lineage (NCBI taxonomy): Bacteria > Bacillati > Actinomycetota > Actinomycetes > Mycobacteriales > Nocardiaceae > Rhodococcus > Rhodococcus sp. D-6. Next base: position 3,432,745 of record NZ_CP132970.1, on the reverse strand, counting down.
CTTCGGCAGGTCGACGACCGGTCGGTATCCGGTGACGGCACCGGACTCCTCGAGTTTTCTGATGCGCGACTGCACGGTGTTGCGGGCGATGCCGAGCTTCGCCGACAGGTCGACGATTCCTGCCCGGGGGTTGTGCGTGAGCTCTCCGAGGAGAGCTGCGTCGAGCCGGTCGAGACTGAACACGATGACACCCTTTCCGTTGTGATGCTCGTCACCACTCGAGCATAATGCTCAGCCGAACAGAAAGATATTGACACTTCACGAGCCAGTGCCATGATTGCTACATCAAATGCTCACGCAAACACTGCTTGCTGCAACGTAATGCGCGCGAAGTGAGCGACATGCCTACCCCTCGCCCGGACCGGGCGTGGCGGGCGCCGCAATCACCCCGAGGAGCACACAATGCCCGGAGTCGGCATCTGGCGGACCAAATCCGTCGAACAGTCGATCGCGGATACCGATGAACCCGGTTCGCGGCTACGACGAGAACTGACCGCCAAGGATCTGACCGTGTTCGGCGTCGCCGTCGTGGTCGGAGCCGGAATCTTCACCCTCACCGCCCGCACCGCCGGCAATCTCGCCGGACCGTCCATCTCGCTGGCGTTCGTCCTCGCCGCGATCGCGTGCGGTCTCGCCGCACTGTGTTACGCGGAGTTCGCCTCTGCGGTACCGGTCGCCGGCAGCGCCTACACCTTCTCCTACGCCACCTTCGGTGAGTTCGTCGCCTGGATCATCGGATGGGACCTGATCCTCGAGTTCGCCCTCGCCTCCGCGGTCGTCGCCAAGGGATGGTCGATGTATCTCGGGGGCATGTTCGGCGGGGACGCGTCGATCGACCTCGGACCGATCACGGTCGACTGGGGGTCGCTGCTCATCGTCGGCGCCATCACGATCATCCTCGCGATCGGCACCAAGGTCTCGTCGCGGGTCTCCGCCGTCGTCACCGCCATCAAGGTCGCGGTGGTCCTGCTCGTCATCGTCGTCGGCATCTTCTACATCGACAAGTCCAACTACTCGCCGTACGTCCCGCAGGCCGAAGAGGCGGAGAGCGCCGCATCCGGTCTGCATCAGTCGCTGTTCTCGGCGCTCACCGGCGCGGGCGGCAGCACCTACGGCTGGTACGGCCTCCTCGCCGCAGCGAGCCTGGTCTTCTTCGCCTTCATCGGCTTCGACGTCGTCGCCACCACCGCCGAGGAGACCAAGAACCCCCAGAAGGCCCTGCCCCGCGGCATCTTCGGTTCGCTGGCGATCGTCACCGTCCTCTACGTCGGCGTCACGCTCGTGCTCACCGGCATGGTGAAGTACACCGACCTGCGCACCGGCAGCGAGCTGGTCGGTGACGGCAGTGCCACGCTGGCCACGGCCTTCGAGGCACACGGCATCACCTGGGCGCAGATGGCCATCAACATCGGTGGCCTCGCCGGCCTCACCACCGTCGTGATGGTGATGATGCTCGGCCAGACCCGCGTGCTGTTCGCGATGTCCCGCGACGGACTCGTCACCCGCAAGCTCGCCGTCACGAACCACAAGGGTGTGCCCGTGCGCATCACCCTGATGGTCGGTGGTGTCGTGGCCGTCCTCGCCGCGGTGTTCCCGATGGGTGTGCTCGAGGAGATGGTCAACATCGGCACGCTGTTCGCCTTCGTCCTGGTCTGCGTCGGCGTGATGGTGCTCCGCCGTACCCGCCCCGACCTGCCCCGCGGATTCCGGGTGCCGCTCGTGCCGCTGGTCCCGATCCTCGCGGTCCTCGCCTGCGGCTGGCTCATGCTCAACCTCTCGGTCGAGACGTGGATCCGCTTCACCGTCTGGATGGTCCTGGGAGTGGCGATCTACTTCGTCTACGGCCGCCGCAAGTCGGTCCTCGGACAGCGCCTGAAGTTCGAAGCCGCGCAGCAGGAAGCCGCGAAGCACGAAGCGAAGGAACCGGAACCGGTATAGATCCGTCGCCTACGGGCCCGCCCGCGCCGATTCGGTGCGGGCGGGCCCGTGTGTTGCGGCGGTTGCGGGTACCCGACCGGGAGGAGACCGGACTCCGTCCGGTCGCGACGTCGGTAGAGGAGGAGAGTCATGGCCACCTGCGACACGTGCGGCAACGACTACGACAAGACCTTCACGCTCACGCGCGGGGACGTCTCGGGCACCTTCGACAGTTTCGAGTGCGCGGTCACCGCGATGGCACCACAGTGCGCCCACTGCCACTGCCGCATCCTCGGGCACGGGGTGGAGTCGGCGGATGCCGTCTACTGCTGCGCGCACTGTGCCCGTCAGGCCGGGCACACCGAGCTGACGGACCGTGCCTGACGGAAGGATGCGAAGCGCGCGAAAGCGGCAAAAAGGACTCTGCGAGTTGATCTTTCGGTGAACTCGAGAAAGATCTATGCACGCGAGTGAGCAGATTGCTCTATGCTGTGAACAGCGCCGCAGAGACGAAGGTCACAAGGGTTACCCGGCGTTTCGTCCGAACGCAGGACGAACCGGACATCGGGACCCGATTACCATTCGATCTGCCCCTGTCGTCGGGGAGGCCGACAGGGAAGGGCCCCCGCCAGCGATTCGAGGGGAGGAGCCGGCGGGGGCCTCGCGCTGTATCTCCTGTGTCGGGGAGGACTCTAGGGAGACACGGCCACCTACGCCGTGGCCGCTTTGGAGCTTAGGTGACGGCTGGGCACTCGTCCAGAGTCGATACTGAAACGAGACCTGGAAAATCTTCTCGGGGTCGAACCGGAACGCTCAGCCTGCTTTGCGGCGGATGGGGCCCGTTTCGACGTCGCTTCCCGCCGGAAAGACGGGGGTCGGCATGGCTCGGGACCCGTCGGGATGCCTGCGGTACGACGCCGGCCGCTGCGAACGCCGACGGCGCCGACGGTTCCGCGTCGTCCAGAAACCCCAGGCTGCGATGCACACGCCCACTCCCGAGAGCAGGTCGGCCTCGGTCAGTCCGTGGTTCGGCGTCACCGAGTGCAGCACACGACCCTCGAGAGGTCCGTTCATCAGCACCCAGAGCCCGGAGGCCACGAACGCGGCCGAGCTCGACAGCAGGTGGGGGCGCGAGAGGCACCACGTCGACGCGGCGAACAACGAACACATCGCGACGAGCGAGTAGAACACGGCGTTCTGCACGGTCGACTCCTCTCGCTCCTGCCGGATATCGATCAACTGTACTGGCGGAGGAGCCGGACCTACCGGGTCGCACGTGGTGACTCCGGCAACACGTGCATCAGGTCAACGGCAGGCGTCGCAGGGTGACCGTCGTCAGAGCAAGCACCTGATCGTCGGCTCCGGCGTCCACGAGACGCACGTCGACGACCGCGTGGTCCTTCGTCTCACGGACCACCGTGACGTGCGACCGCGCCGGCCCCACCTTCACCTGCGACAGATAGTGGGCCTGCATGTCGGTGGCCACGAAGCCCGGAAGAACGGTGTGCGCCGCCTGCTCGGCGAGCAGCGCCTGGGCGCCACCTTGGATGGTGCCGATCATGTTGGCCACGAATGGGGTGAGATCGAGTTCGAGTACGCCGGTGCGTGCGTCGAGGGTGCGCATCCCCAATCGGGAGTAGATCGATCCCTCGACATGCTCGCTCGGATATTCGCGGATGGTGCCCACCCATTCGCCGGGGTTGTAGTAATCCGAACCGGCCGCCGCGGTACGGGGAAGCCGCACGAAGGTGACGAGACCACGCCCCGCCGGTTGCAACGTGCCGTCGTCGAGGGCGGCGACGAGTTCCTCGAGGTCGGTGATGCCGCGCCCGTCGTAGATCTCCGCGGCGACGTGCACGGTCTTCTTGCCGACGCGCACCAGGTGTGTGTCGACGACGATCGGACCCTCGGTGAGCGGTTCCGCCGTGTGGATGGACAGGTCCTGGGTTGCCACCCAGTCCGGGCTGCACACGGCGAGTGGCGGGGTGGACGTGACGATGTCGACCACGGTGGTGAGCACCCCGAGTGCTGCGGCGCCGGCGTCGTTGCGCAGCTTGTCGTGCAGGTCGGCGCGCATGACCGCGCGTTCCTTGTTCAGTTGGAGCGACGTCAGGCCGAAGTCGGCGGTGAAGGTGTGCTGGCTCATCGTCACCGACGGCCGCTGGCTTGTGGAAATGCCATTCTCGCTCATGAGAGTGATATTGCCATTCTGTGGTCGACGACGGAAGGGTTACGTCGTTCGGAGGTTCACAACGCACAGGTGAGGTTCACAACCCTGATGGTCGACCATGGGCGTTGTGAGCCTCACTTCTCGGTTGTGAGCCTATTCGGGTCTCGGTGTCTCCGCGAACGAGTCGCGCTGCTGCACCATCCACACCGGAGCGATGAAGATGCCTTCCGCTTCCACGCAGATCCCCTCCGAGTCGGCGATGTGCCCCACGACGAACGCCTTACGTCCCTCGACGCGGTCGAGTTTCGCCTCCACACGCAGAGCGCCGAGGGGAGTGCGCTTGCGGTAGCGGATGGTGAGCGTGCCCGTCATCCCCGGATATCCCGAGATGCGCGCGGCGTCGCCGAGGATCTGGTCGAGCAGCAGTGCGGAGACCCCGCCGTGCACGTGTCCGGCCGGTCCTTCGTAGGCGGGACCGAGGTCGATGTCGGTCCACACGCGGCCGTCGTCCTCCTCGTGGATGTCGCCGATCGGCGCGATGGCGTTGCGCAGGCCTATTGCGGCGTTGCCCCAGTTGCGGAATCGGCCCGAGTCGTTGAACCGGGTGCCGTACGGGCCGTCCTCCCGGTCGCGTTCGAGGATCTCGCGCGCAGCTGCGAGATGTTCCCGCGCCCGCGCGACGTCGTCGGCATCCACACGCGTCTGCAGTGCGAGCTGGATCAGCTCGCGCACGTCCTCGGTGAGCGGACCGTAGGTGGCCCTCTGCTGATCGATTTCCTCGTCGGACAATCCGTCGTTGACGTAGAGCTCGAGGATGGAATCGGTCATCAGGGTTCTCCGGATCGTGAGCGTGGTGAAAGAAAGTAGTCGACCGCGCGCACTGTGGACGAGTCAAGTTCTGCTGCCGCTGTCCGGGATCGCCGCAAAATCCGTAAAACGGACCGTTCTGTACGAAAACGTGTGAACCGCGGCATAGACGGGAACCAATGAGTGAACCCCGTCGGCTCAACGAGGGGAGGGGCCGACGGGGTCCGTTCGTGCCGTGTCAAAGGGGAGGAGACACGGCACGCTTTGTTGCGAGGAGCAACAACGACTCCACGCTACCCACGATTCTTTCATCTGCCAACGTTGCCGACGGGTGATCGACGGGGTGAATTTGCCTATCTGCACCCATGGCGAGCGTGGTAATACAAGCGTACCGTTCGCTTCTGCGTGCGCGGGTATGCGCCGGACAGGAGTCGATGGTCGTGGCCGTAACCATCCACAAGGGCCGTGACAACATCACCAAACGGATGTTGCTGGGAAGGCCGCTGCGCAGCGACACCCTTGGCCACACCCTGTTGCCGAAACGCGTAGCCCTGCCGGTGTTCGCGTCCGACGCCCTGTCGTCCGTCGCCTATGCACCGGAGGAGATCTTCCTCGTGCTGTCGGTGGCGGGCCTGTCCGCCTACGCATTCTCCGGGTGGATCGGTCTCGCGGTCGCCGTCGTCCTCGTCGTAGTGGTCGCGAGCTACCGGCAGAACGTGCATGCCTATCCGTCGGGGGGCGGCGACTACGAGGTGGCGACGAAGAACCTCGGTGCGATCGCCGGCCTGACGGTGGGCAGCGCGCTGATCGTCGACTACGTGCTGACGGTCGCCGTGTCGATCTCGTCGGCCGCCCAGAACATCGGGTCGGCGATCCCCTTCGTCGAACACCACAAAGTGCTGTTCGCCATCACCGCGATCACACTCCTCACCGCGGTCAATCTGCGCGGACTCCGCGAAGCCGGAACAGCTTTCGCCATCCCCACCTACGCCTTCATGTTCTGCATCGGGGTGATGGTCGTCTGGGGCTTCGTGCGTCTCGTCGTGTCCGATGCCCCTCTGCGGGCCGAGTCGTCGCACTACGAACTCGCCGCTGAACAATCCCATCTGGCCGGACTGGCCTTCGCGTTCCTTCTCGCGCGCGCGTTCTCGTCGGGATGTGCGGCCCTGACAGGAGTAGAGGCCATCAGCAACGGGGTGCCGGCCTTCCGGAAACCGAAATCGCACAACGCCGCCACCACCCTGCTCATGCTGGGCGCCATCGCGATCACGCTGCTCATGGGCATCATCGTGCTCGCCGAGCGACTGGGCGTCGTCATCGCCGCAGACCCCGCGACGCAACTGCTCGGGGCACCGGAGGGATACCACCAGAAGACGCTGGTCGCACAGGTTGCCGAGACGGTCTTCGCCGGTTTCCCGCTCGGTTTCTACCTCGTCACCGCCGTGACCGCGTTGATCCTCGTCCTCGCCGCGAATACGGCATTCAACGGGTTCCCGGTTCTCGCGTCGGTACTCGCGCAGGACAAACACCTGCCGACCCAGCTGCGCACCCGGGGCGATCGGCTCGCGTTCAGCAACGGCATCGTCTTCCTGGCTCTCGGAGCGATCGTGCTGGTATGGGTGTTCGACGCCGAGGTCACCCATCTCATCCAGCTCTACATCGTCGGAGTGTTCGTCTCCTTCACGTTGAGCCAGACCGGAATGGTTCGTCACTGGACACGGCTGTTGGCCACCGAAACCGACTCGCGTCACCGCCGGAGAATGCAGCGTTCGCGCGTCGTCAACGGTGTGGGTCTGGCGATGACGGGGACCGTCCTGATCATCGTGCTCATCACGAAATTCCTCGCCGGCGCGTGGATCGCGATCCTCGCCATGGTGATCGTCTTCGTGACGATGCGGGCCGTCAACCACCACTACCGACGCGTGGCGGCCGAACTCGACGCCGGCAAATGGGACGGTCTGCTGCCCAGCCGCACGTATTCGATCGTGCTCGTGGCCAAGCTGCACCACCCGACACGTCGCGCGCTCGCGTACGCCTCGGCCACCCACCCCGACACCCTCGAAGCGATCACCGTCGACGTCGACGAGGAGGACACCCGCGCTCTCGTGCGCGAATGGGAAGCCAGCGACATCACGATTCCGTTGAAGGTGCTGGAGTCGCCGTACCGGGAGATCACGCGACCGGTACTCGACTACGTCAGGCGGGTGCGTGGCAACTCGCCGCGCGACGTGGTCACCGTCTTCATCCCCGAATACGTCGTGGGGCACTGGTGGGAGAATCTGCTCCACAATCAGAGCGCGCTGCGGCTCAAGAGTCGTCTGCTGTTCCAACCCGGGGTGATGGTGACGAGTGTGCCGTGGCGCTTGCACTCTTCGGATTCGAGTTAGGCGAGCGCGGAGTCCGGTTCCCGATCAGGTTCGCGATGTCTGCACCGGCCCGCAGCAACGCTTCGGACTGCACTGCGATGGCGTGCAGGCGCTCGTGGAGTGCGTCCCGAGCAGTATCGATGTCGTTGTCGGTTCCGATCGCTGCCATCGCCGCCCGGACCGCCGGGATGCGGTAGCCACCCGCGCGTAGTGCGGCAACGATCCGCGCATCCCGCGCCGCGGCGGGTGAGTACCTCCGCGCAGCGTTACGGTCGATCCGTTCGGGCGCGACCAATCCCTCCTTCTCCCAGAACCTCAGGGTGGACGATCGCACTCCGATGGCGTTCGCCAGCTCGGTGATGCTCAGGGCGTCGCCGGGTAGCGGAGGCGCGTCGTGGGCGGCCTCGTCGACGATGGTGTCGAGTGCGCGGAGCGCGGTGAGACTCTCGGCGCGTGCCCGCGCGAGCCCACTGTGGAGTTCGACGACACGAGCGAGTGCCTCGTCGTAGGGGAGTACCTGCACCTCGTGCATGACGCTGCGCGCCTCGACGGGGCCCACCGCGACAACCAGTGCGCGGTACGCATGCAGAGCCGTGACGTGTTCGGGGCCGAAGCTGCGATAGCCGTTGGGCATTCGTACGGCGGGAGGAACCACTCCGAGACGTTCGAGATCGCGCACCTGCTGCACGGAGTATCCGGCGGCTGCAGCCAGACGCCCCGTCGTCATCGTGTGCTCTACAGCCGAACCCTCCATAAGCACTTCAAGGTGACACTCGAAGTATGACCATGGAACAGATCCTTGCGGAGATCAGAAGTTTCGACGGTGTCCTCGAGCTCGCACCACAGGAGGGGAGTGGGCATCCCGAGGTCGCGTGGGGCGACCATTTCTTCTACTACGCCCCGGACGGCGAGATCCCACACAACCGGCAGCCCTACGCGACGATCGTGACGAAGAACTATCCGAACGATGGGGATTCACGCCTCGACGAGCCGGGCCGATGGCGCATGAACGTGCATGCGGGGTCGCAGCTGTTCACCGAGTTGCTCGGCTACCCGCCCCGGTCCGTCGACCCGACGATCGACTTCGCCGAGGCCGACGTCTTCATGCCGCACCCGCTCTACGGCGCACTGGGATGGGTCGCGGTCGTCGAACCCGGCGAGCGGACCACGCCGCGTCTGTTCGAAGTGCTGCGCGACGCCCACCTGGCCGATCGGCGTCGCGTCGAACGCAGGAACGCGCTGCGCGACACGGAGTGATCGTGCGAAAAAGCTTCTGCTGTCACCCATCCCGATCCGGATTGCTCTCGAAGAACGACGTCACGGTGTCGACGGTGAAGCGGTGACGCAGACGGCATGCCGAGTTCTGGTTCGCGAACAGGCCCGGGATGCGGAAGGCATCCTCGCGCGCGACGGTGTGCGCCCACTGCACCGGCACGATCCACTCGCGGTGGTCCTCGTGCGGGTTCGTGCCCTCGCTCTCGTGGGTGTACGGCGCCTTCAGGTCGAGGCTGCGGAACGGCACCGGGCGGCCGTCGACGACGAGCGTCGCCTCGTCGGCCGGAGCCGCAGGACCGGACACGACGCCGATGCCCACGTATCCGCTCTTCGGGATGTAGACGAAGACGCGGCCACCGACCGGCAACTCCTGCACGGAATCCGAATACCAACGGCCGCCGCCCGCGGCGAGGAAACCGTAGCGGCGGCCGTCGTCCCAATTCCGTGACGGGCTGCGCTCACCGAAGTTCACGTACCAATCCCGGCCGTTCCATTCGGACTCGGGACGATTCGACCCGGACGATTCCGCCACGCACACTCCTTCGTCGGGAACACCTCGTTCCACGGTAGGCGCGCGGCACCGTCGGTGTGATCAGTGCCAGTTGCTCTTCCTTCCGAGGGTCTCGACGGGAGTCGCGCCGGGCCGGGTCCACTGCGGCACCGGGCGGCTCGTCTCATCCCAGGTCGCGTTGCCGTCGGCATCGGCGCGCCAGAACCAGCACGGATCGTCTCCCTCCGGCCATCCCTCGGGTTTGTCCTCCCACCTCTCGCCGCGCCCGTAGGGGGTCATGTCGAGCAGGCCGGCAGAGCTGTTGGCCCGTTCGGTGCCGCGACCCGTCGTGGAGTAGGTGAGGAAGGTCCGGTCGCCGTCGCGGAGATAGGAGGTGAGGTAGCCCATCGCTCCGCCCACGGGTTCGTCGGCGTCGCGCACCGAGTACCAGGGCTGGGTGTAGCCCATGAACTCGACGAACGCTGACACCTCCTCCCAGGGGCCGGTGGTGACGAATGCGAGCGACACGCCGCGAGCATTGAGGTAGACGGCGTCGCGGACATGCCAGGCCGTGGTGGTGCAGCCCTCGCACTGGCCTTGCGGGGGTGCACCGTCGTACCACATGTGCTTGTAGACGACGAGTTCGTTGCGGCCCTGGAAGAGGTCGAGGAAGCGGACCGGGCCATCGGGCCCGACCACCTCGACCGTTCCGTCGAACTCCACCATCGGGAGTCGTCGGCGAGCCGCGGCGATGGCGTCGCCTTCCCTGGTGTGGGCTTTCTCGCGAACGAGGAGTTCGTCGCGCGCGGCCTGCCAGGTCGCGAGGTCGACCACGGGTGGACGGCCGGAATGCGGTTCGGGCATGGTGACCTCCGGAAGGCCGGAACCGCGACGCGCGCGGGAGCGGATCGGACGGGTTACACGCGGCTCGGTTGGAGCACGTCGCGGAGCACGGCGGCGAAAGCTCCGGGATCGCCGGACATACCCTCTGCGGCCCCCATGAAGCCACCGTGATCGCCGGGGAACAGCGTCGGAGTTGTGCCGAGCCGGTCGGCGAGCGCTGCCGAGGCGCGGCCGCACAGCTGGCGTACCGACTCGCGACCACCTGCGACGACGATGCGCGTGGACGCGTTCGCGAGAGCGTCGAGATCGGGGTGGTAGCCCGTGCACGACATCCAGTTCTGACCCAGCAGCACGTCGTCGCGGGTCCCGTCGTCCTCGCTGGGCAGTCCGAAGTCGGACGGGCTCGGAGCGGGCCGGCCGAGATAGTCGGAGTTCAGCTCACCTTCGTAGCTGACCAGGGCGATGAACTTCGCCATGGCCGGTCCGAGACCGCTGCGCTGATAGGTGTCGCGAATGTCGTCGCGCACCGCTTCGGCCCCGATGCGATCGGGCAACAGTTCCATGATCGGCGGTTCGTGCGCGACCAGCGTGCGCACCTGCTCGGGATGGCGCGAGACGAGTTCGAGGGCGTTGACTGCGCCGCCGCTGCTGGCGAAGACGTCGACGGGACCGAGATCGAGTTCGACGAGGATCCGGTGCAGGTCGTCGGCGTGCAGAGCGGGAGTGGACTGCATCGACGTGTCGGTGCGCGTACCGCGGCCCGTGCCGCGCGGGTCGTAGGTGATCACCGTCCGGTCGTCGAGGTAGGAGGCGAGGCTCGTGAAGCCGCTCGCGTCCATCGGGGATCCGGCGAGCAGCAGCGGGGTGGCGTCGCCGGGGACGGTGCGGACGTCGTAGACGAGAGTCGCGCCGGGGACGTCGATCGAGTGGGTGACGAATTCGGGCATGTCGGCTCCTTCTGGGGTCGGTGACCATACCGACTCGCGCCACCCGGAAAACTCATCGCACATACGACCGCGTCCGCACCCATCACGGATGCGGACGCGGTGTGCGCTGGCTCAGTGGGCGATGCCCGGTTTCGCAGGCAGTCCGCCGAGGAGCGCAAGAGATCCGAAGTGCATATGTGTTCCTCCTGTCGTTCGGTTATCCGGACTGCGTCCGCACCGGGACGCTGACCGAGGAGTACCCGCCGCCTCGGTGCGAAACACTGCCGCGGACCGAAAATTCACTTCGTTATGTTTTCGTGCCCTCGGGGAGTTTTCGCGCGGTCGGACCCGGCCGGGTCTGCGACTCGCTCGGCCGCAGCGGACCGTGGCCGTGGGCGCATTGCACGACCGCTTCGACCGGAGCGCCACAGTCGCGGTGTTCGATGAGCAGTGACGGGCCGTCGGGATCTGCACAGTATTTGTCCCCCCACTGGAGCAGGGCGACGAGGATCGGATAGAGATCGCGACCCTTGTCGGTGAGCCGGTACTCGTTGCGCGTGCGGCGGCCTTCCTCGCGGTAGGGGACGGTGTCGAGGATCCCGGCCTCGACGAGGGTGCGCAGTCGGGCGGACAGCACGGGGTCGGAGATGCCGGTGTGCCGGCGCATCTGCTCGAAACGTCGCACGCCGTTGAACACTTCGCGGAGAACGATCATCGTCCATTTCTCGCCGATGACGTCCATCGTGCGCTGGACCGAGCAGTTGTCGGTGCTGTAGTCGAGCCACTGCATGCCCACAGGGTAGCTGACTTAATCCTTGACAGTCAGCCTAGGCACTGGCTAACTGTGGATATCGAAGTCAGCGTGAACGAGGAGTTGTCATGACCGGAACTACCGAGGCCCGTCCGACCATCGAGGACTACAGCCAGAAGCCGCCGAGCCGATTCGTCGAGGCGAGCGGCTTCGTCGTCGAGGAAGCCACCGGAACGAAGGTCGCCGGATACGTCGACCTGGGCCCCGACCATCACACCCCGTGGGGAGTCGTGCACGGTGGGCTCTATGCGACCATCGTCGAAACTGCCGGCGGCATCGGCGCAAGCGCCGCGGTACTCGAGCGCGGCCAGTTCGCTGTCGGCGTCAACAACTCGACCGACTTCCTGCGTTCGACGACGGGATGCCGCGCGTCGGTCACGGCAGAACCGTTGCAGCAGGGGAGGACTCAGCAACTGTGGCTGGTGATCATCACCGACACTACGACCGGCAAGGTCCTCGCTCGCGGTCAGCTGCGACTGCAGAACGTTCCGTTGCCGGAGTAGTTGTTTGCGCGCATCGGTGTCGGGAATCCGTATCCATGGCAAGCATGGAACCGTTTCTCCCGATCAAGCACACCGGCTCCGACGAGATCGACGCGGCCGATCCCGGTCAGGGCGCACCGGCTACAGATCCCGGACCCGTCCCGGGTGAGGACGTCGACCCCGAGATGGCGCAGCGCGAGAAGGACGAACTCGAGAAGAGGATGTCCGAGAAGCGTAGTGAGGACACGGTTTTCCGGACGCCGGAAGTGAATCCGTCCGAATAGACCGAACCGCGCCCGCACGCAGGGGGTGGTGCGGGCGCGGAGTCGATCGTCCGGCCGTCAGAGAACGATGCCGAGGGCAACGAGCAGTCCACCGAGGGTCAGTGCGAGAGATCCGAGCAGCATAGGAATACCTCCATGTTGTTGTGGATGGGCACGCCCGCGAACGGACGCGGGAAGTGAAAGATCTGCAAGATCAATTCACTTCCGCCCCATACTTCGCGAAGGCCCCAAAGCCTGTTACCTGCCGTCACGAGTTGTTATGGTTCCGTGATAAATCTGTCCGATTAGACTGAAACACCCTTTTATCATGGGTGTTTCAGGACTTGGGGTTCACGGCGTTTTGGGACTTTCCACGTTCGATCACTGCCGCCCGCCTCTCGGCGACCCGCGACGGCGAGAACTCCCGCATCCACTCTTCCGAGGTCTGCTGCTCCACCCGTAGGGCCGGTTCGACGACGTGCTCCTCGGCCCGGCGGTACGACGCGAGCAACGCCCGCATACCGGATTGGTCGTTGCCGGCGATCGTCCGCGCGACCTCCACGGCCGTGCCGAGCAGTTCGTCATGCGCGACGACCTGCGTCACCAGACCCGCACGCAGCGCCTCCTCGGCACCCACGAAGTTGCCGGACAGGCTCATGCGACGCGCGAAGCCCGGACCCACCGCCGCGGGAAGGCGCTGGGTGAGTCCCCAACCCGGCAGGACGCCGACTCGCGCGTGGGTGTCGGCGAAGCGGGCGCGCTCGGACGCGATGAGGAAGTCGCACGCGAGTGCCATTTCGAGACCACCGGTGATGGCGGCGCCGTTCACCGCGCCGATGATCGGCTTGGAGATGGGCTTCCACGGATGACCGACGGGGAGGTCGGCGCCGGACACCAGCGACAGGTTGCCTCCCCCTTCCCCGAGTTCCTGCAGGTCGAGTCCGGCGCAAAAGGCCGGGTCGGTGCCGGTAAGGACCACGACGTTCGTCTCGTCGTCCGCCTCCGCTGCAGCGATCTCGGTGCGCAGGGCATCGATGAGCGCCGAGCTCAGCGCATTCCGCGCCTCCGAGCGGTTGAAGGTGAGAATGCGGACGGAATCGCGCTGCTCGACGAGCAGGATTTCTTCGGAAGTCATGGCCCGACAGTATCCGTAACTTCGGTGGATCCGACCTCGCTCAGCGGGGCTGAATCCACTGAACTTGTGCCTGCGTACGTTCCCCGATCCAGGAGCGCATCGAGTCGACGCTCTCCTGCAGCGCCTCGGCAGTGAGGCCGTCGGAGGGCGGCACCGACGCCGCCACCGCGTCGAGCACCTCGAGTGCCAGACCGTTGCCGTAGATCTGCTCGGACAGCTCCTGATACACCCGGTGGTAGATCTCTGTGAAGGCGTCGGAGTCGAGGAAACGGGTCTTCAAGGTATTACCGCCGCCTGGTCCGCGACTCTCACCTCCAGGCATTCCAGGTGGCATGGCCTGAGGCATCCCCTCCGGTAGCGCGGCGTCCGCCATGCCCTGCGGGCGACCGCCCGGTCCCATGCCGCCCATCATGGAGATGGAGTCGTCCGGGCCGGCGGAAGTATCACCCTGCATGGCCATGTTCAGATCCCACGAGACCACCGAGAGCTTCTTCGTGTCGAGGTCGTACCAGAGGTAGTAGTTCTGACCGGGTCCGGCCATGTCGTCGAAGTTGACGAGCAGGTTCTGTGTGGCGACGTACCGGGCGAAGGACTCGACGTCGACCCAGTCGGCGAGGTGCGCGTCGAACTCTGCGTCGTCGGCCGAGTCCATCCACTTCAGGAAGCTGATGATGGGTTGCAGCGTCCCGGAGTCGGCGGCATTGATCTCCTCGAACTGGTCGGCGTAGTCCGACTGGTCGTCGCCGACGTACTCGAACCGCGACGACGCATCGGCCTTGTAGAGATAGCCGGGGGAGTCGAACAGCGAGTTGGCGTACTGCTCATCGGGATGCTCGAGCACCAGTCGCGTCGCGGTGGCGCTGTCGTTGACCGAGTACACCGTGTACGCGTACCGCTGGGTCGGTTGATCGGTCTCGGCGGTGAGCGACAACGCCATCGCCTCATTGATCACCGGCGAGCCGGGCCGCACCGACAGTTCTGTCATGCCCTGATACGCGCGACCGTCGACGTACTCGTCGAAACGGATCAGCAAGGGCAACGAGGTCGGATCCTCCGGATCCACCTGAACCGTGCCCTCCATCCCGGGCGGGCCTTGCGCCTGATCGAAACCCTCGCCCTGCAGGCCGCGCAGCGTCGAGTTGCCCTTCAGGCGCACACCCACGTCGTCGATGCGGGTGCCGTCGATGACCACATCGGCGACCACCCACTCCTTGTCGCCGTCCTTCTCGTATGCGGAGATCATGTCGTCGTACTCGGCGTCGCCGATCTCGAGCGACAACTCGTGTGTGGCGGAGGTGTCGAACAGATCGACTGTGCCGGCGACGTTCTCGGTGATCTCCGAGGAGATGATCGTCGGGTCGCCTGTGATGTAGGGCCGCACGCGTGTCGCTCCGAATGCCGTGGCCACGATCGCGACGAACGCGATGAACGCCACTGGCAGTTTCCAGTGCCGCCGCAGCGAGGTCGGTATCCGGTGCCGCAGACGGCGCCGCGGGGTGGGTGCCGTCATCACAGGTCGGTCTGGTCGTATCCGGTCAGGACGCTCACCCGCTGGCCGGCATTGACGGCGCTCAGTGCCGCGATCAGGTCGTTCGAGCTCGTGCCCTTCTTCAGCTGCGCCGTGTAGTACAGCTCCACCAGAGCGCCGGCGCGGACGGATTCGGTGGACACCAACTCGTATTCACTGCAGTGCTTGATGAGAATGTCCTCGACGGTGCTGGTGTAGGCCGGCTCCGGCGGCACCTGCACCTTGACCACCTGACGCTGCACGTCGAGCGTGAACCAGTTGAACTTGTTCATGATCAGCAGTACGAGGCAGATCGCGACGGTCGCTGCGATGGCGAGCACGTAGAAGCGGGTACCGGTGGTCATGCCGATGGCCATCACCAGGAAGATGAACCCGACATCGCGAGTTTCTTTGATGGCGTTGCGGAATCGCACCACCGAGAGCGCGCCGACGAGAGCGAACGCCCGGGCGATGTTCGATCCGACCACCAGCATGATGAGCGCGATGACCATGCCGACCAGCACCAGCGTCTGTACGTAGGACTGGCTGTAGGAGACGTTCTTGTGCGTGTAGCGGTAGACCCACGCAATGACGCTCGACAGCACGAACGACAACGCCAGCGACACCACGATGTCGAAGGTCGTGAACGTGCCACTGAGATCTTGGAAATCGAAGTTCATATCCGTCCTTGTTTCGGAGAAGGGAAGGTCAGCGAGCCGGGATCGGTTCGGTGGACAGAAGATCGGTGGGTACCCGCGCGTCGGAGCCGTCCGGCGACACCAGTTCCGGTGCACCGAAACGGGACCTGGGTGCGAGCCCGAACGCTTCGACCGACTGGCAGTACTTCGACACCCGGATCACCGACATGTCCAGCCGGGCCGTCAAATCAGTCGCCCAGTAGGGCACCCGCTCGTTGGCCTTGAGCTCTACGACGGCCAGCTTCGGCGGGATGATGAAGCGGTTCTCTGCGCCGGACGCGAAGTGGAAGTCGCGGTCGCGGCCGTGCACCTTGTGGTCGATCGTCACGCGCAGGCCGAGGTCGGCGTCGCGTCCGACGAACGCCTCGCGCAGATAGCCGGTGGTCACGATCGGTCGCAGATCCAGATTCCCCACGAGACCGGAGACCTCGTCGACGAACGGCCGCTGCGAGTCGTCGCACTCGATGTCCTCGCGTCCGTTCAGCCATCGCAGGGCGACGCCGTACGGGAGGGCAGTGCGACGCTTCTGGGTCACCCGGTTGACGCGCTGCTTGATCTCGACCTGCACGGGAGAGTCGTCGGTGCATGCGGCCGGATCGCCGTACAGCCGCATGCGTACCTTGCGGCGGAACTTCAAGCCTTCGATCTTCTCCCAGTAGAACCGCAGATCCGGGGTGTCGTAGTACAGCGACGTCACCGGATAGCCCCCGTGTGGGGAGTACGGATCGGTGTCCATCCGGGCGGCGAGCTCGCGCCGTAGTTCGGGCACCTTCATCTCGTCGACGAAATACTTGATCTCGTACCGGTTGAACGCGTGCAGTCTGCTCGCGGTCTGTTGATAGCCGTTGTTCACCCCCACAGCACACACTCGTGATCTCGAGGTTCCGTGGAGTTCTCCTGGCAACTTCCTGACAATCGGAAAGCTCACAGGAACCTGCCAGGAAATCTCGAGCGCGGTGCCAGCCCTACCCGCGACAATCGAAGTCGTGACCGACCGGATTCCCGAAGCGCGCGTGCTCGTCGTCGACGACGAGCCGAGCATCGTCGAACTGCTGTCCGTGAGCCTGAAGTTCCAGGGCTTCGAGGTGGAGACCGCGAGCAACGGCGCCGAAGGACTGGACAAGGCGCGACGCTTCCGGCCCGACGCAGTGATCCTCGACGTGATGATGCCCGGGATGGACGGCATGGGCCTGCTGCGCCGCCTGCGCGCCGACGGCATCGACGCGCCCGTGCTGTTCCTGACCGCGAAAGACGCGGTGGAGGACAAGGTCGCGGGCCTGACGCTCGGCGCCGACGACTACGTCACCAAACCGTTCAGCCTCGAAGAGGTCATCGCCCGGCTGCGCACGATCCTGCGCCGCGCCGGCAAGGTGTCCGAGACCGAACGCAGTTCCCGCATCACCTTCGCCGACCTCGAACTCGACGAGGACACCCACGAGGTGTTCAAGGCCGGCAAGCCTGTGTCGCTGTCGCCGACCGAGTTCACGCTGCTGCGGTACTTCATGCTCAACGCCGGGACGGTGCTGAGCAAGCCCCGCATCCTCGAGCACGTGTGGAACTACGACTTCGGCGGTGAGGTCGGGGTTGTCGAGTCGTACGTGTCGTATCTGCGACGCAAGGTGGACATCGGCGACGTCCCCCTCATCCACACCGTTCGCGGGGTGGGCTACGTGATGCGGGAACCCCGCACATGAACCGGCTGCGGGCGCTGCCACTCCGTTGGACGCTGGTGGCCGCCCTGGTGCTCCTGGCCGGCATCGGTCTGCTCGCGTCGGGTGTTGCCGTCACCTCGGCTCTGCAGAACTCTCTGCTGTCGCGCGTCGACCGGGACCTCGAGGAGGCCGCACGGACCTGGGCGCGACCCGACCGACCCCCACTGACGCCACCGCTGGACGCCCCCACCTCCCGGCGACCGCCGAGCCCCTTCTACGTGCAGGTCGTCGACGCCGACGGACAAGTGCTGTTCGTCGTCAATGACGAGTCGACCGCACCGGATGTGCCTGAGGATCCGACGGGTAGGCCCGTCACCGTCGGATCCGTGGGCAACGACGGTCCGCACTGGCGGGTGATGAGCACCGAGAACGCGTCGGGTGTCGTGACCACCGTCGGGATGAGCCTGGCCGAGGCCGACGAGACGGTGGACAGCCTCGTCGTGCTGCAGACGGTGATCGGTGCGGTCGTGCTGGTCGCACTGGCGGTGGGCGGCGGTGTCGTCGTGCGGATGAGCCTGCGTCCCCTCGACGAGGTCGAGCGCACCGCCGCCGCGATCGCTGAAGGCGACCTCAGCGAGCGGGTGCCCGAGGGCGATCCCCGAACCGAGATCGGGCGGTTGTCGGTGACCTTCAACGCCATGCTCGGCAGGATCGAATCAGCCTTCGCAGCAACCGCAGCATCCGAGGAGTCGGCGCGACGCTCGGAGGAGAAGATGCGTCGCTTCGTCGCCGATGCCAGCCACGAACTCCGAACTCCGCTCACCACCATCCGCGGTTTCGCCGAGTTGTACCGGCAGGGCGCGAGTACCGACACCGGCATGCTCATGGACCGCATCGAACGCGAGGCCCGCCGCATGGGTCTGCTCGTCGAAGACCTACTCATGCTTGCGCGACTCGACGAACAACGCCCGCTCGACCGCTCCCCGGTGGACCTGCTCGCGGTCGCCGCCGACGCGGTGCACAACGCGCGTGCCGTCGCACCCGAACGGACCATTACCCTCGACATCATCGACGGCCCAGGCACTCCCGAGGTTCGCGGCGACGACGCCCGTCTGCGTCAGGTGTTGAGCAATCTCGTCACAAACGCCCTGACCCACACCTCACCAGACGCCGATGTCACGGTGCGGGTGGGTACCGCAGACACCGATGCGATCTTGGAAGTCGCCGACACCGGCCCCGGTCTCGATCCCGACGACCGCGAGCGCGTCTTCGAACGCTTCTACCGCGCCGACGCCTCCCGCACCCGCGCGTCGGGTGGGAGTGGTCTGGGTCTGTCGATTGTCGCTGCGCTGGTCGCGGCGCACGGCGGGAAGGTGGAGGTGGAGTCCGAGAAGGGTGTCGGCTCTACCTTCCGTGTCCGCATCCCCCGTCTACTTCCACGCGCCACTTCTCGATGAGGCGTGGTCAGTAGAGATCGTCGAGCTTGTCGAGATCGACGCCCTTCGTCTCGCGACTGGTGGCCACGGCGATCACGGTGATCGACATGGTAATCACCAGGTAGACGATGACTGCGGTGGCACTGAATCGGTCGACCAGCCACACCGCGATGAACGGGGCAGGCGCTCCGGCGATGATCGACGAGCCCTGGAACACCAGCGACGAACCGGCGAAGCGGTACTTGGTGGGGAACAGTTCCGTGATCCATGCGGCTTCCGGGCCGGCGAGCATGCCGTGCAGCAGCGCGCCGACGCACACACCCACACCGAGCGCGGTCATGTTCTCGGTGTGCACCAGGGAGAAGAAGATGGGCGCCCAGATGATGAGCGAGACGGCCGGGACGAGCATGGCGATCTTGCGTCCCACCCGGTCGGACCACCATCCGCCGCCGATCATTCCGAGGAACTGGCAGACCGATGCGAAGGCGACGGTGGTGACGATCGCGCCGCGGGTGTAGTCGAAATAGGTCGTGGCGTACGCGATGACGAAGATCGTGTAGACGTAGAACGCGATGTTCTCGCCCAGGCGCATGCCGAGGCCGTGGAGCAGCGGGCGCGGCTTACGCAGAGCCTCGATGATGCTGGACGATTCCTTGCGTGCAGCCTTGTTATCGGCGGACTCGGCCTTCTCCTGCGCGGCCCGGTAGACCGGAGATTCCTCGACGCCCCGACGGATCAGAAAGCCGATGACGAGCAACGGCACGGCGAGGAGGAAGGCGACGCGCCAGCCCCAGTCGTCGAATGCGTCCCCGGGGAAGACGACCGCGAGTATGCCCACCGTGACGGTGGCCAGGACGGTACCGGCCGGAGCTCCGGACTGCGGCCATGCCGCCCAGAATCCCCGGCGCTTGGGTTCGCCGTATTCGCTGACCAGGATCACTGCGGCGCCGAACTCGCCACCGAGGGCGAAGCCCTGGATCATGCGCAGGACGACCAGGGCGACGGTGGCCCAGATGCCGATCTGGCCGTAGGTGGGGAGCAGTCCGATCGCGGCGGTCGCGCCTCCCAGCATGAGGAACGTTGCAACCAGGATGGGCTTGCGTCCGAACTTGTCACCGAGATGACCGAAGACGATGCCGCCGAGAGGACGGGCGACGAACCCGAGTCCCTGTGTCGCAAGGGCCATCAACAAGGAGGCGACCGGGTTGCCGCTGGGGAAGAACAGAGGGCCGAGGACGGTCGCGGCGAGGATGCCGTAGATCGCGAAGTCGTACCACTCGAGGACGGCGCCGGCCATGCTGCCGGCCAGAACCCGTTTGAACGGCGTTCTGGTGGTCGGTGTGCCGGAGTCCGGTGGGACGGACGGCGTACCCGACTGCTCGATGGTGGTCATGTCGTGCCTTTCGGATCAGTTTCGAGGGTTGCTGTGTCACAGCTGGAGGGTCAGCTTGTCGCCGCATGCGCGGGAGCAGCAGGTCATCATGGTTTTTCCGGCTGCGCGCTCGGCCTTGGTGAGGACCAGGTCGCGGTGGTCGACCTCGCCGTCGAGGACAGGTACCTCGCATGCGCCGCAGATGCCTTCCTCACAATCGCTCTGGGCGTCGATGTTGGCGGCTCGAAGTGCCTGGAGCACTGTCTGATCGGCAGCGACCGGGACGGTGATGCCGGAATCCTTCAGCACCACCTCGAAGCCGTGCTCCTTGGACGGATCGAGTTCTTCGAGCGTGGAGGAGAAATGTTCGACGTGCAGGGTGTCGTCGGGCCAATGTGCGGTGGCCTCGCCGAGTGCGGAGAGCAGACGCTCGGGACCGCACGAGTACACCTGCGTGCCCTCTTCCGGGTCGGCGAAGAGAGCGGGAAGGTCCATGCGGGTGCCTTCGTCGCCGGGATAGAGCCGGACCCGATCGCCGTGGTCGCGTGCGAGACGGTCGAGAAATGCCATCGAGGTGCGTGAGCGGCCGGCGTAAAGGATCTCGTAGTCGACTTCGGCGGCCTTGACCTGATCGGCCATCGCGATTACCGGGGTGATGCCGATGCCACCGGCGACGAAGACATACCGTTTCGCGTCGGGGTCGAGCTTGAAGTGGTTGCGGGGACCCCGCACCCGAAGCGTGTCGCCGACGGACAGTTCGGTGTGGATCCACCGGGACCCACCTCGGCTCTCCTGATCGTGGAGAACGGCCACCTGGAAAGTGTTGCGGTCGTTCGGGTCACCGCACAGTGAGTACTGTCGCGACACTGCACCGCAGTCGACGTCGATATGCGACCCGGCGGACCATTTCGGCAGCGGCCGCCCGCTCGTGTCGCGCAGGGTGATCAGCAGGGTGTCGTCGGCAACGCGTTCGAGTCCGGAGACGGCCATGGTGCGAGCGATCGTGTTCTTCGACGGTTCGCCGATCTTGACCGGCTGCTGAAGGGACAGCAATTCCGGGTCGGCTCGTTCGGGGTTGCGTGTCGGATCCCAGCGAACCCACACATGATCGGGTCCGCGGAACGAGGTGTTGGGAAGGTAGGTGAATTCCTGATCCGGGACCAGCTCCATGTGTGGCAGGCGTCGGGTCAGTTCTTCGAGGAAGATCTGGATCTCCATGCGTGCGAGGTTTTTTCCCATGCACTGGTGGCTGCCGTACCCGAAGGTGAGATGGTCGCTGGCGTTGTCGCGCCGGATGTCGAAGTCGTCGGCCTGGTCGAAGTGGCGTTCGTCGTGGTTCGCGGACGAGTTGACGATCAGTAGCTTCGCCCCGGCAGGAATGGCGACACCGTTGATCGTGGTGTCCGCGGTGACGAGACGCCGCCACGCCGCTACCGATCCGGAATGACGCAGGCATTCTTCGACCGCGTTGGGGATCAGGCTCGGGTCGGCGCAGATCTCTTCCCACACGTCGCGATGTTCGAGCAACAGCCGCAAGGCATTCGCAGAGGCGTTGGCGGTCGTCTCGTGCGCGGCGACGATGCCGGCCATCATCATCGAGTGCAGGTAGGAGTCGGTGACGACGTCCGGCTGTTCCTGCTGAACGCGGATGCCGAAAGGCATCCAACCGTGCCCGCTGGGATCCTTCCGCATCTTGTCGAGAACGGTGCCCGCGAACTGCCAGAACTTCCCGACGGCATCGGCTACGGCGACCTGCTGCTCGGGAGCCGGACGTCCCCACGTGTTGACGGTGTGTGCGATCGAGTACTCGCGCAGGGTGTCCATGTCCTCCTCGGGCACACCGAGGAAGTGCAGTGCGACGGTGAGCGGAACCTCCCAGAGCATCTCGTCGACGAGGTCGACGTGACCGGCATCGATGAAACGATCGACGTATTCGCGGGTCAGTCGGCGCACCATCGGCTCGTGGTGGGCGAGCGCGGCGGGAGTGAAGGGCTCCATCAGCGCTCGCCGTCGCGGCATGTGTGCCGGTTCGTCCTCGTTGACGAGAGTGCGGTTCATGGCATAGCCGTATCGGGCCAGAACAGCGTTCGCCTCGTCGGAGGTCGGGGTGATCTTCTCGAGAGCGATCGAAGGCGAGAAGAGTTCGTTGTCGCGGAAGACGGCTTTGACGTCTTCATAGCGCGTGACCACCCAGTACCCGAGTTCGGGGCTGTAGAAGACGGGCTCTTCGTCACGCGACCAACGCAGAGATGCGGCGGGGTCCACCTGGTACGGCCCGGTGAAGGGATCGAACGATGCGGCGCGCGGGGAGACGGGGCAGCCGGTAGGGGAGGTGAAGGCGGTGTGGTCGATGGGGCAGCGGCTCTCCGCGGCGGGTTGCGGGGTGTCGAGGACGGTGCCGATCGACTGACTCGTCATAATGCTCTCCATCTGCGAACTGCGAATTTACTTTTATCGAACATATGTGTTCGTTGAACGCACATTCAGACGGTAACGGTGGTCACACTCGGCGTCAATGCCGGGGTTGGATCTCTGTGCTGAGGGCAAGAAAAGGACGCCCTCAGCGGGCGTCCTCGAGCGCGGCTGTACTCGTCAGGTATCGAGCAGGCTGTTGATCCGTGCGGCGGTCGCCACAACGGCGGTTGCCGCAGTGTCGGTATCGAGACCTTCGATCGCGACGACGCCGACGCTCGCCTCGAACCCCATCCCCTCATGGTCGACGGGAGAGCGCACGCCGGCTGCCACGCCGACAGCGCCGTGTTCGAGTTCGCCGGCGGTGATGCTGAAGCCGTCCTCGCGTGCGCGTCGGATCGCGTCGGTGTCGGACTCCGATGCGGGGCGACCGGCAAGGATGGCGATACCGGCCGCGCCCTTGGACACGGGATGTCTGGTGCCGACTCGGTAGCCCACTCGGAGGATGCCCGAATCGGGTTCGGCCACCGCGATCACTACGCACTCGTCGCCCTCGAGGGTCGACAGGAAAGCAGTGGCCGATGTCTGCTGAGCCAGGTCTCGCAGGAGCGGTTGCGTCACCTCGCGCAAGCGGGGACGGAAGCGCGAACCGAGTAGTGCGGCTCCCACCGCCAATCTGATCCGGCCGTCGTGCATTCGGGCTACGAGCGAGTGTGCTTCGAGAGTCGCGACGATTCGATAGCCGATGGCCCGAGCGACCTCCAGCTCGGCCGAGAGTTCCGCGATCGAGATTCCCCCTGGTCGCTGCGACACGATGTCCAGCGCGCGTAGACCGCGATCAAGGGTCTGGAGGGTGCTCAACAGTTCTCCTCGGGGCTCTCGCTAGCGATACCGAAGCCTATCCCGACCACATCTCCGGCTATCGGCATGGCGGTCGGGTTGCGCGGGCCGCGTGGTGTCCTCACCACCCGGCAGGGGGCGCTTGATGTTTCGGAAACTCGAAGTAACACTATTCGGCGCCCGGCCTTCTTCGATCTCGGGAAATCGATCGGGTCCCGGGTTGGAAAGAACGTCACATAAACGTGATTATCATCACTTACCGTATTCCCGCCGTTCGGACTACGCCCAGGTAGATGCACTCGAAGACCAAGGGATTCAACCGAACACACGACACGATCCCATGACCGGCTACCGAACAGGGTCTGGATTTCCCGGCTGATCTGCGACAAGACTTCGATTCACACGTAACGCTCAGTTATTTCTCAGGGATAGTTCGGGTAACGCTCGCTCGAGTCCGGTTCCAGCGCCGGGGCCGGATTCGTCGGGAAATAGTTTTGTCTCGGGGAGGAGACACATTCATGGGGAGGACTGCGGGATGACGACGGTCGATGATCGAGGGCTCGACCCGTCCGACGCTCCGCGGCGCGCACCTGACCGTGCGCCCGCGGACGCGTCGCCCGGCACCGGTGTCAACCGGTGGAAGTGGCAGAACGTGTACGTGAAGAGGCTGTGCCTCACGGACGCGATCACCGTGGTCCTCTCCGTGATCCTGGCGCAGACCGTCCGCTTCGGCTACGAGGATCTACTCCGCGCCGGAGGTGGCGGTCAGCTCGATTACACGGTGGTATCTGCCGTCCTCATCGTGGCCTGGCTGGGCGCGCTGAGTCTGTTCCGTTCGCGGTCGCGTCGCGTGATCGGCGCCGGCTACGACGAGTATCAGCGGGTCATCTCGGCGACGCTCGCCGTGTTCGGCACCATCGCCATCATCGCGCTCATCACCAACCAGCAGATCGCGCGTGGCTTCCTTGCTATCGCTTTGCCGGTGGGTCTTGCCGGTTTGCTGTTGTCGCGGTGGGTGTGGCGGAAGGTGATCGCGCGCAAGCGTGCTCGGGGCGACTTCCAGACGTCGGTGCTGGTGGTCGGTGGTGCTCGGGCGGTGCGGCACATGACCCGCACCTTTGCCCGTCAGGACGGGGAGGGCTATTGCGTCGTCGGCGTGTGCGTGCCGCGTTATTCGGGTGCGCCCGGTGATGTGATCGATGTCGACGGCCGGGAGATCACCGTCTACGGCGACGAACACTCCGTCGTCGAAGCGCTCGAGCTGTCGGGGGCGGACACGGTGGTGGTCACTGCCACCGAAACCTTGGGCAGTGAGGGTCTGCACGATCTGGTCTGGCAGCTCGAGCCGCTCGACACCGACCTGGTGGTCGCCACGGGTGTGGTGGATGTGGCCGGTCCGCGTATCGAGATGCGTCCGGTGGCCGGTCTGCCGCTGATCCACGTGGAAAAGCCCAGCTATCACGGGGCGAAGCGCTCGGGGAAGCGGATCTTCGATCTCGCCTTCGCCGGTGCGGCGCTGGTGGCGTTGGCTCCGGTGTTCGCGGTCGTCGCGCTGTTGATCAAACTCGAGGATCGGGGTCCGGTCTTCTACAAGGCGGAGCGCATCGGTATCGACGGCACGCCGTTCGGGATGATCAAGTTCCGGTCGATGGTGACCAATGCCGACACGATGGTCGACACGTTGCTGGCGCAGAACGAGGGCGCCGGCCCGCTGTTCAAGATGAAGGACGACCCGCGGGTCACTCGTATCGGCAAGGTGATGCGGCGGTTCAGCATCGACGAGTTGCCGCAGTTCATCAATGTCATTCGTGGCGAGATGAGTGTGGTGGGTCCGCGTCCGCCGTTGCGGCGTGAGGTCGAGGCCTATGACGGTCGGGTCAAGCGCCGGTTGTTGGTGCGCCCAGGGGTGACCGGGCTGTGGCAGGTCTCGGGCCGCTCGGATCTGTCCTGGGACGAGTCCGTGCGACTGGACCTGTCGTATGTGGAGAACTGGTCGATGGTGAGCGATGTGCTGATCATCGGCAAGACCGTCAAAGCCGTGCTCGCCAGCGACGGCGCCTACTGACACAAGCTCGAAAAAGAACGGCCTCGGGGTTTCGACTCCGGGGCCGTTCTCGATCTCCGACACCCAACCGTGATTTGACTTTCCGCTGTGATGACCCGCACAGTATGTACGCACAGCGTTCGTGACGTACGCAGTGCGTACGAATTTCGATTCCTTCGGAAGGAACCTCCGGTGTCACGACGCTCATTCGAATTCGGCCGACTCCGCACTGCGGCAATAGTGGGGTCGGGTGTGCTTGCGCTCGTCCTCGCAGGCTGCAGCACCGGAGAATCCGCTGCTCAGGAGACTGTGCAGGAAACGGCGGCGTCGGACGGTTCTGCCTCGGACTCCGCCCACCCCGCGGCCGACGCCCCTGCCGAGGGCGAAATGCGCGTGACGCTGCTCGGCACGGGCAGCCCGGTGCCGAGCACCGAGCGCTACGGCATGTCCACGCTGGTCCAGGCCAACGGCCTGAACCTCGTCTTCGATGCGGGACGCGGAGCCACGGTGCGCCTGACGCAGGCCGGCGTTCCGGTCGGTCAGGTCGATGCCGTCTTCCTCACCCACTTCCATTCCGACCACATCAACGGTCTGTCCGACCTCTGGATGAGCAGCTACGTCCCGGCACTCGGCGGGCGCGAGGGCGCCTTCCAGCTCTACGGACCCGTCGGCGTCCGGAACATCGGCGACGGAATGCAGAGCACCTACCGCAACGACATCGACGTGCGCGTCGCGGACAAGGAAGTCGATCCCGCGACCACGCCGATCGAATCGCACGAGTTCGCAGAAGACGGCGTCGTCTTCGACCAGGACGGCGTCACCGTCACGATGTTCACCGTGGAGCACGATCCGGTCGGTGCGATCCAGCCGGCGGTCGGCTATCGCGTCGACTATGCGGGCAAGTCGGTGCTCCTCAGCGGCGACACCGTTCCCACCGAGAACGTCCTGAAGTTCGGTGAAGGCGTCGACGTGCTGGTGCACGAGGTCGCCGACTTCGAGGATCCGTCGGCGCTCCCCAGCGTGTACGCGCATCACACGAACCCGCAGCAGGCAGGCGACATCTTCGAGCAGACCCAGCCGAAGATGGCGGTCTACAGCCACATCGTCAACGGCATCCCCGGCCGCGTCCCCGGCATCTCCGATGAGATGCTCGTCGAACGCACCCGCGAGAACTACGACGGCCCACTGACCGTCGGCACCGACCTGATGACCTTCCTCATCACCGACGACGAAGTGCGCGTCGACAACTGATCGACAGCACGGACCGAACCCCGCCGGCACCATCGGCGGGGTTTCGCCGTGCGGTATCCGGGGGCATCTGGTGGATGTACCGCGTTTCCGACGAGGAGGATCCGACATGGCGGCCAGCGTCTCCGACCGTTTCGACATCGACGCCACACCCGAGCAGGTGATGCGCGCCCTCGAGGATGTCGAGCGCATCCCCGAGTGGTCGTCGGCCCACAAGAGCGTCGAGGTGCTCACCCGTGACGACGACGGCCGGCCGCTCCGGATCCGCATGACCCTGTCGCTGCTCGGCTTCTCCGACACCCAGACGATCGAGCATTCGTGGACGGAGAGTTCGACGTCGTGGACGCTCGTCGAGAGTGGGATGCAGCGCAGCCAGGACGGGGAGTACGCCCTCGAACAGATTGCGCGCGGCACCCGGGTGCACGTCACCATGTCGCTCGAACCGAAGGTTCCGGTTCCCGGCTTCGTGCTGAAGCGCGGGCAGAAGCATGCGGTCGAAGCGGTCCGAAAGGGGCTGACCGAGTTCGTCCTGTCCAATTACGCCTGACTCGCCGTCGGCAGTTCCAGAGTGAACCGGGCTCCGCAGCCCGGTCCCTCACTGTGCGCGTGGATGCGACCATCGTGGGCTTCGACGAGTGCCCGCGCGATCGTCAGGCCGATGCCGCTGCCGCCGTGATTCCGGTCGCGGGCGGTGTCCGCGCGGTAGAACCGGTCGAAGAGGTGGTCGAGGTGATCGGGCGCGATGCCGGCGCCCGTGTCGGTCACGGTGATCTCCGTTCGGCCGCGGCCCAGGATGCGAGTGGCGACGGTGACGTTTCCTCCTGCCGGGGTGTGCCGTAGGGCGTTGTCCAGCAGGTTCGCCAGCACCTGTCCGAGCCGGTCGGGATCGACCGTCACCGGCGCAGATTCGACGACCTCGGCCTGCAACGTCACGCCTTTGCCGTCGTACTGCTCGCGCACCGCGTCGACCGCCGTGGCGACGAGGGTGCCGGTGGTAGTGGGCACCCGATGGATGCGGGTGAGGTGCTCTTCCGCCCGGGAGACCGCGGTGATGTCCTGTGCCAGGCGGTTCAGCCGGTGGGTGGCGGCTCGCAGAATCTGCCGGGTGTCGTCGTCGAGAGTGCGGACGCCGTCCTCGAGTGCTTCCAGATAGGAGTCGAGTGTGGCGATGGGGGTGCGCATTTCGTGCCCGAGGTCGGCGAGCATTCTGCGCCTTGTGATTTCGGTGGCTTCGAGGCGTCGTGCAAGCTCGTTGAAACTGGCTGCCAGTTCGTCGAATTCGTGACCGAGTCCGGGGCCGGGGACGCGGGTGTCGTAGCGACCTCCGGCGATCTGCGCGGTGGAGGTGGTCACCGTATCGAGCGAACGCTGGATCCGTCGCGCGATGTACCAACTGACCGCCGAGGCCAACAGCACCGCGATCGCGACCGCCAGACCCCACGCGAGGACGATGGCCCAGGTGAAGGCTTCTTCGACGTGAGCGGCCTGGCTCGAATCGTGATCGATCCCCGCTTGTCCGAGATGGTCGTGGAAGATCCCGGGAGCGAGAGCGGACGCGACGAGCCATGCGCTGACGGCACATCCGACGACGACGGCGACGAGCGCGAGGAACAGGCGGGTGCCGAAACTCGTCGCGCTGGGGGAGCCGGACGTCATCGCCCTGTTCCCATCCGGTAGCCGACGCCGCGGACGGTGCGCACGAAACGTCCCTGGTTCGCGTCGTCGCCGAGTTTGCGACGCAGATGCCCGATGTGCACGTCCACGAGGTGGTCGTCGCCCACCCAGTTCTGCCCCCAGACGGCCGCGATGAGCTGAGCACGGGTGAACACGACTCCCGGGTCCTGCGCCAGGGCAGCGAGGACGTCGAACTCGGTGCGGGTGAGTGCGACCGGCGTGCCGCGCACGGCGACCTCCCGTCCGTCGACGTCGAGGGACAGCTCCCCGAACGTCCGGGTCTGCCGACTCGCGGACGCTACGACCCGCGCGGTGGTCCGGGGACGACGCAGCATCGCTTGGATGCGGGCCATGAGTTCGCGCGGGCTGAACGGCTTCGTCAGGTAGTCGTCTGCCCCGACGGACAGACCGATCAGGGTGTCGACTTCCTCGGTGCGCGCGGTGAGCATCACGACGTACGCGTCGGAGAAGGTTCGCAGCTGCCGGCACACCTCGACACCGTCGAGTCCGGGTAGGCCGAGGTCGAGCACCAGGATGTCGGGGTCGACCTGCCGCGCGAGGGTCACGGCCTCGGATCCGTCGCCGGTGATCGTCACGTCGAAGCCGTCGCGTTCGAGATACGAACCCACGAGCTTCGCCAACGACCCCTCGTCCTCGACGACCATGGCTCGCATCCGGGCGGTCGAGCTCGGGACGGGTGCGGATCCGCCGGAAGGTCCCGTCACACGGGCAGAAGAAGGCATGGGATCCATCATCGTCACCCGCAGAGGTGCTGACGATGCGGCCGCAGATCTTGAGCAAATCTTCATGCGATCTCCATCGGATCCCGGGAGTACACCCGCGAGGGTGGACATCATGAACAAGAAGACTCTGGCTGCCGGTGCGATCGCGCTGGCGGTGACGTTCGCAGCGTCGGCGTGCAGTGATTCCGGTGGCGACGAAGCAACCACGGCGACCGCCACTTCGGCCCCGACATCCGCCGAGGCGAACTCCGCGCGGTTCGACCAGGACGATGTGATGTTCTCGCGCATGATGATTCCGCACCATGCGCAGGCCATCGAGATGAGCGACATGCTGCTGGCAAAGGACGGCATCCCGGAGCCGGTGAGGGCGCTGGCCGAGCAGATCAAGGCAGAGCAACAACCCGAGATCGAGCAGTTCGAGGCATGGCTCCAGGAATGGGGCATGCCCATGCGCGGTGACGACGCTCCTGGAATGAACGGCCACATGTCCGGCATGCCACCTGTCTCGGACATGCCGGGTATGGACGACATGCCGCACATGGACGGGATGATGAGCGAGCAGGACATGCAGGCACTGTCCGACGCGCAGGGCGTCGACGCTGCCCGCCTGTTCCTGGAGCAGATGATCGTCCACCATGAGGGAGCGATCGAGATGGCGCAGGACGAGATCGAGGACGGGCAGTATCCCGAGACCGTCGAGCTGGCCCGCACCATCGCCGACACGCAGCAGAAGGAAATCGACACGATGCGTCAGTTGTTGACCACTCTGTAGCCGATCCGCGTCGCGGGTTCGTCCCGTCGGCCGAGTCAGGAGCTGTCGATGTCCCAGCAGGTGCACGAACACACGCACGAGCACGAGCACGCCGGTCACGATCGTCACGCGGGACACGGCGCCCACGGCGAGATGTTCCGGCGACGGTTCTGGGTCAGTCTGATCCTGTCGGTGCCGGTCGTGGTCTTCAGCCACATGGTCGCCGAGCTCTTCGGCTACCACCTCCCGGATGTTCCGGGTACCGAGTGGATCCCACCGGTGCTGGGCACCGTCATCTTCTTCTATGGCGGCGTGCCGTTCCTGACCGGAGGCTGGGCCGAACTGCGTTCCCGCCAACCGGGGATGATGCTGCTGATCGCGATGGCCATCACGGTGGCCTTCGTCGCGTCGTGGGCCACGACTCTCGAGGTCGGCGGTTTCGACCTGGACTTCTGGTGGGAATTGGCGCTGCTGATCGTCATCATGCTGCTCGGTCACTGGCTCGAGATGCGGGCGCTGGGTTCGGCGTCCGGTGCACTCGAAGCACTGGCCGCGATGTTGCCGGACACCGCAGAGAAGGTCACCGACGATGGTGTCGTCGAGGTGCCGCTGCACGAAGTGTCCCTCGACGATGTGGTGCTCGTGCGTGCCGGAGCGCGCGTGCCCGCCGACGGCACCGTCATCGACGGGACCGCCGAGGTCGACGAGTCGATGGTCACCGGTGAATCCAAGACCGTCACCCGCGACGTCGGCGACACGGTGGTCGCGGGCACCGTCGCCACCGACAGCGCGCTCCGGGTGCGGATCACGGCGGTGGGAGAGGACACCGCATTGGCCGGCATCCAGCGCATGGTCGCCGATGCCCAGGCGTCCTCGTCCCGCGCGCAGGCTTTGGCGGATCGCGCCGCGGCCTTCCTCTTCTATTTCGCCGCAATCGCGGGTGCTCTCACCTTTGTCGTGTGGACGTTGCTCGGCAATCTCGACGAAGCCGTGGTGCGTACCGTGACCGTCCTGGTCATCGCCTGTCCCCATGCGCTGGGTCTGGCGATTCCGCTGGTGATCGCAATCTCGACCGAACGCGCGGCTCGCGCGGGTGTGCTCGTCAAGGATCGGCTGGCACTCGAACGCATGCGCACCGTCGACGCAGTGCTGTTCGACAAGACCGGCACCCTCACGCAGGGCAAGCATCAGGTCACCGGTGTCGTCGCGACGGCGGGAATCGACGAGGAACACCTAATCGCCCTGGCAGCTGCGGTCGAAGCCGACAGTGAGCACCCGGTCGCGCGAGCCATCGTGGCTGCCGCCGATGCCCGCGTCCCGTCGGCCGAGCGGATGGCGGTGACGGACTTCCGCTCGTTGCCCGGCCGCGGTGTGCGCGGACTGGTCGACGGGGCGGAGGTGACGATCGGCGGACCGTCCATGCTGAGCTCCCTGCAACTTTCGGTGCCCGACGACGTCGCCGCGGTCACCGACGGGTGGGTGCGACGTGGTGCATCGGTGCTGCACGTTGCCTCCGACGGTCGGGTGCTCGGAGCCGTGGCGCTCGAGGACACCGTGCGCGACGAATCGCGGCAGGCCGTCGACGCCCTGCACGCGCGGGGCGTGAAGGTCGCGATGATCACCGGTGATGCCCAGCAGGTGGCCGACGCCGTGGCCGCCGATCTCGGCATCGACGAAGTGTTCGCGGAAGTGCTCCCGGAACACAAGGACGCGAAGGTCGCCGAATTGCAGAAGCGCGGGCACACCGTCGCAATGGTCGGCGACGGGGTCAACGACGCGCCTGCCCTCGCGCGAGCCGACGTCGGTATCGCGATCGGAGCGGGCACGGACGTCGCGATCGAGTCGGCCGGTGTCGTCCTCGCCGCGAACGATCCGCGAGCAGTGCTGTCGATCATCAAGCTCTCGCACGCGAGTTACCGCAAGATGTGGCAGAACCTGCTGTGGGCAACCGGATACAACGTCGTCGCCGTTCCGTTGGCGGCCGGTGTGCTGGCCTTCGCCGGCATCGCGATCTCGCCGGCCGTGGCCGCGGTGCTCATGTCGGCGTCGACGATCGTCGTCGCGCTCAACGCGCAGACGCTCAGGCGCCTCGATCTCGACCCCGGGCACGCTACCGACGGACGAGTTTCCCGATAACTTCTCTTTTGTTGACGCGCGCGAGCGACACTTCTGTGAGACGATCTCAATCGCATAACGTATCGGAGTCGCTACGGAGGACGCGGCTTCGATATACGGGGTTGTCGACGTCCGAGTGCAGGGAGGTGCTCGAGCGTCGAAGCGTCTCGGGGAGGAGACACACTATGAGGGTTCTTTCGTCATGACCACAGTTCGTCACACGAACGACGATGCTGCACATGACCTTTCACTTATCGACACCAGTACCGGCGCTCCGGCCGGTACTCGGATGTCCACCAGGTGGAGCTGGCAGAAGTCCTACGTCAACACTCTGTTCGTCACCGACGCTCTGGTCGTCGTGCTTGCTATCGCGCTCGCGCATGTGATGCGGTTCGGGCAGGATTCGCTCGTCACCATGGACGGCGTCGGAACGCTGAGTTACACGCTGATCTCCGTTGCGTTCGGCGCGGCGTGGATCGCATTCCTTTCCCTGTTCCGTACCCGCTCCAGGCGGGTCATCGGCGCCGGCTTCGAGGAATATCAGCGCGTCGTTTCGGCGACGCTCAATCTTTTCGGTCTCGTTGCCATCGTGGCGCTCATCTTCCGGATGGAGCTTGCGCGCGGCTATCTCGCCATCGCTCTGCCCGTGGGTCTCGCGGGACTGCTGTTCTTCCGGTGGGTTTGGCGACGGGTCGTCGCACGTCGGCGCCGGAAGGGTGAGTTCACGACGTCGGTGCTGGTGGTGGGTGGCGCCCGCGCAGTTCGCCATATGGCCGGCACGTTCCAGCGCCGCAGTGGTGAGGGTTATCGCGTGGTGGGCGTGTGCGTGCCGCGGTATTCCGGTGTGCCGGGCGAGAGTATCGATGTGGACGGACGGAAGATCCCGATCCACGGCGACGAGAGCACCGTCGTCGAAGCGTTGCGTGCTTCGGGTGCCGACACCGTCGCGGTGACCGCCACCGAGACCCTCGGCCACGAAGGCATCCGCGACCTGCTGTGGCAGCTCGAACCCGAGCGCGCCGATCTGGTGGTGGCGACGGGCGTCGTCGATGTCGCCGGCCCGCGCATCGAGATGCGCCCGGTTGCCGGGTTGCCACTGATCCATGTGGAGAAGCCGAGCTATCACGGTGCGAAGCGCAGCGGGAAGCGTCTGTTCGACCTCGCGTTTTCCCTCGCCGCGTTGCTGTGCCTGGCCCCGGTCTTTGCTGTCGTTGCGCTGTTGATCAAGCTCGAGGACGGCGGCCCGATCTTCTACAAGTCCGAGCGCATCGGTATCGACGGCACCCCGTTCGGAATGATCAAGTTCCGCTCGATGGTGCAGAACGCCGACAAGCTGGTCGACCAATTGCTCGATCAGAACGAGGGCGCCGGCCTGCTCTTCAAGATGAAGGAGGACCCGCGCGTCACCCGTGTGGGCCGGGTCCTGCGCCGGTTCAGCATCGACGAGTTGCCGCAGTTCATCAACGTCGTGCGTGGGGAGATGAGCGTGGTGGGTCCGCGTCCGCCGCTGCGTCGCGAGGTCGAGAGTTATGACGGGCGGGTCAAGCGTCGTCTGCTGGTGCGTCCCGGCGTCACGGGCCTGTGGCAGGTCAGTGGCCGTTCGGATCTGTCGTGGGACGAGTCGGTGCGTCTGGACCTGTCGTATGTGGAGAACTGGTCCATGGTCTCCGACGTGCTGATCATCATGAAGACCGTGAAGGCGGTCGTCGCCAGCGAAGGCGCGTACTGACCTTCGATCGAGCGATTCTCGCCCCAAGATCAACTTCACGGTAGTGTCTCAGGCTGTCGCCGTCCCCTGCACGGTGACATCGAACCCCGCCGGAAGGTTACTCGCATGGCCTTCCGGCGGGGCTTCTGTTGTCTGTGGGCATACTTCCGCTGGTCCGGGGCAGGTCTATGCCTCGAGCGGCAGGGTGAATTCATCGGGTGATATCCGGCTCGTCAGGCTACGAAACACGAAGTTGGACCGTTGTCCAACTTGTGCAGTGGATTGTGTTCTTGCTCCTCGGTTGGGTTGTCGTGTCGATCGCCGTGGCCGTGATCTTCGGGCGAATCATTCGGGCTCGTGACCAGCGCGAGGTCCCGCCACCGTTTCCCGAAGACGGTGATACGCGATGGGAGGACGCCGGTTGAGCCGGTGATAGCTGCCTCGACGGTCTTCGGGCATCCGGGGGCGTTTGCGAGGCGGGTCCTGCGGGAAGCCGACTGTCAACGAGATCTGCACAGTTCGATGACTCCACCGATGTACAGGACGGTATTTCATGCCTGAGGAAGACGTACACACCACTAAGACCGATCAACTGAAGTTTCAGGATCCGACCACTCGCTACCCGTCCATCTCGCCTCCCAAGCAGGATCAGCCCGAGCCGGGCCTCGATGCCGACATGGTGCCCAAGGCCGACATCGGCGAGTTCTCGTATCGAGGCACGGGCCGGCTCGAAGGACGTAAGGCACTGATCACCGGTGGTGACTCGGGCATCGGTGCCGCCACGGCCATCGCATTCGCGCGGGAGGGTGCCGACGTCGCGATCTCGTACCTGCCGGATGAGGAGCCCGACGCCAAGAACGTCGCGCGCATCATCAGCGAGAGCGGTCGCAAAGCAGTCACTCTCCCCGGCGATCTGACGGACGCCTCGTTCTGCTCCGAGGTCGTGAACCAGGCGGTCGAACAGCTCGGCGGGTTGGACATCCTGGTCAACAATGCCGGCAAGCAGATCGCGGTCGAGGGATTGGACGACCTGCCCGACGATCAGCTCGAGCAGACCTTCCAGGTGAACATCCTCGCGATGTTCCGCACCACGCGTGCGGCGTTGAAGCATCTGCAGCCGGGTTCGACGATCATCAACACCACATCGATCGTGGCGTACCAGCCGTCACCCGCGTTGATCGACTACTCGTCGACGAAGGCTGCGATCAACAACTTCACGAAGAACATGGCGACCCAGCTGGCGGAGAAGGGCATCCGTGTGAACGCGGTTGCGCCCGGACCGATCTGGACGCCCCTCCAACCGTCGGACGGTCAGCCGAAGGAAGAGTTGCCCGAGTTCGGGCAGAACACCCCGCTCGGACGTGCGGGGCAGCCGACCGAGTTGGCGCCGGCCTACGTGTTCCTGGCGTCGCCCGAATCGAGCTATGTGGTGGGGGCGACGATCCACGTCAACGGCGGTATGCCCTCGCCGTAGAACGAGCCGAAATCAACGAGTCGTGCGCGCCAGTGAATCTCCACTGGCGCGCACGACTCGTTCTGGAGTTTCAGACTGCGCTGGATGCAGCGTGCCGGTAAGTGCTTCCCCGGGCTGTCGAGATCGGCACGACA
Source organism: Rhodococcus sp. D-6 (assembly GCF_040256695.1). Taxonomy (NCBI): domain Bacteria; kingdom Bacillati; phylum Actinomycetota; class Actinomycetes; order Mycobacteriales; family Nocardiaceae; genus Rhodococcus; species Rhodococcus sp. D-6. The sequence continues at coordinate 3,397,452 of NZ_CP132970.1, read as the reverse complement.
GAAGCAACGTCGGCCGACGTTTCCGCCAGCGCTGCGAGGATCTGCTCGGGGCCGGCGCATGTGCTTGCGCATGTGATCCCACGAGCACGGAGCTTCTGAAGAATGAGAGCTTCGACGGCGGTGCAGTAGCCGTCGAGGATGTCCTCGGTGAGGATCGCGTAGTCCACTTCGCCTTCGAAAGCGGTGGTGGTCTCGATGCCTGCGAGGTCGAGGCGCTCCTGCAACTCTGTCCACCGGTCGAGTGCGACAGCGTTTGAGGGAGTGCCGAGGAAAAGTACCCGTGCCGGTCGGTCCGAAAGCGATGATGTCGTCACAGGCTGCTCCAGGGTGCGAGTAGGTCAGGTGAAACCGAATTGCCACTCCCGGTAGGGAGTTACACCTTCACCTGCGAAATGTGGTGTTTCACACTGTGTACAGCACCCGTTCACGCGCCGCTACCCAGGCAACCATCAGGAAACCCGAATGTGACAGAAGTGGTTACGATTCCGCCCGCGCATTCGGGACTTTCGTCCCGAAATTCTCCTCCAAACACGCGAAAGCGACAATCTCCCTCGTTGAACGTTCGGGACCTCTCGGGTCGGCTACTACCTACGGGGAGGCCCGAGCACGACCGCTCCGGGACCGATCCCGAGCGGTAGCGCAGCGAGAACCTCGATCACCGACCAAGCAGTGATCGCAGACGTGCGTCCACTCGACGCCGGGTCGATCGCGTTCTCGAGCGTCAGCTCGTACCGGCCGAGCGGCGACTCCCACTCGACGACGTGGCGCGTGTTTGCAGCGGCGGGGTCGGCAACGACCACCACCTCTACCCGATCGAGCCCGAGCGTCGCGAGGGCGAGAGCCACCGACGAGTTCGAGGTTCGCGGAAAGGCCAGGGCGGCTTCTCGCGCCGATCCTCGGAAAACGGTGCGTTCCGAGTCCAGACGTTCTTCGATGCGTAGTGCACTGGGTCGTTTGATCGTGGTGTGGGTCAGGCGTGCGTCGCGGGTTCCTGCTCGTGCCGCTGCGGCCAGAACATCGAAGCCGCCGATAGCGCCTGTCGGGAGCAGTACACGTCCCGGTCCGGAGCTGAACGACTCCACATCGAAGCCGCGCTCGGCGAATACGCCGCATGAACAGACGATGATGTCCGTTCCGCGTTTCACCACCTCGGGTACCAGGGCCCGAGCGGCGTCGACCGTGGCAGCTTCCACCACGATGTCGGCGGCGTCGAATGCGGCCGCGGTCTCCTCCGGGGTGCTTTGTGAGTCCAGCACGGCCGCGAGGCTCACATGCGGCACCACGTCGTCGCGCAGGGCGTCGATCACCGTCTGTCCGATCGCACCGGTCCCAACAACGCACACTGCTATCGGACGATGTTCGATTTCTTCGGGTGCCAGTTGCCTCACGTCCTCCGCGGCATGCCGCCGCTCGTTTCCACGAAATACGGCTCATGGTACCGAGAGAAGGGTTCGGCGATGTCTGATTCGCGACGTCGTCGTATCGCTCGCACTACCGTTCAAGGATCGGAATGTGTTGCTATGAGGGCAACTACGGCGCCAGTGCCCTGCCGACAGCGGTAAGTGCGCTCATGCTGCCAAGAGCATCGTCTCCTGAGGTGAAGTGGGAATCCTGTGCGACGACACTTGGCGGCATGGGCATCGCACTGCACGCCCGAGTTCGTCGTCGGGCAACCAGCCGTACTCGTCGCACCGACCGCATCGTGGCGGGAGTTTTGGGCGAGGTGGTTGCAGCGACTGCCAGAGCGGGATCCATGCCGCAGCGGAGCGAGCTGGGTCCCACGGTCGATGACGTTCGAGCGCGGCGCGGACGAGGGCATCTACGCCGTGAGTGTCGATCGATTGCTCGACGAGGGCACACTTCGCGGGCGTCAGGGTGTCGAACCGTGCAGACAAGCCGGCCCGGCGGCACGCCGTGGCCAGTCGGTCGATAGGGGATGGCTCCTGCGCACGTGTTGCATCGCGGGTGCGAATTGTCGGGCGGGGGAGTGCAGCAGGTTCATTTGTTGGTTCAAGGACGGTTCGGGTGACCGGGGTGTCACGCCGCTCGGTCGTTCCTGTCACCCCGGGGCGCTTCGTCTTGTCACCTCGTTCAGAGCTGCGGGGTGACGACGTGTCACCCCGCTTCATCGACAGGTTGTACAGGACGGGGCGGCGGTCTTCGCGAGGAATTGTCGCCGCGATCCGCTCTTGATCGCCTTTGGAAATGAGGCCGAGAGCGGCGAGCGCCTTCAAGCAACGCTGCACTTGGCGTTCGCTGATGCGGGCGTACCCTGCGAGCTTTCGCACGGACGGATACGCATCCGCACCATGTCGGGACGCATGGTTGGCCAGGCCGAGTAGCACCACTGTCAGCGCCGGTGCCGAGGGCATACCGGGAGGAGTGGGGGACGGAATGTCGGCGCGTTCGAGCGCCCAGGTGATCGCTTCTATGCTCACGACGTCACCTGCGCATAGGTATGCTGACGCATGTTCGACTCCCTATTAGTCGGACATCCGGCCCGTCGCGATGCCAGTCGCGGCGGGCCATCTGTTTTGATTTGTTCGCACACCCGTTCGGGTGTGGTTGCTCATCTTGGCACCGGGACCGAGGAGGCGTCAACGGTCTCCGCTATGGGCGACGCGTCTTAGGAAGGCGCAGATTGTCCCTCGTTCGGATGAAAGATGTGAGTGATTCAGCAAAATGACGTAACGGAAGAATCGGACACGGCGAAGATGCAGTGTCAGTGCATCTCCGATTGGAGTTCCATGAGTGAGCGTTCATTGGTCGACCACGCGGCCGATACGATCCAGTTCCAGCGCGTCGATGACCGTACGTTACGCCGCCACGCCCGTGCGTCTGTCGGGCTCGAGGTCGACGGTGAGGACCGGTTGCGATCGTCGGCCGGTCGTCCAGCTTCGAAGCGGGTCGTGTTCAAGGAGAGGAATGGCCCAAACTTGTGGCTTATCACCGCGATCGTGGCGTTGATGGCAGCAGTTGCGTTGTTTGTCGGAGGCGTGGCCGTGAATCAAGCTCGTGATTCGACACCGACGTATCAGTCTGTTTACGTTCCGGAGAACGTACTGGGCGGATCGCAGAAGTAGCTGCGCCAACGCCAAACGTAGCGAGACCCGCCGGCAAAGGGGAGGGGCCAGCGGGTCTCAGTTGCCGCCAATTCCCCGAAAGGGGAAGAGGCGTGTTGCGGGGAGGCAACACACTTGAGAGTTAACCAGAGCCGCTGCCATGCGGCACATCGAGGTAGGGACCTAAGTCCCATCGTTAGGGCTTGGCCGCATCTTGCTCAGTTGGCGCCTGAAGTATCCAGATCCAGCCGCTCTTGAAGCCACTTCCGGAGTCCATCGCCGTATTCCTCGCTGTCGAGTGCCGCATCGACGGCTGCGCGGAGGTAGCCACCCGGGTTCCCGAGATCGTGGCGGGTGCCTCGATGTACGACGACATGGACCGGATGCCCTTCCTCGATCAGCAGTGCGATCGCGTCGGTCAGTTGAAGCTCCCCGCCTGCGCCCGGCTTGATCCGACGCAGGGCATCAAAAATCTTGCGGTCCAACAAGTACCGGCCCGCGGCAGCAAGTGTGGACGGGGCGTCGGCAAGCGCCGGCTTCTCAACCATGCCGCGAACTCGCAGGACATCCGGATTTGCAACGTTGGGTACTTCCTCAACCTCGAATACGCCGTATGAGCTCACCTGGCTCTTCGGAACGTCGATGGCGCACAGCACCGTTCCCCCACGTTTGGCTCGGACACGAGCCATTGTTTCCAGGATTCCGCTCGGTTGCACGAGATCGTCCGGGAGAAGAACAGCGATCGCGTCTTCGTTCGGCTCCAGCGCAGCTTCCGCGCACCCGACAGCATGCCCCAGGCCGAGCGGCTTCTCTTGGACGACCGATTCGACCGTGAGCAGATTCGGTGCGCGACGTACCTTCTCGAGCAGCTTGAGCTTGCCCTTCGCCTCAAGGTGCTTCTCAAGGTCGAAGTCGTCTACGAAATGTGCAACGACTCCGTCCTTTCCGGGAGATGTCACGATGAGTAACCGTTGAGCTCCGGAACGGGCGGCTTCCGTCGCGACCAGTTCGATGCCCGGTGTGTCGACTACCGGCAGCAGCTCCTTCGGCACTGTCTTCGTGGCTGGCAAGAACCTGGTGCCCATCCCAGCGGCTGGTACAACAGCCGTCCGAAACGCTTTGCTCACTTCTACTTCCTTCATGGTCCTACCCCGCCTCCCCTGTCGAGCGCATGACCGCGCGGAGGTACCCGTAGCCGCTCGGCCCAAACATTGAACGCTCGGTGAGATACATCTCACCTCTGAAGTCTCGACCACCAGTTACTTCTCGAAAGGTGGTCGGTACGCGCAGTCTAGGGGGCTGTCTCCAGGTTCGCGAATCGAAAATGCACCGAAAGTGCAAGACAATAAGGGCCATTGCCCAAGTGGCGCCGCGACCGAGTAGGGACCGCGGCATGCTACTCAGTGGCATCTCCATCGGAAGCTGCATCCAAACTGGACGGACGTTCAAGCTGCCGCAGCTCGTAAGTAACGTTACAGTCTCAAAGAGCGTTTTCGCAGGGAAGCGATGCGCGCACAACTGGAGGAACTGCGCCCGACTGGGCACGCAATGGGCAGATCCGGCGACCGGGGAGGGTCTGCTGATCAGGTCCGGTGTTGCTTGTTCGTCGGAGCGCAGTATGTGTCTCGGGGAGGAGACAACCATGAGGGTGGTTGGGTTATGACTGCCGTCGGGGAGGCGAGTCGCGACGCACCCGATCCGCTCGTAGGCGAGGACGCCAATCCGGTTTGCGGGCAGCATCAACCATCGAGTTCGGCCAGTCGTCGAAAGTGGCAGCGGTCCTACATCAGCTGCTTATTCTGGTCCGACGCGATTGTCGTAGTACTGGCTGTGGTCCTAGCACACACAGTTCGTTTCGGTCAGAGCGATCTATTAATGACAGAGCCGGTGTCGGAGATCAGTTATGCGTTGATTTCAGCGGGGTTTGTGGGTCTCTGGTTGACCGCTCTCGTACTGTTTCGCACCCGGTCGAGTCGCATAGTGGGCGCAGGCCTGACCGAATACCAACGCGTGGTTACGAGTACCGCTCGGCTCTTCGGGTTCATCGCCATCATCGCGCTCATTTTCAGTCTGGAGTTGGCGCGTGGATACCTCGCTATCGCTTTGCCGGTGGGTCTTGCCGGTTTGCTGCTGTCGCGGTGGGTGTGGCGGAAGGTGATCGCGCGTAAGCGTGCTCGGGGCGACCTCCAGACGTCGGTACTCGTTGTGGGCGGCGCGCGGGCGGTGCGGCACATGACCCGCACCTTCTCCCGTCAGGACGGGGAAGGCTATTGCGTTGTCGGTGTCTGCGTGCCGCGCTATTCGGGTGCGCCCGGTGATGTGATCGATGTCGACGGCCGGGAGATCACCGTCTACGGCGACGAGCACTCCGTCGTCGAAGCGCTCGAGTTGTCGGGGGCGGACACGGTGGTGGTCACTGCCACCGAAACCTTGGGCAGCGACGGTTTGCACGATCTGGTCTGGCAGCTCGAGCCGCTCGACACCGACCTGGTCGTGGCGACGGGTGTGGTCGATGTGGCCGGCCCGCGGATCGAGATGCGTCCGGTGGCCGGTCTGCCGCTGATCCACGTGGAGAAGCCCAGTTATCACGGGGCGAAGCGGTCGGGGAAGCGGATCTTCGATCTCGTCTTCGCGAGCGCGGTACTGGTGGCGTTGGCGCCGGTGTTCGCGGTCATCGCGCTGCTGATCAAGCTCGAGGATCGGGGTCCGGTCTTCTACAAGGCGGAGCGCATCGGTATCGACGGCACGCCGTTCGGGATGATCAAGTTCCGGTCGATGGTGACCAATGCCGACACGATGGTCGACACGTTGCTGGCGCAGAACGAGGGCGCCGGCCCGTTGTTCAAGATGAAGGACGACCCGCGGGTCACTCGTATCGGCAAGGTAATGCGGCGGTTCAGCATCGACGAGTTGCCGCAGTTCATCAATGTCATTCGTGGCGAGATGAGCGTAGTCGGTCCGCGTCCGCCGTTGCGCCGTGAGGTCGAGGCCTACGACGGTCGGGTTCAGCGCCGGTTGTTGGTGCGCCCCGGAGTGACGGGCCTGTGGCAGGTCTCGGGCCGGTCGGATCTGTCGTGGGACGAGTCGGTGCGCGTGGACCTGTCGTATGTGGAGAACTGGTCGATGGTGTCGGATGTGCTGATCATCGGCAAGACCGTCAAGGCGGTCCTGGCCAGCGACGGCGCCTACTGAGATGAAAGTGCACACTGACCGGCTGATCGCTGGTGAGCGTCGCCAGCAACGAACTCCTTTTATCCGAGGAAATTGCAGCGTTGCCACCAAGCCGATCCGGATTGTCCCGTTCACCTCGCGGAAGAGGGCGAACTCAAGCAACACGCGATCGGCTGTGCGGAGCTGCCCGCTGCCAATGTCGGCACGAGGTAGGACTATTGGCAGCGAGCAGCAACAGGGTGCCAGTCACGTAGCACTAGGGAACAAGGCGCTCTCGGATTGCGTACGTTGCTTCGGTTTCCTGCTTCTGTGGCGTCCACCACTGCTCGTGGGCGCGGTACCAGTCGATGGTCGCGGCCAGCCCCTCACGGAAGTCGCGATAGCGGGGCGCCCAGCCCAGTTCGGTGCGCAGGCGGGTCGCGTCGATGGCGTAACGCAGGTCGTGGCCGGGGCGGTCGGTGACGAAATCGAACTCGTCACGGCCCTTGCCGCACAGCTCGAGGACGGTTTCGACGACGGTGCGGTTGTCGGTCTCCCCGTCGGCGCCGATCAGATAGGTCTCGCCGAGCCGGCCGTGTTCGATGATCGTCCACACGGCGCTGTTGTGGTCGTCGACGTGGATCCAATCCCGCACGTTGGTGCCGGTGCCGTAGAGCTTGGGGCGCACACCGGTGAGCACGTTGGTGATCTGGCGGGGGATGAACTTCTCCACGTGCTGATAGGGGCCGTAGTTGTTCGAGCAGTTGGAGATGGTCGCGCGGACGCCGAACGAACGCACCCAGGCGCGCACCAGCAGATCCGAGCCGGCCTTCGTCGACGAATAGGGGCTCGACGGATTGTAGGCGGTGGTCTCGGTGAACTTGATCGGATCGTTCAGCGGCAGGTCGCCATAGACCTCGTCGGTGGAGATGTGGTGATAACGCACGTCGTACTTGCGGACGGCCTCGAGCAGGGTGAAGGTGCCCACCAGGTTGGTCTGCACGAACGGCGCCGGGTTCGCCAGCGAGTTGTCGTTGTGGGATTCGGCGGCGAAGTGCACCACCAGATCGGTGTCGGCGACGAGCCGGTCGACCAGCTCGGCGTCGGCGACATCGCCCTGGACGAAGGTGATCGTGTCGGCGACGGGGTCGAGGGAGGCGCGGTTGCCGGCGTAGGTGAGCTTGTCGAGCACGGTGACCTGCGTGTCGGGTCGTTCCGCGACGGTCTGATGGACGAAGTTCGCGCCGATGAAACCGGCACCACCAGTCACAAGCACTTTCATATTCAAGACCTCCATCTATTTCTCAGCTCGTCATATCGATCGACAACGAAAGGCGCTTAGGTATGCGCGGCATCATTCTTGCTGGGGGAACCGGATCGAGACTTCATCCGATCACTCTTGGCGTCAGTAAGCAACTTGTACCGGTGTTCGACAAGCCGATGATCTACTATCCGTTGTCCACGCTGATGTTGGCTGGCATTCGCGACATCTTGATCATAACCACGCCTCAAGATTCCGAGCAGTTCCAGCGTCTACTCGGCGACGGATCTCGGTTCGGCGTCAGCCTGACCTACTGTGTCCAACATGAACCGAACGGTCTCGCGCAAGCGTTTGTTCTCGGTGCCGATCACATCGGAAACGATTCCGTCGCTCTTGTATTGGGCGACAATATCTTTTATGGACCAGGAATCGGATCACAGCTGGCTCGTTTCGAAACGATTGACGGGGGCGCCGTATTTGCCTACCGCGTATCAGATCCTAGCGCCTACGGAGTGATCGAATTCGACGACAGAGGTTATGCTATATCGCTTGAGGAAAAACCTGCAACGCCCAAGTCGTCGTATGCTGTGCCTGGGCTGTACTTCTATGACAATGACGTTGTCCAAATTGCGCGAAATTTGCGTCCATCGGACCGCGGGGAGTACGAAATCACTGATGTAAACCGCACCTACCTGGAGGCTGGAAAGCTGCAGGTGGAGGTTCTTCCGCGCGGGACAGCATGGCTCGACACGGGGACGTTCGATTCACTTTTGGATGCCTCAAACTATGTACGCACGATTGAGGACCGGCAGGGATTAAAGATCGGTGCGCCGGAAGAAGTTGCGTGGCGCCGAGGATTCATCGACGACCAACAATTGTCCGAAATTGCAAATCCCTTGCTCAAGTCAGGGTACGGGGACTATCTACTTGGTCTGCTCGAAGCGAAGAAGGGCGTTTAAAGATGGAATATCGAGAACTTAAAATTTCGGGCGCTTTTGAGATCTCTCCTCGGAAGTTTGGGGACGAGCGCGGAGAATTTCTTGAATGGTTCAAACAGGAGACGTTTACCGATGTTGTCGGGGCGAGTTTACCTATAGCCCAAGCAAATTGTTCGGTCTCCGAAGCTGGAGTATTGCGCGGAATTCACTACGCTGACGTGCCGCCCGGCCAAGCAAAATATGTTACTTGTGTGTCTGGCGCCGTATTCGACGTTGTGGTCGACCTGCGGGTCGGGTCGCCGACCTTCGGACAGTGGGACTCCGTAGTACTCGACACGAGCGATCGGCGGGCAGTCTTCTTGCCGGAAGGATTAGGCCACGGATTCTTGGCACTGGAGGAGCGATCGACCGTTATTTACATGTGCTCAACTTCGTACAACCCTGAGAATGAGCATGAGATCAACCCTCTGGACGAGACTATTGACATCGATTGGCCAATAATTAGTACGAGCGGCACTCCGCTTACGTACTTGCTTTCCGAAAAGGACCGGAATGCACCCAGTTTTATCGAGATGCGCGAGGCTGGGACCTTACCGCGATGGACCTTGTAGCGAACTGCACCGATCCGGGACTAAAGGAGATCGCCTAGCGTGAATGCGCACCATTGTGAGATCACGGACCCCCGGCTCGACCCGACAGGGCCGCCACCGGTACCAAAGGTAATACTGGCGACTTCAGTTTGGTCAACCAGCTGCCTAGCACGGCGCGCAGGTGTGACTTGCCGCACGTATCCGGTCGAATCGCCGGTCATGAGCGCCTACAGACTCGGATCGGGGATCAACGTCAGACACAAAGGGTGCGCGCGCGTCACGTATGGTCAAGGATGGTCAATTGCGGCTCGGCACGCGTTCAGCGCATTGCTATCTCCTGGGGAGGAAGATAGCCGAGTGCGTCGTGGAGGAGGACTGCTTTGCCTAGACAAAGGCGCAGTCAGAGGAGTTCGGGGAGGACTAATGGCGGCGAAGGACTCGGTCGTACGTTCAGTTCCTAGGCGTGGATGGACACACCAGTCGAAGGGCGCAGGACCCAGATTGCCGTTCGGCACTATTTCAGCGATGTGGCGGTCCCGCCTAAGAAGCCAGTAGACCAATAAATTGTGGACTCAACTGAGCGAATTATGAAATCAAATCCAAGTAGAGTTGGAGAATCTAATGGCGCGTCGAATTGCCGTCTTTGGTACAGGCTACCTGGGTGCTACCCACGCAGCGTGCATGGCTGAACTCGGACACGAGGTACTCGGTGTTGACGTTGATTCATCCAAACTTGCCAAACTCGCTGCCGGCCAGGTCCCCTTCTATGAACCCGGTCTGGAAGAACTACTGGTTAAGAACCTCGACAATGGACGCCTTCGATTTACCGATTCGTATGAGGAGGCAGCCGCCTTTGCAGACGTCCATTTCATCGGCGTAGGCACACCACAAAAACGGGGAGAATTCGCAGCAGACATCACCTTCGTCGACGCAGTCATTGAGACACTGGCGCCACTCTTGAGTGGCAATCACGTTATCTTTGGAAAGTCAACCGTTCCCGTTGGCACCGCTGAACGTCTCAGGAGGCGGGCACGACACCTAGCGGCTCCCGACGCCAATATCGAGCTTGCATGGAACCCGGAATTCCTACGAGAAGGATTCGCCGTTCAGGATACCTTGAGGCCCGATCGCCTCGTTCTGGGTGTCGCATCGGACGATCCCGGGAACGCGGAGTCCGCAGCGCGCGACGTGTACTGTGACCTCCTTCTGAACGAAACACCCTTCATCGTAACTGATTTGGCAACCTCCGAACTTGTAAAGACCGCAGCAAACGCCTTCTTGGCAACCAAAATCTCGTTCATAAACGCAATGGCAGAGGTCTGTGAAGTTGCAAATGCTGACGTTACGGTTCTTGCCGATGCGATCGGTCACGACAATCGGATCGGACGCCGATTTCTCAACGCCGGAATCGGATTTGGAGGGGGATGCCTCCCCAAGGATATCCGCGCGTTCATGGCGCGAGCAGGTGAGATTGGTGCCGATGAGGCACTTACATTCTTGCGCGAAGTCGACAACATAAATATGCGTAGGCGCGTTCGAACGGTTGAGATGGTTCGCGAGTTGGTGGGGGGATCTTTGCTGGGGACCCAAGTTGCAGTTCTCGGGGCAGCATTCAAGCCGGACTCAGACGACGTTCGCGACTCGCCTGCCCTAAGTATTGCCGGGCAGATTCAGCTACAGGGTGCGTCAGTGAACGTCTATGACCCGAAAGCGATCGAAAACTCCCGAAAAATTTTCCCCACACTTGGATACGCATCCAACATCGCAGATGCTTGTAAGCGAGCCGACGTTACGCTTGTTCTGACCGAATGGGACGAGTTTCGTAGCATGCAGCCGTCACTGTTGAATGAATTAGTTAATCAAAAGATTATCGTCGACGGTCGAAACTGCTTGGACCCTATTCAATGGCGCGCGCAAGGATGGACTTACAAGTCCCTCGGCCGGCGGTAGGCATCACGGGATCGTATCCCAAACAAATCGCAAAGGATTGTAGATGGGTAAATCCGTAGGAATTATCGGAACTCGAGGATATCCAAGTTACTATGGCGGCTTCGAAACAATGGTTCGAGAACTCGCGCCATATCTCGCCGATCGCGGCTGGGACGTGACAGTGTACGGTCGTCCCGGAGCGACCAGAGCCGACGACTCTCGCCGGGACGAACGTATTCGTACCTTAGTGACACCCGGACTAGAGACGAAGTCCCTCAGTACCTTGTCGTATGGATTGTCTTCCGCTATTCATTCGGCAGCTACACGTCCGGACGTAGCACTCGTTCTGAATGTTGCTAATGGCTATTGGCTTCCGCTTCTGAAAGCCAGGAATGTCCCAACGCTGGTCAACGTCGACGGAATCGAGTGGGAAAGGGCGAAATGGGGCAGGGCTGCGAAATTCGCATTCCGGGCCGGTGCACGCCTCACCGCGAAGTACGCGGACGACCTGGTCTTTGACTCTCATGCCATTGGGGATCGGTGGGCGGAGGAGTTCAATCGAAAAGGTCAATTTATTCCCTACGGTGCACACGCTCCTTTGTCGAGTCCGCCCCCAGATAAACTGCAGAGGGGGAAGTATATTCTCATCGTTGCTCGGTTTGTTCCGGAGAACACCGTAGTGGAGTTTTTCGACGCAGCGAAGAAACTAAGTCGCGATTGGGACGTCGTGATTGTGGGATCTAGTGGTTACGGTGGGGATTTAGATAATTGTGCGCAACAACTTTCTGAATCTGTAGAACGTATCCACTGGTACGGCCATGTTAGCGACGATGCTAAATTATTCGCTTTGTGGCAAAACGCCGGAGTATACTTCCACGGACATAGTGTTGGCGGCACTAATCCCGCGTTAGTGCAAGCGATGGCTTGTGGGATACCCATCATCGCCCGTGACACCGTATTTAACCGGGAGGTCCTCGGGCCTGATGGAGAATTTTTCCAGCCGTACCCAGAAGATATCGTCCGTTCGGTGAGTGCCGTCATGGCAGATCCGTCGAAGCGCGCCCGACTCAGCGCTACGGCCATAGCGCGCCAAAAAGCGGAGTACACCTGGGCTAGCGTTTGCTCTGCCTACCATGATGCGCTTGAAGGGTTGAAGAAGCAGTGAGGGCGGTGCGACAACCCAGTTGCTCGCTTTGCGGCGCGCCAGCCACCTCGCTTCATCCATCCCTAAGAAGTACGCGGATGATTATGGCTAACGCACAGGACGGTAGAACCATATGAACACAAAGGTTTTATATTGTCACCCTGGCGCGGAGCTATATGGTGCTGACCGAATGGCGCTGGTAACCGCTGAAGGGATTGCGCAATCAGGGAACGTCGTAAAGGTGGTGCTGCCGAACAGCGGACCGCTCGAATCCAAGATTCGAGACGTGGATATCGATATTGAGCTGGTGGATGTTCCGGTTTTGCGCAAGTCAGCTTTGACAATTACCGGGATGGCCAGGTTGTTCGCCGCTTCCGTAACGGGAGTTATCAAAGCTATCAGGACTATACGCGATTTCGATCCCGATGTCGTGTACGCAAATACGATAACCCAACCTATATGGTTTCTCGCAGCGAAAATATGCCGTCGCAAACTTGTGTGTCATGTGCGCGAATCAGAATCGGGCGCTCATCCGCTCATCCGAAAGGGCCTTCTATTACCTCTTGCGCTCGCGGACGACATAATCACGAACAGCATGGCAACACTGGAGTTCGTCAGACAATCGCTGTCATCTCGAGCGCATGTTGAGATGCACGTCGTATACAACGGAAAGGATTGGTCAAAATATTTCCGTAATGAACCCCGCCCGATACAGCAACCCGTGAGAATCCTGCTAGTGGGCAGAGTGAGTCCAAGGAAGGGTCAGGATGTCGCCCTACAAGCGGTCGGAATTCTCCGCCGCCGGGGTATTGATTGCACTCTTCGGCTAGCGGGGGACACGTTCCCTGGGTACGAGTGGTTCGAAGACGAATTGCTGGACATCGAGAGGCGCTTGGACCTCAGTACAAATGTGAAGCACGTCGGATTTGTGGATGACATCCCGAAAGAACTCGAATGGGCGGACATAGTACTTGTTCCATCTCGTCAAGAGCCATTCGGTACCGTCGCTGCGGAGGCGATGGCAGCGATGCGACCAGTGATCGTAAGCGGCGTCGAAGGGTTGACTGAGATCGTCGAGCAGGGACGAACAGGGCTCGTTGTACCGCCGGATAGCCCAGAAGAGCTTACACACGCGATTCTGCGTTTAGTCATGAACCCGTTAATCGCCGCGCAACTCGCGAAAAATGGTTACGAGCGCGTTAATCGAGACTTTTCACTGGCCAAGTACAAGCGCCAGATTGAGTCGGTTCTTATGTCCCGAAAGATCGGTGGGGACTGATAATGGGCAGCAAAGCGAGCGTTTTGAGCTTAACTGATCCGTATGCCTCAAGTCATGGAGGGACGATCCGCACTCGCGCGTTAATCAGGTCACTAGAGAATTCGGGGCTTGACACAGCAGTGTTGACGCCCTCCATGTCGCAACGGAATCCCAATCGATCCGGACCGGCAGGCGTCGCAAGCGAAGAATTGCGTCCATATGCACGCCTTGGGCGTCTCGCTGGAACGGTGAGTTCCCTCAAAAGACGCTTTCTTCCAATGCCGACCGAAGCCGGCGCCAGATCCGCCCATCTGCGCGATCAGGTCCTCGAAAGATCAGCGGACCTCATACTTGTCAGTATTATCGCGCACAGGCAATACGCACAGTTAGTGTCAAGTGTCGTCTGGCAAGACTACATGGATTTGTGGGGCCATTTCGGTAAACGTGAGGCAAGGAACAGGAGTGGGTTACCGAGGCTTACAGCGCAAGCCCAGGCAAGAATAATCGAAAAAAGAGAGATCCGCGCCGCCCGAGCCGCCGATATTGTGACGGTCACGGGTTGGAAGGACTGGGAATTCTTGTCGCAATATTCCGAGGCGAACTGGCTTCCGACTCCGCTTCCAGACGAGAGTTTTCGAACCGTCGACCGTGTTGGAACGGCGGACCAGGTGGCTGGTTTCATCGGAAACTTCGAGTACTGGCCAAATCGCGACGCCTACCGAATGCTCCTTGACTATTGGCTTCCCGCTTTGCGTTCTAAGGGATGGCGCATCGTCGTTGCGGGTCACCACACCGAAGTGCTGGGTACTCCTCCAGCTGGCGTTACATTGATGGGGTCGGTCGATGACGTCAATGACTTCTATCGCCAGCTCAACCTGTCTCTTGCCCCTATCCGTCTCGGTGGCGGTATGAAGGTCAAGGTTCTTGAGTCGCTCGCAAGGGGAATTCCCGTCGCCGGCACTTCAGAGGCTCTCGAAGGATTTTCACCCGAAGTAAAGAGTTTATGCATCGAATGGGGTGAAAGCGTGGACCTCCGCCAATTGGAGGATGTCCATCTGATCGATCCCACTTCGTCCGCGCTCGATCCATATAGGCAATCGTCATTCGAACGGACCGTTGAGGAGATCCTAAATGGCAAGTTCAAGTAATCGAGATTTTAAGAGCAGTCCATCGTCACGACTTCTACGCGTGGCACAAAGTTTGCTACGGTTATCGGGCAGAGACTACGAGATTTCTGCTGACCTCCCGGCTCGATATCTTGTCGGAGAAATGGCCTCTCGGGGGACTCAATTGCTCCGCGGATGCGTCCGTTTCCGCACATTTTCGTTTATTGGAAGTAGTGTAAAGATTCGGGGCATAGACCGCCTTCTTATAAAGCGTGGGGTTTCTATCGGCTCAGGCACGATAATTGATGCGCGTAGCAAGAATGGAGTTGTTCTGGGCGAAGGGAGCCGCCTCGGACGGCGAGGAATCATAACAACTACCAGCCATCTTTCACTCATGGGAGCTGGGGTGACGATGGGGGCGAGGTCAGGAATCGGAGACTACTTCCATTTGGGCGCGTCAGGCGGTATAACGATTGGCGAGAACGTCATTGTCGGCCCATTTTTTACTGTCCACTCGCAAGAGCATGTATTTTCTGATCCAAGTCGTCCTATTCGGGACCAAGGGACGCACGAATCGGCCGTCACTATCGGAGCCGACTGTTGGATTGGTTCGAGAGTAACTATTCTTGCCGGCGCAAAAATCGGTCCGAGAACCGTTATCGCTTCGGGCGCGGTGGTGCGAGGAGAGCATCCGGGTCACGAAATCCTGGCTGGTATTCCGGCGCGATCGATACGAGATTTGCGAGGAGTTCACGATGGTGGATAACGGTGGCAGATCGCCTGATGAAGATTACAGCAGGCTCAGTGGCATCGGGGCTGTGATTGTGCACTATCATCGCGAGAGGGATGCGCTTCGACTGGTGCGATCCCTTCAGGACATTGGTATCAGTTCGGCTCATATTGTATTTTGCAATAACGGTGCCACGCGAGAGTTTATCGACCATTTCAGCAGCGACTTCCCAGAAGTAAGGTTTTTGGATCTTAAGAACGTCGGATTTGGTGCTGCAATGAACGCCGGACTCCGCGCTCTTCCTGGCCGCGTCGAGTATGCGCTGTTACTCTCGCATGAAGTAGAACTGGAAGTATCGTGCTTGGACATACTCGTGTCCGAACTGCGCGACAACCCGACCACCGTCGCTGCCGGCCCGCGGCTGATGTCGAACGAAACCACCGTATGGTCTCTCGGTGGAGGCACAAGTCGATTCCTGCGTAAACCGGCAAATGTGGGGCGCGGTATGAGGATTGACGCCGTCACCGGGCCTACACGGCGCGAAGTAGACTGGCTTGACGGGTCGATCGTCCTTGTCGATCGCGCCAAATTAGCCGAGGTCGAGAACTATTCTGAATCGTATTTTCTTTACTTTGAGGATGTTGACCTCGGCTGGAAGATTCGCCAAGCAGGTGGGAAGGTTATCTGTCGAACAGATGCGCTTGCGTTCCAATCTCCAGGCGGTCACCTGAACCATCTCTATGCCGTGCGTAACCTTCTTTGGCTTCTGAGAAAGCAACGTTTCTACCTTGCTTACATCTCGTACATCTTCGAGAACATTTTTCGGCTCATGATCGGAGGCATTCTTAAACCCCGGGGTTATTGGAGTCGCGCAAGACTCCGTGCGAGCGGGCTGAAGCAAGGAATTTTTCCGGAGCCTTCCCAAGGAGAGAACTGAGCATTATGCCTCCCAATCAACGTCGACTGACGCCTCGATGGTCTTGGTCGCGTAGAGCGCCAGTCTGATATGCACGTGTCTTATTCGTACGGGAGGAGGGTAGACGTGGCGTCAAATGTGAAGCACCCCGCTACAGGGTTGGATCGCCAGATTGCGCCTCTGGCGTTATTACTCATGGGAGCGCAACTCCCAATAGCTCTTGGCGTCTCAACAATGACAGCGGTAGTTGTCGCACTTCTTCCCGTCACGCTACCCGTCGTCCTGTCCTCCAGGCCGGGGAGGGTTGCGACGCTACTAACGTTGCTTGCTGTCGGGAACGGGCTTTGGTTGTCGATGGTGTCCGATAGGCCGATTAACACATCGAACGCTGTGTTCATGGCAATCCTCCTGGTGAGTGGCTATGGCTTATACGCCACCGTGCTGTGGTCATCACGGGTGATTGGCACAGGGCGATCAGCAGTGTGGTTCTGTATCGGGCTCCTCGTACCACTCGTTGCGGGGATCATCACATTCGAAGAGAACGCGTGGAAGTACGGTTATTCGCTTCCTGTCGCCGCGCTCGTGTGTGTTCTTTTCTCGAGACAGCGTGCCATCGTGCAAGTGTTGGGTGTGCTCATCGTGGGTCTACTTGGAGCTTTCCTAGAGTCGCGGAGCTTCTTCGCGATATGTTTGGCGACTGTAGCCATCTACCTATACTCGTCTCGGAAAAAGGGCACGACGGGTAGATCCCGGGCTAATCGACTTCGTCCGATCCTCGTGCTTTCGTTTACTTTTGTGGGGATTTACATTGCCGGAACACGCCTGTTTTCCGGTGGATATCTTGGCGATGGAGCGCAAGCGGTCACGGCAGGGCAGCTCGCAGACGGGCGTTCATTGCTTGTTACCGCTCGACCCGAATGGTTCGCGACGTTTTCGCTAATGGAAGAATATCCTTGGGGCATGGGTATTGGGACTATCCCAACGCTTAAGGACTATCTAACAGCGGCGAAGGGTCTTGCCGATGTGGGGATCGACGCAGGCGGTCCGTACTATACTGACTATCTCTTTGGAGGTCATTTCAAGCTTCACTCGGTACTAGCTGACCTGTGGGTCAATTTTGGGGTTTTCGGACTCGTGACGGGTTTGACCATAACAGGCGTTATTCTGTTCGGTCTCCTTCGCGAGACGGCTGGAGGTCGACCGTCAACGCTCGCTATATTCGCATCACTGTCGGCGCTCTGGTTTGTATTCTTCGGGCCCATCATGTCGAACTTCGCCTGGGTCATGTTTGCCCTTGCCGTTGCTCATGCCCGTATTTCTGCAGAACACTCGCAAGACGGTGGAGAGCGATTGGGGCCCTATGATGCGCGAGACCCGTCCTTGGTTTCCGCTCGTAGTCGGTTGGACGGAGTTTGATGAAGACTAGCCGAGTGCTCGGTGGGATCTCAAGTAGCGCATTTGCTGGCGTTGCATTGATGATATCCGGGCTGCTTCTCATCCCGCTCAACATAAGCACGTTGGGTGCTGACGTATACGGTGTTTGGTTAACAATCAGCGTCACAGCGACCGTTCTGTATTATTCAGACTTAGGTATTGGGCTTGCCATAATCCATTATGGCTCGCAGTTCCGTGCGCGCTTGGTGACGCTGAGCTATTCTTCTCTGTTGTCCTGCGGAGTTGTGTGGGCCTTTGGGATCTGGCTTGTTGTCGGTGCTTGCTTCGCAGTCATTTCTGACCTTCTTCTCGACTCTCGATTCGAGGCGGCCGGAATTTCGACGTTTACAGCGGGCACGTTGATAGGGCTGGGGCTTCTACTTTTGGGCGCGCTGGTCATTAAGCCGTTCGAGTCGGTACTAATCAGCGCTGGGTACATAAACTATCAACGTCGAAGCCAAGTAGCGGGGGCGGTACTGCGGGTAGTTGGAACCGTTTTTGCCTGCGTCACTTTCGGAGATGTTGTTGCGGTTGCGGCGGCAGAGGTAGTAGCGATGTTGCTTCCGCCTGCTATTTCTGCCGGTCTTGTTCTGAAGTTTCGACTAGCTACTGTCAAATGGACTCTCGTGGACGTATCGACATTCCGTACGCTTTTCAGTTACAGTTTAAAATCTTTCGTTACTGGAATGGTCGGAGCGCTCGTTTTGCAGGCCGGAGCGATCGTCGCAGCAATCGTGGGATCACCAGCGGACGTAACGTACTTTACAGCGGCATTTCGCGTTTACAATAGCATCCGACAGATAATTTCATGGTTAACGGAACCTTTCCGGTCAATGATGAGTCGGCTCTGGCGACTCGACCCTGTCAGTGCCCAATCTTCGCTCGTTTTATTCCTATTTGTGACGTATAGCGTCACTATTACGGGATGTATTTCGATCGCCTTAGCTTCTGTCGATATTGTCTCGGTCTGGCTAGGAGAAAATGTCCCTATCGGAGCGGTGTCGCTCACGGTTTCGATTTTAGTCATGGGACTGGTTTTGAACGTTGTGCATATACCATTCATTCCCGCATTAGATGGTGCTGGCCGTCCGGGAATTTATTTTCCACTTCAGGTGCTGTGGCTGGTGATGTATCTAGCGGCCGCTATACCGCTAGGCAACCAGTATGGAATCGTTGGCATAGCAGTAGGTCTCTCAGCGCCCTTGATTTTGTTAGAGCCTCTCTACCTATGGAGGGCGCTCTCGGCCCTGGATCTGACCTTCGAAAGGTGGACGTGGGAGGCTTTGATCCCTACCGCTGCCGTTGTCGCCGCAGGCGCCTTGACCGTTGGCGCTCTCTCAGCCTTAGGTTTCATCTACGACTTTGATATCCAAGGATGGATCCTTGGGGGGGTGTTTGGGTTGGGAGCCGTTGCAGCTTTTGCCTGTGTTTCCAAGCGAATTGGCGTTGAAAGATTCCGAACCTTGCTAAGTGCAGAACTTTAAAGGGTACCGTCTCGCGGACAACTTGTATTTACGGGAGAATGTGTTGGACACCGTTAACGTTGTTTATCCTGCCCATGCCGGTAAAGAAGCATGGACTGAGCGACGAGAAAGCAATGGCGCTCCAGACCTCTGGCCTTACGGTCTAAATAGGCTGGGTAATTACGGGAAGAACGTGATTGCGTCTGATTTAGGGGTTGTCAGTCATTTCGAACGTATAAAAACTGTTTGTCGAGGCCGGTTGCCGGGACCAGGTGGTAATACCACTGCTATAGCATGGGATGAACGTACCGGGTTGCGAATGCTGAATTCTGTTCGTGCGGACCGCATGTATTGTGGCGTAATCTGGGCGACGGACAATCTAATGAGACGCGAGTCTCGTCTTAGCCTTATGGAATTAAGGCGTGCCCTGAAGACCTTCGATGGTGTTTGGTGCTTGTCGACGGGACAGGTCGCCTTGCTGCGGGACTGGTTAGGCTTCAGGGTCGATCAGGTAAGATATCTGCGTTTCGGCGTGGACGCGGACTTCTTTTCGTTCTCTTCCCTTCCAAACAACCGACCGCTCATTGTCTCTTTCGGCAACGATAGGGACCGAGACCCGAAGTCTTTATATGAAGCACTGGACATAGTGTTGAAAAGGATTCCTGATGCGCAGGCACTGGTGCAATGCGATACCTCCATGCCGGCACCAAAAGGCGTCAAAGTGATTGAACGCGTCAGCCATCAACGTCTTCGGGAAATCTACCGCCGGTCCTCTCTTGCTCTGATCGCAACGCGACCTAATTTGCATGCTTCGGGAATGACCGTTGCGCTGGAGGCGATGGCGACTGGTCGTCCAGTGGTAGTTACAGATACCCCCGGGATGTCAGATTATGTGCGGGAAGGTGAATCCGGTCATTTGGTACCGTGCGGGGACGTAGAGGGGTTGGCCTCCGCCGCAATCGCGGTGCTTGACTCTCCCGGTGTAGCGTCTGAGATGGGGTCAAAAGGCCGCAGATCGGTAGAAGAGATGTTTAATACCGAATCGATGGCGAAACGGATCAACGAAATCATTTCCTAGATGATTAAGTTTTGACTGGAGGATTTAAATGCTAGATAAGTTGGAAATGGTCCAGGAGCAGACGCTTTCGGTGCTTAGGTCGCATCTTGCTGTAGGCGAGCGCGTGGCCTTGCTGGATTTTCCCAATCATCAGAATTCTGGTGATTCACTGATCTGGCTCGGCGAACGGGAATACTTGGCCCAGGTTGGCGCGAGAATTGAGTTCGCCTGTGATATATTGAGATACGATCGTTCGTTCATAAATCGGCATGCTCCCGGAACAACGCTTCTGCTGCATGGCGGCGGAAACCTTGGGGATAGATGGACGGATTACCAAGAGTTTCGCGAGCGAGTGATTACGGATTTTCCGGATCGGAAAATTATTCAGCTGTCTCAGTCGATTGAGTTCTCTGAGGGAGATCGGCTTGATCGCGCAGTCGATACTTTTTCGGGCCATCCGAACTTTTCGCTGTTGTTACGGGACTCTGTCAGCATGGCGAAAGCAAGAAGGCTTTTTCCGGAAGTGTCGATCGATTTTTGTCCCGACCTGGCGCTGGGCTACGGACGACGTCAACCGTTCGGTCGTCCCGCTACTGAAGTGGTTGTCGTCAAACGTCGCGATAGCGAAGCAGTATTTTCTGGGGCGCTCTACGAGGGTGCGTTCTCGGAGACAGCGGAGTATTGGGACTGGGGATTGAGCGGATGGAAGCAGGGCGCATGGCGTGCGGTCCACGTTCCCGGGGGGGTGTGGCGCCGCATTCCCGCGTCGCGTCCGTTCTTGAAACCGGGGCTAGTGAAAATTTTTGACTTGCAAGCGAAGCTAAATGTCGGAAACGCGATCGGGATTCTCTCTCGGGGGCGTGTAGTGGTGACGGACCGATTGCATTCGGCCGTTCTGGCGATGCTGATGTCCAAACCTGTCGTTGTTTTGGACAACGCAAATGGCAAGATTTCTGCAATCTTCAAGGACTACCTCGGATCCATCGGCAGTGTTCGGTTTGCAAAGGATATATTCGAGGCCAGCGAGTTGGCGGACAATTTCGTGAATAATATGTGATAGTGATTTTGTTGTTCTGGTATTGCGGATCTTAATGGGAAGGTTTGGAATCGGCCCGCATTCGCGGATCGATCGCGATGGGTGCGGATGAAGAATCTCGACGTTCGTCTCCGGATCATACACAGTTTCGTACCCTTGCCGACCGAACGAGTTTGTCGGCAAACTTGAGCCGGGTGCCGTTATTCCGATTCGACTTGGGCCCGAGTTAGGTCATTACTGATGGATAGGTGACGCGGCGAGGCTGTGAGCTGCAGGTTCGCGACTGCGGTGGAGCGGATCGGGACACTAAGCAGGTAAGCTCGGGCGGTCGCATTCGTGCGGAAGGTGCGCACCGCGTCAGGGGGCTGTCGCGGTGCAGGTCGTGCGCAAATACCGCGGTCGGCACGAGATCATCGCTCATGTCGGGTCCGCGCACACGGACGCCGAGCTGGGCATTCTGCTCCAACGCGCCCGCCACCTGCTGCACGGCGATCAAGGCATGTTGGACCTGGATGTGCCGACGCCCGTCGAGCAAATCGCCGATGTGGCCGACTGGCGAACCGGTCAACTACCCGGCGCGACCACGAGCCCAGGGCGGGGAACGCGCCGGCCCGGGCCGGACCGTGCGCACCAGCGCCCGGTTGCTTTACGACGTGCTTGCTTCCGTCTACGACCGGCTCGGCTTCGACATTCTCGACGATGCAGTGTTCGAGCATCTGGTGATCGCCCGGATCGTGGAACCGATCTTAAAGGTCGACGCCCTACGCGTTCTCGACGATCTCGGTGCCCCGACTTAGGACATTTTTAGTACCCCGCGAAGTCGAGATCCGCGAGAATTCTTTGCTGAGCGGCTGGGATCTGCGGCGGGAACGACTCGGTGGCCCCGTTAATGACGATCGTGGAGGTCCGCAACGGCCGTAGCTGCTTGACGACATTGCCGATCGCCAGGCCGGTGTGGTCCTGGACTTCACGGGCGACGGCCAGCGCGGCGAACACGATGGTCAGGTGTGCCTCGATCGCATCGCGGGTGCAAGGCTGGTCAAACAACTCCGGCCGCTACGCACCTCCACCATTGCCATCAACGGTGCCGTCCAGGACTTCCCACCGCAGATCTCGGCCGCTGAACAGGAGATTCTCACCCGTCTCGGGTTCGAATCGGGGCACTAAGCCAAATGTCCTAGCTCGGGTAAAAAATCGGGGCTTTTATTGAGCGCATTTGAGTGTCGCGCTGCTTGCGATGGTGCGCATTTTCGTAATTATTTGGCTGCTACGCATGACAGTCAGAGACGACTAAAGAAACCAAGGAGATTTTGTGCGGGCGGCACGCCATCGATAATTTATGCTTGCATCCCGAGTGCCGATCGGTTTTGCGGGAACTCCTCCCACTAAAGTGTAAGGCTCGACATCCTCAGTCACGATTGCGCCAGCTGCCACGACTGCGCCCTCTCCAATAGTAACGCCCGGAAGGATAGTGCTGCGGAAACTAACCCAGGCTCGATCGCAAATTACGATCGGTCCTCCCTGAGTCGCAAAAGTCGGGCTGTTCAGGTCGTGCTGCATCGTCCAGAGGGCGACCTGGCTAGAAAGATTTACGCTATGTCCAATGGTGATACCGTTGCGGCCGTCGAGGATAGCGTCTGATCCGATAATTGTGCCGGCTCCAATACGAATGTTTCGGCCGCTACGGATCTCCCGCCATCGATATAGTTGTGCGGTCGGATCAATGGTCATTCTGAGTAAATGGGCGGCACTGGCTGTGCGAATGCGTTTGCTTGGTATCCTCCCAAGGAGTTCGGCTGAATAGATACTTGCTCCTGCTTTTGCTGCCCGAAGGTTTGACCAGATGTTTGTACTTTTGAGTCGATTTTTGATCAGATTCATAGTTCTCCCATCGCATCGCGTGGTTAGGTAAGGTGTTGGATAGGGTGTGTTTATCGCGACAATCTTCCTCGATCAATGTCGCAGCGATACCTATCGTTGGCATTTGTGGTCGGTTAGTATCGCAAAATCGAGTCCCTGCGAGGGGTGGTTTAGCGAAGATTCGGCGCAAACCTGAGAGAAAACGCACCCCCGACACCTCCGGCCAAAGTGAATATTTCTGGATGTCAGGGGCTTCCTCTGGAGAGGAGTGATGAGAATTGGGCGATGCCGGTCTCACCCAGATTCCATTTATCATTTGCATGCGGACAATTCGATATCCGGTGTTGGTGTGTCGATTAGCGGCTGCACCGGAACACGGGGGGCGCCCTTCGCTGCGGGTTCCGTTAGCTCGTAAATGATCTCAACGGTTTTTCCTTGCGGTATGGCAAGCTGTATGTTGAATAGCGGGTGGCCGCGTTCCTGGCTCGTGTACGCGAAGGTCGTTCTGCCGTCAACGGTAACTTTGCTCAACTTCGCGCCTTGGGTGGCGAGCAGCCCTACATCGGTGAGATTGGTGCCAATCGGCGCTCCAACCGGGTTGTCGAACATCCCTGCTACGTAGTTCGTGTAGTCGCCGGGCGGAAGTCCGTTAGTGAGCTGAACCGTCACAGTCGAGATGCGCGTTTCGTCGTCACATGATACTGCCTTGTACTCGATCTCCCGCTGGAGATAGTAGTCAAGCTTGTTACCGCCGAGATTGTTTATGACCACGTGGGCATAAGGAGCCGAATCATCAGGGACGACGTGGCCGAGAGGTGTTGTTCCAAGTACGTCTTGTTCCTCCGGAACGGAACTCCAGACCGCAAGTCGACCTTCACCCGCTGCGCGCCCCAGAGCCTCGAGCAATGCCCGCGGCTTGGAAATACTGCCGGTCAGCTTCTTCACCACGGTCTGCGCAACCGTTTCCAGATATGCCTTACGCGCCGCCTGGTCGTCGCCGAAAAGCGAGTAAGCGGTGGACTCGGTCAACTCCACCACATTCTCCGCGGTGATCTTTTCTCCACCCGGGAGCGTGACGTCACCGACCACCTCGAGGACATAGCTCAACGCCACCGGATCGGTCGCGATCGCACCGTCCACGCGCTGTCCTGTCTCCTGCTGCCACATCGACTGCCAAATCTGGCCCGCGTACGGGAAGTGCGGACTCACATTGCTGTTGCGGAAGTCCTGGGTGGGGCGGCTATGACCGTATGCGCGCTGAAAATCGGGGCCGAGGTCGATCGGGTCGTAGTCGAATCGGAATTCCCGATTGCTCGTGACGTCATCGACGGAGACTGCTCCGTCATTTGCTCGGATCACAGTGAAGCCGCCGAGCAGTCCACCGGTACCGCGTGCCTCTGCGTTCGTCTGGAAACCGACGAAATAGCTGCGCGGACCGTCTGCTCCGAGCATCGCCGGCGCGATCTGTGCTGCAAGCGAGGTGTTGTTCAACAGGCCGGACAACTCGGACACCTGCCCCTGCAGCTCGACCCGCGCGTCGTCGATCAATCCCAACCACGTGCTGTCGACATTCTGGGCTTGCTCGTCGAGGTCGCTGATCGCCGCGGAGGTCGTCTCGAGGACGGGCGCGGCATCGCGGAGAGCCGCAAGATTGATACGTGCACCGTCCAAAATCAACTGATCGGGAGACACGGCACTACCCGCGTCGACCGCGGGGAGGAGAACCTGCTCTGTGAGACCGCTCACAATGGTTGTCATCTGACGAGTGGAATCGAACGGACTCCCCAAGAATGGAACGGCGCCGGCAATACGCCACGGCACCGAGTCGACCGAACTCTGGGCGTCCTGGGCGTAACGATCGGCATCGCCCGCGGCGACGCGGGCCTTGTCGGTATCGCCTGCGAGCAGAGCGTCTTTCGCCTGCGTCGCGAAGTCCTGCGCCTTCTCCAGATTCGACTTCGCCTGCAAGCCTTCGTAACCCAGCCAGCCGATGAATCCGACGACAACGAGCGCGCCTACGCCGCAGCCGATCTGCACGCGCCGGCGCTTCCTGCGCTGAGCTGCGATCTCCTCGTCGGACAAGCGTCTGCGCACCTTACGTCGACGCGGTTCGGGCGAAACTGACTCACCGGTAACATCGTTCACGCCGCTTGTGCCCCCTTCGTGGTTTCCGCTCGAGACGATAACCCGATTTCGATCTGGCCGACCGTTCAAGTGGTGGGTAACCGTGACTGTAAGTAAACTTCTGCACGGTGATCGTGACCGTGGAGTTGGGAGGCTCCGTCCACGATCGCACGATAGGGGAGGATTCTGCACGTCCCCTGTCCTGAATTGTGTCGGGCGAGGGCGAGGGGAGCGTGGTGCATCTACTTCCGCTGTCCCCTAGTCAGCGGGGTCTCTGGTACGCGCAAGCACTCCATCCTGATGTGCCCTTCACGATCGCCCAGTACGTAGAACTTCGAGGCGAGCTCAATCACGACCTCGTTCGTAAGGCATGTGTGCAGGGTGCACGCGACGTGGAGTCCGGCTTCCTTTTCCTCGTCGAAAAGGAAGGGCTTCCAGAGCAGGTCGTCGATGTGGAGTTCGACGACGACGTCCCGTACGTGGATTTCCGTTCGTGCGACGACCCCGAAGCTGCGGCCCACCGGTGGATGAGCGAGCGGTTCTCGCGGCCCATCGATCCGCTGCGCGACCGATTGATCGCGACGGCGCTGCTCCATGTCGCCGACGGCCGGTACTTCCTGTCCAGCTATGTCCACCACATAGCTCTGGACGGGCACGGCGCGATGATCATGCTCAACCGCTCGGCCGAGCTCTACTCGGCGTGGATTGCGGGGGAGGAGACACCGCCCGTCACCTCGATGCCCGTCGAAAAGATCGTCGAGTTCGAGGTTGCATATACGGGGTCGAAACGTCAGACCGCCGATCGTGCCCACTGGCTCGAGCGGCTTTCCGACCTGCCCGAACCGATTTCGCTCGTCGATGGCGTCGCTCCGCCGAAGGTGCCGGCTCGCCATGCCGGTGCCGAGTTGCTGTCCGAGGTCGCCGACGCCGTGACGGCTCTGGCCCACGACGCGAATTCGACCGACGTCCCGATCGTCGTCGCCGCCTTCGCCGCGTTTCTGTCCCGCGCATGCGGCACCGACGATGTGGTGCTCACGCTTCCGGTCTCGGCCCGCACCACCGCGCCGTTGCGTCGCTCCGCCGGAGCCATCTCCAACGTCGTTCCGCTGCGGGTCCGCTTCGATCAGGCGGCGCCGGCCACCGATCTGATCCGCGACGTGCAGGTCGAACTCACCGGAGCCCTGCGTCATCAGCGCTACCGCTACGAAGACATGCTGGCCGACCTGCGCGAGATGGGCCGCGAGCACAGCGAGACCCGCAATGCGTTCGGTCCCGTCGTCAACCTGATGATGTTCCATCCGCAGATCGCGTTCGGCGACGTGATCGGTGATTACCACGTGCAGTCCACCGGACCGGTCGACGACCTGTCGGTCAACGTCTACCCGGGCGTCGCCGGCCGCACGATGCGCGTCGACTTCGAGGCCAACCCCAATCTCTACAGCGGCGAACACCTCTCGTCGCTGCACAGCCGTTTCCGCGGATTCCTGAAGGAGTTCGTGCAGAACGCGGGCGTCGCGGTGGGCGATCTCGCCCTCGCCGACCCGGCCGAACTCGACGGTCTGGCTCCCGCCCGCGGACGCACCGCGCCCGAGCCGGGACTGCTGCCCGACGTCCTCACCCGCCACGCCGCGAGCGACACCGTCGCCGTCGTGGACGGAAACGACAGCATCACCTACCGCGAACTCGACGCCCGCTCCGACGCGCTCGCTCATGCACTGGTCGCGGCGGGTGCCGGACCCGAAAAGCGCGTCGCGGTGCTGCTGCCTCGCTCGATCGATTCGGTGGTCGCACTGTGGGCCGTCGCCAAGACCGGTGCCGCCTACACCCCGCTCGACCCCGAACTTCCCGCCCGTCGCCTCGATCAGGTGCTGCGCGACGTGCGGATCGCCGTCGCCCACGACCACCCGGCGCTGCCCGAGCACGTCACCCGCATCGCGCCGCCTGCCGACGGTTCCGCTGAGACTTTCATCGCCGAGCATCGCCTGCGGCCGCTGCACGTCGACAACACGGTGTGGGTCATCCACACGTCCGGTTCCACCGGCACCCCGAAGGCCGTCGCGGTGGGCCACCGCGGTGTGTCGGCGCTCGTGTCGACGCTGCGCGATCGCTACCGCGCCGACGAGACGTCGCGCGTGCTGCACCTCGCGTCGCCGTCCTTCGACGCATCGCTGCAGGAACTGCTCCTGGCCTTCGACGCCGGCGCGACTCTGGTGATCTGCCCGCCCGACGCCGTCGGCGGACCGGCGCTGGCCACTCTGCTGCGCAGCGAAGGCGTCACCCACGCGATCACCGCACCGGCGATCCTCGCCGTCACCCCCGACGACGGCCTGCCCGACCTGCAGGTTCTCGACGCCGGGGGCGAAGCACTGCCGCAGGCCGTGGCCGATCGCTGGTCCACCGGCCGCACGATGCTCAATGCCTACGGGCCCACCGAGACCACGATTCTCGCGACCCTCAGCGACCCGCTGCAGCCCGGCGCGGGCGTGCCGATCGGCCGGCCGATCGACGGCACCACCGCCGTCGTCCTCGACTCCCGCCTGCATCCCGTGCCCGCCGGCGTGATCGGCGAGCTGTATCTCGGGGGACCGGGCGTCGCGCGCGGCTACCTCGGCGCGCCGGCCCTCACCGCCGAACGCTTCGTCGCCTCACCGTTCGGTGGGCGCATGTACCGCACGGGCGACCGCGCCCGCTGGACCACCGACGGCCACCTCGCATTCCTCGGCCGCGTGGACCAGCAGGTGAAGATCCGCGGTTATCGCATCGAACTCGGCGAGATCGAAGCCGCGCTCGTCTCCTTCGACGAGGTGCAGGCCGCGACCGTCACCGTCCACGGCGAGCACATCGCCGCCTACGTCGTGGGCGACGTCGACCCCGCCGATCTCACCGTCCGCCTCGCCGACGAACTGCCCACCTATCTGCGTCCGTCGTCGATCACCGTGCTCGAGGCGCTGCCGCTCACGCCGGGTGGCAAGGTCGACCGGCGTGCGCTGCCCGCACCCGAGCGTGCTGTGGCCGTCGGATCGCGGCCGCCCAACGGCCCGAGCGAGAAGATCGTCGCCGAGCTGTTCGCCGAGCTCACCGGCATCGACGACATCGGAGCCGACGACGACTTCTTCGCGCTCGGCGGTCACTCGCTCGGCGCCGCACAGCTCGCCGCCCGTCTCGGTGCCGCGCTGGGCCGCGACGTGCAGTTGCGCGACGTGTTCGCCCACCCGACCGTCGCCCGACTGGCGGCCGCTGCGGCGAAGCGACCCGAATCGGAATCGCGACCCGTCGCCACCCCCGACACCGGACCGTCGCCACTCGCTCCCGCGCAGCGCCGACTGTTCCTGCTCGCCCGGGCACACGGCGACCCTGCCGCCTACCACCTGCCCTTCGCGCTGCACCTCGACGGCGCCCTCGACCTGCCGGCGCTGCAGGCCGCGGTGGTGGACGTCCTCGACCGGCACGAAACCCTCCGCACACTGTTCCGCCTCGAGCTCGACGGCCCAGTGCAGGACGTACTGCCGCTCGAGCGTGCCGTCACCGGTCTCGCGCTCGAACCCGAAACGGCCGAGGGCGACGTCGAAGCGCTCATCACCGAGTGGGCAGCCGAACCGTTCGACCTCACCGCGCAGATCCCGTTCCGGATCCGCTTGCTGCGACTCGCCGACGACAAGCACGTGCTCGCCGTCGTCGCCCACCACATCGCACTCGACGGTGCGTCGTTCGTGCCGCTCACCGCCGACGTCGCCACCGCCTACCTCGCCCGCACCGCCGGGGAAGCGCCTGCGTGGACGCCGCTGCCGCTGCACTACCGGCACTACGCGCAGTGGCACCTCGACCGCCTCGGCGATCCGACAGCGCCCGACACCCGCGCCGGTCGCGAGATCGACTACTGGACACGCACACTCGACGGTCTCGCCGACGCGGCGCCGCTGCCCACCGACCGCCCCCGCAACGGCGGCTTCGGTCCCGCCGCGGCCGTGGACTTCACGGTGCCGGCCGAGCAGGTCGCGGCACTGCGGTCCGTTGCCGCCGCGCACGACGCCACCACCTTCATGGCCGTGCACGCCGCCGTCGCCGTGTGGCTGGCCGCCTGGACGTCCGGGCACGACATCGCCATCGGCACCGGAACGGCCGGTCGCGACCATCCCGACCTCGACGCGCTCGTCGGCATGTTCGTCGGCACCGTCACCCTGCGGACGAATGTCGACCCGGCGCAACCGTTCACGACGCTGCTCGCGCAGGCCCGCGACACCGACCTCGACGCCTTCGCGCACGCCACCGTGCCGTTCGACTACGTCGTCGACGCCCTCGGTTTCTCGCCCTTCCACGTGATGCTCGCCTACGACAACGTGGACGTGCCCGACCTCGAACTACCCGGCCTCACCGTGCGGCCGCAGGAGATCGCCTCGGCGCAGGCACGATTCGACCTCGAGATCTCGCTGCGCGAACTGCGCGACGGATCGCTCACCGGCCGCCTCGTCTACGACACGAAACTGTTCGACGACGACACCATTGCCCGCTGGGTGACCCGCCTGAGCGGAGTGCTCGAACAGGTTGCGCAGCATCCGTCGCTGCCCGTCGGCGATCTCGACCTCGGCACCCTCTCCGTCGAACCGGCCGAACCCGGGCCGGAAGCGACCTTCGCCGAGATCATCGACCGGTCGTCGGCCTGCGTGACCGAACCCGGGGGACAGGCCGTCGAGATCCGCACGGCGGCACGCCCGCTCGCGTGGACGCTGATCGAGCGGGGCATCGGGACGGAAGACCGGGTGGCCGTCGTGCTCTCGCGGTCGACGCGGTCGGTGCTCGCCGCCGCAGCCGTCGCGCTGAGCGGCGCGGCCTTCGTGCCCGTCGACCCCAACCAGCCCGCCGCACGCATCGCTCAGCTGCTCGGCGCATCCGGCGCGCGGTACGCGATCGTCGACGGCGACGTCGCGCTGCCCGCCGGGGTCGAGCCGATCACCTTCACCGTCGAGGGCGACACCCGCCCGATCACCGACGCCGATCGTGTGCGGCCGCTGCACGTCGACAACACCGCCTACGTCGTCTACACCTCGGGCTCCACCGGCCGGCCCAAGGGCGTGGTGGTCTCGCATCGCGGACTCGGCCCGCTCGCGCAGTCGTTCGTCGAGCGCTTCGACCTGCCCACCATCTCGGACACCGCAACCGACGCACGTGTGCTGCACTTCGCCACCCCCGCCTTCGACGGTGCGGTGCTCGAATACGTCCTGGCGCTCACCTCCGGCGGCACGCTGGTGGTCGCACCCGCCGACCTGTTTGGTGGCGACGAACTCGTGGAACTGCTTCGCACCGAGGGCATCACCC
This sequence comes from Rhodococcus sp. D-6, assembly GCF_040256695.1. Classification (NCBI taxonomy): domain Bacteria; kingdom Bacillati; phylum Actinomycetota; class Actinomycetes; order Mycobacteriales; family Nocardiaceae; genus Rhodococcus; species Rhodococcus sp. D-6. Next base: position 3,367,081 of record NZ_CP132970.1, on the reverse strand, counting down.
ACTGGTTCTCGACGCCCTCGGTGCCCACACAGCTCGACCCCGCCGGACTCGACGCCCTGCGCACGATCGCGATCGGCGGCGAGGCGTGGCCGGTCGAGACCGCCGAACGCTGGGCACCCGGCCGCACCCTGCTCAACGTCTACGGACCCACTGAGACGACGGTGCTCGCCACGTCGAGCGAACCCTTCGCACCCGGCGACCGGCTCACCATCGGCACCGGCCTCGTCGGAGTCACCGCGGTGGTGCTGAGCGAACGCCTGCGGCCCGTGCCCGAGGGGGTGACCGGCGAGCTGTATCTCGGTGGACAGGGCGTCGCCCGCGGCTACCTCGACGCACCCGCGCTCACCGCCGACCGGTTCGTCGCCGACCCGTTCGGCACCGGACGTCTCTACCGCACAGGCGATCTCGTTCGCTGGACGGGACATGACGACGACCGCGCTCTCGAATTCGTCGGCCGCAGCGACCACCAGGTCAAGATCCGCGGTTTCCGCATCGAACTCGGCGAGATCGACGCGACCCTGCAGAACCACCCGGGTATCGGCACCGCCGTGACCGTGGTGCGCGGCGACACCCTCGCCACCTACGTGCACAGCCGCAACGGCCGCCTCGACCCGCACGAGATCCGCGAGTGGGCCGCCGAGCGTCTGCCGCGGCACATGGTGCCCGCGACCGTCACCGTGCTCGACGCGTTCCCACTCACCAGCACCGGCAAGATCGACCGCGCCGCACTGCCCGAGCCGGAGGTCACCGCGACCCGCACCGACGGATATCGCAGCGCCACCGAAGAACTCGTCGCCGGTGTCGTCGCCGACCTGCTCGACCTGCCGAGCGTCGCCGGATCCGACGACTTCTTCGCCGTCGGCGGCAACTCGCTGCTCGCGACCCAGCTCGCCGCGCGCCTGCGGGGAGTCGCGGGTCGCCGGGTGGGTGTGCGCGACATCTTCGAGCACCCCACCGTCGCCGAACTCGCGAACCTGCTCGCCGAGGAACCCACCGGCGAGCACCTGCCGCTCGTCCACATCGACGACGACAGCGACGCACCGCTCGCCCCCGCGCAGCAGCGCATGTGGCTGCTCAACCGGTTCGACGTGGCCGACGGCGTCGACGGTGGCGACCACATCGCCTTCGCGCTCGATCTCGACGCCGACACCGATCTCGACGCCGTGCGTGCGGCCGCCGCCACCGTGCTGTCTCGCCACGACTCGCTGCGCACGGTCTTCCCCGACAGTCCGTCCGGCCCGCGTCAGCACGTGCTGCCGTCGGTGACGCTCGACCTCGAGCCCGTCGACGCCGGCACCGACCTCGATGCGGAGCTGACCGACTTCGCTCGCGCGCGTTTCGATCTCACCGTCGACCCACCGATCCGCACCCGGCTGTATCGGACAAGCTCCGGCTACGTGCTCGCCGTGGTGATCGACCACATCGCCGCCGACGGCTTGTCGCTGCTGCCGCTCGGCCGCGACGCCGTCGCCGCTTACCGTTCCCACCGCGACGGGGAGACTCCGGAGCTGCCGGCACCGCCGGTCACCTACCGCGACTACGCGCGCTGGCACCGGGCCGCGCTCGGCGACGAGAACGACCCCGACAGCCTCGCGGCCCGACAACTCGCCTTCTGGAAGCAGACCCTCGACGATGCGCCGCCGCTGCTTGCGCTGCCCACCGACCGTCCCCGCACCGCGGCGACCACCGGTACCGCGGGTCGCGCGAGCTTCACGATCCCCGCCGAACTGCACGCCGCGATCGACAAGCTCGCCCGCGCCCACGACGTCACGCCGTTCATGGTGATGCACGCGGCCTTCGCGACGCTGCTGTCGGCGCTCGCCGCCACCGACGACGTCACCATCGGCACACCGGTCTCCGGACGCAGCGACGCCGCGGTCGACGACGTGGTGGGCATGTTCGTCGGCACCGTGCCGCTGCGGTTGCGGGTGCATCCGCGCCGCACCTTCGCCGACCTGCTCGCCGACACCCGTCGCGCCGACCTCGACGCCTTCGCCCACGCCGACGTGCCGTTCGATCGCATCGTCGACGCGGTGGGCGCCGGCACCGACGCGCACCACCCGTTGTTCCAGGTCATCCTGGCGTACGAGTCGTTCTCGCTCGACGAGTTCACGCTGCCCGGCAGCTCCACGACGATCCGCGAGATCCCGGTGGGCACGGCCCGCGTCGACCTCGAACTGACCGTGCGCGAACGCCGTTCCGAGACCGGTGTGCCCGCCGGTTTGGAAACGGTCCTCACGTACGCGGACGAACTTTTTGATTCGCACACGATTGTGCAGTGGCAGTCGTGGTTCGTGCGTATCCTCGATGCCGTTACCGCCGACCCGGCTGTGTCGGTCGGCGGTATCGAGTTGGGCGACGCCGACCTCACCCCCGTCGGCGTCGCCCAACAACTTTCGGCAGAGTCGCTGCCCGAGCTGGTCGCGCAACGCGTGGCCGACGATCCGGCGGCCGTCGCCGTGGTGGGGGACGGGTACTCCCTCAGCTACGGCGCGCTGTGGTCGCGCTCGGGCGCGCTCGCCAAACTCATCCGCGAACGCGGCGTCACCACCGAGGACGTCGTCGCCGTCGCGCTGCCGCGCACCCCCGAGCTCGTCGTCGCGATCCTCGCCGTCTCCCGCGCCGGCGGCATCTACCTGCCCGTCGACGTCACGCATCCCGCGACGCGCCTGCAGGCCCTGTTCGACGACGCGCAGCCCTCGCTGGTCGTCACCGACAGCGACTTCACCGACGTCCGCGTGCCGACGCTGCGACTCGACGACCCGGAGGTGGCCGGCCGCCTCGACGACGGGGCCCTGTTCGACTTCCCGCTCGTCGCGGATCTCGGCGCCTACATCGTCTACACCTCCGGCTCCACCGGAACCCCCAAGGGCGTGCAGGTCACGCACCGCAACGTGCTGTCGCTGCTCGCCGCGACCGTCGACGAATTCAGGCTGCGGGCCGACGACGTGTGGACGATGTTCCACTCGCCGGCCTTCGACTTCTCCGTGTGGGAGATGTGGGCACCGCTCGCCACCGGCGCTTCTGTGGTGGTGATCGACCACCTCACCGTGCGCGACCCGGCCGCCTTCGTGGACGTGCTCACCAGCAACCGGGTGACGGTGCTCAACCAGACCCCCACGGCCTTCTACCAGCTCGCCGCCACCGATCACGCGCCGCTCGAAGACCTGCGGCTGGTGATCTTCGGCGGCGAAGCCCTCGACCCGGAGCGCGTGCGCCCGTGGGCCGCAAGCCATCCGCATGTGCGGACGATCAACATGTTCGGCATCACCGAAACCACCGTGCACGTCACCTTCGGTGACGCCACCGCGACCGGCATCGGTGCGCCGCTGACCGGTCTCGCCGTGGATGTGCTCGACTCGTCGCTGCGACCCGCACTGCCCGGCGCGATCGGCGAACTGTACGTGCGCGGAGACCAACTCGCGCGCGGCTACCGCGGACGCCCCGGCCAGACCGCGACCCGCTTCGTCGCTGCTCCCGGTGGCACCCGCCGCTACCGCACCGGCGACCTCGGCCGCCGCGACACCAGCGGTGCCCTGCACTATCTCGGTCGCGCCGACCAGCAGATCGAACTGCGCGGCTACCGCATCGAACCCGGCGAGATCGAAGCCGCCCTGTTGCGCAGCGAAGGCGTGCGCCAGGCCGTCGTGCTGCTGCGCGACGACCGCCTCGTCGCCTATCTCGTCGGAGGCGACGCCATCGACGCCCTGCGCGACCTGCGACGCAGCCTGCCCGACTACCTCGTCCCGTCGGCCGCTGTGGTTCTCGACGCACTGCCGCTCACCGCCAACGGCAAACTCGACCGCGCCGCGCTGCCCACCCCCGACGTCACGGCCGGTGGGGGTGCGGCACCGCACGGACCGGTCGAGGAACTCGTCGCGGACGTGTGTGCCGAACTGCTCGGCATCACTGCCGGCACCCTCGGCGCCGACGACGACTTCTTCCACCTCGGCGGCAACTCGCTGCTCGCCACGCGCCTGGCCGGTCGCCTGTCGGACGTACTGGACACCGATGTCACCGTGAGAGACATCTTCGAGAACCGGACCATTACAGCCCTAACTTCACACATAACCAGTGGAAGCGATAAGCCCTCTCGCCGTGCGCGTCTCGTCGCCGACCCCGACGCACCCGCTCCGCTGTCGGCGGCGCAGCAACGCCTGTGGTTCATCAACCGCTTCGACCCGGCCTCCCCGAGCTACAACCTGCCCTTCGCGGTGCGGCTCGACGGGAACCTCGACCTCGACGCGCTCGCCGCCGCCGTGACCGACGTGCTCGAACGGCACCGCACACTGCGCACCGTCTACCCGGCCGCCGACGAGTACACCGTGCTGCCCGTCGCGCGCCCCGACCTCGACCCGGTGGCCGTGCCGGAGGACGCCCTCGACGAGTTCGTCCGCGACTACGCCACCACCGGCTTCGACCTCACCGTCGAACCCCCGGCCCGCATGCGGCTGTACCGGACGGCACCGGATCGGCACGTGCTGCTCGTCGTCCTGCACCACATCGCAGCCGACGGCTGGTCGCTGACGCCGCTGCTGCGCGACATCGCCGTCGCCTACGACGCCCGCCTCACCGGCGCGAGCCCCGAGCTGCCGGCGCTGCCCGTCCAGTACACCGACTACGCGCGGTGGCAGCGCAGCGTCGCCGACGAACAGATCCCGTACTGGCTGGGCGAACTCGCCGACCTGCCCGACGAGGTGACCCTGCCCGGCGACCGGCCGCGCCCCGCGCAACCCACCGGACACGGTGCCGCCCACACCGTCTCGCTCGACGTCGACCTCGTCCGCGGACTGCACACGCTGGCCCGTGAGGGTCGCGCGACGGTGTTCATGGTGCTGCACGCCGCACTCGCGGCGTTGCTCGCGCGGCACGGTGCCGGTCGCGACATCCCCATCGGCACCGCCGTCTCCGGTCGCGGCGACCCGCAGCTCGACGACGTCGTCGGCATGTTCGCCGGCACCCTCGTGCTGCGCACCGACGTCGACCCCGACGCCACCTTCACCGAGCTGCTCACGCAGGTGCACCGCCGCGACCTCGCCGCCTACGGCAACCCGGACGCACCGTTCGAGACGCTCGTCGAGAAGCTGCAGCCCGCCCGCAGCGAAGCACGGCACCCGCTGTTCCAGATCGCGCTGTCGCAGGCACGACCCGTTGCCTCCACCTTCGCGCTGCCCGGCCTGAACGTCACCGCCGCGCCTGTCGACACCGAAACGGTCAACGTCGACGTGCAGGTCACCGTCACCGAGCAGCAGGACGGCATCGACCTCGAATTCTTCTACAGCACAGACCTGTACGACGCCGACACCGTCGCCGCCTACGCCGACCGCCTGCGCACGATCCTGAGCGCCGCCGTCGCCGATCCGGGCGTGCGGGTCGGGGAGATCGACCTGCACGGCGACGCCGGCCTGCCCACCGTCGGTGCTGTGCCGGGTGCATCGCGGTCGCTGCGGCAGTGGCTCGCGCAGGGCGCGGCCGCCGGTGGCGAGGAACTCGCGATCGTCGACGGCGACCGCGAACTGTCGTATCCCGAACTGCTCTACTACTCCGACGCTCTCGCCGCGCGCCTCCAGCTCGCCGGGGTGCGTCCGGGCGATCCGGTGGCGTGCGCCTACCCGCGTTCGCTCGAATCGGTGCTCGCCGTGTGGGGCATCATCGGCGCCGGCGCCGCACCGATGCTCGTCGACCCCACCGCCCCCACCACGCGTCTGGGCGAGATGCTCGCCGACGTGCACGTGGGAGTCGGTGAAGCGCCGACACTTCCGGCGACCGTGCGGTGGCTCGAGGTGACCTCCGACGACGAGGAACCGCTCGCCGACGTCGTCGACCCCGCACCCGACGCACCCGCCTACTTCGTCTTCACCTCCGGCACCACCGGACACCCCAAGGCCGTCACCGTCACCCAGCGCGCCGCGAGCGCGTTCGCCGAGGACATCGGCGAATATCTCGCCGCCTTCCCGGGCGATCGCGTCCTGCACGTCGCGGCACCGTCGTTCGACGCCGCGATGCTCGAGATGCTCACCGCCGGCATCTCCGGCGCGACGCTCGTGGTGGCCGACGCCGACAGCTACGGCGGCGCTGCCCTCGGCGACCTGCTCGACAGTGCCGCGATCACCCACGCGGTGATGACGCCGTCGACGCTCGCGACCGTGCCGGTGCGCGACCTGCCGGCCCTGCGCACGCTCGTGCTCGGCGGTGACCGGCTCACTCGCGAGATCGTCGACCGCTGGGGAGACGGGCGCACCCTCGTCAACAGCTACGGCCCGGCCGAGGCCACGATGTTCGTCACCAACTCGCAGCCCCTGCGACCCGGCGACGACATCGTCATCGGCACCCCGGTCCGCGGCGTCACCGTCGAGGTCCTCGACGAGCGACTGCGTCCCGTGCCCGCCGGCGTGGTCGGGGAACTCTACGTCTCGGGACCGCGACTCGCGTCCGGCTACCGCGACGCCGCCGCGCGCACCGCGGCGCGGTTCGTCGCCGGACCCGACGGCCGCCGCTACCGCACCGGCGACCTCGTGCGCTGGACCCGCGCCGGTGCCCTCGAATTCGTCGGCCGCAGCGACAACCAGATCAAGCTGCGCGGCGTGCGCATCGAACCCGGCGAGATCGACACCGCGCTCACCGCTCTCGACGGTGTCGACCGAGCCGTGACCCTCGTGCGCAGCGGCCGCCTCATCTCCTACGTCACCGGTGAGAACCTCGACGGCGATAACCTGGACGACGCAGACCTGCGAGCCCAGCTGCGCACCCTCCTGCCCGCGCACCTCGTGCCCACCGCGATCGTGCCGCTCGCCGCGATCCCGCTCACCTCCCACGGCAAGGTCGACGCCGCCGCACTGCCCGAACCTGCCGCCGGGGAAGGCAGCGAACCCCGCACGGAGACCGAAGCCCTCGTCGCCCGCATCATCGGCGACGTCCTCGGCGACGGCACCGCCGTGGGACGCACCGACGACTTCTTCGCCGTCGGCGGCAACTCGCTGCTCGCCACCGTCCTCGTCGGCCGCCTGCGCGACGAGACCGGCACCGACGTGCCGCTGCGTACAGTCTTCGCGAACCCCACCGTCGACGCGCTCGCCGCCGCCCTCGACGCCGGTGGTTTCGACACCGACGCCGGACCCGTCGCGGTGTCGCCGCGACCGGAACGGATTCCGCTCAGCCGCGCCCAGCGTCGTCTGTGGGGATTGAGTTCGCTTGCCCCCGATGCCTACCGGCTGCGCAGCGTGGTCAACCTGAGCGGACCGCTCGACCTCGGTGCCCTGCAGGCCGCGCTCGGCGACGTCGCGCTGCGCCACGAGATCCTGCGCACCGACTACATCGTCGACGGCGACGGCGTGTACCAGCAGGTCCACGAGGCGCCGCGCAGCGACCGGTGGCGCGTGCGACTCGAACGCACCGGCCCCGACCAGCACGTGCTGCACCTCGACGTCGACCATTCGATCGCCGACGGCACGTCGCTGCGGCCGTTGCTGCGCGACCTCACCATCGCGTATCTCGCCCGCGTGAACGGTGCGACACCGCAGTGGGAACCGCTGCCGCTGCAGTACGCCGATTACGCCCTGTGGGAAGCCGAACGTGGCATCCCCGAGCACGATCTGGAGCACTGGCGACGCGCCCTCGACGGACTGACCGTCACCGAACTGCCCGCCGACGCCACCGGAATCGACACCGGTGCGCGCAGCGTCGGCTTCACCGTGCCCGCCGAGGTACGCGACGCGCTCGCCGACCTCGCCCGCGCACACGGCGCCACCGAGTTCATGGTGCTGCACGCCGCGCTGTCGGTGCTGCTCGCGCGACTCGGCGGCAGCGACGACATCGCCGTCGCCGCTGTTGTGGGCGGACGTCGCTGGGCGCAGCTCGAAGAGCTCGTCGGACCGTTCCTCGACACCCTCGTGCTGCGCGCCCGCGTGGCTCCGGACATGTCGTTCGCTGGGCTGCTCGGCCAGGTCCGCGATTTCGATGTCGCCGCCTTCGACCACGTCGCCGTGCCCTACGAGCAGTTGCTGTCGGAGCGGCAGAGCGGCGCACCGCAGGTCGCGTTGGCGTTGCAGGACTTCGGCTTCGACCCGATCAGCCTGGGAGAGCTCACCGTCGAGGCCCGCGAAGTCCTCGACGACACAACGAAGTTCGATCTGCAGTTCACGCTGGCCCCACGTCCCGACGGTTACACCGGCACGCTCGTGTTCGACGCCTCCCGCTTCGCCGGCCGCACCGCCGAACTGCTCGTCACCCGGTTCGTCGCGCTGCTCGGCAGCCTGGCGAGCGCACCCGACAGGGCCATCGGTGAAGTGGTCGTCGATGCCCCGGCCGCCGCCCTCGACAGCGGCGAACCGGCCCCGGCACGCACCCTCGCCGAGATGCTGCGCGCCACCGCCGCCGCCCATCCCGACCGGGAAGCCCTGCGCGGCGACGGCGAATCGCTCACCTACCGCGAACTCGACGCACAGTCCGACGCCCTCGCCGACGAACTGCGGGCCGACGGCGCGCGGGACGGGAAGATCGTGCGCATCGACGCACCGCGCAGCGTCGACTACATCCGCACCCTGTGGGCCATCACCAAGACCGGTGCGGCCTTCACACATTCGCGGCAGGCAGGGGAGACGTGCCTGCCCGGAACCGCCTACGTCGTGTCCACCTCCGGCTCCACCGGCACCCCGAAGCGGGTCGCGGTGACGCACCGCGGACTCGCCCCGCTCGCCGCCGAAGCGGCCGAGCGCTACCGGGTCGAGCCCGGAGACCGCGTGCTGCACGGCTATTCACCCGAGTTCGACGCCGCGCTGCTCGAACTGCTGCTCGCCCACACCACCGGCGCGACGCTCGTCGTCGCACCCCCGGACGTCTACGCCGGTCAGGACCTGCACCGCTACCTCACCGAACAGCGCATCACCCACTACCTGTCGACCCCCACGGTGCTCGGCACCCTCGACCCCGAGGGACTGCCCGACCTGAAGGTCGTCGCCTCCGGAGGCGAATCGCTGTCGCCGTCGCTCGCGGCGCGCTGGGCCGACGGCCGCGTGATGCTCGACGCCTACGGACCGACCGAGGCCACGATCGTCGCGACCCTCGTCGACATCGAACCCGGCACCCGCCCGAGCATCGGCAAGCCCGTGCCCGGCACCGTCGCCCACGTGCTCGACGCGCGCCTGCGTCCCGTGCCCGCCGGAGCCGTCGGCGAGCTGTACCTCGCCGGTGAAGGCCTCGCCGCCGGATATCTCGACGACCCCGCCCGCACCGCCGAACGCTTCGTCGCCGCCCCCGGTGGTGCCCGCATGTACCGGACCGGCGACCGCGTCCACCGCCGCGTCGACGACACCCTCGGCTATCTCGGCCGCACCGACCGCCAGCTCAAGGTGCGCGGCGTGCGCATCGAACCCGGCGAACTCGAAGCCACGCTGCTCGCCCAGCCCGGTATCCGGCAGGCAGCGGTGGTCGCGGTGAGCGGCACGCTCGTCGCGTTCGCGGCCGGACCGGACCTGTCGGCCGACGACATCACCGCGCGACTCGCGCTCGTCGTGCCGCCGCACCGCATGCCGACCCGCGTGCACGCGCTCGACCAGCTGCCCCTCACGTCCAACGGCAAGCTCGACGTCGCCGCCCTCGAACTGCACGACGCCGCCGCACTCGACGACGACGCCGCCCTCGACCGGCCGCTCACCGATGCCGAGGATCTCGTCGTGACCGTCGCCGAGGACGTGCTCGGTGCTCGCCCGGCCGCGCACCGGGGGTTCTTCACCGCCGGCGGCGATTCGCTGTCGGCCGTCGTGTTCGCCGCGCGACTCAGCGAGGCGTTCGGCACCGACGTGCCGGTGCGCGAAGTGCTCGCCGCCGCCACCCTCGCCGCGCTCGCTGCCCGCATCGAATCCGGCGACGACCAGCGTGTCGCGCTGCGGCACTACGACGATGACACCCCGGCACCGATCGCACCCGCGCAGCGCCGCCTCGGCATCGTCGCGCGGGCCGAGACCGGCACCGCCGGCTATGTCGTGCCGGTCGTGCTGACGCTGAGCGGCGACCTCGACGTCGACGCCCTCACCGCCGCGGTGGGTGATGTCGTCGACCGCCACCGCGTGCTGCGCACCGCCTTCACCGACGACGTGCAGGTACCCGTCGACCCGCCGGTGCTCGAACACTCCGCGCCGGTGGACGTCGCCGCGGCCGTGACCGCCACGATCACCACGCCCTTCGACATCACGACGCAGGCCCCGATGCGGATCCGGTTGTTCGACGTCGAACCCGGCCGCTGGGTGCTCGCTGCCGCCGTGCACCACATCGCGTTCGACGGCGCGTCCGTCGGTCCGCTGCTCACCGATCTCGCCGTCGGCTACGCCGCGCGTCGCGGGGCAGAAGCGCCGGTCTTCGAGTCGCTGCCCGTCACCTACGGCGACTACGCGCGCTGGCAGCACGAACTGCTCGGCGACGCCACCGACCCGAGTTCGCTCGCCGCGCGCCAACTCGACTATTGGACAACCACACTCGCCGGCCTGCCCGACAGCCCGCTTCCGCTGCCCGCCGACCGGCCGCGTCCCGCGCACCCGACCCACCGTGGCGCGCAGATCGTCTCGACCCTCGACACCGAGACCCACCGACGCCTCCGGGACGTCGCGCGCAGCCACGACGTCACCGTGTTCATGCTCGTCCACGCGGTGCTCGCCGCGATGCTCGCGCGTCGCAGCGGACGCACCGACATCGCCGTGGGCACGGCGATCGCGGGTCGCACGGATGCCCGCCTCGACCGGCTCGTCGGCATGTTCGTCGGCACCGTCGTGCTGCGCACCGCCGTCGACCCGTCGCGTCCGTTCACCGACCTGCTGCGCGACGTGCGGGCCACCGATCTCGGTGCGCTCGCGCACGCCGACGTGCCGTTCGACGAGGTCGTCGCCCGTCTCGCGCCGCGCCGCGACCCGTCGTACAGCCCGCTCTTCCAGGTGCTGCTCACGCACCGCGTCGAGGCCGGCGAGGTGCTGCCGCAACTGCCGGATGTGCAGATCGCCGAGACCGACGCCGGGGAACCGGCCGCGCAGTTCGACGTGGTCGTCGAACTCGTCGAGCGCGAGGCCGGACTCGACCTGCGCCTGGTCTATGCGACGGATCTGTTCGACGACACCACCGGCGACGCGATGCTCACCGACCTCGTCGCGATGCTCGCCGCCGCCCTCGCCGAACCCGACCGTGCCGTCGGCGATCTCGCCGTGCCGGTGCCCGCACCGCTGTCGGCTCCCGCCGTCGCACAGCGCACCCTGCCCGAGATCTTCGCGACCGCCGTCGAGCAGCATCGCGGACGCATCGCGGTGCGCTCCGGCACCGTCGCCTGGACGTACGGCGGACTCGACGCCCGCGCCGACGAGATCGCCTCCGTGCTCGCCTCCCACGGCGTGCGACGCGGCGACCTCGTCGCGATCGCCGTGCCGCGCAGCGAGTACTGGCCGCTCGCCGTATGGGCGATCACGAAACTCGGTGCGGCATGGGTGTCCGTCGACCTCACCCAGCCCGACGCGCGCAGCGCCGCGATCCTCACCGACTCCGGTGCCCGCATCGGCCTGACCGTCGGCTACCGCGAACTCGGCCACGTGACGTGGCTCGACCTCACCGCCGACCGCAGCATCGACTTCGACGCCGTCGAACCCCCGCGTCCCGCAGTCACATCCGACGACCTCGCCTACACGATCTACACGTCCGGCACCACGGGCACACCGAAGGGCGTCGACGTCACCCACCGTGGGCTCGCGGCGCTGCTCGACGTGCAGACCGCCCTGCTCGACCTCGGCCCGGAATCGCGCGTGCTGCAGGTCGCCTCGCACACCTTCGACGCCGCGGTCTTCGAACTGCTCTCCGCCCACGCGCACGGCGGCGCCCTCGTGATCGCCCCCGACCACACCTTCGCCGGGGAACCCCTGCAGGAGCTGATCGTCGACGAGCGCGTCACGCACCTCAACCTCACGCCCACCGTGCTCGGCACCCTCGACCCCGAGGCATTCGAGCCGACGACGATCGTCGCCGCGGGTGAGACCCTGCCCGGTGCACTGGTGGGCCGCTGGTCGCGGCACCGGATCGTCAACGGCTACGGACCCACCGAATTCACCGTCGCCGTCTCGTATTCCGCGCCGCTCACCGGCGACGAGAAGCCGAGCATCGGTGCGCCTGTCGCGGGAGCAACCGCCTACGTGCTCGACTCGCGTCTGCACCCCGTGCCGCGCGGTACCGTCGGCGAGCTCTACGTGACCGGTGACAGCACCGCCCGCGGTTACCGCTACGAATCCGGTCTCACCGCAACACGATTCGTCGCGAATCCGTTCGGCCACGGCGGGTCGCGGCTGTACCGCACGGGCGACCTGGTTCGGATCCTGCCGAACGGGGTACTGGATCACGTGGCCCGCATCGACGACCAGGTGAAGATCCACGGCATCCGCATCGAACCCGCCGAGGTCGACGCCGCGCTGCTGAACCGTCCGGGAGTCGCGGCGGCCGTGACCGTTCCGCATCCCGGACGTGACGGCGACACCGTGCTCGTCTCCTATATTCAGCCCGAGACCGGCACCGCACCCGACACGGCAGCGTTGGGTCGCGCGCTCGTCGCCGACCTGCCGCGTCACCTGCGGCCGGTGAGCATCACCGTCGTCGACGCACTGCCGCTGATGGCATCCGGCAAGGTCGACCGCGCGGCGCTGCCCGCCCACGACACCGCCGTCGACGAACCATATGTGGCGCCGCAGGGACACATCGCGCAGACCGTCGCCGCGGTGTTCGCCCGCCACCTCGACCGGCCGATCGACGAGATCTCCGCTGACCGAAGCTTTTTCGACCTCGGTGGCAGTTCCATCGCGGCCGTCACCGTCGCCGGTGAACTGCGCGACGAGCTCGGCGCCGACGTTCCCGTCGAGTGGCTGTTCACCAGCCCGGATCTCGCGTCGCTCGCCGGTCGCATCGACCACGGCCGCAGTAATGACGAACGCGACCCGCTCGGCAGCCTCGTCGAGATCGCCGGTCGCGGTGACGAGAAGCCGCCGTTGTTCTGCGTGCACCCCATCAGCGGACTCGCATGGATGTACGCCGGTTTCGCGCAGCATCTCGACGGCCGTACCCTCTACGGTCTCCAGGCAACGGGCTTCGACGACATTCCGGACAGCATCGGCGAACTCGCCGCGCGGTATGTGGCCGAAATCCGTAAGGTGAGGGCCGATGGTCCCTACCACCTGCTGGGCTGGTCGGTGGGCGGCACCATCGCACACGAGATGGCCGTGCAGCTCCGCGAGCACGGAGAGCAGGTCGGTGCGGTAGTGCTGCTCGACACGCTCACGCCCGAGACTGTGCCTGCCGAGCCCCACCCGACGGCAGAGAACGTACCCGACATCGCCGGGCTGCCCGAAGAACTCGTCGCCGAGATCCGGCGCCGCACCGACGCCGCCGCGCAGGCCGTCGAAGACGCGGTGCGCCGACACACCCTCAGCGAATACGACGGCGACATCGACCTGGTGGTCGCCGAACCCGATCTCGACCGGCACCCAGATATCGCCGCCACCTGGCAGCGATATGTGCGCGGTCTCGTCGTCGAACATCCGGTGCCGTTCACGCACTCGGAACTGGCCGATCCGGACGCGGTGCGTGCGATCGGCCCGGTGCTCGACAGCGTGCTCGAGCGCCACGACGACCCCCACACCGCGCCCGCCGGGTGCGCACGCAGTGTTACCGCAACGAGGGAGACGCCCTGATGGAAGTACATGATTACCTGCGAATTCTGCAGGCGAGGTGGAAGATCGTCGCCGTCACGACGGTGGTGGCGGTTCTCGCCGCCCTCGGCGCCTCCCTGCTGACCACGCCGCAGTACGAAGCCAAGACACGCCTGTTCGTGTCGACCTCGTCGGGCGCATCGGTGCAGGAGATCTACCAGGGCAACCTGTTCTCGCAGCAGCGAGTCACCTCCTACACCGAACTGCTCGAGGGCACCACCCTCGCGCAGCGCACCCTCGACAAGCTCGGACTGGACGATCTGTCGGCCGTCGATCTCGCCGGCAAGGTGACCGCCTCGTCGACCCCCGACACGGTGCTCATCGACACCGCCGTCACCGACGAGTCGCCCGAGCGTGCCCGCGACCTCGCCAACGCACTGTCGGACGAGTTCGTCGTCATGGCACGCGAGCTGGAGACCCCCGAGGACGGCGGCCCGCCGACCGCCCGCGTGGTGGTCGAGCAGTACGCGGCTACGCCGTCGGCGCCGGTGACGCCGAAGACCACACGGAACGTCGCGCTGGGTCTGGCCGTCGGTCTGCTGCTCGGCATCGCCCTCGCCGTGCTGCGCGATCGCCTCGACAACACCATCAAGGACCGCAACGCCGTCGAGGAGCTCGCCGGCACCGGTGTGGTGGGTGTGATCCCGCTCGACAAGGCCCGGCAGGAGGAGCCGGCGATCGTGTTCGCGGAAGCCAACAGCGGCGACGCCGAGGCCTACCGCGAGATGCGGACCAACCTGCAGTTCCTCGAGGTCGACAACCCGCCGCGCGCGATCGTTATCACCAGTTCCCTGCCCGGCGAGGGCAAGACCACCACGGCCGTCAACCTGGCCCTGGTGCTCGCCGAGGCCGGCCACTCCGTGGTGCTCGTCGAAGCCGACCTGCGCCGCCCGCGTGTGACCAAGTACCTCGGCACGCTCGGCGACGCCGGCCTGTCGAACGTGCTCGCACACACGGCTGCACTCGAGGACGTGCTCCAGCCGACGCGCTTCGACGGCATGTGGGTGCTCGCGGCCGGCGGTCTGCCGCCCAACCCGTCCGAGCTGCTCGGTTCCGCGCATGCGCGGGAGGTCGTCGAGGACCTGCGGTCGCGCTTCGACTACGTCATCATCGACGCGCCGCCGCTGCTGCCCGTCACCGACGCGGCGATCCTCACGAACATCGCCGACGGTGCGCTGCTCATCGCGCGTTACGGCAAGACCACCCGCGAGCAGTTCGCGCGGGCCGTCGGCAACCTGCGGGCGGTCAACGCGCCCGTGCTGGGCACGATCCTGGCGCTGACCCCGACCAAGGGACGCGGCACGGCCTACGAATACCGCTACTACTACAGCTCCGACAAGGACGGTGCTGCTCCGGCAGCCGCCCAGACGAGCACGCCGGCGACGCAGCGTGTCGGAGCGCCGGCACCGACCGCACCGGCCGCCCAGCCGGCTGCGCAGGCTCAGACGACCGCGTCGGCACCCGTCGAGGGACCGGCCCGGCCGCAGAACGGTCAGCATCATGTCGAGCCGCCGGCCACGCAGGCCCACCCGGCGCCGAGCAACGACGCCTACCACTACCGCGCTGCGGAGCAGTTCCCGCCGGCGCCGCAGCCGGCATCGGAGCGATACGGCAGCGAGCCCTACCAGGCGCCGCAGGCGTACTCCGCCGCCGAGCCGCTGTCGCGACCCGTGGTGCACGCACCGCGACGCCCGGTGAACGACTCAGGCTCGGAGAGCGGCGAGGAGAGGTAGCAACAGATCGGCGATCTCGGATCCGACCGTGACGAACGTCTCCTCGTCACGGCCGATCGGGTCGACGATGTCCTCCGGCCCGGGTGCAGACATCTGCGCCCGGGCCGTCGTCAGTTCTGCGATGGTCCGCGCACCGGTGGCGTTCTGCAGCCGGGCGGCCTCGCGCAGCGTGAACGTCACCCGCATCCTGCGCGGTGCGAGCTGGATGACCTTGGCGCGGTGCCGCTCGCTCATCGTGATGATCATGTCGGAGTCCTCCGCGATCGGCGGGGTGATCCGACGCGCAGCGAATCCGTCCGGATCGCCTCCGAGCTGCTGCAACACGAGTGCCGCGGTGGGTTCCATGCCGTAACCGACCATCGCCCGGGTGCCGGCGCTGTGCGCCGAAAGGTCCTCGCGACCGGCCTCGGCCGCGTATGCGGTGGTCAACCTCTCTGCGGTGGGTGATCGGCAGATGTTTCCGGTACACACATAGAGAATCCGCATTCGGCGATCCTATGGGAGACGCTATCCAGGCGCTCAGGAGCCATCTCCGGGGTGCTCGGTCCCGGCGTACGTCATACGAACGGCCCTCGTGACCCGCCGGTAACGTTCTGTACCATCGTCGGTGATTTCGGGCGCCGGGGGAAGCTGACGCGGCTGGCGCATCCAACGTCGAAGGCGGCTGATGAGTTCTATTCTCGGTGTGACCGTGGGGGAGAGCGCCGTTCGGGTGGTGCGGCCGGTGGATCGAACGACCCCGACGGCGGGGTTCCAGTTCCAAGTGGTCGAAACCGGTAAGGACGATCCGGCGCGGCTGGCGGCAGGCACCCTCGGGGTGCTCTTCCAGACCGGTGTGGCGGGCGATCCGATCGAGCGGGTGGGACTGGTCTATCGCGACCAGGCCCAGGGCGAGCGTCTGCGCGCGGCAATGGCCGTCGAGCACATCGACCGTTACCTGCTCGTCTCCGAACCCGAAGCCGCCGTCACCTATCTGCAGGCCACCGGCGAGCTCGGCAGCAACACCGCCGTCTTCTACGACCTCGGCGACGCCGGGCTCACCGTCACCGTCGTCGACCTCGTCTCCCGCGAGGTGCTCGCCGAACGCACCGACAGCATCGGCGGCCGCATCTTCGACAACGTGATCCGCGACCACCAGCTCGACACCAACGGTGTGTGGCGCCCCGACGACCCCGCCACCGACGACGAATTGTCGGCCCAGTGCCGCGAGGCCAAGGAGAAGCTCTCGCAGAGCGAGACCGTGGCCGTGCCGGGCGCGGCAGGGGTCGTGCTCATGTCGCGCGAGACCTTCGATCCGCTCATCGCGCAGTGCGTCGAGTCGTCGGCGCAATTCGTGCACCAGGTGATCTCCCGTGCCGGTCGCAACCCCGAGGCCGTGGTCCTGCTCGGCGGCGGCGCGCACATCCCGCTCGTGCAGGAGGTGCTGCGCTCCTGGCTCGGCCTGCCCCTGGTGGTGCCGCACGAGCCCGAACTCGTCCTCGCCAAGGGCGGGGCCCTGGCCGCCGCGCAACCGGCCACCTCGCAACCGGTGAGCACCCTCACGCGCATCGTGCCGGGTCAGCCCCCGTCGACGAGCGCCGACACCGAGCAGATCCCGGTCGTCGCCACCGCGGCCGCTGCGCCCACGGCTGCCGCCACCGGTGCGGAGTCCGCCGACGCGAAGAAGCCGTGGTGGTCGTCGCTGGCCGGTCGCGGTCCGTCGGTCAGCGGCAGGCAGATCTCCGGCGCCGGGATCGCGGGCACGGCTCTCGCGGTCGTCGCGGTCATCGGCGTGGCGCTGAGCACCGGCTTCACGAGTTCGTCGACCGACGAGACGAGCCCCACCCAGTCGTACATCCCGACGACCACCAACCCGCCGCGGCAGAACCCCGCGCCGGCGGTAGCGCCCACGCAGGTCACCACGACCACCACGGTCGAGCAGGAGCCGGCTCCGACCACCCATTCACCGCGCCCGGTTCCGCCGGCCCCCGAACCTCCGCCCGCTCCGCCTCCGACCATCCCGGGGCTGGGAGTGCCGGTCCCGACGCTGCCGCCGCTGCCGACGATCGAGCTGCCGCCGCTGCCGCAGATCCGGCTTCCCTGAGTCACCCGCTCACGCGCGTCGCGCGTGCCGGCCACCCGTCTGCTGTCCGGGGGCGTCGGTACGCGCGAGCACGGCGGCGATCGCCGTGGTGAGCGGCACCGACAACGTGAGCGCGATGCCGCCGACGCATGCGCGGACCAGCTCGATCGCCACGGCGTCGCTCGTGATCACATCGGTGATCGACCGCCCGGCCACCGAGAACAGCAGCAGGAGAGGCAGCGCGCCGCCCGCGTAGGCGAGGACGAGCGTGTAGACGGTGCTGGCGATGTGGTCGCGGCCCACGCGCATCGCCGCCGAGAAGATCTCACGACGCGACGACTCGGGATCGAGCCCGGCGAGTTCGAAGGCCGACGACGCCTGCGTGATGGTGACGTCGTTGAGCACACCGAGCGAGCCGATGATGAATCCCGCCAGCAGTAGGCCCGAGATCGACACGTGCCCGATGTACAGCTGCACGTCGGTGTTCTGTTCCTCCGACAGACCGGTCAGATGTGTCATGCGGATCGCGACGTAGGACAGCAGGGCCGCGACGACCATCGAGGCGAGCGTGCCGAGCAGCGCCGAACTGGTCCTCAGATTCACACCGTGCGCCAGATACAGCACCGCGTAGAGGATCAGTGCACCGCCGATCAGTGCGACCGGCACGGCGGGTTTGCCGTCCAGGAGCGCCGGGAGCATGAACACCACCAGCACACCGAACGCGACCACCAGGCCGATCAGGGCCCGCAGACCGCGCCAGCGGGCGATCGCGACCACCACGACAGCGAACACCGCGACCACCAGCGCGAGCGGGAAGCCGCGGGCGTAGTCGTAGAAGGAGTACTGGGTGGCGCCCGCCGGATCGGTCTGGCGGACGAGACGGATCTCGTCGCCGGCCTGTAGTTCGGGCTGACCCGGGCCGGGGATCACCTCGAGGAGGGTCCGGGCACCGTCGTCGGGACCGGATTCGATGGCGACGATGCTGCGTTCGCAGTCGAAGGCGTTGCTCGAGGGAGGGGACGGCTCACCGGTGAAGACGCGCCCGAAGGACGCGCTGCCGCACGGGCCGGTGTTCTGCTCGACGACCGTTCCGGCTTCGGTGACGACCGCGCCGCCGCTACTCGTCTGAAAGGGGGCGGGGATGTCCACGGCACGGCTGCTCGGCCATAACAGGGCGGTGCCGAAGAGCACCAGGAGACCGATCGCAGCCAGCAGGCCGACCACGATCTTCGCGGCGATGGGTCCGAGTGGGATGGGACTTTCGTCCTGCCCGTGGCCGTGTCCGTGGCCGAAATGGCCGTGTCCGTGATTCACCCGGACAGGCTAGCCAAGAGGCGAGATGGTTGGGGCTGGTGGTGGCGGGGAGCAGGGGGGGTGTCCCCGCCACCGTCACCTGATCTCGCACAGGGGGGATGGCGATCGATCAGGGAGCCCGGCACAGTGCGTAGTGCTTAGTGCCATAGCCAAATTACTGGTTCCGACCCGGGTTGGGGAGGGGTTGGCATGTGTCGATGGTCACGAAGCCGACAAACTGTCCGTTCGGGTAGGTCGACCGTGCCTCCAAACAGGGACTTTGGTCCCGAAAGGCACAACATAACTGTTCGGCAACGATTGCCAGCCCGGGGTCGGAAGCCCTGTTCCTACTGTTTGTAGGAGGACAGGAAGTTACCGATCCGCTCGATCGCCACCGCCAGGTCGCGTGCCCACGGCAGCGTGACGATGCGCAGATGGTCGTGGTTCGGCCAGTTGAAGCCCGTGCCCTGCGTGACGAGGATGCGCTCCTGCAGCAGCAGATCCTGCACGAGCTTCTCGTCGTCGTGGATGTCGTAGACCTCCGGATCCAGACGCGGGAAGGCGTAGAGCGCACCGCGCGGCTTCACGCAGCTCACGCCCGGGATGGCGTTGAGGCGCTCCCACGCGACGTCGCGCTGCTCGAGCAGGCGCCCACCGGGCCGTACCAGGTCCTCGATGCTCTGATAGCCGCCGAGCGCCACCTGGATGGCGTGCTGGGCCGGCACATTGGGGCACAAGCGGGTCGAGGCGAGCAGGTCGACGCCCTCGAGGAAGCCCTCTGCGTGATCCTTCGGGCCGGTGATGACCATCCAGCCCGACCGGTAGCCGGCGACCCGGTACGCCTTCGACAGGCCGTTGTAGGTCAGGCAGAGCAGGTCGGGGGCCAGCGACGCGAGGGAGACGTGCTTCGAATCGTCGTACAGGATCTTGTCGTAGATCTCGTCGGCGAGCAGCAGCAACTGGTGCTTGCGGGCGAGGCGCACGATCCCCTCGAGCACCTCGTGCGAGTACACGGCGCCCGTCGGGTTGTTCGGGTTGATCACCACGATCGCCTTGGTGCGGTCGGTGATCCGGGACTCGATGTCGTCGAGGTCCGGGTTCCAGTCGTTGGTCTCGTCGCACAGATAGTGCACGGGGGTGCCACCGGCGAGCGAGGTCATCGCCGTCCACAACGGATAGTCGGGTGCCGGGATGAGCACCTCGTCGCCGTCGTCGAGCAGGGCCTGCATGGTGATGGTGATGAGCTCGGAGACTCCGTTGCCCAGGTAGACATCGTTGATGTCGAACTTCGGGAAGCGCGGCACGAGCTCGTAGCGCGTGACGATCGCGCGACGGGCGGAGGCGATGCCCTTGGACTCCGAGTAGCCCTGCGCGTGGGGCAGCGCCGCGATCATGTCCTGCACGATCGTGTCGGGCGCCTCGAACCCGAACGGTGCGGGGTTGCCGATGTTGAGCTTGAGGATGCGATGCCCCTCGGCCTCGAGCCGCGCGGCGTGGGCGTGCACCGGCCCGCGGATCTCGTAGAGCACGTTCTGGAGCTTCGACGACTGCTCGAGCCGACGGCTGATGTGATGGTGAAGTTGGCCTTGCTCCTCGATAGTCACGGCTTACATCGTGCCACCGTGCCGCAACAGGATTTCATCCGCGTTTTGCCGGTTGCGGTAACGAGTTGGGAAACAAGGCGCGACGAATGTCCGGATCAATGCGATGATCGAGGTCCATCTAGGCCTCACGTCGGGGTGACGTGGGGGAATGCAAGGAGCAAGTGGTATGGCGCAGGGCACTGTCAAGTGGTTCAACGCGGAAAAGGGCTTCGGCTTCATCGAGCAGGATGGTGGGGGAGCAGACGTTTTCGTCCATTACTCCGAGATCCAGGGTTCGGGCTTCAAGACCCTGGACGAGGGGGCACGAGTCGAGTTCGAGATCGGCCAGGGGCAGAAAGGCCCGCAGGCTCAGGGTGTGCGCGCCATCTAGGTCGCACTCTTTCGAGAATTCCGCGTTCGACGGCGTCGCACTTCCGGTGCGGCGCCGTCGTCGTGTGCTCTCCGTCACAGCCGGGAGGCGTAGGCCTACCCGTCGGTAAGTACTGCTTGTAAGGTATATCCGGTTCGTGGGGGTAACAGTTTGTTTTCTCCGGTGCGGGGGGATTCGTACCGGACGGTTTTTCCTTCCTGGGGGATTGGTGTTTGTGGATTCGGCTACTCCTCGCAGTGCGACACACGATCGATGGACCGACCCCAAGAAACGCCTCTGGCTGTACGGACTCGTCGTCCCCCTGAGCCCCTTCATCGCCTACTTCCTCGTCGAATACCTCCACCTCGGCGTCTTCTGGGCCACCGGTGCACTGGTCATCGCCGTCGTCTGCCCGTTGGTCGACGCGTTCGCGAGGCTGGACACGAGCAATCCGCCCGAGAGCGTGATGCGGACGCTCGAGAACGACCGGTACTACCGCTACTGCACCTATCTCTATCTCCCACTGCAATACGCGGGCCTGACATTCGGGTGCTGGATGTGGGTGTCGCAGCCCATGGGCGGCGCCGAACGATTCGCGATGGCCGCCACACTCGGCATCGTCGGCGGTGTCGGCATCAACGCGGCGCACGAACTCGGACACAAGCGCACCACCATCGAGCGGCGCCTCGCGAAGATCGCGCTCGCCCAGTCGTTCTACGGCCACTTCTACGTCGAACACAATCGGGGGCACCACGCCCGTGTGGCGACCCCGGAGGACCCGGCCACCGCCCGCATGGGAGAGAGCTACTGGCGCTTCCTGCCCCGTTCGGTGTTCGGCAGCCTCCGTTCCGCGATCCGTTACGAGAAGGGCCGGCTCGAACGTCGCGGCACGTCGTTCTGGAATCTGCGGCACAACGACATCCTCAACGCATGGGCGCTGAGCGTCGTCCTCTACGCGGTGCTCATCGCCGTGTTCGGCTGGTCGATCGCCCCGTGGCTCGTCGTCCAGGCCGTAATGGCGATCATGTTCCTCGAAGGCGCCAACTATCTCGAGCACTACGGGCTGCTGCGCGAGAAGCGACCGGACGGCAGCTACGAACGCGTGCAGCCCCAGCACAGCTGGAACAGCAACCACGTGTGCTCCAACCTGTTCCTCTACAACCTGCAACGGCACAGCGACCATCACGCCAATCCGCTGCGCCGCTACCAGACCCTGCGGTCGATGCCGCAGGCGCCGCAGCTACCCGCCGGTTACGCGGTATTGATCATCCTGGCTCTGTTCCCGCCGCTGTGGCGGCGCATCATGGACCCGCGACTGCTCGAGCACTACAGTCACGATTTCTCGCGAATCAATATTGAGCCTGAGAAACGAAATGCGATTCAGGCACGATACGGTGGTCGCAGTTAGGCGCCATGTCGGGGAGACCGGCGACGGTTTCCCGCTCTCGTCGGCCCAACGCGGGATCTGGTTCGCCCAGCATCTGCTCGGCGACATTCCACTGACCATCGCCCAGTACGTCGACGTCCGAGGCGAATTCGATCCCGAGATCTTCGCCGACGCCGGCGCCGCCACCGCCCGCTTCTTCGGCAACCCGCTCAACATGTGGGGTCCGTTCGACGACCCCACCTGGGTCGCCAATGATCCCTACGTCAACGCCGAGAAACTGCGCGGCACCACCTTGTACCTGTCGTCGCGCACCGGCCTGCCCGGCCACTACGACAATCTCGAATCCGAGTGGATCAAGGACGAGGAAGACCTTACCGACGTGGTCATCAAGGGCGGACTCATCGAAGCCGCAGCGGCCGACTGCACCCGACGCATGGCGACGCGCCTCGACGAACTGGGCATCCCCGCCACCATCGACATCCACGACGACGGCACCCACAACTGGGGCTACTGGCAGGACGACCTGCACAACTCGTGGCCCGTCCTCGGCCCCGCGATCGGCGTCTCCTGACGGTTCATCCACAGGCGGTCGGTTCATCCACAGATCCGGCCGATTCGTCCTCGTAGGCACCTGCGGGCCCGGGGCGACGGGCGATGCTAGGCCCCATGGGGGAGTTACTCCTGCGGCGCGAGGCAAATGCGCGCGGCGTCACCGATGCGGAGATCCGACGTCTGGTGCGGAACGGAACGTGGACTCGGCTCGCGTCGGGAGTCTTCGTCCAGTCCGACCAATATGCGGGGGCCGACGATCACGCTCGACATGCTCTTCGGGCACGGGCGTTCATCGCCAATGCAGGACCGACCTCGGCGCTGAGCCACGTATCGGCCGCGGTGCTGCACGGGCTCGACGTCTGGCAGATCCCACTCGACGATGTGCACCTCACCCGCAACGCGCCGAGTGGAGCGCGGAGGACGCCCGGCCGCGCCATGCACGCGGCGCTCTTCCGTGAGGCGGACGTCGTGGATCGGAGGGGAGCGCGGGTGCTGTCGGTCGCACGGACGATCACGGATGTGGCCGCAACGGTGCCGGTGGAGCAGGCCGTCGTACTTGCCGACAGTGCGCTGCGAGCGGGGCTGGTTGCCTCCGACGAGCTGACCCGTGCCGTGGAACGGATGGGGAGTCATCCCCGCATCGCGCGAGCGCGTCGTGCCGTGCAGCTGTCGAGCGGGTGCAGCGACAGCGCCGGCGAGTCGCGGAGCAGGGTTCTGTTCGTCCGTGAGCAGATCCCGATGCCGCTCACGCAGGTGGACGTCTTCTGCGCCGACGGCAGGTGGCTCGCTCGCGTCGACTTCCTGTGGCCGGAGCACGGTGTGATCGGCGAGTTCGACGGTCGGATCAAGTACCGCCGCGACGGGGTCGCGACCACCGCCGCCGAGGACGTGGTCTACCGCGAGAAGCTGCGGGAGGACGCACTGCGTCACGCGGGGTGGACGGTGGTGCGGTGGACGTGGCAGGACCTCGGGACCCGCGGCGCCGTCGCAACGAAGGTGCGGGAGGCGTTCGCACGGGCGGCGCGGGGGAGTGGGCCGACGGGGAGGTACGCAACAAAGAAGTAAGGCTCGCAACGCCAGCAGTCACTGCCAGCGTTGCGAGCCTCAACCTCGCGTTGCGTACCTACTTGCGGCCAGGTGCCTTCGCTCCGGGCTTGAAGCCGAGCGCGCCCGGCTTCGCCTTCGGTGCCTCGACCTCCGGCTTCGCCGGGGTCGCGGGCGCCTCGGGCTCAGCCGGAGCCTCAACGACCGGCTCGGGTTCCGGCGTCGGCTCCGCCTTCGCCGGAGCGGCAGGCGCAGCCTTCTTCGCGCCCGGACCCTTCAGACCGCTCTTGAGCTGCAGTCCGCCCGGCTTCGCCTTCGGGATCACCGACTCCTTCGGCTGCTCCGCAGCAGGCGCCTCGGCCGTAGACGACTCCGCCGCGGGAGCCTCGGCAACAGGTGCCTCCTCGGCAGGTGCAGCCGGAGCTGCGGACGCCGCCGGAGCCGCATTCTTGGCGCCCGGTCCCTTCAGGCCGCTCTTGAGCTGCAGTCCGCCCGGCTTCGCCTTCGGCACCGCGGGTGCTTCGGCAGCGGGAGCGTCCGACGACTCGGCAGGAGCGGCGGGAGCAGCAGGTGCGGCCGGCTTCGCAGCGCCCGGGGCCTTCGCGCCCGGTGCCTTGAGACCGCCCTTCATCTGCAGCCCGCCCGGCTTCGCCTTCGGCGCTGCCGGTGCCTCGGTCTCAGGAGCAGAAGAAGCCTCGGACGACGCGGCCGGAGCCGCAGCCTTCTTCGCGCCCGGACCCTTCAGGCCGCCCTTCATCTGCAGGCCGCCCGGCTTAGCCTTCGGCGCTGCCGGCGCCTCGGCAGCTTCGGCAGCAGGAGCCTTCGCGCCCCCGGGAGCCTTCGGTCCGCCCGGAGCCTTCAGACCGCCCTTCATCTGCAGGCCGCCGGCCTTCGGGACACCGGTGGTCTTCGGAGCAGCCGGCGCTGCCGCTGCCGCCTCGACCTCCTCGACGCGCTCCTTCTCGACCTCTTCCGCGGTCTCCTCGACCTCGACCGGAGTCTTCGGCTGCTGGACCACCTTGAGGTTGTCGCTGAGCTTCGCGGCCTCGATGCGAGAGATCGACTCGAGCATGAGCTGCGCAACGTCGATGACCTCGACGCCCTCGCCCTTGCCCTCTTCCTGACGCGCCGTCACACCGTCGGTGAGCATGACGCGGCAGAACGGGCAGCCCGTCGCGATCTTGGCGGGATTCGTGGTGAGCGCTTCGTCGACACGGTCGATGTTGATGCGCTTACCGATCTTCTCCTCCATCCACATGCGGGCACCACCGGCACCACAGCACATGGACCGCTCGCCGTGACGCGGCATCTCGACGAGCTTCGCACCCGACGCCGCCATCAGCTCACGCGGAGCGTTGTAGACCTTGTTGTGCCGTCCGAGGAAGCACGGGTCGTGGTAGGTCACGTCCTGGCCGACGGCCTTGACCTGGACCAGCTTCTTCGCCCGCACCAGACGGTTGAGCAGCTGCGTGTGGTGGACGACCTCGTAGCTGCCACCCACCTGCGGGTACTCGTTGTTCAGCGCGTTGAAGCAGTGCGCACACGTCACGACGATCTTGCGCTTGCTCTGCTCGACGCCCTCGAACACACCGTTGAGGACCTCGATGTTCTGCTGCGCCAACTGCTGGAACAGGAACTCGTTGCCCGCGCGGCGAGCGGAGTCGCCGGTGCAAGTCTCCTCGGCGCCGAGGACCATGAACTTCACGCCGGCGGTCGCGAGGAGCTCGGCGACGGCCTTCGTGGTCTTCTTGGCGCGGTCCTCGTAGGCACCGGCACAGCCGACCCAGAAGAGGTACTCGTAGCCGTCGAAGCTGTCGGCATCCTGGCCGAAGACCGGGATGTCGAACTCCATCTCGTTGATCCAGTTGAGACGGTCCTTGGCGTTCTGCCCCCAGGGGTTGCCCTTGTTCTCGAGGTTCTTGAACAGACCCGCGAGCTCGGACGGGAAGTCCGACTCGATGAGCACCTGGTAGCGACGCATGTCGATGATGTGGTCGACGTGCTCGATGTCCACCGGGCACTGCTCGACGCACGCACCACAGTTGGTGCACGACCACAGGGTCTCGGTGTCGATGACGGGAGCGAGCTCGCCTGCTTCCAGCAGTCCCTCGGTCTCGCCGACGAGCTTGCGACCCGACTCCTCGCGAGCCGACGCCGGGATCTTCGCCAGCTTGGCCTCGTCGGGGTTGCCCTCGGCGTCGACCAGGCCGACCTCGTCGCCACCGAGATCGGTGCGACCACCGGCGAGCAGGTAGGGAGCCTTGGCGTAACCGTGGTCGCGCAGCGACGTGATGAGCAGCTTCGGCGACAGCGGCTTACCGGTGTTCCAGGCGGGGCACTGCGACTGGCAACGACCGCACTCGGTGCAGGTCGTGAAGTCCAGCCAGCCCTTCCACGTGAAGTCCTCGATGCGGCCGGCACCGAAGGTGTCCTTGTCCGGATCGGCGTCTTCCATATCGACGGGCTTGCCGCCGGACATCATCTGACGTGCGGCACCGAGGGCGGGACCGCCGTCGTCCTCACGCTTGAAGTAGATGTTGAAGAAGGCCGAGAAGCGGTGCCATGCGACACCCCACGTGATGTTGCGGCCGACGATGTAGAGCCACACCATGCCCGACATGAGCTTGATGAACGCGAAGACCGACACGAGTTCGGGGCTCTCCGGAAGGATCCGGGCGACCTGCATCGTGAAGAAGTCGGTGTAGGCGTTGTGGTGGTGGTAGGTGGCGATCTTGCCGGCCTTCACCAGGATCATGCCCAGGCCCTCGAGCAGCACGACCGCTTCGACGAAGTAGGCGGCCTTGAAGTTCGAGCCGCTGAAGCGCGACATCCGACCGGGCTGACGTGGATGATTGCGCTGGCGGATGTAGATCAGCGTCAGGATGCCGATCACCGTGCCGAGGCCGAGGATCTCGTCGATGAAGTGATAGACGACGGTGTCACCGATGAGGGGCCAGTGGAAGCTCGGGTCGAACGTCTGGCCGTAGGCCTCGAACCAGACGATCGCGCCGAGCATGAAGCCGACCATCACCAGCCAGTGCGCCCAGCCGACGGTCCGGAACTTGACCATCTTCGTGTGCGCGAGGAATTCGACGACCATCTGCTTGAAGCGCGGGAAGAACGGCCGCCAGCGGTCCGGGGCCGGCTGGCCGACCCGGATCGTGTTGACCATCTTCAATGCGCCGCTGATGAACGCGAACCAACACACGAGGCTCAGCAGCACGCCGATCGTGCCCAACGTAATCGTCAGGGCATTCATACGTGGCCTTTCGTGTCGGGGGCGGCGTCGTGCCGCCTGGTATGAGTCACCGCATCGTAACGCAAGCTAAGTTACCCACCGGTAACTTGGTCTGAACTGGAGTTACCCGCCAGTAGCAAAATCTGCGTCGAATCGGAGACCGTGTGCCCGGACACGCTAGAGGTCAAACGCGATACCGCCGTCGCGCAGGATGTCCTAACTCGCCCGAAACGAGGCGTATGTCACACGGAGGTCACGACACGCTCTACCGGCCACGATGCGGTGTCCATTCGGGCAAAGGGGTATAACGCTCCGGATGTGATGTCGGTTATGATTTGCCCGGTACGTGGGGTTCGCACGTGGGATGTACACGTCGGGGGACGTAGAACTCCAGGTCGATACAGCAGAATGGGGGCGTCTTAACAGGCGTGCGCCATGTCACAGAACGGAAAAAGATGAAGCTGAAGAAGCTTGCCGCTGTGGCGACGATGACGATCGCCGCCATGGGCATCACAGCCGGTACCTCGTACGCGGCGCCCGCTGCGCAGGACGAGATCAACTACGAGTCCAAGATCGAGGGCGACTCGGTGGTCACCGTCATCGACGCAGGCGAGTTCCAGGTCTCCGGTGACGGCGAGAGCGTCGAACTTCAGGACAACGCCGGCAACACTGTTCTCAGCCTGCCTCTGGCCATCCAGCTCGGCGATCTGCAGCTCCCCTTCGAGCGTCAGATCAGCGAGGACGGCAAGACCCTCACGCTGACCCCGGTCACCGACCTGTCGAAGGCCACCCCCGTCGACCCTGAGGACAAGGTCGGCGCGAGCCTCACGCCGGTCGCCCTGAAGCTGACCGATGTCGCTTCGCCGGACGAGAACCTGAAGGCTCAGCAGAACTTCGCGTCGCAGCTGGGTATCGCGACTGCGGTCGGCGGCCTGGCCGGAACCATCATCGGCGCCGTGGTGGGCGGTCTCGGCCTGCTCGGCGGCCCTGTGGGCCTGGCTTCGATCCCGCTGGGTGCCGGTATCGGCGGCGTCATCGGCACTATTGTCGCCGGTGGTCCGACGTTGATCATTGCAGGCATCGGTCTCATCCAGACCCTTGCCGCGCCCCCGGGCACCACGGTCTACGCCAACTGATTCCAGTCGGCTAGGCATTCGAACTCGAACGGCCGCTGTAAGGACGAGCTCCTTACAGCGGCCGTTCTCTGTCCGGGCGTCGGAACGCGCACAGAAAAGCCCTGTCCGGAAGTACGGACAGGGCTTTCAGCTCGAATTGGGTGTCTCTAGATGGACCCGATGAGTCGGCTGCCGTGGCGGATGATGTCCCAGACATAGCCAAGGATGTCGAAGCCGAGTTCGAGGCTGGTCATCAAGATCTCGCTGCTCAAGTGAAGTCCTTTCGAGGGATGGCGCTATCGGCCGGGGTGCGAGGATCGTAACCCACGCTAAACAGACATTCGGCGCAACATCCCGGACGTGGTCAGCTTCCTGGGAATCGTAGCTCGGAGACGTTTTACCATCAGGATTCAGGGCCATTCCGGGGCTTCCGCAAGCAGCCCCCGAGCCCGCGTCGACCGGCACGGCCGTACGCCCCGACGAACGACGAAGGTCCGCTCCCCGTGGGAAGCGGACCTTCGTGATGTTCTGGGGATTACCAGGTGCGGACCTTCAGGCCCGGGTTCTCGGCCAGGACCGTCTTGATCGGCGTGGCGAACAGTTCAGGGCTCTCACCGAGCAGGCCGCTGACGAACCCGGCGATCTCGCACATGCCGTACTGGCCGACGTTCGAGGCGCTGGAGATGCCGAGGGCGAGAGTGCCGGTGACGAGGGTGCCACCGCTGTCGCCCTGCAGGGCGCACAGGTTGGTGGAGATGCCGTTCTCGAGCACGCGGTGGCCGATCTCGACGTTCTGATTGGCGGCCGTCACGACACCGCAGCTGTAGCCGGTGCGCAGGCCCGACTTGCAGACCGGAGCGCCGACGACGGGATCCGCGACGCCCGTGATGGGCAGCGGAGCGGCGAACGGAACGCGCACGCCGTTGTTCTCGAAGCGACCCGCGGCAGCGGAGGCGGGGCGAATCAGCGCGTAGTCGCTGCGGTCGAGCACCGTCTTCTCGAACGAGCCGAGGTGCTGGCCGAGGTTGTCGCCGATGAGCTGGTGGACCTGGGACGCCCATCGCGTACCGGCCTGGGCGCGGTTGGGGTCGCAGTGGCCGGCGGTGATGTTCACGGGCTGTCCGCTGCCGTCCTCGGCGTTGAAGCCGAGCGAACAGCGGAGCCCTTCGCCGGCGCCGAGCGCGGCGTAGGCGTCGCCGCCGAAGAGCGCGTCGGGGGCGTCGAGGCCACCGGCGATGGGCTGCAGGTCGGTTGCGCCCTCCGGGGTCAGTTCGGCGGGAGCGAACAGCACGCGCACGCCGTCGAGGAAGTCGGGGAGCTCGACGCCGGACACGTTGTCGGTGCGCACGACGACATCGTTGTTGACCACGTCGATGGCGATGCCGCGGATGACGTCGGCGACGGCGGGCGGCTGGGTCTCGAGCCAGTCGCCCAGCGCGCCGAGCTGATCTTCGAGGGCGTCCTCGCTGCGCTCGGTCTCGGCGACGGTGAATCCGGCATCCTCGGCGGCCTTGCGGGCCTCCTCGAAGCCGTCACCTTCGGTGAGGCCGACGGTGGCGGTGCCCTGGTCGTCCAGCCACACACCGGCGAAGACGGCTTCGAACTGCTCCCGTGCCTTCTCGGCGAACGCGGCGAGATCCTGGCTGCGCTGCGCATCGGCGAGGAAGCGCTCGGCATCGATGTTCAGGTCGCGCTGCAACGCCTCGACGAGCTCGGCCGGCAGAGATGATGTCTGCGCCGGTTCGGTCTCGGGTTCGGCCTGCGCGATGGCAACGGCAGGGCCGAGGAGCAGCAGTGCGGTCGAACCGATGACGGCCGTCCGACGTGCGAAGGTGCGTCGCATGGATACCTTTCTCGTTCCTTCGCGCATGCACGCGCGAAGGCGCCGTTCCCCCGCGGATCGGCGTCCGTCCGATCCTAAGGGGTGATCGCGGAAGTACGTAGCTACTTCTCGGTTACGTATGAGACTCGTGTGACTGTTGTGACGAACGGCCCGGGTGTTCCGGGCATTATGACGGGTTCGCCGCAGTACGGACTCGGGCGCCGGTGGCGTTCTCGATCTCTTGGATCGGGATGCCGAGGCTGGAGGTGCCACCGTTGGGCGCGAGTACCAGATTCGCCTCGACGCAGTTCGGTGCGCCGGCGCTGTTCGATCCGCTGATCACGCCGAGGGCGAGGGTGCCGGTGACGATGGCACCACCGCTGTCACCCGCGAGGGTGCAGGCGGAGGTCGCGAAGCCGCGGATGGTGCTCGAGAAGCCCGAGTCGTAGGTCAGCTGGGTCTCGATGCGATCGGCGACGACGAGCCCGCACGTGAACGACGACGACTGTCCCGACTTGCAGACGGGCGCGCCGACGACCGGAACGGCCGTGCCGGTGACCGTGAGGGTCGAGCCGTTGCCGCCGCGAACCGCCGGGCGGTCCAGGCCCGCCTCGACGCCTGCCTTGTCGAGCGAGACGATGCCGTAGTCGAGGGTGCTGTCGGTACCGACCGTGGACTCGGTGAACTTGCCGATCCGGACGCTCTCGTCGATGTTGGCGCGATTGGGCAGGTAGACCGCCGAACCACCGTCGGAACGAGCCACCGCGTCGCAGTGACCGGCGGTGAGGTTGACTGCATTACCGTCGGCGTCGACACCGTTGAAGCCGAACGAGCAGATGCCGATGCGCTCGATGGGCGTGGCGCGGACGTCGCCGTCGGCGGTGATGTAGGTGTCGCCACCCATCGGGGCCGGATCGTTCGGCGGCATGCCCGGCGACAACTGGACCTGCACGTTCGCCACCAGCGACGGCAGGTTCAGCGCGCGCCCGATCGGGGAGTTCACGATGTCGAGGACGATCTGGTTGTTGAGCACATCGATCGACGCGGAGTTGATCTGCGACGACACCTCGCGCGGGAGCCCCGCCACCCAGCGGTTCAGTTCGGCGAGGGCCTGCTCGAGTCCGTCGGCCGAGACCGGCGCGACCGTCGCCCGGTAGCCGTCCTGGGCTGCCTTCTCTGCGGCCTCGGGGTTCGTGACGGCGATGACGGGCTTGCCGTCCTCGCCGAGCCAGGCGCCTGCGAACTCGGAGGGACGCTCGGAGCGGAAGTCGCGGGCGTAGTCACCGAGTTCCTGCGCCCGCGCGGCGCGATCGAGGTATTCCTCGGGCGTCAGACCCAGGTCGCGCTGGATCGCTTCGACGAGCTCGGCGGGAAGTTCAGCGGAAGGCAACTGTTCGGCGGGCGCGGCGTTCGCTGTGGCGCTCAGAGGCACAGCCAGCAGAACCGCGGAGGCCGCTGCGACTGCGACGCGGCGGGTGGTGGAACGGACTGCGGCGCGCGACGCCGACGAGAGACGCATGGAGGCCTTTCATGTGTGCTCGATGTGCTCTTGAACAGGTGCTTCGTGGAATCGGCGAGCCGACCCGCGGGACAGCCTACGGGACGGCCCGGCGACCGCCGATAGTGCCGTAGGTCACCACTCGGATACCCGCGCTGTCTAGCTGCCGGTCTCAGTCTCTGTCGTTTCCGGAATGTCCGTCGAGGGCGGTTCCTCAGAAGGGTCGGGATCGGTCGGGGCGGTCGTCGGCTGGGTCGTCGTGGTGGTGGTACTGCCACCGCTCCCGCCACTGCCACCGCTGCCGCGTCCGCCACCCGAGGAATCATCGGGCTGGTTCCGCCGCGACCAGCCGGTGCTCGAGGTGGTTGAGGACGTGCTCGAGGTGGTCGAGCCGGGCGACGACGACGAAGAGGACTGTTCGCTCGTGCCGGTGGTGGGATCGACCCAGGTCTGCTGCACGACCGGCGGGGCCACCGGGACCGCCTGCTCGGCGGTGGCCGGCTCGGTCGACTCCTCGGTGGTGGTCTCCTCGGTGCTGCGGGGAGCCGGCGGCTTGCTCGCCTTCGAGGGCGTCGTGGTTGCGGGAGCGGTCGGGGTCTCGGCGACCTGCGTGCCCGCGGTGGCCGTCGGGGAGTCCCGCAGCCCGAACACCAACGCGCCGACGCCTACCAGCAACGCGATCGCCGCAGCCGCCGCGATGGCCGTGACCTTCGACGAGCGACCCGAGGGCTTCTCGTCGGCGGCATCTCCGGCTGCGACGGCGGCGACCGTCGCCTTCGGCGTGTTCGCCGCGGCGGCAGCGGGCGTGGCGCCCGGAGGGGGAGTCGCGGTGATCTTCGAGATCACCGCGGTGATCTCGGGGTCGAGTTCGCTGCGTCGCGGTTCGGTGAGCTTGGCGGTGGGCAGGATCTGCGTCGAACCGAGGAGGTCGACCGAGCCGGCGGCCGCGGCGAGAGCGGCGCCCCGCACCATCGTCTGGTGCGGGGCGGGCGCCAAAGCACACCGCACACCGAGACCGGTCTTCACCGACTGTGCGACGAGCTGCGCGGCGCTCGGATCGACTGCTTCGTCGATCGTGACGACGATGGCGTCGAGGTTGCTCACGAGCCAGCCGAACGCGCCGAGCGCCGACGAGAGCTGCGCGGCGACCGACGGAGCGTCGTCCTCAGGGAATCGGAAGGCCTTACCCGCCGCGACTCCAGAGCGCACGAGCGTGACGGTCGAGCCCTGCGGGTCGATGTGGTAGACCGCGAGGAGCCGTCCGGTCTGGTGCGCGACCTGCGATTCGAACCATGCCGCGGCGGCCTCGGCGTCGGAGACGAGCGAGACGTGACGCAACCCGACGTAGTCGAGGGCGTTGCGCAGCACCGCGACCGTCGAGCTCGGCCAGTCGGTGGGATGCGTCGCCACAGCCGTGTACGGGGTGTCGCCGATGAGGGAGGCTGCGTCGGCGAGGAGACATTCCATGGCCGTTGCGACCAGGTCTTCGGCGCGGGAGAGTGACCCGTCGTTGGCGCGGACACCGCCGGAGTGGCCGAGGCGGTCGACGAAGCCGGTGAAGGAACTGGTGTGCCCGTCGACGACGTCGTGGTCGCCCAGCGTCGCGGTGCCGTCGGAATGCAGGTGGACGGCGGTGAACCGCTCGATCGGTGCGGGGTCCGGCCGTCCCGGCGTCGGTGAGGTGACCGCAACCGACGACACGGTGGTCCCCACCCTCAGGCCAACGCCTACGGACATGCCGGCTTTCCTCCATTCCGGTCGGAGTGCATGTGACGGGATACATCTGCGCCGTGCCCCATGGCTCGGAGCAGTGACAGGAGCTCCGAGCGGGAACCGGCACCGAGTCGGCGCCGGATACGGGCGACATGATGTTCCACGGTCTTCGCGGAAATGTACAGGTGGTTCCCGACTTCTCGGTAGGTGAGGCCCGAAACCACCAGGTCGGCCACCTGCGCCTCGCGCTCGGACAGTGCACCCGGTTTCTCCCGTGCGCCGAGGGGTGATTCGTCCGGAACGCTCGGGGGAGCGGCGAGGGCGACGTCGACCGGTGCGCGACCGGCCGGGCCGTCCTGCCGGATCGTCCGCGCGACCTGCAGCAATCCGGTGGCGACGGTGGTGTCGTCCGTCCGGAGCGCTGCTTCTCCCGCGAGCTTCGCGCCGTCCCACGGGAGACCCACGGACGCGAGGGACTCGGCCGCCTCGCGGATTCGCGTCGCGTCGACCTCACCGCGCAGCACCGAGAGCCATGCATGCCCGGCTCGCGCGAGCACCGCGGCGTAGGCAGTGGTCTCCGCGGCCAGGGCGAGCGCGCGGGCGTGCGGGACAAGGTCGGCCGGACGGTCCGCGGCGATCGCGGCCTGCACTCCGTACCAGTGCAGCGCCGCACCCCACAGCGGTGGCTCGCCGAGGGTGGTGAGCAGCGCACGGGCACCGACGACGAGGTGCGCGACCCGCGCGGACTCCCCGAGGCGGACGGCGGCCAGCCACAGTTCACCCAGGGGCAGCAATCCGAACAGGTCGACGGAGTACTCGGCGACGACCGCCTGCGCGGCCTGCCATCGCACCGTCAACGCTCCGAGGTCGGCGTTGCGTCGCGCCAGCCCGACCTGCAGGGCGTGGAAGAAGAGGAGATTGCGTTGCCCGGTCACCTCGGGAGCGACGGCTTCGGCGGTCGCCGCGGCGGCGGTGAGATCACCGCCGAGCATCTCGGTCCACGCCACCAGGATGCGATTGCGCACGGTGGGAGTCTCCGGACGGTCGAGGATCGCGCGTGCGTACCCGAGTTCGCCCGAGTGCAGACACAGCAGTGCGGCGACGGCGTCGACCGTGTCGGGCCAGGCGCGCAACGAACCGTCGGATCCGAGGCTCGTCAATGCGCGGGCGAGGTGATTCATCGCGATCCGGCCGTCGCCTCCGACGGATTCGCGCAGGCCCTCCTCGAGCAGTCGTGCGGCGGAGGCCGCAGAGGTCGGCGCACCCGAGACGGCGGCACCGCGGAGACGTTCTGCGGCCGAGGGGCGTCCGGCGGCGAGCAGCACTGTGGCGGCGAGAGGAGCGTCCGTACCGACCCGTTCGGGGCCGAGCCATTCGAACAGGTCGGCGCTGCGGTCGAGCATGCCGCGATGCGCGGCGATACTCGCGGAGATCCGGGTGGCGGCGCGCACGTCGTCGACGTCCACCGTGTCGGCGCGGTCGAGCAGCCGGTCGGTGACCTGCTCGGCTCGCTCGAGATCCCCTGCCGCAAAGGCGACTTCGGCGCGCCGCACTGCGAGGGCATCGGGATCGGCTCCCGCCGGTACCGCGGCGTCGAGAAGATCGGCGGCCTCGCGCGGCGTTGCGTCGACCGCGAACTCCACGAGCCGTCGGGCGAGATGCGGATCGGTGAGGCCGATCGTGGCGAGCCCCCGGGCGAGGTGCGGCGTGAGTGTTCCGGCGTCGATGCGTGTCGCGAGGAGGCGGCGGGCGACGGCGAACAGGTTGTGTCTCCCGAGGACCGCGGCGGGCACGCCGCTCGCTCCCGCAGTGAGACTCGCTGCATCGGCCCCGAGCAGACCGCTCGCGCGGGCCGCGTCGACGAGATCGAGGGCCCGCTCGGCGGGTACCTCGAGTACGGCGGAGAGTTCGCCGGGATCGAGAGCCGCACCGAGATCGACGAGCGCGAGGGCTGCGGTGAGATCGAGATCGGCGAGGAGTTGCCGGCCGATCCCCTCCTCGACGGCCTGCCGGACATCGGCCTCCGTCCGCACGGCTTCGAGGGCGATGTCGACGAGATGCGGTACGCCGCCCGTCAGGCGGTGCAGGGCACGCACCTGGGGTGGCGCGAGCCGAAGCTCGAACGATGCCGCGCGACCGGCGATCTCACGGGGCGTCCACGATCCCAGTTCCACCACTGTCCCGTTTCCCGCGAACGCTGCGGTCAGCGAACGCATCTCGGCTCGGTGGGGTCGAGCTTCGGTGGCCACGACGATTCCCGTCGGCGCATTCCGGACGTGGTCGACGAGCTCGTGCAGTTCCGCGGCGGTCATGCGGTGCGCGTCGTCGACGGTGCGGGTGTCGCCGAGATCGGTTCGGAGCGAAGCGAGTACGGCGGACTTCCCGCTTCCGGTGCCGCCGACGAGCAGCAGTCGCGGGGGAGCGGCCGCGGTCAGGGCACGCGTGACCTCCCGGGGGACCGGGCGTCGCGGAGGAGCGGGAGCGGACGTCATCGGGATCGGTCAGCGTCCGGTTCCGAGCAGTCCGCCGACGACCTGCCCCGTGCCGTCGAGGACACCCCCGACCACGTTGCCGGTGCCGTCGAGCACCCCGCCGACGCCGTTACCGACACCCTCGACGACCGCACCGGCACCCTGACCTGCGCCGGACAGGGCGTCGCCGACGCCGCTGCCACCCGTGCTCGGCGGGGTCGGTTGCGGCGCAGGCTGAGGGGCGGGCGCCGGGGCCGGAGCAGGAGCGGGTTGCGGCGCAGGCTGGGGTGCCTGCGGGCTTTGACCGGGTGCTACCGGCGCGGGTGCGGTCGGGTCCGGCGCAGGTACAGCGCCGGTGGGTGCGGCGCCGGAAGCGGGCGTCGCGGCGACCGGGACAGCGGTCACGGTGCCGTCCGGTCCCTGCACCCCGATCGGGACGGTGGTTCCCGCCTCGGACGGCTGCGCGCCGGTCGTGCCGGGAACGGTCGTACCGGGGACGGTCGCGGTGGTGGTCGAGTTGCCGGCCACGACCTCGCTCGACGGACCCACCTCCGAACCGGGTGTCTCGGCCTCCGACGACAGGGTGCCGATCGCCAGTCCACCCCCGGCGAGGACGACGACGGCAGCGACAGCGGCACCCACCAGCGCGAACGAGCGGGCACGGGCGCGTGAGGGTGTGCCGGACCCGGTGTCGACGACCGCAGGCCGATGCGCGGCGGCGACCGGCGGCGCCTCAGCGGCGGGCACCACCGGGAGCGCGACGGTCTCGGGCTCGTCGTCGACGACAGG
Source organism: Rhodococcus sp. D-6 (assembly GCF_040256695.1). NCBI lineage: Bacteria > Bacillati > Actinomycetota > Actinomycetes > Mycobacteriales > Nocardiaceae > Rhodococcus > Rhodococcus sp. D-6. The sequence continues at coordinate 3,330,690 of NZ_CP132970.1, read as the reverse complement.
TGCAGGAGGCGCCATCGGCACCGCGGCAGTCGGGGCACCGTCCGCGGCTGCCGCAAGCGCGGCCCCATGCGCTGCGGTGAAGGCCGGTCGCGCCGACGAGACGATCGGCAGACCCAGCTCCGACGAGATCAGTTCGGCGACGAGCGGGGTGGACGAGCCACCACCGATCAGCAGTACGCGTCCGATGTCCGCACGATCGAGCCCGGCCCCGCGGATCGCGTCCTGCACCACGGCGAGCGACGCCCCGAGCGGTTCCCGGGCGAGTTCCTCGAACTCGCTGCGCACCAGACGCAGGTCGCAGTGCAGGCCGGGCAGCGCGACCGGCACCACCGTCTCGGTGTCGCTGGACAGTGCCTCCTTCGCCGCGCGGCACCGACCGCGGAAGTCGGCGAGTGCCGCGACGGTCGCGGAATCGAACGGATCGAGGCCGGTCGAGTCCCCGCCGAGCGTTTCCAGCAGATAGGTCGTGACGAGATGGTCGAAATGGTCGCCGGAGACGTCGTCGCTGCTCAACGGGCGGCCCAGCAGCATGGGATGGGCGCCGCCCTGCACGACGGTGACGTCGAGGCTGCGCGCACCGAGGTCGTAGACCACCGTCACGTCGTCTCCCAGCGGCCCGTGTGTGGCGTCGAGCCAGCGCACCGCCGCGATCGGTTCGGGGATCGTCCGTGCGGTCACACCGGCGCGGACGAGTGCCGCCTGTAAGGTCTCGACGGTGTGAGCCGACCACGCGGCGGGATGTGCCAGCATCGTCGGCACATCGGAGGTGCCGGTGCGGTACTGCAGGCAGGCCACGGTCGACGCGACGAGATCCTCACCGAGATAGGTGGAGCCGTCGTCGGCGAGGATGCCGACCGGATCGCCGACCCGGGCCGCATAGCCGGAGAACACCTGCGCACCGGGGGCCGGGGTACCGGCGCCGAGGACGAAGGCTCCGCCCTCGGGGAGGTGGAGTTCGGTGGGGACCGACAGAACGCTGGGATCGCCGGCTCGGGGCTGGTCGAGCACGGTGAGGGCCACCGAGTTGACCGCCCCGATCGTGACGCCGAGTCCTGAATACATGCACGCTCCCGTGTTCTGGGCGGACATCGGTCCGCGATCTCGTTCCACCGTTCGGTCTCGATGAGCCTGTCGTTCGCGCCGCGCGGCCCGTTAGCGCCCACGCCGCCACCGGCCCGATCGTAGGGACTGTCCCCTAACGACCCCCACGCCCCCGAACCCCGATCCCCTAACGGGTGACGGCGGACAGGGGGCCGCACCCCCTGTGCCCGCGACCGGCCGTTTCGTAGCGTCGTCCGTAGATCCCGACGACTCAGGAGACACGCGATGGCCACCAACGCCGTACTCGACTTCATCCTCAGCCTGTTCCGTGACGAGAAGGAACTCGCCCGGTACTGCAACAACCCCGAGGCCGTCCTCGCCGAAGCCGGATTGGACAGCGTGTGCCACGCCGACATCGTCGCCGTCGCCCCGCTCGTTGCGGACAGTGGTCTGTTCGCCGGAACCGCCGCCGAACTGACCGCAGCGCTGAACGGTGCGGCGAACGTCGGGGCGTCGATCGCAGGCACCGCCGCAGCCGGTCTGGGCGGAGCAGCGGGCCTCGGTGGCGCAGTGGGCCTCGGTGGCGCCGCCGGCCTGGGCCTCGGTGGCGCCGCCGGCCTGGGCCTCGGTGTCGGAGCAGGCCTCGGTGGGGGCCTGGGTCTCGGTGGTGGACTTAACCTCGGCGGCGGACTGGACCTCGGCGGGACCGTCGGCGCGCAGACCGGGATCGTCGTCGACCTCGGTGCGCAGCTCGGAGCGGCGCTCGAAGCCGGTGGCGAACTCGGCGCTTCCCTGGGTGCAGCGCTCGGTGGTGCTCTCGACGCAGGCCTCGAACTCGGCGGATCCTTCGACGTCGGAGGTGCCGTGGCCGGAGCGCTCGAAGGTGGGCTCGGCCTGGGCGTCGGTGCCGCTGCAGACCTGGCCGCGGCGATCGACGCGGCCGTCGAGGCCTCGGGCGGCCTCGGCGCAGATCTCGCCACGACCCTCGAAGGAGCCTTGGGCATCGGCGGCACCCTCGGCGCCGACATCGGGCTTGCCCTCGGTGGCCTGCTGGAATCGGCCGTCGACGTCGGCGGCACCTTCTCGACCGAACTCACCGCGGCCCTCGAGGGCGGCGCCGAACTCGGTGCCGCACTCGGCACGACCCTCGGTGGCGTTCTCGGCGTGGGCACGGAACTGACCGGCGCGCTCGGCACGAGCCTGGGCGGCGTCCTCGGTGGTGTGGCCGATCTCGGCGCCGGACTGGGAACCGACCTTTCCGCCGGTCTCGACGCCGGTGTGGGCGCGACGCTCGGCCTCGGTGCGTCCCTCTCGGCCCTGCTCGGAGCGGGCGGTGGAGCTGCGGCCGATCTCGGCGCCGCGCTGGGGACCGTCATCGAGAACAGCGCGCAGGGCGGTCTGCTCGGCGGTGTCGACCTCGACGCGGTCCTCTCGGGTGGCGGTGAGATCGACGCTGAGGCCGGGGCGGGCGTCGAACTCGGCACGCTGGTCGGCGGGGTGCTCGGAGGTGCGCTCGGCCTCGAGACCACCGCGGCCACCGAACTGTCGTCGGCGCTGAACGTCGCCATCGGCTCGACCACCGGTATCGGCGCGACCGTCGATTCGACCGTGCAGGCGGGGACGAACCTCGGATCGGATCTGTCGTCAGTCCTCGGCTCGACCTTCGCGACCGGCGGCTCGGCCGGCGCCGAGCTCGGCCTGCAACTCGGCAGTGCACTCGAGACGGCCGCAGGGTCGGCGTCCCTCGATGCGGGGGCCGATCTCGGCACGCAGCTCGCGTCGACGATCGGCGGCAGCCTCGACGCCGGTGCCGAAGCCACCGGTCAGCTCGGCTACGCCCTCGACGGCGCACTGGACGCGGCGGCGGAACTCGGGGCCGGAGTGAACGTGGGAGCGGACCTCGGCGCGGCGATCGGCTCGGGGATCGGCGCGGCCGGTGGACTGGGAACGTCCGTCGATCTGGGTGCGGCCACCGATTTCGAGAACGGGTTGGATCTCGGTGGTGCAGCAGACCTGGGCGCGGCTGCCGACCTCGGTGTCTCCGGCGGTCTGGAGAGCGCAGCCGACCTCGGTGCCGAGCTGTCCACGCAGGTGGGGACGGCCCTGTCGGGCGGGGTCGATACGGCCCTGTCGGGCGGTGCGGACAGCTGGGCATCGGTCGGCGAGGACGTCTTCGGCTCTGCCTCGGGAGCTGCGGGCTTGTTCGGCGAGGGTGGTCTCACCGCGACCTCCGGTCTCGGCGGCGACTCCTCTCTCGGCGCCACCGATTCCACCGAGCTCGACGAACTGCTGCCCTGACCCGCAGCGGTGCGGGCTCCGGGACATAATGTCCGGAGCCCGCACCGACGGAAGGCGAGTCGACGCAGCCCATGCAGCATTCACCGGATACGCAGCATCCATCCGATCCTTCGAGACGCCGAGCGCTCCTCGACCTGATCGACTCCGCGATCGCGCGATCTCGCAGCGCCGGGCGCAACGATCTCACCGACCGGTTGACGGCCGCCCGCACGAAGGTCTCCGACCCGCGACTGCGGGTGGTCGTCGTCGGGGGTCTGAACCAGGGCAAGAGCCGGTTCGTGAACGCTCTGCTCGGCCTCGAGGTGTGTTCCGTCGGCGACGACGAGACCACCGCGGTCCCCACGCTCGTGCAACACGGGCAGGAGCCGTCCGCCGAACTCGTCCCGACCGGTTCGGCGCCGCGCATCGCCGTGCCCTTCGACGACCTGCAGCAGGTCGCGCCGCGCAGCGCCGGCCGGGACGTCGACCGGCTCGAGGTGAGTGTGCCGAGTCCGCTGCTCGCCGACGGACTCGTGTTCGTCGACACCCCGGGTGTGGGAGGCCACGGAAATCCGCACACAGCAGCCACCTTGACGCTCCTGGCCACCGCGGATGCGGTCTTCGTCGTCTCGGATGCGAGTCAGGAGTTCACCGCACCGGAGATGTCGTTCCTGCGACAGGTGCAGACGTTGTGCCCGGCGTCGGCGGTGCTCGTCACCAAGACGGACGTGTATCCGCACTGGCGCGCGATCGTCGACGCCGACCGCGAGCACCTGCAGCGAGCGGGGATCGACCTGCCGCTGCTGCCCGTCTCGTCCCTGCTGCGCGAGTACGCCCTGCGCACCGAAGACGCCTCGCTGCAGCAGGAATCCGGCTTCGACGCGATCTACGACTTCCTGCGCGAACAGGTGGTCGCGCGCAACGCCGACTCGGCGCGACTGTCGGTGGCGCACGACGTGAAGACCGTCGTCGACCATCTCGCGCTCGGATGCGAGAGCGAACTCGCCGCCCTGCGCGACCCCGACTCCGGGAACGCCGCGATCGAGGACTTGCACCGGGCACGCGCCGCGACCGAGGCATTGCGGACGCGGGCGGCGCGGTGGCAGATCACGTTGTCGGACGGCATCGCCGATCTCGCGGCCGACATCGACCACGACCTGCGCGACCGGCTGCGCACGGTGACCCGCGACGCCGAAGCGTCCGTGGACGACTGTGATCCGGGCAAGGAATGGCCGCGGCTGGGGCAGTGGCTCGCCGAACAGGTCGCCGAATCCGTCGGTGACAACTTCGTGTGGGCGCACGAACGCGCCGAGGCGCTCGCAGGCAAGGTCGCCGAGCACTTCGCACTCGACGACGACTCCTTGCCGTCGTTGCATCTCGGCGACCTGTCGAGACTGCTCGAGCCCGTCGAGAACCTGTCCGATCTTGAATCGGGCCGGATCGGTATCGGTCAGAAGGTACTCGTCGGCATGAAGGGTTCTTACGGTGGCGTGCTGATGTTCGGTCTCGTCACCACCCTGATGGGGATGGCGCTCGTGAACCCGATCTCGGTGGGAGCCGGCGTCGTCCTGGGTACCAAGGCGTATCGCGACGACAAGCAGGTGCGGCTCGCCAAGCGCCGCGTCGACGCGAAGAGCGCGATCCGCGCCTTCACCGACGACGTGAGCTTCCAGGTAGGCAAGGAATCGAAGGACCGGCTCCGGCTCATCCAGCGTCAGTTGCGCGATCACTTCACCGAGATCGCAGAGCAGACACTACGTTCGCTCGACGAGTCGCTCGAAGCGGCCCGCCAGGCCGCGACCGTGCAGGAACAGGAACGCCGCCGTCGGATCGGTGAACTCGACACGCAGGTCGCGGAACTGGGCCGATTGCGCGAGCGCGCCGCGGAACTCGCGGGAGTGTCGGCGTGACCCCGACTCTCTCGCGCGCCCGCGACCTGCTCGACCGGGCACGCGCGTCGTACGGCGGGAACCCGGCCGTCGCGGACCGGCTCGACCACTGCGCCGCGCGACTCGATCAGCCGTTGCGGATCGCGCTCGCCGGATCGCTCAAGGCTGGCAAGTCGACCCTACTCAATGCGCTTGTAGGACAGGACATCGCGCCCACCGACGCGACGGAGTGCACGCGCGTCGTCACCTGGTACCGCAACGGACCCGTGCCGTCGGTGAACGCCTGGTACGACGGGAACCGCCGCATGCCGGTGCCCGTGCAGCGTCCCGACGGCCGTTTGACCTTCGACCTCGGCGAACTCACCGCCGACCGCGTCGACTTCATCGACGTCGAATGGCCGGCCAGCGCGCTGGCGCAGACCACCATCATCGACACCCCGGGCACGTCGTCGTTGTCGCAGGACGTGTCGGCGCGGACCCTGGCGCTGCTCACCCCGGAGGAATCGGCCTCCGGTGCCGACGCCGTCGTCTACCTGATGCGTTCGCTCGGAGCCGCCGACGTCGAGTTCCTCGAACGGATCGGCCGGCACGTCGGCGGGGGATCGGGACCGCTCGGCATCGTCGGGGTGGTATCGCGCGCCGACGAGGTCGGTGCGGGTCGTGCCGACGCGATGATGTCGGCGAAGCAGGTCGCGGCGAGGTTCACCGACGAACTCGAACGCACCGGACTGTGCCAGGCGGTCGTGCCGGTCGCCGGCTTGCTCGCCCTCGCCGCACGGACCCTGCGGCAGAACGAGTTCGCGGCCTTCGAGGCGCTCGCACAGGTGCCGGTGGAACAACTGCAGGTCGCGATGCTGTCGGCCGACCGTTTCGCGCGGCCCGACGTCGACCTGCCCGTCGACCCCGGGATGCGGGCGCGTCTCGTCGACCGGTTCGGTCTGTTCGGCATCCGCACCGCAGTGCTGCTCGTGCAGCTCGGCGCGCGCGATTCACCGTCCCTCGCCGCCGAACTCGTCGCGCGCAGCGGGCTCGACGAGCTGCGTCAGGTCATCGACGTGCAGTTCGGTCAGCGTGCCGATCAGCTCAAGACCCATTCGGCGCTGCTGGCGCTCGAGCGGGTGTTGCACGCGTGCGGCGACCACGAGCTGCTGGGAGCCGTGCGACGCGAACTGGCCGACGACCACGGCTTCGCCGAACTCCGCCTGCTGGGCAGACTGCGGTCGTCGTCGGTGTCACTGCCCGACGAGGAGGTCCAGGCGCTGCAGCGCGTGGTCGGTGGATCCGGGATCGGCGCCACCCGGCGCCTCGGTCTCGCCGACGACGCGTCACCTGCCGAGATCCGCGCTGCGGCCGTCGATGCGGTGCGGCACTGGCGATCCCGCGCCGAACATCCGCTGCTCGATCCGTTCACTGCGAAAGCCGCAGCGGTGGCAGCGCGCAGTGCGGAAGGGCTGGTCGCAGGAGCCGGCCGACAGATGTGAGCTGTAGCCGAACGATTCGGCTTGCACCTCACGTAACGTGAGGTCATAACGTCGATCGTGCCGGCGCACGGAGTGCCGGTGGAAGTGGGTGGACGATGCCGGCGACTGGTTCCGGGCAGCAGACACGTTCCGGACAGCACTGGAAGGTGGGGCGTCTCGCAGCGGAGACAGGCCTGACCGTGCGGACCCTGCATCACTACGACGACATAGGCCTCGTGCGGCCGTCGGGTCGGACGGCGTCGGGCCATCGGCTGTACGAGGAGTCGGACGTCGAGAGGCTGTACCAGGTGCTGGCGCTGCGTCAGCTCGGGCTGTCACTGGACGCGATCGCCACGGTCACCGACGGCGACACCTCGCTGTCGGAGATCCTCGACGCGCACCGTGCCTACCTGGACGATCAGCTCGCGGCGACCCGCACGCTGCGTGCGCAGGTCGAGATGCTCTCCCGCACGGTCCGAACGTCGCCGGATGCATCGGTCGCCGACTTCCTTCAAGTGATCCGAGGAGTGATCGAAGTGGACGACATGTTCGAAAGGTATTTCGACAAGGGACAGATCGCAGACCTCGCGGAACGACGCGCGATGCTGGGCGACGACGTCATCACGGCGGCAGAGACGTCGTGGCAGGAACTCATCCCGCGTGTCGACGCTGCGCTGAGTTCGGGGATGGATCCGGCCTGTTCGGAGGCCCAGGAGATGGCACGGCAATGGATGGATCTGCTCGAGCAGTTCCACGGCGGCGACGAGGGCCTACGCGACAGCCTCTACCGCATGCACGAGGACAACGCGCAGCAGATCGAGCAGGAGTTCTGCGGGCCGAGTCGCGAACACATCGAGTTCATCACGAAGGCGAACGAGGCGCGATCTACGTAAGCACAGGGACGGATGCTCGATGTCGTCATCGAGCATCCGTCCCCGTGTGGTGCACCTACCGTCGGCGGGCTCTGCCGGCGGCGCGAACCAGGCGGGCGTGGACGGCCTCGAAGCGGAACAGATCCGCCCACGTCCATCGCACGACCTCGAAGCCCAGTGCCCGGATCGCATCCTCCCGCAGCTTCTCGCGATGGACGGTCTCGGCCGTCGCGCCGGGCTCGTCCGAACCGTACTTGCTCCTTCCGTCGAATTCCCCGACCACGCCTTCGTCCTCCCAGAGGAAGTCGGGACGAGCGACGAATGCTCCGGAAGGGGTCCGCAGCTCGTGCTGCAGCTTCGGCGCCGGTAACCCCGCCGACCGGATCCGTAATCGGCTGAGCGACTCGCCGGGACTTTCGCTGCGACCGTCGAGGAAAGCAACGGTCCGCCGGGCAGCGGCGATCCCGTGCCGCATGCCGGACGATGCCAGCGCATCGAGGAGCAGGGGCGCGATATGGGGATGCGCCCGCAGCGCCGCGTCGCCGGCGATGACTGCCGAGTCCACCGACAGTGTTCGTGCCAGGTCGACAACCGTCCGCGCGACGGTCGTGGTGCGCAGACCCGCGACGACGCAGACCTCGTCGGGTTGATAGGTGCACCTGTGTACATGGAGGGTCGGGGTGCGGCGTCCGCTCGACGGCCGTTCGCGGCTGATGTGCACCGGGGAGAGGTCGACGTCCCAGAGAGGCAGGCCGTGCAGCACCGCAGCGGAGACATGGCTGACGACGTCGTCCGGGGTGATCCGTCCTTGTCGCGCCAGTACGCGCGCATGGTGCAGGGTGAGCGGGTCGACGTCCCCGCCACCGTCGACGTACACACCGCGTGTGACGTTCCGTAGCCGTCCCGAGCGGACGGCCTGACGGATCTCGTCCGAGGTCGTCCCGCCGGCCAGCAGGTCGGAGCGCAGAAGGAAGTTCGGTTCGTCCATGCAGCGAGGGTCGTGTACGGCGACGACGGACCCGGAGCATCGAAGCCCTCGACCCGACCACCTGTGGATCGACGGGGTCCCTGTGGACAACCCGTCCTTGCGCACCGGTGCGGACAGTGGCGCGTTGTCGACATCGGGTATCGGTCCCCGAATCGAGCAGATGCGACCGATCGAAGTGATGTGCGCCACCCTCGGAACAAAAGTCCACGACCTGCCGTTGGATGAGTCAGACAACTTGAGCGCATAAGACTCAACTTCACTTGACGGCGTGGACCGCTCGGGTGCAGGCTTGAGTCGACCGCGCTCACCTGAGCCGAACGGGCTCAGGTCGGGCATGGAACGTTTTCGCGGCGCGCACGCGTCGCGGCAGGAACATTGGAGGAAAATTATGGCTCGTGCGGTCGGCATCGACCTCGGAACCACCAACTCGGTCGTTTCCGTTCTGGAAGGCGGCGAGCCCGTTGTGGTCGCCAACGCCGAGGGGTCCCGCACCACCCCGTCCGTCGTCGCATTCGCGAAGAACGGTGAGGTTCTGGTGGGTCAGCCCGCCAAGAACCAGGCGGTCACCAACGTCGACCGCACCATCCGTTCGGTCAAGCGCCACATCGGCACGGACTGGACCGTGGCCATCGACGACAAGAAGTACACGCCGCAGGAGATCAGCGCCCGCACGCTGATGAAGCTCAAGCGCGACGCGGAGGCCTACCTCGGTGAGGACATCACCGACGCGGTCATCACCGTCCCGGCGTACTTCAACGACGCCCAGCGTCAGGCCACGAAGGAAGCCGGCACCATCGCCGGTCTCAACGTCCTGCGCATCGTCAACGAGCCCACCGCGGCTGCCCTCGCCTACGGTCTCGACAAGGGCGAGAAGGAGCAGACCATCCTGGTCTTCGACCTCGGTGGCGGCACCTTCGACGTCTCCCTCCTCGAGATCGGCGACGGCGTCGTCGAGGTCCGCGCGACCTCCGGCGACAACCACCTCGGTGGCGACGACTGGGACGAGCGCATCGTCAACTGGCTCGTCGACAAGTTCAAGGCACAGCACGGCGTCGACCTGACCAAGGACAAGATGGCCATGCAGCGTCTGCGTGAGGCTGCCGAGAAGGCCAAGATCGAGCTGTCGTCCTCGCAGTCGACCTCGATCAACCTGCCGTACATCACCGTCGACGCGGACAAGAACCCGCTGTTCCTCGACGAGCAGCTCACCCGCTCGGAGTTCCAGAAGATCACCGGCGACCTCCTCGAGCGCACCCGCGCTCCCTTCCAGCAGGTCGTCAAGGACGCCGGCATTTCCGTCGGCGACATCGACCACGTCGTGCTGGTCGGCGGCTCGACCCGTATGCCCGCCGTCACCGACCTGGTGCGCGAGCTGACCGGTGGCCGCGAGCCCAACAAGGGCGTGAACCCCGACGAGGTCGTCGCCGTGGGTGCAGCCCTGCAGGCCGGCGTCCTCAAGGGCGAGGTCAAGGACGTGCTGCTGCTCGACGTCACCCCGCTGTCGCTGGGTATCGAGACCAAGGGCGGCGTGATGACCAAGCTCATCGAGCGCAACACCACGATCCCCACCAAGCGGTCGGAGACCTTCACCACCGCCGACGACAACCAGCCGTCGGTGCAGATCCAGGTCTTCCAGGGCGAGCGTGAGATCGCGGCGCACAACAAGCTGCTCGGCTCGTTCGAGCTCGGCGGCATCGCGCCGGCTCCGCGTGGCGTCCCGCAGATCGAGGTGACCTTCGACATCGACGCCAACGGCATCGTCCACGTCACCGCCCGCGACAAGGGCACCGGCAAGGAGAACACGATCAAGATCCAGGAAGGCTCCGGCCTGTCCCAGGAGGAGATCGACCGGATGGTCAAGGACGCCGAGGCGCACGCCGAGGAGGACCGCAAGCGTCGCGAGGAGGCCGAGGTCCGCAACCAGGCCGAGTCGCTCGTGCACCAGACCGAGAAGTTCATCAAGGAGAACGAGGACAAGGTCCCGGCCGACGTCAAGGAGAAGGTCGAGGCTGCGATCAAGGAAGCCAACGACGCCCTCGCCGGCTCCGACATCAACGCGGTCAAGGCCGCCGTCGAGAAGCTCGCGACCGAGTCGCAGGCCCTCGGCCAGGCCATCTACGAGGCGCAGGGCGCCGAGGGTGCCGCTGCCGGTGACGGCGCGGCCGCAGGTGCCGACGACGTCGTCGACGCCGAGGTCGTCGACGAGCCGAACGATTCGGAGAAGAAGTGAGTGCCGACAAGCCCGAGCAGGAACCGGTGACCGTCACCGACAAGCGACGGATCGACCCTGAGACCTTCGAGGTGCGCGACCCCGCCGAGGAGCCGCGCGCCGAGGAGGGCGAGGTGATCGAGTCGGTTCCTGCGGAGGGCGACGCCGAGAAGGCCGAGCGGACCGAAGGACAGTCGCAGGAGGCGAAGGAACTCGCCGAGCGCACCGCCGACCTGCAGCGCGTGAGCGCGGAGTACGCGAACTACCGTCGCCGCGCCGAGGCGCAGCGCACGGCGATCGCGGAGGAGGCCAAGGCCTCCGTCGCGGCGAAGTTCCTCGACGTCCTCGACGACCTCGACCGGGCACGCGCCCACGGCGACCTGGAGACGGGTCCGCTGAAGGCACTGTCCGGCAAGCTGACCGGTGTGTTCGACAGTGTCGGACTCGTCGCGTTCGGTGAGGAAGGCGACGCCTTCGATCCCGAGTTGCACGAGGCCGTCCAGATGGAAGGCGACGGTCACCACCCGGTGCTCGGGACGGTGCTCCGCAAGGGTTACCGCTTCGGCGACCGCATCCTGCGGCACGCGATGGTGACGGTCACCGACGGCGATCCGGCGGACACGCCGGGTGACGCGCGGTCGGCGGAGCCGGGCACAGAGTAAGAACAAGAAAACGCGAGAGGAGGAGACGCCCGGTGAGCCAGCGGGAGTGGATCGAGAAGGATTTCTACAAGGACCTGGGCGTCTCCCCCGACGCAACGCAGGACGAGATCAAGAAGGCCTACCGGAAACTGGCGCGGGACCTGCATCCCGACGCCAACCCCGGTGACGCCAAGGCCGAGGAACGCTTCAAGGCCGTCAGCGAGGCCAACGCCGTCCTGTCGGATCCCGCCAAGCGCAAGGAATACGACGAGACCCGGCGCCTGTTCGCCTCCGGCGGCATGCCGGGTGGCTTCCGTCCCGGCGCCGGCGGATTCTCCGGTGGTACCGGAGCGACCTTCGACATCGGCGACCTGTTCGGCGGTGGCGGCGACGGTGGGCTCGGCGACCTCTTCGGTGGCCTGTTCAACCGCGCCGGTGGCGGCACTGCTTCCACCGCCGGCCGGTCGCGTCCGCGCCGCGGATCCGATGTCGAGACCGAGACGACGCTCGACTTCCGCGATGCCGTCCAGGGCGTCACGGTTCCCCTGCGGATGACCAGCCCGGCGCCGTGCACCACCTGCCACGGCAGCGGTGCCCAGCCGGGAACGAGCCCGCGGGTCTGTCCGAACTGCAACGGAAGCGGTGTGGTCTCCCGTAACCAGGGCGCCTTCGGATTCTCGGAACCGTGCGACGACTGCCGGGGCAGCGGATCGATCATCGACAACCCCTGCAGCGACTGCCGCGGTACCGGCGTGCAGAACCGCACCCGCACCATCACCGTGCGGGTCCCCGCAGGCATCAAGGACGGTTCGCGCATCCGCCTCGCCGGTCAGGGCGAGGCCGGTCTGCGCGGCGCCCCGTCCGGCGACCTGTTCGTGACGGTGCACGTCCGTCCCGACCGCGTGTTCGGGCGTGAGGGCGACGATCTGACCCTCGTGCTGCCCGTCAGCTACGGCGAACTCGTCCTCGGCGGCACCGTCTCGGTGCCGACCCTCGACGGCCGCGTCGGGCTGAAGATTCCGCCGGGAACGGCCGACGGCCGGGTCCTGCGGGTCCGCGGACGCGGCGTCCCCAAGCGCGGGGGCGGCGCCGGTGACCTTCTCGTCACGGTGAAGGTCGCGATCCCGCAGAATCTCGACGAGAAGGCGACGGAAGCGCTGCACAACTATCTTCGTGCAGAAGAGGCAAGCGGTTTCGATCCTCGAGAGGGATGGGCAGGTGCGTGATGAGCGAGACGAGAATGCCACGGAATCTGTCACCGGATCCCGATGCGCGCGTCTACGTCATCTCGGTGGCAGCAGAACTCGCCGGGATGCATGCGCAGACGCTGCGTAACTACGACCGGCTCGGACTCGTCACCCCGCACCGCACCAGCGGCGGCGGCCGCCGGTACTCGCCGCGCGACGTCGAACTGCTGCGCGAAGTGCAGCGCCTCTCCCAGGACGAAGGTGTCAACCTCGCCGGGATCAAACGGATCATAGAGCTGACCAACCAGGTCGAGGCACTGCAGCAGCGCGTCGCCGAACTCAACGCCGAGGTCGCCCAGTTGCGTTCGACACGCGGCGATCTGGTGCCCATTCCGCGCAGCAACGCCCTCGTCGTGTGGAAGCCGCGCAACAGGCGCGACTGACCGCACCGCGGTCGAGCGCGACTGATCCGCCGGATCGGTCGAGAACGAAAATCTCCCGCCCAGCGAGACGATCGCCCTGTGGAGCCTCGACGTCTGCCTAGTGTGGCGTGTTCCACACGAACGGTCGACGGAAGGCAACAGTCATGGCGGAGTGGGCGGAAGAATGCGACGTCCTCGTGGTGGGGTCGGGAGCCGGAGGGTGCTGCGGTGCGTACACCGCTGCGCGCGAAGGACTGTCGGTAATCCTCGTCGAGGCATCCGAGTACTTCGGCGGCACCACGGCGTACTCCGGGGGCGGCGGCGTCTGGTTCCCCACCAACGCGGTCCTGCAGCGTGCCGGTGACGACGACACCCTCGAGGACGCACTGACCTACTACCACGCGGTCGTCGGCGACCGCACCCCGCGCGAACTGCAGGAGGCGTATGTCCGCGGCGGCGCCCCGCTGATCGACTACCTCGAGTCCGACGACGATCTCGAATTCATGGTCTACCCGTGGCCCGACTACTTCGGCAAGGCGCCCAAGGCCCGTGCCCAGGGACGTCACATCGTCCCGTCGCCGCTGCCCATCGCCGCCGATCCCGAGCTCAACGAGTCGATCCGCGGCCCGCTCGGCCGCGAACGCAACGGCGAACCCCTGCCCGACATGCTCATCGGAGGTCGCGCGCTCGTCGGACGATTCCTCATCGCCCTGCGCAAGTACCCGAACGTGGAGCTGTACCGGAACACCCCGCTCGAAGAACTGATCGTCGAGGACGGTGTGGTCGTGGGCGCGGTCGTCGGGAACGACGGCGAGCGACGGGCGATCCGCGCGCGCAAGGGTGTCGTCCTCGCCGCCGGTGGCTTCGATCGGAACGACGAGATGCGCAGCAAGTACGGGGTGCCCGGCGCCGCGCGGGACTCGATGGGCCCGTGGTCGAATCTCGGCAAGGCCCACGAGGCGGGCATCGCCGTCGGCGCCGACGTTGACTTGATGGATCAGGCCTGGTGGTCGCCGGGACTGACCCACCCGGACGGACGTTCGGCGTTCGCGCTGTGCTTCACGGGCGGCATCTTCGTCGACCAGGACGGTGCGCGGTTCACCAACGAGTACGCACCCTACGACCGTCTGGGCCGCGACGTCATCGCCCGCATGGAGCGCGGCGAGATGACGTTGCCGTTCTGGATGATCTACGACGACCGGAACGGTGAGGTCCCACCGGTCGGGGCGACGAATGTGCCGCTCGTCGAAACCGAGAAGTACGTCGACGCGGGACTGTGGAGGACCGCCGACACCCTCGAGGAACTCGCCGAGCAGATCGGTGTGCCAGCCGAATCCCTGAAAGCGACCGTCGCGCGGTGGAACGACCTGGCCGCGAAGGGAGTCGACGAGGACTTCGGCCGCGGGGACGAGCCCTACGATCTCGCCTTCACCGGCGATGGGTCCGCGCTGGTCCCGATCGAACAGGGCCCCTTCCACGCGGCGCAGTTCGGCATCTCCGACCTCGGCACCAAGGGCGGTCTGCGGACCGACACCGTCGGGCGGGTGCTCGACAGCGAGGGTGCTCCGATCCCCGGCCTGTACGCGGCGGGCAACACGATGGCCGCACCGAGCGGCACCGTCTACCCCGGCGGCGGCAATCCGATCGGCGCGAGCGCACTGTTCGCGCACCTGTCCGTGATGGACGCAGCGGGACGCTGACACACAGAGGCAGGACGCCGACGCACATACGAACCGGGCCCGGAGGATACGCAGGTATCCTCCGGGCCCGGTCCGTCGTCTCAGGGTCGGGTGACGGCGAAGTCCGCTGTCATGAACGGATATCCGTCCTCCACAGTGGTCGCGACCTCGAAGCCGTGCCGGTTGGCACCGCCGATGTGGGTGCCGTCGCCGTTCGCGACGCCCGTGCCGTAGTTGTTGGCCATGAGCGCCACGGTCGCGTCGCCGGGCATCGTGTAGTCGATCTGGATGCCGAACCCGCGCCGGTCGGCGCTGCTCGCCGAGACCGTCTCGGTGGAGCGGGCCGGCACCACGGTGGCCGGCTCGTCCACCCATGTTCCGTAAGGGTTCTCGGTCGACGTGAGCACCATCGGCGCATCGGTGTCGTTGTGGATCGTCAGCGTGATGGTGGGCCCGTCGGTGGGCAGGGAATCGGCGGCCGCAGTGGCGGGTGCGGTGATCGCCGCTGCAGCGGTCAGAACTGCCGCTGCGACAGCGCGGGTGCGGTACTTCATCGTGCTCCTGGCGGTTGACGACTCGTGGTTCTCAGCCGTGCCTGGCCGGCCGCTGAAGTGTACCCGCCGGTAGCCTGACGCGTAAGCCCTCGTCGATCAGGCCGGGACCAGGTCGCTGACCTGCGCAACAGGCTCCAGCGAACGCAGCCACGCGTCGCGTCCGGGAGCCGACGACACGACGATCAACTCGTCGGCCTGCGCGCGCTCGGTGAACCGGTCGAGGTAGTCGCGCACCTCCTGCGGCGTACCCACGGCGGTGTACCGAAGCATCTCGAGCACCTGCATGCCGGCGGGGGAGTCGAGCAGCATGTCGATCTCCTCCTCGCTGAACGTGCGCCCGCGTCCGACCATCTGGACGACCCGCGCCCGCTTGGTCGCCTCGAACAGCGACTGCGCCTCCTCGGCGGTATCGGCGGCGATCACACCGACACCCGCGATGACGTACGGCTCCGAGTGGTCGGGGGAGGGCTGGAACTCGCGGCGGTACAGCCGCACCGCGTCCTCGAGGGCCTGCGGCGCGAAGTGCGACGCGAAGGCGTACGGAAGACCGAGCAGAGCAGCGAGTTTCGCGCCGAACAGCGACGAGCCCAGGATGTACAGCGGCACATCGGTGCCCTTACCGGGGATCGCGTCGACTCCAGGGATCCGCGACTCACCCTTCAGGTAGGCCTGCAGTTCGAGGACGTCCTGCGGAAAACTGTCGGCCGACGTCGGGTCGCGGCGCAGCGCCCGCATGGTCTTCTGGTCGCTGCCGGGGGCGCGGCCGAGACCGAGGTCGATGCGGCCGGGATGCAGCGTGGCGAGAGTTCCGAACTGTTCGGCGATGGTCAGCGGCGAGTGGTTCGGCAGCATGATGCCGCCGGCGCCGAGACGGAT
The DNA here is from genome assembly GCF_040256695.1 of Rhodococcus sp. D-6. Taxonomy (NCBI): domain Bacteria; kingdom Bacillati; phylum Actinomycetota; class Actinomycetes; order Mycobacteriales; family Nocardiaceae; genus Rhodococcus; species Rhodococcus sp. D-6. The sequence goes on along the minus strand of NZ_CP132970.1, from coordinate 3,314,595 downwards.
CGACGAGGTGTGCGCAGCGACGTGCGCGATGAGCACGCTCGTCGCCGACGAGGCGATCGTCGGCATGTTGTGGTGTTCGGCGTACCAGATGCGCCGGTAACCCCACTGCTCGGCGAGCTGGGCCATCTTCACGCTGGCGTCGAAGCTCTCACGGGCGGTCTCGCCCTTGCCGATGTGTGCGAGGTCGAGGATGGAGAGGGGAACGGTCACCGGTAATCCTTCGCGTCGGGGCCCGGTATCGGCCGCCGGGCACACCTTCGGAGCAACCTCGACCGGTGACCGTCTATTCCCTCACCTGTCGTTCGGCGTCACCGCCGTTCGAAACCGCCGTAGGTGCCCTGGAAGAACAGGAGCGGACCGCGGGAGTGCAGCGACGTCAGCCCCGTGACCCGTGCCAGCACGATCGTGTGGTCGCCGGCCTCGTACTCGGTCTCCACGGTTGCCTCGACCCGCGCCAGGGCTCCCTCGATCGCCGGAGCGCCGTTGTCGCCCGGCTCCCAGCGCACCCCGCGGAACTTGTTTCCGCCGCTCACCGCGAACGCACCGCACAGGGTGCGCTGGCTCTCGGCCAGGACGTTGACGGCCAGGTTGCCGACCTCCCGGATCTTCGGCCAGGTCGTCGACGTGCGGGCGGGACAGAACGAGATGAGCGGCGGGTCCAGCGAGACCGACACGAACGACTGACAGGCGAATCCCAGCGGTTCGTCGCCGTCGAGCGCGGTGATCACCGTGACACCCGTGCAGAAGTTGCCCATCACGTCGCGGATCCGTCGGGGATCCAGTACCGCGTGTTCCGCTGTCATCGAAACTCCAATCGATCGGCGTTCGTTCCAGTGTCCGTCACCGACGACACAGTGTGCGAACCCTGTCCCGCCGACCGGTCAGCGAACACGCATGTCGCTGGGAGCCCAGACCGCCCGCATGCTGGTGATGCGTCCCTCGTCGTAGAACGTCATGACGTCGATGGGCTCGATCTCGTAGGTCTGCTCGCCCGCCTTCGTGACCACACGGAAGTGGAAGGCCGCGGTCGACCCGGCGATCCGGAGCGTGAGCAACTCGGTGGTGTTCTCGGTGGCCTCGACACCCTTGTAGAACTCGGCGATCGCTGCCCGGCCCACGCGAGGCTCGCTTCCGGCAGGATCCTCGAGGGTGGCGTCGTCGGCGTAGAGGGCGGCGATGTCGGCGGCCACGCCTGCGGCCACGGCATCGAGATAGGCATGCACGGTGGTGCGGATGCGCTGAGTGCGGGCGTCGGTGTCGGAAACGGTCACGGTCGCTCCTGTGTGGTGCGGGACGAAAGGTGTCGCGCCGACGCTGGCTAGCGACCCGCTGGCGCACCGCATCGCCGTTCTCCCGGCCAGCGGGAGATGCCGACCTCACCCCACCCCGAGATCGCCGAATTCCCTGCCGAACAGGTCGGCGAGGGCGACGAGCTGGTCGCAGTAGTGGTCGGCGGATCCGGCGTCCACACCGGCACCGACGATCGTCGCGCCCGCTGCGATCGCGCGGCCGAGTCGTCTGCGCGTCGCGTCGGGGTCACCGAGCGGGTCGAGCCGCGTCACCGACAGCACGACCTCGAAGCCGGGCGGCGGCTGCCTCTTCGCGAGCATCGTTTTCACGTCGTCGAAGGGGAGCCCGAAAGGTACCCAGCCGTCCCCGAACTCGCACGCGCGTCGCAGCGAACGCGGGGTGCGGCCGCCGATCCATAACGGAACTCGCGGCTGCACGGCGCAGGGATCGACCACCACATCCGAGTACTCGAAATGCTCTCCGTGATAGGAGGGTTCGCGTGTCGATAGAGATGCGCGCAGGGCGGCGAGAGCATCGTCGGCGCGTGCGCCGCGATCAGTGAAGGGGGCTTCGAGCAACGCGAACTCCTCCTCGAGCGAACCGACGCCGAGACCGAGGGTCAGGCGTCCACCGCTGACCGTGTCGAGCGTGCCGTAGCGCTTCGCGATCTCCAGAGGATGGTGGTAGCCGAGGACGAGAACCTGGGTGACCAGTCGGATCCGGTCGGTGCGCGCTGCCAGGAAGCCGAGGGTCGCCAGCGGATCCCAGTACGTCCCACCGCGCGTCGCGGCCACGGGCGCCGGTACGGCGACGTGTTCACTGCAGGTGAGGTGGTGGAATCCCGACCGATCCGCGGTGACCGCGATCTGCGACAGTTCCTCGATGCCCGCGCCGGCCTCCCAGTCGCCGGAGGCCCCGGGGACCCGGGTGACGACCGGGCTGGTGATCCCGATGCGTACTGCCGGCATGCGGTTCGATCCGTCGGTCATACGCTCTCCTTCGTCGATCGGTCCGTCAGGAGTGTGCTCTCGGACGGGCTCGCGGAGCACGTCCGGTCCCGCTCGCCGATACACGACCAGTGAGGTACACGATCTCGTCGTCGACGGACCGGGAGGCGGCCTCGCGTTGCGCCTCTACCGTCCCGAGTCCTCCGAGGCCGCGCGCCCGGTCGTCGTGTTCGCGCACGGTGGAGGGTTCGTCTTCTGCGATCTCGACAGTCACGACGAGTTCTGCCGGTCGATGGCGGAGGCTGTCGGGGCCGTCGTCGTGTCCGTCGATTACCGCCTCGCCGCCGAACACCCTGCCCCGGCCGCGCACGACGACCTGTACGCCGCGCTCGAATGGACGGCCGCGACCGTCGCGTCGTACGGGGGAGACCCGGCGCGCATCGTGCTTGCCGGCGACAGTGCCGGTGGAAACCTCGCCGTGACCGTCGCGATCGCCACCTGCGACAGGGGCGGACCGGCGGTGCTCGGTCAGGCGTTGTTCTATCCGGTGATCGACGACGACTTCGACACCGAGTCGTACCGGAAGTACGGGGTGGGCTACTACAACTCCGCCGCGGCGATGCGGTGGTACTGGGAGCAGTACGCACCGGACGGCACCGACGATCCCCGCCTGATCCCCACCCGCGCCGAGTCGCTCGCCGGGCTGCCCTCGGCGGTCGTCGCCACCGCCGAACTCGATCCGCCGTGTTCGTCCGGCGACGACTACGCCGACCGTCTCGCCGCGGCCGGGGTGTCCGTGCAGCACCGCAGATTCGACGGCCTGTTCCACGGATTCCTGACCTTCCCCGCGTTGTCGCTCAGCGAGCCGGCGCGGCAGGAGGTGTGGAAGATGGTGCGCGCCCTGGTCGACGGGCCGGATCTCCCGGTGACCGGGACGAGCGGCTTCGCGTCCTGAGCAACTGTCCTAGCGTCCCGCAGACAACGACGAGAAGGAGACTGTCGATGGCGCCGACATCCGTACCGCCCGTGGCACCCGCCCAGGACACCACCGTCGACCTGCTCGTGATCGGGTCCGGTACCGGCATGGCCGCCGCACTCACCGCGCACGAGGCGGGACTGTCCGCCCTCCTCGTGGAGAAGTCGGCCTACGTCGGCGGATCGACCGCCCGTTCCGGCGGTGCGTTCTGGGTGCCGGCCAATCCGGTACTCACCGCGGCGGGAAGCGGCGACACCGTCGAGCGCGGCCACACCTACGTGCGGACGGTCGTCGACGGCACGGCGCCGGTCGAACGGGGCGAGGCCTTCGTCGACAACGGTGTCGCCACCGTCGAGATGCTCCAGCGCACCACCCCCATGAAGCTGTTCTGGGCTGAGGGCTACTCCGACTATCACCCCGAACTGGCGGGTGGTTCGGCGGTCGGCCGCAGCTGCGAGTGCCTGCCCATGGACCTGTCGGTCCTCGGTGAGGAGCGGGGTCGACTGCGTCCCGGCCTCATGGAGGCGAGCCTGCCGATGCCTACCACCGGTGCCGACTACAAGTGGATGAACCTCATGTTGCGCGTGCCGCACAAGGGTTTTCCGCGTATCTTCAAGCGGCTCGCACAGGGGGTCGCCGGTCTCGCCGTCAAGCGTGAATACGTCGCCGGTGGGCAAGCGATCGCCGCCGGCCTGTTCGCGGGTGTGCTGAAGGCCGGTGTGCCGGTGTGGACCGAGACGTCGCTGGTGCGTCTGCTCACCGACGGGGATCGTGTCACCGGTGCCGTCGTAGCGCAGAACGGACGTGAGGTGACGGTGACCGCTCGTCGCGGGGTGGTGCTTGCCGCGGGTGGGTTCGACCACGACATGGAGATGCGGCGCAAGTTCCAGTCCGAGCGTCTGCTCGACCACGAGAGCCTCGGGGCGGAGACCAACACCGGCGACGCGATCAAGGCGGCCCAGGAGGTCGGTGCCGATCTCGCCCTCATGGATCAGGCATGGTGGTTCCCCGCCGTCGCGCCGACCCGTCCGGGCAAGCCTCCGATGGTCATGCTCGCCGAGCGTTCGCTGCCCGGCTCGTTCATCGTCGACCAGACGGGACGCCGGTTCACGAACGAGTCGTCCGACTACATGTCGTTCGGACAGTTGGTGCTCGAACGCGAGCGTGCCGGCGATCCGATCGAGTCGATGTGGATCGTCTTCGACCAGAAGTACCGCAACAGCTACGTGTTCGCGGCCGGGGTGTTCCCGCGCCGGCCGCTCCCGGAGGCCTGGTACGAGGCGGGCATCGCCCACCGCGGCACCACCGCTGCGGAACTCGCGGCGTCGATGGGCGTGCCGGTGGACACCTTCGCCGCGACGTTCGGAAGGTTCAACGAGGACGCCGCGGCGGGAACGGATTCCGAGTTCGGACGTGGCGGCAGTGCCTACGACCGCTACTACGGTGACCCGACCGTCCAGCCGAACCCGAACCTGCGACCCCTCACGCACGGCCCGCTCTACGCGGTGAAGATGACGCTGAGCGATCTCGGCACGTGCGGTGGCGTGCGCGCCGACGAGCGGGCGCGGGTCCTCCGCGAGGACGGCAGCCCCATCGCCGGTCTCTACGCCATCGGCAACACCGCGGCCAACGCGTTCGGCCACCGCTATCCCGGTGCCGGTGCCACCATCGGGCAGGGCCTGGTCTTCGGGTACATCGCGGCACGCGACGCAGCATCGTCGGACGCACCGGTCGCCTGAGTGGACGATCCGAAAGGTAGGGAGGGCATGTGACGATCACGAACGGGGACGTCCGTTCCCTCCCGACCGTGCTGTCCCTCTGGGGAGCCGGGCCCCGCCTCGAAGACGGCCCGGTGGACGAAGTGGACATCGTGTTCTTCGCGCCACCCACCACCGACGCGCTGGCCTGCCGGTCCCGCGACAACCGCGACGAGGCGTCCGGTCGGCTCGACCGGACACTCGGATACGTCGATGAGATCGGGCGGTTGGTCGCCGAGGTCTACGTGTCCGGATCGGCGCGTCCGGTCGGTGAGCACGGTGCGTCCGTCCCGCTCGCCGACGAACTGCTGCATTCGGTTGTCGAACGGTTCGACCTCGCCGATGTGCGGCGGCTCCGGATGCGGTTCTACGGACATTCCGCGGGTCCCGGATCACAGACCTGGTCGGTGACCGTGTTGCAGCGTTACCGCACCGATCACGAGGATGTCGAGGACGTCGCGCTCATCGGCACGGATCCTTCCGGATCCGTCGTCGCTCGTGCCTGGGTGACCGTCGCAGCCGATCGCTAGAGAGCCGGCCGGACGTCGGGCGCACTCAGTACGGGTCGTAGCGGATGTTTTCGACCGGGGTGCCGGTCTCGATCAGCCGCTGAGCGGTGGTGCGCACCATGGCCGCCGGGCCACACACGAGCACCTGGTGGTCGCCGAACGCACCGTAGGACGTGACGACCTCGTCGACGCTGCCCTCGAGCAGTTCGTCGGGGTCGGGTCCGAACTCGTCGATGCGCGGGGCGATGCGATCGAACCAGGGGTCGGGGATGTCGGGGATCTCGAGGGTCTCCACGACCGGCACCACCGTCAGCCACGGCAGCGCCTCGGACAGGAGCATGAGCATGTCGGCGGCGTACAGGTCGCGCGGGTTGCGGGCGCCCGTGAACAGGAAGGTGCGGGGCGGATCCGGGTGACGCGCCGTGTCGAGGATCAGCGACCGCAGCGGCGCGAGGCCCGTGCCGCCGGCCACCATGATGACGATGCGGCCGGTGTCGTCGATGTGGAGGTCGCCGCCGCGGGCGGCGCCGATCTGCCACACGTCGCCCGGTTGGGTGTCGGCGACGATCGCGCCGCTCACCCAGCCACCCGGGACCGTGCGCACGTGGAACTCGAGCTTGCCGTCCAGCGACGGTGGCAGCGCGGGGGAGAGGCGACGCGGCAGCGTGGGACGCTGCGGCACGGCCACGTCGACGTACTGCCCGGGGCGGAAATCGACGATCGCGTCGTCGCATTCGAGACGCACGACGGCGAGGTCGTGCCGGAGCCGATGATGTTCGACGACGGTTGCGGTGACTGCCGTTTCGGTCTCGCTCGGTGACGGCGTGGCCGACTGCATGCGTGATCCCCCGGTGGTGTGCTGTGACGTGCCCAAGACTCTAGGCGAGAAGTCGCCGAAAAGGCAGAGTGGAACGTGTTTCAGTTTTCGGTCTCGGGCGGTTATCGTGACGAACGGCAGGTGATGGTCACCACAGCGGAGAACGCCAACCGGTGACGTCACACAACGGACCGTCACAGCACACCGGAAGGACGACCATGCCCGAGGAGTACGCCGACCTCTACCGCCCCGCATTCACGCCCGATCTCCTCATCACCGCGCTCGACCGCAGCGCCGACCGGCCCGCCCTGCACCTCGGTGACGTCGTCCTCACCGGAGCCGAGATGCGCGCCGCCATCAGCCGGTTCCAGCAGGCGCTCGCGTCCGTCGGGGTCGGCCAGGGAACGGCGGTCGCGATGCTGTCCAAGAACCGGCCCGAGGTGCTCATCTCGATGGGCGCCACGATGGTCGCCGGCTGCCGCACCACGGCCCTGAACCCGATGGGCTCGCTCTCCGACCACCTGTACATCTCGACCGACGCCGAGATCGAGACCCTGATCTTCGATCCCCGCCACTTCGAGGAACGCGCAGCGGAGCTGCGCGAGCAGGTGCCGACCCTGAAGAACCTGTTCTCCCTCGGCCCGTCCTCGGTGGGCGCCGACATTCTTGCCCTGTCCGAGGAGTTCACCGAGCAGCGCCTCGTGTCCGCGCCCGTCGACATCGAGGACACCTCCTCCATCGTCTACACCGGCGGCACCACCGGGAAGCCGAAGGGCGTGATGGGCTCGTTCCGTTCGGGCGCGGCCCTGAACCAGATCCAGATGGCCGAGTGGCAGTGGCCCGAGCAGCCGCGCTTCCTCGTGTGCACCCCGCTCTCGCACGCCGGTGCGGCGTTCTTCGTTCCCACGCTCCTGCGCGGCGGATGCCTCTACGTGCTGCCGCACTTCGATCCTGCGCTCGTGCTCGAAGCGATCGAGAAGCATCGCATCAACGCGACCATGCTCGTGCCGACGATGATCTACATGCTGCTCGACCATCCCGATTTCGACAGCCGCGACCTGTCGAGCATCGAGACCCTGTTCTACGGTGCGTCGGCGATGTCGCCGTCCCGCCTGCGCGAAGGGATCGAGCGGCTCGGCCCGGTCTTCTTCCAATTCTACGGCCAGTCCGAATGCGGCATGACCATCTCGGTGCTGCGCAAGGAAGAACACCTCCCCGACGATCCGAGCCGCCTCGCGTCGTGCGGCCGCCCCGTGCCGTGGCTCGACGTCCGCCTGCTCGACGACGACCTGAACGAGGTGCCGCAGGGCGAACTCGGCGAGATCTGTGTGCGCGGCCCGCTCGTGATGAAGGGCTATCTGAACAAGCCGGAGGAGACCGCCGAGGCGCTGCGTGGCGGATGGCTGCACACCGGCGACGTCGCGCGCGCCGACAAGAACGGCTTCATGACGATCGTCGACCGCAAGAAGGACATGATCGTCACCGGCGGCTTCAACGTCTTCCCCCGCGAGATCGAGGACGTCATCTCGTCGCACCCGGCGGTCGCGTCCGTGGCCGTCGTCGGTGTGCCGGATACCAAGTGGGGCGAGGCCGTCAAGGCGTGTGTCGTGCTGCGCGACGGTCAGTCGGTGCCGGTCGAGGTACTGATCGAGAAGGTGCGTGCCGCAAAGGGTTCGGTGCACGCCCCCAAATCGGTCGACTTCCTCGACGCCCTGCCGTTGACGCCGCTGGGCAAGCTCGACAAGAAGACGCTGCGGGCGTCCTATCGCTGACCTCGTTCGCGTGGCGGTCGGTCCCGGCAACCGGTCGTGGTTGCCGGGGCCGGCTGTTTGTCACCAGGACTCGTGGATTCGGAATGCCGCTGTCCTGCCTCACCACTGGTGCGCGACGTCCAGCACCACCCGTGAACCGCTACCGGGACCGTCGAGGGTGAACACCCGGAACGGCAGCCGGGCCCGTACCCCGACACCGAGGGTGGTCTGGCCTTCGAAACTGTTGGCCCACGCCACCTGTCGCAGGGTGCGGTATCCGCTCACGTCGACGACCTCGCGCCGGTTCGCCGGTACGTGGTAGGCGGGCGCGAGGACGACCACCTGGAGGTAGGCGCCTCCGCGCAGCGGGACCTCGAACCCCGATCCGTCCTCGTGGACGGCGGGGACGTAGCCGACGCGGTAACCCGCGGCCGGCCCGGCGAGATCGACGACGATCCGGTCGAAGCACTCGTGCCGTCCTGCCCGCACGGCGGTGAACGGTGAGGCGACCATCGTCGGGTTCACCTTGTCCAGCGAACCCCAGTGGATGCCGCAATAGGGCGTTGCGGCCGACGCGGTCGGGCCCGTCAGCCCGATCCCCGCGATGACGACGATCATCGCGAGCCACACGTGAATCCTGCTCATGTCCGTTCCTCTGTGTGTGGCTGATGATGGATCATCGCGAGGAGTGTGATCCGCGTTACATTTGAGGGTCGGGACGCTCCTCGACGAGGTCCTCGAAGGTCGTCTCCTTCAGCGACTCGAAGACCGGGGCGACCAGACGGTCGAGCATCGACGAGAACACTTCTGTACCGGCGAGTTCCCGCACCCCCAGCTCACCCGACGTCACCTGCTCGACGAGCTTCGCGAAGGCCGGGTCGCCCGTGGCATCGGCGATCGACCGCAATGACGTGACGATCTCGCGGGACAGGGTGGCATCGCCGCGCGCGACGTCGACGACGATCTCGGATTCGTCCATGTCTTCTCGATTCCTGTGCGGCACCGTGGTGCCTAGACTGCGGGGAGGCCGGGGATCTCGATGTTCTCGATCTTCGCGAGATTTCCGGTGAGCACACCGATGAGGCCCTGGATGGACGTCCACACTGTGGTGTGGACGTCGATCGCCTTCCTCCACTGGTCGCTGATGATCACCAGGTCCACTACGGAGGACGCTGCAATGGCCGCCGAGCCCAGAACTCCGACACCGGTTGCGGCGGCGATACTCGTCGCCGCGATCCTGATCAGAACCCTGATGGCTGCATCGGTTATGACCGAGAGGATTTCGGCGAATGCTTGGTTCAGTTCGTACATCGACACGGCGATCTTCTCCAATTGCTCAGAGATCCCGTGAACGGCCCGGGCCTGTTCGTCGAGGGCGTTCTGCAGATCGGTGAGATAACGACCGGCGGCCCCGCCCGCCGATCCGTCCCACGGGGCAACCGTGCCGTGGACGTCGTCTACGGCCGTCGCGTACGCACGGTGGAAGGTGGCCAGCCTGTTCACGCCATCGCTCGTGCGCAGCACCGACTCCCAGTCGCCACCGCAGTGCTGGGCCGCGTACACCCACGGATCCGTGCCCACCACGAACTTGCAGAGTTCGGCGACGTAGAAGCTCGGGGAGAGGTAGTACATCCCCAGGGTGCGTTCGAGCAGGTCCGGTATGGGATCGGACGCGGTGGGTTCGACGAGCGCATCGTCCGGACGAGCGCTCACCAGCCGATGTCCGGACCGGTGCGCTCGAACTGTGCCGAAGTGCCCAGTTCGGTGTCCTCGTATGTCCGTGCGGATTCGGTCATCGCCGTCGCCGCTCGGCCGATCGCCACACCCAGCTCGTCGTAGAGAGCCGTCAGCCGGGCACGGGCCGTGTGCACCCGTTCGACGACATCGAAGTAGATCAGTCCCCCGGTCTCAGGAGGCGTCAGCCAGCGATCGGCGTAACGGCGTGCACCATCCGCCTGGTCGGCCAGATCGCGCAGATCATGTGTTGCAGCGCGCAGGTCGTCCGGGTCCACATACAGATTCGATCGTGTCAAGACATCCCCCAGTCGTGATCGGACGAGAGTGTAGGCCATCGCAACGGCGTTTGCGACGCCCGCTACAGTGCACGACGTGACAACCGGGGGGAACACGAAAAATGGTCTTGCGCATGTGCGTTTCGAGACACAGGACCGTGACGATGCGATACCGACACGACTGGGGGGCCGACCCGTCCAGCTGACGGTGAAGGATGAGCTTCCACCCGTGTGTCCTGTGCACGGGGTGCCGGAGGTCGAGCGCGTGCACACCTGGGTCACCACCTATCGCAAGATCCGGCACAGTCGCGCGCAGATCCGCATCATCGGTACCGAAGCTGCGGCGAAGGCCAGTACGTGGCGTGCACGTGCGCAGCACAAGCCACACGTGATCGCGTTCGATGTACCGATGTGTGCGCGGTGCGTCCGGATCGATCGGCTGACACGGTGGGCGATGTGGCTGTGCATGCTGGGCGGACTGGTCTGCCTGCTCGTCGCGGTGCAGATGGCGGCCCTCGGCTGGGCCCGCGAGTACATGGCCCTGTGGTCGCTGCTCGTGTTCGGAACCTTCCTCGTTCCGACCCCGGCGATCTTCGTCAGACAGATGCGTCAGGGCTGGTGGGGTTTCGAGGCTCCGATCGACGGGTCGGCCCTCGTTGTCGCGTACGCCCACCCGAACTTCGTGGCCGAGACGGAGAGGCGACGCGGCCGATAGATCCTCGGCTTTCACCGGGGAGTGCGGCCTGACATACTCCCTCGCATGGTGAACGGGGACGTCCAGCGGGTCGAGGTGCGGTTGGCAGTCGAATATCCGGGCTCGGGAGCGACGAGCACGCTCGGAGACGGTTCGATGCGACCGATCGATCCCATCCCCCCGATCTGCCCGCGCCACGGAGAGCCCGAGACCGGACGTGTCCGGGTGACGGTCGCGGCCGACGCATCGGAGCCCCGCCAGGGATCGAACCGGTTCGGTTCGGCGCTCGAGGCCGCCTACACGGTGCAGGTCGCCGCGGTGGACTGGCCCGTGTGTGCTCGCTGCGTCGCCGTCCGCACGCGCTGGCAGATCGCCGCCGCCGCGACCTGCACGGTCCTCGGCGTCATCTTCCTCGCGCTGGTGTTCGCGCTCGTGCAGGGCGCTCCCGAGATCTACGGTCTGGCGCTGCTCGGTGTCTTCGGTCTGTCGTTCCTCCCGATCTACGTCGCCTTGCGGGTGCTCGAGCCGAAGCGGGCCTCTCTGGGAATGTCCGTGGCCGAGGACGGTTCGGAACTCGTCATCTCGCAGGCGCATCCGGAGTTCGCGCGGGCGGTCGCGGCGCAGCGGATGTAACCACCGTTCCCTTCTCCTGCGGCGTTGACTTCTGGACCGGCCGGTTCATACTCGAACCGGGGGTCGATCGTCTCGTTTCACAGCAGGAGAAGTGCCGTGAAGATCGAACATTCCACTCCGGCGTCCACCCCGGAACTCGGATCCGAGGAGAAGAAATCTCTCGCCGTGCGGGCCCTGATGATGATGGCCGACGGTGATCGCAGCGTTTTCGGCGAGGTGCTGTCCGCGGACGCGGTCAATCGCGAAGCAAAGAGTGAACCGCCTCCCACCAGAGTCCACGGACCCGACGGTTTCTTCGCGACTGCACTGTGGTTGCGTGACGCCTTCGCAGATCTGAAGTTCGAGGTGAAGAACGTCGTGGAGCAGGACGATCTCGTCGTCCTCGACACCGTCATGTCGACGCGACACGAAGGACCCTTCGCCACCTACGACGAGCAGGGCCGCGTCGATCAGGTGTTCGCGCCGACGGGAAAGAGTTTCACGGTGCGTCAGGCCCATTGGATGCGGGTGGCCGACGGCAAGATCGTCGAGCATTGGGCCGTGCGCGACGACCTCGGAATGGCAAAGCAGGCGGGATGGGTGCCACCGAACCCGATCTCGCTGACGCGGAACGTTCTCGCAGCACGGAAGCTGCGCAAGCAGATCAGAGCGGGTCGAAGCTGATGTTCTGACGCGGGGTGCCTGCCGCCGACAGCGCGTACAGCGTCGTGCGGATCATCGACGGCGACCCGGCGATCTGGATCTGACGGTCGGCCCACGTGCCGAACTGCCCGGCGACCTTACCGAGCTTGCCGTACATCGGCCGGTTGAGGCCGGTGGGCGGTTCCTTCGCGGGAACCGGGTGCCACCAAGGGTTCTCCTTCTCCTCGAGCACCGGCACGATGGTCAGCCACGGGTTGGTCGTGGCGATCTGCCACAGGGTCTCGAGGTCGTACAGGTCGCACGGATACTTGCCCCCGTAGAACAGGTGGACGCGCGGGTTGTCGCCGCGCATCGCCATCTCCATGATCTGGGCGCGCATGGGTGCGAGACCGGTGCCGGACGCGATCATCAGCACGTCCCGGCCGCTCTCGCGGTCGACGTGCAGGCCACCGAGCGGTGGGCCGATCGTCCACCGGTCGCCGACCGCGGTCTCGCCGACGAGCGCGGGGCTCACCCATCCGGTGGAGACCCGTCGAACGTGGAATTCGATCTGCCCGTACGGATTCGGCGGGATCGCTGCCGACAGGTACCGCCACATGTGCGGGCGCTGCGGGATCTGCACGCTCATGTACTGGCCCGCGTAGTAGGGGATCGAGCTGTCGGCCTCGAGCCGGATGATGGCCAGATCGGGGAGCACGCGTTCGTGGCCGACGACGGTGGCCCCCCACGAGGCAGGCAGGTCGTCGGTGGCCGCGGCGGTCGCCATCGTCTCGACGACTCCGTCGACGACCTCGGCCCAGGTGCGTTCGAGCGCGGCCGTCCACAGGATCAGGGGAGTGCATTCGCGGACCGCGGCGAGCAGTGCGTTGCCCGCGACGCGGTAGTGCAGCGGCTCGACCCCGTACTTACGGTGGTCGCGCGCGAGCTGGGCGAGGAACCTGTCGACGGTGCCCGGTTCGTGGAGGCGGGCGACGACCCAGCCGACCGCGGTCGCGAACCGCTGTCGCATCGACTCCATGCCGGCGGGGAACAGTGAGCGGATGCTGGTGGACTCGCTCCACATGGCGTTGTAGAACGCCGTCGCGAACCGTTCGGCTCCGGTGGGGGTGGCGATGATCGACGCGAAGCTGAGCTGAACCCGGGCGATGGCGAAAGCCTCCACGCCATCCTCCCTGTATCCGTGCTGCGCGAACGCCGCCACTGTAGTCGGTTGCAGGGCGCCCGGCCACTGACCGCCGGGTCCGTCACAACCTGCGAGCGGTTTGTGAACAGAATCACTACACTCAGGAAAGTTGAGTGGAACAAACTCAACTTATGATCCGTTGAAGAATTCGACATCACCGAGACCTGTCCGAGGCAGGGAATCGGCTGCAGAATCGACATGGGGCACTCGCCTGCGCGGGGGGTGCACCGAGAAAGAAAGGGGCGCGCAGTGGACTCGTTCAATCCGACGACCAAGACCCAGGCCGCACTCACCGCTGCACTTCAGTCGGCGTCCGCTGCGGGCAACCCGGAGATCCGTCCGGCACACCTGCTCGTGGCACTGCTCGACCAGACCGACGGCATCGCCGGCCCGCTGCTCGAAGCGGTGGGCGTCGACCCGGCCGCGGTGCGCAGGGAAGCCGAGGACCTCGTCCGTCGTCTTCCGCAGACCAGCGGGGCGACCACCACACCGCAGCTCGGGCGTGAGGCGATCGCGGCCATGACCGCGGCACAGAAACTCGCCACCGAACTCACCGACGAATTCGTCTCCACCGAGCACGTCCTCGTCGGCCTCGCCGGTGGCGACTCCGATGTCGCGAAGCTCCTCGCCGGGCACGGCGCAACGCCGGCCGCCCTGCGCGACGCCTTCACGACCGTCCGCGGCAACCGCCGCGTGACCTCCGCCGATCCCGAGGCCAGCTATCAGGCCCTGGAGAAGTACTCCACCGATCTGACGGCGCGGGCGCGTGAAGGCAAGCTCGACCCGGTCATCGGTCGCGACAACGAGATCCGCCGTGTCGTCCAGGTGCTCTCCCGCAGGACCAAGAACAACCCGGTCCTCATCGGTGAGCCAGGCGTCGGTAAGACCGCCATCGTCGAGGGCCTCGCCCAGCGCATCGTCGCCGGGGACGTGCCCGAGTCGCTGCGCGGCAAGACCGTCATCTCGCTCGACCTCGGCTCGATGGTCGCGGGCGCGAAGTACCGCGGCGAGTTCGAGGAACGCCTCAAGGCCGTGCTCGACGAGATCAAGGAATCGGCCGGGCAGATCATCACCTTCATCGACGAGCTCCACACCATCGTCGGCGCCGGCGCGACCGGCGAGTCGGCGATGGACGCCGGCAACATGATCAAGCCGATGCTCGCCCGCGGTGAGCTGCGGTTGGTCGGTGCCACGACCCTCGACGAGTACCGCAAGTACATCGAGAAGGACGCGGCCCTCGAACGTCGTTTCCAGCAGGTCCTGGTGGGGGAGCCGAGTGTCGAGGACACCGTCGGCATCCTGCGCGGCCTCAAGGAGCGCTACGAGGTGCACCACGGCGTGCGCATCACCGACTCCGCGCTCGTCGCGGCGGCGACGCTGTCCGACCGGTACATCACCTCGCGCTTCCTACCCGACAAGGCGATCGACCTCGTCGACGAGGCAGCCTCGCGCCTGCGGATGGAGATCGACTCGCGTCCCGAGGAGATCGACACCGTCGAACGCGTCGTCCGTCGCCTCGAGATCGAGGAGATGGCGTTGCAGAAGGAGAGCGACGAGGCCTCGAAGGAACGCCTCGAGAAGCTGCGCGCCGAACTCGCCGACGAGCGGGAGAAGCTCAACCAGCTCACCACGCGCTGGCAGAACGAGAAGACCGCGATCGACTCCGTGCGGGAGATCAAAGAACAGCTCGAATCCCTGCGCGGTGAGGAAGAACGCGCCGAACGCGACGGCGACCTCGGCAAGGCCGCCGAGCTGCGCTACGGCCGCATCCCCGAGCTGGAGAAGAAGCTCGAGGCGGCCGCCGCCGCGTCGGGTACCACCGCCGGTGGCGACCTGATGCTCAAGGAGGAGGTCGGCCCGGACGACGTCGCCGACGTCGTCGCGGCATGGACCGGCATCCCCGCCGGCCGCATGCTCGAGGGCGAGACCTCCAAGTTGCTGCGGATGGAGGACGAACTGCGCAAGCGGGTCGTCGGCCAGGACGTCGCGGTGCAGGCCGTCTCCGACGCGGTGCGTCGTGCACGTGCCGGTGTCGCCGACCCGAACCGTCCGACGGGGTCCTTCCTGTTCCTCGGCCCGACCGGTGTCGGCAAGACGGAGCTGGCGAAGGCGCTCGCCGACTTCCTGTTCGACGACGAACGCGCCATGGTGCGGATCGACATGTCCGAGTACAGCGAGAAGCACTCGGTGGCACGCCTCGTCGGTGCGCCTCCGGGCTACGTCGGCTATGAGGCCGGCGGTCAGCTGACCGAGGCCGTGCGGCGCCGCCCCTACACGGTGGTGCTGTTCGACGAGGTCGAGAAGGCACACCCGGACGTCTTCGACACGCTGCTGCAGGTGCTCGACGACGGTCGTCTCACCGACGGCCAGGGCCGCACGGTCGACTTCCGCAACACCATCCTGATCCTCACATCGAACCTCGGTGCGGGTGGCGATCGGGAGCACATCATGGCGGCGGTGCGGGCGGCGTTCAAGCCGGAGTTCATCAACCGGCTCGACGACGTCGTGATCTTCGACCCGCTCTCGGAGGAGCAGCTCGAGAAGATCGTCGACATCCAGCTCGACCAGTTCGCCGACCGCATGTCGGCGCGGCGACTGACACTGGACGTCTCGAACACCGCGCGGTTCTGGCTGGCGGTGCGCGGCTACGACCCGCAGTACGGTGCACGTCCGTTGCGCCGCCTGATACAGCAGGCGGTCGGCGACCAGCTCGCCAAGAAGCTGCTCGCCGGTGAGATCAAGGACGGAGACACCGTCCACGTGGGCGTCAGCGAGGACGGCGACCACCTCGTGATCAGCGCCTGACGGCGCCCGTGCGCGGCCTCGGTGGCAGGAGCCGCCGGGGCCGCGCGCGCCTACTCTGGAAGGCGCTATGAAGAATCCCCAGGATCCGCGCACCCCGCAGGAACGGGCCTACGCACTCGACGAGTCGTCGAACGGGACGGACCCCGACGCGACCCGCGTGCTGCACACCGACGACGCGACCGAGGCGTACGGGCGGCCGGTCACCAACCCGACGGTCGCGTACACCCGCTACGAGCAGTGGGGCGCGCAGGGGAGCGAGTACCAGCCCACCCAGGCCTATCCCTCCCCGCAGGGTCCTCCGTCGCAACAGGGTTCTCCGTCGCAACAGGGTCCTCCGTCGCAACAGCCGTATCCGCCTCAGCCGGGCTACCCGCCCCCGCACGGCTATCAGCCCACACAGGTGCTCCCCGGATACGACCCCGGTAACCCGCAGACGGCGATGAACCCGGGACCGGGAACGCGGGGGCACGGAATCCCCGGGCAGCCACCCACGGGTCCGGCGCCCGGCACGGATGCCGGGAAGCCGCGCGGCCCGCGCTGGGGACTGATCACGCTCGCCGCGGTGGTCCTCATCGCGCTCGGCGGCACCATCGGGTTCCTGCTCAGCCGGCCCGACGACTCCACCTCGCGGGTCGCGTCGGATCGCGCCCCGGCCACCGTCGCGCCCCCGCCGACGGCGACTCTCCCGCCGGCACCCGAACCGACCACACCGGGACTGCCGCTCGACCGGATCCCCGGCGGACTCGGCGAGGTCATGGGCGACGCGGGCGCGGTCGTGGGCACGATCACCGCTAACGACGGCGGCAGCATCACCCTCGGCGTCATCGGTGGTTCGACGGTCACCGTCGTCCTCACCCCCGACACCGAGATCATCACCCTGACCGGCGACACCGCCGACAGCCTCGAGGTCGGAGCGACCGCCGTGGCGACCGGCAGTGCCGTCGAGCAGGGTCGGATGACCGCCGAGACCGTCGTCAGCGCGTCCCTCCCATCCTTCGGTGGTTCGGGCCGCTGACCCGCTAGGCTGACTCGACGATGACTGCCATGTGGTTCTCTCTGGCCGCGGTCGCACTGCTGGGTGCGGTCGCGCTGCTCTACGTCGACCGGACGCGGCGAGAACAGTCGGGTCGTATCCGGGAGATCTGGGCCAAAGCGCAGGGCTACAAGTACACCTCCGCCGAGGACCACCTGCCGTCCACCTGGCACCGCGCGGCGCTCGCCAAGCAGGAATATCTCGGCGCGATCGACATCGTCCGTGGGGTTCGCCGCGGCGAGGAGTTCGTCCTGTTCGACATCGAGGAGACCGCGACGATCATCGCGGTCCGGCGCAAGGTCGGCTCCGACGTCGACATCGATCTGCGGCTCAAGTCGACGCCGCCGCCGAAGGACCCCGACATGAACCTGCTCGGTTCGATCGGCCCGCGCATCGTCTTCGCCACCGACCTCGAGATCGCGCGACGCGTGTGCGACCAGCGGATGGTCGCGTTCACCGAGTCCATCCCCGACCACGTACAGATGCTGTGGAGCGAAGGCGAGTGGACGCTCGGCTCGATCCCCGTCGGCAGCTCCGGACGCGAATGGGACTCGGCCATCGAGACCGTCGCGCGTTTGTCGGGCATCCTCCACGTGCTGCCGCCCGTCGTGGAACCCGAGGAACTGGACCGGGGTTCGCAGGATCCGGGCCGGCCCTCCGCCCGTCACTGAGGCGGAACGCCGAGAATTGTCACTGAGGCGGAACGCCGAGAATTGTCACTGAGGCGAAACGCCGAGAATTGTCACTGAGGTGAAACGCCGAGAATTGTCACTGAGGTAGATCCTCGGGAGGTGGTCGCGCGCGTCGCGTGTCGTTAGTGTGGCGGCCATGACTTCCGTCCGCCCCGTCGCGCTCGTGACCGGACCCACCTCGGGAATCGGTGCGGGTTTCGCCCGCACCCTCGCGAGTCGCGGTTACGACCTCGTGCTCGTCGCCCGCACCCGTCCCGCCCTCGACGAACTCGCCGCCGAGCTGAAGCAGAAGTTCGGGGCGGCATCGGAGATCATCGTCGCCGATCTGGCGGCCGTCGACGGTCGCGATCTCGTCGTCGAACGCCTCGGTCGCGGTGTCGAGATGCTCGTCAACAACGCCGGCTTCGGCACGACCGGCGAGTTCTGGACCGCCGATCCGGGCCTGCTGCAGGCGCAGCTCGACGTCAACGTCACCTCGGTCGTCGCGTTCACCCGCGCCGCGCTCCCGTCGATGATCGAGGCGGGCAGGGGCGACATCGTCAACGTCGCGAGCGTGGCCGGTCTGCTGCCCGGTCGCGGTTCCACCTACTCCGGCAGCAAGGCCTATGTCGTGTCGTTCACCGAAGGGCTGGCCGGTGGCCTCGCCGGCACGGGCGTGCGGGTGCAGGCACTGTGCCCCGGCTTCGTGCGTACCGAGTTCCATCAGCGTGCCGGGATCGACATGTCGTCCACACCGAACCTGATGTGGCTCGACGTCGACGAGGTGGTGCGCACTTCGCTCGCCGACCTCGACAAGGGCAAGGTCCGCAGCATTCCGGGGCTGCAGTACAAGGTGCTCGCCACGGCGGGACGACTGGTGCCGCAGAACCTCGTGCGGAAGCTGACCAACACCTTCGGCAACGGTCGCGGCCGGACCTGATCGGCTGCGGCCGCGACAGCACCCGATCGCCACGGACGAACTGACGGCGGGCGTTGCCAGATCACGGTACGGATACACCGCGCAGGACACGCCGGGTGCAGTCTTCGACGCGATTCGTGCGCTCGGTACATTTCTGCGCGTGACGTCTGTGGCTGTGGTGCTCTGTGTTGCTGTCGTGGTTGCGGTGGTGCTGTGGTTGCGCGCAGGCGTGCGCCGTCTTCGGACGTTGCAGCAACGCCACCGGGAGAGCCTGCGCCTGCTCCTCCACGAACTCGACGACCGCTACGATCTCGTGCCCGCGCTCATCGCGGCGTCGGCCGGCGCCGGTGTAGAACGTGAGCGCATCCGGCCCGTCGTCGGCGCCCGCTCGCTCGCTATCGGTGTGCGCGACCAGCGCCTGGGTCTCACCGAACGCGCCGGTGCGGAGAACGCGCTGTCGGCGACGCTCCACGAGCTGATCGGTGGACTCGGAGGGGTCAACCACTGGCCGTTCATCCGGGTCGCCCGGGAACTGCAGACCCGCGAGCAGCGCATCGCCGGAGCCGTCCGCGTACACAACGACCTCGGTGGCGCACTGAACACCGCGGTCGGCGGATTCCCCACCTCGCTGTTCGCGAAGCTCGCGGCCGTCGGACCTGTCGTGCTGTTCGAGGCGCCCGCGCCCGTCGCCGCATCCGAGCCGGCCCGCAGGCACGAGACCGTCGATGCGGAGGTTGTCGAGAACGACGTCCGGTCGGAGTCCGAGGCGACCTCCGACACCGTCGCTGCCTGACCTGCGACCCGCAGCGACTAGGCTCGTTCCCCGACACGAGCGCGACCGCACCGGCGTCGCGCCGCCGAACGACGGGTGAGGACGCAATGAGTGACCGCGACGAACTGGCAGCACTGGTACGCGAGCTGGCGGTGGTACACGGCCGCGTGACCCTGTCGTCCGGTAAGGAAGCCGACTACTACGTCGACCTGCGCCGCGCGACCTTGCACCACAAGGCCGGCCCGCTCATCGGCACGCTCCTGCGCGAACTCGTCTCCGACTGGGACTTCGACGCCGTCGGAGGCCTGACCATGGGTGCCGACCCCGTCGCCCTCGCCGTCATGCACGCCCCCGGCCGGCCCATCGACGCCTTCGTCGTCCGCAAGGCCGCCAAGGCCCACGGCATGCAGCGGCAGATCGAGGGACCGGACGTCACCGGCAAGCGCGTGCTCGTCGTCGAGGACACCACCACCACCGGCAACTCGCCGCTCACCGCCGTCAAGGCGCTGCGCGATGCCGGCGCGATCGTCGTGGGTGTCGCGACCGTCGTCGACCGCGCGACCGGCGCCGACGAGGTCATCGCCGCCGAGGGCGTCGAGTACCGTTCCCTGCTCGGCCTCGCCGACCTGGGTCTGGACGAC
Organism: Rhodococcus sp. D-6; assembly: GCF_040256695.1. Classification (NCBI taxonomy): domain Bacteria; kingdom Bacillati; phylum Actinomycetota; class Actinomycetes; order Mycobacteriales; family Nocardiaceae; genus Rhodococcus; species Rhodococcus sp. D-6. Next base: position 3,294,543 of record NZ_CP132970.1, on the reverse strand, counting down.
AAGTAGCCGCGTGGGGGCGCGGGTCCGGCAGACCGTCACGCATCTCGCGGACGGCCGGGAACTGATCTATTTCGACGACACCGAGCCGTTCGTCTCCGGTGCCGCGACCCGCGACCTCCACGACCGCCGCGACCTGCCGCCGGTCGCGGCGACCTCCGAGATGCGCGGCGACCCGCTGACGGGGGAGTGGGTCACCTTCGCGGCCCACCGCATGGACCGCACCTTCCTGCCGTCGGCCGTCGACTGCCCGCTGTGCCCGAGCAGGGCGGACGTGTGTACCGAGATCCCGGCCGACGACTACGACGTCGTCGTGTTCGAGAACCGTTTTCCGTCGCTCGGGGCGCCGTCGGCCGGTGAGGATCTCGTCGACGACGAAGGTCTGTGGCCGCGACGACCGGCGACCGGCCGCTGCGAGCTCGTCGCGTTCACCCCCGACCACGACGCCCGATTCGCCGACCTCTCCGTGCCGCGGGCGCGCACCGTCATCGATGCGCTCGCCGCCCGCACCGCCGCGCTGTCGAAGCAACCGGATGTCGAGCAGGTCTTCTGCTTCGAGAATCGTGGCGTGGAAATCGGTGTGACACTGCAACATCCACACGGGCAGATCTACGCCTACCCGTTCGTCCCACCGCGCTCACGCGCCCTGCTCGACCGCGCCCGTGAGTATCGGCAGCGGACCGGCAGGTCGCTGCAGGGCGCCATCCTCGACGCCGAACGACGCGCGGGCACCCGACTGGTGGTCTCCGGCGACGCGTGGTCGGCCTATGTCCCCGCCGCGGCACGCTGGCCCGTCGAGGTGCACCTCGTCCCGCACCGCGACATCCCGGATCTCGCCGCCCTCGACGAACACGAACGCGACGAACTCGCCGCCGTCCAGCGCGACCTTCTCGGCCGCGTCGACCGGTTCTTCCCCGGCGTCGACCGCGCCCCCTACATCGCCGCCTGGCACCAGGCTCCGGTCGGTGCACCTCGCGGGGACATGCGGCTGTTCTGCCAGATCTTCTCGTTGCGGCGGGCCCCGGACAAGCTGAAATATCTCGCAGGGTCCGAATCCGCGATGGGCGCGTGGATCAGCGACACCACCCCCGAACGGATCGCCGAACGCCTGCGTGAGGTGGCGCCATGACGCTCGCAGAGACCGCCCGCGCACTGTTCGCGACCGAGTTCGGCACCGAACCCGAGGGCTGCTGGTGCGCCCCCGGGCGCGTCAATCTCATCGGCGAGCACGTCGACTACGCCGGGGGTCTGTGTCTGCCGATGGCGATCCCGCAGATCACCGTCGTCGCGGTGCGTCGGCGCTCCGATCATGTACTGCGCGTGCGCAGTTCCGGTTTCGACGGCGTCGACCTGGATCTGCGCGACCGGCACGTCGACGGCTGGGCCGCCTACGTCGCCGGCGTGATCTGGACGCTCGACCCGCCGGGATTGACCGGTGCGGACATCGCGGTCGCGTCGGACGTGCCCGTCGGAGCGGGACTCTCGTCGTCCGCGGCGCTCGAGACGTCGGTCGCGGTGGCGCTCGCCGACCTGTGCGGGCTGCCCCTCGGCGACGACGGCCGTGATCGACTCGCCGCGGCGTGCGTGCGCGCGGAGAACGATTACGCCGGTGCCCCCACCGGTGGGCTCGACCAGCGGATCGCCCTCCACGCACGTCCGGGCCACGCGCTGCTCCTCGACTTCGCCGATGGCAGCAGCGAACACATCCCGTTCGACGCGGAAGCCCGCGGGCTGACCGTGCTGGTCGTCGACACCGGGACCGGACACGAGCTCGCCGACGGACAGTACGGACAGCGTCGCCGTGAGGTCGAGAACGCCACCCGGTTCCTCGGCGTGGAGAGCTTGCGCGACGCCTCGTCGGCGGACCTGATCGACGATCCCGTCCTACGTCGCCGCGCCCGGCACGTGATCGACGAGATCGCCCGCGTTCAGAAGGCTGCGGAGTTGCTGCGGGCAGGGCGGATCCGGGATCTCGGACCATTGCTCGATGCGTCGCACCGCTCGTTGCGCGACGACTTCGAGGTCAGCTGCCTCGAACTCGACACCGCAGTCGACGCGGCCGTCGCTGCCGGTGCACTCGGCGCCCGGATGGTGGGCGGCGGTTTCGGCGGGTCGGCGATCGCGCTGTGCGAGGACGACCGCGTGGACTCGGTGCGGAAGGCCGTCGCCGACGCCGCTGTGCAGCGCGACCTGCCGGCGCCGACCTTCCTGCGCGCCACGGCGTCCGGCGGTGCGCGCCGCTGCTGAAGCTTGCGGGACGATCGATGCAGCCGGGTACTGTGCGCGCATGGGTTGGTTCAGTCGCAAGAGGTGGGGCGTCGAGCACGCGGTGTTCGCGGCGGCGTCGGCCGCCACCGTCGTCGGGGGAGTGTCGGGGAACGAGAAGTTGCAGCAGATCGCCAAACCGCTCATCGCACCCGCGCTCGCCGTGCGGGTGCTGCGCCGCTCCCGCGACACCGATCGCGCCGACACCGCCCTGCTTGTCGCAGGTCTCGCAGCCGCCACCCTCGGTGACATCGCCATGATCCGCTCCGATGAGGACCGCCGGATCCTGAGCGGTGCAGCCTGTTTCGGTGTCATGCAGACCGCCTACTCGAGCATCCTCGTCCGGCGCGGTGCGCGGGTGTCGAAGCCGGTCGCGGTGCAGCGTGCCGGTGCCCTGGCCGGTGCGGCCGGTCTGCTCGCCGCCCGCAACCGCTCGGTGGCCGCGCCGCTGACCGGATACGGCGCCCTGCTCGCCACCACTGCGATCCTTGCCGGAGACCCCGCCCTCGCACCCGGTGCGCGAGTGCGCGCGGGTCTGGCCGTGCCGGGTGCCGACAGGCGCAGTCGGCTCGGTCTCGGCGGCCTGATCTTCACGCTGTCCGACGGATCGATCGTGGTGCGCCGCACCCTCCTGAAGGACGAGAAGATGCGCGCGGCAGCGGAAGGGTTCGTGCTCGCCACCTACACCGTGGCCCAGCTGTTACTCGTGGAAGGGCTCCTTGCTCTCACGAGCCGGAACAGTCAGGGATAGAGGACGATCCGGTCGCGGTCGAGCGGGTCCACCCAGATGCTCACGACCTCCCCGGGCGCGTAGCGCTGCAGGTTGCGACGGTCGACCTCGTAGACGACCGTGCCGCGATAGGACTCCGAGCCGGGCACCGTGAGCTCGAGATCGAGCCGGGTCAGCTGACCGGTCGAGGTCAGATCGAGCGGTGTCGCGGAACGGATGGTCGCCCATCCCTCGTACCCTTCGCGTTCGATACGGCGCATGACCTTCGAGCGGCGACCCGCGAGCGCCATCGACAGACCGAGCACGGTGCCGTACAGGCAGACGAGGAAGACCACCTGGAAGCCCTCGGTGCCGGGTTCGGAGATCGGCAGGAACAGGTGCATCCACAACGCGAGAACGACGACATATCCCACGGTGACGAACGCGACGGTGGCAACGATACGACGATTCACAGCTCCTCCGATCCCAGCCTATCCCCGCTGTGCGCCGTCGGCTCCCGCCCGTGACTAGGGTGATGCCATGTCTGCTCCCAGCGTGGTGATCACCGGAGCCGCCGCCGGTATCGGCCGCTCCACAGCCCTGTTCTTCGCCCGTCACGGTTACCGCGTCGGCGCCTTCGACATCGACACCGCGGGGCTCGCGAGCCTCGCCGAGGAGGGCGCCTCGGTCACCGCGGGGCAGATCGCCACCGGTGCCCTCGACGTCACCGACACCTCCGCGTGGACCCGCGTACTCGAGGAGTTCTGCACCGACGGCCGGCTCGACGTCCTCGTCAACAACGCCGGGCTGCTGTCGTCCGGGCCGTTCGAGGACACCCCGGCGAGCCGGCACCGGCAGCTCGTCGACGTCAACGTCACCGGTGTCGTCCTCGGCTGCCACGCGGCCTTCCCGTATCTCCGCGACACCCCCGGCGCGCACATCGTGAACATGTGCTCGGCGTCGGCGCTCTACGGACAGCCCGAGCTCGCCACCTACAGCGCCACCAAGTTCGCGGTGCGCGGCCTGACCGAAGCACTCGAACTCGAGTGGGCCCGCCATGACATCAAGGTGCAGGCGTTGTGGCCGCTGTTCGTCGACACGAACATGGTCGACGGGATGGACATCGGCTCGCGACGCTCCCTGGGCGTGAACCTCGGCGCCGACGACGTCGCCCGCGCGGTGTTCGACGCGACTCGTCCCACGCGGCGCTCGGGACGGGTGCATCGGCCCGTGGGCCGGCAGGCGACCGTGCTCGCCACGCTCGCCCAGGTGTCGCCCGGATGGATGAATCGCCTGGTGAACCGGCGCCTGACCGGCCACTGACGCCGCTCGATAGAGTGACACCCGCACGTCGTCGGGAAGGGTGTTGCGTGAGAATTCGGATGTGGCCGGTCGCAGTCGTCGCGGGTGTGGCACTGTTCGTCGCAGGATGCGGAGGCTCCGCGGACGGGCCGGAGGCCGACTCCGGAGCGACGTCGACGACGACCTCCGCGGCTGCCTCGACGACCCCCTCCACGACGGTCGCTGCGAGCACCACCGAGGAGGCGACCCCGTCGACGACCGAACCAGCTCCCGAGCCGGAGACCTCCCCGGAGGAACCGGCTCCGCTCGCGCAGGTCGAGTACCAGCGCAACGAGTCGTACTACTTCAGCAGCCCCGACGGCACCTTCGAATGCGGCATCGTCCGGCTGCCCACCCGCACCGAGGCGGGCTGCGAAGGACCGACCGATCCGATCCCGCCGCGCCCCGAGGACTGCATGGTCAACTGGGGACTCGGCATCCGCGTACAGGACTCCGGAGAAGGCGAGTTCGTGTGCTCGGGCGGACCGGTCTACCTCTCGCCCGACGGGGCGAGCCCCGTCCTGCCGCCGGGATCGTCGTTGTCGCAGCTCGGCTACACGTGCGCCACCACCGCAGCCGACGTGACCTGCACCAACGACGCCACCGGCCACGGTTTCCGTGTCGCAGCAGGTTCGAACGAGACGTTCTGACGGTGACCGACACGCATTCCGAACCGGCCGTCGAGAACGTGGCGGGCCCCACCGAATGGGGTGAGCACCCGCACGGCGTCGGACCGTGGATCGAGGAGTTCGGCACCGAGCCGCCCACCGACCCGCGCTACGACCCCGAGCTGCTCGCCCACGGCGACCGGCGCAACGTCGTCGACGCCTACCGCTACTGGACCCGCGAGGCGATCGTCGCGGACATCGACCGTCGCCGGCACCCGCTGCACGTCGCCATCGAGAACTTCGCCCACGACGCGAACATCGGGACGGTCGTTCGCACCGCCAACGCGTTCGCCGTGGGCACCGTGCACATCGTCGGGCGACGCCGATGGAATCGGCGCGGAGCGATGGTCACCGACCGCTACCAGCACCTGCTCCACCACTCGGATGTCGACGCGCTCGTCGCGTGGGCGGCCGAACAGGACCTCGAGATCGTCGCGGTGGACAACACCCCCGGCTCGGTCCGGTTGGAGACGGCGACCCTGCCGCGCCGCTGCCTGCTGCTGTTCGGGCAGGAGGGTCCCGGCGTCACCGAAGCGGCCCGCAACGTCGCCTCGATGACGGTCTCCATCGCCCAGTTCGGCTCCACGCGGTCCATCAACGCGGGTGTCGCCGCGGGGATCGCAATGCACGCGTGGATCCGGCAGCACGCCGATTTCTCGGACGCCTGGTAACACCTGCCCCGCAATCCGGGATGAAAGTCGCGCGGACCGTCGTCGGGGCGGCCGCCGGTCGGGCAGTGTGGAGGGTGATGAACACCGCAGCAGGACAGCGTTCGGACGGAGTCGAGGCCGCCCGGTGGTCGGAGCGGGCCGACGCCGCGGAGGGTGCGATCGTGTCTCGGCACATCCGTCGTCTCTGGGCACTGCCCGGCACCGCGCTCGGGGTGGTCGGATGGCCCGCCGTCCGACGTGAGCGACTGTTCCTCTCCTGGCACTACTGGTGGCAGGCGCACCTGATCGACGCCGCCGTCGACGCCGCCGAGCGCGACGCCACCCCGCGCCGCCGGCGCCGTGTCGTGCGGCTCGCACGCACCCACCGCATCCGCAACCTCACCGGCTGGACCAACAACTACTACGACGACATGGCGTGGCTCGGCCTGTCGCTCGAACGGGCCGAACGGCATCTCTACGTCGACCACCGCGGCGCGATCGCGACCCTCGTCGACGAGCTCGTCGACGCCTGGCAACCCGAGAGCGGCGGCGGCATCCCGTGGCGCCGGCGGGACACCTTCTTCAACGCCCCCGCGAACGGTCCGGCGGCGCTGCTGCTCGCCCGCACCGGCAAGGTCTACCGCGCCGAGGAGATGGCCGACTGGATCCACGACGTGCTGCTCGACCCCGAGACGGGCCTCGTCCTGGACGGCATCCGTGATGGCGTGCACGAACGCGCGATCTACAGCTACTGCCAGGGGGTGACGCTCGGCCTCGAGACCGAGCTCGCCCTGCAACTCGACGACTCCAGGCATCGCCGCAGGGTCCACGCGCTCGTCGCCGCGGTCGACGATCACCTCACCGAGCGCAGCGTCGTCACCGGCGGGGGAGGCGGCGACGGGGGACTGTTCAACGGGATCCTGGCCCGCTACCTCGCGATGGTCGCCACGACACTGCCCGTCGTCGACCGCGACGACATCCGCGCCCGCAACGTCGCGGCACGGATCGTGCTGGCGTCGGCGGAGGCCGCCTGGGAGAACCGGCTGCAGGTCGAGGAGCTGCCGGTCTTCGGCCGCGACTGGTCGCGGCAGGCGCGGCTGCCCGGCCTGGGCACCTCGGTCGCGCGGTTCGCGGGCGGCACCGTCCGAGAGTCGGCCGTCGCCGAACGTGACATGTCGGTGCAGCTCGGCGGGTGGATGCTCATGGAAGCGGCCTACGCTGTCGCGGCCTCGCGGTCCTGAAACGGAAGAAGGCGGATTCCGACCCGTTCGTTCGACGGGCGGAATCCACCTTCTGTGGTGCCAGGTTCGTTCCTACGTGCTCTCGATGCGGTTGATCGGCATCGTCGCGGCCTCGGCGGCCGGCGCCTCACCGTTCTTGGCCGCACGACGCGAGTTGAGCACGCGCTTGCCGACCTCCGTGATGATCGGGATCACCGAGACGAACACGATGCCCAGGAAGATGATGTCGATGTTGTCGGCGATGAAGCTGATCTGTCCCAGCAGGTAGCCGAGCAGCGTCACCCCGGCGCCCCACACGATGCCGCCGATGATGTTGTAGGTGATGAACACGCGGTAGGGCATCTTCGCGGCGCCCGCGACGAGCGGGGCGTAGGTGCGCACGATCGGCACGAAACGTGCCAGGAAGATCATCGCGGGTCCGTGGCGCAGGAAGAAGCGGTGCGCTTCGTCGATGTAGGCCTGCTTGAAGAGCTTCGAGTCCGGCTTGAACAGCCTGGTTCCGCCCTTCGCGCCGATGAGATAGCCGACCTGGTCGCCGAGGACCGCCGCGATGGGGATCGTCACCATCAGCACCCACAACGGGGCGAACGGTTCGACCTCCGCCGACTTGGCCGCCGCGATCAGGCCCGCGGTGAACAGCAGCGAGTCGCCGGGCAGCAGCGGGAACAGCAGACCGGATTCGATGAACACCACGAGCAGCAACCCGATGAGCATCCAGGTACCGAACGAATTGAGTAGATTGACAGGATCCAGAAACCCCGGTAGCAGGGCCAGATTGGTCACGGACTCCGAGGCTTCGAACACAGTCACGCGATCCAGGGTACCGGCGGCGTCCACCTCCCCCCGAATCCCGACACCCACCCCGGGCGGCCCGAGTATCGAACGGACGTGTCACTTGACATACTGCAAGGACAACCGGGCACCCACCACATCCCGGTGGGGTGCCGATCGACTCTCATCTGGAGGACAGCCGCTGTGCCTATCGCGACTCCCGAGGTCTACGCCGAGATGATCGCCCGCGCGAAGGAGCACTCCTTCGCGTTCCCGGCGATCAACTGCACGTCGTCCGAAACGATCAACGCCGCCATCAAGGGCTTTGCGGACGCCGGCAGCGACGGCATCATCCAGTTCTCGACCGGTGGCGCCGAGTTCGGCTCGGGCCTGGGTGTGAAGGACATGGTCACCGGCGCCGTGGCACTCGCCGAGTTCGCCCACGTCGTCGCCGAGAAGTACGACGTGACGATCGCTCTGCACACCGACCACTGCCCGAAGGACAAGCTCGACGGCTTCGTCCGCCCGCTCATCGCGATCTCGCAGGAGCGCGTGAACAACGGACAGAACCCGCTGTTCCAGTCGCACATGTGGGACGGCTCGGCCATCCCGATCGACGAGAACCTCGAGATCGCGCAGGAACTCCTCGCTGCCGCCAAGGCCGCGAAGATCATCCTCGAGATCGAGATCGGCGTCGTCGGCGGTGAAGAGGACGGCGTCGAGAACGCCATCAACGACAAGCTCTACACCACGGTCGAGGACTTCGAGAAGACCGTCGACGCGCTCGGCGCCGACAAGGGCCAGTACCTGCTCGCCGCTACCTTCGGCAACGTCCACGGCGTCTACAAGCCGGGCAACGTCAAGCTCAAGCCGTCCGTCCTCGCCGAGGGCCAGGCCGCCGCGTCGAAGAAGCTGGGTCTGCCCGAGGGTTCGAAGCCGTTCGACCTCGTCTTCCACGGCGGTTCGGGTTCGCTGAAGTCGGAGATCGACGAGGCGCTGAGCTACGGCGTCGTGAAGATGAACGTCGACACCGACACGCAGTACGCGTTCACCCGCCCGATCGCGGCACACATGTTCACCAACTACGACGGTGTGCTCAAGATCGACGGCGAGGTCGGCAACAAGAAGGCCTACGACCCGCGCAGCTACCTCAAGAAGGCCGAGGCGTCCATGACGCAGCGTGTCATCGAGGCCTGCAACGACCTCAAGTCGGCGGGACGCTCGGTCTCGGCCAAGTAAGGCCCCACCGATACCAGAAGGGCGCCGACGTTCTCGTCGGCGCCCTTCGTCGTCCCTACGGTGTGCAGAAATCGTCGCGACACGCCGAGGGCGAACGACGACTTCTGCACACTCGTGGTCGCTGTCGTCCCGTTATTCGCTGCAGACCTTCCACTGCTCACCGTCGAGCGTGAGGTCGAAGGTGCGGTCGGTGACATCGTCGGGATCGTTCACCGTGTGCGCGGTGACCTGCGCGATGGCGGTGCCCTCGGTGATCTGGATGCGATCGACGCTCGTCACCACCGGGATCTCGCCCTGTTCGACGGCGAGCCGGTGGATGTCGCGGAAGTTCTCCGGATCGACCGTCTCGTAGAAGTCGGAGAGCGCTCCGCAGGTCGACTCCCGCAGAGTCCCCAGGTCGCCCGATTCGAGTGCTCCGACGAAGGTGTCGATGCTCGCGCGGATCCGGCTCTCGGGGGAGTTGTCGGCGCGGTCCTTCAGGAACACGATCACCCCGGCCGCGACGATCGCCACGACCACCAGCACGGCCGCTGCTCCGGCAGCGATCAGCCGACGACCGCGGCTCTTGTCGCGGGCCGGCGGGATGCGCGTGGGCGTGGGCTGGACGGCGACGCGGACGGGCTCGGGCTGAACCGTCGGTTCCTCACGGCGCGGAGCGATGCGCTGCGGCGGCGCCTTCGGCACGTGGCTGCGGACCGGGATCTGCACCGTGGGCGCATCGGCGGTGACATCGGGCGCGGGCTCGGATTCGGGGGTCGGGCGGGACTCGACGGTCTCGGGTTCGACGACGGGAAGCGCCACGGTCTCGTCCGTGGTGACGCTCTCGTCTGCAGCCTGTTCCGGCTCATCGCTGCTCGCGTCCTCACCCGAGGACGCCGCATCGGTGGTCGGCTCCTCAGGTTTCTCGGAGACCTGCTCCGCCGGCTCGTCGGCCTTCTCGGTTCCCGCGCCCACTGCATCCTCGGGCACTGCATCCTGGGGCACTGCATCCTCGGATACCGCTTCTTCTGCGGCTGCTTCGTCGGTCGCCGCCGGCTCGACAGGGGGTTCGTTTTCCGCACTCTCGTCCGGTGTCTCGACAGAAGGGGTCGTCGAAGTCTGCTCGGGTGACTCTTCGTTCTTCGGGTCCGACAACGTGCTGCACCTCGCTCGACGGCCTGCGGTTACCCGGGGACTCTATCGAGCCTTCGCCACGGAAGGGCACAATGACCCCATGACGTCTTTCGGTGATCTTCTCGGACCGCAGCCCACCCTTCTCCCCGGCGACGACGACGCGGAGTCGGCCCTGCTGAACAACGAGGACCCGGCGAAGGTCGCAGCCGACCATCCCACCGCCTCGATCGCATGGGCGTATCTCGCCGAGGCCGCACTCGACCGTGGCGAGACGATCCAGGCCTACGCCTACGCACGCACCGGATACCACCGCGGCCTCGACCAGCTGCGCCGCAACGGCTGGAAGGGCTTCGGTCCCGTGCCCTACAGCCACGAACCCAACCGCGGTTTCCTGCGCTGCGTCGCCGTGCTCGCCCGGGCAGCCCGGACCATCGGTGAGTCGGACGAGCACGCCCGCTGCCTGGACCTGCTCGAGGACTGCGACCCGCGGGCAGCGGAAGAACTCGGCGTCGAATAGACGCCCGTACATGTCTGTGTTGAACAGACTGTCCGTGGCGACCCGGCGTCGACCCACCCGTCAGGGAGCTCGTAAACGCCTGACCGACTCGTTCGAACGGCTGCGCACATCGGCGCTGCCGATCGTGCAGTGCGCGCTGGCGGCGGGCCTGGCGTGGTGGGTCGCGAAGGATCTGGTCGGGCACCAACAGCCCTTCTTCGCCCCCATCGCGGCAGTCGTCTCCCTCGGGCTCGGTCTCGGCGCCCGGTTGCGGCGTTCCGTCGAACTCGTCTGCGGTGTGACCGTCGGGATCGGCGTGGGCGACCTGCTCGTCTCGCTGATCGGCAGCGGACCGTGGCAGATCGCGCTCGTCGTGACCATCGCGATGAGTACGGCGGTCGCGTTGAACAGCGGCCCGATCTTCGCGATGCAGGCCGGGAACTCCGCGGTGCTCGTGGCGACGCTGCTGCCACCCGGTGGCACCGGTGGGCCCGATCGGATGGTCGACGCCCTGGTCGGGGGTCTCACGGGCATCGCGGTCGTCGCGATGATCCCCACCCATCCGGTGCGGCGTGCCCGGCGCAACGCCGCCGAGATCCTCGCCACGGCGAGCGAGGTCCTGAGGAAGGTCGAGACCGGGCTCGTCGAGAACAACCCGAAACCGATCGAGGACGCCCTCAAGCAGGCGCGGGCCACCCAGCCCGCGATCGACTCGATGCGCACCCACCTCAAGGGCGGTCGGGAGATCAGCCGGATCTCGCCGCTGTACTGGAACAGCCGCAAGCGTCTCGCGGTCCTGACGGCTGCCGCCGACCCGATCGATCACGCGATGCGCAACATTCGCGTGCTCGCGCGCCGGTCGCTGACCCTCGTCCGCGACGACGAGATCCTCGATCCGCGGCTCGTGCAGCGGTTCGCCGAGGTGGCCGATGCGGTGGACGTGCTCCGCGAGATGGTTCTCGCGGAGCCGGGGGAGCAGCCCGACCAGGCCGAGGCTGCACGTGTGCTGCGCAGCATCGCCAAGAAGATGGATCCCGAACTCATCGCCGGGGCAGGAGTGTCGGCGACGGTGGTGTTCGCGCAGATGAGGTCGCTGATCGTCGACCTGCTGCAGACCGCCGGACTCAAGCGGATCACCGCGATCGCGACCCTTCCTTCCACCGTCGAACATCCGGCCTACGACCCGGACGAGTAAGCCCTCCGAGCCCGTCGGGAACGTAGCCGTTGAAACATATGCGCATTCGTGCATACGATGGCCCGAGTTTCGGAGAGGGAGTTCGATGGGTTCGGGTCACGGGCACTCACACGGCGTCGGTCACGGTCACGGTCAGGGCGCCGGTCCCACGCGCGCCGTCATCCGGCGCATGGCCTTCGCGCTGGGCATCCTCGGAGCGTTCTTCGTACTGGAGGCGTTCGTCGGTCTCCTGATCGGTTCTCTCGCCCTGCTCGCCGACGCGGGCCACATGCTCACCGACGTCGTCGGGGTGTCCATGGGCATGGTCGCCCTCATCCTCGCCCGACGCGGGAGCAGCGCGGCATCGCGCACCTTCGGCTGGCATCGCGCCGAAGTCCTCACCGCGATGGTCAACGCGGTGCTGCTGCTCGGCGTCGCCGGCTGGGTGTTCTACGAGGCGATCGACCGCATCGGCGACGCCCCCGAACTTCCCGGCCTGCCCATGATCGTCACCGCCCTCGCGGGACTGGCCGCCAACATCGTCGTGATGCTCATGCTGCGGGCCGACGCGAAGGACAGCATCGCGGTGCGCGGCGCCTACATGGAGGTGCTCGCCGACGCCGTCGGATCCGTCGGCGTCCTCATCGCGGGCGCGCTCGTCATGATCTTCGGCTGGAGCCTGGCCGACGTCGTCGTCGGTGTGCTCATCTCCCTGTGGGTCGTGCCGCGCGCCCTGCGACTGGCCGCCGAGTCGCTGCGCATCCTCACCCAGACCTCGCCGGCGCATCTCGACGTCGACCTGCTGCGCACCGACCTGCTCGCGCTGCCCGGCGTGTGCGGCGTGCACGACCTGCACGTGTGGACGCTGACCACCGGCATGGACGTCGCGACCGTGCATCTCGTCAGCGACCACGACCCGCAGTGGATCCTCGACTCGGCGCGCACCGCGCTGTCGTCGCACGGGCTCGAGCACGCCACCGTCCAGGTGGAGTCGACAGTCGACGGCAAGCAGTGCGAGAAGGACGTCACCTGGTAGCTCACCGCGCGAATCGGTTCGGCCGCAAAGTCCACCGACCCGGCCCGCCGTAGAGCCGGACGACGTCCAGCGGTCCCACGTCGACCCTCCGGAACGACGCCGCCGGAGCGTCGAGAGCGCACACCGTCGCCGCTCGCACGACCGCCGGGTGTGTCACCACCCCGACCCGTTCGTAGCCGTCGTCCTGTGCCGCCAGCCAGGTGCCGACCCGGCGGATGAGGTCCTCGACGGACTCGCCGCCGTGCGGTGCGGCCGCCGGCTCGGTCAGCCACATCGCCAGCTCGCCCTCGGGCACATCGCCCATCGCCGCCCCGCACCACCTGCCGTAGTCGAGCTCGCGCAGCGCGGAGTCGATCTCGGCGGGGGCACCGAAGGAGTGGACCGTGTCGACCGCGCGTCGCTCGGGTGCACATACCCACCGGTCGACGACCGGCACCGCGAAGCGTCCGAGTTCGCGGCGGCCCCGATCGGAGATCGGTTCGTCGCACGGAAATCGGGCCTGTTCCGTCGCATGCGTGGAAGCGTGTGCGACGACGAACAATCGGGTCACGGCAGGTACGTCCTCTCCGCTTGACATCGCACAACGCGCGGTGCGAAGGTGCGTCGGTAAAGATGTGCCGAGGTGTAGGCAATCCGGTGGAAAGCCGGAGCGGTCGCGCCACTGTAACCGGAGATGTCGAAATCTCCGGAAGCCAGAAAACTCCCGCGGCACATGACGGAATCGAATGGGGCGCGAAATCCCAGGAGGATTGTCATGGCTGTTGTCCATACCCCCGACGAGTCGCTCGGCTCCGCCGCACTCGCAGTCGCTCTCGCCGCAGTGATCGTCGCGGCATTTCTCGTTCTCTACCTGGTCGGATTCGATCAGGGCGCGATCTCGCGCACCGGCATGTTCATGCACGAACTGATGCACGACGGCCGGCATCTCCTCGGTCTTCCGTGCCATTGAGAACGGGGACCACGATGCCCGGAACCTACCTCCACCTGCTGCTGCGGGGCCTGCTCGCCGGACTCGTCGCGGGTCTGCTCGCCGGCGGTGTCGCCTTCGTCGTCGGCGAACCCCACATCGAATCCGCGATCGCGCTCGAAGAAGCTGCCGGCGAAGCGCATTCGCATGACCACGACCACGCTGCGACCACCGGGGAATCCCACGGTCACAGTCACGGCGAGGATGCGCTCGTCGACCGTACCGGGCAGAAGGCCGGACTGTTCCTCGCGACGACTCTCGCCGGTCTCGCGTTCGGCGCCCTCTACGCGTCGGTGCTGCACTTCGCGCGTCGCCTCACCGACATGCCGGGCTGGAAGCTCGGATTGTTCGGGGCGGCCGGAGCGTGGCTCGCCGTCGAGGCCGTCCCGTTCGTGAAGTATCCGGCGAATCCGCCGGCCGTCGGTGATCCCGACACGATCGATCAACGCACCCTGCTGTGGCTCGCCTCGGTCGTTCTCGGACTCGTCGCGATCGCCGTGGCCGTCGCGGTGGCGAAGGCGCTGGCCGCCCAGGATCTGCACACCGTCCGCATCGCAGGCCCGGCGGTCGCCTTCCTCGTCGTGGTGGGTCTCGGATATCTCGCCTTGCCGAAAATCGACGAGGTGGGGGAGGGCTTCCCCGCGACGCTGCTGTGGGAGTTCCGGGTCGCGTCGTTCACCGTGCAGCTCACCCTGTGGGCGGTGCTCGGTGTGGTCTTCGCGTACCTCACCGAACGCGCGTCCCGTCGCGTGACGATCCCGGCCTGACGGCATGGGTTCGGGTCTGCTCGTCGCCGGAACGACCTCGGATGCAGGAAAATCCGTGGTCGTCACCGGGATCTGCCGATCCTTGGCGCGGCGCGGCCTGAAGGTCGCGCCGTTCAAGGCGCAGAACATGTCGAACAACTCGATGGTGACGAGCGAGGGCGCGGAGATCGGGCGCGCCCAGTGGATCCAGGCAGTGGCTGCCCGTGCGATCCCCGAGGCCGCGATGAACCCGGTGCTGCTCAAGCCCGGCAACGACCGGCGCAGCCACGTCGTGGTTCTCGGGCGGCCGGCCGGAGCGCTGGAGGCGGGTGAGTTCGCCGGTGGACGAAAGCATCTCGCCGACGCGGCATTCGGTGCCTTCGACGACCTCCGGCGTAGATTCGACGTGGTGGTGTGCGAAGGTGCCGGGAGCGCGGCCGAGATCAATCTGCGCGACCACGACTATGTGAACATGGGTCTGGCGCAACATGGTTCGATGCCGACCGTCGTGGTCGGCGACATCGACCGCGGTGGTGTGTTCGCCTCGATGTACGGGACGCTGGCCCTGCTCGACGCCGCGGATCAGCAGTTGATCCGCGGCTTCGTGATCAACAAGTTCCGCGGCGACGTCTCGCTCCTGAAGCCCGGACTCGACTCGCTCGAACGGCTCACCGGCCGCCCGGTGCTCGGCGTGCTGCCATGGCAACGCGACCTGTGGCTCGACTCGGAGGATTCACTCGCCCTCACCTCCCGTCCCGCACACGATGGTGACGGCGCACTGAGCATCGCCGTCGTGATGCTGCCGCGGGTCAGCAATTTCACCGATGTCGACGCGTTGTGCCTCGAACCGGACGTGCGGGTCCGCTTCGTCGACGACCCGCGAGCGCTCGCCGGCGCCGACGTCGTGATCGTGCCCGGAACACGCGCGACCCTCGCGGATCTCGCGTGGCTGCGCTCGCGAGGACTCGACACCGCGATCGTCGACCACGCCCGCCGAGGTGGACCGGTCCTCGGTATCTGCGGCGGCTTCCAGATGCTCGGCACGCGCATCGACGACCCGCACGGCGTCGAGGGTGTTCCCGGCGCAAGCGCGGCGGGTCTCGGGTTGCTCCCGGCCCGAACCGAGTTCGGACACGAGAAGGCCCTCCGATTGCCGAGGGGGTCAGCGTTGGATGCGGCTGCCTCCGGATACGAGATCCATCACGGACGCGTCACCGTCGACGGTGGCACCGAATTCCTCGGTGGCACCCGAGAGGGTTCGGTGTTCGGCACCATGTGGCACGGCGCCCTCGAAGGGGACGCGTTGCGCTGGGCGTGGTTACGCGAGGTCGCTGCGGTGGTGGGCCGCGAGATCCGCACCGGGGAAGTGAGTTTCCCGGCCGCACGCGAGGTCCGCATCGAGGCGCTCGCGGACCTCGTCGACGAACATCTCGACATGGACGCTCTGCTCGCCATGCTCTCCGACGAGCGAACCCTGCCCGTGCTGAGGGGAACCCTGCGGTGACGGTCCTCATCCTCGGTGGGACGGGGGAAGCCCGTTCCCTCGCCGCGGCATTGGACGACGCGGACATCGCGTTCGAATCCTCCCTGGCAGGCCGGGTCCGCAATCCACGCCTGCCCGTCGGTCCGGTGCGCATCGGAGGGTTCGGCGGAGCGGACGGTCTCGTCCGGTACCTGACCGAGCGCGGTATCCGAGCCGTCGTCGACGCCACCCATCCGTTCGCCGCGGGCATCAGCGCGAACGCCGCCGCGGCATGCGCCGCCGCGAACGTGCCACTGGTGCGCCTGCAACGACCGGGCTGGCACGACGCGCACGGCCGGTGGACGTGGGTCGACGACCACGACGGCGCCGCGCACGTCGCCGCGACCGGCCGGAGGATCTTCCTCAGCACCGGACGGCAGACACTCGACCGCTTCGTCGGACCGCTCGCCGCGCACGACGTGCTCGTCCGCGTCGTCGATCCACTGACGACCGAACTGCCACCGAGCTGGTCGGTGCTGCTCGGACGCGGCCCCTACACGGCGAGTGACGAACGGAAGCTGCTGCTCGACAACGGGATCGATACCCTCGTCACGAAGGATTCGGGTGGTTCGCTCACCCGCGGCAAACTCGACGCCGCCGATGAACTGGGCGTGCGCGTGATCGTCATACGCCGCCCGCCCACACCCCGCGGTGTCGCCTCGGTGGAGACCGTGACGGTAGCGCGGGAATGGGTCCTCCGGGTGGCGGAGGTCAGACCTGCGGACCTTCGGAACGCAGATCGTCGACCTTCTTCATCGCTTCGCGCAGTTCCCGGAGCCAGTGCTCCGAGTGCTGCCCCACGAGCCTGACGGTCCACTTCAGTGCGTCCGAACGGGACCGCGCGACACCGGCGTCGACGAGGGTGTCGAGCACCTTCCGTTCGGGTTGGCGCAGTCGCGTCATGACCGGGACGGCGAGGTGGGTGAACAGGTCGGTCCGGTCGCCGACCGTCACGCCCCAGGCCACCTTTCGGCCGTAGCGGGCCTCGGCCTCGTCGGCGATGCGCATCCGGTCGGCGCGCGTGGTCTCGCGGAATCGAGCGATGCGTCCGTCGATCTCGGTGTCGCTCGTGCCGTCGGGTACCCCGAGGGGGCCGACGACGAAGATCTCTTCTCTGTCGATCTCGATGTCGGGCGGTCCGGTGAACCAGTCGTCGGGGAGCCTGCCGGCGAACCACTCGGCGGCATCGCTCGCGTCGGGGACGTCTGCCTGTTGCCAGCCGCCCGGTCGTCCGAATCCGTGGATGTGTGAATGTCGCATGATGTCCTCCTCGGGACGCGACCCGGTGCGTGTCGCACCGATCAACCTGTGCGCGTTGCACTGATTACAGTGTTGCACCGCAAGCGTGTCGTGCGCCACTGTCGAGCGGCGAACGGTGCGGTCAGCGACCGTTCCGGGGAGTCAGAACTCCGGAGGTGACCGGAGGGGCGCTGCGCAGGGGAGCGGTGGAGAGCACGACGGGTAACCACACCGCGGTGGATGCCATCACCGCGCCCCAGCACAGATACAGGCCGACGTGCGGTGCGTGAGAGGTGTGGGCGACCATCCCGGCCTGTGACCAGACGGCGAACAGTCCCACCATCGACGCCGCCCCCGAACCGAGCATCGCGAGCGTTGCGGCACCCCACCGGCGGCGGAGCAATGCGACGAGCGGTACGAGGATGCCGAACACCACCACGAAGACGTCGAAGACACGGAGGGGAAGGGTTGCGGCCTCGGAGTCCCAGCGCAGAAGGGTCGTCAGGGACGTCACCGAAGTGGCCTGGGGAAGCAGCAGACCCATGACCAGCAGCGCGACGCACCCGGCCAGGATCCGGACCCGCGAGCGGCCGACGACCACCTCACCGGCGACGCGGTGTTCGATGCGATCGAGATCGTGACGGAATTCCGCCAGGTCGTCCATGGTGCACCCCCGGAGCGCGGCGACGCTTCGGTCCCAGTATGCGACGCGGGTCACATCGGCGTGCGGGTTCGGGAAAGCAGTTTCGGGCAGGCGCGATCGGGCATGCTCCAAGGCGTGAGCCGATACGACGCGTACATCTTCGACGTGCAGGGCACGCTGATGGACTTCTACACCCCGGTCACCCGGGCGGTGGCCCATGCGCTCGGACCCGATGCCGATCCGGCGACCGTGGGCGACCTGGTGCGGGCCTGGAGGAGCGACTACTACGAACGCATCCTCCGTCTCGACCAGTCGGTGGAGAAGTGGTATCGCGTGCAGGACTCCTACGTCGACGGACTCGGCGACGTGTGCGAGCAGTTCGGGATCGACCTTCCCAAGGACGTGCGCGTCGAGACGGCGCGGGCCTGGCAACGCCTCGAGGCATGGCCGGACGTGCGGCCCGGACTGAACGAACTCCGTTCGCAGGCAGTGGTGGCGACACTGTCCAATACGGACATGGCCACGATGATCGCGCTCTTCCGCGACCAGCAGCTCGAGGCCGATGCCATCCTCACGGCCGAACTGTTCGGCGCCTTCAAACCCGAACGTTTCCTGTACGAGCGCACCTGCCGGTATCTGGGCGTCGATCCCTTCCGGGCCGCGATGGTCGCGTCGCATCCCTACGATCTGCGGGCCGCCCGCGAAGTCGGACTGAACACCGTCTTCGTGTACCGGCCGCTCGAGAACGGCCGCGTCGAGGACTCGGTCGACGACACCGAGGGGGAGTTCGACCATCGCATCGAGGACCTGCGGGACATTCCGTGACAGGTTGTCGGCCGTGGACGCCGACGTGTTGTCGGAGTTGACGCGACCGACTCGGCGTGGCGCAGTGCGCCATGTTCGTCGCGTACAGCAACCGGAGTTACGTTTCGGGCAGAACGAACACGGATTCACCCCGGAATTTCACCCTCGGCCGGAATTCCCGTCGTGGCTGGGAAATATCGGGGAGGCTATCGACGGACGAGGGCGACCGCGATGGCGGTCGCCACGGCTCCGAGTCCGACCTTGGAGGCGAGTCGCGCGGTACGGCCGATATCTTCCGGGGCCGGCGCGGGTCCGTCGCCGAGCGTGCCGCGATCCTCGACCACACCGTGATAGACGTTCGAGCCGCCGAGCCGGATCCCGAGAGCACCGGCGAACGCCGCTTCGACCGGACCGGCATTCGGACTCGGATGCTGACGGGCGTCCCGGCGCCACGCCCGGACCGCGCCCCGGCCGTCGTCACCGAGTGCGACAGCCAGCAGGGCGGTGAGGCGAGCGGGGACGAGATTGAGCAGGTCGTCGAACCGGGCCGAGGCCCAGCCGAACCGTTCGAGCCGCGGCGTGCGGTGACCGACGCGCGCGTCCAGGGTGTTCGCGGCGCGGTACCCGAGCAGGCCGGCCGGACCGAGGACCGCACCCCACCACAGCGGGGCGACGACGGCGTCGGAGGTGTTCTCGGCGACCGACTCGATCGTGGCGCGCGCGATCCCGTTCTCGTCGAGCCGAGACGGGTCGCGGCCCACCAGGTGGGTCACCTGTTGCCGCGCCGCGGCGAGATCGCCGTCGCGGAGTTGGGCGTCGATCGTCCGGGCCTCGAATCCGAGGGAGCGGCCGCCGAGCACGGTCCAGGTGGTCAGCGCCGTGACCGCCACCGCCGGCACCGGACGACCGCGGGTCGCGTGGTCGGCGACGTATCCGAGCGCTCCGGCAGAGCCGACCAGCAGCGAGGTGAACACCACCCCGGCAACGCGGTGGTCGGCATACAGCCGGCCCTCGGCGGCGCGCGCCAACTTCCCGAAGCCGCTCACGGGATGCCACCGCTGCGGGTCGCCGACGAGTTGGTCGGCGGCGTAGCCGAGCGCCAGTCCGAGTGCCCTGTGCTTCACAGGATCGTTCTCCACGCCTCGACGAGCGTTGCCGTGGTCGCCGCGTCGCGCACCGCGATCCGTACCCAGTCGTCACCGAGGCCGGGGAAGGTGTCGCCGCGACGCAACGCGAAGCCCTTCTCCCGCAATCTCTCCCGCGTTCCCTCTGGCGTTTCCGCCAGCACGAACGGGGCTGTCGCGGGGGAGACCACGTGGATTCCGAGTCCGGTGAGGGCGTCGACGAGAACCTTCCTGTCGCCGGCGATCTCCTGTGCGATCACCTCGGTCTCGCGTACTGCGTCACCGGATGCGCACGCGATCATCGCGGCGCCTGCGGGAGTGGACACCGACCAGGGTGGTTGCTGCGCGGCGAAATCCGCGAGCACTGCGGCGTCGCCGACCACGTATCCGGCGCGCAGACCCGGGATCGCCCACGTCTTGGTGAGCGACCGCAGCACCACGAGTCCCGGAACGAGCTGTCCCGTCAACGATTCGGTTTCGCCGGGAACGGCGTCCATGAACGCCTCGTCGACCACGACCACCCGTCCCGGTCGGGTCAGTGCCAGAAGCGTATCGGCCGGGTGCAGGACCGAGGTGGGATTCGTCGGATTGCCGACGATGACCAGGTCGGCATCCTCCGGGACCGCACCCGGATCGAGGACGAACCCGTCATCGCAGCGCAACACGACCCGCGTGACACGATGTCCGGCGGCCAACAGTGCGGCCTCCGGTTCGGTGAACTGCGGGTGCACCACCACCGGCTTCCGCCACGCCCGTGCCCGAGCGATCAATGTGAACGCCTCGGCACCTCCGGCGGTCGGGAGGACCTCGTCGACGCCGCGGCCGTGACGATCGGCGAGGGCGGAGCGTGCATCGCTCGGGTCGGGATACCGGGCGAGATCGTCCAGCGATGCACGCAGGGCGTCGTCGAGCCATGCCGGTCGCGGTCGGCGCGAGACGTTGACGGCGAGGTCGACCAGCCCCTCGGTCGCGTCGCGGTCGCCGTGATGGTGCAGGTCGGGTTCGGGTGTTCGACGACGCGCAGGTGCCGAGGTGGGTTCGGGGGCGGGATCCGCCGACCGTGCGGTGTCTGCGAAACGTCGCGCGAGATCGGGATGTCCGGCCCAGTGCGTGTGCAGGTACGACGCGTGCACGTTCGCGGTGGCGATGCCGTCCGGCCGGCCGTCGAGCAGCCACGCGGGAGACGAGCCGGAATCGATCACGGTGCGGTGGAACTCGTGACCGGTGACGCGGGTGCCGGCGGGGGCGAGCAGGGTGTCCTGCGGTGCGATCGCGTTGCGGTAACCGAGGGTCAGGCGCGGGGTCATCCGTGCCACAGTGTCGAAGGCGCCGACCATCTCGTGCCCGTCGACCTCGCGCCCCAGATAGAGCAGACCGGCGCACTCGGCGACGGTCGGAACTCCCGCCGCGATCGCCGCACGTAGATGCGCGCGCAGGGGGAGGTTTGCGGCGAGGTCGGCGGCATGTACCTCGGGGAACCCGCCGCCGAGGTAGATGCCCGCGGTGCCGGTGGGCAGTCGTTCGTCGCGCAGGGGATCGAAGGTCACCGATCGGCATCCGTGTGCGCGCAGCAGTTCCTCGGTCTCGGTGTAGCGGAAGGTGAAAGCGCGGCCTCCGGCGACGGCGATCACCGGTCCGTCCTCGGTGGGCGTGCCGGGTGACCACGGTGTTGCCGGCAGGTCGGGTGCTGCCGAGGCGATACCGAGGATCTCGGTGAGATCGATGCGCTCGGCGATCCGCGCGGCGAGCCGATCCACCTGCGCAATTGCTTCGTCGCGTTCCTGGGCGGGCACCAGGCCGAGATGGCGCGACGGAACGGTGACGCCGTCGTCGCGACCGAGCACGCCGATCACCGGGATGCCGGTCGGTTCGAGGGCGCGGATCACCTCGTCCGAATGTCGCTGAGATCCGGCCTTGTTCAGGATCACACCGGCGATCCGCGTGCCGCGGTCGTAGGACGCCATGCCGTGCACGATCGCCGCGATCGACCGGGAGGCGTGCGAGACGTCGACGACGAGGATCACCGGTGCGGACAGCAGGGCCGCGGTGTGGGCGGTGGACGCGTACCCGTCGGTGCCGATCATCCCGTCGTACAACCCCATGACCCCTTCGATCACGGCGATGTCCGCACCGGCGGCGCCGTGCAGGAAGAGAGGAGCGACGAGGTCCTCGCCGACGAGGTGCGGGTCGAGGTTGCGGCCCGGTCGGCCGGTGGCGAGCGAGTGGTAGCCGGGATCGATGTAGTCGGGACCGATCTTGTGCCCCGACACGATGTGGCCGGCGCGACGCAGTGCCGCCATGAGGCCCGTGGCGACGGTGGTCTTCCCGTGCCCGGATGCCGGTGCGGCGACGACGACGCGTGGAACTCTCACCACTCGATTCCTCGCTGGCCCTTCTGTCCCGCATCCATCGGATGTTTGACCTTCGTCATCTCCGTCACCAGGTCGGCGACCTCGACGAGTTTCGGGTGCGCACGCCGCCCCGTGATCATGACGTGCTGGTGTCCCGGCCGTGAGGTCAGCGTATCGACGACCTCGTCGATGTCGACCCAGCCCCAGGCGATCGGATAGGTGAACTCGTCCAGTATGTACAGGCCGTGCTGCTCCGCGGTGAGACGTCGCTGGATCTCACGCCACCCGGCGAGCGCATCGGCGGCATGGTCCTCCTCGGTGCCTTCCTTGCGCGACCACGACCAGCCGGAACCCATCTTGTGCCACTCGATCGGCCCCCCGGTGCCGCGCTCGGCGTGCAGATCGGCGAGGGTTTCGAAGGCGGTCTGCTCGCCGAGTCGCCACTTGGCGGACTTGACGAACTGGAAGACGGCGACCGACCAGCCCTGGTTCCAGCCACGCAGTGCGAGGCCGAATGCGGCTGTGGACTTTCCTTTTCCGTCGCCGGTGTTGATCATCAACAGCGGCCGGTTGCGGCGCTGCCGGGTGGTGAGACCGTCGGCGGGGACGACGGTGGGTTGTCCCTTCGGCATCAGGCGGCCCTCTCCCGGACGATTCCGGTCAAAGCGTCGGCATCGACCTCACCGACGGGCACATACTCGGCGCCGAGGCGTTCGGCGAGACGGGCCGCGAGACCCATCCGGAATCGCCCCGTCTCGGAATCGACCACCACGGAGGAGATTCCCTGTGCAGCGATGACGTCCGCGGCGTCGAGCGAGCGCTGCACAGCGTCCGGTCCGGCGGTGGCGCGACCGTCGGTGACCACGACGAGCAGGGCGCGTCGACGCGGATCCCGCAGGGAATGACGCCGAAGGGTGGTGGCCGCTTCGATCAACCCCTCCGCCAGCGGGGTCCGCCCACCGGCGGGAAGTTCTCGCAGCCGTGCGGCAGCCACGTCCACCGAATTCGTCGGCGGGAGTGCGACGGTCGCGCCGGTGCCGCGGAAGGTCACGAGTCCGACGGTGTCGCGACGGCGGTAGGCGTCGAGCAGCAGCGACAGGACAGCGGTCTTGACCTGCACCATCCGGTTGCGTGCTGCCATCGACCCGGATGCGTCGACGCAGAGCAGGACGAGATTGGTCTCGCGGCCTTCGATGATCTTGCGGCGCACCTGCAGACCCCGATCGGTGAAGGCGGACGCGCGGATCGTGGCGGGCAGATGAACCGGGCCGGTGTCGCCGCGGCGACTGCCCACGGTACGGCCGATCGTGGTGACCGCCCGTGACCGGCGACCGGCCGCCCCGCGCCCGACCCGATCGACGGAGAACACCCTGGCGCGAAAAGGATCCGTCGCCGACGCCAGGCTGGTGGACGACCGATCACCCGAACCGGAGGACGTCTCCGCCGCCGAGTCGTCGGGTGCGCTCTCGCCACCACCGGGATCGTCGTCGGGGCCAGGATCCGGATCGTCTCCACCGAGAAGTTCGTCGAGCAGATCGTCGCTGCTGGTGGGGGCGTCGAAGGGGTTGCGGCGCCGACGGTGTGGCAGGGCGAGTCGGGCCGCTGCCGCGATGTCCTCGCGTGTCACCTCGAGCCGGTCGTGCCAGGCCGCGTGTGCGATCGCCGTGCGGGCGGTGACCAGGTCGGCGCGCATGCCGTCCACGTCGAACGCCGCGCACACCTCGGCGATCGAGACCAATGCGTCGTCGCTCAGTGCGACCTGCGGGACGAGTTCGCGGGCGGAGGCGACTCGCCGCGACCACTCTGCGTCCCGATCCGCCCATCGCGCGGTGAACCCGGCCGGGTCGGCGTCGAAGGCCATCCGCCGCCGCACGATCTCGGCGCGCATGTGCGGGTCGCGGGGCGCGGTCACGTCCACGGCGAGTCCGAAGCGGTCGAGCAACTGCGGGCGAAGCTCACCCTCCTCGGGATTCATCGTTCCGACCAGTACGAATCGGGAGGCATGCTCGACGGAGACCCCGTCGCGTTCGACGGTCGAGCGGCCCATCGCCGCGGCGTCGAGCAGCAGGTCGACCAGGTGGTCGTGCAGGAGATTGACCTCGTCGACGTACAGCACACCGCGGTGGGCCAGGGCCAGAAGACCGGGCTCGTATTCGGCCGTGCGGTCGGCCAGCGCCTTGCCGAGATGCAACGCTCCCGTGACGCGATCCTCCGCCGCGCCGACGGGCAGTTCCACCAGCCGAACCGGCCGGATATGCGAGGCCGTATCGGCCGGATGGGGGCCGTCCGGGCAGGACGGATCGGGGGCGTCCGGATCGCACGAGAACCGGCACTCGTCCACGACGGTGACCGGCGGCAACAGTGCGGCGTGGGCACGCACCGTCGTCGATTTCGCGGTGCCCTTCTCGCCACGCACCAGCACACCGCCGATCGTCGGCGACACCGCACACAGGGTCAGGGCCAGCGCGAGGTCGTCGGAACCGACCACCGCACCGAACGGATACACATGCACTTCGACCTCCACAGGCTCCCGCTGGGATGTTTTTCGCGGCAAGCTGTTCGAAGGCCGGTATTCGGACTTCCCGGTCGGACGCCGTGCGATCGCCTTCCCGGACCGGACGGTCCAGTGGCTGCGCGGATGCGCGTGATCGACGACTCCCGGGTCACCGCAGCGGGCCTGTGCCGGATTCTCACCGGCTTCCCGATTATCCCCGTGAGGGGCACCTTCGATTGCCTTGCCACGGCCGAGTCTAGGCCATGGCGCGTGGGCTATGGTTCACCGCCATGGGACCGATACGACAGACGACAGGCATCACCGTTGTCGGAATCGGGGCGGACGGATGGTCCGGTGTGCCGTCCACCGTCCGGGAGCGGATTCTCGCGGCCGAGGTCCTGCTCGGCGGCCGGCGCCACCTCGACCTGGTTCCCGCCGGCACAGCGGTGCGCGAGGAGTGGCCGTCGCCGCTCCTGTCCGGGCTCGACGACCTCCTCGACCGGCACGCCGGCAAGGACGTCGTCGCGCTCGCATCCGGTGATCCGCTGGTCTCCGGGATCGGCACCACGCTGATCCGACGCCTCGGAGGCGACGCCGTGGAGGTGATCCCGGCGATCTCGTCGGTGGCACTTGCTCGTGCACGCATGGGCTGGTCCGCGGAGGAGTGCGAGACGATCACCGTCGTGGGTCGCGAGATCGATGCTCTGCGCAGAGTTCTGACGCGCGGACGCAAACTCGTCGTCCTCGTCGACGGTGCACGTGTCGCGGATGTTGCGACGCTCCTGGAGGCCGCCGGTTTCGGGAACTCACGGGTCGCGGTGTTGTCGCATCTCGGTGCTGCGGACGAGTCCCGGATCGATGCGAAGGCGACCCATCTGACCGATACGGGCGTCCGGTCTCTGAGTCTGATGTGCGTCGAGGTCGACGGCCCCGCTGGGTTGTCGGTGCTGCCCGGTCTCGACGACTCCCTGTTCGAGCACGACGGGCAGCTCAGCAAGCGGACCGTACGCCTCGCGGCGGTGTGCGCACTCGCACCGCGACCGGGCGAGTTGCTGTGGGACGTCGGTGCGGGAGCCGGGTCCGTCGGAATCGAATGGGCGCGAACCGATCCGCGCTGTCGTACTCTCGCGATCGAGAAGGATGAACGGCGCGCCGGCGCGATCGAACGCAATGCCGCCGCGTTGGGTGTGCCGTCGATCGTGCGCATCGTCCGAGGTGCTGCACCTGCCGCGCTCGTCGGACTCCCGGTGCCCGACGCGATCTTCGTCGGCGGAGGAGGAAGTCGCGAGGGTGTGCTCGACACGTGTTGGGACGCATTGCCTCCCGGCGGTCGGCTCGTCGCGCACGCGGTGACGCTGGAGACCGAGGCCGTCCTGGTGCAGTGGTGGAAGACGCACGGCGGTGAACTCACCCGTCTGTCCGTCGAACACGCAGATCCCATAGGAACATTCACCGGCTGGCGTGCGCAGCGACCGGTCGTGCAATGGAGCGCAGTGAAAGGCGAACGATGACCGTCCATTTCGTAGGATCCGGACCCGGAGCGGCCGACCTGCTCACACTGCGAGCGGTGAATTTGCTGCGCGAGGTCCCGGTCGTGCTGTACGCCGGTACCTATCTCGATGCCGACACCCTCTCGCACTGCCGTGACGACGCCGAACTGGTCGACACGCAACACCTGGACCTCGACGAGATCACCGCGCATCTCGTCGACGCGCACCGGCGCGGCCTCGACGCCGTGCGGCTGTGCTCCGGCGACACGTCGCTGTACTCGGCGCTCACCGAGCAGACGCGACGGCTCGACGCCGCGGGCGTGCCGTGGGACGTCACACCCGGTGTGCCCGCCTACGCCGCGGCCGCGGCGGCACTCGGTACCGAGCTGACGGTCCCCGAACTCGTGCAGACGGTCGTGCTGACCCGCACGCAGGCCCGATCGACGGCGATGCCCGACAGCGAGGCTCTGGCGCGGGTCGCAGGAATCCGGGCGAGTCTCGTCCTGCACCTGGCGATCACCCGCATCCGCGTCCTTGCCGAAGAACTCACTGCCGAATACGGCGCCGATTGCCCCGTCGCGGTGGTCGCGTTCGCGTCGCGACCGAACCAGGTCGTGCTGCGCGGCACCCTCGCCGACATCGCCGACGGTGTCGAGGCGGCGGGACTGAAGCACACCGCGGTGATCGTCGTCGGACACGCTCTCGGCGTGCGTGAACGGCCGGATGTGGCCTGTTCACACCTCTACGACCCTTCCCGCGAGCGCGCCGGTCTCGGATAGCTCCATCCTCGCGCGCCGAACCGGGGTTCGCCCCGGTTGCAACAGTGGCGAACCCCGGTTCACCGCGCGAACCTGTTGACAACCCGCGGGTGAACACCGCAGTCAAACGGTTGTCGAGGATCCCGAATGGCGACCGTCGACCGACCGTTTCGTCCACACCGCACCCGAAGGCATCACGAAGGTGCCCGCAGCGCCGACGATGAGCAGGCACTTCATGTCGATGCTCGCCGGATCGAGCTTCTCGAGCGTCGTGACCTCGAGCGACTCGCCGGACCGTCCCACATCGCGCCCGATCACGACGACGGTGTCGGCCGGACGATGCTTCAGCAGTACCGTTTTCGCGTCCGCGACCTGCGTCGTCCGAGACCGCGACGCCGGGTTGTAGATGCCCAGGACGAGATCGGCCTCGGACACCGCTGCCAGCCGCTTCTCGATCACGTCCCACGGCTTGAGTCGATCCGACAGGCTCATCACCGCGAAGTCGCCGCCGATCGGGGCGCCGGCACGCGCCGCGACGGCCTGCACCGCGGAGACCCCCGGCAGGACGCGGATCGGCACCGACGCGTATGTCTCGTCCTGCGCGGCCTCGAACACCGCCGACGCCATGCCGAACACTCCGGCATCACCGCCGGAGACAACGGCGACCTTCTCACCCGCCAGGGCGAGGTCGAGAGCGAATCGCGCGCGGTCCACCTCGACGGTGTTGCCGCTGGAATGACGGTGCAGGCCGGGACGTACCGGGACGCGATCGACATACGGTCCGTATCCGACGACGTGATCGACCTGTGCGAGTGCGTCGGCGGCCTCGGGGGTCAGCCACTTCTCGTCCGCCGGGCCCAACCCGACGACGAGCAGTTCGTTCGCGTCCGGATGTGTCGCCTCGACCGCGACGGACGGCCGCGATCGGTCGGCGACCGACCGATTCGTCGGAGAGCGATCACCGGCGGTGAGGATCACCGAGAAGTACGGCACCGCGTCGGCGTCGACCTCGGCGACCGGAAGGATGCGTTGCCGATCCATCGACGCGCGTTCGACATAGACGGCACCGTCGAGGCGCCCGGACTGGGCGAGAGCCTCCCGGACGGAGGGAAACGTCCTGCCCAGCTTCATGATCGCCGCACCGTCGGTGTCGGCGAGTCGCCGTGCGAGCTCCGGGGCGGGCAGTGTGCCGGGCAGGATGGTGAGGACGTCGGTGCGCCGCACCATCGGTTCGGCGGCTGCAGCAGAGGCGGCGGACACCGAGGTCACCCCTGGCACCACCTCCGTCGGATATCGCGGAGCGAGGCGGTCGTGCAGGTACATGTACGAGCCGTAGAACAGAGGGTCGCCCTCGCAGAGCACGACGACAGTGCGTCCCGCGTCGAGGTGGACGGCCAACCGGGCGGCGGACTCGTCGTAGAAATCGGCGATCGCACCGTCGTAGCCGCCCGGGTGATCGATGGTGCCCGTCGTCACCGGGTACACCAGCAGTTCCTCGATCACGCCGTCAGGGATCAGATCGGCGGCGATCGATCGGGCGATGGAGCGGCCGTGCGTACCGGAGTAGTACGCGAGGACGTCCGCTTCGGCGATCAGCCGCGCAGCCTTGCGTGTGATGAGTTCGGGATCGCCGGGGCCGAGACCCACGCCGTAGAACCTGCCTGACACCATCTCGCTCATTCCTTCTCCTGCGCAAGTGCATTGATCGCGGACGACGCCATCGCCGACCCGCCGCGGCGTCCCCGGACCACCAGATGGGGGATCTGCAGCCGATGGTCGAGCAGCGCCTCCTTCGACTCCGCGGCGCCGATGAAGCCGACGGGAACACCGACGATCGCCGCCGGTCGCGGGGCGCCGTCGTCGAGCATCTCGAGCAGGTGGAACAGGGCGGTCGGGGCATTGCCGATCGCAACGACAGCCCCCTCGAGGCGGTCGGCCCACAGTGACACCGCCGCCGCGGAGCGGGTCGTGCCCCAACGTTCGGCGAGTTCGGGGACACGCGGGTCGGCGAGCAGACACATCACGTCGTTGTCGGCAGGCAGGCGCGTACGGGTGACCCCGGAGGCCACCATGTTCGCATCCGTGAGGATCGGAGCACCTGAGTTCAGTGCAGTGCGCGCGGCCGGAACAAGATCGGGATGGATGACGAGGTCCCGTGCCAGATCGGTCTGTCCGCTTGCATGGATCATCCGGACCGCGACCTTCTCCGCACTCGCAGGAATCGCGGACAGATCCGACTCGCTGCGGATCGTCGCGAACGACCGGACGTAGATCGCGGCGCCGTCGGTGACGTAGTCGTACCGACGCGGGGGAGGTCGAAGGGTCACGGGGTGCTCCTGGCAAGAACGACGCGGTGAGGCGAGTGTGGTGCGCCGCAGACGCGCTCGCATCCGGCGACGTGAATTCGGGGATCGGTGGTATTTCCGGCGACGATCCGGCGAGCCAGCGCTCGGGTGTCACCTTCGGCGAGGCTACACCCGGGCGCTCCCGTGCACGCTGTCACCCGCTGCCACGCCGAATCCGGGGCCGTCTCGAAGCCGGTCTCGCGAAGCGCGACGAGATCCGACGCGGACGGGAGTATCAGGCCGCGCCAGGGCGTGACGACCACACCTCGATCGGGCAGCGCAGCAACCATGGCGGGGGTGAGGATTCCCAGGGGGACCAGCACCGACACCGCATCGCCGAGCACGCCGTACGGCATCGTGAAGGCCGGTGGCCGCGGAGCGGGATCGGTGCCACCGAGTTCCGCTCCCGCACGCGGGAGTTGACGCACGTGCCACACCGACTCGCGAATCTCGACGAACCGGCGAGCCTGGCGCAGGAGCATCTCGGGAACCTGGGTGAGCCGCACCGTCGGCCCGTCGAGTCCACCCACGACGATCCGTGCCGTCCCGCCGCCGAGCGCGACCGCGGTGAGATCGCACCGCAGCGTCACCACGTCGCCGCGGCCGTCGTCGAGGCCGAACAGGAACCGGCCGGGCAGATCGGCGAGGACCGGATCGGCGCACAGTCCGGCGTCGAGATCGCGGACGAGAGGCCGGACGTCGGTGAGTCCACCCACGAGTCCCGACAGCGGCGACGCGACGATGTTCCGCACCCGTTCGTGGCTCGCCGAGGGCAGCAGCCCGGCCGCCGTGACGGCGTCGGCCAGTCCCGCGGGGACGGCACCGCACTCGTCGAGGTCGATACCTCTGAGCTGCAGGTTCCCTCGCGACGTCAGGTGGACGTCGCCGTCGGCGTAGGCGGTCGATGCGTTGGACAGTGCTCGGAGCGCCCCGTCGGGTACCTGCCCTCCGGGCACGCGGAGCCGCACCAGCGCGCCGTCCGCCGCGACATGCGGGCGAAGGATTCCGGGGCACCGATCGGGAGGGAGAGGGGGTGGCAGAGCATCCACAGACGCACATGGTTGCACACCTTTCCGGCCGGGTGCGCTACTCTCGGCTTGCCGTGGTGCTCGGGAAGCCGGTGGGAAACCGGCGCGGCCCTCGCCACTGTGAGCGGATAGTTGCTCGCCCTCGTCCGTACCGGTCCGCCGGTGTGGAGGCCACTGGATCTCATCCGGGAAGGTCGGCGCAGCAGCGGTGACCCGTCAGCCAGGAGACCGGCCACGGCACGTGAGGTCCACGAGGGTTTTGGAGACTGAACATGGCTGTACGCCTGTGTTTTCGGGTTGCGTCGTGACGCGCCTGACTTTGTTGTCGACGTCCGACACCGACCTGCTGTCGGCTCGGTCGAGCGATGTCGAGTGGGCGCTGGGTAACCCGTCCCGACTCGACGTGTCCACCGAACTGCCCGGTCTGCTCAGCGGATCGGACCTGGTCGTCGTGCGGATCCTGGGGTCCGCGCGCAGTTGGCGCGACGGGCTCGACACCGTGCTCGCGACCGGCGTCCCGGTCGTCGTTCTCGGTGGTGAACAGACCCCGGACGCCGAGCTCATGGGGCATTCGACGGTGCCGATCGGCATCGCCGCCGAGGCGCACCGCTATCTCGCGTACGGCGGTCCCGCCAACCTCGCGCAGCTCCATGCCTTCCTCACCGACACCGTGCTGCTCGGCGGTGAAGGCTTCGATCCGCCCGTCGAATTGCCCGAGTGGGGTGTGCTCGACCGGCCCGAGGGGCCGGCCGACGACCGGCTGCCACTCGTCGGTGTGCTGTTCTACCGGGCCCACCACACCAGCGGAAACGTGCAGTTCGCGCACGATCTCGCCGACGCGATCGACGCGACCGGCAGGGCCCGCGGCGTCGTGATCCACTGCGCCTCGTTGCGGGGAGCGTCCGAGGATCTGCTCGCCGAACTCGGCACCCTGGATGCGCTCGTCGTGACGGTGCTCGCGGCCGGCGGAACCAAGCCCGCCACCGTGAGCGCGGGAGGCGAGGACGAGGCGTGGGACGTCGGAGCGCTCGCCGCGCTCGACATCCCGATTCTGCAGGCCCTGTGCCTAACGTGGAGTCGCGAGGACTGGGCGGAATCGGACGACGGTGTGTCACCGCTCGATTCGGCCACGCAGATCGCCGTTCCCGAATTCGACGGACGCATCATCACGGTGCCGTTCTCCTTCAAGGAACTCGACGCCGACGGCCTGCCCCGCTACATCACCGACCCGGAACGGTGTCGCCGCGTCGCCGGTATCGCAGTGGCACACGCACGATTACGACACGTACCTCCGGCACAGCGCCGGATCGCGATCATGTTGTCCGCCTACCCGACCAAACACTCCCGGGTCGGCAACGCCGTCGGCCTCGACACGCCGGTCTCGGCGATCCGGATGCTGCGCGCGCTGCGCGATGCCGGATACGACCTCGGCGACGGCTTCCCCGGCATGGACGTCGAGGACGATACCGAGGCCGGAAATACCCTGATCCACGCCCTGATCGATGCCGGCGGACAGGACGAGGAGTGGCTCACCGCCGAACAGCTGGCCGGAAATCCGGTGCGGGTGAGCACCTCCGACTACCTTCGGTGGACCGGTGATCTACCGGCAGAGCTCACCGATGCGATCGTAGAGGCATGGGGACCGGCACCGGGATCGCTGTTCGTCGACGGCGACGCCATCGTGCTGGCGACCCTGCAGGCCGGCAACGTGGTGCTGATGATCCAGCCGCCCCGTGGATTCGGCGAGAATCCGGTGGCGATCTACCACGATCCCGACATGGCGCCCTCACATCACTATCTCGCCGCCTACAAATGGGTCGAGCACGGTTTCGGTGCCGACGCCGTGGTTCACCTGGGCAAACACGGGTCGATGGAGTGGCTGCCGGGCAAGAACGCGGGTCTGTCCGCCGCTTGTGCGACCGACGCCGCGATCGGGAACCTGCCGCTGATCTACCCGTTCCTCGTCAACGATCCGGGCGAAGGGGCACAGGCCAAACGCCGAGCCCACGCGACGATCGTCGACCACCTCATCCCACCCATGGCGCGCGCCGAATCCTACGGCGACATCGCACGTCTCGAACAGCTGCTCGACGAATACTCGAACATCGCCGCGATGGATCCGGCGAAACTGCCCGCGATCCGGGCGCAGATCTGGACGCTCATCCAGGCGGCGAAGCTGGACCACGATCTCGGACTCGACGATCGCCCGCACGACGCCGAATTCGACGACTTCCTGTTGCACGTCGACGGGTGGTTGTGCGAGGTCAAGGACGCGCAGATCCGCGACGGCCTGCACGTCCTCGGTGCCGCGCCGACCGGCGAGGCGCGAGTGAATCTCGTGCTGTCGATACTGCGAGCCGCGCAGGTGTGGGGCGGCAGGAGCAACGCCGTCCCGGGTCTGCGCACCGCACTCGGGCTGAAGTCGGATGCTCCGTCGAAGGAGGTCGATGCCGTCGAGAGCGTCGCGCGGTCGCTCGTGCAGGCCATGGAGGACGACGGCTGGAACGCCGGATCATCTGCACGCATCGTCGAAACCGTGCTGGGCCAGCCTGATTCCGAGGTCGCGAGGGTGCTCACCTTCGCTGCCGACGAAGTGGTTCCCCGCCTCGCGGGCACGAGGGCCGAACTCGACGCGGTGCTGCACGCACTCGATGGTGGATACGTCCCGGCCGGTCCGTCCGGCTCGCCCTTGCGCGGCCTGGTCAACGTGCTGCCGACCGGGCGCAACTTCTACACCGTCGACCCGAAAGCCGTCCCGAGCCGGCTCGCCTACGACACCGGTGTCGCGTTGGCGGACAATCTGATCGGGCGGTATCTCGCCGACACGGGGGAGTACCCGCAGTCGGTCGGCCTGTCGGTGTGGGGGACCTCGGCGATGCGCACCGCCGGCGACGACATCGCCGAAGTGCTCGCACTCATCGGTGTGCGGCCGGAATGGGACGCCGAGTCGCGTCGGGTGCGCGAACTGACCGTGATCCCGCTCGAGGAACTCGGCCGGCCCCGCATCGACGTCACGGTCCGGATCTCCGGCTTCTTCCGGGACGCGTTCCCACACGTCATCGGGATGCTCGACGACGCGATCCGCATGGTCGCCGCCCTCGACGAACCCGACGAGCAGAACTACGTGCGAGCCCACGCTCGGCGGGACGAAGCCGAACACGGCGACGCCGACCGTGCGGTACGGCGCATCTTCGGATCGAAGCCCGGCTCGTACGGTGCCGGCATCCTGCAACTCATCGACTCCGGCAACTGGCGTACCGACGCCGATCTCGCCGAGGTCTACACGGCCTGGGGCGGATTCGCCTACGGGCGTGGGCTGCACGGTGTTCCGGCCGCCGACGACATGCGTGCGAACTACCGACGGATCGCGGTGGCGGCGAAGAACACCGACACCCGCGAACACGACATCGCCGACTCCGACGACTACTTCCAGTACCACGGCGGCATGGTCGCAACGGTGCGGGCGCTGACGGGCACCGACCCGAAGGCGTACATCGGCGATTCCACCACCCCCGATGCGGTGCGCACCCGCTCACTGGCGGAGGAGACCGCACGGGTCTTCCGCGCTCGGGTCGTCAACCCGCGGTGGATCGGTGCGATGCGCCGGCACGGCTACAAGGGCGCATTCGAACTCGCCGCGACCGTCGACTACCTGTTCGGCTACGACGCCACTGCCGGTGTGGTCGAGGACTGGATGTACGAGTCGCTCGCACAGAACTATGCGCTCGACCCGGAGAACCAGCAGTTCCTCCGCGAAGCGAATCCGTGGGCGCTGCGCGGGATCGTCGAACGGCTCACCGAGGCGGCCGATCGCGGGCTGTGGTCCGAACCGGATCCCGAGACGATGAACAGACTGCAGCAGTCCTATCTCGACGTCGAGGGCGATCTCGAGGACCGGGGGTGAGGGTTCGGCTCATCGGGATCGGCCCCGGGGGACCGGACGATCTCACGGTGGCGGCGGTGCGCGCCCTCGAGAGCGTCGACGTCTTCCTCGTGCCCGACAAGAAGCGGGGCGTGGACGATCTCGTGGCGGTCCGCGAAGAGATCCTGCGCCGTCACACTTCCGGTTCCTATCGGATGGTCGTGGTGCCCGACCCGCCCCGCGACCGGAACCCGGAGCGC
This sequence comes from Rhodococcus sp. D-6, assembly GCF_040256695.1. Taxonomy (NCBI): domain Bacteria; kingdom Bacillati; phylum Actinomycetota; class Actinomycetes; order Mycobacteriales; family Nocardiaceae; genus Rhodococcus; species Rhodococcus sp. D-6. The sequence continues at coordinate 3,260,210 of NZ_CP132970.1, read as the reverse complement.
TACGGAGACGAGGTGCGCGACTGGCACGCCGCCCGCGCCGAGGCATACGAGACCGTTCTGCTCGAACAGGTTCGGGAGGACGAGACGGTCGGCTTCCTGGTCTGGGGGGATCCGAGCCTGTACGACAGCACGATCCGCGTCGTCGAACGCATCCTCGAACGCGGGAGGGTGTGGTTCGACTACGACGTCGTTCCCGGTATCAGCAGCGTGCAACTGCTCGCGGCCCGACATCGTCTCGTGCTCAACACCATCGGTGGGCCGATCACCGTGACGACCGGTCGTCGGTTGCTTCGGGACGTCGCAGCGGGTGCGTCGAACATCGTGGTGATGCTCGACGGCGGCCTTGCCTGCGCCGACCTCGACGGGACATGGAGCATGTGGTGGGGTGCGAATCTGGGAACCGACGACGAAGAACTCGTCGCGGGCAAGCTGGCCGAGGTGCTTCCCGCGATCCGTGAGGCCCGTGTCCGGGCCAAGCAGGCCCGCGGCTGGGTGATGGACACCTACTTGCTGCGACGGGGTTGAGCGGTCCAGGCCAGGACCGCACTGCTTCCCACCACCCCGAACAGGGTGCCCAGCAGAAACCCCCCGAAATTGGCCGCAGGGAGTGCCACGAGCGCGACCAGCATCGCGACGATGCCCGCAGGAACACGCAGACCCGGTCGCACCAGCACGCCCACTCCGCACAGCGCCATGAACACTCCGAGGAACAGCGTGGAGACGCCCGAGATGGTGCTGATCGACACCAGGACGTCCCCGACGCGGAAGGTGGTGTAGGCGGGCAGCAACAGGAACACCGCCGAGACGCACAGCAGCATCGCGCCGATGAAGGGACGCTCGCGTCGCCATTCGCGGAACCGTTCCCGCAGGTTGCCGGTCGTGGCCGTCAGCATTCGTGGGTTCCGGTCCGGACGTTCATCTGCAAGCCCTGGACGCTCATGGAGGTCGCGGTCATGGATACCGCGCGGACCCGCGCTTCGGTCATCACCGAGCCGCCCATCGCCATGCCCGGTGTCAGGGAGGTCTCCACTCCCTCGAGCTGGGAGACGTCGACACCGAGGCGGACGTCGGCGGCATCTATCGACCCGCCGACGGAGACGGCGTCGAGCACCACGCTCCTCGCGGTGGTGTTGGGCCCCGGAACTCGGATCGTCATCGACACATCGCCCAGGACCGGCACGCCGTGAGCGATGGTGGCGAGGCAGACGTCGGACAGTACCGACGACTCGATCTGGAGCGCAGCGGTGGGAAGGGCGCCCGCCGCACTGTTGACGCGACGGGGAAACACCTGGATCCCTTCGGCTTCGACCAGTCCGATGGTCCCGGAGATGTCCTGGCCGGAGATCGCCAGATTCATCGGCAGGTCGCCGCGTGCGATACCCGCACCCAGCAGGGTTGCAGGAACGAGTCCGAGCAGTGTGAGCGCTGCGAACCGGCGTTTCCGGATGCGTCCCATGCACTTCCTCCCCTTGTGGTCGTCGACTCGGCCGAACGGACGGAATCAGACCACTGTGGAAGGGTATTCCGGAACCGTTCCCCGCGCATACCAGGCGCGGGCGTCGAGCGAGAACGGTCCGGACGGAAGAGCAGCCCGGCAGGCATCACGCACTGCGACGCGGTGCCTTTCGGCCATCGAGACCAGGTGCCGACCGGCCGGTCCCACACCGAACGTGAAGGGTTCCCAGAAGTCGGAGAAATCGGCGTAATCGGCGCGCGCGGACAGGGCGCCGCCGACCACCTCGTGCAGACCCGCCCGCCGAAACCGCTCGGCGATGTCGCCTTCGCTGGTACCGGGCAGTGTCCTCTCACCCGGAGTGCCGGGCTCGACCGTTCCCACTGCGGTCCAGAAGACGCGGAGCATCGTCATCCCGCCGGCCGTGGTGTCCCACATGCACGCGGCGACGGTGCCGCCCGGACGGGTCACCCGCACCATCTCCCGCACACCCAGTTCGGGATCGTTCATGAATCCGAGAACCAACGATGCCAGGGTGACGTCGAACGTTCCGTCCGGCCACGGCAGGTTCTCGGCCACCCCGACGCGAACGTCGATCTCCGGTGCTATCTGCCGGCACGCCGCTGCGAACTGGGGAGCCGGGTCGATCGCCGCGACGTTCGCTGCGCCGACCCGGCCGACCAGTTCACGGGTCAGCCCACCCGGCCCGCAGCCCACGTCGCAGACCCGATGCCCGGCCCTCACCCCGCTCGCGTCCGCCAAGGCGGGCGCGAGCGTCGCTGCGTAACGGCCCATGAAACGGTTGTACTGTTCGGCCGGTCCGGCGAACTGCATATGCCCAACATATCGGCCCGATCGGTGGCCTCGTGGCGGTTCACATCGTCCTGATCGAGATCACTTCTCGTCGTCGTCCGAGCGCTCGACCACCTCGGGAGCGTTCTCCCGCGTTGCCATGCCGCCGTTGCGACCGTGATCGACCGGCCCCGGTGGGTCCTTGCGCACCTCGTCGTCCTTCTTCGACGTCGTCACTTCTACCTCCGTACGCTGGGCCGACTCGTGTCCGGACGGATACCCGCAGGCGTGCACGCGCACACTTCGGGGTGGCGTCGGTGCTCCGGACCGGATTGACTGGACCCAACGACACAAGGAGGCAGCATGCAGATCCGTGACAGGGTTTTCGTCGTCACCGGTGGAGGCAACGGGATCGGACGCGATGTCGTCCTCGAACTCCTCGTGCGTGGCGCGCGGGTCGCGGCGATCGACTTCCGCACCGAGGCTCTCGACGGCACCCGTGCTCTGGCGGACGCCTATGTCGACCGTCTCACCACCCACACGGTCGACGTCTCCGATCGCGCCGCCGTCGAAGCCCTGGTGACCGAGGTGACCGCAGCACACGGGCGGGTTGACGGCGTCGCCAACGTCGCAGGCATCATCCAGAAGTTCGTCCCATTCGCGGACCTGCCGTACGACGAGATGAACAAGGTGCTCGACGTCAACTACTGGGGTGTCGTGCACATGTGCAAGGCGTTCCTCCCCGAGCTGCTGAGCCGTCCCGAGGCGAGCCTGCTCAACGTGTCGAGCATGGGTGCCTTCGTGCCGGTGCCGGGCCAGTCCGTCTACGGCGCGAGCAAGGCGGCGGTCAAACTGCTCACCGAAGGTCTGTACGCCGAACTGCGCATGACGAAAGTCGCGGTGACGCTGGTGTTCCCAGGCGCCGTCCGCACCGGCATCGCCGAGAACTCCGGTGCCGCCATCCCGGGACGCAGCACTGACGCCTCCGTCAAGATCACCTCGTCCGCCGAGGCAGCCCGCAGGATCGTCGACGCGATCGAGAAGGGCACCTTCCGGGTGTGCATCGGCAAGGACGCGACGATGCTCGACCTGCTCGCCAGGCTCATGCCGCGTCGCAGCATCGAGTTCCTGGCGAAGAAGATGGGCTCGCTCGTCGAGCGCTGACCTACCGGCGACCGGTCCGCAGCGGATGCGGCCGGGGCGGGACGTCCGTCGGCGACCGGCTCAGCACGATCGGCAACCACTGCGAGGTCATCACGATCATCACCAGCCATTCGGCGACCAACGCCACGGTCGGGTGATGCGGAGCGTTCGTGATCATTCCCGCCTGCGACCAGTACGCCAACAGCCCGAAGAACGACGACAGCCCCGAGCCGAGCATCGCGAGCGACGCCAGCTTCCATCGTCGCAGCCACAATGCCAGCGTCGAGATCACCACCCCGAACACGAGGGCCAGGGCCGCGAAGATCCGCAGCGGCACCGCCACGGGTGCGGTGTCGCCGAACCAACTACCGAAGACCGTCCACGACCACGCCGACGACGTCTGCGGAAGCACCATGCACACCGTCAGGACGACGACGCAGATCGCCAGGACCCGTCCGCGGCGACCGGCGTCGAACTCCCCGGCGACCTTCTTCTCGATCCGGGCGAAGTCGTTCCGATAGGCCGACAGGTCCGCGCTCGTACCGTCCGCGCTCATGCCTCGACCTCTCCGTTCCGACACATGGGTGGCCATTATGCGCCGCACACCGATGTGACCTCGCTCATGTCGTCCACCTGCGATTATGCTCCGACACATGCGTCCGGAGCGCTGCCGGTGTGGCGCCGTGGTGCACCGGGTATCGCCCCTTACGAACCCGATCGAGGGAGGGCGAGAATGCCGGACCAGGACCAGTACCGCATGCAGCACCCGGGAGAGCAGCACCCCGTTCCGCCGCTCGAGGAGCAACCGGAGATCGCCTACCCCGGCGCGACCGCCGATCTGCTCTCCGCCCCCGACCACGGCGAGACCACGTACCGGGGGAGCGGACGACTCGAAGGTCGCCGCGCTCTGATCACCGGTGGTGATTCCGGTATCGGACGGGCGGTCGCGGTGGCCTTCGCGCGGGAGGGCGCCGACGTCGTCTTGGCCTATCTCGACGAGGAGGACGAGGACGGCAAGCGGACCGCCGAACTCGTCGAACAGGCGGGACGCCGCGCGGTGCGCATGCCCGGCGACATCAGGGAAGAGGAGTTCTGCCGGCGATTGATCGACACGACGGTGTCCGAACTCGGCGGCATCGACATCCTCGTCAACAACGCCGCCTACCAGCACCTCGAACCCGGCGGCATCGGCGACATCTCCACGGAGCAATTCGACCGCGTGATGAAGACGAACCTCTACGCCCTGTTCTGGCTGTCGAAGTACGCGGTCACCGCCATGGGGCCGGGTTCGACGATCGTCAACACCACCTCTATCCAGGCGGTGAGTCCGTCGCCGGGTCTGCTCGACTACGCAACGACGAAGGCCGGCATCGTCGACTTCACCAAGGGCCTCGCCTCCGACCTGGCGAGCAAGGGTATTCGCGTCAATGCGGTTGCCCCCGGCCCGATCTGGACGCCGCTCATTCCCGCGACGATGCCGAAAGATGCGTACGAGCAGTTCGGCAAGGACACTCCGCTCGGTCGCCCCGGCCAGCCCGCCGAACTCGCCCCGGCCTACGTCTTCCTCGCCTCCCAGGAGTCGAGCTACATCACCGGGGAGACCATCGCCGTCACCGGCGGAGTCCCGTTCACCTGAGAATCAGAGCGCGAAATGGTCATCGGAGCGCGTAACAGCGCGCATCGATGACCATTTCGCGCCCCGGAGTTCACGAGGTCTGCATGTCGAGCAATTCCGACACCGTCACGAACCGGTAGCCCTCGGCGCGCAGGCCGTCGACGATCCCGGGAATCGCCTCCAGCGACGCTGTCCGGGAGGCGTACATGACGTGCAGCAGGATGATCGAGCCGGGACGGGTCTCGTCGAGTGTGGTCTGCACGATCGTCTCGGTGTCGGACGCATCGGAATCCGGTTCGACGTCCCACATCACGGTGGTCCGGTCGTGCTGGTCGAGATAGCGGGGGAGCGCGACGAGCTTCTTGCCGTAGGGCGGGCGAAAGGTGATCTCCCCGTCGAACCCGGTCTCGCGGATCGCGGCGTCGGTGCGCTCGATCTCCTCGGCCACCGTGCCGCTGCCGACGAGCATCATCCTGCGGTGCGTCGCGGTGTGATTACCGAGTTCGTGCCCGGCCTCGACGATGGCCCGGCCCAGCTCCGGTCGTTGTTCGAGTTCCGAGCCGGTGACGTAGAAGGTGGCGGGGACGTCGGCGTCCTCGAGGGTCTGCAGGACCTGCGGGGTGAGGACGCTCGGGCCGTCGTCGAGGGTCAGCGAGACCACCTTCTCGGGTGTCTCCACCCTATGGACGAGCGCCCCGAACAGCTGGAAGGTGCGGGAGTTCGAAAGCTGGAAGATCGCGACGGCGACGACGACCAGCACCACGAGCACGGCGGATACGACGACGAGGGTTCTTCGGCGGGATACCATTCGGACATGGTGCCTCATCCGGTGTCGATGGGTGGAGGACGCCCGGTTGCGCCGTTCCGGGACCGACGCCGGGTCTTGCACTGTTCGTAGCGACGTAGGGAACAACGGTGCGAATCCGTGGCTGTCCCGCAACTGTCACCGAGGAGTGATCCCCCAACAGCATGGTCACGGCCCACAGGGGTTGGAAGGCCGGGGCGAGCGTCGATCCGGGAGCCAGGACACCTGCGTCGCCGAAGCAGGACCCACGAGGATGGACATGAACAATTCGATATCGACCGCCCGCAAGGGCGGAATTCGGCGCTGCGCGCAGCCGGCGCACTGCTAGCGGCGGCGTTGGCCGTCTCCGGTTGCTCGTCGAGTGACGACACATCCGGGACAGTCGAACAGGACACCGCGGCATCGGTCTACCCGCTCACCATCGAGAACTGCGGCAGGACGCTCACCATCGACGCGCCACCACAGCGGGCGGTGTCCCTGAATCAGGGATCCACCGAGATCCTGCGGTCGCTCGGTCTCGCCGACCGCGTGGTCGGCACCGCGACCTGAACCGATCCCGTTCGGGAGAATCTCGCCGACGAGAACGCGAAGGTTCCGCGTCTGTCCGACAACAAGCCGTCCTTCGAGGTTGTGCTCGACACGGAACCGGATAGTGGGTGCAGATGTACGACATCCTCGAGAAGACCATGGCCGAGGCCACCGGCATCGAGCCGAATCCGGACTTTCCCACCGGGCCGGCCTACCACCTGATGGGCTTCGACATCGAGGTGTTCACCCCGATCTTCGTCATGAGCCGTATCACCGGGTGGACTGCACACATCATCGCGCAAGGTGAGTCCAACGCCCTCATCCGTCCGCTGAGCGAATACACGGGGGTGCCGCAGAGGTCGATCGTGGCCTGACACCCGCTCGAACTGCATCCCGGGATATTTCCGTCACCGTCTCCTGACCCCGGGATGCCTCCGATCGGGCCCGCAGCGTTCAACGCTGCGGGCCCAATCGTTTGCGGTCATGTCATGCGATGCGCTTCGTCGCCAACTCCGCGCCTCGGACCAGGGATTCGAGCTTGGCCCACGCGATCTGAGGATGAATGCGTCCGCCGAGTCCGCAGTCGGTGGAGGCGACCACATTCTCCGCACCGACGAGATTCGCGAAACGTTCGATGCGGTCGGCTACGAGTTCGGGATGTTCGACGACGTTCGTCGCGTGGCTGATGACGCCGGGCACGATCTGCTTCCCGTCGGGAAGCTCCACGTCCTCCCACACCCGCCACTCGTGTTCGTGACGGACGTTGGCGGCCTCGAACGAGTACGACCCGGCGTCGATGTCGAGCATGGTTTCGACGAGGTACTTGAACTCGAGATCGGTGGTGTGCGGGCCGTGCCAACTGCCCCAGCACAGATGGAAGCGGATCCGGTCCTGGGGCAGACCCCGCAGGGCGTAGTTCAGCGCTTCCACCCGGATGCGGGTGAAAGCCAGGTAGTCCTCGACCGTCGGCTCGGGGTTGATCTGGTCCCAGTTCTCGGCGATGGACGGGTCGTCGATCTGCAGGATCAGACCGGCGTCGATGATCGCTTTGTACTCCTCGCGCATGGCATCCGCGCATGCCCAGATGAATTCTTCCTCGGTTGCGTAGTGCTCGTTGCCGATCCGCGAGGCGCTACCCGGTGACAAGGAAGTCATGAAACCGTTCTCGACCCCTGCGGCCGCCAGCGCGGACTTCAGATTCGCGATGTCCGACGCGATGGCGTCGTGGCCGATATAGGTGACCGGTCCGGTCGCAGTAGGGAAGAGGGGTGCCTCCTTCCCGATCGACACCCCGCTGTCGGGATCGCCGTAGGCCTCAGCGAACAGCGTCCAGTCGCGCCGGTCGGGGAAGGTGGTCAGACGCACGTTGCCGGGTGTCGACCGGATCGGTGTACTGCCGAACGGTCCTCCGTCGGTCAACTGGAGACCGGACAGGCGCTGGAACGAGTACGACCACCAGGCACCGTAATCGACGGTCGAGGACATGGCCTTGCCGTACTCGCCGTCGCCGGGAATGCAGATGCCGAGGTCGACCTGGCGCCGAACCAGCGCGGTCACCTCGTTGCCGAGCAACTGTGCGAACTCCTCGGAGGTATCGAGGCGAAAGCCGTCTGCCGCTTCTCGTCGTGCTCGGTTGGCTTCGACGAGGGCAGTGGTGCGCGGGAGACTTCCCGCATGGGTGGTGCGAATGCGAGGGGTGGACATTGTCGACGACCTTCTTCGTAGTGCGGTAGTTATCGGTTCAGTTCGGCGCGCACGGTGGCGGCAGCGGCGACGAGATTCGCCAGTGAGGCCGCGACCTCCGTCGTGCCGCGGGTCTTGAGCCCGCAGTCCGGGTTGACCCACAGTCGCTCGGCGGGCACCGCCTGCAGAGCCTTGCGCAACAGTGCTGTGATCTCGTCCTCGCTCGGGACCCGCGGCGAATGGATGTCGTACACGCCGGGGCCCACGCCGAGGTCGAATCCCGCGGCCCCGAGCATGACTGCTGTGTCGAGGACGTGGTCGTAGAACGAGAACGTTCCGACCGGGATCGAGTCCAGCCCGGCTGTGTGTTGACGTGACCACGTGTCGGCGCGCAGTTGTGCGGCAACCGATTCCAGGCCACTGCGGTCGAGGCGCCCGGCCCAGTAGGCTTCGGTGGCCTTCTTCAGTTCGCGGTTCGGTCCGATGCGTGCGGAGCCGAGCACGGTGGCGGTGAATGAGGATGCTGTCGGAGCAGACATCAGGTTTTCTCCGGTGTTCGTCGCTGGGTGGTCTACCGCCCGATGAACGCGCATCCCGATACGAGCCCCGTGTTCTCGACCTGTGGTCGAGGTGTTGCCGATCGGCGCGCGCCCATTCCACGAGGCGGCATACCGTCGGGCACGGCGTGCCCGACACGATCGGCAGGTCTTCGGACTCGCAGGCACCCATTCCCGATTCCGTCGGGATGGACCTAGTGGCCGTCGCTTCCCAGACCTGGTGGTCCAGTGCTTGGTGACGGCGGTCGTTCCTGCATACCGCTGCGGGACAGTCCCGGATTCCCACCGGGTTCCCTCTCACACCCGATACCTGTCGGCATCGGGTGCTTCGGCGCGCACACGAGGTCTTCGGGGCTCCTCACGACGACATGCGGCGAACCGATCGCAGCGCCGACTATACAAGGATCGCCTCCTTCCTCGGCGTGCGTGGGCTCGACGACGCTCTACCAAGTCCGGAATGCGTTCCTCTGTATACGAACTCGGGAGTGTGAGGATTGCCCGGTCGGCTCGGATCCGGTGGCAGGATCCGAGCCGCCGGGCCGGAGACAGCGAGACTCAGCCGGTCGCGGAGGTCCCCTCGGGGGAGTGCTCGGGCGAACGCCGGCGCCGCAGCAGACCGACCGCGACGTCGACGAGCAGGAATGCGAGCAGGCTCAGTCCCAGCAGCGGAGCGAACCACCCGACGGTCACCGCAGCAGCGACCCCCGCGACGACGGTGACCGGGTGCAGGCGTCGCCACGTCCCACGCAGCGGTGGGCGCGCCACCCGGCGCGATCCGCGGGTGGGGCGACGCTGCCACCACAGCTGGTAGCCGCGCACGATGACCGTGCCCAACGCGACCGCGAGAGCGAGCAATACCAGCTGGTTGAGCAGCCCGAACAAGATGCCCATGTGCAGGGCGATGCCCCAGGTGGTGAGCTGGGCGGCCAGCGGCCAGTCCGCGAACGTGTTGGTGGCGGTCACCGCCCCGGTGGCCGGGTCGATCGCGACCGCGTCGGTGACGAACTGCCAGGGCTGGCGGGTTTCGGTGACGGTGACGGCAGTGTGGCCGTCGGCCGGGATGCTCATCTCGACGTGTTCGGTCACTCGATGCTCGGCAGCGGCGGCAAGGACGCGGTCCAGAGCGCCGATGTTGCGATCGAGTGCGCCCGTATCGGCAATTGCGGCAGTATGGCCGTCGTGGCCGTCGTGGCCGTCGTGTCCACCGGCTGCAGGCGCGGTGTCCGAGACGCCGAGGGTGGTATCGAGCGTCGGGGTGGTCCAGCTCAACGCGGTACGCAACTCGCCCACATTCGCCCCGGCATATGTGGACCAGGTCAACCCGGTGGCCGACAGGAAGATCAAGCCGACCGCGATCCACAGGCCGGTGGTGCCGTGCCAGCCGAGGGTGCGGTTGCGGCCCCGCGCGCCGCGGTCGAAGGTCAGCAGTCGCGCCGACTGCCGGGTGCGGGTGCGCTGGGTGCGGTAGCGCTGCACCCACAGGTACACCCCGCCCAGAGCGATGACCCACAACCAGGAGGCGGCCAGTTCGCTGTAGATCCGGCCGGGCTCACCCAGATGCAGGTGCCGGTGCAGCTGGGAAATCCAGGTGCGTACCGGCAGCGCGCTGCTACTGCCGTAGACCACCGACTGACCGGTCGACGAGGCGGTCGCGGGATCGATGAACACGGCAGTGCGCTCGGATTCACCGAGGGACGGATCGGTGAACAGCACCCGGGTGGTCTCACCGACCTCGGATGCGGGGCGTACCGCTGAGACGGTCAGGTCCGGGCGTAGCTGCTGGGCGGCGCGGACCTGCTCGGCGACCGGCAGTGCCGGACCGGTGGAATCGACGTGCAGCAGGTCGCGGTAGAGCACCTGTTCGAGGGTCGGGGCGATCGCGTAGAGGCCCCCGCTGATCGTCGCGATCAGCAGGAACGGGGCCACCAGGATCCCGGCGTAGAAGTGCAGCCGCATGATCAGCGGCCGCATGCTGCGCGGCGGTGAAGAATCCTGCGCCGCAGCCCGGGCGGGCTCGGCGGCGGAATTGTCCGCGGCGATGGTGCCGCGGTCGAGTTCGGGAACGGACATGAGTGTGTCTCGATTCGGCTGTCGTGAGGTGCTCACCGTGTGCGCGTTTTTCGGCGGTGTCCGTGCAGGAGCACGGGCACCGCTGGAGATGCGGTCGGTGAGGCGACCGTCAGGAAAGGCGGGCATCGAGGGGACTTGGCAGATCGAATCCGGTCGATGCCGCTGAGGGCACGCACGCCATACACTCGGCATCCCAGCACGGGGCGAAGGCAGGACGGCGGAAGAAGAATGTCGGACCCACCCGTCGGCGATCGCGTGCTCTCCCGCGCCGGGGACGGCGCAGCAGGCGGATCGGGTAGGGAGGCCGACTACGCCGCGGTCGGCGGTCCGCGGGTACCGGCGGCGGCGCCGGCCAGCAACCACAACGACAGCGTCGCCCGATAGAGCGGGGTCGCCGACCAGACCACGGTCTGCGCAGGCGGGACAGAAACGAGCACCAGCATCACGCGGGTGAACGCCCCCAACACGTGCAGGCACGCACCTTCGACGGCGCGCACCGCAGCGGCGGAGACCGCAACAGCGGCAAGGTGGGCGGCGATCATCGCGGGCGACAGTTCCAGCCCGTGCGCGTGGTCGTCGACCACCGAGAGGGTGGTGTGCCCGACCACCTGTCCGGCAGTCAGTGCCGCGAGGAGAAACACCCAGTTCCGATCGCGCACGGTGACGGCGGCGACCGCGGCACCGACGCCGGCGCACGCCGCCAGCAGCAACACCACCGCCGACTGGCTCGGCGGCATCCCGCCACCGGCCACACCATGGGCGGCGATACTCACCGCCCCCGACACCGACCCCACGGCAGCACCGCGCACCTGCGCAAGCACCGGCATCCGTGAGTCCACCCCGCGAGGATAGCGTTGATTCCCCTCGGGTCTCTTCTCCGGTGCCGGGACAGGGCCGGGCGATGACGTCGGTCTCCCGCACAGCGGTGGTACCGGCGTCGAACAGGACACAACCGCTACGCCGTTCGAATGGCGTTGCGCCACCACCGACCTGCACCGCCCCCGGCTCCTACTTCGGCCGAGCCGGGAATTCGGGCATGGTCGGCTCCTGCTAGCCTCAGTTCGTCCATCACGATGGGATCCGAGGAAGCCGGTGTGAATCCGGCGCGGTACCGCCACTGTGAGCGGCGCTTCGACAAGCGTCTGCGAGCCAGATACTCACCCCATTCGTACCTTTCAGCATCGGGGCGGCCTACCCCGAGAAAGGCTGCGCGAAGCCGTGCACCCATCTCTCTCCCATTCTGTCTCCGCTGTACCTCCTCGGCGTCCGGATCCTGTCGAAGGGCGCGCCATCGCGATCGCCCACGCACCGGGAATCAGTGATCAGGTCGCTGCGACCCGCACCTTCCATGCCTTGATCCGGCCCGAGTGCCGATTCCCCCAGCGCATCGAAAGGACGGCCGTCGCATGACTCCGCTGAACCGTCGGACGCTGAGCGTCGCCGCCGCATGTCTGACGCTGATCAGCGCGAGCGCATGTGGCGCAGACGAGGAGAACGCCGCGTCGGCCGACTCCATGACCGTCGAGAACTGCGGGATCGACGTCACCGTGGAAGCGCCACCGGAACGCGTGTATGCCGCCTACCAGCCGGCCATCGAGATTGCGCATGCGCTGGGCATCAGCGACCGCCTGATCGAGACCGCCTTCCTCGATGCTCAGGTGTTGCCCGAGTACGCAGATGCCCAGGAGCAGGTGCCGTACGTCGAGAAGCTCCCCAGTCGTGAGGCGCTTCTGGCCACCGGGCCCGACTTCATCCTGTCGGGGTACAACAACGTGTTCACCGAGGACGGCGCCGGCGACGAGAGCTTCGGCACGCGGGCGAGTCTGACCCGGCTCGGCATACAGAGCTGGATCCTCAGCCCGCTGTGCCCCAGCGCGGACGGACTGTCGGACGAGGCGATCGACCCCGCCACCGTGAGCGTCGAGACGATCTATGACGACCTGCGCGACCTCGGGGCCCTGTTCGACGTCGAGGAGCGCGCCGAGGAGGTCATTGCCGATCAACAGCAGCGCATCGCGGCGGTCGACCAGGTGCTGGCCGGGGCGGACCGCCCGAGCGTCGCGATCGTCCTACTCGATGAGGGCGGTGGCATCCGCGTCGCCGGTGGCATCGACTTCGGTACCCGGATCATCGCGCAGGCCGGGGGCGTGAACGCCTTCGCCGACCTCGTCGAGCGACGCCACGTCGCGATCGACCTCGAAGAGCTGATCCGTCGCGACCCCGATGTCATCTTGACCAGCACCTGCTGCGACGCCTCCTATACCCGCCAGGACGGCGCCGAGGAGGCGCAGACGATCGTGCAGAACCCGGCGCTCGCGGGCCTGTCGGCGGTGCAGAACGGTGCCGTGCATCCCTTCCTGTTCGCTGACCGCGCCGCCGGAGTCCGCATCGCCCATGCAATCGAGCTGCTGGCTTCGCTGCTGCACCCCGACCTGGCCATCCAGGACGAGACCGGACAAGACGGGGGCGAGTGAGGTAGGCGGTGACGACGGCGGCAACGACCCCGGAGCGGTCTGCGGACGGTCCGGCCCCGGCTGCCGGCGCGCCTGTCGTGCGTTCCGGCCTGCTGAGCGGCAACCGTACTCGCCTACTCGGGCTCGCGGTGGCCACGGCTGTTCTGGTGGCCGTGACCCTCGGCTCGGTCCTGCTCGGCACCCTGCCGGTCGGCCTCTCCGACGTGGTCGGGGCCGTTACAGGTTCGGCGGACAGTGACGTCGAGCGTGCGGTGCGATATATCCGCATCCCGCGGACCGTGACCGGATTGCTGGCCGGGATGGCGCTCGGCCTCGCCGGCGTGGTGATGCAAGGTCTGACCCGCAACCCCTTGGCGGGACCCGGACTGTTGGGCATCAACGCCGGCGCGGCGCTGGCGGTGGTTTCGGCGATGGTCGGTCTCGGCATCACGAGCGCTGCCGGTTATGTGTGGTTCGCCTTCGCAGGAGCTGCGGTGGCCGCCGTCTTCGTCTACATGCTCGGCTCGCTCGGTCCGGGTGGTGCCACGCCGGTGAAGCTCGCTCTGGCCGGGTCGGCGTTGACCGCGCTCCTGGGCGCGGTCACCACGATGATCACCCTCCAGGACGCCTCCACGATGGAGGACTTCCGCTATTGGGTCGTGGGATCGTTGACCCGTTCGGACAGTGACGCTTTGGCCGCGGTAGCGCCGTTCATCGCCGTCGGTGTCGTCCTGGCTGTTGGCCTGACCCGCGCGTTGAATGCTCTGGCTCTGGGTGAGGATCTCGCCCGCAGCCTCGGTGCCCGTGTGTGGGTCGACCGCATCGCGGGGGCTCTCGCTGTGGTTCTGCTTGCGGGTGGCGCCACCGCTATCGCAGGTCCGGTCGGGTTCATCGGGCTCGTGGTACCCCACATCGCACGGATGATCACGGGCTCGGACTACCGCTGGGTGCTCGCCTGGACCATCGTGCTCGCGCCCATGCTGCTGCTGATCGCCGACATCCTCGGACGACTCCTGGTCCAACCCGAACAGCTGCAGGTCGGGATCATCACCGGCCTGGTCGGCGCCCCGTTCTTCCTCTACCTGGTCCGCAACCGCAAGGTGGTCGGCACATGAGTTCGCCGGTGCGCCGCGGTCCAACCCGCGACACGCTCCTGGTGGCCCCGCGAGGTACCCCGGTCTCCTTTCGGATCAGTCGCTCCTCGGTGCTGCTCACCGTCCTCGCCGGCGTGGCCGCCGTTGCGGTCGCCACGGCTTCCTTGGTCCTCGGGGTGTACCCGATCTCGGTTTCCGACGCCGTCACCATCGTGGGAGGCGGAGGCACCCTCATCGAGCGCGAGGTCGTGCTGGGCGACCGCCTGCCCCGGGCACTGACCGGGCTCGGTGTCGGCGCGGCTTTTGCGCTCTCGGGGGCCATATTGCAGCGCATCGCCGCCAATCCGCTCGTCAGCCCCGACATCATCGGCATCAATTCCGGGGCGGCGATGGGCGCATTGACCGTGCTGCTTGTCGTGGGGGGCAGCGGTCTGCAGCTCGTGTTCGGTGCGCTGGCCGGCGCGGTCCTCGCTGCGCTGATGATCGTGCTCATCGCTTACCGGCGCGGTCTGCACGGCTTCCGGCTGGTGCTGGTCGGGATCGGTGTCGCGGCGATGCTTTCCTCCGCTATCTCCTATCTGCTCACCCGTTCCGACATCCACCGAGCCATGAGTGCCGCTGCCTGGCTGACCGGCAGCCTGGCCAATCGGAGCGGGCTGCACGTGACCATCATTGTCATCGCGCTGGCGGCGACGGTCCCGGTCCTGATCGTGGAGTCGCGGCACCTGCGGCTGCTCGAGCTCGGCGACGATCTCACCCGCACCCTGACCGGAGCCGGTCAAGGCCGCAAGGTGTTGTTGCTGCTGATTGCAGTGGTCCTCGCCGCGATGGCGACCGCAGCTGCCGGACCCATCGGTTTCGTCGCGCTGGTGGCGCCGCAGATCACTCGCCGCATCCTCGCCGAGCGGCAGATCGGCCTTGCGCCCTCTGCCGCCGTCGGCGCCCTTCTGGTGGTCGGCGCCGATCTGGCGGGCCGTTCGATCTTCGCGCCGTCGGAGATGCCCGTCGGAGTCCTCACGGCGATCCTCGGAGCGCCGGTCCTGCTCTATCTCCTCGCCCGCGCCCACCGCATCGGAGCCGCCGGATGACACCACAGCCAGCACACGCGATCCGGTCGGTCTCGTTGACGACCGAGCAGCTCAGCCTGGGCTACGGATCCTCGCTGATCGTCGACCAGGTGAGCACGAGCCTGCCTGCCGGCCGTATCACGGCGATCGTCGGACCCAACGGGTGCGGCAAGTCGACGCTGTTGCGGGGCCTGGCCCGCCTGTTGTCGCCGCAGCACGGCCGAGTCCTTCTGGACGGTACCGAGCTCACCGAGATGCCGGCGCGCACACTGGCCCGCGCCCTCGGTCTGCTGCCGCAGCAGCCCCTTGCCCCGGACGGCATCACCGTCGCCGATCTCGTCGGCCGGGGCCGGCATCCCCATCAACGGTGGTTCCGACAGTGGAGTGCCGAAGACGAGCGGGCGGTGGCTGCCGCACTGGCGGCGACCGCCGTCGACCAGCTGGCCGAGAGCCCGATCGAAGAACTGTCCGGTGGCCAACGCCAACGCGTGTGGATCGCGCTGGCGTTGGCCCAGGATCCCGACATCATGCTGCTCGACGAGCCCACGACCTTCCTCGACCTGGCCCATCAGATCGAGGTGCTCGATCTGCTCGCTTCCCTCAACCACCGGCTCGGACGCACCATCGTGCTGGTGTTGCACGATCTCAACATGGCCAGTCGCTATGCCCATCACCTTGTGGCGATGCGAGCGGGGACGCTGGTGACCGCCGGACCGCCCAGCGAAGTCATCACTTCCGAGATGGTGCGCGACGTCTTCGGTGTGGAGGCCACCGTGATCACCGATCCCGTCGCAGGCACACCGCTGGTCCTGCCCCACCGGTCGGTCGACATCGAGGCCGCCCGGTGACCGGGCGCGTTCTGCCTTCGCGGACGGACCGCTCCGCGCCGGACCTCGGTCGGCGCCCGGCTTCACACTCATGTGTGCCGGAAGCCCCTACCTGTGCGATCGCGTGGATCGGGTTCCAGCCCCAGAAATTCCGCGGATGCGGTCCCACGCCTCGAGGTGCTCCCAGACCGGTTCCTCCGTCAGTCGCTGGGTGTTGGTGAGAAACGGGGTGGGCAGCATGATCGTGAGCATCTGCTCGTCCCGGCCGTTGAACATGCGCAGACCCCAGGAGGTGACGGTGTCGTCCCTGCCGATCCTGCGGTACAACTCGGCGCGACTGCAGCGGCGGATCCGGCCGAGTTCCGGCCCACTCGCGGTGTGTTCGCCGATGCAGAGAGGGAAGTGCCACCGACCGAAGTCGACGGTGACGTACCCGTCGTACATCCCGATCTTCTTCGGTGCGTTCGGGGCCGCGACCTCCAGTGCCGAGCCTTCGATGAGCAGACCGAACCACATGTCGTTCCAATAGTTCTCGGGATCGAACACGACTGTCACGGCATCTCCTTCGAGCGGTCGTCCGGCGGGGTGGGGAAGATGCAGTCGCCGCAGACCCCGCCGGTGGGTGTGCGGTAGTAAAGACAGCAACTACGGCGACGGCCGGTCGCCGGGTCCACAGTGTCCGCCAGACGCGGATCGGACAGAAGGTCATCGACGAGAGGCTGTGCATCGGAACCGATCAGCCGCCCAGCGCCGATCAGGGCGGATGCCGTGTTGCCCCACAACAGGCCGGCCGCGACCACGTCGCGCCACGCATGGACGAGAGGTTCGATCTGCCGGTCGAGGACTTCCACCACGATGTCGTCGCCGAATCCGGGTTCGGTGATGTGCAGGTGCAGCCCGGCGTCGTTGCGCCACAGGAGTTGCTCGGGATCGAGCCGAATGCACCGTCCGGAATCGACGACGGAACCCATCGCCACCGACCACACGCGTGCGACGTATCCGAAGAAGAGGGTCGATGCCGCCACGCGCGGTTCGGCGGTCCCCATTCGCGCGGCGATATCGGCCACCAGAGCGTCGCGGGTCGCGGGGTCGGCCAGATCTGCGGTGGGACGCCATCTGTCGTCGGCAGGTCCGGTACTCACGCGGAAGTACGGGCTCCATACGGCGATTCGCTCGAGAACCCCGATCGCATCAGACACGGCTGTCCTCCGCTTCCAGGTCGAACACCATCCTACGAGGATCGAACCGCATGCGTCCGCGATCGAACGCCGCTCCGATACGGCCGGATTCGGCGAGAGCAGCGGGAGTGTCGCATGTCAGTGTGCGATCTGCTTCGAGCAGCCACATCCGGTCGGACACCCGTAGTGCGAGTTCGAGTTCGTGGGTGGACATGACGACCGCCAGATTCTGCTCGCGCGCCAGGCGTCCGAGCACGTCGACGAGCTCACCCCGTCGAGCAACGTTCACCTTCGAAGCGATCTCCGTGACCGTCCTGCCACGGAAGGCACGACGACGGGCGTGGCCGATGGTCGGATCGCGTAGTTCCACGCCGGTGGAGGTCACAGTGCCGCTCCCGGTGTTCCACGCCGTGAACGAATCAGGACGGCGATGACCACGGGCGCCTCCACGATGGCCGTGACGGCATTGAGGGGGAACACGGTGGCCCTGAGCGCCGCGGCGATCACCACACCGGCGCGGCCGAGTCCGGCCAGCCCCGCGGTGAACCCGCCGACGCCGCCACCCACGAGCCAGGTCGGGGCGTCGGCCGCCTGCGCGACCACGGCTTCGAAATCGAGGGGAAGGGAACCGGTGGTCGTCACGTCAATCGATGCGCCCGATCACGGCGGCGTCGGAGACGTACGAACCGTTCGAGACGCCGGTGAGCGCATCGAGTTCGTCGAGTTCGATCACCAGTGGCAGGTGGGTGGTCGAGCCGGTGTACAGCCTCGTGATCGGCACGTGGATCTGCTGGGCCGTGGCCAGCTCGCCCGTCAGTTCCGGGGCAGGCGCACCACACTTGACCAGCACGTACGACTCGGACTTCGCGCCTGTGAAGTCGGTGATGCACTCGTCCGAGGCGTCGTTCTCGGTGTCGGAACCCGCCGTCGAACATCCGGCGAGCAGAAGGCTCGAGGAGGTCAACGCGACAAGGAGCTTCGGGAAGGCTGCGCGTACACGCATGGCGATTACACCCTCTCTCGGGGAAGTCCGCCCCGGGCAAGGAGGTACGGCGACGTGAGTATCTGGCTCCCGGAGATCGCTCTACCGGTCACAGTGGCGGGACCGCGCCGGAATCACACCGACTTCCTCGTGCGTCGTCGCAATGACGGTGCCGAAATTAGCACACGGAACGAAAAGTCTTCACGGGCCGGTCGTCCGCACCTTCGTCCACCGCTGCGCGTCGGGGTCGAAGGAGACGAGTCCCGTCCGCTCGAACTCGTCGAGCCACCCCCGCATCGGCCACCACCCCCAACGCTGGTGGAACAGCGCGGCATTGGTGAGGATGTCGTCGAGATGCTCGACCGGCGGGCTCGACACCGGGTGGTACTGGTGGAAGGCGTGGGCGCCGCCGACCCAGGCCATCGGGACTCCGGCACGGGCGGCCTTCTGTCCGAAATCGGTGTCCTCGCCGCCGTATCCGCTGTATGCGGTGCAGAACCCGCCGATGCGGTCCCACACGAGCGACCGGGACGCGAACGACAGCGACCAGAACAATTCGTGTCTATCGTCCAGCACGATCTCACCCGAGGAGGGGAACGGACGGGCCGGATGCGGATCGATCGCGTCGCCCAGCCGGTCGAGGTCGTAGCCGTCGGCGCCCGGTTCGGACAGATAGGTGACCGGACCGTTGAGCAGCGCAGCCGGGTGCCGGCCGGCCGCCTCGGCGTACCGTTCGATCAGGTCGGGAGCCGGAATGCAGTCGACGTCGAGGAAGACGAGCAGATCCGACGACGCCGTCCGCGCGCCCAGATTCCGTGCCTCTCCGACCGGCAGTTTCGCGGAGTCGACGTCCATCTCCACCACTCGCGCCGACGAGCCGGCCGTGGCGACGACCTCCGTGACCTCCGGGTCACCCATCGCGACAACGATGTGCTCGTCGGGTGTCCGGGTGCTGCGTGCGAGGCCGTCGAGTTGGCGTCGCAGATGCGTGCCGCGACCCGCGGCGACCGTGACGACCGAGACGGTCACGATCGCTCCGCCAGGTCGTCCAGGATCGCCGCCGCGCGCGCCGCGGCACCGTCGACCTGCCAGCGTTTCCATTCGACGGGGTCGAGGCCGCGTGCTCGCTCGATCAGTTCGGGCCAGCGGTTCGGGTCGGGCCACCCGTCGAGACCCACCGCCAGTTCGGCCTTCTCCAAAGCAGTTGCGGTGGAACGCTGTTCGTCGAACGGACGGGGTTCGGCGATCACGACCGCAGGTCGCGCGGCGGCCGCGATGTCGGCGACGGTGTTCTGGCCCGCATGCCCGATCACGACGTCGGCGCCGGTGAGGACGGGCCACGGATCGTCGATCCACGGGCCACCCGCGACACCGAGACCCTCCCACTCGTATTGAGGGTAGCGCGACGAGAACCGGTGCAGATCGTCGACGGTGATCGACGATCCGCCGCTGCCGCTCATGACGAGGACCCTCGGCTTCTCACCGGCTGTGCGGGTGGGGGACGGGCGTCCGTCGAAACGGCTGATCCCGCCGACGTACGAGGTGGCGTACGAGCGCAGCCAGTGCGGATCGTAGACGTCCTGCGACCACGGTGCGATGAGATGGTCGGCGACGCGGTAGGCCAGCGTGTGGGCGGTATCGGTGCGCTCGCCCGGCATCGCGAGCACCACGACGGGGATCCCGTACAAGCGGGCGAGGAGCGTCACCTCCACCGACACATCCACTACCAGCAGGCTCGGGCGGGTCGCGGCGATCCACGACCCCAGCGCGTGCATGCGTTCGCGGAGACCGTCGTCGTGGGTGGGAACCCAGTGGAGGACGTCGTGGGCCGTCGTGTCCTGCGCGGTGTCGACGGCGAGGTCGTCGCGGGGGAGCAGCACGACGTCGTCGAAGGCGTCGGCGGCAGTGCCGAGCGGCGCCGACGACAATGCCGTCACCGGCGTCCGCAGATCCGCGCAGATGCTGCTCGCGCGGGTGCGGTGTCCGTGCCCGTGGTGATGGATGTAGTAGCCGATCATGCCGCTCCCGCGAGTTCCCGATACAGCGAGACGTAGGCATCGACCATCGTGCGTTCCGAACAACGCTCCTCCGCGCGGGCTCGGGCGGAGGCACGGGACAGACCGACAGCGCGGGGTACCGCCTCGGCCAGGCCGTTGATGTCGTCCGGCGCGACCAGGCATCCGCTGCTCTCGTCGACGACCTCCGGGATGCCGCCGCGCGCGAAGGCCACCACGGGTGTCCCGCATGCCAGGGACTCGGCGACGACGAGCCCGTACGGTTCGTCCCATTGCGGCGTGATGAGTGCTGCTGCCGAACGTCCCACCGCGGCAGCGAGATCCGGCTGGGAAAGATGACCGAGATAGATCACGTCGGGACCCAGGAACGGTTCGACGTGTTCCGCGAAGTACCCCCGGTTGCTGATCGGGCCCGCGATCCGCAGCCGGTAACCGACCCGGCGCGCGGCCTCGATCGCGAGATGCGCGCCCTTCTCCGGCACGAGGCGGCCGAACCAGATCAGATCCTCACCTCCCGAACCGACCGGCCACGCTCCGAGATCGACACCGTTGGGCACGACCGCCACCGGACCGGGCGTGACGTGTTCCCAGGCCGTCGCGGTGTGCCGGCTGACCGCGACGAACGTGCCCGGGCACCCACCCGGAGTCGCCATCGCCGACTCGAGCCACGGCGTCGGCGGCGTGTGCAGCGTGCAGAGCAGCGGGGTATGCAACATGCGGGCCATCGCTATCGGCAGGTAGTGCAGGCTGTGGTTGTGCACGACGTCGAAGGCATCGGCGGACGGTCCGGCGAGATCGAGCATCAGCGACAGGTAGGCGTGGTGGTCGCCGAGGAAGCCGTTCGCCGGGGGCATCGACACGTCGCTGCGTGCGAGTTCGCTGACCTCGAAGGACGGCACCTCGAGGAACGAGGCCGGAAGTTCCGGATCGGATCCGGGTGCGGCGAAGAGCGTCACCTCGTGGCCGTCCTTGCCGAGCGCGTGGGCGAGATGCCACACGTGCGCTTCGAGTCCGCCGGCGAAGGGCTGGCGGATCGGATATCTGTTCGACGCGATGAGTGCGATGCGCAACGGCGTCATGATCTGCTCCGGCTGCTCATCGCGCGCAGGTAGATATCGCGATGGGCGCGGGCCAGCGCGCGACGTTCGTCCATACGTTGCGACCAGTCGGCTCGCGGAAGATCCCTGCTCTCGTACAGTTCTCGCACGCAACGATCGAGCGAGTCGGCGTCGAAGGTGTCCTCGTCGTAGGTGTACACCCCGCACCGACGCTGCTCGCCGTAGAAGCCGCAACTCGGCGCGATCACAGCGGTGCCGAGGTCGAAACACGCCTCGAGCCAACCCGAATGGGTTCCGAAACGGTAGGGCAGCACCGACACCGACAGATCCGAGAGGTACTGCCACAGTTCGTCGTCGGAGAAGTACGGATGCATCCGCACGTCCACCTGGGGTTGCTCGCCGTACTGCAGGATGCGGGAACCGGCTTCCGGGTTGTACCAGTACGCATTGTCGGGATCGAAGATCTCGTCGTGCACGTTGATCTGCAACACCGCATCGGGTAGCGAGCGCACGGTCTCGGCCAGCGTGTCGAGCACCGGGAACAGATCCATGTTCGCGCGCAGGCTCTTCGCGTGGACTCCCACGACGAACGGACTTTCGTCGCGACGCGGTCGCTCGAGCCAGTGCTGGTCGACGACGTGCGGATGCGGCAGGACCGTCGCCTCCCGGCCCCAGCGCAGACGGATCCGCTCGGCGGCGCCCGGCGTGAGGGTGATCAGTTCGTCCGCGGCCGGAATCAGCACGTCGAGTTGCTTGTGGTGCTCACCGGGGGTGGGATGGTGCGGGTTCCGCAGGTCGTGCACCGTGTACACGAGAGGCTTGTCGTGCTCGGCGAGTTCGGCGACGACGTCCTGCAGCTGCTCCGCGCCGATCGCGTCGAATCCGAAATGGATGTGGAAGACGTCGAATTCCTCGTGGTGGTCGCTCACCCAGCCCGGTTCGAGCATCAACGGCGGCCACCAGCCCCCGGGAACCTTGCGGCCGTCGGCGGGAACCGGATCCGTCAACCGGATCACGTCGTCGCCCTCCGGGCAGGCGAGGTGCCGGACGTAGACGTGCGACGCAGGCACCGACGCGACTCGAATCACCACAACCGACCCTCTTCTCCCTCGCGCGACATTCGCCGTACACACCGAAAGGCCGGGAACGCCGTCCCCGGCCATCGTCCGGTGCCCTGCGGCTACCCCCGCGGGACGGCCTTCACACGTCCCTGCCCGACTCGTCCGGTCTTCACTAGGGTGGCGGTAGGCAACGATCATCGAGCGAGAGGATTCGGTATGGGTGTGAGCTTGGCCAAGGGCGGCAACGTTTCGCTGTCGAAGGAGGCTCCGAACCTGACGGCGGTGACGGTGGGTCTCGGCTGGGACGTGCGCGCGACGACCGGCGCGGACTTCGATCTCGACGCCAGTGCACTGCTGACGAGCGAGAACGGCAAGGTCCTGTCCGACCAGCATTTCGTCTTCTACAACAACCTGCGTTCGCCGGACGGCTCCGTCGAGCACACCGGCGACAACCTCACCGGTGAGGGCGAGGGCGACGACGAGAGCGTGAACGTCGACCTCGTCGCCGTTCCCGCGGAGGTCAAGTCGATCGTCTTCCCGGTGTCGATCCACGACGCCGACGCGCGGGGCCAGTCGTTCGGTCAGGTGCGCAACGCGTTCATCCGCGTCGTCGACCGCGCCGACGGCCGGGAACTCGCCCGCTACGACCTCACCGAGGATGCGTCCACCGAGACCGCGATGGTCTTCGGTGAGCTGTACCGCCACGGTGGCGAGTGGAAGTTCCGCGCCATCGGCCAGGGCTACGCCTCCGGTCTGGCGGGCATCGCACGGGACTACGGCGTCAACGTCGGCTGAGCCGACAGGGGTCAACGTCGGCTCAGGCCGACAGGGGTCAACGTCGGCTCAGGCCGACAGGGGTCAACGTCGGCTGAGCCGACAGGGGTCAACGTCGGCTGAAGATGGGTTTCAGCGGACGAGCTTCCACTTCTTGTCGTGCCGGTAGAAGGTCGACCGCTTGAGAGCCCGGGGGTTCGCGACCCCGTCGCGGGTGACGACTGCGGCGGGGGAACCCAACTGCATGGCCCGGCCCGTCAGCCACTTGTAGCCGCCGAACCAGCGCGGCCGGTCGATCGCGGCCCGCAGACCGGGCATCGCGGGTGTGGGTTCGACGCGGATGCCGGGCACCGTGCCGGAGAACAGGCGGGTGTCATCGACGTAGGCCTCCCCGACGAGCGCATCGCCGTTCTCACCGCACAGCAGCGCACGGCCGACGAGGGCGATACCGGCGTCGTCGCGGATGAGCGGCAACGGCTTCGCGACCCCCTGCAGGGCGACGGTGGCAGCCTTCGACCCCGTCCGCAACCCGTACGCCTCCGTGGCCGGGGTTCGTGTCTCCGGGACGTACGCGACCTCCAGGTCGAGGCGTTCGGTGCGCATCAGCCGTGTGACGGTCGCGGCGAACGCCGCGTCGTTGCCTACGAGGATCAGACGAGGGTCCTCTACCGACTCGAGATGCGCGAAGACGTCCTCGAAGTCGTCCTTCTCGGGGAGGGCAGGCGCAGACAGTGCGGTCACGGGGGTCAGCGCCAACGGCAATGGCACGTCACCGCATCTGAGCACTACCGGGGTCAACGGGTCTCCTCGAGGGGTCGGGTTCGTCGGGCTCTCGGCTGCGTCCACTGTAATGGGAAGGCGGTGGGGGAGGGCGGCGGCGACCCGCCACCGCGCGCCGCAGCTCCGGCGCTTCTGCAGTCCCGTCATTCGCGCTCGTCGGAGGGTGGACTACACTGTGGTCCCGGCTGCTGCCCGGTTGGGCAGGACCCTGCAGGCGAGACCGCCCGCACGTAGACACCTGCCTGAGGAGAGCGCGACATGCCGGCAATCGTCCTGATCGGAGCCCAGTGGGGCGACGAGGGCAAGGGCAAAGCTACCGATCTACTCGGCGGACGTCTGCAGTGGGTCGTGCGCTACCAGGGCGGCAACAACGCCGGTCACACGGTCGTGCTGCCCAACGGCGACAAGTTCGCCCTGCACCTGATCCCGTCGGGCATCCTGACGCCCGGCGTCAACAACGTCATCGGCAACGGTGTCGTGGTGGATCCGGGTGTGCTGCTCACCGAGCTCGAAGGCCTCGAGAAGCGCGACGTCGACACGTCCCGTCTGCTGCTCTCGGCCGATGCGCACCTGATCATGCCGTACCACGTGGCCATCGACAAGGTCACCGAACGCTTCCTCGGCAAGAAGAAGATCGGCACCACCGGACGCGGTATCGGCCCCTGCTACCAGGACAAGATCGCCCGCGTGGGCGTGCGGGTCGCCGACGTGCTCGACGAGAAGATCCTCACCCAGAAGGTCGAGGCCGCACTGGAATTCAAGAACCAGGTCCTCGTCAAGATCTACAACCGCAAGGCGCTCGACCCGCAGCAGGTGGTCGACGAGGTCCTCACCCAGGCCGAGGGTTTCAAGCACCGCATCACCGATACGCGCCTCGAACTGAACAAGGCGCTCGAGCGCGGCGACACGATCCTCCTCGAGGGTTCGCAGGGAACGCTGCTCGATGTCGACCACGGCACCTATCCGTACGTGACGTCGTCCAACCCCACCGCCGGCGGCGCCGCTGTCGGTTCGGGTATCGGCCCGGCGAAGATCTCGACGGTGCTGGGCATCCTCAAGGCCTACACCACCCGCGTCGGCTCGGGTCCGTTCCCGACCGAGCTGTTCGACGACCACGGCGCCTACCTCGCCAAGCAGGGTGGAGAGGTCGGTGTCACCACCGGTCGCGCCCGCCGCACGGGATGGTTCGACGCCGTCATCGCCCGCTACGCGACCCGCGTCAACGGCATCACCGACTACTTCCTCACCAAGCTCGACGTGCTGTCGGGTCTCGACACCGTGCCGATCTGCGTCGGCTACGAGGTCGACGGTGTGCGTATCGACGAGATGCCGATGACGCAGACCGACGTGCACCACGCCAAGCCGATCTACGAGGAGATGCCGGGCTGGTGGGAGGACATCACCCACGCCCGCACCTTCGAGGAGCTGCCGAAGAACGCGCAGAACTACGTGCTGCGTCTCGAGGAGCTCTCCGGCGCCTACATCTCCTGCATCGGTGTGGGGCCGGGCCGCGACGAGACGATCGTCCGGCGCGACGTCATCCGCTGACGGGGGTAGCTCCCGGCCCGCGCCGATTCGTCGTCGGACGGGCGCCGATCCCTCACTGCATGTTCACCGACGGTTCGCACGGACTGTGCACGCTCGTCCCGCACAGTCCGTCGGACCCCGGGGAGAACCATGTACGTGTCCCGTCGAACCCTGCTGCGCACCGTCGCGCTCGGAGCCCTCGCGGCTCCGGCGGTGGCGTGCTCGTCGGGAAGTTCCGTTGCAACGCCGAGCCTCGTCCGTGAGCGGCCGATCCTCACCCACGGTGTGGCCACCGGCGACGTGCGGGCCGACGGGGCGCTCGTGTGGGCGCGCTCGGATCGACCGGCGCGGCTCGTCGTGGAGACGGCGGCCACCGAATCCTTCACCGATCCCGTTCGGCACGTGGGTGGTCTGCTGACGCCCGAGACGGACGGAACCGGCCGACTGCGGCTGACGGGACTGCCGGCCGGCGAGCAGGTGCACTATCGTGTCGTCCTCGAAGGCGAGGACGGCGCCACGTCCGAGCCGGTGACGGGTCTGTTCCGCACCGCCCCGACCGCACCCGGCGACATCAGGCTGCAGTGGTCCGGCGACACCGCCGGTCCGGGCTTCGGTATCAACCCCGACATCGGTGGGATGACGATCTTCGACACGATGGCCCGTCGCGACCCGCACCTGTTCGTGCATTCCGGCGACGTCGTGTACGCCGACAATCCGCTGAAGGAGACCGTCGAGCTGCCGGACGGCCGGATCTGGCGCAACATCGTCACCGAGGCCAAGAGTGCTGTGGCGCAGACCCTCGACGAGTACCGCGGCCAGTACGCCTACAACCTCATGGATGAGAACTATCGGCGGTTCAACTCCTCCGTCGCGCAGATCGTGCAGTGGGACGACCACGAGACCGTCAACAACTGGTACGCGGGTGAGATCCTGGATCTCGAGCAGTACACCGAGAAGAACGTGGACGTCCTGTCGGAACGGGCTTTCCGTGCCTTCCACGAGTGGCTCCCGCTCGATCCGGCGGAGGCCGTCGACGGACGCATCCACCGGGTCGTGCGGTACGGACCGCTGCTCGACGTCTTCGTACTCGACATGCGGACCTACAAGGACGCCAACGGCACCAACGTCGGCGCGGCGGGGCAGGTGCTCGGCAGCGCGCAGACGCAGTGGCTCATCGACGAACTCACCCGTTCGACCGCCACCTGGAAGATCATCGCCGCCGACCTGCCGATCGGCCTGGTCGTACCCGACGGCGATACGGCCTTCGAAGGAATCGCGAACGGGGACAACGGCGCTCCCTCGGGCCGGGAATCGGAGATCGCGCGGGTCCTGTCGGCGGTCGAGGCGCGCAGGATCACCGGCACCGTGTGGTTGACCGCCGACGTGCACTACACGGCCGCGCATCACTATTCGCCGGACCGCGCCTCGTTCACCGACTTCGACGAGTTCTGGGAGTTCGTCTCGGGACCGCTCAACGCCGGTGCTTTCGGACCCAACGAGCTGGACGGGACGTTCGGTCCCGAGGCCGTCTTCGTGCACGCGCCCCCGGCGGCGAACACCTCGCCGATGGACGGATATCAGCACTTCGGGGAGGTGTTCATCGACGGCGCGACGAAGCAGATGCGGGTGGAGTTGCTCGACTCGCGAGGGACGGTCCTGTTCCGTCAGGTGCTCGATCCACCGGCCTGATCCCGCCCGCGCGATGCGGGGCATACTGGATCGGTGATCACTCGAGCGATCGGAGCCGTGTCGCTCGTCCGCGACCTCGGGAACTGGCAGGATTCGGGGCAGTCGCATTCCCGTCGCTCCGCTCGCCCCGATCCCAGACCCGCCTACCGGGCGCTCGCGGACAGCATCCGCCTGCTCGTGCACGACGGCCGCGTCCCGCTCGGGGTCGCCCTGCCCAGCGAGCGGGAACTCGCCGCGGCGCTGTCGGTGAGCCGCACCACCGTCGCGTCCGCCTATGCGGCGCTGCGGGAAGAAGGCTATCTGCGCAGTCGACAGGGTGCCCGCAGCACGGTCGCCGTGCCCGCTCGCCGGGGCGCGGAGAACACCGGGTCCCGGATGCCGATCGGCCCGGCGATCGATCTGAGCAACGCCTCGCTGCCCGCGCCGGCAGCGGAGATCGAAGCGGCGTATGCCGCGGCGCTGCGGTCGATGTCGACCTATCTGGACTCGCACGGCATGGAACCGATAGGGGTGTCGGTGCTGCGCGAGGTCATCGCCCGCCGCTACCGCGAGCGTGGACTGCCCACCTCGCCCGACCAGATCATGGTCACCTCCGGGGCGCAGCACGCGATGCGCCTGCTGCTCGGTGTGCTCGACGACCCCGGCGACCGGGTGGTCGTCGACCACCCCACCTATCCCAATGCGCTCGAAGCGATCCGCCGCTACGGCGCGCGCCCGGTGCCGGTTCCGGTGCGCCCGGAGAACGGCCCGCACGGCGGCTGGGATCTCGACGGTGTCGCCAGTGCCGTCCGGCAGACCGCGGCGCGCACCGCCTTCCTCGTCCCCGACTTCCACAACCCCACTGGCCTGTGCCTCGACGAGGACGGCCGCGCCGAACTGGCCCGCATCATGCGCGACACGCGGACCACGCTCGTCGTCGACGAGTCGATGGTCGATCTCTGGCTCGACGCCCCGCCGCCGCCTCCCGTCGCAGCCATGCCTGCCGGCGCGTCGGTGGTGACGGTGGGTTCGACGGCGAAGTCGCTGTGGGGTGGCCTGCGGGTGGGATGGATCCGCGCCGACCGCGACACGATCGTCCGGCTGGCCGGGGCACGGACCGCGGTCGACCTGGGCACGCCTGTCATGGAACAGCTCGCGGCCGCGCATCTGCTCTCCGAAGTCGACGAAGTGCTCGAACGTCGCCGCGCCGCGTTGAGGGAACGACGCCGTGCGCTGTGCGCAGCTCTGGACCGGCGATTGCCCGACTGGGAGTACACGCCGGGCCAGGGCGGGATGTCGTTGTGGGCACGGATGCCCGAGCCGGTGTCGACCTCGCTGGCTGCCGCCGCGCCGTCCCACGGTGTGCTGCTCTCCGCCGGTCCGCGCTTCGGTGTGCAGGGTGCGTTCGAACATTTCGTGCGCCTGCCGTACACGCAGGATGTCGAGGTCCTCGACGACGCCGTCGAGGCGATGGCCGCCGCCTACGAGCAGGTCGCCTCCGGGCGCACACCCGACGAGGCGCGGCTCGTCGTCTGATCCTGTGCGCCAGGACGATCGTCGGAGCGTCGGCGGGCTCGGGCTGCCGGATCAGACCCAGAGGGTGTCGATGTCGGTGGCCTCGGCCGCCGGACCGACCGGCTCGCCGGCGGGGGTGCGGGAGAAGCGCGGCGCTGGTGCGTGCTGCACGACGCCGTCGATCTCGATCAGCGACCCGCGTGCGACGAGATGCTCGTTCTTCTCCGCCTCGGCCCAGGTGAGGACCGGGGAGACGCAGGCATCGGTACCGAGGAAGATCTCGGTCCACTCGTCGCGGGTCTTCGACAGGAACTTGTCGGTGAAGATCTTCTTCATCTCCGCCCAGCGGGAAGTGTCGAGCTGGTGCGGCAGGTCGGCCGGATCGAGCTCGAGGCCCTGCAGCAGCAGCGCGTAGAACTGCGGCTCGATGGAACCGACGGCCATGTACTTGCCGTCCTTGGTCTCGTAGACCTCGTAGAACGGGGCGCCGGTGTCGAGCATGTTGACGCCGCGCTCGTCCGACCACGCGCCGCGACCGCGGAACGCCCACATCATGTGCGAGAGAGCGAGGGCGCCGTCGACCATCGCCGCGTCCACGACCTGGCCCTTGCCGGAGGTCTGACGCTCGACGAGGGCGGACAGGATGCCGAAGACGAGGAACATCGAACCGCCACCGAAGTCGCCGACCATGTTCAGCGGCGGCACCGGACGCTCGCCCTGGCGGCCGATGGCGTGCAGGACGCCGGTGAGGGAGATGTAGTTGATGTCGTGGCCGGCGGCGTTGGCGAGCGGGCCCTCCTGGCCCCAGCCGGTCATGCGGCCGTAGACGATGCGCGGGTTGCGCTCGAGGACTACGTCCGGTCCGAGGCCGAGTCGTTCGGTGACGCCGGGACGGAAGCCCTCGATGAGGACGTCGGCGCGCTCGAGCAGGGTCAGGACCTTCTCGATGTCGGCGGGATCCTTGAGGTTGGCCTCGACGATGCGACGGTTGCGCTGAATCGGATCGCGCTGTCCCTCCGGCGGGATCTCGCCGGGGCGCTGCACGATGACGACATCGGCGCCGAGATCGGCGAGCAGGGTCGCGGCGTGCGGGCCGGGACCGAGACCCCTGAACTCGACGACGCGGACACCCGCGAGCGGACCCTTCTTCTCAACAGCTTCAGCGGACACTCGACGAACCTCGCTCCGATGTGTAGGGACTGTCGCAACGGAGAGTACCTTAGCGAGCGTTCAGAATATGGCTCCGGTTGCTGGGGTTCCGGTCGTCGGGAGTGGATCACTCCTCGTAGAGGTCGGCCTCGCTCAGTCCGGTCGCCTCGAAGGCCTCGCCGAGATCGGCGTGGCGGACGACGGTGACCACCTGGTCGTCGACCACCCGGAAGGCGATCGCCTCGTCGCGAGGACCCGGATCGGACGCCCAGGTCGCCGTCTCCTCGACCACCACGATTCCGTGGTGGACGAACAGGCGGCCCGGTTGCAGCGTGACCCCTGCCGTCGTCGCCCACTCGCGCAGTTCGTCGAGTCCTTGGTCGGGATCGTCGTCGGGGGTGGGGAGCACGATGTCGTCGCTCGACAACTGCACGAGCGTGTCGATGTCGTTGCTGTTCACAGCGTCGTGCCAGGCCAGGACCGTAGCGATCTCCGAAGTACTCATGATCGAGAGCCTAGTCGCCGGATCGCCGAGGTGGGGGCGTGAATCCGCCGAATCCGCTGTCGCACTCGGGCGCTACGGAGCACAGTGGACGTATGACGATCACCGGCCAACTCGTGAGCTTCGTCCCGAGCACCGACCTCGACGTCTCGGAGATGTTCTACGTCGACACCCTGCGCTTCCGGAAGCTCTCCCGCGACCCCTTCGCGCTCGTCCTCGACGGAGGCGGCGGCGCACCGGTCCGGGTGACCCTCGTGCAGTCGCGCGAGGAGACCGGCTACACCGTGCTGGGCTGGCGGGTATCCGATCTGGACGGCACCGTCGAACGACTGCGCGAGCACGGCGTGGAGTTCATCCGGTACAACGGCATGGATCAGGACGACCACGACGCGTGGACCGCACCCGACGGTATGCGGGTCGCATGGTTCCGCGACCCGCACGGCAACGTCCTGTCGTTGCTCGAACACCGCACCTGACGCGGCCTCAGCTTGCGAAGGCACCCCACAGGAAGCCGGCGAACAGCACCGCGAAGCCACCCATCTCACCGACGATCAGCGCGGCCATCGCCGGACCCGTCCCGCGCACCGGATGCGCGAACTGATTCGTGGTGTCGCGCAGCGCACCGTGCACGACATAGCTCGCGATCGCGCCGACGAAGAACACCACGATCACCGCGGCCGCGGCGAGGTTCACTGCGGTGGGCCACGCGCTGAGCTCGACGAACACCGCGACCAGCAGCGTCGCGAAGGAATACATCAGGGCCGATCGGTGGGCGATGTCGACGTACGGGTGCGCGAGGTGGTCGTCGGACGTCGCCATCTGCCGGTACTTCCACACGCCGAGAGCGAGCGCAAGAAGGAAGACCGCACCCGCGGCCGTCAGTGTCAGTTCGGTGTCGACTCCCAGGACCATCCCGCCAGTATGGACGCAACACCTCAACTGCAGCCGCTGGTGTTCCCACAGGACGGGCAGGCGTGGCACGACCCGGCCCGTTGCATCTTCACTCCGCACTGCATGCAGTACGGCGCGTCCGGATTCGACGGTGACGGAGCAGCGAGACCACCCGGGGAGGACGTGCTCGCGCTGCTCGTGCTGTGCGTGCCCCGCGGCGCGGTCGCCGGCGGATCGGGCTCACGCACCGGCGGCGTGCTCGTGTACGGCGTGAGCGTGGGGGTGTCGGGCACCGAACGCTCGGCGCCGGTGAGGATGCCCAGTTCGGCGCGCTCGTCGGGTTCGAGATAGTCGATCGCCAGTCGCCGGAAGATGTAGTCGAGGATCGACGTGGCGATCCGCAGATCCGGATCGTCGGTGATCCCGGCCGGCTCGAAACGCGTACTCGTGAAGGCCCGGACGAAGGTGCGCAACGGGACCCCGTACTGCAGACCGTAACTGACCGACATCGAGAAGGCGTCCATGATGCCGGCGAGCGTCGAGCCCTGTTTGGACACGCGCAGGAACATCTCGCCGGGACGCCCGTCGTCGTACTCACCGATCGTGACGAAGCCCTTGCAGTCCGCCACCCGGAACTCGAACGTCCGAGAAGTGCGGGTGCGCGGGAGCCGCTCGCGGCGAGGCGCCGTGGACGGAGCCGCTTCTGCGACAGCAGGGCGCGACGCCGTCGACAACGGTTGTCCCAGTTTGCAGTTGTCACGGTAGATCGCAAGGGCCTTCACGCCCAGGCGCCACGCGTCGACATACATGTCGGCGATGTCGTCGACGGTCGCGGACTCGGGCAGGTTCACCGTCTTGGAGATCGCACCCGACAGGAAGGGCTGCACCGCGGCCATCATCGCGACGTGGCCGCGCGGCGAGATGACGTTGTCGCCCATGGACGTCGCGAACACCGGTGCGTGCTCGTCGCGCACGTGCGGCGCACCGGCGAGATCGTGATGCAGATCGAGGTGCGCCACGATATCGGCGACCTCCGACGGGCTGTAACCCAGACGCGACAGTGCGCGCGGCACACTGCGATTGACGATCGTGAGGCTGCCGCCGCCGACGAGCTTCTTGGTCTTCACCAACGCCAGATCCGGTTCGATCCCGGTGGTGTCGCAATCCATCGCGAGCCCGATCGTGCCGGTCGGTGCGAGCACGCTGACCTGGCTGTTGCGCACACCGTGGGCAGAGCCGTCGGCCACGGCGCGGTCCCACGCCTGTCGTGCCGCATCGAGCACGTCGGCCGGTGCGAGATCGGCGTCGATGTCATCGAGTGCGCCACGATGCTTGCCCAGCACGTCGAGCATCGGCGCGCGGTTCTCGTCGAAACCGTCGAACGGTCCGAGGCGCCTCGCCATGTCCGCCGACACGGCGTAGGCGTGACCGGTCATCAGGGCGGTGATCGCCGCAGCCGTCGCGCGTCCGGCCTCGCTGTCGTAGGGCAGGCCCGAAGCCATGAGCAGCGCACCGAGGTTGGCGTAACCGAGCCCGAGCTGCCGGAACCGCCGCGACGTCTCACCGATCCGCTCGGTGGGGTAGTCGGCGCGGCCGACGAGGATTTCCTGCGCGGTGAGCATCACCGCCACGGAGTGACGGAAACCGTCGACGTCGAAGGTGCCGTCCTCGCGCAGGAAGGTCAGCAGATTCAGGCTCGCGAGGTTGCAGGCCGAATCGTCGAGATGCATGTACTCCGAGCAGGGATTCGACGCGTTGATCCGGCCGGTCGCGGAGGCGGTGTGCCAGGCATTGATCGTCGTGTCGTACTGGATGCCCGGGTCGGCGCACTCCCAGGTGGCGGCGGCGGTGCGCTGCAACAACTCTCGCGCGCGGACAGTCCGGACCGTCTCGCCGGTCGTCACGGTACGCAGCGGCCACTCGGCGTCGGCCACCACCGCGTGCATGAACTCGTCGGTCACGCGCACCGAGTTGTTCGCGTTCTGGTACTGCACCGAATGGATGTCGGTGCCGTCGAGACCCATGTCGAAACCGGCCTCGGCGAGCACCCGCGCCTTGCGTTCCTCGATCGCCTTGCAGTCGACGAACTCCTCGATGTCGGGATGGTCGACGTCGAGGATCACCATCTTCGCGGCCCGCCGGGTCTTGCCGCCGGACTTGATGGTGCCGGCGGAGGCGTCGGCGCCGCGCATGAAGCTGACCGGACCCGATGCGCTTCCGCCACCGGTCAGCGGTTCGGCCGACGAGCGGATCCGGGAGAGGTTCACCCCGGCGCCCGACCCGCCCTTGAAGATCACCGCTTCCTGCCGGTACCACTCGAGGATCGAGTCGATGCTGTCGTCGACCGACAGAATGAAACACGCGCTGGCCTGCTGCGGAGTGTTCGGCACCCCGATGTTGAACCAGACGGGACTGTTGAACGAGGCCCGCTGGTGGATCAGCAGATAGGTCAGCTCGGCGGCGAACGCCTCCGGATCGTCGAGATGACCGTCGGTGTGCCCCCACGCCGTGATCGTGTCGACGATGCGCGCGATCACGTCGCGCAACGAGTGCTCACGATCCGGGTGTCCGAGCTGCCCGCGGAAGTACTTCTGCGTGACGATGTCGGTGGCGTTCTGCGACCAGAAGGCAGGAAACTCCACATCGGTTTGCTCGAAGACGACACGACCGGTGCCGTGGTGGACGATCCGCGCGTCGCGGCGCTGCCACTCCACCGCCTCGGCGGGATCGACACCGGGCGTCGTGAAGTACCGGACGTCGCCGCGCACCGCGGCGGCTGCGGCGTCCGATGCACTCTTCGGGCTGCTGTGAGGCCTGGTACTGCTCATCGCGTCCTCCCGGGGGCGTGGACCGGTGGCACATATAGTCCCACCATGCTGCCACCGCGTCCCGGTACTCCGCTGTCTTCCGCCCGCTCGACCCGCTCGGTGGCGCCGTGAGTGCCGGCGGCGAACTGCTCGTCGGGCTGGCGATCCTCGTCGGCCTGCTCGGGATCGTGCTGCCGGTCCTGCCCGGCGTCCTGCTGATCTTCGGCGCGATCGCCGTATGGGCGTTCCTCACGGGAGGCACCACCGCATGGATCGTGCTGGGCGTCGCGGCGGTGGCGCTGCTGGTCACCGGCATCGTGAAGTACACCTGGCCCGGCAAGCGACTGCAGCAGGCCGGGGTGCCGAACCGCTCGTTGATCCTCGCCGGTCTGCTCGGCATCGTCGGGTTCTTCGTCGTCCCCGTCGTCGGGCTGTTCCTGGGCTTCCTGCTCGGCATGTACCTGTCGGAGGTGCAGCGGCATCGCACCCACCGCGACGCGTGGGTCTCGACGGTCGCGGCGACCAAGGCGGTCGCGTTGTCGATCCTCGTCGAACTGTTCGGCGGACTCGTCGCGGCGTCGGTGTGGCTGGGCGCCGTCCTGTTCACCTGAGCGCACCCGGAAAGCCGAGCAGACCCGAAAGCGAGGAGGGACCCATCCGCGCGGATGGGTCCCTCGTCGTTCGTGCAGTTCAGGCTGCTGTCACGCCTTGTGCGGCTCGCTCGCGCGGAACATGTCCTCGCGCTCGACGACCTTCACGCGCTCGCGGCCCTCGGCCTCACCGAGGCTGCGCTCGTGCGCATCGAGGCGGTACCAGCCCTGCCAGGTGGTGTACGGCAGCTGCTTGTCCTCGAGGAACTTCACGATCGCGTCCTCGGACGGATCCTCGGGGGTGTTCAGACGGCCGGCGGCCCGGTCCTCGAGCAGGTTCGCGACGGTCTCGTTCGCGTCGCCCTTGGTGTGGCCGATCAGGCCGACGGGACCGCGCTTGATCCAGCCGGTGACGTAGGTGTGCGGCATGAACCGGTCGGGACCCTCGGCGTTCTCGTCGGCGAGCACCCGTCCGGCCTCGTTCGGCACGGTGCCGGCCTGCTCGTCGAAGGGCAGCTTGGCGATGTTCTGCGAGAGGTAGCCGACCGCGCGGTAGACGGCCTGGACCTCCCAGTCGTTGAACTTGCCGGTGCCGCGCACGTTGCCGGTGCCGTCGAGCTCGGTGCGCTCGGTGCGCAGACCGACGACCTTGCCGTCCTCGCCGAGGATCTCGTGCGGGGACTCGAAGAAGTGCAGGAACAGCTTGTGCGGGCGGTTGCCCACATCGCGGATCGCCCAGTCCTGCAGGGTGTTGGCGACCATGTCGACCTGCTTGGAGTTGCGACGTGCCTGCTCGGAGCCTTCGTCGTAGTCGATGTCCTCGGGGTCGACGATGACCTCGATGGTCGGGGAGTGGTCGAGTTCGCGCAGCTCGAGCGGCGTGAACTTGGCCTGCGCCGGACCACGGCGACCGAAGACGTGCACCTCGACGGCCTTGTTGTTCTTCAGACCCTCGTAGACGTTCGGCGGAATCTCCGTCGGCAGCAGCTCGTCGCCGGTCTTGGCGAGCACGCGGGCGACGTCGAGCGCGACGTTGCCGACACCGAGGACGGCGACCTTCTCCGCCTCGAGCGGCCAGGTGCGCGGCACGTCGGGGTGACCGTCGTACCAGGACACGAAGTCGGCGGCGCCGTAGCTGCCGTCGAGATCGATGCCGGGGATGTTCAGCGCGCGGTCCGCGTTCGCGC
The DNA here is from genome assembly GCF_040256695.1 of Rhodococcus sp. D-6. NCBI lineage: Bacteria > Bacillati > Actinomycetota > Actinomycetes > Mycobacteriales > Nocardiaceae > Rhodococcus > Rhodococcus sp. D-6. The sequence continues at coordinate 3,224,439 of NZ_CP132970.1, read as the reverse complement.
CGGTCGAGAAGATCACCGCATCGTAGAAACGCTGAAGGTCGTCGAGGTTGAAGTCGCTGCCGTAGTCGAGATTGCCGAGCAGGCGGATCTGCGGCTTGTCGAGCACCTTGTGCAGGGCGGTGATGATGCCCTTGATGCGCGGGTGGTCGGGCGCGACACCGTAGCGGATCAGACCGAACGGCGCCGGCATGCGCTCGAACAGGTCGATGCTGACCCCGGGATCCTGCGCAGTGTCGGACTTCATGAGTGCGTCGGCGGCGTAGATACCGGCAGGGCCGGCACCCACGATCGCGACGCGAAGGGGACGAGTCTGATCGGTCATCAGGGGATCAACTACCTCTTCGGTGTGCGGACGGACATATCCAGCTTAAATTAAGGCTGCCCTCAGTGGGCTCGGCGCAGGTCGCGCGGGGATGACGGCGAAGGAGGATGAATCGAGCCGTCGAGCGAATCGCTTCAGCGACAACACATGTGGGCACCCATACGACACAGGTCGACGGCGAGGCGTCGAACGAGCTGCGTGGTGGCCATGCGACAATTCCTACCTCGAGAGGGTTTTTAGGGCAAATGCGGTCGTGACGGGCTGCGACCTCGCGCCCACTAGGATCGGGCGCATGGCCAAGCGCGGAGCCCCCGAACCCGAACCCGATCCCGGCCCGGATCCCGACGGTCCCACCAGTAGCAGCATAGGGCCTTTCCTCGGAGCCCTCGCGGTCCTGGTGGTGCTCGTCCTCGTCGTCTTCGGCGCCCAGCTCTTCTCCCCGGCGGGCGACGACCTCACCGAGGACGAGATGGTGCGCCGCGCCGTCACCGACTACGTCTCCGCGCACAACGAGAACGACGGACCGATCCTCGACCGGCTGCGGTGCAGCGATCTGCCCGCCGAGGAAGCACCGCTCGCGGACGTCGAGGGACGCGTGGAGCTGCAGGCCACGCAGAACATCGCCGTGGACGGCGATCGGGCCACCGTCGACGTCCGGACCGGCCTCGACGGGGAGACGCAGACCGAGACGTGGCAGGTCGTCCGCATCGACGACGTGTGGCGGATCTGCCGGTTCTGACGTGTCGCCGTGCGTATACGAAGCGGTGCCCGCGTGTACGTCACAGTCCGACCTGTGAAAATATGTCCCGGTGAGCTACGCAGGTGATATAACGCCGCAGCAGGCATGGGACCTGCTGCAAGGTGATCCGGATGCCGTGCTCGTCGATGTGCGTACCGAAGCCGAGTGGAAATACGTCGGGGTCCCCGAGACCTCGTCGCTCGGTCGCCGGACCGTGTTCGTCGAGTGGGTTCGTTACCCCGACGGCGCCCCCAACCCGAACTTCGTCGAGGATCTGAGGGCAGCGGGTATCGGCAGCGGACCGGTGATCTTCCTGTGTCGCTCGGGGCAGCGCTCCATCGGAGCGGCCACGGCCGCCACCGCTGCGGGCCTGACCCCCGCCTACAACGTTCTCGAAGGATTCGAAGGCGCTCTCGACGGCGAAAGCCATCGCGGTGCCGAGGGCTGGCGGGCTGCAGGCCTGCCGTGGAGGCAGTCGTGAGTTCCATCCCCCAGGGCGGCGCGTTCGACAAGGCGCTGCCCGCCACCGTTCGCCCCGCCACGCTCGGCGTGCGCGGCGGCACCCTCCGATCCGGTTTCGAGGAGACCTCCGAGGCCCTTTACCTCAACTCCGGGTTCGTCTACGAGTCGGCCGAGGCCGCCGAGGCCGCTTTCACCGGCGACGTCGACCATTTCGTCTACTCCCGCTACGGCAACCCCACGGTGAAGATGTTCGAGGAGCGCCTGCGCCTGCTCGACGGTGCCGAGGGGGCGTACGCCACCGCGTCCGGCATGTCCGCGGTGTTCACCGCGCTCGCCGCGTTGCTCGGCAAGGGCGACCGCCTCGTCGCGGCACGCAGCCTCTTCGGTTCGTGCTTCGTCGTGTGCAACGAGATTCTGCCCCGCTGGGGCGTGGAGACGGTGTTCGTCGACGGCGAGGATCTCGACCAGTGGGAGAAGGCACTGTCGGTGCCCACCACCGCGGTCTTCTTCGAGACCCCCTCGAACCCCATGCAGACCCTCGTCGACGTGCGTCGCGTCTCCGAGATGGCACATGCGGCGGGCGCGAAGGTGGTGCTGGACAACGTCTTCGCCACCCCGCTGCTGCAGCGCAGCCTCGATCTCGGTGCCGACATCGTCGTCTACTCCGGCACCAAACACATCGACGGTCAGGGCCGCGTGCTCGGCGGAGCGATCCTCGGACCCGCCGACTACATCGACGGGCCGGTGCAGAAGCTCATCCGCCACACCGGGCCGTCGCTGAGCCCGTTCAACGCGTGGACGCTGCTCAAGGGTCTCGAGACCATGCCGGTGCGGTTGCGCGCCTCGGTCGATTCGGCGCTGCGCATCGCGCAGTTCCTCGAATCGCAGGATGCGGTGCGCTGGGTCAAGTACCCGTATCTCGAGTCGCACCCGCAGTACGAACTCGCGAAGTCGCAGATGAGTGGCGGTGGCACGATCATCACGTTGGAGCTCGACGCCCCCGAGGGCGAGGGCAAGAAGCGTGCCTTCGAGCTGCTGAACAAGCTGCGCATCGTCGACATCTCGAACAATCTCGGCGACTCCAAGTCGCTCATCACCCACCCGGCGACCACCACCCACCGGGCGATGGGACCGGAGGGCCGGGCCGCGATCGGTTTGTCCGACGGCGTGGTGCGACTGTCCGTGGGCCTCGAGGATCCCGAGGATCTGCTCGAGGATCTCCAGCAGGCGCTGTCCTGACCTGGGACGCCGTGAGCTACGCTGCGGGTGTCCTGCCGATCCGGTAGGGCACCCGCTGCGTTTTCGGTGAAGCCGGTGAGATTCCGGCGCTGTCCCGCAACTGTAAGTCCCGGTACGGGGTGAGCCAGGTCGGCCGGCGCGGAGGGTCCGTACGTACTGGTCCTCGGACGAAGGACGGTGGCGTGCCGCAACCGCCTGTTGCAGCCGTGCTGTTTTCGTCCTCCGAACAACGGAGGATGGCTGTGCCACTCGACAACCACCGACGGCTGCTCGCCGCCGGACTGACCGCTTTCGCGCTCCTCGCCGCAGGGTGCTCGAGCAGCGACGATTCGTCACCGTCCGGTGACACCGACACCACCTCCGCGGACGTCCCGCAGGCCATCGTGTCGCTGAGCCCCACCAGCACGGAGATGCTCTACGCCGTCGGTGCCGGCGACCAGGTGGTCGCGGTCGACGACCGATCCGATTATCCGGCCGACGCGCCCGTCACCGATCTGTCGGGGTACACCCCCAACGTCGAGGCGATCCTCGGTTACGAACCCGACCTGGTCGTCGCCAACGCCGATACCGCCGATCTCGTTGCGGGACTCGAACAGGCCGGTGTCGAGACGCTGATCCTTCCCGCGGCCGAGAACCTGGACGACACCTACGCCCAGATCGAGCAGCTGGGAGCCGTCACCGGACACGTCGGCGACGCCGCCGAACTCGTGGCGCAGATGAAGACGGACATCGACGAGATTCTCGCCGGCCTCCCCGAACGGGAGACCCCGCTGACCTACTACCACGAGCTCGACAACACCTTCTACACCGTCACCGACGACACCTACATCGGCGAGATCTACTCGATGCTGGGGCTGACCTCGATCGCGACCGGCGGCGACGGCTACCCGCAGCTGTCCGCCGAGTACGTCCTCGAACAGAACCCCGACGTGATCTTCCTGGCCGACGGCCAGTGCTGCGGCGTCACGCCCGAGGTCGTCGCGGAACGTGCCGGATGGGGCGAGCTCACCGCTGTCCGGGACGGCCAGGTCTACGTCCTCGACGAGGACATCGCCAGTCGCTGGGGGCCGCGCGTCGTGGACCTGATGCGTGAGGTCGCCCGGATCGTCGGCACCATCCCCGCGGTCCAGCCCACGCCTTGATCTCCGTGTCGCGAGGCAACACCCGCGCACTGCCACCCGGTGGTGCGCGGGTACTGCCGCGCAACGTGCTCGTGCTGACCGGCGCCGTGCTCGCCCTGTTCGCCGCGATGCTGGTCGGGATCCTCGTCGGGCCCGCCGGTCTCACCCCGGGCGGGGTGCTGCTCGACATCGCCGACCGTCTGCCGCTCGTCGACGTCGACTCCGGGTTGAGCACGCGTCAGCAGGCGATCCTGTGGAACATCCGGATGCCGCGCGTCGTGCTCGGGGTGCTGGTCGGTGCGATGCTGGCCATCGCCGGTGCGGCCTACCAAGGGGTCTTCCGCAATCCGCTCGCCGATCCCTATCTGCTCGGGGTCTCCAGCGGCGCCGGTCTCGGTGCCACCCTCGCCATCGTCGTGGGCGGCGCGGCCGGGTTCGCCGGTGTCCCGATCGCGGCCTTCGCCGGGGGCCTGCTCGCCGTCGGCGCGACGTATTCGCTCGGCCGCACCGTTGGCGGCAGCCGCTCGGAAGTCGTCATCATCCTCGCCGGTGTCGCCGTCGCGGCCTTCGCCAACGCGATCCAGACGTTCTTCATGCAGCTGCACGACGACACCCTGCGGCAGGTGTACTCGTGGATGCTCGGCCGCCTGTCCACCGACGGTTGGTCCGACGTCGTCGTGGTCCTGCCGTACGTCGTGGTCACCGTCGCGATCATCGCGCTGCATCGGCGCACACTCGATGTCATGGCGGTCGGCGACGTCGAAGCCGCGAGCCTCGGGATCAACCCGGCGCGCGTGCGGCTGCTGCTCGTCTGCGTCGCGACCCTCGGAACCGCGGCCGTCGTCTCGGCGAGCGGTCTCATCGGGTTCGTCGGCATCGTCGTCCCCCACGCGGTCCGGCTGCTCGCCGGACCCGGCCACCGTCTCCTGCTGCCGCTGTCGCTGCTGGTGGGTGCGTCCTTCCTCGTCCTCGCGGACGTCCTGGCCCGCACCGTCATGTCGCCCGCCGAACTGCCGATCGGTGTCGTCACCGCGGCGATCGGGGCGCCCTTCTTCCTCGTCGTGCTCAGACGGAGCCGAGGTGTCCGATGAAGAGCGATGTTCTCACCACCCCGACCATGACGGTGTCGTGCCGGCAGCTCAGCGCCGAACGCGGTGGCGTCGAGGTGCTGCACGGGATCGACCTGAACGTCACCGCCGGCTCCTGGCTATCGCTGGTCGGGCCCAACGGGTCGGGCAAGACCACCCTGCTGCACGTCCTCGCCGGTCTCGTGCCGGCCACCGGTCACCTGCAGGTCGCCGACATCGTGCCGGGGCGCGCCGGACGTCGGGACATGGCACGCGCGGTCGCGCTGATGCCGCAACGCCCCGTGGTGCCGGAAGGTGTCACCGTCAGGGAACTGATCCATCTCGGCCGCACCCCGCACATCCCGCGCTTCGGATCCGAGACCGCGCACGACCGCGAGGTGGTGGACCGGATCGTAGAACGGCTCGAGCTCGAAGCGTTCGCACCGCGACTCGCGACCGAACTGTCCGGCGGTGAGCTGCAGCGCGTCGTGCTCGCACGCGCTCTCGCCCAGCAACCGCGGGTGCTGCTCCTCGACGAACCCACCAGCGCACTCGACATCGGACACCAGCAGCAGGTACTCGAACTCGTCGATTCGATGCGCACCGAAGGCGACCTCACCGTCATCGCCGCGATGCACGAGCTGACCTCCGCCGCCCAGTACGGGGAACGGCTCGTACTGCTCGATCGCGGGCACGTCGTCGCCGACGGAGCGCCCGACGACGTCCTCACCGCCGAACGCATCGCGCAGGTCTACGGCGCCCGCGTCGAGATCCTCGACCGCCCGGCGGGTCGCGCCGTCCTCCCGCTCCGCGACAGCACGAAGGACCGCTGATGGAGGTCGTGCTCCTGGGAACCGGCGCGGCGGACGGGTGGCCGAACCCGTTCTGCACGTGTGCATCCTGCGCGGATGCCGCCCGTCGCGGCGAGATCCGCGGGCAGACCGCGGCACTCGTCGACGATGTGCTGATGCTCGACTGCGGTCCGGAGGCGCCCCGCGCGGCCGTGCGGCACGGCAGGTCGCTGGCGCAGGTGCGGCATATCCTCCTGACCCACGCCCATGCAGATCATCTGGGCCCGCAGGCATTGTTGTTCCGGTCGTGGGTGGCCGCCGGCGTCGAACTCGATGTGATAGGTCCCGCCGACGCGCTCGACACCTGTAGACCCTGGGTGGCTCCCGACGCGCCGGTGCGTTTCGTGCCGGTCGAGCCGGGGGACTCGCTCACCGTCGGCGACTACTCGGTGCGCGTTCTTCCCGCACGGCACAAGGTCTTCCGCGACGGCGACGCGGTGCTGTACGACCTGTCGGGCCCCGGCGGGTCGCGGTTGCTGTGGGCGTGCGACACCGGGATGTGGCTCGCCGAGTGGTTCGAGGCCGTGCGCGACGCCCGGTTCGACGCGGTATTCCTCGAGGAAACCTTCGGCGACCGTTCCGAATTGTCCGAGGGTCACCTCGGCCTGCCCGAGTTCGGCGCGATGGTGGATGGTCTGCGCGGTGTCGGTGCCGTCACCGAGAACACCGAGGTGGTCGCAGTGCATCTGGGTCACCACAATCCGCCCATCGACGAACTGCGGAATCGTCTGCAGCAGGTGGATGCTCGTCCCGGTCGTGACGGTGAGGTGGTCCACGTGGGTGAAGGGACTCCGGTCGTGCCGCATCGGACGCTGGTTCTCGGGGGAGTGCGGTCGGGCAAGTCGCGGCACGCCGAGGAACTACTCGCGTCCTGCCCGTCCGTCACCTACGTCGCCACCGGCGGGACACGAGAGGGTGACGCGGAGTGGGCGGAACGTGTTGCACTGCACCGGGAAAGACGTCCCGGTTCATGGTCGACGGTGGAGACGGTCGATGTCGCCGAGGTGCTGTGCACCGCTACGGAACCGCTGCTGATCGATTGTCTCGGAACGTGGTTGACGGCACGGCTCGATATCCACGGTGTCTGGGATGGTGGCGACCTCGACCCTGTCCACTCCGATGTGGACGAGTTGATCGCGGCGTGGCGGAAGTGTGCGGTGCCGGTGGTCGCCGTGAGCAACGAGGTCGGTAGCGGAGTGGTGCCCGCGACCTCTTCGGGCCGATTGTTCCGCGACATGCTCGGCCGGCTCAATGCGCGGGTCGCGGAGGCCAGTGAAGCAGCGACTCTCGTGGTGGCAGGAATTCCTGTTTCTTTGAAGCGGAATTGATTTCGAAGCATCAGCCTTCCGATCCGTCGTCGGCCGGCTCGCCCACAGGAGCATCGTCGCTCGGGGTCGGCGCAGGTTCGGGCGGCGTCTCCTCGGGGACCGGTGAAGGAGCAGGCTCGCCGGTCGGTGCAGACTCAGACTCAGGAGCAGGCGGGGGAGCCGGGAGCGGATCGACCACCGCGCTCCTCACCCACGAACCCGACGCCCTACTGATCACCCATTCCCCCGAACTTCCGGTGATGCGTAGCTCGTCCGTCTCGGCGGCCCAGGCCAGTACATCACCCTCTGAGGCGCCGGTGCGGTACTCCTCGCTGCCCGTCGCAGCAGTGATGACGGCGTACGTTCCGGCCTCGGATCGGACGAGCCGAGCGGAGTAGAGGCCGGACGGTGAGCGGAGCGCGGAGACAATGTCCGTTTCTGTCGGTGCAGACGGTGACCCGGACGTACTGGGACTCCCCTCGGTGGTCGTCGGACCGAGGGAGGTCGATGTCCCCGCACTTGCGGTCGGGGAGGACGTCGTCGACGTCGTGGTGGTGGAAGCAGAGGATTGCGGCAGTGAGCGTGCTCCTGTCGCTGGTGCCGAGCAGGTGACGCCCGTCGTCGACGTCGTGTCGAGCCTGTACGCGACGAAACCTGTGGAATACGAACTTCCTTGGATCGAGCGGATCTCGGCGTCAGCAATATTCGCGGTGATGAGAGCGGTGTCGAGGTTGGTCCGGGCGATCCTGGCGGTCACCGGTTGCCCCGCGGACGTCGGGGTGGTGGTCACCGTGGTGACGTAAGCGAAATTTCCGTCCGACGGATTGCGAACGGTGACCTGGTAAGTCACACCCGTGCCGACGTGCGGCCACGTCAATGTCGCTGCGGTGGCACTTCCTGTGCCGGTCGTGGAGCATGCGACGGAAGCCGGGGATGCCACATACGCCGGGGTCCCGTCACGTTCCCCGCTCGGGCTGCAGTTGAGGTCCTGGTTGTGGCTGATCAAGGACACTGGTTGGGAGACGAGGCGGCCCCTCCATGCTGCCGACACCGTGCCTCCCGGCAACATCGTGTGTATTTCCGCGTTGTACTGCCAGATGAGGCTGCGGCGAGGAAGATCTGTGCCGTACAGGTCGTACGAGATGGTGCCACCCGTCGCGGCGGTGATGTCGGTGATGTCGACGGTCCGCCAGACACGACCGTCCAGATCCCGCAGAATGATCCGGTACTGATAGGGCGACCCGAGATGCGTCCAGTTCAACGTGACAGGATCGGGTTGGTCGAGAATGAGTTTGCTGTTGCAGCCGACCGTTCCTGCAATTTGTGGTACGTACTCGCTCTTCGAGGCGAACGCTCCGCTTCGCGCGGTCGCGTTGTCGACGAAGGCCGCATCGGTCCCCGGCGTGTGTGAGAGGCCGACCGCAGACACGACGACGAAGACTGCCAGAGGAGTCACGGGGGCCTGGGCGTTCCGGAGGGGCGATCCGTCGGGACGCACCGCGATCCGGATGAGGGCGGCGGCGAGTATCGCCAGCACGACGAGGCCGGGAACGGTCCGGAGCCAGGCGGCAAGGTAGCCGAGGCCGTCGACATGGAAGAGCACCCGTTCGGCCGAGCTCACTCCGTAACTGCGGGGATCGGGTTCCGGATTCGCATCTCCTTGCAGCCGGAGGAGGGCCGTGTTTCCGGCGAACGACTCGACTTCCACGATCCGATGGGTGATGCGACTGCCTTGATCGTTGATCACACTCACCACGTCACCGGACCGAAGGTCGGCTGCGGGGACGGTGTGCGCTATCGCGAGGGAGCCCGAAGGAATCGCGGGTGCCATGGAACCCGAGCGGAAGATCAACGGCATCAGGCCGAACAGGGCCGATACCGCCGCGAGGAGAATACACAGGCTGCCGAGTACTGCACCGATCGTCAGGAGGGTGTCCCGCCCTCTGTGTGGGGGGCGTGCCTGGTGTGCGTGTTCGGTCATTGTCGCCTCACACCGTCGTCTGCGCCGTGAAGGTGAACACGAGGGCGGACACGCTCTGGTTCTGTGTGGGGAGCGGCGTCGACGTGGGCAACGTGACGACCATGCACAGTGTCTCCCTACCGGTCGTGGCCGCCAGGGGGCGAGCAGCAGCGACGATCGGCGCAGCGCCTCCCGCGATCAGGCTCGTCTGTCCGATTTGTGTTCCCGTGCATGTTCCCCTGCGGAGACCGCCGGCAGTGAGGTTCGACGGGGTTCCGTTGCTGAAGACCCGGAGTTGCAGGTTGTTCGCGAGGGCCGGACTTCCGGCGGGTGTCGCGACATTCACCGTGTACGTGACGTCCATCGTCGAGCGTGTGTTCTGCACCTGCAGACTCGCCGCTCGACTCTCGCCCGGCATCATGGAGGACGAGGTCAGGTCGGAGAACGTATAGGACTTCACGTCGTTCGCTCGCAGATCGACCGTGCCGGTGCTGAACGTCCCCGTCGCTACCGCCGAATTCGCCCACGCGGCGAAGGTTCCCACCGCGCCGAGCGCGAGGACCGTTCCGAGCGACAGTAGTGCGCGCACCCGGACGGTGAAGAGTGAAGGCGCTTTTCGTAGGTACTTGCGAAGGTGATCGAGGACTTCATCGCCGCGCATCGCTGCCTCCGCCGGTTCGTGCTGCCTCCCGCTCACGTCTGCCATCCCGGATACCGCTGGTGAACAGCACGGTGGCGTAGCCGAACAGTGCGATCGCGATGATCCCGACGGTCCACGAACGCTGTTGCCCCGTCAGCCAGTTGTTCACATAGCCCAGGTAGGGAATCGAATACCAGACTCGTCCCCGAATCTGTTCGTAGAGAACCGGTTTCTCGTCGGGCACAGTGTTGGCGTCGCCCTGGGTGATGTACGTGCGTTGCCCCTTCGCGGATTGGGTGGACGCGATGATCCGATGCGTCACCACAGTGGGATCCCCCGAACGCAACTGGTACGTCACGGGCATTCCGATCGCGAGTTCGTCGGGTTCGACGGGTTCGACGACGATGAGGGTGCCGGGTGGGTAGGTGGGGTCCATCGATCCGGTGAGCACGGTGAAGCGTTCGCCGCCGGCCACGGCCGGGATCAGGATGGTGACTGCCAGCAGGGTGAGCATGGCGAACAGCAGGGCCCAGGTGAGCATCGAGCCCATCCACCAGAGCGGCCCTGTCCGGTCGTCTTCTTCCCGGGATTCGGTCATATCTGTTGCTCCACTCGAAATTCGAGCGCAAGGGTGGTCGACCTGCCTTGTTCTGCCGCGGCTCCGACGGTCGCCCGGAGACACCACACCTCTGTGGTGCCCGGAGCGGCCGACCGTCCTTCCCCTGGAGCCGGAAAGGCCGTCCAAGGACCGCCGATCGTCGACGTCGGTGTAGCCACTGCTGCACCGGATGACATCGGGCATGCGTCGGCGGAACCGACGATCCACGCTGTCACCGCGATCGGCAGCCGGGTCGAGCTCTGACGTACGGCTTGCAATCGGTAACGAGCGTGGGCGTCACCCCGAATGCTGACCGTCAACGGCTGTTGCACCACGGATCCCTGCGCCAGGTTGGTACCGCCGAAGTTCGTCCATGTGTAGTCCTGGGAGCCCTGGGCCATGATGGTCAGGCTTCCCGAGATGATCGTGCCGCCCCTGAGTTGTGTGCTGTCGCGCCACAGTGCGCCGGTCTGCTGTGTGGACCAGAGGGTCACGAGCAGAACCGACGCGGCTGCGGCGATCCAGGCCCATCCCCGCTTCATGTCCTCACGCGGGAGCGGGGTTCGTGTTCTGCTGCAGATTCAGGCTCAGATTGCCGAGATCGACGGTCTCGTTCTGTCCGGTCGTCCCCGATGTGGCCGGATCGAACGTGATGGTGATGTCGACCGAAATGCCCTGAGGCGCACCGCCGTTTGCCACGACCTGAACACCGTCGGCTCCACCGGTGAACGACTGGCCGGCGTACTCGCCGTCGATGGTGGTGATCAGGGCGTTTCGCAAGTCGGTATTTCCCGTGACGCCATCCAGATTCGCGGTGAGTGTGGCTTCCAGATTGTCGCCCTGGGCGGTGAGCGTGGAGGCGCAGGTGTAACGCACCGTGTCGCCCGGGACGATTCGGAACGATGAAATGTCACCGATCGTCGCTCCACCATTGCCGACATCGGTCCACGTTCCGCCGCCGGCGCACTCCCCGAGCGTCAGCTGACCGGATGTGATGGTACCGGCGTCACCGTCGGTCTGATCGTTCCAGAACGCGAGGCTGCCCAGTCCGCCCAGGAGCAGGATGGCTCCGGCCCCTGCGGCGATGGCCCCTTTGGTCTGTTTCTTCATACGATTGCTCCCCTCGAAGGTCGTGCTCCCGACCTTCGTCAGGTACCCGTTGTGATCGACTCCATACCAACCATCTGGTATTTCTGTGACGGGTGTTGCCTCTGAGGCGATAGGAGACGATTTCGTTACCGCCGGGAAGAAATGACCGGCTCAGAACAACAGCCGGTACAGCCCGATCAGGCCGACAACGACGATGACGATCCGCAACGCGACCGGCGACAGGCGCCGGCCGTAGTGGGAACCGAGATAGCCACCGATCAAAGAACCCACCGCGATCAGTGCGGCCACGGTCCAGTCGATCCGGTCGAACGCCACCAGGATGTACGCGCACGCGGCCACGACGTTCACCACCAGCGACAGCAGATTCTTCACCGCGTTCTGTCGCTGGATGTGGTCGTGCAGCAACGCTCCGAACAAACCCATGAGCAGAATGCCCTGCGCCGCCGTGAAATAGCCGCCGTAGATGCCGACGGCGAAGGTGCCGACGACGAGCAGTGTCATCCGCACCGGTCCGAGGTGGCCGTCGGCGTCGCCGCCGGTTCTGCGGGCCACCCACGCCTGGATCTTCGGCTGGAACACGACGAGGGTAAGGGCCAGGAGGAGCAGGATGGGTACGACCGTCTCGAAGACGGTCTCAGGCAGGTGGAGCAGGAGCCACGCTCCTACCAGTGCCCCGCAGAACGACGCCGGGATCTGCCATCGCAGCCGCTCCCATTGCCCGCGCAGCTCGCGCCGATACCCCCAGGTGCCTGACACACCTCCAGCGACCAGGCCGATCGCGTTGGACATCGTCGCGGTCACCGGGGGCACACCGAACGCGACGAGCGTCGGGAAGGTGATGAGAGTGCCGGATCCGACGAGGGAGTTGATCGCTCCGGCGCCCAGTCCGGCCAATGCGACGAGGAAGAGTTCGAGCGGGGTCACCGAGGCGAGTCTACGGCGTACCGAAACCGGCCTTGTCGTCGATGCCGGGGCACCGCGTCGACATCGACATCGGTCTCGACGAGGAACGGATTTCCGTCACAGTGAGAGAAAGCCTTTCCGCGGCGTGCCGCACTCCGTAGCTTGAGGCGCGACCATCCAGAGCGACCGAGAGACCTGGCTCTACGACGTCGCAGCAACCCCCCGTACGCGGGTGCGGGTGCTACCGCCGGGATCGATGGAGGAACGAGCATGACCCGCTGGACCGAGCGCGCCTCGTGGTGCCGCCTGCACATCGACCTGTGCCGCGGTACTTCGCAGCGGTGTCACGGCGGTACTCCGCACCGGTGTCATAGCGGTACTCCGCACCGGTGTCACGGCGGTACTCCGCAGCGGTGTCATAGCGGTACTTCGCACCGGTGTCGTCGCTGAGCCGAGCCGCTCGCCGAACCTCCCGTCGTTCTTCGCCGCGTGAGTCCCGGCCCGTCCGCAGGGGGACGGGCCGGGACCCACGTCTGCACCCTCGCTTTCCCACACCCCGCATTCCCGAAAGGCCCATTCCGATGGCTCCCGCCCACAGGACGTCGCCGTGAGCACGTCCACCGATCTCCGCATTCCCGACGCCCCCGCCGACCACACCGACGACGAGAACCTGGTCGTCGCCCGGAAATGGCATCCGTGGCGCTGGGTGATCAGCGCCGCCGTGTTGATCCTCGTTGCCCAGTTCGTGCACGGCCTGGCCATCAACCCCGGCTGGGACTGGGCGACCTTCGCGCAGTACTTCACCGCATCGTCCGTGCTCTCCGCACTGTGGATGACGATCGAGTTGACGCTGTGGGGCACGGTCCTAGGCTTCGCGCTCGGTGTGCTCCTCGCGATCGGGCGGTTGTCGAACAATCCTGTTCTGCAGGTGGTCTCGTGGACGTACATCTGGGCGTTCCGATCGATCCCTCTCATCGTCCAGTTGCTGTTCTGGTTCAACATCGCCTACCTGTACAAGACGTTGTCGATCGGCATCCCCTTCGGCCCGGCCTTCTTCGAGTTCGGTGTCGCCGGGGTGATCTCCGGCTTCACCGCCGCTGTCATCGGTCTGGCGCTCCACCAAGCGGCCTACTCCGCCGAGATCATCCGCGCCGGCATCATCTCCGTCGACCACGGCCAGATCGAGGCGGCCAACGCGCTCGGCATCCCGCGTTACCGGCAGTTCGTGAAGATCGTTCTCCCGCAGGCCATGCGGGCGATCCTCCCAAACGCCGCCAACGAGGTGATCAGCCTGTTCAAAGGCACGTCGATCGTCTCCACCATGGCCATCGCCGAACTCTTCTACCAGGTACAGGTGATCTTCGGCCGCACCGGACGCGTCGTTCCGATGCTCATGGTCGCGACCGTTTGGTACATCATCCTCACCACGATCCTGTCGATCGGGCAGTACTACGTCGAACGGCACTACGCCCGCGGTTCGGCACGCGCACTACCGCTCACCCCGTGGCAACGTGTGGTCGCGAAATACCGCGAGATCCGCGACAGCGGCATCGGTGCACCACGGGGAGCGACGAAATGACCGCCACCCGGGACGACGTCGACCACGTCGTCGACGTGCGCGGAGTCCACAAGTCGTTCGGCACGCTCGAAGTCCTGAAAGGCATCGACTTGCAACTCCGCAAGGGCACGGTCACCGTGATCCTCGGTCCGTCCGGATCCGGGAAATCCACCCTCCTGCGCACCCTCAACCACCTCGAGAAGGTCGACCGCGGCACCGTCCGTATCGACGGCGAGCTGATCGGCTACAAGCGTCGCGGGAACAAGCTGCACGAGTTGCGTGCCCGTGACATCCTCCGTCAACGCTCCCGCATCGGCTTCGTCTTCCAGAACTTCAACCTCTTCCCGCACCTGACCGCCCTCGAGAACGTCGTCGAGGCACCGGTGTCGGCGCAGGGACGCGACCGCACGGAGGTCGAGTCGGAGGCTCGTGCCCTGCTCGACCGCGTCGGCGTGGGCGACAAGCTGCACGACTATCCGAAACAGTTGTCCGGCGGTCAGCAGCAGCGCGTCGCGATCGCGCGGGCCCTGGCCCTGCGACCCGCAGTGATCCTGTTCGACGAGCCCACTTCGGCGCTCGACCCCGAACTCGTCGGTGAGGTGCTCGCCGTCATCCGCGACCTCGCCGGCGACGGCGCGACCCTCGTGATCGTCACACACGAGATCGGTTTCGCCCGTGAGGTCGCCGACACCGTCGTCTTCATGGACGGCGGCGTCATCGTCGAACAGGGACCACCCCACGAGGTCCTCGACAATCCGCAGCAGGAACGCACCGCGTCGTTCCTGTCGCGCGTTCTCTGATTCCCCTCCCCACCACAGCACTCGAGAAGGTAACGATGTTCGCTTCCTCCCGCCGGGTCCGCCTGTTGACCTCGGCCCTGACCGCCGTCGCTCTCCTGGGCGTCGCGGCCTGCGGCTCCGACGCAGATGCCGGCACCGACACCGATGCCGCGACGACGGCCGGTTACAACCTCACCGCGGACCAGAACCGCATCACCACCGACCCGGTCGAGGAGATCGCCGCGAAGGTTCCTCAGGAGATCCGCGACCGCGGCACGCTGGTCGTCACCGGATCCGCCGGTACCGCACCGCCGCTGCGTTTCTACGCCGACGACGACACGACGATCATCGGATCCGAGACCGACTTCGCTCATCTCATCGGGAACGTGCTCGACCTGGACATCGAACTCACCGCCGCCGACTGGGCGCAGAACTTCGTCCGCGTCGACTCCGGTGAGGCGGACGTGTTCATCTCGAACGTCACCGTCACCGAGGAACGCAAGGAGAAGTACGACTTCGCCACCTACCGCCTCGACAGCCTCGCCGTCGAGGTCGGCAAGGACAGCGGCATCACCTTCGACGGACCCGAGGACATCGCCGGCCTGACGATCGGTGTCGGCTCCGGAACCAACCAGGAGTCGCTGCTCGTCGAATGGAACGAGCAGAACGTCGCCGCCGGGCTCGAACCCGCCGAGATCCTCTACTACCAGAACGCCGTCGACTACTACCTCGCGCTCGGCTCCGGACGCATCGACGCGTACGTCGGACCGAACCCGACCTCGGCGTTCCACGTCCTGCAGGCAGGTGAGACGGAGATCGCCGGCACGTTCTCGGGCGCGGGCCTCGACCTGCAGGGCGAGATCGCGGTGCTCACGAAGAAGGACAACGGACTGATCCAGGCGATCAACGAGGCGATCAACCACATCATCGAGAACGGCACCTATGCAGAGGTTCTCGAACGATGGGGCATCAGCAACGAGGCGATCGAGGTCTCACGCATCAACCCGCCCGGACTCCCCAAGACCGCCTAGGCCGGAAGCGAGAGGAAGACGGCATGACTCGCGTCAGCAGACTCGTCGACGTCGTGGTGATCGGTGGCGGTGTCATCGGCTCTGCGGCGGCCTGGCGACTCGCCGCACGTGGCCGAACGGTGGTCCTGCTCGAACAGTTCGAGCAGGGACACCACCGCGGTGCCTCGCACGGCACCTCCCGCATCTACCGGCAGGCCTACGGCGGGCAGTTCTACACCGCACTCGCGGCCCGCACCCTGCCGCTCTGGCGGCGGCTCGAGGAGACCACCGGCAGCCGGGTCCTCGAACTCACCGGGGCGGTCGACCACGGACTCCCGACGGCCGTCCACGCCAAGGCGAAGGCGCTGTATCAGCTCGGTATCGCGCACAGTGTCCTCACACCGGCGGAGGCGCAGCGCCGCTGGCACGGCATCAGATTCGACACCACGGTGCTGCACCACCCCGACGCCGGCCGGTTGCACGCCGACCGTTCGGTGACGGCACTGCAACAGGCCGCGGCGCAGGCCAGCGCGGACGTCCGGCACACCACCCCGGTCCGCACCGTCCGCGCGTCCGATCGCGGCGTCGAGATCGTGCTCGACACCGAGGTGATCACCGCGCGGCACGTCGTCGTCGCGGCGGGAGCATGGACGCGGACCGTCCTGGACGGGCTTACCGGTGGCACAGCACCCCACCTGCCGGCCCTGCGCACGACACAGGAACAACCGGCGCACTTCGTCCCGTTCACCGACGCGCAGTGGCCGAGCTTCGTCCACCACCGCGGTGCCGAACTCGACGGGGAGGGCATCTACGGCCTCGGTTCCGTCGACGGCATCAAGATCGGTGAACACGGCACCGGGCCGCATGTCGAACCCGACAGCCGCAGCTTCGTGGCGGACCCGGACGGTGTGCGCCGGCTCGTCGACTACGCGCGCACGTGGCTGCCGGGCGTCGATGCCGAGAGCGCACGGGTGGATACCTGCCTGTACACGACGACACCGGACTCGAACTTCGTCGTCGACCGAGCAGGCGCCGTCACCGTCGCCGCCGGATTCTCGGGGCACGGCTTCAAATTCGCGCCCGCCATCGGCGAACTCGTCGCCGACCTCGCCGACGGCACCGCCACCAGCCCCGAACCGTTCCGATTCGGCACGCGGCAACCGGCGGTGGCCTCGTGAGCGGGACCAGCAGACTCGAGGTCAGGGCGGTGCGTCAGGACGATCCCCTCGCCGCACCGCTGCTCGAGGAACTCGCGGTCGAGTACAGCACCCGCTACGAGCACTCCTTCGACGAACAGTACGAGAGTCTCGTCGGCTACCCGGAGGACCGGTTCGCGCCACCCGACGGTGCCCTGCTCGTCCTCATCGAGGACGGGGTGCCCGTCGCCGGTGGCGCCTTCCAGCGCTACGACGAGAACACCGCAGAACTCAAACGGATCTGGACGTCGAAGGACCATCGACGTCGCGGTCTCGGTCGCATCGTGGTCGCCGAACTCGAAGCCGAGGCCCTGCGTCGCGGATACACCCGCATCTACCTCACGACAGGGTGGCGGCAACCCGAGGCCGTCGCGCTGTATCTCGCGGCCGGATACACCGCCCTGTTCGACTCCCGGCGACCCGCAGAGGAGATCGGTCCGCATCCCTTCGAGAAGTTCCTGGTCGGAAAGGCGGTCTCCGCATGAAGTTCCTGCTGCTCAGTCTCATCACCCACCATCCCGATCCCGTGACGGGAGAATGGCTCTCGCCGTCCGAACGGATCCGGGAGGTCGTCGACACCGCCGTGCTCGCCGAACAACTCGGATTCGAAGGATTCGCGGTGGGGGAGCGGCACGAGAAGCCGTTCCTCGCGTCGTCGCCTCCGGTGATCCTGGCCCACATCGCGGCGCGGACCAGCACACTCGAACTGTGGACCGGCGTCACGACGCTGAGCCTGCTCGACCCCGTCCGCGCGTTCGAGGACTACTCCACGCTCGACAACCTGTCGGGTGGGCGCCTGCAGCTCATGATCGGCAAGGGTAACGGCACCGCCCAGGCCGACCTGTTCCACGTCACGCCCGACGACCAATGGGACCGCAACCGTGAGGGTTACGAGCTGTTCCGGGCACTGTGGGAGAACGAGACGGTCACGTGGGAGGGTCGGTTCCGGCCGCCGCTCACCGACGCCGTCACCGTACCCCGGCCGCTGCAGCAGCGCCTGACCATCTGGCACGGCAGCGCTACCAGTCGCGAATCGGTCGATCTCGCAGCCCGATACGGTGACCCGATCTTCTCCGCGAACGTCACCAACCCGATCGAACCGTACGCCGAACTCATCGACCACTACCGGGAACGGTGGGCCGCCTACGGTCACGATCCCGCCGAGGTGCGGGTCGGTGCCGGGACGGCGGGACTGTACGTCGCGCGCACCTCGCAGGAGGCGATCGAGGCCTACCGTCCCCAGTTCGAACAGCGACGCGAATTCGCTCGCGAGAACGGACTTCCCGTCGTCTTCGAGACCGTCGAGGACTTCGTCGAACGCAGCTCCGCGCTCATCGGGAGCCCTCAGCAGGTGATCGACAAGGTTCTCCGCTACCACGAACGTTTCGGCCACGAGGTCATGCACGTGACCGCCGACCGCGGCGGGTTCCACGTGGCGGAGCAGCGCGCGAGTCTCGAACTGTTCCAGGCGGAGGTCGCTCCTGGATTGCGCGCGGCGGTCCCGCACCGCGATGCCCTCACCGTCTGAGACCGCTGTCCCGGGAACCGTTTCGATCGCAGTGAAAAAAACGGTGTGCCCGATCCGCGAGACTCCGTAACCTCGGGAAGCGAGCCACCCAGAGCGGCCGCAATCCCCGCTGACATCCCGTTCCACAGGGACGACATCCCACCCCCGCCCGCTCGGCGGCATCCGCACGGTGATGCTGCCGGAGGCCTGTCCAGATCACGGAGCCCGTCGTTGTCCATCTCGTCCTCCTCCGCGTCCCGGTTCGTCGTCACGGCCGCCGCCACCGCCGTACTGGGCGCAGCGCTGACCGCCTGCGGAACCGGTGCCGCGGCGAACTCGGAGCCCACCGGCGACCCGCAGCCCGGCGGCACCCTGCGGTACGGATTGTCGGTCCCACCCACCTGCGCCGATCCCGCGCAGGCCGCCAGCAACCAGACCATCTACGTCGCCCGGCAGGTCGTCGACTCGCTCACCGACCAGGACCCCGCGACCGGTGAGATCGTGCCGTGGCTGGCGGAGAGCTGGGAATCGAACGCCGACGGCACGCAGTTCACTTTCCGGTTGAAGGAAGGCGTGACCTTCAGCGACGGCACCCCGCTGACCGCGGACTCCGTGAAGAAGAACTTCGACGCGATCGTGAACACCCTCGGCGGGGTGAAGGCGCCGCAGGCCGTGGGGTATCTCGCGGGATACGCCGGCACTACGGTCGTCGACGACCGGACCGCACAGGTGAACTTCTCCGTGCCGAACGCGCCGTTCCTGCAGGCCACCGCAAGTCATCAGCTGGGCCTGCTCTCGGATGCCGACACCGCCAAGAGCGCCGAGGAACGCTGCGCCGGTGACCTGTCGGGCACCGGCCCGTTCGTCTACGAGGACTACCAGCAGGACAAGTCCGCCACCCTCGTCAAGCGCACGGGTTACTCGTGGGGTTCGGAGGCATTCGGGCACGACGGTGAGGCCTATCTCGACCGGATCGAGTTCACGATCGTCCCCGAATCCGGTGTCCGCACCGGATCGCTCGCCTCCGGTCAGCTCGACGCCATCTCGGATGCGCTGCCGCAGGACGCGGCGCAGATCGAAAGTGCCGGCGGCCGCATCCTGACCACTCCGAATCCGGGTATCCCGTTCGGCTTCCAACCCAACCTCAGTCGCGGTGTCCTCACCGACCCGGCCGTGCGCAGCGCGATCGTCCCGGCGATCAACCGGCAGGAACTGGTGGACACGGTCCTCGGACCGGAATTCCGCCCCGCGACCAGCACGCTCGCGTCCGCGACCCCCGGTTACGTCGAACTCGCCGACGTCACCTACGACCCGGCGAAGGCCGAGAAGATCCTCGACGAGGCCGGCTGGGTGCCCGGTCCCGACGGCATCCGAGTCAAGGACGGGCAGCGCCTGAGCTTCCCCGTGCTGTTCAGCTCGGTGTTCGCCGGCAACCAGGCCATTCTCGAACTGGTGCAGCAACAGCTGCGGGCGGTGGGAATCGACCTGCAGCTCGACCTCGTCTCCACTCCGGAGAACACCGCACGCCAGAATGCCGGCGACTTCGAGGCGTCCTACTACAACAGCACCCGGGCCGACGGCGACATCCTGCGCACGGCATTCGGGCTCGACGGGCGGAACCTCAACCAGCGCAATCCCATTCCGGATCTCGACGACGTGCTCGCCCAGCAGCTGTCCACGACCGACCCGGCCGCACGTGCCGAGCTCATCGGCCGGGCGCAGCAGCTCGTCCTCGACAACGGACTGTGGATCCCGACGGTCGAACTGTCGCAGGCGATCGGTGCCGGACCGAACGTCGCCGACCTGAAGTTCGAGGCGTCGGCGCGACTGCAGTTCTTCGACACCTGGCTGGGCGAGTAGATCATGCTGCGCTATCTCGGTTTCCGTGTGCTCCAGGCCGTCGGGGTGCTGTGGGCGGCGTTCACGGTGTCGTTCGCGGTCCTGTTCCTGCTCCCCTCGGATCCGGTCTCCCTCGCCGCCGGTGCCGACGCCGGAACACCGGTCGATGCCGCCGCTATCGAACAGCTCCAGGCGCGGTACGGCCTCGACCAACCGGTCGCGGTGCAGTACTGGAACGCGCTGAGCAACGCGGTCCGAGGCGATTTCGGTATGTCCATCTCCACCGGACAGCAGGTGACCGATGCGATCGCTGCCGCCCTGCCGAGCACCCTCGTCCTGGCGGGCACGGCCCTGGTGTTCGCCCTGGTGTTCGGCACGGCGGTCGCCTTCCTCGCGACCTACACCCGGGCGCAGCGGCTCCGTAGCCTGCTGTTCTCGCTACCACCGCTGGGTGTTGCGGTGCCGACCTTCTGGGTGGGCCTGATCCTGTTGCAGCTCTTCTCGTTCCGATTGAGACTGTTCCCGGCTTTCGGTGACCAGGGCATCGAGCACGTGATCCTTCCTGCGATCACCCTGGCGCTGCCCACCGGCGCGGTGATCGCCCAGGTCCTCGCGACCAGCCTGCAGACGACCTGGCGGCAGCCGTTCATCGAAGCGGCGCGTGCGAAAGGCGCGTCCCGCCTGCGTATCCAGACGCGGCACGCCCTGAAGCTGTCGAGCATCCCCGCCTTCACGATCGCCGGCGTCATCGTCGGGAACCTCCTCGCGGGGTCCGTGGTGGTCGAGACGGTCTTCTCCCGGGCCGGTATCGGGCGTCTGACCCAGATGTCGGTGATGGCGCAGGACATTCCGGTGGTGCTCGGCATCGTCGTGTTCTCGTCCACCGTATTCGTGCTCGTCAACCTCGCCGTCGACCTGCTCTACCCCCTCATCGACCCGCGGATCACCCACGGCATCGACCGGGGTGGCGCAGCCTCGACCGAGGACGATCCGACCCACGACGACACTCTCCTGGAGGTCGAGGCACGTGTCTGACACTCTCGTCCGCGAAACACTTCCGGCAACGCCGCTACCGGAACCTCATTCGCGCAGAAGAATCCGGATCACGTCCGTCGCGGCAGGGGTGCGGCGCAACGCCGTGCTCGTCGTGTCGTCGATCGTGCTGCTCCTCGCGGTGGGCTTCGCGCTGTTCCCGTCGCTCTTCGCTTCGGGCGACCCGCTGCAGGGTGTGCCCGCCGAGAAGCTGCAGGGACCGAGCGTCGCGCACTGGTTCGGCACCGACAATCTCGGCCGAGACGTGTACACGCGCGTCGTGCACGGATCCGGTCTGTCGCTCACCGCGACGCTCGTCGCGGTCGGCCTCGCCCTCGTGGTCGGCTCGTCGATCGGGCTGCTGTCCGGTGCGGTCGGCGGTGCCATCGACGCCGCACTCATGCGCCTCGTCGACGTCCTGCTGTCCATCCCCGCGCTGTTGCTGTCCCTCGCGCTCGTCACGGCCCTCGGTTTCGGCACGATGAACGTCGCGATCGCCGTGGGCGTGAGCCTCGTGGCGAACTTCGCGCGCGTCATGCGTTCGGAAGTGCTGCGGGTACGCAAGGCGCTCTACGTCGAAGCGGCGTTCGCGTGCGGAGTCCGGTGGCACACCGTGCTGCGCCGGCACGTGCTGCGCAATTCGTACGCCCCCGTCGCGGCCCTCGCCGCCGTCGAATTCGGTATGGCCGTGCTGGCCGTGTCGTCGCTGAGTTTCCTCGGATTCGGTGCCGTGCCGCCGACACCCGAATGGGGGTCGCTGATCTCGGAGGGCCGCAACTATCTCGCCGCGGCCTGGTGGATGACGACCCTGCCGGGCCTGGTCATCGTCGCCATCGTGCTCTCGGCCCACCGCATCGGCCACGCCCTCGAGGACAGGAGCGCACGATGAGCCTCCTCGAAGTGCGCGACCTGCAGGTCGCCTACGGGCCGTCGCGCGAACCGGTGGTCGCGGTGAACGGTGTCGATCTCACCGTCGGTCGCGGCGAGGTCGTCGCGGTGGTCGGCGAGTCGGGATCGGGCAAGTCCACGACGGCGCACGCGATCATCGGGTTGCTTGCCGGAACCGGTCGCGTCACGGCCGGGTCGGTGTCCTTCGACGGCACGTCGCTGAACGACCTGTCCGAGCATGCCTTCGAACGCATCCGCGGCGCCCGGATCGGATTCGTTCCGCAGGACCCGACGACCTCCCTCAATCCCGTCATCCGCATCGGCGACCAGATCGCCGAGGTGCTGCGCATCCACGGTCTCGCCGACCGGCGCACCGCCCGGATCGAGGCGCTGCGCATCCTCGAGGAGGCCGGGCTCGACGACCCGCAGCTGCGCGCGAAGCAGTACCCGCAGGAACTGTCCGGCGGTCAGCGCCAGCGGGTGCTCATCGGTATCGCCCTCGCCTGCCGGCCCGACCTCGTCATCGCCGACGAACCGACCAGCGCACTCGACGTGACCGTCCAGCGCCGCATCCTCGACCACCTGGACACGCGGATCGCCGAGACCGGCACCGCGGTCCTGCTCATCACCCACGATCTGGGCGTCGCGGCGGATCGCGCCGACCGCATCGTCGTGATGCAGGGCGGCCGGGTCGTCGAGACCGGACCGGCGGCGCAGGTCCTCACCGACCCGCAACACGAGTACACGAGCGCGCTCATCGCGGCCGCGCCGAGCCTCGCGGAACGGGCCGTGCGACCCGCCCTGAAAGAGGCCACTCCGATCCTGTCGGTGTCGAAGGTGTCGAAGACCTTCCGCATCGACCGGAAGTCCTCGCTGCACGCCGTGCGGGATGTGTCCTTCGACGTTCCCCGCGGCGGCACCCTCTCGCTGGTCGGGGAGTCGGGTTCGGGCAAGTCCACGGTCGCGCGCATCGCGATCCGGCTCGAGACCCCGACCGCCGGATCGGTCCGGTTCGACGGTGACGACATCACCGCGCTCGGGGGCCGTGCCCTGCGGGCGCTGCGACGCCGGGTGCAGATCGTGCATCAGAATCCCTACGCCTCGCTCGACCCGAAGTTGAGGATCCGCGACATCGTCGCCGAACCCCTCGAGGCGTTCGGTGTCGGCACGAGAGCCGAACGCGCCGAGCACGTCGCCCGCCTCCTCGATCAAGTGGCGTTGTCGACGGCACATCTGGACCGCAGACCCGCCGAACTGTCCGGTGGGCAACGGCAACGCGTGGCCATCGCACGGGCCATCGCTCTGAACCCCGAGCTGCTGGTCCTCGACGAGCCCGTCTCGGCGCTCGACGTGTCGGTCCAGGCTCAGATCCTCGACCTGCTCACCTCGCTGCAGGCCGAACTCGGACTCGGCTACCTGTTCATCTCGCACGACCTCGCCGTCGTCCGGCAGATCAGCGACACCGTCGCCGTGATGCGCGCCGGTCGGGTCGTCGAATACGGCTCCACCGCAGAAATTTTCGACAACCCCCAACACGAGTACACGCAGACGTTACTCGAGGCCATCCCCGGGAAGGTCCATCATGTCCGATAGTTCAGAGTTGTTGCTGGCCGTCGACTTCGCCGGCACCGGCATTCACCCCTCGTCCTGGCGACGCGACGACTCGCGCGCCGAGGAACTGTTCACCCCACGCTACTGGGCAGACCTCGTCGGTGCCGCCGATCGCGCCGGCGTCGACTTCGCGTTCTTCTCCGACACCTTCGGCGTCGTCTCGGACGCGACCACGGTGCGCGGCCGGCTCGAAGCCGTCGGCCTCGCGGCGCGACTGACTACCGCAACCACGCGCATCGGCCTGATCCCCACGGCCACCGTCACCCACACAGAGCCGTTCCACGTCGCCAAGGCGATCCAGACGATCGACCACACCACATTCGGTCGCGCCGGGTGGGAGGTCGCGGTGACACCGGGCGTCGTGGAGTTGTTCGGCCGCAAGGACGATCAGGACACCGCGTCGCTGTGGGCCGAGGCGCACGAGGCCGCCGAGGTCGCGGCGCGACTGTGGGACAGCTGGGAGGACGACGCCGAGATCCGCGACGTCGCCACCGGCCGCTTCATCGATCGCGACAAGGTCCACTACATCGACTTCGTCGGCGAGTACTTCTCCGTCAAGGGATCGTCGATCGTGCCGCGATCCCCACAAGGACAACCGCTGGTCGCGGTGACGGTGACCAGTGCCGACTCCTTCGGATTCGCCGCGCAGCGAGCCGATCTCGTCCGTATCCGCGCCACCGACCTCGCCGCCGCATCCGAACTGGCCGGCCGCATCCGGGCCGCGGCGGGCGACCGGCCGATCTTCGTGCTGCTCGACGTCGACGTCCTGCTCGGCGACGACGCCGCAGCGGATCTCGCGCAGCTCGAGGCGTGGGCGGGGGAGCCGTACCGCTCCGACACGCTCGTCCACGTCGGTACGTCCGAGGACCTGATCGAACTGCTCGGCGACGCAAAGGGTGTGGACGGGGTGACCCTGCGGCCGCTCGCTCTGCCGTCCACCCTCCGCCGCCTCGTCGAGAACGTGCTACCCGTCGTCCGCGCCGAGGTCGCACCCACCACCGGAACCCTCCGCGACAGGCTCGGTCTGCCCCGTCCCGCCAGCCGCTTCGCGGCTGCTCACTGAAGGAACGATCATCGTGTCCCGCAACATTGTTCGTAAGCAGATCCACCTCGCCGCGCATTTCCCCGGTGTCAACAACACCACGGTGTGGGCCGACCCCGCGTCGAAGAGCCAGATCGACTTCTCGTCGTTCCTGCACCTCGCCCACACCGCCGAACGCGGTAGGTTCGACTTCTTCTTCCTCGCCGAAGGACTCCGGCTGCGTGAGCACCGCGGCCGCATCCACGACCTCGACGTCGTGGGGCGCCCCGACACCCTCACGGTGCTCGAGGCCCTCGCCGGTGCCACCACCCGCCTCGGCCTGGCCGGCACCATCAACACGACCTTCAACGAGCCGTACGAACTGGCCAAGCAGTTCGCGACCCTCGACCACCTCTCGGACGGTCGCGCCGCGTGGAACCTCGTCACCTCTTCGGATGCGTTCACCGGCGAGAACTTCCGTCGTGGTGGTTTCCTCGAGCACTCGCAGCGGTACGTCCGTGCCGCCGAGGTCGTCGACGTCGTGCGGGAACTGTGGGACGGCTGGTCGGCCCGCGGTCCCGAGATCGACCGTGGGGCCGGGATCTTCGCTCCCGACGGCGACATCGCGTCGTTCGACATCCACACCACCCAGTTCGACATCGCGGGTCGCTTCGAGGTGCCGCGCAGTCCCCAAGGGCATCCCGTCCTCCTGCAGGCCGGCGACTCCGATGAGGGTCGTGAGTTCGGTGCCGCCAAGGCCGACGCCATCTTCAGCCGGCACGGCACGCTCGAGGAGGGGCGCGCGTTCTACACCGACGTCAAGAACCGCCTCGCGAAGTACGGACGCAGCTGGGACGAGCTGAAGATCCTGCCCGCCGCGACCTTCGTCCTCGGCGACACCGAAGCCGAAGCGCACGAGCGGGCGCGGCAGATCCGCCTACAGCAGGTCGGTCCGCAGACGGCCATCGCCTTCCTCGAACAGGTGTGGGGCAAGGACCTGTCGTCGTACGATCCGGACGGCCCGCTGCCGGAGGTCGACCCCGAGGACAACGTCACCATCACGCGCGGCCGCGTGCGCCACGCCAAGGATCCGCTCGCCGTCGCCCGGCAGTGGAAGGAGAAGGCGGACGCCGAGAACCTGAGCATCCGCGAACTCGTCATCGAGGTCACCGCACGCCAGCAGTTCATCGGAACGCCGCAGCAGGTCGCGGACGAGATCGACCTCTACGTCCAGACCGACGCCAGCGACGGCTTCATCCTCGTCCCGCACCTCACCCCCGGCGGCCTCGACGAGTTCGTCGACAGGGTCGTCCCGCTGCTGCAGGAACGCGGCAGCTTCCGCACCGAATACGACAGCACCACCCTGCGCGGCCACCTCGGCCTGCGCGACCCGCACGCCGTCACCGAAGGAGCCCGCGCGTCATGACCGCAACACTCGATCAGTTCGTCGACGAATGGCAGCGGTGGCATGCCGAGCGCAACGACGGCCTGCGGCAACCGCTCGGCTGGCTGAGCCTCACCGCCCTGCACTGGCTCGACGAGACCCCCAACTCCTTCGACGAAGCGCCGGGACGGTGGCATGTCGACGGCGGATCGGTGGTCCACGAATTCGACGGTGAGACAACCACCTACGAGCCGGTCGAGGGTGCGCCCGGTCTCGAAGCGGAGTTCGACCGCGGCTTCGTCGAGATCATCAAGCGCACCGGACGATTCGGCATCCGCATCCACGACCGCACGGCACCGGCGCTCACGTCGTTCACCAGCGTCCCGGCCTACGAACCCGACCAGTCCTGGGTACTGACCGGCCGGTTCGAGGCATTCGACGAACAGCAGGTCGTGACGACGGGCTCGGTCGTCGACGGACTCGAACACCACCACCCGGCGGCGGGCGTGGTCCGATTCGGATACGACGGCGCCGCACACGAACTCGTCGCCTTCGGTGAAGCCGGCGGTCCGCTGCGGATCCTGTTCACCGACGCGACGAGCGGGGTGACGACCTATCCGGCAGCGCGGATCCTGCAGGTCGACACGCCGGCGGCCGACGGCACCGTCACGCTCGACTTCACCCGCGCCGCGAACCTGCCGTGTGCGTTCACCGACGCGGCGACGTGCCCGATCGCGCCGCCGCAGAACCGTCTTCCGTTCGCCGTCGAAGCCGGTGAACGCACTCCGCATGTCGGGGAGTCGTCGTGAACGCCGTGAATCCGGTTCCGCTGTCCGTGCTGGATCTTTCGCCGGTCAGCGAGGGGTCCTCGGTGCCGGAGGCGCTGCGCAACACCATCGACCTGGCGCGCCACGTCGAAGCGTGGGGGTACAAGAGGTACTGGGTCGCCGAGCACCATTTCGTCGCTGTCGCCTCGTCGGCACCCGACGTGCTCATCGGCGCGATCGCCGCCGCGACCCGCACCATCCGCATCGGTGCCGCCGCGGTTCAACTCGGACACAACACCGCGATCGGCGTCGTCGAATCCTTCGGCACCCTCGACGCCCTGTACCCGGGACGCATCGATCTCGGTCTCGGCAGGTCGGGGCAGCGACGAGCGGAGGCATTGACGGGGACGGCTCCCGAACCCGCTCCGCGGGCGACGGAGATTCGCGACGGACTGATCATCCCGCCGCCCTTCTCGCCGGCGAAGCTGCTGTCGTCGTCCCGGTCGGCCGCGAGCTTCGGCATCTTGCAGCAACCCGGTGCGCAGTCGCCCGACTTCACGCAGCAGGTCGAGGACATCCTCGCCTTCCTGGACGGCACCTACACAGCACCGGACGGAACGGATCTGCACGCCAGTCCGGGAGAAGGCGCCGACCTCGAGCTGTGGGTGTTCGGTTCGAGTGCCGGACCCTCGGCGGAACTCGCGGGTCGCCTGGGGTTGCCGTTCGGTGCGAACTACCACGTCAGCCCGGGCACGACAGTCGAAGCGGTCGAGGCGTACCGGTCGGCGTTCCGTCCGTCGCCGATCCTGAGGAAGCCCTACGTGGTGGTCTCGGCCGACGCGGTGGTCGCCGACGACGACGCCACCGCACGCGAGTTGGCGTCGACCTACGGGCATTGGACGCACAGCATCCGCTCGGGCCACGGCGCGATCCCGTACCCGGACCCGGAGACCACCCCGCCGCTGACCGACGAGAAGCGAGCCCTCGTCGACGACCGCATCGTCACCCAGTTCGTGGGGGCGCCGAGCACGGTGGCGGAGCGTCTCGACACCCTCCGCCGAGTAACGGACGCCGACGAACTCGTCGTCACCTCGGTCACCCACGGCCACGAGGACCGTCTGCGTTCCTACGAACTGCTGGCCCGCGAATGGGGATTGGCGCGGGTCCGCGCCGCGTGATCGTTCGTCGAGACCGGTGTTGTTGTCGATAACTCGCGAGAAATCGACAACAACACCGGTCTCGATTCGGCGCGTCTGGGGATAACGTCGAAAGTTCTCCACAGACGGCGGATTCGGGGTACCGGGAACGCAGGAGACCGGGCACGCTCGCGCTCATGGTCGACTTCCACGAACCGTTCGCCGGCACCGATGCACTGGCGGCCGGATCGGTGACGCGGTATCAACTTCGGCACCACTTCGTGAAGCTTCATCGCAATGTGTACGTCGCTCCGGGAGTCGAAGCGACCGCGCTGCTACGCGCGAAGGCCGCCTGGTTGTGGGCCGGAGGCGCCGGGGTACCGGCCGGACCGTCCGCAGCCGCCGTGCACGGGACCCGTTGGCTCGACGCGTCGTTGCCCGCGGAGATCGTGCGGCCCGGAAAACTGCACTCGACGCCGGGCATCATCGTTCGCAGCGTCGACGACATCGAATCCTGCGTCGTCGACGGAATGACGGTGACGATACCGGCCCGAACGGCCTTCGACCTCGCGCGCGGTGCGGACCTCGATCGGTGCGTCGAAATGGTGGACGCGCTCTGCAATGCGACCGGAACGAAGGTCCACGAGATCGAAGCGGTGGCCGCTCGGAACAAGGGCGCTCGGCACCTCGCGTCCGTACGGAAGGTTCTCGAACTCGTCGACGGAGGTGCCGCGTCACCACCGGAGACGCACACGCGGCTGCTGATCGTCCGGTCCGGTCTGCCCGTGCCGGAGACGCAGATCGAGATCTACGACGGTGGGCGGTTCGTGGCACGTGCGGACATGGGCTGGAAGCAGTGGAGGGTCCTCGTCGAGTACGACGGTGCGCAGCACTGGACCGATCGAGTACAGCGGACCATCGACATCGACCGCTATGCGTTGCTGTCGGAGCTCGGTTGGACCGTGGTGCGTGTCGGCGCCGACCTGCTGTATCGGCGACCTCGAGTCCTCGTCGAAAGGGTGCGACGCGCGTTGCACCGCGCCGGTGCCCTCGGGTGACCTGTCGAGACCGGTGTTGTGTGCGATTTTTCGGTGAATTTCGAACACAACGTCGGTCTCGACCGACGACGAGCGTCCGGTGGGCATACTCGGGGACATCGGAACGCGAACGGTCGGAGGAATCTGTGGCTCAGGGTTTGAAGTTGGGATACAAGGCGTCGGCGGAGCAGTTCGGGCCGCGCGAGTTGGTGGAGTTGGGTGTGTTGGCCGAGGCGCACGGGATGGATTCGGCGACGGTGTCGGATCATTTCCAGCCGTGGCGGCACAACGGTGGGCATGCGCCGTTCTCGTTGGCGTGGATGACCGCTGTGGGGGAGCGCACCGAAAGGTTGCAGCTGGGCACGAGTGTGCTCACGCCGACGTTCCGGTACAACCCGGCGGTGATCGCGCAGGCCTTCGCGACGATGGGGTGTCTGTATCCGGGACGGATCTTCCTCGGGGTCGGCACCGGGGAGGCTCTGAACGAGATCGCCACCGGTTATGCGGGCCAGTGGCCGGAGTTCAAGGAACGCTTCGCCCGGCTGCGTGAGTCGGTGCGGTTGATGCGTGAGCTGTGGCGTGGAGACCGGGTCGATTTCGAGGGCGAGTACTACACGACGAAGGGGGCGTCGATCTACGACGTGCCCGAGGGTGGCATCCCGGTCTATGTCGCCGCCGGTGGCCCGGTCGTGGCTCGCTATGCCGGACGCGCGGGGGACGGGTTCATCTGCACCTCGGGTAAGGGCATGGAGCTCTACACCGACAAGCTGTTGCCGGCCGTGGCGGAGGGGGCGGGTAAGGCGGAGCGGGATGTGGCGGGGATCGACAAGATGATCGAGATCAAGATCTCGTACGACACCGATCCGGACAAGGCGTTGGAGAACACCCGGTTCTGGGCACCGTTGTCGCTCACGCCGGAGCAGAAGCATTCGATCGATGATCCGATGGAGATGGAGGCGGCGGCGGATGCGTTGCCGATCGAGCAGGTCGCCAAGCGGTGGATCGTGGCGTCGGATCCGGACGAGGCGGTCGAGCAGGTCAGGGCGTATGTCGATGCGGGGTTGAATCATCTGGTGTTCCACGCGCCGGGTCATGATCAGAAGCGGTTCCTGGAGTTGTTCGAGCGCGACCTCGCCCCGCGCCTGCGCGCACTCACCTGACGTCCGACCCGCAAGATGCCGCTTCTCCGCTGAGTAGGAGCGGCACCGAGCAGCCCGACGCCCCGCGCGTGCTGCAGACCCAGTCCTGACATCCCGCGACTCCCATGCCCGGCCGGACACCTCCGGCCGGGCGTGTGCGCGGGTACGCGGGACGGAGCAAAGTTTGCAGTTAGGGTGGAATCCATGAGTGCTGCTGCAGGGTCCGTCTCGAGCATCTACATCGCAGCTCCGGAAGGGGACACCGGGAAGTCGACGGTCGCCCTGGGCGTGCTGCAGACGCTGTGCGCGTCCACCGCCCGCGTCGGTGTCTTCCGTCCCATCGCGCGCTCCGACAGCGACATCGACTACATCCTCGAACTGTTGCTCGAACACACCACCGTCGACCTCGCCTACGAGGACTGCATCGGCGTCACCTACGACGACGTCCACGACGACCCGGACGCCGCGCTCAGCGACATCGTCGGCAAGTACCACGCGGTGGCGGACCGCTGCGACGCCGTCGTCATCGTCGGCAGCGACTACACCGAGATCGCCAACCCCAGCGAACTGTCGTACAACGCCCGCATCGCGGCGAACCTCGACGCCCCGGTACTGCTCGTCCTGCGCGGTTCCCGCCGCACGCCCTCGGAGATCGCCCAGCTCGCCGGTGTGTGTGCGAACGAGCTCGCGGGACAGCACGCGCATCTCGGCGCGGTGGTGGTGAACCGCTGCGACCCCCACGCACTCGACGAGATCGCCCGGGCTCTCGGCGACCGCACCGAACCGGTGTGGACGCTCCCGGAGGTGCCCGCACTGGTCGCGCCGACGATGGCCGAGCTGCAGACCGCGATCGGAGGCGAGCTCTACAGCGGTGACCCCGACCTGCTGCAGCGGGAAGCGCTGCGGATCATGGTCGGTGGCATGACCGCCGAACGGATTCTCGAGCGGCTCACCGACGGCGTCGTCGTCATCGCTCCCGCCGACCGCTCCGACGTCATCCTCGCGCTGGTCAATGCCAATGCCGCCGAAGGATTCCCGACGCTCGCCGGCATCATCATGAACGGGGGCCTGCTGCCGCACCCGATGATCGCGCAGCTCGTCACGGCCTTGAAGCCGTCGCTGCCGATACTCACCACCGAACTCGGCACCTTCGACACCGCCTCGGCTGCCGACCGCACCCGAGGCCGCATGGCCCTCGGCGCACAGCGCAAGATCGACACGGCACTCGCGCTCATGGAACGACACGTCGATTCCCGTTCTCTGCTCGACCGGTTGCGACTGCCGCGACCGTCCGTGACCACCCCGCAGATGTTCGAATACCAGCTCATCGACCGCGCGCGGGCCCAGCAGCGGCACATCGTGTTGCCCGAGGGCGAGGACGACCGCATCCTTCGAGCCGCCGGACGCGTGCTCCAGCGTGGCATCGCGAAGCTGACGATCCTCGGCGACGAGGCAGCCGTCCGCCAGCGGGCGTCGGAACTCGGGGTGGACCTGTCGCAGGCGCAGATCCTCGACCCGCGCACTTCCGAGCACGCCGACCGGTTCGCGGAGGAGTACGCGCAGCTGCGTGCCCACAAAGGCATGACCGTCGAACGTGCGCGCGAGATCATGCGCGACATCTCATATTTCGGCACGATGATGGTGCACCTGGGACTGGCCGACGGCATGGTTTCGGGCGCGGCCCACACCACCGCCCACACGATCCGCCCCGCCCTCGAGATCATCAAGACCGAACCGGGCGTCTCCACGGTGTCGAGCATCTTCCTGATGTGCCTCGCCGACCGTGTCCTCGCGTACGGCGACTGCGCCGTCGTCCCCGACCCGACCGCCGACCAGCTCGCCGACATCGCGATTTCGTCCGCCGCGACCGCCGCCCGGTTCGGCATCGACCCGAGGGTCGCGATGCTGTCGTACTCCACCGGCGAATCCGGTTCGGGTGCCGACGTCGACAAGGTCCGCTCGGCCACGACGTTGGTGCGGGAGCGGCGACCCGACCTGCTGGTGGAAGGTCCGATCCAGTACGACGCGGCGATCGAACCGACGGTCGCGAGCGCGAAGCTGCCCGACTCCGACGTCGCCGGACGCGCCACGGTGTTCATCTTCCCGGACCTGAACACCGGCAACAACACCTACAAGGCCGTGCAGCGCAGCGCCGGTGCCGTCGCCGTCGGACCCGTCCTGCAAGGCCTGAACAAGCCGGTCAACGACCTCTCGCGGGGCGCCCTGATCCAGGACATCGTCAACACCATCGCCATCACCGCGATCCAGGCGCAGGAGGAAGACGCGTGAGCAGCCCGAACCCGGTCACCGCAGGCACCGTCCTGGTCCTCAACTCCGGATCGTCGTCGATCAAGTTCCAGCTGATCGAACCGGAGAGCGGAAAGTCGCTGGCGCACGGACTGATCGAGCGGATCGGGGAACCGGAGGGCCGGATCGTCTTCCACCACACGGCGGGGGCGGACGAACGCAACGACGCCATCGCCGACCACCGGACCGGACTGCGTGCGGTACTGGAGATGCTCGAAGGGCTGGGCCGTCCGCTGCACGAGGTGGGCATCGTCGCCGTCGGACACCGACTCGTGCACGGCGGCAAGGTCTTCTACGAACCGACCCTGATCGACGACGACGTGGTCCGCGCCGTCGACGAATTGTCGATCCTTGCGCCCCTCCACAATCCGGCGAACGTCGTGGGAATGGAGGTCGCGCGGGAGGAACTGCCCGACATCCCCCATGTGGGTGTCTTCGACACCGCCTTCTTCCACGGTCTTCCGCCGCACGCGGCGACCTATGCGATCGACCGCGACATCGCCCACAAGCACGACATCCGGCGGTACGGATTCCACGGTACTTCACACGAATACGTGTCGGGGCGTGCCGCGGAGTTCCTCGGACGCGACATCGCGGACCTGAATCTGGTTGTGCTCCATCTGGGTAACGGTGCGTCGGCGTCGGCGGTCGCAGGTGGGAGCCCGATCGACACCTCGATGGGACTGACCCCGCTCGAGGGTCTCGTCATGGGCACGCGCAGCGGCGACATCGATCCGGGTGTCGTCATGCACCTCAACCGAGCGGCCGGGTTGAAGGTCGACGCCATCGACGACCTGCTCAACCGGCATTCGGGCCTGAAGGGGCTGTCGGGTGTCAACGACTTCCGGGCTCTGCTGAAGCTCGTCGGCGAGGGCGACGAGGACGCGCGACTCGCGTACGAAGTCTACGTGCATCGCATCCGGAAGTACGTGGGCGCCTACACCTTCGAGCTCGGCGGCGTCGACGCGATCGTGTTCACCGGTGGGGTGGGGGAGAACAACGTCGACGTCCGGCGCGACAGCCTCTCCGGCCTCGACCGGCTCGGCATCGTCGTCGACGATGCGCGCAACACTGCCGACGACGACGGGGAACGCCGGATCTCGGCCGACTCGTCGCAGGTGGAGGTGCTCGTGATCCCCACGAACGAGGAACTCGCCATCGCCCGCGCGGCCGTGCAGTTCGCCCGGCGCTGACTTCTGATCAGGTCAAACTGCGCGGCCGGATCGCGTTCGCGAGGTCGACGAGGGTGTAGCGGTGTGTGCGGGAAGGGGCGTTGCGCGCCAATTGCCGCAGCGCCGCCTCGGTGCCCAGGCGGAGTCCCTTCTCGGTGAACGGTACGTCGAGGATGCGGTCGTACTCGCGACTCGATGCCCGTCCACTGCGCACCCATTCGAGCGCTGTCCCGAGGACCAGTGCGCGCATCTGCAGGGCGCGACCCTCGTCGGGAGGCAGCGACGCGATCCGGTGCGCGGCCTCGCGCAGATCCGCCTCGGAGATCTCCTCGACGCGACCGCCTCGTAACAGGATCAGCGCGGCGGTCATGGTCGCGGCACTGTGGTGCCGGGAGGTCGTGGGGACCTCGTCGAGCACGTCCACGGCGGCGCGGATCTCGTCGCGGGCGGTGAGCTGGCGTGCCAACCCGAAGGCCGCGCTGACGACGGCGTGATCGGTGCGCCACACGACCCGGTAGGACTGCTCGCAGAAGCGTCGCCACGCGTCGGGGTCGTCGCTCTCCCAATGCTGCAGCGTCAGTTCGGCGGTGGCCCCGAGTGCGATCTTCGGGGCGATCTCACCCGGAAGCGCGTGCAGCACCTTGTCGAACCGGGTGAACGCTGCCTCGTAGTCGTCCTGCAGCAGTTCGGCGATGCCGGCGTACCAGTCCATGCGCCAGTCGTCGCCGGACTCGCGCTCGAGGCGGGTGAGGATCTCCACCGCGCTGTCGACCTGCCCGAGATCGAGATGGGCGCGGACCTCGGCGAGGGTGATCTCCTTGGAGAACGACACGTCGGATGCTCCGACGACCCGCCCGACCCCGTTCTCGCGCGCGTGCCGGAGCGAGTCGAGGGTCTGCTGCGGTTCGCTGTGCACCGCGGCGGCGAGGAGCGCGGCACTCGGATCGTTGGGGTCGAGCAGGGGGACGGGCAGTGCCGCCGCGACATCCTGGCCCCGCAGTTTGGGGTCGCGCTCGATCCCGTCGGCGTACACGTCGGTGGGGACGAGTGCCTCGTCGGTGCCGAAGGTCGTGCGGGGCGGGCTGAACAGCCGGGACAGTCCGGGGTGTTCGGTGCCGAGTTTCTTCGACAGGATCTCGCGCAGCACACCGGTGAGCTGTCCGTGCAATTCGTCGGCGGACGAGAAGCGCTGCTGCGGATCGGGGTTCGTGGCCCGCAGGAGCAGGCGGTGGAAGGAGTCGAACTCGTCGAGCAGGGGAGCCTGCTCGGGGGTGGGCAGACCGTCGCGGTAACGGCCTTTGTCCGAGGGCATGTCGAGGGTGAGCACCGCGAGTGTGCGTCCGACCGTGTAGATGTCGCTCGCGACCGTCGGCCCGGTCCGGACGATCTCGGGTGCTTGGTATCCCGGCGTCCCGTACAGATAGCCGTATCCCTCGATCGCGGAGACGGCGCCGAGGTCGATGAGTTCGATCTGCTCGTCGGTGACCATGATGTTCTCGGGCTTGAGGTCGTTGTAGACCAGTCCGATGTCGTGCAGATACTGCAGTGCCGGTAGCACTTCGAGCATGTATGCGATGGCCTGCTCGACGGGGATGCGGTTCGGTGGGGGATAGTTGTCGAGCACGGTACGCAGGGTGTGACCACCCAGGTACTCCATGACGATGTATCCCATCGGGGTGCCGTCGGGTGAGGGGTGCTCGACGAAGTTGTAGATCTGCACGATGCTCGGATGGCTGACCTCGGCCAGGAACTGGCGTTCGGCCACCGCGACCGCCTGGGCCTCGGCGTCGCCGCCCTGCAGCAGGCCCTTCAGCACTACCCAGCGGTCGCTCACGTTGCGGTCGATCGCGAGGTAGATCCATCCCAGTCCGCCGTGGGCGAGACAACCCTGCACCTCGTACTGCCCGGCGACGAGGTCCCCGCGGTGCAGGGCCGGAGTGAACTGGAAATGTGTTCCGCACTGGGGGCAATCACCTTCTGTGGGACCCGGCCCCGACGGGGTGCTGCGTCCCACCGGTTGTCCGCACTTCGCGCAGAACCTCTTGCCTTCGGAGACGTGAGGATCGCGGAGGACGGCGTCGACCGGATCCTTCGTGGTGGGGACCGGCACGTCGACGAGGCCGGCGATGCGGCGACGCTGGGTTCCGCGCGGCCGGATGCGGCGGTTCGACGAACGTTGGGAGGACGAACGCTGGGAGGACGAGCCGGACCAGATCGACGAGCGCTGGGTGGATTCGGGCCGCGTGGCGGGGACGGGGCCGGGGCCGCGTTCGGTGGCGGGGCCGGAATCGGCCGACGGGGTATCGGCCGGTTCGGGTTCGTCGGACATGGCCGTCACTTCCGGTAGTTCGGTGTCGGGGGTGACGGAGTGGGACCGAGCACCCGCAGGTACTTCTCGTACAGCGCCGTCCACGTCCCGTCGGAGCGGATCCGTTCGAGGGTGGCGTTGACGAAGCGTACGAGCTCGTCGCTGCCCAGCCGGATTCCGATTCCGTACGGCTCCGATCCCAGGGAGGGGCCGACGAGTTCGAGATAGGGGTCCTGTGAGGCGAGTCCGGCGAGGATCGTGTCGTCGGTGCTCACGGCGTCGACCTGCTGTTGCTGGAGGACGACGAGGCAGTCGGCCCACGACGGCACGGTGAGGATCGACGCCGACGGCTGCACTTCTCGCATCCGGAGCAGCGAGGTGGTGCCCTCGACGATGCACACGCGCCGGCCGGCGAGATCGGCGGCGGAGCGGATGTCGGATCCCCGGACGACGAGCACGCGCTGCTGGGCTCGGAAGTACTCGGTGGAGAAGTCGACCTTCTTGCGTCGGGAGCACGTGATGCTCATGGTCTTCGCGACGATGTCGACGGTGGAGTCCTGCAGCGCCTTCTCGCGCTCGGCCGACGACAGGATGCGGTAGTCGACGAGGTCGGGATCGCCCAGGAGGTCGCGGGCGATCTCACGTGCGATGTCGACGTCGAAACCGGTGATGCGCCCGGTCGCGGTGTCGCGGTAGCTCATGAGGTTGCTGCCGGTGTCGAGGCCGACGATCAGCCGGCCGCGCGTGCGGATCCGATCGATCGCAGGTCCGGTGGCGTTCGGATCCGGGGGAAGCGAGGCGGTGGGATCGCCGCAGTCGGGGGCGGGCGGTGTGGCCACCGACGACTCGAGCATCCGCGCGTTCTCGGGAAGCGGGAGAGAGGTCGTCGTCCCTTGGAGGCCGGGGGCGCGCGGTGGGGGGTCGGTCGCGCACCCGCCGGCGAGTGCGGCGACGACGCACAGGCCCGCGACGAGAACGCGCTCTCTCACTGGTACTCCTTCAACCGGGGCCGGAGACCGACCCACACGCCGACCAGCGCCACCGTCAGCAGCACCACCGACATCGGTGCGAGGCCGGCGAGGGTGCGGGCGGCGCGGAACTCGTTGTCGCGCAGTTCGGTGCGGGTGTCGTCGATTCCTTCCGTCAGGGCCGCATCGAGAGCGACGAACCGGGCGGTGGACTCGCCGGGACCTGCACCGACCGCGAGGACCGAGGCCGCTGCGTAGTCGCCGCGGACGAGGGCGTCGACCATGCGTGCATGCGAGTTGATCCATGCGTCGTGCGCCGACCGGGCGGTCTCCACTGCCTCGGCGCCCGCCTCGAGGGCGGAATCGCGACCGTACTCGTCGAGGATGTTGCCGAGCCGCGCCATGTTGGTCTCGAAGGTGTCGTCGTACGCGCCGGTCGTGTCGCGCCGGGCGATCAGCAGGGTCTCGGCGGTACGCGACTGCTGGGCGAGGATCCGGCCCTCGGTGAGATCGGCGAGCGGTGCCGCACCGCGCTCGATGGCGCGTTCGGTGGCACTCGACGAGGCCAGGCCCGCGACGAGCAACCAGCACAGCAGCGCGCCGGTCGCGCCGATCGCGACGAGGATTCCGGGATTGAGGGTGCGACGACTGCGGCGGCTCACGACGGCGTGCGCCACGCACAGGGCAGCGACCGTGACGAGGAGCAATCCGATCGCGAGCCAGGGCGGTCGCACCGCGTCGCGCTGGGTGTCCTCGACCGCGGCGACGCCGCGCGTGTGCAGTTCCTGCGCGGCGGGGAGCAGTTCGGTCTGCATCAGGTGCGAGGCCTCGCCGAGATATGCGGCGCCGACCGGATGCCCGGTGCGGTTGTTGGTGCGAGCCGTCTCGATGAGACCCGTGTAGACGGGCAGCAGCCGCCCGATCTCCGTCAGGTTGTGCGCGGTCTCGCGGTCGGCATCGGTCAGGCCGGTCGCCGCGATGACGAGATATTCCGCGGCCTCGTTGGTCGCCCGGATGTAGCGACTGCGCACCGCCTCCGGTTCGAGTCCGCCCGAGATGAAGCCCGTCACGGCGGCGGCGTCGGCCACCGACAGCGCGCTGTAGAGATTCTGGGCCGCGCTGGCGAGCGGCTCGATGGACGCGAGGAGACGATCGTGGGTGGCCTGCCTGCCGGACACCATCGTTGCGGAGACCGCTGCCGAGGCGACGAGCAGCACGGTGAGCACCACCCCGAGGACCACCAACCGGACCGGCGTGGACCGGAGCAGGGCACGAGCGTCGTCGAACCGGGCGTCCGGAGTGTCCGTATCGGCGTCGTCGCGGATGTGGCTCTCGACAGGAGCGAAGGGAGGGGTGATCCGTACGTCCACCGGGCACTCCCTTCCTCGTGTCGAGCGGTCTGAGGGGAGCATATAAGCAGCCCGGCGGTATTGTTGCCGTCCACGGACGGCGGGGATCCGGTACCGGGTACAGGTCCGGGCGAGGGCGGGTCGGAGAGGCGGACGCAATGCGTGGAGACGGTGACGGCTGGGCGGTCGGACCGGACGGCGAGAAGCGCTGGGGACGGCACGGCGCCGCAGGTCTGCTGCTGCGCGCTCCGCTCGCGGACGGTCGCCCCGCGGTTCTCCTGCAGCATCGGGCGGCATGGTCGCACCAGGGCGGGACGTGGGCACTTCCCGGTGGAGCGCGCGACTCGCACGAGAGCACCGTCGACGCCGCCGTGCGGGAGGCCCACGAGGAGGCCGGCATCGATCTCGCGGCCGTGACGGTACGCGCCGAACGCGTCACCTCCGGTCTCGCGGGCGGATGGACCTACACCACCGTCGTCGCCGACGCCACCGAAACTCTCGTGACCAGTCTCAACCAGGAGAGCACCGAACTGCGCTGGGTGCCCGAACCGGAGGTCGAGGCGATGCCGCTGCACAGCGGCTTCGCCGAGGCGTGGCCGTCGCTGCGCACCTCACCGGTACGCATGCTGCTCGACACCGCGAACGTGCTCGGAGCGAGCGGCCCCACCGGATGGTGGCGCGACCGCCCCGGCGCGACGAGCGCCCTGCTCGCCGACCTCGCCGCGGTCCTGCCCCGCACCGTCGAAATTCCCGACGGGACGTTCGGCTGGGTCCCCCGCGTCGAAGCGGTCCTCGAAGGGCATGCCCGCGACGCGACGATCGACGACGTCCGGATCCCGGTGCACAGCGCGGACGGCAGCGGCGACGACGAGCTGGCACGGCTCGCCACCGCCACGGCCGTGGTCGACCCCGGTGTGACGGTCGTGGTCACCGCGGATCGCGGTCTGCGCGCACGGTTGCCCGAGGGCACGATCGCGATGTCGCCCTCGGCCGTGCTGGGCTGGCTGTAACGCCTCAGGTCGGGAGTGCGGCCTTCAGCGCCGCCGCGGCTGCCCGCGGATCGGATGCCTTCGTGATCGCCCGGACCACCGCGACCCGCGTGGCACCGGCGTCGAGCACCTCGGGGAGTCGCTCGAGATCGATGCCGCCGATCGCGAACCACGGCCGTGCCGGCTGCGACTGCGCGACCTCGCGCGTCACCTCCAACCCCGCCGCGGTCCGTCCCGGCTTGGTCGGTGTGTCCCACACCGGCCCGGATGCGAAGTAGTCGACGCCCGCCTCGATGTCGGCGAGCGCAGCCTGCGCGCGGCTCGACGTCGAGCGGCCGATGACGATCTCGTCGCCGAGGATCTGCCGCGCGTGCCGCACCGGCAGGTCGCCCTGACCGAGATGCAGGATGTCGGCGCCCGACGCGAGCGCGATGTCGGCGCGGTCGTTCACGGCCAGAAGCGCACCGTGGCGTGCACACGCCTCGCCGATGATCTCGAGGGCGGCGAGTTCCTCGCGTGCCTCGAGGCGTCCGAACTTCTTCTCGCCGGCCGAGTCCTTGTCGCGCAACTGGACGATGTCGACCCCACCGGCGAGGGCCTCCTCGACGAACCGTGCGAGGTCGCCGGTGTCCCGGCGAGCGTCGGTGCACAGATACAACCGGGCGGTCGCGAGGCGGCCGCGCGGGTCGGGATGGTTGCCGCGATAGGTGGTCACGACCAAGACGGTAGCCTCTAAGCAGAAAGTGACGACACGGGAGTCCCGAGGTTCGCGGGGCTGAGAGGGGGCCTGCCGGCCCCGACCGTTATGACCTGACCCGGATCATGCCGGCGCAGGGAGTGAGGTGGACCAATGGCAACTGTGGCCGTCGTGGGTGGCGGAGTGATCGGGCTGTCGATCGCATGGCGCGCGGCCCGCTCGGGGCACATCGTGACCGTGCACGACCCGAATCCCGGCAGTGGCGCCTCGTGGGTGGCCGGCGGGATGCTGGCCCCGCTGTCCGAGGGCTGGCCCGGTGAGGACCACGTGCTGTCCCTGGGTGCGGCCTCGCTCGACCGCTGGCCCGGATTCGCGGATGCACTGCGCGCGGAGACCGGCGTCGACGTGTTCACCGCCGAGGAGTCGCTGACCGTCGCGCTCGACGCGGCGGACGCGGCCGACTTGCGGACCGTCGCCGAATGGGTCGGGGAGCGGGGGCACGAGATGCGTCTGCTCTCCCGTGCGGAGATCCGGGAGTTCGAACCGTCGCTCGGGCCGAAGGTGCGTCTCGGACTGCTCGCGCCCACCGAGTCGTCGGTCGACAACCGTACGCTCGTCGACGCCCTGCGCGTCGCGGCCACCGCGGCCGGGGTGCGTTTCTCCGACGCCGCCGTCCACGATCTCGCCGACCTTCCCGACGATCAGGTGGTGCTCGCCGCCGGCTCGGCGTCGGCGCGACTGTGGCCGGGCCTTCCGGTCCGTCCGGTCAAGGGCGAGATCCTGCGCCTGCGGGTGCGGCCGGGCGCGACTCCGCCGCCGCAGCGCACCGTGCGCGCGAGTGTCCACGGACGCCCCGCCTATCTGGTGCCCCGCCACGACGGCCTCGTCGTGGGCGCCACACAGTACGAGGCGTCCGACACACAGGTCACGGTGGCCGGGGTGCGCGATCTGATCGCCGACGCCGAGAAGATCTTTCCTGCGCTCGGCGAGTACGAACTGTTCGAGGCGAGCGCGGGCCTGCGCCCGATGACCCCCGACAACCTGCCGCTGATCGGCCGGCTCTCCGATCGTGTCGTCGCCGCGACCGGCCACGGCCGCAACGGTGTGCTGCTCACGCCGCTCACCGTCGACGCGGTGCTCGCCGAACTCGGTGGGCGGTCGCTGGCCGACGCGCAGTACGCCTGTCCTGGACGAATTACGGAAGCGAGTGTGGGATGACGAACGTATCCGTGGGCATCACCGTCAACGGTGAGGACAAGTACTACGACGCGGCCCCGACCGTGTCACAACTGCTGAACGAGCTCGGTCTGCCCGAGAAGGGCATCGCGGTCGCCGTCGACGGTGTCGTGTGCCCGCGCGGCCGCTGGTCGGAGCCGGTCACGCGCGGAGCGAGCATCGAGATCCTCACGGCGGTCCAGGGTGGCTGACACACACGATCCCGGCGCCGACCTGCCGCAGCTGACCATCGCCGGCCGCACCTTCGGGTCGCGGCTGATCACCGGCACCGGTGGCGCGGCGAACCTGGCCGTGCTCGAGGAGGCACTCGTCGCGTCGGGCACCGAACTGACCACCGTCGCGATGCGCCGCGTCGACGCGGCCTCCGGAACCGGTGTCCTCGACCTGCTGCGCCGCCTCGGCATCGAACCGCTGCCGAACACTGCCGGGTGCCGCGGCGCGAAGGAAGCCGTGCTGACCGCGCAGCTCGGGCGGGAGGCGCTGGAGACCGACTGGGTGAAACTCGAGGTCATCGCCGACGAACGGACGCTGCTGCCCGACGCCATCGAACTCGTCTCCGCGGCCGAACAACTCGTCGACGACGGCTTCGTCGTCCTGCCGTACACGACCGACGATCCCGTCCTCGCGCGACGCCTCGAGGACGTCGGTTGTGCCGCGGTGATGCCGCTCGGCTCGCCGATCGGGACCGGCCTCGGTATCTCGAACCCGCACCACATCGAGATGATCGTCGAGGCTGCGGGTGTGCCGGTGATCCTCGACGCGGGAATCGGAACCGCCTCCGACGCGGCGCTCGCGATGGAACTCGGTTGCGACGCCGTGCTGCTCGCGACCGCCGTCACCCGCGCGAAGGATCCGGCGCTGATGGCGTCGGCGATGCGTCACGCCGTCGAAGCGGGATTCCGTGCCCGGCACGCCGGCCGGATCCCGAAACGCTTCTGGGCCCAGGCATCTTCGCCGATGGAGCCGTGACCGGTACTGGAAACCCCTGAGCACCTTGGTGTTCAGGGGTTTCCGATTGTCGCGCGACGGGTTACCGATCGGTCTGTACGATCCCCGGGCATGACAGTTGCACACAGAATTCTCGCTGCCGCCGCTGCCGGGCTCATGGGCACTGTCGTCGCTGTCGCGGCGCCGGGTGTCGCGGGCGCCCAGGAACCGTGTCAGATGGGCTGGTCGAACACCGGACCGAGGTCGTGCGCGACGACGGAGTTGTCCACGCCACCCGTGCTGACATTGGGCGACGGCATCTGCGCCGGCATCGTGCGCGCCGGTGGAACCGCATTCGACGGCCCGCTCTACGAGTACTCCTCGGCGCCGGGTGCCACCCACGGGATCGAACTGCGGATCACGCAGGGCTACTCGCTTCTCGGCGAGTGGACGCCGAGCATCCTGAACTGCGACGTCACCGTCGCTTTCGACTGGCACAACCTCGACACCGGTGCCCGCGGTACGGAGACCCGCTTCGTGCCGGCCTTCCACACGAGCACCCGGCCGTTGGTCATGCACGTGTTCCCCGGGCCCGGCCGCGTCGCCCTGACGATGCGTACCGAGCGACCGAGCATCCCGGTCACCACCGAGGTCTTCGTCCCCTGACGCACCGCGTGCGGTTCCGGGGAGTGTGATCGGATGCGCTCGCCGGAGCCGCACGTAGGGTGGTGCGCATGATCGAAGTGACCGGCTTGACCAAGACCTTCGGGTCCACGACCGCGGTCGACGACCTGACGTTCACGGTCCGTCCCGGCATCGTCACCGGCTTCCTCGGCCCCAACGGCGCGGGGAAGTCCACCACGATGCGCATGATCCTGGGGCTGGACCGGCCGACCTCGGGAACCGCACTGATCGAAGGGAAGCCGTACAGCGAGCTGACACGGCCGCTCACCACCGTCGGGGCGTTGCTCGACGCGAAGTGGGTGCATCCCAACCGGTCGGCGCGGTCGCATCTCGCCTGGCTGGCCGCGTCGAACGGTCTGCCTGCCTCGCGTGTCGACGAGGTTCTGCGCCAGGTGGGACTGACGGAGGTCGCGGGCAAGCGCGCCGGCGGCTTCTCGCTCGGCATGTCGCAGCGACTCGGTCTCGCCGCCGCACTGCTCGGCAACCCGCGCGTGCTGCTGTTCGACGAACCGGTCAACGGCCTCGACCCCGAGGGCATCGTGTGGATCCGGAGGTTCATGCAGGCGCTCGCCGCGGAAGGCCGCACGGTGCTCGTGTCCAGCCACCTGCTCTCGGAGATGGCGCAGACCGCCGAACATCTCATCGTCATCGGCCGTGGACGGCTCATCGCCGACACCTCGGTGAAGGCGTTCGTCGACCGCGCGTCCGACTCGTTCGTCGTCGTGCGCAGCCCGCAACTCGACGAGCTGCGCACCGCGCTCACCGAACGCGGGCACACTGTGCGGGAGGACGACGGTGCCCTGCACGTCTCGGGCGCTCCGGCGGCGGAGATCGGCGAACTCGCTGCGACCCGGTCGATCGTGCTGCACGAACTCGCGGGACGCAACGCGTCGCTCGAGGAAGCGTTCATGAAACTGACCGGTGGCGAGGTCGAATACCACGGATCCGGAGTCGACGACGTCATGAAGGGTGGACTGTGATGAGTACGGCGCTCGACACACTGCGGGCCGAACGGATCAAGCTCACGTCGGTGCAGTCACCGCTGTGGTGCACCCTCGTCATCGTCGCCCTCGGCCTGGGTCTGGCCGCGATCCTCGGGTCGGTCTCCCGCGCGTCGGCCGGGATGGACGACGAACTGGGACGGTTCTATCCGACCGTGGACGTCGCGGTCAGCGGCGTCACCGGCTTCGGTGTGCTGGTGCTCATGATCCTCGCGGCACTGTCGGTCACCAGCGAATACCGTTTCGGGGTCATCCGCACGACCTTCCAGGCCACCCCGAACCGCACCCTGCTCCTGACGATGAAGGCCCTGCTCATCGGTGTGCTGGGCGCGGTGCTGACACTCGCGGTCTCGTTCGGTGCCTTCTACCTCGCGAAGGCACTGGCCGGGCCCGACGCAGGTCGCGAACTCGTCCTCAGCGGCGACACGGCGTGGCGCGCGGTCTACGGCACCGCGATCTACGCGTTCCTGTGCGTCTTCCTCGCGGTCGGTGTGGGCACGCTGCTGCGGCAGTCGGCCGGCACGATCGCGCTGCTGATGCTGTGGCCGCTGCTGCTCGAGTCGTTGTTCGCGCTGTTCGGTTCGGTGGGCCGCGAGATCCAGCCGTTCCTACCGTTCGCGAACGCGAACAACTTCCTGGGTATCGGGCAGGGAATCGAATTCCACTGGGGTCCATGGGGATCGCTCCTGTACTTCGCGGCCTTCTCGTTCCTTGTGTTCGCGGCCTCACTCGTGGTGGTCAACCGCCGCGACGCCTGAGGTACTGTCTCGACACGCCGCAGGTTCTGCCTCCGCACACTGCGCCGCACGGTTTCCCCGTGCGGCGCAGTGCTTTTGTGTACGCTCGGTCGATGGCGCGGGCGCAGACGAGATACGGCATGCGGGGAGCGGCCCTGATCGCCGCCGGTGTACTGCTGACGGCGGGATGCTCGGAGGCGGAGGCGCCGCCCGTCGACCCGACGGCGCTCGCCGACGCCGTGCAACTCGATGCCGTCATGACGCACCTGACGGAACTCGAACGGATCGCCGGCGAGAACGACGGAAACCGTTCGCTCGGGACCCC
This sequence comes from Rhodococcus sp. D-6, assembly GCF_040256695.1. Classification (NCBI taxonomy): domain Bacteria; kingdom Bacillati; phylum Actinomycetota; class Actinomycetes; order Mycobacteriales; family Nocardiaceae; genus Rhodococcus; species Rhodococcus sp. D-6. The sequence continues at coordinate 3,179,516 of NZ_CP132970.1, read as the reverse complement.
CGGCTACGACGCGAGCGTCGACTACGTCGCCGGAGCCCTGCGCGACGCCGGATTCGACGTGCAGACACCGGAGTTCGACACGACCCTGTTCGCCGTCGAGAACGAGCAGCTCACCGTCGACGGGGAGCCGATGGGCGTGAGCGCACTCGGCATGTCGCCGTCGACGGGACCGGAGGGGCTCACCGCGCGCGTCGTGCGCATCGCCCCCGACGACACCCCCGGCTGCGAGGCCACCGACTACGACGGCATCGACGCGACCGGCGCGGTGGTGATCGTCGATCGCGGCGTGTGCACCTTCGCCGTCAAGGAGCAGGTCGCCGCCGAACGGGGAGCGGCCGCGCTGCTCGTCGCCAACAACGAGGACGGCCCGCTCGCCGCCGCCGGTCTCGGGGCGGAATCGAACTCCCGCATCCCGGTCGGAGGCGTGGCCGGGGCCGACGCCGAGCGCCTGTCCGCCGCGACCACCGTGACGGTGACACTCCAGACCCGCACCGAGGACCGGAAGTCGCGCAACGTGATCGCGCAGACGCGCACCGGCTCGACCGACGACGTGGTCGTCGTCGGCGCGCACCTCGACAGCGTCCCCGAAGGACCGGGGATCAACGACAACGGAACCGGCGTCGCCGCCGTCCTCGAGACCGCGCTGCAACTCGGCAGCGAGCCGGGCGTGACCCACGCCGTGCGGTTCGCGTTCTGGGGCGCCGAGGAGGTCGGACTGGTCGGCTCCACGAGGTACGTCGAGTCGCTGTCCGACGAGGAACGACTCGACATCGCCCTGTACCTGAACTTCGACATGCTCGGCTCGCCCAACGCCGGATATCTGGTGTTCGACGGCGACGACTCCGACGCCGTCGGTGAAGGACCCGGACCGGAGGGCTCGGCGGGTATCGAACGGACCTTCGCGCAGTTCTTCGACGAACGCGGAATCGAGGTCGGCGGAACGGATTTCGACGGCCGTTCCGATTACGGTCCGTTCGTCGCCTTCGGCATCCCCGCGGGCGGGGTGTTCACCGGCGCCGACGACGTCAAGACCCCCGAACAGGCCGGCCTGTGGGGTGGCACCGCCGACCAGCCCTTCGACCCGAACTACCACACCCCCGAGGACACCCTGGCCGGCATCGACCGCGACGCGTTCGCCGCGGCGGCCGCCGCCGTCGCCTACGGCACGGCTGTCTACGCGAATTCGATCGACGGACCCGACGGGGTGCCCGCAGGTGACCAGCGGGCCGAGGTGCGCGCCGAGTTCACCGAGTGAAGACGGGCGCGATCAGCGCTCGTGCAGTCGCCACAACGGGTTGACCGGGCCGTGGCCGTGACCGAGGTCGTAGGACCACTCGAGGCACTTCGTGATCCATTCCTTCGCGAACTTGACTGCCTCGGGCACCGACCGGCCATGCGCGAGGGCGGACGCGATCGCGGCTGCGAGCGTGTCGCCGCCGCCGTGGTCGTTGCCGGTCTCGATGCGCGGCGTGCTGAACTCGAGGAAACGGTCGCCGTCGAACAGCAGGTCGGTGCTCTTCTCCGAGCTGCGCAGATGACCGCCCTTGACGATCACCCATTGGGCGCCGAGCGCATGGAGCGCTTCGGCGGCGCGCCGGGCCGACGCGTCGTCGACGACCTCGATGCTCGTGATCAGCCGTACCTCGTCGAGATTCGGGGTGACGACGGTGGCGAGGGGGATGAGCACCCCGCGGATCGCGTCGAGCGCGTCGGAGTGCAGCAGCGGGTCGCCGTGCATCGATGCGCAGACCGGGTCGACGACGAGCGGTACCTCCATGTCGCGGCCGATGCCCACCTCGGAGCACACCTGTGCGACGGCCTCGATGATCTGCGTGGAGGCGAGCATGCCCGTCTTCGCTGCGGACACCCCGATGTCCTCGACCACGCACCGCACCTGGTCGGCCACGGTCTCGGCGGGGATCTCGTGGAACCCGCGGACGCCGACGGAGTTCTGGACGGTGACGGCGGCCACCGCGACGCATGCGTGCACACCGCACATCGCCATCGTGCGGGAATCGGCCTGGATGCCGGCTCCGCCTCCGGAGTCGGTGCCGGCGATGGTGAGGGCTCGAACCGGGGTCTCGCCTCGAGGCGACAGGGGCAGAAGGTCCACGCGGACACCCTACCGAGGGTGTGTTCGAACACGGCCGGGAGGCGCTGAGGCGGGTGCACTTTGCGAAACACGACAGCGTTGCTGCCGGTGGTCGCCTCGTTGCTCTATAGTGGCATAGGTCACAGTTCGATCACGCAACACCCCTATTGGAGGCGCTCATGAACACGAGTTCGCCGGACCTCGCCGTGTCGGACAACGCCGACCAGAACCGGTTCGAACTGCGCCTCAACGGCGATCTCGTCGGCATCCTGGCGTACTACGACTTCGAACGCGTTCCGGCGCCGAATCCGCCGGTCGTCGACTTCATGCACACCGTGATCGTCGAGGATTTCGGTCATCGGGGTCTCGCGGCCGTCCTCGTCGGTGGTTCGCTCGATCTCGCTCGCAGCCGAGGCTGGCGGGTGCGGCCGGTGTGCACCTATGTGCAGCGATTCGTGTCGTCGCACGAGAACTACCGCGACGTCGTCGTGGCTCTCGAGCTGCCGCGCACGGACCCCCACCGCAAAGAGACCCGGCGCAAGCAGCCGCAGCGCAAGGTGCCTGCCCGCAAGGCCTGATGCCTGTGCGGGCGGTCCACCCGACGCGGGACCTGCTCAGAGGTCGAGGTCGACGACGACCGGTGCGTGGTCGCTCGCGCCCTTGCCCTTGCGTTCGTTGCGGTCGATCTCGGCGTCCGTCACCCGTGCCGCGAAGGCCGGTGATCCGAGGACGAAGTCGATCCGCATGCCCTGCTTCTTGGGGAAGCGCAGCTGGGTGTAGTCCCAGTAGGTGTAGACCCCGGGGCCGGGCGCGTACGGACGGACGACGTCGGTGTAGCCGACGTCGGCGAACGCGTGGAAGGCGTCGCGCTCGGGCTGCGAAGTGTGCGTCTTGCCCTCGAAGAAGGCCGGATCCCACACGTCGTCGTCGGTGGGGGCGACGTTCCAGTCGCCGACCAGCGCGATGGGCTGCCCGGGCGCTGCGGTGGCCCAGGCGTGCGCGTCGGCGCGCAGCTTGGCGAGCCAGTCGAGCTTGTAGGTGTAATGCGGGTCGTTGAGGTCGCGGCCGTTGGGGACGTACAGGCTCCACACGCGCACACCCGCGCACGTCGCCCCGATCGCCCGCGCCTCGAGCGCCGGATCGACCTCCGGGTCCTTGGAGAAACCGGGCTGGTCCTCGAAGCCGATCTGCACGTCGTCGAGGCCCACGCGCGACGCGATGGCCACACCGTTCCACTGGCTCAGTCCGACGTGCGCGACGCGGTAGCCGAGTTCCTCGAAGCGTTCGTACGGGAACTGCTCGTCCTTGCACTTGGTTTCCTGCATCGCGAGCACATCCGTGTCGGTTCGCTGCAACCAGTCGAGGATGCGGTCGGTACGGGCACGGACGGAGTTCACATTCCAGGTAGCAAGGCGCACACGCCCACTGTAGGCGACCTATCCGACGGGTTCGGAGGCGTATCGGTAGCGGTGGTGGTCGACGAAGCCGAGTTCGCGATACAGGGCGCGCGCCGCGGTGTTCGACTCCTCGACCTGCAGATATGCGTGGGTCGTGCCGTGCTCGCGTGCCCAGCGCAGCAGGGCACCGCACACGAGTGTGCCGAGTCCGCGACGCCGGTGTTCGGGAGCGACCTCGACGGTCGACAGACCCACCCAGCGGCGTCCGTCCGGCGCATCGGTGATCGCCGCGCGGCAGATCGCCAGGGGCGGCTGCCCGGGTGCACCGATGCGGCCGAACCCGAGGATCCCCGCGGCCACCGAGCCGAGCACGTCCTGCGCGAGCAGCGGGTCGGCGTCGGCGCGGTGGAGCGACATCCAGTCGGCGTCCGGCCGCTCGGTGATCGTGATCGGGGTGGGCTCCGGCGGCAAGGGGATGTTCGCGAGGTCGGCGCCCATCACGAGCACCGGCTCCGAGGTCGGCCACCCCTCGGGGATGCGGGCGAGTCGATCGGGCACCAGCAGCCGCAGCGGCAATCCGCGTGCCGCGAACCATTCACGGAGCCGGGCGCGCACCGCCGGATCGGCGGGGTCCGCCACGGAGCCGCGTTCACCCAGCGGCGTTGCCGAATTGGCGCGCCGGGTGAAACCGTGTCCGGCGCGCACGAGCCAGCCGTCCACCCAGGCCGATTCGAGACCGGGCCACCCCGCGGCGGCGGCGTGCTCGAGCGCGCGGATCTCCGAGACGCGGATCGGCCGCGCCGCGATCGGCTTGAGCGCGACGACCGAGGTGGGGGACACCTGGACGACACGACCGTCGGCGGTGCGCACCGCGACCACCGGTTCGACGGAGACGAGTTCACCGATGACATCGGTCATCGGGTGGCTGTAGCCGGCGGGCAGGCGGTACCGCAGCACCACCCGGGTACCGAGGGGTACGGACGGGGCCGGACGGTCGGTCGTCATCGACGGTTCGCCGGTCGCCTCGTCAGTCGTCCTCCTCGTGGCCGAACGGGTCCTCCACCGAACCCGGGAGCCAGGTCAGGCCCGGGACGCCCCATCCGGCGCGCTTGATGGTCTTCTTCGCGGCGCGGGCGTTGCGCCCGATCAGAACGTCGACGTACAGGAAGCCGTCGAGGTGCCCGACCTCGTGCTGCAGCATGCGAGCGAAGAATCCGTGGCCCTCGATCTCGACGGGCTCACCGTTCTCGTCGGTACCGGTGACCTTCGCCCAGTCGGCGCGACCGGTGGGGAAGTTCTCGCCCGGCACGGACAGGCAGCCCTCGAGATCGTCCTCGGGGTCGGGCATCGTCTCGGGGATCTCCGAGGTCTCGAGGATCGGGTTGACGACGACGCCACGCCGGCGCGCGACCTTGCCGGACTCGTCGCGGTCGGGGCAGTCGTAGACGAACAGTCGCTTGTCCACACCGACCTGGTTGGCGGCGAGGCCGACGCCGTTGGCCGCGTCCATCGTCTCGAACATGTCGGCGATCAGCTGAGCGAGTTCGGCGGGTGACTCGGTCACCGGCCGGGTCGGGTTGTGCAGGACGGGGTCGCCGACGATGACGATGGGAAGAATGGCCATGGTGACACAGGATAATGGGATCGACTCGCGGCGTTCTCGAACCGGTATGTGTCCCCACCCCGTGATTGAATGACTTCCGCCGAGACGCAAGGACTCTTCGTCACGGTGTGATCCAGTCAGTCGAGGAGGGAAATGGACGGCGCAGCAGCGCACGGCAACGACCGGTCCGATCTCGTGTCCCAGCAGGGCGACGGCGCATCCGCGCAGGAACCCACCGGCGACGAGGCGAACGGCCTGAGCCGTCGCGATCTCGACATCCTGGCGTTCGAACGGCAGTGGTGGAAGTACGCCGGTGCCAAGGAGGACGCCATCAAGGAACTCTTCGGTCTCTCCGCCACTCGCTACTACCAGGTGCTCAATGCTCTGGTGGATCGTCCCGAGGCGCTCGCCGCCGATCCGATGCTGGTCAAGCGGCTGCGGCGGTTGCGTGCGAGCCGTCAGAAGGCCCGCGCGGCCCGCCGGCTCGGTTTCGACACCCGTTAGACGGGCGGCCGTCGGGCCGGATAATGCGATATCGACACGCGCGGCCGGTCGGCAGCGCTGCGTGTGCTCGGGCAACTATGGTCGAGGTCGTGAGCAGAACCCCCGAGATCCCCAGCCGCGCGCCCGCACCCTCGGGACCGCCTCTGCGTGCGTTCGCGATGGTCCTGATCTCCTTGGGCATCCTGTTCGCCGGTCTCGGTTTCGCCTCGCTCGGTGATTCCGACGACGAACCCGCTCCCGCGGCGGCACCCACGACGACGACCGCTGCTGCGCCGGCCGCACCGTCCACGCGCTCGGCCGCGGTGCCCACCGCGCCCGCGCCCGCTGCCGCGAACGGGGGCACGTCCGCCGCCGGGGACGGTGCGACCACCACCACGGCCGTGTCTTCGGCTCCTTCCATGCCCGTGGGGAGCGGAACCGCGTTCGCGTCCGACACCTCGGCCTCCGCGACGGCACCGGTGCGCGTGTTCAACAACTCGGAGGTCGCGGGCCTCGCCGCGCAGACCGCGGCCTACCTCGAGGACGAGGGGTACACCATCAGTGAAACGGGCAACTACAGCGAGGGCTTGCTCCAGCAGACCTCGGTGTTCTACGGGTCGTCTCCCGGAGAGCAGCAGACCGCGACAGCCGTCGCCGAGTCGCTCGGTGTCACCGCGCAACCGCGCTTCGAGGGCATCCGCGACGCCGCCCCCGGAGTGATCGTCATCGTCACTTCGCGTTAGCGCCGGAACCGTGTCGGTCCGCCACCGGGTGGTCGCCGGAGACGCCCGGTTATGATCGGGTGACTTTTCGGCACTTCGAAGGAGCGGTTTGATGGTCTCCAGTTCCACCCGTCGCATGTCCTGGCGTGCTCTGGCCCCGATCGTCGCGATCGCCGCGGTGGGCCTGACTGCGTGCTCGAACAGCGAGGAGGCGAGCACCGAGCCGGGGACGACTCCGCCGGTGTGGACGGGATCCGCCGCGCCCGCTTCCGAGGCCCACGGCGACGACCACGGCACCGAGGGTGGGAGCGAGTCGCACGCCGGTGGCTCCGCCTCCGCTGCTGCGCTCACCGCGGAGCTCACCACGGTCGACGGCGAGTCGGCCGGCACCGTGTCGTTCGCCGAGAACGGCGGCGACGTCGAGGTGACCATCGAGGTCGAGGGTCTCGAGCCCGGCTACCACGGTGTCCACATCCACGAGTTCGGCCGTTGCGAGCCCCAGTCCACCGCGCCGAACGGCGGCGAGCCCGGCGCCTTCCTGTCGGCCGGTGCCCACCTGCAGGCCGGTGGCAACACCTCCGTCCCGGAGAGCGGCGACCTGGTCTCGCTCGTCGTCCACGAGGACGGCACCGCCACCGCCACCGTCACCACCTCGGCCTTCGGCCTCGAGGACCTCGAAGGTGAGGACGGCGCCTCTGTGGTCGTGCACCAGGACAACCTCGGCGCACGCCTCGCCTGCGGCGTCATCGGGTGAGCAGGGTTCGAATCCCCTGAAGCTCGGTACCCGGGTAATTCCTGACACGGGGCCCCGCGACGGACATCCGTCGGCGGGGCCCTGTGGTTGGATCGAGACGTGGCAGTCGCGTTTCCGGGATCACCTCGTCCCACGATCGGCGTGGAATGGGAGATCGCTCTGGTGGACAAGACCACCCGCGATCTCTCGAACAGCGCGGCGGTCGTCTTCGACAGGGTGGAGGAGATCGCCGGGGAGACCCCGCGGCTGACCAAAGAGTTCCTGCGCAACACCGTCGAACTCGTCACCGGTGTACACGACACCGTCGCCGAGGCCGTCGACGATCTGTCCGAGTCGCTGTCGTTGCTTCGCCGCGCCGCCGATCCGCTCGGAGTGGACCTGATGTGTGCCGGCACCCATCCGTTCGCGCAGTGGACCGACCAGACCGTCACACCCTCCCCGGACTACGAGGAGATGATCAACCGCACCCGCTGGTGGGGACGGCAGATGCTCATCTGGGGAGTGCACGTCCACGTGGGAGTCTCCTCCGCGGAGAAGATCATCCCGATCCTCAACGCCATGCTCGTGAAATATCCCCACATGCTCGCGTTGTCGGCCTCGTCGCCGATCTGGGCGGGCTACGACACCGGCTACGCGAGCAACCGCGCGCTGATGTTCCAGCAGCTGCCGACCGCCGGCCTGCCCTACCACTTCGCCGACTGGCCGCAGTACGCGAAATTCATCGCCGACCAGCTCGAGTCCGGCGTCATCAGCCACCCCGGAGGCATGCACTGGGACATCAGGCCCGCGCCGAAATGGGGCACCCTCGAAGTCCGGGTCTTCGACGGCATCACCAACCGCGCCGAACTGGCCGCCCTCGTCGCGTTCGTGCATTCACTCGTCGTCTACTTCGACGAACTTCTCGAGCGCGGTGAGGAACTTCCTGTGCTGCAACCGTGGCACGTCAAGGAGAACAAGTGGCGTGCGGCGCGGTACGGACTCGATGCCGAGGTCATCCTCGACCCGGTGTGTACCGAACGGCTCGTCACCGACGACCTGAACGATCTGCTCGAGCAGATCATGCCCACCGCGGTACGGCTCGGATGCGCCGACGAACTCGCGCGAGTTGCGGACATCCCGGTGCGGGGAGCGTCCTATCAGCGTCAGCGCCGGCTCGCGGAACGGACGGACGGCGATCTCGTCGCGGTGGTGGACTCGCTCGTGCAGGAACTGAAGGAGTGATCGTCCGAGGACGTCCCGGCCGTCAGCTCCTCGTCACCTGTCACGCACCGCCGGGAGCGTCCTCGTCGAGCAGGCCGTCGCGACCGAGCTGCTCCCGGTAGGCGACGCGACCGACGCGGTGCGCGATCACCGGTGCCGTGAGGACCATGAACATGCCCGCCAGCGCCATCATCCAGATGTCGACGGAACTGCGCAGGATGATCATCGCGCCACCCAGCACGAACAACAGACCCACCACCTGCGGCTTGGTGGCCGGATGCATGCGCGACAGGGTGTCGCGGAAACGCACCACGCCGATCGCAGCGGTCAACGAGATGACCGCCCCGATGAGGATCAGGAGGTGGGCGAAGGTGTCGATGATCGTCGTCATCCTTCGTCACGCACCCGGAATCGAGCCACGGACACCGACCCGATGAAGCCGACCAGGGCGAGGGCCACGGTGGCGGGCAGCACCGACGTGTCGCGTGTGTACACCGCCCAGATCGCGATGCCGCAGATGCCGAGCGCGAGCAGGGCGTCGACGCCGACGAGCCGGTCGAGGGAGTTGGGGCCCGCGATCACGCGGTAGGTGATCAGGATTGCGGAGACGAACAGCAGTGCCCCCGCGATCGCCAGTGTCACGGTCACGTCAGTTCCTCCGTTCCGCTGCGCCAGGGGCTGGCCTGCCATTCCGACTCGCGTTCGAACGTCCGGATGAGAAGACGTTCGATGAGGCGGGCGGAACGGTAGAAGTCGGCCACGGCCTTGTCGGTACCCACGTCGAGGACGTGCACGTACATGATCCGCCGCACCTGGTCGATCTCGAGCACCATGGTGCCCGGGATGTTGTTCATGATGTCCGTCCACAGTGTCAGCACCAGGTCGGACTTGATGGTGAGCCGGCAGCGCAGCACGCCGGTGACCGGCGGCGGGGACGGCCGGATCGCGAGCCATGCCACGTTGATCGTCGAGCGGATGGTCTCGCCGAAGATCACCACGCCGAGCCGCATCGCGGACCAGACGTGCACGCGACCCTCGACGGGTACACGCGGCAGCGGCAGCACGAACATGACGACGAGCGAGACGACCACACCGCCGAGGATGTTGGCGATGCTGAAGGTGCCCCACAGCAGGACCCAGACCAGCGTCGTCCATCCCACGACGAACATGCGCAGGACGTTGGCGCGTTTCATCATTCCTGCTCACCCCCCAGCACGGCCTCGATGTACACCGTGCGGTCGCGCAGGTTCTCCGCGGCACGGTTGCTGATGTCGAGCAGGGGACCGGCGAAGACCGTCAACGACACACCGATCGCGACGAGCCAGACCGTGGGGACGAGCATCGCGGCCGGCATCCGGCCGACGTCCGGGCGTTCCTCGAAGGAGATGTCGGTGGCGGATTCGTCGATCAGCGCCGAGGGGCCGATGTCCGCGAGATCGCCCTCGGGCGCGTCGGCGCGTGCCCGCCAGAACGCCTTCGTCCAGATACGCGCGACGACGTACAGCGTCAGGAGGCTGGTCACGACACCACCGCCGACGAGGACCCAGGCCAGGACCGAACCGTCCTCCGCGCCGGCCTGCAGCAGGGCGACCTTGCCGATGAACCCGGAGAACGGCGGGATACCGCCCAGGTTGAGCGCCGGGATGAGGAACAGGACCGCCAGCAGCGGAGACATGAGCGCGAGGCTGCCGAGGCGTCGCAGCGACGCCGACCCGGCCTGGCGTTCGATGAGACCCACCACGAGGAACAGGGTGGTCTGCACGAGGATGTGGTGGCCGACGTAGTAGACGGCGCCCGCGAGACCGGTCTGCGTCGACAGAGCGACACCGAAAATCATGTAGCCGATATGGCTGACGAGCGTGAACGACAGCAGACGCTTGATGTCGTTCTGCGCGATCGCGCCGAGGATGCCGACGATCATCGTGAGCAGACCCGCGACGAGCAGGACGTCGTCGAGTTCGCCGCCCGGGAACAGCAGGGTGTGCGCCCGGATGATCGCGTACACACCGACCTTGGTCAGCAGGCCGGCGAAGACGGCCGTGACCGGTGCGGGCGCGGTGGGGTAGGAGTCGGGCAGCCACGACGACAGCGGGAAGACCGCGGCCTTGATACCGAAAGCCACGAGCAATACACCGAAGATCGCGGCCCGGGTGCCGGGTGAGATCTCGTCCATCCGCAGTGCCATCTGGGCGAGGTTCAAAGTGCCCGTGGCTGCGTAGGCGAAGGCGATGCCCACGAGGAAGACCAGCGAGGACACCATCGAGACCATGACGTACGAGACGCCCGCGCGGACGCGGTCGGCGCTCGCACCCAGGGTCAGCAGGACGAACGAGGCGGCGAGGAGCACCTCGAAGCCGACGAAGAGGTTGAACAGGTCGCCCGCGAGGAAGGCGATGTTGACACCCGCGGTGAGCGCGAGATAGGTCGGCAGGAAGATCGAGACGGGCTGCTGATCGTTGCCGTCGTGGATACCCTGGCCGACTGCGTACAGCATCACCGACAGCAGCACGATCGCCGAGACGACCAGCATCAACGCCGACAATCGGTCGACGACCAGCGAGATGCCGATCGGCGCCTCCCACCCACCGATCTGCAGTACCGCGATGCCGTCGGCGTCGGCGTAGTACAGCAGCGCCACGCACACGACGAGCGAGGCGACCAGCGCGAAGACGGTGATCCACCGTTGGACGCGCGGACGGCGGCCGACGATCAGGGTTGCGGCTGCGGCGAGCAAGGGGATGAGGACGGGGAGGGGAACGAGGTTCGCGACGCTCGGGTTCATCGGCGATCCTCCTTCCCGTTCTTCTCGTCGTCTCCGGTCCGCTCGTCCTCGGCAGGGTCGGGGGCCTCGGGGTCGGGATCGTCCGCGCGGACGTCCTCGACATCCTCGATAGAGCCGGCCCCGCCCGAATCTTCGGCAGAGCCGGACTCGTCCGTCCCCCCCTGGTTCTGCGTGTAGGCCGAGTCGGTGGGGTCGTCGAAGTCGCCGTCGTGCAGATCCTCGTACGCCTCGATGTCCTCGATGTTCTTGAGCTGATCGAGCGGGATCGGGTTGCCCGCGGCGTCGAAGGCGTCGCCGCTCTTGCTGGGGATACCGGTGAGCGGGTCGTCGGAGCGGTCTCGCGACGGTAGATCGGCGAGACTGCGCCGCTGCGACACGAGGGTGTCCTCGGGGTCGTTCTCGATCTCGTCCCGTGCGCGGTAGGTGTAGGAGCGGTAGGTCAGTGCCAGCACGAACGCCGCCACACCCATCGTGATGACGATCGCGGTGAGGATCATCGCCTGCGCGAGGGGATCGGCCATGTCCGGCTCGACGTCGCTCTCCACACCGACGATGGGTGCATGACCTGCGGGGCCGCCGAGGGTGAGCAGCAGCAGGTTGATTCCGTTGCCGGCCAGCAGCAGGCCCAGCAGCATCTTGATGATGCTGCGTTCGAGCAGCAGGTACACACCGGCCGCGACGAGCACACCGACGACGGCGAGGAGCGTGATGTTCGCGGTCATCGGCGCTCACCCACGGTCTCGGCGTCGAGGCGAGCACCGAGGCTGCGCAGCACGTCCAGGACCAGTCCGACGACGATGAGGTACACACCGAGGTCGAAGAACAGTGCGGTCACGAGCTTGATGTCGCCGAGCAGAGGCAGCGTGAGCTCGAGGGTCGCCGACGACAGCGCCGGGGCGCCGAGGAACATCGACACCAGTGCGGTGCCCGCGGCGAAGGTGAGTCCGATGCCGAGGATCTTGCCGGCGTCGATGGGAACCGCCTCTCCGAGCTCGTAGCGTCCGCCGGCCAGGTACCTCAACACCAGCGCGAGACCGGCGACGAGACCGCCCGCGAAACCGCCACCGGGCGCGTTGTGCCCGGAGAAGAAGAAGTACACCGACAGGATCATCATGGTGGGGAAGACCAGTCGCGTGGTGACCTCGAGGACCAGCGATCGGTAGCGCGGATCGATGAGATCGCCGCCGAGCAGCCAGGTCGTCTCGTTGCTGGCGGAGACCGCGTCGAGCTGCGCCGCGGGTGCGTCCGCCACACGCGGGGCGGTGCCGAAGCGGCGGGTGCGGAAGACCAGGCTGGCCACGCCGGTCGCGGCGACCAGCAGCACCGAGATCTCGCCCAGCGTGTCCCAGGCGCGGATGTCGACGAGCAGGACGTTGACGATGTTCTTGCCGTCACCGCCGTAGTAGGCGGCGTCGGGCAGCAGCAGCGAGATCGGATCGGTAGTGCGTGCCGCGACGGCGTAGGCGCCGATCCCGGCGACCACCGCGCCCACGGCGATGCCGAGCATCGCGCGGGCGAACTTGCTGCCCATCACCGCGGCCGGGTCGGTCTCGGCGGGCAGCTTGCGCAGGACCAGCACGAACATCACGAGGGTGACGGTCTCGACGAGGAACTGGGTGAGCGCGAGGTCGGGAGCTCCCTGGAGGGCGAACAGCACCCCGAGCCCGTAACCGGTCACGCCCACGACCAACACTGCGCCGAGACGGTTGCGCAGGGCCGTCGCGGTGATCGCGGCGGCCATCATGATCAACCCCACCCCGAGCTGCCAGATCGAGTCCCACGCGCGCGTCGACGGCATCGTGCTCAGCCCGAAGAAGAACATCAGCACCGTCGGGAGCGCCACCAGGGTGATGAGGATGGTCGCCTGGGTCAGGGGGAGCGAACCGCGCTGCAGGAAGGCGGTCAGGCGCAGGGACAGGGTGTCCATGCCCTGGAGGGTCGCGTCGTACATCCGGTCGGCATTTCCGAGCGGCGGGTGCTCGAAGCGCAGACGCGCGATGGTGCGGTGCGCGAGGAACAGGACCGTGCCGCCCACGATCACCACGCCGGTCAGACCCAGCGGCAAGGAGAATCCGTGCCACAACGCCAGGTGGTAGGGCTTGTCGAGTTCGGTGGGCAGCTCGTCGGCGTAGGGGGTGATCAGATGGTCGATCCACGAGCTCGCGAAGCCCGCGGCGAGACCGGCGAACGCGAGGACGCTCGGGGCGGTGAGCAGCAGCGGGCCGGGCGCGTGCAGGTTCTGCACCGCGGGGCTCGGACGTTTGAGCTGCTTACGACCGAAGGCGCCCCAGATGAACCGGATGCTGTAGGCGAGGGTGAGGATCGAGCCCACCACGATGCCCGCAGTCATGGCGATCCGCGCCCATTCGGGGAGCACCTCGGCCACCAGCGACGACTCGAGCGCGGCTTCCTTCGCGACGAAACCGATGAACGGCGGCAGACCGGCCATGCTCGCCGCCGCAAGTATCGCGATCACCATCAAGTAGGGGGCGGCAGAGCCGAGATGCGCGAGTTTGCGGATGTCGCGGGTGCCGGTGGAGTGGTCGATGATGCCGACCACCATGAACAGGCATGCCTTGAACAGGGCGTGGGCGATCACCATCGCCAGGCCCGCCAGGGCCGCTTCCCGGCTACCCGTACCCACCAGCGCAGTGAGAAAGCCGAGCTGGCTGACGGTGCCGAAGGCCAGGATGAGCTTGAGGTCGAAGGCGCGGAACGCTCGCCAGCCGGCGAGGATCATCGACGCGAGACCGAGACCGATGACGATCGGCCGCCACGCGGCGCTGTCAGCGAAGCCGGGTGCGAGCCGGGCCACGAGGTAGATGCCGGCTTTGACCATCGCCGCGGCGTGAAGATATCCGGACACCGGGGTGGGGGCGGCCATCGCGCCGGGCAGCCAGAAGTGCAGCGGGACCACGGCGGACTTCGACAGTGCGCCGACGAGCACGAGCACCACGGCGACGCCGGCGAGCCATCCGTGAGGTGCCGCCGCGACGACGTCGGACAGGTTGTAGCTGCCGACCATCTCGCCGAGGATGATGATGCCGACCAGCATCGCCAGACCACCGGCCGTGGTGACGAGCAGGGCCTGGGTGGCGGCACGGCGACTCGAAGCGCGTTCGGCGTAATGCCCGACGAGCAGGAACGACAGGACGGTCGTCAGTTCCCAGAAGGTGTAGAGCAGCAACATGTTGTCGCTGACCACCAGACCGAACATGGCGCCGGCGAAGGCGACCATCTCGGCGGCGAACAAGCCCAGGCGGGGCTCGTCGTCCTCGAAATAGCGCGAGCAGTAGAGCAGGATCAACGAGCCGATGCCCAAAACGAGCACGCACATGATCGCCGCGAGCGTGTCGAAGCGCAGATCGAAATTCATCGACAGCGTCGAGGCCCACGCGATCTGCAGTTTCTGATCGGTTCCCCAGTTGGTGACGACCCAGCCGAGACTCGCGAGGGGCACCACCGCGAGCGGCAGGAATGCATTTCTCCCCATGACTCGGACCAGAAGCGGCGCCAGAAGGGCAGCGACCGCATGGGCAACGAGTATGGCGATCAAAAGGCACTCCGTCGGGGTCGGGCCTGTCGGCGGGGTGAAACTGACTGCGGTCTGTGGGACTCGCTGTCGTCACAGCGGACGGCACACCGCCGAAACGGGGATCGCCCCGACATGCACGCCGCTCGCCGTCATCGGGCAAAACGGATTGTGCACATCCTAACGGTTGTCTTCGCACGCTTGCGAATCGGGGAGGTGAGAGCGCTAGCGCACCTGCCACGCACAGATCACGGCCGCGGTAAACAGTGCGAGCGCCGACCACTGCGCATCCGCCGGAAGCATCCACACCGCCCCGACGACGGCCGTCGCCGGCACCGGCAGCGCCAGGCCGAGAGCCGCGACGGACGCCGAGCCCGGCAACGATGCCCCGAGTGCGAGACCGGTGCCCAGCGCGACGAGCGCCACCCGCACCGCAAGAGGGATTCCCTCGCCGATCTCCGCCGGCCACCACACCGTCGCCGCCGAGATCGACGCGGCGAGAATCAGCCCGGGAAGCGCGTACGGCATGGAGGGGGAGAGCCGCACCCCGGCGACCACGGCGGCCACCGCGACGAGCAGCACCCACCACGGCACGGTCGCCGACTGCATACCCGACCACAACTCGACGAGGACGGGGTACGCCGCGGCCACGGCCCCGGTGACCGCGAGGACGAACCGGTCGTCTCCGGGCGGGACGAGGCGCGCGACGATCTCGGCACCGACGACCGCCACCGCGAGCGCCCCACCGGCGACCAGCCACAGGAGCACACCCGTGTCGCTCGCGCGGGAACCCACGAATTCACCCAGCAGTCGGTAGCCCACCGAGAGCACCACCGCGGCGGTCACCATGATCGCGAGCAACCGCGGATCGGCCCGCTGCACGCGCATCCCGGCAGGCACCGTCAGCGCGGCGGCGACCGTTGCCACGAGTGCGAAGGCCAGCGCCCACTGGGGAACCGTCCAGCGCATGGCCTCCACGGGGACCTCGGAACCGACGGCCGCGGCGGTGAGGAAGGCCGCCCACCCACCGGCGATCAGGGCCCACTGACCGGTCGCCGAACCCCACGAGCCCGCGGTCGCCGCCCCGAGCAGCACACCGGTGATCGCGGCGATCACCCATCCGACGACCGTCAGGCTGTCGGCCGAGATGCCGGCGGGAACGAGATAGCGGATCGACCCGAGGACCACGATCGAGGCGGCGGCCAGCATCCAGGCGGTACGTCGGGAGCCGGTCCGCTGCAGCCCGGCCGCCGAGAGAACGGCGAGCGCGGCGGTGACCACGGGTGCCCATTCGCTGCGCGCACCCTCAGGGAGGACCGATTCGCCCGCGGCCGGGACGAGGATCGCGACCCCGGCGGCGAGGAAGGCCGCGAGGACGGCTGCCGGTCCGGCGACGCGGACCGCGGTGGTCACGGCCATCTCAACGGCCCTCCGCGTAGGCCTGCAGATGAGCGACCTGCACGGGATCGAGCGAGGGGCGCACCTTCTCCCGGGCCACCGCGACGTCCTCGGCGGTGACCACGGCGGCGTCGACGTTGCGCCGCATCGCCGCGAGCGCGGCCTCGCGCAGCAGAGCCGAGCAGTCCGCGGCCGAGTAGCCGTCGAGTCCGGCGGCCAGGTCGTCGAGGTCGACGTCGTCGTCGAGCGGTACCGATCGGCCCGCGGTCTTCAGGATCGCGGCCCGGGCCTCGGCGTCCGGCGGCGGCACGAACACGAGACGTTCGAGCCGGCCGGGACGCAGCAGAGCCGGGTCGATGAGGTCGGGCCGGTTGGTCGCTCCCACCACCACGACGTCGCGCAGCGGCTCGACACCGTCGAGTTCGGTGAGCAGCGACGCGACGACCCGGTCGGACACCCCGGAATCGGAGCTCTGCCCGCGGCGCGGTGCGAGAGCATCGATCTCGTCGAGGAACACCAACGCCGGTGCCGAATTGCGGGCACGCTCGAACAACTCGCGCACCGCCTTCTCCGACGCACCGACCCACTTGTCCATCAGTTCGGCGCCCTTGACGGCGTGGACGCTCAGACGTCCCGTGCCGGCGAGAGCGCGGACGAGATAGGTCTTGCCGCAACCGGGCGGGCCGTACAGCAGCACACCGCGCGGCGGATCGACACCGAGACGCTCGAACGAATCGGGATGCTGCAGCG
Organism: Rhodococcus sp. D-6; assembly: GCF_040256695.1. Lineage (NCBI taxonomy): Bacteria > Bacillati > Actinomycetota > Actinomycetes > Mycobacteriales > Nocardiaceae > Rhodococcus > Rhodococcus sp. D-6. The sequence continues at coordinate 3,162,803 of NZ_CP132970.1, read as the reverse complement.
GCCACAGGACGGCTTCGGTCAGGGCCTGCTTCGTCTCGACCATGTCGCCGACGTCGTCGAGGCTCACGCTGCCGATCGCCAGCTCCTCGGAACCCGATCGCGACAGCGGACGGATCACCTCGAGCGCGCCGAGCAGGTCGTCCTGGACGAGCGAGGGTTCGTCGTCGTCGCGGTTCGCCCGCGACGCCGCGCGCAGTGCCGCCTCGCGACACAGCGCCGCGAGGTCGGCGACGACGAAACCGGGGGTGCGACCCGCGACGGCGGCGAGGTCGAGACCGGTGGACGGCACCGAGCGCAGCAGCACGTCGAGCAGGGCGCGGCGGGTCGCGCCGTCGGGCAGCGGCAGGGACAGTTCGCGGTCGCAGATCTCCGGGGCACGCAGCCGGGAGTCGACGTCGTCGGGATGCGCGGTGGTCGCGATCAGCACCGCGCCCTCGGTGTCGACCACCCGCCGCAGCTCGTCGAGGATCAACGTCGCGACGGGTTCGGTGTCGGCGGGGAGCACGGCATCGACGTCGGTGAGCAGCAGGACGCCCCCACCGCGCACCGCTTCGGCCGCCGCGGAGATCCGGCGCAGCCGCTCGTCGGCGGCGAGTGCACCCACACCCGGCCCGTCGACCTCGACCAGACGCCGGTCGGCGACCACCGAGCGCACGAAGGTCGCCTTACCGACCCCGGCGGGACCGGTGACGAGCACCCCGAGATGCGGCGACGCGCCGAGGGTGCGCAGCAGTTCGGGTTCGTCGAGCGAGAGGGTGAGCCACTCGGAGAGCTTCGCGACCTGGGCCTGCACACCCACGAGATCCTCGACCGGCGGTGGCGGAGGCGTGGCGGGGGCCGATTCGGGACGGTCGGTCGCGGGGGAGGAGGCGACGAACCCCGACGAGACGAATCCGGAAGCGGACGGCACGGAGGACGGCAGGGCACCCGGGCCACCGCCCCACACGACGGCGGTGTTCGGCTGCACGCTCACCGGTCCGGCCGGATCGACCGAGGAGACGGTGAGCAGTTCGGTGGTCCACGCGATCGCGAACGTCCGCGACAGTGCCCGCGTCGTCTCGGCGTTGCTCGTGCCCGGTCCGAGATCGCGGGGGAGCAGCGACACCGCGTCGCCGACGGTGAGGACCTTCCCGAGCAGCGCCTGACGCAGGGTGGTCTCCGGGATCGACTGCCGCGCGAGGGTGGACCCGGTGACCGTCACCGTGCGCGCGCCGTAGACCGTCACGGGCGCGACGACGACCGTCGCGTCCTCCTTCAGGCCTGTGTTCGACAGCACCACGTCATCGAGCAAGATCGTGCCAGTCGGGGTGCCGGCCGGGGCGAGACCCGCCACGACCGCCGTGCGACGCGCTCCCACCAGCGCGATCGCGTCCCATTCCCGCAGGCCCAGCGCGGCCAGCGCCTCGGGGTGCAGACGCACGACACCGCGCCGCGAGTCGGCGGCGGAGGTGTTGAGCCGGACGGTGAGTGAGAGTTGTGGGGTCGTCACCCCGCCGAGCCTAGAACGTGACTAGCGTCCTCGCGGGTCGTGCATGTCATCGTCCTCGCGGACGGCGCAGCCCGAGTCGCGCCTGAGATCTCGCCGACGTGGCGACACGCCGGGCGGCGACACGACGCGGACGCTGCGCGCGGTTGCGGGCACGCAGTGCGCGTCGCTCCGAGGGCTTGATGTCCCAGGTCTCGGGCCGGGCCGCGACCCAGCGCCGCGATCGCACCGCGAAGGGGATGTGCGCGAGGTAGACCGCGACCAGCACGAGCATGAGGATGAACGGATAGGTGACCAGCGCGGCCGCCGCCATCGCGACCAGCACGAGCAGCACCACGGCGAGTCGCGCGGGCACGGACGCCGACTTCATCGCGAAGGTCGGGATGCGGCTGATCGCGAGCCCGGCCGTCCCGAGGATCCACACCGCGACCAGCCCGTAGGCGGTCCACCAGCCGTCGCCCCACTGGATGTGGGCGGCGACGGGTGCGAGCGCGATGAGGGCGGCCGCCGGTGCGGGCACGCCGACGAAGTACTCGCGTGCGTAGGCGGGGACGCTGTCGTCCTCGAGCAGGGTGTTGAAGCGCGCGAGTCGCAGCACGAGGCTCACTGCGTAGAGCAGGGCGACGATCCAGCCGAAGGGGCTGCCGTCGAGCAACGTCACGTAGAGCACGAGCGCCGGGGCGACACCGAACGCGACGGCGTCCGACAGCGAGTCGAGTTCGGCGCCGATCTTGCTGGTCGCGTCGAGCATGCGGGCGATGCGACCGTCGAGCGAGTCGAGGACGGCCGCGGCGCCGATCATGCCGAGCGCGGTGCCGAGTTGTCCGTCGAGCGCGAACTTCACCGCCGACAGTCCGGCGGAGAACGCCAGGACCGTGATGACGCTCGGCAGCAGGCGGACGACGTTGGGCCGATTGCGGGACCGCCCGGTCGCGACCGCACGCGAACCCTGCGTGTGCGGACTCACGACACCGTGGGCAGCTGAGCGAGGACGGTCTCGGCGCCGATGGTGCGCTGACCGCGTTCGACCAGCAGGGTGCTCCCGACCGGCAGGTAGGTGTCGACCCGGGATCCGAAGCGGATCAGGCCGTAGGTGTCGCCGATCGGCAGGGTGTCGCCGATCTGCGCGTCGTTGACGATGCGCCGTGCCAGCAGCCCGGCGATCTGGACGACGGCGACCTCGGCGCCGTCGCGCGTCTCGATCAGCATGCTGGTGCGCTCGTTGACCTCGCTCGCGTCGGCGAGATCGGCGGAGAGGAACTTGCCCGGGGTGTGGACCACCGAGCGGACGGTGCCGCCGACGGGGCTGCGTTGCACGTGCACGTCGAGGACGGACAGGAAGATGCTGACCCGGGGGCGCTCCTCGCTGCCGAGCCCGAGTTCGGCGGGCGGCACGGCATGGTCGACGAGAGCGATCTCACCGTCGGCGGGAGCGACGACCACTCCGGCGCGGTTCGGCGGCACGCGGTGCGGGTGCCGGAAGAAGGTGGCGCACGCCAGTGCCGATGCGAGACCGGCGCGGCGCAGCCAGGGCTTGCGGCGGCCGAGGGTCGCCACGGCCAGCGGAGCTGCGACGAAGGGGATACCGCCCGGATGCATGGGCGGTACGACATGCCTGACCAGGTCGACCATGTGGGCTACCCCGCTGGTGGGGGGTGTTCCGGCGGGCGTCGGCTTACGTGCCACGGGCTCCTCTTATCGCTGGCGATCGGTGGTCCGGGACCGCAGGGGACCCGCCCGTCTCGCGGGCGGGTCCTGTCGGTCCACAGGCACTCCAGCGTACGTGAGCCGAGGAGGGAAGGTCAGACCCGCGCGGCCGCCTCGATCTCGTTCTTGAGACGGGCGAGAGTCGCGTTCATCCCCATCGTCAGTTCGTCGTCGAACGCCTCGGTGCCGCCGAGAACATACTTGACCAGGGTCTGCGAGACCTTGCTGGTCCCGGTGGGCGCCTCGCGCCGCTGGGTGACCCGCGTGCCGGTGGCGGTGGGTTCGAGGGTGAACGACCAGATGGAGCGGTTCTCGTTGATCCGGAAGCTCAGGCGACGGCCGGGTTCGAAGTCGATCACCTTCGACGTCGTGGGCCACACCAGCAGCCCCTTCTTGTTGATGTTGATCGTGGTGGTGCCGGCCGACACCGGCCCACCGCGCACGATCATCCGACGGCACTGCGGGCTCCACTCGCCCATCCGCTTCAGATCGGACACCACGCGCCACACCTGCTCGGGGGAGGCGGTGATCTCGATCGTGGCCTCGAGGGTCTTCGACACGTGTACTCCTGTGCTCGGGGGACCGGGTCTTCTCCGGGGGACCGGGTCCCGTGTATCTGCTACCGGAGGTAACAGGATCGTCGTCGATCCTAACGGACGATGTGAGTGCGGTCACGCCCCGGTCGGGTCGGCTCCGGTCAGCCGCATGAACGCCCCGAGTTCGATCAGGCCGTCCGGTGTCGACGGGAGGTGATCGGTCAGGGCGCCGGACCGGACGATCACCGCCGACCACTTGCCGCGTGAGAGAGCCACGTTCGACCGGTTGCGGGACAACAGGAACGACATGCCCCGCGGCACGTCCTCGACGGCGGAGGCCGTCATCGACACGAACACCATCGCCGCCTGGCGGCCCTGGAACTTGTCGACGGTGCCCACCTGGACCCGGTGCAGACCCGCGGCGGCGAGATCCTGCCGTAGGCGGGTGACCTGAGCGTTGTACGGTGCGACCACCAGGACGTCCTCCTCGCCGAGAGGTCGCGGCGGGGAGCCGGCGTCGTCCGTCCACGCCGAGCCGAGCACGGCTGCGATGGCGCGCACGATCTCGGCGCTCTCCTCGGGCGAGCAGGTCGCATTGCCCTCGTGCGCGACCTCCACGAGCCGGACGCCGGGCGGGACGCCGTCGAGCGCGCGGCGCGTGGTGATCTCGGACTTCGACTGCAGTCGTCCCTCGTAGGACAACTCGGACACCCGCGCGCACAGATCCGGGTGCATCCGCCAGGTCACCGGAAGGAAGTAGCCGCGATCGGTGGGCAACGCACCGTGCCCTTCGGCGAGCCATCCGAGGGCGGACTCGTCGACCGGCTCGGGGTGGGTGCCCTGCGAGACCTGCGGCAGTTGGCGGGGATCGCCGAGCAGCAGCAGATTCGACGCCGCCGTGGCCACGGCGATGGTGTTGGCGAGACAGAACTGACCGGCCTCGTCGACCACCAGCAGGTCGAGGCTGCCGGGCTCGATGTAGTTCGGATTCGTGAAGTCCCAGGCCGTTCCGCCCACCACATAGCCGGTGGCGGATGTACCGATATGCGCCGCAAGGGACTTCGCGTCAGGGAAGGCGGTCCACGTCGGATCGGGGCTCTGGCATTTCGCCTTGGCGACCCGTTCCGGCGACACTCCCGCGGCGACGATCCCGGCCAGCATGTTCTCGACCACCGAATGCGACTGCGCGACCACGCCGACGCGCCGGCCGTGCTCGTTCACGAGCGCCGCCACCACCCGGGCCCCGGTGTACGTCTTGCCGGTGCCGGGTGGGCCCTGCACCGCCAGGTACGAATTCTCCAGGTTGAGAACGGTCGTGACGATCGTGCCGGCCGCGTCGTCGCCGAGCGGCGGCAGCGCGGCACCGGAGCGCAGGCGGGGAGGGATGCGGCGCAGTACGTCCACCGCCGCGGTCGACGGCAGAGCCGGCAACTCGCTGCACATCGCCTCGGCGGCGGAGGCGATCGCCGCTTCGATGTTCTTCGACGAGATCGGCGCGCCGGGAGTGACGGCCACCGGTAGCACGGAGTACTCCTCGTCCGTCCGTAGCGACTCGTCCACGACGAGCACGTCGGGATGGTCCGTCCCCGTGGTGCGTTCGACGACCACGCCGCGCGACCACGCGCGCGTCCCGGTGCCGCCGTCGGGCAGTCCGTCCGGTCCCGGAGCGTCGTACAACAGGAAGACGTCCTGCCCGGCGCGCAATGTGCTGCCCGGCTCGAACTCGCCCGCGAGGCGCAGCCGACGCCGGAGCAGTCGCCGGCGGGGCGTGGCCTTGTGCCAGTCGGTCTCGAGTGTGCACGTCGCCGCGACCAGCGTGTCGCGGGCGTCCGCCCACTCGTCGGGAGCCGTCGCCAGACGATCGAAGTGTCCCCACCAGAAAGGTTTCCGCTCGCGCCGGTGGTAGCCCATGGCCGCGGCGACGAGTGCGGCCGCCTGCTGTTCCGGGGTGCGGTCGCCCGCCAGTGCACCGCCGACGTATTCGAGGAGTTTCGTCTCGACGGGGTGTGCCTGCGCGTCGGGAGCGGCCTCGTCGTGGGTCGTCTCGGTGGGGGAGATGCCGTGGTCGCGGGCGTGGGTGAGCAGCCAGTCGCGCAGACGCAGGGTGGAGATGCAGTCGGCCTCGTTGTAGGAGGCGATCGACGCGAGTTCGCGTTCCGCATCCTCGAGGTGCCCGGCGTCGCGCAGTGCGCAGTAGTCGGCGTACGCGACGATCGAGGCGCCCGCGTCGGCGACATCGCCGTCGCGTGCCTCGCTCTCCTCGGTGTAGAGCGGTTCGAGTTTCTTCAGTCCGTACGTCCGGGCACCCACCCGGATCGAGTTGCGCACCACGGGGTACAGGTCGACGAGCACACCTTCGCGCAGCAGGTCGTCGACGATCTCCTCGCCGACGCCGTAGCGCCCCGCCAGCCGCAGCAACGCCGTCTTCTCGTACGGGGCGTAGTGGTAGACGTGCATCCTCGGGTGGCGACGCCGGCGGTCGGTGACGTAGTCGAGGAAGTCCAGCAGTGCCTGCCGCTCCTGCTCGCGGTCGTGTGCCCAGAAGGGCCGGAAGATCGGTGCGTCGGCCGGTCCCTCCACGACGCCGAACAGGTACTCGAGTCCCCACTCGGAACTGCCACCCTCGGACCACAGTGGGTCGCCTTCGAAGTCGAAGAAGATGTCGCCCTCGTCGGGCGCGGGCAGGATGCCGAGCGGGGTGGCGTCGTAGACCTCCGCATAGGGACTGTCCCGCCTCTCCTCCTCGAGCTGCGCCCGTGCCTGGGCGCGCAGGGCGTCGAAGGTGCGGCGCGCCATCCCGTCGACGGGTGCCGCGCATGCGGCGAGGTCGTCGATGGTCGACACGCCCGCCTCGATCAGCCGCAGCCGCTGGGTACTGCGCATCCCCGTGACCAGCAGCAGGTCGCGGTGACGTTCGAGTTCCGGAGTGCAGTCGTCGCAGCGACCGCAGGCGGTGTGCCCACCCGCTCCCCACCGCACCGGCCCGGGGGCAGCGCGGTGCGACGTGAGAAGGGTTTCGAGGCAGGCGCGTCGGTGCCGATAGACCGGCATGATCTCCGCGAGCGGGTAGGAGGCGATCGAGCCGTCGCCGAGGACGAGATGCGCGTGCGAGGACACCGGCGTCCCGGTGCGCGCGAGTGCGTCCGCGTAAGCGGCGAGCTGGAGCAGGGCCTCGACCTTCGCGTGCCGGGAGAGTTTGCTGTCGTAGACGGCGTAGCCGTCGTCCTCGAGGACGAGGAAGTCGGAGAAGCCGATCATGCCGAGCGGATCGGGGGCAGTGTCGGAGAAGCCGGTGTCGAAGAACGCGCCCTGATAGACGACGGGCGCGCCGGCCCGGACGGCGTCGAGGGTGGCCTGCGCCGCCTCGGTGAGCGCCTGCGCGGTGTACTCGGGCCGGGCGATCTCGACGACCTTCTCCGCACCCACCTGCGCGCGGAAGCGGTCGAGGACGCGCTGCTCGTGGCGGCCGCCGAGTGCGGCGACACGGTCGAGCATTGCGTCGGGTTCGGTGTCGGGGCGCGGGAGCCGACCGAGCGTCGAGTCGAGGTTGCGGAGCACTGCGAACTCGCACGAGGCGGCGCGGGTGAGATCTCCGGCGCCGAAGACCAGCCTGTCGTCGAGAAGAAACATCGGCAGCTCCGTCTCCGGCGTGCGGGATGCCCGGGATGGGCACGGCTGGTCCCGACTATTGCAGACAGGTCGGACCCGCCGGACCATTGTTCTCGCGCCCACCGGGCACACTGCGGCGGCCGGGCCCGCCCTCGACCCCGAGCGCGGTGCGCACCGCCAGCACGATGCCCCACGGAACGACGACCCAGATCGGCCAGAAGTAGATCGACGAGGCCGTTCCGAGCGAGACCAGTGCCCACACCACGAGATTGATCGATCCCACGGTGGTCCATGCTCCCCATTCGATGCGCTGGTGGAGCGGCAGGCGCAGACGTGGGAACGGTTTGCCGGCCGGCGGGGACGGGGTGGGAACGAGTGTCGACGGCAGGTCGGCGAGAACGGCGCCGGCGTCGTCCTGCGTCACGGCGCGGTAGACCCGGGCCACACGCTCGTCGAACTCGCCGATCGTCAACCGTCCGGCGGTGAGATGGCGCCCGAGCTCCTCCACGATCGTTTCGCGCTCGACATCGGAGACGCGCAGCGGCGATGTCGCGATACCGGGGCCGGTGGTGTCCACCGCACAGGCGCGCATCGGCAAGTTCTGGTCGCTGACGACGAGCCAGGTCTACCGGGAACTGGCCGCGATGGAACGACAGGGACTGATCGATGCAGGGGAGAAGGGCCCGCGCGACGGCAAGCCCTACCTGCTGACCGAGGCCGGACGCACGGCTTTCGCCGAATGGATCGACCGCGAACCGGGCGATGAGAACATCCGCCATCCGCTGCTGCTGACCGTCGCCTTCGGCGATCACCTCTCGCCCGAGCGCCTCGCCTCGATGCTCGCCGAGCATCGCCGCAGACACGAGGAGCAGCTCGCCGCCTACGAACAGCAGGCGGCGGCCGACATCCTCCCGCCGCACGCCGCGGCGACCCTCGACTTCGGCATCCTCTACGAACGGGCCGTCCTCGAATGGTTCGACCGCGTGCGCGACCGTCTCGAACCCGGACCGGTCAGCGCAGCGGATCGAACGACCTGAGCAACGGATCCGGCTCGCCGGTCATCGACCCGGCGAGCAGCCGTCCGGTGAGGGGACCGAGCGCCACACCCCACATCCCGTGCCCGCCGGCGACGTACACCCGATCCGAACGGGTGCGGCCGATCAACGGGAGCCCGTCCGCCGTGCACGGCCGTGAGCCCACCCACTCCTCGCTGCGCCCGTCCCAGTCGACCTCACGCAACAGCGGACGGGTCGCGTCGACGATCGCCCGGATGCGTCGCGGGTCGAGCGGGGCGTCGGGACTGCGGAACTCCATCATTCCCGCGACCCGGAAACGGTCCTGGAGGGGTGTGCACGCCACCCGCTGGGCCGGGAAGTAGACCGGGTTCTTCGGCAGGCTCGGCGGCCGCACGCTGAAGCTGTAGCCGCGACCGGCCTGGACCTGCGTGCGCACGCCGAACGGCCGGGCGAGCGACCCGAGCCACGCTCCGTTCGCGAGTACCACCGCATCCGCCGACCGCGAGTGCCCACCGGCCACGACGACATCCACCCCGCGACCGGTGTCGCGCACCTCCTCGACGTCGACGTCGGTGACGATCTCCGCACCCCGGGCGCGGACCGCGTGCGCCAGCGAGGCGACGAACCGCGGCGGATCGATGAACCGCTGCCCCCGGATCCGGAGACCCACCCGCACCGAGTCCCCGAGCAGCGGTTCGAGCGAATGCAGCGTGTCGGTGTCGAGCAGGTCGAAGTCGATCTCGCTGCCGGCGGCACGCGCGTGCTCGAACTCCTCGACCAGCAGCCGACGGTCGTCGTCCGAGGTGAACGCCGCGAGGAACGGATCGGCGACCCGCGTCGGTTCGGTGACGATCGTGTCGCCCGACCCGCGGGCGAGATCGTCGTAGGCATCGAGGGCGAGGCGGTTGGCGCGCGCGAAGACCTTCATCGACGACGTCCACTGCCGTCTCGTGCAGTGCCGGGCGAAGTCGGCGAGGAAGCGCAGCAACCGCACATCCGTCGTGGGCGGCACGTAGACGGGCGACGACGGCCGGAACATCGAGCGCAAGCCGTAACGCAGCACCCCCGGCTCGGGTAGCGGCAGGGTCAGTGCCGGCGCGAGCCACCCGGCGTTGCCCCACGAGGCGTCACCCGCCACGCCGACCCGATCGAGCACCGTGACCTCGATGCCTCGATCCTGCAGAAACCACGCGGTGGACAGACCCACGATGCCCGCACCGACGACCACTGTCCGACGAACCGTCATCGCAACCTCCTGTGAACGACGAAGTCTGCACCTCCATCATGGACCCGGAAGCGCGAACGGGCCGGACTCGCGGACGGCTTACTATTTCCGGGGAAGTTCTGCTTGTGGAAAGGGAACCCGGAATGAGTACGAACGTCGAACAGCGTGAATTCCAGGCCGAGACGCGGCAGTTGCTGGATCTGATGATCCACTCGATCTACTCGAACAAGGACACCTTCCTGCGCGAGTTGATCTCCAACGCGTCGGACGCCCTGGACAAGCTCCGGCTGGAGTCTTTCCGAAACAAGGATCTCGACGTCGACACCTCCGACCTGCACGTCGAGCTCGAGGTGGACAAGGATGCGCGCACCCTGACCGTGCGCGACAACGGCATCGGCATGAACCGCGACGAGGTCGTCGATCTCATCGGCACCCTCGCGAAGTCCGGCACGGGCGAACTCCGGCAGAAGCTGCGCGAGGCCAAGGACGCCGCCGCTTCCGAGGAGTTGATCGGCCAGTTCGGTATCGGCTTCTACTCGTCGTTCATGGTCGCCGACAAGGTCACGCTCGTCACCCGCAAGGCCGGGGAGAAGACCGGTACGCGCTGGGAGTCCAGCGGCGAATCCACCTACACGATCGCCGAGGTCGACGACGCGCCCCAGGGCACCTCGGTGGTCCTGCATCTCAAGCCCGAGGATGCCGAGGACCACCTGTTCGACTACACCTCGCAGTGGAAGCTCGAGGAGATCGTCAAGAAGTACTCGGATTTCATCGCGTGGCCGATCCGCATGGAGGTCTCGCGCACCACGAAGTCGGAGGACGGCACCGACGAGGTGACCTTCGAGACCAAGACCCTCAACTCGCAGAAGGCGTTGTGGGCGCGCTCGAAGGACGAGGTCTCCGAGGAGGAGTACACGGACTTCTACAAGCACATCGCCCATGCCTGGGACGAGCCGCTCGAGGTCATCCCGCTCAAGGCCGAGGGCACCTTCGAGTACCAGGCGCTGCTGTTCATCCCGGAGCACGCGCCCTTCGACCTGTTCGCCCGCGAACGGCGCACCGGCGTGCAGCTGTACGTCAAGCGCGTGTTCATTATGGACGACTGCGAGGATCTCGTCCCCGAGTACCTGCGTTTCGTCAAGGGTGTGGTCGACGCGCAGGACCTGTCGCTCAACGTCTCTCGTGAGATCCTGCAGCAGGACCGGCAGATCCGGGCCATCCGCCGCCGCCTGACGAAGAAGGTCCTCGCGACCGTCAAGGACATGGCCGCGAAGGAACCCGAGAAGTACACGAAGTTCTGGCGCGAGTTCGGCCGGGTCGTCAAGGAAGGTTTGATCTCCGACACCGACAACCGCGACACGCTGCTGGCGATCTCGTCGTTCGACTCGACGGCGAGCGAGGAGGAGCAGACCACGCTCGCCGGCTACGTCGAGCGCATGAAGGACGGCCAGGACGCGATCTACTACCTCACCGGCGAGTCGCGGCAGCTGCTCGAGAGCTCCCCGCACATGGAGGCGTTCCGCGACAAGGGCATCGAGGTGCTGCTCCTGACCGACCCCGTCGACGAGATGTGGGTGACCTCCGTTCCGGAATTCGAGGGCAAGCGCTTCCAGTCGATCGCCAAGGGCGACGTCGACCTCGGTACCGAGGACGAGAAGAAGGCCGCCGAAGCCGAACGCGAGGAGAAGGAGAAGGAGTTCGGCGACCTGCTGTCGTGGATGAAGGAGACCCTCGACGAGCAGGTCAAGGACGTGCGGCTCTCGTCGCGCCTGACGTCCTCCCCGGCGTGCATCGTCGGCGACACCTTCAGCATGTCGCCCGCCCTCGAGCGGATGTACAAGGCGTCCGGTCAGCCGGTGCCGCGGGTCAAGCGGATCCTGGAACTCAACCCCGATCACCCGCTCGTGTCGGGTCTGCGCACGGCCCGGGAACAGCGTCCGGACGACGCCTCGCTCGCCGACGTCGCCGAGCTGCTCCACGGCATGGCGCTGATCGCCGAGGGTGGCGAGGTGGAGGATCCGGCGCGGTTCACCCGCCTGCTCGCCGAGCGTCTCGCCGGAAGCGTGTGAGCCGAGCCTGTCGCCGTAGGCACGCACGCGGATAGGCTCGATGCATGACGCGTGTAGACGGGGTGTTGTTCGATATCGAGGGCGTGCTCGTCACCGAGTGGCAGCCCGTCCCGGGCGCGGCGGATGTCCTGGCACGACTGCGTGCCGACGGCGTCCGCCGCGCCTTCCTCACCAACACCACCTCCCGGACGTGCGCCGAGATCGCGCAGCGGCTCACCGATCTCGGGATGGAGGTGTCGCCGGACGAGATCGTCACCGCGGTGTCCCTCACCGTCGACCACGTCCGGCAGACCTATCCGGGTCTGCGCTGCTGGGTCCTCAACGAGGGCGACATCGCCGCGGATCTCGACGGTCTCGTGCTGGACGAGGACGATCCGGAAGTGGTGATCCTCGGTGGCGCGGGGGATGCCTTCACGCACCGGGCGATGAGTCGCGTCGCCGAACTGATGCTCGAGGACGTTCCGGTGGTCGCGATGCACCGGGCGCTCGCGTGGCAGGCCGCCGACGAGTTGCGCATCGACACCGGGGTCTACCTGGCCGGACTCGAGGAGCTCACCGGCCGGTCGGTGGTGGCGGTGGGCAAGCCGTCGCTGCGCGGCTTCCTCGTCGCGTCGGAGCGGATGGGTGTCGAACCGGATCGGATGGTGGTCGTCGGCGACGACATCGCGGGCGAGGTCGTCCCGGGGCAACGCCTCGGTATGACGGGAATCCTGGTGCGTACCGGAAAGTTTCGGCAATCCGTCCTGGACCTGGCGGTCGATCGTCCCGACCACGTCATCGACTCCGTCGCCGCTCTCCCGGGGCTCCTCGACAGTCTGTGACAGGCGGTCTCGCGTGAGATGCATGTGATCGGTACCCTACCGCCGGGGCGCCGGCCCCCCGTTCGCGCGGGGCGCTCGTTCCCCAGTTCGCGCAGACGCAGCCTTTCGCGAAGAGGCACTCCAGTGCAGAGGAGCCCGTTCTTGTCCATTCGTTCCTTCCGATCCGTTCTCACCGCGCGCCGTTCGTTCCGGGCCGGTGTACTCGTCGCCGTCGGTGTGGCCTCGGCCGCGCTGTTCGGTGGGGGTACCGCCGCAGCGGCGCCGGTGACCTGTGTGTCGCCTCCTTCTGCCAACGACATCCTGGTGTCCGATACCGCCAGCTGCGGCGCCACCGCCGAGGACGCCTTCGCTCGCGCGTATGCCGCCGACAGCGGCACCGCGGTGTCGGTCGCCGAGTCGGCCGGTGCCGCCGAAGCCCACGCGACGGGCTTCGGCACGGCGCTCAGTGCAGCCCGTGACGGCGGCCGGTCGTTCGCCTACGCGCTCGGCGGCGGACTGAGCCACTCGTGGGCTCAGGGTCCGGCGACGACCCTGTCGGTGGCCGGCTACGGGTCGGGCGCCACGGCCGACACCACCGGCGTCACGTGCGTCGGAGCCCAGTCGTTCGCGGTCAACACCGCGACGGGACAGTGGTGCGCCGTGGGGGTCGGTTCGACGCCGCGTTGAGCGAGCGCGGCACCGATGATCCGGACGACCGTGTAGTCGGTCTTTCGCGGATTTCGTGACGGGGGTGGCAGGTGCCGGTAGTCTTGCACTCGCCACCCCCGAGTGCTAAAAATGCACTTAGCACTCGCAACACGTGAGTGCCAGGTCGGTAGGGTGAGACCGGGTTTTCGACACCCCTGGTCGTCCGTCGCGGGCACTGCTTCCGGCCGAAGGCGTACATGGAGCGATCCGACGAGCGATCGCTCCGGTGTCACCCCCATACCCGGAGGATCACTTCGCAATGGCCAAGATCATCGCGTTCGACGAAGAGGCCCGTCGCGGCCTCGAGCGGGGCCTCAACAGCCTCGCCGACGCAGTCAAGGTGACGTTGGGCCCCAAGGGTCGCAACGTCGTTCTCGAGAAGAAGTGGGGCGCCCCCACGATCACCAACGATGGTGTGTCCATCGCCAAGGAGATCGAGCTCGAGGATCCGTACGAGAAGATCGGCGCCGAGCTGGTCAAGGAAGTTGCCAAGAAGACCGACGACGTCGCGGGTGACGGCACCACCACCGCTACCGTGCTCGCCCAGGCGCTCGTCCGCGAGGGTCTGCGCAACGTTGCTGCGGGCGCCAACCCCCTCGGCCTGAAGCGCGGCATCGAGAAGGCCGTCGAGGCCGTCACCGCCAAGCTGCTCGACACCGCCAAGGAGGTCGAGACCAAGGAGCAGATCGCCGCCACCGCAGGCATCTCCGCCGGCGACCCCGCGATCGGTGAGCTCATCGCCGAGGCCATCGACAAGGTGGGCAAGGAAGGCGTCATCACCGTCGAGGAGTCCAACACCTTCGGCCTCCAGCTCGAGCTGACCGAGGGCATGCGCTTCGACAAGGGCTACATCTCCCTCTACTTCGCCACCGACGCAGAGCGTCAGGAGGCCGTGCTCGAGGATCCCTACATCCTGCTCGTCAGCTCCAAGATCTCCACGGTCAAGGACCTGCTGCCGCTGCTCGAGAAGGTCATCCAGTCGGGCAAGCCGCTGCTGATCATCGCCGAGGACGTCGAGGGCGAGGCTCTGTCCACTCTGGTCCTCAACAAGATCCGCGGCACCTTCAAGTCGGTCGCCGTCAAGGCTCCGGGCTTCGGTGACCGTCGCAAGGCCCAGCTCGCCGACATCGCCATCCTCACCGGTGGCGAGGTCGTCAGCGAAGAGGTCGGCCTCTCCCTCGAGACCGCCGGCATCGAGCTGCTCGGCCAGGCCCGCAAGGTCGTCGTCACCAAGGACGAGACCACCATCGTCGAGGGCGCGGGCGATCCCGACGCCATCGCCGGTCGCGTCAACCAGATCCGCGCCGAGATCGAGGCGTCGGATTCGGACTACGACCGTGAGAAGCTGCAGGAGCGCCTCGCGAAGCTGGCCGGCGGCGTCGCCGTCATCAAGGCCGGTGCCGCGACCGAGGTCGAGCTCAAGGAGCGCAAGCACCGCATCGAGGACGCCGTCCGCAACGCGAAGGCTGCCGTCGAAGAGGGCATCGTCGCCGGTGGTGGCGTGGCCCTGCTGCAGGCCGCTCCGGTTCTCGACGACCTCAAGCTCGAGGGCGACGAGGCTACGGGTGCCAACATCGTCAAGGTCGCTCTCGAGGCGCCGCTGAAGCAGATCGCCTTCAACGCCGGCCTCGAGCCCGGCGTCGTCGCCGAGAAGGTCCGCAACCTCGAGGCCGGCCACGGCCTCAACGCTGCGACCGGCGACTACGAGGACCTGCTCGAAGCGGGCATCAACGACCCGGTCAAGGTCACCCGCTCGGCGCTGCAGAACGCTGCGTCGATCGCGGCCCTGTTCCTGACGACCGAGGCCGTCGTCGCCGACAAGCCGGAGAAGGCCGCCGCTCCCGTGGGCGACCCGACCGGCGGCATGGGCGGCATGGACTTCTGATCCGCCCCTGCGGGCGGAGAGGACTTCTGATCCGCCCCTGCGGGCGGAGAGGACTTCTGATCCGCCCCTGCGGGCGGAGAGGACTTCTGATCCGCCCCTGAGCCACACGAGGCCCGATCCCACTCCGGTGGGGTCGGGCCTCGTGCTGTTCCCCGACGATTCCGGCCTCCGGTACGGAACGATCACATATTCGTTACGAAAGGGGCTCCGCGGACGATGAATGTCACGAAAGTGTCACTTCATCCGGTTCCGGAGGTTCGTGCCGATCCGCAACCGGTCCGAGGTGCGCAGCCAGACGGATCGACGAGGGGAAGAGAATATGCGGTCGTCCTGGTTACGGCGGGTACTGCTCACGGTGGCGATGGGAACGTCGATGGTCCTCGCGGCTCCCGGAGGCGCTCTCGCGCAGTCGGTAGAAGCCGACGATCAGCGACCGGTGGGAGAGCTGACCTCTGTCGAGCACGAGAGCGACCGCACCGTCATCGCGAACGTCTACTCACCGTCGATGGACAAGGTGATCCCCCTCCGGATCCGGACGCCCGCCGACTCGAGCGAACCGCGTCCCACCCTCTACCTGATCAACGGCTCGGGAGGCGGGCAGGGGATCGCCACCTGGGAGAAGCAGACCGACGTCGAGGACTTCTTCTCGGACAAGAACATCAACGTCGTCACGCCGCTCCTCGGCGGCTACAGCTACTACACCGATTGGCGCAACGACGATCCCGCACTCGGCCGCAACATGTGGACGACCTTCCTGACGCACGAACTCCCGCCGGTCATCGACACGGAGTTCGGGACATCGGGACGCAACGCCATTGCGGGAGTGTCGATGTCGGGGACGTCGGTGCTCGGCCTCGCCACGACGGCCCCCGAGCTGTACGAGGCGGTCGGGGCGTACAGCGGATGCGCCGAGACGAGCACGCCGCTGGGGCAGTCCTACGTGCAGGCCGTCGTACGCGTCAAGGGTGGCGACCCCGAGAACATGTGGGGCCCGGTCGGTGATCCGGCCTGGATCGAGAACGATTCCTACCTCCAGGCCGAGAAGCTCCGCGGTATCGACCTGTACATCTCGTCGGGTTCGGGTCTGCCCGGCAGTACGAGCGGCTCGGATCGCGGTCGGTGAACAACGACCCGATCGGGCTCGTCGGGCAGGTGGTCGTCGGCGGCAGCATCGAGGCGGCGGTCCACCACTGCACCCAGCGGATGGCCCAGCGACTCGAGGAGTTGGACATCCCCGCCCGGATCGACCTGCGTCCGGCGGGTACGCACTCCTGGGACTACTGGGAGGACGATCTGCGCAACTCGTGGCCGCTTCTGTCGCAGGCGGTCGGACTGTAGAGGTCCCGCACAATCCACCGGAAATGCCCGATTCGATCCCGGTCGAATCGGGCATCTTCTTTCGGTCGTCATTCAACCGATAAATCGGTCGATTCGCCGTAATCGGTCGGTGAACGGGATGAATCGGGCCGAACGGAAATATCGAATTCAAACAGAAATAAATGGGTACGGACGTTCCGTTTTCTTTCCTTGACGCTGTGAGCTGGTCATATGCTGGCCCGTCCTAGCTTTCCTGCTATTGTGAATGTCATCACATCCCGATTTGCGCACTCTCGGGTCGCGCATACACGTCGAGTGTGTTGAGAATTGATGCGAGCCCGACGGAATTCCGATCGGAATTCCGGGTAGGCGAAAAGCAATCGGACGAGACCCGTCCGGTATGTGATCGGACGAAGGAGATTCACATGGACGTCATCGAACTCATCGGCTCTGCCCTCGAACTGCTCGGCGGCACCGAACTGCTCGGCACCCTGCTCGAGACCGGCAGTGCCGTTCTCGGCCTCGGCCAGTAGTTCCTGCGAGCTGAACAGCTGTGCCGCTGCCTCGCAGCGGAATACGACACCCCCGGCGGATCTCCGCCGGGGGTGTCGTCGTCTCGGCCGACCCCGTGACCCGGATCAGTTCTCGGGGATCAGCATCCACAGGGCGAGGTAGAGCAACACGGCGGTGCCGCCCGTGACGAAGGCTGCGAGGACTGCGCCTGCACGCACGAGGTTGAGGTCGACGTTGAAGTACTCGGCCAGTCCGGCGCACACACCACCGAGCATGCGCTGGGACGAGGAGCGGGTGAAGGGACGGGGTGCCTGGTTCTCGAAGTTCATGTATTCATCCTGTCGCCGTAACGGTCTCGGCACATCCGGGAACGGCCCGGATCTTCACCCTGATCTTCGTCTCGGGGTCGGTCGGACGAGCCGGCCCGAACAACGCAGAAATCACGCTGAGGGCAATGCTCGGCGACCGGGGCGCGAGGAGGCAGACTCGACCGTCGGTACTGCCGATCAGAAGGAGATCTCCCGTCATGACCGACGTCGTCCTCGACGAACAGCTCGCCGCATTGCGCCGCAGGTACGGCACCCGGGCCGCCGAGCAGGTGGCCGGACACGGTGGTTCCGGCGCGTGGAACGACGTCATCGCTCTCCAACTGGCGCATCGCTCCGTGCGAAAGTTCCTTCCCGAAGCCGTCTCCGAGGACGATCTGCGCGCGATCGTGGCCGCGGCCTCGTCCGCCGCGAGCTCGAGCAACCTGCAGTTGTGGAGCGTCGTGGCCGTCACCGACCGCGACCGGCTCGCCCGGATCGCGACGCTCGCCGGCAACCAGCCGGCGGTGTGTGACGCTCCGCTGCTGCTCGTATGGGTGGCCGACCTCGCCCGTGCGGCGCGAGTCGCCGAGCAGCACGACAAGGACCTTGTCAACGTCGACTACGTGGAGTCGGCGCTGCTCGGGGTGGTCGATGCCGCCCTCGCCGCACAGAACGCGGTGCTCGCCGCGGAATCGCTCGGCCTCGGCACCGTCTACATCGGGGCCATCCGCAACCATCCGCGTGACGTGGCCGCAGAACTGGCTCTGCCCGACCACAGTTTCGCTGTGGTCGGGCTGGTGGTGGGCCGTCCCGATCCCGAGGTGGAGTCGGAGGTCAAGCCTCGGTTGGGTCAGGATGTGGTGCTGCATCGCGAGCAGTACTCGACCGAGGAGCGGGATGCCGGCCTCGCCGCGTACGAGGAGGAGATCGCCGGCTTCTACCGCGATCAGGGTCTGGCGGAGAGCTGGGTCGAACGTGTACTCGGGCGCTTCGCGTCGCCCGGCGCGCTCGGGAGCAGGGAACAGATGCGGGAAGCTCTGCGGGAGCGAGGTTTCGGTCTGGACTGACCGCAGGGAGGCGTCAGCGGCACACGACCGTCAGGCCGACCCCGCGCCACACCTGACGTTCGACACGATCGAACTCGTTGTCGTCACTGTCGTATTCGTACTCGACCTCGGTCCGGTATCCCCGGTCGCGCTGAGCGGTCACGGTGCAGTCGCCGCCGGCGGAACCGGACCGGTTGACGATCGAGTACGGCACACCCTCCGCGGCGAGCACGGCGACCGCGGCCTGCTCGCTCGAGCCGACCACACCGGGCGCGGGTTGTGCTGTGGCAGTTCCTGTTCCGAGCAGTACTGCGGCGGTGCCGAGCGACAGGACGGCGGCGGTCGCGAGACGGGAGCGGGTGACAAGAGTACGCATGGGTTCCTCCGAAAGGGTGCTGGACCGGACATTTCGATCGTCCGCCGCGACCCCGCCCGAGCACATCCGGGCACGACCCCCATCCCGACCCTGAATTCCGGACTCGGGGTGGCAGGAACACTGGGGAAACCGGCACCCGCCGCGTCCGGATCGGCCTAGTCTGGGCCGGTGGAGACCGTACCGATCCAGCTTCCCGGGGGCACCACGGCCCCGGTGCGCCTCTTCGCGGGACCCGACCACGAGCACGAGACACGCCGCGACGCCTCCCGCGCCGTCGTGGTGATCGTGCCGGGGCTCGGCATCCCTGCCGGTTACTACGAGCCGTTCGGGCAGGCGATCACCGAGCACGGATTCGACGCGGCGATCTGTGAACTGGCCGGCCAGGGCGACAGCCGTCCGAGGCCCGGACCCGACAGCACCTACGGCTACCACGAGATCGTCGCGACGCACTTCCCCGCTGTCTTCGAGGTGGTGCGGGAGCGCTTCCCCGACTCGACGCCGTACCTTCTCGGCCACTCCATGGGCGGCCAACTCGGGGTGCTCTACGCCGCGCGCATCCGCGGCCGGCTCGGCGGACTGATCCTCGTCACCTCGGGCACGCCCTACTACCGCCAGCACGTGGGCATCCGCGGACCGGGACTGTGGCTCGGGTCGACGGCGATGTCGCTGACCGCCGCGGTGGCCGGTTTCTGGCCCGGCGATCGCATCGACGTCGCCGGTTTCGGCCGGCAGTCGCGCGTGCTGATCTCCGACTGGGCGCGACTGGCCCGCACCGGCCGGTTCGAACCGGCCGGTGCGGACATCGACTACGAGGAACGGGTCGGGCGTCTCACGCTGCCCGTCCTGTCGATCACGATCGAAGACGACGACCTCACCCCGGTCGCGTCGGCGCAGCACCTGCTCGAGAAGCTGCCCTCCGCCGACGTCGCCCGGTGGCACAACCCGCGGGCACTGGGCCACAACGGATGGATCCGCGACAACAACGACACCGTAGCGAAGATCGTGGCCTGGCTACGCGACCGCTGATCCCGCGCGGGCAGCAGCGGCGAGCCGGACGTGCGCGTTGGGGGAGCCGTATCCGGTGTAGCCGCCGCGCCGTTCGAGGAGTTCGACCTGGAAATTGCCCTGCACCGGGAGCGTGTAGGCGTGCAGGAATTCGCCGCCGTCGTCGTTGCGGTCGTAGAGCAGGCCGTTGTCCTGCAGGACGGCGAGCAGGTCGGGGTCGAGCACGAACCGCGCGTCGAGATCCGCGTAGTAGTTCGCGGGCGGCCGGAGGAACTCCACGCCGCGCGCACGTGCGTGGCGTACCGAGTCGACGACGTCGGCCGTGGCGAAGGCCAGCTGGGTCACACCGTGCAGCTGGGGCGCAGCACCGGTCTCGGAGACGTTCAGCGCGACCCGCAGGTCACCCTTCTCCGCGCGCAGTGCGCGGATGCGCAGGCGGCCCTGCGGCTGGATGTACTCCTCGGGGTCTTCCGGCCGCAGTCCGAACAGGGTGCGGAAGAACGACAGCTCCTGGTTCAGGTCGTCCGCCGCGACCGTCACGTCGACATGGTCGAGACCGAGCCATCCCTCGTCGGCCGGGGGAGTGGCTGCCGCGTCGTCGGACACGAAGTCGTTGTGCCAGTCGTCGGTCTGCCCCGGCTCGGCACTGACGAAGACGTGCAGACCGGAGGGCGAGGTGATGCCCGGCAGGCCTGCTTCACCCTCCCCTCGGGTGCGGTCGACCGCGGGCCACAGCAGGTTCGCGGCGCGTTCGGCCACCGCGGCGACGTCGGGGGCGACGAGACCCAGCGCGGTCGCGGCGGGGCCCGGCGCGGGCTCCTCGTTCAGGACGACGTTCGCGCCGCCGTTGCGCCACCACACGACGGGCTTGCTGCGGTGCCGGCCGGCGACATGGAATCCGAGTCCGGTGAGCAGCGCCGGGTAGTCGGTGCGGTCGGGGTCGGCGAGTTCGACGAACGCCGCGTCGGTGTGCGCCGGAAGCGGCGGTGCGACCGTCACCTTCTCGCGTGCGGGCCCGGTGACCCGCGCACCGAGCCGGTCCTCGAGGAACAGCAGCGACCGCATCGCGTCGCGCGCGGTCACATGCGGATCCGCTTCGCGCACCACGTCGCTGAAGACCTCGAGCGAGAGCGGACCGTCGTAACCGGCGTCGAGCACGGCCGCGACCACCCCGGAGACGTCGAGCATGCCCTGCCCCGGGAAGCACCGGAAGTGGCGGCTCCATTCGAGGACGTTCATGTCGAGCACCGGGGCGTCGGCGACCTGCAGGAAGCCGATGCGTTCGCCGGGGATGCCGGCCAGGGCGCGTCCGTCGTCGCCGCGTGCGAGCATGTGGAAGGTGTCCACGGCCAGCGTCACGGCCGGGTGGTCGGCGCGTTCGACGAGATTCCACGCCTGCCCGACCCGGTTGACGTGGCGTCCCCAGGCGAGGGCCTCGTAGGCGAAGGTGACCCCGTGCGAGGCGGCGAGATCGCCGACGGCGCGCAGCTGTTCGGCGGACAGTTCTGGATCGTCGATCGCGGTCGGCAGCGCGTTCGAGCACGCCAGGAAGGTCGTTGCGCCGAGCTCGTTCATCACCTCGAGCTTGCGGCGGACGCGGTGCAGGACGTGGGGGAATCGCCGCGGGTCGACGCCCTCGATGTCGCGGATCGGCTGGAACAGGTCGATCGACAGACCGAGATCGGCGCAGCGCCGCGCTACCTCGGCGGGTGACAGCGGCGACGCGATGAGGTCGTTGTCGAAGATTTCGATCCCGTCGAATCCTGCAGCGGCGATCGCGTCGAGTTTGTCGGCGAGAACACCGGAGAGCGAGACGGTGGCGATTCCGCGGCGCATCAGCTGGTCAGCTCCTCGAAGTGTCGGACCATTCGTTCGGCGTCGGGTTCGACGCCCGTGAAGTACTCGAAGGCACCCACGGCCTGGAAGACGGCCATGCCGCCACCGGGCACCACGCGGCATCCGCGGGAGCGGGCGAGGTGGATCAGTTCGGTCTCGAGCGGGAAGTACACGACGTCGGAGACCCACAGGTCCTCGCGGACGAGCTCGGCGGGGACGGGCAGGCCGGGGTGGCCGGTCATTCCTGTGGGGGTCGCGTTGACCAGACCCTGCGCCGAGGCCAGAGCGCCGGCGAGATCGGTGGTCGCGCGGACCCGGTCGTCGCCGAAGCGTTTGGCCAGGCGGGTCGCGCAGGCCTGCGCCTTCTCGATGTCGACGTCGACGATGGACACGTGCGCGGAGCCCTGTTCGAGCAGCGCGTACCCGACGGCCGAACCGGCACCGCCGGCCCCGACCAGCACGGCGCGGTCG
Source organism: Rhodococcus sp. D-6 (assembly GCF_040256695.1). NCBI lineage: Bacteria > Bacillati > Actinomycetota > Actinomycetes > Mycobacteriales > Nocardiaceae > Rhodococcus > Rhodococcus sp. D-6. The sequence continues at coordinate 3,140,890 of NZ_CP132970.1, read as the reverse complement.
GAGACGGCCTCGGGCAGCCGGCGGCGGAACGCGCGCCCCCAGCCGGACCAGTCGGTATTGCGGCCGAGTGCGCGACCGTCCCGGAACACCACCGTGTTGACCGCGCCGAGATCGTGGGCGTCGTCGGACAACTCGTCGAGCAGGGGGATGACGACCTGCTTGAAGGGGTGCGTGATGTTGAGCCCGTCGAAGCCGAAACGCTGTGCCCAGTCGAGCATCTCGGCCAGGTTCTCGGCGCCGTAGCCGAGGCGCTCGGCGTCGACGAGGCGGTAGGTCAGGTTCAGTCCCGAGGCGAAGCCCTCCCGTTCCTGCATGGCCGGGGTGAGCGAACCGTTGATCCCGGCGCCGAACAGGCCCAGCAGGAAGGACGTACGTGCGGGCGCTGCGGTGGTCATCGGGAGCTTTCCTTCTTCTCGGTATCGAGTGCGAGTGCGGCCAGGTGACGGACGGCGAACTCGTATCCGTCGGGGCCGCATCCGGCGATCACGGCCTTCGCGACGGGAGCGACGAACGAACGGTGCCGGAACTCCTCGCGGGCGTGGACGTTGGTCAAATGCACTTCCACGATCGGTGCCGCGACGGTCACGAGCGCGTCGTGCAGTACGACCGAGGTGTGCGTGTAGGCCGCGGCGTTGACGACGAAACCGGCTGCCGATTCGCGGAGTTCGTGGACGGCGTCGATGAGTGCGCCCTCGTGGTTGCTCTGCCGGAAGTCGATGTCGAAGCCCAGGTCGTCGGCGGTGCGGCGGCACGACTTCTCGATGTCCGCCAGTGTTGCGGTGCCGTAGAGACGGGGTTCGCGCGTGCCGAGCAGGTTCAGATTGGGCCCGTTGAGCACGGCGATGATGGGACGCGCACTCACGATGCGGCTCCGGCGGGGACCGGCGTGGTGTTGCGGTCGTGGGGGAGCAGGCCGATCTCACGGGTGGGGACCTTGTGGGTTCCGGACGGTCCGGTGGCCACCGCGATCAACGAGATGACGACGGCGCCGACACAGAACAGGGCCACGCGGTACCAGTTGTCGGCGTTGCCGTCCATGAGCGACCCTGCGATGGCCGGGGTGAAGCCGGCGAGCGCGAAGCCGAACTGGGTGCCGATCGCCATGCCCGACAGTCGGACGCTGGTGGGGAAGTACTCGGCATAGGTCGCGGGCCACACCGCGTTCGGCATGCTGTAGATCACGCCGGCGAGAAGGATGCCGGTGACGAGGACGAGCGGCACGTCGCCCCGCGAGATCGACCACAGGAAGGCCGTCACCATCACGGCGCTGCCGATCAGGCCGGAGACGAAGACCGGTTTGCGGCCGATGCGGTCGGACAGCATGGCCCACAGTGGGATGGTGCCGACGGCGATGATGTTGGCGACGATTGCCAGCCACAGCATCGTGGTGTCGCTGATGCCGATGCCGTATTCGTCGGCCGTGGCGAAGTTGAGGGCGAACACCTGGAAGGCCGTGTTCACCATGGCGATGAAAGCCGCGAAGAAGACCCGCAGGACGCCGGTCCAGTGGTGGCGGAAGAGCACCGCCAGCGGCGCCTTGGGTGCCTCGGCGTGCGCCTTCTCGGCGTGGAACTCGGGGGTCTCGTCGAGGCTGCGGCGGATGAGGAAACCGATCAGCACGATCACGGCGCTGATCCAGAAGGGCACTCGCCAGCCCCACGACTGCAACTGCTCCTCGGACAGCAGGGCGATCACCGGCAGGAACATCAGCGGTGCGAGCACCTGGCCGCCCTGCGTGCCGCTCAACGTCCAGCTGGTGAAGAAACCACGCCTGTCGTCGGGGGCATGTTCGAACGACATGGAGTTCGCGCCGGCCTGCTCACCCGCGGCGGACAGTCCCTGGAGCAGTCGCAGCACGACCAGCAGGATCGGTGCGAGCATGCCGATCTGTCCGTAGGTCGGCAGACAACCGATGAGGAAGGTCGAGACACCCATCAGCAGCAGCGTGCCGACGAGGATCAGCTTGCGGCCGAAGCGGTCGCCGATGTGGCCCATCAGGATGGACCCGAACGGGCGCGCGACGTAGGCGACGCCGAAGGTGGCGAGCGACGCGACGGTCGCGACCGCCTGGTTCCCTTCGGGGAAGAAGATCTTGGGGAAGACGAGCGCAGCGGCGGTGCCGTAGATTGCCAGGTCGTAGTACTCCAGTGCGCTGCCGCTCCACGCGGCGAGGGCCGCCTTGCGGGGCGTGCGCTGCACCGTGGTGTTTTCAGTCATCGGATGCCTCGGGGGTGGGTCTTCAGTATCGGATACACGGACGTTATGGGTGTGGCGCAGCCCACGACAATCGTTTGCCATTTTTTTGCCATACTGTCCGTATGTCGGCCTCTCCGCGTTCACGGAAACGCGCCACCATCACCGATGTGGCCCGCGAGGCAGGGGTCGCGGCGTCGACGGTCTCGCGCACGTTCACCAAGCCCGGTCGCGTCAACGCCGCCACTCGCGACCACATCCTCGAGGTCGCCGACCGGCTCGGCTACGCACCCAACCCCGCCGCCCGCGCCCTCGAATCGGGACGCACCAACACCCTGGCGCTGCTGGTCCCCGACATCACGAACCCCTTCTTCTCGGGCGTGATCAAGGGGGCCGAACGCGCCGCCGTCGCCTCCGGCCGGACCCTCGTCCTCGCCGACACCCAGGAGAGCGCGACCACCGAAGCGCACATTATCCGGCGGCTGGGGCCGGCCGTCGACGGTTTCGTCCTGGCGGCCGCCCGTATGCCGGACGACGAGCTGCGGCGCGTCGCCGAATTCGACGCCGTGACCCTGGTGAACCGGGCGATCCGCGGAATCTCCTGCGTTGTCGCCGATTACGAGACGGGCACGCGGCAGATCGTCGACCACCTCGCGTCGCTCGGGCACCGCTCGTTGCTGTTCCTCGGCGGTCCGCCCGAGTCGTGGTCGGGAGCGCGGCGCTGGGCCGGTCTGCAGGCCGCGGCGCAGGCTCACGGCATCGCGGTGCGTCGCTTCGGCCCCTACTCGCCGACGCTCGGTGGCGGTGCCGCCGCGGCCGACGCCGCCGTGGCGGCCGGTGCCACCGCGGTGGTGTGCCACAACGACATGCTCGCCATAGGGGTGCTGCGCCGGATGCGGGAACGCGGGGTGTCCGTCCCGGAGCACGTGAGCGTGGTCGGATTCGACAACATCTTCGGCTCCGACCTGTGCCGGCCGTCGCTCACCACGCTCGCCGAACGCACCGAGGAAGCCGGGGCGCGCGCCATCGAGATGCTCGCCCGGCAGGCCTACGAGCGGGTCGCGGTGGCCGACGAACTCGTGCTCCCGACGCAGCTCCTCGTCCGCGAGTCCACCGGACCGGCGAGATGAGGGAGGTTGTGTGCGTCTTTCTCGACGAGAACGCACACAGCCTCCCCGAAGTTCACCGGTTCGCGAGCTTGTCCGCCAGGAAGGTGAACGTCAGCGCCGACTTGAACGCCGCCTGGGCGTTGTCGGCAGCGCCGCCGTGGCCGCCCTCGATGTTCTCGTAGTACCGGACCTCGTGACCCTGCTCTTCGAGCCGCGCCACCATCTTCCGCGCATGGCCGGGATGCACCCGGTCGTCGCGCGTCGACGTGGTGATGAGGATCGGCGGGTAGTCGGCATCCGGGTCGGTGTTCTGGTACGGCGAGTACTTCGACAGGAACTCCCACTCCGCGGGGTTGTCGGGGTCGCCGTACTCGGCCATCCACGACGCACCGGCGAGCAGCAGGTGGTAGCGCTTCATGTCGAGCAGCGGCACCTGGCACACGATCGCCCCGAACAGTTCGGGATAGCGGGTGAGCATCACGCCCATGAGCAGACCGCCATTGCTGCCGCCCTGGGTGCCGAGCTGCTCGGCCGTCGTGATCCCGCGCGCGACGAGATCCTTCGCGACCGCGGCGAAGTCCTCGAAGACCTTGTGCCGGTTTTCCTTCAGAGCCTGCGTGTGCCAGCTGGGTCCGTACTCGCCGCCACCGCGGATGTTCGCGATGACGTAGGTGTAGCCCTTCTCGAGCCACGCCCGCCCGACGCCGCCGCTGTAGGCCGGCACCATCGAGTTCTCGAACCCGCCGTACCCGTACAGCAGTGTGGGCGACGGGGTTCCGGTGTTGCTGCCGACCACGAAGTAGGGCACCTGCGTGCCGTCGTCGGACGTCGCGAAGAACTGCTCGACGGTGATGCCCTCGGCGTCGAAGAACGACAGGGCCTGCTTGATCGCCTCCACCGGGCCGCCGACCGTCCCCGACAGCAGGGTCGCAGGGATCGTGAAACCGCTGGAGTTGAGGAAGAAGTCGTCGCTGTTGAGCGGATCGACGTCGATGATCGAAGTCGACGTGGCATCGGGGACGTCGGGCAGTTCCTCGTCCGACCAACCGTCCTCACCCGGTGTGAGCACCCGCACGCGGGTCTGCACGTCGCGCAGTGTGACGACGAGCAGGTGATTCTGCGTCCACGCGTACTGCTCGAGCGAGGTGTGCTCGTCCGGGGCGAACAGCACCGTCACCTCACGCGAGCCGGCGAGGAAGGCCGGATAGTTCGCGGCGAGCAGCGTGCCGGCGGGATGGCCGAGCCATTCGGAGCGGGTGCGCACGAGCAGGTGGTCGCGGTACACGCTCACCCGCGCGTCGTCGGGAACATCCAGTTCGACGAGCTCGCCGTCCGCGGTGAGTTCGAAACGCTGCGCCCGGTAGAAGTCGATCGCGCGGTCGACGAAGCTGCGCTCGTATCCGGGAGTGTTGTCGTACCAGGCGGAGACAGCGACATCGGTGCGCTCACCTTCGAAGACCGTCTCGGCCTCATCGATCGGAGTGCCGCGCCGCCAACGCTTCGCGAGTCGCGGATAACCCGAGTCGGTGAGCGACCCGTCGCCGAAATCGCTTCCCACATAGACGGTGTCGGAGTCGATCCACCCGATGTCCGTCTTCGCCTCGGGTAGTTCGAAACTGTCCGGGCCCGAGACGAATCGTCGCTCGACGAGATCGAACTCGCGGATCACACTCGCGTCGGCACCACCGCGCGACAAGCTGATGAGCGCGCGGGTCTGATCGGGCCGCAGCACCTGGGCACCCGACCACACCCAGTTCTCGCCCTCTTTCTCGGCGACGGCGTCGAGGTCGACGAGGACGTCCCATTCGGGTTCGTCGCGCAGGTACTGCTCCATCGTCGTGCGACGCCACAGGCCGCGTACGTGCTCGGCGTCCCGCCAGTAGTTGTAGAGGTACTCGCCCCGCCGACGCGCATAGGGGATGCGGGCGTCGGTGTCGAGGATCTCGCGGATGCGGGATTCGAGGTCGGTGAAGCTCTCGGTGCGGGTGTACTCCTCGACCGTTCGGTCGTTCCGGGCACGCACCCAGTCGAGTTGTTCCTCGCCGGTGACGTCCTCGAGCCATAGGTACGGATCGGTCGTGTCGTCGCTCATGATCCATTCATACCCGCCCCGCACGTGCCTCCGGCGGCAGGCAGACTGTGACCTCGTGCAGATGCATCCGTCGGACGCGCGCCGGGAATGGCTCGGCGACCGCATCCCGGGCGACCTGTTCGCCCTCTACTGTTTCGACGCCCCCGCGACTCCGGTCGCCGACGTGCTCGACGAACTGCGGTCGCGGGCGGCGGTGATGGGGGAGCTGCAGGTACGGATGGTCGAGGTACCCGCGGGTCTCGACTATCCCTACTGGGCAGCGCACACCCCAGCAGAAGACCGGTTCGTCGTCCACGAATCCGGCAGCTACGAACAGATGCTCGTCGCGCTGTCCGGGCTCGTCGCGACCCGCGTCGACGTCACCGTCTCGCCGTGGCGACTGCACGTCTTCCCACATGTCACGGGTGCTCCGCGCGGGAACGGTCCCGCCCTCGTGGTCGTCCTGCAGATGTCGCACGCCTTCGCCGACGGGGTGCGCACCTCCGCGCTCGCCCGCGATCTGCTGGCGGGCACCGCGACACCCACGACACCGCCGCGCGCCCTCTCGCCCGCCGGGATGCTTACGCGTGCCGTCCTGCGGCTGCCGTTCTCGATTCCACGGGTGATCGCCGACGGGCGGCGGTCGGTGGATGCGGCGCGACAGCTCGCCGACCCCTCGGTGCCGCCACCCACCCCGGGGAGGCCGCTGGTCGCTGTGAACACCGCACCTGGGCCGCGGCGGACGGTCCGCACACTCGTGTTCGACTCCGCCGCCCTGCGCAGCGTCGGCACGGTCACCATCGGCGCGCTCACGGCCATCGGCGCCGCCCTGTCGCAGTTCCTCGGCGTCGACGAACTGTCCGCCGAGGTGCCGGTCGCGGTGGCGCCGGGCACGGCCCGCAACAGCTACCGCAACGTCGGCGTCGACCTGCACTGCGCGCTCCGCGAACCGCACGAACGTGCCGCGGCGATCGCCGCCGACCTGGCGTTGCAACGGATCCGTGCGCGGCACCCCGCCATGGCGATCCGGGTCCGCACCGACGACCACGTCCCCGCACCGTTGCTGCGGTTCGGTACCGACCGACTCGACCTGTCCGTCGTCCCACCCACCGTCACGGGCAACACCGTCGTGTCGAGCGTCTACCGAGGTCCGGCCGACCTGGAACTCGGTGGCGGGCGGGTGCGGTTCACCTCGGGCTTCCCGGGCCTGTCGCCCGTGCAGGCGCTCACCCACGGCGTGCACGGGATCGGCGACACCGTGACCCTGTCGGTGACGACCTCCCCGGATGTCCTCGACGCGGCAGGTCTCGCTCGGTACGTCGCCCTGCTGCACGAGGCGGTCGCCTCGCTGTAACGTGCCCCGAATCCAACGATGGAGGGGCACATGGCGGCTTATGCGGTGACGGGTGCCGCCTCGGGAATGGGCCGGGCGAGCGCGGAGCGGCTGCGGGCCGCCGGGCACACGGTGATCGGCATCGACCTGAAGGACACCGAGGTCACGGCGGACCTATCCACTCCGGAGGGTCGTTCCCACGCCGTCCGGGCCACGCTCGAGCTGGCGGGCAGCCGTCTCGACGGTGCCGTGCTCGCCGCGGGCCTGGGCCCCACCCCCGGCAAGGAGGAGATCATCGCGCAGGTCAACGTGCGCGGCGTGATCGACCTGCTTGTCGGATGGCGAGCAGCTCTGGCCGCCTCCGCGAACAGCAAGGTCGTGGTGTTCGGATCCAATTCGACGACCACGACTCCCGGCGTGCCGAACTCGGCGGTGAAGGCCTTCCTCGCCGGCGACATGGACAAGGGCGTCGCGCGCACCACCCGCATCTCGCAGGCGGGCCCGCCGTTCACCTATGCGGCGTCGAAGATCGCCGTGACCCGATGGGCGCGACGCGCCGCGGTCACCCCCGAGTGGGCGGGTGCCGGCATCCGCCTCAACATCCTCGCGCCCGGAGCGATCTCCACCCCGCTGCTCGACGCGCAACTCGAGAGCCCCCTCGGGAAGGTGGTGGAGAGCTTCCCCGTTCCGCTCGGGGGCTTCGGGAAGCCCGACGAGATCGCGCAGTGGGTCGAATTCATGCTGTCCCCGGCGGCGGACTTCATGACGGGCAGCGTCGTGGTGGTCGACGGCGGCACCGAGGCGTACTTCCGTCCCGACGACTGGCCGGTGCGGGTCCCGTTCCGGTCGATCCCGCGCTACCTGCTCGGCATGCGCAGGTTCGGGCGCCGCAAGTGAGGTTCCGCGCAGCGCGGATCCCCACCGCGCTCCCGTATCAGGCAAAGTAGTCGCCGAAACCGTAGATCGCGTCGAACGCGCTGGTGGGCAATACATCCACCGCGTTCACGCGGTAGGACGAGTACGAGTCCTGCGTCAGGTCGCGCACGAACCGCAGGGCGTGGATCGCGTCGACGGCGTCGACGGTGATGACGAGCTGGGCGCGACCGTCGTCGCTGCGGCCCACCGCCCCGTGGTGCGGGACGATCGGTTCGATGAGGTCGACGGTCTCGTCGTCGGTCAGGAGATCGAGGTCGGCGTCGATTTCGATCATTGCGTTGTATTCCATGTGGGTTCTCCCGGTTCGAACACCCGAGCGGCCTCGCGCCGCGCGGGTTGATCTCGACGGGGAACACGCACGGCGACATCATGCCCGAACCGGATGACCCTCGCCATCATCCGATCGGGGGACATCCGATCGAGACGGACGGACGATGTGCGGGACCGGTGCTCCGCGCGACGCTCGATGCATGCCGATCGTCGAAGTGAACAATCTGCACAAGTCGTACGGAGGTCGCGCCGTCGTGGACGGCGTGAGCTTCGAGATCCACGAAGGTGAGATTTTCGGGGTCCTCGGTCCGAACGGGGCCGGGAAGACGACCTCCGTCGAACACATCTCGGGTCTGCGAAAACCCGATGAGGGCACCGTCCGCGTCGCCGGCCTCGACCCGGTCCGCGACCACCGGGCCGTCACCGAACTGCTCGGCACGCAGTTGCAGCAGAGTGAGCTGCAGCCGAAATTGACCGTGCGCGAGGCCCTCCGGTTGTACGCGGCCTTCTACGCCCGACCCGCGGACGGCGATGTGCTCGCCGAACGCCTCGGGCTCGGCCGCATGCTCGACACCCGGTTCACGAAACTGTCCGGGGGCCAGAAACAGCGGTTGTTCATCGCACTGGCACTCATCGGTTCACCGCGCGTCGTCGTCCTCGACGAACTCACCACCGGACTCGACCCGCGTGGGCGCCGTGACACCTGGGAACTGATCGAGGAGGTGCGTGATTCCGGCGTCACCGTCCTGCTCGTCACACATTTCATGGAAGAGGCACAACGCCTCTGCGACCGTGTCGCGGTCTTCGATTCCGGGCGCATCCGTGCGCTGGGGACGCCGGCCCAGCTGATCGGGCAGTCGTCCGCAGCGATCGTGGTCTCGTTCCACCCGTCCGGTCCGCTCGACCCCGCGCTCCTCGAAGCCCAGCCCGGCGTCGTCTCCGTGCACACCGCCCGGGAACGGGTGGCCGTCGAAGGCAGTGAGGAGTCGATCCACGCGGTACTCGGCCTGTTGGCACGCCTCGGCGTCACGGCCGAACGCCTCCGCATCGCCGAAGCGACCCTCGACGACGCCTACCTCGATCTCACCGACACCAGGAGCACGTCATGACCGACCCGACCGTCCGCACCAGGCTCGTCGAGACGTCGACGACGAGCACCCCGACGATGTCCGCATCGACCGCCGTTCTGCGTACCGAGGCACGACTGTTCACGCGGGAACCCGGGGCGCTCTTCTGGATCCTCGTCTTCCCCACGCTGTTGCTCGTGATCCTCGGCCTGATTCCCGGTTTCCGGAAACCGGATCCGGACCTCGGTGGTCTGCGGGTGATCGATCTGTACGTCCCCGTGGCGATCCTCCTCGCGATGATCGTGGCCGGTGTCCAGACGATGCCCGCGGTGTTGTCGTCGTACCGAGAACGGGGAATCCTCCGCAGGCTCGCCGTGACCCCGGCGAGTCCGTCCCACCTGCTGACCGCACAGATCGTGGTGCACGCGATCGCGGTCCTGGCGTCGGTCTTCCTCGCACTGATCGTCGGTCGGGCGGCCTTCGGAGTCGCCTTCCCCGCCCAGCCGTGGGGATACGCACTCGCGGTACTCGTCACTCTCGCTGCGGCACTGAGCGCGGGAGGGACACTGGCTGCGGTGGCACCGTCCGTGCGGATCGCTCAGACGCTGGGCACGATCGTGTTCTTCCCGTTGATGTTCAGTGCGGGCGTATGGCTGCCGGTGCAGGCGATGCCCGAGCTGCTGCGACGGAACGTGGAGCTGACACCCTTCGGTGCCGCAGCGCAACTGCTCGACGAGACCGCCGCGGGCGACCTGCCGAATCTCGGTGGCATCGCGGTCGTGGTGGGTTGGACCGTCGTCCTGACCGGCGTGGCGATCCGGTGGTTCCGTTGGCAGTGACGGCGTCGACCGTCATCCTGGAAGCCATGAGGGCACCGACGACCACCGACGATCCGTGGCTTCGGACCTACAGATGGGCGCCGGTGGGGATGCTCGCGACCGGCACCGTCCTGTCCGTCGGCACCGCGACGTTGTTGATGAGTCCCGCCGAGCGGTACACGGCAGCGGTGCTCACCGCGGTGGCGGTGGGTCTGGAACTGTGGCGCGGTCGCCGCCGCCGGTCGGTGCCGGAGGGCGACGCGGTCTACTACCTGCTCCGGTCCGCCCTGGCGTTCGTCCTGAGCTGGCTCAACCCGTTCTTCGCGATCTATGCGGCCTCCGGCTACTTCGATGCCCACGCGATGCTGCCGGACCGCTGGATCCGGTTCGGGCTGATCGTCACCGCCGTGACGGTGGCGGGTTCGCAGGCGGGTGGTCTGCCGCCGGACGACACGACGATGTGGATCGCGTTCGGGCTCCTCGTCGTGCTCAACGCCTCGATTTCCATGCTGATGATGAGGCTCGCCGAACGCGACGAGCAGCGAAGTCTCGAACGGCTCGCTGCGATCACCGAACTCGAACGCACCAACGTCCGACTCGAGAACGCGCTGTCCGAGAACCAGGCCCTGCACGCGCAGCTGCTGGTGCATGCCCGGGAAGCGGGGATCGACGACGAGCGCCGCCGGCTCGCCGCGGAGATCCACGACACCCTCGCCCAGGGCCTGGCCGGGATCGTCACGCAGTTGCAGGCGGCACAGGACACCGCCGATCCGGAGGCGGCGCGGCGCCACGTCGAGAGGGCCACGGACCTTGCGCGACGCAGCCTCGGCGATGCCCGCCGCTCGGTGCGCAATCTCGCTCCCGAGGCACTCGAGCACCGCACGCTCGACGACGCGCTGGCCCACGAGGTGGAGAGATGGTCGGCCGAACACGGGATCCGGGTCGATCTCACGGTCACGGGCACCACCGAACCGTTGCACGACGACATCGGCGTGACGTTGTTCCGCATCACCCAGGAGGCCCTCGCGAACGTCGCCAAGCATTCCTCCGCACACCGTGCCGGTGTCACGGTGTCCTATATGGACGACGAAGTGAGTGTGGACATCCGGGACGACGGATGCGGTTTCGATCCGTGCGCGACACCGGGCGACGGATTCGGGTTGCGGGGCATGCAGTCCCGTGCCGACCGGATCGCCGGCGTCGTGGACGTCGAGTCCGAACCGGGTGTGGGGACCGCGGTCTCGGTGCGGGTGCCGCTGATCAGGGCCGGGAGGATGTCGTGACCGACGCGGACGAGATCACCGTGCTGATCGTCGACGACCACCCCGTCGTGCGGGACGGCCTGCGCGGAATGTTCGCCGCATCCCCGGAATTCGACGTGGTCGGAGAGGCTGCCTCCGGTCCGGAGGCCGTGACCCTCACGCTCGAACTCGACCCCGACGTGGTGCTCATGGACCTGCGGATGCCGGGAGGCGGGGGAGTGCAGGCGATCACCGAACTCGTCGCGCGAGGTGCGCGCAGTCGCGTCCTGGTGCTGACGACCTACGACACGGACGCCGACACCGTGCCTGCGATCGAGGCCGGCGCGACCGGCTACCTGCTCAAGGACGCTCTGCGGGACGACCTGTTCGCCGGGGTGCGGGCCGCGGCGGAGGGACGGACCGTCTTGTCGCCGGTGGTCGCGTCGCGGTTGATGAACCACATGCGGACACCCACCGCCCCGCAGGCGCTCAGCGCCCGGGAGCGTGAGGTGCTGGCGCTCGTCGCGAAGGGCACCTCGAACCGGGCCATCGCCCAGGAGCTGTTCATCAGCGAGGCGACCGTGAAGACCCACCTGACCCACGTCTTCGCGAAGCTCGAGGTGAAGGACAGGGCGGCCGCGGTCGCAGTCGCCTACGACCGCGGGATCCTGGGTTAGCCGAACAGCAGGGTCAGCCGAACAGCAGGGTCAGCCGAACACCGCACGCTCGCGGCGTCGTTGCCGACGGGAGAAGACCGCGACCATCAGTCGCACCGGAAGGGGCAGTTCGCGGCGGACCCGCTCGGTCTCGTCCTCGGTCATCACGGCGAAGAAGCGGGTGAGGTCGAAGTCGGCCCGGCCACCGCGCTGGGCGTCCTTCTCGAACCGCTGCCACGCGTCGGCGGAGACGTGCCCGGTGATGAGCGGGAAGACCGTTCGCTCCTCGTCCGCGATGTGCTCGTGGAGGTGCTCACTCAGCGTGCGGAGGGTGCGTGCGAAGCCGGCCACTGCCGCGGGGTCGGGGAGCCCGCGGGTGAATTCGCCGAGTTCGTCGAGGAGCGGGTCGAGTTCGTCGTGGTCGTCGGTGAGTTCGGTGAAGTCGACGTGGGGTCCGGCCGACGCGGTGATCAGCGGCCAGAGTGCGAGGTCCTCCACGTTGTGATGGTGGTAGAGACTCGCGACGAACAGTCCGACATAGTCGGCGGTCGCCGCGTAGCGGGCCCTGTCGAAGCTCGACGGATCTGCGAGGATCCGGTCCGCCAGTTCGCGGAGCCGGGTGACGTCGCGGAGGATCACGCGGTGCGCGAGCCGCATTCCGAGCAGGTCGTCGTCGGTGGTGAGGCGCGGGGTGAGGGATGCGGAAGTCATGTCGGTAGCGTGCGCGGCCGGACTTGGAACCGGCTTGGTGCCGAGCGGGCGCCGGAGATCGTCGCGCACCAAGTGGTCGCCAAGAATGTCTCCGCGCGCTCGGTCCGTGATCATCACTCCGGCGCTTGCAGGGAGCCGGCAGGCGATGTCAGCGGGTCGGCGCGATGCCGAACAGGAGCGCGTCGATGCCGGCGCGGAACGCACGGTCGTTCGCATCGGATCCGTCGTCCGCACCGCTGCGGCTGTCCGCATCTGCGACATCACCTGCGGATCCTCCGGCGGACGCGCCGGTCATCAGGGTGGTGAGATGCGGGTAGTCGCCGTGCTCAAGCATCGCGGCGATGTGCGCGGCTCCGCCGCCGGCCGCCCCTGCAGACATCCCGGCGGCCTCCTGCGCGGCGAAGTTGGTGACCCACCCCGACAGGAGGGCGACTCCGGTCATCGTCGCGGTCGGGTCGAGTCCGGCGGGGGCGAGGGCGCCGACGAGGTGGTCGAGATACCGCATCGAGTTCGGGCCGAGCGTCGATGCCGTGACCTGGCTCAGCCAGGGATGCCGGCGGTGGATTGCGCGGGACTGTTCGGCGACGTCGAGTACGTCGGCGCGCACGTCACCGGTCAGCGGAGCGAAGCGGTATTCGGCTCCGGCCCGGTCGACCATGAGATCCACGAGATCGGTCTTGCCGGAGACGTAGCGGTAGAGCGACGCGGGGGCGGTGCCGAGGGCGTCGGCGAGCCTGCGCATGGACAGGGCGCGGATGCCGTCCTCGTCGGCGATCCGCACGCACGCGTCTGCGAGCTGGTCGAGCGTGTAGGCCGGTCGCGGGCCGGGGCGCCCGGTGTCGGACCGCAGCCAGATCGAGTCGGAGACCGTCATGCAGGACAGCATGCCCCCTCGAACGAGTTGCGAACGATGTTCGCAGATGCGTACCCTCGAACTGCGAACGGTGTTCCCAATTGAGAGGTGGATCGTGACCGAGATGGCACTCGAGGCGGAAGGCCTCACCCGGGCGCTCGGCGATCGCATCGTCGTCGACGACGTCCACCTGCGCGTCCCGCCGGGGCGCGTCCATGCGCTCCTCGGTCCGAACGGATCGGGGAAGACCACCATCGTCCGGATGCTCGCCACCCTGCTGCGGCCCACGGCCGGACGTGCCCGCGTACGCGGCTTCGATGTGGTGCACGACGCGACCCAGGTTCTCGACACCGGTCAGTCGTAGATCCACCGCGTGGTACTGGCCGACGAAGCCGATGCAGCGCTTCACGCGGGCCCACATCGACGAGGCCGTCGCCGTCATCGGCGCATTCGGCCTGCGCCACAACGGCATCCAGGTGCCGGTCGAGAACGGCTCGGTCCGGCTGTCCTTCACGACCGACGCCCACTCGGTGCCGCTGCTGCCCGTGCTGCGCGCCCTCGACGACGCGGGTGTCCCCGTCGACGACATCGGCCGTCGCCGCGTCGGTCTCGACGAGGCATTCCTGACCCTGACCGGACGCGAGCGAATCGAGGAGTCCGCATGACCACCATCCACGAGTCCGGCCACGGCAGTTCTGCCCTCACCGGCACCCGGACGTTGCTGCATCGCGTCCTGCTGACCTACCGGCACTCGCCGGCCCAGCTGTTCGTCACCCTCGCCGCACCGCTGGGCATGATGCTGCTCTTCGGATTCGTCTTCGCCGGCGCCCTGTCCGGTGGCGAGGGCGCCGCCTACCGCGCATACCTGATGCCGGGTGTGCTCGTCCTCGTGGCGGCCATGGGCCTCGCGACCACCGCCGCCACCGCGAACGCCGACATGCGCAGCGGACTGTCGGATCGCTTCCGGACCCTGCCCACCTCCCCGGTGGCCGCGCCCGCCGGACTCGCCTTCGCCGAGACCCTGACGTGTGCGGTCACGCTGGCGCCGATGGTCGGCATCGGATATCTCGTCGGCTGGCGGATCGAAGCGGGCGCCGGGGAGATCGCCCTCGCCGCGGTGGTGCTGCTGTTGTTCCGGTTCGCATTCTCGTGGGCAGGTGTGTGGCTCGGCGTCTCGATCCGGGACGAGCAGGTCCTGCAGCAGTGCGCACCGATGATCTTCGGCGCGATCATGTTCTCGAACATCTTCGTGCCCACCGACACGATGCCGGTGGTGGTCCGGCAGATCGCGGAGTGGAATCCCGTCAGTGCCGTCGTGGGTGCGCTGCGTGAGCTGCTCTCGGCGTCCGCGCCGGTACCCGCGGATGTGGCGTGGCCGCTGCACCATCCGGTGTGGTCGGCGTTCGGCTGGTGCGTCGTGCTGCTCGTCGTGACGGTCCCGCTCGCGGTGCGCCGATACACGGCCGATCACCGGATCCGGTAGCTACCGGCCGGTAACCGGACCATCGGCAGACACCGGAATCGGGCGGGACTACCCTGTATATCCGTGACCTCACACTATGACGTCGTTGTCCTCGGAGCCGGTCCCGGTGGGTACGTCGCTGCTATCCGCGCGGCACAGCTGGGACTGAGCACCGCCATCATCGAGCAGAAGTACTGGGGTGGTGTCTGCCTGAACGTCGGCTGCATCCCCTCGAAGGCACTTCTCCGCAACGCCGAGCTGGCACATCTCTTCAACAAAGAGGCCAAGACCTTCGGCATCTCGGGAGACGTGTCCTTCGACTTCGGTGCCGCCTACGACCGCAGCCGCAAGGTCGCGGACGGGCGCACCAAGGGCGTGCACTTCCTCATGAAGAAGAACAAGATCACCGAATACGACGGTAAGGGCTCGTTCGTCGACGCCAAGACCATCGAGGTGGCCCTCACCAAGGGCGGCACCGAACAGGTGACCTTCGACAACGTCATCATCGCGACCGGTTCCGTCACGAAGCTGCTGCCGGGCACCGAGCTCAGCGACAATGTCGTCACCTACGAGGAGCAGATCCTCACCCGCGACCTCCCCGAGTCCATCGTCATCGTCGGTGCCGGCGCCATCGGCATGGAGTTCGGCTACGTCCTGAAGAACTACGGGGTCGACGTCACCATCGTCGAGTTCCTCGACCGCGCACTGCCCAACGAGGACGCCGACGTCTCCAAGGAGATCGCCAAGGCGTACAAGAAGCTCGGCATCACCATCAAGACCGGTGCCGCGGTGCAGAAGATCTCGGACGACGGTTCGAAGGTGACCGTCGCGATCAAGGACAACAAGTCCGGCAACGTCGAGACCGTCACGGTCGACAAGGTGCTGCAGTCGGTCGGCTTCGCGCCGCGCGTCGAGGGCTACGGCCTCGAGAACACCGGCGTCGAGCTCACCGACCGCGGTGCCATCGCGATCGACGAGCGTATGCGCACCAACGTCAAGGGCATCTACGCCATCGGCGACGTCACCGCGAAGCTGCAGCTCGCCCACGTCGCGGAGGCGCAGGCCGTGGTCGCGGCCGAGACCATCGGCGGTGCCGAGACCCTCGAGCTCGGCGACTACCGCATGATGCCGCGCGCGACCTTCTGCCAGCCGCAGGTCGCCTCCTTCGGTCTCACCGAGGAGCAGGCGAAGGCCGAGGGCTACGACGTGAAGGTCGCGACCTTCCCGTTCACCGCCAACGGCAAGGCGCACGGTCTGGGTGATCCCAACGGCTTCGTCAAGCTCATCGCCGACAAGACCCACGGTGAGCTCATCGGCGGCCACCTCATCGGCCCCGACGTCTCGGAGCTGCTGCCCGAGCTGACCCTGGCCCAGAAGTGGGACCTCACGGTCAACGAGCTCGCGCGCAACGTCCACACGCACCCGACTCTGAGCGAGGCGCTGCAGGAGGCCATCCACGGTCTCGCAGGACACATGATCAACTTCTGAGGATGCGGGGCCGACCCGAGGCCCCGCGTTCACCCTTCTTCCGTGTGGGCGGATCCCCGCTCGGATGTACCGGCTCAGCCCGTGACGACTCGACCGTCGTCGCGGGCTGACGTCGTTCCGTCCTTCTCCGGGCGCAGCACCAGCTGCACGAGACAGTTACCGTCCTGCGGGTCGGGCCGGACGTCGACGGCGTAGCGGCTGCGCAGCAGGTCGGCGTGGTCGTCGAGGACACGCTGGATCAATCCGCGTTGGATGCCGCGCACCACTTCGGGATTCGTGCGGGCGATCTCCGCGAGCGGGCACGTGCACAACGTGAGGCTGTGGGTGCCGAAGGCGTTCGTCGCGCTCTGCGTCTCGAAACCCAACTGCTGCAGGGCGTCGATGACGAGCGTGCCGGCGTCGACGGTCGGCGCGGGTGCGAGGGCGAGGGCGAGGATGCCCGCCCAGTCCGAGCCCACCTCGAACGCCTTGTCCTCGCGCTCGGTGGGGGTGCCCCCGATCCGCGCGGCGAGCAGCGCGACGAGATCGGTGTAGGACGGTTCCTTCACCGCGACGTAGCCGAGGCGCGGGCGCCCGACCCGCTCGGTCGGAAGTTGCCGGGTGCGGACGAGACCTTCCTTCCCGAGGCCCGCGAGATGGAAGCGGACGGTCGTGACGTGCAGGTCGAGCGTGGCGGCGAGATGATGGGCGTCGACCGGGCCCGAGGACTCCCGCAACAGGCCGAGAATCCGCTCGCGTTGCTTCACCCGCCGTGCCAAGTCCGCTCTCCCGTCGCGCCCGCGGTGACTCTCAGGTGAGGGTCACCTTATTAAAAGGAGGAAAATCCTCTATAGTCGGCGCCATGGAGGCGACAACCGACGCACCGTCCACGTTACGACCGGTCCGGAGAGCCTCGGAACCGTAGCCACCCTTGCCCTCGCGAGAAGGAGTGCAGAACATGGCGGACAAGCACGCATCGGAAGACGCTCTCCCCCTTGCGGGTAGGGACACCGCCCACCTGCCGGGACACTGGCTGCTCGCCCGCCTGGGCAAGCGTGTGCTGCGGCCCGGCGGTAAGGAACTGACGGCACGCGTGCTCGCCGACGCGAGGTTGCGTGGCGCGGACGTCGTCGAGTTCGCGCCCGGCCTCGGCCGGACGGCGCAGGAGATCCTCGCGTACTCGCCGGGCAGCTACACCGGAGTCGAATCCGACGAGACGGCAGCCGAACTGACGCGCAAGGCCATCGCCGGCGGAGGCAGTGTGGTCAGCGGCGAGGCGTCGAAGACCGGACTCGACGACGAGGTCGCCGACGTCGTGGTCGGCGAGGCGATGCTGACCATGCAGACCGACAGGCACAAGGCGGAGATCGTGCAGGAGGCCCGCCGGGTGCTCCGTGTGGGCGGCCGGTACGCCATCCACGAACTCGCGATCGAACCCGACGAGGTCGATGACGAGGTCAAGACCGAGATCCGCACGTCGCTCGCGCGCTCGATCAAGGTCAACGCCCGCCCGCTCACCGCGGCGGAATGGCGGACCCTGTTCGAGGAGAACGGATTCGAGGTCGAGAAGATCGGCTTCGCTCCCATGGCGCTGCTCGAACCCAAGCGCATCCTCGCCGACGAGGGCCTGCCCGGCACCCTGAAGTTCGTTCGCAACGTCCTTCGCGACTCCGACGCCCGCAGCCGGGTGCTCCAGATGCGGTCGACGTTCACGAAGTACAAGAAGCATCTGGTCGCGATCGAGATCGTCGCCACGAAGAAGGAAGCGTGATGAGTACACAGCAGGTCGAGGGCAAGCTCACCCGTATCGAGGGGCTCGCGGAGCTCAACGCGGGCGAGGGGAGCGGGCCACGCATCGAGAAGCTCGCGGCGGTCACCGGTGCCACCGTGGTACGTCTGTCCTTCGTCGCCGGGCAGACGATGGACGACCACAAGGCCGGCGCTCCGATCCTCGTGCAGGCCGTCACCGGCGACATCTCGTTCAGCACCGCCGACGAGACCGTGTCGCTCGTACCGGGTACCGCCGTCCACGTCGACGCCGGCATCGTGCACCGCCTCGTCGCGAACGCCGATTCCGTGGTGCAGCTGACGATCCTGCGCTGAGCTGTCACCGATCCCACGTCGGCGACGAATGTGCACGTGAGGTGTGCGCGCCCGCGTAGTGTTGCGCCATGGCGGAACGCGGCGCTCGCCCACACGTGCACCCGGTTCGGAGATGGTTGCTGCGAACGGTGCGGCACCTGTTCACACCTCTGCGGCCCGACGACTATCTCGAGATGATCAACCCGCTCTGGACGACCCGCGAACTGCGCGGCCGTGTGGAGCGGGTCGTCCCCGAGGGCGGCGACGCCGCATCGGTGCTCATCCGCCCGGCCTACGAGTGGCGCGGTCACGAGCCGGGCCAGTACGTGCGGCTCGGGGTGGTCATCGACGGGGTCTACCACTGGCGCGCGTACTCGCTCACCTCCGACCCCGATCCGGTCGACGGGCTCATCAGCGTCACACCCAAACTCGTCGAGAACGGCGTGGTCTCGCCGTACCTGGTCCGCAAACTCGAGCCCGGCGACATCGTCCGCCTCGGTGAGGTCGAGGGCGTGTTCACCCTGCCCGACCCGCTGCCCGCGAAGATGCTGTTCATCAGCGCGGGCAGCGGGATCACCCCGATCATGAGCATGCTGCGCAGCCTCGACCACCGCGACCGCATCGACGACGTCGTCGTCGTGCATTCCGCCCACACCGAGGACGAGGTGATCTTCGGCTCGACCCTGCGCGGCCTCGACGAGCGGCATCCCGGAATGCGTCTCGAGCTGTGGCTCAGCGGCGACCGCGGCCGCATCACCCCCGACGACCTCGGCGATCTGTGCCCCGACTGGCGCGAACGCGACGCTTTCTGCTCGGGCCCGCGCGACCTGCTCGACGCCCTCGAAGAACACTGGGACGAACACGGTGATCCCGAAAGATTCCACCTCGAACGTTTCCAGCCGATCATCGGTGGGAATGCCGGGAGCGGCGAGGGCGGCACCATCCACTTCCTCGACAGCGAGAAAGAGGTGGAGTGCGACGGGGGAACACCCATCCTGGTCGCAGGCGAGAACGCCGGCCTGAAGTTGCCATACGGCTGCCGTATCGGCATCTGCCACACGTGCGTCGGAACGCTGAAATCCGGGCAACTCCGGGACCTGCGGACCGACGAGGTGAGCGAGCCCACCGGGGCTGCGGTGCGTACCTGTATCCACACCGCGGAGGGTGACATCGAAATAGAACTGTGAAGCAACCGGCTTCGAAGCAGGGGGCGTCGTGACGAGAAGCATCGACAGGACCGACACCGGGACACGGGAACCACAGAGTCCGCTCGCGCATCTGAGCGACGACGATCTCGAGCAGATCGCCGAGGAGTTCGACGCCATCCACGACGAGGTGTACTCGAGTCTCGGCGACAAGGACCGGCAGTACATCAAGAACGTCATCGCCACGCAACGGCAGTTGGTCGTCGCGGGGCGGTTACTGCTCTTCGCGTCGTCGTACAAGCCCGCCTGGGTGGCCGGGACAGCCTGTCTCGGAGTGGCGAAGATCCTCGAGAACATGGAGATCGGCCACAACGTCATGCACGGCCAGTGGGACTGGATGAACGATCCGGACATCCACTCGTCGGTGTGGGACTGGGACACCGCCTCCACCGCGGAGGCGTGGAAGCACTCGCACAACTACATCCACCACACGTTCACGAACATCCGCGGCCTCGACAAGGATCTCGGCTACGAGATCATGCGGATCGACCCGCACCAGAAGTGGCACCCCGTCTACCTGGCGCAACCTCTCTACAACGCGCTGCTCACCGTGCTCTTCGAATGGGGTGTGGCGCTGCACGACCTCGACCTCGAGGCGTTGTGGGCCGGCGAGAAGTCGACCGGTCAGGTGATCGAGGAGCTGAAGGGCATCTTCGGCAAGGCCCGCGCGCAGTTCGTCAAGGACTACGTCGGCTGGCCGCTGGTGAGCGCCGCGCTGTTCGGTCTCGCGCAGGTCGCGCTGCAGGGCCGGTTGCCCCAGCCGAAGACCTCGCGTCTGGGCCGGCGACTGCGGTCGATGAGCAAGGGACCGATGGGCAAGGGCCGGTCCGGAAAGTTTCGTACCGCAGCCCATCTCGCCGACCGGTATCTGCCCGGTGTCGAGAAGACCTTCCTCGCGACGGTTCTCGCCGACATCACGGCCAACATCATCCGCAACGTGTGGGCGCACGCGATCATCTTCTGCGGGCACTTCCCGGACCAGACCTATACCTTCTCGAAGAAGGAGGTCGAGAACGAGTCGCGTGGAGGGTGGTACGTGCGGCAACTCGTCGGCGCCGCGAACATCGAAGGCACCCCGCTGTTCCACATCCTCAGCGGCAATCTCGGCTACCAGGTGGAGCATCACCTGTTCCCCGACATGCCGAGCACCCGTTACGCGGAGGTCGCGCCGAAGGTCAAGGACATCTGCGAGCGTTACGAACTGCCCTACAACTCGGGGCGATTGGGCAAGCAGTGGTTCATGGTGCACCGCACCATCGCCCGGCTCGCCTTCCCGGGCGGCAAGCCCCGTCCGAAGCCCGGACCGTATCGTCGTTCGCAGGACCCCACCGGCGGTCCCGTTCCCAGCGAGGCCGCACGGTTCCGCGACCGTCTGCCCGCCGACCATCCCGACGCCGGACCAGAACACGAGGGCGGCGGCGTGAAGGTCGATCCGCCACCCCGCTGATCACGTCGTCCGGTGTGCAGTTGTCGTCGACGATGCGCGAATTCGCCGATGAGAACTGCACTCCGGAGCCGGGGTCAGGACGCCCGGTATGCCTTCCAGCCGCCGAACTCGGTGATGTCCACCGCGTCGGCGGCTGCGTCCTGCGTGCAGCCGAAGCCGACGACCCACCGTCCGTCCGCCAGTTCGACACTCGTCAACGTCATCGGGGCGGGCAGCGCGGCGAGGAACCGACCCAGTCCGGCCTCCGACAACCGGAACAGTTCACCGACGATGGCGGCGCCCTCGCCCGGTGCGTGACGCACCAGGCCCGGCTTCGGCGGCGTCGTGTTCAACGCGGCGAGGCGGTACGCGTCGGAGGTGTACACCTCCTCGACGAAGCGCGCCCCGAGTTCCTCGAGCTGGAAGTGCAGCGGCTGACCGCGCAGGTGCGCTCCGAAGACCGCGAGTTCGACGCCGGACTCGACCACACGCGGTGCGTCCACACCGTTCAGCGCGGCCGCGACGTCCACGGCCACCTGGTCGCCGAAGGCCGGGACCACGACCATGACCCCGAACGGCTCACCGGCCGGTGTCGGCGCACCGGGCACCGCCACCGCCGTCATGTCCAGCAGGTTGCAGAAGTTGGTGTAGGTGCCCATCCGACGATTGATGGCGATCGGATCGGCCTGCACCGCGGCGATCGTCGGGTGTTCCGTCGTCGTCGGGAGCAGCAACCCGTCGAACCCGGCGAGCAGTTCACGCGCGAACGCCTTCACGTGGATGAGGGTGTCGAGATCCTCGACGAGTTCGTAGGCGGCAGGCTTCTTCGCGCCGGCGACGATCGCGGCGACCGTGGGATCGGCACCCTCCGGTGCCGTCGACAGGAACTCGCCGACGGCCGCGTAGCGCTGGGCCACCACGGCACCGTCGTAGAGAAGCAGGGCAGCATCGAGCAGCGGTGAGATGACCACCTCCGCGATCTCGATGCCGGATTCGCGTGCCGCGGTCACCGTGCGGGCGAAGGCGTCGCGGTACTCCTCACACAACGCTTCGAGATCCTCGGCGCGCGGCACCGCGACGCGCAGAGTGTTCGGCGCGGCGAGTCGTACATCCGCGGGCCAGGTCCTGCTGCGCGGGTCGCGGGGTTCGGGTCCGGCCATGATCCGGACCGCGGTCGCCGCCAGGTCGAGCGACGTCGCGAAGACCGTGAGGCAGTCGTAGTCGACGCAGGCCGGGACCACGCCGTGCGCCGGGATGACGCCGAGAGTGGCCTTGATGCCGACGATTCCGTGCAGCGCGGCGGGTACCCGTCCCGAACCGGCCGTGTCGGTGCCCAGCCCGATGTCGGCGATGCCGAGCGCCACCGCGGCCGCCGAACCGGAACTCGAACCGCCCGAGACCTTCTCGGGATCCCACGCGCACCGCACCGCCCCGTACGGGCTGCGGGTGCCGACGAGACCGGTGGCGAACTGGTCGAGGTTGGTCTTACCCAGCACGACGGCGCCGGCGGCGACCAGACGCTCGACACCCGAAGCGGTTTCCTCCGGGACGTACGCGAACTCGGGACATGCCGCAGTGGTCGGGATTCCCGCGACGTCCACGTTGTCCTTGACCGCCACGACCAGACCGGCGAAGGGAAGGGACTCACCGGCGGCGACCCGTGCGTCCACTTCGGCGGCGTCGGCGAGAAGATCGTCGGCGCTGCGCAGCGTGATCCACACCTCGGGTCGATCCACCTCGTCGATGCGGCCCAGTGCGGCACGAACGCGATCGGTGGCGGACACCCTCACCGGGGAGACGGGCGCCGCAGCTGTATACATCTTTGTGGACATGGCTGTATACGCTATGGACCAGCAATGACGCTGCTGTGACGTTGTGTAACAGCCTTGTTAGGGATCGCGCCGAACCGATGCCGGCCGGTGCGGACGGATCAGAAGTCGCGTTCGATCCGCAGCACACCGATGGTTGTGGCAAGGGCGTCGTACTGCGTGACCAGCAGACAGAACTCGATGAGCCTGCGGTCGTCGTAGAACTGCGCGAGCGACGCCCACGTCTCGTCGGACAGATTCTTCGTCGCCACGAGTTCGTCGACGGCGGCGAGAAGAGCGCAGTGCCTTGCCTGCCAGCCGGGAGCGTCGGGTCCGGCAACGATACGCTCGCGCACCTCGTCGGTGATGCCGGCACGGCGACCCAGGCGGGTGTGGTGGTCGAATTCGTAACCGCACTCGCGCAGATGCGCGACGCGCAGGATGACCATCTCCGATTCGAACCGGCCGAGACGGCCGAACGGCATGAGCATGCCGGCGTAGTGCAACCACCCGCGGAACAGCCGTCCGGTGCGGCCGAGGGTGCTGAACAGGTGGGCGTCCGAGGTGCCGCCGGCGGCGGACAGGGCCTTCCATGTCACCCAGTTGATCGGGCCGAGTTCCTTGAAACGTCCGGGCGGGATGCGGGGTGTCATGAGCGCCAGTGTGCCGCACCGGACCCGTCCGGTCACGTGACACGACCGGAAGTGTCAGTCTCGGACGGCCCGGGCCATCCGCGCGAAGGCGCGTGCCTCCTCGGCCCGGCGCACGACCACCGATCGCGAGGTGTCGATGTGGGCGAGCAGCAGGTCGTGGGCGTCGTCGAGCTTGTCGGCGAGAACCAGCTCGGCGACCTCGATGTGCTCGTCGACGGTCGCGACGATGCGGTCGGGGGTCAGATAGTCGAACATCCGCACCGGGCGCACCTTGGCGTTCACCGAGGCCAGCGCGTCGCACAGGGCACGGTTGCCGGAGGCGGCGAGCAACGTCATGTGGAAGCGCTCGTCGAGCGTGACGAAGCCGGCGTCGGGCTCGGGCGGATCCTCGCGGATCTCATACCAGCGGTCGAGCTCGGGACCGAGGACGTCGGGATCGTGCCGCACCGACTCGCTGTCGAGTGCGCGGCGAATCCCGCGCAGCTCCAGGGTGGTCCGCAGCTCGTACAGGTCGGCGAGGTCGTCGAAGCGCGGACGGTAGGGGTACAACCCCTGGTCGCGGCGTTCGACGAGCCCGTCGGAGACCAGTCGGGCGAGGGCCTCGCGTACCGGCGTGCGCGACACCTCGTACTGTTCGGCGAGGCGTTCTTCACTGAGTCGTTCGTCAGGGGAGGCGGTCCCGGACATCAGACGATCGCGCAGGGCCTTGTAGACCCACTCGCGCCGTGTGTCGGCGGCCATCAGATCGCCATCGCCGCACGGACGGTGGAGGCGGCGTCGACACCACCGTCACCCGTCGAGGTGATGCGCCCGGATTCGAGGACGTAGTAGTGCAGGGCGTTGTCGAGGGCGAAACCGATGTGCTGTTCGACGAGCAGCACCCCGAGGTCGCCGCTGCGGCCGAGTTCGACGATGGTGTTCTCGATCTCGGTGACCACCGATGGCTGGATGCCTTCGGTGGGCTCGTCGAGGATGAGCATGCGCGGCTCGGTGATCAGCGCGCGGGCGATGGCGAGTTGCTGGCGCTGACCGCCGGAGAGCAGGCCGGCGCGGCGGTCGAGTAGCGGGACGAGGGCGGGGAACAGGTCGAGCATGTCGGTGACCAACTGCCGGCCGTTGCGGCGCGTGTCGGCGACGACCTGCAGGTTTTCCCGGCAGGTGAGCTGACCGAAGGACTGTTGCCCCTGCGGGACGTAGGCCAGGCCGCGGGCGACGCGGGCAGATGGTCGCAGCGAGGTGATGTCGTCACCGTCGAAGAGGATCTTTCCCTTGGTGACGGGCAGCAGGCCGACGGCGGCGCGCAGCAGTGTGGTCTTGCCGGCACCGTTGTGGCCCATGACCGCGACGGTCTTGCCGGTCGGCACGGTCAGGGAGATGCCGTGCAGGATCTCGGTGCGACCGTAACCGGCGCGGACGTCGACGAGTTCGAGCATCATGCCTCCTGAGCAGCGGTGGCGGTCCCGAGGTAGACCTGCTGGACCTGCGGGTCGTTCTGGACCTGGTCGACGGTGCCGTCGGCGATGACTTTGCCGCGGGCGAGGACGGTGACGGAGGTGGCGAAGGCGCGCATGAAGTCCATGTCGTGCTCGACGACGACCACCGTGCGCTGCGCGCCGATGCGGCGCAGCAGCTGCCCGGTCTCCTCGCGTTCGTCGCCGCTCATTCCGGCGACGGGTTCGTCGAGGAGCAGCACGTCGGCGTTCTGCACGAGCAGCATGCCGATCTCGAGCCATTGCTTCTGCCCGTGGGCGAGGATGCCCGCGGGGGTGTCGCGGTGGGCGGTCAGGCCGATCGTCTCGAGTGTTTCCTCGATCTCGGGCAGAACGTTGTTGCGGCGGCGCAGCAACTGCCACGGGGAGCGGCTCGCGCCGGCGGCGATGTCGAGGTTCTGCAGAACGGACAGTTCCTCGAAGACCGAGGCGGTCTGGAAGGTGCGGCCGACACCGAGGCGCGCGATCTTGTGGGTCTTCTTGCCGAGCAGTTCGACGCCGGATTTGGTGATCGAGCCGGTCGCTGGGACCAGGCCGGTGACGGCGTCGACGAGGGTGGTCTTGCCGGCGCCGTTGGGGCCGATGAGGAACCGCAGGTCGCCTTGGAGGAGGGTGAGGTCGACGCCGTCGACGGCGGTGAAGCCGTCGAAGGTGACACGCAGGTCGCGGATCTCGAGGTAGTCGCTGCTCATTCCGGCGTTGCCGCCGTAGACGGGTTTGCTCATCGCACGGGCTCCATCTCGGGAAGGTCGGCGGGCTCGGGTTCGGTCGGGGGTGTGGGTTCGGTCGGGGTGGTGCGGCGGCGCCGGCGGAGCAGGGTGATGACTCCGGCGAGGCCGGCGGGGAAGAAGCCGACGACGACGATGAACAGCAGGCCCTGCGCGTAGGTCCAGGCCGACGGGAAGTTCTCCGACAGGGTGGTCTGTGCCCACGCCACGCCCACCGCGCCGAGGACCGGGCCGAGCAGGGTGGTGCGTCCGCCGATGGCGACACCGATGAGGAACGCAATCGACGGGACGATGCCGACGTCGGCGGGGGAGATGATGCCGACGATGGGCACGAACATCGCCCCGGCGATGCCGGCGAAGAAGGCCGCGACGGTGTAGGCGGCCACCTTGATCAGGGCGGGGTCGTAGCCCAGGAAGCGGACCCGCTCCTCCTGGTCGCGCACGGCGACGAGCAGTTCGCCGTAGCGGGACTGCATGAGCTGGCGGGTCGCGGCGACGACGAGCAGCAGGATCGCGGCGACGATGAAGAACAGCATCCGCTTGTTGACCGGATCGGACAGGTCGTAGCCGAAGAAGGTGCGGAAACGGTTGAGGCCGTTGGATCCTCCGGTGGACTGCTGGCCGATGAGCAGGATCGCGAAGGCGGCGGCCAGTGCCTGGGAGAGGATGGCGAAGTAGGCGCCCTTGACGCGGCGGGCGAACACACCGAAGCCGAGCAGGGCGGCGAGCAGGGCCGGCACGATCAGGATCGCCAGCAGCGTGACGGCGGGGGAGGCGAACGGGGTCCAGTAGGCGGGTAGTTCCCGGATGCCCGCGATCTGCATGAAGTCCGGGACGGTGTCGCCGCGGAGCTGCGCGTCGGAGATCTTCAGGTGCATGGCCATGATGTAGGCGCCGAGGCCGAAGAAGACACCCTGGCCGAGGGTGAGCATGCCACCGCGGCCCCAGGCCAGGCCGATGCCGGCGGCGACGATCGCGAAGCACAGGAACTTGCCGAGCAGGCCGAGACGGAAATCGGAGAGGACGGCGGGGGCGAGACCGAACAGGACGATCGCGGCGATCGCGAATCCGCCTGCTGTGCGTACGGGTCCGGGTCGGGTGAAGGTGCGGGTCGAGAAGGTCGCGGGCATCAGACCAGGCTCCTCGTCTGGACGGCGAACAGGCCCTGCGGACGGACCTGCAGGAAGATCACGATGAGCACGAACACGATGACCTTCGCGATCGACGCGGTCGTGGAGTACTCGATGAACGAATTGAGCAGGCCCAGTGCGACGGCCGCGAGCACGGCGCCCTCGATGCGGCCGAGACCGCCGATGACGACCACGAGGAAGGCGTCGATGAGGTACGACTGGCCGATGGTCGGGCTGGTCGAGCCGATGAGTGTCAGGGCCACACCGGCGAGGCCGGCCAGGCCCGAGCCGAGGAAGAAGGTCGTGATGTCGGTGCGGCGCGACGAGATGCCCACCGTCTCGGCGAGATCGCGGTTCTGCACCACGGCCCGGATCCGTCGTCCCATCGGGGTGTACTTCATCGACGCGATCAGGGCGACCACGCAGACCACGGCGAGGGCGAGGATGAACAGGCGGGTCTTCGGGACCACCGCCCCGAAGATCTCCACACCACCGGAGAGCCAGGACGGTGCGACGACGTTGACGGCGGGGGCGCCGAAGATGTCGCGGGCGGCCTGCTGCAGCAGCAGGCCCACACCGAAGGTCACCAGCAGGGTGTCGAGCGGGCGGTGGTACATGCGGCGGATGAGGGTGACCTCGAGGATCACACCCATCACGCCGCCCACCAGGAAGCCGACGAGCAGGGAGACGAACAGGGACATCCCGGCCGAGGAGATCACCTGCTGCACGACGAAGGCGGTGTAGCTGCCGGCCATGATGAATTCGCCGTGGGCCATGTTGATCACGCCCATCTGGCCGAACGTCAGCGACAGCCCCAGTGCTGCCAGCAACAGGATCGATCCGATACTCAATCCTGTGAAGAGCTGTCCTACAAGGACATCCATGTCGTCTCCCTCTTCGGCTTCCGTGCTCAGTTACCGGACAGGCCCGACGCCCAGTCGTAGGACTCGAGGTACGGGTCGGGCTCGATGGCGCCGTCGGACTCCCAGACGGTGTAGATCAGGCCGTCGCCGCGGATCTCACCGATGCGAGCGGTCTTGGTGATGTGGTGGTTGTCGCCATCGATCGTGACGGTGCCCTCGGGGGCGTCGAAGGTCACGCCGTCGGCGGCTTCGACGACGTCGTCGACCTCGAAGGACTCGGCCTTCTCGACGGTGTTCTTCCACAGGTAGACCGAGGTGTAGGCGGCCTCCATGGGATCGGAGGTCGGCTTGTTCGCGCCGTACTTCGCCTTGTACGCCTCGACGAACGAGGTGTTCTCGGGGGAGTCGACGGTCTGGTAGTAGTTCCACGCGGTGAGCTGGCCCTCGATGTTCTGCGCGCCGATGCCGCCCACCTCCTCCTCGGCGATGGACACCGACACGACCGGCATGTCCTTCGCGTTGAGGCCGGCGTTGGTGTACTCGCGGAAGAACGCGACATTGGAGTCGCCGTTGAGTGTGTTGAACACCGCGTCGGCGTCGGCGGTGCGCACCTTGTTGACGATGGTGGAGAAGTCGGTGGAGCCGAGCGGGGTGTAGTCCTCACCCTTGATCTCGATGTCGTTGGCCTCGGCGTACGCCTTGATGATGCGGTTGGCGGTCTGCGGGAAGACGTAGTCGCTACCGACGAGGTAGAGCGACTTCACGCCCTGTTCCTTCAGGTAGTCCAGGGCCGGCACGATCTGCTGGTTGGTGGTCGCGCCGGTGTAGAAGATGTTCGATGACGACTCGAGGCCCTCGTACTGGACGGGGTAGTACAGCAGCGCGTTGCGGTCCTCGAAGACCGGCAGCATCGCCTTGCGACTCGACGATGTCCAGCCACCGAACACCGCTGCGACGCAGTCGGATCCGATGAGCTTTTCGGCCTTCTCCGCGAACACCGCCGGCTCGGATGCGCCGTCCTCGGAGACGATCTCGATCTGCTTGCCGAGCACACCGCCGTCGGCGTTGATCTCCTCGACGGCCAGCGCGATCGAGTCGCGGACGGTGACCTCGGAGATCGCCATCGTGCCCGACAGGGAGTTGAGCGAGCCGACCTTGACGGTGTCGCCCGAGGTGTCGACGCACGACGCAGCACCGGAGGCGGCCGTGCTGCCCTCGTCACCTGCGCGGCTTCCGCAGGCGGACAGCACGAGTCCGACTGCGACGAGTGCTGCGGGGGCCGCGATGGCGCGGGTGGCGAGCCTGGACCTGACAACAGACATGTAGAGCCCTTCCTTCGAAGGTGTGGCCTGAGGGGACCCCGGTGTATCCGGGAGGCGTATACAGCGCTGTATCCGTGAGGCCACACAGTAGAAGGGAGTTGTTGCGCGGGAATATCTTCCGGTCACGGTCTCGTGACACAGATTTCGTGGGCGTTACAAAGTGCGCACAAGCATCAGCTACGACCTTCGCTATCCGCTACGGCAATCGCTGCGGCGGATAGCTGACGGTGTAGCGAACTGTTTGTCCACAGGTGGCGAGATCATCCACAGGCGACGCGAATACCGGTGTTCGCACCGCGTCTGCACCACGACGATCGGGCACGGTTGTCCGCATGCGACCGACACCTTTCCTGCGGACCACCGCTCTCGCTTGCGGGATGACCGACTCCGAGATCCGTCGTGCGGTACGCGCCGGTGAACTCGAGCGACTCGAACCCGGCGTCTACCTCCACCGCGACGACTCCCTCGACGAACTCGATCGCTATCGCGTGCGCGTGCGATCCGTCGGGGCAGTGCTCGCGCCCGGCACGGTGATCAGCCACGAGTCCGCCGCCGTCCTGCACGGGCTCGCCCTGTGGAAGCCGGATCTCACGCGGGTCCACGTCACCCGCGGCAGATCGGGTGGTGGTCGGAGGAACGCGAACCGTCACCTGCACGTCGCCCCTCTGCGTCCTCACGACCTGTCGGAGGTCGCGGGCATAGCGTGCACCTCGCTCGCCCGGACCGTCGTGGATCTCGCCTGCACACTCGACTTCGACGAAGCCGTGATCGCGGGTGATTGTGCTGCGGCTCGTGATGCCGAGTTCGGCTCCGCGTTGCTCTGTTGTCTCGACGAGTCCGGGCCGCGTAGGGGTATCGCCGCGGCGCGACGCGTGGCTGCATTTCTCGACGGTCGCAGCGAGAGTCCGGGAGAATCGCTGAGTCGCATCCGGATGCACCAGGCCGGCATGCCCGCACAGACGCTCCAGAAGGAGATACGAACACCCGACGGGCAGTTCGTCGCCCGGGTCGACTTCCTCTGGGAGGACGAAGGAGTCGTCGGTGAGTTCGACGGGATGGGCAAGTACGACGAGGGAGGCGTCGAGGCCCTACGGAACGAGAAGCGACGGGAGGACGCCCTGCGCGACCTCGGCTTCGAAGTGGTCAGGTGGACGTGGCCCGAACTGTCCCGGTTCGACGTCGTCCTCGCTCGCTTCGACCGTGCCGTCGCCCGTGCGTGGCGGTAACCGCTACCGTCCCAGCTATGTGCCGCATCTGCTTCCGCTGCGGATGGCAAACAAGCGAGCGGATGCGTCAGGCGGGGTCGAGGACCGAGCCCATCACGCGCTCGACTGCGATCTCGATGACGACGCGGCGAGGGTTGGGGCGGGGTTCGCGGTAGCGGGCGGCGTAGCGACGCTCGCCCTCGCGGACGTCGGCCGGCTCGCGCGTAACGCGGGCCGGGCCCTCGAGGGTGAGCCAGCGACCGCCGTCGACCTGGCTCACCACCGCGTAACCCCCGCGCTCGACGTTGAGGGTCTTCTGGGAGCCCTCGAAGGTGATGACGCGGACGAGGCCGGCCTCGCCGTCCCACGTGAACCCGACGGCGACGACGTGCGGCGAGCCGTCCTTGCGGAGGGTCGTGAGCGTCGCGAGGTGGTACTCGGACAGGAACTCGAGTGCCTTCGCGCCTATCGCGTCGGGGGTGCGTGCCATGCGACGAGCCTACCGACGCTCAGCGCACCAGATACGGCGAGACCGACGAACGGTGCTCGTTGATGTCGATCTCCTTGCCCAGGGGCGGGAAGGCACGCTGCGGGCAGTTCATCCGCTCGCACACGCGGCAACCCGAGCCGATCGGCGTGCCGGGGTTGGACTCGTCGAGGTCGAGACCGTCGGCGTAGACGAGCCGATGCGCGTGCCGCAGTTCGCAGCCGAGACCGATCGCGAACGTCTTCGACGGCTGGCCGTAGCGCGCGGCACGACGCTCGACCGTGCGCGCGACCCACAGATAGCGACGACCGTCGGGCATCTGCGCGATCTGCGTCATGATCTTGCCGGGATAGGCGAAGGTCTCGTAGACGTTCCACAACGGGCACGTACCGCCGCTCGTGGAGAAGTGGAAACCGGTGGCGGACTGGCGCTTCGACATGTTCCCCGCGCGGTCGACACGCACGAACGAGAACGGGACGCCCCGTAACTTCGGACGTTGCAGGGTCGACAACCGGTGCGCGATCGTCTCGTAGCTCACGCCGTAGAAGGCCGACAGACGCTCGACGTCGTAGCGGAAGTCCTCGGCGATCTCGTGGAACTGCGTGTACGGCAGGATCAGTGCGGCCGCCCAGTAGTTGGCGAGCCCGAGCCGGGCCAGCGCGCGCGAGGCATCGCTCGTGAACGCACCCTCCTCGACGAGGCGATCGATGAGTTCCCCGCACTCCAGGTACGCGAGTTCGATGGCCAGCTTGAAGACCTGCTGCCCGCCGGACAGCTGCGGCGCGACCTCGAGGACACGGGTCTCGGGGTCGTAGCGGTGCAGGATGTTCTCGCCGAGATCGATGCGCTTGACGATCTGCACGTCGTGGACCGTGGTCATGCGGCGGGCGATCTCGCCGCCGACGTCGCCGCGGTGGAACCGGATGCGGTTGGCGAGTTCCTCGGCCGCGGTGTCGAGATCGTGCAGGTAGTTCTGCCGCTGGTAGAAGTAGTCGCGCACCTCTTCGTGGGGCATGGTGATCGCACCGCTGCCACTGCCGTCGCTGTACCTCTCCTCGGTCGCGACGGCGAGCTGGGCGGTGGTGTTGCGGAAGCGCCGGTGGAGGTTGACCATCGCGCGCGCCAGAGTGGGGTGCGCCGCGACCATCTCGGCGATCTCCTGGGCGTCGGCCTCGATGCCCATCTCCCGGTCGAGCGCGACCTCCCGCATCTCCGCGATCAGTCGGGTGTCGTCCTGCGAGGAGAAGAAGGTGGCGTCGACCCCGAAGACCTCGCTGATGCGGAGCAGGACGGGCACGGTCAGAGGCCTGACGTCGTGCTCGATCTGGTTGAGATAGCTCGCCGAGATCTCGAGGGTCTTGGCGAGGGCAGCCTGGCTGAGTCCTCGCTCGGTGCGTAGCTGCCGCAGCCGGGCGCCTACATAGGTCTTGGCCATTCGCCCAGGGTAGAACTGCCTCGCAGCCTTCGCAAGGCGGCGTTCGCAGCGTGTTAATCGACGGTCACCGGGGGAGCTTCGAGGCCGAACCACGAGCCCGGCGCGAACGCCTCGAAGTGGATCGACCCGGGGGACACACCCGACGCGACGAGATCGGAGCGGATGGCACGCATGAACGGGATCGGACCGCACACGTAGGTGCTGGCGTCGCCCGGAATCGTCAGCCCGGACAGGGGAGTTCGCCCGTCGCTGCGGATCTCGTCGTACTCGGTGTAGCGCACGTGCAGCCGGGCGTCCGGCAACGAGTCGACCAGGATGCCGATCTCGGTCCGGTGCGGTTGCTCGTAGGGGGTGCGGTCGACGTGGACGACGTCGACGCTCCGGTCGTCGCCTCGGGACTGCATGTCGCGCAGCGCCGCGACGGTCATCGTCACGCCCACGCCCGCCGAGACGAGCAGCAGCGGTTCGCTGCCCCGATCGACGACGACGCTGCCGAAGGGCGGCGACACGAGGAGGTGATCGCCGACGCGCAGGCCGTCGCACAGCACGGGGGAGACGAGTCCGCCGGGCACTCGCTTGACGGTGACGGCCCACTCGCCGCTCACCCTGCCGGGGAACACGGTGTACTGGCGGATCTGCTCGGAGCCGTCGGGCAGCGCGACTCGCACCGAGATGTACTGGCCGGGAAGGAAGGCCGGCAGCGGCTCGCCGTCGACGGAACGGAGGTGGAGGGTGGCCGCGTGCGCGCCGTCGTACTCGTGCTCGGTGACGACCACGCGACGCCAGATGTCGCCGGGCGCCACACCGGCCCGCCGGTACAGCTCCGTCTCCTGCTCGACGAGCGAGTTCGCCATCAGCGTGTACACCTCGTGCCAGGCCACGGCGACCTGCGGTGTGACGGCGTCACCGAGGACCTCGGCGATCGCGGCGAACAGGTGCGTCCGCACGATCCCGTAGTGCGCTGCCTGCACGCCGAGGGACGCGTGCTTGGCGGCGATCCGCTCCATGATGGGGTCGATATCGGTCGGTGCATGGGTGACCAGCAGTGATGCGAAGGCGGCGACCGAGTCGGCGAGTGCCCGCTGCTGGGCCCCGTTGGCCTGGTTGGTGCGGTTGAAGGTGTCCCGCAGGGACGGGACGGCCCGGAAGAGCCGGTTGTAGAAGACACGTGAGATCGTGCCGATCTCGGCGCCGACCACCGGCAGGGTCGCTTCGACGATCGACCGCGACGTACTCGAGAGAATGTCGACTCCTCGTGTTCGGGGGCTGTTCGGCCGGGGCCCTGAGACACGAAGGCGCTACGACGCACCGGCCCCGATCCGGCCCGAGACATGTTACGGATGGGATTCCAGGGGTCAATGGGGATCACAAACGGCGATCAACGCTTGTGAAGGCAGTCACAGACAGGTGTCCGGTCCGTCCCGCGGTGGGTGATTCGTCGGGACGGGTCGTTCCGACGGCGTGGGCCGGACGACAGCGGCAAAAGCCGAGGTAGTTGCTACTCGCGGGTAATAAACGCGTGCCCGATTCGGGTAGTTGGACCGACCATCGATTAGCAATCTTCGCAATGCCTGCAACGAAAATAACCGAGATTGGCATTAGCAACAGGTAGACGGGTTTTTTGGACTGTGTCATTGTCGTTCTTGTACATCCGAACGGCACGCAAAGGATGTGAAGTCGTACACGCGTACTGCTTCATCCCGAGCGGGGCAGATCTAGAGAGTGGAGATTTGATGTCGACCACCGGCACCCCGAGGACTGCAGAAGAGATCCAGAAGGATTGGGACACCAATCCGCGCTGGAAGGGGATCACCCGCAACTACACCGCCGAGCAGGTCGCCAAGCTGCAGGGCAACGTCGTCGAGGAGGCCACCCTCGCTCGCCGCGGTTCCGAGATCCTGTGGGACCTCGTCAACAACGAGGACTACATCAACTCGCTGGGCGCCCTCACCGGCAACCAGGCGGTCCAGCAGGTCCGCGCCGGCCTGAAGGCCATCTACCTCTCCGGTTGGCAGGTCGCCGGCGACGCCAACCTGTCCGGCCACACCTACCCGGACCAGTCGCTGTACCCGGCGAACTCGGTTCCGCAGGTCGTCCGCCGCATCAACAACGCGCTGCTGCGCGCCGACGAGATCGCCAAGGTCGAGGGCGACACCTCCGTCGACAACTGGCTCGCTCCGATCGTCGCCGACGGTGAGGCCGGCTTCGGTGGCGCCCTCAACGTCTACGAGCTGCAGAAGGCCATGATCGCGGCCGGCGTCGCCGGTTCGCACTGGGAGGACCAGCTCGCGTCGGAGAAGAAGTGCGGTCACCTCGGTGGCAAGGTGCTCATCCCCACGCAGCAGCACATCCGCACCCTGACCTCGGCTCGCCTCGCGGCCGACGTCGCGGACGTCCCGACCGTGGTCATCGCCCGCACCGACGCCGAGGCCGCGACCCTCATCACCTCCGATGTCGACGAGCGCGACCGCCCGTTCATCACCGGTGAGCGCACCGCCGAGGGCTTCTACCACGTCAAGAACGGCATCGAGCCCTGCATCGCCCGTGCGAAGGCCTACGCTCCGTACTCCGACCTCATCTGGATGGAGACCGGTGTGCCGGATCTCGAGGTCGCCAAGAAGTTCGCCGAGGGCGTCCGCAGCGAGTTCCCGGACCAGCTGCTGGCCTACAACTGCTCGCCGTCCTTCAACTGGAAGGCGCACCTGGACGACGCGACCATCGCGAAGTTCCAGAAGGAGCTCGGCGCGATGGGCTTCAAGTTCCAGTTCATCACCCTCGCCGGCTTCCACTCGCTCAACTACGGCATGTTCGACCTGGCGCACGGCTACGCCCGCGAGGGCATGACGGCCTTCGTCGACCTGCAGGAGCGCGAGTTCAAGGCGGCCAAGGAGCGCGGCTTCACCGCCATCAAGCACCAGCGTGAGGTCGGTGCCGGCTACTTCGACACCATCGCCACCACCGTCGATCCCAACACCTCCACGGCTGCCCTGAAGGGCTCCACCGAGGAAGGCCAGTTCCACTAGGAACAAGCGCCACCGAAGAGGCCACCACCCCGCGGCGGGATCCACAGGTCCCCATGTCCTGCCGCGGGGTGCGTGCGTATCAGGGGCAGTTCTGCACCCGCGCACCCGATGGGTCCGCACCTGTACTTCCGGCCTCGGCCACGACCCCCACAACGAGAAGGAGCTGACGTGACCAGCGAAAAGATTCAGCGCGTCGGCGTGATCGGCGCCGGCATCATGGGCGCAGGTATCGCCGAGGTGTGCGCACGCGCTCATGTCGACGTACTGGTGTTCGAGCAGACCCGCGAACTCGCGGCTGCCGGACGCGCCCGCATCCTCCGGTCGCTGGACCGGGGTGTGAGCAGCGGGAAGATCACCGAACGGGAGCGTGAGCAGGCCGCATGGCGTCTGCGTTTCACCTCCGATCTCGGTGACTTCGCCGATCGGCAGCTCGTCGTGGAGGCCGTCGTCGAGGACGAGAAGATCAAGAGCGAGATCTTCGCCGAACTCGACAAGATCGTCACCGATCCCCACGCGGTGCTCGCATCGAACACCTCGTCGATCCCGATCATGAAGCTCGGTATCGCGACCGGTGCCCCCGAGCGTGTCATCGGCATGCACTTCTTCAACCCTGTGCCGGTGCTCCCGCTCGTCGAGCTCGTCACCACCCTGAAGACCAGCCCCACCGTCACCAAGCGCGCCGAGGCGTTCGCCGCCGACGTACTGGGCAAGCAGGTCGTGCGGTCCTCCGACCGTGCAGGTTTCATCGCCAACGCACTGCTGGTGCCGTACCTGCTCTCGGCGATCCGGATGGTCGAGTCCGGTTTCGCCACCAAGGAGGACATCGACAAGACGATGGTCCTGGGTTGCGCCCACCCGATGGGTCCGCTGGCCCTGACCGACCTCGTCGGTCTGGACACCGTCAAGTCGATCGCCGACTCCATGTACGAGGAGTTCAAGGAGCCCCTGTACTCGGCCCCGCCGCTGCTGCAGCGCATGGTCGAGGCGGGACTCGTCGGCAAGAAGTCGGGCGCCGGCTTCTACGAGTACGCCGACAACGGTCGCACGGTCAAGAAGGCCGGCTAGCCAGGTAGCACCACCGCACACGGCGCCCGTGCCCGGCGACAGTGTTCCGAACACTGGTCACCGGTGCACGGGCGCGATGTGCATGAGGGAAAGGTCGACGCCGACATGGCAACTCTCGCCGACGGATACGGATCGAGCATCCTCGGGTACCCGCGCATCGGGCCCCGCCGCGAGCTCAAGTTCGCCCTCGAGGCCTACTGGCACGGTGAGGGCACGCGCGACGAACTCGTCGCGGTCGCTCGCGAGCTCCAGGAGAACACCTGGCGCGAGCTCGCAGCCACGGGTCTGACCCAGGTACCCGGCAACACGTTCTCCTACTACGACCACGTCCTGGACAACGCCCTGTTGTTCGGAGCGCTGCCCGAGCGGTTCCGTCCGCTGGCCGACGAGCTCGACCCGCTCGATCTGTACTTCACGCTGTGCCGTGGACGCGAGGACTTCCCGCCGCTCGAGCTGGTGCGGTGGTTCGGTAGCAACTACCACTACCGCCAGCCCGAACTCGACGAGAACACCGTCTTCGAGCTGAACTCGGCGACTGTGCTCGACGAGTTCGAGCGTGCGAAGGCCGAGGGCGTCGAGCTGCGGCCGGTGGTGCTCGGCCCGGTCTCGCTGCTGCTGCTGTCGAAGGTCGCGCCGACGTCGACGAAGGAGGGCTTCCGCACCCTCGACCTGCTCGACGCGCTGCTCCCCGAGTACGAGAAGCTCTTCGAGCAGCTCGCCCGCGCCGGCGCGACCTGCGTGCAGCTCGACGAGCCGTCGTTCACCGAGGACCGCAGCGAGGAGGAGCTCGCAGCCCTCGCGCGTGCCTACGACGTGCTCTCGCACGCTCCGCTGCGTCCGCGTCTGCTCGTGACCGGCCCGTACGGGCATCTCGGCGAGGCGTTGCCGATCCTGGCCGCGTCGAAGATCGAGGCGATCGGCCTGGACCTGGTCGACGGCCGCATCAGCGCGGACGAACTGGCCGCCGTGCCCGGACTCAAGCGCAAGCGCATCTACGCCGGTGTCGTCGACGGCCGCAACGTGTGGAAGGTCGACCGCCACCGCACCCTCGAATACCTGAAGTCGATCGTCGCGGTCGCACCGGATCTCGTCGTGTCGACCTCGTCCTCGCTGCTGCACGTGCCCTACGACGTGCTCGTCGAGTACGACATCCCCGGCGACGTCGCCGATCGTCTCGCGTTCGCGAAGCAGAAGGTGGGGGAGGTGGTCTCCCTCGCCAAGGCACTGACGACCGGTGCCGAGGAGCGGTGGCGCAAGCCGCCCGTGTCGGTGCACTTCAAGCAGAAGCACACCGTCCGTGCACGTCTGAACGCGATCACGCCCGCCCATCGGGTGCGTGCGCCGTACGAGGAACGCCGCGTCGCGCAGCAGAAGCGCCTGGATCTGCCGCCGGTGCCGGCGACGACCCTGGGCTCGTTCCCGCAGACCGCGGAGATCCGCAGGGCACGAGCAGAACTCGGTCGTGGCCGGATGTCGTACGACGAGTACGTCAAGCGCATCCAGGAGGAGATCGAGTCCACCATCCGTCTGCAGGAGGACATCGGTCTCGACGTCCTCGTCCACGGCGAGCACGAACGCAACGACATGGTGCAGTACTTCGCCGAGCTGATGGAGGGCTTCGCCACCACGCACTTCGGCTGGGTGCAGGCCTACGGTTCGCGCTGCACGCGTCCGCCGATCCTCTACGGCGACATCGTGCGCCCGAAGCCGATGACGGTCGAGTGGATCTCGTTCGCACAGTCGCTGACCGACAAGCCGGTCAAGGGCATGCTCACCGGTCCGGTGACGATGCTGGCGCGTTCCTACGTGCGTCAGGATCAACCGCTCCACGAGACGGCCGACCAGCTCGCGCTGGCCATCCGCGACGAGATCACCGATCTCGAGCGGGCGGGCATCGCGATCATCCAGGTCGACGAACCGGCCATCCGTGAGTTGCTGCCGCTGCGGCAGGACGGACGCGCCGAGTACCTCGACTGGGCCGTCGACGCCTTCCGTCTCGCCACCGGTGGTGCGAAGCCGGAGACGCAGATCCACACGCACCTGACCTATTCGGGTCAGGCGTCGGTGGTCGACGCGATCGAGCGGCTCGACGCCGACGTCACGGCGATCGTGGCGACGCGCTCGATCCGCTGGGTGCTCGAGGCGATCAAGGACCGCGCGCTGTCCCACGGTGTCGGTCCCGGTGTCTACGAGTCGCGGTCGGCCCGGATCCCGGACATCGACGAGCTCGACGAGTTGCTCACCGAGGCGGCGGAATCGGTGGAACTCGACCGGTTGTGGGCCAATCCGGACGGTGGCCTCAAGACCCGTCATCACTGGCAGCTCGAGCCGTCGTTGCGCAACCTCGTCGCCGCGGCGCGACGACTGCGCCGCCGGGCGGCACAACAGGCCGACCAGGCCGGATAGCCGAACCGTCTCGACGACGCGCACCCGCGGGAGTCCCCCGCGGGTGCACGTCGTCGTGAGGCGGAGTAGTTGTGGAGGAATGACGTCCACAACCGGTACGACCACCGTCGCCGCCTACGCCGCCACCGCGCCCGATGCGCCCCTGTCGAAGACCACCGTCGAACGACGTGCCCTCGGCCCGCTCGACGTGCTCATCGAGATCGAGTTCGCCGGCATCTGCCATTCCGACATCCACACCGCCCGGAACGAGTGGGGTGGAACCAAGTACCCGATCGTGCCGGGTCACGAGATCGTCGGTACCGTCGCCGCCGTCGGGTCCGAGGTCACGAGACATGCCGTCGGCGACCGTGTCGGCGTGGGCTGCTTCGTGAACTCCTGTGGCGAATGTGATCCCTGCCGAACGGGATTCGAACAGCATTGCACCAATCGGGTGACGGGGACCTACAACTCCGTCGACCGCGACGGCACCGTCACCCAGGGCGGCTACTCGACGCACATCGTCGTCACCGAACACTTCGTCCTGAGGATTCCCGACGGACTCGACCCGGCCGCCGCGGCACCTCTGCTGTGCGCGGGAATCACCCTGTACTCGCCGCTGAAGCGATGGAATGCCGGGCCGGGGAGCAAGGTCGCGATCATCGGCATGGGCGGCCTCGGGCACGTCGGCGTGAAGATTGCGGCAGCCATGGGGGCGGAGGTGACGGTGCTCGGCCACTCGCTGTCGAAGCGGGACGACGGCCTGCGATTCGGTGCGGTCGACTACCGGTCCACCGAGGACGAGTCGACGTTCAAGGAGCTGCGCGGGAAGTTCGACCTGATCCTCAACACCGTCTCGGTCAACCTCGACCTCGACCGCTACCTGTCGCTGCTGCGGCTGCACGGCACCCTCGTCGGCCTCGGCCTGCCCGAGAAGCCGCTGTCGGTGCGGGCGTTCTCGCTCGCGATGAACGATCGTGCGATGGCCGGATCGAATGTCGGCGGCATCCCCGACACGCAGGCGATGCTCGATTTCTGCGCAGAGCACGGTATCGGTGCGGAGATCGAACTGATCTCCGCAGACCGGATCAACGAGGCATACGACCGTGTGGTCGCCAGTGATGTGCGCTATCGCTTCGTGATCGACGCCTCGACGTTCTGACCGTGTCGACGTCCCGGGTAACGAGAACCCGGGACGTCGACCCCGTCAGAAGTTGTCGCCGAGCTGATCGCGGAGCTGCGCGAGGGTCTTCGTGAGCAGACGCGACACGTGCATCTGCGAGACACCCACGCGCTCAGCGATCTGCGTCTGCGTCATGTTGCCGAAGAAGCGCAGCAGCACGACCGTGCGTTCGCGGGCCGGAAGGGCCTCGAGCAGCGGACGCAGTGCCTCGTGGTTCTCGACCTCGTCCAGCGCGGCGTCGTAGTCGCCGAGCGTGTCGGCGAGGGTGAGCCCGTCGTCGCCCGACGGGGACGATCGGTCCACCGACACCGTCTGGTAGGCGTTACCGGCCACGAGACCCTGCAACACCTCCTCCTGATCGATGCCGAGTTCCTCGGCGAGCTCGGAAGCGGTGGGCGCACGTCCGAGCTGCTGGGAGAGCTCGGAGGTGGCCTTGCTCAGGGACAGGTGCAGTTCCTTCATGCGCCTCGGCACACGAACGGCCCAGCCGGCGTCCCGGAAGTGCCGGCGCACCTCGCCCATGATCGTGGGGACCGCGAAGGAGACGAAATCCGAGCCGCGTTCGGGGTCGAACCGGTCGACCGCGTTGACCAGGCCCAGACGCGCGACCTGCAGCAGGTCCTCGAAGGCCTCACCACGGCCGTCGAAGCGCCGGGCGATGTGCTCGGCGAGCGGAAGGCACCGCTCGACCACTTCGTCGCGGATGCGGATGCGACCGGGGTCGCCCTCCTCGAGTGCGAGGAGTGTTCTCAGCGTTTCGGTGACGTCGGCGTACTCGTCGCTCGACCTACCCGTGTTGCGCGTCACCGATCGGCGCTGCCTTCGGCGATGGACATGTCGATCGTGGCGCGCGAGTCGTCGCTCGTCACCGAGATGGACTCGGTCAGCGAGTTGAGCACGTGCCATCCGAAGGAGCGCGGCTGCCCGATTGCGGAGGCATCGTTCGTCGGTGCCGAGAGGCTGATGTGCAGCAGAGGAAGGGCCGCCCGGAAGGAGCATGCCAGAACGGCGTCCTCGGGAGCGCCCATGATCAGCCGCGTGGCCGCTTCGTCGACGGCGAGCTTCACGTCCGCCACGGTATCGAGGTCGAAGTCGTGCTGCAGCGCGATCGCGGCGGCTACCGCTCGGAGCACTGCGAGCTGATCGGGATGGGCCTCTACTCGAAGTTCGACTACCGGGGGATTGTGGTCGCGTGCCGATTCGATCGACGCGGATTTTGCCATGAGCCTGATGTCTCCAGTACGGGGAGTGGGGGTACGAGCGGGTCGTGTCTGTCTGGTCGTCGGAGAGATTACCCAGATATCGCGAATTCAATCCATCCGCCGTGACCTGGGCAGGGGTCCGCAACATGCCCGAAATGCACGTTCGATGTGTTGAGCGCCGATGGTTCGTGGACTACTGTTGGGGCAGAAGGTTGAGCACACAGCCGAGAACACGGAAGCACCCCCGTTTCGGGAGGGTTCCGATCGGTCACCGGTTGTGCCTGTCTCGTAGGTCGTGCTTCCTGCAATTTTCGATGTTGGGAAGTGCTATGACAGTTCCTCAGCGAATTGCCGCACAGGTAGATTCCGTCCCATCCGCATGGTCGGCTCGGCCGATCAGGTCCGATATCCCCGCAGAGCGGGTCGTCGGTGCGGAATTCAGTGCTCAGAGGATCGAGCCGGACCTCGTCTGGATCGATGTGCGCGGCGAGATCGACATCCGTAACGCACACGCTCTCCACGCGTTCACCCATCGGCAGCTCGAAGAATCGATCCGTATGGTCGTCGACCTCGGGGCAGTCGAATTCTTCGGTGCGGCGGGATTGTCGGTCTTCGACGATCTCGACGAGCGCGCGCGTGCCCTGAACGTCCGCTGGGCTCTTCTGAGTGGGCGACCGGTGGAACGGTTGCTCCGGGTCGCCGATGCCGCCATCGCCGCCAAGGCCTGCAGGACACGTGAAGCAGCGCTCGCTGCGGTCGCTCCTGTGATGTAAGAGGAGAGTCGACCACACGGCGTGGCACGCGATGCGCCACGCCCCTCCATACCGTTGCCGTTCGGGACACCCGGGCGGCAACGGTTCTGTTTCGGGACGCCTCCGATCCACCGACCGGCCCGACCTGCCCGTTTCGTCACTTCGACCCGGGGGAACCCGCTGATGAACCCGAGGAGGTCGAGATGAGCACGAACGACTGGATTCTGCTGGTGATAGCGGTGGTCGTCGCGTTGGTGGTGCTGGCCGTGCTGGTGTGGACGCTTCGCAACCGGCGCGCCGAGCGACGGCGTGCCGAAGCCGAACGTCTGCGTCGCAGCGTCGAAGAGAACAGGCCCGGTGTCGAACAACGGACCGCGTCGGCCGAACGCACCGAAGCGGAGGCCCGCCGCGCCGCGGCGGAAGCCGAAGCCAAGGCAGCCGAGGCCGAGCGGCTGCGTGCTCGCTCCGAGGACGAACGCCGTACCGCCGAAGCGGCCCGCGCCGAACTCGACGAGCGTCGTCGCCGTGCGGAGGAACTGGATCCCCGTTCCGCAGAGCGTGCCGATCGCGGTGACCACCGCGGGGAATCGGCTCCGGGAACGGCAGGTTCGCCGACCTCGAACTCGGTGCCCGGCGGCGAGGGCCGGATCGGCGAGGTCGGTGGGGCGGGTGCGCACTGGAACGATCAGGACTTCCGTCGCTGATCGTTCCAGTGCATGTGCCGAGTTCGATGGGCGCTACTGCACACCGGTCCGTGCGGTCCGGTGTGCAGTACGCCTGACCGGCACGCACCGTTCGTAGGCGCGAAGAGTGTCCTCCGCCACGCGATCCCAGGTGTACCGGGCGAGCACGCGGTCGCGTCCGGCGATACCGAAGGTGGCGCGTGTCGTCGCATCGGAGAGAAGCCGGCGTGCGGCGGCCGCGACGGCCTCGGGGGAGCGGGTGGGCACGAGAAGGCCTGTGGCGTCGTCGAGCACGGTGTCGAGCATTCCACCCGAGGCGGTTGCGATGACCGGGCGACCACACGACATCGCCTGCAGGGCGAGCATCCCCGATGGATCGTGCCAGGGGGTGGAGACCACGGCGTCGGCGGACAGGAGCAGACCGGGCATCTCGTCCCGCCCGACGTCGCGTCGGATCCGGACGCGTCCCTGCACACCGCGTACGCGTGCGAGCTTCACCAGACGGGACTTCTCCTGCTCGTCTGCTCGGCGCGACAGGTACGGCGGAGCGGGATGCGCGGCGATGACGAGTTCGGTGTCGGGAATGCCCGCCAGCGCTTCGATGGCGATGTCGAATCCGGAGCCCGGTTCGAGAGGACCGGCTGCGAGCAGGCGATGCTTGCGGGTCCTCGTGGTGTCGGGAGCGGCGGCGGTGCTGTAGTGCGCGGCGTCCACTCCACTCGGCACCACTGTGGTCCGCGTGCGGGGGAGTCCCATGCGCGCCAGCTCGAACACCTCGTCGGAACTCGTCGCGATCATGCGCGTCGCACCCCGGGCGATGAGTCGCTCCAAGCGGATTCGGTCGCGCGCGGATGCGTCCATCGCCGTCTTCTCCCGGATGCGGTGCTCGACCGTGCCGAGGGAGTGGAAGGTCTGGACCGTGGGGATGCCCAGTGAGCGGGTGGCGAGCTGGGTGGCCAGTCCGGACAGCCAGTAGTGGGCGTGGGTGATGTCCGGTGGTCGCTGACGCCACTCCCGATCCAGGAAGCTCCCGAATTCGCCCATTGCCGAGGCGGTTTCGTCGGGGCGCAGCGGGGACGGCGGTCCTGCCGGTACCTGCACCACTTCGTATCCACCAGGGGCGGAGATCCGGTCGGGGCCGTCGCGGTCCTCGCGGCGGGTGTAGACCACCACCTCGTGGCCGGCCCCGGCGAGGGCGGAGGACAGTTCGGCCAGGTGGACGTGCAGTCCTTGCGGCGCTGCACCTGCGTGCGCGCCGTGACCGAGC
Source organism: Rhodococcus sp. D-6 (assembly GCF_040256695.1). Classification (NCBI taxonomy): domain Bacteria; kingdom Bacillati; phylum Actinomycetota; class Actinomycetes; order Mycobacteriales; family Nocardiaceae; genus Rhodococcus; species Rhodococcus sp. D-6. The sequence goes on along the minus strand of NZ_CP132970.1, from coordinate 3,097,312 downwards.
AGGGGATTCACTTGTCCGGCAACCATCGCGATCTTCACCACAGCGGTATTCCCGTGTGTGGTGGGGGATAAACCGGTCACGGCGCGTCGGTACGAACCGAAATACGCTGCTGTCCCGCCTGTTCGTTCGTGCGGGTCGGTGGCTCCGGCCGTCCCGGGCCGGGACGACCGGGCGCCGGATCAGATGATGGCGCGGGCGGAGATGGTGGCGTAGGCGACCATCAGCACCAGCAGTGCCCATCCTGCGCCCTGCCAGATCGGCCAGCGACCGCCGCGCTTCCATGTGCGGTACGCCGTCCACAGTGCACCGAGACCGCCGAGCAGGAGCACGAGTGTGGGGCCGAAGACGAGGATCTGGCGGGCGGGATCGGTGCACACCGCGAATGCGGCGTCGCTGCAGTCCTGTCCGGAGTTCGTGCCCCAGAGGATGGCGACGCCCATCACCACGAGTGCAGCGACGATCACGCCCCCGGCGTACATCGTGGCCTTACGGGCCGTGCGGGGGTCGTTCCAACGTTTCTCCACATCCTGGGTCATGGCTCTCCTCACGTCGAAGGGCGCGCGGGCGCAGCGACCGGCGCGGCGCCGGGCGCGGCGCCGGGCGCGACTCCACCTTCGGGTACCCCCGAGCGGGTCGCTCAATCGGGGAGGGGAGCGGGTCGCTCAATCGGAAGGGAGCGGGTCGCCCGAGCGGACTCGCTCGTGCACGGTGAGGAACAGGTGATCGAAACGGCCGCGGAACTCTTCGAGGAGCCCGGGGGTGGTCGAGATCTCGTGTACGAGCCGTTCGGCGAGTGACCGCAGCTTGAGGTTCGTCTCCTGGGAACGCCACGCCAGGATCTCGAACGCGCGCTCGGCCGGGATCGTGTATGCCAGCATGAGAGCGCCCTTGGCCTGTTCGATGACGGCGCGGGCGTCCGCCAGGGACGACATCGCCGCGTCGACCGCTGCCCGCAGGTCCTCTTCGAGAGCGTCGGTCAGGTCGAGATAGAACCCCGACGTGCCGAGAACCGAGCCGTCCTCGTCCACGATGCGATCACCGATCACGACGACATGTCTGATCGTGCCTCGGGTGTCGACGATCCGGTGCCGGCTGCTGAAGGGCTCACCCGTGGTACGGACGGAGGTGAGGAGCGTCGTGATGTCCTCCCTGTCGTCGGGGTGTTTGTGCCGGAGGACGAGTTCGGTCGTGGGTACGACGGTGCCGGGTTCGTAGCCGTGTATCCGGGCGACGGAAGCCGACCATTCCCACGAGTCGTCGGTCGACAGGTACCGGAAACTTCCGACGTGCCGGGAGACGTCGTCGGCGAGGATCCGGCTCAACGCTTCATCGACGGGCGGATCGGTCACAAGAGAAATTATGCCGGTACTCCTACGCGATGGTGCACACCCGGATGTACAGAGAGGTGCTGCGTCCGGTATGGCCGGATCATGTTCCTCGGTGCGTTTGTTCGATTTCCACCTCGGGTATTGCTACCCGGCCGGACGGTCCGGCGTGTGGGACGGATCGAGGTGAGATCGTGCGATTGTTGAGTCTCGTGGTCCTGGTCTGGTTGATCATCGGTGCGGTGGCGGCCGGTCAGCGGGGCTACTTCAGCGACTCGGACCAGAACTGCAGCAGTCTCGCGACGGTGGCGGTCACGGTGGTGGCCGGGCCGCTCAACTACGCGGGCGTCAATCCCCAGGTCGAGTGCGAGGTACCGCAGCCGAGCCAGTAGGTCTGCACTTCTTCGGGCCTGCGGTTCTTCGAGGTTCGGGGCACGCGGGTCCCTCTCCGGTACGCGCCGGAGAGGGACCCGCGTGCCCTAGTTTTCCGCGGCAGCGACGTGCGCACCCGAGGTGTCCCGTAGATCCTCGAGGAAGGTGCGCGACCAGCGGGCGACGTCGTGCTCCATGACGTGCGCGTGCATGGTCTTCATGCGCCTCTTCCGTTCGGCCGGATCCTCCTCGATCGCCTCGACGATCGCGCGCTTGACGCCTTCGAGATCGTGCGGGTTGACGAGGAGGGCGCGACGGAGTTCCGCTGCCGCCCCGGCGAATTCGCTGAGAACCAGCGACCCGCTGCCGTCGCCGTGGCAGGCGATGTACTCCTTGGCGACGAGATTCATGCCGTCGCGCAGGGGAGTGACCAGCATGACGTCGGCACCGGTGTACATCGCGAGCAGCTCGTCGCGGTCGACCGAGGCGTGGAGGTAGTGGACGACAGGGGAGCCGAGCCGGGCGAACTCGCCGTTGATCCGTCCCACTTCGCGCTCCACCTGGTCCCGGAGCTGTGCGTATGCCGTCAAGCGCTCCCGGCTCGGCGTGGCCAACTGCACCATCACGACCTTCTCGGGATCGAGGGTGCCGTCGGCGAACAGCTCGTGCAGTGCCTCGAGCCGTACGTCGATGCCCTTGGTGTAGTCGAGACGGTCGACGCCGAGCAGCATGACCTCCGGATCGCCCAGATCCCTGCGGATCTCGGCGGCGCGCTCGCGAATGGCCTTGTCGCTGGAACGTTCCCGGAGCTGCGCGGAGTCGATGGAGATCGGGTAGGCGCCGACGCGGACCTGTCGATCGCCGAGATCGATGGTGCCGCCGGATGCGGTCCCGCGCGGTGCCGGGAGTCCGAAGAGCCGGTTGGCGAGGTAGAGGAAGTTCTGTGCCCCACCGGGGAGGTGGAAACCGACGAGATCGGCGCCGAGCAGACCGTCGACGATCGCCTTACGCCACGGCAACTGCAGGAACAGTTCGGTGGGCGGGAAAGGGATGTGGAGGAAGAAGCCGATGGTGACGTCGGGCCTGAGCTCGCGCAACATCCGGGGAACGAGCTGGAGCTGGTAGTCGTGCACCCACACCGTCGCCCCGGGGGCGGCGGCGCGGGCCGCGGCCTCGGCGAATCGCTGGTTGACCGCGCGATAGGTGCGCCACCAGCGTCGATCGAAGGTGGGTGGAACGAGCGCGTCGTGATAGAGCGGCCACAGGGTGTCGTTCGAGAAACCCTCGTAGTATTCCTCGACTTCCTGGGCGGACAGCTCCACCGGATACAGCGAGAGCCCGTCCTCCTCGAAGGGATCGACCGTCACGTCGGGAGTGCCGGGCCAGCCGACCCAGGCGCCACTGTTGGACCTCAGGACGGTCTCCATCGCGGTCACCAGGCCACCGGGGCTGCGTCGCCAGACCGGCGGGCCACCGTCGGTCGGCGTCTCGAGGTCCACCGGCAAACGGTTGGCGACCACGACGAAATCGTCGGAGTTCGGTTCGTTCATAATCCCGCCTTCGTGCAACTGCCTTACGGCGAACCAATCCCACATGTTCGAAATCGACTACTTCTTGTTATCAAGGCGGGTAGGGGGCCGCAAATTGCGTGCACCGCTGCGGGCCTTCGACCAGCAGTTCTCCGGAAAATCAGCTTTCGCTCGGCAGGGGAGCAGCCGGGTTGTCGAACATTTCGTCGATACGCTTCTTGATCTCCGCGGTACTGAATCGCACGCCCTGGTGGAGGGCTGCGGGCGGGAAGAAGGTGGCGCCGGAAACGGGGCTCTGCTCGAGCATCGTCGAGGTCCTTTCGGAAAACAGGCGGAGATGGACCGGGACCTTTGTGGTCGCGGTCGGTGAAGTGACGAGGATCGGCCTGCGTCGTGGCCCGAACGATTCAGCTCGCGGGGTTCGCCGCGAAGAGATCTATGAGTGCCTTGCAGAATGCCGGCAGGTCGCCGGGGTTGCGGCTCGAGGCCAGGTTGCGATCGACGACCACCTCTTGATCGACGACGTTTCCGCCGGCGTTGCGGATGTCGGTACGAACGCTCGGATACGACGTGAGGGTGCGGTCGCGCACCACGTCGGCCTCGACGAGCATCCACGGTCCGTGGCAGATCACGCCGACCGGGCGCCCGGAGGTGACGAACTCCCGCACGAACGACACGGCCTTGTCGTCCTGGCGCAGCTGATCGGGATTCGTGGTTCCACCGGGAAGCACCAGGCCGTCGAAGTCGCCGGGGGAGACCTCCGAGACGAGGTGATCGACGGTGTATTTCCCTGCGGCGTTGACGTCCTTCTCCATTGCCTGGATCTCGCCCTGCTCGATCGAGACGAGTCGGACCGTGGCGCCCTCGTCCTCGAGAGCTTTACGCGGCTCGACGAACTCGACCTCCTCGACTCCGTTCGTCGCGAGAATTGCGATGGTCAGTCCGGACAGTCGTGCCCCATCGGCGGAATTCATGTTCGTGTGTCCTTTCTCGGCTGCTGTCGGAATTACCCGGCTCGGATGGTGTGAAACGCGGGCTCTCACGCCTTTTTCCACCCTCGGCGTCACCTGGGGGAAAGGTTGCCGGTCGCGGGCCCCTCCAGCAGAGTGCCGTCGGCAGTGAATCGGGAGCCGTGCAGCGGGCAGTCCCACGACGACTCCGCGTCGTTCCACCGCAGGATTCCGCCGAGGTGCGGGCAGACCGCGCTCACGCGGTGCGTCCGGCCGTCGACCGTGGACACGCCGACGGGACGTCCGCAACTGCGTACCACCCGTCCCTGTCCTTCTTCCGGCTTTGATCCGGAGGACGTCGCGGCCTGCAACCAGCCCTTGGCCATGTGCAATGCGACGGTGGCATTGAGTTTGGCTGCGGTGGGAATGCCGGTCACCAGTTCGGTGCGCCATGCCGCCATGGCGGGCGCCCACGCCTCGACCTCGGGATCCGGCGACTCCGAGAACCGGGACGCGATGATGTGCGCCGCCGCGACCCCGCCGGTCATGCCCCACTTGCCGAAGCCGGTCGCCACCCAGATCCGGTCGGCACCGGGCAGGACGGGCCCGACCTCGGGGAGGCTGTCCATGTTCGTGTAGTCCTGCGCCGACCACCGGTACAGTTCGTGGGCGCCGGGGAAGGTCCGTTGACTCCATCGCAGCAGGTCGTCGTATGCGGAGCGGGTCGAATCGTGCCGGCCGACGACGTGTCCGTTGCCGCCGACGAGCAGTAGTCGATCCGCCGACGAGGACGTTCCCGCCGCAGAGGCGGTGCGGAGCGACCGGGTGGGACTGTCCGCGGACAAGAACATCCCTTCCGGCGGGCCACCGGGCACTTCGACGGCGATGGAGTACGAGCGGTCGGGTTCCATCCTGGCGAAGAATGCACCGCGGTCCAGGATGGGGATGCCGGTTGCAAGTACGACGCGATCTGCACGGATGTTGCCGTCGTCGGTGCGGACGATGCATCCTGCGTCCTCGGTGTCCACGGTCTTCACGCGCCGCCCGACGAACACTTCGGCGCCGCACGCACGCGCCCGGTCGACCGCCGTGAACAGAATGGGCATGGGATCGACCTGCACCTGGTCGGGAATCGTGACTGCCGCGGCCACGCCGAAGGGCAGCGGGATCTCACCGACCCTCTCGGCCGGTAACCCGGCGGCGCGACAGTGGTGGTATTCCGCGTCGATCATGCTCACGTTCGACGGATCCTGCGCGTAGGTATAGGCGTCCGCACGGTCGAAGTCGAGTCCGTGCCGCGTGCAGAAATCGACCACCCATCGTTGTGCCGCGAGGGTGCCGTCGACATATCCCTGACGGATCGTACCGGAATGTCTGCGGCCGATCTGCGACAGGCGTGTGCCCTGCAGGACGCTGACCTTGCCGGTGGTGTTCCCGGTGGTCACCGCCCCGATGTCCCGGGCTTCGAGCACCGCAACGCGCAGTCCCCTCTCAGCGAGGAGCAGCGCCGTCACGGTGCCCGTGATCCCGGCGCCGACGACCACGATGTCGTAGCGCTCCCGGCGGGCCGTCCAGTCGTCGTACGTCGCGATGTGCGGGGCGCGATCCCGCCAGAGGGACACCGTGGTCTCGGTAGGCATATGCGCTGGTTACCTCCCCGGCCGGACCGGTAAACGGGGCGCTGCGGGAGCCTCTCGCATCGTTGTTTCCGGTTCGTGATCCGAACCGGGTGTTTCGATGCCGGACAGGTGTGGGTAAACCGCAGTACCACGTCGCGTAAGGCGAAATAAATCAACCGGTTTCGTGGGTGTCCCACGGGAGGTTCCAGTGCTGTCTTCTGAGATCGACGATTTCGGTGGAGGTGAGGGCGTCAGCCGCACCCACCGAGGTGGAAGCGTGCGCTCCCGAGTCGTTCGGGGCGCGGTACGCGCACTCGCGAAGCCGGTCGTCGGGGCATGGATGGCCCGGCCCGACCTCGCGTGGCCACTGTCGGTCGTCGACGGCGCTGCGTCCCTCCTCCCCAAGCCCTCCGGAGCCCAGTACGTGGACGTCGACCTGGGCGCGTGCAGTGCAGAGTGGATCCGCGCGGAAGGACGATCGACCAAGCGCGCGGTGCTGTACCTGCACGGCGGCGCTTTCCTGATGTGCGGACTCAACACTCACCGTTCGCTCGCCGTGAGCCTGTCGGATCGCGCCGACGGCGCGGTTCTCAGCGTCGACTACCGGATGCTGCCGAACGCTCCCATCGCACACGCGGTGGACGACGCGGTACGCGGCTACGAGTGGTTGTGCGAGAAGGGTTATCGGGGAGAGGACATCGTCATCGCCGGCGATTCCGCCGGGGGATACCTGTCGTTCATGACGGCCCTGGCCATCGCGGAATCCGATCTGCCCCGCCCCGCCGGCATCGTCGCGCTGTCGCCGCTCGTCGACCTCGATTCGGATCGCCGCGCCGAACACGACATGCAGGCGGCCTGCCCCATGTTCCCCGGATCGGCCGTGCAGTCGCTCGTGTGCTACATCGAGGGCACCCACACGCGTCTGACCGTCGACGGGGAGCCCGGACCGCTGATGTGCCCGCTGGACAACGACCTCAGTGTGCTGCCGCCGGTGATGATCCACGCCGGTCACGACGAATTGTTGCGCAGCGACGCCGAATCCATGGCACGGGCCGTGCGGGAGGCCGGGGTCAGCTGCGACCTGCACCTGTGGCGACACCAGGTGCACGCGTTTCCGATATTCGCCGACAGTCTTCCCGAGAGCCGGCGCGCGCTCGCCGAGGCCGGCAGGTTCGTGCAGTCCGTGACGGACACGGCCGGTCGCGCCGAACGGTCCGTCGTCACGCCGATCTCCCGCTACGTCTCGAATTCCGCCGTGGCCTGATAACCGCAGTGTCCTGAGAACTACAGTGCCCTGAGAATCGCAGGGAACGATATCTTTTCACGGCCGGGACCGCTCGGTCGCGGCGTCCGCGACCGAGCGGGATCCGAACCTACGACTGCGCACTGTCCGAATGGGCGAACTCCAGGGTGTCGAGATCGGTGTCCGCCACCTCGAAGGGCATCGTCAGCACGGTCGCGGTGGCCCATCCCTGGCAGACGAGAACGGCGTCGCTGTCGTGGGATTCGTCGAGTTCGACGGCCCGGAAGGTGATGGGCAGGGCGCGGGAGATGTCGCCGTCGTCCTCGACCTCCCCGATCTCGGCCTGGACGGCACCGAACTCCGCCAGCGGGGCACTGCGCAGTCCGCGCAACTCGTGGACGGGTATGTCGGGGATGTTGACGTTGAGAACCGCACCCGGACGGCTGTGTTCGACCGCCCACTCGAGAGCGTGACGGGCCACCAGTTCGGCGGTCTCCCATTGCGACGGAGCCGTCCCGTTGAGGGACAACGCGACCGCGCGGGCGCCGTGGCTGGCCGCGGTCAGGGCCGCGCCCACCGTTCCCGAATGCAGGATCGCGTGACCGGTGTTGGGGCCCAGATTGATCCCGGCCAACACGATGTCGGGTGCCGTCCCGAACGCGCCGTACGAGGCGAGGAAGGTGATCAACGCCGGAGATGCTTCCACCGCATAGGATTCCACCTCGGGCAGGTCGTCGAGCGGGCGACGGCTGAGCAGGAGTTTTCCTTCGTCCTGGAGAGCGGTCAAGGATGCACTGGCGCCGCTGCGCTCGACATGGGGCGCCGCGACCTGCACGTCGAATCCCGCCTCGACCGCGAGACGGGCGAGCAGGGCGAGACCGGGACTGTCGATGCCGTCGTCGTTGACGATCAGTGCTTTCATGAACGCTTCCCCTTCACCTTCCGGACCTCCACCTTCTCGGCCATCTTCTCCACAGCGCCACGATGCCCCGTCGCCAGACCGCGGCGCGTGACGTTGACCGCACCTGCTGCGGCGCCGAGACGCAGCGCGTCCTCGAACTTCGCGCCCGCGGCGTAGGCCGACGCGATGCCGGCGGTCATCGAATCTCCGGCACCGTGGTGGTCCACGGTCTGCACCGAGGGTGCCTCCACCTCCCAGATGGTTCCGTTGTCCAGTGCGATCGCCGGATCGCCGGCGCGGGAGATCACCACCGAGGCGGCACCTTCGTCGTGGAGACGGTGCAAGGCCTCGATGAGATCGTCGAGATCCTCGGACTTCGCGCGACCGTCCTCGATGAGATCCTCGTGGCTCACCTTCAGCACGGTCACCCCGCCTTCGAGGGCCGCACCGAGGGTGGGGCCGGACAGATCGGCGACGACCGGGATGCCGAGGGCTCCCAGATCGGCGCACAGGCGCGTGTACACCTCGCTCGGTACGGCGTCGTCGTTGTGCGGTCCGCCCAGCATCGCGACCTTCGCGCACATCGCGGACGCCAGCGACGCGCTGAACAGATCGTCGGTCTCGTGACGGGTGAGTGCCGGCGGGTCGATCTCCACGATCTCCTTCCGTTCGCCCTCGCGCCGGTCGTGGATGTAGGAACCGTTGGGTGATGCGGTCTCCACGGCATGCACCGTCACGCCTTCGCGGTTGATCATGTCGACGAGGATCGTGCCGGACTCGCCGCCGAACGGTCCGCACAGGTGCACGTCCATTCCCAGGGTCGCCGCCATGCGGCCGATCCAGAATCCCTGCCCGCCGGGATGGACGTGCAGTTCGGTGCTTCCGTCGGGTGCCTTCTCGAGGGTTACCGTGAGGAGCGGGGACGGCGCGAAGACGAAGGCGTACGGGTTGGAGGAGGGGATGTTCTCGGCTTCCATGCCCGCCCGGATACCCCCTCCGAACAGCGATGACACCCGGCGTCGTGTGACACCTGCGGAAGCGGGGTATGCGTCTGCCGCAAGCTAGCTGTCGTCCAGAGGATGAGGAGCGGGCATGGCCAGGATCGCGACGATCGAGACTTCGGTGGCACCGGCGCGTGTATGGGAGATCCTCGCCGACGGCTGGCGGTACGCGGCATGGGTGGTGGGTGCGTCGCGCATCCGGGCCGTCGACCCCGCCTGGCCGCAACGGGACACCCGGATCCATCATTCGGTGGGTCTGTGGCCTCTCCTGCTCGACGACCACACCGAGGTCAGCGAGGTGGTGCCCGAACGGCAACTGGTGCTGCGCGCACGTGCCTGGCTGTTCGGCAAGGCCGAGATCGCGATCTCGCTCGAACCCACCCACGACGGCGGCACCCGCATCACGATGGCCGAACACGTCGTCGAAGGACCGTACGCCCTCGTCCCCGATCGCGTACAGGAGGAAATGGTGTTGCCACGGAACCAGGAATGCCTGAGACGGTTGGTGCTGCTGGCCGAAGGCGCCACCGAATGAGCGACGCGACGGTCGATGCGGTTGTCATCGGCGCCGGACCCAACGGTCTGACCGCCGCCGCGGTGCTCGCCGACGCCGGATGGGACGTCCTCGTACTGGAGGAACAACCCGAACCCGGTGGAGCGGTGCGCAGCGCAGAACTTCACCCGGGATACTGCGCCGATCTGTTCAGCGCGTTCTATCCGCTCGGTGTGGCCTCACCGGCCTTCCAAGCCCTCGATCTCGCGTCGCACGGCCTCCGCTGGGCGCGTTCCCCGAAGGCCTTCGGTCACCCGCTGGGCCCCGACGACGAGGACGCGATCGTCGTCTCTCCGGATCCGACCGACACGGCGGCCGACCTCGAGCGTCGCTACGTCGGTGACGGGGAAGCGTGGCTGGCGCTGTTCGACCAGTGGAAGCAGGTACGCGGCGCGCTTCTCGAACTGCTCCTCGGTCCGTTCCCGCCGGTCCGGGGTTCCGTGGACCTGCTGCGCACCATGAAGACGGGAGATCTGCTGCGCTACGCGCGCATGCTCGCGCTGCCCGTCACCCGGATGTCGTCCGAGTTGTTCGGCGGTTCGGCGGCGCGGCTGCTGCTCCTGGGCAATGCCATGCATGCCGACACACCGCCCGAGGCGCCCGGCAGCGGCGTGATGGGTTACATGCTCACGATGCTCGCGCAGGACGTCGGATTCCCCGCGCCGGTCGGCGGCGCGGGAGCGCTCACCGACGCGCTGGTCCGGCGCGGCGCCGCAGCGGGTGCCCAGCTGCGGTGCGACTCGCCGGTCGTCGGCGTGGAGGTGCAGGGCGGGAAGGTCTCCGCAGTCCGGATCGCCGGTGGCGAGCGGGTGAAGGTGCGACATGCCGTCCTCGCCGATACCTCGGCCCCGGCCCTGTACACGCGGCTCCTCCCGGCCGACGCCGTCGGGTCACGGGTACTCGACGACCTGCGCAAGTTCGAATGGGACACCCCGGTCGTGAAGGTGAACTACGCGCTCGACGGCCGCGTGCCGTGGCGTTCGCCCTCGTTGAGCGGGGCCGGCACGGTGCACGTCGGTGCCGATACGGACGCGATGATCCGGTGGTCGGCCGATCTGTCCACCGGGGTCGTCCCCGAGTCGCCCTTCCTCCTCTTCGGGCAGATGACCACCACCGACACGACGCGGTCGCCCGAGGGAACCGAAAGCTGCTGGGCATACACACATCTGCCGCGGGGCATCACCGACGACGCGTCCGCCGACCACCTCGCCGAACGCGTCGACGCGCAACTCGAGGCCTACGCACCGGGTTTCGGTGCACGCGTGGTCGGCCGGCACGTCCAGCGACCCGGCGACCTCGAAGCGGCCGACGCAAATCTCGTCGGCGGCGCCGTCAACGGTGGAACCGCGCAGGTCCACCAGCAGTTGTTCCTGCGGCCCACTCCCGGTTTCGGTGGACCGCGGACCCCGGTCGAAGGGGTGTATCTCGCCAGCTCGGGTGCGCATCCGGGCGGGGGAGTCCACGGCATGGGTGGCTGGAACGCCGCTCACGCCGCACTCGCGGACGGCAAACGCACCGCTCCGGTGACCCGACGCGTGCGAAATGCCGCTCGCCGGGTGCTGTTCTCGTGATTGCTGGGCCTCCCACGCGGAACGGTGGCGTGTTTCACACGGAAGTCGCGCGGGTATCCGCCCGCGAACGGACGGATCCGGGTTTTCGGCCCGGGGTGGTGGAGATGCCGTCGAACTCGAGATACCGAGGTGGTGTGACGTGACAGCTTCCCTGGCGCTGGACGGATCGGATTCGCCGCGGGTATGGCGTCTTCCGGGGGTGTACCGCCCCCAAGAGGATTCGTATCTGCTCGCAGGCGCGCTTGCGGACGCAGGCGGTACGAAGGGTGCGAAGGTGCTCGACTTCTGCACCGGGACAGGGTTTCTGGCGGTGAACGCCGCCATGCTCGGTGCTTCGTCGGTGACGGCCTTCGACATCGACCCGCGAGCCGTGTTCAGCGCCCGCGTCAACGCGTGGTCGCGCCGGCTGCCGATCCGTGCCCGGCAGGGAGGCCTGGACGAGGCGTTGCGCCACGGTCCGTTCGACATCGTCTTGTCGAATCCGCCGTACGTTCCGTGCGACGGGGAGAACCGCGACCCGCGCTGGGATGCCGGCGCCGACGGACGCTGCGTGCTCGATCCGTTGTGCGACAGCCTGCCCACCCTGCTCACGCCCGGCGGATTCGCGCTGATCGTGCACTCCGAGTTCACCGGTGTGGAGGCGACACTGTCCCGGCTGCGTGAGGCGGACCTCAAGGCATCCGTCGTCGCCCGCAGCCGTATCCCCTTCGGACCGGTCCTTCGCAACCGCACGGACTATCTGTACTCGTCGCAGCTGGCGGAGCCCGGGGCACTGACCGAGGAGGTGGTCGTCGTCCGCGCCGACCGCCCCCGCACGAGGAGTTGAGAACGTGAGCAAGGCACCGAAGATCACGCAGCTCACCGCCGACGGAGAGTGCGAAGCACGGGTCGTGCGGCAGGTGAGGGGCGGTCCCACCCTCGTCGAGGGCCCGGTGCGGATCGTCGAGGACGACGGCGCCGAGACGGTCTCGGACCGTTTCGTGGTGGCCGTGTGCCGGTGTCACCGCAGCGCGCTGTACCCCCTCTGCGACACCAGCCATCGCGCACTCCGTACGCCGAAGGCGGCGGCGCGCACCGACACCTAGGCATCGAACCAACCTTCCGGTCCGGGCCGGTCCCTGCACAGGGGCCGGCCCGGACGTCGTTCCGGGACCCCGGGCCGCCGGTCGGCCTGTCGTATCGGGGCGGGGTCGTAAGGGTCCGGAAACGACGGATCCCGGGTGCCGTGAGCACCCGGGATCCGCAGTTCTGCCTCGTGCCGGACGTCTCCTTCCGGCACGGACGATCGACATGGGGTCAGTACCAGTGCGCGCGTCCGCCGATCGCCCGGCCCGTCGCGCCCAAGATCGCAAGGATCACGCCGATCACCAGAAGTATCACTCCGAGTGTGGTGAGGATCGAGATACCGGTGAAGAACCCCACCACCAACAGAATCAGACCCAGAATGATCATTGTCGCCACCTCAGATGTCATGACCGAAACCTGGAAGCCTCGGTGCCCGGCGATCGAATAACCGGGTTGGTCCGTTTCCAAACGTTTGTGACTCGCCTGATCCGGACAAATTCATTCGACGCAGGTCACGGGACGTCCGGTGCGCCCGGATGTTTGGATTCCACCGTGCCTCGGGTATTCGCCTTCCGACACACCCGAGAGCATTCCGGAGGAAGAATATGTCGAACTCGAGCTATACGGTTCCCGGTCTGAGCGATGCCGACGGCTCGCGCACCGCGAAGATTCTCCAGGAGCGCCTGAGTGCCTACAACGACCTGCACCTCACGCTGAAGCACATCCACTGGAACGTCGTCGGTCCGAACTTCATCGGCGTCCACGAGATGATCGACCCGCAGGTCGAGCTCGTGCGCGGATACGCGGACGAGGTCGCCGAGCGGATCGCCGCGCTCGGTGCGTCGCCCAAGGGCACGCCGGGCGCCATCGAGAAGAACCGCACGTGGGACGACTACTCGGTCGGCCGCGACACCGCGCAGGCGCACCTCGCTGCGCTGGACCTCGTCTACGACGGCATCATCACCGACAACCGCAAGGCGATCGACGAGGTCGGCAAGCTCGACCCGATCACCGAGGACGTCCTGATCGGCCAGACCGGCCAGCTGGAGAAGTTCCAGTGGTTCGTCCGCGCCCACCTCGAGAATGCTGCCGGTATTCTCCCGAACGCCGATGCGCAGACGGAGAAGGACGCAGCGGAATCGGCCCGCTGACCGGGACATTCGGACGATACCGACGATGCCGATGGCTCCCACGCCCCGAACCGGTCTGCCACGACGCATCGTCGTCACCGGAGCGAGCGGAAATGTCGGCACGGCGCTCCTGCGCAGGCTGGCCGCTCACCCCGCAGAACTCGATATCGTCGCGATCGCGCGCCGGATTCCCCCGGCGCGCGATCCGTATGCGGCGGCGAAATGGTGCGCCGTGGACCTCGGGGCTCCCGACGCCGCCCGGGTCCTGACTCCGATCTTCGCGGAGGCCGACGCCGTTGTGCACCTGGCCTGGGGATTCCAGCCCTCGCACCGTCGCGACTATCTCCGGCGGGTGGCGGTGGACGGCACCCGCGCCGTCATGACGGCCGCCGCCGACGCCGGTGTCGCGCACGTGATCCACATGTCCTCCGCCGCCGTGTACTCCGAGGGCGCCTACCGTCGGGAGGTCGACGAGTCGTGGGCCCGCGAAGGCGTGCCCACCTGTGTCTACAGCGTCGACAAGGTTGCGGCGGAGACATTCCTCGACGACTTCGAGTCCGGCACGAACGTGCCCGTCCTCACCCGTTTCCGCCCGGGATTCATCGGGCAGCTCGTCTCCGGCTCGGGCCTCGAACGCTACGTGCTGCCCGAGTTCGTGCCCGCCGGCATCACGAACCATCTGCCGTTGATCCCGATCGATCACACGCTCACGATTCCCGCCGTGCACTCCGACGATGTGGCGGACGCGCTGGTCGCAGCGCTCGAGCGACGGGTGCCCGGTCCGTTCAACCTGGGTGCACCGACCCCGGTGGGAGCGCGGGACTTCGCCGCTCCGTTCGACTGCCCGACGATTCCGGTGCCGCGATGGGGTCTGTCGGCGCTCGCCGAAGCGACCTGGCGCCTACGGTTGCAACCGGTGCAGGGCGGATGGATCGACCTCGCCTACACCTGCCCGATGCTCGACTGCAGAAGGGCCCGCGAGGAACTCGGATGGTCGCCGAAGTACGACGGTCCCGAGGTGTGGTCCGAGACGGTGCGCGGCATGCGCAGCGCGACGGGCACCGACAGCCCCGTCCTCTCTCCGCGCAGCGCGCGCGAACGACTCGCCGCGCTCGTCGAACGCGGGCCCATCGGCCGGCGGATACCGCCGTAACACTCTCGGCCGTAACGCTCTCCTGCGCAGAACCATCCGCCGCCCTCCGTCGTCTCCTGCTGGGCCGTGGAGGGCGGGTTCGTGGAGGGCTGGTTTCGTGGAGGGCCGGATGCGGTATCCACCACCATGACGAAACCATCGAATCGAGCTCACGCTCCCACCACTGCGTCCCGAGCTTCGGGCTGGGTCGGATACGCCTGCATCCTCGCGGGGATCGCTGTCGTCGCTCTCGTCCTCTACGCGGCGGGCGACGGATTCGAGGGATGGGTGATCGTCGGAGCCATCGCTGCCGCCGTGCTCATCGTCGTCGGCGTGGTGATGTCCGCGCTCAACCTCCGTCGACGCCGCCTCCGCGGGTCCGGTGGCACCCCCACACACGAACCCGGCCTGATCGACTGAGCCGGGACCCCGGCACCGACGAGTGGAGCCCCGGGACGCACTGTCCCGGGGCTCCACTCGCTGACTCGTACCCGAGTGTCAGGCCGGTGCCTCCGCCGACGTGAGGAGCGAGCTGTGACCGGCGGTCCAGCTGCCCAGCAGATGGCTTCCGAGCCGGCCCTCGAGGAACTCGATGGCCTGCGCACCGAACGAGATGTCCTGCGCCCGAGCCGGATCCTGTTCGATCATGTAACCCACCACGTCGTGCCGCAGGACGAGTTCGTGGACGGCGTCGGCCTCGATGTGCTCGGAGTAGAAGAGGACGCACGCGTCGTCGGCGCCCAGACGCTCGAGAGCCTCGACCATGCGGCGGGCGCTGGGGGCGGTGGTGATCTCGGCCGCGGCGAACATCCCGACCAGCATCGGCGTATATGCGCGGTGCAGACCGCACAACGACATGAAGTTCACCGTTGCAAGGGTGACGGCGGGAACGACGTCGAGATAGCCCAGATAGTCGTCCTTCAGGCCGGCGGCGAGCAGCAGGTCGGCGAACAACCGCGAGTGCATGCGCTCGGCCCGACCTCCGCCGTACTCGTCGAACTCGACGGCGACCAGCGCGGCTTTGGCGCGACCGGACAGTCGCGGGATCGCGAGGGCGTGCGGGTCCGCTTCCTTGAGGTGGTAGATCGAGCGATGCACGAAGAACTCGCGCATCATCTCCCACGTGCCGTTCGCGGCGAGCTCGTGGGAGACACCCCACGAGTCGTCCGGCTCGCGGCACAGGTCCTCGAGGACACCCTGCGGATCGTCGGAAGCCGGGACGTCGGCGCGCAGCCGATCGAGGAAGATGCGCTCGAGACGCGCCCGGACCCCGAGCGGGCCCGGTGCCCATTCCCAGGCCGGATCGACGCCCGCGAACCCGCGGTAGTGGAGCTCGTAGAGAACGGCCAGGGCGAGTTGGACGTCCTCGCCGTAGGCATCCGCGCCGTCGGTCGCGACGTCCCACACGGCATCGTCCACCGGGCCACCGAGTCGCTCGACGATCTCGGCGGAGATGGGTCCGCGGGGCGTGGGTAGCGGAGCGTCGTGCACGTCGCACATCCGGGTCTCATGAGCCATACGCCGGGGTTACCCTCTCGGAGCAGTGCAGAAACGACCCGTCGGTCGGTGCAGAAACGACCCGTCGGTCGGTGCAGAAACGACCCGTCGGTCGGTGCGGACCGGGGAAACGGGCGTGAATATCGGTGCAGCCTGTGGGTATCCGGCGGCCATGAGCGAGGACCGCGAACGAGAACCACACACCATCGACTATCCCGGTGAGACCGACGAGATGGCCGAGCGCCCCGCCGACGAGATGCGCGGTTACGTCGGCCGCGGGTTGCTGTCCGGCCGCAAGGCCCTCGTCACGGGCGGCGACTCCGGCATCGGACGGGCGGTCGCCGTCGCCTTCGCGAAGGAGGGTGCCGACGTCGCGATCGCGTACCTCGAGGAACACCGCGACGCCGAACACACCGCCGACCTGGTGCGACGCGAGGGCCGCACATGCCACGTGATCGCGGGCGACCTCGGCGACGCGCAGCACTGCCGGGCGGTGGTGGCCGAGACGGTCGAGCAACTCGGTGGCCTCGACATCCTCGTCAACAATGCCGGCACCCAGCAGCCCGTCGACGATTTCGCCGAGTTGAGCGAGGAGCAGTGGCGCCACACCTTCGCCGTGAACATCGACAGCTTCTTCCACGTGACGAAGGCGGCCCTGCCGCATCTGACGCCGGGCGGTTCCGTCATCAACACCGCGTCGGTCAACGGTCTGCGCGGCAACAAGACGCTCATCGACTACTCGGCGACCAAGGGCGCGGTGATCGCCCTGACCTACTCGCTCGCGCAGGCACTGCAGGACAGGCAGATCCGCGTGAACTGCGTGGCGCCCGGACCGGTGTGGACACCGTTGATCCCGGCGACGATGGACGCGGAGAAGGTCTCCGAGTTCGGGCAACAGGCCCCTTTCGGCCGCGCCGCGCAGCCCGACGAGATCGCCCCGTCCTACGTCTTCTTCGCATCGGAGACGATGTCGTCGTACTACAGCGGTGAGGTACTCGCCCCGCTCGGCGGCGAGACCATGCCGGGCTGACCGGGTGAGCCGGTAGAGAGCAAGAACGGTCGGGCGGCGGCCGGGGTCTGCGCGCGACACTGAACGCATGACCTTCGGCCGTGACCGACTGCGGGAACTGCTCGACGCCGTTCTCGACGAGAACAACGCAACCCTCGAACGGATGGCGCAGCACGCCTACGCGTCGCAGTGGCACTTCAGCCGCACCTTCGCGGTGGGCACCGGCGAGTCGCCGGTGGCGTTGCGGCGCCGGGTGATGCTCGAGCGTGCCGCCTGGCAACTGCGTCACGGCAGTTCGGTCACCGATGCGGCGTTCGCCGCCGGCTACGACAGCGTCGAAGGGTTCGCCCGGGCCTTCGTCCGTGCCTACGGATATCCGCCCAGCGAGGCCGCCCGGGTGCTCGGCACCGGCCGTAGGGATCCCGGGGCGCCTGCGCCCGTCGATCACTGGTTGCCCGCCCCCAACGGCGTACATTTCCATCCGCCCACCAATCTCTGGGTCGAGGAGGACGGAGAGCGGTCCACCGCGCCCGACTACCCGGCCGCCGAGGTCCTCGCGCAGATGGTGCAGCACGACCTCGCGGACACCCGCTATCTCCTCGAGCGCGCCACCGAGCTCGACGACGACGAGCGCGACCGGATCAGGTTCCCCGGACTGGTGGTCCTCGAATGGGACGGTCCCGAGGAATCCGTCTCACGTGTGCTCGGCAACCTGGTACGTGCCAAGGAGATGTGGTTGGCCTCGATGGCCGGCGCTGACCACCCCGAGGATTCTGACAACGGGATCGACTCTCTGACAGTGCGTTTCGAGGACGTTGCTCCGCGCTGGGTGGAGACGATCCGCGACATCCATCGCCGCGGCGCCTGGGGCGACGTGCTCATCGACGCCCTGTGCGACCCTCCCGAGAGCTTCGTCCTCGGGGGAGTGGTCGCCCACGTCCTCACCTTCGCCGCACACCGCCGTCAACTCGCGCGGCACATGATGCGGGCGGTCGGGCTCGACGTCGATCACGGAGATCCACTCGACTGGAACAGGAGCAGCTCATGACCCGGATGATCTACTACACCGCAAGCACACTGGACGGCTTCCTCGCCACCGAGGACCATTCGCTCGACTGGTTGCTCACCCGGGAGTCCGGTGACGGCGGGCCGTTCGACTACGAGAAGTTCATCGCCGGTATCGGCGCCATCGTCATGGGATCGTCCACCTACCGCTGGGTGCTCGACCATGCAGGCGAGGACAAGTGGGAGTACGACCTGCCCTGCTGGGTGTTCACGCATCACGACGACCTGCCCGTCGCCCGGGCAGGCGACGAACCCGGCGACATCCGCTTCACGCAGAAGGACGTCCGTCAGGTCTACGACGAGATGGCCGAGGCCGCGAACGGCCGCGACCTGTGGATGGTGGGCGGCGGTGATCTCGCCGGACAGTTCGCCGAGCGCGGTCTGCTCGACGAGCTCGTCGTCTCCTTCGCGCCGGTGACCATCGGTTCCGGCCGTCCGTTGCTCCCGCTACACGTGGAGATGCGCCTCACCGAGCTCGGGCAGAGCGGCGAGTTCGCCGTCCTCCGCTACGAGGTGCTGAAGGAATCCACCGGTCGGTTGTGATGCGAGTCACGTGCAGGTACCGTCGGCATCGAGAGGGACACACCTCGTCCGAGGAGGCCGGTCGTGAAACTCAATCTGTTCGTAGCCTGGAGCGCCTATGCGCTCGCACTCGCCTCGATCCTGATGATCGCCCTGACGATCGTCGCCGCGGGGTACGGATTCTCGGGCTGGGCGCTCGTCGCGGCGCTCGGCGCTGTCGTCGCACTCGGCGCGGCATTCGGCATGATGGCCGGAACCGTGCGCCGAGACCACAGACGGCACTACGACACCCCGCATCTGTTCTGAGGGTGATACCTGACGCGAGTCGGTGAAAGCCGACTCGCATCACTCACACGACATCACGACTCTGCGAGTCTGTGACATCACGACTCTGCGAGTCTGTGACATCACGACTCTGCGAGTCGGCGCTTCTCCGTTTCGATGTCGAAAGTCGGCTCCGGCCAATCGAGGTCGAGACGTTCGAACGCGTCGATGAGCAGTTCCGTCACCGCGAGGCGGCTGTACCACTTGCGGTCGCACGGTACGACGTACCAGGGCGCCTCGTCGGTGCTGGTCCGATCCAGCACGTCCTGATAGGCCTGCTGGTACTGCGGCCACAGGGCGCGCTCCGAGACATCGCTCGGGTCGTACTTCCAGTGCTTGTCGCGGCGCTCGAGGCGCTCGGCGAGGCGCTTCTTCTGCTCGTCCAACGAGACGAACATCGCGACCTTCACGATGGTCGTGCCCTCCCGGACGACTTCGCTCTCGAACCGGTTGATCTCGTCGTAGCGTCCGCGCCAGACATTCTCCGGCACCAGTGATCTCACCCGCGCGACCAGCACATCCTCGTAGTGCGACCGGTCGAAGACGCCGAGCTGACCGTTGCGGGGGAGGGCCTTCGCGATCCGCCACAGGAAGTGGTGCCGCTTCTCCTCCTCCGTCGGCACCCCGAAGGCCTTATGGTCGACGCCCTGCGGGTCGATTTGGCCGACGACGTGACGCACCATGCCGCCCTTCCCGGCGGTGTCCATGCCCTGCAGGATCAGCAGCACCGAGCGGGTGCCGCCGGTCCGCCCCTCGGCGAACAGCATCTCCTGCAGATCGGAGAGGATGGCACCACGTTCGGCGAACAGACGTTCGCCGAGCGCCTTGTCGCCGTCGAATCCCGGGGTGCCGTTCGTGTCGATGTCGGCGACGCGGGTCTCGGGCGTCGCCCGGAGGGCTTCGACGATCGATGCGGGCCGGAAGACGTCGTCCTTCGTCATCCCGCCAGCGTGTCACACGCAGGCGTCATCGGGCGTGTGCCACACGCAGTCGTGATCAGGCGGGATCGACACCGTCGGTCTCGGTTGGCAGAGGGTAGGGCGGTCGCGAGATGCCGTCGACCATGTGGCTGCCCCACAGGTCGACCTCCGAGATGCGGGCGGTCGCGGTCTCGGGGGCGTCGGGCACCGTAATCGTCACGGTGGTGCCGGGGGCGGGCGAGGCGTCTGCTCCGAGGGTCTCGGCGAGCCTGCGGAGCCGGCCGCGCCACACATGCCGGCCGAGCAGGGGGTCGAACCGTCCGGAGATCTCGACGTCGACGGCGACCGTGCGGTTGCCCACGGTGACCTCGGCGGGACCGCGGTAGCCGGGATCGTCCTCGTCGTGCAGGTCGTCGGCGTGGTCGCTCATGTCCGCACTATACATGCAACTTCGAGTAACAGTAAAGGTGTCGATCAGGGAGTGGTCGACGACTCCGGCAGGAGTGGATGCGGTTGCGACTTGAAGCGCACCGGAGATCCGGCGACTCCGGCGATGCCGTTCATGCCGCCCCAGATCATCATCGTCAGATAATCGATCAGGTCCTCGGCGGTCATCGACTTGTTCGAGATCCACCAGTGCGTCGCGAGCTGGATGCCGCCGACGATTCCGTACGCCCACGGCACGGCACCACCCGAATCCATCTCGAGCAGCCGCAGCCGTTCCCCGAGGACGGTAGCGACGAGCTCGGCGATCATCCGCTCCGAATCGGCCACCACGTCGCGCCCCGCCGACGCGCTGTTGCTCATCACGTACAGATAGAGCTCGGGATCGTCGGCGACGGTCTCGACGTAGGCGGTGATCGCCTCCCGGGTGAGCTCGTACTCGTCGAGATCCTCCGCGACCGCCGCGTAGATCCGGGGAGCGAGGACCGTCTCGACGTACCGCAGCATCGTCGCGGTCGTCAGGTCGCTCTTGTCGGTGAAGTAGCGGTAGAGCACCGTCTTCGACACGCCGATCTCGGCGGCGATCTCGTCCATGCCGATCTCGTGGCCGCGGGAGCGGATCGCGTTGATGGTGCCGTCCACGAGCTCTTCCCGGCGGGCGATCTTGTGCTCGTGCCAGCGCCGTTTGCGGCCGTCCTGCTTCACGGGCGGGGCGGCCTCGCTCGAGGTCGTGGTCGAAGTCGTCTGCGGTCTGCTGGACACTGTGTGGCACATCCGTTCGGTTTCGATCGTCGGCTCAGTCTACGATCCGGCCCCCCGTCCTTCAGAACTCGAGGGCGATCCGTCCGCCGAGTGCCGACTTTCGGCACAATCGATCGGGTGCAGCTCCTGACGACCGACGACGAGATCAAACGCCGAGAACTCCGCCGTATGAAGGCGGTCGCGACCGGCTTCCTCGTCGCCGCCGCGATCATCTATCTCTTCTGTCGCTGGCAGGAAACCCGCGGCGCCGGCGCATGGGTGGGTTACGTGCGCGCGGCTTCCGAGGCCGGCATGGTCGGCGCGCTCGCCGACTGGTTCGCCGTGACCGCCCTGTTCCGGCACCCACTACGGATACCCATCCCGCACACGGCGATCATCAAGCGGAAGAAGGACCAGCTCGGCGCCAACCTGAGCTCGTTCGTCGGAAACAACTTCCTCGCACCCGAGGTGGTGTCGGCCAAGGTCGAGTCGGCGCAGATCCCGCTGCGGGTCGGTACCTGGCTCGCCGAACCCGAGAACGCCCAGCGTGTGGCCAAGGAGACGTCGACGGTCCTGCGCGGCGTGGTCGGAATCCTGCGCGAGGACGACATCCAGCAGATCATCGACCACACCATCGTCAAGCGGATCGCCGAACCGGAATGGGGACCGCCCATCGGGCGTGTCCTCACCGAACTCCTCGCCGAGAACCGCCACCTGCCGCTCGTCGACATGCTCGCCGAACGCGCGCACCAGTGGGCGCTCGGGAGTCAGGAGACCATCGACCGCGTGATCAGCCGCGACTCGCCGTCGTGGTCGCCGAAGTTCGTCGACCTGCTGCTCGGCGAGAAGATCCACCGCGAACTCGTGGAGTTCACGTGGAAGGTGCGGTCGAATCCCGATCACGAGGTGCGGCTCGCGGTCAACAAGTTCCTCGCCGACTACGCCCGCGACCTGCAAAGCGATCCCGTGACCATCGCCAAGGCGGAGAAGGTCAAGGCCGAGATCATGGGCCGCGACGAGATCACCGGGCTCGCCGCGGCGACCTGGCGGACGGCCAAGCGGATGATCCTCGACTCGGTGGACGACCCGAACAGCACCCTGCGCACGAAGATCGCGGAGAACGTCATGGCGTTCGGCATCCGGGTGCGTGAGGACGCCGAGCTGCGCACCAAGATCGACGGTTGGTTGCTCGACGCGGTGCGTTTCGTCGCGTCCAACTACGCCGACGAGATCACCTCCGTCATCCGCGAGACGGTCGAGCGCTGGGACGCCGAGGAGGCCAGCCGCAAGATCGAACTCGCCGTGGGTCGCGACCTGCAGTTCATTCGCATCAACGGCACGGTGGTCGGCTCACTCGCCGGGTTGACGATCTACACGGTCTCGGAGTTGCTGTTCGCGTGACGACGGTCACGTGCTAGCAAGGTGCTTGCTGTAGCTAGCACTTGTCCGTAGACTGGTCGGTGTGTCCACGGAACCAGATCCGATCGAGGGCTCGGACACGCCGGACGACAGCGCCGGACCGGGGGATATCGCCGTTCGGGTGGTCAACAACGCCGCCCAGGACATCGGTGCCTTCATTCGGTCGCAGCGCGAGGCTGCGCAGGTGTCGCTCCGCCAGTTGTCGCAACTGGCCGGTGTCAGCAACCCGTACCTGAGCCAGATCGAACGGGGCCTGCGCAAGCCGTCCGCGGAAGTGCTCGCCCAGATCGCCAAGGGGTTGCGGCTCTCGGCCGAGGTTCTCTACGTGCGAGCGGGGATCCTCGAGCATCGAGCGGAGAGCGCCGTGCGCGACGCGGTGCTCGTCGACACCGTTCTCACCGAGCGGCAGAAGCAGGTCCTGCTCGACATCTACGACTCGTTCTGCCGAGAGAACCAGCAGAACACCGGCGAGGCCCGGCCCGACCATCCGACAGACTTCGACGAGGAGAAAACTCCATGACCGATCCCACCAACATCCGTACCTCCCTCTACGCCGCGGTCGGTGCCGGCGACGCCGTCGTCCAGGCCGTCGCCGACCTCGTGGCCCAGGCGCGCCGACGTGCGGAGACCAACCGCACCGAGGTGGCCGAGCGAGTCGAGACCGCCCGCGACCGCTTCGCGACCCTGCCCGCCGATCTCACCGAGACCGTCGAGTCCCTCCGCGAGCGTCTCGCCGAACTCCCGGCCGAGCTGCCCGAGGAGATCGCGGAGCTGCGCGAGCGCTTCGGCACCGAGGAGCTGCGCAAGGTCGCCGAGGCGTACCTGAAGGTCGCCTCCGACCTCTACACCGCACTCGCCGAGCGCGGTGAGGAGACCATCGAGCGTCTGCGCTCCCAGCCGGCCCTCGAGGACGGCCTCGGTCGCGCCGAAGCCGTGCTCGGCGACGCCGCCGACCTCACCGAGGAAGCCCTCGGGACGGTGGCCCGCCGGACCCGCGAGGTCGGCGAGCAGGCCGCTAAGCTCGCGGGTCGCGCGGCCGGCCGCATCTCCGAGACGAGCGACGAGGTGAGCGAGGCCGTGTCCGACGCCGGCGACAAGGCCGCCGAGCGCGTCGTCGAGCTCGGTGAGCGTGCCGAAGAGACGGGCTCCGAGACCGCCGGACGGGTCGAGTCGGCCCGCGGCGAGGTCCGCGAAGCGGCCGACAAGGCTGCGGAGAAGGTCGAGTCGGTGGCCACCCCGGTCGAGCCGGTCGAGGTCACCCCGGCCAAGGCTCCGGCCAAGAAGACTCCCGCCAAGGCTCCGGCGAAGGCCCCGGCCAAGACGGTTGCCAAGACGCCCGCCGCCAAGGCTCCGGCCAAGACCGCCGCCAAGACCCCGGCGAAGAAGACCCCTGCCAAGAAGGCGGCTCCGCGCAAGACCAGCGGTTCCTGACCTGCAGTGATCGATCGGCCCTCGTGCGAACTCGCACGAGGGCCGATTCTCGTAGACTGGTGTGGTGACCAATGTCGATTCACTTGCCGGTCTGATCATCCTCGCGCTGCAGATCATCGCCATCGCCGGGGCGGGATTCGCGCTGTTCCACGTCGTGCGTCAGCCCGCCGAGGCGTTTCCGGCCGTCGACAAGCTGACCAAGCCCGTCTGGCTCGGCATCCTCGTGGCCGCGTTGCTCGTCCTCGTCGTCTTCGGCGCGGTGGGTCTGCTCGGGATCATCGCGGTCGTCGCCGTGTGCGTGTACCTCGTGGACGTCCGTCCGCGGGTCGAGGAGGTCCAGCGCCCTCGGTGGTAGGGGGTCGGGCCTCCCTTTCGCTTGACAAGTGTGATCCAGATAATGACACTTCGGGTAACGGATAATTTTCCGAGACGAGGTGATCGGCGATGACGCTCTTGCGAAAGCACGACAGCCTGCCGGGTGAACACTCCACGGATCACCGGCAGGAGACCGCGCAACGCCTGCTCGATTCGTCGGCGCGGCTCTCCTACGATCCCGAGCTCGAGATCGACTGGGACGCGCCGCTCGTGGACGGCAAGTACGGCATGACCCCGGAGTGGTGCAGTCTCTACGGCACCGACCTGTGGGAACGCATGTCGGAGGACCAGCGCATCACCCTCACCGAGCACGAGGCCGCGAGCATCGCCGGCACCGGGATCTGGTTCGAGATGATCCTCATGCAGATGCTCGTCCGCGATCTCTACCGGCACGATCCGGCAACCCCCTACGTGCAGTTCGGGCTCACCGAGATCGCCGACGAATGCCGGCACTCGATCATGTTCGCGCGGTCGGCGCAGCGATACGGCATCCCCTCCTACCGGCCCAAGCGTTGGATCCGCGAGACCGGCCGGCTGTTCAAGGCCGTCGCGCGCGGCGCCCTCGCCTACGGCGGCACCCTGTTCGCCGAGGAGATCCTCGACATGATGCAGCGCGATTTCATGCGCGACGAGCGGGTGCAGCCCATCACCCGGACGGTGAGTCACGTCCACGTCGTGGAGGAGTCGCGGCACATCCGCTACGCCCGCGAGGAGACACGCAGGCGCTCGGCCCGGCTCGGACGTCTCGAGCGGGCATGGATCCGGATCCACCTCGGGGTGAGCGCGTACTTCGTCGTCACCAGCCTCGTGAACGACCAGGTCTACGCCGCGGCCGGACTCGACGTCGCCGAAGCGAAGAAGGCCGCACAGGAGAACATGCACTACCACGACAAGCTCCGTCAGGGCACTCGCCGCACGGTCGAGTTCCTCGACGAGGTGGGACTGATCGGCGGTCCGTCCACTCTGCTTCTGCGTCGCGCGCACGTCCTGTGACGTCGCGCTGCTCCACCGAACCGACAGGAGAATTCCACCCGTGAGAAAGCCGTCCCCGACCGCGTCGATCGCCGCGGGCTCGATCGTCCTCGCTGCCGCGGCGACCACCGCCGTGCTCGTCCGCCGGCGTCGTCGGACGGTCGTCCGTACCGAGGACGTCGCCCCGCACGAGCTGCTGCGCGAACCGGAACTCGAACCCGAGATCCTCGACGTCCGCGCCGACGACGGTGCCCGGCTGAACGTGCTCGCCTATGGCGACGCGGACGCTCCCGTGCTGGTGTTCTGTCACGGCTGGACGTGCAACGCCGCGTACTGGACCCCGCAGATCAACGCCTTCGCGGAGAACTACCGGGTGGTGGTCTACGACCAGCGCGGGCACGGCGACAGCGAGGCCGGGGCGCGGACGCTGGGAGCAGACGTGCTCGCCGACGATCTCCGGACGGTCCTCGACGCTGTGGTCCGGCCCGGTTCGAAGGCCGTGCTCACAGGTCACAGCATGGGCGGGATGAGCATCATCGCGTGGGCCGAGAAGTACCCGGAGAACGTCGGCCGCACGGTCGCAGGCGTGCTGCTCGCGAGCACCGGCACCGACCGGCTGGTCGCGGACTCGGCGATCGTGCCGCTGCCGCAACGCTTCCCGCGGGTGCCGGTGCCCGTCGCGAGCCGGCTCATGGGTGCGACCGTCCCGTTGGCGGCGTCCCCGGTGACGACGCGGGCCCTGCGCTACGTGGCCCTGTCGCCCGGTGCGAGCGCCGCCGAGGTGCAGTTCTGCGAGAAGATCGTGCTCGGCTGCCCGCCGCGCACGCGGGGCGGCTGGGGCAGGGCACTGAGTGCCCTCGACATCCGTGAGGGTCTGCGCAATCTCACCGTGCCGACGACGGTGCTGGTCGGCACCGCCGACCGTCTCACCCCGCCTGTCCACGCCCGGCGTCTCGCCGAGGAACTCGACCGTGCGGGCAACCTCGAACGTTTCGTGGTGCTCGACGGCATCGGCCACATGAGCTCGGTCGAAGCGATCGACCGGTTCGACGAGGAGCTCGCGCACCTTGTCGAACGAGCCGGTGTGCCCGTCGGCTGAGCCGATCACTCGCACGCACGTCGGCTGAGCCGATCACCCACGCACGAAAGACCGGTCCATCCGCTCGCGGGTGGACCGGTTTCGGCTCGGGGGATCTACCGGAAGACGACGGTCTTACTGTCGTGCACCAGCACCCGATCCTCGAGGTGCCAGCGCAGACCGCGCGAGAGGACCAGCTTCTCGACGTCGCGGCCCTGACGGACCATGTCGCTGACGCTGTCGCTGTGACTGACGCGGATGACGTCCTGCTCGATGATCGGGCCCGCGTCGAGTTCGGCGGTGACGTAGTGGCAGGTCGCGCCGATGAGCTTCACGCCGCGCGTGAAGGCCTGGTGGTAGGGCCGTGCGCCGATGAACGACGGCAGGAAACTGTGGTGGATGTTGATCGCGCGGCCGGCCCAGTGCTCGCACAGTTCCTCCGGGAGCACCTGCATGAACCGGGCGAGGACCACCGCGTGCGGGTCGTGGGCGTCGACGAGCTTGCGGACCTGCTCGAAAGCCGGTCCGCGCTCGGCGGGATCCTTCGGGAACGACACGTAGTGGAAGGTGATGCCGTGTCGCTGCGCGACCGGTTCGAGATCGCGATGGTTGCCGATGACCGCGCAGATCTCGGCGTCGAGTTCCCCTGCGGCGACCCGTCCGAGGATGTCGTGCAGGCAGTGCCCTTCCTTGCTGACGAGCAGGACGACGCGCTTGCGCTTGCCGGTGTCGGAGAGCGTCCATTCGGTCTGCGGGCCGATGTCGGCGGCGACGCTCGCGAACTTCTCGCGCAGCTCGTCGAGTCCGAACGGGATCGACGACGCCCGGACGGCCTGCCGGGTGAAGAACCAACCGGTGTCTTGATCGGCGTGGTAGGCCGCCTCGACGATCGAACCACCGACCTCCGCGAGGAAGGTCGCGATGCGGGCGACGATCCCGGTGGTGTCCGGGCAGCCCAGGGTCAGAACGTAACGTCGATCGTCGGCGGATGAGGCGAGCGTCATGCCCCGATTCTCTCAGGTGACACACGGCGTCCTACTTCCGGTCGGCCCTGCTCCCGGTAGACCCTGGCTCCGGTCGTCAGCCCGAGACCGGAGGACGTCGAACCGTACCCGTGGCGACGAGAGTGGTCGCATCGATCGTGCGCAGTCCGCGTGCGGTGACCTCCTCGGCGATCTGCTGCCGCACCGCCGCCACCTGCCCGGAGTCGAGCCCGGTCAGCACCGCGCGCAAACCGGCGCCCGTTACGAGCGACCAGCACAACTCCTCCGTCGCCGGAAGGAGATTCGACAGGGTGCGGACCTCCACGGAATCGGTTCCGGCGTCCGCGAGCCACGCCTCGAGTGTGTCCGGAGTGTCGATCCGGTGCAGGGGTGTGCGGTCGCGCAGGACGCCGCGCTCGCGCAGCCCGGGGGAGTAGCGCGACGCGACATCGAACACGATCGACGAGAACTCCTCCATCGCGCCGCGTCGCCAGACCGTCACGCCGGCGCGTCCGCCCTGCCTCACGAGCGAGACCAGACGCCAGAAGGTTCGGTCCATGTCCGGGAGGAAGAACACCCCGTAGGAGATCGACAGCACGTCGTAGCCGGCGTCGGGTACGTCCGACGGTGCCTCCCACTGCGAGGCGTCCGCACAGACGAATTCGATGTTCTTCAGGCCGCGGCGTTCCGCGGTCAGGCGGCCGTGTTCGAGCATCTTGTCGGCGACGTCGACGCCGTGGACGAGACCTTCGGGTCCGACGGCGGCGGCGGCGGGAAGCGCGGACGATCCCGTTCCGCAACACGCGTCGAGCACCGCCTCGTCGGGGGCGACGCCGAGCTGGAAGACCAGTGCCTGCCCGGCCGGTCCCCACACCGTCGGGGTCAGCTCGTCGAAATCCCCGCTCGCCGCGTCGAAGGTGCGTGCGGTCTCGGCGGAATCGGCCCAGGGGTTCTCGGGATCGTCGTTCATGCCTGCTCCTCGAAGGCGTAGAACGGCTCGGCGTACCGAAAGGTGCCCCGCAGCTCGGGGTCGTGTGCCGTGAGCGCCCGTGCCTGGAAGTGGGACGCCCACTCCTCGACGTCGGGGGAGATCCCGAGTTCGGCGGCGGGCACGAAACCGAAGCGGGGGTAGTAGTCGGGATGTCCGAGCAGGAGCACGATCGACTCGTCCAGGGCATCCGCCGCACCGAGCACGGCGTGCATGAGAGCGGCGCCCACGCCGGAGCGCTGGAAATCGGGACGGACACCGAGTGGACCGAGGCCCAGGGCAGGGGTGGCGCCGACGTGACCCCGGGTGGCGACGACCTGGCCGACGATCGCGCCCGAGGCGTCCTCGGCCACGAGCGACAACGGCGGCAGCCATGCGTCGCTCGCCCGCAACGACGCGACCAGACCGGGCTCGACCGGCTCGCGACCTTCCGGGGCGAACGGCGCGAACGCGGCGCGATGCACGTCGGCGGTCGCACGGACGTCGGCGGGGAGTTCTCGACGGATCAGCACGCGATCATTGTCGTGGCCGAAGCGGTGCGGCGGTATCGAATTATCGCCGTCTGCTGTTCCTCCGGACCACCACGACGGCCACAACTGCGACGAGAAGCGCGATCACCAGGATTTCCATGGGAATCGACTACCCGGCACGGGGCGAAGCCTGCTGAGCACGGCCGTCGGATCTCGCCGTGTGGAAAGCTGCAGTCATGTCCGGAACTACGTTGACCCGCGCGCAGGTCGCGTCGATGATCGACCACACCCTCCTCAAGCCCGAAGCGTCCTCGCAGGACGTGCGGGCCCTCGTCGACGAAGCCGTCGAACTCGGCGTGTACGCGGTGTGCGTGTCGCCGTCGATGCTGCCCCTGCGGGCCGAGGGGGTCACGGTCGCGACGGTCGTCGGTTTCCCTTCCGGCAAGCACCATTCCCTCATCAAGGGCGCCGAGGCGCGACTCGCCGTCGACGAGGGCGCACGCGAGATCGACATGGTGATCGACGTGGGCGCAGCGGTGGCCGGCGACTACAACGCCGTCCTCGCCGACATCCTCACCGTGCGTGAAGCGATCGGTTTCGACCCTGTCCTCAAGGTCATCATCGAATCCGCGGTGCTCTGCGACGAGGCGATCGTCGAGGTGTGCCGCGCCGCGGAGAAGGCCGGGGCGAACTTCGTGAAGACCTCCACCGGTTTCCATCCCGCGGGTGGCGCCACCACCCACGCGGTCGCGCTCATGGCGGAGACGGTGGGCGGCAAGCTCGGCATCAAGGCGAGCGGCGGCATCCGCACCGCCGAGGACGCGGTCGCAATGATCGAGGCCGGAGCGACGCGACTCGGACTGTCCGGCAGCCGCGCGGTGCTGGACGGGCTGCAGAGCTGACGACAGCTCTCGACGGTCTGCCGGACCGGCCTCCTCGCTCACGACAGGAGGCCGCAGCTGCCCTCCTGCTGTTGCTGCTGCTGTCCCTGCGGGGCCTCCGGCAGCACGAAGCGGCCACCCTCGAGGCGGAGATCGATACCGCTGTCGGTGACGTTCACCTCGGTGGCCTGCATACCCAGCGGGTACTGCTGCAGACCTGAGGTCAGGATCTCCACGACGCCGTCGACGAGGGCCGTCGGGAGCCCGATGCCGAGGATCGTCGCGTCGGTCGTCTCGACCGTCACCACACCGCCGTTCACCACCGGTCGCGCGGTGAACTCCGCGAGACCCTGGCCGCCGACCGTGAACGTCAGGGTGCCCGCGTTCTCGTCGGCCGTGACATCGGTGACGAGGCCGCCGACCGACTGGCTCTGCACGGTCGCGAGGATCCCGGAGGTGGGCCACGAGACGTCGGCACTCGAGCTGCCGATGGTGCCGGCGCCCTCGGCGGAGTCGCGCAGGTCGACGTCGTTGACCTCGGCGTGCACCTGCATCTGCTGGGCCGGACCGAAGGCGGTGTCGTCGCTGTCGAGAGCGACCGAGGGAACCTGCCGGTCGAGCAGCTGGAGCAACACCGGCTTCCAGCTCAGGTCGACGTCGACTCCCGTGCCGAGCTCGCTCTCGAAGGACTGGGCGAGGCAGGCCGTCGCGCGGTTGCGGACGTAGACCTCCGCGCCCACCAGGACTGCGACCAGCGCCGCGACGAGAACGACGGCGATCGTGACGGTGCGGTTGCGCTTCCGTTGCGTCATGGTCGCCGATTCTTCCGGACGACGCTGAGGATCGACTGAGCACACGGCCACAGGATGAGGAAAATATGTGAGGTGTACCACATTCTTCGGCTACGCTGGGCGCCATGACAGGGTGGACGGATTCAGGTTACGACGCAACCGGGCGGGCCGATGCCGACGACTCGCTGCGGCGCCTCGCCGCCACACAAGCCGGGTTCTTCACCGCACGCCAGGCCGTCGGTCACGGAATAGCAGCTCACGACTTCGCGGAACGCATCGAGGCGGGACTGTGGATCCGCGTCGAGACCGAACTGTTCCGCCTCAGCGACAGCCCACGGACGAAGTTCGACGAATTCGCCCAATGGTGCACCTGGTACGAGGGGGAAGCGGTCGTCTCGCACCAGAGCGCCGCCGACCTGCACGGCATGGGCCACCTGCAGCCCCGCTTCCTGCACCTGTCCACACCCGACCAGCGCACCGTGCCGAGCAACCGGCTCGCGCTGCATCACCGGACGCTGGCAGAGGAGGACTGCGAGGTCGTCGGGGCCTTCCGGATCACCACACCCGCCCGCACCGCGGTCGACCTCGCGGCCGGCGGCGTGTCCCAGGAAGTGCTCGACGAACTCGTCGGCGACGCGATCGCGCTCGGCCGGGTCGACTCCGACCAGCTGCACGCCGCCGTGGCGAACCAGCCGGCCGCGGTGGCCGACCGGATCGAGCTCGCGCTCCTCGCCGCGGGCTGACCGACCGGAGCGACGACGAACTCGGACAGACGGTCTCAGACCGCGACCAGCTCGGATGCAACGGATGCGCCGGCGGGCGCGACCGCGTCCCATGGCACCGTCAGCACGCAGTCACGCAGACGGCGGCGGGGCGGAGACACCGGGAAGCCCTGATCTCGCAGCAGCTCGAGCGTCGCCTTCCATCGGATCCGCGGCCCGAACGCCGCGTGCGGAGCGCTCGTCGCCCACGCCCGGTCGGCCGCGCGGAGCAGCGCGTGGATCGGCTCGCCCGGGACGTTCCGGTGGATCAGCGCCTTCGGCAGCCGTTCGGCGACGTCGGACGGTCTCTCCACGTGGAACGGGCTCCACGCCAGGGTCAGCGAACGGGGACCGTGCTCGTCGAGGAGCACCCAGGCGCAGCGCCGGCCCAGCTCGTCGCACGTGCCGTCGATGAGCAGGCCGCCGGGAGCGAGACCGGAACGCAGGTGCGCCCACGCCGGTTCGACCGCCTCCTCCGGATACTGCCGGAGCACGTTGAAGGCCCGGACCAGGGTCGGGCGCAGGCCCGCGAGCTCGAAGCCGCCCCGGGCGAACTCGACACCGTCGCGGCCCGGGACCACACGGTCCGGATCGATCTCGAGACCGACCACGCGCAGATCGCTGCGGACCCGACGCAGGCGCGCGGCGAGTTCGAGGGTCGTCACCGGCATGGCGCCGTAACCCAGATCGACCACCAGCGGGTCGGTGGCGTGCGTCAACGCCCTCATGATGTGGGGGTCGTGCATCGCCCAGCGGTCGCTGCGGCGCAGCCTGTTGATGCCGGTGGTGCCGCGCGTGACGACACCGACGGGTCCTCGATTCCGCACGCGCTACCGACCGGCGAGCCAGTCGGCGGTGATGGCCGCTTCGGTGCGGAACACGTCGACGAGATTGGTGAGGATGAGTTCTTCGAGTTTGCCGCCGACGAACGGGATGTGCACCTTGGCCTCGGAGGTGGTGCGGAGCGTGGCGCCATGGTCGTCGCCGAAGAGCTCCATCGTGCCCGTGAGGCTACCCGGACCGCCGGGGATCGACGCCTGGTAGGTGCCGGTCGCGCCGTCGGTGAACGGCCCGTAGTTCTCCTTGCGCGTGATGACCATGTCCTTCTTGATCACCGTGCGGGCGATCTCCGGCAGGTCGGAACGCGGCAGGACGTGGTGCAACACCAGCGCGATGCCCGATTCGGAGACCGTGAACTCGCGGACGTGGTTCTCCGAGTACTTGCGCATCTCGGTCATCCGCGCTTCCCAGTGGGCGGGGTCGGCGAGAGCCTCGTACACCCGCTCCGGTGGATGAGGGAAGCGGGCGGAGTAGTCGATACGCCGTGCCACGACCGGCCAGGTTACCGCGCCGGACGGCCTGCCCGGAAATCGCGACCGTCCACGGAGAGCTCAGCGGGGGTGCGATCAGGCCGAGTGGTCCCCGTTCAACCACTGCTCGGTGAAGGTGCGCTCCGCGTCGAACAGCTCGACGAGCTGCTCGACGATCATCCCCTCGATCTTGGAACCGAGGAACGGGATCTTCACCTCGACGGTGCCCTCGATGACGACGGACGAGCCCGCGCCGTCGGCGATGAGCGTCATCCCACCGGTGACCTCGCCGGGCATGCCGTCGACGTGGGCCGAGAACCTGCCCTCGGCGCGGCCGTCGGCGAGCGCTCCCCACGATTCGTGACGCCGGATGACGAGATCGCCCGGGCGGAGGCTCGTGACCATGCTCGGCAGGTGTTCGGCCGGGATGGCCTGATGGAGGTCGAGCTCGATCGTGCCGTCGCCGGTGTCGGCGCGTTCGACCGCCGCACCCGGGCCACCGACCTCACGCAGCCGGGTCTGCCAGTACTGCGGATCGACGAACGCCGCGTGGACCGCAGCAGGCGGGGACGAGTAGTTCGCAGTGTGGTCGATAGGGCTGCCCATACGGGGCACGCTACCGTTTGCTGGTGCTTGATCCACGTACCAGGGCCCGGCTCGTCGAAACGGGAGCCACGGTGTCCGAGCAGGTGTCGCTGTCGGAATTCACGACCCTCCGGCTCGGTGGCCCCGCCCGGTATCTCGTCGAATGCACGTCCACCGCGTCGTTGATCGAGGTCGTGCGCCTGCTCGACGAGCAGGAAGTGCAGCTGCTGCTCCTCGCGGGTGGCTCCAACCTCGTGATCGGCGACGACGGCTTCGACGGCGTGGTGGTGCGTGTCGCGACCACCGGTGTCGAACTCCGCGACGACCACGTCCGGGTGGACGCGGGAGCCGAATGGGACGCCGTCGTCGCGGCCACCGTGGAGGCCGGCCTCGGCGGCCTCGAATGCCTGTCGGGCATCCCCGGCTCCACGGGAGCGACGCCGGTGCAGAACGTCGGCGCGTACGGCGTCGAGGTGGGCTCGATCCTGCGTCGCGTCCGCCTGTTCGACCGCGCCACCGGCCAGGACTCGTGGGCCGGCCCCGAGGCACTCGGTCTCGGCTACCGGACCAGCATCCTCAAGCACACCGACGCAGCGGTCGTCCTCGAGGTGGAACTGGACGTGCGGAGCGACGGTTCGTCCGCACCCCTCGCATACCGGGAGCTCGCTGTCGCGCTGGGTGCGGAGGAGGGCGAGCGCCGGCCGGCGGCGCAGGTACGCCAGCACGTGCTCGCGTTGCGCCGCAGCAAGGGCATGGTGCTCGACGCCGACGACCA
Organism: Rhodococcus sp. D-6; assembly: GCF_040256695.1. NCBI lineage: Bacteria > Bacillati > Actinomycetota > Actinomycetes > Mycobacteriales > Nocardiaceae > Rhodococcus > Rhodococcus sp. D-6. Next base: position 3,063,580 of record NZ_CP132970.1, on the reverse strand, counting down.
TGACACCTGGAGCGCCGGATCGTTCTTCACGAATCCCGTCGTCCCCGACGACCGCCTGCCGCAGGTGCTCGCGGCCATCGCGGCGAAGGTGGGGGAGGACGTGCGCATCCCGCAGTTCCCCGCGGACGGCGGCACCAAACTGTCGGCCGGATGGCTCATCGAGCGGGCCGGTTTCGTGAAGGGTTTCCCCAGCGCCGACGCACCGGCGCGGTTGTCGACGAAGCACACGCTGGCGCTCACCAACAGGGGAACGGCATCGGCCGCGGACCTCGTGGCGCTGGCGCGGACGGTGCGCGACGGCGTCGAGGACGCCTTCGGGGTCCGTCTGCATCCCGAACCCGTCACCGTGAACTGCGTGATCTGACGGACGGCCCGCCCGTCGCCCCCGGTCGAACACCCCGAAGGCGGTGGCGGGATCGAAGACCAGCTCCCGCCCACCCACGGTGACCGTGACAGTACCGACGGGGGTGGGCGCGACCGCCTCGCCGCGCCCACCACCGCGGTGGGTCAGTCGGTGACGCGGTGGAACCGGCCGGCATTGGCCTGGTCGCGCGGCTTGACGATGATCTGGTCGAGGTTGACATGCGACGGCCGCGACGCGACGAAGCCGATGATGTCGGCGATGTCCTGGGCGACGAGCGGGGTGATGCCCTCGTACACCTTGTCGGCCCGATCCTTGTCGCCCTCGAAGCGCACCAGCGAGAACTCGGTCTCGACCGCGCCCGGCGCGACTTCGGTGAGGCGGACGGGCTGTCCGAGCAGTTCGCCGCGCAGCGTGCGGTGCAGCACGGCCTGCGCGTGCTTCGCCGAGGTGTAGCCGGCGCCGTTGTCGTAGGCCTCGAAGGCCGCGACCGAGGTGATGGTGACGATCAGGCCGTCGCCCGAGGCGATGAGCTTGGGGATCAGCGCCTTGGTGATGCGCATGGTGCCGATGACGTTGGTCTCCCACATCCAGCGCCAGTCGTCCTCGACGGCCTCGGCCACCGGTGCGAGTCCCTTGGCGCCACCGGCGTTGTTGACCAGCACGTCGACCCGCGGCAGCACCGTGGTGAAAGCGTCGACCGAATCCTCGTCGGTGACGTCGAGCTCGAGCGCGGTACCGCCGATCTCGTCGGCGAGCTTCTGCAGGCGGTCGAGGCGGCGTGCGCCCACCACGACGTGGAAGCCCTGTGCGGCGAGCGTGCGGGCGGTCGCCTCGCCGATTCCGGAGGAGGCTCCGGTGACGACGGCGACGCGGGAATCGGGAGAGATGCTCATGGGGGCAATCGTAGTGTCGGGCACCGGATGCCGCCGTACGTCCCGGCCTGCGAAGTCCTTTCCGTGCGGCTACCCTGCGGCGTATGACCACCACCCGCGGTCGATACAGTTCGGGCGAACAGACCCGGATCCGGCTCGTCGAAGCCGCTGAGCGACTCTTCGCCCGCAGTGGATACGACGGGGTCACCCTCGCCGACATCCGCAAGGCCGCCGGACAGCACAACTCGTCCGTGGTCGGTTACTACTTCGGCACCAAGGAGGGGTTGCTCGAGGCGGTCTTCTCCCACCGGTTGCCCGCCCTGAACTCCCAGCGGGAAGCGCTCCTCGCCGAGATGCTGCGGACGCGGGAGACCCTCTCGGTCCGCGACCTGCTGTGGGTGATCATCCGCCCCCTGGCCGGCACGCTCGGCCGCAACAACCACTACGTCGCCTTCCTCGACCGGCTGTCGAACCACGACCGGTTCGCCGAGTGCTTCCGCGTCACCGGACCGACGGGAACCGAGAGCGGCCGCCGGTCCGACACCGCGCTACGGACCCTGCTCGGGCCGTTGCCCGACGATATCGCCGGGCAGCGTCTGCGGCTGGTCTACTCCGGCACCGTCGGTGCGCTGGCGCGGTGTCACCGTGCAGGCGAATCACCCACCACGGCAGAACTCGCCGCGCTCGTCGACGCATGGGAGGCGTTGTTGCTCGCCCCGGTGTCGGCGGAGACCGCGCACGCACGCGGGGACGTGCAGGAAGATTTCCCACCGGATCGGTGAGGATTGGACACGACGCGGTTCGGGCGATAGTTTGAGCGACATGTCAGTCGGCCACGCCTCCGCACCGCGGGTCACCTATGTGACCGCCGCGCTGGGATCACGGCTGCCTCTGGCGCGCGAACTCTGTTGTCGCTGCTGCGGAAAGTAACTCCGCACCGATCCCGCCCTCGTTGTGCGGGTCCGTCTCCGATCATGTTCTCCACGTCGGGGTCTCGGTGCGTCGATCGTCTCCCGCCCGTTCTCCGGTCATCACGTCCGGATCAGCAGCCAAGGATCAGCGCCGTGTCGGTTCCCACTCTCTCGCCGTCCGTTTCCCTTCCCTCGCGGTCGTCCGCGCCCCGTCGCGCCGCCGGTTCCGCCGTCCGTGGATCCACGCGTGCGACGGTCGTCCGTCCCCGCACCTCCCGTGTGTCGAGCCCCGTCAGGATCGTTCCGCCGGACCTGCGTATCGCCGACGGCACCGGGGCGTCGGTCTTCCGTGTCGCCGCCAACCGCGGCCCCGTCTCGCGCGACGTGATCGCCAAGGTCACCGGTGCGAGCATCGCCACCGTCAATCGTCAGGTGTCGGCCCTGCTCTCGGCAGGTCTGCTGCGTGAGCGCGCCGACCTGACCGAACCCGGCGCGGTCGGCCGGCCGCGTGTTCCCGTCGAGGTCGACCACGAGCGGTACCTGACGGTCGGCATTCACATCGGTGCCGTCACCACCGGCATCGTCGCCAGCGACCTGCGCGGTCGCATCATCGGCGCCGTCGAGGTCCCCACGCCGACCGGCGACCAGGACGCCGCGCTCGCGTCGATCACCGCGAGCGCCAAGGCCTTCGCCGGGCGGTGGCACCGTCGCGCCCCGTTGTGGGTCGGCGTCGCACTCGGCGGGCGGGTGGACTCGAACACCGCCGTCGTCACGCACCCGCGACTCGGCTGGGTCGACGCCCGGGTCGGCGCGATCGTCGGTGGCGGTATGAGGCTTCCGGTCTCGGTGGCCGCGCACGTCGAGGCGATGGCCGCCTCCGAACTGCTCCTCACCCCCGATCGCGACGCCCCCGAGGCCAAGGGCACCGGCCTGTACTTCTACGTTCGTGAGACGGCCGGTGTGGCAATCACTTTCGAGGGCAAGGTGCACACCCCTGCCGGCGGTCCGGGTTCGGTGACGCATTTCCCCACCGGTTCGTCGACCCGGTGCTCGTGCGGCGGCACGGGTTGCCTCGAGGCGACGGTGAGCGATCGGGCGGTCGTGCAGCGCGCGGTGGCCGAGGGCATCCTCGCCGACGGCGACAACACCATTCAGTCGCTCTACCGCCTCGCACGCGGCGGTTCCGAGGCCGCCCACGGTCTGCTCGTCGAGCGGGCCACCGTGCTCGGCCGCACCGTCGGAATGCTGCGCGACCTGTTCAATCCCGACCGTGTGATTCTCGGCGGACAGGCCTTCACCGAGTACCCGGCCGCGGTTCCGCACGTCGCCCGCGCGTTCGCCGCGTCGACCACCCTGCCGCGCAAGGACATCCGCATCACCGGCTTCGGCAACCGGGTGCAGGCCCACGCCGCGGGTGTCGTCTCGCTCAGCTCGTTGTTCTCGGATCCGATCGCGGCGATGAAGCGCACCGAACTCTGAGCGATCCCGTCGGATTCACACGCTCGGTGGGGCGTCCGTCGCGTCCGCAGCGGCGCCCCGCCGGTCGAGTTCCGCCCGGGCCCGGTCCAGCCCGCCGTGTTCGAGTGCGGCCGAGTGCGATTCGTCGGCCCACACCAGTTTCCCGCGTTCGTGGACCGTCACGGTCATGCGACCGCCGAGATGTTCGATCGAACCGGCGACGTTCCGTCGTTCCGCGGGCACGGGGACCGGCAGGACGTGTGCCGCTCCGAGGGGTGAACTTCCCGAGATCTCCACGCTCCAGCGGGCATTGCGGCCGCGCAGGTGCCAGCTCTCGTCGGTGACCGTCGCCCGGACCGGGGATGTGACGGGATTGCCCAGCCGCACGATGCGCCCGTCGGCTAGTGCGACGACGACCGCCGTGACCTCCGTGTGCAGCGGACCCGAATGCACCTGCCCGCCTGCGAACGCCACACACGCCTGCGGGTCGGCGAATCCCTGCGCCTGACCCCACCACCACGACTCGGGGAAACCACCCTTGCCCCAGTTCTTCTCGCCGTAGACCTGGGCGCCGGTCAGATCCCACTTCTCGTCGCCGAGGATCGCGTGCCCTTCCACCCGGCCGCCGAGCAGCCAGGAATGCCAGTACTGGTTGAGACCGGGGACGGAATGGAACACGCTCGACGCGCCGAAGCGGCGTCGCGGCCAGAGCCACAGATCCGACAACCGGATGTCGAGACGGGCGTCGTCGCCGAGATCCATCCACACGCGTTCGCTGTCGCCGCAGAAGACGTCGCCGGCCGATGCGCCGAGCCGATCGGGATCGGAAGCGGCCACCGGATGCGCGGCGGTGCGCAGGAAACCCCCGGGATGGGCGGCCAGACCGAGCGTCGCCCAGTGCGAGCCGGGCCCTCCCGAGTCGTCCGCACGGTTTACGCCGCACAGAGCGATGACGACGCGGCCGGTTCCGGGCTGGGTGAAGCGCCAGAAGTAACCCTCCATCGCGACGCCGTGCGCGGCGAGAGGATTCCCGAAGGGCAGATCCGCTCCCGACGCGCGGTAGCGGGTCCACAGACTCCTCGGTGAGAGTTCCTTCGGTGAGAGCCGCCCGTGTCGTTCGTGCACCGCCATGCCCGCTCCGTTCCGTAGATCCGTCCTGTCCGTTCCCCGGATGTACCCAGCATGGCCGTTCCCGTCACGGAACGTGCGGAATGGGGCGGCGACGTCCGGAGGTCGGGAGGTACCTGCACCTCGCGTGGTCGGTCGGCCATAACGTTGACCGGACCGGATCGGACCGAAGAGAACGCGAGAAGTACGTGACAGGAGAGAAGGGCGGCTCGTACCGCGAGTTGTTCGCAGCGTCGGGGGCAGCCGCGTTCTGCCTGGCGGGATTCGTGGCGCGCCTGCCGATCGCGATGGTCGGGATCGGCATCGTCACGATGTTCTCCCAGCTCGAGGGGAACTACGCGGTCGGCGGCGCACTGTCCGCGGTGTTCGCGCTGTCGTACGCCGTGCTCACCCCGCTCGTCTCCCGCGCGGTCGACCGGTACGGCCAGCGACGGGTCCTGCCCACGGCCGCGGCCGTCAGTGCGGTCGCCACCCTCGCGATGCTCGCCGGCGTCCGGTTCGAGGTGCCCACGGTGTGGCTGTTCGTCTGCGGGATCCCGGCGGGACTCATGCCCACGATCGGCGCGATGGTGCGGGCGCGGTGGACACAGCTCTACGGCGGCACCCCGCGACTGCGCACCGCCTTCGCGCTCGAAGCGGTGGTCGACGAGGTGTGCTTCATCGTCGGCCCCGTCCTGTCGGTGGGCCTGAGCGTGGCAGTCTTCCCCGAGGCCGGCCCGCTGCTCGGCGCCGTCCTGCTGCTCGTCGGCACCCTCGCCCTCGCGGCGCTGCGCAGCACGGAGCCTCCCGTGCAACCGCACACCGACGACCGTGCGCGGACGAACATCCTGCGCATGCCCGTCCTCCTGTCGATCGTCGTGGTTATGGTCGCGATGGGTGTCGTCTTCGGGGTGATCGATGTCGCGGCCGTCGCGTTCACGGCCGAACAGAACTCTCCGGGATCGGCCACCTTCGCGCTCGCGCTGTTCGCGACGGGTTCGGCGACGAGCGGCCTGATCTTCGGTAGCCGGGTGGGATCGAGTGCTCCGACCCGCCAGTTGTTCGCCGCCACCGGCACTCTCGCCGTCCTGCTGTGCCCGTTGCTGCTCGCCGGTTCGGTGCCGATGCTCACGGTGCTGTACTTCGTTGCCGGATGCGCGATCTCACCCATCATGATCGTGGCGACATCGCTGACGCAGCAGATCGTGCCGCCCGACCGGCTCACCGAGAGCATCACCTGGACGGTCGCGGGTCTCGGCGTCGGCGTCGCCGCGGGTTCGGCGCTGGTGGGACAGGTCATCGACCGGACCGACGCCGGCACCGGATATCTCGTGGCGGTTGCCGCGGGCATCCTCGCGGTCACCTGTGCCGGCGGGATCCATGTGCGAGCACGGTTAGAGTGACGCGCATGGCAGTTCGTGAAGTGGCCGGTATCGACGGCACCTCCCTCGTCTATCGCGCATTCGGCTCCGAGACGGCACCGGTTCTGGTGTTGCTCCACGGGTGGGCGCAGTCGTCACAGTGCTGGGGCGACGGGGTTCTCGACGCACTCGCCCGCGACTTCCGGGTGGTCGCCGTCGACCTGCGCGGACACGGTTATTCGCAGGCCCCCGAGACCGGATACGCCGATCGCAGCCTGTGGGCCGGCGACCTCGCCGCGGTGCTCGCCGCCGAGAACGTCTCCGAGACGAACCCGGCGGTGCTGCTCGGCTGGTCGTACGGCGGCCTGGTGATCTGCGACTATCTCGCCGAACACGGCGCGGGAGCCGTCGCCGGCCTGGTTCTCGTGGGTGCCATCACGAGCATCGGCCGTGGCGAGAAGGGCGGACGCGTCGGTGCCTCGATGCGTGCCGCGATTCCCGCCGCGATGTCGGAGGACCCGAAGGAAGCGGTGCGCGCGCTCGGCTCCTTCGGCAACGCCCTCACCGGTCCCGTCGTCGAGGGCAGCGCTCTCCTCGAAGGCAAGGGTGCGGTGTCGCAGGCCTTGTTCGGCGCGAGCCTGTCCACCCCGCCGCGCGTCCGTGCGGCGCTGTTCGACCGGGCGGTGGGCAACGACGACCTGCTCGCCGGCCTGGACGTGCCGGTTCTCCTCCTGCACGGCGACGCCGACTCGGTCGTCGACGTCTCCGCGGCGCACCACGCGGCGTCGCTGCTGCGACGCGCCACGACCTCGATCTGGGAGGGCGTCGACCACGGTCCGTTCGTCGAAGATCCCCACCGATTCGTGTCGGAGGTCGGAGAGTTCGCTCGCACCGCGACGGCGGAGGCGGCGACACGCGAAGATCGGCAGCAGGGCAGTATGGAGGGGTGACGTCCCAGCCCAGCCGCCCGCACCGCGTGGCCGTGATCTCGGTCCACACCTCGCCGCTGGCGCAGCCCGGAACCGGGGACGCAGGCGGTATGAACGTGTACGTCCTGCAGACCGCCGTCGAGCTCGCGCGTCGCGGCGTCGAAGTCGAGATCTTCACCCGCGCGACCTCGTCGGCCGATCCGGCCGTCCAGCAGGCCGCGCCCGGGGTGCTCGTCCGCAACATCGAGGCCGGCCCCTTCGAAGGCCTCGACAAACACGACCTGCCGACGCAGCTGTGCGCTTTCGCTGCCGGCGTGCTGCGCGAGGAGGCACGGCACCCGCAGGGCTACTACGACCTGGTGCACTCGCACTACTGGTTGTCGGGGCAGGTCGGTTGGCTCGCCCGCGACCGCTGGGGTGTGCCGCTCGTGCACACCGCCCACACGCTCGCCGCGGTGAAGAACGCCTCGCTCGCCGAGGGCGACACCCCCGAACCCGCAGCCCGGCAGATCGGGGAACAGCAGGTCGTCGCGGAGTCCGACCGCCTGGTGGCCAACACCGCCGACGAAGCGGGGCAGCTCGAACGCATCTACGGGGCCGATCCCGCGAAGATCGACGTCGTCGCACCGGGCGCCGACCTGAACCGCTACCGGCCCGGCGACCGCGCGGCCGCCCGCGCCGAGCTCGGACTCGATCCGCGCGAGACCGTCGTGGCGTTCGTGGGCCGCATCCAGCCGCTCAAGGCTCCCGACGTGCTGCTCGAGGCCGCGGCGCGGGCCCTCGCCGACGACCCCGGCATGCCGCTGCGGGTCCTCGTCGTGGGAGGCCCGTCGGGAACGGGTCTCGAGCGCCCCGACGCGCTCATCGAACTCGCGTCCGCACTGGGTATCGCGTCGCGGGTCACCTTCCTCCCGCCGCAGCCGCCGGACCGTCTCGTCCAGGTCTACCGGGCTGCGGATCTCGTTGCGGTGCCGAGTTATTCGGAGTCCTTCGGTCTCGTCGCGATCGAGGCGCAGGCCTGCGGCACGCCCGTGCTGGCCGCGAACGTCGGTGGTCTCGGCGTCGCCGTGCGCGACGGGGAGACCGGCGTGCTCGTCGACGGGCACCGCATCGACGACTGGGCGACGGCGTTGCGGTCGCTCGTCGGCGATCCGGATCGTCTCGCCCGATTCGCGGCGACCGCGCCCGTGCATGCGGAGTCCTTCTCGTGGGAACACACCGCGGAAGGACTGCTCGACAGTTACCGACGGGCCGGGATGCGCCGCAACCGCGCCTTCGGTACCGGCGAGCACTCGCTGCGACGGCAGCGTGGAGTGTGGAAGTTGCGACGGACGAGGGGAGTCACGGCATGAGCGACCGGCTCATCGAACTGATCGAATCGACGCTGCGCGATCGCGAGCTCGAGTTCTCCGTCAAGGAGGGCGGGCACTTCGTCGTCGAGCTCCCGGGCGAGAAGAAGCTCAAGACGACCACGCTGCTCAGCGTCGGACAGCACGGTGTGCGGGTCGAGGCGTTCGTGTGCCGCAAGCCGGACGAGAACTTCGAATCGGTGTACCGCTACCTGTTGCGCCGCAACCGTCGCCTCTACGGCGTGGCGTACACGCTCGACAAGGTCGGCGACATCTATCTGGTGGGACGCATCGCCGCGCACGCGGTGACCCCCGAGGAGATCGACGCGGTCCTCGGGCAGGTCCTCGAGGCGGCGGACCACGACTTCAACATCATCCTCGGTATCGGGTTCATCACGTCCATCAAGCGCGAATGGGAGTGGCGGGTCTCGCGCGGCGAACCGTTGCGCAATCTCGAGCCGTTCCGTCACCTCATCGAGGAGGAGACCGGCACGCCGTTCGAGCCCGATGTGGACGACGACGAACCCGAGGATCGGCGCGAAGCGAACGGGTGACGGCGTTGCCGGACACCGTTATCTCGCCGTGAACATGTCCGGTTGGAGAGGTCTGCACGGCCGTATGGTGTGACCATCACCACAATCGAAATCCGCTGGAAACGTCCGGGAAACGGTGCGTTCCCGCGAAGCGACCTGGGGTTTTGTCGATCGCCGGTCCGGTTTCTCGCACAGCCGTACCGGAAAATCGACCCGTGACCTCGCCGTGATGAACCCTTACCGTCGATGTAGGCCCGATACCGACGGGCGTTACACACCGGCCCCGCAGCCGCTCGTTCCACCCCCGCGGGATTGTCGGATCCACAACCTGCCGAGGGGTGGAGCGAGAGAGCGACCGGGCGTGCGCGAGCACCGCACCGTGTCGCCGGCACCGACCGTCCAGCCCACATGTGGCGGACCCATTGCGTCGGGGGCCTCGCAAGCAGCCGGAAAGGATTCATCCACATGGCAAAGTTCACGATCAAGCGCGCCCTGGGCACCCTCGCTGCCTCCACTGCACTCGTTGCGACCCCGTTCGCTCTGGGTGCCGGTACCGCCAACGCCGCATCCGGCAACTGGGATGCCGTCGCACAGTGCGAGAGCGGTGGAAACTGGGCGATCAACACCGGTAACGGCTACTACGGCGGTCTGCAGTTCTCGCAGAGCACCTGGGAGGCCTACGGTGGCTCGGGAACCGCGAACAACGCCTCGCGCGAGGAGCAGATCCGCGTCGCCGAGAACGTCCTCGCCGGACAGGGCGTCGGTGCATGGCCGGTCTGCGGTCAGTACCTCTGACCGCAGCGCCCTCGGGCGTAGGGAGCGCAGCTCACACGACATCGTGAGCGCAGCTCCAGCAGCTTCCGAACCCCGCGTGCGATCCGTCGCACGCGGGGTTCGTGCTCTCCGGCAGGCGAACCGCGCCGGGAACGGTATCCTCGCAATCCTCACACAGCGCGTGTGACGGGCTTCACAACCGCTGCGGTAGTGTGGACTCGACCGAAAGTCGGCACGGCGTGCCAGCAGAATGCTCGGAGGATGAGTAATGAGTTTCCGCAGTCCCTTTCCCGACGTCGACATCCCGGCATCGAGTGTCTACGACTTCCTGTTCGGTTCGCTCGACGAGTCCGAGCTCGATCGACCCGCGCTCATCGACGGCGCGTCCGGCACCGTGACGGACTACCGCACGCTCGTGGCCCACATCGACGCCGTCGCCGGAGCGCTGGCCGCCCGGGGCATCGGTGTGGGGAAGGTCGTCGGGCTGCTCGCACCCAACGTGCCGGCCTTCGCCTCGGTCTTCCACGGCATCCTGAGGTCCGGCGCCACCGCGACCACGATCAACGCCCTCTACACAGCCGGGGAGATTTCGAAGCAACTCGACGACTCGGGGGCCGTGGCACTGTGCACGGTGTCCCCGTTCCTGCCGCAGGCGAAGGAGGCCGCCGCGGCCGCCGGGATCCCCGACGAGTTGCTCTTCGTGCTCGACGGCGCCGAGGGCCATCCGTCCCTGCGCGACGTGCTCACCGAGGGTTCACCGGCTCCCGCCGTCGAGTTCGATCCGGCCACCCACCTCGCGGTACTGCCGTACTCCTCGGGCACGACGGGCCGGCCCAAGGGCGTGATGCTCACGCACCGCAATCTCGTCGCGAACGTCTGCCAGATCACCCCGCGGATGGGTATCGCCGCCGACGACCGCGTGCTCGCACTGCTGCCGTTCTTCCACATCTACGGCATGACGGTGCTGCTGAACGCCGCGCTGTACAACCGCGCGTCGCTGGTGACGATGCCGAAGTTCGACCTCGTCGACTTCCTCACCTACATCTCGGAACACAAGTGCACGTACGTGTTCATCGCGCCGCCGGTCGCTGTCGCGCTCGCCAAGCACCCCCTCGTCGACCAGTACGATCTGTCGAGCGTGCACACGGTCTTCTCCGGTGCTGCACCGCTCGACAAGGAACTCGCCGGATCGGTCGCGAAGCGCTTGGGCTGCAACGTCCGGCAGGGATACGGCATGTCGGAGATGTCTCCCGTGTCGCACGCAATTCCCTTCGAGGACAACGAGACCGAACTCGATTCGGTGGGACCGACGATCGCGAACATGGAATGCAAGATCGTCGATCCCGCCACCGGCGAGGAAGTCGAATATCCCACCGGCGACGGCGTTTCGGCGCCCGGCGAACTGTGGTGCAAGGGACCGAACGTCATGGTCGGTTATCTCGGCAATCCCGAGGCCACGGCCGACACCCTCGACGAGGACGGCTTCCTCCACACCGGCGACATCGCCACGGTCGACGGGAAGGGTGCCGTCCGGATCGTCGACAGGCTCAAGGAACTCATCAAGTACAAGGGCTACCAGGTGCCGCCGGCCGAGCTCGAGGCTCTGCTGCTCACGCACCCGCAGATCGCCGACGCCGCGGTGATCGGCGTCCGTGACGCCGAGGGCGAGGAGGTTCCGAAGGCCTTCGTCGTCCGGCAGCCGGATTCGACGATCGACGAGGACGAGGTCATCGACTTCGTGGCCGCGCGGGTCGCGCCGCACAAGAAGGTCCGCCAGGTCGAGTTCATCGACACGGTGCCGAAATCCTCTGCGGGCAAGATTCTTCGGAAGGATCTGCGCGCCCTGAACGCCTGACGGGCGCACCGGCGACGTGTGGATCCCCGGGAGATCGTGTGTCTCCCGGGGATGCCGCTGTCCGGCCCCTGCTACGGAACCGCCGGGCCTCGACCTCTCGGGCCGTGGAGGACCCTGCCCGATCAGGCGAGCATGTGTGGTTGTCCCGCTCGGTACCGGTCGGCGTTGATGCGCCGCAAGGGTTCCAGTTCGGGCGGTTCGTGCAACTTGTACAGTGCCGGCGGTGCGGCGGGGGAGCCCGCAGTCTGGAGCAACGCACCCACCGCCGCCCGCGCCGATTCGTTCGCGCTCTCCATCGTCGCGAGGTCGATGTCGTTGCGGACGTAGTCGCCCGCGAGGAACAGGTTCGGGATCGCGGTGTGTGCCTCGGGCCGGTTCGCGAGCGACCCCGCGGGATGTGCTGGTTGAAGCCAGGGAAGAAGCGGAAGCCGTGTTCACCGGGCAGATCGAGGCGGCCGCCTGCCGCGGTGCCGGGGGAGGGGATGCTGCGCGCCTTGCCGCCGAGCGCGGTCGGCTCGAAGACGGTGACCTCGAAGCCGCGTTCGATCAACTCGTGCGCGGCGGCCGGTCCGGCCATCCCGCCGCCGAGGATCGCGACCCGGCGTCCGCCGGAGTGCACCGCCGGTGCGCGGCGGCTCGGCTGTGCGCCCGCCGTGACAGGCAGGGCTGCGGCCCCGAGCGCGCCGAGGGCGGTGCGGCGGGACATGCGTCCGTCGGGCTGCGGACCCCGGTGTGGCTGCGGACCCCGGTGTGACATCGAATCCCGTGTGTGTCGGTGATGACGAACTGTGGTGCGCGGCGCCGACTCCCGCGTTCCTGGCAACGTACATTGTCAGATATGGCCCACGATCGGGGGCGCCCGTGGCGGAATCCCCATCCGTGCATGTCAGGATTGGGTCATGACTATCGGAACACTTGTTCTGCTCCGCCACGGCGAGAGCGAATGGAATGCGATGAACCTGTTCACCGGCTGGGTGGACGTGCATCTGACCGACAAGGGGATCGCCGAGGGCAAGCGGGCCGGTGCCCTCCTCGCCGAGCACAATGTGCTTCCCGACGTCTCCTACACCTCCCTGCTGCGCCGCGCGATCAGCACCGCCAACTTCGCGCTCGACGCCGCCGACCGGCACTGGATCCCCGTCATCCGCGACTGGCGTCTCAACGAACGCCACTACGGCGCGCTCCAGGGCAAGAACAAGTCCGAGATCAAGGACGAGTTCGGCGAGGAGCAGTTCATGCTGTGGCGTCGCAGCTACGACACCCCGCCGCCGCCGATCGAGCCGGGTTCGAAGTACAGCCAGGACGCCGACCCGCGCTACGCCGACGTCGACGAGGTTCCCCTCACGGAGTGCCTGAAGGACGTCGTCGCCCGTTTGATCCCGTACTGGGAGTCGACGATCTCCCAGGACCTGCTCGCGGGCAAGACCGTGCTCGTCACCGCGCACGGCAACTCGTTGCGCGCGCTCGTCAAGCACCTCGACGGGATCTCCGACGACGACATCGCGGGCCTGAACATTCCGACGGGCATCCCGCTGCGCTACGACCTCGACGAGAACCTGCGCCCGCTGAACCCGGGTGGCACCTATCTCGACCCCGAGGCCGCAGCTGCCGGTGCGGCGGCGGTCGCGAACCAGGGCGCCAAGTAGCAGCCTCACGGAAGCGAGATCCGACCCCGTTGCCGTTCGGTGACGGGGTCGGTTCGTTCGTGCAGGTCCGTCGCAGAGTGGTCCGTTCTGGGCGAACAAAGGGTGAACAACACTCCAACATCCGAAAAATGGGGTGTGACGTGCGGGAAATGCCGTCGACCCGCTGTCCGGTGGGGTACCGGTGTCATTACGATTCGAAGTGTGAGTGTTACGCAGGCCGTGTTGCTGGCCGTGGTCGCAGCGGTCCTCGGCGGGATCGTCACCGTCGCCGCCGGGAGGCTGGTGCAGCGCCGGGCCCACGGTAGCGACCAAGCCGACCTCACGATGTTCGACGTGCTCGACCGGGTCGTGCACGGGGCGTCGACCGGTATCGCGGTGGTCGACAAGTTCCACGACGTCGTCCTGTCGAACCCGCGCGCCGAGGAACTCGGCCTCGTCCGCAACCGGCAGATCGACGACCGGGCCTGGGCGGCCGCCTGCCAGGTGCTCGAGAAGAGGAAGCCGATCGAACTCGACCTGGGCGCGAAGGCATTGTTCGGCCGCGAGCCCGTCGCGGTGCGCTGCACCGTCCGGCTGCTGCTCGACCAGGACCCGCGCTTCGTCGTGCTCTACGCCTTCGACGACTCCGAGCACGTCCGCATGGAGGCCACCCGGCGCGATTTCGTGGCCAACATCAGCCACGAACTGAAGACCCCCGTCGGCGCGATGGCGTTGCTCGCGGAGGCGCTGCTCGAATCCGTCGACGATCCCGAGACCGTCCGCCACTTCGGCGAACGGGTCCAACGCGAGGCGACGCGCCTCGGCAACATGGTGACCGAACTGATCGCCCTCTCGAAGCTCCAGGGTGCCGAGAAACTGCCCGATCTCGAGGTCGTAGACGTCGACGACGTCGTCGACGAGGCTCTCGACCGCACGCGCCTGACCGCCGAGAACGCCTCGATCACCATCAGCACCGACCGGCCGAGCGGTCTCGAGATCCTCGGCGACCGAACGCTGCTCGTCAGCGCCCTCACCAACCTCATCGAGAACGCGATCGCCTACTCCCCGGCCGGCTCACCGGTGACCATCAGCAGGTCGCTGCGCGACGGCAAGGTCGCTATGGCCGTCACCGACCGGGGGATCGGTATCGCCAAGGAGGACCAGGAGCGGGTCTTCGAGCGCTTCTTCCGCGTCGACAAGGCCCGGTCGCGGGCCACCGGAGGCACCGGCCTCGGGCTGGCCATCGTCAAGCACGTCGCTGCGAACCATCACGGCGAGATCACCCTGTGGAGCAAGCCCGGTACCGGCTCCACCTTCACCCTCCTCGTCCCGGCCCACGTCGAGGACGCCGAGGACGACGAGAACCACACCGCCGACCGCACCGAGAAGGTGGTCGGATCGTGACGCAGACCCCACCCGGGTTCCCGGGCGGACGGATATCGAGAAACAGACGGAGGACCAGCTCGTGACGCGTGTGCTGATCGTCGAGGACGAGGAATCGTTGGCGGATCCGCTCGCCTTCCTGCTGCGGAAGGAGGGGTTCGAGACGACCATCGCCGGCGACGGCCCCTCGGCCCTCGCCGAGTTCGACCGGGAGGGCGCCGACATCGTCCTGCTCGACCTGATGCTCCCCGGGATGAGCGGCACCGACGTGTGCAAGCAGTTGCGGACCCGCTCGGGTGTGCCGGTCATCATGGTCACCGCTCGCGACAGTGAGATCGACAAGGTCGTCGGGCTCGAACTCGGCGCCGACGACTACGTCACCAAGCCGTACTCGGCGCGTGAACTCATCGCCCGGATCCGTGCGGTCCTGCGGCGCGGGGCCGACACCGAGAGCGAGGTAGCGGCGGACGACGGACTGCTCGAGGCCGGACCCGTGCGGATGGACGTCGACCGTCACGTCGTGCACGTCAACGGTGAGCCGGTTGCCATGCCGCTCAAGGAATTCGACCTGCTCGAATATCTCCTGCGGAACTCCGGGCGGGTGCTCACCCGCGGACAGCTCATCGACCGGGTGTGGGGCGCCGACTACGTCGGCGACACCAAGACCCTCGACGTCCACGTCAAGCGTCTGCGCTCGAAGATCGAGGAGGATCCGGCCAAGCCGCGTCACCTCGTGACGGTGCGCGGTCTGGGTTACAAGCTCGAGGCCTGATCGGAGCCGGCATCGGAGCCCGCCTGTGCTGCCGACGTCGCGGGATGGATCGCGATCAGACCCAGTCCCTGGCGTCGCCGGCACAGGCGCGCGAGCTCGTCGTAGGCCGCCGCACCGAGGAGTTCGGTGAGCTCGGGGGCGTACGACTGCCAGACCGGACGCTCGCCGACGTGCGCGTCGGGAGAGCCCGAGCAGTACCAGTCGAGGTCGTGTCCACCCTCACCCCAGCCGCGTCGGTCGTACTCGGTGATGACCGTGCGCAGGATCTCGGTGCCGTCGGGACGCTCGACCCAGTCCTGGGTGCGGCGGATCGGGAGCTGCCAGCACACGTCCGGCTTCATCTCGAGCGGTTCGATGCCGCGTCGCAACGCCATGGTGTGGAGGGCACAGCCCTGGCCGCCCTCGAATCCGGGACGGTTCAGGAAGATGCACGCACCCTTGTAGCGGCGGGTGCGCAGGGCGGGCTCGTCGTCGATCTCGTCCTCTTCGAGGTAGCCCTTCTTGCCCAGGCCCTTGTCCATGAACTGCCAATCGGCCGGCGTGAGGTGTTTCACTGCCTTCGCCAGCTTCTGGCGATCGTCGTCGTCGGACAGGAACGCACCGTGCGAGCAGCACCCGTCGTCGGGTCGCTCGGCGATGATGCCCTGGCACGCCGGAGTGCCGAACACGCAGGTCCACCGCGAGAGCAGCCATGTCATGTCTGCGGCGATGACGTGTTCGTCGTTGTCGGGGTCGGTGAACTCCACCCATTCCCGAGGAAAGTCGAGAGGGACTTCCGGGGCCGGGTCGAGTTTGTGTGGGGCATGGGACATACCTGCTGTCACAGGTTCCGACGGTAGACCCAGTACCGTATTGATGTGCGCTTAGGGGTACTCGACGTCGGAAGCAACACCGTTCACCTGTTGGTGGTGGACGCCCATCGTGGTGGGCACCCCACGCCGATGAGTTCGACGAAGGCGACGCTGCGGCTGTCCGAGAACATGGACGACAACGGCGACATCACCTCCAACGGCGCCGATCAGCTCGTCGAGACCGCCGCCGAATTCGCCAGCATCGCCCGCACCTCGGGATGCGGCGAGCTCATGGCGTTCGCGACGTCCGCGGTGCGCGACGCCGGCAACTCCGAGGCCGTCCTCGAGCGGGTGCGCCGGGAGGCCGGGGTGTCGCTGGACGTGCTCTCCGGCGAGGACGAGGCGCGGCTGACCTTCCTCGCGGTGCGCCGCTGGTACGGCTGGAGCGCCGGAAACATCCTCGACCTCGACATCGGCGGTGGTTCGCTCGAGCTCACCTTCGGTGGCGACGAGGACCCCGAGATCGCCTACTCGCTCCAGCTCGGTGCGGGACGGCTCACCCGCGACTGGTTCCGTGAGGACCCGCCCGGCAAGCGCCGGATCTCGGCGCTGCGCGACTGGCTCGACGCCGAACTCGCCGAGCCGGCGAAGGCCATACGCAACGCGGGCGACCCCGACCTGTGTGTGGGCACCTCCAAGACCTTCCGGACCCTCGCCCGCCTGACCGGCGCGGCCCCCTCGTCCGCCGGCCTGCGGGTACAACGGACCCTGACGGCCAGCGGACTGCGCCAGCTCATCGCCTTCATCTCCCGGATGACCACGGCCGACCGCGCAGAACTCGAAGGCGTCAGCTCGGACCGGTCCGAGCAACTCGTCGCCGGCGCCCTCGTCGCGGAGGCGAGCATGCGTGCCCTCGGAGTGGAGACGCTGCAGATCTGCCCGTGGGCGTTGCGCGAAGGCCTGATTCTTCGGAAGCTCGATACGGATATGGGTGGCGAACTGGTGGTGGCAACCGGATGAGCGAGAATCGCAGCAACGACACGGGGCAGATCTCCGTGGCCGAGCTGTTGGCGCGTAACGGCCAGAAGGTGGGAACACGGGCCGGGGGACGACGCCGACGAGGTGCGAGCGGCGGCATCTCCGTCGCCGAACTGACGGGCGAGATCCCGATCACCCGCGCAGACAGCAAGGTCGAGCGGCACACCCCGACCGATGCGGAAAGCGCTGCCGGGCAGGCGGATTCGTCGTCCTCGACGGCTGCTGTCGAGGCGGATACCCCGCCGAAGGCCGTCCCGGCGCCACGCAAGGTCGAGACCCCGAAGCTAGAGACGCCGAAGGCGGCGACCTTCGCGCTGTCCGACATCGAGAAGACCACCGTGACCCCGCGGGTTGCCGTCGAGACGAAGACGCCGCCGGTGAAGACCGGAACGAGCACGCCTGCCGTCACGAAGACGCCGCCTGCCGCGAAAACACCACCCACTGCGAAGGCGCCGTCCGGCCCGGCGGCGAAGGTGCCTGCAGCCGCGGATGCAGTGTCGAAGACGGACACGGTGTCGAAGACGGACACGGTGTCGAAGACGGCCGCATCGACGAAGGCAGCGTCCAAGGCGGCGCCGCCCAAGATCGAGTCGCCGACCGAGGTCATCCGTCCCGAGGCGCTTCCCCGGCGCGCGCGGGCGCATCTCGGAGCGGCAGCGCCCGGCTCGCAGTCCGGTGAAGGAGCAGCGGTCGCCGACAAGAAGGCGGACAAGAAGTCCGAGAAGGCGAGCGCCCCGGCGGTGTCGGTGCGCAAGGCCGACGTCGCCGAACCGCGACTACTGTCCGGCCCCGCCAGCGACCTGCAGGGCACCGGTGCCGACGCCGACGACTCGACCGACACCATCGGTGCTGCGGGTGCCGCGCCCGACGCTTCGGAGGGAGTGGCATCGTCGCGGTCGCGGAAGTCCCGCGGCAAGGGTGGGAAGTCGACGTCCGACGCCGCCGACGACTCGGCACGGAAGAGTGCGGACGACGAGTCCACCGACGCGGAGCAGGGCAGTGGCCTCAAGCAATGGGCGTTGCTGATCGGCGAGAGCGTCGCCGCGATCGTCGCGGGCGGATTGCTCTTCAAGGGCTTCGAGCGGTTGTGGGACCTCATGCCGTGGGTCGCCTTCGCGCTCGCGCTGCTGGTGATCGTGGGCCTGGTCGCGCTGGTGCGTGTCCTGCGGCGCACCGACGACATCACGAGTCAGCTCATCGCGCTCGCGGTGGGAGCATTCGTGGCCTTCGGGCCGCTGTTGTTCCTGCTGCCCGGGTGAGCCGATGCCGACCGCGCAGGGAATCCGGGTAGGGCTGTCCTCCGCTTCGGTCTACCCGGAGAACACCGAAGCGGCGTTCCGCTTCGCGGCCGATCTCGGTTTCGACGGGGTCGAGCTGATGGTGTGGGCCGAACCGGTGAGCCAGGACCCCACCTCGGTGGAGCGTCTGGTCCGCGAGTACGGCGTGCCGGTGCTCGCCGTGCACGTGCCCTGTCTGCTGATCTCGCAGCGCGTGTGGGGATCCGATCCCGCCGCCAAGCTCGACCGTTCGGTGCGTGTCGCCGAGATCCTCGGTGCGGAGACCGTCGTGGTCCATCCGCCCTTCCGGTGGCAGCGTCGCTATGCGGAGGGATTCTCCGACCAGGTCGCGGCGCTCGAGGCCGACAGCCACGTGGTGCTCGCGGTCGAGAACATGTACCCGATGAGGGCCGACGTCGTCTTCGGCGGTCGTGATCGCGGCGCCGAACGTCTGCGCCGGCGCGGTCCCGGCCGCGCGGTCTCGGCCTACAGCCCGTCGCTCGACCCCACCGACACCGGTTTCGCGCACTACACGCTCGACCTGTCGCACACCGCGACTGCGGGGGCCGACGCCCTCGCGCTCGCGGATCGGATGGGGGAGGGGCTCGCCCACCTCCATCTCGCCGACGGCCGGGGCTCCTCGCTCGACGAACACCTCGTCCCGGGAACGGGCACGCAGCCGTGTGCGGACGTGTGCCGCCGGCTCGCCGCGAGCGACTTCGGCGGGCACGTGGTGCTCGAGATCAGCACCCAGAGCGCACGGACGCGTGCGGAGCGCGCCGGGATGCTGGCGCGTTCGCTGGCCTTCGCGCGCACGCACCTGGATCGCTCGGCGACGCGCGCGATCACCGCCGGCCCCGAGAGTCCCCGGCACACGGACATCGCGCGCGTCCCCGCCTCAGAGGGCAGCGATTCCGGCGGCGAGCACGGCGACGCCTGAGATCAGCACGCCCGCGGTGAGGGAGACGGCGCCGAGCCGGACCGCCGCGAACATCCGGCCGGGCCGCGTCGGATCGGGCCCGAGCACCGACAGGAAGAAGCCTGCCGGGATCAGGATCGCGGCGACGAGCACGGCGATGGCGCCGGCCGCCGACCAACCGGGTGATGCGCCCACGACGTGCGTGAGAACGGCGATGAGCAGCCCGAGGGTGACGAGTACTCCAGCGTGGGCGTGACCGGCACGGAAGAACGTCTTCTGCAGGTCGTTGGTGGGTACGCCGCCCGCGGCGACGCGTAGCAGGAAGGTGCCTCCGAAGGCGATGCCTGCGACGGTGAGCACGGTGCTCCCGAGAACGATGGTCACGAGCGGATGCATGAGGGCCTCCTCGGCCGGTACTCCGTGACCGGATACTACAACTATCCAATACTGGATAGTTGTAGTATCCGGTGTCGAGGAGCGGAGGTGATCGGTGCGTATCTCGGAACTCGCCGAGCGTTGCGGCATACCGCTGCCGACGGTGAAGTACTACCTGCGCGAGGGGCTGCTCATGCCGGGCGTGGCGACGAGCGTCACCTCGGCGACCTACGACGACCGGCACGTGCGGCGCATGGGTCTGGTCCGGTCACTCGCCGCGCAGGGTCTGCCCCTCGAGAAGATCAAGACCGTCGTGGATCTCGTCGACAATCCCCGCGACGACCTCTTCGTCGAACTCGGCCACGCCATCGCCGCGCTGCCACCCTACGTCGAGGACTCGGCCGGTCCCGGCTATCCCCGCGCCCGCCACCTGCTCGAACGCCTCGGCCAGATCTACGACCCACGGTTCGCGGCCGTGGCGCAACTCGAACACGCGCTCGCGGCACTTGAAGCCGCCGGCCTGCGGATGGACGACCGCCGGATCGACGCCTACGGCCGTCACGTCCGCGCCATCGCCGAACTCGACCTCGAACTGCTGCCGACGCACTCCCGGGAAGCCACCGTGGAAGCGGCCGTGCTCGGGACCGCCCTGTACGAACCGGTCCTCACGGCCATGCGCCGGTTGGCCCACCAGCATCTCGCCGCCCGCATGTTCGGGTCCGGTGGACCCCCCACGACCGGCGCCGATCCGGCCCCGAACGACGACCAGGAGCAGCAGTGACCCTCACCGACCAGCCCTTCCTCGACCTGACCTCGGTCACCCGGGTGCCGGGAGAGCACCCGGATGGCACGGCGGCCTGGCAGGCGCACATCGATCCGGTGTGGACCATCGGGCCCAAGGTGCACGGCGGATGCATGCTCGCGGTCTGCGCGTCCGCGGCGCGCAGGTCGGTGCTCGACGCCGGCGTCGACCCGCTCACCCAGCCCCTCGCCGTGAGTGCCTCGTTCGTCGCCGCGCCCGACCCCGGCGACGTCGAACTCACCACCGTCCTACGCAAGCAGGGCAAGCAGATCGCCCTTGTGGACGTCGAACTGTCCCAGGCCGGGCGTGTGGCGGTGCGGGCGAGTGTCACCCTCGGCACGCCGGATACCGAGGAGCCCTTCCACACGGTGCCGCACCGCGCGACCACCATGCCCGCCGACCCGCCGGCCGAGTCGGTGCTCGTCACCCCCGAGCACCCCATGGGGCAGATCGTGAAGTTCGCCGCCACCTCCCACCTCCGGATCGACTCCGCCACCGCGCGTTTCCTCGACGGGCAGCAGGGCGAACCGCTCGTGTCGATGTGGACGCGGCCGTCGCCGGGCGACGAGGCCGACGTCGACACCTCGGTGCTGTTCGCGCTCATGTGCGGCGACGTGTCGGCTCCCGTCGCGATGAACCTCGGCCGTTTCGGCTGGGCGCCGACGGTGCAACTCACCGCCTATCTGCGGCGGGTCCCGGCTCCGGGATGGCTGCGGGTCATCGCCGAGAGCAGCGTGCTCGGCAGCACCTGGTTCGAGGAGGACCACACCGTCGTCGACTCGACCGGCCGGGTGGTCGTGCAATCGCGTCAGCTGGCCATGATGCCGCGCTGATACGCCCGAACGCGGTAGGTCCCGACAGGCGGTGACCGTGGTGTAGGCCGCACGGACGGTCGTGGCAGGCTGTCCCCATGACGAGAATCGCAGTGATCGGTGGCGGCAGGATCGGCGAGGCGCTGATCTCGGGTCTGCTGAAGAACGGCTTCGCGACCAAGGATCTCGTGGTCGCCGAGAAGTTCGAGGAGCGGCGTGAGGAACTGTCCCGGGCCTACTCGATCCGGGTCACCGACAGCACCTCCGACGCCGCGGAAGGCGCCGACGTGGTGGTCGTGGCCGTCAAGCCCAACGACGTGGACGTCGTCGTCACCGCCCTCGCGGCGGTCGACGCCGGGAACGACGACGAGCAGATCCTGGTGTCGCTTGCCGCGGGCATCCCGACGGTCCGCTACGAGACCAAGCTCCCGGCCGGCTTCCCCGTCGTGCGCGTGATGCCGAACACCCCGATGCTCGTCGGGGAGGGCGCGAGCGTGCTGTCCGCCGGTCGGTACGTCAAGCAGCAGCATCTCGACACGGTCCGCGAGATCCTCGCGAGCGTGGGAACGGTCTCGGTGGTCCCGGAGGCGCAGATCGACGCGGTCACCGCGGTTTCCGGATCCGGGCCCGCATATTTCTTTCTCGTCGCGGAGGCGATGATCGACGCCGGTGTCTCGCTCGGCCTGACGCGGGCGGTGGCCACCGATCTGGTGGTGCAGACGATGACCGGCTCGGCCGCGATGCTCACGCGCTCGGGGGACAACGCTGCCGACCTGCGCGCCGCGGTCACCTCGCCGGGTGGCACCACGGCGGCCGCGATCCGCGAACTCGAGCGTGGAGGCCTGCGTACGGCCTTCTACGAGGCGCTCGACGCTGCGAAGCGCCGTTCCGCGCAACTCGGGGCGGCATCGGATCAGCCGTCGCCTGCGGCCCGCGAGGGGCTCTCCGGGACGGCCTGACAGGGCATCCACCCGAGGCACTGACAGGTGTCACTGCGGAACGCTGACAGACGTCACCGTAGGGCGTAGCGTGGCGACGAACAGCCGCCCGCCGGAAATTCCCCAGCTGCATCGTCGCACAGGAACCATTCGTCACGCTAAGCTCGAATCAGCACGTGCGTGTCTGTTCCGCCGGAGGGGAAGCCGGCGGCGCGGGCGTGCCGGAGGTGTGTAATGGTTTCAGGAAACACGCCGTCGAAGGGTCAACCTCAAGACGGACAGTCGGTTCTCGCCGGTACCCAGTTCCTGACGGTTGCCGAAGTGGCAGCTCTCATGCGGGTGTCGAAGATGACCGTGTACAGGCTGGTGCACAGTGGCGAACTACCCGCAGTGCGTGTGGGACGCTCGTTCCGCGTGCATGCGAAGGCCGTCCACGACTACCTCGAGACGTCGTACTTCGACGTCGGATAGAGGTCGGACAGGGACGATCGGCGCATCGTCGGGGACGACGGTACGACGAACGGATCCGGTGCGCGAGGGAAGTCGCGTTCCGGGACGGACCTCGGTTTCACGCCGGGTGGGCCGCCCCGGTAGGATTGCTTGTCGTCGTACCGGCCAGCCGGTGTCGTGAGGCGCTGTTACTCGTCGCCACGAGGCCCAGCGTCGACATACATCAGGCGTACGTCACCGGCGTGCGCAGGAACGCTACAAGGAACGTGAGGGATGCCCACATGGGATCTGTGATCAAGAAGCGCCGTAAGCGCATGTCGAAGAAGAAGCACCGCAAGCTGCTCCGCCGCACCCGAGTGCAGCGTCGTAAACTCGGCAAGTAAGCCCTGCGCCTATCCGATGCCCGTCACCTTCCATGGTGGCGGGCATCGTTCGTCTGTGCATCCCGGTACACGAAAGTTCACCCACGAGTCGTGCGATGGCGGCGAAGTGGCCGTATTGTGGGACGGCATACCGCGTCGGGGCGAATGTGACCGATGACGCGTGCGGTGCAGCAGGGGGTTTCACGAGTGGTTTCGCAGGGGCACGAAGTGGCACGTCCACGAGTCGTGCTGGTCACCGGAGCAAGTCGGTTCCTGGGTGGTTTCCTCGTCACCAGGCTCGCCCAGAATCCCGACATCGAGCGGGTGATCGGCGTCGACACCCAGTCGCCGTCGAAGGACATGCTCCGGCGCATGGGGCGGGCCGAGTTCGTGCTCGCCGACATCCGCAACCCACTCATCGGCAAGATCATCCGCAACATGGACGTCGACACCGTCGTCCACGCGTCCGCCGTCACGAAGGCCCCGAAGTCCGGGAGCCGCACGGCGATGAAGGACATGAACGTCCTCGGCGCGATGCAGCTGTTCGCGGTGTGCCAGAAAGCACCCTCGGTGCGCAGGATCGTGCTGCGCTCGTCGTCCGTCCTCTACGGATCGAGTGCCAAGGACCCCGCGAAGTTCACCGAGGAGATGAGCGCCCGCCGCCGGCCCACGGGCGCCTTCGCCCGCGACATGATAGAGGTCGAGGGATATCTGCGCGGCGTCGCCCGGCGGCGCAGCGACATCGCGACCACCATCCTCCGGTTCGCACCCACCGTCGGGAACCGGCTGCCCGGCTCGGTGTCGAGCTATCTCACCTCCCCGCTCGTCCCCAACGTGCTCGGCCGCGACGCGCGACTACAGTTGCTGCACGAGGAGGACGCACTCGGTGCGCTCGAACACGCGGTCGTCGCCGGACCGTCAGGGACGTACAACATCGCCGGTGAGGGGATCGTCACGATGACCCAGGCCGTGCGCCGGGCCGGTGGCGTCACCGTGCCGATGCCCTACGCGCTGTTCCGCACGGTCGGGCACGCACTCATGGGTTCCGTGATGAACTCCTTCACCAAAGAAGAACTCGACTATTTCCATTTCGGATGCGGACTCGACACCACGCGCATGCGCAACGCGTTCGGATTCGAACCACGCTGGACCACGAGAGAAGCGCTCGACGATTTCGCCCGGGGCCTCGCCCTCACCCGCATCGTGAAGACCGAATGGGTGGACAAGGCCGAGTCGATGGCGCTCTCCGTGCTCGGAGAGACGAGGGAGACGCGATGACGGAGGTCGCGAAGGTCATCCCGTTGCACGCCGGCAACCGCCGTCCCGGCGAACGGGTCACACGCACACCCCATCCGTCGATGGGGCCACCGCCCACCCCCGAGCAGGTGAACCGCACCGATCGATTCCTCGACGACCTGCGCGGCACGCTCGCACAACAGGTCACCGCCACCGCCGAGTTCGTGCGCCGCCGGATGACCGGCGACTACGAAGTCGACGACTTCGGCTTCGACCCGCACTTCACCGAGAACGTCGTCCTGCCGGTGCTGCGACCCCTGTTCGACAAGTGGTTCCGCGTCGAGGTCCGCGGCGTCGAGAACATCCCCGCCGAGGGCAGCGCACTCGTCGTCGCCAACCACGCCGGCACGCTCCCCGTCGACGCACTGATGACCTCCGTCGCCGTGCACGACCACGCGGATCGTCACCTGCGGATGCTCGCCGCCGATCTCGCCTTCGGTATGCCCGTGGTGGGGACGGTGACGCGCAAGGCCGGCCACACCCTCGCGTGCCATCCCGACGCCGAACGACTCCTCCGGCAGGACCAGGTGGTCGCGGTCTTCCCCGAGGGGTACAAGGGACTCGGCAAGCCGTTCAAGGAGCGTTACAAACTGCAGCGGTTCGGCCGCGGCGGTTTCGTGTCGGCGGCCCTGCGCACCCAGGCGCCCATCGTGCCGTGCTCGATAGTCGGCTCCGAGGAGATCTACCCGAACATCGCCGACCTCACCTCGCTCGCGCGCCTGCTCGGCCTGCCCTACTTCCCGATCACCCCGCTGTTCCCGGCGCTCGGCCCGCTCGGGATCGTGCCGCTGCCGTCGAAGTGGTACATCGAGTTCGGCACACCCATCGTCACCGACGTGTACGACGAGGCCTCGGCGGAGGATCCGATGGTGTTGTTCGAGGTCACCGACCACGTGCGCGAGACGATCCAGCAGACCCTCTACAAACTGCTCACGCGCCGGCGGAACGTCTTCCTCGGCTGAGCACCTCGAAAATCAAGCCGCTCGGTCGCGGCTGTACTGTCAGGCCGCTCGATCGCGGCGGCGACCCACGAGGACCGCGACAGCACCACCCGCGGCACCGAGACCGAGCGCCGTCGGCACCCCGACCCTCGCGGCCTTGCGCGCCGTCCGGAAGTCGCGGATCTCCCACCCGCGTGTGCGAGCGACCTGCCGTAGATCCGGATCGGGATTGATCGCGACGGCCGTGCCGACCACCGAGAGCATCGGCACGTCGTTGTGGCTGTCCGAATAAGCCGTGCAGCGCTTGAGATTCAGACCCTCACGGATCGCGAGGGCCCGCACCGCGTGCGCCTTGCCGAGACCGTGCAGGATGTCGCCGACGAGACGGCCCGTGAAGACGCCGTCCTTCGACTCGGCGACGGTGCCGAGCGCACCGGTCAGGCCGAGGCGTTCGGCGATGACGTCGGCCAGTTCGACCGGCGTCGCGGTCACGAGCCACACCTGCTGGCCCGCGTCCAGGTGCATCTGCGCGAGCGCGCGGGTGCCCGGCCAGATCTTGTCGGCGATGATGTCGTCGTAGATCTCCTCGCCGAGCCGGCGCAGTTCCTCCGTGGAGCGGCCCTGCACGAACGACAGCGCCTTGTCGCGACCGGACGCGACGTCGTTCATGTTCTCCTTGCCCGTCAGGCGGAACTTGACCTGCTGCCAGGCGAACTCGAACAGGTCGGACTTGTCGAAGTAGTTCCGGGCGACGAGGCCGCGGGCGAAGTGGATGATCGACGCGCCCTGCACCATCGTGTTGTCGACGTCGAAGAACGCCGCCGCGGTCAGATCGCGCGGGACGGGAGCGGTATCGGGGGAGGGCTCGGGTTCGACGCGGGATTCCTGCAACGCGAGGGCGGCATCGGCGCTCGCCTCACCTGCGAGATTGGCGCGGACCTCTTCCTCGCTGGGTCCGAATTTGCGAGAGAAGAGCCGACGTCCGGGACGGATGATGCTCGCCCACGTCTCACCCATGCCCCATCCGTAGGGAAACGAACGTCCTGGCACTCGCACCTCCGGTGTCGTAACGGGCGGGGCTGTCGAAACGGGCGGGCCCCGTGTGACCCCTGCACTTCCGGGCGCCGCACATATGGCGACCGCATGCACGGGCGACCCGCGCCAAGCCTAGCCCGCGACACCGCCCCTCACCGGGAGGCCGTCGCCCCCGTGACGGGGTGTGACGTTCATCTCGACAGGTCGTGCCGCACAGTGGAGGCATGAGTGAGCAATCGTCATCGGCAACGAGCGGCTCCGCGAGCCGTCATCACCTGACCCTTCTCGTGCGCGCCGGGTGCGGTGCGTGCGGTCCTGCGCGCGAGCAGCTCGAGGCGCTCGCGGAGGAACTCGGCGTCGAGGTCACCTGCATCGACGTGGATGTCGCTGCCGCAACCGATCCCGATCTGAGGGCCGAATTCGGGGACCGTCTGCCCGTCGTTCTGCTCGACGGACGCGAGCACAGCTACTGGGAGGTCGACGAGCCGCGACTGCGCGCAGATCTCGCTCGGTGAGTCGGCAGGTCCTCGTCGTACAGCAGGTGGGAAGCACATTCGGGGTGCTTCGAGCAACTTTGTGCATGGCTTCACAAGCGGTTACCGTGGTGTGAACGAATTCCCGGATCACCGTGAGGCCAGGTGTGTATCCACCGGCCGGACGAGGAGCCACGTACCGTGACGCAGTTGCACCCACCGCAGGGCGAGGACGCTCGCGGCACCGCCGAGTCCGGCGAGGGTGCCACTCCCACTCCTCCGGTCCGCGATATCCCACAGGCTACTGTGACGCGTCTCGCGACCTACCTCCGGGTCCTCGGTGCGTTCGCCGAAGCGGGCACTCTCATCGTCTCCAGTGAGGAACTCGCGGCCGCCGCCGGGGTCGGTTCGGCCAAACTGCGCAAGGATCTGTCCTTCCTCGGACCCAACGGAGTGCGCGGCGTCGGCTACGACGTCCTGCGCCTCCAGTCCCGCATCGAAGCAGCTCTCGGACTCGACCGGGGCCATCGCGTCGTGCTCGTCGGAGTTGGCAGCCTCGGCCGCGCCCTCGCCCGGTATCCGGGCTTCGACCGCCGCGGTTTCACGATGGCCGGACTCTTCGATTCCGATCCCGACGTGGTGGGCACACGTGTGGGCGATCTCGTCGTGCGTCACGTCGACGATCTCGAGAACGGAGCCCATGAACTCGGCGCGACCATCGGTGTCGTCGCCACCCCCGACGAGGCAGCACAGCAGGTGTGCGATCGGCTCGTGCTCGCAGGAGTGCGCAGCATCCTGAGCTTCGCTCCCGTCGAACTCGATGTCCCCGACCACGTCGAGATCCGACGCGTCGATCTGTCCGTCGAGATGCAGGTCCTGTCCTTCAACAGCACCCGCAACGGGGAGACCCCCCGGGCCGCGACCGCTGACGTTCGTCCTGCTGCCGGCGACGTACGCCCCGCCGGCATACCGCGGGTGTCCACCCGAAGCTCTGCTCGGCGTACCACAACAGGAAAGGCGGGTCCGATGGGCTCGGCCGCGACCAGAAACGGATCGGTGATCGCACCGTGAGTGTTCTCCTCGTCGGGATATCGCATAGGAGCGCACCGGTCCCGGTGCTCGAGAAGGTGGCGGTCACGGACACCGACCGCCCCAAGCTCACCGACAAGATGCTGGCGTCGGACAAGATCTCCGAAGCGATGATCGTCTCCACCTGCAACCGGGTGGAGATCTACGCGGTGGTCGACGCCTTCCACGGCGCGCTCGCCGCGGTCAGCGAACTGCTCGCCGAGCACTCGGGTCTGCCCGTCACCGAACTGCACAAGCACGCCTACGTCCGCTACAGCGAGGCCGCTGCCGAACACCTGTTCTCCGTCGCCAGCGGGCTCGACTCGATGGTCGTGGGGGAGCAGCAGATCCTCGGCCAGATCCGCACCGCCTACGCCGCCGCCGACGCTCAGCAGGCCGCCGGCCGCACCCTGCACGAACTCGCCCAGCAGGCGCTGCGCGTCGGCAAGCGGGTGCACTCGGAGACCGGCATCGACGCCGCCGGTGCATCCGTCGTGTCGGTCGCGCTCGACAAGGCCTCGAACTTCCTCGGAGGCGCCCTGAAGGGCCGCACCGCCGCGGTGATCGGTGCCGGCGCCATGGGTGGTCTCGCCGTCGCGCATCTCGTCCGGGCCGAGGTCGGCTCGATCGTCGTCGCCAACCGCACCCGCGACCGTGCCGAGCGACTCGCCGAGACCGCACAGGCCGCCGGTGTCGACGCCGAGGTCGTCGGATTCGACGATCTCGCGACCGCACTGAGCCGCGCCGACGTCGCCGTCACCTGCACCGGAGCCGTGGGCGCCGTCGTCACGCTCGCCGACGCGCACCGCGCACTCGCGCAGCCCGGCCGCGGCGAACGCCCCCTCGCGATCTGCGATCTCGGTCTGCCGCGCGACGTCGACACCGCCGTGGCCGGTCTTCCCGGTGTGCAGGTCTTCGACATGGAGTCGCTGCAGCGCGACCCGTCGGCCGGCGCCGCCGCGACCGACGCGGAGGCCGCCCGCACGATCGTCGCCGCCGAGCTGTCGCAGTACCTCACCGCGCAGCGACTCGCCGAGGTCACCCCCACCGTGACGGCACTGCGTCAGCGCGCCGCCGAAGTGGTCGAGGGCGAACTGATGCGCCTCGAATCGCGACTGCCCGATCTCGACGACGGCCAGCGCGGCGAGGTCGCCCGCACCGTGCGCCGGGTCGTCGACAAGCTCCTCCACGCACCGACGGTGCGCGTCAAGCAGCTCGCGTCGACGCCGGGAGGCGACCAGTACGCCGAGGCCCTGCGCGAGCTGTTCGAGCTGCGCCCGGGCTCGGTCGAGGCGGTCGCGACACCCACCAAAGATCTGAACTCGCTGACCGATCCCACCCTCTCGGGGGATCTGTCCGCCGCACTCGACCCCGCTGTCACCACCGAACTCCAGGCCTCACGAAAGGACGGCACCGCATGAGCACCGAAGCCGCATCGGTTTCCCGCGACGATGTTGCTCGGCAGGATCGTCCCCTGCGGATCGGTACCCGCGGCAGCGTGCTCGCCACGACCCAGGCCGGTACCGTGCGCGACGCACTGATTGCCGCCGGTCGCCCGGCAGAGCTCGTCATCATCACCACCAAGGGCGATGTGACGCCCGGCCCGGTGCAGCGCATCGGCGTCGGCGTGTTCACCGCCGAGCTGCGCGAGGCGCTGCTCGCAGGTGAGGTCGACGTCGCCGTGCACTCCTACAAGGACCTGCCGACCTTCCAGGATCCGCGCCTCGTCGTCGCGGCCGTCCCCGAGCGGGAGGACCCGCGCGACGCGCTCGTCGCCCGTGACGGACTCGTCCTCGGCGAGCTGCCGCCCGGCTCCAAGGTCGGTACCTCGGCGCCGCGCCGGCGGGCACAACTCGCTGCGCTCGGCCTGGGACTGCAGATCGAACCGCTGCGCGGCAACATCGACACCCGCATCGGCAAGGTCGACTCCGGCGAACTCGACGCGATCGTCATCGCGCGTGCCGGACTGTCGCGGATCGGACGCCTGGACCGGGTCACCGAGTCCCTCGAACCGGTGCAGATGCTGCCCGCGCCGTCGCAGGGTGCGCTCGCCGTGGAGTGCCGGTCGGACGATCCCGAGATGATCGAGCTGCTCGCCGGACTCGACCATGCGCCGAGCCGCGCCGCAGTCGTTGCGGAGCGCTCGCTGCTCGCCGAACTCGAAGCCGGATGCACCGCACCGGTGGGGGCGATCGCCGAGGTCGTCGAATCGCTCGACGACGACGGCCGGGTGATCGAGGAACTGTCGGTGCGCGGATGCGCCGCCGCCATGGACGGATCGGATGTGCTGCGAGCGAGCGCGGTGGGGGCGCCGGAGAAGGCCGAGGAACTCGGTCGCCGTGTCGCCCGCGAACTGCTCGACCTCGGTGCGCGCGAGCTCATGGTCGAGCACGGGGTCCTCCCCGAGACGAGACCTGCCGATGATTGACACAGCCGTCACCGTCACCCGATTTGCCCTTACCGCTGATTTGACCGCACTGGAGAATGACCGATGAGCCGAGTCCGTAAGCACAACCCCGGGCGCATCCTGTTCGTGGGATCGGGCCCGGGCGATCCTGCGCTGCTCACCGTGCGCGCGCGTGACGTGCTGGCGGGCGCCACGATCGCCTTCACCGACCCCGATGTCGACAAGGGTGTCGTGGCCCTCGTCGGTGTCGACCACGGC
The DNA here is from genome assembly GCF_040256695.1 of Rhodococcus sp. D-6. Lineage (NCBI taxonomy): Bacteria > Bacillati > Actinomycetota > Actinomycetes > Mycobacteriales > Nocardiaceae > Rhodococcus > Rhodococcus sp. D-6. The sequence goes on along the minus strand of NZ_CP132970.1, from coordinate 3,033,045 downwards.
ACCGACCCGGAGACCGGTGAGCCCGTCGCCGAGGTCCGTCCCGCGCTCGGCGAGCCCGCCGAGGTCGCCAAGACGCTCGTCGCCGAGGCGAAGGCCGGTCGCGACGTGGTGCGCCTCGTCGCGGGCGACCCGCTCACCACCGACTCGGTGATCGCCGAGGTCAACGCGGTCGCCCGCACCCAGGTGGTCTTCGAAGTCCTGCCGGGCCTGCCCGCCGGATCGTCCGTGCCGAGCTACGCCGGTATGGCGCTCGGCTCGTGCCACACCGAGGTCGACGTGCGCGGAGAGGTCGACTGGGCCGCGCTCGCCGCCGCCCCCGGCCCCCTCGTCCTCCATGCGACCTCCGGCCACCTCGCCGAGACCGCCAGCGCGCTGGTCGAACACGGCCTGGCGCCGCAGACCCCCGCCGCGATCACGGTGCGCGGCACCACCCGTCAGCAGCGCACCGTCGAGGCCACCCTCGCGACCCTGAACGACGCGGGTTCCGAGCTCGTCGGACCGCTCGTCGTCACCGTCGGCAAGGTCGTCTCGCACCGCAACAAGATGTCGTGGTGGGAGTCGCGCGCCCTGTACGGCTGGACCGTGCTCGTGCCCCGCACCAAGGATCAGGCCGGCGAGATGAGCGAGCGGCTCGTCACGCACGGCGCGATCCCGATGGAGGTGCCGACCATCGCGGTCGAGCCGCCGCGCAGTCCCGCGCAGATGGAACGCGCGGTCAAGGGCCTGGTCGACGGTCGCTACCAGTGGGTGGTGTTCACTTCCACCAACGCGGTGCGTGCGGTGTGGGAGAAGTTCGAGGCGTTCGGTCTCGACGCGCGCGCGTTCTCCGGCGTCAAGATCGCGTGCGTCGGTGAGGCCACCGCTGCGAAGGTGCGCTCGGTCGGCATCATCCCCGAGCTCGTGCCCAGCGGCGAACAGTCCAGCCTCGGCCTGCTGGCCGAGTTCGCCCCGTACGACGACGTCTTCGATCCGGTCAACCGGGTGCTGCTGCCGCGCGCCGACATCGCCACCGAGACCCTCGCCGAGGGTCTGCGCGAGCGCGGCTGGGAGATCGACGACGTCACCGCCTACCGCACCGTGCGTGCCGCTCCGCCGCCGGCCGCGACCCGCGAGATGATCAAGACCGGTGGTTTCGACGCGGTGTGCTTCACCTCGTCGTCGACGGTCCGCAATCTCGTGGGTATCGCCGGCAAGCCGCACGCCCGCACGATCGTCGCGTGTATCGGCCCGAAGACGGCCGAGACGGCGATCGAGTTCGGCCTGCGGGTGGACGTGCAGCCCGAGACCGCGCAGATCGGGCCCCTGGTCGACGCGCTCGCCGAGCACGCGGCCCGGCTCCGCGCGGAAGGCGCACTGCCTCCGCCGCGGAAGAAGTCCCGCGCCCGCCGCTGATCTCTGGTGATCCGATGATCCGTGCGCGGTCCCGGTAGTCGCCACTACCGGGGCCGCGCACGACCCGTATGGAAGGTGTTCTCCCCATGTTTCCCGACATCCGTCCCCGCCGGCTGCGCAGCACACCCGCCATCCGACGGCTCGTGGCAGAAACCTCCCTCGAACCCCGCCACCTCGTGCTCCCGATGTTCGTGGCCGACGGCCTCGACGAGCCGCGCGAGATCGCGTCGATGCCCGGGGTGTACCAGCACACCGCCGATTCGCTGCGCAAGGCCGCGGCCGCGGCCGTGTCCGCCGGTGTCGGCGGCCTGATGCTCTTCGGTGTGCCCAGCCCCGAGGACAAGGACGCCCGTGGTTCCGCGGCGAGCGATCCCGGCGGTGTGCTCAACCGCGCGCTGCGGTCGCTGCGCAGCGAACTCGGCGACTCCACGGTGATCATGGCCGACACCTGCCTCGACGAGTTCACCGATCACGGCCACTGCGGTGTGCTCACCGACACCGGCGTCGTCGACAACGACGCGACCCTCGAGCGTTACGCCGAGATGGCCGTCGCGCAGGCCGAGGCCGGGGCGCACCTGCTCGGCCCGAGCGGCATGATGGACGGCCAGATCGGTTTCATCCGGTCCGCGCTGGACGAGGCCGGGCACACCGAGGTCGGTCAGCTCGCCTACTCCGCGAAATACGCCTCGGCGTTCTACGGTCCCTTCCGCGACGCCGTCGGCTCGTCCCTCGAGGGAGATCGCCGCACCTACCAGCAGGATCCGGCGAACCGTCGCGAGTCGCTGCACGAGGTGGACCTCGACCTCGCCGAGGGCGCCGACATGGTGATGGTCAAGCCGGCGATGTCGTACCTCGACGTGCTGCGCGAGGTGGCCGACCGCTCGCCCGTCCCGGTGGCCGCCTACCAGATCTCGGGGGAGTACTCGATGATCACCGCGGCCGCGCAGAAGGGCTGGATCGATCGCGATGCGGCGATCCTCGAATCGCTGGTCGGCATCCGGCGGGCCGGTGCGGACGTCGTCCTCACCTACTGGGCCGCCGAGGTCGCGGGTCGTCTGTCATGAGCTTCCCCGCACCTCCTGTCGGGCCCGGCCCCGCGGCGAATCGTCCCGTTCCCGGAGACGTCACGACGGCCCACCAATTGTGGTGCGGGGTACTCGCTCTCGCCGTCGTGAGTTTGGCGGCAAGTCTCGCCGATCTGCTGAGTCGACGCGAGGAACTGCTCGACCTCATGACCACGATGGCCGCCGAGCAGGCCATCGAGGGCGTCACCACGGAGCAGCTCGAGTCGGCGGTCCCGCTGCTGGTCGCGCTGACCGCAGGCATCGGCCTGGTGATCGTCGGACTGCTCTATCTGGTAGTCAGGCAGCTGTTGAAGGCCAAGAACTGGGCCCGGATGCTGCTGACCCTGCTCGGGGTGTTCATGTCGCTGTCGACCCTGCCCACCGTCTTCGGTGTGGGCGTCGGGGAGGGCGGCGCGGGCTGGATACTCGGTGTGGTGGGCATTCTGCAAGCCGTCGCGACCGTCGGAGCGATCGTGCTGATGCACCGGCGGGATGCCAACCGCTTCTTCCTGCGACTGCCGGAAGAATAGACGTACCACTCGGTTTCGTCCGGCGCGACCGAAGAGTACGGTGGGCTCACCATGTGGGCCGCACGGCCCTTTCCGTCGAGCGAATAAGGACGTCATGCAGGTGGAACCGCGGCCCTATGGGCGCCGTCGCGAATTGGTGTTGATCGCTCTCATCGCCCTCCTCGGACTGGTGACCACCGTGCTGCTGGTGATCCCCGGCGCGTTCGCCGCTTGACCGACCCGACGGCCCCCGATCCGGCGACCCCTGATCCGGCAACCCCTGATCCGATGGGCACCGACCCGGCCGGGCCGCTGTTCCACGAACCCGGAGCGCGCTGGCGCACGGTCGCCATCGGCCCGCTGGTCTGCGTCGTGGCCCTCGTCGTCGAACTGTTCACCGGCCCCGTCGTGCACTGGGTCGCGCTGCCGATCATCGCGATCGTGCTCGCCGGCTTTTCCTACGTGATGGTCGTGGCTGCTCGTCGGCACGTCAGCGTCGAGCTCACCTCCACGGTCCTGCGGCAGGGCACCGAGGAACTGCCGGTCGCCGAGATCGAGGCGGTGCTGCCGCCGCCACCGGACGACCGGCGCGATCCGGAACGCTGGGAGACCGCCCGGAGCCTCGGCGAACTGGCGGATGTGCCGCGCGGCCGCAAGCCCGTCGGACTGCGGCTCATCGGAGGAACGTTCGTGCGGGCGTGGGCGAAGGACGCCGACGAGCTGCGAGCACGGCTCGGCGAGCTCGTCGGCGAACCCGGTCAGACTGCGACGTCCTGAGGTGGGACGACCGCTCCCTCACGGTCGAGCATGGCCGAGCCGAGCAGGTAGTCGGGCACACCCAACCCGTCCACGAGCGTCAACGCGTGCGGACGCAGGCTGCGGCACCGCTCGTTGATCCCGCGTGTGACGGCCTTGGCGCGTTCGACCGACAGCAGGCGGTGCTCCATGAACCACGCCTTGTCCTCGTCGATGATCGTCAGCGCGTAGAGATCGCACAGCTCCGACAGCAGGTCGCGGGCGGTCTCGTCCTTGCAGTCCTCGATCGCGGCGACGAACGCCTCGAGCACGACTCGGTCGATGTGCGCGCGGGCGGCGTGCAGAACGTGGTCCTGCACGAAGTTGAAGGCGTCGAACGGGTTGTCCTCACGCTTCATCGCGGCCTGCAGGCGCCGGGCCGCAGTGGACAGCAGGTACTGCTCACGGTCCTCGAACATCGTCACCTGGGTGCCGCGGTCGAAGAGGCTGCCGTCCTCCTCGTTGTCCTGGCGGGTGTCGACGATCGTCTGGATGATCTGCTGCGCCGCGGTGCGCTTCTTGACGATGTCGGAGATGGTGGTCGCGGCGAAGCGCATCCACTCCACCGGGCTCATGCCCTGCACCTCGTCGGCGTAGGCCGTGAGCAGTTCCTTCGCGACCAGCTGGGTCAGGACGTGGTTGTCGCCCTCGAAGGTCGTGAACACGTCCACGTCCGCGCGCAGCGCCGTCAGCCGGTTCTCGGCCATGTAGCCGGCACCACCGCACGCCTCGCGGCACTCCTGTATCGCCCGCGACGCGTGCCAGGTGTTGGCGGCCTTGAGGCCGGCCGCGCGACCCTCGAGTTCGCGCTGTTCCTGCGCGTCGAGTTCCTGCAACGACGTCGACTGCAGCCGGTGCATCGTCGTGAGCAGCTCGTTCTGGGCGAAGCCGAGCGCGTACGAGCGGGCGATCAGCGGGAGCAGGCGCCGCTGGTGGACGAGATAGTCCATGATCGGCACCTCGCCGTCGCGCCCGGGGGCGTCGAACTGGCGACGCTTCTCGGCGTAGCGGGTGGCGATGCTCAGCGCGACCCGCGCCGCCGCACCCGCCGAGCCGCCGACGGTGATGCGCCCGCGGACCAGCGTGCCGAGCATCGTGAAGAACCGTCGGCTCGGGTTGTCGATGTCCGAGGCGTAGGTGCCATCCGGTTCGACGTCCGCGTACTTGTTGAGCAGGTTCTCCCGGGGGATGCGCACCTGGTCGAAGACGATGCGGCCGTTGTCGACACCCGGCAGGCCGCCCTTGTAACCGCAGTCGGAGGTCGTCACACCCGGCAGGTCGTTGCCGTCCTCGTCGCGGATCGGGACGACGAAACAGTGCACACCGTGCGTCTCACCCTGCGTGACGAGCTGCGCGAAGACGGCCGCGAACCGGGCGTGTTGCGCCGCGCCACCGATGTAGTCCTTGCGGGACGACGGGGTGGGGGAGTGGATCACGAACTCCTGGGTGTCCGGATCATAGGTCGCCGTGGTCTCGAGCGACTGCACGTCGCTGCCGTGGCCCGTCTCGGTCATCGCGAAGCAGCCGAGCACGTCGAGGTCGATGAGCTGCTTGACGTACTTCTCGTGGTGCCGCTCGGTGCCGAGGTTCTCGATGGCACCGCCGAACAGGCCCCACTGCACGCCCGCCTTGACCATCAGCGACAGGTCGGACATCGCGAGCATCTCGATGGATGCGACCGCGCCGCCCGCGTCGCCCGTGCCGCCGGACTCGACGGAGAAGCCCGCCGCGGCATAGCCGTGTTCGGCGAGGATGCGCATCTGCTCGAGCGTGATGGCGCGCGCCTTGTCGGTCTCGGGGGTGTAGTGCGGTGCGAACTTCTCGTGCGCGAGATCCTTGCGTGCGCGTTCGCGTGCTTCGTGCCACGCACCGTCGAGTGCGATGCGCAGGTGTTCGGCTGTCGTCGGCATGCCTCAGACGATAGGTGCGACAAGTCACTCACGGTGTCCCTTTTTCCTGGTAAGGGAGAAAAAACACATGAGGTTTGAGGACCACTGTTTTTGGCAAATCCCGCGAAACTACGGACACTGGAAGTCGTGACTGCGACCCCCGATGCTTCGTCCACCCACGACACTCGATCCGCCGCACTCTTCCACCGGGCATCGAAGGTGACACCGGGGGGCGTCAACTCTCCGGTCCGCGCGTTCGGATCGGTCGGCGGCAATCCTCCTTTCTTCGCATCGGGATCGGGTCCGCTGCTCACCGACGTCGACGGAAAAACCTACGTCGACCTGGTGTGTTCTTGGGGCCCGATGATTCTCGGGCACGCGCATCCGGCGGTCGTCGAGGCCGTCCGATCCACCGCGCCGGCGGGTCTGTCGTTCGGTGCCCCCACCGAGGGTGAGGTCGAACTCGCCGAGGAGATCGTCGCCCGCATCGCACCCGTCGAGCAGGTCCGGCTCGTCAACTCCGGCACCGAGGCGACGATGAGCGCCGTCCGTCTCGCGCGCGGATTCACCGGACGGTCGAAGATCGTGAAGTTCGCGGGTTGTTATCACGGTCACGTCGACGCGCTGCTCGCCGACGCCGGTTCCGGCCTCGCCACCTTCGGTCTGCCCACCTCGCCCGGCGTCACGGGCGCCCAGGCGGGCGACACCATCGTCGCCCCCTACAACGACCTCGCCGCCGTGCGCGCCGCCTTCGAGGCGAACCCCGGTGAGATCGCCGCGGTCATCACCGAGGCCGCCGCCGGCAACATGGGCACCGTCCCGCCGGTGTCCGGCTTCAACGAGGGCCTGCGCGAGCTCACCCGTGAGCACGGCGCGCTGCTGATCATGGACGAGGTGATGACCGGCTTCCGCGCGAGCCCGACCGGCTGGCACGGCATCGACGGTGTCTCCGGCGACCTGATGACCTTCGGCAAGGTCATGAGCGGAGGTCTGCCCGCCGCGGCCTTCGGTGGCCGCGCCGACGTCATGTCCCATCTCGCCCCGAGCGGACCGGTCTACCAGGCCGGCACCCTGTCCGGTAATCCCGTCGCCGTGGCCGCCGGCCTCGCGAGCCTGCGTGCCGCCGACGCCGAGGTCTACGCCAACCTGGACCGCAACTCCGAGACCCTCGGGCGTCTGCTGGGGGAGGCACTCGCCGCCGAAGGGGTGCCGCACCGCGTCCAGAATGCCGGCACGCTGCTGAGCGTCTTCTTCACCGATGAGCCGGTGACGAACTACGAGCAGGCCAAGGCCGCGCAGACCTGGCGCTTCCCGGCCTTCTTCCACGCGCTGCTCGAGCGCGGCGTCTACGCACCCCCGAGTGCCTTCGAGACGTGGTTCGTCTCGTCCGCGCTCGACGACGACGCGTTCTCGCGGGTCGCCGACGCGCTGCCGCACGCCGCGCGCGCGGCCGCCGCGGCGACCGCGCCGTAGCACCGCTCTCCTGCCTGCCCAGCCCGATCCGCCCCTCCCACACCCCTCGAGGAACATCGACGTGACCGACGCCGCCCCGTCCGAGACCCGCACGATCGTGCACGTGCTCCGCCACGGAGAGGTCCACAACCCCTCCGGAATCCTCTACGGCCGCCTGTCCGGCTTCAAGCTGTCGGTGACCGGTGAGGCCCAGGCACGTGCGGTCGCGGCGTCGCTCGCCGACCACGACATCGCACACGTGGTCGCGTCCCCGCTCGAACGGGCCCAGCAGACCGCCGCCCCGATCGCGGAGAAGCACGGACTGCAGATCCGCACCGACGAGAACCTCATCGAGGCGGCCAACGACTTCGAGGGCTTGAAGGTCTCGGTCGGCGACGGTGCGCTCAGCCGCCCGCGCCACTGGTGGAAGCTGCGCGATCCGTTCACCCCTTCCTGGGGCGAGCCCTACCTGCAGATCGCCCACCGCATGCTCGCCGCCGTCCACGCGGCCCGCGTGGCCGCGGTGGGGCGGGAAGCGGTGTGCGTGAGCCACCAACTCCCGGTGTGGACGCTGCGCCGCTTCCTCGAGGGCGAGCGACTGTGGCACGACCCGCGTCGCCGCCAGTGCAGCCTCGCCTCGCTGACCTCCCTGGTCTACGAGGGTGACACCCTCGTCGACCTGGTCTACTCCGAGCCGGCCGGCGCCTCCGACCCGAACGTCCACGGCGCATGAGAAAGGTGTTCCGGGCGACGGTCGCCGCGATCTGCGGTGCCGTCCTTCTCACCTCCTGCGCCACCGGGGACGACGCCGTCGCCACCGGGGGAACGTTCGACTTCGTCTCGCCCGGCGGGCAGACCCGCATCTTCTACGACCCCCCGGCCGACCGGGGCACCCTCGGTGAGCTCACCGGCGAGGACCTCATGAACGAGGGCGAGACCATCTCCCTCGACGACTACGAGGGCCAGGTCGTCGTGCTCAACGTGTGGGGCCAGTGGTGCGCGCCGTGCCGCAGCGAAGCCGACGATCTCGAGGAGGTCTACGAGGCCACCAAAGATCTCGGGGTGCAGTTCCTCGGCATCAACGTCCGCGACAATCAGCGCGACAAGGCCCAGGACTTCGTCACCGACCAGCGGATCGGCTACCCGTCGATCTACGACCCGCCGATGCGGTCGCTGCTCGCCCTCGGCCGCAACTACCCGACCTCGGTCGTGCCGACGACGGTCGTCCTCGACCGTGAGCACCGCGTGGCTGCGGTCTACCTGACCGAACTGCTCGCCGAGGACCTGCAACCGGTCGTCGAACGGGTCGCGGCGGAACCGGATTCGGAGCAGTAACAGTGATCCTTGCGTCGGGTGTCGGGGAGACCTTCCAGAACGCGGCCCTGTCGGGTCCGCTGCTGCTGGCGATGGGCGCGTGCCTGCTCGCCGGTCTCGTCTCCTTCGCATCGCCGTGCGTCGTGCCGCTCGTTCCCGGCTATCTGTCCTACCTCGCCGGAGTGGTGGGAGCCGAGGCCCCCGCCGTCACCGCCGAGCAGGCCGGTGCCCGCACCACGACCGTCCGCAGCGACGGCCGCCTCCGGGTGGCCGGTGCCGCCGGGCTGTTCGTCCTCGGATTCACCGTGGTGTTCGTCCTCGCGACGGCCTCGGTGTTCGGGGCGATCTCCGCGCTCGCCGTCAACCGCGAACTGCTCATGCGGATCGGTGGTGTCGTCACCATCGTGATGGGTCTGGTCTTCATCGGTCTCATCCCAGTCCTGCAGCGCGACACGCGTCCGGCGCCCCGGCGCATCTCGAACCTTGCGGGAGCCCCGCTGCTCGGCGCGGTGTTCGCGCTCGGGTGGACCCCGTGCCTCGGTCCCACCCTCGCCGGCGTCATCTCGCTCGCGGCGGGCACCGAGGGCACCACCGCGGCACGCGGGGTGACGCTGATCGTCGCCTACTGCCTCGGCCTCGGGTTGCCGTTCGTCGTGCTCGCGCTCGGTTCGGCGCGGGCGCTGCGCGGGGTGGGCTGGCTGCGCACCCACGCGCGGACCGTGCAAATCGTCGGTGGCCTGATGCTCATGGCCGTCGGCATCGCTCTCGTCACCGGTGCGTGGGACCTGTTCGTGTCCTGGGTCCGTGACTCGTTCATCTCGGAAGTGACTCTGCCCGTATGACCGCGACACACACCCCGACCCCCGCACCGCAGCCGTCGCCTCCGCCGCGACAGGCCGCGTTCGGACGTGCCACGGCCTTCGTGCGGAACACCTGGCGCGGCCTGACGTCGATGCGGACCGCGCTGGTCCTGCTGTTCCTGCTCGCGCTCGCCGCGATCCCGGGCGCACTCCTGCCGCAGCGCAGCCTCAACACCCAGAAGGTCGACGAGTACATCGCGGCCCGGCCGACGCTCGGACCGATCATGGACCGCTTCGAGCTGTTCGACGTCTTCGGAAGCTTCTGGTTCACCGCCGTCTACGTGCTGCTGTTCGTCTCGCTGGTCGGCTGCATCCTGCCGCGCTGCGTCGAGCACTTCCACGCCCTGCGCACCCCGCCGGTCGCCGCGCCGCGCAACCTGCAGCGCCTGCCGCACCACACACAGACGATGGTGGCCGAGGCCCCCGCCGACGCCCTCGACCGGATCCAGAAAGAGCTGCGCGGTTGGAAGGTCGTGCGCCGCGAGGGCGGTGCCCGCGGGCGTGACGGCGAGGTGACCCTGTCCGCCGAGAAGGGTTATCTGCGCGAGGCCGGCAACCTGGTCTTCCACATCTCCCTCGTCGGGCTGCTCGTCGCCGTCGCCGCCGGCAAGCTCTTCGGTTACGAGGGGCAGCGCATCCTCGTCGCGAACGGTGAGGAGTTCTGCACCACCTCGCCCGCCTCCTTCGACTCGTTCCGCGCCGGCAGCACGCTCGACGGCACCGGTCTGAACCCCATGTGCGTGCGGGTGAACACCTTCGTCGCCGACTATCTCGACAACGGCCAGGCCGAGATGTTCACCTCCGACATCGAGTACCAGTACGGCGACGACCTCGTCACGAACACCTGGCGCGACGCGCAATTGAAGGTCAACCATCCGCTGCGGGTCGGCAGCGACCGCGTGTACCTACAGGGTCACGGTTACGCCCCGACCTTCACGGTCACCTGGCCGAACGGCGAGACCCGCACCGAAACGATGCAGTGGGCGCCCGACGACGCGACGACCTTCCTCAGCAGCGGCGCCATGCGCTTCGACCCGCCCGGTGGCATGTACCCCGACGCCGACGAGCGCCGGAAGAACCAGATCGCGATCGAGGGACTGTTCGCGCCGACGGCGTCCTTCCACGGCACGCTGCTCACATCGATCTTCCCCGCCCTGACGGACCCGGCTGTCGCCATCGACATCTACAAGGGCGACTCCGGTCTCGACACCGGCAACCCGCAGTCGCTGTTCTCGCTCAACAAGGAACTGATCAATCAGGGACGCCTCGTGAAGCAGGATCGTGTCAACCTGCGTCCGGGGGAGAGCGTGACGCTCGCCGACGGCACCGAGGTGCGATTCGACAAGGCCACCGACTTCGTCAACCTGCAGGTCTCCCACGACCCGGCTCAGCAGTGGGTGCTGGTCGCGGCGATCTTCATGATGGGCGGACTGCTCGTGTCGCTGCTGGTCAAACGACGCAGAGTGTGGGCACGCGCGTACCCGGACGGTACAGTGAGCGACGGCGAACGACGGACCGTAGTAGAGCTCGGCGGTCTCGCACGAACCGATCAGGCCGGATGGGGAGACGAGTTCGACCGGCTGGTCGAGCGCCTTCTCGGCGACGATGCACCCTCCGCCCCGGCGGCACAGGAGAAGAAGAACTGATGACAGAGAACGACACCCTCGCGCAGTACAGCGACTGGGCCTTCGAATCGGCGTTCGCGGTGCTCGTGCTGGCTCTGCTGCTGCTCATCGCCGAGTACGCGACCCACCGGGCCGACGTCGTGGCGGAGCGGGAACGCGAACTCGTGGCCGCCGGAAGGCAGCAGGCCCCCGCCGAGCGCGCGACCGGGCCGGGACGGATCGACCAGACGCCGAAGCGCACCGTGTCGCAGCGTCTCGGCAACATGGGACGCGCGCTCGTCGTCGTGGTCGCGGGCCTGCAGCTCGCCTCGATCGTCCTGCGCGGCCTGGCCACCGAGCGATTCCCGCTCGGCAACATGTACGAGTTCGTCGCGATGGCGTGCACCGCCGCCGTGATCTTCGGCCTGATCGTCCTGCGCAAGCCGGCCTACCGGACCATGTGGGTGTACCTGCTGGTCCCCGTCCTGATCCTCATGTTCCTCGCGGCGACCGTGCTCTACGCCGACGCCGCTCCCGTGGTTCCCGCGCTGCGCTCGTTCTGGCTGCCGATCCACGTGACGATCATCAGCGTCGGCAGCGGCATCTTCCTCGTCTCGGGTGTCGCGAGCCTGCTGTTCCTGCTGCGCATCCGCTTCCCCAAGGGTGAGGAGCGCAGCGGCGTGTTCGCGGCGCTCGCCGAGCGTCTGCCCGACGCCCAGACTCTCGACCGGCTCGCCTACCGCACCACGATTATCGGTTTCCCGCTGTTCGGTGCCGGCATCATCCTCGGTGCCATCTGGGCCGAGGCGGCCTGGGGACGATTCTGGGGCTGGGACCCGAAGGAGACGGTCTCGTTCATCACGTGGGTCGTCTACGCCGCCTACCTGCACGCACGTGCGACCTCCGGTTGGCGCAACACCCGCGCGGCCTGGATCAACGTCGCCGGTTTCATCGCGATGCTGTTCAACCTGTTCATCATCAACATGGTTGTGTCGGGCCTGCACTCGTACGCCGGGCTCAACTGAGGCTGCTATCGTCGCGCCGTCGTCCGTGACAGTCGACGGGGGGGAACGCGGTGAATGGGGCCGGTAACGGGTCGTCGGGGCTCGACGGACACGCATTGGACGCGACGGCGCTGGACTCGTCGCTACTTGTACGTCCGGTCGCCGCGCCGCCGCGGAAGGGCTGGCGGCGGGTCGTCTACCGGGCGACCGGTGGTCGCGTGCACGTGGGGGAGAGTTCCCGGCAGCAACGCAAGGAGGAAGCGGCCGAGCGGGTGCGTGCACCGCTGCACGGCTGCCATCGGATCGCCCTGCTGAGTCTCAAGGGCGGGGTGGGCAAGACGACCACCACGGTCACGCTCGGCTCGACCTTCGCGGAGCTGCGTGGCGATCGGATCGTCGCGGTCGATGCGAATCCGGACCGCGGGACGTTGAGTCAGAAGGTGGCCGAACAGACGCCGGCCACGGTGCGCACGCTGCTGCGCGATCAGTCGCTGCTCGAGACATATGCGGACGTGCGCGCCTACACCTCGCAGAACACGCATCGTCTCGAGGTGCTCGCCTCGGACACCGATCCGGCGGTCTCGGAGGCCTTCAGCGCCGACGACTACGAACGGACGTTGGGTCTTCTCGAGCGGTTCTACAGCATCGTGCTCACGGATTGCGGGACCGGGCTCATGCACTCCGCTATGACCGCGATCCTCGAGAACGCCGACACGCTGGTCGTCATCAGTTCCGGTTCGGTGGACGGCGCCCGCAGCGCGTCGGCCACGCTCGACTGGCTCGACGCGCACGGCTATCGCGAACTCGTCGAGCGGTCGGTGGCCGTCGTCAACGCGGTGCGGCCGAGGTCGGGCAAGGTCGACCTCGACCTCGTGGTGCGACACTTCGAACAGCGGTGCCGCGCGGTCCACGTCCTGCCCTTCGATCCCCACCTCGAAGAAGGGGCGGAGATCGACCTGGACCGGTTGCAGTCGGGTACGCGGCGCGCCCTGCTCGGACTCGCCGCGGATATCACCGACGGTTTCGCCGCGCGGTGACAGACCGCTCGGCGTAACGCGAACGGTCAGTCGCCCCGCTCCTGATCGGACTCGCCGGTGCCGTCGCCACTCCGGCGGCGGTGCACCTCGCGATCGACCTTCCACAGGAAGTCGGGATCGTCGTCCGGGCCCATCACGCGGGACGGCGGACGAGATGTGGGACCGTACGCCTTCCACAGCAGGACGGCGAGTGTCACCGCACCGATGAGTGCCAACAGATAGAGCACGTTGCACCTCCTGACCGTGGTGGTGCCGGACGAGGACGTGCCCTCGCCGTGCACCTCCGGGCCGCGGCGACCGCAGACCGGTTCGTCCACATTCTAGGTGGGAGGAACCCGGTCCGGCACGTGGGTTCCGCGGGTGGTCGGCCGGGATCCGGCAGGTGTACGCCGGAGGTGCGGATTCTGCTGTCTCGGATCAGCGTGTCGCTTCGGTCGTGAGGGAGCGGAGAAGCGCCAGGACCTCGGACTCACGGAAGCGGCGATGGCCACCGGGGGTCCGCAGCGAGCCCAATCGGCCGGCGTGGGCCCACCGGGTGACGGTCTTGGGATCCACATGGAACAGTGCCGCCACCTGGCCCGGGGTCAGCAGGGATTCCTTCGCGCCGTTGAAAGTGGGTGCGCTCATTGCGAATGTCCTCCCGGTTGTCGTGATCGTGTTGTTCGACGCGATCGAGTTGTTCGATCGGGATGTCCAAGCCCATGGTGGCACCGATACCCCTGGTTGCTCGAACGGTCTACGGTTGGTAAAGCGGAAGTAATAGACAAAACGGACGGATGTCCGACTTACGGAAATCGACGCGGAGCTCGTCGTCCGGGCGGCCGGTTAACCTGGAGTGGTGAACGACGAACGCCGGAACGAACCCTCGGATACCCCCTCCCAGCGCACTCCACACCCTCACGGTGAGGGCGCCACGGCCGCCGACGGTCAGGCGGGGGCCGGGTCTCTGATCCGGGACGTCGCGTTGTACTCGGTGGCCCGACTCGCCCTCGTGGTCGTGCTCACTCTGCTCATTCTCTACGTTCCTCGGGCATTCGGGGTGGAAATCCCCCTCCTCGTCGCGGCCCTGTTCGCCGTGCTCATCGCCCTGCCCGTCTCGCTCGTGCTCTTCGCGTCGCTTCGGCGCCGCGTCAACGTGGGCATCGCCGCGGTCGATGAGCGTCGGCGCACCGAACGCGCGGACCTCGAGAAGCGCATGCGCGGCGAGAACGGGCGGTGACGGCGACCGGTGCGGTCGTCGACCGCAGCGCACCCCGGGACTGGGTCGACAACGCGGTCCGGCTCATCGAGGCCGACGCCCAGCGCAGCGCCGACACCCACCTGCTCCGCTACCCCCTCCCCGCGGACTGGGGCATCGACCTGTACTTGAAGGACGAGTCGACGCACATCACGGGCAGCCTCAAGCACCGTCTCGCGCGCTCGTTGTTCCTCTACGCCCTGTGCAACGGCTGGATCCGTGAAGGGACCCCGATCATCGAGGCGTCGTCCGGGTCCACCGCGGTCAGTGAGGCGTACTTCGCGCGACTCCTCGGCCTCGACTTCGTCGCCGTCGTACCGCGCCGCACCTCACCGGCGAAGGTCGCGCTCATCGAGGCGCAGGGCGGCCGGTGCCACTACATCGACCGCCCGCCCGAGATCTACACCGAGGCTCAGCGGCTCGCCGACGAGCTCGGGGGCTGCTTCATGGACCAGTTCACGAACGCCGAGCGGGTCACCGACTGGCGGGGCAACAACAACATCGCCGAGAGCATCTACTCGCAGATGCGTCTCGAGCGTCATCCCGTGCCGGAGTGGATCGTCGTCGGCGCCGGAACCGGCGGCACGAGCGCGACCCTCGGCCGCTACATCCGCTATCGCCGTCACCGGACACGGCTGGCGGTCGTCGACCCGGAGAACTCGGCGTTCTTCGGCGGGTTCGAGACGGGATCGGCCGACTACACGACCGGCATGCCCTCGCGTATCGAGGGGATCGGACGTCCGCGCGTCGAGCCGTCCTTCGTGCCCGAGGTCGTCGACCGAATGGTGCGGGTGCCCGACGCGGCGTCCATCGCCGCCATGCGGCACGCGAGCACCGTGCTCGGACGTCGGGTGGGCGGCTCGACCGGCACGAACCTCTGGGGAGCCTTCGGCCTGATCGCCGAGATGCTCGCGGAGGGCCGTGAGGGCAGCGTCGTGACGTTGCTGTGCGATGGCGGCGAGCGCTACGCCGACACTTATTTCTCCGACGAGTGGGTCGCTGCCGAGGGGATGGACCTCGCAGGGCCGCTCGCGGTGCTGGAGAAGTTCGCGACCACCGGCGGCTGGTGCCGGTAGAGCCTTCACCACCTGCGCAGATTCCGTTTCTGTCAATCGTCGTTGACGTGCCCTCGGTGTCAACTTATATTGACAACATGAGTGAAGCCACCACCCTCGCCGCTGCCGCCGCGAGCTCCGATCCCGCAGTGGGCCTGCGCGCCGTGCGTGCCCTGCGCCGGCTGCTGGAACGGCTCGAGGAGGTCCAGGTCACGAATGCCCGTGAGCGAGGTTGGTCCTGGCAGGCCATCGCCGACGAGCTCGGTGTCAGCCGCCAGGCGGTCCATCAGAAGCACAATCGGAAGCGCAGGTGATCGACATGTTCGAACGATTCGCCGACGGTGCCAGATCCGCCGTTGTCGCAGCGCAACAGGAGGCGATCCGGGTGTGCGATCCCCGGATCGAGGCGTCGCACCTGCTCATCGGGGCCGCTGTCGCTGCGGACGAACCGCTGCGGGTCCTGCTCGCAGAGGAAGGTCTCACGGTCGACGGGCTCCGCTCCGACCGGGCCGCCCGCACCGCCGACGCCCCGCTCGGTGACGAGGACGCCGCGGCGCTCGAAGCGATCGGGATCGATCTCGACGAGGTCCGGAGCCGTCTCGAAGCGGCCTTCGGCAAGGGGGTGCTCGACGGGAAGAACGCCGATCGGCGGGGCGTCGCGAACCGGCTCGGTCACATCCCGTTCGACCGGGCGGCGAAGAAGTCGCTCGAACTCGCGCTGCGGGAGGCCATCGCACGCCGCGAACGGGTCATCCGTCCCGAACACATCCTGCTCGGACTGCTGCGCAGCGACGATCCGGCGACCGGCGCCCTCGTGGAAGCGCACGTGCCGCGCGCGCAGCTCCGTCAGCGCCTGAGCGGCCACCTCGACGCCGCTGCCTGAGGTCGTCGAGCCTTCGGGTGGTTACCGGGTCGGCTGCGCGGGGGCGACGGCGAGCGGACGCCCGGCGACGAGCGGGACGACCGTCGCCGCGACGAGCAGCAGCGTGCCGACCGCGATCGTCGCGAACGGCCACCACTGACGATCCGATGTCGCCGTGACCTCCGCAGCCTGCGTGTCCGTAGCGGCCGGCGCGGTGCGCGGCAGCGCTTCGGTGGCCGACCGGACGTTGTCGGCGATGCCACCGACGACGTCGGCCACCGGCCCCACACCGTCGACCAGCTGTCCGGTGCCGTCCGTCAGGGCTCGGCCACCGTCGTCGAGGAGAACGAGGCCATCGCGGAGCTGTCGCGAGCCGTCGGCGGCCTGCGCCACGCCCGCAACGAACTGCGCGTTCGGATCGGTGAGTTCGTAGGCGAGCTGCCGTGCGCCGTCGCGCAACTGCCCGAGCTGGGCGAGGGTGTCCGGTCCGAGGCCCTGCGTGTCGAGGGTCTCGACGAGCCCGCGCAGTCGGCCGGCCGCGCCCTGCGAGACCGGATCTGCAGACGCACCGAGCGTGTCGGCGACAGCTGCGAGTTGCGCGGTGACGTCGCCCTGCATCTCCCCGAAACCGGAGAGCCGGTCGACCACCTCGTCGACGCCACCGCT
Organism: Rhodococcus sp. D-6; assembly: GCF_040256695.1. Classification (NCBI taxonomy): domain Bacteria; kingdom Bacillati; phylum Actinomycetota; class Actinomycetes; order Mycobacteriales; family Nocardiaceae; genus Rhodococcus; species Rhodococcus sp. D-6. The sequence continues at coordinate 3,016,305 of NZ_CP132970.1, read as the reverse complement.
CACCTGGCGGGCACCGTCGCCGAGCATGTCGACACCGCCGTCGAGTTGTCCGAGACCGTCGGCGAGCTGCTCCCCGCCGTCACGGGCCTGCCGGAGACCGTCGGAGAGCTGGTGGGCACCGTCGTCGAGCTGGGTGCTGCCCTCCGTCAGCTGACCGACCCCGCCGTCGAGCACCGACAGCGGAAGTCCGGCCCGCTGCAGATTGCTCCGCGCCTCGTCGACGCCGTCCGCAGAGGGACTCGGCTCTTCCGAGACGGTCGCGACCGTCGTCTGGGGGCGGTCGAGCCAGGCGAAGACCGAACCCGTGCCCACGAGGAGCAGACCGGCTACAGCGAGAAGCAGGGGGAGAAGACGTGAACGCACGCCGGCCGACGCTACCGTCCGTCGCTGAGAGGCCCCTGAGGGGGAGGGGCGATCCCGGATGGGCCCGATTTGCCCGTTACGAGACCGAGTTCGGTGTGCCACAGTGGCACCATGATTTCTCTGATACTGCGGTTGATCATCAACGCGGTCGGTCTGTGGCTCGCGGTCGAGCTGGTCGACGGGATCGACTTCACCGATCCCGCAGGCACCTCCGACACGACCCGCAAGGTCATCTCGCTCGTCGTGCTGGCCGCCATTTTCACCGTCGTCAACGCACTCGTGAAGCCGCTGGTGAAGCTACTGTCGCTGCCGCTGGTGATCCTCACCCTCGGGCTCTTCCTGCTCGTCGTCAACGCGCTGATGCTCATGCTCACCGCGTGGCTGAGCGGGTTCACCGAGTACGGCCTCACGATCGACGGTTTCTGGGCGGCGCTGTGGGGCGGCGTGATCATCGCGATCGTCAACTTCGTCCTCGGCCTGGTCGTCCCGGACCGCGACTGATCCCGTCCGCCCGCGACCCGGTCCGCCGCGCCCGCGTCATGGTCAGCCGAAGGCCAGCGCGGGCGCGGTGGCTACCGCCCACACGAGCATCGCGACACCCGAATCGCTGAGCGCCGGGATCAGCGCGAGACCGAGGGCACCGGCCCGCACCGGTTTGTGCGCGCGGACCGCGAACGGTGCGGCGAGGAAGCCGGCGAGCGCCCACGGCGTCGCCGCGACCAGCACGAGCGACATCACGAACGGCACGACGACCAGCACCAGGTGGAGCGTGCGGGTCCTCGGGTCGCCCAGCTTGACCGCCAGGGTCCGCTTGCCGGTCTCCGCGTCGGTGGCGATGTCGCGGAGATTGTTCGTCACCAGGACGGCCGTCGAGATCGAGCCGACGGCGACCGCGCAGGCCAGACCCACCCAGTCGACGCGACCGGCCTGAACGAACTGGGTGCCGAGCACCGCGACCAGCCCGAAGAACACGAAGACGCCGATCTCACCGAAGCCGCTGTAGCCGTACGGGTTCTTTCCGCCGGTGTAGTACCAGGCCCCGGCGATGCAGACCGCGCCGACGAGCACGAGCCACCAGGCGGTCGTGACGGCGAGAGCGAGTCCCGCGACGGCCGCGATGCCGAAGCACACGAACGCCGCGCGCTTGACAGCGCCGGGGCTCGCCGCCCCCGAACCCACGAGCCGCATCGGGCCGACCCGCTCGTCGTCGGTGCCGCGGATGCCGTCGGAGTAGTCGTTGGCGAAGTTCACGCCGATGATCAGTCCGAGCGCGACGACCAGTGCCAGCAGCGCCTTCCACCACACGGCCTCACCGAGCCACGCCGCAGCGCCCGTGCCCGCCAGGACGGGTGCGATCGCGTTGGGGAGGGTGCGCGGACGAGCGCCTTCGAGCCATTGACCAGCCGTTGCCATGGATCGATCTTCGCACCCGGGCCTGCCTGCCGCGTCGTGCGCACCCCGTCAGGAGAAGCGCGAGACGAGGGCGCGGCGATCGACCTTGCCCGGTCCACGCAGCGGCAGCGTGTCGACGACCTGCAGCTCACGCGGCGCAGCAGTGGGATCGAGCGTGGCCTCGACGTGGTCGCGGAGTTCGGCGAGCGTCGGCGTCGCGCCGGGGACGGGCACGACGACCGCCGCGACGCGCTGACCGAGCCGGGCGTCGGGCAGACCCACCACCGCGACCTCCCGGACGGCCGGGTGCTCGACGAGCACGGCCTCGACCACCTGGGGGACCACGGTGAGCCCACCGGTCGAGATGGCCTCGTCGAGCCGTCCCAGGATGCGCAGGACCCCGTCGTCGAGCATGCCCGCGTCGTCGGTGCGGAACCAGCCGGGTTCGGCGAAGGCAGGATGGTCGGGCAGGTTCCGGTAGCCCGAGGCGAGCGTGGCGCCGCCGAGCCACACCCGCGAGTCCCCGTCGACGCGCACGTACACGCCGTCGAGCGGCACGCCGTCGTAGACGCAGCCGCCGCAGGTCTCGCTCATGCCGTAAGTGCGCACGACGGTGATGCCGGCCGCGCGGGCGCGGTCGAGGATTGGCACGGGAGTCGCGGCCCCACCGAGCAGGATCGCGTCGAGGCGGGCAAGCGCCGCGGTGGCGTCGGGATGGTCGAGGGCCTTGATCAGCTGCGTGGGAACCATCGAGCTGTACCGGCGGGGGCCCGGCACGGCGTCCACCGCCGCCGGCAGATCCGCAGGATCGAAACCGGCGGACACGTCGACGACGACGGGTTCGGTTCCGGAGAGCAGACTGCGCAGCAGCACCTGCATGCCCGCGATGTGATGGGCGGGCAGGGCCAGGAGCCACGAGCCCGTCCCGCCCAGCCGGGCGTGGGTGGCGTCGCCGCTCGCGCGCAGCGCCTGCGCGGACAACATGGCACCCTTCGGGGTCCCGGTCGTGCCGGAGGTCGCGACCACCAGTCCCACACCGTCCGCGACGGGTTCACCGGGGCTCAGTGCTGCGGTGAGTCGGAGCGTCTCCCGCTCGTCCCCGGCGGGGACGGGGAGCAGCGCCGGTCCGTCACCGTCGAGCATGCGCTGCAGGGTGGGCAGCACGGAGCGGACGGCGGACCCGGCAGGGACGGGCAGGAGCTCGAGTGTGGTCACAGATCGTATTGTGTCGTGTCCCATCCGCCTGCCTCGAGCTGGCGGCGGACCCGGTCCACATCGTCGGGCGACGGCATGTTGTTGGTGATCTTGCTGATCAGGACCGCGATGTCGATGCGGTTGATCGACAGGTCACCGTCCTCGACCAAGGTGTCGGCGACCTGGGCGACCTCCTCGTCGGACAGGCGCCGCGCGAGCAGTGCGAACAGGGGTACGTAGTCCTGTTCCGGTACCCCTTCGGGGTAACCGGCGCGGAGCCACTCGACGATGGAAGCGAGAAACGGCGGGAGAGCCACCCGTCACTCCGATCAGAAGATGTCGATGCCGAACGTTCCGGCGAGGAAATCGGACGCCAGCAAGAGGATTCCCGCCAGGATCGCGCAGGCGACCACGGCGAAGCACAGCACCGCGGCGGTCCGCGCCACGGGGTTCGGTATGCCGTCGCTGCCCCGACCGGCGTCGAGCGTGCGGACCCCCAGGGCGAACAGGGAGGGCAGGCCGGCGCCGAGCAGCAGGCCCACGAGAACGACCTGCCAGAGGGAATCGAGGGTGTGCGTCAACAGGTTCACAAGCGTCCTTCCCCGCTGACCGTTTCGGAGGCACCCGGCGCCGAGGCGAGCTTGTCGTCCCAGTCGGCGGTGACGTTGGAGGCGTCGACGGGCTGCCGGCGCGAGCGCAGCCACATGAACAGGGCCAGGGCGCACAGGATTGCGAACACGACGAGCACGCCGGACATGCCGCCGATGAGGTGGGCGAGCGCCCAGCAGATCGCTCCGACGACCGCGGCGCACGGCAGGGTGATGACCCACGCGACGACCATCCGTCGCGCCACCGACCAGCGCACCTCGGCGCCCTTGGTGCCCAGACCCGTTCCGAGGATCGACCCCGTGGCGACGTGCGTGGTCGACAGCGGCAGACCGAAATGGCTCGAGGTGAGGATGATGGCGGCCGACGACGACTCGGCGGCCAGGCCCTGCGGCGGGGCGATCTCGACGAGGCCCTTGCCCAGCGTGCGGATGATGCGCCAGCCACCGAGATAGGTGCCGAGTGCGATCGCGACGGCACAGGCGACCTTCACCCAGAACGGCATCTCGGTGTCGGCGGTGATGGTGCCGTGGGCGACGAGGGCCAGGAAGATCACGCCCATCGTCTTCTGCGCGTCGTTGGTGCCGTGCGCGAGGGACATCAGGGACGCCGTGCCGATCTGTCCCAGCCGGAAGCCGCGGTCGCGGTGCTCGGCGGAGACGGGGCGGGTCAGGCGGTGCATCGACCAGATGCCCACCGTGGACACCAGCCCCGCGATGACGGGCGCGAGCACGGCGGGGATCAGGACCTTGCCCAGCACTCCGTCCCACACCACGCCCTGGACACCGATCGACGCCAGTGCAGCGCCGACGAGACCGCCGAACAGGGCGTGCGACGAGCTGGACGGCAGGCCGAACAGCCAGGTCGAGATGTTCCAGAGGATCGCTCCGACCAGACCGGCGAAGACGATGAGCAACAGATCGGTACCGCCGACGGTGTCGAGGTCGACGACACCCTTCGCGACGGTCGCGGCGACTTCCACGGACAGGAAGGCTCCGACGAGGTTGAGGGTCGCGGACAAAGTGACCGCGGTTTTGGGTTTGAGGGCGCCGGTGGCGATGGATGTCGCCATGGCATTGCCGGTGTCGTGGAAGCCGTTGGTGAAATCGAATGCGAGGGCAGTGACGACCACCACCAGGAGCACGACGAACTCTGCGGTCACGTCTGTCGATTGTGGGGTAGCGGGCACGTGAATGTACAGCGACGAGGGTGTGAATTCTGCGTCTCGCCGTCACGCCCGACCGGTTCTTTCGGACTCCGACCATGAGCGGAGTGCAGAGCAGACCACGCGGCTTGTGTGCAAGATCACCGGTGCCGCGCGACTGCCTGCGGTCGTGCCCGGGTACCTCCGTTCGTCAGCGGAGGTCGCGCCGCAACGGATGGTCCTCGGGAATCTGCACCAGGACGATCGGAACCCCGTCGGGATCCGCGATCCACAGCTCGTGCAGTCCCCACGGCTCCTGCTTCGCACCCCGGACGATGCGCACACCCTTCAGTGCCAGCTCGGCCTCGGCGTCGTAGACGTCGCGCACCTGGAGCCACAGGGCGCCGTGGAACACCTCGTCGCTGTCGTCGGACCGGCCGTGGGCGGCGATCTCGATGAGCGACTGCCCCGCGAAGAAGACGGTTCCGCCGGGATACTCGCGGGCGATCGCCAGTCCCAGCGTCGAGCCGTAGAACTCGAGAGCGGCCTCCTGATCGCGCGGCCGGAGGATGGTGCGGCTGCTGAGGATCTCCACCGTCACTGCTCCTCGGCCGGGCGGGCCTCGTGATGGCGGCGGCCGTGTGTGCGCCGCGATTCCTTCATCTCAGCTTCGAACAGATGGCGCCGGCCCTGCACGAGTTCGTCACGCACCTCCTTCTCGAAGGTGCGGAAGTCCGACCAGTAGCCGTCGTCGAACTCCTCGACGAGCTGGAAGGTCCAGCGGCCCTCGGCGATGTTGCGTCCGATGATCTCGGTGCCGAGACGCTCGGCGATCTCGTCGTGCCCGGCCTCGCGGAACAACTCCTCGGCGTCGCCGGTGAGCAGATCGGCGCGGCCCATCAGCTGGTGGAAGGCATAGAGATGGCCCCGCGCCTGCTCGACGGTCTCGAGGGCCTCGGACAGTTTGCCGGTCGCTTTCACGGTGGCGTCGGAGACGCCTTCCGGGCGGGTGTGGGCGGTTCGCGGACTCTGGCGATCGGTCATGTCCCACAGTGTGCCCGAGAGCACACAGTTCGAACGTAACTGGACATATGTGTTTGACGAAGCTTCGGGTGGGACATTACTGACGGCAACGGTGCCCATGACAGCGCCGGCCTGCCACAGCGGGTCCGACGCAGCCGTAACCCGCGACTGCGCGGCACCGCCGACAACGAGTGAGGAGAACTGCCATGGCGACCGACTACGACGCTCCCCGCACCACCGACATCCTGGGCGGCGGTGGCACTGCCCTGGACGAGCTGGACATCAAGCCCACCGCGGCCGCCGACACCGACGAGGGCGAGATCCTCGAGACCCTCGACCTGCCCGGCGCCGACCTCTCGGCACTGTCGGCGGAGGAGCTCTCGGTCCAGGTCCTGCCGAAGCAGTCGGACGAGTTCACCTGCATGGGCTGCTTCCTCGTCCAGCACCACAGCCGTCGCGCGACGGGCGACGGCGAGCAGGCCTTCTGCCGCGACTGCGTCTGACCTTCCGTCCGACGACCCCTCCTTACGCGGCGAACCGGGCCTTGCACCTGCTGTAGCAGGGGCGAAGCCCGGTTCGTCGCGTCAGGATCAGTAGTAGTGGGGGTACGGCGACCAGTCGGGATCGCGCTTCTCCAGGAAGGCGTCGCGACCCTCGATCGCTTCGTCGGTCATGTAGGCCAGGCGCGTGGCCTCGCCCGCGAACAACTGCTGGCCGACGAGTCCGTCGTCCTGCAGATTGAAGGCGTACTTGAGCATGCGCTGCGCCTGCGGCGACTTGCCGTTGATCTTCTGCGCCCACTCCAGCGCGACGTTCTCGAGCTCGTCGTGGTCGACGACCTTGTTGACCGCACCCATGTGGTGCATCTCCTCGGCCGTGTAGGTGTCGCCGAGGAAGAAGATCTCCCGCGCGAACTTCTGGCCGACCATCTTGGCGAGGTAGGCGCTGCCGTAGCCACCGTCGAAGCTGCCCACGTCGGCGTCGGTCTGCTTGAAGCGGGCGTGCTCGCGGGAGGCGAGCGTCAGGTCGCACGTGACGTGCAGGCTGTGCCCGCCACCGGCGGCCCAGCCGTTGACCAGAGCGATGACGACCTTCGGCATGAACCGGATCAGCCGCTGGACCTCGAGGATGTGCAGTCGGCCGGCGCGGGCCTTGTCGACGGTGTCGGCCGTCTCGCCGCTCGCGTACTGGTAGCCGCTGCGGCCCCGGATCCGCTGGTCGCCGCCGGAGCAGAACGCCCATCCGCCGTCCTTCGGGCTCGGGCCGTTGCCCGTGAGCAGCACGACGCCGACGTCGGAGGTGGTCCGCGCGTGGTCGAGCACGCGGTAGAGCTCGTCGACGGTGTGCGGACGGAAGGCGTTGCGCACCTCGGGACGGTCGAACGCGACGCGGACCGTGCCCTGCGTGACGTGTCGGTGATAGGTGATGTCGGTGAGGTTCTCGAACCCGGGTACCGGGCGCCACAATTCTGGATCGAAGGTCACCTCGTCACCATAAAGGGCCGGGCATCGCGACGACGTGCGCCGCCGCCCGATAACGTGCACAACCATGAGCGAGCAGACCGATCCCCGCGACGACTACGAACACCACGGTGGATTCCCGGTCTACGAACCGGTGAAGGCGGGGCCGAACTACGGACGCTTCGTCGAGACCTTCCGGCGTCTGCAGGATCTGATGGTCTCCACGAACCCACCGGACGAGGTCGTCGACCGCGCGATCGAGCAGACCGAGGCCCTGGTCGATCTGCTCGCCGAGCACGCCGTGCCCGAGGGCCGCTCGCCCGCCGGCTTCAACGTGGACCTGCCCGGACGCGGCAGTGCGCTGCTGCTGCCGTGGACGATCGAGAAGTACGGACCGGACGGTGTCCGTGAACGCGGCGTCTTCCGCCGCTACCACCTCGGAGGCAACGGGGCCGCGCACGGCGGCACGTTGCCGCTGCTGTTCGACGACCTGTTCGGCATGGTCATCCACGCCAACGGCCGGCCGATCGCCCGCACTGCCTATCTCCACGTCAACTACCGCAGGATCACCCCGATCGAGACCGAACTCGTCGTCGACGGCTGGGTCGACCGCGTGGACGGTCGCAAGGCCTTCTGCAAGGCCGAACTGCGCGATGTCGACGGCAACCTCCTCGCCGACTGCGAGGCGCTGATGGTCCAGTTGCTGCCGGGCCAGCCGTGACCTCCCTACCCCTCCCGTCCGCGGACGAGCTGCTCGACGGGGCGGTCGTCGTCTCGATGCCCATGCGCGTCCGGTTCCGCGGCATCACCGAACGCGAGGTGCTGCTGCTGCGCGGACCCGCCGGGTGGGGCGAGTTCGGGCCGTTCCCCGAATACGGTGACGACGAGGCGGCGCACTGGTTGCAGTCGGCGATCGAATCCGCCTGGCAGGGCCATCCGGCTCCGCGCCGCTCCCGGATCGCTGTCAACGCGACCGTGCCCGCCATCGGCCCGGAGCGCGTCCCCGAGGTGCTCGCCCGGTTCCCCGGCGCGCGCACCGCGAAGGTGAAGGTCGCCGAGCCGGGCCAGGATCTCGCGCAGGATGTCGCTCGTGTCCGGGCCGTGCGCGAGCACGTGCCCAACGTCCGGATCGACGCGAACGGCGGCTGGAGCGTGGACGAGGCCGTCCGTGCGCTCACGGCACTCACCGCCGACGGTCCGCTCGAATACGCCGAGCAGCCGTGCGCGACCGTCCCCGAACTCGTCGAGGTGCGCCGGCGACTGCCCGGGGTGCGCATCGCGGCGGACGAGAGCATCCGCCGCGCCGAGGATCCCCTGCGGGTCGTGCGGGCCGGGGGAGCGGATGTCGCCATCGTGAAGGTCGCGCCGCTCGGCGGGGTCCGACGCCTCGTCGCGCTCGCCGACGAACTCGCCGGACACGGCGTCGAGGTGGTCGTCTCGAGCGCTCTCGACTCGGCGGTGGGAATCGCCACCGGTCTCGCGGCGGCCGCTGCCCTGCCCGACCTCCCGTACGCCTGCGGGCTGGGCACGGGTGGCTTCTTCGAAGCCGACGTCGCGCCGGCTCTGCACATGTCCGACGGAGCGCTCGACGTCGTCGCGGTCGAGCCCGAACCCGAGCGGCTCGATGCGCTGCGGGCCGATCCCGATCGAGTCGAGTGGTGGTGCGAACGGGTGCGTCGGTGCCGTACGGTGCTCGCCGGACGCGGACTGTGACGACCTCGCCGGACGCGGACTGTGACGGCACGGAATCGTCGTATATCGTTCCCCGCGTCCCAACGGTCACAAGTGTCACATCTACGGAGGCAGTGAAAGTGGTTGCAGCTCTGGGCGATGCCCTCCTCGGCGCCGACAAGTTCCCGGCGGTCAAGGCAGACGTCGAAGCCCTGATCGATGCTGAGGTGTCGGACAAGAAGGGTGCGTCCGGTCTCGCCCTCAAGGGTGGCTACGCAGCAGTGAAGAAGGTCGGCCCGGGCATCGTGCCGGGTGCCGTCGAAGGTCTGCTGCCCGAATTCGTCGAGAAGCTCCAGCCGTTCTGGGTGGAGTACGCAGGCAACGGTTCGTTCTCGGACTTCCTGGTCGCCCGCGGCGAGGTCGTCGCCGACGCTCTTCTCGGGGTGACCGACGAGCGCATCGCCGGCACGTCGAAGTCCGGCGTCAAGAAGGTCTACGACTCGCTGCGCCCCTCGGCCAAGAAGCACGTCGTCGAGGCCCTGCCGCGCCTGGGTGATCTCATCCAGAAGCACGCCGGCTGAGCCGACACCAGCGACATCCGGACGTCGCGGTCCCGAACCGGTTCGCCGGTCGGTACCGCGACGTTCGTCGTTCCGGGGAAGATTCGGACCGTCAGTAGACGGGCTCGCCGTACTTCCAATATCCGATGAAGGTCACCGCCGACCGGTCCCAGCCGCACTCGCGCACGAGATGACGGCGCACACCGGTCGCGAGCGACGACTCGCCCGCGACGAACGCGTGGGTGGAATCCGACGACGGGGTCGCCTCCCGAACCGCATCGACGACGAGACTGCCCGGTACCGCCTCGGCATCGGTCCTGATCACCGGATGAACCCGCACGTTCTCTCCCGTCGGCAGGTCCTGGGCGGTGAGGTCGTCGGGGTGCGGAACCTCGACGAAGACCTCGACGGACGCGAGCGGATCGAGGGCGAGGATCGAGTCGAGGATGCCGGCCACGGCGGGCACGGCGCTCTCGTCACCGACGAGCAGCCACGACCGCGCCTCGTCGAGAGGGAGGTTGCTGATGCCCTCGTCGAGGATGCCGATCTCGTCGCCGGGCTGTGCCCGCTCCGCCCATGCCGAGGCCGGGCCCAGATCGCCGTGCGACGCGAAATCGATCTCGATCTCGGAAGTCGGGCCGAACAGCCCGGTTCCCGCAGGTCGCACGCGGCGGAACGTGTAGTTCCGCAGCACGGGCCGCCGCTCCTCGGGGAGCTCTTGATATTCGGGCCACCAACGGTCGTCCGTCGCCCCGGGGAGGGTCAGTTCCTGCTGCTCCGGGGTGGGGAAGAACATGCGGAACCAATGGTCGAAGCCCATCGGTGCGATCGAGTCGACGTCGTCGCCGCTCACGGTGATGCGCACGAAGGTCGGGCTGATGCGTTCGGCGGCGAGTACCTGCGCGCGCACCATCCGCCGCGACCCGGGCTTGAGATAGGGGTTGCGCCGTGCGGTTCCGGTGCTCTTCGCCATGCGGCCCTCCGAGGTTGCTCGGATGCCATCACTGACGACGTGCAGCATCCCGACGATCGTTCAGCGGAGCCTAACCTGTGTTCTCACCCGGGAGTGCCGGGCCGCTCCAGTCTCCGCACCGCGGGCGTCAGGCCCCATTCCGTCCGCCCCAACCGGCTCACCGCGCCGAGCGCCGCGAAATCCGGGGCACCGTCCTCCGCCAGCACCTCGGGGTCGACCGTCACCGCGAGGACGTCGCCCATCACGACGAACGAGTCGCCGATCTCGATCACTCGATGCAGCCGGCACTCGATCGAGGCGGGTGCCTCCGCGACCCGCGGGGGCCGCACCCGCTCGCTCGGCTCGGCGTGCAGACCCACCTCCGTGAACTCGTCGATGTCGTGCGGGAACGCCGCCGACGAGGCGTTGACCTTCTCCATCAACGGCACGGTCGCGATGTTGATCACGAACTCGCCCGTCTGCTCGATGTTCCGCAGGCTGTCCTTGCGGCCCACGGACGTGAACTGCACGACCGGCGGGGCCGTACTCGCCACCGTGAAGAAGCTGTACGGAGCGAGATTGAACACACCGTCCTCGGCCTCGGTCGACACCCATGCGATCGGTCTCGGCACGATTGTCGCGGTGAGAAGGCGGTAGAAGCGGCCGGGACTCGACTCGGCGGGATCGAAGACTGTGCGCACGGCCTCCATTCTGACCACACCTGGACCCGGCCACACTTCCGGCGCAATTACCCTGGACTCCGTGAATCCGTCCACTGCCCAGGCCACTGCTGTCGTCGACGAACTCGCCCGGGGCGGTGTTCGGGACGTCGTGCTGTGCCCGGGCTCGCGCAACGCGCCGCTCGCCTTCGCGCTCCAGGCCGCCGACAACGCAGGACGTCTGCGCCTGCACATGCGTATCGACGAGCGCACCGCCGGATTCCTCGCGATCGGCCTGGCCCTCGCCTCGGGTCGTCCCGTCCCGGTCGTCATGACCTCCGGGACCGCCGTGGCCAACCTCGCACCGGCCGTGCTCGAGGCGAACTACGCCCGCGTCCCATTGGTCGTGCTCAGCGCCAATCGCCCCTACGAACTGCTCGGATCCGGCGCGAACCAGACCGTCGAACAGCTCGGAATGTTCGGCACCCAGGTACGCGCGACCATCAGCCTCGGACTCGCCGAAGGCACCGAACAGAACAGCCAGTGGCGTTCGGCGGTCTCCCGAGTGCTCGCCGCCTCCCGCGGAACCCGCTCCGGCAACGCCGGCCCGGTCCACTTCGATATCCCGCTGCGCGAACCGCTCGTGCCCGAGCTCGACGCGAAGGGACCGGTGCCCGAGGGGCGTCCCGACGGCAAGGCCTGGACCACCACGGTGAACGCCACCCTCGACGTCCCGCTCGAGATCGATCTGACCCCCGACACGATCGTCGTCTCCGGTCACGGTTCCGCTCACCGCCCCGAGCTGTCCGGGCTGCCGACCGTCGCCGAACCCACCGCACCGCTGCACGGCATCCCGGTGCATCCGATGGCGCTGCCGCACCTGAAGCCGCGCCAGGCGATCATCACCGGCCGGCCCACGCTGCATCGGCCGGTGTCGAACCTGCTCGCCGACCCCGCCGTCACCGTCTACGCGCTGACCACCGGGCCGCGCTGGCCCGACGTCTCGGGCAACGTCATCGCCACCGGCACCCGCGCCGTGGTGTCGGGAGCACCCGACGAGGCGTGGCTCGAACGATGCCGCCAGCTCTCGGCGCACACCGACAAGGCCGTGCGCGCCCAGCTCGACGGGCATCCGAAGGCCACCGGACTGCACGTCGCCGCGGTGGTGACGGATTCACTGAAGCCCGGCGACCAGCTGCTGCTCGGGGCGTCGAACCCGGTGCGCGACGCGGCGCTCGTGAGCTACCCGAAGCCGGACGTGAAGGTGCTGTCCAACCGCGGTGTCGCCGGGATCGACGGCACGGTCTCCACCGCCGTCGGTGCCGCACTCGCCTACGAGCAGGGACGGACCGTCGCGCTGCTCGGCGACCTGACCTTCCTGCACGACGCGTCGGGCCTGCTCATCGGACCGTCGGAGCCGCGTCCGCAGAACCTCACCATCGTCGTCGCGAACGACGACGGCGGCGGAATCTTCGAATTGCTCGAACAGGGCGACCCGCAGTACGCAGGTGTCTTCGAGCGTGTATTCGGCACGCCGCACGGCATGGACCTCGCGGCACTGTGCGCGGCCTACCGCGTCCCGCACGAGCGGGTGGATCTGCAGGGCCTCGCGCTGGCGCTCGCGGACGACACGGTGCCGCCCGCAGGCATCCGTGTGGTCGAGGTCACCACGGATCGGGCCGGCTTGCGCGAACTGCACGCGGCGGTGCGGGCGCAGCTGTGAGCGGACCCGAGCGCGCGCGGCGCGCGGTTCTCATCGTCGCGGCGGCGATCTCCGCCCTCGCGGTGATCCTGTTCCTCGGCGCTCTCCGCAACGACCTCACCATCCGCTCCGACACGGGTACGGCCGTCGCCGAGGTGCTCTCGGCCGGATCCCTCCGGTCCGCGGTGAGTTTCGTCACTCCTGACGGTGTGACGCACAATCCGGAGCTCGGCGTTCTGTACCCGACGGGGCTGACCACCGGGCAGCGGATCGCCGTCGAGTACGCCCGGAGTGATCCCGATCTCGTTCGTGTGACCGGTCGCGACGCCCGTGTCGCCCTGATCCCGACCGGATCGGTGATCGTCGTCACATGGTTGATCGCCACGCCGGTGCTGATCTGGCTGCGGCGGAGGGCGACCGCCGCACCCGCTGTCGCTCCCGACGTGAAGGATCGACAGCTGCAGGTGTGACGAACGAAACGTTCGTCGCGACTTCGTCCATCGGTCACCGAGCTCGCACCTGCTCGACTCGCAGGCTCGCCACGCTGTCGGCGTGCGAGTAGCCATCGTCGCGGAATCCTTCCTCCCGAACGTCAACGGCGTCACCAACTCGGTGCTCCGCGTCCTCGAGCACCTCGACCGCACCGGACACGACGCGTTGGTCGTCGCACCCGACACGGTCGCAGGCAGGCCACCCGCTCCGTCCGACCATCACGGGACACCCGTCCACCGCGTACCGGCGGTGCGCGTACCGAGGATCAGCTCCCTCCCGGTGGGCGTGCCCGGCCCGGAACTCCTTCCGGTGCTGCGCACTTTCGCGCCGGATGTGGTGCACCTCGCGTCCCCGTTCGTGCTCGGTGCCGGCGGTCTCGCCGCCGCGGGACGCCTCGACATTCCGACGGTCGCGATCTATCAGACGGACGTGGCCGGATTCGCCTCCAGCTACGGGCTCGGCCTCGCCGCGCGTGCGTCCTGGCGGTGGACTCGGCGCCTGCACCGCGGCTGCGATCTCACCCTCGCTCCCTCGACCTCCGCCGTGGACGACCTCGTGGCCCACGGCATCCCGCGCGTGCGGCGCTGGTCGCGGGGCGTCGACACCGACCGCTTCGCGCCGTCCCGGCGGGACGAGGACCTGCGCTCCTGCTGGTCGCCGGACGGCCGTCCGATCGTCGGTTTCGTGGGACGCCTCGCGCCCGAGAAGCACGTCGAGCGGCTCGCGATCCTCGCCCACGACCCGCGGCTGCAGCTCGTCGTCGTCGGCGACGGTCCCGAACGGTCGCGGCTCGAACGTCAGCTGCCGTCGGCCGTGTTCACCGGGCAGCTGGGGGGCGAGGAACTGGCCCGCGCCCACGCGAGCCTCGACGTCTTCGTCCATCCCGGCGAACACGAGACCTTCTGCCAGGCCGTGCAGGAAGCCCTGGCGAGCGGGGTCCCGGCGATCGTGCCGGACGCGGGCGGACCACGCGACCTCGTCGCCCACTGCCGCAACGGTTACCGCTTGCCGGTGGACCGCTTCGTCGAATTGCTGCCCCGAGCCGTCGATGCGCTGCTCGCTCCTGGGGTCCGGGACGAGTTCGGTGGTGCGGCACGCAGTGGAGTGCTCGGCCGCACCTGGCCCGTGCTGTGCGACGAGTTGTTCGCCCATTACCGGCGGGTGCAGGGCCTTCCCGCGCACGCGCTCCGCCGCGCCGCATGAGCGCCGGCGTCCACTAGGGGAGCGGGTAACGTTTCGGCCGTGGCAACAACTCACGGATCACGCGCGTCGCTCGACAAGGACCCGCGTGAGGTCGCGTCCATGTTCGACGGGGTCGCTGCACGCTACGACCTGACCAACACCGTCCTGTCGTTCGGGCAGGACCGCGGGTGGCGTCGCGCGACCCGTGCGGCTCTCGACCTGAAGCCCGGCGAGCGGGTGCTCGACCTGGCCGCCGGCACCGGGGTCTCCACCGTCGAACTCGGACGGTCCGGCGCGTGGGTCGTCGCCACCGACTTCTCCAAGGGCATGCTGCACGCCGGTGAGTTCCGCAACGTCCCGATGGTCGCAGGCGACGCGATGAAACTGCCGTTCGCCGACGCGGTCTTCGACGCCGCGACCATCTCCTTCGGCCTGCGCAACGTCGCCGACCCGGACGAGGGACTGCGCGAGATCGCCCGGGTGGTCAAGCCGGGTGGACGCCTCGTGGTGTGCGAGTTCTCCACACCCGTGCGGGAACCGCTACGCACCGTCTACATGGAGTACCTGATGCGGACGCTGCCGCGGGTCGCGCGGGCGGTCAGCAGCAATCCCGACGCCTACGTCTACCTCGCCGAATCGATCCGGGCCTGGCCCGATCAAGAGCAGCTCGCCCGGCGCATCGAGGCCGCGGGCTGGAGCGACGTGAAGTGGCGCAATCTCACCGGGGGCATCACCGCCCTGCACCGCGCGGTACGCAAGTAGCCGGGCGCATCGGCACCGCGCGGTACGCAAGTAGCCGGGCGCATCGGCACCGCGCGGTACGCAAATTGCCGCGCGGCGCTGTATCGGCGCTCAGGCGAAGAGGGGCTGACGGTCCCAGCGCATCGAGAGATGACCGCTCGTCCGCCACACCCGGGCCACGAAGTCGGCGTCCTCGTCGGTGACGAGATTGCCCATCACCCGCACCGCGACCGACATCATCGTCCGCGACCGCATCGCGATCGGGCCGGTCGCCGGCAGGAACTTCGGGATCGTGAGCAGGCTCGCGAGGCGACGCGCGGTGGAGAACGCCCGGCCGTAGTGGGAGCGCAGCGTCGCCGGCCACAGGTCGGTGAGGTCGTCGGAGTCGAGCAGCCCGGCGAGCAACCGACCGCCTTCGAGTCCGTAGTCGATGCCCTCGCCGTTGAGCGGATTGACGCACGCCGCGGCGTCGCCGATCAGCGCCCAGTTCCTGCCCGCGACCCCCGACACGGCTCCGCCCATGGGCAGCAGCGCCGACGCCACACGCGTCACCTCGCCGAGTTCCCATTCCGTGCGGCGCTGCCGCGCGTAGAGGTCGATGAGATGCCGCAGCGATCCACTCGCCGGTCGCGAGGCGGTCGCGAGGGTCCCCACTCCCAGGTTCACCTCGCCGGTGCCGAGCGGGAACACCCAGCCGTAGCCCGGCTGGACGGCCCCCGCGTCGTCGCGCAGTTCGAGGTGCGAGGTGATCCACGGATCGTCGCTGCGCGGGGAGGTGGCGTAGGCCCGCGCGGCCACGCCGTAGGTGGTGTCGCGGTGCCAGCGACGACCGAGCACCTTGCCGAGGGGAGAACGCACCCCGTCGGCGACGATCACCGTGCGGCAGCGGACGGTCCGCGGTCCGTCGGCGGTGCGGAAGATCACGGCCGAGACCCGGTCGCCGTCGCGTTCGACGTCGACGGCCTTCGTTCCGTCCACGGCGCGGGCACCCGAGTCGAGCGCGGCCTGCCGGATCCGGGCGTCGAGTTCGGTGCGCGGCACGGCGCTGCCCACGACCGGGAACGACGAGTCGGGCCAGGGGAGTTCGAAGCGGCCACCGAAGCCCTCGAGACGCAGACCGCGGTTGACGGTGCGGGTGCGCAGCCAGTCGCCGAGGCCGAGTTCGTCGAGTTCGGCGACGGCACGCGGGGTCAATCCGTCACCGCAGGTCTTGTCGCGAGGGAAGGTCGCGGCATCGACGAGCAACACCTCGCGACCGGCGCGGGCAGCCCACGCGGCGGCGGCGGAACCGGCTGGACCGGCACCGACGACGAGAACATCGGTACTGTCGGGAACGCAGGACTGGGATTGCCGCGGATCTCGCGCGGAGTGTTCGGCCACCACCGCTCCATCTTCTCAGGCCGCGATCGGCCGCCTCGACGAGGTGGATCGGGGAACGAACGGCTAGGTTCACTACGGTGAAGTCGAGGCGACAGAACAGGATGGGTACGTCATCGTGAGCACTGAGGGGGCGGCTCGGACCGCTGGTTCGGCCGATGCGGCGCCGAGCACCGTCGTGGCCGGTGTGGAACTCGGCGATCCGGTCCTCGCCGCGACAGTCGGGGACGGCCTCGCGAGCGTCGAGAAACTCCTGGTCGAGGAACTGTCCGACGGTGAGGACTTCCTGACGGAGGCCGCACTGCACCTTGCGAAGGCGGGTGGCAAGCGGTTCCGGCCGCTGTTCACTATCCTCACCGCGCAGCTCGGGCCGAAGCCCACCGATCCCGCCGTGGTGACGGCGGCGACCGTCGTCGAGCTCGTGCACCTCGCGACGCTCTATCACGACGACGTGATGGACGAGGCGACGATGCGTCGCGGCGCCCCGAGCGCCAACGTGCGCTGGGGCAACAGCGTCGCGATCCTCGCCGGCGACTATCTGTTCGCGCACGCCTCGCGGTTGGTGTCGACGCTGGGTCCGTCGGCCGTGCAGATCATCGCGGAGACGTTCGCCGAGCTGGTCACCGGTCAGATGCGCGAAACCATCGGTGTGCGTACCAACGACGACCCGGTCGAGCACTACCTGCGGGTGATCTGGGAGAAGACCGGTTCGCTGATCGCCGCCAGCGGTCGCTTCGGCGGTACGTTCTCGGGCGCTGATCCGGAACATGTAGAGCGTCTCGAACGGCTCGGCGACGCCGTCGGCACCGCTTTCCAGATCGTCGACGACATCATCGACATCGCGTCCGACACCACGGAGTCGGGCAAGACCCCCGGAACCGATCTCCGCGAGGGTGTGTACACCCTGCCGGTGCTCTACGCGCTGCGGGAGACCGGACCGGAGGCGGATCGTCTGCGTGAACTGCTCGTCGGTCCCATCGAGGACGAAGCACACGTCGCGGAGGCGCTCGAACTGCTCGTCCGCTCGCCGGGGATGGATGCGGCGAAGGCGACTCTCGCGACCTACGCCGCCCGCGCTCACGCCGAACTCGATGCCCTGCCGCAGGGGTCGGCGAACGAGGCGTTGCGTCGCCTCGTGGACTTCACCGTCGCCCGCGTCGGCTGACGGACCGTCGTGTCGTCCCGCCCCGGTCGGGGCGGGAACCGCGCCGTTCGCTCGTTCGTTGGACGAATGAGTGGGAAATCGTGGTGCGGAAGGGGTGCGACGTGCACGGATACTCGAACCGTCTCAAGACGGCCGGTCTGTTGATCGGAATGTCCGCGCTGATCGTGTTCGTCGGAGCGTTGTTCGGCAATTCGACGATCCTGCTGATATCGATCGTGCTCGCCGTCGGCATGAACGGCTACGCGTACTTCAACAGCGACAAGCTCGCCCTGCGGGCGATGCACGCCCAGCCGGTCACCGAGGTGCAGGCACCGGCGATGTACCGGATCGTGCGTGAACTCGCGACCGCGGCGCACCAGCCCATGCCGCGGCTCTACATCAGCCCCACCAACGCCCCCAACGCGTTCGCCACGGGTCGTAACCCGCGAAACGCCGCCGTGTGCTGCACGACGGGCATCCTGGAGATCCTGAACGAACGGGAACTGCGCGCGGTGCTCGGCCACGAACTCGCCCACGTCTACAACCGCGACATCCTCATCTCGTCGGTCGCCGGTGCGATGGCTGCCGTCATCTCGGGCCTGGCGAACTTCGCGTTCTTCGCCTCGGCCTTCGGCAACCGGGAGGGTGGCGCGAACCCACTGGCGCTGCTGCTGGTTTCCCTGCTCGGCCCCATCGCGGCGTCGGTCGTCAAACTCGCTGTGTCGAGGTCGCGCGAGTACCAGGCCGACCAGTCCGGTGCCGAGCTCACCGGCGACCCGCTGGCCCTCGCGTCGGCGCTGCGCAAGCTCGCTCTCGGCACGCAGGCCGCGCCGCTGCCACCCGAACCGAAACTCGCGGCCCAGTCGCACCTGATGATCGCCAACCCGTTCCGGGCGGGCGACAAGATGAGCCGGCTGTTCTCGACGCACCCGCCGATGGCCGACCGCATCGAACGGCTCGAGCGCATGGCCGGGATCCGCTGACCGGACGGCACCCCACAGACGAAATCCCAGACGACTCCGCCCGCGACGACGGTCGCGGGCGGAGTCGTAGGAGAGGGCGTCGTCGGCAGTGGTCGACGTACTAGCGGTAGTTGACGAACTGCAGGGCGATGTCGAGGTCGGCGTTCTTGAGCAGCGAGATGACGGCCTGCAGGTCGTCGCGCTTCTTGCTGCTCACGCGCAGCTCTTCGCCCTGGATCTGCGCCTTGACGCCCTTCGGGCCCTCGTCACGGATGAGCTTGGAGATCTTCTTGGCATTCTCCTGGCTGATGCCCTGCACCAGCGTGCCGGTGATCTTGTAGACCTTGCCGGACTGCGTCGGCTCGCCGGCGTCGAAGGACTTGAGGGACAGGTCGCGGCGGATCAGCTTCTCCTTGAAGACCTCGAGCGCGGCGAGCGCGCGGTCCTCGGTCTCGGCCGAGATCGTGATGGCCTCGTCGCCCGACCACTCGATGTGCGCCCCGGTGTTCCGGAAATCGAAGCGGTTGGCGATCTCCTTCGCCGCCTGGTTCAGCGCGTTGTCCACTTCCTGGCGGTCGACCTTGCTCACCACATCGAACGACGAATCAGCCACGTCTCACTCCACTTCGGGGTCGGTCTGTAAGGGTTCTGTCCACCCGACGCTATCGGGTCGCGCGGAGCTGTGACCACTCGGTTTGCGTTTCGGGGGGGTATGCGTTGTATTCTTCCAAACGCATCGAGGACGCGGTCCCGATCGCACCCCGGCAGGTTGCCCGAGCGGCCAATGGGAGCGGACTGTAAATCCGTCGGCTTACGCCTACGTAGGTTCGAATCCTACACCTGCCACCGGAACGGCCCCGGTTCTTCGGAACCGGGGCTGTTCTGCATTCCCGGGCCCTTCGGTGCGGGCTCCGGAGTGTGGGTCCTGCTCTCCCCGAGGTTCCGGGCGGCTCGGCACGCGGTGCCGTTCCGCCTCGCGCCCGATGCCTCCCGCCGGCCCGCCGCGCGCGTATGTGTGGGCACGGGTGGGTGCGGGTGGGCAGAGCTCGGAGAGGAGCGGCGTTTATGCGCCTCTACCAGCGGATTTTGCACCAGGACCGAGTGTGTGTAATCTTTTGGAGGCCGCAGCGAGCAGAGATGCTCCGGAGGCCACGCCCCCTTAGCTCAGTCGGCAGAGCGTTTCCATGGTAAGGAAAAGGTCGACGGTTCGATTCCGTCAGGGGGCTCGCTGGATTGAGGTGCCGCCTTCGTAGCGACACTCGGCACCGAGGCGGTGTAGCTCAGTTGGTAGAGCAAACGACTCATAATCGTTGCGTCGCCGGTTCAAGTCCGGTCACCGCTACCAAAAGTTCATTGATCCACCCTGATCGATACTGATCGGATTGACGCGAAAGAAGGCATCCCGTGGCCTCCTCTACTGACGTTCGGCCGAAGATCACCTTGGCCTGCGAGGTGTGCAAGCACCGCAACTACATCACGAAGAAGAACCGTCGCAACGACCCCGACCGGCTCGAGCTGAAGAAGTTCTGCCCGAACTGCGGTACGCACCAGTCGCACCGCGAGTCCAAGTAGCCGGTCGCAACGACGTCGACGCATAAGGTCTCCGCAATACCGACCGTGCCAGTTGGCGTCGTCGGAATTGCGGAGGTTTTGCGTATGACGAACATACTCGAGAACCAGGAATCGGTGGACGCGACCGAACAGGCCGGGATCCCGTTCGATGCCGCCGCGCACGCCAAGTCCATGGTCGGTCACCACTACCGGGTGGGCGACTACTACGAGGTCGGTCGCGAGAAGATCCGCGAGTACGCCCGTGCCGTGCGCGATTCGCATCCGGCCCATCACGACGACGACGCAGCCCGGGGGCTGGGATATGACGGAGTGATCGCGCCGCTGACCTTCGTCTCGATCGTCGGCATGATCGCGCAGCGCAAGCTGTTCGAAGAGGTCGTCACCGGCTACGACCTGAGCCAGATCATGCAGACCGACCAGCGGATGGTCTACCACCGCCCGATCCAGGCCGGCGACAGGCTGTTCTGCGACGTCTACCTCGACGATTTCCGGCAAGTTGCCGGCAGCGACATCATCACCACCAAGAACGTGATCACGGATCAGTACGACAATCTCGTGCTCACCTCCTGGACG
Organism: Rhodococcus sp. D-6; assembly: GCF_040256695.1. NCBI lineage: Bacteria > Bacillati > Actinomycetota > Actinomycetes > Mycobacteriales > Nocardiaceae > Rhodococcus > Rhodococcus sp. D-6. Next base: position 2,995,536 of record NZ_CP132970.1, on the reverse strand, counting down.
ACGCTCGTCGCCCGTTCCGGTGGCGAGGTCGACGACAACATCGCGCACGCGGTCAAGGATGTGGTGATGCACAGTGACACTCCGTAGCTTCGCGGATGTCGCGGTAGGGGACGAGCTTCCGTCGAAGGTCGTCACGCTCACGCGCGGAAATCTGGTCAACTATGCAGGTGTGTCGGGTGATCCCAACCCGATCCACTGGAGCGACAAGGTGGCCGAACTGGCCGGCTTGCGCGACGTCGTCGGGCACGGCATGCTCTCGATGGGCATCGCGGCCGGCTTCGTCACGGAGTGGCTGGGAGACCCCGGCGCGGTGACCGAATACAATGTTCGGTTCACCAGTCCGGTATATGTGGAGGCCGACAAGGCCGCCGAGATCGAGTTCACCGGCAAGATCAAGTCGGTGGACGCGGAGAGCAAGACAGCAGTGGTCGCTATCGTGGCGAAGTCCGACGGTCGTAAGATCTTCGGTCGCGCCACGGCAACGGTCCGTTTGGCCTGACGGCCGAGCGGATTGGGTTTGTCCCGGGGCAATGCAGTACACTTAGGCTTCTGGGATCGCATAGCAGCGCGCTGCTCTACGAAGGCCGTAACGGCCCGACGGGGTAGCGCGCGTGTCATGTGGTCGCAGATGGGGCGGTTCCGGACACTCGCTTCGTACGAGTGTGGATGTCCGACCAGAGGGGCGTAGCTCAATTGGCAGAGCAGCGGTCTCCAAAACCGCAGGTTGCAGGTTCAAGTCCTGTCGCCCCTGCCCCCGGACTGCCAGCGACCGAGAGGAACGATGTGAGCGAGGAGCGCGGTCAGCGCCACAGCGGCACCGCAGGGAACATTCCCGGCGACGCTGGAACGGCTACCGGCGCGACCCCCGACGGTTCTTCCGCGGCTGCTCGGCCGACCGGCAAGCGGGCCACCCGTCGTGGTGCAGCCGATCCCTCGGCATCCACGACGAGTGCGGTGTCCATGAAGAAGACGTCGCGTTCGGCCACGGCCGTGAGCGATCGTCCCGCCGCGAAGTCCGAGAACATCTTCAAGCGACTCGTGCGCTTCTTCCGTGAGGTCATCGCCGAGCTCCGCAAGGTGATCTGGCCCAACCGCAAGCAGTTGACCACCTACACGCTCGTGGTCCTTGCGTTCGTGACCGTTATGACGGCGTTCATCTTCGGATTGGATCTGGCGTTCGTACAGGGCGTCAGCTGGTTGTTCGGTTAGCGCCTGTCCGCGCGAGACGAAAAATGTGATCGACGAGAGGAAAGTGCCCGGTGAGCACCCCCGAGAACGACTCGTACGAGGCTTCGGCCGAGGAGCACGTTTCGGACGAGGCCTTGGTTGACGACGTGACGGCCGAGTCGGCGGATGCGGACACCGAGGTCTCCGAGTCCGACGCTGCTGTCGAGTCCGGCACCGATGCCGAGACCGATGTCGAGGTCTCCGACGCAGCGGAGGGCACCGACGACGCCGCCGCCGAAGAGGACGAGGTCGACCCGGCCGAGGCCCTCGAGAAGCAACTGCGGCGCGAGCCCGGCGACTGGTACGTCGTGCACTCCTACGCCGGCTACGAGAACAAGGTCAAGACCAACCTCGAAACCCGCGTCCAGAACCTCGACCTCACCGAGTACATCTTCCAGGTCGAGGTGCCGACCGAAGAGGTCACCGAGATCAAGAACGGTCAGCGCAAGCAGGTCAACCGCAAGGTCCTGCCCGGCTACATCCTCGTCCGGATGGAACTCAACGACGAGTCGTGGGGCGCCGTCCGGAACACCCCCGGCGTGACCGGCTTCGTCGGAGCCACGTCGCGTCCGTCGCCGCTGACGATCAAGGAGGTCGTGAAGTTCCTCCTCCCGCAGCAGGCGAAGAAGAAGCCGGCGGCCGGTGCTTCGACCGCAGGCGAGCAGGCTCCCGCCGCCGCTGCGAAGCCCGCCATCGAGGTGGACTTCGAGGTCGGCGAGTCGGTCACCGTGATGGACGGCCCGTTCGCGACGCTGCCCGCCTCCATCAGTGAGGTCAACGCCGAGCAGCAGAAGCTCAAGGTCCTGGTGTCGATCTTCGGCCGTGAGACTCCCGTGGAGTTGTCGTTCAACCAGGTGTCGAAGATCTGACGATCCCCAGGATCCGACGGCGCCGGCATCCGGCGCGCACAAGCTTGCAGTAGCAGTACGCAAGAACCACACCGAGCACGAAACTAGGAATAGAGATGCCCCCCAAGAAGAAGAAGATCGCCGGGCTCATCAAGCTCCAGATCCAGGCCGGCCAGGCCAACCCGGCTCCGCCGGTCGGCCCCGCGCTGGGTCAGCACGGCGTCAATATCATGGAGTTCTGCAAGGCGTACAACGCGGCGACCGAGTCGCAGCGTGGCAACGTCGTGCCGGTCGAGATCACGGTCTACGAGGACCGTTCGTTCGACTTCAAGCTGAAGACTCCGCCGGCCGCGAAGCTCCTGCTCAAGGCCGCAGGCGTGCAGAAGGGCTCCGGCGAGCCGCACAAGACCAAGGTCGCCAAGGTGACCATGGATCAGGTGCGCGAGATCGCCAAGACCAAGCAGGAAGACCTGAACGCCAACGACATCGAGGCTGCCGCGAAGATCATCGCCGGCACCGCTCGGTCGATGGGCATCACGGTCGAGGGCTGAGCCCCTCGCTGTTCCGGGGCTCCGTCCCCGGGCTTGCATAGCACTCGTGGGAGGGCCGGCCAGGCCCGCTACCACGCCCGAACCATTCACCTGCCGGTGAGAAGTTAGGAAAGAACATGGCAAAGCGCAGCAAGGCATACCTCGCCGCGGCCGAGAAGATCGACTCGGACAACCTGTACAGCCCCCTCGCAGCTGCGAAGCTCGCGAAGGAGACCAGCTCGAAGAACTACGACGCCACCGTCGAGGTCGCCATGCGACTCGGTGTGGATCCCCGCAAGGCGGACCAGATGGTGCGCGGCACGGTCAACCTGCCGCACGGCACGGGTAAGACCGCTCGCGTCATCGTCTTCGCGGTGGGCGAGAAGGCTGCCGAGGCCGAGGCCGCAGGTGCCGACGTCGTGGGCGCCGAGGATCTGATCGAGCGCATCCAGGGCGGCTGGCTGGACTTCGACGCCGCGATCGCGACCCCCGACCAGATGGCGAAGGTCGGTCGTATCGCCCGCGTCCTCGGTCCCCGTGGTCTGATGCCGAACCCGAAGACGGGCACGGTCACCCCGGACGTCGCGAAGGCCGTCACCGACATCAAGGGTGGCAAGATCAGCTTCCGCGTCGACAAGAACGCCAACCTGCACTTCGTGATCGGCAAGGCCTCGTTCGACGAGACCAAGCTGGTCGAGAACTACGCTGCTGCTCTGGACGAGGTGCTCCGCGCCAAGCCGTCCAGCGCGAAGGGCCGCTACATCAAGAAGGTCACGATTGCTACGACCACCGGCCCGGGCATCCCGGTGGATCCGCAGCGCACCCGCAACCTCCTCGAGACCGCGGAGTAATTCGCACTGCACGCAGTGGATGTGCGTCCTGAAGCGGCCGGTACAGCATCGCTGTGCCGGCCGTTTTGCATCTCGTGCACATCGTCCGCTACAGTGGTGGGGTAGTTCGGCGTGCGCCGATCTTCACCCCGATCATGTTCTACCCAAGACCGTTGGTCACCGAATCCGCGTGCGGATCGGTTGAAGGTCCGGAGTTGTCCGGCGGCCCACGCAGGAGGACGAGGTTAGGGGAGATACGAACCGCGATGTGCCTTCCGGGTGCATTCGAGTTCCTCCTCCTTGTATGCCCCGTGTGCCCTGCGCCGGGGCGTTCGTCGTTTTCCGGTCCCGGCGGTCGTCCGGTGGGGCGTCCCACTCGGGACACCGGGAAAACGACTGTTACTGAGAGGAGGCGAAGTATGGCAAAGCCCGAGAAGGTTTCCGCAGTTGCGGAGATCACCGAGCAGTTCAAGACCTCCACCGCTGCCGTGATCACGGAATATCGTGGTCTGTCGGTGGGAAGTCTGACCGAGCTGCGTCGCGCTCTCGGAGAGGGTGCCACCTACTCCGTCGCCAAGAACACCCTGGTCAAGCGTGCCGCCGCTGAGGCGGGCGTCGAGGGTCTCGACGATCTGTTCGTCGGTCCGACCGCCATCGCGTTCGTCAAGGGCGAAGCGGTGGATGCTGCGAAGGCTCTGAAGAACTTCGCGAAGGACAACAAGGCTCTCGTCATCAAGGGCGGCTACATGGACGGCGCTGCGCTGTCCGTGGAGCAGGTCAACCAGATCGCGGACCTCGAGTCCCGCGAGGTGCTGTTGGCCAAGCTCGCCGGCGCGATGAAGGGCAACTTGGCAAAGGCCGCAGGCCTGTTCAACGCCCCCGCTTCGCAGGTGGCCCGCCTCGCGGCCGCTCTGCAGGAGAAGAAGGCGGGCGAAGAAGCCGCCTGACGCTGATCCGCATCACTGCGAATCTGCATCACCGCGAAAGATACATCCACGCGTGCTCCGGCACGCACCATCCCATCCGGTCGCGGATCAGCGACATGGGACTTATCAGGAAGGACCGCCACCATGGCGAAGCTCACCACCGAAGAGCTGCTCGACGCGTTCAAGGAACTGACCCTGCTCGAGCTCTCGGAGTTCGTCAAGGCATTCGAGGAGACCTTCGAGGTCACCGCTGCTGCTCCGGTTGCCGTCGCTGCCGCCGGTGCTCCGGCCGCTGCTGCCGAGGCCGAGTCCGAGCAGGACGAGTTCGACGTCATCCTCGAGGGTGCCGGCGACAAGAAGATCCAGGTCATCAAGGTCGTTCGCGAGATCGTCTCCGGCCTGGGCCTGAAGGAAGCCAAGGACCTCGTCGAGGGTGCTCCGAAGCCGATCCTCGAGAAGGTCGCCAAGGATGCTGCCGACGCTGCCAAGGCCAAGCTCGAAGAGGCCGGCGCCAAGGTCACCGTCAAGTAAGACGGTTTCCGAACTTTCCGTCGAGCGTTCCGACGCTCTCCGGAACGGTTCCGCACAGGGCCGTTTCCGCGAATTCATTTCGCGGAAACGGCCCTTCTGCATTTCGGGCATGAATGCCGAGTGATATGTCCGTTATCGGCAGAAATCGACATCTACGCCGTGTTCATGCAGGTCACGGCGTAAGTCGAGACACGCGTACCCCCTTGTGCAACGTCCTTACTCATGAGTAGGATCGCGTGTCACAGGTACCACTATCCATGCGATAGAGTGGCCCAACCCACACGGGGGCGACGGTATCGGACAGCGGAGGTGATCGTGGGAGTCGAGGTTTCCGTCGAGGGACTGACCAAGTCCTTCGGCTCGCAACGTATCTGGCAGGACGTGACGTTGACGTTGCCGGCCGGTGAGGTGTCCGCGTTGCTCGGGCCGTCGGGTACCGGTAAGTCGGTGTTCCTCAAGTCGTTGATCGGTCTGCTGCGCCCGGAGGAGGGCTCGATCGTCATCGACGGCACCGACATCCTGCAGTGCTCCTCGAAGGAGCTCTACGAGATCCGCAAGTTGTTCGGGGTGCTGTTCCAGGACGGTGCGTTGTTCGGGTCGATGAACCTCTACGACAATGTCGCCTTCCCGTTGCGTGAGCACACCCGCAAGTCCGAGTCGGAGATCCGGCGGATCGTGATGAGCAAGCTCGAGCTCGTCGGTCTGCTCGGCGCCGAGGACAAGTTGCCCGGGGAGATCTCCGGAGGGATGCGGAAGCGCGCCGGTCTGGCGCGGGCGTTGGTGTTGGATCCGGAGATCATTCTGGTGGACGAGCCGGATTCGGGTCTCGATCCGGTGCGCACGACCTATATTTCGCAGACGTTGATCGATATCAATGCGGAGATCGATGCGACGATCCTGATCGTGTCGCACAACATCAATCTGGCGCGCACGGTGCCGGACAACATCGGGATGTTGTTCCGCCGGCAGTTGGTGATGTTCGGTCCGCGTGAGGTGTTGCTGACTTCGGATGAGCCGGTGGTCAAGCAGTTCCTCAACGGCACGATGATCGGTCCGATCGGGATGTCGGAGGAGAAGGACGAGGCGACGATGGCGCACGAGCAGGCGCTCGTCGAGGCGGGTCATCATGCCGGTGGTGTGGACGACGTCGAGGGGATCGTGCCGCAGATGCAGGCGACTCCGGGGATGCCGGAGCGGCAGGCGGTGGCGCGTCGGCAGGAGCGGGTGCGGTCGATCCTGCACAACCTGCCCCCGGCCGCCCAGAGCGCCATCCTCGAGTCGCTCGATCACAACGGCGCGCCCCACACAGCCCGGGGCTATGCCGACGACGACACCCAGATCATTCCCGCCTATACCGGAGAGAGATACGAGCAGCAGGCCCAGCAGTAGCACCAGCCGCAGCAGTGGTACAGCGTCAGCAGTGGTACAGCCGCAGGCTGGAGAAGTAGGAGAGTAGATGGGGGCGGGCAGCTCGCTCGTGCGGCCGGTTCACGGCGCACTCACCCAGGCCGGCAACATCGTCGAACTGTTCGTCGACGTCGTGCGGAACACCTTCCGCCGACCGTTCCAGTTCCGGGAATTCATCGAACAGGCGTGGTTCATCGCCAGTGTCACGATTCTTCCGACGGCGCTCGTCGCGATCCCGTTCGGCGCCGTCGTGTCGCTGCAGACCGGCTCGCTGATCAAGCAGCTCGGCGCCGAATCGTTCACCGGTGCCGCGAGCGTCCTGGCGGTCATCCAGCAGGGCAGTCCGATCGTGACGGCTCTGCTGATCGCCGGTGCCGCCGGCTCCGCGGTCACCGCCGACCTCGGATCGCGGACGATCCGCGAGGAGATCGACGCGATGGAGGTGCTGGGCATCAATCCCATCCAGCGCCTCGTCGTCCCGCGAGTACTGGCGATGGTGCTCGTCGCGCTCCTGCTCAACGGTCTCGTCTCCGTGATCGGCATCGCCGGCGGCTACTTCTTCAACGTGGTGCTGCAGGGCGGTACCCCCGGCGCCTACCTCGCCTCCTTCTCCGCCCTGGCGCAGCTACCCGACCTCTACGTCGCCGAACTCAAGGCTGCGATCTTCGGGTTGATCGCCGGCGTCGTCGCGTCCTACAAGGGGCTGCACCCCGGTGCAGGCCCGAAGGGCGTGGGGGAGGCCGTGAACCAGACTGTCGTCATCACGTTCCTGCTGCTCTTCTTCGCGAACCTGATCCTGACGATGGTGTACCTGCAGATCGTTCCTGCGAAGGGATCCTGACCAGATGACAGTCTCCAGAGGCCGCGGAGATCTCGTTCTTCTCCGGGGTCGCCGAGCGGTGCGCGCACCGCTGAACGTGCTCGACCGCGCGGGGGACCAGATGTCCTTCTACGCGCGCGCCGTCGCGTGGACCCCGCGAACCCTCACCCACTACCGCAAGGAAGTCCTGCGGTTGCTCGCCGAGGTCACCTTCGGCAGCGGTGCACTCGCCGTGATCGGTGGCACCATCGGCGTCATCGCGATGATGTCCGGCTTCACCGGCGTCGTCGTGGGTCTGCAGGGTTACGCCGCGCTCGAGCAGCTCGGCTCGTCGGTGCTCACCGGCTTCCTCTCGGCCTACGTCAACACCCGTGAACTGGCCCCGATCGTCGCGGCGCTCGCGTTGTCGGCGACCGTGGGCTGCGGCTTCACGGCACAGCTCGGTGCCATGAGGATCAGCGAGGAGATCGACGCCCTCGAGGTGATGGCCGTGCCGTCGCTGCCGTTCCTGGTGACCTCCCGGATGATCGCCGGCTTCGTCGCCGTGATCCCGCTGTACATCATCGGTCTCCTCGCGGCCTATCTCGCGACCCGCACGATCAGCACGCTGTTCAACGGCCAGTCGAGCGGCTCGTACGACCACTACTTCTATCTGTTCCTCCCACCGGAGGATGTGTTGTATTCGTTCGCGAAAGTGCTGGTCTTCGCGTTCGTGGTCATCCTCATCCACTGCTACTACGGTTTCCACGCCAGCGGCGGTCCCGCCGGCGTCGGGGTGGCCGTGGGCCGCGCGGTGCGTACCGCGATCGTGACGATCGCGATCCTCGACTTCTTCCTCAGCCTCGCGATCTGGGGCACGACGACCACGGTGAGGGTGGCCGGATGAGCGACACGACCACTTCGCCCTTGCGTCGCCGCACCCTGGGATTGATCTTCTTCGTGGTGCTGGCGCTGTTCCTGTACGTCACGATCGCGATGTACAACAAGACGTTCACGAAGGTCGTGAAGGTCGACCTCCGCACCGACAGCATCGGCAACGCCCTGCCGCTCAACGCCGACGTCAAGGCACGCGGTGTGCTCGTCGGCGAGGTCCGCGGAACGAGCGCGGAAGGCGGCGACGTCACCGCGCATCTTGCGCTCGACCCCGACAAGGCCGAACTGATCCCGGTCAACGCCACCGCACAGCTGCTGCCGAAGACCCTCTTCGGTGAGCGCTACGTCTCGCTGATCATCCCCGACGATCCGGGGCGTCCCGTCACGAACGGCGATGTGCTGGTGCAGGACACGAGCGAGCGCACAGTCGAACTCGGCGACGTGCTCGACGGGCTGCTCCCGCTCCTCGAGGCCGTCCCGCCGCAGGACCTCGCCAACACGCTCGGCGCCCTGGCCCAGGGACTGAGCGGACGCGGCGAGAAGCTGGGACAGACGGTCGACGACCTCGAACAGATCTTCCGCGAGGTGAACGGCGAACTGCCCACACTGCAGGAGGATCTGCGCGGACTCGCCGATTTCTCGCAGACCTACTCCGAGGCCGCACCGGATCTCGTCGAGGCGCTGAACAACCTGCGCACGACGGGTGGCACGGTCGTCGAACAGCAGAACCAGATCCGCACGCTGCTTGCGAGCGCGACGGGAGCGTCGTCGCAGACGGCCGATTTCATCGAGCAGAACTCGAACTCGATCATCACGCTGTCCGCCGATTCGAAGGAGGCGCTGCAGCTGCTCGCCCGTTACTCGCCGTCCTTCCCGTGCACCTTCGAGGGATTCGCCGACGCGAAGCCGGCCGCCGTCGATCTGCTCGCGGCCGACGATCCGTTCCCGGGTGTGCGCGCGAACATCCAGTTCACGAACCCGAAGGGCCGCTACCTGCCGAACCAGGACGAACCGCGTCTGCTCGACGATCGCGGACCGGCCTGCTACGACGACGTGACCGCGCCCGGCCGCAACTTCCCGCAGTATCCGGGCGGTTCGATCAACGACGGTTCGTACCAGGTGCCGTCGCGTAATCCCGGCCCCGAGACCATCGATTTCTTCCCTGCCCCGGCAGGATCCGGCGTCCCCGACGACGTCGGTGAGATCATCGGCACCTCGGACGGCGGCGCGACTCCCGTCTCGTACGCCGGCTCGCGTCTGGAACAGGACACGCTCGACGTCATCTACGGACAGGCCACCGGTGTCGACCCCGAGGAGGTCCCGTCCTGGACCACCCGGCTCGGCGCTCCGGCGATCCGCGGTACGGAGGTGAGCTTCCAGTGAGAGGTCTCGCAGCACCCCTGATCAAACTCATCGTGTTCGCCGTGGTCACCGTCCTCGCGACCGGTGTCCTCGCCGCGACCATCGCCAATGTCGGCGGTGGGGGAGGAACGAAGTTCCACGCGATCTTTTCCGACGTCACCTCACTCAACAAGGGCGACGACATCCGCATCGCGGGTGTCCGCGTGGGGCAGGTCGAGGAGATCTCGGTCTTCGACGAACGGCAGGCGCGGGTCACCTTCTCGCTCGAGGAGCGCGACTGGCTCCCGGCCGGTGCCACCGCGACCATCCGGTTCCGCAATCTCGTCGGCCAGCGTTACATCGCGCTCGGTCAGGGTGAGGGCGCGCAGGGCGAGAAGATCACGGGCGGCGATACGATCCCGATCGAGCGTACGAAGCCGGCGGTGAACCTCACGACGCTCTTCGACGGCTTCCGGCCGTTGTTCCAGACGCTGAGCGCCGACGACGTCAACAAGCTCTCGTTCCAGATCATCCAGGTCTTCCAGGGTGAGGCCGGAACGATCGACGATCTGGTGCGCAGCACCGCGTCGCTGACCAACACCATCGCCGACAAGGACCGCGTGATCGGTGCGGTGATCGACAACCTCAACACCGTCCTGGCCACGATCGACCAGCGCGACGAGCAGCTCGATTCGCTGCTGGTCAACACGCAGGCACTCGTCAGCGGGTTGTCGGCCGACCGGGCGACCGTCGGTTCGGCCGTGGCGTCGATGGCGGGGCTGACCGACGCGGTCTCCGACGTCCTCGAGCCCACCCGCCCGTCGATCGCACAGTCGATCACGGCGCTCGAACAGGTCACTTCGAATCTCAACGCGAACCGCGACGAGGTCGACCGCGTCCTCGAGACGTTGCCGGTCAAGCTCGACAAGCTCGGGCGCGTGGCCAGCTCCGGTTCGTGGTTCCAGTACTACCTGTGCGGTATCGACATCATCGCAGGTCCCGGTTCGGTCCCGTATCTGAATCTGCCGACGGGGCTGCCCACCGTGAACCAACCCATCTACACGAATGCGGCGAAGCGTTGCTCGCAAGAGGGGATGCAGGAGTTGCAGGGACGATGAGCAAACGTCGCAGTCCGGCCGCCGCCGGTGCCCTGGGCATCGTCGTGGTGCTGCTGGGGACACTGTCCGCCTTTTTCCTCGACGAACTGCCCATTATCGGGGCGGGCGCGACCTACGAGGCCGAATTCAGCGAGGCCGCGGGTCTCAAACCCACCAACGAGGTGCGTATCGCCGGCGTGAAGGTCGGCAAGGTCACCGGAGTCGACCTCGAGGGCGACCGCGTGATCGTCTCGTTCAAGGTCCAGGACGCATGGGTCGGGAACGACACGGCGGCCTCCATCCAGATCAAGACGATCCTCGGACAGAAGTATCTGGCACTCGAGCCGCGGGGTACGGAGGTGCTCGACCCGGACGACCGGATCCCGCTCGACCGGACGGTCGCGCCGTACGACGTGATCGAAGCGTTCTCGTCGGCGGCCACGACCCTCGGCGAGATCGATTCCGAGCAGCTCGCGACCGGCTTCCAGACCCTGTCGGAGGCGTTCTCGGAGACACCCGACGACATCCGGGCCTCGCTCGACGGCATCAGCCGCCTGTCCGAGACCGTCGCGAGTCGTGACCAGGAGCTGAAGAAGCTCCTCGACGCGACCGGCAATGTCTCGAAGGTGCTCGCCGACCGCAACGCCGAGTTCAACCGGTTGCTCTCCGACGGTGCGCTGCTCGTCGCGGAACTGAACAATCGGCAGGAGGCGATCTCCCAGTTGCTCGATGGCACCAAGCGGTTGTCGGCCGAGCTCTCCGGGCTCGTCGAGGAGAACCGCGAGACCATCGGTCCCGCCCTGCAACAGTTGCGCGGCGTCGTCGACGTCCTCCAGGAAAACAACGACAACCTCGATCGGGCCATGGAGCTGTACGAGCCGTTCGTGCGTGTCTACACCAACGTCGTCGGCAACGGCCGGTGGTTCGACCAGGTCGTCGTGAACCTGACCCCGCCGGGCCTACCGGAGATCCCCGGTTACCGCGAGCCCGGTCGCCGCCTGGAAGGGGGCAACTGATGGCACACGCCGAGAACGGCGAGTCCCGCAGCAATCGCGGGCGCATCGCGCTGCTCGCAGCCGTCGTCGCGGGCGTGGTGGCCCTGGCCGGAGCGGGGTGGTGGATGTTCACCCGGCTGGGCACCACCGAGATCACTGCCTATTTCGACAAGGCCGTGGGCATCTACGAGGGCTCCGACGTCCGGGTGCTGGGCGTCGAGGTGGGGAAGGTGACGTCCGTCGAACCGCAGGGCGACCTCGTGAAGGTCGGGCTGCGGGTGAACCGCGGCGTCGACATCCCGGCCGACGCCCGCGCCGTGCAGATCACCCCGTCGGTCGTCGCCGACCGTTACGTGCAGCTCACCCCTGCCTACACCGGTGGCGACACGATGAGCAGCGGTGCGGTGATCGACCGCGAGCGCACCGCCACCCCTGTGGAGGTCGACGAGCTCTACGCGAGCATCGACGAGCTCTCCCGCGCGCTCGGTCCCGACGGCGCGAACCGCGAGGGCGCGCTGACCGACTTCGTCGAAGTCGGTGCGGAGAACCTCGCCGGCAACGGTGAGGCCCTCGGGCAGAGCATCGAGAACCTGTCGGCCGCCGCGCGCACGCTCGACCAGTCGCGCGACGACCTCTACGGCACGATCGAGAACCTGCAGGTGTTCGTCAGTGCTCTCGCGGCCAACGACGAGCAGGTGCGCCAGTTCAATGCGCAGCTCTCGGACCTGTCGGGATTCCTGGCGGGGGAGCGGCAGAACCTCGGTGAGGCGCTGAACACGCTGTCGGTCACGCTCGGCGACGTCGCGACGTTCGTGCGCGACAACCAGGCAGCCGTGAAGGACAACGTCGACGCACTCGTGCCGATCACGGAGACCCTGGCTAACCGCCGGCAGGAACTCGTGAATTCGCTGACGCTGCTCCCGCTCGCGGTGAGCAACCTCGTCAACTCGTACGACGCCGAAGCAGGTGTGCTCGCATCGCGGCTCGTGCTGCCCGACCTGCAGGACCCTGCGGGAGCGGTGTGCAAGCTCATCGATCTCGGCAATCTCGTGCCCGGCGACGAGCGTTTCGAGCAGCTCGGCCGGCAGATGCAGCCGCTGATCGACCGGTGCCGCGACGTCGCCACGCAGATCACCGAGGACCAGCGGTCCCCGGATCTGATCCTGCCGTTCGGTGTCCTGAGCGGTGAGAACATCCAGCGGCAGGTCACCCCGGGCACGGTGCCCGGCGTGGTCTCGCCTCGGCTCGACCTCCGGGGAGGAGATCGGTGAGCGGCGCGAAGAGGATGGGCCGCACAGGTGTCTTCGGAGCGGCCGCGTGCGTGGTCGCGGTGACGGTCACGGGGTGCGGCGGTCTGTCCGACGTCCCGTTGCCCGGCGGCGCCGACGTGGGGAGCGATCCGATCCGTCTGTCCGTCCAGTTCGACGACGTGCTCGACCTGGTTCCGCAGTCGAGCGTGAAGGTCGACGGTGTACCGGTCGGGCGCGTCGAATCGATCTCGGTCGCATCCGATTTCGGGTGGACCGCCGACGTCGGCATCGTGCTCGACTCGAGTGTCGACCTGCCGGCGAACGCGCTCGCGAGCGTCGAACAGTCGAGTCTGCTCGGTGAGAAGTTCGTGCAACTCACGCCTCCGGAGGACGAGCCCCCGACGGGCCGGCTCGCGGACGGCGACGTGATCCCGCTCGACCGCACCCGGCACGCCACCGAACTCGAACCGGTGCTCGGCGCGCTGTCGCTGCTGCTCAACGGTGGCGGTGTCGGTCAGCTCGCGCCGATCGTCAACGAATTGTCGACGGCCTTCGACGGCCGCGAGGGAACCACGCGCAGCCTGATCGAGCAGGCCGAGACCCTGATCACCGGTCTCGAACAGCAACGCGACGACATCACCCGGGCGCTCGACGGACTCGACGAGCTCACGGTGCGGGTCGCGGAGCAGAACGACAAGATCGCCGCCGTGCTCGACGAACTGCCGGTCGCGACCGAGGTGCTCGAACAGCAGCGGCCGCAGCTGACCCAGCTGCTCGGCCAGCTCGACCGGCTCGGCACCGCAGGTGTCGACGTCCTCGATCAGTCCAAGGAGGATCTGATCGCCGACCTTTTGGCGCTGCGCCCTACCCTCCAGGCACTCGCGGCATCGGGCGACGACCTCGTCGAGGCGCTCGCCTTCGTGCCCACGGTGCCGTTCCCGGACGGTGTCGAGAAGGTCGCGCTGGGCAACTCGGTGAACCTCTTCCTCGTCGTCGACCTGCAGATCGGCAACGCGCTGGCCGCGCTCGGTGTGGGCCAGGGCGACCCGGTCTACCGCGAGCCGAAGTTCGGCAATCCGAAGCCGCTCGTCGACCCGTCCAACCCGTACTACGACGGGAACGGGCCCGCCCCGGGCTGGCCCACCGTGTCGCTGCTGCCGGTGCTTCCCACTCCGCGTCTGCCCGGTGTGACGCTGCCCGAAGGGGTGTCGCTGCCCGACGGCATCGAGATCCCGGGGGTCACCGAGGCCGGCGCGGACACCGACACCGGTGCCGACGGTGACGAGGCCCCACAGCCGGGGCCGCTGCAAGGTTTGCTGAATCAGCTCGGACTCGGGGGTGGGCAGTGAGATCGCGCCTGGTGAAAGTGCAGCTCGCGCTGTTCGTGGTCATCGCGCTGCTCGGCATCGTGTTCGTCGGTGCCCGGTACGTGCGGCTCGACAACCTCATGGGCTTCGGCCAGTACACCGTCGACGCGCGGTTCCCGACCGGCGGCGGCATCTTCCCGAACGCCGAGGTCACCTACCGCGGGGTGCCCGTGGGCCGTGTCGGGGCGCTCAGCCTCACGGACGACGGCATCAACGTCGAGCTGCGTCTCGACAACGGCGGACCGCAGATCCCGGCGTCGGCGCGACCGGTCGTGGCGAACCGGTCGGCGATCGGTGAGCAGTACGTCGATCTGCAGCCGCCGAACGACGAGGGCCCCTATCTCGAACAGGGCTCCGTCATCGAGGGCACCGAGGAGGATCTGCCCACGCCGGTCGAGGACCTGCTGCTGAGCACGAACGACCTCGTGTACTCGGTTCCGCTCGAGCCGCTGCGCACCGTCGTCACCGAGCTCGGCGCGGCCTTCGACGGCCGCGGCGACGACCTGCAGGTGCTCGTCGACGCGCTCGCCGGTCTCAGCGAGAAGGGCGCCGAGTACCTGCCGCAGACCGTCACGCTGATCCGCGACAGCCTTACGGTGCTCGACACGCAGTCCGACCAGTCGTCGGCGATCCAGCAGTTCAGCTCGGATCTGGACCTGGTGACCGCACAGCTCCGCGACAGCGATCCCGATCTGCGGCGCCTGATCGACACCGGCACCGACGCGAGCGACCAGCTCTCGCAGCTGATCGAGGGCTCCGGCCCGGGCCTGACCACCGACCTCGCGAACCTCGCGGCGGTGGCGGAAGTGGCCGCGCCGCAGTCGATCGCCCTGCAGCCGCTGCTGGCCTTCCTTCCCGCCGTCGCGGGCAGTGCGAGTACGGTCGCTCCGGGCGACGGTGCGGTGCGTCTGGGCATCGTGCTCGAGACCAACAATCCGCCTTCGTGCACCATCGGGTACGAGGGGACGCAGGAGATCCTCGCGCAGATGCGCGCGCAGGATCCGAACTTCGACGAGACCCAGCAGGACTTCCCCTTCAACACGAACGCCTCGTGCGAGGTGCCGCAGGGCAGTGTCACCGGCGTGCGCAGCGCGAACCGCATCGTCTTCGCCGATCCGAACACGATCCAGCCCTGGGATTTCAAGCCGAAGAAGGACCCCGACAAGCTCAACCTGAATCCGATCGCGACGCAGCTCGCGCCGTTGCTCGGAGTCACCCCGAAGTGAGCAGTTAGTAGGTTTGTGGAGTGAGTGCACCAATTTCCTCCGACGCTCCGCCCACCCCGCCCCCATCCGCCGACGGCAACTCGCCCGCGGACGGCCGGGGACCGGGCGGGGCACGCAGGGCGGCCCTCGCCGTCGTCTCGGTGCTCGCCGTCGTCGCCCTCGCGGCGGCGGTGTGGTTCGGCTACGGCTGGGGGCGTGCGCTCCTGGTGGACCGTTCGGCCGCCGAGGCGCGCGACGCCGCACTCTCGGGAGCCATGCAGGCGGCCGTCAACCTGAACAGTGTCGACGCGAACGACGTCGACCTGTCGATCGAGAACATGCGGTCGTCGATCACCGGCGACGCCCTGCGCAACGATCTCGCGGCGACCGAGGAGGACATCCGGGCTCGGGTCGCGGAGACCGGCACCAGCATGTCGGCCGAAGTGCTGTTCGGAACGCTCACCGAACTCAACACCGACGACGATCTGGGTAAGGCGCTCGTCGTGCTCGCCGTGCGCACCCAGACCCCCGAGTACTTCGTGACCAACAAGGTCCCGGTGCTCGTGTCGCTGCGCAAGGACGGCGACGTGTGGAAGGCCGAGACCATCGAGCCGCTCGCCTCCGTCGAGATGGAGTCGGGCCCGGTCTCCGGTGCTCCGGCTCCCGATCCCGGCGCGCAGCCCGCGCCCGACGATTCCGGGGCGCCCGCGCCGGGAGATACCGGGGCGCCCGCGCCGGGAGATACCGGGCCGCCCGCGCCCGAGGGCGAGGCGGGCCCGTGATGTTCGGCAAGTCGACGAAGGAGAACGTGTAGTGCCCCCGCAGCGACGGAAGACCGGCCCCAGCGGGCCCCCGCGCCGTCGGCCGAAGGTCGCCGGCACGTCCCGACCGCCCCGGATGACCCCTGCAGAGGACGAACGCCCGACCCCGGCAGAGGACGAACGCCCGTCCCGGACGGAGCGGACGATCACGCCGCCCGAACAGGGGAGTACCGGACCGGCGGAGACCCGTACAGGGGAAAACCCTGCCGAGCAGTCGCGACCTTCCGAGGTGACGCTCGACAAGCAGGAGAACGAGCATGAGAAGCCCGCGCCGACGGCCGCCGACACGGCCGGGTCCCCGGCAGCGAGCCCGGCGGAGACTGCGACCGAGCCCGGGGATCCACCGGAGCCTCCCGCCGGTGAGGCCGGCGGGTCGCGTGCCTCCGGTGGGTGGCGCCCGGTGATTCTCGTCGGTGCGGTGGCGGTGGTGCTCGCGGTGATCGCCGCGGTCGCGGCCTTCCGTCCCGGTGCCGACGTCTCGAACGTCGCGTGGGTCGACACCGCGGAGACCCGGGAGGTCACCGAGGCCGCGAAGGTCGCGATCGAGACCATGCACGGCTACGACTACCGCACCATCGACGAGGACTTCGGGCGGATCCGGGAGTTGCTGACCCCGGAGCGGCTCGAGGAGTTCGACTCGACCGCGGACGTCACCAAGAAGGCCGCGATCGACACCCGCACGGTCACCGAGGTGATGGTCGAGCACATCGGCGCGACGATGCTCGACGACACCCGCGCCGAGGTCGCCGCCTACATCAACGTCAGCGCCACCGGCGACGGGATCGCCCAGGGCAGCGCGGCCGCACCGCTGCTGGTGAGGATGGAGAAGTCGGACGGACGATGGCTGGTCTCGGAGATCCGCGACCGGTGACGACGGCTGCGGATCGCCCCCTCACCGGGGGTGTCCGCGGCCGCGACGCGCGGATCGTTCCGGACGCGCAGTCTTGACGCAGGCGACGCGAGCGGTCACTCTATCGGTACGCCTGTTCGACTGAAGGCTTCCTCGTGAGCCGCTCGAGGTCGTTTGCCAGGTTTCTTTGAGGCACCCCTGTGGACATTTCGCCTACTTAGGTGTAGGTTAGTTCTTTGCGCTGGCTGCCTCCTGTTCACCTTCTGATCGTCGAGTCGGAATCCGCCCTTTCGGGCGAGACCGTTTCGGTGTGTCGGTGGGGTTCTCGTTCGGGTTGCGACCAGCGAAAACGCCCCACATGAAGAAGCAGGTACAGCGGCGGTCGCACCGGTTGGAGCGGCCCGCGTGAGGTGCTGGAAGGACGCATCTTGGCAGTCTCTAGCCAGACCAAGGCAGTAGCCGGAATCCCCGGAGCCCCGACGAGGGTGTCGTTCGCGAAGATTCGCGAACCCCTCGAAGTTCCCGGGCTCCTCGATCTACAGACCGATTCCTTCGAATGGTTGATCGGCTCGGAGCGCTGGCGCGCGAAGGCTGCCGAGCGCGGCGACGGTCACGTCGTCGGTGGCCTGGAGGAGATCCTCGACGAGCTCTCGCCGATCGAGGACTTCTCGGGTTCGATGTCCCTGTCCTTCTCCGATCCTCGTTTCGACGAGGTCAAGGCCTCCGTCGAGGAGTGCAAGGACAAGGACATGACGTACGCGGCTCCGCTGTTCGTCACTGCCGAGTTCATCAACAACAACACCGGCGAGATCAAGAGCCAGACGGTCTTCATGGGTGACTTCCCGATGATGACCGACAAGGGCACCTTCATCATCAACGGCACCGAGCGTGTCGTGGTGTCCCAGCTCGTCCGTTCGCCGGGCGTGTACTTCGACAAGACCGTCGACAAGAGCACCGAGAAGGACCTGCACAGCGTCAAGGTCATCCCGGGCCGCGGTGCCTGGCTCGAGTTCGACGTCGACAAGCGCGACACCGTCGGTGTGCGTATCGACCGCAAGCGCCGTCAGCCGGTCACCGTGCTGCTCAAGGCGCTGGGCTGGTCCACCGAGCAGATCGTCGAGCGTTTCGGATTCTCCGAGATCATGATGTCGACGCTCGAGAAGGACAACACGGCGGGCACCGACGAGGCGCTCCTCGACATCTACCGCAAGCTCCGTCCGGGCGAGCCGCCGACCAAGGAGAGCGCGCAGACCCTGCTGGAGAACCTCTTCTTCAAGGACAAGCGCTACGACCTGGCGCGCGTGGGCCGTTACAAGATCAACAAGAAGCTCGGCCTGAACACGGGTCAGCCGATCGAGGCGTCCACCCTCACCGAGGAAGACATCGTCGCCACGATCGAGTACCTCGTGCGTCTGCACGCGGGCGAGAACAAGATGACCGTCCCCGGCGGCGTCGAGGTTCCCGTCGAGGTCGACGACATCGACCACTTCGGCAACCGTCGTCTGCGCACGGTCGGTGAGCTCATCCAGAACCAGATCCGCGTGGGCCTGTCCCGCATGGAGCGCGTGGTCCGTGAGCGCATGACCACCCAGGACGTCGAGGCGATCACGCCGCAGACCCTGATCAACATCCGTCCGGTCGTGGCTGCGATCAAGGAGTTCTTCGGAACCTCCCAGCTGTCGCAGTTCATGGACCAGAACAACCCGCTGTCGGGCCTGACGCACAAGCGTCGTCTGTCGGCGCTGGGCCCCGGCGGTCTGTCGCGTGAGCGCGCCGGCCTCGAGGTCCGCGACGTCCACCCGTCGCACTACGGCCGCATGTGCCCGATCGAGACCCCGGAAGGCCCGAACATCGGCCTGATCGGCTCGCTGTCGGTGTACGCGCGGGTCAACCCGTTCGGCTTCATCGAGACGCCCTACCGCAAGGTCGTCGACGGTGTCGTCACCGACGAGGTCGAGTACCTCACGGCCGACGAGGAGGACCGCTACCTCATCGCGCAGGCCAACTCGCCGATCGGCTCCGACAACCGCTTCTCGGACGAGCGTGTCCTCGTCCGTAAGAAGGGCGCGGAGATCGAGTACGTCGCCGCCGACCAGGTCGAGTACATGGACGTCTCGCCGCGCCAGATGGTGTCGGTCGCGACCGCGATGATCCCGTTCCTCGAGCACGACGACGCCAACCGTGCCCTCATGGGCGCGAACATGCAGCGTCAGGCCGTGCCGCTGGTGCGCAGCGAGTCGCCGATCGTCGGTACCGGCATGGAGCTGCGTGCCGCCGTCGACGCCGGCGACGTCATCGTCACCGAGAAGAGCGGCGTGATCGAAGAGGTCTCCGCCGACTTCATCACCGTCATGGCCGACGACGGAACCCGCAAGACCTACCGTCTGCGCAAGTTCGACCGTTCGAACCAGGGCACCTGCTCGAACCAGCGTCCGATCGTGGACGAGGGACAGCGCGTCGAGTCCGGCCAGGTCCTCGCCGACGGCCCCTGCACCGAGAACGGTGAGATGGCGCTCGGCAAGAACCTGCTCGTGGCGATCATGCCGTGGGAGGGCCACAACTACGAGGACGCGATCATCCTGTCGCAGCGCCTCGTGGAGGAGGACGTGCTCACCTCGATCCACATCGAGGAGCACGAGATCGACGCCCGCGACACCAAGCTCGGTGCCGAGGAGATCACCCGCGACATCCCGAACGTCTCCGACGAGGTCCTTGCCGACCTCGACGAGCGTGGCATCGTCCGCATCGGTGCCGAGGTCCGCGACGGCGACATCCTCGTCGGCAAGGTCACGCCGAAGGGCGAGACCGAGCTGACCCCCGAGGAGCGCCTGCTCCGCGCGATCTTCGGTGAGAAGGCGCGCGAGGTCCGCGACACCTCGCTGAAGGTGCCCCACGGTGAGAACGGCAAGGTCATCGGTGTTCGCGTGTTCTCGCGCGAGGACGACGACGATCTGCCTCCGGGTGTCAACGAGCTCGTCCGCGTATACGTGGCGCAGAAGCGCAAGATCCAGGACGGCGACAAGCTCGCCGGCCGCCACGGCAACAAGGGCGTCATCGGCAAGATCCTCCCGCAGGAGGACATGCCGTTCCTGCCCGACGGCACCCCGGTCGACATCATCCTGAACACCCACGGTGTTCCGCGTCGTATGAACATCGGCCAGGTCCTCGAGACGCACCTGGGCTGGATCGGCAAGGCCGGCTGGCAGATCCAGGTGGCCGACGACGGCAGCCGTCCCGAGTGGGCACAGAACCTCTCCGAGGAGATGCTCGCCGCCGAGCCCGACACCAACATCGCCACGCCGGTGTTCGACGGTGCCCGCGAGGAGGAGCTGACGGGTCTGCTGTCCTCGACGCTGCCGAACCGCGACGGCGAGGTCATGGTCGGCCCCGACGGCAAGGCGACGCTGTTCGACGGTCGCTCCGGCGAGCCGTTCCCGTACCCGGTGTCGGTCGGCTACATGTACATCATCAAGCTGCACCACCTGGTCGACGACAAGATCCACGCGCGTTCGACCGGTCCGTACTCGATGATCACGCAGCAGCCGCTCGGTGGTAAGGCGCAGTTCGGTGGTCAGCGCTTCGGTGAGATGGAGTGCTGGGCGATGCAGGCCTACGGCGCCGCCTACACCCTCCAGGAGCTGCTCACGATCAAGTCCGACGACGTCGTCGGTCGCGTCAAGGTCTACGAGGCGATCGTCAAGGGCGAGAACATCCCCGAGCCGGGTATCCCCGAGTCGTTCAAGGTGCTCCTCAAGGAACTCCAGTCGCTGTGCCTGAACGTGGAGGTCCTCTCCAGCGACGGCGCGGCCATCGCGATGGCCGACGGCGACGACGAGGACCTCGAGCGGGCGGCCGCCAACCTGGGCATCAACCTTTCCCGCAACGAGTCGGCCACGGTCGACGACCTCGCGAACTAGGAGCCGAGCCGATGCGGTACGCACCCCGACACCACCGGGCGCGTACCGCATCGGGCCCCGGCAGCGATAGCGACAACTAGCAGCAATACAACCCGCACAGGGGAAAGGAAGTTACGTGCTCGACGTCAACTTCTTCGATGAACTCCGGATCGGCCTGGCCACCGCCGAGGACATCCGTAACTGGTCGTACGGCGAGGTCAAGAAGCCCGAGACCATCAACTACCGCACGCTCAAGCCCGAGAAGGACGGCTTGTTCTGCGAGAAGATCTTCGGTCCCACCCGGGACTGGGAGTGCTACTGCGGCAAGTACAAGCGTGTCCGCTTCAAGGGCATCATCTGCGAGCGCTGCGGCGTCGAGGTGACCCGCGCCAAGGTCCGCCGTGAGCGCATGGGCCACATCGAGCTCGCCGCTCCGGTGACGCACATCTGGTACTTCAAGGGTGTGCCGAGCCGCCTCGGCTACCTGCTCGACCTCGCGCCGAAGGATCTCGAGAAGATCATCTACTTCGCCGCGTACGTCATCACGTCGGTCGACGACGAGCTGCGCCACAACGAGCTCTCCACTCTCGAAGCCGAGATGGAGGTCGAGAAGAAGTCGGTCGCCGACCAGCGCGACGCCGACCTCGAGGCCCGCGCGCAGAAGCTCGAAGCCGACCTCGCCGAACTCGAGGCCGAGGGCGCCAAGTCCGACGTCCGCCGCAAGGTCAAGGACGGCGGCGAGCGCGAGATGCGTCAGCTCCGCGACCGTGCGCAGCGCGAGCTCGACCGCCTCGACGAGATCTGGACGACCTTCACGAAGCTGAAGCCGAAGGATCTGATCGTCGACGAGATGATCTACCGCGAGCTCCAGGACCGCTACGGCGAGTACTTCACCGGTGCCATGGGTGCCGAGGCGATCCAGAAGCTCATCGAGAACTTCGACATCGACGCCGAGGCCGAGTCGCTGCGCGAGACCATCCGCAGCGGCAAGGGACAGAAGAAGCTCCGTGCTCTCAAGCGCCTGAAGGTCGTCGCGGCGTTCCAGCAGTCCGGCAACTCGCCCATGGGCATGGTGCTCGACGCCGTGCCGGTGATCCCGCCGGAACTGCGTCCGATGGTGCAGCTCGACGGTGGCCGCTTCGCGACCTCCGACCTCAACGACCTGTACCGCCGCGTCATCAACCGCAACAACCGCCTCAAGCGACTGATCGACCTCGGTGCCCCCGAGATCATCGTCAACAACGAGAAGCGGATGCTGCAGGAGTCGGTCGACGCCCTGTTCGACAACGGCCGTCGTGGCCGGCCGGTCACCGGTCCCGGTAACCGTCCGCTCAAGTCGCTGTCCGATCTGCTCAAGGGCAAGCAGGGCCGCTTCCGTCAGAACCTGCTCGGTAAGCGCGTCGACTACTCGGGCCGTTCGGTCATCGTCGTCGGTCCGCAGCTCAAGCTGCACCAGTGCGGTCTGCCGAAGCTCATGGCGCTCGAGCTGTTCAAGCCGTTCGTCATGAAGCGTCTCGTCGACCTCAACCACGCGCAGAACATCAAGTCCGCCAAGCGCATGGTCGAGCGTCAGCGCCCGCAGGTGTGGGACGTCCTCGAAGAGGTCATCAACGAGCACCCGGTTCTGCTGAACCGTGCTCCCACGCTGCACCGCCTCGGTATCCAGGCGTTCGAGCCGCAGCTCGTCGAGGGCAAGGCCATCCAGCTGCACCCCCTCGTGTGTGAGGCCTTCAACGCCGACTTCGACGGCGACCAGATGGCCGTGCACCTCCCGCTGTCCGCGGAGGCGCAGGCCGAGGCCCGCATCCTGATGCTGTCGTCGAACAACATCCTGTCGCCGGCATCGGGCCGCCCGCTCGCCATGCCGCGTCTGGACATGGTCACGGGTCTGTTCCACCTGACCCGTCTGGTCGAGGACGCCCCCGGCGCCTACAAGGCCGCGACCGCCGACGAGCCCGAGCAGGGCGTCTACTCGTCGCCGGCCGAGGCCCAGATGGCCGTCGACCGCGGCGTGCTGTCGGTCCAGGCTCCGATCAAGGTGCGCCTGACCCAGCTGCGTCCGCCGCGCGACGTCGAGAACGAGCTGTTCCCGGAGGGCTGGAAGTACGGTCAGGCGTGGACCACGCACACGACCCTCGGTCGCGTGCTGTTCAACGAGCTGCTGCCGACGAACTACGCGTTCGTCAACGACATCATGCCGAAGAAGCGCCAGGCCGCGATCATCAACGATCTGGCCGAGCGGTACCCGATGATCGTCGTCGCGCAGACCGTCGACAAGCTCAAGGACGCCGGCTTCTACTGGGCCACGCGTTCGGGTGTCACCATCTCGATGGCGGACGTGCTCGTTCCGCCGGAGAAGAAGGACATCCTCGAGCGGTACGAGACGCAGGCCGACGCCATCCAGCGGCAGTACGACCGAGGCAAGCTCTCGGAGGACGAGCGTCGCGATTCGCTCGTCAAGCTGTGGCAGGAAGCGACCGAAGAGGTCGGTCAGGTCATGGAGGCGCACTACCCGGACGACAACCCGATCCCCACGATCGTCAAGTCCGGTGCTGCGGGCAACATGACCCAGATCCGCTCGCTGGCGGGCATGAAGGGTCTGGTGACGAACCCGAAGGGCGAGTTCATCCCGCGCCCGATCAAGTCCTCCTTCCGTGAGGGCCTGACCGTCGCCGAGTACTTCATCAACACGCACGGCGCGCGTAAGGGTCTGGCCGACACCGCTCTCCGTACCGCCGACTCGGGTTACCTGACCCGTCGTCTGGTCGACGTCTCGCAGGACGTCATCGTCCGCGAGGTCGACTGCGGCACGCCGCGCGGCATCGAGATGACCATCGCCGAGCTCGCACGCGACGCGACCGGTCAGCCGACCGGTGAGCTCGTGCGCGACGCTCACATCGAGACCAGCACCTACGCCCGTACGCTGGCGACGGACGCGGTCGACGCGAACGGCAACGTCGTCGTCGAGCGTGGTTCCGACCTCGGCGACCCGGCGATCGAGGCGCTGCTCGAGGCCGGCATCCAGAAGGTCAAGGTCCGCTCGGTCCTGACCTGCGACACCGGCACCGGCGTCTGCGCGACCTGCTACGGCCGTTCGATGGCGACGGGCAAGCTCGTCGACATCGGCGAGGCCGTCGGTATCGTCGCCGCCCAGTCGATCGGTGAGCCCGGTACGCAGCTGACGATGCGTACCTTCCACCAGGGTGGCGTCGGTGAGGACATCACCGGTGGTCTGCCCCGCGTCCAGGAGCTGTTCGAGGCCCGCGTCCCCAAGGGCAAGGCCCCGATCGCCGATGTCTCCGGCCGCATCCGCCTCGAGGACGACGATCGTTTCTACAAGATCACGATCATCCCCGACGACGGTGGCGAGGAGGTCGTGTACGACAAGCTGTCCAAGCGTCAGCGTCTGCACGTCATCCGCAAGGCCGACGGCACCGAGGGCGTGCTCGCGGACGGCGACCACGTGGAGGTCGGTCAGCAGCTCCTCGAGGGCTCTGCCGATCCGCACGAGGTGCTGCGCGTGATGGGCCCGCGTCAGGTTCAGGTCCACCTGGTCCACGAGGTCCAGGAGGTCTACCGGAGCCAGGGCGTGTCGATCCACGACAAGCACATCGAGGTCATCGTGCGCCAGATGCTGCGTCGCGTGACGATCATCGACTCGGGCTCGACGGAGTTCCTGCCCGGTTCGCTCGTCGAGCGCAGCGAGTTCGAGGCTGCGAACCGTCGTGTGGTCCAGGAGGGTGGCGAGCCGGCTGCCGGCCGTCCGGTCCTCATGGGCATCACGAAGGCGTCGCTGGCCACCGATTCGTGGCTGTCGGCGGCGTCCTTCCAGGAGACCACTCGCGTGCTCACCGACGCGGCGATCAACTGCCGCTCGGACAAGCTGATCGGTCTCAAGGAGAACGTGATCATCGGCAAGCTGATCCCCGCCGGTACCGGTATCAACAAGTACCGGAACATCGAGGTCCAGCCGACCGAGGAGGCCCGCGCGGCCGCGTACGCCATCCCGGCGTACGACGACCAGTACTACTCGCCGGACGGCTTCGGCCAGAACACCGGCGCTGCAGTGCCGCTGGACGACTACGGTTACTCCAACGACTACCGGTAGTTCGCTGCCGTAGTAGACGACGAAGGTCCCGCCCTCTTCTCTTCGGGGGCGGGGCCTTCGTCATGTGTTCTCGACGGTGATCGTCGTCGTTGCTTCGCCGCGAGCATCTCGCAGCGGTTCCGCGCGGGGTAGGTCAGCGCGGGGTGTGGGTCAGCGCGGGATGTGGAAGTCCACGAGTTCGGCCGTGCCCCGCGACAGCTCGGACCACGATCCGCTCACCGTGAGGACTGCGATCGCGGAGGTGGGGAACTTCTCGGCCACCTGATGGGCAGCGTCGGTGCTGTGGTCCGTGATGAGTCCGAGGACGGTCGCGGAGAGGGTGGGCTCGTGCCCGATGACCAGCAAGGTCTGCACGTCGTCGGCGGTTCCCCGGATCTCGGCGACCAGGGATTCCGGATCGGCGTGGTACAGGCTGTCGCGGTACTCGACGGGAGCCTCCACGGCCGCTTCGGCGAGTGTCTTGCGTGTCCGGGTCGCGGTGGAGCACAGAACGGCGTCCACCTCGGGCAGGTTCGCCCGGATCCAGCGACCGGCGAGACCGGCCTCGCGGCGTCCGCGGGGGGAGAGGGGACGCTCGTGATCGTCCACGTCGTCCGGGTACGCGGACTTGCCGTGGCGCAGCAAGATCAGGGTACGGGTCATGGGGTCCACCGTAGAGCGTCCGGATTCCGGCCGATCCACGCGACCGCGCGAGTGTGATCCTCGACCGTGAACCAGACCGTCAGTCCGTCCTCCCGCAGGGTCGTCCGCAACGTGAGGGTCTCGCCGGCGGCGACGGGGCGCAGGTGCTCGATCACCGCTCGGTACGGCGCGTCCGGGACGTCCGGCCGGAGGGACAGAAGCTCTTCGACACCGTGCCAGTAGACGGCGTTGTTGACGTGCCCGAAGGGGTCGAGGTCGGTGGCGCGCAGGGGGAAGACGCGTTCGTCGTCGACCCCGTCGGGTGCGCGACCGGGCAGCCACGCCGTCCACTTCAGGCGTGTGTCGTGCGCGTAGCGGGCCATGTGCTCGAACAGGCCGTCGCTGATGCGGGTGGGAGCGCCGGTGGTGGGGCCGATGTCGATCCAGAACGCCGCGGTCTCGATCAGCGGACCGTCCGGGGCGTCGTCGGGGTCGTCGAGGCGGACCCGCACGTTCGCCCACCGTGTCGACAGGGCGTCGCACCAGCGCCGCAACCGGAGCGTGCGGCCGTACTCGGCGGGGCGGTGCACGTCGACGATCGTGCGCCGGACGATCCAGAGCGGGTCGGTCTCGGACGCGCCGACGGCGGCGAGGTTGTCGGTGCCGATGTCCTGGAGATAGCGGGCGATGCCGTCGAGTCGCAGTCGCTTACCGGTGTCGACGTCGCCGGTACGGACGGTGCGCTCGGTGGAGAAGGGATCCGCCTCCTCGGGCAGTTCCGTCAGCGGTCGCGTCCGAGGCAGGTCGGTGCTCGGCGTCGACGTGGCCATGTGTCCCCCCGGGTCGGATGTCCGATCGTGCGATTCTCGCAGCTTCGGGGGGTGGTCGCAGGTTCTCTTGCGAACCCGCGGTGACAGCCGCTACAGTCGAATTAACTGTTACGGATCGTTACATGAAAATCGCGGACGCTCCGCCCGGCTGCCGAGGACCCTTCCCATGGCCTATGTGATCACCCAGACCTGCTGCAACGACGCGAGCTGCGTCGCGGTCTGCCCCGTGAACTGCATCCACCCCTCGCCGGACGAGCCCGAGTTCGCCACCGCCGAGATGCTGCACATCGATCCGAAGACCTGCATCGACTGCGGCGCCTGCGCCGACGCGTGCCCGGTCGAGGCGATCCTGCCCGACGACAAGCTCGATCCCTCCCAGAAGCGGTTCGCCGAGATCAACGCGGCCTGGTACGAGGACCACCCGGCGCCGGAGGGGTGGCAACCCCTCGTGCCCGCCCCGGCGCCTCCGCGCGATCGCGGAACGCTGCGGGTCGCGATCGTCGGCGCCGGCCCCGCGGCCTGCTACGCCGCCCAGGAACTGCTCGAACGGTCCGACGTCGAGGTCGAGATGTTCGACCGGCTCCCGACTCCCTTCGGTCTCGTGCGCGCCGGTGTCGCCCCCGATCATCCGGGGACCAAGGCGGTCACCGAATCGTTCGAATGGTCGTTCCGACGCGAGGAGTTCGCCCTGCACCTCGCCACCGAGATCGGTCGCGACATCAGTCACGCCGAACTGCTCGAGCATCACCACGCCGTGATCTACGCGACCGGTGCGTCGTCCGACCGCCGACTCGGGATCACGGGCGAGGACCTGCCCGGCAGCCACGCCGCCACCGAGTTCGTCGCCTGGTACAACGGCCACCCCGACTACGCCGACCGCACCTTCGACCTGTCCGGCGAACGCGCCGTCATCGTCGGCAACGGCAACGTCGCCCTCGACGTCGCGCGGATCCTCACCATGGACGTCGACGAACTGGCGCGCACCGACATCGCCGACCACGCCCTGAAGGCGCTGCGGGAGAGCAACATCCGCGAGGTCGTCCTGCTCGGCCGGCGCGGCCCCGCCCAGGCCGCCTACAGCAATCCGGAGTTCCTCGCCCTCGGCGACCTCACCGGGGTGGACGTCGTCGTCGACGACGCCGACCTCGAACTCGATCCGGTGAGCTCTCGGGCCGTGGAGGACGACGCGGCGACCGCGCTGCGGGTCCGTCTCGCCCGTGAGTACGCCGGACGGCCCGTCCGTCCCGGTCACCGTCGCATCGTCTTCCGGTATCTCGCTGCCCCGAGCGAACTGCTCGGCGACGACCACGTGACCGGCGTGCGGGTCGAACGCACCGAACTCGTCGACGACGGTGGCCGCCTCACCGCCCGACCCACCGGCCGGTTCGAGGACCTGCCCGCCACGCTCGTGCTCCGGTCGATCGGTTATCGCGGCGTTCCCGTGCCGGGTGTGCCCTTCGACGACGTCCGTGGCGTCGTTCCCAACACCGGCGGTCGCGTCGACACCGGCGTCTACGTGACCGGCTGGGCCAAGCGCGGGCCGAGCGGTGTCATCGGCACCAACAAGGGGTGCGCGAAGGAGACCGTCGCGGCGCTGCTGGCCGATTTCGACTCCGGTGCGCTCGCCGATCCCCGCGGCGACCGTCGCGCGCTGAACCGGTTGCTCGGACAGCGCAGGCCCGATCGGGTGGACCTGGACGGCTGGAAGACCATCGACGCCGCCGAGCGGCAGGCCGGACGGGCCCAGGGCCGGCCCCGCGTCAAGATCACCGATCGCGGGACCCTCGTCGAACTCGGTCGTCGCCGACGCCGTCTTCCGCTGCTCGCTTCGCTGCGTCGCTGACGCAGTCGCGGGTGACGCAGGTCGCGGCCCACCCGGGCGTTCGTCGATAGGCTCGGGAGAACCGAATCCCTACCCGAACGGACATGTGCATGAGCAGCGACAACCTCGACCGCACGGCGCTCACGCGCCGCACCCTCATCGGCGGCGCCGGTGTGGTGGCGGCCGGCGCGGCCCTCACGGCCTGCGGATCGTCCGGCGACACCGGCGAGGCACGATCGGCGGTGCCCGCACCGACCACGACCGCGCCTCCCGGACCCGACGCGGAGGTCGTAGCCACCGTCGCGGACGTGCCGGTCGGCGGGGGCGTCATGCTCGAATCGAAGAGGCTCGTCGTCACCCAGCCCGCGGAGGGCGACTTCCGCGCGTTCATCGCGATCTGTACCCATCAGGGCTGCAATCTCAGCGGGGTCGAGGGCGACCGCATCATCTGCCCGTGCCACGGCAGCCGGTACGACCTCGACGGCGCCCCGGTCGAAGGACCGGCGAAGCGGCCGCTGAAGACCCGTCCGGTGGCGGCGCGCGGGTCCGATCTCGTCGTGGGCTGATCGGTCCGGGGATAGAGTCCGCTCCGTGGAGACCAGCGGAGGCTGGCGCCCGAAGGCGCTGCGTGACGGTACGGACCCGGACCCTCGTTTCACGCTGGCCAACGAGCGCACCTTCCTCGCCTGGGTGCGGACCGCGCTCGGCGTCATCGCCGCGGCGGTCGCGCTGGAGACCTTCGCGGGCGGCATCGTGTCGGAGGGGCTCCGCACGGTGCTGGCGTGTGCGCTGCTCGGATTCGCCGCCGTGCTCACCGTGTTCGCGCTGATCCGCTGGCACCGCGTCGAGCACGCGATGCGCACCGGACGTGCACTCCCGGTGCCGTGGGTGGCCTACCTGCTCGCCGTCGCCCTCGGGGTCTCCGGGGTCGTGCTCGCCGTCGCGATCGCCTGGTGAGACGAGCGGCATCGTGAGCCCGGACGATCTGCGGCACGGCGACGCCGGTCTGCAGCCCGAACGGACCAGTCTGGCGTGGCTGCGCACCGCGTCGGTGCTCGGGGCGGTGGTGCTCGGATTCATGCGGTTCGTGCCCGGCCCGGGTGCGGTGGTCGCGACGATCGGCCTGGTCTGCCTCGTGCCCGTGCTCGCGGTGCTGCTCGCCTCCCGGATCGGTCACCGCGCGCGTGTGCGCGGATTGGTGGCGGGGCGCGCGCCCTATTTCTGGTGGCGGAACGTCGCGGTCACCGCCACGGTCGTGGTGCTCGCGATCTCGTCGGCCGTACTGATCGTCACGGCCCACTGATTGTCACGGACCACTGATCGTCACCGCTCGCTGATCCTCACTGCCCGCTGATCGACGACACACCGATCAGCGCTATCGCGGCGACCCAAACAGTCGCCGCTGCCGCGAGTGCGATCGGGCGCCATCCGACCCCGCGAAGCACCTCCCGGCGCACCCCCGCGCCCAGGGCGAACATCGCGACCGTCAGCAGTGCCCTCTGCACCGTGCCCGCAGCCTCCACCACGATCGGATCGAGCAGTCCGGTCGAGCGCAGCGCGACACACGCGAGGAAGCCCAGCAGGAAGACCGGCACGATCGGGGGAGTGCGCTCGTCGCGGCGGCCCTCACCGCGCCGCCGGGCGACGACCCCGACGATCGCCACGACCGGAGCCAGCAGTGCCACCCGCGCGAGCTTGACCGTCACGGCCGCGGCGAGCACCCCACCGGCGGTGGCCTCGAGAGCGGTGCCGGTCGCGACGACCTGGGCGACCTCGTGGATCGCCGCACCCGCCCACAGACCGGCGGTCCCGGGGGTCAGCCCGAGCATCCCGGCGGCGAGCGGAACGAGCGGGATCATCGCGGTGCCGAAGACGACCACCAATGCGACGGTGGTGACGAGTTCGCGTTTGCGCGAATCGATCACACCGTCGACCGCCGCCGCGGCCGCGGCTCCACAGATCGAGAAGCCGCACGCGATGAGCAGGCGCTGGGTCCAGCCCACCCCGAGCCACCGGCCGAAGGCGAGTGAGCCGCCGATGCCCGCGACGACGACGGTCGCCGCGACGAGCGCTGTGCCCCACCCGAGGTCGACGAGATCGGAGACCGCGAGCTGCACGCCGAGCAGCGCGACGCCCACTCGGAGCAACCGCTTCGATGCCGTACCCAGACCCGGCTCCAGAACCTCGACCACCGGTGCGGGCAGACCGACGTTCGCCACGACCACACCCAGGACGATCGCGACGAGCAACGGGCTCGCCCCGGGGATCAGGTGCGCGGCTCCCAGTGCGACGACCGCGCCCGCCGCGGCCACCAGGAGACCCGGGACGACGGTGGGCCGGGACACGGGCGCGTGGACGGTGAGCATGCCTCGACTCTTCCGTTGCAGCGGTGTCCGCACCAGCCGTCGATCGGACATGAGCTCATATCGAATGGATATGAGCAGAGGGTCCGGCATATCGTTCGTGCATGACCAGCTGGCCGGATCTCGTTGCTCTGGAACTGCTCGTCGGGGTCGACGACCGGGGCGGGCTCGGCGCCGCGGCCCGCGCGGCCGGTCTCGCCCAGCCCAACGCGACCCGCATGCTGCGCCGGCTCGAACGGCAACTCGGCGCGGTCCTCGTGCGGCGGGGCCGGACGGGTTCGGTGCTCACCCCGGAGGGCACAGTGGTCGCGCACTGGGCTCGGGAGGTCCTGGCCGACGCGGAACGCCTCCTCGACGCCGCCGCCGCACTGCGCGTCGAGCAGCAACCCGAACTGGTGGTCGCGGCGTCGATGACGGTCGCCGAACACCTCATCCCGCGGTGGCTCGGCGCCTTCCGCACCCTCCGCGACGACGTCCAGATCCAGTTGCAGGTCCACAACTCGATGCGGGTGTGCGACGTCGTCGCCGAGGGCGGATGCGACGTCGGGTTCGTCGAAGGACCGACGGTGCCGGAGGGACTGCACAGTGTCGCGGTGGCACGCGATCGCCTCGTCGTGGTCGTCCCGCCGCAGCATCCCTGGGCGCGGCGGCGTCGGCCGCTCACCGTGGCCGAACTCGCGGCGACACCACTGGTCGTCCGCGAGGAGGGCTCCGGCACCCGCCGCACCCTCGACCTCGCGTTGCAGGAGTACGACCGGGCCGCACCGCTGCTCGAACTCGGGAGCGGAGCAGCGGTCCGCACGAGCGTGCTCGGGGGTACGGGCCCGGCGGTGCTGAGCACCCTCGCGGTGGAGGAGTATCTGGACTCCGGTCGCCTGGTCGCGGTCGCGGTCGACGGACTCGACCTGCAGCGCGTGCTCCGTGCGGTCTGGAGGCCGCCGCGGGTGTTGTCCGGCCCGGCGGGGGAGTTGGTCCGACTGATCACCCGTACCCGCTGACCGGGCCTGCACCCGGTACCGGGTCACGCGCGCGAGTGCTGCAACGCGCCGGCCCCCGCGATCACGACGAGTGCGATGCCTACGAGAGCGAGAGGTTCGACGACCTGCCCCAGCACCAGAGCGCCGGCGAGCGCTGCGGCGGCGGGCTCGAGCGCGATGAGGATCGCGAACACCCTCTTCGGCAGGTCGCGCAGGGCACGGATCTCGAGGGTGTACGGGATCGCCGACGACAGCAGCGCCACGGCGAGTCCTGCGAGCGCGAGGTCGGGCCGGAGGAGCTCGGTGCCGGCCGTCGCCGCGCCGAACGGCAGGACGACGACGGCCGCGATCGTCGTCGCTCCCGCCAGTCCGGCCGATCCGGGCAGGGTCGTCGCCACACGTGAGCCGGCGATGATGTACCAGGCCCATCCCGATGCGGCGACCAGCGCGAAGGCGACCCCGAGCGGATCGAGACCGGTGGACAGCCCGGCACCGTCACCCACGCCGAGCAGGACCACTCCGGCCAACGCGAGCACCACCCACAGGGCGTCGCGGAGGCGTCGGGACAGGATCGCGGCCAGTCCGAGTGGGCCGAGGAACTCGATGGTGACGGTTGCGGCGAGGGGCAGCCGCGTCAGCGCCCCGTAGAAGGCCGTGTTCATCAGCGCGAGACTTGCGCCCAGTGTCACCACCGCCCGCCACTGTTCCGGTGTCCACGTCCGCGGCCGGGGCCGGGTGAACGCGCAGAGGATCACGGCCGCGAACAGCAGGCGCAGGGTCACCGTGCCGAGGGCGCCCGCCCGGTCGAACAGGGTCGCGGCGAAGGCCGCCCCGAACTGCATCGACAACACCGCGGTGAGGACCGCGACGACAGGCCCGACGGTGTGCGTGCGGGAGTCGTCGGCCATCCCGTCAGTCTGTCCGACAGGCCCGGACGACGTCTGCCGCAAAAAACAATCACGCGTGCTTGATTTTAGAGCTGTGACGTGTGACGCTTGCCGCATGTCCGATCTGCACACCGTGCTCGACGATCTCCGCGCGGAGGGCGACGATCTCGACGCTCTCGTCGCGAACCTGCCCGACGAGAGCTGGGCGCTGCCCACTCCGGCGGAGGGTTGGACCATCGCCCACCAGATCGGCCACCTGTTGTGGACCGACCGGGCGGCGCTCACCGCCGTCCGCGACCCGGACGCCTTCGTGAAGATGGTCGAAGCGGCGTTCGGCGACCCGCTGGGATTCGTCGACGTCGGTGCCGCGGAACAGGCGGGCCGGCCGCCCGCGGAGTTGCTCGCCGACTGGCGCGACACCCGCCGCGAACTCGCCGACGCGCTCGCCGAGGTCCCGCGCGGTACGAAGATCCTGTGGTTCGGACCGCCGATGTCGCCGGCCTCGATGGCGACCGCGCGGCTGATGGAGACCTGGGCGCACCGGGGAGACGTCGCCGACGCCCTCGGCGTCACCCGCACACCCACCGCGCGCCTGAAGAACATCGCGCACCTGGGGGTGCGGACGCGCGACTTCGCGTACGTCATCCGCGACCGGAAGCCACCGGCCGAACCGTTCCGCGTGGTGCTCACCGCCCCCGACGGTGACAGCTGGGAATGGGGTCCGGAGGACGCGGCGCAGTCGGTCACCGGCCCGGCTCTCGACTTCTGCCTGCTCGTCACCCAGCGCATCCACCGCGACGACACCGCCCTCGTCACCGACGGCCCGGACGTGGAGGAATGGCTCGGCCTCGCCCAGGCTTTCGCCGGTGCCCCCGGCGCCGGACGTGAAGCCGGCTCGTCCGCCTCCTGAAGACACCCGCACCCCAGTCGAGACACCCCCGGTCGACAGCTTCGACCGGAACATCCTCGGCCGAAACACCATCGGAGACATCGTGAGCATGTGGACCACCCCCGAGCGTCTCGCCCTCCGCGAGACCGTCACCGGTTTCGTGAAGCGCGAGATCCTGCCCCACCTCGACGACTGGGAGCGCGCCGGCGAACTGCCCCGCGAACTGCACGTCGAGGCCGCGAAGGTCGGCCTGCTCGGCGCGGGATTCCCCGAGGAGGTCGGCGGTTCCGGTGGCGACGGTGCCGACACGCTCACCGTGTGCGAAGCGTTCCATGAGGCAGGTGCCTCGGGCGGCGCGTTCGCATCACTGTTCACGTGCGGCATCGCACTGCCGCACCTCATCGCGGCCGGCGATCCCGATCAGATCGACAAGTGGGTACGGCCCACTCTCGCAGGCGAACTCGTCGGATCCCTCGCGATCACCGAACCGGGCGGCGGATCGGACGTCGGCCATCTGACCACCACCGCGGTGCGCGACGGCGACCACTACGTCGTCAACGGCGCGAAGACCTACATCACCTCGGGATGCCGCGCCGACTTCGTGGTCACCGCCGTCCGCACCGGAGGTCCCGGCGCCGGAGGAGTCTCGCTGCTCGTGATCGAGAAGGGCACACCGGGTTTCACCGTCTCCCGCAAACTCGACAAGATGGGCTGGCGCGCGTCGGACACCGCCGAGTTGTCCTTCGCCGACGTCCGCGTGCCGGTCACCAACCTCGTCGGCGCGGAGAACACCGGATTCTGGCAGATCGCACAGGGTTTCGTCTCCGAGCGGATCGCCCTCGCCGCCCAGGCCTATTCGGGTGCGCAGCGGTGCCTGGACCTGACCGTCGCGTGGTGCCGCGATCGCGAGACCTTCGGCCGGCCACTGATCACCCGCCAGGCCGTGCAGCGCACGCTGTCCGAGATGGCGCGTCGCATCGACGTCGCGCGCGTCTACACCCGGCACGTCACCGAACGCGCCGTGGCGGGGGAGACCGACCTGATCGCCGAGGTGTGTTTCGCGAAGAACACCGCGGTCGAGGCCGGCGAGTGGGTCGCCAACCAGGCGGTCCAATTGTTCGGCGGACTCGGGTACATGGCCGAATCCGAGGTCGAACGGCAGTACCGCGACATGCGCATCCTCGGTATCGGCGGTGGCACCACCGAGATCCTCACCGAACTCGCCGCCAAGCGGCTGGGTTACGGCGCCTGACACACCTGATCCTTCACGCGACCGTCCACGGCCGCGCGTCCTCTCACCCGAACCCGGAAGGCATCCCCGTGAGCATCATCGAGACCGAAGAACAGAAGGAACTGCGCGCTGCGGTCGCGGCTCTGGCCGAGCGCTACAACTACGTCGACTACGTGCTTCCCAAGTCACGCGCGCACGAGCCGCTCACCGAATTGTGGGCGGAGGCGGCCAAGCTCGGCTTCCTCGGCGTGAACCTC
Organism: Rhodococcus sp. D-6; assembly: GCF_040256695.1. Lineage (NCBI taxonomy): Bacteria > Bacillati > Actinomycetota > Actinomycetes > Mycobacteriales > Nocardiaceae > Rhodococcus > Rhodococcus sp. D-6. The sequence continues at coordinate 2,960,737 of NZ_CP132970.1, read as the reverse complement.
CCGGAGCAATACGGCGGCGGCGGCGCCGGCATCTACGAACTCGCGCTGGTGCAGGAGGAGCTCTCCGCCAAGGGCGCAGGGTTGCTGCTCGTCGTGGTCTCGCCGGCCATCTGCGGCACGATCATCTCCAAGTACGGCACCGACGCGCAGAAGCAGGAATGGCTGCCCGGGCTCGCCGACGGCTCCCGCATCATGGCCTTCGGCATCACCGAGGCCGACGCCGGATCCAACTCGCACAACATCACCACCATCGCCCGCCGCGACGGTGACGACTGGATCCTCTCCGGCAGCAAGGTGTACATCTCCGGTGTCGACCAGGCCGACGCCGTGCTCGTCGTCTCCCGCACCGAGGACGCGAAGACCGGCAAGCTCCGTCCGGCCCTGTTCATCGTGCCGACCGACGCTCCGGGCTTTACGAAGACGCCCATGGAGATGGACATCCTCGAGCCGGACTACCAGTTCTCCCTGTTCTTCGACGACGTCCGGCTTCCCGCCGACGCACTGGTCGGTGAACCGGAGGCCGCGCTGATGCAGCTGTTCGCCGGACTGAACCCCGAACGGATCATGGGCGCGGCGATGGCAGTGGGGATGGGCCGGTACGCCCTCGACGCCGCGGTGCGCTACGCCAACGAGCGCACCGTCTGGAAGCAGCCCATCGGCGCGCATCAGGGCATTGCGCACCCGCTGGCGCAGCGCAAGATCGAGCTCGAACTCGCCAAGCTCATGATGCAGAAGGCCGCCGTCCTCTACGACAGCGGCGACGACTTCGGGGCCGCCGAGGCCGCGAACATGGCCAAGTACGCCGCGGGTGAGGCCGCGATCGCCTCGCTGGACCAGGCGATCCAGACCCACGGCGGGGCCGGCCTCACCCGGGAGTACGGCCTCGCGGCGATGCTCGGCGCCGCGCGCATCGCACGCGTGGCGCCGGTCAGCCGGGAGATGATCCTCAACTTCGTGGCCCAGCACTCGCTGGGCCTGCCGAAGTCGTACTAGGCCGACGCTTCGGTGTTCGACGCTTCGGTGTTCGATGCTTCCGGGTTCGAGGTGTCGGGATTCGACACCTCGGACCCGGAGGTACCGAGGTTCGGCGGGAAGGAATCCGGCGGGAAGATACTGGCCGCCTCCTCCGCCGGGAGCAGCGTCCCCAGCAGATAGGCGAGGGACCACCGCAACGAGTTCACGTCCTGCAGCGGCACGGTCTGCTGGTAGCCCACGAGCGTGTACAGGGCCAGCCTTGCGAACCGCTCGGCCTGTTCCCTCGAACCGAGATACTGGGCCACCGCTTCGGCCACCACCGCGTAACGCAGGTCGTCGACCTTGCTCTGCACCTCGTGGACCCCGGAGTCGCTGTGCGACCAACCACGGATGGCGGATTCGGCGGAGTGGGGGAGACTGCACGCGAATTCGACGAGCAACCGGAGCCGTCGGGTCATCGAACCCTCGAGGCGCGCCGCGGCGGCGAGCTGCAGCGTCTGGCTCTCGAGCCAGTGCTGGAGGAATTCGGTCTTGAACTGCGCCCAGCTCTCGAAATAGTTGTAGAACGAGCCGGTCGTCACCTCGAGGTGACTGCACAACCGTGCCTGCTTGAGCCCGGCATGGTCGTTGGTGGCCAGGATGGCCAGCGCGGCGTCGAAGTAGTCCTCGCGCCTGACGATGGTCGCCACGTGGTGCTCCCCTTTCGCCCCGACCTGTTATACGAGTGTACGGATGATGAGCTTTGCGTACGGTCTCGGGGTCGCACGAATACCCGTTCGGCGGAAGATCAGTCGTGACGGAACGGTCGTGACCGGGTGGTCGTGACGAAACAGCAGGAGCAGGAGGCCCGATGGCGCGAGAACCGAAGCAGGACCGCAGCCGCGCCACGCGGCGGCGACTGCTCGAGGCGACGATCGACTGCCTCGCCGAATCCGGTTGGGCCGCAACCACGGTGAGCGTGGTCGCCGAGCGGGCAGGAGTGTCGCGCGGGGCCACCCAGCATCACTTCCCGACCCGGGAGGATCTCATCACCGCATCGCTCGAGTTCATGTTCGACAGTCGCATCGAACGGGTCCGCACCGAGCCGTTCGACGTGCCCGAGGGCGTCGGCCGCACGGAGGCGGTGGTCGAGCGGATCGTCGACCAGTGCACCGGCAACATGTTCAAGGCCGCCCTGCAGGTGTGGACGGCCGCGGCGGCCGATCCGGCCCTGCGCGAGATGCTCCTGCCGCTCGAGGAGAAGTTCGGGCGTGTCTCGCACGCGGTCGCCGTCGAGCAGCTCGGCGCCGACGACACCGATCCGGTCGTGCACCGGACGGTGCAGGCGACTCTGGATCTCGCGCGCGGCCTCGGCCTGGCCGACGTGCTGACCGACGACTCGGCCCGCCGGCGGGAGATCGTCCGCCACTGGGCCGCGCAGCTCGACGAGGTGCTCCGGGAGTCCTCGAGTCGTCGCACACAGGCGGGCCCGGCTCGGTAGTCTTCCCGCCATGCCTCTCCCGCGCATCGGAAGGACGGCGGCTGCCGTGGCCACGGTCGGCCTCATGGGTCTCGGTGCGGCGGCGTGCGGGAACTCCGACGACGCCGGACAGGCAGAGACCTCGCCCACCGCGTCCGTCACCGACCCCGGCCCGTTGTTCGACGAGTGCGGCGCGATGTCCGACGACGAGGTGGCGGCGGCCTTCGGTCTCGGAAGTTTCACGACGGTGACGCGCAACTCGGTGGGCTGCGAGTGGGAGATCTACGTCGGCGGCCCCAGCGTGAGCTTCTCCTGGTACCGGGGAAGTCCCATCGGCCGCGAACGCGCCGGCTCCGATCTCATCGGCCGGCCCGCCGCCGACGTCGAGATCGGGGGACGGTCCGGCTTCATGGGGTCCTACCAGAACGAGCTGGGGCAGACGACGCTGTGCGAGATCGGCGTGGAGTTCGGCGGCGACTTCGTCCACTGGTCGGTCTCGTACTCGAACCTCACGCCCGTCGCCGACGCCTGCGTCGTCGCTCGCGGCCTGGCCACCACGAGTGTGGAAAGAGTGCAGAAGTGAACGCCCGCCGCTGGGGCGCCGCACTCGCGACCGTCCTCACGACGGGTGCTCTGCTCACCGGATGTACCCGCACCATCGAGGGGCGGGCCGTCCCGGAGGGGATCGGCGGCGGCACGGGCGCCGAGTTCACCCGGCTGCTCACCGAGTGCGATGCGGTCGCCGACGAGAAGATCGCCGAGGCCGTGGGCGCGGACTACGTCTACCGCGGGTTCTTCGGTGCGATCTGCCGCTGGGACGGTGAGGGACCCACGGGAGTAGTGAAGGTCACCTTCAACTGGTTCGAGACCGGTTCCCTCGACCACGAACGCGCCGCCGCCGAGGGACTCGGTTACGAGATCGAGAACACGACCATCGAGGGCCGGCGGGCACTGCAGATGCGCCGACCCGGCGATCTGCTGTCGTGCGGGGTCAGTTCCGGGGCGTCGACGACCGGCATCTTCGGCTGGTGGGTGCAGTACACCTCCGGGGGAGCGGACCCGTGTGAAGCTGCTGCTACGTTGGCCCGGCTCACACTGAACCTCAGCAGTTGACGGTGTGTGCGGATCCTCGGGAGGGTGCGCGCTCCTCACTTTGACCTCATGCGCGCACGCCGGGTATCGTTGTGGGTCGTGTCCGGCATGCCCGGGCCGGTCTGTGTGCCTATGCGAGGTAGTGCCGTGCGCGCGGTCTGTGGATATCTGCAGGAGCGAGCCCCCGGCTGCCTGTGTGGGGGTACGCGACACACCCGACCTCGTGTGCACACGAGGGGCGAGTGCGGGGCAGCAGCTTTCTTGCCCCAACCGATGGATCCCTAATTTCAGAACAGCCGAGGTTGCTCGAAGTGAGCAGCTTCAGACAACGAAGAAAGCCGGTTAATGCCAACCATCAATCAGCTGGTCCGCAAGGGCCGCCGCGACAAGGCCGCCAAGGTCAAGAGCGCGGCGCTCAAGGGCAGCCCCCAGCGTCGCGGTGTGTGCACTCGCGTGTACACCACCACCCCGAAGAAGCCGAACTCGGCTCTCCGTAAGGTCGCCCGTGTGCGCCTGACCTCCCAGGTCGAGGTCACCGCCTACATCCCCGGTGAGGGCCACAACCTCCAGGAGCACTCGATGGTGCTCGTGCGTGGCGGTCGTGTGAAGGACCTCCCGGGTGTGCGCTACAAGATCATCCGCGGCTCGCTCGACACCCAGGGTGTCAAGAACCGCAAGCAGGCCCGCAGCCGCTACGGAGCGAAGAAGGAGAAGGGCTGATGCCACGTAAGGGTCCCGCTCCCAAGCGCCCGCTGATCGCCGATCCGGTCTACGGTTCGCCGCTGGTCACCCAGCTGGTCAACAAGATCCTGCTGGACGGCAAGAAGTCCACCGCCGAGCGCATCGTCTACCAGGCGCTCGAGCAGGCTCGCGAGAAGACCGGTACCGATCCGGTCGTCACCCTCAAGCGCGCGCTCGACAACGTCAAGCCCGCCCTCGAGGTCCGCAGCCGTCGCGTCGGTGGTGCCACCTACCAGGTGCCGGTCGAGGTTCGCCCCGGTCGTTCCACCACGCTCGCGCTGCGCTGGCTGGTGACGTTCTCGCGTCAGCGTCGCGAGAAGACCATGGTCGAGCGGCTCGCCAACGAGCTCCTCGACGCGAGCAACGGCCTCGGCGCCTCCGTGAAGCGCCGCGAGGACACGCACAAGATGGCTGAAGCCAACAAGGCGTTCGCGCACTACCGCTGGTGAGTCGTCGCCGACCGGGAGATGCCGTCATCACGGACCTCCCGGTCGGCTGCTCGCACAACTGTGTCGGTCCCGTAAAGGCCGGCTGACAACACAAGAACATGTGGTCCGCACCCAAGGACCGACACGAGCTACGAGCGGGGTTACCTGTGGCACAGGAAGTGCTGACCGACCTGAACAAGGTCCGCAACATCGGCATCATGGCGCACATCGATGCCGGCAAGACCACCACCACCGAGCGCATCCTCTTCTACACCGGTGTCAACTACAAGATCGGTGAGACGCACGACGGTGCCTCGACCACCGACTGGATGGAGCAGGAGAAGGAGCGTGGTATCACCATCACCTCCGCTGCTGTGACCTGTTTCTGGAACAAGAACCAGATCAACATCATCGACACCCCCGGCCACGTCGACTTCACGGTCGAGGTCGAGCGGTCGCTGCGCGTCCTCGACGGCGCAGTCGCCGTGTTCGACGGCAAGGAGGGCGTCGAGCCCCAGTCCGAGCAGGTCTGGCGCCAGGCTGCCAAGTACGACGTTCCGCGCATCTGCTTCGTCAACAAGATGGACAAGATGGGCGCGGACTTCTACTTCACCGTGCAGACGATCATCGATCGCCTGGGCGCGAAGCCGCTGGTCCTCCAGCTCCCCATCGGTGCCGAGGATGCCTTCGACGGCGTCGTCGACCTCGTCGAGATGAAGGCGCTCACCTGGCGTGGCACCACCGACATCGGCACCGAGGCCACGGTCGAGGAGATCCCGGCCGACCTCGCCGACAAGGCTGCCGAGTACCGCGAGAAGCTGCTCGAGACGGTCGCCGAGTCCGACGAAGAGCTCATGGAGAAGTACTTCGGCGGCGAGGAACTCACCGTCGCCGAGATCAAGGCGGCCATCCGCAAGATGACCGTCAACTCCGAGCTCTACCCGGTGCTGTGCGGCTCCGCCTTCAAGAACAAGGGCATCCAGCCCATGCTCGACGCGGTCATCGACTACCTGCCGAACCCGCTCGACATCGGCGACGTCATCGGCCACCAGGTCGGTAACGAAGAAGAGGAACTGCGTCGTAAGCCTTCGAAGGAGGAGCCCTTCTCGGCTCTCGCCTTCAAGATCGCTGCGCACCCCTTCTTCGGCAAGCTGACCTTCGTCCGCGTGTACTCCGGCCGGATCGACTCGGGCACCCAGGTGCTCAACTCGACCAAGGGCAAGAAGGAGCGCGTCGGCAAGCTGTTCCAGATGCACGCCAACAAGGAGAACCCGGTCGACGAGGCAGTCGCGGGCCACATCTACGCGATGATCGGCCTGAAGGACACCACGACCGGCGACACCCTGTGCGCGCAGGACGCCCCGATCGTCCTCGAGTCGATGACCTTCCCGGACCCGGTCATCCAGGTTTCCATCGAGCCGAAGTCGAAGGCCGACCAGGAGAAGCTGTCGACGGCCATCCAGAAGCTCGCCGAAGAGGACCCGACCTTCTCGGTCGAGCTCGACGACGAGACCGGCCAGACCGTCATCGGCGGTATGGGCGAGCTCCACCTCGACATCCTCGTCGACCGCATGAAGCGCGAGTTCAAGGTCGAGGCCAACGTCGGCAAGCCGCAGGTCGCGTACCGCGAGACGATCACCAAGCCGGTCGAGAAGCTCGAGTTCACGCACAAGAAGCAGACCGGTGGCTCGGGCCAGTTCGCAAAGGTCATCATCGGCCTCTCGCCGTTCGTCGGCGAGGACGGCGCGACCTACGAGTTCGAGAACAAGGTCACCGGCGGTCGCATCCCGCGCGAGTACATCCCGTCGGTCGACGCGGGTGCTCAGGACGCCATGCAGTACGGCGTGCTCGCCGGCTACCCGCTGGTGAACCTGAAGGTCACCCTCATCGACGGTGCGTACCACGACGTCGACTCGTCCGAAATGGCGTTCAAGATCGCCGGCTCGCAGGCACTGAAGGAAGCGGCCCGCAAGGCCGCCCCGGTGATCCTCGAGCCCCTCATGGCGGTCGAGGTCACCACGCCCGAGGACTACATGGGTGAAGTGATCGGCGACCTGAACTCCCGCCGTGGCCAGATCCAGGCCATGGAGGAACGCAGTGGTGCCCGTGTCGTGAAGGCGCTGGTTCCGCTCTCGGAGATGTTCGGTTACATCGGCGATCTGCGGTCGAAGACCCAGGGTCGTGCGAACTTCTCCATGGTGTTCGATTCCTACGCAGAGGTTCCCTCGAACGTCGCGAAGGAAATCATCGCCAAGGCGACCGGCGAGTAGCCTCCGGGTTATCCCTCGGTCACCTGCACGACCAAGTAATACAAACCGCACTGCTGCATACAGCAAGCAACAACAGTCCAGGAGGACATCCAGTGGCGAAGGCGAAGTTCGAGCGGACCAAGCCGCACGTGAACATCGGCACCATCGGTCACGTCGACCACGGCAAGACCACCACCACGGCTGCGATCACCAAGGTGCTTGCCGACAAGTTCCCCGACCTGAACGAGAGCTTCGCTTTCGATCAGATCGACAAGGCACCTGAGGAGAAGGCTCGTGGTATCACGATCAACATCTCCCACGTCGAGTACCAGACCGACAAGCGCCACTACGCGCACGTCGACGCCCCGGGTCACGCGGACTACATCAAGAACATGATCACCGGTGCCGCCCAGATGGACGGCGCGATCCTGGTCGTGGCCGCCACCGACGGCCCGATGCCCCAGACGCGTGAGCACGTGCTGCTCGCCCGCCAGGTCGGCGTTCCCTACATCCTCGTCGCCCTGAACAAGGCCGACATGGTCGACGACGAGGAAATCCTCGAGCTCGTCGAGATGGAGGTGCGCGAGCTCCTCGCTTCGCAGGAGTTCGACGAGAACGCTCCGGTCGTCCCGATCTCCGCTCTCAAGGCTCTCGAGGGTGACGAGAAGTGGGTCCAGTCGATCGTCGACCTCATGCAGGCCGTCGACGACTCCATCCCGGACCCGGTCCGTGAGACCGACAAGCCGTTCCTCATGCCCGTCGAGGACGTCTTCACCATCACGGGTCGTGGCACCGTCGTCACCGGCCGTATCGAGCGTGGCGTGATCAACGTCAACGAAGAGGTCGAGATCGTCGGCATCCGCCCCGAGTCGACCAAGACCACGGTCACCGGCATCGAGATGTTCCGCAAGCTGCTCGACCAGGGCCAGGCCGGCGACAACGTCGGTCTCCTCGTCCGCGGCATCAAGCGCGAGGACGTCGAGCGTGGCCAGGTCGTCGTCAAGCCGGGCACCACGACTCCCCACACGGAGTTCGAGGGCCAGGCCTACATCCTCAACAAGGAGGAGGGCGGCCGCCACACGCCGTTCTTCAACAACTACCGCCCGCAGTTCTACTTCCGTACCACGGACGTGACGGGCGTTGTGACCCTCCCCGAGGGCACCGAGATGGTCATGCCCGGTGACAACACCGAGATGTCCGTCAAGCTGATCCAGCCGGTCGCCATGGACGAGGGCCTCCGCTTCGCGATCCGCGAGGGTGGCCGCACCGTCGGCGCCGGTCGCGTCACGAAGATCATCAAGTAGGCACCGCCTACGGGATCATCAAGTGAGCTAGTCCTCACTGACGCTCGAACGGCGTCCACCCTCCGGGGTGGGCGCCGTTCGGCGTTTCGGGATCACCGGCGATCAGCCGACGATCTCCTTCAGCTGGTTCGCCACGGGGGTCACCGGTTCCTCCCCGTCGGCCGTCGGGATGTCGCTGTTCACGGCGGCGACGACCACGGCCCGGCGTTCGGGCAGATATCCCACGTAGGTGTTGAAACCGGGGAGCTCGCCCGTGTGGCCGAGCCAGCCGTTCTCGATGCCGAGCCCGAGGCCGTAGGCGCGGGTGTCGGTCGCACCGGGGACGTCGAACAGGAACGAATCGAGACGGAGCTGCTGCATCTCGGGGGAGAGGATGCCCTTGCCCGTCCCGAGGGCCGTGCCCCACAGCTCGAGATCGTCGACGGTGGAGATCACCGCGCCGGCCGACCATCCCCACGACGGGTTCCATCCGGTCGCATCGGCCGTCTGCCCGTCCGGCTGTCCCTGTTCGGTGATCCCGTACAGGTGCGGTGACGCGATGGCCGCGTCGGTGGGCATGACGGTGTCGGCCATGCCCAGGGGTTCGAAGACGTTCGCCCGGAAGTACTCGTGCAGGCTCTGCCCGGAGACCTGCTCGACGACCAGCCCGAGCGCGATCGTGTTGGTGTTGGAGTACTCGAACCGCTCCCCGGGAGCGAAGTTCGGTGCGTCACCGCGCACGTAGTCGAGGAGTTCGTCCGGGGTCCACGGTGCCTCCGGATCGTCGAAGAGTTGCTGCTGGAATTCCTCGTCGAAGGTGTAGCTGGAGATACCGCTCACCATCGAGGCCAGCTGACCCAGGGTGGCGACGTCGCCGTTCGGCAGGCCCGGCACATAGCGGCCGATCGGATCCTCCAGCGACAGGCGGTCGTCCTCCGCCAGTTGCAGTAGAGCGGTGATCGTCATCGTCTTCGTGATGCTGCCGATGCGGGTGTGGTCGTCCGGGCCGGGTTCCTCCGATCGATCCGCACCGATCGTTCCGGACGAACCGGTCCACTCGTATTCCGGGGTGACCACGCGCGCAACGACTCCCGGGAATCCGACGTCCTCGCGGACGCGGTCGAGCACGTCCTGGAATTCGTCGGCGGGCGCCGCGCCGGTAGCGGTCGCATCGGTCGCTGTTGCTTCGGACGTTGCGGCGGGCGGTGATTCGCCCGAGGTGTCGTTGCCGCAGGCGGCCACGACGGTGAGGATCACGGCGGACAACACGATCGGTAGTCGACGCACGGCACTCTCCCCGGTCGAGACGACGGTGTGAGAACGACAGTGATCAGTATGTGCCGTTCGGCAGGACGTCGGGTCTGTTTTCGGCCCGAAGCGAATCCAGCGTCGTGTATCAGGCGCTCTCGATCGCGGCGAGGAGCATCCGCGCCGTCACCGCGATCATCCGGGTCCGATCGGATCTCCGGGGCCGCAGGAGGGCGATCCGCGAGCACAGGCTCGCCGTCGCTCCCATCACGATGAACACGAGATCGTCGAGCGCTGCGTCGTCGAGATCGGGTCGCAGCCGCGCCGGGATGATGCGTCCGAGCGGCCGCAGCGGACCTTCGACCTCGGCCCACGCGAGCCCGAACTCGATCTCCTCGGAGGTGTACGACACCCGGAGCACCGCGGCGTGTTTCTCGAAGGCGGCGGTGAGGCTCTCCACCACCGTCACCATGGCCTCCTCCGGCTCCTGGTCCATCGCCCGCCCGATGGCGGTGGACAGCGAGGTGGTGATCGCGTGGACGGCGGTCATGCGGAGTTCGTCGAGCACGGCGTCGACGTCGGGGAAGTACCGGTAGACCGTCCCGATGCTCACGTGGGCGTGCTCGGCGAGTGCCGTGGTGCTGATCCGCGCGGTGGGGCTACGCTCGAGCAACTCGTACGCAGAGGTGAGAAGCAACTTGCGAGTGTCGTGACTCCGCTGCTGCACAGGACGTTTCCGAGGGGTTCTGCCTGCGGTTCTGTTGCCGCGCGGGGAGCTCATGAAAAGTGAATAGTAAGTGAGGATTCCTCGTGTTTCCATGGATGTATGGAGCGACGTATCCCACGTGATCTCGTCAACGCCGACCTTGTGGTGCGCCGATACGCAGATCTCGGCGAGCGCTGGCTCGACGGCATGTGGCAGGCCGACCCGCCGGCCGACGCCGTGGTGAACGACGACTTCGGTCCGAACTCCGCGACCGACGCCGTGCGCGTCGCACTCGCCGACGGTGTCGACGCGGTCCCCGGGGCACCCGACTCCCTGCGAGAGCTGTTCGCCTTCCTCGACGACGAACCCGCCTGGGTCGACCACGACCGCATCGACAACGCCGCCGACGCGCTCGTGCGGCACACGCCGATCCTCGGCATGGTGCTCGGTGCCGCCTCGCTGCTGCGCGGTGCCGGAAACTTCATCGCCGGAAAGCCTCTCGCGCTGACGGGCCGCTACGTGAGTCAGCCGGCCGTGCGGTCGGTCGAGGTCGGGGAGTGGTTACGGCACGTCCTCACGCGCGGCGGAATGCGCCGCGACGGAGGCGGATTCGCGTTCACGGTGCGGGTGCGCCTGATCCACGCCCACGTGCGCAAGGGCATCCTCGCGAGCGGGGTGTGGGACGAGGACGCCTGGGGAGTGCCGATCCCGCAGTCGTACATGGCGCTGACGATGGCCGAGTTCGGGCACATCGCGGTCGAGGCGATGCAGATCCTCGGGGTGCGCTTCACCGATCGCGAACTCGACGACATCTACCACCTGTGGCGATATGTCGGGCACGTGATCGGGATGGGCGAGGAACTGGGCCTGCGCACCGAACGCGACCACATCGCGGTCGAGGACCTGTACCGGCTCACCTCGCCCGGCCCGAGCGACGAGGACCGGGAGTTCGTCACCGCGCTGACCGAGCAGTATCTCGTCCCGGAGCTGGCGAACCTGCTGCCGGGCACCGCACCGATCCGGACGACGGTCGCCCGCACGGTGATGCACTCGCTGCAGCGGGTGTTCATCGGTGACGCCGACGCCGACGCCCTGCACATCCCCGACAGCCCGCTCAAGCACGTCCTCGGACGCGTCGGGCCGCTGCTCGCGCTCGTCAACCGCGTCCAGGAACTCCGCTATCCGGACCTCGAACGCACCACACAGCGGGCGTACAAGGTGCGCGACGTCGCGATGGACCGGATGCGCGTGGACTACCGCGTCGAGCACGACCTCGTGGACGCGGCCCGAAGCTGAGCCGCCCCTGGGCGGGGTGGGCTCAGTGGACGTCCACGGCGGGGTCGAGATGCACCAGGACCTGCGTCGCCACGTGCGCCCCACCGAGCGCCCGCGCGACCCGCTGGGCGGCATCCTCCGCGGCTTCCGTCAGCTCGGTGACGTCGATGGTCGGGTCGGCGTGCACCACCACCGAGAGCGTCGGCAGGTGGCGTTCGACGACCGCGCGTCCGCGCACGACCCGCACGCCCGGCAGGGCGGCGAGTTCGGCTGCCACACCGTCGGCGACGGGACCGAGTTCGACACCGAGGGTGGCGTCGGTGACCTGGTCGTAGAGCTGCACGGTCGACGTGCGCCGGCGCGACAGGTTGACGGCGAGCAACGCGATGCCGAGCACGAGTCCGCCCGCGAAGACCGACCACAGGGCCGGTGTCCACCACGACTGGTCCGGGACGTCGGTCACGCGGGGACGGTCGAGACGCGAGAGTTGCTCTCGGGCTAGGGGAACCTGCCACACCCACGCCAGGGCGAACGCGCCGGCACCGGCGAGGGCGAGGCCCGCCAGGAAGGTGACGAGCCGATTCGCCAGCACGGTACGGAGTTTCACCGCGCCACCTCCACCACGAGTTCGACGGGGTCGGCGAGCGCCGCGAGGTTCGGGGCGACCGCGCCGCGCACGGACGCGGTGATCTCGTCGACCGGTGTCTCGTCCTCGATCGAGATGCGCACCACGGCACGGCGACGGTCGACGACCGTGCGGGCCGTGCGCACGCCGGTGAGCGCGGACGCGTGGGCGCTGCACATGCGTGCGACGTCCGTGCGCCGCATCCACACCGTGGGCACCGGCCCCGCGACCTGCAGCGGCACATGCGTCCGGCGGCGGGGTTTGAGGGCGACGACGATCAGGACGATCCCGAGGACGAGACAGACGCCCGCGACGGGGGCGAGCCAGGTGTGCCAGTGCAGGCGGCCGAACCACTCGAAGGAGTTGCGCAGCCACGGGGCACCGCCGTACGTCCCGTTGACGATGAGCAGTTCCCGCGCGGCGACGAACGACAGGGCGAGCGCCGCGATCGCCACGATCGCGGCGGCGGGTGCGGCCGCGGGCGGCGCCAGCGGCGGCAGGGGAGCGACGGTGGGGATGTCGGGATGCGGAGTGGTCCGCGCCGCGACGATGTCGGATTCCAGGTACTCGACGGGTGGCTGCGCCTCGTCGGTCTCGCCGTCCTCGACGAGCGCGGTCGCGACGATGAGCACGTTGAGTTCGCTGATGCGCATGCCCGTCAGGTCGTGCAGCTGGCGTTCGACCGCGTCGTGGACCCGGCGGGTGAGCATCGCCGCGTCGTACGGCCATTCGGCGGCGATGTAGAGATTCACCGCGACGGCCTTCGCGCCGGTGGTGACGTCGGCCCGGGGCAGGTCGCGGCCGGTGAGACGCAGGATGCCACCTCCGCTGTGCCGCACCACACCGGGAACGCCGAGCGCGGCGGCCGCGGCGATGCGTTCGATCGCACGGTCCTTGACGACGAGGTTGCCGCGTTCGCCCGGGGGAACGACCCCGGTCCCGGTGTCGTCGGATGTCCCGACGTCGGACGCGGTGGGATCAGCCACGGCCCCGACTCCTCAGCAGGGCGCCGAGGTCGAGGTGGCCGTCGCGGTGGGCGCCGATCGCGGCACCGAGCGCGCCGAGCAGCACGGCGAACAGCAGACCGCTGAACCCGCCGATGATGCCGGCGAGGGCCAGGAGCAGCCCCGCGAGGAGTCCGACGACGGTGTTGCTGACGGGTGTGTGGTTCACGATGGGGCTCCTTCTCGTTCACCGGCGTGGACGTCTTCGATGGTCACCTGGACGGGCACGTCCACCAGCGGGGACACCCGGACGCGGACGGCGTCGGCGACGGCCGGGAGATCGGCGGGGATCCGCACGACGATGTGCACCGCGCACAGCTGATCGGTCAGCCGCACACCTTCGACCCGTCGGCCGGGCAGATAGGTGGCGACCTCCCCGAATGCGCCGCGGTGCAGACCCACGACGCCGGGAACGGACAGCGCGGCGTCCGCGACCAGGTCGGCCGCGTTCGCCTGCGCTGCGGATCCGGGGTTCACTGCACGCGGGGTTTGGCGTCGTCGGTGAGGGCCGCGGCCTCTTCGTGGAGCATGACGTCGAAGACCGTGATGTTGACCTCGGTGACCTCGAGTCCCGTCATGCGCTCGACCGCAGCGATGACGTTGTGCCGGATGGCGACGGCGAGTTCGTGCAGCGCGACGCCGTATTCGGCGACGATGCCGATGTCGATCGCGGCCTGACGTTCACCGACCTCGACGGCGACACCCTGTCCGTGGTTGATGCGCGCACCGGGGATGCGGTCGCGCAGTGCGCCCACGACGCGGGCGGTGCCGGCGCCCACCTCGATGACGCCGCTGATCTCGCGGGTCGCGAGCCCCGCGATCTTGGCCACCACCGCGTCCGCGATGATCGTGCGGCCCTGCGGATCGGCGGGTCCGGAGGAGGTTCCGGCGCCGAACTGTATGCGGCTGATACCTGCGCCGCTGTCGCTGGTCATGAGGGGCTCCCAGGTAGGTGTACCGGTCGTGTTCCGTGCTCGATCCTGTGCTGGATCCCATTGTCCTCACGGTGCCTCGAACTCTAACGGCCGACGTAGGTCTGTCGCCCGTCGTCGCCGTTTGGTAAGAACGTGGGACGCAGGGTGGGATGCATCACTACCGCGCGGCACGCGCATGCGTGTCACAGACGAAGCGAAGGATGGGCCGAGGGTGTCGAACGAGCGGGAGACCGAGAGTACGCCGGAGCGCGTCGTCGTCGTGGGCGCCGGCCTGGCGGCGGTGCGTACCGCCGAAGAGCTGCGCCGGGCCGGATACGAGGGCGAACTCGTGCTCGTCGGCGACGAGACGCACCTGCCCTACGACCGCCCGCCGCTGTCGAAGGAGGTCCTGCGCGGCGACCGCGACGACACGACCCTCCGTCCCAGCGAGTTCTTCGGCGAGAACCGCATCGAGCTGATGCTCGGTGCCGCGGCTCGCTCGGTCGACACCGCGTCACGCACCCTCACCCTCACCGACGGCACCGAACTCGGCTACGACGAACTCGTGGTCGCCACAGGGCTGCGGCCCCGCCGCATCCCCGGTCTGCCCGATCTGGCGGGGGTCCACGTCCTGCGGTCGCTCGAGGACAGCCGCGCCCTGCGCGAGGCGATCGTTCCGGGTGCCCGCGCGCTGGTCGTCGGTGCCGGGTTCATCGGGTGCGAGGTCGCGGCGAGCCTGCGGGCGCGTGAGGTGGAGGTCGTGCTGGTCGAACCGCAGCCCACCCCGCTCGCGTCGGTGCTCGGTGCCGAGGTCGGTGCTCTCGTCACGCGGCTGCACACCGCCGAGGGCGTCGACGTGCGTGCCGGAGTCGGTCTGTCGGAGATCCGCGGCGACGGGCGTGTCACCTCCGCCGTCCTCGGCGACGGCAGCGAGATCGACGTCGACCTCGTGGTGCTGGGCATCGGTTCGATCCCGGCCACCGAGTGGCTCGAGGGATCGGGTGTCGAGGTCGAGAACGGTGTCGTGTGCGACGGCACGGGCCGCACCTCCACCCCGCACGTGTGGGCGGTCGGCGACGTCGCGTCCTGGCAGGTACCGGCCGGTGGGCGCAGGCGCATCGAGCACTGGACGAACGCCGGCGAGCAGGCATCCGTCCTGGCGAAGACCATCATGGGCGTCGAGGCCGGGGCCGCCGCGCAGGTGCCCTACTTCTGGAGCGACCAGTACGACATCAAGATCCAGGGCCTCGGTGCGGTCACCGCCGACGACACGGTGCACGTCGTGCGCGACGACGGCCGCAAGTTCCTCGCGTACTACGAGCGCGACGGCAGGCTCGTCGGCGCTGTGGGCGGCGGCCTGCCCGCGCTGGTCATGAAGTCGCGCGCGAAGATCGCCGCGGGCGCCCCGATCGACGAGCTGCTCGCAGCGGCGGTCTAGGGGAGTGGGCTGCGCGCCGGAACGACCGCAATCGGGCCGGCCGCGCGCGACCCGCTAGATTCGTAGGGTGATCGTTGCGCTCATCGACTCGGGTCTCGGGCTGTTGCCGACGTCCGCGTGGCTGCGACGGTTGCGTCCCGATCTCGACCTCATGTTGTCGACGGATCCCGACGGCGCCCCGTGGGGCCCGAAGTCTCCGGACTGGGTGATCGACCGGGTCGTCACCACCGCCCGTCGCGCCGTCGATCGCGGCGCCGAGGTGGTCGTGCTCCCGTGCAACACCGCATCGGTGACCGCCCTCGAACACGTCCGGGCCGATCTCGGTCCGTCGGTGCCCGTGGTGGGCACGGTCCCCGCGGTCAAGCCCGCGGCCGCCGCGTGCGATTCGGTGGCGATCTGGGCCACCGCGGCGACCACCGCGAGCAGGTACCAGGCGAATCTGATCGAACAGTTCGCGAACGGGTCCGAGGTCGTCGGCGTGGCGTGTCACGGACTTGCCGACGCCATCGATGCGGGTGATCGGGTGGCCGTCGCCGCAGCGGTCGCCTCCGCGGCCGAGCGCACCCCTCGGGACGTCCAGGGTGTGGTTCTCGGCTGCACCCACTACCCGCTGGTCGCCGACACCATCACCGAACACCTGCCGGCCGGGGTGCGCCTGTTCGACAGCGCGGAGGCCGTCGCACGGCAGACGCTGCGCCGGATCGATGCGCTCGGGCGACCCGCCTCGGGTTCGGGCCGTGTCGAGGTCTTCCGCAGCGGTGTGCCCGGAGAGTTGCCGCCGGCAGCGACGGTCTTCGCCGCCGGTCGCGCCCTGCTCGCGGCGCCCGGCGACATGCGGGACGAGGACGTCGAGGACGCCACCTCCCTCTGAGTGTCCGAGCCGCCCCGGTGGGCGGCCGGAGGAATACTTCGCTGAGCGAAGTATGTTGGTGAAGGGGTGTTCACCGATCCGCGCGGGGGCGCATCGTTCGTCTCCGCGCGGAACACGCCGTTCGTGTCCGCGTGGAACACGCCGTTCGTTTCCCGCGTGGAACGCGCCGATCACCTTATGGAGGTTCGATGACTGCTCCCGTACAGCCCCGCGGCCGCATCCGCTCGTTCGGTTTCGCCGTGGTCGGCCTGGGAGCGTTCACCCTCACCGCGTCGTCGTCGGCACCGTCACCGCTGTATCCCGTCTACCAGCAGATGTGGGGATTCTCCGCGGCGATGCTCACGGTGGTGTTCGCGGTCTACGTGCTCGCACTGCTCGCGGCGCTCGTGACGGTGGGGTCGCTGTCCGACCACGTCGGGCGCAGACCCGTGATCGTGACGGCCCTGCTGCTGCTCGCGGCGAGCATGGTGGTGTTCATCGCCTCCCCGGGCGTGGGGTGGCTGATTCTCGCGCGGATCCTGCAGGGTCTCGCGGTGGGCGCGGCGACGAGCGCGCTGGCCGCCGCCGTGATCGAGATGCAGCCGAACAGACACATCGGCCCGCTGATCAACACCGCGGCGCCGTCGCTCGGCCTCGCGCTCGGCGCGGCGGGAGCGGGCGTGCTCGTGCAGTTCGCGCCGTTCCCGACGGTCCTGAGCTATGCGGTCGTCGGCGTTCTCGCCGTCGTGCTGGCGATTGCGCTGATCTTCGTGCCCGAGACGTCGCCGTCGGTGGGTTTCCCGTCGCGACGCGACGCCCTGCGGAGCCTGGTGCCGAGCGCGTCGGTGCCCCGTGAGGTCCGGGGCCGCTATCTGCTCATCCTGCCCAGCCTGATGTCGGCGTGGGCGCTCGGCGGGCTGTACATGTCGCTGGGACCGTCGATCGTCGACTCGGTGTTCGGTATCGACAACCGTCTCGCTGCGGGCCTGGCGATCGGCACCCTCTTCACGGCGGGCACCGTCGCGGCGACCACCACGGCCCGCCGCGACCCGCATCGCATCGTGGTCCTCGGGGCCGTGCTGCTCGCGACGGGACTGGCCGCGGTGATCACCGCGCTCCTCACGGGATGGGTCGCGGTGTACTACGCGGGTACCGCCGTCGCCGGTTTCGGCTGGGGCTCGACCTTCGTCGCGGCCATGGGCGTCGTCGGCTCGCTCGGCCGACCCCATGAGCGCGGCCGGATCTTCGCGACGACCTTCGTCGTCTGCTACTTCGCGTTCTCGGTGCCCGCGATGGCCGCCGGGGTGGCGGCCGGATCGTTCGGCCTGATGTCCACCGCCGTCGGCTACGGCGTGGTCGTGGCCGTGCTGGCGCTCGTGGCCGGGGTCGGCGTGCTCGTGCGCAAGCCGAAGCCCGACTCCGCCGGGATGCGGGAAGTGCCCGTCCCCGCACGTTCGTAGGGGCCGGGCACTTCCGCAGAGGGAGCGGGCAGCGGGGCGTGACCCCGCCGGTTCAGAACTCGATCTTGAGGTGGTCGGTCACCGGCCGGGCCTGGCAACCGAGGATGTAGCCAGCCTCGATGTCCTCGGGGTCGAGCACGTCGCAGTTCTCCATCTCGACCTTGCCCTCGAGCACGGTGCACGCGCACGACCCGCATTCGCCCTCCTGGCACGAATACGGCACGTCGATGCCCTTCGCGAGCATGATGTCGACGAGGGTCTGCTTGCGCGGCCACGACAGCTTGTGGACCTCGCCGTCGAGCTCGACCTCGACGGTCGCGGCGTCGGCGGCGTCCTCGTCGCTGACCTCGACCGGCGCCTGGTCGGCGAACGGGTCGCCCGACAGTGAGTTGAAGACCTCGGCGTGCACGCGGGCGCGGGGCATGCCCACGGTGTTCAGGGCCTGGTGGACCGTGTCCATGAACGGTCCGGGGCCGCACATGAACGCCTCGTACGACTCGTAGGGCGCTGCGATCGCCGCGAGCTGGTCGGCCGTGGGCAGACCCTGCACGGACTCGAGCCAGTGCACGACGGTCAGGCGCGTCGGGTACTTCTCCGCGAGCGCCCGCAGCTCCTCGGCGAAGATGACGGACTTCTCGTCGCGGTTGGCGTAGACCAGCACCACCTTGCCGCCGCCCTGGGTGAGCGCGGACTTGAGGATCGAGATCACCGGGGTGATGCCGCTGCCGGCGCCGAACAGCAGGAAGTCGTGGTCGAGCGACTTCGGGGTGAAGACGCCCGCGGGAGGCAGCACCTCGAGGGTCTGTCCGGTCGCGATGTTGTCGCACAGCCAGTTGGATCCGTAGCCGTCGGAGGTGCGCTTGACGGTGACCTTGGGGGCGTCGTCGGTGAACGGCGAGCTCGCGAGCGAGTAGCAGCGGGCCACCGAGCCCGTCCGGTCGCTCGGGATGCGCAGGGTGAGGAACTGGCCGGGCCGGTAGGCGAATTTGTCGCGCAGCTCGTCCGGGACGGCGAACACGATCGACCGCGTGTCGGCGGTCTCCTCGACGACGGCGGACACGGTGAGGATCACCGAGCGTGAGCCGTGGGGCACCTCGACAGTCGTCATGGGTGGGTCTCGTCCTCTCCTGCAAAGATGGCCGCGCACGACCGAATCTAGAACGTGTTCTAATTCAGGTTACCAGCGCGCATGGGATGAGGAAAACGGTACCGGCACTGCTCGGGCGGGTGCGGAGCCCACCCGGTCAGCGGGAGGTCCCCTACCCGAACGGGCGGTGCCCCCGCAGCGACCGGACGGTTTCGGCCGCTGTGTCTTTCACGCCTCGCGACTCTGGTCGATGGTGAATCGCGGATGAGGTCCACATCACACTCCCGATCCGGTACACCCCCTCTGCGAGGAGATACACCATGGCAATCGAGCTCAATCAGATCTGGGACTTCCCGATCAAGGAATTCCATCCCTTCCCCCGCGCGCTGATGGGCGTCGGTGCCCACGACATCCTCGGCGTCGAGGCGAAGAACCTCGGTTTCAAGCGCGCCCTGCTGATGACCACCGGCCTGCGCGGATCGGGGATCATCGAGGAGCTCATCGGCAAGATCGAGTACCAGGGCGTCGAGGTCGTCCTCTACGACAAGGTCGAGTCCAACCCCAAGGACTACAACGTCATGGAGGCCGCGGCGCTCTACCAGAAGGAGAAGTGCGACTCGATCATCTCCGTCGGCGGCGGATCGAGCCACGACGCCGCCAAGGGCGCGCGCGTCGTGATCGCCCACGACGGCCGCAACATCAACGAGTTCGAAGGCTTCGCGAAGTCCACCAACAAGGAGAACCCGCCGCACATCGCCGTCTCCACGACCGCCGGCACCGGCTCCGAGACGTCCTGGGCGTACGTCATCACCGACACCTCCGACATGGACCACCCGCACAAGTGGGTCGGCTTCGACGAGGCCACGATCGTCACCCTCGCGATCGACGACCCGCTGCTCTACTACAGCTGCCCCCAGCACTTCACCGCCTACTGCGGCTTCGACGTCCTCGCCCACGGCTCCGAGCCGTACGTCTCCCGGCTGGACTTCGCGCCGTCGCTGGGCAACGCGCTCTACTCGATCGAGCTGGTCGCGAAGAACCTGCGCGAGGCCGTCTTCGAGCCGCGCAACCTCAAGGCCCGCGAAGGCATGATGAACGCCCAGTACATCGCCGCGCAGGCCTTCAACTCCGGCGGCCTGGGCATCGTGCACTCCATCTCGCACGCAGTCTCCGCCTTCTTCGACAGCCACCACGGCCTCAACAACGCGATCGCGCTGCCCCGCGTGTGGGAGTACAACCTGCCCTCCCGTTACGAGCAGTACGCCCGCATCGCCACCGCGATGGGCGTGGACACCCGCAACATGACCACCGTCCAGGCCGCCGACGCGGCGGTCGAAGCGGCGATCCGTCTCGCGAAGGACGTCGGCATCCCCGACAACTTCGGTCAGGTGCGCACCGACTCGTACGAGAAGAACCAGATGAACACCAAGAAGTACGCGGGTCGCGGAGACACGATCCGCGGCGACGAGAAGACCGTCCGGGCGATCTCCGAGCACATCCAGGACGACTGGTGCACCCCGGGCAATCCCCGCGAGGTCACGGTCGACTCGATGATCCCGGTCGTCGACCACTGCATCAACCGGTCCTACTGAGAACCCGCGCTCCCGGGGCGTCCCCTGCGCCCCGGGAGCGCCCTGCTCCGCTGCGACCACGCCAGACAAGGAGACCCCGGATGACCCCGTTCGCCTCGGGCGCCGAGTTGAAGGATGCGCTGCGCCGGCACGACTACATCGCCGACGACGAGTTCGCGACCGTCGTGCACCTCGCCACCGCACTCGAGCGGCCCCTGCTGCTCGAAGGCCCCGCCGGGGTCGGCAAGACCGAACTGGCCAAGGCGCTCGCCGCGGTCGGCGGCCGGAAACTGGTGCGGCTGCAGTGTTATGAAGGGCTCGACGACAGCCGCGCCCTGTACGAGTGGGACTACGCCAAACAGTTGCTGCACGTGCAGATGCTGCGCGACCGCATCGGCGAACTGCTCGCCGGTCACGCCGACCTCGCGGACGCGTCGAAGTTCCTCGCGCAGCAGGACTTCGGCCTGTACTCGGAGACCTTCCTGTCGGTCCGTCCGCTGCTCGAGGCCGTGCTCTCGGAGGAGCCGGTGGTCCTGCTCGTCGACGAGGTGGATCGCACCGAGGAGTCCATGGAGGCACTGTTGCTCGAGGTGCTCGCCGAACGGCAGGTGACGATCCCCGAGGTCGGCACGTTCACGGCACGGTCCACACCGTGGGTGATCCTGACCTCCAACGACACTCGCGAGTTGTCGCCCGCCCTCAAGCGTCGCTGCCTGCACTACCACGTCGGATACCCGACACCCGAACGTGAACGCGAGATCGTCACCGCCCGGGTGCCGGATGTGCGCCCGGGAACGGCCCACCAGATCGTCGATCTGTCCCGGACCCTGCGCGATCTGCCGCTGCGCAAGAGCCCCTCGATCTCGGAGGTCATCGACGCCGCGCGCGCAGCGACGGTGATGGGACACGACGCCGACGACCCGGATTCGCTGGGCGGCATGCGCGACGTGCTGTTGGCGACCCTGCTCAAGTACACCGGCGACGTCGACCTCGCGAAGACGCGGCTCGGCGGTGCGGCACCGGCAACCGCGACGTCCGAACCGGATATGTCCGAAGCGATTGCGGCCGAACCTGTTCCGTCGCACGAACGTGTGACGGTCGCATCACGCCCGGCGAACACCACGACCTCCGTCTTCCGGGGACGCGGTGGTGGCGGTCGCGATGCCGCGGGCAGCGGACTGCGGGGGTGACCCCGCGATGTACGCATCCCGAGTGGGGCGGGTGTCCACACCCCGGGCGACACGGGTGACCGCGCTCGACGAGCGTCGCCCCCGCTACGTGCTCGACGTGGTGGCGGCGGTGTTCGGCATGCTCCTGCGACGCCACGGTGTCGCGGCGTCACCGGCCGAGAGCATCGAGGTGCGCCGGGTGCTCGACCGGGTCCCCGTCCGCGAGCGGGATTCACTGCGCTCGTGCTTGCGGGCGGTGTGCGCCAAGTACCCGCACGAGAGGGCCGGCTTCGAGCGCGCCTTCGACGAGTTGTTCGGTGCGGTCGACGCCGCCGTCGCCGCGAGCGGCGGCGGTCCCGCCCGCGCGCAGTTCGCGGAGTCACTGCCGGCAGCGCTCGAGATCGGCGACGACCCGAGTGTCGCGCGCTACGCCGAGTACAACGAACGCGCAGCCGAGGTCGGCGACCACTTCGACACCCCGGAGGCCCGCAAGGGATTCAACCCGCACAAGGACGACGACGATGTGTCGATGACATCGTCCGACGCCGATCTGTCGGTGGACACGGGTGCGGACTCGGGCCGTCGCGGCGTCACCTACACCGTCGACGTCGAGAATGCCGCGACCACGACGGTGGGTGATCTGTCCGGTGAACCCGGGGCCGCGGTCGTCGGATCGTTGTCGTGGGACGACCCGGCGTCGATCCTCGCGTGGCTCGACGCCTACGACCCGCACCGCACGTACGGGGAAGAGGTCCTCGACGAACCTCTCTCCGCCTCGCAACTCGCGCGACTCGTGGACGCGGTCGAGGCATTCGTGGCATCGCTCGCCGCCGCGGTGCCGGGGACCGAAGGCGTCGAGGCACCCGAATCGCACGACACCGCCGGTATCGACCGTGCCGAGATCGAGCTCGCATGCCACGAGGTGCTGCGCCGCATGCGCGGACCGGTCCGGCCCCATCCGCGTGAGCGGACCCGCGGACGGCTCGACATGCGCAGGACCGCCCGAGCGGGGATGCGGACCGACGGCGTGCCCTTCCGGCTCGTCGTCCGCGCGCCCCGCCCCGACCGGGTGCGGCTGCTCGTCCTCGCCGACGTCTCGTTGTCGGTCCGTCCGATCACCGCGTTCACGCTCCGGCTCGCCCAGGCGATGCACGGGCGGGCGCACCGATGCCGGGTGGTCGCCTTCGTCGATCGTCCGGTGGACGTGACGACGCAGTTGCTCGCTGCCGGCGGTGACGGTGCTCTGGCCGCCGTACTCGCCCATCCCGCAGTCGATCTCGAAGCGAGCAGCGACTACGGCCGGATGTTCGACGAACTGCTCACCGAGCACTCCGGATCGATCGACGGCCGGACGTCGGTGCTGGTGGTGGGGGACGGGCGCTGCAACGGTCTTCCCCCGCGCACCGATCGGCTCGAGGAACTCCGTCGCCGCGTGCACCGCCTCGCGTGGATCACGCCCGAGCCCGAGCGGTACTGGACGCAGGCAACCTGCGCGATGCCCGACTACGCCGAGGTGTGCGACGAGGTGGTCGTCGCCCGCGACGGCGCGCAACTGCTCGCGCGCGCCGCCGAACTCGGCCACGCCCTGCGGTGAGCGGCGCTCACCGTGTCGCGGACCCGGCCAGCAGCTCCTCGAGTCGTTCGAAGCCCTCGGTCAGGCCGGTCTCCATACCCGATTCCGCCATGCCGTCGCGGGCCTCCTGGCTCGGGTACACGGAATGGCCGACCAGCTTGCAGCGGCCGTTCCCGAGGTCGACGAAGGTGAGCGTCTCGAGGCTCACCACATCCGGGAATCCGAGATATTCGAAGGTCTGGACGATGAGCTCGTTCTCGCGCACGGTGTGGAAGACACCCGCGAAGCGGTAGCTGCCGCCGTCGTCGGAGTGTTCGTAGCGGTACGAACCACCGGTGCGGAGGTCGTACTCCTCGATCTTCATCTCCATGCCGCGCGGGCCGAGCCACTGCGCGACGAGATCGGGGTCCTTGTGGGCACGGAAGACGTCCTCGAGGGGGAAATCGAACTCCCGCTCGTAGTCGATGAAGGGGACGCCCTCGGGGATCGAGAGGGTGACTGCGTTGCTGGTCATGATGGTCCTCCGGAGACCGGGGTGCGCTGTGCACACTGTGAGGATCGGGGTGGGCTACACACCCCGTGGACGATCGGGGGCCGCTTCCCGGGCCAGCACGGCGTCGAGATCGCGGAACTGCTGCTCCTTCACCAACCGGTAGCGGTCGATCCAGGAGGTCAGCATCTCCAGCCGTGCAGGGTTCAGATGGACGGGCCGGCGCTGGGCGTCGCGCGTGCGCGTGACGAGACCGGCGTGTTCGAGCACCCGAATGTGTTTCGAGATCGCCTGCGTGGTGATCTCGAAGGGTTCCGCGAGTTCGGTGACCGTGGCCGGGCCCCGGCTGAGCCGGGCGACGATGCAGCGGCGGACCGGATCGGCCAGTGCGGTGAACGCCAGGTCGAGTGCGGTGTCGTCCGTCTCGTCGTCGTACACGATCGCCTCCGCTTTGTGAACCTTCCGGTTTATCAACCATCCGGTTGAATAAAGGATGCTCCCCGGGGGACGGCCGCGTCAAGGGGTCCGGCGCACGGACGCGAGCCGATCGCGGTCGAATTCCCTACGGCCACTCACGCGCCCGGTTACGGTCGGGGAATGGTCCTGCCCTCGAGAGTCCGGTCCGGTGTCCGCGCGGCCTTCGCCGCGACCGTCTCGATCACCCTCCTCGGCGCGTGTACGTCCGCGTCCGGTGATACGGAATCCGACGGTGCCGCCGATGTGCAGGAGACCGCGGCGGCCGCGACCTGCACCGCCGAACCGAACGGCACCCCGATCACCGACACGCAGCCGACGGAGACCGGGGATCGCGACATCTCCACGAACCCCGAGATCGCGACCGGTTACCGCGCCGGCATGACAGCGGTGACCACCTCCTCCTTCGCCGTGTCGACGGCCAATCCCGTCTCCACCGAAGCAGCGTGTGAGGTCCTGCGCGACGGCGGGACCGCAGCCGACGCACTTGTCGCGGCCCAGATGGTTCTCGGCCTCGTCGAGCCCCAGTCCTCGGGTATCGGCGGTGGAGCGTTCCTGGTCTACTACGACGCCGCGTCCGGTGAGGTGACGGCATACGACGGCCGCGAGACGGCACCGATGTCCGCGACCGAGAACTACCTGCGCTGGATCAGCGACACCGATCGCACCGAACCCCGCCCCGACACGCGTGCGAGCGGCCGGTCGATCGGCGTGCCCGGCGTCGTGCGGATGCTCGAAACCGTCCACGCGGAACACGGGAACGCCGCCTGGGGCGAGTTGTTCCGCCCCGCCATCGATCTCGCCGACCAGGGCATCGTGATCAGCGACCGCCTGGCGCAGTCGATCGCCGATTCCGCCGAACAGCTCGCCGTCGACGACGAGGCGCGCGCCTACTTCCTGCAGGCCGACGGCTCACCCAAGGCCGCGGGTGAGACCCTCACGAATCCCGCCATGGCCAAGACGCTCTCGGCGATCGCCACCGACGGCGCGAATGCCTTCTACACCGGTGACATCGCGGCCGGCATCGTCGAGTCCACCGGCACCGATTTCGGCGGCCGTACACCCGGAACGATGAGCCTCGAGGATCTCGCCGTCTACCAGGCGAAGGAACGGCAACCACTGTGCACCCCCTACCGCGAGTACGAGATCTGCGGCATGCCCAATCCGTCCTCCGGTG
Source organism: Rhodococcus sp. D-6 (assembly GCF_040256695.1). Taxonomy (NCBI): domain Bacteria; kingdom Bacillati; phylum Actinomycetota; class Actinomycetes; order Mycobacteriales; family Nocardiaceae; genus Rhodococcus; species Rhodococcus sp. D-6. The sequence goes on along the minus strand of NZ_CP132970.1, from coordinate 2,935,449 downwards.
GCATGGCGGTCGCGGCGACGCTCGGCATCCTCGAGAACTTCGACCTCGCGTCACTGCCGCCGGGTGATGTCGACGCCGACGGCGGCGTCCCCGACGCGGACGCGGTGCACCTGATCTCCGAGGCCGAACGACTCGCCTACGCCGATCGCGACAAGTACGTCGCCGACGCCGATTTCGTCCCCCTGCCGGGCGGCTCACTGGAGACCCTGGTGGACCCGAACTACCTGTCCGAACGCGCAGGGTTGATCGATCTCGGCAAGAGCATGGGCGAGGCGCAGCCCGGCGACTTCGGTCCGGTCCCGCTCGGTATGCCGCCGCAGAGCCCCGAGCACGGCACCAGCCACATCTCGGTCGCGGACAGCTACGGCAACGTCGCGTCCATGACGACCACGATCGAGTCGGCCTTCGGCTCGTTCCACATGACCGACGGCTTCCTGCTCAACAACCAGCTCACGGATTTCTCGGCAGAGCCGGTCGACGAGGAGGGACTGCCCGTCGCCAACCGCGTCGAACCCGGCAAGCGGCCGCGCAGCTCGATGGCCCCGACGCTCGTCTTCGAACGCACACCCGACGGTGGTCGCGGCGACATCAGGATGGTGGTCGGGTCGCCGGGCGGTTCGGTGATCATCCAGTTCGTCGTCAAGACGCTCGTGAACACCCTCGACTGGGGCCTCGACCCGCAGCAGGCCGTCTCGGCCGTGTCGTTCGGCGCCGCGAACACCCCCGTCACCGGGGTCGGCGGCGAACATCCGGCGATCGACGGTGCCGACGACGGAGCGAACGATCCGCTCGTGCAGCAGCTCCGCGACATGGGCCACGAGGTGTCCGTCGCCCCGCAGTCCAGTGGATTGAGCGCGCTGCTGCGTCAGGGGCAGGGATGGGTCGGTGGCGCCGACCCCCGCCGCGAGGGCGCCGTGATGGGCGATACCGGCGGGCAGTGACGTATCGGCGCAGAACTGTCGACGTATCGGTGCAGGACTGTCGATGTATCGGTGCACGCCGTAGGGGGAGATCCGCCGCGCGCCGACCCGCTTCGGTGACCTACCCTGTCGGATAGGTGCCGACCTCGCCATCGGTCCGGTGCGTCCCGTGCCCGCTCCGCCCGACAACCCGTGCACCGTAAGCTGGATCACACAGGTGCGCGGATCGTGCGGATCGTCAGGAGTGAACAGTGGCCGTCGTCATGCCGGGACACCAGAACACGACCCATCCCCGTGCTTCCGCGACCCCTCGGGACGACCACCACGCTTCGGGGCCGGCCCTGGTCAAGTTCCACGCCCCCGAGATCGTCTTCGGGGAAGGCTCGCTCGTCGAAGCGGCCCACGCCGCCGTCCGGCTCGGCGGTGTCCGCCCCATGCTCGTCACCGATCCGGGGCTTATCGAGGCCGGTTGGGTCGACGAACTCCTCGGATACCTGCGTGACCAGGGTGTCGAAGCCACGGTGTGGGCCGGGCTCACCCCCAATCCGAAGGACCACGAGGTCGCCGCCGGTCACGAGCTGTACCGATCGCGGGGCTGCGACGTCCTCGTCGCCCTGGGCGGTGGCTCGGTGATCGACGCCGCGAAGGGCGTCGCGATCCTCGCCGCGAACGGCGGCAACATCCTCGACTACGAGGGCGTCGACCGCGCGCCGCTTCCCATTCCGCCGATGGTCATGGTGCCGTCGACGTCCGGGACAGGAGCCGACGTCTCCCAGTTCTGCGTGGTCACCGACACCGCTCGTGGCAGCAAGATCACCATCATCGGGCGGTCGCTCGTCCCCGACCTCACGGTGATCGATCCGCGACTGCTCACCACCATGCCCGCCGACCTCAACGCCGCCACCGGACTCGACGCTCTCACCCACGGCATCGAGGCGTTCGTCTCCCGTGCCCACAACCCCCTCACCGACCATCACGCACTGCGGGCGGTCGGCATGGTCACCGGCACACTCGTACGCACGATCGACGACCCGACCTACATGCCCGCTCGCGCCACCATGGCCCAGGCGAGCCTCGAGGCCGGACTCGCGTTCACCAACGCGATTCTCGGCGCCGCCCACGCGATGAGCCATCAGGTCGGCGGGCTGCTGGATCTGCCGCACGGGGTCATCAACGGCGTGCTGTTGCCGCACGTCATCCGGTTCAACGGCGCCGATAATCCCGAGCCGTTCGTCCAGGTCGCGGCGACCCTCGGTCTGGAGGAGGCGCGCGGTGCCGCGCCCGAGGCCGTCGAGGCCGTCGCGGCGCGCATCGACGCTCTCGCCCGGCAGGTGGGTGTGCCGCGCGGACTGCGCCAACTCGGTGTGCGGGAGGAAGACCTGCCGCGACTCGCGGAGGGGTCCCTGCGCGACGCGTGCATGTCGACGAATCCGCGCACCGCGACCCGCGAGCAGATGATCGAGTTGTTCCGGACGGCGATGTGAGTGCTCCCGACCTGTCGGCACTGACCGGACTCCGCTCCGGGAAGTCGACCTTCTATCCGCAATATCGCGGCGCCGCCGAGCGACTCGAACGCGTCGTCCACGCACTCGAGCTGATCTCCCGGGCGCTGGTGCGCACGGTCGAAGGGCCGGAGACGCTCATCTGCGCCGTTGCCGAGGCCGCCCGCGCGCACCTGAGTGCGACGTGGGTGGCCTTCGCTCTCGCCGACGGTGTCCTGCCCGATGCCGGACCGCGCAGGCTCGTGCTCGGCCCCGACGCGACCCCCTTCCTCGTCGACAACGTCGAGGGGCCGCCCCTGCCCGACGAGGTCGTGGCCCTGCTCGACGCGGTGCGCACCGGTGCCGTCGAGCGACGCGAGCTGGTCGAGAACCACCACGCGTTCGTGCCCATCGTCCTCGACGGGGGAGTCGCCGGTGCCATCGCCGCGTGGACACCGGAGCACCGAGCCCTCGACACGACCGACCGCGCCGTTCTGTCGATCCTCGCAAGCCAGACCGCGGTGGCGCTGCAGAACTCCGCTCTTTACCAGCGCGGGCAGCTCCTGCTCGAACGCGCCGAACAGGCCTACCGCGAAGCGAACCGCGCCGCCGCCGACCTGCAGGCACGCAACGAGGAACTCGAAGCGACCCTGAAGAAACTCGCCGTCACGCAGCGGCAGCTGGGCGTCGCCCACCGCAACCAGGCGCTCGACGAGGAACGCCACCGCATTGCACGCGAACTCCACGACAGCGTCACACAGGCCGTGCTCTCGGCGGGCATGCAGATCGAGGTGTGCCGCAGCGACATCCCCGACACCGAACGCAGCGAACGACTCGATCTTGCCAAGGAACTCACCCGCGGCGCCGTCGAGCAGTTGCGGTCGGCGATCTACGCGCTGAACCGGCCGTCCGATTCCGAACGGATGTCGTTGCCGGAGATGCTCGAACAGCTCAGCGTGGCTCACATGCCGGGCGAACTCGAGGTCAGGACGAGGATGGGCGGCACGCCGGTCGAGCTGAGCGGCGAGGCCGAGCACGCCCTGCTCAGGATCGCCGGCGAAGCGCTGTTCAACGCGGCGGTGCACGCCAACGCGAGTCGCGTGGTGCTGCGGCTCAGTTACGGACGCGACGCGGTCCTGCTGTCGGTGGCCGACGACGGTGACGGCGACCCGGCGCGTCTACGGGTGATGTTGCGACTCGCCGCCAACGACCTCGACGGGAGCCATCGCGGTCTCGCGAACATGCAGGCCCGCGCCCGCGAACTCGGCGGCACGCTCGAGGTGCGTCGTTCGCGACTCGGCGGTGTGCGGATAGCGGCCCGGATTCCGTTGCAGGACAATGCTGTAGCTCAACAGGTGGGAGAACCGTCATGACCGTCACGCCGCCGCAGGCGACCCCGCGGGCGCGGCCCGGCACGGTGCGCATCGCACTCGTCGACGACCACGCGATCCTCCGCCAGGGACTCCGCTCGATCCTCGACCGCGAGCCGGATCTCGAAGTGGTGGGGGAGGCTTCGACGGACGCGGAGGCGCTCGCACTCGTCGACCGCATGCGCCCCGACATCGTGCTGCTCGACCTCAAGCTCTCGGCCGGATCGGACTTCGAGGGACTGGGATTGTGCGGTCGGTTGTCCTCGGCGCATCCGGGTATCGGCCTGCTCGTCCTCACCACCTTCCTCGACGAACAGCTCGTCGTGCGGGCCGTGCACGCCGGCGCGCGCGGCTACGTCGTCAAGGACGTCGACACCACCGAGTTGGTGCGCGCCATCCGGGCGGTTTCCCGCGGCGAGAGCGCCTTCGACTCGCGCAGTGCCGCGGCGGTCGTGCGTTCGCTCAACGGGCAGGGTGCGCCGGCCGAACAGTTGACCGGCCGCGAACTCGAGGTGCTGAAGCTTCTCGCCGCCGGCATGTCGAACGTGAAGATCGGTGAGCAGCTGTTCATCTCGGCCACCACCGTGAAGTTCCACGTCAGCAACATCATGCGCAAACTCGGGGTGAGCCGCCGCGCCGAGGCGGTCTACGCCGCCAGCAAGCAGGGCCTGATCTGACATCCGGTCCTTCCGCCACTCAGCTCTGCGCGGAGAGCCTGCTGCTGTAGGCCGCACCCCAGTCGTCGAGCCACGCGACGGCCGGCTCGAGGGTTCGGCCGAGTTCGGTCAGTTCGTACTCCACCCGTGGCGGTACCTCGGCGAAGACCGTGCGCGACACGATCCCGTCGGCCTCCAGTTCGCGGAGCTGCCGGGTGAGCACCCGCGCGCTGACGGGACCGACACGCCGGCCCAGCTCGCCGAACCGACATGGCCCGTCGATCAGGTTCTTGACGATCGTGAGCTTCCACGCGCCCCCGAGGACCGCCACGGCGATCTCCACCGGGCACACCTGCATCGCCGTCTCCACGGCCTTCCGTGTCATCGGAACCCCCGTGTCATCGAACTTTCCTCGGTCATCAGGAATCCCTGGTCATCGCCGATCGTTACCTCCCGGTCCGTATGTGATCGCAAAGTGCGTACTTCCCATATCGTTCCCGTCCCCAGACTATGGAGACATGGCCGAGAAGAACAGTGCAGAAAAGGACAGTGTCGAGAAGGGCAGCGTTGAGAAGGGCAGCGTTCTGTGGGTGCACGCCCACCCGGACGACGCCTCACTGGGGCACGCCCTCGTCCGCTCGGGGGCGGCACGACTACGCGAGTCGGGCACGCACGTCGCGATCTCGGATCTCTACGCGATGAACTGGAATCCGGTGCTCTCCGACGCCGACTTCGGTACGGCGCCGGGGAGCACGTTGTCGGAGCGGCAGAAGAACGCCACAGCCACCGGGCTCCTCGCCGACGACATCCGTCGCGAACAGGACGCGCTGCGCGCCGCCGACCACTTCGTGGTGTCTTTCCCACTGTGGTGGTACGGCATGCCGGCGATCCTGAAGGGATGGTTCGACCGCGTGTTCACCAACGGCTTCGCGTTCGGTGTCCGCGACGAGCGTGGCCGCGTCCGCAAGTACGGCGACGGGGGACTGGCCGGCAGAACGATGCTCGCCGTCGTCACGGCGGGCGATCGGGCCGCAGCGCTCGGACCGCGCGGAATCAGCGGGTCGATCGATCACGTGCTGTGGCCGCTCCTGCACGGTACGGGCTTCTACACCGGAATGCGGGTACTGCGACCGCATCTCGTCGCGAGTGCCGACCGGCTCGACGAGGAGACCTTCCTGCGCGAGGAGCGTCGTCTCCACGATCGTCTCGACGGCTTGTCGTCGGAATCCGCAATTCCGTACAGGCCGCTGCGCGGAGGAGAGTACGACCGCGAGCACGTGCTCGTCGACCACGTCCGCCCGGGCGAGTACGGCCCCGACGTCCACACCGCCTCAGCGCCCGCTCGGAGCAGACGAGTGCAACGGTACGAGTACCGACAGTGCGCCGGTGTACACGATCAGGCGCAGTAGCGGTCCGCCTCCGAGAAGTTGTCGGGTGATCTCCCGGACCCGTCGGCCCTCGTCCTCACCCGGCGGTGCGGCGAGCACGATCGCGGGACCGGACCCGGGCCGGGTCGCGGTGACGAGCAGGCACTCCTCCGAGGCGGTGAGTACCGGAATGTCGTTCTCGCCGTCGGTCTTTCCGATCGTCACGGCGTCGTAGTCGGAGTCGTCCGCGTCGTCGTGGTAGACGAGCAGTCGCACGTCCGGCCGCTCGGGGAGCGGCCGGCAGTCCGTCACCACTCCGGACGAGGACATCTGCCGGTCCGCGGCGCGGCGGGGAAGGACGACGCGGCGGGTCGTCCGGCCGAAGTGGCTCTCGGCGATGTGGTTCATCACGCCACCTCCTTCCGTCCACACCGGGTATTCGTCGCCGGACGGGAAACGGATGGGCGGGCAGGCGGATGGCCCGGGTGGATCACCCGATGACGAGCCACCCACCGTGGTGTTCGAACACCTCGAAGGGACGCCCCGTACTGCGGCCCAGTTCCTCGAGTGCGGGCAGGTCGAAGGTGCGCACGTGTCCGTGGCAGGCCGTCGCCTCGTCCTCGAACGGCACCGCGACCACCACCCGCTGCCGGGCGATCCGCAGCGCCTCGGCGAGGATCGTGGCACCGAGGGCGTCGTCGACGTGCTCGAGCAGGTGGATCGCGGTGACTGTGTCGGCGCTGCCGTCGGGCACCGGGACGTTCGCCGCGTCGCACACGAGCGTGTCGACGTGCAGCCCGAGCCGCGGTGCGACCGCATCGAGCAGGCGCATCGTGCCGGGCAGGATGTCGGTGGCGGTGACGGTGGTGCCGGCGGCGGCGAGCCGCAGCGGCAGGAAGCCGAAACACGACCCCAGGTCGAGCACGCTCCCACGCACGAGTTCGGCGGCCCGATTATGGATGGGCGCGAAATCGGCTGTACCGTCGAGCAGTTCGCCGAGCGAGTTGCGGTAGTAGGTGACCCACGAGTCGAGGGCGCCGGGCACCGTGGAGCGGACAAGTCCCACCATCGTCAGCTCGAACTCGTCCTGACCGAACTCGATGTCCTGGATCGAGGCGGTGACCTCGGCGACGAGTCGCTCGCTGATCTGCTCGGCCGTGAGGGAATGCGTGACGTGGAGTCGGTCGTCCTCGCGCCGGACGTTCAGCGGCCCGGCGGGTACGCGTTCGACCGTCACGTGATCGTGTGTCCACCGGCCCGGGCTGCAGGGAGCGAGCGAATCGAGCAGGGTCATTGTTTCGCAACCTTTTTCGGAGGTGTGGAAGGGGGCGGTGTGGAAGGGGAGTGCGGGTCACTGTAGTCGAGACCGGCCGTCAGTGTCCCCATCCCGGTGGCCAGTAAGTCGTGCAGATCCGATCGGGGTTCGTCGAGCCACGCCTCGTAGGCGGAGATCGCGACACCGAGCAGCAGATAGCCGACGGTGCGGGGGATGTGGTCGTCGGGATCGGCCCCGATGCGACGGGCGACGAACTCGGCGACGACACGTCTCCAGCCCTGGTACATCACCGACGAATAGCCCTGCAGCGCGGGCGTGTGCAGGATGAGACCCATCCGCGCGCGGTGTCGTTCGGCCTCACTGTCGGGGAAGGTGTTGAAGTCGTGCAGGGCGGTGGTCAGCGCTTCCGAGAGCGGAACGTCCTCGGGGATCGTTTCGAGGCTCGCGCGCATGCCGGCGAGGTGTTCGTCGAAGTTTCCCCAGGCCACCTCGTTCTTCGACGGGAAGTAGCGGAAGAAGGTGCGTCGCGCGATGTCGGCCGCCTCGGCGATGTCGTCGATGCTCGTCTCGTCGAAGCCCGCCTCCATGAACAGCTCGATGCCGATTGCGGCGAGTTCCTCCTTCGTGGTGGACGGGCGGCGACCTATCCGAGCGGACGGTTTCCCGCGACTACGCGTCATTCTTCCTCCCGAAGGCGTGACATTCTGCACTCGATGCCATTACAGTGGTGAACCGTCTCACAGTGCAAGTCCCGCTGTGACGACCGGCTCCGATCCAGGAGAAGAAACCGAGGAGGAAACATGTCCGATCGTGACAACGCCGTGATCGAATCCGATCTGATAGAGGAGTCCCTCGTCGAAGAGGTCTCCATCGACGGCATGTGCGGCGTGTACTGACATGACCGCGCCCGGAGCCACCGACGTGTCCCCCCTGGCAATGGACACCGAGACAGCAACGGACACCGAGATGTTCGATCCGGGTGCCGGCTGGCGGCTCCACCCGCAGGTAGCGCTTCGCCCCGAGCCGTTCGGGGCGTTGCTCTACCACTTCGGCACCCGCAAGTTGTCGTTCCTGAAGAACACCGTCATCGTCGACGTCGTCCGATCCCTCGGCGACCACGGGTCGGTGCGAGACGCGTTGCGAGCGCACGGGATCGACGAGAACGCCGAGCGGCCCTACGTGCGTGCCCTGGGCACCCTGGCCGATTCGCACATGATCGTTCCTGTCTGACGTCTGTAAGGACCAGCCCATGACCTCGCTGCTCGAACCGCCCACAACCTCCGCCCCACCGAAGGTCGGTCGCCTCGTCGACCAGTTCGAGAAGGGCCTCGACGCCCCGATCTGCCTGACCTGGGAGCTCACCTACGCCTGCAACCTTTCATGTGTGCACTGCCTGTCCTCGTCGGGCAAGCGCGACCCGCGTGAACTGTCGACCGAACAGTGCAAGGCGATCATCGACGAGCTGCAGCGCATGCAGGTCTTCTACGTCAACATCGGCGGCGGCGAACCCACCGTGCGATCCGATTTCTGGGAACTCGTCGACTACGCCACCGAACACCAGGTGGGCGTGAAGTTCTCGACCAACGGTGTGCGCATCGACAAGAAGGTCGCCGCCCGGCTGGCCGCCTCCGACTATGTCGACGTGCAGATCTCCCTCGACGGCGCCACCGCCGAGGTCAACGACGCCGTGCGCGGGCCGGGTTCGTTCGCGATGGCCGTGCGTGCCCTGGAGAACCTGTCCGAGGCGGGCTTCCGCGACGCGAAGATCTCCGTCGTCGTCACCCGCCAGAATGTCGACCAGCTCGACGAATTCAAGGCTCTCGCCGACCGTTACGGCGCGACCCTGCGCATCACGCGACTGCGCCCGTCCGGCCGCGCCGTGGACGTGTGGGACGACCTGCATCCCACCCACGAGCAGCAGCGGCAGCTCTACGACTGGCTCGTCGCCCACGGCGAGGGCGTGCTCACCGGCGACTCGTTCTTCCACCTGTCCGCCTTCGGCGGCGAGGGCGGCGGCTCGCTGCCCGGACTGAACCTGTGCGGTGCGGGACGCGTGGTGTGCCTGATCGACCCGGTCGGCGACGTCTACGCGTGCCCGTTCGCGATCCACGAGAACTTCCACGCCGGAAACATCCTCACCGACGGTGGTTTCGCGTCGGTGTGGAAGAACTCCGAGCTGTTCCGCGAACTGCGCGAACCGCAGTCCGCCGGTGCGTGCGGCTCGTGCAACTTCTTCGACGCGTGCCGCGGCGGCTGTATGGCCGCGAAGTTCTTCACCGGCCTGCCGATGGACGGACCCGATCCCGAGTGCGTGCAGGGCTACGGGCAGTCCGCGCTCGAAGCCGAGCGCACCGTGCCGCAGTCGAGCGTCGACCACTCGCGCACCGGCAAGCGCGCCGAACGGCGCACCCCGGCCGCACCGGTACCGCTGACCCTGCTCACCAAGCCCCCCGCCAAGTTCTGCGACGAGAATCCGCTCGCAGGGCTCTAGATCTTCCGAGGAGACGACCGACGATGGCCAAGCCTTCCTGGTTGAAGAATCCGTGGGCCCAGGACCCATGGTTCGAGACCGTCGCAATCGCACAGCAGCGCGCCCGTAAACGCCTGCCCAAGTCCGTCTACGGCGCACTCGTCGCCGGATCCGAGGCCGGCATCACGGCCGACGACAACACCACCGCCTTCCGCGAACTCGGGTTCGCCCCGCACGTCGCGGGACTGTCGGACAAGCGGGAGATGTCTACGACCATCATGGGACAGGATGTGTCCCTGCCCGTGATGATCTCGCCGACCGGTGTGCAGGCCGTGCACCCGGACGGTGAGGTCGCCGTGGCCCGCGCGGCCGCCGCCCGCGGCACCGCGATGGGTCTGTCGTCGTTCGCGAGCAAGTCCATCGAGGAAGTCGCGGCGGTCAACGACAAGACCTTCTTCCAGATGTACTGGGTCGGCAGCCGCGACACGCTGATCCAACGCATGGAACGTGCCCGCGCTGCGGGCGCGAAGGGTCTGATCATGACCCTGGACTGGTCGTTCTCCAACGGTCGAGACTGGGGCAGCCCCGCCATCCCGGAGCGGATGAACCTCGAGGCGATGGTCAAGTTCGCCCCCGAGGGCATCACCCGGCCCAAGTGGCTCCTCGAATGGGCGAAGACCGGTGCCGTGCCGGATCTGACCACCCCCAACCTCACACCGCCGGACGGCCAGGCCCCGACCTTCTTCGGCGCCTACGGCGAGTGGATGACCACGCCCCTGCCCACCTGGGAGGACGTCGCGTGGCTGCGTGAGCAGTGGGGCGATGCACCGTTCATGCTCAAGGGCGTCATGCGCGTCGACGACGCCAAGCGCGCCGTCGATGCCGGGGTCACCGCCATCTCGGTGTCCAACCACGGTGGCAACAACCTCGACGGCACCCCGGCGCCGATCCGGGCCCTGCCGGCGATCGCCGAAGCGGTGGGCAAGGACGTCGAGGTGCTGCTCGACGGCGGTATCCGCCGCGGCAGCGACGTCGTCAAGGCGATCGCGCTCGGCGCCAGGGCCGTGCTCATCGGCCGCGCGTACCTGTGGGGTCTGGCCGCGAACGGTCAGGCAGGCGTGGAGAACGTCCTCGACATCCTTTCCGGCGGAATCGGTTCCGCCCTCATGGGTCTGGGCAAGAACTCGATCCACGAGCTCACCCCCGACGACGTCTTCGTGCCGGACGGCTTCCGCCGCGATCTCGGCATCTGACCGAACCGACGGCATGAGCCCCGCGCTCACCGAACCGATCACCCTCGCCGGACGCACCGCTCCGTCGAGGGTGATCTTCGGTCCGCACGTCACCAATCTCGGTGACGGCCGGTCGTTCTCGGACCGTCACGTCGCGTACTACGCGCGACGTGCGCAGGGTGGGTGCGGGATCGTCGTCACGGAGACGGCGTCGGTGCACCCGTCCGACCACCCTTACGAACGCGCACCGCTGGCCGAGTGCTGCGGGGACGGCTACCGGCGGATCGTCGAGGCCTGCCGTCCGCATGGCACACTCGTGCTCGCCGGCCTCGGTCATCGCGGCCTGCAGGGTTCGAGCGCGTGGACCCGGGCACCGCTGTGGGCACCCTCGCGCGTGCCGGATCCGGTGACACGCGAACTGCCTGCCGAGGCGATCGAGCGTGAAATCGCCGAGCTCGTCGAGTCCTTCGCCCGTGCTGCCGTCGTCGCCGCGGAAGCGGGTCTCGACGGAGTGGAACTCGACGCCGGACCGACCTCGCTGCTGCGGCAGTTCCTCTCCGGGCTGACCAACCGTCGCGACGACGCATACGGCACCGAACGCCTGCGGCTGCTGCGTGAAGCGATCGCCGCCGTTCGCGCGCGAATCGGCTCGGATCACATTGTTGCACTGAGACTCTCGTGCGACGAGAACGCGCCGTGGGCGGGCATCACACCCGACATCGCCGCCGGATACGTCCGCGCGATCGCATCATCGGTCGACCTGCTCACCGTGGTGCGCGGTGGATTGTTCTCACCCGAGTCGTATCGGCCCGACGCACATGTCGCCGCCGGATTCAACGACGACCTGTGCCGCCGCATCCGGGACGAGATCTCCGGATCGGTCCCGATCGCTCTGCAGGGCAGCATCGTCGACGCCGGCCACGCGCAGCGGGCCCTCTCCGACGGTGCGTGTGACCTGGTCGAGATGACCCGCGCGCAGATCGCCGACCCCGACCTCGTCGTCGCCGTCCGTCGCGGTCGTCGGCCGCGTCCCTGCGTGCGCTGCAACCAGGCGTGCCTCGTCGACGACTTCCACAACCCGATCGTGGGGTGCATCGCGAACCCGGAGGCCGGCGACGAGACACGGAACTCTCCCGGACCGGTGGACTCCGCACGCGACGTACTCGTGGTGGGTGCTGGACCCGCCGGTCTGGAAGCAGCGCGCGTGGCAGCGACGCGCGGTCACCGTGTCGTCCTGGTCGAGGCGGACGAACGGGTCGGTGGGACGATCGCCGCCGTCTCGCGCGGTGGCCGGCCCGACTTCGCTGCGCTCGTCGACTGGCTCGAACAGCAGTGCCTGGAGTCCGGCGTCGACATCCGTACCGGCACGGAAGTGAGCGCTGCCGACATCGAGAGTGCGCTCGCCGCGGGTGCGGAGGTCGTGCAGGCCACCGGCGGGCTTCCACGTCCACCCTCCTTTCCGGTGACCGAGCCCGAGCGGTACGCGACCGCCGCGGAGGTGCTGTCGGGGATTCGGCCGCCTGCGTCACGGATGGTCGTGTGGGATCCGACGGGTGGTCCGGTGGCGAGTGCCGTCGTCGACCGTCTCGTGGAGCGCGGCGCGGAGGTCCACTATGCGACGGGTGACCCGGTCGCCGGATCACGACTTGCGCCGACGGGGGACCTCGTCGCCTTCGACGTCCGCATGCAGCGGGCGGGCGTGGCGAGACATCTCGGGTGCCGGGTCGGTTCGGTCGATGCCGACGGCGTCGTGCTCGTCGACCGGGTGTCCGGGGAATCCAGGCCGGTGGCGGGCGCTGTCCTGGTCGACTGCGCACCCCCGTTACCGGCAGAAGTGTCCGAGTGGCCGGGATCGCGGTCGATCGGCGACCAGGTGGCCCCGAGGACCGTGCGCGAGGCCGTCCGAGAGGGATACCGGGTGGCCACGGCGCTGTAACGTGGGGCACACTGAAACGCGTTCTAATTTGGGTCTACGGAAGGGCCGACATGGGAGATTTCGACGGCAAGGTCGTCTTCATCACCGGGATCGCGCGCGGGCAGGGCCGCAACCACGCCATCCGGTTCGCGCGTGAGGGCGCGTCCGTCATCGGCGTCGACATCGCGGCCCCGGTATCGGAGTACGTGACCTACGAGCAGGCCACCGAGGACGACTTCCACGAGACGGTCCGCCTCGTGGAGGAGGCCGGCGGGAAGATCCTCGCCCGTGTCGCGGACGTGCGCGACAGTGCCGCACTGAAGGCCGTCGTCGACGAGGGCGTCGCCCAGTTCGGGCGACTCGACGTGGTGGTCGCCAATGCCGGCATCTGCAGCTGGAACCGCTTCTGGGAAATGCCCGACGACCAGTTCGAAGAGCTGATCGACATCAACCTCACCGGTGTCTTCAAGACCCTCAAGGCCGCTGCCCCCGCGATGATCGAGGCCGGTAACGGCGGATCGATCATCGTCGTCAGCTCGGTGGCGGGCCTCAAGGCGATGCCAGGCCAAATCAACTACGCGGCAGCGAAATTCGGCCTCGTCGGTATCACGCAGGCAGCGGCGAAGGAACTCGGCCCGTACCGTATCCGGGTCAACTCCATCCACCCCTACGGCGTGAACACCCCGATGGGCACCGACGTCAGCGTCCTGAAGCTGTTCGAGAAGAACCCGTCGTGGGGACCGAACTTCGTCCCCATCCTCACCGAGAAGCCTGCGGCCGACCCCGACGACATCTCGGAGACCGTGTTGTTCCTCGCGAGCGATCGGGCCTCCACGATCACCGGCAGCCAGATGGCCATCGACCAGGGCAACTCGAAGGTCTGACGGTGACGCGCACGGCGACCGGCACCGTTCCGCACGCGTCGTTGCGGATCGGTCCGGTCAGCCTGCGCAACCGCATCGTCTTCCCGGCGCACCTGACCAACTTCTCGGTCGACGGCACCGTCACCGACCGTCACATCGCGTACTACGAAGCCAGAGCCCGAGGCGGCGCGTCGATGATCGTCACCGAGGAGCACACCGTGCACCCCTCGGACCGGCCCTACGAGAAACTGATCCGGGGCTGGGACCCGGACATCGTCACCGGTTACCGCCGCCTCACCGACGCCGTCCACCGACACGGCACGCGGATCCTCGCGCAGCTCAACCACAACGGCGCGCAGGGCACCTCGATGTACACGGGGCAACCGCTGTGGGCGCCGAGCCCCGAGCCCGACCCGCTCTTCCGCGAGGTCCCACGCGTGATGACGGAATCCGACATCGCCGAACTCGTCGCGGGCTACGCCGACGTCGCCCGCCGCTGTGCCGAGGGCGGCTTCGACGGTGTCGAGATCCAGTGCTCCCAGGCATCCGTCCTGCGCGCTTTTCTCGCATCCGCGACGAACCGTCGCACGGACCGCTACGGCGGGGATCTCGCCGGGCGGGCCCGTCTGCTGCTCGAGGTCGTGTCCGCGGTACGGGCGGCCGTCGGGCGCGACCGTGTCGTGGGCGTGCGACTGACGGGTCACGACGGCACCGACGGCGGTGTCGGTATCGACGACGCCGTGCAGGTCGCGCGGATGCTCGAGGCGAGCGGCGACGTCGACTACCTCAACACGTCCGTGGGCGTCGCGACCGAGACGTTGCATCTGGTCGAAGCGCCGATGTCCACCCCGCACGGTTATTCCCTGTTCGTCCCCGACGCGATCCGGGCGGCGGTGTCGCTGCCGGTCGTCGGGGTCGGGCGCTTCACCCGACCCGAACAGATCGGTGCCGCGCTCGCCGACGGAGTATGCGATCTGGTCGGCGCCGTGCGCGCGCAGATCGCCGACCCGGAGTTCGCGAACAAGACCCTCTCCGGACGCGACGACGAGATTCGGCCGTGCATCGGCTGCAATCAGGAATGCATCGGACGGGTCGGGCTCAACCGTCCCATCGCGTGCGCGGTCAATCCCCAGGCCGGGTACGAATCCGACGCTCCTGCCGCGCCCGCCGTACCGCACCGGGTCGTCATCGTCGGCGGCGGACCCGCGGGCCTGCAGGCGGCGGTAACGGCTGCCGGAGAAGGACATTCGGTCACCTTGCTCGAACGGAACCGGTGCACCGGCGGCCAGATCCGTGAGGCGGCTGCAGCCCCGCACCGTGCCGAACTGCTCGGTGCGGTGACCCACCTCGACGCCGAGTGCCGCCGCAGGGGAGTGGAGGTGCGTACCGGTGTGACCGCCGATGCCGCGACGCTGCACGCGCTCGCGCCCGACGTCGTGGTCGTGGCGACGGGTGCGCGCCCACACCGGCCCGCCTGGGCGGGTTCGTCGGCGCGGGTGAGCGACGTGCGCGACGTGCTCACCGGTCGCGCCGCACCCTCCGGCCGCGTCCTCGTCGTCGACGATCTCGGTTTCCACCAGGCGACCTCGGTCGCCGAACTACTGGCCGACCGGGGGAGTGCGGTGACGGTGTGCACGCCGGGAATGCTCGTGGGCCAGGACCTCGGCCTGACGCTCGAGCTCGACGGCTGGTTGCGCCGCGCCCACGACAAGCGGATCGGGCGACTCACCGGCGTCGCCGTCGGCGGTGTCGTGGACCTGCCGGACGGCGCCGAGGTCACCCTGATCCACCACGCGACCGGCGAACCGGCGACGCTCGCGGTGGACGCGGTCGTCGTCGCCACCCATCAGGATCCCGTCGACGAGCTGTGGCAGGAGCTTTCGGCATCCGGCACGAGAGTGATCCGTGTGGGCGACGCGGTGACGCCACGCCGCCTGCACGCCGCGATCGTCGAGGGGGATCGGGCCGCCAGGGACCTGGCTCTTACGTCTTCAGCCCGCGGCGCATGACGATGCGCGGCCAACGGTCGAGGCCGTGCTTCCGTTCCTCCACGCGGATCCGGGTGAGACCAGGGGAGAGGGCATCGTCCGCGACCGTGCGGAAGCCGAGACGCGCGTAGTACGGGCCGTTCCACGGCACGTCGCGGTAGGTGGTCAGCGTCAGCGATCCGAACCCGGCGTCCCGCGCCCACCCCGCGACGTGGTCGATCAGCTCGCGGCCGATCCCGCGACGCGCGTGATCGGGATGCACCGACACCTGCTCGATGTGAACGCCGTTGTCGACGATGTCGGCCACGAGATACGCGACCGCTCGTCCGTGCTCGTCGAACCACGCCCAGCAGCGGCCCGCGTCCCGGTGAGCGCGCAACTCCTCGACGGACGGAGGATCGTCGTCGGCGACGAACGCCATCCCGATCTCGGCGAAGGGCTTGCCCGCCGCGCGTTCGATCTCCTGCAGCACCGGCAGGTCGTCGTCGGTCGCCGGACGGATCGGGGGCAGTTCCTTGCAGTAGTACATCGCCGTCGGTGATTCTGCGTAGAGCCCGAAGCGCTCGGTCATCGGCACGTACCCGGCCTTCGCGTACAGCGCGATCGCTTCGGGTTGCTCGCTGCCCGTCTCGAGGATCATGCGACGGCGACCGGCATCGGTCGCCGTGCGCTCCAGCGCACCCAGCACCCGTGCTGCCACACCACGTCGCCGCATGCTCGCCCGCACGTACATCCGCTTGATCTCGGCATCATCGTCGCGTACCCCTCGATGCGAATGCTCCGGTGCACGCCAGCCGCCGATCCCGGCCGGAACCCCGTCGGCCACCGCCAGGAGGAACACCCCGCGTGGCGGTTCGAATTCGTGCGGCGCCAGTTCGGTGTCGTCGGGTCCGCCGTACCTCCGCACGTATTCGAGTTGGACCTCGCCGATGAGGTCCTGCACGTCCGGATCGTCCAGCGGACGAGGTTCGATCAGCACCGGGAAAGCGTACCGACCGGATCTCGGCGTCCGGGCGGACCCACCGAGACCTCCGGGTTTCGTGCACGCCCGCGAAACCCTTAGCATCGGAGCGGTGATGCGGGAGCTCGCCGACGCCTGTTGGACGGACATCGAACCCGACCGGGTGACGGTGGCCGTCCCGATCGGTGCGTTCGAACAACACGGCCCACACCTTCCCCTCGACACCGACACCCGGATCGCGACTGCTGTCGCCGCCGAGCTGCCCGAGGTGGTCCTCGCGCCACCCCTGCCCTACGGAGCCAGCGGGGAACACGAAGGTTTCGCCGGCACCGTCTCGATCGGAGCCGAGGTGACGAAGGCGCTGATCGTCGAATACGGCAGGTCGGTGTGCCGATGGGCGAAGCGGGTCGTCTTCGTCAACGGGCACGGCGGCAACGCCTATCCGCTGATCGAGGCGGTGAGCCTCCTGCGATACGAAGGCCGCGACGCTGCCTGGCTTCCGTGCGCGGTGCCCGGATCCGATGCCCACGCCGGTGTCACCGAGACGAGTCTGCTGCTGCACCTGGCGCCCGGGGCGGTCGACATGACGCGGGCCGCGGTCGGCGCAACGGAACCGATCGGAGCACTGATGCCACGACTGCGCGAAGCCGGTATCGTCTCGGTGTCCGCGAACGGAGTGCTGGGAGACCCCACCGAGGCCACCGCAGAACTCGGCGCGCGCCTGTTCGCGAGTCTGGTCGAGCGGGCGAGTGCACAGGTCGCCCGGTGGCAGCCGGGAACGGAAGGAAGGCTTCGGTGAGTCGGGCGATCACTCCACAGGCGACGTCCCCGGAGGCGGCGCAGCCCTCAGCGACCCGGCTCCCCGACGGTTTCGGTGTGCGCATCGACGCGCGGGTGCGCAGCTTCGCCGGAGGACGCGTCCTCGTCGGAGGATCGCCCACGCGCATGCTCACACTTGCCCCCGCCGCCGTAGCGATGATCGACGAGGACTTCGTCGAGGTGGTGGACGCGCAGAGCGCCGCGGTCGCGCGACGCCTGCTCGACTCGGGCATCGGAAACCCCCGGCCGACGAAGCTGCCGCCGAGTTCCGCCGTCACCGTCGTCGTCCCGGTCAAGGACAATCCGTCCGGCCTCGCCCGTCTGCTCGCCGCTGTCGAAGGGCACGAGGTCGTGGTCGTCGACGACGGTTCCGAGAAACCGGTCGAGGCGCCGGAACGTGGTCGCGTCCGGGTGATCCGGCACGAGACCGCACGCGGGCCGGCGGCGGCCCGCAACACCGGATTGCAGCAGGTGGCAACGGAATTCGTCGCCTTCCTCGATTCCGATGTGGTGCCGCAGCTGGGCTGGCTCGAACGATCACTGGGGCACTTCACCGATCCTGCGGTCGCACTCGTCGCGCCGCGCGTCGTGGCCCTCGAACCCGACAGCAGCGCGCTCGCGAAGTACGAGCACGCACGCTCGTCGCTCGACCTCGGCAGCCGGGAATCCGCTGTGGTCGCGGGTGGTCCCGTCTCGTACGTGCCGAGCGCGGCGCTGCTCGTCCGTCGCGACGCGCTCGTCGCCTGCGGTGGTTTCGACGAGACGATGCACGTGGCCGAGGACGTCGATCTGTGCCGGCGACTGCAGACCTCGGGGTGGCGGTTGCGGTACGAGCCCATCTCGCGGGTCGCGCACGACCATCGCACCCGCTTCCGGACGTGGTTGACGCGCAAGGCATTCTACGGAACCGGTGCGGCTCCGCTCGCTGAGCGGCATCCGGGTTCCGTCCCACCGATGGTGATGTCGATCTGGACGCTCCTCGCGTGCGTCGCGATCGCGACCTTCACCCGCGTCGGGGTGATCGCAGCGGTGCTGACCCAGGTGGTCACCTTCGTGCGGTTGCGGCGGATGTTCTCCGGACTCGACCGGCCCGACCGCATCGCCGCGCTGCTCACCGCCCAGGGATTCGCCGGTGGTCTGTGGCAGGTGGCGTCGGCGGTGTGCCGGCACTACTGGCCGGTCACGGTCGTCGCAGCGGTGTTCTCCCGCAAGGTTCGGCGGGCGGTTCTGGCTTGCGCTGTGGCCGAAGGCATCTGGGACTGGAAGACGCACCGCGAGAGCGGCGGCCTCGATCCCGTCCGGTACCTGCTCTACAAGCGCCTCGACGACCTCGCCTACGGCGCGGGGCTGTGGAAGGGTGCGCTCGACGCCCGCACGGCGGCCGCGCTCGTACCCGACATCCGGAAGTGACATGATCCCGGCGCACGCCGATGTGGTGATCGTCGGCGGGGGAAGTTGTGGCTGCGTTCTCGCCGCCGGGCTCAGCGACGATCCGGACCGCACCGTGCTGCTGCTCGAGGAGGGCACGGCGTTCGGGTCGGCGTCCGCTGTTCCGCGCGAGATCCGTGACGCTGCCGTCCTTCCGGTTGGTCCGGAGAGCCCGTGGACGGCGGACTTTCCCGGACGGTTGACCTCGGACGTCCAGGCGACCGTGACGCGGGGCCGGGTGCTCGGGGGCTCCGGCGCGGTCAACGGCGCGTACTTCGTGCGTGCGCGGCCGGACGACTTCGCGTCGTGGCCCGCCTCGTGGTCGTACGAGGAGGTGCTGCCGTCCTTCCGGGCCGTCGAGACCGACACGGATGTCCCCGGCGACCTGCACGGAAGTTCCGGCCCGATACCGGTCGCCAGGGTGCCGCGCGAACGGATGCATCCGCTCTCGCGTGCCTTCGTCGACGCCTCCGAAAGTGCGGGATTCGCACCGGTCGCCGACCTCAACGCTCCCGGACCCGACGGGGTGGGTGCGGTTCCGTCGAACATGCGCGATGGCACGAGAGTGGGTCCGTTCCTCGCGTACCTGGCACCCGTCCTGGACCGGCCGAATCTGACGGTCGCCGGCGGGGTGAGCGCGACCCGAGTCGTGATGGCGGGCGGTCGCGCGGTGGGTGTCGAGATCGCCGGACCCGACGGACCACGAACGATCTCGGCCGGACACGTGATCGTCGCCGCAGGCGCAGTGAGGTCCCCGCAGCTGCTGATGCTCTCCGGGATCGGACCGGCCGACGAACTGGGCCGGCTCGGCATCGATCCGCTGCACGACCTTCCCGGGGTGGGCCGCGATTTCTCCGACCATCCGGAGTTCGCCGTCCCGTACCGATTCCGCCCGGGCCTCCCGTCGCACACGCTGCTGCTCGAGACGGTCCTGCACACCGAGAACCTCGAACTGCGCCCGTACACCGCGGCATTCGGTGCGGCGATCCCCGGCAGCGGTGTCGCCGATCCGGTGCTCGGCGTCGTCCTGACGCGCCCACGCAGTCGCGGACGCATCGTGCTCGACGAACGTGACCCGCGACGTCCACCTCTGCTCGACTATCGATACCTGACCGACCCGGCCGACCGGCAAGCTCTGGAGGAGGGTGTCCGGCTCGCCGCCGACCTCCTCGCCGCGACCACCGGCGTCGTCGAGGCCGGCAGCGTGGACGCGCGCGGCGGCAGGCTCGGAACGTCCCTGCACCTGTCCGGCACGTGCCGGATGGGCGACGACGAGAACGCCGTGGTCGACGAGTGGTGCCGCGTGCGCGGGATCGAGGGGTTGAGCGTCGTCGACACCTCGGTGTTTCCGCAGGTCCCCAGCCGTGGGCCGCACGCCACCGCGGTGATGCTCGCCCACCGCATCGCCGCGACCGCGAGGGATGCCCTGCCCCACACGGTGTGATCCCGACTACAGTGTCGGGGGAGGAGGCGCCGGTACATGACGGATCGTGGAATCGCGACGACCAACCCCTGGGTGGCACTCGACCCGGGAGCGGACGTGGCCGCGCACGCACGTGCGGTACTGCGCGCGCACGGCACGTTTGTCTCCGCCCGCGGCAAGGATCGGCTCGACGGGGTGCGCTCGGTGGTCCGCGACTCGTGGAGCCGGAGCCTGCAGCGCGGCATCGATCCCGACGTCGTCGAACAACCCGCACTGCTCTCCGGGCACGACCTCGAGGAGTACCGCGCCGGCCACCCCATGTCGCTGATCCGCCCGGTGGTGCGCAAGCTCCTCGTCGAGGACGCCGACGACAGTGGACTGCTCGTCGCCATCACCGACGGACAGGGACGGCTGCTGTGGGTCGAGGGCGATCACGCCGCGCGCGACCGCGCCCTGTCGATGAGCTTCGTCGAAGGGGCCGACTGGAGTGAGGACCGCGTCGGCACGAACGCTCCGGGAACGGCTCTCGCCGTGGATCATTCGGTGCAGATCTTCGGCGCCGAGCATTTCAACCGCACGGTGCACGAATGGAGTTGTTCGGCCGCTCCCGTGCACGACCCCACCAGCGGCCGGGTCCTCGGTGCCATCGACATCACCGGTGGGCACCGCGTCGCCGCGCCCGAGGTCCTGCAACTCGTCCGCGCGACGGTCGCGGCGGCGGAGGCCGAACTGCGGTTGCATGCCCTGAGCGGCCGCCCGTTGTTCCCGTCGGCGACGCCGCGCATCGAGACGATCGGCGCCGGGCGGCCCGCCCTGCACCGCGGAGGCGAACGCGTCGGCCTGTCCCGCCGGCACGCCGAGATCCTGCTGATCCTCGCCGATCACCCCGAAGGCCTGAGCTCCGACAGGCTCGCGATGCTGCTCGACGAGAACGAACTCGACTCGGTGACCATCCGCGCCGAGATGTCGCGCCTGCGCAAGGTGCTCGGGGCCGAACACCTCGGATCGCGGCCCTATCGGCTGCTCACCACGCTCGACACCGATGTCGCGGACGTGCGCCGCGCACTCGACCGCGGCGACGTGGCCTCGGCGGTCCGCCTCTGTACCGGGGAGATCCTGCCCGGATCGGTGGCGCCGGGCATCGAGGAGATCCGCGACGAACTCTGCTCGGGCGTGCGGGCGGCGCTGTTGCGCTGCGGCGAGGAGCATCTGCTCGCGCAATGGACCGCGTCCGTCCACGGCCGCGAGGACATCACCGCCTGGGCGGCCTACCGGGCATCGATCGATCCCCGGTCACCCCGCTTCGCGCAGGTCGACGCCACATTGACCCGATTGGACAGGCAGCTCGCAACGTAGTTGCAACCCTCGCGTTCGTAGTGTTTCGGATCACATACCGACCGCTCGACGCTGCAGGAGATGCACATGACCGTGTACGCCCGCCCCGGTTCGCCCGACGCCCACATGTCCTTCCAGTCCCGGTACGACAACTGGATCGGTGGCCAGTGGGTGCCCCCGGTGAAGGGGGAGTACTTCGAGAACGTCACCCCCGTCACCGGCCAGGTGTTCACCGAGGTCGCTCGCGGCACCGAGGAAGACATCGAACTCGCGCTCGACGCAGCCCACGCCGCCGCGCCGGCCTGGGGGAAGACCTCGCCCGCCGAACGCGCGGTGATCCTCAACAAGATCGCCGACCGCATCGAGGAGAACCTCGAGTCGATCGCCCTCGCCGAGTCGTGGGACAACGGCAAGCCCATCCGCGAGACCCTCAACGCCGACATCCCGCTCGCGATCGACCACTTCCGCTACTTCGCGGGAGCCATCCGCGCGCAGGAGGGTTCGATCTCCGAGATCAACTCCGAGACGGTCGCCTACCACTTCCACGAGCCGCTCGGCGTCGTCGGCCAGATCATCCCGTGGAACTTCCCGATCCTCATGGCCGTGTGGAAGCTCGCGCCGGCCCTGGCCGCCGGCAACGCGGTGGTCCTCAAGCCCGCCGAGCAGACACCGGCGTCGATCCTGCACCTGATCTCGATCATCGGCGACCTGCTGCCGCCCGGCGTGGTCAACATCGTCAACGGTTTCGGTGTGGAGGCGGGCAAGCCGCTCGCGTCGAGCCCGCGCATCCGCAAGATCGCGTTCACCGGTGAGACCACCACCGGCCGGCTGATCATGCAGTACGCCTCGCAGAACCTGATCCCGGTCACCCTCGAACTCGGTGGCAAGAGCCCGAACATCTTCTTCTCCGACGTGCTGTCGGCGAACGACGACTACCAGGACAAGGCGCTCGAAGGCTTCACGATGTTCGCCCTCAACCAGGGTGAGGTGTGCACGTGCCCGTCGCGTGCGCTGATCCAGCAGGACATCTTCGACGACTTCCTCTCGCTCGCCGCGGTCCGCACCAAGGCCGTCCGCCAGGGCGATCCGCTCGACACCGACACGATGATCGGCGCTCAGGCCTCGAACGACCAGCTCGAGAAGATCCTGTCGTACATCGAGATCGGCAAGAGCGAGGGTGCCAAGGTCATCACCGGTGGTGAGCGCGCCGATCTCGGCGGCGACCTCTCGGGCGGCTACTACGTGCAGCCGACGATCTTCCAGGGCAACAACAAGATGCGCATCTTCCAGGAGGAGATCTTCGGCCCGGTCGTGTCCGTGACGTCCTTCAGCGATTTCGACGATGCGATCTCGATCGCCAACGACACCCTCTACGGTCTCGGTGCCGGTGTGTGGTCCCGCGACGGTGGCGTCGCCTACCGTGCCGGTCGCGCCATCCAGGCCGGCCGGGTGTGGACGAACACCTACCACCAGTACCCCGCGCACGCGGCCTTCGGTGGTTACAAGCAGTCCGGCATCGGCCGCGAGAACCACCACATGATGCTCGACCACTACCAGCAGACGAAGAACCTCCTGGTGTCCTACGCCCCCAAGGCACAGGGCTTCTTCTGATCCGAACTTCGGCGCCTGTCACGTCCGCACGGCGTGGCAGGCGCCGTTGCCATACGCTCGGAACACCGTGCACCCCAACGGAAAGGCAGGCCTGTGACCGTCCCGCGAATCGTGGCGACCGTCGATGCCGTCGCCCTGCTGCGCCGCCTCGCGCAGCGCAACGGACCGCTCATGATGCATCAGTCCGGCGGATGCTGCGACGGCTCCGCGCCGATGTGTTATCCCGACGGCGATTTCGTCGTCGGCGACTGCGACGTGCTCCTCGGAGTCCTCGACCTGCGCCTCGGGGCAGGGGAGACCCGCTCCGATCCGCCGGTCGGCGCGGACGCCGTGCCGGTGTGGATCTCCGGTTCGCAGTTCGAGGCGTGGAAGCACACCTGTCTCGTCCTCGACGTGGTGCCCGGGCGCGGCTCCGGGTTCAGCCTCGAGAGTCCGGAGGGGGTGCGTTTCCTCAGTAGGGGGCGCGCGTTCACTTCCGACGAAATGGCTCTCCTGGAAGCCCACCGGCCACTCACCGGGCGGGACCGGGAGGCCGGCGTGGAGCCCGCCGTGTCCGATGTGCCCACCGTGGTCGCCGAGGCCGCCGACGCGTGCCCGGTACCCGGCCTGTCCCCGTGATCCCATCTGCGTGATCCCATCGGGAGGAGGGTGACTCGCCTGCCGGTTGCCGGTGTGCGTCAGAATCGGGACGGAATCCGTCCGGATTCCGGACGACGACGTGGGCGCCCGGCGGGTGCGACGAGGAGTGGGCATGGCCTTCGCAGGCAACGTGGACGAACTGGCACTGCTGCAGACGGTGCGCCTGAAGAAGCAGGTCACTGCCGAGGTGATCGCCGCGCACCTCGGTGTGTCGGTGGCGGCCGGCCAGGCTGCGGTGGCCGCGCTCCTCGAACAGGGCAAGGCGTCGGAGAACGGCGGCGGCATCAGCCTCACCGACAAGGGCACCTCCGAGCTGAACGATCAGCTCGATGCCGAACGGGTCTCCATCGACGAGGATTCGATCTCGGAGCTCTACGACCAGTTCCTCCCGCTCGACGAGGAGCTGAACACGCTCCTCGAGAACGCGGACGCCGACGGATTCGTCGACGGCCTCATCGACCTCGACCGCCGGGCGCAGAGTCTGTTCGACGACGTGTCGGCGTTCGTGCCGCGCCTGTCGCGCTACCAGGACCTGTTCGCCGAGGCCCTGGAGAAGATCAAGGGCGGCTCGCTGGCGTGGGCCACGGCCGCCAACATCGACTCCTACGCCTCCGTGTGGGGCGAGATGCGCCAGGAGATCGCGGGCGCCGCCGGCCGCTGACAATTTCGTTCGTTCGGCGCACTATGTGATGCCGGTCACCTCTACCCCCCTTTCGGGGGTGGTGCGGGGGTGACCGGCATCACTACGTTTCGTTCATCCGCCGAGGCGATCACGCCCGCGGTTCGAACGGACAACGGAGGACTCACGTGACCAGTGTGTCGACCCCGGGGGCTGCCGAACCCCCCGTCGCCGGACCGGTGGGACGTTCGCGTCCCGATCCATCCACACCCCGCCACGCGGGCCCCTCGAAGGAAGGGCCCGGTATCCGGCGCGTCGCCGTCGCCAGCTGCATGGGCACGACGATCGAGTTCTACGACTTCTTCATCTACGGCACCGCCGCAGCGCTCGTCTTCCCGACGGTCTTCTTCCCCGCGCTCGGATCGACCGCAGGTACCGTCGCCTCCTTCGCGACCTTCGCCGTCGCCTTCATCGCCCGCCCCGTGGGCGCAATGCTGTTCGGGCACTTCGGCGATCGCATCGGACGCAAGAAGACGCTGATCTCCACGCTGCTGCTGATGGGTATCTCCACCCTGCTCATCGGCCTTCTGCCCGGCGCCGAGACCATCGGTGTCGCCGCCCCGATCATCCTCGTGCTGCTGCGATTCGCCCAGGGCTTCGCAGTGGGCGGTGAGTGGGCCGGTGCGACCCTGCTCACCGCCGAATACGCGCCACCAGGCCAACGCGGTCTGTACGCGATGTTCCCGCAGCTCGGTCCCGCCATCGCATTCGCCCTGTCGAGCGGAACCTTCCTGTTCACCGGTCTCGCCCTCGGCGACACCAACGACGCCTTCCTGAACTACGGCTGGCGGATCCCGTTCCTGCTCAGCATCGTTCTCGTCGGCATCGGCCTCTACATGCGCCTCGCCATCGAAGAGACTCCTGTCTTTCGTGCGGAGCAGGAAGCCCGCCGTAGTGCCCCGGCCGCCGAGATCGAGGCCCCGCGCCGGCTGCCCTTCCTCGACGCGTTGCGCTACCAGGCCAAGGAGATCTTCCTTGCCGGCGGCGCGCTGGCCATCATGTTCGCCTTCTTCTACATGGGCACGGCCTACCTGACCAGCTACGCGACGTCCGAGCTGGGATTCGACCGGCCGTTCGTCCTGGTGGTGGGCATCGCCTCGTCGCTCGTCTTCGGTCTCGCGATCGTGCTGTCCGCGCTGTATTCCGACCGCTTCGGGCGCAAGAAGGTCATCATGGTCTCGTGCGCCTTCTCCGTGGTCTGGGCACTGGTGTTGTTCCCGCTCCTCGACACCGGCTCACCGATTGCGTTCGTGCTCGGAATGATGATCACCCTCGCGATCTTCGGTATCGCCTACGGGCCGTGCGGAGCACTGCTGCCCGAGATGTTCGCGACCCGCTACCGCTACACCGGTGCCGGTCTGGGCTACAACTTCGCCGGTGTCCTCGGCGGCGCCATCCCGCCGATGATCGCCGCACCGCTCGCCGCCTCCTACGGCGGTATCGCGATCGGGATCATGCTGGCCGGAATCGGCCTCGTGAGCCTGGTCTGCACCGCGGCGCTCGTGGAGACCCGCGACCGGGCCCTCTGATCCACCGCCCCACCGATCCACCCCCGGTGGCGGTCGTCCGGCAGCAGCCCGACGACCGCCACCACAGCCGTTTCCCCGCCTCGTGAAGGAGAATGCGATGTCCGGCCTCGACGTCGACCGTCTGCCCAGCTACACCCAGGGTGCCTGGGACGTCCCGCTGCTCGGCGACACCATCGGCGACAACCTCGACCGCACCGCCGCCCGCTTCGGCGACCGTGAGGCGCTCGTCGATTCTGCCGCCGGAAAGCGCTGGAGTTACACCGAATTCGTCGCGGACATCGACGTGCTCGCGCTCGGTATGCTGCGGGCGGGCATCACCAAGGGTGACCGCGTCGGAATCTGGGCACCCAACTGCTGGCAGTGGGTGCTCGTGCAGTACGCGACCGCGAAGATCGGGGCGATCCTCGTCAACATCAACCCCGCCTACCGCTCGCACGAGCTGCAATACGTCCTCGAGCAGGCCGGTGTGCGGATGCTGGTGTCCGCCCCGACGTTCAAGACCTCCGACTACGCGCAGATGATCGAGACCGTCCGGCCCAACTGCCCCGATCTCGAGGACGTCGTCCTGCTCGACTCGCCGCGGTGGGACGAACTCGTCGACTCCGGCCGCGCCGCGCTCACCGAGGACCGGGCACCGCTCGACGCGGCCCAGGCCTCGTTGTCGCCCGACGATCCGATCAACATCCAGTACACCTCGGGCACCACCGGTTTCCCCAAGGGCGCCACCCTCAGTCACCACAACGTGCTCAACAACGGTTTCTTCGTCGGCGAGCTGTGCCACTACACCGAACGCGACCGGGTCTGCATCCCCGTCCCGCTGTACCACTGCTTCGGGATGACGATGGGCAACCTCGCGTGCACGAGTCACGGCGCGACCATCGTGTTGCCGGCGCCGGGATTCGACCCCGCTGCGACGCTCGGTGCGGTCGCCGAGGAGAAGTGCACGTCGCTGTACGGCGTGCCGACGATGTTCATCGCCGAACTGGCCGACCCCGGATTCGACAACTACGACCTGTCGAGTCTGCGGACCGGAATCATGGCGGGATCACCGTGTCCGGTGGAGGTGATGAAGCAGGTGATCGACCGGATGGGCATGAGCGAGGTCTCCATCTGCTACGGCATGACCGAGACCTCCCCGGTCTCGACGCAGACCCGCAGCGACGACAGCATCGAGCGGCGCGTGAGCACCGTCGGTCGTGTCGGCCCGCATCTCGAGGTGAAGGTCGTCGACCCCGTCACCGGACTGACGGTGCCGCGCGGCGAACCCGGCGAACTATGCACCCGCGGTTACTCGGTGATGCTCGGCTACTGGGATCAGCCCGACAAGACCGCCGAGGCGATCGACGCGGCCCGCTGGATGCACACCGGCGACATCGGCGTCATGGACGAGGACGGGTACGTCTCGGTGACCGGCCGGATCAAGGACATGGTCATCCGGGGTGGGGAGAACATCTACCCCCGCGAGATCGAGGAATTCCTCTACACCCACCCGGACATCCTCGACGCCCAGGTCGTCGGCGTGCCCGACACGAAGTACGGCGAGGAACTCATGGCGTGGATCCGGATGCGCGAGGGCGCCGAACCGCTCGACGCCGATTCGCTCCGGACGTTCTGCACCGGCAAGCTCGCCCACTACAAGATCCCGCGCTATGTGCACGTGGTCGAGGAGTTCCCGATGACGGTGACCGGGAAGGTCCGCAAGGTGGAGATGCGCGAGCAGGCGATCGCCTTGCTCGAGGCGACACGAGCGGACGGGGGCCGGTGAGACCACGGCCCTGCCGGAGAAGGATGTTCACTCGACAGGCACGTCGAATCCGCCTCGTGTGAGGGGTTCATGATCGACACTGATGGGGTACATGGTCGTCGAGGTTGCGCCGCCCCGGGTGCGGCGCCGAACAGAGAGGCTCACCATGGGACAGATCATCGGCACGATCATCTTCGGCGCAGTCATCGGTATCCTCGCCAGGTTGGTGATCCCCGGTAAGCAGGCGATGGGGATGCTCATCACCATCGTCATCGGCATCATCGGTGCGCTGATCGGTTACTGGATCTGGGGTCTGATCTCGTCCGAGGGGAACGAGAACACCTCCGGCATCGATTGGATCCGCTGGATCATCTCCATCGCCGTCGCTGTGGTGCTCACCCTCATCTACACGTCTGCGACGCGCGAGCGGCGGTAGCCGAGAGTCCTCGCGCGAGACTCCGTTTCGGACGTCTCGGACGCCGTGCACGGGCAGTCCGTCCGTGCACGACGGTTCCCGGCCGGTCCGGGCGGGCCTTCGTCCGTGTTCAGGTACGGTCCCGGACCGGGAGGTGAACTGTGGTGGAACCGCAATGGACTCCGACGGACGTCGACATCGAGCAGGCGAACGTCACCGGATTCACCCGGTTCGTCGAGGAGAGACACGGACTCGACCTGCCCGGCTACCGGGCGTTGTGGCAGTGGTCCGTCGACGAGCCCGGCGCATTCTGGCAGGCAGTGTGGGACGCCTTCGACGTCGTCTCCCACACCGACCCCGGCCCGGCTCTGGCCGACGCCTCCATGCCCGGTGCCGTGTGGTTCCCGGGCGCGCGACTGAACTTCGCCGAGTACGTCTTCCGGGAGCGTCCCCCGGACGAGGCCGCCATCGTCCACCTCGACGAGGAGGGACGCCGGCGCGAGGTCTGCTGGTCCGAACTCGAACGCCGGACGGCCGCGCTCGCCGCGACGCTCCGCGCGCACGGGGTGGGGGAGGGTGATCGTGTCGTCGGCTACCTGCCCAACATCCCCGAAGCGATCGTCGCCCTGCTCGCCACGGCGAGCATCGGGGCCGTCTGGGCCGGATGTGGACAGGACTACGCCGCACCTGCGGCGATCGACCGTCTGGGCAGACTCGAACCACGAGCACTCGTCACGGCAACCGGATACCGCTACGCAGGACGGCGGCACGACCGCGTCGACGAGGTGGACGTACTCCGCGCCGCGATGCCTGGCCTCGCCCTGACGGTCGTCGTGTCGGAGGAGGAGACATCGTTCGACACGTCCGGGTTCGACATGTCCGGGCAGACCGGGACCGTTCTGGACTGGCGGGACGCTGTCTCCGGCGACGCCGCTCTCGAACCCCTACCCGTTCCCTTCGACCATCCGTTGTGGGTGGTCTTCTCCTCCGGCACCACCGGCCCACCGAAAGGCTTGGTGCACGGCCACGGTGGTGTGCTGCTCGAACACCTCAAGGCGTTGTCGCTGCACCTCGACCTCCGTCCCGGCGACCGCTTCCTCTGGTACACCAGCCCGAGCTGGATGATGTGGAACTTCCTGCTCTCGGGGCTGCTCGTGGGATGCACCGTCGTCACCTACGACGGCGCCCCGTCCCATCCCGAGGTCGATCGCCTGTGGCGGATCGCGGCCGAGGAGAACGTCACGGTGCTCGGGACGAGCCCCGGCTATGTGCTGGCCTGCATCAAGGCCGGTGTCGTCCCGCAGGACGACCACGATCTGTCGGCCCTCCGCGGCGTCGGGGTCACCGGGTCGACGCTGCCCGCCTCGTCGTCGGCGTGGCTGTCGGACAACGCCGGCGAGCACGTGCAGGTGATGTCGATCTCCGGCGGGACCGACGTCGTGACGGCCTTCGTCGGCGCCGTCCCCACGGTGCCCGTGTGGCCGGGGGAGATCTCGGTGCCCTGCCTCGGCGTGGCGGTCGACGCCTTCGACGAAGGGGGCCGGCCGGTGCGCGGAGAGGTCGGCGAACTCGTCGTGACCGTCCCCATGCCGTCCATGCCCGTGCGGTTCTGGAACGACCCGGACGGCAGTCGCTACCGCGATGCGTACTTCTCCGTCTATCCGGGTGTGTGGCGCCACGGCGACTGGATCACGATCACCGAGCGCGGAACCTTCGAGATGCACGGCAGGTCCGACTCCACCCTCAACCGCCACGGTGTGCGGATGGGCAGTGCCGATATCTACCAGGCCGTGGAGAACCTGCCCGAGGTCGTCGAGTCGCTCGTCCTCGGCATCGAACAACCCGACGGCACGTACCGCATGCCGCTGTTCGTCGTCCTCGCCGAGGGCGTCACGCTCACCGACGACCTGAAGGAACGGATCCGTGCGGCCGTGCGCGAGCACGCCTCGCCCCGGCACGTGCCCGACGAGATCGTCGCCGCGCCCGGGGTGCCGCACACCCGCACCGGTAAGAAGCTCGAGGTTCCCCTCAAACGGATCCTGCAGGGAGCCGATCCCGGCCGCGTCGTCGACCGCACCGCGATCGACGAACCCGACCTGCTCGACTGGTACCGCGACCAGGCGTGATCCGGGGCACACCATGAGCGTCACCTAACTGGACAGTCCCCGTCCCGAATGGTCGGATTGCGCCCATGGACATCGCCATCAAGATCTTCCTCATCCTGCACTTCATCGGCCTCGCGGGCATCATCGGTTCGTGGCTCGCGGTCATCAAGGAACCGCGCGTCGTCGCCGGCATGCTGCACGGCGCCATCCTGCAGGTCGTGACGGGTCTGGCCCTGGTCGGTCTGCGGGAGGCGCAGGACGTCGTCGAGGTGAACCACATGAAGATCGGCATCAAGCTGCTGGTCGCCCTCGCCGTGCTCGTCGTGGCGTTCATCGGCCTGAGGAAGGAGAAGCAGAATCCCGGCTCGACCGCGACGCTCGCCCACGTCGCCGGTGGTCTGGGCATTCTCAACGTGATCATCGCCGTGGCGTGGACGTGATCGTCCGCACTCGGGTGACAGCTGGTCGGCGCCGGGTGGGCACCCTGTAGATTGGGACCGATGCGTATGTCATGGGCTCCGGTGATGACCGGCGGGTAACCTGCTTCGGGCGCCTCGGCCGAAAGGCCGGGGATTCGTTGCTGCGTCCGGTCCTGCGGAGAGTCCTACCGCCCGGCCGCGCCGTAACGATTCCCACCTGGTCAGCAGATAAACCGAGAAGGTTGTGCGCTGCGCAAGCTGCCGCCGATGGGGGTTGCGCGACGGTGAGAGAGAGGTTGGGGATTGGACTCGCTGGGTAGCGGCGGATCGGAAGCGGCGAACGCGCAGGGCATCGTGCCGCCCGGGGCCTTTCCGCTCTCGCCGGCACAGCTGGGCATGTGGTTCGCTCAGCACGTCGATCCGACGGTGCCCGCCAACATCGCTCAGTACGTCGAACTCGAGGGCGACCTCGACCGCGACCTGCTGCGTGCCGCGAGTGTCCGCGCCGCCCACGAGATGGGATCGGGTTTCCTCCGGTTCATCGAGGTCGACGCCCAGCCCTACCAGCTCGTCGACCCCACTCTCGAAGAGTCCGTCGGGTACGAGGATCTTCGGGGCGAGCCCGATCCTCGCCAGGCCGCGCTCGATTGGATGCGCGACGACCGCAGCCGTCCCGTCGACGTCCTCCGCGACCGGCTGATCTCCGCGACGGTCCTGCGCATCGGTGACCGTCGTTACTTCTGGTACAACCGCGTCCACCATCTCGCGCTCGACGGTTTCGCCGCCGCGACCTTCATGACCCGCATCGCCGAGCTCTACACGGCGTCGGTCGACGGCGTCGAACCGTCCCCGAGCCTCGCGTCCGATCTGCGAAAGGTCCACGACGTCGAGATGGAGTACCGCGGATCGAAGCGGTTCGCCGACGACCGCGAGTACTGGGTGCAGCAGATCGAGGGCATCGAGGAACCCACGAGCCTCGCCGGCCGCACCGCGGCGCCCGCGCCGGTCAGCCGCATCGACAGCGCGGCGTTGTCGGATGAGACCGAACGTCGCGTCGAGCAGCTGTCAGAGCGGGAGAACACGAGTCTGGCGACCGCCGTCATCGCGGCGTTCGCGGCCTACGTCGCCCAGATGACCGGGCAGACCGACGTCGTCCTGAGCCTGCCCGTCGCGGCTCGCACGACCGCCCTGTTGCGCCGCTCCGGCAGCATGGTCTCGAACGTCGTCCCGCTCCGGCTGAGCGTGACCGACGAGACCACTGTGCACGACCTGATCGCGGCGTCCGGTGCTGCCGTCTCGGGCGCGCTGCGTCACCAGCGCTACCGGCACGAGGACATCGTCCGCGACCGCGCCGCGACCTCGGCGGGTGGAGCGCAGTCCACCTTCTTCGGACCGTGGGTCAACATCATGCTGTTCGACAACGAGGTCCGACTCGGCGACATGGTGGGACGGATCAACATCCTGTCCACCGGTCTGATCGAGGATCTCGGCGTCAACGTCTACACCAGCGGCGACAACACCCACATCGACTTCGAGTCGAACCCGAATCTCTACGGACCCGACCGGGCCGCCTCCGACCACGCGCGGTTCGTCGAGTTCTTCGACCGCTTCGTCGGTTCGGCCTCCGACCGGCCCGTCTGGGACATCCCGCTCGCCGGCGGCACCGAACTCGACCGGGTCGTCCGCGACTGGAACCGCACCGACCATCCCGTGCAGCGCCGCGACCTGCTCGCGGAGTTCCACGACCGGGTCGCGACCTCTCCCGAGGCGACCGCGCTGGTCTTCGAAGGCGAATCGCTGACCTACGCCGAATTCGCCGCGCGGGTGAACAGCCTTGCCCGGGCACTGGTCGATCTCGGTGTCGGCCCCGAGTCCCTCGTCGGACTGGCCATCCGACGCTCGCTCGAGCTCGTCGTCGGCATGTACGCGATCGTCGAGGCGGGTGGTGCCTGGGTGCCGATCGACCCCGACCACCCCGCCGATCGCACCGCCTACATCCTCGAGACCGCCCACCCCGCGGCGGTGCTCACCACGGCACGCGACGACGTGACGCTGCCCGAGGGCATCCCCACGATAGACGTCGACACCTTCGACCACGCGCGGTTCGGCACGACACCGCTCACCGACGCCGAACGACGCGGACCGATCCTGCCGGACACGACCGCCTACGTCATCTTCACCTCCGGTTCGACGGGCCGGCCGAAGGGCGTGGCCGTGAGCCACGTGGCGATCGACAACCAGATCCAGTGGATGAACGACCAGTACGGTCTGACCTCCACCGACGTGTACCTGCAGAAGACCGCGACGACCTTCGATGTGTCGCTGTGGGGCTTCTTCATGCCCCTGCGCGTCGGCGCGACCCTCGTGATCGCGACGCCCGACGGGCACCGCGACCCGGTCTACGTCGCGAACAAGATCGCCGAGCACGGCATCACGATCACCGACTTCGTGCCGTCGATGCTCACCGTCTTCGTCGCGAATGCGCCTGCCGGGACGTGTGATTCGCTGCGGCACGTCTTCGTCATCGGTGAGGCCCTGCCGTCCGAGACCGCCGCGGACTTCGCGCGCATGTGCCCGGCCGGGCTCCACAACCTGTACGGACCCACCGAAGCCGCGGTCTCCATCACCTACCACCGGGCCGCTCCCGGCGACGTGCACAGCGTCCCGATCGGCGTCCCGCAGTGGAACAGCCGCGCATACGTCCTCGACCGGCGGCTGCGGCCGGTGCCGGTGGGCCGACCCGGCGAGCTCTACCTCGCCGGCGTCCAGCTCGCGCGCGGATATCTCGACCGTCCCGACCTGACCTCCGACCGTTTCCTCGCCGACCCCTTCGGGGCGCCCGGCGAGCGGATGTACCGCACCGGCGACCTGGTGCGGTGGGAGACCGCCGCCGACGGCACGGGTCTGCTCGAATACATCGGCCGCACCGACTTCCAGGTCAAGTTCCGCGGCCAGCGCATCGAACTCGGCGAGATCGAAGCGGTGCTCCTCGCGCACTCCGCCGTCTCGCAGGCCGTCGTGCTCGTGGTGGAGACCCCCACCGGGGACCAGCTCGTGGGGTACGTCGTCGCGGCTCCCGGCCGCACCATCGACCCTTCCGATCTCGCCGATCATGCCGGCCGGTCGCTGCCGTCGTACATGGTTCCGGCGTCGCTCATGGTGCTCGACGCGCTGCCGCTCAACACGAGCGGCAAGCTCGACCGGAAGGCGCTGCCGGAGCCGGTCTTCAGCAGCACCCGCGTCTTCCGTGAGCCGCGCACCCCCGCCGAGCGTGCCGTCGCCGAAGCGTTCGGCGAGGTCCTCGGTGTCGAACGTGTCGGTCTCGACGACGACTTCTTCGAACTCGGCGGCAACTCCCTCGTCGCCACCCAGGTGGTCTCCCGCATCGGAGCCGCGCTCGACACCCAGGTGCCCGTGCGTGTGCTGTTCGAGGCGTCCACGGTCGTGGGTCTCGCGACCCGGCTCGCCAAGCAGATCGGTACCGGCGCGCGGTCCCCGCTCGTCGCCCGACCGCGACCCGACGTGCTGCCGTTGTCGACTGCGCAGCAACGGATCTGGTTCCTCAACCGCTTCGACGTCAGCACCGCCGCCTACAACCTTCCGTTCACGGTGCGGCTCACCGGCGCCGTCGATCCCGCAGCGGTGTCCGACGCCTTCGCCGACGTGGTGGCGCGGCACGAGAGCCTGCGGACCGTCTACCCCGAGGTGGACGGCGAGCCGCAGCAGACGATCCTTCCGGTCGAGCAGGTCGTCGTCCCGCTCGAGCCGATCGACGTCGACGAGCAGGACCTGCACGCGGCCGTCGTCGACCTCGCGAGCCGCGGTTTCGACGTCGTCCGCGACGTCCCCTTCCGGGTCGCGCTGTACCGGCTCGCCCCCGACGACTACGTCCTGGCCATGGTGCTGCACCACATCGCCGCCGACGGCTCCTCGTTCGGCCCCTTCGCCCGCGACGTGGTCACGGCCTACAGCGCCCGCGCCGAGGGGAACAAGCCGAGCTGGACGCCGCTTCCCGTCCAGTACGCCGACTACGCCGTTTGGCAGCGAGAGGCCCTCGGCGACGAGGCCGACCCGAATTCCGTTGCGGCGCAGCAGCTCGACTACTGGGTGAACGAGCTCGACGGTCTGCCCGACCAGCTCGACCTGCCCACCGACCGGACCCGGCCCGCCGTCTCCTCCTACAACGGCGACAAGCACCGCTTCGCGATCGACGCCGAGACCCACCGCGGTCTCGTCGACCTCGCCCGCAGGCAGCACGCGTCGCTGTTCATGATCGTCCACGCTGCCTACGCGGCGCTGCTGTCCCGCCTCAGCGGTTCCGACGACATCGCCATCGGTACCGCCGTGGCAGGTCGTGGGGAGAAGGATCTCGACGACCTGATCGGCATGTTCGTCAACACCCTCGTCCTGCGCACCAGGGTCGATCCCGGCGTTTCGTTCGAGGACTACCTCGCCGGCGTCCGGGAGACCGACCTGACGGCGTTCTCGAACGCAGACGTCCCCTTCGAGCGTCTCGTCGAGGTGCTCAACCCGCCGCGCTCGACCGCGCGGCACCCGCTGTTCCAGGCCGCGCTGTCCCTCGAACCGGGCACCGCGCGCGACGTCTCGTTCGCGGGAGTCCACGCCGTCGGCGCCGAACTGGACGTGCCGATCTCGAAGTTCGACATCCAGCTGTGGGTGACCGAGAAGACCGGTGACGACGGCGAACCCGCCGGCCTCGACGCCCTGTTCGAGTACGCCACCGACCTGTTCGACGCCGCGACGGTCGCCGTCTTCGCCGAACGCTTCGCGCGGATTCTCGCCGGGATCGTCGCCGATGCGTCGACCTGCGTGGGCGACCTGGCGATCCTCTCGCCCGGGGAGGCCGAACGCCTGCTCACGGCGACGGGGCCCGAGCCTGCCGAGGCCCGCACCCTGGTGGAACTGCTGACCACCGGCGCCGTCGACCATCCCGACCGCGTCGCCCTCCGCGACCGCGACACCGTCCTGACCTACCGCGAACTCGACACGTGGTCGAACCGCATCGCCCGGCGGCTCGTCGAGCGCGGTGCCCGGCCCGACGGCATCGTCGCGCTGGCCTTCCCACGGTCGTGGGAGATGGTGCTCGCCGTGTGGTCGGTCGCCAAGACCGGCGCCGCCTACACGCCCGTCGACCCGGAGTACCCGGCCGAACGCGTCACCCACATGCTCGACGACTCGTCGGCCGTCTTCGGTCTGACGACGGGGGAGTACGCCACCGGTCTGTCCTCGGCCACCGAGTGGATCCGACTCGACGACCCCGAGTTCGTCGACGCGTGCGCGTCCTACCCGGACGGCCCGCTCACCGACGCCGACCGCGCTGCGCCGCTGCGCCTCGACCACACCGCTTACGTCATCTACACCTCCGGTTCGACGGGCAAGCCCAAGGGCGTCGCCGTCACCCACCGCGGCCTCGCCGGTCTCGTCCGCGAGACCGTCGAACTGTACGGCGTGACAGAGGAATCGAAGCTCCTGCACATCTGCTCGCCGAGCTTCGACCCGACGGTCCTCGACTGGACGCTGGCCGGGTCCACCGGCGCCGAACTCGTCGTGACACCGCCGTCCGTCTACGGCGGCGCCGAACTGCGCGCGCTCATCGAACGCACCGGCGTCACCCACACCGTCATCACCCCGGCGGTGCTCGGTTCCGTCGACCCGAGCGGACTCGACGCCCTGCGCGTCGTGAACGTCGGTGGCGACGTGTCCACGGCCGACCTCGTCTCCCGCTGGGCGCCCGGCCGCAACTTCTACAACGCCTACGGGCCGACCGAGACCACGATCGTCTCGACGCGCGCTCTGCTCGAACCGTCCGGGCCGATCACCATCGGACGGCCCGTGGCGGGCGTGCACGCCCTGGTCCTCGACAGCCGGCTCCGCCCGGTCCCCGCCGGTGTCGCGGGTGAGCTCTATCTCGCGGGCGACGTGCTCGCCCGCGGTTACCATCGGCGTCCGGCGCTCACCGCCGACCGGTTCGTGGCGAACCCGTTCGGCGCGAACGGAACCCGGATGTACCGCACCGGCGACATCGTGCGCTGGGACGAGCAGGGCCGCATCGAGTTCGCCGGACGCGCCGACTTCCAGGTCAAGGTCCGCGGCTACCGCATCGAACTCGGGGAGATCGACGCCGCGCTGCTGACCCACCCCTCGGTCGCCTTCGC
This sequence comes from Rhodococcus sp. D-6, assembly GCF_040256695.1. Lineage (NCBI taxonomy): Bacteria > Bacillati > Actinomycetota > Actinomycetes > Mycobacteriales > Nocardiaceae > Rhodococcus > Rhodococcus sp. D-6. The sequence continues at coordinate 2,898,628 of NZ_CP132970.1, read as the reverse complement.
GACCACCGTCGGACACGAGATGCCGTCGGGCCAGACCGCGCTCGTCGCGTACGTGCACGGGGACGAGCAGATCGATCCTGCCGAACTCGCCGATCACGTCGGCCGCTCGCTGCCGTCGTACATGGTGCCGTCGCAGATCGTCGTGCTCGACGAGGTGCCGCTCAACCCGGTCGGCAAACTCGACCGCCGTGCCCTGCCCGAGCCCGATCTCGGCATCAGCTACCGCGAGTTCCGTGCCCCGACCACTCCCATCGAGGAGACGGTCGCGAACGTCTTCGCCGAGGTACTCGGCGTCCAGGGCGTGGGTCTCGACGACGACTTCTTCGAGCTCGGCGGCAACTCGCTGCTCGCCACGCAGGTCGTCTCCCGGCTCGGTGTCGCCCTCGACGCGCAGGTGCCGGTGCGGGCGTTGTTCGAATCCAGTTCGGTGGCGGCCCTGGCGGTGCGCGTCGAGCAGGAGGCAGGTCGCGGAGCGCGTATCGCTCTGACGAAGATGCCGCGGCCCGAACGTGTTCCGCTGTCGCTCGCGCAGCAGCGCATGTGGTTCCTCAACCGCTTCGATCCGCGGTCGTCCACCTACAACCTCCCGATGGCGCTGCGCCTGACCGGCGAACTGGACGTCGCCGCACTGCAGGTGTCGATCATGGACGTCATCGATCGGCACGAGTCGTTGCGCACCGTCTTCCCCGACTCGCCGAACGGACCGCACCAGGTCGTCCGTGCCGCGGCGGAGGTCGTGCCGGATCTGACCCCGACCCGGATCACCCCCGACGAGCTGCCGGCCTCCGTGCGCCGCCTGGTCTTCACCGGACTGGACGTGACGTCGGACGTGCCGATCCGCGCCGAACTGTTCGAACTCGGCGACCAGGACCACGTGCTCGCGCTCGTCGTGCACCACATCTCGGCCGACGGCTGGTCCACCGGCCCGATGGCGCGCGACATCATGGTCGCCTACACTGCCCGCACCGAATGGGAGGAGCCCTCGTGGGCACCCCTGCCGGTGCAGTACGCCGACTACACGCTGTGGCAGCGGCAGGTACTCGGATCCGAGGACGATCCGCAGTCGCTGATCTCCCGGCAGCTCGACTACTGGCGTCGCACCCTCGCCGGTGCGCCCGACCAGCTCGATCTGCCCGCCGACCGTCCGCGGCCGGCCGTGCAGTCGTACTCCGGTGCGACCGTGGACTTCCCGATCGATCCGGAACTGCACCGCGAGCTCGTGGCGCTGGCACGTACCCGCAACGCATCGCTGTTCATGGTGGTGCACGCGGCCCTGAGCGTGCTGCTCGCGCGGATGTCCGGTCAGGACGACATCGCGATCGGCACCCCGGTCGCGGGTCGCGGCGAGCAGGCGCTCGACGACCTGATCGGCATGTTCGTCAACACCCTCGTGCTGCGCACGGATGTCGATTCGGGCAGGCCGTTCACCGCGCATCTCGCACGGGCACGCGATGCGGCGCTCGGCGCCTTCGGCCACGCCGACGTGCCGTTCGAGCGGCTCGTCGAGGTGCTCAACCCGACCCGCTCCACCGCCCGGCACCCGCTGTTCCAGGTGATGCTCTCGTTCGAGAACCTGCGCGCCGCGCACGTCGAACTGCGTGGCCTGACCCTCGACGTGCTCGACATCGACACGGCGGTCGCCAGGTTCGACCTGCAGCTCACCCTCACCGAGGACTTCGCGGAGGACGGCACGCCGAACGGTCTCGGAGCGGCGTTCACCTATGCGACCGACCTGTTCGATCACGCGACGGTGCGCGGATTCGCCGATCGCTTCGTCCGCATCCTCGAGGCCGTGGTGCGCGAACCCGAGGTCGTCGTCGGCGACATCGACCTGCTCGACGCCGACGAGCGACTCGCGGTCCTCGAATCGTGGAACGACACCGCGCACGAGCTGGAACCGGCCACTCTCGTCGACCTGTTCGACGCCCGGGTGGCGACGGATCCCGACGCCGCGGCCGTGGCCTTCGAGGGCGAGCAGCTGACCTACGCGGACTTCGACGCGCGAGTGAACCGCCTTGCCCGCCATCTGATCTCGCAGGGTGTCGGACCGGAGTCGACCGTCGGACTCGCGGTGCGGCGATCCCTCGACCTCCTCGTCGGCATGTACGCGATCGTCAAGGCCGGCGGCGCCTACCTGCCGCTCGACCCCGATCAGCCCGCCGACCGCAACGCGTACATCCTCGACACGGCGGCGCCGGTCGCGGTGCTGACCACCACCCGCGACGCCTTCGGGTCGACCGCGGCCGCGCACACGATCGAGATCGACACGCTCGATGTGTCCGACCTGCCGTCCGGCCCGATCACCGATGCCGATCGCATCGCCACGCTCACGCCGGCGAACACCGCCTACGTCATCTTCACGTCCGGTTCGACGGGACGGCCCAAGGGTGTCGCGGTGCCGCACGGCGCAATCGTCAACCGCCTGCTGTGGATGCAGGACGAGTACGGCCTCGGTCGCGACGACGTGGTCCTGCAGAAGACGCCGTTCACCTTCGACGTGTCGGTGTGGGAGTTCTTCTGGCCCCTGCAGATCGGTGCGCGACTCGAGATCGCACTTCCCGACGGTCATCGGGACCCGGCCTATCTCGCCCGGGTCATGGCCGACCGCGGCGTCACGGTCGCGCACTTCGTGCCGTCCATGCTCGCGGTCTTCGTCGCCGAGAACGCCGCGGCCTCGGCCTCATCGTTGCGGATGGTCTTCGCCTCGGGCGAGGCACTGCCTGCCTCGGTCGCTGCACGCCTGCGGTCGATCCTGCCGGGCGCTCGCCTGCACAATCTGTACGGCCCCACCGAGGCGGCCGTCGACGTGACCTACCACGAGGTCACCGCGGCCGACGCGGTGTCGGTGCCGATCGGCGTCCCGGTCTGGAACACCGGCGTCCACGTCCTCGACGGCCGACTGCATCCGGTGCCGGTCGGTGTCGCGGGTGAGCTCTACCTGTCGGGCGTCCAGCTGGCGCGCGGTTACGTGGCGCGGCCGGACCTGACGGCGGAACGCTTCGTCGCCTCGCCGTACGGGGCGGGGGAGAGGCTCTACCGCACGGGCGATCTCGTGCGGTGGGTCGCCCGGGAGACCTCCGACGCACGCACGGCGCGTGCCGAACTCGAATACATCGGCCGCACCGACTTCCAGGTCAAGCTGCGCGGTCTGCGCATCGAACTCGGCGAGATCGAGACGGCCCTGCTCGCGCTCGACGACGTCGACCAGGCCGTCGTGCTCGTGCGCTCGGACGCCCACTCCGGTGAGCACCTCGTCGCCTATCTCGTCGCCGCCGACGGCCGGTCGCTCGACACCACCTCCGTCTCGCGTCGTCTCGCCGGCTCGCTGCCGGCCTACATGGTGCCGTCGGTCTACGTCGTGCTCGACGAGTTCCCGCTCGGATCGTCGGGCAAGCTCGACCGCAAGGCCCTGCCGGCCCCGGTCTTCGAGGTCAAGGAGTTCCGCGCCCCGACGACCCCGGTCGAACAGATCGTCGCGTCGGTCTTCGCCGACGTCCTCGGACTCGACCGCGTCGGTCTCGACGACGACTTCTTCGCGCTCGGCGGCAACTCGCTGATCGCAACACAGGCCGTCTCCCGCATCGGCGAATCCCTCGGTGGCCGAGTGGCATTGCGCGTGATCTTCGAGGCATCCACCGTCGAGGCCCTCGCCGCCGCCGTCGAGGCCGACTCGTCGGGTGCGGCCCGCACACCGCTCGTCGCCGGGCGCCGCCCCGAACGGGTTCCGCTGTCGCTCGCGCAGCAACGCATGTGGTTCCTCAACCGCTTCGACCCGGAGTCCGCGGTCAACAACATCCCGGTGGCCGTGCACCTGTCCGGTGCGCTCGACGTCGCCGCGCTCGGGACCGCGCTGCGCGACGTCGTCGCACGGCACGAATCGCTCCGCACCGTCTACCCCGACGTCGACGGCTACGGCTACCAGAAGGTGCTCCCGGTCTCGGAGGTGCCGGTCGAGCTGACCGTCACCCGTATCGACGCCGACCGTCTGCCCGCCGAACTGCGTGCACTCGCGGCGACGTCCTTCGACGTCGCTGTCGACGTACCGATGGTGGTGCGGCTATTCGAAACCGGCCCTGATTCGCACGTGCTCGTCGCGATCCTGCACCACATCGCCGCCGACGGATTCTCGATGGTGCCGTTGACCCGCGACATCATGATCGCGTACGCGGCTCGGTCGCAGGGCGGGGATCCGGCCTGGGCTCCGCTCGAAGTCCAGTATGCCGACTTTACTCTCTGGCAACACGAGGTGCTCGGTGCGGAGAACGACCCGGAATCGCTGTTATCAAAGCAAATTCGTTACTGGACGAAGGTGCTTGCTGGTCTACCTGACAGTCTCGACCTGCCGGCGGATCGGCCTCGCCCGGCGGTGGCGTCCTACGCGGGTGCCGTCACCCGATTGCGGATCGACGCTGAGCTCCGTATCGCTATCGAACGCGTCGCCCAGCAACACCGCTCCACCGAGTTCATGGTGGTGCACGCGGTGTTGGCCTTACTGCTTGCGCGGCTGAGCGGCTCCGGTGACATCACTATCGGTACTCCGGTCGCGGGCCGCGGTGAACGTTCCCTCGACGACCTCATCGGTATGTTTGTCAATACGCTCGTTCTGCGGACCCGAGTGGATCCCTCAGCGGGATTCGAAGATCTGCTTGCCCATGTCCGCGAAGTGGACCTCGGGGCCTTCGGGCACGCAGAGCTTCCGTTCGAACGTCTCGTCGACGTACTTGCTCCCGTTCGCACTCAGGCTCACAATCCGTTGTTCCAGGTGATGCTCGCATTCCAGAACCTTGGGCAGGTCGCTCTTGAGTTGTCGAACCTATCGGTCTCGAACCTGCCGTTCGACCACGGCATGTCGAAGTTCGACCTCGCATTTACCGTTCTCGACGTTGGCGAAGAAGAGGTCGATCGCGGTTATGAACTTGAAATTCAATATGCGACTGATTTGTTCGACGCCTCCACAATCGACGAATTGAGTAAGCGATTTGTCCGTCTCCTCCATGTCGTCACCGCAGACTGGTCCGTGACGGTGGGAGATATCGATCTACTGGATGCCGACGAGCGGTCGCGTCTGCTCCAGCATTGGAATGACACTCATCATGAGGTGGATGAGTCGTCTACCCTCGTGAATCTGTTCTTCGAACAGGTCGAGCGCACGCCGGATGCGATCGCGGTGGAATTCGAGGGTGAGGCACTGACCTACTCCGAATTCTCCTCCCGTGTCAATCGTCTTGCACGGCATCTGGTCTCGGTGGGAGTGGGGCCGGACTCGACGGTCGCGTTGGCTATGCGTCGGTCGACAAGCTTGTTGGTGGGTATGTACGCCGTTGTGGTGGCGGGAGGCGCCTACGTCCCGGTGGATCCGGATCAACCGGACGAGCGCAACGCATATATCCTCGACACGGCGGCTCCCGTGGTGGTGTTGACGACTGAAAGCGACAAGTTTGCGGTCTCCGGAGCAAAAGTGGTGCCGAACCTGACTATCGACACCTTGGATCTGTGCGATGTTTCGGATGCGCCTGTGTCGGATGTAGATCGGGTATCGCCGTTGCGGCGGACGAACACCGCCTACGTCATCTTCACGTCGGGATCGACGGGACGACCGAAGGGTGTTGCGGTACCGCACCGCGCGATAGTCAATCGTCTGCGCTGGATGCAGCACGAATACCCGCTTGACGCCACCGATGTAGTACTGCAAAAGACTCCGTTCACCTTCGACGTCTCGGTCTGGGAGTTCTTCTGGCCATTGCAGGTCGGCGCTCGCCTCGTGGTGGCGCGGCCCGACGGTCACCGCGATCCGCGCTACCTGGTCTCCGTGATAGCGCGCAGTTCCGTCTCGGTCGTTCACTTTGTCCCGTCGATGCTCGCGGTCTTCGTTGCAGAGTCTTCCGTCGCCAATTGCTCGTCGCTGCGTTACTTATTCGCGTCGGGTGAGGCGCTCCCGCCAGCGTTGGCGGCCCGCACCATTGCCGTCTTGCCCCGTGTCGGGCTGCACAATCTGTACGGACCGACGGAGGCTGCGGTGGACGTGACGTACCACGAGGTCGTCGATTCTGACGTGCTGTCGGTGCCGATCGGCGCGCCTGTGTGGAACACGAAGGTCTACGTCCTCGATCACCGCCTGGCTCCGGTCCCTGTTGGTGTCCCGGGGGAACTTTATCTCGCGGGCGTTCAGCTTGCCCGAGGTTACGTAAATCGGCCGGATCTGACGGCCGACCGCTTCGTTGCCTCTCCATTCGGTGATGGTGAGCGTCTGTACCGCACCGGCGATCTCGTCCGATGGATTGGTGATGGTGAGCGGGGTGAACTCGACTACATTGGGCGAACAGATTTCCAGGTCAAGCTCCGTGGTCTGCGGATCGAATTAGGGGAAATCGAAGCCGCACTTCTCGAATGTGACGACGTCGACCAAGCCGCAGTCCTCGTGCGACAGGACCAACTGGTCGCATATATCGTGCCGCAGAGCGGCGCGACCCTCGACCGCGAGGTGGTCGATACGTATCTGTCGACGCGTCTGCCGTCCTACATGGTGCCCGCGACCTATCTCGTGCTCGATGCCATGCCATTGGGTGCGTCCGGCAAACTCGACCGCAAGGCGTTGCCAGATCCTGTTATCGAGTTACAGGAGTTCATGCCGCCGCGCACGCCGGTCGAGGAGATCGTCGCGGGTGTCTACGCGCAGGTGCTCGGTGTCCCGCGCGTCGGCCGCACCGACGACTTCTTCGCGCTCGGTGGGAACTCGCTCGTGGCGACGCAGGTGGTCGCCCGTCTCGGCGACGCCCTCGACACGACCGTCCCCGTCCGTGCCCTGTTCGACGCCCCCACCGTCGAGGCTCTCGCGGTCCGCGTCGAACAGTTCGGGGGAGCCGGGTCGCGGCCCGCCCTCGAACGGCGCGAGCGTCCGGAGCGGATCCCGCTGTCGCCCGCGCAGCAGCGCATGTGGTTCCTCAACCGCTTCGATCCGGCCTCCGCGGCGAACAACATCCCCGTCGGTGTCCGCCTCACCGGGAACCTCGACGTCGACGCGCTGCGCACCGCGCTCGGCGACGTCATCGAGCGGCACGAGTCCCTGCGGACGGTCTACCCGGACATCGACGGCGTCGGCCACCAGTCGGTGCAGCCGCCCTACGAGGTGGAACTGCCCGTCGAGCGGGTCGCCGAGAGCAGCCTGCTCGAGCGGGCGGAGCAGCTCACCTCGGCCGGCTTCGACGTCACGAGCGAAGTGCCGCTGCGGGTCGTGCTGTTCTCGCTCGGCGCGCGTGAGCACGTGCTGTTCCTCGTGGTCCACCACATCGCGTCCGACGGCTTCTCGCTGCGGCCGCTCGCGCGCGACATCATGGTCGCCTACGCGAGCCGTTCGCGCGGTGAGACCCCGAACTGGGCGCCGCTCGAGGTGCAGTACGCCGACTACGCGTTGTGGCAGCGCGACGTGCTCGGCTCCGAGGACGATCCGCGTTCGGTGCTCTCCCGCCAGGTGGAGTACTGGACCGCGCAGCTGGCGGACCTTCCCGACCAGCTCGACCTGCCGTCGGATCGTGCTCGCCCCGAGGTCGCGTCGAACACCGGACGCACCAGCCGGTTCCGTATCGAACCCGAGCTGCACTCGGCGCTGGAAAGCCTTGCCCGGGAGCGGAACACGTCCCTGTTCATGGTCGTGCACGCGGCCCTGACGGTGCTGCTGGCGCGACTGTCCGACAGCGAGGACATCGCGATCGGCACCCCGATCGCGGGTCGCGGCGCGGCCGCCCTCGACGACCTCGTCGGCATGTTCGTCAACACGCTCGTGCTGCGTGTCGGTGTGCGCAACGACATCCGGTTCCAGGATCTCCTCGCCGAGGTGCGCGACACCGACCTCGACGCCTTCGCGAACGCCGACGTCCCCTTCGAGCGGCTCGTGGAGATCCTCGACCCGCAGCGTTCGCAGGCGCGTCACCCGCTGTTCCAGGTGGCTCTGACCTTCCAGAACACCGGCCGGGTCGAGTTCGACCTCGACAGCGTCACCGCCGCGGCGGTCGACTACGAGGCGCCCACCGCCAAGTTCGACCTGCAGTTCACCTTCGCCGAGAGCGTCGGCGAGGACGGTTCGGCGGCCGGTATGGACTTCGCCGTCACCTACGCGACCGATCTGTTCGACGACCTGCGGGTCGCGGCGTTCGCGGAGCAGCTGCTGCGCATCCTGCGCGGGGTGGCCGAGGATCCGGCGGCGGTGGTCGGCGACATCGAGATCGTCGACGACTTCGAACGCGAACTGGTCGTCTCGCGCTGGAATTCGCTGGGCGACGACGTCGCACCGGCCGGAACGACACTCGTCGACATGTTCGAGGCGCGCGTCGCCGAACGCGGCGACGCGGTCGCGGTGCGGTTCGGCGACGAGCAGTTGTCCTACCGCGAACTCGGTGCGCGGGTGCACCGCCTGGCACGTCATCTCATCGATGTCGGTGCGGGTCCGGAGGATCTGGTCGCGGTCGCGATGCCGCGCTCGCTCGATCTGATCGTGGCGCTGCTCGCGGTGCTCGAGGCCGGTGCCGGTTACCTGCCGATCGACCCGAACTCGCCGACCGACCGGATCGAGTTCCTGGTTTCGGACGCGACGCCGGTGGCGGTGGTGACCACTTCGGACGTCGAGGTCGCGTTCCCGGCCTCGGTGCCGGTCGTCGAGATCGACCGTCTCGATCTGTCGGAGGTCGACGACGCACCGATCCTCGACGCGGAGCGTCGTGCCCCGCTGACGTCGACGAATCTGGCGTACGTGATCTACACGTCGGGCTCGACGGGACGCCCGAAGGGTGTGCTGATCCCGCACCGCAATGTGGTGCGGCTGATGGTCAACACCGAATCGGTGTACGGCTTCGACTCGTCGGACGTGTGGACGATGTTCCACAGCTACGCCTTCGACTTCTCGGTGTGGGAGCTGTGGGGACCGCTGCTCTACGGCGGAACCCTCGTGGTCGTCGACTACTTCACGTCGCGTTCACCGGAAGCCTTCCGCGAGTTGCTGATCCGCGAGCGGGTCACCGTGCTCAACCAGACCCCGTCGGCGTTCTACCAGCTTGTCGAGGCCGACCGGGTGGCGGCCGACGAGGCACAGCTGTCGCTGCGGTACGTGATCTTCGGTGGTGAGGCACTCGAGCCACGGCGTCTGGCCGGGTGGTTCGAGCGTCACGGCGACACCTCACCGCGGTTGGTGAACATGTACGGCATCACCGAGACGACCGTGCACGTGTCGTACCGGGAGATCGGTGCCGACCTGGCGCAGGGCGCGTCCGCGAGCGTGGTCGGTGTGCCGATCGCGGGTCTGCGGGTGTACGTGCTCGACCGGCGGCTCAAGCCGGTGCCGGTGGGTGTGGCCGGCGAGATGTACGTCGGCGGCGGCCAATTGGCGCGTGGATACCTGCGCCGTCCGGAGCTGTCGGCGGCACGTTTCGTCGCCGATCCGTTCTCGTCCGACGGTGCGCTGCTGTACCGGACGGGCGACGTCGCACGCTGGGTCGTCTCGGGCGATCTCGAATATCTCGGACGCGCCGACGACCAGGTGAAGATCCGCGGTTTCCGCATCGAACTCGGTGAGGTCGAGGCTGCGGTGCTCGCGCAGGACGAGGTCGCCCACGCGGCGGTCATCGTGCGCGAGGACACCCCGGGAGCGGCCCGGATCGTCGCCTATGTGGTTCCGCACGAGGGCATGTCGATCGACACCGAAGCGCTGCGCAGCAGTGTCGCCGTGATTCTTCCGGAGTACATGGTGCCCTCGGCGTTCGTGGTGATCGACGCGATCCCGCTGACGGTCAACGGCAAGCTCGACCGGCGGGCGTTGCCCGAGCCGGTGTTCGAGACGCGTGGTTTCCGCGCGCCGAGCACCCCGATCGAGGAGATCGTGGCGGGTGTGTTCGCCGATGTGCTCGGTGTCGACCGCATCGGTGCTGACGACGATTTCTTCGCGCTCGGTGGCAACTCGTTGATCGCGACGCAGGTGGTTTCCCGGCTCGGTGCCGCGCTCGATGCGCAGGTGCCGGTGCGGGCGTTGTTCGAGGCGTCCACCGTCGCGGAACTCGCGACGCGGGTCGAGCAGGAGTCCGGTCGCGGTGCGCGGGTGCCGCTCACGGCCCGGACCCGGCCGGAGTCGATCCCGCTGTCGCTGGCGCAGCAGCGGATGTGGTTCCTCAACCGCTTCGATCCCGACTCGACGGCCTACAACATCCCGTTCGCGTTGCGGATGACGGGCGCACTGGACGTCGACGCCTTGCGTGCCGCGGTCGCCGACCTCGTCGCACGGCACGAGTCCCTGCGGACCGTCTACCCCGAGACCGAATCCGGTCCGGTGCAGCGCATCCTGCCCGCCTCGCAGGTCCGGCCCGAGCTCGAACCGGTGGACGTCACCGCCGCCGATCTCGAACCGCGGATGCGGGAGATCGCCGCGGCCGGCTTCGACGTCACGGTCGACGTGCCGGTGCGGATGCATCTGCTCCGCGTCGCCGACGACGATCACGTCCTCGTCACCGTGGTCCACCACATCAGCGCCGACGGCTCGTCGATGGTGCCGCTGGTCCGCGACGTCATGACGGCCTACGCCGCCCGGTCCGCGGACAGCGATCCGGCGTGGGCGCCGCTCGAGGTGCAGTACGCCGACTTCGCGTTGTGGCAGCGGGAGGTCCTCGGCTCCGAGGACGATCCGGAGTCCACCGCCGCCGAGCAGCTCGGCTACTGGCGCATCGCGCTCGCCGACCTGCCCGACCAGCTCGACCTGCCGCTCGACCGTCCGCGGCCTGCGCAGCAGAGCTTCCGCGGCGACCGCGTGGAGTTCACCATCGGTGCCGATCTGCACCGCGAGCTGCGCGACCTGGCACGCAACCGGAACGCGACCGTGTTCATGGCCGTGCACGCGGCCTTCGCGGCGCTGCTCGCGCGCCTGTCCGGCTCGACGGACATCGCGGTGGGCACCCCCATCGCGGGTCGCACCGAGCAGGCCACCGAGGACATCATCGGCATGTTCGTCAACACGCTGGTGCTCCGGCTGGAGGTGGACGGTGGTGCGTCCTTCGACGAACTGCTCTCCGCGGCACGGGAAACCGATCTGCAGGCGTTCGCCCACGCGGACGTGCCGTTCGAGCGCCTCGTCGAGGTCCTGAACCCGGCCCGCTCGACCGCCCGGCACCCGCTGTTCCAGGTCGGCTTCTCGTTCCAGAACCAGAGCCGCTCCGAACTCGCCCTGCCCGGCCTCGACATCGAACCGGTCGATCTCGAAGGCGGCACCGCCCAGTTCGACATGCACCTGATCGTCGCCGACAGCTACGGCGACGATGGCGCGCCGCAGGGCATCGACGCAATCCTCACCTACGCGACGGATCTGTTCGACCGCGAGACCGCGGAAGCCGTCGCGGCCCGTTTCGAGCAGCTGCTCGAAGCGCTCGTCGAGTCGCCGGCACTGCCCGTCGGCGATCACGCGTTGCTCCTGCCGCAGGAGCGCGACGCGGTGCTCGGCGCGTGGAACGACACCGCCCACGGAACCGACACCGGAGCGACCCTCGTCGGTCTGTTCGACGAGCAGGTCGCCGCACACCGCGACGACGTCGCGCTCGTGTACGAGGGCCGGCAGTGGACCTACGGCGAGTTCGACTCGTCGGTCAACCGTCTCGCCCGGCACCTGCTGGGTCTCGGTGTGGGACCGGAGCACCGGGTCGCGCTGGCGATCCGTCGTTCGCCCGAGTTGCTCGTGGGCATGTACGCGATCGCGAAGACCGGCGCGGCCTACGTGCCGGTCGACCCGGAGCAACCCGCCGAGCGCAACACCTACATCCTCGACACGGCCGCTCCCGTCGCGATCGTCACGACGAGCGGCGACCGGGTCGAGCACGGCACCGCGCCGGTCGTCGAACTCGACCGTCTCGACCTCACCGGGCTCCCGGACGGCCCGATCACCGACGACGACCGGTCGGCTCCACTGCGGCCGGGCAACACGGCGTATGTGATCTTCACGTCGGGTTCGACCGGACGCCCCAAGGGCGTCGCGGTCTCCCACGCCGCGGTCGTCAACCAGTTGCTGTGGAAGCGTGAGCATTTCGGCATCGGGTCCGACGACGCGGTGCTGCTCAAGACCGTCGCGACGTTCGACCTGTCGGTGTGGGAGTTCTGGTCGGCGCTCACCTCCGGTGCCCGCCTGGTGATCGCCACCGCCGACGGACACCGCGATCCCGACTACCTGCTCGCGCTGCTGCGCGACGAGCAGGTGACCACGCTGCACACCGTTCCGTCCATGCTGTCGATGCTGATGACGGTCGCGGCCGGTCCGGTGGCGCCGTCGCTGCGGCGGATCCTCGCGATCGGTGAGGCACTGCCCGCGGCGGTGGCCCAGCAGTTCCGCGCGGACAACACTGCGACGCTGTACAACCTCTACGGGCCGACCGAGGCTGCGGTCTCGGTGACCGTCCACGAGGTCGACGACGCCGACCGCACCGTCGTCCCGATCGGTGTGCCCGAGTGGAACACGGCCGTCTACGTCCTCGACGACCGGTTGCGACCGGTGGCGCCGGGCGTCGCCGGCGAGCTGTACCTCGCGGGTGCCCAGCTCGCGCGGGGCTACCACGACCGTCCCGACCTCACCGCGGACCGGTTCGTCGCCGACCCGTACGGGCGCGGACGCATGTACCGCACGGGGGACATCGTCCGGTGGAACCGTGCCGGTCGCCTCGAATACCTCGACCGGGCCGACTTCCAGGTCAAGGTACGCGGTTACCGCATCGAACTCGGCGAGGTCGAGACCGTCCTGCGGGAGCTGCCGGACGTGAAGGACGTCGCCGTCCTGGTGCGCAATACCGCCCACCTCGGCGACCGTCTCGTCGCGTACGTCGTTCCGGCCACCGACGCGTTCGACTCCGGTGCGACACGGGCGTTCGACGCCGGTGCGACACGGGCGTTCGACGCCGGTGCGACACGGGCGGCGCTCGCGGAGCGACTGCCGTCGTACATGGTGCCGTCGGCCTTCGTCGAACTCGACGCGCTGCCGCTGAACACCAACGGCAAGCTCGACCGGCGGGCCCTGCCCGACCCCGAACTCGACGCGGGGCAGTTCCGCGCCCCGACCGATCCCGTCGAGGAGATCGTGGCCGCGACCGTCGCCGAACTGCTCGGTGTCGAGCGGGCCGGTCTCGACGACGACTTCTTCGAACTCGGTGGCAACTCGCTGCTCGCGACGCAGCTCGCCGCCCGGCTCGGTGCCGCACTCGACACCCGCGTGCCCGTCCGGACCGTCTTCGAGTCGTCCACGGTAGTCGCGCTCGCCGCCCGCATCCGGCCGTCGGTGGGCGAGGGCGCCCGCCCGGCACTCACGACCGTCCCGCGCCCCGAACAGGTGCCGCTGTCGCTCGCCCAGCAGCGCATGTGGACCCTGAACCGGGTCGATCCCGAATCGGGTGTCTACAACATCCCCGTCGCCGTGCGCCTGACCGGTGCGCTCGACGTGGACGCCCTGCGCGCAGCGATCGCCGACCTGTTCGCCCGGCACGAGGTGCTGCGCACCGTCTACCCGGACAGCGGTGACGGTCCGGTGCAGGTCGTGCTGCCGGTCGCACAGGCCGTGCCCGAGCTCACCCCGGTGAGCGTGACCACCGACGAGCTCGTCGACCGCCTCACCGAGATCCTCGGCAGCGGATTCGACGTGACGGCATCGGTCCCGCCGGTGCGGGTCGCGCTGCTGCGTCTCGCGGCGGACGAACATGTCCTCGCGGTCGTGGCGCACCACATCAGCGCCGACGGGTACTCGATGCGTCCGCTCGTGCGCGACGTGATGACCGCCTATCTCGCGCACGCCGCGGGGGAGACCCCGGGATGGGAACCGCTCGAGGTCCAGTACGCCGACTACACGCTGTGGCAGCAGAGAGTTCTCGGCTCCGAAGACGATCCCGAGAGCGAGCTGTCGCGTCAGCTCGACTACTGGGCCGACGAACTCTCCGGTGTCCCGGAGGTTCTCGCCCTGCCCACGGATCGTCCGCGCCCCGCCCGCCAGTCGACCGTCGGTGAGTCGTTCACCTTCACGATCGGTGAGGAACTCGCGCAGCGCATCGAGAAGACCGCCCGCGAGCACAACGCGACGGTCTTCATGACGATGCACGCCGCCTTCGCGGTGCTGCTCGCCCGCCTGTCGGGCAGCGAGGACATCGCGGTGGGGACCCCGACCGCCGGTCGTGGTGAGGAAGCGCTCGACGACCTCGTCGGCATGTTCGTCAACACCCTCGTGCTCCGCACCCGGGTGGCCGGTTCGGCGACCTTTGCGGAGCTGCTCGCACAGGCCAAGGAGAAGGACCTCGCGGCGTTCGGCAACGCCGACGTGCCGTTCGAGCGGGTCGTCGAACGTCTCGGTGTGCGACGCAACAGCGCGTACACCCCGCTGTTCCAGGCGATGCTCACCTTCCAGAACATCGACACGGGCACCTTCGCCCTGCCGGGGCTCGAGGTGGCCGCGCTCGAGACGGGCGCCGACCAGGCGAAGTTCGACCTGCAGTGCACGGTGGTCGAACGGTTCTCCGAGTCGGGAGCGCTGACCGCGCTCGATGTGACCTTCACCTACGCCACGGCACTGTTCGACGCCGCGACGGTCGAGGCCTTCGGCGATCGCTTCGTCCGGATCCTCGAGGCCGTCAGCGCCGACCCGCAGGTCGTCCTCCGTTCGATCGACATCCGCACGGATGCCGAGCGGGCGCGGGCGGCCCGGCCGAAGAAGGCACGCACCGTCGCCGATCTTCCGGCACTCGTGGCGGCAGCGGCCGCGGTGGCCCCGGACACCGTCGCCTTCCGGCACGGTGAGCGCGAGGTCACACTCGGCGAGTTCGCCCAGCGTCTGGACACCATGGCCACCACGACCGGCGGTGCGCTCACCGCGGAAGCGCTCGTCTCGGTGGTTTTGAACGGCCTCGTACCGGGGATGCTGCCCCAACTCGGCGCCGACGGTCTCGCACAGTTGGTGCGCGATGTGATCGCCGTCGCGGAAGGCGTCGATGCCGATGCGGTGGGAGACGCGGATTAGTCCTGTGTCGGTCACTTCGGGATAATGGAAGATCGGCTGTCGTTCGACTGCCCGGCCAGTACGGTGCCGGGTGGCAGCGGGGGGCGGTGTCGCGTGCACAGCGTGATGCCGAGCGCAGGTTATTTCAGGAGGCTGACGTAGATGACGGGTGACATGGCGGGCAAGCCGGCGCTGGCGATCGAGGACCTTCCCCGGTTGCTCGCCGCCGTCGCGGAGATCGAACCCGACCGCGTCGCCCTCACCGACGGTGATACCCGTATCGGCTACGCGCGCCTGCGCGACGAGATCGCCACGCTCGACACCGCCATGGGCGGTGCGCTCGGTTTCGACGCGCTGTTCCCGGTCGTTCTGTCGAACATCGCGCCCGCTCTGCTGGGTGCTCCGGGTCTCGCGGGGGTGGTCGACGCCCTGCTGGCCGACGCCGTCGAGGTGCTCGGCGACGATGTGGCAGCACCGGCCACGGTCGATCCCGACACCCTCATGGCGCGTTTCGACGCCCAGGTGGCGCGGACCCCCGATGCGGTCGCTCTCGATTTCGACGGGCAGGCCCTGACCTACCGCGAATTCGACGCCCGCGCCAACCGTCTCGCACGTCACCTCATCGGTCTCGGTGTGGGCCCCGACGCACGTGTCGGTCTCGCCGTCCGTCGGTCGTTCGACCTGCTGGTCGGCATGTACGCGATCGTCAAGGCCGGTGGCGCCTACGTGCCGCTCGATCCCGACCACCCGGCCGACCGCCTCGCCTACGTCCTCGAGATCGCCGAGCCGGTCGCCGTCGTCACCACCGAGCGCGACGCCGTCGATCTCCCCGGTTCCGTCCCGGCGCTGACGATCGACACCCTCGACCTGTCCGAGGTATCCGACGAGCCGATCACTCCGGAGGAGCGCGGCGGCGCGCTCACGGCCGATCACCTCGCCTACGTCATCTTCACGTCGGGTTCGACGGGACGGCCCAAGGGCGTCGCCGTCGAGCACCGGGCGATCGTCGCGAACATCGACTGGCGTCAGTCCGAGTACGGGATGCGCGCCGACGACGTGGTGCTGCAGAAGACGCCGTTCACCTTCGACGTGTCGGTCTGGGAGTTCTTCTGGCCCCTGCAGGTGGGTGCCCGTCTCACGATCGCCGTGCCCGACGGGCACCGCGACCCTGCCTACCTCGCGCAGACGATGATCGAACGCGGCGTGACGATCGCGCACTTCGTGCCGTCGATGCTCGCCGTCTACCTCACCGAGTCCACCGCCGCGTCGGTGAGCACCCTCCGCTATGTCTTCGCGTCCGGTGAGGCGCTGCCGCCGCAGACCGTCGCCCGCTTCTACGAGATCTCCTCGGCGCGTCTGCACAACCTCTACGGGCCCACCGAGGCCGCGGTCGACGTCACCTACTTCGCGACCTCCGCCGACGACACCGTCGTGCCGATCGGTGCCGCCGTGGCCGACACCGGCCTCTACGTCCTCGACGAGGGTCTGCGCCCCGTCCCGGACGGTGTCGAGGGCGAGCTCTACCTCGCGGGCGTCCAGCTCGCGCGCGGCTATCTCCGTCGCCCCGATCTGACCTCCGATCGTTTCGTCGCCGACCCGTTCGGCGAGCCCGGCGACCGCATGTACCGCACCGGCGACCTCGTGAAGACGAACGAGGACGGGCAGATCGAGTACATCGGCCGTACGGACTTCCAGGTGAAGCTGCGCGGTCTGCGCATCGAACTCGGCGAGATCGAATCGGCGTTGCTCGACCACCCGGGCGTGCGGCAGTCGGTCGTCGTCGTGCACTCCGACCCCGCGCTCGGCGACCACCTCGTCGCCTACCTCGTCACCGACGGCCGCGACATCGAACGGTCCGAGCTCGCCGACGCCGTGCGCCGGCGCCTGCCCGACTACATGGTGCCGTCGCTGTTCGTCGAACTCGACGAGTTCCCGCTCGGCGGCAGCGGCAAGCTCGACCGGAAGGCCTTGCCCGCACCGGATTTCAGCTCCCTGCAGCGCGAATACCGCGCGCCGTCGACTGCTACCGAGCATGCCGTCGTCGCCGCTTTCGAGCAGGTCCTCGGCATCGAGCAGCTCGGTGTCGACGACGACTTCTTCGAACTCGGCGGCAACTCCCTGAGCGCGACGCGGGTCGTCGCGCGGCTCAGCGCCGATCACAAGGTCCGCATCGACGTCCGCGAGTTCTTCGACGCCCCGACGGCGGCCGAACTCGCCTCGCTCGTCGACGCCGCCATGGCCTCGGGTGGCGACGGACGCGCACCGCTGGTCCCGCAGGTGCGTCCGGAACTGGTGCCGTTGTCGCTCGCGCAGCAGCGGATGTGGTTCCTCAACCGCTTCGAACCGGAATCGGCGGTCAACAACATCCCCGTGGCGATCGGCCTGTCGGGGGCACTCGACGCGGCGGCCCTGCAGGCCGCGGTCACCGACGTGCTCGGCCGGCACGAGTCGTTGCGGACGATCTACCCGGACGTCGACGGTGTGGGCTACCAGCAGGTGCTGCCGGTGGACGAGGTGGTGCCCGACCTGACGCCGGTCCCGGTGGCCGAGTCCGATCTGATCGCCCGGGCCACCGAGATCGTCGGCACCGGCTTCGACGTGACGACGCAGGTCCCCTTCCGGACCCGGCTGTTCGCCGTCACCGAGACCGGGACCGCGGCCGAGCACGTGCTGGTGCTGGTCGTGCACCACATCGCCGCCGACGGTTTCTCGATGGGCCCGCTCACTCGCGACATCGTCTCGGCCTACGCGGCCCGCGCCGCCGGCGGCGAGCCGGGATGGGAGCCGCTGCCGGTCCAGTACGCCGACTTCGCGATCTGGCAGCGGGAGGTGCTCGGCTCGGAGGACGATCCGGAGTCGGTCATCTCCTCGCAGGTCGGTTTCTGGCGGGACACGCTTGAGGGTCTGCCCGAGCAGCTCGACCTGCCGGCCGACCGCCCGCGCCCCGCCGTCGCCACCAATCGTGGTGCCCTGCACGAGTTCACCATCGACGAGACGCTGCACGACCGCATCGTCACGCTCGCCCGCGAACGCAACGCGACCCCGTTCATGGTGGTGCACGCCGCGCTGGCGGTGCTGCTGGCGCGTCTGTCGGGCACCGACGACATCGCGATCGGTACTCCGGTGGCCGGTCGTGGCGACGCGGCGCTCGACGATCTGGTGGGCATGTTCGTCAACACCCTCGTGCTGCGCACCCGGGTCGAGGGCGGCGAGTCGTTCGAGCAGGTGCTCGGCCGGGTGCGCGGCGCCGACCTCGAGGCGTTCGGCCACGCCGACCTGCCGTTCGAACGACTCGTCGAGATCATCGACCCCGAGCGCTCCACCGCGCGTCACCCGCTGTTCCAGGTGATGTTGTCGTTCCAGAACCTCGAGACCGGCTCCCTCGAACTTCCGCGGCTGACCGTCGAGGCCGTCGACCTCGACATCGCGACCGCCAAGTTCGACCTCCAGTTCGTCGTCACCGAGACGCCGACCGCGACCGGTGCCGCCGAGTACTCGGTGGGCTTGGCCTACGCCACCGATCTGTTCGACACCCGCACGGTCGAGCGCGTCGCCGAGCGCTTCGTCCGTCTCCTCGATGCGGTCACCGGTGATCTCTCCGTCGCTATCGGTGATGTCGACCTGCTCGACGATGCCGAACGCGTGCAGGTCCTCGAGCAGTGGAACGACACCGGCCGCGCGCTCGACGACACCTCGACCCTCGTGGATCTGTTCGCCGAGCAGGTCCGGCGGTCGCCGGATGCGGTCGCGGTGGAGTTCGAGGGCGAGTCGCTGACCTACGGCGAGTTCTCGGAGCGCGTGAACCGTCTTGCGCGGCATCTGATCTCGCTCGGTGTCGGTCCCGACGCGCGGGTGGGTCTGGCGATGCGCCGCTCGCTGGATCTGCTCGTCGGTATGTACGCGGTCGTTACGGCCGGTGGTGCCTACGTGCCGATCGATCCGGATCAGCCCGAGGATCGCAACGGGTACATCCTCGACATCGCCGCGCCCGTGGTGGTGCTGACCACCGAACGCGACGGATTCTCCGTGCCGGCCACGGCATCGGTGCCGTCGCTCGCGATCGACACCCTCGACCTGTCCGCGACACCGGCCGAGCCGGTCACCGACGCCGACCGCGTCGCGCCGTTGCGGCCGTCGAACACCGCGTACTCGATCTTCACCTCCGGTTCGACGGGACGCCCGAAGGGTGTGGCGGTCGCCCATGCCTCGGTCGTCAACCAGATCCGGTGGATCACCACCGAATACGGGATCGGCCCCGACGATGTGGTGCTGCAGAAGACCCCGTTCACCTTCGACGTGTCGGTGTGGGAACTCTTCGGCACCCTCGCCGTCGGTGCGCGCATGGTGATCGCGGTCCCGGACGGGCACCGCGACCCCGCCTATCTCGGCACCGTCATCCGCGAGCGCGCGGTGACGGCGACCTCCTTCGTCCCGTCGATGCTCGCGGTGTTCGCCGCGTCGGTGTCGCCCGACGACTGCGCGTCGCTGCGCACCGTGCTCGTCGCCGGTGAAGCCTTCCCGCTGTCGGTGGCCGAGCAGTTCTCCCGGAGCAGCGACGCCGAGCTCCACAACCTCTACGGCCCCACCGAGGCCACGGTGCACGCCACCGCCCGCCCGGTCGCAGGAACGACGGGTGGTTCCGTCGCGATGGGCGCTCCGGTGTGGAACACCCGCGCCTACGTGCTCGACTCGCGACTGTCGCCGGTTCCCGCCGGTGTCGTGGGAGAGTTGTATCTCGCGGGCGTGCAGGTGGCGCGCGGTTACGTCGGCCGCCCCGATCTGACCGCCGAGCGTTTCGTCGCCTCGCCCTTCGGCGAGGGTGAACGTCTGTACCGCACGGGCGACCTCGTGCGCTGGAGCAACGACCGCAGCGGAGATCTCGAGTACCTCGGCCGCACCGACTTCCAGGTCAAGCTCCGCGGTCTGCGTATCGAGCTCGGGGAGATCGAGACCGCGCTGCTCGACCACACCGGGGTGTCGCAGGCCGCCGCGCAGGTGCGCCGCGATCAGCTCGTCGCCTACGTGGTCCCGGCCCCGAACACGACCTTCGACCGCGACGCCGCGCAGGCCGCGCTGAGCGCGGTGCTCCCGGCCTACATGGTGCCGTCGCAGTTCGTGGTCCTCGACGAGATGCCGCTCGGCAGCTCGGGCAAGGTCGACCGGAAGGCGCTGCCCGACCCGGTCTTCGAGGCTCGCGGCTTCCGTGCACCCACGACCCCGGTCGAGGAGGTCGTCGCCGGCGTGTTCGCCGACGTCCTCGGTGTCGACCGTGTCGGGCTCGACGACGACTTCTTCGCCCTCGGCGGCAACTCGCTCATCGCGACGCAGGTCGTCGCGCGCCTCGGTTCCGAACTGGGAACCGTTGTGCCCGTTCGTGTCCTGTTCGAGGCGCCCGGCGTAGCCGCTCTCGCCGCCCGCGTCGAGCAGAGCGAGGCCCAGGGCCGCACGCCGCTCGTCGCACAGGAACGTCCCGAGCGGGTCCCACTGTCGCTCGCGCAGCAGCGCATGTGGTTCCTCAACCGCTTCGAACCGGAATCGGCCGTCAACAACATCCCCGGGGCGATCCGGTTGACCGGCGCCCTGGACGTCGAGGCGCTGCGCTCCGCGGTGGTCGACGTGCTCGGCCGGCACGAGTCGCTGCGGACGATCTACCCGGACGTCGACGGTGTGGGCTACCAGCAGGTGCTGCCGGTGTCCGAGGTCGAACCCGACCTCACGCCGGTCGACGTCACCGAGACGCAGCTGGTGCAGAGCATCACCGATCTCGTCTCGTCCGGCTTCGACGTCTCCACCCAGGCACCCTTCCGGACGCAACTGTTCGCGGTGTCGGCGACCGAACACGTGCTCGCGCTGGTCGTGCACCACATCGCCGCCGACGGCTTCTCGATGGGCCCGCTCACTCGCGACATCGTCTCGGCCTACGCGGCCCGCGCCGCCGGCGGCGAGCCGGGATGGGAGCCGCTGCCGGTCCAGTACGCCGACTTCGCGATCTGGCAGCGGGAGGTGCTCGGCTCGGAGGACGATCCGGAGTCGGTCATCTCCTCGCAGGTCGGTTTCTGGCGGGACACGCTTGAGGGTCTGCCCGAGCAGCTCGACCTGCCGGCCGACCGCCCGCGCCCCGCCGTCGCCACCAATCGTGGTGCCCTGCACGAGTTCACCATCGACGAGACGCTGCACGACCGCATCGTCACGCTCGCCCGCGAACGCAACGCGACCCCGTTCATGGTGGTGCACGCCGCGCTGGCGGTGCTGCTGGCGCGTCTGTCGGGCACCGACGACATCGCGATCGGTACTCCGGTGGCCGGTCGTGGCGACGCGGCGCTCGACGATCTGGTGGGCATGTTCGTCAACACCCTCGTGCTGCGCACCCGGGTCGAGGGCGGCGAGTCGTTCGAGCAGGTGCTCGGCCGGGTGCGCGGCGCCGACCTCGAGGCGTTCGGCCACGCCGACCTGCCGTTCGAACGACTCGTCGAGATCATCGACCCCGAGCGCTCCACCGCGCGTCACCCGCTGTTCCAGGTGATGTTGTCGTTCCAGAACCTCGAGACCGGCTCCCTCGAACTTCCGCGGCTGACCGTCGAGGCCGTCGACCTCGACATCGCGACCGCCAAGTTCGACCTCCAGTTCGTCGTCACCGAGACGCCGACCGCGACCGGTGCCGCCGAGTACTCGGTGGGCTTGGCCTACGCCACCGATCTGTTCGACACCCGCACGGTCGAGCGCGTCGCCGAGCGCTTCGTCCGTCTCCTCGATGCGGTCACCGGTGATCTCTCCGTCGCTATCGGTGATGTCGACCTGCTCGACGATGCCGAACGCGTGCAGGTCCTCGAGCAGTGGAACGACACCGGCCGCGCGCTCGACGACACCTCGACCCTCGTGGATCTGTTCGCCGAGCAGGTCCGGCGGTCGCCGGATGCGGTCGCGGTGGAGTTCGAGGGCGAGTCGCTGACCTACGGCGAGTTCTCGGAGCGCGTGAACCGTCTTGCGCGGCATCTGATCTCGCTCGGTGTCGGTCCCGACGCGCGGGTGGGTCTGGCGATGCGCCGCTCGCTGGATCTGCTCGTCGGTATGTACGCGGTCGTTACGGCCGGTGGTGCCTACGTGCCGATCGATCCGGATCAGCCCGAGGATCGCAACGGGTACATCCTCGACATCGCCGCGCCCGTGGTGGTGCTGAGCACCGAACGCGACGGATTCCGCGTACCGGGGGAGAGGTCCGTCCCGAGCCTGCTCGTCGACACCCTCGACCTGTCCGCGACGGCGTCCGGGCCGGTCACCGACGCCGAGCGGACGTCTCCGCTGCGGGCGTCGAACACCGCCTACGTCATCTTCACGTCCGGGTCCACCGGGCGCCCGAAGGGTGTGGCGGTGCCGCACGGCGCGATCGTCAACCGCCTGCGCTGGATGCAGCACGAATACCCGCTCACCGGCGCCGACGTGGTGCTGCAGAAGACCCCGTTCACCTTCGATGTGTCGGTGTGGGAGTTCTTCTGGCCCTTGCAGATCGGTGCCCGACTGGTGGTCGCCGTGCCGGACGGTCACCGCGATCCGCGGTACCTGGCCTCGGTGATCGAGCGGCGCGGCGTGACCGTCGTGCACTTCGTGCCGTCGATGCTGGCGGTGTTCGTCGCCGAAGCGTCGGCCGACGAACTCACTTCGCTCCGTCACGTCTTCGCCTCCGGTGAGGCGCTCCCGCCCGCACTGGCCGCACGCACGCGGGCACTGTTGTCCGATGCCGGCCTGCACAACCTCTACGGCCCCACCGAGGCAGCCGTGGACGTGACCTACCACGAGGCCACCGACGCCGACACGGTCTCCGTGCCGATCGGCGCCCCCGTGTGGAACACCCGCGTCTACGTCCTCGACGAGCGTCTCGCGCCCGTGCCCGTGGGGGTCGCGGGAGAGCTCTATCTCGCGGGAGCTCAGCTCGCCCGCGGGTACATGCAGCGCCCCGACCTCACGGCCGAACGCTTCGTCGCCTCGCCGTTCGGCGACGGTGAGCGGCTGTACCGCACCGGCGACCTCGTGCGCTGGACGGAGGGCGCCGGCGAGCTCGACTACATCGGCCGCACCGACTTCCAGGTCAAGCTCCGCGGTCTGCGCATCGAACTCGGCGAGATCGAGACCGCGCTGCTCGTCCTCGACGAGGTCGACCAGGCCGTCGTGCTCGTCCGTCAGGACCAGCTCGTCGCCTACGTCGTCCCGCAGGCCGGTGCGACCTTCGATCAGGTGGCGGCTGGTGCGGCACTGTCCGCGCAGTTACCGGCCTACATGGTGCCCGCCACCTACGTGCTCCTCGACGCCATGCCGCTCGGTGCGTCCGGCAAGCTCGACCGCAAGGCACTGCCCGACCCGGTCTTCGAGGTCAAGGAGTTCCGCGCTCCCACCACCTCCACCGAGCAGGTCGTGGCGTCGATCTACTCCGAGGTCCTCGGTGTCGACCGCGTCGGCCTCGACGACGACTTCTTCGCGCTGGGCGGCAACTCGCTCATCGCCACCCAGGTGGTCTCCCGCATCGGTGCCGCGCTGAACGCCACCGTTCCGCTGCGCTTGCTGTTCGAGGCCTCCACCGTGGAAGAGCTTGCAGCACGCCTCGAACGCGGGGTCTCCGGCGGTCCGCGCCGGCCCCTCGTCGCCACCGAACGACCTGACCGGGTG
Source organism: Rhodococcus sp. D-6 (assembly GCF_040256695.1). Lineage (NCBI taxonomy): Bacteria > Bacillati > Actinomycetota > Actinomycetes > Mycobacteriales > Nocardiaceae > Rhodococcus > Rhodococcus sp. D-6. Next base: position 2,874,984 of record NZ_CP132970.1, on the reverse strand, counting down.
CCGTTGTCGCTCGCGCAGCAGCGCTACTGGTTCCTCAACCAGTTCGACACGGCGTCCTCCGCGGTCGACAACATCCCGATCGCCGTGCGGCTCGTCGGCACCCTCGATGTCGAGGCGCTCCGCGCGGCAGCACGCGACGTCATCGCGCGACACGAATCGCTCCGCACCATCTACCCGGACTCGCCGGAGGGCCCGCACCAGGTGGTGCTCCCGCTCGACGGTGCGCTGCCCGAACTCGTCGTGCGCGAGGTCGCGGAGGCCGAACTCGAACCCGAGATCGTCGCCTTCATGTCGACGACCTTCGACGTGACCTCCGAGGTGCCAGTCGCGGTGCGCATCTTCCGCGTCAGCGACGACGAGCACATCCTCGCGCTGGTCGTGCACCATGTGTCGGCCGACGGTGCGTCGGTCGGCCCGCTCACCCGCGACCTGATGACGGCCTATGCAGCGCGCTCCCACGGGGACGCCCCGGCATGGGAACCGCTGCCCGTGCAGTACGCCGACTACGCGCTGTGGCAGCGCGAGGTGCTCGGCAGCGAGGACGATCCGGAATCGCTGGCCGCCAAGCAGGTCGAGTACTGGAAGCAGGCCCTCGCCGGCCTGCCCGACCAACTCGACCTCCCGTCCGACCGCCCGCGTCCGCCGAGTCAGAGCTTCCGCGGCGAATCGTTGCAGCTCACGATCTCACCTGAACTGCACCGCGGCCTGCAGGAACTCGCGCGATCGAAGAACGCGACGCTGTTCATGGTCGTCAACGCGGCCTTCGCGACCTTGCTGGCACGGCTCTCGGGCACCCGCGACATCGCGATCGGCACCCCGATCGCCGGTCGTGGCGAGCGCGAGCTCGACGACCTGATCGGCATGTTCGTCAACACGCTGGTCTTCCGCAGCGACGTCGACCCGGCACAGTCCTTCGAACGACTCCTCGAAGGCACCCGCGAGACCGACCTCGGTGCCTTCGCGAACGCCGACGTGCCGTTCGAACGCCTGGTGGAAGTGCTGAACCCCGTGCGCTCGACCGCCCGCAACCCGCTCTTCCAGGTGGGTCTGTCGTTCCAGAACCTGGCGCGTACCCAGCTCGAACTGCCCGGTCTGACGGTGAGCTCCACCGATTTCGAGTTGCAGCTTGCGAAGACCGACCTGCAGCTCACGGTGTTCGACCACTACGACGACGACGGTGCACCTGACGTCATCGACGCCACCTTCACGTACGCGACCGATCTGTTCGACGAGTCGACGGTCGAGGGCTTCGCGCAGCGTTTCGTGCGGGTCGTCGAGGCGATCGTCGCCGACCCGACCACGGCCGTCGGCGACATCGACATGCTCGACGGATCCGAACGGGTCGAGATCCTCGAGTCGTGGAACGCCACCGACCGCGTGGTCGAGCAGGCGTCGACCCTGGTGGATCTGTTCGACGAGCAGGTCTCGCGGGTGCCGGATGCAACGGCATTGGTGTTCGAGGGTGAGTCGCTGACCTATGCCGAGTTCGATGCTCGGGTGAATCGCCTTGCACGCAAACTGGTCTCGCTGGGTGTGGGTCCGGAGTCGACGGTGGCGTTGGCGATGCGTCGCTCGGTCGAGTTGCTGGTCGGTATGTATGCGGTGGTCAAGGCCGGTGGCGTGTATGTGCCGGTGGATCCGGATCAGCCGGACGATCGCAATGCGTACATTCTCGACACGGCTGCTCCGGTGGTGATCCTGTCCACCGAACGCGACGAGTTCACGGCACCGGGGGAGAAGTCTGTCCCCATCCTGCTGCTCGACAGCCTGGATCTGTCCGAGCTGTCCGCGGCGCCGGTGACCGACACCGAGCGGATTGCGCCGTTGCGTGCGACGAACACGGCGTATGTGATCTTCACGTCGGGTTCGACGGGCCGGCCGAAGGGTGTGGCGGTGCCGCATGCGGCGATCGTCAACCAGTTGCTGTGGAAGCGTGAGCATTTCGAGCTCGGTACCGATGATGCGGTGCTGTTGAAGACGGTGGCGACCTTCGACCTGTCGGTGTGGGAGTTCTGGTCCGCTCTGGTCTCCGGTGGCCGTGTGGTCATCGCGTCGGCCGACGGTCATCGCGATCCGGCCTATCTGAACCGGTTGCTGACGGAGCAGTCGGTCACGACCCTGCACGTGGTGCCGTCGATGCTCGAGGCTCTGATGGTCGACGCGGGCGGCACCCTCACGCCGTCCCTGCGGCAGGTACTGGCCATCGGTGAGGCCCTCCCGCCGGCCACCGCGAAGCGGTTCGTCGAGCACAACGCCGCCCGGTTGGTGAACCTGTACGGCCCGACCGAGGCCGCGGTGTCCGTCACCGCCGGTGACGTCACCGATACCTCGGGGGCGTCGGTGCCGATCGGTGTGCCCGAGTGGAACACCCGTGTCTACGTGCTCGACGAGCGTCTGCATCCGGTGCCGGCCGGTGTCGCCGGTGAGCTCTACCTCGCCGGTGCGCAGCTCGCACGCGGCTACTTTGATCGACCCGATCTGAGCGCGGAGCGGTTCGTCGCCTCACCGTTCGGTGACGGAGAACGCTTGTACCGCACGGGCGATCTGGTGCGGTGGACCCGCGATGGGCAGCTGGACTACCTGTCGCGCACCGACTTCCAGGTGAAGGTGCGTGGTTTCCGCATCGAGCTCGGCGAGATCGAATCCGCCCTGCGTGCGATGGATGCGCTGCGTGACGTCGCGGTCATCGCCCGGGAGGACGAGCGGGTCGGCACCCAGCTGGTCGCGTACGTCGTTCCCGCCGAGAACAACACCCTCGACGCGGCGACGGTCAGGAGCGACCTGGCGACGCAGGTGCCGTCGTACATGGTGCCCTCGGCGTTCGTGACGCTCGACGCGCTGCCGCTGAACGTCAACGGCAAGCTCGACCGCAGGGCCCTGCCCGAGCCGGTCTTCGAGACCCGCGAGTTCCGGACCCCCGTCACACCGGCCGAGCAGGCCGTCGCCGCGGTCTTCGCCGAGGTGCTCGGCGTCGAACGGGTCGGCCTCGACGACGACTTCTTCGAACTCGGCGGCAACTCGCTGCTCGCCACCCAGGTGGCCTCCCGCCTCGGAGCCGCGCTCGGTGCGAAGGTTCCGGTGCGCGCCCTCTTCGAGAACACCACCGTCGAATCGCTCGCCGGTGCGGTCGAGTCGCAGCGCGGCGACGACCGCCGGCCTCTCGAAGCCGTCGAGCGGCCCGAGCGCGTGCCTCTGTCGCTCGCGCAGCAGCGCATGTGGTTCCTCAACCGCTTCGACACCGAATCGTCGGCCTACAACGTGCCGATCGCGATCCGGCTCACCGGCGATCTCGATGTCGACGCGCTGCAGGCCGCCGTCGGCGACCTCGTGGCCCGTCACGAATCGCTGCGCACCTTCTATCCGGAGACCGGGGACGGTCCCGTCCAGGTCATCGTTCCGGCCGCGCAGGCGGTTCCCGACCTCACCCCGGTGGACGTGCCGGAGGCGGACATCGTCGCCGCCGTCCAGGAACTCGCGGCGACGATCTTCGACGTCACCACGGCTGTGCCGCTGAGCGCGCGACTGTTCCGGGTCCGCGAATCCGACTACGTCCTCGCCTTCGTGGTCCACCACATCTCCGCCGACGGCTCGTCGATGGGTCCGCTCACGCGCGACCTCATGACGGCCTACGTCGCGCGATCGCAGGGCGACACCCCCGCGTGGGAGCCGCTCTCGGTGCAGTACGCCGACTTCGCCATCTGGCAGCGCGAGGTGCTCGGCGACGAGGACGATCCCGAATCGCTCGCCGCCAAGCAGGTCGAGTACTGGAAGCACGCTCTCGCCGGCCTGCCCGACCAGCTCGATCTCCCGAGCGACCGGCCGCGTCCCGCGGTCCAGTCGTTCCGGGGCGGCCGCGTCGACTTCACGGTCGAGGCCGAACTCCACCGGCGCCTCGCCGACCTCGGCCGGCGCACGAACACCACGATGTTCATGGTGCTGCACACCGCACTCGCGGTGTTCCTCGCACGCATGTCCTCGAGCGACGACATCGCGATCGGCACGCCGATGGCCGGTCGTGGCGAGCGCGAGCTCGACGACCTGATCGGCATGTTCGTCAACACGCTGGTGTTCCGGACCCACGTCGATTCGGACGCGTCGTTCACCGAACTGCTGGGACGTACCCGTGAGGCCGACCTCGGCGCGTTCGCGAACGCCGACGTGCCGTTCGAGCGGCTCGTCGAGGTGCTCAACCCCGCGCGGTCCACGGCACGGCACCCGCTGTTCCAGGTGGGTCTGTCGTTCCAGAACCTCGCGCAGGCCGCACTCGAACTCCCCGGTCTCACCATCTCCGGTCTCGACACCGACATGGAGATCTCGCAGTTCGACCTGCACCTGATCGTCACCGATCGCTACAGCGAGGACGGCACGCCCACGGGCATCACCGGCTACTTCACCTACGCGACCGATCTGTTCGACGAATCGACGGTCGCGGAGTTCGCCGCCCGGTTCATCCGCGTGCTCGACGCCGTGGTCGACGACCCGGCCCTGCCGGTCGGCGATCTGCCCCTCCTCGACACCGTCGAAACCGCGCGAGTGCTCGAGGCATGGAACGACACCGTGCACCCCACCGCCTCGGCGACCCTGGTGGATCTGTTCGACGAGCAGGTCTCGCGGGTGCCGGATGCGACGGCGTTGGTGTTCGAGGGCGAGTCGCTGACCTATGCCGAGTTCGATGCTCGGGTGAATCGCCTTGCACGCAAACTGGTCTCGTTGGGCGTGGGTCCGGAGTCGACGGTGGCGCTGGCGATGCGCCGCTCGGTCGAATTGCTGGTCGGCATGTACGCGGTCGTCAAGGCCGGTGGCGTCTACGTGCCGGTCGATCCGGATCAGCCGGACGAGCGCAACGCCTACATCCTCGACACCGCTGCTCCCGTGGTGATCCTGTCGACCGAACACGACGAATTCACGGCGCCGGGGGAGAAGTCTGTCTCCACCCTGTTCCTCGACAGCCTGGATCTGTCCGAGCTGTCCGCGGCGCCGGTGACCGACACCGAGCGGATTGCGCCGTTGCGTGCGTCGAACACGGCGTATGTGATCTTCACGTCGGGTTCGACGGGCCGGCCGAAGGGTGTGGCGGTGCCGCATGCGGCGATCGTCAACCAGTTGCTGTGGAAGCGTGAGCATTTCGAGCTCGGTACCGATGATGCGGTGTTGTTGAAGACGGTGGCGACCTTCGACCTGTCGGTGTGGGAGTTCTGGTCGGCTCTGGTGTCCGGTGGGCGTGTGGTCATCGCGTCGGCCGACGGTCATCGCGATCCGGCCTATCTGAACCGGTTGCTGACGGAGCAGTCGGTCACGACCCTGCACGTGGTGCCGTCGATGCTCGAAGCATTGATGGTCGACGCCGACGGAGTGCTGGCCCCCTCGCTGCGCCACATCCTCGCCATCGGCGAAGCGCTGCCGCCGGCGACCGCCCAGCGGTTCCTGACCCACAACCGGGCGCGGCTCGTGAACCTGTACGGCCCGACCGAGGCCGCGGTGTCCGTCACCGCCGGTGATGTCACCGATACCTCGGGGGCGTCGGTGCCGATCGGTGTGCCCGAGTGGAACACCCGTGTCTACGTGCTCGACGAGCGTTTGCATCCGGTGCCGGCCGGTGTCGCCGGTGAGCTCTACCTCGCGGGCACACAGTTGGCGCGCGGTTACTTCGGGCGCCCGGATCTGAGCGCGGAGCGGTTCGTCGCCTCGCCGTTCGGTGACGGAGCACGCTTGTACCGCACGGGTGACCTGGTGCGGTGGACCCGCGAGGGGCAGTTGGATTACCTGTCGCGCACCGACTTCCAGGTGAAGGTGCGTGGTTTCCGCATCGAGCTCGGCGAGATCGAATCTGCCCTGCGTGCGATGGATGCGCTGCGTGACGTCGCGGTCATCGCCCGGGAGGACGAGCGGGTCGGCACCCAATTGGTCGCCTACGTCGTGCCCGCGGACGGTGCGCAGGCGGACATCGAGTCGATCAGGTCCGCGCTCGGCACCCGGGTGCCGTCGTACATGGTGCCCTCGGCGTTCGTGATGCTCGACGCGCTGCCGCTGAACGTCAACGGCAAGCTCGACCGCAGGGCCCTGCCCGAACCGGTCTTCGAGACCCGCGAATTCCGCGCTCCGAGCACCCCGGTCGAGGAGATCGTCGCCGGCGTGTTCGCCGACGTCCTCGGCCTCACCCGAGTGGGTGTGGACGACGACTTCTTCGAACTCGGCGGCAACTCGCTGCTCGCCACCCAGGTCGTCTCGCGGATCGGCGCGGCACTCGACACCCGCGTCCCCGTGCGCGTGCTGTTCGAGGCCCCCAGTGTCGCGGCGCTCGCCGTCGCGGCCGAGCAGCACACCGGTGCGGCGGCACGTCCGCCGCTGGTGCCGCAGCCGCGGCCCGAGCGTGTGCCGCTGTCGCTCGCGCAACAGCGCATGTGGTTCCTCAACCGCTTCGACACCGAGTCGTCGGTCAACAACATCCCGGTCGCGGTCCGCCTGACCGGGGCACTCGACCTCGGTGCGCTGCAGGTAGCGGTCCAGGATCTGCTCGCCCGGCACGAGGTGCTCCGCACCATCTATCCCGAGATCGACGGGCAGCCCTACCAGCTGATCCTCCCGGTCGCGGAGGCCGCACCCGACATCGACGTCGAATCGGCCACCGAGGACGACCTGCTGCAGAAGGTGACGGCGGTCGTCTCCCGCGGGTTCGACGTCACCACCGAGATCCCGCTGCGCGCACGACTGTTCGAGCTCTCCGAGCGCGATCACGTGCTCGTCTTCGTCGTCCACCACATCAGCGCCGACGGCTGGTCCATCTCGCCGCTGACCCGCGACGTCATGACGGCCTACATGTCCCGCGCCGAGGGCGAGGCTCCCGGCTGGGCACCGCTGCCCGTGCAGTACGCCGACTTCGCGATCTGGCAGCGCGACGTGCTCGGCGACGAGGACGATGCCGCGAGTCTGCTCGCGGCGCAGGCCGACTTCTGGAAGCACACCCTCGCCGGACTCCCGGACGAGCTGAACCTGCCGATGGACCGGCCGCGTCCCGCGGTGCAGTCCTTCGCCGGCGGCAAGGTCGACTTCCTCCTCGACGCCGACACGCACCGCGGTCTCGCGGCGCTCGCGCGGCGGACCGGCACGACGATGTTCATGGTCGTGCACACCGCGCTCGCGGTGTTCCTCGCGCGGATGGCCGACACCGACGACGTCGCGATCGGCACCCCCATCGCGGGTCGCGGTGAGGCCGAGGTCGACGACCTGATCGGCATGTTCGTCAACACGCTCGTGCTGCGCAGCCGGGTGGACACGGGTGAGGGCTTCTCCGACCTGCTCGCACGGGTGCGCGAGGCCGACCTCGAGGCGTTCGCCCATGCCGACATTCCGTTCGAGCGGCTCGTGGAGATCCTCAACCCCGAGCGGTCGACGGCACGCCACCCGCTGTTCCAGGTGGTCCTGTCGTTCGAGAACCTGCCCGAGACCGCCCTGGAACTGCCCGAGCTCACCGTCTCCGGCGTCCCGTTCGAGGTCGACACCGCGAAGTTCGACCTGGGCCTGACCCTGCGCGAACACATCGACGGATCCGGCGCGCCCGCCGGCCTGTCCGCCGAGTTCTCGTATGCCAGTGCGCTCTTCGACGAGAGCACGGTCCAGCGTTTCGCCGAACGGTTCACGCGACTGGTCGGCGGCATCCTCACGGACGACCGCGCACCGGTCGGCGACCTGCCGCTGCTCGCCGACGACGAGTTCGCGCAGCTCACGGCGATGCGCGGACACGACGTCATCACCGAACCGAGCACCCTCGCCGAGTTCCTCACGCGCGGCGTCGCGATGGATCCCGACGCCGTCGCGGTGCGGTACGAAGGACGGTCGATCACCTACCGCGAACTCGACGAGACCTCGTCGAAGCTCGCGCGGGTGCTGATCGATCGCGGCATCGGCCCGGAGAACTTCGTGGCCGTGTCGTTCCCGCGCTCGTACGACATGACGGTCACCGTCATGGCCGTGGCCAAGTCCGGTGCGGCGCACGTCCCCGTCGACCCGACCTATCCGGCCGACCGCGTGCGCTACATGCTCGACGACTCCGGGGCCACCCTGGGCATCACGTCGTCCGAGTTCGTCGGCGGACTGCCCGACGACGCGGAATGGCTGCTGCTCGACGACCCGGCGTTCGCCGCGGACGTCGAATCCCGCTCCGCCGCACCGATCACCGACGCCGACCGGGTACGCCCGATCCGGGTCCACCACCCCGCCTACCTGATCTACACCTCGGGGTCGACCGGCAAGCCCAAGGGCGTCGTCGTCACGCACACGGGTCTGGCGGGCCTGAAGGACATGGTCACCGATCTGTACGGGGTGACCTCCGAATCGCGGTTCCTGCAGATCTGCTCGCCGAGCTTCGACCCGTCGGTGCTCGAGTGGATGGCGGCCTTCGCATTCGGCGCGACGCTCGTGATCGTGCCCGCCAGGATCATCGGCGGTCCGGATCTCGCCGAGCTGCTGAAGACCGAGCGCGTGACGCACACGATCATCACGCCGGCGGTGCTCGGCACGATGGACTCCACGGGCATCGACAGCTTCGAAGTGCTCTCCGTCGGTGGCGACGTGACGACGCCGGAACTGCTGGCCGAATGGTCGCAGCGCACCACCTACGTCAACGCGTACGGCCCGACCGAGGCGACCATCGTGTCGACCTTCGGCGAGATGGAACCCGGACGTCCGATCACCATCGGCGAACCCATCGTGGGCATGACGGCCCTCGTGCTCGACTCGCGTCTGCGTCCCGTGGCCGCCGGTATGGCGGGTGAGCTCTACGTGGCCGGCCGGGCACTCGCCCGCGGATACCACCGCCGCAACGCGCTGACCGCCGAGCGGTTCGTCCCCAACCCCTACGGCGAACCCGGCGACCGCATGTACCGCACCGGCGACGTCGTCCGGTGGCGGCCCGTCGAGGACCGGCTCGAGATCGAGTTCGTCGGCCGCAGCGACTTCCAGGTCAAGGTGCGCGGTTTCCGCATCGAACTCGGGGAGATCGACGCCGTCCTCAGTGCACACGAGTCGGTGAACTGGGCGACGACGGTGGGGCGGTCCACCCCATCCGGCGCGACCGTCCTCGTGTCCTACGTGCTGCCCGTCCGCGGCCGCACGATCGACACCGCACAGGTGACGGAGTTCGTGGCGCGCTCGCTGCCGCCGCACATGGTGCCGTCGGCGATCGTGGTGCTCGACGAGGTGCCGCTGACGCCGGTGGGCAAGCTCGATCGTGATGCTCTGCCGGAGCCGGTGATCGAGGAGCGCGAGTACCGGGCTGCGGAGAGCGAGGTCGAGCAGATCATTGCGGAGGTGTTCGCGGAGGTTCTGCATCTGGACAAGGTGAGTGTCGACGAGTCGTTCTTCGCGCTCGGTGGCGACAGCATCGTGTCGATCCAGTTGGTGTCGCGGGCGAAGGCGCGGGGCGTGGTCTTCACGCCGCGCGACGTCTTCGAGCGTCGTTCGGTGGCGGGCCTCGCCGAGGTCGCCACCCGCGCCGACGAGACGCAGGCGAAGCGACTCGAGGAACTCCCCGGCGGCGGTGTCGGCGACGTGCCGCTCACCCCGATCATGCGCGAGGTCCTCGGCTGGCCCGGCGGCTTCGACCGCTTCTCGCAGACCGTCGCCGTAACCCTCCCGGCCGACATCGACCGGGACGTGCTGACCCGCACCATCGGTGCGGTCGTCGACCATCACGACGCGCTGCGCTCGATCCTCGAACGCGATGCCGACGGAGAGGTGACCCTGCGGGTCCGCTCCGCGAGCACCGTGGACCCGGACGCCCTGCTGTCGCGGGTCGAGGTCGCGGCCGACGTCGACGACGCCGAGCTCACCGAGATCGCCTCCCGCGAACTCGATTCGGCGCTCGGAGCACTCGACCCGTTCGCCGGTTCGGTGCTGCGATTCGTGTGGTTCGACTTCGGCTCGGCCGAACGTCGCGGCGTGCTCCTCGTCGTCGCCCACCACCTGGTGATGGACGGCGTGTCGTGGCGCATCCTGCTGCCGGATCTCGGTCTGGCCTGGGGGCAGATCGTCTCCGGTGAGCAGCCGCGGCTCGAGGCCGTCGGGACGTCGTTGCGCCGCTGGGCCCACGGCCTCGTGGATGCCGCGGCACAGCGCCGGTCGGAACTGCCGCTGTGGGAACGGATCCTCGAGGGACCGGACCCGCTGCTCGGCGAGCGTCCCTTCGACCCCGCCGTCGACGTCACCTCCACCGTCGAACGCATCGAGATGAATCTCGACGCCGCGCAGACCGATGCACTGCTCACCACGGTGCCGGCCCTGTTCCGCGGCGGTGTCGCCGACGGTCTGGTGGCCGCGCTCGGACTGGCACTCGTGAGCTGGCGCCGCGACCGCGGCATCGAATCCTCCTCCGCCCTCGTGAAGTTCGAGGGTCACGGCCGTGAGGAATCCGTGGTGCCGGGCGCCGACCTGTCCCGGACGGTCGGCTGGTTCACCAGCGCCTACCCGGTGCGGGTCGACCTCGCCAGTGTGGACGTCGACGACGCCTTCGCCGGTGGAGCCGCGATGGGTGCGGCGGTCAAGGCCGTCAAGGAACAGCTGCTGGCCATTCCGGACAAGGGCATGGGCTTCGGTCTGCTGCGCTACCTCGATCCGGAATCGTCGGCACGACTCGCCGCCGTCGCACGCTCACCGCAGATCAGCTTCAACTACCTCGGTCGCGTGTCCTCCGCGGACGTGCCGGAGGAACTCGCCGAGATCGGCTGGGCCCCGACCGACGCGCTGGGACGCGTCGACGCCGCTCTCGACGCCGACATGCCCGCGAGCGCGGCGATCGACATCAACGCGATCGTCAACGACGGCGCGGACGGCCCGCAGCTCGGCGCGAACATCGCCTTCCCGGCGGGTCTGCTCGACCGCGAGGACGTCGACGAGTTCGTGCAGCATTGGCGGGCCGCCCTCGCGGCGCTCGTCACCCACGCCGCCGACCCCGCCGCCGGTGGGCTCACACCCTCCGACGTGCCGCTCGTGTCGGTCACGCAGGCCGATCTCGACCGCTGGCACGTGCGCTACCCGTCGCTGGCGGACGTGTGGCCGCTGTCGCCGCTGCAGTCCGGTCTGCTCTTCCACGCGTTGATGACCGGCGAGGACGACGTCGACGTCTACACGATGCAGGCCGTCCTCGATCTCGAGGGAGAGGTGGATCCCGAGCGGCTCCACCGCGCCGCGCAGGCACTGCTCGACCGGCACGCCAACCTGCGGACGGTCTTCGTGACCGACGCCGACGGCGACTCGGTGCAGCTCGTCCTCGACGACGTGCAGGTGCCGTGGCGCACCGTCGACCTGTCCGCCGAGGTCGCCGCGGACGGCGTCACCGCCACGGTGCCGTTCTGGAAGGACGAGGAGGCACGCCGCTTCGTCATGGACACCGGACCGCTCATGCGGTTCGTCCTCGTGCACCTCGGCGACGGCCGCTACCAGCTCGGCGTGACCACCCACCACGTGCTGGTCGACGGCTGGTCGATGCCACTGCTCATGCAGGACCTCATGGCCCTGTACGCGACGAGGGGAGAGGTGTCCCTGCTGCCGCGGGTGCGCTCGTACCGCTCCTTCCTCGAATGGGTCACCGCCCGCGACCGCGAATCCTCGCGTGAGGCGTGGGCGCAGACCTTCGCCGGCTTCGAGGAGCCGACGCTGCTCGCCCCGCAGACCCCACGCCATCCCGGACTGCAGGGCGACGACCGGGTGAAGGTCGAACTCGACGCCGAGCGACTGACCGCCGTCAGCGGCGCCGCCGCGCGCCTCGGTGTCACGGTGAACACGCTCGTGCAGGCCGCCTGGGGCGTGCTGCTCGGCCGCCTCACCGGTGCCGAGGACGTCGTCTTCGGCGCTACGGTCTCGGGTCGCCCCGCCGACCTGCCCGGTGTGGAGTCGATGGTCGGCCTGTTCATCAACACGCTGCCCGTGCGGGTCGCCTTCGATCCGGACGAGCCCGTCTCGGCGTTCCTCGAACGCCTGCAGGGCGAGCAGGCCGCACTGCTCGGTCACCACCATCTCGGACTCACCGAGATCCAGTCCGCGACGGGTCCGACCGTCGGCTTCGACACCCTCACAGTGTTCGAGTCGTACCCGCTCGACGAGGCAGCACTCGCGGAGCAGTCGGCGTCGATCGACGGCATGGCCGTGACCGGCGTGGGCACCCACGATGCGACGCACTACCCGCTGAGCCTGTTCGTGCACCTGCGCGCCGGTCTCGACGTCGAACTGCGTTACCAGCGGGCACTGTTCGATCGCGAACAGGCCGAGACGCTGGTGCAGCGTTTCGTGCGTGCCCTCGAATCGATGGCTGCCCGGCCGGAACTGCCGGTCGGTGAGATCGCACTCCTCGGTGAGGACGAACTCGACCGGATCCTGCGCGTGTGGAACGACTCGGATCACCGGTTGGACGAGAACGCACTGCTCACTTCGCGTTTCGACGGCCAGGTCGAACGCACACCGGACGCGGTCGCGCTCGTCTACGAGGGAGAGCAGCTCACCTACGCCGAGTTCGACGCCCAGGTCAATCGCCTCGCCCGGCACCTCATCGACCGGGGTGTCGGACCGGAATCGCTGGTCGGTCTCGCGGTCAGGCGCTCGACCGAACTGCTCGTCGGTATGTACGCCATCGTGCGCGCGGGTGGTGCCTGGGTTCCGATCGACCCGGATCATCCGGCCGATCGCACCCGCCACATCCTCGACACCGCCGACCCGGTGTGCATCGTGACCACCGCTCGCGACGAGTTCGAGGTGCCCTCGGGAATCGACGTTCAGGCGATCGAGATCGATCGCCTCGACCTCGCGGACGTCTCCGCCGCGCCGATCCGCGACGACGAGCGTCGCGGAATCCTGCGGCCCGACAACACCGCCTACGCGATCTTCACCTCCGGCTCCACCGGCCGGCCGAAGGGCGTCGCGGTGACGCATCGGGCGATCGTCAACCAGACCGAGTGGATGCTGCACGAATTCGAGATGACCTCGGAGGACGTGTACTTCCAGAAGACCGCGACGACCTTCGACGTGTCGTTGTGGGGCTTCTTCATGCCGCTGAGTGTCGGTGCGAAGCTCGTGATCGCCACCCCCGACGGGCACCGTGATCCCGCCTACCTGTCGGAGGTCATCGCCCGCGAGAAGGTCACCATCACGGACTTCGTTCCGTCGATGCTCACCGTCTTCGCGGCACACGCCGACGCGGACGAGTGCCGCACACTGCGCGACATCTTCGTCATCGGTGAGGCCCTACCGCCGGAGACGATCGACGGGGTGCGCCGGATCAGCTCCGCGGACATCGACAACCTGTACGGGCCGACCGAGGCCGCGGTCTCCGCGACCTACTGGCAGGCGCCGGCGACCGGAGCGGTCGACGTGGTGCCGATCGGTGTGCCCGAGTGGAACGTGCGTGCCTACGTGCTCGACGGGCGTCTGCGGCCGGTTCCGGTGGGTGTCCCGGGTGAGCTGTATCTCGCGGGCGTCCAGCTCGCACGCGGCTACGTCCGTCGCCCCGATCTCACCTCCGACCGGTTCGTCGCGAACCCGTTCGGCGAGGCCGGCGACCGCATGTACCGCACCGGAGACCTGGTCACCTGGAACTCCTCCGGAGAACTCGAATACATCGGACGCACCGACTTCCAGGTCAAGTTCCGTGGCCAGCGCATCGAACTCGGTGAGATCGAAACGGCGCTGCTGGCACACGAATCCGTGAACCAGGCCGCCGTTCTCGTTGCGCAGACCCCGACCGGCGATCAGCTCGCCGGGTATGTGGTCCCGGTGCCGGGACGAGATGTCGACACCGGCGAACTCGTCGAATTCGTCTCGGGGGCGCTGCCGTCGTACATGGTGCCCGCTGCCGTGGTCGTCCTCGACGAGTTCCCTCTCAACACCTCGGGCAAGCTCGACCGCAGGGCACTGCCCACTCCCACCTTCGAGGTACGTGAGTTCCGGGCGCCGAGAACTCCGATCGAGGAGATCGTGGCGTCGACGTTCGCCGACGTCCTCGGCGTCGAGCGGGTGGGTCTCGACGACGACTTCTTCGCACTCGGCGGCAATTCGCTGATCGCGACGCAGCTCGTCTCGCGGCTGGGTTCCGCGCTCGATACCCAGATTCCGGTGCGAGCGCTCTTCGAGGATTCCGGTGTCGAGGCACTGGCCGCGCACGTGGAGCAGCACGCCGGTTCCGGTGGGGCCGTCCCGTTGGTGAAGGTGGAGCGTCCCGGCCGGGTGCCGTTGTCGCTGGCGCAGCAGCGCATGTGGTTCCTGAACCGTTTCGATCCTGAATCGGCCGCCTACAACCTGCCGATGGCGCTGCGGTTGTCGGGCACCCTCGACATCCCGGCATTGCAGGCCGCGATTCGCGACGTCCTCGAACGGCACGAGGTGCTGCGCACCGCGTACCCGGAGACGGAGGACGGTGCCGTTCAGATCGTGCTCCCCACCGCCACTGTGGTGCCCGATCTCGATCCGGTCGTTACTACCTGGGATCGCGTCCCGGACCTCGTGCGCGAACTCGCGTACACGTCGTTCGACGTCACCTCCGAGGCTCCCGTCCGCGTCAGGTTGCTGAGCGTGGGAGACGACGAACTGATCCTCGCGTTCGTGGTGCACCACATCTCGGCGGACGGATCGTCGATGGGGCCGCTCACCCGCGACCTCGTCACCGCCTATGCCGCCCGATCCACGGGACGAGCGCCGGACTGGGCTCCGCTCCCCGTGCAGTACGCCGACTACGCGATCTGGCAGCGCAGGTACCTCGGCGACGAGAACGACCCGGAATCGCTCGCCGCCAAGCAGATCGAGTTCTGGAAGCACACCCTCAGCGGCCTGCCGGACCAGCTCGACCTGCCGAGCGACCGGCCGCGGCCGGCCGTGCAGTCCTACGCGGGCGGCAAGGTCGACTTCAGGATCGACGCAGAGCTGCACCGCGAGCTGGTCGCACTCGCGCGAGGCAGAGGCGCGACGTTGTTCATGGCTGTGCACGCAGCGTTCGCCGTCCTCCTCGCCAGGTTGTCGGGAACGGACGACATCGCCATCGGCACGCCGATCGCCGGGCGAGGTCGTCGCGAACTCGACGACCTCGTCGGCATGTTCGTCAACACGCTGGTGTTCCGCTCGACCGTGGACGGAGACCTGCCCTTCACCGCCCTCGTCGATCAGGCGCGGGAGCGCGACCTGCAGGCGTTCGCGAACGCCGACGTCCCGTTCGAACGGCTCGTCGATGTTCTCGAACCCGAGCGCTCCACGGCGCGGCATCCGCTGTTCCAGGTCGGCCTGTCGTTCCAGAACCTCGCGGCGACCAGCCTGGAACTGCCGGGTCTGACCGTCGCGGGAGTCGATGCAGACCTGCAGACCTCGCAGTTCGATCTGCATCTCGTCGCCACCGACCGGTACGACGAGAGCGGCGCCCCGGCCGGCATCGACAACGTGCTGACCTACGCCACCGATCTGTTCGACGAGGCCACCGTGCAGGGCATCGCACGACGCTTCGTCGGTCTGCTCGAGGCGATCGTCGCCGAGCCTTCACTGCCGGTCGGTGATCTCGAGATCCTGGACGACGCCGAACGGCTCCGGATCGTCGAGGAGTGGAACGACACCCTGCATCCGACGGATACGGCACTCACCCTCGTCGATCTGTTCGACGAACAGGTTCGCCGGGACCCGGCGGCGCCGGCGCTCGTGTCCGAATCCTCGTCGTTGTCCTACGGAGAATTCGACGGACGCGTCAATCGCCTTGCGCGGCACCTCGTTTCGCTGGGCGTCGGCCCCGAGACCACGGTTGCGCTGGCAATGCGCCGATCGGTCGAGTTGCTCATCGGTATGTACGCGGTGGCGAAGGCCGGTGGTGCCTACGTCCCGCTGGACCCGGACCAGCCGGCAGAACGCACCGGGTACATCCTGTCGGTGGCGAAACCGGTCGCGGTACTCGCCACCTCCCGCGACGACGTCGGCTCGGCGTTCGCCCCGTCCTCGACGATCGTCGAGATCGATACCGTCGATCTCGACGGACATGCCGACGCCCCGGTCACGGATGCGGATCGGCTCGCCCCGCTGCGTCCGGAGCACACCGCCTACGTCATCTTCACGTCCGGCTCGACGGGCCGTCCGAAGGGCGTTGCGGTCCCGCACCGGGCGATCGTGAACCAGATGCTCTGGAAGCGGACGGAATACGACCTCGGGCCGGACGACGCGCTGTTGCTGAAGACCGCTGCGACGTTCGACCTGTCGGTGTGGGAATTCTGGTCCGCGCTCGTCTCCGGCGGCCGCGTGGTGATCGCGTCTGCCGACGGTCACCGCGACCCCGAGTACCTGCATCGCCTGATGGTGTCCGAGTCGGTCACCACACTGCATGTGGTGCCGTCGATGCTGGACGCGCTCATGGCCTCGGTCGGAGGTCCTCTGACGGGATCGCTGCGCCGGGTGCTCGCCATCGGTGAAGCGCTGCCGGCCACGACCGCCGCGCGGTTCGCGACGGAGAATCCGGCGCGCCTCGACAACCTGTACGGCCCGACCGAGGCGGCGGTGTCGGTGACCAACCACACCGTCGACGGGGACGACGTCGTGAGCGTGCCCATCGGGTCCCCGCAATGGAACACGCGCGTGTACGTCCTCGACGACCGGTTGCGTGTGGTGCCGGTCGGTGTGCCGGGTGAGCTGTACCTCGCGGGTGAGCAGCTCGCACGGGGCTACCACGAGCGTCCCGATCTGAGCGCCGAGCGGTTCGTCGCCTCCCCGTGGGGCCGGGGCGAACGCCTGTACCGGACCGGTGACCTCGTGAAGTGGTCGGCGGACGGTGAATTGGAGTACCTGGGTCGCACCGACTTCCAGGTGAAGGTGCGCGGGTTCCGCATCGAACTCGGCGAGATCGAAGCGGCCGTGCGACGCCTGAGCGCGGTGCGCGACGCGGCGGTCCTCGTCCGCGAGGATGCGCTCGTCGGTCCGCGCGTGGTCGCGTACGTCGTCGGGCACAAGGATGCCGACGTCGACACCGACGCGATGATCGTCGAACTCGGCCGGACACTTCCGTCGTACATGGTGCCGTCCGCGTTCGTGGTGCTCGACGCGTTGCCGCTCAACGCCAACGGCAAGCTCGATCGCAGGGCTCTGCCCGAACCGGTCTTCGAGGCGACGGAGTTCCGGGCCCCCACCGGTGAGATCGAGCAGATCGTCGCCGACGTGTTCGCGGATGTCCTCGGAGCCGACAAGATCGGTGCCGACGACGACTTCTTCGCGCTCGGTGGTGACAGCATCGTCTCGATCCAGTTGGTGTCGCGGGCGAAGGCCCGGGGCGTCGCGTTCACTCCGCGTGACGTGTTCGAACGCCGCACGGTGGCCGGACTCGCCGAGGTGGCGACGAGGGTCGAGAGCGGTGTGCTGCGGCCTACCGAACTTCCGGGCGGTGGTGTCGGCGAACTCCCGCCGACACCGGTCGTACGGGACGTTCTCGAGCGGTCCGAACCTGCCGAACGTCTCGTGCAGGCCGTCGCCGTGACATTGCCGCGCGACGTCGAACGCGCGGGGCTCGAGCGAGCCGTCGG
Source organism: Rhodococcus sp. D-6 (assembly GCF_040256695.1). NCBI lineage: Bacteria > Bacillati > Actinomycetota > Actinomycetes > Mycobacteriales > Nocardiaceae > Rhodococcus > Rhodococcus sp. D-6. The sequence continues at coordinate 2,857,465 of NZ_CP132970.1, read as the reverse complement.
TGCTGTGATCGACCATCACGACGCGCTACGCATGGTCCTCGACCTCGGTATGGCCGGAGAACCCGTCCTGCGGGTCCGGGCAGCGGGCACCGTCGACCCGGCCGCGATCCTGGAGCGGGTGGAGGTCGCCGGTGAGCTCGCCGAGCCGGAGCAGGCGCGCGTCGTGAAGGACGCCGTCGATGCCGCCCTCGACCGGGTGGACGTGTCGAAGGGCTGCGCGGTCCGGTTCGTCTGGCTCGACTTCGGTACGGCCCGACCGGGTGTGCTCGCGATCCTGGCCCATCGTTTCGCGGTCGACGAGGAATCGTGGCGCATCCTGCTCACCGACCTCGCGCGGGCCTGGAAGCAGATTTCCGCCGGGGAGGCGCCGAGCCTCGAGCCGGTCGGCACGTCGTTGCGGCGGTGGACGCACGGACTCGTCGAGGCCGCTTCCGCGCGGCGCGACGAGCTGCCGATGTGGGAGCGGATGCTCGACGACGCGCTCGCCGAGCCGGCCGTTCTCCCGGCGGAGTCCGTCGTGGGCCCGGCGAGCGCGCGTGACCACGTCCGCATCTCCCTGTCCGCGAATCACACCGACGCGGTACTGAATTCGGTGCCGGCGCTGTTCCGCGGTGAGGTCGAGGACGGTTTGGTCGCCACCCTCGGTCTGGCGCTGGTGCGGTGGCGGCGGGACCGCGGTGTGCAGTCGTCGTCGGCGCTGGTGAGGATCGAGGATCACGGTCGTGAGGAGTCCGTGCTCCCGGGCGCGGATCTGTCACGCACCGTCGGTTGCTTCACCAGTGCCTATCCGGTGCGGCTGGATCTTGCCGGGATCGACGTCGACGAGGCGTTCGCCGGCGGTACTGCGATGGCACGTGCCGTCAAGGCCGTGAAGGAGCAGTTGCTGGCGCTGCCGGACAGCGGCGTGGGCTTCGGTCTGTTGCGTCATCTGGATCCGGAGTCGTCGGTGCGCCTGGGCTCGACGGGGCGAGCGCCGCAGGTCGGCTTCGGCTACCTGGGCCGGACGCCGTCGGATGTTCTCGAAGGTGAAACCGGCTGGACGCCGACCGACGAACTCGGTGACCTCCTTCCGGTAACGGGCTCGCTCACCGGGGCCGATCTCGACCTCCGCGCGTCCGTGTCCGGAGGCGACGATGCAAGGCTGGAGGTGCGCATCGAATTCGCGGCGGACCTGATCGAGCGTGCGGACGCCGACGAATTCGGCCGGCACTGGACCGAGGCTCTCGAGGCGCTCGCGCAGCATGCGGGGTCGTCGGATGCCGGGGGTCTCACCCCGTCCGATCTGCCGCTCGTCGATCTCACCCAGAACGAGATCGAGTCGTGGGAGCAGCGCTATCCGTCGTTGACGGACGTGTGGTCCCTGTCGCCGCTGCAGTCGGGGCTGTTGTTCCACGCGTCGCTGACGATCGACGAGCGGATGGATGTCTACACCATGCAGGCCGTGCTCGACCTCAAAGGCGAGGTCGACCCCGAGCGGTTGCAGGTGGCGGGGCAGGCACTGCTCGACCGGTATCCGAACCTGCGCGCCGCCTTCGTCACCGACGAGGACGGAGATTCGCTCCAGCTCGTCGTCGGCCGGATCGAGCTTCCGTGGCGGACGCTGGATCTGAGCGACGTCGCGGAAGAGCGCAGGGAACGCGAACTCGCCTCGGCGTTCGCCGACGAGCAGTCCCGGCGGTTCGACATGGCCACGGCACCGTTGATGCGGTTCCTGCTGGTGAAGTCGGCGCCGAGCCGGTACCACCTCGCGGTCACCGCGCACCACATCCTGCTGGACGGCTGGTCGATGCCACTGCTCATGCAGGACCTCATGGCCCTGTACGTGCTCCGGGGAGACTTCGCTGCGCTGCCGCCGGTGCGTTCCTACCGGGACTTCCTCGGATGGCTCGCCGAGCAGGACCAGGAACGGTCGCTCGACGTCTGGGCCGGGGCCCTCGAAGGAGTGGGAGATCCGACCGTCGTCGCGCCGACGGTCCGGGATCCGGAGAACGACACGATCTCCAAGGTCTCGGTCCTCGTCGACGCCGATCTCACCGCTCGCCTGAGTGCGCTCGCGGCGCAACTCGGGATCACGGTGAACACCCTCGTCCAGGCGGCGTGGGGCGTTCTCCTCGGGCGGACCGTCGGCAACGACGACGTGGTGTTCGGTGCGACCGTGTCGGGACGTCCGGCCGACCTGGCCGAAGTCGAGTCGATGGTCGGTCTGTTCATCAACACGCTGCCCGTTCGCGTGAAGGTCGATCCGGACGAGCAGGTTTCGGCGCTGCTGCGACGACTGCAGAGCGAGCAGGCAGAACTGCTCGATCACCACTACGTCGGGCTGTCCGACATCGAACGGCGGCTCGGGACCTCGGTCGCATTCGACTCGTTGGTGGTCTTCGAGTCGTACCCCGTCGACCGGGAATCCCTGGCCGAGGCGGCCGGATCGATCGACGGGATGACGATCACCGGAGTGGCAGTGAAGGACGCCACTCACTACCCGATCACCCTCATGACGGTCGCCGACACGCAGATCGACCTGACCTTCAAGTACCTGGAGCGGTTCTTCGCCGAGCCGGAGGTCAGGAACATCTCGGAGCGGCTGGTGCGCGTGCTCGACGCGTTCGCCGCCGATCCGGAGTCGGCGGTCGGCGACATCGACCTCGTCGATGCAGAGGAACTCGCCCGTATCGTCGCCGAGTCCGGACCGTCCACCGCGGCGGTGGACACCGGCGCGCGGACGCTGGCCACTGTCTTCGCCGAGGTGGTCGAGGAGGATCCGGCGGCGCCGGCGCTCTCGCTCCCGGCCGATCCGGAGATCGGCGGTGAGGGGACGGAGATCGCCTACCGGGAACTCGACGCACGGTCGTCCCGCCTGGCTCGGCTGCTCATCGGCCGCGGCCTCGGCACCGGCGATGTGGTCGCGGTCGCGATCCCACGCTCGGTGGAGTCCGTGGTCGCCCAGTGGGCGGTGGTCAAGACCGGTGCCGCGATCGCACCGGTCGATCCCACCCGCGTCGACGGGCAGCTGCCCGCCGGAGCCGCTCTGGGACTGACGGTCGCCGGTACCGCGGCGAACGGTACGGACGGCTGGCTGGTCGTCGACGAGCCCGGTGTGCGGGACGAGCTGGCTGCGCAGACGGCGGATCCGGTGACCTACGCCGACCGGTTGCGTCCGGTCGGCTCGGCGGACCCGGCGCTCGTGCTGCCCTCGCGTACGTTCACGAACGTCGAACTGGTCGAGAGGATCGGCACGCTGCGGGATCGGTACGAACTGACCTACGAGTCGCGCAGCCTCGCGGTGGGCGGTGTCGAGATCGAGGCGGTGGCGCTCGAACCGCTGGTCGTCACGGCGACCGGTGCCGTCGTGGTGGTCGTGCCCGAGGGCGCGTCGTCGGGTACGGCACTGGACAGCGTGCTCTACAACGAGTGGGTCACCCACGTGCACCTGCCCGAGGCGTCGCTGAGCACGCTCGAACCCGGGTCGCTCGAGGACCTCGCGGCCGTCGTCGTGGTGGACGACGCCCCCGACGGGTTGCTCGAGGAGTGGGGCGCGGCACACCGCCTGTACCGGCTCGCTGACCTGGACTGACGACGTGGTGGGGCCGCTTCGGGTGGCCCCACCACCTCGGCGGACGAGTCCCCGCGGGATGCGCCGGTAACGTCGGGAGTGGTCGGAGAGATGAACCCCATGGGGTTACTACCGAGTAAGTTCGCCCGTCTCCGGCGGGTGACTATGCTTGCTCGGTTCGCAGACGCGGCCGTTGGGATCGAAAGCGAAGGGTATGGGCTTTTTCATGCGTTCACGACACGATGGCAGCTCGAACGGGGCCTCTCCGGTGAACGCATCCTCTTCGTCCGATTTCCCTTCGGAGACGCAGCCTCGCGAGACGCAGGACGGTGCCCGCAGCCGGGCACCGCGCCCCGAACGTGCACCCCGTCCCGAACGCGCGCCCCGGCCCGAGCGCGCACCCCGCCCCGAACGTGGCTCACGCCCCGAGCGCGCTGCGCGCCCGGCGCGCGGCGAGCGCGCCCGTGGTCGTCGGGGTGTGTTGTTGCCGCAGTTGTTGGTGTCGGCGGTGGAGTCGGCCGGTGATGCGGTGGCGGTGGTGGAGGGTTCTCGGTCGTTGTCGTATCGGGAGCTCGATGCGGTGTCGTCGCGGTGGGCGCGGTGGTTGATCGGTCGTGGGGTGGGGCCGGGGGATGCGGTGGTGGTGGCGGTGCCGCGGTCGCTCGAGTCGGTGGTGGTGTTGTGGGCGGTGGCGAAGTCGGGGGCGACGTTCGTGCCGGTGGATCCGGGTTATCCGGCCGAGCGGGTGCAGTTCATGGTGGCCGATTCGGGTGCGGTGTTGGCGTTGACGGTGTCGTCGGTGGCGCAGGTGGTGGCCGAGGCGGCGGGGTCGGTGCCGGTGGTGGCGGTCGACGAGGTGTCGGTGGCTGCGCGGGTGGGGCAGTTGTCGTCGCGTCCGGTTTCGTATGCGGATCGGGTGCGTTCGCTCGAGCTGTCGGATGCGGCGTGGATGATCTATACCTCGGGGTCGACGGGGCGGCCGAAGGGTGTGGTGGTTTCGCATGCCGGTATCGGTGGGGTGATGTCGGCCGAGCGTGAGCATTTCGGGGTCGATGGCTCCTCGCGGGTGTTGCATGTGTGTTCGCCGAGTTTCGATGTGTCGTTGCTCGAGTTGGGGGTGGGGTTCTCGGCGGGGGCGACGGTGGTGGTGGCGCCGGCGGGGGTCGGTGGTGGTCCGGATCTGGCGGATGTGATTGCGTCGCAGTCGGTGTCGCATGTGTTCATGACGCCGGGTGCGTTGGGGTCGATGGATCCTGCGGGCTTGGACGATCTGCGTGTGGTGGTCGTGGCGGGTGAGTCGTTCACCCCGGATCTGGTGCGGCGGTGGTCGGTGCCGGGTCGGCGGCGGTTCTTCAATGCCTATGGTCCGACGGAGACGACGATTCTGGCGACCTCGTCGGCGGAGCTGGTGCCCGATGCGCCGGTGGTGATCGGGTCGGCGATCGCGGGGGTGGGCGCGTTCGTGCTCGATGAGCGGTTGCGTCCGGTGCCCGAGGGTGTGGTCGGTGAGTTGTATGTGGCCGGGGCGCAGGTGGCGCGGGGCTATCACGGTCGGTTCGGGTTGACCGCGGCGCGGTTCGTGGCCGATCCGTTCACCCCGGGTGGCCGGATGTATCGGACGGGGGATCTGGTGCGTCGCGGCGGCGATGGGGTGTTCGAGTATGTGGGGCGCAGTGATTTCCAGGTCAAGATCCGGGGGTTCCGGATCGAGCTGGGGGAGATCGATGCGGTGTTGTCGTCGGTGCCGGGGGTCGGTTTCGCGGTGACGGTGGGGGCGGCGTTGGCGTCGGGGGAGTCGGCGTTGGTGTCGTATGTGGTGCCCGAGGCGGGGGCGGTGCTCGATCCGGCGCAGGTGCGGGCGTCGGTGGGGGAGGTGTTGCCCGGTTATATGGTGCCGTCGTCGGTGACGGTGCTCGACGAGGTGCCGCTCACGCCGGTGGGGAAGGTCGATCGGGCGGCGTTGCCGGCGCCGGTGTTCGAGGTGGCCGAGTATCGGGCGCCGCGGACGCCGGTGGAGATCGCGGTGGCCGAGGAGGTCGCGCAGGTTCTGGGGGTCGAGCGGGTCGGGTTGGACGATTCGTTCGTCGATCTCGGTGGTAATTCGTTGGCGGCGACGCGGTTGGTGGCGCGGTTGTCGGCGCGGTTGGGGTATCGGGTGGCGGTGCCGGTGGTGTTCGAGGCGTCGTCGGTGCAGGAGTTGGCGGCCCGTCTCGACACCGACACCGCCGGTGCCGGGGTCGGGAGTGTGGTGTTGGCGGCGCGGCAGCGTCCGGATCGGGTGCCGTTGTCGTTGGCGCAGCAACGCATGTGGTTCCTCAACCGGCTCGAACCGCATTCCGCCGTGAACAATATCCCTGTGGCCATTCGTCTTTCGGGACGTCTGGACGTCGATGCGCTGCAGGCAGCAGTCTCCGACGTGGTGGAACGTCACGAATCGCTCCGCACCGTCTACCCCGAGATCGACGGTGTCGGCTACCAGCAGGTGCTGCCCGCCGCGGACGCGGTCGTCGAGGTCCGTCCCGAGACCGTCGGGGCCGACGAGGTCCCGGCCCGGGTCGCCGAAGCGGTCACTACCGGCTTCGATGTGACGCAACAGGTTCCGATCCGAGTGCGCCTGTTCGCCGTGGCCCCGGACGAGCACGTGCTCGTCGTCGTGGTGCACCACATCTCCGCCGACGGCTACTCGATGGGGCCGCTGACCCGCGACGTGGTGACGGCCTACGCCGCGCGTGTCGCGGGCGGGGAACCCGGATGGGCACCGCTCGAGGTGCAGTACGCGGACTACACACTCTGGCAGCGCGAGGTCCTCGGCGAGGAGTCCGACCCCGAGTCGCTCATGGCGCGCGAGACGGACCTCTGGACGCGGACCCTCGCGGATCTGCCCGAAGAGGCGACGCTGCCGTCCGATCGTCCCCGGCCGGCCGTCGCGAGCTATCGGGGTGCCTCGCACCGCCTCACCCTCGACGAGCGGGTCCGCGCAGCGATCGCCGATCTCGCCCGCCGCAGCGGCGCAACGGAATTCATGGTCGTCCACGCCGCGCTCGCCGTGCTTCTCGCCCGGCTCGGCGGTAACGACGACATCACCATCGGTACTCCCGTCGCCGGCCGTGGCGACGCCGCGCTCGACGATCTGGTGGGCATGTTCGTCAACACCCTGGTGCTGCGTACACCCGTCGAACCCCAAGCGTCCTTCGGCGACTTCCTCGACTCGGTGCGCACGACCGACCTCGAGGCGTTCACCCACGCCGACGTGCCGTTCGAGCGGCTCGTCGAGGTGCTCGATCCACCTCGTTCGCAGGCGCGCCACCCACTCTTCCAGGTGATGCTCACCTTCCAGAACATGCCGGTCTCGCAGCTGGAACTGCCCGAGCTGACCGTCTCCGGTATCGACTTCGACGCGCAGGTCGCCAAGTTCGACCTGCAGGTCACCGTCGCGGATGTCGTCGACGCCGCCGGCGATCCCTCCGGTCTCGTGGTGGAATTCAACTACGCCACCGAACTGTTCGACCCGCAGACCGTCGCCGCTGTCGCAGAACGGTTCTCGCGGATCCTCGAGGCGGTCACCACCGATCCGCGCATCCCGGTCGGCGACGTGCCGCTCGTCACCGACGATGAGCTCGACCGCATCCTTACCGAGTGGAACACGCTCGGCGAATCCGTCCCGGTCGTCGAACCGGCCACGCTGTCTGCGCGTTTCGACGCGGCCGTCCGCACCCACACCGCGAATGCCGCGGTGACTCACGGGGAGACGACCCTCACGTACGCCGAACTCGGTGCCCGCGCGAACCGGATCGCACGCCGGCTCGTCGGCGCAGGCGTCGGACCGGGCACTCTCGTCGCGGTGGCCCTGCCGCGGACCGAGAACCTCGTGGTCGCTCTCACCGCGGTCGTGCTCTCCGGCGGCGCCTACCTGCCGATCGACACCGCTCACCCGCAGGACCGTGTGCGGTACATCCTCGACCAGGCACGGCCCCGCGTGATCCTCACCTCGGATGCACTCGGAGACGAGCCCGGAGCGGAGGCGTTGCGCGGCAGCGGAATCGAGATGCTCGATGTCGTCGCCGCACAAGACGACGCCTCGGTCTCGGCCGATCCGCTCACCGACGCCGACCGGATCGCATCGCCGCAGCCGGACGATCTCGCGTATGTCATCTTCACCTCCGGTTCCACCGGCCGCCCCAAGGGCGTCGCCGTCACACACCGGAACGTGCTGACCCTCTTCGCCAACGCCGAACCCCGCTTCGGCTTCGGCCCGGACGACGTGTGGACGCTGTTCCACTCCTACGCCTTCGACTTCTCGGTGTGGGAGCTGTGGGGACCGCTGCTGTACGGGGGCCGGCTCGTCGTCGTCGACTACCTCACCTCCCGGTCACCCGAGCTGTTCGCGCAGCTCGTGCGCCGCGAGGGCGTCACGGTGCTCAACCAGACGCCGTCGGCGTTCTACCAGTTCGACGAGGCCGATCGCACTCTCGCGGCCGACACAGCACCGCTCGCGCTGCGCTACGTCGTCTTCGGCGGTGAGGCACTCGACCCCGCCCGGCTCGCGGACTGGTTCGATCGTCACCCCGCCGGCCCACAACTGGTGAACATGTACGGCATCACCGAGACCACGGTGCACGTGTCGTACCAGCCCATCGACCGCGCCCTCGCGAAGGCCGGTGCCGCCAGCGCGATCGGACGGTCGCTTCCCGGACTGGACGCCTACGTCCTCGACCGGCGCCTGCATCCCGTGCCCGCCGGCGTGCCGGGCGAGCTGTACATCTCCGGCGACCAGCTATCCCGCGGATATCTCGGACGTCCCGACCTGACGGTCGCGCGCTTCGTCGCGAACCCCTTCGGTCGAGGTCGCCTCTACCGCACCGGCGACATCGCGCGGTGGAACGGTGAAGGCATCCTCGAATACGCGGGTCGCAGCGACTCGCAGGTCCAGCTCCGCGGCTTCCGCATCGAACTGGGCGAGATCGAGTCGCAGCTGCTGCAGGCTCCGGGTGTCGCACAGGCCGTCGCCATGGTCCGGGACGACGGACTCGGCGAACGTCTCGTCGGTTACGTCGTCGCCCGCACCGGTGAGACCGTCGACGCGGCCGCGGTGCGCGCGCACGCGTCCGAATTCCTCACGGGGTACATGGTTCCCGATGTGGTGACCGTGCTCGACGAACTCCCGCTCACGGTGAACGGCAAGCTCGACCGTCGCGCTCTCCCCGTGCCCCGCATCGACATCGACGCCGATCGTTTCCGCGAACCCGCCACCGAATCCGAACGGATCGTCGCGCAGGTCTGGAGCGAGGTACTGGGCATCGAACGCGTCGGCGCCGACGACTCGTTCTTCGACCTCGGCGGTAACTCCCTCGTCGCGACGCGGGTCGTCGCGCGCATCAACGAGGCGACCGGAGCGAGCCTGGCCATCCGCGAACTGTTCGAGGATCCCACCGTCGCGGGTCTGGCGGCGCGCGTCGACGCCGGCGGGTCCGATCGGGCCGTGCCGGAGCTCGTCGCACGGCCGCGTCCCGATCGCATCCCCCTCTCGCTCGCGCAGCAGCGCATGTGGGTGCTCAACCAGCTCGACCCGGGCTCCGCGACCTACAACATCCCGCTCGCCATCCGGCTGCGGGGCGCACTCGACATCGATGCGCTGACCGCGGCGGTGCGCGACGTCGTCGAGCGGCACGAGACGTTGCGCACCGTCTACACGCAGGACGAGCAGGGCCCGTTCCAGAAGATCCTGGATGCGGAGTCGATGCCGCCGCTCGAGGTGGTCCGCGTGGCCTCCGAGCAGGAGGCTTTCGAGGCCGTGGTCGAGGTCGCCTCGCAGGGATTCGACGTGTCCTCCGAGCCACCCGTGCGCGGTCGCCTCGTCTCGATCTCCGCCGGCGGTAGTGCAGGTTCGGTCGTCTCCGACGATCATGTCCTCGCGCTCGTGGTGCACCACATCTCGGCCGACGGCGCCTCGCTCGTGCCGTTGGCCCGCGACCTCATGGAGGCCTACGTCGCCCGGCTGTCCGGTTCGCGACCCGACCGCCCGCCGCTCGAGGTGCAGTACGCGGACTTCGCGGCGTGGCAGCAGGAGACCTTCGGCGACGCCGAGAACCCCGATTCGCCGGCGGGCAGGCAGCTCGCCTACTGGAAGCAGCAGCTGGCCGGGGTACCGGACCTGCTCGACCTGCCCACGGACCGGCCGCGCCCCGCGGTACCGAGCCTGCGCGGGGCCACGGTCTTCACCGAGGTCGACGCGTCGACCCGGCAGCGGCTCGAGGCGCTGGCGACCGAGAACCGTGCGTCGTTGTTCATGGTCGTCCACGCCGCGCTCGCCGTGCTGCTCGCGCGGATGAGCGGTTCGCGGGACGTCGTCGTGGGAACCGCCGTCGCGGGACGCGGCTCGCGGGTGCTCGACGACATCGTCGGCATGTTCGTGAACACACTCGCCCTGCGCACGGACGTCGATCCGGGCGCGCATTTCGCCGACATTCTCGAACAGGCACGCACCGCCGATCTCGAAGCGTTCGCGCACGCCGACATCCCGTTCGAGCGCATCGTCGACGAGGTCGTCGCCACCCGGTCGCCGGCACGTCATCCCGTCTTTCAGACGATGCTCTCGTTCCAGAACCTCGAACCCGCCCGGCTCGAACTGCCCGAGCTCACGGTGGAAGCACTCGATTCGGGGGTGCTCGCCGCGAAATTCGACCTGCAGGTGACCGTGGAGCCGCTCGCCGACGACGACGGCATGCGGATCGCGCTCACCTACGCCGTCGATCTCTTCGACGAGACGACGGCGCAGGCACTCGCGCAACGCTTCGTGACGGTCCTCGACGCCGTTGCCGCGGATCCCGGTTCGGTGGTCGGCGACATCGAGGTCCGGACCGAGACCGAGCGCGAGGCGGCAACCACCCCGGTCGCCGCTCCGGTGCGGGAAACCGCTCTCGAGACGGTCGACCGGACCGTCGTCCAGGAGTTGCAGATCGCGGTCGAGTCCGATCCCGAGGCGCCCGCCGTGGTGGTGGGCGACACCGAACTCGGCTTCGTCGACGTCGAGCGCCGGTCGTCGCAGTGGGCCCGGTACCTCATCTCCCGCGGAGCGGGTCCGGGTCGCACCGTCGCCGTCGACCTTCCGGTCGGTCCCGACCTGATCGTTGCGGTGTGGGCCGCCGTCAAGACGGGAGCCGCCGTCACGGTCGACCCCACGGTCACTGCCGACCACGTGCTGACCACCCTCGCACGCAGCGACGATCTGCGGTCGTCGGTCGCGGGGACGTTCGTCGACGATCCGGAGACGCTCGCCCTCGTCGCCGAGCAGCCGACCCGCTCGATCGCGTACACCGACCGTTCCGGTGTCCTCGGCCCCGACGACACGGCCGTCCGGACGAGTGAACTCGATCTCACCCACGGTGCGGTCGTCGCGGCGCTGCGGCGCGGCCGGAAGGACCTCGATCTGACCTACGAGTCGCGGGTCCTTCTCGCCGGTTCCCGCCTCGACCAGTGGACGGTCTTCGCCGTCCTGGCCGCGGCGATCACCGGTGCCGTCGTCGTTCCCGCCGGTCCCGACCATGACCCGGGCATCCTCGTCGACGAGGAGTGGGTGACCCACGGCTTCGTTCCGGCCGACGAACTCGCCGCTCTGCCCGACACCGAGGACCTCGTGGCGGTCGTCGTCACGGACGGGCCTGCGCACGACGGTGCGGAGCTCTCCGCCGGTCTCGCCGGCAAACTTTCCGACCTGCGTTCCCCCTGGGTCCTGCAGGAATGATTGCGGAAAGGTAACTTTACTTACCGGCCGAGTTCGTTCGGGGCGTCCACGGCCGGAAGGAGAGCTGTTCCGTGTTGCACAGAGGTCTTGTCGGGGGCCGAGCACGCTCGGGGACGCGCACACGGATGGGGAACCCGCCCAATGAGGGCACGGAGCCAAGATCGTGCTCGCCGTGGGAAGTCGAGTGAGCGTAGCTCGATGCGGGCCCGGGTGAGTCCGTGGCCGGCTGATGACGACGGAATTAACGTTGACGGTGTCCGCCCTACGGGGCACCCGGTGAGTAGGATGGTTGCCGCAGCGGCGCGCCGGCGTGGTCGCGATCGTCCCGGAACCGAAAGGACCGGAATACCGCTTCCATGGAGCTCGGGACAAGTAGGTGACGAATGATCTGTGCCTGCTTACGGACTTGGGACACCGGCGGGAGGGAAGATCTTGAGTTCGTCTCATTGCTGAGGATCGAATGTGATGAAGACAACCGCTCTCGAAAAGAATAGCGGTCTTCATGGCGAAACATTTGTGATGCAAGTATGCGTCGTCGGCTTGTCCGGTATTTTCCTGTTCTCCGCGGGACAAGTTGCCGCTACGATGGCAAACCATGATCCCATACATGCGTAGAGTGTTATCGGACCGATTTATGCCGCATCGCGAAGGCATCAGGACTTTTTGGTGGCGGCGCATGGGACTTGTTACCGACAGGCCGAATTTTGGTGACGAGCTCACATCCGGAATCGTCCATGGACTCGCCGGAGTTACGTGCACTTGGGCTCACCCCAAACGGAGTGAATTCATCGGTGCCGGGTCCATCCTGGAAATGGTGCAGGGCGCGGGTGCGCCAAGTGGGCTGAAGGTATGGGGTTCGGGATTCATGGCTAGCGGCACTGCGGGGGGGAGAAATTGGGATCATCCCGATTTCGATTTCTATGCGGTTCGGGGAGAACTCACTCTCTCACGTATCCGTCCGGTCCGAGATGTAGCCCTCGGTGACCCTGGCCTACTTGCCAGTAGAGTCTACCCCCGCTCACCGGTAGTGACTGGAAAGGTTGGTCTTGTCTACCATTATGTGGATGAGAAAGACGAGGTTGTACGAGCCCTCGCGCAACAGGGGCGCGTCGCACTTATCGACCCGTCCAGAGAACCCCGCGATGTCATTGCCGACATTACTGAATGTGAGTTCATCTTCTCGACGAGTCTTCACGGCCTTATTGTCGCCGATTCGTTCGGCATCCCGAATGCTTGGATCGCGCTGAGTGGCCGGATCGGTGGTGGTCGGTACAAGTTCGAGGACTACTATTCCGCCTTCGGTGGGACCGCAACACAGTACGATGCTGATCTCGTCTGGGATCCGGAGGCTGTGGAGGACCTGAAAAGGGGATATTGTGCTGTTCCAAATCTGAAAGAAATTCAGAGCAGGCTGATTCGAGCAATACCGTACCTGTAATGTTACATCGTAGAATCTCTATCACCGACGGGCAATGCTCTCGCCCCGCCACCAAGGCCGCGGATGCGTGATATTGACGAATGACTCTTGTACAGCGGAAGAAAAATTGCGTGAACAAGCATGTTCGCGATGAGTAGAAGACGCAAACCCAGATAGTCGTGTCCGTGGCGCACGAAAGTTCTCTTTGTCGCTCTCGTATATGAGAGGTAATCCTTCAAACTGCTATTTCCTCTACGTCCGGAAACCGAAAGGAGCATATCCGCTGCTTGACCGAGCTGAAATCCATGCTTCAAGAGGCAGAGGGAAAGATCGACGTCCTCATGGACGTCCCTAGATACGGCCGTGCTGTTCTCCACGGTCTCCCAAGCGCTTCGACGAATGGCCATATTAGCACCAGACAATACAACGACTGGGCGCGATCCTTTTGAGCGCCAGCGCCTTGAGAAACGATCGAAAATCGTGCGTTGCAAGCCGGCTACGGGCGACTCATATAGATATGATAGTCCTGTCACTGCAGCATACCCTGGTTGTTCCCGGAAGAATTCGTGAATCGCCCTAGCCCACGAATTGCCCACGATCGTATCGGCGTCTACGCGCGCTATTATGTCACCCGAAGTGGCGTTGAATCCCGCATTCCGGGCATGCACCACTCCCGGTGTCTGTTCCGAGATGACAGCAAACTTCTCAAAACGGTCACGGAAGAGCATTGCAATATCGCGCGTGCGATCGGTCGAATTGTTGTCGACAACCACAACTTCGTCAATCCATTCACGGTTGTGCGCGAGGGTCGACAGGCATTTCCGGATATACCGTTCCTCGTTGTAAGCGGGCACTACAACAGAGAGGGTTACTCGGCTCATGGCGATCTACGCTACCCATGAAGCGGAGTCCACGCTGGACAGGTGGAGCTGAGTGTAAGATATGTCACTTTAGAATTCCTTAGGGTGGCTCTGCCGTCGCCGTGCTATAATCCGCTGTTTTCGGGTCATATTCGCGTGTTGACGCTGCGGTCCTGCAGGATCTGTTCTCGGCCGGTAACTTTCTTTGCGACCAGGGACGTCGGGGTGCCTCGGTCGGGAGGAGTTTGATACGTGACGCACGCGAAATCCGACCAGGAAGGACCACGGTTCGGAAGAGTGACAGCGCCCGGTTCAGGCAGGGTTCGAACCCCAGTTTCGAGCCGTTCCAATCGACGTAGTGGTCGTCGGGGTGTGTTGTTGCCGCAGTTGTTGGTGTCGGCGGTGGAGTCGGCCGGTGATGCGGTGGCGGTGGTGGAGGGTTCTCGGTCGTTGTCGTATCGGGAGCTCGATGCGGTGTCGTCGCGGTGGGCGCGGTGGTTGATCGGTCGTGGGGTGGGGCCGGGGGATGCGGTGGTGGTGGCGGTGCCGCGGTCGCTCGAGTCGGTGGTGGTGTTGTGGGCGGTGGCGAAGTCGGGGGCGACGTTCGTGCCGGTGGATCCGGGTTATCCGGCCGAGCGGGTGCAGTTCATGGTGGCCGATTCGGGTGCGGTGTTGGCGTTGACGGTGTCGTCGGTGGCGCAGGTGGTGGCCGAGGCGGCGGGGTCGGTGCCGGTGGTGGCGGTCGACGAGGTGTCGGTGGCTGCGCGGGTGGGGCAGTTGTCGTCGCGTCCGGTTTCGTATGCGGATCGGGTGCGTTCGCTCGAGCTGTCGGATGCGGCGTGGATGATCTATACCTCGGGGTCGACGGGGCGGCCGAAGGGTGTGGTGGTTTCGCATGCCGGTATCGGTGGGGTGATGTCGGCCGAGCGTGAGCATTTCGGGGTCGATGGCTCCTCGCGGGTGTTGCATGTGTGTTCGCCGAGTTTCGATGTGTCGTTGCTCGAGTTGGGGGTGGGGTTCTCGGCGGGGGCGACGGTGGTGGTGGCGCCGGCGGGGGTCGGTGGTGGTCCGGATCTGGCGGATGTGATTGCGTCGCAGTCGGTGTCGCATGTGTTCATGACGCCGGGTGCGTTGGGGTCGATGGATCCTGCGGGCTTGGACGATCTGCGTGTGGTGGTCGTGGCGGGTGAGTCGTTCACCCCGGATCTGGTGCGGCGGTGGTCGGTGCCGGGTCGGCGGCGGTTCTTCAATGCCTATGGTCCGACGGAGACGACGATTCTGGCGACCTCGTCGGCGGAGCTGGTGCCCGATGCGCCGGTGGTGATCGGGTCGGCGATCGCGGGGGTGGGCGCGTTCGTGCTCGATGAGCGGTTGCGTCCGGTGCCCGAGGGTGTGGTCGGTGAGTTGTATGTGGCCGGGGCGCAGGTGGCGCGGGGCTATCACGGTCGGTTCGGGTTGACCGCGGCGCGGTTCGTGGCCGATCCGTTCACCCCGGGTGGCCGGATGTATCGGACGGGGGATCTGGTGCGTCGCGGCGGCGATGGGGTGTTCGAGTATGTGGGGCGCAGTGATTTCCAGGTCAAGATCCGGGGGTTCCGGATCGAGCTGGGGGAGATCGATGCGGTGTTGTCGTCGGTGCCGGGGGTCGGTTTCGCGGTGACGGTGGGGGCGGCGTTGGCGTCGGGGGAGTCGGCGTTGGTGTCGTATGTGGTGCCCGAGGCGGGGGCGGTGCTCGATCCGGCGCAGGTGCGGGCGTCGGTGGGGGAGGTGTTGCCCGGTTATATGGTGCCGTCGTCGGTGACGGTGCTCGACGAGGTGCCGCTCACGCCGGTGGGGAAGGTCGATCGGGCGGCGTTGCCGGCGCCGGTGTTCGAGGTGGCCGAGTATCGGGCGCCGCGGACGCCGGTGGAGATCGCGGTGGCCGAGGAGGTCGCGCAGGTTCTGGGGGTCGAGCGGGTCGGGTTGGACGATTCGTTCGTCGATCTCGGTGGTAATTCGTTGGCGGCGACGCGGTTGGTGGCGCGGTTGTCGGCGCGGTTGGGGTATCGGGTGGCGGTGCCGGTGGTGTTCGAGGCGTCGTCGGTGCAGGAGTTGGCGGCCCGTCTCGACACCGACACCGCCGGTGCCGGGGTCGGGAGTGTGGTGTTGGCGGCGCGGCAGCGTCCGGATCGGGTGCCGTTGTCGTTGGCGCAGCAACGCATGTGGTTCCTCGGACGATTCGATTCCTCTGCGGCATACAACATTCCGATCGTCGTCCGGCTGACCGGAGATCTCGACGCCGCGGCGATGCAGGCGGCGGTCCGCGATCTCGTCGCTCGGCACGAGACACTCCGCACCGTCTACCCCGAGATCGACGGTGTCCCGGTGCAGGAGGTCCTCCCGATCGAGGCGTTCCTGCCGGATCTCCTGCCGGTCGAAGTCGATCCCGACGCCGTGCGGTCCGAGGTCGACGCCGTCCTTTCGACCCGATTCGACGTCACCCGTGAGGTTCCGGTCCTGGCCCGACTGCTGCGGTGCAGTAGCAGTATCGAAAACGACAGTGATGCAACGGAACACGTGCTCGTCGTGGTCGTCCACCACATCGCCGCCGACGGAGCGTCGCTCGCGCCGCTGACCCGCGACCTCGCCGCCTTCTACGCCGCCCGCGCGACCGGGACCACGGCCGAGTTGCCGCCGCTGGCCGTCCAGTACGCGGATTACGCACTGTGGCAACGGGATGCGCTCGGTGATGCATCCGACCCGGAATCGGTCGCCGCGCGGCAACTCGACTACTGGCGGCGCGCCCTCGACGGGTTGCCCGACCAGCTCGATCTGCCCACCGACCGTCCCCGGCCGACCGTGCAGTCGCACCGCGGGGGCAGTGTCGACGTCGAGGTCGACGCCCACGTCCACGAGCAGTTGCGCGAACTCGCCGCGCGTCACGGTGCGACCCCGTTCATGGTCGCCCAGGCCGCCTTCGCGGTGATGCTCGCCCGGTTGTCGGCGACGCGCGACATCGCCATCGGCACCCCCGTCGCCGGGCGCACCGATCCGCTGCTCGACGACCTCATCGGCATGTTCGTCAACACCCTCGTCTTCCGGACCGTCGTGGACCCCGCCGAATCCTTCGACGAACTCCTCGACCGCAGTCGCGCGACGGTGCTGGAGGCCTTCGACCACGCCGACCTGCCGTTCGAGCGGCTCGTCGAAGCGCTCGATCCGGCCCGATCCCTGGCACGGCACCCGCTCTTCCAGGTGGGCCTGTCGTTCCAGAACCTCGCACCGTCCCGGCTCGACCTTCCCGGTCTGTCCGTCGAGAGTCTGGTCCCCGACACTCGTATCTCGCAGTTCGACCTGCATCTGCTCGTCGGCGAACGCGTCGACCAGGACGGGCGGTGCGGCGGGCTGGCGGGTCGGCTCACGTATGCGGCCGACCTGTTCGACGAGGAGACCGCCCGCTCGTTCTCGTCCATGTTCACGCGCGTGCTCGCCGCACTCGTGGACTGCCCGTCACGTCCCGTCGGCGATGCCGACATGATCGGAGAGGACGAGCGGACCAGGCTGCTCGACATCGGCAGGGGAAAGTACCGCCGGTCGGACGCATCCGTCCTTCCCGATCCGTTCCGGGCGCACGCCGATCGTCGCCCCGATGCGATCGCCCTCGTTCACGAGGGAACGTCGGTGTCCTACAGGGAATTCGACGAGCGTGTGAACCGGTGTGCGCGTGCGCTGATCGCGGCCGGTGTCGGCCCCGAGACCCGGGTCGGCCTCATGATCGGACAATCCGTCGAGTTGGTCGTCGCGATGTACGCGGTGTCCGTCGCCGGCGGAGCTTACGTTCCGCTCGACCCCTCCCTGCCACCCGGACGCATCGCGCAGATCGTCGCGGCCGCCGAACCCGCCGTCGTCGTACGTGTGGGTGGGGCGTCCGCAGCCGTCGATCTCGGCGGTGCCGCGGTGATCGACGTCGACGATCCGGCCCATGCCGGACTGTCCGCAGCGCCGGTGACCGATGCCGAACGGCTCGCCCGGCTGCGACCGGAGAACATCGCGTACGTCCTGTTCACCTCCGGTTCGACGGGGGTCCCCAAGGGTGTTGCGGTCACCCATCGTGCGGTCACCAATCAGATGTGTTGGCTGCGAGAGCGATTCGACCTCGGACCCGACGACGTGTCGGTCCTGCACACCCCGGCGACCTTCGACCTGTCGGTCTGGGAGTTCTGGGGCTGGTCGACGTGCGGTGGCCGGCTGGTGATCGCCGACCGGGGACGCCACCCCGACCCCCGCGCCATGATCGCCCTGCTCGAGCGTGAACGGGTCACCACCTTCCACGGGGTTCCGACCATGCTCGGCATGTTCCTGTCGGGGGTCGAGAAGCGACTTCCGTCGACGTTGCGGCGTGTGCTGTCCATCGGTGAGTCCCTGCCCGCCGCGACCGCGCGGGAGTTCGCCGCCCGCAGCGACGCCGAACTGGTGAATCTCTACGGGCCGACGGAAGCGGCCGTCTCGGTGACCGATCACCCGGTGACCGACGCCGACGTCCACGGCGTGCCGATCGGGACACCGGTGTGGAACACGGGCGTCCACGTGCTCGACGACCGCCTCGGTGCGGTCCCGCTCGGCGCGGTCGGGGAGTTGTACCTGTCCGGCGAGCAACTCGCGCGCGGTTACGTCGCGCGGGCGGGTGAGACCGCCGGCAGGTTCGTCGCCGACCCCTTCGGCAGCGGAGGGCGTCTCTACCGGACCGGGGACCTGGTGCGCTGGGTCACGAGCGCACGCGGACCCGAACTCGACTACATCGGTCGCCGGGATCTCCAGGTGAAGATCCGCGGGTTCCGGATCGAGCTCGGTGAGATCGAGGACGCACTCCGGGCATGCCCCGGCGTCGCTGCCGCGGCGGCAACGGTGCAGCAGGATGCACATCGTGGCGACCGCGTGGTGGCCTTCGTGGTCGTCTCGGACGGCACCGAACCGGACACCGCCGCCCTGCGGACCTCGCTCGGCGAACGGTTACCGAACTACATGGTCCCGGCCGACATCCGCGCGATCGACTGCCTGCCGAAGGGGAGCACCGGCAAACTCGATCGGAACGCCCTCCCACTCGTCCCGGCCGCGCCGGCCGAGCACCGTCCGCCCGCCACCGCCGTCGAATCCGCCGTTGCGAAGGTGTTCGGGAAGGTCCTCGGCATCGAGTCGGTCGGACGTGACGACGACTTCTTCCGCTCGGGCGGTACCTCGCTGGTCGCGGTCCGGGCGGTCAGCGAACTCGCGGCGGCGCTGGAGCGTCCCGTGCCCCTCGAGTGGCTGTTCGCCCACCCCGTCGTCGCCGAACTGGCGGAGCGGATCGAACGCAGCGAGCGCGACGGTGAGGAGTCGGCGTCCACGGCGTTCGACGTCGTGTTCCCCCTGCGCACGGGACCCGCCTCCGGTGAGCCGGTCTTCTTCGTCCACCCCGTCGTCGGCCTCGCCTGGGGATTCTCGCGGCTCGCGGAGTTCATCGACGCCGGTCGTCCGGTCTACGGACTGCAGTCGCCCGCGCTGTCGGGCACCGAGGAGCTTCCCGGATCGATCCGGGAATGGGCTGCCCTGTACGTGGACGAGATCCGGCGCGCGCACCCCGACGGGCCCTACCACCTCGTCGGGTGGTCTATGGGCGGAGTGATCGCGCACGAGATGGCCGTGCAACTGCAACGACACGGGAGCTCCGTGGACTCCCTCGTCCTGCTCGATGCGCACGTCCCGGCCCCGCTACCGGAGTCCGTCGATCCGCAGTCGGTGGCCCTCGCGGCCCTGAACGGTCTCGACAACGGTGACCGCGCCACGCCGAACGTCGGGGATATCACATCGATTCTCGGGCGTGGCGAATTCGACAGCGACGTCTTCCCGTCCATGGAGTCGTTTCTCGGCGGCATCAGTCATTCGTTCGACGTTCTCGAGCGGCACTACCCGGGACGCTTCGACGGCGACCTGCTCTTCGTGGGGTCGCGGAGTTCGGCGTCGCCGGAAGACGATTCCCGGAGGGACTGGACCGAGTTCGTCACCGGACGGGTGCACCGCCACGACATCGACGTGTCCCACTGGGCGATGACGGGCGAGCACGCGTGTCGCACCGTCGGCCCGCTCCTCGCCGCCTGGTGCAACCGCCGTGTATGTCCGAATTGCGAAGTCCGCAAGCGCGACTCGACACTCCGTGTCGGGCACTGATGTGGCAGCGTTCGTACTCCTGTGCGAGACTCGTGTAGTTCGGCGTACGTGATCCGGCTGTCGGGGGCCTGATCGCGTCGATACGCCAGGGCGCGTGCCTGTTTCGGCGTGCGTTCATCAGCCGTACCGTCCCCCGGCGCGAAGCGGGGAGTGGTATGACGACGAATGCGATGGACTTCGACTCGGCCCACTCGGACGAGGGATCCGTTTCCGGGATCCGTACGTCGGGCAGCCCTCGGAGATTGCGCCGCAGCGCACCGACCGCATCGTTGCCCCATCTGCTCGCCGTCGCCGTCGAACGGAATCCGGACGGCATCGCCGTCGTCTCCGAATCCGGCGCTCTCACCTACCGCGAACTCGACGCGGGATCGTCACGCCTTGCCCGTCTTCTGATCTCGCGCGGAATCGGTCCCGAGGACTGCGTGGCGCAGTTCCTCACGCGCTCGCTCGAATCCGTCCTCGCGACATGGGCGGTGGCGAAGACCGGCGCGGCGTTCGTGCCCGTCGACCCCACCTATCCCGCCGATCGCATCGCCTACATGCTGGACGATTCGGGGGCCGGGCTCGTCCTGACCACCGAGGAACACGCCGGCACGCTGCCCGGTGAGGTACCCGCACTCGTGCTCGACACGGCCGAGGTGCGCGACGAATCGGCCGGGATGTCCTCGGAGCCCGTCTTCTTCGACGAGCGACGCGGTGTCGTCCGTGCGGAGAACGCGGCGTACGTCATCTACACCTCCGGCTCCACCGGTCGCCCCAAGGGCGTCGTGGTGACGCATTCGGGGCTCGCCAACTTCTGCGCCGAACAGGTGGAGCGCTACGGACTCTCGTCGCAGTCGCGCACATTGCATTTCGCGTCACCGAGTTTCGACGCCTCCGTGCTGGAACTCCTGCTGGCGGTGGGTGCGTCGTCGACGATGGTCGTCGCCCCGCTGACCGTCTTCGGCGGGTCGGAGTTCGCGGATGTCGTGCGGAAGCACGGGGTCACACACGCATTCGTCACACCCGCTGCGCTGGCCTCGGTGGACCCGGCCGGTCTCGAGGTACTCGGCACCGTCGCGGTGGGCGGCGAGGCGTGCCCGCCCGAACTCGTGACGCGATGGGCGCCGGGCCGCCGCTTCCACAACGTCTACGGACCCACCGAGACGACCATCGTCTCGAACATCTCCGAACCCCTCACCCCGGGCGACCGGGTGACGATCGGACCTCCGATCGGCAATGTCACGGAGACCGTGCTCGATTCGCGACTCCACCTCGTCCCCGTCGGTGTCGCGGGCGAACTCTACACAGCAGGGCCGGGGGTGGCCCGCGGGTATCTCGGTCGCCCAGGGCTCACCGCAGCGCGATTCGTCGCAGCGCCGGGAGGTGCGCGGATGTACCGCACCGGCGACGTCGTGCGCGGACCCGAGACGCCCTCGTCGGGCATCGTCTACGTGGGCCGTAACGACTTCCAGGTCAAGGTCCGCGGATTCCGCATCGAACTCGGGGAGATCGACGCCGCACTCGCGTCGCACCCAGGGGTCGACTTCGCCCTCACCGTCGGCCGCGAGACCCCTGCCGGCGAGACCCAACTCGTCTCCTACGTGCACGGCACCGACGACCCGCTCGATCCGGGCAGCCTCGTCGAACACGTCGCCGGCGTGCTCCCGACGTACATGGTCCCCGCCGCGGTCGTGCCCCTCGACCGCATCCCGCTGACCCCCTCCGGCAAGGTCGACCGCGCGGCGCTTCCCGAGGTGGGAACGACCGTCGCCGAATTCCGCGCTCCCGTCACCGCTTCCGAGAAGGCCGTCGCCGATGTCTTCGCCGATGTCCTCGGTGTGGACCGGGTCGGACTCGACGACGACTTCTTCGATCTCGGCGGCAACTCGCTCCTCGCGACGTCCGTCGTCGGCCGCCTCCGCGCGCGTCTCGGCGTCACAGTCCGCGCGGCCGCGCTGTTCGACGAGCCGACCGTCGCGGCACTCGCCCGGCACCTCGACGCGGCCGGCTCCGATCGCGCGGTACCGCTCGTCGCCGGCCCGCGACCCGCACACCTGCCGCTGTCCTACGCGCAGCAGCGCATGTGGTTCCTCAACCGCCTCGATCCCGAATCCGCCCTGTACAACATCCCTCTCGCGGTGCGTCTGACCGGTGGGCTCGACGTCGACGCGATGCGCGCGGCGTTCGCCGACCTCGTCGAGCGTCACGAGACCCTCCGTACCGTCTACCCCGAGATCGACGGTGTGGGTGAGCAGCGCATCCTCGAACCGGGAGCACGCGTCGTCGACGTTCCGGTCGAGCAGGTGCCCGCCGGCGAGTTGCCGGAGCATCTCGCGCGCGTCGCGGGCCGCGGATTCGACGTCACGGCCGAGGTTCCGGTGCGTGCGCACCTGTTCGCGACCGCACCCGACGAGCACGTGCTCGTCCTCGTCCTGCACCACATCGCCGGCGACGGCACCTCGCTCGCGCCGCTCGTGCGCGACCTCGTCACCGCGTACACCGCACGTGTCGGTGGGCACGCGCCCGACTGGGTGCCCCTGCCGGTGCAGTACGCCGACTACACGCTGTGGCAACGGGAGGTCCTCGGCACCGACGACGACCCCGAATCGATCGCGGGCCGTCAGCTCGCGTACTGGACGGGCGCGCTCGCCGGTGTCCCCGAGCATCTCGATCTCGCCACCGACCACGTGCGACCTGCGATCCTCGGCGCGGGCGGCGGTGCCGTGCGCGTCGAACTCGAGGACGACGTCCACGAGGCGATCACCGGCCTCGCCCGCCGGGCGGGAACCACCCCGTTCATGGTCGTGCACGCCGCACTCGCCGCACTCCTCGCGCGCCTGTCGAACACCCACGACGTCGTGATCGGGACCCCCGTCGCCGGTCGCTCGGCGCCCGAACTCGACGGTGTCGTGGGCATGTTCGTCAACATGCTCGCGCTGCGCACCGAGGTCGATCTCGGCGGCACCTTCGCCGATCTGCTCGAGCAGGCCCGCACGGTCGACATCGATGCCTTCGACCACGCCGACATCCCGTTCGAACGGCTCGTCGAGGTGCTCGACCCCGTCCGGTCGCCGTCCCGGCACCCCCTCTTCCAGGTCGGGTTGTCGTATCACAACTTCACCATCGACGCGCTCGAGCTGCCGGGCCTGCGAGTGGAGGCGCTCGACGCGTCGTCCTCGTCGGTCCGCTTCGACCTGCACGTGACGATCGTCGACAAAGGCGTCGACGGCGGACCGGGTGGATTCGACATCGAATTCGGTTACGCTACCGACCTGTTCGAGGAACCCTCGATCCGGCGCATGGTCGACCGCTACCTGCGCATCCTGCGCTCCGTCGCCGAGGACGCCGACGTCGTGGTCGGCGACATCGACCTGCACGAGCCCGACCAGCTCGCCGCGATGCTCGAAGCCTGGGAGGCCGAACAGCTCGCGGTGGGCCCCGGCCGGACCCTCGCCGACCTGTTCGACGATCAGGCCCGCACGACGCCCACGGCGTGCGCGCTCGTCGACGCGAACAGCGAACTCACCTACGGGGACTTCGCCGAC
Source organism: Rhodococcus sp. D-6 (assembly GCF_040256695.1). Taxonomy (NCBI): domain Bacteria; kingdom Bacillati; phylum Actinomycetota; class Actinomycetes; order Mycobacteriales; family Nocardiaceae; genus Rhodococcus; species Rhodococcus sp. D-6. Next base: position 2,834,187 of record NZ_CP132970.1, on the reverse strand, counting down.
CGGGTGCGACGCCTCGCACGGATGCTGATCGAACACGGCGTCGGTCCCGAGACGGTCGTCGCGCTCCCGATCCGACGTTCGATCGACCTCGTCGTCGCGATGTACGCGGTCGTCGAGGCCGGCGGTGCATATCTGCCGCTCGACCCCGACCACCCGCGCGAACGCGTCGAGTACATCCTCGGATCCGCCGACCCCGCCTGCATTCTCACCACGAGCCGCGACCGCCTCGACCTGCCCGGCGACCGGCCGACCATCGAGGTCGACACCGTCGACCTCGCTGCCTACAGCGGCAAGGAGATCCGCAACGCCGACCGCCTCGCCCCGCTGCGCGCGAGCAACGCCGCCTACGTGATCTATACGTCCGGATCGACGGGACGGCCGAAGGGCGTCGTCGTGCCGCACGAGGCGATCGTCAACCAGCTCGTCTGGAAGCGGAAGGAATACCGCCTCGGCGTGGGCGACGCCGTCCTGCTCAAGACTGCAGCGACCTTCGACCTGTCGGTGTGGGAGTTCTGGTCGTCGCTGACCTCCGGCGCGAAACTCGTCGTCGCCGCACCCGACGGCCACCGCGACCCGGCCTACCTCAACGACCTGATCCGCCGCGAGCACGTGACGACCCTGCACGTCGTGCCCTCGATGCTCGACGCGCTGCTCGACGACGCCGACGGCGAACTGCCCGACTCGCTGCGACGAGTGCTCGCGATCGGTGAGGTGCTTCCCGTCGACACGGCCGAACGCACCCTCGAGCGGTCGCACACCGATCTCGTCAACCTGTACGGGCCGACGGAGGCGGCGGTCTCGGTGACCGCGCACCGCGTCACCGAGACGGGGGAGAGCTCGATTCCGATCGGCGGCCCGATCCCCAACACGCAGGTCTTCGTCCTCGACGAGCGGCTGCACCCGGTGCCCCCGGGAGTGGCCGGAGAGCTCTACCTCGCAGGAACCCAGCTCGCGCGCGGCTACTCCGGCCGACCGGAGCTGACCGCCGAGCGGTTCGTCGCAAACCCGTTCGGCGACCCCGGCACACGCCTGTACCGCACCGGCGACCTCGTGCGCTGGCGGTTCGACGACGATCAGCTGTCGGGCACGCTCGAATACCTCGACCGGGCCGACTTCCAGGTGAAGGTGCGTGGTTTCCGCATCGAGCTCGGGGAGATCGAGTCCGCGCTGCGGGCGCTGCCGCAGATCCGCGACGCGGTGGTGACGGTGCAGCACGGCGACCGGATCGTCGCGTTCGTCGTCCCCACCGGCGGAGCCCCCGACATCACCGCGATCCGCGGCGCGCTGGCGCGGACGCTGCCGTCCTACATGGTCCCGCAGGGCTTCGTCACCCTCGACGCCCTCCCGCTTAACGTCAACGGCAAGGTCGACCGCAAGGCCCTCCCGGAGGCGGAGGTCGTCACGGCGCCCTACCGCGCCCCGCGCACCGGCACGGAGGCGACGGTCGCGTCGGTCTACGCCGAAGTGCTCGGCAGCGACGACCCGGTCGGTCTCGACGACGACTTCTTCGGTATCGGCGGCAACTCGCTCAGCGCGGTCAAGGTCGCCGCGCGCCTGCGCGACCGCCTCGACGCCCACGTCGAGCTGCCGTGGTTGTTCCTGCACCCGGGTGTGGAGGAACTCGCCGCCCGGATCGACTCGCACAGCACGTCCGAGACGGACACGCTCGGCACTGCCGGGCTCGACCCGCTGCTGCCGCTGCGTTCCGGTGGGGACGGTGCACCGGTGTTCTGCATCCACCCCGTCACCGGCCTCGCATGGGGCTTCGCCGGCCTCGTGCCGTACCTCGGCGACCGTCCCGTCTACGGTCTGCAGTCGCCCGCGCTCGGCGAGGCGGACGACCTGCCCGGCGACATCGACGCCTGGGCGGACGAGTACGTCCGGCTCATCCGGCAGGCGCACCCGCACGGCCCCTACCATCTCGTCGGATGGTCCATGGGCGGCATCCTCGCCCACGCCGTCGCGGTCCGGCTGCGACGGGCGGGGGAGCAGGTCCCGACCCTCGCGATCCTCGACGCCTACCCCGAGACCGGGGCCGCGCGGGCCGACGCGCAGCCCACCGCGGCCACCGCCCCGACGGTCGCGAACGTGCTCGGCATCCCGGCCGAGGGCCCGGCTGCGGAGATCCCCCTCACCGAGCTCACCGCCGAGAGCGCGCAGCAGGTGGTGCAGGCTCTGCCGGCTCCGTTCGACAGCCTGTCCCCGGAACGGATCACCCGGATCGTCGAGGGCGTCCGGCACTCGTACTCGGTCCTCGCGACGCATCGTCCCGAGGTCTACGACGGTGACCTGACGGTCTTCATCGCCGAGACCGATCGTCCGATGTCCTCCACCGAGGCCTGGTATCCCTACGTGAACGGGCTGGTGACCACGCGTGAGGTGCCGGTCTCGCATTGGGACATGGCCACCAGGAAGGCGTGGGCGGTCATCGGACCCGCCATCGGTCGCCGTCTCGACGAGAGGCGCTGACCGGCCACAACTCGACATCCCGCCACGGTGGGGCGGCCCGCACGGGTCGTCCCACCGTGGCGTGCGCGCCCACGGCCGTAACATGGCTTCTCGGCCACCGATGCTCTAATGGGCACATGACTGCCCGGTAACAACCGGGTGGCCGCGGCCGGAACGGGACGTACGAGGGATCGGGACCAGTGGTGAGTGAAGCCTTGCGTAAGGTCGGCGAGCAGGGGGCCGAGGGGAACGGTGGAGCCTCTGGCGATGCTCGACCTGCGGCAGCAGAGCGGCGGCGGCCACGCAGGCGTCCCGAGCGTCGCGGAGCCAGGGCCGCGCTGCTTCCCCAGCTGATTGCGGCGGCGGTCGAACGCGACCCCTCCGCGACGGCAGTGGTCGAGGATGACCGTTCGCTCACCTACGCCGAGCTCGACGAGGCGTCCTCGCGACTCGCGCGGTACCTGATCGGCCTCGGTGTCGGTCCCGAGGACGTCGTCGCGCTCGCGATCGCCCGGTCGATCGACTCGGTGCTCGCCACCTGGGCGGTCGCGAAGACCGGTGCCGCCTTCGTGCCCGTCGACCCGAACTATCCCGCCGACCGGGTCGAGCACATGACGGTCGACTCCGGCGCGGCGCTCGGCCTGACCCTCGCCGAGAACGAACCCGCCCTGCCCTCCGCGACCCGGTGGATCGCACTCGACGATCCCGCGATCGCGCAGCAGCTCGCGGCTCTTCCGTCCGAGCCCGTCTCGTTCGACGAACGGGTCCGAACCCTGCGGGTCGAGAACACGGCCTACATCATCTACACCTCGGGGTCGACCGGACGGCCGAAGGGCGTCGTCGTGACCCATTCGGGTCTGGGGAACTTCTGCACCGAGCAGGTGGAGCGGTATGCCCTGACCTCCGACTCGCGCACGCTGCACTTCGCGTCCCCGAGCTTCGACGCCTCGATCCTCGAACTGCTGCTGGCGATCGGCGCGTCGTCGACGATGGTGATCGCCCCGACCTCCGTGTACGGCGGCGAGGAGTTCGCCGAACTCGTTGTGCAACAGCAGGTCACGCACGCCTTCGTCACCCCGGCCGCGCTGGCCTCGGTCGACCCGACGGGCCTGGGCGTGCTCGATTGCATCGTCGTCGGCGGTGAGGCGTGCCCTCCGGACCTGGTGGAGCGGTGGGCGCCGGGACGGCGATTCTTCAACGGCTACGGTCCGACCGAGACGACCATCATGACCAACATCTCGGATCCGCTGGCTCCGGGTGAGCAGATCACGATCGGTGCGCCCATCCGGAACACCACCGCGCACGTGCTGGACACACGGTTGCACGCCGTTCCGGCCGGGGTGACGGGCGAGCTCTACCTGTCGGGTCCGGGCGTGGCCCGCGGATACCACCGTCGGCCGGAGCTGACCGCCGCCCGGTTCGTCGCGGCCCCCGGCGGCACGCGCATGTACCGTTCCGGCGACCTCGTCCGCGGACCCCGGGACGCCGCATCCCCCATCGTCTACATCGGTCGGAACGACTTCCAGGTCAAGGTTCGCGGCTTCCGCATCGAACTCGGCGAGATCGACGCCGTGCTGGCCTCCTCGCCGGCAGTGGACTTCGCGGCGACGCTCGCGCGGACGGGCCCGTCCGGGCAGGCACAGCTTGTCGCGTACGTGCACGCGGCCCCCGACGCAACCGTCGACCTGCAGGAACTGTCGGCCCTGGCCGCCGAGCGGCTCCCTGCCCACATGGTGCCTTCGGCGATCGTGCCGATCGACGAGATCCCGCTCTCGCCCACCGGCAAGCTCGACCGCGACGCACTGCCCGATCCGGGGCCGATCGTCACCGAGTTCCGGGCCCCGGAAACCGGCACCGAGATCGACATCGCCGCGGTGTTCGCCGACGTGCTGGGACTCGACTCCACGCGGGTCGGCCTCGACGACGACTTCTTCGATCTCGGGGGTAACTCGCTGATCGCCACGCGAGTGGCGGCACGGCTGAGTGAGCGTCTAGGGGTACGGGTGCCTGCCCGCCTGCTGTTTGAGGGTTCGACGGTCGCCGCCCTCGCTGTCATGGTCGAACCTCTTGCCGGTGACGACCGAGCTCCGCTCGTGGCGCAGGAGCGTCCCGAGCGGGTGCCGTTGTCGCTCGCGCAGCAGCGGATGTGGTTCCTCAACCGCTTCGAACCGGAATCGGCCGTCAACAACATCCCCGGGGCGATCCGGTTGACCGGCGTCCTGGACGTCGAGGCGCTGCGCTCCGCGGTGGTCGACGTGCTCGGCCGGCACGAGTCGCTGCGGACGATCTACCCGGACGTCGACGGTGTGGGCTACCAGCAGGTGCTGCCGGTGGACGAGGTGGTGCCCGACCTGACGCCGGTCCCGGTGGCCGAGTCCGATCTGATCGCCCGGGCCACCGAGATCGTCGGCACCGGCTTCGACGTGACGACGCAGGTCCCCTTCCGGGCCCGGCTGTTCGCCGTCACCGAGACCGGGACCGCGGCCGAGCACGTGCTGGTGCTGGTCGTGCACCACATCGCGTCCGACGGTTTCTCGATGGGTCCGCTGACCCGCGACGTCGTGACGGCCTACGCGGCCCGCGTCTCGGGTGACGCCCCGCAGTGGGAGCCGCTGCCGGTGCAGTACGCCGACTTCGCCATCTGGCAGCGGGAGGTGCTCGGTTCGGAGGACGATCCGGAGTCGATCATCTCCTCGCAGGTCGCGTTCTGGCGGGAGACCCTCGCGGGTCTGCCCGAGCAGCTCGACCTGCCGGCGGACCGTCCGCGACCGGCGGTCGCGAGCTACCGCGGTGCCTCGCACCGGTTCGTCCTGGACTCCGAACTCCGTTCCGCCGTCCGCGATCTCGCCCGGCGCACCTCCACCACCGAGTTCATGGTCGTGCACGCGGCACTGGCGGTGCTGCTGGCGCGTCTGTCGGGCACCGACGACATCGCGATCGGCACCCCGGTGGCCGGTCGTGGCGACGCGGCGCTCGACGATCTGGTGGGCATGTTCGTCAACACCCTCGTGCTGCGCACCCGGGTGGAGGGCGGCGAGTCGTTCGAGCAGGTGCTCGGCCGGGTGCGCGGCGCCGACCTCGAAGCGTTCGGGCACGCCGACCTGCCGTTCGAGCGGCTCGTCGAGATCATCGACCCCGAACGGTCGACGGCACGGCACCCGCTGTTCCAGGTGCTCCTCGCGTTCCAGAACCTCGATGCCGGCTCCCTCGAGCTGCCCGGCCTGACCGTCTCGGCGCTCGATGTCGACGTGGCACTGGCGAAGTTCGACCTGCAGGTCACCGTCTCGGACGACGCCACCGCCGAGGGTTATCTCGTCGAATTGACTTATGCCACCGATCTGTTCGACGCCCGGACGATGGAGTCCTTCGCCGAGCGCCTGGCCCGGATCCTCACCGCGGTCGTGACCGAACCCGCACTCCCGGTCGGTGATGTCGCGCTGCTCGACGATGCCGAGCGCACCGATGTGCTCGCCACGTGGAACGCCACCGAGCACGCACTCGGCGACGCCGGGACCCTCGTCGATCTGTTCGCCGAGCAGGTCCGGCGGTCGCCGGACGCGGTCGCGGTGGAGTTCGAGGGCGAGACGCTGACCTACGGCGAGTTCTCCGAGCGTGTGAACCGTCTTGCACGACACCTGATCTCGCTCGGTGTCGGTCCCGACGCGCGGGTGGGTCTGGCGATGCGCCGCTCGCTGGATCTGCTCGTCGGTATGTACGCGGTCGTTACGGCCGGTGGTGCCTACGTGCCGATCGATCCGGATCAGCCCGAGGATCGCAACGGGTACATCCTCGACATCGCCGCGCCCGTGGTGGTGCTGACCACCGAACGCGACGGATTCTCCGTGCCGGCCACGGCATCGGTGCCGTCGCTCGCGATCGACACCCTCGACCTGTCCGCGACACCGGCCGAGCCGGTCACCGACGCCGACCGCGTCGCGCCGTTGCGGCCGTCGAACACCGCGTACTCGATCTTCACCTCCGGTTCGACGGGACGCCCGAAGGGTGTGGCGGTCGCCCATGCCTCGGTCGTCAACCAGATCCGGTGGATCACCACCGAATACGGGATCGGCCCCGACGATGTGGTGCTGCAGAAGACCCCGTTCACCTTCGACGTGTCGGTGTGGGAACTCTTCGGCACCCTCGCCGTCGGTGCGCGCATGGTGATCGCGGTCCCGGACGGGCACCGCGACCCCGCCTATCTCGGCACCGTCATCCGCGAGCGCGCGGTGACGGCGACCTCCTTCGTCCCGTCGATGCTCGCGGTGTTCGCCGCGTCGGTGTCGCCCGACGACTGCGCGTCGCTGCGCACCGTGCTCGTCGCCGGTGAAGCCTTCCCGCTGTCGGTGGCCGAGCAGTTCTCCCGGAGCAGCGACGCCGAGCTCCACAACCTCTACGGCCCCACCGAGGCCACGGTGCACGCCACCGCCCGCCCGGTCGCAGGAACGACGGGTGGTTCCGTCGCGATGGGCGCTCCGGTGTGGAACACCCGCGCCTACGTGCTCGACTCGCGACTGTCGCCGGTTCCCGCCGGTGTCGTGGGAGAGTTGTATCTCGCGGGCGTGCAGGTGGCGCGCGGTTACGTCGGCCGCCCCGATCTGACCGCCGAGCGTTTCGTCGCCTCGCCCTTCGGCGAGGGTGAACGTCTGTACCGCACGGGCGACCTCGTGCGCTGGAGCAACGACCGCAGCGGAGATCTCGAGTACCTCGGCCGCACCGACTTCCAGGTCAAGCTCCGCGGTCTGCGTATCGAGCTCGGGGAGATCGAGACCGCGCTGCTCGACCACACCGGGGTGTCGCAGGCCGCCGCGCAGGTGCGCCGCGATCAGCTCGTCGCCTACGTGGTCCCGGCCCCGAACACGACCTTCGACCGCGACGCCGCGCAGGCCGCGCTGAGCGCGGTGCTCCCGGCCTACATGGTGCCGTCGCAGTTCGTGGTCCTCGACGAGATGCCGCTCGGCAGCTCGGGCAAGGTCGACCGGAAGGCGCTGCCCGACCCGGTCTTCGAGGCTCGCGGCTTCCGTGCACCCACGACCCCGGTCGAGGAGGTCGTCGCCGGCGTGTTCGCCGACGTCCTCGGTGTCGACCGTGTCGGGCTCGACGACGACTTCTTCGCCCTCGGCGGCAACTCGCTCATCGCGACGCAGGTCGTCGCGCGCCTCGGTTCCGAACTGGGAACCGTTGTGCCCGTTCGTGTCCTGTTCGAGGCGCCCGGCGTAGCCGCTCTCGCCGCCCGCGTCGAGCAGAGCGAGGCCCAGGGCCGCACGCCGCTCGTCGCACAGGAACGTCCCGAGCGGGTCCCACTGTCGCTCGCGCAGCAGCGCATGTGGTTCCTCAACCGCTTCGACACCGAATCGTCGGTCAACAACATCCCGGTCGCGGTCCGCCTGACCGGGGCGCTCGACCTCGACGCGTTGCGGGCAGCGGTCCAGGATCTGCTCGCCCGGCACGAGGTGCTCCGCACGGTCTATCCGGAAGTGGACGGACGTCCCTATCAGCTGATCCTCCCGGTCGCGGAAGCCGCGCCCGACATCGACGTCGAATCGGCCACCGAGGACGACCTGCTGCAGAAGGTGACGGCGGTCGTCTCCCGCGGGTTCGACGTCACCACCGAGATCCCGTTGCGCGCACGATTGTTCGAGCTCTCCGAGCGCGATCACGTGCTCGTGTTCGTCGTCCACCACATCAGCGCCGACGGCTGGTCCATCTCGCCGTTGACCCGCGACGTGATGACGGCCTACATGTCCCGCGCCGAGGGGCAGGTTCCCGGTTGGGCACCGCTGCCCGTGCAGTACGCCGATTTCGCGATCTGGCAGCGCGACGTGCTCGGCGACGAGGACGATGCCGCGAGCCTGCTCGCGGCGCAGGCCGACTTCTGGAAACGCACCCTCGCCGGGCTTCCGGACGAGCTGAACCTGCCGATGGACCGGCCGCGTCCGGCGGTGCAGTCGTTCGCCGGTGGCATGGTCGGATTTACGATCGATGCGGATACGCACCGCGGTCTCGCGGCGCTCGCGCGGCGGACCGGCACGACGATGTTCATGGTCGTGCACACCGCGCTCGCGGTGTTCCTCGCGCGGATGGCCGACACCGACGACGTCGCGATCGGCACGCCTATCGCGGGTCGCGGTGAGGCCGAGGTCGACGACCTGATCGGCATGTTCGTCAACACCCTCGTGCTGCGCAGCCGGGTGGACACGGGTGAGGGCTTCTCCGACCTGCTCGCACGGGTGCGCGAGGCCGACCTCGAGGCGTTCGCTCATGCCGACATCCCGTTCGAGCGGCTCGTGGAGATCATCGACCCCGAACGGTCGACGGCACGCCACCCGCTGTTCCAGGTGGTCCTGTCGTTCCAGAATTTTCGTGAGGCAGCGCTCGAACTTCCGGGCCTGACGGTCTCAGGAGTCCCGTTCGACGTCGACACTGCGAAGTTCGATCTCTCGCTCATACTGCGTGAGCAGTACGACGAGGAGGGCGAGCCCGCCGGCATCGGAGCCGAGTTCTCCTACGCGACGGCCCTGTTCGATCGGCGGACCGTGGAGGAGTTCGCGCGCAGGTTCTCGATGTTGCTCACTGGCGCGTTGGACACTCCGGAGGCGCCCGTCGGCGACCTGGCGATCCTCGACGTGGATGAGTTCGACCGCCTCATCCACGTCCGCGGTGGTCACGTGACCACTGGAGGAAGTTTCAGCGATATCCTCACGCGGGGGGGCGCGATGGATCCCGACGCCGTGGCAGTGCGGTACGAGGGACGGTCGATCACCTACCGCGAACTCGACGAAACCTCGTCGCGACTGGCCCGCTTGCTCATCGAGCGTGGTGCCGGACCGGAGAACTTCGTGGCCGTGTCCTTCCCCCGTTCGTACGAGATGGTGCTCAGCGTGTGGGCGATCGCGAAGACCGGCGCCGCGCACCTGCCCGTCGACCCGACCTATCCGGACGACCGCGTGCGCTACATGCTCGACGACTCCGGGGCCACCCTGGGCATCACGTCGTCCGAGTTCGTCGGCGGACTGCCCGACGACGCGGAATGGCTGCTGATCGACGACCCGGCGTTCGCCGCCGACGTCGAATCCCGCTCCGCCGCACCGATCACCGACGCCGACCGGGTACGCCCGATCCGGGTTCACCACCCGGCCTACCTGATCTACACCTCGGGGTCGACCGGCAAGCCCAAGGGCGTCGTCGTCACCCACGCCGGCCTCGGCGGTGTGGTCGACACTGCTGCCGATCTCTACCATCTCCGTGCAGGGCACCGCTCCCTGCACATCTGTTCGCCGAGCTTCGACCCATCGGTGCTCGAGTGGACAGCCACGTTCTCCAGCGGTGCCACTCTGGTGATCGTGCCGGCAGGGATCATCGGCGGGCCGGATCTCGCCGAGTTACTGCGGGCGGAGGGGGTGACACATGTGACGATCACTCCGGCCGTGCTGGGCACCATGGATCCGACCGGCCTCGACAGTGTGGAAACGATCTGTGTCGGCGGCGACGTCACCACGCCCGAACTGCTCGCGCAATGGGCGGCGGGACGGAGGTACTTCAACGGCTACGGCCCGACCGAGGCGACCATTATGACTACCTTCGGTAGGCTCCAGCCGGGACGGCCGATCACCATCGGTAGTCCTACACACGGAGTGTCGGCCCTGGTGCTCGACTCGCGTCTGCGTCCCGTGGCCGCCGGTATGGCGGGTGAGCTCTACGTGGCCGGCCGGGCACTCGCCCGCGGATACCACCGCCGCAACGCGCTGACCGCCGAGCGGTTCGTCCCCAACCCCTACGGCGAACCCGGCGACCGCATGTACCGCACCGGCGACGTCGTCCGGTGGCGGCCCGTCGAGGACCGGCTCGAGATCGAGTTCGTCGGCCGCAGCGACTTCCAGGTCAAGGTGCGCGGTTTCCGCATCGAACTCGGTGAGATCGACGCGGTCCTCAGCGCACACGAGTCCGTGAACTGGGCGACGACGGTGGGGCGGTCCACCCCGTCCGGTGCGACCGTCCTCGCGTCCTACGTGCTGCCCGTCCGCGGCCGCACGATCGACACCGCGGAGTTGACGGAATTCGTGTCGCGATCGTTGCCGCCGCACATGGTGCCGTCGGCGATCGTGGTGCTCGACGAGGTGCCGCTGACCCCGGTGGGCAAGCTCGATCGTGATGCTCTGCCGGAGCCGGTGATCGAAGAGCGCGAGTACCGAGCTCCCGCTACGCCGTACGAGGAGATCGTGGCACGGACATACGCAGAGGTGTTGGGCGTGCCCCGGGCTGGGGTGGACGACGACTTCTTCACTCTCGGGGGCAACTCGCTGATCGCCACGCGGGTGGCGGCGCGGATTTCCAAAGCGCTCGGTGTGCGGGTCACCGTGCGCGAACTCTTCGAATCCTCCACTGTGGCGGGACTCGCTGCCGTGGTCGAGTCTCTCGCCGGGGGGGATCGCATACCTTTGGTGCCAGGCCCTCGTCCCGAGACGATTCCACTATCCTTCGCGCAACAGCGCATGTGGTTCCTGAATCGCTTCGATTCGGCCTCGGCGGCGAACAACATCCCCGTCGCACTGCGTCTGCGCGGGACACTCGACGCCGATGCGCTCGGTGCCGCGGTCGCGGATCTTGTCGAACGACATGAACCCCTTCGGACGATCTATCCGGACCGCGACGGTGTGGGCAGCCAGTTGGTCCTGCCTGTCTCGAAGGCTATCCCGGTGTTACGAGTCGAGGAGGTCCAGAGCTCGGAGATCGAAAGTCGAGTGATCCATGCAGTGATGACGGGATTCGATATCACCGTCGAAGTGCCCTGGCGACTAGAACTCTTACGGACGGGCGACGAGTACGTTCTGATCATCGTGGTCCATCACATCGCTGCCGACGGTGCGTCGATGGAGCCGTTCGTGCGTGATCTCGTCACCGCCTACCTCGCCCGTAGGGCGGGGGCGGTGCCCGGCTGGGAACCACTCGCCGTGCAGTATGCGGACTTCACCCTGTGGCAGCGGTCCGTCCTGGGCGACGAGGATGATCCGGATTCGACGATCTCGAAAGACATCGCCTACTGGACATCGGTTCTTGCGGATCTACCGGATCGTCTCGAACTGCCCACCGACCGGCCACGCCCGGCCGGGGCGTCGGGCCGCGGGGCGGTCGTCGAGTTCGAGATCGACCCGGCCCTGCACGAGGCCGTCGTCGAACTCGGCCGGGCCGCGGGATGTTCGCCCTTCATGGTCTTCCACGCGGCCTTCGCCGTTCTATTGTCCCGGATCTCGGGTGCGAACGACATCGCGATCGGCACCCCGGTCGCGGGCCGCGGCGAGCAGGCGCTCGACGATCTGATCGGCATGTTCGTCAACACACTCGTGCTGCGGACCACCGTCACTCCCGAGCGGACGTTCGCCGACGTCCTGCGCGAGGTCCGCGCCTCGGACATCGACGCGTTCGCCCACGCCGACCTGCCCTTCGAGCGGCTCGTGGAGGTCCTCGACCCTGTTCGTTCCGCTGGTCACCATCCGCTGTTCCAGGTGGCCCTGTTCTTCCAGAACATGGAGCGACCCGACCTCGCCCTGCCCGGACTGGACGTCGAGCCGGTGGATCTCGGTGGCAGCATCGCCAAGTTCGATCTGCAGCTCACCGTCGGACCGCGAGAGGTCGAGGGACGTCCCGCCGGTATGGATGCCCAGTTCACCTATGCCACGGACCTTTTCGACGAGACGACGGTGCGGTCGCTCGCCGCCCGTCTCGTGACGGTCCTCGAATCGCTCACCGGCGACGTCGAGATGGTCGTCGGTGACGTCGACCTGCTGGCCGCGCCGGAGCGACACGCGCTCACCGTCGAGGTGAACGCCACCGAGCGACCGGTCGATGCGCAGACCCTGCTCTCGCGCTACCGCGCGCAGGTCGCCTCGACCCCGGACTCCACCGCAGTCGTCTTCGGCGACGACGCCCTCACCTATACGGAGTTCGACGCGCGGGTCAACCGCCTCGCCCGTCACCTGATCTCGGTCGGTGTCGGACCCGAATCGCTTGTCGCGCTGGGTATCCGGCGCTCGATCGATCTGGTCGCCGCCATGTACGCGGTCGTCACGGCGGGCGGGGCCTACGTGCCGCTCGACCCCGACCACCCGGCCGACCGGATCAGCCACATCCTCGACACCGCACGACCGGTGTGCGTGCTCAGCACCACCGCCGACGCCGGGGATCTCCCGGCCGGGGTCGAGACGATCCTCGTCGACGACCCGGCTCTGCCCGACCATCCGGCAGAGCCCGTGCGCGAGGACGAACTGCGGGGCACCGTCCAGGCCGCCTCACCGGCCTACGTGATCTTCACGTCCGGATCCACCGGACGTCCGAAGGGTGTGTCCGTCCCCCACGAGGCGATCGTCAATCAGCTCGAGTGGATGGCCGCGGAGTACGACATCTCGCCCGGCGACGTGTACCTCCAGAAGACCGCCACGACCTTCGACGTGTCGCTGTGGGGTTACTTCCTGCCGCTGCGCACCGGCGGTACGCTCGTCGTCGCGACCCACGACGGTCACCGCGACCCGGCCTACGTGGCCGACGCGATCGTCCGGTACGGCGTCACGCTCACCGACTTCGTCCCGTCCATGCTCACCGTCTTCGCCGCCCACGCCCCGGCGGGTAGCTGCGCCGGCCTGCGCCACGTCTTCGTCATCGGCGAGGCCCTCCCGCCGGAGACCGTGACGGCCTTCCGGCGTCTCGGTGACGCGGCGGTCCACAACCTCTACGGCCCCACCGAGGCCGCGGTCTCGGCGACCTACTGGGGCGCCGAGGACGGCGACCATTCCGTGCCGATCGGCGTTCCCGAAGCGAACGTGCAGGTATACGTGCTGGATTCGCGTCTGCGTCCCACCCCGGTGGGAACCCCGGGCGAGCTGTATCTCGGTGGCGTGCAACTCGCGCGCGGCTACGAGAAGCGCCCCGACCTCACGTCCGACCGGTTCGTCGCGAGTCCCCTCGGGGTGCGGGGAAGCAGGATGTACCGCACCGGCGATCTCGTGCGGTGGCGCCGCATCGCCGACGGTGCCCTCGTCCTGGACTATCTCGGCCGCACCGACTTCCAGGTCAAGTTCCGCGGTCAGCGCATCGAACTGGGCGAGATCGAGACGGCGCTGCTCGGCTGCGCCGAGGTGAGCCAGGCCGTCGCGCTCGTCGTGCCGACACCGACCGGTGAGCAGCTGGTCGCCTACGTCGTGCCGGCACCCGGGCACACTGTCGACAAGGCGGTCCTGCTCGACGCCGTGCGTAGCGTCCTGCCGTCGTACATGGTGCCGTCGGCGGTCGTCGTGCTCGATGCGTTCCCGCTCAACACCAGCGGCAAGCTCGACCGCAAGGCCCTGCCGGAGCCCGTCTTCGAGGTCCGCGAATTCCGCGCTCCCCGTAGCCCGATCGAGGAGATCGTCGCGAACGTCTATGCCGAGGTGTTAGGCGTACCCCGCGTCGGTGTCGACGACGACTTCTTTGAGCTGGGCGGAAACTCACTGATCGCAACTCGAGTGGTAAGTCGCCTACGCGAGAAGATCGGTGTCGAGGTTCGAGTCCAATGGCTCTTTGCCGAAACCACCGTCGAGGCGCTGGCACAGCGGATCGCGTTCGATCTCGATAGCGGGGAAGCGTTCGATCCGTCGGACGACAATTCGATGCAGATCCTGTTGCCGCTTCGGACTCGTGGTAGCGGCAAGGCGCTCTTTTGTGTGCATCCTCTGTACGGTTTGGCATGGACGTATTCGGGTCTGACCCATTTTGTGCGCGACCGTCCTGTCTATGGCGTCCAATCCCGGATTCTGTCGGAGGACGGTTACCGACCTAAGTCCCTCGCCGAGATGACCGCCCGCTATGTGGAGGAGATCAGGATTGTGCAACCCGAAGGGCCCTATCATCTGATGGGCTGGTCGCTCGGTGGCGTGCTCGCTCACGAAATGGCTGTCCGTCTTCAGGGGGAGAACGAACAGGTTGGGAGTCTGACAATGCTCGACAGCCGACTGAACCTGAAGGTGGGGGATTTCCGGGACACCATTCGTGACGAGCTCGCCCAGATCGGCGTCGTCCTTGAGGATGGGGACAACGTGATGGCATTGTCCGACGAACACCTGGAAAAGTTGTGGGAGATGATCCCGCAGGAGATGTTCGCCCTCTCTCCCGAGCGGTTTCGAGACCTGTACGAAGGTGCGCTCCATTCCGCCGAGCTCATCGCCTCGCATACTCCGGGTGTTTTCGAGGGGGATCTGCTCTACTTCACCGCTGCGGATCATTCGCCGAACCAGGACGATGTCGAGCAGCAGTGGTCACATCTTGTGACCGGCAGCATCAAGGACGTTCCGGTCGGTTGCGTCCACGGGGCGATGATGACGCCGGAGTCGCTCGCGGCGATCGGCCCTGTACTCGACGAGTACCTGAGAAGGAAGCAGATGTAACGAGTTGCTTCCGCATCCCGACGCATGTAACTGTACGAAACCTGTAATCAGGTAGGTTCCGTTCGTCACCGTCGAACCCGACGCCGACAACCGCTGCCCAACTCGAAAAGGTGAGAGAACCGTATGAAGCATCCGATGCGAGGATCCGGACGACTTCGTGTATTGACCGTTGGCGCGGCATGCGCAGTTTTTTCGGCGGCGTTGTCGTTCGCTCCGGCAATCGCACAGCCGGCGGACCCGGTGGTAGAGAGCCAGCAACCGCTCCAGTCGGTAACCAGTGAAAACGGTTCGAAGATCACTCGTATCGAGAAGTACGATGACCAGCAGCTGCTGGTCTACGTGTACTCCGCTTCAATGGACAAGGAGATCCTGCTCGACGTCTGGCGTCCGGCCGACACGAGCGAGCCGCGCCCGACGCTGTACCTCCTCAACGGCGCCGGCGGCGGCGAGGACAGTGCCACCTGGCGTTTCCGTACCGACGCGATCGAGTTCTTCAAGGACAAGAACGTCAACGTCGTCTCGCCGGTCGGCGGAAAGTGGAGCTACTACACCGACTGGAAGAACGAGGACCCGGAGCTCGGCGTCAACAAGTGGGAGACCTTCCTTACGAAGGAGGTCCCGCCGCTGATCGACGCCGCGCTCGGCACCAACGGCGTCAACGCGATCGCCGGTCTGTCGTCCTCGGGTACGTCCGTCCTGCAGCTGCCCATCGCTGCTCCCGGCCTGTACCAGGGCGTCGCGGCCTACAGCGGGTGCGCGCAGACCTCCGACCCGATCGGTCAGCAGTTCGTCAAGCTCGTCGTCGAGACCTGGGGTGGCGGCGACACCCGCAACATGTGGGGCGAGCTCGACGATCCGGCCTGGGTCGAGAACGATCCCTACGTGCACGCCGAGGAGCTGCGCGGACTCGATCTGTACATCTCCAACGGCACCGGCCTGCCCGGACGTTACGACACCCTGGCCGGCCCCGAAATCGACGGTGAGGTCGACGTGCTCGCCAACCAGATCATCGTCGGCGGTGTCATCGAGGCTGCGACCAACTACTGCACGCACAACCTCCGTGGCCGCCTCGACCAGCTGGGCATCCCCGCCACCTACAACTTCCGCGACTCCGGCACCCACTCGTGGGGTTACTGGCAGGACGACCTCAAGGATTCGTGGCCCGTCCTCGAGAAGGCACTCGGTCTGACTTCGTAAGTCCGGCCGGTCCGTCGCGACCAGGTGTGAGAAGGCCCCTCTTCGCCAGGGGGGTTCACATGATCGTCGCAACACTCTCAACGAGAGGTTGCGACGATCATGTCGTTTACGGAGGACTGCGACCGGTTCGGTGACCAACTGGCACGACTGATCGATGCCGGGATTCCGGTCAAGGAGGCCGCGGCCGCATTCGGGCTGCCCCGACAGCGGTGTTACGCGATTTTGAGGGCGATCGGCCGGCCGGCGGGTAGATCCCGTGGCCGGGCCGGCACCGCCGACCCTGCGCTGATCGTGTCTGTCTACAACGAGACCGGTTCGATCACCCGGGCGGCGAAGGCCTCGAAGGTGGCGCATTCGGTGGCCCGCCGGATCCTGGTCGACGAGGGACTGGTCCGCACAGGGAAGATCTCGCCGAAGGGCAAACCCGAAGCCAAGCGTCGTTGTCTGGAGTTGATCGCAGCCGGGTGGTCGGCCAGACGAGCAGCCCGTGAGGTCGGGGTCAACGAACGCACCGCACGGGACTGGCGGCAGGGGATCCGGCGTTCGAACAGCAAGCGGATTCACCCCGATGGGCGGGTCGTGGATTACCACCACGGAACCGTCTACACACAGTCTGTGACCAGTGCGACCAGAGTGACCTGCGATGACAGCGGACGGCCGGCGATCAGCGACCGGTATCTGTCGACCGAGGACCGGATCGCGATCGCCGACGGCCTGCTCGTCGAGGATTCGTTGCGGGCCATCGCCGCTCGGATCGGCAAGAACGTCTCGACCGTCTCGCGGGAGGTTCGTCGGCACAGCATCGAGGGCAGGTACCTGCCGTATCAGGCCGATCGAGCCGCCGCTGCCGCCCGGGCGCGGCCCAAGCAGTCCAAACTGGTGGTGAACACGGTCCTGCGGGCAGCGGTCGAGGAAGGCCTGTCCCGGAAGTTGTCGCCGGAGCAGATCTCGCACCGTCTGCGCCGGGATCATCCCGACGACGAAAGTATGCGGGTGAGCCACGAAACGATCTATCAAGCCCTCTACTTCCAAGCTCGAGGTGGGCTCAAAAAGCACGTGCAACAGGCACTTCGGACCGGACGGGCGAGACGTAAACCGCACCGCGCGGACGGTCAGCGGTATCAGCGATTCACCGATCCGATGGTGATGATCAGTGACCGGCCCGCCGAGGTCGCCGACCGTGCGGTGCCCGGACACTGGGAGGGCGATTTGATCACCGGTGAGCTGAACAAGACCGCGATCGGCACCCTCGTCGAACGCACCACCCGTTACACGATGTTGCTGCACCTGCCGAACGGGCACGACGCCGAATCCGTGCGGGACGCGCTCATCGCCGCGATGAAAGACCTGCCCGCGCATCTTCGTGGCTCGCTGACCTGGGATCAGGGCGCCGAGATGGCCCGGCACAAACAGTTCGGTATCGCCGCCGATATGGCCGTGTACTTCTGTGACCCGGCCAGCCCCTGGCAACGCGGCACCAACGAGAACACCAACGGACTGCTGCGGCAGTATTTCCCCAAGGGCACCGATCTGAGTGTCTACAGCCCGGCGGACCTCGAGCACGTCGCCCAGGAACTCAACGGCCGGCCACGCAAAACGCTCGGCTGGGATACTCCAGCCGAGCGTCTGCGTGATCTAATCCCCACCAACTAACAGCGGTGTTGCGTCGACCCCTTGAAACCGCCCAGCGGAGAGGGGCCTTCCCCATTCGTGTGGTCGAGTCGGCTCGACGGGTGACGCTCGGATCAATTCTGTTCGGCCGAGCGCCGATATCCGACGACGGCGGGGAGGACGAAGATCGCCACCATCCCGGCCGACCACAGGACCGTCTTCAGGAACGGTTCCGCGATCGGACCGCCCATCGCGAGCGAGCGCATGGTGTCGATCGCGCAGGACATCGGCTGGTTCGCCACCACGGGTTGCAGCCAGCTCGGATACGCCATGACCGGCACGAACCCCGAGTTGAAGAACATGAGCAGCGTGCACAGGATCGAGACGGTCTCGACGAGGGGAGTGCGTCCCGGCAGGGTCGCCAGAGCCGTCACCATCATCGCGAATCCGAGACCGAAGATCAGTGGGACCACGAGGCTGAGCAGGGTGGGGCCGATGCCCTGCGTGAACCGGAAACCCAACGCCATGCCGGCGCCGAAGATCACGAGAGAGGTGACGAACACGCGCACCATCTCCGCCATCAACCGCCCCACCAGACCGGACGAGCGGTGGACGGGCAGCGTGTGGAACCGGCTCAGCAGGCCGGAATCGCGTTCGGTGCGCAGCCCCACCGCGCTGACGACCGAGCCGAACATCGCGCCGACGAGCACGATCATGGGCACGGTGCCGAAGATCGACGAATAGCCGGTCGCGGCGGTGATGCTGTCGCCGAGCACGATGCGGAACATCACCAGGGTGAGCGCCGGATAGATGAGCGCCTGGATCATCGTGGCCGGATCGCGGGCCCAGCGGAGCAGCAGGCGACCGCACTGCAGGCGGCTGTGCTCCCACAGTGCGCCGAGGGAACTCTCGCTGCGGACGCGATCCGGTTCGGGATAGGCGAAGGCGCGACCCGGAGTCCCTGCCCGCTCCCGCGATCGGGCCCGTGCCCGCTGTGTCTCGACGGTCTTGCTCATCGACTCACTCCCGCCTCGTCGCGGCCCACACGGCGCCCGGGATGCAGATCACGGCCAGCCCGATCATCCAGAACAGGCTCGGCCGGAAGACCTCCCAGGTCACGCCGTCCTGGGCCATGTCGCGCATCGCGAAGGAGAACTGTGAGATCGGCTGGTTGCGGACGAACGGTCTGATCCACTCCGGGAATCCCTCCTCGGGCACGAAACCGCACGAGAGCATCCCGAGGATCAGCTGCGGCAGGGTCAGCGCCTGCGCTGTGGCCTCGGGGCTCCGGGACAGACATCCGATCGCGTCGGCGCCCAGGCACAACAACAGGCTGATGATCAGTGCGGTCGCGCAGAACAACGCTGCCTGCCCGGGCCCGGCGGAGAAACGGAAACCGATGAGATAACCGAATCCGATCGCCGCGGCCAAGGAGATGACCGACCGCACCATGCTCGCCGTCATCCGTGACGCCAGGGGCGCCGCCGGGGCGACGGGCATCGTCTGCAGACGCGAGGTCACACCGGTCGTGCCCTCCTGCGCTGCCAGCTGCGCCGCGGAGATGGCGGTGAACGCCATCGACTGCAACACGATGATGGGCATCAGGAACTGCGCGTAGTCGATGCCCTGCAACTGCATCACGAACTTGAGCGGCAGATAGAAGCCGAGACCGAAGACGAACGGTGCCAGGACCGCGAGGACCAACTCGCCGTACCGCGCCATCGTGCGCAACGACCGGAGCGTCAGCACCCACCACTGCTCGACGCCCGACGGCGTGATCCGGCGGTGGACACCTCCCCGACGTGCGGGAAGGGTGGACGAGGAGTCGGTGAACGAGACCGTGGAGGCTTCCGTCCCGCGGACCGTCTCGTCGGTGCGGGCCGTCACGGCCGCTCACCTGCCGGCGCAGGCACCGCTCGTTCCGCCTCGGGCGGCGCTGTCGGGCCGCCGTTCGTAGGGCCACCGTCCGTCGGACCGCCGCCGTCGGAAGCGGAGTGCCCGGTGAGGCGGAGGAAGACGTCGTCGAGCGAGGGACGTCGCAGACCGATGTCGGCGAGTTCGATGCCCAGGGGTTCGATGCGCCGCAGCACCTCGGTGAGGGTCGCGGCGCCGTCCGGTGCCGGGACGGACACCCGATCCGTGTCGGGGACCGTACCCACCAGGACGTCCTGGGGGAGAAGACCGTTCAGGGCGTGCAGGATCTCGGGTATCGCCCGCGGGTCGGCCGGAACGATCTCGCAGTGGGTGCCACCCGCGGAGGACTTCAGCTGGTTCGCGGTGCCTTCCGCGATCACGGTGCCCTTGTCGATGACGATGATGTTGTCGCTCAGCACGTCGGCCTCTTCGAGGTACTGCGTCGTCAGGAGCACCGTGATGCCCTGGTCCTTGAGCGCCCCCACCAGCGACCACACGCCCTGCCGGCTGCGCGGGTCGAGACCGGTGGTCGGCTCGTCGAGGAAGACCACCTTGGGACGGACCACGAGGCCGCACGCGATGTCGACCCGTCGGCGCATACCGCCGGAATAACCCTTCACGGGGCGGCGACCGGCGTCGACGAGATCGAACTCCCGGAGCAGATCGTCGGCGCGCCGGGTGGCCGACTTCTTGTCCAGACCCATCAGGCGGCCGAACAGGATCAGGTTCTCCCGGCCGGTGAGGGTGTCGTCGAGCGCGGCGAACTGGCCGGTCATCATGATCGACCGCCGGACCGCTGCGGCGTCGGCGACCACATCGTGCCCGGCGACCACGGCGCGACCCGAGGTGGGACGCAACAGTGTCGACAGCACCTTGACCATCGTGGTCTTGCCGGCGCCGTTGGGGCCGAGGATGCCGAGGACACGGCCCGGCGGTGCAGAGAAGCTGATCCCGTCGAGTGCGTGGACGTCGCCGAACGACTTGTGGACGTCCTCCACGAGAACTGCCTGGTCGTGATCGCTCACATCACACCCCGCCGTAGATCTCGGTCCCCGTCGGGGACGGGTCGGTCCGTCACCGTCGGAATCGTACCGGTGCGCACGATCCCGGGAGGGGTGGACGGACATGCGCGTCGGCGCCGACGTCCCTTCCCCTCGGGGTGTTCACGCCGGTCGGTCAGGACCAGACGCCGAGATCTTCGAGGTGTTCGACGAGTCGGTGGGCCCCGTCGGTGAAGTGTTCGCGCGTCTCGCGTCCGGCGGCCTCGACGTCACCGGTGCGCAGCGCCTGCAGCAACCGCTCGTGCGAGGCGACCGCATCCGTCCCCCAGCTGCGCGCCTTCTCCTAGTACATGATCCGCCTTGTCACTTCACGGTCTCGGTAGCATCACAGCCGGAGGTGACATGTGGCACACCTACCGTGCCCTAACCTGGCTCGCAACGCACTGGATGGTTTGGTTGGCGGGTGAGCACCGGAGTATCACGCCGACGGTTACTGGGAGGGGCCGCCGGCGGATTGTTCGCGTGGGGTGCGACCGCGGGGAGCGGTCGTGCGGCTCCGCCACGCAGGCTTCCTCCACCCGACACCGTCACCGATCCCGCGAGGATGAGTGCGGCCGAGGCGGCAGCGCTGCTGCACGCCGGCGAACTGCACCCGCGCGAACTGCTCGATGCCTGTCTGGACCGCACGCGCTCGTACGACGGAGCGATCGGTGCGTGGATCCGGCTCTACCCCGAAGTGGCCTACGCGGCGGCCGAGGCGGCGGGGGAGCGCCTCGCCCGTGCGCGCCGCGATCGGACCCCGGCGCCGCTCGTGTGCGGGCTCCCGATCGCTCTCAAGGACATCTTCGCGGTGTCCGGGCTTCCGCTCACCGCGTCGAGTCGCGTCCTCGAGGGCAACATCGCGGCCGGGCACTCGGGTGTGTGGCGTCGACTCGAGGACGCCGGTGCGGTGCTCATGGGGCACGCGCACACCGACGAGTTCGCGATCGGTGTCGCCACCCCTCAGGTGGGCAATCCGTGGAACACCGAGATGTCGCCCGGCGGATCGTCCGGCGGCAGCGCGGCCGTGCTCGCCGCGCGGTTCGCGCCCCTCGCGATCGGTAGCGACACCGGCGGTTCGGTCCGGTTCCCGGCGAGCGCCTGCGGTGTCTCGTCGATCAAGCCGACCTACGGGCGCATCACCTCGCACGGCATGATCCCGCTGACCTGGACCCGCGACCACGTGGGTCCGATGGGCCGCAGCGTCGCCGACGCGTCCCTGATGATGACCGTGCTCGCGGGCGCGGATCCGGCCGACCCGATCACGGCACTCGGCCCCGACGTTCCCGAGGGCGGTTATCCGGTGACGGCCGCCGGGGGAGCGAGTCCCCTCGCCGGCGTGCGGATCGGACTGCCCGTGAACACGAATCCCGCACCCCCCGAGGCGGTGCAGCGCGTCGTCGACGACGCGGCACGGGTGGCGGAATCGCTCGGTGCGGTCACGGTCCCGGTGACGATGCCGTCCCTGCCGGAATCCCTCGCGACCGGCGACCAGGTCGAGATGGGTGCCTACCACCAGCAGTTCACCGACCGGCTCGGCCTGTATCGCCCCGAGAACGCGGTGGCCGCGGGCACGGCGGTGGCCTCGCTGGCCGTGCCGGTGGGCGACTACCTCACCTTCGAGCGCGACCGTCTGCGGTACCAGAGCGACTACAACCGGATGTTCGTCGACCAGGATCTCGACGCGATCATGCTGCCCGGCGCCTCCGTCGACGGCGCACGACGCCAGGAGTTCCTCGGCATCAGTGTCACGGCCGGAGTGACGGGCCCCGTGCGATGGGCGAACTACTCCGGTGCCCCCGTGGTGACCCTGCCCGCCGGGTACTCCGCCGCGACGGGGATGCCGGTCGGTGTGCAGCTCGGTGCGCGGCCGTGGCAGGACGAACGTCTCATCGGCATCGGGCTCGAACTGCAGGAGGCACTGCCGATCTGGCGCGACGAGCCGCAGCTCGTCGCCGCCGGCGCACGGGTCCCCGAGGTCGCGCAGGTGCAGCCGGGCCCCGGTCCCGACCCGACGAATACGATCGGGGCGGCCGCTCCGGTTCGGACCCTGCCGATGAACCCCATCGGCTAGGTTCGACCACGCGGATCCGACCGCACGGCGTATCGCCGAGGTGTACATCACGCACCGTCGTGAGTTGAACTCTCGGCCGTGCTCCTGCATACTGGTCGGGTTGCCTTGACCGGGCCATGGATGTTTTGCGGCTCGGATCGGGAAAGACGTGACAGTCGCGGATCGAGCCTCACGGCCTGGTCGCGGCCACATGCAAGACGGAAGCAGTACCCCTGTGTGCTCCTGTGGAGCGCAGCCGGTTCCGTTCCTTGCGGTGTCGAAGCCTTCGAGCATCGACGCCGGGGAATGAGCGGCGGGCCGACACGCCCGACCGCGTGGGCCGGAGAACAATGACAGATGAACAGCGGCAAGCGGATCGGATACGTCCGGCTCGCACTGTGTTTCGAGCGCTGTTCTCGGTCGCCGTTCCCCGGGGAACTGTGCAGACGAGGTGGTTTCCGGCTCCGCCGGGGATCACGAAACGCGGCAAGAAAAGGACACTAAGCGTGGCGGGACAGAAGATCCGCATCAGGCTCAAGGCCTATGACCACGAGGCGATCGACGCATCTGCGCGCAAGATCGTCGAGACGGTGACCCGTACGGGTGCCCGCGTGGTCGGCCCGGTGCCGTTGCCCACTGAAAAGAACGTGTACTGCGTCATCCGCTCGCCGCACAAGTACAAGGACTCGCGCGAGCACTTCGAGATGCGGACGCACAAGCGGCTCATCGACATCCTCGACCCGACGCCGAAGACCGTCGACGCGCTCATGCGCATCGATCTCCCGGCGAGTGTCGACGTCAACATTCAGTGACATTCGATTACAGCGAGCTTGTGAAAGACGCAGCGGAGACAACACATGACTAACCAGATCAAGGGAATCCTGGGCACCAAGCTCGGCATGACCCAGGTCTTCGACGAGAACAACCGGGTTGTCCCGGTCACCGTCGTCAAGGCCGGACCGAACGTGGTCACGCAGATCCGCACCGAGGAGCGCGACGGCTACAACGCCGTGCAGCTCGCCTACGGTGCCATCGCGCCGCGCAAGGTCAACAAGCCGGTTCGCGGCCAGTTCGAGAAGGCCGGCGTCACGCCGCGCCGTCACCTGGTCGAGCTCCGGATCGAGGACGCCTCCGAGTACGAGGTCGGCCAGGAACTCACCGCCGAGGTGTTCGAGGACGGCGCCTACGTCGACGTCACCGGCACCTCGAAGGGCAAGGGCTTCGCCGGCACCATGAAGCGTCACGGCTTCGCCGGCCAGGGTGCGTCGCACGGTACGCAGGCCGTGCACCGTCGTCCGGGCTCCATCGGTGGTTGCGCCACCCCGGGCCGCGTGTTCAAGGGCACGCGCATGTCCGGCCGTATGGGCTCCGACCGCATCACGACGCAGAACCTCTCGGTCCACAAGGTGGACGCCGAGAACGGTCTGCTGCTGATCAAGGGCGCGATCCCGGGTCGCAAGGGCGGCCTCGTGATCGTCAAGACCGCAGTGAAGGGTGGTGCACGGGCATGACCAGCACCGAGACCGCAACCAAGCTGACCCTGGACGTCAAGGCCCCCGGTGGCCAGACCTCCGGCTCCGTCGATCTCCCCGCCGAGATCTTCGACGCTCCCGCGAACATCGCGCTGCTGCACCAGGTCGTCACCGCGCAGCTCGCCGCGGCCCGCCAGGGAACGCACGCCACCAAGACCCGCGGCGAGGTCCGCGGCGGTGGCAAGAAGCCGTACCGCCAGAAGGGCACCGGCCGCGCACGTCAGGGCTCGACCCGTGCGCCGCAGTTCGCCGGCGGTGGCACCGTCCACGGCCCGCAGCCGCGCGACTACAGCCAGCGCACCCCCAAGAAGATGAAGGCCGCCGCCCTGCGCGGAGCCCTCTCCGACCGGGCGCGCAACGAGCGCATCCACGTGATCACCGAACTCGTCGCGGGTCAGACCCCGTCGACGAAGAGTGCTCGCACGTTCCTGGGCGAGATCAGCGACCGCAAGAAGGTCCTGCTCGTCGTCGGCCGTGAAGACGTGGCGGCGTGGAAGTCGGTTCAGAACCTTCCCAACGTCCACGCGCTCGCGCCGGATCAGCTGAACACCTACGACGTGCTCTACAGCGATGACGTCGTGTTCAGCGTCGAGGCGCTCAACACGTTCATCCACGGGCCGGCCGAGTCCGGCCAGGAAGTGAAGGAGGAGAGCAAGTGAGCACGATCGCCGATCCTCGCGACATCCTGCTGGCTCCCGTCGTCTCCGAGAAGTCCTACGGGCTGATGGAAGAAGGCACCTACACCTTCCTGGTCCACCCGGACTCGAACAAGACGCAGATCAAGATTGCCGTCGAGAAGGTCTTCGGCGTCAAGGTGAGCAGCGTCAACACCGCCAACCGTCAGGGCAAGCGCAAGCGGACCCGGTTCGGTTACGGCAAGCGCAAGAACACCAAGCGCGCGCTCGTGACCCTCACGGCCGACAGCAAGCCCATCGAGATCTTCGGAGGCCCGGTCGCCTAGCGATCGGAACTCTCGAGAGATAGAGGACGAGAAGACTCATGGCAATCCGTAAGTACAAGCCGACTACGCCGGGCCGCCGTGGCGCCAGCGTGTCGGACTTCGCCGAGATCACTCGGTCGACGCCCGAGAAGTCGCTGATCCGCCCGCTGCACGGTCGCGGTGGACGTAACGCGCACGGCCGCATCACCACCCGTCACAAGGGTGGCGGACACAAGCGCGCCTACCGCCTGATCGATTTCCGTCGCAACGACAAGGACGGCGTGCCGGCCAAGGTCGCTCACATCGAGTACGACCCCAACCGCACCGCGCGCATCGCGCTGCTCCACTACGTGGACGGCGAGAAGCGCTACATCATCGCCCCCAAGGGCCTCGTGCAGGGTGCTCCCGTCGAGTCGGGCCCCAACGCCGACATCAAGCCCGGCAACAACCTGCCGCTGCGCAACATCCCGACGGGTACGACCATCCACGCGGTCGAGCTGCGTCCGGGTGGCGGCGCCAAGATGGCCCGCTCCGCCGGTGCGAGCATCCAGCTCCTCGGTAAGGAAGGCACCTACGCCACGCTGCGTATGCCCTCCGGCGAGATCCGTCGCGTCGACGTGCGCTGCCGCGCCACCGTCGGCGAGGTCGGCAACGCCGAGCAGTCGAACATCAACTGGGGCAAGGCCGGCCGTATGCGCTGGAAGGGCAAGCGCCCGACCGTCCGTGGTGTCGTGATGAACCCGGTCGACCACCCGCACGGTGGTGGCGAGGGCAAGACCTCGGGTGGTCGCCACCCGGTCAGCCCGTGGGGCAAGCCCGAGGGCCGCACCCGCAAGAACAAGGCGTCCGACAAGCTCATCGTCCGTCGTCGCCGTACCGGCAAGAAGCGCTAGTCAAGGAGGGAGTTAGAGAATGCCACGCAGCCTCAAGAAGGGCCCGTTCGTCGACGACCACCTCCTGGCGAAGGTGGACACGCAGAACGAGAAGGGCACCAAGCAGGTCATCAAGACCTGGTCGCGCCGTTCCACGATTCTGCCCGACTTCATCGGTCATACGTTCGCTGTCCACGATGGACGCAAGCACGTGCCGGTGTTCGTCTCGGAGTCCATGGTCGGTCACAAGCTCGGTGAGTTCGCGCCGACCCGTACGTTCAAGGGCCACATCAAGGACGACCGGAAGAGCAAGCGTCGATGAGCACTGAAACCACCACCAACAGCGCTCGGGCTGTTGCGCGCCACGTGCGCGTGACCCCGATGAAGGCGCGCCGCGTCGTCGACATCGTTCGCGGTAAGTCCGTCGAGGAGGCCCTGGCCATCCTCAAGTTCGCGCCGCAGGCCGCGGCCGAGCCGGTCGCCAAGGTGATCGCGTCGGCCGCTGCGAACGCGCAGAACAACTACAACCTCGACCCCAGCACGCTCGTCGTCGCGACTGCGTACGTGGACGAGGGTGCGACCCTGAAGCGGTTCCAGCCGCGTGCCCAGGGCCGTGCGTTCCGCATCCGCAAGCGGTCGAGCCACATCACCGTGATCGTGGAAAGCGTCGGGTCGGCCTCGACTCGTAACCGCCGGAAGGGAGCTCAGTAGTGGGCCAGAAGATCAACCCGCACGGCTTCCGTCTGGGCGTCACCACTGACTGGAAGTCTCGTTGGTACGCGGACAAGCAGTACGCGGACTACGTCAAGGAAGATGTCGCGATCCGCAAGTTCCTGGCCTCCGGCCTCGAGCGCGCCGGCATCGCGAAGGTCGAGATCGAGCGCACCCGCGACCGTGTGCGTGTGGACATCCACACCGCTCGTCCCGGGATCGTCATCGGACGCCGCGGCGCCGAGGCCGATCGCATCCGCGCCGAGCTCGAGAAGCTGACCGGTAAGCAGGTCCAGCTGAACATCCTCGAGGTCAAGAACTCGGAGTCCGAGGCTCAGCTCGTGGCGCAGGGCGTCGCCGAGCAGCTCTCGAACCGTGTCGCCTTCCGTCGTGCGATGCGCAAGGCCATCCAGTCGGCCATGCGTCAGCCGAACGTCAAGGGCATCCGCGTGCAGTGCTCGGGCCGCCTCGGTGGCGCCGAGATGTCGCGTTCGGAGTTCTACCGCGAAGGTCGCGTCCCGCTGCACACGCTGCGCGCGGACATCGATTACGGCCTCTACGAGGCACGGACCACCTTCGGCCGCATCGGCGTGAAGGTCTGGATCTACAAGGGCGACATCGTCGGTGGCCGTCGTGAGCTCGCTGCTGCTGCAGCTGCTCCCGCCGACCGGCCGCGTCGTGAGCGTCCGAGCCGCCCGCGTCGTTCCGGCGCGTCGGGCACCACCGCGACGAGCACCGAGGCCGGCCGCGCCGCATCGAGCGACGCTCCTGCCTCGACCGAGAACAAGGAGGGCTGACGCAATGTTGATCCCCCGGCGGGTCAAACACCGCAAGCAGCACCATCCGAGCCGTACGGGTGCCGCCAAGGGCGGAACCCAGGTGGCCTTCGGTGACTACGGCATCCAGGCTCTCGAGCCGGCCTACATCACCAACCGGCAGATCGAGTCCGCTCGTATCGCCATGACCCGGCACATCAAGCGTGGCGGCAAGATCTGGATCAACATCTTCCCGGATCGCCCCCTCACCAAGAAGCCTGCCGAGACCCGCATGGGTTCCGGTAAGGGTTCGCCGGAGTGGTGGGTCGCGAACGTCAAGCCCGGTCGCGTGCTGTTCGAGATGAGCTACCCCAACGAGGAGATTGCGCGCGAGGCTCTGCGTCGCGCGATGCACAAGCTCCCCTGCAAGTGCCGCATCGTGACGAGGGAGGAGCAGTTCTGATGGCTACCGGTACCCCCGCCGCGGAACTCCGCGAGCTGAGCGACGAAGAGCTGACCGACAAGCTCCGCGAAGCCAAGGAAGAGCTGTTCAACCTCCGCTTCCAGATGGCCACCGGCCAGCTGGACAACAACCGTCGGCTCCGCGTGGTGCGCAACGAGATCGCCCGTATCTACACGGTGCTGCGCGAGCGCGAGCTCGGACTGGCCACCGGCCCGAATGCGGGTGACGTGGCATGAGTGAGGAAAAGGCAGTGAGCAACCAGGAACAGCGCGCGAGCCGTAAGGTCCGCATCGGTTACGTCGTCTCGGACAAGATGGAGAAGACCATCGTCGTCGAGCTCGAGGACCGGGTGAAGCACCCGCTGTACGGCAAGATCATCCGCCGTACGACCAAGGTGAAGGCGCACGACGAGAACGGTCTGGCCGGCATCGGCGACCGCGTGCAGCTGATGGAGACCCGTCCGCTGTCCGCGTCGAAGCGCTGGCGTCTGGTCGAGGTGCTCGAGAAGGCCAAGTAAGGCCTCCTCGTCCTCGACAGGACCGAGAACATGCAGCACCCCACCACCCGCACCGCGGGCGGTGGGGTGCTGTGCGTCGGGTAGTAGGTGTCGGGTAGTAGGTGCAGCCCTCGCGTGGGGGAGCGGTGGACGTCGCTGCGACACGCCCGGTTCCGGGGTGGGGAGTGACATCACAATTCGCGAATTTGCCCTGCGTACGGTATATGGCCTACTCTGGACGGGTTGCTTACGGGACCCGTGTGTGATTCGCGCGTGCGCCGCAGGCAACCGACGACCGCGTACGTCCAGGTCGGAAATCTGACGTACACACCAATCCAGGTCAAGGAGAAGTAAGTGATCCAGCAGGAGTCGCGACTGCGCGTCGCCGACAACACGGGTGCCAAGGAGATCCTCTGCATCCGCGTTCTCGGTGGCTCGTCCCGTCGCTACGCCGGAATCGGTGACGTCATCGTCGCCACCGTCAAGGACGCGATCCCCGGCGGCAACGTCAAGCGTGGCGATGTCGTCAAGGCCGTGATCGTGCGCACCGCCAAGGAGCGCCGCCGTCCGGACGGTTCCTACATCAAGTTCGACGAGAACGCTGCCGTCATCATCAAGGGCGACAACGATCCTCGCGGCACCCGCATCTTCGGACCCGTCGGTCGCGAGCTCCGCGACAAGCGGTTCATGAAGATCGTCTCGCTCGCTCCGGAGGTGCTGTGATGAAGGTGCACAAGGGTGACACCGTGCTCGTCATCTCGGGCAAGGACAAGGGTGCCAAGGGCAAGGTCATCGCGGCCTACCCGGCGACCGGCAAGGTCCTCGTCGAGGGCGTGAACCGTATCAAGAAGCACACCGCCGTCTCTGCGAACGAGCGTGGCGCCTCCTCCGGCGGCATCGTGACGCAGGAGGCCCCGATCCACGTTTCCAACGTTGCGGTCGTCGACTCGGACGGAAACCCCACCCGCGTGGGCTACCGCACCGATGAGGAAACCGGCAAGCGCGTTCGGATTTCCCGGAAGAACGGGAAGGACCTCTGACATGACTTCCACCGAGAACAAGACCCAGCCGCGCCTGAAGGCCCGCTACCGCGCCGAGATCAAGGACGCGCTGAACGCGGAGTTCGACTACGCGAACGTCATGCAGATCCCCGGCGTCGTGAAGGTCGTCGTCAACATGGGTGTCGGCGACGCCGCCCGCGACGCGAAGCTCATCAACGGAGCCGTCAACGACCTCGCGCTCATCACCGGTCAGAAGCCGGAGATCCGTAAGGCCCGCAAGTCCATCGCACAGTTCAAGCTGCGCGAGGGCATGCCGATCGGTGCGCGCGTCACGCTGCGCGGCGACCGCATGTGGGAGTTCCTGGACCGTCTCGTGTCCATCGCGCTTCCCCGTATCCGGGACTTCCGCGGCCTCAACGGCAACCAGTTCGACGGCAACGGCAACTACACGTTCGGCCTGAACGAGCAGTCGATGTTCCACGAGATCGACGTGGACAAGATCGATCGCCCGCGCGGCATGGACATCACTGTCGTGACCACCGCTACCAACAACGAAGAAGGCCGTGCCCTGCTCAAGCACCTCGGCTTCCCGTTCAAGGAGAACTGAGCCCATGGCTAAGAAGGCACTGGTCAACAAGGCCAACAAGAAGCCGAAGTTCGCGGTGCGCGCCTACACCCGCTGCCAGCGCTGCGGGCGCCCGCACTCGGTCTTCCGCAAGTTCGGACTCTGCCGCATCTGCCTTCGCGAGATGGCACACCGCGGAGAACTTCCGGGAGTTCACAAGAGCTCCTGGTGACGTGAGCGGTGGGCGGAGGACCGAGAAGTTCTCCGCCCACTGTCACGCTGTCATGGGTTCGTCGCCGATCCGTCGACGAATCCGCTATCGAAACCGAGTTTCGATGTAGGCCCACGGCCGGCATGTTCCGGCGTTGCATGGGAACCGCATCGAGAAAGGTGAACAGGTCAGCCATGACCATGACCGACCCCATCGCAGACTTCTTGACGCGTCTGCGTAACGCCAACACGGCGTACCACGACGAGGTCAAGCTCCCGTCCTCGAAGATCAAGGTGAACATCGCCGAGATCCTCAAGCGCGAGGGCTACATCTCCGACTACCGCACCGAGGACGCCGAGGTGGGCAAGACCCTCATCGTCGACCTCAAGTACGGACCTTCCCGTGAGCGCAGCCTTGCCGGCGTGCGCCGCGTGTCGAAGCCCGGCCTGCGCGTGTACGCGAAATCCACCAACCTGCCCAAGGTCCTGGGCGGCCTCGGCGTGGCGATCATCTCCACGTCCTCCGGCCTGCTCACCGATCGCCAGGCGGCCAAGCAGGGAGTGGGCGGGGAAGTCCTCGCCTACGTCTGGTAAAGGGAGGCCACCACAATGTCGCGAATCGGAAAACTCCCCGTTGCAGTTCCTTCGGGCGTCGAGATCACCATCGACGGCCAGGATGTTGCAGTCAAGGGCCCCAAGGGCAACCTGTCCCTGACGATCGCCGAGCCGATCGCCGTCGCCAAGGGTGAGGACGGGGCAATCAACGTCACGCGCCCGAACGACGAGCGTCGCAGCCGCGCGCTGCACGGCCTGTCGCGGACGCTCGTGCAGAACCTCATCGTCGGTGTCACCGAGGGTTACACCACCAAGATGGAGATCCACGGCGTCGGCTACCGCGTGGCCCTCAAGGGCAAGGACCTCGAGTTCTCGCTCGGCTACAGCCACCCCGTGCTGATCGAGGCGCCCGAGGGCATCACGTTCGCCGTCGAGAACCCCACGCGCTTCTCGATCTCGGGCATCGACAAGCAGAAGGTCGGCCAGATCGCGGCCAACATCCGCCGGCTGCGCAAGTCCGACCCCTACAAGGGCAAGGGCATCCGCTACGAGGGTGAACAGGTCCGTCGCAAGGTCGGAAAGACGGGTAAGTGATCATGAGCCAGACCGAGAACCAGAAGGCCAAGCGCATCCCGCGCGGCAAGGACGCCTCCACCACGCGTCGCCTTTCGAAGACGCGTCGTCACTTCCGCCTCCGCAAGAAGATCTCCGGCACCGCCGAGCGTCCCCGCCTCGTCGTCAACCGGTCCTCGCGCCACCTGCACGTGCAGCTGGTCGACGACCTGACGGGCACCACTCTCGCCGCAGCGTCGTCCATCGAACCCGATGTGCGCGCTCTCGAGGGCGACAAGAAGGCTCGCGGCGCGAAGGTCGGTCAGTTGATCGCCGAGCGCGCGAAGGCTGCCGGCGTGGAAGCCGTGGTCTTCGACCGCGGTGGCCACACCTACAGCGGACGCATCGCGGCCCTCGCGGACGCGGCTCGCGAAAGCGGGTTGAAGTTCTGATGACCATTTTCTCGAACGGAAGGAACGCCTGATGCCGGGACGTCAGCGGCGTGACGGCGGCAACGGCCCCGCCGGACAGAACCCCAACAGCGGTGACAACCGTGGCGGTCGCGACCGCCGCGACCGCGACTCGCGCGGCGGCAACGCTGCCGAGAAGTCGAACTACATCGAGCGTGTCGTCTCGATCAACCGTGTGTCGAAGGTCGTCAAGGGCGGTCGTCGCTTCAGCTTCACCGCTCTGGTGATCGTGGGCGACGGCAACGGCCTGGTCGGCGTCGGCTACGGCAAGGCCAAGGAAGTTCCCGCGGCCATCCAGAAGGGTGTCGAGGAAGCTCGCAAGAACTTCTTCCGCGTCCCGCTCATCGGCGGAACCATCACCCACCCCGTCCAGGGAGAGGCTGCAGCCGGTGTCGTCCTGCTGCGTCCGGCTTCCCCCGGTACCGGTGTCATCGCCGGTGGCGCTGTGCGCGCGGTGTTGGAGTGTGCGGGTGTCCACGACATCCTGTCGAAGTCGCTCGGCTCCGACAACGCCATCAATGTGGTGCACGCGACGGTTGCGGCCCTCAAGGGTCTGCAGCGTCCCGAGGAAGTCGCGGCTCGCCGTGGCCTCACCCTCGAGGAAGTTGCCCCCGCCGGCATGCTGCGCGCACGTGCACAGGCTGCTGGGAGCGTGAAGTAATGGCAGAGCTGAAGATCACCCAGATCAAGAGCACCATCGGGGCCAAGTCGAATCAGCGCGACAGCCTCCGGACCCTCGGTCTGCGGAAGATCCGCCAGTCCGTCGTCCGCGAGGACAATGCGCAGAATCGTGGCCTCATCAACGTGGTGCGTCACCTCGTCACCGTTGAGGAGGTCTGAGAATGACCATCAAGCTGCATCACCTGCGCCCGGCTCCGGGTGCGAAGACGGACAAGACCCGCGTCGGACGCGGTGAGGGTTCGAAGGGCAAGACCGCCGGCCGCGGTACGAAGGGCACGAAGGCACGCAAGAACGTGTCGCCGGCCTTCGAGGGTGGCCAGATGCCCATCCACATGCGTCTGCCGAAGCTCAAGGGCTTCAAGAACGCATTCCGTACCGAGTACCAGATCGTCAACGTCGGGGACATCGCTCGCGTGTTCCCCGAGGGTGGACAGATCGGTGTCGCGGACCTCGTGGCGAAGGGTCTGGTTCGCAAGAACCAGCTCGTCAAGGTCCTCGGCGAAGGCGAGCTGACGGTGGCCGTGCAGGTCACCGCCGACAAGTTCTCGGCCTCCGCTCAGGAGAAGATCGCTGCAGCCGGTGGCAGCGCGACCGTCCAGGCCTGACCTGTACTTTCGCGTGTGAGTCACGGCTGTCGAACGGCCGCGGTGCAGATACCTGCACCGCGGCCGTTCGCGCGTTCGCACCGGTGTCCCAAGCTGCGTTCGCAGCGGTGACATAGGCTACCGGGCTACGCCTCTCATCGGGGCCCACTGTTAGAGTTTCAGAGTTGTCTACCGTCCGACGGATCCCTCTCGATCCGTCGTCCCCGATCGGCCCGCCAGGAGGATCTTTGCTTTCCGCCTTCGTCTCGGCCCTCAGGACACCGGACCTGAGGCGGAAGATTCTCATCGCCCTCGGGCTCGTGGCGCTGTACCGCCTCGGTGCTACCGTGCCGTCCCCGGGCGTCGACTACGGCAACGTCCAGGCCTGTGTCGATCAGCTCGCCGGCAGCGAGCAGGCCGGCATCTACTCGCTGATCAATCTGTTCTCCGGCGGCGCGCTACTGCAGTTGTCGGTCTTCGCGATCGGCATCATGCCGTTCATCACCGCGAGCATCATCGTCCAGCTGCTCACCGTGGTCATTCCACGCTTCGAGGAACTGCGCAAGGAGGGCCAGTCCGGCCAGGCCAAGATGACGCAGTACACGCGTTATCTCGCCGTCGCGCTCGCCGTCCTGCAGGCCACCGGCATCGTCGCGCTCGCCGCCCGAGGGCAGCTGCTGCAGGGCTGCTCGGAGCCGATCCTCGCCGACGACAGCATCTTCGGGATGGTCGTCATCGTGCTGGTGATGACCGCCGGTGCCGCCGTCGTCATGTGGTTCGGTGAGCTCATCACCGAACGCGGTGTCGGCAACGGCATGTCGCTGCTGATCTTCGCCGGTATCGCGGCCGCGCTGCCGAGCGAGGGTCGCATGATCCTCGAATCCCGCGGCGGCCTCGTCTTCGCGATCGTCTGCGTCGTGGCCCTGGCCCTCATCACGGGTGTCGTGTTCATCGAGCAGGGTCAGCGCCGGATCCCGGTGCAGTACGCCAAGCGCATGGTCGGCCGTCGTATGTACGGCGGTTCGTCGACCTACCTGCCGCTGAAGGTCAACCAGGCGGGCATCATCCCCGTCATCTTCGCGTCGTCGCTGCTGTACCTGCCCAATCTCGTCGCGCAGCTCACCGGTGCCACGACGAACCCGGATCCGAGTTGGTGGCAGCGGATCATCAACGAGTACCTGGTCAATCCGAACAACCCGGTCTACATCGCGATCTACTTCGCCCTGATCGTGTTCTTCGTCTTCTTCTACGTCGCCATCACCTTCAATCCGGAGGAGCGGGCCGACGAGATGAAGAAATACGGCGGCTTCATCCCGGGCATCCGCCCCGGTCGCCCGACCGCCGAATATCTCAGTTTCGTGCTCAACCGCATCACGGTTCCGGGCTCGATCTACCTCGGTCTCATCGCGACGCTGCCGAACTTCTTCCTGTCCGGCAGCCAGACGGCCTCGAGCATCTTCGGTGGCGCCGCGGTTCTCATTCTCGTCAGTGTCGCGCTGGACACTGTCAAGCAGATCGAAAGTCAACTGATGCAGCGCAACTACGAAGGGTTCCTCAAGTGAGACTTGTACTGCTCGGTCCTCCCGGTGCCGGCAAGGGCACACAGGCCGCGATTCTGTCCGAGAAGCTCGGCGTCCCCGCCATCTCGACGGGCGATCTTTTCCGCGCGAACATCGGGCAGGGCACCCCGCTCGGCGTCGAGGCCAAGAAGTACATCGACGCGGGGGAGCTCGTTCCCGCCGAGATCACCAACAACATGGTGCGTGAGCGTCTGGCCGAGCCCGACGCCGCCAACGGCTTCCTCCTCGACGGCTTCCCGCGCAGCGTGGAGCAGGCCAAGGAACTCGAGAACATCCTGAAGGATCTCGGTGTCGAGCTCGACGGCGTGCTGTCCTTCGTCATCGACGAGGACGTCGTGGTCGAGCGCATGCTCGCCCGCGGTCGCGCCGACGACACCGAAGACGTGATCCGCAACCGTCTCCGGGTCTACCGTGAGGAGACGGCCCCGCTGCTCGACTACTACGCCGACTCGATCATCACGGTCGACGCGATCGGTGAGGTCGAGGAGATCAATTCGCGGGCTCTGTCCGCACTCGGAAAGTAGACGGGTAGTTCGACATGGGTTTCGGGCGCAAGCGCTCAGTGGTTCCGTTCCGCACCTCGGGTGAACTCGACGCGATGGCGGCGGCGGGAGCCGTGGTCGGTGCCGCACTCGTCGCAGTGCGCGAGGCCGCCAAGCCGGGCGTGAGCACCCTGGAACTCGACCAGGTGGCGGAATCGGTCATCCGCGATGCGGGGGCCGTTCCGTCCTTCCTGGGCTACCACGGCTTCACCGGTTCGATCTGTTCGTCGGTCAACGAGGTCGTCGTCCACGGCATCCCGTCGGTGTCGGTGGTGCTCGCCGAGGGCGACCTCGTGTCGATCGACTGCGGCGCGATCCTCGACGGCTGGCACGGCGACTCGGCATGGACCTTCGGGATCGGGGAGCTGTCGCAGGCCGACATCGACCTGAGCGAGGCCACCCGTCTGTCGCTCGAGGCCGGTATCGCGGCGATGCTCCCGGGCAACCGCCTGACCGACGTCTCGCATGCGATCGAGCAAGGCACGCATGCCGCCGAGAAGGTGCACGGCCGCTTGTACGGCATCGTCGACGGCTACGGCGGTCACGGTATCGGGCGCGAGATGCACATGGATCCGTTCCTCCCCAACGAAGGCAAGCCGGGCAAGGGCCCGAAGCTCGTCGTCGGATCGGTGCTCGCCGTCGAGCCGATGCTCACCCTCGGTACCTACGAGACCGAGGTCCTCGACGACGAGTGGACGGTGGTGACCGTCGACGGCAGCCGGGCCGCGCACTGGGAGCACACGGTAGCGGTCACCGAGGACGGCCCCCGTATCCTCACCGTCCGGCCGGAGTGACGCGAGCGGTCGTACTCCGCGGCGTCATACGTCGACGAGGAGCGTGACCGGTCCGTCGTTGACGAGGCTCACCTCCATGTGGGCCCCGAACTTCCCGGTCTCCACCGTCGCGCCGAGATCTCGTAGAGCGTTCGCGAACGCATCGACGAGAGGTTCGGCGATCGGGCGGGGAGCGGCGGCCGACCACGACGGACGCCTGCTCTTCCTCGTGTCGGCCATGAGCGTGAACTGGCTGACCACCAGGATCGGGGCGTCGACGTCGGAGGCGGATCGCTCGTCCTCGAGGATGCGCATCGTCCACACCTTCCGGGCGAGCGTCGCGGCCTTGGTCTCGTCGTCGTCGTGCGTGACGCCGACCAGCACGAGCAGACCGTGACCGTCTTCGGCCGGCGTGATGCGAGCCACCTCGGCTCCGTCGACCGCCACCGCCGCCGTGGTCACCCGCTGGATCAACGCCCGCACGTGCGGTCCTCCTCCTGGTCGTGGGCACGAGTGTGCCGGAGCTCATTTGTCCTGGACGGTCAACTTCCCGTACCATTGATCGGTGGTGCGCGCTGCGCTCCGATCGGTCCCGTGTCGAATTCCTTCGAATCTCGGTTCGTGTCCGGTCCCGGAGTTGCCGAGCGTCACGGTAACGGATGCCGATGCAACCACAACGCCGAACAACGGATCGCGGAGGATATGGCTAAGAAAGACGGGGCAATCGAGGTCGAGGGCCGGGTAATCGAACCGCTGCCCAATGCGATGTTCCGCATCGAGCTGGAGAACGGGCACAAGGTTCTCGCCCACATCAGCGGAAAGATGCGTCAGCACTACATTCGTATCCTTCCCGAGGACCGCGTTGTCGTGGAGCTTTCTCCCTACGACCTCACGCGTGGACGCATCGTCTACCGCTACAAGTAACGAAGCTTCCCCGGCCACACGGTCGGGGAGAATCATGTCGCCGGGCCGGCTCTGCCGTGTCCGGCGGCGCACATACAGGAGATCGGACTTACGTGAAGGTTCAGCCTAGCGTCAAGAAGATCTGCGAGAAGTGCAAGGTGATCCGCCGTAACGGTCGGGTCATGGTGATCTGCGAGAACCTGCGTCACAAGCAGCGTCAGGGCTAGATCCACCTTCGTCTCGAAGATCTGCTTGGCAACAAGCACGAAGACCTTCCAGCACCAGTCGCGTGGTTACGATCCTCGATCCGTCGAGGAGCTGCGCGATCAACCCCCGGTACGGAGGCCGGGGCCCCACTGTGTTTTTGAATCACACAGTTCTTCGACGCAGGGGACGGGCTGGGAGCAGACCTCCGCACACCGAATAGGAATGCCACATGGCACGTCTCGCAGGTGTCGATCTTCCCCGCGAAAAGCGGATGGAGATCGCACTCACGTACATCTACGGCATCGGCCGTACCCGCTCCCAGGAGATCCTCGAGGCCACGGGTGTCAACCCGGACCTGCGCAGCAAGGATCTGACGGACGAGGACCTCGCCAAGCTCCGCGAGTACATCGAGGAGAGCTACAAGGTCGAGGGTGACCTCCGTCGCGAGGTTCAGGCGGACATCCGCCGCAAGATCGAGATCGGCTGCTACCAGGGCCTGCGACACCGTCGTGGTCTGCCCGTGCGTGGACAGCGCACCAAGACCAACGCCCGCACCCGCAAGGGTCCGAAGCGCACCGTCGCAGGAAAGAAGAAGTAATGCCTCCCAAGTCACGCAGCACCGGTCCGAAGAAGACCCAGAAGGCACGGCGCAGGGACAAGAAGAACGTTCCGCACGGTGCCGCTCACATCAAGAGCACGTTCAACAACACCATCGTGTCCATCACGGACCCGCAGGGCAACGTGATCTCCTGGGCGTCCTCCGGCCACGTCGGCTTCAAGGGTTCGCGCAAGTCGACCCCGTTCGCCGCACAGCTCGCCGCCGAGAACGCCGCCCGCAAGGCGCAGGAACACGGTGTCAAGAAGGTCGACGTCTTCGTCAAGGGCCCGGGCTCGGGCCGCGAGACGGCGATCCGTTCCCTCCAGGCCGCAGGCCTCGAGGTCGGCACCATCTCCGATGTCACCCCGCAGCCCCACAACGGTTGCCGTCCGCCCAAGCGGCGTCGCGTCTAACGGGAAAGGAAGGTAAAGAAAAATGGCTCGTTATACCGGTCCCGTTACCCGTAAGTCGCGTCGTCTCCGTGTCGACCTGGTCGGAGGCGATCAGGCCTTCGAGCGTCGCCCCTACCCGCCCGGCCAGCACGGCCGCGCGCGGATCAAGGAGAGCGAGTACCTGCTCCAGCTGCAGGAGAAGCAGAAGGCCCGCTTCTCGTACGGCGTCATGGAGAAGCAGTTCCGTCGCTACTACGAAGAGGCCGCAAGCCGCCCCGGCAAGACCGGTGAGGTTCTGCTGGTCATCCTCGAGTCGCGCCTGGACAACGTCGTCTACCGTGCCGGCCTCGCCCGCACGCGTCGTCAGGCCCGCCAGCTGGTGAGCCACGGCCACTTCCTGGTCAACGGCAAGAAGGTCGACATCCCCAGCTACCGCGTCTCGCAGTACGACATCATCGATGTCCGCGAGAAGTCGCTGAGCACGCTGCCCTTCCAGGTCGCCCGCGAGACCCAGGGCGAGCGCCCGGTTCCGGGTTGGCTGCAGGTCGTCGGCCCGCGTCTGCGAGTGCTGGTCCACCAGCTCCCCGAGCGCGCGCAGATCGACATCCCGCTGCAGGAACAGCTGATCGTCGAGTACTACTCGAAGTAAGACACCTCGGTGTCGTGGTGTCCTCCGGTCCGTCCGGGCGGGAGGACACCGCTCCATTCCACTAGGGCGTCATATGGCGGACGCCCACAAGGAGGCAACAGATGCTCATCTCTCAGCGACCCGCACTGACCGAAGAGGTCATCGCTGAAAACCGCTCGAAGTTCGTCATCGAGCCGCTCGAGCCTGGCTTCGGGTACACCCTCGGCAACTCGCTTCGTCGCACCCTGCTCTCGTCGATCCCGGGCGCCGCTGTCACCAGCATCCGCATCGACGGCGTTCTCCACGAGTTCACCACCGTTCCCGGGGTGAAGGAGGATGTCACCGACATCATCCTGAACCTCAAGGGTCTCGTGGTGAGCTCCGAAGAGGACGAGCCGGTCACCATGTATGTCCGCAAGCAGGGGCCGGGCACCGTCACGGCCGGCGACATCGTGCCCCCGGCCGGTGTCACCATCCACAACCCGGATCTGCACATCGCCACCCTGAACGACAAGGGCAAGCTGGAGATCGAGCTCGTCGTCGAGCGCGGTCGCGGCTACGTTCCTGCCGTGCAGAACAAGGCGTCCGGCGCCGAGATCGGCCGTATCCCGGTCGACTCGATCTACTCGCCGGTGCTCAAGGTGACGTACAAGGTGGAAGCGACCCGCGTCGAGCAGCGCACCGACTTCGATCGGCTCATTCTCGACGTGGAGACCAAGAACTCGATCAGCGCGCGGGACGCGCTCGCCTCGGCGGGCAAGACCCTCGTGGAGCTCTTCGGTCTGGCTCGTGAGCTGAACGTCGAAGCAGAAGGCATCGAGATCGGTCCCTCGCCCGCCGAGGCCGACCACATCGCCTCCTTCGGACTTCCGATCGAGGACCTCGACCTCACGGTCCGGTCCTACAACTGCCTCAAGCGCGAAGGTGTCCACACCGTCGGCGAGCTCGTGGCACGGACGGAATCCGACCTGCTCGACATCCGCAACTTCGGCCAGAAGTCCATCGACGAGGTCAAGGTCAAGCTGCACTCGCTCGGCCTGTCCCTCAAGGACAGCCCGGCATCGTTCGACCCCAGCACCGTCGCCGGCTACGACGCCGCGACCGGTACCTGGAGCGATACCGAGGCCGGCTCCTTCGGTGACAACGACGGCAACGAGGACTACGCCGAGACCGAGCAGCTGTAGCAGCTCACGGTCCGTTACTAGGAGAAAATCATGCCCAAGCCCAAGAAGGGCGCCCGCTTCGGCGGATCGGCCTCGCATCAGAAGGCGCTCATGGCCAACCTGGCCACCGCGCTCTTCGAGCACGGCCGCATCACCACCACCGAGGCCAAGGCCAAGGCCCTGCGCCCGTACGCCGAGAAGCTCGTCACGCACGCCAAGGCCGGCACGCTGGCCTCGCGTCGTGAGGTGCTGAAGGTCATCCGCAACAAGGACGTCGTCCACTCGCTGTTCGCGGAGATCGGTCCCTCCTTCGAGGACCGCAACGGCGGTTACACCCGCATCATCAAGACGATGCCGCGCAAGGGCGACAACGCCCCCATGGCCATCATCGAGCTGGTGCGCGAGAAGACCGTCACCTCCGAGGCCGACCGCGCTCGCCGCGTCGCCGCCTCGCAGGCACCCGCCGAGGACAACGCGGTCCAGGCCGTCGAGGCCGAGGCCACCGACGCCGAGGTCGCGAACGCCGACGCCGTCGTCGAGGGTGTCGAGGACACCAACGCCACGGCTGCCGACGCACCCGAGGCGGACGAGGCCAAGAAGGACTAATCCACTTGGTTTCGGCATCTGCTGAAGCTCACGAGCCCGCCGACCCTTCCGAGGGCGGCGGGCTCGTGGCTTCTCACGAGACAACCCGTCTGCGACTCGACATCGCGTACGACGGCACCGACTTCTCCGGCTGGGCACGGCAGCCCGGACGTCGCACGGTGTGCGGGGAGATCGAGGAAAAGCTCTCCGCGATCGTCCGCACCCCCGTGCTGCTCACCGTCGCCGGTCGCACCGACGCCGGCGTGCACGCTTCCGGGCAGGTCGCCCACGTCGACGTCCCCACCGCGGTGCTGCCCGACGATCCGTCGCGCTGGGTCCGCCGTCTCGCACGGTTCCTGCCCCGCGACGTGCGGGTCACCGGGATCTCCGTCGCCCCCGAACATTTCGACGCGCGTTTCTCGGCGATCCGGCGCCACTACGAATACCGCCTCACCACAGCGGTGTACGGCGCCGAGCCGCTGCGTGCCCGCGACACCGTCGCGTGGCCGAAGGCCGTCGATCTCGATGCGATGCAACGCGCGTCGCAGTCGCTGCTCGGCCTGCACGACTTCGCCGCCTTCTGCAAGCGGCGGGAGGGTGCGACGACCGTACGTGAACTGCAGCGATACGACTGGACCCGCGAAGGTGACATCCTCACCGCCCATGTCAGCGCCGACGCCTTCTGCTGGTCGATGGTGCGCAGCCTCGTCGGCGCGGCCCTGGCCGTGGGGGAGGGGCGTCGCAGCGTCGAGTGGATGACGGCCCTGCTCGACGAACGCGAACGTGCGGCGTCCGTCGCGGTGGCACCGGCCCACGGCCTGTCACTGGTTCGCGTCGACTACCCTGCTGACGAGGAACTCGCCGCGCGCAACGCTGCGACGCGGGAGATGCGCGGGCCCATCACGCCCGGCTGTTGCGGATGAAGGGAACGAATGTGCGCGCACGACGGTTTGCGTTGATGGGGACGATCGGGGCGCTCGCCGTCTCGTCGCTGGTCCTGTCCGGTGCCGCGGTCGCCCACGCCGAGGATCTCCCGGCCGCCGCGACCGGCGAGACCCGGTCGCAGAGCGCGACCGTCGAACGCATCGAGAAGCACACCGACCGCGATTGGTCGCTGTTCGTGTACTCGCCGTCGATGGAACGCACCATCGAGCTGCAGGTGCTGCGACCGGCCGACACGAGCGCGCCGCGACCGGTCTTCTACCTGCTCAACGGTGCCGGCGGGGGACTGGACCGGGCGACCTGGCGCGAGCAGACCGACATCGTGGAGTTCTTCGGCGACAAGAACGTCAACGTCGTCACTCCGGTCGGTGGCGCGTTCAGCTACTACACCGACTGGCTCGAGGACGATCCCGTTCTCGGACGCAACAAGTGGACGACCTTCCTCACCGAGGAGATCCCGTCGGTGGTCGACGAGACGCTCGGCGCGAGCGGCCGCAACGCGATCGCCGGTGTGTCGATGTCGGCGACGTCGGCGCTGGCGCTCGCCCAGCAGGCGCCCGATCTCTACCAGGCGGTGGGTTCGTACAGCGGATGCGCCGAGACCGCCTCGGAGATCGGTTCGCGCTATGCGGAGATCGTCGTCGCGTTCGGCGGGGGCGAGGTCGAGAACATGTGGGGACCGGTCGCCGGTGAGCACTGGACGGAACAGGACGTCGTGCTCAACGCCGAGAAGCTGCGCGGCAAGGCCGTGTACGTCTCCACGAGCAGCGGTGTCCCGGGTCCGTACGAATTGAAGGCATGGGAGCAGGACGGTGTCGCCGTCCTTCCCGATGTGGCTCTGCTCGGGCTCATCGAGGCCGGCGTGAACGATTGCACGACGCGACTGCGCGGTGCGCTGGACGCAGCCGGGGTCGAGGCGACCTACTCGGTCCGGCCCGACGGTACCCACACCTGGGGCTACTGGCAGGAGGCCCTGTACGAGTCGTGGCCCGTGCTCGGCGAGGCCATCGGCGCCTGAGCCGAGAGCGCTGCGCTCGAAAAGACACCCGGGGGGGGTGAGGTCCGCGACCTCACCCCCTCGGGCGTTCTCACATGCTCGTCGGATCAGCCAGTCCAGGAACTCGAGGACGTTGCTGATGAGCGCATCGAGCGAACAGGGAAGCGGCCGAGCGCCTCGGCGATCATGCGGTGGCCCTCGGCCTCGTAGCAGTCGTCGCCCACATGGAAGGCCCACACCGCGACCGCGACCGCCGCGCGGACACGTCGGCGGAACCAGGCGTCCTCCTCACGGGGATCCTCGCCGTAGCCACGCAGGAAGGCCTGCTCGGCACCGGGGACCCGGAGGAACTCGCGTACCGCGAGCCGCTCGAAGTCCTCACCCGCCGGGCGCATCGCGGCACGCCCGAAGTCGATCACCTTCACCACACCGATGTCGTCGGCGAGCCAGTTGCGGCTCTGCCAGTCGCCGTGGGTGGGCACCAGGGTGGCCGTCGGTGTCGGCCATCCCTCGACCATCGAGCGCAATCGGCCGGCGACGTCGGGACCGATACGGTGCGGCGCCGCGAGCCACCGCAGCGTCTTCGTGTTCGCCGATCGCTCGTACCCCTCGTCCACCACATGCTCCTGGCGATGGAACTGGGCGAGCAGCGCGCCGGCCTGTTCGTAGACGTCGAGACGGGACGACGCGGCGGTGCCCAGGACGAGCCGCCCCGGAAGGTATTCCGTCACGACGAGTTTCGTCGCGCGGTCTGCGAACACCATGCGGGCGGCCCGACCGCACCGTACCCACGGAGCGGTCCACCGCTCGTGCGCGCTGATCTCGCGGCCGATGTGCCGATCCGGAGTTCCGCCCGCCTTCACGACCAGCAGCCCGTCGTCGGTGTCGACCTCGAGGACAGTGGTCGACACCAGTCCCCAACTCATGTCGGAGACCACGACGATGCGGCCGAACCGCTGCGTCAGCAGGTGGCGTTGCTGTGGAGTGAGCCGCTCCAGGGCGTCCGGCATGAAGGCACTCTAGCGATCTTTCGCCGCGAAAACCCCTGTCGCTTCCGGCTTGTGATCGTTCACCCCGCGAGGGACCGCGCGATCACGAGTCGCTGAATCTGATTGGTGCCCTCGAAGATCTGCGTGATCTTCGCGTCGCGCATGAAGCGCTCGACCGGGAAGTCGCGGGTGTAGCCGTATCCACCGAGGACCTGCACAGCGTCGGTCGTGACCTTCATGGCGGCATCCGTCGCGACGAGCTTGGCCACCGACGCCTGCCGCGAGTAGGGCAGGCCGGCGTCCTTGCGCCGGGCAGCGTCGAGATAG
This sequence comes from Rhodococcus sp. D-6, assembly GCF_040256695.1. Lineage (NCBI taxonomy): Bacteria > Bacillati > Actinomycetota > Actinomycetes > Mycobacteriales > Nocardiaceae > Rhodococcus > Rhodococcus sp. D-6. The sequence goes on along the minus strand of NZ_CP132970.1, from coordinate 2,790,501 downwards.
GTGGCGCGGGCCGAGTCGACGGCGGCGGCCATGTCGGCGAGAACGAAGCCGAGGCCCTGGTGGTCGATGATGCGCTTGCCGAAGGCCTGCCGTTCCTTGGCGTAGGCCGTCGCCTCGTCGAGGGCGGCCTGGGCCAGACCCGTCGCGACGGCGGCGATCCCCAGGCGTCCGGAATCCAGTGCGCTGAACGCGATCGGCAGTCCCTGTCCCTCGGCGCCGATCCGGCGCTCGGCCGGGACGAAGGCGTCGTCGTAGTGGGCGGAGGTGGTGGGGATGGCGTGCAGGCCCATCTTCTCCTCGGGCTTGCCGAAGGACAGGCCCTCGGTGCCGGCGGGCACGAGGAAGCACGAGATGCCCTTGCTGCCGGTGTCGGCTGTGCGGGCGAACAGGGTGTAGAAGTCGGCCTTGCCGCCGTTGGTGATCCACGCCTTCGAGCCGGTGATGCGGTAGCCGCCGTCGACGGGCTTCGCACGGCACGCGAGGGCCGCGGCGTCGGATCCGGCCTGCGGCTCGGAGAGGCTGTACGCGCCGATGGTGTTGCCGCCCAGCATCTCCGGGAGCCACTTGTTCTTCTGCTCGTCGGTGCCGTGGGTGGCGAGCGCGAAGCACGACAGTCCGTGCACGCTCACCGCAACCGCCACGGCAGCCCAGCGGGCGCCGAGTTCCTCGAGGACCTGCAGGTAGACCTCGTAGGGTTGGTCGCCGCCGCCGAACTCCTCGGGGTACGGCAGGCTCAGCAGCCCTGCGGCGCCGAGTGCGGGGAAGACGCCCTCGGGGAAGGTCTCCTTGCGCTCGTGCTCGTCGACGCGCGGGGCGAGCACCTTGTCGGCGACGTCGCGGGTGAGGTCGATCAGGTCGTAGGCCTCGCGGGTGGGAAGCAGACGCTCGACGGGCACGGTGGTTCCTCCTGGAAGACTGGGGACCAAAAATAGTACTGAGGACGATACTGCAGTACTGTTCTCGGTATGGCAAGAGTCGGTAGCCGGCGGCCCACCGCCCGGCAGGCGCAACTGTTCGACGATCTGGTCGCGTTGTTCCTGGCAGAAGGCTTCGCGCACCTGACCCTCGACGACATCGCCGCGCGTCTGCGCTGCTCGAAATCGACGCTCTACGCACTCGCGGAGAACAAGGACCGGCTCGTCTACGCGGCGACCGTCCACTTCTTCAAGGGTGCCGCCGACCGGGTGGAGGCCGACGTCGCGCGGGCCGCGGACGCCCAGGCTCGCATCGGCACCTATCTCGAGGCCGTGGGGCGCGAACTCGAACCCGCCTCCACGCGGTTCATGGAGGACATCGCCCACACGCCGGTCGCGCGCGAGGTCTACGAACGCAACACCCGGTTCGCCGCCGACCGCGTCCGCCAGCTCATCTCCGAGGGAGTTGCGGCCGGCGAACTGCGCGACGTCCACGCGGCCTTCGTCGCCGACGTCGTCGCCTCGGTCATGGTCCGCATCCAGCAACGACAGGTGGCCGAGGCGACCGGTCTCGAGGACGCACGTGCCTACCGGGAACTCGCCGCACTGCTCGCGCACGGGCTCTCGACCGCACCGCACCTACGATCGACCCTATGACCACGGCTGCACCGAACGATCCGATCCGCCTCGAGGTCGTCGTCGCGAGTGTCCGCGCCGGTCGCATCGCGCCGGTCGTCGCAGACTGGTTCGCGGCCACCGCACGGCGTCGGCCCGAGTTCGACGTCGGCGTTCTCGATCTCGCCGAGACTCCGCTCCCGCACGACCTCTCGGGCGGTCCCGACGCCGACGCCTTCACCGGTCGCATCGGTGCTGCGGACGCCTTCGTGGTGGTGACCTCCGAGTACAACCACGGCTATCCCGCCGCGCTGAAGACGGCCATCGACACCGTCAAGCACGAATGGCGCACCAAGCCGGTCGGATTCGTCTCCTACGGTGGCCTGTCCGGCGGATTGCGCGCGGTCGAGCAGTTGCGGCAGGTCGTCGTCGAGGTCCACATGGTGCCGGTGCGGCAGTCGGTGAGCTTCCACCGCGTCAAGCACGCCTTCGCGGCCGACGGCACCACCACGGACGAGGCCGCGATCGACGGCGCGGAACGCATGCTCGACCAGATCGCCTGGTGGGCCCGCACCGTCCGCGCCGGAACCGCCCTCGACCGCTATCCCGGCTGAGGCGCCGGATCCGGCATGCGCGACCGGCCGAGATGGGTGCTCTCCGCCGCGATCGTCACGAGGGTGAGAGACGTGCGTTCGCCGCCTACCGTGAGCACCACACGGCCCCCGGCCGCTCCGGGTTGGAGCAACGACACCGTGGGCCGCTCGCGCGGCCATCCGTCCGGGTGGATGTGCACGTGGATCGCGGTCGCGTGCGGCATGGACGAGGTGGGCGGGACGCCGTCGTAGACGACCGTGTCGAAATCGTGGTCGCCCGCGTACTCGCCCGCCAGACGCAGCCGGTCGGGTCCGGCCGCGGATCCGACCAGGCCGCGCCACGCACCGGACCGGTCGGTGTGGACGACGACCCGTGCCCCCACCGCGACGGCGCGGAAGACCACCTGCTGGGCGAGATACAACTCGCCCGCGATGTGGACCGAGCGGACTCCGGGACCGGTGAGACGCGCGGTGACGGCGCGACCGGCGTCGTCCGATCCGATGAGCTGCCCACACCCACCGGCCGGAAGAGCGAGGGCGTCGAGTTCCCCGCTACGCGATTCGCGCAAGGGAACCCGGTCTTCCAGTTGCGGAACCCCGAGGGGCAATGCCGCTGTGAGGAGTTCGGCGTGACGTCCGTACGCCGGGAACAGTCCGGCCACCGAGGGGACGTCCGCCTCGCGCGTGGTGAACCGTGCCAGCGCCCCGACCCGAACCGACCCGTCATCACCCGGTCGCAACCGGAGGACCAGTGTCGACGCCAAAGTTGGATGCGACCAGATCGCCGCCGTGTGGCGGCGGTCGATCCGACATGGGTCGAAGGCGCCGCCCGAGTCGAAGGCGGAGGCCAGGGCGACGTGCCGGCGCGTCGGGGCCCACTCCGCCGCCGGGACCCCGTGGGAGATGCGCAGCGCGGCCTGTTCGATCTCGCTCGCGGTGAGCAGTCGCGCACCGTACCCGGCGTCGCCGAGCGCGCGGATCACGCGCCGCGCCGCCGCGACGACGGTCCGGGCGGCACCCTCGGAGCCTCCGCCCCGACGGGCGGCAGCGGCCGCGCAGGACGTGACGTCGAGTCGGAGCACCACCCGCACCGTGCGTTCGGCCGCGGCGGGAAGCGGGCCCAGCAACTGTGCGTAGGCCTGCCCCGCGGGGGTCGAGTCGCGAACCCGGCGCCCCTGCACCACGACATCGATCCCGTCCAGGACGACGTCGTGCCGGTACAGGCAGGCGGCGATCGCGTCGAGGGGGAGCGTTCGCCCCGTCTCCTCGCTGTCGCGCCCGAGTCGGGTGATCGCACCGGCCGGTGAGAACGGTTCGAGAACCACGGTCGCGTACGGGCCGTCCCATAGCACCCCCACCGGGACTGCCGACCCGACGTGGAAGTCGCGGAGGACACCCGAGACGGAGACGTCGTCCGGGCGTCGGCGCAGAACGGTCGCGATCCATTCGGCTGTGCCGCGTCCGCCGATCCGCACGAGGCACAGCGCGGCCGGTGGCACGGCGATCGCGCAGGCCACCCACACGGACGCCCCCGACACCACCGCCAGCGTCCATACGAGGGCGGCGACGCACTGGGCACCCACGAGCCGCACGGCGACACGGCTTCTCGCATCACCTGCTGCTGTGCTGATCCGTGCACCGGTGGGCGCTGTGCTGACCCGTGCACCGGTGGGCGCTGTGCTGACCCGTGCACCGGTGGGCGCTGTGCTGACCCGTGAATCCCCCGACTCGAAGACGGTTCGTTGCATCGATCCCCCCGAACGACGGCCGGCAATGATTCCGGCGCGGTGCCGACCTTCCCCCTGACCGCGCGGAGCGCCTGTGGTGGACGCCCGACTGGACTGTACTGTGTTGCGCCAGAGAGCGTGCCGTACGGGGGGAGATCGATGGCAGCGCAACCGACCACGCGATGGCAGGTCAGTGGATACCGTTTCCTGGCACGACGCATGGATCATGCGTTGGTGCGGGGCGACGTACGAATGATCCACGATCCCATGCGTTCCCAGTTCCGGGCGTTCGTCGTCGGAGTCGTCGTCGCGTGTGTCGTGCTGGGAGGCTGTGCCGCCCTTGCCCTGTTCCGCCCCCAGGACCGGATCGGTGATGCTTCCGTCGTCGTCGGACGCGACTCCGGTGCGCTCTACGTCGCGATCGGCACGACCTTCCATCCCGTCCTGAATCTCGCGTCGGCCCGGCTGATCCTCGGATCGCCCACCGAACCGGCGGTCGTAGCCGACGAGGAACTGACGACACGACCACGCGGACCGCTGGTGGGGATCCCGGGTGCGCCGTCCTCCCTGGTCCATGATGCAGAGGAGGTGCCGTGGACGGTGTGCGACGTCGCCGACCCGAACGGTCTGCAGTCCTCGACCACCGCCGTGCTCGCCGGCACACCCGACCACCGGGCAGGCTCGGCGCTCGCCGACGACGAAGCGCTCCTCGTGGCCGCGGACGGCAGATACCACTTGCTCTACGAGGGCAGACGCGCCGAAATCGACCCGAACGACCGGTCGCTCGTGCGCCTGCTGGGCATCGACGTCTCCCGTGCGCGCCCCGCGAGTCCCGGACTGCTCGCCGCCGTGCCGGAATCGCCGAAGCTGGCGGCACCCCACATCACCGGCGCCGGAGGTGTCCCGGGCATGTCGATCCCGGGTGTGCGAGTCGGGTCGGTCGTCGCGGTGTCCGAACCGGACGGGCAGAGTTTCCACGTAGTGCTCGAGAACGGTGTGCAGGAGGTCTCGCGGGCCACCGCACATCTCATCCACTTCTCGGATTCGCAAGGAGCACCCGAGATTCCGGTGATTCCACCCGACGTCCTCGCAGCCGCGCCGGTCGTGCACGAACTGCCGGTCGACACCTTTCCCGAGGTCGTCCCGCGCATCGTCGATCCGGGGGAGAGGCCTGTGGCGTGCTCCACCTGGCAGCCCGGCACAGGCGAGAACGACCGGCACCGCTCGACTCTGCGGTTGTCCGCGGGGACGGCCCTGCCCACCGGCAAGGACGCCGTGCCGGTGGTCCCGGCCCAGGCGGACGATGCCGGACCGCAGGTCGACGCGATCCACATCCCGCCGGGCCGCGGCAGATACGTGCAGACCACCTCGCTGACCTCGGACACCGACCGTCTCGGTTCGTTGTTCTACGTCGCCGACACCGGCGTGCGGTACGGCATCACCGATGCGGACGCCGCTGCGGCACTCGGCTTCACGGATCCACCCGCCCGGGTCCCGTGGCCCATCCTGCAGTTGCTCGCTCCGGGACCCGCGCTCGGCCGGGAACAGGCGCTGCTCGCACACGACGGTGTCGCCGCCGACCCGGAGGCGGTCCCCGTCGGGGCGGGCAACTGATTCAGGTCCGTGATCGGGCGAGTCGTCGTGCCGGTGCAGTGAGGACGAGAACGAGGGCGGTCGCGGCGATCACGGCCGCAGCCGAGATCAGTGCGATTGTGCGCGGCCGGTGATCCGGTACCGGGGGAGGAGTCGGCTCGGCGACGGCAACCGCCGGCATCGGCTCCGCGCGCCCGGCCGGCAGCGGCGCGGTGACGGCGGCGAGCGGGTCGACGACCCCGTGGCCCACCTGAGGATTCCATCCTTCCGCGGGGGAGTGGGCGGTGCTCTCGATGCGCGTCATCACCTCTCGGGCGGACAACTGCGGGTACCGCGAGCGCACCAGCGCGACCGTCGCCGCGACGAGCGGCGCCGCGAAACTCGTCCCGGACACCGGTCTGCCGCCCTGGGGGCCGGGGATCAGGTCGGCCAGACCGTCGGTGCCGGGATTGAGTGAGACGAGCCCGCTCCCGGGAGCGGCGACGTCGACCCACGGCCCGGGCAGACTGTACCCGGCCGGTGTGCCGTCGTCCTCGACCGCGCCGACGGTGAGGACGTACTCGTCGTACCAGGCCGGTGATGCCAGGGTGACGACCGAATCCCACGGATCCGCACCGGGATCGGCCGGATCCGCCGAGCGCGGATTGCCTTCGCGGCAGGTGTCGGTGTTGCCGGCCGCCGCGACGACGACCGCGTCGTGTACATCCGTCGCGTACTGCACTGCCGCTCCCAGCGGACCGTCGACGAGGCCTTCGGCGACCGTCCGGCAGGCGACCTCGGAGATGTTGACGACGGTGGCGCCGAGATCCACCGCCTGCCGGACGGCCGCCGCGAGGGTCCGTACGTCGCCGTATCCGGAGGCGTTGCGCGCGGCATCGTCGTCCGATCGGGAGCGGTCGGAGAAATGGCCGCTCGACTGGCGGATGGCGATGATCCCCACGTCGGGTGCGCCACCGGCGAAACCTGATCCGGGTGTCGGCCGCGCCGCGATCAGGCCGGCGACGAGGGTGCCGTGCGCGTCGCAGTCCTCGGTGCCGTCACCCGTGGACACGTAGTCGCCACCCGGCCTCGGGGCCGGCAACCGCGGATGCGGATGGACCCCGGTGTCGATGACGGCGACCACCTGCCCCGCTCCCCGGGTGATCGGCCACACGGACGCGAAGTCGAGGATGCGTTGTGCCCGAGGGATCTGCGGTCCGTCGGGAGCATCCGGCAGTTCTGCGCACAGCACCCGCATCTCGGTGGCCTCGGGAGGCGCAGGCGTCGCGCCGGCGGGCAGTTGCGCCGGATCGGGTACCGGGGGCGCGGCGGTCGCGAGACCCGGAGTAGTGGTCGCTATCAGGGCGGCGAGGGCCAGGACCGCGAACCGGTGTGACAGCCGCACCGTCACAGTCCGCGGATCGCCGCGTACACACCGGCGACCCAGCAGGCCAACGGCACGACGGTGGCGATGGTCGCGTACTCCGCGATCTCGGCGATCCGGCGTTGTACCGGGGTGAACGTCCGTCGCGGCGCGACCACACCGAAGAGGAAACCGGCACACGCGAGACCCGTAGCGGATGCGAACACCGCCCATGGCGGCAACGCTCCGCTCGCTGCCGCACCGACGAGCAGCCCGAGCAGCAGTACCGCGCCACCGGCCACGAGGGGAGCCGCCTGCGCGGTCGCGGTGTAGGTGCGGCCTCGGAAGACCAGGACCACGGCCGACGCCACGGCCAGTGCTACCGCGGGCACGGACACGTCTCCGTCGAACGGGAACGCGGCGCACCACGCTCCGCCCGCCGTGAGTAGGACGACGGCGTGGACGATTCCGGTGAGCGCGCTCCGTGCCCGATTCGCACGGTGCTCGAGCTCCGCCTGTGACGGCAACCCGGACACGCTGCTCTCGGGGGTCTCCGGTTCGAGCGGAGCGCCCGGAGCAGGGACCGGGGGGATGGGGAGTTTCGCGAGCATCGCCGCGAGGCGTGGTGCCGTGCCGGCGAGCAGCAGCGCCACCACCACCGTTCCGGCTCCGAGGGCGCGCGCCTCGAGTTCGGTGGTCGATGCGAGGGTGGCCGTCACGACGACGCCCGCGGCGGTCGCGGCGACCGCCGTGCACGGTGCGAGGCCGATGCGGGTGGCACGCACGGCGAGCACTGCGACCGCACCGGTCAGTGCCGCGGCGAGGACGAGACGCGGCGCCGGCGATTCGCCGGGAACGAGCAGCGCCCCGGCCGTCGCTGCGAGCGGGAAGGCGCACCACAGCAGCGCGGTCGCGGTCCGTCGATCGTCGTGGAGCCGGGCGAGGATGCCTGCGGCGAGCAGCACCAGGAGAGGCAGCGCGGCGCACACGGCTCCGAGGGCGAGACGGCTCGCGCCGTCGGGCAGGAACAGCAACGGTACGCAGCCCGCGGCGAGGGCGACCGGACCCAGGACGGCCGCGATGAGACCCGACGGGCCCGCACCCCACGGCGTCGTGGTCCGGTCCGAGGCCGCGACGCTGTACATGACGTCGTCGAACAACGGTGGAGGAGCGGGGGATCCGGCGTCCTCCAGGACGAGGATCTCCCCGTCGCGGACGCCGTGCTCGTCGAGACTCAGCGCACCGGACAGCGGGGCCCGACCGATCCGGGCGAGCGCCCAGCCGTCGGGTTCCGTGCGTTCGGGTGTCGCGTCGAAGTCGTTGTCGGGCCGGTGGCCGGCGACGAGATTCACGATCCCCGGGAGCAGCAGCGCCACCGGAACGTCGAGGGGCAGTGCGAGATCGACCTCGGTGTGGCGGGCGAGCACGGTGATCCGGCACAGATCCGGGGCGCCCACCTGCCCCGGGGTCTCGGATCGCGCACGCACAGATGTCATCGGCCTCGGTTCCCCCCGTCACTGCAGTCCGAACGACGCAGACCATACGACATCGTCCCGACCGGTGTCGTACCCGAGTTGTCCGTCGAGGGACCGAGGGGCGAACAGGAGCACGGAAGGTCGCAGCCATGGGTTAGTCTTCCACGACCGTGGGGCCGTAGGGGGCGGCCGACGGCGTTCCGGGGGGTGACGAACGTGAGTACCGTGCGTTTCGTACGCAGAGCACGGCGGGAGGCACCGCGCGCTCCCAGCGGCGAGGTGAGTGTCCAACCGCCACCGGACATTCCCCGGGCCACGCCCGGCAATCTGGTGACCAGACTGCTCCCGCTCGTGATGGTCGCGGCGATGATCGGGATGGTCGCGCTGATGTTCACCACCGGCGCCGCACGCAGCCCCATGGCGATGATCTTCCCGCTCATGATGGTCGTGTCCCTGGTGGGCATGCTCGCCAACGGTGGTCGCAGCGGGGGAACGAAGACCGCCGAGGCGAACGAGGACCGCAAGGACTATCTGCGCTATCTCGACCAGCTCCGGCGCGAGGTCACCGAGACGGCGCACGAACAACGTCGGGCGCTCGAATGGTCGCATCCCGACCCGGCCCTGCTGTGGACCCTCGCCGGCACCGTCCGGATGTGGGAGCGGCGCAGCACCGATCCCGACTTCGGTCACCTCAGGGTGGGGCGCGGCGGGCAGCGACTCGCGACCCGACTCGTGCCTCCGGACACCGGGCCGGTCGAGGATCTCGAACCCGTCGCCGCCCTGTCGCTGCGCAGGTTCGTGCGCGCGCACTCGGTGGTGCAGGCGCTGCCCACGGCTGTGTCGCTGCGGGGTTTCGCGGCGATCGGCCTCGAGGGCGATCGCAGCGCGGCGCGCTCGCTCGCTCGGGGGATGCTCGCGCAGGCGTGCACCTTCCACGGTCCCGACACACTGCAGGTCGCCGTCGTGTGCGGGCCCGACACCGCTGCGGAATGGGAATGGATCAAGTGGCTGCCGCATGCGCAGAACCCGGTCCTGCGCGACGGTGCGGGCAGTGCACGCACGGTGTTCGGTTCGCTGTTCGAACTCGAGACCGATCTCGCGGCGGTCCTCGCCGGTCGCAGCAGATTCGTCCGGAACGCCCCGGCCACCGAGGGTGCCGTGCACCTCGTCGTGGTCGTCGACGGCGGGGTCACGGGATCGGGTTCGGGGGTGCTCGACGACGGTCTCGACGCAGTGACCGTGCTCGACCTCTCCGGCTACGCCACGCGGCTCAGCGCGACGCGCGGCCTGCGCCTGGTGGTCGAGGAAGGACGGGTCGGGGTCGCCACCGGCACCGACGTCGACATCTTCGCCGATGCCGACGGCATCGGGACTCCGCAGGCACAGACGTTGGCCAGACTGCTCGCGCCGTACCGGGTGACGAGCGGAGCGGTGGACGAGAGCGCCGGCGACGACCGGCCGTCGAGCTGGCAGGAGCTGCTGGGCCTCGGGGACGTGGCCCGCTTCGACCCCGCGCAGGTATGGGTGCCACGCCGCGGGCGCGACCGCCTGCGGGTACCGATCGGTGTCGGCATCGACGGTGCGCCTGTCGAACTCGACCTCAAGGAGGCCGCCGAGAACGGGATGGGACCGCACGGACTGTGCATCGGCGCAACCGGATCGGGAAAGAGCGAGTTCCTGCGGACGCTGGTCCTCGGTCTCGTGGCGACGCACCCGCCGGAGGCACTCAACCTGGTCCTCGTGGACTTCAAGGGCGGCGCGACCTTCCTCGGTCTGGACCGGATCTCGCACGTCGCGGCGGTGATCACCAACCTCGCCGACGAGATCGCGATGGTCGACCGCATGAAGGACGCCCTCGAAGGCGAGATGAACCGCCGCCAGGAACTGCTCCGGACCGCAGGCAACTTCGCCAACGTCGGCGACTACGAGAAGGCCAGGGCGGCAGGTGCACCGCTCGACCCGCTGCCCGCGCTGTTCATCGTGGTCGACGAGTTCTCCGAACTGCTCTCTCAACAGCCCGAATTCGCCGACCTCTTCGCGGCGATCGGACGCCTGGGCCGGTCGCTGCACATGCACCTGCTGCTCGCCAGCCAACGACTCGACGAGGGTCGCCTCCGCGGTCTCGACAGCCACTTGTCGTACCGCATCGGCCTGAAGACCTTCTCCGCAAACGAATCGCGGAGCGTTCTCGGCGTTCCCGACGCCTACCACCTGCCGTCGACACCCGGCGCCGGATATCTGCGGACCGATTCCGCCGACATCCAGCGGTTCTCCGCGGCGTACGTCTCGGGGCCGTACGAGCCCGGCCGCCCCACCCGGCGCACCCGATCGGCGGTGCCGGCCGGCACGTCCCGGCCCCGGCTCTTCACCGCGCGGGCGGTGCCGGTCGACGCCGGTCCGCCCGCCCCGGTCACGGAGCCGCTCCCGGTTCTTCCCACGGGCGACGGCCGGAGCGTGCTCGAGGTGGTCGTCGACCGGATGCGGGGGCACGGAACACCGGCGCACGAGGTGTGGCTTCCTCCGCTCGACGACTCCCCGTCGCTCGACATGCTGCTGCCCAGGTCGGTGCTCACCGGCGACGTGCCGCGTCACGCAACCTTGCGCACCGTCGTCGGTGTCGTCGACCGGCCGTTCGAGCAACGCCGCGACCCGCTGGTGGTCGACCTGTCCGGGTCGGCCGGCAACGTCGTGGTGGTCGGCGGCCCGCAGTCCGGGAAGTCCACACTGCTGCGCAGCCTCGTCCTGTCGATGGCCCTCACGCACAACGCCGAGCAGGTGCAGTTCTACGGTCTCGATTTCGGTGGTGGCACGTTGTCCGGTCTGGCCGGCCTGCCGCACGTCGGTTCCGTCGCGGGGCGGCACGACACCGACCGGGTGCGCCGCACGGTCGCGGAGATGATGTCGCTGCTGCGTCGTCGCGAACGGTCCTTCGCCGAGAACGGCATCGAGTCCATAGCTCAGCTGCGGCGGATGCGCGCCGACGCGGTCGCACCGGCCACCGACGATCCGTTCGGCGACGTCTTTCTCGTCGTCGACGGTTGGCCGAGCATCCGGCAGGACTTCGAGGCACTGGAACAGACGATCGGGATCCTCGCCGCCCAGGGTCTGTCCTACGGCATCCACGTGGTGCTCAGCGCCCCACGCTGGGGTGACGTGAGGCCCGCCATGCGCGACCTGCTGGGTACGCGGCTCGAACTCCGCCTCGGCGACCCGTCCGACTCCGAGTACGGCCGAAAGAGAGCGGCGATGGTGCCGGAAGGGCGGCCGGGACGCGGTATCGACCGCGATGGCCTGCACATCCTGGGGGCGCTGCCGCGGGTGGACGGAAGCTCCGATCCGGCCGATCTCGCGGTCGGCGTCGCAGCGGCGGTCGAGGCCGTCCGTGCTGCCACGCCGGGGCGTTCGGCGCCACCGGTGCGCATGCTGCCCGAACGCATCGACCGGCCCGACCTTCTCACAGCTCTGCCCTCAGGGTGGCCGCCACCGGCCGACGCGTCCCCGGCGGCCCGGCTCTCCGTCCCGATCGGCATCGACGAATCCGAACTCGCGCCCGTATCGGTGGATTTCACCGACCATCCGCACCTGCTGATCTTCGGCGACTCGGAGTGCGGCAAGACCAATCTGCTGCGAGGGCTGTGCCGCGGACTGGTCGAAGCCGGCAGCGGTGCGCAGACCAGGATCATCGTCGGCGACTACCGCCGCACGCTGCTCGGTGTCATGGGCGGCGACCATCTCGGGGGATACGCTGCGTCGGCAACGGTCCTCGCAGCCATGGTCCGCGAACTCGCCGGCATCTTCGAGCGCCGGCTGCCGGGCCCCGGCACGACGCAACAACAGCTGCGCGATCGATCGTGGTGGACGGGACCCGAAGTGTTCGTGGTGATCGACGACTACGACATGGTCGCCACCTCTGGCCAGAATCCGCTGCTGCCGTTGCTCGACTATCTCCCGCAGGGACGCGACATCGGCCTGCACCTGGTGGTCGCGCGTCGCTCGGGTGGTGCCGGACGCGCGATGTACGAACCGATCCTCGGGCGTCTGCGGGAGTTGTCGACTCCGGGTCTGATCATGAGCGGTAGCCGCGACGAGGGAGCGCTCGTCGGCGCGGTCCGTCCGTCGCCGGTGCCGCCGGGCCGCGGCACACTCGTACGACGCGACGGCACGGCGCTCGTCCAGACCGCGTGGGCGCCGGAGGTGTGATGGCGCTCCGGGACGAGACGGTCGTCGCGGTCGCGTTCACGCTGACACCCGGATCCGTCCACATCGGATGGCCCGGAACCACGCGCAGCGTGCCCGCTCTCGCCGCGGATCTCGGCGACCGACGGGTCTACGGAGCGGCAGCGGAGGAACCGTCGGAGCCGGCCGGCGTCGCAGGACTCATGGATGTCACGGAACTCGTGGATGCGGCCGCGGTCGAAGGGGAAACCGAACTCGGAGAACTGCTGAGCGGGCTCGTCTCCTACGCCGCAGCGACCGTGGGTGCACCGGACATCGGCGGGGTGGCGTGCGCGATACACCCGACCTGGTGGAACGAGCGGCGCCGCGATCTCTTCCGGACCGCCGTGCGGCAGGTCGCAGGCGATACGATCCTGCTTCCGGCCGCGGTGGCCGCCGCGCGCGCCGCCGATCCTGCGCCGCACGAGCGGTGTGCGGTGCTCGAATTCGCCGCCGGGGGAGTCACCGCCGTGAGCATCGCTCCGCCGGGACCCGACGGGCCGACCGTCGAACGACTCGCACGCGATCCGGGTCTGTCGGTGCACTCCCCGGACGCCGCGATGCGACTCGAGAACCTGCTGACCTCGGTGTGCGGCGGGGCTGGGCCGGAGGTCGTGGTGGTGACCGGCGGCCCGGGCGAACCGTCCGGTGTCGAATCCTTCTCTCTCGCAGTTGATCTCGTGGGTTCGGGTCGGCGGGTGCTGCCCGTCGCGGCCTCGGAGATGCTCAGCGCCGTGACCGGCCCTCCGGCGCCACCGGCAGGAACCGGAGGGACCGCGAGAGCCCCGGCCATCGCTCCGACGACCGACGGACCCGACAGGACACTGCCGTGGCTCAGCGAGGTGTGCGCACGCCCGGATCCCCCTCGTGGCGGGCGGGCCGGCACGGTGCCCGCGCTGGTCGTCGCCGGGGCGGTGATTCCGTTCCTGCTCGCCGCTACGATCTTCCTGTGGCCGCTTCTCACCGGAGAAGGTGGAGACGCGGAGGTCCCGGCTCCGCCGGAAGTCGTTGCTGCAGAGGAGCCGCCGACCGACGCTCGTGAGCCCGAGTCGGCCGCCGACGCCGGTCCCTCCCCGTCGACGCGGATCGACGCCGGTCCGCTGCACCTCGACCTGCCGGAGGGCTGGCGCGTCCGCGACCCCGCGACCGTGCCCGAGGGGCGCGCGGAACTGATACCGGTCGGCGGAACCGATCGCCGGATCCTGGTCGTGTACCGCGATCTTCCCGACGGGATCGACGAGCGCTCGGTCGCCTCCGCGTTGGCGGAGCGGGCCGCCGAACGTGCACCTGTCATCCGCGACCTCGACACCGACACGACCTTCGCCGACCGCAAGGTCGTGGCGTACACCGAAGTTCCCGACGACTACTCGGTGGTGCGGTGGTCGGTCCTGGTCTTCCCCGGACTTCAGGTCTCCGTGGGATGCCAGTACCTCGAGGGGGAATGGACCCGTATCCGGAGTGAATGCGAGCAGGCCGTCCACACCCTCCGGGGCGGGTGAGAAAAGTAGGTCCACGAATTTCGGAAGGCGCGGAACCGATACCGGATCGGGTGCGTCCAACCAGATGTAGGAGCCAGGACCGGCTCGACACCGAGCCGGATGATCCACGCACGAGCGAAGGAGTACGCCGTTGACCCAACCGACCGGCAATTCGAATCACCTCACCACCGATGTAGCGACCATGGAGGTCGTCGCGGGACAACTCCAGGACTCCCGCGCCGAACTCGACGCGATCCTCGGTCGTCTGACGGGCGTGGTGCAGTCCGCGCCGTCGGTCTGGCGGAGCCGCTCGGCGGAACAGTTCGCCGGAATCATGGAGCGCTGGAACGTCAACCACACCAAGCTGTCGAACGCCCTGGACGAACTGGCAGAAGCCGTGCGCACCAGTGGACGGTCGTACGCCGCTGCCGAGGACCAGCAGGCCCAGTCCTTGTCGGCGATCGACCCCGATGGCGGTTCGGTGCTCAACGGGTCGTTCAACTGATCGCCGGTCGCTCCGGCACACAGCCCTCCGGCACACATTCGAGAACAAGGAGAACGATCCGTGTCCGAGATCTATCAGAACTTCGCCGGCGTCGCCGACCTGCACGCCCAGCTCGTGTCCGGTCAGAAGGCGATCGAGGCGACGCTCGACCGCATCGAGGGGCAGGTGGCGCCCCTCATCGCCACCTGGGACAGTGGGGCGCAGGAGCGCTACGCCGCCACGCAGGCGCGCTGGAACGAGGCCGAGGCCGGCCTCATCCAGGTGCTGCACGACATCGGTCGGGTGGTCTCGACCGGTAACGACAACATGCAGGAGGTCGAGCGACTGAACCAGCAGCGCTTCCCGGGCTGATCCGGGTCTGCCGGATCCGGACCGATCCGGCGCTGTCACGTCCCGGTGGTGGAGAGGCCGCCGGGACGTGCTGCTGCTTCCGGGGTGCTCCAGCGGAGGGTGCGCAAGGGCAGGGCTGCTGCGGTGCTTTGACCGGCCCGGCGTCCGCCCGGTAGAGTGTCCCCTCGGCGTGTCGCACGTCGTCGTGCCCTGTGGTGCGACGAACACCTCTCCCGGGTCCCAACTGGCCGCCGGGCGTGGCAACCGTCGGCATGCAGGCCAGCAGCGAAACGATAGACGAGGAAGATCTGTGTCTACGTACACACCGAAGGCCGGCGACGTGACCCATCAGTGGCACGTCATCGACGCCACCGACGTGGTGCTCGGCCGCCTCGCGGTGCAGGCGGCAAACCTGCTCCGCGGCAAGCACAAGCCCACATTCGCGCCGCACGTCGACGGTGGTGACTTCGTCGTCATCATCAACGCCGACAAGGTTGCCGTCTCCGGCAACAAGCGGACCGACAAGTTCCTCTACAGCCACTCCGGTCACCCGGGCGGTCTGCGGGCTCGTTCCGTCGGCGAGGTTCTCGAGAAGAACCCCGACCGCCTCGTGGAGAAGGCCGTCACCGGCATGCTCCCGAAGAACAAGCTCGGTCGCGCCATCGCGAAGAAGCTGAAGGTCTACGCGGGCCCGAACCACCCCCACGCCGCGCAGCAGCCGGTGCCGTTCGAGATCAAGCAGGTGGCACAGTGACGACGCCCGAGGAACAGAACGTGAACCCCGAAGAGTACGTCGAGAACGTCGAGGTCGCTGCAGACGAGTACGTCGAGGACGTCGTCGAGGCACCTGCTGCCCCGATCGTGTTCGACCGTCCGGTCCAGACCGTCGGTCGCCGTAAGGAGGCTGTCGTCCGCGTCCGCCTCGTGCCCGGCACCGGCAACTTCACCCTCAACGGCCGCACCATCGAGGACTACTTCCCGAACAAGGTGCACCAGCAGCTCGTGAAGTCGCCCCTGGTGACGGTCGAGCGCACCGAGTCGTTCGACATCCACGCACGCCTGCACGGCGGCGGTCCGTCCGGCCAGGCCGGCGCGCTGCGTCTCGCCATCGCGCGTGCACTCACCGAGGTCACCCCCGAGGATCGCCCCGCGCTCAAGCGTGCCGGCTTCCTCACGCGTGACCCGCGTGCCGTCGAGCGCAAGAAGTACGGCCTGAAGAAGGCCCGTAAGGCATCGCAGTACTCCAAGCGCTGATGTGCCGCCGACGCTGATTTCGTCAGAGTCGGCACCTGTTCCATCACGAGAGCAGGCGTCGGTAGACATCTCCTACCGGCGCCTGCTTTCGTGCATTCTGTCCTCTATCGACACCCGCGGCGGGGGCCGCACACGACTGGGAGGCTGTGTACATGGGTCGGTTGTTCGGCACCGACGGAGTCCGGGGCTTGGCCAACGCCGAGCTCACATTGGAGCTGGCAGTACGCCTGGCAGGCGCTGCGGCAGCGGTCCTGGCCCCGCAGGGTGCCGAGCGGCGACCGGTCGCGGTCGTGGGTCGAGATCCACGCGCGAGCGGGGAGATGCTCGAGGCGGCCGTCACGGCCGGACTCACCGCAGCCGGAGTCGACGTGGTGTCGGTGGGCGTACTGCCCACCCCAGCGGTCGCGTACCTCACGGGTGACTACGGCGCCGACCTCGGCGTGATGATCTCCGCGTCGCACAATCCGATGCCCGACAACGGCATCAAGATCTTCGCAGCCGGCGGGCACAAGCTCGACGACGAGGTCGAGGACCGGATCGAAGCGGTGCTGCACGGCGACGCCGAGAGCGCCGCACGCCCCACCGGCTCCGGTATCGGCCGGGTGCGCGTCGTGTCCGACGCCCTCGACCGTTATCTCGCGCATCTCGCGACGGCCGTGCACAAGCCGCTCACCGGTACGACCGTAGTGGTCGACTGCGCGCACGGCGCCGCCTCGCAGGCCGGCCCGGCCGCCTACGCGGCCGCAGGTGCCACGGTCATCGCGATCAACGCCGAACCCGACGGACTGAACATCAACGACGGCTGCGGATCCACGCACCTGTCCGTGCTGCAGCAGGCCGTGCTCGAGCACGGCGCCGACCTCGGTCTCGCGCACGACGGCGACGCCGACCGCTGCCTCGCCGTCGATGCGACCGGCACGGTGGTCGACGGTGACGCGATCATGGCGATCCTCGCTCTCGGCATGCACGAAGCCGGTGAACTTCCCGACGACACCCTCGTCGCCACGGTGATGAGCAATCTCGGTCTGCATCTCGCGATGCGCGCGGCGGGGATCCAGGTGCGCACCGTCGGCGTGGGCGACCGCTACGTGCTCGAGGAGCTCCGCCGCGGTGGCTACGGCCTCGGCGGTGAGCAGTCCGGCCACATCGTCCTGCCCGCGCACGGTACGACCGGCGACGGCGTGCTCACGGGCCTGCGCCTGATGGAGCGGATCGCCACGACGGGTCTGCCGCTCGCGAAGCTCGCCTCGGTGATGACATCGCTTCCGCAGGTCCTCGTGAACGTGCGGGTCCACGACAAGGTCGCCGTCGCGAGCGATCCTGCGGTGGCGGACGCGGTCGCGGAGGCCGAGCGCGAACTCGGTGAGACCGGCCGGGTGCTGCTGCGTCCGTCGGGCACCGAGCAGCTCGTACGCGTCATGGTCGAAGCCGCCGACGACGATCACGCCCGGGCGGTCGCCGACCGTCTCGCGGGAGTCGTCGCCGCCGTCTGACCTGCGCGGTCCCTGCCCTTCGCTGCCGGTTTCCGCTCGCAGTCACGCTGCGGTGGAACCGGATCGTCCTGCGCTGCGTCCTAACCCTTCGAGAGGGTTCGGTGGGTGAAGGGCGGACATGGACACACAGCACAGCACGATCCAGGTCGACGGCGACGCGGTGCGAGCCGTCGCGGCACGACTCGCGGAGGTCGCCGAGGACGCCGACGACGAGATCCGTCGTGGCTTCGGCGGTCTCGTCTTCGACGGCTCCGGTGCCGGATCGACGCACCGGTCGGCCGGCGTTCGCGTCGAGACCGGATATCGCAGGATGCGTGCGACGTGTGAGAGCTGGGCGGCGACAGTGCAGGCGCAGGCCGACGCATTGCGCGCGGCGGCAGACAGATACCGGCACCAGGACGACGCGACCGGCATCGCCCTCACCGCTGTGACCGGTGCCGAACTCGACAGCGTCGGGTTCGGCGACGCAGGGACCCGGCAGCCGTGAGGACCCCTCCCGAGAGCGCAGGCGACATCCTCGACGCGGGAGCGCCCGGCCTGGCCCGTCTGACCGACCTCGTGCAGTCCCTGCACACTCTCGGGCTCGAGTCCGGCTGTTGCGTCGCGGACGTCCGGGCACGCTACGACGAGGAACGAACCCTCTCGTTGCCCGCCCTCGCCGACGACGCCGCCACGACGCGCTCGCTCGCGACCTCGCTCGGTCGTCGGACCGACGAACAGCGTCGCCTCCTGCAGCAACTCGACGAGTCGTGGGACGGATCCGCCGCCGACCGGGCTCGCGCCGAGCTGACGGCCACCGTCCGTTCCGGAGTGGCGCTGTGTGCGTCGCTGACCGATCTCGCGGTCGCGCTGGAATCGGCGGCCACCGCGATCGCCGCAGCGTTGCGTGAGAAGGCCCGCGTCGTCGGGGAACTCGCGGAAGGCACCGTCGACGGTCGCACGAGGGACGAGATCGACACGATCGTCGCCGGAGCGAGCGGTGGCCCGCACGGACCGAGCCCGGAGGAGCATGCCCGCTGGTTCGGCAACCCGCCCGGTGGCGACGTGGGCGACCCGCCCGGTGGCAACCTGGGCGACCCGCCCGGTGGCGACGTGTCCGACCCTGCCGCCGAGTGCCGGAGATGGATGGAGGAACGTCTGGTCCCGGCGGTCCGGGACGCCGTCGACGTGGTGCTCGGGGCATGTGAGGAGGCCGTCCGCCGGATCGCCGGCAGCGTCACCGACCTGGCGACGACCACCGAACGCGTCGCCGATGATGCCGGGGCGGCGGCCGCGGGCGTATCCGGTGCCGGGACGGTGGCTCCCGTCGTCGACGACGGGTCGACGCAGCACGGACCGAGCGACCCGCCGAATCAAGGTGCACTGCTGACGGTTCCCGGGATCCGCCCGGGCGAACGCAGACGCGAACACACCCCAGGACCGGTCGAGGCCGACCGCCGGCAGGACGAGAACGACGAGGGCGGTGCAGGAGTCGTGCTCGCGGAAGCCGGACCGCTGTGACGCGAACGACGGAACGTCAGCGCCCGAGGAGCAGGTTGACCTGCGTGCCGAGATCGCGATCGACGACGTCGGGGTCGGAGATCACCGTGGAGCCGGGCAGCTCCGTGGTGAGGTCGGAGAAGATCGCGTACGTCTTGTCGCCCGTGAGACGGTGCAGCAGGAAGCCGGTGAGCAGCGCACGAGTGCGTTCCTGGGTGCGACGCTCGGCACCACCGACGCCGAGCGCTCCGAGCAGGCGGCGCCCCTCGACGAGTCCTTCGTCGTTCGCCTTCTCGACGACCCGCAGCTGCACGTCGTCGCTGCCCCAGCCCCGGGCGACCGCGACGGCGTCGCTGGTCATCGACCCGATGCTCTTCTCGCCGACGAGGACGAGGCCCGGTGCCCGCACGCGGCCCGCGGCTTCGGAGGCAGCGGGGGAGACGGGCGAGGGGTAGAGCGCGGCGACGGCCGCGACCTCACGCCTCGCAGCGGCGAGCACCGCCGCCCCGGCACCCGAGCCGTGGCCCACCAGCGCGAGCTTCGACGGATGGACACTGATCCGCCCGGTACCGAGACGCACGCCGGTGCAGATGTCGAGGGTGGTGAGCAGGTCGGTCGACAAGCCGATCGTCGACGGCACCGGTCCGCGTTCGGTGTTGGGTGCGCCCACCACGATTCCCCAGGACGCGAGGTGCTCGAAGAGCTTCGTGTACTTCGTGACCCCGGTGAGCCAGCCGTGCCCGAACGCGATCGCGGGCAGGTCGAAGCCTTCCGCTGGGGTGTACACGACACCCGGCTGACCGGCGAGCGCCAGGTCGCCGCGCAGCACCGAGTGCGGGCCGCGCCGGGAGAGTTCCTGAGCCAGTTTCTTGGGGTTCGCCGCCACGGCCTGAACGTTAGCGGATGGCGCTGCCCGCCGGGGTCGGTGCGTACCGGACGGCGTGCCCCGATGCAGGTGTACGGGCTCACCGGTGTGTTGTTCCCGGGCGGGGGTCGACCAGTACCCTGCTAGGCATGTGCGGAATCGTGGGCTATGTCGGGCACCGTCGTGCTCTCGACGTCGTGGTGGAAGCGCTGCGGCGGATGGAGTACCGGGGTTACGACTCGGCGGGAATCGCCATCCTCGACGGCAAGGGTGGTCTGGCCGTCGAGCGGAAGGCGGGGCGGCTGGTCAATCTGGAGGCCGAGCTCGCCGAGATCGGCGAGGAGCACTTCGCCGGTACCGCGGGGATGGGGCATACCCGGTGGGCCACCCACGGTCGTCCCACCGACCGCAATGCGCATCCGCATCGCGACGCGACCGGCAAGGTCGCGGTGGTGCACAACGGCATCATCGAGAACTTCGCGCCGCTGCGTGAGGAGCTCGAGAAGTCGGGTGTGGAGCTGGCCAGCGACACCGACACCGAGGTCGCGGTGCATCTGGTGGCCCGCGCCTACGCCGAGGGTCCGACGGCGGGCAACTTCGTCGACAGCGCCCGCAGTGTGCTGCGCCGCCTGCAGGGTGCGTTCACACTGGTCTTCGCCCACGCCGATCATCCGGGCACGATCGTCGCGGCGCGCCGGTCGACGCCGCTGGTCGTCGGGGTCGGCGACGGTGAGATGTTCATCGCCTCGGACGTCGCGGCGTTCATCGAGTTCACCCGGGAGGCGGTCGAGCTCGGTCAGGACCAGGTCGTGGTGATCACGAACAACTCCTACGAGGTCACCGACTTCGACGGCAACACCGACGTGGCGACGCGTCCGTTCACCATCGACTGGGATCTCGCCGCCGCCGAGAAGGGCGGCCACGACTACTTCATGCTCAAGGAGATCGAGGAGCAGCCGGCCGCGGTCGCCGACACCCTGCGCGGTCACTTCGTCGACGGGTGCATCGTGCTCGACGAGCAGCGCCTGTCCGATCAGGAACTGCGCGACATCGACAAGGTGTTCGTCGTCGCCTGCGGCAGCTCGTACCACTCGGGCCTGGTCGCCAAGTACGCGATCGAGCACTGGACCCGCCTGCCCGTCGAGGTCGAGCTGGCCTCGGAGTTCCGCTACCGCGATCCGGTGCTCGACCGGTCCACGCTGGTCGTGGCGATCTCGCAGTCCGGGGAGACCGCCGACACCCTCGAAGCGGTCCGGCACGCCAAGGATCAGAAGGCGCGGGTGCTGGCGGTGTGCAACACCAACGGCGCGCAGATCCCGCGGGAGGCCGACGCGGTGCTCTACACCCGCACCGGCCCGGAGATCGGTGTGGCCTCGACGAAGGCGTTCCTGGCGCAGATGGCCGCGAACTACCTCGTGGGTCTGGCGCTGGCGCAGGCGCGCGGCACGAAGTATCCCGACGAGGTGGCCCGCGAGTACCAGGACCTGGCGGCGATGCCGGAGAAGATCGCCGAGCTGCTGACCGGCATGGAGCCGGTGCGGGCGCTGGCGCGGGAGCTGTCGGCCTCGCCGGCCGTGCTGTTCCTCGGTCGGCACGTGGGCTACCCGGTCGCGCTCGAGGGTGCGCTCAAGCTCAAGGAGCTGGCGTACATGCACGCCGAGGGTTTTGCGGCCGGTGAGCTCAAGCACGGCCCGATCGCGCTGATCGAGGACGGGCTGCCCGTCATCGTCGTCATGCCGTCGCCGAAGGGCCGCGCCGTGCTGCACAGCAAGCTGCTCAGCAACATCCGCGAGATCCAGGCCCGCGGGGCCGTCACCGTCGTCATCGCCGAGGAGGGCGACGAGACGGTCCGGCCGTTCGCCGATCACCTCGTCGAGATCCCGTCGTCGGCGTCGCTGCTGCAGCCGTTGTTGTCGACGGTGCCGTTGCAGGTCTTCGCCGCGGAGGTCGCGCAGGCCCGTGGTTACGACGTCGACAAGCCCCGCAACCTCGCCAAGTCGGTCACCGTCGAATAGCGACCCACCCGCCGGTGCAGGAGGGACGATGCGCAGTTTTCACCCGTCCGACGTGGTCCGCGCGGCGGAGGCGCCGCTGCTGGAGTCTCTCCCCGAGGGAACCCTCATGCGGCGCGCGGCCTACGGACTCGCGCGGGTCGTGGCTTCCGAACTGCGTGAACGCACCGGTGGGATCGCCGGTCGGCGGGTGAGCCTGCTCGTCGGGTCCGGCGACAACGGCGGCGACGCGCTGTGGGCGGGAACCTTCCTGCGCCGGCGGGGCGTGTCCGTCACTGCACTGCTGCTCGACCCCGACCGGGCGCACCCCGCGGGTCTGCGGGCACTGCGGAAGGCCGGCGGGCGGATCGTCCCGGCGACTCCAGAGCACCTCGGCGACCCGGACCTCGTGCTCGACGGCATCGTCGGCATCTCCGGGCGCGGCCCGCTGCGACCGGCGGCGGCCGCGCTCGTGGACGAGATCACCGCGCCGATCATCGCCGTCGACATCCCGAGCGGTGTCGACCCCGATACCGGTGCCGTCGACGGACCGGCGATCACGGCCGCGGTGACCGTCACCTTCGGCGCCTACAAGCCGGTCCATGCACTCGGCGCCACGCGCTGCGGTCGCGTCGAACTCGTCGACATCGGACTCACACTCCCGGAGGCCGGGCTGGTCGCGGCGGAACCGTCCGAGATCGGCGCGATCTGGCCGGTGCCCGGCGCCGAGGACGACAAGTACTCCCAGGGTGTGGTGGGTGTCCGTGCCGGCAGCGCCCGGTATCCGGGGGCGGGTGTGCTGTGCACGGGAGCGGCCGTCGCCGCGACCTCCGGCATGGTGCGCTACGCCGGGTCGGGTGCCTCCGAGGTGCTCGCGCGGTTCCCCGAGGTCGTCGTGTCGCCCTCGGTGGCCGAGACCGGGCGGGTGCAGGCCTGGGTCGTGGGGCCGGGTGCCGGTACCGACGATGAGGCCTGCGCGAACCTGCGCGACATCCTCGCCACCGACCTGCCGGTGCTCGTCGACGCCGACGGACTCACGCTCCTCGCCCGCGAACCCGGTCTCGTGCGGGGCCGGTCCGCGCACACCCTGCTCACCCCGCACGCCGGCGAGTTCGCCCGCCTGACCGGGAACCGCCCCGAACCGGACCGGGTCGCGGCGGTACGTTCCCTCGCCGCCGACTGGGGAGTGCACGTGCTGCTCAAGGGGCGCGCGACGCTCGTGGCACGGCCCGACGGGCACGTCTTCGTCAACGATGCGGGCGGTTCGTGGGCGTCGACCGCGGGTGCCGGGGACGTGTTGGCCGGTGTCATCGGGTCGTTGCTCTCGTCGGGCATGCCGGTGGACCTGGCCGCGGCGGCCGGTGCTCGGGCCCACGCCCTCGCCGCGAACCTGGCCGCGCAGGACCCCGAGTCCCCTGGAGCGGCGCCGACCTCGGCGAGCGCGATCCTCTCGCGACTCGGCGACTCGATTCGTCTGTTGCGCACCCACATTGCCGAATCGTGACGTGGTACACGGGGACACGACGTCGGCGTCCGACGGCGCAGTGGCAGGATCGACAGACGTGACCACGACCCAACGCACCCCGCGACCTGCACGTACCGTCCTTCCCCAAGCCGAAGCCCTCATCGATCTCGATGCCGTGTCGGAGAACGTACGAGCGCTCCGGGAGTACGCGGGTCCCGCTGCGGTCATGGCCGTCGTCAAAGCCGACGCCTACAACCACGGGGCCGTGCCGGTCGCGCGTGCCGCGCTCGCCGCAGGCGCCCGCGAACTGGGTGTGACGACGCTCGGCGAGGCCCTCGAACTCCGCGCCGCGGGTATCGAGGCTCCGATCCTGTCGTGGCTGCACACCGCCGACTCCGATTTCGCTCCCGCCGTCGAGGCCGGGATCGAACTGGGCGTGTCCTCGCCGCGGCATCTAGCGGCCGTCGTCGAGGCGGCGCGGCAGGTCGGGGTCACCGCGACCGTCACGGTCAAGGTCGACACCGGCCTCAACCGCAACGGTGTCGCCGTCGACGAGTGGGACGACATGGTGCGCGACCTGGGCCGGGCACAGGCCGAAGGTGTCGTGCGGCTGCGTGGAGCCTTTTCGCACCTCGCCCACGGCGACGAACCCGAGCATCCGGGCAACGCCGAGCAGCGCGACCGGCTGAGCGAGGCCGTCGCGGATCTGCGGCGGCACCATCTGGCTCCCGAAGTGGTGCACCTGTCGAATTCCGCGGCCACCGTCACCCGCCCCGACCTGCGATTCGACATGGTTCGGCCCGGAATTGCGATGTACGGGTTGACACCGATCCCGGAACTCGGCGACCTGGGCTTCCGGCCGGTGATGACCGTGCGGGCGAGGGTGGTGCTGGTGAAGAAGGTGAAGGCGGGAGACGGGGTGTCCTACGGGCACACCTGGACTGCTCCCGCGGATACGACGGTGGCGCTGCTGCCCATGGGATATGCGGACGGGATCCGCCGCAATCTCAGCGGGCGCATCGAGGTGCAGCTCGGCGGGCGCCGGTGCCCGCAGATCGGGCGCGTGTGCATGGATCAGGTCGTCGTCGACCTCGGCCCCGATGGGGCAGGAGTAAGCGAGGGCGACGAGGTGTTGTTCTTCGGTGACGGGCGTCACGGAGAACCGAACGCCCAGGACTGGGCGGACAAGCTGGGCACGATCAACTACGAGATCGTGACCGGCATCGGCGGACGGACCGTCCGGACCTATGTCGGAGCGAAGGGAGCGTGACGTCATGTCCCTCGTGAACAGGATGGGACTCCTCGGTGCGAGCCTTGCGACGCTCGCATCGTCGGCGGGACTGTACGCGGTCAAGACCGCGGGCGCGCCCGCCCATGAGATCTATCAGAACGAGGACTTCGACGAGATCCTCCGGCTCCCGCGCCGCATCGTGACCACCGAGGACGGTGTCCCGCTCGTGGTCCGCGAGAGCGGCTCGGCCCTGGCTCGGCTCACCGTCGTGTTCGTCCACGGCTACTGCCTGCGCATGCAGGCCTGGCATATGCAGTACCGCCACCTGCGCGAACAGTGGGGGCGTGACGTGCGTGCCGTCTTCTACGACCAGCGTGGTCACGGCGAATCCGGTTTCTCCGGTGCCGCGACGTGCACCATCGCGCAGCTCGGCCGCGACCTGGGCCGGGTGATCGACGAAGTCGCGCCCACCGGTCCGGTGGTGGTGGTGGGCCACTCGATGGGCGGCATGACCGCGATCGCGCTCGCCTCCCAGCGGCCCGACCTGTTCGGTGAACGCATCGTGGGCGTCGGTCTGCTGGCGACCACCGCGGCAGGGCTCAGCAAGACCGGTATCGGACGCAATCTCGAGAACCCGGTGATCGACGCGTTCCGGTACGCGGCGCGTACCGCACCGGGATTCGTGCAGTTCGCGCGCGGCGCGGCCCGTGCCGTCGTGACGCCGATCCTGCGTGCGGCGTCCTACGGCACGGTCGTGAGCCCCCGCCTGGTGAAGTTGTCCGACCGGATGCTCGACGAGACGTCGGTGCTCACCATCGTCAACTTCCTCCGCACCCTCGAACTGCACGACGAGTCCGCGGCGCTTCCGGTCCTGGGCACCGTGCCCGTGCTGGTGCTGTCCGGCGACGCCGACATGGTCATCCCGTACGCGAGTTCCGAGGCGCTGGCGGAGCAACTGCCCGATGTCGAACTCAAGCGGGTACGTGGTGCCGGGCACCTCGTGCAGCTGGAGTTCCCCGAGGTGGTCGACCGTGCCCTCGATCGTCTGATCCAGCGGAGTTTCACGCAGGGAGTGAACGGAAGGCAGATCGCAATTGGGTGATTCGCAATCGAGTGGGCCGCAGGTGGGGGAGCAGACCATCGAACTGCCGACCGTGGAGGACACCGAGGCGTTCGGGCGCAGGCTTGCAGCCGAGCTGCGGGCCGGGGACCTCGTCGTGCTCGACGGGCCGCTCGGCGCGGGAAAGACGGCACTGACCCGCGGAATCGCCGCCGGCCTCGGGGTGGAGGGACGCGTGACCTCCCCGACCTTCGTCATCGCCCGCGAACACCGTCCCGGTAGTCCGGAGGGACGCGAACCGGTCGGGCTCGTCCACGTCGACGCCTACCGTCTCGGCGACGGACCGAACGCCCTCGACGAACTCGACGCGCTCGACCTCGACACCGACCTGACCGACACCGTCGTGGTGGTCGAATGGGGCGGTGGCTTGGTCGAACAGCTCGCCGAACGGCATCTGAGGGTCCGGCTCCGGCGCGACCCGGGCACCGATGTCCGCCGTGCCTCGTGGGAATGGATCGGCTGAGCCACCGGCAGTCCGCATGCCGGTGGCTTCCGTCACTGCACACCGACCGGGCAGGTCGCGCGGGGTAGGCTGGTACATCGTGCTCGTGCTCGCTGTCGATACCGCCACCCCCGCCGTGACCTCGGGAGTCGTCCGTCTCGACCGCGGTCGGGACGATGCCCGACCCGAGACGGTCGCTGCGCGCGTGCTCGACAATCCGCGAGCGCACGCCGAAGTCCTCACTCCGCAGATCCTCGAATGCCTCGCCGAGGCCGGCGCTGCCCCCACCGATCTCGACGCGATCGTCGTCGGCATCGGACCCGGCCCGTTCACGGGTCTCCGCGTCGGCATGGCCACTGCTGCGGCCTTCGGTGATGCGCTCGGCATCCCCGTGCACGGGGTGTGCAGCCTCGACGCGATCGCCGCGGACGTCCACCGGGAACACGGTACGGACGACGATCTGCTCGTCGTCACCGACGCCCGTCGTCGCGAGATCTACTGGGCACGCTATTCCGGCGGCCGCCGCGTCGAAGGGCCCGAGGTGCGCAACCCCGCCGACGTGCCCGCCGAGCCGTCGGTGCGGGTGGCGGGCTCGTCGTCGCACGTCGCGCTGTTCGACCTTCCGGCGGTGGACGTGCAGACGCCGTCCCCGGCGGGCCTGGTGACAGTCGCGGCCGACGCCCTGCGCGCGGGCGCCGAACCGGAGCCGCTCGTGCCCCTGTACCTGCGCCGCCCCGACGCGGTGGAGACCGCGAATCGCCGAGCATGAACGCCACACCCGAGGAGAATACGGCCGCAGAGAACGCGGTCGTCATCGACGCACTGTGCCCCGAGGATGCACCCCGCTGCGCCGAACTCGAACAGATCCTGTTCCCCGGCGACGACCCGTGGAGCGCCGACGCCTTCCGTTCGGAGCTGGCCTCGCCCCACAACCGCTACTTCGCGGCCCGCGACCCGCAGGGCCGGCTGATCGGTTACGCGGGACTCGCGCGACTCGGTACGGCCATCGAACCCGAATCCGAGGTGCACACCATCGGTGTGGACCCCGTGGCGCGCCGCCGGGGGATCGGCGGAGCCCTCCTGGGGGAGTTGCTGGCCGTCGCCGACCGCTGGGGAGGGCCGGTCTTCCTCGAGGTGCGCACCGACAACGACGCGGCGATCGCCCTGTACCGGCGCGAGGGCTTCGAGATCGTCGGAACCAGGAAGCGTTACTACCAGCCGAGCGGCGCGGACGCGTACACGATGCGTCGTCCGGATCCGCGAGAGGAGTCACCGGCGTGAGCACCACCAGCCCCCGATTCGAGCTGCCCGAGCGCCCCGTCGTGATGGGCATCGAGAGTTCGTGCGACGAGACCGGTGTCGGCATCGTCCGCTGGGTGGGTGACGGCACCCTCGAGCTGATGGCCGACGCCGTGGCGTCGAGCGTGGACGAGCACGCCCGCTTCGGTGGTGTGGTGCCGGAGATCGCATCCCGCGCCCACCTCGAAGCCATGGTGCCGACGATGCGGCGCGCCCTCGACGAGGCCGGGATCGAGAAGCCGGACGCGGTGTGCGTAACCATCGGGCCGGGTCTCGCGGGAGCACTTCTCGTCGGTGTCGCCGCTGCCAAGGCCTACGCGGCAGCGTGGAACGTGCCGTTCTTCGCGATCAACCACCTCGCGGGCCACGTCGCGGTCGACACCCTCGAGCACGGACCGATGCCGCCCTGCGTGGCGCTGCTCGTCTCCGGTGGTCACACCCACCTGCTGCACGTCGAACATCTCGGCAAACCCATCGTCGAACTCGGCACCACCGTCGACGACGCCGCCGGGGAGGCCTTCGACAAGGTCGCGCGACTGCTGGGGCTCGGTTATCCGGGCGGTCCCGAGGTCGACAGGCTGGCCCGCCAGGGCGACCCCTCCGCGGTCGTCTTTCCGCGGGGTATGACCGGTCCGCGCGACGCGCGTCACGACTTCTCGTTCTCCGGTCTCAAGACCGCGGTGGCCCGCTTCGTCGAAGCGAAGGAACGTGAGGGCGAGCCGGTGCCGGTCGCCGATGTCGCCGCGGGCTTCCAGGAGGCGGTGGCGGACGTGCTCACCATGAAAGCTGTGCGGGCCGCCCAGGATCTCGGTGTCGACACGCTCGTCCTCGGTGGTGGAGCGACCGCCAACAGCCGGTTGCGCGCACTCGCCGAGGAACGGTGCACTGCTGCGGGTATTACCCTGCGCGTGCCGCGGCCGAAGTTGTGCACCGACAACGGCGTCATGATCGCGTCGCTGGGCGCGCATCTCATCGCCGCGGGGGCGCAGCCGTCCTCGCTGGGCGCTGCGACGGATCCGGGCCTGTCGGTGTCGGTGTCGCAGGTCGTGGCCTGACCTTTCCCGACCGACCCCCACCCGAGGAGGGCGCGCTGCCTAGGTGGGGGCGATCTCCGAGGTCCCGGATCCGGTGGTGGTCTCCCCGGTGGTCGTTTCCCCCGTCGTGGTCTGTCCGGTGGACGGCACGGTCGTGCCCTCCTCCGTGACGGACGCGATCGTGGAGGACAGGTCGGTCGGATATGCGCCGGTGGACGACGCGGACGGCGTCTCGGTCGACGGGGGTGTCGGGCTCACACCGGTGCTCGGTTCGGTCGTCTCCGGATCGGTGGGCGCAGGGCTCGTCGTCTCCGGCGGTGTGGTCGGCTCGGTGGTGTCGGGAGCCGTCGTGTCGGGAGCCGTGGTGTCCGGAGCGGTCGTGTCCGGAGCCGTGGAGTCCGGAGCCGTGGAGTCGGGATCGGGCCTCGGTGCGGTCTCGGAATCCGGCGACGTGAACGGTCGGTCCGGGTCGGACTCTTCCTCCGCTGTCGACCCGGGGGTCGGCACCTGATCGATCGGCGTGGGCGTCACGGTGGTGCTCGACGACTCGGGCACAGTGGGCCACGGATCTTGGGTCGACGGAACGGTGTGCTCGACGGTCGGCAACGGCCAGGGAACCGTCGTCGGCGCGGGTGCGTCCCGGGTGCTCCGGGACGTCACGGGTTCGGGCGGCGGGTCGTGGGACGGGACGGCCGACTCGCCGGGACCGGCCTCCTGCGTGGGGACGTCGCCGCTCGTGAAACGTGGCGACACCTGGGCGTCGCTGCTGTCGCGTTCGGTGAAGTGCTGGGTGGCGAAGCCGGCCATGATCGCACTGAGCACCAGGAGCCCGGCGACCGCACCGGAGACACGACCCGAGGACCGGTTGCCGGTGCGCGACAGGGCGCCGACCACGGTGTATCCGACCGAGGACGGGGAATCGACCGACAGTGCCGCACCGATCGCGGCAGCCGCTCCCGGTTCGGGGACGGTGACGATCTCGCCGTCGAACTCCGCCGAGATCGCCGCGGCGAGGACGGGGGACGCGGCCGCGCCCCCGATGAGGGCCATGGTCTCGGGGACCGGATCGGTGCTCGAGCAGATGCGCCGCGTGAACGCCGCCGCTTCGTCGGCGAGATCGGTCGTCAGTTCGTCCAGTTGCGCTCGGGTGAGGGTGACCGTCGCGTCGGGACCGGCCTCGGCGATGTCGATGCGGGTCGTCGTCGCCGAGGAGAGTGCCTCCTGGGCGCCCTGGCACCGGGCCGCCAGCAGGCCGGGGTCGATCTGCCTCCGGGTGCGCATCCGCTCGGTGGCGTTGCGGACATGATCGAGCACACGTGCGGTCAGGGCGTCGCCGCCGACGGTCTCGGTACGTGCGGACCGCAGCAGGGTGCCGGTCTCGCGGTCGAGGACGGAGACGGTCGTGCCGGTGGCTCCGATGTCCACGAGCGCGATCGCGCCGGGTTCGCGACGGACCCCCACTGTGTAGAGATATTCGAGGGCGGCGGTGGTCTCCGGAACGAGGCGGACCATGTGGCCCGTCCGCTCGGCGGCCGTGCGGATCTCGTGCGCCTGTTCCTCGGTGCGGTATGCGACCGTGATGATGGCGGGACTGTCGGCTCCGCGGGCGGTTCCGCGAGGAGACGTGAGCGAGACGGCGTCGAAGACGAGATCTCCGAGATCGCGCCCGGGCTGCGACTCGGAGGCGAGTCTGCGGAATTCCGTTGTGGGCGCGTGTGCAGCATCGACGCGCAGGGCCGAGCCGGCGCCGGAGGCGCCGACGGAGATGCCGAGCGACGTGGGCATTGTTCACCTTCCGTGCGTGATCGACGACCAGGCGTCCAGGGCCTACCTCGGCTGAGGTCACCGAACGATCACGCTCATGGGTTTCCGTTATTCAACCGTAACATGACGTCGGGTTCCACGCAGGTCGGCGTGTTTGCACCCGTTGCCCTTGAGCGCTGGCACTCTCGTGTATAGAGTGCTAGTGACACCGAGCGCCGGCCCGGCACCCGCGACGACGGGACGCGTGCGGAGTCACCGTGATGACTGAACACACCCGTGTCCGAGAACACCGGTTCTCGGACCCCATTACCCCTGAAAGTGGAGGGCTCATCGTGGCGAGCGTGAACATCAAGCCGCTCGAGGACAAGATCCTCGTCCAGGCCAACGAGGCCGAGACGACGACTGCCTCCGGCCTGGTCATCCCGGACACGGCGAAGGAGAAGCCCCAGGAGGGCACCGTCGTCGCCGTCGGACCCGGCCGCTGGGACGAAGATGGCGACAAGCGCATCCCGCTGGACGTCAAGGAAGGCGACGTCGTCATCTACAGCAAGTACGGCGGAACCGAGATCAAGTACGCCGGCGAGGAGTACCTGATCCTGTCTGCGCGCGACGTCCTGGCTGTCGTCGCCAAGTAGGCCGCTTGCATTCCGCCCCGGTGTCCCGTTTCGGACCCGGGGCGGA
This sequence comes from Rhodococcus sp. D-6, assembly GCF_040256695.1. Lineage (NCBI taxonomy): Bacteria > Bacillati > Actinomycetota > Actinomycetes > Mycobacteriales > Nocardiaceae > Rhodococcus > Rhodococcus sp. D-6. Next base: position 2,759,596 of record NZ_CP132970.1, on the reverse strand, counting down.
ATACGTTGGGGAACATCCGAGTCCAGGAGTAGTCGCAGAACATGTCCAAGCAAATCGAGTTCAACGAGACCGCGCGGCGGGCTCTCGAGCGCGGTGTCGACCAGCTGGCCGACGCCGTCAAGGTGACGCTCGGCCCGCGTGGCCGGCACGTCGTGCTCGCCAAGGCCTTCGGTGGTCCCACCGTCACGAACGACGGTGTGAGCATCGCCCGTGAGATCGAGCTGGAGGATCCGTTCGAGAACCTCGGCGCCCAGCTCGTCAAGAGTGTCGCGACCAAGACCAACGATGTCGCGGGTGACGGCACCACCACCGCGACCGTTCTCGCCCAGGCGCTCGTCAAGGCCGGCCTGAAGAACGTTGCCGCAGGCGCCAATCCGATCGCGCTCGGTGCCGGTATCGCCCAGGGTGCGGACAAGGTGAGCGAGGCTCTGCTCGCTGCCGCCACTCCCGTCGAGGGCAAGACCGCCATCGCGCAGGTCGCCACCGTGTCCTCGCGCGACGAGGAGATCGGTGAGATGGTCGGCGAGGCGCTGACCCGCGTCGGGAAGAACGGTGTCGTCACCGTCGAGGAATCCTCCACCCTGAGCACCGAACTGGTCGTCACCGAGGGCGTGCAGTTCGACAAGGGCTTCCTGTCGCCCTACTTCATCACGGACATCGACGCGCAGGAAGCCGTCCTCGAGGACGCGCTCGTCCTGCTGTACCGCGAGAAGATCAGCTCGCTTCCCGACTTCCTCCCGCTCCTCGAGAAGATCGCAGAGTCCGGCAAGCCGGTCCTGATCATCGCCGAGGACATCGAGGGCGAGCCGCTGTCGACCCTGGTGGTCAACGCGATCCGCAAGACCCTCAAGGCCGTTGCCGTCAAGGCTCCGTACTTCGGTGATCGCCGGAAGGCCTTCCTCGAAGACCTCGCCGTTGTCACCGCGGGTACGGTCATCAACTCCGATCTGGGTCTGTCCCTCAAGGAGGCCGGACTCGACCTGCTCGGCTCGGCCCGCCGCGTCGTCGTCACGAAGGACAGCACCACGATCGTCGACGGTGCCGGTACCGCCGAGGACATCGAGGCGCGCGCCGCTCAGCTGCGTCGTGAGATCGAGGCCACCGAGTCCGACTGGGACCGCGAAAAGCTCGAAGAGCGCCTCGCGAAGCTCGCCGGTGGCGTCGCCGTCATCCGTGTGGGTGCGGCGACCGAAACGGACCTCAAGGAGCGCAAGTTCCGCGTCGAGGACGCAGTCAACGCCGCGAAGGCGGCCATCGAGGAGGGCATCGTCCCCGGTGGCGGGTCGGCTCTCGTACAGGCCGCACGCTCGCTCGAAGAGCTCCAGGCGTCCCTCTCCGGCGACGCCGCCACGGGCGTCGCCGCGCTGCGCACCGCGCTCACCGCGCCGCTGTACTGGATCGCCACGAACGCCGGCATCGACGGTGCGGTGGTCGTGAGCAAGGTCGAGGAGACGGGTAAGGGCTTCAACGCCGCGACCCTCTCCTACGGCGACCTCGTCGCCGAGGGCGTCGTCGACCCGGTGAAGGTGACGCGTTCCGCCGTCGTCAACGCCGCCTCGGTCGCACGCATGGTGCTCACCACCGAGAGCGCCGTCGTCGACAAGCCGGAGGAAGAGGCCGAGGCCGGGCACGGCCACGGTCACGCGCACTGAGCGACCGGTCAGGGCCGCGGACCCGCCGCCCGGCGGGTCCGTAGGTCGAGCCGGACGTGAAAGTCGTTCCGGACGGCACGAATACAGCGAGGCCCCGCAAGGAATGTTCGCATTCCCTGCGGGGCCTTCGTCGTATCGACGCAACTCCTCCAACCGGCCTCCCGGTCGTACCGTCACGGTCGTGTTGACATGATCACGACCGTGACGGTGTTGACATGGTCACGACCGTGACGGTGTCGTCACGGGGCGGGTGACCGCCTCACACAGCGACCTTCCGCCGTCGTTGCCTCGTGTACATCTCCCGCTCGGTCTCCGACATGCCGCCCCAGATGCCGTACGGCTCGGCGACGGCGAGGGCGTGGTCGCGGCAACGGGCCAGCACGGGGCAGGTGCGGCACAACTCCTTCGCGCGGTTCTCCCGCTGGGCGCGGGCACGACCGCGCTCTCCGTCGGGGTGGAAGAACACCGAGGAGTCCACACCACGACACTTACCGTGCATCTGCCAATCCCAGAGGTCCGCGTTGGGGCCGGGCAGTGTGTGTGGTGCGGGCATGTGGCACTCCTTTGCAGCAAGCTCGCGTGAATGGTGCGAGCGGACCGTGGACACATCGGGATTCCCGCTGTGATCCGAATCAAACAAACTCACCGTAGGATCTGTATCGATTCGTCGTCAATGTTTTCGATGAGTGGGATAGTCCATAACCGAACAGCCAAGATTTAACCGCGGAAATATTTACTTTCGTGAGGAGTCGTGCCTGTGCGCTGCGGGCGGGGGTGATCCGGGGTATCTTATGCTCCCGACGTGGGCAAAAGGTCCCTTACTCGCTGGTAACCCGGCCTTTCGGCGGCCGGATGCGGGCTCCGACGCGGCCTCGGAGGTCCGGGGCGGCACCATACATGCACCACGCATGTTTTAACTCGATGTTTAACAAAATGTTCGGAAATGTCTTCTGTGCGTCCCTGCGTTCCAATCATCGAGACTATTTGCGCTCACGGTGATAATTTCTCTCCGACAAATGCCCGGCGTCGGCCCGGAGCCCCGCGTATCGTCGGTATCCGCTGGTGCGATGATTCCGCGATGGCACATTCCGACGCCCGCCGGCACACGGCACCGACACCGTCCGACCGCCACGCGATCCTGGTCGCCGCGGCCTTCGGCTCGTCCCCGGGGGCACATCCGCTCCCTGCCGCGCACGGACCCGAACAGAACTGGTTGCGGGCCGTCGCGCTCGGTGGGCAGGGACGTTACGCCGCCGCGCGGGCCGAGCTGGCCCGAGTGCGTGGAACCGGAGGAGTGTGGTCGTCGTTCGGAGCGAGCACCGAGGCCTCCCTTCTCCGTCAGTTGGGCGGACATCGCGCGGCCGCCGTCCTGGACGGACGTGCTCTCGCGGAGGCGGGGTCGCTGCGAACCAGCTCCGGGAACACTGTCGCTGCATGGCGCGACGTCGGCACTGTCGCCGCACGGCGCGACGTCGATGTTGTCGCTGCATGGTGTGACGCCGCCACGGGGTTGGCGGCCGATGCGCTCGGGCGGGGCCGTCTCGCGGTGTGCGGGTCGCTGCTCGACCGATGCGCAGCCGCTCTCGACGCTGCCGAATCGGAAGCGGGGGAGAAGGCCTTCGTGCGACAGCGGATCCGTCTCGCATGGGTCGGGGCCGAATCCGCTCTCGCGGCAGGCGACTTCACCCGTGCGCGCAGCCGGGCGGACCGCGCGGTGGAACTTGCGGACGGATTCGGATCGATCCGGCACTCCGTGAAGTCGGACCTCGTTCGGTCGGCCTCTTTGACCGGACTGCCCGACCATGGTCCGGCTATGGATCTGGCCGCCGACGTCCTCGCGCGCGCGGAGGAACACGAACTCATTCCGTTGCAATGGGCCGCGGCGATGCTCCTCGACGGGCTGGAGGCAGGGAGAGACGCGGGTCGCGTCCGTGATCTCGATGCGGGTCGCGTCCGTGATCTCGATGCGGGTCGCGTCCGTGACTTCTGCGCGACCGTGATCAGGGGGCGTGGGGGTCGCTTCGTGACCTTGTCTGCCTGCTGAGTTCCAGTCGCGCGCGGGGGGTGACCGGACCGGTCGGTCGTTGTAGTTACTCTGGGGGTGTTCCACGGTCAGGTGGAAGCCCGCCCGGGGGGTGGTGCCGTCTGTAACGCCAGGACTTGCGCAATCGATGACTGTTATGGGTGAGGAGTTGGACTCCGCGGTTGCTGCGGCTGCGCAAGGCGACCGGGCGGCTCTCGCTCAGGTTCTTGCAAGTGTCCGGCCCCTCGTCGTGCGGTACTGCCGCGCACGGGTCGGATCTGCAGAGCGCGGCCAGCTCTCTGCAGACGACGTTGCACAGGAGGTGTGCCTGGCCGTGATGACCGCTTTGCCGAGATATCAGGACCAAGGCCGCCCCTTCATGGCGTTCGTGTACGGGATCGCTGCTCACAAGGTCGCCGACGCGCACCGCAGTGCGGCGCGCAACCGCGCGGAACCCGTGGCGGATGTGCCGGAGGTGATGTCGCTCGACGACAGCCCCGAGGAATACGCGATCAACTCCGAGGCGGGCCGGCAGATGAAGCAGCTGCTGGGCATCCTCCCGGAGAAGCAGCGCGAGATCCTCATCCTCCGTCTCGTCATGGGATTGTCGGCCGAGGAGACGGCCGCAGCAGTGGGTAGTACTGCAGGAGCGATCAGGGTGGCCCAGCACCGGGCCATCGCGAGACTCAAGAAGGAAGTCACGAGAGCAGGTGAGCGGAATGGGTAGGGGGCGTTTCTCGGGCGACGGCTTCGACGACGAGTTTCCCGACGACGAAACCTCCGTGGACCTCGCCGCCGTGCGTCGTGACGACGCGCTGATCGATGCGATCTCCGGTAACGGGCTCGTCGAGACGAAGGACAACGAGGAGTACGAACTCGCCACTCTGCTCGCCGACTGGCGTGCAGAGATCCTCGCCGAACCGATGCCCGCCGGCCCCGACCTCGACGAAGTGGTCGCCGCCGTCCACCGGGAACTGGGAACACGGGAAACGCTCGCTCGGGCCCCGGAGGTCACCCCTCTGCGCCCGCGATCGAAGGGGCAACTCCGGTTGCTCCGTCCGCTCGCAGGTGCAGCAGCGCTCGTCGCTATCGCCGTCGGCAGCGCGACCGCCGTGTCCTACGGCGCCGAGCCCGGCGACCCGTTGTGGGGCGTCAAGCAGGTCGTGTTCAGTGAGCAGGCGCAATCCACCGAGGCCCGGATCGACACCACATCGACCCTGGAGCGTGCCGAACAACTCATCGCCGAGGGCAACACGGAGGAAGCACGCGAGTTGCTGACGTCCGCGGAGTCCCGTTCGGGCGACGTCCGGGACGCGGAGGAGCGCGATGCGCTCGGCGACTGGGTGCAACGCCTCGCCGAGGAACTCGGCCGGTTGGTGCCGCAGGTGCCTCCGCCGCCGGCAGCGCCGGTGGCACCCGAGGTGCCGGTGGTTCCCGGTGCCGTCGTGCCCCCGCCGGTCACGACGCCCGGCACGGATGGGCAGCAGCCTGCCCCGACGACCGGTGCGGAAACCGGCACGACCGTGCCGCCCACTTCCACGACGGTGGATCCGACCATCCTGCAAGCGCCGCCTCCGGTTTCGAACACCACGACGCCGTCGCAGACCGCGCCACCGCCCCCGTCGAGCACGCCGGGTCCGTCGGTGCCCAGCGAGGCTCCTCCGTCGACCTCGGCTTCTTCCCCGACTCCCGCTCCGACGACGACGGCATCGTCGCCGCGGTCGACGCAGGACGGACCGGGAGCAGATTTCGCTCCGGGGTCCGTGACCACTTCGGAAGGCGGCTAGAAGTACAGAACGACCCGGGCCCGGCAGCATGTGCTGCCGGGCCCGGGTCGTTCGTGGAAGTGACGTGATGCGTGGTCCGCGTGGGGAACAGTCGGTCAGGAATCCAGACCGTAGGGGTCGACGGGAAGAGCCTCGTTCATGGACGCGTCCGCGTAGCCGCGGCAGTAGTCCCAGGTGACGTAGGCGTCGGGGGACGGATCGAAGGCCGGCTCGTGCGGTCTGACGGTGCCGTCGACGAGCAGCTGCAGCAGGTTCGCCCGCAGCATGTCCCAGTCGTGGTAGTGGTCCTGGTGGCAATCCTCGCAGCACACCACGAGTCCGCGGACGCCGCGGGGAGCCAACAGCGCCTCGTAGACGGCCAGGTCTGCGAGGTCCTCTTCCACCGCGAGCCGCTCCGCAGGATCCAGGGGCTGGCCCGGCTCGATCGCGTCCAGTGCTGCGGACGGATCGTCGGGGTCTCCTGCGAACGGGTCCGGTGGGAGTCCGGGAGGCAACTGATCACGCACGACTCCACGGTACGCAGACCGAGGGGGTCTGCGCCAGCGGTCGCCAGGGGACACGCCGTGAAATCACACGGGGTGATGTGACGAACATCGGGGAACAGGGTGGGAGCCGAGCTTGTTCCCCGAACAGATAACATGAAGGGGTGCGTGCCGCTCTCCAACCGCCCGTCGGTGCGACGAGCGCGCACAGCCTTCATTCATTCCTGCTGTCGGACGGTTCTGCCGTCCGCTCCCATCGACTGTCACGGAGGGTCCGAACCGCATGAGTAGTACCGGAGGGCGCGTGCACACCGGCGGTGACGACCCGAACAAGGTCGCAATGCTGGGTCTGACCTTCGACGACGTGCTGCTGCTTCCCGCGGCTTCCGACGTCGTCCCGAGTCAGGTCGACACGTCGAGTCAGCTCACCCGCGAGATCCGCCTGCGGATCCCGCTGGTCAGCTCCGCGATGGACACCGTCACCGAGTCCCGCATGGCCATCGCGATGGCCCGGGCCGGTGGTATGGGCGTGCTGCACCGCAACATGCCCACCGAGGTGCAGGCCGCGCAGGTCGAGACCGTCAAGCGGTCGGAGGCCGGCATGGTCACCGATCCCGTCACCTGCAAGCCGACCGACACGCTGGCCGAGGTCGACGCGAAGTGCGCGCGATTCCGCATCTCGGGTCTGCCGGTCACCGACGACGAGGGTCAGCTCGTCGGCATCATCACCAACCGCGACATGCGCTTCGAGGTCGACCAGAACCGCCCGGTCGCCGAGGTCATGACAAAGGCTCCGCTGGTCACGGCCCGCGAAGGCGTCACCGCTGAGGCCGCGCTCGGTCTCCTGCGTCGCCACAAGATCGAGAAGCTGCCGATCGTCGACGGTCAGGGCAAGCTCACCGGCCTGATCACCGTCAAGGACTTCGTCAAGACCGAGCAGCACCCCAACGCCACGAAGGACCGCGACGGCCGTCTGCTCGTCGGTGCCGCCGTGGGCGTCGGCGACGACTCCTGGACCCGCGCCATGACGCTGGTCGATGCCGGAGCCGACGTTCTCGTCGTCGACAGCGCCCACGGCCACTCGGCCAACGTGCTGTCGATGATCTCGAAGCTCAAGAGCGAGGTCGGCGACCGCGTGCAGATCATCGGCGGCAACGTCGCGACCCGCGAGGGCACCGAGGCGCTCATCAACGCCGGCGTCGACGCGGTCAAGGTCGGTATCGGCCCCGGCTCGATCTGCACCACGCGTGTCGTCGCGGGTGTCGGCGCGCCGCAGATCACGGCGATCCTCGAGGCGTCCACGGTGGCGCGCGCCCACGGCGTGCCGGTCATCGCCGACGGCGGTATGCAGTTCTCCGGCGACGTCGCCAAGGCTCTGGCAGCCGGTGCGTCCACCGCGATGCTCGGTTCGCTGCTCGCCGGCACCACGGAGTCCCCGGGTGAGCTGATCCTGGTGAACGGCAAGCAGTTCAAGAGCTACCGCGGCATGGGCTCGCTGGGCGCGATGCAGAGCCGCGGCGAGGCCAAGTCGTACTCGAAGGACCGCTACTTCCAGGACGACGTGCTCTCCGAGGACAAGCTCGTGCCCGAGGGCATCGAGGGACGCGTGCCGTTCCGCGGCCCGCTGCAGCAGGTCACGCACCAGCTCATCGGTGGCCTGCGCGCAGCGATGGGTTACGCCGGCGCGACGACGATCGAGCAACTGCAGGAGGCGCAGTTCGTGCAGATCACCGCCGCCGGCCTCAAGGAGAGCCACCCGCACGACATCACGATCACTGCCGAGGCGCCGAACTACGTGGTCCGGTAGTTTTCGCGTTCGCAGCAGGGTCCCGTTCCGATTAGGACGGGAGCATCGTCCAAGAGGAGAAAGGGGCGCGCGTGCGCGACCTCGTTGAAATCGGCATGGGTCGCACGGCCCGACGTACGTACGAGCTGGGCGACGTCGACATCGTCCCGTCGCGCCGGACGCGGTCGTCGAAGGAGGTGTCGACGGCCTGGCAGATCGACGCCTACCGTTTCGACATCCCGGTGCTGGCGCACCCCACCGACGCGCTGGTGTCGCCCGCCTTCGCGATCGAGCTGGGCAAGGCCGGCGGTCTCGGTGTCATCAACGGCGAGGGCCTGTGGGGTCGTCATGCCGATGTCGACGCCGTCGTCACCCGTCTCGCGGAGATCGCGAGCACGGATCCGCGCGCAGCCGTCCGTTACCTGCAGGAACTGCACACGGCTCCGCTGCAGGGCGATCTGCTGGCCGCGGCCGTCGCACAGGTGCGGGATGCCGGGGTGACCACCGCGGTCCGCGTCAGCCCGCAGAATGCGCGCGCTCTCACGCCCGAGCTCGTGAAGGCGGGCATCGATCTCCTCGTCGTCCAGGGCACCATCATCTCGGCCGAGCATGTGGCCCACGGTGAGGACGAGCCGCTGAACCTCAAGACGTTCATCTCGGAGCTCGACGTGCCGGTCATCGCCGGCGGTGTCAGCGACCACCGCACCGCGCTGCATCTGATGCGCACGGGTGCGGCCGGTGTCATCGTCGGCTTCGGCTCCACGAAGCAGGCGACCACCACGTCCTCCTCGCTCGGTATCGGCATCCCGATGGCCACGGCCATCGCCGACGCCGCTGCGGCCCGGCGCGACTACCTCGACGAGACCGGGGGCCGTTACGTCCACGTGCTCGCCGACGGCGACATCGAGAACGCCGGCGACCTCGCGAAGGCGATCGCGTGCGGCGCCGACGCGGTGGTGCTCGGCGCGCCCCTGGCTCTCGCCGAGGAGGCCGCGGGTAAGGGCTGGTACTGGCCGTCCGTGGCCGGGCATCCGTCGATGCCGCGCGGCGCTGCGGTCCGGGTCGCCGAGGACGGGCGACCGGGCCTCGGTCGGGTGCTGTTCGGCCCGTCCGATGACCCCTCCGGTTCGCTCAATCTTGTGGGCGGCCTGCGTCGATCGATGGCGAAGGCCGGATACTCCGATCTGAAGGAATTCCAGAAGGTCGGTCTGTCGGTCCGCGGATAAGGATCTTCCCGGTACATCCCGATGGCCGGTCACAGCGTCGCAGGACGCGGTGACCGGCCATCGATTTTTCTCGCACTTCGTTTTCGTGCAACTTCACGTAACGGGTAGAGTCGGGGCTGTGCCTGTAGTCACACCGCCGAAGTGCATACTTGCCGGTAACAACTCTCGCCGCTGGAGGTTCCATGGGTAAGCAACGGGTCACGGACTACGACGTCCTGATCGTCGGATCGGGTTTCGGTGGGAGCGTCACGGCGTTGCGCCTCGTGGAGAAGGGCTACAAGGTCGGCGTTCTCGAGGCCGGTCGCCGCTACGCCGACGCCGACTTCGCGAAGACCAGCTGGGACCTGCGCCGCTTCCTCTGGGCGCCCAAGCTCGGCTGCTTCGGCATTCAGCGCGTGCACCTGCTGCGCGACTGCCTGATCCTCGCCGGTGCCGGCGTGGGCGGCGGGTCGCTGAACTACGCGAACACCCTGTACAAGCCTCCGGCGCCGTTCTTCGAGGACCGCCAGTGGGCGCACATCACCGACTGGCAGGACGAACTGAGCCCGTACTACGACCAGGCGAAGCGGATGCTCGGCGTGGTGCAGTACGGCCGGATGACCGACGCCGACAAGGTGATCAAGTCGGTGGCCGACGACATGGGCGTCGGCGAGACCTTCATCCAGACGCCCGTGGGCGTGTTCTTCGGCGAACCCGGCCGCACGGTCGCCGATCCCTACTTCGGTGGCGTGGGTCCCGACCGCACCGGCTGCATCGAGTGCGGTGAGTGCATGACGGGATGCCGCCACGGTGCCAAGAACACCCTCGTGAAGAACTATCTGGGTCTCGCCGAGCGGGCGGGAGCCGAGATCGTCCCGCTGACCACCGTCACCGATCTCCGTCAGGCCGCCGACGGCACCTGGGACGTGATCACCGAACGCACCGGCGCGTGGGTCCGCAAGCGGCGGCGCACCTACTCGGCCGCGCACGTCGTCCTTGCCGCCGGAACGTGGGGCACGCAGCACCTGCTGCACCACCTCAAGGACACCGGTGCGCTGCCCGAACTGTCCGACAAGGTCGGCGAACTGACCCGCACCAACTCCGAATCGATCGTCGGCGCCGGGAAGATGCGGATCGATCCCGGTCTGAAGCTCACCGAGGGCGTCGCGATCACGTCGTCGTTCCACCCCACCCCCGACACGCACATCGAACCCGTGCGGTACGGCAAGGGATCGAACGCGATGGGCTTGCTGCAGACCCTCATGACCGACGGCGACGGACGCACCCCGCGCTGGGTGAAGTTCCTCGGGCAGGTCGTGCGGAACCCCGTGAAGATGCTGCGGATGCTCTCGGTGCACCGGTGGAGCGAGCGCACCATCATCGCGCTGGTGATGCAGAACCTCGACAACTCCATCACCACCTACACGACCAAGGGTGTGTTGGGCCGCCGCAAGGTCACGAGCAAACAGGGCCACGGGCAGCCGAATCCCACCTGGATCCCGGCCGGCAACGAGGCCACGCGCCGCATCGCCGAGAAGATCGACGGTGTCGCGGGCGGCACGTGGGGTGAGATCTTCAACATTCCGCTCACCGCACACTTCCTCGGTGGCGCCGTGATCGGATCCGATCGCGACCACGGGGTCATCGATCCGTACCACCGCGTCCACGGCTACCCGACGCTGAGCGTCGTCGACGGCGCCGCGGTCTCCGCGAACCTCGGTGTGAACCCCTCGCTCACCATCGCGGCGCAGGCTGAACGCGCTGCGTCGTTGTGGCCCAACAAGGGTGAGGACGACCAGCGTCCCGAGCAGGGACAGCCCTACCGTCGTATCGCGCCGATCGAACCGAAGAACCCCGTGGTGCCCGTCGACGCACCTGGTGCGTTGCGACTGCCGGTCGTCGAGGTCAAGCACAGCGGCGTCGCGTAGCGACCCGGAAGTGATCGGATGAGCGGCCGCGTCGGGAACACCCGGCGCGGCCGCTTAGACTGTTCGGGTGTCGTCGCAAAGCCAGCAGTCCAGACCGGTCGTCGTCGTCGATTTCGGAGCTCAGTACGCGCAGCTGATCGCTCGGCGCGTTCGTGAGGCCAACGTCTACTCGGAGGTCGTGCCCCACACGGCCGGTGTCGAGGAGATCGCGGCGAAGAACCCGCGCGCGGTGGTGCTGTCCGGTGGCCCCGCCAGCGTGTACGAGGAGGGCGCACCGCGTCTCGATCCCACGCTGTTCGATCTCGACGTCCCCGTCTTCGGCATCTGCTACGGCTTCCAGGCGATGGCGCAGGCGCTCGGCGGCACGGTCGCGCACACCGGCTCGCGCGAGTACGGCCGCACCGAGCTGTCGGTCTCCGGAGGTGTGCTGCACGACGGTCTGCCCGAGACGCAGCCCGTCTGGATGAGCCACGGCGACGGCGTCACCGAGGCCCCCGAGGGCTTCGAGGTCACGGCGACCAGCGCCGGTGCCCCGGTCGCGGCGTTCGAGGACCGCGCCCGTCGCCTCGCCGGTGTCCAGTACCACCCCGAGGTGCTGCACTCGCCCCACGGCCAGCAGGTGCTGAGCCGGTTCCTGCACGACATCGCCGGAATTCCGGGCGACTGGACTGCAGCGAACATCGCCGACGCGCTCGTCGAGCAGGTCCGCGAGCAGATCGGCGACGGTCGTGCCATCTGCGGCCTGTCCGGCGGCGTCGACTCCGCCGTGGCGGCCGCGCTGGTGCAGCGCGCCATCGGCGACCGCCTGACCTGTGTGTTCGTCGACCACGGCCTCATGCGCGAGGGTGAACGGCAGCAGGTCGAGAAGGACTTCGTCGCCGCGACGGGTGCCCGTCTGGTCACCGTCGACGCGTCCGAGACCTTCCTGCGCGAGCTCGCCGGCGTCACCGACCCCGAGACCAAGCGCAAGATCATCGGCCGCGAGTTCATCCGTTCCTTCGAGGGCGCGGTCTCCGAGGTGCTCGGCGAGGGTGCCGACAAGGGCGAGACCGTGAAGTTCCTCGTGCAGGGCACCCTGTACCCGGACGTCGTGGAGTCCGGCGGCGGTTCCGGCACCGCGAACATCAAGAGCCACCACAACGTCGGTGGACTTCCCGAGGACCTCGAGTTCGAGCTCGTCGAGCCGCTGCGCCTGCTGTTCAAGGACGAGGTGCGCGCGGTCGGACGTCAGCTCGGTCTGCCCGAGGAGATCGTCGGCCGCCAGCCGTTCCCCGGCCCCGGCCTCGGCATCCGCATCATCGGTGAGGTCACCCGCGAACGCCTCGAGATCCTGCGCCGCGCCGACTCGATCGCCCGCGAGGAACTCACCTCCGCCGGCCTCGACGGACAGATCTGGCAGTGCCCGGTCGTGCTGCTCGCCGACGTCCGCAGCGTGGGCGTGCAGGGCGACGGCCGCACCTACGGACACCCGATCGTGCTGCGTCCGGTCTCCAGCGAGGACGCGATGACCGCCGACTGGACGCGCCTGCCCTACGAGACCCTCGAGCGGATCTCCACTCGTATCACCAACGAGGTGGCGGAGGTCAACCGAGTGGTGCTCGACGTGACGAGCAAGCCCCCGGGAACGATCGAGTGGGAGTGATTTCCGCTCGCCGTAAGCGGTGAGACGACGTCCCCCGGACCGATCAGATCCGGGGGACGTCGCGTAGGTGGGGGTGGTTATCTCCGGCGGTTGGGGAGGAAGACCAGCACCGCTCCGATCAGCAGGGCCGCGCCTACCAGGACCCATCCGAGGTCGACGGCGGCGAGGAACTCGACGGAGAACGGCCCGATCATGGCCCATCCGCTCACGACCAGCGCTGCCAGTGCGGCGAGCAGGAGCAGGAGCGACGGTCCCTTGCGGGTGCGCTCGGTCCGATCCTCGGTGTGTGTTCCGGTTTCGTGATCAGCCACGACGCACCTCCAGAGATCCGAATTCCATGTTCGCGTTCAGGTCCAGGACCGGCCCGTCGTCGACTCCGTCGGCACCACCGTCGATGCCGGGGGCGGGGCATCCCCTGATCTCACCGGGACCGACCGTGCAGTCGGCGCGGACGTCCAGGTTCTCCGGCAACAGCACCTCGACGCTGCCGAACCGGCCGTCGACCTGCACCGTGCGGTCCTCGGTGAGTTCGAGTCCCCGCAGATCGAGGGTCATCGCCCCGAACTGGAAGCTGTATTCGGACTCGAGCTGATCGGTACTGGTCGGAGCCCAGGTCCGGTCGCCCCAGTTGGAGGTGTCGACCGGGCCGGCGATCGAGGCGAGGACGACGAATCCGAGGAGGGGGCCGGTGACGACGAGCAGTCCGTGCCCGCGGTGCAGGAACGCGCCGATCAGCAGGCCCAGACCGACGACCGCGAGGGCCGCGGCACCCACCCGGGCGGGGGTCACCCAGGCCAGGTCGGCGGCGGCACCGAGCGCGCCGGTCACCGCAGCGGCGATCACGGCCAGTCCGAGAACCGTCGTGGTCAGGCGCGAGCGTCGATTCGTGACGATCGCAGGTTCGTGCTTCGGTGCCGGTTCGGGCAGATCCCATGCGAACGGGGCGACCCCGAGGGGATCCCATGCCGGCGGTGCCGAACGGTGGGGGGAGAGCGCGTCGACATCCGGGAGCGGAAGGTCGGTGTCCTTGCGGTCGGTGTCCTTGCGTAGGTCGGGCATCGGGGACGTCTTCCTCTCAGTCGTCTCGGTGGGCGCTGTGGAATCGGTGCCCGAAGCAGGGGTGTCCGAGGCGTCGGTGGTGCTCAGGACCTCCGTCGCGTCGGTGGTCTGCGCAGGCGGGGTTGCCGCTGTGCTGGTTGTTTTTGTGCCGGCTGCCTCTCCGCCCGGTGTCGTCGTGGCCGCCGGACCCGCCTGCATGTGCCATGCACCGGTGTGTGCGCCCCACGGGGAGCAGTACGCGTTCGTCACCGGAGGCTGAGGAAAGGCCGCCTGGGTGGGGAAGGAGGTTCCCTCGGGCGCCGGCAGCACCGGCGGTTCGGGACGCCGCTGATAGAGCAGCCACCAACCGCCGAGCAGCAGGAGCGTTCCGATGAATCCGGAACCGCCCGAACCCGCACCCACCGGACCGATGGCACCCGCCGCGATCGCCAGGGCCACGAGGAGTACGACGACCTTGGTGGTCGAGTCCGAGCTCGCACCCCGCCCGACGAGCGATTCGAGCGAGGATACCTGGTCGCCGTGACGGGGGAACATCAGCCAGGCGGCCAGATAGAGGACGAGACCGCCACCGCCGAACAGCGCCGACGCGACGAAGACGACACGGATCAGCACGGGATCGACGCCGTAGCGCACTCCGATACCCGAGCACACACCCGCGATGTGCCCCTCCTTCGGCAGACGCACGGGGCGGGTCCGCCACATGTCCGCCACCTGGTCCTGAAAGCTCCTCGTGTCCATGGCACCCATCCTGCTGGGCTTCCGCGCGCGGCACATCAGGGACCAACCCTGATTTCCGAGGGCCCGATCGGAACCCGGACATCAGGGTTCGTCCCCGATGCCGGGCCGGCGATCTCCGTGCCAGTATCGAGGTGTGCAACCGGTACCTGGATTACCCGTGACCGTTCCCCGCCTCGAACGACGGGTGGGCGGTCGCATCGTGGGCGGTGTGGCCGGCGGTATCGCCGACCATCTCGGCATCGACGCCACCAAGGTGCGGGTCGCGTTCACAGTGCTCGCCGCCCTCGGCGGGTTCGGGATCGCGGCCTACGGCTTGCTGTGGATGTTCGTGCCCCCGGGCTCCGACACCGATCGCCCCACCGGCCCCGAACGGCGCCGAGCCATCGGCCTCGCCTTCATGGGTATCGGCCTGGCGGTGGGTCTTTCGTGGCTGTTCAGTGGTGGTGCCGCCGGGGTGGTGCTGCCGATCGTCGTGGTGGTCGTCGGTGCGGCGCTCGTATGGCGTGAATTCGACGTCGAAGGCCCCCGATCGGTACTCGGTCTGCCCGCACATCCGACGGTCCTCACATGGGCCCGCGTACTCGGCGGCCTGACCCTCGTCGTCACCGGACTCGGAGTGATGGTCATCGCGCAGGTCGACGTCGCGGCGCTGCGCTCGTCGCTGGTCGCCGTGGTGGTCACGCTGGTTGGTGCCGCCCTGCTGTCGGTGCCGCTGTGGATCCGGATGTGGCGTGCCCTCGAGACCGAGCGTGCCGCCCGGGTGCGCAACGAGGAGCGCGAGGAGATCGCGTCGCACCTGCACGACTCGGTACTCCAGACCCTCGCGCTCATCCAGAAGCAGGCCGGCGACCAGCAAGAGGTCGTGCGACTGGCGCGCAGCCAGGAACGCGAACTGCGCCGCTGGCTGTTCGGTGGGGACGAGACGCCGAGCACCTCGCTCGCCGAGACGCTGCGCACCATCGCCGGTGAGGTGGAGGACCAGTACGGTCTGTCCGTTCAACCCGTCATCGTCGGTGACGTCGCGCCGGATGACAGCGATCTGACCCCCGAGGCCGCGACCGCCGTGCTCGGCGCGACCCGCGAGGCTCTCGTCAACGCCGCCAAGCACGCCGGGGTGGACAGCGTCGACCTCTTCGCGGAGGTGGAACCGCATCAGGTGAGCGTGTTCGTGCGCGATCGCGGCGTCGGATTCGATCCCGACGAGGTGCCGGCCGATCGGCAGGGTCTGGCCAAGTCGATCCGGGCGCGCATCGAACGTCGCGGCGGCCGGACGGTCGTGAAGTCGAGTCCCGGAAAGGGAACCGAGGTGCGCATCCATGCACCGCGCGCCGGCCGGACGGAGACCGAACGCGAACAGGACACCGAGTCGACCTTAGAGTGGGGGGTGAACGACCCCCACCCCGAGGAGCAGACACAGTGACTTCGATTCCGGCGACATCGTCCGATGCCACCGAGAACAACCGTCCCTATCGTGTCTTCCTGGTGGACGACCATGCGGTCTTCCGCTCCGGAGTGCGCGCCGAACTGGGGCGCGAGGCCGACATGGAGATCGTCGGCGAGGCCGGGGGAGTCGCCGAGGCCGTCGCCGGGATCGAGGCGACCAAGCCGGATGTCGTGCTCCTCGACGTCCACATGCCCGACGGCGGCGGCGTCGCCGTCCTCCAGCGGATCCCGGACGGGCCGGTCTGCCTGGCGCTCAGCGTGTCCGACGCAGCCGAGGACGTCATTGCCGTCATCCGCGCCGGCGCCCGCGGGTACGTGACGAAGACGATTTCCGGTCCGGATCTGGCCGACGCCGTCCGGCGGGTCGCAGGGGGAGACGCCGTGTTCAGTCCGCGTCTGGCCGGTTTCGTGCTCGACTCGTTCACCGGCCGGTCGGCCGCGCCGGAACCGCCCCTCGATCCCGAGCTCGACTCGCTGACGCCGCGGGAACTCGAGGTGCTGCGCCTGCTCGCTCGCGGCTACACCTACCGTGAGATCGCCGAGGAACTCGTGATCTCGGTGAAGACCGTCGAGACGCACGCGTCGAACGTGTTGCGCAAGACGCAGCAGTCGAACCGCAACGCGCTGACCCGTTGGGCACACCGCCGCCGCATCGACTGAGCGTGACCGGTGCTCGTCGTGCCGATGCCGGCGGCGTGCAGTTCTCGTCGCTCGCGAGCGAAATCATCGACGAGGACTGCGCAGCCGGCGCAGATCAGACGACCAGCGCGATGATGACGGCGACGAGCAACGCCACCAGGATCACCGCGATCATCGCCGCCATCGCCAGGGGTGCATAGGCGACGATGCGGTCCTGCGGATTGTCGGGCACGGGGCCCTTCGGGAGCAGGCGGTCGAGCAGATCCGCCGGGGCGAAACCCTTCGCCGACTTCTTCGGACCACCGGTGGCCTGCGTCGCGGCACCGAGGGGGCGGTCGACGAAGGAACCACGGGGGCGTGCGGGTTCGGCGAAGTGCGCGGAACGCTGTGCCCACGACGGGATCGTGCCGTCCTCGTTCTGGATGGGACGGCCGCGCAGGGCCGCCGCCGATCCGCTCGGTCCGAGGACCACGCGGGCGAGGAGATCGCGCGCCTGCGCCATCGTCGGGCGTCGCGCCGGATCGGGCTGGAGCATCTCGAGCAGGGGCTCGGTGAGCGGACCGGTGTGCGTGGGCATGATGATCTCCGCCCGCGCGACCCGGTGCAGCAACGCGATCGAGTCGGTCTCGAAGCCGAAGGGCGGTTGCCCCTCCACCGCGGTGTAGAGGGTGGCGCCGAGCGAGAAGACGTCGCTGGCCTCGGTGGGATCGTTGCCGCGCGCGACCTCGGGTGCGAAATAGGCGGGGGTGCCGATGATCACGCCGTCGGGGTCGTTGTCGCCCTTCGCGCGAGCGATGCCGAAGTCGCTGATCTTCACGATGCCGGCGTCGCGGCCGCGTTCAGCGATGAGGATGTTGCCGGGCTTGACGTCGCGGTGGACGATCCCGGCGGCGTGCGCGGCGGTGAGGGCGTCGGCGACGTTCGCGCCGATCTGCGCCACCACGTACGGCGGGAGAGTGTCGACGACGTTCATCACCTGCGCCAGGCTGCGGGACGGCAAGTGCTCCATGACGAGCCACGGTTCGCCGTAGTGCAGAGCCATGTCGTACATCGAGATGGCGTGCTCGTGGGCGAGTTGGGCGGCGGCCCGGCCCTCTCGGAGCGCGCGGCGGCGAAGATCCTCGGCCTCGTCGGGATCGAGGTCTGCGGTGGAGATCACCTGCTTGACGGCGACGTCGCGGCCCAGACGGTTGTCGCGGGCGAGCCAGACGGCACCCATGCCGCCACCGCCGAGCTTGGAGTCGAGCCGATATCGACCGGCCACCAAGTGATCCGGTCCTACGGCCCGTCCTGCCCATGCCTGCTCCGCCACTCGATCGAGAGTAGTCGATCGGAGGTGTTCGCCCCGGCCGAAAAACGTGTGAGCTGCACGGTAGTCACCGTCGGGGGCGGTGCTCCCGGCTTGACGGGAAGGATTCGGGTCGGTTCTACTTGATGGGGATCGAAAGTATGTTCGAATAGAGTGCGAGCCGGGCCACGACTTCCCCGTGGTCGGCCGGTCGTGTGTGTCAGGCGGCAGGCGGATGACAGGGGTGACAGTGGGCGAGGTGGCCGAATTTCCGGTGGACGACGAGGAAGCGGGTCGCGCGGAGCGGATCGAAGCGTTGCGACGTCGGATCGCGGCAGTGCCGGCGCGGGGCGAGGTCCAGTCCGTCGCGCGAGGCCGGGTCGAGGCCCCCTCCGACCGCATCCTGCCCGTCCCGGCTCCGCTCGCGGAACTGTTGCCCCAGGGCGGATTGGTGCGTGGCAGCGTCGTCTCGGTCTCGGGGGCCACCTCCCTTCTCCTCGGGATGCTCGCGTCCGTGACTGCCTCGGGCGGATACGCCGCCGTGATCGGTCAGCGCCGGCTGGGTCTGCTCGCCGCCGCGGAGATGGGAGCCCGTCTGCACCGGTTGGCTGTGATCCCCGATCCCGGACCGGATCCCGTGGAGATCGCCGCGGTGCTGCTCGACGGGATCGACCTGGTGGTGTTGGGGCTCGGTGGGGCATCGGTGCCGCCGTCCCGCGCTCGTGCGGTCGCCGCCCGGGCGCGGAGCAAGCAGTCCGTCCTCGTGGTCACGGACGGTCGCTGGGAGGGTGCACACGTGCGACTGGAGGCGCGGGTCGACGGTTATCGGGGTGTGGACGGTCCCGGCCGGGACCGGCTGTGCGCGACCCGCTTGTCGGTCCGGGCGCACGGGCGTGCGTTTCCTCCGCGCGCCACCCGCGTGGAGGTGTGCGCCGGCCGCAGTGCCGTCGAATGGGTGAGTGAGGAGCGAAATCGGCTGGAGGACGGGCATTTCCGTAAAGCGGTCCGGTGAACGACTCGTCCTCTCGACGGGCGCCCGCGCGGGTCGTGGCCCTCTGGTGCCCCGACTGGCCCGCCGTCGCCGCCGCCACCGCCGCGGAGTTGCCCGCGACCGTCCCGGTGGCGGTGGTCTCGGCGAATCGTGTCGTCGCCTGCTCGGCCTCGGCGCGGGCCGCGGGTGTCCGGCGCGGCCTGAGACGACGTGAGGCGCAGGCACGCTGCCCGGAACTGCATGTGGCCCGCTCGGATCCCGACCTGGAAGCGCGGACGTTCGAGGCGGTGGTGGCCGCAATCGATGCGGTGGCCCCGGGCGTGGAGGTGCTGCGCCCGGGGCTGGTGGTCCTCGCCGCGCGCGGTGCAGTCCGGTGGTTCGGTTCGGAGGAGGCCGCCGCGGAGGCCCTGATCGACGCGGTCGCGGCGACCGGCGTGGAATGCCAGGTCGGTGTCGCCGACGAGTTGTCCACAGCGGTCCTCGCCGCGCGCCGGAACGCGCTGGTCCCGACGGGGAGGGGCGCCGAGTTCCTGGCGCCGCTGCCGGTCTCGTATCTCGCGGTGGAACCGGCGCTGGCGGCTCCTCGGCGGGCCGACACGGTGGATCTGTTGCGCCGTCTCGGTATCCGCACCATCGGAGCGTTCGCCGCGTTGTCCCCGATCGATGTTGCGTCACGCTTCGACGCGGACGTCGTCGCTGCGCACCGGAGCGCACGGGGCCTGCCGGAACGTCCCCCGTCGGGGCGGCCGATCCCTCCGGACCTGACGGTCGAGCAGCCCTGCGACCCGCCGGTGGAGCGGGTCGACGCCGCGGCCTTCGCCGGTCGCGCACTGGCCGAACTGCTCCACACCAGGCTCGCGGCAGCAGGAGTCGCATGCACGCGACTGCTCGTGACGGCACGCACCGGGGCCGGGGAGGAACTCGCGCGCACCTGGCGCTGCGCCGAGCCGCTCACCCCCGAGGGTACGGCCGATCGTGTGCGATGGCAGCTCGACGGATGGCTCACCGGCCGCAACACGAACCGGCCCACGGCGGGAATCGTGCTGCTACGTCTCGAACCGGTCGAGGTCGTGGCCGCCGGCGCGCTGCAGCTCGGGCTCTGGGGCGGTGTCGGCGACGAGGACGAACGCGCACGTCGGGCGCTCGTCCGAGTGCAGGGCCTGCTCGGTGGGGACGCCGTCCGGATCGGAGTGCTCGGCGGCGGCCGGGGACCCACCGAACGGATCGTCCTCGTGCCCGTCGGCGACGAGGCGATACCGCACTCCGACCCGGACGCACCGTGGCCGGGCCGGCTCCCGCCCCCGGCTCCCGCGCTGGTGTTGCACACACCTCCCGCGATCCGGCTGGACGACGACGTGGGGAATCCGGTCTCGGTGACCGAGCGCGGACTGCTCAGCGGGTCACCTGCTCGGCTGCGATGGGGAAGTCGCAGCTGGACGGTGATCGGATGGGCCGGTCCGTGGCCGGTGGACGAGTACTGGTGGGATCCGGCCGCCGCCCGGTGCGCCGCCCGTCTGCAGGTGCTGCTCGAGGAATCACGGGCCCTGCTGGTGTTCTTCGGCGCCGACGGCTGGCGGGTGGAGGGCGTCTACGACTGAGTAGGCTCGAGCATCATGAGATCTCCGGTCCTCACCGTCGCGCCGAACGGGGTCGCCCTGGCGTATCGCGAATACGCTGCGTCCCGCGAATCCGCGGGGTCCGCCGCCCGTTCCGTGCCCGTACTGCTGGTGCACGGGATGGGGGGTGACGGGCGCACATGGACCCGGTTCGCCGGAAACCTGGTGAAGGCGGGCCGACGGGTGATCACCGTCGACCTGCGCGGGCACGGACGCAGCGGCCGGGCCCCCTCGTACCGTTTCGACGAGTTCGCCGCCGACGTCGCCGGCCTGTGCGCCCACCTCGGTGTCGAGGCCGTCGATCTCGTCGGGCACTCGCTCGGCGGTCATGTGGGATCGCTGGTCGCGCAACAGAATCCCGGCCTCGTCCGGCGACTTGTCCTCGAGGAGACACCTCTGCCGTTGCGGGAGGGGGATCCGGTTCCGGAGGTGCCGGCCCACCGCCCGACTCCCGCGGAGTTATGGCACGCCGCGACCAGCATGGCGCTCAACCCGCGCGCGGTCACCGCCTTCGACCGCTCGATGACGCCGTCGGTCGTCGCCCAGTTCCACACGCCGAATCCGGTGTGGTGGAAGCATCTTCCGTCCCTCGACGCTCCGACCCTGCTGTTGCGCGGAGCGCGCCGCGGCAGCATGGTCGACCCGCGCCTGTTGACGGCGGCAGTCGACGCGCTGCCTTCGGCCTCAGTGCGGGAGATCGGCTGCGGGCACAGCATCCACCGCGACCGTGCCCGCGATTTCGCAGCGGCCGTCGTCCCGTTCCTCACGGATCGAACGGTTGCCTAGACTGGACGATCGTGCGCATCGCGACCTTCAACATCAACGGAATCCGCGCCGCACAGCGCCGCGGATTCGAGGACTGGTTGCGTGAGCGCAACCCCGACGTGGTGGCCCTGCAGGAGGTACGCGCCCCGGCGGCTGCGATCCCGCAGGGAGTCTTCGGCAAGTACCACCTCGCCTACGACGAGGGCACCCTTCCCGGCCGCAACGGCGTCGGAATCCTGACCCTGCACGAACCTGCCGCCGTGCGCACCTGGAGCGGCACCGCACTGCTGCGACTTCCCGGTGAGGAACACGTCGACCGGATCGAGTTCGATCGGGGAGCGCTGGCACGCGGACTGTCCGAATTCGCCCACGAGGGGCGGTACGTCGAGGTGGATCTCGCCGACGCACCGATCACCGTGGCGTCGCTGTACCTGCCGAAGGGCGGGCTCCCGGCGCACCTCCAGAAGCCCGGGCGCATGCGCGACGAACCGGACGGTGGGATGCGCTACCAACGCAAGATGCGGTTCCTGTCGGCCTTCGCCCGGCAGCTGACCCGTAGCCGACTCGCGGCGCGCGCCCAGGGGCGGGAGTTCCTGATCATGGGTGATTTCAACGTCGCCCACACGCGCTACGACGTGCGCAACTGGCGGCGTCGCGGGCAGGCCGAGGGCTTCCTGCCCGAGGAACGCGCCTGGTTCGATTCACTGTTGTCGCCGCGCACGCTCGTCGACGTCGTCCGCCGGCATCATCCCGAGGTCGACGGTCCCTACTCGTGGTGGTCGTGGCTGGGGGAGTCGTTCGCCTCCGATTCCGGGTGGCGGATCGACTACCACCTCGCCACGCCGCGACTGGCCCGGACCGCGATCTCCGCAGGGACCGACCGCGATCCGGCGCCGGACCGGAGGATCAGCGATCACGCGCCGGTCGTCGTGGACTACGACATCTGAGTGACTGTCGTGGACTACGACGTCTGAGCTTGATATGTAGGGCTCGTGGTCAGTCCATGGTGAGGATCTGACGGAGGGCGGTTCCGTCGGCCAGGGCGTCCATCGCCTCGTTGATCCGACCCAGCGGCAGACGGTCGGTGACGAGTCGCTCGACCGGCAGTCGCCCCTCGCGCCACATGTCCACGAAGCGGGGGATGTCGCGGGCCGGGACGGCGGATCCGAGGTAGCTGCCCACCAGTGAGCGGCCCTCGCCGACGAGAGCGGTGGGCGAGATCTCGAGCCGGGCGTCGGGGGCGGGCAGGCCGACAGTGATCGTAGTGCCTCCCGGTCCGGTGAGCGCGACCGCCGTGGCGAGCGCGGGCACGCTCCCCGCGGCCTCGATGACCAGCCGCGCCTTCACGCCCTGTTCGACGGCCTCGTCCGGTGAGAGGACGCGTTCGGCTCCCAGCGACCGGGCCGTATCGCGCTTGTCCGGGGAGGTGTCGACGGCGATCACGGTGACGTCGTCGTGGGCCAGCGCCACGAGCAGCGCGGCCATCCCCACTCCGCCGAGACCGATGACGACCAGCGTGTCCCCGGCCTGAGGACGAGCAGTATTGACGACCGCACCGCCACCGGTCAGCACGGCGCAACCCATCAGCGCGGCGACCTCGGCGGGGACGTCGTCGCCGACACCGACGAGCGACCGCGTGTCGACGACGGCGTGGGTCGCGAAGGCCGATGCTCCCAGATGGTGGTGGACGTCGTTCCCGTCGCGGTGCAGCCGCCGGGCGCCCGACAGCAGGGTTCCCGCCGCGTTCGCGGCCGATCCCGGGATGCAGGGACGGATGCCGTTGCTCGCGCAGCCCTCGCACTCACCGCAGCGGGGCATGAAGGTCATGACGACCCGCTCGCCGACGGAGAATCCGGTGGTGTCGTCGCCGAGTTCGACGATGCGTCCGGCCGCTTCGTGCCCGAGCAGCATGGGAACCGGACGAGGCCGGTTGCCGTCGACCACGGACAGATCGGAGTGGCACACACCGGCGCATTCGATCTCGACCAGCGCCTCACCCGGGCCCGGTGGGTCGAGTTCGAGAAGGTCCACGCTGAGCGGGGTGGACTTTTCGTACCGCCGTCGACGTCCGATCTCCTCCAGGACTGCTCCGGTGATCTGCACGAGTCTCCCTTCCGTAGAGTCGCGGATTCTCCGCCTCTAGCATCACGAGCATGACACTCACCCGGGCCGACCGCTTCCTCATCGGTGCTACCGCAGTCTTCCTCGTGTCCCAGGCGAACATCGGTCGGGTTCTCGGCTCCACGGCCCCGACGGTGGGCACCCTCCAGACCACCTTCTCGGCCGCGAAGTACCGAAAGATCCTCGACAATCTCGGTCCTGAGGAGATCGAGCGCTACCGGCAGCACTACTACTGGGACATGGTCCATCCGGCGACCTTCGCGATCGCATTGCGGGCCGGTGCACGATCGCTCGACGAACACCGCCCGCTGTTGCCGAGCACGCGTCGGATCCTGATGGCGGCGCCCGTCGTCGCCGCGGCGGGGGACTACGTCGAGAACGCCGTCGGCCTGTACCTGCTGGATCACCGCACCCGGATCGACGATCGGACGGTCCGGGCTGCCTCGACCGTCAGCGTCACCAAGTGGGTGCTGGCGCTGGGCAGTTTCGCGTACCTGTCGCAGGGATTCCTGCGGATGTGGGGCGGTGCGGCACAGCGGGTTCTTCGCCGCGGCTGACCGGTCACTGCGGGGTGCTGGGCCGTCACGAGGGTGTCCGGGCCACAATGTCCGCGTGACCACCATCTCCGCCCCCACCTGTTCCGCACTGTCCGCACTCGACGAGCCGCTGCCCGGTACGGCGGCCACCGCGCCCGGCTACGTGTGCCTCGAGGTGCCGACGGGCTGGGGCCGCGACGTGCTCGACGGCACCGCCCTCGGCGCCGAGTTGTCGGACGAATTGTCCGCCCGGGCGAAGGTCGCGGACGTGCGGATCCTGTTCATCCGGAGACCCGGCCGCGACGTGGTGCGGGAGACCCGGACCGTCCTGCTGGCCCGCACCGAACCGGAGAACACCTGGTGCGAGCGGCTCGAGATCACCGAGCCGGCGGAGCTGCTCGACATCGTCCCCCGTGTGGTCGCAGGTCCGGCCCCCGGTTTCGGCACGGCCGTGCAGGACCCGATCGCCCTGGTGTGCGCTCACGGAAAGCGGGACCGGTGCTGCGCTGTGCTGGGGCGCCCGATCGCGGCCGCTCTGACCGCCGAGTTCGGGCAGGACGTGTGGGAGTGCTCGCACACCGGCGGACACCGTTTCGCGCCGTCGATGATCATGCTGCCCACCGGTTACACCTACGGGCGGCTCGACGAGGACGACAGTCTCGCCGCCGTCCGCGACGCCGGGAAGGGCAAGGTCCACGCGGCCGGTCTGCGGGGTCGCAGCACCTGGGGTGCGGCCGGGCAGGCCGCCGAGATCGCGGTGCGCGAGGCGATCGACGAGTTCGCGATCGACGCCGTGACGGTCGAGGACGGGGACGAGCCGATCGTGCGTCATCGCGACGGCCGGGCATGGCAGGTCGGGGTGGAGACCTCGGAACTACCGGCCCGGCCGGCGAGCTGCGGTGCCGCGGCCAAGCCGGCGCGTCCCGTCGTCGCGACGACGATCACGCCGCTGTAGCGACACCCCGACCACCCGGCCGCTCTGCGGTTCAGTGATCCCGCCGCTCTGCGGTCTAGTGACCCAGTCCGACCTTCGCGTGCACGCGCTTCATCCACGCCGGTGCCCACCAGTTGGCCTCGCCCATGAGCTTGACCAGTGACGGCACGAGCAGCATGCGCACGATCGTTGCGTCGATGATCAGCGCGACGATCATGCCGACGCCGAGGAACCGCATGATCGACAGGCCGGAGATGGTGAAGGCCCCGGTGACCACGATCAGCAGCAGTGCAGCGGCGGTGACGACACGTCCGGTGCGGGCAATGCCGTACTCGACGGCTTCTACCGTCGTCGCTCCGGCCGCGCGGGCCTCCATCATGCGCGACATGAGGAACACCTCGTAGTCGGTCGACAGGCCGAACACCACGGCGAGGATGAGGACGACGAAGGTCGGCTCCATCGCCGCGGGAACGACGTGCAGCCACGAAGCACCGTGGCCCAGCTGGAACACCCAGGTCAGCACGCCGAAGGTCGCGGCGAGACTCAGTGCCGCCATGAGCACCGCCTTGATCGGCAGTGCCACCGACCCGAATGCCAGGAACAGCAGCACCAGGGTCGAGAGCACCATGATCGTGATCATCCAGGGGAGCGAATCCGAGACGGCCTGGTTGGCGTCGTCGACGAGAGCCCGGCCGCCGCCGACGAGCAGGTCGGTGCCGTCCGGCACGTCCAGGGCGCGCAGTTCGCCGGTGATCTCGCTCGCCCGTGCGGTGCCGTCCACGCCCTGAGCGTAGAGGCCTTGCAGGACCACCACGTCGGACTCCTGCCCGACGATGACGGTCTGCGAGATGCCGTCGACCTTGGCGACCTCGGTGGACACCGTGCGCACGGCAGTGCTGTCCGGGGCCTGTCCGTTCTCACCACGCAGGACGAGCGTGGCGCCGTTGCCGGTGCTCGGGAACTCGTCGAGCAAGGTCTGGGTGGCTGCGCGGGCCTGGCTGTCCTCGGGCAGGGCGGTGTATTCGATCTCCCCGAACCGTGCTTCGAACAGGGGCGACGCGAGTACGAGGAGACCGCCGGTGATCACCACCGCGATCAGGGCGGGACGGCGCACGACCTTGCGGACGACCCCACCCCAGAAACGACGTGCCCGCGCTTCGGCGCGGGTGGAGGTCTCACGGTCCCAGGTCCACGCGTTGATGCGGTGGCCGAGCATCGTCAGCAGGGCGGGAACCGCGGTCAGCGACAGGACGGCGGCACCGAGGACGGCGGCCATGGCACCGAGGCCGAGCGACCGCAGCACCGTCTGCGGGAAGACGAGCATGCCCGCGAACGCGCAGATCAGCAGGGCAGCGGAGAACATCACGGTGTGACCGGCGGTGGACATCGTCCGCTTGACCGCCGAGGTGACGTCCGAACCGGCCGCGAGTTCCTCGCGGTAGCGGCTGACGATGAACAGGCCGTAGTCGATCGCCAGGCCCAGACCGATCAGCGACGTGATGTTCAGCGCGTACGACGACACCTCGGTGAAATTCGACAGCAGGCGCAGGGTGGCGAGGGACGAGAAGATCGCGAGCACACCCACGAAGACCGGGACCGCGGCGGCGATCACCCCGCCGAAGATGAACACCAGCAGCACCAGCGTGATGGGCACCGCGATGAGCTCGGACCGGACGAGATCGCTCTCCAGGGTGTCGGTGAACTCGATCGCGACCACGGTGTTGCCGGCGAACTGCGATTCCACGCCGGGCACCTCGAGCAGGTCGAGGGCTTCGGGGAAGCTCGCGGCCGTGAGCCCGGAGTTCGCGCCGAGCGTGATCGAGGCAGCCACGCTGCGTTGGTCGGTCGACAGCAGCAGTTGGTTCATCGGCGGCGGAGCGGTCCAGTAGGTCTGGATCGACTCGGCGGGGACGGCGTCCTGGAACTCGGCGAGGGTTCTTTCGATGTCGGGACGGATGTCGTCGACCGTGCGTCCCTCGGGTGCGGTGTAGAGCGCGATGATGTCCGCGGCCTGCGACCCGAAGTTCTCGTAGATGATCTGCTCGACCTCGACGGCCTCGCTGTTCGGGTCGTAGTAGCCCGTGCCGGTCAGCTTGCCGAAGATCCCGACGCCCCAGGCGCCGGCGAAGAGCACGACGAGCAGCACGATCGCCAGTACCCATCGGCTCCTGGTGACGACGATCTCGGCCCAGCGACTCATGCCCACTCCCGGTTCCGCTGACGATTGTGACGATCGGCAACTGTACTGGCGTGGAGTGGGAGGGCTTTACCCTGCTCGGCCGGAACGGGCACGAGATCAGGGGAGGAAGAAGGTGGACCGACGCGCCGGATGCCTCACGGCACGGTGCGCAACGTGGCTCCAGCCGGACGGTATTCCACGAAGGCGGTTTCTCATTGGCTCCGGGGCGTACGCGACGCGCCGATCCACACTCCTCAACAGGGGTGGGCGGGGATCCATTCCCCGCCCTGCCGGACGTGACCGGGTTCACCCGCCGTCGTGGGCATGGTGGGCCGTGCCGGCCACCTGCGTCACCTCGTGCACCTCGTCGGCGCCGACCACCACGAACTGCCCCATCATCCCGGCGTCCTCGTGTTTGAGCAGGTGACAGTGGTACATGTACGGCATCGCCGGATCGGTGTGGCTACCGAACGGAACGAGCAGCCGCACCGTCGCCGCCGGCGGGATGAAGACGGTGTCCTTGCGCCCCGCCAGGGACGGATGGTCGGGACTCATCCCGGTCATGCCGAGGATCTCGAACTGCACGTCGTGGATGTGGAAGTTGTGGATCGTGCCGCTGGCGTTGGTCACCTCCCACAGTTCCGTGGTGCCGGCGACGATCACCTCGTCGATCCGGCTCATGTCCATCTCGCGATCGTTGATGGTCGTCGACGACGTCAGGTCGATGCGGCGGGTGTTGCTCGGCTCCCCGAGCTCCGGGAGGGTCGTCAGCTTCTCCGGGATCGCGGCCGACGACCCGAGCACGGGTGCCGTCCGCAGTTCGAGGACGTCCAGGCGATCGTCACCACCGGAGAAGCGGTCCTGGAAGAAGCCGGCCTTCAGCTCGGGTGGGGTGCTGCGCAGCACGTGGCTCGAACCTGCTTCCGGCCGGACGACGATCTCGGCGCGCTCACCCGGCGACAGCTGGAGGCTGCGGACGGCCTGCGGTTCCTCGAGCAGACCGCCGTCGCTGCCGACGACGAGGAACGGCATCCCGGTGTCGAACGAGAAGTTGTAGACGCGCGCGTTCGACGCGTTGAGCACCCGGAGCCGGACCGTCTCGGTGCCGACGTCCAGGAACGGTCGCGGTGTGCCGTTGACGAGGATCTCGTCGCCGAGCGTCCCGACGTCGGCGAAGATCGCGTTGCTGTCGTCGAGCTGATCGCCCTCGAACTTCCGGTCCTGGACGATGAGGGGGATGTCGTCGACCCCGTAGTCGTGGGGGAGCGGCGACGTGCCGGGTTCGTCGATCAGGAACATGCCCGCGACACCCCGGTACACGTGCGCGGCGGTGGAACCGTGCAGGTGCGGGTGGTACCAGAGGGTCGCGGCCGGCTGATCGACGGTCCAGTACGGCGACCATGTCGTTCCCGGCTCGATCGGCTGGTGCGGTCCGCCGTCCATCGCCGCGGGCAGGTGCATGCCGTGCCAGTGCATCGTGCTCGTCTCGTCGAGTTCGTTCGTGACGTTCACGCGCACGTTCTCACCCCGCACGGCGCGGAGGGTGGGCCCGAGATAGCTGCCGTTCACTCCCCACGTCCGGGTGTCGGGGCCGTGCCCGAGGTCGGTCGTGCCGCGCTGCATGGTCAGGTCGAACACGCGTGTGCCGTCGGCGTCGACGGTGCCCGACTCGACGGGAGGGATGCGCAGGGCGGTGTCGAAGTCGACGCGTCCGGTGGTGTCGATCGCGCGCGTGGTCCACGCGTGGACGGCCAGGCCACCGATGACCGCCACGAACGCGAGGAAGAGCACGAAGGGTATGGCGAGCAGACGCACCAGGAGTTTCACGACATCCATGCTCGTTCTCCCGCACTCTCGGCACATCCGGCGTGGCACCGGATTTCATGGTGGGGGAGAACCCTGAGCGACCCTCAGGAAACGCTGTGCAGGCGCGCCGCCTGCCGCACGAGATGGTCCCGCTCGGGGACGCTGGTCGCCAGGTGTGCGGCCTCCGTGTAGAGCCGGGCCGCCGTGGCCGTGTCGCCGGCGCGTTCGTGGAGATATGCCGCGGCCGCCGTGTACCGAGGCAAGCCGGGGTCGAGTTCGGCCAGCGCCGCGAGACCGGCCTGCGGTCCGTCCGCCTCACCGACCGCGACGGCGCGGTTGAGGCGGGCCACCGGGTTGTCGGTGAACCGCAGGAGCTCGTCGTACCACTCGACGATCTGCACCCAGTCGGTCTCCTCCGCAGTGCGTGCGTCGGCGTGAAGGGCGGCGACGGCGGCCTGTGCCTGGAACTCGCCGAGCCTGTCGCGGGCGAGTGCGGCCTGCAGGATCTCCACGCCCTCCGCGATCATGCGCGTGTCCCACAGGCTGCGGTCCTGTTCGGCGAGGGGGACGAGACTGCCGTCCGGCCGGATGCGCGCCGCTCGCCGGGCGTGGTGGAGCAGCATCAACGCGAGCAGACCCGACACCTCGGGGTGGTCGATCACCGCTGCCAGCCGGCGCGTGAGCCGGATGGCCTCGGTGGCCAGGTCGACGTCACCCGAATAACCCTCGTTGAACACGAGATAGAGCACCCGCAGCACCGTCGCGACATCGCCCGGCCGATCCAGCCGGACGTCCGCGATCGTGCGCTTGGCCCGGCTGATGCGTTGGGCCATCGTCGCTTCCGGGACGAGATAGGCCTGCGCGATCTGCCGGGTGGTCAACCCACCGACGGCCCGCAGGGTCAGCGCGACCGCCGACCCGGGCGTGAGCGACGGGTGGGCACACAGGAAGTACAACGCGAGGGTGTCGTCCACCGGTGTGCCCGGACCGGGCCGGGGCTCGGCGTCGACGAGGATCTCGCGGCGCCGGCGGGATGCGTCGGCGCGTACGGTGTCGAGGAATCTGCGCCACGCCACCGCGACCAGCCAGCCCTTCGGGTCGCGTGGCGGATCCTCCGGCCACACCCGCAGGGCTTCGACGAGCGCGTCCTGCACGGCATCCTCGGCCGCTGCGAAATCCGCTCCGCGGCGGACGAGGATGCCGATCACGGTGGGGACGAGCGTGCGCAGCAGAGCCTCGTCCACGTCTACTCCGTGACGGTCGGCGGCTCGGACATGAACGGGCGCACCTCGAGCCATTCGTGGATCGGCTTCCCGCCGGCTCCCGGCGCGGCCGACAGTTCGGCGGCCAACTCCAGTGCCCGGTCGTAGCTGTCGACGTCGATCACCATCCACCCGGCGATGAGATCCTTCGTCTCCGGGAACGGCCCGTCGGTGACCGGGGGACGTCCCTCACCGTCGTAACGGACGAAGGTGCCCTCCGGGGAGAGCGCCTGCGCGTCGACGAACTCGCCGGTGCTCTCGAGACGGGCGGCGAAATCCTGCATGTACCGGATGTGGGCCGACACCTCGTCCGGCTCCCACTGATCCATGGGTACGTCGTTCACCGCTGCCGGGGCGCCGCGGTAATGCTTGAGCAGCAGGTACTTGGCCATGATGTTCTCCTCCGTGCGGTACGGTCCATTGTGGCCGCGTTCGTGGAGGAGACGGAGCCGCTTCCGGATTCTCGACATCCCTCCGCGAGGGATTCGAGGTTAGGGTCGCGGCATGCGTATTCATCTCGGACCGGGCCACGACGAACACCTCGCCACCGCGATCGTCTCCGGCGGTGGAACCCTCTCCGAACTGGACGAGGCCGATGCCCTGGTGTGGGACGGCAGCGCCGAGGAGTTCCCGGATCTGCCCGACCGAGTCCGCTGGGTGCAGCTCACCTACGCGGGTATCGAACCGTTCTTCCGGGCGGGCGTGATCGACGACCGGCGGCTGTGGGCGAATGCGTCCGGTGTGTACGCCGACAACGTGGCCGAGTACGCGGTGGGAGCGCTGCTCGTGGGGTTGCGGCAGTTCCACGCCTCGGTTGCCGCGAAGCGGTGGACCAAGGACGTTCTCGACCCGCGGGTGCGGACCCTCCACGGCTCGACCGTGGCCATCGTCGGATGCGGCGGTATCGGCCGGGCGATGATCCCGCGCCTGCACGCCCTCGGCGCGTCCGTCGTCGCGGTCAATCGTTCGGGCCGTCCCGTCGACGGCGCGAAGGTCACGCTGCCGGCCGACCGCACGTCGGAGGTGTGGTCGATGGCCGATCACTTCGTCGTCGCCGCACCCGCGACCGCCGAGACCGATCATCTCGTCGACGCCGCCGCGCTCGCGGCGATGCCCGGGTCGGCGTGGCTTGTGAACGTCGCGCGGGGCAACCTCGTCGACACCGACGCGCTGGTGAAGGCGCTCGGGGACGGTGCGATCGCCGGGGCGGTCCTCGACGTGACCGATCCCGAACCGTTGCCCGACGGTCATCCGCTGTGGGATCTCGACAACGCCGTGATCACACCGCACATCGCCAATACGCGCAGCCGGCTGACGCAGACGTTCGCGCCGACCCTCGAGGAGAACGTGCGCCGGTTCGCCGCGGGTGAGGAGTTGATCGCCCGGGTCGATCCGAACGCGGGTTACTGAGGCCGTTCGGCCGCCTTCTTGATCGCGGACAGGCGGCGGTCCCAGCCTGCCCCCACGGCGTCGATCGCACGCCCGACCGCGCTCAGCCGCGATCCGACGGCGGAGAAGCGGATCTCCCGTCCGGCGCGCTCGGAGGTCACGAGACCGCACCGTTCGAGCACCGCCAGATGCTTGGCGATGGCCTGACGGGAGACCGTGAACTCGGCCGCGAGCCCGGACGCCGACGCCGGGGATCGGCCCAGTCGCTGCAGGATGCGCCATCGGGTGTCGTCGGCCAGGGCCGCGAAAACGGGATGCAGGTCGGCGGAGAACTCAGCGTCGGGCAACGCTTCCGTCCTTCTCGAGATGGTGCTTGGCGATTTCCAGTTCGGCCGTCCAGCCGCGGGAGTTCTCCTCGAAGCGGGTGCGGCGTTCGCTCGCGTCGCCGGGCAGGGAGTCGAATCCGCTTTCCGTGACTCGTAATTCGGTCGTGCCGGTGTCGAGGGCGGTGAGCCGGAACTCGACGAGGGTGGACGGGCTGTCGGGATCGGTGTGGTCGGCGAGCCAGCGGAAGGCGGCGTAGTGCGGTTCGTCGAGGGTCACGGTGCGGAAGACGAAGGCGCCGTGGACCGGATCTTGCACGGTGGTGAGATCTCCGTCGTGTTCGATGCGGTGCTCGGTCCACTCGTTGTCGTTGATGTACCAGCCGGGTTCGGCCACGAGTGTCCATACCCGGTCCACAGGGGCGTCGATGGTGATGTCGCGTTCGATGCGGTCGAGTTCGTCGGTCATGACTGTCTCCTCCGATGGGAATGCAACTCCAGGGTTGCACCCCTATCGCCCATGGTGCAACCCCCTGGTTGCAGTCGATTGTGCAGTTCTCGTCGACATGCCTGGATGCATCGACGAGATCTGCACGCGTTCGAGCATTGAACTCGAACACATGTGCGATACTGAACCGGTCGAGGAGGTGCCGGAGTGGGATGGGGAAACGGTCCGCCGACCTGGTCGGAGATGGAGCGCGTGCTCTCGGGACGACCCGGCACTTCCCGTCGCGATACCGAACATCCCGGCGACGGGAGCGACAGCCCGGCGTGGTCGCGCACCCGCGCCGAGTACGAGGCGCGGGTCCGACGTCCCGAGGGGCCGGTCGTGCCCTACGCCGAACTGCACACCCACTCCGCGTTCAGCTTCCTCGACGGTGCCTCCACGCCGGAGGAACTCGCCGAGGAGGCGGCACGACTCGGACTCGAGGCCCTCGCGGTGACCGACCACGACGGACTGTACGGAGCGGTGCGATTCGCCGAAGCCGCACGCGAACTCGACATCCGCACCGTCTTCGGAGCCGAGCTGGGCCTCGACGATGCGCACCTGCTCGTCCTCGCCCGCGGTCAGGAGGGTTATCGACGCCTGTCGCGGCAGATCGCCGACGCCCACCTCGCAGGAGGGGAGAAGAACAACCCGAGGTACGACTACGACGCGCTCACCGACGCCGCCGGTGGGCACTGGCAGATCCTCACCGGTTGTCGCCGGGGGCACCTGCGACAGGCGCTCACCACGGGCGGGATCCCCGCCGCCGAAGCGGCATTGCTCGATCTCGTCGACCGGTTCGGTGCCGACCGCGTGACCGTCGAACTCACCCGTCACGGATATCCCGACGACCACGAACGCAACGCAGCCCTCTTCGAACTTGCCGGGCGACACGGAATTCCGTGCATCGCGAGCACGGCAGCGCACTTCGCGCACCCCCGTCGGCGACGCCTGGCAATGGCCGTGGCGGCGATCTCCGACCGGCAGAGCCTCGACGACGCCGTCGGCCGGATCCCGCCGACCGGAGGCGGACACCTGCGGTCGGGGGAGGAGATGGCGTGGCTGTTCGAGGCCTTTCCGGGTGTCGTGCACCGTGCCGCCGAACTCGGCCGTGAATGCGCCTTCGACCTGCGTCTCGTCGCCCCGAAACTGCCGCCCTTCGATGTTCCCGACGGGCACACCGAGTTCACCTGGCTGCGCGAACTCACCTACGACGGGGCGCATCGCCGCTACGGTCCGGTCGAGCGCCGCCCCGACGCCTATCGGCAGATCGAACACGAACTCGATGTCGTCGGCCGGCTGGGATTTCCGGGATACTTCCTCGTCGTCCACGACATCGTCGACTTCTGCAAGCGAAACGACATCCTGTGCCAGGGAAGAGGATCAGCCGCCAACTCGGCGGTCTGCTACGCGATCGGCATCACCAACGTCGATCCCGTCGGCAACAAGCTGCTGTTCGAACGCTTCCTGTCGCCCGAACGCGACGGCCCACCCGACATCGACCTCGACATCGAATCCGACCGGCGCGAGGAGGCGATCCAGTACGTCTACCGCAAGTACGGGCGGATCAATGCCGCGCAGGTCGCGAACGTCATCACCTACCGCGGTCGCTCCGCTGTCCGCGACATGGCCCGTGCCCTCGGATACTCGCAGGGACAGCAGGACGCGTGGAGCAAGCTCATCGGCCGGTGGGGTGGGGTGCGGGTCGAGACCGACGAACGGATCCCGGAGACGGTTCTCGATCTCGCCGAACAGATCGAAGGTCTCCCACGGCATCTCGGCATCCACTCGGGCGGAATGGTGATCTGCGACCGGGCCGTCGCCGACGTGTGCCCCGTCGAATGGGCGCGGATGGAAGGGCGCACCGTCCTGCAGTGGGACAAGGACGACTGTGCTGCAGCGGGTCTCGTGAAGTTCGATCTGCTCGGCCTCGGCATGCTCTCCGCGTTGCATTACATGATCGACCTCGTCGACGAACACGAAGGCGTCCGAGTCGACCTCGCACACCTCGATCTCTCCGAGCCGGGGGTCTACGAGATGTTGTGCCGCGCCGACTCGGTGGGGGTCTTCCAGGTGGAGTCGCGGGCGCAGATGGCCACTCTGCCGCGGTTGAAGCCGCGATGCTTCTACGATCTGGTCATCGAGGTGGCCATCATCCGGCCCGGCCCCATCCAGGGCGGTTCGGTGCACCCCTACATCCGGCGGCGCAACGGTCTCGAACCCGTCACCTACGACCATCCCTGCCTCGAGAAGGCCCTCGAACGCACCCTCGGCGTTCCGCTCTTCCAGGAGCAACTCATGCAGATGGCCGTCGACGCCGCGGGATTCACCGCGGCGGAGGCCGATCGATTACGTCGCGCCATGGGATCGAAACGCTCGACGGAGAAGATGGAACGTCTGCGCGGACGCCTCTATCAGGGCATGCGGGACCTGCACGGCATCACGGGGGACGTCGCCGACCGCATCTACGAGAAGCTCTACGCCTTCGCGAATTTCGGTTTTCCCGAAAGTCATTCGCAGAGCTTCGCCTCGCTGGTGTTCTATTCGGCATGGTTCAAACTGCACCATCCCGCAGCGTTCTGTGCGGGCCTGCTGCGTGCTCAGCCGATGGGTTTCTACTCGCCGCAATCGCTGGTCGCCGATGCCCGCCGTCATGGTGTGGTCGTCCACGGCCCCGACATCGCGGCGAGTCTCGCGCACGCCACCCTCGAGAACGAAGGGAAGGAGGTCCGGCTCGGCCTGGCCACGGTGCGGCACATCGGCGACGACCTCGCCGAACGCATCGTGACCGAACGCAGTGCCCACGGCCCGTACACCTCGCCCGCCGACCTCGCCGCCCGCGTCGGTCTCACCACCACGCAGGTCGAGGCGCTGGCCACCGCAGGAGCTTTCTCCTCGTTCGGCGTCACCCGCCGCGAAGCCCTCTGGGGTGCGGCCCCGGCCGCGGCACAACGCCCCGGGCGGCTCCCCGGGATCGGGACGGTGCCGACTCCGGCCCTGCCGGGGATGAGCGCTCTCGAACTCGCCGCCGCCGACGTCTGGGCCACGGGAATCTCGCCCGACAGCTATCCGACGCAGTTTCTGCGCGAGCGGCTCGACGAACTCGGGGTGATCCCGGCCGCGGAGTTGTGGCAGGTCCCCGACGGGACGCGCATCCTCGTCGGCGGGGCCGTGACACACCGGCAGCGACCTGCAACAGCCGCCGGTGTCACCTTCCTCAACCTCGAGGACGAGACCGGAATGGTGAACGTGGTGTGCTCGGTCGGTCTGTGGGCGCGCTACCGGACCGTGGCCCACACGGCTCCCGCCCTGCTCGTCCGCGGCCGGCTCCAGAACGCCGAGGGCGTGGTCACGCTCCTCGCCGACCATCTCGAAGCCATGGATCTGCGAATGCCGAGCAGATCACGCGACTTTCGCTAACATCGCCGAGTGTGAAACGCCTGTGGCCGGTCTCGTTGGCTCTGTTCGCTCTGGTCGTCACCGGCTGCGACGAGGGTGGTGGAGGCGAGGGCTCCTCGGCGTCCGCGCCTGCGATCTCGGCACCGGCGATCGTCGACGGCGGTCTCCGCGAGTCGCAACCCGAAGAGGCCGACCGCAAGGAGGTCGTCACCGGCTACCTCGAGATGGATGCCGGCGATCCCGTGGCGACGGGCCGCCGGGTCATGACGGTCGTCGAGGAAGCCGGTGGACGCGTCGACTCGCTCACCGAACAACCCGAGGCGAGCAGCGTGCTCACGGTGCGGGTGCCCGCCGACCGGCTCGACGAGGTCGTCGACGAGATCCGCACACTCGGCCGTGTCACCAGCCTGAGCACCACCCGCGACGACGTGACGATGCAGTACACCGACCTCGAAGCCCGGGTGGGTGCGTTGCGGGCCTCGGTGGACCGCCTGCGGGCACTGCTCGAGTCGTCGGCCGACGTCGAGGCGCTGATCGCTGCAGAGACCGCGCTGGCCGAACGACAGGCCGAACTCGACAGCCTCGAGGCGCAGCGACGGCAGCTGGGCGACCGGATCGAACTGTCCACGCTCACCGTCGACATCACCACCGACCGCCTTCCCTCCGAACAGGACAGTTTCTGGGACGGGCTGGTCGCAGGATGGAACAGCCTGTGGGCCGCGCTGGGGGCAGCGGTGGTCGGTATCGGCGCCGCGCTACCGTGGGTGGCGTTCCTGTTCGTGTGTGCAGGTGTCCTCTACCTGGTCATCCGGCTCATCACCCGACGGGGACGTTCGTCCGGAACCACCGGGACGCCCGACACCGAGAGGACCGACAGCGATGCGTGAGGTCGACCTGGCCGCACTCGAATCCGCGCTCACCGACGGGGCGACCGTCATCGACGTGCGTGAACGCGACGAATACGCCCAGGTGCGCGTACCCGGCGTCACGAACATCCCGCTCAGCGAGTTCGTCGCGCGGATCGACGAGATCCCCACCGAGGGCACCGTCTACGTCGTCTGCGCCGTGGGTGGCCGCAGCCTGCAGGCCGCGCAGTATCTCGCCGGTCGCGGTGTCGACGCCGTGTCCGTCGCGGGTGGCACCGACGGATGGGCCCGCTCGGGTCGTCCGGTGGAGAGCGACGCCTGACTGCTCTCGTCGTCGAACGCGCGCCGTGGCACCGGGCCGCTCACCTTCGGCCTGCCGAAGGCTCATGTCGACACGGATCCGGGTGCCGGGTCCGTCTCGGGCACCGGCGGATCGTCCGGTGGGTGTGTCGGGAGGCGTGTCTCGGCGGCGATGCGGCGGGGATCGTCGTGGGGGAGCGAATCGATGAGGATCCGCCGGGGGTGTGCCGCGGTTCCGGTGACCAGATACTTCCGGCCGGGACGCACGTGCCGGGCCTGATCGATCATCTCGTCGGTGCCGGCCGGTGTTGCCGGCGGGTGCGCGGCAGGTTCGAGCAGTACGTCGTTCACGATCGTACGAGGATCGTACCGACGCAGGTCGAGTGATTGCCATTCGTTGCGGCGCAACGAGATTCCCATGTCGCGTTCGGCGTCGCTGCGGGTCTTGTCGATGAGATGCCGTAGGGCCCGGACTGTCCCGGCGAAGTGCTGGGCGTAGACGGGCAGGCGTTGTGGGCCGATCACGATTCCTGCCAGAAGAACCACGAGGAACAGTTTTTCGAGGGTCAGGCCGAACATGGTGTGGATTCCTCCCTGACGAGATCGGGATCGTGCGATGTGAGAGCGCGACGTGCCGCCCTCCGGTCGTGCAGACGGGTGATCACGAGAGCGGCGCCGAACAGAGCCGACATCGGTAACGCGACCAGGAACATCGACAACACGTCCGCGGACGGCGTGACCAGAGCACTGAACAGGGTGATGACCACGACGATGAGGCGCCAGCTGCGGCGCAGGGTGTGCGCGGAGACGACCCCGAGACAGTTCAGCATCACCAGCACCACCGGCAGGACGAATGCGATCCCGGTCGCCAGCACGATCTTCATCACGAAGTCCACGTAGTAGGAAGCATTGAGAAGGGTGCTGTCCCGGTCGGAGGAGAAGCCGGTGAGCACGCTCACCATGCGGGGGAAGAGCAGGAAACCGAAGGCGCACCCCCCAGCGAACAGTGGAGCGGCTGCCGCGGAGAACCCGATCACGTACTTCTTCTCGCGACGGGTCAGTCCGGGGGTGACGAAGGCGAACAGTTCGCACAACCAGACGGGACCGGAGACGATGACCCCGGAGAACAGCGCGATCTTCAGTTCGACGTCGAACGCTCCGGTGATCGTGTCGTAGTTGAGGCTCGCCTGGCGGGATCGGGCCAACTCCTCGATGGGTGCGCGCAGAAGGTCGAGGACCTGATCGGCGAAGACGAAACCGCCGATCACGCCGACCAGCAGCGCCACCGCCGCGCGAAGTCCGCGCCGTCGTGCCTCACGCAGGTGATCGGTGAGCGGCATCGTGCCGCGCGTGGCGGTGCGGGCCGTCATGACGCGGGTCGGTAGGGAACCGGGGTGCTCGTGACGGTGGTCGTCGAGTGCTCGCCGAGGGCGGTGGGGGCGTTGTCCTGCGGGGACGGAGTGGATTCCTCACGGATTTCGTCCTTGAGGATGCGCAGAGATTGTCCGACACCCTTGGCGAGGGCGGGAAGTTTGGCAGCTCCGAAGACGAGCAGGAGGATCGCCAGGACGATGAGGGCGTGCCAGCCCGTGAGATTGTGCAACATGGTGGAGTCCTTCGATGGTGGTGGGTCGATGTATGCGGACGGAGCGCGCTCAGTTCGAGGCTTCGGAGCCGGTTTGCGTCGGTGCGCCGCCGGGACCTCCGCCGCCGGGACCTCCGCCGGCGGGCGGCCGACCCGCGGATGGAACACTGTTGTTCCCGGGTCCGTCCGGACCTCCCGGTGCACCCCCGCCTGCACCGAGCGCGGGCTCGGTTGTCGTGTCGACTGCGACGGCCAGAGTCCCGACGTAACCCGCTTCGGTGTCGCCGGTGAACGTCCCCATCTGCAGGTCGTAACCGTCCCCGAAGACGTTGTCGTTGTCGGGGTTTCCGATCCGGGCCAGATTGCCGGCCGAACCCGGATAGGTAGCGAGCCGGTACACCGCGTCGAGCATGTCCTGTGGGAAGGCGACCTGTGAGGTCGCGATCGCGTTGTTCGCATCGGTCGCAGAGGCGGCATCGGGGTAGATCTCGAAATGGAGGTGGGTCCAGCGGCCGGAATAACAGCCCGGAACGATCGTCTCGAATGTCGCCTTGCCGTTGGTATCGGCGATCTGGATCCCTCGGAGATAGGTCTGGTCCTCGACGCCTTCGGAGTACATCGAGTACCGGCCCTGCGCGTCGCACTGCCAGGCGTACACGGCCACCCCGTCGAACGGGACGCCACCGTTCGCCGTGTCGGTGACGGTGAAGGTGAGCGAGAGCGGGACACCGTCGACGGTGGTCCCGCCGTCGAGGCTCGAGGTGATGTCCCTGCGGACGATCCCCGATTCCTCGAGCACGTTGATTCCGTTCGTGCCGTCGGCCGGGTAAGGCCCGTTGGTTTCTTCGGGTATCTCGTCTGCAGGGGTCACCGGCGCGGTCGTTCCGGCAGTGGTGATCGTGTTCGCGGTGCCGGTGGAGCAGGCGGCCAGTGCCAGGGCGCCCGCTCCGGCGCCGACGAGGCCGAGCACCCGGCGCCGGGTGACGAGGGTCGTGATGTCGAAACCGGCACCCTGGTCGACGACGTCCTCGGCGGGGCGATCGAGCAGGCGTCCTTCGTAGATGGGTCCGGCCGGTGTGGAAACGGGTTCGGGGATACGGGGCATGTCGACGTCTCCTTCGACGATTCGCTCGGTGGTTCGGTACCGAGTGTTGCCGTCGATCCGGTGGGGACGCTGTGTCTTACCTGTCGGTTTCCTGTCAGCCGGTCGGTGGAAGGGATACGGGCGGTATGTCGCCGGTGACTAGACCGCGCCGGGGAAACCCTGCTGCCGCCACGCCTCGTAGCAGGCGACCGCCGCGGCATTCGACAGATTCAACGAGCGTCGGCCGGGCAGCATGGGGATGCGGACCTGCTCGGTGATGTGCGGATCGGCGAGTACCTCGGGCGACAAGCCCGTCGGTTCGGGCCCGAACAGCAGCACGTCGCCGGACCGGTACTCGATCTCCGCGTAGCTCGACGTGCCGTGAGCGGTGAACGCGAACACCCGCTCGGGGGCCAACGCCTCCCATGCGGCCCCCAGATCGCTGTGCACGGTGACCGACGCGAGGTCGTGGTAGTCCAGTCCCGCCCGACGCAGCTTCGGTTCGGAGAGGTCGAAGCCGAGGGGTTCCACCAGGTGCAGCTCCGCGCCGGTCGCGGCGACCATGCGTATGGCATTGCCGGTGTTGGGGGGAATGCGCGGCTCGTGGAACATCACTCTGAACACTCGATCCAGCTTGCCAGAGGCGCGCCGGCGTCCCGCACGCGCGTAGCGCCGATCTCGGCGTAGCGAGGGCACGCGTGTTTTCATTCTCGTGTCGTGGTTCGACGTATCGACCGCTGGGGGATGCATGGAGTCACCGGTAGCGACGTACGTCTCGGCGGTGCGCAGCTTCTCGGAACTGGTCCGTGCCGTGCCGGAGGGCCGCTGGGACGGTCCGGGCCTGGGTGAGTGGGACCTCCGAGCACTGATCGGACACGCCTCACGCTCGTTGACGACCGTCATGACCTATCTCGACAGTCCTGCCGACACCGAGGACCTCGCGAGCGCGGAGCAGTACTACGTCCACGTCGAGGAACTGACCTCGGTCCTCGGCGCGGAGGACATCGTCGAACGTGGACGGCGTGCCGGTGCCGGCCTCGGTGACGACCCGGTGGCGACGATCGGTGCCCTGTCGGCTGCGGTGATCGAGCGGCTCGGTACCGGGGAGGATCGTCTGATCCGGGTGATCGGAGGATCGGGGATCCGGCTGCATTCCTACCTCCCGACACGCACCTTCGAACTCGCCGTCCACGGTCTCGACATCGCCGCCGCCGCGGATGTTCCCTACGAACCTCCCGCCGAGGTTCTCGAGCAGTCCACCCTGTTGGCGGCGAGAATCGCTCTGGCACTCGGCGACGGCACGACCGTGCTGCGGGCATTGACCGGTCGGATGGCGTTGCCGAACGGCTATTCCGTCGTGTGAGCGGAGAGGTTCAGCGCGACCGGGACCGGAACATCGAATCCTCCAGCAGCGCGAGCACGGATTCCGGTAGCGGCAATCGTGCGATCTCGTCGCGCAACCGTTCGGCGCCGGGGCGGAGAGAGCCCGAGGACAACGCATCGAGGGTGATCCTTCCGATCTCCGCCGAGGTTGCGGTGACGGGATCGACCCTGGTCCCTGCACGCAGCGCGACCAGCCGTCGGGCGTTGAGTTCCTGGTCCGCACCCATCGGAAGCGCGACGACCGGAACGCCGTGGGCGAGCGCACCGATGACGCTGCCCGATCCGCCGTGGTTGACGACGACATCGACGTGCGGGAGCGCGGCCGACTGGGGCACGAACCGCTCGATGCGGACGTTGCCGCCCGGTGACGGCAGGGTGGCCGGGTCGATGTCCCGGCCGACGGTGACGAGCACGCGCGCAGGTAGTCGGTGCAGCCCCCGGAGGAGACGGACGATGAGATCACCGGACTCGGTGTTGAAGACGGTACCCAGCGTGACGTACACGCGGTGGGGCTTCTCGCCGCTTCGAAGCCAGTCGATCGCAGGGTGTTCGCGGGATGCGAGCGACGGGCCCGGCCCTGTCGAGACGGCTGTGGGAGGCAACGGGACATCAGGATCACGGAACGACGGTGGGAACGGTGAGATGACCAAATCCTGTGTCAGGAAAGAGCACTCGTGATCGGAAGGGAGGTCGTGGGCGGCCCGTAGTCGTCCCAGTGGCTCACGGATGCGGTCGATCCGGGTGAGTGCTCCGGACGCGATGACGGCGACCACCACGCGGGGAACGGCGGCGTGCTCGGCCGCCGTCATCGCACCGAAGTCCATCTCGTCGCAGATCACCAGATCCGGATGCCAGCGGTCGATCACATCGCGGACCAGGTCGAATCGTCGCGCCGCGAGCACACCGGCGAAGTGGGTGCCGATCACCGAGTACTCGTGG
This sequence comes from Rhodococcus sp. D-6, assembly GCF_040256695.1. Lineage (NCBI taxonomy): Bacteria > Bacillati > Actinomycetota > Actinomycetes > Mycobacteriales > Nocardiaceae > Rhodococcus > Rhodococcus sp. D-6. The sequence continues at coordinate 2,717,959 of NZ_CP132970.1, read as the reverse complement.
TCGAGGTCGGGAGGAGCGAGCGTGCCCGTGGACCGACCGGAAGGAGATGTCGTCTCCCCCTCGGGGAAGTGTGCGTCGAAGCCTTCGGTGCCTGCGAGGGCGTCCGCCTCCCCGCACACGCCGAGACGGTGGCCGGCCCCGCGCAGGACGTCGGCGATCGGGAGCATCGGTGCGAGATGGCCGAGGCCGCCTGCGAACGAGAACAGGACGCGACGCACGGCCCGGCCTCGTGTACTGCCGGTCGTCGATCCGACTCGGTGCGCCATGGCCGAATTACACCGCTCCGCGCTCGTGTACGCGAATCGTCGACCGGGTGTGGCCCCGAGCGGTAACTGGTTCAATCGAGAGGCACGAGCAGCGGGCGACCCGGGAGAGAACCATCACGATGACACGCCGACGCGGAATCCGACTGGCCGCGCGGGACGCGCTCCACGTCTTCGTGGGGGACACCGACCCCGAAGCTCCGCCGTCGACCATGGTGAGCTTCTACGTGTTCGACGCCCGGGGAGGCGAGGACCCCATCCGCACACGTGGGGACGCCGTCACCTGGATCGGGGAGCGCCTGCATCGCACACCGGCGCTCACCCGACGCCTGCACCGCGTGCCGGCGAACCTCGACTTCCCGTACTGGGTCGAGACCGGCGTCGATCCGGACGATCACGTCCGGTACGAGACGATCGGACCGACCTCGCGCAGCGGGTTGCATCGGCTGCTCGCGTCGATGAAGGAACGCTGCCTCGATCTGTCCGCACCGCCGTGGGAAGTGCACGTCCTGACCGACATCCGCGGTGTCGAGGACCTTCCCGAGGGCGCCACCATCGTCGCGTTGCTCCTGCACCACTCGGTGACCGACGGGCTCGGAGCCGTCGAGATCGCTCGTGCACTGCTCGACGATCCGGCTGCCGCCCCTTCGGCGGGAGGACGCATCGTCGCCGTGCCGGGACCGGTCCGCGCGGCGGTCTCGCTGCCCTTCCGGTACGCGAGGATGCTCCCGGCTCTGGTCGCAGCACGTCGCGCTCGACGAGCACTGGGTGGTCTCACCGCATCGGGGGAGAACACCGCCCCCCGGCCGCAGCGTCCCCGCACCCGCTTCGACACCGACGCCGGCAGCGCCTGGCAGCTCGGCGTCGTCCGTATGCCGTTGCCGGAGGTGCGTGCCGTCGCGCGCGCCACGGATACCTCGGTGAACGACGTGATCCTGACGGTCGTCTCGGGCGGACTACGCGCCTACCTCGCGTCCTACGAGGAAATTCCCACCGATTCACCGGCGGCGATCGTTCCGGGATCCCTCCGGGACGGAGCGGGAGCGGAGTCGGAGAACAAGGTCACGCTCATGTATGTCGACCTGCACCTCGATCGGGCTGATCCGCGCGAGCGACTCCGCCGAGTCCACGAGTCGGCTGCTCTCGAGAAACAGCGCATCCGGCGTCCGGAGTCGGCTGCCTCCGTTGCGGCGGTGGATGCATCGCCCGCGTTCGACCTGGCGATGACGATCCGGAGAGCGCACCGCGGGCGGGTGGGGCCCACGGGAGACGTGGTGCCGCTGGCCAACACCACCGTGACGAATGTGCCGCGCGGGCCGGTCGAGGGCCTCCGATTCGGTGGCAGTCCCGCCGTCGAGGCGATCGGTACTCCGATGCTCAACCGGAACTACGGTCTCGTCCACTCCGTGACCTCGCTCGGCGAGGTTCTCACCTTGTCCTTTCTGGCCTCGGACTCTTGCATGCCCGACCCCGAGCAGTACGAGCGGCACCTCGCCGAAGCCTTCGCGGAACTATCCCGGGACTGCCTGCCTCCCGGCGCGCGCACGGTTTCCGGTACCGGCCGCGATTCGACGCCGGACGGGCGCCTGGAAGAATGAACGACGTGACTGCGACGATCCTGGACGGCAAAGCAACCCGCGACGAAATCTTCGAGGACCTGAAGGTCCGCGTGGATGCGCTGAAGGCCAAGGGCGTCACGCCCGGTCTCGGCACGATCCTCGTCGGCGACGATCCGGGATCCGCGGCCTATGTGCGCGGTAAGCACAACGACTGCGCGAAGGTCGGCATCACGTCGATCCGCAAGGATCTGCCCGCCGACATCACCCAGGAACAGCTGTTCGAGGCGATCGACGAGCTCAACGCCGACCCTGCCTGCACCGGCTACATAGTCCAGCTCCCGCTGCCGAAGCATCTCGACGAGAACGCGGCGCTCGAGCGCATGGATCCGGGCAAGGACGCCGACGGATTGCACCCGGTCAACCTCGGCCGGCTCGTGCTCGGCAAGGAGGCTCCGCTGCCCTGCACGCCGCGCGGCATCATCCACCTGCTGCGCCGCTACGACGTGGAGATCGCCGGCGCGCACGTGGTGGTGGTCGGTCGTGGCGTCACCGTCGGCCGCCCGATCGGTCTGCTGCTGACCCGTCGTTCGGAGAACGCGACGGTCACCCTCTGCCACACCGGCACTCGTGATCTCGCTGCAGAGGTGCGTCGCGCCGACATCATCGTCGCCGCCGCAGGTGTTCCCGGGCTGGTGACGGCGGACATGGTCAAGCCCGGCGCCGCTGTGCTGGACGTGGGTGTCTCCCGCACCGAGGACGGACTGCGCGGCGACGTCGCCGCGGACGTGCGCGAGGTCGCGGGCTTCGTGTCCCCGAACCCCGGTGGCGTCGGACCGCTCACCCGCGCCTTCCTGCTGACCAACGTCGTGGAGCGGGCCGAGCTGCTCGCGACCCGATAAGCGGGTCGACGACCCCGGGAGACGAGATGGCTCAGGCTATGCGATTCACGCGTCTGAACCTGCCGCTGCTCGCGGTCACCCTGGTGATCGCGGCAGCGGTGATCTTGGTGATCGCCGATCGGTGGCGACGCGGAGCGTTCGTCTTCGGCGGCGCCACCATCCTCGCCGGCCTGTTCCGCTGGGCTCTCGACGAGGACAAGGTCGGTGTCCTCGCGGTACGCGGCAAGGCGTTCGACGTCGCCTCGATGATGGTCGTCGGCGGAATCGTGGTGGCGCTCGCCGCGTCGATCGACCCGCTGGGAACCGACTAGCCCTCGGCGAGCTTCATCAGTTCGACGAGGAGCTTCGCGACCTCGTCGGCCTCGGTGAGGAATCCGTCGTGTCCGTCGCGGGAGACGAGCACACGCAGGTCGCCCGATCCCGGGAGCAGATCGGCGATCTCCTGCTGCAGGCGCAGCGGGTACAGGCGGTCGGAGTCGACGCCGGCGACGATCGTCGGGACCGGGGTGGACGCGAGTGCGGCCTCGACGCCGCCGCGTCCGCGCCCGACGTCGTGCCGGTTCATCACGTCGGACAACACCACGTAGGTACCGGGATCGAAACGCGCGACGAGCTTGCGCGCCTGGTGCTCGAGATAGCTCTGCACGGCGTACCGGCCGCCGCGCCACGGGTCCTCGTCGTCCTGGGGTAGATTCCCGAAGCGCGTGTCGAGTTCGAGTTCGGTCCGGTAGGTGAGGTGCGCGATGGTCCGGGCGATGGCGAGTCCGGCTTCGGGACGCCGCCCCGTGCCGTAGTAGTCGCCGCCCTGCCAGTCGGGGTCGGCCGTGATGGCAGCCATCTGCGCGGTCTGGGTGCCGATCTGGTCGGCGGTCGCGCGGGCACCGGTGGCGAGGACGAGCGACGCTCGCACCCGCTCCGGGTACGCGATGATCCACTCGAGGGTGCGCATGCCACCCATCGATCCGCCGGTCACGGCGGCGAGGACGTCGATGCCGAGCCTGTCGAGCAGCGCCACCTCGGCCGCCACCTGGTCGCGCACGGTGATCAGCGGGAAGCGGGATCCCCAGGCCTTGCCGTCGGGTGCGGTGCTGCCGGGGCCGGTGGTGCCGCGGCACCCGCCGAGAATGTTCGTCGAAACCACGCACCAGCGGTCGGTGTCGATCGGAGCACCGGGGCCGACCATGCCCGACCACCAGCCGGGGGACGGATGGTCCGGTCCGGCGGGGCCGGTGACGTGCGAGTCGCCGGTGAGGGCGTGTTCGACGAGCACCACGTTGTCGCGGGCGGGGGACAGTTCGCCCCACCTCTGCACGGCGACGGTGACGTTCGGCAGCGTCTCGCCGCTCTCGAGCGCGAGATCGCCGATGTCGATGGTGTCGAGGCGTCCGTCTGCCGGGGGCAGTTCGACGCGACGCCGCTCGGTGCCCGCCGTCAAGAGATGACCGCCTCGAGGCTCGCGGTGGGCCGGCAGCGCCGGCTGCGGATGTCGGTCATCGTGTCCTTCCGGCGGTGATGGGAGGTGTGATCGTGACTTGGGTGCGACAGCACATCATCATCTCAGTCCTCCCGACAACAGGCTTGTCGGTGGGGTTCCACCGACCGTGTCATCACCCGGAGCACCCCACCCCGGTCGGAGGGTTGCCGGCCAGCAAGCCGGGGCTTGACGCTGGCACTCATGACTTTCCCGGCAGTCTAGCGACTCTCCGTTGCAGGGTCTTTATGCACCCTCTGAACATCCCTGACCAGCAGGAAAGTTACCGGTCGGTAGGGCGTGAGGGTGGGACGAGGCGCTTTGCGGTCGTCGGCAATAGCAGTACGCTTGTCATGTTTGGCCGCGGTTCAGGACGTGGACACGGCCATGCTCGCTGCTCGCGAGCCGACGGCGACCGCACCCACAAAGTGCGGTCGATTGGGGACCTACAGAAACGTCCTAGGAGGACACGAAACGCATATGTCCAAGATCAAGGTTGAAGGTAAGGTCGTCGAACTCGACGGCGACGAGATGACCCGCATCATCTGGCAGTTCATCAAGGACAAGCTGATCCACCCGTACCTGGACGTGGATCTCGAGTACTACGACCTCGGCGTGGAGAACCGCGACGCCACCGACGACCAGGTGACGGTCGATGCGGCGAACGCCATCAAGAAGCACAACGTCGGCGTCAAGTGCGCCACCATCACCCCCGACGAAGCGCGTGTCGAGGAGTTCGGCCTGAAGAAGATGTGGCGGTCGCCCAACGGCACCATCCGTAACATCCTCGGCGGCACCATCTTCCGCGCGCCCATCATCATCTCGAACGTGCCGCGTCTGGTGCCGGGCTGGACCAAGCCCGTCATCGTCGGCCGTCACGCGTTCGGCGATCAGTACCGCGCCACCGACTTCAAGGTCGACCGCCCGGGCACCGTCACCATCACCTTCACGCCCGAGGACGGCAGCGAGCCGATCCAGCACGAGGTCTGCCAGATCCCCGAGGACGGCGGCGTCGTGATGGGTATGTACAACTACAAGAAGTCCATCCAGGACTTCGCGCGCGCCTCGCTCTCGTACGGCCTGCAGCGCAACTACCCGGTCTACCTGTCGACCAAGAACACGATCCTGAAGGCCTACGACGGCATGTTCAAGGACGAGTTCCAGCGGATCTACGAGGAAGAGTTCAAGGCGGAGTTCGACGCCGCCGGTCTCACCTACGAGCACCGCCTCATCGACGACATGGTCGCATCGTCCCTCAAGTGGGAGGGCGGCTACGTCTGGGCCTGCAAGAACTACGACGGCGACGTCCAGTCCGACACCGTCGCGCAGGGCTACGGCTCGCTGGGGCTGATGACCTCCGTCCTGATGACCCCGGATGGCAAGACCGTCGAGGCGGAGGCCGCACACGGCACCGTCACCCGGCACTACCGTCAGCACCAGCAGGGCAAGCCGACGTCGACCAACCCGATCGCGTCGATCTTCGCCTGGACCCGTGGCCTCGAGCACCGCGGCAAGCTGGACAACACCCCCGAGGTCATCGAGTTCGCGCAGCAGCTCGAGGACGTCGTCATCAAGACCGTCGAAGCCGGTCAGATGACCAAGGACCTCGCCCTGCTCGTCGGCCCCGAGCAGGGCTGGCTGACCACCGAGGAGTTCCTCGCAGCACTCGACGAGAACCTGCAGAAGGCTCGCGCCTGATCTTCCGCTCCGTTCTCGACAGCACGTACACGGGACGCCCCAATCGGGCGTCCCGTGTCGTGTTCCCGAGCACTCCCGGCACCGGCTACCGTTTCGTGTACCACTGTCAGTCGCATCACCGTAGGGCTCGGGAGGAGGACGGCCGTGACCACCACTGCCACCGACTCCGAAGCCCGCGGCGGAGCGCACGCCCGCCGGTGGTTCTGGACCCGGGTATGGATGCTGATGTTCGGCTCGGCGCTGGCCTACCTGCCCGTCGCGCTCGCGCCGAATCTGATCCACGCGATCGCCCGCCGCACCGACGAACTGGCCTACGACCGGTCCACGCCGGTGCGCAGCGGCGTGCTCACCACCCTCACGATGGGTGAGGCCGCCGCCGTCCTCGGGGTGCTCGCCGCCCTCGTCATCGCGCTCAATCTCATCGCGTGGTCGCTCGGACCGGTCATCGCCGCCGAGGGTTCGTCCCGATCGACCGAGGCGTTGCGCCTCGAGCACCTCGAACTGTGCGGGTCGGTGTTCGGTGTCGGAGCGACGATGACCTTCGTCGCAGCGCTGCTCGACGGTCTCCCGCACTCCGTGGATCTGGCGGCGCTGCTGCTGTTCCCGGCGGTCTTCGTGATCGTGGTACTCAGTCAGGACCTGTTCCTCGCGACCCAACGCGGCGTCGGTGCCCGCCGTCGTCTGCGCCGGGAGGCGTCGCTGCTGCGCCGACGTGAACTGCTCGCCACGGCGGCGAGGCTGCGACCGGGCGACCCGCGGGTCGCCGGCCACCCCTTCGCGGCGCTCGCCGTCGAACTCGCGGTCCTGGCCGTCGTCACGGTGGTGACGGGGCTCCTCATGATCGTGGTGTTCGACGACGAGTCGGGCTCCGGGCCCTTCCTGGATTCCTCGGACATGGTCTTCGTGGTGGTCACGTCCGCGATCACGATGTTCACGGCCGTCGTCCTCGTGCTGTGGACGGTCCGCTGCTGGTTGCTCCGCCGATACGTCGGCGCGGTCCTGGCCGCGGCGTTGGGTGGCACCCTCTACGTCGTGGTCGGTGCGGGAATCGTGTGGGCGGCACTCGACGAGGACGCCGTCGCCGAGGCGATCGCCTCCGCCGCCGTCCTGTACGCCTGGATAGTCCTGCCGGCCGCCGTCCTGCTCCTCGGCACCGTCGGGGTGGGCCGTCGGGGTCGCTTCCCGGGTGTCACCGCCGCCCTGCGCGCCGCGGTGCTGCGCGAGCGGTACCGGGTGCGGCGCGCCGAGCTCGACGGTGGTCGAAGGAACGGTCGAGCGGAGGGTTCCGTCCCGCCGCTCCGTCATCTGATCGTGCGGGCGCACACCGTCGCCCGTGTCGCTCCGGCGGACCGGACATGACGACGGGGACGTCCTCCTCGGAGGACGGCCCCGTCGATCCACTCGTCTACCGGTGCGCGCCCACCGGATCGCGGTGCGTTGCGCGCTGCCGCTCCGTCTGCTCGGTCAGCAGGTGGCCGAACAGACCCCCGGCGCGCAGCCATTCCCACTCGAGGGGAGTGTCGATCCGGGAGAGCGCCGTGCCCTCCCACACGATCTCGCCTGCACGGCGGACCCGGACGGTGATCTCGGTGGTCGATCCGAGAGCGGCCAGTCCACCACCGTCGACTTGGGGAGCCCGGTGATCCCGACGAGTTCGCGCAGCGTCCGGATCGGGTGCTCGGCGTCGAATGCGTTGAACAGATCGAACGCGCGGGCGACGCTCCGCACGCCGCCGTCGGCTCCGGCGACCGTCGATGCCTGTGTCATGCGAGTCACTCCAGGCCCACAGAACAGTCCGAACAATCCGCAGAATGGAACACATGAGTGTTTCCCCAGGAATACTCTCGGGACGTTCCGCTGAATGAGAGAAAATGGTGAATGTGTTCCGTCTTGTGGAACTCGCGGTCGTGGGGTGAGCCACTCTCACGGCAGGCTCCTGCCACGGTGGAGCAGTGGCATCGCCGGCGTCGGCTACGGTGACCCGGTGCCTCTCGTGATCACCACCGTGAACGTCAACGGCGTGCGTGCAGCCGCAGCCAAGGGTCTCGTCGACTGGCTCGCCTCGTCGGCCGCCGACATCGTGTGCCTGCAGGAGGTGCGGGCCACCGAGAAGCAGTTCCACGCCGCGATCGCCCCGGCGCTGGAGGCCGGATGGCACTGTGTCGGCGCAGAGTCCTCGGCCAAGGGCCGCGCCGGGGTGGCGATCCTCTCGCGTGTCCCGGCGGACGCCGTCCGCGTCGGATTCGACGTCGACGAGTTCGCCTCGGCCGGCCGCTACATCGAGGCCGACTTCGGCGACGTGACGGTGGGAAGCCTCTACCTGCCGACCGGTGAAGCACAGACGCCGAAGCAGGACGAGAAGGAACACTTCATGAAGAGCTTCGCGACCTACCTCGCCGAACGGTACGCCGCGGTGACGGCCGCAGGTCGCGACATGGTGGTGTGCGGCGACTGGAACATCGCCCCTACCGAGCGGGACATCAAGAACTGGAAGGGAAACGTCAAGAAGTCCGGCTTCCTGCCCGAGGAGCGCGCGTGGGTCGGCGACCTCCTCGAGACCGGCTGGCGCGACGTGGTGCGCGACCTCCACGGCGACGTCGCGGGCCCCTATTCGTGGTGGTCGTACCGCGGCAAGGCATTCGACACCGACGCAGGCTGGCGCATCGACTACCACCTCGTGACCCCGGGCCTGGCGGCCCGCGCGAGCGAGGCCCGCGTCGAACGCGCAGCGAGCTACGACCAGCGCTGGTCCGACCATGCACCGGTGACCGTGACCTTCGATCGCTGACCGCTTCTGCGGATCGGCGCAGAAGTGCCCACCTCGGTCGCAGCGCGGCGTGGCCTGCGTGGAATCATCGACGGCATGTCGAGCACTGCAGAACAGAACGCCACGAAGCCGAAGGCCCGCCCCCGTGTGCTGTCCGGCATCCAGCCCACCTCGGATTCGTTCCACCTCGGGAACTTCCTCGGGGCACTGGCGCAGTGGGTTCCGGCGCAGGACGAGAACGACGCCTTCTACTTCATCCCCGATCTGCACGCGATCACCGTTCCGCACGAGCCGAAGCTGCTGCGCAAGCGAGTGCTCGTCTCCGTGGCGCAGTTGCTCGCGATCGGTATCGATCCGGAGAAGTCCGTGCTGTTCGTGCAGAGCCAGGTGCCCGAGCACGCCGAGCTCGCCTGGGTCCTGAGCTGCATCACCGGTTTCGGTGAGGCCAGCCGGATGACGCAGTTCAAGGACAAGTCGGCCAAGCAGGGCACCGAGCACGCCGGCGTCGGCCTGTTCACCTATCCGATCCTCATGGCCGCCGACATCCTGCTCTACCGCGCGAGCCACGTGCCGGTGGGGGAGGACCAGCGTCAGCACCTCGAACTCACGCGAGATCTCGCGCAGCGCTTCAACTCCCGCTTCGGCAAGACCTTCGTCGTCCCCGAGCCGACGATCGTGAAGGAGACCGCGAAGATCTACGACCTGCAGGATCCGACGTCGAAGATGAGCAAGTCCGCGGCGACCGACGCGGGCCTGATCAACCTGCTCGACGATCCGAAGGTCTCGGCGAAGAAGATCCGCTCCGCGGTGACCGACAACGAGCGTGAGATCCGTTTCGACCGCGAGAACAAGCCCGGAGTGTCGAACCTGCTCACCATCCAGTCGGCGCTGTCGGGTCGCAGCATCGACGAACTCGTCGCCGGCTACGAGGGCAAGGGTTACGGCGATCTGAAGGCCGACACCGCAGAGGTCCTCACCGAGTTCGTCACCCCGATCCGCACCAAGGTCGACGAGTACCTGGCCGACCCGGCCGAACTGAACCGCATTCTCGCGGGCGGCGCGGACCGCGCTCGCGAGGTCGCATCCCGCACCTTGGCGCAGGTCTATGACAAGGTGGGTTTCCTGCCGCGGACCTAGACGAAGGAGCACCCGGATGGCCGGCGAACCCGACGAGAAGCCGGGGTTTCTCGAACGTCAACGCGCGGCCCATCCGGTGCTCGACCGCGTCCTTCGGGCCGGGGTGCGGTACCAGGAGAACAAGGGCGACTACTACGCGGCCGGCCTGACCTACTTCACGGTGCTGGCGATCGTCCCGATCATCATGGTCGTGTTCTCTCTGGCCGGTTTCGTGCTCGCCGGGCGACCCGAACTGCTCGACCAGATCCGGCAGATCATCTCCGAGAACATTCCCGGTCAGCTCGGCGGCACCGTGCAGAGCCTGATCGACTCGGCGATCGAATCCCGCGGCGCGGTCGGCCTCATCGGCCTGCTCACCGCCTCGTATGCCGGTCTGGGCTGGATCACGAATCTTCGCGAAGCCCTCACCGCCATGTGGGAGCACCCGCGCGACAAGGGCAACTTCCTCGTAGTGAAGTTGCGCGACGGGGGCGCACTTCTCAGTCTCGGACTCGCGATGACCGTGTCGTTGGGGCTCTCGGCGCTGAGCAGCGGGCCGATCGCGCGCAGGATCGTCGAGCTGCTCAACATGGAGAATCTCGTCGGCATCGGCGTGGGTCTGCGAATTCTGGCTCTGGTGGCGGCCACTGCCGCCACCGGTCTGGTGTTCACCTGGGTGATCGCTCGCCTGCCCCGCGAACCCGTTCCGTTCCGCAGCGCGCTCGTCGCGGGTGCGATCGCCGGGATCGGTTTCGAACTGCTCAAGCAGACGGGTTCGATCTACCTCGAACGTGTGCTCAACGGCCCGGCGGGCGTCGCCTTCGGCCCGATCCTCGGCATCCTCGTGTTCGGTAACCTCACGGCCCGCCTGGTGCTCTTCTGCACCGCGTTCGCAGCGACGTCCCGAGCGAGCCTCGCACTCGCACACCATCCCGCGCCCACAGGGGCGGTCATCACGCCTCGCCTCGAGGTGCACGAGGGTCTCGACGCGCGCCGCGGCGCCGCAATCCTCGGTGCGGGCCTGGTCGGTGGACTCCTCGCCGGGCTGCGCTTCCGGAGGAAATGAGCGAACTCCCGGGGTGAAAACTCGGTTCGGGGGTGCCGATCGTGCCGCGGACGGGCGACGATGGAGGCGTGGCAAAACAGACGCGATCCGCCGCGCCCCAACGCGCGTTCCGGGTGACTCCGCGCAGAGCGCTCGCGGCCGTCCTGGTCCTGCTCGCTGCGCTGTTCGTTCTCCAGAACCGCAACAGTACGAGCATCGACCTCTTCTGGATCTCGCTGCAGGCACCGCTGTGGCTGGTGCTCGTCATCATCTTCGCGGTCGGGTGGGTCGCGGGCTTCCTGTTCGCACGCGGACGCTGATCCGCATCGGTTCGGCCACCGGCAACGGAGCACAGGGGAGTGGGCACAGCGGAGTGGGCGCAGCGGAGTGGGCACAGCGGAGTGGGCACAGCGGAGTGGGCACCGACGACAGCAGGCCCGTCCCCGAAGGGACGGACCTGCTGTCGTGCGAGGTGATCAGCGAGCGAACATGAGCGCGCGCTTGACCTCCTGGATCGCCTTCGTCACCTGGATGCCACGGGGGCACGCGTCGGTGCAGTTGAAGGTGGTGCGGCAGCGCCACACGCCTTCCTTGTCGTTGAGGATGTCCAGCCGCTCGGAGGCACCCTCGTCACGCGAATCGAAGATGAACCGGTGCGCGTTGACGATCGCGGCGGGACCGAAGTAGCTGCCGTCGCTCCAGTACACCGGGCACGAGGTGGTGCAGCACGCGCACAGGATGCACTTGGTGGTGTCGTCGAACCGGGCACGGTCGGCCTGCGACTGGATACGCTCGCGGGTCGGCTCGTTGCCGGAGGCGATGAGGAACGGCTTCACGGCGCGGTAGGCGTCGAAGAAGGGCTCCATGTCGACGACGAGGTCCTTCTCGACCGGAAGGCCACGGATCGGCTCGATCGTGATCGTGACGTCCTTGCCGTTCTTGTCCAGCATGTCCTTCATGAGGATCTTGCAGGCGAGACGGTTGACGCCGTTGACACGCATCGCGTCCGAGCCGCACACGCCGTGGGCGCAGCTGCGACGGAAAGTGAGCGTGCCGTCGAGGTAACCCTTGACGTAGCCCAACAGGTTGAGCAGACGGTCGGACGGCAGCGCCGGCACCTGGAACGAATCCCAGTGCTGACCCTTGTCGTCCTCCGGGTTGAACCGGGCGATCTTGAGGGTGACCATCGTCGCGCCCTCGGGCACGGGTGGCAGTGTCGACGCGCCCGTGTCGGTCTTCTCGATGGTTGTCATCAGTACTTACGCTCCATGGGCTCGTACCGGGTCTGGACCACCGGCTTGTAGTCCAGGCGAATGTCGGAGATCAGTTCCTCGCCCACCTTGTACGCCATGGTGTGCTTGAGGAAGTTCTCGTCGTCGCGCTTCGGGTAGTCCTCGCGGGCGTGTCCGCCACGCGATTCCTTGCGGTTCAGCGCGCCGACGACGGTGACCTCGGCCATCTCGAGGAGGAAGCCGAGCTCCAGAGCCTCGAGCAGGTCGCTGTTGTAGCGCTTGCCCTTGTCGTGGACCGTGATCTCCTTGTAGCGCTTCTTCAGCTCGTGGATGTCGTTGAGCGCCTGCGTCAACGTCTCCTCGGTGCGGAACACCGACGCGTTGTTGTCCATCGTCTGCTGCAGCTCGGTGCGGATGTCGGCCACCCGCTCCTTGCCGCCCTGGTGCAGGATCAGATCGAGCCAGTCGTCGACGTACTTCGTCGGCTGCTCGGGCATCTCGACGTGCTTCGTGCTGTTGGCGTACTCCGCGGCGGCGATGCCGGCGCGACGACCGAAGACGTTGATGTCGAGCAGCGAGTTGGTGCCGAGACGGTTGGCGCCGTGGACGGACACGCACGCGCACTCGCCGGCCGCGTACAGGCCGGGCACGACGTTCTCGTTGTCGCGGAGGACCTCGCCGTCGACGTTGGTCGGGATACCGCCCATGACGTAGTGGCAGGTCGGGAACACGGGCACGAGCTCGGTGACGGGGTCGACACCGAGGTAGGTGCGGGAGAACTCGGTGATGTCGGGGAGCTTCTCCTCGAGGACGTCCTCGCCGAGGTGGGTCACGTCGATGTAGACGTAATCCTTGTTCGGTCCGGCGCCGCGACCCTCGAGCACCTCGAGCACCATCGAGCGGGCGACGATGTCGCGGGGCGCGAGGTCCTTGATGGTGGGGGCGTAGCGCTCCATGAACCGCTCGCCGTCGGCGTTGCGGAGGATGCCGCCCTCACCGCGCACGGCCTCCGAGATGAGGATGCCGAGACCGGCCAGGCCCGTCGGATGGAACTGGTGGAACTCCATGTCCTCGAGCGGGAGGCCCTTGCGGAAGATGATGCCGAGGCCGTCACCGGTGAGGGTGTGGGCGTTCGACGTCGTCTTGTACATACGGCCCGAGCCGCCCGTCGCGAAGACGATGGCCTTGGCGTGGAAGACGTGGATCTCGCCGGTCGCGAGCTCGTACGCGACGACACCCGTCGCGACGGGACCGTTCTCGGTCTCGGTGAGGGTGATGTCGAGTGCGTAGAACTCGTTGAAGAACTCGACGTCGTGCTTGACGCAGTTCTGGTACAGCGTCTGCAGAATCATGTGGCCGGTGCGGTCGGCGGCGTAGCACGCGCGACGGACCGGGGCCTTACCGTGGTCGCGGGTGTGACCACCGAAGCGACGCTGGTCGATCTTGCCCTCGGGCGTCCGGTTGAACGGAAGACCCATCTTCTCGAGGTCGAGAACGGCGTCGATGGCCTCCTTGGCCATGATCTCCGCAGCGTCCTGGTCGACCAGGTAGTCGCCACCCTTGACGGTGTCGAAGGTGTGCCACTCCCAGTTGTCCTCTTCGACGTTCGCGAGGGCGGCGCACATGCCACCCTGAGCGGCGCCGGTGTGGCTGCGGGTGGGGTAGAGCTTCGTGAGCACTGCGGTGCGCGCACGCGGGCCGGCTTCGATGGCCGCACGCATGCCGGCGCCGCCGGCGCCGACGATGACTACGTCGTAACGATGTTCCTGCATGAAGGTTCGGCTCCCCTAGCTCGCCGTGATGTTCGGGTCGAAGGTGAAGATCACGTAGGTGCCCAGGCCCATGATCAGGATCATCGACACGACGAGGATCGTGTTGAGCCAGAACCGGGTGGAGTCCTTACGTGCGTAGTCCGCGATGACGGTGCGCAGACCGTTACCGCCGTGGAGCTGTGCGAGCCACAGCATCGACAGGTCCCAGAACTGCCAGAACGGGCTGGACCAGCGGCCTGCGACGAACGCGAAGTTGATGCGGTGCACGCCGTCATCGAGCATCAGCATGATGAAGAGGTGACCGAGGACCAGGATGATCAGGGCCAGGCCGGACAGGCGCATGAACAACCAGGCGTAGAGCTCGAAGTTGTTCTTCGCGGCACGCCGCGGCGTGCGCGGGTTGTCGAGGCCTGCGGGCCGGTCGTATTCCTTACCCAGAGTCTTCGCTTCGGTCATGTCAGTGCCCCGCAAACGTGTTGAAGAGGATGCGAACGGCCGCGGGGATCATCACCACGAACCAGATCGCGAGGATCGTCCAGAGCATCACGCGCTGGTACTTCGGGCCCTTCGACCAGAAGTCCACGAGCATGACCCGCAGGCCGTTGAGTGCGTGGTACAGGACCATCGCGACCAGGCCGAGCTCCATGAGGCCGACGATCGGGTTCTTGTACGTATCGATCACCGCGTCGTAGGTCTCGGGGTTGACCCGGACGAGTGCGGTGTCGAGGACGTGGACGAAAAGGAAGAAGAATGTCGCCACGCCCGTGATCCGGTGCAATACCCAGGACCACATGCCGGGGTCTCCCCGGTAAAGCGACCGTGTGCGCCCCGCCTTTGCGGGGGCGGCTTCAGTCGTGCTGCTCATCGAGTGCTGTGCCTCCAACGTCAATGGTGGACGCGTCGAGCTGCTCCTACCTGTGGGGGATTCCGCAGTACGGGCCCGACGTGAACCTGAACCGACTTGGATCGACTCTAGACCCATCCCAAACTCGGGAACCAATCTCCTGCGCCATTCGTACAGGCCCCAAAAGCGAAGTTAGGTTTGCCTTTCCAACTGTGATCTGGCGCAGTGGGGGTCGCCTACCGTCGTCCACGCCACCGTGACAGGATGGGGAACCATGCCGGACATCGACTGGAAAATGTTGCGCGCCAAAGCACATGAGGTGATGGGTCGAGCCTACGCCCCCTACTCCGGGTTCCCGGTGGGGGCTGCCGGCCTCACCGTCGACGGTCGGATGGTCCTCGGGTGCAATGTGGAAAATGTCTCACACGGACTGGGGCTGTGTGCCGAATGTGTACTCGTCGGTAACTTGTTCGCCCAGGGTGGAGGGCGTCTGCGGGCCGTCGCCGTCTGCGACTCCCGAGGCCACGTCCTGACCCCGTGCGGCCGGTGCCGGCAGGTGCTCCTCGAACACGGCGGTCCCGATCTCGAGGTCGACGCCCAGGGTGGCCCGCGTCGCCTCTGCGAGCTCCTCCCCGACGCGTTCGGCCCCGACGATCTGGCGGCCGTGCGGGAGAACGAGGACCGCCGTGCCTGACATCGTCACCGTCATCCGCCGCAAGCGCGACGGACACGAGCTCTCCGGCGCCGAGATCGACTGGGTCATCGAGGCGTTCACCCACGAGATCGTCTCCGACGCCCAGATGTCGGCCCTGGCGATGGCAGTCTGGTTTCGCGGCATGAGCCGGGTCGAGACGGCACGCTGGACCACCGCCATGATCGACTCCGGTCGTCGTCTCGATTTCTCCGCTCTCGGCCTGCGCACCGTCGACAAACACTCGACAGGCGGTGTGGGGGACAAGATCACACTGCCGCTCGCACCGCTCGTCGCGGCCTGCGGCGTCGCGGTCCCGCAATTGTCGGGCCGCGGTCTCGGTCACACCGGCGGCACCCTGGACAAGCTCGAGGCGATCCCCGGCTGGAAGGCCGATCTGACCACCGCGGAGATCGCCGAGATCCTCAGCGACCCGGCCGTCGGTGCGGTCGTGTGCGCGGCGAGTGCCGATCTCGCCCCCGCCGACCGCAAGCTCTACGCGCTGCGCGACGTCACCGGGACCGTCGAGTCGATCCCGCTCATCGCCAGCTCGATCATGAGCAAGAAGATCGCCGAGGGCACCGGAGCCCTCGTCCTCGATGTGAAGGTCGGCAGCGGCGCCTTCATGAAGGAACTCGGCGAGGCCCGCGAGCTGGCGCGCACCATGGTCGAACTCGGCACCGACGAAGGGCTGCCCACGACGGCCCTGCTCACCCGCATGGACAGCCCGCTCGGGCGCACGGCGGGCAACGCGCTCGAGGTCCGGGAGGCCGTCGAGGTGCTCGCCGGCGGCGGACCCGACGACGTCGTCGAGCTGACCCTGGCCCTGGCCCGCGAGATGCTCGCCGCCGCCGGTGTCGACGATGTCGATCCCGCCGACCGACTGCGCGACGGCACCGCAATGGACCGGTGGAACGCGATGATCGCCGCCCAGGGCGGCGACCCCGCGGCGCCGTTGCCGGTCGCGACCCACACCGAGACCTTCCACGCCGACGCGGACGGGGTGGTCTCCGAACTCGACGCGTACAAGGTCGGTATCGCCGCCTGGCGGCTCGGAGCCGGTCGCGAACGGCAGGGTCAGGACGTGCAGCCCGGGGCCGGTATCGAACTGCACGCGGTCCTCGGTGATCGCGTCCGCGCGGGGCAGCCGATCGCGACGCTGCACACCGACACTCCGGGACGTATCCCCGACGCGCTCGCCGCCCTCCGCGGCGGTGTCCGAATCTCCGACACGGCCCCCGTTCGGCAGCCGCTCGTGATCGAACGGATCCGGGCGTAGGGGCTCGGTGGCCGGAGACCGAGCGGAACCGGCCGCCGCCGACTACCGTCCCGATCATGAACGGCCGTCTGACTCCCGAACTCGTTCGCACCGCACCCAAAGTGGTCCTACACGATCACCTGGACGGCGGACTCCGTCCCCGGACGGTCCTCGAACTCGCGGACGCGTGCGGGTGGTCGTTGCCCGCGGACACCGAAGCGGATCTCGCCCGCTGGTTCCGCGAATCCGCCGACAGTGGCTCGCTCGAACGCTATCTCCAGACCTTCGAGCACACCGTCGCCGTGATGCAGACGGCAGAAGGACTCGAACGCGTCGCACGCGAGTGCGTCCTCGACCTCGCCGACGACGGCGTGGTGTACGCCGAGGTGCGGTTCGCGCCCGAGCAGCACCTGGAGAAGGGACTGTCTCTGGACGAGGTCGTCGAGCGCGTCCTCGAAGGCTTCCGAGCCGGGGAATCGGAGGTGGCCGCCGGTGGTCGTCGCATCCGGGTGCGCTGCCTGCTCACTGCGATGCGGCACGCTGCACGCTCGTTGGAGATCGCCGAACTCGCCGTGCGCTTCCGGGACCGCGGCGTGGCGGGATTCGACATCGCCGGCGCCGAAGCGGGCAACCCGCCCAGCCGTCATCTCGACGCCTTCGAGTACACCCGCGCGGCCAACGCGCACTTCACGATCCACGCCGGTGAGGCGTTCGGGCTCCCGTCCATCCACGAAGCGGTCGCCTTCTGCGGCACCGACAGACTCGGCCACGGTGTGCGCATCGTCGACGACATCGAAGTGCACGACGACGGAACCGCCACTCTGGGCCGGCTCGCGAACTACATCCGCGACAAGCGCATCCCCCTCGAACTGTGCCCGTCGTCGAACGTGCAGACCGGCGCGGTGCGCACGCTCGCCGAGCATCCCTTCGACCTGCTGGCCCGCCTGCGCTTCCGCGTCACCGTCAACACCGACAACCGGTTGATGAGCGACACCACGATGACGCAGGAGATGGTGCGGCTCGTCGAGACCTTCGACTACAGCTGGGTCGACCTCGAACGGTTCACGATCAACGCGATGAAGTCGGCCTTCCTCCCGTTCGACCAGCGACTGGAACTGATCGACGACGTCATCAAGCCTGGATACGCCGTCCTCGTCGGGTAGAGACCGCGACCCGCAGATACCTCTATGGGTGCGCGGGGCGGGAAATGGTCATCGGAGCACGTTACAACGCGCTTTTGTGACCACTTCGCGCGCCGGAGTGCCCAAGTGGAGCTGCCGTCAGTGCCGACGCAGTCGCGCTTCGAACTCGCGCTCGAGCTCGCGCCAGGCGAGGGATTCGGTGTCGAACGGCGGCTTGGGTGCCGTGCGTCCCGAGTCGGGTTCGATCACGTGGTTGACGAACCAGCCGAGTTCCGTGGACGCGGCGAGCGCGGCCTCCGTCGAGTCGTCGTCCGCGAAGTTCGCTGCGTCGACGAACAACTCGACCGCGAGTTCGAGCTGGTCGGGGTCGACGGCCGCAACACCCTGAGCGATGTCGTCGGCGATCCCGGTGAGCACATAGACGTTGTCGTCGGTGACCGTCACGTCGAGCGATCCGTCGACGGCGGCGAGCTGGATCTCCGTGTACGGCTCGAGCGTCGCGAGGTCGTGGTCGTGGTTGTCGGCGAGGTGGCGGGCCAGCGCGCGCTCGGACGGGAAGACGTCGATCGTGCCGTCGTGGCCGAGGAAGACGGCGTCGTCGTTCACGTAGCACCGCAGCGAGTACCAGGTGCCGTCGGTCGTGATGATCCGGATGGGATCGATGCCGACCCGGGCCCAGAACTCGTAGCCGTCGTCCTCGTCATCGGTGTCGATGAACTCGTACTCGTCGTCGGCGTCGACGTCCTCGACCGTGTCGTCGGCCTCGACCTCGTTCTCGTCGACCGCGACGAGCTCGGATTCGATCTCGGCGACCACGGCAGCATCGACGTCGGGAGTGGAGATCACGGCGTCGAGCGCGTCGATCACGCCGTCCCAATCCTGCACGACCGCGGTCCCGACGCGATTCCACAGGTCGAGGCCCTCACGCGTGCGGAAGGCCGAGACACCGTGCTGCAACAGGAGGTCGATCTCCTCGCGTTCGAAGAACTTCGTCACGACGTCGAGATCGCAGACGTCGCCGAGGATGCTCACGATGTCGAAGGTGTCCTGCAGCTCGGACACCGACACGGGATCCGGATCGTCGGCCACGAGTTCGGGGACGCCGACGAGGTCGTAGGTGTGCGGTTCGTCGGGTTCGAACTCCGAGGCCGCAAGCTTGGACACGATCGGCCACGCCTCGTGCTCGACGAGGTCGTTGTCGGCACCCGAACGCACGAACGCGACGAGCTCGGGGACCGACGGGAAGGCGTACAGATCGTCGCCGTGGCCGAGGAATGCCTCCCACTCGTCGTCGCCTTCGCGCCAGCGCGGCGCCCAGAGCGTCACGAGGTTGCCGTCGGTGAGACCGAGCTCGATCGGGACGATGTCTCCAGCCATGGCGCGAAGCCTAGCCATGTCGGCGCCGAGAATATAGCCGGGGGCGGCTCGCTATCGGTTTCATCGCGTTACCGGACGGTCGCCGACGGTGACCGGGTGGTGACCGACGGCGACCGGACCGGCGTCGCTCGCGTCGAGGGCCGCGCGGAGCTCGTCCATCGCGGAGACGCGCGCGGCAGCGGCCTGCCGTGCGGCGTCGTGCACGGTCGCGAGAATCACCGCGGCCAGTTCGCGGGGGTCGGTGCCGCCGATCGGCTCGGCCAGCTCGAGTCCTTCGAGCGCTCCCGAACCGTCCACACGGGCGGTCACGCGTCCGTCGGGACTGCTCGCGGTGCCCCGGACCGCGCCGAGCCTCTCCACCGTGCGTTCGAGCGCATCGAGCCGGACGTGGGCTCGGTCGACGATCGCCTCCACCATCGGTTCGCTCATCGAACGAGACTTCCACGACGATCGGTCGGTCCGTCCGCCAGGTCGGCGCGGGACGGCAGCCGCATCCGGTCGAGGATCTCGCGGGGGACACCTTCGGCGGCGAGGCGTTCGCCGCGGACCACCGCGGCCTCGAGAGCGGCCTGCCGGTTCAAGGCGAGGATCTGATCGGCCAGTTGCCGTGCTCCGTAACGTAACTCGCGGGGGTCGATGCGAAGGTCCACGGGTAGTCCACCGTCCGTCGTGCGCACCGAGATCGTCCCGGCCCGGTTGTGGGCGGTGGCCGTGATCGGTTCCGTCGTCGTGCTGTCCATATCGGGTTGGACGCAGCGCGAGCCCGGCCGGTTCCCGCCCGGTGCGGAGATTCTCCGGAATCAGCCGGCGGTCGGGCGGTAGACACCGTGGAAGGCCATTCCACCGTTGCTGGTGCGCATCGGCGTCACGGAGACGGGGTCGCCCGCCTCGACCATGAGGCCGTTGCCCACCACCATCGCCACGTGCCCGTCCCACACGACGAGGTCTCCGGGCAGGGCGGCTGCAGGATCCACCCGTGTGCCGACGTCCTGTTCCTGGGCCAACCGCGGCAGTTCGACCCCGGCCTGCGCGTAGGCGTACTGCGTCAGTCCGCTGCAGTCGAGGCCGGAGCCGGGACTCGTGCCGCCCCACACGTACGGGGTGCCCTGCTGGGCGAGGGCGTGACGCACCGCTGCCGCAGCGGTCTCGTTCGGTGCCAGGCTGACGCTGCCGTCCGGAAGCCGCACCTCCACGCCCGTCGAGAGCCCTCCACCGAAGGTGTGGAGCGAACGTGGCTCGTCGCCGGCCGGGTCGGGGCCGGGATGGTGACCGGAGTCGATCGGGGGAGCGGAGGGCTCGGGTGGAAGGAGTGCGGACGCCCGATCGGTCAGCTCCGCGAGCGTTCCGGTCACCTGTGTCAGCACGTCCAGCCCGGCGACGAGGTGGTCGATCGCCACTGCGAGGAGCGCGAGCTGCCCCTGTGGAAGCGACGTCGCGGGTGCGGCCTGCTCGGCGAAGGTGACGAACGAGTCGACGAGACGAGTGATCTCGGCCGCACCGGTGACCACCGTGACGGTCGCCTCGAGCGCGATCCCGGCCAGTGCCGACCCACGATCGGCCGCCGCGAGGACGTCGGCGAGGACCTGCTCGGCACTCGCGATCGCCTGCGAGGCGGCCGGGCCACCCCAGGCCCAGGCGAGCTCGGCGACAGCGTCGCGCCCGGTCGCATGTACCTCCTCGGCCCACTGCGCACCGATGCGCACCATCTCACCCGGATCGACGCCGGGTGGCAGCGCGGTGCCGAACGCGTCGAGCAGGCCGGTCAGCGGAGCGACGAGCAGATCCCCTCCGATCACAGTGACTCCACGACGGAGTCGAGTCGTGCGGCGGTGTCGTCGGTGGTGTGCTCGTAGGCGGCCACGGAGGCCTTCGCGGCGTCTCCCATTCCGCCGAGCAGGTCGCCGAGCCGGCCGAGATCGCGCACGTGCGCGGAGTGGGTCGCGGTGAGAGCGGCGAGCACGGGTGCCCCGATCGGACCCAGTGCGGCGCTCAGCGTCGAGGGGTCGCCGTGCCGTGTCCGTTCGGCGGCCTCGTGCAGGCGCGCGGCGAGTTCGACGGCGTCGTCGCCGAACCTCCCGACGGCACTCGTGTCGATCCGTATCGCGTCCCTACCGGAGTTCTCGGTCACCTCGTCGCCTCTCGCGTCGTTGATGTGGGATTCGGCGCCTTCGGAGGGTTCCGTCCCTGCCTGGTTCGACGCACCCGACTGCCGATCGGTTCCGTCGTTCTATCCTTCGGACATGGATTCGCTCGTCGTCGACCATCCGCTCGCTGCTTCGCTCCTGACCATCCTTCGCGACGAACGCAGCGACAACGCTGCCTTCCGGCACGCGTTGAGGCGGCTCACCCAGATGCTCGTCTACGAGGCGGTGCGCGATGCGCCCACCGAGACGTTCGACGTCAAGACGCCGGTCGCGGTGACGACGGGGGTACGGTTGCAGCAGCCTCCGCTGCTCGTCCCGGTTCTTCGCGCCGGCCTCGGCATGGTCGAACAGGCCCACGCCCTGATTCCCCAGGCGCAGGTCGGTTTCGTCGGTCTCGCTCGTGACGAGAAGACCTTCGAGCCGGTGCCCTATCTGGAGTCGTTGCCGGAGGACCTGTCGGGTCTTCCCGTCTTCGTGCTCGACCCGATGCTCGCGACCGGGGGGTCGATGGTGCACACCCTCGACATCCTCGCCCAGCGCGGTGCCACGGATATCACCGCGATCTGTGTGGTCGCGGCGCCGCAGGGCGTCGAGGCCCTTGCTGCCTCGGGTCATCCGGTCCGGTTGGTCACGGCGTCGGTCGATGAAGGTCTCAACGAGAACAAGTACATCGTGCCGGGTCTCGGCGATGCGGGGGACAGGCAGTTCGGGCCGCGATAAACCGCGCGTCGTGTGTTACTCGTGTGATTGACGGTACGGATGTGACACCCGACCGCAGTCGTCTCGTTATCGAAAAACAACCCGCAGGTCTCGATTTCTTCTTACGCTCGGTGTGCTCCGTGTGAAGTCCACTGCGTAGGTACAGCCAGAGATGGGGTCGGCGGAATGGCAAGAATCTTCTCCCGCAATCTGATTCGTGGAAGTGTCAGAGCGGCTTCGGTGGGCGCGGTCGCCGTCCTCGCCGCAGTGACGAGTCACGGCACGGCTGCGGCCGCTGTCGACAACTCGCGCATCCTGCCGTTGGACGGAGGGCACGCGGTCGAAGTGATCCAGGCCGACACCTCGACACAGTCGGTGCCGCCGCTCGACAGCTCACCGCTGAGTGTCGAGTTCTTCCACGACGAGATTGCTACCGTTCGGATCACCGGTCCGAACGCGGCGAACTTCGTCGGGACGGCGGTGGAGGTCGGTTTCCAGGTCGGCTACCCGGTCGCGCTGCCGGGGGCGACGGTCACCGTCATCACTCCGAGCCTGTCCTGGGGTGTGGACAACGGTGCGGCCATCGGCCTCTCGCTCGACAACGAAGGTGGTGCCTCGCTCGATCTCGGCCTGGAGGCGGGTGGTTCGCTCAGCGGCGACATCATCCCGTCCCAGGAGATCGAGATCCCGCTCGAGCCGGGCGGCATCACGTCCGTCCCGATCGTCGAGGGCTTCGAGTTCGACGGCAGCTCGACGACCATCCGGATCGCCGGCGTGCATGGCTCGGTCTCGGGAGCCATCGGGCCGGTGATGATCCGTCCGTACCTGAAGGCTGTCACCGCCGACCGGAACACCGTCGTCACTTACGGTGTGCCGCAGCAGGTTTGATTGCAGCAGCAGGTCTGATCGAATCGGGTCCTGGCCCGGCCGGATCCGGCCGGGTCAGGGGTTCTCGTCACCGAGCGAGGCCGCCCATCCGCGCAGGGCGTCGAGTATCGCTTCCGCCGCCGGGCGGTCCCGATCCGTGACCACCTCCAGGTAGACCTTGAGCTTCGGTTCGGTGCCCGAGGGGCGCACCACCACGCGCACCCTCGGCCCGCCCGCGACGTCCTCGCGACTCTCGAAGACGAGAGCGTCGGTGTGCATCGGTCCCGGGCTCTCGGCGAGATCGGTCGCGGTCACCTCCAGACCCGCGAGGGTCGTCGGCGGCTCCGCACGCAGTCGCGTCATCACGGTGCCGATGCGCTGCAGGTCGTCGACGCGGATCGACACCTGATCGCCGACGTGGACACCGAGTTCGCGATGCAGGTCGTCGAGTGCGTCGAGCAGTGTCCGGCCGGCCTGCTTCAAATCGGCCGCGTAGTCGGCGACCATTACGGCGGTCGCGATGCCGTCCTTGTCGCGCACAGCGTCCGGATCGACGCAGTGCCCGATCGCCTCCTCGTACGCGTAGACGAGGCCGTCACCGGCGCGGGCGAGCCACTTGAAACCCGTGAGCGTCTGCGCATATCGCGCGCCGCGTGCGGTCGCGAGTCGCCCCAGCATGGTCGACGAGACAATGGTGGTCGCGACCAGTGAGCCGGGCGGTGACGACGCGAGGATCCGGTCGCCGAGCAGGACCCCGGTCTCGTCGCCGCGCAGCATCGTCCATCCCCGCGGGCCCGGGACACCGACGGCGCAACGATCGGCATCGGGATCGAGCGCCAGGGCGATGTCGGCGTCGACCTCGGCCGCCAGCGCGAGCAGAGCCTCTGTTGCGCCCGGTTCCTCGGGGTTGGGGAAGGCGACGGTGGGAAACGCCGGGTCGGGTGCGAACTGGGACGCCACGACGTGGATGTCGTCGAATCCCGCGGAACGCAGGGCCGCGACTGCCGTCTCGCCGCCGACACCGTGCAGTGCCGTCAGGGCGATGCGCATGCCTCGGTGCGGCGAGCGGGGGAGCGACGCGACCCGGGCGAGATAGCGGTCGACGAGGTCGTCACCCGACGGCGCGACCGGCATCCGGGGCACGTCCGCGGCGGAACCGACGGCGTCGATCGCCGTTTCGATCTCCCGATCGGCGGGTGCGGCCAGTTGCGCTCCGTCGGCGAGATAGACCTTGTACCCGTTGTCGGCGGCGGGATTGTGCGATGCCGTGATCTGCACGCCCGCAACGGCGCCCAGCGCCCGTACCGCGAAGGCGGTCACCGGGGTGGGGAGCGGCTCTCCGAACGCGACGACCTCGAAGCCGGCCGCGGCGAGAACCTCTGCCGCGGCGGTGTGGAATTCCGCTGAGCCCGTACGGGCGTCGCGGCCGACGACGACGGTGCCGTCGCCCTGCCCGTTCGCCTCGAGCCACGCCGCGAGTCCGGCGGTGGTGCGGACGACGACGGGTACGTTCATGCAGTCCGGTCCGTCGCCGACCGGGCCGCGCAACCCCGCGGTGCCGAATCGCAGCGTCACAGCCGGGCCGCCAGATCGCGCAGAAGATCGCCCATCCGGGTCGCGGCCGCACGACCCGCGGCCAGTACCTCGGTGTGGTCGAGGGGAGCGCCGGTGATGCCGGCCGCGGCGTTGGTCACCAGCGAGACCGCGAGCACGCGCGCTCCGGCCGCGCGCGCCGCGATGGTCTCGTGGACCGTGGACATGCCGACGAGGTCGGCGCCGAGGGTGCGCAGCATCCGGATCTCCGCCGGGGTCTCGTAGTGCGGCCCGGGCAGACCGGCGTAGACCCCTTCGCGCAGCGACGGATCGATCTCGCAGGCGAGTGCACGAAGATCCGGCGAGTAGGCGTCGACGAGGTCGACGAACTGGGCACCCACCAGCGGCGAGCGACCGGTGAGATTGAGGTGGTCCGAGATGAGAACCGGTTGTCCCACGGAGAACTCGGGATCGATGCCGCCCGCCGCATTGGTGAGGACGACGGTGCGGGCACCCGCTGCGACTGCCGTGCGCACGGGATGGACGACGCGGGCGAGGTCGTGCCCCTCGTAGGCGTGGATGCGGCCGGCGAGGACGAGGACGGCGTTGTCACCGGCGCGCACGGAGTGGATGTTCCCGGCATGCCCTGCCGCCGTCGGCGGTGCGAAACCGGGCAGCTCGCTCATCGGGATCGTGGCGACGGGGATGCCGAAACTCTCGACTGCGGCCCGCCAGCCGGACCCGAGGACGACGGCGACGGAGTGTTCGGCGACCCCCGTCCGTTCGGCGAGAGCGGCGGCTGCGGCGTCGGCGGCCGCGGTGGGGTCGAAGACGTGATCGGGTTCTCCCATGGCATCGGACCCTAATCGCTCACAGCTTGTTACTCGTGGGTAAGTAGGCGCGGTATGCTGACGCGCATGCCTTACCTCGAACGTGACGGCGACGTCTTCGTCCTGCATCTCGGTGACCGTGACGCGGAGGTCTCCGAGAACCGGTTCCACCCCGATCGTCTCGCCGCGATCCACTCCCTCCTCGACGAGGTGGAAGCGCACGACGGACCCGCCGCCCTCGTGACCGCGGCGACCGGAAAGTTCTGGAGCAACGGACTCGACATCGACTGGGTCGGCGCGAACCTGCCGGATCTGCCGGGCTATCTGGACTCCGTCCACGCCCTCTATGTGCGGCTGCTCACCTTCCCGGCGGCGACGGTCGCGGCCGTGCAGGGGCACGCCTTCGGTGCCGGCGCGATGCTCGCGCTCGTGCACGACTTCCGGGTGATGCGCGGCGACCGCGGCTACTGGTGTCTGCCCGAGGTGCAGCTGAACATGCCGTTCACCGTCGGGATGTCCGCGCTGATCCGTTCCCGCCTGCCGATCCAGACGGCGGTCGAGGCCATCACCACCGGCCGTCGCTACGGCGGTGAGGACGCCGTGGCCGCGGGCATCGCCGAGCAGGCCGTCACCGGTGACGCCGTGCTCTCAACGGCGGTCGAGCGCGCAGCGGCGCTCACCGCCACCCGCGGGCCGAATCTGTCGGGCATCAAGCGCGGTCTGCACGCGCCGCTGATCTCGGCACTGGAGATCCGGACCGACGCGTCGAACTTCCGGTTCGGCTGATCGCCCCGCCGCGAAGTCGACGAACCGGTCGTACGCGCCGATCGATCGGGACGCGGTGAGCATGACAGACTGGACCCCGTGACGACCGACTACGCCACGGCGATCGAGGCTGCTTCCGACACCCTCGTCGGCCTGTCGCATTCCATCCACGCCGAACCGGAACTCGCGTTCGAGGAACACCGGAGCGCCGCGAAGATCGTCGAGGTGCTGCGCGACCACGATTTCGAGGTCACCACCGGCATCGCCGACCTGCCCACCGCCTTCGATGCGCGGTTCGGCAGCGGCGAACTCGTCCTCGCGTTCTGCGCCGAGTACGACGCACTGCCGGGCATCGGGCACGCGTGCGGCCACAACATCATCGCGGCGTCGGCCGTGGGCGCCGGGATCGGTCTCGCTGCGCTCGCCGACGAACTCGACGTGACCGTCCGCGTCGTCGGAACCCCCGCGGAGGAAACCGGCGGCGGCAAGGTCCTCATGCTCGAACGCGGCGTCTTCGACGGCGTCGGTGCGGCGATGATGGTGCATCCCGGCCCGTTCGACATCACCGGGGCGACGTCGCTCGCCCTCGCCGACATCGCCGTCGAGTACGACGGCCGCGAGGCGCACGCCTCCGCGGCCCCCGAATACGGGCTCAACGCTGCCGACGCTGCGACCGTCGCCCAGGTCGCGGTCGGACTGCTGCGGCAGCACCTGCATCCCGGGCAGCAGATCCACGGCATCGTCGCGCAGGGCGGGACGGCACCGAACATCGTGCCCAGCCACACCGAACTGCTGTACTACCTGCGGGCCGGGACGAGCGAACTCCTCGACGACCTCGTCGACCGCGCACGCAACTGCTTCGCCGCCGGGGCGCTGGCCACCGGATGCAACCACCGGATCCGGACGGTCTCGCCGACCTATACCGAACTCACTCCCGATCCGTGGCTGGTGCAGGCATATCGTGAGGAGATCATCGATCTCGGGCGCCGACCGCTGCCCGTCGAGGAGGAAGGAGCGCGCCCCCTGGGCAGTACCGACATGGGAAACGTGACGAACGTGGTGCCGGGAATCCATCCGGTCATCGGACTCGACTCCGGTGGCGCGGTGACACATCAGGCTGCATTCGCGGCCGCGTGTGTCACCGAGTCCGCCGATCGGGCAGTACTCGACGGAGCGCGTGCGCTCGCAGCGACCGCCGTACGCGCGGCGACCGATCCGGTCCACCGGGCACGGCTCCTCGAACAGGCCGGCCGTCGATGAACCCCTACGTCGAGAAGTGGTTGGACCGCCACACCGAGGACCTCTCGCTCTGGCGCCGTCACATCCATGCGAATCCCGAACTCGCCCGGCAGGAGTACGCCACCACCGAGTTCGTCGCGAAGCACCTGCGCGCGGCCGGACTGGAGCCGAAGGTCCTGCCTCGCGGCACCGGCCTGATCTGCGATCTCGGTCCGACCGGCGGACCGCGCATCGCCCTGCGTGCAGACATGGACGCCCTGCCGATGCAGGAGGCCACCGGCCTGCCGTTCGAATCCACCGTCCCCGGTGTCTCGCACGTGTGTGGGCACGACGCCCACACCACCGTCGTGCTCGGTGCAGGTCTGGCGCTGGCCTCGATGCCCGAATTGCCGATCGGTGTCCGGCTGGTCTTCCAGCCCGCGGAGGAGGTCATGCCGGGCGGGGCGCTCGACGTCGTCGCGGCGGGCGGACTCGACGGGGTCGCGCGAATCTTCGCCTTGCACTGCGACCCGCGTCTCGAGGCGGGCAAGGTCGGTATGCGGGTCGGGGCGATCACCTCGGCGGCCGACACTGTCGAACTCGTCCTCGACTCACCCGGTGGGCACACCTCCCGGCCGCACTTGACCGGCGATCTCGTCTACGGCCTCGGTGCCGTCATCACGGGTCTTCCCGGCATGCTCAGCCGTCGCATCGATCCGCGCACCGGCACCGTCATGGTGTGGGGTGCGGTCAGCGCCGGCAAGGCACCGAACGCGATCCCGCGCACCGGCATGCTCGCGGGCACCGTCCGCACCGGCGACCACGACACCTGGCAGCTGCTCGAACCGATGGTCCGCGAGATCGTGCACGGTCTGCTCGCGCCCACCGGTGTCAGCTACGAACTGAACTATCGCCGCGGCGTGCCGCCGGTGGTCAACGACGAGGTGTCGGCGCGCATGTTCGAGGACGCGATCCGCGCGACCGGCCCCGACGCCCTCGCGGACACCCCACAATCCGGTGGGGGAGAAGACTTCTCGTGGTATCTCGAACACGTCCCCGGCGCCATGGGGCGGCTCGGGGTATGGCCGGGGGTCGGGCCCGAACTCGACATCCACCAGCCCACCTTCGATCTCGACGAGCGGGCGCTGGCCGTGGGTGTGCGGGTGATGACGAATCTGGTTCTCGGCGCTGCGTGACGCAGTCCGAAGTAAGCTCAGGCTTACCTGAACGGTAGGATGTGTGAGCTCACCCATACCAGGAGGAATCGATGTCCCTTCGACACCGGATCGGCGCAGGGCTGACGGCAGCCACGCTCGTCGCCGTTCTCGCCGCGTGCAGCGACAGCGGCTCGGTCGACACCACCCCGGACGCTTCGAACGGGGAGGCGCTCACGCTCTATTCCGGGCGTAGCGAGAACCTGGTGGGCCCGCTCGTCGAACAACTCGAAGGCACTCTCGGTTTCCCGATCGACGTCGTCTACGGCGGCACGCCGGAGATCACGGGCAAGCTCGTCGAAGAAGGTGCCGCATCGCCCGCCGATGTGGTCTTCAGCCAGGATGCCGGCGCGCTCGGTCTGCTCGACCGTTCGGGTCTGCTCGAGCAGCTGCCCGCGAGTGTGACGAATCAGGTGCCCGAGAACTACCGCGCGGAGGACGGCACCTGGGTCGCCACCTCTGCACGGGCTCGCGTCCTGGTCTACAACGACGACAAGGTGCAGCCGCAGGACCTGCCGAGCGGGATCGACGGGCTCCTCGACCCGAAGTGGAAGGGCCAGGTGGGCTTCGCGCCGACCAATGCGTCGTTCCAGTCGTTCGTGACCGGACTCCGTGTCTCCCGGGGCGAGGACGGTGCCCGCGAATGGCTCGAGGCGTTCAAGGCCAACGAACCGGTCGCCTTCGAAGGCAACGGACCTCTCATGGAGGGCGTCGACACCGGCCAGGTGACCCTCGGCCTCACCAATCACTACTACTGGTACGGGCTCGCGGACGAGAAGGGCGCCGACAACCTTGCCGTGCAGCTCCACTTCTTCGACGCGGGCGATCCCGGTGCCCTGGTGAACATCGCCGGCGCCGCGGTGCTCGCCACTACCGACCAGCGCGAGCAGGCCGAGCAGTTCGTGGCAGCGTTGCTCTCGCCCGAGTCGCAGACCTATTTCGCCGACGAGACCGCGGAGTATCCGGTCGTCGAGGGGACCGAAACCCAGACCGACCTGCGCCCGCTCTCCGAGATCGGGACCTCCGACATCGAACTGGCCGAACTGGCGTCCCTGGCCGAAACACAGGCGCTCCTGCAGGAACTGGAATTCATCTGATCACCCTCGCGACGCCGCGCGTCGGTACCCGACGCGGCCGGCCGATCCTGGCCACGGCCGCGCTGGGTGTTGCCGTGTTCGCGCTCGCACCCGTCGCGCACCTGGTGATGCGCGCGTTCGCGGACGGACCCGAACGGGTCGTCTCGCTCGTGTTCCGTCCACGCACTCTCGAACTGGTGTGGCGCAGCGGCGCGCTCGCCGTGACGGTCACGGTGGCATGCCTGATCCTGGGGCTCGCCGCCGCATGGTTGACGACCCGCACGGATCTCCCCGGCCGTCGCTGGTTCGCGTTGGCCCTGAGTCTGCCCTTGGCGATCCCCTCGTACGTGTCGGGCTTCGTCTGGATCGCGCAGTTCCCCGCGCTCGAAGGTTTCGTCGGTGCTGCCCTCGTCCTGACCTGCGCGTCCTTTCCTTACGTCTATCTGCCTGTGGCGGCGGCACTCGCCTCGGCCGACCCGGGGCTCGAGGAAGTGGCCCGCACTCTCGGCCGGTCCCGGCTGACCGCCATCCTCACCGTCACCTTGCGGCAGGTTTGGCCGACCGCGGCGGCGGGCGGACTGCTCGTCGCGCTCTACACGCTCAGCGATTTCGGCGCCGTCGCATTGATGCGCTACGAAGCGTTCACCCTGGCGATCTACGGAAGTTACCGGGGACTTCTCGATCGCACGCCCGCCGCTGTCTTCGGCCTCGTGCTGGTCGCGATCGCCGTGGTGCTGACCGTCGCCGAACGGAGCGCGCGCCGCGGCGCCACCGCGCGGATCGGATCCGGTACCGCGCGCACGGCCGAACCCGTGATGCTCGGCTCACGGCGATGGCCGGCGATCGGCTTCCTCGCCGCTCTGCTCGTCGTGAGCGTGGGAGTTCCGGTCGCGGGCCTGGCCCGCTGGTTGTGGAGGTCACAGCAGATCGCGGTCGACTGGTCCGGTATCTGGACCGCCACCACCTACACTCTGTGGGTGTCCGCGCTCGGTGCGTTGCTGACCACGGTGCTCGCACTTCCGGTGGGCATCTACGCCGCACGGTCGCACTCCCGATTGTCGCGCTTCACCGAGAGCGCCGCCTACATCGGCTTCGCGCTGCCCGGCATCACCGTCGGTCTGGCGCTCGTGTTCTTCGGCATCCGACTGCTCCCGCAGTGGTACCAGCAGACCCCGATGCTGGTGATCGCCTACGCGGTCCTGTTCCTCCCTCTCGCGGTGGGGTCGATCCATGCGGCGGTCGCCGCGATCCCCCGGGGTCTCGAAGATGCGTCCGCAACTCTCGGTTCCGGACGATTGCTCACCGGACTGCGGGTGACGATCCCGATCGCCGCACCCGGCGTGGTCGCCGGTGCGGCATTGGCATTCCTGACCATCGCCAAGGAACTGCCTGCGACGCTGCTGCTCGTCCCCATCGGGCACGACACGCTCGCGACTGGGATGTGGCGACATACCGAAACCCTCGCGTACGGCTCGGCAGCACCCTATGCGGTGATCCTCGTCCTCATCGCGGCACTGCCGTCGCTCGTGCTGGGACGTCTGTTGCGCGGCCGGGTCGACGCGGAAAGTGGAGGCGAAGAGTGACCGGTCTGACCATCGAGAATGTATCCGCGCGATACGGCGCCGCCGAAGTCGTCACCGATGTGACCCTCGACGTGCCGCGCGGCGATCTGCTCGCCGTCCTCGGACCGTCGGGTGGCGGCAAGACCACGCTGTTGCGAGTGGCGGCTGGGCTGCATCCCGCAGCGTCGGGACGGATCTCCGTAGACGACGTGACCGTGACCGACGTGCCACCCGAACGTCGCGGGGTGGGCCTCGTGCCGCAGGAAGGCGCGTTGTTCCCGCATCTGAACGTGGCGCGCAACATCGGCTACGGTCTGGGGCGAGCGAACCGGCCGTGGCGCGGAGGTGCGCGGGAGGAACATCGACGCCGGGTCGAGGAGCTACTGGATCTCGTCGGTCTTCCGCGAGTCGGGCACCGTAAGCCGAGCGCGCTCTCGGGCGGGCAACAGCAGCGGATCGCTCTGGCTCGTGCACTGGCACCGCGACCGTCCGTGGTCCTGCTCGACGAGCCGTTCAGCGCGCTCGACGCCGGTCTACGCGCGAGTCTGCGCGCGGATGTCCGTACGCTGCTGCGCGAACAGTCGGTCGCGGCGGTGCTCGTGACCCACGACCAGACGGAGGCCTTGGCCATGGCCGACAGGCTGGCGGTGATGCTCGACGGCCGGATCGCCCAGGTGGGCTCGCCCGAGGAGGTCTACGGGAGGCCGGCATCCGTCGCGGTGGGCGAGTTCGTGGGGGAGGCGATCGTACTCGAGGCCGAGGCGTTCGGCGACTGCGCGCAGACCCCGCTCGGGAAGGTTCAGCTCGTCTCACCCGGACACGGCGTGGGCCGCGTCCTGCTGCGACCGGAACAGATCGAAGTCGGGGCAGCGCCGACGAAGTGCCCTGCTGCCGGATCGTTCACTGTGCGCGACACGGCATTCGGCGGCGCACACAGCGAAGTGCGGGTCGAGGGGATGGGAATCGCCGTCCGTGCCCTGTGCACCACCCTGCACGGTCTGCAGGCGGGCGACCCGGTGACGGTGAGCGTCCGGCGACCGGTGCCCTTCTATCCCGGAGGGTAGGAAGGCCGGCGTCTAGAAGCCGTCGGGACGCCCCGGACCCACATTGCGACTGTTGCGGGTACGCAGATCCCGAACGTATTCGGCGGGGGCCCCGGCGATCTCGGCCGCGTCGGCCATCACGCCCAGATAGCGTGCCGACGGCAGGCCGCCCTCGTATCCGTCGACGACGTACAGCCACGCGAGGACCGGACCGTCGGCCGTGTCGACGCGCACGCGGATCTTGCGGTGGAAACCGAGTTCGGCTCCCTCCCAGCGGTCGAGGCTGCGTTCGTCGTCCTCCGGCACGTCGTAGAGCACGACGAACACCTTCGCGTCCGAATCCTCGACGACCGTCGCGAGGGCGCCCTCCCAGCCGATGTCGGCGCCGGCGAAGGTCAGTCGCCAACCGTGCAACCACCCGGTTCCCGCCATCGGCGAATGCGGGCAGCGCGTCAGCATCTGCTCCGGATGCATGTTGGACCCGTAGGCGGCGTAGATCGGCACGAGGATAAGGCTAACCCGTCGTCCACCGGAGTCGTCGGAGGGGCGGCGCAGGGACGGACGAGGAGTTATCGGGGGCCGTTGCGTGCCGGGTCCACCGGTCCCTGTGCGCGAGGTGGGGGCATTGGCATAGCGTTGAGACCACGTGTGTGCCCACCAGGCGCTCACGTGCAGCCCGACCCGGCACCCTTCGGAATCGATACAGAGGAGAACAATGACCCGGATCGTCATCATCGGCGGCGGCCCCGCAGGATACGAGGCGGCGCTGGTGGCATCCCAGTACGGCGCGACGGTGTCACTGATCGATTCGGACGGGATCGGTGGCGCCTGCGTGCTCTTCGACTGCGTCCCCTCCAAGACCTTCATCGCCTCGACCGGCGTGCGCACCGACATGCGCCGCGCCGCCGACCTGGGCATCGAACTCGACCGTGCCGAGGTGTCGTTGCCGCAGGTGCACGGCCGTGTGAAGAGCCTCGCCCGCGCGCAGTCCTCCGACATCCGCACCAAGCTCGAGGCCGCCGGGGTGAAGTTGTTCTCCGGTTACGGCGAACTCGTCGACGCGCAGCCCGGCATGGCCGCCCATCAGGTGCGCGCCAAGCTGCTGACGGGCGAGGAAAAGGTGCTCGACGCCGACGTCGTGCTGATCGCCACCGGCGCGAGCCCGCGTGTCCTGCCGGGCGCGGAGCCGGACGGTGAGCGGATCCTCACCTGGCGTCAGCTCTACGACCTCGAGAAGCTTCCCGAGCACCTCGTCGTCGTCGGTTCGGGTGTCACCGGCGCCGAGTTCGTCTCCGCTTACACCGAGGTCGGCGTGCAGGTCACCGTCGTGTCGAGCCGCGACCGGATCCTGCCGCACGAGGACGAGGACGCGGCTCTCGTGCTCGAGGACGTCCTCACCGAGCGCGGTGTGACCCTCGTCAAGCACGCCCGCGCCGACCGGGTCGAACGCACCGAGGACGGCGTCCGCGTGCTCCTCGCCGACGGCCGCATCGTCGAGGGCAGCCATGTGCTGATGACCGTCGGCTCGGTGCCCAACACCCGGGATCTCGGTCTCGACAAGGTCGGGCTCGAACTCGACCGGGGCGGTTACCTTCCCGTCGACCGCGTCTCCCGTACCGCCGTCCCCGGCATCTACGCCGCGGGCGACTGCACCGGACTGCTGCCGCTCGCGTCGGTCGCGGCCATGCAGGGCCGCATCGCGATCTACCACGCGCTCGGCGAAGGCGTGAGCCCCATCAAGCTGAAAACCGTTGCGGCCGCAGTGTTCACGCGTCCCGAGATCGCCGCCGTCGGTGTCAGTCAGGCGACGATCGACAAGGGCGAGGTGCCCGCCCGCACAGTCATGCTCCCGCTCAACACCAACCCGCGCGCCAAGATGTCCGGCCTGCGGCGCGGTTTCGTGAAGATCTTCTGCCGCCCCGCGACCGGTGTGGTCATCGGCGGTGTGGTCGTCGCCCCGACCGCGTCCGAGCTCATCCTTCCCATAGCGTTGGCGGTGCAGAACAACCTGTCGGTCAACGACCTCGCGCAGACCTTCTCGGTCTACCCGTCGCTGAGCGGATCGGTCACCGAGGCCGCCCGCCAGCTGATGCGCCACGACGATCTGGACTAGGCACCGGACGGGGCGGGATTCGCGGCGATCCCGCCCTGCTCAGGCCCAGTCGTAGGTGCGTTCGACCGCCTTGTTCCATTCGCCGAACAGGCGCTCGCGTTCGTCGACCGGCATCGCCGGCTCCCACGTGCGGTCCGCGGTCCAGTTGCGGCGGATGTCCTCCTCGTCCTCCCAGAAGCCGACGGCGAGACCGGCCGCGTAGGCGGCGCCGAGTGCGGTGGTCTCGGAAACGGTGGGTCGTACCACCGGCACACCGAGGATGTCCGACTGGAATTGCATGAGCAGATCGTTGGCGACCATGCCGCCGTCGACCTTGAGGGTGCGCAGGTCGACCCCGGAGTCGGCGTTCATCGCCTCGATGACCTCCCGCGTCTGGTAGGCCGTCGCCTCGAGCGCCGCCCGCGCGAGGTGGCCCTTCTCGACGAAGCGCGTCAGGCCGGCGATGACGCCGCGGGCGTCGGGTCGCCAGCGCGGCGCGAACAATCCCGAGAAGGCCGGCACGAAATACGCCCCGCCGTTGTCAGGGACGCTCGTGGCGAGCGCTTCGATCTCGTCGGCGGACCGGATCAACCCGAGATTGTCGCGCAGCCACTGCACGAGCGAACCGGTCACGGCCACCGAACCTTCGAGGGCGTAGACCGCGGGGGCGTCACCTATGCGATAACAGACGGTGGTGATCAAGCCGTGCTCGCTGCGCACCGGGGTCGTGCCGGTGTTGAGCAGCAGGAAGTTGCCGGTGCCGTAGGTGTTCTTCGCCTCGCCGGGGGACAGGCAGCCCTGGCCGAAGGTCGCGGCCTGCTGGTCGCCGAGGATGCCGGCGACCGGGACCCCGGCGAGCGGTCCGCGCTCGCGGGCGTGCCCGTACACCTCCGACGAACTGCGGATCTCCGGCAGCATCGACTCCGGGATGCCGAGTTCGGCACAGATCGCCGGATCCCACTGCTGTGTCCCGAGATTCATCAGCAGCGTCCGGGAGGCGTTGGTCACATCGGTGATGTGCAGTCCGGGTGGCTGACCCTCCTCGCCGACACCACCGGTGAGATTCCACAGGATCCAGCTGTCGATGGTGCCGAACGCGAGGTCGCCGGCCTCGGCGCGCTCTCGGGCACCGTCGACGTTGTCGAGGATCCACCGCACCTTCGGTCCGGCGAAATAGGTCGACAGCGGTAGTCCGGTGATCTCGCGGTAGCGGTCGGGCCCGGCGTCGCCGGCAAGCTCCTCGACGAGCCTGTCGGTGCGGGTGTCCTGCCAGACGATCGCGTTGTACACCGGTTTTCCGGTGGTGCGGTCCCACACCACCGTGGTCTCGCGCTGGTTCGTCAGGCCGATCGCCGCGACGTCGTTGCGTCGCAGATCCGCTTTGGCGAGTGCTGCGGCGCCCACCTCACGGGTGTTGAGCCACAGCTCTTCCGGGTCGTGTTCGACCCATCCCGACCGCGGGAAGAACTGGCGGTGTTCCTTCTGCGCGAGCGAGACGATGCGCCCGTCGTGGTCGAAGATGATGCACCGGCTGGACGTGGTGCCCTGGTCGATCGCCGCGATGAACTGGTTCACAGGTGATCCTCGGGTGAAGGGGACGGCTCGGTTCGGCAACGCTTCCGCTGCGCGCTGCGGGTCCGAAGCTACTACCCTTGATCGGGATACGTCGACGACTCACGGGAGCAGGTGCGGTGACCAACCAATCGGGTGTGCAACTCCTCGGACCGCAACAGCGCGCCGACGCCTGGCGTCGTCTCGCCACCGAACAGTTCGACGTCGTCGTCATCGGCGGTGGTGTCGTCGGGGCGGGAGCAGCGCTCGACGCCGCAACCCGGGGCCTGCGAGTCGCTCTCGTCGAGGCCCGCGACTTCGCGTCCGGCACGTCGAGCCGGTCGTCGAAGATGTTCCACGGCGGCCTGCGCTATCTCGAACAGCTCGAATTCGGTCTGGTGCGAGAAGCCTTGCGCGAGCGCGAACTCGCATTGACGACCCTGGCCCCGCACCTGGTCAGGCCGTTGAAGTTCCTCTTCCCGCTCACCCATCGGGTGTGGGAGCGGCCCTACGTCGCGGCGGGTATCTTCCTCTACGACCGTCTCGGCGGCGCGAAGTCCGTTCCGGCGCAGAAGCACCTGACCCGCTCGGGCGCCCTGCGGATGGTTCCCGGTCTCAAGCGCAATTCGCTCGTCGGCGGAATCCGCTACTACGACACGGTCGTCGACGACGCCCGGCACACCATGACCGTCGCGCGGACGGCCGCGCACTACGGTGCGGTGGTGCGTACGTCGACGCAGGTCGTCGGTTTCCTGCGCGAGGCCGACCGCGTGTCGGGTGTGCGGGTGCGCGACAGCGAGGACGGTTCGGTCACCGAGGTGCGGGCGCACGCGGTGATCAACGCAACCGGTGTGTGGACCGACGAGATCCAGTCGTTGTCGCGGCAGCGCGGCCGATTCCGGGTCCGCGCGTCGAAGGGCGTGCACATCGTCGTGCCCCGCGACCGGATCGTCAGCGATTCGGCGATCATCCTGCGTACCGAGAAGTCGGTGCTGTTCGTCATCCCGTGGGGCAACCACTGGATCATCGGCACCACCGACACCGACTGGAATCTCGACCTGGCGCACCCGGCAGCGACGAAGGCCGACATCGACTACATCCTCGACCACGTCAACCGCGTACTCGTCGTCCCGCTCACCCACGACGACATCGACGGTGTCTACGCTGGTCTGCGCCCGCTGCTGGCGGGGGAGAGCGACGAGACGTCCAAGCTCTCGCGTGAACACGCCGTCGCGCGGGTGGCGCCGGGGCTCGTGGCGATCGCCGGTGGCAAGTACACGACCTACCGCGTCATGGCCGAGGACGCCGTCGATCTCGCGGCCGAGGACATCCCGGCCCGGATCGCGTCGTCGATCACCGAGAAGGTGCCCCTCGTCGGGGCCGACGGGTACTTCGCGCTGGTCAACCAGACCATGCATCTCGCCGAGCAGTACGGTCTGCATCCCTACCGCGTCAAGCATCTGCTCGACCGCTACGGCTCCCTCGTCGAGGACGTGCTGAGCCTCGCGAAGGGCCGGCCCGAGTTGCTCGAACCGCTGACCGATGCCCCCCAGTACCTGCAGGTCGAGATGGTCTACGGCGCTGCGGCCGAAGGAGCCCTACATCTCGAGGACCTCCTGGCGCGCCGGACCCGGATCTCGATCGAATACCCGCACCGCGGGCTGCACTGTGCGGAGCAGACGGCCCGGCTGGTCGCTCCGGTCCTCGGCTGGGACGACGCGACGATCGACCGGGAGGTCGCGACCTACCGGGCGCGCGTCGAGGCGGAGATCGAGTCGCAGAACCGACCCGACGACGAATCCGCGGACGCGCTCCGGGCAGCGGCCCCGGAGGCCCGGCCGGAGATCCTCGAACCGGTGCCCATCACGTAGCCGCGGGCGGTTCGTGACGGGTGTCGGTGCGTGAGCACCGCCTTCGCGGCGGTCAGTGCGTGACACCGCCTTCGCGGCGGTCAGTGCGTGAGCACGACCTTCACGACGACCACGACCGTCGCGATCAGAGCCACCCCCACCGCGGCCGCCACGGTCCGGTGGGTCGGGCTGCGATTCTGTAACCGGCGCACGACGAATACGGTCGAGCCGATACGGATCAGCACGGCGACCTCGGCGAGGATGTGGGCCGTCCGGGGCTCGAGCCAGCCGACCCAGGCCGTGGCGAGCACGAGACAGGGCAATACCGCCGACGACAGGATGGGAACGGAGTCGCGGAGTTCCTCGATGCGTTCGCTGCGCGTGAGTTGAGCACCCGAACGAACGGACTGAGCGACCGACTCCGCGAAGACATGGGCGATGAACGTCGAGAGTGCGGTGCCGATCACGATCGCGATCCCGATGTACTCGGGCGAGGTCGTGATGGGGACGAGCGCGGCCAGCACCAGGATGTTGCCGTAGACGTAGGCGCTGATGCGGGAGGCCGCCGACTCCGGGGACAGAGGGCGGCGCCGTCCGGACGACAGGTACGAGGGCGTGGACACCTCGCTAGCGTGACACAGAACGCCCTCGTCGACGCCGCTACCGGAAGGGTGCGTCAGGGTGAAACAGAAGTGGGACGGTGGCGATCCGTCACCTTCGGGCTGTAGTGCATCCGCGGGTGGTAGCGGTATCGCCACGGAACGAGTTTCGTGCCGAGTCCGATGGCGCGACCGACGAGAGCGTGCGGTGCCGCCTCCGGTCGGCTCCATCGGTAGCCGAGCAGCTCGCGCACCGGCGGGTCGTACAACCCGACGGTGAGCCACAGGAAACCGGCCGTCACCAGCGGGCGGATCAACTTCCACACCTCTTCGGGGAACCACCGCAGGAAGGGCGGACGGTCGAGATTCGACAGGTCGAGTACGTCTCGGGTGGCCTTGTTGTCCTCGAGCACGGTGCGGCACCGCGGTCCCAGTACTCGAGGAAGTCCTCCCAGGATGCGGGGACCGAGTGCATCGGCATGCCGTACAGCCGGTACCACTGCACGTGCTCGTCGAACAGGCGGTGCTTCTGTTCGAGGGTGAGCGGGCCGTCGAACCACTCGATGGAGACGACGAGGCTGTAGAAGAAGGTCGCGTGCGCCCAGTAGAAGGTGTCGGGGTCGAGTGTGTGGTACCTGCGGCCCTTCTTGTCGATCCCCTTGATGGTGTTGTGGTAGCCGCGCACCTTCGCTGCGGTCTCCGGGGCGCGGGGACCGTCGAAGACGACGCCGTAGATCGGGTACAGCGATCGGTAGAGCCGTTCCCCCCGTTCGTCGAAGAACTTCGAGTGCTCCTCGACCCCGGCGCCGAGTCCGGGATGCATGTTCTGCATCGACCCCGCCCACGGCCGAAGAGCATGCCGCGCCGGCCGCCGAAGTATCGCCAGGTCAACGAATCGGGGCCCAGGGGTTCCGGTGGTTCCGGCCGCGCAGGGCGCGGTGCCGCGTGGTGCGACGACTCGGCGGTGTCCGGCCCGACGGACCCCTGACTACGCATGTTGTCAGGGGTCCGTCGGGCATGCAGTCGACGACGGGAAGCGACAAGGTGGACACCACGCGCCGCAGCTGGGCGGGCGTCGGCATCGACGAACGCCGTCGGCTGCGCAGGGAACGCCTCCTCGCGGTGGGCGTCGACCTGCTCGGACCGCCCGACGGCGCGGCAGCGAACGTCAGGGCCGTGTGCCGGGCCGCCGAACTCACCGAACGGTACTTCTACGAGAGCTTCACCGACCGCGACACCTTCGTCCGCGAGGTCTACGACCACGTCGCCGACCGCGCCCGCGACGCGCTGACCGAGGCGGTACTGTCCGCCCCCACCCTCGGCCGGGCCGAGGCCGCGGTGCGGGCGTTCGTCGAGCTCATGGTCGACGACCCCGCGAAGGGACGCGTGCTCCTCCTCGCCCCGCTGCGCGAACCCACAATCAGTCGGCGCGGTATCGAACTCGCCCCGGCCTTCGTCGCGCTGGTCCGCGACCAACTACCCCCGGGTGGCGACGAGGGACAGCGCCACATGGTGGCCGTGGGTGCCGTCGGCGCCCTCACCAGCCTGTTCATGAGGTACCTCGAAGGCGACCTCGCCGTGTCGCGAGACACCCTCGTCCGGCACTGCGTCGCGCTCGTCGAGGACGCCGGCAGGGCGGCGTGTCTACAGGGCGATCAGGGCGGGGATCCTTCCGGGCGCGGCTGACATCGCGGGCACCGGTAGACCACCCGCTCGGGATCGGTCGCGGTGCCGATCTCGCCGAACCGGATCGGGGTATGGCAGCGTCTGCACGGCTTCCCGCGACGCCCGTAGACCCACAGATTGTGGCCCGGACGACGGTCGCCGGTGGTGATACGGGTCGTCCGGTCGCGGTTCGCGACCAGCAACCGATGCGTGAGGTCGACCCACGCAGCGGGATCCCCGGCCTGCGCGACCGGGGTCCACGGATCGACGCCCCGCAGGAAGCACAATTCGGAGCGGTACACGTTCCCGACGCCGGCCATGATGCGCTGATCGAGCAGGGCCACCCCGATCGGACGGTCCGGGTCGCGCACGAGATTCGCCGCCGCACGCTCGGGATCCCAATCGGGACCGAGCAGATCCGGCCCGAGATGGCCCACGGCGTCGTCCTCCCGGTCACGGGCGAGCACCTCGACGATGCCGAGTTCGAAACCCACCGCCTGCACGTCCTCGGTGCCGAGCACGATGCGCGCCTTGTATCCGGGCTTGCGCCACCGTGTTCCGCGCGGATAGACGTGCCATTCGCCTTCCATCTTCAGGTGCGAATGGATCGAGACGTCGGCGACGCGGACGAGTAGGTGCTTGCCCCGCGAGACCACTTCGTCGACCGTGCACCCGGTGAAATCGGCCGTGGCGAAACGCGGAACACGGAAGTCCGTCTCTGTGAGCATCTTTCCCTCCAGTGCCGTTCGGAGGCGGTACGCGGCGCGGAACACGGTGTCTCCCTCGGGCACGTCAGAACCTCAGCCGGTAGCCGCGCGGGGTCGCCGAGAATCCCGCTTCGGCAAGATATCCGGCGAACTCGTGCCCATGGATCGTCTCACCGTCGACCTTCTCGACGACG
Organism: Rhodococcus sp. D-6; assembly: GCF_040256695.1. Classification (NCBI taxonomy): domain Bacteria; kingdom Bacillati; phylum Actinomycetota; class Actinomycetes; order Mycobacteriales; family Nocardiaceae; genus Rhodococcus; species Rhodococcus sp. D-6. The sequence goes on along the minus strand of NZ_CP132970.1, from coordinate 2,677,216 downwards.
ATCTTGTCGACACCACCGCGTTTGACGCTCGCAGCGAGCGACGCGCATGCGCTGCGCAACCGGCCCGGATCGTCGTCGAAGGTGAGCAGCGTGCGTCCGCCGCGTTCGACGAACAGCACGAGCGCCCCGTCGACGAGCACCACGAGTCCACCGGCCTTGCGGCCCGGCCGGTGCCGCGGCGCGTCGTCGTCGGCCGACGACTTCGGCCACGGCAGTGCCGCACCGTACGGGTTGGCCGGATCGCACGCCGCGAGGGTGACGGCCGCGGTCTCCGAGTGCCGGCCCTCGATCGAATCCGAGAACGACCGGAGACGGTCGACGACCGACGGTGTCGAGAACTGCGCTCCGCCCAGCGAATCGACGAAGTAACCGCGGCGGCACCGGCCCGTCTCCTCGAACCGGCTGAGCACCTTGTACATCGTCGCGAATCCGCCGGGCACACCCTCGCCGACGACGACACCGCGGGTGACCACGCCGTACCGCTCGAGCAGCAGCTCGGCGGTGGTGTGTGCGCGGACCGTCGCGTCGGTCTCGCGTTCGGGCAGCATCGACCAGCGCCCGCTCACGGTCGGTGGCCCGGTGCGGCTCGGCAGCGTGGGCCGGGCCCGGTACATCCGGGCGCGCGGCGCCCGGCGCGGGGTGCGGTGGGCGGGCTTGGCACGGGAGGTGTCGCCGATCAGGGCGCGCAGCGGGGCGAGGGTGTCGCCCGCGATATGCCCGCTCCACACCAGCTCCCACAGGGCGTCGGCGACCGTCGTGTCGCTCGCCGTGGTGTGGAGGACGGTGACGGCGTCGACGAGTTGCCGGAAGAAGTACGCGCCGCCGCCCGAGAGCGACTCGAGGATCGCCCGGTGCACCGGCCCCAGCTCGATGTCGTCGACCGGAGCGAGGCTCGCCGGGGCCAGATCGGCCGGATGCAGTGCCACCCAGCCGTCCTTCCCGGAGATGGACCCGGCACCCGACCACAGGACCTCACCGGTCGTGGTGAGTTCGTCGAGCATCGTCGGGGTGTAGTCGCGCACGCGGGGAGCGAGGATCAGCGGTTCGAGGGCGCTCGCGGGCACCGGTACCCCGGCGAGTTGTTCGACGACGGTGAGGACACCGTCGATGCCGTAGAGCGCACTCGTGCCCGGGCCGGTGCCGAGGTGGTGCCAGTCGGGCAGGAATCGTCCGAGGGTCGTGGTACTGACGGGTTCGACGTCCTGCCGGGCGGCGGCGAGCGACCGGCGCCGCAGCCTTCGGAGCACCTCCGTGTCGCACCATTCCGATCCGCTCGCACCCGGGCGGAATTCGCCTGCCGTGACGCGCTTCTCGGACGCGAGCCGGCCGAGGACGGATTCGACGACCGCCGTGCCCAGTCCGAACCGGGCGGCGGCCTGCGCGGTGGTGAACGGGCCGTGGGTGCGGGCGTGCCGGGCGATCAGATCGCCGAGCGGGTCGGGGACCGGTTCGACGAACACCGTCGGGACCCCGATCGGCAGGGGCACGCCCAGCGCGTCGCGCAGCCGTGAGGCGTCCTCGACCGCCGCCCATCGGTGCTCACCCGCGTACGAGACACGCAACGCGCGGCGTTGCGCTTCGAGATCCTCGATCCAGGACGTCGGGTCGTCGGTGGTGCGCTCGCGCAGCTCGGCCTCGGTGAGCGGACCGAGCAGACGCAGCAGATCGGCGACGCCCTCGGCGTCGCGTGCGCGTCGCTGCGGGGTCAGGCGTTGCAGTTCGTGCTCGGCCTCGGTGATGACGTCGGCGTCGAGCAGTTCGCGCAGCTCGACCCGGCCGAGAAGTTCGGCGAGCAGCGTCGAGTCGAGCGACAGTGCCGCGGCCCGACGTTCGGCGAGCGGGCTGTCGCCCTCGTACAGGAACTCACCCACATAGGAGAACAGCAGCGACGTCGCGAACGGTGAGGCCGTGGGGGTCTCGACCTCCACCAGCCGGATCTTGCGCTGGGCGATGCTGCCGAGCAGGTCGCGCAGAGCAGGCAGGTCGTAGACGTCCTGCAGGCACTCGCGCACCGTCTCGAGCAGGATCGGGAAGTCGGGAAAGCGGCGAGCGACGTCGAGCAGTTGCGCCGATCGTTGGCGCTGCTGCCACAGCGGGGCGCGCTTGCCCGGGTTGCGGCGGGGCAGGAGCAGGGCCCGCGCCGCGCACTCCCGGAAGCGGGACGCGAACAACGCGGAGCCGCCGACCTGTTCGGTGACGATGTCGTCGATCTCCTCGGTGTCGAAGACGAAGATCTCCGAGCCGGGCGGGGCGTCGTCGGTGTCGGGCAGTCGGACGATGATGCCGTCGTCGGACGGGGTGGGGTGCGATTCGATGCCGTAGCGTTCGAGCAGCCGCGCGCCCACCGCGAGCGCCCACGGCGCGTGCACTCGCAACCCGAACGGCGAGTGCAGCACCAGCCGCCAGTCGCCGAGTTCGTCGCGGAACCGTTCGACGACGAGTGTTCGGTCGGTGGGCAGGTGACCGGTGGCGGTGCGCTGCTCGTCGAGCAGACGGATGAGATTTCCGGTGGCGTAGTCGTCGAGACCACCTTTGCGGCAGCGGGTCTCGGCGTCCTCCGGCGAGGCGTGGCCCATCTCGCGCAGGAATGCGCCGAGCGCGGCACCGAGTTCGGCGGGTCGACCCTGACTGTCGCCGTGCCAGAAGGGCAACCGGCCGGGCCGGCCGTAGGCGGGGGAGACCAGCACCCGGTCGAAGGTGATCTCCTCGATCCGCCAGCTGGTGGCACCGAGCGCGAAGACGTCACCCACTCGCGACTCGTAGACCATCTCCTCGTCGAGTTCGCCCACCCGCGTGTTCTTCTCGCCGACCATGTACACGGTGAACAGGCCGCGGTCGGGGATCGTGCCGCCGGAGGTGACGGCGAGCCGTTGGGCGCCGGGCCTGCCGATGAGGGTGCCGGCCGTGCGGTCCCATACCACCCGGGGACGGAGCTCGGCGAACTCGTCGGACGGATAGCGGCCGGCGAGCAGGTCGAGGACGGATTCGTAGACGCCGCGGGAGAGCGTCGCGAACGATCCGCTGCGCCGCACCGTGTCGAACCAGTCGTCGACGTCGACGGGTTCGAGGGCCGTGGCCGCGACCGTCTGCTGGGCGAGCACGTCCAGTGGATTCGCCGGGACCTGCAGCGCCTCGATGTGTCCCTCGACCATCCGCTCGACGGTCACCGCGCAGTGCACGAGATCGGTGCGGTGCTTGGGGAACAGCACGCCGCGTGAGGTCTCGCCCACCTGGTGCCCGGCGCGACCGACGCGCTGCAGACCGCTGGCCACCGAGGGCGGAGCCTCGACCTGGATCACGAGATCGACCGCACCCATGTCGATGCCGAGTTCGAGACTCGACGTCGCCACCACGCACCGCAACCGGCCCGACTTGAGATCGTCCTCGATCAGAGCGCGCTGGTCCTTGCTCACCGACCCGTGGTGGGCGCGAGCGAGCACGGGTGCAGCGCCGGCGGTGGTCTCGGTGGGCGATCCGAGCTGCGAAGGCGGTGCGCCCTCGCGGTCCACCTGCTCGCCGAGGCGTTCGGCCTGGATCTCGTTGAGCCGGGCGGTGAGACGTTCGGACAGTCGCCGGGAATTGGCGAACACGATCGTCGACCGGTGCTCGGTGATGAGATCGACGATCTGCTCCTCGACGTGCGGCCAGATCGACCCGGCCTGCGGTGTGGGTGAGAACGATTCCTCGTCGGGCTCGGAAACCCCGAGTTCGGTCATGTCCTCGACCGGTACGCGCACCGCGAGATCCCACGTCTTCGCCGAGGGCGGCGCGACGATCCGGATGGGGGCGGAACCGGCGAGGAACCGGCCGACCTCCTCGTGCGGTCGCACGGTGGCCGACAACCCGATGCGTTGGGCCGGCGCGCGCAGGAGCTGGTCGAGACGCTCGAGCGACAGCGCGAGATGCGCCCCGCGTTTCGTCCCCGCCACCGCGTGGACCTCGTCGACGATCACCGTCTCGACACCGACGAGGTTCTCCCGCGCGGACGAGGTGAGCATGAGGAAGAGCGACTCGGGCGTCGTGATGAGGATGTCCGGTGGCGTGCGCGCCATGGCGCGACGATCGGCCTGGGAGGTGTCGCCGGAACGCACACCGACGGTGATGTCGGGTGGCGTCAGACCGAGCCGTTTCGCGGTCTGGGTGATGCCGACGAGCGGAGACCGCAGGTTGCGCTCGACGTCGACGGCGAGGGCCTTGAGCGGCGAGACGTACAGCACGCGGGTGCGGTGCTCGCGCGCGGCGTGCTCGTCGGCCGGGGTGGACGAGAGCCGGTCGAGCGACCACAGGAACGCCGACAGGGTCTTGCCCGACCCGGTGGGGGCGACGACGAGCGTGTGGGCTCCCGAGGAGATCGAATCCCACGCGCCGAGCTGGGCCGGGGTCGGGGACTCGAACGCCCCGGCGAACCACGCCCGGGTCGGCGCGGAGAAACGATCGAGGATGTCGGTCACCATCCCATCGTCTACCCGCCGACCGACACACTCAGTCGCCGCACGTGAACCCGCTCAGTCGTCGTACGCGAACCGGGCGATCTGCCGGCAGTGATCGTCGGCCCAGGAGTTGCGGCCGCCGCGCATCAGTTCCGTCACGAGCGCCCGCGCCGGGGCCCGCCACGGCAGCGCCTCGAACTGCTCCCGCGCGGCGGGTTCGTCGCTCCACACCACGGACACCACGGAGCCCTCGTCGATGAAGGAGAGGCCGGGGGAGTCCGCCGCGAGCTGCTCGCGGGTCGAACCCGACGCCTTCTCCAGCTCGGCCCCCGACACACGGACGTAGCCGGCGAGGCTCCGCTGCCCGTCGGAGAGGTCGAGGAACATCCCTGCGACCGCCATGTTGCCGGCGTGCACCGACACCAGCGGCTTCCGCGGGTCGTCCGGCTCGCCGGCGGGAAGACACACGACGGACCAGTACTCGCATTCGCTCATGCGGGCGTTGGGCACGATCGACGACACGACGTCGCGGAGCCAGGCCGTGACGGAGCCGAACTCGGGATACTGTTCGAGCTCGCGGTACTTGGTCTCGCGCAGCGGCAGGGCGGTCGTTGACGGGGGCACACGGGTGTTCACGCGACGATTATGACCGCAGCCGATGTGGTGTGGGTCATCAGATCACCACGCCGGGATTCAGGATCGCGTTCGGGTCGAGCGCGGCTTTGATCCGCTCGGTCAACGCCATCACGTCCGGTCCCACCTGATCGGGTAGCCAGGCCTTCTTGAGCCGGCCGACACCGTGTTCACCGGTGATGGTGCCGCCGAGTTCGATCGCGAGATCCATGATCTTCCCGAAGACCGTCTGCGCCCGCGCCGTCATGTCCTCGTCGGCGGGGTCGTAGACGATCAGCGGGTGGGTGTTGCCGTCCCCGGCGTGGGCGATCACGGCGACGGTGACGTCGTGTCGGGTTGCGAGATCGGCGATTCTGCTCACCAGTTCCGGCAGTGCGGGGATCGGCACCCCGACGTCCTCGAGCAACAGGCTGCCGGTGCGCTCGACGGCCGGGATCGCCATGCGGCGGGCGACGGTGAACGCCTCACCCTCCTCGGGGTCGTCGGTCGCGAAGACGTCGTCGGCGCCGGCCTCGCGGCAGGCCCGCACCATGATCTCGATCTCCTCCGCGGCCGCGTTGCCGGGTGCGTCGGAGCGTGCGATGAGCATGGCCTCGGCGGTGCGGTCGAGTCCCATGCGCAGCATGTCCTCCACCGCCCCGATCGACGCCCTGTCCATGAATTCGAGCATCGCCGGTCGCAGGACCGCGGTGATCGCGACGACCGCGTCGGCGGCGGCCTGCACGGTGGCGAAGGTCGCGACCATCGTGGACGCCGGTGGCGGCGGTGGGACGAGGCGCAAGGTCACCTCGGTGATGACCCCGAGAGTGCCCTCGCTGCCGACGAACAGCTTCGTCAGCGACAGGCCCGCGACGTCCTTGACCCGCGGACCACCGAGCCGCACCGCGGTACCGTCGGCGAGGACCACCTCGAGTCCGAGCACGTAGTCGGTCGTCACCCCGTACTTCACGCAGCACAGCCCACCGGCATTGGTGGCCGCGTTGCCGCCGATCGTGCAGATCTCGAACGACGACGGATCCGGTGGATACCAGAGTCCGTGTTCGGCCGCGGCCTGCTTCACCTCGACGTTGAGCAGACCGGGCTGGACGACGGCGGTGCGGGTCGCGGTGTCGACGGTGATCGCCCGCATCTTCTCGGTGCTGAGCACGATCCCGTCGGCGAGCCCGCCGGACCCGCCGGACAGACTCGTGCCGGCACCGCGGGGCACTACCGGCACCCGGTGGGCGTTCGCCCACCGCAGTGTCGCCTGCACGTCCGCGGTGGATGTGGCCCGTACGAGCGCGAGGGGAACCGCGGCGTCCGGGTCCTGCGCCCGGTCCTGCCGGTAGCCGGCGAGGATGTCGGGATCGATGATCAGTGCGCCGGCGGGCAGCTGCCCGCGGAGTTCGTCGAGCAGGTTCCCTGGATACACGCCCCAGGTCTACCACAGGATGTGTCACAGGCCACAGATCCTCTGATTGGGTGAAGTGTCGTCGGGTACCCCTTCCGCAGGACACGGAAAGGAGAAGACGATGCCGAATCCGTCGATCAAGAACGAGAAGATGTACGAGGACCTGCGCGAGGACGGTGCCTCCAAGGAGAAGGCGGCCCGGATCTCCAACGCGGCTGCGAACGAGGGTAAGTCGCAGGTCGGGAAGAAGGGTGGCAAGTCCGGCTCCTATGACGACTGGACGGTCGACGACCTGAAGAAGCGTGCGAAGGAACTGGGCATGACCGGTTACTCCGACATGAAGAAGGACGAACTGATCGACGCACTGCGCAACCATTAGCCAGCCGCCCGGACCCCCGAGTTCGGGATCAGCCGAATTCGACACCCTGGGCGAGGGGCAGCTCCGTCGAGTAGTTGACGGTGTTAGTCGCCCGCCGCATGTACGCCTTCCACGCATCCGATCCGGATTCGCGCCCGCCGCCGGTGTGCTTCTCCCCGCCGAAGGCGCCGCCGATCTCGGCCCCCGAGGTGCCGATATTGACATTCGCGATGCCGCAGTCGGATCGGGCGAGGAACAATTCGGCCTCGCGCTGGTCGAGCGTGAATATCGCCGACGACAGGCCCTGTGGTACACCGTTGTGCAAGGCGATCGCCTCGTCGAGGTCGTCGTAGTCGAGGACGTACAGGATCGGGGCGAAGGTCTCCTCGCGCACCACCTCGGTCTGCGCCGGCATCCGGACCAGTGCGGGGGAGACGTACACGCCACCACCGGTGACCTCCACCCGTTCGCCGCCGACGACGAGCGTGCCCCCGTCGGTCTGCGCGCGGTCGAGCGCCGCGGTCATCGCCTCGTAGGACCGTTCGGAGATGAGCGGACCCACGAGGACACCCTCGTCCAGCGGATTCCCCACCCGCAGACGCGAGTACGCCTTCGCGATGCGCTCGACGAACTCGTCGGCGATCGATCGGTGCACGATCAGCCGGCGCAGGCTGGTGCAGCGCTGGCCCGCCGTGCCGGCTGCGGCGAACACGACGCCCCGGACGGCGAGGTCCTGATCGGCGGACGGAGCGACGATCGCCGCGTTGTTGCCGCCGAGTTCGAGCAGGCAGCGACCGAACCTCGCCGCGACCCGCGGCCCGACGATCCGCCCCATCCGGGTGGAGCCGGTCGCACTCACCAGGGCGATACGGGGATCGTCGACGAGCGCCTCACCCACCCTGTGGTCGCCGAGGAGCAGGTGATGGAGACCGCCGGGGGCGCCGACGTCGGCGGCGGCGCGGCGCAGCAGCGCGTCGCAGGCGAGGGCGGTGAGCGGGGTGGTCTCCGACGGTTTCCACACCACCGGGTCGCCGCACACCAGCGCGATCGCGGTGTTCCACGACCACACCGCCACGGGAAAGTTGAACGCGGAGATCACGCCCACCACGCCGAGCGGATGCCAGATCTCCATGAGCCGGTGCCCGGGCCGCTCGGACGGCATCGTCCGCCCGTAGAGCTGTCGCGACAGACCGACGGCGAACTCACAGACGTCGATCATCTCCTGCACCTCGCCCGCGGCCTCCGACGGGATCTTCCCCGCCTCCAGGGTGACGAGCTCGGCGAGATGCCGCTTGTGCTCGACGAGCAGTTCGCCGAGCCGTCGCACCACGCGGCCGCGCACCGGAGCGGGGACGTCGCGCCACTGTTCGAAGGCCTGTGCCGCCGCCGTGATCGTCGCGTCGACCTCGGCGGCCGAGTGGACCGGAAGGTGTCCGATCACGCTGCCGTCGACCGGGCTGGTCACCGCGAGCGCCGCGTCGTCGGGCAGGGCGTCGACACCGCACTGTCTCAGAGCGGTCGCCGCGCGATCGGCGAGATCGGTGGTCGCATTCATCGGTGAGCTCCTTTATTGCTCGGATACCCTGCGCTGGTGCCCGAATCCTCGAGAAACGACTCGTCGAAGGAGTCGCTGGACGACATCGATCGGATGCTGCTGCGCGAACTGGTCGCCGACGGTCGCGCGACGCTCGCGGCGCTCGCCGAGAAGGCAGGATTGTCCGTCTCGGCCGTGCAGTCGCGGGTGCGTCGACTCGAGGCGCGCAACGTGATCCGCGGATACAGCGCGCGCGTCGATCCCGAAGCGCTCGGGCTGATGTTGTCGGCGTTCGTGGCGATCACCCCTCTCGACCCGTCGCAACCCGACGACGCGCCGGCCCGCCTCCGGCACATCTCCGCGATCGAATCGTGTCATTCGGTGGCAGGCGACGAAAGCTACATCCTCCTCGTGCGTGTCGAGTCTCCTCGCGCTCTCGAGCGGTTGCTGCAGGAGATCCGGGCGACCGCCGATGTCGCCACCCGCAGCACCGTCGTTCTGCAAACATTTTACGAACGATAGGCCTCTGCGCCGTAAATGTTGCTGTGATACCGGGTTTGTCCCGTTGAGTCTCGCGTACGGTGGGGTCATGAGCACTGCATTCCGAAACCCGGACGGTGCCGAGAATCTCGCCCCCGACCGGGTACACAGCATCCTCGGCCGGCACATGCTCGCCGACGGTTTCGACCTCGTCCTCGATCTCGACCGCTCCCGCGGAGTCCGCCTCGTCGACGCCCGGGACGGAACGACCTATCTCGACATGTTCGGGTTCTTCGCGTCGTCCACGCTCGGGATGAACCATCCTGCGCTGACCGATCCGGAGACAGCGCACGAACTCGCCGCCGTCGCGGCGAACAAGCCCAGCAACTCCGACATCTACACCGTGCCCATGGCGCGCTTCGTCGAGACCTTCGTGCGCGTTCTCGGCGACCCGGCGCTCCCGCACCTGTTCTTCGTCGACGGTGGTGGGCTCGCCGTGGAGAACGCGCTCAAGGTGGCGTTCGACTGGAAGAGCCGCCTCAACGAGTCCCGCGGTCTGTCCGCCCACCCGGGCGGTTCGGTGCTGCACCTGACCGGGGCCTTCCACGGCCGCACCGGGTACACCCTGTCGCTGACGAACACCGATCCGGTCAAGACCGATCGGTTCCCCAAGTTCGACTGGCCGCGGATCGACGCGCCCTATCTTGTCGAGGGCCGTGATGTCGCCGCGGCCGAGGAGAAGGCCCTCGAACAGGCCCGACGAGCCTTCGCCGAACGCGCCCACGACATCGCATGCTTCATCGCCGAACCGATCCAGGGGGAAGGCGGCGACCACCACTTCCGTCCCGAGTTCTTCCGGTCGATCGCACAGCTGTGCCGGGAGAACGACGCCCTGCTGATCTTCGACGAGGTGCAGACCGGCGCCGGCACGACCGGCACCGCATGGGCCTACCAGCAGCTCGGCGTCACCCCCGACATCGTCGCCTTCGGCAAGAAGACTCAGGTGTGCGGGATCATGGCCGGCGAACGTATCGACGAGGTGCCCGACAACGTGTTCGCCGTGAGTTCGCGGATCAACTCGACGTGGGGCGGCAATCTCACCGACATGGTGCGGGCCCGTCGCATCCTCGAGGTCGTCGAGCACGACCGGCTGATCGACCGCGCCCGGTTGAGCGGAGCGCACCTGCTGTCGGGGTTGCAGCAGATCGCCGCGCGACGACCGGTCGTCACCGAGCCGCGCGGACGCGGACTGATGTGCGCCGTCGACCTCCCGACTCCGGAGATCCGCGACGAGGTGCTGCGACGGCTGTACCGCGACGAGCACGTCCTCGTGATCGGGACGGGCACGCGCGGCATCCGCTTCCGGCCGCCGCTGATCGTCACCACCCACGAGCTCGACGAGGCCCTCGACGCGCTCGACAGGGTGACCTCGCAGTACGAATGACGGGGCGGGTCCCCCTGTTCGGGGCCGCACGGCGGTAGCTTGTCGGATATGGCCGATGCACTGGACGAGACCGTGACCGGCGGCGAGTCCTTCGCGATTCCGTCGCTGGTCAACCTGAGGGACATCGGCGGTTGCCGGAGTTCGTTCGGCGGCGTGGTCCGCACCGGGGTGGTCTTCCGCTCCACGGACCTCAGCCGCCTGACCGACACCGACGTCGAGACCCTCGAGGCCCTGAGCATCGCGACGGTTTTCGACCTGCGCACGCTCGAGGAACAGCAGCGCCGTCCCGATCGTGTCCCCGACGGTGCCCGGCACCTCGGGCTCGACGTCCTCGCCGACCGGCAGAGCGGATCGATCGCGGCCGCGCTGCCGGAACTCGTATCCAACCCGGAGCTGGTGGCGCAGACACTCGGGGACGGTCGTGCTGTCGAGTACCTGCGGCAGAGCTACCGCGAGTTCGTCACGCTGCCGAGTGCCGTGGCGTCGTACCGGACCCTGGCGAGCACCGTCGCCCACGGAGACGTTCCAGGGCTCGTGCACTGCAGTGCCGGCAAGGACCGCACCGGCTGGGCGGCGGCCTCGCTGCTCCTGTTCGTCGGCGCCGACCAGGAAGCCGTCTTCGCCGACTACCTGCGCACGAACGACGAACTGCTCCCGCATTTCGACGACTTCTTCGCCCGGTTCGCATCGCTCGGCGGCGATCCGGAACTGATCACACCCCTGCTCGGTGTGCGTCGCGAGTACCTCGAGGTGGCGATCGAGGAGGCGCTGTCGCGCTACGGAACCATCGAGCAGTACTTCGCCGCCGGACTCGGTCTCGACGACGACACCCTGCAGGCACTGCGGACCCGGCTCGTCGATCCGGACGTGACCGCCTGACCGTCACCTCGGCGCCGGCGTGCTCAGGGTTGGCACGGGGACCGGACCGTAGCGTCGCCACCGCGGTCCGGGTGCGTAGGAGCGCAGCTCGTCGACTCGGCGTGCGACAGCGTCGGGATCGGCGAGTTCGGCGCGAGCGTCGGGGTCGCGGAGATAGTGGTCGAGCACGGCGTCGAGGAGTTCGGGAGCGATCTCGAACCGGCGCCGGTCGATGCGGGCAGTATGACCGGGGTGGCGTCGGGATGAGGGACGTAGGTCGCCGTCCTTGCGGTCGTCGATGATCCGCCACGGCAGTGGAACCCGCGAACTCGTGGTGGCGCCACGCGCCGGTAGGGCCGGCACGACGACATAGAGGGGATCGGCCAGTACTCCGGACGCCGTTGCCTCCCAGGGGATCCAGGTGTCCGTGGCGTGATCGCTGAAGCGGATTCCCTCGGCGGAGAGTGTGATGTAACCGGGGCGTAGTTTGTGTCGGACGATGAGGAAGCAGTAGCCGACCTGCCACGCGCAGGCGAGGACGGCCAGGACGACGTTGATGTCCAGCCGCTGTTCGTCGGGCTCGCCCGTCAGCCAGATGAGCCCGAGGAGCATGAGCGTGAACGCTCCGATCTGGACGAAAGCGATCCGGAACACCCAGGACGACTGCCGCAGAACCAGCGCCGGTGCCGTGGATCCGGTGTCCGCCGTGATGTGGTCCGCCTTCGTGCGAGGGCTGTACATGAGGAAGCCGAGCACCGGATACATGAGGATCGTGGCGCTCAGCGCCAGGATCACCGGCCAGCCCCTGGGCAGTTCGAGGGGAGCCCCCTGTGCTGCCTGCTCGATCAACACTGCCGGGACGAGCAGCAGGAAGACGAGACCGACGATTCCGGTCCCGAGAACGACGAAAGGGGCACGCGAGTCGCCGTAGGTGCGGAGACCGTGGTCGTCAGAAGATGGCATCGAATGCTCCTCGTCCCAGCCTGGCCAATCCTCCGATGGAGGCACCGGCGAGTTCTTTGGTTGCGCTTGCAGCACTTCCGACTTCGGCCAGGCCAGCGCTGAAGGATCCACCGATCGATTTCGTGCTCGACTCGTAGAGATTGTCGACCGCGCCGGAGGTGAAGATTCCGGTGACCGTCCCTGCTGCTGCGCCGACCACCGCTCCGAACGCCGTGCCGGCGCCCGGAACGATCGACCCGACCATCGCACCTGCCGCGGAACCGGCGGCTATCGATGCTCCGAGACCGAGGCCGTTGGATACCACGGCCTGTTCGAGGGACTCACCACCCGCGAAATAGTCGAGCCCGACACCGGCGACAAGACCTATGGTCCCCGCGGCCCGGCCGGCGGTCCGGGACATCGATGCCATGTCGTCGAGGCGTCCGGTGGTCGCCACCAGATCGTCGAGTGGTTCCCGCGCAGAACCGAACAGACGTCGTAACTCGTCGTAGGGTGTGTCCGGCGAAAGCGAGAGAAATCGCTCCATCTCACGGATCGCCTCGGTCTGGAGGTGCTGCTGCATGGTGAGGAGGTCCGCGATCCTGCCTTGCAGGTTCTTGTCGACGTAGTCGAGCGCGGTGCTCACGAGGAAGGACGCGGACCACGGGTGTCCGGTCCAGGTGTTCGTGGCGGTTGCGACTGCGACGGACCAGCGAGCGTGCACCGCCTCGGCGGCGTCACTCGCTTCTTGATATGCCGAGGTCCTCCGGAAAGCGGCTTCGTCGTCACCCGGGGGAGGATTACCGATCGTGTTGCATACGACCGGCAATCCCGCGGCCAAGGCACGAGCGCGGATGTCGGCCATGTCGGACAGGGCGCGCGACAGTTCGTCCGACAGGTCCGCGAAGACATCGGCGGTCTTCGATGTCCGCGCGTGGAAATCGTCGATGGCGTGGACGTGTTCGCTCGACCTGCCGAGATAGGTCTCGGAAGCGTCGCCCTCCCAAGCGTCGTCGGCGATGCGGCGCGCCCGGGCTGCGGCGTCGGCGACGTTCCCGATCGTGGTGCCCAGCGTCGTGCGGATCCAGTCCTCGACCCGTCGGATATCGGTGGGGTTGCCGGCGATGAAGGTGTCGATCGGCACGGTCACTCCGACCAGGTCCGGACGAGCGCGGCGGCGGCCTCGTCGTCGGCTTCCCGGTACGTCTGCGCTGTGGTCGTCAGCAGGCCACCCGTTCCGCCGAGCACCTCGACCATGCCGGCGAGGTCGGTGACGATCTGCGCAAGCATGCCGGTGAGCGGACCGGTCGCGAGACCCGCGTCCACACTCGTGGGGCAGGTGTCGACGAGATCCGCGGTGTCGGTGGCCGCACCCGTGTAGATGCCTGCGGCCCGATCGAGTTCGTCGGGATCGACGTACAGGCTCATCTCGCGTCTCCGGAGGCCGGGTGCCGACGTTCCGCTTCGGGTATCGGGACGTCGAGCAGCAGCGAATCCCACGGCTGTGCCTCCCGCAGTCGCGGGAGCACGTGCGTGGGCAGCACCAGCCACGGTTGCCCGGCGCCGCAGCAGGAGTGGAGACGGTCGAGCGCCGTGTAGGCGAGCAGCGCGATGCGGCCGTCGCTGAGATACCGATAGTCGACGGTGGCATCGGCCGGATCCGGGACCGCGTCCGCGCAAGGTAGATAGAGATACGGCGGGAGCACCGTCGGTAGTGCGTCCGCGACCTGTTCCTGCGACATTCGTTCCCCCGTGAGCAGCCTGTCCGATCCCCCGTCGGACTGTCGGCGCGAAGGAGGCTACCAGCGGCAGGTTTTGTGACGAATCACGGGTTGATGCTTACGGTTTCGACCGTCCGCGAGAACGTGAGCCGACGAGGGCCGCGACGGCGAGGCCGATCGCAACGCCGGCGAGATCGGCGCACCAGTCCCAGAACGAGCCGGAACGCCGGACAGCGACGGTGGCCTGGAGGATCTCCGTCAGCACGCCGTAAAGGCCCAGCCACACCACCGTGACGACGGGGGAGATCCGTGCGTAGCGGGAGCAGAGCGCGAGCGCAAGGAACATCAGCGCGTGTGTGACCTTGTCGGCGTGCGGCGGGCCGCTCGGCACCGTGCTGCCGGGGGAGAGCAGCATCGCGGTGATGACGACGACCGCGAGGATCAGGGGCAGTGCACGATGCCGGAGGAGCGTGGACGGCACGGTTCAGGCGTTCTTCTTCTCACCACGGTGGGTGTCGGCGTCGTCGGTGCTGTGCCCGTCCCGGTCGCGACCGGCGAACAGGACGATGCCCACGGCGGGGATCAGCAGGAAGAACAACCACGTGTCGAAGGTGAAGAACAGCACGAGCGCGACCAGCGGCGTCAGGCCCATCACGACCTCGCGCCACCGCTCGGGAGCCTTCTTCGGGATGATCACCGGAAGATCGTCCCGGGTCGTGGCCGAGCTATCGGTGAGGTGGGCGGGCAGGTCGGTGAACAGCACGTCGAGATCACCGCGCGTCCCGGCCGCCGACGCCATCGCGCTGCGTTCGTCGAACTCCGACAGCGTCAGCCGGCCGAGCGCGAAGTGCTCGCCGAGCAGGTCGAGAGCCTCACTGCGTTCTGCGTTGCCGATCCGGACGTCGGGGTGTTCGGGCATGCCGGCCACACTAACCTGTGCCGTCGGACCGGCAACAGCCACGGGCACCTCTCGAAGAGCTGTGATATCCGCTACAGGATCTCTGCAACAGCAGAAGGACGCGGCCGGGTACCGCGAGGTCAGGACGGCCCGCGGCCCTCGCCGAGGAGCCGGTAGGCCCGGCGACCCGCGACGAACAGCACACCGAAGGCGATGAGCAGCGCGATCGGGTGCCGGAGGACGACGATCACGAGCAGCGCGACCAGGATGAACGGAACCAACGTGAGCAGCTGTTCCGCCAGATCGCGTGGCCCGGTGGTGGCCATCGCGGCCGGCGCCGAGGGCAGGTCGGCGAACAAGGGGATCAGGTCGCCACGCACCGTGGCCTGCGTGGCGAGTGCGACCCGCTCGTCGAATTCCGCCAGGCTGAGACGGCCCGCGGCGAAGTGCTCGCCGAGCAGCGCTACGGCTTCTTCACGCTCGGCGGTGCCGATGCGGATGTCGGGGCGGTCGGCCATGACTCCAGGCTAGTGGTTTTTCGCGCGCATGAGCCGGTCACGGGGGCCCGACACGGCGAGGTCCCCCGCATCGTGAGCGATGCGGGGGACCGTCGGCCGTACTGCTCGAGCGTTGCTCGGGCGGGGTCCTATTTGATCTCGGTGAGCACGGTGCCCTGGGTGACCGCGGCACCCGGCTCGACCGCGAGGCCGGTGACGACGCCCGCCTTGTGGGCGTTGACCGGGTTCTCCATCTTCATGGCCTCGAGCACGGCGATGAGCTCGCCCTCGGCGACCTCCTGGCCCTCGGCAACCGCGACCTTGACGACGGTGCCCTGCATGGGTGCGGTCACCGCGTCGCCCGACGCCTTGCCGGCGCCGCCGCCACCGCGCTTGCGGGGCTTGGGCTTCTTGCGGATCGCGCCGGCGCCGCCGCCGTTACCGCCGAGCGAGAACTGCCCGGGCAGCGACACCTCGACGCGGCGTCCGCCGACCTCGACGACGACGTTCTGCCGCGGCAGGGCCTCGTCCTCGTCCTCGATCGGGGCACCACCGGTGTACGGCTCGATGGTGTTGTCCCACTCGTTCTCGATCCACTTGGTGTAGACGTCGAACTTCTCGCCGTCGCCCACGAACGCCGGGTTCTCGACGATGTGGCGGTGGAACGGGATGACCGTGGCCAGGCCCTCGACCTCGAACTCGGCCAGCGCGCGGGCAGCACGCTGCAGCGCCTGCTCGCGGGTCTCACCGGTGACGATCAGCTTGGCGAGCATCGAGTCGAACTGGCCGCCGATGACGTCGCCGGCGACGACACCCGAATCGACGCGCACGCCGGGGCCCGTGGGCTCCTTGTAGACGGTGATCGGGCCGGGAGCGGGGAGGAAGCCGCGACCGGCGTCCTCACCGTTGATGCGGAACTCGAAGGAGTGGCCGCGCGGGGTGGGATCCTCGGTGAGCTCGAGCTTCTCGCCGTTGGCGATGCGGAACTGCTGACGCACGAGGTCGATGCCGGCGGTCTCCTCGGTGACCGGGTGCTCGACCTGCAGGCGGGTGTTGACCTCGAGGAAGGAGACGGTGTCGCCCTGCACGAGGTACTCGACCGTGCCGGCGCCGTAGTAACCGGCCTCGCGGCAGATGGCCTTGGCGGAGTCGTGGATGCGCTTGCGCTGCTCGTCGGTCAGGAACGGCGCGGGGGCCTCCTCGACGAGCTTCTGGAAGCGGCGCTGCAGCGAGCAGTCGCGGGTGCCGGCGACGATGACGTTGCCGTGCTGGTCGGCGATGACCTGGGCTTCGACGTGGCGGGCCTTGTCGAGGTACTGCTCGACGAAGCACTCGCCGCGACCGAAGGCGGCGACGGCCTCACGGGTGGCCGACTCGAACAGTTCGGGGATCTCCTCGATGGTCTGCGCGACCTTCATGCCGCGTCCACCACCGCCGAAGGCGGCTTTGATCGCGACCGGCACGCCGTACTTCTTCGCGAACTCGACGACCTCGTCGGCGTTCTTGACCGGGTCCTTGGTGCCGGCCGCCATCGGGGCCTTGGCGCGCTCGGCGATGTGGCGGGCGGTGACCTTGTCGCCGAGGTCGCGGATGGACTGCGGCGAGGGGCCGATCCAGATGAGGCCGGCGTCGATCACGGCCTGGGCGAAGTCGGCGTTCTCGGAGAGGAAGCCGTAGCCGGGGTGGATGGCGTCGGCGCCGGACTTGGCCGCGGCGTCGAGGATCTTGTCGAACACCAGGTAGGACTCGGCCGAGGTGTTGCCGCCCAGTGCGAACGCCTCGTCGGCGAGCTTCACGAACTGTGCGTCTGCGTCCGGTTCGGCGTAGACGGCGACACTGCCGTAGCCTGCGTCCTTGGCGGCTCGGATGACCCGCACAGCGATTTCGCCGCGATTCGCGACGAGCACCTTCGTGATCTGCGCGCTGGCATGACTGGGCACGGAGCCTCCTGTTGATCGATCGTTAGGTTATTTCCGTCGACGGGCAGTCTAAGCGCCATTCGGATCGACGATGTAACCGGATGCCCGTATACATTACGGCGGCCGTTCGAGCGCACAATGCTACTCACCGGTAGGTGGGACTGCCGCCGTTTCCGGCCGTGCGATCCACGGTCCACCCACCGCGACCTCGTGCATCAGTTCGCGGGTGCGCGTCAGAAGGCTCGGGACGTTCTTGTCCGCGACCGTATTGTCTGGAAATCGCGCCGACATGTTCACACCCTCGGGCGTGCGGTTGATCCAGACGTAGACGTCGTGGGTGAAGCTGCGGCTGCGCAGCGCCTGAGCGTTCCATTCGGGCCACTGGGCGGCCATCGGTACGAACCGCACGTCCATGTACGAGACGACGAAACGTGGACGGATGGGCACGCCGAGGAGTTCGCCCACCCGCGCGAACGGCACTCGTGCGCTCGCGCGGGTGCGGTGCAGTTCGTCGCCGGCCCGCATCGCCAGGGTCTCGAAATCCGTTGTGTCCGTGAGTTTCAGATCGATCGGACGCAGGCCGACGAACCATCCGAGCGAACCCGCCCAGATCGGCCCGGCGCGGGTGTGCGCGGGCGCGACGGTCCGGAACCGATCCGCACCGGTGAGTTCGGCCGTCGCCCGGCCGAAGCACGCCAGCACGCCGGCGAAGAATCCCGTCCCGGCGCGTCGGCAGCATGCGGAGAAGGCGCTCGCCTCGTCGTCGTCGAACCAGCGTTCCGACAGTCGTTGCTGGGGTGTGGCGTGCGCGGGTCGCGCCCCGATCGGGAGGGGGAAGGCGGGCGGTTCGCCGCCGCATTCGGTGAGGGTCCGCCGCCAGATCTGCACGGCCTCGTCGTCGTCGTCGAGATGCGCGGACTCGTCGCGTTCGGCGGCGCCGAAGTCGATGTAGCTGCCCACCGGGAACAGGTCGGCGGCGCGACCGGTGCGCTCCTCCTCGTAGAGCGCCGAGATCTCGTGCGCCACGAGCACCACCGAGTACCCGTCGATGATGGAGTGGTCGGCGCCGAAGAAGACTGTGAACCGCTCGTCGGTGTCCTTCGCGCTTTCTGCGCTGTCGGGATCCCCGTCCGGTGTCCGCTCGAGCGTCGCGAAGACGTAGGACGGCCACAAGTGCGGGGTCGTGTAGTCGTCGAACAGACCGAGCAGGTGCTCGTGGATGGTGTCGGGATCGGCGGGATCGTGCCGGATGGGTCGCACCGACACCCGGCCGGGGGGAGCGGTGCGCCGCACCAGACCGCCGCCGCTCTGCTCCTCGTCGAGGTGCGCGTGGCTGCGCAGCGGTTCGTGCCGATCGATCCAGCGCTGCAGGGCCCGCCGGAACCGCTCGGTGTCGAGGGGCCCGGGGACCTCGAAGGCCGTGCCGAGCCAGGAGTCGCGGCCCCCGCCGTACCGGACCCCCGAGGTGCGCCTGAGATGCGCCTCGTGGATGTACGAGGCGGGACGAGGGTCCTCGCGCCAGTCGTCCTCGGCCGCACACGGCAGCCATTCGGTGAGAACGCCCGGGGGGATCCGGTAGTCGGCGAGCTCGGTGAACTCCATGACCGCGTCAGGTTCGGAGATGCCGCTTGATGCGCGTGAGCATCGCGCTCATCCCTCGCAGCCGCAGCGGGCTGACCGCCTCGGCGAGACCGAGCGAGGCATAGAAGTCGTCGGGCACGTCGAGGATCTCCTGTGCGCTGAGACCGTCGAGTCCCTGCTGCAGGATCGATGCGAATCCGCGGGTGGTCGGGGCTTCGGCGGGTGCGCTGAAGTGGAGCTTCACCTGCGACCGGTCGGATGCGTCGACGGACAGGAACAGCGGCGACTGGCACTCGGGCACCGGCTCCATCGCCGCTTCCTCGAGTTCGGCGGGAAGCGGCGGGAGCTCGCGGCTGAATTCGAGAAGCAACTGCAGCTTGTCCTGACCTTCGACGGCAGCGAAGTCGTCGACGATCTCGGCGAGGGGGGCGGGAATGCTCATGCGGCCGGCGCTTCTCCGGGCTCGTCGCCCTTGGCGATGGGCACGCGGACGGCGTTGCCCCACTCGGTCCACGAACCGTCGTAGTTGCGCACGTTCGAGTATCCGAGCAGGTAGGTGAGGACGAACCAGGTGTGGCTCGAGCGCTCGCCGATCCGGCAGTAGGCGATCACGTCGGCGTCCTGGTCGATGTCGCCGTAGATCTCCTCGAGTTCGGGCCGCGCACGGAACCGGCCGTCGGGCGCCGCTGCCTTCGCCCACGGGATCGACACCGCGGTGGGGATGTGGCCACCGCGCAGGGCGCCTTCCTCCGGGTAGTCGGGCATGTGGGTGCGCTCGCCGGTGTACTCCTGCGGCGACCGCACGTCGACCAGCGGGCCCTTGCCCAGGTGCGCGAGGACATCGTCCTTGAATGCGCGGATCCGGGCGTCGTTGCGCTCGACGACCGGGTAACCGCTCGTCGTGGCGGCGGGGATGTCGAGGGTGGTGTCGCGGTTCTCGGAGATCCACGCGTCGCGTCCACCGTCGAGCAGGCGGACGTCCTCGTGGCCGAAGAGGGTGAAGACCCACAGTGCGTAGGCGGCCCACCAGTTGGACTTGTCGCCGTAGATGATCACGGTGTCGGTGCGGCGGATGCCCTTGCGATCCATGAGCGCGGCGAACTGCTCGCCGTCGATGTAGTCGCGGGTGACGGGGTCGTTGAGATCGAGATGCCAGTCGATCTTCACCGCACCGGGGATGTGCCCCACGTCGTAGAGCAGGACGTCCTCGTCGGACTCTACGACCTTCACTTCGGGATGACCGAGATGAGCGGACAACCACTCCGTCGACACGAGACGGTTGGGATCGGCGTATACCGCGAACGAAGGGTTGCTATCGGGTGCGACGGGCACATGGGCTCCTGAGGCTGTGGTGGCAGGTGCGCCGTCGATTCTAGGCGGTACCGTGACGGGACGTGACCCGCAGTGACACCCACGGCGACCGGCCGGCCCCGGTCGAGCTCGCATCGCGGGAGCACATCGACCTGCTGGTCCGGCGGTTCTACGAACGGGCCCTCGACGATCCCGTGCTCGCGCCGGCCTTCGACGTCCTCGCCGTGATCGGACTCGACGACCATCTGGTGGTGGTCGGCGACTTCTGGGAGCAGATCCTCTTCCGCACCACCCGCTATCGCGGAGCGTTCGTGCCGGTGCACCGGGCGCTGCACGGACACCACGGACTGACCCCCGCCCGGTTCGAGCGGTGGTTGCAGTTGTGGTGCGGGACCGTGGACGAGATGTTCCACGGCGTGGATGCCGAACGTGCGAAGACCAAGGCCGAGGCGATGGTGGGCTCGTTGCAGAAGACCTTGTACGGCGGCACGGCCCGATAGTGCCGGGTACGGCTCAGTTCTCGAGCGCCTCGACGGGGATCGCGGCGTTCTCGGCCCACAACCGGGCGACGGAGATGCCGACCTCGGCGAGGAGGCGCCGCACCAGCGGGAGCCCGATGCCGATCACCGACGACGGATCGCCTTCGATGCCCTCGACGAACCAGCCCCCGTGACCGTCGAGCGTGAAGGCCCCGGCCACCTCGAGCGGCTCACCGCTGTCGAGATAGGCCTCGAGTTCCTCGTCCGTGGGGATGCCGAAGTGCACCACGGTGCCGCTGTGGTCGGCGGCCTCCGCGACGACCTCGTCGTCGCGGAGACGGAGCACGGCATGACCGGTGAGCAGCTCGCCGCTGCGGCCGGCCATCGCCTGCCAGCGCTCGCGGGCCGCCTCGACGGTGCCGGGCTTGCCCTGCAGAGCGCCGTCGATCAGCAGCATCGAGTCGCAGCCGATGACGACGGCGTCGCGCAGCTTCTGCTCGCGCAGGACGGGCAGGATGTCGGTGGCCTTGGCGCGGGCAAGCTCGGTGACCACCTGCGCCGGCGGCGTGCCGGGGCCGAGGGACGCGATGAGCGCGTCCTCGTCGACCTCCGACACCTGCACCAACGGCTTCACGCCCGCCGCGTGGAGAACCGCGAGGCGGGCGGGTGAAGCCGAGGCCAGAACGAGCCGGGGCATGTCAGCCGCGGTTCGGGTACGAATACGGCGAGAACGGCGCCCACTGCCGGTGCGTCCGCGTCGGATCGCCCCAGGTCTCGGGCGGCCGGGTGTCGACCACCTCGTCGCCCGCCGACGCAGCGGCAGCGGCGAGCACGGCGACGAGAGCCGCGATCTCCTCGTCGGCGGGGTTGCCCTTGACGATGCGGATGGCAGCCGCGGTTTCGGCGACCGCGGTGCTCTCCTGGGCGGCTTCGGTCGCGTCGTCGGCGGCCGTGGCCTCGACCGCGGGCGGCTGCTCTTCGACTTCGAACTCGGTGATGATCTTGTCCTCTGCCGTCGCTGTCACAGGGCACCCCCCGGGTACGCGTCCACACAGGCATCGGATGCCCACCGGGTCGCTGTCATGTCGATCCCTCTCTCGGGTTCATCGCACGTCGTCGGCGACGTGCTACGCCGTACGGTCGCGGCAGGACCGAGCTGCGCCCGGTCCTGCCGCCGAGCGTCACAGCGGAATGTTTCCATGCTTCTTCGGCGGGAGCGAAACCATCTTCCGCTCGAGCAGGCGCAGCGCGGAGACGATCTGTCCGCGCGTGTGCGACGGCGGGATCACCGCATCGACGTAACCGCGCTCGGCGGCGACGTACGGGTTCACCAGGGTGTCCTCGTACTCGTTCTGCAGCTCGAGGCGCAGCGCGTCGACGTCCTGACCGTTCTTGGCGGCCTCGAGCAGGCGCTTGCGGTAGACGAAGCCGACGGCGCCGGAGGCACCCATGACGGCGATCTGCGCGGTGGGCCATGCGAGGTTGACGTCGGCACCCATGTGCTTGGAACCCATGACGTCGTACGCGCCGCCGTAGGCCTTGCGGGTGATGACCGTGATCTTGCCGACGGTCGCCTCGCCGTAGGCGTAGAGCAGCTTGGCGCCGCGGCGGATGATGCCGTTGTACTCCTGCTCGGTGCCGGGCAGGAAGCCGGGAACGTCGACGAGCGTGATGATCGGCACGTTGAACGCGTCGCAGGTGCGGACGAAGCGCGCGGCCTTCTCGGACGCGTCGATGTCGAGGCAGCCGGCGAACTGCGTGGGCTGGTTGGCGACGATGCCGACGCTGCGGCCGTCGACGCGCCCGAAGCCGACGATGATGTTCTTCGCGCGCTCGGCCTGGACCTCGAGGAACTCGTCGTCGTCGAGCAGGCGACGAATGACCTCGTGCATGTCGTACGGCTGGTTCGGTGAATCCGGGATGAGCGTGTCGAGCTCGATGTCCTCGGCGGTGAGGGAGTCCTCGATCGCACCCTCGATCGGGTCGCTCGGCGCGAGGCGCGGTGCAGCGGCCTGGTTGTTGCTCGGCAGGTAGGACAGCAGGTCCTTGACGTAGTCCAGGGCGTCCTGCTCGCCGTCGGCGACGTAGTGCGCGACACCCGACTTGACCATGTGGGTGTGGGCGCCGCCGAGGTCCTCCATCGTGACGTCCTCGCCGGTGACGGTCTTGATGACGTCGGGGCCGGTGACGAACATCTGGCTGGTCTGGTCGACCATCACGACGAAGTCGGTGAGTGCGGGGGAGTAGACGTGACCACCGGCCGCGGGGCCCATGATCAGCGAGATCTGCGGGATGACACCGGAGGCCTGCACGTTGCGGTGGAAGATCTCACCGTAGAGACCGAGGGAGACGACACCTTCCTGGATGCGCGCGCCGGCGCCTTCGTTGATGC
Source organism: Rhodococcus sp. D-6 (assembly GCF_040256695.1). Classification (NCBI taxonomy): domain Bacteria; kingdom Bacillati; phylum Actinomycetota; class Actinomycetes; order Mycobacteriales; family Nocardiaceae; genus Rhodococcus; species Rhodococcus sp. D-6. The sequence continues at coordinate 2,654,349 of NZ_CP132970.1, read as the reverse complement.
CGATCAGCGGACGGCCGGTCTTGAGGGCCAGGTCCATGACCTTGACGATCTTCTCGCCGTAGACCTCGCCGAGGCTGCCGCCGAAGACGGTGGCGTCCTGCGAGAAGACGCAGACGTCGCGGCCGTCGATCGTGCCGTAGCCGGTGACGACGCCGTCGCCGAGCGGACGGTTGTCGGCCAGGCCGAAGTTGGTGCTGCGGTGGCGAGCGAGGGCGTCGAGTTCGACGAACGATCCTTCGTCGAGGAGCGCCTGGATGCGCTCGCGAGCGGTCAGCTTGCCCTTGGCGTGAACCTTCTCGACTGCGGCCTCACCGACCGGGACCTTGGCCTGTGCTTGACGGTTGCGCAGGTCGGCCAGCTTGCCGGCGGTGGTGTGGATATCGGGAAGTGCGAAAGAATCTGTCGCTGTCATCGGTAGCCGTTCTTGTCCTCAGGTGTCGACGCCGCGCCGGTGTTCCTATGTATGCACAGGCGGCGACAGAAAGCGGATCGCTGCTATGTGTTCGGGTATGTCACAAGTGCGTCGGACGCCATCCCATCCGGGCGGGACAACAGTGTGCCGATACTGCGCATCGGCGTTCCGGACCGGGACCGGCCCCTTTCGAGGGACCGCATAGAACATCGACCCAGCACATGTGCGCTCCTAGGAGTAGTCCAGTGCACTGGACCCATCACCTCATCAATGTCATCGTCACCGTTGGATAGGCGACCGCCAGCGTGATATTCGGCGTTGTAAGCAGGTCGAATTGCGCACTGCTTGGCTTCGCCCGGTCCCTGCCCTTGTCTGTGAGCCGCTAATCGGATTCGTCGAACAACGGCCGGATCCCTTCGGCGAGCATGATGTGGTTGTTGCTGGTGCCAGCTGCGATCATCGGCCACACCAGGGCGGTGTCGTCGACGATGAAGTCGATGACGACGGGACGATCGGTGATGGCTCGGGCCTGGGCGATGGTGGTTTCGAGATCGTCTTCGTGGTCGCAGCGCAGGGCCACGCAGCCGAGTGCTTCGGCGAGCAGGGCGAAGTCGGGGATGCGCCGGGTGTGGGTGGCGAGGTCGACGCTCGAATAGCGACCTTCGTAATGAACGTGCTGGAGCTGCCGGACCATGCCGAGGTTGCCGTTGTTGATAACCGCGACCTTGATCGGTACCCCTTCGATGGCAGCGGTGGCCAGTTCCTGGTTGGTCATCTGGAAGCAGCCGTCGCCGTCGATCGCCCACACTTCGCGGTCGGGAGCGCCAAGCTTGGCGCCGAGCGCGGCGGGGACGGCGTAGCCCATGGTGCCGAGGCCGCCGGAGTTGAGCCAGGTGCGGGGTTTGTCGTAGGTGATGAAGTGTGCGGCCCACATCTGGTGTTGTCCGACCCCGGCGGCATAGATGGCCTCCGGACCGGCAGCCTGCCCGATCGCCTCGATGACTCGTTCGGGCGCAAGAGCGCCGGTGGACGGGCGGGTGTAGCCGAGCGGGTAACTGTCGCGTATCCGGTCGAGCTCGTTATGCCAGTCGGCCAGACCGAAACCGCCAGCGTCTGAGCAGTTGGTGCGGATCTGATTCATCAGGGCGTTGAGCACGTTCTTGCAGTCTCCGACGACCGGGACGTCCGCGTGTCGGTTCTTGCCGATCTCGGCGGGGTCGATGTCGACGTGGATGACTTTGGCTCGAGGGGCGAACGATGTCGGCTCGCCGGTGACCCGGTCGTCGAAGCGGGCGCCGAGGGCGATGAGCAGGTCGCTGCGTTGCAGGGCGGCCACGGCGGCGACGGTGCCGTGCATGCCGGGCATGCCGTAGTGCAGGCGGTGGCTGTCGGGGAACGCTCCGCGCGCCATGAGGGTGGTCACGACGGGGATGCCGGTCAGCTCGACGAGTTCACGCAGCTTCGGTGCTGCACCCGATTTGATGACTCCACCCCCGACGTAGAGCACCGGGCGTTCGGCTGCAGCGATCAGGTCGGCGGCGGCCCGGATCGGTCTGGGGTGGGGTCGGGTGATGACGCGGTATCCGGGCAGTCTGCGTTCCGGAGGCCAGGTGAAGGTGGTGCGGGCCTGCAGGACGTCCTTGGGAATGTCGACCAGCACCACGCCGGGCCGCCCGGTGGCGGCGATGTGGAAAGCGTCGGCAAGCGCTTTCGGGATCTCCGCCGGGTCGGTGACGAGCATGTTGTGCTTGGTGATCGGCATGGTGACGCCGCAGATGTCGACTTCCTGGAAGGCGTCGGTGCCGATCAGGGGACGTCCGACCTGTCCGGTGATCGCGACGACGGGCACCGAGTCCATCTGGGCATCGGCCAGCGCGGTGACCAGGTTCGTCGCACCGGGCCCGGAGGTGGCCATGCACACGCCGACCTTGCCGGTGGCCTGGGCGTAGCCGGTTGCGGCGTGGCCGCCGCCTTGTTCGTGGCGGACGAGGACGTGCCGGACCTGGGGAGAATCGAGCAGGGGGTCGTAGACCGGCAGGATCGTTCCGCCCGGGATGCCAAAGACGATCTCGACATCGAGTGCTTCCAGGGACCGCACCACCGATTGTGCGCCGGTGACCGGGACCGGTGTGGAGGGCGGATTCGTTGTCGCGCGGGCAGGTTCCGCGGCGGGCCCCGCCTCGGTGGTGTCGGCCGGTGCGAGTGGGATGAGGGCGGTGGGTGGGTTCACAAGGTTTTCTTTGCGGTCGCCGGAAGAGAAGGAAGGTCGGTTCGGTTCGTCGTGTTCGTGGTGCCGGGGTGTGCGCGTCGGGTCGGACCGGGCAGCTTGGCTATACAGATTTCTCGGAGCAACGAACACGTCGCGATGTCGAGCTCGTCTGTGGGGGCTGCGAGTAGGGCGAGTACACGGCGGTAGAACGTGGTCGGGGTCAGGCCGAACTCGGGCAGGATGTATTCGTCCCCGTCGTCGAAGGATGACCAGCGGAGCACGAAGTCGACCATGGCCCGTTCGTCCGGTGTCATTGCGTCTCCTCTCCGGCGAAGGTGCCAGGGTGTTACAACAGGTCGGCTGCGGTGAATCCGTGTTCGAGGGTGTGTTTGACCGTGGTGAGGAAGCGGGCTGCGTCGGCGCCGTCGACGACGCGATGGTCGTAGCTCAACGACAGATAGGCCATCGAGCGCACATCGATGCGCAGCCCACCGTCGTGGCGAGTGGGGACGAGGCGTTCGACGACGGTCCCGGTGCCGAGGATGCCGGTCTGGGGTTGGTTGATGATCGGGGTGTCGAACAGAGCGCCGCGACTGCCGGTGTTGGTGAGGGTGAAGGTGCCGCCGGACAACTCGTCGGGGGAAATCGTGCCGGTGCGGACGCGTTCGGCCTTGTCGGCGATCGCGCGGGCAAGTTGTTCGATGCTCATGAGGTGGGCATCGCGAATGACCGGCACCATCAACCCGCGTTCGCTGTCGACGGCCATGCCGAGGTGGCAGTGCTCGAAGTAGCTCACCTCGGTGACCGCCGAGTTCAGCGAGGCATTGAGCACGCGGTGCTGCGCCAACGCTGCAATCGCGGCCTTGGCGAAGAACGGCAGAAACGACAGTTTGACGCCGGTCCGCGCATGAAAGTCATCCTTGTGTGCCGTCCGTAAAGTAGCGATCGCGGTGACATCGACCTCCACCACCGAAGTCAATTGCGCTGCCACCTGCAGAGATTCGACCATGCGCCGGGCGATGGTCTGCCGGATCCGGGGAAGCTTCTCCACCACGCTGCCGCCCGAATCCGGCGTGGGCTGTGCAGCGACCGGAGAGGTGGGGTCCGGTTCCGGTGACGACCGAACAGCAGGGGGAGTCGTCACCGGAACCGGGGGCACCGCTGCGGGAGGAGACGCAGGTTGCGCAGCGGGTGCCGATTGAGGAGGAGCAGAGGAGATCTGGGTCGACTCGGCGCCGGCTTCGGTGATGACGGCCAGATCGGCGCCCACGGCGACGACATCGTTCTCCTCGACGAGGATGCGGTGCAGGACACCGCTGACCGGGGAGGGGATCTCGGTATCGACCTTGTCGGTGGCGACCTCCAGCAACGGCTCCTCGGCAGTGACGGGATCACCGGGCAGTTTGAGCCAGCGGGTGACGGTGCCTTCGGTGACGTTCTCGCCGAGAGACGGCATGTGCACGAGGGTGCCGGTGAGTGGTTCGGTGCTCATGGTGGTTGTCTTGTTCCTGGAGTCGAGGCCGGGGCCGGTCAGGGAAGGATGTCGAGGGCGGCGGTGACGATACTGTCGGCGTCGATGCCGTGATAGCGGTAGACATCGTCGAGCGAGCCCACCTGACCGAAGCGCGAGACCCCGAGGTGGGTGCTGCGCACCCGGTTGATGCCGGCGAGGAAGGCCAGGGTGTGCGGGTGACCGTCGAGGACGGTGACCATCGGGGTGGCACGGTCGGAGGGGAAGAGCTGGTCGAGGATCCAGCTGTCTGCCGCGCTGCGGCCCTGGCGGGCCTGCCAGGCGTCGAACAGCAGACCGGGGCTGGTGATGCACAGCACGTCGGCACGCGTCCCGGAGACTTCGAGTCGGTCGGCGGCGGCGAGGGCTTCGGTGATCATCGCGCCCATGGCCACGATGGTCACCTGCGCGTCGTCGCGGCGCCGGATCGGATAGCCCCCGGCGACGACCTGGCGGCGGCGCCGTTCGCGGGCGGCCGGATCGGTCGGCACCGCGGCGAGGGTCTGATCGACCGGGCGGGTGGACAGCCGCAGATAGGCCGAGGTGCCGTCGGGGCGGCCGAGCCGGGCGAGGGAGGCCAGCAGGGTCCATTCGACGTCGATCGCGAAGGCGGGTTCATAGCTGATACAACCGGGTTGTTCGAGTCCGATCGAGGGGGTCTTGATGGACTGATGGGCTCCGCCCTCGGCGGCGAGAGTGACTCCCGAGGGGGTGCCGACGAGGATGGATTGTCCACCGGCGTAGATGCCGTAGGACCAGGGTTCCAGCGCCCGTTCGACGAAGGGGTCGTAGAGCACGCCGATGGGCAGCAGGGGCTGGCCCCAGCGGCTCCAGGTGGCGCCGAGTTCGCCGATGAGCCCGACGAGGTTGGTTTCGGCGATGCCGAGTTCCATGTGCTGGCCGGTGGGGCGTTCGTTCCAGTGCATGATCGTCTCGGGATCGTCGGCGAACCAGTTGTGCCGCTCGGCCGCCGACCATACCCCGACCTTGTTGACCCAGCCGCCGAGGTTGGTGGTGGAGCTGACGTCGGGGCTGACGGTGACCACCCGCTGAGCGGCGTCCGGGGCTTCACGGGTCAAGTCCAGTAGTACCCGGCCGAGCGCGGCCTGGGTGGTGGCGGTGCCCTTCGGGGTCAGGGTCCCGGAAAGGTCGGCGCGTAGCCCTGTGACCTCGGGATTTGTCGCCATGTGAACGGCGTGTCGACTGTGATGGGTGCGACCTACGGGATTGGATGGAAGTTCCTACGCCACCGTCCGATCCCGAGGCCGCACCCGCATGCCATCTTCCCCTACGTCGATTCCCTACGTGAACCCGACGCGCCGTGAACTCCTGTTGACCGCACTCGAGACGGTGCCCGACCCCCGCGACCGGCGCGGAGTGCGTTATCCACTCGCGAGCATCCTCGCCCTCGCCGTCACAGCGACCATCGCCGGCGCCCGCTCATTCGCCGCGATCGGCCAGTGGGCCGCGGCCACCACCTGCGAGCATCTTGCCGCGTTCGGCCTCGCCGGAACTGCCGCCCCGGACGAGTCGACGCTCCGCAAACTGTTCGCCCGCCTCGACGCCGACGCCCTCGACACCGCACTCGGGATGTGGATGTGGACTCGCACGTTCGTCGCCGGCCAGCGGCGGGTGATTGCTCTGGACGGCAAGACCGTCCGCGGTGCCCGCCGCCGACCCGATGGAACCGCTCCGCATCTGGTGGCCGCGTTCGACCACAGCGCCGGAGCCGTCCTGGGCCAAATCTGCGTACAGGAGAAGAGCAACGAGATACCTGCGGCACGAACACTGTTGGCGCAGATGGATCTCGACGGGACGGTCGTGACGGTGGATGCGATGCATACCCAGACCGATACCGCGACTCTCGTCACCGGCGCGGGTGGCGACTACGTGTTCACCGTCAAGGGCAATATGCCGACCCTGCACGCGATGTTGAAGACGTTGCCGTGGAAGGGCATACCCGCCGTCCGGACGACGGTCCGCGACCGTGGCCGCACGATCACCCGCACGATCAAGGTTGTCGCTGCCCCTGCTTGGGTCGAGTTTCCCGGTGCCGCTCAGGTCGCCCAGTTGCGGCGCACCGTCACCAACAAGGACGGGAAGAGGACTGTCGAGGTGGTCTACCTGATCACCTCGGCCGACTGTATCGCGGCATCACCGCAGGTCTTGGCGTCGTGGGTGCAGGGACACTGGGCCATAGAGAATCGTCTCCATTGGGTTCGTGATGTCACGTTCGGGGAGGATTTGTCGCAGGTTCGTACTGGTCAGGCCCCTCGGATCATGGCCACGTGCCGCAACATTGCGGTCGGTCTTTTGCGCCTGGCTGGATGGGACAACATCGCTGCCGGGTTGCGGCACCATGCCCGCCATCCCGATCAGGCGCTCGCGCTGGCCTTGACCTCATGAAACCGACAATTCCGGGGCCCTGCCTTCGGGGTGCGGCCGATATCGGTGGGAATGGTCACGTCGGGCAGCGCCGGCACCGGCTCTCGGTGAAGTCGGTCGGCGGTCGCTTGGCACAGCCGACCCGCGCCGGTATCGGCGGTAAAACGACCCCACGGGTTGTGGGCGTCCATGCCGAGGGTCTCAGCGAGCTGGGAGTATTCGTCCACGGTCAGCAGGGCCGAGTGGTTCTGCGGGTGGCCTTCGGTGGGCAGCCCGTAGCCCTTGATGGTGTAGGCGATGATCACGGTGGGCCGGGTGTCGTCGATCTGGCGGTAGGCCTGCGAGAGGGCCTGCAGATCGTGGCCGCCGAGATTACGGACCGCGGCCGTCAGTGTCGCATCGTCCAAGGTGGCGATCAGGTCGGTGATCCGGGCGCTGTCGGGGCCGGTGCCGGGCAGTCGGTCGCGGATCTCGGTGGCGGTGCAGCGCAGCAGCCGCTGATACTCGGGGTTGGGCATGTCGAGGATGCGAGTGCGCAGCGCGTCGCCACCGGGGCGGGCGAACAGCTCTTCGAGGAGCTTGCCGAACTTGACGGTGATGACCTGCCAGCCGGCCGCGTCGAACATCTTCTCCAGGCGCCGGGCGGCGATGTTCGGGATGACCCGGTCCAGGGACTGACGGTTCAGGTCGACGATCCACACCACCTCGCCGAGATCGGCGATCCCAGGGTCGAGGATGGCTTCCCAGACGGCGCCTTCGTCGAGTTCGGCGTCACCGACCAGCGAGTACTGGCGGCCGCGGCCGGTGGCGCCGAGATGGGTGTCGACGTAGCGGCGGGCCATTGCGCCCCAGATCGGGGCGGTGGCGCCGATACCGACCGAGCCGGTGGAGTAGTCGACGGTGTCGGGGTCCTTCGAGCGGCTCGGATACGACTGCAGCCCACCGAATTCGCGCAGGGTGGTCAGATACTTCTCGTTGAGTTCGCCGAGCAGATAGTTGATCGAGTGCAGCACCGGCGAGGCGTGGGGTTTGACCGACACCCGATCGCCGGGGCGCAGGTGCTCGAACCACAGCGAGGTCATGATCGAGACCATCGAGGCGCACGAGGCCTGATGGCCCCCGACCTTCAAGCCGGTGGGGTTCGGGCGCACGCGATTGGCGTGGTGAATCATCGAGGTCGACAGCCACAGCACCCGCTGACGGATCGCCTCGAGTGCGGCGAGATCCTCCGACACCGCAGCGTCAACGCTCGAGTGGGAAATGGCGGAGTCATGGGAGACAGGCTGGGACATCGGGAAACTCTCTTTCGAAGACAACCACGCGGAACCGGGCAGGTCTACTGCATCGGGTGCTGAGGAGCCGGCTCGGCCGGCGACGGATGCGTCGCGGCCGAGCGGCCAAAGGAACAGGAATGCCAATCGGATTGTGTCTGCGGAGGCTTTCCCGATCTGCGGGGTGTGCATACAGTCCACCAGGGGGTGTCTGTGTGCGCAATACTGGACTCTGAAAATGAACAATATGCACTTCGATCCGGGGTGCGGAGGGAAGCGAGGTGGGCACTTTGCCAAGCACGCACCGGGCCGACCGGATCGACGCTCGAATCCTGACCGCACTGGCCGATGACCCTCGCGCCACGGTGATGGCGATAGCCGAGCGAACCGGTCTGTCCCGCAATACCGTTCAGGCACGATTGAGCAAGCTCGACGAGGCAGGGGCGCTGCGCTCGTTCGAACGCCGGGTCGACCCGGCGATTCTCGGATACCCGTTGCAGGCGTATGTGCTCACCAATGTCACGCAACGCAAACTCGACCGGGTCGGCGCGGCGCTCGATGCGATACCGGAAGTGTTGGAGGTGCACGGCCTCAGTGGCGTCGCCGACCTGCTCGTGCATGTGGCAGCCAAGGACGCGGACGACCTGTACCGCATCGCCGGCGACATCCTGAACATCAAAGGCGTCAAACGCACCACGACCGCCTTGGTAATGCGCGAAATGGTGGACTACCGGGTCCGGCCACTGCTGGACGGTCTCGCGGAATAATCGTGGATCCGACAGGTGCGTTTCACTCACATCAGTCACTGGCACAACGAAATCCGATGTTTCCCGCAGTGGAGTCGGGTGTGTTCGACGAACGTGCCGATACCCGGTAGCGGTGACAGTACGAGGCGTGGCACAGATAGGAGCCACCGCGCATCACGCGGTGGGTACCGATGTCAGGACCGGTCGGAGAATGTCTGGGTGAGCGTTCGTAGAAGATGGGCTCGAACCAGTCCTGGCACCATTCCCAGACATTGCCCGCCATCTGCCACAGCCCGTAGCCGTTAGGCCGATAGCTCTTGACCGGGGCAGTGGTGAGGTAGCCGTCTTCTTCGGTGTTGTTCACCGGGAACTTGCCCTGCCAGATATTGCACCGCCACTGTCCTCGGGGCATCAGCTCGTCTCCCCACGCGAAGCGACGGCCGTCCAGTCCTCCCCGTGCTGCGTACTCCCACTCTGCCTCTGTGGGGAGCCTGGTTCCTGCCCACGCGCAGTACGCCGATGCGTCCTCCCAAGAGACGTGCACGACCGGATGGCTCTGCCGTTCGGAGATCGTCGAGCGCGGCCCGTCGGGATGCCTCCAGTCGGCGCCCTTCACCGCGAGCCACCACGGGGTGTGGTCCACACGGTGCACGATGTCCGAAGTCTCTCCGTCGAAGGCGAGATGGAACACGGCCGACACTCCGAATTGCTCGGCGGCGGTGACATGGCCGGTGTCATTGACGAAGGCCGCGAACTGAGCATTCGTCACCGCAGTGGCCGCGAGGCGAAAACCGGGAAGAGTCACGTCATGAACGGGCCGTTCGCCGTCCTGGGGGTATCCCTCGTCGAAGTGGTCACCCATGGCGAAGGTGCCGCTGGGGATGTCCTCGAGTCCGATACGGGGGCGGAGGCGTGTGGAGCGCTCCGATACAGATTGAGCGGCCTTGGTGGACAACGGTACCGGTGATCGTCCAGCGGTGGTGCTCGACGGTGCGCAGCACGGGGAGGTGTCGCTCATCGTGGTCACGACTCGATCAGTCGGTCCAGTCGATCGAGTACATCAGCTCCGCGATTCGCGGTGCTGCTGCCTCGACAGCCTCGAACGGTGCTGGGACGACGCCGTTGTCGGCCGCGTACCGGTCCCACTTCTCAGCGAGTCTCCGGGCGACGTCCGGATGTGTGTCGATCAGGTCGGTGGTCTCCCCGGGGTCGGTGCGCAGGTCGTAGAGGGCGTAGCGGCCGGTGCCGCCGGCGAGAGCAGGGGCGTAGACGAGTTTCCAGTCCCCTTCGCGGTAGACGCGGTGGCCGAACAGCTCCATGCCGAACTCGTCGGTCCCGACCTGATCGGATGTTCCGTCGAAGAGCGGCTTTGCGGAGGTGCCCGACAACAGACCAGCGTTGTCGGTGTCGGCTCCCGCATAGTCGGCAAAGGTGGGATAGAGGTCCACGATGTGGGTGAAGGTATCGACAACACGGGGGCCGCCGTCGTTGGTGCCGGCGGGGGTCTTCACGATGGTCGGAACACGTGTTCCGCCTTCGAAGACAGTGGTCTTGGTATGGAAGTACGGCCCCGAGGAGACCTGGGCGTTGGGCAATCCGAGCGTGGGATACGAGCCGGGCAGGCCGTACGATTCGACGTCCCCGACGAGCGAGTAGTGTTCGTCCTGCCATTGCGCGGCGCCGGGTTTGGCCGTGTACACCACGCGCGAGGCGCTGGCGGCGCCGTTGTCGCTCGTAACGACGATGAGGGTGTTGTCGTACTCGCCGGTGTCTTTCAGATGGTCGGTCAGCCGTCCGATCTGCCGGTCCACATCGTCGATCATGGCGGCATACACCGCCATCCGGTATGCCAGGTCACGACGCTGCTGCGGGTTCAGGGTCTCCCAGTCCGGGGTCTGCACGGGCCACCGGGTGGCCACATCCGGATCGATCAGGCCTCTGTCGGCCAGTCTGTCGATGCGTTCGGCGCGGAGTGCATTGAAGTCGTTGTTGCCCATATAGCGGTCGAGGTACTCCTCGATCAGATCTCGGTCCGGAACGTGCAACGGATCGTGGACCGCACTGTAGGCGAGATAGCCGAAGAACGGCCGGCCCGATTCGCGGTTCTGCTCGATCATGCGCAGCATCTCGTCGGTATATGCATGGGTGGAATAGAAATCGTCCGGCAGTTCGTCGACGGGTTCCCCGTTGCGCTCGTAGAGGACGGTGTCCACCGGCTCCACTTCACGCGGAGCGTGACGCAGTTTGTCGGCATAGTGCGAGGCAGCACCGTCGTACAGGGTGAAGTTCTGCTCGAAGCCGAGGTCGCGGGGAGTTTGCCCCGGTTCATCACCCAGATGCCATTTTCCGACCTGGTAGGTGGAATAGTCGGCGTCCGATAGGACTTCGGCGATACCTGTGTACTTACCGTCGAGAGTGCCGCGGTACCCGGGTGTGGTGGTCGGTACCCCTGGAGCAGTGAAGCCTTCCATCGAACCGAGGCCAACCCGGTGCGGGTCCTGCCCCGTCATCAATGCGGCTCGGGTCGGTGCACAGACCGGATATGCATGGAAATTGCTGAACTGCAGCCCCTCACCGGCCAGCGCATCGATGTTCGGTGTCGCAGCGTCACCGCCGTAGGGGCCCAGATCGGTGTAACCGAGATCATCGAGCAGGATCATCAGGATATTGGGCTTGTCACCCGGTTGCGCCGCGGCTGAGGTGGCCTGTGCTTCGGACGAGGCGGGACTTGCGCAACCGGCGGCGACAGCTACCACGGTGGATGCACACAGAGCGGCGCGCAGCGCCGAGGTAGTGGAGAACCGGTTTCTGGGATGGTTGCGCATGAAGCTGCCTTTCGAGGAACCCGACGGCTGGGGCCGATCCGGGCAGGGCGAGGTCGGTGGGGTCACGGCGTCGCTGGAAGAGGGGACGGTGCGCCGGCCGGTGCCGATCCTCGGCGCCGAACAGGGTGGTGGGAGGGTGCTCGAGACGGGGTGTTACTCCCAGCGCACGCACTCGGTGTAATCGAGACGGGGGAGTCGGTCGAACCAGGGGTCCTGGCCCGGGTAGCCGATGTTGATCACTAACAGTGACCGCCACTGCCCCTCGGGGAAGAAATCGGCGTCGAGGCCGGCAGCGTCGAATCCGCTCATCGGACCTGCGGCCAGTCCGCGGGCCCGGACGGCGAGGATGAAGTACCCGGCCTGCAAGGTGGCATTGAGCTGTGCGGTGGACGACCGGATTGCTTCGTTCGTCGCGTAGAGCTGACCGAGTTCCGGTTTGAAGGGCAACAACGTGCCCATGTGCTCGTGGAATCGAGTGTCGACAGCCAGGATCGCGACAGCGGGAGCCGACGAGGTCTTGGCCTTGTTGCCCTCGTTCATGTGGGCCACGAGCCGTTGGTGTCCGGCCTCGGTGCGGACGAACATCACCCGCAGTGGCTGGGTGTTCGCTCCGGTCGGTGCCCACCGTGCGAGTTCCCAGATGTCGGTGAGTTGCTGATCGGACACCGGTGTCGGTGCGAAGGTGTTGGCGGTCCGCGCTGCGGTGAACAGCGCCGCGAGGGCGTTCTCGTCGACGGGTGCGAGCTGGTCGGGTACGTGCTGATCTACGGTTTCGGTCACGTTCGTCCTCACTGGTGCTGTGTCTGGCGGGCGCGGTGGAACGCGTCGGCGTAGTCGATGTACCAGTCCAGAGTGTCGGTATCGGCGACGGTGGCCCGGTTGAGTGCGCTCTCCGCCGGGGCTCCCTGGATGAGCTTTTTGATCGGCACTTCGAGGCGTTTGCCGGTCCGGGTCATCGGCACAGCGGGGACATCGATGATCTCGTCGGGAACGTGACGCGGTGACACTTCGGTGCGGATTGTGGCGCGGATCTTGTCGGTGAGTGCGTCGTCGAGATCGCAGCCGTCACGCAGCACCACGAACAGAGGCATGTGGTAGCCGCCGTCGGGAAGCTCGGCGCCGATGACCAGCGCGTCGACGATCTCCGGAAGGCTGTCGAGAGCCTGGTAGATGTCGGCCGATCCCATGCGGACACCGCCGCGGTTGATGGTCGAATCGGATCGGCCGTGGATTCGGCACGTGCCGCGGTCGGTGATGGTGATCCAATCGCCGTGCCGCCACACTCCGGGGAAGGTGTCGAAGTACGACTCGCGGTAGCGGTCACCATCGGGGTCGTTCCAGAAGTGGATCGGCATCGACGGCATCGGGGCGGTGATCACCATTTCCCCGACCTCGTCGGTGACGGGGTGTCCGTCGGCGTTCCAGGCTTCGACGGCAACGCCGAGGCACGGGCCTTGGAGTTCACCGGTGTAGACCGGTTGCAGGGGGTTGGCGCCGACGAAGGCGGTGGCCACGTCGGTTCCGCCGCTGTCGGAGCCGAGATGCACACTGGGGGAGACATTCTGGTAGACCCAGTGCCAGGTCGAATCCGGCAGCGGGGAGCCCGTGCTCATGATCGAACGCAGCGCGCTCAGATCGAAGTCCCTGACGGGGGTGGCGCCGGCCTTCTCGCACACGGTGAGATAGGCGGCACCCGTGCCGAATCGGGTGACTTTTTCGGTGCTGCAGATGCGGAACAGGGTGTCGGGACCGTCGGCAGTGGAGCTGCCGTCGTAGGTGATGATCGTGGCGCCGGTGACCATGGCATCGATGAGCATGTTCCACACCACCCAGGCGGTGCTGGCGGCGATGAACACCCGATCATCAGGGCCGAGATCGTAATGCAGGGCATTGGCCTTGAGGGATTCGAGGACGATGCCGCCGTGCGAGTGCACGATGCCCTTGGGCAGTCCGGTGGTACCGGAACTGTAGAGAATCCACAGCGGATGGTCGAAGGGCACCTGCTCGTACCGCGGAGGCGCGTCGCCGGTGATCAATTCTGCGAAGTCGAGAACTCCGTCCGACAGCGGCCTCGCCGGGTCGAGGTTCCGGACCACGATGGTGTGCTTCACCGTGGGCAACTGTGATCGCAGCTCGTCGAGCTGGGCGCGACGATCGATGCTCTTGTGGTTGAATCGGTAGCCCTCGACACCGAGGAGTACGGTTGGTTCGATCTGTGCGAACCGGTCGAGCAGCCCCTTCACCCCGAAATCCGGTGCGCAGCACGACCATACCGCGCCGACGCTCGCGGCTGCGAGTACCGCCACGACAGTCGGCGCGATGTTGGGCAGCACCGCGGCGATACGGTCTCCGGGGCGCACCCCCAGTGCGCGCAGCTGTGCGGCGAGATTGGCGACCTGGGATACCAGTTCGTCGCGTCCGATCTCGGTTCGTGTGCCGCTTTCGTCGAGCGCCACGATCGCCGGACCGGTGGCGTCCGTGTGGCGCAGCAGGTTCTCGGCCCAGTTCAATCGGGTTCCGGGAAACCAGTGTGCTCCGGGCATGGTGCGATCGGCGAGGGCGGTGGTCGCCGGTGTCGAAGCCAGGACGTCGAAGTACTCCCAGACGGACGACCAGAAGCCGTCGAGGTTGGTCACCGACCACTCCCACAGGGACCGATAATCCGTCGTGACGACGTTTTTGGTCTCGGCAAGCCATTTCTGGTACTGCGACATTCTGCAGTCGACGACCCGCTCCGGGGACGGGGACCACAACTGCTCTGGTGCGGTGCCGGACACAGCAGACTTTCCTTTCGGCGGAGCAGCGGTAGGGCCGTCGTGGCCTTCACCGTCTTCGATGTGACTGTCAGTTGGTGGCGGCTCGGGAGAAAGCCGACAGGGGATGCGGCCGCCCGCCGGCGACGAACCGGTGGCGCATTTCGCCGATTCCTTCGGCGCGACTGATCAATTCGTCGTCGACGCCGATGAGCCGCTTGGGATCTCGGGTGAACCCGATCCCCGATGGGGTGCCGGTGAAGATCAGATCACCCGGCCGCAGCGGCACGATGGACGACAGATAGGACACCAGAACCGGGATGGGGAAGATCAGGTGTCGTGTCCGGGATTTCTGCATGAGCTCGCCCGACAGCACGGTACTCACCTCGAGGTCGTCCCGATCGGCGAACTCGTCCGGTGTGACCAGCACCGGACCGATCGGTGTGAAACCGGCAAAGGACTTACCGAGTGAGAACTGTTGTGGCGGCGGTCCGGACAGTTGCAGTTCTCGTTCGGAAAGATCCTGGCCCAGGGTCAGCCCGGCCACGTACTCCCAACCCTGATCGGCCGGTACGTGGCGGGCTTCCTTACCGATGACGGCGACGAGTTCGACTTCGAAGTCCACCGAGCCGCCGGGATGCTCGATCGTGTCGTAGGGGCCGGCGATCGAGGCGGGGAACTTGGTGAACACGAAGGGGGTGTCGGGCAGTTCGAGACCGGATTCTTCGACGTGGTCGGCGTAGTTCACGCCCACGGCGAAGATCTGACCCGGACGGGGCACAGGGGCCTGTAGTTCGGATTCGATCACCGCGGGCGCGTCGGAGAACTCCACCGTCCGCGCCCACGAGACGAACTCGTCCCAGCACCCGAAGATCTGTTGCGGATCGGAGGAGAAACGTCCGGAACTGGCGTTTTCCACATCCACCGCCCGGCCTTCTGCAACGAGTACGAGCCGGCCGGATTGATTTGCCACGCGCATGAGAACGAATCCTTCGAGACGATCGGGAAGAGTGTCGGAATCGGGGGGACCAGCGGTCAGCTGGTCAGTGCGACCATCGGGTCGGGCAGATCGGGGCTGGTCTCCAGAGCCCAGGAGTGGGTCGTGATCTTCGAGACCGGCACACCGGCGGCCAGTGCGTCGCGCATCAACTCGGGG
Organism: Rhodococcus sp. D-6; assembly: GCF_040256695.1. Classification (NCBI taxonomy): domain Bacteria; kingdom Bacillati; phylum Actinomycetota; class Actinomycetes; order Mycobacteriales; family Nocardiaceae; genus Rhodococcus; species Rhodococcus sp. D-6. The sequence goes on along the minus strand of NZ_CP132970.1, from coordinate 2,639,082 downwards.
ACGAACGACACGCCGACGGGGTTGGTGCCGTATTCCGGTCCGTGCATGTATTCGGTTGCCTCGTCGGGAGTAGCGAAGTTGTCGATCTGCAGCTCGACGAAGTTCCCGTCGGGGTCCTGGTAGTACAGCGAGGTCGTCACGCCGTGCTGGATCGGTACCTTCGGTTCGATGCCCTTGGCCTTGAGCATGTCGTAGCGGTCGAGCAGGTCCTCGAGGGTGTCGAAGGTGTAGGCCGAATGATGCATGCCGGCGGCGCCCGGGTTGCGCGGCGCCAGTTCGACGGGGACACCGAGCAGGGCGACGCGATGATGCTCGTCATCGAAGGTGATGAAGCACAGTCCGTGTCCTTCGAAGACCACGTGGGCGTCGAGGACGGTGCAGTACCAGTCCCGCATCTCTTCGAGGCGGCTGGTCTGGAGCACAACGTGCGCGAACTTGGGGGTAGAGGTCATCGGGGGTTCCTCCTGCATCGAATGGGACACCGGTTGGGCGGACCACAGGGGCATGCGCATGCCAGGGACGGCCCGTTCGGTCGCGCGTGGCACTCGAAAGTGCCGCTACGTTCGAAAGACACGACATGATGTCGAGTCCCGGGCCGGTTTTCCGTGTGGTCCGCGTCACGTAATCTGTCTCACAATTTCATGCGATAGATTGGCTTTCGGCTACTGGCTGGGCACCAACAAATCTGCCCGGACTTGGTCTGTGGCCCAACAAAACGAAGGCGTGACGAAATGATGCGGCGGAATCGGAGGGGGCTGGGTGCCTCACTGGACTGAGAAACTGTCCGGAGGACGGGCTGGGCAGTCGGAGGCCGAATGGCTGAATCCGGATGCCGAGCAGGTGCGGGAAGCGCTCGGCGATGGTGCGGTGACCTGGGCCGTCGAAGTCGGTCAGGACATCGCAGCACGGATAGTGCAGAAGGTTCCTGCCCTGTCGGACGATGTCGCCGCTATGGAGGCCGTTCGTCGGGCCACTACGTCGACCACCCTGCGCGCATTGATGCTGGTGGCCGGCCTGGGGGAGTCCGACGCGTCCCTGGCGAGTGCTGAGGTAGGGGAAATCGCCCGGGACTTCGCTCGCCGGGGCATGGAACTCGACGATCTGCTCCGTGCGATCCGCGTGGGGTTCGCCGTGCTCGCGGCAGGCCTGCTCGATGCGGCGAACGAGCTGCTACCCCCAGCGGAAGGCAGCGCCGAACTCCGCCGGATCTCTGTGTCGCTCTTCGAAGCGCATGACGACTTCACGGCCGGAGCTGCCTCGGCCTTCATCGAGGAGCAGAGTGTATGGACCGCCGGTGTGTCCGCTGCCCGACTGGATCTGGTGCACCAGTTGCTCCGTGGGGAGGATGTCGACCCGGCCTACGCTGAGAAAGTACTCGGTTACCCGCTAGCCGGCCCGCACATCGCCGTTGTCGCCTGGACCGGCCCACCCCCGACGCGGGATCTGCGCGCTGTGGTCGACACAGTATTGCGGCAATGGGGGGCGCCTGCGACCTCTCTAGTGCTCCCGGTGGGCCTTCAGGCGGTGTGGGCATGGGGAGCAATCGGTCCCGGTGGTGCTCGCTCCCGCGGTGAACTGCCGACCTTCGACGACGTATTCGTGGTCGTCGGAGAGCCCGGGTCCGGGGTGGAGGGTTTCCGGAGAAGTCATACCGAAGCCAAGGCGGTGGAACGGCTGATCCGCCTTCGCGCTCGACAGATGGCGTGCACCGTGGCACACGAAGATATTGCACTGGAAGTACTTCTGCTCGCAGATCCGGCTGCGGCCGAACGGTTCGCCTCCCGAGTCCTCGGTCCTCTGGCGCAGGACGAGCCGCGGATGATCGAGCTTCGCTCCACGCTGCGGCGTTACCTCGATATGGACCATAGTCTGGCAAAGGTTGCCGCGACGGAACACATCTCGAAGAACACGGTGACCTATCGCATCAACAAGGCGCTGGACCTGTGTGGATACCCGGGCGGGACGACTACCGACCTTCGGGCTGCGCTCCGTATCCACGAGTGGCTGACAGCAGCGCGCTGACCCGGGATCGACAGGCACGCGAAATCTTCCCGGGCCGATGGGTTGGTCTCGGAACCAACAGGGACGGCCAACCTTAGGCTGCGCACCAATGCGCAGGTCGCATCCGGTGCGTTCTAATTGTGTCCTAGAACACAGCCGGTCCTCCGATAAGTGCAGTCACGCGGATCCCGGCGCTCCATCCTCAGGCCCGTGGCCTCTCCCGCGGTCGATCGAAGGACACTTCCGTTGAGTTCGCTACAGGAAACTTTCAAGCACGTGATGGCACACGTGGCCACTCCGGTCGCTGTCGTCACCTCCATCGACGGTGGACTGCCTGTCGGCACCACCGTCAGCGCCTTCCTCTCCTTGTCGATGAACCCGCCGATGATCCTGGTCTCTCTCGACAAGGAGTCCGAGACCCTCGAACTCGTCACCGAAACAGGGAGATTCGGCGTGAACATCCTCTCCAGCGAGCAACATCACGCCGCTCTGAAGTTCGCCACCAAGAACGGAATTGGCAAGTTCCACGGTGTCCGATGGGACATCGACCACGACCTACCCCGCATCGTCGGGGCAGCCGGCTGGGTGGCTTGCACCGTCGACCGAATCGTCGAAGGTGGCGACCACATGGTCGTGCTCGGCCGCGTCATCGCTGCCGAGCAGCACGACGGCGAGCCACTGACCTACCACCGCCGCTCCTTCGGAACCCATCGCGCCCTCGAAACGGTGTAACCCGACCACTCACGACGGCGGTCCCCACCCGACCGATGTCGTCCGGCGCCGACCCCTCGAGGAGAGACTGCCATGACCACCTTCATCACCCGTCCCGCGCCCGCGTATTCACATTGGTCGACCACAGCCGACGCCATACGTGCTCTCGCACGCGGAGAACTGATCATCCTGCGACACGGAGACCGCCTCGCGCTCGTCGGATGTGCGGGCACCATCACGCCCGAACAGATGGCCTTCGTCGTCCGCTACAGCACCGGATTCGTCCAGGTGGCTCTGCACGAGCGAGACTGCGACCGACTCGATATCCCCGAAGCCGTCCCGAGCTCACGCACACCGACAGCTCCGGCATGCGGCCAGTGCGTCGCCGTCGATGCGGCGGACGGAATCACCACCGGAATCTCCGGAGCCGACCGAGCCCGCACCGCCCGTGTGCTCGCCGACCCGCGCACCGGCGTCGACGATCTGCGCCGCCCCGGACACCTGGTGCCCGTACGGGTGAATCCGCATGTTCTGTGCGGGCGGCGAACAATGGCTGCGTCTGCCCTGGCGCTGACGGATCTGGCCCGACCGGGCTTCTCCGGTGCAGTCTTCGCCGATCTGGACGGCATCACCGACCCGACGAACACAGCTGCCGTCCACGACGCCGAAATGCTTGCCCACCTGCACAACCTGGTCTTGGTAGACCCCGACGAACACTCCACACACACCCGCTGACCGTCCCATCGGAATCCGAACCGTTTCGACCGGAACGGTGCCACCTACCACCGCAGTGCGACGCGGCATCGAGCCGCACCGCCGAATGCTTGCCACCCCCTTCGCGAAGTGAGGAAAACATGGACATCACCACCGAACAACTGATGAGCCGCGTCAACGACCTGGTACCCGTCTTCGCCGAACGTGCGCAGAAGACCGAGGAGAACCGAGCTCCGCTCGATGAGACGATCACCGATCTCATCGACTCGGGTGTCCTCGCCACTCTGACGCCGAAAGCCTACGGTGGACTCGAACTCGGTCTCGACGTCGCCGCCGATATCGTCCGTGCGATCAGTGCGGCGTGCCCGTCGACCGGGTGGGTCACCTCCTTCTATATCGGTGCGGCGTGGCGCGTGAACATCTTTCCCGAGCAGGCGCAACGAGAAGTGTTCGCCGACAAGCCCTACACCCTTACTGCGGGCACGGCTGCACCCTTGCGCAGTGTGACGAAGGTCGACGGTGGCTACCGCATCACCGGTCAGACCGCCTGGAATTCGGGATCGGCGCATGCCGAATGGTTCACCTTCGCAGGAGTTTCCATCGAAGAGGGTCGTCCGCCGGCGCCCCTGTGGTTCCTTGTTCCTCGCAGCGAGGTCAAGATCCATGACACCTGGTACATCTCAGGAATGTCCGGGACGGCCAGCAACGATGTTTCCGTCGAGGATGTGTTCATCCCCGACTACCGGACCGGACCGTTCGATCTCGCCTTGGCCGGGGCGGCACCGGGCATGCTGCTCCATGACAACCCGATGTATCACCTGCCGTTCATACCCTTCGCCATGGCAGAAGTGACACCTGTCGTCGTCGGGGCCATGCGTGGGGCAGCAACCGCATTCACCGACCGTACTCGCCAGCGCCAGGGCACTCTGAGCCAGGAGAAGGCGTCGGCCAAGCAGGCCGTGCAGATGCGCCTCGGGCGGGCCCTGGCCGCAGCCGACGCTGCTGAGACGCTCCTGCACGCCTTCTTCGACCGTCTCACCGCAAACCGACCCGAGCAGTCGGACGTGCGTGATCGCGCCGAGATGAAGCTCAAGGCAGCATTCATGACGGACCTGTGCCGCAATGCGCTCAACGACATGGTGCGGGGTATCGGGGGCGACGGGTTCCGCACCGGTTCGCCGATCCAGAGATTCCATCGCGATCTGGGAGTCCTTGCAGTGCATGCCTTCCTCGACATCGACACCGCCTCGGAAACGATGGGTCGATTCACTCTCGACCTCCCCGTCGCCGACCCGCTGCTCTGACAACTCGAGCCGGTGTACCGAGAGTCCGTCGAGTGCGGCATGGACCAATGGCCACTCCGAAAGAAAGCGAAGGATCATGACTGTGAATTCCTCTGCATCTGATGCCACCGCGCTCGAGATCACTCGTGATCTCCTCCATGCGGCAGATACCGACATCGTCCGCTTCTTTGAGTACTTCTCCCCGGGCTGTGTCTTCCGGATGGGCAACAACGACCCTGTCGAGGGACGTGAAGCGATCCAGCAGTGGGTAGCGGCCTATCTGGGATCGGTGGCCGGAATGAAGCACGCCGTCCTCGAAGAGTGGGTCGACGACGATGTCGCCGTCGTCCGGGTGGAGGTGACCTACACGATGAAGAACGATGCCACGTTCACTCTTCCCGCCGTCACCCGAACCCGTATTGCGGACGGGTCGGTGACCGAATACATGATCTTCATGGATCCCGGTCCTGTCGTCGCTGCTTCCTGACCCACGAAACACAGCTCGGAGCATCACCGTCGGCGCCGCCTTCGTAGTCGGTGCCGGCGGTGACATCACTTCTGTATCCCCGTAGGCGCAGTCCTGCTTCCAGTTCGCGCCGGGATGAATACTTTCGAAAGGAATTGCCATGAGTAACCAGGAAAGTCGCGACTCCCGAACGTCGCAGAGCGACACCGCTTCGATCGACGTATCGACTCGTCGCCCGGTGGTGATCTCCGGCGCGGGCCCGGTGGGGATGATCCTCGCCCTCGAACTGAGTCTGCACGGAATCCGCAGCACGCTCGTCGAAAGAGCACCACAGACGACGCAGTTCCCGAAGATGGACCTGACCAACGCACGCAGCATGGAGCTGCTCGATCGTCTCGGTCTCGTCGAGGAGATTCGCGCGGTCGGTGTCGCTCCCCAGCATTCGCACGACGTCGTCTTCTGCACCTCGATGGCAGGACCTCAGGTGGGGCGCTGGCACTACCCCGGCGTCGACGAGATGTCCCAGTGGATTTCGTCGAAGAACGACGGCACCACCCCGGCCCAGGCGTGGCAGCGAGTGACACAGATCGAGGTCGAGAAACTGCTCATGAAGCGGTGCCTCGCCGACCCCGATATCGAAGTTCTTCGTCCCTGGCGCGTCAGCGCCGTCACCCAGGACGACGACGGCGCCCGAGTCGAGATCACCTCGCTCACCGACGCCACCGTCCTCACCCTCGAAGCGGACTACGTGGTCGGCTGCGACGGTGCCTCGTCGGTCGTGCGCCGCGCCATGAACCTGAACATGGAAGGCGAGCGAGGAGTAATCACCTTCTGCCAGGTGCACTTCAAGTCCCGCGACCTGAAGACCCTGCACGCCCACGGTCAGTTCTGGCACACCTTCTTCGTCGGCAGCGGCGTCGGAGCCATCATCGCACAGGACGAACGCGACACCTGGACCCTGCAGACCAGCACTATCACCGACGGGGTACGCACCGAGGAGATCGACAAGCAGGAACTCCTCGACACCGTCTGCGGACGCCACCTCGAGATCGATGAAGTCCTGCAGAGCAGCATCTGGCATGCGAACGTGCTCGTCGCCGACCGGTACCGAATCGGTCGCCTGTTCGTGGCCGGCGACGCCGCCCACGAGGTCATCCCCACCGGCGGATACGGTCTCAACACCGGCATCGCCGATGCGGTCAACCTGGGATGGAAGCTCGCCGCGGTGATCCAGGGCTACGGGAGCGACGGTCTCCTCGACAGTTACGAAACCGAACGTCGACCGGTCGCCGTCATGGCGCGTGACTGGTCGTTCCGCCACCTCGGTGTGCACGTCAAGGCGCAGGAGCTCGCCGACCGTGCATTGATCGAGTCCGATACCGCCGAAGCCGAAGAGCACCGCCGCGTCCTGGAGGAGTACTTCACTGCCAACACCGGTGAGCACGAAAGCTTCGGGGTGGAAATGGGATACGTATACACCGCACCCGTGATCGTCTCCGACGGATCTCCCGTCCCCGAGAACGACGGTTCGAGCTACATCCCCACGACCGTGCCCGGCGCCCGGGCGCCGCACGTTCGGCTGTCCGACGGCCGTGCGATCCTCGACGCCTACCGGCACGAGTTCACCATCGTCAGCTTCATCGGCGAGAGCGCCGTGCAGAAGTTGGTGGATGCTGCTGCAGCAGTAGGCATGCCGCTCCAGGTACTGGCGATTGACGACACCAACGCCCGGTCGGTCTACGAAACCGACCTCGTACTCGTGCGACCGGACGGGCACGTGGCATGGCGTGGGCACAGCCTCCCCGATGACCTGCGCGCACTGATTGGCACGGTCACCGGCCGAGCCGACGCTTCCGCACCCTTGATCACCACATCCTGATGCCCGTTCCCGGACGATATGAGGGTGCGCTCCCGCGATTCCGCGTCACCCCATATCGTCCGGTCAAGGCGAGCGCGAAGGGTCAGGCCGGGGATGGCGTCGAAGCCGCGCCCGGTGTAGTCGATGCGTTCGAGCCGGCGGCCGCCGGTGCCGGGAACCAGTAGATCCACGGACAGGGGAGTGTCGTCCCTGGAGGGCGCCTCGTAGTGGTTACCCGTCACCAGCCGATAACCACGGGCGAGCAGCGCGGTGTGGAAGGTGGCGTCGGCCGCGGCGACGGTCTCCATGCCTGCATCGGCGTCGGCGGTGACCCGGGCAGCGGTGTCGGTGGGGTAGAGGCGACCGAGCAGGTGCACCATGTGCCCGCCGACGACCCGGTAGCTGCTTCCGGCTCGACGCCGCCGGTTTCATGGCCGAGGCGAAGGCCGCGGCCGCGGCGAGATCGGTCAACGCGCGCAGGCCGCGGTCGGCGGCATTCGACGCGGCGAGGATCTCCACCTCGGCCATAACGGTCATAGGGCGGCCTTGTGTCGGATCGTGGCGAGCACACGGTCGGCGGCCTCGGCGGCGTCGGGGCCGCCGGTGCGCAGCACATCGCCGGCGGTGATCAGGGGGTCGGCCAGCAGTGCCGGTTCGCTGATCGTCGCGGTGCGCCACAGCGTCGGGTCGGCCGGGACCTGCACGGCCAGGGTGTGTTCGGCCTCGGTGGCGGGACTGAAGCCGGCGGCGGTCAGGTCGACGAACCGATCGGTGTAGAGCATCGTCCGGGTCGGCAGCCGCCACGGGGCGTACACATCGGCCGCGGCATCGCCGCTGACCAACACCGGAATCTCCTGCTGGGCGCAGAAGTCGACTGCGGTGGTGGCCTGTGCGATCACCGGATCCAGGCCGTACCAGTAGGTTACGGCGCCCCCGGGTCCGGGATAGCCGGCCAGATAGTCCGCGAGCAGCTCCTCGGGGGAGGCGGCGAGCCAGCCGTGCCTGGTGCGCCGCACCTGCTGGAGCTGTTTGAGGGCGAGTGAGACCGCCTGCTGGGAGACCTCCAGCATCTCGGCGAGTCGGTGTTGGGTCTGCGCCGTGTCCGAGAGCAGCAGAATCCGGGCGAGGGCCCAGCGCACCCACGGTTTCCGTCCCCGCGCACCAGAGGTGGGGGCGGCCATAGGGGACAAGGCCCCGGCCACGTCGTAGCGCACACCGGCGAAGACGACCAGGTCCTGGTCCACGGCGATCACATCGACCTCGCCGTTCATCGCGAGAGTCCGCAGATGTGCCGTGGCGCGTGGGGTCACCACGAGTGCACGCCGGACCGGGTCCCGCGTGGTGAGCAGGCGGGTGAGGACCGTGGGGGTCGGTGGCCGCCGGGATGCCCGCACCCGGGTCGGCAACTCCCGGCCGTCCGGCAGGGTCAGGTCCCAGGCGTCGAGGGAACCGGAGGACAGGCGGATGCCGGCGCGGCGCAGCAGTGCGACTGCGCCGGAGAGAACCTGCGCTGTCTCGTCCATGTCACCCCTCGACTTCTTCGCTTGTTTTACAAGACCAGATGAAGAATAACGATTTATCTTGTATTGCCTGATAGAGAGTCAAAATGCGCAGCGATCTCCACTGCATACGGCCTTGGTCGGCCACGGAGATGTACGCGTGCAGGGCATGTCACGCGTGCCGTGCGTGCGGTGCACGCGTCCATTTGTGGGCGTGCAGGGTGCAGGCCATTCCGGCGTTAGCACTCAGCTTTCCGGCCTCGTCCCTGCTAACGCGTAGTGAACCTGCAGCTCAGCACCTGCGTGAGTGGCCGGCGCGGTGGGTTTGTCGCGTCTCGCAATGGTGGGCGCCACGGGGTTGCGTGGCGCGCAACTCGTGACGGTTTACCGGTGTGATCACGTGTTCGACGATCATGAGTTCTCCCGCCCAGAACGGTGAAGCGCAGGATAGGAAGCCCATGTCATGCCGGCTCGAGCAGCATGCGCCTCCAACGAAGCCGGCTTGAATCCGAGCGTTCGAGCCGCAACAACCGCCGGCATCTCCCGGACCAGATCGCGTATGGCCGCCGCCTTCATCGCACGCAACTCAACTCCATGCTTCCTCATCTGTTTCATCAGATAGTTGGCACTGAGCGGCTGGTCAGGGCAGATTCCGGCGAATAAGTAGGACGAGTCAGCGTTGCCTGCAGTGTTGATGTTAGGCCTGGACTGCACATAAAGTCGTAGTATTTCGTCGAACGGGTGGGGGACCTGCACGGGATGATCGCCGAAAAGAATCTCGATCACATCTTCTTTCACCGTAATGTCGTTGAGGGTGAGGCGAACCAACCGAGTGACGGGTTGACCGTAAAGAAGGAAAAGAATGGCGGCAGTGCGACAGGGCAGCGGAATTTCCGTGTTGTCGAGCAACTCTGCCATGAGGTTCAATCGCTTGTCCTGATCGATATCAGGTGATCGAAATACGGTGCTCCCTGGGAGATCGATTCGGGAAACATAGCCGTTGCGGAGCGACCATTTCATGAAGCTTTTCACACGCGTCCGTGTTGTATTTCCTGTAGCGAACCATTCGTCGATATGGGCCTGGCGGCATCGACTCAGCGAAAGCGACCTCTTCTCGAGCCAGTTCAGGAAATTGATCGCTACGGTTGTGTCCTGTTTCGAGGTTCTGACATGGCCCTCCCTCAAGCTTTTCTTGCCGGAGAGTTCCCGCAGCCTTCTCAGGTGATGCCACCGTGCGTACTGCCGAACCACTGTGGTGTGCTCGTCGTTGAGATCGCACGCGTCCATCGTGCGCTCGAGCCACCGAGTATAAAGTTGCAGGTTCGGATCCCTGTATTCGAGGACGCCTAATTTCGTCAAGAGTTGATGCAGGTGCTTGACCTTCGCGTATTCGCCGTAGCTCTCGAATGTCTCATGCTCGATCGGCGACTCGCCGTGAGCCAGACTGCGGAGAACCTGCCGCACATGCCCGTTACGGAGCCAGATCATCGCGCTCATGGGTCGCGGCTGCGCGATGACCGCCTCGTAGAAGGGAGTGAGCTCCTGGCACAGGCTTCCGGACCCGTCGTCCAGGAGAATCGACAAATCATCTGTCACACAACAGCGGACACACATCTGGTGACGAAACAGATGGTCCTCGTTCCCACATCGAGTGCAGTAGAAGCTTCGAGGTATCTCTGCGCAATCCGAACAGATCGGCCGATTATCCGGGTCCAGGCCCGGCAGGAGTCGTTCACGGGAGCATCCCGGGCACATTCCACGTTTCCCGATTGCACGGTGGTAACACCGGCTGCACACCACGCCCTCCGGCCACCGCCAGTAGACCCGAACATGACGATCGCACCGGGCGCATGGAGTAGCTGACATGTCTACTCCGCCGGACGGATCCGTGCCCGCTTCGGTCTGATCGTGCTGTTCAAATCCACTACGCCGCCACCACCACCGCCGCCGGCTGCCGTGGCTCTGCGGCTCGGGGTCGCCTCGATGCGGAACTGGCACAGATCTTCCACCGAGCAGTCGAGCGCATCGCATAGTGCGCCCAGCAGGGCCAGAGACATTCGATCCGGTCGATGGCCGAGCATTCGATACAGCTGAGACGGGGAGAGGTCGATTCCGCGCTCGACCAACAGCGGTATGAGTTCCGAGATATTGTTCAAACCCCGCGCTGCCATAATTTCCCGGAGGCGCCACGAATATTCAACTCGTCGATTCACGGTTCCTCCTTTCGTGCGAGCCCTGTCGGACCGCTCGTCCCGCAATGCGCTCGAAGGCGTTCTGGACAACACGTGTGCGGTAGTCGGATGATACGTGCGTGTAGATCGATGTGGTGCTTGCGTGTTCGTGCCCGACTTGCTCCTGCACGAACCGGGCCTCATAACCGTATTCGATGAGATGGCTGACGTAGGATCGGCGGAGCGAATGAAAGTCGATGCCCGAGGCGAGACCGAGCTCCTTGCGGAATTGGTTGAACGTGTTGGATACCGAGCCCAGTGCGATACGGCTGCTGCGTTCCGTGCACCACAGGGCAGGGTTGTCCTCGTGTGATACTCGGGGTCGAATATCCTCGATCCATTGGACCAGACTCTCGACCGCCCAGTCCATCTCGGGAACGGTCAGGACACTTCGACGCTTCGGTGGGGAGCCTTTCATCGCCTTCCCGTACCGCACGTACAGAACGCCGTATCGGCCGAACGAGGGAGCTTTCGGATTGAATCCGAAGTCGATCGTGTCGAGCATACGAAGTTCGTTTCTGCGAAGTCCCCAGGCGTACGCCACCTTGAGCAGCACCGCGTCCCGAAACGCTGGGATGGCTCCTTTCCTTCCTTGGGTCAGGATGCGTTCGACACGATTGTCGGCGTGGTCGAAAAGGTCCTGAACTTCCTCCCAGGTCAGGGCTCGTTTCTTCGGTCGAGCGATCGCGTCCTGGGTGTGGCGGGCGGTGTTCCATTCGTGGCAGACCTGGGTGGGGTGAGTTCCGAATCGTTCCTCGCATGCTTCGGACCATCCATATGCAGGATCGACGAGATACGCCAAGAACGCCCGCAGTGCCAGTTGATAGCCCAAAAGTGTGCTCTGCGCCAAGCCGTGGATCGCCCGACGCTGCATGAAGAATTCGTCGACATCGGCAGCGGACCATTCCCACGGCTCACTGCCTGCAAAGGCGTGAAAGCGGCGGACGATCGCCTCTCGTGCGTTGACGGTACCGAAGCCCAGATTGCGACTGAGTTGCTGGTTTCGCCATCCGTCGAGCATGGCCTGAAAGACCTGCTCTTCGGGTCGGAGCAGTGCCACACCGTCGGCAAGGTGCAGCGACGCATCCCCAGGTCCACGGCGATCCGAACGACCCATGGAAACCCCCTCGCATTGTGCGCGAAATATTCGCACATAATGCGAATGCGGGTCAAGGTCGCCAGGTCAGAAGGGTGGGGAGGATCCACTGACCGGGTGATATGCCCTCGTGCGAGCATGTGACATCCGGATTCGGCGAGGAGGCGGAGCGCGGCAGACGGGTGGGGAACCCGCAGCTCAGCGCCTGCGTGAGTCGGTCGACACGGAGAGGCTGTCGCGTCCCGCCATGTGGACGTCACGGGTTCGCGTGCCGCGCAACTCGTGACGGTTAATCATGGATAACCCAGATTATCCATCAAAATCACGTCGAGGAAGCTGCTCTACGGCACGGAAGCGACCGTCTCCGACATGGCCACGACGTCTGCGGTCGTGTGCCGCGTTCTTGGTCGTCATACCGCCGCCTGGGATGGTCCTGTCGTCGCTTCCAGGTGTCGGTCATTGCCGAGGTGGATCAGGCATCCGAGTCGATCGACGCGCGTCCGGACTGACAGAACGATGACCGCGGATCGCTGGTTCGTGCCGACAGGTCGCGCAATCGGACGAGCCGCCGCGGCGCCTTCATCCGCGGTGAAGACAGGTGGTCGTATTCGCACCACATGCGATGGCCAACCTGCTAGTTAACATAACGAAGGTTATCGGCACTGCGTTGACCTGCGAATACGCGGAGAAACCCACGAACTCCTGCCGACGTTGTGGCAGTCTCCCTCCGCGAGGAGAGCCGGTGAGGCGACGCTAGTTGTGCCCGATCCGCGTGTTATGTGAGCGTCGTGAGACGTCACCTGGTATTAAGGACGGACGCTCAGGTGAACCTCCGCAACGTCTCATGTCGCCGACCTTGTCCCAGAGCGTCGTCGTCCCGACAGGGATTTCACATAGGTAGCAGAAAATTTCCGCAAGTGCGGCGTGTCTGGAGTGACAAAACAAGACAAGCTGACATGATCTGCGGCATGTCCGAATGTGTCCGTCGCCGCCGAGTGGGGCGCCCAGCGCTGCCCTACACGCCCGTGCAGATGAATCTCCGCGTGCACCCCAGCGTGCGCCGGTTCCTGCACGCCGAAGCGGAACGCCGAGGGCTCAACGCCAACACGTTGCTGATGGAAATCGTTGCGGACGCGATGGGAACGACAGTTGCTGACCTGACTGCCGCAGAGGCACAGGAAGAGGAGGGCACCCAGATCCAACGCAGCGCCTGATCGAGTAGATCGGCCCATACAAAAACGAAACCCCCGGCGTGCCGGCCAGGGGCTTCGAAATAAGTCACGTAGAGGAGAAGCGCCAACTTCTCGTTCCTCTACCTCCCCGAAGGGACACTCTTGCCTGAGTGGTCTCAGGGTAACCCACACCCTGAAAAAGGTTCAATCAAATCACCGCGTGTCGCGAGCGATTTCAGGACAGTCACCAAATGCTGTCCCCCCCAAACGCCGCAAACAAGTGATCTGCGTCTCGTACAACACCTCTTCGAGGTGTGTACTCGTACATGGTCACCGCGATCTCGCCTGCGCCTTGATCCGCAAAAGACACACAACTACCTGGCTACATCCTCAATTCCTGCCTCAGCGCCGGCCGTCCCTTGGGCAATACATCTTGCTGACGGGCAGGGTCGCTTCCGACTATTGGCCTTCGACTTCGACAGCAGTCGCCATGGGCCGGACGTAGCTACTACCGATGCTGACCGACTTTGTTCTGTTCTCGACCAGCTAGGTGTCCCCCATCTACGCACCACATCAGGCCCCTCGGGCGGACAGCATGTATGGCTACGACTAGCACACCAGGGCGCAGCCGCAGATCCAGTGCGGCAACTCGCCCACGCCCTGCGCCAGCACTATCCGAGCCTGGATCCGACTGCACTCAACAACCCAGCAACGGGGGCAGTGCGACCACCTGGCTCCCCTCACCGCCACGGGGGCCGCTCACTCCCCCACCTACGTGGCCCAGCTCTGGACGACGCGTTGGCGCGCATGACCGTAGGGGCACCCTTGGACGTGGTGCAGTGGCTCCTGGCACGACACCCACATGCTCACCCACCCGAACACAAGCACCGCCGCGCTGTCCGAATCATCGAAGACTCGGCCGGGCCTCGTCTGGACCGACCCCGACGACACCTGACAGTCCGCACTCAGTCATTGCTCGCCACCGATCCCCCACCGGGGAGCGATAGATCAGCGCTCGCCCACAGCATCCTGCTCGGCATGGCTACAGCCGGCCAGACCCTTTCCGACGTCGAAGCAGTGCTCGCATCAGCTCCCGGGCTCATCCGCCTACGTGACGATCGGGACCGAGGCCGAGACGATACTGCTCGGCAATGGCGACGTGCTGTTGAGACAGCCGCCCAGTTCACCCCTGTAGTGCTCGATCAGCACGAATCGATCGACGATGAGCTCGACCAGATCGAAGCTGCAGTGACAGCAGATCCCACCCGCTGGGCACGTCCCGGCGGGGCAAGCGACGAACGCATCCTCCACGCGCTGATCGTTCTCGCTCGTACGGCACGCACGCGCACACTGGATATCGACGTGCGCAGACTGTCCGAGGCAGCCGGTATCGACGCGTCCACAGTCTCGCGTCGACTCCGCGTGCTGGCTGCAGAAGGCTGGGTTACGCGCGTACGTCCAGGAGTCGGTACCCGTTCAGCCACCTGGAAACTTAATCTTCTCGCTTCTACTGCAACACAAGGGGAACCCGCCCCCGCCTCTACTCCTAGCCTCTCGTCAGCCTTGCTCGCCCACCACACTCACGACGTCTGGTTGAATTATTCAGGTCTCGGTGCGGTAGCAGCTCGTATCCACTGGACAGTGCAAAGATTCTGGAAAACCATTAGTTCCGCTCGCGGCAGAAAATCTCTTTCAACCTTGGTCTCGGAGCTTACGGGCTACACCACGAAGACAGTCGCGAAGACTCTCCACACACTGCGAAAGTGGCGACTCTTACCACCTCTTCCGGCTTCCTCGATTGAGAACCGCATGGACGACGTGGCATCGACCCTTGGAGTGCGAGGGGCTACGGCCCGCAAGGTATACCGTCACTTGGTGGATCGGGAGCTACATCGTTGGTGGCTTGAGGAACTCGAATGGAGGACTCGACGCGGTAAGAAACGGGGCGTCCCTGCCACCACACCCAGCAACCTCACTCTCCCAATTGAGGCAAGCGCACGTATGAGGTACGGACGATTCCCGACAACATCGAAGGGCCGTGCAGACTATCGCTCAGCACGAATGATAATTGTCGACTTGCTGACTGAGACAACAAGCCTGCAAGCTGCCTAAGCAGCGGTTTGAGGCCTCAGAACGGGGTCGGACTCCCCCATGTCCTAACGTCCTGTCGGGTCCGGTAGTGGGCACCGCTCGGTTTTCGCTCTGCACAGGGGGTTGCACGACTTCGCCGCAATCACCCATGAGCTGCTGCAACTTCCTTGCGCGACTTCCGAGGTGTCTGCCCACACTGGCCTCGACTCATACGCGCGGCAGGAATGGGCGACGGCAAATTGCCTTCGCCCACAGCCGGGCTGCCCTCATGGACCGAGCCATTGCACTGCATCTCGTCGAGGAAACCCTCGACCGAGTATGTCGGCTCGCCGAGACTCTGCGTACGCAGCAGTTCGCAGCCCAGGCCGATGGCGATCGATGATCTGTACCGGCGCCTAGCCGGAGCGGTCCTTGCTGCGGCGACCGCAAACACCACCGTAAACGAGCTTCAGATCGCGGCTGAGAATCTTCCCTCCTAGCGCACATACCTGTCCGCTGCGCAATGGGGACGAAAGGCCAGAAGTCTCGACCGGGGAGCAAGATGTAAGAACTGTGCTGCCGCGCCGACCAAAACGCGCCGGCTTGCCACCCGAGATGACTGCTGATTACTTCCGCGAAGCAGCACCGAGACTGCGGGACTCGTGAAGTGAGTATTTCCCTCTACCTGGGATTACACCTCGGGGAGTCTTGTTAGCGACATTGTTGAGTGAACTACAGTGGAGGAGTGATCGGATACGCCCGAGTTGGTGATGCAGAGGACCAGGACGAGCAGCGTAGGCAGCTCGTCACCCTCGGGGTACGACCGGAGCGCGTCCACTTCGACGCCGGGTTGCGAGGCACCCGGCACCGACTGCCCAACCGTGATGCGCTGCTCAAGGAGCTGACGTCTGGCGACACTGTAGTCATCACCGGGCTCGAACGGCTCGCCCGTTCCGCGGCCGAACTCGGCGCGGTCACCGCCGTGATCTGCGATCGGAAAGCGCGCCTGCGTGTCGGCGGAACCGTCTACGATCCCGAAACACAGGCTGGCCGAACCGCATTCGAATTGTTCACCCGCGTCTTTCCCGACTTCGAGGCAGGCATCTACAAGCTGCGACTGACCGGACCACGCGAACGAGCCAAGGCCGCAGGACGATACCCGGGCGGACAGCCGAAACTCACCGCTGAACAACGGCGCCAGCTCTACGATCTGTACATGTCCAGCAGCGAGACGGTCGCCCAGCTGCAGGAACGCTTCGGCCTCAGCCGATCAGGGGTGTATGTGCAAATTAACCGTGAACGAGACCGGCAGGAAGGCTAGGTCAGTGGCTGTCGTCCAGTCCGGTCAGCTTCAAAGTCTGCTGGCAACCCTTCCTTCGGGTAGCGCTTCGTCGGGAATGATCCTCTTTATCCGAGTGCTCTCTTTTTCCGTATAAATATATGCGTTTACATATTTGATGAGCAGCTTGAACACTCACTATTGGAAACTATTGCGTTGGTCGTTGGAACCGTTTGAGCTTCTCAAGCAAGTCCTTGTTAAAAACTTTTCTTCCCAGCTGTCCCAGCTGTCCAAGCTGTCCGAGAACGACTTTTGCCTTTTGTGTGGATGGAGGCTCCCAGAACATGACCCAACTCGTGGCTTCTAATGTAGCGCCGGAGATCCTGCCGTCCACCATGCCCGCCGTATCGGCGGTCAAGCACCAACGCCCATCGCTGGTCACGGAAGACTCAAGATGGAAATTATCGATTGCGTAAAGCCATTCCGTATTCCAATCTCCGATGTGCGGGCCTTCGCCTTCCACTATTTGGATACTATGAAATCCACCAGCAGTAGAATGAACAATTGAGCGTTGTTCGGGATGTCGTTCGGGATCGTAATCTTTTATAATGAGATTGGTAGCATACGTTGACGTATTGCGTTTAATTTTGCCCGTCGCCCAGCTAAAACCCGCCCCAAGTTGAACTCGGACGACAGCCAGTGTGTTGTAGGGAGGGGGGCCGGCGATTGGAATGCGGATGACCGGTTGACTGGCGAACCGTGGGTACTTATAGGTAAGAAATTCGTACGTCGCAAGGCCAGGATCTAGCCCTCCGAACGGATCGCCACTCATTTTGGTCCCCTATAGACGTCCACGCGGAAGTCCACGTTGGTTCGTGATGGGTTGGCGACACTGAGGTTCACTACGTCCCCACCATTTTGCTCTGGAAAGGTGACATATTTCACGCCGGGAGGAAATCCAACCGGCTCTACCGTCACCTTAAGTTCGATTCCCTTTGGGCAGCCAGAAATTCGGTAGTCTGCCAGGTATTCCCCATCGGTAAGGCGGACGTTGACTATCTCGCCGGCTCCTATCGGTTTGAGGGTCTCATTCTCATAAGCGAAGGTTGTCGAAGAACCGGCAAACTTGGTGACGGTTCGTTCGTTTAGCGTAACCCTCAACAACGGGCCAATCGCCGACGCGGTCAAAGCAGATCCCGGCGGAGTAAAAACACCAGGCTTCCATCGAATTTTGCCGGATATCTCTGTCGTAACCACTCGCGTTGTTAGCACCACCTGATAAGAAAACCTATAAAGGGACGATGGTTCACCAAGCAGGGCGAGATGCACGATCAGGATGAGTTCACCTGCGGCGTTGACCTCCCATCGCGCGACATCCGACGCGAAAACCCAGGAAGAATCGTCGTTTCTAATGCTAGCTAGCCCAACATGTATAGTCGCTGACTCCACGTTGCCTGCCTGAACGCGAAGATTCACACGACAGTCGGTTTGGTGCAATTCGTCTGAATCGACGCTCCAGAATGGTATTGCGATCCCAGACAAGACCATTAGGCGGCGGCCACCGATACCAAGATCAGCGTCAATTACGCTGTGTCCCGAAACCTGATTCACGTTCAAAACATCGAGGTCCATGGCATGGTCCTAGGGTTGGCTGGACTAAGTATGGGACAATCGAGGTATACATAGCAACACCTAAATTCGATTCATCCGAGTTGGGACCTTTGGCTTAGGGGGTCTGTTCGAACCCAAGTGGGTGAGAATTTCCAGTTCGGTGGCCGAGGGTTGCGCTGGAAAGTCCTCGACGGCACTGTTGATGGGATGAAGGGCGAGCAGATGCCGCAGTAAGCCATTACGTTGTCACCTCTTTCCGCCGCATCAGCGCTTGATTCGTCTGTCGATGGATCTCGGCCGCCTACTTTAGGTAACGTCGAGTTCCTGCTGGTCGGCGGTTACTGTTGACTGATCCTATTTAGTCCCGCTCACGGAAAGCGCTCGCCCGATGGCTCCACGATCCGGATCTCCATGGGGATCCAGCGTAAACGCGACCGGCAGGGGACTACGCTTGATCGCTATCCTTCGGTCCGGCCAGCCCCAACGCCGCCTGCAATTGACGAGCGTCCAGGGCTCAGGGCTCACGAGGCCTTGCAGATGCTCGCCAGCGGCGAAATCGACCGCATCGTCACCCCCAACCCCGACCGACTGGCCCATGAGCTCATCCAGCCAGAAGCCATCCTGTCGGTGATCTGGGCCTACAGTGGCGAGGGCCTCACCGCCGACCGCGGCGAGCACCTCGCCGACGAGAATGACGACTTGATGCGCACGTTCGTCCGTCAGGCCGTGGGCGGGCCGCTCACCTTGAGCGTGGCCTCATCGTCAGGTGCCTAAAATCCGGCCGGCGCGCCAAGGCCGAGCGAGGCGGCTATGCCACCGGCGCCGCCTAAGGTCAGCAGGCGGTTGAGCACGGGCTTGCCGAACACTCCGACGAGGCGGTGGTCTTGGAGCAGATGCGTGGCTTGGCACGCCGAAGCTGTCGGGGTGTGCGAGATGGCCCGCCGCTTCAACAATGCCGGTGTCCGATCGAAAAAGGGCGGTCGATGGCACCCGACCACCGTGGCGCGCTGGTCGATCCCGAGGCCCACGCCTGCGCTGACTGGCAGTCGGCCGCTGCCCGACGTGTCTACCGAACAGGTCCGCCGGGACCGTGCAGGCTGCGTACTTCAGCGTCGCAGCAGGGCTTAGGGTTGGACTTCCTCCCACAAGCCAAACAGGTACTCGCAGATGGTGACCGCAGAGTTGAACGCGAGTCGTGCTTCCCGCGGTGTAGCCGACGGAACCCTCCCCGACCCGTGTCCGGTCCCTGCGGTATTGCGAAGCTCGCCGAGGGAATGAACCGCTCCCGCCAGCTGTCGGATGATCTTTGTTGCGGCTTCGCTGGCCTTGACATCTCCGGGTACTGCTGATTTATCCAGGTCCAGCGCGTTAACCACCGCTTTGAACTTCTGCCCCAGATTGTCGGAAGAACCAACTATGGCTCCCCGAGCGTTGAGGATCTGCGCACACACATCCTCGACGAGTTCCTTACTCGAACCGATCGCTTGGCTGGGATCGGTAGTGATCGACTGTTCGATCCGCTTGAGATGGAGCCGCAGTGACTCCGGATCACCGAGCGTCGCGCTGGAAGCAATCATCGACGGAGGCTGCGGAGGGTGGTAGTTCGTGGTGCTGCGGTAGCTGAACTTTGTCACGCCGGTGGGGCTGTCCTGCTCGAAGAGCTCGTATCCGCAGGGAGCAAGGAGCTGATTCAACACGGGGAGCAGTGCTTCTTTGTGGGATTCCCGGCAGACATGGGGGTGAAGCCTGCGGGCGACGAATCGAAGCACAACCTCATCTGTGCCAGTAAGGAACTCGAAACGGGGGTCGGTAAATACCCAGCCCCTGTCCTCAAAGTCATTGAAATCAAGGTGCTGCTTGATGTCCCTGTGCGCTGTACGGAAGCGGTAGTCATGGCTCGGGAGGGACTCAAGGTCGTACAAGCTGCCGAGAAAGGAAAGCTCGTCTGTCCCGCCACTCCAGCCCCACTCGGTCAGGAGCTCTGCAATCTCACGGCGAGTCTGTTCATCGATCTTCTTCGTAGGAGTCACGAGGACTTTAGTATCACGATCTGTTCTGAGACCGAATTGCTTGACTCGCCACTCGTCGGAGGAACGTGGCCGGTGCAGTATCAAGACGGGCGGCGAGTGCATATGAAGTCCCTGTCAGATCCTTCTCGCAGGACAAACCCACTCTTTTCTATTGCGCGCACGCTCCGGGTGTTGTGCGGAAAGACCCTGCACGAAAAGGTCTCGAACTGGACGAAATCCGAGGCTTGGAGCATCTCTCGAAGTATCGCCGGACCGATTCCCTTCCCTTGGCGGTGGGGGTTCACTTGGTAGTCGAATGACATTTCCTTCGGGCCGCCCCTTGCCACCTGCCCGATCAGGTAGCCCGCGAGGTTGGCGTCGGTGTCATACGCACCCCATGCGTACTGGCCCGGACTCGGGAAGTCTGCGTGGTCCTTCAGTTGCCTGAATGTCTCGTCGAACGTCCATGGAATCCCCATCAGCGCTTCTCGCTCCTCAAGGCCATCCCACCACCGTGCAACGGTCGCACGGTCGGGGTGACTCTTGTCGAAGGGAAGCTCGCGCAACTGCACCTCAACGGGTTCCACACAGACGATCGTAGGAAAGCCCCTGACGGATGAGGGCGGAGCGCCCCCGCGTTGGGGAGCTTCCGCCCTCATCCGGTTTCACATAGATCAGCCGCGCGTCAGTTCAATCACGCACGCATCCGCGGCCTGCACACGCTCATCCCCAGGCGAGATCCCGAGTGCGTCACTCGCTTTCGTCCACTCTGTGGTGTTGCGGGCTCCGCCAGTCGATGCGAACGGCATCGAGTCCTGGACGATCCACACATCCGAGCGGTTCTCGAACTTGCCGTCCGGACGCACAGTTGAGGCGCCGATGAACAACAACCCGTCGTCCTCGATCACGACCGCGTTCTCCAAGGCGAGGGACGAGTCCGAGAGCCCGGCGGCGATCCATTCGACCATCGCCGGATCGGCCGGGGCGCACCGCGGATCGGAGAACTCGGCCTTCACTGGTACGGCCGGCACGGGCGTGGTGGTTGATATTGTAAAGCTGGGAGCCGTTGTCGAGCTTGGTGTCCTTGTCGTGGTGGTGGGCTGGGTCGTCGTGGTGACAGGTGCCGCCGTTGTCGTTGTCGACGAAGCGCCAGCGGTTGATTCTTCTTCCTGCGGTCCCACGATGTTGCCGATGATCCCCATGAGCACGAAGACACCGATCACACCCCCGACGACCCAAGGCCACTTCCGAGCCTTTTTCGTTGCCTGGCCAGCGCCTTCGGACGCCGCGAACTGACTGTGGGGGCGTGTCTGATCCGTCCACTGCTGGCCATCCCAGTACCGCTCCAGATTCGGGTTTCCTGGGTCGGGATGCCAGCCGGCGGGGTGAGTCATATGGGTTCGTTCCGATCTGCGATGGAGTTGTTCGAGGGTTGTGTCGAGGTCGGCGGTCCACTTGTTACGGGGACAAGGTCCCGATCCTGTTCGGTGGGAACGGCTCGCGTGGAGGAGTTCGCTACAGAACTATCGCCGAGCCTATGAGCTACGACTGTCCTTGTGGTCCAATTAGCAATATTGCAAAATGTACAGGCAGCGCCGGTTGAGACAAGGGGATGCGGCATGGACGACGACCTACTGCGCACCGCATGGGAGATGAACGCCGACGGTGCCGATTGGCACGCGATCGGGCAGGAACTCGGCTGCACGCCGGAAGCTGCCCGACTGCTGGCGCAGCGCTACGAACGCGACACCGATGCCGAGGCCGCGAAGAGTCAGTTCTCGCTGTTCGACCTGTAGGCCGCCCCGGTGCCTAACACAAGCTGACGAAGGGGATGCGGCATGAGCTTTGTTGTGGTTCTGATGCTGTTCAACCTGCTGGCCACGGTGAGCGTGATCGTGTGCGCAACGCGCTCGTATCGCCGCTACGGCAGCACCGGGCGAGCGGTACTCGCAGGATTCGGGGGACTGATGATTTTGCCGGCGCTGTTCGTTCTGGCGACCACGGTGGCTACTTCTCGCGCCACCCGACTGCCGTAGTGAACGGCATCTTAGAAATCGGTAAAAGGCCAGTTTAAACGTGGTTTTTGGGTTATAACTATAGTAATATTTACCTCGTGAAACCCTCCGCGTGGGAGGGAACTACGCCCAGAGTCGGGGGCAGTCGAGGAGGTCGCGTGGCAGACGAAAACGCCCAGCCGGGTGCATTCGGTTCCGAGGATCAGGGAGGACAGGGCAGTGGCACAGAGCGAGGAATTCACGGCACAGGTCGAGGGGATCGACCTGACGCTCGCAGCCGAGACCAGGCGGATTCTCGTCGAGTGGCTGGGCGTCGATCCGGCGACCGAGCGGGAGCGGATCGACCGGGAGGCTCTGCGTCTGCAACAGCTGGCCGAGGACGCGGCCGAACAGTTCGAGCAGGCGAACCCGACCGCCCCGGACGGGACTTACCAGGACGCGGTGCAGGCCAAGGAAACGGCATGGCGGGCAGCACGGGAGATGGTGCTGGAGAACGAACTGTATCCGCAGGTGACCCCCGAGGTCCGGAAGGACTGGGAGCAGTTCGAGGGGTGGGCCGAGCAGGAACTCGACAAGGACTGGGAAGCAGCCCGGACAGCACAGGACCCGGATCGCTGGCGGACACGGAACGTGAAGCCGAACCCGACGGCAGTTCGCGTGGTCGAACGAGTGTGGCTGGACAGGCCGGGATGGTTCCGAACGTTGGCGAAGTCCCTGATCGCACAGCGGATCGAGGACAACCAGCCGGTGCCGATGACCTCCCGCGACCGGCTGGCCGACGAGCTGACGGCGCTGATCGAGGACGAGATGCGACGCAACCCACCGGAGGACCCGGATCTGCCGTTCTGATCCAGGCGCAGTGGGCGCAGGCCCGTGACCAGCTCGTCGAACTGGAAACACAGGGGGAGAAGCTCGGTGATCTGCTCACCAAGGCCAAGAACGCCCTCGCAACCGCCCAGGAACGTGGACTCGACCGTGGCATCGAGACCAACAGTCAGCGCGTCACCACGCTGACCGAACGGCTCGACCGTCTGCGTGGACGCTGGCGTGAGCTGCGGGCGCAGGAGAACCGGCTGCGCACCGAGCTGCACGCCCTGGGCATAGACCCGGAGGCCGTCCCCAAGCAGACGGTGCGCGAGGTCGTAGCCGCGCTGCCGGCCTGGCGGGAGCATCCCGCGACCGAGCGGCAACTGCGCACCATCGAGCGTCTGGCTGTGGAGACGAACGTGCCGTTCGTCCTCGACGACGGCATCACCAAAGGTCAAGCGCACGATCTGATCGCGGCGATGCTGGCCGGCAACCTGCCGAACGCCCAGTTCACCGACCGTCCCGCAGGGCCGATGTTCATCCCGGCCGCGACACCGGCCGAGCCGGCCACACCACCTACCCCACCCGCTGCCGAGGCATCCCAGGACGAAGAACCGCAGGCGGAGCAGCCTCAGCAACCGCGACCGCGGATCGACCCTCTGGCCGAGGTCGAGCGCCAGTTGCTCGAACGCCTCGCCGAACCGGACACCGAGGCCGACGCTGCCGCCAACCCGCAGGTCAACACCACAGCGCAGTTCCTGTCGTGGGCCGACGGGCATTTCACGGTCAAGGCCCAGGTTGCCCTCGCGGACTTGATGGCCGACCGCGACGTGCTGACCGACGAGCAGTTCCTGGTGTGCCGGGCGATCCTGTCCGACCCGAAACGCTGGGGCGAGCTCGGGCACCGGGCTGCCGGGGCGTACTGGCAGGCCCACACCGGCGAGCCGCTGCAGCACCCGGTCACCGCGGAAACCGTCGACGCGATCGTCGACGCCCGCGCCAGCGAGGACCGTGCTGTCGCCGAGGACTTCCTCGACACCACCCAGACCGTGCTCGACAGCCAGGAGCCGGCCGAACCCGCTACCGCCGAGAAGCGCAACGAGCAGGTCGAGGCGATCCAGGACGGGATCGACCAGGCCGCCACGGTCGAGGTCGATCAGTGGTGGGCACGAGGCCGCGCCGCCTACGACCCTGCCGATCCGCTGACGCTGCCACAGCCGGACACCGATCCGCAGGTCGCCGCCGCGATCGGCAAGGTGCGCAGCCGCACGGGTCGCGATGAGATCCGCAGCCAGTGGTTCGCCGGTGTCGAGCAGGCACGTCGCGAGGCCACCGCCGACGAACGGCAGGCTTTGATCGTCGAGGTCGCCGTCGATCCTCGGCTGATCGTCCAGGTCGAGGGCCGGCGCCCGGACTACCTGCCGGCCGTGACCCGTTCCGAGGTCAAGAGCCTGATCGCCGAGGCCGCCCGCGAGGCGCCCCCGCTGCGCCAGGCGGCAGCGAAGGTTCTGCTCGAGCACCGGTTGCCGGACGAGCTGTACGAGCGGGCCTACGCCGAATGGGAGCGTGTGCACGGTCCCGAGCTGATCTGGGATCAAGGCACCGCCGCGCAGTGGACGGCGTGGATGACCATGCACGCCCGACGGGACCCGCTGCTCGGATCGTGGGTCGGGCTGCCGATGTACTCGCGCACCCCGATCATCGAGATCGGTATCGAGACCGCCTTCGAGGTGATGGCCGAAGAGCGCCCCGATCTGATCGCCGCCACCGCGGATATTCCCACCGAGCGTCTCGCTGCGGAGATGCGCGGGAACATCATCCCGAACCTGCCTGCACCCGACCCGTCGGAGCTGTCCGCCCAGTTCCGGGACGGGGCGGCCTACTGCGCCCTGACGTTGAAGGACCGCCCGAACAGCAGGGTCACCTACTTTCCGATTCGGGGCTGGGACTACACCCTCGGCGGCGAGAGCGGCTCCGTGACCTGCGGCCGCAACGCCCGGGTGGCAATAGGTGCGCTGCTCGAGGCCCGCAACCTCGCGCTCCCGGAGTGGATCGAGCGTGCCTACCGGCCCTATGCCCAGGCCCGCGCCACCGTGCTGACCAGGGCGATCGCCTACGCCCGCAACAACGAGTTCTACCACGCTGCCGCCGGTGCGGACCTGCTGTGGCGCTACAGCCAATCCGGTTCCGCGGTTGCCGACCACGCACTGATCAAGGATGTGCGGCGCGGCATCATCGACCAGTTGCGCAGCGACTTCCCGGCCGAGACCGCCGTGCTCGACCGCTACGGCATCGACCTGTCCTGGACCCTCCAACACGATGTGGACCCGAAGGTTCTGCGCGACCTTCGGGCAGCCGGGGACGACCTCTACAGCCTCACCCCGGCCGATCTGACTTTTGCCGGGGCCGGCGATGTGGTCATCGGGGACCCGGACGGTCGGCACATCACCCTTCGCTTCTCGTGGGCGCGCAACAGCACCGAACGCATCACCTACGTCGATGATCAGCCCCGGCCCGAGCTGACCCTGCGTGATGCGATCGCCGAGGCCCGCATCGTGCTCGCCACCGAGCACGCCGGTGGCCAGCTCGACGCCGACACCGCGACAGCGGCCCAGACCCAAGCCGGCGTGGACGCCGCCGAGGCCGCGGCCGAACCACAGGTCAGTGAGGAGGCCGAACCCCCGGCCCCCCGAGTCGTAGCGCCTGCGATCGACGAGGCAGGCGCGGTGATCTTCGAAGAGGTCGACCCGGCGCCCACCGAGCCGTCGGCCTCGACCGGCACCGCCCCTGACCTCGACACGCCCGCGACCTCATGGGTGCTCACCGACCGCCTGATGGTCGGCCACATCAGTCCGACCACCGGCGCGACACCGGACGTGGAGACGACCACCGAGCTGGTCGCTACCACCTCGACAGACGAAGCGGCACAACCCGCCCCGGCGGTGGACACCGCCGAGCTGGTCGTTCCCGACACCGAGTACGGCGAGCCGCTGTCGAGTCCCCTCTGGCGCGACCGCAGTCGGTCTCTGGTCAAGGTCCGCAAGGAATCCGGCGCGGACGTGTGGGTCTCCCGCGACACCGCCGCCCAGTACGCCGCCGCTGCCGGCATCGAACCGCAGCCCGCCCCTGACCAGCCACCACGCGAAAGCGCCGCCGCGGCCGCGGCCATCACTCCCGAGATCGACCCCACGGCCACGGCCGAGACGGCGCCGCCCGAGACCGGTGCAACGTCGACACGCACTGACACCGACGCCGAGGCCGATCAGGGCACAGCGGTCCCCGAGGCCGCCGAGACCACGGTGGCCCGTCCTGCTGCTCCGGCCGTGGCGGTGCAGGACTTCGCCCTCGGAACCGAGGTGCTCGTCCCGTCCGGGGCGAAGGCCCGGGCACGGGCGAACATCGCCGCTCTGCGCCTGGTGCAACACCTCGACCAGCAGCAGCGACCGGCCACCGCCGACGAGCAGGCGGTGCTGGCGCAGTGGTCCGGCTGGGGCGCGATCCCGGAGGTCTTCGACAACCGGGCGAAGATCCTCGCGCAGTGGGGCGACGAGCACGCCGAACTACTGGACTTGCTCGGAGACAAGGGCTTCGCCCAGGCCCGTCAGACCACCCTGAACGCGCACTACACCGATCCTGCGGTGGTGGCGGAGCTGTGGCGGGCGGTGGTGCGGGCGGGGTTGCCCGACGGTGCCGTGGTGCTCGAGCCGGGCTGCGGGGCCGGCCATTTCGTCGGCACCGCACCGGAGTCGGTGCGCATGGTCGGCGTCGAGATCGAGCCGATCAGCGCGAAGATCGCGCACTACCTGTATCCCTCGCAGCAGATCCGCAACCACGGCTTCGAGCGCAACTTCGCCCCCGAGAACATCTTCACCGGGGCGATCGGCAACGTCCCGTTCGGCAGGTTTGCGCCCGTCGACCCGATCCACAACGCGGACGGTCTGTCGATCCACAACCACTTCATCGCCAAATCGCTGGCGTTGACCGCTCCGGGTGGCTACGTCGCGGTGGTCACCTCGATGTTCACCTCCGATGCCCGCCGCGCCGAGGAACGCGCTGCGATCGTTGCCAAGGGGGATCTGATCGGGGCGGTGCGCCTGCCCACCGGGGCGTTCGACCGGCAGGCCGGCACCGACGTGGTGACCGACGTGCTGGTGTTCCGCCGCCGCGACGACGGTGCCACCCCCACCGAGGACACTCTCGAATGGGCACAGCCCGCCGTCCAGGTCGAGGCGGTCGACGCCACGACCGGCGAAGCCGCCCATACGTGGATCAACCCGTACTTCAAGAAGTACCCGCAGCGGGTGCTGGGCACCCTGACGGTGGGGGGCGGCATGTACGCCGGGTCGTCGCTGCGCGTTGTCCCCACCACCGCAAAGTCGCTGGCGACGCAGCTGCGCGAGCAGCTCGACCCGATCATCGACCAGGCCCTCGGTCGCGGACTCGGGTTCACTGCCCCGGCCCCCGCTCCGGCTCAGGTCGAAGCGTTCCGCACGCCGGGGTTGCGCACCGGCGCCGACCTCGATTCCAACGAGGTGCTGCCCGGTGCGCTGCGCTTCAACGAGGCCGAGGATCGCTTCGAGCAGTTCACCCTCGGTCGCGGTTGGGCCGAGGTGACCTGCCGCGGCAAGGACCTGGCCGAGCAGTGGAAGGTCATCGTCGCTCTGGGTGAGACGGTGATGGAGCTGGCCGAGGCCAGCCGCTCGCGCACTGCCAC
Source organism: Rhodococcus sp. D-6 (assembly GCF_040256695.1). NCBI lineage: Bacteria > Bacillati > Actinomycetota > Actinomycetes > Mycobacteriales > Nocardiaceae > Rhodococcus > Rhodococcus sp. D-6. Next base: position 2,611,546 of record NZ_CP132970.1, on the reverse strand, counting down.
CGTCGCCGACCGTGACGTCATCCGCGCCCGACTGGGGGGCCTCTACGACCGCTACGTGGCCACATGGGGGCCGCTGAATCGCTTCAAGCTCACCGAACCGACCCCGCTGTCGGAAGACAAGATCGCCGCCCGGTTGGACAAGGCGATCGCCGAGTGGCGGATCAAGGCCGGTCGCGAGGAGGCCCTCGCCGACGGGCTGGATCCGAAGGAGGCCGGCCCCTACACGGGGTCGATCCCCGACGAGGTGTACGAGGAGCTGTACGAGAAGGCGTCCGAGCAGCCGCAACCGCGCCGCTATTCCGCGCATCTGCAAGGCGCGATCGCCCGGGATCCACGCCTGGGCATGGTGCTGGCCATCGAGAACTTCCAGTCGAAGTTCGACGGCAGCGACGCGGTGGCGACCAAGACGGCGATCTTCACCGAGGACACCACCCCGTTCAAGGACAAGGCCGCCAGCGCCGCCGATGTCGACGAAGCGCTGGCGATCAGCTTCGACGAGCTCGGGCACATCTTGCCGCAGCGAGTCGCCGAGCTGCTGAAGGTGTCCGTCGAGGACGCGCTCGCGCAGGCGCAGGGGAAGATCTATCCGTCCCTGCACGACGCCGACCGGTGGGAATTGGCCACCGTGGCTCTGTCCGGGCAGGTGCGAGACAAGCTGGCGCGGGCGACGATCACAGCCGGCGACGATCCTCGCTACGCGCCGCTGGTGGAGGCGCTGACGGAGGTTGTGCCGCCGGATGTGGATCCCGCCGAGATCGGGGTGCGCATCGGCGCGACCTGGGTGCCGATCGAGGACTATCGCGCGTTCTTGGTCGACGAGTTCGGGCTGCGCCCGGACCGGCTGACCGTCGAACACGATCAGGTCAGCGGAAACTGGCAGATCACCACCGATCAGCGCAGCCGCCACGAATTCTCCGGTGGCTACCCGGACAAGTACGGCAGTGCCCGGCTGCCGGGCGTGAAGATGGTCGAGCTGCTTGCCAACAACAAGCCGGTCCAGGTCAACAAGACCGGCGACGAGCTCGAACGCTCCCCGAAGCCGCGGTTCAACGTCAAGCTCACCGAGCAGGCGCAAGTCTCGGCCGCAGCCTTACAGGAGCGGTTCGAAAAATGGCTGTGGGAGGACGGCGACCGCTATGTGCGCTTGGCCCGCATCTTCAACGAGCGCTACAACTCCTACGTCAAGCCGGTCCACGACGCGACCGGCAAGGCGTTTCCCGGCATGAACCCGAAGTACACGCCGTACGACTACCAGGCCGCTGCGGTGACACGGTTCCTGCACGACGAGACGATCCTGCTCGATCACGTGGTCGGGGCCGGCAAGACCTTGACGATCACCGCCTCGTGCATGGAAGCCAAACGGCTCGGGCAGATCCGCCAGCCGTGGATCGTGGTGCCCAATCACCTGCTCGGGCAGTGGTCGGTCGAGGCCCGCGATGCCTATCCGAACGCGAACATTCTCGTCGCCGCCGACCTGGACGGGCGCGATGACCGGCAACGCTTCGTCGGGCAGACCGCTGTCGGGGACTGGGACCTGGTGATCGTGCCGCAGTCGGTGTTCAGTCGCATCGCCATGCGCCGCGAAGCGCAGATCGAGTATCTCGAAGGTGAACTCGGGGAGCTGCGCGAGGCCCTCGACGCCGCCAACAGCCAAGGTGCGGAGTTCACGGTCAAGCAGATCGAGCAGGCGATCAAAAACGCCGAGGCCAGGGTCGAGAAGATCATCGCGGCCAAGGCCACCGACGAAGGCTTGACCTTCGAACAGTCCGGGGCCGACTTTTTGTTCATCGACGAGGCGCACGACTACAAGAACCTCACCCGCCCGTCCAACAGTGCCGATCTGGCGGTCACCAACGGCTCGCAGCGGGCCACCGACCTGGAGATGAAGGCCAAGTATCTGCGGGAGAAGGCCCGCGCCCTGGGCGCCGAGCAGGGGATGGCGCACGCGCCGGCCAAGGCGATCGCGTTCGCCACCGGCACTCCGATCAGCAATTCGCTGTCGGAAATCTGGGTGATGACCAAGTACCTGCGCCCGGACCTGCTGCACGAGGCCGGCCTGGGACGGATCGACAACTGGGCGGGCACCTTCGCCAAGCCGGTGTCGGTGCCGGAGATGAACACCACCGCCACCCGCATCCAGATGAAAACCCGCATGGCCGAATACGCCAACGTCCCGCAGCTGGTGGCGATGCTCGACCAGTTCCGGGACGTGGTGACCTCCGATCGGATCCCGGTGCGCCTGCCCGTCCTTGACGGCGGAGCCCCAAAGATCGTGGAGTTCGACATGGGCCAGGACGCGATCGACGCGATGGCCGACCTCGATGTGCGCATGTCCCAGATCCAGGGCGATCGGATGGACCTGGACAACAGCCTCAAGATCGCCACCGACGGGCGGAATCTGACGATGTATCCGTCATTGGCGAACCTGGGCGCACCGGACCCGCAGCACAGCCGGGTCGAGCACGCCGCCGACCTGATCTGGCAGGTCCACCGCGACCACGCCGACCTGCACATCCCGGCCGACAAGTACGGCCCCGAGATGACCGGGGTGTTCCAGCTGGTGTTCTGCGACCGCGGCACCCCCAAGGCCGGTGCCGGCCCCAAGGCACGCAATCTCTACACCGAGCTGCGCGACGCCCTGGTGGCCCGAGGGATGAAACCCGAGCAAGTCGTCTTCATGCACGACTACGACAACCCCAAGGCCAAGGCCCGCCTGGTGCAAGCCTGCGCCGACGGGCGGATCCGGGTGCTGCTCACCTCCACCAAGAAGGGCGGCACCGGCCTGAACGTCCAACGGGCACTCAAGCAGATGATCAACCTCGACCCGGCGTGGACGGCCGCGGACATGGAACAACGCCTCGGCCGCATCATCCGCCAGGGCAACGTCCACGAGACCGTCAACGTGGTCAACATGGTCGCCCGCCGCTCCTACGACGCGATGATGTACCAGTACGTGGCTCGCAAATCGAACTTCGTGGCGATGATCCGCAAGGCCGATGTGCCGCCCACGATGGAGGATCTCGGCGGGGATCTGACCGTCTCGTGGGCGCAGAGCAAGGCCGCGGCCACAGGTGATCCGGTGTTCGTCGAGCAGGTCGAAGCCGACCAGAAGGTCGCCGAACTTCAAGCCCGTCGCGATGCGGTGCTCAATGCCAATGCGGCCCGCAATGCTGCGATCCGGGCACTGAGCCGGTCGATCACCGCCGACGAGAAGCGGCTGCCCGAGGTCCGTGAGGTCGCCGGCAAGCTCGCAGCCTGGAGCGGCATTGAAGACCGAGCCCAGCGCACGTGGGCGTTCCCCGACGCCACGATCCCTGATTCGCAGACGGCGGAGCTGGCCGATGCCCTGCGAGGGTCGTTGATCCGGCTCAAAGACGAGGTGACCCGCAGCAGTGACGAGCAGGTCTTCGGTGTCATCGGCGGGGTGCCGCTGAGCCTGGGCTACAGCCAGACCCTCGGCCAGTTCTCCGTCACCGTCGGTGAGGAAACCGCCTGGTACGAGCGGGATCGGTTCTTCAACGTCCTCGAACGCTCCACCGGCGCCCAGGGAATGCTGTCCACCATCCGCAAGATCGCCGATCGAGCCGACCGGCACATCACCACCATCGAGTCGCGGATCGAACACAACCGTCGCCGACTCGCCGAGACCGAGGCCGAGCCGGAACTCGACTTCACCGACACGGCCGAACTCGAGGCCGCGAAGCTGCGGGCCGAGGAACTGCGGCTCGAAGTCAACGCCCGCGAGAACTCTCCCGAGGCGTTGCGCCGAGTCCGCGAAGACCAGCAGCGACGGGCTGTGGACGGGCAGTACCCGCAGTGGACTCTGGATCTGAACCCGACCGATGCGTGGGCCGAACACCGGAACATGAGCAAGGCCGAGCTCATCGCCTCGGTGCCCGAGCGCATGGCCGCAGCCCGGCAATCCTGGCGGGGTGGCGCCGAGATGCGCGAACAGAACCGCAAGGCCGATCCGTGGGTGGCTCTCGACGACACCGAAGCGATCTGGGAGTACGGCTTCGACTCGGGCAGCGGCCGGCCCGGGGCGCGAGTGCGCTGGGACGATCGGCAATGGCACCTCGAAGTCTGGGACGGGGGCGGCAACGTCGAACGTGACGCCGTGAACACCCGCAGCGAAGCATTCGGTATCGCTGCACGGGCGGTCGAGAAGTTCGCCGCCGAGCAGAACATCAGCCGCGAAGCCATCCACCGGGCCGGCATCGAACGCCGCGACCGCCTCGACGTCACCACGGCTACCGTGGTTGACGAAGTGACCGCTCGGAGAGTCTTGGAGGAAGTCGATGCTGTCGTCGAGCCGACCGAGGCGGTTATCCAACCGATCGATGCCGTGGTGGAACCGACCGACGCGGTGACAGCCACCGAGGGCACCTATGTGCTCGACGAGACCCTCGAAGAGGGACTGAGGGCGGCCAGTGACATTCGACCGCTACGCCCCGTCGATCCGCGCACCGGGCCGGAGCGCCCGCAGTACACCGACCCGATGCGGCAGTACGAGGCCGGTTACGAGGGCGGCTACGACGACGGTCGCGCCGTCTGACCACGACCGTCACACTCGACACCACAGATGGGGCGGGACCGATCCCGGTCCTGCCCCATCACCGCACACCCCAGGGAAGGCACCGTGGACCCGCACATCACCGAAGCTGAAGCCCGCGCAGATATTGCCGACATGGAACCGATCATGGCGATCGAAGGTCGCCAGATGAGCGACGGCGACAAGGAACTGTTGGTCGATCTGATCCGGGGAACCAAGACCTTCGAAGAGATCAGCAAAATACTCGCCCGCGAAGCCGGCTACGAGATCGACTGAAATGACCCCGCGATATTCACAAGAGTGGCTGGACTACTTCATTCCCGACACGATCGAATGGACCCCGGACGAGATGCCCGACATAAGCCGCGCCGTGATGAAGAACCTGGTCCTGCAATCAGACCGGTGGCCGCACGGCATCCCGGACGCCCAGACCGTGCACCGCGCCGAAGGCATCGCGTCTTACCAGCGAATGCGGGAACTGACCGAACGACCCCTCCCGGGCCGCTACGACCTGGATCACTTCCAGCGCACTCACTACCACCTGTTTCAGGACGTCTACCCTTGGGCCGGGCAACTACGCACTGCCCCGCAGGACTGGCCGATGGTCAAGTGGGGGCCGGACGTCGCCGCCATCCGCAACGGGCAAAACCGCGTCACCGAAATTCCACACAAATATTTCAAGGCCCGCGAAGTCCCTCAGGCCGCTAAAGTCGTTCTCGACCGCATCGCTGTTAAAGACAATCTGCGCGGACTTGCCCGCAGCGACTTCATCGGCGAACTGACCACAGTGTGGCTGCGGATAAACTTCGTCCATCCATTTCGTGAGGGCAACACCCGTACTCAATTCGCCTTTTTCCGGCAACTGTCCGCCGAAGCCGGTTACGGGCTCGACACCGATCGCTTCCAAGCCGTCAGCAAGACCGAGCTGAAGCAGAACCCCCTGGTCGGAGACCTGCGTGAGCAGTTCGTGTGGGGACGTTTCGAGTACATGCAGAACGGCGACACCGGCCTGATGCGCGACGTGCTGGACATGGCGATCACCGAGGTGGCCGATCCTGTTCCCGCCGGTCCGGCCATCGACCACGGTGTCGATCTGCGCGCTATCACCGCCGCCATGTCCGCGCACCCACGCTCTGTTCACGACTTCACCGCCAACACCTCCACGCCGGACCCCGTGACTCCACCCGTGGACCCACCCCGCAGCCGACCCACCCTCGACCTCGACTTCTAGACGGATACGTAACTGGCGGTTGGCGGTGCCGGCAGCATCACCACCGACACTCATCACCTACGACATGGCGCATCCACACCCCCGCGCCTGCCGGTCAGGGTTCTGCAGAGGAAAGCGGACCGTCATCGCTGGCCCGCCGTGCATCACCGAGCACCACCCGGAAGTGTTGCAGCGAGCAACAACAGGGTGAAACTGCTGCATACACGCACTATCATGAGAGCGATCCGTGCAGAGGGCGCAGATGGTTCGAGCCGAGGAGGTGGACAGATGAGCGTGGTCACACCGAAGACTGTGCGTCAGCAGCTCGTGCAGTCCGCCGTGCTCGACAAGATCATCACCACCGGTCTGTCGGTCGACACCGAACCGGTGCGCCGCAGCCTGCAAACGATCCGCCGTCAGGTGAACCGGAGCCCACTGATGGAGCGCTACCTGGACCGATGGGACATGATCGTCCGCACCAACGACATCGACGACATCCGCCGGATCGTCGAGACGGACGACGACACCAGCCGGGAAATGCGCAACCTGTCCCCCCTGTCGGTTCTGCTCAGCGATGACGAACGTCGCCGCGTCCTCACCGAATTCAGCACCAGACTCAAAGCTACTGCGCAGCGGTGAACCGGGACGAACTCGGACGGGCGATCAAGGCCGCGTGCGCCAACCTCGACGAACCCCGCGTGATCGTGCTCGGTTCCCAATCGATTCTCGGCAGCTTCGACACCACCGCCCTGCCCCCGGCCGCCTTCCTCTCGCGAGAAGTTGACATCCTGCCCCTGAGCGGGATCACCGATCCACCTGCCGTCGAAGACAAGCTGCTGCTCCTCGATGCCCGACTCGGCGAAGGCTCCCCTTTCCACATGTCCTTCGGCTTCTACGTCGAAGGCATCCACAAAGACGTCGTAGTCCTACCCCGACACTGGGAACACCGCCTCGTCCACTTCATCGTCGACGACGACACCTCCACCCTCTACGGCCGAACCGGATTGTGCCTGGACCCAGTGGATCTGTGCGTGTCGAAAACGATCGCCGGACGCGAGAAAGACTACGAATTCGTCGCCGCCCTGGTCGCAGAACAACTCGTGCGAGCCGCCGACATCCGCGCCCGCATCGACAGCGGAATCGAGTGGCCACCGACCTACACCGAGAACAAGGACCTCTCCCTCGATCGAGCGCGGAACTGGCTGAGCAGTCTTGCCGACCCCACCGCGACCTCGGCCAAGAAAGATCCTGCCTCTAATGCTCCGGCATCGGTGGCCACCGACACTGCCGCCGCTCTCCTCGGCCATCCTCGCTCGGTCGAGCAGATGCTCGACAGCAAAGACCGAGGCGAGAACCCTTCGACATCCGCTGCTCACACGGACACCGGACCGACCCGAGAAGCCGGACCCGACCTCTTTCGGTGAGTGCTGCGCACTCTCGACGAGAATCGTCGAAATGGCTCTCCTCTCGTCTGGCACGCCGAGCGCCGGATAGGGCTCCGTACCGGCAGCGACAGGCAGTCCACCTCTACTCCCCGTCTCAGGGCCACCTTCGGTGTCCACCGAATCGAGCTCCGCTGCGCTGCGCCCGGGACACGAACTCCTGGTGTGCCCTTCTGGCCATCCGATTGTGACCGGCGGTCCGCTCCGCGCAACCCCTGGGCGCTGCGCGGCCTGACGGCCCGAAAACTTCCTCCCCCGCTGCGCTCCTCCGAAACTTTTCGTCCCAGGAATTGCACTCCCGCGGCCCTGACGCCGGTCGTCATCTCCTTGCCAGAAGGGCACAAGAACAGCCGGCCTCGGCCGGTGGTTCTCACTTCGAGCGCAGGGAGCGCACCCATGACGTCGCAGAAACCGAGCATCTTTCCGAGCCTGACCACCCGCAGCACCATCATGATCGCCGGAGAACACCAGCAGGTCCGCGTGGACGTGACCAGCGCGCTGACCGCCAGCGCCGCAGTGTTCGTCACCTTCGGCGCCGTGCGCATGGTCTTCACCGACCCGGCCGTAGCCCGCGCCCTGATCACTGCGCTGCGCCGTCCGCGCAGCGGCGGCTACTTGATGGCACTACCCGAGCACTTCATGCTCAGCCCCGACCGGTTCGCCTCCGACGAGCACCTGGTCACGGTGAACTGGTCACAGGCTCCCCAGACCAGCGTCGTCCCCGGCGGTGCGTTCTCCCCCGAGCGTCGCCGCCACGTGCACTGGGTCGATGTGGAAGCCGGACCCTTGACCTTCCGCTTCTTCGACAAGGCCGGACACAAGGCTTTCATGGCGGAACTAGCCCGCACTGTCCAAGTCGCCCGATCCGTGCTGCTCCCCGCCGACGAGAAAGCCCTCGCGCTGCACGGACACAACTGAATAGTTATCCACAGGTGGCCCGGTTCTCCACAGAACCGGGCCACCTGCCCGTCTGCGCCCCGATCCGCTCGCCGGAACCGGACACACTGACCTCAAGCACTATCACTTCCCCGTCCCCCTTCCGGTCAGGAGAGACCACGACATGCACACCTGGACCGTCACCTGCGATCCGCACCTCGACCACACCGTCGCCACCACCGGCACGGCTGCCACCGAAGTCGACGCCGTCATCGCCGGTGCCGCAGCACTACGCCGACTCATCCGCGCCACCGCCCACCACGACCCCGCTCCCTTCCTGAACCTGCTGATCGACGCCCGCCCCTGCATCGGCATCACCGCCCCCGCCGAACACATCTCCGGCGCCCTCGACCGCATCGACGAGTACGAATACACCGCCGCCCTCGCCGCCGCAGTCGACGACAGCATCCTCAGCCGCCTCGACACCGAGACCAGAGAAGACACCCGCCTCGGCGAGTGACGACACGTGCCGGCCACACCACCGGTCCAGAACTCGACCGACAGGCAAAATACCGCATAGAACGGAATACAAAATTATCGGGAATAACTGGATCGAATGGCAACCTACCTGTGTTGCCATCACCGCAGCCGCACTCGTGCGCGCCCTTCGGGCCGCACAGCACCGCCGCACGGACGGAAACGCTCCGTGAGCAGCAGTCCCAGTCCCGACGGCGACCGCGCCCTGTCGCGATCGCCGCCACCCTTCGGCGACGACGCTCTGTGAGACCACCTCGCCTATAAAATCTCCGCACCAGAGCCACCGTGGACACCAGCGCCGACGCCGGTCGTACCGAACCGTCATGATCGGCGGCGCTCACCACAACACCATCTACGACGAAAGAGACGAGAGTCTGTGACGGAGATCGACGGCATGTTCAGCGGGGCGGATGTGGACGACGAAAACCTCCCCGGCCCGCGCACTGACGCGGACTCCACGCCGACGTCGGCCGCACCCGCCCACGCCCTGCCGCCCACCGTGAGTCGTCGCACCTTCACCCTTGCCGAAACGGTCATCGACGCCGCCACCAACGCGCAAAAGCGCCTGCGCGGTGTCTATCCCGGCGCTCACGGCTCGCTCAACTCCTTCATCGAGGCAGCCATCGCCGACTACACCCACCGACTCGAGCACACCTACAACAACGGTCAGCCCTTCCCCGACGTCGAGAAGGTCCGGCGCCGCAAGAAGCGCACCGTCGGGCAGTGACGGCACCGACCGCCACGAACCAGCACGGACCGAGCACGACCGACGATGTCCGCGAGGGGAACACCATGCCCGACAAGGAAAGCCGCACTCAGGCTCTCTGCGAAATCTTCGCCTCACATGGCGAAGAAGCTGTCAAGAACCACATCGCCCAGCTCACCGCAGCCCGGGCCGACCACGCCGCAGCCCACGACCGCTGGCAACAGCAGCTCGATCAGGCCGCCTCGACCCACCGAGAGCAGATCGCCGGCCTCGAGCACCGAATCGCCGCGCTCACCGGGCAACTCGACGAGCACCGCGAGCGGCTGACCCGAGCGATCGCCGAGAAAGACGCCGCGGCGGCCACCGCAGCCGAACACACCCGGCGCCTCGACGCCGAACTCACCGCCGCCCGCACCGCGGCGGCAGCCGAACGCGACCGCGCCGAAACCGCCCGCGCCGACGCCGCCGCCGCACACGCGCAAGCCGAAGCCGCCCGCGAACGTGTTGCCGAACTGCGCGCCGAACTCCAGGACCTGCGCACGCCCCCGCCCGGCCCGTGAACCCCCCCAGCCGGGGTCCCTGTACCGCCCGGCTGCCGCAGCTGCGGACCTCCAGGTCCGACGGGGTCGACCTGGCATACTTCGATCCGGTCATCCCCGCCGTACCCCTTGCGGCGGGGATGGGTTCTGCGGTCAGGCACGCACTCATCGTCGACCAGGGCCGCGACGTCGTAGACGGCCTCGGTTCGTCTACCTACCTGCGCCCGGGGCAGTGTGATCGCATCCCGTCCGATCCGGTGCGTGGTCGAGTTGTCAGGTGGCGTGCATGATGAGAAGCCAACGAAAACGCACCGAGGGGAACGATGTTCACCGCACTACGCGGGCTGATTCCGCACACGATCGACCACAGTTGACGCGCCGACCACCGAATCGCACCGGAGCGGCACACCTACGCAGACGAAGGCCGATGCGGCAGCGCACACCCACGCCCAGGTGCAGATCGAGACATTGGACAGCTACCTCGGCTCGCTCACCGAACAGGATCGCGCCGAGTACATCGCCGCAGCGCAAGACCTCAACGACGCGATGAGCGAGACCGGCACCGAGGATTTCCGCGCCTGCTATCGAGGTGGACGGCCACCCGGTGATGACATCGTTCCGGACGGAATCCGATCGCTCCAAGACCTGCGAGCACTCGCTCGCGCCATCCGCACCTCGAGCCGGCCGGACCCGACGGAAATTTCTACTGCGACGACCGCAGACACGTCCGCTGCGACTCCACGCACCGATCCGGGAAGTAGCAACGACGACACCGACCCGGGCGCGGCCGGGCAGCAGAAGCCATGAACCACACCGGCGGCGAGGCCGCGGCCACGGTGTTGGTGATCGCCGGCCGCAGCATCGACATCGACACCGCGGTCGCCAAGGCCTACGGCTATCCGGCAGTGACCGTGGCCCGCTACGACCTGCCCGGACCCGGACCCGCCGCGGCGATCACCGCCGACGAGATCGCCCGCACCCACAAAGTACGATCCCGCATCAGCCACGCCCAACGCGACTGGTTCATCCGCACCGCCGTCGACGCCCCGTGGGCGGCGGTGCCGATCGGCGCACAACTGGTCGACGCCGACCCGAACATCAGCGGCGAACTCTACGACCGTGCCGAAGCTCTCTACGACCATTTCCGCACCGCCGCGCCCCGGCAGGTGGGGGTCGCCAAGATCAGCAAGGTGCTCCACCTCAAACGCCCCGGATTGTTCCCCATCCTCGACTCGAAAGTCATGGCGTTCTACCGGCATCATGCGCGTGCCGCCGCGGCCCGCTACCCCCACCGCGCCAAGCGTGCGATGTTCTGGGCGGCCATCCGCGACGACGTGTGCACCAACCTCGACAGCGGTGCCCTCCCGCTGTTCCGCCGCTGTTTGGCGCAGTCCGAGAGCGAGCAGGTCCGCCGGATCGCCACCCTGACCGATGTGCGTCTACTCGACCTGCTGACCTGGGCTATCACCTGAACCCGGCACCGCATCAACCGATCTTTCGAACGGACAGCGTCAAATCGACACATTGCGTTCGAGTGGGCTGCTCACGCGGCAGACTGGACGCAATCACCGGTTCCGGCGCGCGTGCTATCGGTCCGGACACCGAGGAGCGTCGACGGCTGATGGTGTCCTATCCAGGGGAGGATTTCGACTATGGCGACGGTACGAAGGATCATCGGCGCCGGATGCCTGGTCCTCACACTGGTGGCGTGTTCAGCCTCGGAACCGGACGAGCCGGATGAGGGGACGGGCACGGCCGAGGTGGGCTCCTTGCTGCGCAAACTCGACGAGGCGGGCATCGGCGCCGAGTACCAGAACGTCGATCCGGCCTTACTTCACGAGATCGCGTCGGCGACCTGCAGCGCCCTCCGCGACGGTGCGACCCCTGCCGAGGCGATCGAGGTCATGATCGTGCACGGCAACCTCGCCTTTCCCGGTACGACGCTCGAGGCGATCATCGACGTCTATTGTCCGGAGATGGCACTGGAGTAACCCTGAGGAACCGGCCGCAACAGCGGCGCATGCCCTCCAAGGGCAGAGCGACTGCGGTAACGGCGGCGAAGGCCACTGCTCGAATAATGCGACCAGGGAGCCTGTCATCGGGGAGTCCCGCTGTTGACGACCGCATCGACGTAGTCGGGGCAGTACGCCACCGCCGCAGCTTCGAGGATCCACTGTGCTTCGTCGCCGCTGACCGCAACACCGCGGTCCATGCTGCTTTTGATCATCGCGTACCGGATCGCGAAAGGATCCGTGCCGGCCTGCAGATCACCGCAGAGAGTGTGCGCTGCCGCTATCGCGGTGCCCTCGTCTCCGTAGTCGATCCCGCCCAGTTCGAGAGTGCCGAGATAGGTGGCGTCGTTGATCATGGTCTGGGTTTCGGGGTCCATCCGAGCGATCTGTTCCTCGATCTCCGAGGGGGGAGCCGGAGGCGACGGAGCAGCAGAGACGTCCTCGTCGGTGCTGCTCGTGTGTTCTCCGTCCTTGAGCACCCCCAACGTGATGACCTGCCCGGGCTGAGCGTGCTCACCGGCAGCCAGGCTCTGGCTGGTGACCGACCAGTTGCTCTCCCACAGCACCGAACGATCCTCCCCGGTGTCGTCGTGCACCTCGACATCCAGACCCGCATCTTCGATCCGGTTCTTCGCGTCGGGAAGTGCCATGCCGAGCACCTCGGGGACCACCACCGTCGACGGTTCCACACCGGGCGTGGGGGCCGGCGCCGTTTCGCCTTCCTTGCCGATGGTCAAGGTAATGGTGGTGTGGTCGCCGACCGGTTCACCGGCGGCAGGATCCTGCAAGGCCACGATCCAGTTCTGTTCGATGAACACCGACCGGTCCTCGCCGGTGATGTCACTCGTCTCAACCTCGAGTCCGATCGGTTCCAGAGCATCCTTGGCATCGCCGAGGGTCATGCCCTGCACGTCGACGATCACGTCGCCGGTGGCCGTGTCCGTCTCGTCCTGCGGATCGCAGCCGGTCAGCACAAGACCGAGCAGAGCCAGGATCACCACCACAGCGAGTCGGCGAGCATAGGAGAGCTGGGTCATCGGTGATCCGTTCTCTGGGAGTTTTCTGTCTGCTCTGTCGGTCCCGTCGCACCGGCCCGTTACAGGACCGGGGCGGTTCCGGTGAGGTCGGCGGCACACGCCCACGTGAGAAGCTCGAGAAGCTGGGTGTTCACCATCTGCGCGCATGCGATCGTGGGCATCAGGTACGACCCGGACACGGCCGACACCGAAACGTCTCCATCGGTCGGTTCGATGTCCCGGATGTGAGTGATCAACGATGCCCCCGATGCGACCTGGTGGTCGGCCAGTGCGAACACACCCGCGTGGTCGCGGGCAGAAAGACCGCAGTCGATCCTTCGCGGATTCTGGTCAGTCCCAGCCGAACTGCGCATCTACCCGGCTGTCCGCACAACGACGAGAGTGATCTGTCCGAGTGGGGTGAGATCCGTGACGTACCTCGGGCGTGGGAACGGCTCGGCAACGGTGAACAGCTCGGCACCAACGCCGGGGCAGTCCTGGAGCGACCGGCAGTAGTCCGCTGTCGTGACTGTGAGGCTCGCTGACCACCGCACAACGCTCCCTGGCTTCTGCCCACAGCAACGACCCGGTGGGCAACGGTGCCTGCAGGCGCATTTGGGCTCGGTCGACGTTGGCAGATTAGGCCCGTGGGTACATCCCGACGCGTGCACGGGTTTCCTCGGTGCTCCGAATCTCGTCATGCCTCATTCGGTGGGGTGCGGGTAGAGAGCAGGCAGCGCTCGGGCATTCCTGGACCAATGAACCCGAGTCGACGGCGGGGCCGACCTTCTGTCCGGGCACGGTTGCGTCCTCTCTAGGCTCGATACCCGTGCAGGCCTTCATCGACGAGAACACCGTCCGCGGCATCATGGTTGTCGCTGCGGTCGCGGACCCGTCGGCGCTCAAGCACGCCCGCCGGACCCTGGCGGGGTTGCGGATGAAAGGTCAGGAGCGGATTCACTTCAAGTCCGAACGGGATTCGCGGCGACGTGCGATCTGCTCGGCGTTGGTGACCTTGGATGTGCAGGTACGCGTCTATCACGCTGCCGGGCTCACACCCAAGCTCGGACGTCCGCGCTGCCTGGAGACCTTGGTGGAAGACCTCGCCGAGCTGCCAGTCTCTCGGCTGGTTCTCGAGCAGGACGATTCGACCGTCAAGTCCGACCGGCGGGTCCTGTTCGAAGCGGCCGGCAAGCACGGGATCCGCGAGCAGCTGACCTATCGCCACCTTCGGGCCAAGCAGGAACCGATGCTGTGGATCCCTGATGCGGTCGCGTGGTGCCTGGCCAAAGGCGGTGAGTGGCCCGATCGGGTCCGCCCGTTGATCACCAAGACCGTGACGGTGCGGTAGAAACGCGAAACCCGGCTCACCAACCGTCCGGAAGGCTGCCGGGTTCACTTCACCAGAGCTACTGCCCTGGGCGTCATACACGATGCCAGAGGCCGCGATCATACGCAACCGGGATCGGCCGCGGTGATCCAGCGAGTCGTGTGCTTGTCACGCCCAACGCACAACGTCGTCGTCGCCGTCCCCGTAGATAAGCGGGAGGGCTGCCGGATTCCGCGTCCACGGTGCCCCACCCTGCGCTCCGACGGCTGGGTGCGTCGACATGTGATCATGACAGGGACGAAAAGATGGTGCACAGGAGGGAAGTTCGGTGGAGGCGCATCCGCGGCGATTGAAGACAGTGTTCCGCAACGATGTGCGCTTGGTCGTGCCCCTGTTCCAACGTCCCTACGTATGGGACGAAGACGAGCAGTGGGCCCCACTGTGGGAAGACGTCGTCGACACCTTCGACCGCCGCGAAGAAGACGAGATCGCCCCGCACTTCCTCGGTGCCATCGTGCTCGAACAAAAACGCGGCGCCCTGGGCAGCCTGGAAGTTCGTGAGGTCATCGACGGACAGCAGCGGCTGACCACCCTGCAAATCCTCATCGCTGCACTTCGCGACACCTACCTTGCCCTCGGCGTCAAGACCCGTTGGCTCAACCGGCTGACCAAGACCCTCGAGAACGACGCGGACTTCGTCGACGGTCCCGATGAAGAATTCAAACTGTGGCCAACCAACCGCGATCGCAGCACCTACACCGAGGTCATGCGCGGCAACTATCGCGACAGCACCCACGATCCGGCCCTACCCCGCATCGCCGCCGCCTACGTCTTCTTCCGCGAACAGATCGATGCCTTCCTCGCGCGCGGTGATGACGACGACACCGAGACCGTCCTCGACGGCGTGGCCGAAGTGCTGCTCGAACACCTCGAAGTGGTGGTGATCGACCTCGGCATCGACGACAACGCCCAAGTGATCTTCGAAACCCTCAACGCCCGCGGAACAGCACTTCGTGCCTCCGACCTGATCAAGAACGCCCTGTTCCGCACCCTGCAGGACAGCGGTCGGCCGGTGGACAAGCTGTACGAGAAGTACTGGGAACCGCTGGAGATGCCGCAATGGCAGACCGATGTGCGTCTCGGTCGCCTGCGACGTCCCCGGCTGGACATCTACGTGGGGTTCTTCCTCACCGTGCTGCTGCACCGCGAAGTCCAATCGCATCAGCTGTTCACCGCCGCACGTACCTACTTCGGTTCCGATGCCGACCGCGCCCAGGACTTTCTGATCGAGTTGGCCCGGCACGCGCAGATCTACGACGAACTCGACAGCGGAAACATCGGCACCAACACCGAACGACGAATCCTCACCCGCTTCGAGATCGCCGACACCCAGACCATCACTCCGATCCTGTTGTGGTTGTTCGCCCACACCGACGGCGTCGCCCGGCAACGCGCCCTCGAACTGCTCGAGGCCTACGTGATCCGTCGCGCGATCTGTCGGCTCACCTCCAAGAACTACAACCGCCTGTTCCTCGAGCTCCTGCGCCGCCTGTCCACCTCGGACCGATCCGCCGACGACGTGATCGAACAGTTCCTGGTATCCCAGGATTCGGAATCGGGACTGTGGCCGAGCGACAGTGACCTGCACGAGTCCCTACGAGGCCTGCCGCTGTACCGGTTGTTCAAACGAGATCGGTTGCAGCGCTTACTGTTGGCGTTCGAACAGCACCTGACGACCGATCGGACCGAGCCGATACCGCCGAGTTCGAAACTGTCGGTCGAACACCTGATGCCCCGCAGCTGGCAGCAGCACTGGAAGCTGCCGGCGGATCCGATAGCCGCCGAGGCCGAAGAAGAGCGCCGCGCCGCATTGCTCGACACGATCGGCAACCTCACGCTGATCACCGGCAAGCTCAACTCCAGTCTGTCGAATTCGGCCTGGAGCACAAAGCGCGAGCATCTGCTCGCCCACTCGGCGCTGACGCTCAATCGATCTCTACCCACCGACTGGACAACCGCCTCGATCGAACGTCGCTCCGAGATGCTCGCTCGCGCTGCCACCACCATGTGGCCCCGCCCAGCAGGAGTGACAGACCCGTCTCCGCTCATCACAGACGCCGCACGAGACCTGCGCCCCGATCGCGATCGTGCTTCGACTGTTCCCCATCGACGGGATGCGACGCCTACCGCCGTGGCATCGATACGGCGCGATATCGGACAACACATCATCCACGCCTTCGCTGACCTCGACGTCGGTGACTTCCTGACCATCGGCGAGATCAGAAAGACACCGTCGCCGCAGTACCCGGTCAACGATTTGCCCTCCGCTGGCGCGATCAGTGCACGGCTATTTCCCGGAAATGGTCGGCGCACCACCGTCCCCGGCGTTGTCGGTGTGATCTCAGGTGGTCGCCGAGGAGCCCGGAAGACGGGGTGACTGCTTGGCGCCGCGAAGAAGGCAAGCGCAGCGCAAGGTGCAGGGCGCCGGGCGAATCGGAATATGGACTGCGCGCAGCTCACCGCTTCCTGCCCCCTCGGGGCCTACGAGTCAGACCGTCGTACTCTCTACGTCGACACCAGGGGAAGCCGCCAGCCCGATAGCGGACTCTTATGTCAGCCCCCGAGACGCCCCGCGACCCCACGGGTCTAACGCTCCGCGGTGCGCTCAAACTGGACAAGCCGAAGGGCCACACAGGTCGTTCATCACAGCGTGGGGCATAAGCATACGTAACCTTTCGATCACACGTTCCTACGTCTCACCTGCCGCTTTGCATGTAGAATTGACAGTCCTGGTTCATGTGTAGAAGGTGGGTCGATGACGAACGCAGAGGCGGTGGCGCAACGCGTACGGCGCATACGCGCGATTCGGCGCAACACCGAGCTCGAGGGAGCTCGCAGCACCGATGCAACCCGTGCCGACCAACTTGCTTACGCACGTGGAGAGATCGATGTGAACTCACTCTCTGAGCGAGTGCGTCAGCGATATAACTTGGTGTGAAGGTACAGGCGGCATTCGATCGGTGGCACCCACAGCTCCTTGGAACACTGGCGACCACGAGCGCGACTGGGACGGTTATTTCATTCCAGGCACTCACGTTCTGAGAAACCGGGTCGGGGCTTCTACATTCCAGCAACTGCACGATGCCGAGACCGACCTCAGCGAGGTACGGTTACTCGAATTGCGTGAAGAGCCCGGGCTGGTGACTCCTCGCTCTTACGACCTGTCCCATCTGTCGGCCATCCACCGACATCTTTTTCAGGATGTATACGAATGGGCTGGATCCCTCCGGACCGTCGGCATGGAGAAGTGGGGAAAGTCTTTCTGTCCACCCGCAAATATCCAACAGGCGATGCAGCATGTCGCCATAGAGATTGCAGACTCGAAGCAGCTACGCACAGTTCCTAGAGATAAACTCCCGAAAAAAATCGCTTACCTATACGACTATGTCAACTATGCTCATCCGTTCCGTGAGGGAAATGGCAGAACTACCCGCGAGTTCTTCGATCAGCTGCTTGCCGAACAATCTCTCGGGTTGGATTGGAGTCTCACGGCCTCTGAGGCGCTCTACCAGGCTTGTCATACGGCCAGAGCCAATTCTGATTTGAGTGGCCTCGTCGCCATGTTCACGAGAATCCTGGATGACTGCCCCGCCTATAACTTTTAATTGGTTTTCATCTGCAGGATGGTGTACTTCGGCACGCTCGCACGCGTCGCCTACCAACCTGTATCGGGTATTGCTGCAGGGTGCTTCGTTAGTCACGCAGGCCTGCTCGTATACACCTGACGCGGTCCTGTCCTCTCGCAGACGAGGCATCTTGCTTGTCGGTGGCCGATGGGAAAGTGGGTCCATGAGCGCCATCACCGCCGACGTCGTTCCCCTCTACGCCGTCCCCTGCGACCTGCTGTCGTACTGCGGGACGATGCCGGGCAGGGGATGGGGCTAGCGGCGACTGGCACGCCAGCCGTGGCGCGGCGTGGCTGATCGGGGCGATCGGCTTCGGATTGCTCACCATCTACGATCTGGGACGTAACCGGTGTGTCTAGAGTAGTGAGTGCGCTCGTACCGGTCATGGAGATTACGCTGCGAGTGCGAGAAGGTGATGGTATGGCCACGAACAGCGCGATCGAATGGACAGAGGTCACCTGGAACCCCGTCACCGGGTGCGACCGGGTCGCCTCTGGCTGCGACAACTGCTACGCGCTCGCGCTGGCCAAGCGACTCAAGGCGATGGGTGCTGAGAAGTACCAGAATGACGGTGATCCTCGGACGTCAGGACCCGGCTTCGGTGTGACGATTCACCCTCGGTCGCTGGCACAGCCGTACAGGTGGCGCTCGCCCAAGGTCGTCTTTGTGAACTCGATGAGCGACCTCTTTCACGCGAAGGTCCCGCTCGGCTTCATCCGCGACGTCTTCGACGTGATCCGCGAGACCCCGCAGCACACTTATCAAGTGCTCACCAAGCGCGCCCACCGGACCGCGAGACTCGCGGAGAAGCTCGACTGGCCCGAGAACCTGTGGATGGGCGTCTCGGTCGAGTCATTCGACGTGGTCGACCGGATCGAGCACCTGCGTGCCGTCCCGGCCGCGACTCGGTTCCTGTCGTGCGAGCCGCTGCTCACGGCGCTGCCTGACCTCAACCTGGTGGGAATCGACTGGGTCATCGCTGGCGGCGAGTCCGGACCACGGGCGCGCCCGATGGACCCGGCGTGGGTCGAAGACCTCCGTGACCAGTGCGTCCGGGCAGACGTGGCGTTCTTCTTCAAGCAGTGGGGCGGGCGGACACCAAAATCCAACGGCCGTGAGCTCGACGGCCGTACTTGGGACGACATGCCCGAGCTGGCCGCGACCCTCGCCTAGCTCGTGCCCTTACGGATCACATGTTGGTGGGGTTTCGTGCCCTTGGTCGCGAACTCGACTTCGCCTGACTTCACGAGCGCTCGCAAGGCCCCGGTGAATGCTGTCTCCTTGGCCTCGCCATATAGGTCGCCGAAGACTTCGATGACGTGCCTGACCACAGGCTTCGGCTGACCGTCAGCGACCAGTGTCCGGAGGTTGACGGTGATCTGCTCGATCGCTGCGGCATGCTCCCGCTTGATCTGCTCGGCAACGGGGTCGCCCCATTCCATGGGCAGCATGTCGTCGGTGCACGCCAGTTCGGATCCCAGAGACTCCAGCCACTTCTCTCGCGCCTTGGCGGCGGCAACGCCGAACACCCAGAAGCCGTGCGGGTCCTGGGTGAGGAAGACCAAGTAGTAAACCGGCTGATGATGTGCCTTCCTGCGGACCGGCGCGACCACGGAACCGTACTTCGTCTCCGCAGCGAGCCGCCGCGCGTACTCGTGGGCAACGGCTTCCGCCGCCGACTCCCAGTTCAGCTCGCCCGCAGCCTCGTACGCCTGCAGAGCAACCTCACGCCACCAGTCACCGCTGCAGACCTTGTCAGCCTGGGCCACGCCGCCGAGATCAAGCTGGCCCTTCTTCAGCTGCCCTCCAGCTCGACGGATGAGATCAGCACTGAAGTTGAGCAGGACCTCGGTTCGCGGCCATGCGCCACGTTTCCGGAGGACATCCTTGATGGCGTCCATGGGCAGTGCCGCTCCACACGGATCGAGGAATACGAACAGGCTGGCTCCAGCCGAGAGCTGAAGCATCTCGTCGAGGTGATTCCCACAGTCGTCGTTGTGGCTGACGATTTGGATGCCACGGGCGCGGTACTCGGCTGCCACCGCTTCCAGGGACTCGTAGTCCTTTGCGGCTCGCTCCACGAGGAGCAGGTCGATCTGAGTAGAGGTCTTCGCTTTCTGAGCCGCGAGCATCATGTGCTCTGCCGAGCCCGCTTGGCCCGTATCGAACCGACCGCGGCCGGCGAAGCCATCGAAGAGCACGCACCGTTTCGGATTCAGTTTGCTGGCCGTCATGGTGGCGAACCTGATGACGTACTGCTCCAGGATCCCGTGCTTGTACACCGATTGTGGCCTGGGGCTGTCCAGCAGCCCTGCATCCGTTCCCGTGGGCATCGCTCAACTCCCTGCGCGAGCTACTTGTTGCCTTTGGCGCGATTATGCGTTTGGCAGAGCATGGTGAGGTTGGAAAGGTCAGTGGACCCGCCCTTGGACCAGGCCGTCACATGGTCGGCGTCCATCTCGTTCTGCTTGTAGATCCGCGATTTGTTGTTGTCGCCGCCGACGGCGCACAGCGGGCAGTTGGAGACGCCGCCGGCCTTGGCCTTCCGGGTCTGCTGCTCGTAGGCGACGCGCTTGTCCTTGTCGTCAAACAGCCGGATCGCCAGCAGCTGCGGTTGCTTCTCCCCACCGAGGAGGTACTCGTAGATGCCCTTCGCGTTGCGCACGGCCGGGTCGCTCCGCAGCTCGTTGACCCGCTCCTCGATCTTCCCGGTGCTGTACGACTTGCCGTGGTGCTCCTCGTACAACCGGCCCCACTCCAGTCCCCGCATCTCCTTGTCCGGAGGACGGGTGAAGACGCTGCCCACCCAATCGATGACAGAGTTGAAGTAGCCCTTGAGCTCGTTGATGTCGACGTCGTGGCGGTGCTGTGCGAGGTAGGAGTCGATGGTCTTGCCCTGCGATGAGGCCACCCAGTCCAGCACGACCGCGAGGATCTCCTGGCGCTTGGGGTCGCCGTTGATGTAGGATTGCCACTTCTGCATGTGCGCGTTGTTCGAATTGCTGTACTCGGCCTTGGCCTTGGTGATGAAGGGCCCCGAGTAGATCGCGTTGAGCAGCTCCTGTCGGTTCAGCGGGACACCAGCAATGTTGATGGTCTGGAACCAGGCCTTGATCTCGTCCTCAGTGCCGGCGCATTCGTAGATGTCGAGCCGGGTGTCCATGATCATGCGTTGCCGGTCCTTCGGCAGCGACGAGAACGTCTGCTCCCTGCCCCCGACTTTGATGGCGAACTTGCCGGTGACGAAGCGACCGATGCTGGTGATCCGCTGCTGTCCGTCGAGCACCTCGAGCTTGTCGTTAGCACCGTCGACGTTGAAGTAGATAAGGCCGAGGGGGTAGCCCTTGAGCAGCGAGTCGATGACGGCCACGTCCTTCTTGCCATCACCGTAAATATAGTGGCGCTGGTACTCCGGCTGGATGACGAGCTTGCCGTCGAGCCCGAACAGGCCCTTGCCTTCATACTCGTTGTAAACAAAGCCCTCAAGGACCTCCTCGACGGCATAGTGCTTGAGCTCGGTCTTCACGAGGCGTCCTTCCGACGGATGAGGATGCGCTTGTACGCCGTGTGATAGGTCGGCTCGGTCAACCCCAGGCGGCGGTGCCCGGCGCTATTGCCCCCGGTGCCGCCTTGGTCGTAGTAGGTCTTGACGAACTCCGCCCCCAGTGTCTGCACGCCGAGCTGGCGCAGCGCGTCCATGTCGTCGCCGTGGGCCAGGATCTCGAACTGGTCGGGGTTGTACTTATCCAGGAAGGTAATCGGCACTCCCATCACCCCGTCGAAATCGCTGGGAATGGAGTCGACCCACGGGACCTCGATGGCCTCGGGGAAGTTGTAGTAGCGCTGGTACCCGACGCCGCGGACGTCCTTGTGCTTGGAGTACTTGATGTTGTCGTCCATCGTCATCAGCTGCAACGGCTCATGACGGCGGCCGTGGTCGATGTTGGTGAACCAGCACGCGTTGCCGAGTCTCGTGAAGTCGTGCTCGTCTGTCGACGGGTAGCCGAGCCGTTCGGCCTTGAGACGGTCGGACTCCTTGATCGACGCGCCCTTAGGGACGCCGAAGACCATGTCGGTGTTGTTGGCCGTCGCGCCCTTCCAGAGCTTGTTCTGCTGGATCAGGGGGAAGACCTCCACGTACGTGGTGGCGTTGCTGTTGCCGATCACCGAGAAGGTCTTGCCGCCTTCGACGAGCCAGCCAATGAAGGCGCGGAAGAGGCTGAAGGGCGGGTTGGTGATGACGATGTCAGCCTCGTCGCGCAGAGCGGTCACCTCGGCACTGCGGAAGTCTCCGTCGCCCTCCAGGTACTCCCACTGCAGGTCGTCGATGTTGATGACGCCGTCATTGTTGACGTCCTTGCGCTCAAGGATGAACTTCTTGCCGTTGGCGTGGGTCTTCGTCGCGTCAAACTTCGGGTCGTCGAGTTCGAAGAGGGTCGGCTCGTACGAGAAGACGGCCGGGTTGCTGTCCGGCGCATACGAGGTCGAAATGAGCTTCTTCAGACCGAAGTCGACGAAGTGCAGAGCAAAGAACTTCGCGAAGTTGCTCCACTCCGGGTCGTCGCATGGCAGCAGGACGACCTTGTCCCTGAAGACGTCGGGATGGTACTCCAGGTAGGCGTTCATTTCACGCTCGATGTCAGCCCATTGGGTGTAGAATTCGTCGTTCTTCGCCGCCTTGGCCGCGTTAAGGCTTGAGGTGCGGTTGGCGACGGTTGACATGTACTCCCCTTGTGACCCGGTGCACCACCGGGAGGCGGAGCGCTTATCCGTGACATCGTATCGAAGCGCGACGACATCGCCGGGACGGCGCCGCGACTGTGATGCTCGGACCGCTGCGAGGGCAACGGGCGGCATGGGGTTGCCTCCGCGGAGGATATGGCAGATGCACCCAGTCGGGCGCATGCTGACACAGCGCGTCCCAGCCTCGATTTCGGAGGTACCTCCTGGGAAAAGCGGATCGACAGAGGCAAGTGCCCTGTTCGGTAGTCGCTGTGCAGCTGTGACTTGCGGACACTTCTCGACCGTTCCCCGCGTCGACAGACATCGACAATCCCCGTGTCGGCACCGCCATAGCGACGCGGACCTGCCGATCTGAGGATATTCACCCTCTTTCCAACACGCCCAAGAGATCGTCGAGTAGGGCCTCGGCCCGCGCCTCGATGTCGTCGAACAGGTCGGTGAGATCGTCGAGACTCTTACGAGCACGGTGCCGGGCAGTGACACCGCGGTCGTAATAGCCGGGATCGAGGTCGATCTCCTGCTCGATGGGTGTCTCGGTGGTGCCCTGCGGCGGGACAGGCAGCGCCCGACGCACCGGGGCCTGGCCGGACAGGTGTGCCCGTACCAGCATCGACACCGACTGCCGAGTCATCGGTTGCGCATAGGGAAGGTGGCCCCAGCGGTCGACCGGACACAGCAACGGTTGGCGGGCCTGCTCCGCATCGAGTGGGTCAGCGATGATCTCGCCTGGGTCGGTAAGGTGATGACGCAACAGATGCGTGCCCGGGGACAGGTCGAGGAATGCCTGGATTTCCGCCCATCGGCGATAGATCGAGACCGCAGGACTGTCCCCCGTCTCGGGATCCGGTGCGAGCTGAAACCTTTCACCGGCCCGAGTCGTGACCACGAGAGTGTCGCTGGCGAGTTGGAGGTCGCGGCGGCGTAGTCGGGTGAGGTCGGTGAAGGTCATGCCGGTGGCGGCGAGGACCAGCAGCAGGGCGTCGCGGCGGCCGAACAGTCCGCTCGGCCACCCGGTGGTGGGCAGCTCGACCGCTCGCTGCAGCAGTAGCTGTCCGAGCCGCTCGACACGCGAAGCACGGGTGGCGTCGAGGCGCCGGCGCACCGTCTCGGTGCGCCCCGGAGCCGGGTAGCCGTGCCCGGTGTGGACGGCGTTGATCGCCGACAGCCGGCGCCGCTGCGTCGCGACCGCGGCCGGGTGCTCATGCAGGAACAGTGCGAGCGTGTCCGGGGTGGCAGGGATGGACCGGTAGTAGGCGGCAACGCACCAATCCGCGAACAGGACCCAGTCGTGCCGGTAGCGGGCCGGGATGCGTAGGCCGAGGTCGGCATCGTGAACATCGGTGTGGTGGGTGGACTCTCGGCTGGTGTTGGTCATCGCGGCGCTCAGAGCCCGAGGTTGGTGACGGCGTTGCCGATGAGCGGGGCGTGTTCGCGGGCGTAGGTTTCGAGCATGGCGGGGGTGCTGTGCCCGGTCTGGCGCATGATCGCATGCGCACTGGCGCCGTTGCGGAAGGCCTGGGTGACGAACCCGGCCCGCAGCGAATGCCCACCGAGCTGTTGCACGATCTCGGGGTCGTAGCCGGCCTGCTCGGCACGGCGGCGGATGGCCTTGTGCACGGCCGCTCCCGACAGTGCGGTGTCGGAGAGGTTGCCGTTCTTGCGGATCGACCGCAACAGTGGTGCCGCCGGGACCATGCGGGGACGTACACCGCGGCACACGTGCGCCGCGAACGGTTCGGCGGTGCGCAGCAGGCGGATGACGGCGGGGCGGCCCCCGGTGTCGAAGGCGGCAACGACCTGCGCCCACCGCAGCCACGCACACGGCGGGCAACTGGTGTGACTGTGCGTGAAGGGTAGGGCCCTGATACTCCCCCGTCCTTCCTGATCGGTCTTGGTCTTGCGCAGGCGGATGTGCAGGCCGTCGAGCCGGTGCAGGGAGACGTCGTTGCAAGCCAGGGCGACGAGTTCGCTGCGGCGGAACGCGCCGGCGAAGCCGAGCAGCAGGATCGCGCTGTCGCGGCGTTCGAGGACCTCCGCGGCCCAGCCGTCGCTGTCGGCGCGCATCTTCTCGACGATGGTGACGATGTCGGCGGTGAGCAGCGGCGCCCGGGGAGTCCGGGGCCGCTCCCCCGCCGCGGCGT
Organism: Rhodococcus sp. D-6; assembly: GCF_040256695.1. Classification (NCBI taxonomy): domain Bacteria; kingdom Bacillati; phylum Actinomycetota; class Actinomycetes; order Mycobacteriales; family Nocardiaceae; genus Rhodococcus; species Rhodococcus sp. D-6. The sequence goes on along the minus strand of NZ_CP132970.1, from coordinate 2,586,756 downwards.
AGTCGCGACGGATCCCGGACAGGGTGGCGGTGACCAATTCGTCGCTGCCGGGGGCGGGATGGCCGGCACGGCGGTGGTGGTAGCCGATCCCGGCGACCCACCGTGCCAGGGTGGCCGGGGAGTAGGCCCGCTCCCCCGCCTCCGTGACGGTGGCGGCGGCACTCAGGAGATAGGCGGCGACCGTCAGCGGATGCGCGGGCAACGCCGCGTGCCCTTCCCGCGTGCACCAGGCGGTGAACCGGGCCCAGTCCGCGGCGTAGTTACGCCGGGTCGACTCCGACCGCGACCGCCCTGCTGTCCCGGCCACCTGCGTAAGGGTCTCGGCCGGAAGAGCCGGCACGGACGGCGCAGCCGGGTCCGACAAGGTCGGGACAGGCGCGGACACGTCGTCGGAGTGGCTCGTGAGCAGGTCGTGGGGCACGAACACGGAGCCTACCGCCCCGCACCGACGCTCTCGAACAGGAAAACGCGTTCAGCAGGGGTTTCGGGCTCGATGGTGCGCTAATGGCAATTAGCAGCACCGACACCGCACAAACCAGGAGTGACATATCCCCAGACCGTGAATCGCGCCCGATTTGCACTATTTGTCGATGTGCAGCTGTTCTGTGCCATCGGATCCGAGGCATCGCCCACCACACCTGAGGCACGTGCAGGGCTTCTGCCACAAAGGTGAGGCAGGCACTGGTTCTACCTGCGTGTTCTCGCCGACGACCCTTCATCTTCGACGTCCCCGTGCCTCAGCAATGTGGCAGAAACGCCGCGGCGACGCCTTGCCATGCTGAGGCGCCGCTGGTCAGCAGCCTCTTCGTGCCTCAGGTTGAATGGCACAGGACAGCAGCGAAGATTACCGAGATGGGCGGGACAGATTAACTGGGCCGACCGCAGCCTTATGAGGCTTCTGAACTGCGGTTTCCCGGAACGAAACCTTGACCGGCGCTCTCGTCTCACCGAGCCCCTGTCAATCTGTAGCGGCGTGTCCTGTCAATCTTCACTGCATCTCGACATGTAGGTAGGTTCCGCGGGAACGTGTCATTTTCCAGATTTCGTGTCGATAAGACACCCTAGATTCGGCGTTTTCCCAGCTCGCAGCGGTAATACGGTGACACGTTGCCCCGAATGTCCGAGGCTCCCCCGACAGAGTCGGGGAACCTTCCGGAGATGGGGTGTCGAAAGTGCGGCCTGAGACTGCTCATCCGGCTTCGCTGACTCCGCAGCGACGGTTTCCTCGACTGTGTGGTCAGTGATCTTCGAGGTCGTGGCTGCGAATGTAGTCGACGAGTGAGTCGGTGGTGCGTTGGATGTGTTGTGTCAGCGCATCGGCGGCGGCATCTACATCGCGGGCGACGGTGAGGTCGGCGAGTTGACGGTGTTCGCACGCGACATCGCGGTTGGGGCCGTCGCCGAGATAGTGCGACCAGTACTGGTACAGCTCGGACCGGTCGCGCAACGAGGAGGCGAAGCCTTCGAGGTGGCTGTTGCCGCTGCCGGCGAGCAGTGCGACATGGAAGGCGCGGTGTACGACCGCGAAGTCGTCGTTGATGGTGCCGTCCTCGTCGTACATCGGCGTTGCGGCCAGCTGGTGGTGCGCAGCGACGACTGCGCCTTCCCACGCCAGATCGCCGCGAGCGATGGATTCACGCAGGGTGGCGGTCTCGATGACGATGCGGGCGCGGGTGAGCTCGACCAGGTCGTCGACCGACAGGGGCAAGGTACTGAATCCGCGTTGCGGGTTGGCTTGGAGCAGGCCCTGTTCGGCGAGGCGGCCCATGGCTTCGCGCACCACGGCCAGACTCACGTCGAAGCGCTCGCTGTAGTCGGCGAGCTTCATCTTCGTTCCGGGCGGGATCCGGGCGGCAAGGACTTCGTCACGGATGGCGTCGAAGACCATCTCGGTCCGGGTCTGCTTGATGGTGGTGGCCACGTCCGGATGCTACCTCCCCACCCGAGAAATAACGACTTGAGGGCAAAATTTCGAAATTTTCTTGCGTTTCTGAAAATTATGACGTAGAACTTGTGGTGCATGTCACTCACCGGCGCCGCGGCGCCGCGTTCGAGAGGTTGAATCCTTCATGACCACCACCATCACTGTTCCGGTCCTCATCGTCGGCGGCGGCGGCGCCGGCCTGTCGGCGTCGATGCTTCTGTCGACATACGGAGTCGAATCACTCCTGGTCAGCGCTCTGCCGACCACCTCCATCCTGCCCAAGGCGCACGTGCTCGGTCAGCGCACGATGGAGATCTACACCGAGGCCGGCATCGCGGATGAGATCTACCGCCGTGGAACGCCGCAAGAGAACCTGTCCTACACCGGCTTCTACGCCGGAGTGCAGGGCCCGCACCCGAACGCCGGCCGGGAGATCGGCAAGCTGGACCTGTGGGGCACCGGCTATCGAGACCCGGAGTACATCGATGCCAGCCCGTGCCCGACGACGAACCTGCCACAGATTCGTCTCGAGCCTGTTCTCAAAGCGCACGCCGAGAAGCTCAACCCCGGTGGAGTGCGGTTCAATCACGAGCTCATCGCCCTCGAACAGGACGACAGCGGAGTGCGCAGCACCATCCGCGACAAGGCGACCGGGGAGGAGTACCACGTCCACTCCCAGTACCTGATCGCCGCCGACGGGGGCCGCACCGTTGGGAACCTTGTCGGGATCAGGCTCGAAGGCGAGCGCAAGATCCTCGACATGGTCTCGGTACACATGAGCGCGGACCTGTCCGGCGTGCTCAACGACGATTCAGTGCTGCTGCGCTGGCTGGCCAACCCCGAGTTCGGCGGCACCTTCACCGGTGGTGTGCTGTGCCCCATGGGCCCGGACAACTGGGGCACCAAATCCGAAGAGTGGGTGTTCCACATCGGCTACCCCTACGGCGATCCCGATGCAGGTGATCGCGACAAGGTCGTCGCTCACATGAAGACCCTGCTCGGCATGCCCGACCTCGACGCGCAGATCCACGCAGTGTCGGTGTGGACCATGGAAGGCATCATCGCCGACCGGTTCCGCTCCGGACGCGTGTTCGTCGCCGGCGACGCCGCCCACAAGCACCCGCCCACCAGCGGCCTGGGCCTGAACTCCGCGATCCACGACGTGCAGAATCTGTGCTGGAAGCTCGCTCAGGTGCTGTCCGGACACGCCGGGGACGGTCTGCTCGACACCTACGAGGCCGAACGCAAGCCGGTCATCCTGCGCAACATCGCCAACTCCGTCAAGTGCACCCAGGACCGTTTCCAGCTCGACGCCGCCCTCGGCCTGTCACCGGAGAAGACACCGCAGGAGAACTGGGCCTCGCTCGAGGTCATCTGGGACGAATCCCATCCCGACTACGCCGAACGCCGGGATCAGGTGAACAACGCCCTGGCAGCCCAGTCCGGGGAGTTTCATCATCACGGTCTCGAATACGGCTTCACCTACGAGTCGGCGGCGATCGTCGACGACGGCAGCCCGGTGATCGAACCGATCGACCCGGTCCGGCTCTACGAGCCGAGCACCAAACCCGGACACCCGGTTCCGCACGCGTTCGTGTCACGGCGCGGTCGGACGTTTCCGCTGCAGAATCTCACCCACGGCGGCAAATTCGTGCTGATCGCCGGTGAAGACGGACAAGCGTGGATCGAAGCCGCTACCAAACTCGCCCAGAGCACCGGCCTGGCCCTCGAAGCGGTCACCGTCGGTGCGGACGATGCCGACCTCGCCGATATCCGTTTCGCGTGGCTGCGCAAACGTCAGATCACCCGCACCGGAGCGGTGTTGGTGCGTCCGGACCGCTTCGTCGGATTCCGCGCTGCGCAGGCCGTGACCGATCCGCAGGCCGTCCTCACCGACGCCCTGTCACACATCCTGTCCACCGATCTGGGAGCACAGCAGTGAAGTTCGCCAACTACGACGGCCGCGCCGTGATCACCGACGGCACCCGCGCCGTCTACGTTTCCGACGCCAGCAACGACAAGTTCGCCGACGAACCCGAGCGCATCTACGGCCAGTGGGACGAATTCGAACAGTGGGCGCAGACCGTCGAGGTCACCGACGGCTTCGCCCTCGATCGGCGCAAACTCGCCGCCCCATCCCCGCGTCCGGGCCAGGTCTTCGCGGTCGGTCTGAACTACGCCGAGCACGCCCGCGAAGGCGGTTTCGACCTGCCGACCGAACCGGCGGTGTTCACCAAGTTCCCCACCTCGATCACCGGCGCGCATACCGTGCTCGAGCTGCCCACCGACACCGTGGACTTCGAGGCCGAACTGGTCATCGTGGTCGGCCGCTACAGCTATCGAGTGCCGGAATCGCAGGCGTGGGACCACGTCGCCGGATTGACCGTGGGACAGGACATCTCCGAACGCACCCGCCAGCTGATCGGTCCGGCCCCGCAATTCAGTCTCGGCAAATCGTTTCCCGGCTTCTCGCCGACCGGACCGTGGATCGTCACCCCCGACGAATTCGGCAACCGCGATGACCTCGGGATCGGCTGCTCGATCAACGGCCGCGTCATGCAGGACGGACGCACCGACGACCTGATCTTCCCCATCGCACGGATCGTCGCGAAACTGTCGGCGATCCTGCCGCTGCTGCCGGGCGATGTGATCTTCACCGGTACCCCCTCGGGTGTCGGCGGGGCACGCAAACCCCCGGTGTTCCTGCGTGACGGCGACGTCCTGGAAACCTGGGTCGAGGGCATCGGCACCATCACCTCCACCTGCCGCGCCGGCGTTCCCTACCCGCCGGCCGAGTCCTGACAGGAGCACATCATGGCACTGCACCGCCTGGGATCGGTCACCATCGGCGTCCCCAATCTCGCCGACACCGCGGCCTACTATGAAGATTTCGGCCTCACTCCGCTGGGGGACAACCGTTTCGCCACTGTCGACGGCGGCGAACAGCTCCGGCTGGTCCACGCCCCCCGTCGCCAGGTCCTCGAGGTCACCATCGGTGCCGAGGACCAGGACGACATCGATCGGATCGCCGCCCAGATCAACAAGCTCGATCTGGACTGCACTGTCGGTGACGGGCGGGTCGAAGCCATCGAACCGATCGCCGGATTCAAAGCTGTCGTCCAGGTCATGGACCATCTGGTCCAGGAACCGGTACCGGCCACCCCGTACAACGGACCCGGCCGCATCGATCGTCCCGGCGGCCGCGCCCCGGGGATCCTGCGCGAGGACCGGGTGCGTCCCCGCAAACTCGGACACCTGGTGATCGGCTCGACCGACCAGGCCGCCACCCAAAAATTCTTCACCGACGGTATCGGCTTGAAGATCTCCGACGTGGTGCCCTCGATCGCCGCATTCATGCGCTGCTCGACCGATCACCACAACATCCTCGTCCAGCAGGCACCGGTGAACTTCCTGCACCACACTTCCTGGCAGGTCGAGGACATCGACGAGATCGGCCGCGGCGCAACGGCGATGCTGGAGAAGGACCCCGGCCGGCACGTCTGGGGCCTGGGCCGCCACCACGTCGGCTCCAACTTCTTCTGGTACCTCAAGGATCCGGCCGGCAACTTCTCCGAGTACTACTCCGACATCGACTGCATCGTCGACGACGCGCTGTGGGAGCCCGGCGTGTGGGACGGCGCCAAGAGCCTGTTCAACTGGGGACCGCCGCCGCCGCCGTCGTTCATCATGCCCGAGGACCTGGCCGCGCAGATGTCCGGAGCGCACGATGCCGGTTGACCTGGCCTTCGGGGAGGACGCCCTGTGGGCGCCCTCCCCGGATCGCGTTTCCGAGTCCCACCTGGCTGCCTATTGCGACCATCTGCAGCGCGAACACGGCCGTCGGTTCGCCGACTACCGTGAACTATGGCAGTGGTCGGTCACCGACCTTGCCGGGTTCTGGCGTTCGATCCACGAGTTCTTCGATCTCGACATCACCGAGCCCGATCGCGTGCTCGACGAGTCCGCGACGATGCCGCACGTCGACTGGTTCCCCGGCGCTACCACCAACTACGCGGCAAACGCGCTGCGGGAACGGGGCACCGGTGCGGCAGTGGTATCGCTGGCCGAGTCCGGCGTCCCGGCCACACTGAGCTGGGACGAACTTCGCCTGAAGGTCGGGGCCCTGGCGCACTGGCTGCGGGAGCAGGGCATCGAACCCGGTGATCGGGTTGCGGCCTACGTTCCCAACACCGCCGAGGCCGTGATCGGGCTCCTGGCCTGCGCAGCGGTCGGGGTGGTGTGGGCCTCGTGCGCGCAGGAATACTCCGCCGACGGTGCCCACGACCGATTCGCCCAGCTCGAACCGGCCATCCTTCTCGTCGCCGACGGCTACCACTACGCCGGCAAAACCCACGACCGCACAGCCGAAGCCACCGCACTCGCCGACGCACTGCCGTCGGTGCGCACCGTGGTGTGGATCGACAATCTCGGTCTGCTCGACGACACCACCGAGGGGCCACGCTTCGATCAGATCACCGCCACCGGACGCGAGCCCGAGTTCACCCGGGTACCGTTCGGCCACCCGCTGTGGGTGCTGTTCTCCTCCGGCACCACCGGAAAACCCAAGGGCATCGTGCACAGCCACGGCGGCATCGTCCTCGAACACACCAAGTTCTTGGCACTGCACTGCGATCTCCGCGCGGGATCACGGTTCCTGTGGCTGGCCACCCCCAGCTGGATGGTGTGGAACGTCCAGGTCTCCGGGCTACTGTGTGGGGCCACCATCACCACCTACGACGGCAACCCCACCTGGCCCGACCCCACCCGACTGTGGCAGCTCGCCGAGCAACTCGACCTCGACTACCTCGGCACCAGCGCCGCCAGCCTGATCGCCGCCCAGAAACACGACGCCGACCCCACGACGGTCGCCCCGGATCTGCGTCTGCGCGGCATCGGCAGTACCGGATCCCCGTTACCGCCGAGCACCGCCCGATGGATACACCACGTGCTGCCGCACGTGTGGCTCGCCTCGGCCAGCGGCGGCACCGACATCTGCTCCGCCTTCGCCGGCGGCATCCCCACCGAACCGACCTATGCGGACCAGATCCAAGGACCGCTTCTCGGCGTCGCCCTCGAGTCCTGGAACGACGACGGCAGACCGGTGGTCGGCGAGACCGGGGAAATGGTCGTCACCCGACCGATGCCCTCCATGCCCATCTGCTTCTGGAACGATCCCGACTCCGCCAGATACATCGACGCCTACTTCGATCACTACCCTGGGATCTGGCGGCATGGGGACTGGATCACCGTCACAGACCACGGTGGCGTGATCGTGCACGGCCGCTCCGACGCCACCATGAATCGGCAAGGGGTCCGCATCGGCAGCGGTGAAATCTACGATGTGGTCGACCAACTCGGGCAGGTTCGCGATTCGCTGATCGTCGGTATCGAACTCGACGACGGGGGCTACTGGATGCCCCTGTTCGTCGTCCCTGCCGAACCCGTAACCGAGCCGGACAGCTTCGGGCAGGCCATCAAACGTGCCATCCGCGACGGCGTCAGCCCCCGGCACGTGCCTGACGATGTCATCGTGGTTGATTCACTACCCCACACCCGCACCGGTAAGAAACTCGAGGTGCCGGTCAAACGGATCCTCCAGGGCGCGGACCCGACCACCGTGGTCGCTCCCCAAGCAGTCGACGACCCAGCCGCGCTGGCTCGTTTCACCGAATACCGACGCGCTCGTTAGACGATTCGAATATGACGCCCCAGGCCGGTCGACTGCAGTCTCTGCTGTCGGCCGGTCCCAGGCGCACATCGTGCACAACCATTGGTGTCATGCCGATGTCTGTCTCTGCGCGGCCGCCAACATCGCGGCATGGACGCCTCGCCCCACGCACGTCTGTTGTGCCGTTCTGGCGAATTCGAGAGACAGCGGCCTTATCTCAGTACTTCATCCCACTGCCACGAGAGTGATGAAGAACAGTCCCTTCCCACTCATCCGATCCGATGACCCGCCAATCGGTCCTATCTGGAGATGGCGATGGAAGGCGCAGTGCCGTGCTGGACGTGTCCTGTGTGGCGATCCCCAAACAACACACTCGAAACGGCCTGGCACTCGATCACATCCTGCCGAATCGAGTCGCTGGACCGTCCTGTTTAACCGTCCTGCATTTGGATCTCGTATCGCTGACCCAAACAGTGCGGTGGTCGCCTCAGGGTTGGAATCCTGATCGGATATGCCCGATGCAGCACCGCGGGCCAAGATCTGCGAGCCCAACGCACGGCCCTCAAACGCCTCGGAGCCCGCGACGACCGGATCTACACCGACAAGGGCTACACCGTCGCCGACGCTCACACCTACGCCGTCCGCAGCTAGAGTCACGGCGTCGAAGGGGCCGCGACTGCTCGAACCCGGTGATCCCCCAGGTTACCGAGTTCGGGCCGAGGCCCCGCGAGGGATCCTCGGACCGAGTGTTGGGCAGTAGCGGCCCCCGGACTCGCTGGACAGGACTGTAGCGCACCCGCCGGACACCACCGACCATGATCACGACGGGTGGACTTCGGTGTTGTTGGCCCACCTCCGCCGCGCTGCCTCCACGGGCCACCGAGCGGGCTCCGATCCCATCCCCGACACGGTCATTCGAAGGCAAGCCAGCGCGCAGCGGTGGCGCGGCAGCACCAGATTCAGAGGCCGACCGATCCGAGTCCGCGAACGAGGACGTGCGTGCCGCTCGCGGACGCCGCAGAACCGCGGCCAGGACGAACAGTGATGCGATCGCCGCAAACCGAGACCTGGGCCGGGTGAGCCGGCCGCAAGAAACCACGCCGCCAACAATGCGTCGAGCACCGCCAAGGCCAGACAGGTACCGAATCCCGCACGACCGATCAGCATCTCTGTACACCCCCATCACTCCCCATCCCGTGGCCCGTGTCCGGCACCTCGATGCCGGACACGGGCCACCTTCGGTGTCCACCGAAACGAGCGTCGCTGACGCGCCGCCCTGCACAACAACCCCGAGAAGGTGCCCTTCTGACCATCCGATTTTGACCTGCGGTCCGCTCCGCACAACCCCCGGCGCTGCGCGGCCTGACGGCCCGGAACAATCTTTCCCCCGCTTCGCTCCTCGAAAGATTCTTCCGTCCGGAGGTTGCACTCCCGCGGCCCTGTGCAGGTCGTCATCTCCTTGCCAGAAGGGCACCAAGAACAGGCGGGCCGAGCAGGTCCGCCCCGACCATCAGGAGGCGGCTCATGACCGAGCCCATCAAGATCGACAACACCGGCGAGATGATCGCTGCCATCCCAGCCATGCTGGGCTTCGTACCGTCGCAGTCGGTCGTGCTGGTCTTCCTCGCGGGCAACCGACTCTCCCACATCGTCCGGATGGACTTCGGCGAGGTGGACCATCCGCTCGTCACCGCCGCGATCAACCGCTCGGACGACACCGACGGTGTGTACGTCATCGTGGTCGCCGAGAACCGCACCTTCCACGAGGTGCTCGACGAGTCCGAGCGGGTGATCGCGATGCTGCTCGGTGCCGGAGCCGATGTGTGGGGCAGCTTCTACACCCCGAGCATCCGCGGCGGCGAGACCTGGACCGACATGCGCGGGCTGTTCGAGACCGGCAAGATCCCCGACCCCGCCACCACCGAGGTGGGCGCCGCGACCGTCCTCAACGGCCGCACCATCGCCCGCGACCGCTCCGAGCTCACCGCCCGCTACCGCCGCAAGGACTCGGTGACCGTCACCGATCGTCGACGCGCCCGCGCCGCGAAAGAGACGATGGGAGAGGAGTTCGCGAGCAGCATCATCCGCGAGCTGGCCGAGCTGGTGAGCACCCGCACCACCCCCGATCCCGCTCTCGCCGCACGAGTCGGATTGTTGCTCACCACCGACATCCACGCCCGTGACGCCATCTTGGGGCTGGCGGTGATCGACCCGAACGTTGCCTCCGAGACGATGGAAGCGATCGCCAGCAAGCTGCGCACCCGCGAGCGTGTGGCAGCGTTGACCGTCGCCGGGTTCTTCGCCTACGTGAACTTCCAGGGACCGGCCGCCGGAAGCGCGTTCACCGCCGCCCGAGAGGAAGCGACCCAGCATCCGCTGTGCGACACCCGGATGCTCGGACTGCTCGAAAAAGCACTCACCGCAGGGCTGCACCCGACGATGATCCGCAAGCTCGCAGGCACCGGAGTCGGTATCGCCCGCGAAAAGTTCCGCGTCGAGCTTCCCGCCCCCAGCGGCGACTGGATCTGACACCACAACACAGGCGAGGCCCCCGGAATCGGTAGTTCCGGGGGCCTCGCCCGTTGCGCAGGAGCGTCGATCAGGCATCGAGCCTGACCAACGCGTGCGCACGTCCTACAGCGCACAGCATAACCACGCGCACGCCGTCAGAACTCGTCGCGCTCCGCATCGTCGGGGAACACGAAATCGACCGCCGGCGACGGCGACCGGAGAACACTCTCGCCGCCCACGATCGCTTCGAGCTCGCTCTCGTTCGGGCGGATGCCGTGCTTGATCGCGTCGTACAACTGCTTTTCGATGTGTGACCGTTCCACCATGGTTATCTCTCGGCTACCCCGCACCCGACCCAGGAACCCGGGCCTCGGTGTGTGGTGGTGGGGGCAGCACCGGGACGCCGGTGTTACCCGGCCACACCGCGACCATGCGAGTGCTGGCCTCATGCAGCGCGTTGAGTTCATCGACGACCAGACGCAGGAACTCGGCCAGCTGCTGCAACGGATCGGGCAACGGCGGGTAGCGGTCGTTGTCCTCGAGGGGATCCAGTGACGGATTCCCCGGATGGGGGATGTCCACTTTCGCGGCCCGCGAGAGACACACCTCGCCGGTGACGCTGTAACCGACAACGAACTCGTAGTCCTCTATCCCCACGGTGAAGATCAGCTCGCCCCAGACGGCGTGGTCCCAGGTGATGACCTCAGCTTCAATAGCGTCCTGCACCAGCCAGTGTCCAGTCGAAATACCGGGATGCGGGGTCAGGCGATCGAAGTGCTCGGTGTGCAAGGTCAGCAGCGGCGGTGTGGTCATCTACCGATCCTTTCGCGGGTCGGGCGAACCGTAACCGACTGCGCTGACACGACGAGCGGAGACGTCAACGGCGGCGTACCGCTCATGTCGGTCATGGTCAGAACAACGTGCCTTGCCAGTCACCGGGGTTGGTCTTGGCATGAAAAAGTGCGTCCTCGTCATAGCCGTTGCACAACGCTTCACGGATCGCGAGGGACCGCTCATAGCGTGAGCGTCCCTGTCCGTCGAGGAGTGAGTGACCGGATAGCCGACCGAGAGCGATCGCGTAGCGCACGTTCTCGCTGTGTGTGGACTCCACGAGGTGTCCCGTCCCGACGCGCACGCACAGTGGCTCGTTGCACTTGTGCTCGCACACCACATCCGGTGCCAGAGGCCCGTACACCAACTCCACCGAGAAGCGATGCGCAAGCATCGTGCGTTGCCGGTTCTTGCGTTGGAAGTTGAACCGCCCGTACCCGTCGGGCGCGCTGACCGCGCCGATCCAGTACCAACACGTCGGGGACTTGACGACCTTCGACCAGAACGCCGCGATGTTCGCCTTCGACGGCCGCAACGAGTTGTCCACCACCCGGACCCGCGCCCGCTCCTCCGAGTCCTCAGTGACGAACTCGACGTCGAGATCCGGGAACCCGATGTCGAGCGCGGGCTCCACATCGTCGCTCATGACCGCAGCATCACGATGCCGCAGGCACCGTCTGCTTGTCTTCGGACGGCGGTACAGCCGCTGTGGCGACATCGGCGACACCGAGATCCGCCTTGGCTTGCAGGATGAGCGACTTCGCCTCACGGGTGCTCACACCGAGCAACGGTGCCAGCTCCGACGCCGAGGCGCTGCGACTGAACGTGACGATCGCTTCCGCGTACTCGCGCAGCAGTGACGATTCCTGCTCGCGCTCCTGCGGAGTCAACGTCTCCGTGTCGGCTTCCATCTCCCGCTGGATCTCGGCGATCTTCGCCGCGTACTGCTCTTGGATCTTCTTGATGCGACGATCCCGGCTCTGCTCGAGCCGCTCGATCTTCTTGCGCGGAGCCTGCGCCCGCGAGGCGACCGCTGCTTCGAGCTTGGACAGCTTGTCCGTCGCTTCGTGGATGGGGCCGGCCAACACTTCGAGTTCCCCCTGGCGAGCGAGCAGTCGCTCCCGTTGACGGCGGGCGTTTTCCCGAACATTCGACGTCGTGTGCGGACGAAGTGAGCGGCGAGATGCCGATTGGGAAGTCGAGGCCATAGGCCGGAAGTGTAGCGGCTCGCGCCGGTCGCGGGGAGACCGACGATCGGAATCGGGGACGCTTCGTCGACGTCTAGATCCGGTCACCACACAGACAACCATGACGCTCACGTGCCTGACACACGCAGCTCCGCTGGTCCGACAGGACCAGCGAGGTCCTGTCGGACCTTGGACCGAATTCTGTTCACCCTAAAAGTCTTTACACACCTCATGCACTAAAGGTGCGACGTGGCATAATCGCCGCCATGATGACCGTCCACAAGCTCAACGCTGGGGACGGCTATGTCTATCTCACCAAGCACGTCGCCAAGGGCGACGCCACCGAGTCCCGCAAGCCCGATGCGGTCGACTACTACCTGGCCAAGGGCACCCCGCCCGGCGTGTGGTGCGGGAAACTGGCCGAGAAGGTCGGCGTCGAGGTCGGCACCGAAGTCACCGAATCCGCGATGCGGTCGGTGTTCGGTGCAGCGCGTACTCCGACCGCCTTGGACACCAAGCCCGGACCCGGCGACTCGGCCGAGGACCATCTGAACTGGTCACAGAGCACCGCCCTCGGACGGGCGTTTTCGTGGTTTCAGAACAGTCAGGAGTACGTCCACGACGTCGAGGAACTGTGCAGCGCCTACAAGGCCAAGCACGGCGAGTACCCGACCACCGAGGCGAAGAAGGCGATCCAGTTCTCCACCGCCCGCAAGCACCTGAGCCGCGAAAGCGGAGAGCAGACGGGGCTGCTCAGCGATGAAGGTGTGTGGAAGTTCGTCAACGAGCAGTACAACAAGGCGCGTCAGCCGGTGGCCGGCTACGACCTGGTGTTCACCCCGATGAAGTCCGTCTCGTTGCTGTGGGGCCTGGGCGACGATCAGGTCAAGGCCGCGGTCGAGGAAGCCCACAAGCAGGCCGTGGACGAAGCACTGGAGTGGATCGAAGATCAGGTGATCTACACCCGCCGCGGCAAGGGCGGGGAGCGCAAGGTCAAGGCCGACGGACTGTTGATCGCCCGGTTCGATCACTTCGACAATCGCGCCGCGGACCCGAACCTGCACACCCACAGCGCGGTGCTCAATCGTGTCTATGCCGAAGGCCGATGGACCACCATCGACGGGTCGATTCTCTACAAGGCGAACGTGTCGGCGTCGGAGAAGTACAACACCCGCGTGGCGGATCTGGTGGCCCGCAAGCTCGGTGTCACCTTCGCTCCGAGTCCGGATACGCCGGTCGGCAAGCAACCGGTCTACGAGGTCGAGGGCATCCCGTTGTCGCTGATCGAGGAGTTCTCCCGCCGCGCCGCCATCGAGGCACGCCAGGAAGAACTGGCCCGCGACTACAAGACCCGCTACGGCAAGAATCCACCGAAGAAAGTGCAGTACGCCCAAGCGCAACAGGCCACTCTGGACACCCGCAACGCGAAGAATCCCCCACGATCACTGGCCGAGTTGCGAGCCGAATGGCGCGAGCGCGCCGAAGCGATTCTCGCCGGGAATGATCCCGCAGAGCTGGTCGACGCTGTCCGCGGGGAACGTGACCGCCGACCGGTGTTGACTCCGCAACAGGTGCCGGCCCTCGTCGACGAGGTCGTCGACACGCTCTCGCACAAGGTCGGGTCGTGGACGGTGTTCTCGGTGACCGCCGAGATCGAAAGGCGACTGCGAGAGTTCAGTTTCACCGACGACGAGCAGCTACGCGCCATCCACGATGACGCACTCGAACTCGCCCTGCGCGACTACTGCCTGCCCATCGACATCGAGGAATACCACCTGCCCGAGCGGATCAGCGACCGCGTCGAACGGGGACGTCGGCGCAGTCTGCTCGTCGATCGTGCCCAGATGCGCTACACCGCGCAATCGGTTCTCGACGCCGAAGACTTCATGCGTCAGCAGGCCGAGATGGACGACGAACACACCGTGGACGATCGGATCATTCGCCGCAAGTTGCGCCTGATCGCGCAGGCGAACGGCCACGAGCTCGGTGCCGATCAGCTCGCGATGATCACCCACTTCCTCACCGCCGGCACACGGGTCGCCGTGGCGGTCGGTGCGGCCGGTGCCGGCAAGACCACCGCGGCCACCGTGATCGCCCGAGCCTGGGAAGCGGTCAACGGAAACGTCATCGCCCTGGGTCCGTCGGCCCGTGCCGCCGAAGTGCTCGGTGAGGAAATTTCGGTTCAGGGACGCACCATCGCCGACGTGCTCACCCGCGATCGCGTCGGTATCCCGACCGGGATCGCCCGCGGTGATCTTCTGCTGGTGGACGAGGCCGGCATGGCCTCGGCCCGCGACCTGGCCGACCTGACCCGCATCGCCACCGAGTCCGGTGCGGTGGTGCGCTTGTTGGGCGATCCGCAGCAGCTCGCCTCCGTCGAAGCCGGCGGCGTGTTGCGCGATCTGGCCGATCGCACCAACGCCCCGTTCCTACGCAAGGTCCACCGTTTCGCCACCGCCGGCGAGGCCGAGGCGAGCCTGCAATTGCGCACGGGCGATGTGACGGTACTCGAGTGGTACGAGCAGAACAATCGCATCCGACAGGGCATGGCGCACGAGCTGGCCGATCTGGTTTTTGACGCCTACGTCGCCGACGTCGAGGCCGGACAGGTCGCGTTGATGGTCGCTCCGACCAACGATCTGGTGCGCGCGCTCAACGAGAAGGCCGCTGCGTACTACCGCGCCAACGGCACCGTCACCGGACCCGGCATCGTTCTGGCCGACGGTCTCGAAGCCGCTGTCGGGGATGTGGTGGTCACCCGGAAGAACAACTCCAAGTATGTCGTCAAGGACTCCGACGGCAACACCTCGGGCCGGGTGAAGAACGGCGACCTGTGGACCGTCGCCGAGATCGGCGACGACGGATCGCTGCGGCTGCGCAACAACATCAGCGGCGGCCAGGTCACCGTCGCCGCCGACTACATCACCGACAACGTGCAACTCGGGTACGCGACCACCGTGCACCGCTCGCAGGGCATGACGGTGGGAAGCTGCCATGTGCTCGCCGGGGCGAACATGGATCGTCAGTCGCTGTACGTCGCGCTCACCCGAGGCAAACACGCCAATATCGTCTACGCCGCCAACGACGAGCTGCCCGACTGGGACTTCGAACATCGCCCCGACGAGCATCCCGGCGCGATCGGTCTGCTCGCGAAGATCATCGCCCGCGACGGTTCCCAGCGCACCGTGCACCAGATGATCGAGGACGAACAACGCAAGGCCGCGTCCTGGTCGACGATCACCAACACCTACATGCTCGCCGTCGGGGAGCTGTACGAGGACTACACCGAACTGCTCCTCGATCGGATCCTCACCGAGGAGCAGTTCGGCTGGGTACACAGCCTCGGCGGGTGGGATCAGATCGTCACCTACGTCGCCCAATCGGAAACCTTCGGCTGGGACACCGAGACTCTGCTGCGTGAGGCCGCCGCCGTGATGAGCTCCGAAGGCAGAGCCGGCCGGATCGACACCGAGACCAACTCCCCCGGCCAGGTCATCGCCCGCGCCCTGAAGACCCGCATCGACAACTCCGACGGAGCGCAGTTGCCGCGCCGCCGTACCGATGCGGTGGCCGGCTACCGTGTGCCCGCACTGACCGACGCCGCGGCCGAAACCGATCCCATCCTCGCCGCCTACGCCCGCTCGTGCGAGCAGCAGATGCACGCGTTCATCGACTCCTACACCACCACCGCACTCGAATGCAGCGCGCCGTGGATCACCGCAATCGGCCAGCGGGGAACCGACCCTCGGCGGGTGCGGCTGTGGGAGTCCACGGTGCGGGAGATCGCGATCTCGCGAGTGCTTGCCGACGCCCCCGCCGACGAGACCGACCCGATGGCGCACATCCGGCAGGCACGCCAGGGTGCGGTCGAGACGAACATCGAGCGGTTGCGCCGACCCGAGAACACCCGCGACGAGGTGGCCGGACCCTACGCCCGCTACAGCGACGCCGAGCTGGCGTCCGCGCAAGGTGTCAGCCGGGGACGGCTCACCGAAGATGCGATGCTGCTGTCGCTGGCCCGCGACGAACTCGAGCGGGCACGAGGGGAGATGTCCGCCCTCTCGGGCGTGGAGCGGTCCCTCGCACAGGTCGAAATCGACGAACGCAACATCGCGGAGGTGCGCGCTGCCCGCACCCGACTCGATGCCCTGACCCGGTCCCCGCAGGCCACCGAACACCAGATCGCCGCTGCCCGCGCCGCTGTGACCGCCGCAGAACAGGCAGCGCCGCCCGAGCGACGCTGGGCGGTGATCGAACGCGGTGCACAGCACTATCGCGCCGCCGAGGCGGCCAAGGCCCGTGCCCGCGCCACCGACGAACGCACGATCGGGCGGATCACCGACCGCATCACCCGACTCGAGGAATCGATCACCGCCGAACGCATCATCCTCGGCCAGATCGACGCCGAACTCGCCCGACGCAAGGCCGGCGGACCCGACTTCACCACCGGTACGTCGACGCGACGGACACACACCGATTCGGGGGCGAACGTCCAGTTCGGTCTCGACCCCCTCGACCACGACACCGGACCGGAACGGGACCTGTAGAACGTCGGCTGCAGCGCCCACGCCCGAACAGCACAAGGAGAACAACGATGCCGGACAGCGACCAGAAGCGACGGTTTCTACGCAGTCGGGGACGCACGTCCTTGCCCACCGACACGGCGGGTGCGCAGAACTCACCCGCCTCGCTTCCGGCCGGTGCCCCGGCGATATCGCAATCCCGACCGGCCAGGGCGCAAGCCGCCCAGGACGTGACCGATCTTGTCGGCTTTCTGCGGGAAGTCGACAGTCGCCGCACTCAGGGCCAGCCGGCACCGGCACCGAAGGACCGCACCGAGGTTCTCGGTGCATTCCGCGGACAGCCTGCTCAGCAGATCACGGTCCAGATTCTGGCCGCGGCGGCGACCGCCCGGCATGTCGGCGCGCAGGTACAGATCACTCGCAAATGGGAGCAACTGGCGCAGGAGAATGCGGAGCGACTCGAAGCTCTGCGAGCGCAGCACTACCGGCATCAGCAGCAGCGGTACGTGCAAGTGCAGATGCCTCCGGAGGAGATCTCCCGGCGCCTTGCCGAGCAGCAAGCCGCTGACCGGGACGCTGATAATCGCGTCTTCGACGCCGCTGCGGCCGTCGCGTTGAGCTACGCCGCCGACGAGAGTGTGCCGTCGTTCGACACGCTCGCCGACCTGTCCGCCCAGCACCTCGCAGTCGCCGAACCCACCGCGGACGTTCCCGCGTCAGTTGTCGAATCCTTCGCCCGCGCCGCCGACGCCGACACCGTAGAGATGAACTTCGACAAGGCCGCGGACGGTTCGCCCGCGTCCAGCGGCCCCGATACACGCACCGAACCGTCCACTGCGGTCGAAGAAGATCACCAAGCGGATGTGTCCGACCAGCTCGAACGGGGCGAAGAACCCGCTCCGATGAATCACAAAGATCTCGGCAGGATCGGGACGGTGCTCGAATCCGCCGGCCGAGCTCTGGCCACCGCGGTCGGCCCGATCAATGGTGGCGACGACGTTGCCCCTCCCCTGTCGCCGGTCGACCTGAACCAGCTCAGTCAGGAACTACTCGATGCGATCGGTGCTGCGATGAGCAGTCACCCCCGATCGGTGACCGAGATGCTCAACATCGAACGCGGACCCGACCACACCAACGAAGCCGCGTTCGTCCCCGACACCGGTGTCGAACACAGCCAGCAAACAACACTGTCGTACTGACGTACTGATCTGGCATCACGCCCGTGACAGCATCGTGGGTGAGTGCGTCGATCAGAAGTAGCAACGTTTGTTCAGCTGTTTCGTGAACGACGGGGCGGCGTTCGGATCGAGGATGTCGATGAGATTCGGCAACGCTCCTTACGGTGCGTCGGTCAGCGAGGCGCGACGTGGCGGCCGCCGCGCCGGAGTCCCTGGGCCGGTCATGATCGTTTTCGGGTAGGCTTGGGGCATGCTTTGACGCCTGCCCGGCACTCGGGCGCCTCCGCGATCTCCTTCGTCCATCGCACCTGATTTCGAACCTGACGAAGGAGACTTTTCCGTGACCAGGTCGATCTATATCGACGTGCCGGATGTGTTCGCTGCGTCTTATGGCGCGCACGGCGCCGAGGCGCGAGCGTGGATCGCCGAGCTGCCCCGGCTGGGCGGTGAGTTCCTGGACCGCTGGGAGCTGCGGCTTGATGGCCCGCCCGCATATGGCATGGCGTCACTGGTCTTGCCCGTGCTTCGGTCCGACGGAACTCCCGCAGTCTTGAAGCTTCAGCAGCTGCGGGAGGAGACCGTCGGCACCGCCGCCGGCCTGGAGGCGTGGAATGGCAACGGGATCGTGCGCCTGCTCGACCATGACGAGAACAGCGCCACGCAGTTGCTCGAGCGGCTGGACGCGGCCCGGCCCCTGTCCTTGATCGCCGACGACACCACGGCCCTGCAGATCCTGGCCGAACTGATGGCACGGCTGACCTCAGTGCCTGCCCCGACGGGTCTGCGGCGGCTGTCCGACATCGCCGCCGCCATGCTCGACCAGGTCCCGCGGGCGGTGCCGGCCCTGCGCGACCCTGCCGAACAGAGGCTGGTGCGCACCTGCGCGTCCGCCGTGGCCGAGCTGATGGGCGAACCCGGCGACCGCCTGCTGCACTGGGATCTGCACTACGACAACGTTCTTGCCGGAGAGCGGGAACCCTGGCTGGCGATCGATCCCGAACCCCTGGCCGGCGACCCGGGATTCGAGTTGCTGCCCGCGCTGGACAATCGGTGGGATGAGGTCGAGGCCACCGGTGATGTGACTCGCGCGGTGCTCCGACGCTTCGACCTGCTGACCGAGGTCCTTGGTCTGGACCGGAACCGGGCGACCGGCTGGACCCTCGGCCGCGTGCTGCAGAACGCCCTATGGGAGGTCGAAGACGGAAAGGTGATGCTGGAACCCGTTCAGGTCGCCATTGCCACGGCCCTGCTACGCCGGTGGTAGGAGCTCGCATGTCGAGGGGTCGTCATGCCGAGCGGGAACTTACAGCACTCGACAGCCTTCCCCACCTCACCCGAGCAGTGGTGCATGGCGATCTCGGTGCCGAAAACGTCCTATGGGAGTGGTCGCACGGCCTGCCGCACCTCTCCGGAGTACTCGACTGGGACGATGTCACACTCAGCGACCCGGCCGAGGACCTCGCAGCCATCGGCGCCAGCTACGGCCCTGAGCTCCTGGAGCGGGTGCTCGCCCTGGGGAGCTGGTAAAATCACCGACTCCTTACCCGCATCGCCGCGATCCGCGGCGCATTCGCCCTGCAGCAAGCCCTCTACGCAATCCGCGACGGCGACGAAGAAGAACTCGCGGACGGTCTGGCCTGCTACCGCTGAGGCACACCGGCACATCCGCATCATCGAGCGCTCCACAGCAACAGCAACCCGGTGAACCTATGCGGTCACAGCGCCTAGCCGTACTGGCTGATGATCGTGTCGACCAGATCGGAGGGAATCGGGTCCGCGGGCATGGCCGGCCAGCCCATGAAGCTGCGGTCGGCTTTGGCGTTGGCCATCGGTCCGGTGTCGCCGTCGAGGATGACCTTCAGATGGGGTTCGAGGTGCTGAATCCACCACGCGGACACCGCGGACATCGAATCCGAAGCTCGTGCTTCCTCCCATGCCTGGTGTAGCGCGGTCAGGCGGGCCACGACCTCCGGGTACGCCCACCACCTCGCATCCCAGGACAGACCGCCGTCGTTGTCACTGATCCGCCGGCGGATCACCGGCAGGAAGAAACCGTTCACCCAGTCGATAACATTCGCATACTTCGGCTCTTTCTTCTCCTGCGGTTCCGCGGTTGAGCCGGCTACTGCGGCCTGTTCCGGGGTCCACTCGTCGGCGGTGCCGTCTCCGGACTCGTTCCCGGTATCCCAGCGATCATCGGTCGTGCGGGGCAGATTCACCATGCTCATTCCTTCGACATGAACTCGGACGTAAACAGGGCAGTGGTGCGGGAAGACTCCACGACAGGCGCGTCCACGACGCGTGGTTGCTGCGGACCCTCACTGCCTAGGCGATCGGACTCCCCCATCGGCAACGCTTTCTGTTGGGCAGGGCCGAGCTGCTTGCTTTCCTGCTGGGACTGGCGGATCGCCTCGGCGAACGGCGAGTTCCCCCAGAACGCCTTGCGGACCAGGATCGGGGTGGAGCCACCGATCGTCACCAGCGCACGGGTTTTTGGCAGCGCCCGCAGGTCCCGCTTTTCGAAGATGGTTTCCTTCTGCCAGCTGCTCGACACACTCGCCTGACCGCTGGAGAACAAGCCGGTAGGGCGGCTGCGGGACTCGGTATCGACATAGTGGGTGCCCACGGCATCGACCAGACCCGACAGGAACGCATCGTCTTCGACATTGCCGCCGTACCAGACGACACTGCACGCATCGACCATGGACTTGAAGGCTTCGCGGCCCCAGACCTTCTCCCCCTGGGACGGGGACTGGAAGAACGTGATGAGGATGATGCCGCGGCCACCGAAGTGCGAGTACCAGCGCGGCAGGTCCTCGATCTTGCAGATGTTGGCGGCCTCGTCGAGCACCGCCGTCAGCGGGATCGGCATCCGCTCCGATTCCTGCTGCTCGGAGTATTCCTCGGCGCAGGTGAGGATCTGCCCGACCAGGGCACTCGAGATCGCCGAGGACGAGCCGGGGCCGTCCTTCGACAGCGCATACATCGTGTCGGTGCGGGTGACGAACTCGGCGGAAATGAATTCCGGCAGGTCGTGGACGTGCTCACCCTCTTTGATGGTGACCCTGCCGGACTGGTCGGTGCCGATCACCACCCGCCGGTTCGGCAGGACCGCTTCGGCGTAGCGGGGTTCGTCCAGCGGGGCGAGGAAGCGGCGGGCCATGTCGTAGAAGCCGTCGCGCTGTTTGGCGTTGACGGACTGCTTGCCGCGCATCGTGCGGGCCAGCTCCGGGTAGCCGTACTGTTCGAGCACGGCCGGGGGAATCTGCGACTGGGTGTGGGTCAGCCACTCGACCACATGCCGGATGTCCCCGCCGACCAGGGCAGCGGCGAGCAGGTAGGAGGCGAACAGGTCGCGGGCGTTGCCGTCGAAATAGGCATCGACGCGAGCACCGGCATCGGTGGCGGCGGAGATGAAGTAGCCGCACACCGCCGCAGCAGAAGGCAGATCGGTCACGGTGCGCAGCGGGTCGAACCAGAACGTCGCACGTTCTTGTCGGTTACCGGTGCTCACCCCTTGCAGATCGAACACCCACACCCGCCCCGTTTCGCGGCGGATGCCGACGGTGTGCGAGTACACATCCCCGCGGTTCGACGCCACCAGCGCCGCCCCCGGGGCGTGGCAGATCGCGGGAATAGCGAACGAGGCGGACTTGCCCATGCGGGCGCCGGCGAAGGCGATCGCCACGAATTCCCAGGTCATGCGTAGCGTGCGATCCCCGACCACGGTGTGTCCGAGAGGGATACCGAGATAGCCGGGATGAGTCTGCGAGATGGCGGGGGCGAGCCGGTCGGTGGAGGCGGCGAGGTACTTCGGGTCGGCCTCGTCGACTTCCCGCGGATCGACCATGGTCTTGGCGAGGGCGTCGATGCGTTTTTCGAACTGCTTGCCCTGGACCGTGTCGATGATCCCGAACCGGCGCAGCGCCCACCACCCGGCCCCGGCGAGAGCAGCGAGCAGGACCAGTTCGAGGACCAGGATGATCGTCGCCCCGGACGGCCAGCTCGTCGATCCGAACCCCAGGGCGAAGAACAAGCCGATCGGATTCCAGGTGGGGTCTGCTCCCCCACCGGTGTTGTAGGCGATCGTCGGCAGATAGGCCGCCACCACGAGGGCGGGAAACGCCTTGAGGAACAGCTCGTCGGCGCCCGAGGAGGTGCGGGGCCGGTCCCGTCGAGTTTGCGCCATCTCGTGTGCCCTTCTATTGCTGGAATCGGAAGTCGGTCAAACGCCACCCGTCGTCGGTGCGGACGGTGGTGGTGCGCCACAGCTGCGGGGTCAGGCGCGTGCTGCGCCCGCTGGCGTGCAGCACCGTCTGGGTGCAGATCACGTCGATGACCACGGTGCGCATCCCGGCCGGGGCGACCGGGGTGGTGTCCGAATGGGCGCACACCGCCGTCACGGCGTCTTTCGCCGCCGCCCACTGCTGCCAGTCCGCATCGGGCCGGACGTCGGCACGGCTGCCGGATTCGGCGACGGCGAGCAGGTCTCCGCCGAGATACGGTGTGGCCCGGATCAGGGCGTCGGTTTTGCTTTCGTCGATCGCGGGCTGCCAGGACAGGATCATCCCCATCGCGGTGATCGCGGTGTCGTCGGCGTCGATCTGCTGCGGTGAGAGCGGTTCGATCACCTCGTGGGCGTCGCTGCCTTGGTGAACGTGCTGGTCACCGGTGGTGGTGTCGCTGCCGCAGCCGGTCAGGGCGACGGCGGCCGCGGTGCATACCGCCGCGACGGTGACTCGTGTGATCTGCACGGGCTTGCCTTCTTTCACTGGTTGCTCATCGCCCGGTACTGCGGTTCGGCGGCGATGATCTTGTCGGCGTAGGGACGGGTCTGGACCACGTAGTCGGTGTGTCCGGTGGGGAATCCCCCGGAGTTCAGGACGGCGCCTTCGCCTGCGTTGTAGCCGGCCAGATACAGCTCGGTGCGCCCGTTCGGTGCGGAGACCACCCCGTTGTCGATCCAGCCGTCGATGGTGGCGGCGATGGTGCACATGTAGTGGCCCTGGGCCATGACGGCATCGCCGATGCTGTTCACATCGACCCGGCCGTCGCCGTCGTAGTCGCGGCCGTAGCTCGCCCAGGTGCCCGGCATGAACTGCGCCGGTCCCATCGCCCCGGTGACCGACACCGGAGCGGAGTCTCCGTGGCGGAAGCCGTTCTCGGCGGCGAGCTGGGCAGCGAGCAGCGACGGTCTGATCTGCGGGCAGATCGACCCGGCCCGCTCGATCCACGGAACGAACTCCTCCGGCACGGTGCCGTCGGCGAGGTAGTCGCCCACCCCGTCCCCGGACATCAGACAGTCCGCCGCCGCTGCGGTGGCGTTGCCGCTGCCACCGGGCAGCGATCCCCACGACACCAGGGTCTCGTCGGTGCCCTGTCCCCGGACGGTGATGTGCACGTGGTCGAAGTGGTTCTGGGTTTCCGAGCCGCGGTCGTCCATCAGGCTCGGGGCACCACCGACCGGGTAGTAGGTCTGCCGCCAGATCACGTACTCGACGTTGAAAACCTCCGCATGAGCCAAGACGTAGTCGGTGATCTCGTCCCCGAGAGTCACCCCGTCGCCGGAGCGGTAGTTCGGGATCATCGCGTCGACGGCCCGGCCTTCGGTGTGGTCGGTGGCGTAGCCGCCGTCGGCGCGCCACCCGCCGATGCTCGAAATGCGGTCGCCGAAGCGCAGGTGCAGGGCACGGGCGATCTTCTTGGCATCGACCTGCAGGCCCTGCTCGGAGCCGGCAGACGGCGGCAACGGCTGCGCCAGATTCCCTTCCGGTGGGGCCGACGGCATCGGCGTAGCCGGCCCGGCCGACGTGTCCCCGGGTGCGGGGGCGGATTCGTAGTAGGGCAGCGGGTCCACCGCCGAGGCTCCCCAGCCGCCGTGCCAGATTTCCCAGTGCAGGTGCGGGCCGGTCGATTCTCCTCGGTTGCCGAGCGTGGCGATCTGCTGACCGGCGCGGACCTGCTCGCCGACCGCGACGCTGTAGGTCTCGATGTGCCCGTACACGGTGGATACGAGCTGCCCGTCGATCACGTGGTCGAGCACCACCCACTGCCCGAACCCACTGGCGGGACCGGCATTGCGCACCACCCCGTCGGCTGAGGCGTAGATCGGGGTGCCGATGGCTCCGGCCAGGTCGATGCCCTGATGCTCGGTGCCCCAGCGCTGGCCGAATCCGGAGGTGAAGGTGACGGTGGAGGGGTCGACTGGCTTGATGAACGAGCCCGTCGGTGCGAGCTTGTCGCCGGATCCGAGGCCGGAGCCGGGTCCGAGGCAGCTCGTGCCGGCCTGACGGTCGTGTTCGTCCTGGATCCCCATCACGAGGACGAGAAGCAGGAAGAACGGAATGAGTGTGAGTGCCAGAATGAGCGCGATCAGGCCGGTACCCCCCTTGTCGTTCACCGCAGGCTCAGATCCTCGGCAACAACTCCGTGCTTGCGTGCCAGCGCCCGGTTCAGGTCCTGCGCCAGTGCGAGCTCTGCTTCGAGGGCGGCGACTTCCTGCGGGGTGCGGCGAGGGCGACGGCCGGAGCGGTTGACCCAGCCCCGCACCGTCGTCTCGGCCACATCCAGCTGCGCAGCTGCGGCTCGCGTAGCAGCGGTGAAGCTGTCCCCGGCCTTCATGCGCCCCAGGACCGCCTCGATCGCGGCCTCACGGGTGAGGTCATCGACCACGGTGTACCGGCGACGGCCGCGTCGCTCCCGCCGGCTCATGCGGCGACCTCCTTGGCTCGTTCCTCGTCGGCGGCCCGCAGACGGGCATCGGTGTCGTGAATCCCGGAATCCTTCTCTGCCTGGGGCACCCACACCTTGAACGGGGTGCCCGGCGTTGCGCCTTCGCCGAGCTTGAGCAGAAAATGCCCGACACCGGCGGCGGTGCGCTTACTGCCCGCCGAGACGGTGCCATCGCCGTCTCCGGTGACCTTGTGGCGTGCTTGGCGCATCGCCTTGCGTTCCTCCACCGAGGACGTGGTGTCGTTGGCCCAGCCAGTGACCATCGCCCGCTCAGCCTGGGAGAACTTCATGAACCGGCCGAGTCGGTCGAGTTCGGCCTCGGGAACCGGGCCGATGATGCGGGCGCGGGAGCGTTCGATCATGCCCAGGGCCCCGACTTTTTCGAAGTCGGCGAGCGAGTGGGTGACCATCGTCATCGCCACGCCCATCGACCGCTGCAACCGCTGCACCGCATCGAGCCGCGCCACGGCCGAGCTGCCGGTCTGGATCACCTGCCAGACCTCGTCCAAGATGATGTGCGCCGCCAGAGCCTTGGCACCGGGCACCTTGTTGTCGGCCAGGATGTGCGCCGCCTCCACCGCCGCGAACGCTTCGTTCCAGCCGGCGAGAAGCACAGCGGCCCGCATCAATTCGTCACCGGGCGGCACCGAGGACATGTCCAGGTCCACCATCGGCTTGGTGATGTCGATCCGCACGGTGCTGTGCCGGTTGAAGGTTTCTCCGAATCGGCCCTTGACCAGCGCTCTCAGCGAACGCAGCAGTGGCTTGATCTGACCCCGGTATTCCTCGTCGGTGTCGGCCACCGCATCGTCCTTCAGTTCCTCGGGGCCGGCCGCGATCAGCGTCAGCAGGTCCTCGATCCGAGCTGCGTGCGTAGTGGTGAACTGCGAGTCCGGGGCGTAGAGCAGCCGGATCGCCGAGGCGAGCAGGGTTTCCTCGAAGTCCTTCAGGGGGCCGCGGCGGACGATCTCGAGCAGAGCACAGATCATGTTCAGCTGGCGGGCGTGCAGCGCGAACTCGGCCTTTTCCCGTTCGAGGGAACCGGCGGGCAGTTGCTCGATCGCATCGCCGATCGGGCCGCGGTCGAGCGGGTTGATCGCGCCGGTGCCGTAGCCGACCTCGCTGACCTGCCCGCCGACCTGCTCGGTGAGCACCCGCAGGTCCGGCTTGACGTCACCGGGCACGAGCACCAACGTGCCGCGGGCGATGTCGCCGAGGGCGATCCGGCGCAGCAGCGTCGACTTGCCGAAGCCGTTGAGCGCGCAGATGAAACAGGACGGGGCGGTGATCGCCTTCATCTTCCAGGCGTAGAGCGGATCGAACCCGACGGCCGCGCCGGTGGTCAGATGCCGCCCCAGCGGGGTGCCCAGCAGCGGTGCCTTCGCCCCGACGATCCACGGGTAGATCCCAGCGACCTGGACCGAGGTGCCGCGGTATTCGACCGGGGGCATCACCGTCGACATCCGGCCCCCACCGACCCCGTCGAATCCGCGGGCGTCGAGCTCGGCGAGCGGGCGGTCGAAGCCGTCGGAATTGATCCGGGTCAACCGCTCGACCGTCGCCCGGCGACTGTACTGGCGGTTGACCAGGCTTTTCTTCCATGCCTTCTTGAGGCCGGTGGCCGAGGCCGCTTGCTCCTCGAGAGCGGACAACTCGTCGTCCGACAGCAGGGTCTTGGCGATCTTCTCGGCTTGCGCGATCCGGGTCGAGGTCGTGGCTTTACCCATGACAGCGTCCCCCTCCTAGTTGCTCAGGAACGACGGGATGGTGGTGTGGTCGGGGGCGATGACCCCGACACCGAGGGAGGCCGCGAACGCGGCGGCCTGCCAGCACCACGAGCGGCGGATCGTCAGCCGGCTCTGCCGCGAGAGGTCCTCGACCAGGGCGTCGATCTTCGGCACATCGGAGCTGCCGGCCGGTTCGGTCACGGTCACCAGCACCCCGAAGCGCACCATCCCGGCACCTCGGGCCTGTTCCATGCGGGCCTGGGCCGTGGCCGCCAGCTCGATCTGCGACTTCGCCGAACCGATCGATCCGTTCTTGAGCGACCCACCGTGTGCTTCGGCCATCGCGTTGCGGTAGTCGCTGTCGGCGATGTCGGTCGCTTCCCCGGCCGAATGCGGCCGGTAGATCACCGAGACCCGCTTGAGCGGCACCGCCTCGTTCGGGGCCAGCAGGCGCTGCAGTACCCGTTCGGTCACTGCGCCCTTGGGGGCTTCGCGCATCTCCCAGGTCACCGACACCGCACCGTCGTGGACGTATTTGCCGCCGTCGGCGCTTTCGAGGGCGGTCCGCGGACCGCAGTCTTCCCAGGTCAACCCGGTTCCCTCGCCGGAGTACACGCCGGCTTCGACATCGACGAGCGAGGCCGGGTCGTAGGAGCGGCGCACGAACGCCATGATTTCGTCGGCATCCATCGGCGAGCAGGGCACACCGGAGCGTGCTGCCGACGCCGTCAGGGCGGGCAGACGCCGGCCGAGTTCGACGGCCTGCTCGGAGGGGTCCTGTTTGCGTTCGGTGGTCTTGGCCTCGAAGGTGATCGCGATCCTCGCTGCGAGGCGGATACCGCCGGAGGTCAAGCCGGTGGCGAGCTGGTAGGCCGCATCGCGGGCCAGCTGCGGGGCGTCGGCGCGGGTGTTCTGGTGCACCGTTTCGTACAGTTCGATGCCGGTCTCGGGCAGCGTCTCGACGGTGGTGACCACCGCGAGGATGTCCGAGGTCTCACCGGCCCCGGACAGGAACTGTGCCCAGTTGCCGACATAGTGGTCGATCACGTCCTGATCGACGGCTTCGGCGCCTTGGGGATAGGCGTCGAAGACGACGGTGTAGGCGTTGCGACTGGGCATGTGGATCATGCCGAAGCTGCGCCCGTCGGAGTCGATGCCTTCGTAGAGCTCGGTGTCGCCGAGCACGCCGGGAAGACGGTAGGCCCGCCCGGGAACGCGGGAGAACGTGCCCGAGGCGTAGGCGTGCTCACCGCGGCGGCGGCCGCGCCAGAACTGGAATCGCATCAGTGCCCTTTCGTAACCGGAGCGGCCGTCACGGGAGATGACCAGGGGGATAAAGCACACGATCACCGGGATGGCCAGCAACAATGCGACCGTCATGCCGAGGAACAGGCCCGCGATGATGACGGCCGCCGCAGCGAGGATCGCCGCGACCGAGGTGCCGAAGGTGGCACCGAGCAGGCCGGTGCTGCGGGGCCGTCGCCAGTTGCCGTAGGTGTTGAATGTCGGCTCGTTGCTCACTGTTCGAAGCCCCCTCGGTTGAACTGGTGACCGGCCCCCGTCGCCACAGGCGCATCGGAGCCGGTGCGGGCGGAACCGCCCGCACCGGAACTGCCGGACGCAGCGGCGCCGGGGGTGCCCGAATCGTTGCCCTGCGGACCACCACTGCCGACGGCGGCGCTGCCGCCGGCGGACGGAGTTCCGTTCTGATTGCCGCCTGCCTGTCCATCCCCGGCACCACCTGCGGCACCGAAACCGGACGGTGCAGCCCCACTCGGGGGACCCGTGGTGGTTGTCGTCGTGGTGGTCGTCGTGGTGCTGGTAGTCGCCGCACCGGATGCTGCGCCGCTGGCACCGCCGGTGGCGATCATCCCGCCGACCTTCGCACCGACTGCGGCCAGGCCGGCGGCTGCGGCCAGGCCGCTGCCGCCACCTCCGAGTGCGCCGACATTCGGGACGATCAGCCGCATCAGGGCGGGCAGCACCAGCGCCGCAGCGCACAAGGTGATGACCCCGGACAGGGCCATGAACCCGTCGCCGTTCTCGGGGTCCGTGATGGTCGGGGTGGCCTCGAGGAACAGGATCGCCGAGACCCCGATCACGAACGCTCCGACCGGTTTGACCAGCAGGAACGCGATCGTCCAGGCCAGCATCTTCTCGTATGCCTGGCTGCCGACCTTCGTTCCTCCGGCCGCGCCCGCGATCGGCAGCGCCGCTGCCATGAGCACGAGAATCCCGGTGCGCAGCAGCATCAAAAACGCCATCATCAACCCGCCGAGCATGCCGATGATGCCAATCAGGAACAGCAGCCCCACACCGGCCGGACCCGCATACAGCTGAATCGAAACCATCGCTTCGGCCAGGCGGGACGGATCGGAGCCGACCGCACTATCCATGAACCAGGCGGAAATCTGGTCCGACAGTTCGGTGCCGAGCACGATCAGCGTCGATGCTCCCCCGGCGAGCACCGCCGCACGGGCCATCTGCTTGAGCCCTTCTTCCGAGGTGTCGCGGATCGCGCCGGAGCGGGCCAGCGCCAGCCGCCCACCGAGCAGGATCAGCGACAACGACAGGGCCGCAACCTGGATGTAGAAGGTGTAGTCGTTGACCGTCGCCACCGTCGTCTGGAAGGTGTCCCCGTCCATCTCGGTGCTGGTGATCCACCATCCGAGCGCGAACTTGAGCACCGCGACACCCGCGTTGCCGATCCACAGTGCCGTCTTCTCGACTGCACCCGCAGCCGCATCATTGATGCCGTCCGCGATCGCCCCTGTGCCGGCATCGACGACGTTGCCGGCTGCGTCCGCGCAACTCGGGACGTCTGCGTCTGTGAAGGCATTGAGTGCTCCGCTGGCGGCAGCCGCAAGGGGGTTGGCACAGGCAGCGCCCCCGAGAAGGGTTTCTTCCCAGGCAAACCCAGGATTGTTCTCGCTCTCGCCTGTGGGTTCGGTGCTGTCGAAGTTGCCGCTAGGCGAGTCCCCCGATGGAGCCGTGTCTTGTGCCAGGGCCACGCCCGCTGCGCCGATGCCAACGACCGCGACGGTGCAGAGCACGGCGAGCAGCCGGAGCACACCGGCGAGCACGCCGCGGTTCACCACCACTGCTGCCACCCCTCGGAGGACAGCGGCTCGAAATCGCTGCTGAAGGCCGGAGAATCCAGCTGGACAACCCATCCGGTGCCCTCACGCCACACCACCGGAATCTTCGTCGCCTGAATCTCGGTCGCTCCGTTGGACCGCTCGACGGTGACACCGAACTTGACCAGCGACAGGTCTGGGTTGAAATTGACCTTGACCATTGGTGCCGCCGAGACCCCCGTGTCGTCAGGCACTCTCACGCCCTCCAGCAGCAGTGTCGGGTCCGACGAGTGACCCGCTTCCGCGACCATCTCGGCGCGGTTGTCTCCACTGAGGAGGTAGGAGAGGTAGTGGGTTGCGGCCAGTGCTGCTCCCTGCGCCGTGCGCGCGAAGCCGGTGGCCACGCCGGTGTCGGTGAACCCGGTAGGACCGTCGGACGTGGAGAACGGAAGATCCATGTTCCCGTGAATGCGCTGGAGCATCACACCGCTCGGTGCCTGATCGGCAGGCCGGTTCCCGCTTGCGAGGGTCTCGGACAAGATCACCCCGTTCGGGTCGAGCGGCACGTAGACAACGCGCTCGAACCGGTCGAACACCGGGTCCGGCTCGAACTGTCCGCCTTCGACCGGGGCGGTGGCGCCGCTGCCGGTGGTCGGATCGAGAGAGACCAACGGATCGGCGTCATCACCTCGGAAGACCATCACCAGGCTGACCACGACACCGACGACGACGATGATGGCCACCGCTGCCAAGCCGATGGTGAGTTTGGTGGCCGACGATGCGCGTTCGTTCTCGGCGTCGAGTGAGGGAGTGTTCTTCTCGTGGGTCGAGTCGGTGGTGTTCTGCTCGGTCACTTACGGGTCTCCTCGAGATCGACCAGCTCCGACGGCACTGCGTCGAGAGCGGTGATGGTGGCGGCGGTCTCGCTGGGCAGGTTCAGTCGCCAGTCGTCGTCGATCCACACCACCTCGGTGGTCGAGGAGGCGAGCGAGTCATCGGAGAAGCGCTGCACGACATCGACGGTGGCGGCGGTGTCGCTGTAGTCGGCGATGGTGTAGCCGACGATGGTCGGCACCATCTCGGGGTCGGTTCCCGAAATCTCCACCAGCCCCCGGTGGGCGGCGTACAGGTCGCGGCCTTCGCCGGGTGCGGCTACACCGGCCAGGATCTGGGGCCAGGTGCGATCGGAGGCGGTGGACAGTTGCACCGACTGGGTGATCGCCGCCAGCGCCGCTCCCTGTGGGGTGTGGCTGAATCCGGCGAAGGGTTCCCATTCACCGTTGCTGGGGCCGTCGGTGGTGCCGATCGGCACCTCGATCCCGCCGACGGTGATCCACCGGTTGATCTGCGGTGGATCGGTGATCGACAGCTCGGACTCGGGGGGGTTCGATCCTCCGCAACCGGTGGCAACCAGCGCCACCGCGACCACCGCTGCTCGCGCCCACCGACGCATCATCGTTCGTTCTCCTCGTTGCCGGATTGCTGTTGCATCTGTTCGAGCTGGTCGATGACCGTCGGGGAATGGCCGCTTCCGATCTGCTGGGCTTGTGGCCCTTGGGCGGTGGCCAGCAGGATCGTGGCGATGGTCGCGGCCACGCCGCCGGCGAGGATCGCACCGATATTCGCCGCGACGAACTCTGCGGCAGTGGGGGATTCGATGCCGGCACCGTGCTTGTGGTCCCAGGCCAGGCGTCCGCCGACGAAGATCACTTTGGCCACGCACAGGATGAAGACGATCCCGGCCGCATATCCCAGCAGCGTTTGGAAACCATCGACGACCTCGCCGGGAAGGGGAACGACCCCTTGAGCGGATACCTGCATCGCTTGACCCCCGCCCTTACGCCGCAGAGGTGACGGCGCCGAGGATCTGGTTCGCCGAGATCGCCACGATCGCGCCGACGAGCGAGCCGACGAGCATCTTCGGCGAGTCCCCCGAGCCGTGCTGCCACTTCTCCCACGCGAACTTGCCGCCCGAGAAGATCAGGGCCGCAACACAGGCGAGCGTGACGCCCCACAGCAGCCAGTTCAGCAGCTTGAGCAGGCCGTTCGCGCCCGGAGGCACTTCCGGGTTGATGTCGAAGTTGACGGCACCCTGCGCGAGATACGCGGTATCTACAACCGTCTGGAGCATGAGTTGTCCTCCGTGTGATTACTGCACCGACCACAAGGTCGGGAGACTCGATTGGATTGCCGTGACGATGCCGACCCCGGCAGCGATCACGTCCTCGGGAACGTCGATGACCGCTCCCTTGGTCTGGATGGGCACGCCGTCGAGGGCGCTCCAGGTCGGAAGGCTCGAGCGGGCAGCCGAGGCCAGGAAGCGGTGCCAGCCGATCGACCAGTGCGCCTGCACTGCGCCGGTGACGATCGAACGCAGTTGGCGCACGTCCTTCGGCGGCGCTCCGGCCGCGTTGGCCACGGTGACCAGGCCGAGCAACTCGCAGGCCAGATCGCGGTTGCGGTGTTCGAGGATCAGATCGTGGGCGCTGGACAAGCCCTGAATGTTTTCGCGGCAGACCACCACGACATACGGTGATTCGACCTCACGGTCGGTGCCACACGGCCACTGGTGCTTCGCGTCGTCGGCGAAGCTCCAATACTGAGCCAGGGTGGACACGCCGGATCCGCCGTGCGCGCCGAGCAACCACACCGCCGGGCCGGGGGTGGCCACCGGGTACGGCTCGACCCGAGCCTCGAAACTGATGCGCTCTCTGCTGCTCATGCCAGCTCCTCCGTCCCGGCCCGGTGGTCGGTGTCGTGATGGCCGGCCTCGATGCGGCCGAGGGCGTCGAGCACGTCGGTCCAGGCATCGATCGAGGCCACCGACAGATGCCGGTGATCGACGGTGCCGGGACGAGCCAGGCTCGCATCGAAGGGAACTTCGACGAACCCGGCGGTCAGCGGGGTCAACGCCTCCCGGATCGGGGTCAGATCGACCAGGCGCTGCGGAAGCTGGTGCGAGATCGACACCACCGTGCGGGAGAGCACGTCCGGCCCGTAAGTGCGCATCAGCCATTCGAGACCGTCGCGCATCCGGCTCAGCGGCTCGGATCGAGCCGGGGCGACGACGACGATCGCGGCCCCGGCCTCGATCAGCGGAGCCAGACGGCGCGAGCGCAACGCCGTTCCGACATCGTGGATGCGGGCGAGATGCCGATCGGCGAGCAGGCTGTCCACCAGCACCGAATCGGAGGATTCGCCGTGACCGACGACCACGGCACCGGCCGTGCTCAGAGCCATGCGTGAACCGAGCTGACGGACCGCCCGTGATGGGTCGATCGGTTCGACACCGACACGATCGAGCAGGTTCCCGCCGCCGAAGGTGCCGTCGATCGCGGCCACCTGCACATCGGTTCCCAGGCGCAGGGCAGTGGCCAGGCCGAAGCAGGTCGTGGTCGCGGCCGCTCCCCCGGAGCCGGCCACCACGATGGCCGAGACCTGTTCGGGCTGCTCGATTTTCGGGCTACGGCGAAATGCAACAACGTTGTTCATCGGTTCTCCACGTTCGCGATCTTCACGCCGCCGTCGGCGGGCATGGTGGTGATCCACTGCTTGTGGATGCCTTCGTCTCCCACGGGCGGGAACTTCAGCAGCACATCGACCGACCAGCGGTTGGGGTCCTCGGTCGGCAGCACGGTCACGCAGTGCTCGGTCCCGGCCGGAACAGCGTCGATGAAGCTCTGAATATCGTTGCCGGGCAGGACCATCAGCTCTGCGACTGCCTTGCCGTCCCGCTGGACGTAGTAGGCGTGCTCGAACGCCTGGATCACCGCCGGACCGGAATCGCGTCCACCGGGGCCGTTGCCGACGATCCGATCCGGCTCGGTGACCGGGGCGCACCACGGCGGGGCTGCCACCGCCTCGGTCGTGGTGGGGGTCGCCGACGATGAGGCCACTGCGGTGACCGGCGGCAGCGGCGTCTCCGGTTCGTCGGTGCCCGTGCTCATCACGTTCACTACCACCGCGGAAATCGCTGCCAGGGCAGCGATACCGCCACCGACGAGCATCCAGGTCCGGGACCGATCGCTACCGGGCTTCGCAGGAGCAGCGGCAGCGGTGTCGGTGACCGGCGCAGCGGCGGTCTGCTCGACGAGGTCGGGCGCGGCCGGGGCGCGACGGGGAGCACG
The DNA here is from genome assembly GCF_040256695.1 of Rhodococcus sp. D-6. NCBI lineage: Bacteria > Bacillati > Actinomycetota > Actinomycetes > Mycobacteriales > Nocardiaceae > Rhodococcus > Rhodococcus sp. D-6. Next base: position 2,553,271 of record NZ_CP132970.1, on the reverse strand, counting down.
GCTGCGACCGATCGCGGACTTGAGTCCCCCACGACTGCGCTGCGAGATCACCAGCGGTCCTCGGGGAATGTGGGCGCGCACCCAGTCCGGGGCGGTGGCATACGGGTCGTCGCCGGCCTCGGTGTCAGGGTGCGGGGCCGGTGCAGTGTCGGCGACTTGGGTCTCAGCAGTGCCGATCGGCTCCAGGTCGGTCTGGATGACCGCATCGTCGTCGGATTCCCAGGTGGTCTCGGCAGCGACCGGTTCGAGGTCCGAGGAGGCGAGCGCCGCGTCGGCGATCGTCTCGTCCGGGATCGGGAAGTGCACCGATCCGGTGTCGGTGTCTTCGGTGGGAGTCGGTTGCGGCCCGTAGTGCTCGGTTACGTCCGGGAAGAGTGTGCCTCGATTGTCGGTCGACAAAGTGTTCCCCCTCGTCGGGTGGTGGGGGCGGGGCTACCCGCCCCCACCGGAAAACTGTTCGGGCAGGTCAGGCAGGCACGATGCCGTCACCGATCGCGGTGGAGATCATCTCGGCGGCAGTGCCGGCCGAACCGCCGAAGAAGGTGTCCAGAGCGTTGTCCACACCGGCGATCACGCCTTCACCACCGGGCTGGACCTTGACCCACTCACGGACCTGCGAATCGACCTGCGGAGCGGTCTGCACGACGTTGCGGACTGCGTCGGCGGCGGCCTGTCCGACCGGACCGGAGGACTGCCACTGCTCGACCGTGGAACCGGCCTGCTCGGTGAGCACGTCCTCGCCCACGTCGGGCAGTTCCACCTCGATGGGCTGACCTTCGTCGTCACCGGCACCGAAGGCGGTTCCCGCAGCCAGACCGGCCGCGCCACCGAGCACTGCGCCGGGAACCGCACCGACCGCAGCGCCGATCGCTGCTCCGGCTGCGGTCCCGGCGACCCCGGTGGTGACCTCGGGCAGCACCGGGATCGGCAGCGGCACCACACCACCGGCGGTGGCACCGGCGATACCGCCGATGGTGCCGCCGATCAGGGCACCGGGAACGGCACCGGCCGCCCCGCCGGCTGCCGCACCGGCCACCGTCGCGCCGATCTGAGCAGCAGCGACACGATCGGCCCGGCTGGCTTCGATACCGATCGACTTGTAGAACGTCGCCACGTCCGACCGGATCAGACCGGCGGTGTTGTTGGTGCGCTCCCGGTCGTCGTCGGTGACCCAATTCGGCTGGTTGAAGTGAAAGTCGCCGATCATGATCTTCTCGGGCGGAGCGATGTAGATCGGCTCCGGCTCGACCGGCTGCGGAGCACGCAGCTCCAGCGGGTTGATAGGCGCCGGAGTGGACTGACGCTCATAGCGGTTGGTGTCGTAGTTGTAGTCCGGCAGCGGCGCGTACTCGCGCTGCTGCGCCGGCGGCGGGGTCCAGTAGATCTGCTTGGCCGGCGGCTTCGGCGCGCTGGTGGTGCCGCCCTGGGTGGACGGTGCCGGGGTGGTCACCCCGCCCTGCGAGGGCAGCTCGACCGGAGCGGCCCAGGCCACCCCGGTGCCCGCTGCCACGATCGCGACGGCCGTGGCGGGCACGACGCTCGCCTTGGCGATCCGTGACGGCCTGTGATGCTTGCTCATCAGTGGTTCTCTCTTCTGTCGAGGCGTGAATCAGTTGAGTTCGGCGGCCGAGATGCCGCCTTGATCGAGCACCGTCGGTCCCGCGTCGACCACAGTCGTGGTGGTCACGGCCGGTTCCGAGGTGGTGGACGTCGCCGTCTGCGACGACGGGGTGGTCGAGACGGTCGTGGAGGTCGCCGACGACTGGACCGTCGTGGTGGTCGGCGTCGTCGAGGTGGAGGTCACCGTCGTGGAGGTGGTGGAGTCGGCCGCAGCGCTGAGGTCGGAGGCCACCGCAGCGAGCCAAGAGGCAGCGAACCGGGTCGGGGCCTGCCCGCTGGCGGTGGCCGGGACCGACCCGTAGGAGCCGTGTTCGGCGGCGACATTGCGCACCGTCGTCATCGCCACCAGGTCGAACGCGTCCCGGTTGGCCTTGACCTCGTTCTGCACGACCTGGAACGCCTGCCGCACCAACCGCTGCGAGGTCGCCGGCGGGACCAGCTCGGGCAGCACACTGACCGTCTTGGCCGCGAGCACACCGAAGGCCACAGCCGGATTCGCCAGCCCAGCCGCCGCGACCGCCGCGATCGTCTCCGGGGTCAGCACCTTCTTGACGACCGTGACCGCCGCGTTGATGCCGATCAGCCCGACCTTCATCAACGCTGCCGTGACTTCCTGCCCCGTCGGAGCTTTCGCCCGAGGATCGGATGCCTCGGCCAGACGCTGCGAGATGGTCTTCTTCGGCTGGACCGAGATCGCCGACAGCGCGCTCTTCGGCGCCTGGATGTCCTGGTTGACCACATCGACGGCGGTCTTGAACGCCGTCGACGCCAGTGCCCGTCCGACCGTGGAGATCGCGACGAACGGATCCCCGCCGACCTCGACCTGACCGGCGACGTTGACCACCGCCCGCACGACCGGGGCGTTCGCCGGCGCATCACAGGCCAGATCCCCGCCCTGGCACCAGGACGACACCCGCCCCGACAGGCTGCCGTAGCTGCTGGTCAGATCGGCGACCGGCCCGATGCCACCCCCCTCGGGGGCGGTGAACGACACCGACGACAGCGCCTTGACCGCCTCTCCCCTGGTACCGGGAACCGGTGACGGGGCTGTCTGCGAGGTCCCGGGGAACAATCCCGATCCGGGGCTGCGGGTCGGCGCGCCGAACAAGGCACCGGCTGCGACCGAGCGGGCCGGAACGGCCCCGGTGCCCTCACCGACCGAACGCAGGAAGTTCGACGCGGCATGGGCGCCCTGAGAAAAGCCGACGACGGCGAGCTTGGCCGAGGGGCACTGCGAGAGCACCTTCTGCGCCGCCAGGGACAGGTTCTCCTCCCCCGCGGTCACCGACTCGACATACGACTCGGTGCCGCCGGGTGTCAGGCCACCGAACGAACCGGGATACGGCACATACGCCCGGTCCACGCTCGCGCCCAGCTGGCGGGCCTGATCGAGCAGCGGCCCCATGATGTTCGAGAGCATTCCGGTATCGACCTTCACCGGCGCATCGGGCGAGGTCTCGGTGGTGCCCTGCATTCCGAGCACGTACAGATCCGGGCAGTCCGAGACCAGCTCGCCGAGCCAGTGCGGTTCATCGCCCGTACTCGACTGGGCATAGGCCGGGGCGGTACCCAGGCCGGCAGTAGCCAGCACAGCTGCCGAAAATGATACGGCTGCAAAGCGTTTGGGCCACGCGCTCATATTCCCCTCCTTCACGGCTACGACCTTACTCCAGATCGAAGTTATTTCCCACAGTTATTTCCTACAGAATGTCGGCGGTGATTTCCACCTAGCTGCGCATATGCGGCAAAGTTGGTGCGAGAGTTACCGGAGTGGACCCGAGACGGAGGTGAGTGTGCCGCGCCGCGCCCTGTACGGGTTCGATCCCACCCGGCTCACCGAGGTGCGCCGCGAGCGGGGCCTGTCCCGCTCCGACCTCGGACGCTTGTCCGGGGTCACGTACAACACCATCCGCAGCTGGGAGACCGGCGAGGGAGCACCGAGCCCGAGCGCACTTGAACGCGTGGCCTCAGTCCTCGACGTTGCAATGAGCGAACTTGCCGTCGTGCCGGACGGGGTACAAACCCTGGCGAGCTGGCGGACCCGACAGGGCCTGGCGCAGGTCGACATTGCTCACGAACTGGGGTTGTCGAAGTCCACCTACTCCCGTCTCGAACGGGGCGAGCGCCCGTTGACCGATGCCGAATGCCTGAAGTTGGCACGCATCTTCGACACGACCGAGGAACAGGTGAGAGCGCTGTGGATGCGCGCTCACCGACGGTCGGGCAGACCGACGCGGTGACCCCGCCGGCACATTCACCCGCACTCCTGCGTTTCGTCGACCGTCCGATCGGAAACCCCCCGAAGGTCAAAATCACGATCGTAATATTACCGTGGTGATAGACGATGGACGTAGAGGAGCCCCCACAGCGGCGAGTCGATTCACGCAGTGGGGGTGGTTGTAGATTTGACAAGCCCGGTTCACCTGGCCGTTGTCGAGATTCACGAGGAGGTCCACCGTGGCGACGTTCGCCGAAAAGCTCCGCTATCTGATCGACAATGTCCATCCCAAGGACCGGGGGCCGTTCACCATGAACGAGATCGTCGATGGCATCCGCAACAATGGCGGATCCATCACCCAGGGCTACATCTCGATGCTGCTCAACGGGCAACGCCCTAATCCGGGCCTGAAAGTCGTCCAGGATCTCGCCGACTTCTTCCGCGTCCCGCTGCAGTACTTCGCAGACGACGACTCGTTCGAAAAAGCTGTGCGGTACATCTCGTGGGTGCAATCCCTGCGAACCGAGGACGTCGAAGCGGCTGCTCGCACCTACAACCCCTACGACGACGAACCCACCCGGCCCTAATAGGGGAAGTTCACGATCGCGAGATACGTCAACGGCGCGATGACCAGGCCGGTGACGGCACCGACCGCGATTTCTTTCCTCGTGTGATGCTTCAACCTCATCCGGGACCATGCGATCGCCGGCGCGAGGACCAATCCGGTCCACCACCAAGGAGACAGTGCGAGCGCGAGGACAGCGACAACGCCGCACCACACCCCCATGTGCACCGAGGCCTTGACGCCGACCCCACTGGTCCAGACTCCGATCCCCACCAGGGTCACCAAGCCCGCGCACGTCAGGGCGATCATCTCTTTCGGCCCCTGAGCTACGAGCTGCACAACCAGGGCAACGAGCACCAGGACGAGGATCGCCCCGATCAACCCATGACGTTCCGAATGCTCCGTCACGTGATGGTTCCCGATCCGATCACGCACCATCCCCCACACGATCAACGCCATCGGCAACACCCCGGCGAAGAGCGCAACGAAGGCGCCCCAGGCCGGATGACCGATCGCGAAACCGAGAATCAGGCACGACGCGATATTGACCGTCCACGGCGCAGCGATCTCGGTCAGCGCCCTGGCCACCAGGTCTTTCACTTTCGCATCTCCGCCTTATCGCAGAGGTGAATATCCTGGAACGCCCTACCGATGGCGCGCACCCACTTCACCGCATCGAACCCCACCGGGGGCCGCAACCCATCGACCCCGATGCCTCCGGATTCCCCTGTATGCACCCATCGCGCGACCGACTCCGGAGTGGCCGGCAAGCCATGTTCGGGCAACTTGTCCACATCGGCCTGCATCGACAGCGCATCGAGCACCTCATTCGCCCGGTCCGCGGTGCGCCGGGAGGGATCGAACGAAGCCCGCGAGTCCCGCACCACGCCGGGCCAGCGTTCCTTCACCACCACCATGTACAGCTCCGCGAAGTCCCGACGCTGCCTCTGACTCCGGAAGACCCCCTCGATAGAGGACCACAGCAGCCCGAGCGTCGTCAGAACCGCTCCGATCAGAGCCAGCTGCGTCGTCAGATCCAACGCATACGTCGAGGTCTCGACCCACCCGAGGCGCGCCGCAACGATGTATCCGCCCCGTATCCACGCATACGACGCCAGCACAGCAACCCCACAGGCCAGGATCGCCAGCCCCCGCCCAGAGGGCGTGCCCAGGTCCCAACCCAGCAACACGACCACCGTGATGACGGTGCACAGAACCGCTGCCATCCCCATCACGAAGGCGGCGGATTCTGCATAGCCCGGCAGATGCACGTAGAACTCGTCGAACTGGTAGCCATCGGTCGCCTGAGGAGCGTCCTTCGCCGAGAAGAACAACGCGACCGCCACCGCGGTCGCAGCCGCCGCCCCTGCCGACAGAGGTGCGATCCACCGCCGCTGACGATCCACGTCGGGCACCCGAAGCGCCACGATGATGATCGACGCGCCGAGACAGATCCCGAAGAAGATCCCGTGCTTGACCGCCGACGTTGCGTTCGCAACCCCCACGGCCTCGCTGATGAGCCGATCGACCGCACCGACATTCACCGTCGTGTGCAGCGCCATGAAGATAAACACCACAGCGGTACCGAGCGTCAGAACCGAGCGCGAAGTGCGCCAACGCCACAACCGAGTGAGAGCCACCCACCACAACAAGACCGACACGACGATCGAAGCGAACACCGCTACAACGCCTCGTTCAGCAACGATCGAATCCGAGCCGACCGAGCCCCACCTGCCCCGGCAATCCGCCGACACAACTCCGACGCGAACGCCTCCGCCTCCACCTCGAGGCGCCGCCGAGGCTCGTCGAGACCGTCGAACTGGCCACACTCGCGCAGCATCAAACTGGCCATGTCATGCCACTCCGGAGGAAGCGCCCGTTTTGCAGTCTCCAACGCGGGCACCCCCCTGTGCCCCAGCAGCATGTGCCCGAATTCGTGAGCAACGGTCCGATCGGGAGTCGCGACCCACGGGGCGTAGTGAATCTCGTCCCGCTCCGGATAACTGCGCCAGACCCCGAAGACGCCAGGGGCGAGATCGTCACTACGGACCACCTGCAAGGGACGGTCACGGAGCCGCTCGATCGTCGGAATCAGTCCGAAGACCGACGCCGCCTCATCCCCCCGCGCATGTGCAAGTAGTTCGCTCACTGCACCGACTACCGGGTCCACAGACGCCCTCCCCACTCCTCGGCGCCTCACGTTGCTCTCTAGAGAACTCGGCACACACCAAGTCGAGGGGTCGCAGCAATCGCGTCGACAACCGACATCCCCCCGACGGAACATCGGCGAATCCGGAGATTCGACCTTGGGCATCGTACCGATTTCTACGTGCTCAAAATGTGAGCTCCAGCACCACCCATCCAGATGATGCACGACCAGTTCAGCCCTTCCCGCCGTCGTCCCGTCGTCAGCAAGCTGCGGTGACGCCATTCGTGAGAGTGTGCACTCTCCGCTGCGTGACCGGCGCAACAGCTTCCGTGAGGTCGATTGCCTCCCCCATGAGGGATCGGGAAGTGCGGGCAATCAGGCCCTCTCCAGAGAAGCATTTTACGTCTCGTGCAAGCACTGCGTGCGATGCACGCAAGTCACGCAAGTTAGCTGTGCGTGCGGAACGACCCCCGCACGCATCGCATGCGTTGCGTGTAATGCATGCAAGGCGTGCACGCAGTGCTGATGTTGCGTATGTTGCACGGCGTGTCTGCAACGCAAGCCACGCGAGATACGCAAGGATTGCACCGTCGGCACGCCACGCACGGCACGCCTGCAACGCAAGCCACGCGAGATACGCAAGGATTGCACCGTCGGCACGCCACGCACGGCACGCCTGCAACGCAAGCCACGCGAGATACGCAAGGATTGCACCGTCGGCACGCCACGCACGGCACGCCTGCAACGCAAGCCACGCGAGATACGCAAGGATTGCACCGTCGGCACGCCACGCACGGCACGCCTGCAACGCAAGCCACGCGACGAACGCAAGGATTGCACCGTCGGCACGCCACGCACGGCACGCCTGCAACGCAAGCCACGCGACGAACGCAAGGATTGCACCGTCGGCACGCCACGCACGGCACGCCTGCAACGCAAGCCACGCGAGGAACGCGCCGTGATGCAACACGGACTCGGATCATCGACTGAAAGGTGCGCAATGCAACCACGCAAGATCGCCATTGCCAATCAGAAGGGCGGCGTGGGCAAGACTGCAACAGCACTCGGCCTAGCCAGTGCTGTGTCAGCGAAAGGCGGCAAGGTCCTTGTCGTCGATGCCGACTCCCAGGGCAATGCCACCAACGGCCTCGGTGTGACCGTCGAAGGCGACCTGCTCACCACCTACCACCTGATGAACCAGACCGTCGAAGGTGGCGCAGCAAATGCCGTCATTGCGACCGACTGGGACGGAGTCGACCTGATTCCCGCCGACGAGGAGCTCGGCAAAATCGAGTCCGACGGCTCAAACGACCTGGTCTTCCGCCTCGATGTCGCCTTCGAGGGCTTGGACCTGAGTCCCTACGACGTCGTGCTGTTCGACTGTCCACCAAGCTTGGGCAAGGTCCTCTTCGCCGTCCTCATCGCTTGCGACGGAGTAGTAGCGGTCACCGAACCGACGATCGACAGTGTGCACGGCGTCGAACGCCTCGACGAAACCATCCGCACGGTGCGCAAGCGCGCCAACCCTCGCCTCAACTTCGACAAGATAGTCCTCAGCCGCCGCCGCGGCACCGCCGAGCACAACTTCCGGGAGACCGAACTGCGGGAGGGCTATGGCGACCTCGTCGCCCGCACGATCATTCCGGAACTGGCGACTCGTCAGGACGCGCACAGTGCACGGACACCCATCCACCAATTCCGAGGTGGTCGCGCGATCTCCCTTCAAACCGCCTACAGCGATCTGCTTGCCGAACTATCTCTTACCACCGGAGGTGCATCGTGACCGCACAACGTCAGCCGGCGATCCGCAAGACCCACCCCGCCGAAGAACTGCCCGAACGACCTGCGCGCATCGAGTCCTCAACGCCCGCGCCGACCCCCGCGCCTGCACGTTCGGTCACGCCGTCAGTGACGGGAAGCGACACCGATCCGGCAGAAGGCCTCTCGACGACGCACAACACGCGCATCCGTCCGAGCATCAAGGCACGGCTGCGTAGGGGAGTGGACAAACTTCGCTACGAGACGGGAGACCGAACCATCAGCGAGGCGTCGATCACCGACAAGGCGCTGCAGGAGTACCTCGACAAGCACGGACTCTGACGTAGTACTACGACCCCCAGCACTGCGTGCGTTGCATGCCCGCGACGCACGCAGTGCAGATCCCCTACGCGGCTGCAACCGCAAGGGGACCGTTGACCAGGACTCCCAACCCTTCAGGAAGGACAACATCCGGTCATGCCCGACGATACAACCCCACCCGCAACCGCGTTGCGAACCGAGTTGCCGATGAGCCGACAGATGACACTGGCGTTGGTGACCGTGGCCGCAATGACCCTGTTCATCGCAGCGCTGTCCTTCATCTTGTCGTTCGATGCACTTCGAGCCCTGGCGATCGAGGTCGGTGTGCAACCGGGACGAGCATGGATGGCGCCGGTTGCCATCGACGTTGCGCAAGCTGCTGCAACCGCCGGCTACGTTATCTTCCGTATCTCCGGCCGCGGCCGATACTCGCTTGCGTACTGCGCCACGTTGGCCGTCGTGACGGTGCTGTTGAGTGTGGTCGGCAATGCCTTCCATGCCTGGCAGACAGCCGAACGCAACATTGCCCGAGTTGCAGCAGGGGAGGACCTCGGGTTCATTCCGCAAGCTCCCTGGATCGGAGCGCTGTTTGCTGCGATCTTCCCGCTGCTGTGGCTTGCGTTGTTCCACTTGTTTGTGATGATGATCCAGCGCAACCAACCTTCTACAGGTGCTCCGGTGCTCACGAACACCGTTGCACCCGCTTCGACCATTACTGCCACCGTGCCTCGGACCGCAGTGCGCCGCGAGCCTCGCGCTCCCGGGGATGGCGCAACCGCCGACGGCGGTCTGGCAACCCCTCGCAGCGCCGCGCCGGCACCGTTGCAGGGCGTGCCCGTGACCGAACAGAGCGGTGCAACTGCTTCGGAAACAACCACCTTCGCCTACAACTCGGTTGTCGAGCCGACACCAATGGGACAATCTGCGGTTCCCGTCACGCGCAACGGATATGCGCAGACCCAGGACGGGTTGCTTCGATTCCTCGCCGACTCCGAGTTCCACGAAACCGTTCAAGTAGTGGCATCGATGATGATCCAGTCCCCGCAACTGCGGCAGATCGATGTTGCTCACCGGTTGCAGATCGACAAGTCCACCGTCAGCCGACGGTGGCGGCAGTTCTGTCAGGCCGCCGAGACCGAAGGGTTTCTGGTACCGCCATTGCCTGTTGTCGAGGCTGCCGATCCGGTGAAAGAACCCTCCCTCCTCTAGACCTCAGCATCGGAACATCGCTCATGCAGGCGACGGAGAAAGCTGTCCGCCGCCTGCATAAGTGGCCTTTGCAACCTGGCCCCAGAGCTGTGAGCGGCAATCGAGGAACTGGCCCTCTGACACCTTTCCCTACATATCAGTAGCGGGGCGATGAGCCCGGCCTGGCGTCCACCACGCACACGCGGCGCGCCAAATGATTCGCGCTACCTCCCCCGTGAGGCCGATGAAGTACCCGAAAGGCATGCGGTGCGCCCCATCGATCACAGATGAGCGAACTACCGCTTCTTGATGCCAGGCCCATGCGGCGCTTCGGTTCCAAGCCAAGATCCAGTGGACATCCAGTGTTCGTAGAAGTAGAGCCACTCGCTTGTCCACGGGACGATGGTGTCGGCGATGAAGTGTTCAGACCCGACGAACTCGTCCTGGTAGTACAGACAGAGCTCGTCGCCCGGGTAGACGTGGGGCAATGGTTCGCCTAGGCGTGTTTCAAGAATTGGGGTCAGGACCTTAACTCTCGGGCGTTGCCGATGCTTGTACTGAACCCCTACCTTGTAATGGACGCTCATCGGTGTTGGTCGCAGAGTGACTGACCAGAAAAGAGTCCCACCCTTCAAGATTGGTGCCGACTCGTCGGGAAACTGCTGCCGCAGACGAAGGGCTTGTTGAGTGATAGTTAGCTGTCTACCGCGCGGTTTCGCCACCAAAAAACCTATGTGCCGGGACGGCGGTTGCCGTCGATGCTGTCGTGAGGAGCCCCCCAGTCGAGAAGTGGACGTTCCCGTTTTCCCGGGCAGAATTGGTTCGTGCACCGAGCGTCTTCAGGGCGTCTTCAACCGGGGCGTTGCCGAAAACCTTTGCGATCCGCTGGTGGAGCGCGACCACTCCCTTACGCTCCAGAAGGAATTCGTTGAGATCACGCTCGACGGCCGCTCGCCAGCCTTCAAACTTCAGGCGTCGAATCTCGTACTCGTTCCACTTGTCAGCGAAGTTTTCACCGTCACATGCGGGATTTTCCACCCAGTACCGTCCGCTGCGCTTTTCGATGTGCTCGGGCATTCTCTGCACTGCGCTCATGGTCGCGTCAACGAGGTCCGTTTCGCCCTCGTATCCCTTGCCGGCAAGGGTCGTGATGAGGCTGGACGGTGGGCGGTCATCGAGGTCGCCAGCGAAGTAGATGTCCCTGTGGCGCTTTAGGATCTGCACGACGCGGTGAAGTGGGGTGCGCACTCGGTGATTAGGTACCGCGTCGACCGAGCCGTAAGAACTGGCCAGTATGGCGCGTTCTTCCTCGAACTGCTTGGCACACTGGGTGCGGAACCACTCGACGTAGGCCAGCGGGTTGGATTTCTGCCAGTTCCGTAGGTTGCGGTCCGTGAGCTCGATCGCGGTCGCCGACGGGGAATCGGCGTCCGGAATGGCGGGCAGCACATCCATGTGGAAGTTCTCGTAGTGCAGGCACCAGGAGCGTCGGCCTTCGGAGACTTTGCCAGGGCTTTCGCAGGCCTCACCGTTATGCTCCTTGCGGTAGTCGTCGAGCAGTGCGCCTACCCTCTTTTTGAGTTCCTGCTGCGTGGTAGAGGTCTTAGCGACATCGAGTTGGGACACGAGGTCTAGGTCGTACTCGCCGTCGCGGTGGTGCGGGCGCACGACGGTGCCGAGCATGAAACTGCCCTGAACATAAACTTGCGCGTTTGCCTGAGAGAGATGGTCGCCGAGGTCCAGGTAGCAACTTTCAGCAGCTCTGAAGGCAGAGTCGGTGATATCGAGCTGCTCGATGGTAGTTCCAAGGAGCTGCGAGATCTGCGCTTCTCTGCTGTCGGCAAGGATCGTCATGTACGACTACTTTCGGTCGGCTCGGCGGCGGCGGTGGCGCTTGCGGGGGTCTTCAACTTGTCTCCAGAGCCAGGGCGTACGTGTTCTTGATACGGTCAAACACCCGGAGTGGAGCGTGGGCTGCTGTCATGTGGGCGCGGCCGATCTCGACCGCGGCGGCGGCGCACACTGCCAGGACGAGGCTGATCGGCTGGTTGCGATGGTCCGCTTCGATGGTCGCGAGAACTTCCCGCCACCTGTCGATGAGGGCTTCAAGATCCTCGGAGCTCTGCAGAATCTTGGGATGGAGCTTCACTCCTTCGGCGCGGATGTCGTAGCGCGGCTTACCTTGCAACTCCACCGGGAGCGCATCGAGATCTACTGGTCCGCTGATACTGAAGGTGACGACCGGATCGCCCTCCCCGGGCACCTCCGTCACGCCGAACGTGAGGTTCTTGCTTCGTCCTTCCGCGTACCAGCCCCATCCTTCCCCGCTTCCGCGGCGACGGTTGTGGACGGTGACGTTGGTGATGTCGTCGAGCAGGACGCCGAGCTGAATGAGGATTGGAATGCGTGCGAGCGCGAAAACCGAGATATGGTCGATTTCCTTGGTCTTCAGGTGGTTGTTCAGCGGTCGAAGGCGCTTCTCAAGCGTAAGTTTGGTCGATTTCCAGTAGGTGTCGTCGCTGTCGTCCTCACCATCGTGGGGGCGCAGGTCGACCTCACAGTTCTGGCTGTCGTTGTGAAGACTGAAGTCGGGGAACCGTTGCTCCCGGAGGAGAGCCCGGATAACGGCCTGCTTGCTGAAGTCGACTGCGTGATCTCGGATGCTCCCCGACACGCGGATCACGGTGCTCTTGGGCTTGCGCAACAGCCCAGTCAGTTCCCGAACGTCCCGCTCGTGTTGCTGCTTGAAAGCTAAAAGCTGCTTCTCGTCGTAGGTGGACCAGTGCTCGAAGGTATCAATGACCTTGTGCTCGCCAGGACACAGAAGCATCAGATTCTCCGGCATCGCGCGCTGCTTGGGTGTCTTGGAGCTTCCGCCGCGCGGCGACCCCTTCTGCCTGGTGGCGCCCACAATGTGGGCCAACTGTCCGATAAATACAGACTGGCCGGTAGTCTCGTCCTCGGCGAGGAACTCCTTGCAGAAGGTGCACCGCCCTCCTGCAGCGACCCACACCCGCCTTGCATCAGGGTCGGTAACGTCCACGCGCTTCCCCTCGCGGTCGACAGCTGGGAGATTCTTCGAGTCAGAGGTCGAGGGCATCGCGAGGTTCCTATGGTTTCGTGCGCAAGCGAGGGGTGGAGTGTTTGGCCTCAGTCAGAGAGTTTCTGGTTACGAACACGTATTCGATCCATGTTTGGTAGTCGAAGTTCATCTGCGTCCATAGCTTACGTCGCAGTACCGACATTTCGGACGCGACACGCCGCGTAGACCCAATATGTTGTGCGAATAATCCACTTCTTCCCTAAATATACGATTCCATCGTGCTTGACCCGGACTCGGATTCGTCGGTCCCACTCGTGGAGAGATGTCATCGAACGGTCACCGCCCAGCGCCCTAACCACTCCCTCGGCGACTTCGCGGTAGCGAAAATCTCACGATCTTGTCGGAATCCTCAGAAATTCCGGTCCCGTCCTACTGACCGTTCCAGAATGACCTCACGTGTTCGCGGGGTCGTCCGCTCGACAACGGGATCAACTCGGTCCTGCCTGCCGACAGCAGTTTCTAGTAGCCCATCACGGCGTGTGCGCTGCGATGCTGGACGATACGCGGTGGCGCGTACGGTGCCGGCCAGATCTGCAGCTTGTATCGCTCGACCACCTCGTCGACGACGAGATCCCACGCCAGATCGCGCCCTGCGGCATAGGCGCGGACCCGGTAGGTTCCGGCACCGGCCGAGAGCACCGTGTCCGGAAAGCCGTCGACGGGTTCCTCCGCGCCGGTGAGGACCGTGGCGATATCCGAGTAGGTCTGCAGCGAGGCTTCCTCGATGTCTTCCCATCCGCTGTCGACGAGATCGGGAGCATCACCGAGGACCTCGACCTGCAGGTCGAGTGGTCCCATGGACATCCCCGTGTACACGTAGACCATCCCGGTGTCGGCCGCGAGCAGACCGAAACCTGGCTCGGGCAACGGAGGAAGTTCTTCCCAGGCCCGATCGTCCGCGTCTTTCACACAGAACATTCGGTCGACGCTGGCTCTGCCGATGTACACCATCGCGTCTCACTCCTTTCTGCAACCGGAGCAGTCGATCGGCAGAGGACCGACCGTACGTCCCGGTGGTCCGTGCCCCTCGCGCATCATAGGAAAGGCCGGCTGATGGCCGAGGTGATGCGGCGTGAAGCAACTGGGGTCGCATCGTCCGATTGCGCTGATCGGTGGCGCTGGAGGTTCGCGTCAGGCCCGACGTGACCATGGCTGTAACCGCAGAAAATCCCGGAATAGTGCCGCTGACGGGGATGGCTACGGACTTTCCGTACAAGTAGTCCCTGGATCATCCGACACGGATCCGCCGAAGTGAGGGGCCATTGCGACAGGAGCACCTGGTTCCTGCATGTACCTGACCTCAAACTCAATGGTCAGGGGCACTCTCCCAGTGTCCATCCAGCACGGTGCCGACCGACATGAAACGTGGAAAATGACACGCTACTGACACGAAATCTGGAAACCGACACCGAATCGTGGAACCTTGTAGGACTGCAAGGCTAGATTGACAGGCTACTTTGACAGAAATTAGGCGACACTAACCGTTTCCCGGCAGATAAGCGCAGGTGGCCGCGGTTTCGTTCTGGGGGTCGTTGTCAATCTATGCGGTCGGGTTTGTCAATCTTCGCTGCATCTCGACAAACCTACAACCGAATAAATCGGGGCGGACATCCGCTCTGGGTCCATGTCACTCATGGTTTGTGCGGGATTGGCGATGCTAATTGCCATTAGCGCACCATCGCCCCCGAAACACCTGTTGAGCGCCTTTTCCTGCTCGAGAGCGTCGGTGCGGGACGGTAGGCTCCTGTTTCGTGCCCGATGACCTGATCAGCCACCGTCCGGACGACGTTTCCGTGCCTGTGCCGACCGAGTCGGCCCCAGCTGCGCCGTCGGTGCCGGTGTTGCCGACCGAGACCCTCGTGCAGGTGGCCGGGACAGCGGGGCGGTCGCGGTCGGAGTCGACCCGCCGCAACTACGCCGCCGACTGGCAACGCTTCACCGCCTGGTGCCAGCGCGAAGGACACGCCCCGCTGCCGGCGCATCCGCTCACCGTCGCCGCCTACCTCCACGACGCGGCATCGACGGTGTCGGAGGTGGGGGAGCGGGCCTACTCACCCTCGACGTTGGCCCGCTGGGTCGCCGGGATCGGCTTCCACCACCGCCGCGCCGGCCACCCCGCCCCCGGAGCGGACGAGCTGGTCACCGCGACCCTGTCCGGGATCCGCCGGGACTATGCGGCGGCGGGGGAGCGGCCCCGCACCCCGCGGGCGCCGTTGCTCACCGCCGACATCGTCACCATCGTCGAGAAGATGCGCGCCGATACCGGCAGTTGGGCCGCGGAGGTCCTCGAACGCCGCGACTCCGCCATCTTCTTGGTGGGCTTCGCCGGGGCGTTTCGCCGCAGCGAACTCGTCGCGCTCACCTGTAGCGACGTGTCGCTGCACCGGCTCGACGGGCTGCACATCAAACTCCGGAAATCGAAGACCGATCAGGAAGGGCGGGGGAGTATCCGGGCCCTGCCGTTCACGCACAGCCACGTCAGTTGCCCGCCGTGTGCGTGGATGCGGTGGGCGCAGGTCGTCGCCGCCTTCGACACCGGGGGCCGCCCCGCCGTCATCCGGCTGCTCCGCACCGCCGAACCCTTCGAGGCGCACGTCTGCCGGGGATCGCGACCACGCATGGCGCCGTCCTCGCCGTGGTTGCGGGCGATCCGCAAGCACGGCAACCTCTCCGACACTGTCCTGTCGGGGGCGGCGGTACACAAAGCGATCCGGCGCCGCGCCGAACAGGCCGGCTACGACCCCGACATCGTCAAACAGCTCGGTGGTCATTCGTTGCGGGCCGGATTCGTCACCCAGGCCTTCCGCAACGGCGCCTCCGCGCACGCGATCATGCGCCAGACCGGTCACACCACCCCCGCCATGCTCGAGACCTACGCCCGCGAACACGCACCACTCATCGGCAACGCCGTCACCAATCTCGGCCTGTGACCGTGAGCGCCAGCGCCGGACGAGAGTTCTTCCGCAGCACCGATGTTCACGATGCCGACCTCGACCTGCGGATCCCCGCCCGCTACCGCCATGACTGGGCCCTGTTCACCGACTGGTGCACCGCCGCCGACCACCATCCCATCCCCGCCGCACCCGAATCCCTGGCGTTGTTCCTGCACGAGCACCCGGCCGTGGTCGCGACGCAGCGGCGCCGCTTGTCGGCGATCAACACCGTCCACACCGGGCACGGCTATCCCGCCCCGGGGCGGACCGAGATGGTGCGCCGGCACCTCGACACCACTCGTGCTTCGCGTCTCGACCGGCTCGGGCGCCTTCTGGTGCAGCGGGCGGCCGAACTACCTGTCGAGGGATGGCCGAGCGGACTGTTCGGCCGCCGCGACGCGCTCCTGCTGGTCCTCGCCGCCACCGGCATGACCTTCACCGACCTCACCCGGCTGCGCCGCCGCGACCTCCGCCTCGACGGCAACACCCTCGTGGTTACCACCCGGACCGGCGAAAGATTCCGTCTCCCACCGGATTCCGAGACCGGGGACAACCCCGCGGTCGCGATCTACCAGCGGTGGGCGCAGATCCAGGCGTTCCTCGACCAGTATCCCGGCACCCATCTGCTGCGCCATCACCTCACCGACCCGAGCGAGATCATCACCGATCCGCTCGATGCGGAACAGGCTCGGCAACCGCTGTTGTGTCCGATCGACCGCTGGGGACACCTCCCACACGCGCAGCCGATGACCCCGCAATCGGTGTCGGCGCTGACCCGGGCGCACCTGTCCGGCCGGGCCCCGGTACGGAAGGTGTTGCCCGTTCCCCCGCAAGACGATGTCGACGCTTGGGTCGAGCCTGAGATCGACCTCGACGCCGGCTACTACGACCGCGGTACCACCGCCCGCCGCCGCGATCACCAGACCCTCGAAGACCTCACCGACGTCTTCGACGAGATCGAAGCCCGCACCGATGCGCTCCTCGAGGACCTGATGGGGGTGCTTGAGGGACTGTGAAGGGAGTCTGATGGAGTCGCCCGCTGGACGTGCACGCATGCCGTGCATTCATGCAGTTGTCGTCGGTCTTGATTCTCTCCGACGCATCCCACAGGAGTGCGCCAGAGCCACAGTTAACGAGCGCCGTCGATCAGGACAAGGCAGAACCGGATCCCGCCGAGCCGGTCGCCACGCCCGCCAACCACAGTGCAATGCACTCCGGCGTAAAGCGCTCCCACTTGCACAAGTTGAGGGCAGGCACGGGTGGGGCGGTGTCCGCAGCAGCGGTACCCATCGAACCCGCTCCGAGCGCGGCGGTCACAGCGGTCACGACGACGAACTTGCGCAGCATCAGGTGCCTTCCATAGACGTACATTCTGTGACATCGGAGATGGAGCACTTCGTTACCACAGTATCGATGCGGTCACCGAGGGAAAACCGATGCCATGCTCTTCGAAATCGGTGACCACCTGAAGCAGATGAGACAGGTGAGCGTCGAAGGTGGATTCGGCCAGATGACTAACGGTGGCGAGGTCACACGTGCGCAGCGGAACTGTGTCGGTCTGTGCGGACAGCACGGCGCCATTCGGTCTCTCGCAGCAATCGCAGTCCGTTGAGACCGACGAGGATGGTGGAGCCTTCATGACCCGCCACTCCCAGCGGCAGCGGCAGCGTGCCGACAAGGTCCCAGGTCACCAGGACCACGATGACCGAGGCGGCGATGACGAGGTTGGCGATGACCAGGCGTCGAGCCCTCCGGGCCAGGTGGATCACCGCAGGGATGGCGGTGAGGTCGTCACGGACGACGACCGCGTCGGCGGTCTGCAAGGTCAGATCCGATCCCGCGCCACCCATGGCGATACCGACATGCGCAGCGGCCAGCGCGGGAGCGTCGTTGATGCCGTCTCCGACGACGACCACTTTCGCTCCGTCGGCCTGCAGCGCGCGTACGGCGGCGACCTTGCCGTCGGGCAGCAGCCCGGCCTGCAGGCGCAGCGGCTCAGCGATCAGATCGGCGACCTCGGAATAGGTCTAGCTGCCGAAGAGCGTGTCGAACTGGCGAGTGCTGCCTCTGTCGACCGGCTGGGCCGTGGACGCTGTACGGGTTGCTGTTCACGATCGTGCTCCTATTCGCGCTCCAGGGCGAACAGATCACGTCGCAGCCATGGGACGTCGTGCGCATCGCTCTGCCTCTGCTCACCTATTTTGTCCTCATGTGGGGCGGCGGGTTCCTGTTCGGCGCCGCGATCGGTCTGGGCTACGAGCGCACCACCACCCTGGCGTTCACCGCCGCGGGCAACAACTTCGAACTGGCCATCGCAGCCTCGGCGACAGTGACCGTAGGATCGAAGGAGCTGCAGCGTGCGCCGTGTTCGTCCCAGGGACTCCTGGTGGGTCTGTGGAGGTCACCACGAGAGTTCGCGACAGCGTCCCTCGCCGTCGTGGGGTTCGACCTGCAGGGTGGCGTGTTCGAGGCCGAAGCGTTCCGCCAACAAGGTTTGTGCCGCTGTGAGCACGGCTGTGGAGTCCGCGTCGGATTCGGTGACCAGATGTGCAGAGGCCACTTCCATGCCCGAGGTAAGAGTCCAGACGTGCAGGTCGTGGGATTCATGGACTCCAGGAAGGGCATTAAGGGCGGCGTTGACCTCGGTGATGTCGATACTCTTCGGGGCTTGTTGGAGCAGTATGCCGATCGCGTGTCGGCCGAGATTGTAGGCCCGGGGCAGGACGAAGAGTCCGATGGCGACACCGATGAGCGGGTCGGCGTACCGCCAGCCGAACACGATGGTCACCACACCGCTGATAAGCACGCCGACCGAACCGAGCATGTCGGCCAGGACTTCGAGGTAGGCCCCGCGGACGTTGATGCTCTCCTTGGCGCCGGCGCGCAACAGGAGAAACGAAATGACGTTCATGGTGAGGCCGACCACGGCAACGATGGTGACGGGCAGGCCGGGGACTTCGGGTGGGGCGGACAGTCGTTGGAGGGCTTCGTAGAGAATCCAGAGGGCGACGCCGAACAGCAGGAGTGCGTTGAGCAGGGCGGCGAACACTTCGGTGCGGTACAGGCCGAAGGTCCGGTCCGGTCGGGTGCGGGCACGCTGGGCGACGGTGATAGCGGTGACGGCCATCAACACGCCGAACACGTCGGTGAACACGTGCGCGGAGTCGGAGAGCAAGGCCAGCGACGAGGTGGAGAGTCCGACGACGACCTGGAGCACAAAGGTCACCAGGCCCAGGGCCACGGCGATCCACAACCGTCGGACGTGTCGGCCGGAGGCGCTGGTGGCTTGGGCGGGCGAGAGGCCGTGTCCGTGTCCGTGGCTCATCGTTTTCCTTTCTCAAGACACCGACATCATATAGTCATATGCGCATGAATATATAGGATGGTCGCGAAAATTGGATCGGCACGATCAACTATCCTTCATAGTATTTCGGCGGCGAGGCGCGGCCTGCAGGTTCGGCCGGCGGGAACGGGCGAACAACGGACGAGGTGAGGTTTTCCGTGGCAGGTACCAGTAGAGCTGTAGTCGGCATGATGGTCTCTTGGACGGCAGGCGCGGCCCTGGTGGCGGCCGCCCTGGCGGCCGTGTCGAGCAGCGAGGTTCTGCGGTTGCTCGGGCTGCCGGATCCAGGAGTGCTCACGAGATACGGACTCCCGGCCGCCACCGCGATAGGGGAAGTGGCGGCGGTGGTGATGATCGGGTCGTTGCTGGTGGCGGCGGTGCTGGTACCACCACAGCGTTCCGGGCTGCTCGATGTCGACGGTTACCGCGCGGTGCGGACTGCGGGCGCGGCTGCAGCGCTATGGGCAGGATCGGCGCTGGTGCTGATTCCTCTGTCGTTGTCGGACACCTCCGGCCAACCACTGAGCACCGTGTTCGCCGATCCGGTTCCGTTCGTGCAGTCGGTGGGGCAAATCGAGGCATCCACCGCCTGGCTGTGGACCGCGTGTATGGCTGCCGCGGTGGGGCTGGGATGCCGCCTCATTCTGCAGCACCGGTGGACACCGTTGTTGCTGGTCCTGGCGGTAGGGAGCCTGATGCCACGCGCGTTGACGGGACATTCCGCCGGGGGCGGATCGCATGATCTTGCCACCAACAGCCTGATACTTCATCTGGTGGCGGCCGGACTGTGGGCCGGGGGATTGGCAGCGTTGGTGTTGCACGCCGTGCGTGGTGGCGGACATCTCGATGTCGCCACACGCCGGTTCTCCGCGCTGGCGACGGTGGCATTCGTGGTGATGGCTGCGTCGGGAATAATTAATGCTCTGGTGCGGGTTCCGCTTCGGGAGTTTCTGTCCGGCCCCTACGGACTTGTGGTCCTGGCCAAGGTCGTCGCACTCGGTGTAGTGGGGTGGCTGGGCTGGCGCCAACGGACGGTGGCGATCACGGCTCTGGCCGCCGACGCGTCGAATCGGGGGACGTTCATACGCTTGGCGGTAATCGAATCTGCGGTCCTGACGGCCACGATTGGACTCGGGGTGGCGTTGGGCCGTACTCCGCCGCCATTGGGCGAACGTCGCGAACCCAGCCTGGTCGACGAAGTCTTGGGGTACGGGTTCGATGGTGCCCCGACGCTGGGCAGGTTGCTGACGGAGTGGCGGTTCGATCTGTTACTGGGAACCGCAGCGGTCGTGCTGGCAGCGCTCTACCTGCTGGGAGTGCGGAGGCTACGTGCAGTGAGGCAGCCGTGGCCGGTCCGGCGCACCGTGTCCTGGCTTCTCGGCTGTCTAGTGTTGCTTCTGGTGACATCCTCCGGGGTCGGGCGCTACGCCCCGGCGGCGTTCAGCGTGCACCTGCCCGCATCCGCAGCGCTGGCGATCGTGGTGCCCATGTGCTTGGTTCTGGGCGCTCCGCTCACCTTGGCGGCCCGCGCGGTTCGCTCCGGCCCCAGCGATGCAGTTCCAGGAGCCCGCGACTGGATGCGGGCGATTTTCGCCAGCACCGCACTGCGATGGGTGACCCATCCCCTGGTGGCCGCGGTGGTGCTCGTGGGCACCTTCTACCTGTTGTATCTCGGAGGACTGTACGACGGCGGCTCCTACCCGGGACGCATGGTGCTCGATATGTGGTTGCTGGCGGTGGGGTTGGTCTTCTTCTGGGTCACCGTCGGGATCGATCCTGTCCCCGTGCCGCAGGGACCGTTGACGCGCGTGGGAGCAGTGGCGGTCGCGCTGGCCGGCTACGCGTTCTTTCTGGTCGCCCTGATCATGGCGGATTTTGTGATCGCCGCCGAGTTCTATACCTCACTGCAACTGGGTTGGTTCGACGACTTGGCTGCCAATCAGCGACTCGGTGGAAACCTGGCGTGGGCCGTCGGCGAGCTACCGCTGCTACTGGCCACCGTGCTCGCGCTCGTGCGATGGAGTTCGATCGAAAACCAGCGTGCCCGGAAGCGGAACGACCAGGTCGACCGCGAGGGAGATCGCGAACTGGCCGCGTACAACGCGATGCTGAACGGACTGCACCCACACTCTCGTACCGCGGCAGCAGCCGACGCCGCTGACTCCGGCCACGACCCCAAGCGCGAATCGGAGACCGGGTAACGATCCGGTATTGAAACTATGCAGAATAGTAGTAACGTGTCGGTGTCCGTCACCGTTTCGTTATCACGCGAGCGGGTGCCTTCTTGAGGATGCGATCTTGGCCCGACACCGTAAACCAGAGCCCCAACTCGTCGTTCCCCGCCGCTCTGACTGTAGTACTGCAGCGTGGCCTGTTCCCGAGCCGACCGATCCCATCGACGCAGGTCGCGATGACGCTGCTTTCCCGACGACAGTGGCTGTCCTGGACCCGGTAGAACGTCTCGATATCGAGCATCGGGATGCCCTTGCCGAGCATGCGGACGCCCTCGCCCCGAGGCCGATCCGAAGCAAAGGCGCGCATCGCCGAACGAGCCCAGGAACCAGCGGACGCGTGCTGGCCGTGTCGGTAGCGGCAGGCGCGCTGCTGGCAGCAACGACCTCGAGCGCCCATGCCGCCTCGGTCCCTCCCACGGTCAGCGACGAGATCGAGGCCGCGTCGCAACCCTCAGCCCCTACGGATGTGCTACCCCAGGCCCCCCAGGTGTTGCAGGCCGTGCAGGTGCCGATGCTGGCAGACTTCGCGGATCAACTCGACCGGGCACGGATCCGGGAGGAGCGCCGACTCATGCAAGAGGCCGAGGCGCGCCGCCCAAAAACGCTGATGCCTGTCAGTGGCACGCTCACGTCGAACTTCGGACCCCGCTGGGGCACGAGCCACTACGGGCTCGACATCGCCAACTCGATCGGCACCCCGATCGTCTCGGTGACCGATGGCACGGTACTCGAGGCCGGTCCCGCCTCCGGCTTCGGACTGTGGGTACGAATCCTGCAGGACGACGGCACGATCGGGGTGTTCGGGCACATCGATCAGGCCTTGGTTTCTGCAGGTCAGCGCGTGCGAGCCGGGGAACAGATCGCCACCGTGGGCAATCGGGGACAATCGACCGGGCCACATCTGCACTATGAAGTGTGGGGACCGGACGGCCAGAAGGCCGATCCCATGGCATGGTTGAACGCACGAGGGGTTCAGATCGCGTCAGATGCACGCACATAGATAAGGGATAATCGGCGAATGTCTGCGAGGGAAGCCATACACAGGTTGGGGGGTCTCGAAGCCGAGGTGATGAACGAACTGTGGTCGACCGACGAGCCACAGTCGGTCCATGGCCTGGTCGAACGGCTTCGCGATCGCAAGGAATTCGCCTACACCACCATTTTGACCGTGGTCACCCATCTGTATGAGAAGGGCTGGGTGCAGCGAGAAAAACGCAGTCGCGCCTACTACTATTCGCCCTCACGCAGCCGGGAGGAAGCCACCTCCGAGGCACTGCGCGCCCTGCTCGACAGCAGCACCGACCCCAGCGCGGTGCTGCTGCATTTCGCCAAGACGGTCAGCGACCGCGAATACGATGCCCTGCGCCGGGGCTGGACGGGCCGGGCCGCCGACCAATGACATTGGCCCTGGTCCTGTTGCTCGGCGCCGCCCTGATCTCGATGGCGGCCCCGCGAATGCTCGGTCCGCTCGCCGCCACCTCCGTGCCTCCCGGAGTCCTGCTGGCGGCGTGGCTGGGCAGCATAGCCGGGGCCTTGTTCTTCGGCGCCTCCGCGGTGGTCACCTTGGCCTGGCCCGACCATGCGCCTGCCGAGACCGCGGTCGAGGCCGTGGTGCGGTGTCTGTCCGCGGTTTCCCACGCGATGCAGCCGTGGATCACCGAAACCCTGGCCGCTACCGGAGCCCTGGCCCTGCTCACCATAACCGTGCGAGCCGTGATCCTGGGTCGGCGGTACACCAGAGAACAAACCCGTCTACTCGACTACCACCGTGATGTGGTCTCCATCGTCGCCCACTCCCGCGACGACGGTGTGATGTGGCTGGCGCACCCGATGCCAATGGCCTACAGCGTGGCCGGCCGACCCGGATTCGTGGTGGCTACCGACGGGCTCTCGCAGTGTCTGAGCGGTTCCGAACGCGATGCTGTCCTGGCCCACGAGCGGGCACACCTGCGAGGCAGTCACCACCTGATCGTCACCACATGTGACATCTTGGCCGCGGTGCTTCCGGCAGTGCCGTTGTTCGCCGCCGCCCCGGCCGCGGTCAAAACCCTGGTCGAACTGACCGCTGATCAGCACGCTGCCCGCGCCACCAGCACGGCGACGGTGTGCTCGGCGCTGACCGTGGTCTCCGCTTCGACATTGCCGCAGCCGGCCGGGACCTTGGGGTTGAGCAACGAGATCTCGCTGCGACTGCTCAAGCTGCGCGTGAGCTGGCGGACGCGGTGCCCGAAGGTGTCGTACGCCACAGCTGCGGCGTTGTCGATGGCGATGCCTGTCGCTACCGCGCTGGTCGGGCTGGCGGCGACCTCCGCGGCCGTGTGCCTGACCCTCGCTCAGGCATGATCCGGCACGGGCGACCGAACCGACCCTAATTACTATGCAGCATAGTAATTAGGTACGCTCGAGGGCGTCTCATCACCGTGCGCTCGCGCGAAACTTCGGATCGGACAGCACATGACCGCTCTCGCCCCGCCACCCTGGCCTGCCGCTACCCGCCCCATGCCGGCGCGGCGCGGCCCCAAGGGTGCGTTCATCCACAAAATGATCACCACGACCGACCCGAAAGTACTGGGTCAGATGTACCTGGTGACCGCGTTCGCGTTCTTCGCGATCGGAGGCCTGATGGCCCTGATCATGCGCAGCGAACTGGCCGCGCCGGGTCTGCAGTTCCTCTCGAATGAGCAGTACAATCAGCTGTTCACCATGCATGGCACGATCATGCTGCTGATGTACGCCACTCCTGTGGTGTTCGGCTTTGCCAACTACATCCTTCCACTGCAGATCGGCGCGCCCGATGTCGCATTCCCCCGGCTGAACGCCTTCAGCTACTGGCTGTATCTGTTCGGATCCCTCGTTGCAGTCGGCGGCTTCATCACCCCCGGCGGCGCCGCCGACTTCGGCTGGACCGCGTATGTGCCT
Organism: Rhodococcus sp. D-6; assembly: GCF_040256695.1. NCBI lineage: Bacteria > Bacillati > Actinomycetota > Actinomycetes > Mycobacteriales > Nocardiaceae > Rhodococcus > Rhodococcus sp. D-6. The sequence continues at coordinate 2,528,920 of NZ_CP132970.1, read as the reverse complement.
TTAAGCACGGAAGTGCACTCCCCCGGCATGGGCGCAAATCTATGGATCGTGGGCCTGGCCATCTCAGGACTGGGCACCATCCTGGGCGCAGTCAACTTCATCACCACCATCGTGTGTATGCGAGCCCCCGGCATGACGATGTTCCGGATGTCGATCTTCACTTGGAACATTCTCGTCACCTCCATCCTGATCCTCATCGCCTTTCCGCTGCTGACCGCAGCGTTGATGGGGCTGCTATACGACCGGGTACTCGGCGGTCACCTCTTCGATCCCGCCACCGGCGGAGTGATGCTCTGGCAGCATATGTTCTGGTTCTTCGGTCATCCCGAGGTCTACATCATCGCGCTGCCGTTCTTCGGCATCGTCTCCGAGATTTTCCCGGTGTTCTCCCGGAAGCCGATCTTCGGTTACACCGGCCTGATCTACGCCACCCTCGGCATCGCGGCCCTGTCGATCGCGGTGTGGGCGCACCACATGTATGCCACCGGCGCGGTGCTGCTGCCGTTCTTCTCGTTCATGACCTTCCTGATCGCCATCCCGACCGGAGTGAAGTTCTTCAACTGGATCGGCACCATGTGGAAGGGGCAGTTGACTTTCGAATCACCGATGTTGTTCTCCGTGGGTTTTTTGATCACCTTCCTCTTCGGCGGCCTGTCGGGCGTGATCCTGGCCTCCCCTCCTATGGACTTCCAGCTGCACGATTCGTACTTCGTGGTGGCGCACTTCCACTACGTCGTGTTCGGCACCGTGGTGTTTGCGACCTATGCGGGTATCTACTTCTGGTTTCCGAAGATGACCGGTCGAATGCTCGACGAGCGCCTAGGCAGGTGGCATTTCTGGTTGACATTTCTGGGCTTCCATTCCACCTTTCTCGTCCAGCACTGGCTGGGCAATGAAGGCATGCCCCGCCGGTACGCCGACTACCTGCCCTCGGACGGATTCACCACCCTGAACACGATTTCGACGATCGGATCTTTTGTCCTCGGTGCCTCGGTGTTGCCATTCGTGTGGAACATCTTCAAGAGCTACCGCTACGGGCAGATCGTCACTGTCGACGACCCCTGGGGCTACGGCAACTCGCTCGAATGGGCGACTACCTGCCCGCCGCCGCGACACAACTTCACCGAACTGCCGCAGATCCGCTCCGAACGGCCGGCGTTCGAGCTGCACTACCCGCACATGGTCGAACGCATGAGGGCCGAGGCACACGTGGGTTTCGGTGGTGCGCCCAGGAGCACCGAAATCGCTAAGCGTGAGCTTGCCGAACCGCGGAGCACCGGCGAGGCCTCGGCACGCACCGATACGAAGGAATAAATCGTTCGCCGTCTCGGCGCCGAAAGATCGGAAAATACCGTTGAAGACCAACATGCCGGTGGTGACCGTGCCGGCAACAGACCGAGCCACCGCGGCATTGGCCGACTGGCTCATCCGAGACCTGACCGCCGTGACGCTCGAGCATGCAGGGCTTCCGGATCCTCAACGGTTACGTCGCCTGCCGCCGATCACCGCCGCGCACATCGGCAAGCCGGGTAAGTTGCGCCGACATGTGCGTGCGTTGGAACATGTTCTCGGGCAGGTGGATCGGCATCTTCGTGCCGGTGCGCACCTGCGCGAGCATGGCCTAGGAACCGAGTCGGTACCGGCCGTGCCGACAGAGCTCTTCGACGTGGCGGCGGACCTGGCCGGCACCGTCGTCGAGCGTGGCAGTCCGGCCGCGGCACTGGCCAATCGGGCGGTGCTGCTCGCGGCCGGAGTTATCGGCCGGGGGCTGGGGGTAGTCGATGCCTCCGCGACCTGGTCCGCTACCGCGGGGTCGTATTGCGCGATCATTGCGCAGTTGTGGCGGGACGAGCCCCAGGCACAGGTGCTGGTCGATCCCGGGTAGAGGGCTGGTGCCTGGTCCGAGGGGTGCGGGTACCTGCGCCGGTCGGTCCTCGGACGGATCGGGCTGGATCCATCCGAGGGCCGACCGGTCTGCTCCGCTTTGGACGGTCGCGGTCACCGGAACATTTTCCCAGGGCGGAGGTCGAGTTATGAGCGAGTCGGGTGACCGTAGTGATCCGGACGAGGTACAGCCCGGCGACGAGTCGACTGTCTACCCCGATCCGGTCCACCGTCGACAGGAGCTGGCGGCCGCCGAAAAGAGGGTCGCCGGACAGATCGATCCCGGGATGCGTGCGGTGGTGGTCGCTGCAGTGGTGGTGGTGGTGGCGGTCTCGTTCTCACTTCCGCACAACGGTGGCGCCAACGGCTGGCAGGTGCTGGCCGGCTCTACGGTGGCACAGGCCGAAACCATCACCCTTCCTTCGCGGATCTTTTTGGTGCTGGCAGCGGTGTTCGGGATCGTGCTCTCGATGCTGGCGCTGGTGACCCGACGATGGGTGCTGGCCTGGTTTGCCAGCGCCGGGTGCACGCTGGCGATCGTGTTCGGTGTGCTTGCCGTGTGGTCGCGGCAGACCCTCGATCCCGTCGCCGGTGGGGCCGGCCCGGGCATCGGCTTGTTTTTGGGGTGGGGAGCGATGACCGTCCTGGCGTACCACTGGATCAAGGTGGTTTGGGCGCGGTCGTCGCAGATGGTCGAGGCCGAGGCTGCCCGTCGGGCTGCCGAATCCGAGCTGCCCGAGCAGTACCTGCACCGGCTTCCTCCACCACGCGAGGACGGCACGTAGTCGTCCGAGCATTCCCGCGCGCCTCGCAAAAGGTACCTCGCGATGGGGAGAATATCGCTCGATGCGCCGTGAGTGAGCGGAGGCTGCCGCTACCCGGAAACTTTTGTCAGATCAGGGTCTGCCAGTACGGCCAGAAGGCGTGCGCTACCAGGGCGGATACAGTCAGCGTCCAGACGGTGGGGACCACTGCATGCAGCCGGTGCAGCCGCTGCCATGACCGCAACGGTCGATGTTTTTGCACCGCCTCGAGGTGCAGCAGGCAATACCACCAGCCGAGCACGCTGACCAGCCACACCACCATGCAGTACGGGCACAGCGCTTCGATCCGGTAGAGGCTCTGGAAAATCAGCCAGTGCACGAAGGCGACCGCCGCGGTCAGGCCGGCGAACAGGCCGTTCCAATACCAGCGGGGCACGCCGGCCCCGGCCAGGACCGCTACGGCGGTGGTCAGTACGACCGTGAAACCGATGACGCCCAGCAACGGATTAGGGAAGCCGAACAGTTCCGCTTGCCACGAGGTCATGATCGACCCGCAGCTGATGACCGGGTTGATGCTGCACGAGGGCCGATAGGCCGGATCGGCCAGCACGGCGAACTTTTCGACGGTGAGTACCAGCGAGGCTAGTAGCCCCGCTGCGCCGCAGACAACGAGGATCCAGCCCACCCCCGTGCTGCCGAGCGTCCGACCCGACGCCTCGTCGGTGGCAGGCGCCGCCGGACGCGTCGGGGCGCTCACTCGGCCAGCGCCGCGTCGATCCGGGCCCGTAGCTGTTCGTAGGTGGGCATGGGGGGCAGCTCGACGCCGTTGAGGAACAGGGTGGGTGTGCCTTGTACACCGAGGGTAAGACCGTCGTCGAAGTCCCGGTCCACGCGCGCGCTGACGGTGGGATCGTTGACGTCCCGCTCGAATGCGGCCATATCCAGGCCCAGTTGTTCGGCAAAACCCCAGAATACTTTTTCCTGGGACTGGCTCGACTCGCCCCACTGTGCCTGGGTGTCGTACATGAGCTGATACATCGGCTCGAGACGCCCTTGCCGGGCCGCGGCTTCGACGACCCGTGCGGCCAGATGGCTGTTGGTGTGGCTGGGAATGGGGAAGTAGCGGATCCCAAAGTCGATCCGCCCGACGTACTCGTTGCGGATTTGTTCCATCACCGGGTACAAGGCCCGGCAGGACTCGCATTCGAAATCAAGGAATTCGACGAGTTGGACCTTGTCGTCGGGGGCCGTGGACAAGGTACGGATATCTGGGGTCCACACCGGTGCCGTGGCAGCGCCGGGCGCCTCTTGGCCAGTCGTCCCGGCGTTCGTCCCGGCCCTATTGGTGTAGAGCAACACCGACAACAACACCACGAACAGGGCGACCAGAGCCGCGGACACTTTCACATTGGTCGTCAGTTTCATATTCTCGTCCGTCTCGGTGTCTGAGCGAGCCGGTAGCGTCACCGACCAACCGTAAAACTACGGTACATAGTAGATGGGCTAGGGTAGACCCCGATCAGCACCCTTTGCGTTCTCTCGACAGGCCACCGCGCCGGACGCTGCGCCGGGGTAGGGAGCCGAGAAAGTATGTTCCCATGACCAGACTCATCACGATCTTCGCCGCGGCCGCCGCGGTGCTGCTCCTCGGCGTCGCGCCCGCGCAAGCTCACAGCATGTTGATCGGTTCGACTCCCGCCGCCGACGCCACGGTGGCAAGTTCCCCGGACGGAATCGAACTCGAGTTCAACCAACCCATCAACACCGCTTTCGCCACCGTGACACTTACCGACAGTTCGGGCACTCAACGGGGAAGCTCCGAGGCGATTGTCGACGCAGAACGGGTGCGGCTGGCCATCCCGGAGCCCTTGACCGCAGGGGAGTATACCGTCGGCTACCGGGTCGTCTCCGCCGACGGCCATCCCATCACCGGTTCCTACGCCTTCACCGTCACCGCGGCGGCCGGGCAGACACCGACCTCCGAGGCTCAGGAGGCGTCCCCCTCGTCGGGCGCAGCCGAGCCCGAGACCACCGAAGCGCAGGTTGCCCCTGAGGACTCACAGTCCTCAGGCTCGTCGATTCCGTTGCTGCTGGGGTTCGCAGTACTGGGGGTGCTGGTCATCGCCGGGGGCACCTGGGCGGCAATGCGCGCCTTCCGGAAGAGCTGACACCGGACTCGGCGAGGAGGTGCTGCCCGCAGTCATCTCCTCGCCGGGACTCTGTGCACACCGCGACTTCTTGAAATTTCGGTTCCCCTGACTTTTAATTCAGGGAAACCTTTTGGAGGGCGGATGACGCTGACGCGCAATGTCGGGCCAGTGCAACGGTGGCGCCGTGGGACTCTTCTCGGACCGGCATTCGTCGCCTCTATCGCCTACGTCGATCCGGGCAACGTGGCCTCCAACGTCAGTGCCGGGGCCCAGTTCGGTTATCTGCTGGTGTGGGTCATCGTGGTGGCCAATGTCATGGCCGCGCTGGTGCAGTACCTGTCCGCCAAACTCGGTCTGGTCACCGGCAGGTCGTTGCCCGAGGTGCTCCGCGAGCGCATGTCCCTACCGGCGCGCTTGGCGTACTGGGGACAGGCGGAACTGGTCGCCATGGCTACCGACCTGGCCGAGGTCATCGGCGGCGCCATCGCCCTGAACCTACTGTTCGATCTCCCGCTACTGACGGGAGCGTTGATCACCGGAGCGGTCTCGTTGCTCTTGCTGCTGGTGCAGGACACGCGTGGTCAGCGCGGTTTCGAACGGGTCATCACCGGTCTGTTGCTGGTCATCGCGATCGGGTTCGTCACCAGCCTTTTCGTTGCCCCGCCCCCCGCCCACGCCGTGGCCGCAGGACTCGTGCCGCGCTTCGACGGTGCCGAATCGGTGCTGCTCGCGGCGGCCATGCTCGGTGCGACCGTGATGCCGCATGCGGTGTACCTGCACTCGGGACTGGTCCGGGATCGTCACGGTCATCCCGAGCCCGGTCCGCGACGGGCCGTGCTGCTGCGGGTCACACGCTGGGATGTCGGACTGGCCATGGTGGTGGCGGGCACGGTGAATCTGGCCATGTTGCTCACGGCCGCGACAACGTTGCAGGGCCGGGAGGGGGTCGATTCGATCGAGGAGGCGCACACGGCGCTGGGCCTAGAACTCGGCTCGACGGTAGCGCTGCTGTTCGCGCTGGGCCTGTTGGCCTCCGGGTTCGCGTCGACCTCGGTGGGTGCCTACGCTGGGTCCTTGATCATGGACGGGCTGCTGCGCAGACGGATACCGCTGCTGGCGCGGCGCTTGATCACCCTGGTGCCGGCGTTGGTGGTGGTCGCGCTCGGGACGGATCCGACCCGGGCCCTGGTGCTCTCGCAGGTGGTGCTGTCGTTCGGTATTCCTTTTGCGTTGATCCCTCTGGTGCGTCTGACCAGCGATCGGGCGCTGATGGGCATCGACGTCAACCATCGGCTCACCACCATGGTGGCGTGGGTTATTGCTGCCACGATCACGGCGCTCAATTTGGTGTTGATCTATTTGACGGCGCGGCCTTGACTGCGTCCGTTCCGAAACATCGGATTGATGAGGATCAGGGCCGGGGCCGTTTCGGTGGGTATTTTCGCTGGTTATCGATGATGCGGATCTCGTCGTTGATCCGGGTGCGCAGCCGATGCAGGGCTACCAGCGACACTGCTATCCCGGCGAGTACACCGACAAGGAGCGTCCACGTCAGCGACACCTCGAGTCCGAGAAGGTGGACGCCGGCCACCGCGGCGCCGGCGCAGCCGGCGACCACCGCCAGACGGACTGCGGTGTAGAGGAACACCAGGCGGGACACCCGCATGGTCGACGACTGTTTCATGATCGCTCCTGAGCGCCCGACCCGGGACGGTGCCGGTCCGGGTCCTGGCAGTTTCGCCGGTCAGTTCATCGGTAAGGGTGCGGCGCCGTGGGCCGTAAGTAGTTGCTGCATCGTCGTCGATTCGGCTTGCTGGGTGTCGGCGATCTGTCGGGCCAGCGTCGTGACCACTTGTTCGGTGGCGTTGGCCGCGGCGTAGCGTGCCATCGGCAGGCCGCCTTGATGGTGCCGAAGCAGCAGTTGCAGGTACAGGGTGTCGAATGCGGGGCCGGTGGTGCGTCGTAGCGTGTCGAGTTCGGAGGTGGTGGCCATCCCGGGCATCCGTGGTCCTTGGATGGCCGATCCGGGCGGCATCGCCGCGTGCTCGGTCATACCTGCCGCCGTCCCGGCGCTGTCCTCGGTAGCGCGCATCCAGGTCATCGGTTCCCCGGCCGCCTGCAGCGGTCGGTCCCATACGGCCAACCAGCCCTGCATCGTGCCCCATTGGCCCTGCTGGGTGGTGAGCACGTCGTAGGCGAGGGTGCGGACCGCCGGGTCGGTCGCGTTGGTCAGCGCCATGGCCGACATTTCTACCGCCTGGCTGTGGTGCACCGACATGTCCTGGGCGAAGCCAACCTCGACCGAGTCCTGTGCAGGTGGCTCGGGATGACCGCCTCTCAGTCCCGAGGCACCGATACCCAGATAGAGACCGACGACGAGCGCGAACACACCCACGGCGAGCGTGCGGCCGAGCCTGGCCCATCCACCGGCAGCGGGAGCGGCGGGGGCAGTGAGGACGGGAGTGTCGTCGGACTCAGCCATTGCCGGGTCCGAGGTTCGAGCCTGTCGCCGGGGCGGCGGGGGCAGACTGCTGGCCCACGGTCATGGGGACGGCGTCCGGCCCCGGCGCGGACGCATCGAACGGCGGCGGAGCGCTCGGATCGAAACTGCCTGGAGTGGTGGAGCAGGTGGCACCTGCCTCGGGGTGGGTGTTGGGGTTTCGGCGCAAGGCAGTGATGAACTGGGCGAGTCGATCGTCTTCGGAGTCATCGAGCGCGAGGCGGTGGCCCCAGGACTGCACCGAGATCGGGGATGGCAAGCCCGGATAGGGCGACATCAGGGTGTAGGGCTGGCCGTCGACCTTCGCCTCCAATGTTGACACCTCGTCCCCGGTGACCTTCTGCGGGTCGTACGTAATCCACACCGCGCCGTGTTCGAGCGAATGCACCGCGTTCTCGCTGCGGATCGGTTCGGAATAAACCGTGCCGGTACAGGTGGCCCAGTACTGATCGTGTGGGCCCCCCATCGGGGGAGTCTGGTCGTAGGCCACCCGTTGCGGTGCCTGCACATGCGTTCCGGCCGGGTAGTCGATCTTCTCCACCCCGTCGATCACCGCAGACGGATCGGGGTTGTCCGCACTGGGCACGTACTTCTGGGCCTCGGTGCGTTCGGAGATCTTCGGGACGAGGTTGTACGCGATGGCCCCGATCAGGGCGATGATCACCACGGCAGCGCCGATCATCGGCCACGGCACCCGGTGCGAGTCGGCTAGGAGGAGCGGTCCCGGTCGCTTTCGGGGCGTCTGCGACTTCGGTTTGTCTGAGCTGTTCACCGCGTTTGCCTTCCTCGGCACCGATAGGCCGTCGCCCTACCGTAAATACTATAAATCATAGTTTTCCACGTGGGGGCCGTCGGAGGCTGCCATCGCCGAGCCGACGCGGCGGCTATGCCATCCGCGACAGGTCTGTCGGGGGTACACCCCGTTGCTGCAGCCACTGGGTCGGATCTACCTTCGTACCGGCCGGATCGGTGGTTTCGAAGTGCAGGTGCGGACCGGTGGACTGACCACGATTGCCGACGGTGGCGATCTGCTCACCGGCTTGCACACGCTGATCTACCTCAACCAGCGTTTCGTTGATGTGGCCATAGGTGCTGGTGGACCCGTCATCGTGCCGGACCTGGACCCACAGACCGAACCCGGAGGCCGGGCCGGAGTCGATCACGGTGCCCGAGGCGGCAGCATAGACCGGGGTGCCGATGCTGTTGGCGATGTCCAGACCGGCGTGGGACGAACCCCATCGCGGTCCGAACGCGGAGGTCAAGGTGCCCGAGACCGGAGCGACGGCGAGGGGCTGCAGTGTCGGTGTCGCCCAGGAGGCTGCGTTTGTCGGCACCGCTGAGCTCGACGGCAGGGCCGGAACAGTGGCGGCAGGGGACACTACCGCGGGAAAACCCGGAACCGCGGCGAGTTGGTCGAGCGCCGCCTCGACCTCCGGCAGAGCGGCCAGTGCTGCGAGTTCGGCTGGCAACGGGACCGGTGCAGGCGCGGCGGCATGCACACCACCCGAGGTCGGCTGGGCAGCCGCGGTGCCCGGAGCGAGAATCTGAGATCCCACGATCAGCAGTGCGCCGGTCGCGACCGACGATGCACATGCCCCGGTCGTGGCGCGGTTCGTCGGCGCCCGGTGCCGCCCCCGGCGTCCTTCGGATCCTGGCGCGGAACCCGGTTCTATATCGGTAAGGTAACGGATTTGGTTCCGGGTTGATGCATGGTGCCGTCCCACAATAACGCTCCTGACATGCTCTTTCGATGTAGATCCGCCGTTGCCGCGACGGGTAAGATAACGAAACGATATACTAAGAAGGCGCTAAAAACTACCTGTCTTAGTAATTGGGTGGGTGTGGGCCTTCTGGCGACCGATGAGCAGGATCCACATCACGGCCGCGGCGGCGAGCACCTCAGGGCCCGAACCGAGCCGGGTCGCCCAGGTCAGTCGGGTACCCAGGGGCAGCTCACCGACGAGGACGTCGGCGGTGAACATCGCACTGCGGTTGGTGACCGCGCCGTCGGGAGTGATCAGAGCGCTGACGCCGCTGGTAGCCGCGACCACCACGGACCGCCCGTGCTCTACCGCCCGTAGCCGAGACATGGCCAGCTGCTGGTAGGTCATCTCGGTGCGGCCGAAGGTCGCGTTGTTGGTGGGCACTACCAGCAACTGGGCGCCTGCCCGCACCGACTCGGCAACCGCATCGTCGAAGGCAACCTCGTAACAGGTCGCCACCCCCACCGGTACGCCGTTGAGCTCGACCCGGCCGGTACCGTCTCCGGGGATGAACCGGCCTGCCTGCGCGGCCGCCGGCCACAGGCGCTCGATCACCGGGCGCAGCGGCAGATATTCCCCGAATGGCACCAGGCGCCGCTTGAGGTGCCGGGCCCCGGGACCTGTCACCGGATCCCACACCAGCGCACTGTTACCGCTGGTGCCGTCCCCGTTGTCGAGCACGGCACCGACGAGGATGGGCACGCCGATGGCGGCAGCGGCCTCATCGAGCTCGGCGTGGGCATCGGCCTGACGCAGCGGATCGATGTCCGAGGAGTTCTCCGGCCACACCACCAGCTGCGGCCGGGGCGCGCGACCCGACGCCACGTCGACGGCAAGTCGTTCGGTCGCCGCGACGTGATTGTCGAGCACGGCCCGACGCTGGGCGTTGAAATCGAGCCCCATTCGCGGCACGTTGCCTTGCACGGCCGCGACCGTGACCGTCGATGCCGGGAAGCGGGCGGAGTCGCGCATCCCGACGAGCGGTGCCGCCGCAAATGCGACCGCTGCCAGCAGCATCGAACCCATCGCGACCGCAGGCCGCCGCTCGCGCGCAGCGATCACGGTTGTGACCACCGCGGTGCCGATCACCGCGACGGCGAAGCCCACACCGGCAGGCCCAGCAAGGGAAGCCAGCTGCAGAAGTGGCCCCTCGGCTTGCCCGAAGGCCAGCCGTCCCCACGGAAATCCTCCGAACGGAATCCGTGCGCGTATTGCTTCGGTGACCACCCAGGCGGCGGCAATCGATACCGGGGCCGCCGGGCGGCGGCTGAGCGCCGCGGCCAGGGCGCCGAATATCCCGACCGCGAGCGCCTCGATCGCTGCAAGCGCCAACCAGGGCACTGGTCCGACGTAGACACCGACCCAGGGCAGCAAGGGCAGAAAGAACCCCAACCCGGCCAGGTAGCCGTAGCCGAAGCCGGCGCGCCTGCGTCGGCCGTGCAGTACGGCGGTGAGCACGGCAATGGCGAGCGGGGCCAACCACCATCCCGTGCGGGGTGGGAAACTGGCATAGAGCATCAGCCCGGCCAGAATCGATGCCGCACTACGCACCGGCACCGACAACTCCGGTCCGCGGCGGCGCACCGAGGTAGGGAGCGCCACGGTGGTGGCCCCCTCACTCATCGACGAGTTCCCTCCTATTAGGCGGACGCGCAGACCCCTGTACACACAGGTACACATGCCCAGGGTGTGTCAGTTCAGTCCGGCATAGGAGTGCAGCCCCGAGACCACCATGTTGATGATGAACAGGTTGAACAGCATAGATACGAACCCGGCAATGTTGATCCAGGCCGCGCGGGTTTCCCGCCAGCCGGCGGTGGCCCGGGCGTGCAGGTAGGCGGCGTAGATCACCCATGCGATGAACGAGACGGTTTCTTTCGGGTCCCAGCCCCAGAACCGGCCCCAGGCGGCTTCGGCCCAGATCGCGCCGAGGACGACCCCGGCACCGAACAAGGGGAACGCGAAGATCGTCGTGCGGTAGGCGAGACGGTCGAGGGCGCGGGCGTCGGGGAGCCGTTGCATGAGTCGGGCCAGCCGGGTATCCGGGCGTTTTTCGGCGTTCAACGCCAGCAGAAACAGCGTGCTGGCCACCCCGGAGACGAGGAAAACTCCGCTCGAGACGGACACGACCGAGACGTGGATCGGCAGCCAGAAAGACTGTAGCGCCGGCACCACCGGGGCGGCATCGGCGTAGAGCACGGTGCCAGCGACGAACAGCAGGATCAGCACCGGGATCAGCGCGAATGCCCACAGCACGCGCAGCGCCGGGCGGCGCAGCACGATCAGCCCGGCAAGTACGCCCACCGCGCAGGTGACGGTGACGAACTCGTACATGTTGCCCCAGGGGAAACGCGCGGTGGCCAGCCCGCGCAGCACCATCGAACCAACGTGCAAGATCAGGGCGATCACGAGGACGCTGACGCCCATGCGGCCGAGCCGGTCCGAAAGGTCCCGCCGGGGTGGCTCGGCGACCCGGCCCGGCCTGTCGGCGGGGACCGCAGAGGTGGTAGAAGTGGCAGAGGTGGTGGCGGCCGCGAGGATGGGTGCGGTACGGCGCACCCGCACGGCCGCGAATTCGGCGATGAACAGCACCAGCGCCAGTAAGTAGATGGCGAAGGCTGTTTCGAAGCTCAGGTCGGAGTAGCGGGCGAGGGTGTCGTCAATCGGCATACGCTATCGGTCTTCCTTCGGAGCAGAGGGCACATCGGGTAGCAGGCGCTGACAGATGTCGGTGAACTCCGAACCCCACCCGGCCTGGTCGGTACGGGCCAATCCCCCCAGTTCGAGGGCGGTGCCGGCGCCGTCAGGGCGCAACCGCACCCAGATCCGGCGGCGCTTGATCACCAGCGAGGCCAGAAGTCCGCCCATCATGGTGATTGCGAAGACCAGCACCCAGTTCTGCGCGGGATCATGAGAGACCTGCAGGTAGGCGAATTCCTCGGCGCCGTCGAACCGTACCGCGGTACCGTCGGCCAGGGTCGTGGACTCGCCGGGCTTCAGGTTGACGCGGTCCTGTTTGACCAACCGGCCCTGATTGATCATTTCGGAGTTCAGCTTGAAGATCGACTGCGGAATGCCGGTATCCAGGCCGGTATCGCCCTTGTAGATGTCGATGGCCACGGCCGGATCCAACATGTCGGGGAACACCGAGGTCAGCAAGGTGCCGTCGAACGCTGCGGTGGGCGCGAACAGCCCTTCGAGCGCGATCTGGTTGCGGCGGCGCTCGTCCGGATCCGGGTAGGTGCCGCCGGGCGGATCGAAACGCAGGGCGCCGCTGCTGAGGAACGTGGTGGCGTCCTCGGGGGCGAACTGCAATGTTTCGGTGCGCGATTGTCCGTCGGGGAAGGTCACGGTGAACCGGGGCGCGTAGCCGTGGCCGGTGAGGTAGACCCGTTCGTTGCCCAGGCGCAGCGGTTCGTTGACCCGCAGTCGGTGCTGCTGCCAGCGGTCGGTGCCCAAGTCCTCTCCGTTTTGGTAGGAGATGTTCGAGGTGAACATCTTCGCTTGGCCGTTGTCGAGGTAGTCGGCGGAAAAGTCCTCGACCCTGACGCAGAAGGGCTCGAGTCCGGTGCCGTCGGTGGCGGTACCGGCTCGGAACGAGTCGTACACCGCCGGGGAGGTGTTGCAGAACCCGGGACCGCCGTCGGCGATGACGATCACCGCGCCCTCGTACCCGAACAACCGGCCGGTGGCCACCGCCACCAACAACCCCACCAGGGAGAAGTGGAAGACCAGGTTGCCGGCCTCGCGCAGGTAGCCCTTTTCGGCGGAGATCGACCGGTGCCCGTCGTCGCCGGTGCGGGTGACCGTTCGCCACCGGCGCAGCACGGTCTGTACCTGCTCGAGAGTGTCGTCGATGGGAGTGTCGAGTTTTCCCTGGTGGTGGTGCGGCAGCCGGGACAGATTGCGCGGTACCGCGACCGGCTCACTGCGCAGCGCCCGCAGATGCTCGCGCAGGCGCGGGAGCAGACATCCGATGAGCGAGATCATCAGCAGCGCGTAAATGGCGGTGAACCAGAAGCTGGCGAACACGTCGAACATTTCGAGTCGGTCCAGGAGCGGGCCGAGAACCGGGCGGGCGGCGATGTACTCGTCGACCTTGCCGACGTTGAGGTTGCGTTGCGGGAGCAGCGCCCCGGGGATCGCGGCGACCGCGAGCAGGAACAGCAGCACCAGGGCGGTGCGCATCGAGGTGAGCTGACGCCACAGGTTCCGGGCCTGGGCGAGGGCGCGGCGCCACGGAGGAGGACTCGGTAGCGGTGGTGCCGGATTCCGGTCGGTGAGGGTCATATCGGTAGCACCACGCTGGTGACGAACTCATCCCGGATCCACGCGATGAACAACTCCCATGCCCCGGTCAGCAGAGCGATGCCGACCGCGAGGAGCATCACGCCGCCGACGATTTGAATGGTGCGAGAGTGGCGGCGCAGCCATCCGACACCGCGCAGGGCCGAGGACGAACCGAACGCCAAGGCGATGAACGGCAGTCCCAGTCCCAGGCAGTACGCGACGATCAACAGCACTCCGCGGGCGGCGGTGGTGCCTTCGGTGCCGGCCGCCACAGACAGCACCCCGGCCAACGTCGGGCCCAGGCACGGTGTCCACCCCAGCGCGAAGACCCCACCGAGCAGCGGGGCGCCGGCGAGTGAGGAGATGCGCCGGGGCGCAAAACGGGTGTCCTTCTGCAATGCCGGAATCAGGCCGATGAAGGCCAGGCCCATCACGATGGTGATCACCCCGCCGAGGCGTTGGAGCAGTTCCTGGTTGATCCGCAGTGCCCCGATCACCCCGAATACCGAGGCGGTGGCCAGCACGAACACCACGGTGAAACCGGCGACGAACAGGCCGGCGGCGCCGGTGACCCGCCACCGGCCCGTGGTGTGTACCCCGGCGGTGCCTACACCGGCAGGGGTCAGGGCCGGTGCTTCGGCGCCGGAGACGCCGGCCAGATACGACAGGTAGCCGGGCACCAAGGGCACCACGCACGGAGAGGCGAACGAGATCAACCCGGCCAACAGACAGGCGCCCACCGCCAACAGCAGCGGCCCGGACGCGGCCGCGGTCTGGAAACTCGCCCCGATTCCCTGCGCGAGCACAGTCACGGTCACTGTTCGGCCGCCACGCGTTCGATGACCGGTTGCAGGTCCTCGGTCAGCAGGGCCCGCAGGAACACCGCCGCGACGCGATGCTGCCGGTCGAGGACGAGCGTGGACGGGATGACGCTGGTGGGAAAGGCGCCACCGAGGGCGGTCAAGGTCGCCATCGGCGGGTCGTAGATCGATGGGTAGGACACATTGTTGTCGATCACGAAGTCCTGGGCCTTGTCGCGCTGGGGATCGCGGACGTTGATACCGAGAAACTGCACTCCCAGATCCTGGGTGGCTGCGTAGGCGCGCTCGAGATCGTCGGCTTCGCTGCGGCACGGGGCGCACCACTGTCCCCACAGGTTGAGCACGACCACCTGGTCGGCGTAATCGGCCAGGTCGACGGTGACGCCGTCGGTCATCAGGTCCGGGCCGGAGAGCGCGCCGAGGGTGCCGCGGTCGGCCGGCGGATCGTAGAAAATGTCGGTCTGTCCACCGGGGGCGACGAAATCGAAGGTGCCACCCTGGGCGACGGCGTCGGAGCCGGTGCCGCAGCCGCTCACCCCCACCAGCACCACCACGGCCAGGACCACTCGGCCCAGCAGTCGAGACGGCCGGCCGCCTGTCGGCTTTACGCCGGTCATCGCAGCAGCCCGTTCACCGCGGCACGGACCTGGTCCGGGCCTGTGAACACCGCGGGCTCGGCGATCCGGTCCACCGAACCGTCGCGCTGCAGAAGGAAGGTCAGCGGCAACACGGGTGGGCCGGCCAGTGCCTGCTGTGCCCGGTCGTCGGTGTCGACGAACGAGGGGTAGCCGATGCGCAGGTCGGTCATCAGCGTCGCGGCGGAGCCCGCGGTGTCCTGCACGTTGATCCCGATCACCCGCACCGCGCCGGGCTCGCGGGCGTAGGCATCGAGCACGGGCATTTCTTCCCGGCACGGTCCGCACCACGAGGCCCACACGTTGAGCAGGGCCGGTTCCCCGGCCAGGGCGCCGCCGAGATCGACGGGGCGGTCCGAACCCAGGCACCGCACCGTCACCTCCGCCAGGGGACCTGCAGCCCCGATGCCCGTGCCGGTCGGGCAGGGCGGGGTCGCGCCCGGGTCGGGCAGAGCGTTGCGTGCCGGGGCGGGGCGGGCGGATACCGCGGTCGGCTGTAGCCCGGAATCGGCTGGGGTCACGGTGTCGTCCTCCCGTTGGGGCCACAGCGCCACCACGAACGCGACGATCACGAATAGACACGTGATCGACCATGCAGCTCTGGTAGACATGTGGCCCCTCTCCGTTGTCGTCCGACCGAAATACTACGCGAGATAGTATTTCGATCGGACGACCGGTCGGGATCAGCAGCACATCATCGACGCACACATCTGGCATGCGCCGCTGAGCATCATCACGTGGCAGTCCCACAGCGCCTGCAAATTCGCAATCATTTCCTGCATGTTTCACCTCCTCCTCGATCGCGATGCGCCACTTTCACGCATCTACTATCTCCGTACGTAGATAGTAGATGTAGACGGGAACGCTGGTCCTGGACTCGTCCAGCAAGGAAGCGTTCACGCCGAAAACGACCGGTTCACCTCCGCTGCGGCGCCCGTGGCGGGTTCACCACCTCGAGGCGGTGGAGGACTACCTTGCGAGCCTCTACCGCCGGAGCGGTCGCCGCGAAGAAACCTCGACCACGGCGCGGGCAGCCCGTCTGGGCTGGAGGCTGTCAGCAGTGTCAACCATGCACCGACGCCAGGGGCCGCCGATCTGATCCTCCGCCCCACGGCGCACCGAGCGGAGTTGACCGGCCACGGCCGACAACACGCGAGAAACGTGGTGCGGCGGAACTGCCCGGTGAAGACCTTCAGGGCACCGGAGTTGTCCCTGCCGCGGATCGAACTCCCGGGAGAGGCCGACCGGCTCGAGCATGTCGTCGGCATACTGTTCGAGGTCCGACTCGTCCGAGTCCTGGGATATCCGCGGTCGAACCCGTTCGGCAGTCCCATCCCGCTCCCGACCGAAGACCGCGCCGAGTCGTGACCCGATCTTCTGACCGCCGTCCTGCCCTGTCGACGATTCACCGTTCGGCGCATCGCCGATCACGACTCGGTGGCGCTCGGACTGCTGACCGGAGTCCACATCGGCCTGCACACCGTCCTGACCGACGTGGTGCTCGATCCGGTCACCGACCTGGTGCACTTCGACACCGCCGGCCACCGGCACATCCATCCGCTCGGTTGCGCTCAGCAGGTGCACGGTCGATCCGGGTGATCGGAAGAGTCAACGGCGGTGACCGGCCGCGGACGCATCCGGCCCGCCTTACCCTGGGAGAACGGCAGACACGAAAGCGGAGGCAACGGTGCGGGTGAAGGGGTTCGGTGAACTCGAGGCCGTGGTGATGGACCGGATCTGGGAGCGCGAGGGCACCACCACGGTCCGGCAGATCTTCGACGCTCTCGCCGCGCACCGCGACATCGCCTACACCACGGTGATGTCGACGATGGACAACCTGTACCGCAAAGGGTGGCTGGCACGGGTCCGCACCGGCAAGGCATTCACCTACTGGCCGACACTGAGCCGGGAACAACACACGGCTCGGCTGATGCGCGAAGTGTTCGACGCGGGTGGACAGACCGATCTGGTCTTGACCCACTTCGTCGAGCAGATGAGCGCGGAGGAATCGGCGAGCCTGCGCCAAGCACTGCGTCGACTGTCCGGCGGCGAGGACACCGCGTGATCCCCGTCCTTTGCCTGCTGCTCTACGCAGCCGCCGTCGCGGTGTTCGGTCCCGTGGTCCTGGCACGGCTGACCGCCGCCGGGATCGCCCCGCGCCTGGGCGTGGCCGCCTGGCTGAGCGCAATCACAGGTGTGTCCGTCGCCGCAACCGCTGCCGTGGCGATTGCCCTCGTCGACGTGCTCGGCAGAGGTGGTGACGCCGCTCGATGGATCGTCGACTGTGTCGGCGCGCTCTCGACAAGCGTCGGCGAGCACTCCGGCGCAGACATGCGTCTGCTGTCGGGAATCGTATTGTCCGGGGGAGCGGCCGTGGGGGTCGTCAGGGCGTGGCGGATCTGCCGGGGTGTGCAGCGCCGCCGAGCCCGCACCCATGAGCACGCCCACCTGGCCCGGATGGTCGGACGTCGCATCCCCGATCTCGACGCAGTGGTGATCGACTCCGAGGAACGAGTGGCGTACTGCATAGCCGGACGCGAAAGATCGGTGGTGATCACCCGTGGCGCGTTGGCGGTGCTCGATCCCCGGCAGCTCGCCGCCGTCCTCGCGCACGAGCGAGCCCACCTCGGCGGCCGCCTACTCGCTGGTGCTCGATGTCGTCCACAGTGTGGCAGCGGCACTGCCCGGGGTTTCCCTGTTCCGGGTCGGCGCCACCGAGATCGGGCGTCTGTTCGAGATGTGCGCCGACGACGTGTCGGTCCGCGGACAGGGAAGGCGGGCCCTCCTCGGCGGTTTGCTCGCCTTGGGTGGGCATCCGGCCCCGGAAGGTACCCTCGGCGGCGGCGGTGGGCTCACCGCCCGCGCCGCGCGGCTGGTCAGCCCGCCTCCGCCGCTCGTTCGTCTCGGCGTCACCGTCCTGCTCGGGGCCGTCATCGTCACTGTCCTTGCGGGGCCGTTGATGTGCACCTTGATGGATTGAGGCGTTGGGCGGCACCCGAGGTCCCGGGGGCCGGCGTGGCCGAGGGCGATCCCACCAGGGCGGCGACTCTGTCATCGTCGAAACCCGATATAATCCCCTTCAATCGATTATAGGTGTGCGCCGAAGCATTGCTGCCTTCCCGGATCGCTCGTAAGCGGACGGGTTCGGGCGCCGGGTCGAAAGGTGCTCATGAATCTGCTCGCGTCCGTCCTGCAGGCGGTCGGCCTGTTTCTCGTGACCAATATCGACGACATCATCGTGCTGTCGCTGTTCTTCGCTCGAGGAGCCGGGGTTGGGGGCACCACCACAGCGATTTTGGTGGGACAGTATCTGGGATTCGGCGCCATCCTCGCCGCCTCCGTTCTGGTCGCAGTGGGGGCGACGACCTTCTTGCCGGAGGAGGCGATCGCCTACTTCGGTCTGATCCCTCTGCTTCTGGGTGCGTACGCCGCATGGCGGGCATGGCGGGGGCGAGGGGAGGACGACGAACAGAAAACCGCCGGTAAGAAGGTCGCGGTAGGGACGGTCGCCGCGGTTACGTTCGCCAATGGAGGCGACAACATCGGGGTCTACGTCCCGGTGTTCGTCACTGTCGGAGCCCCCGCGGTGGTGGCCTACTCGATCGTCTTTTTGGCCTTGGTTGCAGTTCTGGTCATCGCGGCGCGCTACCTCGCCACCCGCAAGCCGATCGCCGAGGTTCTCGAGCGCTGGGAACACGTGCTGTTTCCGATCGTGTTGATCGGTCTCGGCGTGTTCATTCTCGCCGAGGGTGATGCATTCGGGCTGTGAGGATGCCCGCCGGTGACCCGACCTATTCATATCGTTGAGTGCCGGTTATTATCGTCATATGACGATCAATGATGTGGGTTGCCACGCCCGCGAATCCGTGGATTCGGCAGTGGCGTTGTTCCACAGCCTCTCCGACGGCACCCGCCTAGCCATCGTGCGCCGGCTCGCCGGCGGTGAAGCCCGCGTGGCGGATCTGGTCGGCGCGCTCGACTTGGCGCAGTCGACGATTTCCGCGCATGTGGCGTGCCTGCGGGACTGCGGTCTGGTGCAGGGCCGACCCGAGGGCCGGCAGGTGTTCTACTCGCTGACCCGACCGGAACTGCTCGATCTGCTCGCCGCGGCCGAAACCCTCTTGGCCGCGACGGGCAACGCCGTCGCGCTGTGCCCGAACTACAGCACCGACACCGGGGAGAAGTCGTGAGTGACGCGTGCGGTTGCGGCCACGACGAACCCCGCGTCGAGGGTGAGGAAGAGCACGAGCCCGACAAGTGGTGGCAGGTCACCGAGATTCGGGCGGCCGCCGTCGCCGGGCTGCTGCTGGTTGCCGCCCTGGTCGTGGGGTGGACCGACGGCCCCCACCCGGTGAAGCTGACCCTCGAAGCCCTGGCGCTGATCGTCGCCGGCTACACCTTCGTCCCCTCCACGCTCACACGCCTGGCCCGCGGCAAGATCGGGGTCGGCACTCTGATGACGATCGCCGCCGTCGGCGCCGTGCTGCTCGGCGAGGTCGGCGAGGCCGCGATGCTCGCCTTTCTGTTCGCCATCAGCGAGGGCCTCGAAGAATATGCGGTCACCCGCACCCGCCGCGGCCTACGCGCCCTGCTGAATCTGGTGCCGGACACCGCCACCGTCCTGCGTGGCGGTCGTGAACAGACCGTCGCCCCCGCAGAGTTGGTGCTCGGGGAGATCATGATCGTCAAACCCGGGGAGCGGCTCGCCACCGACGGCACCATCCGCACCGGCCGCACCGCCCTGGACACCTCCGCGATCACCGGCGAATCCGTCCCGGTCGAGGCCGCACCGGGCTCCGAGGTGTTCGCCGGCTCGATCAACGGCACCGGCGTTCTCGAGGTCGAGGTCACCGCCGGTGCGCAAGACAACTCGCTGGCCAAGATCGTGCGGATCGTCGAGGCCGAGCAGTCCCGCAAGGGCGAGGCCCAGCGTCTGGCCGACAAGATCGCCAAGCCCCTGGTTCCGGGAGTGATGGTTGCCGCGGCGCTGATCGCCGCGATCGGCAGCGTGTTCGGCGATCCGCTGGTGTGGATCGAACGCGCCCTGGTGGTGCTGGTCGCCGCGTCCCCGTGCGCGCTGGCCATCGCGATCCCGGTCACGGTGGTCGCCGCGATCGGCGCCGCTTCCAAGCTCGGTGTCTTGGTCAAGGGCGGTGCCGCCCTCGAAGCGTTGGGCCGGATCCGCACCGTCGCGCTGGACAAGACCGGCACCCTGACCCGCAACCGCCCCGAGGTCATCGACGTCGCCACCACCGGCGGCGCCACCCGCGGCGACGTCCTGAACGTCGCCGCCGCCCTCGAGGCCCGCAGCGAACACCCCCTCGCCGCAGCGATCCTCGCCGCCGTCGACGACTACACCCCGGCCGAGAACGTCGATGCGGTCCCCGGGGCCGGACTGATCGGACACGTCGGCGGCATCCCCGCCCGGCTCGGCCGGCCCGGCTGGATCGATCCTGGCCCCCTGGCCGCGAATATCGAGTGGATGCAGCACGCCGGAGCCACCGCGGTGCTCATCGAACGCGACGGCGCCCTGATCGGCGCGGTCGCGGTGCGCGACGAACTGCGCCCCGAAGCCCGCGACGTCGTCGCTGGGCTGCGCCGCGACGGCTACACCGTGGCGATGCTCACCGGCGACAACGAGCGCACCGCACGAGCGTTGGCCGCCGCCGTCGGCATCGACGAGGTCCACGCCGATCTGCGTCCGGAGGACAAGGCCCGCATCATCGACACTCTCCGCGGTACGCGGCCGACGGCGATGGTCGGCGACGGCGTCAACGACGCCCCGGCCCTGGCCACCGCCGACCTCGGGATCGCGATGGGCGCGATGGGCACCGACGTCGCCATCGAAACCGCCGATGTCGCCCTGATGGGTGAGGACTTGCGGCACCTACCCCAAGCCCTGCAGCACGCCCGACGCTCCCGGACGATCATGTTGCAGAACGTCGGCCTCTCGCTCGCGATCATCACCGTCCTGATGCCCCTGGCCCTGTTCGGGATACTCGGGCTGGCCGCCGTCGTCCTGGTCCACGAGATCGCCGAGATCATTGTGATCGCCAACGGGGTGCGCGCCGGACGCGCCCGGAGCCTGACCGCGACAACAGAATCGACAAAGTCATCCGTGCCGGTCGCCGGAGCTCGGTCATGACAGATAAGGACAACTCCGTGTCGTCCGTAGTGCCCGTGGGCAGGCGGCGTTGTGGCCGAGGTATTCTCGTCGTGCTGGTGGGTGCCCTGGCTGCGGTCGCGTTGGCCCTCGATCCGGTGGCGCGCGACGCGCTGTCCGGTGGGCGGGCAATCGATTTCGGGTTGTTGCAACTACGGTTGGCCTACAACACCGGGGTCGCGTTCAGTCTCGGTGACCAGCTCCCCCCTACCGTCGTTCTTGCCGTCACCGCTGCCCTCACCGTGACGATCGGCGTGTTCGCCTGGCGCACTGCACTCGACAGTCCACTGATCCAGACCATCGGCCTGGCCGCGATCGTCGCCGGCGCCACCGCCAACGTCGTCGACCGCTTCCTTGACGGCAAAGTCACCGATTATTTCCACACCGGGTGGTGGCCCACCTTCAACCTCGCCGACACCTACATCACCTGCGGTGTTGTCCTCGTCGTCGGCGCCCTGCTTCTCGCAACCTCCAACAGGGACCACATCTCATGAGTCGAATGCCCGAACAGCTGCGCACCCTCTACACCGCGGAGATGACCGCCGCTCGACATAGCAGCGACGATGTCAGGCGCTGGCGCCACCTCGAACGCGCCCACATCTTGTCCCAGCCCTACCCGTGGCCGCACACCCGCAACCACCTCGCCATGTTCACCTTGGCGCTGCGCCAGCGTGATCGCCGCGAGGCTGTGGGCCAGGTCGTGCGGATTCTGCTCGCCGCTCCCGGCTCGGCGCTGGGCCGCTACCCTCAAGGCAACACCGGGCGTACTTCGGCGGGGCTGATGACCCCGATGCAGGTCCCGGAGGATCTGGTTTCGATGCTCACTCGACCCACCTGACACCGCGCCTCTCGCTGCGATTGAGTCAGACGGAACAACAAGTCCGGTAGTGCACCGTCTTCCTCATCTACTACTTGCTGTCCGAGTTCGAAAGGGGCCAGTCAGGGGCCACCCGCACGTTGTGCTGCGCAGACACGGATTATGTTGAGGGCCGGGCAATCATGTGGCGGCCAGAATCGCAGGACTCGACTTGCCCTCATACCGTCGAACCGAGGTGAACGAGTCCTGCGACCTGACTCTCCCTTCCCTCAGAAGGGAAGAAAACCTTCCGTCTCATTCTACAGCGCAGATCCCGAAACCGGCACGGCACTTTGTGTGCTGGACCTTTTTTGCTCGAAGCATGAGGAACCGCTGGGCGTTGATGCTGAAATGTGCGCGGTCCAAAGATGGCCGTCGCTGCCCGCGTAGCTCGTGGACTGTCGAATCGGAGCACAACGTTGGGCTCGGTTACCGCGGCCGGCCGTACCGGGCGGCGAGACTCTCGCTCGCGGAGAGCGGCGTCTCGTCGTCGGTTCGGGTGGCCTTCACCTTGCGGCGTTCCCTCAACTCCGCCCACACGAAATACCCCAGTCCCATTGGGGCCATGATCCCGAACGCGAGCCACTGCAGCCCGTACGACAGATACGGACCCGCATCAAGTTGGGGAAGTGGGATGACTCCGAGCCCGCCCGGCTGGTGAGCATCGAGTTGTAGGTAGACGTCTTCGAGTTCGAGACCCGTCACAGCCGCGACCTGCGGCGCGTCGATAAAATACACTTGCTGATAGCCCGCGTCAGTGAAGGGCTCCTTGCCGTCCATTGTGCCTTGGGACTTGCGGATCCGAGCATCGAGCGAGACATTTCCGCCCGGTGCGGCGGGGATTGCGGGGACCTCGCTACCGCGTACCGGACGCACATAACCTCGATTGACGAGAATCGTCCGACCATTACCCAGCGCAAACGGCGTGAGCACTTCGTACGCGGGTTGGGATTCGACGCTGCGCAACCGGACGAGCACATCAGAGTCGGGCAGATACGAGCCCTGCGCGACGACCCGCCTCCACTCGTCGTCGATCGTCGCACTGTCACCGCCGAGCAGCTCGGCGACAGGGACCGGGTCCTGCGCCATCGATGCCGAGATCCGCGCATTCCGATCCTCGGTGCTCGTGTTCTTGCTCAGCTGCCACGGGGCGAGCAGGGTGAAGCACCCATACGCGAAACCGACTACCACCACGGCCAGAATGAACCAGCTCGGACGGAGAAGAAACATCACACGGCGCACTTGTTCACGGTAGACCCCAGAGTGGACTCTTCTGCCATCGCATCCCCTCTCGACGCGCTCAACGCCCAGCTGCTGCGGCGCCTCCACCTCGACCTCACCCACCTGACCTTCGAGTCGAGGATGGGGAACAATCCGGGGCGTTTGAGGTGGAGCACCTTGCTGATCTTGGCGACCCCCACGTGCCGGGGCGCGGCGGTGCGGAAATGGTCGTAGAGGGCTTCAGCATGGTCGTAGAGCTCGCCGCTGATGTTCGGATCGGCATCGATCAGTTGTGCTTCGATCGGCGCCGCCGCCCACGGGGCGTCGACGGCGCTGCGGATGAACCAGTCGAGTTGGGCGTGGCTGATGCGGGAGCGCACCTTGTGGGTGCGGGCGATCTCGTCGGCGGTGATCTCCTTGAGTGCTCCGGGTCCGGGCAGGTCGTAGCGGGCCACGGTCACCGCCGGATAGCCGTGGGCCTTGGCGGTCGCGGTGTCGATGTCGATGCTGCGTCCGGCGATCACCAACACGGTGGCCCCGTCCTCGCCGCGGGTGCGGTTCATGGCTTCTGCCGCCCGGCCGGGTCCGGGTCGGTGTCGTTGATGCCTCCCAGATCGGTGTATGGAGTCGCAGCGGACGTGTCTGCGGTCGTCGCAGCGGCGATTTCCGTCGGGTCCGGCCGGCTCGAGATGCGGATCGTGCGAGCGAGTGCCCGCAGGTCCTGGAGCGAGCGGATTCCGTCCGGGACGCTGTCGTCACCGGGTGACCGTAAGGCGTTCGAGTTCAGCGGGTTGGTGGCATGCCGCTCTTCTCCATCCTCGTCCGCGTACGGAGAACGGTCTCCGAGCATCTGGCGGCTCAATTCGCGCATCTGGCGACATTCCTCGATCTTTTCGACGGCCTGCTGTGCTCGGATCTTTTCGGGCTTGAGGTACTCCTCGATCCGTCCGATGTCCGTGGCGAGGTGCGCCATCGCGGGGGCGATCTTCTCCAATGCCTGTATTGAGCGTTTCTGCAGGGAGTGCAGTGAGTCCGAGTGCGTCGAGAATGTTCCCCACCTATGAACGCTCATGTCGAGCACGAACGTGTCGCTGTAGGTATCACGCTCGTTGGGGGCAGATCCGTAGGTGATGGTCACGGTGACTCGATCGGGGATCTGTTCATCGTTGCGGATGGACCGGTCGGGGTCGTCCGGGTCCTCTTTGCCGATGAAATAGATGTTGAACAGTTCGTTACCGGGCATGAAGGTGGGGATGGGGTCGGCGTAGCGCTTGAGGAGGAATGCGATGATGCTCGGCTGGCCGCTGTGGGTAGGTTGCTCAGCCAGTGGTGGGTCGAATTCAACCTTGACGTTGTACGCCACCGAGGGTCCGAAGTTGCGTACGACCAGAGACGCCGTCCGAGCAGATAGTTGAGGATCGATCACCAATTCAGCACCGACCATCGGCCGTGATCGGTCCCGACTGTCACGCTTCGTCGCCCGCAACGTGCGAACAGCCACGAAAGCTGCGGCGACCGCCGCCGCTGCGGCCACGACCGTCGCACCACCACCGACAGCCGCACCCACCGCGGACACAAGATCGGTGGTGTCGGACGCAAGGACAGTCGGCACAGTTCTTCTCCACGGGTATTCAGGCGGCAGGGTGGGCGATAATGTCCGATACATCGTCGCAGCATCGAGTTTCAATACTCGAGCGGCGAGTAGCTCCCGATTCTGGGTAGACCTGTGGACGGACTTCCGCGGGAGAAGTTCCGCTGAATCCTCTACAGGTAGCTACTGCACCGGCGACGGTTCCGGACGCAGTTCGGCCAAGGATCCCACCGCGGTGATTCCGACGGGTTCGGTGGTGGATAGCGGAATCACCGCGTACCGGTCGGCAAGCTCACCCCGGACCTTGTCGATCTGCTCGAGTTCGGCTACGGCCCGCCGGCGGAGCAGCGGTGCGGTGGGCTCCGCTGCGGCAAGAGAGTTGTTGACCACCCACGCCCACGGCTCGATACCGGCGCGTCGCAAATCGCCCTGCAGACCGGCGGCCTCGAGCACCGGAGTGGTCTCGGCGAGCGTGACCAGCACAATCTTGGTCTGTGCCGGGTCCTGCAGCCGCATCAAAGGAGTGGTGAAGCGTCCGCCGTCGCCCATCTGCCGGGCGATCTCACGGTGATACGAGCCGGTCGCATCGAGCAACAGCAAGGTGTGACCCGTGGGGGCGGTGTCGACGACGACAAACTTGCGGCGTGATTCGTGGATGACCTTCGAAAACGCCTGGAACACCGCGACTTCTTCGGTGCAGGGGGACCGCAGATCTTCGGCGAGGGTGGCGCGGCCGGCGTCGTCGAGCCCGGCGCCCTTGGCGGCCAGCACCCGGTTACGGTAGGCCTGACTGGCCTCATGGGGGTCGATGCGGGAGACCTCAAGATGGTCGAGTTCCCCGGCGAGAGTGTCGGTCAGGTGCGCGGCAGGGTCGGTGGTGGTCAGGTGCACGTCATGGCCACGGCGGGCCAGTGCCACCGCGATCGCGGCGGCGACGGTGGTCTTACCGACCCCGCCCTTGCCCATGCACATCACCAAACCGTGCCCGTCGGACTCGATCTCATCGACCAGATCCGCCAGGGAAGCATCGGTGACCGCCGCGACGTCCGGATCGACGCCGACGGCACTCGAGGCCGTGGTGATGTCGAACAGGGTGGCCAGAGCGTCGAGACCGACCATGTTCACCGGCTTGAGGGCGACCAGATCCGTGGGCAGCGCCGCGATCGCGGCGGGAACCGCGGCGAGCGCCGCCTGTTCGCGGTGATGCACGGCGGTGGCCAGCTGATCGGTGTCGTCGACGGGGGCGGGCAGCACGCCGTTGACGACCACATGCTGTCTCGTCATGCCGATCGCGGCGAGTTCGTCGTGGGTGCGGGCGATTTCGGTCAGCGCAGAGCGGTTGGCGCGGGCGACGAGCACCAGGCGGGTGCGACCGGGATCCGACAGCGCCTCGACCGCGCCGGCGTACATGGCCTTCTGCTTGTCGAGGCCGGCGAGCGGCCCGAGGCAGGACGCGTCGCCCTTGCCGTTATCGAGGAATTCGGTCCAGTTGCCGGGCAGCTGCAGCAGCCGGATGGTGTGGCCGGTGGGGGCGGTGTCGAACAGCACGTGATCGAACCCGGCGACCCGGTCGTCGGGATCGGTGAGCAGCGAGGTGAATTCGTCGAACGAGGCCACTTCGGTGGTGCACGAGCCGGACAACTGTTCGGTGATCGACGCGATCTCCGCGTCGGGCAGCAATCCGCGGACCGGGCCGACGATGCGTTCACGGTAGGCGGCGGCGGCCTGTTCGGGATCGATCTCGAGCGCCGACAACCCCGGCACCGCGGGGATCTCGGTGATCGTGTTGCCGATGCTCAGACCGAAGACCTGCCCGACGTTCGACGCGGGGTCGGTCGAGACCAGCAGCACCCTCTTGCCGGCTCGGGCCAGGCGCAGCGCCGACGCGCACGCGATGGAGGTCTTGCCGACCCCGCCTTTGCCGGTGAAGAACACGAACCTGGGTGGGTCGGTCAGGAACGTCGGGTCGGTGGCAGTCATGGCAGCAGATACTCCTCGTCGGACGGATCGGCGGGCGGGTGCGGATCTGGGTGGTCAGCAGCAGGTGGACTCGTCCGGTGTGCAGCACGAGTCGTTGTCGTCGGCGAGCCCGAGCATGGTCACCCCGGACGGCGCTGCGGCGGGAACATCGAGTCCGGCCCACGTGGCGAGCTCGGCGCGGGTCGGGTAACGCCCGGTGGCGACGGTGACGTCGTCGACGAGCACCAGCGGAAGACCGTCCGATCCGGCAAGTTCGAGGAACTTTGTGACGGTCTCGTTGTGCGCGAACGCGAGCGGGTCGTTGGCCAGATTGTGGCGGGTGATGGTGGCGCCCTGCCCGGTCAGCGCGGCCATGTCGGCGGTGAAGGTGACCAGGTTCTGGTCGAGGTCCTCGCCGCACACGCCGGTGTTGCAGCACAGGGCCGGTTCGAAGACTGCGATCGTGCTCATGGTGTTCTGCTCCTGGTTGGGGTAGGTGCTCAGCGGGTCGCGTCGAGTAGCCGGGTGGCGAGTTCGTCGACGCGGGTGGCGATGTCGCCGCGGACCAGACGCATCCGCTCGATACCGTCGACGCCGCGCTCGGACGGCTCGTCGATGTCCCAGTTCTCCACGACTACGCCGGCGGGCGCGTCGACGTGGGCTTCGCCGCCGAGGGTGACGACGAGGTCGACCTCGGACAGCAGCTGCGGATCGATCGGCTTGGGGTACTCGCCCGCGGTGGGTGCCCCGACTTCCTCGAGAACCTGCATCGACAGGGCGTTGAGCGACGAGCCGGGCGTGGTGCCGGCCGAATGGACAACGATCCGGTCGCTTGCGGTCTTGCGCATGAGGGCGGCAGCCATCTGGGATTTGCCGCCGTTTTTCACGCACACGAACAGCACCGAGGGTGTGGGCACGAGGGGTGGTCCTTTCCGACGGACTCGGGTTGACGATTGAATTGATAGAAGTCAATATAGACGTATGTCGAATCAGATGTCGAGCGAGGCCGAGCTGTGCTGCCCTCCACTCTCGCGTGAGCCCCTGACCTCCGATTGGGCCGGCGACCTGGCCCGCATGTTCAAGGCCCTCGGCGATCCGGTGCGCCTGCGCATGCTCAGCATGATCGCCAGCCACCAGGGCGGCGAGAGTTGCGTGTGCGACATCAGTCCCGCCTTCGACCTGTCCCAGCCCACCATCTCGCACCACCTCAAGGTGCTGCGCGAAGCCGGACTGCTCGACTGCGAACGCCGCGGCACCTGGGTGTACTACCGGGTGATCCCTGCCGCGCTCGAGCAGTTGTCCGCAGTGCTGGCCACCGAATCGGGGGTGCTACCCGGATCGACCTGTGCGTGCACCCCGGCCGAACCTCATCAGGAGACCGTTTCGTGACCACCACCACCGAAAACCGTTCTGTGGCAGGAAAAATGTCGACCCTCGACCGCTTCCTGGCCGTGTGGATCGGCATCTCCATGGTCGTCGGCCTGCTGCTCGGCCGGATGATCCCCGGGCTCGGCGACGCTCTGAGCGTCCTCGAGATCGACAACATCTCGCTGCCGATCGCCCTCGGTCTGCTGATCATGATGTATCCGGTGCTCGCGAAGGTGCGCTACGACCGTCTCGACACCGTCACCGGCGACCGCAAACTGCTGATCTCGTCGTTGATTCTGAACTGGGTACTCGGCCCGGCGCTGATGTTCGCCCTTGCGTGGTTGCTGCTGCCGGATCTGCCCGAGTACCGTACGGGTCTGATCATCGTCGGCCTCGCACGCTGCATTGCGATGGTCATCATCTGGAACGACCTCGCGTGCGGCGACCGCGAAGCCGCCGCGGTGCTGGTCGCGATCAACTCGGTGTTCCAGGTGATCATGTTCGCCGTCCTCGGCTGGTTCTATCTCTCGGTGCTGCCGGGATGGCTCGGACTCGAGCAGACCGCTTTCGACGTCTCCCCGTGGCAGATCGCCAAATCGGTGTTGATCTTCCTCGGCATCCCGCTCGTCGCCGGTTTCCTGACCCGGCACTTCGGTGAAAAGGCCAAGGGCCGTGACTGGTACGAAGACACATTCCTGCCGAAGATCGGACCGTGGGCGCTGTACGGGTTGCTGTTCACGATCGTGCTCCTGTTCGCGCTCCAGGGCGAGCAGATCACGTCGCAGCCGTGGGACGTCGCGCGGATCGCGTTGCCGCTGCTCGCCTATTTCGTCCTCATGTGGGGCGGTGGGTTCCTGTTCGGCGCCGCGATCGGTCTGGGTTACGAGCGCACGACCACCTTGGCGTTCACCGCTGCGGGCAACAACTTCGAACTCGCTATTGCCGTGGCGATCGGCACCTTCGGTGTCACCTCGGGTCAAGCTCTGGCCGGTGTCGTCGGTCCGCTGATCGAAGTGCCGATCCTCGTCGCCCTCATCTATGTCTCGTTGGCGCTGCGCAAGCGTTTCAAGAGTTCAAATACCCCTGCTGTGCAGTAAAAGTCGATACGCCAGGAGGCGACCGATGTCTTCACACCCCGCACAACCGGAACTGCTCATGCCTCAGGCGGTGCTGCAGCGTTCCGCCGAGCACCTCGCCGACAAGTACGCCGGGGTGTTCTCCCCGCAGACCGTGGAACGGATGGTGTTCGAGTCGTACGCTGCGCTGCGCCGCACCGCCAAGATCCACACGCACCTGACCGCCCTGGCCACCCGGTTCGCCGGCGAACGCCTCACCGCGCTGGCACAAGCCGACGGTGCGATCACCAAGGACGTACCGGAGGTGCTGTTCGTGTGCGTGCGCAACAGCGGCCGCTCCCAGATGGCGGCGGCGTTGCTCGCCCACCACGGCGTCGGACGCGTGCATGTGCGCTCCGCCGGATCGGCGCCCGCATCGTCGATCCATCCCGTTGTCGTCGAGGCGATGGCCGAGATCGGGCTCGATCTCGGCGCCGAATACCCCAAACCGCTCACTGATGATGTGGTGGCGGCCGCGGACGTGGTGGTCACCATGGGCTGCGGTGACGCCTGCGCGGTGTATCCGGGCAAGCGCTACCTCGATTGGTCGCTGCTCGACCCGGAAGACGAGTCGCTCGAGGCGGTGCGCGGCATCCGCGACGACATCGATGCCCGGGTCCGTGTCCTGCTGACCGAGCTCGGCGCTGTCTCTGTCTGATCTTGTCTCTGCCTGACCTTCCTCTACGAAAGGACGTTCCACTTCATGACCACCCACTCCGCCACCGATCGCACGCCGTCGGTGCTGTTCGTGTGCGTGCACAACGCCGGCCGTTCCCAGATGGCCGCCGGGTTCCTCACCGCCCTGGCCGGGGATCGGATCGAGGTCCGCTCCGCCGGCTCCGCTCCGGCCGCGCAGGTCAACCCCGCTGCGGTCGAGGCGATGGCCGAGGTGGGGATCGATATCTCCACGCAGAATCCGAAGATCCTCACCGTCGACGCAGTGCAGGCCTCCGATGTGGTGATCACCATGGGGTGCGGCGACACCTGCCCGGCATTCCCGGGCAAGTCCTACCGGGACTGGGTGCTCGAGGACCCGGCCGGGCAAGGGGTCGAGGCGGTGCGGCCGATCCGCGACGAGATCAAGGCCCAGGTCGAGGCGCTGATCGCCGAGCTCGTTCCAAACGTCGCCCGCGCATCAGCGTCCCCGCACTGTCGATGACCTGATCATCGACAGTGCGAGCGATGCCTCACGGCAGAGATGCTGTCGGTGTGTCGGGAACCATGCGTGGCACGAGCCGGACGTAGAGGACCATGCCGACGAGCTCGACCAGGGTTTGCGTGACGACGATGACGGGGGTCAGGGCATAGCCGGCCGGTAAGGCGAGCGCGAGCGGAAGTACCACGAGCGAATTGCGGGTGGCACCACTGAAGATCAACGCACGTGAGCGGCCGACGTCGAACCGGAACACTCGTGCCGCGATGAATCCGAGTCCGGCCATGAGAATCAAGAAGGCGGCGTAGACGGGGATGACCGTGCCGACGTGGTGGAGTTCGTCGCGAATTTTCGGGATCTGACCAGCCACGACGACGAACAGGGTTCCGGCCATCAGTGGAACCATCGCCGCGGTGAACGCGGTGGTGAGCACGACACCGACACGGCGCCGTGCAGCCAGGGCCTGCGTGACCCACGCCAGGGCGAGCGGTGCGACGATCAGGATGAGAAACGCCTCGAGGAACGGTGCGACGTCGACGATATCGGTGAGCTCTGATCCCATGAACAGCCACAACAGCAGCGGCAGTGCCGCCATCTGGGCGAACATCAGCAGCGGTGAGGCGGCAAGCAGTCGCCTGCTGTCACCTCCGGCGAGACCGGAGAACACGATGACGTAGTCGATGCAGGGCGTGAGCAGGGTCAGCAGGATGCCCAGCAGCACGGCCTGCGGGAATGTCACCACCAACGTCAGGGCGGCGACGACGAGCGGGACGACGACGAAATTGAGAACCAGGGCCGCGGTGAGGAACCGGCGGTCGCGGACGGCCTCGGCCAGTGTGGTGAACGGCACCTGCAGGAAGGTGGCGTAGAGCAGTGCCCCGAGCAGCGGGTAGATGCTCGCTTCGAACACCGACGAGGAATCCGGCAGGGTCAGTCCCACGACGGCGCCGGTCACCAGGGCACCGAGGTAGACGAGGATCTGGTGGCGTTCGAGCCACTGGGTCGCGGACATGCGCTGGTAGAGGCCTTTCGAGGCGGGTCGAGCGAGGCAGCAGTGGGGACCGGCTGTGAAAGCCAGGGATGTGGGACCGGTGGTCAGCGAGCAGGTGGGGCGCTCGTGCCGTCGCCGAACAACGCGCGCACCATTTCTGCAGCCGCTGCCGGTGCCCCCACGTCGAGGATCACTTCGGTACCGCGCAGATGCAGGTCGAATTCGTAGAACGGGCAGCAGTGCTGCTCGGCGGCGGCGAGTTCGGCGAGTGCACCGACTCGGTCGATGGGCAGGCGCAGTCGCACATCCGCCGGACCGGGTTCGCGGACAACGTCGACGAGTACCTGCTGCCACCGGTGCACACGTTCCCCGTGGTCGGCGGCGTCGAGGGAGCAGGCAATCGGCGGGTCGGCCGGCACGGTGATCGCCGCGCCAGGCGCAGCGAAAGGAGGGTCGACGACCTGGGTGCGGGGCTGCGGCGCAAGGAATCCGCAGCCGGCATCGCACGGCTCGGCGCGATCAGGCAGGTCGTCGAGCTGGGCAAGAGCATGCCGAAGCGTGTCGGTGAAGGCGGCGAGTTCCGCGGTCCGGGTGGCGGCCTCGTCCAGGCGAGCGGCCATCTTCGGGCGTAGCTGCGCACGGACCTCGGCGCAGGGATCGTGCTCCCACACCGCCAGTAGTTCGCGGATCTCACCCAAGGGGAGTCCCACGTGCTTGGCCGCCTGGATGAACGCAACGCGGTCGACATCCCGATCTCCGTAGACGCGATATCCACTGTCGGTGCGCCCCGCCGGGACCAGTCCTGCGGATTCGTAGAACCGCAAGGTGGTGGCCGGGACACCGGTGTGTTCGGCGAACTGGGAGATCAGCATCGTGCTCACTCCTCGACGGTAAACCTTCGAGTCGACTCGAAGGTCAAGCCCGACACCGGCTCAGCCCTGCCGACCTTCGACCCGGCGGAGCACGTCGATCAGCTCCGCGGTGCTCGGGGCGCCGCCGGGTCCGTCGGCGGTGCGGTAGACGCGGCAGGTCAACCCGACACCCTCGGTGGGACCGAACGGGTCGATCCCGTCGATGCGGATCGTCGGGGAGCCCGCGAAGGCGGCGCGCTCAGCAGCCTCCGGGGTCTCGATACGGCGCAGCCGGATCGGGGTGCCGGCGTTGCCGGTTGCGGCCAGGGCCTCGGCGAGGCGGTCGCGGGCGAGCTGCCAGTTCGGGCAGCCGTCGAAGTACAGCAGTTCGATATCCATGGCGGTCGGTCCCGTTCGTCAGTGGTTGTCAGCGGCGGGAACGGACTCGGAGCGGCGTTCGAGCAGTACCGTATCGCGCCACACCCCGGCGAGTTTGCCGATGCGTTCGCGCACACCGACGGTGCGAAACCCCGCCGAATGGTGCAGGGCGAGGCTGGGACGGTTCTCCGGGAAGATGGAGGTCTGCAGCGTCCACAGTCCGGCCTGATCGGCGGCGATGACCTGGGTACGCAGCAGCGCTTTGCCGACCCCGCGTCCGCGCATGCCGTCGCCGACGTACACCGAGTTCTCGGCCACCCCCCGGTAGCACTCGCGCCCCGACACCGGGCTCAACGCTGCCCAGCCGACCACCTGGCCCTCGATCTCGGCGACCCACCGATGCCCGGGCAGCCACTGGTCCTCGAGGACCTCGCGGGTGGGAACCTCGGTGGTGAACGTTGCGGTACCGGTGGCGATGCCCTCTCCGTAGATGCGGCGCACCGCCTCCCAATCGCGGTCGGCGAGCGGGCGCACGCTCACGTCGGCCGGGACGTCCTCGGGGCAGCACGGCCGTGCGGTGAGCACACCCATGACCGCGTCGGCGGCACTGGGTAGGTCGCTGCAGCAACTCGGGTTGACCATCACCACGGTGCTGGTGCCGTGTTTGCCGGTGGTGACGAAGCCGACGTCGGCGAGCTTGCGGACGTGATGGGAGATGGTGGGCTGGCCGATCCCGAGGATCTCGGCGAGTTCCCCGACGGTGATGCCGGCCGGGCGGGCGGCGACGTGGTGCAGCAGCCGCACCCGGGTGGGCTCGGCCAGGCAGGCGAACCACCCGGCGTAGGTGGCCGCGTCCTCGGGGCTCAGGGCGTCGATGTCCACCTCCGCGCCGGGGATGGCCGGGGTCGGCAGGCCGAGTGATGTCATACCCCCACTATATCGATCGGCATCGATGGCTGCATTCATCGATGCCCATCTATATTCTGGCGGCAGCTTAGATCGATACCCATCGATGAAAGGATCTGTTATGAGCGAGTTGCCCGTCGTCGTGGTGGGAGCCGGACCGATCGGCCTGGCCGCCGCCGCTCACCTGCGTGAAGGCGGCCTCGAGCCGCTGGTACTCGAGCGGGGTACCAGCGCCGGAGCCGCCATCACGCAGTGGCACAGCGTCCACACCTTCTCCCGCTGGGCCGAACTGATCGACCCCGCAGCCCGCGTCTCCTCGACACCACCGGCTGGAGCGCCCCCGGCGTCGACTCCTACCCCACCGGCCAGGACTGGGCCGGCCGGTACCTGACCCCGCTGGCCGACGCCCTCGGCGACGCGGTCCGGCTCGACCACCAGGTCATCGGCATCGCCCGCCGCGGCCGCGACCGGATCGTCGACGCCGGACGCGACACCGAACCGTTGTCGGTGCACGTACGCCACCGCGACGGCACCGAATCCCGCCTGCTCGCCCGCGCCGTGATCGACGCCTCGGTCACCTGGGACACCCCCAGCCCCCTCGGCGGTGAAGGACTGCCCGCCCTGGGCGAGCGCGCCGCCGCCGAGAAGATCACCTACCGCGTCCCGGACCTGGGCGAGGACGCGGTGCGCGCCCGCTACGCCGGCCGGCACACCGTCATCGCCGGTAGTGGCCACTCAACGCTCAATGCCATCGTCGCGCTGGCCGAACTCGCCCGCACCACCCCCGGCACCCGGCTGACCTGGGTGCTGCGCCGCGGCGACGTCGGGCTGCGCGCCAAGACGGCCGTCGACGCCGGACTCCTCGAGGTCGTCACCGGCTTCCGCACCGCCGCCGTCGAACCCACCACCGACGGTCAGCTCACGCTGGTCTCTGACACCGGCGCCCGCATCGACGCCGTCGGCGAGGTCATCGCCTCGACCGGGTTCCGCCCCGATCTGTCGTGGCTCTCGGAAATCCGCCTCGACCTCGACCCGGTCCTGCAGGCCCCGACCGCGCTGGCCCCGCTGATCGACCCAAACGTGCACTCCTGCGGCACCGTCTATCCGCACGGAGTCGCCGAGCTCTCCCACCCCGAACCCGGCTTCTACGTCGTCGGCATGAAGAGCTACGGCCGGGCCCCGACGTTCCTGGCGATGACCGGATACGAGCAGGTCCGCAGCATCGCCGCCGCCCTGGCCGGTGACCACGACGCCGCGGCCCGGGTCGAGCTGACCCTGCCCGACACCGGGGTGTGCGGCGGCGCCGGAGTCTTCGACGAATCGACCAATCCCTGATCCCCCGCTCCCAAGGCCATCACTCGTATCGCAGTCAGATGCGGCGCCGACGCATCGATGCCCGCCTCGTACATGTCGGTGACTGATCGAGCGCTGTGCGTGCGCCTGTAGCTTCCACCGCCGACCAGCTGTCCGAAGGAAACCTCCAAGTCCCGGTTCCCGGTTATCCGGAGATAGTGACCGAAAAGCCGGGTGAACTGATCCGGGGAAAGGCTGATCGCTATGTCGTTGTCGGCTACGTCGTGTCGTCCAGCCGTGCGAGCACCCGTGACAATTACATCGGCGCCCAGTGTGCCTGCGGCACTGGCCAACGCAGCCGCTCGATGGCGGTCGGCGATCGACAACTCATCGTGGCCAGCGGCTACCTCACCACGGTGATGGTCGAGCTGCGAGTAGACACCGAAGAAGTGTCCTGTGGCGCCCAGCACCTGGTCAACGCCAACAAACCCCTCCACCCCCACGACCGAGGAGTCACCCCTTCGGGGAGCCTCGTCCACGGTAGTGAAGTGAAAGCGGTACCACCGGTCGATGCCGAGAGCATTCATCCAATCGGATGGTGAATCGTCGTCGTTCTGAACGACAAGGCAGGACTCGATCTCGCTCCTCGTCAAGAGCGCTACCAGCGCCTCCACCGAGGATTGTTCGAGGGTGCCAGTGTCAACGAGAACTCTGATCTGACGAGTCGCCGGTTGTAGGGGATACAGCGGAACGCTCTCGCGTCCAGGAGAACTGACAGGTGGTCGAACGTAGCGGACGAAACGATGATTGGGGAGACCCCGGGGCACAATCAGCGGCACGATATTAGATTCGCATCTCCTGGCCCCGGGACCATCCAGCGACATCGCCGTCGGCGGCACATCACGTGAATAATCTGTGATCACCTGGTGTAAGTCGCTGGACCTGGCACCTGACGTAAGTGTCGATACTGATGGTGACAGTCCGGAGGCACGGGAGTGTCCGAGCGGGCGGGGATGTCGTCCCCATATCGTGCCGCCGCCGGTTGATGTCGGTGTCTGGTTCACCGGCTCCACGACCGTACCGACAAGGCGTTGCAGAAGCTCGCGGTGCCGGCCGGATGCTGCGCGAGGCAGGTGGGCAATGGGCTACGCCGCCGCAGCGTGCTGGCACGAAGTGGACGGGGAAGGGATCGGGTGCATTCGGTCGCCTCTCGGCGAAAGGCGCAACACGGCTCCAGCCGAACGGAACTCCGTGAAGGCAAAGGGTTGAGCCCGGGGGACACGGAAACGCACCCGATCCGGACAGTGCAACGCGCCCCTGCCTCCGGCTATTCCCGGCGCGAGTTGTCGTGGGCACGATAGCGTGAACTGCACCAGTGGCTCGGACCCAGGCTTTCTGATCCGCGTCGATACCGATGCGTGCAGTGCGTGCGATGCGTGCACGCATCGCGAGCCATGCATGCACCGTGGGTCGCGGACAGCGTGCGAGGTCTGGGGCTCCTCTCGAACAAGGAATGCCGGGCTTACAGCTCCAGGTCGGGGCCAGCCTGGGGACTGTGGTCGGGTGGCTCCGGCTGGGCCGGGGTCGTACTACCGCCGGGTGTACCGGGCTTCGAGCGTGGTGGGTGACCGGACACGGCGGCGCGCAGAGCCGACAGCAACGCCTCCTGTCCGCTGGGATCACGAGCGATCTGCTGCGCGGTGCCGGTGTCGCTTGGCGGTCGGGCCGTGTGGGGGTCGACCACGTAGCGGCGAATGAGACCGGACAGACGCGCCGGGGCGATAGTCAGTCCGTCGATGCGCTGGCCGCGGTCGAGCATGGCGACCAGCTCGTGCAGAGCCCGGGCTGCGTCCTTGCGGGCACCGGTACGGGCGGTGTGCAGCTTCCAAGCGGGAAACCGGTCTCGGTGTTCATGGGTGATCGACAACAGGGTGCACAGGTCGGCGACATCCTTGGCGGCGAGGCGGCTGCGCCAGGCGAGCGCCTTGAGCACCACCGCCTGCTCGACGCCGGGCACCGGCACCCCGAAACGCACGGTCTCGCCGGTCGTCAGGCGTGCCCGCACCCGCACCCGAATCGGGTCGGCGGCCAGCGCGAGGGTCAGACCGGGAATGGCGTCGAAGCCGCGCCCGGCGTACTCGACGCGTTCGATCCGGCGACCACCGGTGCCGGGAACCAGGAGATCAACCGACAGGGGAGTGCCGTCCCCGGAGGGTGCCTCGTAGTGGTTGCCGGTCACCAGCCGATAACCACGGGCAAGTAGCGCGGTGTGGAAGGTGGCGTCGGCCGCGGCGACAGGGTCCATGCCTGCATCGGCGTCGGCGGTGACCCGGGCAGCGGTGTCGGTGGGGTAGAGGCGACCGAGCAGGTGCACCATGTGCCCGCCGACGACCCGATAGTTGGCCCCGGCCGTGGCCGCGGCGAGATCGGCCAACGCCCGCAGGCCGCGGTCGGCGGCATTCGACGCGGCGAGGATCTCCACCTCGGTCGTATCAGTCACAGAGCAGCCTTCTGACGGATCGTGGCGAGCACATGATCGGCGGCTTCGGCGGCATCAGCGCCACCGGTGCGCAGCACATCGCCCGCAGTGATCAGCGGATCGGCCAACAGCACTGGCTCGCTGATCTCCGCGGTGCGCCACAGGGTCGGATCGGCGGGGACCTGCACGGCCATGGTGTGTTCGGCCTCGGTGGCGGGACTGAAGCCCGCGGCGGCGAGGTCGACGAACCGATCGGTGTAGAGCATCGCCCGGGTCGGCAGCCGCCATGGGGCGTACACATCGGCCGCGGCATCGCCGCTGACCAACACTGCCACATCCTGCCGGGCGCAGAAGTCAACAACGGCGGTGGCCTGGGCAATCACTGGATCCAGGCCGTACCAGTAGGTCACGGCGCCACCGGGACCGGGATAGCCGGCCAGATAGTCCGCGAGCAACTCCTCGGGGGATGCGGCGAACCAGCCGTGCTCGGTGCGCCGCGCCGCCTGTAGCTGTTTGAGGGCGAATGAGACTGCCTGCTGGGAGACCTCCAGTGTCTCGGCGAGCCGGTGTTGGGTTTGCGCCCTATCCGAGAGCAGCAGGACCCGGGCCAGAGCCCAGCGCACCCAGGGTTTGCGGCCCCGGGCAGCAGATGCGGCAGGGGATGTAGGGGTTGCGTTTTCGGTCACGTCGTAGCGCGCGCCGGCGAATACGAGTAGGTCTTCGTCCACGGCGATGAGATCGATTTCGCCGTTTGTCGCGAGAGTGCGCAGATGCGCCGTGGCGTGTGGGGTTACCACGAGCACGCGCCGGGCTGGGCCCGGTTCGGCGAGCAGCCGGGCGAGGACCGTGGGGGTGGGTGGCCGCCGGGATATGCGCACCCGGGTCGGCAATTCCCGGCCGTCGGGCAGAGTCAGGTCCCAGGCGTCGAGGGAACCGGAGACAAGGCGGATGCCGGCACGACGCAGCAGCGCGATCGCGCCGGAGAGAAGCTGTGATGTTTCGGCCATGCTCGTCCCCTCGACGTGTACAAGCTTAGATGAGAAATCCTACTTTATCTTGTATTAGCTGCTAGAGCGTATAAGAATGTCGAAGTTCGCCCGGTCGCTGGTCGACTGGAGGCACGAGCGGGCACCGAACGGTGGAGCGGCTCGGCGCCGGCGTGCCTAACGTGACGGTGTCCGGTTCTGGTCCACCCTTCCGTGACGATCCAGCGGCGGGGTCGGTATCACCGGTTGTCGGGGTGAGACGGTCGCCGGGTCCCGATCCAGTGAATACCGTCGGGGCCAGGCGAATACGGGTGCGGCAGGTAGCTGGGACAGAACTCGCCGGTGTGCCAGGCGCTCGCGACTGTCTCCGGATCGTCGGGTGCGAAACCTGCTCGGATTGTGGGCAGGTGTTCGCGCCAACCGACCAGGCCGGAGTCATCGCGACCCCATACCCGCACCACCAACGTCATGACCGAATCCGCCCAGCTCAGCCGTTCGATCTCGTACACCCCAGTGTCCCAGGATCGTGCCGACAGATGTCTGGTCAGCGCGGACAAAAAGCGCATATCCTAGTCCGCTTGTTCGAAGTCACCGTGCCGGACGGTCGGCAGTTCCTCACCGACGTCGCTGGTGCTGTAGTACTCGTGGCGACCGTTGTTTCCGGTGCCTCGGTTCCGGTCCATGGCCGAAGTCTGCCAGGCGGAATTGCCAGGATCCCTACCCTGAGTCGCAGTGTCGCACCATCACACACAGTGGTCCAGAACCCGGTTTCCGACCCCACAGAGGATCCCCGGTAGCAACTCGCACGTGCCAGCGGGCTTGACGGCCTCTCGACGTGGCGTCCTTCGGATCGCAGGATGGCGCTGATTGGCGGGGTCACCCTTG
Organism: Rhodococcus sp. D-6; assembly: GCF_040256695.1. NCBI lineage: Bacteria > Bacillati > Actinomycetota > Actinomycetes > Mycobacteriales > Nocardiaceae > Rhodococcus > Rhodococcus sp. D-6. Next base: position 2,489,918 of record NZ_CP132970.1, on the reverse strand, counting down.
CGCAGTTCCGCCACTGCGATATACCGGTGTGATCACGTGTTCGACGATCATGAGTTCTCCCGCCCAGAACGGTGAAGCGCAGGATAGGAAGCCCATGTCATGCCGGCTCGAGCAGCATGCGCCTCCAACGAAGCCGGCTTGAATCCGAGCGTTCGAGCCGCAACAACCGCCGGCATCTCCCGGACCAGATCGCGTATGGCCGCCGCCTTCATCGCACGCAACTCAACTCCATGCTTCCTCATCTGTTTCATCAGATAGTTGGCACTGAGCGGCTGGTCAGGGCAGATTCCGGCGAATAAGTAGGACGAGTCAGCGTTGCCTGCAGTGTTGATGTTAGGCCTGGACTGCACATAAAGTCGTAGTATTTCGTCGAACGGGTGGGGGACCTGCACGGGATGATCGCCGAAAAGAATCTCGATCACATCTTCTTTCACCGTAATGTCGTTGAGGGTGAGGCGAACCAACCGAGTGACGGGTTGACCGTAAAGAAGGAAAAGAATGGCGGCAGTGCGACAGGGCAGCGGAATTTCCGTGTTGTCGAGCAACTCTGCCATGAGGTTCAATCGCTTGTCCTGATCGATATCAGGTGATCGAAATACGGTGCTCCCTGGGAGATCGATTCGGGAAACATAGCCGTTGCGGAGCGACCATTTCATGAAGCTTTTCACACGCGTCCGTGTTGTATTTCCTGTAGCGAACCATTCGTCGATATGGGCCTGGCGGCATCGACTCAGCGAAAGCGACCTCTTCTCGAGCCAGTTCAGGAAATTGATCGCTACGGTTGTGTCCTGTTTCGAGGTTCTGACATGGCCCTCCCTCAAGCTTTTCTTGCCGGAGAGTTCCCGCAGCCTTCTCAGGTGATGCCACCGTGCGTACTGCCGAACCACTGTGGTGTGCTCGTCGTTGAGATCGCACGCGTCCATCGTGCGCTCGAGCCACCGAGTATAAAGTTGCAGGTTCGGATCCCTGTATTCGAGGACGCCTAATTTCGTCAAGAGTTGATGCAGGTGCTTGACCTTCGCGTATTCGCCGTAGCTCTCGAATGTCTCATGCTCGATCGGCGACTCGCCGTGAGCCAGACTGCGGAGAACCTGCCGCACATGCCCGTTACGGAGCCAGATCATCGCGCTCATGGGTCGCGGCTGCGCGATGACCGCCTCGTAGAAGGGAGTGAGCTCCTGGCACAGGCTTCCGGACCCGTCGTCCAGGAGAATCGACAAATCATCTGTCACACAACAGCGGACACACATCTGGTGACGAAACAGATGGTCCTCGTTCCCACATCGAGTGCAGTAGAAGCTTCGAGGTATCTCTGCGCAATCCGAACAGATCGGCCGATTATCCGGGTCCAGGCCCGGCAGGAGTCGTTCACGGGAGCATCCCGGGCACATTCCACGTTTCCCGATTGCACGGTGGTAACACCGGCTGCACACCACGCCCTCCGGCCACCGCCAGTAGACCCGAACATGACGATCGCACCGGGCGCATGGAGTAGCTGACATGTCTACTCCGCCGGACGGATCCGTGCCCGCTTCGGTCTGATCGTGCTGTTCAAATCCACTACGCCGCCACCACCACCGCCGCCGGCTGCCGTGGCTCTGCGGCTCGGGGTCGCCTCGATGCGGAACTGGCACAGATCTTCCACCGAGCAGTCGAGCGCATCGCATAGTGCGCCCAGCAGGGCCAGAGACATTCGATCCGGTCGATGGCCGAGCATTCGATACAGCTGAGACGGGGAGAGGTCGATTCCGCGCTCGACCAACAGCGGTATGAGTTCCGAGATATTGTTCAAACCCCGCGCTGCCATAATTTCCCGGAGGCGCCACGAATATTCAACTCGTCGATTCACGGTTCCTCCTTTCGTGCGAGCCCTGTCGGACCGCTCGTCCCGCAATGCGCTCGAAGGCGTTCTGGACAACACGTGTGCGGTAGTCGGATGATACGTGCGTGTAGATCGATGTGGTGCTTGCGTGTTCGTGCCCGACTTGCTCCTGCACGAACCGGGCCTCATAACCGTATTCGATGAGATGGCTGACGTAGGATCGGCGGAGCGAATGAAAGTCGATGCCCGAGGCGAGACCGAGCTCCTTGCGGAATTGGTTGAACGTGTTGGATACCGAGCCCAGTGCGATACGGCTGCTGCGTTCCGTGCACCACAGGGCAGGGTTGTCCTCGTGTGATACTCGGGGTCGAATATCCTCGATCCATTGGACCAGACTCTCGACCGCCCAGTCCATCTCGGGAACGGTCAGGACACTTCGACGCTTCGGTGGGGAGCCTTTCATCGCCTTCCCGTACCGCACGTACAGAACGCCGTATCGGCCGAACGAGGGAGCTTTCGGATTGAATCCGAAGTCGATCGTGTCGAGCATACGAAGTTCGTTTCTGCGAAGTCCCCAGGCGTACGCCACCTTGAGCAGCACCGCGTCCCGAAACGCTGGGATGGCTCCTTTCCTTCCTTGGGTCAGGATGCGTTCGACACGATTGTCGGCGTGGTCGAAAAGGTCCTGAACTTCCTCCCAGGTCAGGGCTCGTTTCTTCGGTCGAGCGATCGCGTCCTGGGTGTGGCGGGCGGTGTTCCATTCGTGGCAGACCTGGGTGGGGTGAGTTCCGAATCGTTCCTCGCATGCTTCGGACCATCCATATGCAGGATCGACGAGATACGCCAAGAACGCCCGCAGTGCCAGTTGATAGCCCAAAAGTGTGCTCTGCGCCAAGCCGTGGATCGCCCGACGCTGCATGAAGAATTCGTCGACATCGGCAGCGGACCATTCCCACGGCTCACTGCCTGCAAAGGCGTGAAAGCGGCGGACGATCGCCTCTCGTGCGTTGACGGTACCGAAGCCCAGATTGCGACTGAGTTGCTGGTTTCGCCATCCGTCGAGCATGGCCTGAAAGACCTGCTCTTCGGGTCGGAGCAGTGCCACACCGTCGGCAAGGTGCAGCGACGCATCCCCAGGTCCACGGCGATCCGAACGACCCATGGAAACCCCCTCGCATTGTGCGCGAAATATTCGCACATAATGCGAATGCGGGTCAAGGTCGCCAGGTCAGAAGGGTGGGGAGGATCCACTGACCGGGTGATATGCCCTCGTGCGAGCATGTGACATCCGGATTCGGCGAGGAGGCGGAGCGCGGCAGACGGGTGGGGAACCCGCAGCTCAGCGCCTGCGTGAGTCGGTCGACACGGAGAGGCTGTCGCGTCCCGCCATGTGGACGTCACGGGTTCGCGTGCCGCGCAACTCGTGACGGTTAATCATGGATAACCCCGATTATCCATCAAGTTTCGGTGGGTAAATGCGGTCTACGAGGAGGGGCCGTCGCTGATGCGCTTCGACGAGTACTGCGGGCCGGCCGGCGCGTCCTCGGTGGCATACCGCCACCCAGATGGTTCTGTCGTCGCCGCGAATCAGGGGCCACCTGCGAGGCACACGTCCGCCCGACTGCGGCGCCAGTCGACGTCCGCCCAGGGCGCAGACATCCGGTAGCTGGGGAGCCCTGGCGCGCCGACAGGCTGTGCGATCGGATCGGTCGCTGGAGCACCGTCATCCGCAGTAAGAGGGCGAGCAAAGTTGCTAGTTAACATAAGAGCGTCCTATCGGCGGGGGAGCGGTGCACGCAGGGCATGCATCGCACGCATGTCACGCACAGCGTGCATTACGAGCATCGCGTGCATCGCCGTTTCGCGGTTTGGCAGATGGCTCCTCGCTGGGGCTCCTCGCTGGGGTTCCTCACCCCGAACAGTGATCGCCTCCACGGAGGCATCCCCGCCGCAAGAGGTACGGCGAGATGGGAGGACCGCAGCTCTCGCAGCCGACAGCAGCAATGCGGATTCAGCGGCCGTCTCCTTGGTGGCTGGTCAACCTCGTGGCGTGCCCACCTGCCGTGCGACATCCTTTGAGCAAGTACCGAGATCCGACCCACCACAACTCCTGTGGGAACCGAGGTGCCCAGGTGCAGGCACCTCGGTCCCGCAGGCACGTCATCACGTTGCTCGGGCGTGGTCCTACTTGATCTCGGTGAGCACGGTGCCCTGGGTGACCGCGGCACCCGGCTCGACCGCCAGGCCGGTGACGACGCCCGCCTTGTGGGCGTTGACCGGGTTCTCCATCTTCATGGCCTCGAGCACGGCGATGAGCTCGCCCTCGGCGACCTCCTGACCCTCGGCAACCGCGACCTTGACGACCGTGCCCTGCATGGGTGCGGTCACCGCGTCGCCCGACGCCTTGCCCGCGCCGCCGCCACCGCGCTTGCGGGGCTTCGGCTTCTTGCGGATCACGCCGGCACCGCCGCCGTTACCGCCGAGCGAGAACTGGCCGGGCAGCGACACCTCGACGCGACGTCCGCCGACCTCGACGACGACGGTCTGACGCGGCAGCGCCTCGTCCTCGTCCTCGATCGGGGCACCACCGGTGTACGGCTCGATGGTGTTGTCCCACTCGTTCTCGATCCACTTGGTGTAGACGTCGAACTTCTCGCCGTCGCCCACGAACGCCGGGTTCTCGACGATGTGGCGGTGGAACGGGATGACCGTGGCCAGGCCCTCGACCTCGAACTCGGCCAGCGCGCGGGCAGCACGCTGCAGCGCCTGCTCGCGGGTCTCACCGGTGACGATCAGCTTGGCGAGCATCGAGTCGAACTGGCCGCCGATGACGTCGCCGGCGACGACACCCGAGTCGACACGCACGCCGGGGCCCGTGGGCTCCTTGTAGACGGTGATCGGGCCGGGAGCGGGGAGGAAGCCGCGACCGGCGTCCTCCCCGTTGATGCGGAACTCGAAGGAGTGGCCGCGCGGGGTCGGGTCCTCGGTGAGCTCGAGCTTCTCGCCGTTGGCGATGCGGAACTGCTGACGCACGAGGTCGATGCCGGCGGTCTCCTCGGTGACCGGGTGCTCGACCTGCAGGCGGGTGTTGACCTCGAGGAAGGAAACGGTGTCGCCCTGCACGAGGTACTCGACCGTGCCGGCGCCGTAGTAACCGGCCTCGCGGCAGATGGCCTTGGCGGAGTCGTGGATGCGCTTGCGCTGCTCGTCGGTCAGGAACGGCGCGGGCGCCTCCTCGACGAGCTTCTGGAAGCGACGCTGCAGCGAGCAGTCGCGGGTGCCGGCGACGATGACGTTGCCGTGCTGGTCGGCGATGACCTGGGCCTCGACGTGGCGGGCCTTGTCGAGGTACTGCTCGACGAAGCACTCGCCGCGACCGAAGGCAGCGACGGCCTCACGGGTGGCCGACTCGAACAGCTCGGGGATCTCCTCGATGGTCTGCGCGACCTTCATGCCGCGTCCACCACCGCCGAAGGCGGCCTTGATCGCGACCGGCACGCCGTACTTCTCGGCGAACTCGACGACCTCGTCGGCGTTCTTGACCGGGTCCTTGGTGCCGGCCGCCATCGGAGCCTTGGCGCGCTCGGCGATGTGGCGGGCGGTGACCTTGTCGCCGAGGTCGCGGATGGACTGCGGCGAGGGGCCGATCCAGATGAGGCCGGCGTCGATCACGGCCTGGGCGAAGTCGGCGTTCTCGGAGAGGAAGCCGTAGCCGGGGTGGATGGCGTCGGCGCCGGACTTGGCCGCGGCGTCGAGGATCTTGTCGAACACCAGGTAGGACTCGGCCGAGGTGGTGCCGCCCAGTGCGAACGCCTCGTCGGCGAGCTTCACGAACTGTGCGTCTGCGTCCGGTTCGGCGTAGACGGCGACACTGCCGTAGCCCGCGTCCTTGGCGGCTCGGATGACCCGCACAGCGATTTCGCCGCGGTTCGCGACGAGCACCTTCGTGATCTGACTATAAGAATGCTTGTGAGAGTGAGTCATCGATCTTCCTTCATCGAGCACAGCGAGCATTGACGAAAGTGACGGGCGTTAGGGACAGCCCGTACCGCATCATCTGGGAGGGAGCGCCCCACGCCTCATCGTCGGCGGGTGCCGCGGTGGCGGGGGGAGCGCCGGCCGCGGCGAACACGATGAGCACTGCCGCGATCTCCTCGGCGGAGAGGTTGCCGGAGAACACGATCGGATCTTGGTGCGGCTCAGGTGCGCCGAGCAGTATGGCCTCATCCAACTGGGCGTCGACGTCGGCCCGTTCCAGCACCGCGGTCACAGCGGAATGTTTCCATGCTTCTTCGGCGGGAGCGAAACCATCTTCCGCTCGAGCAGGCGCAGCGCGGAGACGATCTGACCGCGCGTGTGCGACGGCGGGATCACCGCGTCGACGTAACCGCGCTCGGCGGCGACGTACGGGTTCACCAGGGTGTCCTCGTACTCGTTCTGCAGCTCGAGGCGCAGTGCGTCGACGTCCTGACCGTTCTTGGCGGCCTCGAGCAGGCGCTTGCGGTAGACGAAGCCGACGGCGCCGGAGGCACCCATGACGGCGATCTGCGCGGTGGGCCATGCGAGGTTGACGTCGGCACCCATGTGCTTGGAACCCATGACGTCGTACGCGCCGCCGTAGGCCTTGCGGGTGATGACCGTGATCTTGCCGACGGTCGCCTCGCCGTAGGCGTAGAGCAGCTTGGCGCCGCGGCGGATGATGCCGTTGTACTCCTGCTCGGTGCCGGGCAGGAAGCCGGGAACGTCGACGAGCGTGATGATCGGCACGTTGAACGCGTCGCAGGTGCGGACGAAGCGCGCGGCCTTCTCGGACGCGTCGATGTCGAGGCAGCCGGCGAACTGCGTGGGCTGGTTGGCGACGATGCCGACGCTGCGGCCGTCGACGCGACCGAAGCCGACGATGATGTTCTTGGCGCGCTCGGCCTGGACCTCGAGGAACTCGTCGTCGTCGAGCAGGCGACGGATGACCTCGTGCATGTCGTACGGCTGGTTCGGTGAATCCGGGATGAGCGTGTCGAGCTCGATGTCCTCGGCGGTGAGGGAGTCCTCGATCGCACCCTCGATCGGGTCGCTCGGCGCGAGGCGCGGTGCAGCGGCCTGGTTGTTGCTCGGCAGGTAGGACAGCAGGTCCTTGACGTAGTCCAGGGCGTCCTGCTCGCCGTCGGCGACGTAGTGCGCGACACCCGACTTGACCATGTGGGTGTGGGCGCCGCCGAGGTCCTCCATCGTGACGTCCTCGCCGGTGACGGTCTTGATGACGTCCGGGCCGGTGACGAACATCTGGCTGGTCTGGTCGACCATCACGACGAAGTCGGTGAGAGCGGGGGAGTAGACGTGACCACCGGCCGCGGGGCCCATGATCAGCGAGATCTGCGGGATGACACCGGAGGCCTGCACGTTTCGGTGGAAGATCTCACCGTAGAGACCGAGGGAAACGACACCTTCCTGGATGCGCGCGCCGGCGCCTTCGTTGATGCCGATCAGCGGACGGCCGGTCTTGAGGGCCAGGTCCATGACCTTGACGATCTTCTCGCCGTAGACCTCGCCGAGGCTGCCGCCGAAGACGGTGGCGTCCTGCGAGAAGACGCAGACGTCGCGGCCGTCGATCGTGCCGTAGCCGGTGACGACGCCGTCGCCGAGCGGACGGTTGTCGGCCAGGCCGAAGTTGGTGCTGCGGTGGCGAGCGAGGGCGTCGAGTTCGACGAACGATCCTTCGTCGAGGAGCGCCTGGATGCGCTCGCGAGCGGTCAGCTTGCCCTTGGCGTGAACCTTCTCGACTGCGGCCTCACCGACCGGGACCTTGGCCTGTGCTTGACGGTTGCGCAGGTCGGCCAGCTTGCCGGCGGTGGTGTGGATATCGGGCGTACTCGCCGCCTCGGGCGCGGACGGCTCCTGGACAGTGGTCATGGCCAGTCAGCTTAGCGATCGTCATACAAGGCCGCTGCATCGAGGTCCCGAAGGCCGGACCACCGCTCCGGACCTACCGGCGGGTAGGTGGCGAAGGCCCACTTTAGGCTGTGTACATGGCATCCGACCGGCCCACGACCGATCTCCTCGCCCTCCGCACACCGCTCGACGAGGCGGCGTTGCGCGATGCCCTCGTCGGCGTCGAGCGCGAAGGTTTCTACACACGTCTCGACGTCGTCGCCGACACGGCCTCGACGAACGCGGATCTGCTCGCCGTCGCCGCGACCGGCGACGACCGTCGCGTGCTGCTCGCCGAGTTCCAGCACGGCGGCCGCGGTCGCCACTCCCGCACCTGGAACGGTGTGCCCGGCGCGCAGGTCATCGTGTCGGTCCTGCTGCGGCTGCCCGAGTGCCCCCTGCAGAACCTCGGTTGGCTCCCGCTGTTGTGCGGCATCGCCGCCGTCGACGCTGTGCGATCCGTGACCGGCGTTGCGGCACAACTGAAGTGGCCCAACGACGTCCTCGTCGACGGACGCAAGCTCGCCGGGATCCTCGTGGAGGTCGCGGCCACCTCGCCGGTGCCCACGGTCGTCGCTGGCATCGGCATCAACGCCACCCTCGGACGCGACGAACTGCCCGTCCCCACCGCCACCTCGCTGCTGCTCGAGGACGCCACCGAACTCGATCGCACGCCGCTCGCGCAGGCGCTGCTCGCCGGCTTAGGCGAGCGGATCCGGGCGTGGGCCCGGGCGGGATGGGACACCACCGAACTCGCCGCGGCCTACCGCGAACGATGCGGCACGGTCGGGCAGCGCGTCCGTGCGATCCTGCCCGGCGACACCGAACTGCACGGCGTCGCGACCGACGTCGACGATCAGGGACGGATCGTGATCCGCCCCGACGGCGGGGAAGAGTCCGTGGCGGTCGCTGCGGGCGACATCACACATCTGCGACCGGTCTGAGCACCCTGCGACTGCTCGCATCGGTACAAGACCGACATATGCCATCGTGGGCGGTATGGGATACCCGGAGGACGCCCTCGCACCCGAGGAAGAGTTGCTGCTGCACCGGCATCCGCACTGGAAGTCTCTCGTACTGCCGACGGCCACCTTCCTCGTGTCGACGATGGTCGCCGGTTTCCTGGTGGGACTCGTCCAGGCGCGGCTCGACGGTGCCGCCGCGACCTGGTGTGGCCTCGCCGTGGCCGCGGCGTGGATCGGCCTCGTCGGCTGGCGGTGCGTCCCTCCCTTCGTCGGGTGGCTCACCACGCACTTCATCGTCACCGACCGGCGCGTCCTCGTCCGCACCGGTGTGCTCACCCACACGGGTATCGACATCCCGATGGGCCGGATCAGCAACGTCCAGTTCCGGCACGGCCTCGCCGACCGGATGCTCCGGACCGGCACGCTCGTCGTGGTGTCCGCCGCCGACGATCCCATCGAGTTCGACGACATCCCTGACGTCCAGCAGGTGCACGCCCTGCTCTACCGGCAGGCCTTCGACGCGCAGAACCAGCGCCCCGGTGACCGTCACACCACCCGCTACCGGCGCGACGAGCACGGGCATGAGCACCGCAAGGGGTGGTGACCGCGAGTCGTAGGTGCGCCGACGCGAGTCGTAGGTGCGCCGACGCGAGTCGCAGGTGCGCCGACACGACCCGCCGGTAATCCCGACGAAGCGAACCGCGATCCGTACGCTGGCGTGGTGACTGCCGTTCTACTCGCCGAAGACGACGACGCAATCGCTGCACCGCTGTCCCGCGCGCTGGGACGCGAAGGGTACGACGTGACCGTCGAGGACAACGGTCCGGCCGCGCTCGAACAGGCACTGTCGGGCAGGTTCGAACTGCTCATCCTCGACCTCGGTCTACCTGGGATGGACGGACTCGAAGTGTGTCGCCAGATCCGGGCGAGCCGCTCCGATCTGGCCGTGCTCATGCTCACCGCCCGCACCGACGAGGTCGACTTCGTCGTCGGTCTCGATGCCGGCGCCGACGACTACGTCGGCAAACCGTTCCGTCTCGCTGAGCTCATGGCGCGTGTGCGCGCGCTGTTGCGCCGGCGCGGCGGCCCGGAGAACGACGACATCGTGGACGTCGCCGGGATCCGGCTCGAACGTGCCGCGCGCCGTGTCCTCGTGGACGGCTCCGAGGTGACGCTCGCCAACAAGGAGTACGAGCTCCTGCGTGTGCTGCTCGAGCACGCGGGGCAGGTCGTCTCCCGCGACGCGATCCTCGAGGAGGTGTGGGGCGACGCCGACCTGCGCGGTTCGAAGACGCTCGACATGCACATGTCGTGGTTGCGCCGCAAGATCGGCGACGAGGGGCCGGCCGGGGAACGTCGCATCGCCACGGTGCGCGGTGTCGGTTTCCGGCTGAACACCGACTAGCGTCTCCGGCGTGCGCAGCCGCATCCTCAACGCCGTCCTGGCGACCGTGCTGCTCGTCGCGCTGTTGCTCGGCATTCCGCTGGCCTACACGGCGTTCCTGTTCGTCGAGGACACCGCCCGCCGCGACCTGCAGAACCGGCTCGAACGCATGGCCGACGAGATCATCGCCCAGGAGGGCACCGACGGATTCGTCGTCGGTGGTCTCGACACGAGTTCCCTGCGTCTGCTCGTCCCCACCGACGGGCGGGCTGTCGTGGTCTACCCGACACCCGAGAACGTCGCGGCGCGGCTGGACATCGGCACGCCGGTGCTCGGGGCGTCGATCGTCGAGTCGTTGTCGATGGGGACGTCCGGCTCGCTGCTCATCGAGGTGCCCTCGGAGAGCATGCGAACTCTGCAGCAGCAGGTGCTCGCCGCGGTGAGCCTGCTGGTGCTGCTGTCCGTGGCGGCCGGGGCGCTGGTCGCGGTGGCGACCGCCCGAAGACTCGCCGACCCGCTGCGCGACGTGGCGAACCGGGCGGCCCGTCTCGCCGAGGGCGACTTCCGCCCGGTGGCCCGGCGGCACGGTATCCCCGAACTCGATCGCGTCTCCGACGTGCTGGATTCGGCCGCCGTCGAGATTTCGCACCGCCTGCAGCGCGAGCACGCGCTCGTCGGCGACGTCTCGCATCAGCTCCGCTCCCGGATGACCGCGATCCGGCTGCGGCTCGACGAGTTGTCCACCCACGAGGATCCTGCCGTGGTGGAGGAGGCCGAGGCGGCCATGGCACAGGTGGACCGGCTGACCACCGCGATCGACGGTCTCGTGCGCCAGTCCCGCGACAGCAGTGCCGACCAGCGCACCGACGTCTCGGTGGTCGGCGAACTCACCGGTGTCGTCGCCGACTGGCGCGGTCCCTACGAGGAGGCGGGACGGGAGCTGGTGTTGCGCGGCGATCCGTCGTTGCGGGCGGCGGTGACCGGTTCGCGGTTGCGTGAGGCGGTGGCGGTGCTGGTCGACAACGCGCTCGTGCACGGAGGAGGCACGTGCACGGTCTCGGTGCGGCAGGTCGCGACCCGCGGCGACGTCACGGTGTGTGTCGAGGTGGCCGACGAGGGAGAGGGTGTCAGCGACGAGGTCGCGCCGTACGTCTTCGACCGCGGCTTCTCCGGGGGCGGGTCGACCGGGGTGGGACTGGCGCTCGCACGTGCCCTCGCGGAGGCCGACGGCGGTCGCCTCGAACTGCAGCGACGCCGGCCGGCACTGTTTGCGCTGTTCCTCGGCGCGCCCCGCGATCGGGACACCTGTACGCCGACCGGCACGCGCGAACCCCGCTAGACCGTCTTCCCGTCAGGAGCGGTCGAGCTGCTCGCTGGGCTCGCCCAGGGGAGCGTCCGGGACCATCTCCTCCGGAAAGACGAACTTCTTGAAGCAGTAGAAGCGGAAGATCATCTGCAGCAGGTTGCCGATGATGTACGCGCTGACGAAGTCGGCGATGTTCTCCGTCGCGAGGCTCACCTCGGGTACGCGCAGGTCGAAGACGTAACTCGAGATCCATAGCGGGATGAACGAGAGCACGACGCCGATACCGCTGACGAAGAAGAACAGGAACGCCTCGTGGGCGCGCTCGCGACCGCCGCGATTACGGAAAGACCATTCGCGGTTGAGGATGTACGAGCAGATCACCGCGACGACACCGGCGATGATCTTGGCGGTCACCGGCTTCTCGGACAGAACTGTGAGCTTGAGCGTGTAGAAGATCGCCGAGTCGATCACGAAGGTGGTGCCGCCGACGATAGCGAATTTGATCAATTCGCGATGCCGGAGCAACAGCCCCCGGAAAGGCTGGGGAACTCTGCTCAACGCTTCATCGACGATTGTCACTTGGAGAAGTGTACGAAACGAAGAGGTGAATTTCCGAAACCCGACCGCACATGTCGGCGTTCCCACACCGCTGGGCGGGCCGGTGGGAGGTCCCTCGACGCTCGGCGGGGGAGCAGCGGAACGACGTCACGACATGCTGTGACACCATGGACAGCCGTGACAGGCAGACCTGAATCGTCCCCCAGATCCGATACGCCCCGCACCCTGACGACGGGCATGCCGGTCGTCACGATGATCGGTGGTGGACAGCTCGCGCGGATGACCCATCAGGCGGCGATCGCGCTCGGCCAGACGCTCCGCGTGCTCGCCGGGAGCGCCGACGAACCCGCCGCGCAGGTCAGCCCGAATGTGGTGCTCGGCAGCCATGACGACCTCGACGCCCTCCGCCGCGCCGCGACCGGCGCGCACGCGCTGACCTTCGATCACGAGGGTGTCCCGACCGAACATCTCGAGGTCCTGCAGCGCGAAGGCGTCGCGGTGCTGCCGCCCCCGCAGGCCCTGATCTACGCCCAGGACAAGATCGCGATGCGCAAGCGGCTCGGTGAGCTCGGCGCACCGATGCCGAAGTTCGCGGAGATCACCTCCGTCGAGGATGCCCGCGCCGCCCTCGACGCGCTCGGCGATCCGTACGTGCTCAAGGCCGCACGCGGTGGCTACGACGGCCGTGGCGTGTGGATTCTCGACGACCACGCCGAACTCGAGCGGGTCGTCGCCGACCAGCTCGCTGCCGGTGTCCCGCTCCTCGCCGAGGAGAAGGTCGAGTGGACGCGCGAGCTGTCGGCGATGGTCGCGCGGTCCCCGTTCGGCCAGGGCGCGTCGTGGCCGGTCGTCGAGACCGTCCAGCGCGACGGCCAGTGCGCCGTCGTCATCGCACCCGCCCCGAACCTGCCCGAGGACGTCGCCACCGCCGCCGAGCAGCTCGCGCTGCGCATCGCCGGTGAGCTCGGCGTCGTCGGTGTCATGGCGGTCGAGCTGTTCGAGACGCGCTCCGGTGAGCTGATCGTCAACGAACTGGCGATGCGTCCGCACAACTCCGGTCACTGGGGCATGGACGGTGCCCGCACCGGCCAGTTCGAACAGCACCTGCGCGCCGTGCTCGACTACCCGCTCGGCGACACGAGCCCGATCGCGCCGGTGACGGTGATGGCGAACGTGCTCGGCGCGCCCGAGGCGCCGGCGATGAGCATGGACGAGCGACTGCACCACCTGTTCGCCCGGATGCCCGACGTGCACGTGCACCTCTACGGCAAGGGTGAGCGCAAGGACCGCAAGATCGGCCACGTCAACGTGCTCGGCGCGCCGTCCGGGTCGATCGACGATCCCGAGTACGTCGCCGCCGTGCGCGAACGCGCGGAACGCGCGGCGCACTGGCTCTCGCACGCGGTGTGGACCGACGGTTGGAACGAACACACGGGAGAAATCGGTGAGTGACGTGGCACAGGGTGCACAGGTCGGCCTGATCATGGGCAGCGACTCGGACTGGCCGACCATGCAGGCCGCGGCCGAGGCGCTGGTCGAGTTCGGGATCCGCTTCGAGGTGGGTGTCGTCTCGGCGCACCGCACGCCGCAGCGGATGCTCGACTACGCCAAGGACGCCGCCGGCCGCGGGATCAAGGTCATCATCGCGGGCGCCGGCGGCGCCGCCCACCTACCCGGCATGGTCGCCTCGGCGACCCCGCTGCCGGTGATCGGCGTTCCGGTGCCGCTGAAGTACCTCGACGGTATGGACTCGCTCCTGTCGATCGTGCAGATGCCCGCCGGTGTCCCCGTCGCCACCGTCTCGATCGGCGGCGCCCGCAACGCGGGTCTGCTCGCCGCGCGCATCCTCGGTGCCTCCGATCCGGCGCTGCGCGAGCAGATGGAGAAGTTCCAGGCGGGTCTCGAGCAGATGGTGCTCGAGAAGGACGAGGCGCTGCGGCAGAAGCTGCTCGGCTGACGGAGCGTCGCCGTGCAGACGACCCCGCTGCTCGAACGCTGGAACCGGTGGGCCCGCGGGCACACCGGAGTGATCGACGGGGCGTTGGCCGCGGTGCTCGCGCTGTTCGGGGTCGCCCTGCACGTGGCGGACGCGCGATCGGTGGCGGGTCTGTTCGTCACCCTCGCGCTCACGCTGCCGCTGACCTGGCGCAGGACCCGCCCGGTGGTGGCGGGTTCGCTCGTCGCGCTCGCCGCCTACGCGCACCTGCTCGTCCTGCCGGAGGTCCTGCCGATCGCGGCGATCGCGGTACCGATCGCGGTGTACGCGCTCGCCGCCTACGCTCCGCGGTGGGCCGCCAACACCGCGCTGCCCGTCGCGGTGGTTGGGGGCGCACTCGCCGGAGTGCTCTATTTCGGCTACGACGGCCGCACCGCGCTCGAAGCGTTCGTGACGGCCACCTTCGTCGCGGTCTTCCTCGCTGGTGTGTGGGCGTTCGGGCGGGTCCGCGGGTTGCGTTTGCGCGAGATGGATTCGCTCACCGAGCGCAACCGGTTGCTCGAACTCGAACGCCTCAAGGAGGCCGAACTGGCCGCCACCCAGGAGCGCACCCGCATCGCCCGGGAGATGCACGACATCGTCGCGCACTCGCTCACGGCGATCATCGCGCAGGCCGACGGTGGTCGCTACGCCGCCGCGACGAACCCGGAGGCGGCCGCAGGGGCGTTGACCACCATCGCCGAGACCGGGCGTCGCGCGTTGACCGACATGCGCGGGTTGCTGTCGGTGCTCCGTGAGGACACGCCGCGCGAGTTCACCACCACACCAGGCGTCGGCGACGTGCCGGCGCTCGTCGAGCAGATGCGCACGAGCGGGCTCGAGGTCGAGTTCTCGGTCGACGGGCAGAGCCGCGAGGTGCCCGAGGGACTGGGGCTGTCGGTTTACCGGATCGTGCAGGAATCGCTCACCAATGTCCTCAAGCACGCGGGTCCCCGCGCCCGCACCCACGTCCGTCTCGACTGGCGGCCCGACACGCTCGTCGTCGAGATCGTCGACGACGGCAGGGGAGCGGCGGCGCTCGTCGAGGCCCGCCCGGGTGGGCAGGGGCTGACCGGTATCGAGGAGCGGGCCCGGCTGCACGGCGGTCGCGCGGCGGCCGGTCCGAGAGACGGTGGCGGCTACCGGGTCCGTGCCGAACTGCCCGCACCGGCGGTCTCCCCCTAGGGTGGCGTCCGTGACCGAACCCGCCCGCGACACCCGATCCGACACGACCATCCGTATCGGGCTCGTCGACGACCAGCAACTCGTGCGCGCCGGTTTCCGCATGGTGCTCGAATCGCAGCCGGACATCGAGGTCGTCGTCGAGGCGTCCGACGGCGAGGCCGCCGTCGCCGAACTCGAACGGGTCCGCGCCGACGTCGTGCTGATGGACGTGCAGATGCCGCGGGTCGACGGGATCTCGGCGACGCGGTCGTTGCTGCGCTCGGCCGACGCGCCGAAGGTCGTGGTGCTCACAACCTTCGACAACGACGACTACATCGTCCAGGCGATCGCCGCCGGTGCGAGCGGCTTCCTGCTCAAGGACGCGCCGCCCGAGGACCTGCTGGCCGCGGTACGGACGGTGCACCGCGGTGACGCCGTGATGGCCCCGCGCGCCACCCGCTCACTGCTGCACCATGTCTCGCCGTTGCTCGACGGTGCGGAGCGGCGCGCGGTGCCGGTCGCGGTGCCCGAGGATCTGACTCCACGCGAACTCGAGGTGCTCGTCGCGATGGCACACGGCCTGACCAACGGGGAGATCGCCGAGCGGTTCGTGCTCTCCGAGACGACCGTCAAGACCCACGTGGGCCGGGTGCTGGCGAAGACGGGATCGCGCGACCGCGTGCAGGCGGTGCTGTTCGCCTTCCGCGCCGGTCTCGTGCATCCCGACGATCTGCTCGGCTCGGAGGAGTAGGACCGTGGTGCCATCCCGGAGACGACCGGTCCTCCCGGGGTAGGACACCGGGGCGGCGAAGATCGACTCGCGGGTCGATGTGCGTGCGCCGCATCGTTTCTAGCGTCGAAGCATGACTTCGATCAGCTCTTTCGTACCGGCATGTTCGGCTCAGGGGGTCGCCCGCGTCTACGGGCGCGGCGACGCCGAGGTGCGTGCCCTCGACGGGGTGTCCGTCGCCTTCGCGCGGGGACGCTTCACCGCGATCATGGGACCGTCCGGATCCGGCAAGTCGACACTCATGCACACCCTCGCCGGTCTCGACGGTGTCGATTCCGGGCGCGTGATCCTCCACGGCGACGGCCGCCGCGCCGACGTCGAGATCAGCACCGCCCCCGATGCGGTGCTCACCGAACTGCGCCGCGACCGCATCGGATTCGTCTTCCAAGCGTTCAATCTGCTGCCCGTGCTCACCGCCCGCGACAACATCCTGCTGCCGATGCGGCTGGCCGGCTCGCGCCCGACGCCCGAGTGGTTCGACGAGGTGACCGGCCGGCTCGGTCTGACCGACCGGCTCGACCACCTTCCCCACGAGATGTCCGGCGGTCAGCAGCAACGCGTCGCCGTCGCGCGGGCGCTCCTGCCGCAGCCCGACGTGATCTTCGCCGACGAACCCACCGGAAACCTCGACTCGCAGTCCGGCGGGGAGGTGCTCTCGATGCTCCGGTCGAGCGTGCGGGAGACCGGTCAGACCGTGGTGATGGTGACGCACGATCCGGTCGCGGCCTCCTACTCCGATCGGGTGGTGCTGCTCGCCGACGGCCGGCTCGCCGGTGAGATCGCGCAACCCACAGCGGATTCGGTGATCGATGCGATGCGCGACCTGCGCACCTCCCGAACGGTGGTGCCGGTCCGATGAGGCATCTCGTCCTGGCCCAGGCCCGCGCCCATCGGGGGCGGTACGTCGCGTCCGTGCTGGCGGTCTTCGTCGCGGTCGCGTTCGTCGTCACCACCCTCGTGCTCGGCGACACGGTGAGTGCGTCGGTCTCGAAATCCACGGCGGCCCGGTATGAGGGGGTCGCGGCAGTCGCTCTTCCCGCCGACTCCACTGTCGCACCCGACGAGGTGCTCACGCTGGTCGCTACGACACCGGGCGTCGAGGCGGCGGCGCTCGACGTCAGCGGTCCCGTCCGGCTGATCGGAGCCGACGGGTCGTCCTCGAACGGCACCGCGACGAGCATCGCACCCGAGGGCGCCCTGCGGTGGCAGCAGCTCGGGGACGGACGCTGGCCGTCGAACCCGGCTGAGGTCGCCGTCGGCTCGTCGTCCGGCCGGGCGATCGGTGACGAGATCACCGTCGCCGGCCCGACGGGTTCCGTCCCCCCGACCACCGTGGAGGTCGTCGGTGTCGTCGATCTCGACGGATCACCGCTCGCCCTGAGCCCGGGATCGGTCTTCGGCGACGCCGCGCAGGTGCGGTCGTGGTCCGGGGACACGACGGACTGGGAGGTCCGTGCAGTCGGTGACGCCGACGCCGTGCGAGCGGCACTCGCGCCGGTGCCGGGCGTCGACGTCGTGCCGGGTGCCGATCGCGCCACGGCGGTCGCCGACGACTACGTCGGGGACGTCGCCCTGCTGCGCAACGTCCTGTTGTGCTTCGCGGCGATCTCGGTGGTCGTGGCCGGCCTGGTCATCGCCAACACCTTCTCCGTCCTGCTCGCCGCGCGCACCCGCGAACTGGCCCTGATGCGCTGCGTGGGCGTGACGTCCACCCAGGTCCGCCGCAGTGTCCGCGGCGAGGCGTTCGTCGTCGGCCTCGTCGCGGCCGTCCTCGGCGTGCTCGGCGGGTCCGGACTCGCCGCGGCCGTGGTGTCCGCGGCGCGGGCCGTGGACGCCCCGATCCCGCTCACGTCGGTCTCGGTGACGGCCACCACGGTGATCGCGGGTCTGATCGTGGGAACGGGCATGACGGTGGTCGCCGCGAACGGTGCCGCGCGGGCGGCGACCCGCGTGCGGGCGCTCGCGGCCCTGCAGCCCCTCGAGACCCGCCCCGAACCGGTGCGCGATTCGTGGGTGCGCCGCATCTGTGCCGCGCTGGCGATCGTCGGGGGCACGGCCCTGCTCGGTCTCGGGGTCGTCATGGCGAACGTGCTCGTCGCGTGCCCTGGTGGACTGCTGCTGTTCGTCGGTGTGGTGCTCGCCTCCCGCCGTCTCGTGCCCGCCGCGGTCGGTGCGGTGGGGGACGTGCTCGCCCGTGCCGGTGGCCCGCTCGCGGTGCTCGCCGCCGGCAACGCCCGGCGCAATCCGCGCCGCACCGCGTCGACGGCCACCGCGCTGTTCATCGGCGTGACGTTGACCTCGACCCTCGTCGTGGGGATCGGCACGCTCGAGGCTGGGGCGCCGGACGTGATCGACGAGCAGTTCCCCGTCGACATGGCCGTGACCGCGCCCGAACGCGACGGGCTCGCACCGGAGGTGACCGAGCGGCTGACGGCGGTCGACCGGGTGAGCAGCGGCGCCGAACTCGCGGCGGTCGACCTCACGATCGGCGGCACGGAGGCGTCGGTCCTCGGCGTCGATCCCGCGGCGATGGCCTCGACCGTCCGGACCGACGTGCGCCTGCCCGAGGCCGGGACGATCGTGCTCGAACGCTCTCTGGCGAGGTCGGTGGGCGTGGACGACGGAGCCGTCATCACCGTCGGCGGCCCGGTGGGCACCCGCGAGCTGACCGTCGCCACGACCGAGCCGGGGATGCCCGACATGATCGAGTGGAGCGACCTGACCGCCGTCGCCGGCCCCGTCACGGCGGACACCGTGTGGCTGAAACTCGATCGAGGAATGTCGGACGAGGACCTCGTCGCCGTTTCCGACGACCTGTCTCGGGTCGCCGCGGCCGAGGTTCCGGGCAGCGAGGTGGTCGGTGCGGTGCAGATGCGGCAGATGCTCGAGAAGATCCTCGACACGATGCTGCTGATCGTCGGCGGGCTGCTGTCCGTGGCCGTGGTGATCGCCCTGATCGGCGTGGGCAACACGATGGCGTTGTCCGTGCTCGAGCGGCGACGGGAGACCGCGATGCTGCGCTCGGTGGGTCTCTCGCGGGCCGGTGTGCGGAGTCTGCTCGTGCGGGAGGCGTCGATCATAGCCGGCGTGGCGTCGCTGCTCGGCGTGGTGCTCGGCCTGCTGCTCGGGGCGGCCGGCACGGCCTCGGTAATCGGCCCGGGCCACATCGCACCAGGTTCGGTGCCGTGGTGGCAGCTCGCGGCGATCGTCCTGGTGGGCGGTGTGGCGGGCGTCGTCGCCTCGCTCGTCCCCGCCCAGCGCGCGAGCCGGGTGTCGCCGGTCGCGGCGATGGCGGGGTGACGGTCGGTCCTCCTCCCGACGGTGCTCCCCGTCGACCGGAACGCGCCCGAGTCCTTCCGCGGCTCGGGGGCGTTCGTCGTCGAATCGGCGGTTCGAGACGACCGGCCGAGAACTAGGCCGACGAAGTCGGCAGAGAATCAGGCCGACGAAGTCGGCAGAGGATCGGACCGATCGAGTCGGCGTAGGCTCGAGCCGTGTCGGGACGGGACCGGAAGCGTGCCAGGGCGATACGGGTGTCGCGCGGGGTCCCGTCGGTGCGGTTCGTCACCGCGCTCGCGACGGTGTGGGGCAGGGCCTGGGGCGGCTCGGTGTCCTTCGACGACGAGTTCGGCTTGTTCGTCTGCAGCGGTATGCGCGGTGGCTTCGCGCGCGGCGGCACCACCGTCGGCGGTGTCTTCCTCACCCGTAGGCCACCGACGCGGGCGCTGCTGCGCCACGAATCCGTGCACGCGGACCAGTGGGCCCGTTACGGCATCGGCTTCGCGGTGCGTTATCTGTGGGAGGAACTCCGCAACCCGGGGTCCCGCAACAGGTTCGAGATCGAGGCGGGACTCGCCGATGGCGGCTACCGCGCGGAGCGCGGGATCACCCGTCCAGACGAACCGTGATCTTCTCGCTCGCGACGCGGCGTTCGGTGGCCTCCGGGTCGGGATTGCTCACCTGTACCAGCGACGCCCGGGCCGCGAGCACCGCGAGCAGTCCGGCGACGAGAGCGTCGGGCTGCGACCAGGACCGGGACGACAACACGCGGTCGCCGCTGCCGATACCCGCCGCCGACGCCGACTCCGTGGCGGCAGCGAGCACGTCCGACTGCGAACGTCCGGCGAGCACCGCGTCGCCCGCACCGGAGGATCGGAACTGGTCGCCGTGCATCCGCACGTCCGTCGCATAGTCCGTGATCCCTGGCGGCAGGTCGCGCACGGGGGCACCGAAGGCGTCGAGCGACAACGCCGCGACCTCGGCAACCGTGTCGACCTCGTCCAACCGGTCGGGGGTGACGAGAGCGAGATCGGCATCCGGGTCGGCGTCGAGGACGACCTCGGCCCCTGCCCACCACACGCCCAGCAGGACCGCGGCGCTCTGCCAGTGGGCGGGAAGCAGCACCGCCACCCGACCTCCCGGAAGGACTCCGAACTGGTCGCGAATCATATTGGCCGTCTTGGCAGCCCAGTTGGCGAGGGTGAGCGCCGACAGTTCGATCCGCGCGCCGGTCGCGTCGTCGTACCAGGTGATCCGCGGACCCGCCGGATCTTCGGCGAGGATCGGGTCGAGCAGTGCGTCGGTCAGGGTGGTCACGATGTCCTTCTTCTCGGATTCTGTTCGCGCGACTGTCGGTTCACACAGGTGTCAGTTCACGCAGCGCGGGCCGTCGGAGCCCGCATCGATGGGCGGTGCGGCGGGAGCCGGGGTGGCGGTGCCACCGGCCGGGCTCACGCCGATGTCGGAGGCGGATGCGGCGGTGGACGAACCGGAGTACGACGACGAGCCGGGGCCGGTGTAGTCGCCGGCGAGCACGACCCGCACGGTGCCGGCCGGGAGCGAGGGATCGGACTCGGTGGCGAGACCACCGAGCGCCGCGGCCACCGCGCGGGTCTCGTCGGAGTCCTCGTCGGCACCGAAGACCGTCGACGTGCCCACACCGGAACCGGTGTAGTTGCCCACCTCGCCCTCGACGTAGCCCTCCTCGGACAGAGCCGTGGAGACCTGGGAGGCCAGGCCGGACACGGATCCGGCGTTCGCGACGTCGACCGTAACGGTCGACGCGTCGATGTCGGGAGCGGGCACCGGGGTCGAGGTGGTCTCGCTGCCGTCCGGTTCGCGGCCGATCAACTCGGCGACGAAGGAGCGCACCTCGTCCGGATCGACCTGCACGACCGACTCGCCGTAGTCGGTCATCGCGTTGATGTCCTGCACCGGGATCGTCGAGAAGGTCACGTCGCCACCGGCGAGGCCCTGCAACTGCGTCGCGAGCGCCATGATGTCCCAATCGGAGTCGAGCACCACCGAGCGCTGCACTGCGGCGGTCAGCTGACTCACCTTCGACGGGTTGGACAACGTCTTGGCGCTGAGCACCTTCTGTGCCAGCGACGCCATGAACACCTGCTGCCGCACGATCCGGTCGAGATCGCCGCGCGGCAGGTCGTGACGCTGGCGGACGAAGCTCAGTGCGTCCGAACCCTGCAGGGTCTGCTCACCGGCATCGAAACGGGCACCCGACAGTGGCTCGTCGACCGGTGCGTTCAGGCACACCTCGACACCGCCGACGGCGTCGGTGAGCAGCACGAAGCCGAGGAGTCCGACCTCGGCGTAGTGGTCCACCGTCACACCCGTCAGGTCGGCGACCGACTCGATGAGCGCCTCCCGGCCTGCCTGGGTCGATTCCTTCTCGAGTTCGGCCTCGGTCGCGTCGGCGTCCGCTTCGACGAGCTCGGCGCGCCGGTTCGCCTTCGTGGCGCCGTAGGCCGCGTTGATCTTCGACATCCCGATCTCGGGCACCTCGACGTAGGTGTCGCGGGGGATCGACATCGCAGTGGCCGACCGGCCGTCGTTCGGCACGCGGATCAGGATGATCGTGTCGGTGTTGTTCGCTACTTCTTCGCCGGCGCGCAACGCGTCGAGCTCGCGCTGGGAGAGAGGATTGCCGTGCGCGTCGGTGCGGCTGTCCGTGCCCACCAGCAGGATGTCGACGGCGCCGTCCTCGCCGTCGCCGAGGGCCAGGCCGCGGACCGAGGCCAGCGACGACTGCAGCGCGTCGACGCTGCGCCACGCCGCACCGGTGACGACCAGCACGAGGCACGCCGCGATCGCGACGGCGATCTGCCACGGCCTTCCGCTGTACACCCGTGCCTCCGCCGGTGCTCCGGGGCTGTGTGAGGGGGGCTCGCGACGCGCGGAACGCCGGGACTGCCGGGGACCGGGATCCGACCCGTACCTGCCGTCGGCAGCTGTCGGATCGCCCGCGCGGGTGCGACGTCCCGTGGGGGCGGGACGTCGGCCGGTGCGGCGACGCGGCTCTGGCGGCACCTGGTACTCCTCCTGTGGGTGGTACGGGGTCTGTGGATGTAGCTCTCGGTTGAAGGCTACTGGTGGGGACGCTCGCCCGGCGCGCACCACTCCGGCGTGCCAGACTTCTCCGAGTGCGTAGCGTTCTCGTCACCGGAGCCCGTGGCCAGCTCGGCCGTCATCTCGTGAACCGCGGCACCGCGGCGGGGATACCGATCCGCGGTGTCGGATCGTCCGAGGTGGACATCACCGATCCGCAGGCCGTGGCCGCCGCGGTCGAACCGGGATCCGTGGTGATCAACGCCGCCGCGTACACCGCCGTCGACGCGGCCGAGACCGACGAGGACCGGGCCGCTGTGGTGAACGGCACGGGCCCGGGCGTGTTGGCCGCCGTCTGTGCCGACAAAGGTGCCCGTCTCGTCCATGTCTCCACCGACTACGTCTTCGCCGGCGACGCGACCGAGCCCTACTGCGTGGACGCGCCGACCGGCCCGCGCACGGCCTACGGCCGCACCAAACTCGCCGGTGAACGGGCGGTGCTGGAGGTGCTTCCCACCGCGCACGTCGTGCGCACCGCCTGGGTGTACACCGGCGACGGCAACGACTTCGTCGCGACCATGCGGCGGCTCGAAGGCGAGCGGGAGACCCTGCGCGTCGTCGACGACCAACGCGGTTGCCCCACCTACGCGCGCGACCTGGCCGACGGACTGATCGAACTCGCCGAGCACGGTGACCGGATCCCCGGTGGGATTCTGCATGCCACGAACGCCGGAGAAGCGACGTGGTTCGACCTCGCCCGGGCGGTCTTCGAGGAGATCGGCGCCGACCCGGAGCGGGTGCAACCCTGTGGCAGCGACGAGTTCGTCCGCCCCGCGCCGCGGCCGGCCTATTCGGTGCTCGACGACAGTGCCTGGATCGGTGCCGGCCTGACGCGCTTCCGTCCGTGGCGGGAGGCACTGCACGAGGCGATCGCCGGTAGCGGAACCGTGCCGCCCGCGCGATGACGTGTGAGGAAACGGCCCGTGAGGTGTCGCACACTGTCGAGGTCGCTAAGGTGACCGGCGTGGATTCGACGCTGGCCGTGGTGACGGTGACCTATTCGCCCGGTGAGCACCTCGAGAACTTTCTCACCTCGCTCACCTCCGCGACCGTTCTGCCGACGCAGGTGATCCTGGCCGACAACGGTTCGATCGACGGTGCTCCCGAGGCCGCCGAGGCGGCACACGAGAACGTGCGACTGCTCCGGACCGGGGGAAACATCGGATACGGCGGGGCGATCAATCGCGCGGTCGCCGAGATCGACCCGTCCGCGGAGTTCGTGATCGTCGCGAACCCGGACGTCCGGTGGCACCCCGGTTCGATCGACGAACTGCTCGAGGCGGCGCGTCGCTGGCCGCGAGCCGGCTCGCTCGGGCCGCTGATCCACGAACCCGACGGAAGCGTCTACCCCTCGGCACGCACCGTCCCCACCCTCGCCTCCGGTGCCGGTCACGCGCTGCTCGGCACCGTCTGGCCGGCCAATCCGTGGACGCGTCGCTACCGGCAGGAGAGCGAGGAGATCAGCGAACGCCCCGTGGGCTGGCTGTCCGGATCGTGCCTGCTGCTACGGCGAGCGGCCTTCGATTCGATCGACGGCTTCGATTCGCGGTACTTCATGTACATGGAGGACGTGGACCTGGGCGACCGGCTCGGACGAGCGGGCTGGCTCAACGTGTACGTGCCGTCCGCGGTGGTCACGCACGCCAAGGGCCACGCGGCCGGACGGCACCCCGAACTGATGCTTCCGGCACATCATGAGAGTGCCTACCGCTTCCAGGCGGACCGTCACCCCCACGGGTGGCAGGCACCGCTGCGGTGGGCTCTGCGGGCCGGGCTCGCGGTGCGATCGCGAGTGGCGGTCGCAGCGGCCGTGCGGGAGCGTCGGAACGGGAGGACCGACCGGAACATTCGGGTCGGCACGACAGTGAACAGGGGAGACGATGACGAGTGAGTCGGCACCGCACACCGATGCGGTGATTCTGGTCGGCGGACAGGGCACGCGGCTACGCCCGTTGACGCTGTCGGCACCCAAGCCGATGCTGCCCACCGCGGGGGTGCCTTTCCTCACCCATCTGCTCGCGCGGATCCGTGAGGCAGGCATCAAACACGTCGTCCTCGGCACCTCGTTCAAGGCCGAGGTCTTCGAGCAGCACTTCGCCGACGGTTCCGACTTCGGTCTCGAGATCGAGTACGTCACCGAGACCGAGCCGCTCGGCACCGGCGGCGGTATCCGCAACGTGCTGCCGAGGTTGCGCGCCGACAACGTGATGGTCTTCAACGGCGACGTGCTCGGTGGCACCGATCTCGGTGCGGTGCTCGACACCCACGTGCGGACCGAGGCGGACGTGACCCTGCACCTGGTGCGGGTGAGCGATCCGCGTGCCTTCGGCTGTGTGCCGACCGACGAGGACGGCCGGGTGACCGCCTTCCTCGAGAAGACTCAGGATCCGCCGACCGATCAGATCAACGCCGGTTGCTACGTCTTCCGCCGCGAGATCATCGAGCAGATCCCCGAAGGCCGTCCGGTGTCGGTGGAGCGCGAGGTGTTCCCGGCGCTGCTGACCGAGGGCAAGAAGGTGTTCGGGCACGTCGACGCGGCCTATTGGCGCGACATGGGAACCCCGGAGGATTTCGTCCGCGGCTCGGCCGATCTGGTCCGCGGTATCGCCCCGTCGCCGGCGCTCCCGCCGCAGCGCGGCGAGTCGCTCGTGCATCCGGGTGCCTCCGTGGCCCCGGGCGCCCTGCTCATCGGGGGCACGGTCGTCGGTCGCGGCGCCGAGATCGGTGCGGGTGCCCGCCTGGACGGCGCGGTGATCTTCGACGGTGCGCGGGTCGAGGCCGGTGCGGTGGTCGAACGGAGCATCATCGGTTTCGGTGTACGGGTCGGTCCGCGGGCCTTGATCCGCGACGGTGTGATCGGTGACGGCGCCGATATCGGTGCGCGATGCGAGCTGCTGCGCGGTGCCCGGGTGTGGCCGGGAGTGAAGATCCCCGACGGCGGTATCCGGTTCAGTACCGACGTGTGAGTCGAGAGGTCGAAGTGGGTTTCGAAAGATACGTGGCCCTCGGTGATTCGTTCACCGAGGGAGTCGGCGACCCGGATCCGGCGCGTGCCAACGGGCTGCGCGGTTGGGCCGATCTCGTCGCCGGTGAGCTGGCGCGGCACTCGGAGAGCTTCGCGTACGCGAACCTCGCCATCCGGGGCCGGTTGCTGCGACCGATCATCGACGAGCAGCTCGAGACCGCCGTGGCGATGCGTCCCGATCTCGTGACGATCTATGCCGGCGGCAACGACCTCATGCGTCCGAAGCTCGACCTCGACACGCTTGCGGCGGAATACGACGAGGCGATCGGCAAGCTCGCCGCGACCGGCGCCCGCATCCTGATGTGGACGGCCTACGACGGCAGCTGGGCGCCGGTCTTCGGGATGCTGCGCGGCCGCTGGGCCGTGTACAACGAACTCGTCCGGGCGATCGCCGATCGACACGGGGCGACCATCGTCGACTTCTGGCGGTTCGACGAGTACCGCGATCTGCGCATGTGGGACTTCGACCGGCTGCATATGTCCGCGGCCGGCCACCACAACATGGCGATCCGCGTGCTCGATCTGCTGGGCGTCGCACACGGTCTCGGACCGGTGGAGTTCGACGAGGCACCCGTCCTCACACGGGCCCAGGAACGCGCCGCGGACCGCGCGTGGATGCGCGAGTTCCTCGTCCCCTGGGTGGGCCGGCGGCTGCGCGGAGTATCCTCCGGCGACGGCATCACCCCGAAATACCCCGACCTCGGCCCTGTCCGGTTCTGACCTCACGGCCCGGTTCCGACCTCACGCTCGTCCCGGCAACCCACCGGGACGAGCGTGGTCGTCTCAGGCCCGTCGGGCCGCGTCGTCTCAGGCCCGTCGGGCCGCGTCGTCTCAGGCCCGTCGGGCCGCGGCGAGCCGGACCATGTGCGCGATGGTCTCGTGCTCGGCCTCCGGCGGAAGCGCGTCGACGGGCCACCACTGCAGGTCGGTGGATTCGTCGCTGCGCACCGGCCGGGCACCGACGGGTGCGGTCACCAGGAACCGCAGGTCGAGGTGACGGGTGGGCACGCCGAGGGAGCACGTGATCGGATGCGTGTGCGCCGACAGCAGTTCCGGATCGATCACCAGATCGGCGATGCCGGATTCCTCGGTGGCCTCGCGCAGGGCCGCGTCGACGACCGTGTCGTCCGACGGCTCGCAGTGACCGCCGAGCTGGATCCACCGCCCCACCCGCGGATGCAGGGTGAGCAACACGTTGCGGTGGTCGGCGTCGAGCACGATCGACGACGCCGTGATGTGGCCGGGCACGTGTTCGCGCAGGCACCCGTCGGGCGCCGAATCGAGGAACGCCAGCATCGTATGCCGCAGCGATTCGGCGTCTTCCGAGTCGGTGCGCCAGGCGGTGAGCCGGTCGATCGCCGAGGCGTGCAGGGAACGCGCCGACACGACTACAGCTCCACGAGGGCGTCGCCCGGGTCCGCGGGTTCGCGCGGTTCCGGTTCGGTGAGCGGGTAACCGACGGCGACCGCCCCGAGCGGCGACCACTCGGCAGGAAGACCGAGTTCCTCGCGGACCACCTCGGGCGCGAAGATCGTCGAACCGATCCAGCAGCTGCCGAGCCCGCGGGTGGCCAGGGACACGAGCAGGCCCTGCACCGCGGCGCCGGCGGCGACGGTGAACATCGTCGCCTCGGCCGCGGTGCGACGGGCATCCGGATAGTGGTGTGCGCCGTCGGGCACCCAGAAGGGGACGATCACCTCGGGTGCGTCGTAGAGGATCGCGCCGCGGGAGATCCGGCGTTCGACGGCCACCGGGTCGAGTCCGTCGCCGTGGAGATCCTCGGCCCACCTGTCGCGCATGCGGTCGAGGAGCCGGCGGCGCACCTGCTCGGTGCGCACCCACACGAACCGGACCGGACGGGTGTGATGAGGTGCGGGTGCGGTGAGGGCCTCGGCGACCGCCTCGCGCAGATCCTCGGGATCGACGGGCTCGGAGGCGAACTGCCGCACCGACCGGCGCAGCAGCAGCGCCTCGCGCCGACCGCGTTCGAGAGCCTCCTCGGTGCCGAGCCAGAACAGGTCGTCCTCGCCGCTGCGGATCAGGGCGCGGGCGGTGGATCCGTCGTCGGGCAGGTCGAGTCCGCGCACCACGGCGACGGGCACACCGCCGAGCTTGCCCTTGACCAGATCGCCTGCGGCGGCGATCTCGTCGGCGACCGCCACGGACGTCACCTGCAGTTCGTTGCCCTGCGAGTCGTGGGAGCCGGCGTAGCCGTGCAGGACTGGAAGCCCGGACGAGCCGATCGCGGCGTCGGTCTGGCCGTTGCGCCAGGCGCGGCCCATGGTGTCGGTGACCACCACGGCGACCCGGACGCCGAGCAGCGCACCGATCCGTTCGCGGAGCGCCGCTGCGCTCGCATCGGGGTTCTCGGGCAGCAGCGCGAGTTCGGCGCTGTCGACATTGGATCCGTCGATGCCGGAGGCTGCCTGCACGATGCCGAGCTTGTTCTCGGTGATGAGGGTGCGGCCCTTGCGTGCCAGCACGCGCACCGCTTCCTGGTTCACCAGGCGCCGGCGGAGCGCGTCGCGGGCGTCGGGATCGGTGGGCGCGGCCACGATCCGTCCCTCGACCTTCGAGACCACTTTGCTGGTGACGACGAGGACGTCCCCGTCGGCCAGCCACGGTGCGGCCTGCGCGACGGCTGCGGCCAGGTCGTCGCCGGGCCGGAATTCGGGAAGCCCGGCGACGGGCAGGATCTCGATCGGGCCGCCCGGCGCGTGGTCGCGCACTGCAGGGTCGGCGACGGCGTCCGGCATCACAGGGTCACTCCGGCGAGGTCGAGGGCGGCGCGGGCCATCTCGGCCGTCGCGTCGGTGTCGGTCATGAGCAGGGGAACGGATCGGACCTCGACGCCTGGCACCTCGGCGTTGTCGGTCGAGTGCACGAGCCAGCCGTCGAGAATGCCTGTGCCCGAGCGGGCGCCGTAGTACCGGCCGACCGCCTCGGCGGTGGTCTCCACTCCGATGACGTCCAGGCACGCATCGGCCATGCCGCGCAGGGGCTTGCCGTCGATGACGGGGGACAGGCCGACGACCTTCGCCGACGTGGTGCGCAGCGCCCCACGGATACCGGGGATCGCGAGGATCGCTCCGACGCTCACGACGGGGTTCGACGGGGCCAGGACGACGGCGTCGGCGTTCTCGATCGCCTCGAGCACACCGGGAGCGGGCTCTGCCTCTTCTGCGCCGATGTGGGCGAAGCTGTGGGTGGGCACCTGGGCGCGGTGGCGGACCCACCATTCCTCGAAGTGCACGGCCCGCTGTTCACCGTCCTCGGGATCGGTGATGACGACGTGGGTCTCGCTGCGGTCGTCGGAGACCGGCAGCAGGGTCACACCCGGCTTCCACCGCGTGCACAGTGCTTCGGTGATCGCGGAGAGCGGATAGCCGGTCCGCAGCATCTGCGTCCGGATGAGGTGGGTGGCGATGTCGCGGTCGCCGAGACCGAACCAGTCGGGGATCGCCCCGTAGGCGGCGAGTTCCTCCTTGGCGTTCCAGGTCTCACCGGCGCGGCCCCAGCCGCGTTCGGTGTCGATCCCACCGCCGAGGGTGTACATGCAGGTGTCGAGATCCGGACAGATCCTCAGGCCGTGCATCCACACGTCGTCGCCGACGTTGACGATCGCGGTGATGCGGTGTGCCGCGTCCGGATTCGGCTCCACGCCCGGAGAAATATCGAGAAGCCGGCGCAAACCTGAGAGAAAACGCGCCCCACCGACACCTCCGACCAATACAGTCACATTCACGGCCCAAGCCTAAGCGGTGCGTCGCCTACCCGGTCGCGCACCGTCCGAAACGCGTTTCGGCAAAGCGGCCGATGATATGTGAACAACGCCGCTCCGCTTGACCGCGACACACCCGAAGTGTCTAATCACATACATGTCATTCGATAATCGAATTCGAGATCCCTTGCGGTGAACCCGCATTCGAACGAGTATTCGAAGGATGGCAGCGGGTTGATCCCCGGTCATGATTCGGCGCTGCAGGTGAGGAGGGACAATGGCCGGCGAGCGCGACAGCTTCGAGCTCACTCGAAGCGATACTGCAGTCGAGGCTGTCTGTGACTACCCGGACGTCGGGGTGCCCGTCCTGAGTTTGATCTCGGGATTCGGTGACCCAGCGGACGGCGAGGAGCAGTGGCAGGAGCGTGCGCTCTGTGCGCAGACCGATCCGGAGGCATTCTTCCCCGAGAAGGGTGGCTCCACCAGAGAGGCCAAGCGCATCTGCATGGGGTGTGAGGTCCGGGACGAATGTCTCGAATACGCTCTCGCTCACGACGAGCGGTTCGGTATCTGGGGCGGGCTCTCCGAGAGGGAACGCCGTCGCCTCAAGCGCGGAATAGTCTGACGAGGAGTTCGGCCCGGTACGGGGAGTGCGGGACCGAGTGAAACACCGAATCGGATGACGAAGGCCGGGTTGCGGCCGTGGGGGACGAGCAACCCGGCCTTCGTCATGTATCCGGAACGTTTCTCAGTCCTCGTCGTCCTCGTCGAGTGTCGGATCCACCACTTCCGGTTCGACACCGAGATAGGTGGCCACCTGGTGCACGAGGACGTCGTGCACCAGATCCGTCAGATCGTCCGGATCCTTCGCGCGCACCTCGAGAGGTCGGCGAAACAACACGATCCGCGCCCGGGTGGCAGCGCCTCGTCGATCGATCCCCGCCGGCACGAGCCGGGACAGCGGCACCGGCCCGTCGGCAACCACCTCGTCCGGCCAGTTGACCGAGTCGGGGTCGCGTGCCCGGATCTTCGGGACCTCGTCGACGGCAATGTCGAGCTTGGTGAGGCGGTCGTGCCAGCGCGCGTCGATCGGCGCGAACGCCCCCAATACGAGCAGGTCGAATTTCTCTGCGCGTGTCTTCCACGCCGGCAGGCTCTGCGGGAACAGGGGACCGCGGATTCCCCTGCCGCGGCGTGCCACGGCACGGGACGACACAGGGCGGGAACGTCGTGCGCGGACCATGCCATGGACACTACGACACGAAAATCGCTCCACCCTTTCGGTGTGTCCGAATAGTCCTGGCGCGTCCGGCGCGCTACGCTCCCAGTCGTGAGAACACTGCGTCGATGCTGCCGGCCTGGGTGCAAGAACCCTGCTGTTGCGACGCTGACCTACGTGTACTCGGACTCCACTGCCGTTGTCGGTCCCCTGGCGACCGTCGCGGAACCGCACTCGTGGGATCTCTGCGAGATGCACGGTTCGCGCATCACGGCACCCAAGGGCTGGGAACTCGTCCGATACGAGGGAGCGTTCTCGTCGGCCACCCCCGACGAGGACGATCTGACCGCCCTCGCCGAGGCCGTACGCGAGGCCGGCCTGGGGGAGCGTTCCCGTTCCGACGCGAGCGACGACGACGCCGAGCAACCCCAACGGGCCGTCGTGCCTCCCACCGCACGCACCGGCCGACGCGGTCACCTGCGTGTTCTTCCCGATCCCACGTCCTGAGCCGTTCGCACTAGGCTGAGCGAGTGCGATGGCGCGGAGGACGGTATCGCACGAGTCGAGTTCAGGAGCTAATACAGTGGCGAGAGCTGCCGAGTCGGTGTCAGCAGTCATCAAGGCCTACGACGTACGGGGTGTCGTCGGAGAGCAGATCGACGAAGAGTTCGTCCGCGAGGTCGGAGCGTCGTTCGCACGCCTGTTGCGCAGTGAGGGCAGCGCGGACCGTGTGGTGATCGGGCACGACATGCGCGCCTCGTCCCCCTCGCTCTCGCAGGCCTTCGCCGACGGGGTCACCGCCCAGGGACTCGACGTGGTGCTGATCGGCCTCGCATCCACCGACCAGCTCTACTTCGCGTCGGGCCTGCTCGACGCACCCGGCGCGATGTTCACGGCCAGCCACAATCCCGCGAAGTACAACGGCATCAAGCTCTGCCGTGCCGGTGCCAAGCCCGTCGGTCAGGACACCGGTCTGGCGCAGATCTCCGCCGACCTCGTCGAGGGGGTGCCCGCCTACGACGGCGAGCGCGGCAACATCACCGAGCAGGACGTCCTCGAGGACTACGCCTCGTTCGTCCGCGGCCTGGTCGATCTCGCGGAGATGCGTCCGCTGAAGGTGGCGGTCGACGCCGGCAACGGCATGGGAGGCCACACCGTCCCCGCCGTCTTCGGTGCCCTGCCCGTCGATCTCGTGCCGCTGTACTTCGAACTCGACGGCACCTTCCCGAACCACGAGGCCAACCCCCTCGACCCCGCCAACCTCGTCGACCTCCAGCGTCTGGTCGTCGAGTCCGGTGCCGACGTGGGCCTGGCCTTCGACGGCGACGCCGACCGCTGCTTCGTCGTCGACGAGCGCGGCGAGCCGGTCACCCCGTCCGCGGTCACGGCGCTCGTCGCCGCCCGCGAACTCGCCAAGGAACCCGGCTCGACGATCATCCACAACCTCATCACCTCGCGCGTGGTGCCCGAACTCGTCGCCGAGCAGGGCGGCAAGCCGGTGCGCACCCGGGTCGGGCATTCGTTCATCAAGCAGCAGATGGCCGAGACCGGTGCCGTCTTCGGCGGGGAACACTCGGCGCACTACTACTTCCGCGACTTCTGGGGTGCCGACTCCGGCATGCTCGCGGCGCTGCACGTCCTCGCCGCACTCGCCTCGCAGGACGGTCCGCTCTCCGAGTTGATGAGCTCCTACAACCGGTACGCGGCGTCGGGCGAGATCAACTCGACGGTCGCCGATGCTGCCGAGCGCACCGAGGCCGTCGTCGCGGCGTTCGAGGACCGCGCGGTATCGATCGACCGGCTCGACGGTGTCACCGTCGACCTGCCCGACAACGCATGGTTCAACCTGCGTGCGTCCAACACCGAGCCGTTGCTGCGGCTCAACGTGGAGGCCCGCACGGACGGTGAGGTCGAGGCATTGGTGAAGGAGATCCTTTCCGTCGTTCGTGCGTAGGCGGAGGGACAACGGGAATAATCGAAGTGCCGGGACAGGTCGTGCCGGTGTCGGTTCGGCGGAGCACCGATCTCGGGTCGGTGGCCCCACCGGGCACTGTCAGCCGGCTCGCCGAGGTCGCGGCGGCGGAAGGAAGGTGATGCGGTCGTGACGGCACCCTCACCGCTGTTCGACTTCGACGATGCGGGCGGTGTTCTCGCCGCCGATGTCGACGGCATCCTCAGGAGCGCGGCCCTCGGCGGCGCCCAGATCCGCGCGGTCGCCGCGGCGGTCGACGAAGGTCTGCTCGGCCGGCTCACCGACATGCACCCCCGCAGTGTGGTCTTCGTCGGCACCGACGCCCGCGCC
Source organism: Rhodococcus sp. D-6 (assembly GCF_040256695.1). NCBI lineage: Bacteria > Bacillati > Actinomycetota > Actinomycetes > Mycobacteriales > Nocardiaceae > Rhodococcus > Rhodococcus sp. D-6. The sequence continues at coordinate 2,457,360 of NZ_CP132970.1, read as the reverse complement.
CGCTCGGCCGCGGAACTGGTCGTCGCGATGTTCGGTGGGCAGGCCGGTGTACCGCTGATCTCCGCGCCGACCACACCGCCGTGGGTCGGCGCGCTCGATGTCGTGGTGGTCTCGGGAAACGACGCCGGCGATCCAGAGCTGGCGCGCAGCATCGACGCCGGACTGCGTCGCAGCGCTGAGGTCGTCGTCGACGCCCCCGACGAAGGTCCGGTGCGGGCGGTCTCGGCCGGTCGCGCGATGTTGTTGCCGCCGCGCGTCCGGGTCCAGACCCGGTACGTGCTCGCCCGGCACGTCGCGGTGTTCTGTGCGGTGCTCGGCGTGTTGCAGCGCGCCGTCCGGATCACCGGTGTCCCGCCGCTCGCCGAGGTCGCCGACACGGCCGACGAGGAAGCGGCGCGCAATCATCCGGCGAACGAGGTCTTCCACAATCCCGCAAAGTCGCTCGCGGTGCGCATGCAGTCGCGTCGCGTGGCGTTCGCGGGAGACTCCGCCGCGACGACGGTGCTCGCACGGCACGCGTCGGAGGCCCTGCTCCAGGAGGCGGGTGTGGTCGCCGGCGCTGCGGCACTGAGCGACGTGCTGGTCGCGCGCGACCGGCTCACGAATGTGGTCACCGCGAGCGGTGAGAACTACGACCCGTTCTTCCACGACGAGGAGCTGGACGGACCGGCGCCGATCGCACCGGCACGGGTGTTCGTGCTCAGCACCGACCCCGACCGCTCGGCGGCGCAGCGCAGGACGGCGGCACTTCCGGATGTGGAATTGATGTCCGTGATCGGAGAATTCGAATCGAGCACGGTTCCGACCGTGCTGGAACAGGTGGCAGTGTTGACCGTCCGCACAGAGATGGCGGCCGCATATCTCGGATTGGCAGGGGGGAGATAGTGCACCGACTCGAAGGTGCGGTGCGCTCGTACGCCTGGGGATCGCGGACCGCGATCGCCACCCTGCGTGGCCGCAATGTGCCGTCCCATCATCCCGAGGCCGAGTTGTGGCTCGGTGCGCACCCGGCCGATCCCGCCAGGCTGGTGGATCCGGACGGCGACGAGCACTCGCTGCTCGACGTGTTGTCGGCCGATCCGCAGCGACACCTCGGTGATCGCACGGTGGGGGCGTTCGGTCCCCGCCTGCCCTTCCTGCTCAAGCTACTGGCGGCGGAGGAGCCGCTGTCGCTGCAGGCGCATCCCAGCGCCGGCCAGGCGGCCGAGGGCTTCGCTCGTGAGGAAGCACTCGGCATCCCGATCGACTCGCCCGTCCGCAACTACAAGGACGCCAGCCACAAGCCCGAACTCGTGGTGGCGCTGACCCGGTTCGAGGCCCTGGCCGGCTTCCGTGACCCGAAACGGACCGTGGAGCTGTTCGAGGCGCTGGCCGTGCCGGAACTCGACCCCTATGTGGGACTGCTCGCGGGCCAACCCGATTCGAGCGGTCTGCGGGCGCTGTTCACCACCTGGATCACGTTGCCCCCGCCCGCTCTCGCAGCGTTGCTGCCGCGTGTGCTCGACGGTTGCGTCACCTATCTCGCGGCCGGACGGGACGGCGAACGCGATTTCGTTCCGGAGGTACGCACGGCCCTGCAGCTGGCGGACTTCTATCCCGGCGACGCCGGAGTGCTCGCCTCGCTGCTGCTCAACCGCATCACCCTGCAGCCGGGCGAGGGCCTGTACCTCGACGCGGGAAATCTGCACGCCTACCTGCACGGCATGGGTGTCGAGGTCATGGCGAACTCCGACAACGTGCTGCGCGGTGGTCTCACCCCGAAGCACGTGGACGTGCCCGAACTGCTGCGGGTGCTCGACTTCGGTGCGGCCTCGGTGCCGATTCTCGAAGCCGTGCCGGAGGCCTCGGCGGAGACCGGGTCGGGGCAGAGTCCGATCGAACGCCGCTACCGCACCCCGGCACCGGAGTTCGCGTTGTCCCGCATCGATCTCGGCGCGGGCGACGCCCTCGGGGTCGGTGCCGACGGACCACAGATCCTGCTGTGCACCGCAGGCGATGCCCGCGTCGAGTGCGACGGCGAGTCGGTGACGCTGAGGCCCGGCGACTCGGCGTGGTTGTCGGCGTGCGACCGGAATCCGACCGTCCACGGTTGTGCCGCGGACACCCAGGTCTTCCGGGCCCGGCTCGGGGAGATACCGGGATCGGCGACCGACGAGTCCTGAAGCAGAGTCCCGGTAGGGACGGAATCGAACCGAAGGCGAGCCCGCACGGGCTCGCCTTCGTCGTTTCCGGATGCATCTTCGTGAGATTTACAAAATCGGCTATATGTCTAGACCTAGGACGAACAGTGGCCTAGAGTCAAGATATGAGTGGTGTGCGTCACCGTGCGGTGGCGTGCCCGGCGCCATCAACGGTGATGAAGGAGACCCGACATGAGTACGGCATCCGCGGATTCGGTGGATCGACCCGACCTTCAGTGGCGCGACCGGAAACGCCATCTGTGGCTTCTGGGGCTGGTGCCCCCGACGGCGCTGTTCGTCGCCGCCGCCCTGGTGTGGGGCGGTAACGAACTCGGTCTGCAGAGCGTCACCCCGGTCCTGTGGTGGATAGGCCCCCTGCTGGTCTACGTCCTCGTCCCGCTGCTCGACCTGTTCGTCGGCCCCGACGGCGAGAATCCACCCGACGAGTTGTTCGAGCAACTCGAGAACGACCGCTTCTACCGCTACTGCACCTACCTCTACTTGCCCTTCCAGTTCGCGTCGCTGGTCTTCGCCTGCTACCTCTGGTCGGCCGGCGACCTGTCCTGGCTCGGCATCGACGGCGGGCTCGGCGTGATGTCGAAGATCGGACTCGCGATCTCGGTCGGCGTGGTCGCGGGCATCGGTATCAACACGGCGCACGAGCTCGGCCACAAGAAGGTCGAATTCGAACGGCGACTGTCGAAGTGGGCGCTCGCCCCGTCGTTCTACGGGCACTTCTACATCGAGCACAATCGCGGCCACCACGTGCGGGTCGCCACCCCGGAGGACCCGGCCTCGGCCCGGTTCGGGGAGAGCTTCTGGCGATTCCTGCCCCGCAGCGTCGTCGGCAGTCTGCGGTCGGCGTGGCGCCTCGAACGAGCCCGCCTCGAGCGGCTCGACAAGCCGGTGTGGAGCGTGCACAACGACGTCCTCAACGCGTGGGCGATCTCCGTCGTGCTGTACGCGGTGCTTCTCGGCGTCTTCGGTCTGTCGATCGCGCCGTATCTCGTGATCCAGGCGGTCTTCGGGTTCTCGTTGCTCGAGGTCGTGAACTATCTCGAGCACTACGGTCTGCTGCGGCAGAAGACGGCGAAGGGACGCTACGAGCGCTGCTCGCCCGCGCACAGCTGGAACAGCGACCACCTGGTGACGAACATCTTCCTGTACCACCTGCAGCGGCACAGCGACCATCACGCCAATCCCACGCGGCGCTACCAGACCCTGCGCAGCATGGAGATCTCACCGCAACTGCCCGCGGGCTACGCGACGATGATCACCCTCGCCTACATCCCACCGCTGTGGCGCAAGGTCATGGACCACCGCGTGCTCGACCACTACGACGGCGACATCACCCGCGTCAATATCGAACCGCGTCGACGCGAGAAGATCCTGGCCCGCTACGGAGCATCGGATCCCGCTGCCGCGGAAGGAAAATGATCGTGGCGTCCTACCGCTGTCCCGTCTGCGAGTTCGTGTACGACGAGACCGCCGGCGTTCCCCGCGAGGGCTTTCCGGCCGGCACCCCGTGGTCCGACGTACCCGACGACTGGCCGTGTCCCGACTGCGGAGTCCGGGAGAAGACCGATTTCGAGGAGCACACCCCGTGAGTACCGACTACCGTCTGTTCCGTTGTCTCGTCTGCGGATTCGAATACGACGAGGCCGAAGGGTGGCCCGACGAGGGCATCGGACCCGGCACCCGGTGGGAGGACATCCCCGACGACTGGTCGTGCCCGGACTGCGGCGCCGCCAAGGCCGACTTCGAGATGGTCGAGATCGTCCGCCGGTGAACCGCTGCCCGGGGGATCACGACCCGCCTTGCTTTGACGAGCACTTCCGCGCGTGAGAGCGTTCCCACCATGTCGAACGCGCGGGTTCCCTTCCACGAGGCAAGTCGGGTGCTGCTGCGCTCGACGATCCTCGACGCCATGCGCGAGCTGCTGCACGAACGCGACTGGTCGGCCGTCACCATGAGCGACGTCGCCCGGGCTGCCGGCATCAGCCGGCAGACCCTGTACAAGGAGTTCTCCTCCCGGCAGGGGCTCGCCCAGGGCTATGCGCTGCGTCTGGTCGACGAGTTCGTCGACGCCGTGGCCGATTCGGTGTACGCCCACGTCGGCGACGCGCGGGCCGCGCTCGTGGACGGATTCACCTTCTTCTTCGAGGCGTCCGCCGCCGACCCCCTGGTGCAGTCGCTGCTGAGCGGGGAGGCCAAACCCGACCTGCTGCGGTTGATCACGACCGACGCCGCCCCCATCCTCGAACGGGGCGCGGGTCGCCTCACGGAGACCTTCCACCACAGCTGGATCGCGGCGTCCGAGTCCGACGCCGGGATCCTCGCGCGCGCTGTCGTGCGGGTCGCGCTGAGCTTCGTCTCGATGCCCCCGGCCTCGGGGCGTGATGTCGCCGCCGACCTCGCCGATCTGCTCGTGCCGTTCGTCGAACGGGCCGCCGTACGCGGTTGACGCCCGGGCGCCGTACGGAGGTGCGACGGACGGATCCCGTCGGGGGACGATCTGCCGGGCCTCTTCTTGCGCAGGTTGTATAGCCTGGAACCAACATCGTCTGCCGACAGGAAGAGGCATCTGCACGTGTCTGACACCACGCTCGTAGCCGACCGGGTCAACGGTCTCGATTTCAAGGTCGCCGATCTGTCCCTCGCCGAGTTCGGGCGCAAGGAGATCCGGCTCGCCGAACACGAGATGCCGGGCCTGATGGCGCTGCGTCGCGAGTACGCGGAAGTGCAGCCGCTGAAGGGCGCACGGATCTCCGGCTCGCTGCACATGACGGTCCAGACCGCTGTGCTCATCGAAACGCTCGTCTCCCTCGGCGCGCAGGTGCGCTGGGCGTCGTGCAACATCTTCTCCACCCAGGACCACGCCGCCGCGGCCGTCGTCGTCGGCCCGCACGGCACCCCCGAAGAGCCCAAGGGCGTCCCGGTCTTCGCCTGGAAGGGCGAGACCCTCGAGGAGTACTGGTGGGCGGCCGAGCAGATGCTCACCTGGCCCGGCGAACCCGCCAACATGATCCTCGACGACGGCGGCGACGCCACGATGCTCGTGCTCAAGGGCGCCCAGTTCGAGAAGGCCGGCGTCGTCCCGCCGATCGACGAGGAGCAGGACTCCGCCGAGTACAAGGTCTTCCTCGAGCTGCTGCGCCGCTCGCTCGCGGCCGACTCGAAGAAGTGGACCACCGTCGCCGAGTCCGTCAAGGGCGTCACGGAGGAGACCACCACGGGCGTCCTGCGCCTGTACCAGCTCTCCGCAGCCGGCGAGCTCGCGTTCCCCGCGATCAACGTCAACGACTCGGTCACCAAGAGCAAGTTCGACAACAAGTACGGCACCCGGCACTCGCTGCTCGACGGCATCAACCGCGGCACCGACGTCCTCATCGGCGGCAAGGCCGCGCTCGTGTGCGGCTACGGCGACGTCGGCAAGGGCTGCGCCGAGGCCCTGCGCGGCCAGGGCGCACGCGTCTCGGTCACCGAGGTCGACCCGATCAACGCCCTGCAGGCCATGATGGACGGCTACGACGTCGTGACGGTCGAGGACTTCATCGGCCAGGCCGACATCGTCATCACTGCGACCGGCAACAAGGACATCATCACCTTCGAGCACATGAAGGCGATGAAGCACCAGGCCATCCTCGGCAACATCGGCCACTTCGACAACGAGATCGACATGGCCGGCCTCGAGCGGGCCGCCGACGTCACGCGGATCAACATCAAGCCGCAGGTCGACGAGTTCACCTTCGCCGACGGCCATTCGATCATCGTCCTGTCGGAGGGCCGCCTGCTCAACCTGGGCAACGCCACGGGCCACCCCTCCTTCGTGATGAGCAACTCGTTCGCCAACCAGGTGATCGCCCAGATCGAGCTGTGGACCAAGCCCGACGAGTACGACAACGAGGTCTACCGCCTGCCCAAGCACCTCGACGAGAAGGTCGCGAAGATCCACGTCGAGGCGCTCGGTGGACAGATCACGAAGCTGACCAAGGAGCAGGCCGAGTACATCGGTGTCGACGTCGAGGGCCCGTACAAGCCCGAGCACTACCGGTACTGATCCCGTTGATTCGACGGGAATCACAGGGCACATGGGTGATCTGATCGTCGTCGAGGGTCTCGACGGGGCCGGCAAGCGGACGTTGTCCGCCGGTCTCGTCGAGACCTGGCGCGAGGCCGGACGGAAGGTCGCGACGCTGGCCTTCCCGCGGTACGGGCAGTCGATCCACGCCGATCTGGGCGCGGAGGCGTTGCGCGGGCAGCACGGCGACACCGCCTCGAGCGTCGAGGCGATGGCGTTGCTGTGGGCGCTCGACCGACGCGATGCTGCCGACGAGCTGCGGAAGCTGCTCGCCGACAACGACATCGTGCTGCTCGACCGGTACGTCGCGTCCAACGCCGCGTACACCGCGGCGCGCCGGAACCAGGGCGCGACCGGCCCGGCGGTGGAGTGGATCCGCCGTCTCGAGTTCGAACGGTTCGGGCTTCCGGTGCCCGATCTGCAGGTGCTGCTCCGCGTTCCGGTCGCCCTCGCCGCCGAGCGTGCCCGTAACCGCGCCGCGACCGAGGTCGACCGCGATCGCGACGCCTACGAGCGCGATGCCGGTCTGCAGGAGCGCACCGGCGCGGTCTACGACGGGCTCGCGCAGCAGCAGTGGATGTCTCCGTGGGAGGTCGCAGGCCCGCAGACCTCCCCGCGACAACTCGCCGTTGACATCTCAAATCTGCTTCACGACGCTCGAGGGGTGACACGATAGAGGCTATGAAGCCGAGGATTCTGGTAGTCGACGACGACACCGCGCTGGCCGAGATGCTCACGATCGTGCTGCGCGGCGAGGGATTCGAACCGTTCGTGGTGGGGGACGGCACTCAGGCGCTGGGTGCCGTGCGCGAGATCCGGCCCGACCTCGTCCTGCTCGATCTCATGCTCCCCGGCATGAACGGCATCGACGTGTGCCGTGTGCTCCGCGCGGATTCCGGTGTGCCGATCGTGATGCTCACCGCCAAGTCCGACACCGTCGACGTCGTGCTCGGCCTCGAATCGGGCGCCGACGACTACATCGTCAAGCCGTTCAAGCCGAAGGAGCTCGTCGCACGCGTGCGGGCCCGGCTGCGTCGCACCGAGCAGGAGCCGGCGGAGGTCCTGAACATCGGGGACATCACCATCGACGTCCCCGCCCACAAGGTCACCCGCGGCGACGAGGCGATCTCGCTCACGCCCCTCGAGTTCGACCTGCTCGTGGCGCTCGCACGCAAGCCGCGCCAGGTGTTCACCCGTGAGGTCCTGCTCGAGCAGGTCTGGGGTTACCGGCACGCCGCCGACACCCGGCTCGTGAACGTCCACGTCCAGCGTCTGCGCGCGAAGGTCGAGAAGGATCCCGAGAATCCCGAGGCGGTGCTCACGGTGCGGGGGGTCGGCTACAAGGCCGGACCGCCGTGATTCGAACCTACCGGCTTCGGCGGCGTATCACGCGTAGGACGCTGCCGCTGGTGAGGTGGTCGCGGTCGATGAGCAGCCGACTCGCGCACACCTGGCGACGATCCCTGCAGCTCCGGGTCGTGACCTCGACCCTCACGCTGTCGCTGATCGTCATGTTCGTGCTCGGAGTGGTACTCACGAGCCAGATCACCGACCGACTGCTCGAAGTGAAGATCGACGCGGCGACCGAGGAGATGGATCGCTCGCGCGCACTCGTCGAGGGACAACTCGCGGGCGCCGACGACTCCGGCTCGCTCGCGGTCCGCCTCGACGGTGCCGCGGCGATCCTCACCAGCCGTGGCAGCGACGGGGGACAGGACACCGGCGTCGCCGGAACCTTCGACCCCGTCCTGATCGTTCCCGGCGACGGTCCGCGGGCCCCCACCTCGAGCGGGCCCGCCGACCAGATCCCGCAGAACCTGCGTGCCTTCGTCCAGAACGGGCAGATCGCGTACCAGTTCGCGACGGTCGCCGATCCCGACGGCTACACCGGGCCGGCCCTGATCATGGGCAGCCCCACCGACTCCGACATCTCGACACTCGAGCTGTATCTCGTCTTCCCGCTCGGCGGTGAGGAACGCACCCTCGCCCTCGTCCGCGGCACCCTGCTCGTCGGTGCCGTGGTCCTGCTCGTGCTGCTGGCCGCGATCTCGATGATCGTCGCGCGGCAGGTCGTGCTGCCCATCCGGTCGGCCTCCCGGATCGCCGTGCGCTTCGCCGACGGACGGCTCAAGGAACGCATGCCGGTCCGCGGTGAGGACGACATGGCGCGCCTGGCGATGTCGTTCAACGAGATGGCCGAGAGCCTGTCGCGGCAGATCACCCAGCTCGAGGAGTACGGCAACCTGCAGAAACGGTTCACCTCCGATGTGAGCCACGAACTGCGCACCCCGCTCACGACCGTCCGTATGGCCGCCGACCTCATCCACGACGGCAGCGACGAGCTCGACCCCGTCCTCAAGCGGTCCTCCGAACTGCTCGTCGCCGAACTCGACCGCTTCGAGAGCCTCCTCAACGATTTGCTCGAGATCAGCCGGCACGACGCGGGTGTCGCCGAACTCGCCTCCGAACGACTCGATCTGCGGATGTGCGCGCGTGCCGCCGTCTCGACCGTGCGGCACCTCGCCCGCGAGACCGCCACCGAGCTCATCGTCGACCTTCCGGACGAGTCCGTCGAGGCCGACGTCGATCCGCGCCGCGTCGAACGCATCCTGCGCAACCTGCTCGCCAACGCGATCGATCACGGCGAGGGCAAACCCATCCTGCTGCGGTTGCGCGCCGACGACGCGGCCGCGGCCTTCGTCGTGCGCGATCAGGGCGTGGGCCTGCGACCGGGGGAGGAGAAACTCGTCTTCAACCGGTTCTGGCGCTCCGATCCGTCGCGGGTCCGGCGCTCCGGCGGCACCGGCCTCGGTCTCGCGATCAGCGTCGAGGACGCCAACCTGCACAACGGCAAGCTCGAAGCGTGGGGCGAACCGGGACGAGGTGCCAGCTTCCGGCTCACCCTCCCGCGCGAACGCGGACGTAAGGTGGGTCGCAGCCCCCTGCCTCTCGTGCCCAGCGCCGCGAAGGCCGTACAGGGCAAGCCCCCGCCGGGTGACGACACCCCGGAGCGGCCTTCGACGGGAGAGATCCCGACCGACCCTGCGAGCACATCGTCCGAAGGAGCCAATACATGAGCCGCTCGACTCCGCGTGCAGCGGGCGTGCTCGTCGTACTCCTGACCGTGGCCGGACTCGTGCTGTCGGGATGTGCCACGCTGCCGGATTCGTCGTCACCGCAGGCCATCGGAACCCTTGAACGCGGCCCCGCGACCACCGAGGTCGCCGCTCCCGTGCCCGGTCGCGAACCCGACCTGCTCCTGCGCGACTTCCTGCAGGCGAGCACGGATCCGACCAACCGCCACCGCGCGGCCCGGCAGTTCCTCACCCCCACGATGTCCGAGTCCTGGGACGACGCGGCGAGCGCGACGATCGTCGACAAGGTCGACGTCCTCGTCGAGGAACGCGACGGCGACAGCGCCACCTACGTGGTGCGGGCCAGCACCGTCGGCTACCTCGAGGAGGGCGGCATCTACCGTCCCGCCGACGGGGAGTTCGAGGCGCGGTTCTCCCTGGTCCGCACGGACGGGGAGTGGCGCATCGACCGGTTGCCGGCCGGCGTCATCATGGACCGCCCGCGCTTCCTCAACACCTATCAGCGCCGCTCGCTGTACTTCCTCGACCCGACCGGCACCGCCGTCGTCCCCGACCCCCGCTGGATCACGGGTACCCCCGAACAGACGGCGTCGCAGTTGATCGGGTTGCTCGTCGAAGGGCCGAAAGAGGTCCTCGCGCCTGCGGTCAAGAATCTCCTCGAGGACGTCACCGTCATCGGCTCGGTGACGAAGGCGGACGGCCGCACGACCGACGTCGGCGTCGGACTCGGCGGTATCCGCATCGACTTCCAGGGGGTCGGCTCGATGGGCCGGCAGGATCGCGAACTGCTCGCCGCGCAGGTGATCTGGACCCTCGCCAACGCAGACATCAGCGGCCCGTACCAGCTCCTCGCCGACGGCCAGCCCCTCGACGAACGGTTCCCGAACGGGTGGACCACCGCCGACGTGGCATCGATGAACCCCCTTGCCGCATCGAGCGTGACGGTGGGCCTGCACGCGCTGCTCGACGGGACGCTGGTGAGCGTCGCCGAGACCGGCGTGACACCGGTCCGCAGCTTCTTCGGCATGTCCGACGATCTGCAGTCCGTCGCCTTGTCGCTGGACGGGGAACTCGTCGCCGCCGTCGAGAACACCGGGAAACCGGCACCGGAGCCGGCCGTGCAGCTGATGGTCGGTGCCTACAGCGAAGGCGCTGCCGAACCCGCGGTCGACGGCGAGTCGATCACCCGGCCGTCCTGGTCACCGAACAACAACTCGGTGTGGGCCGTCGTCAACGGCACGGCGGTAGTGCGTGCGGTGCGCGAGCCCGGCACGGGGCGGGTCACCGTGGTCGGCGTCGAAGCGGGTGCGATCCGTGCCCTCGGGGGCCGCATCACCGAGCTGCGCCTGTCGCGCGACGGTGTCCGCGCCGCCCTGATCATCGACGGACGGGTCTTCGTCGCGACGGTCGTACCGACCACGACCGGCGAGTACTCGCTCGCCAACCCGCGCGAGATCGGCTTCGGCCTCGGCGGTCCCGCGCTCGCCTTGGACTGGAGCACGGCCGACACGATCGTCGTCTCCCGAGCGTCGGCCGACGTGCCCGTCGTGCAGGTCGCGGTGGACGGCTCACGCATCGACGCACTCCCGAGCCGCAATCTCACCCCTCCGGTGGTGGCGGTCGAGGCGTCGACGGCCAGCGAGTTCGTCGCCGATTCCCGGACGGTCTTCCAGCTCAACAACCGCGACCCCGCCGGCGACCGGTACTGGCGGGAGGTACCCGGACTGGCCGGGATGGCGGCGATCCCGGTTCTTCCCGGCTAGAGCGTGCCGACGGTGACGCCCAGGCGTCGGTGACTTCGGGCACACTCCCGGTGTGCTCACCGCCTTTCTCGATCTCGTCCTGCCCGCCCGGTGCGGTGGGTGCGCCGCTCCTGGAGCGAGCTGGTGCCGGGCGTGCGCACGCGAGCTCTCCGATCACCCCGTGGCCGTCGCGCCGCGCGTCGACCCCGGGACCCCGGTGTGGAGCCTGGGCCCGTACACCGGCCCCAGGCGCCGCGCGGTGATCGTCGCGAAGGAGCGTGCCCGCCGGGATCTCGCCGAGCCGCTCGGGCTCGCGTGGGCCGTCGCGATCGCGCGGCTGCGCCGATGGAGCGAGCTGCCCGAGGGTCCCTTGATCGTGACGCCCGCCCCCACCCGGACGCGTGCGGCGCGGGCACGCGGAGGCGATCCCGTCACGCGTGCCGCCCGGGCCGCCGCGACCCACGACCGTCGCCTCCACGTGCATCCGATCCTGAGTGTGGCGGCCGGGGTGCGTGATTCGGTGGGGCTCTCGGCAGCCGACAGGCAGCGCAACCTCGCCGGCCGTGTCGGGGTGCGCGCCGACGGTCTGCCGCGCACGATCCCGGTCCTCGTCGTCGACGACGTGCTCACCACCGGAACCACCGCGCGCGAGTCGGTGCGGGCACTCCGACGCGCCGGATTCGACCCTCTCGGAGTGCTCGTGGTCGCCCACGCGTGAGCCCGCGGACGGGCCCGGAAAGTACCTCACCGAGTGACCGGAAGGCGACGCGATGGGAAATCGCGCGGGAACGGTGGCACACCTCCGCGTTACGTACTACCGTCGCCATCAGACCCGGAAACAACAAGGTAGACGGGTGGAAACGCCTGTTCTTCCGATTCCGGGTGAGCGCGCTCTCGCGCTCATACATCATGCCGGCGCGCGGGCTGCGCCGGCCGTAACTCGGGAGGTACGCGTGACGACCCCTTCGAAGTCCAGAGGTTCCGTTGCAGAGGCCGATGCAGCCACGGAAGGCCCACGTGCCGACGTTGTCGTGAAAGGACGCAACGTCGAGGTCCCCGATCACTTCCGGATCTACGTCTCCGAGAAACTCGCTCGGCTCGAACGTTTCGATCCGACGATCTTCATCTTCGACGTCGAGTTGCAACACGAACGCAACAGGCGTCAGAGGAAGAGTTGTCAGCGGGTCGAGATCACTGCCCGCGGAAAGGGACCTGTCGTACGCGCCGAGGCCAGTGCCGACAGCTTCTACGCTGCCTTCGAGTCTGTGATCAGCAAGCTCGAATCGCGCCTGCGACGGACGAAGGAGCGCCGCAAGGTCTCCTACGGTGAGAAGACGCCCGTGTCCGTGGCGGAAGCCACCGCGGCCCTCGCCCAGGATGACGAGCTCGCGATCTCGCCCGACCTGTCGCTCGGCGACAGCGAGAAGGAGCCTCAGGACGGTCCCGGTCGCATCGTCCGGACGAAGGAACACAACGCTGCGCCGATGACCGTCGACGACGCCCTCTACGAGATGGAACTCGTCGGTCACGACTTCTACCTGTTCCACGACAAGGAGACGGACACGCCGTCCGTGGTCTACCGGCGACACGCCTTCGACTACGGTCTGATCAGGCTCGTGTGACACTGCAGGGAGTGACCGAAGGCACCTCGCCATCGCGGTCACTCCCGCGCAGCGCCTACCATGGAATCCGGCCGGGGTCCGACAAGGCCTCGGCCGGATTTCTTGTCCGTGCAGGTACCCGAGATTGAGGACGAACACACCAGTGCTGTCGCTGACGAAGCTGCTCCGGATCGGTGAAGGTCGCATGGTCAAGCGGCTCAAGCACATCGCCGAGCATGTCGATTCCCTCTCCCCGGACTTCGAGGCCCTGACCGACGCCGAGCTCCGGGCCAAGACGGACGAGTTCCGGAGCCGCTACCAGGACGGCGAGACGCTCGACGATCTGCTTCCGGAAGCCTTCGCGACCGCCCGGGAGGCGTCCTTCCGTGTGCTCGGCCAGAAGCACTATCTCGTCCAGATCATGGGTGGCGCGGCGCTGCACTTCGGCAACATCTCCGAGATGAAGACCGGTGAGGGCAAGACCCTCACCTGCGTGCTGCCGGCCTACCTCAACGCGATCTCCGGCGACGGCGTCCACGTCGTCACCGTGAACGACTACCTCGCCAAGCGCGACGCCGAGTGGATGGGCCGCGTGCACCGTTCCCTCGGACTCGAGACCGACGTGATCCTGTCCGGCATGACCCCGGCCCAGCGCCGCGCGGCCTACTCCGCGGACATCACCTACGGCACCAACAACGAGTTCGGTTTCGACTACCTGCGCGACAACATGACGCACTCGCTCGACGATCTCGTCCAGCGTGGCCACAACTTCGCGATCGTCGACGAGGTCGATTCGATCCTCATCGACGAGGCCCGGACCCCGCTGATCATCTCGGGTCCCGCCGACGCGTCGAGCAAGTGGTACTCCGAGTTCGCGCGCATCGCCAAGCTGCTCAAGCCCGAGGTGCACTACGAGATCGATATCCGCAAGCGGACCGTCGGTGTGCACGAGGCCGGCGTCGAGTTCGTCGAGGACCAGCTCGGCATCGACAACCTGTACGAGGCGGCCAACTCGCCGCTGGTGAGCTACCTCAACAACGCCATCAAGGCCAAGGAGCTCTACGCCAAGGACAAGGACTACATCGTCCGCAACGGCGAGGTCGTCATCGTCGACGAGTTCACCGGCCGCGTCCTGTCGGGCCGCCGCTACAACGAGGGCATGCACCAGGCGATCGAGGCAAAGGAAGGCGTCGAGATCAAGGCCGAGAACCAGACGCTCGCCACGATCACGCTGCAGAACTACTTCCGCCTGTACGACAAGCTGTCGGGCATGACCGGTACGGCCGAGACCGAGGCCGCGGAGCTCCACCAGATCTACAGCCTGGGTGTCATCCCGATCCCGACCAACCGCCCGATGGTGCGCGTCGACCAGGGCGATCTGATCTACAAGACCGAGGAAGCGAAGTTCGCGGCCGTCGTCGACGACGTCGTCGAGCGTCACGAGAAGGGCCAGCCGGTCCTCATCGGTACGACGAGCGTCGAGCGGTCGGAATACCTGTCGCGGCAGTTCACCAAGCGCGGTGTGCCGCACAGCGTGCTCAACGCGAAGTTCCACGAGCAGGAAGCGCAGATCATCGCGCAGGCCGGCCGGTCCGGCGCGGTGACGGTCGCGACGAACATGGCCGGTCGCGGTACCGACGTCGTGCTCGGCGGCAACCCCGATATCCTCGCCGACATCGAGCTGCGCAAGCGCGGCCTCGACCCGGTCAACACGCCGGACGAGTACGAGGCGGCTTGGGACGAGACCCTCGAGCGGATCAAGGCCGAGTCGAAGGCCGACGCCGAGAAGGTGCGAGCGGCCGGTGGCCTGTATGTGCTCGGCACCGAACGGCACGAGTCGCGTCGTATCGACAACCAGCTCCGTGGCCGTTCCGGTCGTCAGGGTGATCCGGGCGAGTCGCGGTTCTACCTCTCGCTCGGCGACGAGTTGATGCGACGTTTCAACGGCGCCGCGCTCGAGTCGATCATGACGCGACTGAACCTGCCCGACGACGTGCCGATCGAGGCGAAGATGGTCTCCAAGGCCATCAAGAGCGCGCAGACGCAGGTCGAGCAGCAGAACTTCGAGATCCGCAAGAATGTCCTCAAGTACGACGAGGTGATGAACCAGCAGCGCACCGTCATCTACGAGGAGCGTCGCCGGATCCTGCGCGGCGAGGACCTCGAGGGTCAGGTGCAGCACATGCTCACCGACGTGATCACCGCCTACGTCGACGGTGCGACCGCCGAGGGCTACGTCGAGGACTGGGATCTCGAGCAGCTGTGGACGGCGCTCAAGACCCTCTACCCGGTGGGTGTCGACCACAAGACGCTCGTCGCCGAGAACGAGGACCTCGACCGCAACGGTCTGCTCGAGGTCCTTCTCGAGGACGCCCGCGCCGCCTACGCACGTCGCGAGGCCGAACTCGAGGCCATTGCCGGTGAGAACGCGATGCGCGAACTCGAGCGTCGCGTGCTGTTGTCGGTTCTCGACCGCAAGTGGCGCGAGCACCTCTACGAGATGGACTACCTCAAGGAGGGCATCGGCCTGCGCGCGATGGCGCAGCGTGATCCGCTCGTCGAGTACCAGCGCGAGGGCTTCGATATGTTCACCGCGATGCTCGAGGGCCTGAAGGAGGAATCGGTCGGATTCCTGTTCAACCTCCAGGTCGAGGCCGCGCAACAGCAGCAGTCCGCGGGTGTGGCGGTCACGCCGGCCTCTGCGGCGGCCGCCGCGCAGGCGGCCCCGAGCCTCGCCAAGGCTGCTCCCGCCCGACCCGCACAGCCGGCCCCGGCGGCACAACAGGTACAGCCGGCCCCGGCGGCACAACAGGCACAGCCGGCCCCGGCGGCGCAGGCGGAGCCCGCACCGGCCGCGCTGCGGGCCAAGGGTCTCGACGAGACCGAGCGGCGTCTGACCTACACCGGTCCCGACGAGGACGGCCGCGCCCACGTCGCGCGTACGACCGCCGGTTCCGACGCGGGCTCCGCGCCCAGGCAGGCGGGCACTCGCAAGGAGCGTCGTGCCGCGGCCCGGCGCGATGCGAAGACCAACCGGCGACGCTGAACGCGCTGAGTCGAAGACTCACGTAGGCGTTGAGTCGAAGACTCACGTAGGCGCTGAGTCGAGGACTCACGATCACCCCACGACCCTGTGGCTCACCCCGAGCCACAGGGTCGTGATCGTCCAGCGGTGCGGAGCACGAGGACGGGGACGCTTGCGCACCATCCGGCCGGCGAAGGCGAACACCCGGTCCCCGCGACCGTAGCTGCCGAACAGTTCCACGGTGTCGGCGTCGACGGGACGCACCCGCGTCCGCAGCAGTATCGCGGTGCTGCGTCCGGCACGCGGAGGCCGGCCCGCGGTGATCGTCGCGACGAGACGCGGATCGAGGACCGTGGTGGACTGCACCGCGGGACGGCGGCCGTCGACGACCTCGAGGACCAGGCGCACCGCCGTCTCCGCGACCCGCACGACACCCGGATCGAGCACGATCGCGGGTCGGTCGCTCGGCTCTGTGGCCGGACCTTCGATGCTCGGGCCCTCGGCCGGACGTCCGGTTCCGTCGCGGCGGAGCGTGGCGCGTCCCGAGCGTCCGTCGTGCGGCGTGGGCCGACGGGCGACGTGGCTGCGGGGACGGTGGCAGCTCTCCTCGACCGGAGGTTCGAGGCGGGTGAGGCGGCGCACGTAGCGCCCGGTGTGATGCGACATGGGCTCTCCCGAAGGGCATGAGAACGGATCGTCACGGTGACACCGTGACGGCGGATCGGTTCGGGAGAGGACGAACCGCGCACATGATGCCACATCTCCGGGCGACGGTCCCGGTTCGACGCGCGCGGGATGCGCTGCGCGAGCAGGACGTCCAGGACCTACGGTGGTGTCGTGATGCGAGGACTCGTACTCGACGTCGGTGGCGTCCTGGTCGGGCCGGGAAGCGACCCCGACACCTTCGGCGCGGCCGTGACGGTCCTGCGCGCGCGTGGGGTGCGGACCGCCCTGCTGAGCAACGATCCCGGTGGGCCCGGCGCGCAGTGGCTGCGCGATCTCGAGGGTCCGTTCGTCGACCGCGTGGTGCTCTCGGGTGACGCACGTGTCGCCAAACCCGACCCCGAGAGCTACCTGCTGGTCGCCCGGCTGCTGGACCTCGAACCCGGCGAGTGCGTCTTCGTCGACGATTCGGTCGGCAATGTGCGAGGCGCCGCCGCTGCGGGGATGGTCGGCGTACACCATGATGGTTCACACGACGCGCCGGGCGAACTGGCCGTACTCTTCGATCTCGATCCCGAGGAGATCGGGAGCGGAGCCACGGACGGCGCCGAGTCGTGGTGGCGATGTTCGGGAGGTTCGGGTCAGGAGGGGGAACGGGGTCGATGACGAGCCGGATGACGGCGCAGGACGCGTCGTACTACTACCTGGAGACGAGCAACACGCCGATGCACGTCGGGTCGCTCGCGATCCTCGAACCCCCCGAGGGCGGTCTCGACTACGAGAGCGTGCTGCGGTTGGTCGAGCAGCGACTGCCCGAGGTGCCCCGTTACCGGAAGAAGGTGCGGGAGGTCGCATTCGGGCTCTCGCGACCCGTGTGGGTCGACGACCGCGATTTCGACATCACCTACCACGTGCGGCGCTCCGCGCTGCCGAAACCCGGCTCCGACGAACAGCTGCACGACCTCGTCGCGCGTCTGGTCTCGCGACCGCTCGACCGCACGCGACCGCTCTGGGAGATGTATCTCGTCGAGGGGCTCGCGAACGATCGGGTGGCGCTGTTCACGAAGTCGCATTCGGCGCTCGTCGACGGCGAGGAGGCCCTCGACATCGTCCAGGTGCTCTTCGACAAGGAACCGGTGCCGCGTGAGGTCCCCGAGGAATTGTGGATGCCCGAACGCGAACCGTCGGAGTCCGCTCTGCTCGTCGGAGCGCTCGCCGAACTCGTCGCGCGCCCGGGGGAGGGGATCGCCGCCGTGCGATCGGCCGTGGGCGATCTCACGGCGACCCTCACCGAGACCGTCGACGCCGTCGGCCGGATCGCCCGCACGGCAGCGCAGTCGGCGCCCGAGACTCCGCTGAACACGCAGATCTCGAGGAGCCGTCGGTTCTCCGTGGTGCGCTCCGATCTGGAGCCCTACCGCAAGATCCACTCCCGCTACGGCTGCACGATCAACGACGTGGTGCTCGCGGTCCTCGCCGGCGCGTTGCGGTACTGGCTGCTCTCCCGCGGGGAGCCGGTCACCGAGGCGACGGTGGTGCGGGCGATGGTCCCGATGTCGGTGTACACCCAGGATCCGGACGACTGCGGCGACAACGACACGATCCAGGTGCACCCGCAGGGCGAGGTGTCGTCCTTCCTGCTGGATCTGCCGGTGGGGGAGCCGAACGCGGTGGTCCGGTTGTCGCACATCGCGCATGCGGGCGAGGCCTACTCGCGGCAGCGGCGGCGGGTGGCGGCGCAGACGATGGTCCGCTTGTCGGGCTTCGCCCCGGCGACGATGCACGCGGTGGGAGCCCGGGTCGCGATGGGTTTCTCGCAGCGGATGTTCAACCTCATGATCACCAATGCGCCCGGTCCGCAGCACCCGCTCTACCTCACCGGAGCCCGGCTGCTCGAGATCTTCCCGGTCTCGCCGCTGCTGAAGAATCAGGCCCTGAGCATCGCGTTGACGTCCTACGACGGCAAGATCTACTACGGTTTGAATGCGGATCGTGATGCGATGCCCGATGTGGACGTGGCAGCGACGCTGATCCAGGAATCTCTCGAGGAGTTGACGGATGCCGGCAGGTGAGAAGTGACGCGTGTCTATGTACCGGCAACGCTCGCGATGTTGCAGGGCCTCGTCGCCGACGGTGAGGTCGACGCGGTGGGCCGGACGGCCTTCGCGGTGACCCCCGCTCTGCGCGAGGCCTACACGGCGGGCGACGACGAGGAGCTCGCCGAGGTCGCTATGGCCGAGGCGGCACGCGCGTCGCTGCGGTTGCTCGGGTCCGAGGAGCCGAACGATCATCCGTCCTTCGCGTCGCGTCGGGTGGTGATCGCGGCCGACGTCGACGAGGTGAAGCCGCGACCGGATCTCGACGATGCGGTCGTCAAGCTCGCCGGGCCGATCACGATGCGTGCGGTTGCGTCGGTGCACATCGACCTGCAGGAGGCGGAGGCCGACGTCGCGCGGGCACGCGAGATCGTCGATGCCGCCGAACTGGGCGACGAGGAGGCCGAGTTCGTCCTCGGCGACGCGGAGGACCACGAATTGGCGTGGTACGCGGCACAGGAACTGCCCTTCCTCCTCGAACTGCTCTGACCTCGCATATCGCCACGTCATAGGTGTGACGACCGTCTCTTGCTCAACCTACGCTTCCGTAACCTCTGATAACCTACGGAGCCGTAACCGGAGTGAGGAGAAACGGTCGGATGGGCCTGAAGGAATGGATCGAGAAGCCTGCGGCACACGTCGCGCCAGGGGAGAAGTCGCTCTCCAACGTCCTGCGTGGCGCGGTGGCCCGGCTGACCACCCCTCTGCTCCCCGACGACTACCTGCATCTGGTCAACCCGCTGTGGTCCGCCCGTGAACTGCGCGGGCGCATCGTCTCGGTGCGCCAGGAGACCCCCGATTCCGCGACGATCGTCATCCGTCCCGGCTGGGGCTTCGACTTCGGATACGCGCCCGGCCAGTACATCGGCATCGGTCTGCATGTCGACGGTCGCTGGCACTGGCGCTCCTACTCGCTGACCTCGTCGCCCACCTGGGACGACAAGGTCATCTCCATCGCCGTGAAGGCGATGCCCGAGGGTTTTCTGTCCAGCCACCTCGTCGGTGGGGTTCCCGAGGGCACCGTCGTGCGCCTCGCCGCCCCGAAGGGCGATTTCGTCCTGCCCGACCCGCCGCCGGCGAAGATCCTCTTCCTCACGGCCGGCAGTGGCATCACGCCGATCATGTCGATGCTGCGGACGCTCGACCGGCGTGCGGTCGAGCGCGAACTCGACCTGCCCGACGTTGTGCACATCCACTCCGCGCCGTCGGCCGAGAACGTGATGTTCCGGTCCGAACTCGAGCGTTTCGACGCCACCCACGATCGCTTCCGCGTGCACGTGCGTCACACCCGTGAGAAGGGCAAGTTCGCGCTCTCGGAGCTCGACGAGGTGTGCCCCGACTGGCGCGAGCGTCAGACCTGGGCGTGCGGTCCCCAGCAGATGCTCGACGACATCACCGCGCACTGGGCCGCGGAGGGCATCGAGGATCAGGTCCACCTCGAGCGCTTCGCCGTCAGCCGCGCCGACACCTCTGGCTCGGGCGGAACGATCACGTTCGCGAAGTCCGGCAAGACCGTCACTGTGGACGGCGCCACGACGATTCTCGAGGCCGGTGAGAGCGTCGGTGCGCTGATGCCTTTCGGTTGCCGCATGGGAATCTGTCAGACTTGTGTTGTGCCGCTCGAGAAGGGGCACGTCGTCGATCTGCGATCCGGCAAGGAGCACGCAGAAGGCGAACGCGTCCAGACCTGCATCTCCGCCGCTGCCGGCGACTGCACACTGGACGTGTAGACACCGACAGCAAACCTCCGAAGGATCCCGCTTGGCCATCACCGACATCCGCGCGTTCTCTCATCTGACCGAAGACGACATCGTTGCTCTTGCAAACGAATTCGACGCGATTCGACGGGATGTGGAGAATTCGCGCGGCCCGCGGGACGCCCGCTACATCCATTCCGTCATCCGTGCGCAGCGTGTGCTGGAGGTGGTCGGACGCTGCGCGCTGTTCGGTTCGCGTCGACGGTCGCGCTGGATCATCGGTACCGCTGCGCTGTCGCTCGCGAAGATCATCGAGAACATGGAACTCGGGCACAACGTGATGCACGGGCAGTGGGACTGGATGAACGACCCCGAGATCCACTCGACATCGTGGGAATGGGATCAGACCGGTCCGTCCGAGCACTGGAAGCGCGCCCACAACTACGCGCACCACACCTACACGAACATCGTGGGCATGGACGAGGACGTGGGATTCGGCATCCTGCGGATGACGCGCGACGAGAAGTGGCGTCCGCGCAATCTCGCGCAGCCGATCGCGAACATCGTCCTCGCGCTGACCTTCGAGTGGGGGATCGCGCTGCACGACCTCTCGGCGAAGAAGGAACTCGAGGGCGTCCCGCCCGTGCAGTGGAATTCGGGGCCCAACAAGGAATTCGCAGCGAAGGCCGGCCGGCAGGTCGTCAAGGACCTGGTGTTCTTCCCGGCGCTCACCGGGCCGGCCTGGCGCAGCACGTTGTCGGCGAACCTCACCGCGAACGTGATCCGCAACATCTGGGCGTATCTCGTGATCTTCTGCGGCCACTTCCCCGACGGCGCAGAGAAGTTCACGACCGAGCACTACGAGAACGAGACGCGCGGAGAGTGGTATCTGCGCCAGTTGCTCGGTAGCGCAAACATTTCCGGTGGGCGTGCGATGGATTTCCTCACCGGGAATCTCAGTTATCAGATCGAGCATCACCTGTTCCCGGACTTGCCGAGCAACCGCTACCCGGAGATCGCCGCCCGTGTACGGGCGCTGTGCGGCAAGTACGACCTGCCGTACACGACCGGTTCGCTCGCCCGGCAGTACTGGCTCGCCCTGCGCACGATCCACAAGCTCGCGTTGCCCGACCGATTCCTCAAGGCGACGGCCGACGACGCCCCCGAGACCTCCTCCGAGCGCAAGTTCGACAGGTGGCGCCCGGAGGCGCCCGCGGTGGTCACCGAGGCGTCCACCGGACGTCACCGGGGTCTGCTCACGGCGCTGCGGGTCCATGCCGAGCATGCGGTAGCAGAACGTCGTCGTCGCCTGATGAATCGGGTCACCGGCGACCTTCCGTCACTCTGTGATTCGCGCCACAGCTCCGAATCCGCCTAACCTACGGGACCGTAACCTACGGTAGA
Organism: Rhodococcus sp. D-6; assembly: GCF_040256695.1. NCBI lineage: Bacteria > Bacillati > Actinomycetota > Actinomycetes > Mycobacteriales > Nocardiaceae > Rhodococcus > Rhodococcus sp. D-6. The sequence goes on along the minus strand of NZ_CP132970.1, from coordinate 2,435,776 downwards.
GTAGCCCGCATGGCGATATCGGATGTCAAGGAGTACGCGCACCTGACGGAGGCGGACGTCGAGGCCATCGGCCGCGAACTCGACGCCATCCGGCACGATATCGAGGAGTCCCGCGGTGAGCGCGACGCTCGGTACGTCCGCAACACGATCCGGCTGCAGCGCGGCCTCGAGATCGGCGGGCGCCTCGTGCTGCTCGGCTCGAACAAGCGTCCGCTGTGGCTGCTGGGCACGGGCATGCTCTCCCTGTCGAAGATCATCGAGAACATGGAACTCGGGCACAATGTGATGCACGGGCAGTGGGACTGGATGAACGACCCCGAGGTGCACTCGGCCAACTGGGAGTGGGACAACGTCGACCCGTCGGCGCACTGGAAGATCACCCACAACTACCTGCATCACAAGTACACCAACATCCTCGGCATGGACGACGATGTGGGATACGGCCTGCTGCGCGTCACCCGCGACCAGCGATGGAAGCCGTTCTACCTCGGCAACGTCGCGTACAACGCCATCCTCGCAGCGCTGTTCCAGTACGGCATCGCCATCCAGCTGCTCGAGCTCGGCAAGGTCATCCAGGGGCGCGACGACCGCGAGCTCACCAAGGCACGCGGCAAGGAGGTGCTTGCCAAGCTCGGCAAACAGCACCTCAAGGACTACGTGATCTATCCGGCGCTCACCGGCAAGTCGTGGAAGTCCACGATGAGGGCCAACGCCACGGCCAACTTCGTGCGCAACATCTGGACCAACGCGGTGATCTTCTGCGGTCACTTCCCGGACGGTGCGGAGAAGTTCACGAAGCAGGACATCGAGACCGAGACGCGTGCCGAGTGGTACCTGCGTCAGATGCTCGGCTCCGCGAACATCTCCGGCGGTAAGGTCATGGACTTCATGACCGGCAACCTGAGCTACCAGATCGAGCACCACATCTACCCCGACCTGCCGTCCAACCGGTACGCGGAGATCGCGGTGCGCGTGCGTGAGCTGTGCGAGAAGTACGACCTGCCGTACACCACCGGCCCGCTCGCGGTGCAGTACTGGAAGTCCTGGCGCACCATCGCCAAGCTGTCGCTGCCCGACAAGTACCTCAAGGACGACCGCGACGCCGCCCCGGAGACCGCTTCCGAGCGGGGCTTCGGCGGAGCGCCGGAGATCGATCCGGCCACCGGCCGCCGCGTGGGTCTGGCCACCACCATCGAGAAGACACGCAAGCGCGGATTCGTCCGCCGCGCGCTCGGCATGCGCTGACGGTCACGAGAACGAGCACGAACCCCGGCACCTACAGGTGCCGGGGTTCGTGCGTTCGGCCGGGGTTCGTCGGTTCACCAGGGGTCGTTGGACGCGAGCGCCGTGAGCAGTTCGCGCACGGCCATCGCCCGGTTGTGCGACTTGCCCTCCAACGAGTCGAAGGCACATTCGGGATCGGCGGGCGGGCCGAGATGCGTGCACCCGCGCGGGCAGTCCTCGACCGCTTCGGCCAGGTCCCCGAACGCCGCGACGACGTCGTCGGGCCCGATGTGCGCGAGCCCGAACGACCGGATGCCCGGGGTGTCGACCACCCACCCGCCCTCGGGCAGATGCAGGGCCACCGACTGGGTGGAGGTGTGACGTCCCTTGCCCACCCCGGAGACCTCGCCGGTGGCGCGGTCGGCGTCGGGGACGAGCCTGTTCACCAGTGTCGACTTGCCGACCCCCGAGTGCCCGATCAGGGCGGTCACGCGACCGTCGATCCGCTCGTGCAGGGCGGTGAGATCGTCGTCCTGACCGACGAGCAGTACCGGGATGTCGAGATCCGCGAAGTGCGCGGCGAACTCGTCGGGATCGGCGAGGTCGCTCTTGGTCAGTCCCAGCAGGGGAGCGAGACCGCCGGCATAGGCCGCGACGAGTGCGCGTTCGACGAGTCCGGTCCGTGGTGGGGGATCGGCGAGCGCGACCACGATGAGCAGCTGTTCGGCATTGGCGACGACGATGCGCTCGAACGGATCGGTGTCGTCGGCCGTGCGCCGCAGGACGGTGCTGCGGTCCTCGACCCGCACGATGCGCGCGAGCGTGTCGGGGCGACCGGAGAGATCGCCGACGACACCCACCTGATCGCCCACCACGATCGGGGTCCGGCCGAGCTCGCGTGCCCGCATCGTCGTCACGATCCGGTCGGGATCACCGCCGAGCGCGACACCCCACCGCCCGCGGTCGACGGAGACGACCATGCCCTCCTCGGCATTGCGGTGGGCCGGGCGGTCCTTCGTGCGCGGCCGCGAGCCGCGCCCGGGGCGGACCCGGACGTCGGACTCGTCGTACTCCCGCCGCCTCAGGAGTCGCTCCCCGTCAGCAGCGACTCCCACAGGCCTTCGAAATCGGGGAGCGTCTTGGCAGTGGTGCCGATGTCCTCGACCTCGATCCCGTCGACGACGAGCCCGAGGATCGCACCGGCCGTGGCCATCCGGTGGTCGGCGTAGGAGTGCCAGATACCACCGTGCAGCGGCGTCGGCTCGATGTGCAGACCGTCCTCGGTCTCGGTGATCGAACCCCCGAGACGACCGATCTCGGTGGCGAGCGCCGCCAGCCGGTCGGTCTCGTGACCGCGCAGGTGCGCGATACCGCGCAGGTCGGAGGGCGAGGCGGCGACCGCGGCGAGGGCCGCGACGGTCGGCGCCAGCTCGCCGACGTCGTGCAGGTCCACGTCGATGCCTCGCAATTCGCCCGGGCCGCGCACGGTCAGCGTCCCGTCGGCCCACGTCACCTCGGCGCCCATCTGCTCGAGGATGCCGCGGATCGCGTCGCCGGCCTGGGTGGTCGACTCGGGCCACAGGGGCACCGAGACGACACCACCGGTGACCGCCGCGGCCGCGAGGAAGGGCGTGGCGTTCGACAGGTCGGGCTCGACGGTGACGTCGACGGCCTTGATCGTCGTCGGGGGCACCCGCCAGGTGTCGGTCTCGGAGGTGTCGACGGGGACCCCGGCCGTTCGGAGCATCTCGACCGTCATCTCGATGTGCGGCATCGACGGCACCGGTTCACCGGCGTGGCGGACCACCACGCCCTCGTCGAAGGCGGCCCCGGACAGCAGCAGACCCGAGACGAACTGCGAGGACGCGGAAGCGTCGATGGTCACGGAACCGCCGCGCACCGCACCGCGGCCGTGCACGGTGAAGGGCAGCCGGTCGCCGTCGATGTCGGCGCCGAGGGCGCGCAGGGCGTCGAGCACGGTGCTCATCGGGCGGACGCGGGCCTGTTCGTCGCCGTCGAACCGCACGTCGCCGTCGGCCAGTGCGGCCAGCGGCGGTACGAACCGCATGACGGTGCCGGCCAGTCCGCAGGCGACCTCGCCTCCGCGCAGGGGGCCGGGGGTCACGTCGAGGGTGGTGCCGCCGTCGCGCTCGGTGACGGTCGTGCCGAGCGTGCGCAGGGCCCCGATCATCAGGTCGGTGTCGCGGCTGCGCAGCGCGCCGGTCAGGGTGGACGGCCCGTCGGCGAGTGCGGCCAGGATCAGGGCACGGTTGGTGATCGACTTCGATCCCGGCAGCGTCACCGACGCTCGAACCGGGGACACGGCGCGGGGTGCTCTCCACAGACTCACCCGACCATCTTCGCCCATCCGGACCGGTGCGGGCACCCTCGCCCACCCGGTGCGCGCCGGTGTCGGTTCCGTCACCCGGCGATGCCACACTCGACGGCATGTGCGGAAGGTATGTCTCCACCGCCGACCCGGCGACGCTCGCCGTCGAACTCGACGCGCTCGACGAGACCGGCGACGACAGCAGCCGGGACGGGCGGGGGCCCGACTACAACGTCGCGCCGACGACCGAGGTGCTCACCGTTGTCGCCCGGCACGACGGGGAAGATCCCGACGGTCCCGTCCGCCGCCGTATCCGCCGCATGCGCTGGGGACTCGTGCCGCACTTCGCCGAAGAGGTGGGCGGAAGCGCACCACTGATCAACGCGAGATCCGAGTCGGTCGCCACCAAGCCGAGCTTCGCGCGGTCGCTGCGCTACAAGCGGTGCCTCGTCCCGATGGACGGCTGGTACGAATGGCAGGTCGAACCCGCGCCGGACGGCAAGCCTCGCAAGGTGCCGTACTTCATGGCGCCGGCCGACGGCTCGCGGATCTGCATGGCCGGGGTGTGGGCGGAGTGGCGCGACCCGCGGAACCCGAAGGCACCGCCGCTGTCGAGCACGACGATCCTCACCGCGCAGTCGGTCGAGCAACTCGGCAACGTGCACGAACGGATGCCGCTGATCCTCCCGCCGGAGCGGTGGGATGCGTGGCTCGACCCCGACAGTCTCGGCCATCCGGATCTGATCGTGCCGAGCGTCGACGCGATCTCGGCGATCGAGATCCGCCGCGTGTCCGCGAAGGTCAACAGCATCCGCAACAACGGCCCCGAACTGCTGCAACCCGACGACGGCGCCGGCGATCAGATGGTGCTGTTGTAGGCGCTGACGGAGCGGACGGGCCCTACGGACCGGCCGTGATCGGTGCCACGACGGCGCCGGTCAGCCGGATCAGATCGTGCGGATCCAGTTCGATCTCGAGCCCTCGCCGACCCGCGCTGCACAGCACCCGGTCCCACTGCTCGGCGGAGACGTCGATCACGGTGCGCAGACGCTTGCGCTGCCCGAGCGGGGAGATGCCGCCGACGACGTACCCGGTCGCGCGTTCGGCGGCGGTGTGATCGGCCATCACGGCCTTGCCGCCGCCCAGCGCCCCGGCTGCGGCCTTGAGCGACAGCGTCGCCGGGACCGGGATCACCGCGACGGCGAGCGTGCCGTCGGACAGCGACACCACCAGCGTCTTGAAGATCTGTTCGGCGGAAACCCCGAGGTGTGTGCCGAGTTCCTCGACGGCTTCGGCGCCGAAGGACGACGACCTCGGGTCATGTGCGTATTCGTGGACCCGGTGCGCGACCTTCTCGCGCTTCAACAACACCGTCGCGGGAGTGGATGTCGAGGCCATCCGATCACTCTAGAGAACCGGAGGTGGGGAACAAGCGCGGTGGGCACGGCGTTGCACACCGACGGGTGGATCCACCGGCCACCCGAGACCCGACGATCGGAGAATTCGTGGCAGTGCTGTGCCCGCCTCGACCGGACGCCATCGGACGTCCCCCCGATCCGGACGCCGTCGGACCGGTAGCCTTCTCGACAGGCGTCGATGAAGGGATCGGTGTGATCGAGGAGTCTGTGGAAGAACTGACCGAGCGGTTCGAGCGGGACGCGCTTCCCCTGCTCGATCAGCTCTACGGCGCTGCGCTGCGGATGGCCCGCAATCCCTCTGACGCCGAGGACCTCGTACAGGAGACCTACATCAAGGCGTTCTCCGCCTTCCGGTCGTTCCGCGAGGGCACCAACCTCAAGGCCTGGCTGTACCGGATCCTCACCAACACCTACATCAACTCGTACCGGAAGCGTCAGCGGCAACCCGCGCAGTACCCGACCGACGAGATCACCGACTGGCAGCTCGCCGCCACGGCCGAGCATTCGTCGACCGGTCTGCGGTCCGCGGAGGTCGAGGCACTCGACGCGCTTCCCGACGACGACATCAAGGCGGCGTTGCAGGAGCTTCCCGAGGAGTTCCGCATGGCCGTCTACTACGCCGACGTCGAAGGGTTCCCCTACAAGGAGATCGCCGAGATCATGGGGACGCCGATCGGCACCGTGATGTCGAGACTGCACCGGGGTCGCAAGCAGCTGCGGGGTCTGTTGGCCGACGTGGCGCGCGATCGCGGTTTCATGCGGGAGAAGGCCGTGGACGCCACAACCGGAACATCGGATCAGCCCGAGAGCGGAAAGGGAGCACCGCAGTGAGCGAACCCGACTTCGATCGACTCGACTGCTCGGCGGTCATCGCGGACGTCTACCTGCTTCTCGACTCCGAATGCGACGCCGGTTCCCGCGAGAAGCTGCAGCGGCACCTCGACGAGTGCGGCACCTGCCTCGAGGCCTACGGGATCGAGGAGAAGATCAAATCGCTGCTCAGCCGCAAGTGCGGCGGGGAACACGCACCCGAGGGCCTGCGGGAGCGGCTCATGCTGCAGATCCGCCGCACCGTGGTGATCACCGAGACGGACAGCGCCGAGTCGTAGGCGGGTTCACTCGTACCGAGTCGTAGGCGAGTTCACTCGTACCGAGTCGTAGGCGAGTTCACTCGTACCGAGTCGTAGGCGAGTTCACTCGTACCGAGTCGCAGGCGAGTTCCACTCGTACCGAGTCGTAGGCGAGACCCCCGAACGTGACAGGGGCCGGAAAGCTGCTGCTTTCCGGCCCCTGTCCGCGTCTCAGGCGTTGGGACGCTTGCCGTGGTTGGCGGCGTTACCCTTGCGGCTGCGCTTCTTGCGACCTCGCTTACCCATGGTGGGATCTCCTTTCTCGTTCATTACAGTGTTTCACGTGCGGTCGAGTGGTCCTGTCGGCAGGTCCGCCGCCGGAGCGTGAAACGAGGTGTTCGATGGCGGAAGACGTACGCGCGGAGATGGTATCGACCGTGTTCGAGGTCGTCGTGCGAGAGGGTGACGTGGTGGCCGAGGGCGACACGCTGGTGATCCTCGAGTCGATGAAGATGGAGATTCCCGTGCTCGCCGAGTCGGCGGGCACCGTGACCTCCGTCGGAGTCTCGGTCGGGGATGTCATCCAGCAGGGCGACCTCATCGCCGTGATCTCCTGACGGCGGGTATCTCCTGAGTACGAAAGCGGTTCCCGTGTCCACACTCAGTTCGTTGCTCGCGAGGTACACGGATCTTCCGGGCGCGGCCGTCGATCACCTCCAACGTGTCGTGGGCGAGTGGCAGTTGCTCGCCGACCTGTCGTTCGCCGACGTCCTCCTGTGGGTCGACGCGGCGCCGTCCGGAATCGTGTGCGTCGCACAGTGCCGACCCACCACCGCCTCGACGGTGATCCCCGAGGACGCCGTCGGCACGCTCGTCTCCGACAACGAACATCCTTACGTCCGTAAGGCTTTCGAAACCGGAGAGATCGTCGACGTCAAGTCGGCCCCGGGCGCCGGGATCAACATCCGTCAGGCCGTGCCGGTGCGCTGGGACGGTCGGGTCGTCGCGGTGCTCAGCCGCGACGCCGCCCGCGTGTCGCGGCGGTCGGCCAGCGCGCTCGAGACGGCCTATCTCGAATGCGCCGACGACCTCTACCGGATGATCAGCGAGGGCACTTTCCCGACGCCCGAGGCGCGCTCGGACACCAAGTCGAGTCCGCGTGCGGGCGACGGATTCATCCGGCTCGACCGGAAGGGCAAGGTCGTCTACGCGAGCCCCAACGCGCTGTCGGCCTATCACCGGATGGGTCTGAACTCCGACCTGATCGGTCAGGATCTCGTCGAGACGACCCGCGCACTGGTCACCGACCCCTTCGAGAGTCGCGACGTCACCGACTACCTCCGCGGGGCCGTGGAGGGCCGTCTGGGGCAGCGCATGGAGATCGAGGCACTCGGGGCCACCGTTCTGATCCGTGCGTTGGTCCTGAACCCGGGAGGGAAGATCCGGGGCGCCGCGGTGATCGTCCGCGACGTCACCGAGGTCAAGCGACGCGACCGGGCACTGCTGAGCAAGGACGCGACCATCCGCGAGATCCACCACCGTGTCAAGAACAACCTGCAGACGGTCGCCGCGCTGCTGCGACTGCAGGCGCGCCGAACCGGGAACGCGGAAGCCCAGCAGGCCCTGGGGGAGGCGGTCCGTCGCGTGACATCCATCGCCCTGGTCCATGAGGCGCTGTCGATGTCAGTGGACGAGGAGGTCGATCTCGACGGTGTGTTCGACCAGCTGATCCCCATCGTCGTCGACGTGTCGACGGTCGGCAGCCAGATCCGGGTGGTGCGGGAGGGGAATCTCGGCGTGTTCCCCGCGGATCGCGCCACGCCTCTGGTCATGGTGCTGACCGAACTCGTCCAGAACGCCGTCGAGCACGCCTTCGATCCGGGCGTGAACGGCACGGTCACCGTCAATGCCCAGCGTTCGGCCCGCATGCTCGACGTCGTGGTCCGCGACGAGGGGAAGGGTCTTCCCGAGGGGTTCAGCCTAGAGGCGTCGAACCGGCTCGGTCTGCAGATCGTCCGGACCCTCGTGGCTGCCGAGCTCGGCGGATCGTTGGAGTTGACGTCCAACGAGGTCGGCGGGACCGATGCACGCCTGCAACTACCGCTGGGCAAGGTGCCGGTCGCCTGATCGTCCATACGACCGTGCACGTAAGAAGGCCCGGCCTCCCCCGTAGGGGAGCCGGGCCTTCGAACGTCTATCGGAGTTGCTCAGACCGCCGTACGAGCGCGGGTGCGGGCGTTGCGACGCTTGAGGGCGCGGCGCTCGTCCTCGCTCATACCGCCCCAGACGCCGGCATCCTGGCCGGATTCGAGCGCCCAGGAGAGGCATTCGGCGGTGACGGGGCAACGGTTGCACACGAGCTTGGCATCCGCGATCTGCGCGAGAGCCGGGCCGCTGTTTCCCACGGGGAAGAACAGTTCCGGATCCTCGTCGCGGCAGATGGCCTTGTGGCGCCAGTCCATGCTTCTACTCTCCTTCGATGGTGCGTGTGCACCGGCTGATTGGTCAATGCGTGTTCACGCCTGTGGCACGGAGTGTTTCCGCGCGGTTACTTGTGAATGCTTTCACGAACGAGCGTGGAGTCAATAGAATCGACCACGATCGTGGGGAAGCTCACGCTGGTGTGGGCTACGAGTTCGCCAATCCCTCTTTCTACTCCCCTCGGGCCGAGAAGGTAGTGGCAATCACAGAATTCGTGCTTCTCTTTCTGTCGCTGTCCCGCTGGGGGGATCGTCAGCGGGGCGCGACGACATCGAGGATCGACGCCACGGACACGAACTCGACCTCGGTCCGGAGTCCGAGATAGTCGCCGTCGACCTGAAGTCCGATCGGGCGCGAGGCCCGGGCGCGCACGCGCGCGACATCGTCCGCACGCACCAGATGCGGCGACGCCGGCTCGCCGCGGGCGGCCAGAAGTTGTCTCACCACCCGCAGGCTCGGAAGTACCCGGGTCGTCGTCATAGCAAACACACCCAAACCGGTGTCGAACGAGGTGCCGGGATTCGTGTGCACCGGCCGGGACTCGAGATAGGTCCACGGACTCGAGTTCGACACGAACGCATAGTGCACCCCCGAAACAGGTTCGGATCCGGGCATCTCGAGCGTGAGCGCCGGCTCGGCCCGCTTCGACGCGAAGAACCGGGCCACCGCGTGCCGCACGTAACGCGCCGTCGTCACCTTCTTGCCCTCGGCGCGGCTCAGGTCTATGGCCTCGCACACCTGGGCGTCGAGACCGAGGCCCGCGTTGAAGGTGAACCACCGCCCGTCGCAGTGGCCGAGGCCGATCCGGCTGGTCCTGCCCTCCTGCAACGACTCGAGTACCTGCTCGGTGGCCTCGAGTGGATCGGCGGACAGTCCCAGGGATCGCGCGAACACGTTCGCCGAGCCGCCGGGCACCACCGCGAGTCGCGGCAGGGTCGGATCGGCGCCTCGGTCGGGGGAGGGGCCGAGGAGGCCGTTGACGATCTCGTTGACGGTGCCGTCGCCACCGTGCGCGACGACGACGTCCATCCCGTCGGCGTGCGCCGAACGCGCCAGTTCTGCGGCGTGCCCGCGGTGGGTCGTGTGCGCGACGGTCAGCGCGAGCCGGCCTCTCAGGGCGTGAGCGAGGCGGTCGCGACCGGCCGGGGTGGTCGTCGTCGCATTCGGGTTCACGATCAGCAGGGCGCGCACGGAACATCAGCCTAAGTGGTGCCCGGCGGGTCCACTACGCTGGACGGGTGCCTCTCGAAACACCTCGCAGCAGCGTTCCGTCGACCGTGCGTGCCGCCGGTTGGCTCGTCGTCCTCGAGGGCGTCGTCGCGATGGGATTCGCGGTGTACTCGATCATCCGCGCCGCCTCGGGCGAACACGATCAGTCGGTCACCAATGGCTACGGCTTCGCGCTGTGGCTGTTCATCCTGTTCGGCGGGGTCCTGGCCGGCGGGATCGCGCTCGTGCGCGGTGTGCGCTGGGGACGTGCCGTGGCGATACTCGCGCAGCTGTTGTTGCTGCCCGTGGTGTGGTCGCTGCTGACGGACTCCCACCAGCCGGTCATCGGCACTGTGCTGGCGCTCGTCGTGGTCCCCACGCTCGTGCTGCTGTTCAGCCCGCCCACGTCGCGGTGGCTCGCGCACGAGTACGCGCCCGACGTCGACGAGTGATCCGGCTCAGCTGCCGAGCGCTTGCAGGGCGGGGCCGCTGAGCCTGAAGGTCGTCCACTCGTCCTGCGCGACGGCACCGAGGGATCGGTAGAAACCGATGGACGGCTCGTTCCAGTCCAACACCGACCAACTCAGGCGGGTGTAACCGCGCTCCACGCATTCGTGGGCGAGCGCCGCGAGCAGTGCCCGTCCGTGTCCCTTGCCGCGGTGTTCGGGACGGACGAACAGATCTTCGAGGTAGATCCCGTGCACGCCGTCCCACGTGGAGAAGTTCCGGAACCACAACGCCACCCCGACGACCCGGCCTTCGGTGCCGTCCTCTCCGGATTCCTCTGCGACGTGCGCGTACACCGAGGGCTGCGGCCCGAAAAGAGCCTCGTGGATCTGCTCGGGCACCACGGTGCACTCGTGCCGGGCCTTCTCGTATTCGGCGAGGTCGTAGATCAGCCCGGTGATCGTGGGGACGTCCTCGGGTGTGGCTCTGCGGATCACGGCGGGCTGCCTCCTGCGGTCTCGTGGGCGGATTCACCTCGCGCTGCGCCGCCGAGTGCGCGAGGATCGGGGTCGTGGCAACGGTACTTGCAGTGGCAAATCAGAAGGGTGGCGTCGCCAAGACGACCACCGTCGCGTCGTTGGGGGCCGCGCTGTCGGCGCTGGGCCGGCGGGTGCTCGTCGTCGATCTCGATCCCCAGGGGTGCCTGACCTTCTCTCTCGGGCACAACCCCGACAAGCTCGAACAATCCGTGCACGAGGTGCTCGTGGGCGGTGTCGAGACGAAGGACGTTCTGCTCGGGACAGCGGAGGGGATGTCGCTGCTGCCGGCGACCATCGACCTCGCGGGTGCGGAGGCGATGCTGCTCATGAAGCCGGGGCGTGAATACACCCTGAAGCGGGCGCTGGCGTCGGTGGAGGACGACTACGACGTCGTCGTCATCGACTGCCCGCCCTCTCTGGGCGTCCTCACCCTCAACGGGCTGACCGCGGCGCGGTCCGTGCTCGTTCCGCTGCAGTGCGAAACGCTCGCGCACAGGGGAGTCGGGCAGCTCCTGCGCACGGTGAACGAGGTGAAACAGATCACCAATCCGGATCTCGAACTGCTCGGCGCGCTGCCGACCCTGTACGACTCGCGGACCACGCACAGTCGCGACGTGCTCGCCGATGTCTCCGACCGGTACGACCTGCCGGTGCTGGCCCCGCCCGTACCCCGCACGGTCCGCTTCGCGGAGGCTTCCGCCTCGGGCGCGACGGTGCTGGCGGGACGCAAGAACAAGGGCGCCGAGGCGTACCGGGCGCTCTCCGAGAACCTGCTGCGCTACTGGTCGGGGGAGGCGGAACTCGAGACTTTCGAGACCGCCGTCGCGGACTGAGACGTCAGCACCGACCGGGACGGCTCGCTTTCAGCACCGACCGGGACGGCTCGCTTTCAGCACCGACCGGGACGGCTCGCTTTCAGCACCGACCGGGACGGCTCGCTTTCAGCACCGACCGGGACGGCTCGCCATCAGCGCAGTGCCACGAGCTCATCGCCGCGTTGCTCGACCACGACATTCCCCGCGACGGCGACGTTCACCGTGGAGACCGTCCCGCGCTCGACGTCGATGCGCGGGCCGGGTTCACCGGTCCGTGAGTCGACTCCCACGAGGGCGTCCTCGACGGGAAGGAGCAGCGAACCGGCCATGATGTCGCCGTTGCCGAGAGTGTCCTCGACGGTCCACTGCGGGGCGAAATCGGTGGTGGACAATGCGACGGTGTCGCGGCCCGTCCACCACACGAGCACGCCGCCGCGCTCGAGGGCGGGGTCGTCCGATTCGCCGGCAGGACGCGACAGGGCGTGCGTGTCGAGGAGGACGCCCTCGCTGTCGAAGACCTCGATGCGCGGCCCGTCGTTGTCGTCCGGGGCCAGGTAGACCGCCGTGCGGTCGCCGACCACCGCGACGATGCGGGAGTCCCCGCCCGCTTCCGGCAGCACAGACGACGCGAACTCCTCGGGCTTGGCGCTGTCGTCGGGGGTGGGATCGAGAAGGGTGAGCCGATTGGTCGGCTCGTTCGCGCACTGCTCGAGCACGGCCAGCACTTCGGCGCCCGAATCCGCCGAGCGCAGTTCGCAACCCGATCGTGGCTGCGCGTTCGGGTTCACCGGTGCGTCGACGCGCCCGTACTCGACCGTGCGCACCAGATCGGAGCGCCACATCTCAAGACGTGACTCGCCGAAGGCGATCAGGTGCGAACCGGCGCCGACGACCCGGATCGGATCGTCGGCGTCGCTCGACCGTTGCGCGCCCCGAGAGCCACTGCCCGAGTCGAGCGCGGTGACCTGACCGCATCCCCGCGGGCCGCGATAGACCGAGACCACGTCGCCCCAGGCCTCGGTGACCGCGCACAACGCCCGGTCGCGGTCGTACCGCCAGCGTTCCTCGCCGGATTGCGGGTCGCGGCCGACCACCGCACCACCGTCTGCCGTGGCGACCGTGCCGCCGGACACCACCGGTGCGGTCGTCGCCGTACTCGGAGCACGCCACAGTTCGGCGAGCGTGCGCGGAAGAGATTGCGCGGCAGCGAGAGTGGGGACAGGGCCGTCCCAGGTGGTCGACGTGGTGCCCCGCGCATCCGAGTTCAGCCAGACGACACTCGCCGCCACCAGAGCGGTGACGACGAGTGCGGCTGCGACGAGAAGGTCGGTGCGGGTGCGGCGCTCGGGCGCGAGCACGTGGTTATCGGGCAGACGACGTCGAGACCGCTTCCACGTTCGACGTGTCCTGCTGCTCTGCGCGACCGGCCGGGCCCTCGCCCGAGCGGGTGCGACGGCGACGACGGCGACGACGTGCCGGAGCGGCCGCCCCGGTGTCCTCACCCGTCTCCGCTGCGGCAGGCTCGTTCTCGGCATTCACCGAGTCGTCCGAACCGGTTGCGGCCACATCCGTTGCGGAGCCGTCGGCAGACTTTCCGCGGACGGTACGACGGCGGACCCGGTTGCGCTTCGGGCGGGATCCGCCCTCGCGCTCGACGCGCTCGCGCTTCTCACCGTTCTCCGAGGCGGCGGGAGCGGCCTTGCGGACGCGTCCGGTGGCGTCGGACGGGATGTTCAGCTCCTCGAACAGGTGCGGGGAGCTCGAGTAGGTTTCGATCGGATCCGGGATACCGAGATCGAGAGCCTTGTCGATGAGCTGCCAGCGCGGCACGTCGTCCCAGTCGACGAGGGTGATCGCGATACCGGTGCGTCCGGCGCGACCGGTACGGCCGATGCGGTGGACGTAGGTCTTCTCGTCCTCGGGGCACTGATAGTTGATGACGTGGGTGACGTCGTCGATGTCGATGCCGCGGGCGGCGACGTCCGTGGCGACGAGCACGTCGATCTTGCCGCTGCGGAACTTGTCGAGTGCCTTCTCACGCGCGATCTGACCGAGGTCGCCGTGCACCGCGCCGCACGCGAAACCGCGCTCGACGAGGTCGTCGGCCACCTTCTGCGCCGTGCGCTTGGTGCGGGTGAAGACCATGGTGGCGCCGCGACCCTCGGCCTGCAGTACGCGGGCGACGAGTTCGGCCTTGTCGAGTGCATGCGCCCGGTAGATGAACTGCTGGGTGCGCTCGTGCACGGCCGACGATTCGGCCTCCTCGGCCCGGATGTGCGTCGGGCGGTTCAGGAACGTGCGGGCGAGGGTGATGATCGGGCCGGGCATGGTGGCCGAGAACAGCATCGTCTGACGACGGTCGGGGACCATCGTGAGGATGCGCTCGATGTCGGGCAGGAAGCCGAGGTCGAGCATCTCGTCGGCTTCGTCCATGACGAGCACGCCGATCTTGCCCAGGATCAGATGGCCCTGGTTGGCGAGATCGAGCAGACGGCCGGGAGTACCGACGACGACGTCGACACCCTTCTTCAGTTCGTCGATCTGCTGCTCGTAGGGGCGCCCACCGTAGATCGACAGGACCTCGAGGCCCGACTTGCGGCTGCCGGGCAGGTACTTGGAAGCGTTCACGAGGTCGTTGGTGACCTGGATGCACAGCTCGCGGGTCGGGACGATCACGAGTGCACGGGGAGTGCCGTCGAGGGTGGTCGTGCCGGAGCCCTCGGTGGCGATGCGATGCAGGAGCGGAACGCCGAAGCCGAAGGTCTTGCCCATACCCGTACGGGCCTGCCCGATGAGGTCGTCGCCGGCGAGGGCCAGCGGCAGGGTGAGTTCCTGGATCGCGAAGGTGCGTTCGATGCCGACCTCGGCGAGGGCGCGGACGATCTCGTCGCGGACACCGAGTTCGCCGAAGGTGGGGGGTACGTGGGTGGAGTCGAGTTGTGCGGAGACGGTCGTTTCGCTCGCGTCGTCTTCGTGGTCGATGGTGATCTTGCTCAGGGGTCCGGCCTTCCTGGTCTCGGCACGCACGCACGAGGGGGAAAGGCGACCGGCCTGCACCTCAGCGCGAGCGGTTTCCACCAGGCTCGGCGAAGCGCGGCAGCGATCCGCAGTTCGGGTGCGCGCACATTATCTGGGAAGCTCGCGGGCCACGGTCGGCGGCTCGAAGCGCGGGCTTCCCGATCCATTGTACCGGTTCCGGCGCATTCCACGAGGTAGTACTACGCTTCGTCGTCATGGGAGCCGATACGCCGCAGTCCACCTCCGAGTCCGGCACGACGCCGGGCGGACCCGCAGTCCCCGCCGATCACCCCGGTGTCGCAGAGCTCTTCGCGTTGCTCGCGTACGGCGAGATCTCGGCGTTCTACCGGCTCGCCGAGGACGCACGGTTCTCCCCGTCCCTGCGCGGGCGGGTCGCCCTCGCAAGCATGGCAGCTGCGGAGATGAGCCATTTCGAGACGCTCCACACCGCGCTCACCGATCGTGGTGTGGAGATCTACGCGGCGATGGAGCCCTACCGCAAAGCCCTCGACGCCTACCACGCCTCGACCACTCCGTCGACGTGGCTCGAGGTTCTCGTGAAGGCATACGTCGGTGACAGGATCGCCGCAGATTTCTACTGTGAGATCGCCGACATGCTTGCTCCCGAGGTGTCCACGGTGGTCCGAGAGGTCCTCGCCGAGACCGGCCACTCGGAGTTCGTGGTGCATGAGGTCCGTGAGGTCGTCGAGCGCAGCCCGCTGCAGAAGGACCGCCTGATGCTGTGGGGACGCCGGCTGCTCGGCGAGGCCATCACCCAGGCGCAGTACGTCCTCGCGCAGAACGAGAAACTCGCCGAGCTGGTGATTCTCGCGTCCGGTGACCTGGCGAACATCGCCGCGCTGTTCGATCGCATGCAGGTCGAGCACACCGAGCGGATGTCGGTGCTCGGACTGCATTAGCCTGGGGCTGATAGCAGTACCAGCTCGGTTTCAATGCATGAGAATCGGAGGTCCACCGTGGAGGTCAAGATCGGCGTCGCGGACAGCCCGCGCGAAGTTGTCGTCGTCAGCGACCAGACGCCCGACGAGGTGGAGAAGCTCGTCCGGGCCGCGTTGAACGGCGCCGACGACGGGGTGCTCGCCCTTGTCGACGAGAAGGGCCGCAAGGTTCTCGTGCAGGCCGCCAAGATCAGCTACGTGGACATCGGTCCTGCCACGCTGGGCAAGGTCGGCTTCGCCGCCAACTGAGAGCGACCGACGAGAACGGGCCGGGGCATGTCGCCCGGCCCGTTCGTCGTTCTCGGTATGTGTCGTCAGCGACGACGGTGCTCATATGTCGTCAGCGACGACGGAGTTCCGGCTGCAGCGGCACGTGCTTCAGACCGCCCCAGGCCAGCGCGACCGTGGTGTCCACGGCGTCCTCCTTGGGGATCGGACGTGCGGCGTCGAGCCAGTAGCGTGCGGTGAACTGGCTCGTTCCCACCAGGCCGACCGCGAGGATGCGGGCCCGGTACGGATCGAGACCGGAGTCGTGGCTGACGAGGTCGAAGACGGCGTCGACGCACGCCTCGGTGGCCTGCTCCACTCGCCGCGACACCTGCGGTTCGCCCATCAGATCGGATTCGAAGACGAGCCGGAATCCCTGGCTGTCGTTGTCGACGAAATCGAAGAAGGCCTGCACTGCGGCGCGCACGCGCTGACGGTTGTCGGTGGTGGACCGCAGGGCCTGGCGTACGCCGTTGATGAGGGTGTCCACGTAGTTCTGGAGCACGGCGCAATACAGTTCGAGCTTGCCGGGGAAGTGCTGGTACAGGACGGGCTTGCTCACTCCGGCACACTCGGCGATCTCGTCCATGCCGGCCGAGTGGTAACCGCGTGTGACGAATACCTCGCTGGCAGCCTCGAGCAACTGGGCACGACGCTCGTCACGCGGCATCCGGGCGCCCCGTTTGCCGTTGGAACCCCGGCCGGATGCTCGTTCGGTGACGTCGGTCATGCTTACTCCCAATCTGCACTACTTCCGAACGTGGCCTGTACCACCTCGGCGCTCCTCGTCTCTGCACGTTACAGGTGAAGTCGCGTGTCGAACGGATCGGCCTACCGCCCAGTATCCGTTCCCGGTGCACGAATGGGGGCGCAGGTTCGGCGCTTCGGATATCGAAATGGTCTCGATATGACATCCTGACATCCGTGATCGAGCGTGGAGGAGTGCGCGAGAGCAGGGGCCCGCAGGGCTCCTCGCCGACAGATCCTTCCCCGACGCTGCCCGGTTCGTCCCGGTCGCGAGGAACGGAACGACCCGAGGTGGGTCGCCGGTCGCACCAGCCCCTGCGTGCCGTGTGGGACCCGGTGGGACGGCCGGACCGGCCGCCGCGCCGACCGCGACCCGAACGGGACGTCCGCAAGCAGACCCGCGTGGGCAGGTTCGTCGCCACCTACGGCTGGCGCGCCTACGCCGTTCCGATCCTCGCCGTCGTGACCCTGATCGTGCTGTGGGACGCCGCGCGTGGCGCCGGAGCGGAGGAGCCCGCCGACCAGACCGACGCGAGCGAGGTCACCGAGATCATCGTCGAGGCCCCGCAACCCGAGGGAACCTTCCCCGAGTCGCTCGAGTCCGGTGCGCTGCCGGAGGGCGGCCCGTTCACGGAGGTCGGTGCGCGGGAGTGGCGGGTCGTGCCCGGCACCACGGGTCAGGTCGGCGCGGGGCAGACCCGTGTGTTCACCTACACGGTGGAACTCGAGGAGGGCATCGACACCACCGGCTACGGCGGCGACGCGGCCTTCGCGTCGATGGTCGACCGGACCCTTGCCGACCCGCGCAGCTGGATCGGCGACGAGGCGGTCGCCTTCCGCCGGATCGACACCGGCGAGCCGGACTTCCGGATCTCCCTCACTTCGCAGATGACCATTCGCGAAGGATGCGGCTACGACATCCCGCTCGAGGGATCGTGCTTCAACCCCTCGATGGAGCGGGTGTTCCTCAACGAAGCGCGGTGGGTGCGCGGGGCCGTCGCCTTCCAGGGCGACATCGGGTCGTACCGCCAGTACGTCGTCAACCACGAGGTCGGCCACGCCATCGGCCTGGCGCAACACGATGCCTGCACCACCGACGGCGGCCTCGCGCCGATCATGATGCAGCAGACCTTCGGCACCGCCAACGACGACATCGCGCGCCTGGACCCGGGCGGCACGGTCCCCGCCGACGGGGCGCGGTGCCGGTTCAACCCGTGGCCGTACCCGCGGGCGTAGGCGCCGGTCGGGGTCGACGGGCCGGGCGGAGTCGACGGGCGAGGTGGGGGTCGACGGGCGGAATGGGGGTCGCAGCAGGGAATGGCACCATGGACGGTGACGCAGGACGCATCGCGACAGGAGAACCCGTGACCGCAACGACACCGTCGACGCGCCGATCCCTTCCGCCGTTGGTGGAACCCGGCCCGGAGCTCGGTCGCGAGGAGGTCGCGCGGTACAGCCGTCACCTGATCATCCCGAATGTCGGGGTCACCGGCCAGCGTCGCCTGAAGAACGCGCGGGTGCTGTGTATCGGCGCCGGCGGCCTGGGTTCGCCCGCCCTGCTGTATCTCGCGGCGGCGGGGGTCGGCACGATCGGCATCGTCGAGTTCGACGACGTGGAGACGTCCAACCTGCAGCGCCAGGTGATCCACGGCCGCTCCGACGTCGGACGGCCCAAGGCGGACAGTGCCCGCGACAGCATCCTGGCGATCAACGACGGTGTGACTGTGCGCCTGCACGAGACGCGCCTGGAGTCGAGCAATGCCGTGCAGCTGTTCGAGCAGTACGACCTCATCCTCGACGGCACCGACAACTTCGCGACCCGCTATCTCGTCAACGACGCCGCGGTCCTCTCGGGCAAGCCCTACGTGTGGGGATCGATCTTCCGTTTCGAAGGCCAGGTATCGGTGTTCTGGGAGGACGCCCCGGACGGACGCGGCCTGAACTACCGCGACCTCTACCCCGAGGCACCGGCACCGGGGATGGTTCCCTCCTGCGCGGAGGGCGGGGTACTCGGTGTCCTGCCCGGCACGATCGGCACCGTCATGGCGACCGAGGCGATCAAGCTCATCACGGGGATCGGTGAGCCGTTGCTCGGCCGCCTCATGATCTACGACGCGCTTGCGATGTCGTTCCGGACGGTGACCCTGCGTCGCGATCCGGGACGGGTGCCGGTCACCGAACTCGTCGACTACGAGGCCTTCTGCGGGATCGTTCCCGATGCCGCCGCGTCGGCTCGCTCGGCCGTCACCCCCAGCGAGTTGCGCCGGATGCTCGACGAGGGCCGCGACCTCGCGCTGATCGACGTGCGCGAACCTGTCGAATGGGAGATCGTCCGTATCGACGGTGCCCGGCTCGTGCCGAAGGACCGCATCCTCTCCGGTGAGGTCCTCGCCGACCTGCCGCAGAACACGCCGATCGTGCTGTACTGCAAGACGGGAATCCGATCGGCCGAGGCGCTCGAAGTGCTTGTGCGAGCCGGATTCTCGGACGCGACACATCTGCACGGCGGGGTGATCGCGTGGGCGCAGCAGGTGGATCCCTCGCTACCGGTCTACTGACGGTGACCTCGTTGTGACCTGAAACAGCGGAGTGCCTTCCCGATCCGAGCGGTGTGCGGCGGTAGGTTGAGCTGCGTGAGCTCACTCGAACCGCCTCAGCACGTGTGCTCCACATTCGGTCTCCGCGACGTCGAACCGGTCCCGCTCGGGCCCGACTGGGACGGCGGTTTCCGGTGTGGAGACGTGGTGCTGTCCCGAGTCGCCGATCATGCTCGCGCGGCCTGGTCCGCCAAAGTGCGGGAGACCCTGACCGTCGACGGTGTGCGGCTGGCCCGTCCGGTGCGGTCCACCGACGGTCGCTACGTGGTCTCCGGATGGCGCGCCGACACCTACATCGTCGGTACGTCCGAGCCCAGGCACGACGAAGTGGTCTCGCTGTCGCTGCGGCTGCACACCGCCACCGCGCAGCTCGAACGTCCCCGTTTCCTCATGCAGCCTCCGGTCGCACCCTGGGAGGACGTCGACGTCTTCGTCGCGGCCGACCGCGCGGCCTGGGAAACCGTGCCCCTGCGCAGCGCCCGCGCGGCGGGTGCGCCCGAGACGGTGACCCCCGACGGCCGTAAGAGTCTCGACCTGATCAACCAGCTCGCGACCTTCCGCAAGCCCGTGCACCTGCCCGACCAGCTCGTCCACGGCGACCTGTTCGGCACCGTCCTGTTCGCCGGGCGCGCGGCACCCGGGCTGACCGACATCACCCCCTACTGGCGTCCGGCCTCGTGGGCGGCCGCCGTCGCCGTCGTCGACGCACTGTCGTGGGGCGGTGCCGACGAAGGGCTCATCGGTCGCTGGGAGGATCTGCCGGAATGGCCGCAGATGCTGCTGCGCGCGGTCATCTTCCGTTTGGCCGTGCACGCGCTGCACCCGCGCTCGACCGAGGACGCCTTCCCGGGCCTGGCGCACACCGCCGACCTCGTGCGGTTCCTCCTGTAACACCTCACAGGGCGGCCGGGGCCGGGGTGAGCAACTCTTGACGCGACGGTCACCGCGGGCAGCACCGTAGCAACACCCGTTTCCTACCTTGGGGATCAACACGGACCCGAGGAGGAACGGCGATGACGACCTTCATCGAAAAGGAAAGTCTCAGAGACAAATTCGCGCGCAAGCACAACATCGAGCGGTGGGACGCCGAGGATGTGGAGGCGTGGGAGGCCGGCGGCAGGCAGGTCGCCAAGCGCAACCTGATCTGGTCGGTGATCGCCGAGCACGTCGGCTTCTCCGTCTGGTCGATCTGGTCGGTGATGGTGCTGTTCATGCCCACCGAGGTGTACGGCATCGACGCCGCCGGTAAGTTCTTCCTGGTCGCCGTCCCCACACTCGTCGGCGCGATCCTCCGCATCCCCTACACCGTCGCCACCGCCCGTTTCGGTGGCCGCAACTGGACCATCTTCAGTGCCCTCGTACTGCTGATCCCCACCATCGGGGCGCTGTACCTGATGCTGAACCCGGGTCACTCCTACACGACGTTCATGCTGGTCGCGGCACTTGCCGGTGTCGGCGGCGGCAACTTCGCGTCGTCGATGACCAACATCAACGCCTTCTACCCGCAGCGACTGAAGGGCTGGGCCCTCGGACTCAACGCCGGCGGCGGGAACATCGGTGTCCCGGCCGTTCAGCTGATCGGCCTGCTCGTCATCGCCACCGTCGGCAACACCGAGCCCTGGATCGTGTGCGCGGTCTACCTGGTCCTGTGCGCCGTCGCCGCGCTCGGTGCCGCCCTGTTCATGGACAACCTCCGTGATCAGAAGGCCGACCTGCGGGCCATGGGCGCCGCGCTGAAGTTCCGCGACTCGTGGATCATCTCCTTCCTCTACATCGGCACCTTCGGTTCGTTCATCGGCTTCAGCTTCGCCTTCGGTCAGGTCCTGCAGATCAACTTCCTCGCCGGCGGCGACACCCCCGCCCAGGCCGCACTGCACGCCGCGCAGATCGCCTTCATCGGCCCGCTCCTCGGATCCATCTCGCGCCCGCTCGGCGGAAAGCTCGCCGACCGCATCGGCGGCGGGAAGATCACCCTCTACACCTTCGTCGCGATGGCCCTGGCCGCCGCGGTGCTCATCGTCGCCGGCACCCTCGACGACCGCACCACCGGCGCCGCGACCGGCGGTGTGCTGACCGCCATGGTGCTCGGCTTCATCGCCCTGTTCCTGCTCTCCGGGCTCGGCAACGGCTCGGTCTACAAGATGATCCCGTCCATCTTCGAGGCCCGTGCGCAGGATCTCGACGAACTGGATCGCGACGAGAAGGCCGCCTGGTCGCGCAGCATGTCCGGTGCCCTCATCGGCTTCGCCGGTGCCATCGGCGGACTCGGCGGCGTGGGCATCAACCTCGTCTTCCGCGCCTCCTACGGCGGCGAGGCGCAGTCCGCGACGATGGCCTTCTGGGTCTTCGCGATCTTCTACCTCGTGTGCATCGCGGTGACCTGGTTCGTCTTCCTCCGCCGCCCTCACACCACCCCCACGAGCGAGCCGTCCAGCGAGGCTCCCGCCCCGGCCCGCGTCGCAGTCTGACCGATCCCGGCACGAAGAAAGAGAACATCATGAGCCGCAAGAACGTCGTCGTCGTCGGACACGGAATGGTCGCCCACCGCTTCGTCGAAGCCCTTCGCGTCCGCGACGAGCAGAACAGCTGGTCGGTGACCGTGCTCGGCGAGGAGGCCGACGCCGCCTACGACCGCGTGGGACTGTCGTCCTACGTCGGAGCCTGGGACCGCAAGGAACTCGCCCTCGCCGGAAACGACTACGCAGCAGACGACCTCGTCGACCTGCGTGTCGGCACCCGCGCCGTGGGAATCGACCGCGCGGCCCGCACCGTCACCACCGCCGGCGGCGACGTTCTGCCCTACGACAGCCTCGTCCTCGCGACCGGCTCGTACCCCTTCGTGCCCCCCGTGCCCGGCCACGACCTGCCCGGCTGCTTCGTCTACCGCACGCTCGACGATCTCGACGGCATCCGCGCCGCCGCCGAACGCGCCAAGGCCGCCGGCCTCGCCGGCATCGTCATCGGTGGTGGCCTGCTCGGACTCGAGGCCGCCAACGCGCTGCGCCTGCTGGGCGTGACCCCGCACGTCGTCGAGTACAACAACCGGCTCATGCCCGCCCAGGTCGACGAGGGCGGCGGCCGTGTCCTCGACCGTCTCGTCACCGACCTCGGCCTCGTCACCCACACCGGTGTGGGCACCGAGAAGATCGAGGCCGGACCTGAGGCGCTCCAGGTGACCCTGTCCGACGGCTCCGTCCTCGCGGCCGGGCTCGTGATCTTCTCCGCCGGCATCCGTCCCCAGGACGAACTCGCCCGCGAGGCCGGACTCGAACTCGGCGGCCGCGGCGGTGTGCTCACGGACCGCACCTGTCGGAGCACCTCGGACGAGGCCGTCTACGCGATCGGTGAATGCGCGGCCGTCGAGGGCACCTGCTACGGACTCGTAGCCCCCGGCTACAGCACCGCCGAGGTCGTCGCCGACCGGCTCGTCGGCGGCACCGCCGAGTTCCCCGGCGCCGACCTGTCGACGAAGCTCAAACTGCTCGGCGTGGATGTCGCGAGCTTCGGCGACGCCCACGCGACGACGCCCGGCGCCCTCGAGGTCGTGCTGTCCGACTCCGCGAAGGGCACCTACGCCAAGCTCGTCGTCTCCGACGACGCGAAGACCCTGCTCGGTGGCATCCTCGTCGGCGACGCCTCCGCCTACGGCACGCTGCGACCGCTGGTGGGCCGCGAACTGCCGGGTGATCCGGCCACGCTGATCTCCCCGGTGGGGGAGAAGCCGGGCGCCGGCGCGCTGCCCGACGACGCCGAGGTGTGCTCGTGCAACGGTGTCACCAAGGGCGCGATCTGCGGCGCGATCTCCGAGGGCGCCTGCGACATCGCGCAGATCAAGTCGTGCACGAGTGCGGGCACCACCTGCGGCGGCTGCCTCCCGAGCATCAAGCAACTGCTCGCCCAGTCGGGTGTGCAGATGTCGAAGGCCCTGTGCGAGCACTTCGAGCAGTCGCGCGCCGAACTGTTCGAGATCGTCCAGGCCACCGGCATCCGCACCTTCTCCGCGCTCATCGCGCAGTACGGAACCGGACACGGCTGCGACATCTGCAAGCCGGTGGTCGCCTCGATCCTCGCGTCCACCGACTCCGACCACATCCTGCACCCGAAGCAGGCAGGTCTGCAGGACACGAACGACCACTTCCTCGCCAACATCCAGAAGAACGGCACCTACTCGGTCGTGCCGCGCATGCCCGGTGGCGAGTGCACCCCCGAGCAGCTCATCGTGATCGGTGAGGTGGCACGCGATTTCGGTCTCTACGTGAAGATGACCGGCGGTCAGCGCGTCGACCTGTTCGGTGCCCGCGTCGAACAGCTCCCGCAGATCTGGAAGCGTCTCGTCGACGCCGGCATGGAATCCGGCCAGGCGTACGGCAAGTCGCTGCGCACCGTCAAGAGCTGTGTCGGCTCCACCTGGTGCCGCTACGGCGTGCAGGACTCGGTCGGGATGGCCGTCGCCCTCGAATTGCGTTACCGCGGACTGCGATCGCCCCACAAGCTCAAGATGGGTGTGTCGGGTTGCGCCCGTGAATGCGCCGAGGCACGCGGCAAGGACGTCGGTGTCATCGCGACGGAGAACGGCTGGAACCTGTACGTGTGCGGCAACGGCGGCCAGTCGCCCAAGCACGCACAGCTCCTCGCCGGTGGTCTCGACGACGAGACCCTCGTCCGCTACATCGACCGGTTCCTGATGTTCTACATCCGCACCGCCGACCGGCTTCAGCGCACCGCGCCGTGGCTCGACGCACTCGAGGGCGGTCTCGCACACCTCGAGGAGGTCGTGTGCGACGATGTCCTCGGCATCGCCGACGATCTCGAGGCCGCGATGGCCAAGCATGTCGAGGGCTACAAGGACGAGTGGGCCGGTGTCCTCGAAGATCCGGAGAAGCTGGCGCGGTTCGTCTCGTTCGTCAACGCGCCCGAGCAGCCCGACCCCACGGTCCGCTTCGACGACAGCGGCCCCCGCAAGGTCCCCGTCCTCGTGGGTATGCCGGGCATCGGACCCGGAACCGGGGCGTGACGACCGCTTACCCCGAGGGAACGAGCGGGTAACGCGCTCGAAACACCCGGCACCCACACTTCAGGACAGCAGTTTCAAGGAGGACAGCGATGACCGTCATCGAGACGCACACCGTAGGGGGATCGACGCGCGACAGCGTGTTCGACGGGCGACTGGAATGGACCTCGGCCTGTCCACTCAGCCATCTCATTCCGGGCCGCGGCGTGGCCGTGCTGCTGCGCGGCGGCGAGCAGGTGGCCCTGTTCCTGCTCGACGACGGAACGCTGCGCGCAGTAAGCAACTTCGATCCGTTCGGCCGCGCCGCGGTGATGTCCCGCGGTATCGTGGGCGACCGGGGCGGAGAGCCCACCGTGGCGTCGCCGCTGCTCAAGCAGGTCTTCTCCCTCGACGACGGCCGGTACCTCGACGATCCGTCGGTGCGTCTGCCCGTCTACGAGGTGCGCGTATGGGCGGGAGTCGTCCAGATCCACAGCCTCGTCCCCCGTGACCAGCGGCACGAGGGGCCGACCGGAGAGGGTTCGTGAGCGACGACAACGCGCCGTTGCGGGGATTCACCATCGGCGTGACGGCCGCTCGGCGTGCCGACGAGTTCGCCACGCTCCTCACCAGGCGTGGGGCCGAGGTCGTGCACGCCCCCGCCATCCGCATCATCCCGCTGTCCGACGACGACGAGCTCGAGCGCGTCACCCGCTGCATCGTCGCGCAGCCCCCGGACATCACGATCGCCACCACGGCGATCGGATTCCGCGGGTGGATGGGTGCAGCGGAGGGCTGGGGACTGGCCGACGACCTCGCGCAGGCACTCGGCTCGAGCCGGATCCTCGCCCGTGGCCCGAAGGTCACGGGCGCGATCCGGGCCGCCGAACTCCGCGAGGAGTGGTCTCCTTCCTCGGAATCGTCCGCCGAGGTGCTCGAACTTCTGCTGAAGGAGGGGGTCGCCGGCCGCCGCATCGCGGTGCAGTTGCACGGCGAGCGCACCGAATGGGAGCCTGGGACCGACGTGTGCGATGCGCTGCGCGCTGCGGGCGCCGACGTCGTGCCCGTCCCGGTCTACCGATGGACGGCCCCCGAGGATCTCACCGCGCTCGACCGGATGATCGAGCAGATCGTCGAACGCGGACTCGACGCCGTGAGCTTCACCAGTGCACCGGCCGTCGCGTCGATGCTCATGCGGGCCAAGGAGACCGGCTGGCTCGAGCCGATGCTCCGGTCGCTGCGGACCGGCGTCACCGCGGTGTGCGTCGGTCCCGTCACCGCGGCACCGCTCACCGAACTCGACGTACCCGTCAGCATGCCCACCCGATCCCGGCTGGGTTCGCTGGCCCGGCACATCGCCGAGGAACTGCCCCGGCGGGCTGTGCGCATCGAGGCCGGCGGTCACGTACTCAGTCCGCGAGGGCGCTGCGTGATCGTCGACGGCACCGTGCGGTGCCTTCCCCCTACCGGGATGGCCCTGATGCGCACACTCGTCGCGCGCGCCGGTCTCGTCGTCTCCCGCGAGGAACTCCTCGCGGCCCTGCCCGGCGGTGGCGGCGACACTCACGCCGTCGAAACCGCGGTCGCCCGGGTGCGCTCGGCTCTCGGCGCACCGGCGATCGTGCAGACCGTCGTCAAGCGCGGCTACCGCCTCGCCGTCGACCCGGAAGGAATGCATCCATGACCGGTACACACGCCGACCCGGCGCTCCTGCTCGTTGCGCACGGCACCCGCAATCCGCGCGGTGTCGACATGATCGCGGCGCTCGCCGATGCCGTCTCCTCCCGCGTCGGCCCCACCCGTGTCGCCTTCGTCGACGTCCTCGGACCGTCGCCCTCGGAGGTCCTGCGCGACACCGGCCGTCCGACCGTGCTCGTCCCCGCCTTCCTCGCCTCCGGCTATCACGTGCACACCGACGTTCCGCGCGAGGTCGCGGCCGGCGGGAACGACGCGGTGACGATCACCCCCGCGCTCGGTCCCGATCCTGCTCTCGCCCGTGTCCTCGTCGAGCGGTTGCGGCAGGCCGGCTGGGTCGAGGGCGACGACGTCGTTCTCGCGGCCGCCGGCTCGTCCGACCCTCGCGCCCGCCACGACGTCCACGTGACGGCCCGCATGGTCTCGTCGCTCGTGCACACCCCGGTGCGCGTCGGATGGATCGCCACCGGAGAACCGCGGGTCGCGACCGTCGTGGACGAGGTCCGCGCCGGCGGCGCACACCGGGTGTTCGTCGCGTCGTATCTTCTCGCCGACGGTCTGTTCCACCACCGCCTGGCGGAGGTCGGCGCCGACGGCGTCGCTGCGCCGATCGGTGTCGCCGAACCCGTCGTCGACCTCGTGGCCCGGCGCTACCGCTCCGCAGTCGACGCGTTGCGCCTCGCTCCCGTGGGAGCGGCTCGCCACCGCGCCTGAATCAGCGGGGGAGCGGCAGCAATTCGACGCGGTCGCCGTCCACCGCTCCCGGTGGCACCACGGCGATCGCGCTGCGCCCGATGAGGCCGGCGAGATGCGCGGTACGAATCGTATTGTCGCACAACCATCGTCCCTGCACGTCCTGGCGGGCGGGGAGCAACCGCGTGATGTCGCCGACGACCTCCGAGGCGTTCGCCAGCGGAGCGGTCACAGGAGTCGCCGGGGTGCGGAGGGTGCGGCCGTCGACGATCGCAGGCAGCAGCACCAGCAGCGTCGACACCGCCGCCACCGGATTCCCGGGCAGTCCCAGCACGGCACGGCCGTCCGGCAGCGTCGCCGCGACCTGTGATCCGCCGGGCTTGCACCGCACCCGTTCGACGACCACCTGCGCGCCGGCCCGCGCCAGCGCACCGCGCAACTGATCGGCGGCGCCACCGCCCGTCGCGCCAACGATGACGATCGCATCGGCATCGGTGCCCGTGAACAACGCATCGAATCCGTCGGCGGTGTCGCGGAGATGCCCTTCACCGACCACCGTGGCGCCGCACCAGCGGACGAAGTCCGGGAGTACCGGACCCAGCGAGTCGCGCGTCTGCCCCTCGCGCAGAGGGCCGGTGCGTCGGATCTCGTCGCCGGTGAGCACTATATGCACCCGTAGAGGACCTCGCACCCGGAGTTCGGTGACCTCACCGCTGGCGGCCGCGGAGGCGACCGCCGGGCTCACGGCGGTGCCGGCCTCGGCGAGGACCGTCCCCGACTCCCAGTCCTCCCCGCGGCGCCGCGCGTCGTCGCGCACGGGCGCATCGGGCAGGCGACTGACGAGACCGCCTTCCATGCGGACGAACTCGTCGCGCACGACGGCGGTCGCGCCGGCCGGCAGGTGGGCGCCCGTCGCAATCCGGGCCGCTTCCCCGTCGCCGAGCGTGAGCGAGCCTCCGTCGCCCGCGTAGCGGATCTCGTTGCGCAACAACCACGGTCCGTCGCCCGCCACCGCGTAACCGTCCATCGCCGAGGTGCGGACGCGAGGCAACGCCTCCACCGCGACGAGCGGAGCCGCCAATGTGGCGCCCCGCGCCTCCTCGACCGGGACGGTGCGGAAAGGCAACGGCGACAACGCTTCCCGTAGGATTCTCCGCGCCCGGTCCGGATCGGCGGCCACACGGGCGGTCGCGGATCCGGCGCGCGCCGCCTCCAGATCGGCAGGGGTGTCGCAGTCGGTCGCCTCGGACACCGAGACGGTGACGTACCGCTCGGGCAACAACGCCTTCATGGGCCGGTTCGCGACGTCTCCACCGAGAGAGTCCAGACGCGCGGCCAGCGCCGGTGTCCGCCACGCGGCGAGCAGGAACTGCACCCGGCCGGTGTCGTCCACCGCGAAGGCGGCCTCGGCCGTCGCATCCTCGTTCAGGGCCTCCAGCAGGGCCGCAACCGTCGTCGGTGTGACGAACGGAAGGTCGGCGGCGAGAGTGACCACGAGATCGGCGACCGGATCCGCCGCTGCCAGCGCCGCGACCGGACCCGCACCGGGCGGTGTCTCCTGGATCTGCAGCACGTGGAGGTCGAGATCGTCGCGGTGCGGACCCACCACCGTCACCCGCGCGCACCCCTCGACCGCGCCCAGGGCGGTGTCGAGCATCCTGCGGCCGCCGACGGTCAGAGCGGGCTTGTCGACGCCTCCCATGCGGGTCGCGCGGCCTCCCGCGACGATCACGGCTTCGACGTGGGTGAGCGTGCTCATGTCTTCATGCTGCCTCATCCGCCGCGCTCGTGATCGTCTGTACTCGCCGTGTCCGGCACCGATCGCACTGCCGTGTCCGGCACCGATCGCACTGCCGTGTCCGGCACCGATCGCACTGCCGTGTCGCGGATAGACTGCCGGGTATGTTCTTCGGCTGGCGGAACGGCGCGGCGGTGTTCGTCGTCCTCATGTCCTGGCTCGTCTCCGCGGTCGTTCCGGTCACCGCGGTCTCCACCGGCGACACCGCCGGATTGCTCCTCGGCCTGCTGGTGGTGGTCGTCGCAGCACTCGCGTTCGTCGCCGCCGCGGAGGATCCGCTGTTCGCCTTCGGTCGCAGCATCCGGGGCCCGACCTCCGAGGAACGACGTCTGCGCGGCGGGTTCCGCCGCCACTCCCACCCCGACACCGCCGGACGGCCACGTCCGCGCTCACCCGGTTCCGTCCTCGCCCTCGACACTCCGTCCGACGAGGAACACCGGGAGATTTTCCATGTTCGATCCCTATCCGCACGGCACACCCGCCGTGTCCGTCCGCAGCGCCCACCGCTCGTTCGGTGACCTGACCGTCTTCACCGGGGTGAACGTCGACGTCGCCCCCGGCCGATGTTGCGCCGTGATCGGCGCGAACGGCACCGGCAAGTCCACCCTGCTCGGATGCGTCGTCGGCGTCGACCGACTCGACGAGGGCGTTGTCGAGATCCACGGCGTCCCCGTCGACGAGAGCTCGCCGACGCTGCGACGGCAGGTCGCCGCAGTCCTCGGCGACGTGGCGACATTCGCGCATCTCACCGCGCACGAACACCTGCAACTCGTCGCCACCGGTCACGGCGTGACCGACCCGTTCGACGCGGCGACACAGGTCCTCGAGACGGTCGGTCTCGCCGCGTCGGCCGATCGACTGCCGCTGACCTTCTCGAGCGGGCAACGCCGCCGGCTCGCGCTGGCCTCCGCGCTGGTACGGCCCCGGCGGTTGCTCGTCCTCGACGAACCCGAACAGCATCTCGACGACGCCGGTCGCCGGTGGCTGGCGTCCACACTGGAAGCCGAGAAGCGCGCGGGCGGCACCGTGCTGATGGTCTCGCACGATGTCGCGCTGGTGGACGCGGTCGCCGACCAGGTGGTGGAGGCGGACCGATGGAGCTGACCGGAACCGTCCCCAGCGCGCGCGACCTCCGCGCGCTCCGTCACGCCTTCGAGCGCCGGCGCGCGCCGCTGGTGGATCGTCCGGCCCTCGCTGTGCTGGTCGTCCTCGGCTTGTATGTCGGCGGGGGACTGGCGTGGTGGTTGTTCTCCCTTCCGGCGACGACCTTCGCGTGCGGGGACCCGATCGTGCGCGATTCGGGGTGCACCTCGGCGTGGGGATGGGCCGTCGTCGCGATCGCGGTCGCTGCGGGGACGGCGTCCACCCGGGCCGCAGGTCCGGTGACGTGCGGTACCGAGACGGAGTTCTGGCTGCTGTCCACACCGGTGGATCGCGGTGCGGCACTCCGCCCGAGAGTCGCGGCGCTCCTGATCTGCGGTGCAATCGCGGGTGCTCTCGCGGGACGGTTCGCGACGTTCGTGACCACCCCGGAGGGGCGCGTCGCGTTCACATGTCTCGCTGCCGCTCTCGGTGTCGGTGCCGTCGCCCTTCCGATGCTCGTGCAGTGCCGGGTACTCGTGCCCGCGGTCGTGCGGGTCGTGGTCGGGCTGTGCCTCGTCGCCGTTCCGGGCGTGGTGACGGTCGCCGCCGTCGGCGTCGCGGTGCCACCGCCGGGACCGTTGTTCGTGGTGGGGGCGTGGATCGCCGTTGCGGCACCGGCGGTCTCGGCGTTGCGTCGATGCGACAGGATCGCTGCACCGGAGTGGAGGGTGGGATCGGACACCGCGGTCGGTGTGTCGGCGTCGTTCACGGCACTCGATCCTTCGCTGCTGACAGGCGTGGTCGAACGGAAGGCCTGGTTGCGCATCGGATCCCGCCGCTCGCGGGCCCTGCCGCGCCGCCGGATCGCGGCACTCGTCCGTTCCGATCTGCTCTGCCATGTCCGTAGGCCCACACCCGTGCTCGTCGCGTGCGTGGCGCTGCTCGGCGTCGTGGTGCTGATGTCGGTCGTATCGCCGCCCGCCGCTGTCGTGGTGCAGCTCGTCGCCGTCTTCACCGTGGCGACGATTTTCGGTGCGGGTCTGCGCGACGTGAGCCGCGATCCCGATTTCGCCGTCCTGCTCGGTACGAGCGACACGTATCTGCGTCGCGCACTCTCGGCCGTCCCGGGGTCGGCCGCGGTCGTCGCCGGTGCCGTGACGGGATTCGCCGGGAGTGCGTCGGTGGCGAGCGTCGTGATCGTCATCGTCGGTGGGTGCGCGGCCGCCTATCGGATGCGCACGCGACCTCCGATCGGGTACGACGGTCTGATCCTCGAGACGGCCGTCGGGCAGATTCCGGTCGATCTGCTCCGGCAGTGGGCGCGGGGACCGGACCTACTCGTCGTCTGCGCGTGGCTCGCCGCCGTGCTCGCCTGAGCCCGGCGGGAACCGGTGTCGAGCACGGGTGAGATCGATCCGGTCGCCGGAGATCGGGACGCCCTCGAGTTCGAGACGCGCGAGTTGCCGGCGCGCGAGGTGCGAGGCCGGTCGCCCGGACGCCGGGACCACGCGGTGCCACGGCAGGTCGGCGGAATCGGTCCGCATGATCCATCCGACGGTGCGTGCACTCGACAGGCCCGCGGCACCGGCGATGTCGCCGTAGGTCGCGACCCGGCCTGCGGGCACGGAGGCCACGAGTTCGCGGACCCGCTCGATCTGCTCGTCCGTGGTGACCACCGGCTACACCATCCGGGCCACGAGTTCGGCGGTCTCGGCGGGACGCGCCTGGTCGATCATGTGGTCGCAGTCGAATTCGAGCAGGGTCAGGTCGTCGCCGAGTCGTTCCGCCAGGTCGCGACGGAAATTTGACGTGGTGTACGGGGGTTGCACCTTCCCGGCCTGCACGAAGATCGTCGGGATACCGGCCGGCGGCAGGACGGGTCCGCGGGCCAGCTCGCCCCACGAGGTCACCAGCGCAGGTACGCAGATCCGCCAGTTGACACGCCCCGAGTCGAGTTCGACGAGGTGCTCGGCGATCTCCTCGTCGAGCAACTCGGGGGCCACCTCGCCCCAGTCGCCGTGGACCTTCTCGGCCCGCGCCTCCGCCTCGTCCGTGTAGTCGGGGTTGTGGAGGGTGAGGTCGGCGATCTCGAGCATCCGGTCGGCCGGGAGGCCGATCGCCGGATCGAGGAGTACCAGCGCCCGCACCCTGTCGGGCACCGCGGCGGCGAGATGCAGCGCGAGGGCACCACCGAAGGAGTGGCCCACCACGGTGACGGGACCGGTGGTGTGTGCGTCCAGCACGGCCTTCAGGTCGGCGATGTGCGCCTCGCACGACCACGGGGGAGTCCACGGCGACCGGCCGTGACCCCGGAGGTCCGGAGCGACGAACCGCAGGTGGGGCAGGTGTCGTTCGGCGAGGTTCCGCCAGCGTCGGCCGTGACCGGTGAGTCCGTGCAGGGCGAGGACCTCCGGTCCGTCGACGGGGCCGAACAGATGGGTGTGCAGAAGATCCGTGGCACTCACGCCGACCACTATCCCAGTCGTGACTCCGCGGTGTGCCCCGGACGCTGTCGTACCCGTCTGGTGGGATGGGGTCATGCTCGACGTCGATACCGGCATCCCCGACCTGCACCCACCACGGGCGCAGGTCACCGACCTGCCCGCCACCGTCTCGCGCATGTCCGAACCGCAGATCCCCGATCGCGTCCGCCGCCCGGCCGCGCGCCTCGTGCGCAGGTCCGCCGAGGCGCCGGTGGCCCGCGAGTGGCCCGACGACGTGCGCGTGCTGTTCGACGACGCCCCGCCCTCCCTCCGCTGGCGGCCGTGGCAGGTCCTCGGCGGTCCCGGCACGGGCAAGACGTCCCTGCTGGTCGACCTCGCGGTCCACCGCATCGCCTCCGGCGCCGATCCCGAGTCGGTGCTCATCCTCACGCATTCGCGGCGGGCCGCCACCGCCGTGCGCGAGGCGATCACGGCCGGTCTGATCGCGCTCGGCGACGGCGCAGTGCCCCGCGCCACACGCGAGCCGCTCGTCCGTACCGTCCACTCCTACGCCTTCGCGGTGCTGCGGTTGCAGGCCTCGGCGCACGGCAATCCGCCGCCCCGTCTGATCACCGGCGCCGAACAGGACGCCGTGCTGCGCGAACTGCTGCGCGGCGACATCGATGACGGCGCCGGGATGTGGCCCGAGCGGTTGCGTCCGGCACTGGGCATGACGGGCTTCGCCGTCGAACTGCGCGACCTGATGTTGCGCGCCAACGAGCGCGGTCTCGGCCCGGAGGATCTGGTCGCGCTCGGGGAGCGCCGCAATCGGCCCGAATGGGTCGCGGCCGGGCGTTTCGCGGAGCGCTACGAGCAGGTGATGCTGCTTCGCGGTGCCGTCGGTCTCGAAGCTCCGGAGGCCACCGCTCCGGCACTCGACGCGGCCGAACTCGTCGGCGCGGCGCTCGCGGCGTTCGCGACCGATCCCGATCTGCTGGCCGCCGAGCGCGGCCGCATCCGCCACCTGCTCGTCGACGACGCCCAGCATCTCGATCCGCAGGCCGCCGACCTGGTCCGCGTGATCGGTACCGGCACCCGCACGAGCACGATCGCCGGCGACCCCGATCAGGCCGTCTTCGGCTTCCGCGGCGCCGACACCTCCTTCCTCGAGAGCCTCGGCGAGGCCGACGGATCGCGCCGCATCGTGTTGGGTGTCAACCATCGTGCCGCTCCCGAGGTGGCGTCCCTCGCCGACGGGATCACCCGCAGACTGCCGGGCCTGCCGCCGCACCGGGGTATGGCCGGGCACCGCGTCGAGGAGGGCGATCCGGGGCAGGTCCGCGTGGCGGTGTGCTCGTCGCAGGCCAAGGAGGCGGCACTGGTCGCCGACACCCTGCGCCGGTCCCATCTCGTCGACGGTGTGCCGTGGTCGCGCATGGCGATCGTTGTCCGGTCCGTGCCGCGGGTACTCGCGCCGCTGCGTCGCGCGCTGCTCGCGGCGGGCGTCCCGATGACGACCGCCGCCTCCGAACTCCCGCTGGCCCGCCAGCACAGCGTCGCGGGACTGCTGCTCGTGCTGCGCGCGGTATCCGACAGTGGCTTCGGCGGGGACGAAGCACTTGCCCTGCTGTCCGGGCCCATCGGCGGTGCCGAACCGGTCGCGCTGCGGAGACTGCGGCGTGGTCTGCGGCGGGTCGAGCTAGCATCGGGCAACGACCGCGACTCCGCCGAACTGCTGCGCATCCTGCTCACCGAGGGCGACGACACCGCCGGGAACTCGCATCTGATCCGCGGGCTGACCGACGTCGAGGCGGCACCGCTGAGGAAGGTGCTCGGTGTGCTGCGCAAGGCCCGCTCGGCGGCGCTGCGCGGGGGCGGTCTCGAGGACGTGCTGTGGGAGGCATGGCAGGCCACCGGACTCGAACGGCGATGGGCCGCCGCGTCGGCCTGGGGTGGGCCGATCGGGGCGCAGGCCGACCGCGATCTCGACGGCGTCGTGGCTCTGTTCGACGCCGCCGCCGACTACGTCGACCGTCTGCCCCGCGCACACATCGCCGGGTTCGTCGACTATCTCACCGAGCAGGAGATCCCTGCGACGGCTCGCACCCGTGTCGCCGCCGAATCCGAAGCGGTCACGGTCGTCAGCGCGCACTCCGCCGCCGGTCGCGAATGGGACGTCGTGGTGGTCGCCGGTGTCCAGGAAGGGCTGTGGCCGAGCCTGCGCGCCCGCGGCACCCTGCTCGGCATCGAGGCCCTGATCGACGCGGTCTCCGGTGCCGACGGCGGCGACGAGGCCGGTTCGCGGCTCTCCCGCACCGCACCGCTGCTCGCCGAGGAGCGGCGCCTGTTCCTGGTGGCATGCAGTCGCGCCCGCACCCACCTTCTGGTGACCGCCGTCGATTCGGTGAGCGGCGACAGCGAACTGGTCCGGTCCCGTTTCGTCGACGAACTGCGCGGTGTCGGCACCGACGACCTCGACGCGCCCGACGACCTCCTGGCCGAACCGGCGCCCGACGAGGTCCGCACCCGCGTGCTGGCCCTGCCCGCCCTCGTCGCCGAACTGCGCAGCGTGGTCTGCGATCCCGAGATCGCCGAGACCGAACCCGAACGACAGCAGCGAGCCGCCCAGCAACTCGCGCGGCTCGCGCGCGCCGGGGTGCGCGGCGCCCACCCCGACGACTGGTACGGCACGGCCGATCCCAGCACCGCCGACCCGCTGTGGGATCCCGACGACGACGCGGTGCGATTGTCGCCGTCCACGGTCGAACAGCTCACGACGTGTCCGCTGCGGTGGATGTTCGAGCGCCACGGCGGTTCCGACGGCGAGAACAGCCATGCCGTCACCGGCACGCTGGTACATACCCTCGTCCAGGCGCTCGCCGGGCGGATCCCTCCCGACCGCATCGACCAGGCCCTCGAGAAGGCATGGGACTCGGTCGATCTGGGTGCCGAATGGTATGCCCGCCGCGAGCTCGAACGCACCCGCCGCATGCTCGACACCTTCTCGACGTGGCTGCAGGGCACACGCGGAGAGCTCACCGAGATCGGCGTCGAGATCAAGGTCGACGGCATCCTCGAACCCGATTCCGACGACAAGCCCCGCGTGCGGCTCCGTGGTCGCATCGACCGGCTCGAACGCGACGCCGAGGGCCGCCCGGTCGTCATCGACGTCAAGACCGCGAAGAACCCGGTGTCGAAGGACGCCGCGCGCGATCATGCCCAGCTCGCCGCCTACCAGGTGGCCGCGGCGGCCGGCGCGATCGAGGGCGAACCGGCATCGGAGCCCGGTGGCGCGCGCCTGGTCTTCGTGGCGAAGCCGCACAACAAGGAAGGCGCGACGCAGCGCGTGCAACCGCCCCTCGACGAGGACGGTCTCGCGCAGTGGCGGGAGATCATCCACGACGCGGCGGCCGCGACCCGTGGCCCCCGCTTCGTTGCGAGGGTCAACGACGGGTGCCGGCACTGCCCGGTGCTGTCGAGCTGCCCGGCACACGACGAAGGCAGGCAGGTGACAGGGGAATGAGTGCACCACGGGTGAGCGCGAAGCGCCTGGCGGAGGCACTGGGACAGTTGCCGCCGACGACCGAGCAGGCCGCCGTCATCGAGGCCCCGCCCGGCCCGATGCTGGTCGTCGCCGGGGCCGGTGCCGGCAAGACCGAGACGATGGCCGCGCGGGTGGTGTGGCTCGTCGCCAACGGTCTCGTCGAACCCGAGCAGGTGCTGGGCCTGACCTTCACGCGTAAGGCCGCGCAGCAGCTCACGGCCCGCATCCGGGCGCGCCTGGCCAAGCTCGCCGGATCGGCGCTCCTGCGCGACCTCGATCCGAGCGGCGGGTTGCGCGCACGGATCCTCGGCAGCGAACCCGAGGTGAGCACATACCACGCATACGCCGGTCGCCTGCTCACCGAGCACGGTCTGCTGCTGCCCATCGAACCGTCGGCGACGCTGCTGTCCGAGACCGAGCTGTGGCAGGTCGCGCACCGCGTGGTCAGCTCGTGGGACGGCGAACTCGACACCGACCGCAATCCCGCATCGGTGACCGAGGCCGTTCTCGCCCTGTCCGGCCAGCTCTCCGAGCACCTCGTCGAGCCGGATCTGCTGCGCGACGCCCACGTCGAACTCGAACAGCTGGTGCACACCCTCCCGCCCGGCCCGGGGCAGCGCGGAGCACCGTCGAAGACGCTGCTCGGCTACCTCGAGACCCAGCACGCGCGGTTGCAGTTGCTTCCGCTCGTCGAACGGCTGTCCGAGACACTGCGTCGCGAAGGTGCTCTCGACTTCGGGAGCCAGATGTCGCTCGCCGCGCGGGTCGCCCGCGATCACCGCGAGGTGGGAGCCGGGGAGCGGGAACGATTCCGGGCTGTGCTGCTCGACGAGTACCAGGACACCGGGCACGCCCAGCGCGTGTTACTCGCCGCCCTGTTCGGCGGTGGCGCCGATCCCGGTCTCGCGGTCACCGCGGTCGGCGATCCCATGCAGTCCATCTACGGCTGGCGCGGCGCGTCGGCCGCCAACCTGCCGCGGTTCGCGACCGACTTCCCGGCGGCCGACGGCGAGCCGGCACCCACCCGCGAACTGCTCACCAGCTGGCGCAATCCGCCGCAGGCCCTCGAACTGGCGAACGTCTCGTCCGAACCTCTGCGCGATCGCGGGGTGTCGGTCAGCCGGTTGCGTCCCCGCCCCGACGCGGCCGCCGGCGACGTCCGCCTCGCGTTGCACTCCGACGTCGCGGTGGAACGCGACTGGGTCGCCGACCGGATCGCCGACGAGTACGCCGCCGCCCGCGAGGCCGGACGCACACCGCCGACCGCTGCGGTCCTCGTCCGGCGCAACGCCGACGCCGCTCCGATCGCCGAGGCGCTGCGCGCCCGCGACCTTCCGGTCGAGGTCGTCGGCATCGGCGGGTTGCTGCACACGCCCGAAGTCGCCGACGTGCTCGCGATGCTGCGCCTGGCGGCGGATCCGCTGGCCGGGAGCGCAGCTGTGCGGGTGCTCACCGGCGCCCGCTGGCAGCTCGGTGCCGCCGACCTGAAGGCACTGTGGGAGCGCGCCCAGGAACTGGCCATCGCGGGACGCTGGGGTGTCGCCGGTGCGGTGACCGATCCCGACGCGCTCGAGGACGCCCTCGATTCGGCGCTGCCCGGTGAATATGCCGACCAGGCCGGTCTCGCTGATGCGATCTCCGATCCCGGCGACAGCAGCCGCTATTCGAAGTTCGGCTACGCGCGCATCGTCGCGCTCGGTCGCGAATTGACCTCCCTGCGCGAGCGGCTCGGCCAGCCGCTCACCGAACTCGTCGCCGAGGTCGAGCGTGTGCTCGGTCTCGGCATCGAGACCGAGGCCCGCGTGGGCCGCCGACGCGGTGTCGCCGGCCGCGAGCATCTCGACGCCTTCGCCTCGGTCGTCGCGTCCTACGCGGGGCGGACCAACGCGACCCTGCCCGGTTTGCTGTCCTATCTCGCGGCGGCGGAGGAGATCGAGCAGGGGCTCGCGCCCGGTGAGGTGGAAGTCGACCCCGACCGCGTGCAGGTCCTCACCGTCCACTCCGCGAAAGGCCTCGAATGGGAGGTCGTCGCCGTCCCACATGTCGCTGCCGGGGTCTTCCCATCCTCCACCGCCGCCGCGACCTGGCTCGGTTCGACGACCGAACTTCCCCCGCACTTGCGGGGCGACCGGGTGCTGCCCGCCGACGATCCGGGCAGCACCGACGGTGTGCCCGTGCTCGAGCTCGACGACCTCTCCGATCGCAAGATGCTCGAGCGGGCCATCGACTCCCACAAGGACGCGCTCAAGCGCCGCAAGCTCGACGAGGACCGTCGGCTGTTCTACGTCGCTCTCACCCGCACCGAACGAACACTGTTCGTCTCCGCCCACCACTGGGCAGACACCGGATCCGAACCGAAGGGACCCTCGCCGTTCCTCGAGGAACTGCACGAGATCGTCACGGCCCGGCCCGAACTCGGTGCGATCGACCACTGGGCTCCGGAACCCGAACCGAAGGAGGAGAACCCGCTCACGGCCTCACCGCGCAGCGCACTGTGGCCGCGCGACCCGCTCGGTGCCCGGCGCACCGAGGTCGAACGCGGCGCGGCACTGGTCCTCGCCGAGTTCGACCGGACCGACCTCCCGACCGAATACGACGACGATCCCGACGAGTGGGCCACCGACGTCGATGCGCTCCTGGCCGAACGCGAACAGCGCGCCGAGCAGAGCGCCGAGGTGGTGCTGCCCGCACAGCTGTCAGTCAGCCAACTCGTCGATCTCGCCACCGATCCCGACGCCCTCGCCGCGCGTCTGCGTCGTCCGTTGCCGTTCCGGCCCAATCCGCTCGCGCGTCGCGGCACCGCCTTCCACGCGTGGCTCGAGCGCAGATTCGGCGCGACGCGCCTGCTCGACCTCGACGAGCTTCCCGGTGCCGACGACGAGGACGGCGACGATTCGCACTTCGACCGGCTCCAGGAGGCATTCCTGCGGTCGAAGTGGGCGTCGCGCAACCCCGTCGAGGTCGAGGTGCCGTTCGAAACGGCCCTGGGCGGCATCGTGATCCGCGGACGTATCGACGCCGTCTTCGAGGATCCGGACGGCGGTTGGACGGTCATCGACTGGAAGACCGGCGCCGAACCGGAAGGCGAGAAGCTCGCCGCGGTGGGTGTGCAGCTCGCCGCCTACCGGCTCGCCTGGGCCCAGTTGATGGCAGCGCGGACCGAGCGGCTCACCGGCCGACCGGCCGAACTGCCGCTGCACAAGGTCCGAGCGGCCTTCCACTACGTCCGCACCGGACGCACCGTCGCGCCCGAGGAACTGCCGAATGCGGCGATGCTCGAACGCCTCGTGCTCGAGGCGGGGAATCTGCGAGGGCGTGCCGACGGCGAGTGACGCAACCTCAGGGGCGCTGCCCGATACCGGTGGCCGCTTCGTGTGCCCGGCGTCCGGCGGTATCGGGTGCAAGGGGAGCGGTGGGCATCCCGGCTCCCTCCCGCAGTCCCGACAGGAATTCCTCGAGGATCTCGGGCGGCGAATACTGCGGTTCCCAGCCCAGTTCTGTGCGGGCGCGCGTGTTGTCGAGCAATGGAAGTTGCAGCACGGTGTCGAGCAGGCCGGGGGAGGCCGGAACGAGATGCGCGTGCCAGGCCGCCCGCACGGCCTTGCGGAGTGCTGCACGCGGTACGTGGATCTTCCTGGCGGAGAACATCTCTGCCAGGAACGCGCCGTCCACGGGCGGTTCCGTGGCGAGGTTGAACGCGCCGCGGACGGGCCGGACGGTCGCACGGACGAAGGCGTCGGCCACGTCGCTCGTGTGCAGTACCTGGGCACGCAGATCCTCGACCAGCGGCATCACGGGGAGCAGTCCGCTGCGCAGCAGGTTTCCCGGGAGCAGGGGGCCGACGAACAGGCGTCGCTGTGAGGTCGCCGATTCGCGCTTGAAGAGGAAGTAGGGCCGCATCCGTACGATGCGCATCTCCGGCGCCCGCAGTTCGAGGGTGTCGAGAAAACGTTCCAGATACGACTTCTCGCGGGGATAGGCGGCACCCGGCCACCCGTGCGTGGGCCAGTCCTCGGTGACGCGATCCGTCGAGCGTCCGGGCGAATAGGCCGCGACCGACGACGAGTAGATCAGCGCGGGAACCTTCTCCGCGGCAGCCGCCTCGAAGACAGAGATCGCGCCGAGCACATTGTTCTCCCAGGTCACCTCCGGGCGGTGCGTGGGTTGGAACAGCCAGGACAGGTGGATCACCGCGTCCGCGCCCCGCACGATGGGGCGGAAGTCGTCGGTGGTGGTGTCGGCGACCGTGAAGGTCGCCTTGGGGGACGTCCATTCCGTCGGTCGTCGCGCGACGCCGACGATCTCGGCGACGTCGGGTTCGCGTCCGAGCGCCTCGACGATCCCGGTTCCCAGATTTCCGGTCGCGCCGACGACGACCACCTTCAGACCACGTGCGGTGTCCATACCGACGCATACCCGCTCGCTGTGACCTCACTCACCGCGTGTGGTCAGCTCAGCGGGAGGATGTGCGGCGGACCTTCAGTGCCTCGGTGACGAGCGGGACCTGCAGCGGGAGCCGGGCGAGCGACACCGCCTTGGCGGCGGGGGAGAGCTTCGGGCTGCGCAGCCACGTCACGGCCATCTGCACGTTGGCGGGGAAGACCGCCAGGAACAGCGCCGCGGCCAGGGAACCGCCGAGGCGCCGGGTGCGGGGCACGGCGAGCGCGCCGGCGACGGCGATCTCCGCGACCCCCGAGGCGTAGGTGTAGGTGCGGGCATCACCCGGCAGGGCGCGGGGCACCATGCCGTCGAACGGTTCCGGTCGCACGAAGTGCAGGACCCCCACGCCGAGAAGTAGACCTGCCAGCCGGATCGCAGAGCGCTGCGACGCTTTCGTGGACATGCGTGCCACACTAGCGCGCGGCGGTACGCTGCGATCCGGTATCGGGCGCAGTTCGTTCGGTACCGCGACGACCGAGGGTGGCCACCAGTGGAGGCCGACAGCAGGAAGGTGGGACACCGCGATGCCCGGGAGGTTGCGTGCGCGGTTCAGCCGCTCCGATCAGCTCACCGAGCGCCCCGACTTCGCGCTCGTCGGTGTGCTGCGCGTACCCCAGGAACAGACGAGTCCCGGACTCGCGATCGCGCGTCGCATCGGCTACGCGTTCGCGGCGCTGTTCCTCGCGGTCGTCGTGGTCTACCTCGATCGCGATGGCTACCGCGACGCCCAGGGCGACGAACTGTCGCTGCTGGACTGCGTCTACTACGCCACGGTCTCGCTCTCGACCACCGGCTACGGCGACATCACCCCGTTCACACCCGAAGCGCGCCTGATCAACATCTTGCTGATCACCCCGCTCCGGGTGTTCTTCCTCATCGTGCTCGTCGGTACCACTCTGTCGGCACTGACCGAGAGTTCCCGGCAAGCATTCAAGATCCAGCGTTGGAGGCGCCGCGTGCGTAATCACACCGTCGTCATCGGTTACGGCACCAAGGGCCGTACCGCAGTCGACGCGATGCTCGGCGACGGGGTACCCCCGTCCGAGATCGTCGTGGTCGACACCGATCCGGTGGTTCTCGAGTCCGCGGCCGGCCAGGGCCTCGTGACGGTCCAGGGTTCGGCGACGAAGTCCGATGTGCTCCGGCTCGCCGGGGTGCAGCACGCGTCGGCGGTGATCGTCGCCGCGAACCGCGACGACACCGCGGTGCTCGTGACCCTCAGCGCCCGCGAGATCGCCCCGCGCGCGAAGATCGTCGCCGCCATCCGCGAGTCGGAGAACACCCACCTGCTGCGTCAGTCCGGTGCCGACTCGGTGGTCATCTCGTCGGAGACGGCGGGGCGACTGCTCGGCATTGCCACGACCACGCCGAATGTTGTCGAGATGATCGAGGACCTGCTCACCCCGGAAGCCGGGTTCGCCATCACCGAACGCGATGTCGACCCCAGCGAGGTCGGGGGATCCCCGCGGCATCTCAAGGACATCGTGCTCGCCGTCGTCCGCGACGGGCGGATGTGGCGGATCGGTTCGCCCGAGGTCGACGCGCTCGAAGCGAACGACAAACTGCTCTACATCCGGCTGGTGGGTTCGTCGCCGGGCGCCATGCGTGGCTAGGGTGCTGATGTGACCGGTTTCGCTCTGTCGGGTACCCCGCTGCTCTCACGTACCGTCGTCGACCGGGCGGAGGAACTGCGTTCGGACGAGGACGCCCTCCGCGCCGGCTGGGCCGGTGCGAAACTCCTGCGGGTCGATCGTCGCAACCAGGTCCGTGTCTCCGACAACGCGCTCGTGCTCGGTGAGGCGTCCGAACTCGGTCCCGAACCGGTCGAGGGCGCGATCTTCCTGGGTATCCGCGACGGACACCACGTCTGGGCGTCTCGCGTCCTGGCGCAGACGGGCACGGTGGCCGATCTGCGGCGCATCGGCGAGCGTCTCGACGATGCCGACGCCGATCTGATGGTCAGCGCGGTCGCGTTGCTGAACTGGCACGACAACGCCGGCTACAGCGCGGTCGACGGCTCGCCCACCCGTCCGACGATGTCCGGCTGGTCGCGGATCAGCACCGAGACCGGACACCAGGAGTTCCCTCGCACCGACCCGGCGATCATCTGCCTCGTACACGACGGACACGACCGGGTGCTGCTCGCCCGGCAACCGGTGTGGCCCGAGCGGCGCTTCTCCGTTCTCGCAGGCTTCGTCGAAGCCGGTGAGTCGCTCGAATCGTGCGTGGTGCGGGAGATCCGTGAAGAGGTCGGTGTCGAGGTGCGCGACGTGCGGTATCTCGGCAGTCAGCCCTGGCCGTTCCCTCGATCGCTCATGCTCGGATTCGCGGCGATCGCCGATCCCGAGCAGGCGCTGGACTTCCGCGACGGGGAGATCACCGAGGCGCGGTGGTTCACTCGTGACGAGGTCCGTGCGGCGCTGGCGACTGGCGACTGGGCGTCCGCCGAGGACGCCCCGCTGTTGTTGCCCGGTTCGATCTCCATTGCGCGCGGGATGCTCGAGGGCTGGGCCAAGGAGTAGCAGGCCGTGCGGTAGAGGGCACTGCGGTAGAGGGCACTGCGGTAGAGGGCGCAGGATCGAGTCGGGCCCGGACACGGGAGAGGCCGGCCGCGACGAACGCGACCGGCCTTACCGGAAGAGCGGGAGCTACAGACCCAGAGCGCGCTGGACCTCGGCGAGCGACGGGTTGGTCGCGGTGCTGCCGTCGGCGAACTTGACGGTGGGCACCACGTGGTTGCCGTTGTTGACGCTGCCGACGAACTCCGCGGCGGCCGGATCCGACTCGATGTCGATCTCGGCGTATGGGATGCCGTTCTGGTCGAGCTGGGTCTTCAGCCGCCTGCAGTAACCGCACCAGGTGGTGGAGTAGACGGTGAGGGCGGGTGCGTCGGTGGGCGTCATGTCTTCGAGAACATCACAGCCGCCGAACATGTTCCGCGACGGGGTGAGCTGTGGTCCTCACCACACCGGGTGATCTCACCGGTGGGCTGCGCTGTCGGCGGTCGCTGTCATGATGGAGGCCATGTGTGCGGATGTGGTGGACGGTCTCGACCCCGAGCAGGCAGCAGCGGTGCTCGCCCCACGCGGGCCGGTCTGTGTACTCGCCGGCGCCGGTACCGGCAAGACCCGCACGATCACCCGCCGCATCGCCCATCTCGTCTCGGCCGGTCACGTCTCCGCGAGCCAAGTCCTCGCCGTCACCTTCACCGCCCGCGCGGCAGGGGAGATGCGTTCCCGCCTACGCGCCCTGGGCATCGGTGGCGACGGTACGCAGGTGCAGGCCCGCACCTTCCACGCCGCTGCGCTGCGGCAGCTGCGGTACTTCTGGCCGCAGGTGGTCGGCGACACACCCTGGCAACTGCTCGATCGCAAGTTCGCGGCGGTCTCGCAGGCGGCGCACCGGTGCGGCTTCCCGACCGACACCG
The DNA here is from genome assembly GCF_040256695.1 of Rhodococcus sp. D-6. Lineage (NCBI taxonomy): Bacteria > Bacillati > Actinomycetota > Actinomycetes > Mycobacteriales > Nocardiaceae > Rhodococcus > Rhodococcus sp. D-6. The sequence continues at coordinate 2,392,563 of NZ_CP132970.1, read as the reverse complement.
ACACCGTGCGCGACCTGCTGTCCGAGATCGAATGGTCCAAGGGCACGCTCGTCGCGCCCGAGGACTATCCCGCCGCGGCCGCCCGCGCCCACCGCACCCCACCGGCCGATCCCGAGCGGGTCGCGCGTGTCTACGAGACGTACGAGCAGCTCAAGACCCGGTCGGGCGACGGGATGTATCTCGACTTCGACGACCTGCTGCTGCACACCGCCGCGGCCCTCGAGGACAACCTCGCGGTGGCCGAGGAGTTCCGCGACCGCTACCGCTGCTTCGTCGTCGACGAGTACCAGGACGTCACGCCGCTGCAGCAGCGCGTGCTCGACGCGTGGCTCGGCGCGCGCGACGACCTCACGGTGGTCGGCGACGCCAACCAGACCATCTACTCGTTCACGGGCGCCACCCCGAAGCACCTGCTCGACTTCTCCCGCCGGTTCCCCGACGCCACGGTCGTGCGCCTCGAACGCGACTACCGCTCCACGCCGGAGGTGGTCGACCTCGCCAACCGCGTGATCGGTGCGGCGCGGGGCCGCATCGCCGGCACCCGGCTCAAGCTCATCGGTCAGCGTCCGTCCGGGCCGGAGCCCACCTTCGCCGAGTTCGACGACGAACCCGCCGAAGCGCAGGCGGTCGCCAAGGCCGTCGCGAAGCTGATGGGCAAGGGGGTCCCGGCGGCCGAGATCGCGGTGCTCTACCGCATCAACGCCCAGTCCGAGGCCTACGAGCAGGCGTTCACGCAGGCGGGTATCCCGTACCAGGTGCGCGGCGGTGAAGGTTTCTTCAACCGCGCGGAGGTCCGGCAGGCGGTCAACGCGCTGCGTCAGGTGGGTACGCGCGACGACCTGCCGGAGGATGCCGGTCGCGGTGCCGGGCTGCGCAGCCTCGTCCGGGCCACCTTGGTGCCGCTGGGCCTGACCGACACCGAACCGGTGGGTGCGCAGGCACGCGAGCGCTGGGCGTCGCTCGTCGCGCTCGTGCAGCTCACCGAGGAACTGCTCGAGCACGAACCCGATCTCGATCTGCAGGGTCTGTTGCGCGATCTCGCGGCCCGTGCCGAGGCGCGCCAGCCACCGACGGTCCAGGGCGTCACCCTCGCGTCGCTGCATGCGGCGAAGGGCCTCGAATGGGACGCCGTCTTCCTCGTCGGACTCACCGACGGCACCCTGCCGATCACTCATGTCACCGGCGACAAGGACACACCGCCCGACGAGGCCGGCATCGAGGAGGAACGGCGGCTGCTCTATGTCGGTGTCACCCGAGCCCGTGTGCACCTGCAACTGTCGTGGGCGTTGTCCCGCACGGCGGGCGGACGTCGGTCGCGGCGACGCTCTCGATTCCTTCACGGGCTCATCCCCGACAGTTCACCCGCGTCGAAGATCGCCGAACCGTCCTCCCCGCGGAAGAAGCGCCCGCAATGCCGCGTCTGTGGCAAGCCGCTCATGGGCACCACCTCGACCATGCTCGGCCGCTGCGAGGGTTGCCCATCCGATCTCGACGAGAATCTGCTGGTCGCGCTCAAGGAATGGCGCCGGGAGCGTTCGAAGGAGATGAAGGTTCCGGCCTACGTCGTCTTCAGCGACAACACCCTCGTCGCGATCGCCGAACAGCAGCCGCGCGACGATCGTGCGCTGGTCGCCATCCCGGGGATCGGGGCGAAGAAGCTCGAGCAGTACGGTGCCGACGTGCTCGCCCTCGTGCGGGGGGAGCACACCGTCGACACCCTCGACCTCTGACGACTACCCGACCGTGTTCATTCGGCGCACAGGCAGAAGTAGTGCCCGGCCGGTCGCGGAACACCCGGAAGGTGCTTTTGTTCGAGCCGTCGTCGGCGCGCAACGCATCGAGCCGAGCCCGAGGACGAGGCGTTCGGCCTCGTCGAGGTCGGGCAGGAGTCTCGTGGTCGCGAGGGACATGCCCTCCGACTTTGGTGCGGGGACGAAGAACGCGGCACGAAACCGCAGGTAGAAAATAACTTGTGCCGATCGTGCTCACGAATCTAGTCTGGATGACGATGTCACGGGAGACGGTCCGTGCGCGACGAGAAAGTGAGGTGGCCCCGATGCTCGGTTTCGATGCTCTTGCAGCGGCAGCGGCCCCTCGTGTCGCTGGGGCCGCCGCTACCACTCGCACCGCCACATCTGTGGCACCCGCAGTGGCAGCCGCGCCGCGTGCACGCCGACGTGTGCACGCCGCCGCCGTCTCGTCCGTGGTCGGAAGTCGATCGGGAACTGTTTCCCGGTAGACCTTTCGTCTCCTCCAGGCCACGGACCCCGCCCAGCGGACCGTGGCCTTTCTCGTTCTCCGGCCGGGTTCGCATCGCATTCCACCGAACCAACGAAGGAGCTCACGTGCCGAGCGAATACCCGTCGAGCCTGCCGAACCGAACGGAAGGAGACGAGATGCGTTGTACCGACATCCTGTCGCGCAGCGACACTTTCGCGGTCTCCCGCAACGACCGCGACCGCGACACCCTGCCGTGCCACGACAACGACCCCGACCTCTGGTTCGCTGAGACCCCGGCCGATCTCGAGTACGCCAAGACGCTGTGTGCGGGCTGCCCGGTGCGTGCCCAGTGTCTCGACGCCGCTCTCGAGCGGGAGGAACCCTGGGGCGTGTGGGGCGGGGAGATCATCGACCGTGGTGTGGTCGTGGCCCGCAAGCGGCCGCGGGGCCGGCCGCGGAAGAATCCGCTGCCCGAACCCCGCAAGGAACTGGTCTGTGCGTGAATACGGTTGCCCGGCTTTGTCACTCCTCGACGAAGCCGGGTAGCCATTCACTGAGGATGCGCATGTACGGTGCCTCGGCGTCGAGCTGAGCGCAGATGCCCACCGAGCCGAGCAGCACCCGGAACACACTCACGTACTCGGGCGGAAGATTCAGCGTCCGAGCCGTCTTGAAGGTCGAACTCGAGAAGTCCGTGGCCGTGCCCGCCACCCGCTGCAGCCATGTGCGGGTGAAGTGGAACGACTCGGTGTGGATCGGGTCGGTGAACGGCCGGAGGTAGTCGGCGATCTCCTCGTCGGTGACCGTGCGGCCGGGCAGGACGAACTTGTTGTCGTAGAGCAGCCGGGTGAGTTCGTCGAAACGTTCCTCGAGGGCGAGTCGGACCATCCGTCCGAGCACCGGCGGGAAGCCGTCGGGCATCGACGCCGTGGCCCCGAAGTCGATGACTCCGAGACGGCCGTCGTCGAGAAGCATGAAATTGCCCGGATGCGGGTCGCTGTGGAGCAGACCGGCGCGCGCGGGCGAACAGAAGTGGAACTCCGCGAGCAGCGCACCGGCCCGGTTGCGCTGCTCCCGCGTGCCACCGCTGATGATCACAGACAGCGGAGTGGCCGAAAGCCATTCGGTCACGACGACTTTCGGGGCGCTCGCGACGACACGCGGGATCACGAACTTCTCGTCGCCGGCGAAGGCCTTCGCGAAGGCTCGCTGGTTGTCGGCCTCGATCCGGTAGTCGAGCTCTTCCTCGGTGCGTGCGGACAACTCGTCGAGCAGCGCACGCACATCGGCACCCGGCATCATCGTGGCGAACAATCCGGCGAACCGGGACAGCGTGCGCATGTCGGCGCGCAGAGCCTCGTCGGCGCCCGGGTACTGGACCTTCACCGCGACCTCGCGTCCGTCCGACCACACGGCCCGGTGCACCTGGCCGATACTGGCCGACGCGACGGGCACGTCGTCGAACGACTCGAAGCGCTCACGCCACTTCGTTCCGAGTTGCTGGTCGAGCACGCGGTGCACGGCTTGGGCGGGCAGTGGAGGGGCCTCCGCCTGCAGTTTGGTGAGCGCCTCCCGATACGGCTCGGCGAACTCCTCCGGGACGGCGGCTTCCATCACGCTCAGGGCCTGGCCGAACTTCATGGCGCCGCCCTTGAGTTCGCCCAACACACTGAACAACTGTTCGGCGGCCTTCGCCGTCATCTCGGCGTCGATCTCCTCCCGATCTCCGCCGGCGAGTCGACGGCCGAAACCGACAGCGGCGCGCCCGGCGATTCCCAGAGGAATGCTCGCGAGCTTGGCAGTGCGGGACGAGCTTCTGCGAGGGATGTCTGGCACGCCCCCCATCATGCCTGACCGACCCGAGCGATGGCCGAGCAGTCGCACCGGGGGTGACGGAACCATCGGCGCGTGACGATGCGGTGGGTTCGCAGGTCCAGTTCGAGTGTGCGGTCGACCGCCGGGGTCACGGACGGATCTGCGGAGAGGAACGCCTCGATCTGGCCGACGGCCATCGCCGCGGTCGCCGACGTCACCGCCCTGCCGGCGTGGCCCTGCCGCCCGTACAGCTGACTCGCCAGTCGCGGCCAGGACGGATCGAGATCGGCCCGCACGAGATCGGCGCAGCGCAGACAACTGCTCCGGCCGGGGAGTACGAACGGGCCGACGATGCCGCGTCCGTCCCTGATCCGCACCGCGAGATGGGGGATACCGGCCCGCACGAGCATGTTCACGAGATGGGGGTCGGGCACCTGCCCGTCGGCGAGGACGACACAGTCGGCCGGGTCCTGCAGTTCGTCACCGGACGACGAGCGCACCCACCGCACATCCCATACCGGGAGATCCTCGACGATCGCCGAAGCGAGCGGACCCGAGCCGTGAACCCGCACCCGCCGCGGTCGCGCCGGACCGTGCGACGCGGGGACCTGCCGGACCGCACCCGTCGCGGTGAGCTCATCGAGCACCTGCCGGACCCGTCCGGACGGAAGCCCGCGCTCGGCTGCGACGTCCAGCACCTCGTCGAGGGTGAGCCGGCCGTCGAGCAGTCGGACGAGAACGCCGAGGTCGAAGCTGTCCATGCCCTGGGGTGGCAGGACGACGGTCGCGGTGCCGGGACCCCAGCCGAGCTGGAGCGAGCCGTCGGACCGCTCGAGCACGGCCAGTTCCGGATCGACCCGGAGAACCGCAGCCTCGGCCGGCGCGGGATTCGTGGTCGTCTCGCGCGATGCGGTGATCATGGAGACAGACTGACAGTATCCGCGCCCGTGGACGGCTCACGAGGAGCAGTTTGTCCACAGGCGCGGGTGCCTCTATCGGGTCGTTCTAGGAGGTGCTGTCGTCCCCGGGCCGGTCCTCGCCGGATCCGTCCTCGGCCGCGCGATCCCGTTCGGCCTGCTCACGTTCCATGGTCGCCTGAAGCTGGGCGATCGGATCCTCGAAGGCTCCGGTGCCACCGCCGATCACACGATCGACGAAGGCCGTCGGGTTGTCGAGATCCGACGAGTCCGGCAGCAGGTCGGGATGCGCCCACACATGGTCGCGGGCCTCGGTGCCGGCGTCGGTGGTGAGGCGTCGCCACAGCGCAGCGGCCTCGCGCACCTTCCGGGGCCGGAGCTCGAGGCCGACGAGCGTAGCGAAGGTCTGCTCGGCCGGTCCGCCCGTGGCGCGGCGACGGCGCAGGGTCTCGGTGAGGGCCGAGGCACCCGGGAGCCGCTCGCCGAGCGCGTCGGCGACGACCGTCTCGACCCAGCCCTCGACGAGCGCGAGCATCGTCTCGAGTCGTTCGAGTGCGGCCTTCTGCTCCGGGGTGGTCTGGGGTTCGAACGCGCCCTGCTTGAGGATTTCCTCGAGCTTGGACGGGTCGGTGAGTGCAGACGGGTCGAGTCCCTGGGCGAGATCCTCGATCGACGACATGTCCATGCGGATGCCGCGTGCGTACTCCTCGACGGTCGCCAGCATCCGCTGACGCAGCCACGGCACGTGGCTGTAGAGGCGCTGATGGGCGGCCTCGCGTGCGGCGAGGAAGACGAGCACCTCCTGAGCGGGCTGCTCGAGTCCTTCACCGAAGCTCTCGACCGCGGCCGGCAGGAGAGCGGCGGTGCCCTCCGGGCCGAGGGGGAGACCGATGTCGGTGGAGGTGAGCACTTCCTTCGACAACTGGCCGAGGGCCTGGCCGAGCTGGGAGCCGAAAGCAACCCCACCCATCTGCGAGAACATCCCGAGCATGGGCCCGGCCATCGCACGGGCCTCCTCGGGTAGACCGTTCAGCATCATGCCGTTGACCTGCTCGGCGATCGGATCGCACAGGCGCTTCCACGTCTCGAGGGTGTTGTCGAGCCAGTCGACGGGCGTCCACGCCACGACCTTCGACGCACCCGCGGGCAGCGTGGTGGCCGCGTCGAGCCACAGTTCCGCGAGGCGCGCGGCGTCCGTCACGGCGTCGGCGGTACGGGGCGAGACCGGGTCGACGGACCCGATCTGCTGACGTGCGAGCTTCGTCGCGATGTCGTAGTTGACCGGACCCGAGCCGCCGCCGGAACCCATGGCGCTGCCCATACCGGCGAGCATCTGGCCGAACTGGCTGAGCATCTGACCGAACTGCGCGGGATCGAAGCCCTGACCGCCGAACGGGTTGTCGCCCCCACCGCTGCCGGGGAGTCCGAATCCGAAGGGCATGCCGCCACCGGCTCCGCCGCTACCGGAACCCTCGTCCTTCCTACGGTCGGGGTCGTCGTCGGGATTCGAGAATCCGAAGGGCGTGTCGCTCATGTATCCAACGGTACAAGGCGTCCAGGGCGGGGACCGGCGTCGTGGTCACGCTCATGGCGAACACGACACGGTCGTGGTGTGAAGGGGGTGGTCGGGCGACCGTTACCCTGGCCGGGTGAATCGTCGCTACGTCCTGCCGCTCGCGCTCGTGCTCCCGATCCTCGTCATCGTGGTCGTGGCGTTCAACGTCCGGGCGCCGTACGTGGCGCTCGGCCCCGGCCCCGTCTTCGACACGCTCGGGGAGATCGAGGGCACCCCGGTCGTCGCGCTCGAGGGGATCGAGGAGGACGAGACCGAGGGCAGTCTGTTCATGACGACCGTCGGGGTCACCGACAATCTCACCCTCGCGCAGACCTTCACCGCCTGGATCAGCGGGCGCTACGGCGTGGCGCCGCGCGAGCAAGTCTACCCGCCCGACCGCAGCAAGGACGAGGTCCAGGCCGTCGACCAGGCGCAGTTCGCCCAGTCGGAGCGGTCCGCCGAACTCGCCGCCCTGCACTATCTCGACCTGCCGGTGACCCTGCGGATCGCCGAGGTGGGCCAGGACGCCCCTGCCGCCGGGTTGCTCGAGGCGGGCGACCGGATCGTCGCCGTCGGCGGCGAGGAGATGCGCACGGCCGGCCAGGTCCAGCGCGCGGTCGGCGACGTGCCGCCCGGTGAGTCGGTGGACGTCACCGTCCGGCGCGGCGATGCCGAGGAGTCGTTCGACGTTCCTGTCGGTTCCCGGCCCGGCGACCCGGACAAGGGCTTCCTGGGCATCGCCACCGAGGAGGTTCCCGAGGTGCCCTTCGAGGTCACCTTCAACCTCGCCGACATCGGCGGACCGTCCGCCGGCCTGATGTTCAGTCTGGCCGTGGTGGACAAGCTCAGCCCGGGCCTGCTCAACGGCGGTCTGGACGTCGCCGGTACCGGCACCATCGACTCGGACGGGATGGTCGGTCCGATCGGCGGGATCACCCACAAGCTCACCGCGGCGTCGGAGGACGGCGCGACCGTCTTCCTGGTGCCCGCCGAGAACTGCGCGGAGGCGCAGAGCGGCGCCCCCGAGGGTGTGCAGCTCGTGAAGGTCGAGACGCTCGAGGGTGCGATCGACGCGCTGGCAGCGATCGCGGACGGACGCGACGCGCCCGCCTGCAGCTGATCCCGCCCGTCGGCAGCCGATCCCGCGCGCCGCACGGGGGCCGGCAGTGCGGTGATCGCCCTCTCAGTAGTCGTCGTCGCTCGCCTCGAGGGTCGCGTACAACGCGGCCACGACGTGCGGGGCGAGGTTGTCGTAGGTCCGCAGTTCAGTGCCCGCGAACGGATCGTCGTCGTCGAGGGGGCGCAACTGAAGGAGCGAGAGTGACGGCCCGTCGCGCAGGACCGCGGAGATGAGGCGGGCGGCGCGTCGTTCCGGGTGACTGTGCGCTGCGAGCCGGGCCGCCTCGTCTGCCGCGTGGGCGTCGGCGAGCAATGGCGTGAAGGCGTCGTCGAGTTCGTTCTCCGCGCTCGGCGGCAGCACGACCACCTCCTGCACGAGAGCGCACCCGGCAACCGATCCGGGCCAGGTGGTCGTGGCGAGGAACTCCTCGAGTGCGGGACTGCCGCCCTCGACGTCGTCGGGGAAAGATTCCTGCGCGATCGGGGTGTACTCGTGTCCCTCGTCGAGCTGGTCGGCGAGGGCGGGTTCGGCGGCTGCGAGAAGCACGGTCGGGACGAGCGCGAACATGACGGGAGGGCGGTCCCAACCCTCCGCATCCGCGAAATCGATGATCTCGTGGACGGCGCGCGCGAGTCCTTGTTCGGAAGGTACGGGAAGACGTTGGTTCACCGGCCTATCCTGGCACCCGTACGCGGGTGTGCGCTGCCGGACCTGCGTCGTGCGACCCCCTGTACGAGGATTCCGTAGAGTGGGGCGAAACGGTCACTCCGTGAGAACGAGGCGTGCTCGCACGCTTTCGTCGAGCGCGAGATGTACAGATGCGGTGCGATCGCGCCGCCGGACGAGTTGGGAGCGTGGCACGTGGGCATGAGGCCCCCGACCGGAGTACCTACATTGTCGAAGCGGAGCAGAGTTCTGCTGATCCTGGCAGTGGTGGCCGCAGTGCTGCTCCTGCTCGGACCACGGTTGGTGGACACCTACACCAACTGGCTCTGGTTCGGCGAGGTCGACTTCCGGGACGTATACGTCAAGGTTCTCCTGACCCGGATCGCACTGTTCCTGGCGGTCGGGTTGTTCATCGGCGGTGTCGTCTGGCTGGCGATGCTGCTCGCCTACCGGTCGCGCCCGGTCTTCGTGCCGACCACCGGACCCAATGATCCGGTGGCGCGCTACCGCACCACCGTGATGACGCGCATGCGCGCCTTCGGGATCGGTATCCCGGTCGTGCTCGGTGTGCTCTCCGGTCTGGTCGCCCAGGCCGGCTGGGTCACCGTCCAGATGTTCTTCAACGGCGGCGACTTCGGCACCACCGATCCGCAGTTCGGTCTCGACGTCGGCTTCTACGCCTTCGACCTGCCGTTCTACCGCTTCCTGCTCAACTGGTTCTTCGTCGCGATCGTGCTCGGGTTCATCGCGAACCTCGTCACCCACTACATCTTCGGCGGCATCCGCCTCGCCGGTCGCGGGGGAAGCATGTCGACGGCCTCGCGTGTGCAGCTCGCGGTCCTCGCCGGCCTGTTCGTCGCGTTCAAGGCGTTCGCCTACTGGCTCGATCGGTACGAACTGCTGTGGAGCAGCCGCAAGGAACCCACCTTCACCGGCGGTGGCTTCACCGACATCAATGCGGTGTTGCCGGCCAAGCTCATCCTGCTCGCGATCGCCGTCATCTGCGCGATCGCGTTCTTCGCCGCGATCTTCCTGCGCGACCTGCGGATCCCCGCGCTCGCGACGGCGCTGCTCGTGCTCTCGTCGATCCTCGTCGGCGCGGTGTACCCGCTCATGGTCGAGCAGTTCTCGGTGCGCCCGAACGCTGCCGACAAGGAGAGCGAGTACATCGAGCGCAACATCGCCGCGACCCGCGAGGCGTACGGCATCACCGACGACAAGGTGGCGTACGAGGACTACCCGGGTGTGGGCACCACCTCGCCCGAGAACATCCCGGCCGACATCACCACGATCGCGAACGCCCGCCTGCTCGACCCGAACGTGCTTCCCCGCACGTTCACGCAGCAGACGCAGCTGAAGAACTTCTACGGCTACCCCGAGTCGCTCGACATCGACCGGTACGAGCTCGACGGTCGTATGGAGGACTACATCGTCGCGGCGCGTGAGCTCTCGCCGACGAGCCTGACCGGCAACCAGACCGACTGGATCAACCGCCACACCGTGTACACGCACGGCAACGGTCTCGTCGCGGCGCCCGCCAACCGCGTGAACGCCGCCGCGAGTGCCTCGGCGGAGGAGGCCGCCAACAGCAACAGCGGCTATCCCGTCTACTTCGTCAGCGACCTGGCGTCGCTCGCTGCGGAGAACCAGGTCATCCCCGTCGAGCAGCCCCGCATCTACTACGGCGAGGTCATCGCCGAGGCCGATCCGGACTACGCGATCGTCGGCAACAGCGCCGACTCGTCCGGTCCGCGCGAGTACGACACCGACACCGAAAAGTACACCTACACCGGCTCGGGCGGCGTCGACATCGGCAACTGGTTCAACCGGCTCGCCTTCGCCGCGAAGTACGGCGAACGCAACATCCTGTTCTCGAGCGCCATCGGCAGCGACTCGAAGATCCTGTTCAACCGCGACCCGCGTGAGCGCGTGACGAAGGTCGCGCCGTGGCTGACGGCCGACGGCGACGCCTACCCGGCCGCGATCGACGGTCGCATCAAGTGGGTCGTCGACGCGTACACCACGCTCGACTACTACCCGTACGCGCAGCGCGCGTCGCTCGAGGGCCTCGTCGAGGACAGCATCGACCAGAACACCGGCCGGTTGCTGCCCCGCAAGGAGGTCTCGTACATCCGCAACTCGGTGAAGGCGACGGTCGATGCCTACGACGGCACGGTGACGCTCTACCAGGTCGACGATGAGGACCCGGTTCTGAAGGCGTGGATGGGTGTCTTCCCTGATGCGGTGACCCCGCAGGACCAGATCTCCGACGAGCTGCGGGCGCACTTCCGGTACCCGGAGGATCTGTTCAAGGTGCAGCGCGAGATGCTCGCCAAGTACCACGTCGACGACCCGCGCGAGTTCTTCACGAACAATGCGTTCTGGTCGGTGCCGGCGGACCCGACGGTCGACACCAGCGCGAACCAGCCGCCCTACTACCTGCTCATGGGCGATCGCGAGACGGCGGATCCCCGGTTCCGTCTGACCTCGGCGATGGTGGGTTACAACCGGCAGTTCCTGTCGGCGTACATCTCGGTCGAATCCGATCCGGAGAACTACGGGAAGTTCACGATCCTGCAGTTGCCGACGGATACGCAGACCTTCGGTCCGGAGCAGACGCAGAACGCGATGATCTCCGACACCCGAGTGGCTTCGGAACGGACCCTGCTCGAACGGTCCAACCGGATCCAATACGGCAACCTGCTCACCCTGCCCATCGCGGACGGCGGCATCCTGTACGTCCAGCCGATGTACACCGAGCGCAACGCGACGGCGGGTAGCACGTCGACCTTCCCGCAGCTGTCGCGCGTGCTCGTCAGCTACCGGGAGCCGGGTGCCAGCGGTGGCGTCCGGATCGGTTACGCACCGACTCTCGCCGGTGCGCTCGACCAGGTGTTCGGTCCCGGCGTCGGCGACGCGGCCACCGCTCCCGGTGGTGAGGCGCTGCCCACCGCCGAGGTGGAGGACGAGACGCGGGGCGAGGTGATCGAGGGCACCACGGACGAGAACCAGCCTTCCGATCAGCAGCAACAGCAGCCCACCTCGCCGGCGCCGACGACTCCCGCGAATCGCGATGCCGCGGTCGCGGAGCTCGATTCGGCACTCGCGGAGCTGGCCAACGCGCAGACCAGCGGCGATTTCGAAGCCTACGGACGGGCGCTGCGGCGGGTGCAGCAAGCCGTCGATGCCTACGAATCCACTGGCGGCTGAATCCACCGGCGGCTGATCCGGTAACGGAAACCGACACGACGAAGGCCCGCGGTTCGCACCGCGGGCCTTCGTCGTGTTCGCAGAGACGGTCTGCGTCAGCGACCGGCCAGCGTGATATCGACGATCTGCGCGAACTCGGCGCCGAAGCCGTACTGCTGGGCGAGCTGGTTCGCGGTGTCGACGGCCTGGGTGACCTCGGCCGGCAACTCGGGGGCGGCCGGAGCCGCGGGTGCCGGAGCCTCGGGTGCCGGTGCGGGCGCCTCGGGTGCGGCGGGAGCCGGCGCGGATTCGGTTGTCAGGTACTGACCGCAGACGGGCCACGCGCCGGGGCCCTGTGTCTGCAGGACGTTCTCGGCGATACGGATCTGCTCCGCCTTCGAGGCTTGGTCCGCGCGGCCGCTGCCGCCGTTGGCCTCCCAGGTGCTCTGCGAGAACTGCAGGCCGCCGTAGTAGCCGTTGCCGGTGTTGATGGCCCAGTTGCCACCGCTCTCGCACTGGGCGACGCCGTCCCAGTTGTGCTGGGCGGCGGACGCGGTGCCGGTGGCGAGCGCGAACGGAACCGCGGCGAGTGCACCGGTGACGACGGCAGTGCGGAATGCACGCGTGCTGAAGTTGGTCATTCTGTGGAGTCCTTCCCGCGCTCGCGGAGCGCGACGGCCCTCGTCGATCTCGGTCGACGGAGAAATGTCTCCGTCCGGATCGGGGACCACGTCGGTTGCGTCCCTGCCCCTCGGGTCTTCGTAGGCACCGGATCCCGCGGGGCAGACTGGCGGCGACGGGCCGGTGGTGGCTCGGCTGTTTCGAGCCGGGACCGACAGTACAAAGCGCTCCGCGGCGCGTCATCCCCCGCCGGGAGAGGTGTTTGTCCACCTGATGGGATGGGACGATTGAGTCTTCGCAGCTCAGGAAGGTGATAACGAGGGTCGATGCAAGATCGTTACACCGCCGTTATGTGTCGATAGTCATGGCGGAAATGTGAACCGAGACACCTCGGGGTTGCGATTTCGGTTGTCGTCGAGGCCCATCCGCGTCCGACGAGGCGATTTGCATTCCGTTTCCGTGCTCGTGTAAGTTCATTCATGCAACGCGGGGTGGAGCAGCTCGGTAGCTCGCTGGGCTCATAACCCAGAGGTCGCAGGTTCAAATCCTGTCCCCGCTACCACCACGAAGGCCGGTCGTCTCGGACGACCGGCCTTCGTTCGTTCGAGGGGGTCACCCCCGAGCGGTGGTGTACCCCTTCTCGGGATCCTCGGGCAGATCCATCTCCACCAGCACCCGGCGCAGCAGCTTCCCGGTGGCGTTGCGCGGCAGCTCGTCGAGGAAAACCACCTCGCGCGGAACCTTGTACCGGGCGAGATTCGACTTCACGAACGCCTTGATGTCCTCGGCGTTGCGGGAGGAGTCGGGGGAGGGAACCACGAAGGCTCGCAGCCGCTGCCCGAACTCGGGATCGGGGACACCCACCACGGCGGCGTCGAGTATGTCCTCCCGCTCGGCGAGCAGGTTCTCGACCTCGAGTGGATAGACGTTCTCGCCGCCGGAGACGATCATGTCGTCGTCGCGACCGTTGACGAAGAGCAGGCCGTTCTCGTCCCAGTGCCCGATGTCGCCGATCGACAGCAACCCGTCGATGCGTTCCTTGTCGCGACCGTCGGTGTAGCCGGCGAAGGACAGGCCGCTCGAGACGAAGATGCGGCCGGGGACGTGCGGCTCGGTGATGCGGTTGCCGTCGTCGTCGAACAGCACCACCCGACACGTCACGGGAGGGCGACCGGCCGTGCCGGGGGCCTGCCGGATGTCGTCGGGGGTCGCGACCGTCGCGACGGCGCATTCGGTGGAGCCGTACAGGTTGTAGAGCACGTGTCCGAACGCCTCCGTCGTCCGGCGACACACGTCGGGCGAGAGCGACGAACCCGCGGAGAAGACGATCTTCAGGCTCGAGGTGTCGTACTCGGCGATCTTCTCCGGTCCGAGGTCGAGGATCCGCTGCAGCATCGTCGGGACCACCACCAGCACGATCGCTCCGTGCTGCTCGACGAGGCCCAAGGTGTCGACGGGGGAGAAGCGCCGCATCATCACCACGGTCTGACCCAGTGCGAGGGCGAGCGCGAACTGCGAGACGCCGGTGCCGTGGAAGGCCGGGGCGGCCATGAGCATCGTCTGCCCGGGGCGCAGTGGAACCCGATCGAGGAACTGGACCGACGCGAACGGTGACGTGCGGCCGCGCGGCGCGCCCTTCGGGGTGCCGGTGGTGCCGCTGGTGAGCAATACGAATCCACCGAAGACCTCCGGCGCGGGCAGGGACGAGCCGTCCAGCCCTTCGATCGACTGCTCCAGCGTCGGGATGCCGGGGACCTCGTCGTCCGCCCAGGAGACGTACCGGCGCACGTCGTCGGGGAGCGCGGCTGCGACCTCGGCGAATTCGCTGTCGAAGACGAACGTCGAGACCTGTTCGCGCGCTGCGACATCGACGAGTTGCCGCGGCGCGAAACCGGTGTTCATCATCACCAGTCGCACACCGAGCTTGGCGGTGGCGAGCATCGTCAACACGAGACCGCGGTGATTCCGGGCCATGATGCCCATGACCGATCCCGGCTCCACCCCGGCGCGTTGCCACGCACGCACGAGGGCATTGGAGCGGGCCTCGAGTTCCTTGTAGGTGACATCGCCGGCCTCGTCGATCAGGGCGACGGCGTCGAGACCGCGTTCGGCCTGTGCGTGCACGGCGCCGGCGAAGGGGCCGTACTTGTTGGCCGCCATGATCGTCCCGATGCTGTGGTCCACGCGCGGAAAGTGCAGCAGACCTGCGCGATGGAGTACCGCGAGTGATCCGATGGTGTCCTTGACCTGGCCGATCGTGTCGTCGAGCGTGATCCGCCCACTCGTGATCCTGCCGAGAATGTCCTGACCGAGCATCCGTCCCCCTAGCTGTGTGTCGGCGTCAGCACACACAGTAGCCGTGACGTAGCTCACATTCCAGGCAATCTTCCACGGATGATCTTCCTGGAACGGGTAGAGCCCTCGCCGTACCTGCGGCGAGGGCTCTACCCCGATGGATCCTCCGACACGTCCGGTACCGTGCGCAGACACCGGTCCCATCCTTCCGGCGCCCGCGGACGGACCCCATGCCCCGAGCGTTACTTCAGTTCGGAGGACGACTTTCCGAGCACCCGCCGAGCGACGATGAGCTGCTGGATCTGCTGGGTGCCCTCGAAGATGTCGAGAATCTTGGAATCGCGTGCCCACTTCTCGAGCAGCGGCCGCTGCGAATACCCGTAGGTTCCGGCGAGTTCGACGGCCTTGAGCGAGACCGCGGTGCCGGTGCGGCCGGCCTTCGCCTTCGACACCGACGCCTCGAGGGAGTTGGGCTTCTTGTTGTCGGCCATCCACGTCGCGCGCAGCGCGAGCAGGTAGGCGGCCTCCCAGTCGGCCTCGAGCGCGAGGAACTCGGCGGCCGCGGCATGCTGGTTGTTCGCGGGGATGTCGTAGGAGACCTCGACGCCCGCCTCCTTCAGGATCGTGCGCAGTTCCTCGAGTACCGCACGACCGAGACCCACGGCCATGCCGGCCACGATCGGACGCGTGTTGTCGAAGGTCTGCATGACCCCGGCGAACCCCTTCTCGGTGTTCACCTCCGGGGAGCCGAGGATGTTGTCCTTCGGGATGCGGCAGTTGTCGAGCACGAGCACCGCGGTGTCGGATGCCTTGATGCCGAGCTTCTTCTCGAGACGCGCGACCGAGAGTCCGGGAGCCTCGCGCGGCACGACGAACGACTTGATCGCGGCGCGGCCCTTCGACCTGTCGACGGACGCCCACACGACGATGTGCGTGGAACGCTCACCGGCGGTGACGAAGATCTTCTCGCCGTTGAGGACCCACTCGTCGCCGTCGAGCACGGCCGTGGTCGTCACGGCCGCCGAATCGGATCCGAAACCGGGCTCGGTGATTGCCATGGAGGCCCACACCTTGCCGAAGCGTTCGAGCTGTTCGTCGGTGGCCACCGCGGCGATCGCGGAATTGCCCAGGCCCTGGTAGGGGATCGACAGGGTCAGGCCGACGTCGCCCCAGCACGTCTCGATGACATTGAGGAGTCCGGCCATGTTGCCGCCGTTGGCATTTCCGGCGGGGCCGTCCTGCTTGGCCTTGCTGTCGCGGCCGAGCGCGGCACCCGCCGCGCCCTGGCCGGAGTCGTTGAGCCCTTCGACCATCGCGGCCATGGTGTCGAGTTCGATGGGGTACTCGTGCTCGGCGAGGTCGTACTTGCGGGAGATCGGCCGGAAAATCTGCGCGGCGACCTGATGGGCCTGGTTCGCGGAAGCCTTGAGCTTCCGGGGAAGTTCGAGATTGATCATCACAGGTTCCTTGTTCGGGTCGGGCCGATCAGACGAGGACGACGCCCTCGGCGACTCCGATTGCTCGCAGGTCGCGGTACCAACGTTCGACGGGGTGTTCCTTGGTGTAGCCGTGGCCGCCGAGCAGCTGGACGCCGTCGAGGCCGAACTGCATGCCCTTGTCGGTGGCGAGCTTGCGGGCCAGGGCCGCCTCGCGAGCGAACGACAGGCCCTGCTCGGCCCGCGACGCACCGCGCAGGGTGACCAGACGTAGACCGTCGAGCTCGATCTTGATGTTGGCCACCATGAACGCCACCGCCTGCCGGTGGCTGATGGGCTCGCCGAACGCCTCGCGCTCGTTGACGTAGGGGACCACGTAGTCGAGCACGGCCTGACCGGTGCCCATCGCCAGAGCTGCCCAGCCCAGGCGCGACAGGCGCACGGCGTCGGCGTACTGCTCGGCGCGGACGTCGGCGTCGTCGTCGCCGAGACGTGCCGATTCCGGCACCGCGACGTCCTCGAGCAGAAGGCGGCCCAGTCCGGCGGCGCGCAGGCCCATGCCCGGATCGGCCTCGATCACGACGCCCTTGCTCTTCGCCTCGACGAGGAAGAGGGACGGCTTACCGTCGAGTTCGGCTGCCACGACGAACAGTTCGGCGCTGCCCGCCGCCGGGACGAACGACTTCACGCCGTTGAGCCGGTAGCCGCTGGGGGAGCGCACCGCCTTGGTCTGCAACGCGAAGGGATCGAACAGGGCGCGCGGCTCGGCGATGACGACCGACGCCTGGGGGACATCGTCGCCGGCGAAGGCCGGCAGGTAGGTCTTCTGTTGGTCCTCGGTGCCCCACTGTGTGAGCGCCACGGCCACACCGCTCGGCGCGAGGATCGGCAGGGCCAGGCCCATGTCGCCGTGCGCGAGGGCCTCGGCGACCAGCACGTTGGTGACCACGCCGCGCTCGTCGGCGGCGCCGTCGAACGCCTCGGGTACGTTGACCATGGTGATGCCGAGTTCGGCTGCGCGCGCGAGTAGATCGGCCGGGGCCGCGGCGGCCTCGTCGGCGTCGTGCGCGGCGGGGCGCAGGATCTCGGCGGCGAACTCACGCACCGTCTCCGTGATCATCTGCTGATCGTCGGTCGGGGTGAGATCGAAGAAGTCGGCGTTCTTCGCGGTGGTGAGACGCTGCGGGCCGCTCGCGCCGCCGGACATCTTCTTGAAGGTGCGCGTGGCGGCGCCGAGGGTCTTGAAGCCGGTTTTCGTGGACTGGTACGTGATCCGGTCGATCGTCTCGCGGATCTTGTACCGGTCGGCCAGTTCGGAACCCGTGATCCGGGTGAGCACGCGCATGGCAGCACCCATGGCGTCGCGTTTGATCGGATTGAGGCCGACGGCGGACGTGTCGCGAGGCGTGTGGCGGCCCACGCTGTCTTGCTTGCTCATGATCACCAGAAGTCTCTCGATGCGGCAGTGGACACTCCCGATCTTACTTCTGAGTAAGGTCACTGTCTACCGCGCAGTAAGTTCCGCGGTGGACGCGTGTCGCCCAGCATCGTCCGCTGTGTCGCGAGCACGAGTTGACTCTCACACCGTGTGAGGTCGCAGACTCGGCGCCATGGCCGACACCACCAGGTTGATGTCCATCGGAAAGTTCTCGTCCCTGACCCGGATCAGCGTGCGGATGCTGCGGCACTACGACTCGCAGGGAGTGCTGATCCCCGCCGTGGTCGACGAGGTCAGCGGTTACCGCCGATACCTCCCCGAGCAGACCGCCGATGCCGCGCGAGATTCCTCAGCAGACGTACGTCTGCCTCCGCGGCACCGTCGCCGACTACTCGGCCGAAGGTGAACTGTGGCAACGCTTCATGCCCGACCTGCAGGAGCAGGGCATCGTCCCGACCGGACCCGGCGGATGCATCGAACACGACGGCGAGTTCCGTGAGTCGGACGTCGACGAATCGGTGTTCCTGCCGGTGGCGCCGGGAACCACGGCCCGCGAGCCGCTGACGGTCCACGAGTTCCCCTCACGCCGGGCGGTCGTCGCCACCGTGACCGGGCCGTACGCCGAATCGATCCCGCGGGCCCACGAGGCGATCGCCGAATTCCTGACCGAACACGGCCTGTCCGCGGCCCGGGTCGACGACGACGTGGCCACCCACCACTTCAACGTCTACCTCGATGATCCGGGCGTCACGAACGAAGCCGACCTCGAGACCGCTGTGCATCTCCCGGTCCGCTGACGAACCCGGCCCCACGCGTGACCATCCGTGCGTGGGGCCGGCCACTCACTTCAGTCGACCGAGCACCTCGTCGTGCAGCGTGCCGTTGGTCGCGACCGCACTGCCGCCGTGCGGACCGTCCGCACCCTCGAGGTTCGTGAACCGTCCACCTGCCTCGCGCACCAGCACGTCGAGCGCGGCCAGATCCCACAGCGAAACCTCGGGTTCGAGCGCGATCTCGAGGGCGCCCTCGGCGAGCAGGCAGTAGGAGAAGAAGTCGCCGTAGGCGCGCACCCGCCACACGTCGTCGGTCAGGGCGACGAAACGATCACGGATGCCACGCTCGTGCCAGCCGCTCAGGCTCGAAAAGCTCAGCGACGCCGACGCGAGGTCGGTCACCTCCGACACCGAGATGCGCCGGGGCTCGGCACCGTCGTGCGACACCCAGGCGCCGCCGTCCGCGGCCGCCCACCACCGACGGTTCAGTGCCGGGGCGCTGACCACGCCCACGACAGGCACACCGTCCTCGAGGAGCGAGATCAGGCTCGCCCAGACCGGTACGCCACGCACGAAGTTCTTCGTGCCGTCGATCGGATCGACGACCCACTGCCGCCCGCGGAAGACCGCGTCGCCACCGAACTCCTCGCCGAGCACCGCGTCGTCCGGTCGCTGCTCGCCGAGCATCTCGCGGATGGCGCGCTCGACGGCGAGGTCGGCGTCGGAGACCGGACTCAGGTCCGGCTTGTCGTCCACCTTCAGGTCCAGCGCACCGAAGCGGTCGCGGGTGATGGCGTCGGACGCGTCGGCGAGTCGGAGTGCGAGGTCCAGGTCGGCGGTGTAGTCGGTGGTCATGGCGGAAACGCTAGCCGCCGTCGTCCGAGGCCGAGCAGCTTGCCGTCCACTCCGGGGTCGGCGCGGTGCTCGACCCGACCGGGCCCTGCCGTGTCGATCGCTGCCCACGGCGGGCCGGTTCGTCGCTCCGGTAACCTGTTGAATCGTGCATCCCGATGTTTCCGCAGCCCTGACCGAGCTCGACACGACCCTCCGCACCGTGGAATCGGTCCTCGACGTCGAGGAGCTGCGACGGCGCATCGACGAACTCGAACACCAGGCCGCCGACCCCGAGCTGTGGAACGACCAGGACCACGCCCAGAAGGTCACCAGCGAACTGTCGCACGCACAGGGTGAGCTGCGCCGGGTCGAGGGCCTGCGCCAGCGGCTCGAGGATCTCCCGGTTCTGTACGAGCTCGCCGAGGGCGAGGAGGGCGAGGCCCGCACCGCCGCCCTGGCCGACGCCGAGGCCGAACGCGAGAGCCTGCGCGCCGATATCGAGGCGATGGAGGTGCGCACGCTGCTGTCCGGCGAGTACGACCAGCGCGACGCGCTCGTCAACATCCGCGCGGGCGCCGGTGGCGTCGACGCCGCCGACTGGGCCGAGATGCTCATGCGTATGTACATCCGCTGGGCCGACAAGCACGGCTACGGCGTCGAGGTCTACGACACCTCCTACGCGGAAGAGGCCGGCATCAAGTCCGCCACCTTCGCCGTCAAGGCGCCCTACACCTACGGGACCCTGTCGGTCGAGATGGGCACGCACCGTCTCGTCCGCATCAGCCCCTTCGACAACCAGGGCCGCCGCCAGACCTCCTTCGCCGAGGTCGAGGTGCTGCCCGTCGTCGAGACCACCGACCACATCGACATCGACGAGAACGACGTCCGCGTCGACGTCTACCGCTCGTCCGGCCCGGGAGGCCAGTCGGTCAACACCACCGACTCCGCCGTGCGCCTGACGCATATCCCGACCGGCATCGTCGTCACCTGTCAGAACGAGAAGTCGCAGTTGCAGAACAAGGTCGCGGCCATGCGTGTCCTGCAGGCCAAGCTCCTCGAGCGCAAGCGCCAGGAGGAGCGCGCCGAGATGGATGCGCTCAAGGGCGACGGCGGCAGTTCGTGGGGCAACCAGATGCGCTCGTACGTGCTGCATCCCTACCAGATGGTCAAGGACCTGCGCACCGAGTACGAGGTCAACAACCCCTCGGCGGTGCTCGACGGCGACATCGACGGATTCCTCGAATCGGGCATCCGCTGGCGTATGCGAGAAGAGCAGAAATCGTGATCGGAAACAGGAGAGGGGCCTGTGCCGTTTCTTCCCGGAGCTAGACTGCTCGACTGGTTGTCGACGAGCGGGCTGCTGATCGCACTCACGATTCTGGGTGCGGTTCTGATCGCCCGGTTCGTCTCCTGGATCGGCAGCCGCATCACGCGCCGCATCGACGAGCGCTACACGCAGTCCGACGACCTCGTGCGGTCCGAGGCGACGAAGCATCGCCATTCGGTCGCCCAGGTGGTCACGTGGATGGCGATCTCGTTCGTGTACATCGTTGCGACCCTGAAGGTGTTCGACTATCTGCAGCTGCCCATCGGCAGCCTGGTCGCGCCGGCGACCGTGCTCGGCGCGGCGCTCGGCTTCGGTGCCCAGCGCATCGTGCAGGACATCCTCGCGGGGTTCTTCATCATCACCGAACGGCAGTACGGCTTCGGCGACACCGTGCAGATCTCCGTGACCGGTGCGTCCGAGGACGCGATCGGCACCGTCGAGGACGTCACGTTGCGCGTCACCCGGGTGCGTAGCACGGCGGGTGAGGTCATCACCGTCCCCAACGGGCAGATCAACAAGGCCGTCAACCTGTCGAAGGACTGGGCGCGCGCCGTGGTGGACGTGCCGATCCCGGTGACCGCCGACATCGCCGACGTCACCGAGATGCTGCGCGAACTGGGTGTCGCCGCATACAAGGAACCCCGCCTGCGGGAGCTGTTGCTCGACGAACCGAGTGTGATGGGTGTCGAGAGCCTCGAGGTGGATCAGCTCAGCGTCCGCATGGTCGCGCGCACGCTGCCCGGCAAGCAGTTCCAGGTGGGCCGTCTGCTGCGTGCGCGGATCGCGCGAGCACTGCGTGAACGGGGCATCACCGTCACGCCCCAGCTCGACACCGCCAGCGTGGTCGATCGAGTGGAGGCACAGTGACACCGGGTGGAGGGACGTCGGGTGGGGGCGCGGCCACCGAGCCGGAGGAGAAGCACCGCAGGCGCATCCCGTCGCACCTCCTCGGTGGGCGGATCAGGACCACGACCTTCGCGTTGTGCACCCTGTGGCTTGCGCTGTGGGTGACCTACCTGTTCCTCAACCCGCCCGAGGACACCCCCGATGCGCCGTCGACCGCCGTGATCATCTCCGAGACGCCCTACGTGCCGTACGTGCCGCCGGCGACCACGGCCCCGCAGGAGAAGTCCGTGCCGGAGACCACCGACACGCCCTATCCGCCGACGACCTCGTCGACCTTCCCGCCGACGACGGCGACCGGCGTGCCGGGCAGGGAACAGGGCGGGACGCCGCCGCAGGATGCCACGACGACTGCGCCCCCCACCACGACGAACAGGCAGTTCCCGTTCGACCTGCCCACGATCCCCGGACTGAACGACCAGCAGGATCCGACGGTGACCGAGGACACCGACGCTCCGTCGTCGTAGAGCACCGACGAGCCGGTGCCGTAGGTCACCGTCCGGTAACGGTTAGCATGTCCACGTGATCCGGCTGGAGAATGTGTCCAAGTCCTACAAGACGTCCACGCGTCCCGCGCTCGAAGGGGTCTCGGTGCACGTCGAGAAGGGTGAGTTCGTCTTTCTCATCGGTCCCTCCGGATCCGGGAAGTCGACCTTCCTCCGGTTGCTCCTGCGAGAGGAGAAGCCCACCACCGGCGACATCCACGTGGCCGATTTCCACGTCAACCGGCTGCCGGCGCGTCGCGTACCGAAGCTGCGCCAGAATCTCGGATGCGTCTTCCAGGACTTCCGGTTGCTCCAGCGCAAGACGGTCGCCGAGAACATCTCGTTCGCTCTCGAGGTGATCGGTAAGCCGCGCGGAGTGATCGAACGGACGGTGCCGGAGGTTCTCGAGCTGGTGGGACTGTCCGGCAAAGCCGACCGGTTGCCCGCCGAACTGTCCGGCGGCGAGCAGCAGCGTGTCGCGATCGCGCGTGCGTTCGTCAACCGGCCGCTCGTGCTGATGGCCGACGAACCGACCGGCAACCTCGACCCCGAGACCAGCCAGGACATCATGCTGTTGCTCGAACGCATCAACCGCACGGGCACGACGGTGCTCATGGCGACCCACGACCACCACATCGTCGACTCGATGCGGCGACGGGTCGTCGAACTCGATCTCGGACGCGTCGTGCGCGACGAGGCACGCGGCGTCTACGGCGTCGGCCGCTAGATCCCGTCACCCGAGCATCCCCACCAGGCAACCGAAGGAATCCCACCCGATGCGTGCCAGCTTCCTGTTCAGCGAGGTCACCACCGGCCTGCGCCGCAACCTCACCATGACCATCGCGATGATCCTCACCACGGCGATCTCCCTCGCGCTGTTCGGTGCGGGGCTGCTCGTGGTCCAGATGGCGGGCAAGACGGAACGGATCTTCCTCGACCGGGTCGAGGTGCAGGTGTTCCTGACCGAGGACATCTCCTCGCTCGATCCGGAGTGCGAGCAGGATCTCTGCTCCACCCTGCGCAGCGACCTCGAGAGCACCGACGACGTGGTGTCGGTCCAGTACCTGAGCCGCGACGACGCCGTCCTCGACGCCACCGATCGTGTCTTCGCCGATCAGCCCGAACTCGCCGAACTCGTGAGTGCCGACAGCTTCCCTGCCTCCTTCAAGATCAAGATGTCCGATCCGGATCGATTCGCGGCGATCCAGGACGATTTCGGTACCCGGCCCGGCGTCGACAGCGTGCTCAACCAGCAGGATCTCGTCGAGCGTCTGTTCGGCGTGCTCGGCGGCATCCGCAACGGCGCGTTCGCCATCGCCACGATCCAGGCGATCGCGGCCGTGCTTCTGATCGCGAACATGGTGCAGATCGCGGCCTTCACCCGCCGCACCGAGGTCGGCATCATGCGGCTGGTCGGCGCGACTCGCTGGTACACGCAGCTGCCCTTCCTCCTCGAAGCGGTGATCGCCGCGATCGTGGGTGCCGCACTCGCCATCGGCGGACTCTTCGTCGCCAAGAGCATGTTCGTCGACGACATGCTCACCGAGGTCTACGACGCGAACATCGTCGCCCGCATCACCGACAGCGACATCCTTCTGGTCTCGCCGTTCCTGGTCCTCGTGGGCGTGGGAATGGCCGCTCTCACCTCGTATGTGACCTTGCGTCTGTACGTGCGTGAATAAGGTGTCGTGCGAGGTTCCTATGCTGGACGGTGTTCTGTTCGATCGATCGTGGACCGGAAAGGCCTGCACGTGAAGGAAAAGGGCCGGAAGGTCATCGCGACCAACCGGAAGGCGCGCCACAACTACACCATCCTCGACACCTACGAGGCGGGCATCGCCCTCGTCGGTACCGAGGTCAAGAGCCTGCGGGAGGGAAAGGCCTCCCTGGTGGACGCATTCGCGACCGTCGACGACGGCGAGGTGTGGTTGCGGGGTCTGCACATTCCGGAATACGGGCACGGCACGTGGACCAACCACGCTCCGCGCCGCACCCGCAAGCTGCTGCTGCACCGTCGCGAGATCGACGCGCTCGTCGGCAAGACCCGGGAGGGCAACCAGACCCTCGTGCCGCTGTCGATGTACTTCTCCGACGGCAAGGTCAAGGTCGAGCTCGCGCTCGCCAAGGGCAAGCAGGACTACGACAAGCGTCAGGATCTCGCCCGCCGGACCGCCGAACGTGAGGTGACCCGCGAGCTCGGCCGGCGAGTGAAGGGCATGAGCCGCTGATCGCGGTCGCGCTCGCGCTCCTCGCGGCGGTCGGGTACGGCCTCAGCGATTTCGCCGGGGGTGCCGCCTCCCGTCGCGCGAGCGCACTCGGCGTCGTCGCCGTCACCTACCCGGCTTCGCTCGTCGTGTCCCTGATCGCCGCGTCGATCGTCGGCGGCGACCTCACCGCGGCGTCCCTCGCGTGGGGTGCCGCAGCGGGCGTGGCCGGCGGCATCGCCGTCTGGTGGTTCTACCTCGCACTGGCGAACGGGCCGATGTCGGTCGTCTCACCGGTCACCGCTGTCGTCGTGGCCGGAATCCCCGTGCTGTTCGGGATCGCGACGGGGGACCGGCCCGGTCTTCTCGCCTATCTCGGCATCGTCGTCGCGGTGATCGCGGTGGGGCTGGTCAGCCGCGAATCCGACGAGACCGTCACCGGTGTCGGACACCCGCGCTTCACGTCGAGGATCGCGTGGTGGACGGTCGGATCGGGCATCGCCTTCGCGTTGTCGTTCATCGGCCTCGGTCAGGTCGGCACCGGCACCGGCCTGTGGCCGCTCGCCGCCTCCCGCGCGACCGCCACCCTCGTGGTCTGGCTGGTGATCGCCTTCTCGTGGCGCACCGTGGTGTGGCCGATCCGGTCGCTCCTGCCGATCCTGATCGGGATCGGCGTGATCGACGTGATCGCGAACGGTGCACTGCTGTTCGCCTACCAGCACGGCCTGCTGTCGCTGGTGAGCGTGATCGCGGCGCTGTATCCGGCGGTGACGGTGCTACTCGCCGTCATCGTGCTCGGAGAGCGCGTGAGCCGGGTGAAACTGCTCGGCCTGCTCGCAGCCGGACTGGCCGTCGCACTCGTCAGCCTGCCCGGCTGATCCGGGGTGGGGTGGGAAGAACACGAATCCTGGAGGCGCTGGACCCGGCATCGTGGAAAGCGCGTCACCGGACGGAGCGCTACGGGTGACACCCGGCGACGCCGGACTCGGGTCACCCCGACCCGGTTCCGTTGCCGGTGAGCGGCGGTGTGAGTAGGCTCATGACCCGGCAACGAATCGTTTTCGAAAATGGGAATGACATCGGGCCTTCGGGTCGTTACAGTAGGTAGTCCTGCGAAGGTCGCAGGCGCGTACGGGGCTGAACGGTTTCGACTGCGTACGTTGAGCAAGGGGAAGCGTGTCGGTGCAGGCAAGAGACCACCGTAAGCGTCGCTGCAACCAATTAAGCGCCGAGTCCACTCAGCGCGAGTACGCCCTCGCTGCCTAAGCGAGCGCGTCTCTGTCAGCCCGGGTTTGCTCTCGACCCGGATCCTGGCATCGACTAGAGAGCTCTACCGTACGGCTCGGTCGCGGAGACGTGCGGGACAACAAACAGCGACTGGGATCGTCATCTCGTCTTGTTCGCGAGAACGGGAGATCCGAGTAGAGACATAGCGAACTGCACACGGAGAAGCCCTCGCGAGGCGGCGGAGGACCCGGGTTCGATTCCCGGCAGCTCCACCATCGACCCGGGTAGGTGATCGACCATCGATCACCTACCCGGGTTTCTTGTTGTCCGGGTGAGCCTGATCGGCAGCTTCGGGAAACGGCAGTGCCCGCCGTCGAGACTCAGAGGGTGAGTGTTCTCGACGACGGGCACGGTCGCTGTCGGTCCCGGAGACGTCGGAGACGGCGCCGAAACAGCGAGAGCGAAACGAAGAAATGTCCTCCCCGGCATCGTCTTCATTTCGTTCACTGAAGTTAGCCCACCTAATTGTGAACGCCAATACTACTTTCGGGTCAGAAACTCTGGTCCCATGGCCGTGATGACCTTTTCGTCAGTATCCGTACCGACGCGCGGATCGGGGTACTCATCCCGCGCGTGCCGCGGATCGGCGGCAAGATGAGAACACCACCATCGACGAGGAGAGCACATGGCGCACGAACGAGCGGGACAGCCGGCCACCGCGGCGGATCTCGAAGATCTCGCACACCTTGTCACCGCCTACTACACCGTGCAACCGGATCCCGAGAACGCCTCGCAGCAGGTGGCTTTCGGCACGTCCGGTCATCGCGGCTCGAGCCTCGACGGTGCGTTCAACGAAGCCCACATCCTCGCGACCACCCAGGCCATCGTCGAATACCGCGCCCAGCAGGGCACTTCGGGCCCGCTGTTCTTCGGCCGCGACACGCACGCCCTGTCCGAACCGGCCTGGACGAGCGCGCTCGAAGTGCTCGTCGCGAACGGCGTCGAAGTGGTCGTCGACTCCCGCGACCGCTACACCCCGACTCCGGCCGTCAGTCACGCGATCCTGCAGCACAATTCCGGCTCCGGTGCCCGCGCCGACGGGATCGTCGTCACCCCCTCGCACAATCCTCCGCGCGACGGTGGCTTCAAGTACAACCCCCCGTCGGGTGGTCCGGCCGACAGCGACGCGACGTCGGTCATCGCCGCTCGCGCCAACGAACTGCTCGCCGCCGGACTCGACGGGGTGAAGCGGGTGCCGCTCTCGTCGGCGCTCGCGTCCGCCGGACGACACGACTTCCTCGCCGCCTACATCGACGATCTGCCGAACATCGTCGATCTCGACGTCGTCCGTGCTGCCGGGGTACGGATCGGCGCCGACCCGATGGGCGGTGCGAGC
Source organism: Rhodococcus sp. D-6 (assembly GCF_040256695.1). NCBI lineage: Bacteria > Bacillati > Actinomycetota > Actinomycetes > Mycobacteriales > Nocardiaceae > Rhodococcus > Rhodococcus sp. D-6. The sequence goes on along the minus strand of NZ_CP132970.1, from coordinate 2,366,142 downwards.
GTCGACTACTGGGGCGAGATCGCCGAACGGCACGCCCTTGACCTCACCGTCGTCAATCCGCTCGTCGACGCCACCTGGCGGTTCATGACGCTCGACACCGACGGGAAGATCCGCATGGACTGCTCGTCGCCGAACGCCATGGCATCGCTGATCGGCAACCGCGAGGCCTACGACCTCGCGACCGGCAACGACGCCGACGCCGACCGGCACGGCATCGTCACCCCCGACGCCGGTCTGCTCAATCCGAACCACTATCTCGCCGTCGCGATCGACTACCTGTTCCGCAATCGCCCCGGTTGGGCGGAGTCGAGCAAGGTGGGCAAGACGCTCGTGAGTTCGTCGATGATCGACCGGGTCGCCGCCGGCCTCGGCCGCGACCTGCTCGAGGTGCCGGTGGGCTTCAAATGGTTCGTTCCCGGGCTGAGCGACGGTTCGCTGGGCTTCGGCGGGGAGGAGAGCGCCGGTGCGTCCTTCCTCCGGCGCGACGGCGCGGTGTGGACCACCGACAAGGACGGCATCGTCCTCGCCCTGCTCGCGGCGGAGATCACCGCGGTGACGGAGAAGAGCCCGTCCCGCTACTATGCCGAACTCGTCGATCGGTACGGCGACCCCGCTTACGCGCGCGTGGACGCCCCGGCGACGCGCGAGCAGAAGGCGGTGCTGTCGAAACTGTCGTCCGAGCAGGTCGGCGCCACCGAGCTCGCCGGCGAACCGATCACCGCGACGCTCACTGCGGCACCCGGCAACGGTGCCGCGATCGGTGGCCTGAAGGTCACCACCGAGAACGCGTGGTTCGCCGCCCGCCCGTCCGGCACCGAGGACGTCTACAAGATCTACGCCGAATCGTTCCGCGGCCCCGACCATCTCGCCGAGGTCCAGCAGGCGGCACGCGAACTCGTCTCGTCCGTCCTGTCCTGAGCCCGCTCGCCCACCGCGCGACCGGGCGAGGTCGTGCGCCTCGCTAACATCGTGGGCATCATGCGGACACGTGATGCGGCTTTGCCGCGGGAAATCTGGGTTCTGGTCGTCGCGAGTTTCGTGATCGCGCTCGGCTTCGGTCTCGTCGCTCCCGCGCTGCCCCAATTCGCGCGAAGCTTCGACGTCGGTGTGACGGCGGCGACGGTCGTCGTGTCGTCGTTCGCGGCGATGCGACTGCTCTTCGCACCCGCGAGCGGGTCGCTGGTGCAGAAGTTGGGGGAGCGGCCCGTCTACATCACGGGCCTGCTCATCGTCGCCCTGTCGACGGGCGCGTGCGCATTCGCGGCGAGCTACTGGCAGCTGCTCGTCTTCCGGGCCCTCGGCGGCATCGGGTCGACGATGTTCACGGTGTCGGCGCTCGGTCTGCTCGTGCGGATCGCGCCCCCGGACGCCCGCGGGCGTGTGTCCGGCCTGTACGCGACCAGCTTCCTCATGGGCAACATCCTCGGCCCGCTCTTCGGCGGTGCCCTTATCGGACTGGGGCTGCGCGCACCCTTTCTCATCTACGCCGTGGCGCTGCTCGTCGCGGCCTCGGTCGTGGGGATCAGCCTGCGCTCGTCGGAACTCGCCCGTCCCGACAGTGGGGACGGCGTGCCCGTCATGCGCCTGCGCGACGCGCTGCGCTCGCCGGTCTACCGCGCGGCGCTGGGATCGAACTTCGCCAACGGCTGGGTGGTGTTCGGGGTCCGCGTGGCGATGGTGCCTCTGTTCGTCGTCGAGGCGCTCGACGAGGGTGAGGCGTTCGCGGGTGTCGCGCTGACCGCCTTCGCGGTGGGCAACGCACTCGTCCTCATCAAGTCGGGCAAGCTGTCCGACCGGTTCGGGCGGCGACCCTTCGTCCTGGCCGGTCTGGTGGTGTGCGGGGTCAGCACGATCGCCATGGGATTCACCGAGAGCGTCGTCTGGTTCCTCATCACCTCGTTCGTGGCGGGTATGGGGTCCGGGCTGTCGAATCCCTCGCAGCAGGCCGCCGTCGCCGACGTCGTGGGCAGCAAGGCCCGGGGCGGGCCGGTGCTCGCGACCTTCCAGATGGTCGCCGATGTCGGCGCGGTGATCGGTCCGGTCGCCGCAGGCTTCCTCGCGGACCGGTTGTCCTACTCGACGGCCTTCGCGGTCACGGGTGTGATCATGCTAGCGGCGACGCTGCCGTGGTTCGTCGTCGGACGCCCCCGGGTCGTCGAGCAGGCGACACAGGTGACCGACGACACGGCGCGGTGAGACGACCGCCCGGTATTGTCGCCGGCATGTGGGTCGGTCTCGTCTCCACGCTCGCCCGATACGGTCTGGCGGCGGTGTGGCTCGTCTCCGGTTGGGTGAAGTTCTCGGATCCGACGCAGACCGTCGTGGCGGTACGGGCGTACCAGATTTTGCCCGCCGGCTGGGTGCGGCCGTTCGCCGCCGCCTTCCCCGTTCTCGAACTGGCCCTGGGCCTGGTCCTGCTCGTCGGTCTCGCGACGCGCTTCGCAGCGCTCGTCAGCGCCTTGGGGCTGGTCGCGCTCGTCGCCGCGATCGCCTCGGCGTGGGCGCGCGGCCTGTCGATCGATTGTGGCTGCTTCGGGGGAGGAGGTGTGGTCGAGGGCGTCGACGGCCGCGACTACGCGATCGAGATCGCCCGCGACGTCGGCTTCCTGGCGATGTCGATATGGCTGGTCGTCCGGCCGCGCACCTGGTTCGCGCTCGGTCCGGGTTCATGTGCTTCCCTCTCAGCGGCCCCTCAGCCGTCGATGGCAGAGTGAGATCGTCCTTCCCCACCGACGAGCAGTAGAGGGCAGCATCCGTGAGCGCGAAGAAGGTCTCATCCGGCAAGTACACACCGCAGCCGACGTCGAACAGGGTCACCTACATTCTCGGCGGCATCGCGATCCTGGTGATCGGTGCGCTCGTCATCGGTGGTGTCCTGTGGTCGTCGGGCAGCGGCGATCCCCGCAACGATGGTTACGGCTCCGTGCAGAACGGCGCGGTGGAAGTGTCGATCGAGGACGACGGCGCAATCCTGCTGGGCCGCCCCGACGCCCCACGGACCGTCGACCTGTTCGAGGACCCGCTGTGCCCCTACTGCGCCGAACTCGAACACAAGCACTCGCAGGAGCTCGCCCAGGCGATCGACGACGGCCAACTGGCGATCCGGTACCGGATGCTCGCTTTCCTCGACCGGGCGTCGAGCAGCGGCGACTACTCGACCCGCGCGGTGGCGGCGGCGCAGTGCGTCGCCGAGAGCGGCGATGCCCGCGCGTTCTCCGCATTCCACGACGCCCTGCTGTCGCCCGACAACCAACCGGCCGAGGGTGGCGACGGTGACATCGACAACGCGGGTCTCGCGCAGATGGCGCGCGACGCGGGTGCCTCCGAGGACGTCGCGCAGTGCATCACCGACGGCGCCCGGATCGATCAGGCCTCGGCCGACGCGGAGGCGGGACGCCGTCTGCTCGCGACGACCGGAGCGGCCGGCACGCCGGCTGTCGTGTACGAGGGGACCGTTATCGACGCCCTCGGCGACGAGAACTGGGTGACCGAACTCGTCGGATAGACGGAGCGGTGGCGGGAGCTGCGCACGGTGCGTGCTCCCGCCACAGTCACGCTGTCTACCAGCCGATTTGTTGGCGTCGAGCGCGATGGTGTAGTTTTCTTTCAGCGCGAAGGGGTCAACCGGAGCGCAACGGTACAACCGAATACGGGGCTATGGCGCAGCTGGTAGCGCACCACACTGGCAGTGTGGGGGTCAGGGGTTCGAGTCCCCTTAGCTCCACAAGATCGCTACAGGCGAGAGTTCACGCTCTCGCCTGTAGTCTTCGGTGGCGGTCCCCGTCAGGGCCGTGCAAGGGGCTATGGCGCAGCTGGTAGCGCACCACACTGGCAGTGTGGGGGTCAGGGGTTCGAGTCCCCTTAGCTCCACGTAAGTTGAGAAAATCGAAACCTGCCCCGCCTGAGTGCGGGGCAGGCTCGTTTCTGCGGTCACCGGCTCGGGGATGTCGGTGTTGACGTGATCCGGGTCGGCCTGACACGCCGAGCAGCGAGCTTGGCGGAAGGATCGACCATGACGGAAACACTGGAGCCCATGGCGGACGAGGTGAACCAGCTGGAGTTGGCGCAGCAACTACTGGCCCAGGCCGAGGAACAAGGCGTCTAACTGATGGGCCCGAACGGACTGCTCGGGCAGTTGACGAAGACCGTGCTCGAAACCGCACTCGACGCTGAGGAACGAGCCGACGAGAGTGTCGACGCGGTCGAGGTTCAGCCCGGCGACGAATTCGTCAAACGGGTGCAGGGCATCAGCGAGGATCACCCCGTGTCATACCTGAGTTCCACAAGTTGACGTCGTTTCTAGCCAATTCGTTAGGATCGCTGCAGGTCACGAGTTCGAGCATGTGGCGCGCGGGTCACTAATCGAGCGGAGTATGGAGGTGGTGGATCTGTACGTGGTGCAGTCCAAGACCGCCTCCGGGGCCATCGGCGTGCAGATGTGGGAGAAGATCCGCGGTCGGCGCCAGATGATCGCGCACATCGGCTCGGCCCACACGCCCGGCGAGCTTGCGGCATTGATCGAGATTGCTAACCAACGAATCAACGCTAACCAGCACGAACTCGATCTCGGGCTGGAGGATCGAGCCTCGGCGGTGGTCCGAGGTGAGATAGTTTTGAGCCACCCACCGGATGGCTCTCGGGCATCAGAAGTTACCGTTGGATACAGTTCACTTGGCCCCCCGAAACCATAACCGAGAGATTCAAAAACGAGGCAAGCCAGACGTTTAGCCGATCAAAGATAAAGTGATACAGCAATGCCAACCACATTGACAGTTGATAACGAAACAGTCGAAGCTCTTGTCGAGAAACTCGCCAACGACCGCTATTTTCTCGCCGAGTATCCCGCAGACCACGCTGCCTTTATCCTCTTTTACGAGTCAAACACAATAAAACTCCTTGCCGCCGCTTATGGGCCTCAGCGTGAGGATAACGTCGGCGACATCCACCCCAAGACGTTTGGGATTCTAAAAGCGGTAGTCAACAACACTTGGCTCGACAACCGGGAAGACCAACCCGGCGAACCTGTCGCAGGGGTGATCCAGTGCGACCTCGAGGCGAAGTCCGCAACCGTGACCTACCACCTCGGCAACGAAGCCGAGGCCTGGCGCTTCAACGATGACAACTCCATGGAGCTTCGAGCCGCGCTGGCCCCCTGACCCGACCCCCACTGAGAGGACTTGGCAATGCCCGCTCCCCAGACGACTGACCCGACAGCGCTGCTCGGCCGGTGGGAATTGACCGGCTTCTCCGAACAGGACGCCGGACACCGCTCGGGCAGCTACGCGATCATCTTCCGCGACCGTTCGCTCTACACCCCGGAAACCATCTCCCCCGCCGGAGGCGAAACGCTCGAGATCACCGACTCCGACGGCGAGGTCCACTTCTCGATGCGAGGCGGCGCCAAGGTCCCCTGGACCTCCGCCGAGAAGGAGCAGGGCGTCCTGACCGACTCGATCGAGGACCAGGACGGACGCATCGTCAGCAGCGTGGCGCCATACCTCCGCATGGAGCGACTCGTGGACGGCACCTGGGTGAGCAAGTACTCCGACAGCGACCTCGACATGAACAGCAACCTGTTCACCGACGGCCCCGACCTCATCCTGATGGTCACCACCATCGTCGACGAACTCTACGTCACCAAATACTTCTACCGCTTCTCCCCAGCCTGAGCATTCCGTGCGACCATTACAGGCTCTTCCCAGATGACGGTGTAGGTCGGCCGGGCGCGTCGGTCCGCAGATAGACGTCGAGGTCTCCCGACGATGGAGGTTCCTACGCCATCCATCCGAAAGACCTCGACGTGTCCGACGCTACCCCGCCGGCCGGCTTCGGCCGCGCTGACCGCCTTCGCGGCTCATCCCAATCGACCCTGATCGGGTCTGCTGACCCCCTCGACGAGAACGTAGCGACACCACAGCCACCCGACCCCGACCGTCCGGGAAGCCGGGGCACGTCACATGGCCGGTGCTGCGGGCGTGTCGAGTGGGTCGTCCAGGGGCGACGCAGGAGCGTCGACGCGACGTGCTGAGAGGTGGTTCCAACCGAGCGCTAGGACACCGGCTACAGGCATGGCGATAGGTCAGGAACGGCGTCGCTCCCTGCGCAGGAGGGAGCGCAGAGTCTCGGCGTTCGCGTAGCCGACCCGTAGCGCGATCTCGGCGGAGGTGAGGTCCGTGGTTGCTGAGAGGTGCCGAGCTCGTTCGATGCGAAGCCGTTGGACGAAGCCGAGCGGAGTGAGGTTGAGCGCCGCACGGACTCGTCGTTCGAGGGTGCGCCGGCTGGTGCCGAGCGACTGCGCGACGAAGGCGACGTTGAACGGTTCGTCCAGGCGGGCGCGCACGAAGCGTTCGAACTCGACGACGATCGGGTCCTCGTGCCGGAGATGTTCGTAGGCGACGAAGGCCGCCTGCGACGGACGCTCGTCGATGATGAGGAGCTTGGCGACATGTTGGGCCAGGTCGGGGCTGATCGATCGCACGAGTGAGAGCGCGAGGTCGATGTGGGCGAACGCGGCGCCGGCGGTGACGAGGTTCCCGTCGACCACGACCATGGTGTCGAGATCGAGGGCGACGGTCGGATAGCGCTTCAGGAACTCCGGCCCCAGGAACCAGCTGGTCGTCGCCCGCCGATGATTCATCCGTCCGGTCTCGGCGACGGCGAACACGCCGGTGCACGCCGCGGCGATCCGGGTGGTCGCGTCGTCGAGGCGCCCGAGTGAGGCGATGACCGAACGTGCATCTCGGCTCTGGAGGGCGTCGTTGGTAGCGGCGGCCGTGAGGGTTCCAAGCGCAGGGACGATGACCACGTCGAACTCTCCGGACTCCGACAGCGGGTGGTCTACCGACAGGGTCATCGATGCCGTCGTGGTCACTCGCCGTTTCGGTCCGAGGATGGCGAGTTCGATCGGGTCGATCCGCGGGTCGACATCGCCGCGGGCTCCGTCGGCCACCCGCACGATGTCGATGACCGACGCGACAGCCGAACCGAAGCAGCCGTCGATCGCGATCAGTCCGATACGCATGGCGCGAACAATAGCAATACTGTCGTATACGCCACTCCCCACCGGCCCTCGCTCGTCATACGCTGAACTCGCCCCACGAAGAACCCCGACTTCAAGGAGAACCCCTCATGTCCACACCAGCATCACTTCCGTATGCATTCGTCGCCAAGATCGTCGCGGCCGATGGACAGCACGACGCGCTCGCCGATCTGCTCGCCGGCGCTGTCGCACTCGCCAACGAAGAAGTAGGAACGATTGTCTGGTTCGCGGCTAGGACCCACGCCGACACCTTCTGGATCTTCGATGCATTCCCCGACGAGGCCGCTCGCGACGCCCACGCCAACGGCGCCATCGTCGCAGCCCTGATGGCCAACCAGCACCTCCTCGGCGCAGCACCCGAGATCCTGGCGGCCGACGTCCTCGCGTCCAAGCTCCCGTAGTCCGCCAACGCACGAGACGATCGCGCCCCGCCGAGCCGTCGGACCCGACCGCCTCGACACCCGCACCACGTTGACGATCCCCGACGGGCCGATCACGAGGAGGCCAGGCAACACCAGGCGCAAGCCTGGAGCGGCACTGTTTCACCGGTGGTCGTCGAGAGAGCCAGCGCGGTTCCATGGCAGCGCAACTGTGTCAACTTGCCCTCCGTCCCGCGAGGCGCCGTGGGCGGGTCGTGGTTGCGATCCGTTGCCGTGACGGGAGACGCTTTGCGCGTCGCAGCGATGACGGGTCGTTGGCGTCCCGGGGCGTTGCGTTCGTGCGCGCCGCGCGTGCGGCATGGAGCATCTCGCTGCGCACACAACGATCGCTGCGCCGACGCACCGTTGACACCTCGCAGTTCAAGTCGCGACACAACGCCACGCCGCGTTGCCGAGCGGAGCGAGGCCTATCGGCACACGGGCAGGATGCCGGCCGCGAGCGCTCAGCCGGCGAGGGGTCCGTCGCAGAGGAGAGCGACGTCGGTGTCGGGCAGAGCCGTGAGGCCAGCGCATCGCGCGACCACCAGAACCGAACCGCCCCTGCCCTGCGTTTGCGCAGGTCAGGGGCTGTTTGCCGGAGCCGCCTGTCGGAATCGAACCGACGACCTAGTCACGTCGGCTTTGCGCCTATCGCTTGATGCGCCCACTGGGCGAACGAGCCGCTGACCTGCGCAAACGACGAGCGTGGCGGACGCTGCCATCCGGTGGTGACCGACGACGACCGACCAGTACCGACCATTTTACCGGAGCTCGCGGCGGCGTCGAAGCCGAGCAAGCTCCATTCTTTAGTTCACCGCGCCTTGCTCCTCGCCGGTCCCGTCGTCGTCGAAGACGTTTCAGGGCTCTTCCCAGATGAGGGTGTAGGTCGGCCGGGCGCGTCGGTCCGCAGATAGACGTCGAGGTCTCCCGACGATGGAGGTTCCTACGCCATCCATCCGAAAGACCTCGACGTGTCCGACGCTACCCCGCCGGCCGGCTTCGGCCGCCCTGACCTGACCGCCTTCGCTCGACTCGACGGCCTCGGTCTGAGCGTGACCGGGGAACGACTTGAACCGGATCGTGCGGTCCTTGCGTGCCGCGTGGTGGAACCAGATCAGTGGTGCCGACGGTGCGGCAGCGTCTGCGGGTCAGGCTCCGGCGTCATCGGCACGGACTCGTTTCGTCGTGCCGTCGAGCTCGGGGATGAGTCCGAAGTCGGTGAGGAGTTGTCCGATCTGAGTGTGGTCGAGGTGCTTGATGATGCGGTTGCCAACGAACTTCGGGCCGGGGAGCTCTATCTCCTCGCCGTCGCGCAAGCGCGCGGTGGCCTCGAGCAGGAACCTGAGATCATAGGTGGAGTTGAACACCTCCGGCACGCCGCGATCGATGCCCAGCAGCTGGTAGGCGGCCTCCATCGCAGTACGCACCGAGTACTCGGTGGTGAAGATCGTGTCGCGCGTGGTTTCGGCGAACTGGCCGATGAACGCGAAGTTCACTGCGCCCTCGGGCACCACGTCGGGGCGGTCACCGGCGGTGCGGGGCATGAAGAACGAGGTGACGTAGGGCATCATCACAGGCACGGTCTTCGCGCCGTTTGCCGCGAGCTCCGGGATGTCCTCGACGGGCACACCCAAGTGATAGAGCCATTCTTGGGTGATCTCTTCGCCGGTCGACTCCTGCATTGTCTTGCCGGTGAAGTCGCCGGGCACGTCTACGAACAGGCCGTAGACCCACACGACGATCTCGTCGGGTGCTTGCGCTTTGAAGTGCGGCTGGCGGTTGACTGTCCAGCTGAGCAGCCAGGACGAGTCTTTCGCGGTGACGATGCCGCCGGTGACGATGTTGCCGGAGAACGGGTCGCGCTTGGCGATCTTCTTGATGTACCTCGGGATCTCAGGGCCGATGGTGGTGACCGTCGCTGACTCCCACTTCGTCTTCGAGATGTCGCCGCAGAACACCTCGGGGCGTCCGAAAGAGGGGTGCTTGGCCGCGATGCGCCGCCACAGGTCCCACGCCGGCGCGGGACCTTCGTCGAGTCTGGCCGCATTGTGGTGGGTGCCGTCGTCGGAGTTCTCTGTGAGCGAACCGATCGTGGCGAGCACGAGGTCGTCGGTACCGAGGTCGACGCCGCCGGGCACGCCGCCCTTTGTCCAGTGGATGCGGGTGGCCTGTTTACGGTCGCCGTCGAAAACGAAGTCGATGTCGGTGACCTCGGTGGAGAACTCGAATCTCACGCCCTGGTCCAGGAGCCAGCGGTACATGGGCAGCACGAGCGATTCGTACTGGTTGTACTTTGTGAACTTCAGCGCCGAAAGGTCGGGGAGCCCGCCGATGTGGTGCACGAACCGGTGCAGGTAGAGCTTCAGCTCGAGTGCGGAGTGCCAGTTCTCGAACGCGAACATCGTCCGCCAGTAGAGCCAGAAGTTGCTGCTCAGGAACTCTTCACCGAAGATCTCGTCGATGCGCTTGTCTTCCATCTCCTCACGCGAGGCGAGAAAGACCTTGACCAACTCCTTCTGAGCTTTCTCGCTCAGGCCGAACTCATTGTTGGTGACGAACTCCTCGCCCTGCCGGTGTGTGACCCGGTTGAGTGAGTAGTTGGGGTCGTCTTTGTTGAGCCAGTAGAACTCGTCGAGGACGGATCCGTCGACCTCGAGCGACGGGATGGTGCGGAACAGATCCCAGAGGCACTCCATGTGGTCTTCCATCTCGCGCCCGCCGCGGATGACAAACCCTTTGTCCGGCTTCTTGATACCGTCCAGCGCGCCGCCGGGCAGGTCCAGGCGCTCGAGGATTGTGATCTTGTCGCCGGAGAGTTGCCCGTCGCGGATCATGAACACCGCCGAGGCCATCGAGGTGAGCCCGGCGCCGACGAACCAGGCGGTCTTGTTCTCGACTCCCTCGGGCTTGCGGGGGCGGGCGAAGGCTTCGTAGTTTCCACTGCTGTAGTACATCTGGCTTGCACGTCCTCTCGTGGACTGTTCTGCCGCGGTCGTGGGTCAGTTGTAGGTGTAGAAGCCCTCGCCGGTGGCGACGCCCAGCTTGCCGTGGTCGATGTACTCGCTCTTCAGCCAGGCCGCGAGCGCCTGGTCCTCCTCCCCGCCGTGGGCGAGGATGTTGTACGGGGTGACCAGGCCGATGACATCGGTGATCTGGAAGGGGCCCATCGGCGCTCCCGTGCCGATCCGCCACACGTTGTCGATGTCCTTCGGCTCGGCGTATCCGCCGGCGGCGAGTGCGTACCCGGCGTTGAGGAACGGCACCAGTAGCGAGTTGAGGACGTAGCCGGACTTCTCCTTGTACACGGGGATCGGAACCATCCCGATGTTGCCGGCGAAGGCGACGACCTCGTCGAACACGGCCGGATCGGTGTCGGCGGTGCCCATCACCTCGGCGGTGTTGAACTTCCAGACCCGGTTCGCGAAGTGCAGCGCGAGGAACTTGGCGGGGCGTCCGGTGGAGTCCTTGAGGTCGCTGGGCAGAAGTGTCGACGAGTTCGTTGCGAAGATCGTCTTCTCCGGTGCGAGCTCGCCGAGCCTTCGGTAGGTGTCCTGCTTGATGGACAGTACCTCGGGGATCGCCTCGATGACCAGATCCGCGTCCGCGACCGCGTCGGCGAGGTCGGAGGAGAACCGGACGCGGGTGAGCGCCTCGTCCGCCTTCCCCTCGGCTGCCCCCGCGACTCCGTCGTCCTTGTAGGTGGTGACGAGAGCGTCGAACCGCTTCTTGGCTGCCTCGATGGCATCGCTGCTGATGTCATATGCGGTGACCTGGAAGCCGCTGTAGGCGGTCTGGAAGGCGATCTGGGTGCCGAGGACTCCGGTTCCCAGGACGGTCACGTGTGTGATGTTGCTCATTGTTCTGTTTCCTTCATTCCTTCTCGGGCGGCGGATCCGGCCGCCGGGGTGTGTGCAGCACGCCGGTCACGATGAGCGTGACCTGACGTCTGAGGTCGTCGATCGCGTCAGCCTCGGGGATGTCCGAGGCCGTCATCCGAGCGATCGCGAGATGAGTGACGGCGAACAGCGAGGATCCTGCGACGCGTGCCTCCCCGTCGCTGAGGGTCGGAGCGGCGCGTCGTAGCGTGTCGGAGAGGGACGCCTCGAGCTCGAAGATCAACGCCATGCCCTCGGCCCGGAACTTCGCGTCGTGAGGGCCGAACAGCAGCTCCCGCTGGTACGCAGCACTGTTCTCCGGCTCACGTGCGGCAGCGACGACGAGGGGGTGCAGGCGGGCGAAGACCGCGGCGGCAGGATCCGGCGTCAACGCCGCACGCGCGGCGCCCTCATCTATCGATGCCCGGAGTGCCTCGTTGTAGACCATGAGCAGCAACTCGCTCTTGGTCGCTGCGTACCGGAACAAGGTCCCCGCTGCGACCCCGGCCGCGGCGGACACCTCCTGCGTCGTCACCGCGGAGAACCCGCGCGCACGCAACAGATCGGACGCGGCGCGAAAGATTCGCTCCCGCTTGAGCCGCATGTTCTGCTCGCGGCGGGACTCCATCTCCCGAACGCCCGGGCGCCGTCCGCGCTCTGAAAGCTGCTGCACCTCGCTCACATTAATGAGTGTACTCATTTTCTTGCGGACCGCAAAGGGCGTACGCACGCGATCGGCGACAGGTGTGGCCGGTGTTGTGGCTCTTCGCAGTTGAGGGGGTGGGTGGCTGAGCGCGTCGGTCGCCGGATGAAAGTCGAGGCCTTCCGATGATGGAAGTTCTCACACTGACCATCCGCCGGAAGACCTCGACGTGCACCACGCTACCTTCGCGCCCCCCGACCTGACCGTCTTCTGACACCTCGACGAGCTCGGTCTCGTGGCCGTCGGTCAGCTGCTCGAGCCGGATCGCGCGGTGATCGAGTGCCGCGTCGCCGAGCCGGACCCGTGGTGCCGGGGATGCGGTAGCCGGGCGCTCTCGCGCGGGACGGACACGCGGCGTCTCGCCCACGAGACATCCTCGCGTTCTTCGACCGGACCGGCACGTGCAACGGCCCGACCGGGACCGTCAACGGGTGCCTGGAGCGCCTCCGCGGCTCGGCCCTGAACTTCCGGAACCTGACGAACCTCATCCGGTCGAGACAGCTGAGGAAGGCTCCGCCTCGGTGCGCCTGGTGGACACGCACGCTTCGAATGGCCCTGTGGCTCGCGACCATCCGTGCCAGCGCTGGGGCAAGTTTCGACAAGCCTCCCGCTAGGTCCACCGTTCGGAAGACATTCCTCGCGGGAGACTTCCTCGCAGCAGCTCTTCTCGTCGTTCTGCAGCGGCCCCGCGCGTCGCGAGGCCGCTGCATTCTCACGATCTCAGCCCGCCGAGCCGGTGGACGTGTACAGCGTCATGCCCCAACCCACCGTCGTGCGCTCGGGTTCCGCGAGGCCGGCTGCCTCGAACAGTGCCAGGTGGTCCTCGTGCGTACGACCACCGCCGCCGCTGAGTGCGAAGTCGATGAGATCGTCCTCGTAGTCGTGCTCACCGGCGATGTCGTCGAGCACAGTGCCGAAGACGAGGACCCGGCCGTCCGGATTCAGTCCCGCCGCCGCCTGCTGCAGCACGTGCACGGCGTCGGCATCGGGCAGTTCGTTCAACCGCCCGGTCAGCAGCACCGCGTCGACCGGTTCGGGGCGGGTTTCGAGCATGCTGCCCGGCGTATAGGCGACGCGCTCGTGCTCGCCGTGGACGCGACGCAGGACCTCGATCTCCGACGGCGCGGCCACCACGGTCGCCCGTACCGACGGATTCGCCGTGACGAGGGCGTGGGCGTAGGAACCGGCGGCCTCACCGGAGACCGCGATCGTCGAGACATCGGAGGGCACCTTCGCCGCGAGGGCACTGGCGAAGTAGACGGCCATTTCGGCTTCCTGCTCGTACCGATCCGTCAGGAGAGCGGTGTCGTCTGTGACGCGCTGCGCGAAGCTCTTGCCGAACCGATGTGCGTCGTCCCCGCGACCCGTGCGGACGGCAGCGAGCAGTGCGAGCATGCCCGCCAGTTCCCGCTGCGCGTGCACACCGTCGAGTCGCAGTTCCTCGAGGTGGTGGTCGTCCTCGAGTTCACGGCCGACGCCGGTGAGCCGGAACCGGCCCTCGCCCAGATCCTCGGCCACCCCCACGGCGACGAGATAACGGAGAAGTTTGCCCAGACCGGTGCGGTCGGTCCCTGTCTTGGCCACGAGTTCGTCGAGGGTGCGCGGCGACGCGTCGAAGGCCGTCGCCAGTCCGATGGTCGCTGCGACCCGCAGCGCGAAACCCGGTGCGATCTCGGTCAATTCGTCGAAACGGTCGCGTTCGTCCTCGGTCGTCTCGAAATCGGGCAGGGAGGCGTCGGCCTCCGACACCGCGACTTCCTGACGACGCCAGTAGCCGGTGACCTCCACCTGTTCCTTCGGCAGGCCCTTCTCATTGCGCAGCCACCGCCGGATCGGGGTGAGCGTGAGGGCTTCACCGGCCACCCACGCGAAGACCGTGCCGTCCCACCACTCGGCGGCCCGGAGGGCATCGAACAACAGGGTGGTCGTGCCCGGCTCGGCGCCGTCGCGGCTCAGCCAGGTCAGCTCCACACCGGCGGGAACGGGAAGATCCTGCCGATTCGAGTCGTCGGCGATCTCGACGAAGATCCGGCCGCGTGCACCCTCCGGCCAGTTCTCGAGCCAGCGCCCGATGGCCGGCAGCGCCGTCTCGTCGCCTGCCACGAGCGTCCAGTCCACGCCCTGCGGGTGTCCGGCCGACGACTTCGGTCCGGCGATCTGGATGGTCTCACCGGGTTCCGCGCGGTACGACCAGCTCGACGCGGGACCCACGCCGTGGCGCACGAAGTCCACGTCGATCTCGCCGGCGGCCGGATCCCAGCGCCGGACGGTGTAGGTGCGCATGAGCAGCTTCGGATCGCGCGGCCAGTTCACCACGCCGTCGGCCTGGGTGGGGCCGAGGGCCTCGTCGAGTTCGGGATGCTTGAACATCAGCTTGAACTCGTCGTCCACACCGTCGGACCGGAACGCCTCCACCGGGAATCCGTTCGGCGCGACGTGCGCCCGCAACTGTTCGCCCCCGAGGGTCACCCGCCGCATCCCGGGGCTCACGTCCGTCACGCGGAGCACCTTCAGGTACCGCGTGGTGATCGGGAAGACCTCGAGGGGGCGAAGACTACGGGCCATGGGTGCGTTCTCCTCGGCAGGGGATCGTGGACGGCGGAACGACCGGTCTCTCCGCCCGCGCGGTGACCTGCGTTTAGGCGAACCTTACTTCAGAGGGCATTCGTCTGCCGCGACCCGTCCTGGCCCGCGCGACGACCGTTCGCGTACATCTCGTCGACGAGACTGGCGTACCGGGCGAGCACGCGATCCCGGATCGGACGCCCGGCCGGGTCGAGATCGTCGGTCTCCGGCGGCTCGCTCACCGTGACGAAACGGCGGATGCGTTCCCACGGATCCGATCGGGCGTCGAGCTGTTCCAGCGCGGCCGCGACGACCGGTTCCGGCGCGGTGGTGAACACGAGACCGACGCAGTACGGGCGCAGCTCCCCGGCCACGACGAGTTCGCTGCCCGGACACATCCGGCGCCAGCGGTCGGCGAGCGCGGTGGGGCCGACGTACTTTCCGGTGCTGGTCTTGAAGGTGTCCTTGCGGTGCCCTGTCACGACGACGAATCCGTCGGCGTCGATCTCGGCGAGATCGCCCGTGTGGAACCAGCCGTCGGCGTCGAGCGCGGCGGCACTCTCCGCGGGATCGTCGTGGTAACCGGTCATCACTCCGGGACTCCGAATGAGGAGTTCGCCGGTGTCGGCGATCCGGACCTCCGTGCCGCGCAGTGGTCGGCCGACCGTGCCGGGGCGGTGCGCGCCGAGCAGGTTCGCGCACGACGGTCCGGAGGTCTCCGTGATCCCGTAACACTCGAGCACCGGTACACCGAGCTGCTCGAACCGCCGGGCGACGTCTTCGGACAATCGCGCCGATCCGGAGACGACGAAGCGGAGCCGACCCCCGAGCTCGTCCCGTTCCAGCCGGGCGATCTTCTCGAGCACGTGCGGGACCGATCCCAGGAAGGTCGGCCGGACCGTGCGCAGATTCGCGGTGACGCGGTCGGCGCGACCGTCGACGGCGGTGCTCACACCTGTGTGCATGGCCATGAGCAGCAACGACCGGCCGAAGACGTGCGCGAGCGGCAACCACAGCAACTGACGGTCGGACGACGAGATCATCCCGGTCTGCGCGACGGCACGGGCGCCGTAGGTCGTGCCCCGGTGGGTCAGGCACGCGCCCTTGGTGCGGCCGTCCTCGCACGCCGTGTATATCAGCGCGGCCTCGTCGTCCGGGGACAACGCCGCGATCCGTCGCTCCACGACGTCGGGGTCGGTGCGCAGCAGACGGCGCCCTTCGTCGGCGAGCTTGTCGAGTCCGTCGATGCCCAGGACGTCGGTGGCGGCGACCGGCCGGTCGGCGACGGTGAGGACGGTGTGCGCACGCCGGATCTGCGACCGCACCTCGTCGTCGCGGGTCGCCGGGTAGATCGGGACGGTGACGCCGCCCGCGCACGCGATCGCGAGGTCGGCGACGACGGTCCGATAACAGGTCGTCGCGCAGATCGCGACCCGCGATCCGGCTCCCACACCCCGACCGATCAGTCCCGCCGCGAGGTCGAAGACCTCGCGGCGTACGTCCGTCCACGTCGAAGGACGCCACCGTTCACCGTCCGGGCACAGGTAGGCGACGGAGTCGGGGGAGCGGGACACCCGGTCGAGCAGCAGACCCGGCACGGTCGCGGGGAACCCGTCGCGACCGTCGATCGCGGTCGCGGTGCCCGTCGTCGCGCGGGGGTCCGCCACTGTTCGCAGCACCTCCCACGGACGAGGAATCGAAGTCGCCCCAGTGGTCGGAATGTTACCGCCGGCCGGGGTCCGAGGGGCCGAAGTGGCGCAGTACGCGATGCACGCGTCGGCAGGGGCCGGGGCTCCTCCGGGAAGGCGCCGGTGGACGCCGATATCGTGGGCATGTGAGTCCCGCTGCCCGTCGCCCTGAGGTCCTGATCGCCGAGCTGCGCGACGTCCTCACCGGTCCGCTCGCGGAGATCGCGCAGCGATTCTCCACCTATGTCGACGACCTCGCTCCGCACAGTGCCCTGGTGATCTTCACGAGGGAATGCACCGGCCGGCCGCGGAAGGTGGCCGGCGACCCGTCGATCGTCGACCGGGTGACCATCGCCGAGCTGGACCGGGTGCGGAACGACCTCGTCGCGGGGGAGATCCGCCGCGGCAGCTTCCGTCTCGCTGGTCGCGATCGTGAGGTGTGCGCGATCCTCGACAGCACCGACACGCTCCTGGTGTTCGTGCCTCGCGGGGCCCGGGCCACCTCCGCGGCCCTCGTTCTCGTGCGGGCGGCGTTCGGCGTGGTCGCGACCGGCATCCGGTTGCAGGTGCACACCGCCAGCCCGGCATATCTCGCGGAATCGCGGGCCGCCTCCGCGGAGCGGGCCCGCACCGTCGCCGAGCTCACCGAATCCCATGCCGTGACCCTCGAGACGATCCTCGCGACCCTGCGGTCGAAGGATCTCGACGACACCCGTGCCCGGACCACGGCGCGGGAGACGGCGACCGAGGCCCTGATCGGCCTGCGATCGGCGGTGGACCTGCACCGCGAACTCGCGGAGGAGGCACTGACCACCGCGTTCGCGCGACTCCACGGTGAACTGCGCGATCTGGTGCGGCACCGCCCGCTCGACCTGCAGATGGTCGCTCCGCCGGTGGGTGGACGGGGACTGCCCGGAGAGGTCGCGCACGCGGCCCGCGCGATCGCCCGGGGCGCCGTGCTGGCGATGTCCGGTCAGACCGACGTGACGCGGGTGCGCGTCGCGTGGACCTGCGACGACTCGACCCTGCTGGTGGACGTGCGTGACGACGGCAGCGGCGAGATCGACGTCGTCGAACTCGGGCGCCAGCTCCGCGACCGCGTCGAAACCCTCGGCGGTGGAATCGAATCCGAGTCGACCCCCGGCTGGGGCACACGGATCGCGGTGAGCTTCCCGCTCGACCTGCCGATCGCTGCGACGGACGGACCCGCTCTCGATGCGCTCGCCGCGCTCGCGCCCCGGGAGATCGAGGTCCTCGAACATCTCGTGGCCGGACGGCGCAACCGCGTCATCGCCGAACGTCTCGGCGTGAGCGAGTCGACGGTGAAGTTCCACGTGGCCGGCGTACTACGAAAACTCGGCGTCAGCACTCGCGGTGAGGCCGCGGCTCTCGGTGCAGAGGCCGGGGTCCGCGCCGCGGGCTGACGCCGAGCTCTCGGTCGGCGGGTGGCCCGTCGAGGACGGTCAGGCAGCCGGTGCCGGCGACGTGGTCGTCGGGGCGACGGTCGTCGTGGGCGTTCCGGAGGAGGTGGTCGACCCGGCGCCCGTGGTGGTCTCGCCCGTGGCCGGAGTCGTGGTCTCCGACGGGGTGGAGACCGGAGCCGTGGTGGTCATCGGGGTGGGCGTGGCTGTCGTCACGCCCGCTTCGGGTGCAGCCGGGGCCACCGGTGCAGCGGGGTCGCCTGCGGGAGCCGGGACAGCGTCGACGGGGGTGGGCACGCTGCTGTCGGCGACCGTCGCATCGTCGGTCACAGTCGAGGACGGCGAGGTCTCCGGCGTGGTGGACGCCTCGGCGGTCTCGGCCTTCGCCGTCTCCTCGGCGATCATCAGCACCGCGGCCTTGTCGACCTTGTTCGCATCGACCGCGTTGCCCTCCTTGGCCTGGCGGGCCAGGTGCTCGAGCCAGGCGGCGGCGTACTCGACGGTGGACGTGCCCTTGCCGTCGATGTCGTCGTCCCAGTAGTCGAAGTGGTGCCCGTAGTGGTCGTCGTTCTCACGGTCGTAGCCGAAGGTCTGGTCGTACGGGTCGGCAAGCACGACCGCGAGGGTGTTCTGGTTGCTCCGGATGAACCCGACGACCTCCTTGACGATCTTCTCCGGCAGGTACGCGAGGTTCGACAGACGCTCCGCGGGGATCGGCGCCTCGGCCCCGTCCTCACGGGTGGCGCCGGAGTCGGCGTCGGCAGCCACAGGCGTGGTGGGGCGGGCGGCGGGATCGTAGCTCGGGTCGGAGACCTTGATCAGCACCTCGAGGAAGGTCTCGTCCGACCGCATCCAGTCCGGATTCGCCGAGATGTCGGCGAGGGCGAGCAGCGCGACCCGGCCGACGACCTGGGCCAGGTCGGCGCCGGTCGCGGGGGTCAGTCCCTCACGCTCGAGGGCGTCGCCGTTGACCTGACGACCCACGTTCGCGAGCAGTTCGATCAGCGCGATGTTCTCGGGTGCCGAGCACGTGAAGTCGCCCTCGGAGCAGAACGAGGCGACCTTGCCGGCGAGATGACCGAAACCACCGTTCGTGTCGGGGAGGACACCGCGTCCGGAAACGGCGTCGCTGCCCGGCTGGTAGGGGCGATCGAAGCCGTCGGGGTTCGTGCCGTTTTCCGCGCCGGGGAAGAAGCCTTCTCCGGCCTCGCGGCCCGCGTCGGAGAGGATGACCACGCCGCTGACGGCGTCGGGATCGATGATCTCCCAGGAACCGTCCTCGCTCTGCTCCTGCGCACCGATCTGCATCGCGGCGCGGCGCGCGACGTCCGCGCCCTCGCTGAACCCGACGATGGCGAACTGGGTGTCGGGGCAGGACCGCCGGATGGCCTTCATGACCTCGATGGTGTTCTCGGCGCCCTTGTTCACGGCGTTCTCGTAGCTGGCGAGGTCGGCCGGGTACTCGATGTAGATGGCCGCGTAGCCGTCGCCGGCCTCGTGGTTCTCGAGCGGTGCGCTGATGACCGGCTCGACCCAATGGCTGCGGTAGGCGCCCTGCTGGGCGGCGGGAAGGCGGTTGCCGTTCTCGTCGACGAGCATCTTCGACTCGTCGCGAGGGATGTCACCGCGACCGCCGATACCCAGGCTGACCATGTCGTGACATTCGGTGGTCTTCGCCAGGCCGGCGAGGTACGGGTCGGCAACGGTGGGGGTGTCCTGTTGCGGAAGCACGATCGCGGCCGCTGCCACGACTCCGAGCGCGGTGGGGGCGAAGACGCCGGCGAGAATCCGCCGACGCGACAGCGACTTTCGAAGTGCCATGGGCCTCTACCAATCCGTTTCTGACCGAGGAATTGCCGGCCCGCCGAAGTGCGGCGGGTCGTAACGGATTTCGTGAAGGTCGCTCGCAGCGTTACATCGACACGGGTTTACCGAGGTGGCGACGGAGAAATGCAGGCGCGAACACCGAGCCGCGAAATCCAAGGGAAATGCGCCAATCGGACAATTCGAGTTCGCCGCTCAGCGACTGGCCGTTCGGCTGGGTCGGGCCCGCCGAACGATCAGGAGCAGAGCGCCGCGGGAGTGGCTAGGGTCGGAATCACCGGAAGTCGGAAACACCGGATACTGCCGGTCGCATCACGAAACGGAGACAGCATGTCGCAAACAGTCCGCGGAGTCGTCGCTCGCTCGAAGGGAGCGCCTGTCGAGGTCGTGCCCATCGTGATCCCCGATCCCGGCCCCGGTGAGGTCGTCGTCGCGATCGCCGCGTGCGGCGTGTGCCACACCGATCTGCACTACCGCGAGGGCGGCATCAACGACGAGTTCCCGTTCCTGCTCGGCCACGAGGCCGCCGGTGTCGTCGAATCCGTCGGTGAGGGCGTCGACTCGGTCGCCGTGGGCGACTTCGTCGTCCTGAACTGGCGCGCGGTGTGCGGCCAGTGTCGCGCATGCAAGCGCGGTCAGCCGCAGTACTGCTTCGACACTTTCAACGCCACCCAGAAGATGACACTCGAGGACGGCACCGAACTCACTCCGGCGCTGGGCATCGGCGCGTTCGCCGACAAGACCCTCGTCCACGCCGGTCAGTGCACCAAGGTCGACCCGAGCGCCGATCCGGCCGTCGTCGGCCTGCTCGGCTGCGGTGTCATGGCCGGTCTCGGTGCCGCCGTCAACACGGGCGGAGTCACCCGCGGCCAGTCCGTCGCCGTCATCGGCTGCGGCGGTGTCGGCGACGCCGCGATCATGGGTGCGCGCCTGGCAGGTGCCGTCACGATCATCGCCGTCGACCGCGACGACAAGAAGCTCGAGTGGGCCACCGACCTCGGTGCCACCCACACCGTCAACTCCAGCGGGGTCGACGCGGTCGAGGCGATCAAGGAGCTGACGGGCGGTTTCGGTGCGGACGTCGTCATCGACGCGGTGGGCAGGCCGGAGACCTACAAGCAGGCCTTCTACGCCCGCGACCTCGCCGGCACCGTCGTCCTCGTCGGTGTACCCACCCCGGATATGACCCTCGAGATGCCGCTGATCGACTTCTTCTCGCACGGCGGCTCGCTCAAGAGCTCGTGGTACGGCGACTGCTTGCCCGAGCGCGACTTCCCGACCTACGTCGACCTGTACCAGCAGGGACGCCTGCCGCTCGAGAAGTTCGTCACCGAGCGCATCGGCATCGACGACGTCGAGAAGGCGTTCGAGACGATGCACCGCGGTGAGGTCCTCCGTTCGGTGGTGGTCCTGTGAGCACCTCGCCGATTCGCGTCGACCGGGTCGTCACGTCGGGCACCTTCGCGCTCGACGGCGGCGAATGGGAGGTCGACAACAACATCTGGCTCGTCGGCGACGACTCCGAGGTGGTCGTGATCGACGCCGCGCACACCGCGCAGCCGATCATCGACGCCGTCGGTGGACGGAAGGTCGTGGCGATCGTGTGCACGCACGCACACAACGACCACATCACCGTGGCGCCGGAGCTGTCCGAGAAGCTCGACGCGCCGATCCTGCTCAACCCGGCCGACGACGTGCTGTGGGAGATGACCCACCCGGGTGTCGCGCACGGCACGCTCGAGGACGGGGAGCGGATCCGGGTGGCCGGAACCGACATCCAGGCGATCGCCACGCCGGGTCACTCGCCGGGTTCGACCTGCCTGTACCTGCCGGAAGCGGGTGAGCTGTTCACCGGCGACACCCTGTTCTCCGGCGGACCGGGCGCGACGGGCCGCTCGTTCTCGGACTTCCCGACCATTATCGGGTCGATCCGCGACAAGCTGTTCGTCCTGCCCGCGGAGACGAAGGTGCACACCGGTCATGGCGACGGCACCACGATCGGCACCGAGTCGCCGCACCTCGAGGAGTGGATCAAGCGCGGCAGCTGATGCTGCCGATGCGCGGTTCCGGCGGCGGTTGCCGTCGGAACCGCGTACGAGCGCACGGCTAGTCTCACCACCATGGCGAAGAAGCAGATCCCGGTGATCGTGGTGGCCGGATTTCTCGGCGCGGGGAAGACGACGCTGCTCAACCACCTGCTGCGCAACACCCGCGGTGCGCGGATCGGTGTGATCGTCAACGATTTCGGTTCCGTCAACATCGATTCGATGATGGTGGCGGGGCAGGTCGACTCGATGGTCTCGCTGAGCAACGGATGTCTGTGCTGCGCAGTCGATGTCAGTGACATGGACGCGATGCTCGACAAGCTCGCCCACCGCTCGTCCGATCTCGACGTGATCGTCGTCGAGGCGAGTGGACTCGCCGAGCCCCGCAACATGATCCTGCTCGTCGCCGGTTCGGAGAACGAATACGTCTCCTACGGTGGCCTCGTGCTGGTCGTCGACGCGGTGGAGTTCGACGCGACCGCCGAGCAGCATCCCGAGCTCGAACAGCACGTGGCGCTCGCCGATCTGGTGCTGATCAACAAGACCGACCGGATCGACGGTGAGGCCCACGACGATCTGCTGACGCGCCTGTGCCGGCTCAACTCCCGCGCCGCGGTCGTCTCGACCGATCACGGCCGCATCGACCCGGCGTTGCTGTTCGACATCCCGGAGCGGCCGGGTCCGCAGCCGGGGGAGCAGCTCACCCTCGACCGGTTGCTCTACGAGCAGGACGACCACGAGCACACCCATCTGCACGACGGCTACGACGCGATCACCTTCGAGTCAGCAGATGCACTGCACCCCCGCGTGCTGGTCGATCTCCTCGAGAACCAGCCCGCAGGGGTGTTCCGTATCAAGGGATACGTGCGAGTCGCTGCCGGACTGGACACCGGCACCTATCTGTTGCACACCGTCGGCGACCACATCAGGTTCGAACCGGCGGGTCGCGGCGACGACGTGCCCGACGGGACGCAGCTCGTCGTCATCGGGGCCGATCTCGACTCCGACGACGTACGCGAGCGCCTACGCCGCTGCGTGCCGACCGAACCGGTGTCCGCGGACGCGATGTACGCGATACACCGATTCACGCCCCGCTGAGGCGGAAGGCCGATTCATCCCGCTGAGGCGGAAGGCAGGCCCTTCGGCTCAGCGAGCGGCGGAGGTACGGCGCTGGGGACGACGACGGCCACCGGTGGCAGCTGCGGCGCCCTGACCGGCCGAACGCTGACCGCCGGCCGCGCGCTGCCCACCCGAGGAGCGCTGCCCACCCGAGGAGCGCTGACCACCGGCGGAACGCTGTCCGCTCGACGAGGAACGCTGACCCGAACCGGAGCCCTGGCGGGGAGCCGACGAACGGCGGCTGCCGCCGTTGCGCTGCGGACGCGACGGCGCGGAAGCCTGCTTCGGTGCCGGCGCGACGTACGGCGCGATCTCGCCGACGAGCTTCAGCACGTGCTCGGAATCCGCCGTCACCTTGATGGGGGTGACGTCGATGGCGGCCTTGCGCATGATGGCCGCGAGATCCCTGCGCTGGTCGGGTAGGACGACGGTGACGACGTCGCCGGTGCTGCCGGCGCGGGCCGTGCGACCGGAGCGGTGCAGGTACGCCTTGTGCTCGGCCGGGGGATCGACGTGCACGACGAGTTCGACGTCGTCGACGTGGACACCACGTGCGGCGACGTCCGTCGCAACGAGCACCCGCGCCTCACCCGACGAGAACGCGGCGAGATTGCGGTCGCGGGCGTTCTGGGAGAGGTTGCCGTGCAGGTCCACCGCTGGGATGCCGGAGTCGGTGAGTTGCTTGGCGAGCTTGCGGGCCTGATGCTTGGTGCGCATGAACAGGATTCGGCGACCGGTTCCCGATGCGAGGGTGCGGACGAGGTCCTTCTTCGTATCCATGCCCGCGACGTCGAAGACGTGGTGGGTCATCGCGGCGACGGGGGAGGTGGCCTCGTCGACCGAGTGCATGACCGGGTTCTTCAGGAACCGCTTGACGAGCTTGTCGACGCCGTTGTCCAGGGTGGCCGAGAACAGCAGGCGCTGACCGTCTTTCGGTGTCGCCGTCAGGATGCGGGTGACGCCGGGCAGGAAGCCGAGGTCTGCCATGTGATCGGCCTCGTCGAGCACTGTGACCTCGATGTCGTCGAGCACCACGAACTTCTGGCGCATGAGGTCCTCGAGGCGGCCCGGGCAGGCGATGACGATGTCGACGCCGCGGCGGAGGGCCTCGACCTGGCGCTTCTGCGACACGCCGCCGAAGATCGTGGTGACCTTCAGACCCGACGAATGCGCGAGCGGTTCGATGGCCGCGGCGATCTGGGTCGCCAGTTCGCGGGTGGGAGCCAGGATCAGGCCACGCGGACGGCCTGCCGCCCTGGTGCTCCTGCCTGCGAGGCGAGCGGCGAGCGGGATCGAGAAGGCCAGGGTCTTACCGCTACCCGTGCGTCCGCGTCCGAGCACGTCACGACCGGCGAGGGTGTCGGGGAGGGTGTCCACCTGGATGGGGAAGGGGCTGGTGATCCCGGCGTCGTTCAGCGTGGCGACGAGCGGGCGGGGCACCCCGAGATCGGAGAAAGATGTGGTCATGGAACAGCGCTGCCTTTCGATGCGGCGTGTGTGCACTCGACGGACCGTGTGCCCGTGGTGCTGTGCGATCGCCGCAAGGAAGGCCGGTGCATCTGTGCGTACTGCATCTGTGCATGCGGGCCGGGCACGATCCCGGTCCGCCGGTATCCCACGACGGTGGGCGTCGTCGTGACGCCCGAACCATGTCACCCTACCGCACGGGGTGCGTCAGTCCCTGATGTGACTACAGACCCACCCACTCCGAGGCACCCTCGGTGAAGTGCTGACGCTTCCAGATCGGCACTTCGGCCTTGATGCGTTCGACCAGTTCGGCGCAGGTGGCGAAGGCTTCTGCGCGGTGTGGGGCGGCGACCGCCGCGACCAGCGCGAGATCGCCGAGGGTGAGATCGCCCACTCGGTGCACCGCCGCGACCGGGAGCCCGGACTTCGCCGCGACGTCCTCGCAGCACCGCCGCAGGAACGTTTCGGCATCCGGATGTGCCTGGTACTGCAGCGCGGTCACCGACTGTCCACCGTCGTGATTGCGGACGACACCGGTGAAGAGCACCACCGCACCGTGTTCGGCGCCTGCCACCGCGGCGTCCACCGTTGCGGGATCGAGCGGTTCCGAGGAGATCCGGGCCAGTAGTTCACTCATGAGCGCCGCCTCCTGCGACTTGTGCCAACAGATGGTCGAGGATCGGGTCGAGGGCGGCGAGACCGTCCTTCACCCCGCCGGGCGAGCCGGGCAGGTTCACGACGACCGTGTGGCCGACGAGACCGGCGACGCCGCGCGAGAGCACGGCGTGCGGGGTGGCCTCGAGTCCGCGCTGCCGGATCGACTCCGCGATGCCGGGCAGTTCACGATCGAGCAGGGCGAGAGTCGCTTCGGGGGTCGCGTCGGTCGGCGACGCCCCGGTTCCGCCGGTCGTCACGACCAGGGCAGGGCCCGGACGGACCGCGTCGGCGAGACCGGCTGCGATGTCGGCGTCCGCGTGGACGAGGGGACCGCGGACCGCGAATCCCTTGTCCTCGAGCCACGACCGGATGAGCGGTCCGGTGCGGTCCTCGCGGGTGCCCGCGGCGACACCGGTCGACGCGACGACCACGGCGGCGGAGCGTCCGGTCTTCTCCACGGGCTGTTCGCCGGCCCCGGGGGTCCCGTCCCGGCCGGGTGCGTCGTCACGGGTCCAGTGGCCGCGCTTGCCGCCCTCCTTGGAGATCAGCCGCACGCCGTCGAGAACGGCGGCCGGATCCACGGCCTTGACCATGTCGTGCAGGGTCAGGCCGGCGACGGCGACCGCGGTGAGCGCCTCCATCTCGACTCCGGTCGGGCCCTTGGTCTTCGCGGTGGCCTCGATCGTGATCGAGGTGTCGGTGAAGTCGAACATCACCTTCACCGACGACAGCGCCAGCTGGTGGCACAGGGGGATGAGCTCCCAGGTGCGTTTCGCCGCCGCGATGCCGGCGATGCGGGCCGTGGCCAGGACGTCGGCCTTGGGCATGTCGTCGGCGCGGACGAGCGCGACCACCTCGGGAGTGGTGACGAGTTCGCCTGCCGCCACGGCGATCCGTGTGGTGTCGGTCTTCGAGGAGACGTCCACCATGCGGGCGCGTCCCTGGTCGTCCAGGTGGCTGAGGTCGGTCACAGGATCCGTACTTTCACGAGGTCTCCGGCTTCGAGGGAGGTGGTGTCGGCGGGGATGTCGAGGAGCACGTCGGCGGCGGCGAGTCCGGCGACGAGATGCGACCCGTGCCCGCGGAAGGGGGTCACCCCCTTCTCGTCGAGTCGCCCGCGCAGGAACTGCCGGCGTCCCGGGATCGACGTGAGATCCTCGGTGAGCGGCAAGCTCTCGCACACGACGGGCGGATAGCCGGCGGCGGCCCGCAGTGCGGGTCGCGCGAACACCTCGAACGAGACGAGCGCGCTGACAGGATTGCCGGGGAAGGTCAGGATCGGCACGCCGTCGACCACGGCGGTGCCCTGAGGGCCGCCCGGCTGCATCGCCACCGAGACGAACTGCCCGCCCCGCGGCGCGAGCGTGTCCTTCACGACCTCGAAGTCGCCCTTCGACACTCCGCCGGAGGTGAACACGACGTCGGCGACGCCCACGGCATGTTCGAGCATCGTCACGAACTCCTCCGGATCGTCGTGGCAGTGGTCGATGGTCACGACGTCGGCACCGTTGGCCGACGCGCTCGCGGCCAGCGCCGGTCCGTTCGAGTTGAAGATCTGGCCCGGCCCGAGTTCGCTCCCCGCCGTGACGAGTTCGCTGCCGGTCGAGATGATCGCGACCCGCGGCCGTGCACGGACGGAGATCGAGGTGAGGCCGACGGCGGCGAGCGCGGCGATGTGTCGGGCGGCGAGGACCGTGCCCGCGGGAAGCAGCAGATCGCCCTTGCAGACGTCGGTTCCCGCCTCACGCACATAGGTTCCGGGCGTGACGCTGCGCTCGACGGTCACGCTGCCGGCGCCGTCCGAGTCGGGGGTGGTCGCACGGGTGTCCTCGACCGGGACGACGGCGTCGGCGCCGTCCGGGACGGGAGCGCCCGTCATGATCTTCAGAGCGTGCCCCGGTTCGAGTGCCGCGACGGTGTCACCCGCGGCCAGCACGCCCTGGACGGGCAGGTCGGCGGGGGTCGACGCGAGATCGCCGGCGCGGACGGCGTAGCCGTCCATCTGGGAGTTGCGGAAGGGTGGCAGGTCCAGCGGCGACTCGACGTCCTCCGTGAGGGTGCGGTGCAGCGCGTGCGCGAGCGGCACACGCAACGGGCTCTTCTTCCGCAACGGGTCGAGCAACGCCGCCACGTGCTGTTCGTGTTCCTCCACGGACCGCCTGCCGCTCGTCATGCCGCCATCCTAGGCACACGAGGGCCGTGCCCCGCCGTCCACGACGCGCCGCGTGTGCCCCGTCTGTCCGGATGCGATGTCACGATCGGCGGTTGTGGGCATACTGGGCTGTATGAAAGCGATGGTCGTATGACAGCGGTGGACATGGGCATCCCGGTCGTGCGCGATCGCGCAGACGACGCGTCCGATCGGCCCGACGTGCCCGAGCTTCTCGATCGCTTCGGTCGCATCGCCCGCGACCTGCGCGTGTCCCTCACCGAGAAGTGCTCGTTGCGCTGCACCTACTGCATGCCGGCCGAGGGACTTCCCGAGATTCCGCGCGACCAGCTGCTCGCGAGCGCCGAGATCGTGCGTCTGGTGGGCATCGCGACCGGTCGACTCGGTGTCCACGAGGTGCGCTTCACCGGTGGGGAACCGCTCATGCGCCGCGATCTCGAGGAGATCGTCGCCGGATGCGCGCAGCAGACGCCGGGGCTGCCGATCGCGCTGACCACCAATGCGGTCGGTCTCCGGCACCGTGCGCGGGCGCTGGCGGACGCCGGACTGACCCGCGTGAACATCTCCCTCGACACCATCGACCGCGAGCACTTCGCGCGGCTCACGCGCCGCGATCGGCTCGATTCGGTGCTCGACGGTATCCGCGCCGCGGTGGCCGCCGGACTGGGTCGGGTCAAAATCAACGCTGTCCTGATGCCGGAAACCCTCGAAGGTGCGGCCGATCTGCTCGCGTGGTGCCTGGACGAGGGCGTGGAACTGCGGTTCATCGAGCAGATGCCTCTCGACGCCGATCAGAACTGGGCGCGCTCGCAGATGGTGCCGGCCCAGCAATTGCTCGACGTGCTCGGGCAGCGGTTCACGCTCACGGAGACCGAACGCGAGGACCTGTCCGCGCCGGCCGAACGCTGGCTCGTCGACGGCGGACCGGCGACCGTCGGGATCATCGCGTCGGTTACGCGGTCGTTCTGCAGCGACTGCGACCGCACGCGGTTGACGGCCGAGGGAACGGTCCGGTCCTGCCTGTTCAGCGACCGGGAGACCGACCTGCGCGCCGCTCTGCGGGGCGGCGCCACCGACGACGAACTCGCCGCGCTGTGGCGCGGGGCGATGTGGAACAAGTGGGCCGGACACGGCATGGACGCGGCGGACTTCGCGCCGCCGCAGCGGAGCATGGGAGCTATCGGTGGCTGAGGTGACGACGGGGATCGAGGTGCGGTACTTCGCGGCCGCAGCAGATGCGGCCGGACGCGAGAAGGACACGATCGACCTGCCGGAAGGCGCCGATCTCGGCACGCTGCGTGCCGTCCTCGTCGATCGTTACGGCGCCGATATGGAGCGGGTCCTGTCGGTGGCGGCCTTCCTGCTCGAACCCGGCGACGGCGGCACGGGCGAACTCACCCGGGACCTCGGCCGGCCGGCCGGGTCCCGAGTGGACGTCCTGCCGCCCTTCGCGGGTGGTTAATCCTCACGCCACCAGGTGTCGAAGGGCCCCACGGGCATCACGCGCTTGTGCCGCGTGTCGAGGAACTTGGCCTCGAGGCGCTTGGCGAGGTCGTCGGTGACGTCCTTGCCCTCGAGATAGTCGTCGATCTCGCTGTAGGCCATGCCGAGCGCTTCCTCGTCAGGCAGCGCGGGACGGTCGTCCTCGAGATCGGCGGTGGGGATCTTGATCCAGGTGCTCTCGGGTGCTTCGAGTTCGCGCAGCAGCGCCGCACCCTGCCGCTTCGTCAGACCGGCCAGGGGAGTGATGTCGACGCCGCCGTCGCCGTACTTGGTGTAGAAACCGGTCACCGCTTCGGCGGCGTGGTCGGTGCCGACCACGAGGTAGCCGAGTTCTCCGGCGATCGCGTACTGGATCATCATGCGTTCGCGGGCCTTGATGTTGCCGCGCACGAAGTCGCGCAGACGCGTCTCGGTGCCGTACAGCGCGCGAGCCGCTTCCGAAGCCGTCGCGTCGGCGCCGGGCTTCACATCCACACCGAGAGTGCGATCGGCTCCGATGAACTCCAATGCGACGAGGGCGTCGTGCTCGTCGGCCTGCTTGCCGTAGGGCAGGCGGACCGCGACGAACTCCGCCGTGTGGCCCTCGGCGCGGAGCTTCTCCGCGGCGAGCTGGGCGAGCTTGCCGGCGAGGGTGCTGTCCTGCCCGCCGCTGATGCCGAGCACGAATCCCTTCGCGGGAGTGCTGCGCAGGTAGTCGGCGAGAAACTGCACCCGCGCGTCGATCTCGGCGCGCGGGTCGATGGAGGGTTTCACCCCGAGTTCTTCGATGATCCGATCGCGAAGGTTCGTCATCTTCACGACCCTAGCGTTCCTGTGTTACTGCTGCGATACAACGGAGAAGAGGGTGGGCGAAGAGGGCGGGACGAAGTGTGCGGTCGGGCAGACTCTTCGGGGTGAGCACCGGAGACGTCTTCCGCAAACACGACCCGCACACCCATCCTGATTTCTTCCGGGCCGAGGCGGCCGGTCTGGCCTGGCTCGCCGAGGCCGGTATGCCGGTGGTGGCGGTGCGGTCGGTGAGCGAGCACCACATCGAACTCGAGCGGATCGCCGAGGCATCCCCGTCCGCCGAGGCCGCACGGGAGTTCGGTGCGGCACTCGCCCGGATGCACGACGTGGGCGCCGCCGGTTTCGGTGCGGCACCCGACGATTACGACGGGCAGCTGTTCATCGGCCGCCGCCCCATGAGCCGCACCGTGCACGACACCTGGGGATCGTTCTACGTCGCAGAGCGGGTGCTGCCCTTCCTGCGCATCGCGGTCGAGGCGGGCAGCGTCACCGGCCGTCAGTGCCACGACATCGAGGCCGCCTGCGATCTCGTCGCCGCCGGAGCCTTCGACGACGAGGATCCGCCCTCGCGCCTGCACGGAGACCTGTGGAACGGCAACGTGCTGTGGTCGCAACGCGGCGTCGTCCTGATCGATCCGGCCGCGCACGGCGGCCACCGCGAGACGGATCTGGCGATGCTCGCGCTCTTCGGTTGCCCGCACCTGGGCCGGGTCGTCGACGGCTACGAGGCGGCGCATCCGCTACGCGTCGGGTGGGAGCAGCGGGTGCCCGTGCACCAGCTGCATCCACTGGCGGTGCACGCCGCGGGATACGGTGCCGGGTACGGGCGGGAGCTGCACCGGGCGGCACTCGCGACCCTCGAACTCGGAGGCAGTACGTGAACGGGATCCTCGTCGTATCCGCGACCCGCGCCGAGGCGGCGCACGTCCCGGAACGCTACGAGACGGTGATCACCGGGATCGGGAAGGTCGACGCAGCGGTGGCCGTCACCGCGGCGCTCGCGGGGTATCCGGCCGACGCGCGGCCGCTCGTCGTGAACATCGGCACCGCCGGCGCATTGCACACCCACCATTCGGGACTGTTCCTGCCGTCCGCCGCGATCAACCACGACATCAGCAGCGAGATCCTGAAGAGCCTCGGTCATCCCGTGCAGGACGTCGTGCAGATCGACGACGGTGACGGCAGCGTGCTCGCCACCGGTGATTCGTTCGTCTCGGACGCCCAGATCCGCGACGCGCTGTCCGCGCGCGCCGATCTCGTCGACATGGAGGGTTTCGCAGTTGCCTACGCCGCCCGCCGCATGGGCGCGCCGTGCCGACTCGTCAAGCACGTGAGCGACCGGGCCGACGATTCGGCGCTCGACTGGCCGAAGCAGGTCGACCGCAGCGCACAGGAACTCGCCCGCTGGCTCGTCGAGCGTTACTGAACGATTCCATGACGAACGATCTCAGCGCCCGTCCGTACGTTCGGTGAGGGTGACGGTCACCGCGCCGGTGGTCAGGGTGAGCACCTCCCCGTCGAGAGCCCACCGGGGTGTGCCCGCGAACAGCGTCCGTACCCAGTCGTCGGCGCCGTCGCGCGGGGGAGGACACGCCATTCTCGTGGACGCGAGCGTCCCGGCGCGGATCCTGCTCCCGGACAGGTCGGCGGTGCCGGTGAACCGGTTGCATCCGGCGGACGCCGCGACCCGCTCCCGAGCGGGGAACGACAACTGGAGCGGACCGCCGCCGGGGATCGGCCGCCCCTCGACCTCGGTCGAGATGTAACGGCGACCGATCGGGTCGGACGGCGACGACCCGAACATTCCGCACCCGGACAGCAGCGCACCCAGTGCGAGGACGACGACCACGCGGACTGCTCCCGGCATGGGTCTCACGGTACCGAGGAGGGATCAGCGGGCCGTGAACTCCAGTCCGTCGGTGCCGTTCGCTGCGGTGAGAATCATCGACGAGCCCCGGACGATGTAGGTGGTCTCACCTGCGAGCACGTTCAGGACGTGCGTCTCGATGTCGGCGAGCTCGGGATCGGCGCAGGCCGCGCGGGTCATGGTGAGCGGTTCGAACAGGATGACATCGTCGCCCACCTCGGCGCTGCCGCCGAACTCGTTGCACCCCGTGTTCCCGGTGAGGGTGCCGTCGTCGGCCAGGGTGAGCGTCGGCGCGGCGTTCTCCAGGGCGACCGACCTGACGACGGCGTCGGCGGTGCGCAGCGAGGTCACCACCCACTCGGTGCCGGTGATCGGCAGATCGGGGTCGACGACCTTCTCGTCCTCGAGCGAGACCGTGATGTCGTCGCCGGTGAGCATGAAGGTGTCCCCGTCGAGCGACCAGCGCGGCTCGGCGTCGAACAGCGTGGTGAGCCAAGCGTCTGCTCCCTCGCGTTCCGGCAGGCAGGCCATCATCGTGCTCGCCAGGTCCGATGCCTTCACTCGGCCGTCGGCCAGGTCCACGCCGCCGACGAAACGGTTGCAGCCGGCGGTCGCGGAGATGCGTCCGTCCTCCGGGAACTCGACGACCATCGGTCCGTCGCCCGGGATCTGCGTGCCGGTCACGCTCGTCGAGACGAAGGTGCGGCCGGTGAGGTCCTCCGCGGAGTTGCCGTCGGCCGAATCCGAATCGGTGCTGCACGCGGCGGCCACCGCTGTCAGGGAGACCAGTGCGAGCACCCGGAATGTGCGAATCATGCCGTTACGGTACGGCGCTCGACCCAGATTTGCGGCTACCTCGACCGGTCACGACACGGTGTGCGAGTTCGGCCCAGTTGTCGGCGAGTCGGCGGAGCGGATGTCCCAGCTCGCGCCACTGGTGGAGCACGAGGGTGGCCTCGAGCGACGCGACCAGCGAGGTCGCCAGCAATCGGGTGTCGCCGGTGACTCCGGCGGCACGCAGCAGTGCGTCGACGTGGGCGAGCGAGACCAGGTGGGCGGGAGCGGTGTAGTGGGAGTCGGTGGCGGATTCGGCCGCGCGGAGCAGTTCGCCCTGCACCTCGACGAGTTCGATGCGTGCACGACCGAAGGCGATGAGCCGGTCCAGGGCCTCGGCGTCGGGGCCGAGCGGTGGCGGGCCGAACAGGAAGCCCTGCTGGAACTCGCGCTCGCTGTGGTCGAGCAGTGCCCGGACGAGCCCGGCGCGGGAGCCGAACCTGCGGAAGACGGTGCCCTTGCCGACCCCGGCCCGCGCCGCGACGGCGTCCATCGTCACGGCATCGACGCCGCGCTCGGCGACGAGCAGGGCGGCGGCGTCGAGCAGACGGGAACGATTGCGCGCTGCGTCGCCCCGTTCGGAGAGTCGTTCGTCCGCCAGGGGGAGAGCCCGGCTGTTCGCCGCAGACAGCGCCCGACCGTCCGCGTGCGGGAGGGGGCGAGTGTTCACAAGGTCACACTCTAGCGGGGCAGGGAATAAAGCGGACCACGGTCCGTTTAAAATTGCGTAGTCAACCACTTCGACCCGAGGATGTTCCCATGACCCGAGTTCTCGCCCTCGTCGGCAGCCTGCGTGACGGCTCCGTCTCCCGCCAGCTCGCCGAGACCGCCGCGGCGGTTGCTGCCGAGAACGTCGAGGTGACCCTCTACGAGGGCCTCGCCGACGTTCCCTTCTACAACGAGGATCTCGACGGCGAGGCTGCCCCCGCTGCTGCCGTGGCTCTGCGCGACGCCGCTGCCGAGGTCGATGCCGTGCTGATCGTCACGCCCGAGTACAACGGCACCGTCTCCGCGGTGCTCAAGAACGCCGTCGACTGGCTGTCGCGCCCCTACGGTGCCGGCGCACTGAGCGGCAAGCCCGTCGCCATCGTCAGCCAGTCGCCCAGCCAGAACGCTGCGAAGTGGGCGCTCGAGGACGCGGTCAAGGTCGTCGGAATCGCCGGCGGCAAGGTCGTCGACGCCGGCTCGCTGTCGGTCGGCGAAACCTTCGGCAAGTTCGGCGGCGAGCACGCCAAGGAGCACGCCGAGACCGCGCAGCAGGTCGCAACGGTCGTCGCCGCACTGGCCGACGCCACCAAGGTGCTCGCCGACGCCTGATCGAGACGTCCGTCGTCCCTGCCGGTACCGCCGGCACCGAGAGCGGCCGGCGGACCGACCGACACCCCCGGTGCCGGAGACCCGTGAGGTCTCCGGCACCGCGTATCCGCAGGGTCCGGCCGAGCCGCGGACGCTCCCCTCGTCGCTCGTCGCATCTCGACGGTTCGATGACGCCTGCAGCGGGAATGCCCCGAACACAGCCCACTGTTCGGAGGTTTGCCCATGACAAGCGGGGACACGAGGACCGATACCGGCCACCGACCCGATCTCGACATAGTTCTCCACGTCGACGGGGTGGAGCGTCGCGTCCCGATCGACGTCCGCACCACCGTGCTCGACGCACTGCGCGACCGCCTCGGGATCACGTCCCCGAAGAAGGGATGCGATCTCGGTCAGTGCGGAGCGTGCACCGTGCTGATCGACGGCCGGCGCACCCTCTCGTGCCTGGCCCTCGCCGCCTCGCACGACGGCGCCGAGATCGTCACCGCCGCCGGACTCGGCGACGGGGAGATGCATCCGCTCCAGGCGCAGTTCATCGAGGACGACGCCTTCCAGTGCGGCTACTGCACCCCCGGCCAGATCTGTTCGGCCGTCGGCATGCTCGACGAGTTCGCCGACGGGGCGCCGAGTCACGTAACGGCCGATCTCGAACAGGCACCCGAACTCGACGACGACGAGATCCGGGAACGCATGAGCGGCAATCTGTGCCGCTGCGCCGCCTATCCCAACATCGTCTCGGCGATCCGCACCGTCGCCACCGGCGACAGCCGAATCGGTGCAGGCGACAGCCGAATCGGTGTCGGCGACAGCCGCCTCGATACGGAGGAGACGCGATGAGCCCCCTCCGCTACGAGCGACCGGCAGATCCCGCCGCCGCCGTCGCCGTCGTGCACGAGACACCGGGTGCGGTCTTCCTCGCGGGCGGCACGAATCTGGTCGACCACCTCAAACTCGGCGTCGCGACCCCCGATCTCCTCGTCGACGTCTCGCATCTTCCGCTCGACGCCGTGGAGGAGACGGCCGACGGGGGAATCCGGGTGGGCGCCAACGTCCGCAACAGCGACCTCGCGGCGCATCCCTTCGTGCGGCGCAACTACCCGGTGCTGTCGCGCGCACTGCTCGCCGGTGCCTCACCCCAGCTCCGGAACACCGCGACCACCGGCGGCAACCTGCTCCAGCGCACGCGGTGCTCGTACTTCCGGGACGTGAGCACCCCCTGCAACAAGCGCGAACCCGGCAGCGGCTGCTCCGCCATCGGCGGATACACCCGCTACCACGCGATCCTCGGCGCCTCGGAGCACTGCGTGGCCACCCATCCGTCCGACATGGCGGTCGCCCTGCTCGCGCTCGACGCCGAAGTCCTGGTCCTCGGCCCGGACGGCGAGCGCGCCATCGCGGTAGAGGACTTCTACCGACTCCCCGGCGACACACCCGAGCGCGACACCGTGCTCGAACGCGACGACCTCATCGTCGGCGTGCAGATCCCCGCGGCGCAGAGTTCGCTGTCCACCTATCGCAAGGTGCGCGACCGGGCGTCCTACGCCTTCGCGTTGGTCTCCGTAGCGGCCGAGATGACCGTTGCGGACGGGACGATCACCGGGTGCCGCATCGCATTCGGTGGGGTCGCACACCGGCCCTGGCGGGCACACCGCGCGGAGGAAGCACTCCTCGGGCAACAACCCTCCGATGAGGTCTTCGCTGCGGCGGCCGAGGCCGAACTCGCCGACGCGAGTCCCCTCGACGGCAACGCCTACAAGATCCCGCTGCTGCGGCGAACCGTGGTGGCGACCCTGCGCGAACTCGACGAACGACGGGAACGAGGTGGATCCGCATGAGCCCCGAGCCGATCCGAGCAGGTGGACGCTCCACCGCGCGCATCGACGGACCGGCGAAGGTCGCCGGGACGGCACCGTACGCCTACGAGCACCCGGTCGACGATCCCGCCTACCTCGTACCGCTCACCTCCACCATCGCCCGTGGACGCGTCGACCGCATCGACACCGCCGCCGCAGAAGCGGTGCCCGGGGTGCTGAAGGTCCTCACTCCCTGGAACGCCCCACGTCTCACCGAAGAGGCCGAGGGCGAGTACTCCGTCCTGCAGACACCCGACGTGCTGTACCGGGGTCAGATCATCGGCGCGGTCGTCGCGGAGAGCTTCGAGATCGCCCGGGAGGCATGCTCGCTCCTGAAAGTCGAGTACAGCGAGGAACCGCACGACGCGCTCTTCCGCGCCGACCATCCCGACGCGTACACACCCGAGACCGTCAACGGCGGCTACGAACCCGACACCGAGCGAGGCGACGTCGACGCGGCGTTCGCCCGCGCCGAGACGGTGATCGATCAGTGGTACTCCACCCCTGAGGAACACAACAATCCACTCGAACCGCACACCGTGGTCGCGATCTGGCGGAACGACGTCGTGCCGTCGAACAGTGAGACCGACGGATACACTCTGACGCTGTACACCTCGACGCAACATCCGCACGGTGTCGTCGAGACCCTCGCGCCGGTCTTCGGTCTCGACGCGGCCCGGATGCGGGTGGTCTGTCCGTACATCGGTGGGGGATTCGGTTCCAAGGGCGGTCCTCACGCGCACGACGTCCTCGGTGGACTCGCGGCGCGGGCCCTGGCCGGGAAAGCGATCAAGTTCGCGGTCTCCCGACCAGACATGTTCGGTTACGTCGGGTACCGCGCTCCGACCGCCTCGCACATCCGGCTCGCGGCCGACAGTGACGGCAAGCTCACCGGTCTCGTGCACGAGGCGTTCGCCCAGTCGTCCCGGGTCACCGAATTCGTCGAACAGGCGGGGGTGCCGCTGCGCAATCTCTACGACGTCGCCAACGCCCGCACGTCGCATCGCGCGATCACTCTCGACGTGCCGGCGCCGTTCTGGATGCGCGCGCCAGGTGAAGCGCCGGGCATGTTCGCCGGCGAGGTCGCGATGGACGAGCTCGCCGCCGAACTCGGGATCGACCCGATCGAACTGCGCATCCGCAACGAACCCGAGTCCGATCCGGAGACGGGGAAGCCGTGGTCGTCGCGCCGGCTCGTCGAATGCCTCCGCGGAGGAACACAGCGATTCGGGTGGGATCCGTCCGACCGCGAACCCGGCACCCGGCGGCAGGGCAACACCCTGATCGGTACCGGCATGGCGGTCGCGACCTATCCCCACATGGTCAATCCCGGCTCGGAAGCCCAGATCCGGTATCTCGGGGAGGGGCGCTACTCCGTCCGCATCGGAGCCACCGACCTCGGTACGGGTGCGTGGACGGCCCTGACCCTCATCGCCGCCGACGCACTCGGATGCCGACCGGAGGACGTCGACCTCGAGATCGGCGACAGCGCACTGCCCAACGGCACGGTGGCCGGCGGATCGTCGGGCACCTCGTCCTGGGGAACCGCGATCGTCACGGCCGCAGAACAATTCGGTAAACGCTTCGGCGACGATCCGCCGGTGGGTGCCGAACTGTCCGCGTCGGCAGCCGAGAACCGCGAACTCGAGCACTACACCGCGCAGTCCTTCGGTGTGCACTTCGCCGAGGTGCACGTCGACGCCGACACCGGCGAGATTCGGGTGCCCCGGATGTTCGGTCTGTTCTCCGTGGGACGGGTGATCAATCCGCGAACCGCGCGTTCGCAGGTCATCGGCGGGATGTCCTTCGGGATCTCGATGGCGCTCTTCGAGGAGAGCATCCGCGACGCGCGTTTCGGGCACGTCGTCAACCACGATCTGTCCGAATACCACGTGCCGACACACGCTGACATCCGCCGGGTCGAAGCGGATTGGCTCGATGACGAGGACCTGCATGCGACACCCATGGGGTCGCGGGGGATCGGTGAGATCGGGATCGTGGGCAGCGCCGCGGCGGTCGTCAACGCCCTGTGGCACGCGACCGGAGTGCGGATCCGGAACCTACCGGCCCGCCTCGACGACCTACTGCCCGGACTGCCCTGACGCGTCGGACCGGTGACAGACCAGCAGCCAGCGATTGGTGCCGGCCTGTCGCCGGTACCGCAGCTCGTCGAGCGCGGCGAGGGCGATGGCGAGTCCTCGACCGCGCTCGGCGAGGGCATCCGGGAGTTCGACCGAACGCAGATCCACACGTGCCGGGGCCCCGTCGTCGATGAATACTGCTTCGAGACGATCCGGGTGGAGCTCCAGCGTCAGCGTCACCGAGACAGCTTGTCCCCGGCCGGTGTGCTCGATGATGTTCGCGGCGATCTCCGCGACCGCGATCTCGAACTGCACGCGGTCGGACTCGTCGAGTTCCTCGGCGGCGAACATCTCCGCGACCAGATCCATGATCCGGTCGAGGGTGCCCTCGCTCGTCGGGGCGGACAACTCCCACCGGCAGGGCGCCCCGTCGGACGGCTGCGCGTCGGACGGGGCGTCAGTCGCCATCGAAGGCCGCGTCCGCGGAGTCGTGGGTCGCCAGGACCCGATCGAGGCGGGTCAGCGCGAGCACGCTCTGCACCTGCGCCGTGGGCGAGGCGATCCGCAGGTCGCCGCCGGCCTGCCGCGCCGCCTTCAATCCGGACACGAGTGCGCCGAGCCCGGACGAGTCGATGAACTCGGTCGTGCTGAGGTCGACGACGAGCCGATGGGATCCGTTCTCGACGAGATCGCGCAACTGCTCGCGAAGACGTGGCGCCGCAACCATGTTCAGACGACCGGTGGGTTGCACGACGGTACTCGTTCCGACCGTGCGGGTTTCGTAATGGCTCATCGAACTCCTTCGTTCTCGGGTCCACGGTAGCGAGCCGCGCCGATCACCACCGACAGAATCAACAGGTCGAAGACGACCCAGACGAGGTTCGCGGTCACGCCGAGAACCGAGATGTCGCCGAGGAACAACCGCACCGCGCCGACGACCGCCGCCACGACCAGCAGTGCCATGACGAGCAGTTGCTGACGGAACAGATACCAGGGGACGCCCTCGCCGCCCTGGCGTGTCTTCGGGGTGACCGCGAAATCGAGCGGTTTGTCGAAGTACACGTTGAGGAAGGCCGTCCAGCATGCCTTGATCCACACCGGGAACAGCGCGAGGCTGTACTGCTGGCCGCGCCAGGTCGGCGTGCCGCGGCCGACGACGAAGAACAGCAGCTGACTGAGGATCAGGAACGGGACGAGCCGCGCGAAGAAGTCGAGACTGTAGGCTTCCACCGGCAGGATCCCGAAGACGAGATAGATCATCGGCGCCGCGAAATAGGCGAGGGCCGCGAAACCGGAGAGATAGCTCCACATCGTCGCCCAGTACATGAGGCGCTGCGCGAGGGTCATGCCCTTCTGGACGAGCGGATTCTCCCGCAGCATCACCTGGATCGTGCCCTGCGCCCACCGGAGTCGCTGCGTGACCATCGTCTTCGGATCCTCCGGTGCCAGTCCGTAGGCGAGGATCTCGTGGTGGTAGACGGACTTCCAACCCGCGCCGTGCAGACGCATGGAGGTGGCCATGTCCTCGGTCACGGAGATCGTGGCCAACGCGAGCATCGGCTCGGCCTCCTCGGCGCGGTCGACGTCGACGGCCCGGATCATCGCCCGGATCGATTCGAGCGCGCCGAGCGGCGACCATTCGCGGTCGGCGAGGCGGTCGAGCACGGTCTCGTCGATGGTGAGCGCGTCGGTGCCGTGCGCGTCGAGGGCGGCGATCTCCTCGAGATCGGCTCGGATACCACCGAAGTCGGCATCGACGATGCTGCGCGCGGCGGCGTCGACCGCCTGCTGGAAGCGGAAGGTGACGTCGGCGAGCGCCGCGCCGGCCCGCCGTTCGCCGCGTGCTGTACGCACGGCCTGTCGCACCGAATCCAGTGCCGCGGCGACGTCGGGCTGGTCGGCGGGCACCTTCCGGCGTGCGCGGTCGACCACCTTTCCTGCGGTGCGCAGGGTGCGTTCGACTCCGTCTTCGACGGCTTGGACGTAACCGGTCAGGCCGAGCTGCATGAGCGCTTCGCGTCGGAGGATTGCGTTGGACCCGCAGAAGAAGGCGGCGTTCCAGCCGTCCTTGCCCTGCTGGATCGGGCCGTAGAACAGCGGGGCCTGGCTGCCGAGCGGGTCGGACTCGGGAACGTTGGTGAAGTACTGCGGTGTCTGGACCAGGGCGGTGCGGTCGTCGGTGAAATATCCGAGTGTGCGGTCGAGGATCTCGGGTTCGGGCACCTGGTCGGCGTCGAGGATGAGCAGGAACTCGCCGTCCGAATGCAGCAGCGCGTTGATCAGGTTGCCCGCTTTGGCATGGCGTGGCTTGTTCGTCCAGCTCGCCGCCCGCGTCATGTAGTCGACGCCGAGTTCGGCGGCGGCTGCGGCGAGTTCGGGCCGGGATCCGTCGTCGAGGATCCACGTCCGGTGCGGATACCGGATACGCTTCGCTGCCGTGGCGGTCCGCAACACCAGATCGACCGGTTCGTTGTAGGTGGTGATGAAGACGTCGACCGTCATCCCCTCCGGCGCTGCGGGTGGTTCGGGCCGTCTCCTCAGCCGCCACATCGTCAATGCGAAGAGCAACGAGTCGATCAGGCTGTAGGTCTCGGCCAGCACCAGCGGAACCGCGATCCACCAGGCATCCCAGTTCACCGAGAACAGCCAACGCCAGACGATGTAGTTCAGGCCGACGACGACCGTGAGGACGATGAGGACACGCAGGAACGGTGACGGGTAGCCCTCCTTCGTGACGGCCTTCACGACATCTCGTTCCGTCGTATCGCGACGACCGTGACGTCGTCGAGCGGAGGTTCGTTCACCGTCAGGGCACGTGCTGCGGCCACCAGCGCCTCCGGGGTCGGATGGCCGGCGACGAAACGGCACAGTGCCGCCGGGTCGCTGTTCTCGTCGAGCAGGTCGAGCAGTCCGTCCGAGCAGACCACCAGCATGTCGCCGGGCGCGAGGTGCGCGGTCTCCGATGTCCATGTGGTGGCGGGGAACACTCCGAGCGGGGGACCGTCGCCCTCGAGGGGTTCGACCCCGCCGTCCGCGCGACGGATCGCCGCGAGTCCGTGCCCCGCATCGGCGTGGTCGACGTCTCCCGTGGAGAACTCGATCGCAGCGACGAAGGAGGTGGCGAACGTTCCCGTGTGCTCGAAGTCGTCGGCGAGGTGCTCGGCGCCGAGGGTCAGCGCCATCCCGGTGTCGAGGACGCCGACCGGACGACGTCCGAAGCGCTCGAGCACCCGGCCGGCACCGCGCAACGAGGAACGCACGCCCGACGCCAGGATCGCCGCGCCGAGGCCCTTTCCCATCACGTCGGCGACGGAGATCACGACGCCCTCACGGAGCCGGTAGTGGTCGTAGAAGTCGCCACCCACCACGAAGGCGGGCAGGCAGACGGTGGCGATCTCGTAGCCCGGAAGGTCGGATAGCGGCCGGGGGAGGAGCTGCTTCTGGATCTCGGCGGCGCGGTCGAGTTCGTCGGACCGGTCGAGTTCGCGCTGGGTCCATTCGGCCAGCTCCGCGAAGGTGTCGAGCTGATCCGGGTCGAGGTTCCTCTCCTCGGTGTCGTAGATGCAGAAGGTGCCCACGGGATGACCGGCCGGACCGAACAGGGGGTAACCCGCGTAGAACCGGATCCCACCCTCACCACCGATACCGGGGATGTCCATGAAGGCGGGATCGGTTGAGGCGTCGGGAAGGACGAGTGCGGGGTCGTCCGGCCGCTCGTACGCGCGCGCGATGGTGGTGCGGCACACCGTCCTCTCGCGAGGAACTTCGGAGAGTTCGAGTCCGAGGATCGACTTGAACCACTGCCGG
The DNA here is from genome assembly GCF_040256695.1 of Rhodococcus sp. D-6. Classification (NCBI taxonomy): domain Bacteria; kingdom Bacillati; phylum Actinomycetota; class Actinomycetes; order Mycobacteriales; family Nocardiaceae; genus Rhodococcus; species Rhodococcus sp. D-6. The sequence goes on along the minus strand of NZ_CP132970.1, from coordinate 2,325,099 downwards.
TCGTGGTCCATCAGCGACACCGACGCCATGGGGACGCCGAACACGCGGCACGCCATGCGGGTGATCTTGTCGAAGCGCTCCTCGTGAGGGGTGTCGAGCAGCTCGAGTCGCTCGACGTCGCGCATGCGCTCGTCCTCGAGATGGTCGGGGAGCAGCGACGCCTCGGATGTCATCGTGCGGTGTGTCTCCTGTGCAGAGCGTCGTCCAGGGCCGCCGCGCACTCGGCCGTGCTGGTCAGGCGCCAGTCGGTTTCCTTGTTGTGATGGAACCACACGAACGTCGTCACCGCGGGGTGACTGTCCAAGTAACCCACCAGATCCCGGATCCAGTCCGGCTTCGACCCACCGGCCTCCGCGCTCGCGACCTCGGTGACCGCGACGGGACGACCCGGGGCGATCCGGCCGAGCTCGTCGAAGGTCGGTCCGAACAGATCTTCGGGGGACTGCCAGCGACTCCACGGCCGGGTGGTGCCCCAGTTGTAACCGTCGACCCCGACGACGTCGACGTGGTCGTCACCGGGATACAGGGGTGCGATGGGACTGCTGCCCTCGTGCGGGACGTTGACCGTCCAGATCCAGCGCACGTTGTCGGCCCCCTTGGAAGCGAACAGTTCGTGCACGTGTCGCCACGCCGCGACGTAGGTCTCCGGTGGGGTGCCGCCGGCGGGACCCCAGGGATACCAGTCCCCGTTCGGCTCGTGTGCGAAGCGCAGGTACACCGTCCCGCCCCAGGCGGTGAGTTCGTCCGCCCACCGGTAGAGATGGTCGTCGTGGATCCCGGCGGCGATGTCGGCCATCGTGATCGACGTCCGGTCGTATGTCCCGTCGCCACGCTGCAGCCACGGTTCCCACGTGACGATCGGGTCGGCTCCCGAGGCGCGCACGATGTCGAGGGCCCCGACGGGTGGTGGGGAGAGGAAGTCGACGAACCACAGCACCGCGCCGGGTGCGGTGCCGACCGCCTCGGTGACCGCGCGGTACTCGTCGACGGCCACCGGGCCGCCCGGGGTGCTGATGCCGAAGCGGGGACACGCGGTGCTCGTCTCGTCGAGCGGGGCGGAGATCGGTTCGCACTCACGGCGCGAGTCGCAGGCGGCGCACAGGGACAGTGCCAGCAGTGCGGCGAGCATCGCGCGAACCGGGTGCACGAGGAGTCATTCTTCCCGCCCGGAGCTCCCCGCGCAGGCCCTTCGGAGGGTGTTCTCGCGGTGCCCTCGCGAAGTTGTCGGTGGCACCCGCCACACTGTGCTCGAGGTCTCTCTCGTACGCGCTGCGGCGACACGCCGGGACACGCCCGAAACGCCGTGGAGGGAGGGTCGCGACCTGGGAATATCACCTTTGTAAGTCACAACATCCTGGGTTCTGTGTATCCGATGGACACAAGGTGTAGTGTCTAGACCGCTGGAGGGCCACAAGTGCCGACGATCTCTCGGGGAAGCGGGATCGGACGGATGAGTGGGCTTCCGGGTAACGCACAGCAGTCAGTCGTCAGGCCGCCCACGGCCGTCGGAAAAGGGGCATTCATGAACATCACCGTCTATACCAAGCCTGCCTGCGTCCAGTGCACCGCCACCTACCGCGCCCTCGACAAGGCCGGCATCGAGTACGACGTCGTCGACATCAGTGAGAACCCCGAGGCCCGCGACTACGTCATGGCGCTGGGATACCTCCAGGCGCCTGTCGTCGTCGCCGGCGACGACCACTGGTCGGGCTTCCGCCCCGACCGCATCAAGGCGCTTACCGTCGCTGCCTGAGCCCGGGCCGCGTTCGCGGCGGCCCGATCGTCGTCGTCTCCGGGCGGACGTGTTCTTCCGTGTCCGCCCGGGCCGGTCTTCGCAATCGAATGAAGAGTGGTGACTACCGATGGCTTCGCTGGGGTCGATCCCGGGAACATCGCTGGTGTACTTCTCGAGTACATCCGAGAACACCCACCGATTCGTGCAGAAACTCGGGATTCCGGCCAGCCGTATCCCATTGCACGATCGTGAGGGAAATTTCGAGGTCCACGATCCGTACGTGCTGATCGTGCCGACCTACGGTGGCGGGACGACCGCCACGGGCCGTGATACCCGCTATGTTCCCAGGCAGGTCATCCGATTCCTCAACAACGAGCACAATCGGGGCCTGATCCGCGGTGTCATCGCGGCGGGTAACACCAACTTCGGCGACTCGTACTGTTTCGCGGGAGACATCGTCTCGCGCAAGTGCAAGGTGCCGTATCTGTACCGGTTCGAGTTGATGGGCACGACCGACGACGTCGAGCGTGTCCGCGACGGTCTCGCCCGATTCTGGGAGTCCGTGCTCCAGAACGCCTGAGCCACATCCGTATCCGTATTCGACGCGCGTCGCGGACGTGACTGCGCGGCCGTTTCCTAACTCCGACAAGTGGGGACAGCACTGTGACCATTACCGATCCCGCTCCCGCCACGAGCGCACACCTCGACGATTCGCTCAAGGATCTCGACTACCACGCGCTCAACGCGATGTTGAATCTGTACGGCCCCAACGGCGAGATCCAGTTCGACAAGGATGTGGCCGCCGCCCGTCAGTACTTCCTGCAGCACGTCAACCAGAACACGGTCTTTTTCCACAACCTCGACGAGAAGCTCGACTACCTCGTCGAGGAGAACTACTACGAGCCCGAGGTGCTCGAGAAGTATTCGCGCGCATTCGTCAAATCGCTGTTCGAGCACGCATATTCGAAGAAGTTCCGGTTCCCGACCTTCCTCGGTGCGTTCAAGTACTACACCTCGTACACGCTCAAGACGTTCGACGGCAAGCGCTACCTCGAGCGTTTCGAGGACCGTGTGTGCATGGTCGCGCTGACGCTCGCCGACGGCGACGAGATCCTCGCCCGGCACCTCGTCGACGAGATCATCTCGGGTCGTTTCCAGCCGGCCACCCCGACCTTCCTCAACTCGGGCAAGAAGCAGCGCGGCGAGCCCGTTTCGTGCTTCCTCCTTCGCATCGAGGACAACATGGAGTCGATCGGCCGCTCCATCAACTCCGCACTGCAGCTGTCCAAGCGCGGTGGCGGTGTCGCCTTGCTGCTCAGCAACATTCGTGAGCACGGCGCTCCGATCAAGAAGATCGAGAACCAGTCCTCCGGCGTCATCCCGATCATGAAGCTGCTCGAGGACTCCTTCTCCTACGCCAACCAGCTCGGTGCCCGTCAGGGTGCCGGTGCGGTCTACCTGCACGCGCACCACCCCGACATCTACCGCTTCCTCGACACCAAGCGTGAGAATGCCGACGAGAAGATCCGCATCAAGACCCTCTCGCTGGGCGTCGTCATCCCCGACATCACCTTCGAGCTGGCGAAGAAGAACGAGGACATGTACCTGTTCTCGCCGTACGACGTCGAGCGCGTCTACGGCAAGCCCTTCGCCGACATCGACGTCACCGAGAAGTACTACGAGATGGTCGACGACAAGCGCATCCGCAAGTCGAAGATCAAGGCGCGCGAGTTCTTCCAGACCGTCGCCGAGCTGCAGTTCGAGTCGGGCTACCCCTACGTCATGTTCGAGGACACGGTGAACCGGGCCAACCCGATCGCCGGCAAGATCACGCACTCGAACCTGTGCTCGGAGATCCTGCAGGTCTCGACTCCCTCGGAGTTCAACGACGACCTGTCCTACAGCCATGTGGGCAAGGACATCTCGTGCAACCTCGGCTCGCTGAACATCGCGAAGACGATGGACTCGCCCGACTTCGCGCAGACCATCGAGGTCGCCATCCGCGGCCTGACGGCCGTCTCCGACCAGACGACGATCTCGTCGGTGCCGTCGATCGAGCGGGGCAACAACGAATCCCACGCCATCGGCCTCGGCCAGATGAACCTGCACGGCTTCCTCGCCCGCGAGCACATCTTCTACGGGTCCGAAGAAGGCGTCGACTTCACGAACATCTACTTCTACACCGTGCTGTTCCACGCCCTGCGTGCGTCGAACAAGATCGCGATCGAGCGCGGCTCGTACTTCAAGGGCTTCCCGGAGTCGAAGTACGCCTCGGGTGAGTTCTTCGACAAGTACACCGATCAGGTGTGGGAGCCTGCCACCGAGCGGGTCCGTCAGCTGTTCGCCGAGTCGGACATCGCGATCCCCACGCAGCAGGACTGGCGCGAGCTGAAGGAGTCCGTGCAGAAGCACGGCATCTACAACCAGAACCTGCAGGCGGTTCCGCCCACCGGTTCGATCTCGTACATCAACCACTCGACGAGCTCGATCCACCCGGTCGCGTCGAAGATCGAGATCCGCAAGGAGGGCAAGATCGGGCGTGTCTACTACCCGGCGCCCTACATGACGAACGAGAATCTCGAGTACTTCCAGGATGCATACGAGATCGGCTACGAGAAGATCATCGACACCTACGCTGCTGCGACGCAGCACGTCGACCAGGGGCTGTCGCTGACACTGTTCTTCAAGGACACCGTCACCACCCGCGACGTGAACAAGGCGCAGATCTACGCGTGGCGCAAGGGAATCAAGACCCTGTACTACATCCGCCTGCGGCAGATGGCGCTCGAGGGCACCGAGGTGGAGGGTTGCGTCTCCTGCATGTTGTGACCCTGCTCCACGACAGTCTTTGCATCAGCACACAATTCAGGTAGGTAACCGATGACTGCAGCAGCACACTCGCCGGCCGACGGCGTGCGCGTCAAACTCATCGATCGCGTCTCCGCGATCAACTGGAACCGCGTCCCCGACGACAAGGACGCCGAGGTCTGGGATCGTCTCACCGGCAACTTCTGGCTCCCGGAGAAGGTGCCGGTCTCCAACGACATCCAGTCGTGGGGCACGCTCACCGAGTACGAGCAGGAACTGACGATGCGGGTCTTCACGGGCCTGACGCTGCTCGACACCATCCAGGGCACGGTCGGCGCGGTCTCGCTCATCCCCGATGCGGTGACCCCGCACGAGGAAGCGGTGCTGACGAACATCGCGTTCATGGAGTCGGTGCATGCGAAGAGCTACTCGCAGATCTTCTCGACGCTGTGCTCGAGCCGCCAGATCGACGACGCCTTCCGCTGGTCGGAGGAGAACGAGCACCTGCAGCGCAAGGCGCAGATCATCCTCGACTACTACAAGGGCGACGACCCGCTCAAGCGCAAGGCCGCCTCGACGCTGCTCGAGTCGTTCCTGTTCTACTCGGGCTTCTACCTGCCGATGTACTGGTCGTCGCGGGCCAAGCTCACCAACACCGCCGACATGATCCGCCTGATCATTCGCGACGAGGCCGTCCACGGCTACTACATCGGCTACAAGTACCAGCGCGGGCTCGAGACGATCACGCAGGCCGAGCGCGACGAGCTCAAGGACTGGGTCTTCGAACTGCTCTTCGAGCTGTACGACAACGAGACCCACTACACGGCCGACCTCTACGACCAGGTCGGGCTCACCGAGGACGTCAAGAAGTTCCTGCGCTACAACGCGAACAAGGCGCTGATGAACCTCGGTTACGAGGCGCTGTTCCCGAAGGACGAGACGGACGTCAACCCGGCCATCCTGTCGGCGTTGTCGCCGAACGCCGACGAGAACCACGACTTCTTCTCGGGCTCCGGCAGCTCCTACGTGATCGGCAAGGCCGTCGTCACAGAAGACGACGACTGGGACTTCTGACGTAGACGTTCTCTGTCACCGGCCCGAACGCATCGATCCCGTACACCGGCGCAGCAGCGCCCGTGTGCGGGATCGCGTGCTTTTCGCGGCCCGGCCCGTCCCCGATAGCATCGCTCCTCGTGACCGAGACAAGAGAAGCGTCGGGCTCGCCTCGGCCGGTGACGATCGAACGCGTGCCGTCGGGCGGGCGGGCAGTCGAGCAGCGGACCCGTCTGTGGGCGGTGCTCGCCGCCGTCGTGGGGATCGTCGCATCCATCGCGATGCCGTTCCTGCCCGTGACGCAGACCACTGCGACCATCGACTGGCCGCAGAGCGAGAGCAACGCAGGCATCTCGGCGCCGTTGGTGTCCTACGCACCGGTCGATCTCGACGCCACGATCGAGTGCCGGTCCGTGCGCGACGCGCTGCCGGACGGCGGCACCGTCTTCTCCACACTTCCCGCAGGAGCTCCCGACCGTGAACGCTACGGGCTGATCGCCCGTGTCCGGCCGGCCGGTGACGACGGGCCGGCGGTGTTCGAGGTGATCTCCCGCAACACACTGCTCGCCTCCGCGCCGGTGGACGACCTGGCCGGGGACTGCTCGGTCACCCTGTCCTCGAACTCGGAACGCACCGTCGCCACGATCACCGGCTCGGCCGCGGCGTCAGGGGCGCGGACCTTCGACCGAGACCTGCGGCCCCAGCTCGTCGGCATCTTCACCGACCTGCCCGGTCCCGCACTCGACGGTGTCTCGATCACCGCGACCGTCGACACCCGCTTCACGACGTCTCCGACGGTGCTGAAGATCGTCGCGATGATCGTCGCGGTGGTCGCCACGGCACTGGCGTTGTGGACGCTGGCCCGGCTCGACCGCGCCGACGGTCGTCGCCACCGCCGCCTGTTGCCGGCGTCGTGGTGGTCGTTCACCCGCATCGACGCGCTGGTCGTCGGAACGCTGCTCGTCTGGCACGTCATCGGGGCGAACACCGCCGACGACGGTTACCAGCTCGGAATGGCTCGCGCCGCGGGCGCGGCCGGGTACATGGCGAACTACTTCCGGTGGTTCGGTGTGCCCGAGGCACCCTTCGGCACTCCCTTCTACGACGTCCTCGCCCTGATGACCCAGGTCTCGACGGCGAGCATCTGGATGCGGCTACCGGCACTGACCGCCGGAATCCTGTGCTGGTGGGTGCTCAGCCGCGAGGTCGCTCCACGTCTCGGCGTCGCACTGCGTCGCAACCGGCTTCCGCTGTGGACCGGGGCGCTGGTGTTCCTGGCGTTCTGGCTGCCGCTCAACAACGGACTGCGCCCGGAACCGATCGTCGCGACGGGCGTCGTGCTCACCTGGTGCTCGGTCGAACGCGCGATCGCCACCCGGCGTCTGCTGCCCGCGGCGGCCGCGATCCTCGTCGCCGCGCTCACCGTGACCGCGGGACCGTCGGGCATCATCTGTTTCGCTGCGCTGATCGCCGGTGCCCGCCCGATCGCCCGCATCCTCCATCGGCGTGCGCAGACCCTGGGATGGCTGCCGGTACTTACGCCGATGCTCGCGGCCGGACTGGTGATCCTGGTGCCGGTCTTCGCCGACCAGACCCTCGCGGCGGTGCTGGAGATGCAGCACGTGCACGGCGTCGGTCCGAACGTGCCGTGGTTCCAGGAGTATCTGCGCTACCAGTACCTGCTGCAGATCACCGTGGACGGCTCGCTGGCCCGCAGGTTCGCGGTCTTCACCCTGGTGTTGTGCCTGGCGGTGGCGCTCGTGGCGATGCTGCGCCGCGGTGGGCACATCCCCGGCACCGCGCAGGGACCGTCCCGCCGCATCGTCGGCATCACCCTCGGCGCGCTGGTGCTGATGATGTTCGCGCCCACCAAGTGGACCCACCACTTCGGTATCTACGCCGGTCTGGCCGCCGCGGTGGCGATGCTCGCCGCCGTGGCCACCGGACCCGCGGTGTTGCGTTCGCGACGCAACCGCGCCCTGTTCGCCGCGGCGGTGTCGTTCGTGGTGACCATGTCGTTCATCGGCCCCAACGGCTGGTGGTACGTCTCGAGCTACGGGGTCCCGTGGTGGGACAAGCCGCCGTCGGTCGCCGGATTCGGTTTCTCCACCGTCTTCTTCGCCGTGACGGTCGTCGCGTTGCTGCTGGCCGCGTGGTGGCACATCCACCCCGTCGCCTCCACCCGCACCGACACCCCGTCGCGGTTGTGGGCGGTGCCGCCGTTGACCGTCGCCGCCGCGGCGATGGTGCTGTTCGAGGTGCTGTCACTGGCCAAGGGTGCGATCTCGCAGTACCCGGGCTATTCGGTGGCACGGTCCAACGTCGACACGCTCACCGGCAACTCGTGTGCGCTCGCGAACGACGTGCTGCTCGAAACGGATCCGAACGCCTCGGTGCTCACCCCCATCGGCGCCGACGCGGCCTCCGCTCTCGATGCCGGGGGAGGGGACGGGTTCACGCCGGGTGGTGTCGCGCTCGATCTGACCCCGGACGACGACTCGGCCTCGGCCGGCACCGCCAACACCGTCGACACGAACGACGACCAGAGCTCGACCGGCGGTACCGGTGGCACCGGCGGCGGTACCGGCAGAGTCGGAATCAACGGCAGCACCGTCGCATTGCCGTTCGGCCTCGATCCGGTGACCACGCCGGTGCTGGGCAGCCACGGATCGTCCCTCGGCGACGTCACGAGCGCCTGGTTCCGGCTGCCCGAGCCCGACGCGACCGGATCGCGTGGGGATCTCGTCACGATCGCCGCGGCCGGCCGGATCTTCTCCGTCGACGCCGACGGCACCGAAACCTACGGTCAGCGACTCGAACTCGAATACGGAACCACCGCTGCCGACGGCAGCGTGACCGCGCTGGGACGGGCGTTGCCGATCGACATCGGTCCGTCGCCCTCGTGGAGGAATCTGCGTGTCCCGATGGACACGCTGCCGGCCGAGGTCGACGCGGTGCGGATCGTCGCCTCCGACAACGATCTCGCGCCCGAACAGTGGCTGGCGTTCACCCCGCCGCGCGTGCCGCAGACGCAGACTTTGCAGCAGGTCGTCGGGAGCGACACACCGGTCCTGCTGGACTGGGCTGTCGGTCTCAATTTCCCGTGCCAGCGGCAGATGGTGCACCGCAACGGCATCGCCGAGATCCCCGAGTACCGGATCCTGCCGGACCGGATCGGTGCTATCTCCACGGATCTGTGGCAGGACCACAACGGTGGCGGTCCTCTCGGCTGGACCGACCAGCTGTTGCGGGCCCGCACGATCCCGTCGTATCTCGATCACGACTGGGACCGCGACTGGGGAGCGATCGAGCAGTACACACCGATCGATCCGTCGACGGAGACCGCGGAACTCGACACCGCCACGGTCACGCGCAGCGGTCTGTGGAGCCCGGGTCCGATCAACACTGCCTACTGACGGAACCAGGCCTCCGCACGCCCGGCGAGCGCCTTCCCGAGCCGCAGACGCGACGTCTCGGTGAGTGGCTCGGGGAGGTCGTCCGGCGCGAACCACGCCACCTCGAGGTTCTCGTCGTCGGCAACGCGTGCGTCCCCGCCGGTCGCGCGGAGCAGGAAGCACACGTCGAGGTACTGCGCGACGTCGCCGTTGGGATAGGTGATGGGTGCGGTGACGTCGACGCTCGTCAGCCGCACGATCTCGGCGGCGACACCCGTCTCCTCGAGCACCTCCCGGACTGCGGCGACCGCCGGTTCCTCTCCGGGTTCGAGGATGCCGGACACCACGGCCCACATGCCGTTGTCGGCGCGGCGGGTGAGCAGGACGCGGTCGTCGCCGTCCGTGACGATCGCGCTCACCCCCGGCAGCCACAGGGGTGCGGTTCCTACGTGTGAGCGGAGCTGGACGACGAAATCGGGTATCGGCACGCCCTCGTTTCTATACCGGCAGGCGTGCTGCCGCCGGTCGAGCCGGCGATCAGTTCGAATATCCGTTGAGGGTGTGCGTCAGGTCGGTGAGGATCGCCCGCGCGGCGACCGGTCCGGGGGTCGACCACACGTCGTCGGTCACGGAGAACAGACGGTTGTCGCGCACGGCCCCGAGGTCGAGCCACTCGTCGGTCTGCATGTAGTCCTTGCCGGCCTCGAGCCCGTCCTCACCGGCGAAACGGACGAAGATCACATCGCCGTCCGCCGGGGCAGGGTCCTCCGTGTCGACGGCCTGCCACGGTTGTCCGTCGACGACCGCGAACCGCTGGGCCGGGGGCCGGGCAGCGCCGACGTCGCCGAGCACCTGCCCCGCGAACGACGCGGTGCCCTCCACGGTCGGGCCGTCGGCCGTGAACCGGACGATCGACGCCTGCGTCTGGGACGACACGAGCTCGCGGCCCAGATCGCGCGCGGCCGTCGCGTAGTCGTCGAGCACGCGACGTGCGGCCTCCGTGCGCCCGAGCGCCTCACCGACCCGGACGAACTGTTCCCTCCAGAAGACCGGATCGGACCCGACCAGCACGGTGGGTGCGATGCCGCTGAGGGAGGCGTAGACGTCCGGGGCGGTGGAGGAGCCGAGGATCATATCCGGCTGTGCGCGCTCGATCGCCGCGACGTCCGGGTTGCCCGCGGCACCCACGGGCGGGAGTTCGCCGATCCCGTGACCGAGATATTCCGGCCGGCCGGTGAGCTCGGCGCTCGCTCCCACGACGCGCTCCCACAGCCCCAGGGCGCACACCGCGTCGAGCGCCGCGGGGTCGAGGACGACGATCCGCTGCGGGTCGGCGGGCACATCCGACCGGCCTGCGGTGTGCAGGACCGGCCGGGTGCCGGTGGTGGGCTGTCCCGGATCGAGCGGGGAGGGGAGTGCGCACGCGGTCGACGTGTCCCGGTCGATGCCCACGACCGACGCACCGGCGATGCGGGTCGTGGTGCGCACGATCTCCGATGCGTCGTCGTCGGGAGGTGTGGAGCATCCGGCCAGGGCTGTCGTCACCGCAGCGACGGCTGCGACGAGCACTGCTCGTGACCGGTGCACGGAAAACACGTCGGACCAACTCCTGTAGGACGCTGCTCGGATCGGACGGCTCAGGCTATCCGGTCGTGTGACGGTCGACGCCGAAGGTGTCCGCGAGGTCGTCGAGGATGCGGTGCGCACCCTGGATGCTCACCGGCATCATCCACACGCTGTCGTCGACCTCGACCTTCCGTCCCTGCAGGTTCTCCCACAACGGATTGGTGACGAAGGGTTCGGCCGCCGCCTGCGCCTTGCCGTCGCCGAGGTCGTAGGTGGTGACGAAGATGACGTCCGCCTCGGCCTCGGTGATCAGTTCGGGGCTGATGGCGTTCATGATGCTCGACGGATCCGACGGATCGGGACCCTGGCTCGCGGGGCGGGCGAGACCGGCGTCCTCGAGCACGATGCCGCTGAACGAGGTGGTGCGGTACAGCCGGGCCGTCGGTTCACCGGCGAAGCGGACGATCGAGATCGTCGGGTTGCCGGCCTTTTCGTTGATGTCCGCACCGATGGCCGCGGCGCGCTCCTCGTACTCTGAGATCTTCTGCTCGGCGAGGTCCTCCTTGCCGATGGCCTGCGCGACGAGGCGGATGTTGTCCTTCCACGTCGGTCCGGTCGACTGGGAAAAGACGGTCGGGGCGATGGCGGACAGTTCCTCGTAGTTCTCTCCGTCGCGCACCTCCGCCGAGAGGATGAGGTCGGGTTCGAGCGCGGCCACCTGTTCGAGGCTCACGTCCGCGGTCTTGCCGACGGACACGGCGTCGGTCGCGTGCTGCCGCGAGTCGCCGAGATAGTCGGGGAATTCGTCGGTGCGGTAGTCGACGTACCCGACGAGAGGTGCCTCGAGGAGAAGCACGGCGTCGGAATAGCTCGTGTCGAGCGCGACGATGCGGGTCGGCTCGCTCTCGATCGTGGTGGAACCGCGGAAGTGTTCGACGGTCCGGGGGAAGCCGGCGGCCGAGTCGGACGCGGTGTCGGTGGTCGCGTCGTCGGAGGTGTCGGCCGAACTGCAGCCGGCGACGAGGAGTCCGGCGGTCAGCAGTGCTGCCGCGAACCGGGCTGGTCGGGAGGAGAGAACAGGCACGGGTCGTCCTTCTGTGATTGCGGGGGGAAGTGCACCCTAACCCGTGCTGTTCGCGCGTGGTGGGGTCACCTGCTGTCGCCCTGCGTGTGAAGTGCAGCACAAAATCCGATTGTGGTTGTCCGCTCCGCTCCAGGTAGCCTCGCGAGTCGAGTACGACAGTGAGTAGGACCCGGAGGGCGACCGTTTCGGGCAGGGTCTACGATTCGATGAGCGCAAGCCAGAGACCGTTCGCCTCCAGCCCGAGGTCGAGCGCGCATTCAGGAGGATTAGTGACTGCCGTAGCGCCCCAGCCAGTCCCAGAGATAGCTGCAGCAAGGCCGTACCCGCCGCGGCAGGGACCCAAGGGTTCGTTCATCTACAAGATGATCACGACCACAGATCCCAAGATGTTGGGGATCATGTACATGGTCACCTCGTTCGCCTTCTTCCTCATCGGCGGCCTGATGGCCCTGCTGATGCGCACCGAGCTCGCGGTCCCCGGCCTGCAGTTCCTGTCGAACGAGCAGTTCAACCAGCTGTTCACCATGCACGGCACGATCATGCTGCTGATGTACGCGACGCCGGTCGTGTTCGCCTTCGCGAACTACATCCTGCCGCTGCAGATCGGCGCCCCCGACGTCGCCTTCCCGCGCCTGAACGCCTTCAGCTACTGGCTGTACCTGTTCGGCGCGACGATCGTCATGCTCGGCTTCGTCACCCCCGGCGGTGCCGCGGACTTCGGTTGGACGGCGTACACGCCGCTCACCAGTGAGATCCACTCCCCGGGTGTCGGTGCCGACTTCTGGATCCTCGGCCTCGGCGTGATGGGTCTGGGCACCATCCTCGGTGGCGTCAACTTCATCACCACCGTGGTGTGCATGCGTGCACCGGGCATGACCATGTTCCGGATGCCGATCTTCACCTGGAACATCCTGATCACCAGCCTGCTGATCCTGCTCGTGTTCCCGCTGCTGACCGCCGCCTTCATGGGCCTGTTCGTCGACCGTCACCTCGGTGGCCACATCTACGACCCCGCCACCGGCGGTGTGCTCCTGTGGCAGCACCTGTTCTGGTTCTTCGGTCACCCCGAGGTGTACGTCATCGCGCTGCCGTTCTTCGGCATCGTCTCGGAGATCTTCCCGGTCTTCTCCCGCAAGCCGATCTTCGGTTACACCGGTCTTGTCTACGCCACGATGGCCATCGCGGCGCTGTCCATCGCCGTGTGGGCGCACCACATGTACGCCACCGGCGCCGTGCTGCTGCCGTACTTCTCGTTCATGACCTTCCTGATCGCCGTCCCGACCGGTGTGAAGTTCTTCAACTGGATCGGCACGCTGTGGAAGGGCCAGATCACCTTCGAATCGCCGATGCTGTTCTCGGTCGGCTTCATCGTGACCTTCCTCTTCGGTGGTCTGACCGGTGTCATCCTCGCGAGCCCGCCGCTGGACTTCCACCTGCACGACTCGTACTTCGTGGTCGCGCACTTCCACTACGTGCTCTTCGGCACCATCGTGTTCGCGACCTACGCCGGCATCTACTTCTGGTTCCCGAAGATGACCGGACGCATGCTCGACGAGCAGCTCGGCCGCTGGCACTTCTGGCTGACCTTCATCGGCTTCCACACCACCTTCCTGGTACAGCACTGGCTCGGTAACGAGGGCATGCCCCGTCGCTACGCCGACTACCTGCCGTCCGACGGGTTCACCACCCTGAACACGATCTCCACCATCGGTGCGTTCGTGCTCGGTGCCTCGACGCTGCCGTTCCTGTGGAACGTCTTCAAGAGCTACCGCTACGGCCAGGTCGTCACGGTCGACGACCCGTGGGGTTACGGCAACTCGCTCGAATGGGCCACCAGCTGCCCGCCCCCGCGGCACAACTTCACCGAGCTGCCGCGGATCCGTTCGGAGCGTCCCGCCTTCGAGCTGCACTACCCGCACATGGTCGAGAAGATGCGCGCCGAAGCGCACGTCGGCCCGGGCAGCGACAAGCACAACGTCAACGTCCTCGAGGGTGCCGACCGTACCCCCGGCGACCATCCGCGCGCCTGAGCGCAGATCGACGATCGACCGAAGCCCCACCCGTTCACCGGGTGGGGCTTCGGCCTTTCCGTGGGTCCGGACCCGCGAACGGGAGCGGCGGTTCGCCCTGCAACAATGAACGAGCGAGCCGGTACGCGCGTGCGTCCGTGTGTACCTCGACAGACAAGCGATCGGAGGCGTAGTGGCGTCTGACAGCACGGTGCTGGTGACCGTGACCGGACCTGACCATCCCGGCGTGACCTCGGTGCTCTTCGCAGCGCTGACGCGGCACGACGTCGACCTCCTCGATGTGGAACAGGTCGTGATCCGTGGCCGGCTCACCCTCGGTGTCCTCCTCGTCTGCCCGACCGATGTCGAAGCGTTGCAGGACGAGGTCGAGTCCGCGATGGCCACCATCGGCATGCACGCCGACGTCCAGATCGGTGCCGAGCGCGGCGCCCGCACCGTCTCGACCCACGCCGTCGTCGTGCTGGGCAGCCCGGTCAGTGCCAAGGCGCTGCGATCGGTGGGCCGCACCCTCGCGGCCCAGGGCGCGAACATCGATTCGATCCGCGGCATCGCCGACTACCCGCTCACCGGCCTCGAGCTGATGATCACCGCGCCCGACACCAGCGTCGAGGCCGACGCCGCGCTGCGGCACGCCCTCGTCGAACTCGCCGCGGTCCTCGACGTCGACATCGCGGTGGAGCGCGGCGGTCTCGCCCGTCGTTCCAAGCGCCTGATCGTCTTCGACGTCGACTCCACGCTCATCCAGGGCGAGGTCATCGAGATGCTCGCCGCGCACGCCGGTGTCGAGGACAAGGTCCGCGAGGTCACCGAGGCTGCGATGCGCGGTGAGATCGACTTCGCGCAGTCCCTCGAACAACGCGTCGCGACCCTCGCGGGTCTGCCGGCGACCGTCATCGACGAGGTCGCCGAGCAGCTCGAACTCACTCCCGGTGCCCGCACCACGATCCGGACGTTGCGTCGGCTCGGCTTCCGCTGCGGCGTCGTCTCGGGCGGCTTCCGCCAGGTGATCGACCCGCTCGCACACGAACTCGAACTCGACTTCGTCCGCGCCAACACGCTCGAGATCGTCGACGGCAAGCTCACCGGGCGAGTGGTCGGCGACATCGTCGACCGCGCCGCCAAGGCACGCGCCCTCCGCGAGTTCGCCGACGAGGCGGGCGTGCCGGTCGAGCAGACCGTCGCGGTCGGCGACGGTGCCAACGACATCGACATGCTCTCGGCCGCGGGCCTGGGCGTCGCGTTCAACGCCAAGCCGGCCTTGCGCGAGGTCGCCGACACCGCCCTGTCGTATCCCTACCTCGATGCGGTGCTCTTCGTCCTCGGCGTCACCCGCGAGGAGATCGAGGCGGCCGACCGCGTCGACGGAACCCTGCGCCGCGTCCCGATCGACGGCAGTGTCTGAGCTGGACCCCGACTTCGCGGACACGGCGCCCGAGCCGGTCTTCGAGGCCGCACCCGATCGGGTCTTCGACCCGGCCTCGGATCCGGGTTTCGCCGAGCGCCACGGCGTACTCACCCGCGGTTACGGGCACCGGCCCGACCCGGAGGATCCGGCGAAGGTGCAGGCGATGCCGATCGTGCTGCACATCCCCAAGGTCGATCCACCCGCCCGCAGTGCGGTGCTCGAAGCCGCCGCGATGGCCACCGTGGCACTGTGTTTCGACCCGCGGGTCGGTCCCGGCCCGGACGGCGAACCCGGTCCGTGGCAGGAACCCTTCCTCGCATGGAACGACGCGCGGATCCGGAAGGTCGCCCGCCGCGCCCGCGGAGCGCACTGGCGTGCCGCGCAGGACGTCGACGGAGTCACCGTCGACCACGCCGGTGCCCAGGCCCGGGCGTTCGTGCCCGGCCCGGTGGGGGAACTGGACCCGCGCATCTCCCGCCTGCAGATCGGTGGCACCGACCTGCCCCACGACGATCCGCCCCCACCGGCGGACGGCGTTCCGGTCCTCTGGGTGCAGAAGGACCTCGAGATGACCGTCGGCAAGGCGGCCGCGCAGGTCGGTCACGCCGCGATGCTGTTCGCGGGGGCACTGGACGTCGACACCGCACGCGCCTGGGCTTCCGACGGATTCCCGTGTGCCGTCCGCGATGCGGACGAGGCCACCTGGCGCGAGCTGCTCGCCCGCGTGGAAGCCGGCACGGCCGTCGCGGTCCGCGACGCGGGCTTCACCGAGGTGGCCCCGGGTTCGATCACCGTGATCGCGGTGCCCGGCACGGTCGACGAACGAGCCTGACCTCCACCGGCGTCGTGCCGCCGTGGATCATCCTTGCTCGATGGGTCCGTCGTCCGCGATCCAGAAGATCAGCACCGTCGGACCGTCGACCGGGTACGAACTTCCCACCCGCATCGGGGAGGTGTCCGCGGGCCTGCCGTCGGGGGCACTCGAATCGAAGACGCACACGATGTTGCCGCGATACCACTCGGGTCCGGCGAGGGTCACCGTGGCGGCGTCGCCCGAATGCAGAACGAACAGCCCGCTGCTGTCCTCGAGAGTGACGCCGGTGCGGGTCACGGTGCCGAGTTGCGAGCCGTCGACCCAGCCCTGCAGCGTGCGGCGACTGTCGTCCTGCCACGCATCCTCGTCGAGTTCGATCCCCTCGATGCCGAACCACACGAGATCGGGATAACCCACGGACCGGGCGCGGCCCTCGAAGAAGCGTCGCTGCCGCAGCACCGGGACGCGCGTGCGCAGGCGGAGCAGTTCGCGCACGTAATCCGTTCGCGCACGGTCGGCGTGCTCCCAGTCCAGCGGCCAGGCGTCGCGGACGGGGACGTCCTCGGGGACGCAGTAGGCGTTGTTGTTGCCGTTCTGCGTGTGCCCGAACTCGTCGCCGGCGAGCAGCATCGGTGTGCCCGTCGACAACAGCAGCGTCGCGAGCATCGCCCGGATGTGCCGGTCGCGGGCGGCGAGGATCTCCGGATCGTCGGTCGGCCCTTCGACCCCGTGGTTCACCGACTCGTTGTTGTTCGACCCGTCCCGGCCCTCCTCACCGTTCTCGTCGTTGTGCTTGCGCTCGTACGAGACCGCATCGGCGAGGGTGAAACCGTCGTGGGCGGTGACGAAGTTGACCGACATCCACGGCTGCCGGATGTTCCTGTCGTAGAGGTCCTCCGAACCGGTGAGCCGCGACGCCATCTCGCGGATCCCGGAACGTCCCGCCCAGTAGCGGCGGACCGTGTCGCGGTAGCGGTCGTTCCATTCGGCCCATTGCGCGCCGAAGTTCCCGAGCTGGTAACCGTGTGCGGTGGCGTCCCACGGTTCGGCGACGAGCTTGACGTCGCAGAGGACGGGATCGGTGACGATCGCGGTGAGCAGTGCCGCTCGCGGATCGAAGGCCCCACCGCGGGGACGGGCCAGCGCACTGGCGAGGTCGAAGCGGAAGCCGTCCACCCCCATCACGTCCGCCCAGTACCGGAGGCTGTCGCACACCATCCGCACGACGATCGGTGAGGACGCGTCGAGGGTGTTGCCGCACCCCGTCAGGTCGATGTCCCGTCCGTGCGCGTCGAGCAGGTAGTAGCCGGGCGCGTCGAGACCGCGCCAGGACAGACTCGGACCGTCGACCGATGCTTCGCACGTGTGGTTGTAGACGACGTCGAGCAGCACCTCGAGCCCGGCGCTGTGGAAGGCGTCGACCATCGTTCGGAACTCGGCGATCTCGTTGCCGGGCGTGACGGCGTAGGCGGGATGCGGCGCGAAGTACGAGGCGGTCGAATAGCCCCAGTGGTTGCGCATCCCCCGCGCACGCACCGACGGCTCGGTCACGAAGGCCTGCACGGGGAGCAGTTCGACTGTCGTCACTCCCAGCCCCACCAGGTGGTCGATCACCGACCGGTGGGCGAGTCCGAGATAGGTGCCGCGCAGTTCCGGCGGCACGAGCGGGTGACGGGCCGTGTACGAACCGACGTGCAGTTCGTAGACGACGGTGTTCTCCCACGGCACGCGGGGTTTGTCGTGCATGGGCGTCAGGACGGGGGTCACCACCGACAGAGGTGTGTGGCCGAGCGAGTCGGTGCTCGACATCGCACCGAACGGGTCACCCTGGTGGGGGATCAGCCGGTCCGGATCACCGACGTCGCCGACGATCCGCCGGGCCCACGGGTCGAGCAGGATCTTGTGCGGATTGGTACGCAACCCCCACTGCGGCTGCCACGGCCCGTAGGCGCGGTAGCCGTACCGTTGCCCGGCGCCGACGCCGGGGACCACCCCGTGCCAGACCCCGTAGGTGCGGTCGGGCAGGTCCACGCGGTGTTCGTTCCCGTCGTCGTCGACGAGACAGACCTGGACGCGGTCGCTGTGCGGGGCGTGGACGGCGAAGCGTGTCCCACCGTCGACCGGGGTGGGGCCGAGCGGGAAGGCGGCCCGGTCGGGGAGCGCGACCGAGCCGGACACGACAGCAGATTCGGATGCGGAGGACGACACGGGAACCGATCCTGCCGCGTTTCGGGCTCGGGCGTAAGAGAAGATGGTCCGCGTGGCACAACCTGATCCCGATTTGCTCATCGAATTCGACGACGTAGTGGTCCGACGCGGCGGGAACGTCCTCGTCGGTCCCGTGACCTGGAAGGTGGAACTCGACGAACGTTGGGTGGTTCTCGGACCCAACGGGGCAGGAAAGACCTCGCTGCTGCGGGTCGCGGCGGCCGAGACGTTCCCCACCTCCGGCACCGCGCACGTCCTCGCGGAGACGTTCGGAAAGACGGATCTGTCCGAACTACGACCCCGGATCGGATTGTCCTCCGCGGCCCTGGCCAACCGGGTGCCGAACGACGAGAAGGTCACCGATCTCGTGCTCTCCGCGGGCTACGGCGTGCTGGGCC
Source organism: Rhodococcus sp. D-6 (assembly GCF_040256695.1). NCBI lineage: Bacteria > Bacillati > Actinomycetota > Actinomycetes > Mycobacteriales > Nocardiaceae > Rhodococcus > Rhodococcus sp. D-6. The sequence continues at coordinate 2,306,603 of NZ_CP132970.1, read as the reverse complement.
GGTGGCGCGAGCAGTACGACGACATCGACACGAGCCGCGCGGTGGAGATGCTCGAGAGCCTCGGCGCGGAACATCTCGCCGACCGTCTGTACGGGACGCTGTCGGAGGGTGAACGCAAGCGTGCGCTCATCGCCCGGGCGCTCATGACCGACCCCGAACTGCTGCTGCTCGACGAGCCCGCGGCCGGTCTGGACCTCGGCGGTCGCGAGGAACTCGTGGCCCGGCTCGGGACGCTCGCGGCCGACCCGGATGCCCCTGCGATCGTGCTCGTCACCCATCACGTGGAGGAGATCCCGCCGGGCTTCACGCACGCGCTGCTCCTGAAGGAGGGCGGTGTGGTCGCCCAGGGCCTGCTCGACGACGTGATCACCGCCGAGAACCTCAGCGCGGCGTTCAGTCAGTCCATCTCGCTCGACAAGGTCGACGACCGGTTCTTCGCCCGCCGCACCCGCCAGGCGGGACGGCACCGCCGGTGACTCCGGGTCGGGTGGTGCCGGGACCGATCGGTTAGGTTGAGGCCATGGCCAACAATCGCTCGGCATCCACCTTCGATCCCACCGCGGTACCCATCCGCGACGCGTCCACCGTGATGCTCGTGCGGGACTCTGCGCGCGGCGTCGAGGTGTTCCTGCAGCGTCGTGTCGTCGGCATGGACTTCGCCGGCGGCATGACCGTCTTCCCCGGCGGCGGTGTCGACACTTCCGACACCGACGCCGAGGTGCGGTGGACCGGACCGGACGTGACCTGGTGGGCCGAGCGGTTCGGTATCGGCGAGGCGCAGGCCCGTGCGCTGGTGCTCGCGGCCGTGCGCGAGACCTTCGAGGAGTGTGGCGTGCTGCTCGCCGGACCCACCGAGGATTCGGTGGTGGCCGACACCGGTGACTACGCGGAGGCGCGTCGTCTGCTGGAATCGCGCGAGTTGTCCTTCGGCGACTTCCTGGAGAAGGAACAGTTGGTGCTGCGCGCCGACCTGCTGCGTCCCCACGCGAACTGGATCACCCCGCTGGGGGAGCGGCGCCGCTACGATACGCGTTTCTTCGTCGCCGCGGTACCGGAAGGACAGCGGGCCGACGGCAACACCAGCGAGACCGATCTGGTGCAGTGGCAGACCGCGGAGGAGGCCCTCGCCGACTGGCGGTCGGGCCGGTGCATCCTGCTCCCGCCCACGTGGAGTCAGCTGTCGATCCTGTCTGGCTTCGCCACGGTCGCCGACCTCATGGCAGCGGATCCGGTCATCGAGCCGATCCTGCCGATCATCAGCCGTCGCGACGGGGCGGTCCACATCGCGTTCGACGGGGACGAGGCCTACTACGAGGTCGGTACTCATCCGTGGGCCCAGCGCTCCGACATCTAGGCTGAGGACCATGGCTGAATTCGTGACCCTCGACGTCTCCGACGGCATCGGCACCATCCGTCTCGACCGCCCTCCGATGAACGCGTTGAACCGGCAGCTCCAGGAGGAGATCCGGGCCGCTGCGCGCGAGGCGACCGTCCGGTCCGACGTGAAGTCGGTGATCGTCTACGGCGGCGAGAAGGTGTTCGCGGCCGGCGCCGACATCAAGGAGATGGCCGACCTGAGCTACGTGCAGATGAGCGAGATCGTCGGCGACCTGCAGTCGGCCCTCGGGTCGATCGCCGACATCCCCAAGCCCACCGTCGCCGCGATCACCGGCTACGCCCTCGGTGGTGGCCTCGAACTCGCCCTCGGCGCCGACCGGCGCATCGTCGGCGACAACGTCAAGCTCGGCACGCCCGAGATCCTGCTGGGCATCATCCCCGGTGGCGGCGGCACCCAGCGACTGGCTCGGCTCGTCGGCCCGGCGAAGGCGAAGGATCTCGTCTTCACCGGTCGTTTCGTCGGCGCCGACGAAGCCCTGTCGATCGGTCTGGTCGACGAGGTCGTCGCCCCCGACGACGTCTACGAGGCTGCGCGTCGCTGGGCCGGGCAGTTCACCGGCGCCGCCTCGCGCGCGCTCGCCGCTGCGAAGGCCGCGATCGACCAGGGCCTCGACACCGATCTGGATACGGGTCTGAAGATCGAACAGCACGTCTTCGCCGCGCTGTTCGCCACGAAGGACCGCACCATCGGCCTCGAATCGTTCATCGAGAACGGGCCGGGCAAGGCGAAGTTCGTCGGCGAGTGATGCCGACCGGCACCTGCACTTGTCCACAGCTTACCGATGAGTAGGATCACCGCATGACTGCCAGCAGGACCGACGGGGTCGACCCCGCGCCGAATCCGCACGCCACTGCCGAAGAGGTCGCAGCCGCGCTCGAGGACACCAAGCTAGCCCAGGTGCTCTACCACGACTGGGAAGCCGAGACGTACGACGAGAAATGGTCCATCTCGTACGACGAGCGGTGCATCGACTACGCCAAGGGGCGGTTCGTCGCCGCGGCCGGCGATCAGCCGCTGCCCTACGAGCGCGCACTCGAACTCGGCTGCGGCACGGGCTTCTTCCTCCTCAACCTCATGCAGGGTGGGGTCGCGAAGACCGGTTCGGTGACCGACCTGTCGCCCGGCATGGTGAAGGTCGCGCTCCGCAACGCCGAGAATCTCGGCCTCGACGTCGACGGCCGCGTTGCCGACGCCGAGACCATTCCGTACGACGACGACACCTTCGACCTCGTGGTCGGCCATGCCGTGCTGCACCACATCCCGGACGTCGAGCAGTCGCTGCGCGAGGTGCTGCGCGTGCTCAAGCCCGGCGGCCGTTTCGTCTTCGCCGGTGAGCCCAGCACGATCGGCAACTTCTACGCCCGCATGCTCGGCCGGGTCACGTGGGAGGCCACCACCAACATCACCAAGTTGCCTTTCCTGCGCGACTGGCGTCGTCCGCAGACCGAGCTCGACGAGTCGTCCCGCGCGGCCGCCCTCGAGGCCGTCGTCGATCTGCACACCTTCGATCCTTCCGATCTCGAGAAGCTGGCCTCCTCGGCCGGAGCCGTCGAGGTCAAGGCGTCGAGCGAGGAGTTCGCCGCGGCCCTGCTCGGCTGGCCGGTGCGCACCTTCGAGGCCGCCGTCCCGCAGGAGAAGCTGGGCTGGAACTGGGCGAAGTTCGCCTTCGGTGGCTGGAAGGCGCTGAGCTGGGTCGACGAGAACATCCTCGAGCACGTCGTGCCCCGTAGCTTCTTCTACAACGTCATGATCACCGGTGTGAAGCCCGGCAAGTAGTTGGGTTACGACTTCACCCTCGCCGACGTCGAGTACCTGACGTCGGACGACGGCCGCGACGCTCTCGCGAGCGTCGCCGACCGGGAGCTGTCGACGCGTACGCGCCTCGCCGACATCGGCTGGGCGCGTACGCGTTTCGGCGATCGTGCCGGAATGCTGGTCGAAACCGTCATCCTGCGGCGCAAGACGGAGGCGAAGATCGCCGGCGGCGGCGAGTGGGTGCTCACCGACGACGCTCTGCAGCAGTCCACGCCCACGCGCGTCGCGGCCCACCGCGCGAAGCGGTTGCGAGGGCGCACAGTGCACGACGTGACGTGTTCGATCGGCGCCGAGCTCACTGAACTCGTCGGGGTCGCCGAGACCGTGATCGGCAGCGATCTCGACGACGTGCGGCTGGCGATGGCCGCGCACAACGTCCCCGGGGCGTACCTCCTGCGCGCCGACGCCCTGCGTCCGGTCACGCGAGGCACCACCGTCATCGCCGATCCCGCACGCCGTTCGGGCGGGCGACGGACCCACGATCCGGCCGCGCTGCAACCACCGCTGCCCGATCTCCTCGACGCCTACGCGGGCCGCGATCTCGCCGTGAAGTGCGCACCGGGACTGGATTTCGACTCGTTCGACTGGGCCGGTGAGGTCGAGGTCGTCTCGCTCGACGGTGGAGTCCGCGAAGCGTGCCTGTACTCGCCGGGATTGAGCACTCCCGGCGTGCGCCGACGGGCTGCAGTACTGCGTTCGGACGGAACCGGTTTCGAGATCACCGACGCCGCGGACGACGACATTCCGGAACGGGAGCCGGGGGAGTGGATCGTCGACCCCGACGGCGCGATCGTGCGCGCCGGTCTCGTCCGCCACTACGCGGCAGCCCACGGACTGTGGCAACTCGACCCGCGGATCGCCTATCTCACCGGCGACAGCCTGCCCGACGGAGTACGGGGTTTCCGGATCGTCGAGCGTCTCAAGTACAGCGAGAAGACACTCCGTCAGGCGCTCGCCCGCCACGACTGCGGCGCGGTCGAGATCCTCGTGCGCGGCGTCGACGTCGACCCGGCGGTATTGCGTCCGCGCCTGAAACTGCGCGGGTCGGCCTCGCTCAGCGTGGTGCTCACCCGCATCGGCCGGACGCCGGAAGCCTTCGTCTGCACGCCGTCGCGCTGACCGCCCTCACACGGGCGGCCGTCCTCACACGGACTGCGGTTCGCGCAGCACCACCACGTCCCCGTCGAGGGTCGTGATCACGAACTCCCCGCCCGGGCCGACGCCGGTGCCGACCGGCAGTCCGGTGGCGGGATCGAGGGGTTCCTCCTCCATCGTCGCTCCGTCCGCGAGATCGAGCACCGCCGCTGCGAGACCCCGATCGCCGTCGACGACCACATAGGCCCGGCCGTCGGCGGTCACCGCCGGCGCACCGTACGGAGTAACGTCCGCCCGCTCCCACTCGACTTCGACGCTGTCGCCGCCGTCGCGCAGGGCCGTCAGCGGGGCGCTGCCGTCGGCCGACGCGAGGAGCAGCAGTCCGTCCTCGGTGACGGCGGGACCGAGCGCCGTGGGACGGCCGGTCTCGTGGGTCCATCGCGCTTCGCCTGTCTCGGCGTCGAGCGCCCACAGGGCACCCTCCCCGTCGTGGACGTAGACGGTCGAACCGTCAGCAGACAGAACCGGACTCGTCACCGCACCTCCGGGGAGGTCGGGTACCGACCACTCCTCGATGACCACGGCGTCGTCACCGGCCGTGTAGCGCAGCGCCACGAGCGCCGACCTGTCCGAACCCGGACGCCACACGGTGACGAAGACACGGTCGGTGGCGGTGTCGACGGCCGGGGTGGTGGCGACCGGGCAGTCCTCCGAGCCCCCGAAGCAGGCGGGGAGGCCGTGATCACTCGCGAGTCGCGGCAGGTTCTGCCCGTCCTCGAGGGTCGGCACCGGCACCAGATCGAACAGCGGTGCCTCGAGTTGTCCCGTCTGCGGGTCGACGACGTTGACCTGACCGAAATGCGTGACCACCAACAGGCTTCCGTCGGAGGTGAACTGTGCGCTGCGGGGGCTGCCGCTCACGGGAATGCGCCAGCGACGCTGGCCGTGCTCGTTGAACGACAGCAGTCCGCCGTCCTCACCGACGTAGATGTTCGCGACGCCGTCGGAGACGGGGGTGATCGTCGTGACGGCCGGGGCGAGACGCGTGCACCAGCGCTTGCGGCCCGTGTCCATCTGGAAGGAGAACAGATTGCATCCGGCCTCCGTCGCGGCCGCCACCGAGACCTGGCCGTTGGCCGCGATCCCGGCGGGGGAGCCGACCGGGCCGCCCAGCGGACGCGTCCAGCCGGGCGCGAGGTCGTCGACGCTCTCGGCGGTCGCGGTGTTGCTGTTGCGGGCATCGGAGTGCCGTCCCGGCCAGCCACCGCTCGACAACACGTCGTCGGTGCCGGCCCCACCGCCGCACGCGCTCAGCGCGAAGACCACCGTCAGCGCCGGGACCGCGGTCCGCAGGACACCCCGCATCACTCAACTCCTCCACAGGCGAACGATTCGACGTGTCAGCGTATCGGGCCGGGGGTCGTGAGCCGCGAACGAGGCGGACCGTAGGCTGCCCCTATGACGAGCATGTGGGGTGCACCTCTGACGGCGAGGTGGCGCGGGTCCCGTCGGAGGGATCCCGAACAGGTACGATTCCTGACGCTGTCCTCTCTGAAATGGGTGCTGGACAACAAGGCGTACACGCCCTGGTACCTGGTCCGGTACTACCGCCTGGCGAAGTTCCGGCTGGCCAATCCGCACGTGGTGCTGCGCGGCATGGTCTTCCTGGGCAAGAACGTCGAGATCCACGCGACGCCCGAACTGTCGCGCCTCGAGATCGGCCGCTGGGTCCACATCGGCGACGGCAACGCCATCCGCTGCCACGAGGGTTCGCTCCGGATCGGCGACAAGGTCGTCTTCGGCAAGGACAACGTCGTCAACACCTATCTCGACATCGAGATCGGCGCGTCGACGCTGGTCGCAGACTGGTGCTACATCTGCGACTTCGACCACCGCACCGAGGACATCACCTACCCGATCAAGGACCAGGGCATCGTCAAGAGCCCCGTCCGGATCGGTCCGGACACCTGGATCGCCGCGAAGGTCACCGTGCTCCGCGGCACCCGGGTCGGCCGCGGTTCGGTGCTCGGAGCGCACGCGGTCGTCAAGGGAGACATCCCCGATTTCAGTATCGCGGTGGGTTCGCCCGCCAAGGTCGTGAAGAACCGTAAGGTGGCGTGGGAGAGCGCCGCTGCCGAGCGTGCCGCCCGGGAAGCGGCGCTCGCAGATATCGCACGGAAGAAGTCGGTAGACACGCCCGCGGGCGTCCCCCAGTAGCGACGCGGGCCGGGACACTGTCGGGGGACAGCAGATGGACTACTCGGAGTATCGGAGTCACGACGCGACCGGCCTGGCCGAACTCGTCGCGACGGGGCAGGTATCGGCGAGCGAGTTGCTCGAGACCGCGATCGCGCGGCTCGACACGGTCGAACCGACACTGAACACCGTCGTCCGCAGGCTCGACGACAAGGCCCGGGTCCTGGCACGCGAACCGCTCGACGGTCCGTTCGCCGGGGTGCCGTTCCTGCTCAAGGATCTGGGGCAGGATCTGGCCGGTGAGCCGACCTCGTGCGGGTCCCGTGTCCTCGCGGACCTGCCGATGGACGAGAACTCGGTGATCGTCGACCGGTGGCTCGGAGCCGGCCTGGTCCCGTTCGCCAAGACCAACACCCCCGAGTTCGGGGCGAAGGGCATCACCGAGCCCGAGGCGTTCGGGGCCACCCGAAACCCGTGGGATCCGTCGGTGACGCCGGGCGGGTCATCGGGTGGTTCCGCCGCGGCGGTCGCGGCCGGCGTCGTTCCCGCGGCGGGAGCGAGCGACGGCGGCGGCTCCATCCGCATTCCCGCCGCCTGCTGCGGGCTCCTCGGGCTCAAGCCCGGACGCGGACTCGTGCCCACCGGTATGCGCGGCGGGGAACCGCTGCACGGCGCGGCTACCAACGGGGTGATCTGCCGGACGGTGCGCGACGCCGCTGCCTTCCTCGACGTCATGGCGGGCCCGTACGCGGGTGGGCCGTATCTCGTCGAGCGTGCCCGGTCGTACGCGGAGGCCGCGCGCTCGGCGCCGAAGCGGTTGCGGATCGGATACGAGACCGCGTCACCGATCGGGACGCCGGTCGATCCGGAGGCGAAGGCCGCGGTGGACGCTGCCGTCGCGGTGCTCGAGGAACTCGGCCATCACGTCGAACCCGCCTCGACGGGTATCGACGAACGGCGTCTCGCAGAGGACTTCCTCATCATGTGGTTCGCCACGGCTGCCGCGGAGGTCGCCGAGGCCTGCCGCCTCACCGGAGCACGACCCGAGGACTTCGAGTTCGACACCCGCATCATCGCCGCCGTGGGCAAGGCGACCTCGGCGTCGGACTACATTGCGGCCCATGCCCGCTGGGCCGAGTACGCGAGCGGTCTCGCGCAGTTCCACGAACGCTACGATCTGCTGCTCACGCCGACACTCGCCTTCCCGCCGTCGCGCATCGGCGAACTCGACACGCCCCGCTGGATGCGGCGTGCCGGCGAGGCGCTCCTGCGTACCCGCACCGCGTGGATCGCGACCCGGGCCGGTTTCATCGACCGGGTGGTGGACGACAATCTGGGGCGCACCCCCTACACGCAGCTGGCCAATATCACCGGGCGCCCGGCGATCTCGGTGCCGTTGCACTGGACGGTGTCCGGTCTGCCGCTCGGGGTGCAGTTCGTCGGCCCACTCGGTGGGGAGAGTGTGCTCCTCGCCCTCGCAGGCGAACTCGAACAGGCCCGGCCGTGGTTCGATCGGCAGCCGCCGCTCGCTCCGGCCGAGTTGTCCGCTACCTCGTGAGTCGAAGGTCGACTCAGGGTCGGCCCAGTGGCTTCCGGTAGACGACCGTTTCACATAGGACCGCAAGAGCCGGAACGAGTTCCGGATGGCGCGTATCGAGCGGCGCGGGCTCCTCCGGCACGTACCCGAGCCGGGTGTAGAGCCGGTCGAGGAACACCTTGGACTCGTGTGAGGTGTCGCGCGGACGGATCACCTCGAGTTGCATTGCCTCGAAACCTCGCTCGGCGAACTCCGTCTCGACGGTGTCGATCAGGACGCGGCCGACGCCTGTGCCGCGGACCTTCGGGTCGGAGGCGAGCATCCCGAACTCGGCCGTCGTCGCGTCGACCGGGGTCACGCGGATACAGCCGACCACCCGGCCGTGCGAGCGGGCGATGCGAATGCTGCCCTCCCGCGCATATCGGGTGATCTCGTCCGTGTCGGTCCGTGTGGTGCCCGGTACCCACATGCCGTCCTCGGCCACCGCGTAGACCGCGTTGAGCAGTGCGGTGACGGCGACGATATCGGATTCGTGCGGTGCCAGGCGCTCGATTTGGAGCGTGTGCTGCTCGTTCATCCGCGGTCCGGGAGGGGACGTTGGGGGACAGTGGGGCGTGCGAGCGGGTGACGCACCCGCCGCTTCGCCGACGAGTAGACCTGCGCGGTTTCTTCGGCGACGCGGCGCCAGTCGAAGTCGTCGGTCAGTCGTGCCCGGGCCGCCCGCGCGCGCACTCGGGCGGCCTCGGGATCGTCGAGGGTTTCCCGGACGGCCGAGACGAGTCCGGCCACGTCGCCGGGCCGGAACGACAGTCCGGTCACGCCGTCGACCACGGCTTCGCCCAGGCCGCCGGCGGTGGACGCGATGAGCGGGGTACCCGCTGCGGCGGCCTCGAGGGCGATGATGCCGAACGGCTCGTAGCGGCTCGGCAGCACGATCGCGTCGGCGCCGTGCAGCCAGCCGAGCAGTTCGGTGTGGTCGAGGTTGCCGAGGAAACTCACCGAGCGTGCGACGCGGTGTACGCGTGCCTGCTCGCGCAGCCACTCGAACTGGGTGCCCTCACCGGCGACCACGAGGGTCGTGCCGGGATGCGAGCGGCGGATGCGGGGGAGCGCGGCGATCGCGTCCTGCACACCCTTCTCGTATTCGAGGCGGCCGACGTACAGCAGTCGTGCCGGCCCGGGACGCGGTTCGCGGTCGCGGTACGACCAGGTGGTGATGTCGATGCCGTTGCGGATCACGGAGATCTCCGGCAGGTCCGGACCGTACAACTCGGTGACCTCGTCGTGCATCGACGCCGAACACGTGATGAGACGGTCGGATTCGTTGGCGAGCCACCACTCGACGGAATGCACCTGGCGGTTGATCCGGCCCGACAGCCAACCGCTGTGGCGACCGGCCTCGGTCGCGTGCAGGGTCGACACGAGCGGCACGTCGAAGTACTCGGCCAGCGCGATCGCGGGGTGGGCGACGAGCCAGTCGTGGGCGTGGACGACGTCCGGATACCAACCTTCGCCGATGCCGCCGCGGGTCAGCCCGATCCCGGCGCGGACCATCGCGTGGCCCATCGCCAGCGTCCAGGCGATCATGTCCTCGCCGAAGTCGAAGTGGGGTGCGTCCTCCGCGACCGCCACCACGAGCACGCCGTCGGCGATGTGGCTGATCGTGGGGTGGGTCGACGCATCGGTGCCGGTCGGGCGACGTGACAGCACCACCACCTCGTTGCCCGCCGCGGCGAGTTCGGTGGCGAGATGATGGACGTGTCTGCCCAGGCCGCCAACGACGACGGGTGGGTACTCCCATGAGACGAGCAGAATCTTCATCGCGGGCCTCCGTGGCGTCCGGGCAGTCGTCGGGCGTCGAGTCCTGGGAAGAGATTGTCGGCGCGGTTCCATCCGTCGGCCAGACGCCGTGCCGTCTCGGTGCGTCCGGAGTCGACCGCCTCGGCGATCTCACGCAGGGCGTGGGCGTGTTTGTGCGCGCGGTCGCGGGCATAGGCGGCGGCGGTGTCCTTGCTGACCATGAACGCCCAGTCGCTGGAGACCGTCAGCAGCGCTTCGCGCACCATCTGGTCGTGCACGCGGTTGCGGAGCGCGACCGACGACGTGCTCTGCTCGCGGGACTTGTCGATGCTGTCGAGGGTCGTGCGCACCACCTCGTCGTTGAGACGCACGAGATCGGCGACCTGGTCGCCGGCCCAGACCCGCCAGTCCTTGCCCGAACCCCACGACGAATTCTCGAGATCGACGGAGGCGCCGACGTATCCGCGGTCGCGGGCATCGGCGAGGGTTCCCACCTCGATGCCGGCCTCGGGAAGCGCGCGGAGCAGTCGTTCGAGGAAGATCGGACCTTCGAACCACCAGTGGCCGAACAGTTCCGTGTCGAAGGCCGCGACGACGAGTGCGTCCCGGCCGATGCGGCCGGATTCGCTGCGCAATCGCTGCCGGACGGTCTCGACGAAGTCGGCGACGTGCTGGTCGACGGCGTGCGACGCGAGTTCGGGATCGTAGGGCGCCTTCTCGTGCGAGGGCACCGTGCGGCCCGTGACGCGGGACGGTTTGAGTCCGGTGTCGTGGCAGTAGGTGTGGAAGTCGCGGTAGGCGGAGTGGCCGGGATAGCCGGACTTCGGCGACCACACCCGGTACGAGACCTGCAGGTCGCGGCCGAAACACACGACGTCCGAGTCGCGGACCGTGTGGCCGAGCGAGGTGTCGCCGCGCAGCGCAGGACCGTCGACCATGAAGTGCTCGACTCCCGCTGCGGCGTAATCGTTCTCCATGCCCGGCGTGTAACCGCATTCCGGGCCCCAGATGCCGCGGGGGCGATGGTTCCAGCGGGCGTGCGCGTCGGCGAGACCTTCGGACAACGAGAAGGTGCGCAGTCGCGGGTCGAGGAGGGGCTGGAACGGATGGGCGAGAGGCCCACCGAGCAGTTCGATCGCGTCGGCGTCGATCAGCTGCCGCACGACGGGGGATCCGCCGTGGCGCCATTGGGTTTCGAAGTCCTCCAGTGCCGCGGTGGCGGCGCGGTGCTCGCGGGCGCCGAGTGCGCGGTAGGACTCCTCCCGCATGCCGGCCGCCTCGTGCGCGCGCAGTTGCCAGTTGCCGAGCCAGTGGTGCATCCCGGCGAGGCAGTGCGGGTCGTCGAGTTGCGCGGCCAGTACCGGGGTGATGCCGAGTGTGAGCATCCGGGTTCGGCCTTCGGCGGCGAGCCGCCGCAGCACGTCGGTGACGGGCAGATAGGTCGCTGCCCACGACTGGTAGAGCCATTCCTCGCCGACGGGCCACCGGCCGTGGTGGGCGAGCCACGGGAGGTGGGAGTGGAGGACGAGCGCGAACATCCCGGGTTCGCGGGACGATGCGGCACTCACGGAGCGGTGTCCTTCGCTGCGGGGTCCTTCACGGCGATCGCGACCAGATCGAGGCTCGCATCGATGTTCTCGGGGACGATGGCGAAGTCGTCGGTGGAGACCATCGCGACGTCGGCGGTGAGATCGTCCGGCCACGGCTGCCCGGCGAGGGCGCGCTCGATCTGGGCGTCGATGAACGATCCGCCGTGCTTGGCATCGAGTGCGCGCAGCGTGGGGCCGTGGTGCACGCCGGTCATGAGTTCGACGCGGAAGCCGGCGTCCTCGAGCAGTTCGGTCAGTTCGGCGGCGTTCAGCTCACGGGTGTGGAAGGGGTTGAGCGGGGTGTCGCGGCCGGGGGAGAAGGTGATCCGGTTGGGAGTACTGATGAGCAATTCACCGCCGGGGGTGAGAACGCGGTGACATTCGCGTAGGAACTGTGTCTGATCCCACAAATGCTCGATCACCTGGAAGTTCACGACGGTATCGACCGATTCGTCCTCGAGGGGAAGTTCGGCGAGGTTTCCGTGCCGGATGTCCACGCGGGGGTAGCGCGCGCGGATGTGTGCGACGGCGCTCTCGTCGTAGTCGAGGCCGATCACGCGCGTCGCCACATCGGCGATCATGTCGGCCCCGTAGCCTTCGCCGGCGCCGGCCTCGAGCACGGCCCGGTTCACGCAACGGGGGAGAAAGTTCTGGTAGACGACCTCGTGACGTCGGAACCAATAGTTCTCCTCGGCGATGCCGGGGACCGTCCGTTCGCCGGTGAGGGGGAGGGCGTGCGCGTCATCGGCGCGGGCGGGGGTGTCGCTCACCGCCACGACATTAGACCTCTCCCCGGAGGGGTGGTCTCCGGTGTTCCAGATCACAGGTTTCGTCGTCCTTCCGTACGGCTATGGTGAACCGGGAATCCCGTCAAGTTACTGACTGGTAACTTAGCGGCTGATAATCTATCGCACACGCCGTGCGAAAGACACGAGTGCTCGGTTCAGGCAGCGCCTTGCCGACCAAAGGCAGCTACACACAGGAGGTCGACGCAGACCCATGACGAACATCGTCGTTTTGATCAAGCAGGTCCCCGACACGTGGTCCGAGCGCAAGCTCAGCGACGGCGACTACACGCTCGACCGTGAGGCCGCCGACGCCGTGCTCGACGAGATCAACGAGCGCGCCGTCGAGGAAGCTCTGCTCATCAAGGAGCGCGACGGCGGTGAGGTCACCGTTCTGACCGCCGGCCCGGACCGCGCCACCGACGCCATCCGCAAGGCGCTGTCCATGGGCGCCGACAAGGCGATCCACCTCAACGATCCCGCCATGCACGGCTCCGACTCGATCCAGACCGCGTACGCGATCGCCGCTGCGCTCGGCCAGATCGAGGGTGTCGAGCTGGTCATCGCCGGTAACGAGGCCACCGACGGTCGCGTGGGCGCCGTGCCCGCGATCATCGCCGAGTACCTGGGCCTGCCTCACCTGACGCACCTGCGCAAGCTCACGATCGCGGACGGCAAGGCCGCCGGCGAGCGCGAGACCGACGAGGGCGTCTTCGGCATCGAGGCTCCGCTCCCCGCCATCGTCTCGGTCACCGAGAAGATCAACGAGCCCCGCTTCCCCTCCTTCAAAGGCATCATGGCCGCGAAGAAGAAGGAAGTTCAGACCCTCACCCTCGCCGACATCGGTCTCGATCCCGAGATCTTCGGTGTTGCGAACGCTGCGTCCACCGTCACCGGTGTGACTCCGAAGCCCCCGCGCACCGCGGGTGAGCGCGTCACCGACGAGGGCGACGGCGGCAGCAAGATCGCTCAGTACCTGGTCGGCCAGAAGATCATCTGATCGCGCCCCGCGACAACATCTGACATATCTAGGAGAGAAGTAGTAATGGCAGAAGTACTCGTGCTCGTCGAGCATGCCGAGGGCGCGCTCAAGAAGGTCAGCACCGAACTCATCACCGCCGCGCGTGTGCTCGGCGAGCCCTCCGCCGTCGTCGCAGGTGCCCCCGGCACCGCCGACGCGCTGCAGGACGCCCTCGCCGCCGCCGGTGCGGTCAAGGTCTACGCCGCCGAGTCCGAAGACGTCGACAACTACCTGGTGACCCCGAAGGTCGACGTCCTCGCGTCGCTCGTCGAGTCCACCAGCCCCGCCGCCGTCATCACCGCCGCGTCCGTCGAAGGCAAGGAGGTGTCGGGCCGCCTCGCCGCCCGCATCGGCTCCGGTCTGCTCGTCGATGTCGTCGACGTCAAGGCCGACGGCTCCGCCGTGCACTCGATCTTCGGTGGCGCGTTCACCGTCGACGCCAAGGCCAACGGTGAGGTCCCCGTGATCTCCATCCGCCCGGGCGCCATCGAGGCCAAGCCCGAGGCTGCCGCCGCCGAGCGTGTGGCCGTCGAGGTTCCGGCCCAGGAAGAGAACGCCGTGAAGATCGTCTCGCGCGATCCGATCGTCGGCGGCGACCGTCCGGAGCTGACCGAGGCGTCGATCGTCGTCTCCGGTGGCCGCGGTGTCGGTTCGGCCGACAAGTTCTCCGTCGTCGAGGAGCTCGCCGACTCGCTCGGTGCCGCCGTCGGTGCTTCCCGCGCCGCCGTCGACTCGGGCTACTACCCGGGCCAGTTCCAGGTCGGTCAGACCGGTAAGACGGTCTCCCCGCAGCTGTACGTCGCGCTCGGCATCTCCGGCGCCATCCAGCACCGCGCCGGCATGCAGACGTCGAAGACCATCGTCGCCGTCAACAAGGACGAAGAGGCCCCGATCTTCGAGATCGCGGACTACGGCGTCGTCGGCGACCTGTTCAACGTCGCTCCGCAGCTGACCGAGGAGGTCAAGAAGCACAAGGGCTGATCCGCTCCGGCAGATCGATCCCTGCGCGGCCCCGCTCCTTCGAAAGGAGCGGGGCCGCGTGCATTCTGCGGGAGTGTTCATCGGCGATGCATCGCCGCGACACCCCGTCGCCGCCGGCGCGCCTCCCACGGTCGTTACACCTTGGGGCATGACCACATCGCCGGTGCTGTACCGCCCGAGTGGGTTCACCGCTCCCGTCCTGTCCGGCCCCCGCTACTCCCTCGTCGTGTCGACGGAAGCGTCGGATCGCCTGGCTGCGCAACGCCTTCGGTACCGGGTTTTCTCCGGTGAACCCGGCTTCCGGATCCCCGATGCGGGGGGCGGATCCGACGCCGACCGGTTCGACGAGTTCTGCGACCACGTGCTGGTGCGCGATCGGGTCACCGACGACGTCGTCGGCTGTTACCGGATGCTGCCGCCCGAAGCCGCCCGCGAGGCCGGTGGGTACTACACCGCCACCGAATTCGATCTCTCCGCACTCGACCCACACGGGCGCGGCCTGGTGGAGATGGGCAGGGCCTGCGTCGATCCAGCCCACCGTTCCGGATCGGTCCTCACCCTGATGTGGGCCGGCATCCTGCACTATCTCGAGGCGACCGGACACAACGAGGTCGTCGGATGCGTCTCGGTGCCCATGCGCACGACGCCCGACGAACCCGAGGCGTCGAACGTTCGGGCCGTGCGCGACCTGCTGCTCGAACGACACGCCGTCGAACCCGCAGCGCGGGTCCGACCGCTGAATCCCGTGATGGTCGAAGGCCACCCGCTCGACGAGATCGCTCCGTTGCCGCGTCCCGTGGTCCCGCCGCTCCTGCGCGGATACCTGCGGCTCGGTGCCCGGATCTGTGGTGAACCGGCCCACGATCCGGACTTCGGGGTCGCCGACTTCGTCGCGATACTAGCCGTGGACCGGGCGGACACCCGCTATCTCGCCCGCCTGCGCGCGGCCGCCGAGCGTGCCGAGCGGGGGTCGCGGTGACTCGGGTCGGTACGACACGGGTGCACGCGTGGATGCCGTCGAGTCCGTGCGGGATCCGGTGCCTGCCGGACGGGACGGATCGTGTGGGTCTGCCGACGGTGTGGTTGCGCATCGCGACGGTCGCGGTCGTGCTGACGGTGGTGCCGCTCCTGCTGGCAGGACGGATGATTCCCGCGGCGCGTCGGGAGAGCACGGTGCGGCGCAGTGCGCGCCTGTTGTTGTGGTGCGTAGGCATCCGTCCGACGATCGACGATCGGCGTGACCGACGGGCGCGCGCAGGGGGCGTGCTCGTCGTTGCACCGCACATCTCGTGGACGGATGTCCTCGTCCTCACCGCAGTCGCTCCCGCGGAGTTCGTCGCACGAGCGGACCTGCTCGACTGGGGCCTGCTGGGCGCGCTCGCACGCCGGATGCGTGTCATCCCCATCGAACGGGAACGACTGCGACTGCTGCCCGCCGTGATCGAGCGAGTACGCACCCGCTTGCTGGAGGGCGGGTGCGTCGCCGTCTTCCCCGAGGGCACGACGCGATGCGGACGGTCCCACGGCGGTTTCCGCCCCGCCCTGCTGCAGGCGGCCGTGGACGCGCAGTGCCCCGTCCAGCCCGTCGGCCTGCGATACGGCGAGCGCGGGGGAGACCTCACCGCCGCGCCGGCCTTCGTCGGTGACGAGACGATCGGTTCCTCGATCCGGCGGATGATCCGGAACCGCGGTGTCGTCGTCGAAGTCGTGCTCGCTCCGCTCGAACATCCGGGTCGGGACCGGCACGATCTCGCAGCCCGATGCGCCCGCGCGGTCCGTGCCGAGCGCCCGGTCGAGGCCGTGACATTCCTGCCGGTCGGCGGCTCACCGGCCGGTGGAACGGCACGGACGGTGGACGCCGCCTGACGGGCGACCCCCCTGAGCGCGGCGGGCACCTGCGCCGACCCGCTATCCTGGATCGGTCATGACCTCGCCCGCCGCCGGTCCCTCCGGTACCTCCACGACCGTCTACCTCGATCACGCCGCGACGTCGCCGATGCTTCCTGCGGCCGTCGAGGCGATGACGTCGGTCCTCGCCACCGTCGGAAACGCGTCCTCCCTGCACGGATCGGGGCGCGCAGCGCGCCGGCGCGTCGAGGAGTCGCGGGAGTCGATTGCGGCCGCCCTCGGCGCCCGGCCCTCCGAGGTGATCTTCGTCTCCGGTGGCACCGAGGGCGACAATCTGGCCGTCAAGGGCATCTATTGGGGTCGCCGCGCCCAGGACCCCCGGCGTCGCCGGATCCTCGCGAGCGCGGTCGAACACCACGCCGTGCTCGACGCCGTCGAATGGCTCGTCGAGCACGAGGATGCCCAGGTGACGTGGCTGCCGGTGGACGGCTCCGGCCGCGTCGATCCCACCACGCTCCGCGAGGAACTCTCGCGCCACGCCGACGAGGTCGCCCTCGTGTCCGTGATGTGGGCGAACAACGAGGTCGGCACCGTCATGCCGATCACCGAACTCGCTGCGGTCGCCGCCGAGTTCGACGTCCCGATGCACAGCGACGCCGTGCAGGCGGTCGCGCATCTCCCAGTCGATTTCACCGCGAGCGGACTGTCGGCACTGACCCTGGCCGCTCACAAGTTCGGTGGTCCGCAGGGAGTGGGAGCGCTGCTGCTCGGCAGGCAGGTACCGTGCGTGCCGCTCGCCCACGGTGGGGGCCACGAACGCGACGTGCGGTCCGGGACGCAGGACACCGCGTCCATCGTGGCGATGGCCGCGGCGTTGCGCGAGGTCACCTCGGATCTGCCCGGCCGCACCGCCGAACTCGCGCACCTGCGCGATCTTCTTGTCGCGGGTGTCGAGGCGGCGATCCCCGACGCGATCCTCAACGGTCCTCGCGAGGTCGGACGACTGCCCAACAACGCGCACTTCACGTTCCCCGGATGCGAAGGCGACTCGCTGCTGATGTTGCTCGACGCGGCCGGTATCGAATGCTCGACCGGTTCGGCGTGCACCGCCGGGGTCGCGCGCGCGAGTCACGTACTCGTCGCGATGGGGGCGGACCCGATCACGGCACGCGGTTCGCTCCGATTCTCGTTGGGGCACACCACAACCCGCAGTGACATCGACAAACTGATCGAAACTCTCCCTTCCGTGGTGGACAGGGCTCGCGCCGCCGGACTGGCGAGCGCCGGTGGACGAGGAGGTGACCGGAGATGAGGATTCTTGCGGCAATGAGCGGCGGTGTGGACTCGGCGGTCGCCGCCGCCCGCATGGTCGAGGCCGGACACGACGTCGTGGGAGTGCATCTCGCGTTGTCGGCCGCGCCGGGCACACTGCGCACCGGCTCGCGCGGATGCTGCTCGAAGGAGGACGCCGGCGATGCTCGCCGCGCCGCCGACGTGCTCGGAATTCCCTTCTACGTCTGGGATTTCGCAGACCGCTTCAAGGAGGACGTGATCGACGACTTCGTCGCGTCCTATGCCGCCGGTGAGACCCCGAACCCGTGCCTGCGTTGCAACGAGAAGATCAAGTTCTCGGCGCTGGCCGACCGTGCCGTCGCGCTCGGCTTCGACGCCGTCGCCACCGGTCACTACGCGCAGTTGAACGACGGGGTGCTGCGCCGCGCCGTCGACGCCGACAAGGACCAGTCGTACGTACTCGCCGTGCTCACGGCGCAGCAGTTGTCGCGCGCGGTGTTCCCCGTCGGCGACACCCCCAAGAGCCGGATCCGCGAGGAGGCCGCCGAGCGCGGACTCGCTGTGGCGAACAAGCCCGACAGCCACGACATCTGCTTCATCCCGTCGGGCGACACCCGCGCCTTCCTCGGTGCCCGCATCGGTGTGCGTCCCGGCGCCGTCGTGGACGACCGTTCGGGTGAGGTGCTCGCGCAGCACGAGGGCGTGCACGGTTTCACCATCGGCCAGCGCAAGGGACTCGGTATCGCCGGGCCCGGACCGGACGGACGCCCCCGCTACGTCACCGCGATCGAACCGGAGAGCGGCACCGTCCGGGTCGGCAGCGCCGAACAGCTGAAGGTCGAGTCGATCCGGGCCGAACGCGCCGTGTGGACCTCCGGCACCGCTCCTGTCGGACCGATCGAGTGCGTCGTCCAGGTCCGCGCTCACGGTGGCCTGGCCCCGGCCGTCGCCGAAGCGGTGGGTCCGGGCATCGAGATCTCGCTGCGCGAACCGCTCACCGGTGTCGCCGCCGGTCAGGCCGCCGTGCTGTACCGGTCCGACGCTGCGGGCGACATCGTCCTCGGCAGCGGAACCATCGCGGCAGGGGACCGGTGACGGCACCTGCCACCGGCCGCGAGGTGTGGTCCGGTCTCGCGACAGGCATCGGTTCGTGGCCCGGGACGGACCCGCGCGAGGCCGCGGCGGTCGTCGTCGGCGAACTCACGGATCTGCCCCACCTCGTCGAACTGCCGGCACGCGGCCTCGGTGCCGACATGATCGGGCGGGTCAGCGCCCTGCTCGTCGACATGTACCTCGACACCTCGACCACTGGTTACCGCCTCGTGTCGCGACGCGGCGGTGTGGCCGCCCGGGCGCGCGACCTGCTCGCCCAGGACCTCGATGCGCTCGAGGAGGCCTGGGAACGCGCCGGGCTGGATGCCGGCCGCCCCGTGAAGGTGCAGGCTGCCGGGCCGCTCACCCTCGCCGCCCACGTCGAACTCGCCACGGGACGCCGGGTGCTCACCGACCGCGGCGCCGTTCGTGACCTGGCCGAATCGCTCGCGGAGGGCCTGGCCCGACACGCCGCCGAGATCACCCGCCGGCTCGGGGTTCAGGTGGTCGCGCAACTCGACGAACCGTCGCTGCCGGATGTGCTCGCCGGAACGCTGAAGGGCCGGACCGTCCTCGAGACCGTCCCTGCCGTGCCGGACCCGGAAGCGCTGGACGTGCTCGACACGACGATTCGGGGCACTGGGCTCTCCGTCGCGGTGCACTGCTGCGCGGGCACCTTCCCGGCCGACTTCCTGCGGCGCAGCGCTGCCGACGCTGTGGCCTTCGACGTCGGAGGCGTGCGACGCTCCGACCTCGACGGACTCGGGGAACTGTTCGACTCGGGCACGGTCCCGATACTCGGACTCGTGCCCGCCACCGCACCGGCCTCGACGGGCTGGCGCGAGTACGCGGCACCGACCGTCGAGCTGATCGACCGGCTCGGGTTCCCCAGGAAGGTGCTGCAATCGGTGGCGGTGAGCCCGGTCTGCGGGCTGGCCTCGGCCTCCACGGAGGGGGCACGGGCCGCTCTGCGTTCGTTGCGCGACGTCGCGTCGGCCTTCGCTGAGGAAGCCGACACGCTCTGAGTATTCCGGTCGGTCCCCTCGACTAGGCTTGCAGGCTGTGAGTGAACCGACGGACGCACCCATCACCGCTCCTCCGGAGGCGCGTGAGCGCTGGCAGGATCTCGCCGAACAGGTGCGCGAGCATCAGTTCCGTTATTACGTGCGCGACGCCCCCATCATCTCCGACGGTCAGTTCGACGCGCTCCTCGGCGAACTGCAGGCACTCGAGGATCAGTACACCGAACTCCGCACGCCGGATTCGCCCACCCAGCTGGTCGGCGGCGGCTTCGCCACCGAATTCGGTGCCGTCGAGCATCTCGAACGGATGCTCAGCCTCGACAACGTCTTCGACGAGGACGAACTGCGCGCGTGGCTCTCGCGCGCCGAGGTCGAGACCGGCACTCACCCCGATTATCTGTGCGAGGTGAAGATCGACGGCGTGGCGCTCAGCCTCGTCTACGAGAACGGCAAACTCGTCCGCGCGGCCACCCGCGGCGACGGACGCACCGGGGAGGACGTCACCCTCAACGCCCGCACGATCGACGACGTTCCCGAAAAGCTCACCGGCACCGCCGAATACCCGATCCCGACGTTGCTCGAAGTGCGCGGCGAGGTGTTCTTCCGGCTCGAGGACTTCCAGACCCTCAACGCCGGGCTGGTGGCCGAAGACAAGCCGCCCTTCGCGAATCCCCGCAATTCCGCCGCCGGTTCCCTGCGGCAGAAGAACCCGGCCGTCACCGCGCGCCGGCGTCTGCGCATGTACTGCCACGGCTACGGCCGCATGGAGGGCTTCGAACCCCGCTCGCAATCCGACGCCTACGCGGCCTTCGCGGCCTGGGGCCTGCCCGTCTCACCGCACACTGTTCGCGTGCAGGGCGCCGAGGCGGTCGTCGAGCGGATGCGCTACTGGGGCGAACACCGCCACGACATCGAACATGAGATCGACGGCCTGGTGGTCAAGATCGACGACATGGGGCTGCACCGACGCCTCGGTGCCACGTCCCGCGCCCCACGGTGGGCGATCGCCTACAAGTACCCGCCGGAGGAGGTCACCACCAAGCTCCTCGACATCCGCGTCAGTGTCGGGCGCACCGGACGCGTGACCCCCTTCGCCTACATGGAGCCGGTCACCGTCGCCGGGTCCACCGTCTCGCTGGCGACGCTGCACAACGCGTCCGAGGTGGAGCGCAAAGGCGTGCTCATCGGCGACACCGTGGTCATCCGCAAGGCCGGCGACGTGATCCCGGAGGTCCTCGGCCCGGTCGTCGACCTGCGCGACGGTTCCGAGTACGCCTTCGAGATGCCCACGCAGTGCCCCGAATGCGGTACCACCCTCGCCCCGGCGAAGGAGGGCGACGTCGACCTGCGCTGCCCCAACTCGCGGTCGTGCCCGGCGCAATTGCGCGAGCGGGTCTTCCACGTCTCGGGCAGGGGAGCGTTCGACATCGAAGCCCTCGGCTACGAGGCGGCCACGGCGCTGCTCGAGGGGAAGATCATCGCCGACGAGGGCGACCTGTTCTCGCTCACGAAGGAAGACCTCGAACGCATCGCGTTTTTCCGCACCACCAAGGGCGTGCTGTCGAAGAACGGCGAACGTCTGCTGCAGAACCTCGACAAGGCGAAGGAACAGCCGCTCTGGCGCGTGCTGGTCGCCCTGTCCATCCGGCACGTCGGACCGACCGCTGCGCGTGCGCTGGCCACCGAGTTCGGCAGCCTCGACCGGATCCGGGCCGCGTCCGTCGACGAGCTCGCGGCCGTCGAGGGCGTCGGACCGACGATCGCCGCGGCGGTGACCGACTGGTTCACCGTCGATTGGCACGTCGCGATCGTCGACAAGTGGGCGGCAGCGGGTGTCCGGATGGCCGACGAACGCGACGAATCGATCCCGCGAACCCTCGAAGGACTGTCGATCGTGGTTACGGGCACGCTCGCGGGATTCTCCCGCGACCAGGCCAAGGAGGCCGTCCTCGCGCGCGGAGGCAAGGCCGCCGGATCGGTGTCGAAGAAGACGGCTTTCGTCGTCATCGGCGACAACCCGGGTTCGAAGGCCGACAAGGCCGCCGATCTCGGAGTACCCGTGCTCGACGAGGACGGTTTCCGGATCCTGCTCGACGAGGGGCCCGACGCCGCTCGCGCCTATCTCGAAGGGCGCGAAGGGGAGGACTGAGACGCTCTCCGCCGGCAGGTGCCCTGCCGGCGAATTCTCAGGAGGCCGTTGCGGATTCCGGTTCCTCGGCGCTGCGCCTCCCGAGGAATACCGCCGCGGCGAGCAGGAAGCAGATCGCCCCGACGAACGTGCCGGCGTTGGCAAGGCTCGGGTCGAGGGTGTTTCCGTCGTCGAGGACGAACGAACCGACGGCGGAGACCCCGAAAGCGATCGACCCGAGCATGTTCAGCCACCCGCTGATCCAGTCCTTCGAGCGCGGCGCCCAATGCGAGCCCGCTCGCCAGAGGACTGCACACGCGATCGCGCTCGACACCAGAAAGCACAGGGAACCTTCGAGATTGGGGTTCCACACCAGGTGCTCCTCACCCTTGACGGTGTGGGCGTGCAGTGCGGCTCCCGTGCTGACGTTGAACAACAGCGTACCGATGAACTGGATCAGCGACGCGAGCCAGTCGGCGCGGATCGCCGGGCTGCCCTTGTCCGTGACGGTGGCCGGCCCACTGAGCATCAATTGGACGAATGCTGCACCCGTGAAGAACCAGGAACCCACGAAGAACGAAGTATTTGCACCGGCGGTGCCGAGAAGCGTCGCAATTCCGGGCGCCGAACCCAATGCGAACAGGGCGGCGCCGATGACGAATCCCCAGGACTGCATGCGCAATGTCGGGTGAATCAGCATTGGCGCAGTGTAAGTCGAAGATCGGAAATTTTTGTGTTTTCAAAAGAAACTATCCGATCGAATAGGTGCAGCTCAGAACGAACTTTCGAAAAGGGTGAACGGTTGGGGTGAATTGGTTCGGGATCCTTTCGGTTGATCGGAAGTCGTGTTCGATGCGCGTTAGCGTCCCAGCCATGACGGAAACCGGTAAGTCCACTCAGCGCCTTCTTTTTCGTAATGTGCGAGTTTTCGACGGAGTTTCCGGAGAGCTCGTCACCGGCGACGTACTGATCGACGGAGACCGCATCGTCGCCGTATCCGAATCGCCGATCGGCGACGAACCCGGCCGCGAGACCGACGTGATCGACGGCGGCGGGCGGGTCCTCATGCCCGGCATGTCCGACGCGCACGTCCACCTCGTCGGTAACGCGAACTCCTACATCGACATGGTGATGGGCAGTGAAGCGCACATCGCGCTCAACGGCCTCGCCGAGGCCCGCAACATGCTGCTGCGCGGCTTCACCGCCGTCCGCGACATGGCCGGTGACACCGGCAGCATCAAATCGGTGATCGACCGGGGATTGTTCGACGGTCCCCGCATCTACCCGTCCCAGGCCGCGATCTCGCAGACGTCCGGGCACGGCGACTTCGGCTTCGTCTACGAATGCCCCACAGCCCTCGGTGGGGATCAGGCCCGCGCCGAACAGATCGGCTTCATGCGGGTCGCCGATGGTGAGGACCGGGTCCTCGCAGCCGTGCGCGAGCAACTCAAGAAAGGTGCATCGCAGATCAAGCTGATGGTCGGCGGCGGAGCGGCGTCCATGTACGACCCGCTGTACACCGTCCAGTTCATCGACAGAGAACTGCGTGCCGCCGTCCAGGCCGCATCCGACTACGGCACGTACGTGGCCACCCACGTCTACAACGTCACCGGGATCCGCCGCGCGGTCGCGGCCGGGGTGAAGTCGATCGAGCACGGCCACCTCGCCGACGAGGAGACCGTCGCACTGCTCGCGGAGAAGGAGGTGTGGTTGTCGATGCAGCCCTTCGCGCTCGGCGACCACCACTATCCCGACCCGGATCGCGCGGAGAAGGACAAGCAGATCTGCACCGGCACCGACCACGTCTACGAGTGGGCGCAGAAGCACGGCGTGAAGACGGCCTGGGGAACCGACCTGCTGCTCGAGCCGCAGATCGCGCCGCGCCAGAGCGAGATGGCCGCGCGGCTCGGCGACCACTACAGCAACCTCGACGCGCTGCGGATGCTCACCTCCGGAAACGCCGAACTGTTCCGGCTCGCAGGCGAACGCGATCCCTACCGTCAGGCCCGATGGGGTGTGATCGACAAGGGCGCCTGGGCGGACGTGCTCCTCGTCGACGGCAACCCGCTCGAGGATGTGAGTCTGATCGCCGATCCGGCAAAGAACCTGTCGGTCATCGTGAAGAACGGCCACGTCGTCAAGAACAGCCTGTGACCGTGGCAGCGCATCGGACACGGCACCACACCCCACTCGCTCGGCGCAAGGACAGTCGGTGACTCACTACGGGCAGCACAGCGACGCAGAGGCCTGGGACGAGTTGTCGGACGAGCAGCTCGAGGATCCCTTCGTCGTGAACGGAAACTACGGCGGAACACCGGTGGGCACAGCCGAACCGGATGATGTCGGGACTCCGCCGTACGGCGCTCCGGTCGTGCAGCGGGCAACCGCCCGGCAGACGCCGGGCACACTCGTGTCGGCGCGCGGGATCGAACTCCACGGACCCTGGGGCCATGTCTTCGGCCCCCTCGACCTGGACCTCGACGCCGGGGGAGTGACGGTTCTGGCCGCGCAGGCCGGTGCTGCGCGTACCGCGTTGCTCATGGCTCTGTGCGGTCGCATGCGACTGACCCGGGGATCGCTGACGGTTCTCGGCGAGGACAGACCGCAGAAGATCATCGCGCGGTCGGCGATTGCGTGCATGAACGAGCTCGACGAGGTACGCCCGTCGGTCACCGTGCGCGATCTCGTCACCGAGCAGAAGCGGTGGGATTCCCCGTGGTACAAGTTCGTTCCGCGGGTCCGTGAGGACGGTATCGCCGAGATGTGCGAGGAGATCTTCGGCGACGTACCGCTGCCACCGCTCGAGGCGTTCGTCGACGACCTCCCCGAACTCCAGCAACTGCTCCTGCGGATCTCGGTGGCGAACACCCGGCGTCCGCCACTGCTGGTGGTGGGCCGGATCGATCGGATCGCCGACGACGTCGAACGTGCCACCCTGCTCGGCCGGCTCGTCGCGCTCGGTGAGAACCAGGCGGTGATCATCGGCGACGTGAATCCCGTCGACCCCGATAGCGGGGTACGGGCCGTGGTGGACATGCACGATCTGCTCGGACCCGGTGACATCGGCGTCCTGACGAAGAGGAAGTGACGAGTGCTCGCAGGCGTCTCTCTCGGTAGCGACTCGAAGCGATACTTCCGCGGCACGATGCCGCGCATCGCGATCGCGACGATCATTCTCATGCCGTTGCTGTACGGGGCCATGTACCTGTGGGCCTTCTGGAATCCGTTCGGTGCGGTGAACAAGATTCCCGCGGCGATCGTCAACAACGACACCGGTCGTTCGTCGACGGGGGAACAGGTCGACGCCGGCGATCAGGTCGTGAAGTCCCTCATCGCATCCGGTCAGCTCGATCTGGCGGAGGTGTCGGAAGAGGACGCCGTCGCGGGTCTGGCCGACGGAAAGTACTACTACACCATCACGATTCCGGAGAATTTCACCGAAGCGGTCGAATCCCCCAACGGCGACAACCCGGAGAAGGCGAATCTGGTCTTCACTTTCAACGACGCGAACAACTATCTCGCGACGATCATCGGGCAGGACGCGTCCGAACAGGTGATCGGACAGGTGAACTCCACGATCGGTGCCCAAGGTGTCGGGACCGTGCTCACCGGTCTCGAGAGCGCCGGCTCGGGTCTGAAGCAGGCCGCCGACGGTGCCGGGCAACTCGCCGACGGCATCGACACGGCCAAGAGCGGCGCGGACCAGCTCGCTTCGGGATCGCAGGAGCTCGCGACGAACATGGTCACGGCGCGAGACGGGTCGGCGCAGCTCGCTACCGGCGCGAACGAACTCGCCACCGCGATCGACGGCGTGACGGGTCCGCTGCTCAGCGCGCTCGACAGCGGTGCCCTCTCGGGTGTCGCCGGGCAGGCAGCGGAGCTGCGGGCCTCGCTCGACGCCCTCGAATCGCGGGTACCGCAGACCACGCAGTCGACGGTGAACCAGGCCGTACAGCAGGTCGTCGACATCCTGAACCGGAGCTCCGATCCGGTCGTGCAGCAGGCGATCACCGCGTTGACACCGCTGACGGCGCAACAGGCGGCCTCCGATGCCGACGCCCTACGCGCTGAGATCATGCGTCTGCAGGCAGGCGCCGAACAACTCGAGTATCAACTCGGCAACCCGAACAGTCCGCTACAGGGAGCCCTGGCGACGTTGTCGAACGGGGGACTGGCGGCGGACGTGAACCGACTCCGCAGCGGTGTCGACGAACTGAGCTCCGGTGCCGCCACGCTGAACTCCGGTCTCGTCCAACTTACCGAC
Source organism: Rhodococcus sp. D-6 (assembly GCF_040256695.1). Taxonomy (NCBI): domain Bacteria; kingdom Bacillati; phylum Actinomycetota; class Actinomycetes; order Mycobacteriales; family Nocardiaceae; genus Rhodococcus; species Rhodococcus sp. D-6. The sequence goes on along the minus strand of NZ_CP132970.1, from coordinate 2,280,738 downwards.
GGCAGTGTCCAGTTGGCCGACGGAGCAGGAGAGCTGTCCTCGGGCATGGTCGAGTTGCAGTCGGGTTCGCAGGAACTCGCGCAGGCCCTGAGCCAGGGTGCCACCCAGGTGCCGAACTGGACGGACGAACAACGCACCGCCACCGCCGAGACGTTGTCGACTCCGGTTGCTCTGCAACAGAACTACACGAACGAGGCACCCACCTTCGGTACCGGTTTCGCCCCGTTCTTCCTGTCGCTCGCCCTGTTCGTCGGCGGCATCATCACCTGGATGCTGCTCACCCCGTTGCAGTCGCGGCCCACCGTCGCGGGACTCGGTGCCTACCGCACGGTCCTCGCGTCGTACTGGCCGGCTCTGCTGGTAGGCATCCTGCAGGTGATCGTGATGTACACGGTCGTCCATTTCGGCGTCGGACTGGACGTGAAGCACGTCGTGGGGACGATCCTGTTCCTGATGTTGATCTCCGCAACGTATCTGGCCATGATCCAAGCGTTCAATGCGATCGTCGGCGTCGCCGTCGGTCGGGTGGTGACCTTGGCCTTCCTGATGCTGCAACTGGTCTCGGCCGGCGGTATCTACCCCGTGCCGACCACGGCGAAGCCGTTCCAGTACATCCACCCGTTCGACCCGATGACCTACACCGTCAACGGTCTGCGGCAGCTCACCGTCGCCGAGAACATCGATTCGCGATTGTGGATCGCAATCGCTGTCCTGGCCGGAATCCTGCTCGTATCGTTGACGCTGAGTGCCCTGTCGGTTCGGCGCAACCGCCGCTACACGATGGAGAGGCTGTACCCGCCGATCGAGGTGTGAGAGCCGCCCCGTATGTCCTGAAGTCACCGGATCGACGAGTGTTCGATGCGGGAAATGGAGGAAACCATGTCAGAGTCCAATGCTCCAGCCGAGACACTCGCACCTGCCTTCACCGGCAGACTCGGTACCGACCCGATTCCTGCTCTGCGACTTCCCAAGTCGGAGACCGATCCGGAGGCGACGTACCAGTTCATACACGACGAGTTGATGCTCGACGGCAGCTCGCGGCTCAACCTGGCGACCTTCGTCACCACGTGGATGGATCCGCAGGCGGGTCGTCTCATGGCCGAGACGTTCGACAAGAACATGATCGACAAGGACGAGTATCCGGCCACGGCGGAGATCGAGACCCGCTGCGTCAACATGGTCGCGGCCCTGTTCCACGCCGAGAACCTCGATCCGGCCGATCCGTCGTCGGCCACCGGCGTCTCGACGATCGGTTCGTCCGAGGCCGTCATGCTCGGCGGTCTCGCGCTCAAGTGGCGCTGGCGTGAGGCCCGTAGGGCCGCCGGCAAGGACGCGTCGAAGCCGAACCTGGTGCTCGGCAGCAACGTGCAGGTGGTGTGGGAGAAGTTCTGCCGCTACTTCGACGTCGAGCCGAAGTACCTGCCGATGGAGCCCGGCCGTTACGTCATCACCCCCGAGCAGGTCCGTGAAGCGGTCGACGAGAACACCATCGGCGTCGTCGCGATCCTCGGCACCACCTTCACCGGTGAACTCGAGCCGGTGGCGGAGATCGCCGCCGCGCTCGACGAGCTCGCGGCCTCCGGCGGTCCCGACGTCCCGTTGCACGTCGACGCCGCCTCCGGTGGCTTCGTGGTGCCCTTCCTCCATCCGGACCTCGAATGGGACTTCCGTGTGCCGCGGGTCGTGTCCATCAACGTCAGTGGTCACAAGTACGGCATGACCTATCCGGGTATCGGTTTCGTCGTCTGGCGCTCGAAGGAACATCTGCCCGAGGACCTGGTCTTCCGGGTCAACTACCTCGGTGGCGACATGCCGACGTTCACGCTCAACTTCTCGCGTCCTGGTAACCAGGTCATCGGCCAGTACTACAACTTCATTCGGCTCGGTGTCGCCGGGTACACGCAGATCATGGAGACCCTGCGCGACACCGCGCTCATGCTGTCGAAGCAGATCTCCGAGATCGAGAACATGGCGATCATCACGGACGGCTCCGCCATCCCGGTCATCTCCTTCGAGGTGACGGGCGACCCCGGCTTCACGGTGTTCGACATCTCCCACGAATTGCGGGCCCGCGGATTCCAGGTTCCGGCCTACACGATGCCGGCCGACGCGGAGGACGTCGCGGTCCTGCGAATCGTGCTTCGCGAGGGCTTCAGCCGGGACATCGCCCACAAGCTCGGTGAAGACATCGCCGATGTAGTCGGATATCTCCGCGAGGGTGTCGGTCGCGGCCACACCGACCAGGCATTCGCACACTGAACGAAGTCGCAGCGGGGGAGAAGCTCACCGAGTTTCTCCCCCGCCGACGTGAAATCCGTTCGTGGACCGTGTGAATGGAGGTGCGGAGTTACTTCGATGTGATTCCTGGCGCGCGATCGGAATCCCGGCGAAATCCGTCATTTCCCCCGCCGGCTGCTAATATTTGCACATACTTGTGAGTCCGTTTCGAGGGCGATGCTGCCCGGATGCGAAAGGGATAGTGGACGTGCCGAGAACACTGCCTTTGTCCCGTCGCCGATTGTTCTCCGTTCTGTCCGCGCATTCCGAACTCGCCGTGATCCTCGGTGGCCCCTTCTCCGGCAAGACGACCCTCGTCGACACGTGGCTGGCGACCGACCCGTGTCCCGAGTGGGCGCCGGTGGTGATTCCCGAACCCGCGCACGACGTCACACCCGAGACCTACTGGGCGACGGTGTCATCGTTGCTGTGCACCTCCCTCGGAGTCGACGAACCCGTTGCGGCGGAAGGCTCCTTCGACTCGTTGTGTTCGATACTGGTCCGGCACCCCCGGCCCGTGATGTTCGTGCTCGACGGTGTCCGGTCGGTCGAAGCGATCGAAGACCGGGTCGGGCAGTTGCTGCGGCTCGGGCCGCAGGTGCGGATGGTGGTCACCAGCAGGGCCGCAGGCTCGTGGGCCGAACTTGTCGACGGACACCCGCACAGGACGATCGTCGGCGACGACGACCTGGCGTTCACCGTGGACGAGACCGCTGCACTGTGCCGGCTCTTCGGACTTGCGCGGGACCAACGCACCATCGAGTGGATCACCCGCCGCACCGAAGGATTCGCCGCATTCGTCGCGGCGGTGTGTGCGACGCTGCGCGCCGAGAAGCCGGATCGGGTCTACGGCACCGACGCCCTCGACGTCCTGGTCGACTCGACCGTCGATCTCGTCGTCATGCATGTCGTGGCCGCGGATCCCTCACTGGCACTGTCCTCCCGCTCGGTCCTCGTCTCCGCCGCACCCAACACGGTGACGGAGTCGTCGATTTCGGCTCTACCGCACATCGACGACAGCGACGCCTTCCTCACCGCGCTGACCGAGTCGGGACTGATCGAGGCCTGCTCGACGGACGAGGACTCCACGGACGGCGAGACCGCCTGGCGCTATCCCGAGGTCGTCCACAGATCACTCCTGCGGGTGGGCAGCGCCGAATACCCGAAGGAGCTGTGGGATGCGCGGTCGGCTCTCATCGACTACTGGTTGCAGCGCTCGCGTCCGGACATCGCCCTCGAACATGCCGTGGAGCGGCGCGACTGGCGATGCGCGATCGACATCGTCGAGAAGAACTGGGTGGCACTGTACGGAAGCGGATCGCTCCGCTCCCTGGGGATCGTGCTGCTCGAGCTGCTCCCCGACGACATGACGACCAACGATCGCACCGTCGCGTCGCTGCGGACGATCACCGGTGCCCGGAACAAGGCGGGAGAGCCGGAACAGTGGGCCTTCCCTCGATCCTTCGAAACGATCCTTCGCCTCGGAGGTCTCCGGATGCAGGGTGCCTACGACGAGGCGATGGAAGTGTGCGACGGCCTGGCCACCGAACCCGTGCCGAATTTCGAGACGCTGGACGGCACGACCCGGCACGCCCACGGACTGAAATACCTCAACTTCGGCACCGTCTACCTCCTCGGCGGACGCACCACCGATGCCGGAACGATGCTGCGCCGTGCCCACACGGCGGGTCGCGGTGTGTTCGTCGAGCGAGAGGCCGCGGGCAAACTCGCGCTCCTCGAAGCCCTCCGGGGCCGGACCCACGAGGCGACCCGGTGGATCGAGGAGGAGCTCCGGCATCCGCCGATCATGGGAGAGGCCGAGGCCCTCATCCGTACGGCGGGCCTGGTCGCCACCGCGCTCGTGGCCCTCGACAGGCTCGACACCGGCACGGCCTTCCGCGCGCTCTCCGAACTCGGCACTCCCCGCCACACGGAAGAGTTGTGGGCGGCCGTCATGTACGCGCGGGGGCGACTGGCGCTGCTGAGCGGTGTGCCCGCCGACGGCCTGCTGTACATCGATTCGGAACTTCAGCACTTCTCCCATCGCCTCACCGGTATCTCCGCGGTGTTGGTCGATGCCGCGCGTGCCGACCTGCACCTCGCGCTCGGCGAGGCCCGCGCGGCGCGCGAGCTGGTCGACAGCTCGACGCACCCCCTCACGGCTCCGGCCCGTGCGCGATTGCGTCTGCTCGGCGGCGATCCCGGAGGCGCGGAGGTGATCGTGCATCGTGGGGATGCCGCCCGTGAGCACTGTCCGGCCGTCGGTGCGGAACTCGCCCTGATCGGATCGGTGGCGTCTCTGAGACTCGGTCGCCGCACCGATGCGCGACGGCATCTCCAGCGGGCCGTGGTGCTGGCGGAACATGCCGGGGTGACACGGCCGTTCGTCGGAGTCCCGCCCTCGGCCGTGCGCGACATCCTGTCGCTCGGGGTCGACCTGCCGATCGATCTCGACCCGGCGATGGCCGAGTACGGCATCTTCCGCGAGATCCGTGTCGTCGTACGGCTGACCCCACGCGAGCGCGCGGTCCTCGACGCATTGCTCGCCGGCGGCACGGCGAGCACGATCGCCAAGGAACAGTTCGTCACCCTCAACACCGTCAAGACCCAATTGCGTTCCCTCTACCGGAAACTGGGCGTGCATTCGCGTGAGGAAGCGATCGCGCAGGCGCACAGGCTCGTCGTCGGCTGAGACCCTTTCCCGAAGCTGCGACCGGAACCCGGGGGACTATCGGAGGACGGTGCCGACGATGCCCGCGAAGTAACCGATGCGTGCGATCTCGGACGGACGGAACTCCGGTCCGCCGGGGCGGCCGAGGACGAGGACGCGTTCGGGCGAGCCGAGGGGCGCGGCCGCGAGCATCGTGTCCATGTCGCGCCAGAGTTGCGGCACCCACTCACCGTCGTGGTCGAGCAGGGTGGCCTCGGCGAGCGGCATCCAGGGCACGCCGTTGAGGTGGGTCTCCGGCGAACCGGGGCTCCCCGCGATGCGGAAGATGCCGTTCGGGCCGACTCCGAGCACGGTTGCCCAACCCACGCGGAGCACCCGGGGAGCGCCGTCGACGAGGATCTGGATGCGGTCGTCGCGGGCGGCGGCGACGTGATCGATCAGTTCGAGTTCGCGATGGGTGTCGAGGATTCCGGCGTAGGGCCGGATCGAGTCGACCGTCACACCGGGCAGGGCCTCGGCCGCGGTGAGGAGCGTGTCGGGGAGCTTGCCCGGCTCGACGTCGACGACGAGATCGTCGATCGCGAAGTCCGTGCCGCGTTCGACGACGTCGAGCGACAGGATGTCGGCGCCGACCGAACCGAGCGCCAGGGCGAGCGAGCCGAGGCTACCGGGACGATCGGGGAGCCTGACACGCAAGAGGTACGACACGTGAGTCCTTTCCCCAGTCGGTTTCGTGCCGTCGACGAACGCCACATCGACGGCACATGGTGCGCCGGCATCCGAGTGCCGGCCCAGGGGCCCGTGTCGACCTCTGGCAGACCACATCCTTGCACCTCGGCGCCGGCGTCCGGGACGGCGCAGATCCGAAATTATGCCGACCCCATCGATAATCCCCGGTCGCGACGGTGCATGTCACACGAACGCAACACAGCGTTGCGAAGCTTGCAACATCGGCGGACGGGACGCGACGCCGACCGGGCGACGAGTGATGTCGCCGAACCGCGTGCGCCGTCGCTTCCAGGACGCATTACCCTGGACAGGACGTTCACTCTCCATCGGAAAGGGGCCATTCACGGTGCCTGCCATCTCCCGTGACGAGGTCGCGCATCTCGCCCGGTTGTCCCGGCTTGCGCTGACCGATGCCGAACTCGACGAGTTCGCCGGTCAGTTGGATTCGATCCTCAACCACGTCAAGGCGGTGTCGGAGGTGGCCGCGGACGATGTGGCTCCCATGGCGAACCCGAACGCCGTCACCAACGTGACGCGACCCGACGTCGTCGTCCCCGGTCTCACACCCGAGCAGGCGCTCTCCGGTGCGCCGGCCGTCGAGGAGGATCGCTTCTCGGTCCCGCAGATCCTGGGAGAGGGCGAATGAGCACGGATACGACACGCCTCGACGCCGCGACTCTGGCGTCGAAGATCCATGCCGGCGAACTGTCGTCGGTGGAGGTCACCCAGGCCCACCTCGATCGCATCGCCGAGGTCGACGGTGAGTACAACGCCTTCCTGCACGTCGCCTCCGAGCAGGCGCTCGCCGCCGCGGACGAGGTCGACCGTGCCGTCGCCGCGGGCGAGAAACCGGCCTCGGCGCTCGCCGGTGTGCCGCTCGCGCTCAAGGACGTGTTCACCACCACGGACATGCCCACCACGTGCGGTTCGAAGATCCTCGAGGGCTGGGTCTCGCCCTACGACGCGACGCTCACCACGAAGCTGCGCGAGGCCGGGATCCCCATCCTCGGCAAGACCAACATGGACGAGTTCGCGATGGGTTCGTCCACCGAGAACTCGGCCTACGGCCCCACCCGCAACCCGTGGGACACCAGCCGTATCCCGGGTGGCTCGGGTGGCGGTTCCGCTGCGGCGCTCGCGTCGTATCAAGCACCCCTCGCGATCGGCACCGACACCGGTGGCTCGATCCGCCAGCCCGCCGCTGTCACCGCCACCGTCGGCACCAAGCCCACCTACGGCACGGTCTCTCGGTACGGCCTCGTCGCCTGTGCGTCGTCGCTCGACCAGGGTGGTCCCTGCGGCCGCACCGTCCTCGACACGGCGCTGCTGCACGAGGTCATCGCCGGGCACGACCCGCGCGACTCGACGTCGGTGAACGCCCCCGTGCGTCCCGTCGTGGAGGCGGCGCGCCAGGGTGCGGCCGGCGACCTGAAGGGCCTGAAGGTCGGCGTGGTCAAGGAGTTGCACTCCGACAGCTACCAGCCCGGCGTGCTCTCGTCGTTCGATGCGGCGGTCGAGACGCTCACGAAGCTCGGTGCGGAGGTCGTCGAGGTCTCGTGCCCGCACTTCGAGTACGCGCTCGCCTCGTACTACCTGATCCTGCCGTCGGAGGTCTCCTCCAACCTGGCCCGCTTCGACGCGATGCGGTACGGCATGCGCGTCGACGACGGCACGATGAGTGCCGAGCAGGTCATGGCCGCGACCCGCGCCGCCGGTTTCGGCAAGGAGGTCAAGCGCCGCATCATGATCGGCACCTACGCGCTGTCCTCCGGCTACTACGAGGCCTACTACGGTCAGGCACTCAAAGTCCGGAGCCTCATCGCGCAGGACTTCGACAAGGCCTACGAGCAGGTCGACGTGCTGGTCTCGCCCACGAGCCCGTTCACGCCGTGGAAGCTCGGCGAGAAGGTCGACGATCCGCTGGCGATGTACCTGTCCGACCTGTGCACGCTCCCGACCAACCTCGCGGGGCACTGCGCGATGTCGGTGCCGTCCGGCCTCTCGGCGGACGACGGTCTCCCCGTCGGTCTGCAGATCATGGCCCCGGCTCTGGCCGACGAGCGCCTGTACCGCGTGGGTGCGGCCTTCGAGGCGGCACGAGGACCCATCGTCGCCTGATCCTTTCCCACACCACGACCCGTCGTGCCGTTCGTCGGCCGGCGGGTCGCGGTGTATCCGGACGCCGATCCGTGTGGGCGCGATCTACCCGTCGGCGGAGATGCACCGCGCCTGATCGTCGCCGTAGCGATGACCGTGACCGGGTGCCGCCTCGAGCGAGGTGAGCAGGTCCACCGTTGTGTTCACGAACGACACCACCGGCAGCCACGGCGGGGTCGGGGCATCGGCGCGCGCATGCGACAGATCGGGCGGCGACCACAGCAGCGACGGCCGCCACCACACCACCGGGTCGGAGGTGTTCGCCCGGACACTCGCACCGGCGGTGCGGACCCCCGCGGGTGGCCCCGCGAGGAACAGTGCACACGGCTCCGGTTCGTCGTCGAAGACGGCGCTCGCGCCGGACGCTCCCAGAGACTGCCCGTAGACGTGCAGGGCGGGGCGTCGCTCGTCGGGCAGCGTGGACAGGTACGCCCGCAAGGCGGTGACGAGCGCGCGGGCCTCCTCCTCCGCAGCACCGCGATCGAGGACGAAGGTCACCCAGCTCGGCATGTCCGAGTACTGCTGGGCGACGATGGCGACATCGTCGCCCCACCGGTCCTCGAAGCCGCGAACCGCAGCGGCATCGACCCAGCCCGAGCCGGTCGGCACGGCCACCACGAGATGCGGTCGGTCGAAGGCTCTCGCCCGGCGGAGTTCGTCCACCGCGAACTCGGCGCGCGCAGACGGATCCGGCGCGGCCGACAACGGTATGTAGATCCGGATCGGTGACCCCTCGGAGGGCAGGGACACGAACTTCTGCCCTTCTCGACCCAACCGGTTCCACAACACCGCCGATCCCACGCCACCCGACAATCCCGCCGAGAGCGCGGTGGGGGAGGCGACCGTGTCGACCGCCCCTCCGGTTGAGAAGGCCGCCGTGGTGCCGATCCCAACCGTGGCGCCGATTCCCAGCGTCGCGGCGACGGCCACCGCCACCCCGCGTCGCGACAGGAGGTGCACGAGGCGCGGAAGGGCGAGCAGCGCCGCGACGACCACGATCGCGACTGCCAGTGCCTCCAGCCACCAGCGCACATCCAGCGCCGGGACCGCCATCGCCTCCCGCAGACCGTTCTGCCACCGATGCGCACCGGCGGCCGTGACCAGAACGACGGATCCGCCGACGAGGCCGACGGGCACACGCAGTTCCGGTCTCGCCGGCCGCGGAGCCCGACCGGTCCGCCGCCTCGCGGTCACGACGAGACGGAGAACGGCCAGCGCGACCACGACGAACACCCCTGTGACGACGCCCTGCACGACCGACTGTCGCGGCAGCAGGGGAGGGGCGAGGGAGATCACCGTCGCGAGAACCACCGTGAGGATCGTCATCGCCGTACCTTTCGTGCCGTGAAGCCCAGAGCGACCGAGCCCGCAGCGACGGCCAGGGCCCACGGCGATTCCGCGACAGGTGTCCGGTGACCCTGTCGCCACGAGTTGAATTCCACTGCTGCAGAAGAAATCCCTGCGATCGGCGTGCAGGAGGGGATGCCGGGTTCGGAACGGCAGACGGTGTCGAGATGCCGTGCGAACAGACCGTCGAGGTCGCGGCGGGCACCGGTGTCCAGCTCGCCACCGGTGGTGTGGGCGTACCGCAGGAGGTCGTACCCGAGATCGTGCACCCGGCATGCCGATTCGAACGCCGCCGGCAGCGGCACCGGGGCGGAGCAGTCACCTTCGGGGTCGGCGAGCACCGTCGTCCCGTCCGCCCACTGTTCGACGATCGGCGCATACCCCATCACGGCGGTGAAATCGGCCGGCAGGGACGACAGTGCTCCCTCCGCGTCGTCGGCGACGAGCGCCGTCACCGTCGCTGCGGCCGCGGCGTCCTCCGTCGGGGGCGCGGCGGAGTGGGCGAGCGCCCCCGGCACGGCGGCATATGCTGCGGTGGCGAGGAAGGCGACCGACGCGACTCGGACCGCTGCGGATCTCACTGTCATGCCGGTGACGCTAGGAACGCGCAGCCCTGCACCGGACCCCGCGACGGAGCGATCTCGAGGAGGCCGACACCACCCGCAGAGCTATGCGGATCTCACCCCCAGGTATGAGGACAGTCGAGACCCCGGCTCCTAGCGTGGGTGAGGTGAAAGAGCTTGCGAAGTCCGGCGTGAGAACCGCGGGACGCCTGGGCCGGGGACGGTGGAGCGTTATCACCGTGGTCACCGTGACGTTGATCCTCTATGCGATCGCGTGGCCGACGCTGCCCCTGACCCACGACGTCTCCCCACCCCTGTTGCCGCTGATCTCGGGGATGGCGGTGTTCCCGTTCCTCCTCGTGCTCGTCCGGCCGGCGCTCGGGTGGGCGGTGGCCGCGGCGGCGGGACTCGTCATCCCGATAGCGTTCGACCTGGTCCCCGGCTACGACTATCCGTGGCAGGTCGTGCACATCATGGTGATGCTCGCGCTGGTGTTCGCCGTGGCGATCCGCGAGGAGATCCGGATCGTCCTCGTCGTCTGGGTCTCGACGGTTCTGCTCTTCGCGGCCTTCGTCCCCGGCAGCGACGGCTGGGGCTGGGGGATCGGGATCAGCGCGCTGGTGGTGTTCGGGCTGTTGGTGCGCTGGCTGGTGATCTCCCGACGGCAACTCGCCCAGCAGGAGGAAGCCAGCGAGCTCGAACGTGCACGGCGCGCCATCCTCGAGGAGAAGGCGCACATCGCACGCGACCTCCACGACATCGTTGCCCATCACATGTCGATGATCGTCGTGCAGGCGCAGAGCGCGCCCTACCGGCTCCCGGACGTGAACGACGACGTGCGCGCCGAATTCGACGCCCTCGGTGCGACCGCACGGGAGGCGCTGAACGAGGTCCGCACCCTGCTCGGAGTACTCCGCAGCGACGGGCAGCTCCCCGAACACGAACCGCAGCCCGACATCGACCGCATCGGTGAGCTGTTCGAGTCCTCCCGCCGAGCCGGGATGGCGCTCGAGACGGAGACGGTCGGCGTCCCCGCACCCGTCTCCGACGGTGTCGGACTCACCGTCTACCGGATCCTGCAAGAGTCTCTGGCGAACGCGGCCCGGCACGCACCCGGCACCCGCGTGTCCGCACGACTGCAGTGGGAGCCGGCGACCGTCACGGTGGAGGTGACCAACGGGCCGGCCTCGCCCGGTCAGGTCGACACCACCGTTCGGCAGTCGGACCGCAGCGGCGGCAACGGAATCCTCGGCATGGTCGAACGTGCGTCCGTCGTGGGCGGGCAACTCGTCGCCCATCCCCGCCCCGGCGGCGGATTCGAGGTCCGAGCGGTTCTCCCGGTGCTGACCGGGGCCTAAGGTGGGTGCCGATGACCGAACCGCACCCTCCCATCACCGTGTTCATCGCCGACGACCAGGCAATGGTCCGGCAGGGCTTCGGAGCACTGCTCGGAGCCCAGCCCGACATCAGCGTCGTCGGCGATGCCCCCGACGGTCGAGCGGCTGTCTCGGAGGTCGCGCGACTGCGGCCCGACGTCGTCCTCATGGACGTGCGCATGCCCGAGATGAACGGTCTCGACGCGGCGCGGCACATCCTTGCCGACACCCGTGAGCCGCGGTCGAAGGTGCTCATGCTCACCACCTTCGACCTCGACGACTACGTCTACGAGTCGCTCGGGATGGGAGCAAGCGGGTTTCTGCTCAAGGACGCCCCCGCCGACGAACTCGTGCGGGCCGTGAGGGTGGTCGCCGATGGTCAGGCACTGCTCGCGCCGACCGTCACCCGTCGCCTCATCGCCGACGTCACCAGCCGGCGCCGGCCGGCGAGAGGGCGCGACCGCGTCCTCGATCCGCTGACCCCGCGCGAACTCGAGGTGCTGGAACTGATCGCACACGGCCTGTCGAACACCGAGATCGCAGAACGATTGTTCGTCGCCGAGCAGACCGTGAAGACCCACGTCGGCAAGGTTCTCGCAAAACTGCACCTGCGCGACCGGGCACAGGCCGTGGTGCTCGCCTACGAGTCCGGTCTCGTCACACCCGGCTAAAGACATCGATACAGGTCGGTCGACATGGAGTGAAGACTCGTCGATGTAGGTGTGCCTGTCAGGATTCGTCGTCGATCTTGTGGTGTATCAAGAGGTATGGCACGACGACGTGGGTTCTTCGCCGAACTCCAGCATCAACAGCGGCTGGCTGCGCAGCGACAAGCGCAACAGCAGAGGGCAGCAGTCCGGGAGCACAACCGGACCGTTGCTGCCATGCAACGAGCCGCACGTGAGCGAGAACGCGCCGAGGCAGCAGCACAGCGTGCGGCAGCTGCCGATCGTGCCAGGTTGGAGAAGGAAGCGAAGGTCGCATACGTAGCGCAGCGAGAGGCGGAGGCAGCCCAGGAAAACGCGCTGATCGCCACGCAACTCGAGGACATCGAGGACTTGCTGGCAGCCACCCTCGATGTGGACGATTGGGTCGATCTCGAAGCGCTGAAACAGTCGGTCGAAAGGCGAAGCTTTCACCCTCCGGGCGATTTGCAGACGCCCACGCAGCAACCTCAGTACTTCGCACTACCCGATCAACCGCGCTTCGTGCCTCCGAGCACGCCGTCGGGACTCGCCGCCGCGTTGGGAGGAAATCGCCGATACAACGCTGAACTCTCCGCGGCTGCAGAAGTCCACAGGGAGCACATGCGTGGCTGGTGGGATGCCTTCCAGGAGACATTCCGACAGAACGCAGTCCTTCGTGACCGCTGGCGCACCTACGAACGCGAACGCTACCGGCGGCTCGAACAGTCGATGCGCGCGCACGAGGCCGCCGAAGAACGCCGTCTACGCGATGTGGAGGTTGCCAACGAGAAACTCGACAGATTGATTGCCGGGTTGCGCCGTCGCGAACCTGCCGCGCTGGAGGAGTACGTCGGTATCGTTCTGGCGAATTCGGCTTATCCCGAATGCTTCGACGTAGTGCACGAGTACAGCTACAACTCCGAGGATCTGGAAATGAAGGTTTCGGTTGCCGTTCCTGCACCTAGGGAATTTCCGTCCATCAAATCGGTTCGATATGTGAAGGCGAGCGACGAGATCGTTCGGACTCCGCTCTCCGCAACCGACCTGAAGCGGCGGTACAACAACGCGGTGAATCAAGTGGCGCTGCGAACCGCACACGAAGTGTTCGAGGCAGACCGTGAAGCCGTGATCGACGCCGTGTCGCTCACCGTTGTGGCGGATGCCGTGGACCCCGCTACCGGGCGTGATGCCACAGTGGCACTCCTGCAATTGGCTGTGGACCGAGAAACGTTCATGGCTCTGGATCTGTCACGCGTGGAGCCCGCCCAGACGTTGAAGCATCTGTCTGCTGCAGTGTCGAAGAATCCGTACGGGCTGGTGCCCTTGGCCGGGACGGGAGTTCGAGGATGACCGACGCTCAGGAAACGATCACTGCTCTCCGTCGCACGTTGATCGCCAAGGAGCGGGAGGCAGCCGAACTCGTCGACCGTGTGGCGGAGTTGACCGCTCAATTGTCGGCGCGGCCCGTTTCCCCATCACAAGGCGCACCGGTCGGAAGAGATCTTCCCTCGGACGATCGGTTGATCACCGTCGAAGACGCCCTCGTGCTTCAGGAGGTCGGTCTCTACGAGTATCACCACCCATTGGAGAACGCCGCTGCCTACCAAGAGCGATTGGAGGAACTGCGGGACGAGATCCGGTCGTCGATCACAGACGGTCGCGCCATCGAGGTGGGCAAACAGTTCAGCTTCAACAATTCCCTCGCAGAAGGCCGTCGCCTCACTCGTGATCTCGGCAAGTTGATGCTGCGCGCATACAACGCAGAGGCCGAGAACTGTGTCCGCGCGATTCGGGCTGGGAATCTGCAGACCGCGATCAAGCGCCTGGACAAGGCCGCTACCGATATCGAGAAGCTGGGCGCCTCGATGCAGATGCGGATCGACCCGGCATATCACCGTCTCCGCATCACCGAGATCGAACTGACGGCCGACCATCAGATGAGACTCAGCGAGGAACGCGAGGCCGCCCGAGAAGAGCGCGAACGACTTCGCGAAGAACGCAAGGTCGAGCAGGAACTCGCTCGCAGGAGGCAGGAACTCGACAAAGAGCGGGAACACTATCGAAACGTGCTTGCTCGCATCCAGGATCCGGCCCAGCGTGCCGATGCCGAGCGAGAGATCGCCCGGTTGGACGCAGCGATAGCCGACAACGACTACCGCGCGGCGAATATCCGGGCCGGCTATGTGTACGTGATCTCGAACATCGGTGCTTTCGGACGAAACGTCGTCAAGATCGGACTCACGCGTCGGCTCGACCCCATCGACAGAATCCGAGAACTGAGCGGTGCCTCGGTACCGTTTCCGTTCGATGTACACGCTCTGTACTTCTCGGACGATGCCGTCGCGTTGGAGAACGAACTCCACAAGGAGTTCTCGAAGTACCGGGTCAACCATGCGAACGTGCGCCGCGAGTTCTTCTTCGCGAGCCCGGAACAAGTCCGCGATGTACTCGCGACCAAGGTCGGTAACCTGCTCGAGTACACCACCGAACCCGAAGCAACCCAGTACTTCCAATCCGTGCGATATTGGCCCGAGTCTCCACTGCGGTCCTAGCTCTCGAAAGGCAGGATTGGTACCGGCACGAAGTCGAGTCCATGGAGGTATGGATGACGAGGATCGGAATTCTCACCAGTGGCGGGGACTGCCCCGGGCTCAACGCGGTCATCCGCGGTGCGGTGCTCAAGGGCACCGAGGTCCACGGACAGGAGTTCGTCGGATTCCTCGACGGCTGGCGCGGTCTCGTCGAGGGCGATGTGATCCCGTTGGACCGCAGCCGTGTTCGCGGTCTCGCCCAGCAGGGTGGCACGATCCTCGGCACGAGCCGGTTCGGTCCGTACCAGGGACCCGACGGTGGGGCACAGAACATCCAGAAGACCCTCGGCCGCCTCGGGATCGACGCGGTGATCGCCATCGGGGGAGAGGGCACCGCTGCCGCCTCGAAGCGACTGTTCGGTGAAGGGATCCGCATCGTCGGTGTGCCGAAGACGATCGACAACGACCTCAGCCACACCGACTACACCTTCGGTTTCGACACGGCCGTCGAGATCGCGACGGTGGCGATCGACCGTCTCCGCACCACCGGCAACTCCCACAAGCGGTGCATGGTGCTCGAGGTCATGGGCCGGCACGCCGGATGGATCGCATTGCACGCGGGTACTGCCGGTGGTGCACACGCCATCCTCATCCCCGAACACCCCGAGAGCCTCGAACAGATCTGCGAGTGGGTGACCAGCGTCCGCGACCGCGGGCGTTCGCCGATGGTTGTCGTCGCTGAGGGCTTCACACTGCCCGAGATGGAGGAGGCGTACTCCACCAAGGGGCTCGACGGATTCGACCGGCCGCGTCTCGGCGGTATCGCGGAGGTGCTCGCGCCGCTCATCGAGAAGCACACCGGCGTCGAGACCCGCGCGACGGTGCTCGGTCACATCCAACGGGGCGGTGTCCCCACGGCATTCGACCGGGTGCTCGCCACGCGACTCGGCATGGCGGTGACCGATCTCGTCGCCGAGGAGGATTGGGGGCGCATGGTCGCGCTGCACGGCACCGACATCGCTCGGGTCGATTTCGACGAGCTCGCCGAACCGAAGTACGTGCCCGACGAGCGCTATCAGGAGATGCGGATCCTGTTCGGGTGAGGCGGCGCGTCGGCACTGTCGGCGCCGTCTAAAATCGACACCATGACTGCCTCCGTGTCCGCTGACCTGCTCGCCTACGACGACGTGCTCGCGAAGTTCGAGCCCGTGATGGGCATGGAGGTGCACGTCGAGCTGCACACCGCCACCAAGATGTTCTGCGGCTGCCCGACCACCTTCGGCGCCGAGCCCAACACGCAGGTGTGTCCGGTCTGCCTCGGTCTGCCGGGGGCGCTGCCCGTCGTCAACCAGGCCGCGGTCGAGTCCGCGATCCGCATCGGCCTCGCGCTGAACTGCTCGATCACCCCGTGGGGTCGCTTCGCGCGTAAGAACTACTTCTACCCGGATCAGCCGAAGAACTACCAGATTTCGCAGTACGACGAGCCGATCGCCACCGACGGATATCTCGATGTCGTACTCGATGACGGCACCACCTGGCGGGTCGACATCGAGCGCGCGCACATGGAGGAGGACACCGGCAAGTCGCTGCACGTCGGTGGCGCCACCGGTCGCATCCACGGTGCGAGCCACTCGCTGCTCGACTACAACCGCGCCGGTGTGCCGCTCGTCGAGATCGTCACCAAGCCGATCGTCGGTGCCGGCGAGCGCGCCCCCGAGGTCGCCCGCGCCTACGTCACCGCCCTGCGCGACCTGCTCGAGGCACTCGACGTCTCCGACGTCCGCATGGACCAGGGTTCGATGCGGTGCGACGCGAACATCTCGCTGATGCCCATCGGCGCGAAGGAGTTCGGTACCCGCACCGAGACGAAGAACGTCAACTCCCTCAAGTCCGTCGAGGTGGCCGTGCGCTACGAGATGCGGCGCCAGGCGGCCGTACTGGTCTCCGGTGGTGAGGTGATCCAGGAGACCCGGCACTTCCAGGAGGCCGACGGCACCACCTCGCCCGGTCGCCGCAAGGAGACCGCCGAGGACTACCGCTACTTCCCGGAGCCCGACCTCGAGCCGATCGCGCCCGACGCCGCCTGGGTCGAAGAGCTGCGCGCGACGCTGCCCGAGCTGCCGTGGCTGCGCCGCGCCCGCATCCAGGCCGACTGGGGTGTCTCCGACGAGGAGATGCGCGACCTCGTCAACGCCGGAGCGCTCGACCTCGTCATCGCGACCACCGAGGCCGGCGCCCCCGCCTCGGAGGCCCGCTCGTGGTGGGTCGCCTACCTGGCCCAGCAGGCCAACACCCGCGGTGTCGAACTCGCCGAACTGCCTATCACACCCGAACAGGTCGCCCGCGTCATCGCGCTGGTGGCCGACGGCAAGCTGACGAACAAGCTGGCCCGTCAGGTCGTCGACGGTGTGCTCGCCGGTGAGGGCGAGCCCGACGAGGTGGTCGCCGCTCGCGGTCTCGAGGTCGTGCGCGACGATTCGGCGCTGCAGGCCGCGGTCGACGCCGCGCTGGCCGCCAACCCCGACATCGCCGACAAGATCCGCTCCGGCAAGGTTCAGGCGGCCGGCAAGATCGTCGGCGACGTCATGAAGGCCACTCGCGGACAGGCCGATCCGGCGCGCGTGAAGGAACTCGTCATCGCTGCGTGCAGTTGATCTTGCGCGGCTAGAGTAGCGGCGCATGGACGCTGCTGTCGCCACCTCGCTGTTCTGGATCGCCGTCGCGGCGGTGCTGGCACCGCTGATCGCCGGCGCCGTCCCGCGTCGGCTGGTGCCCGAGGTCGTGCTGCTGCTGGTGACCGGTGTCCTCATCGGCCCCTACGCGTTCGACCTCGCGGAGACGGGCAGCGAGATCGGCATCCTGCGCGAACTCGGCCTGGGGATGCTCTTCCTGCTCGCCGGATACGAGATCGACCCCGCCGAGTTGCGCGGGCGGGGTGGGCGCCGCGCGATGCTCACCTGGTGCGTGTGCATGCTGTTGGCGCTCGGTACCGTCGCCGCCCTGGGAGCGGTCGGCCAGGTGCACGCCGAGATTGCCGTGGCGATCGCCCTGACATCCACAGCGCTGGGGACGCTCCTGCCGATCCTCGCCGACCGCGGGCTCGTCGCGACCCCACTCGGACGCTCGGTGCTCAACCACGGGGCGTTCGGAGAGCTGCTGCCCGTCGTGGCCATGGCGACCCTGCTCGGTGCGCGCGGCGCACTCGGCTCGCTGATCGTCCTGCTGGCGTTCGCGGTCGTGGCCGTCGCCGTCGCCGTGCTGCCGACCTGGATCCTGCGGGAGGGCTCACGGTTCACCCAGTTCGTCCGGCTCGGCTCCGACACCACCGCCCAGATCCCGGTGCGCCTGACGATGTTGCTGCTCGTCGGACTCATCGCCGTCGCGGCCGTCTTCGATCTCGACATCATTCTCGGGGCCTTCGCGGCCGGTTTCATCCTGCGCCGCACGATCCCGGCGGGCGACGAGCGGCTCGAGAAGAAGCTCGACGGTCTGGGCTACGGCTTCCTCATCCCGATCTTCTTCGTCACCTCGGGCATGGCGATCGACGTCGGTGCCGTCGTGAGTGCCCCGGGGATCCTGCTGGCATTCCTCGGACTGCTCGTCCTGGTGAGGGGTGTACCGGTGTTCGTCGCATCGCGCCTCGAACGCGACGAGACCGGCAACCGCATGTTCGGAACCGCCGAACAACTGCAGATCGCCCTGTACTCCACTACGGGTCTGCCACTGATCGTCGCGGTCACCGGCGTCGCGGTGAGTGCCGATCAGATGACGAACGCGAGCGCGTCGATCCTCGTGGCGGCGGGCGCCGTCACCGTCCTCGTTCTCCCGATGCTCGCGGGGCTGCTCCACCACCCCGCTGCGGCGGAGACACCGGGGCGGGCATGATCAGTCGAATCCGCCGCCACCGACCGGGAACTGGATGCGGATGACGCGGTCGTCGTTCGGTCCCGGTTCGGCGCCGGACTTGTTGACCGTCGAGACCCACAGCAGGCCGTCGGGCGACGAAGAGGCGCCGCGCAGCATGCCGTAGCGGTCCTCCGCCGCGAGGACGGGGGACGCCGTGACCGCGCCGGTCCCCGGATCGGTAGCAACGACCGCGACGGCCTTCGCGTCGGTGAGCGAGATCGCGATCCCGTCGGGAGCCGCCGCGCACCCGGCGACACCGGGCCGCTCGGGCCACGTCCAGGCCGGGCCGGTGCCGGTCGAGCCGTCGACCCCGACACGTTGGAGCCGGTCCTCGAGGGGAGTGCGGTCGGTGATCCACAGGTTGCCGTTCGGATCGCGGCACACATCGCCCGCGGTGCCGATCCCCGACAGCATCACCGAGGGAGTGGGTGCTGCGCCGGGTGCCGGGAGCGGCAGGTTCAGGAGCTTGCCGGACAGGACGTTCGGATCGTTTGCGGCCGCTGCGTTTCCGGCGTCGCCGGTCAGGACGGCGAGCTCGGTGGGCGAGACGAATTCGATGGCGCCGGAATTGCCCGTCGCGCCGCGCGGGATTCCCGTCAGCACGTCCTTGGGAGTGTCGCCCGCGGCGATGCGGACCACGCGGTTGTCCGAGGCCGTGGTGATGTAGGCGTAGAGCAGTCGGTCCTCGGCGAAGGTGGGGGAGAGTGCCACGTCCAGGAGCCCACCGTCCCCGGATCCATCGACCGGGATCGTCGCGATCTCCACCGGCTCGGTCTCCGGCGCGACCTGCAGTATCCGACCCGTCCGGCGCTCGGTGACGAGCGCGGAGTTGCCGTCGGGCATCGTCACCAGGCCGCCGGTGACGTCGAGGCAGGTCGCGATCACGGACGGGTCGGGATCGACACACGGCCCCGGAGGCTTGGGGGAGGCGCTCGGCGTGGTCGTCTCGGTGGGGTCCTGGGGCCCGACGCCCGGTCCCGGATCGAAGGTGGGTTCGGGAGTGAACGGGCTCGATGCGGAGTCGTCGAAGCGGGCGCAGGACGGGACGGCGAGGACTCCGACGGCGAGCGCCGCCGCTGCCGCACGTACGCCCCACGAACCCGTCCACCGCGTACCCCGTGTCATGCCGCAAACGTTACCGGCACGACGCGCGCACCCGCGGATGCCGGGTGTGGGGGCAGTCACGGGCCTAGGCTGGGAGCGTGGCCGACAACAAGAACGGTGGCATACCGGACGCGGGTTCGAGTTCCTACGGAAACCAGCCCGACGAGCACACACTCGAGATGCACCGACCACGCGAGTCGTATCTCGGATCCGACGATGACTTCGGCGCAGGCGGAACTCCCCTCGGCAGCGACGCCTACGCCGCTCCCACCGAGCAGATGTACCGGCCGGAGCCGGTCTACGGTGCGGATACGGGCGGCGCGGTGGTCGCCGGCGAACAGGCCCCGGCGAAGGTGCGCCGCGGAACGCTCGACCTCGGTCTGTTCGTCCTGCGTGCGGCGGTCGGGGCGATCCTCGTCGCCCACGGACTGCAGAAGCTGGTGGGTCTGTGGAACGGGCCTGGACTCGACGGTTTCGAGTCGTTGCTCCGCGATGCGGGATACCAGCAGCCCGCCGTGCTCGCGATCGTCGGCGCGGTCGGTGAGATCGCAGCCGGAGGACTGCTCGTCCTGGGTCTGCTCACCCCGTTCGCCGCTGCCGCGATCGTCGCGATCATGGTCAACGCGGTGCTGTTCAAGCACGAACTCGAACCGGGCGTCCAGTTCTTCGCCGCCGAATCGTCGGGCTTCGAATTCGAGGCCCTCCTCGTCGCCTGCGCGGTGGCGATCACCCTCACCGGACCGGGACGCATCGCGATCGACGGACGACGCGGGTGGGCGACGCGTCCGTTCCTGGGCTCGTTCGTCGTGCTGCTGCTGGGTGTGGCGGCCGGCGTGTGCCTGTGGATCTTCGGACGCTGACATACGAAGGACGGACACCAGGCGAGGGCCCCGCGATCGGGATGATCGCGGGGCCCTCGTTCCTGCTGTCGTGAGGTGTTACGGCACGCGCCGGACGGCACCCTTGTCGGCGGAGGTCGCCAGAGCGGCGTAGGCGCGCAGTGCCTTCGAGACCGTGCGCTCACGGTCGACGGGCTGCCACGGACGCTCGGAGGCCTCCATCTTCGCGCGACGATCCGCGAGCACCTCGTCCTCGACGAGCACCTCGAGGGTGCGGGTCGCGACGTCGATGCGGATCCGGTCGCCCTGCTCGATCAGGCCGATCACACCACCGGACGCGGCCTCGGGGGAGACGTGCCCGATGGACAGACCGGAGGTGCCGCCCGAGAAGCGACCGTCGGTGATCAGGGCACACACCTTGCCCAGACCGATGCCCTTGAGGAAGGAGGTCGGGTGCAGCATCTCCTGCATGCCGGGGCCGCCGGCCGGGCCCTCGTAGCGGACGACGACGACGTCGCCGGCCTTGATCTTCTTGCCGAGGATGACCGAGACGGCCTCCTCCTGCGACTCGACGACGTAGGCCGGGCCCTCGAAGTGGAACAGATCCTCGTCGATACCGGCGGTCTTGAGGATCGCGCCGTCCGGTGCGAGATTGCCGCGCAGCACGCACAAGCCGCCCTCGACGGTGTAGGCGTGCTCGATGTCGCGGATGCAACCGTTCGCGGCATCGGTGTCGAGCGACGACCAGCGGTTGTCCGTCGAGAACGGTTCGGTGGTGCGCACACCGCCCGGTGCGGCGTGGAACAGTTCGAGGGCCGTCTCGGACGCCTTGCCGGAACGGATGTCCCAGGTGTCGAGCCACTCGTCGAAGCTCTTCGTGTGGACCGTGGAGACGTCGGTCTCGAGCAGACCACCGCGGCGCAGCTCGCCGAGGATGGCGGGGATTCCGCCGGCGCGGTGCACGTCCTCCATGTGGTAGTCGGAGTTCGGGGAGACCTTCGCCAGGCAGGGCACCCGGCGGCTGATCTCGTCGATGGTGGTGAGATCGAAGTCGACCTCACCCTCCTGCGCGGCGGCGAGGGTGTGCAGCACGGTGTTGGTGGAACCACCCATGGCGACGTCGAGCGCCATTGCGTTGCGGAAGGCGGCCGGGGTGGCGATGTTGCGCGGAAGCACCGACTCGTCGTCGTCGCGGTAGTAGCGCAGGGCGGCCTCGACGATCGTCCGGCCGGCGGTCTCGAACAGTGCGCGTCGCGCCTCGTGGGTGGCGAGGGTCGAACCGTTGCCGGGCAGCGCGAGACCGAGAGCCTCGGTGAGGCAGTTCATCGAGTTTGCGGTGAACATGCCCGAGCACGAACCGCAGGTCGGGCACGCGCTGCGCTCGACCTCGTCGAGTCCCGCGTCGTCGACGGCCTCGCTGGCGGAGGCCGAGATGGCGGTGATGAGGTCGGTGGGGGCCTGCGCGACACCGTTGACGACGACCGCCTTGCCGGCCTCCATCGGACCACCGGAGACGAAGACCGTCGGGATGTTCAGGCGCATCGCGGCATTGAGCATGCCCGGGGTGATCTTGTCGCAGTTCGAGATGCACACCAGTGCATCGGCGGTGTGCGCGTTGACCATGTATTCGACGGAGTCGGCGATGATCTCGCGGCTCGGCAGCGAGTAGAGCATGCCGCCGTGGCCCATGGCGATGCCGTCGTCGACTGCGATGGTGTGGAACTCGCGCGCCACGCCGCCCGCTTCGCGCACGGCCTTCGCGACGATCTCACCGACGTCCTTGAGGTGGACGTGACCGGGTACGAACTGCGTGTAGGAGTTCGCGATGGCGACGATCGGCTTGCCGAAGTCGGAATCGGTCAGGCCGGTGGCGCGCCACAGGGAGCGCGCTCCCGCGGCGTTTCGTCCGACGGTGGTGGTGCGTGACCTCAACGGGGGCATGGGCTGACTTCCTTGACGGTGACTGGTGCGCAATCGGCCGGGCCGCGTCCGGGCGCCGGGCTGGGCGGATCCGGGCAACGGCACCGACGAATCTACTCGCGTGCTTCCGGATGCCTCTATTCGCACCCGGTCGCGAGGATCAGGAGGAGCGGTCCCCCTTCTTCTCGACGGTGACTGCGTCGTCGGTGGTTTCGGCATCCGGACCGGCTTCGGCGGCCGCCTTCTCGCGGAATGCCTTCTCCTCGGCGAGCTGTGCGGCCGCGTACGGATCGGTGATGCGGCCTCCGCTGGCCTCCGACAGCTGCGGCAGCCGGCCGAAGGTGACGACCGGCAGTGCGACCTCGCTGCCGTCGGTGAGCCGTGCGCGGGCCCAGCCCCGCTTCGGGAACCGGAGGCCGTCGAGTTCGTCCCACTTCAGGTTCGTCGTCTTGAAGGTCGCTCGCGCGACGATGCCCTCGGGGCCGACGACGGTGCGTACCCGCACGACCCAGGCGGCGACGAGGAACGGGATGATCAGCGTCCATGCGAAGGCCTCCGGCCACGCCAGCGCGGGGGAGGCGAGGGCGAGGAACAGCAGAGCGCACGCGAGGAAGGACAGTCGCGAGATCTGGATGACCTGCGTCGTCGAATCGGGCGTGTGGGATGATGGGGGCGGTGGCACGGGCTGCTGGGAAGATGACACCTCTACATCTTCGCACTGCAGCCGCGGCATCTCACATTCTGGGACAGTGGACCGCACCAAGTTGACTGTCTGGACACCATGCGCCTACCGTCGAGCGCGTGAATCAGAATGGGTTGCTCGTAATCGGCCGGCGCGTCGTCGCCTGAGCCGCATTTCGCAACTCGCCCACGACGCGCCACCCTCGTACAGCAGACTTGCTGACGAGGGTTTTTTGTTGCCCGGAGCCAGAATCAGAGGAATTCGCAGTGAGCGCACCAACCGCACGGCCTCAACCCTCGCCGCGAAAGCCGGGGTCCGCCACCCCGACTCCCGCAGCTGCCGCGACGCAGCCCGCCAATCGACGCCAGGTCGCCCCCGAGCGGGTCACCGGCGCCCAGTCGGTGGTCCGCGCACTCGAGGAACTCGAGGTCGACACGGTATTCGGCATTCCCGGCGGCGCGATCCTGCCCGTCTACGACCCGATCTTCGATTCGCGGCGCGTGCGCCACGTGCTCGTCCGTCACGAGCAGGGCGCCGGGCACGCTGCCACCGGTTACGCCCAGGCCACCGGCAAGGTCGGCGTGTGCATGGCCACTTCCGGTCCGGGCGCGACGAACCTCGTCACCCCGCTCGCCGACGCGCAGATGGACTCCGTGCCCCTCGTCGCGATCACCGGCCAGGTCGGTCGCCCGCTCATCGGTACCGACGCCTTCCAGGAAGCCGACATCTCCGGCATCACGATGCCGATCACGAAGCACAACTTCCTGGTCACCGACGGCGCCGACATCCCGCGCATCCTGGCCGAGGCGTTCTATCTCGCCTCCTCGGGCCGACCGGGCGCGGTCCTCGTCGACATCCCCAAGGACATCCTCCAGGCACAGACCACCTTCAGCTGGCCGCCGAAGATGCACCTGCCCGGCTACCGCCCGGTGACGAAGCCGCACGGCAAGCAGGTCCGCGAGGCCGCGCGACTGATCGCCGACGCGAAGAACCCGGTGCTGTACGTCGGCGGCGGTGTCATCAAGGCCGAGGCGTCGGCCGAGCTGCTCGAGCTCGCCGAGCTGACCGGCATCCCGGTCGTTACGACGCTCATGGCCCGCGGTGCGTTCCCCGACAGTCACAACCTGCACTGCGGCATGCCCGGCATGCACGGCAACGTCGCCGCGGTGGCCGCACTGCAGAAGAGTGACCTGCTCATCACCCTCGGTGCCCGCTTCGACGACCGCGTCACCGGTCAGCTGGACTCCTTCGCGCCCGACGCCAAGGTCATCCACGCCGACATCGACCCGGCGGAGATCGGCAAGAACCGGCACGCCGACGTGCCGATCGTCGGTGACTGCAAGGAGGTCATCGTCGAACTGCTCGAGGCGATCCGCGCCGACCTGGCGACCGGCACGAAGCTCGACTACACGGCATGGTGGGCCTACCTCGACGACATCCGTCGCACCTACCCGCTGAGCTACGACCGTCCCACCGACGACACCCTGTCGCCGCAGTACGTCATCCAGGCCGTCGGTAAGCTCGCCGGTCCCGACGCGATCTACTGCGCAGGCGTCGGTCAGCACCAGATGTGGGCGGCGCAGTTCGTCGACTACGAGAAGCCGCGCACCTGGCTCAACTCCGGTGGTCTCGGCACCATGGGCTACGCGGTGCCCGCCGCGATGGGCGCCAAGATGGGTTGCCCCGACACCGAGGTGTGGGCCATCGACGGCGACGGCTGCTTCCAGATGACCAACCAGGAACTCGCGACGTGCGCCGTCGAGGGTGTGCCGATCAAGGTCGCGCTCATCAACAACGGCAATCTCGGCATGGTCCGGCAGTGGCAGACCCTCTTCTACGAGGAGCGATACTCGAACACCGACCTGGCGACGCACTCGCTACGCATCCCCGACTTCGTCAAGCTCGCCGAGGCCCTCGGCTGCGTGGGCATCCGCGTCGAGCGCGAGGAAGACGTCGAGCCTGCGATCCGCCGGGCGCAGGAGGTCAACGATCGTCCCGTCGTGATCGACTTCATCGTCGGCAAGGACGCGCAGGTGTGGCCGATGGTCGCCGCCGGCACGAGCAACGACGAGATCATGGCGGCTCGCGACATCCGGCCGCTGTTCGACGACGACGCCGCTGCCGACGATCCCGCCGTCATCCACGAGACCATCGACGCGCTCGAAACCCGCAGCGAGAACGCTGCGGCCCAGGAGGAGACCAAGTGAGCACGAGTCACACCCTCAGTGTTCTCGTCGAGGACAAGCCGGGCGTGCTCGCCCGAGTCGCATCGCTGTTCTCGCGACGCGGCTTCAACATCGAATCCCTTGCCGTCGGTGGCACCGAGGTGCCCGACATCTCGCGGATGACGATCGTGGTGACCGTCGACGAGTTCCCGCTCGAGCAGGTCACCAAGCAGCTCAACAAGCTCGTCAACGTCATCAAGATCGTCGAGCAGGAGGACGAGGCGTCCGTCGCCCGCGAACTCGTGCTCATCAAGGTGCGCGCCGACGCGAGTGTACGCACCCAGGTCATCGAGACGGTGAATCTGTTCCGCGCCAAGGTGATCGACGTCTCGCCCGAGTCGCTGACCATCGAGGCGACCGGTACGCGGTCCAAGCTCGACGCGCTGTTGCGCATGCTCGAACCGTACGGAATCCGCGAGATCGTCCAGTCCGGTGTCGTCGCCGTCGGACGCGGTCCGAAGTCCATCACGGCTACCCGTTAGCCTTAACACACCCATACTTGCTGAAAGAGGTAATCACTGTGGCAGTCGAGATGTTCTACGACGACGATGCCGACCTGTCGATCATCCAGGGTCGTAAGGTCGCCGTCATCGGCTACGGCAGTCAGGGACACGCGCACTCGCTGAGCCTGCGCGACTCGGGCGTCGACGTTCGCATCGGTCTGAAGGAGGGCTCGAAGTCGCGGGCCAAGGCCGAGGAAGCCGGTCTCACCGTCGGCACCCCCGCCGAGGTCTCCGAGTGGGCCGACGTCATCATGATCCTCGCGCCCGACACCGCCCAGGCGTCGATCTTCACCAACGACATCGAGCCCAACCTGAAGGACGGCGACGCGCTGTTCTTCGGCCACGGCCTCAACATCCACTTCGGTCTCATCACCGCTCCGGAGAACGTGACCGTCGCGATGGTCGCCCCCAAGGGCCCCGGCCACCTCGTGCGTCGTCAGTTCGTCGACGGCAAGGGCGTTCCCGCGCTCATCGCCGTCCATCAGGACCCCAAGGGTGAGGGCCAGGCGCTCGCGCTGTCCTACGCCAAGGGCATCGGCGGCACCCGGGCCGGCGTCATCAAGACCACCTTCAAGGAAGAGACCGAGACCGACCTCTTCGGCGAGCAGGCCGTGCTCTGCGGTGGCACCGAGGAGCTCGTCAAGACCGGCTTCGACGTCATGGTCGAGGCGGGCTACGCCCCCGAGATGGCCTACTTCGAGGTTCTCCACGAGCTCAAGCTCATCGTCGACCTCATGTACGAGGGTGGCATCGCCCGCATGAACTACTCGGTGTCCGACACCGCGGAGTTCGGCGGCTACCTCTCCGGCCCGCGCGTCATCGACGCCGGCACCAAGGAGCGCATGAAGGAGATCCTGAAGGACATCCAGGACGGCACCTTCGTCAAGCGTCTCGTCGCCAACGTCGAGGGCGGAAACAAGGAGCTCGAAGGTCTGCGCAAGCAGAACGCCGAGCACGGCATCGAGGTTGTCGGCAAGCAGCTGCGCGACCTGATGAGCTGGGTCGATCGCCCCATCACCGAGACGGCGTGACAGCCACCTGATCCGGTCACGGCGGCCCGGTACCCCTACGGGGTGCCGGGCCGCCGTCGTCGGTGCGCGTGAGCGATGTCGCAGCCACGGGCCGAGGCCGCGGAGGATACTTGGCTGATGTGGCTCCTCGCCGCGTTCGGGCGGCTCCCGGGTGTCGCCACCGCACGGTCCTACCGGCGGGGGTGGCTGCGGGGCGACGTCACGGCGGGTCTCGCGCTCAGCGCCCTGCTCGTCCCCACCGGCATGGGATATGCCCAGGCGGCGGGACTGCCGCCCTACACCGGTCTCTACGCGACAGTGGTGCCGATGCTCGTGTACGCGGTGGTCGGTCCGTCCCGGATCCTCGTGCTCGGACCGGATTCCGCGCTCGCCCCGCTCATCGCGGCCGCGGTGATCCCGCTCGCCGCCGACGGTGACCCGCAGCGTGCGGTCGCCCTCGCCGGTGTGCTCGCCCTCCTCGTCGGGGCGATCCTCCTCGTCGGGGGGATACTCCGCTTCGGATTCCTGACCTATCTGCTCTCCACACCGATCCGGGTCGGTTTCCTCAACGCGATCGCGATCATCGTCATCGTCGGGCAGCTCCCGCTCCTGCTGGGCACCTCGGCCGACGAATCCGGTGTCGTCGCCGAGGTTCTCGACGTCGTCGACGACGTCTTCGAGGACGGTGTCGAACCGGTCGGACTTCTCCTCGGCGCCGGCACCCTCGCTGTGATCCTCGTGCTGCAGAAGGTCGTTCCCCGCATACCCGCGGTGCTCGTCGCGGTGGTCGCCGCCTCCGCGGCGGTCGAGGTGTTCGGGCTCACCGATCGGGTGGAGATGGTGGGGGCGCTGCCCTCCGGGATCCCCGCGCCCGTTCTGGGCGGTATCGAACGGGGAGACGTGATCGAACTGCTCGCACCCGCGGTCGCGGTCGCCGTCATCGCGTTCGCCGACACCGCGGTGCTGTCGCGCTCGTTCGCGCTCCGACGGGGCGAGGACGTGGACGGCAGTTCCGAGATGCGCGCCCTCGGTGTGGTGAACATCGCAGCCGGTGCGACGGGCGGATTCCCCATCTGCGGCAGCGGCAGTCGCACTCCCGTCCTCGAACAGGCCGGAGCGCGTACCCAGCTCGCGGGTGCCTTCGGAGCGGTGACGGTCGCGATCTTCCTGCTCGCCGCGCCGGGGGCGACGGCGTACCTGCCGCAGGCCGCGCTCGCTGCCGTCGTGATCGCCGCGGCGAGTGCGCTCGTCGATGCGAAGGGGCTCGGTCGCCTGTGGCGGGTCAACAAGATCGAATTCTGTTTGTCCTTCGCCGCATTCGTGGCGGTCGGTCTCGCCGGTGTGTTGAGGGGTGTACTCGTCGCGATCGCATTGTCGTTGGCGGTCGTGATCGTGCGTGCCTGGCAACCCCACCGGACCGAACTCGTCGAACTCGAGAACATCGCCGGATATCACGACCGGGAGCGGCATCCCGAGGGCCACCGCATCCCGGGTCTCGTGCTCGTGCGATTCGACGCTCCGCTGTTCTTCGCGAACGGTGTGATCCTCACGAAGTTCGTCCGTGAACTCGTCCGCGAACGCGAGGACCGTATCGAGTGGGTGGTACTCGCGGCCGAACCGATCACGGATCTAGATATCAGCGCCGTCGAGGAGATCGAACGTCTCGACGACTACCTCGCCCACAGGGGGATACGGCTCGCCTTCGCCGCGATGAAGGGGCCGGTCAAGGACAAGTTGCACCGGATGCAATCGGGGAATCGCTTCGGGGCCGGTCGATTCCATCCGACCGTCCGCACTGCCGTGGTGGCCTTCCGGCACCGGAACCAGCCCGGCATCGAGCGCAGTGTGCTCGACGCACCCCCGCAGGACATCGTCCCGCCCCCGCGGAAGGATCGGCCCGCACCACCGTGATCCCGGTCCCGGTGGCCCCGTGGGAGGGGCCGGGGCACTAAACTGTGGGCGGTCGCGGGTGCCCACGCATGCTGTCGGGCGCGAGCGCCGTCGACCACTCACACATTCACGACACAGGGAGTCCGCACGTGAGCCAGAATGGCCGTCCAGTAGTCCTGATCGCCGACAAGCTTGCGCAGTCGACCGTCGATGCGCTCGGTGACGGTGTCGAGGTGCGCTGGGTCGACGGCCCCGACCGCCCCGCCCTGCTCGCGGCCGTGCCCGAGGCCCAGGCGCTGCTGGTCCGCTCCGCGACCACCGTCGACGCCGAGGTGCTCGCTGCGGCGCCCAACCTCAAGATCGTCGGTCGCGCCGGTGTCGGCCTCGACAACGTCGACATCGCTGCTGCCACCGAGCGCGGTGTGATGGTCGTCAACGCGCCCACCTCCAACATCCACTCCGCCGCCGAGCACGCGGTCGCGCTCCTCATGTCCGCGGCGCGGCAGGTTCCCGCCGCCGACCGCACCCTGCGTGAGCGCACCTGGAAGCGGTCGAGCTTCAACGGCACCGAAATCCTCGGCAAGACGGTCGGCGTCGTCGGCCTCGGCCGCATCGGCCAGCTGTTCGCCCAGCGTCTCGCGGCGTTCGAAACCCACGTCATCGCGTACGACCCCTACTTGCCGGCCGCCCGCGCCGCACAGCTCGGCATCGAGCTCGTCGACATCGACGAGCTGGTCGCCCGCGCCGACTTCATCTCGGTGCACCTGCCCAAGACCAAGGAGACCGCCGGCCTGATCAACGCCGAGCGTCTGTCCAAGGCCAAGGACGGCGTCATCATCGTCAACGCCGCCCGCGGTGGCCTGATCGACGAGGACGCGCTGTACGACGCGCTCGTCGAAGGCAAGGTCCGCGCTGCCGGCCTCGACGTCTTCGAGACCGAGCCGTGCACCGATTCGAAGCTGTTCGACCTCGACAACGTCGTCGTCACCCCGCACCTCGGTGCATCCACCGCCGAGGCCCAGGACCGCGCCGGTACCGACGTTGCCAAGAGCGTGCTGCTCGCCCTCGCCGGCGAGTTCGTGCCCGATGCCGTCAACGTCTCCGGTGGCCCCGTGGGCGAGGAGGTCGCGCCGTGGCTCGAGCTCGTTCGCAAGCTCGGTCTGCTCGCCGGCACCCTCTCGCCCGAGGCCGTGCAGAACGTGCAGGTCGTCGTCAGCGGTGAGCTCTCGGCCGAGAACACCGACATTCTCGGCCTGGCCGCCCTCCGCGGCCTGTTCTCGGCGAGCAGCGACGAGCCCGTCACCTTCGTCAACGCCCCCAAGCTCGCGGAGCAGCGCGGCGTGACGGTCGAGGTCGAGAAGGTCAGCGAGGCCACCACGCACCGCAGCGCCGTCGAGGTCCGCGCCGTGGCGCCGGACGGACACGTCACGTCCGTCGCGGGTGCGCTCACCGGCCTGCAGCAGGTCGAGAAGATCGTCAACATCAACAGCCGCAGCTTCGACCTCCGCGCCGAGGGCCACAACCTGATCGTCCACTACCAGGACCGTCCGGGTGTCCTCGGAACGCTGGGCACCGTGCTCGGCAACGCGAGCATCGACATCCAGGCCGCGGCGCTGAGCCAGGACGCGGAGGGCCCCGGCGCCACCGTGATCCTCCGTGTCGACCGCGTCGTCGGCGACGCCGAGGTCGGACAGATCACCGAGGCGCTCGACGCGCGCGTCGCCCAGGTCGACCTGTCCTGATCCTTCGGTTCTCCATCATCCGGTGGCCGCGACCGTCTGCACGGTCGCGGCCACCGTCGCACAGGAAGTGAGTAGTGCTCATGAAACTTGCGGTCATCCCAGGTGACGGCATCGGTGTCGAGGTCACGGCGGAAGCTCTCAAGGTGCTCCGCGCCCTCGTCCCGGATCTCGAGACGACCGAGTACGACCTCGGTGCCCGCCGGTACAACGCGACCGGCGAACTCCTGCCCGATGCCGATCTCGCCGCGATCCGCGAGCACGACGCGATCCTCCTCGGTGCCATCGGCGATCCGTCGGTCACGCCGGGCATCCTCGAACGCGGTCTCCTCCTGAACATGCGGTTCGCACTCGACCACCACGTCAACCTGCGGCCGTCGCGCCTGTACCCGGGCTCGAAGTCGCCGCTCGCCGCCGACCACGAGATCGACTTCGTCGTCGTCCGCGAGGGCACCGAGGGCCCGTACACCGGCAACGGGGGAGCGATCCGCGTCGGCACCCCGCACGAGATCGCCACCGAGGTCTCGGTGAACACCTGGTTCGGAGCCGAGCGCGTGGTCCGCTACGCCTTCGAGCTCGCGCAGACCCGCCGCAAGCACGTCACGCTCATCCACAAGACGAACGTGCTGTCGAACGCCGGCGCCATCTGGACCCGCGCCGTCGAGACCGTCGGCAAGGAGTTCCCTGAGGTCACCACGGCCTACTGTCACATCGACGCCGCGACCATCTACATGGTCGACGACCCGTCGCGCTTCGACGTCATCGTCACCGACAACCTGTTCGGCGACATCATCACCGACCTCGCCGGCGCCGTAACCGGCGGTATCGGCCTTGCCGCGAGCGGCAACATCGACGCCTCGGGCACCAACCCGTCGATGTTCGAACCGGTCCACGGCTCGGCACCGGACATCGCCGGCAAGGGCATCGCCGATCCCACCGCGGCGATCCTGTCCACCGCCTTGCTGCTGCGCCATCTCGGGCGCGAGGAGGATGCTGCACGCGTCGAGCGGGCCGTCGAGGCCGACCTCGCGAATCGTGGTCCCGGTCCGATCGTGACCACCGAGATCGGCGATCGGATCGCTGCTTCTCTTTGATCTCTGAGCGCGGATTCTCTCCGGGCACCGAGTTCTTCGGCACAAACGCGCGTGGCGCCGGCGGGTACGTCCCGTCCGGCGCCACGCGCGTTTCGCGTATCAGTCCTTCGGTATCACCGGGACCGCCGCTGCGGGAGCGATGGCGGACAGGGCGAAGGCCGCGGGGAATCCGACCGCGGCGATGAGCCCACCGAAGACCGGTCCGACGGCCGCGGCGAACACGAACTGCCCGGTGTTCTGGATCCCGAGTGCGCGGCCGCCCCAGAACGGGCCGGCGATCTCCGCGACGGCAGTGAATGCCAACCCGTTCGGCGCCGAGGTCAGGATCGACGCGACGAGCAGGACGCCCACCGCGATCGCCGAATCCGTCCACGCCGTGACGGAGAGCGCGACCATCGACACGACGACCGATGCGGCGACGAGGCGCATCGGTCCCAGCCTGCTGCCCACCCGATCGGACCAGGCCCCGGTGACGACACGTCCGAGGGCGCCGAGGATCTGGGCGGCGGTGATGACGAGACCGGCGCCGACCTCGTCCCAGCCGCGGTCGGCGATGAGCCAGACCAGGGCGTAGGTCCACACGACGTACTGCGGAACGACGAGCAGGATCGACGCGAGATGGATCCGCGTGAGGGACATGGAACTCCGGTAGGGATTGCCGAGCACGCCTGCGCGCTCGGCCTCCACCCGTCCGGGTCGGGGCGGATCCACCACGCCGACCGCGCAGACGACGGCTGCGAGCCCGCACGCGAGCATGGGAAACGAGAGCGCCCAGGCGATCCCGTGGTCGCCCGCGAGAGTGGGGATGACGAGTGCGCCCGCGGCGACACCCAGCGGCACCGACATCTGCCGGATGCCCATCGCGAGGCCGCGCTGGTGCGGCGGGAACCATCCGACCACCACGCGACCGCTCGCCGAATTGGCGCTCACGGCGCCGGCTCCCGCACACATCAGCAATAGGCCGAGCAGTGCTGCGGAGGTGGTGCGGGACAGGTCCAGTGAGGTGGTCGCGCTCGCGAGTCCCATCGAGACGGCCGCGATCCCGAGTCCGGCGGCCAGCGCGAGACGTTCGCCGAACCGGTCGGCGATCGCGCCCCACACGACGAGCGTGAACACGCCGCCGAGGATCGGTGCGCCGGCGAGGGTTCCGGCCTGGGCGAGGGTGAAGCCACCCTCCTGGTTCAGGGTTGGGATGAGGAAGGCGACGCCGTTGATGACGGTGGCCTGGGAGGCCTGGGCGAGGACGCCGAGGGCCAGGATCAGCCATCGGCGCCGACCGATGTCCGGAGTGTCCATGAGTCCCACTATCTGAGAAAGTTGTACCGTTATATGAAATCTTGGTCGGACTCTATACCCGCGGCACCCGGGCGTCGATCGCAGTGTGCGCGCACCGTTAGACTCCGGACATGCGCCTTGGTCGAATTGCCAGCCCGGATGGTGTCGCGTTCGTGAGCATCGAAGGGGAGGGGAAGTCCGCGACGGCGAAGGAGATCGCCGAGCATCCTTTCGGGAACCCCACCTTCACGGGCCGGAGTTGGCCCCTCGCCGACGTGCGGATTCTCGCCCCGATCCTCGCCACCAAGGTGATCGCGGTCGGTCGCAACTACGCCGCCCACGCCGCCGAGTCGGGCAACGAGGTCCCCGACGAGCCGATGATCTTCCTCAAGCCCAACACGTCGATCGTGGGCCCGGGCGCGCCCATCGTGATTCCGCCCACCACCTCGCTCGTCCATCACGAGGCCGAACTCGCCGTGGTCATCGGGCGTCCCTGCAAGGACGTCCCCGCCGCGAAGGCCCGGGAGGCGATCCTCGGCTACACGATCGCCAACGACGTGTCCGCGCGCGACCATCAGCGCAAGGACGGCCAGTGGGGCCGAGCCAAGGGCCACGACACCTTCTGCCCGCTCGGTCCGTGGATCGAAACCGACATCGACCCTTCCGATCTCGAGATCTCGGCGGAGGTCGACGGGCAGATCCGCCAACGCAGCCGCACCTCGAAGATGGTGCACGACATCCCGAAGCTCATCGAATGGATCTCCGGTGTCATGACCCTGCTGCCGGGCGACGTCATCCTCACCGGCACTCCCGAAGGTGTCGGACCGATCGAGCCGGGCAACACAGTCTCGATCACCGTCGAGGGCATCGGAACGCTCACGAATCCGGTCGTCGCCAAGGGATCCTGACCGGAGCTCGCTGCGGGGCGGATAGCCTGGGAAGGTCTCCCGTCGATCCTCAACCCTGAGCGAGTCATGACCACCAGCGAAGTACGCGTACGTTTCTGCCCGTCACCGACCGGAACCCCGCATGTGGGTCTGGTGCGCACCGCCCTGTTCAATTGGGCTTTCGCGCGTCATCACGGCGGCACCTTCGTGTTCCGCATCGAAGACACCGACGCCGCACGCGACACCGAGGAGTCGTACCAGGCGATCCTCGACGCCCTCCGGTGGCTTGGTCTCGAATGGGACGAGGGTCCGGAGGTCGGCGGACCGTACGAGCCGTACCGGCAGTCGCAGCGACGCGACCTTCACCTCGAGATCGTGCAGAAGCTCGTCGACTCCGGTGAGGCCTACGAGTCGTTCTCGACGCCGGAAGAGGTCGAGGAGCGGCACAAGGCCGCCGGCCGCGACCCGAAGCTCGGCTACGACAACTTCGACCGCGACCTCACCCCGGAGCAGCGGCAGGCATTCCTCGACGAGGGGCGCAAGCCGGTCGTGCGACTGCGCATGCCCGAAGAGGACCTCACGTGGAACGACCTGGTCCGCGGCGAGACCACTTTCAAGGCGGGCTCGGTGCCCGACTTCGCGCTGACCCGCGGCAACGGCATCCCGCTCTACACGCTCGTCAATCCCGTCGACGACGCGCTGATGAAGATCACACACGTCCTGCGCGGCGAGGACCTGCTGTCGTCCACCCCGCGTCAGCTTGCGCTGTACGCGGCGCTGCAGCGCATCGGCGTCACCGATTTCACGCCCGAGTTCGGCCACCTGCCGTTCGTGATGGGGCAGGGCAACAAGAAGCTCTCCAAGCGCGACCCGGAGTCCAACCTCTTCCTGCACCGCGATCGCGGGTTCATCCCTGAGGGCCTGCTCAACTACCTCGCTCTGCTCGGCTGGGGTCTCGCCGACGACCGCGACGTGTTCTCCCTCGACGAGATGGTCGCGGCCTTCGAGATCTCCAAGGTCAACTCGAACCCCGCCCGGTTCGACCAGAAGAAGGCCGACGCCATCAACGCCGAGCACATCCGCCTGCTCGAGCCGGAGGAGTTCGCGACCCGGCTGAAGGCGTACCTCGTCGAGCACGGCCGGATCGGGGCCGACGTCGACGACGCGCTCTTCCGGACGGCCGCCGACCTCGTACAGACCCGTATCGTCGTTCTCGGGGACGCGTGGGACCTGCTGAAGTTCCTGTTCGTCGACGACGCCGACTTCACGCTCGACGAGGTCTCAGCGGCGAAGAATCTCAAGGAGGATGCCGCGCCCGTGCTCGACGCCTCCGTCGCCGCCCTCGAGGGCCTGACCGAGTGGACCACGCCGGCGATCGAGGAGGCGCTCAAGAGCGCACTGATCGAGGGGCTCGAACTGAAGCCGAGGAAGGCCTTCGCTCCCGTGCGGGTCGCGGTGACGGGCTCGCACGTCAGCCCGCCGCTCTACGAGTCGATGGAACTGCTCGGCCGTGAGCGCACCCTTGCACGACTGCGTGCCGGGCGGGCGCGCATCGCCTGACCCCTGCATGGTCGCTCTCGGCCCGTCGTCGGCACCCGCCGGCGACGGGCCGAACTCCCTCCGGGCTCGATTTCATGCCACCGAGTTCGTCCTGAGCTCGATTGCACTCCTCTGACCAGCCGATTTGTAGTTGGTGGCGGGGTTGGTGCTAATCTTCTTCTCGGTTCGGAACGGAGGCCACAACGCCCGCAGGGCAGGCCGAAGGAACAAACCATTGGGGTATGGTGTAATTGGCAACACAGCTGATTCTGGTTCAGCCATTCTAGGTTCGAGTCCTGGTACCCCAGCTGAGACGCGGCGGTTTGCCCGCAACGTCTCAGCCAGCTATGCTGGCTGAGCTTCCTTCGGGAAGCGAAGAGAAGAAGTTCCATAGGCCCCCGTCGTCTAGCGGCCTAGGACGCCGCCCTCTCACGGCGGTAGCGTGGGTTCGAATCCCATCGGGGGTACAACGGACTACCCACCGATCTCCGGGTCGGTGGGTGTTCTTCTCTCGGAGGCGTCGGCTCGTCGATTCCTCGGAAAGTTCCATAGGCCCCCGTCGTCTAGCGGCCTAGGACGCCGCCCTCTCACGGCGGTAGCGTGGGTTCGAATCCCATCGGGGGTACAACCACGAAGGCTCTCCGATCATCGATCGGAGAGCCTTTCGCGTATGGGCGGTCAGTGCGCGGCGGACGGAAGATTGGCGGCCGTCGTGCCGCCGATCTCCATGGCAGGCATCCCGAGCTTGCAGTGATCCCACGAACGCACCCGCGCGGGCACCACACGGACGGCCACCCGTTTGTGCATCATCTGCTCCACCGCGGGGCGCGCCTCCTCCGTGTACGGGGCGGTGTACCGCTCCCATACGTCGCGGCAGACCTCGAACAGGCGGTCGTGGTCGTCCACGATCTCCGCCCGCCCCTCGATCGAGACGCCACGCAACTGGTCGTAGGTGTCGCCGGCCTCGACGAGGACGGTCACGCGATCGTCGCGCCGGAGGTTGACGACCTTCTGCGATTTCGCCTTCGTCTCGAACCAGATCTCCCCGTCGAGCACCGCGTACCACATGGCGACGAGGTGCGGGGTGCCCGTCGGTCCGAGGGTCGCCAGGTTCGCGACCCGGCTGCGGTGGAGGAACTCGTCGATCTCCGACTCCGTCATCGTGATGCCTGCGCGGCGGTTGGTTCCCATGCGAAGCACTCTGGCAGAGCGTGGGGCCGCACGGCTGTCTTCCTCCCGCCCCGCCCGTGTCCCTCCTGGGCTCCACCCGGGAGGGACACGGGCATGCGGTCGGCCTCAGAGACGCTTCTGGAGCGCTTCTGCGGCGGCGAGGAGGTCGGCGGCCCAGCGGGCGCCCGGTCGGCGGCCCATGCGGTCGATGGGGCCCGATACGGAGATCGCGGCGATCACGCCACCGCTGCTGTCGCGCACGGGTGCGGCGACCGACGCCACACCGGGTTCGCGTTCGGCGGCGCTCTGCGCCCAGCCGCGGCGGCGGACCTCGACGAGCACGCGTTCACCGAAGGCCGCGTCGGGGAGGATGGCGCGCTGGGTCGCCGTATCGGCCCACGCGAGCAGAACTTTCGCGCCGGAGCCGGCCGTCATCGGAAGGCGTGCGCCGACGAGGACCGTGTCGCGCAGACCGGTCGGCGGTTCGAGAGCGGCGACGCAGACCCGCTGGGTGCCCTCGCGGCGGTACAACTGCACGCTCTCGCCGGTGATCTCGCGCAGACGGGGGAGGACGAGCGAGGCGGCCTCGACGAGCGTGTCGCCTGCGCCCGCGGACAATTCGGCCAGTCCGGGGCCGGGACGCCACTGTCCGTCGCTGTCGCGCATGAGGAGGCGGTGGACCTCGAGGCCCACGGCGAGACGGTGCGCCGTGGCACGGGGCAGGCCGGTCCGCGCGCACAACTCGTTGAGGTTGCACGGCTGTTCGGCAACCGCATGGAGGACTGTCATCGCTTTGTCCAGCACTCCGATCCCGCTATGCTGTCTCATAGGTCGATACCTCCGTCTCGCATAATGGGAAGCATATCGCATGCCGAGAACGGTGGGGACGACACCATACGCGGCCGGACAGCCCCCGGGATCCCGCGTTCGTCACGTACGACAAGGTGGAGAAGAT
The DNA here is from genome assembly GCF_040256695.1 of Rhodococcus sp. D-6. Taxonomy (NCBI): domain Bacteria; kingdom Bacillati; phylum Actinomycetota; class Actinomycetes; order Mycobacteriales; family Nocardiaceae; genus Rhodococcus; species Rhodococcus sp. D-6. The sequence goes on along the minus strand of NZ_CP132970.1, from coordinate 2,243,663 downwards.
GGCTGGAAAGACTCTGGCGGAAAAGGTGTGGGACCAGCACGTGGTCGTGCGCGGTGAAGGAGAGGGATCGGCGCGACAGCCGGACCTGATCTACATCGACCTGCATCTCGTACACGAGGTGACCAGCCCGCAGGCCTTCGACGGTCTGCGGCTGGCAGGACGCCCGCTGCGGCGTCCCGACCTCACGATCGCCACCGAGGACCACAACGTCCCCACGGTGGACATCGACAAGCCGATCGCCGACCCGGTCTCGCGCACACAGGTCGAGACCCTGCGCCGCAACTGCGAGGAGTTCGGTGTCCGTCTGCACCCCATGGGCGACCTCGATCAGGGCATCGTCCACGTGGTCGGCCCGCAGCTCGGTCTCACGCAGCCCGGCATGACGGTGGTGTGCGGCGACAGCCACACCTCCACCCACGGCGCCTTCGGCGCACTGGCGATGGGCATCGGCACCAGTGAGGTCGAACACGTCATGGCGACACAGACGTTGTCGCTGCGGCCGTTCAAGACGATGGCCATCAACGTCGGCGGCACCCTCGCGCCGGGAGTGACGAGCAAGGACCTCATCCTCGCGATCATCGCGAAGATCGGCACCGGCGGCGGACAGGGCTACGTCCTCGAGTACCGCGGCGAGGCGATCCGCGCACTGTCGATGGAAGCGCGGATGACCATCTGCAACATGTCGATCGAGGCGGGCGCCCGCGCCGGCATGATCGCCCCCGACGAGACCACCTACGAGTTCATCAAGGGCCGCCCGCACGCCCCGAAGGGCGCCGACTGGGATGCTGCCGTGGAGGCGTGGGAGCAGCTGAAGACCGACGACGACGCGGTTTTCGACGCCGAGGTCCACATCGACGGCAGCGCTCTGACCCCCTTCGTCACGTGGGGCACCAACCCGGGCCAGGGCGCTGCGCTCGGGTCCAGCGTTCCGGTACCCGAGGAGATCGCCGACGAAACCGAGCGGTCTGCAGCGGAAAAGGCGTTGCGCTACATGGATCTCGAACCGGGCATGCCGCTGCGCGACGTGAAGATCGACACCGTCTTCGTCGGCTCGTGCACCAACGGCCGCATCGAGGATCTGCGTGCCGTGGCGGATGTCCTGCAGGGCCGCAAGGTCGCCGACGGCGTCCGGATGCTCGTCGTGCCGGGTTCGATGCGGGTGCGCGCGCAGGCGGAGGAGGAGGGTCTCGGCGAGATCTTCACCGCCGCAGGGGCCGAGTGGCGTCAGGCCGGGTGCTCGATGTGCCTGGGCATGAACCCCGACCAGTTGGCGCCGGGCGAGCGTTCCGCGTCGACCTCGAACCGGAATTTCGAAGGACGGCAGGGCAAGGGCGGACGGACGCATCTCGTCTCGCCGGCCGTGGCCGCCGCAACCGCGGTGCGGGGAACGCTTTCCGCACCCGCGGATCTGGACTAGACCACAGGACCGACGAGGAGAATTTTCGATGGAAGCCTTCACCACCCACAGGGGCATCGGCGTCCCGCTGCGCCGCTCCAATGTCGACACGGATCAGATCATCCCGGCCGTGTACCTGAAGCGCGTCACCCGTACGGGATTCGAGGACGGTCTGTTCGCCGCATGGCGCAACGACCCGTCCTTCGTCCTCAACACCCCGCCCTTCGACCGCGGCAGCGTTCTCGTCGCCGGACCGGATTTCGGCACCGGCTCCTCGCGTGAGCATGCCGTGTGGGCGTTGTCGGATTACGGATTCCGGGTCGTGATCTCGTCCCGCTTCGCCGACATCTTCCGGGGCAACGCCGGAAAGGCCGGTCTGCTCGCCGCTCAGGTCTCGCAGGACGACGTCGAACTGCTGTGGAAGCTCATCGAGCAGCAGCCCGGACTCGAACTGGAAGTGGATCTCGAGAACCGGACGGTGACCGCCGGAACCACCGTGGTGCCGTTCACCATTGACGACTACACGCGGTGGCGTCTGCTGGAGGGTCTCGACGACATCGGATTGACATTGCGCCAGGTAGACGCGATTTCCGAGTACGAAAAGTCAAGGCCGTCATGGAAACCGAGTACCCTTCCGGCGCCCTGAAAACACCCCCGAACGCGCCTTCTCCGGGTCCGGTCCGACGCTCCCGTCGGGCCGGGCCCGGAGGTTATTTGCATGAGAATCCGCGTGGCACATAGACTCTTGCCCGTTTGCGGGTCTACCGTGGACTGGAGTCGGTCTGACGGTGGACCGTGTATGTGCGGAGGAAATCAATGAACAAGGCAGAACTGATCGACGTTCTGACCGAGAAACTCGGTTCGGACAGGCGCACCGCCACCGCGGCCGTCGAGCACATCGTGGACGCGATCGTTCGCGCCGTGCACGACGGTAAGAGCGTCACCATCACCGGATTCGGTGTCTTCGAGAAGCGTCGTCGGGCCGCGCGTGTCGCGCGGAACCCGCGCACGGGTGAGACGGTCAAGGTCAAGCCGACCTCGGTGCCGGCCTTCCGTCCCGGCCAGTCCTTCAAGAACATCATCGCGGGCACCCAGAAGCTCCCGGCTTCGGGTCCGGCCGTGAAGCGCGGTGCAGCTGCAGCGGCCAAGAAAACCGCGGCAGCGAAGAAGGCGGCGAAGAAGACCACGGCGGCGAAGAAGACCACGGCGACCAAGTCGACCGCGGCGAAGAAGACCACCGCGGCGAAGAAGACCACCGCGGCGAAGAAGACCACCGCCACCAAGTCGACTCCGGCGAAGAAGACCACCGCGGCGAAGAAGACCACGGCGGCCAAGTCGACTCCGGCGAAGAAGACCGCCGCCACCAAGTCGACCGCGGCGAAGAAGACCACCGCGGCGAAGAAGACCACGGCGGCCAAGTCGACTCCGGCGAAGAAGACCGCCGCCACCAAGTCGACCGCGGCGAAGAAGACCACCGCGGCGAAGAAGAGCCCGGCCAAGAAGACCACGGCCCGCAAGAGCACCAAGAAGTAACACCCACCCGCGATGCGGCTCGCACACGTGCGAGCCGCACAGGTGAGACGACGGCGGCCGCCGGACATCCGGTGGCCGCCGTCGTGTGTACTCGGTCAGATGCTCTCGTCGTCCGCCGGTGGACGGCCCGTGGGAAGAGGGCTGTCGATGTGGTCGGCCGCGACGAGACGATCGCCGCGCAGCGACAACACCCACATGCTCGCCTTCCGGTTCCGCGCCGGAGGCAGCACGAGACCGTCGCGCTCGGCCCACCACTCCAGGAGCGGCGGGATCACCCTGCCCTGACTGGAAATCACGGGAGTGCCGGGACCGGACGCGATCTCCAGCGCCCGCTTGCGGCCGCGGTCCGGATCGGCGCGGTACTCCTCCTCCGACAGGGCCGGCTCGATGGCGATCTCGAGCCCGTGCCGGGAGGCGAAGGGTTCGACCGTCGCGATGCACCGCGTGCGGTCGGCGGACACCACGCTGTCGCCGCCGAACGCCGTCAACTGCGGAACGAGCGCCTCGGCCTGTGCCCGTCCGGACGCATCGAGGGGCCGGTAACGGTCGTCGCCCTTGTACTTCTTCCGACTACCCGCCTTGGCGTGCCGCACGATCAGCGCCATGGTCGTGTCCAGCGGCACCCGGCGGAACCGGCGCAGGACACTGCGGTCCATCGGATAGGACAACAGATCGAATGCCTCTTCGGGGGGCACCCAACGCAATTCGTCAACCTCGTCATTGGGCGCGAACTGCCCGTCGAGGCACCGCGCAGCCCAGTAGTCCACCCGCTTGAGCTTGCGGTGACCCGGAACGGGGTAGACGACCTTCCCGAGACTACTGCCGAGCGCGGAGCGGAATCCGGTCTCCTCCTCGATCTCCCGCACCGCGGCAACCACGGCCGTCTCACCCGCGTCGAGCTTGCCCTTCGGAAAGGACCAGTCGTTGTAGCGCGGGCGATGCACGAGCGCGACCTGCACATCGTCCGGAGCGTTCTCGTCGACAGGACGCCACAGGACCGCGCCCGCCGCGAAGATGTTGGCCTTCACGGGCTTGTCGCGTGATTCGGTCAACGTTCCCTCCACCTCAGGACGCACGACTACGCATGAGTTCGACCTGGTGGTCGCGGGCAGCGGTTCCCGGCTCGGGGGACGCCGTCCAGGTGCCGTCGCCCTCGAGAATCCAGCAGCGGGTGACCGGGTCGAGCGCGGAATCGAAGATGCCGTCCAGCTGCGCTGCGAGCCGGGTGTTCTTCACCTGCACCATCACCTCGACGCGACGGTCGAGGTTCCGGTGCATCATGTCGGCGCTACCGATCCAGTACTCGTCGCTGCCCCGGAAATGGAACAACCGCGAATGTTCGAGGAACCGCCCCAGAATCGAGCGCACCGTGATGTTCTCGCTCAGGCCGGGCACGCCCGGCTTGAGGGCACAGATCCCGCGCACGACCACCTCGGTCCGCACCCCCGCCCGCGACGCGCGGTAGAGCGCGTCGATCACCTGCTCGTCGACGAGGGCGTTGGCCTTGAGCCGGATCCCGCTGGGGCGACCGGCCGCGTGGTGCTCGATCTCACGCTCGACGCGTTCGATGATGCCCTTGCGGACTCCGTGCGGTGCGACGAGCAGATTGCGGTACTGCGCCTTCCGGGAGTATCCGGTGAGGGTGTTGAACAGGTCGGTGAGGTCGGCGCCGATCTCGGGTGACGACGTGAGCAGGCCGACGTCCTCGTAGAGACGCGCGGTCTTCGGGTTGTAGTTGCCGGTGCCGATGTGGCAGTAGCGGCGGATCGTCGAACCCTCGCGCCGCACGACCAGACAGGTCTTGCAGTGTGTCTTCAGACCTACGAGTCCGTATACGACGTGGACACCGGCCTGTTCGAGCTTGCGCGCCCACTTGATGTTGGCCTGCTCGTCGAAGCGTGCCTTGATCTCCACGAGCGCGACGACCTGCTTGCCCGCTTCGGCAGCGGCGATCAGGGCGTTGACGATGGGGGAGTCGCCCGACGTCCGGTACAGCGTCTGCTTGATCGCGAGGACCTGGCTGTCGGCGGCGGCCTGCTCGATGAACCGTTGCACGCTCGTGGAGAACGAGTCGTACGGGTGGTGGACGAGGATGTCGCCCTCGCGCAGGGTGGAGAACACGCTCTTCGGTGTCTCTCGCTCGCCGAAGGCGGGATGGGTCGCCGGCACGAAGGGGGCGTCCTTCAGATCCGGTCGGTCGACGGCGTGCACCTGCCACAGCGACGACAGATCGAGCAGCCCGGGCAACTGGACGACGTCCACCCGATCGACGTCGAGTTCGCGCAACAGGAGGTCGAGCATGTGCTCGGTCATGTCGTCCGACACCTCGAGCCGCACGGGAGATCCGAAGCGCCGCCGGGCGAGTTCGCGTTCGAGGGCTTGAAGGAGATCCTCGTCGCGGTCCTCCTCGACCTCGAAGTCGGCGTTGCGGGTGACGCGGAATGCGTGGTGCTCGACGATCTCCATGCCCGGGAACAACACGTCGAGATGGGCGGCGATCAGCTCCTCGAGCGGGAGGAAGGCCGGCAGTCCGTGCGACGAACCCGCGCGATCGACCCGGACGAACCGATCGACGTTGTCGGGCACCTTCACGCGCGCGAAGTGTTCACCGGACGACTGCGAATCCTTGACCGTGACAGCGAGGTTCAGGGACAGGCCGCTGATGTACGGGAAGGGGTGTGCGGGATCGACCGCGAGCGGCGTCAGGACCGGGAAGACCTGGTCGGCGAAATACTGTGTCAGTCGTCGGCGTTCGTCCTCCGTCAGATCCGCCCATCGGATGATCGAGATGCCTTCGGCCGCCAGGGCGGGCATGACCGAGTCGAGGAAGACCTGCGCGTGGCGACCGGCGAGTTCGCGCGTGCTCGACGCGATGAGCGCGAGCTGGGCGCGCGGGGTCAGTCCGTCCGCGGACCGGACCGACAACCCCGTCTCGGCGCGACGTTTCAGCCCGGCGACCCGCACCATGTAGAACTCGTCGAGATTCGACGCGAAGATCGCGAGGAACTTGGCGCGTTCGAGCAACGGCTGCGAGGTGTCCTCCGCGAGCGCGAGAACGCGGGCGTTGAAATCGAGCCAGCTCTGTTCGCGGTTGAGATAGCGGTCGACGGGAAGTGTGTTGTCGTGATCGGTCCTCGACTGCAGTCCCGTCGCGGCCGGAGGGGCGCTGGTGGCGGTCGCTACGCGACCGGCGGGTCGTGCGGCACCGGATGGTGCCGCGTGCTCGGAACTCGTGGGATCGGGGGAATCGCCGTTGGTCACGAGTTCATTGTTGCAGAGCGACGGCTCCCTGCAGCGCTGTCGCACGGGTGGCACAGGGGGAACTCGACCGTGTCGAGCACGGCCGCGGTGGCCGGTCCGACGCCGAGTTGCAGTGCGGCGGCAAGATCGTCCGGTGTGTCCACATCGAGTCGCAGTCCGGGGAGGGCGTCCGGTACCGGGTACGCACCGGCATCGATGTGGCGACCGGCCGATCCCGGACCGAACGACAGTGGCGGCAGGGTGCCGCTCACGCAGTGCAGCAACGCCGTCGTACCGCTCGCCGTGTGGTCGACGACCACGGCCGTTCCGGTCCGCCGCGCAGTCTCGCGTGCGAGCACGAAATCCTCGGGCCGCAGGGACGGAAGGTCGGCCTGCAACGCCACGAGTTCGGCGCCGGGTGCGTGCTCCCGCGCCCGGCGGGCCGCTGCGAGCAGTGCGGAGTTCAGTGGGTCGGGGGAGTCGGTACGCACCGGATCGGGGAGGACGTCCGCGCCGCAGTCCAGCGCCGCGGCCGCGACCCGCTCGTCGGCGGTGACGACGGTGACCGTCACGTCTCCGGCGGACAGCGCCGCCGTCACGGTGTCCTGCAGCATCGCAAGCACCAGTGATTCCCGTGCTGCCGGGGCGAGGACGTGCGAGAGCCGCGATTTCGCCAGGCCGAGGGCCTTGACGGGAACGAGCACGTGCGTCGCGGGCATTGCCCGATTGTGCCATCAGTATCGAATCGCACGGTCGTGCGAGGTGACGAACCGCACGAGCGCCCGGTGCGACCGGGTCGTGTGCGGTCCGTCCTCCGACCCGGCGCGGTGTCGGTGGAGCCTGCGCGATACTGGGTGCGACCGTGGGTGGTGACCGCCCGGACCGAACCGGTCGCGACCGCCCGCTCCGGGCCGATCGCGAGCGTGAGTGCCGGGCATCGGATGAGAGTGAGGATGGCGTGACCACAGCAGCAGTTCTGGGCGCGGGTTCGTGGGGGACGGCGTACGCCAAGGTGCTGGCCGACGCCGGAACGGACGTGACGATCTGGGCGCGGCGCGAGGAGGTGGCGCGTGGCATCGCCGAGCGGCACGAGAACTCCGACTATCTACCCGGTGTGGAACTGCCGCACTCGTTGAAGGCGACGGCCGATCATCGGGTGGCCCTCGAGGGCGCCGATTTCGTGGTCCTCGCCGTCCCGAGTCAGACCCTGCGTACCAATCTCGAGGAGTGGAAGGCAGATATCGGACCGGACGCGACACTTCTCAGTCTCGCCAAGGGAATCGAGAGCGGCACCCTGATGCGCATGAGTCAGGTGATCGGTCAGGTCACCGGCGCCGAGCAGAATCGCATCGCCGTGCTGTCCGGCCCCAACCTCGCCCGTGAGATCGCCGAGGGGCAACCGGCCGCGACCGTCATCGCGTGCCCCGATTCCACCCGCGCCATGGAGATCCAGAAATCCTGCGCCACAAAATATTTCCGTCCGTACACGAACTCCGACGTCATCGGCTGCGAGGTCGGCGGCGCCTGCAAGAACGTCATTGCCCTCGCGTGCGGCATGGCCGCCGGAGTCGGGCTCGGTGAGAACACCGTCGCGAGCATCATCACCCGCGGTCTCGCCGAGATCACCCGGCTCGGAACCGCCCTCGGGGCCAAGCCGGCCACGCTCGCCGGTCTCGCCGGTGTCGGCGATCTTGTCGCCACATGTACGTCCCCGTTGTCCCGCAACCGTTCGTTCGGCGAACGACTCGGCCGCGGTGAGTCCCTCGAGAGCGCGCAGGAGGCCACCCACGGTCAGGTGGCCGAAGGGGTCAAGTCGTGCACCTCGGTCCGCGCCCTCGCAGCGAGTTACGACGTCGAGATGCCGCTCACCGACGCCGTGCACCGCGTGTGCCACGAAGGCATGTCGGTGCAGGACGCGATCGGGCAGCTGCTCGGACGCCGGATCAAGCCGGAATGAGTGGCATGACGGGCGATTCGACTCGCTGTGTGAAGGCAGTTGCACACGAGGGTGTTCCGGGCTCCCCGCTGCAGGCGGGACCGGTCTTCGCGGCGCCGTATCTCCTCGGGGAGGACGAGCGCGACGACGTCGACACCTATGCGCGGGCCTCGAATCCCGGCTGGCGCGCACTCGAATCGGCGCTCGCCGACCTCGAGCACGCCTCGGCCGCCCGCGTCGTCGGCTCGGGAATGTCGGCGATCACGGTCGCCCTGCGATCCCTCGTGGCCCCGGGCGGCACGGTCGTCGTCCCCTCCGACGGTTACTACCAGGTGCGCACGTACGCGCAGGAATTCCTGGCGCCGCACGGAGTGAAGGTCGTCGAGATGTCGGTCGCGGAGTTCGGTGACGGCACCCTGACCGACGTTCTGGTGACCGCTCCCGACAATTCCGTCGTACTGGTCGAGACCCCGTCGAATCCAGGCCTCGACACCGTCGACCTGCGCGCGATCGCGACCGCGTGCCACGTCTCCGACGCGCTCCTGCTCGTCGACAACACCACCGCCACACCCCTGGGCCAGCTGCCCCTCGATCTCGGCGCCGACGTCGTGGTGGCCAGCGGGACGAAATCGCTCAGCGGACACAGTGACCTGCTGTGCGGATACATCGCCGTCGCGGATCCCGAACTGCTGCCCGCGATCGACCGGGAACGACTGTTGTCGGGAACCGTGCTGGGACCCTTCGAGACCTGGCTCGCGCACCGCAGCCTCGGCACCGCCGGACTGCGCTTCGAACGGCAGTGCGCCAACGCGCTCGCCGTCGCCGGGATGCTGCTCGAGCACGCCGCTGTCACGGACGTCCGCTATCCCGGACTCGCCGGCGACCCCGCCCACGCCGTGGCGGCCGGCCAGATGAGCCGCTTCGGCCCCCTCGTCACCTTCCGGCTACCCGGCCGCGACGAGGTGCACCGCTTCGTCCGCGCGGCCACGCTCGTCGCACCCGCCACCAGCTTCGGCGGTATCCACACGACAGCGGATCGTCGCGCACGATGGGGCGATGCGGTGCCGGAGGGATTCGTCCGGTTGTCGTGCGGAATCGAGGACACCGCGGATCTGCTCGCCGATCTCGACGCGGCGCTGAAGGAGACGACCCTCCACCGAGGGAGACCGGAGCCCGCGGAGACATAGCAGGGTGTCCGGCCCCACCCGCGTAGGACTCGCTCGACACGCGGAGATCGCCACCCGGTACGGTTCGACACGTGAGTATGCCCCGAACCCGGGTGGCCGTCGTCTTCGGTGGTCGCAGCAACGAACATTCCGTCTCCTGCATCTCGGCAGGGAGCATCCTGCGCAACCTGGATCCGGAGAAGTACGAGGTCGTGCCCATCGGCATCACTCCCGAGGGCGCATGGGTCCTCGGCGACGCGGACCCGGCCGGCCTCGCCGCGGCCGGTCGCGAACTGCCCGTCGTCGCCGGCGACGGCTCCGATCTCGTCCTCACCGCGGATCCGACCCGCGGTGGCGACATCGTCGCCCTCGACGAGGGCTCCTACGGCCGGGTGCTCGCCTCGGTCGACGTGGTGTTCCCGGTCCTGCACGGCGCCTACGGCGAGGACGGCACCATCCAGGGTCTGCTCGAACTCGCGGACATCCCGTACGTCGGTCCCGGGGTTCTTGCCAGCGCCGCCGGGATGGACAAGGAGTTCACCAAGAAACTGCTCGCGGCCGAAGGCCTGCCCGTCGGCTTCCAGATCGTCCTGCGTCCCGGCACCGCGACCCTCACCGAGGAGCAGAAGACCCGCCTCGGCCTGCCCGTCTTCGTCAAGCCCGCCCGCGGCGGATCGTCCATCGGCATCAGTCGCGTGGCCGACTGGGCCGCCTTCGACGACGCCGTCGCGAAGGCCCGGCAGCACGACCCCAAGGTCATCGTCGAGTCCGCGATCATCGGCCGCGAGGTGGAGTGCGGCGTGCTCGAGTTCCCGGACGGCGACGTCCGCGCGAGTGTCGTCGCCGAGATCCGCATGCCCGACACCTCCGACGACCACGAGGCGTTCTACGACTTCGACACGAAGTACCTCGACGACGTCTGCGAGTTCGACGTCCCGGCCAAGCTCGACGAGGAGACCTCCGACCGGATCCGCGAACTCGCGGTCCGGGCGTTCCGCGCCCTCGACTGCCACGGCCTGTCCCGCGTCGACTTCTTCGTCACCGAGGACGGACCGGTGATCAACGAGATCAACACGATGCCCGGATTCACCTCCATCTCGATGTACCCGCGGATGTGGGAGGCCACCGGCGTGGAGTACGCCGAGCTGCTGTCGATCCTGGTGGAGACGGCGCTGGCGCGGGGCACCGGCCTGCGCTGACGGCACACGGCCTGTCGGCTTCCGCGAGGATCCGACTAGGCTGGATACATGACTGCCGTGACCCCCGACTCAGCTGCGACCGACGCCGGCACGGACACCCGTGAGGCCGTCCACGAGGCCGCGCGTCGCGCCCGCGTGGCCTCCCGTCGTCTCGCGTTGCTCACCACCATCGAGAAGGACGCGGCTCTGCACGCCGCGGCCGACGCTCTGCTCGCCGCCGCCGACACCGTCCTCGCCGCGAACGCGGAGGACATCGAGGCCGCCCGCGCCGGTGGCACCGAAGAGGCCATCCTCGACCGGCTGCGCCTGACCTCCGCCCGGATCGACGGGATCGCCGCCGGCCTGCGCCAGGTGGCCGGACTGCCCGACCCGATCGGCGGCGTCGTCCGCGGCTCGACGCTGCCGAACGGTCTCGAGCTGCGCCAGGTGCGCGTCCCGCTCGGCGTGGTCGGCATGGTCTACGAAGCACGGCCCAACGTCACGGTCGACGCATTCGGTCTCGCCCTGAAGTCCGGCAACGCCGCGCTGCTGCGCGGCTCGTCGTCCGCGGCCCGCTCCAACGCCGCGCTCGTCGAGGTGCTGCGCGCCTCGCTCGAGAGCCGGGGCATCCCCGCCGATGCCGTGCAGCTGCTGCCGAGCGCCGACCGCTCGTCGGTCACGCATCTGATCCAGGCCCGAGGCCTGGTCGACGTCGTGATCCCGCGCGGTGGCGCCGGTCTGATCGCCGCGGTGGTGCGCGACGCGACCGTCCCCACGATCGAGACGGGCACCGGCAACTGCCACGTCTACGTCCACTCCGCGGCCGATCTGGAGATGGCGGAGAAGATCGTGATCAACGCGAAGACCCGCCGGCCCAGCGTGTGCAACACCGCCGAGACGATCCTCGTCGACGAGGCGATCGCCGACACCGCCGTCCCGAAGCTCCTGCAGGCATTCCAGCAACACAGCGTGACGGTCCACGGCGACCTGCCCGGCCTCGTGCCCGCGACCGACCAGGACTGGTCCGACGAGTACCTCTCGCTCGACGTCGCCCTCGCGGTGGTCGACGACCTCGACGCGGCCGTCGACCACATCGACCGTTACGGCACCGGCCACACCGAGGCGATCGTCACCTCGGACCTCGCCGCTGCTCGGGAGTTCACGACGCGCGTGGACGCCGCAGCCGTTATGGTCAACGCTTCGACGGCGTTCACGGACGGCGAGCAGTTCGGATTCGGCGCGGAGATCGGCATCTCCACCCAGAAGCTGCACGCTCGCGGCCCGATGGGTCTGCCCGAACTGACGTCGACGAAGTGGGTGGTGTGGGGCGACGGCCACACCCGTCCCGCCTGATCGAGACCGGCCCGACGAAAGGAACCAGTGTGGATCGTGCGCTGCCCACCACCCCGCCGATCTTCGCGGACGTCCAGGACGTCGTCGATCGTCTGGCCGGTACCGGTTATCTCGCCGACAAGTCCACCGCGACCGCGGTGTTCCTCGCCGATCGCCTCGGCAAGCCGTTGCTGATCGAGGGACCCGCGGGCGTGGGCAAGACCGAACTTGCCCGCGCCGTCGCCGAGACCTCCGAGGCCGAACTCGTGCGCTTGCAGTGCTACGAGGGTGTCGACGAGTCCCGCGCACTGTACGAGTGGAACCACGCCAAGCAGATCCTGCGCATCCAGTCGGCAGGGGCGACCGCCGCGGCGGGCGAGTCGTGGGACCGCACCAAGGAAGACGTCTTCTCCGAGGAGTTCCTGCTGTCGCGGCCGCTGCTCACCGCGATCCGCCGCGAGGATCCGACCGTGCTGCTCGTCGACGAGGTCGACAAGGCCGACGTGGAGATCGAAGGCCTGCTGCTCGAGGTGCTCAGTGACTTCGCGGTCACGGTGCCCGAACTCGGCACCATCCGGGCCACCCGCAAGCCGTTCGCGGTGCTCACCTCGAACGCCACCCGCGAGTTGTCCGAAGCGCTCAAGCGCCGGTGCCTGTTCCTGCACCTGGACTTCCCCGACGCCGACCTCGAACGACGCATCCTCGCCAGCCGGGTCCCCGATCTGCCCGACGCGCTCGCCGACCAACTCGTACGCACGGTCCGCGTGCTCCGCGGCATGCAACTCAAGAAGGTGCCGTCGGTGGCCGAGACGATCGACTGGGGTCGCACCCTGCTCGCACTAGGACTCGACACCCTCGACGACACCGCGCTGCGCAGCACGCTCGGCGTGATCCTCAAGCACCAGTCCGACCAGATCCGCGCTGCCGCCGAGCTCCGGTTGAACTGACATGGCCGCCGCGCACCTTCCCGGATCCGAGGCGCCCCCGGCACCCCACGGACTGCCCGGGCACCTGGTCGGATTCGTCGAGGCGCTGCGCCGCCGCGGCATCGCGGTCGGGCCGTCCGAGACGGTCGACGCCGGACGGGTCATGACGGTGCTCGATCTCCTCGATCGGGAGGCCCTCCGCGAAGGCCTCGCGTGCACCCTGCTCCGCCGGTCCACACACCGGCCGACCTTCGACGCCCTGTTCGACCTGTGGTTCCCGCCCGCGATCGGACGCCGCGAGGCCACCGACCCTCAGGCGAGCATCCCACGCACCCCCACGGGGGAGGTCGACTTCGAGGCCCTACGCGATCTCATCGCCGAGCTGCTGTCCGACGAGTCGCCGGAGGCACTCGAGGCCTCCGAGATGCTCGTCTCCGCCATCGTCGAGGAACTCGGCCAGTATGCGTCGTCGAACGGCCCGTCCTTCTCGGCCTATCAGGCGCTTCGCGACGTCTCCCCGGACACCCTGCTCACGAAGATCCTCGAGGGACTGCTCGGCAACAGCACCCGCGAGGAACGCGACGACGCCGCCTACGAGAGCGAGGTCGCGCGGCGCACCGCCGCCCAGCGCATCGCCGATTTCCGGGCGATGGTCGAACGGGAGACCCGGCGACGCACCGCCGAGCAGCTCGGCCGCGAACGCGTCGAGAAGTACGGGGTGCCCAAGCTTGCCGAGGAGGTCGACTTCCTGCGCGCGTCCGACGCGGAACTCGTCGCCCTGCGCCGCAGCGTCATGCCGCTCGCGCGTCTGCTCGCGAGCCGTCTCGCGGCGCGCCGCCGGCGCGCTCGTGCCGGCGCCATCGACCTGCGGCGCACACTGCGCAAGTCCATGTCGACCGGTGGCGTGCCCATCGACCTGGTCAACCGCAAGCCCCGTCCGGCGCGTCCCGAACTCGTCGTGCTCTGCGACGTCTCCGGCTCCGTCGCCGGCTTCTCGCACTTCACGTTGCTGCTCGTGCACGCCCTACGCGAACAGTTCTCCCGCGTGCGCGTGTTCGCGTTCATCGACACCGCCGACGAGGTCACCCATCATTTCGCCGCAGGGTCCGATCTGGGCGAGTCCATGTCGCGGATGCTGAAGGAAGCGGAGCTGATCACCTACGACGGTCACTCCGACTACGGACACGCCCTCGGCGGCTTCGCCGAGAACCACGCCCACGCCCTCACCAGCCGCAGCTCGCTGCTGATCCTCGGCGACGGCCGCACGAACTACCGCAATCCGAACCTCGAAGTCCTCGAACATCTCGTGTCCGTCGCACGGCACGCGCACTGGCTCAATCCCGAGCCGAAGGGACAATGGGGTTCGGGGGATTCGGCCGCCAGGGTCTACAGCGAGGTCGTCACGATGCACGAGTGCCGGTCGGCGCAGCAGCTCGCAACGGTGGTGGCGAGTCTGCTCCCCGTGTGAACCCGTAAGCTGGACAACCGTGCATCAGCCAACGGATCGGCCCTCGGCCCCCAGGCGCCGCCTGGGCGTCATGGGTGGAACGTTCGACCCGATCCACCACGGACACCTCGTGGCGGCCAGCGAGGTCGCCGCGAGCTTCGACCTGGACGAAGTGATCTTCGTGCCCACCGGGCAACCCTGGCAGAAGACCGGACGCGACGTCAGCCCCGCCGAGGACCGTTACCTGATGACGGTGATCGCGACCGCATCCAACCCGCGGTTCTCCGTCAGCCGCGTCGACATCGATCGACGCAAACCCACCTATACCGTCGACACCCTGCGCGATCTCAGCGAGCAGTATCCCGACGCGGATCTGTACTTCATCACCGGCGCGGACGCACTGGGATCGATCCTGTCCTGGCAGGACTGGCAGACCCTGTTCGACCTCGCCCGCTTCGTCGGGGTGTCCCGACCCGGATACGACCTTCACGCCGAACACCTGGCACCGCATCTGGACGAACTCCCGGCCGAGGCGGTGAGCCTGGTGGAGATCCCGGCACTGGCGATCTCCTCCACGGACTGCCGCAGGAGGGCCCGCGAGAACCGTCCCGTCTGGTATCTGGTCCCCGACGGAGTGGTGCAGTACATCAGCAAACGCCGGCTCTACCGCACGAATACGCACCCCGACGGAGATCCCGTCCCGGTGTTCGACGGAAACACCCCCGGCACCATCGAGAGAAAGAGCACGCAGTGAGCGCAACGGCAGAAGCCACGGAGATGGCCCGAATCGCAGCCCTGGCCGCCGACGAGAAACTCGCCACCGACGTCGTGGTGCTCGACGTGTCCGAGCAACTGGTGATCACCGATTGCTTCGTCATCGCGTCCGCACCCAACGAGCGTCAGGTCAACGCCATCGTCGACAACGTCGAGGAGAAGCTGCGCGAGGCCGGCCACAAGCCCGTCCGCCGCGAGGGCACCCGCGAGGGACGGTGGACGTTGCTCGACTACGTCGACGTCGTGGTGCACATCCAGCACGAGGACGAGCGCAACTTCTATGCCCTCGACCGCCTGTGGAAGGACTGCCCGACCATCGAGGTCGACGGTGTGGGTGGCCCCCGTTCGGCGATCGACGCCGCCGACTCGCCGGAGGACGTGTGAGTCGTCCGGAGGAGGGTTCGCAGAGCCCGCGGGTGCGGCAGCTGGTGCTGCTGCGCCACGGCCAGACCGAGTACAACGCCACGCGGCGGATGCAGGGCCAGCTCGACACCGACCTCTCCGAGCTCGGCCGGCAGCAGGCGCTCGCCGTCGCCGACGCGATCGCCCGGTTCGATCCGCTCGCCGTCGTCTCGTCCGATCTGCGCCGCGCCTACGACACGGCGACCGCGCTCGGCGATCGCATCGGGCTGCCGGTCGCGATCGACACGCGGCTGCGCGAGACGCATCTCGGCGAATGGCAGGGCCTGACCCACACCGAGGTCGACGCCGTGGCCCCGGGCGCGCGCAGCGCGTGGCGCGCCGACGCGACCTGGGCACCGCCGGGTGGCGAGAACCGGATCGACGTCGCGCGGCGCAGCATGGCCGTCGTCGGCGAACTGCTCGACAAGTACGAGGACTGGAGCGATCGGCCCATCGTGCTGGTCGCACACGGGGGTCTGATCGCCGCGCTCACCGCCGCCCTGCTCGACCTGCCCGTCGATCGGTGGTCCGTCCTCGGCGGTCTCGGGAACACCGGCTGGGTGCAGCTCAGCGGATACGGCGAGGTGCCGTCCTGGCGCCTCGACGTCTGGAACGCGTCGGCCACAGTGGCGCCCGATGACGTCCTCTGAACCCACGCCGATCGGAACCGACGCCGCCCCGCAGCGCCCGGTCCTGCTGGTGATCGGTGACTCCCTGAGCTACTACGGCCCGAAGGGCGGCCTGCCCGCCGACCATCCGCAGATCTGGCCCAACCTGGTCGCGGCCGAACTCGGATGGGACGTCGAACTCGTCGCCCGGATCGGGTGGACCACACGCGACGCGTGGTGGGCCATGACCCAGGACCCGCGGGTGTGGGCCGCGATCCCGCACGCCGGAGCCGTCGTCCTGGCCGTGGGCGGGATGGACACCCTCCCGTCCCCGCTGCCCACCGCACTGCGGGAGGGCCTGCGCTACATCCGCCCGCCGGCCCTGCGTCGCGCGGCGCGTAACGCCTACGGGTGGTTGCAGCCGCGACTGTCACCGCTCGGGCGACCGGTGGCGCTCCCACCCCGGGTCAGCGTCGAGTACCTCGAAACGATCAGGGACGCATTGGCATACATGCGCCCCGATCTGCCCGTCATCGGCACCATGCCGTCGGTGCACCGCAGCGAGCAGTACCGGTCGGTGCATGCCGGCCGGCTCCCCGCGGCACGCGCGATCACCCGCTGGGCGGCCGAGAAGTCGGTTCCCCTCGTCGATCTCGCCGAAGCGGTGCGGGAGAACGTCTTCTCCGACGACGCCAATCCCGACGGGATCCACTGGGGTTGGGAAGGACACCGCCGTGTCGCCGCCGCTGTCGGCGACGCGGTCCGGATCGTGCATCGGGATGCGGAAGTCCCGGTGGAGGGCCTACGGTAGGCGTCGTGTCCGTCGTCGTCGTCACAGATTCGTCGAGTTGTATCGACCCTGAACTGGTCCGTCGGTACGACATCCGTGTTGTGCCACTGCACATCATCGCGGGCGGACGCGACCTCCGCGAGGGCGTCGACGAGTTGCCGGAGGACCTGTCGACCGTGACGACCTCCGGTCCGTCTCCCGCAGAACTGACCGACGCCTATACCGAGGCGCTCGAGGACAGTGGAGGAGACGGCGTCGTAGCCGTGCACCTCTCGCGGGTGCTGTCCGGGACATGGGACGCAGCTCGGCACGCCGCCGAATCGCTGGGCGACCGGATCCGGCTCGTCGATTCGCGGAACACCGCCATGGGTTCGGGTTTCGCCGTCCTCGAAGCGGTGCGCGCCGCACGGGCCGGAGAAGACCTGGCCCGGGTGTACGAGCGGGCCGTGGAGGTCGCGGCGTCCGCCCGGACCCTGCTCGTCGTCGACCGGCTCGACCACCTCCGTCGCGGTGGCCGGATCGGCACGGCCACAGCGCTGTTGGGTACCGCGCTCGCGATGAAGCCCGTGCTGCACATCTCCGACGGCAAGCTCGTCCTGCGGGAGAAGACCCGCACGATGACCAAGGCGATGGCCAAGCTCGTCGACGGAGCCGCGACCGACGTGGGCGACGAACCGCTCGTCGCGGTGCACCACCGTGGGGCACCCGAGCGGGCGCGCAGCCTCGTCGATCAGCTCGCACAGCGCCTTCCGGAAGGCACCGAGATCGTCGTGTCCGAACTCGACGCGGTTCTCGGCGCGCACGTCGGGCCGGGTGCGGTCGGTGTGGTCGTCGCCTCCGCGGCGACCGGTGTCTCCGAGGACTGACCACCTACACCACCTCCCGGCCCGGATGATGCCGGTGGAGGCCCCCTCCGGGCATTCATCCACAGGGGTGCGGGTCATCCACAACCCCGGCCGAATCGGCGCCGACACCGAATCCGGCGGTCGCGGCCGCGGCTAGCGTCGCGGCATGGCGAGCAGTGACCACCGTGATCTCGCGCGCACCCGCCTCGGCGCGATCACGCGTTCCTCGGCGATGCCCGCGGAACCGCCCTGGACCGACGACAGGTCGGCGAACGACCACCCCTGGGCGGATCCGGACGACGGCGACGAACCCCTCCACAGCGGTCCCGGCCGGGAACGATTCGTCGATCGGCTGACCGCAGCGCGATGGGACACCGGACGACGGGGAACCGCTGCACTCGCCGCGATCGGAGTACTCGCCGCCGCAGTGGCACTCGTCGTCGTGTGGCGCGACCGGCCGGTCCCCGAACCGGTACCGCCGCTGCCGAGAGTCGAAGTCGTGGACACGGCAGAGCCGTCCGCCGCGAGGGAGACGGACACGGCACAACCGGATTCCGCCGATTTCGTCGTCAGCGTCGTGGGTGCGGTGATACGCCCCGGGCTCGTGCGGCTGCCGGCGGGATCCCGTGTGGCCGACGCGCTCGACGCTGCCGGCGGTGCCGTCGACGGCGCCGACCTCATCGGCCTGAATCTGGCCCGGCGGGTCGCCGACGGTGACCAGATCGTCGTGGGAATCGCCCCGCCCCAACCTGTTCCGCAGGCCAGTGGAATCGTCGGGGCGCAGACACCGGGCGATGCTCCACCGGAGGCAGGCGGACCGGTGGATCTCAACACCGCCGACGAGACCGCGCTCGACGCGCTGCCGGGCGTCGGTCCCGTCACGGCAGCGGCGATCGTCTCGTGGCGCGACACCAACGGACCGTTCACGGACGTCGAACAACTCGGTGAGGTCGACGGGATCGGACCGGCGCGACTCGCGAGGCTGCGTGAACTGGTGACGGTGTGACCGGACGGAACGACGGGTCCGACGCCGCAACGGTTCTCGATGCCCGGCTGGTGCCGTGCGCGCTGGCCGCGTGGGCCGTGACACTTCTCGGGTTGTACACGGGATGGCGGATCGTCACCGCCGTGGCGGTCGCGGCCGTCGTCGGGTGCGCCGTGACGGTCCGTCTCGTCGCGACCGGTCGCATCCCACGCGGAGGTGCGCGGATCCTCCTCGCCGCACTGGCCGTCGTCGCGGGATTCGGGCCGGCCGCCGGTCTACGGATGTGGGCCGCCGACCAGCACCCGATCGCCTCCGCAGCGGAAAGGGGAGCGTGGGCCGGCGTCGTCCTCCTCCCCACCGACGACCCGCGACGCATCCGGGCCGCGGCCTTCGACGACACACCCCGGGTACGCATCCCGGCCCGGCTCGAGCACGTGATGGTCGGTGGACGATCCATGGACACCGGGGGATCGGTGGTGGTGCTCGCCCCGGCCGACTCGTGGGGAGATCTCCTGCCCGGGCAGTCCGTCACCGCACGCGTGCGGGCGGCGCCGCACACCGGGCCGGGCACCACGGTGGCGGTGCTCCACGCGGAGAACGCACCCACGGTCGTCGGCCCGCCCCCGGTGTGGCAGCGATGGGCTGGCACGGTACGCGACCGGCTCGCGCAGGTGGGTTCCGCGGTGCTTCCCGCCGATCGGGCCGGCCTGCTGCCCGGTCTCGTGGTGGGCGACACCACGGCGCTGACCGACGAGGTGCGGGAGGACTTCCGGGTGGCCGGACTGACGCATTTGACGGCCGTGTCCGGAGCCAACGTCAGCATCGTCCTCGGAGCGGTACTGCTCCTCGTGCGCGCGGTAGGACTCGGACCGCGTTCCGGGACCATCCTCGCCGCGACGGCTCTCGTCGCCTTCGTCGTCGTGGTCCGTCCGTCGGCGAGTGTGGTGCGCGCGGCCGCGATGGGATCGATCGGGTTGCTGGCATTCGTGACGGGTCGTGAGCGACAGGCACTTCCCGCCCTGTGCACCGCGGTGGGCGTACTGCTCGTACTCCTGCCCGACCTCGCCGTCGACGTCGGGTTCGCGCTGTCGGTGTCCGCGACGGCGGCACTGATCGTCGCCGCGCCACCTGTCGTGACCCGGCTCGTGGATCGCGGGTGGCCGCGTCCCATCGCGGAGGTCGCGGCAATGTCGCTGGTCGCGTTCGTAGCGACCGCACCTCTCGTCGCGGCGGTGAGCGGGACCGTGAGTGTCGTGTCGGTCGCGGCCAATGTCCTCGTCGCCCCGGTACTTGCGCCGCTGACGGTCCTCGGTTCGCTGGTCGCGCTGGGCGCCTCCGTCGTCCCGTGGGTTGGGGAGGTGCTCGCGCGCGGCACCGGGCCGTTCCTGTGGTGGCTGATCACGGTGGCCGACCGGGCGGCATCGTTGCCGTCGGCCGAACTCGAGGTGCCGGACGGGCCGGTGGGGGCAGTGGTCGCGGCGGTGCTGGTCGCGGTGGCGTGGTCGGTGGCTCGTCACCGGCGGGTGCGGATCACGGCTCTCGTGATTGCGGTGGCCGTCGCGGCGGTGTGGCTGCCGGTGCGGATGCTGCGACCGGGCTGGCCCGGAGCCGAATGGGTACTCGTCGCATGCGATGTCGGTCAGGGCGATGCGCTGGTGCTGGCGACGGGGGACGGGCGCGCGGTCGTCGTCGACACCGGACCCGAACCGGAACCCGTCGATCGGTGCCTGCGCCGGTTGAGGATTCGCCGTATCGCACTGCTCGTCGTGTCACACCTGCACGCCGACCACGCGGGTGGGATCCGCGGTGTCCTCACCGGGCGCTCGGTCGAGATGGTCGTGGTCGGGCCGGGTGCTGCCGGTGACGACGCGGCGGGTGTGCTCGACGCGGCGACCGGGGTCGGTGTCGTGGTGCGGGAAGCGGGTGCCGGTGCGACCCTGCGTGCGGGCGATCTCGACATCCGGGTGCTGGGCCCGGCCGGGCGACGGACAGGCGGTTCCGAGAACGACAACTCGCTCGTCCTGGCGGTCGACACCGTCGTGGGCCGGGTCCTGTTGCCGGGAGACGCGGAGGAGGCCGCGCTCGACGCACTCGTGCGGTCGGGCACCGACGTGCGTGCGGACGTGTTGAAGGTGCCGCACCACGGCTCGCGCACCACACCCGCACGCTTCCTCACCGCTGTGCGGCCGAGCGTCGCCCTCGTCAGCGCCGGGCGAGACAACCTGTTCGGGCATCCCCATCCCGAGATCGTCTCCACCCTGACCGGAATCGGGGCGCGGGTCCTGCGGACCGACCTGCACGGCGACGTTGCAGTGCTCCGTGCCGCCTCCGGGGCGCTCGCGGTGGTGTCGGACGTGCGTGGCACGATCGAACCGTGAGCGACGCGTCCCTGCATCTGATCCTCGGTGAGGAAGAACTGCTCGTCGACCGTGCCGTCGCGAAGATCGTGTCCGATGTCCGCACGCGCAGCGAAACTCCCGGCGATCTCCCCGTCTCCAGGCTCCGCGCCGGCGACGCGGGCGTACCCGAACTCGCCGAGCTGCTGAGTCCGTCGCTGTTCGCGGAAGAACGCATCGTGATCCTCGAATCCACCGCCGACGCCGGGAAGGACGCCGCGGCGCTGATCCTCGATGTCGCGGGCGATCCGCCTCCGGGCGTGACACTGGTGATCCTCCACAGCGGCGGGGGACGCACCAAGGCGATGGTGCCCGCGCTGCGCAAGCGCGGCGCCGAGGAGCACATGTGTGCCGCTCCCGCGAAGGCGGGGGAGAAGGCGGCGTGGGTGCGGACGTTCGTCCACAAGGAGTTCCAGGCTGCGGGGGTGCGAGTCTCGGGCGATGTCGAACAGCTCGTCATCGAGGCGGTGGGTTCCGACCTGCGCGAACTCGCTGCGGCGTGCAGCCAGCTCGTGGCCGACACCGGCGGCAAGATCGATGCTGCGGCCGTGCGACGCTACTACTCGGGCAAGGCCGAGGTGTCGGGATTCGACGTAGCCGAGAAGGCCGTGGCCGGCGATACGGCCGGTGCGCTCGAAGCGCTACGGTGGGCGATGCACCGCGGTGTCGCCCACGTGCTGCTCGCCGATGCTCTCGCCGACGCCGTGCACACGATCGCCCGGGTCGGCTCGGCCGGTCGCGGCGACCCGTTCTCCCTCGCGTCGTCGCTGGGTATGCCGCCGTGGAAGGTGAAGAAGGCGCAGGCGCAGGCGCGCACGTGGGCGCCGGCGTCTATCGGGACCGCACTCACGGTGGTCGCTGCGCTCAACGCCGACGTCAAGGGAGCCGCGGCCGATCCGGACTACGCCCTCGAGCACGCCGTGCGGGTCATCTCCGAGCTGGCGGCCTGAGGCTTCTCCGCCGTGCCCGTGCTCGTGCCCGCGGCCGATTCCGGGCGGGCGGCATCATTTCTGTCGTTCAACACCACGAAGGCCGTCCCCGGCAGGGGGACGGCCTTCGTGAAGCAGAGCCTGCGTCTACTACCTCGGAGCGATGAACTCAGAGCTTGTTGGCAAGCTTCGCGAGAGCAGACTTCTTGTTGGCAGCCTGGTTGGGGTGGATGACACCCTTGCTGGCAGCCTTGTCGAGCTGACGGCTCGTGGCGACGAGGAGCTCGTTGACCTTGTCCTTGTCGCCAGCGGCCGCAGCCTCGCGGAACGAACGGATCGCCGTACGAAGCGACGACTTCACCGACTGATTCCGGAGTCGGTTGCGCTCGTTGGTGCGAATCCGCTTCACCTGGGACTTGATGTTGGCCACGCGTAAAATCCTGTCGTCTTGCTGGTAGCTGGTAGGAAAGCTCTGGGTGCATCTGAGCACCGATGGACAAGGTTACCAAGAACGGATCGCAAAGCCCAAACCGGCGGTCGAATCACCCTTCTCACCGGCCTGATCGTTTCGGCCAGGACTACGCGCACCCGACTGTTGTTGTTGCGTGCCGCCGCGGGAGGGCATCTACATGGGCGGACACGCCACGGTGCACGATGTCGTTGTCGAGGTCACGGCGCATGCGTAATCTCCCTCACAGCGCGAACGACGAGTTCGCGGCTGCGGTGCATCGACTCGAAGTGTTCTACCACCAGGTTCCGCCTGCGAGCGGGACCACGAACATCGAGGTGACCCATGGAACCCCCACGCGATCCCGAGTCCCGAATCGACGAAGATCTCGCACGCCAGACCTCCCTGGAAATCAGAGACCCCGGTGAGTTCTCCGATCTGCGGAAGTACGTGGCGGAGGCGATCGGAACCTTCCTCCTGGTGTTCTCCGCGGTGGGTACCGCGGTGTTCGCCGGAACCTATGTCGGTCAGCTCGGCGTCGCACTGGCGTTCGGCCTGACCCTGCTGTTCCTCGTGTACACCATCGGCCCGATCTCCGGGTGTCACGTGAACCCGGCGGTGACGCTCGGGCAGCTCATCGTCGGTCACGTGACGCCGGTGCGCGCCGTGGGTTACTGGATCGCGCAGGTCGTCGGCGGTCTGGTCGCCGGTCTGACGCTCTACGCGGTGGCGTCGTCGTTGCCGAGCTACGACCGTGCCGCCGACGGCCTCGGGGCGAACGGCTGGGGCGCGCACAGCCCCTCGGCGGTGCACGGTCCGCTCGGCGGCGTGCTCGAGAACGGCTACGGCATCGGCGCGATGATCGTCGTCGAGGTCCTGCTCACGGCCGTGCTCGTCTTCGTGGTGCTGGGTGCGACCGATCAGGTGGCCGACGCGCCGATCGCCGGCATCGCCATCGGCTTCACTCTCGCGGTGATCCACCTGATCTCGATCCCGATCGACAACACGTCGGTCAATCCCGCCCGTAGCCTCGCCGTCGCCTTCTACCAGGACGGTGCGCTCGGGCAGCTGTGGGCATTCATCGTGTTCCCGCTCATCGGCGGAGCGCTCGGAGCGCTCGTCTACACCTTCCTCTTCGGGCGGCGGTACGGGCTCCGGGCCTCCTGAGGGCCTGCGGTCAGGGCGCGGCCCGATTCAGCTCCAGCCGAAATCGGTACGGAGCCGGGTCGCGACCTGATCGAATCGTGCGCGGGGGAGGATCGCGCCTTCGCGGCGGATGCCATCCTCGGGGACGTCGAGCACGCGATCGAGGCGCACCCAGCTCGGGCGGTTCTCCGCGTCCCACGGTCCGGAGCCGATTCCGAGCCAGTCGCGGTGACCGTCGCGGTCGGAGTTCGACGAGAGCATCAGCCCGAGCAGCGTCCTGTCGTCGCGGCCCACGACGAGCACCGGGCGGTCCTTGCCCTCCGTCGGATCTTCTTCATAGGCCACCCAGGTCCACACGATCTCGCCCGGATCGGCGCGACCGTCGAGGTCGGGGGAGTACTCGAGGCGGCGGGCACGCTGCGCCGTGGGCGTGGTGCGCGACGCCACCGGGCGACCGGGGGCCGGACGCTTCGTGCCGGACTGGGTCTTCGCGGCACCTGGCTTCGGCGCCGTGGTCCCGGACGCGCCCGGCTTCGGTGCCGCAGTGGTACCGCTCCCCGAGGTTCCGCTCGCTGCGCCGGTCCGGCCGGCCGCGTTCAACGCGGCGCGCGCCTTGTCGAGCGCCCCGGACTGCTGCAACTGCTGGTAGATCTTCGGACCCTGGTCGACGGCGAGACGCCCCAGCTGCCTGCCCAACTTCTTCCATGTACCGGCCACGGGAACCGAGCTTAACCGGACCTGACCCGGGCGAAATCCCGGCCGTCGCCCGACTTGGATATTCTGCAGGGTGACCGCGGTCTGCTGGCCGCTGCCAGTCCGAGTCAGGAGCACGACATCAGCACCTTCGCCGACACCACGTTCACGGACCCCGCAAAGATCCGGAACTTCTGCATCATCGCGCACATCGACCACGGAAAGTCGACGCTCGCGGACCGGATGCTGCAGCTCACCGGGGTGGTCGAGGAGCGGCAGATGCGCGCCCAGTACCTCGACCGCATGGACATCGAGCGCGAGCGTGGCATCACGATCAAGGCGCAGAACGTACGTCTGCCGTGGAAGCTCGACGGCGAAGACTATGTGATGCACCTGATCGACACCCCGGGCCACGTCGACTTCACCTACGAGGTCTCCCGCGCGCTCGAGGCGTGCGAGGGCGCGGTCCTGCTCGTCGACGCCGCGCAGGGCATCGAGGCGCAGACCCTCGCCAATCTCTACCTTGCGCTCGACAAGGACCTGACGATCATCCCGGTCCTCAACAAGATCGACCTGCCCGCGGCCGATCCCGACCGCTATGCCGGTGAGATCGCGAACATCATCGGCTGTGAGCCGTCCGACGTGCTCCGGGTCTCCGGCAAGACCGGCGAGGGCGTCCCCGAACTCATCGACGCCGTGATCCGCCAGGTGCCGCCGCCGGTCGGTGACGCCGACGCGCCCGCCCGCGCCATGATCTTCGACTCCGTCTACGACACCTACCGCGGCGTCGTGACGTACGTGCGTGTGGTCGACGGCAAGATCGTGCCCCGCGAGAAGATCAAGATGATGTCGACGGGCACGACCCACGAACTGCTCGAGGTCGGCATCGTCTCGCCCGAACCCAAGGCCACCGCCGGTCTCGGCGTCGGCGAGGTGGGCTATCTCATCACCGGCGTGAAGGACGTGCGCCAGTCGAAGGTCGGCGACACCGTCACCACCGCCCGCCACGGTGCGGAGGAGCCGCTCACCGGCTACCGCGAACCGCGCCCGATGGTCTACTCCGGTCTGTACCCGGTCGACGGCTCCGACTACCCGGTGCTGCGCGACGCGCTCGACAAGCTCCAGCTCAACGACGCCGCGCTCACCTACGAGCCCGAGACGTCCGTCGCTCTCGGGTTCGGTTTCCGCTGCGGCTTCCTCGGTCTGCTGCACATGGAGATCACCCGCGAGCGCCTCGAGCGCGAGTTCGGCCTCGACCTGATCTCCACGGCTCCCAACGTCGTCTACCGCGTCGTGCTCGAAGGCGGCCAGGAAGTCGTCGTGACGAACCCGTCCGACTGGCCCGAGGGCAAGGCTCGCGAGATCTACGAACCGATCGTCAAGTGCACCATCATCGCGCCGAGCGAGTTCATCGGTTCGATCATGGAGCTGTGCCAGTCGCGGCGCGGTGAGCTCGGCGGTATGGACTACCTGTCCGAGACCCGCGTCGAGCTGCGGTACACGCTGCCGATGGCCGAGATCATCTTCGACTTCTTCGACTCGCTGAAGTCGCGCACCCGCGGCTACGCCTCGATGGACTACGAGGAGGCCGGAGAGCAGGAGGCCGCGCTGGTCAAGGTCGACATCCTGTTGCAGGGCGAGGCCGTCGACGCATTCAGCGCGATCGTCCACAAGGACGCCGCGGCCGCCTACGGCAACAAGATGACGACCAAGCTCAAGGAACTCATCCCGCGGCAGCAGTTCGAGGTGCCCGTCCAGGCCGCGATCGGCTCGAAGATCATCGCCCGCGAGAACATCCGGGCGATCCGCAAGGACGTTCTCGCCAAGTGCTACGGCGGCGACATCAGCCGTAAGCGCAAGCTGCTCGAGAAGCAGAAGGAAGGCAAGAAGCGGATGAAGACCATCGGCCGCGTCGACGTTCCGCAGGAGGCGTTCGTCGCCGCGTTGTCGTCCGAGGCCTCGTCCGACAAGCCGAAGAAGTAGTCGCTCCTGCTGCGACGCCCACCGGAAGGATTCGCGTGCTCGACACCTGGCTCACCCGTGAACTCGGAATCTCCGTTCCTCTGCTGGGTGCGCCCATGGGTGGCCGGGCCGGTGGGCGGCTCGCCGGCGAGGTGACGCGGGCCGGCGGACTCGGCCTGATCGGTGCCGCCCGGTACAACACCGCCGAGTGGATCGAGGGCGAGGTGCGCACCGCCCGCGAGATCGGTGGTGGGGCCGTGGGATTCGGTCTGATGACTTGGGCGCTTGCCGACGACGACAGCCTCCTCACCGCGGTGCTCGAGTACCGCCCGCAACTGGTCACGCTCTCGTTCGGCGATCCCGCTCCCTACATCGAGCGCGTCCACGAGGCCGGGGCCGTCGTCCTCTCGCAGATCAACACGGTCGACGATCTGCGCGTGGTCGAGGCAGCGGGTGTCGACGCGGTGATCGCGCAGGGCCATGAGGCCGGTGGGCACACGGGCAGGATCGGTACCCTCCCGTTGCTGCAGGAGGTGCTCGAGTCGACGTCGCTGCCCGTGCTCGCCGCAGGTGGCATCGCCACGGGTCGCGGTCTGGCAGCGGTGCTCGCAGCCGGTGGGCAGGGCGCCCTGGTCGGGACGGCGCTGCTCGCCAGCCCGGAGACCGTCGGCCCCGACTACGCCCGTGGCCGGCTCGTGGAGGCCGGCAGCGCCGACACCGTCTACACCGACGTCTTCGACAAGGCCCGGCACCAGCCGTGGCCGGCGCGATGGGGCGGACGCGCCCTGCGCAATGCGTTCACCGAGGAGTGGCACGGCCGGGGCGCCGACGAGGACACCCTCGCCGCGGCGTACACCGGTGACGATCCCGACATCGGGGTGGTCTACGCGGGGGAGGCCGCCGGTCTGGTGCGCTCCGAGCGACCCGCGGGCGAGGTGATCCGGGGTATCGCCGAACAGGCGGAGACCCTGCTGTCCCGCTTCCGTTGAGCACTGCGCCGGCACACGGACGTCCACATTCGAGCTGAGGTGAGCCTCACCTGAGGTGGAGGTCGCCCATGCGCCGAGTCGTTCTCTCCGCGGTAGCGCTCGTACTGTTCGTCGCCCCGACCCTCGTGGCGTGTTCGTCGGACACCGATGACACCGCGACCGCCGGCGGCGAGACCGTCACCGTCGAGCACTCCTACGGCACGACGACGATCGAGGGCACACCCGAGCGGATCGTCGCGACCTCCAGCCAATGGCTCGACGCTCTCGTCGAACTCGGGGTGCAGCCCATCGCGTACTACAGCGCCGGCTCGTACGGCGACGAGCGCGGCCTCTATCCGTGGCAGACCGACGTCTCCCCGGATGCGGTGGCGCTGAGTCGCCTGAGACCGGCTCACGGTCCGAGATGCGCGGGCCGGAAGTTGCCCGCTCCGATCTCCCGCTCTGCGCGGATGACATGGACGACGGCATTGATGAGCGCCAGGTGGGTGAACGCCTGCGGGAAGTTCCCCAGATGACGTCCGCTCTCGGTGTCGATCTCCTCGGCATAGAGCTTCAGGGGGCTCGCGTAGTCGAGCAGGCGCTGGCACAGTGCGGCGGCTCGCTCGACCTCGCCGATCTCGACGAGCGCCGAGACCAGCCAGAACGAGCAGATGGTGAACGAGCCCTCCTTGCCCGCGAGCCCGTCGTCGGTGGTCTCCACCCGGTAGCGCAGCACCAGCCCGTCCTCGGTGAGTTCGTCGGCGATCGCCAGCACCGTGGCCCGCACCCGGGGGTCGTCTGCGGGCAGGAAGCGCAACAAGGGGATCAGCAGAGCCGACGCGTCGAGTGACGGGTGGCCGTACCGCTGGGTGAAGACGCCGCGTTCGTCGACGCCGTGTTCGAGGACGTCGGCCTTGATCTCGTCGGCCATCGCCGCCCACTTCCGGGCGTAGTCGGGACGACCCTGCAGTTCGGCGAGTTTCGCGCCGCGATCGAGTGCCACCCAGCACATGACCTTCGACGACACGAAGTGCTGGGGTTCGCCGCGCACCTCCCAGATGCCGCGATCGGGCTTGCGCCAGTTGGCCGCTGCCTCCTCGACCTGCCGGCGCAGGGTGTGCAACAGCGTCTGGGGGAAGTGCCCGCGGGACTTGACGTGCAGGTACACCGAGTCGAGCAGTGTGCCCCAGATGTCGTGTTGCCGTTGGTGATAGGCGTCGTTGCCGATGCGGACCGGGGTGGCGCCGTCGTAGCCGCTCAGATGATCGAGGGTCGACTCCGGCAACTCGCGCTCACCGCCCACCCCGTACATCACCTGGAGCGGATAGCGGACGCCGTCCGCGTCGCGCGAGACGTCGAGGATGAACGAGAAGAAGTCGTCGGCCTCCCGGTCGAACCCGAGGGTGTACAGACCCCACAGTGCGAAGGTCGAATCGCGTACCCACGCGTAACGGTAGTCCCAGTTACGTTCTCCGCCAGGTGTTTCGGGGAGTGAGGTCGTCGACGCTGCGAGCAGCGCCCCGGTCGGGCTGTAGGTCAGTCCCTTGAGCGTCAGAGCGCTGCTCTGCAGGTAGGTGCGCCACGGGTGATCCGGGAAGCGGCCCGTCGTGATCCACTCGCGCCAGTAGTCCTGGGTGGCGGTCATCTTGACGGCGGCCTCGTCGAAGGTGTGCGGCATCGGGCGGTCCGACCACGACAATGCGACGAAGGCCGTGTCGCCCTTGTGGAGTCGACGTCGCGCGCGGACCTCGCGGTCCTCGATTCCGAGGCGCAGATCCGTCGTCATGCGCAGCGTCGGATGTTCGTCCGGCGCGTTCCGGCACACCGCGGTGGCCTCCTCGTAGACCTTGCCGGTATAGCTCCATTCGGTGCGGCCGCGGTGGTAGTCGAAGGCGGGTTCGCAGCTGACGTACAGGTCGACCGTCCCGTTCACGCAGCGCACCGTGCGCAACAGCATGTGCTCGGCCTCCCAGTCGGACGGGGTCCGGCGATGCGTGGTGGAGCGTTCCTCGACGTCGTACCAGGGTGACATGACCAGCGCGTCCCGCACGATCATCCAACCCGTGTCGGTCTGCCAGGTCGTCTCGAGCACCAGACCGCCCGGCAGGTACCGGCGTGCCGCAGGAACGGTGCGGTCGTGCGGCGACAACCGGAAATGTCCCGCGCTGCGGTCCAGCAGCGACCCGAACACACTCGGGGAGTCCGGACGGGGCACGCACATCCACTCCACGGTGCCGTCACGTGCGATCAGGCAGGTGCTCTCGCAATCCGAGAGGAATGCGTAGTCGTCGATCGGCGGGAACGGACTCCGTCGGAAGGGTGCCCCCGACAGCGGTGAGGAGGAGTGGTAGTGGTCCATCCCTCCATGATCACCGCGGGCCGGGCGGATCGCAGCGCGGTTGCCGAACCTACTAGGGTGTAGGCAATGGATCGGGTGGCTTCGTGGTGGGACGGCTTCGAGCTGTGGCTCGCGGGCCTGTCCTTCGTCCCCCAGGCGGCCCTGGTGCTCGCAGTGCTGGTGCCGGCCTGCTCAGGGGTCGCATGGCTGCTCGATCGGGCGATGGCCGGTGTCTTCGGACTGCTCGGCCGCGGAGAGACGGACTCGCCCGCCACGACGACGGAGGATTGCTGACATGCCGCGTTCGCGCGTAACCCTGGCGCTGATCGCGCTGCTGATCATCGTCGTCGTCGCATGGCTCGTCTCCATGTGAGCACGCCGCTCGCGCATCCGGTTCGGTGCTCGACGTCCGATGTCCGAATCGTCGATTTCGGTCGACCCTCGACCTCTGCTAATCTCTGCCGCGTGTCCGCGACCACTCTGCCCCGCCTCCGCCACGAGTTGGCGTTGATCGCTGTGGGCATGCCATCGGTCGCCGACATCGACTGTTGTCGCTGAATCCTCCTTCTCTCCGCGGTCCCCGTCTTCCGGATCCTCTCGTCCGTCGGTGCCGCATCCTCGCGAATCCCGGCCGGTCCGATTCCGGCAGCCCCTCGTCCGGTGCCGGTCGCGTTCATCCCCCCCTCGAAACAGCCCCTCAGGAGGCTCGTCATGAAACGTTCCAGGTTCGTTGTCGCGGCGTTCGCTGCGGTCACCGCACTCTCCCTCACCGCCTGCTCCGGTGGTTCGAGCGACACCGTCGGAGCCGAGAGCGGCGGCGACGGATCCGGCGGCACGGTCAACCTCTACGCCTACGCCGTGCCCAAGGTCGGATTCGACTCGCTGATCCCCGCCTTCCAGGAGACCGAGGAAGGCGAGGGCGTCGTCTTCCAGCAGTCCTACGGCGCCTCCGGAGACCAGTCCCGCAAGGTGCGCGACGGCGCCGAGGCGAACTTCGTGAACTTCTCCGTCGAGCCCGACATCACCCGTCTCGTCGACGCGGGACTCGTCGACGAGAACTGGAACGACAACGCCTACAACGGGATACCGTTCGGATCGGTCGTGACCATCGTCGTCCGTGAGGGCAACCCGAAGAACATTCGGGACTGGGACGACCTGCTCCGGCCGGATGTCGAGGTTGTCACCCCCAACCCGTTCAGCTCGGGTTCGGCGAAGTGGAACCTGCTTGCGCCGTACGCCGCGAAGAGCAACGGCGGCGCCGACCCGCAGGCCGGCATCGACTACGTCACCGCACTGGTCACCGACCATGTGAAGGTACAGCCGAAGTCCGGTCGCGAGGCCACCGAGACCTTCCTGCAGGGCACCGGCGACGTGCTGCTGAGCTACGAGAACGAGGCACTGTTCATCGAGCGCAACGGCGACCCCGTCGAGCACGTCACCCCGCCCGTCACTTTCAAGATCGAGAACCCTGCGGCGGTACTGAAGAACGCGAAGGACGTCGAGGTCGCGCAGGCGTTCAACGACTTCCTGTACACCCCCGAGGCCCAGCGCCTGTGGGCCGAAGCCGGTTTCCGGCCCGTCGATCCGACCGTCGCCGAGGAATTCGCCGATGAGTTCCCGCAGCCGGAGAAGCTGTGGACCGTCGCCGATCTCGGCGGCTGGGAGACCGTGAACGAGGAGCTGTTCGCCGACAGCACCGGCACCATCGCGGTGATCTACGACAACGCAACGAAGTAGAGCACGCGCGTGACCGTTTCGGAACACACCGCCGGGTCGGGAGATTCGTCTCCCGCCCCGGCGGGTTCGCGTCGCCGGCCGTCCGCCACGGCCCCCGCCCGACCACGACGCCGGATGTTCACCGGCGCCGTCGGGCCCCTCGGTATCGGCATCGCCACACTGTGGTTGAGCCTGATCGTCCTGCTTCCCCTCGCGGCCCTGGCCTTCCACTCCGTCTCGGACGGTCTCGGGACGTTCGTCGATGCGATCACCGCTCCGGCCGCCCTGGCGACCCTACGGATCACCGTCGTCGTCTCGCTGGTCGTCGCGGCGATCAACGCGGTGATGGGCACGGTGATCGCCTGGGTGCTCGTCCGCGACGAGTTCCCGGGCAAGAAGTTCGTCAATGCCCTGATCGACCTGCCCTTCGCGCTACCGACGATCGTCGCGAGCATCGTGCTGCTCTCGCTGTACGGGCCGCAGAGCCCGATCGGTGTGCAGCTCAACGCGACCGAGCCGGGACTGGTGGTGGCGCTGGCGTTCGTCACGCTGCCGTTCGTGGTGCGCTCGGTGCAGCCGGTGCTCATCGAGGCCGACCGTGAGGTCGAGGAGGCCGCCGCCTCGCTCGGCGCCGGCAACTTCACGATCTTCCGCACGGTCGTGCTGCCCGTGCTCGCGCCGGCGGTCCTCGGCGGCACCGGCCTGGCATTCGCCCGCGCCATCGGCGAGTACGGCTCGATCGTGCTCATCGGCGGCAACATCCCGTACAAGACCCAGGTCGCGTCGCAGTACATCCAGCAGCAGATCGAGATCGACCGGCCGGTCAACGCCGCCGCGGTCTCCGTCGCGCTGCTGGTGATCGCCTTCGTCGTGCTGTTCGTCCTGCGCCTGGTCGCGAATCGGGGGTTGCGCCGAGAGGAGGACGACCGGTGAAACCGTCCCTCGCATCCCGACTGTCGCTGCGCTTCGTCGCGCTCGCCTACCTGTTCGTACTGTTGCTCGTCCCGATCGGGGTGATCCTCTACCGCACCTTCGAGAACGGCATCGTGGCGTTCGCCGAGTCGATCAGCACCCCGGCGGCGATCTCGGCTCTGAACCTGTCGCTGCTCATCGTCGCGATCGTCGTGCCCGTGAACGTGATCTTCGGCATCGTCGTCGCGCTGGCGCTCGTCCGCGGCAGATTCCCGGGGAGGGGACTGTTGCAGGCCGTCGTCGACCTGCCCTTCGCGGTCTCGCCGATCGTCGTGGGTGTCGCCCTGATCATGTTGTGGGGCGCCAACGGCTGGTTCGGTGCCGTCGAGGATCTCGGCTTCAAGGTGATCTTCGGCCTGCCGGGCATGGTGCTCGCGACGATCTTCGTGACGCTGCCGTTCGTCGTGCGCGAGGTCGAACCGGTGCTGCGCGAGATCGGTGAGGAGCAGGAGCAGGCCGCCGCGACCCTCGGCGCGAACACCTGGCAGACCTTCTGGCGGATCACGTTGCCGGCGATCCGCTGGGGCCTGACCTACGGCATCGTCCTCACCGTCGCGCGGGCCCTCGGCGAGTTCGGCGCCGTCATCATGGTCTCGTCCGGCTTCCCCGGCGTCTCCCAGACCCTGACGCTGCTCGTGCACGCCCGGTACATCGACGACCACAACACCTTCGGCGCCTACAGCGCCGCGACCCTGCTCATGGCCATCGCGGTGATCGTCCTGCTGCTGATGACCCTGCTCGACCGGAAGAGGACCACCGAATGATCACTGTTACCGGGGCGCGCAAGAACTACGGAGATTTCGCCGCACTCGCCGACGTCGACATCGACATCCCGTCCGGCTCGCTCACCGCCCTGCTCGGACCCTCGGGTTCGGGGAAGTCGACGCTGCTGCGTTCGATCGCCGGCCTCGAGACCCTCGACGCGGGCACCGTCCACATCGCCGGTAAGGACGTCACCGGCGTCACCCCGCAGAAGCGCGACATCGGTTTCGTCTTCCAGCACTACGCCGCGTTCAAGCACATGACCGTGCGCGAGAACGTCGCCTTCGGACTCAAGATCCGCAAGCGGCCCAAGGCCGAGATCACGAAGCGGGTCGACGACCTGCTCGATATCGTCGGGCTCGGCGGGTTCCAGCGACGCTATCCGGCGCAGTTGTCCGGTGGCCAGCGTCAGCGCATGGCGCTCGCCCGTGCTCTCGCCGTCGACCCGCAGGTGCTGCTGCTCGACGAGCCGTTCGGTGCCCTGGACGCGAAGGTGCGCGCCGACCTGCGGACCTGGCTGCGCCGCCTGCACGACGAGGTGCACGTGACCACCGTGCTCGTCACGCACGACCAGGAGGAGGCGCTCGACGTCGCCGACCGCATCGCGGTGATGAATGCCGGACGTATCGAACAGGTCGGAACGCCGGAGGAACTCTACGATCGCCCGGCGAACAGCTTCGTGATGTCGTTCCTCGGGACGGTGTCCAAGCTCAACGGCGTGCTGGTGCGGCCGCACGACATCCGGCTCGCCCGGCAACCTGCGCTCTCCGACACCTCCGGCGGCTCGGTCGGTGTCACGCGGGCGACCGTCGAGCGTGTGGTCCGGCTGGGCTTCGAGGTGCGCGTCGAACTGCGCAACGACGCGACGGGTGAGCAGTTCACGACGCAGATCACCCGCGGCGAAACCCACGACCTGGGGCTCGTCGCGGGCGACACCGTCTACGCGCACGCTCCGGCCGCGTCGGAGACCGCCCCGCTCGGTACCGCCGCGCAGTAACCGAGCGGGGGACTCGAGGGTCACGCGGGTCGGCTCAGTGGGCCTCGGTTTCCGATCGTTGGTGGGCCCGGCAGATCATGACCGGACAGCAACTGTGATGGATGAGTCCCTGACTGCTCGAGCCGACCACCGCAGCGGCCAGCGGGCTCCGGCCGTGGCTGCCCACCACCACGAGCTGGGCACTCTTGGATTCCTCGAGCAGGACGATGTCGGGCTTGCCCCGCGCGACCCGGTAGGAGACCGCGACGTCGGGGAACCGTTCGGTGTGCCCGGAGGTATGCGACTTCATCTCCTCCCTCCGGTGCTCGACGTAGGCCGTCCAGTCCGTGAACCGTGACCCCTCGCCGTAGGTGAGCGTGGACTGCTCCGTCCAGGTGTGGATCGCGACGAGGGGTGCCTCGAGCGCCGCGGCGGTCGCGAACGCATGCTCGACGGCGGACTCGCTGACCTCGGTGCCGTCCACTCCGACGACGACCGGGCGCCCGTCGGGCGGTTGGAATCCGTCGCGGCTGCGCCACGTCACCACCGGGCATTCCGCGTGGTTGGCCACCGACACGACGTCGGAGCGCCGGATCATCGACTCCCACTCCGTGGTGGTCGTGTGGCCGAGGACGATCATCCGTGCCTCGCGCGACAGGTCGGTGAGCACTCGATCCGGCTTGCCCGACGGAGTGGACCGCCGGACCTCGACCCGGTCGACCGCGCCCCGAACTGCCGCTTCCGCGGCGGTCAGAACGGCTTCCTCCGACGGGTCGGTCCCGTCGCCGGAGGTGGGGGGATGAACGTGGACCAGGTCGATCGGTTCGCCGAGACGTCGGGCGACGCAGGCGGCCCACCGGGCCGCATCGAGTGCGCTGTCCGATCCGTCGATGCCGACGACGATTCCGTGACCGACATTGGCTGTGCCCATGCTGCCTCCTCGCGTCACCATCCAGTGTGGTACGGATCGCAGTCTGGGCGCCAGTCCTGCGCACCTCGGCACGCCCGGAGCACGACCTCCCGGCAGCTAGTCGCCGACGGCGTCCTTGCCGCGCTGCACGATCCTCGGGTCGGCCGGGAAGACGATCTGACGGTCCTTGTCGTCGTACTCGAACTGGTTGAGGAAGAACCGCATCGCGTTGACCCGGGCCCGCTTCTTGTCGTTGGACTTGATGGTCGTCCACGGCGCCCAGTCGGTGTCGGTGCGCCGGAACATCTCTTCCTTCGCGTCGGTGTACTGGTCCCACTTGTCGAGCGATTCGAGGTCCATCTCCGACAGCTTCCACCGCCGCACCGGATCGAGCTGGCGGATGGCGAAGCGCGTGCGCTGCTCCCTCCGGGTGACGGAGAACCAGAACTTCGTCAGGGTGATGCCGGCGTCCACGACGAGCTTCTCGAACAACGGGACGTGCTCCATGAAACGTTCGTACTCGTCGTCGCTGCAGAAACCCATGACCCGTTCGACGCCGGCTCGGTTGTACCAGGAGCGGTCGAACAGTACGAGCTCACCGGCGGTGGGGAAGTGCTGGATGTAGCGCTGCATATACCACTGGCCCTGCTCACGGTCGGACGGCTTGTTCAGCGCGACGGTCCGGGCGTGCCGGACGTTGATGTACTCCTGGAACCGCTTGATCGTGCCGCCCTTGCCGGCGGCGTCGCGACCTTCGAACACGATGATGTGCTTGGAGCCGTTGTCCTTGGCCCACGACTGGAACTTCAGCAGTTCGATCTGCAGGAGATACTTCTCGACCTCGTAGGTGGCGCGGTCCATCCGGGTGTCGTACGGATAGTTCTCCCGCCAGGTGTCGACGGCCCGGCCCTCGATGTCGATCAGATCGGGGTCCTCACCGTGGTCGTCGCGCACCGAATAGCCCTCCGTGCGGAGCCGATCGATGTAGCGCCGAAGTTCGTTCTGCACGTGAGGCCCTCCCGGATCACCGATGTCGTCGGACGACGACCGTGACTCCGTTGTAGCGGAGGAATGCAAATCGTGCGTGAACTCGGGTGGAGATCCGGAAGTGACTCAGGCCACGCGCAGTCCGCGCCGCCGGTGCACGGCCTCGGTGTAGCGCTCGGTGATCACCCGCGCGACGGCATCGTGCCGGGTGAGGGTCGGCGCGACCCGCACGTGCCCGAGGCTGTCGGCCTCGGCGCAGGCACGGTCCCACAGCAGCCCGGGGGCGAGGATCCACGGTGTCAGCACGACGGTGCGGGCACCGCGGGAGGTGAGGTCGGCGAGGGTCGTCCCCACGGACGGACCGGTCGTGGCGAAGCACGCCGCGGCCTGCGTCCACGCCGTGCCGACGAGAATGCGGGGCACGACCAGCCCGGTCGCCCGGTTCGCTTCGGGGCGTCGCGATCCCACCGCGCACACTGCGATACCGACGGACGGATCGTCGGCCGACACCCCCGTGGCCGTGATGAGATCGCGAGCCGCGTCGACGAGGAGATCGTCGTCGCCGAGGATCGGCGAGCACAGCACCTCGAGCAGCGGATGACGTTGCTGCGCTTCGTGCAACAGGGCCGGCAGATCGACCCGCGCGTGGAAGGCGCTGCCGAGCAGCAGCGGCACCACCGCGACCTGCCGGTGCCCGTCCGCGGCGAGCGCGTCGAGAGCCTGACCGACCGACGGGGTGTTCAGGTCGAGGAACGCGAGTCGCACGTCCAGACCGGGGTTCTCGGCCCGGACGGTGTCGAGCGCGGCAGCCACGGCCTGCGCCGAACGCGGGTCGCGACTGCCGTGCGCGACGGCGACGAGCGGCATCATGCCGGGACGCGGTCCCCGAGCTCGATGTCGGCGAGTCCGTCGCCCACGAGACCCGCGGCGAGGGTGTTGCCCCCGGCCGGATCGATCAGCAGGAAGCTGCCGCTGCGGCGGTTGATGCGGTAGTCGTCCGCGGCGATCGGCTCGGCCACACGCACCGTGATGCGCGCGATCTCGTTGAGCTCGATGCTCTCCGGGCTCGGGACGGAGGAGAGATCCTGCTCGTCGAACCGCTCGTCGATCGTCCCGACGATGGCCTGCGTGATGCGGGTGCCGTGCTTGAGCAGCAACCGGGCGCCCGGGCGCAACGGCTTCTCGGCGAGCCAGCACACGGTGGCCTCGAACTCCGACAGCGGCTCGGGTGCCGCCTCCGGGGTGGCGATGATGTCGCCGCGGGAGACGTCGACGTCGTCGGCGAGCACGAGGGTCACCGACCGGCCGGCGTGCGCGACATCGAATGCGCCGTCGGCACTGTCGATGCGCTCGACGGTGGTGCGGACACCGGACGGCAGCACGACGACCTCGTCACCGGGGCGCACGGACCCTGCCGCGACCTGACCGGCGTAGCCGCGGTAGTCGGGGAACTCGGCGGTGCGGGGACGGATCACGTACTGCACCGGGAAGCGCAGACCGGTCTCGTGCCGGCCGTGCACATCGGCGTCGACGGGAACCGACTCGAGGTGCTCGATGAGCGTCGGGCCGTCGTAGTAGGGGGTGCTCTCGCTGCGCACGGCCACGTTGTCGCCGTGCAGCGCGGAGACCGGGATCTCCTGCACGTCCTCGGGTGCCCAGCCGAGCGAACTCGTCAGTTCCCCGAACTCGGCGGAGATCTGCGCGAACACCGAGGCCGGATCCTCGACGAGGTCGATCTTGTTGACCGCGAGGACGAGCTTCGGCACACCGAGCAGGGCCAGCACGGCGGCGTGCTTGCGGGTCTGCGAGACGACACCCTTGCGCGCGTCGACGAGCAGGACGACGAGCTGCGCGGTGGACGCACCCGACACCGTGTTGCGGGTGTACTGGACGTGACCCGGGGTGTCCGCGAGGACGAAGCTGCGCTTCGGCGTCGCGAAGTAGCGGTACGCCACGTCGATGGTGATGCCCTGCTCACGCTCGGCGCGAAGGCCGTCGACGAGCAGCGAGAGGTCGGGGGTGTCGAGGCCGCGGTCGACCGACGCGCGGGTGACGGCGTCGATCTGGTCGGCGAGTACGGACTTGGTGTCGTAGAGCAGTCGTCCCACCAGGGTGGACTTGCCGTCGTCGACCGAACCGGCGGTGGCGAGGCGCAGCAGCTGCGTGTCGCTCTGCACGCTCTGCTCGTGAAGGTCGCTCATGATCAGAAATAGCCCTCTCGCTTGCGGTCTTCCATCGCCGCTTCGGAAACCCGGTCGTCGCCGCGGGTGGCGCCGCGCTCGGTCAGTCGTGATGCCGCGACCTCGGCGAGGATCTCCTCGTTCGTGGAGGCCTCGGACAGGATCGCGCCGGTGGTCGATCCGTCGCCGACGGTGCGGTAGCGCACCGAACGCGTCTCGGGCTCTTCGCCCTCGGCCGGACCGCCCCAGACACCCGGGGTCATCCACATGCCGTCGCGGCGGTAGACGGGGCGCTCGTGCGCGTAGTAGATGCTCGCCAGTTCGACGTTCTCGCGGGCAATGTAGCGCCAGATGTCGAGCTCGGTGAAGTTGCTCAGCGGGAAGACACGCACGTGCTCCCCGGGTGCGTGCCGCCCGTTGTACAGATTCCACAACTCCGGACGCTGACGCTTCGGATCCCACTGGCCGAATGCGTTGCGCAGCGAGAAGATCCGCTCCTTGGCGCGCGAACGCTCCTCGTCGCGGCGGCCGCCACCGAAGACGGCGTCGAACCGGTTCTCCGAGATCGCGTCGAGCAGCGGCACGGTCTGCAGCGGGTTGCGGATGCCGTCGGGACGCTCGGTGAGCCGGCCGTCGGCGAGGTAGTCCTCGACACTCGCGACGTGCAGTCGGAGGTTGTACTTTTCGACGACGTGGTCGCGGAACTCGAGGACCTCGGGGAGGTTGTGGCCGGTGTCGACGTGCAACAGCGCGAAGGGCAGCGGCGCGGGCCAGAACGCTTTGATGGCGAGGTGCAGCAGGACGGTGGAGTCCTTGCCTCCCGAGAACAGGATGACGGGGCGTTCGAACTCGCCCGCGACCTCGCGGAAGACGTGGATCGCTTCCGACTCGAGGGCGTCGAGGGTGTCGAACCGGTTGCCGTCCAGCAGCGTCCGGGTCT
Organism: Rhodococcus sp. D-6; assembly: GCF_040256695.1. NCBI lineage: Bacteria > Bacillati > Actinomycetota > Actinomycetes > Mycobacteriales > Nocardiaceae > Rhodococcus > Rhodococcus sp. D-6. The sequence continues at coordinate 2,204,782 of NZ_CP132970.1, read as the reverse complement.
CGGTGGGATTCGTATCGGTGAGTGTCATGAGGCGTGCAACCCGCATTCGGTCTTGGCTCGGCCGGCCCAGCGCCCGCTGCGCGGATCGGCTCCGGGAAGTGGTTTGGTGGTGCACGGGGCGCACCCGATGGACGGGTAGCCCTCGTCGACGAGCGGATTGACGAGGATCCCGTGTTCGTCGATGTAGTTCTGCATGTCCTCGTCGGACCATGCCGCGATCGGATTGATCTTCACCAGTCCGAACGCGTCGTCGAACGAGATGAGCGGTGAGTTCGCGCGGGTGGGCGCCTCGACACGGCGGATTCCGGTCACCCAGGCGCGGTAGCCCTTCAGGCTCTCCTTCAGCGGCACCACCTTGCGCAGGCGGCAGCACTCGTTCGGGTCGCGGGCGAACAGATCCTTGCCGAGCAGGGCGTCCTGCTCCGCGACGGACTGCTGCGCCCGGGCGTTGACGATGTTCACGCCGTACACCTGCTCCACCGCATCGCGCGTGCCGAGCGTCTCGGCGAAGTGGTAGCCGGTGTCGAGGAACAGCACGTCCACGCCGGGGCGCTGCTGCGCGGCCAGATGGACCAGGACACCGTCCTGCATGTTGGACGCGACGATGTACCCGCTACGTCCACCGTCGGTGGTGGGGGTACCGAAGGTCTCGTCCGTCCACCGCAGGAGTTCCTGCGCCGACGCACCTTCGAGTTCTGCCGCCCCCTGCGCGGCAATACTCCGGAGCTCGTCGATGTTCGTATCGATCGTCATCGCGTCCCTTCCCGATCCGTCTTCGTGTCGACCGCTGCAGCAGTGCCCGTCATCGCAGGTCTGCCTCCTCGGCGCGGACGACCCATTCGCCGAAGCGCTCGCCGGGCGTGCGCTCCTTGACGAAGGTGCGCACCACCCGCTCGATGTAGTCGCCGAGCTCGGCACTGGTGACCTTGTGCTGGCGCAGCTTGCGTCCGAACTTCGCGTCGAAGCCCAGCGCACCGCCGAGGTGCACCTGGAAACCTTCGACCTGGTTGCCCTCACCGTCGTCGACGAGTTGACCCTTGAAGCCGATGTCGGCGATCTGGGAGCGCGCACACGAGTTCGGGCAGCCGTTGATGTTGATCGTCACCGGGACGTCGAGCTGCGCGTTGATGTCGGCGAGACGCTCCTCGAGCTCGGGCACGAGGGCTTGCGAACGCTTGCGCGTCTCGACGAAGGACAGCTTGCAGAACTCGATTCCCGTGCACGCCATGAGATTCTTGCGCCACGGCGACGGCGAGGCCGGCAGACCCAGCGCCTCGAGCTCGGTGACGAGCTGCTCGACCTTGTCGTCGGCCACGTCGAGCACGATCAGCTTCTGGTATGGGGTGAACCGGATCCGGTCGGAACCCGCACGTTCGGCGGCGTCGGCGACCTTCGACAGGATCGTGCCCGAGACACGACCGGCGATCGGCGCGACACCCACGGCGTTGAGGCCGTTGCGTAGCTTCTGGATACCGACGTGATCGATGGGACGCTCCGGTGCGGCCGGGGCCGGGCCGTCGATGAGCGGACGCTTCAGGTACTCGGTCTCGAGCACCTCGCGGAACTTCTCGATGCCCCAGTCCTTGATGAGGAACTTCAGGCGTGCCTTGGACCGCAGCCGCCGGTAGCCGTAGTCGCGGAAGATCGCGACGACGCCTTCCCACACATCGGCGACCTCCTCGAGCGGCACCCAGGCGCCGACCCGCTGCGCGAGCATCGGGTTGGTGGACAGGCCGCCGCCGACCCACAGGTCGAAGCCGGGGCCGTGCTCGGGATGCTCGACGCCGATGAAGGCGACGTCGTTGATCTCGTGCACGACGTCCTGCTGGCCGGAGATCGCGGTCTTGAACTTGCGCGGCAGGTTCGAGTACTCGGGGTTGCCGATGTAGCGGCGCACGATCTCGTCGATCGCGGGGGTGCCGTCGATGATCTCGTCGAGGGACTCACCGGCGAGCGGCGAACCGAGCACGACGCGAGGGCAGTCGCCGCACGCCTCGGTGGTCTTCAGTCCGACCGATTCGAGACGACGCCAGATCTCGGGGACGTTCTCGACCTCGATCCAGTGGTACTGGACGTTCTCGCGGTCGGACAGGTCGGCGGTGTCGCGACCGAACTCGGTGGAGATACCGGCGATCGTCCGCAGCTGCGCGAGATTCAGGGCGCCGGCGTCGCAGCGCACCCGCATCATGAAGTACTTCGCCTCGAGCAGGTCGATGTTCTCGTCACCGGTGTAGGTGCCGTCGTAGCCCTGCTCGCGCTGGGTGTACAGACCCCACCAGCGGAAGCGGCCGCGCAGATCGCTCTTGTCGATTCCGTCGAAACCGGTTTGCGCATAGATGTTCTCGATACGCTTGCGGACGTTGAGCGGGTTGTCGTCCTTCTTCGTCTGCTCGTTGGCGTTGAGCGGCTCCCGGTAGCCGAGGGCCCACTGGCCTTCGGCGCGACGCTTGGCGGGACGCGCGCGGCGGGCGGGAGTGGCCGACTCGTCGGCGGGCGTGACGTCGGTGATCGACGACATACAGGGTCTCCTGATACTCGCTGGAACCGGATCGACGAGCGCAGGAGGGAGCTGACCTCGTGCACGCATGCTTCGACCCGGCGGGATCTGGGATGTGCCGGGGAGTGCCGACTAGAGACAGTCGGCGCAGAGACAAGCGGCGCAAGGCAGACAACAGGATGCGCAGACGCGTTTGAAGTCGACGTGGCGTCGCGCCACGAGTCGCACTCCGTGTCCTGTCATGCGGACCATTGTGCCATGTCACCGGGGCGATTCCGAATTGCGGGCGGTATTTCCACCCGATTTTCGGGAAATGTCGAGGTAGGGGCGTCGCGCGCGGAGCCGCCCTTCAGGTCTCTGGAACACTGGAGGGCGTGAACAGCACTGAGATCGGTCGACGCACCGGCACGGAAATCGGTATCGCGGGTCGTCCGGCCGGTCTCGAACTTCCCGCTTCGGCACTCGCAGGAGTGGGGACGCGACCGTTCGGTGTGTACGTGCACGTGCCCTTCTGCGCGACCCGCTGCGGCTACTGCGACTTCAACACCTACACGGCCGGGGAACTCGGCAGCGCGGCGTCGCCGCAGTCCTGGCTGGAGGGTCTGCGCCGCGAACTCGACGCCGGTGCCCGGCTGCTGTCCGAATCCGGACGACGGACTCCCGCTGCCGAGACGGTCTTCGTCGGCGGCGGAACACCCTCGCTGCTCGGCGCGGACGGTCTCGCGCAGGTGCTCGACGCGATCCGCGACTCGTTCGGGCTCGCTCCCGGCGCCGAGGTGACCACCGAATCGAACCCGGAGTCGACCTCCACGGAGTTCTTCTCGTCGATCCGCGAGGCCGGATACACCCGCGTGTCGCTCGGCATGCAGTCCGCGGCGCCCCACGTGCTGGCGGTCCTCGACCGCACCCACACACCCGGGCGTCCCGTCGCGGCGGCGAAGGAAGCGCGCGCGGCCGGTTTCGGCCACATCAACCTCGATCTGATCTACGGTACTCCCGGCGAGCGCGACGCCGACCTCGACGCCTCCCTCGACGCCGTGCTCGAAGCGGGGGTCGACCACGTCTCGGCGTACGCGCTCATCGTCGAGGACGGCACCGCCCTCGCTCGCCGTGTCCGTCGCGGCGAGCTGCCGGCTCCGGACGACGACGTGCTCGCATCGCGGTACGAGCGGATCGACGCGCGACTCGCCGACGCCGGGATGACCTGGTACGAGGTGTCCAACTGGGCGAAGGCCGATGATCCGTCGGCGCGCTGCGCCCACAACCTCGGTTACTGGGACGGCGGCGACTGGTGGGGCGCCGGGCCGGGCGCGCACAGCCACGTCGGTGGCGTGCGCTGGTGGAACGTCAAGCATCCCGCCCGTTACGCGTCGACCCTCGCCGACGGAGTCCTGCCCGTCGGGGGCAGCGAACACCTCACGGCCGAGGACCGGCACACCGAACTCGTCATGCTCACCGTCCGGCTGCGCACGGGCCTGCCGTTGTCGGAGCTCGACGACGGTGAGCGCGAGGCAGCAGAGACGGTGGTCGCCGACGGGCTCGCCGTGGAGCGCGACGATCAGCTCGTGCTGACCGACCGGGGCCGGCTGCTCGCCGACGCGGTGGTCCGCACCATCCTGCTCGGCGCGGACGACTGACCGTCCGGTCGCGTCATGCTGCTCCGACCGACCGGTCGCGTCATGCTGCTCCGATGCGCTCCGAGTCGTAGACCGACAGCCGCCCACGGTTCTCGACCACCGACACCTAGTACTTATCCGACTCGGTCCGGCCGTCGACGGTGACGAACGTGAGGGTGACGATCACACTCGACACATCGCGGGGCTCCACGGTATCCACCCCTGATCGGGCTATGCGGGCGACGGGCCCCGAACCTCGGCGCCCGGGTCGGGCACGCCACCGGGAATCAGCACGTCGTACTCGAAGACACGCACGTGCAGCACCGTCCGGTTCCGCAGCGCAGACTGCACGGCACGGTGGAGTCCGTCCTCGAGGTACAGCACGCCCTGCCACTGGACGGCGTGTGGGAACAGATCGCCGTAGAACGTCGAGTCCTCCGACAACAGCCGGTCGAGTTCGAGCACCTTCGTCGTCGTGACGATCTCGTCGAGGCGCACCTGGCGGGGCGGAATCCTCGACCAGTCGCGCAGAGACAGTCCGTGATCGGGATACGGCTTGCCGTCCCGGACGCCCTTGAAGATCATGTGAACACATTACGGGGGACGCGCCGAAGGCGTCGCTTCCGGTTCGGGGTGGTATCGCACACGTGCCCGACACCTTCGAGGTCGTCGCGCGATTAGACTGACAGGGTACGGCCCCGAGAGGTGCAGTCCTGCAGGCGGCGGAAACGGAGGTGGCGGGTTGTCGAGTACCGAGGAGCGGAGATTCACGGTCTTGCGCGCCATCGTGGCGGATTACGTGTCCACCAAGGAGCCGATCGGCTCCAAGACTCTCGTCGACCGGCACAATCTCGGAGTGTCCAGCGCCACGGTCCGCAACGACATGGCTGTGCTCGAAGCAGAGGGATACATCACACAGACCCACACGAGCTCGGGACGCGTGCCCACCGACAAGGGCTACCGCCAGTTCGTCGACAGGATCGCGGAGGTCAAACCGCTCTCGTCGGCCGAGCGCCGCGCAATCCTGCAGTTCCTCGAATCGGGCGTCGACCTCGACGACGTGCTGCGCCGCGCGGTGCGGTTGCTCGCGCAGCTCACCCGCCAGGTCGCGGTCGTGCAGTACCCGACGCTCTCCGCGTCGTCCGTGCGACATCTCGAGGTGGTCGGGCTGACACCGGCGCGGCTGCTGCTCGTGCTCATCACCGACTCGGGCCGCGTCGATCAGCGCATCGTCGAACTCGGCGACGTGATCGACGAGGACGGCCTGTCGCGGTTGCGTGAGCTGCTCGGCGGGGCATTGACCGGCAAGCGGCTCGCCGCGGCCTCCGTCGCAGTGACCGAGCTCGCCGACAACGCACCGGACGATCTGCGCGACGCGCTCATCCGGTGCACCACCGTGTTGGTGGAGACCCTCGTCGAGCACCCCGAGGAGCGTCTCGTGCTCGGCGGCACCGCCAATCTCACCCGCAACGCCGCCGACTTCGACGGCCACGGCATGCTTCCGGGCTCGTTGCGTACGGTCCTCGAAGCCCTCGAGGAGCAGGTCGTGGTGCTCAAACTGCTCGCGTCCAGCCAGGACGCAGGCCGGGTCACCGTCCGCATCGGTGAGGAGACCCAGTTCGAGGAGATGCGCACCACCTCGGTCGTGTCCACCGGTTACGGGGCCGCGGGTACGGTCTTCGGTGGTCTGGGGGTGCTCGGCCCCACCCGGATGGACTATCCGGGAACCATCGCATCGGTCGCCACCGTTGCGAGATATATCGGTGAGGTGCTCGGCGAACGCTGAGCACCGTCCATTTTGCTCTGTAGAACGACGTAAGGACGAGAACCAAACGTGGCACGGGACTACTACGGGACGCTCGGCGTGTCCAAGAACGCGACCGACCAGGAGATCAAACGGGCGTACCGCAAGTTGGCGCGCGAGCACCACCCGGATGTGAACCCCGACGAGTCGGCGCAGAAGCGTTTCCAGGAGATCTCGGCCGCCTACGAGGTGCTGTCGGATCCCGAGAAGCGACGCATCGTCGACCTCGGCGGCGACCCGCTCGAACCCGGTGGCGGCGGTGCGGGCGGCTTCGGCGGCGCCGGCTTCGGTGGCGGCCTCGGTGATGTCTTCGAGGCGTTCTTCGGTGGTGGGGCCGGCGGTTCCCGCGGTCCGCGCGGCCGCGTCCAGCCCGGCGCCGACTCGCTGCTCCGCACCCGCCTGACCCTCGAGGAATGCGCTCGCGGCGTCACCAAGACGGTCACGGTCGACACCGCGATCCTGTGCGACGCGTGCACCGGTTCCGGCACCCACGGCGATTCGAAGCCCGTGCGCTGCGAGACCTGCGGTGGCGCCGGTGAGGTTCAGTCCGTCCAGCGTTCCTTCCTCGGCCAGGTCATGACGTCCCGCCCGTGCCCCACCTGCCGCGGTGTCGGCGAGACGATCCCGGATCCCTGCCGCAAGTGCGGTGGTGACGGCCGCGTGCGCGCCCGCCGCGAGGTCACCGTCAAGGTGCCCGCCGGCGTCGGCAACGGGATGCGCATCCGCCTCGCGGCCCAGGGCGAGGTCGGCCCCGGCGGCGGTCCTGCCGGCGATCTCTACGTCGAGGTGCTCGAACAGCAGCACGAGGTTTTCGTGCGCGACGGCGACGACCTGCACTGCACCATCCGCGTGCCCATGGTCGACGCTGCGCTCGGCACCAAGGTGACGATCGAGACCATCCTCGACGGCCCCACCGAGATCACCATCGATCCCGGCACCCAGCCCGGTTCGGTCTCGGTGCTGCGCGGCCACGGCATGCCGAAGCTGCGCTCGGGTACGCGCGGCGACCTGCACGCGCATCTCGAGGTCGTGGTGCCGAGCAAGCTCGATCACAAGCAGACGAAGCTGCTCGAGGACCTGCGCCGGCACAGCGACCGGGAGCATGTCGAGGTCGTGACCACGGGTTCGCAGAACACCGGCGGCCTGTTCTCGCGCCTGCGCGACGCGTTCAGCGCCCGTTAGGTCGCTCGGGTGGCCGCGACACTGTTCTACCTCGACCCGCTGCCCGACGAGGGGCGGACGGCCGTGCTCGACGGCAAGGAGGGCCGGCACGCCGCGACGGTGCGCCGTATCGCGGTAGGCGAGCGGCTCGTGTTGTCCGACGGTGCCGGTGAGGTCGCCGACGTCGAGGTCACGGCGGTCGCGAAGGACCGGCTCGAAGCGCTCGTGCTCGGTCGTCGCGTTGTCGACCCGCCGCGTCCGAGCGTGACCGTCGTGCAGGCGCTGCCGAAGTCCGACCGGTCCGAACTCGCCGTCGAACTGGCCACCGAGGCCGGCGCCGACGAGTTCGTACCGTGGCAGTCGGTGCGCTGTGTCGCCCGGTGGGACGCCAAGGCGGACAAGGGTGTTGCCAAGTGGCAGGCGGTCGCGACGTCCGCGGCGAAGCAGTCGCGGCGCGCGCACGTGCCGACGGTGGCCGGGTTGCACCGCACACCCGAGGTCGTCGCACGGGTCCGCTCGGCCGTCGAGCGCGGCGACGTCGTCGCGGTGCTCCACGAATCCGCCACGATCCCCTTCGCCGATCTGCCCGTGCGCGACGTCGATTCGCTGACGCTGATCGTCGGTCCCGAAGGCGGACTCGACGACGCGGAGGTCGAGGCCCTCGTCGACGCGGGCGCGGTGGCCGTCGGTCTCGGCCCCACGGTGCTGCGCACCTCGACCGCCGCGGCCGTCGCACTCGGCGCGATCGGTGTGTTGACCGACCGGTGGCGTACCAGGCCCCTGCACTAGGGATCGCTTGCGGGTCCCGATTCTCTGTGCTGCGGGATCGCTTGCGGGTCCCGACCATACGTATCGAAGGAATTTCCTCTCTTGGCTCGTACGAAGATCGCCTACGGCACCCACTCGCAGCAGTTCGGGCACGTCTTCCTACCCGACCCCGCGACGGTGACGGGGCCCGTTCCCGCCGTCATGGTCGTTCACGGCGGTTCGTGGCACGGCCGCTACCAGCTCACCCTCGGTACGGCGCTGTCCGTGGAACTCGCGCGTCGCGGTGTGGTGGCGTGGAACGTCGAGTACCGCCGTCTCGAGGCCGGTGGCGCGTGGGACGAGATGTCCGCCGATGTGGTCGCGGCGTACGAGACGATCTTCACCGAGGTCGTTCCGCACGCGCAGCGCGGCGGTGTCGAGGTCGATCTCGACCGTGTGCGGCTCGTCGGTCACTCTGCGGGAGGCCAGCTGGCGGTGTGGCTCGCGGGTGAGTGCACGTCGGTGCGACCGGAATTCGTGGTTTCGCAGGCGGGTGCGCTCGACCTCGTCACCGCCGGGGAGCGCGGTCGTCGCGTGGAGGCGTTCGAGGCGCTCTTCGGTGCGTCCTACGCGGAGGCACCCGAGTGTTATCGGTCGGCCTCGCCGACGCACCGGCCGCCGATCGGTGTGCCGGTCGCGGTGCTGCACGGCACCGCCGACGAGCAGGTGTCGGTGAGTGTCGCGCACCGTTACGTCGACGCGGCCGACGCGGCAGGAGATCCGGTGTCGCTGGAGCTGTTCGACGGTGAGGATCACGTCGCCTTCCTGAACCGGAGCACCCGGGCCTGGGCGCGATCGCTCGACCTGCTCACCGTCCGGTCAGTGGCCGATCTCGGCCTCGCTGCCGGTGCGGGTGTGGAGTCCGCGGGGGAGTAGCGTGGTGACCGCCGCGGCGCCGATGAGCAGGACGATGCCGGCGACGAGGCTCGCGGACGAGATCGCCTCGGCGAACGCTGCGGACGACGCGTCGAGCAGCGGTTGTGCGTACGACGCCGCGAATGGGTTCGCTGCGAGTTCCTCCGCGACGATCGCCGCACCGCCCACCGAATCGCCGGCCGCCTCGATCGCCATCGCGGCCTGATCGGCCATCGGACCTGTCAGGTCCGCCAACGGCAATCCGTCGAGGAACCCGGAGATCTCGCGGTGATAGGTGGTCGCGAGGATCGAGCCGAGCACGGCGATGCCCAGAGACCCGCCGAATTCCACTGCGGTGTCGTTCAACCCGCCCGCCGCTCCGAGGTCCGAGTCGGGGAAGCCGCCCATGATCAGGTCGGTGGACGGGGATGTGGCCAGGCCGATGCCCAATCCGAGCAGCAACAACGAGATCAGAAAGGGCGTGAAGCCGGAGGCGCCGGCCGTGACGGTCAAGGTGAGGATGCCTGCCGCAGCGGCGACCATGCCCGTGCCCACGAGGGCCCGCGCACCGAGTCGGGGCGCGAACCGGCCGCTCAGCGCCGCGCCGAGCGAGACCGTCACCGCGAGGGGAAGCAGACGCAGACCGGTCTCGAGCGGGCCGTAACCGAGCACGAACTGGAACTGCTGCGCGACGAAGTAGATGGCGCCGAAGGCGACGAGGAAGAGCAGTAACACCGACACGCACGCACCGCCGACGGTCCGGTCCGCGACCCGACGCACGTCCAGCAACGGCCGGGGGTGGCGAAGTTCCCACACCACGAAGAGCACCGCGGCGATCACCGAGCCGATCGAGGTGGCGATCACCCCGGTGCCCCAACCGAAGTGGAACCCCTCGATGATCGCGTAGACGATTCCGCCGAGAGCAGCGACCGACAGGGCGCCGCCGACCCAGTCGGTGCGGGTGAGATCGTCCGCCTTCGAGGCCGGCACGAGGATCAGGGCCGCGATCGCCGCGAATGCCGCGATCGGCACGTTGATGAGGAAGGTCGAACCCCACGAGTTCGATTCGAGGAGCCATCCGGCGAGCAGGGGACCGAGCGCAATGGCGAGTCCGGACGTGGCGGCCCAGGCTGCGATCGCGCGGGCACGCTCGTGCACGGGGAACATCGCGACGAGCAGCGACAGTGTCGCAGGCATGATCACGGCGGCGCCCACCCCCATGACGATGCGCGCGACGATCACGTCGCCGGCGCTGTCGGCGAACGATCCGTAGACCGCGCCGGCGGCAAAGACGACCAGGCCCGCCAGCAACGCGCGACGTCGTCCGTATCGATCGCCGAGCACGCCGAACAGCAGCATCAGCGCGGCATAGGGGACGGTGTAGCCGTCGATGATCCACTGCATGTCGGCGCTGGTGAGTTGCAGTTCGCGCAGCATGCCGGGTGCGGCGACGATGAGCGAGGTGTTGGCCATCACGACGATGAGCAGGCTCAGGCACAGCACCGCCAGTCCGGCCCAGCGCAGCCGGTAGGGTTCCTTCGCTGCGGTCCCTCCTGCGAGGGTCACGGCAGTGGGCATGGGCTCTCCTCGGGTGCGACACGGGCCGGGACCTGAGCCCCGATCTACACGGTGGTGTGCAAGTTACGCAGCTGCACATCCGTGTGCAACTAAAATGAAAGACAGATCACAGTCGGCGGAAGAGGGCGAGAACGTGGAGAACTCGGTCACACGACCGCGAACCCGATTCAATGCGAACCGCATGCGCATACTCGACGCTGCGGTGATGTGCTTTGCGGCCGACTCCGACGCGAGCATGGACGATGTCGCCAAAGCCGCGGGTGTCGTCCGCCGCACCGTCTATGCGCACTTCCCCAACCGGGAAGCCCTCGTCGAGGGGATCGTCGACGACGCCTCGACCGCACTCGCCGAGGCTCTCGACCACCCCGAGCCGGACGATCCCGCGGTCGCGCTCGCGGTCGTGGCGTTGCGGACCTGGCCCATCGGCGACCGCTACCGCGTGCTGCTCTCCTTCGCCCGCAAGGAGATGGGAGAGCAGCGCATCGCCGAGCTGGTCTCCCCGGTGCGCTCACGTGTCCTCGGGCACGTCGAACGCGGCCTCGCGCAGAGTCAGCTCTCCGACTACCTCCCGGCGCCCGTGCTCGTAGGGATGATGGAGGGCCTGACGATGGCCACACTCGAGCAGGCCAATCTCGGGCTGGTGGACGACTCGGGCGACACGATCGTCCTGGGCAATCTCGTGCTCGGTGGGGTCTCACCCGACCGGGCACCCGGGATCCTCGCCGAGGCACGGCGGTGGCTCGCGGAGGCGGGTTCTGGTGAAGGCGGAATCCAACCCCGCTGAAACTCCCTGTTGCGGGAGGGTGCGCTTCGTCCGGCGCTAGACTGGCACGAACACGACGACCGTCGTGCAGGAGCCGAACCGAAAGCAGGACGTACCGTCCACGTGAGTGAACCAGACCGACCCCACGAGCCCCCCGAATTCGAGCCGACCACGGTCAAATCGAGCCTCGACCTCCCCTCGGAGGCCGCAGCGCCCCTGCTCGGAGCCGCGGACGAGAATCTGATCGCCCTCGAAGCCCTCCTGGCGGCGGACATCCACGTGCGGGGCAACACCGTCACGCTGACCGGAGCGCCCGCCGACGTCGCCCTCGCGGAACGTGCGCTCGCCGAACTCGTCACCATCGTCCGTCGCGGACAATCGCTCGCGCCCGACGCCGTGCGTCGCACCGTGGGCATGCTCACCCAGGGGCTCTCCGAGTCGCCGGCCGACGTGCTCAGCCTCGACATTCTGTCGCGGCGCGGGAAGACGATCCGGCCCAAGACCCTGAACCAGAAGCGGTACGTCGACGCGATCGATGCCCACACCATCGTTTTCGGTGTCGGACCGGCTGGTACGGGCAAGACCTATCTCGCCATGGCAAAGGCCGTGCAGGCGCTGCAGACCAAGCAGGTCAACCGCATCATCCTCACGCGTCCCGCCGTCGAGGCAGGGGAGCGGCTCGGCTTCCTGCCGGGCACCCTGCACGAGAAGATCGACCCGTATCTGCGTCCACTGCACGACGCGCTGCACGACATGATGGATCCCGAGGCGATCCCGAAGCTCATGCAGGCCGGGGTCATCGAGGTCGCACCCCTGGCGTACATGCGTGGCCGCACCCTGAACGATGCGTTCATCATCCTCGACGAGGCGCAGAACACCACCGCCGAACAGATGAAGATGTTCCTCACGCGTCTGGGCTTCAATTCCAAGATCGTCGTGACGGGCGACATCACGCAGATCGACCTGCCCGGCGGCGCCCGTTCGGGTCTCGCCGCCGCCACCGAGATCCTCGACGGCATCGACGACATCCACATCGCGCGACTCGACAGCAGCGACGTCGTGCGGCACCGGCTCGTCTCCGACATCGTCGACGCCTACAGCCGTTTCGAGGCCACCCGCGACGGCGACGGGATCCCCGGCAACCGTGCTCAACGTCGCGCGCAGCGGGTGCAGCGTCGATGAACACCCTTGTAGATCAACCGAATACCGTCGTGCAGAAGGAACTCCAGTCATGAGCATCGAGATCTCGAACGAATCGGGAATGGACGTCTCGGAGGAGGAGCTCCTCGACGTCGCCCGTTTCGTGATCGCCCGGATGGATGTGCATCCGGCGGCGGAGTTGTCGATGGTGCTCGTGGACCTCGACACCATGGCCGATCTGCACGTGCGGTGGATGGACCTTCCCGGCCCCACCGACGTGATGTCGTTCCCCATGGACGAACTCGAGCCCGGGGGGCGTCCGGACGCTCCCGAACCGGGACCGTCGATGCTCGGCGACATCGTGCTGTGTCCGCAGTTCGCCGCCGACCAGGCGGCGAAGGCCGGTCACCCGGTGGCCCACGAACTCGCCCTGCTCACCGTGCACGGCATGCTCCACCTCCTCGGCTACGACCACGCCGAACCGGAGGAGGAGAAGGAGATGTTCGGCCTGCAGAACCAGCTCCTCGCCGAGTGGTACGAGGAGATCCGCCGCGCCGAGCACGAGGCGCGGCTCGCCGCCCGCGACCGGAAGTTGCTGGGCAAGGCCGGTTTCGTCGACACCCCCGAATCATGAGCGGCGACAGTGCGAGCCATCGTGATCGGACGGCACCGATCGAGGGAGTGACGATCGCGTGAGTACCGTGCCCCTCGTCGTCCTGGCGGTCGTCCTGGTGGTGCTCGGCGGCCTGTTCGCCGCTGTCGATTCCGCGCTCAACACCGTATCCGCGGCGCGCGCCGAGGAACTCGCGAAGGAGGGCCGCCCCAGTGCGCGCCGCCTGCTCGGTCTGCTCGACGATCGGCCCCGCTACGTCAATCTGACGGTGCTGCTGCGCATCCTCTGCGAGATCACCGCCACCGTCGTGCTCGTCGGTGCGTTGCTCGCCGTGCTCGACCGCACATGGGCGCTCGTCGTGGGCGCTACGGTGATGGTGATCGTCGACTACGTCGTGATCGGGGTCAGCCCGCGCACGCTCGGACGCCAGCACGCGTACCCGATCGCGCTCGCCGCCACCGGACCGCTGCGGGTACTCGGTGTCCTGCTCGGTCCGATCAGCCGAATCCTCATCAGCGTAGGCAATGCGGTCACACCCGGTCGCGGTTTCAGGAACGGCCCGTTCTCCAACGAGATCGAGCTGCGCGAACTGGTCGATCTCGCTCAGGAGAGCGGGGTCGTGGCCGACGAGGAACGCCGGATGATCCAGTCGGTGTTCGACTTCGGCGACACCACCGCTCGCGAGATCATGGTTCCACGCCCCGAGATGGTGTGGATCGAGGAGACCAAGACGGCCGGTCAGGCCACCTCGCTCGCCGTCCGCAGCGGGCACTCGCGGATCCCGGTGATCGGTGAGAACGTCGACGACATCCGCGGTGTCGTCTACCTCAAGGATCTCGTCCAGCAGACCTACTACCACCGCGACGGCGGACGCAGCGTCTCCGTCGCCGACGTCATGCGACCGGCGGTCTTCGTGCCGGATTCGAAGCGCCTCGACGATCTGCTCGCCGACATGCAGCGCGACCGCAACCACATGGCGATCCTCGTCGACGAATACGGCGGCATCGCCGGTCTCGTGACGATCGAGGACGTCATCGAGGAGATCGTCGGCGAGATCGCCGACGAGTACGACACCGGGGAGATCCCCGACGTCGAGGAACTCGGCGACGACACCTACCGCGTTTCCGCGCGACTTCCCGTCGAGGACCTCGGCGAACTGTTCGACATCGACATCGAGGACGACGAGGTCGACACCGTCGGCGGACTCCTCGGCTACGAACTCGGCCGAGTTCCTCTGCCGGGTGCGGAGGTACGGACCCACGGCCTGCTGCTCCGCGGCGAGGGCGGACCGGACGTCCGCGGGCGGGTGCGTGTGAGCACCGTCTTCGTGCAGCGCGTCAGCCCCGAAGAAGAACCCACCGATACCGATACGGCCACCACCGAGGAGCATGCATGACCGACACCGACTTCCGTTCCGGCTTCATCTGTTTCGTCGGCCGGCCCAACACCGGGAAGTCGACGCTCACGAATGCGCTCGTCGGCAGCAAGATCGCGATCACCTCGTCGCGCCCGCAGACCACCCGCCACACCATCCGCGGCATCGTCCACCGCGACAACGCCCAGCTCATCCTCGTGGACACCCCGGGACTGCACCGCCCGCGCACCCTGCTCGGCCAGCGGCTCAACGACCTGGTGCAGGACACCTACTCCGAGGTCGACGCGATCGGCATGTGCTTCCCCGCCGACGAGAAGATCGGCCCCGGCGACCGCTGGATCCTCGAGCAGGTGCGCCACATGGCGCCGAAGACCCCGGTCATCGGCATTGTCACGAAGATCGACAAGGTGGGCAAACAGCAGGTCGCCGCGCAGTTGCTCGCCGTGTCGAAGCTCCTCGGCGAGAACTGCGAGGTCGTGCCGGTCTCCGCGGCCTCGGGTGAGCAGGTCGAGGTCCTCGTCGACGTCCTCGTCTCGCACATGGAACCCGGACCGGCCTTCTATCCCGACGGCGAGCTCACCGACGAGCCGGAAGAGACCCTCATGGCCGAGCTCATCCGCGAGGCCGCCCTCGAAGGTCTCGGCGACGAGCTGCCCCACTCGCTCGCCGTCGTGATCGAGGAGATCACCGAACGCGAGGGTCGCACCGAGAAGCAGGGCGAGATGCTCGACGTGCACGCCCTGCTCTACGTCGAACGGCCGAGCCAGAAGGGCATCGTCATCGGCAAGGGGGGCGCGCGGCTGCGCGAAGTGGGCACCGCCGCACGCACCCAGATCGAGAAGCTCCTCGGCGTGAAGATCTACCTCGACCTGCACGTGAAGGTCGCGAAGGACTGGCAGCGAGACCCCAAACAGCTGGGCCGTCTGGGATTCTGACGCCGAGCCCTACGGGGTGGACGCGGTGATCGGCCGGGCGACCCACATCGACGCGAGGTAGGTCGGTGCCGACGAACGCGCTGAAGCGGTCGATCAGTTCCGCCGGCCGCGGTGTCATGGCGACGGCGGCGGAGACGTCGAAGCGGCGACAGCGGCGACGAGCAATCCGCTCACCACCGGGATCGCGAGTCGTCGCACGAGATCTCCGACCGGGACGCGGCAGAAGCCCGCGGCCACGATCAGCGACGACCAGATGACGCGGGTGCCGCCGCCGGTCCAGGTCGCGGCGTTCTGCGCAAGGGCGGCAAGCGTTGCGGTGTCCGTTCCGGCCTGCGGGGCGAGCGCAGCGGCGATACCACCGGTAAGCGGCAGACCGGCCCAGCCGGAGCCGTCCAGACCGATGAGCATGCCGATCAGGATCATGCTGAACGCGGCGAAGAGACCGTTGTCGGGAATGCGGGTCTGGATGCTCTCGACGGCGTCGAACAGGAAGGCCGGCCCGGTGCCGTCCTCGAGTCCCAGGATCGAACCGGAGTAGTCGGGGATGCCGGGGTACACGAATCCGGCCACCGGCAGGATGATTCCCATGGCCTTGAACGCGTGGACCAAGCCGTCGACGAAATGGGTGGCGCAATGTTCGAGGGCCACGCCCTGTCCGGAAATCGCGAGGGCGATCAAGGCCGAGCGGCGGCAGCCCGGCCTTGATCGCCGCCGGGAGCAGCCCGGCCTTGATCGCCGCCGGGAGCAGCACGGCACCGATGATCGCGAGAGCAGGTGTGGGCAGAAGAACAACGACAGCAGATAGGTGACGACGAACAGCACGACGTAGGCGATACGGCCGTTGATCATCCAGCGCCCGAAGGGACGCACCATGAGTTCGTCGGCGCCGATGGTGCAGCATCGCCGCGAGCATCGATGGGCGGCACCGCCGTCGTCGGCCGGAACATGTCGATCTCGAAGAGTCGGACAGGACTCGGCAATCGGCCGACGAACCACTCGCGACGCGAAAGAACTGTGCACACGGCATGATTCGTGACGGTGGTGTTTCGTCGCGGACGCGGATGTGAACGCGTCGTCACGCCGGGGCCGGTGACCGAAGGGAACTCAGCGACGCGTGGCCGCCGCGCCGTGCAGCAGCAGCAGAACGGCCTCCGACAGATCCGGCTCCGTACCCGTCGACAGGCGGCGCAGTTGCAACCCGGTGATGGTCGCGACGACCGTCGGGGCGATCGTCTCCGGATCCGGCACTCCCAGCGCGGAAAGGACGGAGGCAGTCAACGCGTCGTAGGCACGCCAGCAGCGTTCGGCGACCCGCCGCAGTTCCTCGTCGCGCCCCGCCTGCACATAGAGCTCGAAGGGGGCAATGCGTTCGGCCGTGAAGGTCAGGTCGTGGGCGACGCGTTCGGTGAGTTCGGCGGCCTCCGTCAGCGACAGGGCCCGGGATCGATACTGCTCGGCGAGTTCTCGCAGCCGCTCGGTCTCCTCGTCGACGAAGAACTCGAGCGCGGCGCGCAGCAGGTCGGCCTGGGTGGGGAAATGGTAGGTGATCGAACCGAGCGACACTTCGGCGCGCGCCGCGATGCGCCGGTTCGTCACCCCGGCGACCCCGTCGGTGCCGACGAGGTACAGGGTGGCGTGGACGATCCGCGAGCGGGCGTCGTCGCGCGTGGTCACCACCATCGCTCCGGGGTGTGTTCGTGCCAGCGCAGCACCGATTCGAGTTGGGAGGCGAGGGACACCAGCAGCGGTTCGGAGTTCGCCGGGCCGAGCAGCTGGGCACCCACCGGCAGTCGCTCCTCGGTGAAACCCGCGGGGACGTTGATCGCGGGCCAGCCCAGCACGTTCCACGGCCACGCGTAGGGGCATGCGCCGGTGATGACCTTGTCGGTCGCCCAGCCGCCGATGCCGTCGATCGCCGTCACCGGCAGCGGCGGTGTGGCAGTGGTGGGGGCGAGTACGACGTCGAACCGGTCGAAGATGCGGCCGACCCGACGGTGCAGTCGCGGTTCGACCGCGCGCGCCGCCCGCAACGGATAACCGTGCAGGAACCGGCCGGTGCGGGCGTTGGCGCGGGTGCGCACGTCGGCGAGGGACGGGTCGGGCAGGCGGTACAACCAATCCTCGATACCGGCCATGGATCGAGGGAGGAAGGTGAGACCGAACGTCATTCCGTAGTCGGGATCGGCGAGCGTCACCTCGTGGCCGAGATCGCGCAGTACCGCGGCGAGTGCGGCGATGCGGGTGCGGACGCGGGCGTCGAGGCTGGTGGGTGTCGCGGTGAACGGGATCTTCAGCGACAGAGCGATGTTCAGTCTGCCGGGATCTCGTCCCACGGCGTCGGAGACGGTCAGCGGCGCGCACGCGTGCCGGTCGCCGGGGTGGTTCCCGGACACGACGTCGAGGAGCAGGGCCGCGTCGGCGACCGTGCGGGCGAGTGGGCCGTGCGTGGTGAGTCCGTTGAAGGATTCGGCGTCGGGCCACATGGAGATCCGGCCGCGTTGGGGCTTGATGCCGACGAGATTGGACCACGAGGCGGGGATGCGGACCGATCCGGCGCCGTCGGATCCCAGGGCGGCCGGCACGAGTCCCGCCGCGACGGCCGCGGCGCTGCCACCCGACGAGCCGCCGGGGGTGTGGTCGCGCGACCACGCGCTGCGGGTGTGCCCGAAGGCGTCGCCGCCGGTGAGCGGCCACTGGCCGAGTTCGGGGGAGTGGGTCTTGCCGACGATCACCGCGCCGGCGGCCCGCAGGCGACGCACCACCTCGGCGTCGGTGTCCTTCGGGGCGAAGGTGCCGGCGCAGCCGAACATCGTCGTCTCGCCGACGATGTCGGTGTCGTCCTTGATCGCGATGGGGACACCCAGCAGGGGGAGGCGTTCGCCGTTCGCGCGGCGCCGGTCGGCCTCGCGGGCCTCGTCGAGTGCGGTGGTGCGGCGCACGACGCGGAAGGCGTTCAGGTGCGGTTGCGATTCGTCGATCCGGTCGAGGCTCGCACGGACGAGGTCCGTGGAGGTGGTCTCGCCGCGGTCGAGTGCCTCGACGGTCGCCTTCAGGTCGCGCAGGTCGGTTCGAGCGTCCATTCGTTCCCCCGTTCGTTCGAACGAACAATAACGCGTTCCCGTTCTGGGTGTCGAGTCCCTTCGTGGACCGTCCCGTGTCACCGCGACATGACAGACTCGGGGAGTGAGGCTTTATCGGGACAACGCGGTGGTGCTGCGCCAGCACAAGCTGGGCGAGGCCGACCGCATCGTCACCCTGCTGACGCGTCGGCACGGTCTCGTGCGGGCCGTCGCGAAGGGCGTGCGCCGGACACGCTCCAAGTTCGGCGCACGGCTCGAACCGTTCGCCCACATCGACGTCCAGCTCCACCCGGGCCGCAGTCTCGACGTCATCACCCAGGTGCAGACCCTCGACGCCTTCGCGGTGGGTATCGTCGACGACTACCCCCGCTACACCACCGCGTGCGCGATCCTCGAGACCGCCGAACGCCTCGCCGGTGAGGAACGCGCGCCCGTGCCGCGCCTGCACGCACTCACCGTCGGCGCCCTCCGCGCGGTGTGCGACCGCACCCGGCCACCCGAACTCGTACTCGACGCCTATCTGCTGCGGGCCATGGCCTACGCGGGATGGGCGCCGGCGATCACCCACTGCGCGCGCTGCGACCGTCCCGGCCCGCACACCGCCTTCCACGTCGCCGCCGGTGGTGCGGTGTGCGTGCACTGCCGTCCGCCGGGGGCGGCCACCCCGGCCCCGGGTGTGTTGGCGCTGCTCGACGCGCTCAACCACGGACGCTGGGCCGACACCGAGGCCGCCGACACGGCGGTGCGTCGCCAGGCCAGCGGGCTCGTCGCCGCGCACCTGCAGTGGCATCTCGAACGGCAACTGCGTTCGCTGCCCCTCGTCGAGCGCGGTCGCACCGAACCTGCGACGGGGAACCGGGTTGATGACGTCGCCCGGGGTGTCCGGCAGGATGGGGACCGTGATTCGACGACGTACCACGCCCCCATCGCCTGAGCGGGTGATCCGGCCGCCCGACCCGCATCCGTCGGGCGCGCGACCTCCCGTGCTGCAACCCGAGCTGATCCCCCAGCACGTGGCGCTCGTGATGGACGGCAACGGTCGCTGGGCGCAGGAGCGCGGTCTGCCGCGCACCGCCGGCCACGAACGCGGCGAGGCCGTGCTGATGGACACGGTGTGCGGATGTATCGAGATGGGCGTCGAGTGGCTCTCGGCCTACGCCTTCTCCACCGAGAACTGGAAGCGCAGCCCCGACGAGGTCCGCTTCCTCATGGGCTTCAACCGCGACGTGATCCGCCGCCGCCGCGACGAGATGCACGAGATGGGGGTGCGCGTCCGGTGGGCCGGTCGCCGTCCCCGCCTGTGGCGCAGCGTGATCAAGGAACTCGAGATCGCCGAGGAACTGACGAAGGACAACGACGTCATGACTCTCACGATGTGCGTCAACTACGGCGGTCGCGCCGAGATCGCCGACGCCGCACGGGAGATCGCCCGCCGGGTCGCGGCAGGGGAACTCGATCCCGAACGGATCACGGAGTCGACGATCGCGCGGTATCTCGACGAGCCCGACATGCCCGACGTCGACCTGTTCCTGCGGCCCTCGGGCGAGCAGCGCACCTCGAACTTCCTGCTGTGGCAGTCGGCCTACGCCGAACTCGTCTTCCAGGACACGATGTTCCCCGATTTCGACCGGCGCGATCTGTGGGCGGCGTGCGTCGAATACGCCTCCCGCGACCGGCGGTTCGGTGGTGTGAAGTGACCTCGCTGCGCGAGCGGATCGCGGGCGCGCTGACGCCCTTCGTCGACGTCCGCACCCCGTCGTCCGCCGCCGACGGCGACGGCTCGTTCGGATTCGACTACGGCGCCGTGCCCTTCGCGCTGCAGGTCGTCACGCTCACCGAAGGACTCGACGTGGTCTCCGTCACCGGAGTGCTCGCGTGGGATCTTCCGCTCGACGACGCCGTGCGCGGTCGGGTCGCGGCCGCCGCCGACGCCCTGCAGTTCGGCTCGGTCCACCTCATCGAACGCGAGACCGACGCCGACGTCGTGCTGCGGTACTCGTTCCCCGCGACCGGGCTCGACGACACGGCGCTGACCACCATGCTGTTGCTCGTGCTCGACGGTGCCGCCGACGCGCGTGGCGCCGTGGCCGGCACCCCCGATCCCAAGGAGAATTCGTGACCACCACCGACATCGACGCCGAGACCACCACCGAGGAGGTCGTCGCCGCCGACGGGACGCACGCCGTCGCGATCCCCACCGAGGACGACGACATGCTGCGCGCCGCTGTGGTGGAGACGCTGTCCGAGATTCTCGAGGAAGCGCCCGAGCCCGACGAGGACGGCGAGATCCCGATCTGGATCGACGACGTGCTCACCTACGCGACGGTCGACGCCGAGGGCGGCTTCGTGCTGCTCACCACCTACCTGGTCGAGGGCATCACGGGCCGCACCCGCGCCGCCGAGGTCCTCGGCGACCTGCAGGTCGAGTTCCCCGAAGTCAAGTTCGTCCTCGACAAGGACCGAGTCACCGTCGAACTGCGGGTCGCGGCGTCGCCGCTCGTCCCGATCCATCTCGTGCGGGCCGTCGCGTCGCTCGTGCCGGTCGTCGAGCAGGCACGCGCATTGGCGCAGCGTCTCGGCGGAGAAGCGTCGGTCTTCGACGGTGAGGCCGAGGACGGCGAGGAGAACCTGCTCGCCGACGGCTGCGGCTGTGATGACTGCGATTGCGGCTGACGGCCGCGGGCCGTCGGTTCAGCCCTGAGCGAGGGCGCACTCGCGGCAGTTGCCGAAGATCTCCACGGTGTGGCTGACGTCGACGAAGCCGTTCGACTCGGCCACCTCGTGCGACCAGCGTTCGACCTCCGGGCCGTCCACCTCGACCGTGAAGCCGCAGTGGCGGCACACGAGATGGTGGTGGTGCCCGGAGGAACACCGCCGGAACAACGACTCGCCGCTGTCGGTGCGCAGCACGTCGACGCTGCCGACCTCGGCGAGCGACTGCAGGGTGCGGTAGACGGTCGTCAGGCCGATGCCCTCGCCGCGCTTGCGCAGCTCGTCGTGCAGGTCCTGGGCGGACCGGAACTCCTCGGTGTTGTCGAGCAGGTCGACGATGGCGCTGCGTTGACGGGTCGAGCGGACCCCCACGAGAGGTTTGCGGGCGGAGGTCACTGCGATCGTCCTTCCTGGGCGTGAGCGACGGCGTCGACGACGATGCGGGCGAGATGGTCGTCGGCCAGGTGGTAAAGCACTTCGCGTCCCGAGCGTTCGCCGCGCACGACGCCCGCGGTCTTGAGCACGCGGAGATGCTGGCTGATGAGCGGCTGGGTGACGCCGAGGGCGCCGACGAGCTCGTGCACGCAGCGGGCCGACTCGCGCAGTTCGAGCACGATCGAGATGCGGACGGGTGCCGACAGTGCGCGCAGCAGCTCACCGGCCGCGATCAGGGCGCCGGGGGAGACATCGACCGGGGACGGCAGGGCGTCGCTGCCGATCGGGCCGCGGGCGCGCTCGCCCGTGCTGCACTCGCGTGGATCGGCGTCGATGCTCACGGGGCTCCTCGGGGCAGGGGCGGCCGCCGGTCGGCGGGCCTTATTGCAAATCGATTCCATTTTGATATGCACGGTTGTGCATGTCAACCGGCGCGAATTCGAGCTGCGAACGAGGAGCGATAGGCTTACAGATCGACGCATGCTGCGAAAACCCGCATCGAAGATGGAGAAACCGAGTGGCACCCAAATCCAAGATCGATACCGTCGCCAACCTCGCCAAGCGCCGGGGCCTGGTCTATCCCTGCGGTGAGATCTACGGCGGCACCAGGTCCGCGTGGGATTACGGGCCGCTCGGCGTGGAGCTCAAGGACAACATCAAGAAGCAGTGGTGGCGCAACATGGTCACCAGCCGCGAGGACGTCGTCGGCCTCGACTCGTCCGTGATCCTGCCGCGTCAGGTCTGGGTCGCCTCCGGCCACGTCGGTGTCTTCAACGACCCGCTCGTCGAGTGCCTGAGCTGTCACAAGCGTCACCGGCAGGATCACCTGCAGGAGGCCTACGCCGAGAAGAACAAGCTCGACGACCCCGACGCCGTGCCGATGACCGAGATCGTCTGCCCGGACTGCGGCACCAAGGGCCAGTGGACCGAGCCCCGCGACTTCAACATGATGCTCAAGACCTTCCTCGGCCCGATCGAGAGCGAGGAAGGCCTGCACTACCTGCGCCCCGAGACGGCGCAGGGCATCTTCGTGAACTTCGCGAACGTGCTCACCACCTCGCGCAAGAAGCCGCCCTTCGGCATCGGCCAGATCGGCAAGAGCTTCCGCAACGAGATCACGCCCGGCAACTTCATCTTCCGCACCCGCGAGTTCGAGCAGATGGAGATGGAGTTCTTCGTCAAGCCCGGCGAAGACGAGCAGTGGCACCAGTACTGGATCGACTACCGGATGAACTGGTACACCGATCTGGGCATCAACAAGGACAACCTGCGCCTCTACGAGCACCCGCTCGAGAAGCTGTCGCACTACTCGAAGCGCACCGTCGACATCGAGTACCGCTTCCACTTCCAGGGCAGCGAATGGGGTGAGCTCGAGGGCGTCGCGAACCGCACCGACTTCGACCTGTCGACGCACTCGAAGCACTCCGGCACCGACCTGAGCTTCTTCGATCAGGCCACCAATGAGCGCTACACGCCCTACGTGATCGAGCCGGCGGCCGGCCTGACCCGTTCGCTCATGGCCTTCCTCGTCGACGCCTACACCGAGGACGAGGCACCCAACGCCAAGGGTGGCGTCGACAAGCGCACCGTGCTGCGCCTCGACCGTCGTCTCGCGCCGGTCAAGGCCGCCGTGCTGCCGCTCAGCCGCAACGCCGACCTGAGCCCGAAGGCCAAGGACCTCGCCGCGAAGCTGCGCCAGAACTGGAACATCGAGTTCGACGACGCCGGCGCCATCGGCCGCCGCTACCGTCGCCAGGACGAGATCGGCACCCCGTTCTGCATCACAGTCGACTTCGACACCCTCGAGGACCAGGCCGTCACGATCCGTGAGCGCGACACCATGGCGCAGGAGCGTGTGAGCCTCGACCAGGTCGAGGGCTACCTCGCGCAGCGCCTGATCGGCTGCTGACCGATCCGATCGACGCAGATGCCCTCCGGTCCCGACGGACCGGAGGGCATCTGTCGCTTCGTAGCCGGGTGCTCGTAGCGGTCACCTCGTCGAGCGCCGATCGATGTACTCGAAATATCTGCGGCCGGAGATCTCCTCACCCCGCCAGATCGCCGACCATGCGAAACCGGTGACGAATCCGGTGCTCAGCCCGTAGGTGAAGGGGGTGTCCATGATCCCTTCGAAATCCAGCCAGGGACGACCGCGGGTGTCCTTCACCAGGAACCGGGTCCGGCGCGGCACCTGCATCGGGATGCCGTAGGGAGTCGGCTCGGACTGGTCGCGCAGTTCAACCATCTCGAAATCCACGTCCCGGCAGCGGGTTCCGCACCGCTGCGGGTACGCAGGATCGCCGTCGTCATGAACGGTCGGTCACCGATCGCGTAGCGGCTCAACAGGATCTGCGTGTCGGCGTCGAGATCGACGATCTGGTAGACGAAATGGTCGAGCGGAGCCTTCGCCGCGGGCGGCAGAGGAGTGGACCGCATCAGATACGGGCTCGGTATCGCCCCGTACTCGAACGAGCACAGACCGTCGGCCGTGACGCTGCGACCCTGGTGGGTGAAGGTGCCCTCGTATTCGGTGAGCAACCCGAAGTGCTTGTAGAGCGGGCTGCGGAAGAACCATGAGACCGTGTCCGTGTCGGTCGGTGTCAGCGCGACGTCGACCGTTCCGAGGCGTCCCATGAGTTCGTAGTGGGGGTAGCGTCCGGTCTAGAAGCGTCCTCCACTCGATCCGCCGAAGCCGCCGCCCCCGAAACCGCCCCCACCGAAACCGCCACCGAAGCCACCGCCGCGGCCGCTGTTGAGCACGCTGTTGATGAGGATGCCGCCGAGCACGGCACCGGCGACGTTGCCGCCCGACGAACCACCGCGGGGCGGACGGTGCTGGTTGTTCCAGCGCTGCACGTCGTTCTGGGCGCTGCGCAGTGCCTGCGCGGCCAGCGACGCGGCGGACCGCGCGTACTGGATGGCGGCCGCCGGATCGGACTCGGCTGCCTGCTGCGCGGCCTGCAGGTGCCGCTGCGCCTCCGACAGGCGGGTGCGTGCCTGGGCGCCCACGACGCCGCGGCGGGTCCCGATGAAGTCGGCCGCGGCGGTGACCTGCGCTTGCGCTGCGCTCAGATCCTGTTCGAGGCGGCGCCGCATCTCCTCGGCTTGCTGCTTCGCCTGCCGCGTCCGGGCACGCAACTCGTCGAGACGCGCATCGGCCTCGACGACCCGCGTGAAACTGCCCAGCGGGTCGGTGTGCTGCTCGGCCCGGGCGTGGTCGAGGGCTTCCTGCACGGCCTTCAGGGCGTCGACGAGTTCCGGGCCGCCCGCGTCGAGGAGTTGCTTCGCGTCGGCGACACCCTGTTCGGCGTCCTCCACCGCGGCGGGAAGCGTCGCGATCGCGCGCCGGATGTCCTCCGCCGCATGGTCGAGCGCGTCGAGCAGCGTCGCGGCATGCCCCAGTGCGCGTTCGGCCTCGCGGATCGCGCGCACGGCGTCGCCCTGCTCACCGACCGGTCGCGCCACCGCCGTGCGGCCCTGGTCGATCGCGTTCTCGGCGAACGAGATCTCCTCCCGCGCCAGCGAGACGTTGTCGACCACCGGAGTCAGGGCGCCCGCCGGGAACTCCGAGTGCAGCTGCCCCAGAATCCGCTCGGCCTCGGGGATGCGGGCCTGCAGCGCGATCGCGCGCTGCGTGAGGCCGTCCAGACGGGCCGGGGCATCGAGCAGCAGGTTGCGCATCTTGTCGAACGCCTCGACCTGCGCATCGAGTTCGCGGTTCGCCTGCCCGCACGAGGAGACGAGTTGCACGAGCATGTCGCGCTGCTGTTCGGGCGTCTCGGGGATGTCGTCGTCGAGGCGCTGACGGATCTCGAAGGCGTTCGCCAACGCGACCTGTGCCTGCCGGTGTGCGCGGTCGAAAGGAGCCACCGCGGAGTCCCCGAACTCACCCCGGGCGAGCTCGAGCGCTTCGGCGCTGGACCGCACCGCGTTGTCGGTGTCCACCAGGAGGGTCTGTGCATACTGGTCTAGACCCTCGACCGGCAGACCGCGCAGAGCGGTCGTGTCGGCCGGATCGACCTGCGCGGCCTGCGCGGCACCGGCGTCGGCGCGCTTCCTCTTCGACCGCCGGTTGTAGGCGTAGAGCCCGGCACCACCGGCCGCGATGACACCGCCGCCGACGAGCAGCGTCGTCACCGGAGCAGCCGACGGCGTAAGGGCGTTGCTCAACCCGTCGGCCGCGCCCACGGCGGCGCCCGCCCAATCGCTGTTGCGCAGGGCCGGCACGACGCCGGACGAGCTGATCCGGTCGCGCTCGCTCTCGGAGATCTCCGAACCCGTCGGTGTCCACAGCGCGAACTCGCGGTCGTCGGTCGCCACCGCCAGCAGCGCGGTGTCGGGACCGAAATTGCTTGCCTGCGCGGTGGCCTGCGCCCAACTGTTGTAGTCGCGTCCGTCGAAGCTCGACACGTAGGTCACCCACAACTGCAGGCCGTGCTCGTCGTAGAGGGTGTTCGTCGCTTCCTGGATGCGTGCGACGTCGGCGTCGTCGAGCACGCCCGCGGTGTCGGTGATCGGCTGGGGGAGCCGCGAGGGTGGCTCCGCGGAGGCCGCCGCGGGAAGGAGCAGCCACGCGGTCACTGCCAGCAGGGCGGGGACGAATGCGAGCGCGGACCGTGCAGGTCGCCGGAGCGGTGCTGCAGGTCGCCGGAGCGGTGCTGCAGGTCGCCGGAGCGGTGCGGCCGATACGTGTGCCATGGAATCGAATCTAGTGGTTCCGAGGTGAGGACGGGGTCGGCGCGTCGTCCGGTCGACGCGTTCTCGTTCGCTGGCAGAATCAGGGGGTGAGCACCGCATCCCGCCGCACCGGCACCACCGCGACGTACACCGGGGACGACCTCGGGGTCGGCGCGCGCATCGCGCGCTGGCTCCGGCGACTGATCATCGGGGTGCTGCTCGCCGCCGTCCTCGTCGTCGGCGGCACGGCGCTGCGGGTGTGGCAGGTCGCGCGGATCGACGACCGCACCCCCGCCGACGCCATCGTCGTGCTCGGGGCCGCGCAGTATTCGGGCACACCGTCGTCGGTTTTCGAGGCCCGCCTCGAGCAGGCCCTCAAGCTCTACGAAGCGGGAGTGTCGCCGCGGATCGTCACCGTCGGCGGCAAGCAGGAGGGCGACCTGTTCACCGAGGCCGCGGCGGGCAAGAACTATCTCGTCTCGCGCGGGGTGCCCGCCGAGTCGATCGTCGCCGTCGAAGAGGGCTCGGACACACTGCTCAGCGTCGAGGCCGTCAGCCGCGAGATGTCGGAGCTGGGCCTGTCGTCGGTCGTGCTCGTCAGCGACCCGTGGCATTCGTTGCGTACCCGGACCATGGCGCGCGACGCCGGTCTCGACGCCTGGACCGCTCCCACCCGCCAGGGTCCGGCGGTGTTCACCCGCGAGTCGCAGCTGCACGGCATCGCCCGCGAGACCGGCGCGTTGATCTGGTACCAGATCACCCACTTCTCCGCCGATTTCCCGTACACGGCGCAGCAGTGAGGCGGAACGTAGGGTCTTCGGTGACGGAAGGCAGTGTGATGCAGGGCTACAGCGAACACGATCTCGAACGGCGCGTCGCCGAGCCGCGCAAGACCTCGGCGCTCGCCGGGTCCGAGGGAGCGGCATCCGAGCGGACCGCCTTCGCACGCGACCGTGCGCGCGTGCAGCACTGCGCGGCCCTGCGCCGCCTGGCCGACAAGACACAGGTCGTCGGCCCCCGCGACGGCGACACCCCGCGCACCCGTCTGACACACTCGATGGAGGTCGCACAGATCGGCCGCAGCATCGCCGAAGGACTCGGCGCCGACCCCGATCTCGTCGACCTCGCCGGCCTCGCCCACGACATCGGGCACCCGCCCTACGGGCACAACGGCGAGCGGGCGCTCGACGCGGTCGCGGAGTCCTGCGGCGGATTCGAGGGCAACGCGCAGAACCTGCGCATCCTCACCTGCCTCGAACCGAAGATCCTCTATCCGGACGGCTCGAGCGCCGGTCTCAACCTCACCCGGGCCTCCCTCGACGCGACGCTCAAGTACCCGTGGACGCGTCCGCGCCCGGGCGCGAAGTTCGGCTCGTACGACGACGACGCCGAGGTCCTCCATTGGATCCGCGAAGGTGCACCCGAGCGCCGCAAGTGCCTCGAGGCGCAGATCATGGACTGGTCCGACGACGTCGCGTACTCGGTGCACGACCTCGAGGACGGCGTGATCGACGGTCGCATCGACCTGCGGATGCTCGACGAACCCGACGATGTCGCCGGGCTCATCGAGGTGGGTATGCGCGAGTTCTCGGGTCTCGACCCGGCCGAGCTGACCGAGGCGGCCAAGCGGTTGTCCTCCATGCCGGTGGTCCGCGCCGTCGGCACCTTCGACGGCACCCTCGCCTGCTCGGTCGCGCTCAAGAAGCTGACCAGCGAGCTGGTGGGCCGCTTCGCCAACGCAGCGATCCTCGGGACCCGGGAGGCGACGGAAGGCCGACGCGTCACCCGGTACGACGCCGACCTCGTGGTCCCGCCGATCGTGGTCTCGGAGGTCGCGTTGCTCAAGACGATGGCGCTGCAGTTCGTCATGTCCGACCGCGCCCACCGCACCCGCCAGGAATCGCAACGCGAACGCATCCACCGCGTCGCCGAGTGGCTACTGCGCACCGCGCCGGTCGGTCTCGACCCGTTCTTCGTCGCCGCCTGGAAGGCCGCGCCCGACGATGCTGCGAAGGTACGGGTCGTGGTCGATCAGATCGCGTCGTGCACCGAATCGCGCCTCGAACGGATCGACCGGGACAGCCTCGCCGCGCAGGCGAGCTGGGGCTGACACCGACGTTTGCGCCCTTCGCGGACACAAGCACGAGTCCGGCGCCGTGCATCTGTCCGGAGGGACGCGCTTACGCGCTCGCGGGTGTGGGTTGCGTCGGACCGTCGTGCCGGGCAGTCTGCCCGGCGGCTTAGACTCGTCTCGTGGCCGGCCGTATTTCAGACAGAGACATCGCGGCCATTCGCGACCGCGTGCGCATCGAGGACATCGTCGGCGAGTACGTCGCACTCAAGCGCGGAGGCGCCGACTCGCTCAAGGGCCTGTGTCCCTTCCACGACGAGAAGTCCCCGTCTTTCCACGTGCGGCCCAATCACGGGCACTACCACTGCTTCGGCTGCGGTGAGGGCGGCGACGTCTACTCGTTCCTGCAGAAGATCGAACACGTCAGCTTCGTCGAGGCCGTCGAGCAGCTCGCCGAGCGTGTCGGCTACACGCTGAACTACGAAGGCGGCGGTCCGTCCGTCCAACGCGACCGGGGCACGCGTGCCCGGCTGGTCGCGGCGAACGCGGCCGCCCAACAGTTCTACGCCGAGCAACTGCGCGCGCCCGACGCCCAGGCCGCCCGCGACTACCTGACCGAACGCAACTTCGACCAGGCAGCCGCCGAGACGTTCGGCTGCGGCTACGCACCCGCCGGCTGGGACGCGCTCACCAAGCACCTCCTCGGCCGGGGATTCGAATTCTCGGAACTCGAGGCCGCAGGACTGTCCCGGCAGGGTCGCCGCGGTCCGATCGACCGCTTCCACCGTCGACTGCTGTGGCCCATCCGCAATCTCGCGGGCGACGTCATCGGCTTCGGTGCCCGCCGTCTGTACGACGACGACCAGATCACCGCCAAGTACATGAACACACCGGAAACGGTGCTGTACAAGAAGTCTCAGGTGCTGTTCGGGCTCGACCTCGCCAAGCGCGAGATCGCCAAGTCGCACCAGGCCGTGATCGTCGAGGGCTACACCGACGTCATGGCCATGCACCTGGCCGGCGTGAAGACCGCGGTCGCCGCGTGCGGCACGGCCTTCGGTGACGAACATCTCGCGCTGCTGCGTCGCCTGCTCATGGACGACAGCTTCTTCCGCGGGGAGGTCATCTACACCTTCGATGGCGACGACGCCGGTCGTGCGGCGGCGATGAAGGCGTTCGAGGGCGATCAGAAGACCGCCGCGAAGACCTACGTCGCGATCGCCCCCAAGGGCATGGACCCGTGCGAGTTGCGGCAGCAGTCGGGCGACGGTGCGGTGCGCGACCTCGTGGCCCGCCGCACCCCGATGTTCGAGTTCGTCGTGAAATCGATTCTCGCCGAACACAATCTCGACACCGTCGAAGGTCGCGTCGAGGCCCTGCGCCGATGTGTCCCCGTCGTGGGCCGGATCAAGGACCGCACGATCCGCGACAACTACGCGGTGCAACTCGCGCACTGGACGGGATGGGACGACATCCCCACCGTGCGTCGGCGTGTGCAGGAGGAGGCACGGCGAGGAGTTCGTGCACCGGAAGCCAGGGCGCGGCCCGCGACGGCCACGGCGGAGCCCGTGTCGGCCCTGCGCCGCCCTCGGCCGAATGATCCGACGCTGTGGCCGCAGCGCGACGCGCTGAAGGCCGCGCTGCAGTATCCGGGTATCGCCGGGACCGTCTTCGACTCCCTGCCGCCGGAGACCTTCACCGACCCTGCTTACGCGGCCGTGCGGCAGGCCGTCGCCGACGCCGGCGGAACCGCAGCGGGCCTCGGGGGAGCCGAGTGGGTCGACGCCGTCGGCAGGGCAGCGACCGATCCCGTCGCGCACTCGCTCGTGATGGAACTCGCCGTCGAACCCGTCCCCGCCGAAGAGGACCGGCTGCCGCGCTACATCGGTGGCGTGCTGGCCCGGCTGCAGGAGGTCTGGGTCGGCGAGCAGGTGGCCGAACTGAAGTCCAAACTGCAGCGGATTTCCCCGGCCACCGAGTCCGAGGAGTTCCACGCCCTGCTCGGCGACCTCATGGCGCTCGAACAGTACCGGCGGAGCCTGCTCGACCAGGCCATCGGTGACGGCCTGGCCGGCTGACCGTCTACTTCTTCAACTGGTCCCGCGGGATCATGATCGTGGTCGTCTCGTCGATGGGCTTCATCGGCTCGAGCTTGGGCTGAGGACTGAGCGAGTCGGCGAGCTTCTGCCGGCCCACCTCGATCGCCTTCTTCGTGACGGGGCTCGCGGCCACCGCCTTGGCCGTCTTGCTGATCTGTTCGTACCTCGCGCGACCCGCTCGGGTGCCGAGTACGTATCCCGCAGCGACCCCGACCAGCAAACCCATCAATGTGTTGTCCTTCCACCTGTGACTGCGTCGTCCCCATCCTGCCCGATGACCCCGCAGCATGCCCACAAGCAGGCGATTTGGTGCTGCGGCGGGTGGGACGCTATGGTTTTTCACGCACCGGGGGAAACCGCGGAGCACCGCAGGACAATCCCCTGTAGCTCAATTGGCAGAGCATTCGACTGTTAATCGAACGGTTGCTGGTTCGAGTCCAGCCGGGGGAGCGCCTACAGAATCCTCCCACCCGTCACGGGTGGGAGGATTCTGTGTATCCGGGGGTGCCTATGCGGCAGAACATCCACCGATGTGATCTCTGCTACTTCGTACCCGGTAGAGTGTTGCCCGCTGTGTCCGGGTAGCATTCGATCGCGCCGTGCGAGCAGTGCGGCACTGTGCGACGCATGTCGTCGCGACGGGGCGGTAGCTCAGTCGGTTAGAGCC
The DNA here is from genome assembly GCF_040256695.1 of Rhodococcus sp. D-6. NCBI lineage: Bacteria > Bacillati > Actinomycetota > Actinomycetes > Mycobacteriales > Nocardiaceae > Rhodococcus > Rhodococcus sp. D-6. The sequence goes on along the minus strand of NZ_CP132970.1, from coordinate 2,173,897 downwards.
GCGGACTCATAATCCGCTGGTCGCGGGTTCGAGCCCCGCCCGCCCCACATCCTTCGCTCATGGCCGCGAGATGTTCCTGCTTGTCGGAACGGTAGCGGTTCGACCCCATGAGCACCCTTCGAGAAGTCGGTGAGCGCGAGGCGTGGCGTTGCTGGTTGTGCGACGAGCCCGTGGACCCCGACATGTCGGTCAACGACCCGCGCGGTCCCAGCATCGACAGTATCAACACCGCCAAGAAGGGTGGCAAGGGAAAGGGCGGAGTCGAGCGACTCGCGTACCGCGCCTGCAACACCAAGAAGGGTGCCGTCAAACCCGTCGTGCCGTGGTCCGACCGGCTCTTCGTCGTCGACCCGGCGCCCATCATCGGCGTCGTCGAGCAGCTCACCCGCAAGGGTGGTCGCGTCGCCGTTGCCCGGTGTCCCGAGAAGTCGGACGCGGAGGACGCCTCCGAATGGCTCCTCGACCGCTTGTCGCGACTCGAGCCGGGAGTGCGGTTCGATACCAGGATCGAGCAGGCCGGCGGCGGCTACCTCCTCGTGCTGACGACCTAACCGGGAGCCAACACCAGTCCGGAATGATCCGATGACTCGGCGGAGACCTCGACCTCGGTGAGCACCGTTCCGTCGTCCCCCCGCAGCGTGTAGCGACCCGGCATGAGACCGGTGAACAGGAACCAACCGTCGTTCGTCGTGACGATGGTGCGGTCGATGTACTGCTCGCACACGTCCAGGCCGGTCAGTCGAATCGTGGTGGACGGATGGAAGACGCCTCCGATCCGCCCGTTCGCCACCGCTCCGATCGCAGCCGGTGGATCCGGGTGGTCGCCGAGCTCGCCCGGACGCCAGACAGGCGCACCGTCCGGCGGTGCGCACACCGAGACCGAGGAGTGCGACGACCGGGCATGCGCGACCGTCGGGTCGGCCCGGACCACAGAGTCGGGCTGGTGCGTCGTCGCCGCGACGAGCACCCCTGCTCCCAGTGCGGTGATCAACATCCATCGGGCTCTTCGGATCGTCCCCGTGTGCAGCAACGGATCCACCTCCTCTCCGTAAGAGAACTTAGGAAAGTTGTTCTCACCGAGGGTTATTCGGAACCGATGCTTCGGTGGATCGTGACGATACCCGGGGCGGACGCGCAGGGCTATCCTCCGTCGAGGCGACAGGTAGCGGCGGAATGTAACGGTCGGGCTGTCGAAACGCCGAAATCGGTTGTTGGCACAACGATTCGGTCTAGTTTCGGATGAGGTCGGTAGTCGGAGGGGTGCATTCCGCCTCCTGTACGGCGGAACCGGTTGCATTGTTGTGTTCGGACAATGCAGGTTCGAACGGCCGATACCGGAAATAATCGCCCCGGGGGCCGGCGTTGTGCGATGTCGTCGGTGTACTCACCGGCACCGAGTTGCTCGGAGCGGATTGCGGAACGAGGGAGCACATGACGGTCGACGAGAACCCGACGACGCTCCGCCGGGCGTCCGACCTTCTGGCAGGGGTCCGCGACGGCACGGACGACGACACGCTCGCGGCAGGCGTCGTACTCGCGGCGACCCTGATCGCTCTGGTCTGGGCCAACCTGGGCGACTCGTACGAGACGTTCTGGCACACACCTCTCAGCATCAGCATCGGCGACTACGGCATCGATCTCGACCTCGAGCACTGGGTCAACGACGCCGTCATGACGCTGTTCTTCTTCGTCGTCGGCCTCGAGGTCAAACGCGAGCTCACCATGGGAGAGCTCACCGACCGGACGCGCGCCGCGGTCCCGCTCGTGGCGGCAATCGCGGGGCTCGCGCTACCTGCGGGACTGTTTCTGCTGCTCAACCCCAGCGGGGAGGCCGCAGGAGCGTGGGGTGTGGTCGTGTCCACCGACACCGCCTTCGTGCTCGGTGCGCTCGCGCTGGTCGGACCCCGCTGCCCGGCCCGCCTGCGCGTGTTCATCCTCACGCTGGCCGTGGCCGACGACATCGGCGCCCTCGCCATCATCGCCTTCGTCTACACCGACGATCTGCAGCCGGTCTACCTGATACCTGCCGCGATCGGACTGTTGCTGATCCTGCAATTCCGCCGGCTCGAGGTGTGGCGGGGCGTCGTCTACTTCGTCGTCGCGGCAGGGACGTGGGTGGCGTTCTACGAATCCGGTGTGCACCCGACCCTCGCCGGTGTCCTGATCGCGTTGATCCTTCCCGTCTATCCGCCGCGCCGCAGCGAGGTGGAGCGCGCCGGCGAACTCACGCGGGCGTTCCGCCAGTCGCCCAACTCCGACTACGCGCGCGCCGCGCAACTCGGGGTGCTCCGCGCCGTGTCCGTGAACGAGCGGCTGCTACGGCTTTACCAGCCGTACACGGCGTTCCTCGTCGTGCCGATCTTCGCCCTCGCCAACGCGGGTGTGGTGATCTCCGCCGAGACCGTCGGCACTGCGATCCGGTCGCCGATCACGTGGGGCGTCGTCCTCGGTCTCGTGGTGGGCAAACTCGTGGGCATCACCGCGGCCACTGCCGTCTTCTCGCGCCTGCGTCCGGGCAGCCTGCCGCCGGGACTCACCCTCTCGCACGTCGGTGGGGGTGCCGCGCTCGCCGGCATCGGGTTCACGATCTCACTGTTCATCGTGGATCTGGCGATCGAATCTCCCGAAGCGGCCAACGACGCCCGAATCGGCGTCCTTCTCGCGGCTGTTCTCGCCACGGCGCTGGGCTGGGCTTTGTTCCGGCTGTCCGACCGCCTGAATCCGCCGCAGGGATCTGCCGGGCTCGTGCTGCTGCGTCCGGTGGATCCGAACCGCGACCACATACGGGGACCGGTCGACGCTCCGCTCACACTCGTCGAGTACGGAGACTTCGAGTGCCCGTTCTGCAGCAAGGCCACCGGCAGCATCCGCGACGTGCGCGAGCACTTCGGCGACGACCTGCGGTACGTCTTCCGGCACCTTCCCCTCGATGAACACCACCCGCACGCCCGGTTCGCCGCCGAAGCGGCCGAGGCTGCGGCGGCGCAGGGACGATTCTGGGACATGCACGACCACCTGTTCGCCCACAGCGACGCTCTGTCCCGCGACGAGATCTACGAACACGCCCAGCAGTTGGGTCTCGATATGGACAGGTTCGACGAGGACCTTCGCCTGGGGCGGTATCGTCACCGTGTCGAGGACGACGATCTCGACGCCGAGACCAGCGACGTCTTCGGAACGCCCACCTTCTACCTCGGCGCCACCGGATCGGACCTCGCCCGGCACACCGGCCCGTTCGACGCGGCGACGTTGATCCGCAGGCTCGAAGAGGTGCGCGAGAGGTGATGCGATTCGGGTGGATCCGACCCCGGAAAGCGGGGGCGGATCCACCCAAGTCGTGACGGCTTCTACCGGATGGTGGGTCCGGCCTCCGCGGATCCGGTCGGTAACAGGCCGGCCAAGCTGGCGAGGAGCGTTTCCCAGCGGCATTCCGCGGAGATCGACGCGAAGCGGCACCCGGAGTAGTCCTCCGTGGGGAGCGTAGGTGTGCCGGGATCTGCGTACGCCGTGGCCGGCACTGCAAAGGCGATTGCGGCACAACCGAGCACGCCCGCGGCGAATCGCTTCATGAAATCCTCGAATCTCTCGTACGAACCTTCGGGGAAATCATTCCCCGGTGGGTCGTACCCCGCCATTCGAGACGAGCGGTTCGAGCCCGTCGAGGACGCGCTGCAGCCCGAACTCCCATGCGTGGTGCGGGCTGTAGGCGGCGTTCATCTCTGCTCCGGCGGCCGCTCCCACCCGCTGTGCGAGGGGATGGTCGTCACCGAGATAGTGCGCGAGTCGCTCGTTCCATCGCGCCCAGGCCTCGCCCATGTCGGCGGCGTGCGGATCAGGTCGTCGGGCTCGGGCCGCACCCCGCACGAAGTCCGCGACGAACGTGAGCGCGGCGTCGCGATCGATGTCGCCGAGGGGCGTGCCGTCGAAGGCGTGGAGTTCGTGGTCGTACTTCGCGATCGTGCCGGGGCCGAGGGCCGTGCGCTGATCGTCGACGTCCAGCAGCCACCAGTGTGCGGCGTAGTGCTCGAGTTCGGATTCGGCGACCTGCCGTACCCGATCCCGCCACGACGGGGACTCGTAGGGCGGCCGGGGTTGCCGGGCGTGGACCCGATCGACCATGAGGACGAGGAGGTCGTCGCGCGACCCGACATGGGTGTAGAGGGCCATGGCGGAGACGCCCAGATCGGTCGCGAGGCGACGGATCGTCACCGCGTCGAGGCCCACCGCGTCGGCGACGGTTACCGCAGCGTCCACCGCGGATGTGGTGGTGATCTTGGCTTTCGGCCCGCGGGAACCACCGGTCGGCGCGTCGGGATGCTCGCGCCACAGCAGGTCGATCAGATCGCGCGCCATAAATGCCTCCCGAAAACTCGCTCTCGGGAGTACTCTATACGCCGTACAAGGTTTCTGCTCTGGGGGAGGTCCTATGAAAATCAAGTCCACAGCACTGTCGCTCAACGTCGCCGACACTGCCGCATCGGCAGATTTCGCGATCCGGCACTTCGGTTTCACCGAGGAGATGTCGGCGGACGGATTCGTCTCGTTGACTCACCCGGACGCAGGATTCAACATCGTGTTCCTGCGTACCGGGCTGTCGACCTTCAAGCCGGAATCCGTCGCCGGCCCGGCCGGTCAGGGCATGCTCATCGCCTTCGTCGTCGACGACGTCGACACCGAGTTCGCGCGCATCGCGGAAGCCGGTGCGACGGTCGTGACCAAGCCGGAGACCGAGCCGTGGGGTGAACGGTACTGCCAGTTCGCCGATCCGAACGGGATCATCTGGCAACTCGTCCACTGGGTCTCGGAACCGGCCTGACCATGCGAAGTCTCAGTCGAGGCAGAATTCGTTGCCCTCGGGGTCGGCCATGACGATGTGGCCGGCCCCGAACGGCGGCGCCGGGTCGTGACGCTCCAGGCGCGTGGCCCCGCGTGCGACGAGCCGTTCGGCCTCGGCTTCCAGGGCAGCCATGCGCTCGGCGCCGTCGAGTCCGGGCGCGGCACGCACGTCCAGATGCATCCGGTTCTTGGCCTGCTTGCCCTCGGGCACCTTCTGGAAGAACAGCCGGGGCCCTGCCTCGTCCGGGTCGACGATGCCCGACGCGTCGTTGCGTCGTTCGAGTGGCACCCCCATCGCGTCGAGCGCGTCGTCCCACGACACGAAATTGCCGGGCGGCTTCTGGAGTTCGTAGCCGAGGGCGTCCGCCCAGAAGTCCGCGAGAGCCGCGGGATCGGCGCAGTCGAACGTGATCTGGATGTCGCGGGCCATGTCAGCTCGCCTCCTGTCGGGCGCGGGTATGGGTGTGCAGGTAGTGGTCCCTCAGAAGACAGACCTCGGAAAGATGATGGATGAGTTCGCGGTGGATGTGCAGGACCAGCGCGCCCATCGGGTACTCGGCGTACGGTCCTTCGGCTTCACCGCACGGTCGGGCGAGTCCGTCTTCCCCGAGGGACTCGACGCCCGCAATCCACGTGGCGAGTTCGGCATCGAGCTGGGCGAGGGCCTCGTCCGCGGTCGCTGCGTACTCGAACGACATGTAGTCGGTGGCTGTGCGTCCGAAATGGCTCGCGTTGCGCATCGCCAGCACGCCGGCGATCACATGCCCGAGCCGCCACGCAATGGTCGTGATGGGCGGCGGATCCGGTTCGGGGACCGCGAAATCGATGGTCATCGCCCCGGCGCCTCCCAGTAGGGGAGCGGTGCCCGTCCCGCGCGGCCGAACACTCCAGCAGTCGAGTGCGGGCTCGAAGAAGTATTCGTCGTCGGTGAGGCCGTCGAGGCGACGGCGAACCGGATAGTCGAGTTGCTGTCGCAGTAGGTGGTTCCAGTCGAGTTCTGTCATGGCACCAGGTTGGCGCATATTCCGGACAGCTTCGGTCCGTGATCCGTGCGACTATCGTCGTGTGACCGTCGAGTCGACCACCGAACGGGTTCTGAGGGTGCTTGCGCTGTTGCAGAGTCGCCCCTCGTGGACCGCTGACGAACTGGCTGCGGAACTCGGCGTGACCGATCGCTCGGTGCGCCGCGACGTCGATCGGTTGCGCGCCCTCGGCTATCCCGTCCGCGCGACCCCCGGTGTCGGCGGTGGTTATCAGCTCGGTGCCGGCACGAGACTGCCGCCGCTGCTCCTGCACGACGACGAAGCGATCGCCACGGCGGTGTCGCTGCGACTGGCGTCGGGCAGCACCATCGCCGGTGCCGCCGAGGCGGCCCTGCGCGCACTGGCAAAGCTCGATCAGGTGATGCCGCCGCGTCTGCGCGCGGAGGTGCGGGCGATCTACGGGGCCACCGAGACCGTCGTCGGCGCGGGCACCGAGATCGACGCCGACACGCTGCTGGCGTTGGCCCGCGCGTGCCGCGACGCGACCCGTGTGCGGTTCCGGTACACCACCCGGCAGGAGGCGGACGACGAGCGCACCGTCGAACCGGTGCGGATGGTCGCTGCCGGACAGCGCTGGTACCTCATGGCATGGGACGTCGATCGCGACGACTGGCGCACCTTCCGGCTCGACCGGATGCGCGACGTGTCCCTCACGACCTGGCGGTTCCGGCCGCGGCAGCATCCCGATCCGGTGTCGTACGTCCAGCGGTCCGTGACGGAGTCGCCCTACCGGTACATCGCGCGGATCCGCCTGCGGGCGGACGCCGGCCAGGTGCGCGACATGGTGCCGCCGCAGGTCGGGCGGGTCGAGGACGACGAGGACGGGTGGTGCGTGCTCGTCGTCGGCGCGGACGACCCGGACTGGGTCGTGATGCACGTCGCGCGAATGGGTTTCGAGGCGGTCGTCCTCGAGCCACCGGAACTTCGGGCGGCCGCGGACCGGCTCGCGACGCACCTCGCCGCGATCGCCTCCCGCTCCGATCGGTGACGGGTCCTCGCGCACGCGACCTGCGGCATGGTTGTGTGGCGTGGTGACGGCGAAGTGGCTCCGGCTCGGATCGGACGTTCTCGGGTGGACGGCAACCGCGACAGGCGCGGTCGGTCTCGCGCTCCACTTCGGTAGGTGGTCGGCCCAACCCTTGGTGCTCGCAGCGTCCGGCGCGTCGTATCTGATGGCCGGTGCGGTGATCGGGCTGATCGCCTTTGCCGTCCGTCGACGCCTATTCGGGGCCCTCGTTGCGGGTGCGATTGCTGCGACTGCGGTCTGGACCCAGGCGCCTCTCCACGTCGCGACGGCTGCGGCCGGTGCGGGTCCCGATATCACCGTGATGCACGCGAACATTCTGTTCGACAGGGGTGCCGATCCCGAGGTCGTCGTGTCCCGGGTCCGGGACCGCGACGTCGACCTGCTCACGGTGAACGAACTCACCTCTGCGGGGGTCGATGGACTCACCCGTGCCGGTCTCGACGAGCTGTTACCCCATCGGTATCTCGTCCCCGGAGAGTTGGCGTCGGGAACGGGGATCTGGAGCCGATTTCCGCTGTCGGACACCGTCGAACACGACGGATTCGTCTTCCGTCAACTCTCTGCGCTCGCGGACGTACCGGGAGCGGGACCGGTCGCGGTCCACGCGTTCCACCCGGTCCCACCGGTGTTCGACGCGCAGGACTGGGCTGCCGAACTGTCACGGTTGCAGGACATCCTCGATCGATCTCCGGCCGACGTCCCCGCAGTCGTGGGTGGCGATTTCAACGCCACCTACGACCATGCGCAGTTCCGCGCGTTGCTCTCGGGGCGTTTCGCCGATGCCGCGGAGCAGGCGGGAGCGGGGGCGGTGCGTACCTATCCGACCGACAAACCCGGCCCGCCGCTGGTGGCGATCGATCACATCCTCGTCGGGAACGGGACGGCCGTCGCGTTCGACTCCGACGACCTTCCCAGGGCGGATCACCGTTCGGTGGTCGCCCGGATCCGGTTGGACCCCGGCGAGTGACGCCTCGGGATCAGGCCCCCCGGCGAGTGACGCCTCGGGATCAGGCCCCCCGCGAGCGAAGCCTCGCGATCAGGCCTCAGCGCCCATCGACTCGGCGAGGATCGGCCACGCCTTGCGCGGGTCGTCCTCCCAGTAACCCCACGAATGCGTTCCGTCGGCATCGAGTTCGGCCGTGACCGGGATGTCGAGCGCTTCGAGCCGGTCCACCAGCTGGTGCGTGCAGGCATTCGTGGCGGCCTCGATCGCTCCGCCTGCGACGATCTGCGTGGCGAACGATTCACCCGCCGCGCGTTCCTGACCGGGGACGTCGTACGTGCCGGGCAGACCGTTGCGGCTCGACAGGTACAAGGCCTTGCCGCGCAAGCCTTCCGCATTGAGGTAGACGTCGTGCTCGGCCCAGCGCGGACCCGTCGGCCGGACCCCACATGCTCTCGACGTCGCCCTTGCCGCGGCGCTCGACGACGAGCCTCACGTACAGCTGACCGACCGGATCACTGGTGCGCACGCATCCGCTGAGGGATGCGACGCCGGAGTACAGGTCGCCGCTCCGGATCGCGAGGTCCAGCGCGGAGCCGGCACTCATGGACATCCCGATGATCGACTGCTTGCCGTCGGCGTCGAGCAGTTCGTCGACGACGGGCGGCAGTTCCTCGAGGAGGAAGGTCTGCCACCGGTTGCGACCGAGAACCGGATCGTCGAGATCCCAGTCGGTGAAGTAGCTGAAGTTGCCGGTGGCGGGGATGACCACGTTGACATTCTTGTCCGAGAAGAACTCGGCGATGTCGCTGCTCTCCATCCACCCGGTGCCGTCGATCACCCCGACACCCGCGCCGCCGAGAGCGTAGACGACCGGCCGCGGCTCGCTCGGATCGGCCGGACGCAGGACGTCCAGGGGGATCACGGTATCCACGGCCGGGGAATAGACGCGGACCGTCCAGTGCTGGTCGGTCACCTCGTCGACGCCCTCGACGTAGGCGGTGGCGGGCTCGGCGTCGGGTTGCTCGGGATCGGCGTGCGCGGTGGCGGTGCCGAACACGAGCGACGAGAGGCCTGCGAGACCGACCGCAAGGCTGCGGAAGCCACGACGGGACACGACGGATCGACGCACGGATGAACGCCTCGACTCGAAGTGATGCCGAGAGTCGTCCCCCGCGTTCGACTCGCTGAGCTGGACAGTACCTTCCTCCGGTTGCGAAAAGTGCCTCGGGGCGCTGTGATTCCGGCCTCGCGGTGTCCCTGGGACGAGTTCGGCCACCGCACTTGGGATCTCGTGCGGCGACCGAACTTTCGTGCGGTTACGTGGTGCTCGGAGTGACAGGATCGATGCGGCTGCGGTGCCGGGGCACCGTGGACTTGGGCGAGGCCCACCTTCGGCTCGCCCGGAATCTGCCGCTCGCCGGCCGGACCGCGCAGCTGCAACACCAGTTCGTGGACCTGGCGGATGCCGGAGACGTCGACGGGTTCACCGTTGACGATGAGACCACCCGTCGGTGTTCGCAGGGAGGGATCCGCCGATCGCGGTGGCTCCCTCGACGCCCTCGGGGCCGATGCCGACGCCCTCGGGGCTGGTGCCGACGCCCTCGAAGGCGGCCTTGGCTGCGTAGACGGTGGGGGAGACGTCCTCCTCGACCGACGCCCACGTCACACGGACCTCGTACGCGCCGTAGGCGCGCGTGCGAATCGCGTTGGAGCGCAGGTAGACCGGCGTTTCGGTAGTGTGCTTCGACACCAGATCGCCGCGGCACATGATCACCGCTGCGGCAGCCTCGTCCGGCGCGCAGAACATCTTCGCCGTGAGCGGGTAGTTGAGCATCGGCGACGACAGAATGTCGTCGATGTTGAACTCCGTGCGGCGGAAGGCATTCGGGTTGAGGCCGCCGTTGCGGTAGTTCTTCGCCGCGACCCGTGCGAGCGTCTTGTGCGAGATGTTGTGGTCGATGGCGTAGCGGTTCGCCTTCATGCCGAAGAACTTGGTGGTGACGAACTGTCCGTTCTCGGCGTACCAGGCGGGCAGACCGAGCATGGCGGGATCGGCGGTGAAGCGGACGTCGCGCACGTGTTGAACACGTTGGTGAAGGGAATGCCGGTTGGCGCCGAATCTACCGAACGGGTGAAGGCCCACCCCGATGATGGCAACGTCGTTCACGATGTCGGGAACTCCTCGATGGGATGTGTGCGGATCAGATCGGCACGAAGCCCTGCGTGGTCCATGCCACGAGCGTGCCGCGACGCGGCAGCAGCAGCTCCGAGAAGTTTGCCCCGCTGCACCGGGGGGGGCAACGCGGCTGGGTGGGCCATGTGGTCGCGGAGCAGTCGTCGCAGCGGCTGCCGATGAGCTGCGGGTTCTCTGCCGGCCACGTGGATACGTCGGGCGCGAGCGCCTTCGTCGTCATGGTTCGTCCTCCGTTGTCCGATGCCGATGCGGCGGCCCTCGCCGCGGTCGAACATGAGGATCACGCTCAGAAACGGCGCCTCCGGCGGGGCGGAGGCTTGCGCCGGCCCGGCCTCGAGTGGCGCCGGTGCTCCTCCGGGGTCTGGGCACCCGTGCGGTATTCGTCGAGCACCTTCCGCATCGCAGCGATCGCGCGCTCCCGGGTGCGCGGGTCGTCGATCTCGAGCAGCTGGTCGCGCAGACCGGTAGCGAACTCGGCGTACTCGTTCTGCCAGTCGCGGCCGACGTGCACCGGCGCCGGGGGTGCGACCGTGGCGATGTGCTCGGGCGGACCGCCCGCCACGAGCCGGTATCGGGCGCCGATCTCCGGGACGACCACGTTCAGTCCGGCATCGAGGTCGTGCAGCGCCGCCGTGAAGGCGGCGAGCGCATCGGGTTCTCCGTGGTCGAGGAAGACTGCACCGGAGATCGGCGCGCGTTGCCCGACCCATTGCACCAACTCGCCGCGATCGGCGTGTGCGGAGTAGCTGTCGATCCGCCGGATCCGTGCCCGGACATCGATGTCCTCACCCGAGATCCGGACCTTCGAGGCACCCTCGAGGATCACCCTGCCGAGCGTGCCTTGCGCCTGATAGCCGACGAAGAGCACCGTCGAGTCGGGGCGGGCGAGGTTGTTCCGCAGGTGGTGCCGAACCCGTCCCGCCTCGCACATCCCGGAGGCCGCGATGATGATCGCGCGATCGTAGCTGTCGATCCGCATCGATTCCTCGGCCTCGGTGGTGTACCGGATGCCCGGATGGCGGAAGACGTTCCGGCCGTCGAGATCCTCGAGTTCTCCGGCATGTGCGGCGAAGACGTCGGTCGCGCGGATCGCCAGCGGGGAGTCGACGAAGACCGGCACCCCCGGAATACGCTCGTCATCGAGCAGATATCCGATGTCGAGCAACAACTCCTGGGTGCGTTCGAGCGCGAACGACGGCACGATCAGGTTGCCGCCCCGCCCGAGTGCCTCGTTCACCTCCCGGGCGAGGAGGTCGCGGCGCTCGGCGATCGTGAGTCGAGGGCGTGAGCGGTCCCCGTAGGTGGATTCGCAGACGACGTAGTCGAGTCCGGTCGGACCTTCCGGATCGGCGTGGAAGGCCTTCTGTTCCGGCCCCAGATCCCCCGAGAACAACATCCGCACACCGCCGGCCTCGATCTCCGCCGAGGCCGATCCCAGGATGTGTCCGGCATTCCACAGGCGGACCCGGAAACCGGGCGCCGGTTCGAACCACTCCTCGAGCGGTATCGGCCGGGCGCGTGAGGCGGCGAGCCGGGCGTCCTCCTCGGTGTAGATCGGGTGGAATTCGGCGCGGTTCGCGCGGTCGCGTCGCCGATTGCGGCGCTGGGCCTCGAACTCCTGGATGCGAGCCGAGTCGGCAAGCATGAACGAGAGCAATTCCGCTGTGGGGGCCGTGCAGAAGATCGGGCCGTCGAAGCCGCGGGCGACGAGCTTGGGGAGCAGGCCGCAATGGTCGATGTGGGCGTGGGTGAGGATCACGGCGTCGACCGACTCCGGGGGGAACGCGAACTCTGCGACGTTCAGGTTCTCGAGGCTGCGGGAGCCCTGGAACAGTCCGCAGTCGATCAGGATCCGCGCGTCGCCGAGTTCGACCGTCGCGCACGAACCGGTGACGGTTCTCGCCGCCCCGTGGAAAGTGAGTTCCGGATTGTCGGACACGGCATCTCCTCGGACGCTCGGGCGGTGGTGACCCGCGGGACTGCCTCTCACCGTATCGAGCGCGGGTGTCCCACCGGACCGGGAAAGCATGTAGAACCTGTTCCAATTCTGTGCGATTGTGGCTATCGTCACGTGCACAACCGGCAATGCGATGGAGGGCGAGCCAGATGAAGACCAAGGGTGCAGTGCTGTGGGGCATCGACGAACCGTGGTCCGTCGAGGAGATCGACCTCGGCGATCCCGTCGCGGGCGAAGTGCAGATCCGCATGGAAGCCGCCGGCATGTGCCATTCCGACCATCACATCGTCACGGGCGCAACCCCGATGCCGTCCTTCCCCGCCATGGGTGGTCACGAGGGCTCGGGCGTGATCACCAAGGTCGGTGAGGGTGTGGTGGGTCTCGAGGTGGGCGACCACGTCGTGCTGTCCTTCATCCCTGCGTGCGGACGGTGTCCGTCCTGTTCCTCGGGGCACTCGAATCTGTGCGACCTCGGGGCGGGACTGCTCGGCGGCCAGGCGATCTCCGACGGCACCTACCGCATTCAGGCCCGCGGCGAGAACGTGATCGCGATGTGCCTCCTCGGCACCTTCTCGCCGTACATGACGGTCAACCAGAGCCAGGTCGTCAAGATCGACAAGGACGTACCCTTCGAGCTCGCGGCGCTGGTCGGCTGCGGCGTGCCCACCGGCTGGGGTTCGGCGACGAACATCGCCGAGGTCAGGGCCGGCGACTCGGTCGCCATCATCGGCGTCGGCGGTGTCGGCATGAGCGCTCTGCAGGGCGCCGTCGCCTCGGGTGCGCGCCACGTGTTCGCGATCGACCCGGAGCCGTGGAAGCGGGAGCAGGCGCTCAAGTTCGGTGCCACCCACACCTACGCCTCCATCGAGGAGGCCATCGTGCCCATCATGGAGATCACGTGGGGCCGCATGTGCCACTCGACGATCATCACCGTGGGCGAGATGAAGGGCGAGCTGGTCGATCCGGCACTGACACTCACGGCCAAGGGCGGCCGGTGCGTCGTCACGGCGATGGGCTACATGTCCGACATGGACGTCAAGCTCAACTCGTTCCTGCTCTCGATGCTGCAGAAGGACCTCAAGGGCAACATCTTCGGTGGCTGCAACGCGCGCGTCGACATCCCCAACCTGCTCGACCTGTACAAGTCCGGTCAACTGAACCTGGCCGACATGGTCACGCGTACCTACACCCTCGAGCAGATCAACGACGGATACCGGGACATGCTCGAGGGCAGGAACATCCGCGGCGTCATCCGCTACACCGAAGCCGACTGGTGACCGGTACCGACCGGTGACCCCGCGCCGCCGGGGCGTCTCGTAGGCTGATCGCGTGCACAGCCTCGATCTGCTCAGCGACTGGCCTGTCGACCGTTCCGCCGCCGCGGTGGTGACCCGCGACGGCGGAACGGTCGCGTCCAGGGGAGACCTCGACGAGGTCTTCCCACTCGCATCCGTGACGAAGCCGCTCGTGGCGTACGCCGCGCTGGTGGCCGTCGAGGAGGGCGCGATCGAGCTCGACCAGCCCGCGGGCCCCGCGGGGTCGACGGTGCGCCACCTGCTCGCCCACGCCTCCGGTCTGGCGTTCGGTGAGCGCACCGTGCAGACCGAACCCGAACGGAAGCGGATCTACTCGAGTGCGGGCTTCGAAGTGCTTGCCGAACTCGTCGAGACGGAAACCGGTATCGAGTTCCCGGAATACCTCCGGCAAGCGGTCTTCGAGCCGCTCGGCATGCCGTCCTCGTCCCTGCCGGGGCCGGCGGGTCACGGGGCGCAGTCGTCGGTCGCCGATCTCGCGTTGTTCGCGCGCGAGCTGCTCGACCCCGTGCTGGTCTCGCGCGAAACCCTCACCGAGGCGACCAGCGTGCAGTTTCCGGGTCTGAACGGACTCGTGCCCGGTTACGGGATGTTCAAGCCCAACGACTGGGGCCTCGGATTCGAGATCCGCGGTGAGAAGAATCCGCATTGGACCGCCACCGGTAATTCACCGCGTACTTTCGGTCATTTCGGTCAATCGGGCACATTCATTTGGGTAGATCCCGAAATTTCCGTCGCCGCTGTGGTACTTACTGATCGTGCGTTCGGAGACTGGGCCAAACCGCTCTGGCCTGCCCTCGGAGACGCGATCATCACCGAATTCACATGAACCTCTCTGGTTCGCTGGCGAAACACACGCCACACGGGCACACTTGTACGCAGCCTGCATGGAGAAGCCTTGGTCGACGAAGGTCGTTGGGGAAGACGTCCTGGTCGAACCGGAGGTGAATGTATGCGCGCATCCAACCAATTCGCGGATGCCACGGCGGGGGTGATCTATGTCCACTCCTCACCGGCGGCGGTGTGCCCGCACATCGAATGGGCACTGGCCGACATCCTCGACTGCCGGCCCGATCTCTCGTGGACGGGCCAGCCCGCCGCACCGGGGCTGCTGCGCACCTGCGTCGACTGGGTCGGGCCCGTGGGCACGGCCGCGCGACTGGCCGACGTGCTGCGGTCGTGGCCGATGCTCCGCTTCGAGATCACCGAGAATCCCAGCGAGGGCGTCGACGGCGAACGTTTCAGCTACGCCCCCCGACTGGGTCTGTGGCGCGGGTGCACCAGCGCCAACGGCGACATCGTCGTCGGAGAGATGCGTCTGCGCGCCATGCTGTCCTCCGCCGATGTCACGAGCGAACTGCACCGCGCCCTCGGAACGGCATGGGACGAAGAGCTCGAGCCGTACCGCAGCGGCGACGAAGGCGCTCAGGTGACGTGGCTCCGCCGGGACGTCGGCTGACCGCGGTCCGCCGCCCCGGCGACGCGACCGGAACGCACCCCACATCTTCCTGATACGAGAACACCGGCACCGCTCCGAGGAGCGGTGCCGGTGTTCTCGTGCTGTGTCCGGATCAGAGCGGAATATTCTTGTGCCGTCCGCGAACCGCGGGTGCGGCGGCGAGCGCGGCGGCCAGGGTGCTGCGCGTGGTGGCGGGATCGATCATCTCGTCGACCACACCGATGGCCATCGCACGACCGACGCCACCGGCGATCGCCTCGTGTTCGGCGGCGAGACGGTCGTGCAGCGCCTCACGCTCTTCCTCGGGAGCCGCGGCGAGGGCCTTCTTGTGGAGGATGCCCACAGCGGCCTTCGCGCCCATCACGGCCACCTCGGACTCCGGCCACGCGTAGACGGCGGTGGCCCCGAGCGCCCGGGAGTTCATCGCGATGTACGCGCCGCCGTAGATCTTGCGCGTCACCAGCGTGACACGGGGAACCTTCGCCTCGGCGAACGCGTGGAGCAACTTGGCGCCGCGTCGCACGACACCCTCCCACTCCTGGCTCACACCGGGAAGGTAACCAGGAACGTCGACGATGACGACGAGCGGAACACCGAAGGCGTTGCACATCCGCACGAAACGCGCTGACTTCTCGGCGCTCTCGGAGTTGAGGCAGCCGCCGAGGCGCAGCGGGTTGTTGGCGATGACCCCGACCGTGCGGCCGCCGAGACGGCCGAAGCCGGTGACGATGCTGCGGGCCCAGCCGGCCTGCAGTTCCTCGAAGGAGGACTCGCCGTCGACGTTGTCGAGCAACTGGTGGACGATCGGCCGCACGTCGTATGCGCGTCGCGGCGACGCGGGCATCAGCGCCCGCAGGTCGGTGTCGCCGAGTGTCGCTGCGACGACGTCGAATTCGCCCTGATCGGCCAGCATCGACACCAGGCGGCGGGCCCGGTGCAGGGCGTCGGCCTCGTCGTGCGCGGCGATGTGCGCGACACCGGACTTCTTGGTGTGCGTGTCGGGGCCGCCGAGCGACTCCATGTCGACCTGCTCACCGGTGACGCTGCGGACCACGTCCGGTCCGGTGACGAAGACACGGCCCTCGGGGGCCATGATGACGATGTCGGTCAGGGCCGGGCCGTAGGCGGCACCGCCGGCCGCGAAGCCGAGAACGACGGAGATCTGGGGGATCAGACCGGACGCGCGGACCATGGCCTCGAAGACCAGGCCGACGGCGTGGAGGGCTTCGACGCCCTCGGCCAGACGCGCGCCACCGGAGTGGAAGATGCCGACCACGGGGATCTCGTGGTCGATGGCGTGGTCGATGGCGGAGACGATGTGCTTGCATCCCTCGACGCCCATGGCTCCGCCCATGACGGTGGCATCGGAGCAGTATGCGACGGTGCGGATGCCGTCGACCTCGCCGACGGCGGCGAGGACGCCCGACTTGTCGCGGGTGTGCAGCAGTTCCAGGCTGCCCGGGTCGAACAGTTTCTCGAGACGGGCCAACGGATCTCTCGGGTCCACCGTCGTCTCACGCAGGGTGGCTGGATCCAGGATGGTCATCGGGTGCTCCTCGGGCAGACGCGGTGGTGGTGGGCTGCGGTGGAGGCTCCGGGTGGAGCCTCCACCGCATGGGGCGCAGCGGCGTCGACGGTCAGGCGCGACCGAATGCGAGCGCCACGTTGTGCCCACCGAAACCGAACGAGTTGTTCAGCGCGAAATCGATCCGGCCGGAACGTGGTTCGCCCTTGACCACGTCGAGATCGATCTCTGGATCCTGGTTCTCGAGATTCAGCGTGGGCGGGATGACCCCGTCACGCAGAGCCAGGACCGTGAGTACTGCTTCGAGTGCACCCACCGCACCGATCGAATGACCGAGCGCGGACTTGGGGGCGTAGATCGCGGCGTGGTTGCCCACGGCCGCGTTGATGGCCTTGGCTTCGGCCACGTCGCCGATCGGGGTGGCCGTCGCGTGCGCGTTGACGTGCCCGATGTCGGCCTTGGTGAGCCCGGCGGTCTCGATCGCTCGCCGCATGGCCCGAGCCGCTCCCGTACCTTCCGGATCGGGGGCGACGATGTGGTAACCGTCGGAGGTGATGCCGGCGCCGAGGATACGAGCGTGGATGGTCGCTCCGCGTGCCTTGGCGTGCTCCTCGCTCTCGAGGACCATCAGTGCGCCGGCCTCGCCGAAGACGAAACCGTCGCGGTCCTTGTCGAACGGACGCGAGGCGCCCTTCGGGTCCTCGTTGCGGGTGCTCAGCGCCCGCATCATCGCGAAGCCCGCGGTGGCGACCGCGTCCAGCTGACCCTCGACACCACCGGTGACGACGATGTCGGCGTCGCCGAAGGCGATCATGCGGAACGCGTTGGCGATCGCCTCGGATCCGGACGAGCACGCCGAGACCGGGGTGATGACCCCTGCGCGAGCACCGAGTTCGAGCCCGACGGTGGCCGACGGTCCGTTCGGCATGATCATCTGCACCGCGAAGGGCGAGACCTTGCGGTAGCCGCCGGCACGGAGCTTGTCGACGGCGTCGATGAGCGACTCGCCGCCACCGAGGCCCGTACCGATGACCACACCGAGACGGTCCTGGTCGACCTCGGGGCTGCCGGCGTTCTGCCAGACGGTGCGCCCGAGGGTGAGCGCGAGGCGCTCGACGAAGCTCATGCGACGGAGTTCCACCCGGGACAGTCCCTCGTCGGGGCTGACCTTCAGGGTTCCGCCGATGCGCACCGGGAGGTCGAACTCGTCGACGAATCCGCCGTCGATGGTGCCGATCCCGCTCTCACCGGCCAGCAGTGCTTTCCAGGTGGCGTCCACGTCGCCGGCGATCGACGTCGTAGCCGCGAGGCTGGTGACGACGACGTTGCGGAGTGCCCGAGGAGAAGGGGAGGTCACAGCAGAACTCATTCGTTGTCGTTCGTGGCCTGAACGCCTGCGGCCTCGAGCTTCTGGATGTAGTTCACGGCGTCACCGACGGTGCGCAGACCGGCGAGATCCTCGTCAGGGATCTTCACGCCGTACTTGTCCTCGGTCTGGACGGCGATCTCGACCATGGACAGCGAGTCGATGTCGAGGTCGTCGACGAAGGACTTGTCGACGGTCACCTCGGAGGGCTCGATGCCGGTGACCTCTTCGATGATCTCCGCGAGACCGGCGATGATTTCTTCCTGGGTGGCGGCCACGATGTGGCTCCCTTCTCGATCTGTCGACTATGTCGTTCGAAACCGGCCGGATGTTTCCGGTCGGGGGTCCGGGGAGGTCCCGGTGAGGTGCCCGTGCTGTGCGACGGCGCGCGCAGCAACCTAACCGAGTTGAAGACTTTCGGCCAGAGCGGAGATCTCCGCGGGGGTCTTGAGGGCGACGGTGGGCGTGCCGCGCATCTCGCGCTTGGCGATGCCCACCAGCGTGCCGGCGGGGGGAAGCTCGACGATCCGGCTCACCTGCGCCGCGCGCAGGTAGGCGGTGCACAGGTCCCACCGGACGGGCCGGGTGACCTGAGCTGCGAGACGTTCGAGGGCGTCGGCTCCGGAGGTGACGGGCTTGCCGTCGTAGTTCGACAGCAGCGTGTGCGTCGGATCCGATGGTGTGATCTTCGCCGCGGCGGCAGCCACGGCGTCCTGGGCGGGTGCCATGAATCGGGTGTGGAAGGCACCGGCGACCGGCAGGGCGCGGACGCGGGCCTTCTCGGGCGGGTTCGCAGCGAGTTCCTCGAGCGCACTCAGGCGCCCGGCTGCGACGATCTGACCGGCCGCATTCATGTTTGCGGGGGCCAGATCCAACTCGGCGAGGCGCGCGAGCACCTCGTCCTCGGCGCCGCCGAGGACGGCGGACATTCCGGTGGGTTCGAGGGCGCAGGCGCGGGCCATCTCGGCTCCGCGGACGGCGGCGAGGGCGACGGCGTCGTCGGCGCTGATGACACCCGCGATGGCGGCCGCTGCGAGTTCGCCGACGGAGTGGCCGGCGACGATCGTGTCGGCGGGCACGAGGCCGCGACGGTCGAGATCCTCGAAGGCGAGCAGGGCGGAGGCCACCACGAGCGGCTGGGTCACCGCGGTGTCGGTGATCTCCTCGGCGGTGGCAGTGGTGCCGAGACGCGCGAGATCGAGTCCCGCCGTCTGCGACCACCGGTCGATCCGGTCGCGCGCTCCGGACTGCTCGAGCCACGGGGCGAGCATTCCGGGTGTCTGAGACCCCTGGCCGGGGGCAAGCAGCGAAATCACGATCACCAGGGAACACCGCGAACGGGTGCCTGCGAGATGTCGGTAGCGATGAAAGGTTGCCCCTCGATTTGTAGGGTTCCCACAAATCTGCACGTCGGTGCTCGCTATCGGTGGAAAGGCCGGGGACGTTACGTGTCCGATTCGCGAATTGTGAATCGTGTGACAGGTGGTGCAGGCGATCTCAATTCGTTATGGCTTCGTGCCAGGCGGCCTACCGTGGCAGCGATTCGAAGCACGTACGCATCGCGAGGATTTGTGGGATCCCGACCCGTTACTTCTGTGATCCGCTTCAATCGATACCGCACGGTATTTGGATGAACAAACAGCTTCCGGGCGCAAGTCTCGACAGCGCCCCCACTGTCGAGGTATGCGTCCAGCGTGTCCGCGAGGGACGGCCCGGCGGCTGCGAGCGGGGCGACGACGAAGTCCTCGAGCGCGGCGATCGCGCCGGGATCACCGAGCAGCGCACGTTCGGGCAACAGCTCGGCGGCGTGCACCGGCCGGGGAGCCCCCGGCCACCCCACGACCGCCTCCATGCCGGCGAGCGCTTCGACGGCGGAGACGTGTGCGGTCGCCAGCGTCGGTGTCGTCGGACCGATCACCACCGGATCGTCGGAGAACGCGCGCATCAACTCGGAGCGGAAGTCCGCCGCGTCGACCGTCCCGTGCAGTTCACCGCTGACCACCATCACCAGGCGTTCGCCCTGCACCACCGCGAGAGCCGCGCGACCGTGCTCCTGGGCGACGGTGTGCACGGTGGTGATCACCGAGACGCCCTGGTCGGGCGGGGGAGTACCGACTATCACCGTCGCCGGGGCGGTCGCGTCCCAGTTGAGGGTCGCGGCCCGCGACTGCATGTCGGGCCCGGTGTCCCCACGCACCACGGCGTCGACGACGAGGGCCTCGAGCCGCGTGTCCCAGGCGCCCCGCGACTCGGCCGCCCCCGCGTACACCGCCGCGGCAGCGAAACCGAGCTCGCGCCCGTACCGCAGGATCGCCTCGGTGAGCGCCACGAGCTGTTCCTCGTTGCGGGCGAGGGCCGGCAGCCACTGCTCGAAGAACTCCATCGCCGCGCGGACCATGTCCACCGTCTGGCGCAGCGTCAGTCGCCGGGCGAGATCCTGCGGGATCATCTGGAAGGCGTCGAGGCTGAAGCGCAGGTCGCTGTCGGGATTGCGCACCCACTCGAGGAAGTCGACCACCGACGTCTGGATCACCAGCTGCACGGTCGACCGCTGCGACGCGTCGAGATCGGCGAAGAAGGGCAACTGCTCCTGCATGACGTGTACCGCTTCGGTGGACAGTCGCCCCGAGAACTGCTTGACCCGACGGAGCAGCGCGTCGGGCAGCGGTGCCCGCTCGGGACGGGACGGCGGTACCGGGCGTTCCCTGTGAACGCCCGGTACCTGCCCGGTCCGGCGGGGTTGCGGCTCGTCGACCATGGGACGAAAGTACCCGGCGCCCGCGACCCGGCCGGTCACGCCACTCGGACGTGACCGGCGGACGGATCAGGCGACGCCCGGATCCGCCATCGAGACCGGGGCGGCCGTCACGTCGTCGATCTTGTAGGTGCGGGCCGCCTCGACGGCCTTCTCACGATCGATCGCGCCTTCGCGGCCGAGTGCCGAGAGCACCGCGACCACCGTGGACTCGGCGTCGATGTTGAACACGCGGCGGGCGGCGCCACGGGTGTCGGAGAAGCCGAAGCCGTCGGCGCCGAGCACCGTGTAGTCGCCCGGAACCCACTTGCGGATCTGATCGGGCACCGCGCGCATCCAGTCGGACACCGCGACGAACGGACCCGCCGCGTCGTTGAGCACCGACGCGACGTACGGCACCGAGGCTTCCTCACCGGGGTTCAGCAGCGCCTGGCGGTCGCACTCGACGCCGTCGCGGCGCAGCTCGCCCCACGAAGTGACGGACCAGACGTCCGCGGACACTCCCCATTCGTCGGCGAGCATCTTCTGCGCACGCAGCGCCTCGGGCATCATCACGCCCGAGACCAGGATCTGCGCCTTCGGACCCGACTCCGGTCCCCGCTTGTACAGGTAGATGCCCTTGAGAAGGCCCTCGACGTCGAGATCCTCCGGCTCGGCCGGCTGCGAGTACGGCTCGTTGTAGATGGTGATGTAGTAAAAGACGTCCTCACCGCCGAAGCCGTCGACACCCTCCGTGCCGCCGTACATCCGCCGCAGACCGTCGCGGAAGATGTGGGCGATCTCGTAGGAGAACGCCGGGTCGTAGGTGACCGCGGCCGGGTTGGTCGACGCGAGCAGCAGCGAGTGCCCGTCGGCGTGCTGCAGGCCCTCACCGGTCAGCGTGGTGCGACCGGCCGTCGCGCCGAGGGCGAACCCGCGTGCCATCTGGTCGGCCGCCGCCCACAGGCCGTCGCCCGTGCGCTGGAAACCGAACATCGAGTAGAAGATGTACACAGGGATCATCGGCTCGCCCTGCGTTGCGTAGGACGTCCCGACCGCCGTGAACGACGCCGTCGAACCGGCCTCGTTGATGCCCTCGTGCAGGATCTGCCCGACTTCGCTCTCCTTGTAGGCAAGCATCAGATCGGCGTCGACCGAGGTGTACAGCTGACCGTTGCGGTTGTAGATCTTCAGCGACGGGAACCACGAGTCCATACCGAAGGTGCGGGCCTCGTCCGGGATGATCGGCACGATGCGCTTGCCGATCTCCTTGTCGCGCAACAGTTCCTTGAGCACACGGACCGTCGCCATGGTGGTGGCGACCTCCTGCTTGCCCGAACCCTTGCGGACGACGTCGTAGGTCTTCTCCGCGGGCAGCGCCAACGGCTTCGCGGTGGTGCGGCGCTCCGGAAGGAAACCGCCGAGGGCCCGGCGACGCTCGAGCATGTACTGGATCTCGGGCGACTCGAAGCCGGGGTGGTAGTACGGCGGCATCTTCGGATCCTTCTCGAGCTCTTCGTCCGAGATCGGGATCCGCTGGATGTCGCGGAAGTACTTGAGGTCCTCGAGGGTGAGCTTCTTCATCTGGTGGGTCGCGTTGCGGCCCTCGAAGTGCTTACCGAGCGTGTAGCCCTTGATGGTGTGCGCGAGGATCACCGTCGGCTGACCCTTGTGCTCCATCGCCGCCTTGTAGGCCGCGTAGATCTTGCGGTAGTCGTGGCCACCGCGCTTGAGGTTCCAGATCTGCTGGTCGGACAGGTCCTTGACCAGTTCCTTCGTCCGCGGGTCGCGGCCGAAGAAGTGCTCGCGCACGAACGCGCCGTCGTTGGCCTTGTAGGTCTGGTAGTCGCCGTCGGGGGTGGCGTTCATGAGATTGACCAGTGCGCCGTCCTTGTCGGCGTGCAGCAGGGCGTCCCACTCGCGGCCCCACACGACCTTGATGACGTTCCAGCCGGAGCCGCGGAAGAACGACTCCAGCTCCTGGATGATCTTGCCGTTGCCGCGCACCGGGCCGTCGAGACGCTGCAGGTTGCAGTTGACGACGAAGGTCAGGTTGTCGAGACCCTCGGTGGCCGCGACGTGCGCCAGACCGCGCGACTCCGGCTCGTCCATCTCGCCGTCGCCGAGGAACGCCCAGACGTGCTGATCGGAGGTGTCCTTGATGCCCCGGTCGTGCAGGTAGTGATTGAACCGTGCCTGGTAGATCGCGTTCATCGGGCCCAGGCCCATGGACACGGTCGGGAACTCCCAGAAGGTCGGGAGCAGGCGCGGGTGCGGGTACGAGGGCAGGCCGCCGCCGAGCGAGGCGTGGCTGTGCTCCTGACGGAAGCCGTCGAGCTGCTCCGTGCCGATGCGGCCCTCGAGGAAGGCTCGGGCGTAGATACCGGGGGAGGCGTGGCCCTGGATGAAGACCTGGTCGCCGCCGCCGGGATGGTCCTTGCCGCGGAAGAAGTGGTTGAAGCCGACCTCGTACAGGGCGGCGGACGACGCGTAGGTGGAGATGTGACCACCGACGCCGACACCCGGGCGCTGCGCGCGGGTGACCATGATCGCCGCGTTCCACCGGATGTACGCGCGGAAGCGACGCTCGACCTCCTCGTCACCGGGGAACCACGGTTCGCTCTCGGTGGGGATGGTGTTGACGTAGTCGGTGGAGGTCAGGGCGGGAAGGGAGACCTTGCGCTCGTTGGCACGCTCGAGCATGCGCAGCAGCAGGTAGCGCGCGCGGGTGGGGCCCGCGGCCTCGAGCATCCCGTCGAACGACTCGAGCCACTCTTCGGTCTCCGCCGGATCGATGTCCGGCAGATAGGAGGCCACACCCTCGCGGATCACCCGGACACGGTTGTCCTTGGTCGATGCCGGCTTGGCCGAGGAATCCGGTCCCGACGCGCCCGGTGCGGCGCCTTCTCGGGAGTCGGATCCGTGGATCAGGTCTGTCAACGTCTGCTCCTCATCGTGGTGGGCGCGTAGGTGGAGCGCCCTCTCCGTCGGCCGGCTCTTGTGGGAGCCGACGCAATCGACATCTGAACATGATGCACCCCTCATCTTCCCCCATCCGCGACGAAGGATCACGCCGTGGCCCGGCCAACAGGACGGAACGGACACCGTGCGAGGCGGTGCAATGGGTCCCTCTGGAAAGATTCTCCCGCTTTTCCCAGCGATTCGGGTTGCGTTGAGGCCCGCAACGATGTTCGCTTTGACCAATTGATCGTCACGCCGGTACGCGGATCCGATTCGCGCACCACAACCCTTAGGAGGAGCCACCGTGGTCGCCGCGGCGGATGCCAAGAACTATGTCTCCAAGCTCGGTATCACTCACGACCACGTGGTGCAGGAACTCGGTTGGGACGAGGACACCGACGACGAGTTGAGAGCTGCGATCGAAGAGGTCACCGGTACCGAGCTGCTCGACGAGGATTCCGACGAGGTCGTCGACGTCGTGCTGCTGTGGTGGCGCGACAGCGACGGCGACCTGGTCGACGCCCTCATGGACGCGATCGGCCCCCTCGCCGACGAGGGCGTCGTGTGGGTGCTCACCCCCAAGACCGGGCGCCCCGATCACGTCGAGCCCAGCGAGATCGCCGAGTCGGCCGCCACAGCCGGCCTCACCCAGACCACGGCCACCAACCTCGGTGACTGGATCGGCAGCCGCCTCGTCCAGCCCAAGGCCGGCCGTCCCCGCCGCTGAACCGGCTCCCGGAACGTAAGGATCCATACGCATGCCGATCGCCGTGGGCGCCGAAGCCCCCGATTTCACTCTCAAGGACCAGAACAACCAGGAGGTGACGCTGTCGAGCTTTCGGGGCAGCAAGAACGTGCTCCTGGTCTTCTACCCCCTCGCCTTCACCGGCGTCTGCCAGGGCGAGCTGTGCGCCGTCCGCGACGACCTGCCCACCTTCGAGAACGACGACACCGCCATCCTCGCGGTGTCGGTCGGCCCGTCGCCGAGCCACAAGATCTGGGCAGCCGAGCAGGGCTACACCTTCCCGCTGCTGTCCGACTTCTGGCCGCACGGCGAGGTCGCGCAGGCCTACGGTGTGTTCAACGAGAAGTTCGGTTTCGCCAACCGCGGCACGTTCGTCATCGACAAGGACGGCATCGTGCAGTTCGCGGAGGAGAACCAGCCCGGAGAGGCCCGTGACCAGGGAGCTTGGGCCAGAGCGCTCGCCGCGCTAAAGTCCTGATGCGAAGTCGGCGGCACCTGCCGCCGTCTTTCGGGCGTGTAGCTCAGTGGTAGAGCTCTGGTTTTACACACCAGCGGTCGGGGGTTCGAAACCCTCCGCGCCCACAATCACATGTAGCGATTCCGGTGGATCCGGCCACCGTCTAGCGGGGTCCGATCCACACAAATCCCCTAGACGTCAGTCGCGCGGTTCCGCCGCGGTGCGGTAGGCGACGTTCAGCAACTCCACGAAGTGGTCGTCGAGTTCGTCGACCGACGAGACGCTCAGCCGGTGCGTCGTCACTGTCCCCTTCTTCGGGAACGCCTCACGCAGCGTCGCGTGGTGGATGCGCCGCGGCAGATCCAGGGCCACCTCGAGACGCGAGGCGTAGACGAACGCCGCCGCGAACGGGCGGCCTCGCGACCAGGAGATCTCCGACGCGTGGACGTGCTCGGTGACGTCGCCGCCGAGGTCGAGGATCATCGCGCGCACGTGCCGGAACACATCGACGGCGGCCGGATCCTTGTCGGCCAGGTAGTCGTCGACGGTCGCGTACATCGGGAGCTCCTCGAATCGGGGCAGGGTGGTCGGCTCGGTCACCGCGGCCGGCCGTATCGATCGGCGAGCTTCTCGCTCGCGGTGCGCGGTGCCGCTTCCGCCGGGGCCTCTGCTGCGTCACCACCGTCTTGCGAACCCTTGGACTTCCTACGTTCCCGCAGCTCGGCCCACACGAAGTAACCCAGACCCAGCGGGGCCATGATCCCGAACGCCAGCCACTGCAGGCCGTAGGACAGGTAGGGGCCCGAATCGAGCTGGGGGAGCGGGATCACGCCGAGACCGCCGGGCTGGTCGGCGTCGAGCTGCAGGTAGACGTCCTCGAGATCGAGACCCGTGACGGACGCGACCTGCGGGGCGTCGATGAAGTACACCTGCTGGTAGCCGTCGTCGACGAAGGGGGCCTTGTCCTCGACCGTTCCCTCGGACATCCGGATGCGGGCGTCGAGGGTGACGGTGCCGGACGGCGCGGCTGGAATCTCGGGGATCTCGGTGCCGCGCACGGGCCGCACGTACCCGCGGTTGACCAGGATCGTTCCGCCGGAATCGAGGACGAACGGGGTCAGCACCTCGTAGGCCGGCCGCGACTCGACGTTGCGCAACCGCACGAGCACGTCCGACTCGGGCAGATAGGAGCCCTGCGCCAGCACCCGGCGCCACTCGTCCTCGATCGTCGGACCGTCGCCGCCCAGCAGTTCGCCGACGGGAACCGGATCCTGTGCCATCGACCCAGCGATGCGACCGTTGCGGTCTTCGGTGTTCGTGTTCTTGCCGAGCTGCCACGGCGCGAGGACCGTGAAGCACGCGTAGGCGAAGCCGACGACCACCAGTGCCAGGACCAACCAGCCGGGGCGTAGGAGAAATGTCAATCGGCGCACAGATCCACGGTAGCCGGTGAGGTGCGTCTCACTGCTGCCGCACCCGCTCGAGCAGGCCCGGAACGGCGGCTTCGATCTGCTCGCGGACCTGCTCGAACTCGTCGAGGGAGCCGTAGTACGGATCGGGCACGGAATCGTCGTCGGCGTCGGGATCGAACGAACGCAGCAGCACACGGCGATCGGACGGGACACCGAGCTGCGCCAGCGCCCGCTCGTGGGTGGTGGTCATGGCGACGACGAGGTCGGCCGACAGGTGCTCGGCACCGAGCTCGGCGGCGCGGTGACCGGTGGGATAGCCGTGCCGCTGCAGCACCGCGTCGGTGCGTGGATCCGCCTCGGAGCCGACGTGCCAGCCGTGCGTGCCGGCGCTGCTCACCCGGACCCGGTCGTCGAGTCCCTCCCGCCGCAGGTGCTCGGCGAAGATCTTCTCGGCCATCGGCGACCGACAGATGTTGCCGGTGCACACGAAGGTCACGTGGAAGCGGTCGTCAGCGTCCACCCGTGAGTACCTCCCGCAGTTCCTCGACCGAGGCGGTCGTCCGCGCCGCCGCACGACCCTCGGTCTCGGTCCCGTAACCCCACTCGACGAAGACCGTGGGGATGCCGAACCGGCCTGCACCGTGGATGTCGTGCTCGCGGTCGCCGACCATCACCACACCGGTGGTACCGCCCGCTTCGGCATCCTGCGGATCGATCCCGAGAGCGGCGAGGCTGTGCGCGACGACCTCCCACTTGTGCCGCCGGGCGCCGTCGTCGCTCGCACCACCGATGAACTCGAAGTATCCGGTCAGACCGAAGTGGTCGAGGATCCGCTCGGCGAACGCCTGGGACTTCGACGTCGCCACCGCGAGGCGACTCCCGGCCCCGCGCACGGCATCGAGCACCGCTTCGATGCCGTCGAAGACCGCGTTCTCCGCCCAGCCGGTCGCGGAGTAGTAGTCCCGGTAGGCCGCGAGTCCCGCAGCGACCTGCTCCTCGTCGAGCCCGAGATTCTGCAGGGTGTCGCGCATGGGCGGTCCGAGCAGCCACTGCAGGTCGCCGTCGGGCGCCTCGAAACCGGTCGTCTCGGCGGCGTGGAGGAACCCGTTGATCACCCCGGTTGCGGAATCGGTGAGCGTGCCGTCCAGATCGAACAGGACGACGGGAGCGGGGAGCACGAGCGGCTGGGTGGCAGCGAGAACGGTCACCGGGCCATTCTCCCCGTTCGTCCGGTCTTCCGCCGCGTAGGGTCGTGCGCGTAGGAGAGAGCGGATCAGCTGGAGGTGGACGTGACGGCGGCGACGCTGCGTGAGGTGATCGACGTTCTGGAGACGGCCTACCCGCCGTCGCTGGCGGAGAGCTGGGACTCGGTGGGACTCGTCGCCGGCGACCCCGACGAGCCGGTGCACAAGGTGCTGCTCGCCGTCGACGCGACCGCGGCCGTCGTCGACGAGGCGCTCGAGTGGGGTGCGCAACTGCTGCTCGTGCACCACCCGCTGTTGCTGCGCGGAGTGGACACGGTGGGCGCGCACACCCCCAAGGGTGCGCTGATCCACCGCCTCATCCGCGGCGGTTGCGCCCTGTTCACCGCGCACACCAACGCCGACCGCGCGAACCCCGGAGTCTCGGACGCCCTCGCCGGAGCGCTGGGCCTGACCGGCCTGCGACCGCTCGAGGCCAAGCCCGAACCCGCGACCGACAAGTGGGTCGTCATGGTGCCGTCCGACGCCGCCGACACGGTGCGCGCGGGACTGTTCGCGGCGGGCGCGGGTGCCCTCGGCAACTACCGCGAATGCTGCTGGTCGACCACGGGCACCGGCCAGTTCCGCCCGGTCGACGGCGCGGACCCGGCCATCGGCTCGGTCGGTGACCTCGAACGCGTCCCCGAGGACCGGATCGAGGTCATCGCCCCGCGCCGGTCGCGCGCGGCGGTGCTCGCGGCCCTGCGCGACGCGCACCCCTACGAGGAACCGGCCTTCGACATCATCGAGCTCGCCGACCTGCCGAGCGATCGCGGGCTCGGCCGGGTGGGGGAGCTGCCGCAGACCCGCACGCTGCGCGAGTTCACCGCCGACGTCGCCGCCGCTCTGCCCGCCACCGAGTGGGGTGTGCGCGGCGCGGGCGACCCCGACCGGCCGGTGCGGACCGTGGCGGTGTGCGGTGGATCCGGTGATTCTTTCCTCGGGCTCGCCACCGCGCACGGTGTCGACGTCTACGTCACCGCCGACCTGCGGCACCATCCCGCCGACGAGCATCTGCGCGCCGGGGGTCCCGCGCTGGTGGACGTCGCGCACTGGGCGAGCGAGTACCCGTGGTGCGCGCAGGCCCGCGACGTCCTCGATAGGGCGTTCGCCGATCGGGACGGCTGGCAGGCGCGGGTCAGCGAGTTGCGCACCGATCCCTGGACGACCGCGGCGGGCGCGGTACGGTAATCAGCTACGACACGTCCCGCGTGGCCGCCGACTCCCGGTCCACCGACACACCATCGAAAGCAGGAACCACCCGAGTGAACGTCGAACCCACCGTGCAGGCCAAGCTGCTGTCCCTCGCCGCCGTGGACGCAGAGCTGAACCGCCTCGCGCATCGCCGTCGGACACTGCCCGAACAGCAGGAGGTGGACCGCTTGCAGACCGAGCGCAACGCGCGCAAGGACGCCGCGGTGGCAGTCGAGATCATCCTCGACGACCTCGACCGGGACATCCGGAAGCTCGAGGGCGAGATCGAGGCCGTGCGCATGCGCGCCGACCGCGACCGGTCGATGCTCCAGAGCGGCTCGGTGGGATCGAAGCAGCTCACCGAACTGCAGCACGAGCTCACCAGCCTCGAGCGTCGCCAGGCGGCACTCGAGGACGACCTGCTCGAGGTCATGGAGCGTCGTGAGGCGTCGAAGGCCGACCACGACCACGCCGGTGCGCGGGTCTCGCAGGTCGACGACCAGCTCGGCGACGCCGTCCGGGCCCGCGACGAGGCGCTCGCCGACATCGAGGTGGCCGAGCAGCGGTGCCGCAGCGACCGCGAGGCACTGCTCGCCGTCTTCCCTACGGAACTGATGACGCTCTACGAGAAGCAGCGCGAGAAGTCCGGCATCGGCGCCGCACTGCTGCAGGCCCGCCGCTGCGGCGCGTGCCGTCTCGAACTGGACCGCGGTGAGATCGCCCGGATCGCGGCCGCACCCGCCGATCTGCTCGTCCGGTGCCCGGAGTGCGACGCGATCCTGGTCCGCACCAAGGAATCCGGACTGTGACGACGGTCGTCGTCGAAGCGGACGGTGGTTCTCGCGGGAATCCCGGACCGGCCGGTTACGGTGCCGTGGTCTTCGATGCCGACCATCGGACCGTCCTCGCCGAACGCCAGGCGAGCATCGGGCGCGCGACGAACAACGTCGCCGAGTACAAGGGTCTGATCGCCGGTCTCACGGCCGCCGCCGAGCTCGGCGCCGACGAGGTGCACGTCCGCATGGATTCCAAGCTCGTCGTCGAGCAGATGAGCGGACGGTGGCAGGTCAAGCATGCCGACATGATCCCGCTGGCCGCGCAGGCGCGGGAGCTCGCCGGCCGGTTCCGCACCGTCGACTTCACGTGGATCCCGCGTGCGGAGAACGCCTACGCCGACCGGCTGGCCAACGCCGCGATGGACGCGGCCGCCGAAGCGCTGCTGGACGTCGCGTCCGACACTGTGACGCGTCCCGTGGCGCCGTCGAATGCGGGGGCCGAGAACGTCGCCACCCCGCCGGCCGTGCCTGTGCCCGATCCGGCAGTGCCGCCTTCACCCGGCTGGACCGGTGCGGTCGGGTCACCGACCCGTCTTCTGCTGCTGCGTCACGGGCAGACCTCGCTGTCGGTCGAGCGTCGCTACTCGGGGCGGGGCAACCCGGAGCTGACCGAACTCGGTCGCGACCAGGCGGTCGCCGCGGCCAGGCGACTCGGTGCCCGCGGCGGGATCACCGCCGTGCTGGCGTCACCGCTGGGGCGAGCGCGGGAGACGGCCGCTGCGGCCGCCGACGCCCTCGATCTCCCGGTGACGGTGCACGACGGGCTGATCGAGACGGATTTCGGCGACTGGGAGGGTCTCACCTTCGCCGAGGCCGCGCGTCGCGATCCCGAACTGCACCGCCGCTGGCTCGGCGACACCTCCGTGCGACCCCCGAACGGCGAGAGCTTCGACGAGGTCGCCAAGCGGATCGCCTCGGTGCGCGACGACCTGCTGACCGACTACGTCGGCTCGACCGTGCTGGTCGTCTCGCACGTCACGCCCATCAAGACGTTCCTGCAGATGGCGCTCGAGTCCGGCCCGTCGCTGCTGTACCGCCTGCACCTGGATCTCGCGTCGCTCAGCATCGCCGAGTTCTACGCGGACGGCGGCTCGTCCGTGCGGCTCGTCAACGACACCTCGCACCTGTGAACCCGTAGCGGTCGCGAAACGACAAGTGGCCGCGCAGACATGTCGGGGGGTTGTCTGCGCGGCCACTCATCAGGTCTATCTGTCGGCCGACTGAGGGTGTTACACGGTCCCGAGAAATTCTTCCGGCGGGATGTCGGGCGGTGCAGCCGGACTGGGATTCCCGGCCGGAGAACCGCTGATCGAGCCAGTCGAGGCCTTCGACGACGGCCGGGAACATGCCGATCAGATGGCCCGTCCCGGTCTTCGTCAGAACGGGTCCGACGTCGTAGCGGCGGTAGGTGACGTCGGCGCCGGCCGAGCACCACTTGTCGACCATGGGGTCGACCCCTTGGACGAGCACGAAGTCGTCGCCCGTGCTCTGCGCCACGAAGACCGGCATTGCCGGGGCGCGGTTGCTGAGTTGCTGCTCGACGACCAGCGACGCCCACGGCTCGTCGCCGAGATGAAACCGTCGACGACCCAGCCGATCCCGCCGGAGAGCAGGGATCCGTCGCCGGCCACGGCGAGGTCGCCCAGGTCGGCGGGCGGTGAACCGGCCACGGCGCCGACCACCGACAGTTCGGGGCGTACGTCGCGGCGAGTTCGGCGGCCGAGGCGGATGCCATGCCGCCCTGCGAATATCCCCAGAACGCGATCGGGCCGTCGGGGTCGAGACCGCTGCGGTACATCACGCGGGTGAAGGCCGCGTCGAGGACGGCCGGGGTTTTCGGGACGACGGCGGCGACCGACGATGCGGTGCGCAGGACGTCGCCGAGCGGCGCCGTCTCGAAGGCCGGAGGGGACGTGTAGAAGTCGGTATCGGACTCGGCGGTCTCCACCGTCGGTGTGGTCGCGAGGAGTGCAGCCGCGGCGATCGAGGCGAATGCTCCGGTGCGTCTGCGCATCCTGGACCTTCCGGCGGGCCGAATGTCGAGGAGGGACGCTACCTGCAGTCTGTACGCAGGTGCGATGGCCGGCGACGTGCCCTGTCAGGCCAGTCGACGCAGCGTGTTGAGGTTCCGGACGGTCGTCGTCGCCTTGTTCCGGGCCGAACCCGACTGTTTCCCCACGGCACTGTCGAGCGTCGAGCCCTTCACGACCTGCCAGTAGAGGACCCTCTTGCCTACCTCGATGCACTCGAGATTCGGATCGAGATCGTCCGACAGGGCGGCCAGCGATTCGAGTACGGCGGGATCGGAGACGAACACGACGTACGAATGCCGGTCGGCGCGTGCGTCGTCGAAGGGATACGCCTCGACGACCCGCGCGAGATACGACTGCTCGACGACGAAGGTGTAGGCCTCGTAACCGAACCGCTCGGTGAGTGCGGCCTCGATCCGGGCCTTCGCGGTGGCGGGGTCGTCCTCGGAGTCGAAGAGCACGTTGCCGGACGCGAGTACGGTGCGGACGTTCTCGAAGCCGAGGCCGACGAAGACCTTCTTCAGATCGGCCATCCGGATGCGGATGCCGCCGACGTTGATTCCGCGGAGCAGGGCCACGAGTCGCGTCATGAGTGCACCGTAGTTGGCGGCGCCGATACGCCGCGGGATAGTCTGGTCGAGCGAACGAGTCGGCCGGGCGGCCGCGGAGCAGGGAACCGGTACCGGATGGGGCCAGGCCCTGAATCGAGGAAAGTCCGGACTCCACAGAGCAGGGCGGTTGCTAACGGCAACCCGAGGTGACTCGCGGGACAGTGCCACAGAAAGCAAACCGCCTGCCGTACGGCAGGTAAGGGTGAAAGGGTGCGGTAAGAGCGCACCAGCGCCCCGGGTGACCGGGGCGGCTAGGTAAACCCCGCCCGGAGCAAGGTTGAAGGTCGCACCGCGTGCGGTGCGGCTGCGCAGGTGTTCGAGGGCTGCTCGCCCGAGCCTGCGGGTGAACCGCTCGAGGTACCCGGCGACGGTGTGCCCAGATGGATGGTCGCCACCCCGTTTCGGCGGGGGACAGGATCCGGCTTACAGGCCGGCTCGTTCGCCCGGCGTCTCCCGATCCCACCGCGTTGCTACCGGTCGGGTCAGATCGGATAGATGACCAGCAGGTGCGCCCAGTAGGAGGCCGCATCCGGACCCAGCCAGGGCAGCAACGCGTCGTAGAGGATGTAGGACATGGCGTGCTCCTTCGTTCGGACATCGAGCACATGCGCGTTCGGACATCGAGCACATGTGTGCGGCCCGACAGTACCGCGCCACGCCCGCCGACGGGTTGCCCGTACACGAGGACGTCGTTCGGGCACACTGAGACCATGAGCGACGACGGCTGGTACTACGACGTGCGTACGGGGAAGGTCTCCCAGGGCAAGGATCCGCACGCCCTCAACCGCATGGGGCCCTACCCGGATCGGGAGACCGCTCAGCGGGCGCTGGAGATCGCGGCAGAGCGGAACAAGGCGGCCGACGCCGCCGACGACGACTGGAAGAACGGTTGAGTTCGACGACGAGCACCCGGAACCGCAGGAGTTCCCGAGCATCGTGGTGACCACTCCCATCGTCGTCGCGCCGGCGATCGACTTCGCCGACGTGCGCGCCGAATTCGACCTCGTCGACGGCTTCCAGTCGGATGCCCTCGACGAGGCACGGCAGGCGGCCGACCGCTACGCGGACGTCCGCGAGGACCGCACCGACCTGCCGCTCGTGACCATCGACCCACCCGGATCGATGGATCTCGATCAGGCGCTGCACCTCGAACGCACCGACGACGGTTTCGTGCTGCACTACGCGATCGCCGACGTGTACGCACTCGTCGAACCGAGTGGCGCACTGGACGCCGAGACGCACCGCCGCGGGCAGACCTACTATCTGCCCGACGGCTCGGTGCCGTTGCATCCACGCGAGCTGTCCGAGGGCACGGCGAGCCTGCTGCCGGACGCCGTCCGCCCGGCGGCGTTGTGGCGGATCGAGACCGACCACGGCGGGGAGCCCGTCGCGGTGAGCGTGCGGCGTGCGCTCGTCCGGTCGGTCGCGCGCATGGACTACGCCGGAGTGCAGCGCGACGCCGACGCGGACAGGTTGCATCCGTCCGTCGAGGCGTTGCCCGACTTCGGCCGGTTGCGCTCGGCCGCGGCGCTCGCGCGCGGCGCGATCGAACTGCGTCTGCCCACGCAGGACGTCGTGCCGCACGGCGACGGCTGGAGGCTGCAGATCGAACCGCGGACCGAGGCCGACGAGTGGAACTCCGAGATCTCGCTGCTCACCGGAATGTGCGCCGCGCAGATGATGATCGACGCCGGGGTCGGTCTGCTGCGCACCCTTCCCGCCGCCGATCCCGCGGCGGTCGACGGGCTGCGTCGCACCGCTCGGTCGTTGGACGTGCCGTGGCCGCCGGAGATGGGAGTCGGGTCCTTCCTCGCCGGACTCGACGCCCACGATCCGCGCACGCTCGTGTTGATGAGCGAAGCGCCGACGCTACTGCGCGGGGCGTCCTATGCCGCCTTCGACGGTGACCTGCCCGAGACCATCCTGCACGGAGCGATCGGCGCGCCCTACGCGCATGTCACCGCGCCGTTGCGCCGGTTGTCCGACCGATACGCCACCGAGGTGTGCCTCGCGGTGTCGTCGGGCCTGCCCGTCCCGGAGGCGGTGCGCGCCGAACTGTCCGCGAT
Source organism: Rhodococcus sp. D-6 (assembly GCF_040256695.1). Classification (NCBI taxonomy): domain Bacteria; kingdom Bacillati; phylum Actinomycetota; class Actinomycetes; order Mycobacteriales; family Nocardiaceae; genus Rhodococcus; species Rhodococcus sp. D-6. The sequence continues at coordinate 2,139,944 of NZ_CP132970.1, read as the reverse complement.
GCCGAAGATCATGTCGTCGACCGATTCGCTCGCCGGCAAGGTGAACCGGGCGTGCATCGACCTGGCCGAGGCCGTCGTGCTCGCGCCGCGAGTGGGAGAGACCTTCGAGGCGACGGTGCTGAAGGAAGCCACCGACCGGCATGACGCCGAGGTGTTCGTCGCCTCCGAGACCGTCATCGGCCCGTGCGGCGGGGCACCCGAGGAGGGCAGCACCGTGCGGGTGCGGCTCACCCTCGCCGACCCGCAGGCCCGCAAGATCCGCTTCGACCATGACCGGTGAGACCACGCGGCGGCGACGTCCGGTCGCTGCCGTCCTCGCCGTCGCGGTCGCGTTGTGCGCGGCGCTCGCGGTGCTCGTGTGGTGGATCCTGCCGAACCGGCTGTTCCCCTGGGACAGTGCGTCGTTCCCCGAGATCGACACGTCGGCGTTGACACCGACGCAGGTGCGGATCGTCGAACTGCTCGAGGAGCAGCACGAGGCGCAGAAGCCCGGCACGTTCTACTCGGAGGGTGTCCGCGAACCGTGGTGCGCCGACTTCGTCAGCTGGATCATGCGGGAAGCCGGTGTGCCGCTGTCCAATCCGCATTCGGGCCACTGGCGGATCCCGGGCGTGTACACACTCCAGGAGTACTACGAGCAGACGGGCCGCTACGAACCGGCAGGAACGGGTTACCGGCCGGAGGTCGGCGATGTGGTGCTGTACCACAACAGGATCGGTGTCGGTCAGCGCGAGCACACGAACATCGTCGTCGCCGTCGACGGTGATTCCGCGATCACCGTCGGCGGAAACGAGATGGGCCGCATCCGCGTCCACGAACTCGACGTGACCGGGGACGACGCCGTGGTCGGCTTCGGGCGGTTGCCGGGCTGATCCGGGTCAGCGGAAGGTGTCGGTGGTCTCGACGAGCCGGTGCACGATTCCCGGTTCGGTCGCCGCATGGCCCGCGTCGTCGACGATGTGCAGGCGGGAGAACGGCCACGCCTCGTGCAGGTCGTGCGCGCTGCGCGTCGGGCACACCACGTCGTAGCGGCCCTGCACAATCACGCCCGGGATGTCGCGCAGCAGATGCGCGTCGCGCAGGAGTGCCCCCTCGTCGAAGAAGCCACGGTGGTGGAAGTAGTGGTTCTCGATACGAGCGAAGGCCAACGCGAACCGGGGTTCGGCCGTCTCCGCGACGCGATCCGGGTTCGGCAGCAGTGAACTCGTGGCGCCCTCCCAGGTGGACCACGCGATCGCCGCGTTCAGGGCGACGTCCGGATCGGTCGAGTGCAGCAGGCGGTGGTAGACGTCCACGGGATGCTCGCCGGGCCCAGTGGTGGCGAGCGGGGCACAGAATCCTTCCCACGCCTCAGGGAACAGTTGCCCGGCGCCGCCGTTGTAGTACCAGTCGATCTCGCTGCGGCGCAGCAGGAAGATCCCGCGCAGGACGAGTTCGGTGACGTGCTCGGGGTGCCGCTGGGCGTAGGCGAGGGCGAGCGTCGAGCCCCACGACCCGCCGAAGACCATCCACCGGTCCACACCGAGGAAGGTGCGCAGCCGCTCGATGTCGGCGACCAGATGGTCGGTGGTGTTGACCGACAGATCGGCGCCGTCGGCCACGTGGGGCTGCGACCGGCCGCAGCCGCGCTGGTCGAACAACACGATCCGGTAGGCGCCCGGATCGAAGAAGCGCCGGTGCAGGGGTGCGGTGCCGCCACCCGGACCACCGTGGAGGAAGACCACGGGCTTGCCTTGCGGGTTGCCGCTGACCTCCCAGTACAGCTGCTGGCCGTCACCGACGTCGAGCATGCCCGTCTCGTGCGGCTCGATCGGCGGATACAGTTCGCGTCGCTCCACGGGTCAGAACCCGACGAGACCCGACGCGAGATCGGGGATCTCGAGTGCCTGCACGGCCTCCTCGCGCACCTCCGGGCACTGCGCGGAGGTCGCCGCGTCGATGCGGCCCCGGTCGCCCGCGAGCGCGACGAGGTCGACACCGTTCGCCGCACCCCATTCGCCGACGAGGATGTTGAGGCCACCGCGCCCCACCGAGGGGGTGTAGGTGCGCCAGTTCGACAGCTGGCCCTCGAGGCGTGCACACAGATCTGCGGCCTGCGCCTCGGTGAAGCCACCCGCTCCGGCCTCCGCGGGGCTCGACCCCGCAGCCGATGTCGTCTCCGTCGTCACCGGGGACTCGGTGGACGTGCCGGTCGGTGCCGGGTCCTGGGCCGGCGCGCACGCCGCGAGAACACCTGCCAGCGCGACGGCGACGGCGGGAACGAGACTGGAGCGGATCTGCATGGACACCTCACGGGTCGTACGGTCGGATCGTCGTCGAGTCTGCCACCGGCCGGGGACGGGGCCGTCGGCGGTCAGGACACGGGTGCCGGTCGCAGGCGCCGGACCACCCACTTCTCGAACTCGGCGACGACGAACACCAGCAGGCCCGCCGCGAGCACCTTGCCCCAGTCCGCCCACGAGATCGCGGCGGACCCGAAGATCGCCTGCATGAACGGGGCGTAGGTGAACAACAGTTGCAACGCGGCGCACGCCGCGATCGCAGCAAGCACGTACCGGTTCCCGAACGGCCCGTCGCGGGTGAGGACCGTGTCGCGGATGCGGCGGCTGTTGAGCAGGTAGAACATCTCGGCCACGACGATCGCGTCCACCGCGAGCGTGCGCGCGACCTCCACCGGTGCACCGCGGTCGAGTTCCCACAGGAACAGGCCGAGCGAGCCGACCATCATCAGCACCGACACCATCACCACGCGCCAGACGAAGAAGCGGGACAGCAGTGATTCCCCGGGCGGTCGCGGCCTGCGGAGCATGACCGACTTCTCCGTCGGTTCGAACGCGAGCGCCAGACCGAGGGTGCTGACGGTGGCGAGGTTGATCCACAGCACCTGCGCGGGTGTGAGCGGCAGGGTGAGCTGGAAGAGGATGGCGGCGACGACCACCAGCGCCTCACCGCCGTTGGTGGGCAGCATGAAGAGGACGAACTTCTTCAGGTTGTCGTAGACGCCGCGGCCCTCGCGGACTGCGGCGGCGATGCTCGCGAAATTGTCGTCGGCGAGAACGACGTCGGCCGCTTCCTTGGCGGCCTCGGTTCCGGTCATGCCCATCGCGACCCCGACGTCGGCCCGCGCAAGCGCCGGCGCGTCGTTCACACCGTCGCCGGTCATCGCCACGACGTGACCGCCGGCCTGCAGGGCGCGCACCAGACGGAGTTTGTGCTCGGGACTGGTGCGCGCGAAGATGTCCGTCTCCGCGACGACCCGGCGCAGTTCCGCATCGTCGAGGGTCTCGATCTCGGCGCCGGTCATCGCCCGCGAACCCGTGCCGAGACCCATCTGCGCCCCGATCTCGGCGGCGGTGGCGGCGTGGTCACCGGTGATCATCTTCACCGTGATCCCGGCGCGGTGGCATTCGCGCACCGCCGTGATCGCCTCCTCGCGCGGCGGGTCGATGATGCCGACCAGAGCGAGCATCGTGAAGTCGTGCCGGGCGTCTTCGAAGGCGAGCACGCCGTCCTCCGGTTCGCGGTCGCGGAACGCGAGGGCCAGCACGCGCAGGCCCTGGGCCGCGATCTCGTCGGCGCGGCGGGTCCAGTAGGCCTCGTCGACGGGGCGTACCACGCCGTCGGCGCCGAGCTGGCCGGTGCAGGCGACGAGGACCCGCTCCGGGGCGCCCTTGAGCAGGATGCGTTCGCGGCGACCGTCGTCGTGCGGGTGCAGGGTCGCCATGAACTTGTGTTCGGATTCGAACGGGACGACATCGAGGCGCGGCCACCGCTCGTGGGCCGCCGCGGTGGGCAGGCCGGCCTTGCGGCCGAGGACGACGAGCGCTGCCTCGGTGGGGTTGCCGTGCACCTCCCACACGCCGTCCTCCTCGACCACCTCGGTGTCGTTGCACAGGACACCGGCGCGGACGGCCAGATCGAGTGCCGGGTCGGTGTGCGGATCGACCGGATCGCCACTCTCGGCGGCGATGATCGAACCGATCGGCGCGTAACCGACACCGCCCACCTCGACGGTGCGGTGCGCACACACGACCTTCTGCACGGTCATCTCGTTGCGGGTCAACGTGCCCGTCTTGTCGGAGCAGATCACCGTCACCGAGCCGAGGGTCTCGACGGCAGGAAGGCGCCGGATGACGGCGTTGCGCCGGGCCATGCGTTGCACGCCGAGGGACAGGGCCACGGTCATCACGGCCGGGAGTCCCTCGGGGATCGCGGAGGCGGCCAACGCGACCACGAGGGTGAACATCTCCGCCGGGCTCTCGCCGCGCCACACGACACCGAGCGCGAAGGTCACGGCGGACGCGAGGAGGATGACCGCCGCCAGCCAACGGCCGAAGCGGCCGATCTGCTCGAGCAACGGTGTGGCCGCGCGGTCGACACCCGACAACAGGGCATTGATGCGGCCGAGTTCGGTGTCGGAGCCGGTCGCGATCACCACGCCGTCACCCTGGCCGAAAACCGCGACGGTGCCGGTGAAGCACGTCGATCTGCGGTCGCCGAGTTCGGTGTCGGCGTCGACCGGGTCCGGTGTCTTGGCGACGGGCACGGATTCACCGGTCAGGGCCGCCTCGTCGATGCGCAGCTCACGCGAGCTCAGGATCCGCAGGTCGGCGGGGACGCGGTCGCCGGAGGCGAGGCGCACCACGTCGCCCGGCACGAGATCTGCCGCGGGGATGTCGACGATCCGGCCGTCGCGGTGGACCCGCGTCCGGGGCGCGAGCATGGCACGGATCGAGTCGAGCGCGGACGCGGCGCGACCCTCCTGGACGAAACCGATGAGCGCGTTCACGATCACGGCACCCATCAGGACTGCCGTGTCTATCCAGTGGCCCAGGAACGCGGTGACGACAGCGGCCGCCATCATCACGTACAGCAGGACGTTGTGGAACTGTCGCAGCAGTCGCCACCACCAGCGATCCGAGCGGGGAGCGGGCAGCGCATTGGGTCCGTACAGCTCCCGCCGGCGGGTCGCCTCGGCCGTGGTCAGTCCCGCTTCGGTGGTCTCGAGCCGGGCGAGCGTGTCACCGGAATCGAGTGCGTGCCAGGGGTGGCTCATTACCGGAATTTTACTCAGTGTCGCTTCCGCGGGCACCCCGGGACGGCGGTGATCCCGGACGCACGAGGGGCACCACCGCGGTCGGTGGTGCCCCTCGGCAAACGAGCGATCGTCAGAAGGAGTGCTCGGGCCCCGGGAAGGTGCCCTGCCCGACCTCTGCTGCGTACTGTGTTGCGGCGCGGCGCAGTTCGTCGCCCACCTGTCCGAACTTCTTGACGAACTTCGCGGTCTTCCCGCTCGTGTAGCCGGCCATGTCCTGCCAGACGAGGACCTGGGCATCGCACTCGTTGCCGGCGCCGATGCCGACGGTCGGGATGCTCAGCTTGCGGGTGACCTGCCCGGCCAGGTCGGCCGGCACCATCTCCATCACGACGGAGAAGGCGCCTGCCTCCTGGACGGCGATCGCGTCGGCGACGAGCTGCTCGGCGCCGTCGCCGCGGCCCTGCACCCGGAACCCGCCGAGTGTGTTCACGGACTGCGGGGTGAAGCCGATGTGTGCCTGCACGGGGATGCCGGCGGCGGTGATCGCGGCGATCTGCGGAGCCATCCGCTCGCCACCCTCGAGCTTCACCGCGTGGGCGCCGCCCTCCTTCATGAACCGCACGGCCGTGGCGAGGGCCTGTTCAGGCGAGGCCTCGTACGAGCCGAACGGCAGGTCGGCGACGACGAGCGCGTGCGGAGCACCGCGCACTACGCCGCGGACGAGGGGGAGGAGTTCGTCGACGGTCACGGGCACCGTGGTGTCGTAACCGTAGACGACGTTGGCTGCGGAATCGCCCACGAGCAGGACGGGGATACCCGCCTCCTCGAAGATGCGGGCGGAGGAGTAGTCGTAGGCCGTCAACTCTGCCCAGCGGCGGCCTTCGGCCTTCATCGCCTGCAGGTGATGGACTCGTGTCTTGCGCTTGGGGGTGTCGGCAGGGGCTGAAGCGGAGGCCGCGCCGCCGTATACGGACGTCACGTTGTCGGACATCACTGTCCCTTTCTTCCTCGAGGCCCTCGGGGTCCCCGGGTCGGGTGATGACTGTCTCAGTCTGCCACTCGGCCCGGAGAGCGCGAAGGCCGCGCAGCGGTGCGATTCGTCACACCGAACGACCGCTCGGAAGAGAGTGCAGGTCGTGTCGCTGCAGGTTGACCGGGGCATGGCACGATCGGATCGTGCCCCACCCTGCTCGCGCGCGCATCCGTCGTCTGTCCGTCCTGGCGCTCGTGGCCGCTGCCGCGGCGACCGCGTGCGGTGACACCGCGCAGGAACAACGACAGCCGTCGGCGGTCGGAGTGGTTCCGGGCCTCGAACGGTTCTATGAGCAGGACGTCGACTGGGAGTCGTGCGGGCCGTACGACGCCGACGGACCGATGATGGTGCGGCAGGGTGTGGAGTGCGCACGCATCGAGGTTCCCCTCGACTACGAGGACCCGGACGGTGAGGTGATCACCCTCGCGGTGTCGCGACTGCCCGCCGGCGGCGACCGGATCGGTTCCCTGCTGGTCAACCCCGGCGGCCCGGGCGCCTCGGGACTGTCCACCGCGCTCGCGGCCGACGGCACCGTCCTCGCCGACCGCTTCGACGTGGTCGGCTTCGACCCCCGCGGTGTCGGATCGTCCGAACCGGCGGTCCGCTGCCTCACCGACGCCGAGTTCGACGCCGACCGTGCTGTGGACGACGGGGACACGAGCCCTGAGGGCATCGCCGCGACGGAGAAGCGCAATCAGGAGTACGCGGAGCTGTGCGCCGAACGCAACGGCACGGATCTGCTCGCGCACCTCGGCACGCGCGAGGTCGTGCAGGACATGGACGTCCTCCGCGGGGTCCTCGGGGACGACGCGCTGACCTATCTCGGCTACTCCTACGGCACCCGGCTCGGCACCCTCTATGCCGAGGCCTTCCCGGGCCGGGTGCGGGCGATGGTGCTCGACGGTGCGATCGATCCGGAGCAGGACCCGGTCGAGGAGATCGTGCTGCAGGCCGTGGGCTTCCAGAAGGCCTTCGACGAATTCGCGGCGTACTGTGCGCAGTACGCGGGGTGCCCCCTCGGGGCCGATCCGGCCCGGGCCGCCGAGCGGTTCCGGGGGCTCGTCGACCCGCTGCTCGACGCTCCCGCACCCACGACCGACCCGCGCGGACTGAGTCACCGCGACGCGATCACCGGCGTGCAGCAGGGGTTGTACTCGCCGACGCTGTGGGGGTCGTTGCGCGGCGGGCTGGAGTCGCTCGCGAGCACCGGCACCGGCGACACCCTGTTGCGGCTCGCCGATCTCTACGAAGGGCGGGGCGAGGACGGCACCTACAGCAACATCACCGACGCTTTCAACGCGATCCGGTGCGTGGACGACCCACCGGTGACCGACCGCGCGCTCGCGGGCGAACTCGACACGCGGTTCCGCGCGGCCGCACCCTTCCTCGACGACGGCCGCGGCACCGGATCGGCGGCCCTCGACGTCTGTGCCTTCTGGCCGGTGCCGGCCACCGGGGAACCGCACACTCCCGACGTTCGCGATCTGCCGCCCGTGCTCGTGGTCTCGACGACCGGGGATCCCGCGACCCCCTACGACGCGGGGGTCGAACTCGCCGCCCGGCTCGGTGGTGTCCTGGTGACCTTCGAGGGAACGCAGCACACCGTCGCCCTGGACGGCAACGAGTGCGTGGACACCGCTGTGACCAGCTATCTGGTGGATCTCGAGGTGCCCGCGCGGGATCCTCGCTGTTGACCGGAGGGGCGTGTGAGCGACACGCCATCCGGATGCGCCTGCCGATGTAACACGGAATTAACGGATTGTGCCTAGTCTCGCGGGTATGGATCGCCAGAAGGAGTTCGTGCTCCGCACCCTCGAAGAGCGCGACATTCGGTTCGTGCGTCTGTGGTTCACCGACGTCGTCGGCACTCTCAAGTCGGTGGCGATCGCGCCTGCCGAACTCGAAGGGGCCTTCGAGGAGGGCATCGGCTTCGACGGCTCGGCCGTCGAGGGCTTCTCCCGCATCTCCGAAGCCGACATGGTTGCGCGTCCCGACGCCACCACCTTCCAGGTGCTGCCCTGGAGCGACGACCGGGGCCACCAGTACTCGGCCCGGATGTTCTGCGACATCACCATGCCCGGCGGCACCCCGAGCTGGGCCGATCCCCGCCACGTGCTGAGGCGTCAGCTCAACAAGGCTTCCGATCTCGGGTTCAGCTGCTACGTGCACCCCGAGATCGAGTTCTTCCTCGTCGAGGACGGCCCCGAGGGCAGTGCACCCGTGCCGGCCGACATCGGCGGCTACTTCGACCAGTCGGTGCACCGTTCCGCCCCGCACTTCCGGCGTCACGCCATCGACGCGCTCGAATCCATGGGTATCTCGGTGGAGTTCAGCCACCACGAAACCGCACCGGGCCAGCAGGAGATCGACCTGCGCTACGCCGATGCGCTGTCCATGGCCGACAACGTCATGACCTTCCGCTACGTGGTCAAGGAGATCGCGATGCAGGAGGGCGTGCGGGCCACCTTCATGCCCAAGCCCTTCCGCGACCACGCCGGTTCGGCGATGCACACCCACATGTCGCTGTTCGAAGGTGAGACCAACGCCTTCCACGACCCGGACGACCCGCTGCAGCTCTCGGCGACCGGCAAGGCGTTCATCGCCGGCATCCTCGAACACTCCAACGAGATCAGCGCCGTCACCAACCAGTGGGTCAACTCGTACAAGCGTCTCGTGCACGGGGGAGAGGCACCGACGGCCGCCTGCTGGGGTCCGTCCAACCGCTCCGCGCTCGTGCGTGTCCCGATGTACACCCCGAACAAGGCGTCGTCGCGGCGCGTCGAGATCCGCACCCCCGACTCGGCGTGCAATCCCTACCTCACCTTCGCGGTGTTGCTCGCGGCCGGTCTGCGCGGCATCGAGAAGGGTTACGAGCTCGCACCCGAGGCAGAGGACGACGTGTGGTCGCTGACCTCCGCCGAGCGTCGCGCCATGGGTTACCGCGAACTGCCCACCGATCTCGACATCGCGCTGCGCGAGATGGAGAAGTCCGAACTCGTCGCCGAGACCCTCGGTGAGCACGTCTTCGACTACTTCCTGCGCAACAAGTGGCGGGAGTGGGAGAACTACCGCAGCCAGGTCACCCCGTTCGAACTCGAGCAGTACCTGGGGTTGTAAGCGACGATGGAAACGTGGTGAGACCGCCCAGCGCGCGTTCGGTAGTTCCCGGCCCCGGTCGGCTCGGCCTCGTCGAGCCGACCGCCCCTGCCGAACTCGCTCGACTCGGATGGAACGACGCCGACAGCGTCGAACTGCTGTGGTCGCTGTCCCGTGCCCCGAACGCGGATCTGGCGTTGCGCACTCTCGTGCGACTGGCCGACGCGCTCGGTGACGACTGGACGGACCTCGACTCGGCGCTCCGCACGGACACAGGCCTGCGCGGCCGGCTGTTCGGGCTGTTCGGTGCGTCGTCGGCGCTCGGCGACCACGTCGTCGCCAATCCGGATCGCTGGACGATGCTCGCGGGCAGCGCGGCGCTGCCCGACAAGCACACCTTCACGGCGCGGATGCTCGACAGCGTCGACGCCGAGCCCGAGCCCGACGGGCGGCCCGGCCGGTTGATCCACCGGGCCGGACTCGTCGGCCCACACGCGGTCGCGGCGCTGCGGACCACCTACCGCGACCAGCTCATGCTGATCGCCGCCGCCGATCTCGCCGCGGTGGTCGAGAACGAACCGGTGGTGCCCTATCTCGAGGTCGGTGCGCTGCTCGCCGACCTCGCCGATGCGGCGCTGACCGCGGCGCTCGCGGTGGCCGTGTCCACGGTGATTCCGGACGGCCCGTGCCCGATCGACCTCGCCGTCATCGCGATGGGCAAGTGCGGTGCGCGCGAACTGAACTACGTCAGCGACGTCGACGTCGTGTTCGTCGCCGAACCCGCCGATGCCCGGGCGAGCCGGATCGCCGGCGAGATGATGCGCATCGGCACGTCGGCGTTCTTCGAGGTCGATGCCGCGCTGCGCCCGGAGGGCAAGCGCGGCGAACTCGTCCGCACCCTCGAATCCCATGTCGCGTACTACAACCGGTGGGCCAAGACCTGGGAGTTCCAGGCACTGCTCAAGGCGCGACCGATGACCGGGGATCTCGACCTCGGCCGCCGGTACATCGACGCCATGAGCCCGATGGTGTGGACCGCCTCCGAACGCGAGGACTTCGTCCCCGATGTGCAGGCGATGCGGCGCCGGGTCGAGGAGATGGTCCCGCCCGAACTGCGCGAGCGCGAACTCAAGCTCGGACGCGGCAGCCTCCGCGACGTCGAATTCGCCGTGCAGTTGCTGCAACTCGTGCACGGCCGCGTCGACGAGTCGCTCCGCGTCCCCAACACCGTCGAAGCGCTGTGCGCGCTCGCCGACGGCGGCTATGTAGGCCGCGACGATGCGGCGAACATGCGGGCGTCCTACGAATTCCTCCGCCTGCTCGAACACCGGTTGCAGTTGCAGAGGCTCAAGCGGACCCATACCCTGCCTCCCCCGGAGGACCGCGAGGCGCTGCGCTGGCTCGCCCGTGCCGCCCACATGCGACCGGACGGACGCAAGGACGCGCTCGGCGTTCTCGAATCGGAGATCAAGCGCAACTCGTCGCGGATCCGCAAACTGCACGCGCGCCTGTTCTACCGGCCGCTGCTGGACTCGGTGAGCAAGCTCGACAAGGAAGCGCTGCGGTTGTCGCCCGACGCGGCCGTCCGCCAGCTCGCCGCGCTGGGCTACAACGCCCCGCAGCACGCGATGGAACACCTGGCTGCGCTGTCCGGCGGGGCCTCACGCAAGGCGCGCATTCAGGCGCTGCTGCTCCCGCAGTTGCTCGAATATCTCGGGGAGACAACCGATCCCGACGCCGGTCTGCTCGCCTACCGACGGCTGTCCGATGCGCTCTACGACACCGTCTGGTTCCTGCGGGTGCTGCGCGACGAACCGGCGGTGGCCGAACGCCTCATGACGGTGCTCGGCTCGTCGGCCTATGTCGCCGACCTGCTGGTGAAATCTCCCGACGTCATCCGCCTGTACGCCGACGCCTCGACCGGGCCGCGGCTGCTCGAGGCGAACCCGCCCGAGGTGGCGCGCGCCCTCGTCGCATCGTCGTCGCGCTACTCCGATCCCGCTCGCGCCATCGCCGCCGCGCGTTCGCTGCGCCGCGCCGAACTCGCGCGCGTCGCGAGCGCCGACATCCTCGGCATGCTCGACGTGCCGCAGGTGTGCCGGGCGTTGTCCACGGTATGGGCGGGTGTCCTCGAAGCCGCGCTCGACGCGGTGATCCGGGGCTCGGAACAGTCCCGCGGACCGGCGCCGGCGCGTATCGCGGTGATCGGGATGGGCCGGCTCGGAGGCGGCGAACTCGGCTACGGATCCGACGCGGACGTGCTGTTCGTGTGCGACCCGCTGCCGGACGCCGACGAGACCGATGCGGTCAAGTGGGCCACGAGCATCGCCGAGCAGGTGCGGCGACTGCTCGGCGCGCCGAGCACCGACCCACCGCTCGAGGTCGATCTGGATCTGCGTCCGGAAGGTCGCAGCGGTCCCATCGTCCGGACGTTCGCTTCCTACCGGGCGTACTACACGCAGTGGGCCGAGGTGTGGGAGGTACAGGCGCTGCTGCGTGCACACGCCGTCGCGGGTGACCGCGAGCTCGGCACCCGCTTCCTGCACATGATCGACGACGTGCGCTATCCCGAGGGTGGGGTCTCGCAGGAGGCCGTCCGCGAGATCCGGCGCATCAAGGCACGCGTGGACTCCGAGCGGCTGCCGCGCGGGGCCGACCCGGCCACCCACACCAAACTCGGACGGGGCGGTCTCGCCGACATCGAATGGACCGTGCAGCTGCTGCAGCTCCAGCACGCCTACCGGCTCCCGGCGCTCCGCACGACCTCGACGCTCGAGGCCCTCGACGGCATCGGCGCGGCGGAACTGCTCAGCGCGACCGACGTCGAACTCCTGCGCACGGCATGGATCACCGCGACGGATGCGCGGAACTGTCTCGTGCTCGTCCGCGGCAAACCGACCGACCAGCTCCCGGGGCCGGGGCGGCTGCTCGAAGCCGTTGCCCGCGTGACGGGGTGGCGTGGTGAGGACGCGTCGGAGTTCCTCGACCACTACCTACGCGTCACGCGTCGTGCGCGGGCGGTCGTCGAGCGGGTGTTCTGGGACTGACGGACCGTCAGTCGCAGAAGACGACGAGTGCGAGTCCTCGCCAGACCTCGACCTCGGTCTTGTCCCATTCCTTGTTCTCGTGGTCCCAGTCGTACTCGACCTCGACGTCGTAGCCACGGTCGCGTTGCTCGGTCACCCTGCAGTTCTGCATGGTGCTGCCGGAACGGTTGAGGATGATGTAGGGGACTCCCGCGTCGGAGAGCACGTGCTGTGCCTGCTCCTGCGACATGCCGACGACGGAAATGTCGGTCTGCGCCGCTGCGGTGCCCGCGAGTGCGACGGATAGAGGGACGGGGGACAGCATGACGGCGGCGCATGCTGCCGAAACGAGGGATCTACGCATGGTGGCCTCCCGAGGAGACGTGTCGTTCGGATACGGACCACGTCGCATCCACTCCCCCGCGAGCGGGCGTGACGAACATCACCAAAGCTGTGTCCTCACGGTACACCCGTGTGCAGTACGGCTGTCCAGTCGGTTTCGGCTCGGCGGACCTGCGCACGACCCCCTGCACACGACGGAGCCACCCGCCGAACACGAGGGGTGGCTCCGGGACGGTGCGTCAGGCGCGGTCGTGGACCGTCGGCGCGGTCACTTCTTCAGATCGAAACGATCCAGGTTCATCACCTTCGTCCAGGCCGCGACGAAATCGCGGACGAACTTCGGGCCGGCATCGTCGGTCGCGTAGACCTCGGCGAGCGCCCGCAGCTGCGAGTTGTGCCCGAAGACCAGGTCGACGGCGGTCGCGGTGTATTTGACCTGGTCCGATCCCCGAGCGCGTCCTTCGTAGACGCCCTCGCTGTTCTGCGAGACCTTCCACTCGGTCCCCATGTCGAGCAGATTGACGAAGAAATCGTTCGTCAGGGTCTGCGGCCGGTCGGTGAAGACCCCGTGCTTGCTGCCGCCGTGGTTCGCGCCGAGCGCACGCAGACCGCCGACGAGCACCGTCGTCTCGGGAGCGGTCAGCGTCAGCAGGTTGGCGCGCTCGAGGAACAACTTCTCGGGCGGGAGCTTCTCGCCGCCGCGCAGGTAGTTGCGGAAACCGTCGTGCTTCGGCTCGAGCACCTCGAACGACTCGACGTCGGTCCACTCCTGCGTCGCATCGGTGCGGCCGGGGGAGAACGGAACCGTGATGTCGTGTCCCGCATCCTTGGCGGCCTTCTCCACCGCGGCGTTACCGGCGAGCACGATCAGGTCCGCCAGGGAGACCTTCTTGTTGCCGCCGGAGCCGTTGAAGTCCTGCTGGATGCCCTCGAGGATCTGCAGCACCTGTGCGAGCTGTTCGGGTTCGTTGGCCTCCCAGTTCTTCTGCGGCTCGAGCCGCACGCGCGCGCCGTTCGCGCCGCCGCGCTTGTCGGTGCCGCGGAAGCTCGCAGCCGACGCCCAGGCGGTGGCGACGAGCTGCGGGATCGTCGCTCCCGAGTCGAGGATCTTCGCCTTGAGGGAGGCGGCGTCGCTGTCGTCGATCAGCTCGTGGTCGACCTCCGGCACCGGGTCCTGCCAGATCTGCGGTTCCGGGATCCACGGCCCCCGGTACCGCGAGATCGGACCCATGTCGCGGTGCAGCAGCTTGAACCACGCCTTGGCGAACTCCTGCTCGAGTTCCTCGGGATGGTCGAGCCAGCGCCGGGTGATCTCGCCGTAGACGGGGTCGTAGCGCAACGCGAGGTCGCTGGTGAGCATGCCCGGCGCGTGCTTCTTCGTCGGGTCGTGGGCGTCGGGCACGGTGTCCGCGCCGGCACCGCCTTTCGGCGTCCACTGCCACGCACCGGCGGGGCTCTTGGTCTTCTCCCACTCGTAGGCGTACAGCGTCTCGAGGAAGCTGTTGTCCCACTTGGTCGGAGTGGGCGTCCAGGTGACCTCGAGACCGCTGGTGATCGTGTCGCCACCGACACCGGTGCCGTACGAGTTCTTCCAGCCGAGACCCTGCTGTTCGATCGGGGCACCCTCGGGTTCGGGCCCGAGATTGTCGGCCGGGGCGGCACCGTGAGTCTTGCCGACGGTGTGACCGCCGACGATGAGCGCGGCCGTCTCGACGTCGTTCATCGCCATCCGGGCGAACGTCTCGCGGATGTCGCGTCCGGACGCGAGGATCTCCGGGTTGCCGTTGGGGCCTTCGGGATTGACGTAGATCAGACCCATCTGGACGGCGCCCAGCGGGCCCTGGAGTTCGCGCTCACCGGCGTAGCGTTCGTCGCCGAGCCAGGTGTCCTCCGGGCCCCAGAAGACCTCGTCGGGCTCCCAGATGTCCTCGCGGCCGAACGCGAAGCCGAACGTCGTGAACCCCATCGACTCGTAGGCGCAGTTGCCGGCGAAGACCAGCAGGTCGGCCCAGGAGAGCTTGCGGCCGTACTTCTGCTTGATCGGCCACAGGAGACGACGGGCCTTGTCGAGGCTGACGTTGTCGGGCCAGCTGTTGAGCGGAGCGAACCGCTGCGCGCCCTTGCCGCCACCACCGCGACCGTCGGCGATGCGGTAGGTGCCGGCCGAGTGCCAGCTCATACGGATGAACAGACCCCCGTAGTGACCGAAGTCGGCCGGCCACCAGTCCTGGGAATCCGTCATCAGGTCGATCAGATCCTGACGGAGCGCCTCGACGTCGAGGGATTCGACTTCCTTCGAGTAGTCGAAGTCGGGTTCCAACGGATTGGACAGCGGTGAATGCTGGTGCAGGACCGTCAAATCCAGCTGGTCCGGCCACCAGTCCTGATTGGTCCTCGGCCGGTGCGGTGACGGCTCGGGGGAGGGGACTGCCGGGTTTTCGCTTTCGGACACTGCGGTTTCCTTCCGGATCAGGGTCGATCGGACCGATTCAGGGCTGTTGTCGTGGATCGTCTGTCGAACAGTCGCGGCACAGGCCCCAGAAGACGACGTCGGCCTCGTCGACGTCGAAACCTGCGTCGTCCACCGGTGACAGGCAACGCGAGTCACCGACGGTGTGGTCGACATCCGAGATCACGGCGCAGGACCGGCAGACGAGGTGGTGATGACTGTCGCCGACACGCACCTCGTACCGCGCGTGGAAACCTGCGGGCCGGATTCGTCGGAGCAGGCCGTGTGCCGAGAGTGCGTGAAGGATGTCGTACACGGTGTGCCGACCGATGCCGGGAACGACGGCGCCGACCGCGTCGAAGATGCGATCGGCATCGGCGTGCGGGTGCTCGTGCGCCGCATCGAGCACCGCCAGACGCTGTCGGGTCACGCGAAGACCGGCCGCGCGTAACCGCTCGGAGAAATCCCGCGTCGAGGGCACGTGCCCACTATGGACCACTTTTCTGGAACCGGTCGCGATTTCGCCGGATTCGATGACGAACAAACGATTCTCGCGCGCCGAACCGGGGCTTGCTGCTGCTGCAGCAGGGGCGAACCCCGTTTCGGCGCGCGAGGATGCCGGAGCGGAAGGGGCGCAGACAAGGCGAGAGGCCGCCCGTCCCGGAAGGGACGAACGGCCTCTCGAAGAGTGCTTACCGGACTCGACTCAGCAGTCGAAGTACAGCTGGAACTCGTAGGGGTGCGGGCGCAGGTTGACCGGAGCGATCTCCTGCTCGCGCTTGAGCGAGATCCAGGTCTCGATGAGGTCGGTGGTGAAGACGCCGCCCTCGGTGAGGTACTCGTGGTCGCGCTCGAGGTTGTCGATCACGGCCGACAGGCTGGTGGGGGCCTGCGGGATGTTCTTGGCCTCCTCCGGCGGGAGCTCGTAGAGGTCCTTGTCGACCGGAGCGAGCGGCTCGATCTTGTTCTTGATGCCGTCGAGGCCGGCCATCATCTGCGCCGCGAAGTTCAGGTAGGGGTTACCCGAGGAGTCGGGAGCGCGGAACTCGAGACGCTTGGCCTTCGGGTTGTTGCCCGTGATCGGGATACGCACGGCGGCCGAACGGTTGCGCTGGCTGTACACGAGGTTGATCGGAGCCTCGTAGCCCGGCACCAGACGGTGGTACGAGTTGATCGTCGGGTTCGTGAAGGCGAGCAGCGACGGCGCGTGGTGGAGGATGCCGCCGATGTACCAGCGGGCGAGGTCGGACAGACCCGCGTAGCCGGACTCGTCGTGGAACAGCGGCTTGCCGTCCTTCCACAGCGACTGGTGCACGTGCATGCCCGAGCCGTTGTCGCCGAAGAGCGGCTTCGGCATGAAGGTGGCGGTCTTGCCGTTCTTCCACGCCGTGTTCTTGACGATGTACTTGAACAGCTGCAGGTCGTCGGCTGCGGAGAGCAGCGTGTTGAACTTGTAGTTGATCTCGGCCTGGCCGCCGGTGCCCACCTCGTGGTGGCCGCGCTCGAGCTCGAAGCCGGCGAGCTGCAGGTTGGTGGAGATCTCGTCGCGCAGGTCGACGTAGTGGTCGTACGGAGCGACGGGGAAGTAGCCACCCTTCGGGCGGACCTTGTAGCCGCGGTTCGGGGTGCCGTCGGCGTTGTACTCGGCGCCGGTGTTCCACGAGCCGGAGATCGAATCGAGCTCGTAGAACGCGCCGTTCATCTTCGAGTCGTAGGAGACGGAGTCGAAGATGTAGAACTCGGCCTCGGCACCGAAGAAGGCGGTGTCGGCGATGCCGGTGCTGATCAGGTATTCCTCGGCCTTACGCGCGACGTTGCGGGGGTCGCGGCTGTAGGACTCACGGGTGAACGGATCGTGGACGAAGAAGCTGACGTTCAGGGTCTTGGCGGCGCGGAAGGGATCGATGCGGGCGGTCGTCACATCGGGGAGCAGGAGCATGTCCGACTCGTGGATGGACTGGAAACCCCGCACGGAGGATCCGTCGAATGCCAGGCCGTCCTCGAAGACGTCCTCGTTGAACGCCTTCGCCGGGATCGAGAAGTGCTGTTCGATGCCGGGCAGGTCCGTGAAGCGGATATCGACGTACTCGACGTTCTCTTCCGCGATGTACTTGATGACCTCTTCGGCCGTGGTGAACGCCACGCTTGTGCTCCTTCAGTCGGTGCGCGCCATGGGTGCTGGGCGCCTGCGTCGGATCAGACGTTATGGATCTGGTGTTGCCCGTCCATCAAGCCTATGTTTCGCGGGTGTTACACATGCCTTCGTCCTGCTGTGAGGTCGAAAAGGTGGTATAAGTCACCGCGGCCAACACGGGTCGACGCTGGTCCGCCCATGAGAGCTTATCCTGGTGCCATGGCACGCATGACGGGCAGTTGGCTTTCCGGGCCTGCTGCGGCGCTTCCCAAAGGTCTCCAGCAGGAGCAGGACTATCCCGGGCAACTGCTCGGCCTCCCCGAACACGGCCCCGGCTCCATGGTGCCCACCGTCCGCCGGGTACTCGCCCTCGCGGTCGACTGGTTCATGTCCATGGCGATCGCGGCCGGCCTCGTCGGGGGCAACCCGCTCGAGAGTCCGCTGCTGTCGTCGTACACCCTCATCATCTGGTTCGTGGTGGGCGTGGGATGCGTGAGCCT
This sequence comes from Rhodococcus sp. D-6, assembly GCF_040256695.1. Taxonomy (NCBI): domain Bacteria; kingdom Bacillati; phylum Actinomycetota; class Actinomycetes; order Mycobacteriales; family Nocardiaceae; genus Rhodococcus; species Rhodococcus sp. D-6. The sequence goes on along the minus strand of NZ_CP132970.1, from coordinate 2,122,326 downwards.
GTTCTCGTTCACCCCCGGACAGTTCGTCGCCGGGCTGCAGGTCGTGCGGGTGGACGCCCCCGCGAGGGTCGGCATCGTGCGCGCGCTCGCACGTCAGGTGCTACTGGTGTTCATCGCCCCGGCGCTCGTCACCGACATCGACGGTCGCGGCCTGCAGGATCGCGCCACGGGCACCGCGGTCGTCCGTTCGCGCTGACGCGCAGGCGTCCGTTCGCGCTGACCGCGACCACCCGCAAACTTCTCCGCATACACCGAAGGCCGCCTTCGTCCCCGGGACGAGAGGCGGCCTTCGGCGTAGTTCGGAAGATCAGCGGCGGCGCATGGTGCGCTGCACGCTGCGCATCTTCGCGCCGGCGGGAAGCGGGCCCTTGGGCATGGCCGGCCCGGACTTCTTCGTGCTCAGCGCCGACAGGCGACCTTCGATGGTGTCCATCCGCTTGGTATCGATGTTGCGGGGCAGCTTGTTCAGACGCTTCTGCAGCTGGGAGAGCTGGATCTGGCCCTCCTCGTTGCCGACGACGAACTCGTAGATCGGGGTGTCGCCGACGAGACGCGCGACCCGCTTCTTCTCCTGGGCCATCAGGCCCTTCACGCGACCGGGGTTGCCCTCACCGACGAGGATGATGCCGGGACGTCCGATGACGCGGTGCACGGCGTCGAGCTGGGTGGTGCCCGCGACCGCCTGGCTCACGCGCCACGCGCCCTGCAGGTTGTCGAGCGCCCACGCGGCCGCACCGGCCTGACCGTCGGCCTTCGCGTACACGCTCTTCTGCACGCGGCGCCCGAAGATGATGAAGGCCAACAGGACGCCGACGAGGATGCCGACCGGCAGCAGGAACCACTGGATGTCGAAGATCAGGCCGACGAGGAAGAACACCACGATCGAACCGACGAGGGCACCGATCATCCACGGCAGGAGTGCCTTGTCCTCCTTGCGCTGGATCTGGAACGCCTGCCATAGCTGGGTTCGACGCTCCTTCGACGCCTGCTTGCGTGCGGCCTTCGCCGCGGCCTTCGCTTCCTTGTCGGTCTTGCTGCCCTTCGCCATGTACTCAAGGATACGGCCCCGGTGGTGGCACGTTTACCACCACCGGGGCCGCCTGAGGACCTGCCGCGACGAGCGGCGGGAGGTCAGTTGCCGAAGCGCGCGAGAACGGCGCCGGCTTCCTGGGACGCCGTGCCCTCCTCGGCGAGATGCGCCTGGTCGGCGGGAAGTTCGCGTCCGTGGTGGGCCATCGCCTGTGCGTACAGGCGACCGGCGCGGTACGACGAACGCACCAGCGGACCGGCCATCACACCGGCGAACCCGATCTCGCGGGCGGTCTCGGAGTGATCGACGAACTCCTGCGGCTTGACCCAGCGCTCGACCGGATGGTGGAGCGGGGAGGGCCGCAGGTACTGGGTGATCGTGATGATGTCGCAGCCGGCGGCGTGCAGGTCGTGCAGCGCTTCGGTGACCTCCTCGGGGGTCTCGCCCATGCCGAGGATGAGGTTGGACTTGGTGACCAGTCCGAAGTCGCGGGCCTGCCGGATCACGTCGAGCGACCGCTCGTAGCGGAAGGCCGGACGGATGCGCTTGAAGATCCGCGGCACGGTCTCGACGTTGTGCGCGAGCACCTCGGGACGCGACTCGAAGACCTCCTGCAGCAGGTCGGGCTTGCCGTTGAAGTCGGGGATGAGGTTCTCGACGCCGGTGCCCGGGTTGAGCGCGTGGATCTGCTTCACCGTCTCGGCATACAGCCATGCGCCGCCGTCGGGCAGATCGTCGCGGGCGACGCCGGTGATCGTGGAGTAGCGCAGACCCATCGAGCGGACCGACTCGGCGACACGACGCGGCTCGTCGCGGTCGAGCGCGGCGGGCTTACCGGTGTCGATCTGGCAGAAGTCGCAGCGACGGGTGCACTGCTCGCCACCGATGAGGAATGTCGCCTCGCGGTCTTCCCAGCACTCGTAGATGTTGGGACAACCGGCTTCCTCACAGACCGTGTGCAGACCTTCGCGTCGCACCAGGCCCTTGAGGTCGGTGTACTCCGGGCCCATCTTCGCCCGGGTCTTGATCCAGTTGGGTTTGCGTTCGATCGGCGTCTGCGCGTTTCGGGTCTCGATCCGCAGCAGCTTGCGTCCTTCTGGGGCCACAGTCACGCACTCGATCGTACGCCGCCGGTCCTGCCCGGACCCGGCGGGTGCGACCGCCCTTCAGAACCGGTGTGTCGTGAATTCCGGGGTGGTGGTGGGAATTCCGGACGCCCCGACGGCGTGCTCGAAGGTGACCCGCTCGATGTCGCACTCGGTCACGGGGATTCGGCCGTCGAGAGCGGCGATGACGGCCTCGGTGACGGCCGGGATCACGTCGTCGACGGTGACCTCCCGGCCGAGTTCGCCGGTGAGCGACGCGACTCCGGCGTCGCGGATGCCGCACGGGACGATCGAGTCGAACGCGTCGAGAGCCGAATTGCAGTTGAGTGCGAAGCCGTGCATGGCGACACCACGTTGCACCCGGATGCCGATCGCAGCGATCTTGCGTTCGGGGAGCCAGTGCCCGTCGCGCAGCTCGGCGGGAAGCCAGACACCGGAGCGTCCTTCCACGCGGCCGCAGTTCAGGCCCATGTCGGTACAGACGCGGATCAGGCCCTGTTCGACGCGACGCACGTAGCCGACGACGTCGATCGGCTCGGCGAGCTTGACGATGGGATAGCCCACGAGCTGCCCGGGGCCGTGCCAGGTGATCTTGCCGCCGCGGTCGACGTCGATGACGGGCGTGCCGTCGGTGGGGCGGTCGCCGTCCTCGGTGCGGCGCCCGGCCGTGTAGACGGGCGGGTGTTCGAGCAGGAGCAGGGTGTCGGCGCCGATGCCGTCGGCGCGCTCGTTCGCGAGTTCGCGCTGCCTCTCCCAGGCCTCGAGATAACCGAGGGTTCCGAGACATGCGACGGCGACGGGAGCCGAATCGGAACGGGCGGAAGACGAGGGATCACTCATGTTCCTGAACTCTACGCCGCACCGCAGGGGGAGGGCACCCGCTGTGGCGCGGACGCCGACGGGGGCATCACGGCAGTGGTGATGCCCCCGTCGGAGGTCGTCGGACGGATAGTCCGGATCCGGAAACCTACAGTCCCAGATCGGACTCGAACGCGCCCTCCTCGAGACGATGCTTGATCGTCTTGAGGAAGCGGCCCGCGTCGGCACCGTCGATCAGGCGGTGATCGTAGGTAAGCGGCAGGTAGCACATCGAGCGGACGCCGATGGACTCGTTGCCGGTCTCGTCGATCACCACGACCGGACGCTTGACGATGGCGCCGGTTCCGAGCATCGCGGCCTGCGGCGGCACGAGGATCGGGGTGTCGAACAACGCGCCCTGGCTACCGATGTTGGTGATGGTGAAGGTGCCACCGGCCAGCTCGTCGGGCTTGAGACCACCCTTGCGGGCACGCTCGGCGATGTCGGCGATCGCGCGGGCGAGCTCGGCCAGCGACAGGTCGCCGGCGTTGTGGATCACCGGGGAGAGCAGGCCCTGCTCGGTGTCCACCGCGATGCCGAGGTGCTCGGCCGCGTGGTAGGTGATCTCCTTCTTGCTGTCGTCGAAGGAGGCGTTGACGTTCGGGTGCGCGCGCAGCGCCTCGACGACAGCCTTGGCGAAGAACGGCAGGAAGGTGAGGTTGACGCTCTCGCGCTCGGAGAACGCCTTCTTCGCCTGGGCCCGCAGCTGGGCGATCTTGGTGACGTCGACCTCGAAGGTCTGGGTGAGCTGCGCGGTGGTCTGCAGCGACTCGAGGGTCTTCTTCGCCGTGATCTGGCGGATGCGGTTGATCTTCTGGGTCGTTCCGCGCAGCTTGGCGAGCTCGGGGCGCACACCCGGAGCCGGACTCGCCGGAGCGGCCGACTTCTGCTGCTCGCCACCGGCTGCCTTGCCACCCTCGGCGGCAGCGAGGACGTCCTGCTTGCGGATGCGGCCACCGACACCGGTGCCCTTCACCGTCGACAGGTCGACGCCGTGCTGCGAGGCGAGCTTGCGCACGAGCGGGGTGACGTACGGGGTCGCACCGCTCGGGGTGGACTCCTCCTGAGGCGCGGGCTTCGGGGTCGTCGCCGCGGTCCCGACCGGCTTCGGTGCGGGAGCCGGGGTGGCCTGCTCGACCTTCGGGGCCTGCTGCTGTGCGGCGGGCTTCTGCTCGGCGGGCTTCGGAGTCTCCTGCTTCGGAACCTCCTGCTTCGGCGCGGGCTTCTCCTCGGCGGGAGCGGACTGCTGGGCCGGGGCTTCGCTGCCGATGACGGCGAGCTGTCCGCCGACCTCGACGGTCTCGTCCTCCTGAGCGGTGATCTCGGTGAGGATGCCGGCGACCGGGGAGGGGATCTCGGTGTCGACCTTGTCGGTGGAGACCTCGAGGAGCGGTTCGTCCACGGCGACCTCGTCGCCGACGGCCTTGAGCCAGCGGGTGACGGTGCCTTCGGTGACCGACTCGCCCAGTGCCGGCATGGTGACCGGGGTGCCCTCGCCGCTACCACCCGAGGATGCGGGCTGCGCGGGGGCGGACGGAGCCGGAGCGGCCTCCTCGGACGGCTCGGTGGTGGGCTCGACGGCCGGCGCCGACTCCTCGGCCGGGGCGGACTGCTCGGCGGGAGCGGACTGCTCGGCGGGAGCGGACTGCTGGGCCGGGGCCTCGCTGCCGATGACGGCGAGCTGTCCGCCGACCTCGACGGTCTCGTCCTCCTGAGCGGTGATCTCGGTGAGGATGCCGGCGACCGGGGAGGGGATCTCGGTGTCGACCTTGTCGGTGGAGACCTCGAGGAGCGGTTCGTCCACGGCGACCTCGTCGCCGACGGCCTTGAGCCAGCGGGTGACGGTGCCCTCGGTGACCGACTCGCCCAGTGCCGGCATGGTGACCGGGGTGCCCTCGCCGCTACCACCCGAGGATGCGGGCTGCGCGGGGGCGGACTCCGCGGCGGGCTCCTCCGCGGGAGCCTCTTCGGCCGGTGCCTTTTCGGCGGCGGGTGCGGAATCTTCGCCGGCTTCCTCACCGGCGTCACCGATCACCGCCAGTTCGCCACCGATCTCGACCGTGTCATCCTCCTGGGCGACGATCTTGACCAGCACGCCGGCTGCAGGCGACGGGATCTCGGTGTCGACCTTGTCCGTGGAGACTTCGAGCAAGGGCTCGTCGACTTCGACCGTGTCTCCTTCCTGCTTGAGCCATCGCGTGACAGTTCCCTCGGTGACGCTCTCACCAAGCGCTGGCATCTGGACGGAGAAGGCCATGTCTGTTGACTCCTCGACGGTTGTGTTCGTGTGTGTTGAGTTGTACCGACTCGTGGTCGCCGACCATTGTGTGGTCGTTGACCATTGTGCGCGGGCCAGGAACCCCGTGCCTGCTGGTTCACGTGTTCGGTCGGGCCGATACCGGCGGGGCATGGCCCCTCCCATCCTTGCACCTATCTTTCGGTGATGTTCGGGGAGGGGCGGATCACCTCACACCGGGGTTCCGCTGTTACCGATCACACCGGTCCTCTCCCTCGCCCCGGGCGGGGCCAGGCGGGGAGAGGACCGGTGTGGAAGATCATCCGTTGGCGGCGATGTCCTCGATCACGGCGAGCATGGTGCGCACGGGCACGCCGGTGCCGCCCTTGCCGACGTAACCGAACGGTCCGCCGGTGTTGAAGGCCGGGCCGGCGACGTCGATGTGCGCCCACTGCACACCCTCGGCGACGAACTCCTTCAGGAAGATGCCGGCCGTGAGCATGCCGCCCCACCGGTGGGGGGAGACGTTCGCGAGGTCGGCCACGCGGGACTCGAGATCACCGCGCAGTTCCTTCGGGAAGGGCATCGCCCAGCCGTTCTCACCGACCTCCTGGGACAGAGCGGCCACGCGGTCGCGGAACTCGTCGTGACCCATGACGCCCGGCGTCCGGGTGCCGAGGGCGACCATCTGTGCGCCGGTGAGGGTCGCGGTGTCGATGAGGTAGTCGGGATCGTCCTCGCATGCGCGCACGATGGCGTCGGCGAGGATCAGGCGACCCTCGGCGTCGGTGTTGATGACCTCGACGGTGGTTCCACCGTACTGGGTCAGCACGTCGCCCGGACGCTGCGCGGTCGACGACGGCATGTTCTCGGCCATCGGCACGGTCGCGGTGACGTCGGCGGCGACACCGAGCTTCGCGGCGAGCACGACGGTCGCGACGACCGCGGCGGCGCCGGCCATGTCGGAGGTCATCGCCTCCATGCCGGCGGCGGGCTTGATGGAGATGCCGCCGGTGTCGAAGGTGATGCCCTTGCCCACGAGCGCGACCTTCGGGGCCTTGCGCTTCTTCGACGAGTAGGACAGGCGCACGAGACGCGGGGGACGCGACGAGCCCTTGCCGACGCCGACGATGCCGCCGAAGCCCTTCTTCTCGAGCACCTTCTCGTCGAGGATCTCGACCTTCAGACCGGCGGCCTCGCCGAGTGCCTTCGCGCGCTCGGCGAACTCTGCCGGGAACAGGTGGCTCGGCGGGGTGTTCACGAAGTTCCGGGCCGTCGCGACGGCCTCGGCGATCGCGACGGAGCGGGAGAGCGCCGCCTTCGCCGCGCGGTCGCGGGTCGAAGGCACGAGCAGTTCCACCCGCGCGACCGCCTGCGCGTCCTTCTTGGGTGCGGACTTCTCCGACCGGAACTCGGTGTAGGTGTAGGCGCCGAGCGCGAAACCTTCCGCCGCGGCACCGAGGTCGACGGCGGACAGTGTGGTCGCGACCGTCTCCACACCTGTCAGTGCGCGTGCCGCGACCCCGGCGGAGCGGCGGATCTGCTCGGCGTCGATCTTGTCGGCGTCGCCGAGACCGACGGCGAGCACGCTCGTCACGGGCAGGGAGGCAGGCGCCGGCACGCGGGTGAGCTCCTCGCCGCGGCCTTTCGCGCCCACGGCGACCAGGGAGTCGAGCAGTTCGCCGAGAACCGCTTCGTCGATCGGGGCGTCGCCCGCGAGGATCTCGGGGGTGCCGTCGGCGGAGGTCACGCCGATCACCAGGACATCGGCTCGTTTGGAAACCGAACCGGCGAGAACGAGTTCGGGAAGATCGGGAGTGGGTGCACTCACAGGGCATCTCCTTGGAGCTTGGTCGGGAACGAGCGAGTCGTTCTCTTGCGGCGTCGTTCGGTGCGAGGGGAATCGCCTCGATGTAATCGACCCTAATGACAACGACGCCCGGCGTCGCTGTCGGACACGGTGGCGGTGGGATAGCGTCGTACGCCATGAGCGACGAGGAACTGAAGCAGGGCCCCATCCACACCGTGCACGTCGAACTCGGTGCGACCTTCGCTCCGTTCGGCGGCTGGGAGATGCCGGTCTCCTACGCAGGGACGGTCGCCGAGCACACGGCCGTGCGCGAGAACGTGGGACTGTTCGACGTCAGCCACCTGGGCAAGGCACTCGTCGCCGGACCGGATGCCGCCCAGTTCCTGAACACCACGCTCAGCAACGACCTCACCCGCATCGGTCCCGGCAAGGCGCAGTACACCCTGTGCTGCACCGAGAACGGCGGTGTCGTCGACGACCTGATCGTCTACCACGTCTCCGACGACGAGCTCTTCCTCGTTCCGAACGCGGCCAACACCGCAGCGGTCGTCGAGGCGCTGACCGCCGCGGCACCGGCCGGCGTCACAGTGACGAACCAGCATCGCGACCACGCGGTGTTCGCCGTCCAGGGGCCGAAGGCCGTCGAGGTCCTCGAGGCGCTCGGCCTGCCCACCGACATCGCCTACATGGGCTTCGCCGACGCCGAGTACGAGGGTGCTCCGGTGCGCGTGTGCCGCAGCGGCTACACCGGCGAACGGGGCTACGAGGTGCTGCCGCGCTGGGACGACGCCGAAGGTGTCTTCCGCGCGCTGCTCGACGCCGTCCGCGCACAGGGCGGTCAGGCCGCCGGTCTCGGCGCCCGCGACACCTTGCGCACCGAGATGGGCTACGCGCTGCACGGGCACGAGCTGTCCGTCGACATCTCGCCGCTCGAAGCGCGGGTCGGCTGGGCCGTGGGCTGGAAGAAGCCGCAGTTCTGGGGTCGCGACGCGCTGGTCCGCGAGAAGGAGGCGGGCCCGGCACGGAAACTGTGGGGCCTGCGGGCGCTCGACCGCGGCGTCCTGCGTCAGGACCTGACCGTGCGTCGCGACGGTGACGAGGTAGGGCGGACCACCTCGGGCACCTTCTCGCCGACCCTCAAGATCGGCATCGCCCTCGCACTCCTCGACACCGCCGCCGGACTCGAACCGGGCGACGAAGTGAGCGTGGACGTGCGCGGACGGTCGCTGCGCGCCGAAGTGGTGGCTCCGCCGTTCGTCGAGGACCACACCAGATAGGGCTTCTGCAGGCGGTTGTACCATTGTCCTCCATGACAGGTGTCCTCGAATTCGCCCGCGTCCAGCATCCTTCACCGAGCTCTGCGGAGCGGCGCCAGGAGGTTCTGTCGAATCCCGGTTTCGGGCAGTACTTCACCGATCACATGGTGTCGATCACTTACACCGGCGGGATCGGTTGGCACGACGCGAAAGTCGAGCCGTACACCCCGATATCCCTGGACCCGGCCGCGATGGTCCTGCACTACGGGCAGGCGATCTTCGAGGGTCTCAAGGCCTACCGGCAGGCCGACGGCAGCATCGCGTCGTTCCGCGTGACCGCCAATGCCGCGCGCATGAACCGGTCCGCGGAGCGGCTCGCGATGCCGTACCTGCCGCCGGAGCTGTTCGTGAAGGCGATCACCGAGCTGGTCGAGGTCGACAACGAGTGGGTTCCCGCCGCCGGCGGCGAGGATTCGCTCTACCTGCGTCCCTTCGCCTTCGCGACCGAGCCGGCTCTCGGCGTGCGGCCCGCGAAGGAGTACAAGTTCCTCGTCATCGCGTCCCCGGCGGGTGCCTACTTCCCGCGCGGCGTGAAGCCGGTCAACGTGTGGCTCTCCCGCGAGTACGTGCGCGCCTCCCCGGGCGGCACGGGCGCCGCGAAGTTCGCCGGCAACTACGCGGCTTCGCTCGTCGCGCAGGCGCACGCTGCCGAGCAGGGCTGCGACCAGGTGGTCTGGCTCGACGCGATCGAGCGCAAGTACGTCGAGGAGATGGGCGGCATGAACCTGTACTTCGTGTACGGGTCCGGTGCCGACGCGCGTCTGGTCACCCCGGAGCTGTCCGGCTCGCTGCTCCCCGGCATCACCCGCGACTCGCTGCTCACCCTCGCCAAGGACTCCGGTCTCTCGGTCGAGGAGCGACGCATCAGCACCGACGAGTGGCGCGAGAAGGCCGGCAGCGGTGAGATCACCGAGGTGTTCGCGTGCGGTACCGCCGCGGTCATCACGCCGGTCGGCAGCGTCAAGGACAAGGACGGCGAGTTCACCATCGCCGACGGCGAGCCCGGCCCCATCACGATGGCCCTGCGCGACACCCTGACCGGCATCCAGCGCGGTACCTTCGCCGACACCCACGGATGGATGACGACGCTGCGCAAGTGACGTAGCCACGAACGCGAAGGGATGTTGCCGGATTTCCGGCAGCACCCCTTCGTCGTTTCCGGACGCAGTGCGATCTAGAGCAAGGCCGCCGCAGCCACCGCGACGGCAGAGACCGTGCCCTCGGTGACCGCGCCGAGCACGTCGCCGTTCATGCCGCCGAAGCGCGCGACGCAGTGACGGGCGAAAAGCACCGAGGCGACCAGCACCACCGTGACGACGAGCGGTCCCGCCCAGAGCGGACCGGGCAGGCACACGAGCGACAGTGCCACCGCGGCCACCGTCCACACCGTGATCGGCACGACACCCTGCGTCCCCGCCACGAGCGAGCCGAAGCCGCTGCCGGGCGCTGCCGGGACACCGCGCCGGCACGCGACGACCACGGCCACACGTCCGGAGAAGACCGCGAACCCGACCGCCCCCCACGCGTCGGTGTCGACGAGCGCACCGAACGAGGCGGCCTGCAGACCGAGGACGACGACGAGCGCCGCCACACCGAAGGGACCCGCGCCGCCGCTGTGCATCACCTCGCGCGCCCGCTCGGGCGGGCCGTAGCAGCCGAGACCGTCGGCGGTGTCACTCAGGCCGTCGACGTGCATTCCGCGGGTGCCGACCGCCAGCACCCCGACACACACCAGGCCCGTCACCAGTGGTGGCGTCCCGACGGCGGAACCGATCAGGCAGACGGCGGTGGCCGCGGCGGCGAGTACGGCACCGGCGATCGGCGCCACGGAGATCGCACGTCCGGCGACCGTCCGGTCGATCTCCGTCGGGCCTCGCGCGGGCAGGACCGTCAACCACGACAGGGCCAGCGCGACCCCGCCGAGCCAGGCGCGGATCATCAGTCGGCGTTTGCCGGGGCGCTCTCGTCGCGGGTGCTCACGCCCGCTTCGGAGAAGGTGGCCATCTGCGCGAGAATCGCGACCGCACCTTGCAGCACCGGCAGCGCCGTCACGGCTCCCGATCCCTCGCCGAGGCGCATACCGAGGTCGACGATCGGTTCGAGCCGGAGATGACGCAGCGCGATGGTATGGGCGGGTTCGGCCGACCGGTGACCGGACACCCACCAGCGTGCCGCGCCGGGTGCGAGTTCCTCGGCGACCATCGCAGCAGCGGTGACGACGACGCCGTCGAGGATCACCGGCGTCCGGCGGACCGCGGCCTGCGCGAGGAATCCCGCCATCGCAGCGAAGTCCGCGCCACCGGCGGTGCGCAGCAGGGCGACGGGATTGCGTACGTGGGGCCGCGCCCGCCACATGGCGTCGCGGATCGCGGTGACCTTGCGCATCCACCCCGCGTCGTCGACGCCGGTGCCGCGGCCGACCGCGGCCACGGGTTCGGTGGAGGTGAGGATGGCGATGAGAACGGTTGCAGGAGTGGTGTTCCCGATCCCCATATCGCCCGCGACGAGGAGATCGGCGCCTTCGTCGACCTCGCGGTCGGCGAGCGCACGGCCGGCCTCGATCGCGCGGACCGTCTCGTCGTGCGTGAGCGCGTCCTCGCGGTCGATGCTGCCGCTCGAGTGACGGATCTTGAGCTCGGACACCTCGGGGGAGGTGTCGCTCTCGACTGCCATGTCGACGACCCGCACTCCTGCGCCCGCGGCGGCGGCGAGCACGTTCACGGCGGCGCCACCCGCGGACAGGTTCGCCACCATTTGCGCGGTGACCTCCGGCGGATAGGCCGAGACCCCGTTGCGCGCGACGCCGTGGTCACCTGCGAAGACCACGACCCGCGGTCGGCGGAAGGGATGGGGCGGGACCTCGCCCTGACAGGCGGCGACCCAGCACCCGAGTTCCTCGAGCCGTCCGAGTGAGCGGGCGGGTTTCGTCAGATCCCGCTGGCGTTCCTCGGCGGCGACGCGTGCTTCGAGATCGGGTGGGTCGACGCGCGGGAACTCGACGTCGGCGGGGGAATCGGAACCGCTGGTCACAGGTCACCTCTCGGACGGATCTTCACGCGAGAACGCTATCAACCGCCCGCTCTGGCAGAAATCCGATGCTATGCGTCATCACTGCCACTTCTCGGCGATCGGATTCGGTCGGAGGATCGAGACATGATCGAACTCACAGTCACCGTCCTGGTCCTGTCCACCCTGGTCATCGGTCTCGAGGTGCTCCGCCGGCGGACCGCTACCGCGCCGGCCTGGGTCCGGCGCGCGCCCTGGCGACTCCACTGGGAGCGCCCCGCACGGACGACTCGGCCGCGGCACCGCATGTCGCAGGACGTGCAGGCCGCGGCCGAGATCCGGAGCTACCGCCGGTGGTGTGCGGGGCGCCTCACAACTGAGGTCGCCGGGAGGTCAGACGGCGTCCCCCGGGCCGACCCGGGGGAGCGGTGCACGCAGCTTCTTGATCTGGGAGGCGCGCACGAAGGCGTACCAGCCGAGGCCGAAGCCACCGTCGGTCGAATCGGGGAAGCGCTCGCGCACCTTCTTGTTGACCATTCGCCCGAGATAGATGCCCTCGATGATCATCAGGAACATCATCACGAACATCGCGAGCGTGACGTACTGCTGCACCACCGGCCCGAGGAACATCGACATGATGAGCACGAGCGCGAGCGGCATGAACAGGCCGACGAGATTGCGCCGGCTGTCGACGATGTCGCGCACGTAGGCGCGCACTGGGCCGCGGTCGCGGGGGAGCAGGTACTTCTCCTCGCCCGCGAGCATCCGGTTGCGACGCTCGGACGCGTCGGCGCGACGCTGCGCGGCGGCCGCCTTGCGCTCCTCCTTGCTCTGCGACTTGCGCGCGGCCTTGCGGCGCTCGCGGGCTTCCTTCGCAGTCAGGGGAGCGGGGGCGACGGGACCGCGACGACGGTTCTCGGCGTCGCGCCGTTTGGGCGTCGGACGCCCCTTACCGGTCGTCGCCTTCGCGGACGCGGAATCGTCGGGAGTCGCGGCCGGGGAGTCCTCGGTCGCAGGAACCTGGTGATCGGCGGAGTCGTCGGAACCACCGCGGCGTAGCAACTTCACACCACCAGGCTATGGGATAGTGGAGAGAAGCGGGAAATTCCGCACGCCATACCACGCTCGGCGCAACTCGTCCACGAGGAATAGATTCCGGCGCGGTACCGTTGAACCATCGGGTTTCGACACGAACGACAGGGAGCGCCCATGACTGTGCAGCAAGAGACCGATACTCACGGCGTCATCCTGACCGAGGCCGCCGCTGCGAAGGCGAAGGCACTGCTCGATCAGGAGGGCCGCGACGACCTCGCACTGCGTATCGCCGTGCAGCCCGGAGGCTGTGCCGGTCTGCGGTACCAGCTGTTCTTCGACGACCGCACGCTGGACGGCGACCTCACGAAAGAATTCGCCGGTGTGACGCTCGCCGTCGACCGGATGAGCGCGCCGTACGTCGAGGGTGCGTCGATCGACTTCGTCGACACCATCGAGAAGCAGGGCTTCACCATCGACAACCCGAATGCCACGGGGTCGTGCGCCTGCGGCGACTCGTTCAACTGAACCGAGAACGCACCTCGGAACCCCGGCGCTTCACGGCGCCGGGGTTCCGTCGTTTCCGCGGTAGTACCGTGGGACCGCTCCGGCTCTCCGTGTGAGCAGCCACACCATCGACATCCGCGGAAAGGCTCAGCCACGTGACTATCGCCGTGACCGGCTCCATCGCCACCGACCACCTCATGCGCTTTCCCGGCCGGTTCGCCGAGCAGCTGCTCGCCGACCAGCTCGCGCACATCTCCCTGAGCTTCCTCGTCGACGACCTCGTCGTCCGGCGCGGCGGAGTGGGCGGCAACATCGCCTTCGCGATGGGTGTCCTGGGCGGAACGCCGGTGCTCGTCGGCGCCGTCGGCGCCGACTTCACCGAGTACCGCACCTGGCTCGAGGACCACGGGGTCGACTGCTCGTCGGTGCGGATCTCGCAGACCGCCCACACCGCCCGCTTCGTGTGCACTACCGACCTGGACATGGCGCAGATCGCCTCGTTCTACCCCGGTGCGATGTCCGAGGCCCGCGAGATCTCCATCGCCGACGTGGTGAGCAAGCACAGCGTCGACCTCGTGCTCGTCGGCGCCAACGATCCCGACGCGATGATCCGGCACACCGAGGAGTGCCGCCGGCTCGGCGTCCCGTTCGTCGCCGACCCGTCCCAGCAGCTCGCCCGCCTGGACGGGCAGCAGGCCGAGCAGCTCATCGACGGCGCCGAGTACCTGTTCACCAACGAGTACGAGTGGGGACTGCTGCTGCAGAAGACCGGTCTCACCGAGGACGAGGTGCAGACGAAGGTCGGCATGCGCATCACCACCCTCGGCGGTGACGGCGCGACGATCGTCGACCGCGACGGCAACCAGGTGCAGGTCGGTGTGGTGCCCGAGCGCGCAAAGGTCGACCCCACCGGTGTGGGCGACGCCTTCCGCGCCGGCTTCCTGCTCGGACACCGCTCCGGTCTGAGCATCGAACGGGCCGCGCAGCTGGGCTCGCTGGTCGCGGTGCACGTCCTCGAGACCACCGGCACGCAGGAGTGGAACTTCGACCGCACCGACGCCCTCAAGCGTCTCGCCGACGCCTACGGCACCGCCGCCGCCGACGAGATCGGCGCGATTCTCGGCGCCTGAGCGGCGGAACACCCGATCCTGGAAACGCGACGGCCGCGAACATCCCCGGGGATGTTCGCGGCCGTCGCGTACGGGTCGGGTGATCAGATCTCGACCGGGTAGGCCGGCTCCTGGATCTGCGGCACGATGCGCTTCTCCACGAAGATGCCGTGCCAGACCATGAAGCACAGCACCGTCCACAGACGACGGCTGTGATCGATCGGGCCGGTCCGGTGCTCGTCGAGCATCTTCGCCACCGCGCCCTTGTCGAGCAGGTGATCGGTCTGCGACTCGGCGATCACCTCGTGCGCCCAGTCGAACAGCTCCGTGCCGGCCAGCCAGTGCCGCAGCGGCACCGGGAAGCCCAGCTTCGCGCGGTGCAGCACGTGTGGCGGGACGATGCCCTCCAGCGCCTGCCGCAGCGCATACTTCGTCGTCTGTTTCGTGATCTTCTGGTCCAGCGGAACCTGCGACGCCACCCGGAACACCTCGGAGTCCAGGAACGGCACGCGCAGCTCGAGCGAGTTGGCCATCGTCATCTTGTCGGCCTTGACGAGGATGTCGCCGCGCAGCCACGTGAACAGGTCGAGATGCTGCATCCGTGCCACCGGATCCCAGCCGGCAGACTGCGCGTAGATCGGGGCGGTGACGTCCTGGTGCGTCCATTCCGGACGGAAGTCGCGCAGCACCGAGCGCAGCTGCGCGTCGTTGAAGCTGCGGGCGTTGCCGTAGTAGCGCTCCTCGAGCGTCATCGAGCCACGGTGCAGCAGGCTCTTGCCTCGGGTGCCCTCGGGGATGCGCTCCGAGAGCTTCCCGGCAGCCCGGCGCAGCGCCGGCGGCAGGAACTCGAACGGACGCAGCGACAGCGGCTCGCGGTAGATCGTGTAACCGCCGAACAGCTCGTCGGCGCCCTCACCCGACAGCACGACCTTGACGTGCTTGCGGGCCTCCCGGGCGATGAACCACAGCGGCACGAGCGCCGGGTCGGCCACAGGGTCGTCGAGGTACCAGATGATCTCGGGGATAGCCGCGGCGAACTCGCTGGGGGAGACCACCCGCACCACGTGCCGGGCACCGATCGCGGCCGCCGACTCTGCGGCGACGTCGACCTCGGAGTAACCCTCCCGCTCGAAACCCGCGGTGAAGGTGATGAGCTTCGGGTTGTGGCGCATCGCCAGCGCGGCGATGGCCGTCGAATCGATGCCACCCGAGAGGAACGACCCGACGGTCACGTCGGCGCGCATGTGCTTGGCCACCGAGTCCTCGAGGGCCTCGGCGATCTCGCGGTAACGATCCTGTTCGCGGCC
The DNA here is from genome assembly GCF_040256695.1 of Rhodococcus sp. D-6. NCBI lineage: Bacteria > Bacillati > Actinomycetota > Actinomycetes > Mycobacteriales > Nocardiaceae > Rhodococcus > Rhodococcus sp. D-6. Next base: position 2,107,009 of record NZ_CP132970.1, on the reverse strand, counting down.
CGCCGCGAACGGCCGGACCGGGAAGGTGGGATGGAAGTATCGCGTGATCTCCGGCTCGGCGCCGGGCGTGATACGCGCGTAGCAGCCCGACTCGAGGCGGCGGATCCGCCGGTGCAGCGTCTCGGGCTCGGGAACGTACTGCAGCACCGTGTAGTGCTCGATCGCACGAGGATCGAGCTCGGTGTCGATGCCGATCACGTCGGCGAGCTCCAGCAGACTCTTCTTCTCGCTGCCGAAGGCGGTACCGCCGGTGCCGGTCGCGAGGAACAGCGGCTTGATGCCGAACGGGTCGCGGGCGACGAACAGCTCGCGGGTGTGCGTGTCCCAGATCGCGAAGGCGAACATACCCCGCAGGCGCTGGACCGCGCGCACTCCCCAGTGGTGGTAGGCCGCGACGATCGCCTCGCTGTCGCCCTCGGTCGCGAAGGAGGTACCGAACGTCTCGGTGAGCTCCTTGCGCAGTTCGAGATAGTTGTAGATCTCACCGTTGAAGGTCAGCGCGTAGCGGTCGGGCTGCTCCGGCGGGCCCCAGCGCAGCGGCTGGTGCGAGTGCGCGATGTCGATGATCGACAACCGGTTGAATCCGAAGACGAGGTCGGCGTCGTGCCAGGTGCCGTGCTCGTCGGGGCCGCGATGGCGCAGGCAGTGCATCGCGGAGTCCACCTTCGCGACGGCGTCGTCGCTGGTGCCGTCAGTGGTCAGAAACCCGAGCAATCCGCACACGCGTGGGTTACCTCATTCCGGTCGGGGGTGTCGCGAAGAACCCCGGTGGGTGCCCAGCGCGGGACACCGCACCGCGCATGACACCGGGAACTACCACTCGGGGTCCGGCGTTGGTTCTACCGAAGTATGCCGCAGACGGTCGACATCGGGCAGCCGCGCCCGGACGCCACTGACGATCACTCGCCCGACAGGAGAAAACCGACGTCACGAGCCGGGTCTTCCGGTCGAAACGCCCAGTCCGACACTTTCTTCGTGCCCCGGCGATGGATAGCGCCCGGGTTTGGTCTACGCTGCGTAGTAATTGGGCCGGCCCTCCGGGTGTGCCCTAGTGGAATTGCGGCGATCAGGAAGGCGTGAACGTGGCGCAAGGTCGGATCCTTCGGCGGTTCGGGCTCGCAGCATCACTCGGCATTGCAGCCTTGGTGCTGACCGGGTGCTCGAGCGAAGAAATCCTTCGTTTCGGCTGGCCGGAGGGCATCACTCCTCAGGCCGAGCGTATGCGTGAACTGTGGACGTGGTCGGTTGTCGCCGCCCTCGTCATGGGAATTCTCGTGTGGGCACTCACCTTCTGGGTGATCATTGCCTACCGGCGTCGGAAGGACGATCCGGAGTTCCCGCGTCAGACGGCATACAACGTGCCGCTCGAGCTGGCTTACACCGCGGCGCCGTTCGTCGCCGTGTGTGTCCTCTTCTACTTCACGGTCGTGGTGCAGAACTACGTCCTGGAGAAGGAAGACAACCCGAACGTCGTGGTCGACGTGACGGCGTTCCAGTGGAACTGGAAGTTCGGCTACCGGACGATCGATCTGCAGGACGGCACGGCCCCTTACAACGGTATCGACGAGGTCGCCGAGGCGGCAGTTGCACAGGAGCCGTTCGACCCGTCCACCGCGCACGGTGAATCGGGTGAGGAGCACGAGGCTCCGGGAGCGATCCACGGCAAGCCCGCCGAGGACCTGTCCTACCTGCACTACGACAAGATCGAGACGATCGGCACCAGCGAAGAGATTCCGGTGCTCGTTCTTCCCACCGGGAAGCGCATCGAGTTCCAGCTGGCGTCCTCCGACGTCATCCACGCCTTCTGGGTGCCGGAGTTCCTGTTCAAGCGCGACGTGAACCCGAACCCGCGTGAGAACAACTCCGATCCGGTCTTCCAGATCTCCGAGATCGAGCGTGAGGGCGCGTTCGTCGGCCGCTGCGCCGAGATGTGCGGCACCTACCACGCGATGATGAACTTCGAGGTCCGCGCGGTCAGCCCGGAGGACTTCGCCCGGTACATCGAGCTCCGCAAGCCGGTCGAGGACGGCGGCGAAGGCCTGTCGAACGCTCGTGCGCTCGAAGCCATCGGCCAGAGCCCGATCGCGACCTCGACGACTCCGTTCAAGACCGACCGCACGGATCGGTCGGCGACCGTCGCCGCAGGCGAGTGACGGCCACCCCCTCCGACAAGGACAAGTGCTGATATGAAGATCGAAGCCAAGCTCTTCGAGGTCGTGACGGTGTTCTTCGTGCTCGTCGCCATCGTGTACGGCGTGTTCACCGGGCTCTCGGACAAGGGCATCGAATGGGCCGGCCTCACGGCCATCGTCCTCTCCGCCGGTCTGACCCTGATCGTCGGAACGTACTTCCGCTTCGTTGCTCGTCGTCTCGACACCCGTCCCGAGGACTACGAGGACGCCGAGATCAGCGACGGTGCGGGCGACCTCGGTTTCTTCAGTGCGGGTAGCTATTGGCCGATCCTGCTCGCCGGCGCAGCAGCGTTCGCCGCCATCGCACTGGCCTTCTACCAGCCGTGGATGATCGTCCTCGCGGTCGCGCTCATCATCGCGGCAGCAGCCGGCCTGGTGTTCGAGTACCACATCGGACCCGAGAAGCACTGAGCCGGTACCCTCGACCACACGGGCGCCGCACCTTCGGGTGCGGCGCCTGCGTCGTTTCCGTCGTCGTTCTCGAGGTTCAGTTCTTCAGGGAGCCCGACGCGTGGTGAGGACGACCCTCGCGGTCGCTGCAACCGTACGATTCGGATCGTCGGTCAGAGCCTCGAGCGCGTCGTCGGCGGCCGACCCGGGGATCTCCGCGAGTGCCTGCGTGAGACGTAGCCGGACACCGGCATCGTCCGAGCCGCCGAGCGCGTGCTGCAGCAACCGCACGATCTCGGCGGACGACAGCGGCCGATCTGCGAGCAGGCCGAGTACCTCGGCGGCCTCGACGTCCGACCGGCCCTCCACGATCATCTCTACGAGCACGGGGACGGCCACGTCCACCCCTCGCGCCCCGAGCGTCAGAGCCGCCGTGGAACGTGCTTTGGGATCGGTGTCGTCGAGGGCCCCCTCCAGGAGCCTCGTCGATTCGGGCACACGGAGTTCCGCGAGTGTCGCGATCGCCCGTCGCCGCACCGGCACCTCGTCGGAGTGAAGGCCCTCCGCGAGTGCCGGCAGCGCAGCGTCGAATGCGTCCGCTGCTCGGGCGAGCGACCAGCGCAGCGCGCCGGCGACGAACGGATCCTCCTCCGACAGCGCCGCCCGGACCAGCGCTGCGACCGGCAGCGTCGTGTCCTCGTCCTGGGACAGGATCGCCTGCTGGCGGCGGGAGCCGGAATCGGATTCGAACGCGCGCAACAGCGCGACGAGGCGCAGGACGTCGTCCCAACCGCTGGGGGAGGCCGAGTCGACGCCTTCGAGACGAGCGAGGAGTTCGGTCTCGGCGGCGATCCGTCCGCGCGTGTGCCGGATCAGCTCCTGCACCAGATCCGCCGGAGCGAAATCCGGTTCCCCCAGCGCACGTCCGACCTCGTTCAGCGACAGGCCGAGACTCCGGAGGCTCTCCACGTGGAAGAGCCTCCTGAGGTCGTCCTCGGTGTACTCGCGGTAGCCGCCCGAGGTACGGCCAGTCGGCGTCACCAGCCCCAGGCGGTCGTAGTGCCGCAGCATGCGGCTGCTGACACCGGAGCGCCGCGAGACCTCACCGATCAGCACCGGCTCACTCCCGGATACCGTCCGCGCCGAGTGCGGCGACGCGTTTCGCCGACTCCACAGAGAGGACGAACGCGCTGTCGGGGTCGACGCGGATCCGTTCGGTGGCCTCCGCGTGAGCGCGGACGCGCGGGTCGGGGCTGTTCATCGCCGTGTCCAGGACCGGCGCCGCGGCCTCGTCGAGTGCCGCGAGAGCGCGACCGAGGCTCAGTTGTAGGTCGCGGTCGCCGCGGCCCAGTTCGGCGCCGAGAGCCGCAGCGAGGCCGCTTTCCGAGCCCGGTGGCACGAGAGCGACCGCCGCGCGCCACGCGCTGCGTGCCACCTCGTCGTGCTCGTCGTGGAGCATCCCCGAAACCTTCGGCCATGCGACGGGATCGCCGATCTTCGACAACGTGTGCAGGGCCTGACTGCGTGCCTGTGAGACATCCGAACCGAGCTCGGCGAGCAGACGCGGCACGGTCACCCCGGCCGGCAGACGGCACAGCGCCCAGGTCAGCATGTCGCGGACGAAGAAGTCCGGCTCCACCGCGCACCGGTCGACGAGAGCGGTCACCGTTTCGGGATCGGGTGCGGTACCCGACTCGAGTGCGGCGCGCAGACGCACGGAGGCGTCGTCGGCGGACAGGGCCTCGACGAGGCGGGTGGACAGGGCCTCGACGAGGCGGGTGGACGGGTCCTGATGTGTGCGCATGGGAGGCACCTCCTTCACGACCCATTCGAGCGCTTGTCACAGTGTCAAGGTCAAGACGTACGCTCCGGACGATATCCGGTGGGGGATGGGAGAACCCCCGAATGACGAACGGGGCCCCGGACCGTGATGGTCCGGGGCCCCGTTACGAGCCGCTGATGCGGATCAGTGCTGCGACTTGTCGGGCAGCTGGGCTGCGCCGTCTCCGTTGCCGTGGACGCGCTCCTGGTACTCGCGGAGCGTGTTCCGCAGCTCGAGCTCGGCCTCGTGGTGGGCGGCCTCGAGAGCGGCGGCCTCGTCGGCCGGGTCCGGGCTCCACCAGCTGCCGGAGCCGGGCTTGCCGGCGGTGCCGAGCTTGTTCATCCGCTTCGGAACCGGGGCGGCCTGGTACTCCAGCGGAATCGGGTGGCCGTGCTCGTCCACCGGGCCGAGCGGCTGGTGGATCTCGATGTACTCGCCGGTCGGCAGGCGACGGACGATGCCCGTCTCGATGCCGTGCTCGAGCACCTGACGGTCGCTGCGCTGCAGACCCAGGCAGAACCGGTACGCGATGTAGTAGGCGAGCGGCGGGAGCAGGACGAGACCGATGCGGCCCATCCAGGTCGTCGCGTTGATCGAGATGTCGAACTTGTACGCGATGATGTCGTTGACACACATGATCGTGGCGACGGCGTAGAACGCCAGGGCCATGAACCCGATGCCGGTGCGGACCGGCACGTCGCGCGGACGCTGCAGCAGGTTGTGGTGTGCGTCGTCCTTCGTGAACTTCTTCTCGATCCACGGGTAGACCGTGAGCACGACGAACACCAGGCCCATGATCAGCGCGATCCAGAACGGCTGCGGGATCGTGTACCGGCCGAACAGGTACAGCTCCCAGGCGGGCCAGATACGGGCCATGCCGTCCGTCCACATCATGTAGATGTCGGGCTGCGAGCCGGCGGACACCTGCGACGGGTTGTACGGGCCGATGTTCCAGACCGGGTTGATCTGCAGCAGGCCGGACATCAGGGCGAGCACCGCGAAGGTCATCGCGAAGAAAGCACCCGACTTGACGGCGAAGACCGGGAGGATACGAACGCCGACGACGTTCTGCTCCGTGCGGCCGGGGCCGGGGAACTGCGTGTGCTTCTGGTACCAGACCAGCGCGAGGTGCGCGGCGATCAGGGCCAGGATGATGCCCGGGACGAGCAGCACGTGCAGGACGTAGAAGCGCGGGATGATCAGCTCACCCGGGAAGTCGCCACCGAAGATCGCCCAGTGCATCCACGAACCGATGATCGGGATCGAGAGCGTGATGCCCGAGAACGCGGCGCGGAGGCCGGTGCCCGAGAGCAGGTCGTCGGGGAGGGAGTAACCGAAGAAGCCTTCGAACATCGCCAGGATGAGCAGCAGCGAGCCGATCACCCAGTTGGCCTCACGCGGACGCCGGAACGCACCGGTGAAGAACACGCGCAGCAGGTGGACGACGATCGACGCTGCGAACATCAGTGCTGCCCAGTGGTGGATCTGTCGCACGAACAGACCACCGCGGACCTCGAAGGAGAGGTTCAGGGTCGTCTCGTAGGCGCGGGACATACCCACACCGCGCAGCGGCGTGTAGACGCCCTCGTAGATGACGTGCGCCATCGAGGGGTCGAAGAACAGGGTGAGGAAGATACCCGAGATCAACAGGATGACGAAGCTGTAGAGCGCGATCTCACCCAGGAGGAAGGACCAGTGGGTGGGGAACACCTTGTTGATCTGGCGGCGGATGCCCGCGGACAGGTGGTAGCGAGAATCGAGATTCTCGCCGATCTGTGCGGCGCGGGACGGGGTTGCAGTACTCACGGGCGACGCTCCCAGAATGCCGGGCCGAGTGCCTCGATGAAGTCACCGTTGGCGACCAGGAAGCCCTCTTCGTTCACTGTAATCGGAAGCTGCGGCAGTGCGCGAGCAGCGGGACCGAAAATCGGCTTGCCGTACTCCAGCGCATCGAACTGCGACTGGTGGCACGGGCACAGGATGCGGTGCGTCTGCTGCTCGTAGAGCGAGGTCGGGCAGCCGAGGTGCGTGCAGATCTTCGAGTACGCGAAGTAGTCGCCGTAGTTGAAGCTCTCCTGGCCCTTGCGCTTGACGACACGCTCGGTGTCCTCGGTGCGCAGGCGGATGAGCATGACGGCGTTGCGGATGCCGCGCAGGCTCTGCAGCAGAGCGTGGTCGTCACCGCGATCGGACTCGCGGAACGGGAACACCGTCTCCATACCGCCGGCGTCGAGGTCCTCCGGGCGCACCAGGACGATGTCCTGGGGGCGGCCGGTGTCGCGACGCAGGTAGATGGTCTCGCCGGGGTAGCGCGGAGTCCAGCCCGACACCCACAGCGACGACTGGTCACCCTCGGCCCACGGATTCTTGATCAGGCCGCCGAGCGGCATGATCAGACCGAGGCCGAGCGCGCCACCACCGAAGATCGCGGTGCGCTTGATCAGCTTACGGCGCGGCAGGGTGGACGTCTCGAGCGAGTCGGAGAGCTCGGCGACGATCGTCTTGCGATCGACCTCGGGCGAGCCGCCGTCGTGCCGATCCTGGATCGACACCTCCTCGGGGATGAACTTCTTGGTGAACTGCACCGCGCCCACGCCGATGCCGAGGATGGACAGACCCAGGGTCAGTCCGAGCATCGGGGTGTAGAGGCTGTACCAGCCGTAGTTCTCGTCGCCGATGCCCTGGTACTCCCATGGCCAGAACAGGTAGATCGCGATGAACGCGACACCCGCGATGCCCGCGAGGGCGAACCAGAAAGCGACGTTGCGCTCGGCCCGCTTCTCGGCACGCGTGCCTTCGACGGGCCAGCGATCCTTGCGGAACGCGACGTCGACGCCGTCGAGGTTCGTGCCGAGCGTGACGAGATCGTCCCGGCTCATCCGGTCGAGATCTTCGACCGTGTGCTTGTTCGGCGTTTCGCCGCCACTCATGACCTTGCTCCGATCCACAGTGCAGCGCCGACGACGGCGACCATGCCGACGACCCACATGGTCGGCCCTTCGGCACCGGGGCCGAAGCCGCCGAGCCCGTAGCCACCCGGGTCTCTCGTCTCACTGGCGGACTTGATGTACGCGATGATGTCCTTCTTCTCCTCGACCGTCAGCTGACGATCGGAGAACTTCGGCATGTTCTGGGGGCCGGTGAGCATCGCGGTGTAGATCTGCTGCTCGTTGGCCGGATCCAGGTTCGGTGCGAACTTGCCGGACGAGAGCGCGCCGCCGCGTCCGGTGAAGTTGTGGCAGGACGCGCAGTTCTGGCGGAAGAGCTCCGAACCGCGTCCGATGTCGTTGCCGCGCAGTGACGACTGGGCGATCTCGCCGTTCTCGTCGCGGATGACCGTCGGGCCTCCACCGTTGGCCTGGATGTACGCGCCGAGCGCGTCGGTCTGCGCAGCGTCGAACTTCGGGTCCTTGCGGAGGGCCTGGGCCTCGTTGCGCATCATCGGCATGCGGCCCGAGGAGACCTGGAAGTAGACGGCGGCCTCGCCGACACCGATGAGGCTGGGACCGCGGTCCTGGACGCCCTGAAGATTGACACCGTGGCAGGTCACGCAGGAGGTCTCGTAGAGCTGCTGACCCTCGCGGATCAGAGCGCTCTGGTCGTCCTGCGCTGTAGCCACCTGCGGGGCAGGTGTCAGTGCGGAGGCGATGAAGCCTGCGCTGAGGAGACCGAGCGCAAGGACCAACGCTCCGGTGACGCGCCGGCGCATCTTGCGCTGGCGGCGGGACTTCGCAGCATCGGCTGCAGAGGATCGACCGGGCATGTCACCCTCGGAGGCGAGAGGTGGGGATGAACTCATCTGTATCCCTTTTTTTATGTCGGGACGGACTGGACGTCAGGGGGCTGCCTGGGCGTTCAGCTGGCTAACGGATGAAATAAATCGTGGCAAACAGCGCGATCCAAACGATGTCGACGAAGTGCCAGTAATACGAAACGACGATGGCCGCAGTGGCCTGCGCAGGCGTGAACTTGCTGACCTTCGTGCGGAACAGCAGGAACACGAATGCGATGAGGCCGCCGATGACGTGCAGGCCGTGGAAACCGGTGGTCATGTAGAACACCGAGCCGTACACGCTGCCGGGGATGGTCGTGCCGTCCTTCACCAGGGTGATGTACTCGTAGCCCTGACCGAGCACGAAGAAGGTGCCCATGCCGAGGGTGATGATGTACCACCGTCGCAGGCCGAAGACGTCGCCGCGCTCGGCGGCGAAGACGCCCAGCTGGCAGGTGAAGGAAGAAGCGATCAGCACCATGGTGATCGGTACCGCCAACCACAGGTTCAAGTGGGTGGGCGGGGGCGGCCACATGCCCTCCGGGGCCTGTGCCCGTGCCACGAAGTACATGGCGAAGAGCCCTGCGAAAAACATGAGCTCACTGGACAACCACACGATGGTGCCGACGCTGACCAGGTTGGGCCGGTTCAACGAGTGCACGCGCTGTGTGATTGCAGATCCTGAAGTCCCTACTGCGCTCGTCACGCTGGCTAGTATGACCCGTCGTAGTACGTCTTGGGCAATCGGGGCCGAAATCGGCGCGTCCGTGCAGGTCCCGGACCTGTATTTCTCCAGGTGGGCACTCGGTGGCGGGTGCTCGGTGGGGTGTCACACGGGACATTTCGGAGGGTCGCGGAGGTCACGTGCGATCGTGGTGACATGAGTACCGGAAAGGGTGTTCGGGGGTGGCTGCGGTCCCTGATCGGTCGGCGCAGCGAACCGCTCGACGCGAACCGGCCCGACCTGGTCGTGGTCGTCTCGTCCTTCGACGACGCGGAGGCGTGTTCGACGGCGCTCGAGCGTGCCGCCGAGGCGACACCTGTGTGGCAGGCCGAGGACGAGGCGGTTCTGCGGCACCACCTCGCCCTGCCCGCCGACAGGGTGGACCGGGCGGCGGAACTGGCCGGGCAGGACGGCTACGTCGTGGCCGGGACCGGCGACGGGAACGTCCCAGCCGCGGCCGTCGCGGGCGCCTCGGTGATCCTGCAGCGCGTGCAGGTCCTCGATGCACTGCACTGTGCGCAGGAGAAGTCGCGCATGGCCTCGCTTGCCCAGCGGCTCGGTGGAACGGCCCTGGGATGGGACGCTCTGCAACCGCAGGATTCCGCTGGCTAAGCTGACCGGTCGGAGGGCACGCCGGTGCCCGGTGAGGAGCGAGATGCGGCGAGGGCAGGTGCGATGAACGCGACGCGAGACGCGGACGAGGTGACGCAGAACTGGCCCTCCGTCCTGGGAGTGCTCACGGCCGGGCAGAACCTGTCCGCCGCGGAGGCGCGATGGGCGATGAGCGAGATCTTCTCCGACAACGCCACTCCCGCTCAGATCGCGGCCTTCGGTGTCGCTCTGAAGATGAAGGGCGAGACACCCGAGGAGGTGCGGGCACTCGCCGACACGATGCTCGACTACGCCCGGTTGGTCCCGGTCGACGGTGACGTGGTCGACGTCGTGGGCACCGGTGGCGACCGGGCGAACACCGTCAACATCTCCACGATGGCCTCGCTGGTCGTCGCCGCAGCGGGTATTCGCGTGGTCAAACACGGCAACCGCGCCGCCTCGTCCAAGAGCGGCGGCGCCGACGTGCTCGAAGCGCTCGGAGTGCACATCGATCTCGGACCCGACGAGGTGGCCCGCTCGGTCGCCGAGGCCGGGATCGGATTCTGCTTCGCGCCGGTCTACCACCCGGCGCTGCGTTTCGCGGCCGCACCGCGCAAGCAGATCGGCATCCCGACGGTCTTCAACGTCCTCGGCCCGCTCACCAATCCGGCCCGCCCGAGCGCCGGCCTGATCGGGTGCGCCTTCGAACCGCTCGTCCCGACCGTCGCCGGTGTGCTCGCGCAGCGCGGCAATTCGGCGCTCGTCGTCCGAGGCGACGACGGTCTCGACGAACTGACCACCTCCACGACCTCGCGCGTGCACGTCGTCCACGGCGGCGAGGTCCGGGTCGTGACGCTCGATCCGCGCGATCTCGGTATCGAACGGGTTCCGCTCGAGGCACTCCGCGGAGGCGACGCCACGGAGAACGCGGCGATCGCGCGGGCGATGCTGGCGGGGGAGACAGGGCCGGTGCGCGATGCCGTGCTCCTCAACGCCGCCGGGGCAATCGCGGCTTTCCGGGGCGTCGACGGCGTTCTCGAGGATGCCCTCACGGCCGGGCTCGAGACGGCGGCAGAGGCGATCGACAGCGGCCGGGCCACGGCCGTCCTGGAGCAGTGGGCCGAGGTCACCACGCGGCTGGGTGCCGGTTCCGGACACAAATGACCGGAGAAGAATAAGGACACACGAACGACGGGCCCGCACTGCATCGGTGCGGGCCCGGCGGTCGTCGGTGGTGCTGCGGGGTGTCAGTTCCCGATCGAGAAACCGGCCTCGACGTCGGCGCTCGAGTACGACTGGAATGCGATGTGGGTGACGGTCTTCGTCACGCCGTCGATCTTGTTGATGCCCCGGGTGACGACCTCCGCGATCTTCTCGTGGTCGCGGACCCGGACCACGGCCACGAGGTCGACGTCGCCCGCGCAGGAGTACACCGTGTCGACACCGTCGAGGTCGGCCACCGCTTGCGCGGTCTCGGGGATACGGTTCGCCTCGGCATCGATCAGGACGATCGCGTTGATCATGGGGTCTCCTTCAACCTTCCTCGGGGATTGCATCAGCCTAAGCGGTGCGGGTCGTCGGCGGAGAGGAGCCTGCGGACCGCGCGGGCGTCGCGGGCGAGCTCGGCCCACGTGCTCCACCGGCCCGCACCCCGTGTCGGTTCGCACCAGCCCTCGCTCGCCCGGACGATGCGGATGCCCTCGCCGTCGAGCCAACGTGCGACCAGACCGATCTCCTCCGGGGACGCGCCCCGGAGCGGGCCGGGTGACGGCCGCACCGTCTCGGCCGCGGCGACGATCGCCTCGACGACGGGCATCGGGCGCACACCGCGCGGTGCCACTCCGGCGGACGCGAGACGACCGGCGCGCACGACGGCGAACTCCCACCCGCCCTCGGCCCGCGGTCGCGCGGCGACGAGTTCGTCGACGGCCGCCAGCGCCGCGAGGCGTTGCGTGCGCCGCAGCGCGACGAGGGCGGCGGCGAGGCGGTCGCGGAGGCGGGCGGCGTTCTCGAACAGCTGGTCGCGCACGAGGGCGTCGAGTCGCTGCTGCGCCGATTCGACGGCGTCGTCGGCGGTTCCGCGGACGACCGCGCGCGCACGCTCGACCTGGGCTGCGTAGGCGGAGGCGTCCTGGACCCCGAAGGCGGCTGCGGCGCAGCCCCCGACCGCGACGGGCGGGCAGCGGTCGCCGTGGCGGGCCGTACGGCCGATCCTGCGCGTGCACGTGCGCAGACCGCACATCTCCGCGAGCAGTGCCGCGACATCCGCGGCGTCGGCGCGCACCGAGAACGGGCCGACCGAGTCGGGTCCGGGGGTGCGGCTCACGGCGAGGCGCGGGAACGCCTCGTCGGTGAGGATGATCCACCAACCGCGCATCGGATATTTCGACCGGCGGTTGTAGGGAGGGGTGTGGGCCGCGATCAACCGGAGTTCGCGGACGCCGGCCTCGAGCCCGTGGGCGCATTCGACGTGATCGATGCGTGTGGTGAGCGCGACCATCTCGCGCAACCGCGGTCGCGTCTCGGAGCCCGTGAAATAGGTACGGACACGCCGGTGCAGGTCGACCGCCGTGCCGACGTACAGCACCTCGTCCGACGGGCCGCGGAACATGTAGACACCCGGTTTGCGCGGCAGATGCGCGGCGAGTGCGCGTTTGGCCCTCTGCTCGGCGGTGACCACCGGCATATAGTCGCGCAGTTCGGTGAGGCTGTGGACGCCCTGGTTGCCGACCCGTTCGATGAGGGCGTGCAGGACGTCCACGGTGGCGCGTGCGTCGTCCAGGGCGCGGTGGGTGGGCACGGTGGAGACCCGGAACAGTTCGGCCAGCGCGGACAGCTTCACCGACGGCGCTTCGTCGCGTCCGAGGACGCGGCGGGCCAGCTTGACGGTGCACAGCACCTGGAAGCGGGGCCACGCGAGTTCGCACTGCGCCGTGGCCGCCTCGAGGAAGCCGACGTCGAATCCGGCGTTGTGTGCGACGAGCACCGCTCCGGACGCGAATTCCAGGAAGGCGGGCAGCACCTCCTCGACCTTGGGCGCCGCATAGACCATCGCGGTGGTGATGCCGGTGAGCTGCACGATGTACGGGGGGATGGGTCGCCCCGGATCGACGAGGGTCGCGAACTCGCCGAGCACCTCGCCCCCGCGGATCTTCACCGCGCCGATCTCTGTGATGGCGTCCTCGGCTGCCTTCCCGCCGGTCGTCTCGAGGTCGACGACGACGAAGGTGGTCTCGCGCAGCGGAGTGTCGAGCTCGTCGAAACCGAGTTGCACGCCGAGGGCGGATGGTTGCGGCGAGGTCATGCGGCAGAGCCTAGGAAGCGTCACCGACACGCCGTCGAGCGGGCTTCGGAGCGGGGTTCGGAGCACGGGGAGACGAGGATCACACTGCGTTCTTTTCGGCTCGATGAAGGGTAAACGGAGGCCGGAGAACAGACCGATCGGCCTCCGGGAACGACAATCCGGCGAATCGGGCGCATCGCCTCGTCGACGGTCGATGAGTCAGCGTGCCCTGACCTGGTTCTTCCGGAAGGAACTCGGGTGAAACGGGCGCCGGGCCTCTCCCGAGCGGAGGTGCGCCGGACAGTGGCCGTTACCGCGCCGTTATCGGACCGTTGCCCCGCGACGGCATTCCTCCAGGGGTGGGCCGAGAAGGTCGGGTCGCCCGGCAAGGCGGTCGACTTCACCGATGCCGTTTCGTAATCTTTTCGAGACCGAGCGGAGAGTTTCCGCCCCACCCCCGGGTCGGAGCCGCACGGTTACCGCCTAATCGCTTCTCCCGTCTGCGGGAGCGGTGAGCCGGGGACCCACACGTAGTACTCGGGGTGAATCCCCTCCGCTGCTCGCGGGGAGGGGTAGGGCTGATCTTCCGGCCCGAACCCGTCAGCTAACTCGGTCGGCGGGTGAACGGAAGAAACGGAGAACGTCCCCTCGTGGTTTCGAACAACAGCACGCGCACCGTCCGGCGCGCACTCGTCGCCGGTGCCATTGCTCTCGGAGCAGTCACCGTCTCGGCCGGCCCGGCGATGGCCGAGCCGATCAACATTCCCGGTGTCGGAACGTTCGACCTCCCGGCCGGTGTGACCGTGCCGCCGGAGATCGCCAACATCGTTCCGCCGGCCCCCGAGGCCGCCCCCGCGCCTCAGTCCGGTTCCTTCACCGCCCCCTTCAGCTCTGTCGGCCAGCGCGCTGCCGACGCCGCGCAGTCGAAGATCGGTGCCCCCTACGTCTACGGCGCTGCCGGCCCGAGCTCCTTCGACTGCTCGGGTCTCGTGCAGTGGGCCTACAAGCAGGCCGGTCTGAGCGTCCCGCGCACCAGCTACGAGCAGGCCTCCGCCGGTGCCCCGGTGGACGTCGCGGCTCTGCAGCCCGGGGACGTCGTGTCGTTCTACGGCGGCAGCCACACCGGCATCTACATCGGCGGCGGCAACATCGTGCACGCCTCCACCTCGAGCCAGCCGGTCAAGATCGCACCGCTGAACTCGATGCCCGTCGACGGCGCCCGTCGCTTCTGATCGGTCGGCGCCCGTCGCTTCCGATCGGCTGAGCACCCCGCTCCAGCGCCGACGCACTGCCCGAGGAGGGTGGGTCCGGTACGTACCGGACCCACCCTCCTCGTGTGTCTGCACGTCCTTTCCGATGCAGGAACTGCTTGCACAAACGACCGCTGCGTGGGAGGGCTACTCGCAGGTAGACACAAACCTATGCAATTCCGTAACCTGATCGAGACCTTTGGGAAAGGATGCGAGCCCACGTGGTTTCCGACAGGACGAAGCACCTCGTACGAGTGCAGGACAGGCGACGGACCGGCCGTCCGGCGCTCGTCGTAGCCCTCGTGATGATGGTCCTCGGTTTCACCCTGGCGCCGGCGACGGCGCAACCCGCAGGGGAGAGCCCGGCAGCACGCCTCGAGCACCTCGCGGATCTGTCGCGTCGCAGCGAACAGGCCACCGAGGCGTTGCACGCCGCCGGGGCGGATCTCGAAGCGAAGGTCGCTGCGCAGCACGAGGCCGAGGTGCGTGCCGGCCAGGCCGACGACGCGCTCGGCGCCGCTCGCGCCGAGATCGCCCGCTTCAAGCCCACCGTCGACAAGCTCGCGCGGGCCAACTACCGCGGTGCGCGCACCAACCGGCTGTTCGCCGTCATGGTGAGCGACTCGCCCCAGCAGATGCTCGACCAGATGGTCCTGCTCGACGTCCTGGGCGAGCAGACCTCGCGTGAGGTCGAGGGCTTCCGGGCGGCCACCGCCGCTGCGGCCGAGGCGGCCGTCGCCGCGCAGCATGCCGCCGACGAGGCGCGTGCCGCCGCCGAGCAGGCCCAGACCCTCCGCGACGAACTCCAGCGGCGACAGGCCGAACTCGAGGAGCAGATCGAAGGGGTCCTGAACGCCTTCGAGGCGCTGAGCGACGCGGAGAAGGCCGAACTCGCCGGCACTCCCTTCCCTCCGGGCCTCGACGCCGAGAAGATCCTGCAGCACCTCGTCCCCGGCAGCAACGGCGCCGCGCTCCGCGCCGCCCTGTCGCGGATCGGCTCGCCGTACGTGTGGGGCGCGACCGGCCCCGACCAGTTCGACTGCTCGGGACTCATGGTGTGGGCGTACAACCAGGTCGGCAAATCACTGCCCCGGTCGAGTCAGGCCCAGGCGCAAGGCGGCATCCCCGTCTCCCGCGACAATCTGCAGCCCGGCGACCTCGTGATCTTCTACGACGACGCCTCCCACGTCGGCATGTACGTCGGCGATGGCAACATGGTGCACGCGTCGACCTTCGGTGTGCCGGTGAAGGTGCAGTCGATCGATCGCTTCCCGTTCCACAGCGCCCGGCGGTACTGACCGGGTAGAGGCGGGATCGCAGCCGGTGGGCGAGGGCGTACGGGACCACCCTCGGACACCGACCTAGACTGACGCGGTGCCCGCGCGATCGCCCTTCACCGCCGGTACCCGCAAGTGGGAACGTCTCGGCCTGGCCGGGCTCGTGGTCGCGCTGGTCACGGCAGGACTGCTGCTGGCCGTCGACCCGGTGGACACCGACGACGCCGACAGCCGGGTACGGGCCGAACTGCAGGTCGTGCTCGACGACTGGGCGCACGCCGTCCGGACCGGCGACGACGGGTCCCTCGCGGAGTTGATCGACGACGCGTCTCCGGAACTCCTCGACGCCGAACGGGAGCGGATCGCGGCGATCTCCGCCGTTCCCCTCGCCGATCTCGGCTACGAACTCGCCTCCGAACCCGCGCTGCTCCTGCCGCCCGAGACGATCGCCCGGTTCGCGGCCGACGAGGTACGGGCGCACCGAGTCCACCTGCGGTACGCCGTGGACGGAATCGACGACATACCCACCCGGCGACCGGTGACCGTGCTGTTCGTCCACCGGCCGCAGGGCTGGCGGATCGCCGACGACGCACCCGATCTCGCCGGGGCGCAGACCGTCACCTGGCGAGGGCCCTGGGACCACGGCAGCCTCCACCTCGCGACCGCGCAGACCGAGGGTGGTCGCTCGCTCGTGATCGGACACCCGGACAACGCCGCCTTCGTCGACGACCTGGCAGGCGAACTGCCGTCGGTGGTCGAGGCTGTCGACGACCTTTGGGGCGATTCCTGGCCGCGACGCGCACTGGTGGTCGTGACGTCCTCACACGAGGAGTTCTCGCACCTCGTCGGGCCACGACACGACGGCGACGACATCGCGGCCGTCGCGGTCTCCGACGATGTCGACCACGAGCGCGGGATCGCCACCGGGCAGCGCATCGTCTTCAACCCGGCCGCGAGCGACCGGCTGGACGACACCTCCCGCCGGATCGTGCTCGCGCACGAGACGGTGCACGTCGCCGCACGCGCCGGCACCGTGGACGGCTCCCCGATGTGGGTCCTCGAGGGCTTCGCCGACTACGTCGGCCACCGCACGGCCGCGGAGGGCCTCGCCACCGGGCCGGTCGACGTGCAGCGGATCGCGCCGACGCTGACCCGGCAGGTACGGGCGTCGGGTGCACCGACGTCGCTGCCCGCCGACGGCGACTTCATCGGCGACCGGTCGACGCTCGCCTACGAGAGCTCCTGGTCGATCGCCGCGTACACCGCGGACCAGTTCGGACACGACACGCTCGTCTCCCTCTACCGCGCCCTCGCCGCGGGTCCCGTCACCGACGAACACCTCGACGACGTGCTCACAGACCTGCTCGGCGTCGACACCGCCGGCTTCGTGGGCGGTTGGGGTCGCTGGCTCGGAGAGCGCATCCGCGACATCCGCTGACCGGGACGGTCCGGGCCGGGCCCATCGGCACCGTCCGGAGCTCGGGACCCGTCGGCGCCTTCCCGTCGCGCTGCTTCTACGGTGGTCCCATGTCGCGGACCCTGCTGGTGACGAACGATTTCCCGCCCCGACCGGGGGGCATCCAGTCCTATCTGCACGCCTTCGCGAACCAGCTGCCGTCCGACGACCTGGTCGTCTACGCGCCGCGGTGGCGCGGCGACAGCCATGTGAAGTTCGACGCACGAGTCCCCTTCGAGGTCGTCCGTCATCCCACGACACTGATGCTGCCGACACCCGACGTCGCGCGACGGGCCACGCGGCTGCTCACCGAACACGACTGCGACACCGTCTGGTTCGGAGCGGCTGCACCGTTGGCGCTGCTGGCGCCCGTGCTGCGCCGCGCCGGCGCTCATCGCATCGTCGCCAGCACCCACGGCCACGAGGTGGGATGGTCGATGCTTCCCGCCGCCCGGCAGGCGCTGCGGCGGATCGGCGAGCACACCGACACCGTCACCTACGTCAGTCGTTACACGAGGGGGCGGTTCGCCTCGGCATTCGGCCCCGAAGCGGGTCTCGAACACCTGCCGTCCGGGGTGGACACCGACGTCTTCCGGCCGGATCCGGCGGCCCGCGCCGAACTGCGGGCACGTTATGGTCTCGGCGACCGGCCCACCGTGCTGTGTCTGTCGCGCCTGGTGCCGCGCAAGGGACAGGACGTGCTCATCCGCGCGCTGCCCGCGATCCGGAAGCGGATCGACGGTGCCGTCCTCGTCATCGTCGGCGGCGGACCGTACGAGTCGCGCCTGCGGGAGCTCGCGCGCCGCACGGATGTCGAGGAGCACGTCGTATTCACCGGCACCGTGCCGTCGGCCGAGCTCGCCGCGCACCACACCATCGCTGACGTGTTCGCGATGCCGTGCCGGACCCGCGGCGGCGGTCTCGACGTCGAGGGCCTGGGCATCGTGTACCTCGAGGCGTCCGCGACCGGGGTGCCCGTCGTGGCAGGCCGGTCGGGTGGTGCCCCGGAAACGGTGCGCGACGGTCGCACCGGCTACGTCGTCGACGGCACCTCCGTCACAGCCGTCGCGACCGCGGTGTCCGGTGTCCTCGCCGATCCCGATCGTGCCGCCGCGATGGGCGCGGCCGGTCGAGAGTGGGTCTCCAGCGATTGGAGATGGGACGTCCTGGGCGCAAGATTGCGCGGTTATCTCGACGCCTCGGCGCCCCCGAACGAGACGGTGACGCCGTCGGCGGGGTGACCGGACGGGCCGCCGACGCGATATGTGAAGCTGTTCTGCGTGAGCAGCATTCAGGTGGCGGACCAGACCTTCGTAGCGGCGCCTCCGGAGCGTATCGCCGAGGAGGTCGCGGCCCTCGATCGGTGGCGTGCATGGTGGCCCGATCTCGTACTGACCGTGCGGGAGGACCGAGCCGAGAAGGGCATCCGGTGGACGGTGTCGGGTCCGCTCGACGGAACGATGGAGGTGTGGATCGAGCCGGTTCTCGACGGCGCGGTGATCCACTACTTCCTGCACTGCGAGCCGGCCGGTGTCGCGCCCGAGCGGGTGGCGGGTCTCGACCTCGCGGGAATGAACCGTACGCGCCGGGTCCAAGGGAAGGTGATGACCTTCGAGGTCAAGCAGCGTCTCGAGGCCGGTCGTCCGGCAGGTGAACCGCCGCGACACTGAAGCCACCGAAGGAGCGTCGTCCCGATACCGTTGTTCCCACGGTGTGTGATAGACCCTCGGGGCGGGACTGATCGGTGCACACCCGAGGGACCGAGAAAGGGAGCCGTCACCACATGGCCGAGAAGACGAAGAGGTCGATCACCATCGACGCGCCGGCCGAGCGTGTCATGGAGGTCATCGCAGATTTCGATGCCTATCCGACGTGGGTGTCGGCGGCGAAGACCGTGGAGGTCGTGGAACATCGTCCCGACGGCCGCGCCGAACGCGTGCGCTTCGTCCTCGACGCCGGCATCGTCAAGGACACCTACGTCCTGCGGTACAAGTGGGCGTCCGACAACCGTGCCGTGAGCTGGGAGCTCGAGAGCGGTGAGATCCAGAAGGCCCAGTCCGGTTCGTACGTGCTGACCGAGGCCCCCGGCGGCACCACGGTCGTCGACTACCAGCTCACCGTGGATCTCACGATCCCGATGATCGGTCTGTTCAAGCGCAAGGCGGAGAAGGTCATCACCGACACCGCGCTGAAGGAACTCAAGAAGCAGGTGGAGGGCTGAACGTCCGGCACGCCCCGGCCCGCGTGCGATGGTTCCTCGGAAAGGGCGGCGCCGGGAAGACGACCCTTGCCGCGGCCGAGGCGCTTGCGACCGCCCGTGCGGGAGAACCCGTGCTCGTCGTGTCCATCGACCGGGCGCACTCCCTCGGCGACGTGCTCGACCTGCCTCCGGCCACGAACCGGGACGCCGGCGCGACGGACATCCGCACCGTCGAGGACAACCTCGGCATGGTCGAGATCGACTCGCTGCAGTTGCTCCGCACGCGCTACGCGGTCCTCGCCTCGATGGCGGCGCTCGCCGGGACGCACGAGCACGCAGACCAGTTCGACCTGCCCGAGCCCGACGAACTGACCGGGCTTCCCGGCGTCGAGGAACTGCTCGTGCTCGCCGAGGTCGCGCGACTCGCGGACAGCGGACGGTGGGCTCTCGTCGTCGTCGACGCCCCGGCCTCCGCCGACGCCCTGCGCACCCTCACCGCGCCGCGCACGGTCTCCGATTCGCTGGAACGGATCTGGCCTCAGCACAGCCGGGTCGCGGCGGCCACCGGTCCGGACCCCCGCACGGGTGTCTTCGTCGCGCTGTTCGATCGGTTGCTGTCGGGGATCACCGCGGTACGCGACCTGCTCGACGATCGCGGACGCAGCGCCGCGGTGATCGTGGCGACGCCCGACCGCGCCGGTCGTGCCGAGCTCGCACGGGTGCGATCGTGGCTCGCCCTGTCCGGCATTCGCGTCGACGCGGTCGTCGTCAACGGCGTCGTCCCCGCGGTGGGCGGTTCGGGTGCGGCTGCACGGCTGCTGGCCGATCAACGGGCCGCGCACGAGGCGATCGTCGCCGAGATCGGGGCGGCCGTCACCGACGTTCCCGTGATCGTGTGCGAGCGCCGTGCTGCGGAGCCGGTAGGGTTGGCAGCTCTGGAGGAGCTCGCCACGGCGCTCCGCCGCGATGCACTCGTTCCCTCGTCGGAGACCGACGAGCCGGTCCGGGTGCAGCAAGAATCGGGAACGGGGGTGGAGTCGGTGTACGCGATGCGCATGTACCTGCCGCTCGCCGATCCCGCGTCCCTGACACTCGGACGGATCGGCGACGACCTCGTCGTCGGCGCCGACGGCATGCGACGCCGGGTGCGACTCGCCTCGGGGCTGCGGCGGTGCACCGTCTCCGATGCCGAGTTCGACGGAACCGATCTGGTGGTGCGATTCGTACCGGATCCGGCGGTGTGGCCGCTGTGAGGGACGACCACGAAGCCCTGATCTCCGAGTTGTTGTTGCTCGCCGACGCCGTGCTCGACCGCGTCGAGGGCACGGTGCAGCAGTTCGTCGCCGCGACCGGCGACGCGTCGGCTCATACCGCCCCCGATACCGCGACCGGTTCGACGGCGCCGGGTGACGCCGAGGCCGCGACCACCCCGAACGGGTGCGCGTGGTGCCCGCTCTGTGCCGCCGCAGCCCTGGTTCGCGGCGAGAACCACGAACTGGTCAGCAGGCTGGCGTCGAAACTGGCGGCATTGATCGCGTTGCTGCGGAAGTTCCTCGCGCAGTTCCTGCCCTCGACCGGTGGCGTCCCGCCCGAGCCGACCCCCGATCCGCCGACACGGGATCGTCCGGCCTTCGAGCCGATCTCCGTCAACCTCCGCACGTGAACACGCACGACCCCGGGCTCACGGTCGGGATCGACATCGGGGGCACGAGCATCCGCGCGGCAGCCGTCGACCGTAACGGCGACGTCGTCGACAGTGTGCGCACGCAGACGCCGTCCTCCGCGGTCGCCCTCGAGAACGCGCTGCACCGGCTCGTCGAGCATCTGCGTGAGCGCAACGACATCGGCGCGGTCGGGCTGGGGGTCGCGGGTTTCCTCACCGAGGACCGCACCACCGTGCGGTTCGCACCGCATCTGCCCTGGCGCGATACGCCGCTCGCCGAGACGCTCACCGAACGCTTCGGGTTGCCGGTCGTTCTCGAACACGACGCCAATGCCGCGGCCTGGGCCGAGTACCGCTTCGGCGCCGCCGCGGGCAGCACGATCGCGGTGATGGTCGCGCTCGGAACGGGCATCGGCGCGGCCCTGCTGCTCGACGGCAGGATCTATCGCGGTGCCTACGGTGTGGCGCCCGAACTCGGTCACCTGCAGGTCGTGCCCGACGGGCGGCCCTGCCCGTGCGGCAAGCAGGGATGTTGGGAGAGGTATTGCAGCGGAACGGGTCTCGTGGACACGACCGTCGAGATGCTCGCGGCCGAACCCGGGCGGTCCGTTCTCGCGGGCGAGATCGCCTCGGATCCCGGATCGCTCACCGGCCGGCGGGTCGCCGGTGCGGCCCACGACGGCGACCCCGTCGCTCTCGCGGCCTTCGACGATTTCGCCCGCAGGCTCGCGCTCGGACTGGCGCTCGTCGCCGACGTCTACGACCCCGAGCTCGTCGTCATCGGGGGAGGGGTCTCCGGTTCCGCGCCGTTGTTCCTCGACGCCGCGCGCGAGCACTACGCGGCCGTGACCACCGGCGCCGGCCATCGTCCTCTCGCGCGCGTCCGGGTCGCGCAGCTCGGCGACGCCGCCGGGCTCATCGGTGCCGCCGATCTCGCCCGATCCGCGATCGAAACCTCACGACCGCCGCTGTAGTCGAATTCCACTGGAGGTGAGATTCGCCGGAGGTGAGATTATCGTCACGTCGACGTTGAAAGGGTGGGGTCGAGCACTGGGGCGATGTGCGAGGGGCAGTCGCGTCGTCGTAGAGTCGACCGGCGGGCGGTGCTGCACCGATCCGTGTGGGGGATGATCGGATTCGGGAAGGATGCCATGTGGTACTGGCTGTTCAAGTACGCCCTCCTGGGGCCGCTGCTGTGGCTCATAGGACGTCCGAAGTTCGAAGGCGGCGAGAACATTCCGGCGCACGGACCGGCGATCCTGGCCAGTAACCACCGGGCCGTCCTCGACTCGTTCTACCTTCCCCTCCTCGTACGTCGGCGCATCACCTTCCTCGCGAAGAGTGAGTACTTCACCGGCACCGGACTCAAGGGCGCCTTCCAGCGCTGGTTCTTCTCGTCCGTCGGGCAGGTCCCCATCGACCGCACCGGCGCCGACGCCGCGCAGGATGCGCTCAACGCCGGGGTCCGGGTGCTCGGCCAGGGCAAGCTGCTCGGCATCTATCCCGAGGGCACCCGCTCACCCGACGGACGCCTCTACAAGGGCAAGACCGGCCTCGCGCGACTGGCGCTGGAGACCGGCGTCCCCGTGATCCCCGTCGCCATGATCGGCACCGACCGGATGAACCCCATCGGGTCGAAGATGTGGCGACCGGCGAAGATCACCGTCCGGATCGGTGAGCCCATCGACTTCTCCCGGTTCGAGGGCATGGGCGGAAACAGGTTCGTGGAGCGCACCGTCACCGACGAGGTCATGTACTCGCTCATGCAGCTGTCGGGCCAGGAGTACGTCGACATCTACGCCGCCTCCCTCAAGAACAAGGGCTCGGCGGACGAGTCGGGGGTCGGGGACACGGGCGCGTCGACGAACGGCAGTGCCGCGACCCCGCCGCAGGACGGTCCCGTCGCGGACCGCGTTCCCGACACGCGTGCCGGGTGAGCAGGTGCGCTACTTCTACGACTGCGAGTTCATCGAGGACGGACGCACGATCGAACTCGTCTCGATCGGTGTCGCCTGCGAGGACGGCCGCGAGTTCTACGCGGTGTCGACCGAGTTCGACCCGACCCGGGCCGGAGCCTGGGTGCGCCGCAACGTCCTCCCGAAGCTCCCGCCCCCGGCGCACCCCGCCTGGAAGTCGCGATCGAGGATCCGCGACGACTTACTGAAGTTCCTCGTGCCACGACCGGGCATCCGGCCCGAACTGTGGGCGTGGATCGGAGCCTACGACCACGTCGTGCTCGTCCAGCTGTGGGGCACCATGCCCGAACTCCCGGACGTCCTGCCCCGCTTCACCCGCGAGCTCCGGCAGTATTGGGAGGACTCGGGCTCACCGCCCCTGCCCCCGGCGCCGGACGACAACCACGACGCCCTCGCCGACGCCCGCCACAACCTCGCAAAGTTCGAAGCGATCGAGGTTGCTCGCCGGTCGCGGTGACGCGGGTAACGGGGTGCTGCGCCGCTTCCGGCCGTCACGCCATATCCTGGACGGGTGAACTGGACTGTCGACGTGCCGATCGACCGCTTGCCCGAACTTCCCCCGTTGCCAGAGGAGCTGCGTGCCAACCTCGACGCGGCGCTTGCAAAGCCGGCGCTGCAGCAGCCCAGCTGGCCCGAGGAACAGGCCGCGGCGATGCGCACCGTGCTCGAGAGCGTGCCTCCCATCACCGTGCCCCGCGAGGTCGAGGAGCTGCAGAACCAGCTCGCCGCCGTCGCTCGGGGTGAGGCCTTCCTCCTCCAGGGTGGCGACTGCGCCGAGACGTTCGCGGACAACACCGAGCCGCACATCAAGGGCAACATCCGCACGCTGCTGCAGATGGCGGTGGTGCTGACCTACGGTGCGTCGACGCCGGTCGTGAAGGTCGCGCGGATCGCCGGCCAGTACGCCAAGCCGCGTTCGTCCGACACCGACGCGCTCGGTCTGCCGTCCTACCGCGGCGACATGGTCAACTCGCTGGTCGCCGATGCCGAGGTGCGCAGGCACGATCCGTCGCGCCTCGTGCGCGCCTACGCGAACGCGAGCGCCGCGATGAACCTCGTGCGTGCCGTCACCGCCGCCGGTGAGGCCGACCTGCACCGCGTGCACGACTGGAACCGGGCCTTCGTCTCGGCCTCGCCCGCCGGTGCCCGCTACGAGGCGCTCGCCTCCGAGATCGATCGTGGTCTGCGATTCATGGACGCTTGCGGTGTCATCGACCCGAATCTGCGCGCGGCGACGATCTATGCCAGCCACGAGGCTCTCGTCCTCGACTACGAGCGCGCGATGCTGCGCCTCGACAACTCGGGCGACAAGCCGCGCCTGTACGACCTGTCGGCCCACTTCCTGTGGATCGGTGATCGCACCCGCCAGCTCGACGGCGCGCACATCGCGTTCGCGGAACTGCTGTCGAACCCGATCGGTCTGAAGATCGGTCCGTCGACCACCCCGGAGATGGCCGTCGAGTACGTCGAGCGCCTGGATCCGCACAACACGCCGGGCCGACTGACCCTGATCTCCCGGATGGGTCACTCGAAGGTCCGCGATCTGCTGCCCGGCATCATCGAGCGCGTCGAGGCCTCCGGTCACAAGGTGATCTGGCAGTGCGACCCGATGCACGGCAACACCCACGAGGCGTCCACCGGCTACAAGACCCGTCACTTCGACCGCATCGTCGACGAGGTGCAGGGCTTCTTCGAGGTGCATCGCGCGCTGGGCACGCATCCGGGTGGCATCCACGTCGAGCTCACCGGTGAGGACGTCACCGAGTGCCTCGGCGGTGCCCAGGACATCTCCGATCTCGACCTGCACGGTCGCTACGAGACGGCGTGCGATCCGCGGCTGAACACGCAGCAGTCGATCGAACTCGCGTTCCTGGTCGCGGAGATGCTCCGCGGTTGATCGCAGCGGAGATGCTCCGCGGTTGATCACAGCGGAGATGCTCCGCGGGTAGGGGACAGGCGGTCGGATCAGGGCAGTGCGGTCAGCGTGACCGTGCTGCCCTGTTCTGCTCTCCGCCCCGCCCCGGGATTCTGGCCGATCACGACCGAGCGGTCGGAGTCGCCGAGTTGCCGCACCTCGACCTCGAATCCGAGGCGGGTGAGCTCGTCGCGGGCCGAGCCCACCGAGCGTCCCAACATCGACGGCACCTTCACTGCATTGGATACAAGGAGGGTGACGGTTCCGCCGGCGCTGACGTCTTCGCCCTCCTCCGGGTCGGTGCCGATGACCCGCCCCTCGTCGACATCGGCGTCGAAGACCTCACGGATGTCCCCGACGGTCAGGCCTGCCTCGTCGAGGATGCGACGCGCCTCGTCGACCGGGCGCCCGGTCAGATCGGGCAGGGTCACGGGCGGCGGTCCCTTGCTGATCACAAGCGCGACCTCGGACCCCACGGGCAGGACGGTGCCGGGCGCGGGGTCGAGCGCGGCCACTCCGCCCTCGGGCACCGTGGTGCTGAACGCGGTACCGCCCTCGACCGGTTCGAAGGTGCGGCTCCGCAGTTCGTCCTCGACGACGGATCTCTCACCGGCGCCGGGAATGGACGGGACGGTGGGTCTGCCGAGCGACACGAGCAACGCGATCGTGTCGCCGTCGGGCACGCGTGAGCCCGCGGTGGGGTCGGTGCCGAGGACGGTGTCGACGGGAACGTCGTCGGAGTACTCGCCCCGGATCTCGCTGGACAATCCGGCCGTCTCGATCGCGGACACGGCCGCCGCCTTGTCGAGTCCCAGCACGGTCGGGACGTCGCTGAGCCGGCCGGCGCCGAGCCACCACCCGGCGATCCCCATGAACAACGCGAGCACGATGATCGCGGCGATCCAACCGGCGGCGGACCGGCGCTGACGGCGGCGGTCGACGGCGTAGTCGGGCCGGGGCGCCACCGGTTCGGTATCGGGACGCGGATGGGTGCGGGTCGCGACCCGGGTCGGGTGCGGGCGCGTGGCCGGTGCATTCGGGCCGGGCGTGGCCGGCACGGCGGTCTGCACGGTCGTCGGAGCATGCGAGTTCGCGGCCGAGCCGGTAAGCACCGTCGTCGCCGGAGCAGGATCGGCAGGCCCGGAAGCGGCGCCGTCGATGGTGCGGGTCGGTGCCGCGGCATCGGGATCCACCACGGGTGGCGTCCGCACCGCGGATCGTCTCGGAGCCGGAACCCGGTAGCGGGGGAGATCGAGCGTGTCGCATATCTCGCCGAGCGCGACGGCCATCACCTGCGCGTCGGCGTAGCGTTCCGTCGGTTCGCGTTCGGTGGCCCGGCGGACGAAGGCGTCCAGTTCGGGAGGAACCCCGTCGATGGCCGAACTCGGATCCGGCACGTCCTTCTCCACGCGCTGGTACGCCACCGACAGGGACGTGTCGCCGGTGAAGGGAGTGCGGCCGGTGAGCATCTCGTACACGAGCACACCGGCGGAATAGACGTCGCTACGCGCGTCGGCGCTGCCGATGGTCACCTGCTCCGGAGACAGGTACGCCGCGGTGCCGAGGATCACGCTGCGCGAGGTGGTGGTCGCGGCGGCGACCGCCCGGACGAGCCCGAAGTCGGCGATCTTCACCTCACCGTTGCCGGAGATGAGGATGTTCTCGGGCTTGATGTCGCGGTGCACGAGACCCGCCCGGTGGGCGACGGCCAGGGCCCCGAGGACCGGTGCGGCCACGGCGGCCGCGGCGTGCGGCGGCATCGGCCCGCGTTCGCGCAGCAGCTCGCGCAGGGTGCCGCCCTCGACGAGCTCCATCACGAGGAAGACGTGATCGCCGTCCTGGCCCTGGTCGTAGACCGCGACGAGCCCGGGATGCGTCAATCGCGCGACGGATCTGGCCTCGAACTCGAACCGTGCCAGGAATTGGGGATCGGCCGCGAACTGCGGATCCATGATCTTCACGGCGACGGGACGGTCGAGACGCATGTCGGTGCCGCGGTAGACGGTCGACATGCCGCCCCGCGCGATCTGCGATTCGATGCGATAACGCCGGTCGAGCACGACGCCGACCAGTCGGTCGCCTCCAGCGGTCACCCGGTGTACCCCCGTGTCTCGTGCGTGATGGTGGGACGCCGGTACCCGGGCCTTCGAGGTATCGACGTGACGAAGCTCCGGCTCCGCGTGTGCGGAGCGATTTCGTCCCCGTCGATCGTAGCCAGCTCCCGTGGACGGTAGCCGCGTAGCTGCCTGCGCGGCCGCAGCGATAACGTGGTGGGGTGAGTGCAATCCCTTACTGCGACGACGTTCTCGACCGCTCCGTGCCCGTGGTGCAGCTCGTCGACGTGGCCAAGAGCCTCGGCGTCGCCACCTCCCGCGTACACCAGATGGTGCGCGACCGGCAGCTGCTGGCGTTCAAGCGCGACCGCGTGCCGGTCCTGCCCGAGGCCTTTCTCGACGAGGAAGGAAACGTTCTCAAGGGTCTTCCGGGCCTGATCGCGGTGCTGCACGACGGCGGTTACGAGGACGACGAGATCCTGCGGTGGCTCTTCGCCGAGGACGATTCTCTTCCCGGTGGATGCCCTGTGGCCGCGATGCACACGCAGTCCGCGCGCGAGGTCGTGCGGCGGGCGCAGGCGCTCGCCTTCTGAGTCTCCGGGGCGTCGTTACCGCTTCCGGAGCAGCGAGCCGGCGACGTACTCGGTGATCATGACCGCGGCGCGCGTGCGGCGCGGAACCGTCGCGCGCCGGTCGAGCACCCGGAACCCGCTGCGTTCGACCTCGTCGAGAATCCGCCCGTAGAGCGTGAAGGCTGCGCGGATACCCGGCCGGATCCGGTCGGGGAGTACCTCCAGCCCGGGTTCGGCTTTGCGATATTCGGCGCGGGTCAGCGCGACCGCGTGGGCGAGTGCCCGCCGGACTCTCGGGTCCATCGCGCCGGTGCGCCGGCATTCCTGCAGCAGGTCGATGTCGACCCCGAAGGCCGACCACAGTTCGAGCGGGATGTAGAGACGTCCGCGTTCGAGGTCCTCGCCCACGTCGCGGATGAAGTTGGTGAGCTGGAACGCCGCCCCGAGCGCGGCTGCGGCGGGCGGGGCGGCCGGATCGTCGACGTCGAGGATCGGCAGCAGTTCGAGACCGATCACCGCCGCCGAGCCGTACATGTACTCGCGCAGTTCCTCCATGGTCCCGTAGCGGGGCCGGAACTCGGGCGTGCCGGGCACGTCCATGCGCATGGATCGGATGAACGCCTCGAAATAGTCGATCGGGATGCGGTACTGCCCGATCGTGTCGGCAAGCGCGCGGACCACGAGACCGGTGTGGTCGAGCGGGCCGGGAGCGCCCGCGAGTGCGGCGTGCAGACGGCTGTGCGCGTCGTCGACACCACGGATCGCGGCCTCCGGGTCGTCCACGGCGGTGACGTCGACGATGTCGTCGACGTGTCGGGCGAAGCCGTAGAGCGCGTGCACGGCGTGTCGTCGCGAGGCGGGCAGCAGCCGGGTCGCGAGGTTGTAGGTGCGTCCGTGTTCGGCGGTGAGCTCGGCGCAGTAGGCGTAGGCCCGGGTGAGATCGTCGGCCGCGATCCCCGTGGGGCGCTCAGGCACGGTCGTCCAGGGCAGCGCCGGCGGGTGATGCCGGTCGAGGTCGTAACCGCAGGCGCAGCGGGTCGTAGGTGACCAGCGAACGGGCCGCGACGATCGAGGCGAACACCGCGAGCGCGACGTGCGCGATGTTGTACATCCCGATCGACCCGTCGGGGTTGAAGATCAACATCAGCCATGTCGACAGTGCGACGAGCACCATGAGCACCCGGGGCGACATCGCGAAGGCGGCGGCGACGGCGAGCGGCCAGGAGTAGTACCAGGGCAGCGCGGCGGGCGACAGCAGGGTCACCGCAGTCAGCGCCACGACGATCCCGAAGATCGCGTCGCGCTCGGTGCGGCGGAAGCGCCACCACGCCCACACGAGGATCACCACCAGCGCGATCGCGCAGAGCATGCGTGTGATGTCGAGGACCGATCCGAGCCGCCACGGAGTGACCCAGGTGACGGCGTGCGCCATCATCGTCGGCAGCGACAGCCAGTTGATGATCTTCGACGAGCCGGACAGGGCGGTGAGCCAGCCGATGCCGACACCGGCGAGCAGCGAGGTGCCACCGAAGACCGCGGCGAAGACCCCCAGTCCCAGGCCGACGGCCTTGGCGAACAGGCGCACGGGCGCTGCCGGTTCGCGTCCCTCGGCAAGCGCACGATCGCGTTCGTGGATCATCCACACCCACACCAGGAAGGGCAGTGCCAATCCTGCGGTGGCCTTGATCGCGGCGCCGAGGGAGACCAGGGCGATGCCGCCGAGGTGCCGGCCCTCGAGCACGAACACGATGCCGGCGATCATGAGACCGACCATCAGCAGCTCGTTGTGCACACCGCCGACGAGGTGGATCAGTACGAGCGGGTTCAGCACTGCGAGCCACAGGGCAATCGCGGGATTTCCGCCCATGCGACGGGCGAGTTTCGGCACGGCCCACGCCATGAGTGCCAGGCCGGGAAGCATGGTCAGGCGCCACAGCCAGGTGCCCGTCACCACGTTGTCGTCGGTGATGGACGTGATGCCCGCACCGAGCAGCAGGTGGACGGGCCCGTAGGGCGTGGTCGTCGTTGTCCACACATTGCTGACGTTGTCGAGCAGGACGCCCGGATTGACGACCGGGCCCACCTCGTACGGGTCGAAACCGTCGCGCAGCAGTGCGCCCTGCGCGAGGTAGGAGTAGGCGTCGCGGCTGAACATCGGTGTCGCGACCAGCAGGGGAGCGGTCCACGCGGGCAGCACCGTCCACAGATCGCGCACCGTGACGTGCCCGGCGAGGGTCGCCCGGCCGACGCGCACCCACGCTGCGATCATGAGGAGCACACCGACCCACAGGATGATCCGCGAGAGCAACTGGCCGTGGCCGAACCGCAGCCACGACAGATAGATGTCCTCGAGCAGCGGGTCGATCCGCCGGACACTGCCCGATCCGAAACTGCCGAAGGTCATGAGTACCGCGCCCCACGCACCGAGCAGCGCGGCATGGCCGGCGGGACTCCTCAGGAATGCGTGCTTCGGACGCTCACCCGCCGGTGCGGCCGTCCCCTCCGGCGCGGGCGAGGTCTGTGGCTCGGCGTCGGGCGAGGCAGGGGACGACATCGGTACGGTTCCTCCCCCGTGGACGTGTGGATGCGCGGCGCGCAGGTAGCTGGCGAACGAGGACAGTTTAGTGGAGACGCGGAGCGTGGTGCGCCCGGTGTCACCGCCTTCGCGGAGCACCGAGCCGTTCGGCGGCGAGCCTTCCGGACAACAGCACGGTGGGGACACCGACACCCGGCACCGTCGCCGACCCCGCGAGCACCACGCCGGGAACGGCCGGATCGAGGTTGCGGCGCCGGAACGGTCCCGTCTGCCGGAAGACGTGAGCGCTCGAGAACGGGCTGCCCGCCTGCATGCCACGAGCGTGCCAGGTGGCCGGTGTGTCGATGTGGTCGACGCGGAAACCGTCCGCGATGCCGCCGTATCCGCGGCGGTCGAGGACATCGAGCAGTTCGTTGCGATAGGGCACCGCGAGCTCGGCCCAGGCGAGCGGAGCGCTGTCGAGGTTCGGGCACGGCGCCAGCACCGACAACGGTTCGTGCTCGACGCCCTCACGGGTGAACCGCAGGCCGGGATCGGACAGTGCCGGTCGCGTGATGAGCAGCGAGGGATCCGACATCGGCCGACCGCGTCCGCGGTTGCGGGTGATCTCCGCGAAGGTGCGGTCCCACTCGCCGCCGAAATCGATCACGTGGTGGTGTTGCGCCGCCCAGCCGCGGGTCACCCCGGTGGGGATCGACCCGTGCAGCACCACGGCCGACGGCGCGGCCAGCGTGCGACGGCGCCGTCGGCGCGGCAGTAATCCGTCGACCACCGGGGTGTCGGGGGTCAGGACGGCCGCGTCGCACGGAAAGCGCTCTCCGTCGCGGGTGCGGACACCGTCGACCCGACCGCCGGACAGATCGAGCGAGGTCACCTCCCGGCCGAGTTCGAGCCGTCCGCCGGCCTCGACGAACGCCGCGGCCATCGCGCGGGCGACCGACCGCATGCCGCCGTCCACCGCGTACACGCCCAGCGAGGTGTCCATGTGCGCGATGGCCCCGTAGACGGCGAGGGCCCGCGCCGGAGCGACCCCCGCGTACAGCGCCTGGAAGGTGAAGACGCGGCGCAGGCGCGGGTCGGTGATCCTACGGTTCACCTGCGCGCCGAGCCTGCCGAACCCACCCAGCCGGAGCAGGCGCGCCAGGTCGCGCAGTGCCGCCGGGGACGACACCAGGTCGAGCGGCGAGTCGAAACTCGCGTCCATGAAGCGGTCGAACTCGGCGTCGAAGATGTCGGCGAGCCACGCGCGCAACCGCAGATAGCGGCGCGCCTCCTCCGCACCGCACACCCGCGAGATCTCCGCGACCATGGCGTCGGGGTCGGAGTGCACGTCGATCGAGGTGCCGTCGGCGAACCGTGCGTGATAGGCAGGGGACAGTCGCCGGGTGTGCAGCGCCGGCCGGACGGAATTCCGGTCGGCGCCCACCGCGGCGAGCGCGTCGTCGATCAACTCGGGCATCGTCAGCACGGTGGCGCCGTTGTCGATCTCGTAGCCCGGGCCGTGATAGCTGCCGACCCGGCCGCCGACGTCGTCGGCGCGTTCGAGCACCGTGACGTCCTTACCGGCGCCGCGCAGGTACAGTGCCGCCGACAGACCGGCGAGACCGGCACCGACCACGACGACCCGGTCGGCGCCGGGAACGGTCCGCACCGCCCTCACGCCACCCGTCGCGTCGCCGCGACCGCCGACTCGCGCAGAAGGGCCTTGCCCTCCTCGGTGGCGCCGGACGCCTCGAGCGCCTCGAACGCGCTGTCGGTCAGTTCCGAGATGCGGTCCTCGATTCGGGCGACCGCGCCGAGATCGACGAGCAGCGAGCGGAGGTGCTCGACCTGCGCGTCGGACAGATCGGTCCCGATCGAGGTGCGCAGCAGCTCGGCCGCGGCCGGATCGGAGGCATCGGCCGTCTCCAGTGCCAGCGCGTACAGGACGGTCCTCTTGCCCGAGCGCAGGTCGTCGCCCGAAGGCTTGCCGGTGACCTCGGGGTCGCCGAAGACACCGAGCAGGTCGTCGCGCAGCTGGAACGCCAGGCCGATGTCGATGCCGAAGCGGCGGTATGCGGCGATGAGGTCGTCGTCGGCGCCGGCGAGGGCAGCGCCGATGTGCAGGGGGCGTTCGATCGTGTACGCCGCGGTCTTGAACCGGTTGACCCGCGTAGCGGCCTCCACCGATTCGTCCGCCGCCACTTCGTTGGCGATGTCGAGGTACTGCCCGCCGAGCACTTCGGTGCGCATCGCGGTCCAGGCCGGGACCACGCGCGCGACGGTCGCGGGGTCGAGCCCCGCCGAGTGCAGCATGTCGTCGGCCCAGACCAGGGCGAGGTCGCCGAGCAGGATCGCGACCGACTCGCCGAACTGCTCCGGCCTGCCGTGCCAGCCGGCCTTCCGGTGCTGCTCGGTGAACTCGACGTGCACGGTGGGGAATCCGCGGCGCGTGGTGGAGGCATCGATGATGTCGTCGTGGACGAGCGCCGCGGCCTGCACGAGCTCGAGCGCGGAGCACGCCTGCAGGACGGCCTCGGCGTCCGGCCCGGTCGGGTCACCACCGGCGCCGAGCCAGCCCGTCCAGGCGAAACGCGGACGCACCCGCTTGCCGCCGCGCAGCACGAATGCCTCGAGCGTGTCGACGGCCTGCCGGTATCCATTGCCCACCGAGTCGACCAGGTCGGAGCGTGAGGTGAAGAACTGCCGGAGGGAGTCCTCCACCCGATGGGGGAGCTGCTCGGCAGACAGGTGAACGGCGCCGGTAGACAGGACGAAACCTCCAGGTCGATGGGTGACGGCACCTCGGAGGCGGGTGAGCCGGAGGTGCCGCGACCAGCCTATCCCCACAGTCGGGTCGTCGCCGGTAGCGACCGCCCCGGGGGCGCCACCTATGCTGGACCGGTGACAAGCGACTTCGTCAGGGCAACCGAGGACGGCGGGATTTCTCGGACCCCGTCGATCGTGGACCGTCTCGGGTCCGCGCGTTCGGGCCGCATTCCGTTCTCCGTCGAGTTCTCCCCGCCTCGCGACGCCGAGGCCGAGGGACGACTGTGGCGCGCCGTGCGGACGTTCGAACGTCTCGGCCCGGCCTTCGTATCGATGACCTACGGCGCCGGGGGCTCCACCCGCGACCGTACGGTCCGGGTCACCGGCCGCCTCGCCGAGGAGACCACCCTCCTGCCGGTCGCGCACCTCACGGCCGTCGGGCACAGCATCGACGAACTGCGCGCGATGGTCGGCGCCTACGCCGACCGCGGCATCACCAACATCCTCGCGCTGCGCGGTGACCCGCCGGGCAACCCGCTCGGCGAGTGGGAAAAGCACCCCGAAGGTCTCGAATACGCCGACGAGCTCGTGCGTCTGGTGCGCGAGCTCGGCGACTTCCACGTGGGCGTCGCGTCGTTCCCCGAAGGACACCACCGGTCCCCGGACCTCGATCACGACACCCGCTATCTCGTGCAGAAGCTCCGTGCGGGTGCCGAGTACTCGATCACCCAGATGTTCTTCGACGTCGAGCACTACCTGAGGCTGCGCGACCGGGTCGTGGCCTGCGACGCCGAGCAGGGGCTCAAGCCGATCATCCCCGAGATCATGCCCATCACGTCGCTGCGCTCGGCGCGGCGCAGCCTCGAACTGTCGGGTTCGCATCTGCCGCCCGTTCTCGAGGAGCGGCTGCGGCGCGCGGCAGGCGACGGTCCGGAGGAGAACCGCGCCGCGGTGCGCGAGGTGGGCATCGAGGTGGCGACGGAGATGTGCGAGCGGCTGATCTCCGAGGGTGCGCCGTGCCTGCACTTCATCACGCTCAACTTCGCCCGCGCGACCGGCGAGGTGCTCGACCGCCTCGGCTACGAACTCGAAGCTCCCGCCGCGGTGCAGCCGGCCTGACATCCGGCCCGCGCCGGTTCGGGGTCAGGGCAGGACGCGGGCCTTCCACGCCGCGCGTCCGCTGCGCCGTGCCCGGATCGACGACGCCGTGAGCGCACCGACCGCCAGGACCGATGCCGGGTGCGCCGCGGCGTCCAGCAGATCGTCGACGGGGCGGCCCGGAGCATCCGGGTGTCGGCGTCCTCCCCGCTCGGTGACGCGCGCGAGAAGGCGTGACGTCACGCCCGCGGTGGCACCGGCCACGCCCCAGCGTCGCGTCCGTCCCCCGCCGACAAGCGCCGCGGCCGGGGGCACGAAGTAGGCGAGGAGATACAGCGCGACCACCGCGGCCGCCCCGACCGGGGATCCGAACGCCGACCACAACCAGCGGGTGTAACCGCCGATCAGCGGGCGGGCTCCGTCGTACATCCGGCACGACGCCAGTCCGCCCGCGGCCGCGACCGTCGTAGGCAGTCCGGCGCGACGCAGTGTCCGGGCCAGATCCAGATCCTCCGTGGGACTCGCCGCGACCGCGGCGTGCCCGCCGATCGCCGCGTAGGCGCGCGCGTCGAAGACGAGGAACTGTCCGCACGCGACCGCCATCGACGGCCGGTGGGTGCGGTGCGAGACCGCGACGGGGAGCAACGAGAACCACGACCAGAACAGCAGGGGCTGCACGAGCCGTTCGAGCGCCGATCCGGTGAGCTGGTACGGGAACGGTGAGACGAGCGCGGCGTCCTGGTGGCGCAGCAGAGCGACGGCGGCGGCGAGCGCGTCGGGTGCGAGCCGGACGTCCGCGTCGACGAACACGACGATGCCGCTGTCGGTAGTCGATCCGGCGTGGGCGACGGCTGCGGCGCACGCGGCCGCCTTCCCGGTCCATCCTTCGGGCGGTGGCTGTGTCGATCGGACAACGGTGATGCGCTCGTCGCCCTCGGCCGCGGCCGTGGCCAGGTCGGCGGTGCCGTCGGACGAGTCGTCGTCGAGGATCACCACGCGCAGGGCGTGCAGTCCTGTCTGTGCCCGCAGGTCGGAGACGATCGCGGCGATGCGGGGCGCCTCGTCGCGGGCGGGGACGACGACGGTGACCTGCTCGTCGACCACCGGTCCCGGCACGAGACGAGGGAGCGAGACCCGGTTCGCGACGGCAACGGCCGCGCCGTAGGAGGCGACGAGAGCGCCACCGGCGACGAGTCGCGTGAGACCGGGGGACGGGTCGCGCGGAAGGCGGGTCAGGACCGCGTCCCGTTCGCCGACGACCACTGCGGCGCGGGATTGCGGGTGAACCAGGCCGCGCCGGCGATGATCAGCGTGACACCGAAGGCGCCGCCGGCCATGATTCCGGCCCAGCCCGCGAAACCGCGCGTGTTGGGATCGGCGTAGCGCACCTCCGCGCGGAGGGTGCTCACCTCGCCGGCCGGAATCTTCCAGGTCACGACCGAATCCGACTCGCGGGTGCCGTTGGTGGTCGCCACCCGGGCGGGGAACGCGATGGTGAACTGCACGTCGGTGCCCTGGGTGGGAGCGGACTCGAGATCCACACGTCCGTTCAGTGCCACCAGATCGCCCGAGCGCTGCAGGTTGAGCTGGAACATGCCGGCGCTCTGATCGGACATCGTGGCGAGCTGCTGGACGTCGCCGAAGGTGAGGTCGTTGAAGAAGACCTGGCTCCCGACGTAGCCGTCCTGCGAGTACTCCTGCACCCGCACCTTCCCGGCCAGGGCCGAGGGAGCGGTGAGTTCGGGGCCGGGATCGTTCTCGTCGGCGGGGATGGTCGCGGCGACGATCTGCCCCGACACACGGTCGTCGGAGGAGATCCCCATCGTCGCCTGCACGCGCAGGCAGCCGGTGAGGAGCGGGAGGCCGAGGAGCACGAGCCCCACGACCGCGACGACACGACGGCGGACGGACAGGATGGACGACTGCACGGAGAACATGGTGCCAGGCACGGTCATCCTCGTCGGTTCTTCGGGTCGCTCGCGGCGAGTCGTGCCTCGTCCCGCCCGGGACCGGACACGCTTGCGCGCCACGACCGGACGAGTGAGACCAGCAGGGGAAGACCCAGTACCCCCATGACGACCAGCCCGTAGACCGCGGAGTAGCCGAGTTGGGGAGCGTCGAGGAATACGCTGTGGGCGAGGGCCGAACCGAGCCACGTCCACAGGAACAGCGCAATCGGCACGGCGTCGTGCCGGGGCGCGTCGGCACGGTCCGAGCGGGAGTCGACGAGCACGAGTACGGTCGCCATGATCGCGGCGACGAGGAGCCAGCCCGCGTAGTTGGTGAGCGGGATGTGCTCGATCCCGGGCAGGCCGCCGGCGTTGCACCACGACCAGTGCCCGTCCGCCACCATCTGGGGGTCGAGATAGAGATCCCAGCCCAGCATGCCGACGGTGACCGCCGCGACCCTGCCGGGACCGTTGCGGACGAGGCGGGAGGCCACGCACCAGACGGGGTACAGGCCCGCCGACCACGCCAGCGGCACCACCAGCGGGACGTCGAGTGCGGCCGGCCCGAGCCTGTCGGTGACGTAGCTGTAGCAGCCGTAGGGATAGCCGGTCATCGTGCCGACCACCTCGGACAGATACCCGATGCCCGCCGAGCTGACGAACAGGACGACGGCGAAGGTGATGCCGCGGTTCAACGCGGCGTGGACGAGGCAGGCGGCGGTGAGCAGCGTGACGACCGCGACGGTCGCGGCGTCCCGGGCGCCGCCCTCGGTGAGGGGATAGGCGATCTGGGCGAGGACCGCGGCGACGGCCGGGACGATCGGAAGGACCGTCCGCCACCGGGCCGGTCGGGGCGGTGCGGGGACGCGGGTGTCGGTCACCGCGACACCCAGCCCTTCACGCGGTCCACGAGACTGCCCTTGGCGTCGGCGAGGGCGACCCGGGCGGCGTTGCGGCCGCTCGCACCGGAGACTCCACCACCGGGATGGGTCGAGGCGCCGGTGAGATAGAGGCCGGGCGCGTCGGGCACCCGGTAGCCGGACAGCTCCGGCAGCGGACGCCACAGGAACATCTGGTCCAGCGACATCTCCACGTGCATGACGTTCCCGCCGAGCAGGCCGAGTTCGCTCTCGATGTCCGCGGGGGTCTGCACGTGGCAGTGCTCCACGCTCGCGGTGAAGCCGGGAGAGCGCGTCTCCATCTCGGCGAGGATGCGGTCGGTCTCGGCGCCGGCGATGTCCGCCCAGCGACGTCCGCCGCGCAGCGCGTACGGATGCCACTGGGACCACAGCGTGATCTGGTGCTTGCCGTCGGGTGCGATCGTCGGGTCGAGGGCGGAGAAGCTCATCGCGAGGACGGTGGGTCGCGGGGGCAGGTCTCCCGCCATCGCGGCACCATGCGCGGCGCGCAGGTGGGCGCGGTCGTCGACGAGCAGTTGCAGACCGGAGGTCGTCGATTCGGGCTCGTCGCAGCCGCGGTAGCGGGGCAGCGAGTCGGTGCCGAGGCGCAGGACCATGCCGATGCCCGGACCGACCCGCATGCTGCGACGCCAGCCCTCGAGCCGGTCGCGGTCGTATCCGCCGCGGTCGAGCAGATCCAGCGTGGTCAGCACGTGGCATCCGGCGACGACCCTGTGGGCTTGCACCGAGCGTCCCGATTCGGTGCGCACGGTCCACAGATCGCCGGTCCGGCGGATCTCGGTGGCGGCGTCGCCGCAGGTCACCGTGCCGCCATCGGACCGCAGCCGCGACAGCAGGGCCTGGGTGAGCGCACCGCTTCCGCCGATCGCGCGACCCGGGGGAAGGGTGTGCATGAGGGCGGCGAAGCCCACCATCGCCGCGGTGCCGGGTTCGGACATGGGCGGGCCGGACTGCGCGCCGAACCAGGCGAGGGCCGCCTTGAGGGGTTCGTCGTCGAAGTACTCGTCGAGCAGGCTGTCGCCGGTGGTGAGGAACCGGCGGGACAGGGCGCTGCCACCCTCACCCGCGTCGAGTCCCCAGAACGAGGACAGCAGGTGCCGGCCGGTCGGGGGACGGGTGAACGACGTCATCACCGCCGCGCTGCGCGGGCCCCAGTCCTGCACGAAGCGGCGGTACGCGTCGGCCTCGCGGCGTCCGCAGGCGGCCTCGACGGAGGCGCAGGTCCGGTCGAGATCGCGGTGGAAGACGATGCCGGGACGGTCGGAGTCCGCAGGGGGCGGCGCGTACGCCCACGGGTCGCAGTCGATGTAGCGCAGGCCGTGGGCGGCGAGTTCGAGTTCCTCGACGATCCCGGAGTGGCGCACCATGATGTGCGCCGAGGAGCCGCGGTCGACGGCATATCCGGGGAAACGTTCGACGGTGGAGACGGCGCCGCCCGGCACGGTGTCGCGTTCGAGAACCTCCACCGACCATCCGTCGCGGGCGAGATAACACGCGGAGACCAGGGCGTTGTGGCCCGAGCCGACGACGACGACGTCGAGTGTGGCGTTCATGGGGTACCGCTTCCGTCCGGATCGCCGATCGTGTGATGGTGGTGCAGAACGAGGTCCGGCTCGAGGGGCAGGCTCCTGCCGAGGACCGCGAACGGGCGGGCGTCGCCGGTGAAGACGAACCGGCGGACGACGTCCTGGAATCCGAACCGACGGTACAGCCGCCACGCCCGGTTGTCCTCGCCCGGCACCTCGGGTGTCGACAGCAGTACGGCCGCTTCCGTGCGTCCCCGCAGCAGCGCCGACAGGAGCAGTTCACCGATGCGGCGTCCCTGCATGTCGGGTCGGACGTGCAGTTCGGTGAGCTCGAAGTAGTCGGAGAGAACGCGATCGATCTCCTCGGGGGACCGTCCGGAATGGCGCATGCCGGCGCGCACCTGCTGGTGCCACCACTGGCGGGTGTCGCCCCGGTAGCCGTACGCGATCCCGACGACGGTGTCCGGATCCTCGGGGAGGCTCGCGGCGAACGCCTGCCAACCCGCGCGGGCCGAATGCTCGGACCACATCGGCGCGCGGTGGTACTCCGTGCCTCGGGGATATCGCATCGCCGCGACGTAGACGGTCAGCAGCGAGGGCAGGTGCGCACGGAAGTCCGCGGGGGAGAGCTCGGTGAGGATCGGGGCGTCCTGGCAGGGATCGGTGGTCATGCGTGACTCGTTCGGGTGGCTCGCGGTGCGTCGGAGGTGCTCGGGTCTCGCTGATCGTTCGGGATGACGTGGCCGCTTTCTCTTGACGGGTTGTCGGTGGGTCCAGCTATATTGAATACGTCGAACGCATGTTCGACATCGGTGATCCGGGGATGTTCGAGGGAAGCGAACATCCCCGGATCACCCTGGGGTCTCCCGCTCGGCGTCCGTGTCGGGCCTCACTCGAGGACAGTGATCTCCGTTCCTCGGCGTTTCGGCGGGAATGCCACCGGATACCGCTCGTTGTAACGAGTGGTGAGACCACGCCGAGGAGGTGCGTGAACATGGCCAACGGTCAGGTCGCGAGTCGAGGCCCGCGCCGAACGTCTCCCACGCTCGGGCCGTCCGCATGCATCGACCATGCCACCTCGGCGCGCGCGGCGACGCTGCTGCGCAAGGCCGACGATCTGCTTTCCGGTGCCGCCGGTGCCGGCGATCCGGGCGAGCGGTTCCGCCTCGCCTACCTGGCGGCGCTGCGCGGTGCCGGTGCGGTGGTCGCGGCCGCGGAGCTGCGCTCCGGGATCCGGCCCCGCCGACCCGCGACGCGCAACGCATGGGCACTCATGGCGCGCGCCGACGAGTCCTTCGCCGTCTGGGCCGACTACTTCGCCGATCGCTCCGCCACCCGCACCGCGGTCGAGGCGGGGGTCGCGCAGGCGGTGGGAGCCGACGAATCCGGTGCCTTCTACGACGAGGTGGGCCACTTCCTGCACGATGTGGAGGGCTATCTCGACGCCGAAGCAGAGCCGGAGGTCGGTGTCGGTGGGTGACTTTCGCCCCTTCACGAGGGCCTTCGCCGACGACGGGATCGAACTCACGTGTGGAGTTTGTGGTCCACAGCGACATCTGCTCGTATTATTGACTCAGGCGGCCGTACGGACGGCCCCCCACCGGATTCGCCCCACGGATCCGGTGGCCACCGTTTAGTGCCGGGGGAGGTACCGTGCCACTCTCCGAGCACGAGCAGCGCATGCTCGATCAGATCGAGAGCGCGCTCTATGCTGAGGATCCCAAGTTCGCCTCGACCGTGCGTGGCAGCCGGTTGGGGATGGCGTCGAACCGGCGGCGGTTACAGGCCGGCGCATTGTTCGTGTTGGGCCTGACGCTGCTGATCGCCGGCGTTGCCCTGCCGCTCAAGCCGGGCGGCTTCCCGATCATCAGTCTGCTCGGGTTCCTCGTGATGTTCGCCGCCGGAGTCTTGTTGCTCCTCGGCGGTCGTCGGCCGTCGACTCCAGGGGCGACGGGCGGTAGTTCCGGTTCCGGAAAGTCCGGTCGAAGTTCCCGCGGCGGCAAGAAGTCCTCGGGTGGTGGCTTCACCAACCGCATGGAAGAGCGGTTCCGGAGGCGTTTCGAGCAGGACTGACCTCCTCGACCATCAGGTGTACCGACGACGGCGCGACCCACGGGTCGTGCCGTCGTCGTTCGTCTGCAGACCTTTCACCGACCCGGCGTCGTCCGCCTCTCCGCCCCTCCACCACCGCGCCCCACTCGCGCAATCTCCGTCTCCCCACCGCCTCCCACCTCGGCTCCGGCCGCAGTGTTTTCCCTGGTCGCCGATTGCTCGGCCCTCGCTCCGCCGGTGGGGCGGATCGTCGGGGCGCCGACAGCGGTGGATCCGTCGTCGTCACGCGAGCGCGTGTCCCCATTTTCCGCCACCTGCTCTGAGCTGGGAATGTGACGACAACACGCGCGGCCGGGCGGCAGTAATCCGTTTCCGGTGGGGCAAAGTGGGGTAATGTGGGGCGCGGCGGGACAAGGTGTCCTGTCGCGCGAAGCATCCGTCCGGCAGCGGGGAGGCGCCGAGTGTTCCTCGGTACCTACACCCCGAAGTTGGACGACAAGGGCCGGCTGACACTGCCGGCGAAGTACCGAGACGAGCTGGCGGGAGGGTTGATGATCACGAAGGGGCAGGATCACAGCCTCACCGTGTTCCCTCGCGACGAGTTCGCCGCTCTGGCCGAACGCGCTGCGAGTGCCTCACGGAGCAACCCTCAGGCACGTGCGTTCCTGCGGAGTCTCGCGTCGGGAACGGAGGAGCAGCGACCCGACTCACAAGGCCGGATCACGCTGTCGTCAGCTCACCGCAAGTACGCCGGTCTCACCAAGGACTGCGTGGTGATCGGTTCGGTCAGGTACCTCGAGATTTGGGACGCGACGGCATGGGAGACCTACCTCGCCGAGCACGAAGAAGACTTCTCGGAAGCGAGAGACGAAGCACTACGCGACATCTTGTAACCACGGCTCGGGCTGCGCGGCGAGTGCCGCGAGGCCTCTGCCCGATGTGCCGGCCCTGACGCACTTCCCCAGCGCCAGGTACGGACCGGAGGGCCCTGACGCACTTCCCCGGCGTCAGGTCTCTTCGGACTCGGACAGAGACCTCGAGGCATTCGCCGTCTTCCGTATCCACCCCCGTGGCGGCGAGCACGGTATCGAGACGAGCGACAGGCAGGCACGAGGCATACCACCGTCCACCCGACGAGTACCCGACAGACCGTAAGCGGCCCGAGCAGGATTCCGGAGGACACATGGTGGACGGCGAGCACGAATCCGTCGATGGTACGGATGAGGCCACCGGTGCCGATGTGACATCTGCGGCGGAATTCGGCCACGTGCCCGTCATGCTCCAGCGCGCCGTCGACCTTCTCGGTCCGGCCATCGAGAGCGTCGGTCCCGACGGCGAGGGCGCGGTCTACGTCGACGCGACACTCGGTCTCGGGGGGCACTCCGAACACTTCCTGACGATCTACCCGAGGCTGCGGCTCGTCGGCCTCGACCGTGATACCGACGCACTGGCGATCGCCCGCGAGCGACTCGCACGGTTCTCCGACCGCACAGACTTCGTCCACACCCGCTACGACGGGATCGCCGACGCGCTCGAGAGCGTCGGCCTCGACCGGTACGGCTCGGTCCACGCCGCCCTGTTCGATCTCGGCGTGTCCTCGATGCAGCTCGACGAGGCGGAGCGCGGTTTCGCCTATTCCAAGGACGCCCCGCTCGACATGCGGATGGATGCCACCACCGGCATCACCGCGGCCGATGTCCTCAACACCTACAGTCACGGCGACCTCGCTCGCATCCTGAGCACCTACGGCGAGGAGCGCTTCGCCGGCAGGATCGCCTCCGAGATCGTGCGGACCCGGGCCAAGACTCCCTTCCGGACGAGCGGCGAACTCGTCGAACTGCTGTACCGCACGATCCCGGCGGCGACCCGCCGTACCGGTGGTCACCCGGCCAAGCGCACCTTCCAGGCGTTGCGGGTCGAGGTCAACGCGGAGCTCGACTCGTTGCGCACCGCGATCCCCGACGCTCTCGACGCTCTCGCGGTGGGCGGCCGGATCGTCTTCATGTCCTACCAGTCGCTCGAGGACAAGGTCGTCAAGCAGGAACTGACACCGCGTGCGAAGTCCCGCAGTCCCGAAGGGCTTCCGGTCGAACTGCCCGGGACGGGACCGGAACTGCGCATCCTCACCCGCGGTGCGGAGCGGGCAACGGACGACGAGATCGAGGCCAACCCACGTTCGGCGCCCGTCCGCCTGCGTGCTGCAGAACGAATCGCCAGGAGGTAACCGATGACCGTACAGGTGGCACCCCCGCAGCGCCGGAACCCGGGGCGATCGACCGCAGCGCAGCGTGCCTATCAGCGACGGTCGCAGCGCGCAGCGCAGCTCGGGGTCGAACAGGTGCAGACCCGCGGGCGCACGACGGGTGCCGGACGTGTCCGCACCCGGATCCCGTTCGTCGCCACCATCATCGGGCTCCTGGGCGTGGGCATGGCCGTGACGCTGTTGCTGACCACCCGGGCGACCGAAGACTCCTACGAGCTCAGCGCGGCGCGGTCCCTCAACGAGGAGCTCGCCCAGAAGCGGGCGGTGCTCCAGCGCGACGTCGCCACGGCCGAGTCGGCTCCCGCGCTCGCGGTCGCCGCGGCGGAACTGGGGATGATCCCCACCGGGCAGGTCGCGCGGATCGTCGTCGCTCCGGACGGTTCGGTGCAGGTGGTGGGCGATCCGGTTCCGGCCCAGGGTGCCCCGCCGGTCCCGCTGGATCCGCCCGCCCGAGAGGACGCCCGCGTCCAGACCCCGCTGGCCGGCAGCGCCGGGGCGGAGACCCCGCGGCCGCTCGGTGACGTGAGCGAGGAACCCCGGCCGCGCACCGACACCGAGGGCACGCGTCGGGCCGCGCCATCGGCCGACGGCCGCCCGGTGGGCGAGGAACCGGCACCGGCTCCCGTGCCGGTACCCGCGGCGGAAGCTCCCGCGGCCGCCACGCCGGATGTCGAGGGTGCCGCACCTGTACCGCCCGCGGCAGGACAATCGGTACCCGTGAGCGAACTGCCGCAATCCGAAGCGCCCCGTGAAGCGGCGCCCGAAGCACCAGTCCAGGCCGTGCCGACGGAACCCGAGGGCGGGCCTCGGTGAACAACCGCTCCACCCCTCGGCGTGCACCGCAGCGACGTTCCACCCCGGCGACGCGCGGCGGCCGCGCTCGAATGCCCGCGCCGCGCGATCGCAAGCAGCGCGACCGGACGAGTTTCGCGTTCCGCAACAAGTGGGGCCGGATCGGCATGTTCGGCATTCTGGGCGTAGCCGTCGCCCAGTTGTTGTCCGTGCAGCTCGTCCAGGCCCCCACACTGTCCGCCGAAGCCGCCAGCCAGCGCACCACCCGACTCGTCGAACCCGCGACCCGCGGCACCATCGCCGATCGCAACGGGGAACCGCTCGCGTACACCATGGAAGCGAAGGCGCTGACCTTCCAACCCGTGCGGGTGCGCAAGGAACTCGAGGAGGAACGCGCGAAGGACCCGTCCCGGCCCGAGGTCTCCGAATATCTCGAGGGCATCGCGTCGGCGGTCCACGAGGCGCTCG
The DNA here is from genome assembly GCF_040256695.1 of Rhodococcus sp. D-6. Classification (NCBI taxonomy): domain Bacteria; kingdom Bacillati; phylum Actinomycetota; class Actinomycetes; order Mycobacteriales; family Nocardiaceae; genus Rhodococcus; species Rhodococcus sp. D-6. The sequence continues at coordinate 2,063,520 of NZ_CP132970.1, read as the reverse complement.
GCGCCGCGGCGCCGGAGAAGGACGTGCTCGAGATGCTCGAGAGCGACGAGACCTTCGTCTACCTCGCCCGCGGCGTCGATCCGGGGGTCGCGGCGGAGATCGTCGACGAGTACGACAAGGTCGGCACCGAGCGTCAGGACATCCGTCTGTATCCGGGCGGATCGCTCGCCGCCAATCTCGTCGGCGCGACCGGCTGGGACGGACACGGCCTGATCGGGCTCGAAGCGTCGATGGACGCCGTGCTGGCGGGTACCGACGGTTCGTCCACCTACGACCGTGGATCCGACGGCGCCGTCATCCCGGGCAGCTGGCGCGACCGTCAGCCCGCCGTCGACGGTTCCTCCGTCGAGCTCACGATCGACAACGACCTGCAGTACCACGTGCAGCAGGAGGTCCAGCGCGCGAAGGACCTGTCCGGGGCGAAGAACGCCTCCGCTGTGGTGCTCGACGCGCACACCGGCGAAGTGCTCGCCATGTCGAACGACAGCACCTTCGACCCGTCGATCGGTGTCGCGAACAACCCGCCCGACGCCGAACAGGGCAACCTCGCGGTCAGTTCGCCGTTCGAACCCGGGTCCGTGAACAAGATCATCACCGCGGCCGCGGCGATCGAGGACGGTCTGACCCGCCCCGACGAGGTCCTGCAGGTCCCCGGCACGATCACCATGGCCGGCGCGACCGTCAAGGACGCCTGGGATCACGGGGTCGTGCCGTATACCACGACGGGTGTGTTCGGGAAGTCGTCGAACGTCGGCACGCTCATGCTCGCCGAGCGGATCGGTGAGGACCGCTTCGCCGAGATGCTGCGACTGTTCGGTCTCGGCCAGCGCACCGATGTCGGCCTGCCCGGCGAATCCGCGGGTCTGCTGCCCAGCCGTGAGCAGTGGTCGGGTGGCACCTTCGCGAACCTGCCCATCGGCCAGGGTCTGTCGATGACCCTGCTGCAGATGACCGCGATCTACCAGACCATCGCGAACGACGGGGAACGTGTCCCGCCGCGGGTCGTGCGCGCGACCATCGCGCCGGACGGCACGCGCACCGAGACGCCCCGTCCCGATCCGGTGCGGGTGGTGAGCCCGCAGACCGCCGCGACGGTGCGCGACATGTTCCGTTCCGTCGTCCAGTCCGATACCGGCAACCAGCAGGGCACCGGTGCGGGCGCCGCCATCGAGGGCTATCAGATCTCGGGCAAGACGGGTACCGCCCAGCAGATCGACCAGAACTGCAAGTGTTACTCGAACTCCGACTACTGGATCACCTTCGCCGGCATCGCTCCGTCCGACGATCCGCGCTATGTCGTGGGCATCATGCTCGACGCCCCGACCCGCAGCTCCGACGGCAGCGGGGGCCAATCGGCCGCGCCGCTGTTCCGCAACATCGCGTCGTGGTTGCTGCAGCGCGACGGCGTGCCGCTGTCGGCCGAACCGGAGAGCAAGTTGATCCTCCAGGTCGACTGACGAGGTGACCGTGGCGCCTCGGTAGGCTGACAGGTCGGTAACGTGACACGACGGTCGTCGCCGAGAGCGGATCGGGAACGAACCCGGAAACATCCGTCGGAGTGCCTGCAGACGAGCTGCAGCGAAGCGAGAGGAAACTGGTGCCTGTGCCATCGAGTCCGGATCCGGCTCCTCCGGAGGAGGGGCGGAGACCCGAGCACCCACCGATGACGCAGATCTCGGTTCTCGCCGACGCCATCGGGGCGCGCGTCGAGATCGTCAATGCAGCCGCCGGAGAGGATGCGGCCCGCGCGGCCGCGATCACCGGCATCGACCTGCGCGCCCAGGGCATCCGCCCCGGCGACGTCTTCGCCGCGCTGCCCGGCGCGCGCGCCCACGGCGCCTCCTACGCGGGCACCGCGCTCGAACGCGGAGCGGTCGCCGTGCTGACCGACGAGGCCGGTCGCGACCTCGTCGCCGAGGCCACCTCCGATTCGGTCGCGGTCCTCGTCCATCCCGAACCGCGTGTCGCGCTGGGGGCGGCGTCGGCCACCGTCTACGGACACCCCTCCCGGAGCATGCAGGTCATCGGCATCACGGGCACGTCCGGTAAGACCACGACGTCCTATCTCGTCGAGGCAGGCCTCGTCGCGGCCGGACGCGTCGTCGGTCTCGTCGGGACCGTGGAGACCCGGATCGAAGGCATTCGCGTGCCGAGCACCCTCACGACACCCGAGGCGCCGCAGCTGCACGCCCTGTTCGCCGTCATGCGCGAACGCGGTGTCGACACGGTCGTGATGGAGGTTTCCAGCCATGCCCTCGCGCTCGGTCGCGTGGACGCCACCGAGTTCGCCGTCGGCGGGTTCACCAACCTGTCCCAGGACCATCTCGACTTCCACAAGGACCTCGACGACTACTTCGGCGCGAAGGCCCGGCTGTTCGCCGAGGACTCGCCGGTCCGGGCCCGCCGCGCGGTGGTGTGCACCGACGACGTGTGGGGACGTCGCATGGCCGAGGTCGCGCGCGCGGGCCGCGACGACGCGACCGCAGTCCGCACGGTCACCACAGGTGGCGACGGTGACGCTGCCGGCGCCGCGGCCGATTGGACGGTCACCGACGAGGTCCCCGAAGAGACGGGAGTGCAGCAGTTCACCCTGACCGGTCCGGACGGGATCGCCCGCCGCGCCACCGTCGGCCTGCCGGGCCGCTACAACGTCACCAACGCCGCTCTCGCTGTAGCGCTTTGCGCCGAGGTGGGCGCCGACATCGACGCCGCGATCCGCGGTATCGCCGATGTCGCGGTGCCCGGCCGGGTCGAACGGGTCGAGCGCGGTCAGGACTTCCTCGCCGTCGTCGACTACGCCCACAAGCCCGCGGCGCTCGAAGCGGTCATCGGAACCCTGCGCGCCGCGACCGAGGGACGCATCGCCGTCGTCGTCGGTGCGGGCGGCGACCGCGACCGGACGAAGCGGCCGATCATGGGCGAGGTCGCGGCGCGGGCCGCCGATCTGGTGGTCGTGACCGACGACAACCCACGAACCGAGAGCCCCGCCGCCATCCGCGCGGCCGTCCTCGACGGTGCACACTCCGTCCCGGCGGCCGAACGCGGCGAGATCCTCGAGATCGGCGATCGCGCCGCGGCGATCGACGCCGCGGTCGCGTGGGCCCGCCCGGGCGACGTCGTCCTCGTCGCCGGCAAGGGCCACGAGACGGGGCAGGAGATCGACGGAGTGAAGCACCCCTTCGACGACCGCGAGGTCCTCGGCGCAGCTCTCGACAAGTACCGGACCGCAGGACCCGACGGTGACCATCCGCCTGCTGCGGGCGGTTCGCATCACGGAGGCAAGGCATGATCCCGATGACACTGGCTCGGATCGCGGAGGTCGTCGGGGGCACCCTGCACGACGTCGACGATCCGTCCGCCGAGGTGACCGGTTCCGTCGAGTTCGACTCGCGACGGATCGGTCCCGGTGGCCTGTTCCTGGCGTTGCCCGGTGCGCGCTCGGACGGCCACGATCACGCCGCGGCCGCCGTCGCCGCCGGTGCGGTGGCGGTCCTGGCCGCACGGCCGGTGGGTGTGCCCGCGATCGTCGTGCCGCCGATTCTGCCGACCGAGACCAACGCCCTCGCGCTCGAACACGACAGCGACGGATCCGGCGCGGCCGTGCTCGCCGGCCTCGCGAAGCTCGCCCGCACCGTGGTGGACACGCTCACCGGCGCCGGCCTCACCGTCGTCGGTGTCACCGGTTCGGCGGGCAAGACGTCCACGAAGGACATGATCGCCGCCGTGCTCGCGCCGCTCGGTGAGGTCGTCGCCCCGCCCGGATCGTTCAACAACGAACTCGGCCACCCGTGGACCGCCCTGCGCGCCACCGCATCCACTCGCTTCCTCGTCCTCGAGAAGTCGGCACGCGGCCCCGGGCACATCGCGGCCCTGGCCCGCATCGCCCCGCCGCGGATCGGCGTCGTGCTCAACGTCGGTACCGCACACCTCGGCGAGTTCGGCTCGCAGGAGGTCATCGCCGAGACGAAGGGCGAACTCGTCGAGGCGCTGCCCAGCGCCGCCGAGGGGGGAGTGGCGATCCTCAACGCCGACGACACCCTCGTGTCGAAGATGGCGACCCGCACCACCGGTCGTGTGGTGACCGTCGGGACCGGGTCCGGTGCCGCCTATCGCGCCGAGGACATCCACCTCGACGACCAGGCGCGTGCCTCCTTCACCGCCGTCGTCCCCGGCGCCGACGGACAGGAGCGGCGCGTGCCCGTGCGGCTCGCCGTGCACGGCGAACACCAGATCGGCAACGCTTTGTCGGCGATCGCCGTCGCCGTGGAGTGCGGTGCGACGGTCGAGCAGGCCGCCGAGGCGCTCGCGACGGCGGGTCCCGTCTCGGCGCACCGCATGGCGGTGCAGACCCGATCCGACGGGGTGACCGTCATCGACGACGCCTACAACGCCAATCCCGATTCCATGCGCGCAGCCGTGAAGGCCCTGGTCACCATGGCGCGGTCCGGTCCGGATCGCCGGCGCACCTTCGCGGTGCTGGGGGAGATGGCCGAGCTCGGGGACGACGCCGTCGTCGCCCACGACGCCATCGGACGCCTCGCCGTGCGCCTCGACGTCACCCGCATCATCGCCGTCGGTGCCACGCGGCCGGTCCGGGGTCTGTTCCAGGGCGCCGTGATGGAAGGATCGTGGGGTGAGGAAGCGAGCCACGTACCCGATGCCGACGCCGCGATCGCGTTGTTGCGCGACGAACTGCAACCGGGCGACATCGTGCTCGTGAAGGCATCGCAGTCCGTGGGACTGTGGACCGTCGCCGAGGCCGTCCTCGCGGACGACCCCGGTGCCGGAGACAACGACGCTGCTGTGGGGACGGAGGACGCCCGGTGAGACAGATCCTGTTCGCGGCGGGCATCGCGCTCGCAGTCTCGATCCTGCTCACCCCCCTCCTGATCAAGATGTTCTCCCGGCAGGGCTTCGGGCAGGAGATCCGGGTCGAGGGCCCGCAGAGCCACCAGTCCAAGCGCGGCACCCCCACCATGGGCGGCGTCGCGATCCTCGCCGGTCTGTGGGCCGGTTACTGGGGGTCGCATCTCATCGGTACGGGATACGACGCGGAAGGTCCCACGGCCTCGGGTCTGCTCGTGCTCGGCCTGACGACGGCGCTCGGCGGCGTCGGCTTCCTCGACGACTTCATCAAGATTCGCAAGCAGCGCAATCTCGGTCTGAACAAGACGGCCAAGCTGGTCGGCCAGCTGGTCGTCGCGGTGGGCTTCGGCATCCTCGCGCTGCAGTTCCGCAATGCGGACGGTCTCACCCCGGCCAGCACCGATCTGTCCTACGTGCGCGATATCGCCACGGTCTCGATGGGCTCGATCGTGTTCATCCTGTTCGTCTATCTGCTGGTCAGCGCATGGTCGAACGCGGTGAACCTCACCGACGGTCTCGACGGTCTCGCTGCGGGTTCGATGGCGCTGGTGCTCGGCGCCTACGTCATCATCACCTTCTGGCAGTACCGCAACGCGTGCGCCGTGGAGCCGACCGCCGGGTGCTACGACGTCCGTGATCCGCTCGATCTCGCGTTGCTGTGCGCCGCCGGCGCCGCCGCCTGCATCGGCTTCCTGTGGTGGAACGCCGCACCGGCCAAGATCTTCATGGGCGACACGGGCTCGCTCGCCCTCGGCGGCATGCTGGCCGGTCTGTCCATCACGACCCGCACCGAGCTGCTCATGGTGGTCATCGGCGCGCTGTTCGTCGCGGAGGCCGCCTCGGTGGTCATCCAGGTCGCGGTCTTCCGGTCCAGCCGCAGGCGGGTGTTCCGGATGGCACCTTTCCACCATCACTTCGAACTCGGCGGATGGGCCGAGACCACGGTGATCATCCGGTTCTGGTTGCTCGCCGCCATCGCCTCGGCGATCGGTCTGGCCCTCTTCTACAGCGAATACCTCGCGGCGATCGGGGACTGACCGTGAACGACGAACTCGAACGGCTCAGAGGACGGGCGGTGCTCGTCGCCGGGGCAGGGGTGTCCGGCCGCGCGACGATCGAACCCCTTACCGATCTCGGCGCCCACGTCACCGTCACCGACCGCAACGAGCGGGCACTGGCCGAGTGCGCGGCGCTCGGCGCCCGGACGGTCGACCTCGACAGTCTCGTCGACGACCCCGCTGCGCTGCGCGAGTTCGCCCTGGTGGTCACGAGTCCCGGATTCCCGCCCGACGCCCCGCTGCTCTCGCGCGCGGCCGGCGCGGCGATCCCCATCTGGGGCGACATCGAACTGTCCTGGCGCATCGACCGCGCCGAGGTCTACGGACCGGCCCGTCGGTGGCTGGCCGTCACCGGGACGAACGGCAAGACCACTACGACCATGATGCTGCACGCGATCCTCGAGGCCTCCGGCCTCGGCAGCGTCGCGTGCGGCAACATCGGTCTTCCCGTGCTCGACGCCCTGCGCCGCGACGAACCGCGGGCCGACGTACTCGCCGTCGAGTTGTCGTCCTTCCAGCTGCACTGGGCGCCCTCGGTTCGGCCCGAGGCCGGCGTCGTGCTCAACATCGCCGAGGACCATCTCGACTGGCACGGCGGCATCGAGAACTACATCGAGGCCAAACTCGGTGCGCTCACCGGCGCCGTCGGGGTCATCGGTCTCGACGACCCGATCGCCGGTGGTCTCGGCGACCGGTCCCGTGCCGTGGTCACCGTGGGCTTCACCCTGGGCTATCCCCAGGAAGGCGAACTCGGGATCAGCGGCGAACTGCTCGTCGACCGGGCGTTCGCCGATTCCGCCGTGCTCGCCCGGGTGGACGACGTGACGCCGCCCGGCCCCGCCGGACTGTCCGACGCACTCGCGGCCGCAGCCCTCGCCCGGGCCATCGACGTGCCCGCCTCGGCGGTGCACGACGGCCTGCGACGGCACCGCGTCGGTCCGCACCGCGCCGCGCCGGTCGGGCAGGTCGACGGCGTCGAGTACATCGACGATTCGAAGGCGACCAATCCGCACGCGGCCCGTAGTTCGCTGCTCGCCCGCGACCGCGTGGTGTGGATCGCCGGTGGTCTGCTCAAGGGCGCCCGCGTGGACGACCTGGTCGCCGAGGTTGCGCCGCGACTGTCCGGAGCCGTGCTGCTCGGCCGCGACGCCGGCGACATCGCCGACGCGCTGGCGCGACACGCCCCGCAGGTCCCGGTCGTCGTCGTGGACACGGGCGACGATGAAGCGATGACCGATGCGACGAGCGAGACCGACACGTCTTCGGTGAGGAGGGCCGTGGCACGGGGCGCCGACGGTCCTGCCGCGATGCGCGTGGTGGTCCGGGAGGCGGCCGCACTCGCCTCGCCGGGGGAGACGGTGCTGCTCGCCCCGGCCGCGGCATCGCTCGACATGTTCGCCGATTACGCGGAGCGCGGCCGGAGTTTCGCGTCCGCGGTCGAGGAACTCCGCGGGGGCGGGACGCAACCGTGACCCCTCGGGCAGGAGCGACCCGAGCAGGGGCGAACACCGACGAGCCGGTGGTCGGAGTACGCGGCCGGTTCGGGGCCTGGATGGCGCGACCGCTCGCGTCCTTCCATCTCGTGGTGACGATCGCCGTCCTGCTCACCGTGCTCGGCCTCGTCATGGTGCTGTCGTCGTCGAGCGTCGGCGCGGTGGCCGCGGCGGGATCGGCCTACGGATTGTTCACCTCCCAGGCGATCTTCGCCGTCCTGGGCATGGTGATCTTCTACATCGCGCTGCAGATCCCGGTCCGGGTGATGCGACGCTTCGCCTTCCCGGCGTTCGCGTTCTCGGTCGTGCTGCTCGTGCTCGTGCTCATACCGGGCATCGGTACGGTCTCGCAGGGCACCCGGGGGTGGTTCGTCATCGCCGGTATCTCGTTGCAGCCGGCGGAGATCGCCAAGATCACCCTTGCCGTGTGGGGTGCGCACCTGCTCGCCTCCCGGCGTGGGGAGAACTCGACGCTGCGCGAGATGCTCGTCCCGCTCGTCCCGGCCGCCCTGCTCGTGACCGGCCTGATCGTGCTCCAGCCCGACCTCGGCACCACCGTCTCGATCGTGATCATCGTGATCGCCCTGTTGTGGTTCGCGGGACTGCCGCTCAAGGTGTTCCTCGGGATCGTCGGCACGGCCGCCACACTCGCGGTGATCCTGGCCTTGACGGCCGGCTATCGCTCGCAGCGTGTGCGGGCCTTCTTCAACCCCGGCGACGACCCGCAGGGTGCCGGTTACCAGGCGCGACAGGCGAAGTTCTCCCTCGCGGACGGCGGCCTGTGGGGTCGCGGGCTCGGTCAGAGCCGCGCGAAGTGGAGTTATCTGCCCAACGCCCACAACGACTTCATCTTCGCGATCATCGGTGAGGAACTGGGCTTCCTCGGTGGAGTGGCCGTCATCGGCCTGTTCGGTCTGTTCGCCTATGTCGGACTGCGGATCGCGATGCGCTCGGCCGACCCCTTCCTGCGCCTGTTCACTGCGACGGCGACGACGTGGATCATCGGCCAGGCCTTCATCAACATCGGCTACGTCGTGGGACTGCTGCCCGTGACCGGCCTGCAGTTGCCGCTCGTGTCGGCCGGTGGTACCTCGACGGCCACCACCCTGCTGATGTTCGGCCTGATCGCCAACGCAGCCAGACACGAACCCGAGGCCATCGCCGCGCTGCACGCGGGTCAGGACGGCCGGTTCGCGCGGCTGCTGCGCCTGCGCAAGCCGGAGGCCTACCGGGCCGGTCGCTCCTCGGCGGCGCGTACGGTCGCAGCACGACAGCCGCGAGCGCGGGCCGCGGCGCCCGAGCGCAGTGCCCGCCCCGCGTCGAAAGGTGGGGGATCGCGCAAGCGGCAGTCCCCCGCACCGAACGAGCGGCAACGGGGAGCCGCGACGGACCGCCGGACATCGGCAGGCCGGACTGAACCCCGGGAGGGGACCGGCCGGGCCCGGCGTGCACAACCTGCACGCGAACCGGCTCGCGGCCGGCAGCAGACGAACCGCACGACACGCGGATCGAACGGACGAAGCGGAGAGAGAGGGAACCGTAGGTGAGTGGGGAGAGGCCGGCACTGTCGGTGGTGGTGGCCGGAGGCGGCACGGCCGGTCATATCGAACCGGCACTCGCGGTGGCCGACGCCGTTCGCGCACTCGTGCCTGACGCGCGGATCACCGCGATCGGCACCGAACGGGGACTCGAGACGACGCTGGTGCCGCGCCGCGGATATCCCCTCGAACTCATCCCGCCGGTGCCGCTGCCCCGCAAGCCGACGGTGGACCTGCTGAGACTTCCCGGCCGGGTGGTCTCGTCGGTGCGCCGTACCAGGCAGATCCTCGACGAGGTCGGCGCCGACGTCGTCGTCGGTTTCGGCGGGTACGTCGCGTTGCCCGCCTATCTCGCGGCCGGAGCCGGTCCGCTGCGTCGACGCCGGCGCATCCCGGTCGTCGTCCACGAGGCCAATGCCAGTGCGGGCATCGCCAATCGCATCGGTGCCCTGCGGGCCGAGCGCGTGCTCGCCGCCGTCCCGCGCTCGGGAATCGTCCGGCGCGGTGACGCGCAGATCGTGGGGATCCCGGTCCGCTCGTCGATCACCGGTCTCGACCGCGCCGGGCTGCGCGCGGAGGCACGCCGGCACTTCGGTCTGCCCGACGACGTACCCGTGCTGCTCGTCTTCGGTGGGTCGCAGGGTGCACGCTCGCTGAACGAGGCCGTGTCCGGCGCGTCCTCGGCACTCGCGGAGGCCGGCATCGCGGTGCTGCACGCGCACGGACCGAAGAACACCGTGGACATCCCCGCCCATGTCGGTCACGCCCGCGCCCCGTACGTCACCGTGCCCTATCTCGAACGGATGGACCTCGCGTACTCCGCCGCCGATGCGGTGGTCTGCCGGTCCGGGGCCATGACGGTCGCGGAGGTCTCGGCGGTGGGTCTGCCCGCCGTGTACGTGCCGCTCCCGCACGGGAATGGTGAACAGGAGCTCAACGCCCGCCCCGTCGTCGAGGCCGGCGGTGGCAGGATCGTCGCCGACGGCGACCTGACTTCGGACTATGTCGCCACGGAAGTGGTGTCGCTGCTCGGCGACGAGCGGAGACTCGTGGAGATGGGGCGCAGCGCCGCGGCCGCTGGTCACCGCAGCGCCGCAGACGAGATGGCGCGCATAGTGCTCGAGGTTGCCGGAGTGGAACCGAACAGGAGTGAACGATGAGTGCGCAGTTACCCGCCGAACTCGAGCGGGTGCACATGGTCGGTATCGGCGGTGCCGGGATGTCGGGCATCGCCCGGATCCTGCTCGCCCGTGGGGGACAGGTATCGGGTTCCGACGCGAAGGAGAGCCGCGGTGTGCTCGCGCTGCGGGCCCGCGGCGCGCAGGTCCGCATCGGCCACGCCGCCGAGGCTCTCGACCTGCTGGAGGGTGGTCCTACCGCCCTGGTCACAACGTTCGCGGCTATCCCGAAGGACAATCCCGAACTGGTCGCCGCCCGCGAGCGGGGCATCCCGATCCTGTTGCGACCCGCGGTCCTCGCCTCGCTGATGCGAGGGAACCGCACCTTCCTGGTCTCCGGCACCCACGGCAAGACCTCCACGACGTCGATGCTCGTCGTCGCGCTGCAGCACTGCGGCCTCGATCCGTCCTTCGCGGTGGGCGGTGAACTCAACGAATCCGGGACCAACGCCCACCACGGCAGCGGGGACGTCTTCGTCGCCGAAGCCGACGAGAGCGACGGCTCGCTGCTGCAGTACGACCCGAACACCGTGATCGTCACGAACATCGAGGCCGATCACCTCGACTACTTCGGCACGCCGGAGGCGTACACGGCGGTCTTCGACGAGTTCGTCGCCCGCATCGCCCCCGGCGGCCTGCTCGTCGTCTGCCTCGACGACCCCGGCTCGGCGGCCCTCGCCGAGCGCGTCGTCGCCCTCGGCCGCGACGACCTGCGGGTGCAGGGTTACGGCACCGCCGACGTCATCGGCACCGTGGGCGACCACCGCGGCGTTCCCGTCGGGGTGCGGCTGCTCGGCTGGGAGGCCAAGGATGTCGGCGGCGTCGCCGAGTTCCACCTCGCGGGTGAGGATTCGCCGCGCACCGTGCGACTGTCCGTCCCCGGCCGGCACATGGCGCTCAATGCTCTCGCCGCGCTGCTCGCCGCGCTCGAAGCCGGAGCGCAGGTCGACGAGGCGATGGAAGGCCTCGCCGGTTTCGGTGGTGTGCACCGGCGGTTCCAGTACACCGGCCGCGAACACGGTGTGCGGGTGTTCGACGACTACGCCCACCATCCCACCGAGGTCCGCGCGGTCCTTGCGGCCGCGGCCGAACTCGTGGCGGGAGAGCCGCTGCGCTACACCGAGACGGGCACCGAACGGCCCCGCGTGATCGTCGTCTTCCAGCCGCATCTCTACTCGCGCACCGAGGCGTTCGCCACCGAGTTCGGGCAGGCTCTCGACCTCGCCGACGAGGTCGTGGTGCTCGACGTCTACGGCGCCCGGGAGGAACCGATCCCGGGTGTGAGCGGTGCGCTGGTCGCGCGGGCGGTGAGCAAGCCTGTGCACTACCAGCCGAATCTGTCCGCGGTGCCGCGGCAGGTCGCGCGTCTGACCCGGCCGGGTGATGTCGTGATCACGATGGGTGCCGGTGACGTCACGATGCTGGGCCGGCAGATCCTCGACGCGCTCCACAGCAAACCGGGTCGCTTCCGTCCGGCCGGGGCGGCTCCCGAGCCCGGCGGATTCCGCGCACCCGGCGGTTCCGGACCGGGACCGATCAGCTCGTGACGCCCGCCGCCGTCTCGTCGCGCCGCCGTCGCGGACGACCGTCACGCGAACCGCGTGAGCCCGATGAAGCCCGCGAACGCAGCACTGCCCGCCGCCCGTCCGGGCGGTCGGTGCGCCTGCGGACGGTACTGCTAGGGGCGGCTGTCGTCGCGGTGTTCCTCGGCGCCATCGCGGTGGCGTGGCTGTCGCCGTTGCTGTCCGTGCGGGTGATCGAGGTGGACGGGATCGAGGTCGTCACCTACGACGAGGTGGTCGACGCGCTCGCGGTCGCCGAGGGCACGCCGCTGCTCCGGGTCGACACGGCCGCGGCGGCCCAGCGGGTCGCGACGATTCCGCGTGCGGCGTCGGCCCGGGTCCAGCGGGTCTATCCCTCCACCGTCCGGGTGACAGTGACCGAGCGCGAGGCGATGGTCTTCTTCGACGCCCCCGACGGCACCCACTCTGTCGACATCGAGGGAGTGGACTTCGCGGTCGAGCCGCCTCCGATGTTCACTCCCCGTCTCGTCACTCCGACGCCGGGCACCGGCGATCCCGCGACCCGCGCCGCCGTGGAGGTGCTCGACAAGTTACCGCCCGACCTGCGCGTGCAGGTGGAGACGGTCGAAGCGCCCTCCCCGTCCGACATCTCGATCGTCCTCACCGACGGGCGTGTCGTGGTGTGGGGTGGAACCGATCGTTCCGAGCGGAAGGCGGCGGTCGTCGGCCCGCTGCTGACACAGCCGGGGGAGCGATTCGACGTGGCGAGTCCCGACCTGCCGACGGTGAGGTGAGGGATCGACGAAATTCGTCCGGCGTGTCCGGCGCGTCTACTGGCTAATCTCGGTACCCGTGCCATAGCGTTTCGGACAGTCGCGTTACTTGACATAACCTTCAAGCTGTGGTTGAGGGTTTGTCGGGGCAGCGCGCTGCGGAGCCGTCCGCCCGACCGGCGGACGTGACCGACATCGAGTCAGACCCAGACCCAGCACCACCCGGACACCATGCACCACCCGGAACTTCAGGAAGGCGAGAGCACATGACGCCCCCGCACAACTACCTCGCCGTAATCAAGGTCGTCGGTATCGGCGGTGGCGGCGTGAACGCGGTCAACCGCATGATCGAGCAGGGACTCAAGGGAGTCGAGTTCATTGCCGTCAACACCGACGCGCAAGCCCTGCTCATGTCGGATGCCGACGTCAAGCTCGACGTCGGCCGCGAACTGACCCGCGGACTCGGCGCCGGCGCAGACCCGGAGGTCGGCCGCAAGGCCGCCGAGGATCACAAGGACGAGATCGAAGAAGTACTCAAGGGCGCCGACATGGTCTTCGTGACCGCAGGCGAGGGTGGTGGAACCGGTACCGGCGGCGCTCCCGTCGTCGCGAGCATCGCCCGCAAGCTCGGCGCGCTCACCGTCGGTGTCGTCACGCGTCCGTTCTCGTTCGAGGGCAAGCGCCGCGGCAGTCAGGCCGACACCGGCATCCAGACGCTGCGCGAGTCCTGCGACACGCTCATCGTCATCCCCAACGACCGGCTCCTCCAGCTCGGCGACGCCGCCGTCAGTCTCATGGACGCCTTCCGCTCCGCCGACGAGGTGCTCCTCAATGGTGTCCAGGGCATCACCGACCTCATCACCACACCGGGTCTGATCAACGTCGACTTCGCCGACGTGAAGGGCGTCATGTCGGGTGCCGGCTCCGCGTTGATGGGCATCGGCTCGTCGCGCGGCGAGGGGCGTGCGATCAAGGCCGCGGAGGCCGCTATCAACTCGCCGCTGCTCGAGGCGTCGATGGAAGGCGCGCGCGGCGTGCTGCTGTCGATCGCCGGCGGATCCGATCTCGGCCTGTTCGAGATCAACGAGGCTGCCTCGCTCGTGCAGGAGGCCGCGCACATCGACGCCAACATCATCTTCGGCACGGTCATCGACGACTCGCTCGGCGACGAGGTCCGCGTGACCGTCATCGCCGCGGGCTTCGAGGGCGGAACGCCTGCCCGCCGTCCCGTCGAGGTCGGCCAGCAGCAGCAGGGGCAGGCGCAACAGCAGCCTCCGCAGCAGCAGCAGCAGCCGGCCGGTCGGCCCGGTGCAATCGGCGTCGCGCGCGCCGGCGAACTCGGCCGTCCCGAGCGCGAGACCGTCGAAACCACCCCCGTGCGCGAGCAGCCCCCCGTCGGCAGCCAGCCGCCGGCCGGAGGCGGCAACGCACCCCGCAGCGTGGACATCGACGACGACGGTGACGACGACGTCGACGTGCCGATCTTCATGCGCCGTTGACGGCTCCGCACCGCCTGCTGCGCGCCCGCCGGGTCGTGACCACACGAGCCGGCGGGGTGTCCGCAGCTCCGTACGACAGTTTCAACCTCGCCGATCACGTCGGTGACGACCCGGCCGCAGTCGCTGCCAACCGGCGGCGGCTCGCGTCCGTCATCGGGTTGCCGCCCGAGCGGTTCGTCTGGATGGAACAGATCCACAGCCGCAACGTCACCGTGGTCGACGCGCCGGTGTCCGAACCCGTTCCCGCCACCGATGCGCTCGTCACCCGCGAGACCGGGCTCGCGCTCGTGACCCTCAGCGCCGACTGCGTGTCGATCCTGCTGTCCGACGAGGTGGCCGGGGTGGTCGCCGCGGTGCACGCCGGCCGGGTGGGGGCGCGCATCGGGATCCTCCCGCGCGTGCTCGACGTCATGGTCGATCTCGGCGCCCGCCCCGATCGCATCGGTGCGCTGCTCGGACCGGCCGCGAGTGGCCGGCAGTACGAGGTGCCCGCGGCGATGAGGGCCGATGTCGAGGCACACCTGCCCGGCAGCGCGACCCGCACGAACCGCGGTACTCCCGGACTCGACCTGCGTGCCGGACTGCGCCGCCAGCTCGCCGATCACGGCGTGACCGCCGTGGTGGAGGATCCGCGCTGCACGATCGAGGACACCTCGCTGTTCAGCCACCGGCGTTCGGCACCCACGGGGCGGTTCGCCTCGGTCGTCTGGCTCGAGGAGGCCGGCGAGGAGGGAACGGCGTGAGCCCCCCCACCTCCGAGGAGCGGCGCGACGAACTCGCCGGACGTCTCGCCGCCGTACGCGAGCGGCTCGACGCCGCGGCGCGCGCCGCCGGACGCGATCCGTCGGACGTCGCGTTGCTGACTGTCACCAAGTTCTTTCCCGCCTCCGACGCCGTGCTCCTCCACGAGCTGGGATGCGAACGCTTCGGCGAGTCCCGCGAGCAGGAGGCGAGCGCGAAGATCGCCGTGTTCCGGGAGAGCGTCGACGCGCCGGTCGAGTGGCACATGATCGGTCGGGTGCAGCGCAACAAGGCCCGTGCCGTCGCCCGTTGGGCGCACACGGTGCACTCGGTCGACAGTCTCCGTCTCGTGCAGGCCTTCGAGAAGGGGGCGCGGGCCGCCCTCGACACCGGCGAACGCACCGTACCGCTGCGGGCACTGCTGCAGGTCAGCCTCGACGGCGACCGGGAGCGCGGCGGCGTGGTCGCCGAGGATCTTCCCGCCCTCGCCGAGGCGGTCGCCGCGTCCGAGGTCCTCGAACTCGGAGGCTTGATGGGAGTGCCGCCGCTCGGGTGGGAGCCCGAGCGGGCATTCGAGCAGCTTCACGCCATGCATGCACGGTTGCTGCAGGACCACCCGGCGGCGGTGGAGCTGTCCGCGGGCATGTCGGGTGACCTCGAGCACGCGGTTCGATGGGGTTCGACGTGCGTGCGTGTCGGAACGGCGGTCTTGGGGTATCGACCGTTAGCCTGAATGACATCCGCCGCGCGAGGGAAAGGCGATCGATGAGCACACTCCACAAGTTCAAGGCGTACTTCGGGATGGTGCCGCTCGAGGATTACGAGGACGAGTACCTCGACGATCCGGCGAGTGGCCGCCGCGACCGTGATCGCGACTACGGCGAGGCCACTTATGGCGGCTACGCGCCGTCGCATCGCGACGAGTACGCCCCGTCGCACCGCGAGGAACCGGTTCGCGAGTTCGAGCACGACGAGTTCGACCGGTACGAGCCGGCACCGCGTCCGCGGGTCGAACCCATCACCGCTCGCAGTCCCCGTCCGGCGCCCACCCCGGCCCGCGCGGTTCCCAGCCGTGCACCACTGACGGCGGAGAGCCGGCTCGAGCGCGCCGAGCCCCGGCGTGGTGCGCTCTTCGACGAGGGAGGTCCGTTGTCCAAGATCACCACGTTGCGCCCCCGCGACTACAGCGAGGCGCGCACGATCGGTGAGCGTTTCCGCGACGGAACGCCGGTCATCATGGACCTCGTCGAGATGAGCAACGCCGACGCCAAGCGACTCGTCGACTTCGCGGCCGGGCTCGCCTTCGCGCTGCGCGGTTCGTTCGACAAGGTGGCCACGAAGGTCTTCCTGCTCTCGCCCGCCGACATCGACGTCTCCGCCGAGGAACGGCGGCGTATCGCCGAGACCGGCTTCTACAACCAGCAGTAGTCGACGCGCGCTGCGCGGGCGTGCACCCGGCACGTCCGTCGCGGCATGCCCGTCGCCGTCCCTCGAGCGTTCCGACACGCCCGGCCATGATGCAGATCACTGCAGGCCGGGCGTTTCGGTTTTGATCGACCCGTCATCGTCGGGCATTGTGGGCAGGTGGCCGTTTTCGAGGTGCTGTGGTTCCTGCTGTTCATCTTCTGGCTTCTGCTGATCGGACGGATCATCGTCGAGTTCATCAGAACCTTCGCGCGGGAGTGGAAGCCGTCCGGCTTCGTGGTCGTCGTTCTCGAGGCGATCTTCACGGTCACGGATCCGCCGGTGAAGCTGCTGCGGAGACTGATTCCGCCGCTCAATCTCGGTGGTGTACGGCTCGATCTGTCCATCATGGTCTTGCTGTTCATCGTGTATTTCCTCATGGCATTCCTGCCCAGGGGCGGCGCAGCATGATGCCTGCGTCGGACGTCGGGTCGAGCCGTCCCGGAGCTGCCGTGTGCCACAATGGAGTGCCATATACAGTGGGTTTTGATACGCGTAACGCACTGTCGATTACTCAGAACGCCTGCTTGACCGCTTACTCGACGCGTGAAGGGATCCTTCCATGCCGCTGACACCAGCTGATGTGCACAATGTCGCGTTCAGCAAGCCTCCGATCGGGAAGCGTGGTTACAACGAGGACGAGGTCGACGCCTTCCTCGATCTCGTCGAGCAGGAGTTGACGAACCTCATCGAGGAGAACGCCGACCTGCGTCAGCGGGTCGCCGAACTCGACCAGGAGCTTGCCGAAGCCAAGAAGGCGCCGCGCAGCGCGTCGTCGTCCGCGCCGGCGGCCCCGTCCAAACCCGAACCCGCGCGTGTCGTCGAGACACCCAAGCCGGAACCCGCCCCGGCGCCGGCTCCGGCACCCGTCCCGGTCGCCGCTGCGCCGTCGAGCGGCGACGCGAGCATGCAGGCCGCCAAGGTCCTCGGGCTCGCGCAGGAGATGGCCGACCGCCTCACAGGCGACGCCAAGGCCGAGGCCGAGGAGCTCGTGCGCAACGCTCGGACCAACTCCGAGCAGCTCGTCTCCGACGCCCGCACCCGCAGCGAGGCGATGATCGCCGACGCGCGGCAGAAGTCCGACGCGATGCTCGCCGATGCCCGCACCCGTTCGGAGACCCAGCTGCGTCAGGCCAAGGAGAAGGCCGACGCGCTGCAGGCGGACGCGGAGAAGAAGCACACCGAGATCATGGCCACGATCAACCAGCAGCGTTCGGTGCTGGAGGAGCGCATCGAGCGGCTCAAGACGTTCGAGCGTGAATACCGGGTGCGCCTGAAGTCCTATCTGGAGTCGCAGCTCGAAGAGCTCGAGCAGCGCGGTTCCGCCGTTCCGGTGGACGGTGGACAGGAAGTGTTCAACCAGTCCAACTCGTCGTCGTCGTTCGGATCGTCGTCCTTCGCGAAGGGCAACAGCTGACCGACGGTCTCTCCGGCTGGTGCTGTACGGCCTGGTGCTGTACCTCGGTAGAGGAGGAGCGTCGTGCTCGTCGTCACGCTGGTACTCGCAGCTGTCGGATTCGGTCTTCTCGTGATCGCGTTGATGACCGGTTCGGTGCTCTGGGCATGGGGTTGTATCGCGGTGTGCGTCGTGGGAGCGGTGCTCCTGCTGGCGAGCACGCTCGGCGGACGGAGTTCGGCCGAAGGTGAGTGGGCCGATCCCCGTTCCGTCGGGCAGGCCGGAGCCTCGGGCGGACGTCCCGGTCGGCGTGCATCGCGCCGGCGTCGCGGCGACCGGAATTCTTCGGATCGCTGAAGCGTCCTACAATATGCATCACCGAGCGTGAAGCTCGATCCCGCGATCGCGGGCGGCGTCGATCCGGCCATCACCGGGGAGCCTCCGGAAGAACGGCGACCTTGCCGGTCGCCCAGTAGAACCGGACGGGTGGGCCCGTCACAGCCCGAACGAGTGGCCGTCCCCCGGGACGAGCAAGCGGGGTGGTACCGCGGTGGCCGTGCACGCGCACGGCGATCGTCCCCGTGCCGAGACGTATCCAGGCACGGAGGAGCCACGCTGTGACCGAGAACCACGCTGCACCGGATCCCACCGCAGCAACCGCCGGCAGTACTGCCGGATATCCGCGCGTCGACTACGACCTGCCGCGCGATTCGGGTGTCGACTTCCCGGCGCTCGAAGAATGTGTGCTCGCACAATGGGCCTCCGACGGCACCTTCGAGGCCTCGCTGCGCAACCGCGACGGCGCCGACGAGTTCGTCTTCTACGACGGCCCGCCCTTCGCGAACGGACTCCCGCACTACGGGCACCTGCTCACCGGCTACGTCAAGGACGTCGTCCCGCGTTTCCAGACCATGCTCGGCAAGAAGGTCGACCGTCGCTTCGGCTGGGACTGCCACGGCCTGCCCGCCGAGCTCGAGGCGGAGAAGCAGCTCGGCATCAAGGACAAGTCCGAGATCGACTCGATGGGCGTGGCCGAGTTCAACGCCTACTGCAAGCAGTCGGTGCTGCGCTATACCGGTGAGTGGCGCGACTACGTCACCCGCCAGGCACGCTGGGTCGACTTCGACAACGACTACAAGACCCTCGACCTCGACTTCATGGAGTCGGTCATGTGGGCGTTCAAGTCGCTGTACGAGAAGGGCCTGATCTACCAGGGCTTCCGCGTGCTGCCCTACAGTTGGTACGAGCAGACGCCGCTGTCGAACCAGGAGACCCGTCTCGACGACGCCTACAAGATGCGTCAGGACCCGGCGGTCACCGTCGACATGGTGCTGCGCGCCCCCGGCTCCGAACTCGACGGCGCGTGCGCGCTCATCTGGACCACCACGCCGTGGACCCTGCCGTCCAACCTCGCGATCGCGGTGCACCCCGAGATCGAGTATGTCGCCGTGCGCGGGGCCGACGACAAGACCTACCTGCTCGCGCAGGATCGTCTCGGCCACTACGCCCGCGAACTCGGCGAGGAGCCCGAGGTGCTCGGCCGTTACCGCGGCACCGACCTCGTCGGTCTCGCCTACGAGCCGCCCTTCGACTTCTTCACCGGCCGCGAGAACGCCCACCGGGTGATCGCCGCCGACTACGTCACCACCGAGTCCGGCACCGGAATCGTCCACCTCGCACCGGCTTTCGGTGAAGAGGACATGGAGTACTGCCAGCGCAACGGCATCGAGCTCGTCCAGCCGCTCGATCCGGGCGGCAAGTTCACCTCGATGGTGCCGCCGTACGAGGGTCTGCAGGTCTTCGACGCCAACCCGGCCATCATCAAGGACCTCAAGGCCGCCGGAAAGCTTGTGCGGCACGAGACCATCGAGCACTCCTACCCGCACTCGTGGCGGTCGGGTCAGCCGTTGATCTACATGGCGGTGCCGTCGTGGTTCGTCGCCGTCACCCGTTTCCGCGACCGCATGGTCGAGCTCAACCAGCAGATCACGTGGGTGCCCGAGCACATCCGCGACGGTCAGTTCGGCAAGTGGCTCGAAGGTGCCCGCGACTGGAACATCAGCCGTAACCGCTACTGGGGCAGCCCGATCCCGGTATGGATCTCGGACGACCCGGAGTACCCGCGTGTCGACGTCTACGGTTCGCTCGACGAACTCGAACGCGACTTCGGCGTGCGGCCCACCGACCTGCACCGGCCGATGATCGACGAACTCACCCGGCCGAATCCCGACGACCCGACCGGGAAGTCGACCATGCGTCGCGTCCCCGAGGTCCTCGACTGCTGGTTCGAGTCCGGCTCGATGCCGTTCGCCCAGGTGCACTATCCCTTCGAGAACCGCGACTGGTTCGACACGCACTACCCGGGCGACTTCATCGTCGAGTACAACGGCCAGACCCGCGGCTGGTTCTACACGCTTCACGTCCTGGCCACCGCGTTGTTCGACCGTCCCGCCTTCAAATGCGTTGCCGCCCACGGCATCGTTCTCGGCGATGACGGCCTCAAGATGAGCAAGTCGAAGGGCAACTATCCCGACGTCAACGAGGTCTTCGCCCGCGACGGTTCCGACGCGATGCGCTGGTTCCTCATGTCCTCGCCGATCCTGCGCGGCGGCAACCTCGTCGTCACCGAACAGGGTATTCGCGAGGGCGTGCGGCAGGCGCTGCTGCCGCTGTGGAACGCGTGGAGCTTCCTCCAGCTGTACGCGTCGAAGCCGGGCACCTGGCGGACCGATTCGACAAACGTGCTCGACCGGTACATCCTCGCCAAGCTCGCGCAGACCCGCGACGTCATCACCGAGGCACTCGAGACCGTAGACATCGCCGGGGCGTGCGACGAGCTGCGCACCTTCTGCGACGCGCTGACCAACTGGTACGTGCGCCGCTCGCGGAACCGGTTCTGGGACGAGGACACCGACGCGATCGACACCCTCCACACGGTGCTCGAGGTCGTCACGCGCCTGGCCGCGCCGCTGCTGCCGATGGCGTCCGAGGTGATCTGGCGGGGTCTGACCGGTGGTCGGTCGGTGCACCTGGCGGACTGGCCGGCGGCCGACGACCTGCCCTCGGATCCCGCGCTCGTCGCGGCGATGGACGAGGTGCGCGGGGTGTGCTCGACCGTGCTGTCGCTGCGCAAGGCCCAGAAGCTGCGCGTGCGGCTGCCGCTGCCCGAGGTGACGGTGGCGACGCCTGGTTCGTCGCATCTCGATCCGTTCGTCGATCTCATCAAGGACGAGGTCAACGTCAAGCGGGTCGTGACCACCGACGACGTCGAGGCCCACGGCCGGTTCGAGGTGGTCGTCAACGCGCGTGCCGCCGGTCCGCGTCTCGGCAAGGACGTGCAGACGGTCATCAAGGCCGTCAAGGCGGGAGACTGGACGCAGGCGGAGGACGGCACGGTCACCGCGGCCGGCATCGCCCTGCTGCCCGAGGAGTACACCAGCCGTCTGGTCGCGGCCGAGCCGGAATCCACCGCCGCGCTGCCGGGTGGCAACGGCCTGGTGGTCCTCGACACGGCCGTCACCGAGGAACTCGAGGCCGAGGGCTGGGCCAAGGACCGCATCCGCGAGTTCCAGGACGCGCGCCGCAACCTCGGCCTGGAGGTCTCCGACCGCATCTCGGTGCGGTTCGAGGTTCCCGCCGAACGCGCCGAATGGGCTGCCCGCCACCGGGATCTGATCGCCGGCGAGATCCTCGCCACGACCTTCGAACTCGGTGCCCCCGAGGGCGAGGCGATCGAACTCGGCGAGGGAACCCGCGCGTCCATCGTCAAGGCGTGACCGGGCCGGTGCTTCCGGGAGGATCGAGCGTCCTTCCGGAAGCACCGGTCTGCGGCCTCCCGCCGGACGTGTGGGTGCGGCGCACTAGTCTCGACACGTGCCCGCTTCCGTGAGTCGGCGCTGGGTGTTGCACCTGGATCTCGACGCGTTCTTCGCGTCCGCCGAGCAGTTGACCCGGCCGACCCTGCGGGGCCGGCCGGTCCTCGTCGGTGGGCTCGGTGCCCGCGGGGTGGTGGCCGGCGCGAGCTACGAGGCTCGCGTCTACGGTGCGCGCTCGGCCATGCCGATGAGCCGGGCACGGCGCCTCGTCGGACCGGCGGCGGTCGTGCTGCCTCCGCGCGGAATCCTGTACCGCGAACTGAGCGGACTCGTCTTCGACACCCTGCGCGCCCGGATCCCCATTCTCGAGACCCTCTCGCTCGACGAGGCGTTCGCCGAGCCTCTCGAACTGGCCGGCGCCGACGCCGACGAGGTCGAACGCTTCTGTGCGGAGCTACGCGAACACGTCAGGGAGAAGACGGGTCTCGTCGCCTCCATCGGAGCAGGATCGGGTAAGCAGATCGCGAAGATCGGGTCCGGTCTCGCGAAACCGGACGGGCTGCTCGTCGTCCGGCCCGAAGGCGAGCTTCCGTTGCTGCACAGCCTGCCGGTGCGCAAGCTGTGGGGGATCGGTCCGGTGGCCGAGGACCGGTTGCGGCGACTCGGTATCGAGACCATCGGCGATCTCGCGGCGCTGCCCGTCGCCGAGGCCGCGTCGATCCTCGGCGGCACCATCGGACCGGGATTGCACCGGCTGGCCAACGGATTCGACGACCGGCCCGTCGCCGAACGCGCCGAGGCGAAACAGGTCAGCGCCGAGACCACCTTTCCCACGGACATCGTCGCGATGCCCGGACTGCGGCGGGCGATCGCCGCGTCCGCGACCGCCGCGCACACACGCCTGCGCAAGGACGGGCGTGCCGCCCGCACGGTGGTGCTCAAGCTGCGCAAGGCCGACATGTCGGTGCTCACCCGGTCGTCGACCCTGCCCTACGCCACCGAGGACGTGCAGGTGCTCACCGCCGCCGCCCAGCGCCTCGCGCTCGATCCCCTCGAGATCGGCCCCGTCCGGCTCGTCGGGGTGGGTTATGCGGGTCTGTCCGCGATCGCGCAGGACACCCTGTTCCCCGAACTCGACCGGACGACGACCGAGGAGATCGGACCGGCCGAGGAGGACGACGAGGAGCGCGTCGTGGCGAGCGGGCCGGCCACCCGGTGGACGCCGGGCGCCGACGTCTGCCATCCCGAATTCGGGCACGGATGGGTGCAGGGCGCGGGCCACGGCGTGGTCACCGTCCGCTTCGAGACACGCAGCACGGGTCCGGGACCAGCGCGGACGCTCGACGAGGACGATCCCGACCTCACCGTCGCCGACCCGCTCGCGAGCCTGAACTGAAACATGTTCCCGGCGCCCTCATGGTCTTCTTACTACCGCCGGGTACTCTTGCGGGCGATCCGCTGCCGGATGACCGAGCACGACGAACACATCGTGCACGACCGAACGAGAAGGACGAGAAGTTGAAGCTTCGCAAGATCACCGTCGCCACCGTGGCGCTCGCCGCCGCCCTCACGATGTCCGCCTGCAGCTCGGACGACGGCGGTAGCTCCTCCGAGACGACCGCGAAGACCAGCACGACCACGACCGCCGCGGCTCCGGCCGTCGACTACCCGCCGGTGCCCACCGTCGAGGAGCTCAACGCCGACCTCGCGCGCGCCTTCGACCTGAGCGTCCCGGCCGCCGAGAAGACCGACCTGGTTCAGGGTGCCGAGGAGGATCCCGAGCTGATCAACATGGTCGCCCAGGCGGCCAACGACGCCGGTGTGCAGGTCAACGTCGTCGACGTGACCGACAACGAGAACGGCACGATCACCGCCGGTGTCGAGATGGCGCTCGCGGGCAGCGACCAGCCGTCCTTCGGCACGGTCGACTTCGTCGCCGAGGACGACACCTGGAAGGTGTCGAAGGACTACGCGTGCTCCATCGTCATCAACATGGCGCAGCTGCAGTCCCCGGCCTGCGTGTGATGTAGTACTCGTCCCGAACGAACCGACGGCCGGCGCGGATCATCCGCGCCGGCCGTCGGTGTTCGTCCGTCTCCCGGACTACTGATCCGAGGTGTTCCAGCCCACCCGGTCGACCTGCGACTGCGACAGGCGCGTTCCGCCGTCCGGCTCGACGTAGGTCTGATCGCCGCGCACCGTCAGTTCCCCGCCGACGGGCAGGGGGAGCGACGCGTCGATCGTCATCGACCCCTCACCGGCCATCGTGTACTGCTCGATGTCGAGACGGCCCTGCCCGTTCGGCAGCACCCAGGTGGACTCGCGCGGTGTCTGTTCAACCTTCACGTCGACCGTGATGCGGTCGTCCTCCCGCTCGACGAGCGTCGCCGTCCCGACCTGGTCGAGGGTGATGCCCGCGCTCATCACCTGCTGGTGGATCTCCCACACCGCGCCCACCCCGACGGCTTCCTCCGGGAACGAGACGATGCGATAGACGGCCTGGTAGAAGGCCTGCTCGATCGCCGACCGTGCGATATTCGCCGCATCGGGAGTGGGCTCGAGGCGCAGCGCACTGATCGCGCCGGTGGGGCCGATCGTCAGTCCGGCTCCGGAACCCTCGGCATCGGACAGTGCCGATCCGAGCGTCTCGTCCGGCGACGTCGCCGATCCGACGGTGATGTCGACCACGGTGCTCGGGTCCTCGTCGGAGACCGCCCGCTCGACCGTCGCCGAGAGCGGAAGGGTCAGCTCGGGAGTGGAGAAGTCCTGCTGCGGGTCGTCGCCGACGCGCTGGAAGACCTCGGACCGGGTGGTGAGGACGACGCCCTGCTGCACCCCGGCCTCCGGTACGAGCCGCACCACCGATCGGGGTTCGGCACCGGGGTCGAGCACTGTCGTGGTCACCGCCGACACCGGCACCGTCACCTCCGTCGATGTCGCCGCCGTGACGGCGGGCGCGCCGTCCGAAGGACCACCGCAACCGGCGACGAGAGCGGAGAGGGACAGCACAGCCGCGAGGGCACACGGCCCCGAGCGGGGGAATCTGGACAGCGCAGGCACGCCACCCAGGGTAGCCACGACGGGAGGGGGAACCGCCGCGGTCGTCCGGTAGGGGATGATGGAGCGGTGACGAACGAAGCTTCCCGACCCGACCGCGACGCGGAGACGCCGGTTCCCGGTCGTGCCGACGAGCCGTCCCCCTCCGTCGGCCGCCGCATGCTGCGGCCGCTGCTGCTCGTGGCGCTCGTCGTCTACGTCGCGGATCTGGTGACGAAGGTGCTCGCCGTCCACTACATCGACCCAGCCGATCCGATCTCGATCGTCGGCGACACGGTCACCCTGACACTCGTCCGCAATCCCGGTGCCGCGTTCTCCATGGCCACGGGCATGACCTGGTTGCTCACGCTGGTCGCGATCGCCGTCGTCGTCGGCGTCGTGAAGATCGGCCGGACCCTGAGATCGAGGTGGTGGGCGCTCGGCCTCGCCCTCGTCCTCGGGGGAGCGCTCGGCAATCTCACCGACCGTCTGTTCCGCTCGCCCGGACCGCTGCAGGGCCACGTCGTCGACTTCGTGTCGGTCGGATGGTGGCCGGTGTTCAACGTCGCCGACTCGGCCATCGTGTGCGGAGCGATCCTGCTCGTGGCCCTGACCGTCTTCGGCGTCGAACCCGACGGCGGTGCCTCGAAGGGCCGGGACGCAGCGCCGGGTGCGGACGAAACGAGAAAGGAATCACACCAGTGAGGGAAACCCGCGCGATGCCCGTACCCGACGGGCTCGACGGGATGCGTGTCGATGCAGGCCTCGCGCGCCTGCTCGGTCTGTCCCGGACCGTGGTCGCCACGCTCACCGAGGAGGGCGCCGTCGTGGTCGACGGCGCTGCGGTGGGCAAGTCCGACCGACTGTCCGCAGGCTCCTGGCTCGAGGTGGAACTGCCCGAGCCGCCCCGCCCCCTGACCATCGAGGCCCAGCCCGTCGAGGGCATGGAGATCCTCTACGCCGACGACGACATCGTCGCGGTCGACAAGCCCGTGGGTGTCGCCGCCCACGCGAGCGTCGGCTGGACCGGACCGACTGTGATCGGCGGCCTCGCCGCCGCCGGCTACCGGATCTCCACGTCCGGCGCCCACGAACGCCAGGGCATCGTGCACCGGCTCGACGTGGGCACCTCCGGCGTCATGGTGGTCGCGACGTCCGAACGCGCCTACACCGTCCTCAAGCGCGCCTTCAAGGAACGCACGGTCGACAAGCGGTACCACGCGCTCGTCCAGGGGCATCCCGACCCGAGCAGCGGCACCATCGACGCACCGATCGGCCGCCACCGCAGCAGCGACTGGAAGTTCACGGTCACCGCCGACGGCAAACCCAGCGTGACGCACTACGACACGATCGAGGCGTTCCAGGCCGCGAGCCTGCTCGACATCCATCTCGAGACCGGTCGGACCCATCAGATCCGGGTGCACTTCTCGGCACTGCGTCACCCCTGCTGCGGCGACCTCACCTACGGAGCCGACCCACGTCTCGCGGCGCGTCTCGGTCTCGAACGGCAGTGGCTGCACGCGTGCACCCTCGGGTTCTCGCACCCGACGCGCGGGCACTGGGTCGAGATCACCAGCAAGTACCCGCCGGATCTCGAACACGCGCTCGCCGTGTTGCGCAACGCCTGACCGATGGGACGCGTCCTGCCCTGGGCGGCGGTCGTCGTTCTCGTCGTCGCCGTGCTCGTCGCCGGGTGGACCTCACCGCCGCGGCCGGCCCCGGTCGGCAGCGACACCCTCGGTCCCGACAACGGGGAAGCGGTCGCCGACTATCTGACACGGGCCGCGGACAGCCTGACCGAGGCCGAAGCGGACGGAGACCTCGAGCACTGGGGACTGGTGTCGTTCACCGACGCCGTCGGCATCGACCGGGTCGTCGAACTCACCGACGAGGTGCGCGTGGCGCAGGTGCTGTTCCGTGTGCCGATCGACCGCGTCCAGACACCACTGGTGCCGGTCGCGGTGCCGGAGAACCCGGAGGCGGTACGTCGTGCCCCCTCGGTCGCCGCGGGCCGGCTGAGCCTGGTGGAGTTCGGGACCGAACGCGCCGCGCGGGTCGGGGCGGTCTCCGCGCAGCGGCTCGCCGACGGCTGCGACTGCGTCGTCGCGGCGGTGCTCCGTGGCACTCCCTCACAGTTCCGGGCCGTCGCCGACGCCCCGGACGTGCGGGCCGTGGAGGTCCTGCCCGCAGACGCGATCGCGGGACGCTTCGCGGTGACCCCGCTGCTGCCCACCCACGTCGAAACGGTCGTGCCCGGCCCGGACGACGGGGAGGTGTGACGGTGCGGTGGATCCCGTCTCGGAACGACAGTGTCTCGGAACGACAGCGCACCGGCGGAGCCGTAGGGTGAGCCGGTGAGCGACTCGGAGGATCGGAACGACTCGGGGCAGCGGAACATCGTGCGCACCGGGGTGCTGTGCGGTCTGGGTGCCTATGGATTGTGGGGACTGTTCCCCGCCTACTTCGGTCTGCTCGAACCCGCCGGCGCCGTCGAGATCCTCGCGCACCGCGTGCTGTGGACCCTCGTGCTCATGCTGATCGTACTGGGCGTCATGGGACGCCTCCGCACCCTGCGCGGCCTGTCGGCCCGCACCTGGGGCCTGGTCGCCGCGGCGTCCACCGCGATCGCGGTCAACTGGGGCGTCTACATCTACGGCGTCGTCTCGGGCCGGGTCGTGGAGACCGCACTCGGCTACTTCATCAACCCGCTCGTCAGCGTGGTGTTCGGTGTCCTGTTCTTCCGGGAACGATTGCGGCCGGCGCAGATCGCGGCGCTGGTGCTCGCGGTGTGCGCGGTGGTGGTCATCACCGTCGACTACGGCAGACCGCCGATCATCGCCCTGACCCTGGCGCTGTCCTTCGCGTCCTACGGGGTGATCAAGAAGATCGTGCCGCTCGATCCGCGCACGTCCCTGACAGGGGAGGGGATCGTCGCGGCCCCGTTCGCGCTCGGGTACGTGATCTTCCTCGCGGTGACCGGCACCGGCACCTTCCTCGGGCACGGCGTGGATCACACGGCCCTGCTCGTATCGGCGGGGCCGGTGACCGCAGTGCCGCTGCTGCTCTTCGGCGCGGCCGCACAACGGGTCCCGCTCGCGACACTCGGCATGCTGCAGTACCTCACGCCGAGCCTGCAGATGACGTGGGGTGTGGTGGTGCTCGGGGAGGACATGCCCGCCTCGCGGTGGATCGGTTTCGTCCTGATCTGGATCGCCCTGGCGGTGTACAGCACGGACGCGCTCGTGCGGGCCCGTCGTCAGCGTGCCGTGGTCACTGCGGAGCCTCGCGCGGCTTAGACTCGTCTCTGCCCACAGACATCCCGGGAGAGGCACGCGTGGCTGACTCGTTCGTTCATCTGCACACCCACACCGAGTACTCGATGCTCGACGGTGCCGCGAAGGTCGGACCGTTGTTCAAGGAGGCCGAACGGCTGGGGATGCCGGCCGTGGGCATGACCGACCACGGAAACATGTACGGCGCCAGCGAGTTCTACAACGTCGCCAAGAAGTTCGGCATCAAGCCGATCATCGGCATCGAGGCGTACGTCGCGCCGGAGTCGCGCTTCTCCACCAAGCGTGTGCAGTGGGGTGATCCCGGCCAGAAGTCCGACGACGTCTCCGGCTCGGGTGCCTACACCCACATGACGATGGTCGCCGAGAACTCGACGGGCCTGCGGAACCTGTTCAAGCTGTCCTCCCTCGCATCGATCGAGGGTCAGCTCGGCAAGTGGGCCCGTATGGACGAAGAGCTCATCGCCCACCATCACGAGGGCATCATCGCCACGACCGGCTGCCCGTCGGGCGAGATCCAGACGCGCCTGCGCCTCGGCCACGAGCGCGAAGCGCTCGAAGCCGCCGCGAAGTGGCAGGAGATCTGGGGCAAGGACAACTTCTTCCTCGAGCTGATGGACCACGGCCTGTCCATCGAGCGTCGTGTGCGCGAGGGTCTGATCGAGATCGGCCGCAAGCTCGACATCCCGCCGCTGGTGACCAACGACTGCCACTACGTCACCAAGGATGCGGCCGCGAACCACGAGGCGCTGCTCTGCATCCAGACCGGTAAGACCCTCTCCGATCCCACCCGGTTCAAGTTCGACGGCGACGGCTATTACCTCAAGTCGGCGCAGGAGATGCGCGAGCAGTGGGACCGCGAAGTGCCGGGTGCGTGCGACAACACGCTGCTCATCGCCGAGCGGGTGCAGTCCTACGAGGACGTGTGGACCCACCGCGACCGGATGCCGATCTTCCCGGTGCCGGAAGGGGAGACGCAGGCGAGCTGGTTGCACAAGGAGGTCATGCGCGGTCTCGATCGTCGCTTCCCCGCCGGCCCGCCCCGCGAGTACGTCGAGCGCGCCGAGTACGAGATCAGCGTCATCAACCAGATGGGCTTCCCTGCTTACTTCCTCGTCGTCGGCGACCTCATCAACCACGCCCGCGAGGTCGGCATCCGCGTCGGCCCCGGCCGTGGTTCGGCCGCCGGTTCGCTCGTCGCCTACGCGATGGGCATCACCAACATCGACCCGATCCCGCACGGTCTGCTGTTCGAGCGGTTCCTCAACCCCGAGCGCGTGTCGATGCCCGATATCGATATCGACTTCGACGATCGCCGCCGCGGTGAGATGGTGCGCTACGCCACCGAGCGGTGGGGCAACGACAAGGTCGCCCAGGTCATCACGTTCGGCACCATCAAGACGAAGGCCGCGATCAAGGACTCCGCGCGAGTCCAGTTCGGCCAGCCCGGATTCGCGATCGCCGACCAGATCACCAAGGCCCTGCCTCCGCCGATCATGGCGAAGGACATCCCGGTCTCGGGTATCACCGACCCGAGCCACGAGCGGTACAAGGAAGCCGCCGAGGTCCGCCAGCTGATCGAGTCCAACCCGGACATCAAGAAGATCTACGACACCGCGCTCGGTCTCGAGGGCCTGATCCGCAACGCCGGCGTCCACGCCTGCGCGGTGATCATGTCGTCCGAGCCGCTCATGGACGCGATCCCGCTGTGGAAGCGCGCGCAGGACGGCGCGATCATCACCGGCTGGGACTATCCGTCCTGCGAGGCCATCGGCCTGCTGAAGATGGACTTCCTCGGTCTGCGCAACCTCACCGTCATCGGCGACGCGATCGAGAACATCAAGGTCAACCGCGGGATCGATCTCGACCTCGACACCCTCCCGCTGGAGGATCCGGCGACCTACGAACTGCTCGCGCGCGGCGACACGCTCGGCGTGTTCCAGCTCGACGGCAGCGCCATGCGCGACCTGCTGCGCCGCATGCAGCCCACCGGCTTCGAGGACATCGTCGCCGTGCTCGCGCTGTACCGCCCCGGTCCGATGGGCATGAACGCGCACAACGACTACGCCGACCGCAAGAACGGGCGGCAAGAGGTCAAGCCGATCCATCCCGAGCTCGAGGAGCCGCTGAAGGAGATCCTCGCCGACACCTACGGCCTGATCGTCTACCAGGAGCAGATCATGCAGATCGCTCAGAAGGTGGCCGGTTACTCGCTCGGACAGGCAGACCTGCTGCGTCGCGCGATGGGTAAGAAGAAGAAGGAGATCCTCGACGAGGCCTACGACGGCTTCGCGCAGGGCATGAAGGACAACGGCTTCTCGCAGGCGGCGATCACCGCGCTGTGGGACACCGTTCTGCCCTTCGCCGGTTACGCGTTCAACAAGTCGCACGCCGCCGGCTACGGCCTGGTCTCGTTCTGGACCGCCTACCTCAAGGCGAACTACCCGGCCGAGTACATGGCCGGTCTGCTCACCTCCGTCGGCGACGACAAGGACAAGGCCGCGGTCTATCTGTCCGACTGCCGCAAGATGGGCATCACGGTGCTGCCGCCGGACGTCAACGAGTCGCACACCAACTTCATGTCGGTGGGTGAGGACATCCGGTTCGGGCTCGGCGCCGTCCGCAACGTCGGCACGAACGTGGTCGCCTCGATCATCAAGGGGCGGGAGGAGAAGGGCCGCTACACCGACTTCTCCGACTATCTCAACAAGATCGACACCGTCGCGTGTTCGAAGAAGGTCACCGAATCCCTCATCAAGGCAGGTGCATTCGACTCGCTCGGACACCCGCGCAAGGGATTGATGCTCGTCCACGCCGACGCGATCGACGCGGTGATGAGCACGAAGAAGGCCGAGGCCATCGGCCAGTTCGACCTGTTCGGCGGCGACGACGCCGACGAGTCCGTCGCCGCGGTGTTCAACGTCCGCATCCCCGAGGAGGAATGGGACACCAAGCACCGCCTCGCCCTCGAACGGGAGATGCTCGGCCTGTACGTCTCCGGGCACCCGCTCAATGGCGTCGAGCACGTCCTCGCGTCCCAGGCCGACACCCAGATCCCCGCGATCCTCGAAGGCGCGCTCAAGGACGGCAGCCAGGTCACCGTCGGCGGCATCCTCGCCTCGGTGAACCGGCGCATCAACAAGAACGGTCTCGCCTGGGCGTCCGCGCAGCTCGAGGACCTCACCGGTGGCATCGAGGTGCTGTTCTTCCCGCAGTCCTACGCCGTCTACGGCATGGACGTCGTGGAGGACTCGGTGGTGCTGGTCAAGGCCCGGGTGTCGATCCGTGACGACCGGATCTCCCTGATCGCCAACGATCTCGCCGTCCCCGACCTGTCGCAGATCGGGGTCGCGAAGCCGGTCTCGGTGTCGATGCCCACCCGGTTGTGCACCCCCGACAAGGTCGGTGCCCTCAAGAATGTGCTCACGCGCCATCCCGGTTCGTCCGACGTGCACGTGCGGCTCATCACCGGCAGCAAGGTCACCGTCCTCAAGCTCGACGACAGCCTGCGGGTCGAAGCGTCGTCGGCGCTCATGGGCGACCTCAAGGCCCTGCTCGGGCCGGGCTGCCTGGCCACCTAGCGGTCCGCCGCGCGGCGCGAGCCCTTCGGTGAGCGCCGCGCGGCAAGCCGGGGTCGGCCGGTGCGTCTAGGAACGGAGTGCGTGCTGCTGGATCCTGCGGACCCACCACACGACGACGGTGACCGCAGCGGCACCGATGACGGCGCTCTGGGCGCTGGTGGTGACGACGAGGACCACGAGCAGGGTCAGGAGACCGGCCGCGAGTGCTTCGAGCTTGTACAGGGGCCAGATCGTGCCGGCGATGTCCACACCGTCGGTGCGCTCACGGTGTATCCGGGGGTCGAGCACGGACATCGCGGTGCACCTCCTGTAGGCCGAGCGACTGTAGGCCGGGCGGAATTCTTTCTTCAGGATAGGCGCAGGGAAGAGTTCGGGCCACCGAACTCGACGATCGGGCGGCGACTGCTACAACGATTGTGTTGACTGGTCGGTATGCCACTGCACGGAGAATACGAACCGAGTCCCGTCGAATGGAGCGCCAAGCAGGTCGAGGAGTACGAGTCGTCGGGCGGAACCCGCGGCACCACCCTCCAGGGTCGACCGGTCATCATCCTGACCACGGTCGGCGCCAAGTCCGGCAAGCTCCGCAAGATCCCTCTCATGCGGGTCGAGCACGAGGGTAGGTACGCCGCTGTCGCCTCGCTCGGCGGTGCACCGAAGCATCCCGTTTGGTACCACAACATCGTCGCGAACCCGCACGTCGAGGTCAGGGACCGCACCGAGGTGTGGGACATGACCGCCCGCGAGGTCCACGGCGAGGAGAAGGCGCAGTGGTGGGAACGTGCCGTCGAGGCGTTCCCGCCCTACGCGGAGTACCAGGAGAAGACCGACCGCGAGATCCCCGTCTTCGTTCTCGAACCGGTCGAAGGCCCGTAGACCGAGCACGCTCGGACGGACTGTGCTGCTACCCCCTCGATGCGGATCCCGCCGTGGTGGTCGAATCGGGGGAGTGGCAGCATTGACGGGTGACCTCCACTTCGCGAACAGCAGAACCGATGACTCTGACCGCCGTGCCCTGCGCGGCCGACATCGATGCGGCTGCCGAGCGAATTTCGGAGGCGGTCGACCCAACGCCGCTCGAGCGCAGCCCTCGACTCTCGGCGCTCGTAGGCGCCAACGTCTACCTCAAGCGGGAGGACCTCACCCGGGTGCGGTCCTTCAAGCTCCGTGGGGCGTACAACGCCATGGCGCAGCTCGACGCAGCCGAGCGCGCCGCGGGCGTCGTCACGGCCAGCGCCGGTAATCACGCGCAGGGTGTCGCCTACGCGTGCCGGGTGATGGGAATCCAGGGCCGGATCTACGTGCCCACCCGCACTCCCAAGCAGAAGCGCGATCGGATCCGTGTCCACGGCGGCGACAGCGTCGAACTCATCGGTGTCGGCGACACCTTCGACGCCGCGGCCGCAGCGGCAGCCGACGATGCGATCCGCACCGGTGCGACGATGATCCCGCCCTTCGACGACGCCCGCACCGCTGCCGGGCAGGGCACCATCGCGCGCGAGGTCCTCGAACAGCTCGACGGCGATCTCGACGTCGTGCTCGTCCCCGTGGGCGGGGGCGGCCTCATCGCCGGTGTCGCCGCCTATCTGCGCGAGCGGTCCCCACGCACGTCGATCGTCGGCGTCGAGCCGGCGGGTGCAGCGTCGATGACCGCCGCGCTGGTCGCGAGCGGTCCCGTCACGCTGCCGGAGGTCGAGCCGTTCGTCGACGGCGCTGCGGTCAAGCGGATCGGCGACGTCCCCTACGCCGTGGTCTCCGAACTCGGTGCCGAGGTCGTGTCCCATTCGAGCCTGCCGCTCGTGGCTACGCTGCGCCGGGAGGGGCTCGGCCGGGCCCCGTTCGGGATGACCCAGATCGACGAGGGTGCGCTGTGCACCACGATGCTCGATCTGTACCAGAACGAGGGCATCATCGCCGAGCCCGCCGGCGCCCTGTCGGTCGCTGCCCTCGAGTCGATCTCGGTGCAGCCCGGAGCGAACGTGGTGTGCCTGGTGTCGGGCGGCAACAATGACGTCTCACGCTACGGCGAGATCATCGAGCGGTCGCTCGTCCACCGCGGGCTCAAACACTATTTCCTCGTGGACTTCCCCCAGGAGCCCGGCGCACTGCGGCGGTTCCTGGACGAAGTCCTCGGACCGGACGACGACATCACCCTGTTCGAGTACGTCAAGCGCAACAACCGGGAGACCGGCGCTGCCCTCGTCGGTATCGAACTGGGTGCCGCGGAAGACCTTTCGGCTCTGCTCAATCGCATGGACGCGTCGCCGATCGACGCGCAGCGACTCGAGCCGGGGTCGCCGGCCTACCGTTATCTGACGTAACCGGGTGGCCCGGTCACGTCACGGTTGGTGTGCGGTCACCAGCGATTGCACACCAGCCATGGGCCCCACCAATAGCAGTCGGGCCGCCAGTAGTGGTTCCGGTGATGGTCGCGGTCGTACTTCTTGTCGTGATGGTTGTAGTTCTTGTCGTGATCGTGGTGGTCGTACTTTCCGTGGTCGTCGTGTCCTCCGCTGACATTCACGATCCCGGGTGCTGTGTCGACGGTGGGGGTCGCCGATGCGACTCCGACGGGAGCGAGGACGAGGGCGGTGCTGAGGAATACACTCGCCAGAATCTTCTTGGGTTGCATGGTGATTCACCTCGAGAATTCGACGGTACTTGAGACGGTACTCGCCCACTCGTGGCATAATCAACGACTTTTTTCGCCTGACGAACGTTATCGGCGGGGCATCTCGGGAGCCTCCAGGATCGCGAAGGACCAGCCCGGGATCAACACTGCGGACTCGGTACGGTTGACCACCGGTTCGTCCCACCAGAGCAGTGGTTTCCCGCCGACCGGCACGGTGACGGGGTCGGGTCCGAGATTGCACGCCACGCGCAGCGCCCCGCGGTGCACGACGAGCCATTTCTCGTCCTCGTCGTACGTCACGTGCACGTGCTCGAGCCAGGGATCGGTGAGCTCGGCCCGATCCCGCCGGAGCGCAATGAGTGCGCGATAACACTCCAGCAACCGGGCGTGCCCGCCCTCGTCGCGTTCGTCCCAGCGCAGCTTCGAGCCGATGAAGGTCTCCGGAGCCTGCGGGTCGGGTACGTCGGCGGCGTCCCAGCCGTGTTCGGCGAACTCGCGCCGGCGACCCTCGACGACCGCCGCGGCGAGTTCCGGTTCGGGATGCGACGTGAAGTACCGGAAGGGTGTGCTCGCACCCCACTCCTCGCCCATGAACAACATCGGCGTGAACGGGGACGTGAGCACGAGCGCCGCCTTGACGGCCAGCTGACCGGGCTCGAGATAGGCACCCGGCCGGTCGCCGAGCGCCCGGTTGCCGACCTGATCGTGCGTGCAGGTGTAGGCGACCAGACCGCTCGCCGGCGTGCGCCGGGTGTCGAGCGGGCGCCCGTGGACCCGGCCGCGGAAGCTCGAATACGTCCCGGCGTGAAAGAAGCCGTGCCCGAGCGTGTACGCGAGGCAGTCCAGCGAACCGAAGTCGCCGTAGTAGCCCTGCCGTTCACCGGACACCGCCGCGTGGATCGCGTGGTGGACGTCGTCGGCCCACTGCGCGTGCAGTCCGTATCCACCGCCGGGCCGGGGAGTGATCAGCTTCGGATCGTTGAGGTCCGATTCGGCGATCAACGACAGGGGGCGGCCGAGATGGGCGGACAGGCGGAACGTCTCGACCGACAGTTCCTCGAGGAGGTGTGTGGCGGTGTGGTCGATCAGCGCGTGCACGGCGTCGAGCCGGAGGGCGTCGATGTGGAAGTCGCGGAACCAGCGCAGCGCATTGTCGAGGATGTACCGGCGCACCTCCCCGGATCCGGGACCGTCGAGGTTGATGTTGTCGCCCCAGATTCCCGGGGCCGCGGAGAGATAGGGACCGAAGCGGCCCAGATAGTTCCCCGACGGACCGAGATGGTTGTAGACGACGTCGAGTGCTACCGCCAGTCCGCGCGCGTGGGCGGCGTCGACGAAACGCTGCAGGGCATCGGGGCCACCGTAGGGTTCGTGCACCGCGTACCAGAGCACGCCGTCGTAGCCCCATCCGTGGGTGCCGTTGAACGCGTTGAGCGGCATGAGTTCGACGAACTCGACACCGAGGTCCACGAGTTCGTCGAGACGGTCGATCGCCGAGTCGAGTGTGCCCTCGGGGGTGAAGGTCCCCACGTGCATCTCGTAGACGATGCTTCCTGTCAGTTGCCGGCCGGTCCAGCCGTGGTCGGTCCACTTCGTCTCGTCGAGCACGTGGAGCTGCGACGGCTCGTGCACGCCCTCCGGCTGCCGCGGAGATCGCGGGTCGGGAAGGACCGTCCCGGTGTCGTCGTCGAGCACGAAACCGTATCGGGTGTCGGGAGCGACGCCGACGGTGGTGCGCCACCAGCCGTCGTCGCCGCGTTGCATGTCGTGGAACCGTCCGTCGGCGAACAGTCGGACGGACGACGGGATCGGAGCCCAGACCTCGAAGGTGTGCACTCGACCAGCATGCCGTGTCGGAGGCGTCGGTGCAGGGGATGGCGCCACCGGCGTACCACCCTGCCGCGCGTCAATTTTGTTGCAGCTGCAATGCACTCGATACTGGGGGAGTGAACCCGAATCCCGAGCGAGCCCGCCGACGGTACACCTCGCCGTTGCGGGAGGAAGCGGCCCGCCGAACCCGCGAGACGATCCGCGACGCCGCGGCGCGGCTGTTCGTTCGCGACGGCTACGTCAGCACCACCGTCAAGAACATCGCGGACGAAGCGGGTGTGGCGGTGCGGACGGTGTTCACCGCCTTCCCCGGCGGCAAGGCGGAGATCTTCCGCGAGGCGCTCGATCACGCGGTGGCCGGCGACGGCGATCCGCGCGCGAGCGAGGCGACAGATCCGGAACCGTCCCATGCCGGCGGCGTGGTCTCGCACGTCGACCTCGTGGTCGAGCAGGTGGTCCGCTACGGCACCGCGATGCTCGAACGCGCGGGCGGGCTGCTCATGACCTCCGTGGAATCATCGGGGGCGGACCCCGACATGCGTCGTTTCGCCGCGGACGACGCGAAGGCGACGGCCGAGAACGCCCGCACCCTCGCGGAAGGACTCGAACATGCCGGCTGGCTGCGCGAGGACGTCACCGTCGAGCACGCGGCCGATGTCCTGTTCACCCTGAGTTCCCCACAGGTGCACGCGCTGCTGAGGCGAGACCGCGGATGGGACGTCGACCAGTACCGTCAGTGGCTCTCGGGAACGCTGCGCGCGACGCTGTTGCGACGAACGGCGCCGTGACGGAGTCGGTTCAGTCGTCGCCGCAGTCGTCGAGGTAGAGCCACTCGCCGTCCTCCCGCACGAACCGGCTGTGCTCGCGCATCGAGTCGGGCACCCCGTCCGCCGTCCAGTGCGCGCGGAAGTCCACCGTGCCGGTCGTATGCAGGAATCCGCCTCCGGTGATGTGCAGGACCTCGAGCCCGGTCCAGCGCTGACCGGGGTCGAACTCGATCGAGCGCGGACGTGTGGACGGGTGCCAGGTGCGCAGCAGGTGCGCCGCGTCGCGCGTCGCGAATGCCGTGTACCGCGAACGCATCAGCCGTTCGGCGGTGGGCGCGCTCGCACCGGCCAGCAGCGGCCCGCAGCATTCGGACAGGGGAACGCCGCGACCGCACGGGCACGGGGAATCCGGGCGGGTGTCGGTGCTGCGGTCGGCTCTGCTCATGGCCACAGTCTCCCCCGATGGGCTCGATCGCCCGGCCTCGGGGCGGTCAGAGCGGGAGCGGACGATGCCGGGCGTGAATGATGTTCTCGGACCGCGCGCTCCGGAGCGCTCCGTGATGCAGAATGCCGGACATGAATGCGCAGCGCTATGTCGGGGTCGTGGGGCCGGGTGAAGCCACGCCCGAACAGCGACGCCTCGCCCGCCAGGTCGGGGGACTCCTCGCCGGACGCCGGGCCGTCGTGGTCACCGGCGGTCTCGGTGGGGTGATGGCGGCAGCCTGCCGTGGCGCTGTGGAAGCCGGTGGGACGACCCTCGGCCTGCTGCCCGGAGACGACCGTGCCGAGGGCAATCCCTATCTGACGGTGGCCGTTCCCACGGGCCTCGGAGAGATGCGCAACGCGCTGCTCGTGCGCAGCAGCGACGCGTTGATCGCGGTGGGTGGAAGCTGGGGCACCATGAGCGAGATCGCGCTCGCGGTCCGCATCGGTGTTCCGGTCATCGCGATCGGCGGTTGGCGGATGCCCGCCGCCGGAGTGCTCGATGTCGAATCGCCCGCCGAGGCCGTCGAGTGCCTGCACGCACTGTTGTGGCGCAAGGACCCGATGTGAGCCGACCGTGACGACGCAGTAAGCACGACGCAGTAGGCACGACACCGTAGACGCGACGATGCCCGCCGATCCGGATCGGCGGGCATCGTCTGTTGTGGACTCCTGTGGAGCAGGAATCTACGAGCCGGAGTTGGTGAGCTCGTAACGGCGGCGGTACTCCTCCTTGGACGTCTCGCTGATGTCGACGTCGGTGGCGCGGGCGCGCAGGGCGCCGACGGTAACCTCCTCACGCGGGATGTGCTCGAAGGGATCCCAGTCGAAGAACCTCGCGGCGTTGGCGAAGGTGATCTTGTCGATCTCCTCGTCGGTGCACTCGCACGCGTCGAGTTCCTCCTCGAGCATCTCGGGGGAGTTCGGCCACGTCGAGTCGGAGTGCGGGTAGTCGCATTCCCACGCGATGGTGTCGACGCCGAGCCGGTGACGGTTGTTCAGTCCGCTCGGTTCAGTGATGTAGCAGGCGAGGAAGTTCTTGCGCCACACGTCCGTCGGGCTCATGCCGGCCGGCAGGAAGCTGGTGCCGGTCCGGGACTGGTTGACGACGTGGTCGTCGATGCTGATCATCACCATGTCTTCGGCCTTCATCGAAACCTCTCCCTGACTGCGCAAAGTCCTGCCGGCGACGGCGCTCGCGATGAGAACTAGATCTTCCGTGCTCGAGAACGTAAACCAAGGACCTTCGACCGTGAGAATGTAATTCTCTATTTCGTGATCGACTACGCCGAGGGGTGATTGCATGTCCGGCCCGACGGGTGTGCCGGGGTGGTTCGGCAATCGAAAATGACAAGAATGCTTGACATGGAATGACAAGCATAGTTTACTTTTGGTGTGACCGACACACCGAGGAGCAACCGGGTCCGCGAATTCCGCAAGAAAGCGGGACTCACCCAGGCCGCGCTCGGCGACGCGGTCGGCGTCAGCAGACAGAGCATCGTCTCGACGGAGAAGGGTGACTACGCGCCCAGCGTGTACCTCGCCCTGCGTCTCGCCCTCACACTCGACAGCACGGTCGAGGAACTGTTCCCGCTCACCACCTAGGAGCCCTCATGACGGTCTTCGTGAAAACCGCGCGCTTCATCGGCGATCTGGACGACGAATTCTACCGCGACGAACGTCAGCGAGACGTCTGGAACGAAGCATCGGCGGTGGGATTCCAGTTGTCCCTGTGGATCGCGCTGGTGGCGGCGGCGCTGCTCCCGTGGCTCGCCGGCCGGCCCGGGGCGTGGACGGCACTGGGCATCCTCGTGGCCTGGTTCGTCGTGTCGATCGTGACCCAGTTGTACGCGCGGCAACGCGACGTCGACCTGTACGCCACCGCGAAACTGTGGCGACCCCGCAGTGCCGCCGCCGCCGCGCTCTATCTCGTCGGCGTCGCCGGCATCTTCCTCCGCCTGCGTTACGAGAGCCATCCTTTCGAGAACGACGCCGCGACCTGGACGGGGCGGGTCGTCGGCGCGGCGGTCGTCATCGTCCTCGCAGGACTGGTTCTCGCCTGGAGTCGGCGACGCACCCAGCGCCGGCTCGACGCGGAGGAAGCGCTCGACGCGCTCGAGGACTAACGCGCGCGGACGAGTGCTGCGACCGGCTGGGAGTCGAGCAGATCGGCCACCCGCACCCGACCGGTGAAGGAGCGTCCGGTCAAGGCATCCGACCAATCGCCGTCCGGCAGGTCGACGGTCGTGTCCTTCCACCCCGAACGCGACAGCGCCACGGTGCGGCGGGAAGCCACCGCGAGGACATCGAGGTCGTCCGACGCCGGACCGCGGCCGAACGCGAGCAGGTGCTCGGCGGCCGGGCCG
Organism: Rhodococcus sp. D-6; assembly: GCF_040256695.1. NCBI lineage: Bacteria > Bacillati > Actinomycetota > Actinomycetes > Mycobacteriales > Nocardiaceae > Rhodococcus > Rhodococcus sp. D-6. The sequence goes on along the minus strand of NZ_CP132970.1, from coordinate 2,024,191 downwards.
GTGGCGAGGACCGGAACGTACGCGCCACCGACGAAGCTCGCCGGTCGTTCGCGGCGCAACCGGAGCGCGGTGCGCACGATCGTGAACTTCGCCGGCGCCGAATCAGGGGCGTCGAGCAGCCGCCGTCGGACGTCGAACTCCACCGGCCGCCGGTTGTCCGGATCGACGAGCGAGTCGTCCCACAGTTCGGTGCCCTGATAGACGTCGGGGACGCCGGGGCCGAGCAGTTGCAACAGTTTCTGGCCGCACGAGACGGCCGCGACGTGCGGTTCGACCTCGGTCACGAAAGCGGTGAGCTCACCCGCGACCGGTCCGTCGATCACCGCGTCCAGCCAGCTGCCCACCGCGGTCTCGAATTCCTCGTCGACCTCGGTCCACGTGGTGCGGGTTCCGTTCTCGCGCAGCGCCTTCTGCGCGTAGGCATGTACCCGTTCACGCAGTTCGTCGGTCACCACTCCGTCGAGCGGCCAGACTCCGAACAGGGTCTGCCACAGGAACAGTCCGATCGCCGGATCCGGTGCGGGCGCACGGTCGTTCCACGACCCGAGCCGCCGCGACCACTCGTCGGCGACCTGCGAGAGCACACCGATCCGCGCCCGGACGTCCTCGCTGCGTTTGGTGTCGTGGGTCGACAGGGTGGTCATCGCCCGCGGCCAGTGCCGTGCCCGCTGGGTCCACGCGAGGTGGAACTCGGCCGGGGTGGCCGAGAAACGGCCGGGTTGCCCGCCCACCTCCTGCAGCGAGATCAGCCGCGCCGCCCGATAGAACAGGCAGTCCTCGACCGCCTTGGCCGTCGCGGCACCGCACACCTGGCCGAAGCGGGACGCGGCCTCACCGCCGAGGGCCATCGCCCGGGCGAACACCGCGAGCGCAGGATCGAGCGCGGGTTGCGTCCGCGCGAGGTCGCCGACGATGCGCGGCACCAGGGTCGCGAGCGGCGCGTAGTCGGCGCGGTAGACGGGAAGCTGTGCGGCGACTGCCATCACGGCCTCGCGCAGCGCCGCGTCGTCGCAGCCGGTGTCGCCGGTCTCGCGTCGGATCGCCCGCACGAGGCGGCGCACCTCCGGCGCGAGCCCGCTGCCGAGCACCGATCGTTTGAGGTCGTGTTCGCGGGCGTGCAGCCACGGCGCGTCGCCTTCGGCGCCGGTGAACCTGCGCGACAGGGCGTTCAGCTCCGACTCGCCGGACGGATCGACGAACACCGTCGACAGTTCGCCGAGTGCGTCGTAGCCGGTGGTGCCGTCCACCGGCAGCGTCGCATCCAGCGGTTCGGCATCGCCGAGGATCTTCTCGATCACGAGCCACCGCTCGGGGCCGATCACCTCGCGCAAGCGCGCGAGATAACCGGACGGATCGGCGAGACCGTCCGGATGGTCGACGCGAATCCCGTCGACCAGATCGTCGGCGATCCACGACGCGACCTGCTCGTGCGTCGCGTCGAACACCGCAGGATCCTCCACCCGCACCGCGGCGAGATCGTCGACGGTGAAGAAGCGGCGGTATCCGATCAACCCCGAGTTCCACGCCACGAGCCGGTAGGCCTGCCGCGCGTGGACCTCCTCACCGGTGCCCTCGTCGGTCCCGGGAGCGATCGGGAATCGCTTGTCGTAGTAGGCGAGCATCGGCTCGTCGCCGGAGCGGTCGACGGTCAGCTCCTGCACCGCGTCGTCCGATCCGAGCACCGGCAGAGCGATCCGACCGTCCACACCGTTGTCACCAGCGAGGTCGAGATCGAAGAACGACGCGTAGCGCGATCCGGAGCCGTGCTTCAGGACGTCCCACCACCACGCGTTCTGACGTGGGTCGGCCACCCCGACATGGTTGGGGACGATGTCGACGACCAGCCCCATGCCCCGTGCGCGTGCCTCCCGCGACAACCGTTCCAGACCCTCGCGTCCCCCGAGCGACTCGGAGACCGTGCCGGGATCGACCACGTCGTATCCGTGGGTGGACCCGATCGTCGCGCTGAGGACGGGGGAGAGGTAGACGTGCGAGACACCCAGGGCGTCGAGGTAGTCGAGCAGGGCGACGGCGTCGGCGAAGGTGCACTCGTCGCCGCGCATCTGGAGTCGGTAGGTGGACAACACCGGCGCAGTATTCCCCGCGCCGGCGCCGTTCACACCTGCCGACTCCGTACCGCCGGGGGTCACCGGGTCTTCCGGAGCACCAGAACCGAGCGCGCCTGCACCCGGACCGGCTTACCGGCGACGACCGTCTCCTCGCGCAGACCGTCGGGAACGTCGGTGTCGAGCGCGACCGTCCATTCCTCGGCGTGCGGGCCGTCGGGGGTGACGAACTCGATCGGTTCGTGATGGGCGTTGAAGCACATCAGGAACGAGTCGTCGACGACGCGCTGCCCCCGCTGATCGGGTTCGGGGATGCCCTCGCCGTTGAGGAAGACCGCGAGCGACTTGCCGAAACCGCTGTCCCAGTCCTCGGGCATCATCTCGTCGCCGGCCGGTGTGAGCCACGCGATGTCGCGGGACTGATCACCGCTGCGGATGGGTCGGCCCTCGAAGAACCTGCGACGCCGGAAGACAGGGTGGTCGGTGCGCAGCGCGATCACGTTGCGGGTGAACGCGACCAGGTCGGCGTTGGACTCGGCGAGCGACCAGTCCACCCACGAGAGTTCGTTGTCCTGGCAGTACACGTTGTTGTTGCCCTGCTGGGTGCGACCGAACTCATCGCCGTGGGCGAGCATCGGCGTGCCCTGCGACAGGATCAGCGTCGCGAGCATGTTGCGCTGCTGGCGCCCGCGCAGCGCGAGGACCTCGGGATCGTCCGTGGGGCCTTCCACACCGCAGTTCCACGACCGGTTGTGCGACTCACCGTCGCGATTGCCCTCGCCGTTGGCATCATTGTGTTTCTCGTTGTACGACACCAGATCCGCAAGGGTGAACCCGTCGTGGGCGGTGACGAAGTTGACCGACGCGCCGGGACGGCGGCCGGTGTCCTCGTACAGATCCGACGAGCCGGTCAGGCGCGACGCGAACTCGCCGAGGGTGGCCGGTTCGCCGCGCCAGTAGTCGCGGACCGTGTCGCGGTACTTGCCGTTCCACTCCGTCCACTGACCGGGGAAGTTGCCCACCTGGTAACCGCCCTCACCGATATCCCACGGCTCGGCGATGAGCTTGACCTGCGAGACCACCGGATCCTGCTGGACGAGATCGAAGAAGGCCGACAGCCGGTCGACGTCGTGCAGCTCGCGCGCCAGGGTCGACGCGAGATCGAACCGGAAGCCGTCGACGTGCATCTCGGTCACCCAGTAGCGCAGCGAGTCCATGATCAGCTGCAGGGTGTGCGGGTGACGGGCGTTGAGGCTGTTGCCCGTTCCCGTGTAGTCCATGTAGTAGGCCTTGTCGTCGTCGACGAGGCGGTAGTAGGCGGCGTTGTCGATGCCGCGGAAGCAGATGGTGGGACCGAGATGGTTCCCCTCGGCGGTGTGGTTGTAGACCACGTCGAGGATCACCTCGATGCCCGCCTCGTGGAAGGCCCGCACCATCGCCTTGAACTCGGCGACCACGGCGCTCGGCTTGGTCGACGACGAGTACTCGGCGTGCGGCGCGAAGAACCCGAAGGTGTTGTACCCCCAGTAGTTCCGCAGCCCCTGGTCGAGCAGCACCTGGTCGTGCATGAACTGGTGCACGGGCATCAGTTCGATCGCGGTGACGCCGAGATCGAGGAGATGGTCGATGATCGCCGGGTGCGCGAGACCGGCGTAGGTGCCCCGCATGTGTTCGGGGACGTCCGGATGCGTGGCCGTCATGCCTTTGACGTGGGCCTCGTAGATGACCGTCTCGTTGTAGGGGCGGCGGGGATGACGATCCGTCGCCCAATCGAAGAACGGGTTGATCACCACGGTCGTCATGGTGTGGCCCAGCGAATCCAGGCCGGGAAGCTCTGCGGCGGCGTCGGAGGTCTGCCCCGTCGCGATCGCCTCGGGCTCGGCGTCGTCGGTGGACACGGCGTCGCCGGTGTCGGTGTCCTCGGTGTCCTCGGTGTCGGTGTCCTCGGTGTCGTCCGTGCTCTCGTCCGAGGCGCTGTCGGCCACGGGCTCGGCACCGGGCAGCGGGTACGAGAACAGCGACGGGTCGCCGTCGAACGACCCGTCGAACGCCTTCCCGTACGGGTCGAGGAGCAGCTTGCTCGGATCGCACCGGTGACCGTTCTCCGGATCGAACGGACCGTGCACGCGGTAGCCGTAACGCTGGCCGGGGGAGACCGTCGGAAGGTAGGCGTGCCAGACGTAACCGTCCACCTCCTCGAGCGGGATGCGGGTCTCGGTCCCGTCACGGGAGATCAGGCACAGCTCGACCTTCTCGGCGATCTCGGAGAACAGTGCAAAGTTCGTGCCCGCCCCGTCGTAGGTCGCGCCGAGGGGATAGGGGGATCCCGGCCACACTTCCAGGGGCTCGGGCATCTCGTCGCTGGCGCTCGCTTCGGTGGTCTCCATGCCCGCCAACAGTAGTCTTCCGGCGGTCCCGGCACCGGGTGAGCGCGTCACCACCAGCCGGTGGCGGGACCGAGTTGTCGGCCGAGCTCGGGCGTCAGCGTCCGGACGTAGGTCGTGGTGAGGTGGTTCTCGTCACGATAGATGAGGATGTTTCCCTCCACCGCCCGGCACAGATCCTGCCGGCAGAACTTGTCGGACAGGTCGAGCAGCGACACGGTGGGCAGGTGCGCGGATGCGGCGACGGCCGGGTCGATCGGGTCCAGCGCCTCCTCGCGCGGCACCCCGCACGTCTCCGCGGTGCCGCCCCCCGCAAGGCAGTCGGCGGCCCGATAGGCGAGATCGCCGCGGAACAGCCACGGGTTGTCGCGGATCGCCACCACCGGGATGCCGTAGTCGGCGAGCGTCTCCCACAGATCGACGTACCAGAACGGAACGAAGTCGCCCGGCCCTTCGCCCTGGTCCTTGGTGCGCGTCGACGTGGTGAACACGTAGTCGGGCGGATCCGCGCGCAGTTCGGCGAGCACGGCGGTCGACCATGTGTCGCACTCGACCGTCGGGGACTCCTCGACGAGCGGGGCGAGGGGATCGGAGAGCGGGCACCCGACCTTGAGATAGGTGTCGAGGCGGAAACCGTGTTCGATGCCGAGCGCGTCGAGCGCGGCGAGCCAGTGCTCCGAGTGCGACCCCCCGACGATCACCATGCGGCGGGTCGCGAGCGGGTCGCCGTAGGTACAGGTCAACGGTGCGCGATTGGTGTGCTGGGCGATGCAGTTGTCGAGCGTCGCGGGAGGCAGGTCGCGATGGGCGACGAGCAGCGGCGGTTGCACCGGTTGCGGCTCGGTGGAGACGGCGGGATCGAACACCGCAGCGCCGGGGTACAGCTCCGTCGGCAGGGCGGCGACGCCCTCGAGGGCCTCCGTCGAACGGTCGACGTGGGTGTGCCAGAGGTTCGCGGCCCCGACGAGGGTGACGGCCAGGACCGTCACGAGACCCACGAGCGCGGTGCGGGACGGCCGAGGGGGTTCGACGCGGCGGATGGGGTCCTCGAACCACCGGGTCGACGCCTCGGCGAGCAGCAGCGACAGGGCGATCACGATGAGCCCGCCCACCAGGCCGACCGACGGGTGCCCGAGCACGATCAGGTAACCGATGAGGATCGGCCAGTGCCACAGGTACAGCGCGTAGGCGATCGCCCCGAGGCGCACCATGGGCGCGGATGCCAGCAGTCGCGCCGACGGCGTGTCGTGCTCGGAGTCGGAGCCGGAGCCGGAGCGGATACCCGCGACGACGAGCGCCATGGCCGCACCGACGGGGACGAGCGCCCACGGCCCGGGGAAGAGGGAGTTGCCGTCGAGGACGAAGCCGCACGCGAGCAGCACCGCGAGTCCGAGCGCACCGAGCACGATCCGCAGCGCGCGCGGAACCCGCAGCCACGGCGACAGGCACATCAGCAGTCCGCCGAGAGTCAGCTCCCAGGCACGGGCGGCGCTGTCGTAGTACATCCACGACTGCGGCCGGTCGGCGAGCACCGCGTACGCCAGCGACGCCGCGGTGAGGGCGGCCAGCAGCACCGTCAGGGGCAGGCGGACAGGCACCGACATCCGCCGCAACAGCCACGCGAAGCCGAACACCACCACGAGCGCCGCGATGTAGAACTGGCCCTGCACGGCGATCGACCACAGGTGCTGGAGCGGGCTGACCATCGGATCCGCGGCCAGATAGTCGCTCGCCGTGCGGGCGAGATACCAGTTCTGGAAGAACAGCAGCGACGCCCCGGTCTGGTCGGCCACCTCGAGCCACTGCGTGAACGGCCGCAGCACCACCGTGGCGGCCGCGACAGCGGTGAGCACAACGACGAGCGGAGGCAGCAGACGCCGGCCGATCCGCCGCAGGACGGGACGCGGATCGAGCGGGGCCGAGGAGTCGGCGGTCCTCAGGAGCGTGCCCACGAAGAAGAAGCCGGAGAGCGCCAGGAAGACGTCGACACCACCGGAGACGCGACCGAACCAGACGTGGAAGATCACCACGAGCGCGATCGCGAGACCGCGCAATCCGTCGATGTCGGCACGACGCGCGGGGCGCCTGCCTGCTGTCCGCGCGCCACTCTCGAGTTCCGGTCCCGAGGTGTGGACGGACATGTGACGGATACCCCCGGTGTCTTACGTGTGCGGCTGTGCTGCGAACCGGGCGACGAACGCACCGGCCGATTGCCGTGAGCGTCGTTCACGGCAACTCGGGCAGACTACGCGGCTGCGGGCGGCGACCTCCAACCGCCTACAGTTTGGGCGTGGGCAACTCTCCTCTCCCGGTCGAGCGGATCCGCACCCTCGACGCTCGGCACCTCTGGCACCCCTACGGCGCGTTTCCGGCGACCACCGAATCGTTGGTGGTCGACCGTGCCCACGGTACCCGGATCGTCCTCGCCGACGGTCGTGAGCTGGTCGACGGCATGAGTTCGTGGTGGGCCGCGGTGCACGGATACGGGCATCCCGTGCTCGACGCGGCCGTCCGCGATCAGCTCGACCGGATGAGCCACGTGATGTTCGGCGGCCTCACCCACGAGCCCGCCGCGCGGCTCGCGGAACTGCTCGTCGACATCACCCCCGCCGGTCTCGACACCGTCTTCCTCGCCGACTCGGGCTCGGTGTCGGTGGAGGTGGCCGTGAAGATGGCGGTGCAGTACCAGCGTGCCGTCGGCAGGCCGGGACGGCGTCGCCTGCTCACCTGGCGCGGCGGCTACCACGGCGACACCTTCGCCCCGATGAGCGTGTGCGATCCGGAGGGCGGCATGCACGCACTGTGGACCGACATGCTCGCGCGGCAGGTCTTCACCCCCGCCCCACCGGCCCGTTTCGATCCCGACTACGTCGCGCACTTCGAGGCGATCCTGCTCGAGCACGTCGACGAGCTCGCCGCGATCGTGGTCGAACCGGTCGTCCAGGGCGCCGGCGGCATGCGCTTCCACGACCCGCGGTATCTGCGCGAGCTGCGCAGGATGTGCGACGAGCACGGACTGGTACTGATCTTCGACGAGATCGCGACCGGTTTCGGGCGCACAGGCGAACTCTTCGCCGCCGACCACGCGCAAGTGAGCCCGGACGTGATGTGCGTGGGTAAGGCACTCACCGGCGGATACATGACCCTCGCGGCGACATTGTGCACGCGGGCCGTCGCCGAAGCGATCAGCGCGGGGGAGGGTGGCGGTGTGATGCACGGCCCGACCTTCATGGGCAACCCGCTCGCGTGCGCCGTCGCCGTCGCGGCGGTCGAACTGCTGCTCTCCCGCGACTGGCGGGCCGAGGTGGCGGCGGTGAACGCGGGACTGACGGAGGGACTCGCGCCGGCACGCGAGTTGCCGGGGGTCGCGGACGTCCGCGTCCTCGGAGGCATCGGCGTGATCGAACTCACCGATCCGGTGGACATGCGCGCGACGACCGACGCCGCCGTGGCGGCCGGGGTCTGGCTGCGGCCGTTCCGCAATCTCGTCTACGCGATGCCGCCCTACATCTGCTCGGCCGACGATCTCGCGGCGATCACCTCGGGGATGATCGCCGCCGTCGGCGCGAACGCCCGGTGACCGAAGGGGTCAGCGGACGGCGGTGAGGAACTCCGCGATCGCGCCGGTCCACGAGATGGACGGAGAAGCGGTCCTCCAGGACGGAGGCCACGCGCGACCATTCGTCCCCGGTCGCGATGCTGCTGTGCACGACGACGAGACCCGGACCCTGCCCGAGCTTGCGGAATCCGATCGTCGTTCCGTCCCGGGATTCGATGTGGACGACCACCTCCCATGCCGTTCGTCGGGGTCTGCCGAACCGTCCGAGCCTACGACCCGAGCAGACCGACGTGACGACTTGAACGGTGTTCAAGTATGGTCACCGCTCATGACCGCACATCCCGCCCTGGCGTGGCTCGACGACACCGCAGCGGCGCGACGCGCAGCGGGCCTGCACCGCGACCCCGTCGTCCGAACCCCCGGCTCGACCGTCGTCGACCTCGCCTCCAACGACTATCTCGGCCTGACCCGCCATTCCGAGGTCCTCGCGGGAGCGACCGCTGCCCTGCGGCGATGGGGAGCCGGCGCCACCGGATCGCGGCTGGTCACCGGCACCACCGCCGAACACGAACTCCTCGAACGCGAACTCGCCGACTTCGTCGGGGCCGACAGCGGCCTGGTGTTCTCGAGCGGATACGCCGCGAACCTCGGTGCCGTCGCCGCCCTCGGTGGCAAGGACGCACTGATCGTCTCCGACGCCGGTGGTCACGCCTCGCTCGTCGATGCGTGCCGGCTGTCCCGCTCGAGGATCGTCGTCACCCCGCACAACGACGTCGACGCGGTCGCGCACGCCCTCGCGACCCGCACCGAGGCCCGCGCGCTCGTCCTGACCGACTCGGTGTTCAGCACCGACGGCGACCTCGCGCCGCTGCGGGAACTGCATCGCGTCTGCCGAGCGCACGGCGCGTTGCTCCTCGTCGACGAGGCCCACGGGGTAGGAGTCCGCGGCGCGGGGGGCCGCGGACTCGTCCACGAAGTGGGCCTCGCCGGCGAGCCCGATGTGGTCGTCACCGCGACGCTGTCGAAATCCCTTGCCTCCCAGGGCGGAGCCGTCCTCGCCGACGGGCGTGTGCGGGAACATCTCGTGGACACCGCGCGCACCTTCATCTTCGACACCGGACTCGCCCCGGCCGCCGTCGGTGCCGCCCGGGGTGCGCTGAAGGTGCTGCGCGCCGAACCCGCACGTGCCGCTGCCGTGCTCGAGCAGGCCGGGTGCTTGGCTCGTCTCACGGGCGTCGAGGCGCCGCCGTCCGCCGTGGTGTCGGTGATCCTCGGCGACCCGCGCGTCGCCGCCGACGCCGCGGCGCGGTGCCGCGACCGCGGCGTGCACGTCGGCTGCTTCCGGCCGCCCTCGGTTCCGGCCGGTACCTCGCGGCTGCGCCTGACGGCACGCGCGAACCTCACCGACGACGAACGCGCCCTCGTCGACGAGGTGCTCACTGACGTCCTCGCGGGAGCCCGGGCGTGAGCATCCTCGTCGTCACCGGCACGTCGACCGATGTGGGCAAGACCGTCGCGACCGCGGCACTCGCCGCGAACGCCGTGGCCGCGGGACTGCGGGTCGCGGTGTGCAAACCCGCCCAGACGGGCGTGACGGACGACGGGCCGGGCGACCTGCAGGAGATCCGGCGACTGGCCGGGGACCGTGTCTGGCTCGTCGAACTCGCGCGGTATCCCGATCCGCTCGCACCGGATACCGCCGCGCGGCGCAGCGGACGCCCGATGCTCACCCTCGAGGAGATCGTCGACACCGTCCGGATTCTCGACACCGAGTACGACCTCACCCTGGTCGAGGGGGCGGGAGGTCTGCTCGTCCGGCTCGGCGCGGGCGGTTTCACCCTCGCCGACGTCGCGGCCGCGCTCGGAGCGCCGGCGGTGATCGTCGCCGCCGCGGGACTGGGCACGCTCAACCACACCGCGCTCACCGTGGCCGCGCTCCGCTCGGCGGGGATCGAATGTCCGGGGGTCATCGTCGGATCCTGGCCTGCTGCACCGGATCTGGCGGAGCAGTGCAATCTCGACGACCTCCCCGACGTCACCGGCGTCCCAATCGTGGGCAGGATCCCGGCCGGCAGCGGCGCTCTCGACGCCCGCGTCTTCGCCACCCGTGCCTCTCGGTGGTCGGATCTGCCGCTCCCGACGAAACGGCGTGCGGGCGGATCTTCCGCTGTACTGTGATGGATGCCACATTGCAACTGGCCTGTTCCCATCGTGTCGGCCGGCGCGACATGCCGATACCCGCTACGGAAGGGACATGTCGACCGCTCGGCCCGGAGGTACGGATGTCCATCAGCGAATTGCAGGAACTTCAGCGCACCGCCGCCCACCTGCGCCAATGCCTCGGATCCCTACGATCGCGCTACGGGGACGCAGCCCCGGTGAAGAGGCTGTCGAACGACGTCGAACGTCTCGACATCGACATACGCGACTTCGCCGAACATCCTCCGCGCGAGGTCGTCAACAGCCTCGGTCAACGCATCCCGATTCCCGATACGCCGTACGACGACTCGTTGTTCCGCGGAACGGATACGGACGACGAAGGTCTCGGCGGGCTGCACGGCTCGCGGTGAGCACCTCCGAGGCGACGCCGGCGGCGCGCGGTGAGCCGGCCACCGGCGTCCGATCCGAGGGCCGCGCACGGATCACCGCGCGGACGCTGCGGACCGACCGCTGGTGGCAGACACCCGCACTCACCGTCCTCGGTCTCGGTGTGTTCGTGGTGTACGCGACGATCCGTTCGTTCGTGCGCAGCGCCTACTACGTCGAGGACTACCACTACCTCACGCCGTTCTATTCGCCGTGCGTGAGCGCGTCCTGCGTGGACGGCGCCCGCCATTTCGGCACGTGGGTCGGCGAACTCCCGATGTGGATCCCGCTCGCCTTCCTGTCGTTGCCGTTCCTCCTCGGCTTCCGGCTGACCTGCTACTACTACCGCAGGGCCTACTACCGATCGTTCTGGTTGTCGCCGCCCGCGTGTGCGGTCGCCGAACCGCACCGGCACTACACCGGGGAGACGCGGTTCCCGCTGATCCTGCAGAACTCGCACCGCTACTTCTTCTACGCCGGCTTCGTGGTGTCGCTGATCAACACCTACGACGTCGTCCTGTCCTTCCGCGGTCCGAGCGGGTTCGGCATCGGACTCGGCAACCTGATCCTGCTGATCAACGTCGTGCTGCTCTGGGGCTACACGTTGTCATGCCACTCTTGCCGGCACGTCACCGGAGGCCGGCTGCGGCACTTCTCGAAACACCCCGTGCGCTACCGGATCTGGACGTTCGTCTCGAAACTCAACACCAGGCACATGCAGTTCGCGTGGATCACGCTGGGAACCCTGATCCTCACGGACTTCTACATCATGCTCGTGGCGAGCGACACCATCGCCGATCTGCGGTTCATCGGCTGACGCGCACGGCACGACACCGGCCGCACCGAAGGAGGGGGAACACGGATGGTGGATGTCGAACGGCACAAGGTCGACGTCGTCGTGATCGGAGCAGGCGGCGCCGGGCTACGCGCGGTGATCGAGGCGCGGCAACGCGGCTTCTCCGTCGCCGTGGTGTGCAAGTCGCTGTTCGGCAAGGCCCACACCGTGATGGCCGAGGGCGGATGTGCCGCCGCGATGGGCAATGCCAACCCCCGCGACTCCTGGCAGGTGCACTTCCAGGACACGATGCGCGGCGGCAAGTTCCTCAACAACTGGCGGATGGCCGAACTGCACGCCCGCGAGGCCCCCGACCGCGTGTGGGAGCTGGAGACCTACGGAGCGCTGTTCGACCGCACCCCCGACGGACGGATCAGCCAGCGCAACTTCGGCGGCCACACCTATCCGCGACTCGCCCACGTCGGCGACCGCACCGGACTCGAACTCATCCGCACGATGCAGCAGAAGATCGTGTCGCTGCAGCAGGAGGACCACGCCGAGCACGGCGACTACGAGGCCCGGGTGCGGGTCTTCGCCGAATGCACCATCACCGAACTGCTGAAGGACGACGAGGGACGCATCGCCGGTGCGTTCGGATACTGGCGCGAGACCGGGCGTTTCGTGTTGTTCGAGGCGCCCGCGGTCGTCATCGCCACCGGTGGTATCGGCAAGTCGTGGAAGGTCACGTCGAACTCGTGGGAGTACACGGGCGACGGTCACGCCCTCGCCCTGCGTGCCGGCGCCACCCTGATCAACATGGAGTTCGTCCAGTTCCACCCGACAGGGATGATCTGGCCGCCGAGCGTGAAGGGCATCCTCGTCACCGAGGGTGTGCGAGGCGACGGCGGAGTGCTGAAGAACTCCGAGGGGGAGCGGTTCATGTTCTCCTATATCCCGCCGGTGTTCAAAGGCCAGTACGCGGAGACAGAGGAGGAGGCCGACCGCTGGTACGAGGACCAGGAGAACAATCGCCGCACGCCCGACCTGCTCCCGCGCGACGAGGTCGCCCGCGCCATCAACTCCGAGGTCAAGGACGGCCGGGGGACTCCGCACGGCGGAGTCTTCCTCGACATCGCCTCGCGGATGCCGGCCGACGAGATCATGCGCCGCCTGCCGTCGATGCATCACCAGTTCAAGGAACTCGCCGACGTCGACATCACCGCCGAGGCCATGGAGGTCGGCCCGACCTGCCACTACGTGATGGGCGGCATCGAGGTCGACCCCGACACCGCCGCTGCGGCAGTCCCGGGGCTGTTCGCCGCCGGGGAATGTTCCGGTGGCATGCACGGATCGAACCGGCTGGGCGGGAATTCGCTGTCCGATCTGCTGGTCTTCGGTCGCCGGGCAGGTCTCGGCGCCGCAGACTACGTGCAGAGCCTCACCTCGCGGCCGATCGTCGGCGACGCCGACATCGACGCCGCCGCCCGTGCGGCGCTCTCGCCCTTCGATCCGGCCGACACCGATCGCGCCGAGAACCCGTACACCCTGCACACCGACCTGCAGCAGGTCATGCAGGATCTCGTGGGCATCATCCGGCGCGCGGACGAGATCGAACGTGCCCTGCGCGAACTCGACACCCTGCGCACACGGATCCGCAACGTCGCGGTGGAGGGCCACCGCCAGTTCAACCCGGGCTGGCATCTCGCCCTGGACCTGCGGAACATGCTCCTCGTGTGCGAGTGCGTCGCGCGGGCCGCGTTGCAGCGCACCGAGAGCCGCGGGGGACATACCCGCGACGACCACCCGTCGATGGACTCCGAATGGCGTCGCACTCTGCTCGCCTGTCGTCTGGACGGCGGCGACCCGTTCGTCCCCGACGTGACGGTCACCGCCGAACGGCAGCAACCGATGCGTCCCGACCTGCTGGAGCTGTTCGACATCGACGAACTCGGGAAGTACTACACCGACGAGGAACTCGCGGATCATCCCGGACGGAGGGGTTGAGATGGGACACCAGGCGGCGTTCAGGATCTGGCGGGGCGACGCCGACGGCGGGGAACTGCGGGACTACACCGTCGAGGTCAACGAAGGGGAGGTCGTCCTCGACATCCTGCACCGTCTGCAGGCCACCCAGGCACCGGATCTCGCCGTGCGCTGGAACTGCAAGGCGGGCAAGTGCGGATCGTGTTCGGCGGAAGTCGACGGTCGCCCGCGCCTGACGTGCATGACCCGCATGTCGCTGTTCGATCCCGACGCGACGATCACCGTGACCCCGATGCGCACCTTCCCGATCATCCGAGATCTCGTCACCGATGTCTCGTTCAACTACCGCAAGGCACGCGAGATACCGGCTTTCGCGCCGCCTCCTGATCTGGCGCCGGGGGAGTACCGGATGCAGCAGGTCGACGTGCAGCGCTCCCAGGAGTTCCGCAAGTGCATCGAATGCTATCTGTGCCAGAACGTCTGCCATGTGGTGCGCGACCACGAGGAGAACAAGGAGGTCTTCGCCGGTCCCCGCTATCTCATGCGCATCGCGGAACTCGAGATGCACCCGCTCGACGTCGCCGACCGGCGCGACGTCGCGCAGGACGAGCACGGCCTGGGTATGTGCAACATCACCAAGTGCTGCACCGAGGTGTGCCCGGAGAACATCCACATCACCGACAACGCGCTGATCCCGATGAAGGAACGCGTCGCCGGCCGCCGCTACGACCCGATCGTGTGGCTCGGCAACAAGCTGTTCCGGCGCTGAGCAGGGAGCAGGGACCGGGCCGGACGCAGGGACCGGCTCAGTTCACGCGTTCGGCGACCAGCGGAACCAGTTCGTCGAGCGCGAACGGCACCGACAGCACCGAGTTCGTCGAGAACGCCGCGGAGATGTCGGAATCGCTGTCGAGCACGAGGAACCGGCCGTCGCGCACCGCCGGGATCTGCTGGAAGACCGGATTGTCGGTCACCTCGGCGGCCGGCACGTAGATCGGCAGCACGATCAGCAGGTCGGAGTCGAGCATGCCCAGGTTCTCGTCGGAGACGGTGATGAAGAAATCGTCCGTCGCCGCGGCCTGCACCTGCGGATTGTTCACGAAGCCGAGCTCGGTCATGAAGTCGACGCGCGAGTCGCCGACGACGTAGGCGCCCCACCCCTCCGACGTGTAGGAGGCGACGGTGACGGTCTTGCCCGCGAACTCGGGATTGTCGGCGGCGGCCTGCGCGAAATCCGCGTCGATCTGCGACAGCAGTTCGGCACCCTTGTCCGGGACACCGAGCGCCGCTGCCACGGTGGCCACCTGGTCGTCGAGCGACGTGAGGTAGGCGTCGCTGCCTTCCGGGCCGCCGACGGTCGGGGCGATCCCCGACAGCGTCTCGTAGCGGGCCGGCTCACCGGAACTCTTGGTGTCGAGGATCAGATCGGGCTCCTGCGCCGCGAGCATCTCGAAGGACGGCTCGATCGTGCCGATGAGCTCCGGCGGCGAGTCGTACAGCCCCTGCGCCCACGGCCCCACGCCGTCGCCGCCGAAGGCGAGCCAGTCACTCGCCGCCACCGGCTGAACGCCGAGTGCCAGTGCAGTTTCGGCGTCGCCCCAGCCCAGAGCCGCGACGCGTTCGGGGGCGGACTCGATGGTGCCCTCCCCGAACTTCGTGTCGACCGTGACGGGGAAGGCGCCGTCGGCCGGTGCCGAACCGGAGTCGGACTCCGTGTCGGACGATCCGCACGCGGTCAGCACGATCGCGGTGGCCGTGAACAGAGCGGCGGAACGGAGCAACGCAGCGGATCGGCGTGTCATGACGGGCCTCGAGTCTGTCGAACAACAAGTGAGGCGATCCTAACCCGGCGGGGTGACCGAAGGTGAAAACCCGCCGGAAACCGCGCAGGGCAGCCGCTCGAGCGCGCACTATGTGTCCGTGACCCGACCTGACGACGGTCGGCCGGCACGGGCGAAACCGGTGCTGGCCTCCTTGATCCTCGTCGCCGCCGTGGCGAATTCGAACCTCGCCGTCGCGAACGTGGCACTGCCCGACATCGGGAAGGCGTTCGACGCGAGCCAGACCCAGCTCAACCTCGTCGCAGTCGGCTATTCCGTCGGTCTCGCCGCGTCCGTGCTCTACCTCGGTGCCGTCGGCGACCGTTACGGACGCAAGACGATGCTGCTGCTCGGCATGGCGTTGTCGGTTCCCGCCTCGGCGGTCGCCGGGTTCGCGCCGAGCACCGAGGTGCTGTTCGCGGCGCGGGTGCTCGGCGGTCTCTCCGCCGGTCTGGCGTTCCCCACCACCTTGGCCCTGATCACTGCACTGTGGTCGGGCGCAGCCCGCACGCGCGCGATCGCGTTGTGGTCGTCGATCGGTGGTGGCCTGACCGCGCTCGGCCCGCTCGTCGCCGGCACCCTGCTCGAACAGTTCTTCTGGGGTTCGGTTTTCCTGGTGACGATTCCGCTCGCGCTGATCGCTTTCGCCCTGACCTGGATATTCGTGCCCAGTCACGTCAACGAATCGACCGATCCGGTCGATCATCTCGGCGGTGTGGTCTCGATCGTGTTGGTCGGCTCGCTCGTCCTCGGCATCAACTTCGTGCCCGTCGACGGGATGGAGACCATCGCGGTGTCCGCTCTCGTGATCGCTCTCGTCGCGGTGATCCTCTTCGTCATGCGCCAGCTGCGAGCGGCGAACCCCCTGTTCGACCTGCGGGTCGCCCGGCGTCGCGTGTTCTGGGTCGCGGCCGTCGCGGGCATCATCGTGTTCGGCACCCTGATGGGCACGATGTACATCAGTCAGCAGTACCTGCAGAACGTGCTCGGCTACTCGACTCTCGCAGCTGGATCGGCGGCGCTGCCCGCCGCTTTCGTGATGGTGCTGGTGGCGCCGCAGTCGGCGAAACTCGTCGGGTCGCGCGGCTCCCGTTTCACGCTGCTGTCCGGTTACGTGGCGATCGTGGCCGGACTCGTCGTCGCACTGATGCTCTGGGACGAGGACGCGCATTACTGGGTGATCGCCCTCGGATACATGTGTCTCGGAGCCGGTGTCGGTCTCGCCGGTACCCCGGCCTCGCATTCGCTCACCGGCTCGGTGCCGGTCGCCCGTGCCGGGATGGCCTCCGGCACGGCCGATCTGCAACGCGATCTCGGTGGCGCGATCGTCCAGTCGATCCTCGGCGCCCTGCTCACCGCCGGATACTCGGCCTCCCTCGCCGCGACGATCGCGGCGAGTCCTCAGGCCACGGCCGTCGACGAGCAGACCGAGACCGCACTGGAGAAGTCGTTCGCGGGTGCCGTCGGGATCGCCGAGCACTATCCGCAGTACGCGCAGCAGATCATCGAGGCCGCGCGGTCGGCCTTCCTCGACGGCGACACCCGCGCCTACACGGCCGCGATCGCGATCGTGCTGGTCGGAGCGGCGCTGGTGGCCCTTGCGTTCCCCTCACGCTCGGCCGAGATCGCGCTGCTCGAACGGTACGCCGAGGAGGACGGTGACGCGGCGGTCGACTCGTCGGAAAAACCGGCCCACTGAACCCGGATCCTCACGCAGTTCGGGTCGGTCAGGCGGTCAGAACGACTGCGACCAGCGTCCGACGTCACCCCGCTCGAGCGCGACGGCGAGCAGTTCCGGGAAACGGTCGGGCGTGCACGCGAAGGCAGGAACTCCGAGTTCGGCGAGTGCCGCCGCGTTGTCGCGGTCGAAGGACGGCGCCCCGTCGTCGGACAGAGCCAGCAACACCACGACCTGCACACCCGCGGCGAGCATCTCCCGGATGCGCGAGAGCATCTCGGCGCGGATGCCGCCCTCGTACAGATCCGAGATGAGCACGAACAGCGAATCGGCCGGGCGCGTGATCAGCGACCTGCTGTAGGCGATCGCCCGATTGATGTCGGTGCCGCCGCCGAGCTGGGTGCCGAACAGCACGTCCACCGGGTCGGCGAGCTTGTCGGTCAGGTCCACCACCGCGGTGTCGAAGACGACCAACGAGGTGCGCAGTGCCCGCATCGACGCCAGGACCGCCGCGAACACCGACGCGTACACCACGCTCGACGCCATCGACCCGGACTGGTCCACCGCGAGCACCACGTCGCGTTTCACCGCCTGGGAGCGGCGCCCGTAGCCCACCAGCTTCTCGGGCACCACCGTGCGATGCTCCGGCAGGTAGTGGGCCAGGTTCGCGCGGATCGTGCGATCCCAGTCGATGTCGCGGAGTTTCGGGTTCGACGTCCGCGACGACCGGTCGAGCGCACCCGTGACGGCGGCACGGGTGTGCTGCGCGATGCGAGCCTCGATCTCGCGCACGACCTTCTCGACGACCGTCCGTGCCGTCGCCTTGGTGGTCTCCGGCATCACGCGGTTCAGGCTCAGCAACGTGCCCACGAGATGCACGTCCGGTTCGACGGCTTCGAGCATCTCGGGTTCGAGGAGCAGCCGGGTCAACCCGAGCCGATCCACCGCGTCGCGCTGCATCACCTGGACGACGGATGTCGGGAAGTAGGTGCGGATGTCGCCGAGCCAGCGCGCCACCCGGGGCGCGGACGCGCCGAGACCTGCGGTGCGCGGTGCGGTGCCGTCGCCGGGCGCGGTGTCGTACAGCGCGGCGAGCGCGGCGTCCATGGCGCTGTCGTCGGCCGAGGACAGGGAGCCCGTCGAGTCCTCGGCGGCCTCGCCGAGTGCGAGCCGCCAGCGGCGCAAACGTTCGGTGTCTCCGGATTCGGTTGTCATGCCGACACTCCCAGGATCGACGCGGTGGCGGTCAGGGCGATCCGGCCGCGATCCACGGCGGGCGGTGCCTCCGTGCGGCGGGTGCGTTCGCCCCGCACCGTCTGCCCGAGCAGGCGTCGCTCACCGAAGGCGAACGACCCGAAGGTGCGCCGGAGGACGGGCAGGACGTCGACGAAATCGTCGTCGGTGAGACCGCTGATCCACTCGTCGACGAGATCGAACAGTGCGCTGTCGTGGACGAGCAGGAGTCCGCCCCCGCCGAGGAACCCGTCGATCCAGCGCGCCTTCGCGGGTGCCGATGACCCCACCGACAACGCTCGCGCGACCCGCACGGACGCCTCGTACTCGCCGAGTCGGCCGGTGTCGCGCAGCATCCGGGTGGTGCGGCCGACGAGCAGACCGTCGATGTCGTCACGCTCGCTCACCGACGTCAGTGTGTCGAGCCATCGGACGGTCGCGGTCGGGTCCTCACGCAGCGCGAGAGCGAGATGCACGTCGTCGATCGCGGTGCGCAGTGCATCGGCGGCGTCGTGGTCGAGACCGGTGACCGCCGCCGGGAGACCGGCGCACACACGCGCGAGCAGGGCGTCGCAGACATGTTCCAGGGAGGACAGATCGGTGCCCCGCACATCGCCGTAACGGACGGTGCGCACGAGGGTCGGCAGGGCGCTCATCAGGTGCAGCACATCGTGATCGAGTGCAGCCGCCGCGTCGATCGCCGTCACCAGCGACGGGATCGTGGTCCGCAGGTCGGCGAGCAACGCCCGTTCGAGCAGTTCGGTGAGGTCGGCGAGCGCGATCCCGGAACGAGTGGCACGGTCGGCCACTGTGGCGCCCGCTGCGGATTCCACCGTCGTGCCCCACCGCGACGCCTCGACGATCGCCACCGACAACTCCGGTTCCCACCGCAGCGTCCAGGTCTCGCGGAAGGTGCCGGTCGAGCGCACCTCGCTCTCCGCCGGTCTACCCCAGTCGATACCGAGCAGCGCCAGGCGGTGCAGCAGTCGCGACCGGGCGACGTCGATCTCCCGGCGCAGGTCCAGATCGAGATGCCTGGCTTCGGCGGACCGCTTGAGACGCAACGACTTCGCATTCCGCTGCAGGTCGGTGTCGAGCGGGACGGTGGGGGTGTCCTCGGAGACGGAACCGAGTGCCTCACCGACGACGAGCCGGCGGGAGACGAGACCGAGCAGGACGTCGTCGCCGTCGCACAGCACCGACCGCGTCGCCTCGACGACCTCGTCGAGTCCGGCCACCGCGCGACCGCGCAACGCCGCGAGCGTGTCGGCGAGACGTGTCGCCTCGATGATGTGGGCGCTCGAGACGGGTAGATCCTCCTCGCGCAGGACACGGGCCACGCGGGTGAACCAGCGTGCGGTCGTGTCCGCGGGCTGTGTGAACAGGTGGTGGTACCAGCCGGGTGAGGTGATGCCGGCGCCGTAGCCCGACGACAGCGACAACCGGGAGTGGCTCCACGGCACCCACGTGAGGGTGGTCTTGACCTTGGGCATGCCCTTGAGCAGGCGCGCGTCGGGCGCTGCCGGTCCGAGCCGGCCGGTCAGTGCGGGTGCGTGCATCGCTCCGCACACCACGGCGATCGCGCGGGCCCCGGCCTTGACCGTCGCGCGCAGCACCTGCCGCATGTGCGCCTCGCGTCGCGCGGTGTGGTCGTCGATCCCGACGTCCTCGCGCAGCGCGCGCATCGCGTCCGTGATCTCGTCGAAGGCCTGTGCGGTGCCGTGCTCTACCACCGCGTCCCACCACTGCTCGAAGTCGGAGTATCCGCCGGCGCGGGCGAGTATGCCGAGCAGGTTGTCGGTCGCGCGGTCGCCGACCTCGCGCTCCGCGCCGAGCGACATCGACGCCGGAAGGTCGCAGAACCGCACGTCGGCATCGTGCAGGTACGCCCAGCGCAGGGCCTGCCATTCGGGGGAGAAGGCCGCGAACGGCCAGAACGCCGCCCGCGCCGGTTCGTCGCGTGCGTAGGCCAGCAATGCCACCGGCGGCACCATGTCGTCGGCCACGGTGAGCGGGAGCACCGGATCGGCGTCCGACGGACCCTCGATGAGGACGGTGTCGGGTTCGAACTCCGCGAGTGCCTGCAGGACCGCACGCGCCGAACCCGGCCCGTGGTGCCGGATCCCGAAGACCCGGATCTCCGCGGGCGCATCCGCGCGGTCGAAGAGAGCGTCGGTCACCCGGTGATCTCCCGGCACGCCCGGTAGAAGTCGGTCCAGTCGCCGCGTTCTCGGACGACGGCCTCGAGATATTCGTTCCAGACCACCCGATCGGAGACAGGGTCCTTGACCACCGACCCCAGGATTCCGGCCGCAACGTCGGAGGGCCGAAGCACCCCGTCACCGAAGTGCGCCGACAACGCCAGGCCGCCCGTGACCACCGAGATCGCCTCGGCGGTGGACAGCGTGCCCGACGGGGACTTCAGCTTGGTCCGGCCGTCGGTGGTGACGCCGCTGCGCAACTCCCGGAACACCGTGACGACGCGGCGGATCTCCTCCGCGGCCGCAGGCACGGTGGGAAGTTCGAGTGCGGTGCCGAGCTGTTCGACGCGGCGGGTGACGATCGAGACCTCGTCCTCCTCGCTCGCCGGCAACGGCAACACGACGGTGTTGAACCGTCGACGCAGCGCGGACGACAGGTCGTTGACCCCGCGGTCGCGGTCGTTGGCGGTGGCGATGACGTTGAACCCCTTCGTCGCCTGCACCTCGATGCCGAGTTCGGGGACGGGAAGCGTCTTCTCCGACAGGACGGTGATCAGCGCATCCTGCACGTCAGCGGGGATGCGCGTGAGTTCCTCGATCCGTGCCACGGCGCCGTCGCGCATCGCGGTCATGACCGGGGAGGCGACCAGCGCGTCGGCGCTCGGCCCTTCGGCGAGCAACCGCGCGTAGTTCCAGCCGTACCGCACCGACTCCTCGGTCGTACCCGCCGTTCCCTGCACGAGCCGGGTCGACGAACCGCTGATCGCGGCGGCGAGATGCTCCGACACCCAGGTCTTCGCGGTACCCGGCACACCGAGCAGCAACAGTGCCCGGTCGGTCGCCAGGGTCGCCACGGCAACCTCGATCAACCGGCGCGGACCGACGTACTTCGGGGTGATCACGGTGCCGTCGGGCAGTTCGCCGCCGAGCAGATAGGTCACCACCGCCCACGGGGAGAGTTGCCACGACGGCGGGCGCAGCCGGTCGTCGAGTCGCGCGAGCGCCGCGAGTTCGTGCGCGTACTGCTGCTCGGCGTGTGGGCGCAGCAGGTCGGTGCCGGACCCGGCGGTCTCGGACGTGCCCGTCTCGGGCATCGCGGCCTCGTCGGTGCCGACAACTGCAGGGGTCGACTCGAAGTCGGTCAACTCAGCTCCTCGTGGATCGTCTTGCGGAGGGTCAGGGTGTCGGCTGCGCTCGCGAACAGGTGCAGGCGACCGAGATCGTCGGTGCGGTTCGCGGCGTCGGCCAGCAGATCGGCCAGCTCGAACGGTGCCCGGTGGGCGAGCAGCGTCAGGACGTCGCTCACCAGACGGGTGGTCGTCAGCTTCGTGTACAGCGCGGTGAGCACCTTCTCGGCGACATCGCGCGGCCACGGCGCCGGGAGCGCGGCGAGCAACGCGTCGTCGAGAACCGCGGGCGGCGACGCCTCGCGCAGGTGCGTGAGCAGGATGTCGCGAGGTACGACCCGGGCGACCGATGTGTCGCCGGTGCCGTCGCGTCGCAGCAACGCCGCGGCCCATCCGCTGTCGCGTTGCCGGACCGCCGCGCGGCCCCACGCGTCCGTCAGTGCCGTGCGGAGGGCGTCGTCGACGTCGAACTCCGGCAGCACCCCGTCTCCGACGTGCTCGCGCCACACCGACAGCGGAGCGGCCGCGACTGCCGCCACCAGCAGATCGCGGGCCGGACCGTCGGAGAGACCGTCGCGGAGTGCGCTCTCGTCCGGCCGTTCGGGGACGGCGAGGGTGACGGTCGAGCCGTCGACGAGCAGCCATTGCCGCACTCGTTCGGCCATGCGTCGCGCGAACGCGGAGTCGGGGAGGCGGGGAAGAAGGTCGAGCGCGACGGCGCGAACCTTGCGGCTACGGTCGTCGAGGGCGCGCTCGAGCAGGTCTTCGTCGTGCGGGCCGAGACCGACCGCGAGCAGGGCGACGAGCTCGGCCCGCTGGGCGGCGGTCTGCGCACCCCATGACGCCGCGAGCGTGGCTGTCGCCGCGGCCGGATCGTGCGCGCGGAGCACCTCGAACCATCGGCGTCGCCGGGCGGGCGGACCGACGTGCCAGGGCGTGTCGTCGAGCGGGTCGGGTGGCAGCAGATCGGCCCATTCCGGGTGGCGCGCGGCCACCCAGCGCCCGCGGGCGCCGGTGAGAGCGATCAGCCGGTCGCGGTGCACCGCGTCGGTGGTCGCGACGATCAGCAGGTCGACCACGATGTCGTGCGACGCGCGGAGCCGGGCCGCCACCTCGAACCATTCGTCGAGTAGCGGGGAGCGGACGGCGAGCAGCGCGCGCAGGCGTTCGGCAGCCGCGCCGGGCAGGACGGGACGGTCGTCGTCCGGGGCCGGCGACGGCAGCTCGCGGATCACCGGCACGGTCGCGGCGGTGAGGAAGGTCGCCTCCAAGGCGGCAGCGGCGAGCAGTGTCGCGGCGGGGTCTCCGGCGAGTTCGCCCGCGGCACCGGCCGTGTGCAGCGCGCCGAACTCCGGAGCGGAGCGTGCCGTTCCGAGAAGTGCTGCGGCCGTCAGCGATTCGGGCAAGGCGGTCACCAGGTCATCACCTGTCCTCCGGTGAACAGTGAGACGGGAGTGAGAGCGGTTCCGTCCCAGTCGCCGCAGACCGTCACGGGACGGCCTCCCGCGACGGCGTGCAGCCGCCAGCGGCTGTCGTCGTCACCGGCCAGCGGCAGCGCCCGTCCGGACGGGTCGACGACGTACCAGCCGTCCTCGCTGTCGGTGGGAGTGACCGCGTCGAGCAGGACGGGCCAGGTGCGCAACCACGGATCTGCTCCGCGCATGCGGGCGTACTCGTCCAGTGCAGCGTCGAGTCCGGTGGCGGGCAGGGTCGTGAACGGCTCCGTCTCCCCGTGCTGCCGGCCGAGTACGGCTCGCAGTGGGGCCGCGCCGGGGTAGAAGTGCAGATCGGCGTCGACCAGCGAACCGGGGAAGGGGAGGGGCGTGGCGAAACGCGCTGTGCCGTGAGCGAAGTCGAGCAGGATCGCCCAGCGTCCGCTCGACCTCCCCCGAAGCCACGTCTTGCGGGCGAACATCCGGCTCTCCTCGGTGACGCGCACGGCGAGGACCTGCCAGCGGTCGCGCACAGCCGTTTCGGCGCGGACCTCCTCGCTGCGGGTGCCGAAACCGAGATGGGTCTGCAGCGCACGCAGGAGCGGCCTCGGCAGCTCGTCGCGCTGCCGGTACGCCACGGCCATGAGGTGCAGGCGCGCATACTCTTCGAGCAGACTGGCGGGCCAATCGGTTTCGTCGTTCACGACGGCGGCCAGAGCGCGCAGTGCCGACGCCGCGCCGGGAGCCTGGGCATCCACCATGCGGGCAGCGATCGCCTCGTAGATGTCGTAGCCGTGATCCACCGCCCCGAGGCCGTGCCGGATGCGGTCGGTGAGCCAGCGGTCGAGGTCGTCGAGTCCTGCCGCGACCCGCTCGGCGCGACGCCGGGCGGTCGCAGGGTCGGGCGCCTTGACCGGCTCGTCCGCCGGGGCGGGAAGTGTGGTGGACGCGATGCGGGCGGCGAGCCATCCGGTCACGAAGTCGGGCGCCTGCGCGGCCGGCACGGCACCCTCGGACCAGCGCACGAGCAGTGACAGGGCGTGCTTGCAGGGCAGCTTCCGGCTCGGGCACGTGCACGTGTAGGCGGGAGCGCTCGGGTCGATCGCCGTGCGGTACGGCGTGGTGCCGCGTCCGCGGCACAGTCCCCACAGGGCGGTGGTGTCGTGGCCGGTCTCGAGCCATGCGGAGGCGACGCCGCGCGCAGCCGTCATCGAGGACGGATCGGGCGCGACGGCGTTGATCTGCTGGAGGGTCCAGGGGGCGGTCACGAGCGTCGAAGGTAGGAGACGGGTCCGACAGGAACGGCGGGATCAGGATGTCGCACGGGTCTCCAGACGTGCGCGGATGCCGTCGACGAACAACCGCAGACCGAATTCGAACCGGACGGCGGGGTCGCCGTCGAGCAGGTCGTCGTCGGCCTCGGCCGGCTGTTCGGTCGCGACATCGGGGGAGAGAGGTGCGCGCGTGAGCGCACCGAGTTGCTCGAGTTGCGCGCGGGACTGCTCGTCGACGGTGTGGCCGAGCACGTAGTGCAGCAGCGCGTAGCCGGTCAGTTCGGCGTACGCCCGGGACAGACCCGCGCGTTCGGCGGTGGCCACGAAGGCGTCGCGGGCCCGGGAAGTGGTCAGCCGGGAGGCGTAGCTCGAGGCGACGAGTTCGGCGCCGTCGCGATGGGCGAGCAGCGCGGCGCGGAAACGGTGCGCCAGCTCGGAGAGGGCGTCGTCCCAGGCATCGCTCGCGGGCGGCTCGTCGACACCATCGAGGATGCGGTCCGCCATGGCGCCGAGCAGGGTCTGCTTGTTCGGGAAGTGCCAGTACAACGCGCCGGGCTGGACGCCGAGCGACGACGCGAGCTTGCGCATCGTCAGGTCGCCGAGTCCGTACTCGTCGAGGATCGCCATGGCGCCGTCGAGGACGTCGCCGCGTCGCAACTGCACTGCTCTTCTGCTCCCGCTTCTCCTGCTGCCCGCGGCGGTACAGCGCCACCGGGGATCCGACCGAAGGATTCGTGCCTTTGACACTATCGGACGCTTCGCCCTAACCTGAACGCTGTTCAATTGAACGATGTTCAAGTTCTCGCCACCCCAGGAGACGGCAGTGACCCAGGCGCCCGCCCGCACCGACATCCTCGACATCGCTCGCGACCAGGTGCTCCGTCGCGGCATCGGTTTCGACCGCGACCAGACCCTCGAGGTCCTGCAGCTGCCGGACGATCGCATCGACGACCTGCTGGCGGTCGCCCACGACGTGCGCATGGCGTGGTGCGGACCGGAGGTGGAGGTCGAGGGGATCATCAGCCTCAAGACCGGTGGCTGCCCCGAGGACTGCCATTTCTGCTCGCAGTCCGGCCTGTTCGCCTCCCCGGTGCGGGCCGCCCGGCTCGACATCCCGTCGCTCGTCGAGGCCGCGAAGCAGACCGCCAAGACCGGGGCGACCGAGTTCTGCATCGTCGCGGCCGTGCGCGGACCCGACGAACGCCTCCTCGCGCAGGTCGCGGCCGGTATCGAGGCGATCCGCAACGAGGTCGACATCCAGATCGCGTGCTCGCTCGGCATGCTCACCCAGGAACAGGTCGACCGACTCGTCGCGATGGGTGTGCACCGCTACAACCACAACCTCGAGACCGCCCGCTCGCACTTCCCGAATGTCGTCACCACCCACACCTGGGAGGAGCGCTTCGAGACGCTGCGCATGGTCCGCGAGGCGGGTATGGAGGTGTGCTGCGGAGGCATCCTCGGAATGGGTGAAACCGTCGAGCAGCGAGCCGAATTCGCAGCCGACCTCGCGGCGCTCGAACCCGACGAGGTACCGCTGAACTTCCTCAATCCGCGCCCCGGCACCCCTTTCGGGGATCTCGAGGTGCTGCCCGCCACCGAGGCGCTCAAGGCGGTGGCGGCCTTCCGATTGGCGTTGCCGCGCACCATCCTCCGGTTCGCCGGTGGCCGCGAGATCACGCTCGGCGACCTCGGCGCGCAGAAGGGGATCCTCGGCGGGATCAACGCCGTCATCGTCGGCAACTACCTCACCACGCTCGGCCGACCGGCAGAGACCGACCTCGATCTGCTCGGCGAACTCAAGATGCCGATCAAGGCCCTCGGCGAGACGATCTGATGTTCGATCCGTTCACCGGCGAAGCGATCGTCGACGGGACGATCCGAACCCGTTCCACAGCAGTGCAACTCGGGCTCGAACCGCCGCGCTTCTGCGCGCAGTGCGGTCGCCGGATGATCGTCCAGATCGCGCCGGACGGGTGGTGGGCACGGTGCTCGCGCCACGGGACCGTCGACTCGGTGATGAGCGAACAACGCTGACCTACCGTGGCGCGTCTCGGATCGTGCCGGGCCGACTGTGCGACCGATTCGCGAAAGTTACGGCGACCGAACGATGTAGCTTCGTGTGCATACTGAATACTCGACTGCTGCCGTTACGCAACGACCGAGCACAGCTGCGGGCGATGATCGGCGACGACGCGGCCGCCTACGCCGCCGGGACGGCAGATCCACTCGTGCGCCGGTACGCGCACCTGCCCGAACCGGCGTATACGGAAGCGTCCGTCGCAGCGTTGATAGACGGCGAGATTCGGCACGGGCTGGAGCGCGGAGATCTGGCCGTACTGACGATCGCCGATCCGGAGACCGATCGCTTTGCCGGCAGCCTGGTGTTGTTCGACATCGCCGACGAGGAGGCAGAAGTCGGATTCTGGTTGCATCCGCACGGTCGTGGGAAAGGGCTCGCTGCCGATGCACTCGAACTTGCGGCCGAGTTCGCGCGGCGCAGCGGATTACTTCGCCTGACCGCGCGCACCCTCCCCGAGAACGAAGCATCACAGCGCGTGCTCGAGCGGTGTGGTTACATCCGCGGTGACCGAACCCGGACCGTCACTCCGTCGGGGGCGGAAGCCCTCGCCGTGCACTACTCACGGGATCTCGGATGATGCGTGTTGTCGCTGTCTCCCGGGCGGGGCGAGCACGCGGGCCTCTGCGAGGCTCGGAACGCTACGGGAGCTCACGTTCTTCGGCAGGATAGGTCACGATCCCGTCGGAACCCACCGACGGCGTCGCGCCCCACTGTCCCAGTTCGTGCTGTCGCGGCTTCGCGTTGTTGACGAGATGCACGACGGTCCATCCCCGTGCGGCGAGGGTGTTCGCGATCAACAGTCGGTGACAGCGCCACGGCATCGGCTCGCCGCACATGATCGCGACGTGCCGATGCTCGGCCAGTTCGGTAAGGCGCTCCAATCCGGCCTCGAAGTCGTCGGTGAGGGTGTAATCGGCGTAGTTCTTGAAACTCGCGTTCTTCCAGCCCGCGTTGACGGCCGGATCGATGCCCTTCTGCTTCGGCCGCCTGCCGCCGAGTTCGGTGAGGTGCAGATAGCCGATCCCGGCGCTGTCGAGCCAGGAGGGCATCTCGTCGGCGTCGAACTGTGGGCTGCGGCGCGAACCGGGCATCTTCCGTACGTCGACGACGAGTTCGATGTCGGCCGAGGTCAGCGTGTCGAGCAGGACGGACTGCGGACACGTCCAGTGGCCGATGGTCCACAGGACGCGGGTGTCGGCACTCATGCCTCCATCGTGCCATCACGCGTGCGCCAGCCGGCGGCGCAGTTCCCCGGCGCCGTCGCCCTCCAATCGGGACAACCCCGCGCGACGGCCCGAGAGCAGCAGCAGGATCGCGGAGATCGGTCCCCGCACCTCGGGTCCGGAACCGGAGGACCACTCGGCATCGGTTGCGGTGAGACGGAATCCGTCGAGCGGGAGGTCGGCGAAGACACGGGCCTTCCCGGTGCCGCGGGTGGACCACAACCGAGTGGCGCCCGCTGTTGCGGCGTCCGGCGGCATCGGCAGGTCGCGCTGCAGGGGTATCGCGATGTCCTGGCCGTGGACGAGCAGATCGACCATCGTCTCGAGCGGGGTGATGCCCACATTGTGCCGGCGGGAGCCGATCATTCCCCGGAGATCGGCGATCAACTCGGCCGTCGGCTGTCGGGCGCGGTGCCGGGAGGACTCACGGATGATCGTGTTCACGCCACCGGGATGACGCAGCGCCATCCGAACGAGGTCGACCACGGTGAGCTGCTGTAGCGTGAGGTGGGCCGCGACGTCGCGCACGGTCCAGCCCTCGCACAGCGACGGCCGGCTCCACTCGTCGTCGGTCAGTTGCTCCAGCAGATCGGCGGTGCGTACGCGCTGCTCGTCGATCGCGTTCCAGATGTCGTCGACGTTCATGGGATCACCCGACCTGTGCTCCGCCCGACACACGATCCACCCATTCTAGATCGCGGATCGTGCCCCACCCGAGGATTCCGGTGCCGGTACGGCGTCCTCCGCGGCACGGCTCACCGACTCCCACTCGAGCCAGGTGGCAATCTTCTCCCGGGTGGCGGCCACGGCCGCATCCAGGACGGCGCTGCCCAGGACGATGCGTCGCGGCGGTCGGTCGGCATCGACGACCTCGAGCAGTGCCCGCGCGGCCAGGGCGGGGTGGCTGTCGATGCTCGTGGACGCGCTCTGCTTTTCGATCTCGGCTCGCAGCGAGTCGTAGTCCGATCGCGGAGCGCTCACCGTCATGGTGGTATAGAGGTCGGTCCAGTAGCCGCCCGGCTCGACGATCGTGACGTCGATGCCGAAATGCGCGGCCTCGAGAGCCAGGGCTTCACTGAGTCCTTCGAGGGCGAACTTGCTCGCGCTGTACAGCCCTGTGCCGGGCCCGCTCAGTACGCCCCCGATGCTCGAGATCTGCACGAGATGCCCGCGCCCTCGGCTCCGGAAGGCCGCCATGGCGGCCTGGCTGACCCACATCGCTCCGAAGAAGTTCGTCTCGAACTGTGCACGCGCCTGCTCCTCGGTGAACTCCTCGACGAATCCGTAGGCCATGGTGCCCGCGTTGTCGACGACGATGTCGAGGCCTCCGAAATGCTCGCGGGCGGTGTCGAAAGCGGCGAACACCGCCGTGCGGTCGGTGACGTCGGCCGGGAGTCGGAGGAGACGTTCCGGATCCCGGGGGAGATCGGCCGATTCGATCGATCGGGAGACGGCCACGACGTTGTCGCCTCTCGACAGCGCCGCACGGGCGAACTCCCTGCCCAGGCCGCGGCTCGCGCCGGTGATCAACCAGGTGCGGGGACGGACGCCGGGGGTGGTGGGGGACGCGGTCGTCGGTTGGGCCTTCAATGCATATCTCCTGAGTGAGACGAGACGGTCCGTCTCGTTCATTCGAGGATGACCCTCCGAAGGGCGCCTGTCAAGACGCAACGTCTCGTCTCGATGAGATATCGTCGTCCCATGCCCCCACGCCCCGAAACCGGACACTCCCGGCGGAACCCCGCCTCGCGGAAAGCGATCCTCGATGCCGCTTTCGGCCTGGTCGCCGAGGTCGGCTACTCGAAACTCGGTATCGAGGCGATCGCCGCCCGGGCCGGCGTGGGAAAGCAGACGATCTATCGCTGGTGGCCGTCGAAGGGAGCCGTGCTCCTCGACGCGTATCTGGCACACACGCAGGGCGATGCCGGAGACGAGGCCGCGCTGCCCGACACCGGCGACCTCCGCGCGGACCTCGTCGCGGTGCTGCAGGCCACCGTGGCGGAGCTGCGTGATCCGACGTTCGCCGTCCCCCTGCGAGCGTTGACCGTGGCGGTACTCGAAGACCCCGAACTCGCAGCGGAATACGAACACCGCCTCGACGCGCCGATGCGGGAGATGAAGAAGGCCAGGCTCCGGGCCGCGCAGAGTGCGGGGCAACTGCCGGACGACCTCGATCTCGATGTCGCCGTGGACATGTTGTTCGCGCCTGTCGCTCAGAAGTGGTCGACCGCCGGCGAGCCCCCGTCGGACGGCTATGTCCGCACACTGGTCGAGACCGTTCTCTCCGGCCTGACGCGCTCGGCCGAGGGCGACCGGTCCGCCGATCTGTAACGTACGACTCCTCTTGTCCGACACACACGTCGGAATCACATGACGATCAGGGGAGGGGCAGCATGGGTTCGGTCGATGTTCTGGAATGGATCCGCGAAGGTTATCTGGCGGGCGACCCGCTGCGCTCGGCGCTGTTCGTCGGGTCGGCCTTCCTGGCGATGCCGCTGCAGTTGCTCGAGGTCATCATGGGACGGCCTTTCTGATCTCCTCCGGGAGGTTCACACCGGCGGTCGCAGGGCGGCGAATTCGTCCGTCACGCGCAGCCTGGAATCGGTGAAGCGGTAGAGCGCCGGGGGGCGACCTCCCGCTTTGCCGGACGGTGCGGTGTTGCCGGTGCGGGTGAGCACGTTCCGGCGCGCCAGCACCCGTTGGAGATTGGTGGCATCCACCTCGTAACCCAATGCAGCGCAATAGATGTCGCGCAGCGTGGACATCGAGAACTCCGCCGGTGCGAGGCCGAATGCGATGTTCGTGTACGACAGCTTCGCGGCAAGGCGCGCATGGGCGTTCGCCACCATCACCCCGTGGTCGAAGGACATCGCGGGAAGGTCCGAGACCGGATGCCAGGCCGTATCGGACGGCAGCTGGGGATCCGAGGTGAGGGGGATCAGACCGAGATAGGTCGACGCGATCGTGCGCGGTCCCGGCACCCGATCCGGGTCGGAGAAGACCGACAGCTGTTCGAGGTGCGCGACCTTGCGGACGTCGACCTTCTCCGCCAGTTGCCGCCTCGCCGACGTCGTGAGGTCCTCGTCGTTGCGTAGTTGGCCGCCGGGGAGCGACCACGTGCCGACCTGCGGATCGAGGGCCCGCTGCCACAGCAGCACCCCGAGTTCGGGCTCCTCGCGGAGGGCTCCCGAGGCGTCCGGGAAGCGGCGAACCTGGAACACGGCGATGAGCACTTCGTGGCGGGTGTTACCATGTGTCATGTTTTCGATCCTAAGTCGAAAACCTCGAATACGGCAATTCCGGTAGAACCCGCCGGGATGACACCCTCGAAGGAGCTAGGCCATGACCACGACCGAGTGGGCGGGAGCCGCCACCATCGTCGACGGCCCCGGCGGATACACGGGCGTCGAGGCGACGCCGGAGTGGGCCGAGGAGGTCCGCCGGTTGGCCCGTGAGCGCAACGCCACGCTGCTCGCGCACAACTACCAGCTTCCCGCGATCCAGGACGTCGCCGACCACGTCGGCGACTCGCTCGCGCTCTCGCGTATCGCCGCCGAGGCCGAGGAGGACACCATCGTCTTCTGCGGCGTGCACTTCATGGCCGAGACCGCGAAGATCCTCAGCCCGAACAAGACGGTGCTCATCCCCGACGAGCGCGCCGGCTGCTCGCTCGCCGACTCGATCACCGCCGACCAGCTGCGCGAGTGGAAGGCCGACCACCCCGACGCCGTGGTGGTCTCGTACGTCAACACCACCGCCGAGGTCAAAGGCCTGACCGACATCTGCTGCACGTCCTCGAACGCCGTCGACGTCGTCGCGTCCATCGACCCCGACCGCGAGGTGCTGTTCCTGCCCGACCAGTTCCTCGGCGCCCATGTCAAGCGCGTCACCGGTCGCGAGAACATGCACATCTGGGCCGGGGAGTGCCACGTGCACGCCGGCATCAACGGCGACGAGCTCGCCGCGCAGGCCAAGGCGCACCCCGACGCCGACCTGTTCGTCCACCCCGAGTGCGGTTGCGCCACCTCGGCGCTGTATCTCGCCGGGGAGGGCTTCGTGCCCGACGACAAGGTCAGAATCCTGTCCACCGGCGGGATGATCGACGCCGCCCGGGAGACCGGCGCGAAGCAGGTCCTCGTCGCCACCGAGGTCGGCATGCTGCACCAGCTCCGCAAGGCCGCGCCCGGCATCGACTTCCAGGCGGTCAACGACCGGGCGTCGTGCCCCTACATGAAGATGATCACGCCCGCCGCGCTGCTGCGCTGCCTGCAGGAGGGACGCGACGAGGTCCACGTCGCAGCCGACGTCGCCGAGCGGGCCCGCCTGTCGGTGCAGCGCATGATCGCCATCGGCAACCCGGGCAGCGGCGAGTGACCACCGCCATCACGGTCGCGTGGGAGGACCACGCCGACCTGGTGGTCGTCGGGGGTGGCGTCGCCGGTCTCACGGCCGCGCGCGCCGCCTCCCGGCGCGGCGCGCGGGTGCTCACGGTGAGCAAAGGGGGCCCCACCGACACGGCCACCCAGTACGCCCAGGGCGGTATCGCCGTGGTGGCGCCGGTGGGCGACAGCGTCGACGCCCACGTCGCCGACACCCTCGCGGCGGGCGGGGGACTGTGCGACGAGGACGCGGTGCGCTCGATCGTCACCGCCGGCCCCGATGCCGTCACCGCTCTGCGCGATCTCGGCGCGGTGTTCGACACCGCCGGAGACGGCGACATCGCCCGCACCCGCGAGGGTGGGCACAGCACCCGCCGCATCATTCACGCCGGTGGCGACGCGACCGGCGCCGAAGTTCAGCGCGCCCTCGGCGAGGCGGGCTTGCCCGTCCTGTTCGGCGCCGCTGCCGCCCGGGTCCTCACCGACGCGCGGGGTGTCACCGGACTGCTCGTCCTCGACGAGCGCGGGTACGGCGTCGTCCACGCCCCGGCCGTGTTGCTCGCGACCGGTGGCCTCGGGCAGCTGTACGCGTGCAGCACGAATCCGCCCGGCGCCACCGCCGACGGCATCGCGCTGGCCCTGGCCGCCGGCGCCGGTGTCGCCGACCTCGAATTCGTCCAGTTCCACCCGACCGTGCTGTTCGCGGAAGGGGGCACCGGACGTCGGCCGCTCATCAGCGAAGCGGTGCGCGGTGAGGGAGCGCGACTGGTCGACTCCCGCGGCCGATCGATCACCGAGGGTGTGCACCCGCTCGGCGACCTCGCACCCCGCGACGTCGTCTCACGGGCCATCGCCGAGCGTCTCACCGCGCTCGGCGAGGGCCACGTCTACCTCGACGCCCGTCACCTCGACGGCTTCGCCACACGTTTTCCGACCATCACGGCGATGTGCGCCGACGCCGGTCTCGATCCGGCCCGGGATCTGCTGCCGGTCGCTCCCGCCGCCCACTATTCGTGCGGCGGTGTCGTCACCGATGTGCACGGCCGCACCCGCATCCCCGGTCTGTACGCGGCCGGTGAGGTGGCACGCACCGGCCTGCACGGCGCGAACCGGCTCGCCTCCAACAGCCTTCTCGAAGGGCTCGTCCTCGGCGAGCGCGCCGGGGTGGCCGCAGCGATCGAACGGACCGGAACGCGTGTCGAGACCGACGGCATTCCCGTCGTCGCCCCGACCGTCTGCGATCGTGCGGTGCTGCAGCAACTCATGACCCGGCACGCGCTGGTCGTGCGCGACGCCGACGGATTGTCCGCTGCCGCAGTCGAACTCGACGGCGCGAGCGTCGCCACGGCGTGTGCCGACGCGGAGCGGCTCGAGGACGCGGCGCTCACCGTCACCGCGCGGGCCCTGCTGCTCGCGGCGCAGCGCCGCACCGAATCGCGGGGATGCCACACCCGCAGCGATCATCCGGACTCCGACCCGGCGCAGGCTCGCAGCCTCGAACTGCGTATCGACGATGACGGCGAGTTGTCCTTCACCACACCGGAACTGACAGGAGTCAACTGAGATGACCACAGCGCTGCCCGACGGACTCGACCTCGCCGAGACCCGCGAGCTGGTCCGGAAGGCGCTCGACGAGGACCTGCGCTACGGACCGGACGTCACCACCGACGCCACCGTGCCCGCCGACGCTGTCGCCACCGCCTCGGTGGTCGCGCGGCAGGCCGGCACCCTCGCCGGTCTGGACGTCGGTCTGCTCGTCCTCGACGAGGTCATCGGTGCCGATCATTACGGCGTGCTCGATCGCAGGTCCGACGGCGAGCGCGTGCTGCCCGGGGATTCGGTCCTGACCGTCGAGGCGCCGACCCGCGGCCTGCTCACCGCCGAGCGCACGATGCTCAATCTCCTGTGTCACCTGTCGGGCATCGCGACGGCGACCTCGCACTGGGTCGATGCGGTGACGGGCACCGAGGCGAAGATCCGCGACAGCCGCAAGACACTGCCGGGAATGCGCGCGCTGCAGAAGTACGCGGTGCGGAGGGGTGGCGGCGTCAACCACCGCATGGGGCTCGGCGACGAGGCGCTGATCAAGGACAACCATGTCGCGGCGGCCGGTTCGGTGGTCGCGGCGCTGCGAGCCGTCCGCGAGCATGCCCCCGACATCGCGTGCGAGGTGGAGGTCGACACCCTCGAACAGTTCGACGAGGTGCTCGCCGAGAACGTCGAGTTGATCCTGCTCGACAACTTCCCGCTGTGGCAGACGCAGATCGCGGTGCAGCGGCGCAACACCCACGCGCCGCAGACACGACTCGAATCCTCCGGCGGCCTGTCCCTCGACGTCGCCGCGGACTACGCGCGCACGGGCGTCGACTTCCTCGCGGTGGGTGCGCTCACCCACTCTGTGACCGTCCTGGACTTCGGCCTCGACATGTGAGCGTGCAGGTCGCAGGTCGCGGCACGGATGAATCGGATGCGCCACCGGAACATCCGTCGGTGAGACGGTCCCCGCACGTGCGCTTTCTGGGGTAGAACTGACAGCACATCGACGTGCCGGTACCGGTCACGTAGGGGCGGTGCTCCGGTTGTCGCCGGTGCCGGGTGGGGGAGGAAGACAGAACACGATGCGGTTACCGATGTCACCGACCGACTCGATGTTCCTGCTCGGCGAGTCGCGCGACCACCCGATGCATGTCGGCGGTCTCCTGCTGTTCCAGCCGCCGGAGGGCAAGGACGCGAGTGACCTGAAGTCGATGTTCGCCGAGGCGCTCGCCCGGGAGGAACCCGCCGGGCCGCTGTGGCGCAAGCGGCCCACCCGCTCGCTGTTCACCCTCGGGCAATGGGCCTGGGAGGACGATCCGCGTTTCTCGATCGACTACCACGTCCGGTTCAACGCGCTGCCGTCCCCGGGCACGATGGACGATCTGTGGGAACTCGTCTCCCGTCTGCACGCCTCGCTGCTCGACCGCACGCGCCCACTGTGGGAGATGCATCTGATCGAAGGGCTGGCAGACGGTCGCTACGCCCTGTACGTGAAGATCCACCACGCGCTCGCCGACGGGGTGGGGGCCATGCGTCTGATGCGCCGCGCGCTCAGCACCGACCCGGAACGCACCGACATGCCGGCGCCGTGGGCGGTCGACGACGCCCGGTCGCCGAGCCGCTCGGCGATGGGCACCGCGATCGGGTTCCCCGGTGCGGTCGTCCGTGCGGCGACCGGCGTGGTGAACGACGCGGTGAACATGGTGTCCGAGGCGATGGCGCTGGTCCCGGCCCTCGTCGGCACCGTCGACCGGGCACTGCACAATCGCGGGGGTTCGTTGTCGCTGGGCGCTCCGAACACCATCCTCAACCGTCAGATCTCCGGATCGCGCAGGTTCGCGGCCCGGTCGTGGCCGATCGAACGCCTGCGCATGGTGGCCAAGGCGGCCGACGCGACACTCAACGACGTCGTCCTGGAACTGTCGGGTGGGGCTCTACGGGCGTTCCTCACCGAACACGATGCGCTGCCGGACGATTCGCTGGTTGCCATGGTTCCGGTGTCGTTGCGCCAGAGCACGAACTCGTCGGGCAACGAGATCGGCATCCTCATGTGCACGCTCGGCACGCAGTGCGCCGACCCGGTGGAACGGCTTGCGCGCGTGCGGGGTTCGATGATCGAGGGCAAGCATGCGATGAATTCGATGTCGAAGCTCGGTCGTCTCGCGACGAGCGCGGTGGGCGTGGCACCCCTTGCGGTGGGGGTGCTCACCGGTAACCGGGCGCTCCCACGGCCGCCGTTCAACGTGATCGTCTCGAACGTGCCGGGACCCGATTCGCCGCTGTACTGGAACGGTGCGCGCGTCGACGCGTTGTATCCGCTGTCGGTGCCCGTCGACGGACAGGCGCTGAACATCACGTGCACGAGTACCGACGACGAGATCGCCTTCGGGCTGACGGCGTGCGGCCGCACGGTGCCGGACCTTGCCCGGCTGCTCGATCACCTCGACGACGAACTCGGCGCCCTGGAATCCGCTCTCGGAGTCCGGGTGGAGGTCGACGACGAGGGGAGCGGGGAGGGAGACGCCGGGAACGACTGACCGTGCCGTTTCGAGAATCGGCGCGCCGCATCGCCGAACGGCCCGGGATGAGTCAGGACGTCGCCGCCACACGGCGGGCGTGCGGCGTCCACACTTCGGTGAGGGTGCGGCGGCCGATGAACAGCCCGATGTGACCGGCGTCGGCGACGGTGCTGGTGATCCTCTGCGGCGGGGTCGATACGTACTCCGCGAGCGTGGTGACCTGCCGGGGAGTCGCGATCGGGTCGGCGGAGCCGGCGATCAGATGGACCGGGCAGTCGACGGCCGCGAGATCGACGACGCGTCCTTCGGCCTTCAGGCTGCCGGCGACGAGTTCGTTGCCCACGAACAGGTGGCGCATTATCCACGCGCGGAAGGCCGAAGGGATCTCCTGCTTCCACGTGAACCAGTGCCGTTCGGCCTCCCAGCGCGCCACTTCGTCGGGATCGTGGAGCAGGGCGAGCAGCGTCATCGCTCGTTCGATCTCACCGATCGGATCGGTGGTCGGCACTCCGACGGTCCGAGCCGCCCCGTACCAGAAGTCGATCGTTGTGGCCGCGGCACCGTGGGGCGCGCGGGCCAGCACCGACAACGCCGGCTGGTCGACGTGGAAGTCGATGGGTGCTCCCGCCACGGTCAGCGAGTGCACGCGCTCGGGATGCAACGCCGCGTAGACCGTGCCGAGCCACCCGCCCTGACTGTCGCCGATCAGGTTCACCCGGCCACCGAGATGGTCGACGGCCTCGGCGACGACCGCCAGGTGCTCGTCGATCGAGCAGCCGTCCGTCGCGAGGGTCGCGGGCGCCCAGTCGAGACAGTGCAGGCGGGTCAGGCCACCGGCTCGGAGGGCTTCGACCTGACTGCGGTCGGCGGAATGGTCGACGATGCACGAATGGGTGCCCGCCTGCGGCGGCAACAGCAGCGTCGGGATCTCGTCGCGTGCGGGGTCGGAGGTGCTGCAATCACGCAGGCCTCCGAGGGGCCACCGGCGCACGACCGGCCAGTCCGTGGTCCAGCGCGGCGGCGTGGCCGATGTCAGGGCGCGGCTGTACCGGTTCGCGTCGGAGACCAACGTGCACGGTGTGGCGCCGCGTCGTACGAGGCCGGCGAGATAGCCGCTCCAGCCGGCGATCGCCGCGGTCCCGAGACGAAACGGGGCCGCGGCGATCCGGGCGGGTGTCAGGGACAGCATGCACTGCACCGGAGAACGTCCGCTGATGCGGTGTTCGGTATCGACTGCATCGAGGAGTCGACGATTACTTCAGCAGGTCGCGAGCGGTGCTCGTGACGGTGGTGGTGAGCTCGCGAGCGAAGGAGACCTGCGCCTTGGCGAGATCGGCGACCCACTCGACGGGGGTGGCGTCGGCGACCTTCTCCTGCAGATCCAGGAGGCTCGAGACGGCCTTCTCGTAGGTGTCGACGCCGAGGTTTCCGCTCTGCTTCGCGGCGTCGACGAACTTCGCGTTGAACTCCTGGAAGCGCTCGGTGGCCTCGTCGACGGTCTTGGTGAACTCGGTCGCGGCCTTGTCGGCAACCGCAGCGGCCGTCGAGGTGAGCTTCTCGGCCGACTGCTGGGCCGTTGCGGTGGCCTCGGCGGCGGCCTTCGTGGCGGCTTCCGTCGCCTTGGCAGCGGCATCGGTGGCCTTGGCGTTGGCGGCGGTGGTCTTGGTCGGTGCGGTCATGATGTGTACCTTCCGTGGGCGCTCGTGACAGGAGCGGGGCTTCCCCTGTGGGGGTGCGCTCGGATCAGCGCTGTTAGCAGGTTAGCAATATGATAGCTAACGCGCAACGTCACTCGAAGACATAGGTTCCCGGGGCATCGCACCGCGGCGGATGCTGCGCGCTGCCCATCGCCGGGGGAGCGACCAGCTCACCGGCGCGCTTCGTCGACCATGCGGTCCAGTCCTCCCACCACGACCCGGCGGTGCGAGTGGCCTTTTCCGACCACGCCTTCGGGTCCTCGGGTAGCGTCGGCAGCTTCTCGCCGTCGGGCGCGCCGACGGCCTCGAACCAGGCCTTCGGGTTGGGGGGATTGACCGCGCCGGCCACATGGCCGCCGCTGGTCAGGACGTACCGGACCGACCCGCCGAGCAGGCCCGTGGCCTTATACGATGACGTCCACGGCACGATGTGGTCGTTGATCGCGCCCACCACATAGGTGTCGCACGTGATGTCCGACAGGTCGAGGACCTCGCCGTCGAGCTCGTACACGCCGCGCGCGAGCTCGTTGCGGCCGTACAGCGACCGCAGGTAGTGCGAGTGCATCTTCGCCGGCATGCGGGTGCTGTCCTCGTTCCACGCGAGGATGTCGAAGGCGGCGGGCTTCTCGCCCTTCATCCACCGCGACACCCAGTAGTTGAAGATCAGATCGCGCGCGCGGATCATGTCGAAGCTGCCGGCCATCTCGTTGCCGGAGAGGAAGCCCTGCTTGCTCATCCGGAACTCGACGCGGTCGAGTGTGGCCGGGTCGGTCAGCAGTGCCAGCTCGCCGACCTCGCTGTAGTCCAGGAGTGTGTTGAGCATCGTGAACGCGCTGATCCGCTTGTCGCCCAGCCTGCCCATGCGGGCCGCGGCCATCGCCGCCATCGCGCCGCCCAGGCAGATCGACAGCACCTCGATACGCGAGGATCCGGTGATCTCCTCGACGGCGTCGAGAGCCGCGGCGACACCCTGCCGGTAGTAGTCGTCCATCGTGATCTCGTGCATCGACTCGTCCGGGTTGCGGTACGAGATCGCGAACACGGTGCGGTTGTGCTGCACGGCCCACTCGATGAGGCTGCGCTGCGGCGCGAGATCGAGGATGTAGTACTTGTTGATCCACGGTGGCGCCGCCAGGATCGGGATCTCGTGCACCTCACCGGTCTGGGGGGCGTACTGGATGACCTCGATGAGGTCGTTGCGGAAGACGACCTTGCCGGGGGTCGCGGCCATGTTCTCGCCGAGGGTGAACGCCTCGCGGTCGACCTTGAGCGGCAGGCCCTTCCGGTGCACGACATCCTCGATGGCGTACTTCGCGCCGCGGAACAGGCTTGCGCCACCGGTGTCGAGCGCGCGCACGAGCACACCCGGGTTGATGAGGAAGTTCGAGGGGGCGAGTGCGTCGAACATCAAGTTCGCGAACTGGCGGGCCTTGCCGTCCTGCACGGGATCGCCCGAGCCGGCGTCGGCGAGATCCTCGACGTACTCGCGGGTGGCGAGATAGCTCTGCAGCAGCGAGAAGTAGGCCGGGTTCTCCTTCCAGGCGGCATCGGAGAACCGGCGGTCCTTCGAATCCAGCGGCATCGGGGGCTGCGGATCGGCGGCGTTCCACACGCGTGTCGCCGCTGCCGGGATGTTCGCCAGGCGGGTGGCGTACTCCGTGGTCGCGCCGGCCACGGCCCGCGGATTCTTCACTGCACGGCCGGCGACGGATGCGACGGCCGGTCCCCACCCGATCGGGTCGAGGGAGGAGGTGAGCTTCTTCTGCAGATGGTTGAGCACCGAGCAACTCCAGAACTGGGTGAATGGTCCGGAGCCGATGGTGACGTCGCCGAGAAAGGTGCGCATCTTACCCCCAGGTACGTGCTACCTGCATGTTCGTCGATGAGGCGACGAAATCGGGCTGACCTCGGACGCTAGGTGGCGCACGAACGCACTCGGTACCGATTGTGAGAATGCTCACTTCTCGTCGGGTTCGCGTCCTCCACCACGCCGACGGCGCGCGACGGTGACCTCGCGGAACGCCTCGTACATCTCCTCGAGCGAACGCCGTTGGGGATTGGTCAGGTCGGGATCCTCGCGGATCGCCCGCAGGACCGCGGACTCCGCTCCGTCGTCGGCCTGCGCGTGGGTCGCGAGGGTGTCCGCTGACAGGTGCAACTGTTCGGCGATCGCTTGCAGCACACGCTCGCTCGGCGCCCGCAGGTTCCGCTCGATCTGCGACAGGTACGGATTCGAAATGCCCACCATCGCCGCGAGTTGACGCATGGGCAGTTCTGCGAGCTCACGCTGGCGGCGGATCAATTCGCCCAACGTGCTCGGGCGCGACTCGTCCTCGTCCATGCCGTCAGCATAAGCACGGTGATCCGTGTCGAGAGCATCCTCACGCGGGCGCGACTTCGAACGTCACCACTCGATGCGAGATAGTAGAAGGTGACCCCTGTTCGACGAGAGAGGACACCTCATGCTTGCCCGCACCGACCTGCGCGGTCGTACTCCCACCACTGCGGAGCTCAGGGGCGCACTGCCCCGCGGCGGAGTGGATGTGGACGCGGTGCTCCATCAGGTCCGTCCCGTCGTCGACGACATACGCGATCGCGGCGCCGAGGCCGCGCTCGACTACTGCGAGAAGTTCGACGGGGTCCGCCCCGCCTCGGTACGTGTTCCCGCCGCGGAACTCGGCCGCGCGCTGGCCGAACTCGCCCCCGCCGTCCGTGCCGCTCTCGAGGAGGCCATCGCGCGCACGCGCGTCGTGCACGCGGCCCAGCGCCGCACCGACGTCACCACCGAGGTCGTCCCCGGCGGTACCGTCACCGAACGCTGGGTGCCGGTCGAACGCGTCGGCCTCTACGTGCCGGGTGGCAACGCGGTCTACCCGTCGTCGGTCGTGATGAACGTCGTGCCGGCGCAGGCCGCCGGCGTCGAATCGCTCGTCATCGCCTCGCCGCCGCAGAAGAACTTCGGCGGACTGCCGCACCCGACGATCCTCGCCGCCGCGGCCCTGCTCGGCGTCGAGGAGGTGTGGGCCGTCGGCGGCGCACAGGGTGTCGCACTACTGTCCTACGGCGGCACCGACACCGACGGCGCCGAACTCGCCCCGGTCGACATGATCACCGGCCCCGGCAACATCTACGTCACCGCCGCCAAGCGGCTGTGCCGCGCGGTCGTCGGCATCGACGCCGAGGCCGGTCCCACCGAGATCGCGATCCTCGCCGACCACACCGCCGACGCGGTGCACGTCGCCGCCGACCTGATCAGTCAGGCCGAGCACGACGTCATGGCCGCCTCGGTGCTCGTCACCACCAGCACCGACCTCGCCGACGCCGTCGATACCGCGCTCGCCGCGCAGCTCGAGCTCACCGAGCACCGCGAGCGCGTCACCACCGCGCTGTCCGGCAGCCAGTCCGGCATCGTCCTCGTCGACGACATCGAGCAGGGCCTGAAGGTCGTCAACGCCTACGCCGCCGAGCACCTCGAGATCCAGACCGAGAACGCCTCCGAGGTCGCCGCGCGTGTCCGGTCGGCGGGCGCGATCTTCGTCGGGCCGTGGGCGCCGGTCTCCCTCGGCGACTACTGCGCCGGATCGAACCACGTGCTGCCCACCGCCGGCTGCGCCCGGCACTCGTCGGGCCTGAGCGTGCAGACCTTCCTGCGCGGCATCCACGTCGTCGAGTACACCGAGGCGGCCCTGAAGGACGTCTCCGGTCACGTCATCACCCTCGCGAACGCCGAGGACCTGCCCGCCCACGGTGAAGCCGTCCGTCTGCGATTCGAGGCGCTGAAGTGACCCAGATCCCCGGCTCCCGCATCACCCTCGCCGACCTGCCGTTGCGCGAGAATCTGCGCGGCAAGTCGCCCTACGGTGCACCGCAGCTGACGGTGCCCGTCCAGCTCAACACCAACGAGAACCCGCACCCGCCCACGCAGGCGCTCGTCGACGACGTCGCCGAGGCCGTGCGTGAGGCGGCGACGCAGCTGCACCGCTATCCCGACCGCGACGCGGTCTCGCTGCGCACCGACCTCGCCGCTTATCTGACGAAGGCGTCCGGTGTTCCCCTCGGCGTCGAGAACGTCTGGGCCGCGAACGGTTCCAACGAGATCCTGCAGCAGCTCCTGCAGGCCTTCGGTGGCCCCGGGCGCACGTCGATGGGCTTCGTGCCGTCGTACTCGATGCACCCGATCATCGCCGACGGCACCCAGACCGAGTGGCTGTCCACCTACCGGCGCGACGACTTCACCCTCGACGTCGAGGCGTCCGCCGCGGCCGTGCGGGAGCGGCGGCCCGACGTCGTCTTCGTCACCAGCCCCAACAACCCGACGGGACACAGCATCCCGCTCGACCAGTTGCGGGTGATCCTCGACGCCGCCCCCGGCATCGTGATCGTCGACGAGGCGTACGTCGAGTTCTCCTCGCAGCCGAGCGCTCTGTCGCTGATCGACGAGTACCCGACGAAGATCGTCGTCTCGCGGACGATGAGCAAGGCGTTCGCCTTCGCCGGCGGACGGCTCGGTTATCTCGCCGCCGCCCCCGCGGTGATCGAGGCGCTGCTGCTCGTGCGCCTGCCCTACCACCTGTCGGTCGTCACCCAGGCCGCCGCGCGTGCGGCCCTGCGGCACGCCGACGAAACTCTCGCGTCGGTTGCGGAACTGGCCGCCCAGCGCGACCGCGTCGCCGCCGAACTCGCCCGGTTCGGCTACGACGTGATTCCCTCCGACGCCAACTTCATCCTCTTCGGCCACTTCGCGGACGCCCCTGCCACCTGGCAGCGGTATCTCGACGAGGGTGTGCTCATCCGCGACGTCGGGATCCCCGGCTACCTGCGCACCACGATCGGCCTGACCCACGAGAACGACGAGTTGCTGCGAGTGAGCGAGAAGCTCGCGGCCACGGAAATCGAGGAAACCCGATGAGCGACCGCATCGCGCGCGTCGAACGCACCACCAAGGAATCGAGCATCACCGTCGAGATCGACCTCGACGGCACCGGTCGCACCGAGATCTCCACGGGGATCCCGTTCTACGACCACATGCTCACCGCGCTCGGCCAGCACGGTTCGTTCGACCTCACCGTGCAGGCGCAGGGCGACATCGAGATCGAGGCCCACCACACCGTCGAGGACACCGCCATCGTCCTCGGCCAGGCCTTCGGTCAGGCCCTCGGCGACAAGCGTGGCATCCGGCGCTTCGGCGACTGCTTCATCCCGATGGACGAGACCCTCGCACACGCGTCGGTCGACGTCTCCGGCCGTCCCTACTGCGTGTTCACCGGTGAGCCCGACTACATGGTGCACTCGGTGATCGGGGGATATCCGGGCGTGCCCTACTCGACGGTGATCAACCGGCACGTGTTCGAGTCGTTCGCCTTCCACGCCCGCATCGCACTGCACGTGCGGGTGCTCTACGGCCGCGACCCGCACCACATCACCGAGGCCGAGTTCAAAGCGGTCGCCCGCGCGCTGCGTGAGGCCGTCGAACCCGACCCGCGGGTGACCGGCATCCCGTCGACGAAGGGCAGTCTCTGACATATGGATGTCGTCCTCACCTACCTGTGCTTCATCGTGGCCGGATTCGCCGCGGGCGGAACGTGGTCGATGTGGAAGGCGCGCAACACGTTGTTCGCGGGTGTGCTGCTGGCTCTGACCGTGCTGGCAGTCGCCGCGGGCGTCTTCCGGCTGCTCTGACGTGGCGGAACAACAAGGACTGTTCACCGTTCGTGGTCTGATCCCGGCGTGGTCGACGTCCGCGGCGGCCTTCGGCGGCTTCTCGTTGCTGCTGCCGGTCGTGCCATGGGCGATCGCCGAGGCCGGCG
Organism: Rhodococcus sp. D-6; assembly: GCF_040256695.1. NCBI lineage: Bacteria > Bacillati > Actinomycetota > Actinomycetes > Mycobacteriales > Nocardiaceae > Rhodococcus > Rhodococcus sp. D-6. The sequence continues at coordinate 1,980,828 of NZ_CP132970.1, read as the reverse complement.
GCAGCGACACGCTCGCCGGGTCGGTGACGGCGGTGTTCATGTTCACCACCGTCCTCACCCAGCTCGCGATGCCGCGACTGCTGCGCGCGTTCGGTCACCGCGCGACGCTCGCGGCCGGCTGCCTGTTCCTCGGGCCGCCGTCGCTGCTGTTCCTCGTATCGATGGCTCCGGCGGCGGTGCTCGGCATCTCCGCGCTGCGCGGTATCGGTTTCGGCATGATCACCGTGGCGGCGGCCGCCCTCGTCGGCGAACTCGCGCCGCCGCGATTGCTCGGCCGGGCCACCGGCATGCTCGGCATCGCCATCGCCGCGTCCCAGACGATCGGCCTGCCCGCCGGCCTGGCGATCGCCGAGCGGTTCTCCACCACGCCGGTGTTCGTGCTCGGCGCGATCATCTCGTCCGCCGGTCTGCTCGCCGCGATCCGTCTGCCGCGGCTGACCGCGAAACAATCCCGGACGGCGCGACGGGTGCCTCCGGTCGTGCTGTTGTTCCCGCTGGTCGCGGTGGGCGCGGGTGCGATCGCCTACGGCGGTCTCACCTCGCTGTTGCGCATCGCGGTCGCCGGTCTGCCCGTCGCGGCGGCATTGGCCGTGCTCAGCGCGTCCTCGCTGATCGGGCGGTACGCGGCCGGTTCCGTCGCGGACCGGATCGGCGCCGGCAAATTGCTGCCGGTCGGTCTCGGGCTCGCGGGCCTGGCGATGATTCCCTTCGCGCTCGTCGCCGACGACCGAGGGGGAGCGGTGCTGCTGATCGTCGCCGCGATCGCCTTCGGCTTCGGCTTCGGTGTCGTGCAGAACGAGGCGCTGCTCGTCGCGTTCCGTCGCGCCGGCGCGGGCAACACCGGGTCGGCGAGCGCCGCCTGGAACATCGGCTTCGACGCCGGCACCGGCGCCGGTTCGTTCGCCCTCGGCGCGGTGGCCGCCGCGGCCGGATACCCGGCGGCCTTCGCCGCCGCCGCGGTCCTGGTCCCGGCGCTGCCGTTGCTGGCCCGACTGGCCGGGCCGTCGGAACGTCCCCGTCCCACCACATAGAATCGACATCATGAGCGCAACCACGGTCGCCGTCCTCGACTACGGCTCGGGCAATCTCCACTCCGCCACGCGGGCGGTCGCCCGTACCGGCGTGCACGTGGAGGTCACCGCCGACCCGAAGATCGCGCTCGCCGCCGACGGACTCGTCGTCCCCGGCGTCGGCGCCTTCGACGCGTGCATGAGGGGCCTGCGCAGCGTCGGCGGAGACAAGATCATCGGCACCCGCCTCGCCGGTGGACGCCCGGTGCTCGGCATCTGCGTCGGCATGCAGATCCTGTTCGAACGCGGCGTCGAGCACGGCATCGAGACCGAGGGCTGCGGGGAGTGGCCGGGCACGGTCGAGCGTCTGGACGCGCCGGTGCTGCCGCATATGGGCTGGAACACCGTCGAGGCCCCCGCCGATTCGGTGCTCTTCGCCGGCATGGACGCCGACACCCGGTTCTATTTCGTCCACACCTACGCCGCCCGCACGTGGGAACTGGATGCTCCCGAGCGCCTCGCCCCGCCGAAGGTGACCTGGGCCGAACACGGCAGCCGGTTCGTCGCCGCCGTGGAGAACGGTCCGCTGTCGGCCACCCAGTTCCACCCGGAGAAGTCCGGCGACGCCGGCGCGCAGCTGCTGCAGAACTGGGTCGACTCGTTGTGACCGACCCGCGGCGCGGCCGGTCGAGCGGAGACTTCTCCTTCGGCCGTCACGCCCTGATGTCCGTCGGCACGGCGACCGTCGTGCTGCTCGTCACCGCGATCGTCGTCGTGGCGGTCCGTCCCACGCCGGTCGTCGGGCTGGTCGTCGCACTCGTCGGCATCGTGGCGGCCGTCGTGGCGATGGGTGTCGTGTCGACGCGGTCGGCCCGCCGCGCCTTCGGTCCCGCCGAGGACGACCGCCCCGGAAGCTGACGCGCCGAACCGGATTTCGCCCGGCGTGTTGCGGTAGCGAACCCCGGTCGGGCGCGCGAGGAGCTTCGTAACGCAGCTGTGCGGAACTCGAAATCGATCTGCCGCGCCCAGATTCACCTCGCGCCGTCCTCGGAGGGGACGACGGCGTCCTGCGCCGCCGCGCGCAGACGATCGGCGAACACCGCGCAGGCCCGGACGATCTCCGGGTCCGCGCGCATCCGGACGTCGGCGTCGAGGGTGGCGAGCGCGAGGACGAGCCACTGCCACGACTCGACCGCGAGGTGCACCTCGGTCCGGTCGTCACCCGTCGGCCGGATCTCGGCGTCTTGGTACTTCAGCGCGTCGGCGACGTGCGTGGCCGAGGCCGCCACGTCCAGGTGCACCGGTGTCCGCCCCTGCCGGAGTCCTTGCCGCAGGTATTCCGTGGCGGACCCGGCGGGAAGTCGGCGGGGTGCGAACCGTCGGCCGGTGCGGAGCAGGTCGCGCACACGATCGAGGCGGAAGACCCGCCAGTCCTCGCGATCGACGTCCCATCCGAGGAGGTACCACCGCAGCAGGTGGTGGACCTGCCGGTACGGCTCGACCCTGCGCGAGGTCGGCGAGCCCTGCGCGTCGACGTAGTCGAAGGTGAGCGTGTCACACCGTGCGATCGCCTCCGCCACGGAGCCGAGCAGCTCCGCCGACACGCTGGGCGCCTGCAGCGCACTCGTCTCCACCGCGCTGCGGACGGCCGCGACCCGCGGGCGCAGCCGCGCGGGCAGGAACTGGTCGAGCTTGCCGTAGGCGCGGGTGGCAGCGTCGTCGAGTCCGCCTTCGGCCGGCCCGGTCGCGGCGAGAGCGCCGAGCCCCAGAAGCACCGCGACGGCCTCGTCGTCGTCGAGCACCAGCGGCGGCATCGAACGTCCCGACGCGAGACGGTAGAAACCGCCGGGCCCGGAGCGGGTTTCGACGGGATATCCGTAGCCGCGCAGCCGGTCGACGTCGCGGCGGAGCGTCCGGCGGCTCACCTGCAGCCGCCGGGCCAGCTCGTCCCCGCCGATCGCGCGTCCGGTCTGCAGGATCGACAACAACGCGAGCATCCGCTCGGTGACGTCCGCCATGCCGTCATCCTCCCACCGGTTGCGGTCAGGATCCGGCCGCAACCGGTCGTAGCGTCGAATCCATGACCACCACCGTCACGACCACCGAGGCGGCAGTGCGAGGCCGCGCCATCACGATCCGTCGCGTCCGCACCCACAACCTGGCCGACGTCGATCTGACCGTTCCGCGCAACCGGCTCGTGGTGATCGTCGGGGTGTCCGGCTCCGGGAAGTCGTCGCTCGTCTTCGACACGATCGCCGCGGAGGCCGGCTACCAGCTCAACGAGACGTACCCGCCGTTCACGCGCAATCGGTTGCCGAAGTGGACACGACCCGACGTCGACCACATCGACGGTCTGACGCCGGTGATCGTCGTCGACCAGCGCCGCCTCGGCGGCAACGCCCGCTCGACGGTCGGCACCATCACCGACACCTGGACCTATCTGCGGCTGCTGTATTCCCGTGTGGGCACACCCGTCCTCGGGGAGTCGAACCGCTTCTCGTTCAACGACCCCACCGGGATGTGCCCGACCTGCTCCGGGCTCGGCGAGATCGTCGTCAGTGCCGTCGAGCGGTTCCTCGATCTCGACAGGTCCCTCGCCGAGGGCGCGATCCTGGTGCCCGGCTTCGGCAACGGTGGGTACTGGTACTCCCAGTACGCCGACATCGGTTCCTTCGACGCGGACACACCCCTGCGCGAGTGGAAGCCCGCCGAGCGGGAGGCACTGCTCTACGGCGGCGAGGCCGCAGCGGCGCTGGGCCACAAACCGCCGGACGGATACGAGGGCGTCGTCGAGAGGTTCGAGCGCATCCACCTGCACACCTCCGACAACCTCTCCGAACGCAAACAGGACGTCATCCGACGTTTCACCCGCGCCGAGACGTGCCCGGACTGCGCCGGAGAACGGCTGAACGCGGCCGCGCGGGCGGTCACCCTTCGCGGCCGCACGATCGGGGAGCTGTCCCGCCTCGAGATCATCGAGCTGCTCGAATTCGTGCGCACGATCGACGACTCGCGCGCCGCACCTGTGGTGTCCGCACTGGTGGGCCGTCTCGAGGCGATGGTGACGATCGGCCTCGGCTATCTCGCGCTCGCCCGGGCGACCACCACGCTCTCGGGCGGCGAATCGCAACGGATCAAGTTGGTCCGGCACCTCGGGTCGAGCCTGACGGAGATGACCTATGTCGTCGACGAACCGACGGTCGGTCTGCATCCCGCCGACGTGGAGACGATGATCGACCTCCTTGAACGGCTCCGCGACAGCGGCAACACCGTCCTCGTCGTCGAACACGACCCGAGCGTGATGGCCCGGGCCGACCAGGTGATCGAGATCGGTCCCGGTGCGGGCTCGTCCGGTGGTCGCCTCGTCTTCCAGGGCACTTTCGACCGGCTCCGAACGGCCGACACTCCCACCGGCCGATCGCTGCGGCGCGACATCGGCCGCGGTCACCCCGCCCGCGAGGCGACCGGTCGTCTCACGATCGCCGATGCGTGTCGCAACAACCTCCGCGACCTGACGGTGCGGATCCCCACCGGCGTGCTCACCGTATTCACCGGGGTCGCTGGTTCGGGAAAGTCCAGTCTCGCAGCCGAACTCGTCGATCAGTACGACGCCACGGTGATCGACCAGCGGCCGGTGAGCACCAATCGCCGCTCCACCCCGATCACCTACGCCGGCATCGCACCCACCCTGCGGCGGATGTTCGCCGAACACAACGGTGTGCCGGCGAGCCTGTTCAGCGCGAACTCGGCGGGTGCGTGCCCGACCTGCACGGGGGCCGGTGTCGTGTACATCGACCTCGCCTTCATGGACGGACGCGAGGTCGTCTGCGACACCTGCCACGGCCGCCGGTTCACCGCCGAGGTGCTCGGGCACACCGTGAACGGCCTGTCGATCGCCGATGTCGACGACCTCACCGTCGGTCGCGCCATCGAGGAACTGCCGCACGCGGAGATCGCGCACCGACTGAGTGCGCTCGCCGGGGTGGGCCTCGACTACCTCCGCCTCGGACAGTCGCTCGACACGCTCTCCGGTGGCGAGTGTCAACGGGTGAAGATCGCCAAGGAACTCGGACGAGCGAAGACGCCGACCCTCTACGTCCTCGACGAGCCGACCACCGGCCTGCACGCCGAGGACGTCGGCACCCTCCTGTGCGTCTTCGACGACCTCGTCGACCGAGGGCACACCGTCGTCGTCATCGAACACCACCTCGACGTGATCCGGCACGCCGACCACATCGTCGACCTCGGGCCGGGACCTGGACGGCACGGCGGAACCGTGCTGTACGAGGGGTCCGTCGACGAGTACACCGGCCGTCCGACCCCGACCTGCCGGGCCCTCGACGCAGCACGGTCGGCATGACGCACGGCGCTTTCCCGGCGCCCCGGCCACGCGTTTGGCGATGTCACAGGTACAGGCACTAATGTGTACGCAGTGAGCCTGGTCCTTTTGCCCGCAGTCGACGTCGTCAACGGTGAAGCAGTTCGCCTCGTTCAGGGAGAGGCGGGCAGCGAGACCGGCTACGGTTCGCCCCGCGACGCCGCCCTCGAATGGCAGAACGCCGGCGCCGAATGGGTGCACATGGTCGACCTCGACGCGGCGTTCGGTCGCGGCGACAACCGCGCCCTCCTCGCCGAGGTCATCGGCGAACTCGACGTGAAGGTCGAGCTGTCGGGCGGCATCCGCGACGACGAGACCCTCGCCGCCGCCCTCGCGACCGGCTGCGCCCGCGTCAACCTCGGCACCGCCGCGATCGAGAATCCCGAGTGGTGCTCGCGCGTCATCGGCGAGTTCGGCGACCGCATCGCCGTGGGCCTCGACGTCAAGCTCCTCGACGGCCAGTGGCGGCTGCGCGGCCGCGGCTGGGTCTCCGACGGCGGCGACCTGTGGGAGGTGCTCGAACGCCTCGAACGCGACGGCTGCTCGCGCTACGTCGTCACCGACGTCACCAAGGACGGCACCCTCTCCGGCCCCAATCTCGACCTGCTCCGCGAGGTGTGCGCGGCCACCGAATCGCCGGTCGTCGCCTCCGGTGGCGTCTCGACCGTCGACGACCTGCGTGCCATCGCGACGCTCGTCGACGAGGGTGTCGAAGGTGCCATCATCGGAAAGGCGCTGTACGCGGGCCGATTCACGCTGACCGAGGCGCTCGACGCCGTCTCGCGCTGACCCATGGCCGATCCCGCAGACCTGAACCGGCTGCTCGCCGTCGCGAGCGGTGTACTCGACGAGGTCGCGGAACGATTCGTCGCCGGGCACGGTGCGCCGCGTTCCGTCGACAAGGGGCCGAACGACTTCGCGACCGACCTCGATCTCGAACTCGAGCGGCGGATCTCCGGTGCCCTCGCCGAGCGCACCGGTATCCCCGTGCACGGTGAGGAGTTCGGCGGCCCGTCCGCGGGGGAGGGCACCGTCTGGTTGCTCGACCCGATCGACGGCACCATCAACTACTCCGCCGGGCTGCCGATGGCCGGGATCCTCCTCGCTCTCGTCGAGGACGGCGAACCGGTCCTCGGCCTCACGTGGCTGCCGCTGACGAATCAGCGCTTCGCGGGAATCGCCGACGGGCCGCTGCTCGTGAACGGCGAGCCCACCGAACCGCTGCAACCGGCGCGGCTCGAGGACGTGATGATCGCGGTCGGCAGTTTCGACATCGACAGTCGCGGTCGGGTGCCCGGCACCCGGCGTCTCGCCGTCATCACCGAGCTGAGCCGGCGCGTCGCCCGGCTGCGGATGCACGGCTCCACCGGTGCCGACCTCGCGTTCACCGCGGGAGGCGCGATCGGCGGTGCCGTCGTGTTCGGCCACCACCCCTGGGACAACGCCGCTGGTGTCGCACTCGTGCGGGCCGCCGGTGGCATCGCCACCGACTTCGCGGGCCGGCCCTGGCGGATCGGGTCCGGATCGGTGGTCGCTGCAGCGCCCGGAGTGCACGGCGAGATACTGAAGATTGTGCAGTCGGCGACGGAACGGTCCGTGGCCGAGCAGTCGGGTTCCGAAGGAGATCGAACATGACACTGGCCGTGCGGGTCATCCCGTGCCTCGACGTGGACGCGGGGCGGGTGGTCAAGGGTGTCAACTTCGAGAACCTGCGCGATGCGGGTGACCCGGTCGAACTCGCCGCGCTCTACAACGAGCAGGGTGCCGACGAACTGACCTTCCTCGACGTCACCGCGTCGAGCGGCGACCGCGGCACCATGCTCGACGTCGTCACGCGCACCGCCGAGCAGGTGTTCATCCCGCTCACGGTCGGAGGCGGCGTCCGCACCGTCGAGGACGTCGACCGGCTGCTGCGTGCCGGCGCCGACAAGGTCTCGGTCAACACCGCGGCCATCGCCCGGCCCGAGGTGCTGCGCGAGATGTCCGAGCGCTTCGGCTCGCAGTGCATCGTGCTGTCGGTCGACGCGCGCACCGTGCCCGCCGGTCAGGAACCGACGCCGAGCGGCTGGGAGGTCACCACGCACGGCGGCCGCCGCGGTACGGGGATCGACGCGGTCGAGTGGGCCCGGCGCGGCGAGGAACTCGGCGTCGGCGAGATCCTGCTCAACTCGATGGACGCCGACGGCACGAAGAACGGATTCGACCTGAAGATGATCGAGGCCGTGCGCGGGGCCGTGCACGTGCCCGTCATCGCCTCCGGGGGCGCCGGAGCCGTCGAGCATTTCGCGCCCGCCGTGCAGGCCGGTGCCGACGCGGTGCTCGCCGCGAGCGTCTTCCACTTCCGGGAGCTGACGATCGGCGAGGTCAAGGACGCGATGCGTGCGGAAGGGATCACGGTTCGATGAGCAGCGACATCCTGAATCCGGCGATCGCCGCCCGGCTGAAGCGCAACGACGACGGTCTGTTCGCCGCCGTCGTGCAGGAGCGGGCCACCGGCGCCGTGCTGATGATGGCGTGGATGGACGACGAGGCGCTCGCCCGCACCCTCGCGACCCGCAAGGCCACCTACTACTCGCGGTCGCGGCAGCAGTACTGGGTCAAGGGCGAGACGTCCGGGCACACCCAGTACGTGCACGAGGTGCGTCTCGACTGCGACGGCGACACGGTGCTGCTCGTCGTCGACCAGGTCGGCGCCGCCTGCCACACCGGCACGCACACCTGCTTCGATACCGACGTCCTACTCGAGGCACCGCAGATCGCCGAGTAGCCGGTCGCCGAACTCCACCGGCAGGTCGTGCGGGCGCAGACGGAGTGCCCTGAGGCCGCGGTGCGCATCGTCGGTTTCTCGCAGGGCGCCGCTGTGGCCGGTGACGTCCTCGCCGACCTCGCGCACGCCTCCGACCGACCGGCCGATCTCTCCGGTCTGCTCATCGCCGATCCGCGGACGTCCGGGACCGGCGCGGAGGTCGTGGTGCCCGCCGCCCTGCCCGGTATCTCGCCGAGCGGGGCGCGAGCGGGCTTCGGGGACGTTCCGGTGGCCACCGTGTGCGCCGCCGGCGACGCCGTGTGCGACATGGTCGATCCGCTGTCGGATCCCACGGGCGCCGCGGGCCGCATCGAGGGCTATTGCGCTCTGCGCCAGCACTATTCGACGCCGGTGGTCGACGGTGTCCCGTTCGTCGATGCGATGGTTGCGCTCGTCGAGCATCCGCGGACGACGGAGGTCCGGATCGTACCGTGACGGACACGGCGCAGGACCGATCAGCGGGTCGTGCGACGGGCTGCAACAATGCCCGCATGCCTCTCATCCAGATCAGCCAGACGCCGGGCCTGTCCGACGAGCAGAAGGCCGAGGTGATCTCCGCAGTGACCCGCGCGTACGCCGAGGCCTCGGGCAAGAATCCGTCGTCGGTGTGGGTGACGATCACCGAGGTGCCCCGCGAGAACTGGGGCGTGGGCGGAACTCCGCTCGGCTGAACCGACTCGGTCCACCCGAGTCCGTCCTCGCGTACCCGTTTCTTATCCGATGAGACTAGTGTTCTCTGTATTGAGAGTGCTGTCTTCTGACGACGGGGTGAAGGGGCGTGCGGTCGCGACATCGAGCCCCGATGCGGACGAACTCTTCTGTGCCGCAAAGGCCTACATCGGGCAGTACGGCAGCGAGTTGGTGCAGGACTGCATCCGGATCCACGACGGGATCGGCGTGACCTACGAACACGCGCGGGAGGGTCGTCGAGCGGCGGCTCAGGCCTTGCCGATACCGCCGGCGATACCTTCGTCGATCTGCTCGACCAGGGCGGAGCCCAGGCGCGCGAGCGCGCGGACCTGGTTGTCGTCGAGGCCGTCGAACACGAGCCTGCGCACCGCCTTCACGTGGCTCGGTGCCGCTTCGACTACTGTGTCGTAGCCGGCATCGGTGAGCACTGCGTACGAACCGCGACTGCCCGGAACCGGTTCGCGTCGCACCCAGCCGCGCTTCTCGAGGCGGGTGACGACGTGCGAGAGCCGCGACAGCGACGCGTTGGCCTCGGCGGCGAGGGCGTTGAGACGGAGCCTGCGCTCGGGGTGCTCGGAGAGCAGCGCGAGGACGAAGTACTCGAAGTGCGTCATGTCGGAGTCGCGCTGCATCTGGGTGTCGAGCGCGGCCGGCAGTCGCGTGACGACGGAGACGAGCGCCCGCCAGGCGTTCTGCTGCGCCGGATCGAGCCACTGCGGGTCCTCGTTGCTCATGCCTGCTCCTCGCTCGTTCGGTTTCGCTGTCGCACCCGGTCGGGGAATGGGAATGGCCGCGCGACGGGTTCTCCTCTATGATACTTGAAGCTTCAACTTGAGGGGATGTCATGACCATCGATTCCGCGACCACGCCCGCCCTGTTCCTCAGTCACGGCGCCCCGCCGCTCGTCGACAGCGAACTGTGGGTCTCGCAGCTGCAGCGTTGGGCGGCCGACCTGCCGCGACCCACAGCGATCCTCGTGGTCTCGGCGCACTGGGAATCCGCTCCGCTGACCATCGGGTCGACGATCACCGGCACCCCGCTCGTGTACGACTTCGGCGGCTTCCCGCGCCGCTTCTACGAGGTGACCTACACCAGCCCCGGCGCGCCCGAACTGGCCCGGCAGGTCGCGGCACTGATGCCCGACGACGAACCGGTGGTGCAGCAGCCGAACCGAGGACTCGACCACGGTGCCTACGTACCGCTGACCGTCATGTACCCGGACGCCGACATCCCGGTGCTGCAGATCTCCCTGCCCACCCTCGACCCGGAACGGCTGTTGCACCTCGGCGCCCGGCTGCGTCCGCTGCGTGAGCAGGGCGTACTCATCATCGGGTCCGGGTTCACCACGCACGGTCTGCCCTTCCTGCGCGACCCGCGTCCCGAGGCCGCCGCGCCGGGCTGGTCGTCGGAGTTCGACCACTGGACCGCCGAGCAACTCGCGCGCGGCGACGTCGACGCTCTGCTGGACTTCCGGCACCGCGCACCGGGCATGCCCTACGCGCATCCGTCGGTCGAGCACTTCGCTCCGCTGTTCGTCACCCTCGGTGCCTCCGACGCCCCCGGCCACGGCATCGACCAGGTCGTCGACGGCTTCTGGATGGGCCTGGCCAAGCGCTCGTTCCAGGTCGCCTGACGGCGGCTGCAGAGCCGGACGAGGTCCCTGGGATGATGGGGCGCATGTCCGGCGAGCCCACCACCATTCCCGCAGCCACCACCGACTCCTCGGGTGGCGGCCGTTCCGATTCGACGACCACCCGCGAGCAGTTCCGCCAGCTGGCCGCCGAGCACCGCGTGGTCCCGGTGACCCGCAAGGTGCTCGCGGACGCGGAGACCCCGCTGTCGGCCTACCGCAAGCTCGCGGCCGACCGCCCCGGAACCTTCCTGCTCGAGTCGGCGGAGAACGGCCGGTCGTGGTCGCGGTGGTCGTTCATCGGCGCCGGGAGCCCGGCCGCGCTGACCGTCGTCGATGGCGACGCTGCCTGGTACGGCAACGTCCCGGCCGGCGCGCCCACGGGTGGCAACCCCGTCGACGTCCTCGGCGAGACCCTCCAGTTGCTCCACACCGACCGCATCCACGGACTGCCGCCCCTGACCAGCGGCATGGTCGGTTATCTCGGCTACGACGTCGTCCGCCATCTCGAGAAGCTGCCGACGCTCGCCGAGGACGATCTGCAGATCCCCGAAATGGTGATGCTGCTGGCCACCGACCTCGCGGCCGTCGACCACCACGAGGGCATGATCTGGCTCATCGCCAACGCCGTGAACTGGGACGGCTCCGACGAGCGCGTCGACGAAGCCTACGACGACGCCGTCGCCCGCCTCGACCGGATGACCGCGGCCCTCGCCGCGCCCGCATCGGCCACCGTCGCGATCTACTCGCGGCCCGAACCCGACTACCGCCGCCAGCGCACCACCGAGTCGTTCTGCACGGACGTCCGCAAACTGATCGGCGACATCGAGGCCGGTGAGGCCTTCCAGGTGGTGCTCTCGCAGCGCTTCGAGATCGACTGCGACGCAGAGCCGATCGACGTCTACCGGATGCTCCGCGCGTCCAACCCCAGCCCGTACATGTTTCTGCTCCACATCCCCGGCCCGGACGGTGAGACGGCCTTCTCGATCGTCGGATCGAGCCCGGAGGCGCTCGTGACGGTTTCGGACGGGGTGGCCACCACTCATCCCATCGCAGGGACCCGGTGGCGCGGCGCGAACGAGGAGGAGGACATCCTGCTCGAGAAGGACCTCGTCCACGACGAGAAGGAGAACGCCGAGCACCTCATGCTCGTCGATCTCGGCCGCAACGACCTCGGCCGGGTGTGCACGCCGGGCACCGTCGAGGTGCACGACTACCGCCACATCGAGCGGTACAGCCACGTGATGCACCTCGTCTCCACGGTCACCGGGCGACTCGCGGAGGGCAAACACGCCCTCGACGCCGTCACGGCGTGTTTCCCCGCCGGGACCCTGTCGGGGGCGCCGAAGGTGCGCGCGATGGAACTGATCGAGGAACTCGAACCCACCCGCCGCGGCATCTACGGCGGCATCGTCGGCTATCTCGATTTCGCGGGCGACGCCGACACCGCCATCGCGATCCGCTCCGCGCTCGTCAAGGACGGCGTCGCCTACGTGCAGGCGGGTGCCGGCATCGTCGCCGACTCCGATCCGGAGGCCGAGGACACCGAGGCCCGCAACAAGGCCATGTCCGCCCTCGCCGCAGTGGCCGCCGCGTCCACCCTCACCACCTACGGCGGTGACGCACGGTGACCGCGGAGACGCCGGACGCCGGCCCCACCACCGGACGCCGGCGCCGGCCGACCGTCATCGCCGCCCTGCTGCTCGGGGTCGGTGCGGCCCTGCTCTGGGCGTCGAGCCGGATGACGTGGGTCACCGCGGTCTCGTCCGACGGACTCGGGATCGACCGCGTCGACGACCTCGAGGGTGGCCGCTGGGCGGCGGCACTGACCCCGCTCGCTCTCGTGCTGCTCGCGGCGGTCGCCGCCGTCTTCGCGGTGCGCGGACTCGCGCTGCGTCTCGTCTCGCTCGTGGTCGCGGCCGTCGCCGTCGCCGCCGCGATCCCCGCCGTCCGGTTGCTCACCGGCGACGCAGACCCCGAGACCGCGGCCGGTGTGGCCGCGCTGCCCGACCGCGCGACCGTGACCGCCGTCGAGACCTATCCGTTGCCCGCCGTCCTTGCGATCGTCGGCGCCGTCGCGGCCCTCGCCGCGGCGGTGACGCTGTGGCGCACCCCGCGCGAGGCGGCCGGACTGTCGTCGAAGTACGACGCCCCGGCAGCACGTCGCGAGGCGGCCGCCCGGCGCGCCGAGAACGATGAACCCCTGTCCGAACGCGGTCTGTGGGACGCACTGGACGCAGGTGAGGATCCCACCGACGACGGTGGCGAGGGTGATACGGGCACCCGCCGGTGACCGCTGTAAACCACTTCACTACTCTTCTAGACAGATCCGATGAGCTTGATCACATCGGGATTGAGCAGGGTGGGAAAGGACTCGAGCCACGATGACAGTTCTCGATTCGATTCTCGAAGGAGTGCGAGCAGACGTCGCCGCCCGTGAGGCGGCCCTCGATCTCGCGTCCGTCAAGGCTGCCGCCGCAGCCGCGCCCCCACCGATCGACGCCAAGGCCGCGCTGCGCGAACCGGGCATCGCGGTCATCGCCGAAGTGAAGCGTGCCAGCCCCTCGAAGGGTGCTCTCGCCGACATCGCCGATCCCGCCGAACTCGCAGCAGCGTACGAGTCCGGAGGCGCTCGCGCCATCAGCGTTCTCACCGAGGAACGCCGATTCCACGGCAGCCTCGCCGACCTCGACGCCGTCCGTCGCGCTGTCCGTATTCCCGTACTGCGCAAGGATTTCGTGGTCGGTCCCTACCAGATCCACGAGGCGCGGGCACACGGCGCCGACATCGTGCTCCTCATCGTCGCGGCCCTCGAGCAGACCGTCCTGACGGCGCTGATCGACCGCGTCGAGTCGCTCGGCATGACCGCGCTGGTCGAGGCGCACACCGAGGAGGAGGCCGACCGTGCCCTCGAGGCCGGCGCCACCGTCATCGGCATCAACGCCCGCAACCTCAAGACCCTCGAGGTCGACAAGACGACCTTCTCGCGCATCGCGCCGGGCCTGCCCAGCAACGTGCTCAAGATCGCCGAATCCGGTGTCCGCGGCCCGGCCGATCTGCTCGCGTACGCGGGTGCCGGCGCCGACGCGGTGCTCGTCGGAGAGGGACTGGTGACCAGTGGGGATCCGCGCCAGGCAGTCGCCGAACTGGTGACGGTGGGCACGCATCCGTCGTGCCCCAAGCCCGCACGCTGACCGTCCCGGCCGGTCCGGACCCCCACGTGATCCGCATCGCGTGGTGGGGCAGACTGGACGCGTGACTGCAGACGATTCCGCACTTTCCGCCAAAGGCCGAGGGCTTCCCTCGATGAGCGAAGCCCTCGCCACTCCGACCGCGCACGAACCCGACGTCCGCGGCCATTTCGGAGTCTTCGGTGGCCGCTATGTGCCTGAGGCGCTCATGGCGGTGATCGAGGAGGTCACCGCTGCCTACGAGAAGGAACGCGTCGATCCGGGCTTCCTCGCGGAACTCGACCGCCTGCAGCGCGACTACACCGGCCGCCCGTCCCCGGTCTACGAGGCCACCCGCCTGAGCGAACACGCCGGCGGAGCGCGCATCTTCCTCAAGCGCGAGGATCTCAACCACACCGGCTCGCACAAGATCAACAACGTGCTCGGGCAGGTGCTGCTCGCCAAGCGCATGGGCAAGACCCGCGTGATCGCCGAGACCGGCGCCGGCCAGCACGGCGTCGCCACCGCCACCGCATGCGCGCTGCTCGGTCTCGAATGCCGCGTCTACATGGGCGAGGTCGACACCGAACGGCAGGCCCTCAACGTCGCGCGCATGCGTCTGCTCGGCTCCGAGGTCATCGCCGCCAAGACCGGCTCGCGCACCCTCAAGGACGCGATCAACGAGGCGATGCGCGACTGGGTCACCAACGCCGACAACACCTACTACTGCTTCGGCACCGCCGCCGGCCCGCACCCCTTCCCGGCGATGGTCCGCGACTTCCAGCGCATCATCGGCCTCGAGGCCCGCGCACAGATCCGCGAACTCACCGGTCGCCTGCCCGACGCCGTCGTCGCCTGCGTCGGCGGCGGATCGAACGCGATCGGCATCTTCCACCCGTTCATCGACGACCCGTCCGTCAAGCTCGTCGGCTGCGAGGCCGGGGGGGACGGGGTGGAGACCGGACGGCACGCCGCCACCATCGGCGGCGGCACTCACGGTGCCCTGCACGGCGCGTTCTCGTACCTGTTGCAGAACGAGGACGGCCAGACCATCGAATCGCATTCGATCTCCGCCGGTCTCGACTATCCCGGCGTCGGCCCCGAACACGCCTGGCTCGCCGACACCGGCCGGGCCGAGTACCGCGCCGTCACCGACAGTGAGGCCATGGAGGCCTTCGCGTTGCTGTGCCGCACCGAGGGCATCATCCCCGCTATCGAGTCGGCCCACGCCGTCGCCGGTGCCGTCGAGCTCGGCCCCGAACTCGGCAAGGGCGCCATCGTCCTGGTCAACCTCTCCGGCCGCGGGGACAAGGACGTCGACACCGCCGCCAAGTGGTTCGGTTACCTGCCGACCGACGAGTCCGCCGACCGGACCGGCCCCGAAGGAGCAGCCCAGTGAGCGCCCCGCACGAACGCCTGACCGAGATCTTCGCGACCTGCCGCGCCGAGAACCGCGCCGCACTGGTCGGTTACCTGCCGGTCGGCTATCCCACCGTCGAGCGCTCCGTCGAGGCGATGAAGACGCTCGTCGAGGGCGGCTGCGATCTCATCGAGGTCGGCATCCCCTACAGCGACCCGGTCATGGACGGCACCACCATCCAGAACGCGGCGTTCGAAGCGATCGCCAACGGCGTCCGGGTCCGCGACGTCTTCCCGGCCGTCGAGGCGATCACCGCCGCCGGCGGCGCCGCGGTCGTGATGACCTACTGGAACCTCGTGCTCAAGTACGGCGTCGAGAACTTCGCGCGCGACCTCGCGGCCGCGGGTGGACTCGGCATCATCACGCCCGACCTCGTCCCGGACGAGGCGGAAGAATGGATCGCCGCGGCCGACAAGTACGGACTCGGCAGGATCTTCCTGGTCGCACCGTCGTCGACCAACGAGCGCCTCGCGACCACCCTCGACAAGTGCCGTGGCTTCGTCTACGCCACCTCGACCATGGGTGTCACCGGCGCCCGCGACAGCGTCGACAACCGCGCGCCGGAGATCGTCGCCCGGGTGCGCACGCACTCCGACATCCCGGTCGGTGTCGGTCTCGGTGTGCGCAACGGTGCCCAGGCCGCGGAGATCGCGGGCTACGCCGACGGCGTGATCGTCGGTTCGGCGCTGGTCTCCGCCGTCGCCGAAGGGCCCGACGCGTTGCTCGCACTGACTCGGGATCTCGCGAAGGGCGTTCGCTCCGCTAACGTGCACTCGTGACATCCACTGCGTCTGTTCTGGCCTATCTGCCGAGTCCGCCGCAGGGCGTCTGGTATCTCGGACCGTTCGCCCTCCGTGCCTACGCCCTGTGCATCATCGTCGGGATCGTCGTGGCGATCTGGTGGGGCGACCGCCGCTGGGTCGCGCGCGGCGGACAGGCCGGCACCGTCCTCGACATCGCCGTGTGGGCGGTGCCCTTCGGCCTGATCGGTGGGCGGCTCTACCACGTCGCCACCGACTGGCAGAAGTACTTCGGAGACGGCAACGACCCGGTCGACGCCCTGAAGATCTGGGAGGGTGGCCTCGGCATCTGGGGTGCGGTCGCCTTCGGTGCGCTCGGTGCGTGGATCGGGTGCCGTCGGCGGGGGATCCCGCTGCCGGCCTTCGGGGACGCTCTCGCCCCGGCGATCCTGCTGGCGCAGGCCATCGGACGCCTCGGCAACTGGTTCAACCAGGAACTCTACGGTCGCGAGACCACGGTGGCGTGGGGACTCGAGATCTACGAACGGCGCAACGACGCAGGGCAGGTCGCGCCAGGATTGGTCGACGGCGTGTCCACCGGCGAGGTGGCCTTCGTCGTGCACCCGACCTTCCTCTACGAGCTGCTGTGGAACCTCGCCGTCGTGCTGCTGCTGGTGTTCGTCGACCGGAAGTTCACGATCGGTCACGGACGCCTGTTCGCCCTCTACGTGGCCGGGTACTGCGCGGGCCGGTTCTGGATCGAGCTGATGCGCACCGACGCGGCGACCCAGATCGCCGGTATCCGGATCAACTCGTTCACCTCGGGCATCGTATTCGTGCTCGCGGTCGCCTACTTCGTCCTCGCCCGCAAGGGCCGCGAGGACCCCGCGTCGCTGAACCCCGCCGCCGCGGGCGCCGGGGGAGAGCCGGCCGCGCAGGGCGAGGGCGGGGCGGGCGCCGAGTCGGACAGCTCGTCGTCCGCCGCCGGTAGAGTCGACGAAGCGACGTCCGGAGACAGCAAAGGGGATCACTCGTGACCACACAGGACCCGGGAACTTCGGGAGCATCCGATTCGGAGCCTGCCAAGCCGGAGCCCGACAAGACGGAGCCTGCCCAGCCCGACCTGACGAAGCGGAGCGAGTCCGCCTCCGGCGCCGACACGCCGGAGCGGTCCTCGGAGAGCGAGCACACCCCGCCGCCCGATCTCGGACGCGCGTTCGACTACGACGCCACCGCGCAGGCCTCGTTGTCCGCTCAACCGCCCACACTCGACTCCCTCGGTGGCGCCACCGGCACTCCGGGACCGGGATGGGACACCTACTCGGGTGTCGGCAACGGACCGGGCTGGGGGACCACGCCCAGCTACCCGCCGCCGGCCGAGCACGAGTCCGACTATCCGTCCCCGGGCGACTACCCCTACGGCGAGCATCAGGGCCGGCCCGAGACCGGCACCGGACCGGTCTACGGGACACCCGACCCGCACTACCCGATCGGGTCCCCGCAGCAGGACCCGTCGCAGGGCCGGTACACCGGTCCGCAGGGAACGCAGCAGCCGGGTTACGGTCCGCCTCCGCAGGGCGGGCAGGGTTACGGTCCGCCTCCGCAGGGCGGGCAGGGTTACGGTCCGCCTCCGCAGAGCGGACAGGGATACGGTCCGCCGCCCGGCTACGGGGTGATGCCCGCCTACGGCTACCCCGACCCGTCGAACCCGTACGGTCACGACGCCGCAGCGCCCTTCGGACGCGATCCCTACACCGGCGAGCCGTACTCCGACAAGAGCAAGGTCACCGCAGGTGTGCTGGGGATCCTGCTCGGCGCCTTCGGTGCCGGACGCTTCTACCTCGACCAGCCGGGCACGGCGGTCGCGCAGATCGCCGTCACCTGGCTCACCTGCGGTATCGGGGGCATCTGGCCGCTGATCGACGGCATCCTCATGCTCACCGGCAAGGTCCGCGACAAGAACGGACGCCAGCTCCGTCCGTGACATCCCGACGTCTCCGTCGCCTGTGACATCCCGACGTCTCCGTCCCATCGGCACCCCGGCGACACGCACCGGGGTGCTGGGATGGAGGGTCGCAGGCTCGGAGGCTAGGCTCGAAGCGTGACCCGACGCACCAAGATCGTTTGCACTATGGGGCCGGCCACCGCCGACCCCGATGTCCTGCGGAATCTCGTCGACGCCGGAATGGACGTCGCCCGCCTGAATTTCAGCCACGGTGAACACGCCGACCACGAGGGCCACTACAACCGGGTCCGCGCTGCGTCGGAGGCCTCCGGGCACGCCGTCGGTATCCTCGCCGATCTCCAGGGGCCGAAGATCCGGCTCGGACGATTCGCCGAGGACCGCACCGTGTGGGAACACGGTGAAGTGGTCCGCATCACCGTCGACGACGTGGTCGGAGACCACGACCGCGTCTCGACCACCTACAAGGAACTCGCCCAGGACGCCGTCGCCGGCGACCGGTTGCTCGTCGACGACGGCAAGGTCGGTCTCGTCGTCGAGGCGGTCGAGGGCAACGACGTCGTCTGCCGCGTCATCGAGGGCGGACCCGTCAGCAACAACAAGGGTGTCTCCCTGCCGGGGATGAACGTCTCCGTTCCGGCCATGTCGGAGAAGGACATCGAGGATCTCGAGTTCGCACTGCGCCTCGGTGTCGACTTCATCGCCCTGTCGTTCGTGCGGTCGCCGGCCGACGTCGAACTCGTTCACGAGGTCATGGACCGCGTCGGGCGGCACGTGCCGGTGATCGCCAAGCTCGAGAAGCCCGAGGCCGTCGAGAATCTCGAGGCCGTGGTCCTCGCCTTCGACGCGGTCATGGTGGCGCGCGGCGACCTCGGCGTCGAACTTCCGCTCGAGCAAGTACCGCTCGTGCAGAAGCGCGCGATCCAGATAGCACGTGAGAACGCCAAGCCCGTCATCGTCGCGACGCAGATGCTCGAATCGATGATCGAGAACTCGCGTCCCACTCGCGCCGAGGCCTCCGACGTGGCCAACGCCGTGCTCGACGGCACCGACGCCGTGATGCTCTCGGGTGAGACCTCCGTCGGCAAGTTCCCCGTCGAAACGGTCCGCACGATGGCGCGCATTATTGCCGCCGTCGAGTCGGATTCGACGGAAGTGCCTGCGCTGACGCACGTTCCGCGCACCAAGCGCGGTGTCATCTCGTACGCCGCCCGCGACATCGGCGAGCGTCTCGACGCCAAGGCGCTCGTCGCGTTCACCCAGTCGGGCGACACCGTGCGACGACTCGCGCGGTTGCACACCCCGCTGCCGCTGCTCGCGTTCACGCCCGTCCCGCACATCCGCAACCAGCTGGCGCTGACGTGGGGCACCGAGACCTTCTCGGTCGAGCCGGTCGACACCACCGACCAGATGGTCGAACAGGTCGACGCGGCGTTGCTGTCGCTGGGCCGGTACCAGCGCGGCGACCTCGTGGTGATCGTCGCCGGAGCGCCTCCGGGACGCTCGGGTTCGACCAACCTCATCCACGTGCACCGGTTGGGTGAGAAAGACACCCGGTGACACTGTCGGACACAACGGATCTCGACGTTCTCCTCGGCCTCCTCGATCTGGAGCAGGTCGAGGAGAACGTCTTCCGTGGTGGTCATCCCGAGCAGGTCGGCAGCCGCACCTTCGGCGGTCAGCTCGTCGCGCAGGCGCTCATTGCGGCCGGACGCACCGTGGGTGATCGTCCTGTGCACGCGATCAACGCCCATTTCATCCGGGGCGGCGACGTCAAGCGGCCCATCGACTACCACGTCGTCACCCACCGGGACGGCCGCGACTTCGCGAACCGGATGGTCACCGCCTACCAGGACGACCAGGAACTGTTCGTCATGCTCGCCGCCTTCCAGCGGTGGGGCAAAGGCCTCGAACACTCGGTGACCGTTCCCGATGTTCCCCTGCCCGAAGCGCTTCCGCCGATCGGCGAACGCCTGCGCGGCTTCGAGGAGCAGTTGCCGCATTTCGTCGGCGCGCTCAAGCCGATCGACATGCGGTACGCCAACGACCCCGCCTGGGTGTTGCGGGGAACGGGGGAGAAGCTCGGCCACAACCGCGTGTGGATGCGCGCCGACGGGCAACTGCCCGACGATCCGCTGCTCCACGTCGCCACGCTGGCCTACGCGTCCGACACGACCGTCCTCGATTCGATCCTCACCACGCACGGCCTGTCGTGGGGACTCGACCGGATCGTGGCGGCGACGGTCAACCATTCGATCTGGTTCCACCGTCCGCTCCGCTTCGACGAATGGCACCTGTACGCCACGGAATCCCCGGTAGCGGCCGGTTCCCGTGGTATGGCAACGGGACGCTACTTCACCATCGAGGGCGAACTCGTCGCGACCGTCGTGCAGGAAGGGCTCATCCGTCACTTCCCGCCGCGTCGTCCGTCGGGGAGCTGATCGGCCGATCGGTCGAGGGCGGCCGACAGCGCGCGCATGCCCTCCACGATCCGCGCCAGGTTCTCGGATCCGGTCTCCTCGCACAGTGCCCGCGCGGCGTCGGCGTGAGCGGGGCCGATGGCACGGATCGCGTCGCGACCGGCCGGTGTCATCGCGACGAGCTTGGCGCGACGGTGCGCCGGATTGGGCCGGTACTCCGCCAGGCCCTTGTCGACGAGGAGATCGGCGATGCGCTGCACGCTCTGCCGGGTGATGCCCATCTCGCGGGCGATCGCGGACACCGGCAGCGGAGCGGAGGAGACCGCGCCGAGGACCTGCCACCAGGCCGCGGTCAGGCCCACCGGACGCGCCAGGGTCTCGGCCAGCGCGAAAAACTGGCCGTTGAGCCGGAAGGCCGTCAGTGCGGCCGCGCTGAGCAGTTCGGCCTCCGCCGGGTGCTGCTCGGCCGCGTTCTGCTCCGTCACGAGCCGGAGGACATGAGCTCGTAGTAGCCGCGCGGGTCGCGCTCGCCGTAGAGGGCGTACCAGGCGTCGAGGACGCGCGGTTCGTACATGTCGAGCCGGGTGAAGATCGCGCGGGCGAAGTCGACCGGGGCGATGCCGCTCGCGGTGATGAGATCGCCGTCCGTGACCGCGGGTTCGTCCCGGTACAGATCGGCGCCACCGTATCCGACGCTCTGCAGGAATTCTGGAGCGTTGCTCGTGTGCGGCCGCTCGTCGAGCAGGCCGGCAGCCGCGAGCGCTCCGGTCGCGCCACAGATCGCGGCCACCGGAACGCCGGCGTCGAGGAATTGCCGGGTCTTGTCGACGAACGGGGCGTAGGCGTCGGTCGGCCAGATGTCGTTGCCCGCGAGGATCAGCATCGCGCTGTCCTCCGGCGTGATGTCTGCGAGCACGGCGTCGGGAAGGATGCGGAGTCCGCCCTTGGTCGTGACCGGTTCCGTCGTGGCTCCGACGGTACGGACGCGGTACCGGCCGGGGCTGCGCTGCCATTCGGGATCTGCGATATGTGGCGTGACGTATCCGATCTCCCAGTCCGCCAGGGTGTCGTACACGGCGACGTGAACTGTTTCGGTCATGACAGTATGCTGACAAAACGACAGCCTACTGTCAATGATGTCGCACTGCCGGTCGAGGATGATTTGCCGGGTGGTCCAGGCGGCGATTAGCCTTGATCAGGACCACGTCGTGGCGCCACTGTCGTCGAAGGTCGCACGCGACCTCATCGGAGGAGAACATGGGCAACACTCACGCGCAGACTGTGAGCACACGCGCTCGAAGCGCCGTGGCTCCTGCGTGTTGTCGTTGCCGCTGATCACCCCTGTCGGGGCTGCTCGCACTGTTCTCACGATTCCCCTGGGTCCGCTGTGACCGACGATCCGGCGGTGACCGGGATTTCCTCGCATCCGATGCGGTTCGAAAGGCACATCATGTCCGATTCGACAGTATTGCCCGTCATCGATCTGTCCGATCTCGACGGCGACGACACCACACGCAACGCCCTGCTCGATCGCCTCCGGGAGGCCACCCACGAGATCGGGTTCTTCCATCTCGCCGGTCACGGGATAGAGCCCGCGCTCGCCGACGGGCTCGTTGCGGCAGCACGCGAATTCTTCGCCCTCCCCGAGGCGGGCAAGCTCGCGATCGAGAACATCCGCTCGCCCCACTTCCGCGGCTACACCCGTGTCGGTGGCGAACGCACCCAGGGCTATGTCGACTGGCGCGAACAACTCGACATCGGCCCGGAACGCGATGCCGTCGCCGAGGTCGACCCCGACCGCCCCTGGGAGGTGCTGCACGGCCCCAATCTGTGGCCCGAGCAGGTCCCCCGACTACGCGAACTGGCCCTGCGGTGGATCGACGAGGCCGGCAACGTCGGACGCCGACTGCTCGGTGCATGGGCCGAATCCCTCGGTGCCCCCGCCGATCACTTCGAGGACGCCTTCGCCGATCCCGACCCGCTGCTGAAGATCGCGCGGTATCCCGGGCACGACCGCTCTGTCACCGATCAAGGGGTCGGCAGCCACAAGGATGTCGGCGCGCTGACGTTGCTGTATCCCGAACCCGGCAGCACCGGCTTCCAGGTCGAACGCGACGGACGTTGGGTCGACATCGACCCGCTCCCAGGGCATTTCATCGTCAACATCGGAGAACTTCTCGAGGTCGCCACCGGCGGTTACCTCCAGGCGACCGTCCATCGTGTGCTGCCGCCCCCGGCGGGCACCGACCGCGTGTCGCTGCCCTTCTTCCTCAATCCCGGCCTCGACCGCGAACTCCCGGCGGTGGAGTTGCCCGCAGATCTGGCCGCGGCCGCCCGCGGCGTCGGCCCCGACGCACACGGCGGCACGCTGCACGCCGTCTACGGCCTCAACGCACTCAAGTCCCGCCTGCGGGCACATCCGAACGTGGCGGAGCGTTTTCACGCGGATCTCCTCGCCCGCTTCGCCGCACCCCGATAATCGATCTGTCCGTCCCCGTATTTCCAACGTCCCCGCATTCCCAACGGAAGGTATCCACCCGATGTCACTGCGTCGTATCGTCGTCGCGTCCGCCGCGCTCACCCTCGCTGCGGGTCTCGCGGCCTGCTCGTCGTCCGAAGGTGACGACACCACCCTCCGGATCTCGGCGTCGTCCACCCCGCACGTCGAGATCCTCGACCAGATCGTGAGCACCGGGGCGCTGGGCGACTACAAGCTCGACATCGTCGAGATCACCGGGGAGGTCGATCCCAACGAACTGCTCGAGGCCGGTGACGTCGACGCGAACTTCTTCCAGCAC
Source organism: Rhodococcus sp. D-6 (assembly GCF_040256695.1). Classification (NCBI taxonomy): domain Bacteria; kingdom Bacillati; phylum Actinomycetota; class Actinomycetes; order Mycobacteriales; family Nocardiaceae; genus Rhodococcus; species Rhodococcus sp. D-6. Next base: position 1,957,803 of record NZ_CP132970.1, on the reverse strand, counting down.
GAGCCCTACCTGGCGGACTGGCAGAAGCAGAAGGGTATCGACGACCTCGTCGCCGTCGCCGACGTGCACCTCGAGCCCATCGGCCTCTACTCGAACAAGATCGCCTCGCTCGACGAGCTGAAGGACGGCGACACTGTCGCCGTGCCGCGCGACACCACCAACTACGCCCGCGCGCTGTACCTGCTCGAATCGGCCGGTCTGCTCGAGATGGACGTGCCCTTCGAGGAGGCCGACCTGTCGGTGGTCACCGAATCGAACATCACCGCCAACCCGAAGAACCTGAACCTCGTCAGCATCGAGCGTCCGCAGCTCGCCCGTCAGCTCGACGACGCGCAGATCACCGCCGCCGTGATCAACTCCAATTACGCGCTCGAAGCCGGCCTGAACCCGGCCGAGGACGCCATCGTCACCGAAGAGGTCGAGAACAACCCCTTCTCCAACCTGCTCGTCGTGCGGGCCGAGAACGAGAACGACCCGGCAGTGACCGCGCTGGCCGAGGCCCTCGAGTCGCCCGAGACGGCTGCCTGGATCGAGGAGACCTACTCCGGCGCCGTGCTTCCGGTCCACTCGACGAACTGATGATCGTCGTCGAGAACCTCGTCAAGACCTTCCCCGGAGCCGGGCGCTCCGGGGAGGTCGCGGCGTTGCGAGGGGTGTCGCTCGAGATCCCCGACGGCGAGATCTACGGCATCGTCGGCCCGTCCGGATCCGGCAAGTCCACCCTTCTGCGTTGTCTGAACCTGCTCGAGCGGCCTACCTCGGGACGGATCCTGCTCGGCGGGGACGACCTGTCGACCCTGTCCGGCGCGGAACTGCGAGCGGCGCGTCGCCGGATCGGGACGGTCTTCCAGCAGTTCAACCTACTGCACTCGCGCACCGTGATCCGGAACGTCGAATTCCCGCTCGAAGTGGCGGGGATCGACAAGGAACAGCGCCGCAAGCGGGCGCTCGAGCTGCTCGATCTCGTCGGCCTGGCCGGCAAGGGGGAGAGCTATCCCTCGCAGCTGTCCGGTGGACAGCAGCAGCGCGTGGGCATCGCCCGCGCACTCGCCGTCGAACCCGAGGTACTGCTGTGCGACGAGGCCACGAGCGCCCTGGACCCGGACACCACCGATCAGGTCCTCGATCTCGTCGCCGAGGTGAACAGACGACTGGGCGTCACGGTCGTGGTGATCACCCACGAACTCGGGGTGCTGCGCCGGATCTGCAGCTCGGCAGCTCGGCTCGCCGCCGGGCAGGTGGTCGAGACGGGCCGGATCGTCGATCTCGTCGCCGATCCCGAGTCGGCGCTCGGGCATGCGCTCGTCCCGGTCGGCACCGACCCGTCGACGGGTTCGGGTGCCGACACGGCTCTGGTCACCGCGATCGGTGATGCCGCGCACGGACCGTGGCTCGCGGAGATGATCCGCGCGATCGACGCCGACATCGCTGTGGTCGGCGGCCGGGTCGAACAGGTCGGCAGCGTCACCGTGGGCCGGATGCGCCTTCGGTTCACGGCGGGTACCGATCGGGCACTCATCGAGGGGTTCGTGGCCGAACGCCCGTATCTGAGCCTGGCGTGGGGGACGGAAGCCGAATTGGAGGGACTCACGGAATGACGGTGCAGGCGCGATGAACAAACTGCAGTGGTACGACGCCTTCCCGGAGGTGTGGGAAGCCACCCTCGAGACGCTCTACATGGTTGCGGTGTCCTTCGTGCTCACCGTCGTCGGTGGTGTGCTGGTCGGAATCGTGTTGCAGTTGACGTCCCCGTCCGGACTGTGGCCGCGCAGGACGCTCAACACCGTCCTCGGCGTGATCGTCAACCTCTTCCGGTCGCTGCCCTTCCTCATCCTGCTGATCGCGCTGATCGGGTTCACCCGCTTCATCGTGGGTACCGCGATCGGGCCGACCGCGGCGATCGTGCCGTTGACCATCGGTGCCATCCCGTTCTTCGGCCGGATCGTCGAATCCGCTCTGCGGGAGGTGCCCCGGGGCCGGGTCGAGGCGGCTCAGGCGATGGGGGCCACCAACGGGCAGATCGTGCGCAAGGTGCTGCTGCCCGAAGCACTGTCCCCGCTGATCGCCGGTGCCACCCTCACCCTCGTGCTGCTGGTGGGCTATTCGGCCATGGCCGGTGTCATCGGTGGTGGCGGTCTCGGCGACTTCGCGATCGTCTACGGCTACCAGCGGTTCAACACGCCGGTGCTGTTGCTCGCGGTGGTCGTCCTCATCGTGATGGTGCAGATCATGCAGTCGATCGGTGATCTCATGGTCCGCAGGCTCGCGCACCGGCGGTGACGCCCGAGAGCCGGGCGCACCACCGGTGCGTCCGGCTCAGCGGTCGAGCTTCGCGATCGCCTCGTCGACGAGCGGGACGTAGCGGTCGATCGACCACGGCACGGTGAGCGGATTGATCATCGACGATCCCGTGACGAACGGCTGTTCCTCCGGCGCGACGAGCGAGCCGCGCGCGATCGCCGGAATTTGCTGGTAGACGGCCTGCGATTCGATCTCCGCGCGGTTCGCCGGGTCGGAATAGAACGTGAAGATCAGATCCGAGTCCTTCAGCAGTCCGGCGTTCTCGAGCCCGATGACCGCCGAGTCGGTGCCCTCGGTCTCCTCGAGCGTCTCCGCGACCGGGTCGACCGTCAGCCCGAGTCCGCGGACCATCGCCACGCGCTGCTCGTCGGGCATGAACACGCCCAGCGTGCTGGGGCCGGTGTTGTAGATATACGAGAACGTCACCCCGGCGTATTCGGGATGCTCCGCCGCGGTGCGTTCGAAGGTGTCGTCGATCCCCGTGATCAGATCCAGCGACTCGTCGTGCCTGCCGAGTGCGGTGCCGATGGTCTCGATCTGGTCCTGCCAGGTGATCGTCCAGGGCAGTTCGGGGTAGGCGACGGTCGGGGCGATCGCCGACAGCAGGTCGTACTGCTCCTGCGTGATGCCCGACCACGGCGCGAGGATGACGTCCGGGGCGAGTCGGGCGATCGCCTCGACGTCCACCTCGGCGCCACCGGTGAACTGCTCGGGCAGCGGCTCGCCGCGTTCGGTCAGTTCCTCGTGGATCCAGGGCAGATATCCGGTTTCGTCGCTGCCCCAGGGATATTCCTCCATCCCCCCTGGGGTGACACCCAGTGCGATCGCCGTCTCGGCCGAACCCATCCCGAGCGTGACGACCCTTTCGGGCTGCGCGTCGATCTCGGCGGTGCCCAGTGCGTGCTCGATCGCGACGGGTTCGAAGTCGCCCGTCGGAGAACCGTTCGAGTTGTCGCCACTGCCGGACGAGCAGGCGGTGAGTGCGACGGAGGCGGCGAGCGCGACTACCGCGCGTGACCCGAGGCGGCGCGGGGACAGAAATTTCATGGATACCTCTCACTGATCGGACCGGTTCGAGAGGTGAGCCTAACCTTCTGAATGGGATGACGGTTATCGGCAGATTTCCGGGCCGTCCGCAACTTCGTGATGTCCCACAAACAGATCACGAGACGGATGTCACATTTGATAGTATTCTGTTATCGAAACCGCTCACGTCCCGGGCGGGAAAGGGGACAGCCGCACTCGGCCACCGCGGGGGTTCGCTCATCACCGACGATTCGTCGACCGGGAACGATGAGTGGATGCGGGGGTACCGGATGCGTCGTTCCGGGGAGGAACGGAGATGCTCATGGTTGCATCCACGGATAAGAGGTCCGATTCGATGCCACGCTCGAACCGGCGGATTCTCGCGATCATCGCGCTCACGGGAATGCTCACGATCGGATTCCTGGCTGCGGTGTTCACCGCGTCGTATCTGATCGGTGCCGCATTCGCCATGCTCACCGGCGCATGCATCGTGCTGGCGCACCTGATGATCGCGCCCGCCTCGATCATCCACGACGACGAGACGGAGACGGCCGTCCGTCCCGAGATCCGCGAGCGGTGGCATCCGCTCGGTAGCGAATCCTGAGCTCGTCCCGGCCCGCCGACGTCGCGGCGCCGCCGCGACACGCGGGTTCCCCGGACGGGCGGGTGTGCTCGGTTAGCATCTTGCCCGTGACCGACTCGCTGCGCATCCTCGTCTACAGCGACGATGCGACCGTGCGGCAACAGGTTCGTGATGCCCTCGGTACCCGGCTGCACCCGGATCTGCCTCCACTCGACTACGTCGAGGTCGCGACACCGCCGGTCGTCGTCGAACGCATGCACGCCGGCGACATCGCCCTCGCCGTGCTCGACGGTGAGGCCGCCCCCGCGGGCGGCATGGGCCTCGCGAAACAACTCGAGGACGAACTCGACTCGTGCCCGCCGATCATCGTGTTGATCGCCCGGGCCGACGACGAATGGCTCGCCCGCTGGTCGGGCGCCGAGGTGGCGCTGCGTCATCCCGTCGACCCGATTCGGCTCGGCCGGCAGGTCCTCGCGCTGCTCACCCCTCGCTCCCGCCCCTCCTGACCCTTCCGACGCGCGACCGCCCGGCCGCGAACTCGTATGTGGGGCCGGAAAATCTACCCTCCTTCCCGTTGTCGAGCAGCCCGACACGCCGCCCCGAATCGAGGGCGTGAAATCGCGACAAGTCCGACGCGAACAGCACTAGTGTGTGCCGTGACTCACAACCCTGGGCCGGGACGGAACCGCCCGGTGCACGGCGGGGGTGGGTTCGCGGGCGACGAGCAGACCCGCGGCCGGATTCGCGCAAGCAACCGGAGGTCGCATGAACGCTTACGTACCGATCCTGGTACTCGGTGGCATCGCGCTTGCCTTCGCGGTCTTCTCCGTCGCGGTGGCGAGCCTCGCGGGCCCGAGCCGATACAACCGCGCCAAGCTCGATGCGTACGAGTGCGGCATCGACCCCACACCCCAGCCGGTGGGAGGTGGCCGCTTCCCGGTGAAGTACTACCTCACCGCGATGCTGTTCATCATCTTCGACATCGAGATCGTCTTCCTGTACCCGTGGGCGGTCCATTTCGACGCGCTCGGCGTCTTCGGTCTGGCGGCGATGGCGCTGTTCATGTTCAACGTCTTCGTCGCCTACGCCTACGAGTGGAAACGAGGAGGCCTGACATGGGACTGACGACCCGCGTGTACGACGGGATGTCCTGCCAGCGAAGGGGTTACGAGAGCGGACGACAAACGACCGGGCGTCCGGTCCGATTCCGGGGAAGGTGACGGGCGATGGGCATCGAGGAGAAGGTCCCCAGCGGTTTTCTGCTCAGCACCGTCGAGACCCTGGCCGGTTTCGCGCGCAAGGGCTCCTTGTGGCCGGCGTCCTTCGGGCTCGCGTGCTGCGCCATCGAGATGATGGCCACCGCCGGTGGCCGCTACGACATCGCCCGCTTCGGTATGGAGGCCTTCCGGGCCTCCCCGCGACAGGCCGACGTCATGATCGTCGCCGGCCGAGTCAGCCAGAAGATGGCTCCCGCCCTGCGCCGCGTCTACGACCAGATGGTCGAACCGAAGTGGGTGCTCGCGATGGGCGTGTGCGCCTCGTCGGGCGGCATGTTCAACAACTACGCGATCGTTCAGGGGGTCGACCACGTCGTCCCCGTCGACATCTACCTTCCGGGCTGCCCGCCCCGGCCCGAGATGCTCCTGCACGCCATCCTCATGCTGCACGAGAAGATCGCGCAGATGCCACTGGGTGTGAACCGGGCCGAGGCGATCCGCGCCGCCGAGGAAGCGGCCCTGGCCCAACGTCCCCTCATCGAACTGACGGTGCCGCCGCGATGACCGATCTCGAACGGACAGGATCCGACCACGACGACCGCGCCGACGAGGTGATCGCCGTCCGACGCGGCATGTTCGGGGTGCGTGGATCCGGTGACACCAGCGGCTACGGCCGCCTCGTGCGCCGGGTGACGCTGCCCGGCAGCACCGAGCGACCCTACGGCGGGTACCTCGACAACCTCGTCGACACGCTCGAGGACGTCCTCGACGAGCGATCCGGCGACACCGGCGTCGGCTATGCCCAGGCGGTCGAGAAGGTCGTCGCGCACCGCCACCAGCTGACCGTCTTCGTCCGCCGCGAACATCTGCCGCTCGTGGCCCGCACCCTGCGCGACCATGCGGACCTCCGCTTCGAGCTGTGCCTCGGGGTCAGCGGGGTGCATTACCCGCAGGAGACGGGCCGCGAACTGCACGCGGTGTATCCGCTCGTCTCGATCACCCACAACCGCCGGATACGGCTCGAGGTCGCGATCCCCGACAGCGACCCGTACGTCCCCTCGCTCTACCGCACCTACCCGACGAACGACTGGCACGAGCGCGAGACCTACGACTTCTTCGGAATCGTCTTCGACGGGCACCCCGCGCTCACCCGCATCGAGATGCCCGACGACTGGCACGGACATCCCCAACGCAAGGACTACCCTCTCGGCGGCATCCCGGTGGAATACAAGGGCGCCCGGATCCCGCCACCCGACGAACGGAGGGCGTACACGTGACGAGCGAACCCGCGACCGAGACCGTCTTCGACGCCGTCGGACGCGACTGGGACGGCATCACCGCTGCCGTACGCGACAGCGGCGAGGACCACATCGTCGTCAACATGGGCCCCCAGCACCCATCCACCCACGGAGTGTTGCGCCTGATCCTCGAGATCGACGGCGAGACCGTCACGGAGGCCCGATGTGGAATCGGCTATCTGCACACCGGAATCGAGAAAAACCTCGAATTCCGCAACTGGACGCAGGGCGTCACCTTCGTCACTCGCATGGACTACCTCGCCCCGTTCCACAACGAGACGGCCTACTGCCTCGGCGTCGAGAAGCTGCTCGGCATCGAGGATCTCGTCCCCGAACGCGCGCAGGTCGTGCGGGTGATGCTCATGGAACTCAACCGCATCTCCTCGCACCTGGTGGCGCTGGCCACCGGTGGCATGGAACTCGGCGCGACCACCCCGATGCTGTTCGGTTTCCGCGAACGCGAACTGATCCTCGACGTCTTCGAGACGATCACCGGACTGCGGATGAACCACTCCTACATCCGGCCCGGCGGACTGTCCCAGGACTTGCCCGACGAAGCCGTGCCGATGATCCGCGACCTGCTCGCCCTCCTACCCGGCCGGCTCGCCGATCTCGAAGCCCTGTTCACCGACAACCCCATCTTCATCTCACGCACCCGCGACATCGGCTGCCTCGACCTCACCGGTTGCATGGCCCTCGGGATCACCGGACCGATCCTACGGTCCACCGGACTGCCCTACGACCTGCGCCGCGCCGAACCCTACTGCGGCTACGAGACCTACGAGTTCGACGTCGTCACCGCAGAGGGATCCGACTGCTACGCGCGCTATCTCGTCCGGATCGGGGAGATGCACGAATCGTTGAAGATCGTCGAACAGTGCCTCGACCGGCTCCGCCCCGGACCGGTGATGGTCCAGGACGGCAAGATCGCCTGGCCGTCGGAACTGCAGCTCGGACCGGACGGACTCGGCAACTCGCCCGACCACATCCGGCACATCATGGGCGAGTCGATGGAGGGTCTGATCCACCACTTCAAGCTCGTCACCGAAGGCATACGTGTCCCGGCGGGACAGGTCTACATCGGCGTCGAATCGCCACGCGGCGAACTCGGCGTCCACATGGTCAGCGACGGCGGCACACGCCCGTACCGCGTGCATTACCGCGACCCGTCGTTCACGAATCTGCAGGCCGTCGCGGCGATGTGCGAGGGCGGCATGGTCTCCGACGTGATCGCTGCCGTCGCCAGCATCGACCCGGTGATGGGGGGAGTGGACCGATGAACACCGAATTCGTGCGGGCTGCGGGCGCGGAGACCACCGGCACCGCGGCCACGAGCGAGACGACCGCCGCCGTGCCGATGACCGAACCGGCCGGACGCGAACCCGTCCTCGTGCCGCTCGGGCCGCGACCCGACGAGGACACCTATCTCACCCCACCTGACGCACCGCGCCGCTATCCCGACGACGCGCGCGCGCGCCTCGACGCCGACGCCGACCGGATCATCGCGCGCTACCCGCAGCCACGATCAGCGCTGCTGCCGCTGCTGCACCTCGTGCAGGCGGAGGACGGTTACATCACGCCGGCCGGCATCGAGTTCTGCGCCCGGCGGCTCGGACTCACCGGCGCCGAGGTCGCCGCCGTCTCCACCTTCTACACCATGTACCGCCGCTCGCCGACCGGCCGCCACCACGTCGGAGTGTGCACGAACGCGTTGTGCGCGACGATGGGCGGCGACGAGATCTTCTCCGCGCTGTGCACCCGGCTCGGCATCGGGCACGACGAGACCACCGCCGACGGCGCGATCACCCTCGAGCACATCGAATGCAACGCGGCGTGCGACTACGCCCCGGTGATGACCGTCGACTGGGAACTGTTCGACAACCGCACTATCGACTCCGCGATCGAACTCGTCGACGACCTGCTCGCCGGCGGCACCCCCGCACCGACGCGCGGCGCCCCGCTGCGCAGCTTCCGCGACACCGCACGCTTGCTCGCGGGGATCCCCGACGACCGGCCCGGTGCGCTCGAGGCCGCCGGTACCGCCGGGCCGGCCTCCCTCGCCGGGCTCGAGGTCGCCCGCAAGCACGACATGCGGGCACCCGAACCGCCGGAGAATGACGAGGCCGTCGTCGCCGTCGCGAAATCACCGACAGGTCTGACCCCCGTACTCACCCGTTATTGGGCCGAGGAACAGGCGTGGACCCTCGACGCCTACCGGCGGCACGGTGGATACGAAGCCCTGCCCATCGCGCTCGGCATGGACCCGGATGCGGTCATCGCCGCAGTCAAGGATTCCGGGATCCGCGGTCGCGGCGGCGCCGGATTCTCCACGGGCACCAAGTGGTCGTTCATCCCGCAGGGCGACGACAAGCCGCACTATCTCGTCGTCAACGCCGACGAATCCGAACCGGGCACCTGCAAGGACATCCCGTTCATGCTGGCCACCCCGCATGCCCTCGTCGAAGGCGTGATCATCGCCGCCTACGCGATCCGCGCCCGGCACGCGTTCGTCTATCTCCGCGGCGAAGCCGTCCCGGTGCTGCGGCGCCTGCACGCGGCGGTCGCCGAGGCCTACGAGGCCGGTTATCTCGGACGCGACATCCTCGGCTCCGGATACGACCTCGAACTCGTCGTCCACGCCGGTGCGGGCGCATACATCTGCGGTGAGGAGACGGCGCTGCTCGACTCCCTCGAGGGCCGCCGCGGCCAACCACGCCTGCGCCCGCCCTTTCCCGCCGTCGCCGGCCTGTACGCATGCCCGACCGTCGTCAACAACGTCGAATCCATCGCGAACGTCCCGTTCGTCATCCGCAACGGTGTGGACTGGTACCGCTCGATGGGCACCGAGAAATCACCGGGATTCGCGATGTTCTCGCTGTCCGGGCACGTCACCACCCCCGGCCAGTACGAGGCCCCGCTCGGCATCACCCTGCGCGAGCTGCTCGGCTACGCCGGAGGTGTGCGCGCCGGCCACCGGCTCAAGTTCTGGACACCCGGCGGTTCGTCGACCCCGATCTTCACCGACGAACACCTCGACGTCTCCCTGGACTACGAGAACGTCGCCGCCGCCGGGTCGATGCTCGGGACCCGGGCCCTGCAGATCTTCGACGAGACCACCTGCGTCGTCCGCACGGTGCTGCGCTGGACCGAGTTCTACGCGCACGAATCGTGCGGCAAGTGCACCCCCTGCCGCGAGGGCACCTGGTGGCTCGTGCAGATCCTCGAGCGGCTCGAACACGGCCGGGGCGCCGAAGCCGACCTGGAGAAGCTGCTCGACATCTCCGACAACATCCTCGGCCGGGCGTTCTGCGCGCTCGGGGACGGCGCGACCAGCCCGATCACGTCGTCGCTGAAGTACTTCCGCGACGAATACGTCGCCCACTTCGAGCACGGCGGCTGCCCGTTCGACCCGCACCTGTCGACGCTCGCCGCCGACGCCCCCGCGGAAGGAGGCGAGCGATGACCGCAGTGTCCGGTGCCGGTGCGGAGAAGTCCGAGACCACCGACCTCGTGAACGTCACCATCGACGACACCGAGATCGCCGTGCCCAAGGGCACTCTCGTGATCCGCGCCGCCGAACTGATCGGGGTCCAGATCCCGCGGTTCTGCGACCACCCGCTGCTCGAACCGGTCGGTGCGTGCCGCCAGTGCCTCGTCGAGGTCGAGGGCCAGCGCAAACCGCTCGCCTCGTGCACCTCCGTGGTCACCGACGGGATGGTCGTGCGCACCCAGTTCACCTCACCGGTGGCCGACAAGGCCCAGCGCGGCGTGATGGAACTGCTTCTCATCAACCATCCGCTCGACTGTCCGGTATGCGACAAGGGCGGCGAGTGCCCGCTGCAGAACCAGGCGATGTCCAACGGACGCGCCGAGTCCCGCTTCGAGGACACCAAACGCACCTACCCGAAACCCATCGCGATCTCCTCGCAGGTGCTCCTCGACCGCGAACGGTGCGTGCTGTGCGCGCGGTGCACCCGCTTCGCCGACCAGATCGCGGGCGACCGGTTCGTCGACATGCTCGACCGCGGGGCGCTGCAGCAGGTCGGTATCTACACCGAGGAACCGTTCGAGTCGTACTTCTCCGGCAACACTGTCCAGATCTGTCCGGTCGGCGCGCTCACCGGCGCCGCCTACCGGTTTCGCGCCCGCCCGTTCGATCTGGTCTCCACGCCGAGTGTGTGCGAACACTGCGCGAGCGGCTGCGCCCAGCGCACCGACCATCGTCGCGGTGCCGTGCTGCGCCGACTCGCCGGGGACGACCCCGAGGTCAACGAGGAATGGAACTGCGACAAGGGACGCTGGGCGTTCACCTACGCTACCGCCGACGATTGCCTCACGACACCGCTCGTCCGCGACGATACCGGAGCGCTCGTCCCCGCCTCGTGGATCGAGGCGCTCGGCGTCGCCGCCCGCGGGCTCGCGGCGGCGCGCGGTAGGGCCGGGGTGCTCACCGGTGGCCGGCTCACCGTCGAGGACGCCTACGCGTACGCGAAGTTCGCGCGAACGGCGCTCGGCACCAACGACATCGACTTCCGCAGTCGAGCCCTGTCGGGGGAGGAGACGGACTTCCTCGCCTCGCGGGTCGCCGGGCGGCGCCTCGACGTCACCTACCGCGACCTCGACCGCGCGCCGGCGGTGCTCCTCGTCGGATTCGAGCCGGAGGAGGAGTCGCCGATCGTCTTCCTGCGGCTGCGCAAGGCGGTCCGGCGGAACAGGCTGCAGGTCTTCACGATCGCACCGTTCGCCTCGCGCGGTGTCCACAAGCTGTCGGGCCGGGTCGAACAGTGCGTCCCGGGCGACGAGGCACGCGCGCTCGACGCGATCCGCACCGGCGCATCCGCCGACGCCGCGGCCGCGCTCCGGGCTCCCGGTGCGATCGTGCTGGTGGGGGAGCGGGCAGCAGCCTCGCCCGGCACGCTGTCCGCCGCCGCCGTCCTCGCCGACGAGACCGGAGCCCGCCTCGCGTGGATCCCGCGCCGCGCCGGTGATCGCGGAGCCCTCGAAGCCGGCGCCTTCCCGACACTTCTCCCCGGCGGTCGCCCGATCGGCGACCCGCAGGCCCGGCGCGACATCGAGTCGGCGTGGGGTCTACCGGCCGACACCCTGCCGTCGGAGCCGGGCCGCGACACCGACGCCATCCTCGCCGCGGCCGCCGAAGGTGATGTGGCTGCGCTCGTGGTCGCCGGCGTCGACCCCGCCGACCTGCCCGACCCCGATGCCGCACTCGCGGGTCTCGACGGTGCCGGCTTCGTCGTGAGTCTGGAAGTGCGACGCAGCGCGGTGACCGACCGCGCCCACGTCGTCTTCCCCGTCGCGCCGGTGGTCGAGAAGGCCGGGAGCTTCCTCGACTGGGAGGGACGCGAACGTGCCTTCCCGATCGCCCTCCGCGACACCGGAGCACTGCCCGACCACCGGGTGCTCGCGGCGATCACCGACGCGATGGACCTCGATGGAGGCCTCGACGATCCCGGCCCCCACGACGTCGAGACCCTCCGCCACGAACTCGCGGAGCTCGGACGATGGACGGGCACCGTTCCCGAATCGCCGGGAGTGTCCCCGCGACCCCCGCGACGTCCCGTTCTCGGGGAAGCGGTCCTCGCCACCTGGCGGATGCTCCTCGACGCGGGCCGGTTGCAGGACGACGAACCGCACCTCGCCGGAACGGCGCACGAACCCGTCGCCCGTCTGTCGGCCGCGACAGCCGCGGAGATCGGCGCCGCCGACCATCATTCGATCACCGTCTCCACCGAGCGCGGCTCGATCACGCTGCCGCTGGTGGTCGACGACCTGCCCGACCGTGTCGTCTGGCTGCCCACCGCCTCACCAGGATCGATGGTGCACGCCGATCTCGGTGTCACCGCCGGTGACGTGGTGCGGATCCGGGCCACCGCCACGACGGGCTCCGGATCGGACGAGGAGGATCCGCGATGAGCGTCACCGCCCAACCCGTGGACCTGTCGATGTTCGGCATCGACCCCTGGTGGCTCGTCGTCGTCAAGGCCGTGGCGATCTTCGCGTTCCTCGTCCTGACGACCCTCGTGATGATCCTCGCCGAACGCAAGATCATGGCCTGGATGCAGATGCGGGTCGGACCCGACCGGGTGGGGCCGAAGGGACTGTTCCAGACCGTCGCCGACGGTCTGAAACTCGCGCTCAAGGAAGGCATCATCCCTACCGGGGTGGACAAGCCGATCTACATGCTCGCCCCGATCATCGCGACGGCCCCGGCGTTCATGGCGTTCGCGGTCATTCCCTTCGGGCCCGAGGTGTCGATCCTCGGGAACCGGACGCCGCTGCAGCTGACCGATCTTCCCGTCGCGGTGCTCTACGTCCTGGCGATCACCTCCGTCGGCGTCTACGGGATCGTGCTCGCCGGCTGGGCCTCGGGTTCGACCTATCCGCTGCTCGGTGGTCTCCGCTCGACCGCGCAGGTCATCTCCTACGAGATCGCGATGGGACTCGCGTTCGCCGCGGTCTTCCTGCAGGCGGGCACGATGTCGACCTCGGGCATCGTCGCCGCGCAGAACGACCTGTGGTTCGTCGTGCTGCTGCTGCCGTCCTTCCTGGTGTACTCGGTGTCGATGGTGGGGGAGACCAACCGCGCCCCCTTCGACCTGCCCGAGGCCGAGGGCGAACTCGTGGGCGGTTTCCACACGGAGTACTCGTCGCTGCGGTTCGCGATGTTCATGCTCGCGGAGTACGTCAACATGGTCACCGTCTCCGCGCTCGCGACCACCCTGTTCCTCGGTGGCTGGCACGCGCCGTGGCCGCTGACACTGTGGAGCGGCGCGAACTCGGGCTGGTGGCCGCTGCTGTGGTTCGTGATCAAGGTGTGGGTCGTGCTGTTCGTCTTCGTGTGGCTGCGCAGCACCCTGCCGCGACTGCGCTACGACCAGTTCATGGCCCTGGGCTGGAAACTGCTCATCCCCGTCTCGGTGGTGTGGGTGATGATCGTGGCCGCGCTGCGCATCCTCGACACCGACGACGTCCTGCCCGGCACCGCGAGCCTCATCGTCGCCGGGGTGCTGTCCACCGCCCTGCTGTTCGCCTACCTCACCCTGCAGGGGCGGCGGAGCCGGCGCATCGCACAGGCGACGGAACCACCCGCCGGCGTCGACGAGGAGTTCGACGCCATGGCCGGAGGTTTCCCCGTGCCGCCACTACCTGCTCGGTCGAGCACCCGATCGAGTCCGCCCGCCCCGGCGGGTCGTCTCCCAGGAGGATCGTGATGGTCGAATTCCGCGGCCCGCTCGCCGGTTTCGGTGTGACGCTCACGACGATGTTCAAGAAGCCCAACACCGAGCAGTATCCGGAACAGAAGAGACCCACCGCCCCCCGCTATCACGGACGCCACCAGCTCAACCGGTATCCGGACGGACTCGAGAAGTGCATCGGCTGCGAACTGTGCGCGTGGGCCTGCCCCGCCGACGCCATCCACGTCGAGGGTGCCGACAACACCGACGAGGAGCGGTACTCGCCCGGCGAACGGTACGGGCGCGTCTACCAGATCAACTACCTGCGGTGCATCGGCTGCGGATTGTGCATCGAGGCGTGCCCGACCCGCGCGCTGACGATGACGAACGAGTACGAGATGGCCGCCGACAACCGCACCGACATGATCTACGAGAAGGACCGCCTGCTCGCGCCGCTCGAACCCGGGATGCAGCCACCCCCGCATCCCATGGCACCCGGCGCCACCGACGAGGACTACTACCGGGGCACGATCCCCGTCCCGGAACATGCGTCCGCCGCCGACGGGGAGGAACACCGGTGACCACCGCGCTGCTCGCCGCCGAACTCACCACGACCTCCACCGGGGAGGCCGTGCAGTTCTGGATCCTCGGTGCCGTCGCGGTACTCGGGGCGCTCGGTGTCGTCGTCGCCCCGAAGGCCGTGTACTCGGCGCTGTTCCTCGCCATGACGATGATCGTGCTCGCCGTCTTCTACATCGCGCAGGATGCGTTGTTCCTCGGTGTGGTGCAGATCGTCGTCTACACCGGCGCCGTGATGATGCTGTTCCTGTTCGTGCTCATGCTCGTCGGTATCGACTCCGCCGACTCCCTCGTCGAAACCATCAAGGGACAGCGCGTTCTCGCGATCGTCGTGGCGGTCGGCTTCGCGGCGATGCTCATCGGTGGCATCGGGAACACCGCGGTCTCCGGCTTCGCGGGACTCGACGCGGCCAACGCCGGCGGCAACGTCGAGGGCCTGGCGGTGCTGCTGTTCATCGACTACGTCTGGACGTTCGAACTCACCGGAGCGCTGCTCATCACCGCCACCGTCGGTGCGATGGTGCTCGCCCACCGGGAACGTCTGCAGCCGAGGCAGACCCAACGCGAACTCGCCGCACGCCGGTTCCGCGAAGGGGAGCGCGTCACACCGCTGCCGGCCGCGGGTGTCTATGCCCGCCACAACGCCGCCGACGTCCCGGCCCTGCTCCCGGACGGATCGTTCTCCGAACTGTCTGTCGGTGAGCTGCTCGGCCGCATCGGGCGCGACTGGGACCACACCGAACTCGGCCTGCGCGAACCCGGCGACGACGCGAGGAAGGATCGGCGATGAACCCCGAGAACTACCTCTACCTGTCGGCGCTGCTGTTCACCATCGGCGCGGTGGGAGTTCTCCTCCGCCGCAACGCGATCGTCGTGTTCATGTGCGTCGAGTTGATGCTCAACGCCGCGAACCTGGCCTTCGTCACCTTCGCGCGGATGCACGGCAACCTCCACGGACAGGTGTTCGCCTTCTTCACGATGGTCGTCGCGGCCGCCGAGGTCGTCGTCGGCCTCGCGATCATCGTGACCATCTTCCGGACGAGGCGATCGGCCTCCGTCGACAACGCCGACCTGCTCAAGTACTGACGACCCCACGAGGACGGTGAGTGTGAGAGCCCACGACGAACCGAGAGGACACGCGGCATGACTTCGTTCCTGAACTCGGCGCTGTGGACGATACCGGCACTGCCCCTGGCCGGCGCGTTCGTTCTGCTGCTCCTCGGGCGTCGCAGCGACCGCTGGGGACATCTGCTCGGGTGCGCCACGGCGATCGCCTCGTTCGTCGTCGGCGCCGTTATGTTCGCCGGACTGCTCGGACTCGACGCGAGCGAGAGGCTCGCGCAGCAGACCGTGTTCACCTGGGTGCCGGTCGGAGAACTGCAGGTCGATCTCGGACTGCGGCTCGACGCGCTGTCGATCTGCTTCGTACTGCTCATCACCGGCGTGGGCTCGCTGATCCACCTCTACTCGATCGGCTACATGGCGCACGATCCGGAACGCCGGAAGTTCTTCGCCTATCTCAACCTGTTCCTCGCGGCGATGCTGGTGCTCGTCCTCGCCGACAACTTCCTCGTCCTGTACCTCGGGTGGGAGGGCGTCGGTCTCGCCTCCTACCTGCTCATCGGCTTCTGGCAGTACAAGCCCACCGCCGCGACCGCCGCGAAGAAGGCGTTCGTCGTCAACCGCGTCGGCGACATGGGGTTGCTCATCGCTCTCATGATCATGTTCGCGACCTTCGGCAGCCTCGACTACGACACGGTCTTCGCCTCGGTCCCCGCCGCGACCGAAGGCACGGTGACGGCGATCGGCCTGTGTCTGCTCCTGGCCGCGTGCGCGAAATCCGCTCAGCTGCCGCTGCAGTCGTGGCTCGGCGACGCCATGGAGGGCCCCACCCCCGTCTCCGCACTCATCCACGCCGCGACCATGGTCACCGCCGGTGTCTACCTCGTGGTCCGCGCGAACGCGATCTTCGACGCCGCACCGTCCGCACGACTCGCGGTGGTGATCGTCGGCGCCGCGACGCTGCTCTTCGGCGCGATCATCGGCTGCGCCAAGGACGACATCAAGAAGGCGCTCGCGGCATCGACGATGAGCCAGATCGGCTATATGGTGCTCGCCGCCGGTCTCGGCCCCGCCGGGTACGCCTTCGCGATCCTGCACCTGCTCACCCACGGCTTCTTCAAGGCCGGACTGTTCCTCGGCGCCGGCTCGGTGATGCACGCGATGAACGACGAGACCGACATGCGCCGCTACGGCGGACTGCGCGCGGTCATGCCGATCACCTTCGCCACCTTCGGGCTGGGCTACCTCGCGATCATCGGCATCCCGCCGTTCGCCGGGTTCTTCTCCAAGGACAAGATCATCGAGGTGGCCTTCGCCGCCGGCGGTGTCGAAGGCCTCGTGCTCGGTGTCGTCGCGCTGCTCGGTGCGGGACTGACCGCCTTCTACATGACCCGCGTGATGATCCTGACCTTCTTCGGCGACCGGCGATGGGCGCCCGACGCCGTCCCGCACGAGTCGCCGGCCTCGATGACCTGGCCGATGATCGCTCTCGCCATGGGCTCGGTCGGTGCCGGCGGTCTGCTGGTGTTCGGTGGCTCGTTGCAGCACTGGCTCGAACCCGTCGTCGGCTACGACCATCACGAAGGTGGTTTGCCCGTCTGGCTCGTCACCACCGTCACGCTGGCGGTCGTGCTCGCCGGTGTCGCCGTCGCCTACCGGCAGTACGTGCGCGCACCGGTCCCGGCGACGGCACCCGAAGCGGTGTCGGCGCTGACCGTCGCCGCGCGTCGCGACCTCTACGGCGACGCCGTGAACGAAGCGGTGTTCATGCGTCCCGGTCAGGGTCTGGTGCGCGCCCTGGACGGCGTGGAATCCACCGGCATCGACGGCTCGGTCACCGGTGCCGCCACCGGGATCGGTGCGCTCTCGCGCGGACTGCGCCGGCTGCAGACCGGCTTCGTCCGTTCGTACGCGTTGTACATGTTCGCCGGCGCGACCGTCGTGGTCGGCGCGCTCGTCCTGATGACGCTGTGATGGGGGTGTACTGGTGACCACCGTTCCCTGGTTGACGATCCTGTGGGTGCTCCCGCTGCTCGGCGCCGCCGCGATCGCGGCCCTGCCCGCACGCCTCGGTTCCGCCACCCGGTCGATCGCCCTGACGGTGTCGATCGCCGTTCTGGTGGTCGCGGTGATCGTTGCCGTCGGATTCGACCGCGCGGGAGAGCGTTTCCAGTTCGTCGAATCGCACGACTGGATCCCCTCGTTCGGCGCCGGCTACCGGCTCGGCGTCGACGGCATCGCCCTGGTGCTGGTCCTGTTGACCGCCGCGCTCGTGCCGTTGCTCCTGGCCGCCGGATGGCACGATCACCGCGCCGCCGACGAGGACGCCGGCGCGGCCCGCCCACGCTCCGCGCACACCTATGTGGCGCTGATCCTGCTCGTCGAGTCGATGGTGCTCGTGTCGTTCACCGCCCTCGACATCCTGCTGTTCTACGTCTTCTTCGAGGTGATGCTCGTCCCGATGTACTTCCTCATAGGCGGGTTCGGGTCGCCGGGGACACCGCGTGCCGACCGGGCACGAGCCGCCGTGAAGTTCCTGCTGTACAACCTGCTCGGCGGACTGGTGATGCTCGCCGCGTTGATCGGCCTGTACGTGGTCACCGCCCGATCCGGGCTGGGGGAGACCGCGGGAGTGGGCACCTTCGACGTCCGGACCGTCACCGCCGCCGCCGTCGCCGGTGATCTCGACGCAACCCCCGCCGTGCTCGCCGCACTGTGTTTCGGTTTCCTCGTCGCCTTCGCGGTGAAGGCTCCACTGTGGCCGCTGCACGGGTGGCTACCCGACGCGGCGGTGCGGACCACGCCGGTCGCGGCGGTGCTCATGATGGCAGTGGTCGACAAAGTCGGCACCTTCGGCATGCTGCGCTACTGCCTGCAGCTCTTCCCCGACGCCTCGGTGACCTTCGCGCCGGTCGTGGTGACTCTCGCCGTCATCGGCATCGTCTACGGCGCGGTGCTCGCGATCGGTCAGACCGACGTGATGCGCCTGATCGCCTACACCTCCATCTCGCACTTCGGGTTCATCGTCCTCGGCATCTTCGCGCTGACCTCGCAGGGGCAGGCCGGCTCGACGCTGTACATGGTCAACCACGGGATCTCCACGGCCGCACTGTTCCTCATTGCCGGTTTCCTCGTCTCGCGGCGCGGAGACCGCACCATCGCCGCCTATGGCGGGGTGCAGAAGGTCGCTCCGGTCCTCGCCGGAACCTTCCTCGTCGCCGGACTGGCGACCCTGTCCCTGCCCGGGCTCGCGCCGTTCGTCAGCGAGTTCCTCGTCTTCGTCGGCACCTATCCGCGCTACCAGGTGGCTGCGGTGATCGCGACACTCGCGCTCGTGCTGTCCGCGCTCTACGTGCTGTGGCTCTACCAGCGCATGATGGGCGGACCCGTGCGCCTGCCCGGTGGGGACGACGGTGACGACGGGAACGGCGGTGCCGAACACGCCCGCAGGCTCTCCGATCTCGTGCCTCGTGAGGTCGCGGTGGTCGCGCCGCTGATCGCGTTGCTGCTCGTTCTGGGGATCTATCCGAAACCCGCGCTCGATGTCATCACCCCGGCGGTCGACGACACGCTCGTCTCGATCGACATCTCCCGGCCCGAACCGGTGGTGCCCGCCGAGCGACCCGTCGCCGAGAGTGGTGTTCCCGCGCACGGTTCCGAGGAAGGTGAAGCCGAATGAACCCCTCCGAGGGCATCGTCGTTCTAGCCGCATCAATTCCCGCCCCGGCGATCGACTACGGACTGATCGCACCGATCCTCATCGTCTTCGCCGCCGCCGTCGTCGGTGTGCTGATCGAGTCGTTCGCGCCGGCCTCGGCACGCTACCTCGCCCACGTGCTCCTGACGACGGGTGCGCTCGTGGCGGCGTTCGTCGCCGTGGTGATGCTCGCGGGAACCGGTGCGACCACCCTGTCGGGGGCGGTCGTGATCGACGGACCGGCGCTGTTCCTGCAGGGATCGGTCCTGATCGTGGCGGTGCTGTCGGTTGCGCTCGTCGCGGAACGGAGTATCGAACAGGTTCGCGCGCAATCGGTTTCCCGCGCCGCGGCCGGTGCGCATCTCGACGCATTCGCGCCCCAGGCGTCGGCGATTCCGGGTACCGCGGCCGAACGGCAGGCGCTCGCGGCGGGCGGCGCACGGACCGAGGTCTTCCCGCTCCTGCTGTTCGCGGTGGGCGGGATGCTCGTGTTCCCGGCCTCGAACGACCTGCTGACGATGTTCGTCGCGCTCGAGGTGCTGTCGCTGCCGCTGTACCTGCTGTGCGGTCTGGCGCGGCGCCGGCGGTTGCTCTCCCAGGAAGCAGCACTGAAGTACTTCCTGCTGGGCGCGTTCTCGTCGGCGTTCTTCCTGTACGGCGTGGCGATGCTCTACGGCTACGCCGGGACCGTCCACCTCGGCGGGATCGCCCTGGCCATCGACACCGGCGCGGGCAGCGAGACCACCGCGCTCGTCGGGGTGGGTCTGCTGGCCGTCGGGTTGCTCTTCAAGATCGGAGCGGTGCCCTTCCATTCGTGGACGCCGGACGTCTATCAGGGCGCGCCGACGCCCGTGACGGCGTTCATGGCCGCCGCGACGAAGATCGCCGCATTCGGCGCACTGCTGCGAGTGCTCTACGTCGCGGTTCCCGGTTCCGCCGACCAGTGGCGTCCGATCCTGTGGGCCGTCGCGATCGCGACGATGATCGTCGGTGCGGTTCTGGCGGTGACGCAGAACGACATCAAGCGCATGCTCGCGTACTCGGCGATCAGCCATACCGGATTCGTGCTCACCGGTGTCGTGGCCGGCACCGCGTCCGGGGTGTCGTCGACGTTGTTCTATCTGCTCGTCTACGGGATCGGGACGGTCGGTGTGTTCGCCGTGGTGACGCTTGTGCGCGACCCGGAAGGCGAGACGTGGGAGCTGTCGCGCTGGGCCGGTGTCGGGCGGCGCTCACCGTTGCTCGGCGGGGCGTTCGCGCTGTTCCTGCTGTCGCTGGCGGGCATTCCGCTCACCAGCGGGTTCATCGCGAAGTTCGCGGTCTTCGGTGCGGCGATCGAGGGCGGTGCGGCTCCGCTCGTGATCGTCGGTGTGCTGGTCAGTGCGGTCGCCGCCTACTTCTACGTGCGGGTGATCGTGCTGATGTTCTTCACCGACCCGACCGACGACGCCCCGCGGCTCGCGACCTCGACCGTGGCGACGAGCGCGGCGATCGCGTTCGCGGCGGTGGCGACGGTGCTGCTCGGCATCCTGCCGCAACCCGTCCTCGACCTCGCCGAACGGGCGGCGGTGTTCGTGCTCTGACCACGAGCGGGCGCGGGCAGGGAATGTCGCGACCGTCGTATCGGTTCCACCTCCCGAGGAGGCGTAATGACCGATACACGCAACGCGATTCTGGCAGGCGGATGCTTCTGGGGTATGGAGGAGCTGATCCGGAGACAGCCCGGGGTGGTGTCGACGCGGGTCGGCTACACCGGTGGGCAGAACGATCACCCTACCTACCGCAACCATCCGGGGCACGCGGAGTCCGTCGAGATCGTCTACGACCCCGCACGGACCGACTACCGGGCGCTGCTCGAGTTCTTCTTCCAGATCCACGATCCGACCACCCTGAACCGGCAGGGCAACGACGTCGGGGCGTCCTACCGTTCTGCGATCTTCTACCTCGACGACGAGCAGAAGCAGGTCGCGGTGGACACCATCGCCGACGTCGAGGCGTCGGGTCTGTGGCCCGGCACGGTGGTCACCGAGGTGACTCCCGCGAGCACCTTCTGGGAGGCCGAACCCGAGCACCAGGACTATCTCCAGCACTACCCGAACGGGTACACCTGCCACTTCCCGCGGCCGGGCTGGAAGCTGCCGAACAGTCGCATCACCGACGCGGCGAACTGAATCACGCGCACGGGTGGTTCCTTCCGCGGATCCGTATCGTGGAGGTACAGGTTGTGACGCCACTGCGGAGGAGTGCTCGATGGGAATGTTCGGCAAGGCTATGAAGAGCGCCGCCGTGGTCAAGGCGATCCAGGTCGTCCGACGCGAAGCGGCCAAGCCGGAGAATCAGCGCAAGGCCAAGGAGATGCTCGCCAAGCTGCAGCAGAAGCGCCGCGGCCCGCAATGATCTGTCCCTCGCCGGTCCGTTGTCCACCCGGGCAGCGGATCGGCGTGCAGGCTCCCCGGTTTCGTTCTGCCGTCGGTCCGCTCGGGACCGAGCCTCAGCGGTGCTGCTGCTTCACGAGGGTGAACTGCTGGACGTCGATGAGGCGACGTCGGAAGTTCGCGGCGCACCCGGTGAGGTACCTGATGTATCGCTGGTAGACCTCCTCGGAGGCCATCCGCACCGCGTCGTTGCGCCGCGCCTCGAGGGCTCGCGCCCACAGGTCGAGCGTGCGAGCGTAATGAGGTTGCAGGGACTCGATGTTCTGCACCCAGAAGCTGTTGCGTTGTGCGCCGGTGATGACCAGATCCCGGTCGGGGAGCTGTCCTCCGGGGAAGATTTCCCTCATGATGAACCGCAGGAACAGTGCGTCCTCGCGGGTGACCGGCACCTTCATCGCCTCGAACTGGGCGCGGGAATGGCCCACGATGGTGTGCAGCAGCATCCTGCCGTCGTCGGGCAGGATGCGAGAGGCGCGGTCGAAGAAGGTTTCGTACCGCTGTCGGCGGAAATGCTCGAACGCTCCGATGCTGACGATGCGGTCCACCGGCTCGTCGAACTCCTCCCAGCCTTGTAGACGCACTTCCGCGGTACGGCCTCCGGAGGCCATGCCCGAGAGCAGACCGGACACGTGTTCGTACTGGTTGCGGCTCAACGTCAGACCGATGACGTGCACGTCGTATCGCTCCGCCGCCCGCATCATCGTCGAGCCCCAACCGCAACCGATATCCAGCAGCGTCATCCCGGGCCGGAGATCGCACTTACGGAGAGCAAGATCGACTTTCGCGATCCGAGCTTCCTCGAGGTTCATGTCGTCGCATTCGAAGTAGGCGCAACTGTACGTGCGCGTGGGGTCGAGGAACAGTTCGAAGAAGTCGTCGGACAGGTCGTAGTGGGTCTGGACCTTCTCGTAGAACGGCGTCAGTTGCTGCATTCGGACCTACTCTCCGCGAGGAGTGGGACATGAGTTCCGGTGCGGGGCGTCGGTGCGTCCCGGCGATACACCGCTATCGGTCGATAGTGCTCCGGCAGAGCGCCTTCTCCCACGGGAACGGCGATTCCTGGGGCAGATGTCCGACTCGGGCACCGGCGTGCTGCCGTTATTCCGTGGTGTCAGCCCGCACGGACGGATGTCTCGTCGGCGACCGGCACGATGTCGAACGCGTCCTCCAGCTCTCCGAGGGCGGTATGGAAGTGGTCGAGCAGAGGCTGCAGCTGCGGCAGGCTGCGACTGCACGAGGTCAGGCCGAAAGCGATCGCGTCGTCGGTGCTCGTGCACGTGATGTTCAGTGCCTGACCGTCGACCGGCACGGACAGTGGATACACCGCATCCACGCGAGCGCCGTTCCAGTACAACGGATCCGGAGCTCCCGGCACGTTCGAGACGATGACGTTGAAGGGCGGTCGCGGGAGTGCACGATTGCGGGTGAGGATCCCCACCGCCAGAGGCGCGACGCCGAGTGCACTGGCCGCCAACCGGGACAGGGAGGACATCCCCTGCATAGAGGCCTTGCCCTGCGTCGTCGATGCCGACACCCGGGCCAGCCGGTCGGCCGGATCGGCGAGATCCGTACCCATATCAGCCATCAGGACACCGAGTTCGTTTCCGGCGCAATCTTTGTCGGGTCGCAGGCACATCGGGACCATGGCCACGAGCGACTTGTCGGGCAACGCCCCCTGCTCGCTCAGGAAGGCGCGCAGTGCTCCCGACGACATGGCCAGCACGACATCGTTGACGGTCGCGTCGGCCGCTCTCGACACAGCACGCAGGCGGGTCAGCGTCCACGAGCGCGCGGCAAACCGGCGCGTCCCCGAGATCGGCACGTTGATCATGGTGTTCGGCGCGGCGAGCGACAGCGATCCGCCACCGCCGCGCAGCGCCCTGTTCACGGTGCCGGCCAGCGCGGGCACGAAACCGGTGACCTCGGACGTCGCCGTCCGCACCGCCTGCATCGCGGCTTCGGGAAGATCTGGCGCGGTCCCGGACGAGTGGGAGCGGCTCGGCGCGTCGAAGAGCGACCACGGTGCCGGCATGTCGGTCTGCTCGGAGTCCGGACTCAGGGCGCGGCGCAGCAACTTCATCGCGCCCACGCCGTCGGCGAGGGCATGGTGGATCTTCGTGTAAACGGCGAGCCGGCCGTCCGCGAGACCCTCGATGACATGCATCTGCCACAACGGCCGGCTCCGGTCGAGCAGCGTGCTGTGCAGCCGGGAGACGAGATCCCACAGTTCGTCGAGCCCGCCGGGCTGCGGCAACGCGTTGCGTCGTACGTGGTAGCTCAGGTCCAATTCCGAGTCCTCTTCCCACGCCCACTGGCCGAAGGTGCCCAGGGAGCGGACCGCGCGCTTACGCCACAGCGGGGCGACCTCACCGTTCTGTGTGGCGGCGGTGAACAGTGCCCCGAGATCCGCGGCGCTCGTACCGTCCTGGGGACTCAGAAGGATCAGTCCGCCCACATGCATCGGATGATCACGGGACTCCCCGAGAAGGAACATCGAATCGGCGGGCGACATGGGTGGACGCATCAGCACGTTTCCTCCGCCCGGTACCCCGGGCAGTTCGCGACGAGGCCCCCCGCTGCCCCGTCGACATGTGCGTCAAACCATGACCCCATCACAGATTTATGACGCGACACAACTAATACGCGACACCGGGCCATATCGCCAAGTCCGGACGCCCGATTTCCCACCGAAGTGAGAATTGTTGTCCGATTTGCGAACTCCGAGGCGCTTTCGCGGTCCACATGACGCTGTCGACGACGGTTCCCCATTCAGCATCTCGGACCTCCGACATCTGCCAGTGGACGTCGAATCCTTTCAAGGATCACCCCGCGCGGCGGTTGGGGAATACCCGGACGCCGAATCGCGTAGGTCGATCCCGTGATCGGTCACTCCTCGTCCCCGCGATTGCGACGACGCCACTGCACGGCGGCCGTGAGCAATCGGATCCCGAGAGCGAGGAAGATCAGATTTGCGATCATCTGCACCGACACGACGGCTCGCGCGGTCTCGGTTACAGCGGAGATGTCCCCGAATCCCACCGTGGAGAAGACCGTCAGACAGAAGTACAGGGCATCGACGCGGGACAGTGGTTCGGTGAAGTTGTCCGGATGCGCCACGGACATGCGGAGGTAAAGGGTTGCGAAGACCACGAGATAGGCGGACACGATCGTGGTGAGTGCCTCGACGGCCTGGACCGCCGGGTACTCGGACGCGAGAATCCTGCGGATCTGCCACCAGCCGACCATCAGGACCGCAGTGCCACCACCGACGAGGGTCAGGACCTCGGACGTGCTGCGGACATGCTCGACCGGAATCACGAAGTAAACGCTGACCAGCACGAAGGCGGTGAGCGTCGGACGCGCTATCGCGGTCAGGATCAACCGTTTCCGCTCCCGCGGATCAGGTGTGCGCGGAGGATCGGCCACGGTCGTCCCCGTCCCGGAATGATGACCTTTGCCCCTACGGTATCGATCGGGCCGGGGCGACGATGGGAAGACCGAGTATCCGATCCGGCCCGGAAGGTCGACGCGGGCGGGGAGTGTGGGGAGTCGTCGATGACCGAACACGAACTGTGGGTCCGACCGATCGCGGAGGTGGGCGCCGCCGACGCGCCGACCGTCGGTGGCAAGTCCGCGAACCTCGGAGAGCTCACCCGCGCAGGCTTTCCGGTACCGCCGGCGTTCGCCGTCACCACCGCCGCCTATCTCGACGCGATGGACGCAGCCGGCATCCGATCCCGGCTGGCCGCCGAGGCCGTGCCCGACCCCGATATCGACGACGCCACCCTCATCCGTACCTCCGCGGAACTCGCCGCCCTGGTGACGGGTTCGAGCGTCCCGGCCGGGATGCGCGCGGCGATCGTCTCCGCCTACGAGAGCCTCGGTCCCGACGCGCCGGTTGCAGTGCGGTCGTCGGCTCCCGCGGAGGACGCCTCCGACACATCGTTCGCCGGGATCCACGAGTCGTACACGAACGTCATCGGTCCGGACGCGGTGATCCGCGCGGTGCAGGCGTGCTGGGCCTCGTTGTGGTCCGAACGCGCCCGCACCTACCGAGGGTTGCGCGGGGTGACCGACGAGCCGTCCATCGCGGTGGTGGTCCAGGTGATGGTGAAGTCCGAATTGTCGGGCGTGGCCTTCACGGCCGACCCGCGCACGGGCGAACTCGATCGCATCGTCATCGAGGCAGCTCTCGGTCTCGGAGAGGTCGTCGTCGGCGGGCAGGTCGAACCCGACACCTATGTCGTCGCGAAGGACGGCCTCGAGGTGCTCGACGTGCGTCTCGGTCATCAGGAGTTCCGCATCACCTCCACCGACAGCGGGGACAGTCGCGTCGCCGTCGATCCCACGCGCCGCACCCGAGTGCTCGACGACGATCAGCTCGTGCGCGTCGCGCGCCTGGCCGCCGGAGTCGAAGAGCACTACGGGCGCCCCCAGGACCTCGAGTTCGCGTTCGCGGACGACGAATTGTGGATCGTGCAGACCCGCCCGATCACCACGCTCGATCAACCGGCGGCGCCCGCCCCGTCCGGAAACGGCGAGGCACGAGCGTTGCTGGCCGGTCTCGGTGCCGGCCCCGGGACGGCGACCGGCCGAGTGCGGGTGCTCCACGAACTGGTCGACGGGAAGAAGCTGAGCGACGGCGAGATCATCGTGGCGCCGATGACCAGACCCGACTGGTTGCCGATTCTGCGCCGCGCCGGCGGCATCGTCACCGACGGTGGTGGTATCACCTGCCACGCGGCCATCGTCGGACGCGAACTCGGCAAGCCCGTCGTGGTCGGTGCACGTACCGCCACCAAGGATCTGAAGGACGGGCAACTGATCACCGTCGACGGCAACGCCGGTGTGGTGTTCGACGGCGCAGTCCACACGGCGGAACGGCCCGTCGCGACGGTATCCGCGTCTGCGGCGTCGGCCGTAGCCGCCGAAACCGTTACGGCCACAGCGGTCTACGTCAATCTCGCGACTCCGGATGCCGCGGAGTCGGTCGCCGCGACCGATGTCGACGGCGTCGGTCTGCTCCGTGCCGAGTTCATGATCACCGAAGCACTCGCGGGCGAACACCCTTCGCACATGATCGCGCAGGGGCGCCGCGACGAGTACGTGGAGAAGATGGCGGGTGGCCTGGCGCGGATCGCGGCGGCATTCGCCCCGCGTCCGGTCGTATACCGTGCGATCGACTTGCGCAGCAACGAATTCGCCGATCTCGAGGGTGGGGAGGTCGAACCCCACGAAGAGAACCCGATGATCGGTTACCGCGGGTGCTTCCGGTACATCCGGGATCCGGAACTGTTCTCCTTGGATCTCGATGTGCTGCACCGGGTTCGGCGCACACACCCGAACGTGCATCTGATGATCCCGTTCGTGCGCACCCGCTGGGAGCTGCGGGACTGCCTCGCCCAACTCGACCGGCATCCGCTCGGTTCCGACCAGCGCATGCAGCGCTGGATCATGGCCGAGGTCCCGTCGGTCGTCTACTGGTTGCCGGAATACGCGAAGCTCGGCATCCACGGCGTGTCCATCGGAACCAACGACCTCACGCAGTTGATGCTCGGCGTGGACCGGGACTCGGAGGTGTGCAAGGACCTGTTCGACACCCTCGACCCCGCGGTGCTCGACGCGATCGACCACATCATCGAACGGGCCTCGGCCGCGGGACTGACGACGTCGTTGTGCGGTCAGGCCGTGTCGACGAGCACCGACCTCGCCGAGCATCTCGTGCGGCGCGGCATCACCTCCGTGTCGGTCGCGCCCGACGCCGCGGCGCAGACGAGACGGACGGTGGCGCGAGCGGAACAACGCATCCTGCTCGACCGCGCCCGGCGCGCCGGGGCATGACCGGCGGGGAACCGTCCTTCGTCAGGGGCGCCGCGCACTACGGGACGACCATCACGGGCCAGGTCACCGTGTACAGCAGCGCCCATGTGGTGGATCCCAGCATCAGGTTCGGGAACCCGCCTCGACCACGACGGCCGAGAACGAGCAACTGCGCATCGGCAGCGTGCGATGCCAGATAGTGGGAGGGCTGGTCCAGCACCACCACCGGGTGCACCCGCACGTCGGGGAACTCCTCGCCGTGCCCGGCGAGACTCTCGGACAACAGTGCCCGCTCCTTGTTCTCCACGCTGTCCCACTCGATCCGGAATCGGAACGGACCGCGCACATCGAGGTCGGACCACGCGTGGGCTGCCACCACGTCGGTGCCGCGCAGCGAGGCCTCCTCGAACGCGGCGGACACCGCGCACACTGTGCTCCGAACCGTCGACGCCGACGACCACCGGACGCGTGACCACCGCTCGGCTGACCGAACCGAATCGCTCCCAGCCGAACCGGTTGTCCCCGGCCCCGACCACGACCATCGACGCCGACTTCGATCGGTCCACCAGTTCGAGCGACGGAGAATCGGTGCACAGGTGGGTCTCGATGTCGAGCTCATCCTCGGGCACCGCGCGGCGCGCGTATCCGGGCGGCATCGAGGAGCATGTCGCGTCCCTCGGATCCCTCCTGCTCGAAGAATCCGGCGGGCATGCCGATCGGGACACCGAACGTGTTGCGGACCGACACGATGGTGACCAGCGACAACCGGAGCCGGCACCGTTCCGCCTCGCGAGCTGCCCAGACCACGGCCTGCAGGGACGCTCTCGATCCGTCCACTCCGGCGACGATGGGGTGGTGTGCTGTCATCACGATCACCTCGGTGCCTGTCCGAGCTGCGGGCACGGCCGTTTCGGGCCCTGCTTTTTCCGGGATCCTGCGGTTTCGGGACCCTGCCAGCACACGCTCGGACCGGTCGGTCGCACAAGAGTCGACGGTCCCGACCTGCCCGCAGGAAGTGACCGAAGACCCTCACGTGCCGTGCACGCCGCTTCTCACACTGGAGACTGCATCCGGCGCAATCACCCACTGCCGAAAGGCCCCGCCATGTCCGTCCTGATCGGCTACGCGACCGCTCGAGGGTCGACGCGGGGAATCGCCGAACGCATCGCTACGGGACTGGAAAGCCGCGGTGCCGTGGAACTGCGCGCGCTCGGCGATGTCGCGTCGGTACGAACGTACGAGGCGCTGATCGTCGGAAGTGCGATCCACAACGGGCAGTGGCTCCCCGAGGCTTCCGATGCGATCTATCGGCTGGGCACCGAATCGGAAGGGCGACCGGTGTGGGCGTTCTCCGTCTCGTCGATCGGAGCGACCAGCACGATTCTCTCGCCCCGGGTGGCGGCATATCTGCGACGGGTCACGCCGGAACCTCGGGCGGTGCAGAACCTCCGTTCGATCACCGATGTGCGTGATCACCGTTTCTTCGCCGGTGCCATCGCTTCGGGCGACTGGGCCGGAATCGGGCGGATCGTCTTCCGGCTGATGGGCGGACACTACGGCGATGCCCGGGACTGGGTCGACGTCGACGCGTGGACGGAGAGGATCCGGGAAGGCCTCATCGATATACCGCGTGATCAGGGCTGACCGGTGCCGGTCGGGCCGGCCGGGGGAGTGACGGAGACCTAGCCATTTCACCAGCCACAGCCACCGCGACAACGGTTCGTCGAGATCGCCGCGCAGATGCACCGGATAGGGCACCGCCGCCGGGTGCGAAGGTGCGGTGACCGGAGTGGCGCCGGTAGCGGGAGCGGACACCGGACTGGGCGGCGGAGGCCCGTGCCGACCGAGTCCGACCGCGCCGGCGAGCAGCAGAGGGACACCGACGGCGAGAAGAACCAGACCGAGGATCAGCAGGGCGAGCACGGCCGGTCCGAGCAGGTCGATGTGGATCCCGGCGCGCACGTCCACGCCGATCCCTGCGGATGCGTCGGCGTTCATCACCACCACGGTCCATGTGCCGTCGCGCAGATCCCATTCCACTTGCTGGGTGCCGGTCCCTTCCGCCGATGCGACCCAGAACTGTTGCGCGTAAGGAGCAGCCGGGGTGTCGCCCCCGGGAACGTCACGGTAGGTGACCTCGAACGGCTCGAACCGCAGATCGGTCACGACGGTGTGGGCGACCCCTGAGAGATAGGCCTCGACCTCCCCGACGGGAGCGATCCCGACGAACACCGCCGATGCGGGATCGAGTGCGGTGGCCTGCACCAGAAGCCGGCCGATGTCCTCACTGCGCAGACCCGTGGGGCTCTGATCGTCGGTGACGAGGTCGAGACGTTCGGAGACCAACGCGTGCGTCTGCGTCCGGAGGGTCCCCTCGGGACCGGTGATGAAACCGTCGGCGCGCTGGACGACGAAGAACCACCCCAGAATGAGCGCTCCGACCGCGGCAGCGCCTCCGAGGAGCACGAGGAGAATACCGACGACCAGCATGACCACTTTGCCGACGTTCATCGATCCGTCCTCCGCGCACCGTGACGATCACCGAGTCGCTACGGGAGGGTGTTCGTAGAACGATTGTGGCAGCTCGATCGGTCTTTCTCGGCGTCAATCGAGCATTACGGGGTATCGAGAACTTCCTCGGCCGATCGAGCGATCAGCGAAGGCCGAAGGACGGACTCTCCTCGCGCCGCCGCGCGACGATGTCGTCGAACGCGTCGATCAGCCCCTCGGGATACCAGCGGGGATTCGTGTCGGCGGTGGTGGCGACGAGCAGCAACTGGTGTTCGCGTGCGTCCACGGCTACCCGGGCGAGCCGGGTGCGCCCCTCGTCGTCGAGCGCCGCGACCGTGGCGGCGAGATCGGCGACGAGCAACACGCGCGGGGGGTCGACGACCGGCGAATCGAGTTCGGCGACCACGTCGGTGATCTGATCGGTGGTGGTGGCCCAGCAACACGGCCCCGTGGGGAGCGAGGCGGAGCCACCGAGCCAGCGATGACGACGGTGCGGATCGATGACCACCAGGTCGTGGGTGCCGCCGGTCAGTGTCGTCATCGCGATCAGGTCGAGCGACACGCTGGGCGACGAGCGGCGCTCGTCGCGTCGGATCAGCAGGTGCCGTCCGGCGGACAGATCCCACGAGACGGGCGTGCCGTCGTTGTCGCGCCCGAACGGGATCGTCGTCCGGCACGCGATCACCCGGGAGCCCGGTCCGCGAGCGGGGCGCACCGGGACAGACGATCGACACGGTCGACGAGTGGGCGGAGTGGCGGGCATCGACATGGTGGATCCGTTTCGTGTCGCTGGTTCCGGAGCGATCCTCGGACGACCGAACTGTAGAGGCGGGCACCGACAGGAACGGCCGCGTGCAGGTCGCGGCCGTCACTGCTCGTCCGCTTCGGGGTAACCGCCCGATTGCGACAGCCCTCGCCGTAGCCGCCCTCACCGCCCTCGGCGGTCACATCGCCTCCGCAGCGCCCGCGCCGATCGTGGACGACACCGGCGCGATCCCTGCTCCCAGCAGTACCCAGATCTCGTTCGCGCACACCCCGACCGGTCTGCGCGCCGGCACTGCGAACGAGCACGAGTCCCGCGCCGACGTGTCGATCGTCAAGATGTATCCGGCCGAGTACGTTCTCACCTACGTCGATCCTGCGGATCACGCCGACGCGACGGAGATGATCCGGTCGTCGAACGACGCGATCGCGGACCGCCTGCACGCGGAATACCCCCAGGCGATCTCGTCGACCGCGGCGGAGTTCGGGCTCACCGACACCCACGTGCCCGGCTACTGGGGTGTGGGCACCACGTCGACGCACGACATGGTCACCTATCGCGAGACGAAGAAGCGCACTGATCCCGGTTCGCCGGTGCTCGCCGCGATGGCCACGGCCTACGACACCGCGGTCGACGGATATCCGCAGGACTACGGCACGGCGCTGATCGCCGGAGTGATCGGCACGAAGCGGGGTTGGAGCGACGACCGCTCGTTCCACGCCTCCGCCTCGTTCGGTCCCGATTTCTCGGTCGCGGCGTCGACCTACGGATCGGCAGGGACGCTCTCGGAGCACGTCCTCGGCGCGTTCACCGAAAGGGTCCCACCCGGACCGGAGACCGGTCCTTCTCTGCAGGATTGCCCGCCGCTGTGCCGGCTCGCCGACGATCCGCTTCTCGGGCCGCCCGCGCAGGATCTCCTCGACGGGTTGCCGCCGGTCGTCACCGATCCGATCTGCGGCTGATCCCGGTAGGCATCAGATGCGGCGCATAACGGACACGACGGTGCCCAGCACCACCGCCTCGTCGCCGTCGAGGACGGGATAGGCGGAATTCCGGGGTTCGAGGTGGACGTGGCCGCCTCGGCGCCGGTACACCTTGACCGTCGCCTCGCCGTCGATCATCGCCGCGACGATCTGACCGGAGTGGGCCTCGTGCTGCCGCCGAACCACCACTGTGTCGCCGTCGCAGATCGCCGCGTCGACCATCGAGTCGCCTCGCACGCGAAGCGCGAAGACCGTGCCGGAGCCGACCAGATCGCGGGGGAGGGTGAGCAGGTCGTCGGTGTGCTCCTCGGCGAGAATCGGTGCGCCCGCGGCGATGTCGCCGACGACCGGCACGGTCACGGTGTCGTCGGATGCGCGTTCACCGCCGGACGAGCCGAGGAAGGGGCGCACGTCGAGCTGGCGTGCCACAGCGGTGCCGCGGCGGAGGAAACCCTTGTCCGCGAGGCTCTTCAGATGCTTCGAGACCGTCGACGTCGACCGCAGACCCACCGAATCGGCGATCTGCCGGGTGCTCGGCGACGATCCCTGCGCAACGATCCAGTCGCGGATCGCGGCCAGGATCTGCTGCTGGCGCAGCGGCAGGGACGCGGGGTCGAGGCCCCCGAACATGTCGAACTCGTCGAAACCGGTCACCCGGAGAATCGTAGCTACGCGGTCTCCGCCAGGTCCGGGGGAGTACCTGCGGAGGAGCTCTGCCCGTTCTGCAGCTGTTCCATGGCCCGTCGCTCCCGCAGCGCCCGGATGAGCTGCCGCTCCTGCAACTCCGCCGGATCGGCGGACAGGCCGGGAATCGAGAATCCGACCAGGGCACCTGCCAGCAGCGCGAGCGCCACCCGCGCCGAGTCGCCCTCCCGGATGCCCAGGACGAGTTCCACGAACACGAGCGCTCCGACGGCGACGAACACCACTGCGATCAGGGCCAGGATCCGGCGGATCCTGGGCTTCGGACGCGATCCCGGCGCCAACGGCATCGACTGGGCCGCGAGCTGCCACAACCGGGCATCGACGCTCTCCCGCAGGGGGCGCTTCCGGAACTCGTCGCCGAGTCCGTTGTAGATGGCCAGATCGGCTGCGATCCGGGTCCGGAGGTTTCGACGGGACAGCTCGCGCGACAGACGTGCGGCCGCCCACGACACCACCCCGGTGACGAGTGCAACGACGACGGGAACCCAGATACTCACGCCGGAACATTACGACAGCGGAGCCGGAATCGGCGGGATGCGGAAAGCGTGCTCCGGCCGTGTAGCGCGAACCGAAAAGTGGTGCCCCCGGTGAGACTCGAACTCACACTGGACGGGTTTTGAATCCGTTTCCTCTGCCAATTGGGATACGGGGGCGTTGCGGACACCACTGTAGAGGATCGGGCGAAGCGGGCGCGCACCGGTACCCTTCTTACGTTCCACCCTGCACCGGGGACCGCCAGTACCGAGGGGAAGGCCCGACCATGACCTCCGCGCCGCACGACAGCACACCAACTCCTCGTCGGGTCGTCGTAGCGGAAGACGAGGCCCTGATCAGGCTCGATCTCGTCGAAATGCTGCGCGAGGAGGGCTACGAGGTGGTCGGTGAGGCCGGCGACGGACAGCGTGCCGTCGAACTCGCCGAGGAACTCCGGCCCGACCTGGTGATCATGGACGTCAAGATGCCGCGCCGCGACGGCATCGACGCCGCCTCGGAGATCGCACAGCGGCGCATCGCCCCTGTGGTCATTCTCACAGCCTTCAGTCAGCGCGAGCTCGTCGAACGCGCCCGCGACGCAGGCGCCATGGCGTATCTCGTCAAGCCGTTCTCGAAGAGCGATCTCGTGCCCGCCATCGAGGTGGCCGTCAGCCGCTTCTCCGAGCTGCGCGAGCTCGAGCGCGAGGTGCAAGGGCTCAACGAGCGATTCGAGACCCGCAAGCTCGTCGACCGGGCCAAGGGACTGCTCATGGAGAAGCATGCGATGACCGAACCGGAGGCGTTCCGCTGGATCCAGCGCGCCGCGATGGACCGCCGTACCACCATGAAGCAGGTCGCGGTGGTCGTCCTCGAGACCCTCGGAAGCGACACCGCCGGCTAGCCGCGCGAACCGGTTTCGAGTGCTCACGGCGCCCGACGCGTTACCGCCACATCAAATCTCCGCCCCGCAGATAACGGTCGTATCACAAGGATTTCGGCCGGGTTCGCGGGGTGCTTCCGACCGCTATGTTTCGACCACATCCGGAATCCGCCGGATGCGGTGTCAGGCGTTCGAAGGAGAGTTGAATGGCAAGACGGACTCTGGTCCGCGCCGTAGCGGTACTCGGTGCTGCGACGCTCGCCCTCACCGGGTGTGGTTCGGACAGCGACGATTCGGCATCCGGTACGTCGGCCGGTGACGAGGGGGCGGCGGCCGCGACGACCGTCGAGACCGACTGCGAACCACAGCAGGCCACAGCAGGGGCGACTCCCGCCACGGGACCGCTGAAGATCGGCACGATTCTCCCCGAGACCGGCAGTCTCGCCTTCCTCGGACCGCCCGAGGTCGCTGCCGTCCGGCTCGCCGTCGACGACATCAACGCCGCGGGCGGTGTTCTCGACCAGCCGGTCGAACTGTTCCCGGGCGATTCCGGGGACACGACGACCGACACCGCGAACACCACCGTCGACCGGCATCTCGCCAACGGCACCCAGGTGATCGTCGGCGCCGCCTCGTCGTCGGTCTCGCTCAAGGTGATCGACAAGATCGTCAGTGCCGGCGTGGTGCAGTTCTCGCCGGCGAACACCTCCGACCAGTTCGTCTGCTACGCCGACCGCGGGTTGTACTTCCGCACCGCCCCGACCGACGTGCTCCAGGCGCAGGCGCTCGCGCAGCTGATCGCCGAGGACGGGGCGCAGCGCGTGTCGATCCTGGCGCTGAACGATCCGTACGGCACCGGCCTCGCCGAGAACACCGTGACCAATCTCGTCGACGCCGGTATCCCGGAGGACCAGATCCAGAAGATCATCTACGACCCCAACGCGCAGTCGTTCAACGCGGAGGTCGACCAGGTGGCCAACTTCGCACCGGATGCTGTGGCACTCATCGGCTTCGAGGAGTCGGCGAAGATCATCACCCGCATGCACGAGGTGGGCATCGGCCCGTCCGACGGCATGGCGGTCTTCGGTGTCGACGGCAACATGGGGAACGCGCTGGGCGAGAACGTCGCCGAAGGACTGCTCGACGGCATGGCCGGCACCACGCCGCTGACCGACACCGGCGAGGAGTTCCAGCAGCGACTGCTCGGCGTCGATCCGGGCCTGATCGACTTCAACTACGCCGGAGAGTCCTACGACGCCGTGATCGTCTCGGCGCTGGCCGCGGAACAGGCAGGGTCGACCGCGGGGGTGGACATCGCCGCGAACATCAACTCGGTGACCCGCGACGGGGAGAAGTGCACCAGCTACCAGCAGTGCCTCGACCTGCTCCGTGCGGATCAGGACCTCGACTACGACGGTGCCACCGGTGAACTCACCTTCGTGGATGCGGGCGAACCCGGCGTGGGCTCGTACGGCCGACTCGTGTTCGGTCCCGACAACACCCTGACCACCGAGGACTACATCGTGGTGGGTGAGTGACCCGCCGGTCGTGAGCGAAGGGGTGATCGCCGGTAGGCGGTCACCCCTTCCGCTTCTCCCGGCTGCCGGCGAGAGTGCCGAGATACAGTTCGACGACCTTCGGGTCGTGCATGAGATTGCTGCCGGTGTCGGTGTACGCGTTGCGGCCCTGGTCGAGAACGTATCCGCGATCGCAGATCTGCAGGCAGCGACGCGCGTTCTGCTCGACCATGATGATCGACACCCCCGCCGCGTTGATCTTCTTGCAGCGGATGAAGACCTCGTCCTGGAACATCGGCGACAGTCCCGCCGACGGCTCGTCGAGGAGCAGCACCGACGGCTCCATCATCAGCGCGCGGCCCATCGCGACCATCTGCCGCTCACCACCGGAGAGCGCTCCCGCCTTGACCTTCCGGCGCTCGGACAGCAACGGGAACAACGACGCCACCCGCTCGAACTGCTTCTCGAAGTCCTTCGGACGCAGATAGATCCCCATCTCGAGGTTCTCCTCGATGGTCAGTGAGGGAAACACGTTCTGCGTCTGCGGCACGTAGCCGATCCCCTTGCGCACCAGGATGTGTGCGGGCGCCGAGGTGATCTCGTCCCCGCCGAGCGTGACGGTGCCGCTGCGGATGGGGATGAGGCCGAACAACGCCTTGAGCAGGGTCGACTTGCCGGCTCCGTTCGGGCCGATGATGCCCACGATCTCACCGTCGCGCAGGTAGAAGTTGCAACCGCGCAGAATATCGACCCCGGGGAAGTAACCGGCCACGAGATCGTCGGCGCGCAGGAGAGCTATGGTCGCCAGGCGCGCATGTTCCTCCGGGGTCGCGGCACGTTCCGCCGGCGTCGTCCCGGTGAGTGCAGGAGTGATGTTGTCGCTCAAGGCTTCTCCAGGGTCGTGGCCGTCGCGTCGGTCGACGCCGAATCGGGATCGGACAGGTCGCCTCCGGCCTCGAGGGTCTGCGCTTCCGCGTCCGCGAGGGCGTCGGCGAGTTCGGCGGTCGCGCCCACGGGATTGCCCTCGTCGTCGAATTCGAGTGCCTGGTCGTGGTGACTGCCGAGATAGGCGTCGACCACGGCCGGATCGGACGACAGGGCGTCCGGCGGTGCCTCCGCGATCACCGAACCCTGCGCCATCACCACGACCCAGTCGGAGATGTCGCGGATGACGTCCATGTCGTGCTCGACGAATACCACGGTCGTCCCGTCGTCGCGCAGGGTCTTGATGTGTCCCAGCAGATTCTGCGTGAGCGCCGGATTGACGCCGGCCATCGGCTCGTCGAGCATGACGACGGTCGGTTCGGTCATCAGCGCACGGGCCATCTCGAGCAGTTTGCGTTGACCGCCGGACAGTGAACCGGCGAAGTCGTCGGCCTTCGCGGCCAGACCGAAACGGTCGAGCAGTTCGTATGCGCGCGCGGTGATCTCGCGTTCCTGGCGGCGCCACGTCCACGGTAGCAGTGCACCGGCCATGCGCTCGCCGGTCTGGTGCCGGGCGCCGAGGCGGACGTTGTCGAGGACCGTCATCTTCGACAGCGCCTTGGTGAGCTGGAAGGTGCGCACGATCCCGCGCCGCGCCACCTGATGGGGATGGAGCCGGCCGAGCGGGACGCCGTCCATCGCCCAGGTGCCGGTGTCGGGCCGGTCGAAGCCCGTGAGGAGATTGAAGAGGGTGGTCTTGCCGGCGCCGTTCGGGCCGATCAGGCCGGTGATGCACGAGCGCTGGATCTCGAGGTGGGCCACGTCCACGGCCTTGAGCCCTCCGAATGTGCGGCACAGATCGTCGACGACGAGGATCGGGTCGGGTTTGGCGGCGCCGGGGGCGCGGTCGACGCCGGCGAACAGTGCGGCGCGTTCGTCCGCGCCGAGGACCGTGCGCGGTGGTGTCGGGTCGGGTCGGATCGTGTCAGGCATCGAGTTGCACCTTCCGCTTGCTTCCCAGGATGCCTTGTGGCCTGAAGACCATCATCACCGCGATGAGGATGCCGAGCAGCACGTACCGCATCGCGCCGACCTGTTGTTCGGTGAGCGGGAGCAGCGGGTCGGGTCCGGCGATCGCCTGACGCAGGAAGGCATCCGGGAGGGTGAGCAGGAACCAGAACACCATGGCGCCGAGCACCGGTCCGAAGACCGTTCCCGCACCCCCGAGGATCAGCGCGCCGAACGCGAAGAAGGTCTGCGCGGTCGAGTAGAAGTCGGGGTTGATCGACTTGGTCTGCAGAGCGTTGAAGACGCCGCCGAGACCGCCGATCATGCCGCCGAGTACCAGGGCCTGCATCTTGTAGGCGAAGACGTTCTTGCCGAGCGCGCGGGCAGCGTCCTCGTCCTCACGCACCGCCTCGAGGACCCGCCCCCACGGACTGTGGGAGAGGAGGTAGACCAGCCCGCACAGCAACAGCACGAGGGTCCAGCCGACGACCATCGCCCACAGGTCGTCGCCGTAGAACCGCATACCGAGCAGGTTGTACTGGCGACTCGAATCGAACGGGCTCAGGGACGTGAACGGGTCGGCGAAACCCCACAGGCCGCGGGTCGATCCGGTCACCGAGTCGGACGCGGTCGAGCGGAACATCAGCCGCAGGATCTCCGCCGCGGCGATCGTCGCGATGGCGAGATAGTCGGCCCGCAACCGCAGGGTGGGGATGCCGAGTACGAGCGCGAGCAGACCTGCCAGTGCGAGACCGACGAGGATGCCCACCCACAACGGCTGGTCGTAGGTGACGGTCATGATGCCCACGCCGTAACCGCCCAGGAGGGCGAAACCGATCTGCCCGAAGTTCAGCAGCCCTGCATAGCCGTAGTGCAGGTTCAGGCCGATCGCGAGCAGTGCGTAGAAGATCGCCGACGGGCCGATGAGCTGGGCGAAGGAAACCTGGAGTACCGACACGATATCCATGGGTCAACCGATCCTTGTCCGACTGCCGAGGATGCCCTGGGGGCGGATGACCAGGATGACGATGAGTACGAGCAGACCGCCGATGTACTTCAGGTCCGGGTTGATCACGAGGGTGGACAACTGGACCAGCAGTCCCACCACGACGCAGCCGACCAGTGCACCGTAGGCGGTGCCGAGGCCGCCGAGGATGATGCCGGCGAACATCAGCAGGAGCAGCTTGAAGCCCATCTCCCACTGCACGCGCCCGCCGAGTTCCGACAGGCCGAACAGCACCCCGCCGAGCGCGGCGAGCCCGCCACCGAGACCCCACACGAAGCGGATGACGTGTTCGACGTCGATCCCCGACGATGCCGCGAGGTCGCGGTTGTCGGCCACCGCGCGCATCGCCTTGCCGATCCGGGTGCGCTGCAGCAGCAGGGCGACCCCGACGAGCACCACCAGGCTGATCACGATGCACGCGAGGTTGCCCGGGGTGATCGCGATCGGCCCCCACACCAGTTGCTGCTGTGCCTGGTAGTCGTCGAACGGCTGGGTGCGGTCGGAGTAGAAGGCCAGGATGAGATAGCGCAACGAGATCGCGAGGCCGATCGACACCACCAGCTGGGCGATCAGGCCCGTGTGGCGGCGCCGGAGCGGAGCCCAGATGAGTGCGTTGTTGAGCAGGCCGATGATGACGCCGACGATCACCGCCAGGATCGTGGCCGGTATCAGCTGGACACCGAGGGTGACATTGAAGATCCACGCCGCGACCGCCCCGAGGGTGACCAGCTCGCCGTGGGCGAAGTTCGTCAGGCCGGTCGTGCCGAAGATCAGACTCAGGCCCACTCCGGCGATCGCGATGACCAAACCGAAACGCAGACCGTCGACGATCGTGCGCACCAGCGTCTCGCCCCACGCGACCGTCGAACCGCTACGCGCCTCCCCGAACGAGAAAATCACCGTGTTCGCCCGTCCCGGAGCGACATCGCGGGTCACCGAGGTCTGGACGGTGACGTCGTCGGGCAGGCTCTCGGTGTCGACCTCGAAGACGTACGTGCCCGGCGGAACGGTGAGTTCCCAGCGCCCACCGTCGGCGGACTCCGTCTCGGTGACCACCTCGCCGCTCTCGGTGGTCGCACGGACGACGACACCGTCGAGTCGTTCGCCGGCATTGTTGAGCGTTCCGCGGACGGTCACCCCCTCCGCGGATTCCTCGTCGGGTGCGGCCGGTGCCGTGTTCGCGGGCGGTGAGGGTGGGTCCGGCGGATCCTGGGCGGAGGAGAGGCCGGCGCCGACGAGGACGAACAGGACACTCGCGAGCGTGACGAGTGCGGCGCGGACCGATCGGTGGAGGGTCGAGGTCGGTCGTCGCCGACATCCCGAGGTAGGGGCCACGCAGGTCCTCCCGGTGGGTGCGCTGTCATCGAGCGCGGCACTGCGCCCGGGGCATCATCGTCAACCTCGATGACGCCGGACTACGGTGTCGTGACAGGGGACTCTAGCGGCTGGATCGCACGTCCACGGGAAAAATTGGATCACCCGGACGTTTCGGTCTCGTTTCTTCGGACAACGAGTGTTCGCACATACCGGAGAGGTGCTGGTCGGGCGGTGTGGCCGACGCTGTCGTCCTCGGTCCCTAGACTGGCACGCGTGACCCGTGCATCCACTTCCGCGACGTCCACCGCGGCCACCGACGACCGCCCGACCCTGCTGCTCCTCGACGGCCATTCCCTCGCGTTCCGCGCGTTCTACGCGCTGCCCGCCGAGAACTTCAAGACCCACAGCGGGCAGACCACGAACGCGGTCTACGGGTTCACCTCCATGCTCATCAACCTGCTGCGCGACGAGCAGCCCACGCACGTCGCGGCGGCATTCGACGTCAGCCGCAAGACCTTCCGTGCCGAACTGTTCGCCGCCTACAAGGCCCAGCGCAGCGCCGCACCCGACGACTTCAAGGGGCAGATCGACCTCACCAAGGACGTCCTCGGCGCGATGGGGATCCCGGTGATGGCGATCGAGGGCTACGAGGCCGACGACATCATCGCCACGCTCGCGACGCAGGCGCACGCCCAGGGCTTCCGGGTGCTCGTGGTGACCGGCGACCGCGACGCGCTCCAACTCGTCAACGGCGACATCACGGTGCTGTATCCGCGGCGCGGCGTCTCCGACCTGACGCGCTTCACCCCCGACGCGGTGGAGGAGAAGTACGGACTCACCCCCCAGCAGTATCCGGACTTCGCGGCGCTGCGCGGCGACCCGAGCGACAACCTGCCCGGCATCCCCGGCGTGGGCGAGAAGACCGCCGCGAAATGGATCCGCGAGTACGGAAGCCTGAGCGGACTCGTCGACCGCGTCGACGAGGTGCGCGGCAAGACCGGCGACGCGCTGCGCGAGAACCTGTCCAACGTGTTGCTCAACCGCCAGCTCACCGAGATGGTGCGCGACGTGGCCGTGCCGTACACCCCCGAACAACTCGCCCTCGCCCCGTGGGACCGCGACCGCATCCACCGCCTGTTCGACGACCTCGAGTTCAAGGTGCTGCGCGACCGGCTGTTCGAGACGCTCTCGTCGGCCGAGCCCGAGGCCGAGGAGGGCTTCGAGGTGCGCGGCGGGATCGTCGAGCCGGGTGCCCTCGGCGACTGGCTCGCCGAGCACGCCCCGGCGGGTCGACGTCATGGGCTCGCCGTGGTGGGCACCGGCACTCCCTACGGAGGCGACGCGACCGCGATCGCCGTCGCCGGGGCCGACGGTGAGGGCGCCTATGTGAGCACGGTGGCGCTCACGCCCGAGGACGAGAACGCCCTCGCCGCATGGCTCGCGAACCCCGCAGTGGAGAAGGCCGTGCACGAGGCGAAGTTCGCCATCCACGCGCTGCGCGGACGCGGCTGGACGCTCGCCGGCATCACCAGCGACACCGCGCTCGCCGCCTATCTGGTGCGGCCCGGCCAGCGCTCGTTCAAGCTCGACGACCTGTCGCTGCGCTACCTCAAGCGTGAGCTGCGAGTGGAAGACACCGGCGCGCAACAACTCTCGTTGCTCGACGACGAAGACGCCGCCGACGCGCAAGCGGCCGAGGCGCAGATCCTCGCGGCGCGCGCCGTCGTCGACCTCGCCGCGGCCCTCGACACCGAACTCGGCGAGATTGAATCGGTGCGCCTGCTCACCGAGATGGAACTGCCCCTGCTCGAGGTCCTCGCAGAACTCGAGGCCACCGGCATCGCCGTCGACTCGGCGCACCTGCACGACCTGCAGTCCGAATTCGCGGCCCAGGTCGCCGCCGCCGCGAACGCCGCCTACGAGGTGATCGGCAAGCAGATCAACCTCGGCTCGCCGAAACAGTTGCAGGTGGTGCTGTTCGACGAGCTCGAGATGCCGAAGACGAAGAAGACCAAGACCGGCTACACCACCGACGCGGATGCCTTGCAGAACCTGTTCGACAAGACGGGCCATCCCTTCCTCGAACACCTGCTCGCGCACCGTGAGCACACCAAGATGAAGACCACCGTCGACGGACTCATCAAGTCCATCGCCGACGACGGTCGCATCCACACCACCTTCAACCAGACCGTCGCGGCGACGGGCCGGCTCTCGTCGACCGAGCCGAACCTGCAGAACATTCCGGTGCGGACCGAGGCCGGTCGCCGGATCCGCGACGGTTTCGTGGTGGGCGACGGATTCGACGTGCTGCTCACCGCCGACTACAGCCAGATCGAGATGCGCATCATGGCGCACCTGTCGGCCGACGAGGGGCTCATCGAGGCATTCCGTACGGGCGAGGACCTGCACACCTTCGTGGCGTCGCGGGCGTTCGGGCTGCCGCTCGAGGAGGTCACCCCGGAGCTGCGTCGCCGCGTCAAGGCGATGTCCTACGGTCTCGCCTACGGGTTGAGCGCCTACGGTCTCGCCCAGCAGCTGAAGATCTCCACCGACGAGGCCCG
Source organism: Rhodococcus sp. D-6 (assembly GCF_040256695.1). Classification (NCBI taxonomy): domain Bacteria; kingdom Bacillati; phylum Actinomycetota; class Actinomycetes; order Mycobacteriales; family Nocardiaceae; genus Rhodococcus; species Rhodococcus sp. D-6. The sequence continues at coordinate 1,915,943 of NZ_CP132970.1, read as the reverse complement.
CGAGCAGATGGAGGCCTACTTCACCCGCTTCGGCGGCGTGCGCGACTACCTCTACAACGTGGTCGAGGAGGCCCGCAAGGTCGGCTACACGTCCACCCTCTACGGCCGCCGCCGGTACCTGCCCGACCTCAACAGCGACAACCGGCAGCGCCGGGAGATCGCCGAGCGCGCCGCGCTCAACGCCCCCATCCAGGGCACGGCCGCCGACATCATCAAGGTCGCGATGATCGACGTGCAGAAGGCGCTCAGCGAGGCCGGACTGCGGTCGCGGATGCTGCTGCAGGTGCACGACGAACTCGTGCTCGAAGTGGTCGAAGCCGAGCGCGAACAGGTCGAGGCGCTCGTGCGCGACAAGATGGACTCCGTCATCGAATTGTCGGTGCCGCTCGAGGTCTCGGTCGGTTACGGCCGCAGCTGGGACGCCGCGGCGCACTGAGTCGCGGGGACACCGAGTCGCAGGGACACCGGCCGCAGGTACACACACCGTACGTACGACGGCGCCCGCCCCCGGATCACCGGGGACGGGCGCGGTCGACGCGACGAGTGGGTCAGCTCTGCTCGGCGCGAGCCTCCGCGATCTGCTTGCGCACATCGTCCATGTCGAGGTTCTTGACCTGCGAGACGAGATCCTCGAGAGCGGCGGGCGGAAGAGCACCGGCCTGGTTGTAGACGAGGATGCCTTCGCGGAACGCCATGATCGTGGGGATCGAGCGGATGTTCGCCGCCGCCGCGATGGCCTGCTCGGCCTCGGTGTCGACCTTCGCGTGCACGACGTCGGGATGCTTGTCCGACGATGCCTCGAAGGTGGGCGCGAACTGCTTGCAGGGGCCGCACCAGTCGGCCCAGAAGTCCACGAGCACGATGTCATTGCTCGTGACGACCTCGTCGAAGTCCTGCTGGGTGAGAGCCTTGGTTGCCACGGAAATCCTTTCGGTCGGGCGTGTCGACGGGTCCAACATCCGGCCGCCGCTGTTTCTTCCCGTTCGTTCCCGCCGTCACGCGTCGTGACGGGGTTCCTTCCGCCACGCTACGTGACGTGTCCGATCCGGGGGTGTCGTCGGGAGGTGCCGATCGAGGGACGCGTCACACGCCGACCGGTTCGACGGACCGCCGGAAGGTCCGTCGGTAGGCCTGCGGAGTGGTCTGGCGCAGGCGCAGGAAATGCTGGCGCAGCACCGCAGCGGTGCCGAAACCGACGCGGTCGGCCACCACGTCGATCGGAAGGTCGGTCTCCTCGAGCAGGCGCTGCGCGGCCAGGACCCGCTGATCGCGGAGCCAGCGCGCGGGCGTGACCCCAACCTCGGCGACGAACCGCCGCGCGAAGGTCCGCGCCGACATGTGCGCCTTCTGCGCCAGTGCGGCCACCGGGAGTTCCCGGTCGAGGTGCTCGCTCATCCAGTCGAGCAACGGCGCGAGCGACTCGTCCTTGCATTCGGGCAGTGGCATCGCGACGTACTGGGCCTGCCCACCGTCGCGGTGCGGTGGCACCACCATGCGCCGGGCGATCGTGTTGGCGACCTGGGCTCCCTGGGCGGAGCGGACGATGTGCAGGCACAGGTCGATGCCGGCCGCGGTGCCTGCGGCGGTGAGGACCGGATGGTCGTCGACGTAGAGCACGTCCCGGTCGACCTGCGCCGTCGGATAGGTCCGGGCGAGACGGTCGGCGTGCATCCAGTGGGTCGTGCAGCGACGCCTGTCGAGCAACCCGGCCGCACCGAGGATGAACGCCCCGGTGCACATGCTCGCCACGCGCGCGCCGCGGTCGACGGCGGCCCGCAGTTTCGCGAACAACGGTTCGAGGCGCCCGTCGTCGAGCGCGATGCCGTCGCTGTTCACCGCTGGCAGGAGAATCAGGTCGGCGTCGTCGAGGAGATCGAGCCTGTGAGGCACCTCGATGGTGTAGCCGAAGCGGGTGCGCACCGGATCGGAGGTCGCGGCGACGAGGTGGAAGTCGTAGGTCGGCAGGCCGTCGTCGGAGCGGTCGAAGCCGAACACCTCGCACGCCACGCCGAGTTCGAAGGTCTCGACGTAGGGGAGGACGGGGACGACCACCTTCTCGAGCCGGCCGGTGGTTCCAGGTGTTCCGGACACGCAACCCAGTGTGACACCGTGGTGGCAGAAAAACGATGTTCTCCGACGGCTCTGCCACTGTCGGGTGGGACCCCGGCGCGGCAGGCTCGAAGCATGATCCTGCTGGTCCTCGTACTTCTGGCGGTCTTTCTCCTCCTCGACGTGCTGGCCCTCACCGGACGCACGCCCGACACCCATATGGAAGTGACGCAGTTCGGCGACTACCGTTTCTGAACGGCGCACCGTCCCGCTGCTCAGGTGAGCAGCCACTCCCGCTTGGCCTCGCCGTCCCAGCGCCGCACTCCTGCACTCGATCCGGTCAGCTGCCGCTCCGGCGTCTGCGCCGCCAGGACCGCGGTACCGATGCGCGCGGCCGGCACCCGCCGTGCGAGGGTGACGTGCGGCGTCCACTCGCCCGGCCGGATGTGTGCGGGGATGCCGGGGCATTCCGAGAGCACCTCGAACACCCGCGCCTGGAGTTCGAGCAGTTCGATCGACGGCACGACCGTGCGGGCGAGCGTCGCGTACCGGCCACCGAAGATCACCACGCCACCGAGCCGGAGGGTGATCCGCCGGACCGTGATGGTGGCCCGCAGCGCGTCCTCGAGTTCGTCCGGCAGGGCATGGGCGACGAACAGCGTCACGTGCGGACGGTTGGATTCGGAACGGACGCGTCCCTGACTGTGCAGGCCGGCGTCGAGCAGCCGGGTCCACTCGTCGCGCACCGCCGTGTCGAGCGGGGCGTCGAGGAGGAGTTCCACCGACTGGACCACGGTAGGCAATGATGACCGGGTGACCGACGACACCGCAACGCTTCAGACCCATCGCATCGGACTTCTCGAGGGGGACGGCATCGGTCCCGAGATCGTGCCGGCGACCCGCAGGATCGTCGACACCGCCGTCGCGGCAGCCGGGGTCGCGGTCGACTGGGTGCCGCTGCCCGTCGGTGCCTCCGCGATCGAGACGCACGGCAGCCCGCTGCCGCAGGTCACCCTCGACACCCTCGCCGAGCTCGACGCGTGGATCCTCGGCCCGCACGACAGCGCCTCGTACCCACCCGAGTTCCGGGGTCAGCTCACTCCGGGCGGTCGGATCCGCAAGCACTTCGACCTGTACGCGAACATCCGGCCGGCGTGCGCACTGCCGGGAGCGGCGTCGGTGTCACCGAAGATGGATCTCGTGGTCGTCCGGGAGAACACCGAGGGTTTCTACGCCGACCGGAACATGGCCGTCGGCAGCGGCGAGTTCATGCCCACACCCGACATCGCACTCGCGGTCGGAGTGATCACCCGCGCCGCCTGTGAACGCATCGCGCACACCGCCTTCGACCTCGCGTCGCGTCGCCGCAAGCGCGTGACCATCGTGCACAAGGCCAACGTGCTCGCCAGCACGACCGGCCTGTTCCGGGACGTGTGCCAGGAAGTGGGTCGTCTCTACCCGAGCGTCACTGTCGACGACCAGCACGTCGACGCGATGGCCGCGCTGCTCGTCCGCCGCGGCGCCGAGTTCGACGTGATCGTGACGGAGAACATGTTCGGCGACATCCTGTCCGACCTCGCCGCCGAACTGTCCGGCTCGCTCGGTACCGCGGCGTCGATCAACGCGTCGCGCACCAAGGCCATGGCCCAGGCCGCGCACGGCGCCGCACCCGACATCGCCGGGCAGGGCCGCGCCAACCCGATCGCGCTGATCCTCTCCGCCGCCATGCTTCTCGACCGTGTCGGTGCACGCGCGGACATCGAATTCTCCGCGGCCGCCCGCGCCATCGAGGACGCCGTGCGCGCGACCGTCGCGGCGGGTGTCGCGACCGCCGACCTCGGTGGCACCGCGTCGACGGACGAGTTCACCGCCGCCGTCATCGCCCGCCTCGAAGCCTGAGCTTCGGGTTTGCATTCGGACCCCTCCCTGGTTGGATACTGTGCGACTGTGAATCGAGCAGTGCACACCCGCCGCGTGACCTCGTGGGGGCGTCGTCATGTCCGGACCCTGAGCAGGCTGGCGGCGGGAGCGGCGGTGCTTGCCTTCGCGACCGGGTGCGTGGTGAACAGCGAATCGACCGTGCCGCCCGGCGACCGAGTCACCGTCGAGAAGGTCGACGCCATCGCGAGGCAGTTGCCGCCCGACATCGCCGACGGCGGCACCCTCGAGGTCGGGGTGAACGTCCCGTACGCCCCCAACGAGTTCAAGGACGACGACGGCACCATCGTCGGCTTCGGCGTCGAACTCGTCCACGCCCTCGGCGACGTCCTCGGACTCGAGGCGGTGCTCAACGAAGCCGACTTCGACCGGATCATCCCGGCCGTCCAGGCGGGCACCTTCGAGATGGGCTCGTCGTCGTTCACCGACACGAAGGAACGCGAGGAATCGGTCGACTTCGTCACCTACTACAGCGCCGGAGTGCAGTGGGCGCAGCGCACCGGCGAATCCGTCGACCCCGACAACGCGTGCGGACTGCGGGTGGCGGTACAGACCACCACCATCGAGGACCTTGAGGAGGTCCCCGCGAAGAGCGAGGAATGCGTCGCCCGCGGGCTGCCGCCCATCGACAAGGTCAAGTACGACAGCCAGGACGAGGCTGCCAATGCCCTCATCCTCGGCCGGGTGGACGCACTGTCCGCCGACTCGCCGGTCACGGCGTACGTCATCGCCCGCAGCGAGGAACGACTCGAACCGGCCGGTGAGGTCTTCGACGCCGCGCCCTACGGATTCGTCGTCGCGAAGGGGTCGCCGTTCGGTCCCGTACTGCAGCAGGCAGTGCAGTACCTCATCGATTCCGGTGCGTACGACGAGATCACCGCGCGCTGGGGCATGGAGGACGGCGCGATCACCGCCTCGCAGATCAACGGCGCGACGAGCTGAGAAAGGGAACCATGAGCGAGTCCACGTCCGCGAGATCCGCGGAACCGCGACCGGACGACCCGGAGCCGATACGCGCAGTACCCCTGCGACATCCCGGACGATGGATCTCCGGCGCGATCGTCCTGATCGCACTCGGGTTGTTCGCCTGGGGAGCGGCCACCAACGAGGCCTACCGCTGGGACATCTACGCCCGGTACCTGTTCGACGCCCGCATCACCGCAGCCGCGTGGAAGACCGTGCAGCTGACGGTGCTCGCCATGGCCATCGCCGTCGTCCTCGGCGTGGTGCTCGCGGTGATGCGTCTGTCCCCGAATCCCGTGCTGCGTTCCGTCGCGTGGCTGTACCTGTGGGTCTTCCGCGGTACCCCGGTGTACGTCCAACTCGTGCTGTGGGGACTGTTCCCGTCGATCTACAAGCAGATCGACCTCGGGATCCCGTTCGTCCACCAGTTCGTCCACATCGACGTGCAGGGTCTGAACGCGGCGTTCCTGTTCGCCGTCATCGGCCTGGCACTCAACGAGGCGGCCTACATGGCGGAGATCGTGCGCGCCGGCATCACCTCCGTGCCCGAGGGGCAGCTGGAGGCGTCCACGGCGCTCGGCATGTCGTGGTCGCAGACCATCCGCCGCACCGTCCTGCCGCAGGCGATGCGGGTCATCATCCCGCCGACCGGCAACGAGCTGATCAGCATGCTCAAGACCACCTCGCTGGTCGCCGCCGTGCCCTACAGCCTCGAGCTGTACGGCCGTGCCCGCGACATCTCGGGTGCGAACTTCCAGCCGATCCCGCTGCTGCTCGTCGCCGCGACCTGGTACCTGGCGATCACCAGCCTGCTCATGATCGGCCAGTACTACCTCGAGCGGCACTACTCGAAGGGCCTGAGCCGGCAGCTCACGGCCCGTCAGCTGCAGGCACTCGCCGACGCACAGAACGTACCGGTCGCCGAGGCCGGCAAGCCGACGCCGAAGCCCGGCGCACCGGGGGAGGAACACATATGACGTCCGTCGAGACGCCGATGGTGCGGGCCGACCGGGTCTGCAAGAGTTTCGGCGCCGTCAAGGTGCTCAAGGGCATCTCGCTCGAGGTGGGGCGCGGCCAGGTGACCTGCCTGATCGGTCCGTCCGGATCCGGCAAGTCGACCTTCCTGCGGTGCATCAACCACCTCGAACGCGTCGACGCCGGTCGCCTGTACGTCGACGGCGATCTCGTCGGTTACGCCGAACGGGGTTCGAAACTGTACGAACTGCACCCGCGGGCCGCCGCGAAGCAGCGCCGCGACATCGGCATGGTGTTCCAGCACTTCAACCTGTTCCCGCACCGCACCGTGCTCGAGAACATCATCGAGGCGCCGATCCTCGTGAAGAAGCTCAAGCGTGACGAGGCGGTGGAGAAGGCCCGGGACCTGCTCGCGCGGGTCGGGCTGGCCGACAAGGTCGACGCCTATCCCGCGCAGCTCTCGGGCGGCCAGCAGCAGCGCGTCGCGATCGCCCGCGCGCTCGCCATGGATCCCAAGCTCATGCTGTTCGACGAGCCCACCTCGGCCCTCGACCCCGAACTCGTCGGCGAGGTGCTCGCGGTGATGCGCGATCTCGCCGACGGCGGCATGACGATGGTCGTCGTCACGCACGAGATGGGCTTCGCGCGGGAGGTCGCCGATCAGCTCGTGTTCATGGACAGCGGCGTGGTCGTCGAGGCCGGTGATCCCCGCCAGGTGCTGGCCGACCCGAAGGAGAGCCGGACCCGGGAGTTCCTGTCCCGGCTGCTGTGAGTCGGGATCAGGTGGGTTTGCGGCTGCAGAAGATGGCGGTGCCCGGGAAGATCGAACCGCGCAGCGGGCTCCACTGTCCCCACTCGCGGTCGAGATGCTCGGGCCACTCGGGTTCGACGATGTCGTAGACCTCGAGGCCGGCGGCGACGAGTTCGCGCACCCGGTCGCCCACGGTGCGGTGGTGCTCGGCGTAGGTCGCCCGGCCCGTCGCGTCCACCTCGACGTAGGGGGTCCGGTCGAAATACGGGAACATCGCGACCAGGCCCTGTTCGCCCGGATCGTCGGGGAAGATCCACCGCATCGGGTGGTTCACGGAGAACACCCACCGTCCGCCGGGTCGCAGCACCCGCGCCACTTCGCGCATCACCCGGGCGGAATCGGCGACGAAGGGCACCGCGCCGAACGCCGAGCACACGATGTCGAAGCTTCCGTCGGCGAACGGCAGGTTCTCGGCGCCGGCCTGTACGAGCGGAACCGTCGGGCCGGAACCGGTCATCGCCGCGCGTCCGCGCTGCAGCATCCCCATGGAGATGTCCAGCCCGACCGCCCGGGCACCCTGCCCGGCGATCCAGCGGGCGCACGGCGCCGAACCGCACCCGAGTTCGAGGACGTCGCGTCCGGCAACCGGGCCGAGCAACTGCACATCGCCCTCGTGCAGGCCCTCCGGGCACCACACGAACTCCCCGGCGGCCGAGTCCACGCCCAGGAACTCGCCGTGCGTGCGGTGGTAGTCGTCGGTGTCGGCGTCCCACCAGACCCGGTTCGCGCGTTCGCTCTCGAGGGAGCCGAGGCGGGTCCGGGTGGGTCGGGTCTCGCCGAGGATCGTCTCGGCGTCCGCGTGCCGCGCGGCCTCGTCGTCGGTTCCCTCCGGGACGCCCGAAAGGTCTGGAAAAGGGGGGTTCGCGGAGCCCGGCATGGGTGTGAGCCTATCGGGTGCGGGGGAGCGGTCCCGATATCGGTTTGCCCGGGTCCCCTCGAAGCGCGTAGCCTGGTGATCGCGAGTGTCCGCAGTTCGGCCCCAGGCTCGAACGAGGAACTCGCCGTGACTCGCACATCGCCGTATCGCAGTGGGTGTTTCACGTGCCCGACCGAATTTGACCAACCGACTATCAACCCGTCCGGAGCAACTCAACACATGGCCTCCACCACCGTCACCTCGCCGCAGGTAGCCGTCAACGACATCGGCTCCGCCGAGGATTTCCTCGCCGCCATCGACGCCACGATCAAGTACTTCAACGATGGCGACATCGTCGAGGGCACCATCGTCAAGGTCGATCGCGACGAGGTGCTGCTCGACATCGGTTACAAGACCGAAGGCGTCATCCCGTCCCGCGAGCTCTCCATCAAGCACGATGTCGACCCCAACGAGGTCGTGTCGGTGGGCGATGAGGTCGAGGCTCTTGTTCTCACCAAGGAGGACAAGGAAGGCCGTCTGATCCTGTCCAAGAAGCGTGCTCAGTACGAGCGCGCCTGGGGCACGATCGAGGAGCTCAAGGAGAAGGACGAGGCCGTCAAGGGCACCGTCATCGAGGTCGTCAAGGGCGGCCTGATCCTCGACATCGGCCTGCGTGGCTTCCTGCCCGCGTCGCTCGTCGAGATGCGACGCGTCCGCGACCTCCAGCCTTACGTCGGCAAGGAGATCGAGGCCAAGATCATCGAGCTCGACAAGAACCGCAACAACGTGGTCCTGTCGCGCCGCGCATGGCTCGAGCAGACCCAGTCCGAGGTTCGCAGCGAGTTCCTGCACCAGCTCCAGAAGGGCCAGGTCCGCAAGGGCGTCGTGTCCTCCATCGTCAATTTCGGCGCCTTCGTCGATCTCGGCGGTGTCGACGGCCTCGTGCACGTCTCCGAGCTGTCCTGGAAGCACATCGATCACCCGTCCGAGGTCGTCGAGGTCGGCACCGAGGTCACCGTCGAGGTTCTCGACGTCGATCTCGACCGCGAGCGCGTCTCCCTGTCGCTCAAGGCGACGCAGGAAGATCCGTGGCGTCAGTTCGCCCGCACCCACGCGATCGGTCAGATCGTGCCGGGTAAGGTCACCAAGCTCGTTCCGTTCGGCGCGTTCGTCCGCGTCGAGGAGGGCATCGAGGGCCTCGTCCACATCTCCGAGCTGGCCGAGCGCCACGTCGAGGTCCCGGACCAGGTCGTTGCTGTCGGCGACGACGCGATGGTCAAGGTCATCGACATCGACCTCGAGCGTCGTCGTATCTCGCTGTCGCTGAAGCAGGCGAACGAGGACTACACGGCCGAGTTCGACCCGTCGAAGTACGGCATGGCCGACAGCTACGACGAGCAGGGCAACTACATCTTCCCCGAGGGCTTCGATCCCGAGACCAACGAATGGCTCGAGGGCTACGAGAAGCAGCGTGAGGAGTGGGAGTCCCGCTACGCGGAGGCCGAGCGTCGCCATAAGATGCACACCGCTCAGATCGAGAAGATGGCTGCCGACGAGGCCGCCGAGGCTGCGGCCGGCGTGTCCGGTAGCAACTACTCCTCCGAGTCGGGTGCCGAGGCGGCTCCGGAGACCACCGGTGGATCGCTCGCGAGCGACGCCCAGCTCGCCGCTCTGCGCGAGAAGCTGTCGGGTAACGCCTGATACAGCGCTTCGACGGACGACCCCGCACTGTTCGGTGCGGGGTCGTCCGCGTTCCGGGGGGTCATTGTTGCTGTGGCACAAGGGCTCCCGGGCCGCAACGGGACCGGCCCCCTTCCGAATCGGAGGGGGCCGGTCTTCGTGTGTCGTCGATAGCAGGTGCTCAACTCACGGCGAGCTCATCCCACGGCGGGAGTGGCCCACTGCGCGGGTAGGGCCGTCGCTCGCTTGCGCATCGCGGCGTGGCTGTGGCGCGCGTTCGTCAGCAGCGCGGTGAACCAGTTCCGCCGGTGCTCGGCGAGGGCGGCAGCGACCTCGGGGATGAGGATGCAGTGAACACCGTTTTCCATGCCGAGGCGATGCCGACCTGTGGTTGAGGTGGAGGATCGCATGGCCTGCCTTCTCGAATGCTCCGGACGAGCCGGGACGGATGCTTCGCAACGACGATATCGGACAGTCGGTCGAATTCTCCGCATTTACCCCAGGTAGAAGGGGGTGTGTCCAGTTTCCGAGCGGCGTTGCGACCGCCTCGTGACCCCGCCGTGATCGATGTGTGATCCCCGGAGCCCCTCTGAGGGGAGACGTCGACGGTTCTCTCGGCCGTCCAAGAAGTACACCCGGTTCGTCCCAAGCGACGCGGCGCACCGTGTCCGAGGTCCACACACCTCGACACGGAAGGATTCTCGATGACCACACCGACCCCTGCGAGAAGTACCGCGACGAAACGGATCACGCTGCTGGTCGTGTGCGTGACGACGGCGATGCTCATGCTCGACATCGCCGTCGTCAACACCGCACTGCCGTCGATCGCCGTCGACCTCGACGCGGGCGTCAGTTCACTGCAGTGGGTGATCGACGCCTACACCCTCGCCCTGGCCACAGCCGTCCTCGGCGCCGGGTCGTGGGCCGATCGTCGCGGCCGCCGCCAAGTGTTCGTCGTCGGCCTCGTCTGGTTCACGGGCGCCTCGCTCCTGTGCGCCCTCGCACCGACGATCTGGGTCCTCGATCTCGCCCGGGCAGTGCAAGGCATCGGTGGGGCGGTCCTGTTCGCCTGCTCGCTCGCCCTCCTCGCCGACGTCTTCGACCGAGGGCGGGCGTGGGCGTCGGCCCTGGCCGCCTACGGCGCGACCATCGGCGGCGCCTTCGCGGTCGGTCCGCTCGTCGGAGGTCTGCTCACCGAACTGCTGGACTGGCGCGCGATCTTCTTCGTCAACGTGCCGATCGGTCTCGTGACCCTGCTCCTGACCCTGCGCTGGGTGCCCGAATCGCGAGATCCCCGTCCGCGCGCCGCCGACGTGCCGGGGCAGCTCCTGGCCGCGGTGGGGCTGGCGGCGTTCGTGTTCGCCGTGCTGCGTGGCCAGGAGATCGGGTGGTCCGATGCGCAGGCCGTCATCGCCTTCGTGCTCGCTGTCGGTGCCCTCGTCGCCTTCGTCGCGCACGAGATGCGCACCGCCGAACCGATGCTGCCCCCGTACCTGCTCGCCAACCGGGCCTTCGTCGGAGCGCAGGTCGCGGCCTTCGCCATCTCGGCGTCGTTGTTCGCGGTATTCGTCTACACCACGCTGTATCTGCAGAACGTCCTGCTGCTGTCGCCGGTGCAGGCCGGGCTGGTGTACCTGCCCGCGACCGTCGCCATGTTCGTCGTCGCCGGTGCGACGGCGAAACTCGATCGTGTCGTCCCTGCGTGGGTCTCGTTGTCGTGCTCGCTGGCGCTCGTCGCCGTCGGGTTGCTCATGATGACGGTCGCCGAGGCGGACAGTTCGAAGTACGTCCTGCTGCCGGGACTCGTCGTGGCCTGCGCGGCCGCCGGCGTGTTCAACCCGGCGATGAGCGGGATCGTCCTCGGGGAGAGCACCGCGGCGCATTCCGGTCTCGCGGCCGGTATCAACGACGCTTTCCGTCAGACCGGCATCGCCGTCGGCGTCGCGGTGCTCGGGATGTTCCTGCCGGCCGAGTCGCTGTTGCCCGGCGGATCACCGCAGGACTTCGTGTCGGGCCTGCAGGGGGCGCTCGTGGCGGCGGCGTTCGTTGCGGCTCTCGGAACCTTGGTGTGTGCAGTCTGCCTGCGTCCCCGGCCGCAGACCGCACCGGTGTTCGGGGACGCCGAGAGCGACACGGTCGAACTCCCGGCCGTGACGGGATGAGAAGTCGCCGCGCACCCGGCGAAAACGTCCTTACACTGCAACGATCGCGTAGTTCGGCCGGGGTCGAGGGGGCTCACCACATGATGTACCGACTGCTCGGACCGCTGGAGGTGGTCCGGGTCGCGTCGACGGCCGATCCGGCGGTGCCCTCGTCGGAGTCGCAGGTCGATCTCGGGCCGCGCAAGCAGCGAGCGGTCCTCGCCGTCCTGCTGCTCAACCGGGGGCGGGTGGTCTCCACCGACCGGCTGATCGACGCCCTGTGGCAGGACGAAGCGCCTGCCAGTGCGATGGCGAGTATCCAGGCGTACATCTCCAATCTGCGCAGGGTGCTGCGAGGGGAGAGCGGTGCGGCCTCCCCGATCGTGCGCCAGCCGCCCGGCTATGTCCTCGATATCCCGGCCGAGTCGGTCGACCTGGCCCGCTTCCTCGACGACGCCGAGACCGCCCGTCGGCATGCCGAGAACGGGGAATGGGAGTTCGCACTCGACACCGCCGACCGTGCCCTCGACTCCGTGCGGGGGCATCTCCTCGAGGACCTGCGCGACGAACACTGGGTGGAGGTCGCGGCGGCATCCTTCGACGAGGTGCGCACCGAATGCCGCGAGACCCGGATCACCGCACTGCTCGCCCTCGGTCGCCTCGCGCCCGCTCTCGTCGACGCCACCGAACTGTGCAGCGAGTTCCCATTCCGCGACCGCACCTGCTGGCTGCGCATGCTCGCTCTGCACCGAGCGGGGCGTTCGTCGGAAGCACTCGAACAGTTCCGCGTCCACGAGACAAGGCTGGACACCGAGCTGGGGTTGCGGCCCGGCACCGAACTCACCGACTTGCAGGGCGCGATCCTCCGGCACGAACCGGGACTCGCCGCGTGGCCCCGAACCCCGGGATGGACGGGCGCGGAGGAGGTTCCGACACCGGCCGCGCCCACCATTCCCGCACCCACCCCGGCGCCGGGCCCCGGACGCATCTTCGTCGGACGCACCTCCGAGACCGGCGTCCTCGACCGCATGCTCGACGAGGTCCGCTCCGGCGCCACCCGCTGGGTCGTCCTCACCGGGCCCGCCGGTATCGGCAAGACCCGCCTCGCCGAGGAATGCGACGCCCGGACCGCCGCGATCGGCGGGAACACCGTGTGGGCGCGGTGTCTCGAGGACGACGGAGCACCCGCCTGGTGGCCGATCCGGCGCATCCTGCGCGAACTCGGCGTCGACGCCGACACCACCCTGATCCCGCCCACCGGAGTGGAGTCCGACGAAGCCCGCTTCGCGGTCTACGAACGGGTTCTGGGCGTCGTCGAAACGGCCGCGACGCAGACTCCCGTCTTCACCGTCGTGCTCGACGACATCCAGTGGGCCGACCCGACCTCTCTGCGTTGCCTGCTGTACCTCGTGGGAGCCCTGCACAAGCGGGGTGTCTGGATCGTGTGCACACTCCGCGACTCGGAGACGACCCCCGGCGTCCAGCGGTTCGTGGACGCCGTGCTGCACGGCGAGGGTAACCGGCACATCGACGTCCCGGCGCTCGCCGAACCCGAGGTCGCCGCCCTGGCCGGGCATGTGAGCGGCGCGCCGCTCGATTCCGACGAGGCGCGCCTGCTCGCCGAACGCACCGGCGGCAACCCGCTGTTCGTGTCCGAATACGCGCGACTTCCCCGGGACGAACGCCTCGACGGTGGGATCCCCATGGCGGTCCGGTCGGTCCTCGCGCGGCGGCTCGCCGCGGTGGAACCGGCCGTGCTGCAGGTGCTCCGGGTGGCCGCGGTCGTCGGCGACACCATCGAGATGGACATCCTCACCGGTGCGACGCGCCTCGATCCCGACACCCTCGCCGACTACCTCGACGACGCCGCCGACGAGCGCATCATCGTCGCCGATCCGGGACTGCGGGGGTACGCCTTCGCCCACGGATTGCTCCGCGACGAGGTCCTCGCGGCGATTCCCGCCCTCCGCCGCCAACGCATGCACGCACGCGTCGCGGAGGTCCTGGCAGACTCCTGCGACCCGGATCGTGCCGGCAGACGAGCCCGGCATCTCATGGCGGCACTGCCGCTCGTCGACGCTCGCGTCGTGCTCGACGCCTGCGTCATCGCCGCCCGCGAGGCCACCGAGAGATGGAACTCGGAGGAGGCGGCACGCTGGTGGGACGATGCCGTCCGGGCCTTCGACCTGCTGCCCGCCGCGGAACGATCCCCGGGCGATCGCGACGATCTGCTCGTCGCGCGTGTCGAGGCACTCGCCCGGGCGGGGCGCGGCCAGACCGTACTCGACGTCGTCGACGCGGGCCTGCTCGACGCGGTCCGGGACGGCCGAACGTCGACGGCCGGTCGCCTGGCCGCAGCGCTGCTGCGCGCAGCCGGTGCATGGCCGTGGGTGTCCTACGGCAAGGATCCGGGACCGGTCCTCGACCGCCTCGCCGCACTCGAACCGTTCGTCGCGGCCGACCGCGCGGCGCACGCACGGGTACTCGCGGCGCTCGCCGTGGGCAGTTGCTATCACCCCGATTCGTCCGTCCCCGACGGGATGAGCCGCACCGCGCTGGAGATCGCACGCGAACTCGCCGACCCGGACGTCGTCGCCGACGCCTTGCTGGGCCGCATCCTCCTCTACTCGGGGGTCGCGACACACAGCCGCGAATCCGCCCGGCTCACCGACGAACTCCTCGCACTGCCGCACCAGCAGGCCCGGTTCGACGAGGTGATCGCCCACGCCGTTGCGAGCATGACACTGACGAACCTCGGCGACGTCGACGCCGCGACGTCCCACGTCCGCCTGGGCATCGCCGGTTGCGATCTGCTGCGTCTGCCCGTGCTGCGCGTACAACTACGATGGATGGAAGCGACGCTTGCGGCATGGCACGGCGACTTCGCCGAGACCCGGCGCCACTACGACACCGCCACTCAGTTCCACCTGCAGACCGAGCTGTACACGGCGGGCAGCTCCGACCTCGCCACCAACACCCTCGAATGGGAGTACGGCACCCTCGCCGACGCGGATCCCGGCACCGTGGAACCGGATTCCTGGAGCATCGCGATCGCCGGCGCCCGTCGGGACACCGGGACGGTGATCCGCGACATCGAACAATGGGCGGCAAAAGGCGCACCCTTCACCTGGACGACCCTCGGGCATCGCACACTCATCGCGCGCGTCGTCGCCGACCTCGCCCTCGTCGACTACGCCGAGATGTTCCTCGAGCTCCTCGATCCGTTCACCGATCGCATCGCGACGGTGGGACAGGTCGGGGTGATCGGTTCGGTGGCGGAGGTCTGCGCACGCCTGCAGGCACTGCTCGGGCGCACCGACGACGCCGCGGCGCTGCTGGATCGGGCCGAGGACCTCGCGACCCGCACATCGAGCCCCCCGACGCTGATGCGGTGCCGGTTACTGCGCGCCCAACTGCGGCCGGACGCGCCCGAACGCAGCCGGGAGATCGCCGCGATCGCCGACGAAGCGGCCCACACCGGCATGCTCGGACTCGCCGCCTACGCCCGCTCGATCCCCACCTGACCGGTTCTTGGCGACCGCTTGGACGGCGGCCCGCGCCACCGCAAGAAGCCGCCAAGCCGGTCCCGGCACTCTTTTGTCGCACCCCATCCAGTGCGACGAAAGGAAGTGCACATGAACCAGCGGACGCCCACCGTCGGCACCGACCCCATCGACGCTCTCCGTACCGCGGTCACCGGATCGATCTCCCTTCCGGGCGAACCCGGCTACGACGTCGCAACCCCGTGGAACGTGGCGGTGCCAGTCCGTCCCCGCGCGGTGATCGCGGTCGAGAACGCCCTCGACGTCAGCGCCACCGTCCGGTTCGCGGGCGAACACGGCCTGAAGGTGGCCGTGCAGCGCACCGGTCACGGCGCCGTGCCGCTCGGCGACGATGTGCTGCTCGTGCACACCGGCCGCCTCACCGAATGCTCGATCGACCCCGACACCCGCACCGCCCGTCTCGGCGCCGGCCTGGTGTGGCAGCAGGTCGTCGACGCCGCCGCACCCCACGGCCTGGCCCCGCTCGCCGGATCGGCACCCCACGTCGGCGTGGCCGGTTTCCTCACCGGCGGGGGCATCGGCCCATTGGTCCGCACCTACGGACTCTCCTCCGACCACGTGCTGGCCTTCGATCTCGTCACCGGTGACGGAGACCTGCTCCGGGTGACTTCCGAACAGCACGCCGAACTGTTCTGGGGCCTGCGCGGCGGCAAGGCGACCCTCGGGATCGTCACCGCGGTGGAGATCGATCTCGTGCTCCTGCCGCACTTCTACGGTGGCGCGCTGTATTTCAACGGCGCCGACGCGGACGCGGTGGCGCACGCCTGGCTGGACCTGTGCGCTGGCCTGCCCGAGCACAGTTCGACCTCGCTGGCCTTCCTTCAACGGCCACCGCTGCCGGGAGTCCCGGAACCGCTGGCCGGTCGCGCCACCGTGGCCGTCCGTTTCGCGAGCGTCGCCGGCGAAGCCGAGTCCGAGGAGATCCTCGGCGCGCTGCGCACGGTCGCGACCCCGATCCTCGACGGCATCGGCACCCTGCCGTACACGGCACTGGGAGCAGTGCACGCCGACCCGGTCGACCCGATGCCCGTCCACGAACACAGTGCGCTGACACGCGAACTGACGCACGACGCGATCGACGTATTGCTCTCGGTGGCGGGACCTGGTTCCCACTCGCCGCAGACCATCATCGAGATGCGGCTCCTCGGCGGAGCGCTGGCACGTGAACCACGGCATCGCAGCGCCTTCTGCCACCGCGACGCCGCCTTCTCCCTCTTCGTCAGCGGCGTCCTCGCGCCACCCTCGGCCGACGTCGTCGTCGCGCACATCCAGGTCATCGATCGGGCACTGGCACCGTGGGCCACGGGCACGTCGCTGCCCAACTTCACCGCCACCTCGGATCCGGACCGCATCGCGCGGACCTACGACGACGACACCGCGCACTGGCTCGGCGCTCTCGCCGACGAGCACGACACCCACGGTGTGCTGCGCGTCGGGCAGGTCGTGCGCCGACCCCGATGAGACCGACACCTCCCACCGCGAACCCATCCACTCACGCAAGGCAGGCAATGCGCACTTCTCGATCGATCACCGCACTCGCCTTCTCCACCTGCACCGTTCTGACCCTCGCGGGTTGCAGCGACGGATCCGTCCCGACCGCCGAGGGTGCGGAGACGGCAGGGCACGACCATGGTGTCACCACCCTCTACGGGCCGGAAAGCGAACTGGGGGAGGGAATCTCCCGCGCATATATCGTCGTCGATCACGGCGGGAGACCGCGCGAGGTCGGTATCCGGATGTCGGAGTCCGTGCTCACCGGACTTCCCGAGGGTCCGGGCGCCGGCACGACGATGCTCATGCCGGATCTTCCCGCGGGTGCTCCGGACACCGGTTTAGACCACGTGATGCTGGGCTGGAACCCGAACGGGCACGACCCGGAGATCCTCTACGGCGCGCCCCATTTCGACATGCACTTCTACACGACGGACGCCGACCACGAGGTGGACCCGGCCGCACCTGATTTCGCGGCGCGCGCGGCGCGGCTCCCCGAACCCGAGTACGTTCCGGAGGGATACATCCCACCACCCGGTCCACCCGTCGAGAACACCGTGCCGTTCATGGGCATGCACTGGACAGACACCGCGGACGACGTGATCCCCGGCTCCTTCGAGTTCACCGAGGTGCTGCTCAACGGATCGTGGGACGGGGAGTTCATCTTCATCGAGCCGATGATGACGCGGGAGTGGTTGGCGACGAAGCCGTCCCTGCGGGAGATCGTGAAACAACCGTCGTCCTACCGGCGGACCGGCTACTACCCGACGGTGTACACCGTCGACTTCGACGAACAGGCGGGCGAGTATGTCGTCGCGCTGTCGGGGCTGACGATGCGCGAGGCCTCGTAGGGACCGCGAAGGTGCCTCGGTGACGTAGTGATGCGAGACTGGGCAACGTGCTGCGAATGGGGTTGACCGGAGGAATCGGCGCGGGCAAGTCGACCGTCGCCAAGGAGCTCGTCGAACTCGGGGCGGTGATCGTCGACTCCGATGTCGTCGCCCGGGAGATCGTCGCTCCCGGCTCCGAGGGCCTCGCCGAGCTCGTGGACGCCTTCGGTGAGGACATCCTGCAGCCCGACGGCACCCTCGTCCGTCCTGCCCTCGCCGCGAAGGCGTTCGCCAGCGAGGACGCGCGCGCGGTTCTCAACGCCATCACCCATCCCCGGGTCGGGCGCCGTACCGCCGAGCTGGTCGCCGCTGCGCCCGACGACGCGGTGGTCGTGCAGGATATCCCGTTGCTCGTCGAGGGCGGGATGACGCTGGCCTTCCACCTCGTCGCCGTCGTGCACGCCGACGAGGCGGAGCGGATCCGGCGTCTCGTCGAACTGCGCGGCATGCCCGAGGCGGACGCCCGCGCGCGGATCGCGGCGCAGGCGACGGAGGAACAGCGACGCGAGGTCGCCGACGTGTGGCTCGACAACACCGGTGATCAGCAGGTGCTGGTCGAGCAGGTCCGGACGCTGTGGAACGATCGCCTGGTGCCGTTCGAGAGAAATCTGCGCACCGGTGTGGTGGTCGAGGCGGATCCGGTTCTCGTGCCCGCGCGCGAGGAATGGCATCGGCAGGCGCAGCGGCTCGTCGCCCGGCTGGCCCTCGCAGCCGGGGGCGCGGCGAAGCGTATCGACCACGTGGGCTCCACCGCGGTGCCCGGTCTGGCCGGCGTCGACGTCATCGACCTGCAGATCACCGTCGGCGATCTCGCGGCAGCCGATGCGCTCGCACCCGCCTTGGCTGCTGCGGGCTTCCCGCGCATCGACGATGTGGTGACCGACGATCCGAAACCGTCCTACGGGGCCGGGGGAGAGACCGACCCGGCGGTGTGGGAGATGCGGTTGCACGGCAGCGCCGATCCCGGCCGTCCGGCGCGGGTGGCGGTCCGGGTGGACGGCTGGCCCGCCCAGCAGTTCGCGTTGCTACTGCGCGACTGGCTGTCCGCGGTCGACACCGCGAAGCGCGAGTACGCCGACCTCAAGGCCGATGCCGCAGTCGGGGCGTCGCAGAAGACGGATCGTGCCGAGGCGGCGGCCACCTACGCAGCGCTCAAGGCGCCGTGGTTCGACCGGGCGCATCACCGCGCGTGGGAGTGGGCCGAGAGCACCGGCTGGTCGGCCTAGGGGGTCCGGATCCCGGGCGGAGACCCGCCCGGGAATCTTCCGGGCGACCCGCCCGTTAGAATAGTTGACAGTTCAACTACTTGACGGAGGTTCGACCGTGCAGTTCGGCATCTTCACCATCGGCGACGTCACGCGCGACCCCACGACGGGCCGGGTCCCCACCGAACATGAGCGCATCGTCGCGATGACGAAGATCGCGCTGAAGGCCGAGGAGGTGGGCCTGGACGTCTTCGCGTCCGGCGAGCACCACAATCCCCCCTTCGTCCCGTCCTCGCCGACGACGATGCTCGGCTGGATCGCCGCGAGGACCGAGAAGCTCATCCTCTCGACCGCGACCACCCTCATCACCACCAACGACCCGGTGAAGATCGCCGAGGACTTCGCGATGCTCCAGCACCTGTCCGGCGGCCGCGTCGACCTCATGATGGGACGCGGGAACACCGGACCGGTCTACCCGTGGTTCGGCAAGGACATCCGGCAGGGCATCCCGCTCGCCATCGAGAACTACCACCTGCTGCGACGGCTCTGGCGCGAACGCATCGTCGACTGGGAGGGCAAGTTCCGCACACCGCTGCACGGCTACACCTCCACCCCGTGGCCGCTCGACGACACCCCGCCCTTCGTCTGGCACGGTTCCATCCGTTCGTCCGAGATCGCGGAACAGGCCGCCTTCTACGGCGACGGCTTCTTCCACAACAACATCTTCTGGAACAAGGAACACATCCAGCAGATGATCGCTCTCTACCGGCAGCGGTTCGAGCAGTACGGTCACGGTGCCGCAGACCAGGCCGTCGTCGGGCTCGGTGGCCAGGTGTTCATGGCGGAGACCGAGGCCGAGGCGAAACGGATCTTCCGTCCCTATTTCGACAACGCCCCCGTCTACGGCCACGGCCCGTCGCTCGAGGATTTCTCGACGATGACACCGCTGACCGTCGGCACACCCGAGCAGGTCGTCGAACGCACGCTCGGTTTCGCCGACTACGCCGGCGACTATCAGCGTCAGCTGTTCCTCATGGACCACGCCGGCCTGCCGCTCGACGTCGTGCTCGAGCAGATCGAGATCCTCGGCCGGGAGGTCGTGCCGGTACTGCGAGCGGAATTCGAACGCCGCCGCCCTGCCCACGTGCCGTCCGACCCGCCCACACACAGCACGCTCGCCGCGCAGGGAGCCGACTCGGCGCACCGTCAGGTGATCCCGGCCCGCGTCGACCTCGTGCCGGAAGAGGCGGACGCCCGATGACCCGCCGTATCGTCGTCGTCAGCGGTGGCCTCGCCGAGCCGTCCACCACCCGTCTGCTCGCCGACCGCATCGCCGAGGCCACTCGTGTCGCGGTCGGCACGCGCGGAGACGACGCGGAAACCGAGGTCATCGAATTACGCAGCCTCGCGATGGATCTGGCCACCACCTTCACCGCCGGTGTCCCTACCGCAGCGGTCGCACGAGCCCGTGAACAACTCGCGACTGCCGACGGCCTGATCGCGGTGAGCCCGGTCTTCGCCGCCGGTTACTCGGGTCTGTTCAAGATGTTCTTCGACGCGCTCGATCCGGACACGCTCACCGGTGTGCCCACGTTGCTCGCCGTGACCGCGGGTAGCGCCCGACACTCACTGGTCCTCGACCATGCGATGCGGCCGCTGCTGAGCTATCTGCGTGCGCTCGTCGTGCCCACCGGCGTCTTCGCCACCACCGACGACTTCGGAACAGGCGAGGCCGCCACGGCACTGAAGGGGCGGATCGGCAGGGCGGCGGACGAACTCGCCGAGCAGATCACCCGCAGCACGGGATCACCCCGCGGGTTCTCGGACGCCGTGCCCGCCGGACGGCCGCGCGTGTCGGGAAACGCGGTCCGCACGGACGGGCCGTCCTTCCGGGAACTGCTCGGACGTCACCTGGGGTGAGCCCCGACGTCGCGGACCGGTTCGGTCGTCCGCCGGCGGATGCGCGCTGAGCAGGTTCGCGGCGAGAGCGAAGCTCGGCCGCCGGGCCGTTCGCCCGGTGCAGCCCGCCGAGAACGAATCGGCGACTTGCCGTTCCCTGAAGCCACACCTATAGTTCCTTAAGTTATGGGGTCTAACTCAAGGTGACCGGAGGAACGAGCGGGGTGGCCGGCGTCCGCAGACGTGTACGCAAGATCGACATGGAGGACATCATCCGTGTCGGTCGAGCGATCGGGCTGCGCCAGTTGAGCCTCAACGCTGTCGCCGCGGAACTCGGCGTCTCCACAACGGCGCTGTACCGCCACGTGGACGGTCGCTGGGGACTCGAACTCGTCGTGGGGGAGAGTCTGCTCGGCGATCTCGTTCTGCATGACGATTCGGAGCACGACATCGAACGGCACCTGCTGTCGTTCGGTCTGCAGCTACGCGCGTTCGTCCTTGCCCATGCGGGCCTGGGAACCTACATGCAGACCCTCTTCCCGCGTGGGGAAGCGGGGCAGCGGCTGATGGTGAGCGAGGTCGAGGCTCTCGTGCGCCGCGGGTACACACCCGACGTCGCGGTCGCACTGGCGAGTGCGGTGGCGAGCACCGCGATCAACTTCGCGGTCGCCGAGGAAGCGCAGCTCGCGCGTATCTCGGGGCTCCGACAGCAACGCGACGACGTCGCCGAACGGCTGAGCACCGACGAACGCTTGGGTGAGGCCCATCGCGACCTTCCGGAATTCGACCACGAAGGATTCTCGACGATGGTCCTCACGGCGACGATCCGAGGTCTACTGGCGGTCGGTCCGGTCGGGCGACCACTGCACGAGGTGGTCGCCGATCTCGGATCGACCGGGATGGGACTGCGATGATGCGGGCCGGATCTCTGCAGGGCCGGCTACCTCGAGTCGGGATCGGTTGCGTCGACGACGAATTCCGGCTTCGGCAGCTCGTCGTTGCCGTGATCATCGAGTTGTTCGATCGGCAGGTCGTCGATGGCGGGGTGCTCGATATCGTTCTCATCGATTCCCTCGACGGGAACCAGTTCGGTTCCGATGCGAGGGGTGAGGGGATCGGTGGCGATATGGAGCACCCGACGCCAGGCGTCCTCGGGTAGTTCGGGAATCCGGTCCATCGGATCGAGTCCCAGCGATTCCCTTGACGGGGGCAACGAAATCGGTTCGCTCTGCGTCATTGCTCATCCTTCCGGGTTGTCCTCGGCGGTTCGGTGCCCTCCGTGTCGGCGGACCCGACCGTCGGTCGGAGGGCAACCTCTTCGGCGCCGAGCAGTGCCGGACTCAGTAGATCGGCGAGTTGCATACGGGCACGCCTGATCCGGCTCTTCACCGTCTGCACACCCACGCCCTGGTGCGTTGCGATCTCGGCGTAACCGAGCTGCGCATACTCACGCAACACGATGACAACCCGAAACTGTTCGGGGAGAAGGAGAAAAGCTCGCCGGACCACATCACCGTCGACCACGCTCTCGGCGAGAGGCGTTTCCCCGGAGACGTATTCGCCCCGAGCCGTTCGTCGAGGACCTCACCACGTCGCGTCCGCACGACAGCGAGCGCCGCATTGCTCGCGATGTGATACAACCACGTTCCGGATGCTGCTGTGCCACGGAATCTGCCGAGATTCTGCCACGCCGCGATCAGCGCATCCTGCAGTGCATCCTCGGCGTCGTGCCGGTTTCCTGTGATCCGGACGCAGACCGCCCACACGCCTTCCCGTGACGGTGCGACGAGCTCGGCGAACGCTGCCCGATCGCCTGCCCGTCACCGCTCGATCAACTCGGCTTCGTCCATCGAGCCCCCTCGCCATCCCGAGCAGTCACATTGCCCCACATGCGCATTCGAGACTCGGCTCGACGGGCGGCGGAGTTACGAACGTTTCGCGGCCCGAAGTGGTCGACGCCGTCGGGGGCAGCGTCGACCACCCGTCGACAATACCGCGAGATCAGTTCTCGCCCAAGCCTATCTCCTCGGAGCGGACGAACTTCACGTACTGGGTGGCCAAGCGCTGTGACATCGTACGAAGCGAGTCGTTCTCGGGAGCCTCGTTCCCCACCGGCCGCAGCCCGAGAGTTCGGCCACGTACCGCTCGTGGACCATCGACCGTCTCCGCGAGCGCAGCCTCGAAGTCCCGGTGCTCGTGCTCACGACCTTCGACGACGACGAACTCGTGCTCGCGGCCCTACGTGCCGGAGCCCGGGGAAATCTCCTCGAGGACGTCACGCTCGAGCAACTCGCCCGTGCGGTACGGACCCTCGAGGAGGGTGGCACGCTCGTCGCCCCCTCGATCACCGACCGGTTGCTGCGCGCGATCCGCTCCGCTCCACAGCCCGACGACACCCCGGTCGTGCAGGAGTTGACCGAACGTGAACTCGAGGTGCTGCGGTTGATGGCCGAGGGCTTCGGCAACCGCATGATCGCCGACGTGCTGTTCCTGGCCGAGGGCACCGTGAAGAACCACGTGTCGTCGATCCTGCTCGAGCTCGGCGCCCGGGACCGCACGAATGCGGTCCTCCGAGCCGTGCGGGAGGGAATCCTGCGGTGACGGTCAGATCAGATCCTCGCCGTCCCGTCGGGCCTGCAGCCACTCCTTGAAGAACCCGCGGCAGAGCGCCGCCAGAACACCGGCGACGAGTACGGGCCAGATCAGGACGTAGACGGTCAGTGCGAGCGTGCTCATCGGTTCTCCTTCTCCGGAGTGGTCGCCGCGGCGTCCGTCTCGGACCCAGGGGTTTTCGCCGAGGCAGGGACGTTCGCCGAGGCAGGGGCGTTCGGGGAGTCAGGGTCGGTTTCGGGTGTCACGTCGTCCGCAGCCACGTCGAAGTCACCGACACGCTGCGCGATGACCTCGAAGTCGAAGTTCTCGTCGGAGTTCACGGACATCGCCCAGCACACGACCGTGCTGACCGCGTAGGCGACGAGCGAGGCGCTGAGCACGGCGTAGTCGTGGACCGAGCCGAGCGCGAAGGGCGCCACGACCCCCGCGGCGACGACACCGATGACGCGTGCGGCCCGGAGTCCGAAGAAGCCGAATGCCATCAGACCCGCGATCACGCCGACACCGACGACCGATGCGATGTCCACCGTCCAGGCGAGCACCCCGTCCATCGGGAACCACCCGAAACGCACCGGCAGGAACGCTGCCAGGGCGACGAGCACCGACGTCGTGAACGCCTTGTTGGTGACCTTGTGCCAGTAGAAGCTCGCGATGACGGGGAAGACCAGCGCACCCCAGAGCGCGCCGACGAACACGAGCAGGTCGAGGATGCTCAATCTCATGCTCGCGAACGCCACGGCGGCTGCGGTCGCGACGACCATCGTGGCGCGCCCGATGAAGAGCATCCGCTTGGGATCGGCATTGCGGGTGCCGCCGGCGATGTTCTGGCCGTAGATGTCGGCCATGACGATCGACGACAACGCCGACAGGTCGGAATCGGCCGTGGACGACAGCGCACCGATGATCATGACGAAGAACACGACGACCAGAGCCGTGGGCAGGAAGGACGCCACCATCTGCGGCACGATGTTGTTGACATCGCCGTCCATCGGGTCGATGCCCAGGTACAGCGCGAGCACACCGAACATGCCGACGCCGATGACGGTGGCGCCGTAGCCGATCGTCGCGGTGACGAAGGTGGGCTTGATGAGATCCTCCCGCACCGCGAACAGGCGCTGCGCGATCGTCTGGTTGCCGATGGCGTACGCGAGCACGGCGGCGATGTACGGCGCGCCCTGGTTCAGGAAGGCATCGCTGGAGAAGAAGTCGCTCTGCTGGTCGGTGAGGTTCCCGGAACCACCGTCGAACGCGTCGGGGAAGCCGGTGATGAAGAAGACCGCCGGGATGATGACAACGACCGCACCGAGCATCGCCACGACCTGCATGAAGTCGGTGAGCACGGACGCTCGGAAGCCGGACCACAGGGTGTAGAGCAGCACACCGGCGGCGATGAAGACGACACCCTGGACGAAGCCGAACGGCGAGATCAGCGAGATGAGCACACCGCCGGCGATGAAGTTGGACATCAGGCTGATGAGGCTGCCGACGAGATTCGAACCGGCCAGCATGAGCTGGCTCGACCGCCCGTGCCGGGCGAACATGACCTCGGCGAGGGTGTGTGCTTTCGGGGCGACCGCGCGGATGCGCTTCCCGAAGGGGTAGATGAACAGGATCATCAACGCGCCCCACAGCCCGTAGTGGATCGGGCCGGAGATGCCGTAGGTGTATCCGGAGGTCGCCGAGGCGTACAGCGAGGACGCCCAGATCCAGGTGGCGGTCATGCTGGCCGCCGACACCCCGAAACCGACCTTGTTGCCAGCGGTCATGTAGCCGTCGGCGTTCTCGTCCTTCTTCCCGATTCGGGCGGAGACGAGAAGCGTTCCGCCGTAGAAGATTACGAGCAGGGCAACGATCGTCGCGGCGCTGAACTGAACGAGCTCGGTGCCGTTCACTGCGACCTCCTTCGTGTTCGCGTCACGTCCGCGGTCGTCGGAGCGCAGTGGAACGCAGGGCGCGCTGCACGCGTCCTGTCTGTCGGTTCCGCTGCGGCGTCGGTCCGATCCACCGCCGGACGGTGGGCATGCGTCGGGCGCCCGATCGGCCACGGGCCGGCGGGCGCGGCATACCGCTCCAGCAGGGCACGCCCGGATCCGGGCGTGTGCCGACGAAGTGATCGGCGGTGTTCTCGTCGGCGCTCGTGGGCTGCACGGGCGCGCGCCGCCGGCGCGAGGGGTGTCCTCGGTCGGGTGATGTGCACGCGGAGGGGCGATCCGGGCCGGCCCCGATGGTCGCCTTCTCGGTGCACTGCTTCGCCGGCCGGGGCAGATTACCATGTCCTTTGCGGCAGTAACTTTTTCGCTTCTGCGCCCCCGCTGTCTGCGCAGGTGACGGCACCTGCGCAGCGGTGGTGCGCGTCAGCGCCAGGAGACGGGCGCGCCCCGCTCCCGCAGCCACGCGTCGAGGTCGTGGCCGTGCGCGGCGATGCCGTCCACCGCCCGCAGTGCCGTGTCGATCGCCGTCTCGGCCGCCGCCGCGTCGATCATCCCGGCGGTGACCGCGACCACCAGTTCGTCGATGTCCTCGACCGTCGTGTCGCGGCCCGTGCGGACGATCAGGTCGAGATAGTGGTCGCGGGAGTACCAGACGTCGCCCTCGCGCCGAAACTCACCGACGTCGACGTAGCGGTCCTGGTCGCGTTCGTTGCCCGGCGTGAAATGGAAGATCGAGGCCCGCAGACGCAGGTCCGGCAGCAACCACGATTCGAGATAGTGGAACTGCGGGTGGTCGGACGATCGCGCCATGTACAGCCCCCACTCCTCGACGCGGTACTCGTCGACCGCCCGCGCGAAGCCCTTGGGGTCGATGTTGGTCTTCGTGGCGACGTCGAAGATCTCGGTCTTCACGGGATGCGGGGTCGCGGACACGGGATGCACGCTAGCGTGCGAACCGCGCCGCACGCAGGACCGCGATGCGTGTCGGTGGGAGCGCTTACTCTGGATTCCATGGCGTTCGCAAGTGAGCATCCCGTCGTCGCACACTCCGAGTTCCGGCCGGTGGGTGAGATCGAGCGCACCGAGGCCCGTTTCGAGGTCGTCAGCGAGTACGAACCGGCCGGCGATCAGCCGGCCGCCATCGACGAGCTCGAGCGCCGGCTGAGGGCGGGGGAGAAGGACGTCGTCCTGCTCGGTGCCACCGGTACCGGCAAGTCCGCCACCACCGCGTGGCTCATCGAACGCGTCCAGCGACCCACCCTCGTGATGGCGCCCAACAAGACTCTGGCCGCGCAGCTCGCCAACGAGCTGCGAGACATGTTGCCCAACAACGCAGTCGAGTACTTCGTCTCGTACTACGATTACTACCAGCCCGAGGCGTACATCGCGCAGACCGACACCTACATCGAGAAGGACTCGTCGATCAACGACGACGTCGAGCGGCTGCGGCACTCCGCCACCTCGTCGCTGCTGTCCCGCCGCGACGTCGTGGTGGTCGCGTCCGTCTCGTGCATCTACGGTCTCGGTACCCCGCAGTCCTATCTCGACCGGTCCATCCAGCTCGAGGTCGGTGTGGAGGTGCCGCGTGACGCGCTGCTGCGCCTGCTCGTCGACGTCCAGTACGCCCGCAACGACATGGCGTTCACCCGCGGATCGTTCCGCGTCAAGGGCGACACCGTCGACATCATCCCCGCCTACGAGGAACTCGCCGTGCGGATCGAGTTCTTCGGCGACGAGATCGACGCGCTGTACTACCTGCACCCGCTCACCGGCGACGTCGTGCGCAAGGTCGACTCCCTGCGCATCTTCCCGGCCACCCACTACGT
The DNA here is from genome assembly GCF_040256695.1 of Rhodococcus sp. D-6. NCBI lineage: Bacteria > Bacillati > Actinomycetota > Actinomycetes > Mycobacteriales > Nocardiaceae > Rhodococcus > Rhodococcus sp. D-6. The sequence continues at coordinate 1,889,112 of NZ_CP132970.1, read as the reverse complement.
CGCCGGTCCCGAGCGCATGGAACGCGCCGTCGCGAGCATCGAGGCCGAGCTCGAGGAGCGCCTGGCCGATCTGGAGAACCGCGGCAAGCTGCTCGAGGCGCAGCGTCTGCGCATGCGCACCCAGTACGACATCGAGATGATCCGGCAGGTCGGCTTCTGCTCCGGCATCGAGAACTACTCCCGCCACATCGACGGACGACCCGCCGGGTCCGCGCCGGCGACGCTCATCGACTACTTCCCGGAGGACTTCCTACTGGTCATCGACGAGTCGCACGTCACCGTGCCGCAGATCGGCGCGATGTACGAGGGCGACATGTCGCGCAAGCGCAACCTCGTCGACTTCGGTTTCCGTCTCCCGTCGGCGGTCGACAACCGGCCACTGACCTGGGAGGAGTTCGCCGCCCGCATCGGGCAGACGGTCTACCTGTCGGCCACCCCCGGCCCGTACGAGCTCGGACAGACCGGCGGCGAGTTCGTCGAGCAGGTCATCCGCCCCACCGGCCTCGTCGACCCGCAGGTCGTCGTCAAGCCCACCAAGGGGCAGATCGACGATCTCGTGCACGAGATCCGCGAACGTGCCGAGCGCGACGAACGCGTCCTCGTCACCACCCTCACCAAGAAGATGGCCGAGGACCTCACCGACTACCTGCTCGAACTCGGTATCCGGGTGCGCTATCTGCACTCCGACATCGACACCCTGCGCCGCGTCGAACTGCTGCGACAACTGCGCCTGGGCGAATACGACGTGCTCGTCGGCATCAACCTGCTCCGCGAGGGTCTCGACCTCCCCGAGGTGTCGTTGGTGGCGATCCTCGACGCCGACAAGGAAGGCTTCCTACGGTCGACGACCTCGCTGATCCAGACCATCGGCCGCGCGGCCCGCAACGTCTCGGGCGAAGTGCACATGTACGCCGACAAGATCACCGACTCGATGGCGCGGGCCATCGAGGAGACCGAACGGCGGCGCGAGAAGCAGATCGCCTACAACACCGAACACGGTCTCGATCCGAAACCGCTGCGCAAGAAGATCGCCGACATCCTCGACCAGGTCTATCAGGAGGCCGAGGACACCGAGGCCGTCGAGGTGGGCGGCTCCGGCCGCAACGCTTCGCGTGGTCGCCGAGCCCAGGGCGAGTCCGGACGGGCCGTCAGCTCCGGTGTGGTGGAAGGTCGCGACACCTCGACGATGCCGCGCGCCGAGCTCGCCGATCTCGTGCAGCAGCTCACCGACCAGATGATGCAGGCCGCCCGCGACCTGCAGTTCGAGTTGGCCGCACGGCTTCGCGACGAGATCTCCGATCTGAAGAAGGAACTGCGCGGGATGGACGCCGCGGGTCTGAAGTAGTCGCCCGGCCCGATCGGCGCCGGCGACTCGGTAGGGTCCACTCCCATGGATCCCTCTTCCGCCGGGCGTGCTGCCCGCGCACTCGAGCTGCTGCACTCGGTCGTCTACTTCGCGCCGGACATCGCGGGTGAACTCGCCGCGCTCGGTGTCGACGGACCGGCTGCGCAGTACTTCGGTGGACGCGCGGCACCCCTGGGTGCCGTCGGCCCCGGGGTCGTGACCGCGACGTTCTGCAGCTTCTCGCCCCGCCTGGTGGCATCGGCCGTCCCGGCAGTGTGGGAGACGGCCGAGCCGGCCACGATCATCGCGGCGCGGTTGCGGGCTTTGGACGCACTCCATCGACGGGTCCTCGGGCAGGACGTACTCGGCTCCGCGGAGATGAACGAGGCGGCGGACCTCGCGGCCACCGCGGCGCGGGCGATTCCCGGCCCGGACGGTCGCCCGCTCTACGCCGCCTACGCCGATCTGCCCTGGCCCGAGGAGGCGCACCTGCGCCTGTGGCACGCCCTGACCCTGCTGCGCGAGTATCGCGGCGACGGTCATATCGCGGCCCTGCAGACGGCAGGGCTTTCGGGGCTCGATGCGCTCGTCACCCACACGGCGACCGGTATCGGGTTCGCCACTGATCCGGCCCGGAAGCTGCGGGGCTGGTCGCGGGACGAGTGGGCGGACGCCGAGAAGGGATTGCGCGGGCGCGGCCTGCTCGACAAGCGCGGCGAGCTCACCGGTGAGGGCTTCGAGGTCCGCGAACTCGTCGAGGATCTCACCGACGACCTGGCGGTCGCGCCGTGGACTGCGCTCGGTGAGGAGGGGGTGGAACGTTTGCTCGACCTCGCGTTGCCGTGGCGCGACGCCTTCGTCGACGCCGAGGTATTCCCTGCCGGCCTGTTCGGCCCGCGTTACGGTGACGCGCGGTAACATCAAACCTGATTGTGGGATGAGACCCAAACCTCCCACCCGGGCCGCCCATCCCGCTACTGTCGACGCAGCGTATGGCGGGGGAGCGTGCGTGTCCTCCGTCGACGACGGCATCGGCGGCCCGCGTCGATGGACCACACACTCGATGGAGGATGAATGAGCGCCTACCGGACCATAGTCGTCGGAACCGATGGTTCCGAATCGTCGTATCGGGCCGTGGAGAAGGCAGCTGCTCTGGCCGGCGACGCGGGCGCCCAACTGGTGATCGCCTGCGCCTACTACCCGGCCGACCCCAAGGACACCGCACAGGCCGCCGACGCGCTGCGCGACGAGGCGTACCAGGTCACCGGCTCGGCACCGACCTACGAGATCCTGCGCACCGCACGGGAGAAGGCAACCGTCGCCGGCGCCCGCAAGATCACCGAGCGGCCCATCGTCGGTGCACCTGTCGAATCGCTCCTCACGCTCGTCGAGGAGGTCGAAGCCGATCTCATCGTCATCGGCAATCGCGGCCTCAACACGCTGACCGGGCGGCTGCTCGGCTCCGTCCCCTCGGACGTCGCCCGCAAGGCCCTGTGCGACGTGCTGGTAGTGCACACGGTCCGCTGACGGATCAGCAGTACTCCTCGCGGGCGGTTTCGAGATAGCGCGCGGCGGCGTCGTCCGCCGACATGCGCGAACCCGAGGCGCCCGCGGCGTAGGCGGCGATCGGCCGGAGCGTGACGAGGACGTCGTGCTCCGGCACGCCCGCGCGCAACTGGTCGCACACCCCTCGCACCACCGCAAGCACCGTGTCGTCCGTGACGTCGGCGACCAGACCGGACGCCTCCAGTGCCTCCTTCACCCGCAGAAAACGCGCGTCGGGCGGCGTCGACGAGGTAGGGGATACCGACGTCGTGGACGTCGTGGCCTGCGCCTCGTCCTGGGTCGGCGTGACCGATCCGCACGCGGCGGAGACGAAGAACCCGCTCAGCGCCGCGATCGCAGCGCACCCCGCTCGACGTATCCGGTGGTGCGCTGCCCGATAGGCCACGTGTTCGTTCCCTCCGCGGATGATCCGTCCCATCTCCTTGCCCCGAAGGACGGTACCGTCCGGTGGCCGGTCCCGGGGTCCGCTCGGCGGTGTCGGCCGAACCGTGTCGGTTCAGCAGCGTGTCGGTCCGGCGATACCGGCCAGCACCTCCGGCAACGCCTCCGAGTGCACCACCCCGAGACGCTGGGTGGCGCGGGTCAATGCCACGTACAGGTCGTTCATCCCGCGTGAGGAATCGGTGAGAATCTCCGCAGGTTCGACGAGCAGCACCGCGTCGAACTCGAGTCCCTTGACCTCCTTGACGGTCGCGACCGTGACCGACTCGGACGCGAGGTGCTCCCACGCACCCACGAGTCGCGCCGGGGCGAGCACGGCAGTCGTACCCGGGCCGGTCTCCGCCTCGAGAGCTGCCTGCACGGTGGCGAGCACCGCGTCCGCCTCGACGTGCTGCGACCACGGCTCGAAACCGGACTCGCGCACCGACTGCGGCGGCACCTGGTCGGGATCGATCTCCGCGAGCACCGCGTGCGCGATCCGCATGATCTCCGCCGGCGTGCGGTAGTTGACCGTCAGTTCGGTCTTCTTCCACCGGTTCGCGACATACGGTTCGAGAATCTGCTGCCACGACTCGGTTCCCGCCGGATCCCCGGTCTGCGCGGTGTCGCCCACCAGGGTCATCCAGCGATTCGGGATGCGGCGCATGATCGTTCGCCACGCCATCGCCGACAACTCCTGCGCCTCGTCGACGATCACATGACCGTACGTCCAGGTGCGATCGCCGGCCGCCCGCTCCGCCGTGGTCTCGTGACGACGGTGGTTCTGCCGTTCGGCGAGCTGGGTGGCGTCGATCAGGTCGTACGCCATGAGCAGTTCGGGATCGAGGTCGTCCTCGAGATCCTGCGGTGCCGAACCGGTGAGGATGTCGAGTGCGCCCTGCGCGTCGGCGATCTGCTTGCGCCAGCGCCGCTTCGCGCGTTCGCGTTCGGCGGCGTCGTCCACCCCGAGCAGTTCGGCGAGCTCGTCGAGCAGTGGAGCGTCGGCGGCGCTGAAGTGTCCCGATGCATCGGGACGGTGCAGCGCATCGATCTGCTCGTCGGTCAGGGCCGGAGCCGCCGACGCGATCCGGTCGCGGGAGGCCAGCAGATCCGAGAGCACCTGCTGCGGGGACAGTTCCGGCCACAGCGCGTCGATCGCACCGACGATGTCGGGATCCGAACGCATCTCGGACCGGATGTCGTGGATGTCCTCCCGGCTCAACAGGTTCGCGCCACCGAGCGGGTTCGATCCGATGATCCCGGCCAACTGGTCGGCGAGGGCATCGATCACACCGTTCACGAAGATCGGCCGGGCCAGGTTGTGCGGCCGACGGGACGACCGGGCGCGACCCCGCGCACGGGTCACGATCGTGCGGTCGAGGGTGAGCGCGTAGGTGTCGAAACTCAGCTGCACGGGGGATCGGGGCACCTCCTGCCGGTCGCGGACCGCCTTCTCGAGCACCTTCACCATGTCCAGGGAGCCCTTCAGTTCGCCGGCCATCGGATCGTCCTCGATCGTCGGCGTGACCCCCGGATACAGATCCCCGACCGTCGACAGCAGCACGCCGGTCTCACCGAGCGAGGGCAGCACCTGACCGATGTAGTCGAGGAAGCGGCTGTTCGGACCCACGATCAGCACGCCGCTCTTGGCCAGTTGCTTGCGGTAGGTGTAGAGCAGGTAGGCCGCGCGGTGCAGCGCGACCGCGGTCTTGCCGGTGCCCGGACCGCCCTGGACGACGAGCACACTGCGATGCTCGGACCGGATGACCGCGTCCTGCTCGGCCTGGATCGTCGCCACGATGTCGTGCATCTGCCCGGTACGCGCGGCGTTCAGAGCGGCGAGCAGCGCCGATTCTCCGGCCACGCCACCGGCCGGTGGGGTGTCGGCGTGCTCGAGCGCGGCGTCGAGGTCGAGGTACTCGTCGTGCAGTGCGGTGACGGAGCGGCCGCGGCTGCGGATGTGGCGGCGCAGCACGACACCGTCCGGAGCGGCGGGGGTCGCGAGGTAGAACGGGCGGGCCTGGGGTGCGCGCCAGTCGAGCAGCAGCGACTCGTAGTCGTTGTCCTCGTCGAGGATGCCGAGGCGGCCGATGTAGCGGGTCTCCGCGCCGTCCTCCGTCACGGGGCCGGAGGTGTCCGTCCCGTCGTCCCTCACATCGATGCGGCCGAAGCACAAGCCGTGCTCGGCGGCGTCGTACTTCGCGATGTCCTCGGTGTACATGTGGGTGTACGACTCGCGTTCGCTGCGCGCCTGGGGGGTGCCTCCGGTCTCGCGCAGCACGCGGGCCAGCCGGGTCTTCGCGTAGTCGCGCAGACCGTCGAGATGCGTGTAGAGCATCGCCACGTAGGCCTGCTCGCGATCGAGCTCCGGATGGGACGCGCCATCAACCGGCACAGGGACTCCTCGGGGATAGACAGGACGAGATCGCTCGCCGCCGCAGGGGTGACGCGTCGACGAAAGTGCCCGAGAAGTCTAGTCGCCGCAGGAGGAAAACGGGCAGAAAGCCTGATCACAGCAGTGCGGGCGTGCGATGCCCTCGCACGCCCGCACCACGGTGCCGTACCGGACTACTTCTTCTTCTCGATGCTCTTCTCGAGCGCCTTCAGGTTCTTCGCGAGCTTCTTCTCCGCCTTCGTGCCCTGCTTGCGCGCGGCCTCGGCACGCAGACGGGCCTTCTCCGCGGCGACGTGAGCCCGAGCGTTCAGGATCGCGGACTGCTCCTCGGCGAGCTTCGCCCATTCCGAGCTGCGATCGACCGTGGTGTCCCACAGCTTCGAGCCACGCTTGCGGGCGACGTCGGCGAGCTCAGGGGTGCGCTCGCGCGCCAGCCCGAGCAGTTCGGTGCCGCGTTCACGGGCGCCCTCGGCGAGTTCGGGGGCGCGCTCACGCGCGACACCGAGGATCTCGGCGCTGCGATCGCGCGCCCGTTCGGTCAGCACCGGGCCGCGGTCGCGGGCGACCTCGAGCAGTCCGCTGCTCCGCTCGCGTGCGGCCTCTGCGAGTTCGGGTGCACGTTCCTTGGCGATCTCGAGGATGTGTCCACCCTGCTCGCCGGCTTCCTCCGTCAGCGTCTTGACCCGCTCGGCGACGGTGTGCAGCGTTTCGGCCGTGTGACCGTCCGAGGAATGGCCCGGCAGTGCAGCGGCCACCGACTTCTGCGCGGCACGCGCGGCGCGACGGCTCCGCCAGCCCAGCGACGGCTTGCCCTCGGTGTCCACGGCGGCGATGAGCAGACCGCCGATCAGGCTCACGTTCTTGATGAGCTGGGTGCGCTGCTGGGCGCGGGCCTCGGGGTCCTCGACGTTCCAGAAGTCATGGCCCGCGACGGTCGTCGGCACGAGGCTGCCGATCAGCGCGAGAGCGGACAGACGAGGTGCTTTCCCGAGAGCGAACAGGGTCCCGGCGCCGATCTGCACTGCGGCGTTGATCTGGACGAGAGTCTCGGGATTGCTGGGAAGCCGGTCGGTGATCGACGCCGGCAAGGCGTTCACAGCCTGATCGAGCCCGGGCTGCGCGGCACCTGCTTTCGGCTCGGGCTTCCGCAGGGCGTCGATACCCCCGGCGATGAAGATGGACGCGAGCATGGGCCGCGCAATTCTCCGGACGAGCATGTGGTTCCTCCCGTGGTCGGCTGTGTTTCCAAACCCTGACACAGGTACCCCAAGCGTCACGGGAATATGCACGAAGCAGGGCCGAAGGGTATGAAACGATATTTCGGGCCATACGGAAACTCGAAAAAAACCCGAATTTCGTCGTCGACGAGCGCCCCCGACATCACCTCGACGGCCGACTCGCCGCGCGGGACGTCGGAATCTCAGGCGGCCGATCCTCAGTAGTGAGCGGCAGATCCGTGACGGTCTCGAACAGGTGCGGACCCGAGGCGGTGTCGACGCTGCGCTCGATGGTCAGGTGCGCGACGCGTCCTCGCGTCCGCAGGGTGGCGATCTGGTTCCCGAAGCTCGGACCTGCCATCTTCGACCACGAGAACGACGTCTCGGGAACGGCCGTCACCGGACCGAGCAGCAACCGCACGACGCGCTCCGCCTTGCGTCCCCATGCGGCGCGGAAGGCGACCCGGACAGCTGCGGGGACGTGGTTGTGCAGGGGCGAACAAGTCAGTTGGTACACCGTGCCGGCGGTCGGCGTCGCGAATCGGACGCGGGCGGCGTAGGCATGGTGCACGTCGCCCGAAAGGACACAGATTGTCGCGGGCGCGCAGCCGGATGTTTCGGCGCGACGCCCGGCAGCGACATCCAGCAACAAACGGGCGAGTCGCTCGAACGAATCGCGGAAGGCCGCCCAGTGTTCGAGATCGGCGGCGCGCCGGAGCTTCTCGGCCCACCGCGCCCATCGGTCACCGCGTACACCGGACGCGAGCTTCTCGTCCCACGCCTCGAGGTCGTGCATCGTGCGGGGGAGGAGCCACGGCAGCGACGTGCCGATCAGGAGGTGGTCGTAGTCGCCGTCGGTCTGCTCCTCGATCCAGTCGAACTCCGGATCGGACACCATGTCGCGCCGGTCGGGCGCGAGCACCCGCCCGCACCGCGAATCGATCACCAGCAGACGCACCGGTCCGAAATCGCGGCGATACGACCATCGCACTCCCGGACTGCCGTCGGCTTCCTCGTCGGCGCCGGACGCGAACGCACGCAAGATCGGTTCGGCGTCCCCGGCACAGTTCCGCACCCGGTCGTAGAGCGGGTCCTCGTCCAGCTCCGAGGGAGCGAGGTTACCGAGATGCTGATAGATCCAGTACGACGCCAACGCCCCGACGATGCGTTCCTCCCACCACGCGGAGGCCTCCATCTCCCTGCGCCACGAATAGGAGGTGTTCCAGTCGTCGTGCACGTCGTGATCGTCGAAGATCATCGAGGTCGGCACGTTCGACAACAGCCATCGGACGTTGTCCTCGGACCACGACCGGCTGTACAGCCAGGTGTACTCCTCGAAGTCGCGTACCTGGGCTCCGGGCGGTTCCGACAGATCGTGACGCTCACCGACCCGTCGCTTCATCTCCTCCGACAGCTCGTCGGCGTAGACCTGATCTCCCAGCAGCAACAGCGCGTCGGGCCATTCGTCGACCGGTAGGGAACGCATGCGCTGCGCGTAGGCGACGAGAGCGTCCTTTCCGAGGACGGCTGTCGGTTCCGCGCTCTCCGAGGCCACCCGGCACGACCCGAAGGCGAGCACTAAATCCTCGGGGTCGTCTTCCGCGGTCCTGATCAGCGGCGATGCAACACCGACGGGTGGCCACACGACCCGGCCGTCGAGATCCACCTCGTAGGGCGTCACCGATCCGGGTTCGAGGTCTCGGACGGTGACGAGCGCGTAATGGTGCCCCGCGACGGTCCACGTGTGTTCGGAACTGCCGAGCACATGCACCGTGCACGGCTCGGACGTCTCCACCCAGATCGTGGCGTCCGTATCGCCGATGTGCCTGAGCACCGGCCCCAGTACGAGATCCGCCACAGTGTCAGGCCTCCGTGCTCGTGCGAGCTCGTCCGGTTTTCGAGCGTACTCGCGGCAGTGGAGCACAGGAGGATTCCGGCGAACTCCGATCCTCGTTCGGCCTCCGCGCCTCTGCGACGGGGCGCACGCTGGAACGGACGCAGCACAAGCGGCCCGCTCGGGTCGTTGCCGCGTGCTGGAAGGGGGCCCGGACATGACCGACGCGGAGAATCCGACCCGCTGGGATCGGCTCGACGACGAAGAGAAACGGCAGGCGAGGGAGAAGGCCGAGGAGATCGACCGCATGTACGAACCGGGAGCGCGGCCGACCACGGTCGTGCCGGGCACGAACGGGATGGTCTCGGGAACGGCCTTCGCAGATATGGCGGGCGAGCGCTCGAGGGACGAGCCTGCCGGAGCGGGCAAGGGCGAAGGGTCGGCCGACAGGGACGGTGCCCCCGACTAGACGTCGTGCGAGCACGCTCGGGTGTCACAGATCCGGCCGTCGCAGGCTAGGCCTCGTACCGAGTGCCGTCCGGCCCGAGGCGGACCGAGACGGACCGTCACCAGCCCCGCTCGCGCCACTCGCCGAGATGCGGACGTTCGGCTCCGAGGGTCGAGTCCTTGCCGTGTCCGGGGTAGAAGATCGTCTCGTCGTCGAAGCGGTCGAAGATCTTGGACTCGACGTCGCCGAGGAGCGATCGGAAGGCGTCGTCGTTCGGGGTCTTGCCGACGCCGCCGGGGAACAGTGAATCGCCGGTGAAGATGTGCGTACGACCCGTGCCCCGTTCCGTGAGGACCAACGCAACCGACCCCGGAGTGTGTCCTGAGAGGTGGATCACCTCGAGATTCAGCTCACCGATCTGCACGGTGTCGCCCTCGGCCAGGATCCGGTCGGGCGTCACCGGCAGGGGATCGGCGTCGAGTTCGTGTGCGGCGGTAGGCACACCGGTCTCCGCGGCGACCCGCTCGAGACCCTGCCAGTGATCCCAGTGCTGATGGGTGGTGACGATGAGCTCGAGCTCCGGCGCGTTGTCGCGGAGGAATCGCACGAGACGGTCGGGTTCGTTTGCGGCGTCGATGAAGACGGACTTGCCGGTGGCGTCGTCGGTGACGAGATAGGTGTTGTTGTTCATCTCGCCGACGGCAAGTTTGACGATGCTCGCTCCGGGAATCCTTCGGCGTTGCGCGGGTCCGCCGGGAGTGACGTCGCCGGTGTAGGTGTCTTCGATGATCACGGGCTGCTGCGTCATGCAGCCAAACCTACCTTCGGGTGCGCGCGCGTGAGCCTGAGGCGCGCGGTTGTTCGTCACGGAAACGTGTCGGTACCCGCGCCTACCATGGCTGAGGGCCGAATTCCGGCCTTGTCTACAGGAAGGATGTGGCGTGGCAGACCGCCTGATCGTGCGTGGAGCCCGGGAACACAACCTGCGTGGTGTCGACCTGGACCTGCCGCGCGACAGTCTGATCGTGTTCACCGGGCTGTCGGGTTCGGGCAAGTCGAGCCTCGCGTTCGACACCATCTTCGCCGAGGGGCAGCGGCGCTACGTCGAGTCGTTGTCGGCCTACGCCCGCCAGTTCCTCGGTCAGATGGACAAGCCGGACGTCGACTTCATCGAGGGCCTGTCGCCTGCGGTGTCGATCGACCAGAAATCCACCAACCGCAACCCGCGGTCCACCGTGGGCACCATCACCGAGGTCTACGACTACCTGCGTCTGCTGTACGCCCGGGCCGGCACTCCGCACTGCCCGGTCTGTGGCGAGCAGATCTCCCGGCAGACGCCGCAGCAGATCGTCGACCAGGTGCTGGAGATGGAGGCCGGGGCCCGTTTCCAGGTCCTCGCGCCCGTCGTGCGCACCCGCAAGGGCGAGTTCGTCGACCTCTTCGAGCAGCTGACCGTCCAGGGCTACTCCCGCGTGCGTGTCGACGGGGTCGTCCACCCGCTGTCCGATCCGCCGAAGCTGAAGAAACAGGAGAAGCACGACATCGAGGTCGTCGTCGACCGCCTCGCCGTCAAGCCCAGCGCGCAGCAGCGACTCACCGACTCCATCGAGACCGCGCTGCGGCTCGCCGAGGGTGTCGTCGTGCTCGACTTCGTCGATCGTGAGGAGGATGCCCCCGATCGCGAGCGTCGGTTCTCCGAGAACCTGGCGTGCCCGAACGCGCACCCGCTGTCGATCGACGAACTCGAGCCGCGGTCGTTCTCCTTCAACTCGCCCTACGGTGCGTGCCCCGAGTGTGCGGGTCTCGGTGTGCGCAAGGAGGTCGATCCCGATCTCGTCGTGCCCGACCCGGATCTGAGCCTGGCCGACGGCGCGATCGCGCCCTGGTCGATGGGCCAGAGCGCCGAATACTTCGGCCGACTGCTGTCCGGCCTGGCCGACGCCCTCGAATTCGACATCGACACCCCGTGGCGGAAACTGCCCGTCAAGGTGCGCAAGGCCGTGCTGGAGGGCAGCACCGAGCAGGTGCACGTGCGCTACAAGAACCGCTACGGCCGCGTCCGTTCGTACTACGCCGAGTTCGAGGGCGTCATGCCGTTCCTGCACCGCCGTCTCGAGCAGTCCGAGTCCGAGCAGGCGAAGGAACGTTACGAGGGCTACATGCGGGAGATCCCGTGCCCGGCCTGCGCCGGTGCCCGCCTTCGTCCCGAGATTCTGGCCGTGACGGTCAGCGCGGGCGACTTCGGTGCGATGTCCATTGCCGAGGTGAGCGACCTGTCGATCGCCGAGTGCGCACGCTTCCTCGACGGTCTCGTCCTCGGCGCCCGCGAGGCCGCCATCGCTGGGCAGGTCCTCAAGGAGATCCAGGCCCGGCTCGGCTTCCTGCTCGACGTCGGACTCGACTACCTCACCCTCTCGCGCGCCGCGGGCACCCTCTCCGGTGGTGAGGCACAGCGCATCCGTCTCGCCACGCAGATCGGATCCGGTCTCGTCGGCGTTCTGTACGTGCTCGACGAGCCGTCGATCGGTCTGCATCAGCGCGACAACCGTCGTCTCATCGACACCCTCACGCGACTGCGCGATCTGGGCAACACGCTCATCGTCGTCGAGCACGACGAGGACACCGTCCGTGCCTCCGACTGGGTCGTCGACATCGGACCGCGCGCGGGCGAGCACGGCGGGACGGTCGTCCACAGCGGCACTTACAAGGAGCTGCTCGACAACCCGGAATCGCTCACCGGCGCCTATCTGTCCGGACGCGAGGAGATCGAGATCCCCGCGCTCCGGCGGCCGATCGACAAGGGCCGGCAGGTCACCGTCGTCGGCGCCCGCGAGAACAATCTGCGCGAGATCGACGTGGCGTTCCCACTCGGCGTCCTCACCTGCGTCACCGGTGTCTCCGGCTCCGGGAAGTCGACACTCGTCAACGACATTCTCGCGACGGTGATGGCCAACAAGCTCAACGGCGCGCGGCAGGTTCCCGGACGGCACACCCGCATCAACGGACTCGACCAGCTCGACAAGCTCGTGCAGGTCGACCAGTCGCCGATCGGCCGCACCCCGCGCTCGAACCCCGCGACCTACACGGGTGTATTCGACAAGATCCGCAGCCTGTTCGCATCCACCACCGAGGCGAAGGTGCGCGGCTACCAGCCGGGTCGGTTCTCGTTCAACGTCAAGGGCGGGCGGTGCGAGGCGTGCTCGGGCGACGGCACGTTGAAGATCGAGATGAACTTCCTGCCCGACGTGTACGTGCCGTGCGAGGTGTGCCACGGCGCCCGCTACAACCGCGAAACGCTCGAGGTGCATTACAAGGGCAAGACCATCGCCGAGGTGCTCGACATGTCGATCGAGGAGGCGGCGGAGTTCTTCCGGCCGGTCACCTCCATCCACCGCTACCTCAACACGCTGGCGGAGGTCGGTCTCGGTTACGTGCGCCTGGGCCAGCCGGCGACGACCCTGTCCGGCGGTGAGGCGCAGCGCGTCAAGCTCGCCGCCGAACTGCAGAAGCGTTCCAACGGGCGCACCGCGTACATCCTCGACGAGCCCACCACGGGCCTGCACTTCGAGGACATCCGCAAGCTGCTCGGGGTCATCAACGGTCTGGTCGACAAGGGCAACACCGTGATCGTCATCGAGCACAACCTCGATGTCATCAAGACCGCCGACTGGATCATCGACATGGGTCCCGAGGGCGGTTCCGGTGGCGGCACGGTGGTCGCGGAGGGCACTCCGGAAGAGGTGGTCACGGTGGAGGAGAGCTACACCGGACGCTTCCTTGCGGAGATCCTCGACGGGCGGATCACTGCACCTGCTTCCGCGCCGGTACGCAAGCGCGCGACGAAGGCGACCAAGGCGACCGCGACCAAGACTGCCGCTACGAAGTCGGCCACGAAGGCGAAGACCGCCAAGAAGAAGGTGGCGGCCGCGAGCTGACGAATCGAGCCGCCCGCCTCGGAAGAGGCGGGCGGCTCGATCTCGTGGCTCGTGAAGCAGCCGGGGAGCGTGAAGTGGGCGGGACTCCGGTTCGGCTCAGTAGACCGGGCCGGTGTACTTCTCGCCCGGGCCCTTGCCGGGCTCGTCGGGCACCGCCGACGCCTCGCGGAAGGCGCGCTGCAGTGCCTGCAGTCCTTCGCGCAGCGGGCCGGCGTGCGGACCGAGATATTCCACCGACGAGGTGATCAGGCCGGCGAGTGCGGTAATCACGCGGCGGGCCTCGTCGAGGTCACGTCGCGCGCTGCTGTCGGGATCCTCGTCGGCAAGACCGAGCTTCTCGGCAGCCGAACTCATGAGCATCACGGCTGCGCGGCTGATCACCTCGACGGCCGGGATGTCGGCGAGTTCGCGCACATCCTCCGCCGCAGCGTCCTGATCGGGGGTCTCGGGAGCATCCGTCATAGCGTCGAGCATAGGGTCGCGCCGCTCGGCGCCGACCGTGCGGGTGCGGCGCCGACGCGCCGATTCGTCGTCGACGTGGCTTTTTGTTAGACTTGATCCCACGACCGCCCGCGGTGATCCTCCGTGGGCAGCAAAGTGGAGTCCGACTCCCACCTCTGGCGGCACATCGATGCAGCTGAGAGGTCCGGTCCTCCGGGCGTAGAAGCCCGGATGTCCGCCCTGCATCGGGCGGTGCGGATCACGCAGCGTGAGCTGGGTGCCGTCGACCGGTCGGTATCGGACCCCGCGTGGAGCCTCGGCACCACAGCGGGGTCTTCTTGTCGAGGAGTAGGGCCACGTGCTGCGGTGCGGTCAAACCGACCACACCGCTCTACCTAGGAGGCCCCATCAGCGCTGAGACCCGCATCAACGAACGCATCCGAGTTCCCGAAGTCCGGCTCGTCGGACCCGGCGGTGAACAGGTCGGAATCGTGCGTGTTGAAGATGCCCTCCGCCTGGCAATCGAAGCCGACCTCGACCTTGTCGAGGTGGCGCCCGACGCCCGGCCGCCGGTCTGCAAAATCATGGACTACGGCAAGTTCAAGTACGAAGCCGCGCAGAAGGCGCGCGAATCGCGCAAGAACCAGCAGCAGACCGTGATCAAGGAGCAGAAGCTCCGTCCGAAGATCGACGACCACGACTACGAGACCAAGAAGCGCAACGTCGTGCGCTTCCTCGAGGCCGGTTCGAAGGTCAAGGTCACGATCATGTTCCGCGGCCGCGAGCAGTCGCGCCCCGAACTCGGATACCGGTTGCTGCAGCGCCTCGGCGCCGATGTCGCCGACCTCGGCTTCATCGAGACCAGTCCGAAGCAGGACGGCCGGAACATGACCATGGTGCTGGCCCCGCACAAGGGTGCGAAGACCCGCGCGAAGGCTCAGGAAGCCGCGCAGGCCGCACCGGCGCAGGCCGCACCGCGCCCGGCAGCCTCCGCTGCCCCGACCACGGAGTCCGCGCCGTCCGCGCCGGCTCCCGGGACGGGCGACGCCCCGAGCAACTAGCCCGCTCAGGCAGCACATCCGGTGCTGTCCGTGAGCACCGATGTACGCACACGACAAGAACTGAGGACTCCATGCCCAAGTCGAAGACCCACAGCGGCACCGCGAAGCGATTCAAGGTGTCCGGTAGCGGAAAGGTCCTGCGCCAGAAGGCGGGTCGCCGCCACCTGCTCGAGCACAAGTCCTCGCGGGTGACGCGTCGCCTCGACGGCAAGGCCGTCGTCGCCGATGCCGACGCTCCGCGCGTCAAGCGCATGCTCGGGCTCTGAGCCTCTCCGACCGATCCATCCGGGGACACCTCGTTCGTCCCCCGAACTCTGACAGGACACATAACCAGTGGCACGCGTGAAGAGGGCCGTCAACGCCCAGAAGAAGCGTCGTTCGATTCTCGAGGCCTCGAAGGGCTACCGCGGACAGCGCTCGCGTCTGTACCGCAAGGCCAAGGAGCAGCAGCTTCACTCGCTGACCTACGCCTACCGCGACCGTCGCGCCCGCAAGGGTGATTTCCGCAAGCTGTGGATCAGCCGCATCAACGCTGCTGCCCGCGCCAACGACATCACCTACAACCGCTTCATCCAGGGCCTTAAGGCCGCCGGTGTCGAGGTGGACCGCAAGATCCTCGCCGAGCTCGCCGTCTCCGACGCCGAAGCCTTCGCCGGCCTCGTGGCCGTCGCCAAGGCTGCCCTTCCGGCCGACGTCAACGCTCCGGCTGCCTGAGTGCTGCCCTGAGCTACGACAACATCCAGGAACGACCCGTGGACACGCTCACCGAGCGCACACCACGGGTCGTTTCTGCTGTGAAACTGCTCCGGGCCGCCGAGCGTCGCAAGACCGGGCGGTTCCTCGCCGAGGGTGAGAACTCCGTCACCGAGGCGCTCGCCGCTGCACGCGTGCACGAACTATTCGTCACCGAGGCGGCCGCCGGCCGGTACGCGACGGTCGTCGACGAAGCACGCCACAAGGGTGTGCGCGTGGGGATCGTCACCGAGCGGGCCGCCGCCCGGCTGTCCGACACCGTCACCCCGCCCGGCCTCGTCGCTGTGTGCGACACCCTCGACGTGCCGCTCGCCGAAGCGGTGACCCCGCGGTCGCGGCTGCTCGCCGTGCCCGTCGCGGTCGCCGAACCCGGCAACGCCGGCACCCTCATCCGCGTCTCCGACGCCGTCGGCGCCGACGCCGTGGTCCTCGCCGGCGACAGCGTCGACCCGCACAACGGCAAGTGCGTGCGCTCCTCGGCCGGCAGCATCTTCCACCTGCCGGTCGCGCGCGAACGCGACACCGACCGGGTACTGGCCACGCTCGCCGAGGCCGGCGTGCAGATCCTCGCGACGGCCGCCGACGGGGAGATCGACCTCGACGACGCCGACGAGTTGCTCGCCGCGCCCACCGCGTGGCTGTTCGGCAACGAGGCCCACGGACTCGATCCGCAGGTCGCCGCCCGCGCCGACCACCGCGTCCGCATCCCCATCCGCGGACGCGCCGAATCGCTCAACCTCGCCACCGCCGCCTCGATCTGCCTGTATGCGAGCGCGCGGGTGCAACATCGGGCCGCTCGGCCCATCACATAGGATTTCCCGGGTGCGCCGCGGCCTCCGGCCCGGACCGCACCCACCGAGATCACCCGTTCGTCCGAAGAAGGAGATGCACCGGTCGTGGCCAAGAAAGAGGGCGGGACCCCGCCGGCAGTCGATCCGAGCGCCCTGACCGAGGACGCGCTCACCGCCGCCGAGAAGTCCGCGATCGACGCGTTCGCCGCTGCGACCGACCTCGACGAACTCGCCCAGTCGAAGATCGACCACCTCGGCGACAAGGCGCCCATCTCCCTCGCCAAGCGCGCCCTCGGCTCGCTGCCCGGCAACGAGCGCGCCGACGCCGGCAAGCGGGTCAACGCCCACCGCACCAGCGTGCAGGCCGCCTTCGACGACCGCAAGGCCGTGCTGCAGGCCGAACGCGACGCCGCGGTCCTCGTCGCCGAAGCCGTCGACGTCACCCTTCCCGCGACCCGCCGCGCGCTCGGCGCCCGCCACCCGATCTCGATCATCTCCGACGAGGTCGCCGACGTCTTCGTCGCGATGGGCTGGGAGGTCGCCGAAGGCCCCGAGGTCGAGACCGAGCATTTCAACTTCGACGCCCTGAACTTTCTGCCCGACCATCCGGCGCGCACGATGCAGGACACCTTCCACATCGCCCCGGAGGGTTCGCGGCAGGTGCTGCGCACCCACACCTCGCCCGTGCAGGTCCGCACCATGCTGCACCGCGACATCCCGATCTACGTCGTGTGCCCCGGCCGCACCTTCCGCACCGACGAACTCGACGCCACCCACACCCCGGTCTTCTCGCAGGTCGAGGGTCTCGCCGTCGACAAGGGCCTGACCATGGCGCACCTGCGCGGCACCCTCGACGCGTTCGCGCGGGCGCTGTTCGGGCCGGAGACCCGCACCCGGATGCGCCCGAACTACTTCCCGTTCACCGAACCGTCCGCCGAGGTGGACGTGTGGTTCCCGAACAAGAAGGGCGGCGCCGGCTGGGTCGAGTGGGGCGGCTGCGGCATGGTCAACCCCAATGTGCTCCGGGCCTCGGGCATCGACCCCGACGTGTACACCGGGTTCGCGTTCGGAATGGGCCTCGAACGCACCCTGCAGTTCCGCAACGGCATCCCCGACATGCGCGACATCGTCGAGGGCGACGTGCGCTTCACCCTGCCGTTCGGCGTGCAGGGCTGACAGCCCGCTCCCGACACCGACTCCACCGACCGACGACCGAACGAAAGAGCTGAGCACAAGTGCGAGTAGCGCAGTCCTGGCTGACCGAGATCCTGCAGCGCGCCACCCCGGAGTGGAACGTCACCGCCGAGGAACTCGACGCGGGATTCGTCCGGGTCGGACTCGAGGTCGAGGACATCGAGACCCTCGGCCGCATCGACAACCTCGTCGTCGGACGGGTCGTGGAGATCACCGAGCTCACCGAATTCAAGAAGCCCATCCGTTTCTGCAAGGTTGACGTCGGTGAGGAGGAACCGCGCGGCATCGTGTGCGGTGCCCGCAACTTCGCCGAGGGCGACCTCATCATCGCCGCCCTGCCCGGCGCCGTGCTTCCCGGCGACTTCGCCATCGCATCGCGCAAGACCTACGGGCACATCTCCGACGGCATGATCTGCTCGCTGTCCGAGCTGGGCATCGGCAAGGACCACTCCGGCATCCTCGTGCTCGAGCCCGGCACGGCCGAACCCGGCACCGACGCCAACGATCTGCTCGGTCTCGGCGACACCGTCGTCGAACTGAACATCACCCCCGACCGCGGATACTGCTTCTCCGTCCGCGGCCTCACCCGCGAACTCGCGTGCGGCTTCGACCTCGAATTCGCCGATCCCGCGGCCGTGCCGGCACTGCCGTCCGACGGCGGGGAGGCCTACCCGATCCGGCTCGAGTCCGAGACGAAGGCCACCCGGTTTGCCGCACGCCGCGTCACCGGCATCGACCCGAAGGCCGTCACCCCGTGGTGGATGCAGCGCCGCCTGCACACCGCCGGTGTCCGCCCGATCTCCCCGGCCGTCGACGTGACCAGCTACGTCATGCTCGAACTCGGCCAGCCGCTGCACGCCTTCGACGCCGCCAGCCTGCAGGGTGAGCTGGTCGTGCGACGCGCCCGGGCAGGGGAGAAGCTCACCACCCTCGACGGTGTCGAGCGCGATCTCGATCCGGAGGACGTCGTCATCACCGACGACTCCGGGGTGATCTCCCTCGCCGGCATCATGGGCGGCGCGACCACCGAGGTCGGCGACAGCACCACCGACGTGCTGCTCGAGGCCGCCGTCTGGGATCCGCTCGCCGTCTTCCGCGGCAACCGTCGGCACAAGGTCAGCAGCGAGGCCGGCAAGCGTTTCGAGCGCACCGTCGATCCGGCCCTGGCCCGCGCCGCGCTCGACCGGGCTGCGAGCCTGCTCGTCGAGATCGCCGGCGGCCGCGTGGAGTCGACCCTCACCGACATCGTCGTGCCCACCGAGAGTCCGACGATCCGCATGGACATCGACCTGCCCGACCGCATGGCCGGGGTGAGCTACCCGAACGGCACCGCTGCCCGCCGTCTCACGCAGATCGGATGCGCGGTCGAGGTCGGTGTCGGCGAGGACGGCCACGGCCAGCTCGTCGTCACCCCGCCGACCTGGCGCCCCGACCTGCGTCAGCCTGCCGACCTGGTCGAGGAGGTGCTGCGCCTCGAAGGCCTCGAGCAGATCCCGTCGGTGCTGCCCACCGCTCCCGCCGGCCGCGGTCTCACGGCCACGCAGAAGCGCCGCCGCGCCGTCTCCCGCGCGCTCGCCCACGACGGCTATGTCGAGGTCCTGGCTCCGGTGTTCCTGCCGGCCGGCGTGTTCGATACCTGGAAGCTCGACGCCGACGACCCGCGCCGGGTGACCACCAAGGTGCTCAACCCCCTCGAAGCCGATCGTCCGGAGCTGGCCACCACGCTGCTGCCGGGCCTGCTCGAGATCCTCGGCCGCAACGTCTCGCGCGGCCAGCGCGACCTGTCGCTCTACGCAATCGCGCAGGTCGTGCATCCCACTTCCGAGACCAAGCCGGTCGACGCGCTCCCGGTCGACCGTCGTCCCACCGACGACGAGATCGCCCTGCTCGAAGGGTCGCTGCCGAAGCAGCCGGTCCACGTCGGTGGTGTGCTCGCCGGTTTGCGCGAACCGGCCGGGCCGTGGGGCACGGGACGCGCCGCCGATGCCTTCGATGCCTTCGCCGCCGCGGAGACCGTGGCACGTGCCGCCGGGGTGCGCCTCGAGCGCCGCGCCGCGCAGTACCTGCCCTGGCATCCCGGCCGCTGCGCCGAACTGCTTGTCGACGGGGTCGTCGTCGGCCACGCCGGTGAACTGCATCCCGCGGTGATCGAACGGGCCGGTCTGCCCGCACGCACGTGCGCCTTCGAACTCGACCTCGACGCGTTACCGATCGTGGAATCGCTTCCGGCGCCGGTGGTCTCGCCGTTCCCGGCGGTCCTGCAGGACGTCGCGGTCGTGGTCGACGCGAATGTGCCGGCCGCCGACGTCGAGAGCGCCCTGCGCTCGGGTGGCGGCGAGCTGCTCGAGGACATCCGTCTGTTCGACGTCTATCAGGGCGCCCAGCTGGGGGAGAACCGCAAGTCCCTCGCGTTCGCGCTGCGCTTCCGCGCCCTCGATCGCACCCTCACCGAGGACGAGGCCAGCGCCGCCCGCGAGGCAGCGGTGGCCGCCGCGGCCACCGCGGTCGGTGCCGAACTGCGCGCCTGAGCCGCCCGCGTCCCCGCCCGGCAGCCACACCTCGGGCGGGACCGTGGTGACCTTGCGGACCGCCCGGTCGAGGATGTGCCCGGCGATCTCCGCGAGGGTGCGCATCGGGGTGCGGCCGTCGACCGCGAGCGCCGACAGGGTCGCGCGATCGGTGGCGGAGATCGTCGTGCGTCCGCGCCGCTCACCCACCCGCCGGGAGCCCGACGTCAGTTCCCCTCGCTCTCCCGGACCGAGCGCGTTCAGCCGCCACGCCCCGCCCTCGGTGAACCACTCCGAGACCACATGGGTGCGGATCGACGCAACGCCGGGCAGCTTCCCCAGGTCGGCGCCCGCCCACGGCACCTCGACGGTCACCGTGCCCGAGATCGCCGCGATGACAAACCGCAAATCCCTCACGGTGCCCGCCGCGGTCCTGAAGTTCGCCCTGAGGATCGGGCGCGCGTTGGGATCGACCGAGCACGGCCCGGAGCGGGTCGCCTTCCTGCAGTACCGTCCAGTGCTCGACAACCGGCGGTTGCGTGAGGAACTCGGTGTGCCCCTGCGGTACACGAGCCGGGAGGCCCTCGAGGCGTATCTGCTGGCTCGCGCCGAAGAGGACTCAGTGGCAGCCGGGCGACGTAGCCTGGAGGCATGAGCAAGGACGAAGCCGGCCGGGTGCCGTCTCCCGAGGAGCCCGACAAGCCGGAGCAGCCCGTCCCCGACGTGACCCCGGCCGGGCCGGAGACGCCGACGGTGCCGGATATTCCCCCGGCCCCGGATATCCCGGACGTGCCGCCGATCGACCCGGAGCCGAGCCCCGATCCCGACGTGACCCCACGCGAGGAAGAGGTCCACGACGCTCAGGTCCACGACGCCGAGATCGTCGAACCGGGTGTCGTCGACACCGGATCCGTCGACGGCCCGGTCCGCGCACCGACGATCGAGGAGATCACCGGATACACCGCGGACGGGGTGCCGACCTTCGAATCGGTGCGTGAGAAGATCGAACAGCGTTCGGCGACCGCGCTCGGCGCGGAGGAACTCGCGCACGCGACGGGTGCGGGTCGCACGCTCGAGGAGCAGTACGAGGAGCGCAAGGCGGCCGCTGCCGACCGGCTCGCGGAGATCCGGCGGTCGTTGCGGTCGGAGTGAATCCTCCGAAAGGGACACCCCCTATGAAATGATTTGCATGAGGGTGCATAATCATTCGTATGGGTACTTCACCGGACTTCACCGCCACCTCCGAGTCGCCGCTACGGGTCGCCGTGGCCGGCGCCAGCGGCTACGCGGGCGGCGAGATCCTGCGCCTGCTCCTCGGCCACCCCGCCTACCAGGACGGCTCGCTCGTCATCGGCGCGCTCACCGCCGGGGGTAACGCGGGCGCCACCCTGCGCGAGTTCCATCCCCATCTGCTGCCGCTCGCCGACCGCGTGCTCGGCGCCACCGACATCGACACCCTGCTCGGGCACGACGTCGTCTTCCTCGGCCTGCCGCACGGCCACTCCGCCGTGATCGCCGAGCAGCTGCCCGAGACGACCGTCGTCATCGACTGTGGCGCCGACTTCCGGCTCGAGAACGCCGCCGACTGGCAGCGCTGGTACGGCAGCGACCACGCCGGCACCTGGCCCTACGGCATGCCCGAGCTGCCCGGCAAGCGCGACGCCCTCGTCGGCGCCACCCGCATCGCGGTCCCCGGTTGCTACCCGACCTCCGCCTTGCTCGCACTCGCACCGGCCGTCGCCGCCGGCATCGTCGAACCCGTCGTGAACGTCGTGGCCGTCTCCGGCACCTCCGGCGCCGGGAAGTCCCCGAAGGTCGACCTGCTCGGCTCCGAGGTCATGGGCTCGGTCCGCGCCTACAGCGTCGGCGGCGCCCACCGGCACACCCCGGAGATCAAGCAGAACCTCTCCGCTCTTGCCGACACCGACGTGAAGGTCTCGTTCACCCCGATCCTCGCGCCCATGCCGCGCGGCATCCTCGCGACCTGCACCGCACCGACCACGGTGACCGCCGCCGAGGCCCGCGCCGTCTACGAGAAGGCCTACGCCGACGAACCGTTCGTGCAGCTGCTGCCGGAAGGCGCACTACCGGCCACCGGCGCGGTGGTCGGCTCGAACGCCGTCCAGATCGCCGTCACCGTCGACACCGACGCCGGACTGCTCATCGTCGTCGCCGCGCTCGACAACCTCACCAAGGGCACCGCCGGTGCCGCCGTGCAATCGATGAACCTGGCACTCGGCCTGCCCGAGACCGCCGGCCTGTCCACCGTGGGAGTGGCTCCGTGACCGAGAACAAGTACGCAGACGACGTCTACACCGGCGCCACCGAGATCGCCGGGGGACGCCTGATCCGCACCCAGGGTGTCACCAGTCCCGCCGGCTTCCGGGCCGCCGGCATCCCCGCCGGCATCAAGGTCTCGGGCAGACAGGACCTCGCGCTCGTGGTCAACGAGGGCCCCGAACTCACCGCCGCCGGTGTGTTCACCACCAACAAGGTCAAGGCCGCCCCCGTCCTGTGGTCCCAGCAGGTGCTGAAGTCCGGCAGCCTGCGCGCGGTGATCCTCAACTCCGGCGGCGCCAACGCGTGCACCGGCGCCGGTGGTTTCCAGGACACCCACGCCACCGCCGAGGCCGTCGCCGACGCCCTGAGCAACTGGGGCACCGAGACCGGTGCCGGTGAGGTCGCCGTGTGCTCGACCGGCCTGATCGGCGACCGTCTGCCGATGGACAAGGTGCTCTCCGGGGTGCAGGAAATCGTCCACGAACTCGCCGGAGGCATCTCCGGTGGCACCGACGCCGCCTACGCGATCATGACCACCGACACCGTGCCCAAGCAGGCCGCCCTGCACCACGCCGACAAGTGGAACGTCGGCGGCATGGCCAAGGGCGCCGGCATGCTCGCCCCCGCCCTGGCGACGATGCTGTGCGTGGTCACCACCGACGCCGTCGCGACCGCCGATCAGCTCGACACCGCGCTGCGCCACGCGTCCCGGCTCACCTTCGACCGCCTCGACGTCGACGGCGCGACCTCCACCAACGACACCGTGCTGCTGCTGGCCTCCGGCGCGAGCGGGATCACCCCGAGCCAGGACGAGCTCAACGCCGCCGTCCTCGCCGTGTGCGACGACCTCGCCGAGCAGATGATGGCCGACGCCGAGGGCGTCACCAAGCGGGTCACCGTCACCGTCCGCGGCGCCGCCAGCGAGGCCGACGCCCTGATCGGTGCCCGCACCGTCGCCCGCGACAGCCTCGTCAAGACCGCACTGTTCGGCTCCGACCCCAACTGGGGCCGCGTGCTCGCCGCCATCGGCATCGCCCCGATCGAACTCGACCCCGACAAGATCTCCGTGTCGTTCAACGGCAACCCGGTGTGCATCGACGGTGTCGGTGCGCCCGGCGCCCGCGAGGTCGACCTGTCCGCGGCCTACATCGCACTCGACATCGACCTCGGCCTCGGCAACGCGCAGGTGTCCATCCGCACCACCGACCTCTCGCACGCCTACGTCGAAGAGAACTCGGCGTACTCGTCGTGACCGGAACGAACACAGGAGACGACGTGACCGACGCACTGATCGCCGACCTCACCTCGCACCAGAAGGCGTTCGTCCTCGCCGAGGCCCTGCCGTGGCTGCAGAAGTTCCGCGACAAGATCGTCGTCGTCAAGTACGGCGGCAACGCCATGATCGACGACACCCTCAAGACCGCCTTCGCCGCCGACATGGCGTTCCTGCGCACCGTCGGCATCCACCCCGTCGTCGTGCACGGCGGCGGCCCGCAGATCAACGCCATGCTCGAGCGACTCGGCCTCGCAGGTGAATTCCGCGGCGGCTTCCGTGTCACCACCCCCGAGGTCATGGACGTCGTGCGGATGGTGCTCTTCGGGCAGGTCGGACGCGAACTCGTCGGCCTGATCAACAGCCACGGCCCCTACGCCGTCGGCACCTCCGGCGAGGACGCCGGACTGTTCACCGCGACCCGCCGCACGGTCGTCGTCGACGGCGAGGCCACCGACATCGGGCTCGTCGGCGACGTCACCAGCGTCGACCCCGGCGCGGTGCTCGACCTCATCGCCGCCGGGCGCATCCCCGTCGTCTCCACGATCGCGCCCGACGCCGACGGCGTGGTGCACAACATCAACGCCGACACCGCCGCGGCCGCCCTTGCCGAAGCGCTCGGCGCGGAGAAGCTGGTCGTGCTCACCGACGTCGAAGGCCTCTACACGAACTGGCCCGACCGCAGCTCGCTCACCTCGCGGATCGACGCCGACGCGCTTACCGCGCTGCTGCCGTCGCTCGACTCCGGCATGGTCCCGAAGATGGAGGCGTGCCTGCGCGCCGTTCAGGGGGGAGTGCCCACCGCGCACGTCATCGACGGGCGCCAGCCGCACTCCGTGCTCCTCGAACTGTTCACCGAAGAAGGCATCGGCACCATGGTGGTGCCGTCCTCCGAGAAGGAAGGCCCCGCATGACCGGCACGTCCGACCTCCAGCAGCGCTGGGCGGGTTCGCTGATGAACAACTACGGCGTGCCCAAGGTCGCGCTGGTCGCGGGCGACGGTGCCGTGCTCACCGACGCCGACGGCAAGCAGTACCTCGACCTGCTCGGCGGCATCGCCGTCAACAGCCTCGGCCACCGCCACCCGGCGATCATCGAGGCCGTCACCGCCCAGCTGAACCAGCTCGGCCACGTGTCGAACCTGTACGCCTCGCCGCCGGTGCTCGAACTCGCCGAGAAGCTCCTCGATCGCTTCGGTCACGAGGGCCGCGCCTTCTTCTGCAATTCCGGCACCGAGGCCAACGAGGCGGCCTTCAAGATCGCCCGGCTCACCGGACGGCCGAGGATCGTCGCGTGCGAGAAGGCCTTCCACGGCCGCACCATGGGCGCCCTCGCCCTGACCGGCCAGCCCGACAAGCGCGCCCCCTTCGAACCGATGCCCGCCGGCGTCGAGTTCGTGCCCTACGGCGACCTCGACGCCCTCGAGGCCGCGGTGGACGAGAACACCGCCGCCGTCTTCCTCGAACCGATCATGGGCGAATCCGGCGTCGTCGTCCCGCCCGAGGGTTATCTCGCCGGCGCGCGTCGCATCACCACCGAACGCGGCGCCCTGCTCGTGCTCGACGAAGTCCAGACCGGTATCGCCCGCACCGGTACCTTCTTCGCCCACCAGGCAGCGGGCATCACCCCCGATGTGATGACCCTCGCCAAGGGCCTCGGCGGCGGACTGCCCATCGGTGCGGTCCTCGCCACCGGTCCGGCCGCCGAGCTGTTCCGGCCCGGCAAGCACGGCACCACCTTCGGTGGCAACCCGGTGTGCGCCGCGGCCGCCCTCGCGGTGCTGCGCACGATCGACGAGCAGAACCTGCTCGACCACGTGAACACCGTCGGGAAGACCCTCGCCGCCGGCATCGAGGAACTCGGGCACCCGCTCGTCTCGCACGTGCGCGGCTCCGGGCTGCTCCTCGGTGTCGTCCTCACCGCCGCGAAGGCGCCGGCCGTCGAGACCGCCGCCCGCGAGGCCGGTTTCCTCGTCAACGCCGCCGCACCGGACGTGATCCGCCTCGCGCCCCCGCTGATCCTCACCGAACAGCAGGCCGAGAGCTTCGTGACGGCGCTGCCCGCCGTCCTCGACACCGCCGACCGGGAAGGGAACTGACGACCCGTGCTCCGCCATTTCCTGCGCGACGACGACCTCACCCCGGCCGAACAGACCGAGGTGCTCGAACTCGCCGCCGAACTGAAGAAGGCGCCGCTGTCCCGCCGCCCCCTCGAAGGGCCCCTCAGCGTCGCCGTGCTGTTCGACAAGACCTCCACCCGCACCCGCTTCTCCTTCGACGCCGGCATCGCCCAACTCGGCGGGCACGCCGTCGTCGTCGACACCGGCTCCACCCAGATCGGGAAGGGTGAGACCCTCGAGGACACCGCCCGGATGTTCTCCCGGTTCACCGAAGCGGTCGTGTGGCGCACCTACGGCCAGGACCGCATCGAGACGCTCGCCGAGCACTCGACCGTGCCCGTCGTCAACGCGCTCACCGACACTTTCCACCCCTGCCAGGTCCTCGCCGACCTGCAGACCATCCGCGAGAACAAGGGCGCCACCGCGGGCCTGCGGATGACCTACTTCGGCGACGGCGCCAACAACATGGCGCACTCGCTGATGCTCGGCGGCGTCACCGCCGGCATGCACGTGACCATCGCGTCCCCGGCCGGGTTCACCCCCGACTCGCAGGTCGTCGACGCGAGCCGCGCACGGGCAGAGGAGACCGGCGGCAGCGTCACCGTCACCGACGACCCGCGTACCGGAGCCAGCGGCGCCGATGTGCTCGTCACCGACACCTGGGTGTCGATGGGGCAGGAGGACGACGGCAAGGATCGCGAGGCACCCTTCCGGCCGTTCCAGCTGAACGACGACCTCGTCTCCCTTGCCGACACCGACGCGATCGTGCTGCACTGCCTGCCGGCCTACCGCGGCAAGGAGATCACCGCCGAGGTCATCGACGGACCGCGGTCTGTGGTGTGGGACGAAGCCGAGAACCGCCTCCACGCACAGAAGGCCCTGCTGGTGTGGCTGCTCGAGCAGAGCCGGAGCTGACCGTGAGCACCGCGGCGAACCATGCGGACAGTGCGGCGACGGCGACGGCGCCGACGCGCGCGGCGCGGCAGGCCCGCATAGTCGCACTGCTCGCCGCGCACCCGGTGCGCAGCCACACCGAACTCGCCGCACTCCTCGCCGAGGACAGCATCGAGGTGTCCACCGCCACCCTGTCCCGCGACCTCGAGGAACTCGGCGCCGTCAAGCTCCGCGCGGCCGATGGGGGCGCCGGGGTGTACGTCGTCCCGGAGGACGGCAGCCCTGTGCGCGGCGTGACCGGAGGCACCGACCGCCTGTCCCGGTTGCTCGGCGAACTGCTGGTGTCCACCGACTCCAGCGGCAACATCGCCGTGCTGCGCACCCCGCCGGGGGCGGCGCACTATCTGGCCAGTGCACTCGATCGGGCATCATTACCCGAGGTGGTCGGAACGATCGCCGGCGACGACACCATCGCGGTCATCGCCCGCGAACCGACGACGGGAGCCGAACTGGCCGCGAAAATCGAATCACTCGCCTGACCTACCACTCATAGACGCACGTCGAAATACGAAGGAGCACAAAGACAATGGCCGAACGCGTCGTACTCGCCTATTCGGGCGGGCTGGACACCTCCGTCGCCATCAGCTGGATCGGCAAGGAGACCGGCAAGGAGGTCGTCGCCGTGGCCATCGACCTCGGCCAGGGTGGCGAGGACATGGAGGTCGTGCGTCAGCGCGCCCTCGACTGCGGTGCCGTCGAATCGATCGTCGTCGACGCCAAGGACGAGTTCGCCAACGAGTACTGCCTGCCCACCGTCCAGGCCAACGCGCTCTACATGGATCGCTACCCGCTCGTCTCGGCCATCAGCCGCCCGCTGATCGTCAAGCACATCGTGCAGGCCGCCCGCGAGCACGGTGGCACCGTCGTCTCCCACGGCTGCACCGGCAAGGGCAACGATCAGGTCCGCTTCGAGGTCGGCTTCGGCGCCCTCGCACCCGACCTCCAGGTCATCGCACCGGTCCGCGACTACGCCTGGACCCGTGAGAAGGCCATCGCCTTCGCCGAGGAGAACGGCCTGCCCATCAACGTCACCAAGCGTTCGCCGTTCTCCATCGACCAGAACGTCTGGGGCCGCGCCGTCGAGACCGGCTTCCTCGAGGACCTGTGGAACGCCCCCACCAAGGACGTCTACGACTACACCGAGGACCCCACCGCCCACTGGCAGGCCCCCGACGAGCTGATCATCAGCTTCGAGGCCGGTCGCCCCGTCGCGATCGACGGCAAGCACGTCACCGTCCTCGAGGCCATCCAGGAACTCAACCGTCGCGCCGGCGCTCAGGGTGTGGGCCGCCTCGACATGGTCGAGGACCGCCTCGTCGGCATCAAGAGCCGCGAGATCTACGAGGCCCCCGGCGCCATCGCCCTCATCACCGCGCACCAGGAACTCGAGCACGTCACCCTCGAGCGCGAACTCGGCCGCTACAAGCGTCGCGTCGAGGAGCGCTGGAGCGAGCTGGTGTACGACGGCCTGTGGTACTCGCCGCTGAAGACCGCCCTCGACGCCTTCATCAAGAACACTCAGGAGCGCGTCACCGGCGACATCCGCATGGTGCTCCACGGCGGACACATCACCGTCAACGGCCGTCGCAGCCCCGAGTCGCTGTACGACTTCAACCTCGCCACCTACGACGAGGGTGACAGCTTCGACCAGTCCAACGCCAAGGGCTTCGTGCAGATCCACGGCCTGTCGTCGAAGGTCGCCGCGAAGCGCGATCTGGGCCTGTAGTCATGACGGCTCACGGCACCAACGAAGGTGCCCTGTGGGGCGGCCGGTTCGCATCCGGACCGGCCGCCGCCATGGCGGCGCTGAGCAAGTCCACGCACTTCGACTGGGCGCTCGCCCCGTACGACGTGCGCGCCTCCCAGGCCCACGCCAAGGTTCTGCACCGTGCCGGACTCCTCACCGACGACGACCTCGCCACGATGCTCGACGGCCTCGACCGGCTCGCCGCCGATGTGGCCTCCGGTGCGTTCGGCCCCGCCGAGTCCGACGAGGACGTGCACGGCGCGCTCGAACGGGGACTCATCGAACGGGTCGGCCCCGAGGTCGGCGGCCGGCTCCGCGCGGGCCGCTCCCGCAACGACCAGGTCGCGACGCTGTTCCGCATGTGGCTGCGCGACAGCGCGCGGCGCATCGCCGACGGTGTCCTCGATGTGGTCGATGCGATCGCCGACCAGGCCGCGGCGCACCCCGATGCCGTCATGCCGGGCAAGACGCACCTGCAGGCGGCGCAGCCCGTGCTGCTCGCGCACCACCTGCTCGCCCATGCGCATCCGTTGCTGCGCGACGTCGACCGGTTACGCGACTTCGACAAGCGCGCGGCGGTCTCGCCGTACGGGTCGGGAGCGCTCGCCGGATCGTCGCTCGGTCTCGACCCCGACGCGATTGCGACCGACCTGGGCTTCGACTCGGCGGCGGACAACTCGATCGACGCCACCAGCTCCCGCGACTTCGCTGCAGAAGCGGCGTTCGTGTTCGCGCAGATCGCCGTCGACCTCTCCCGCATGGCGGAGGAGATCATCCTGTGGAGCACCCCCGAGTTCGGGTACGTCACCCTCGCGGACGAATGGTCGACCGGGTCGTCGATCATGCCGCAGAAGAAGAACCCGGACGTCTCCGAGCTCACCCGCGGTAAGGCCGGTCGCCTCATCGGCAACCTCACCGGTCTGCTGGCCACGCTCAAAGCGCAGCCGTTGGCCTACAACCGCGACCTGCAGGAGGACAAGGAGCCGGTCTTCGACTCCGTCGCACAGCTCGAGCTGCTGCTCCCGGCGATCGCAGGGCTCGTCTCGACGCTGACCTTCCACACCGAGCGCATGGCCGAGCTCGCACCCGCCGGCTTCACCCTCGCGACCGACATCGCCGAGTGGATGGTCCGCCAGGGTGTGCCGTTCCGCGTCGCCCACGAGGCGGCCGGGGCGTGCGTGCGGGTCGCCGAAGGCCGCGGAGCCGGCCTCGAGGACCTCACAGACGAGGAGTTGGCCGGTGTAGATCCGGCACTGACCCCGCAGGTGCGGGAAGTGCTCACCGTCGAAGGCTCCATCGCCTCGCGCGACGCTCGCGGCGGCACCGCGGGCGTGCGGGTGGCCGAGCAACTCGGCCGCGTGCGCGACGCCGCGGCACAACTGCGCGACCGGGTTCGCGACTGACACGCCTGCCGTCCCGGGCACACCCCGAGTTGCCCGGGACGGTGAGGGCCGTGTGGCAGGCTGGCACATACTCTCGGCATGCAGCGGGTACCGGTGTAGAACCGCAGGTGCCGGGGACCGGTGCGGATACATCGTCGAGAAGGGGAACGGACCGTGGGACTGGACGCCGATGTAGTGACCGAGTCGGTGCGACGGCTCGTCGCCACTGCCCAGAACGGTCTCGAAGTCCTGCGCTTCGGTGGCCTCGAACCCGGCCGGTCGTCGTCGCCCTATCAGGTCGTCGAGCGCACCTCCATGTACCGGCTCCGCCGGTACTTCCCCGAATCCGACACCGCCTCCACGGGCATCCCCGTCGTTCTCGTACCACCGATGATGGTGTCCGCCGAGGTGTACGACGTCACCCGTGACGCCGGCGCCGTCGGCAGCCTCCACGAAGCGGGTCTCGATCCGTGGGTCGTGGACTTCGGATCGCCCGACCAGGAGGAGGGCGGCTGGAAGCGCACCCTCACCGATCACATCCTCGCCCTCGACGAGGTCGTCGACTGCGTCCGTGCCTACACCGGTCGCGACGTGCATCTCGGCGGATACTCGCAGGGTGGCATGTTCTGCTATCAGGTCGCGGCCTATCGGCGCAGCCGCGGCATCGCGAGCCTGATCACCTTCGGCAGCCCGGTCGACACCCTCGCCGCCCTGCCGTTCGGGATCCCGGAGATCGTCGCGACCCACTCCGCCGACTTCCTTGCCGACCACGTCTTCAACCGCCTCGCGATCACCGGATGGATGGCGCGCACCGGCTTCCAGCTGCTCGATCCGGTCAAGACGCTGCGATCGCGCATCGACTTCCTGCTCCAGCTCCACGACCGGGAGGCGCTGTTGCCGCGCGAGCCGCAGCGCCGATTCCTCGACACCGAGGGATGGGTGGCGTGGTCCGGTCCCGCCGTCGCGGAGGTACTGCGCCAGTTCATCGCCCACAACCGCATGGTCAGCGGTGGGTTCGTCATCAATGACCGGGCCGTGAGCCTCGCCGAGATCACCTGTCCCGTCCTCGCAGTCGTCGGCGAGGTCGACGACATCGGGCAACCGCTCGCCGTGCGCGGCATCCGCAAGGCCGCACCCCGCGCGGAGGTCTACGAATACACCTTGCGCGCAGGTCATTTCGGACTCGTCGTGGGCAGTGTCGCCGGCCAGCAGACGTGGCCGTCGGTCGGGGAATGGGTGCAGTGGCGCGAGGGCGTCGGGGACCGGCCCGTCGGCATCGCGCCGATGGCGGTGCCGAACCCCACCGACGAGGGCACGGGCGTCTCGGTCGCATCCCGCATCACGCACACGGCCGCAACGCTCGCCGACGTCGGGACCGATCTCGGCAAGGGGCTCGCGGGGATCGCGGTCGGTGCCGTCCGCGGCGCACGCGATCTCACCGGGGAGGCCGCCCGCGCCCTTCCCCGCCTCGCGCGGCTCGGGCAGATCCAGCCGCGCACCCGCATCTCCGTCGGCGGTCTGCTCGCCGAGATCGGCCGCAAGTCGCCGAAGCGGGAGTGCTTCATCTTCGAGGACCGGGTCTACACCTTCGAGGCCGTCAACCGGCGGATCGACAACGTCGTCCTCGGGCTCGCCGACAACGGCATCCGTCCCGCGATGCACGTCGGCATCCTCATGGACGTGCGCCCCAGCGCAATGGCGGCGGTCGCGGCGATCTCCCGCCTCGGCGCCGTCTCCGCCCTCATCCCGCCGGGACCGGACATCGCCGAGGCCGTGCGACTGGGCGGTGTCGAAAAGATCGTCGCCGATCCCGAGAACCTCGACGCGGCCGTCGCGACCGGTCTTCCCGTGCTGGTCCTCGGCGGCGGCGACGTCCGCGACCTCGACGTCGAGCCCGGCGCCGACGTCGTCGATCTCGAACGACTCGACATCTCCTCCGTGCAACTGCCGGGCTGGTACGTCCCCGATCCCGGACTCGCGCGCGAACTCGCATTCATCCTGTTCTCCGGTGGTGGCGACACGCTCGCGGTGCGGCGGGTCACCAACTACCGGTGGGCGCTGTCGGCCTTCGGTACCGCCACCGCCGCCTCGCTCGGCCGCGGTGACACCATGTACTGCCTTGCGCCCCTGCATCATTCGTCCGGTCTGCTGGTCAGTTTCGGCGGGGCGCTCGCGGGCGGGGCGCGTATCGCACTGTCGCGCGGGTTGAATCCGTCGCTCTTCAGCGACGAAGTGCACCGCTACGGCGTCACCGTCGTCACCTATACCTGGTCGATGATGCGTGAGGTGCTCGACAGCCCGTCGCTGCACATCGACGCCATCCATCCCATCCGGTTGTTCATCGGTTCCGGCATGCCACCGGGCCTGTGGCGCCGCACGCTCGACCGGTTTGAGCCCGCCCGGGTTCTCGAGTTCTACGCGTCGACCGAGGGCGACGTCGTGCTCGCGAACGTCTCCGGTTCGAAGATCGGCTCGAAGGGCCGGCCGTTGCCCGGTAGCGCCGATGTGCGCCTCGCTGCCTACGACGCCGGCGTCGGCCGACTCGTGGAGGACGAACGCGGCTTCGTGCGGGAGGCGCAGGTCGGCGAGGTCGGACTGCTGCTCGGCAGACCCGGTCCCGCAGCCTCGGCAATCACCGGTGTGATGCGCGGCGTGTTCGAACCGGGCGACGTGTGGGTGCCCACCGACAACCTGTTCCGACGCGACGACGACGGCGACTACTGGTTGCTCGACAGTCGGGGGACGGTGATTCCCACCTTCCACGGCCCGGTTTTCACCCAGAGCGTGGCGGACGTGCTCGAAGCGATCCCGCGTGTCGATCTCGCCGTCGCCTATGGCATCTCGGTGGGAGGTCGCGACATCGCAGTGGCCGGCTGCTCGCTGCGGGGCAACCGTGCACCGACGGCCGCGGAGATCACTGCGGCGTTCGACTCGGTCTCGGCCGACGAGCGACCCGATCTCGTGCACGTCGTGCCCGACATCCCGTTGGGCCCGTCCTATCGCCCGTCCGCCGATCGTCTGCGCGAACAGGGATTGCCCGTGCCCACCGTCCGTACCTGGTACCTGAACCCCGACACCGGGACGTACAAGCGGTTCACCAAGGCCGTGGCCACGGCGTGGAAGGCGGGCACGGCCGGTTCGCCCGCCGGGGCGCGGTAGCCTGGGTCCGGTTCGGTTCCGCCCTTCGAAAGGACATCCGTGGCTGTCGATCCCACGTTGCTGAGCATTCTGGCCTGTCCGGAGGACAAGGGGCCGTTGCTTCTCGTCGACGACGTCGTCCTGTACAACCCGCGACTGCGGCGGGCGTATCCGATCGAGAGCGGTATTCCCGTCCTCCTCGTCGACGAGGCGCGGGAGGTCAGCGACGCCGAGCACGAGGACTTCACCGCGCGCGGTGTCGCCGGATGGAGCACCGACTGAGCCGCAATCATCGATCCGTCCGCGGCGAACTCGAAAGACTCGATCCGGTCGAGGCCGCCGAAGCGCTGCTCGGAGCAACCATCCGAGTGGGGGAGACCGCCGTCCTGCTGACGGAGGTCGAGGCCTACGGCGGCCCCGAGGACGGACCGTGGCCGGACCCGGCCGCGCACTCGTACCGCGGACCGACCCCGCGCAATTCGGTCATGTTCGGACCAGCGGGACATCTGTACGTCTACCGCAGTTACGGACTGCACTTCTGCGCGAACGTCTCCCTCGGTCCCGACGGCACCGCTGCGGCGGTGCTGTTGCGCGGTGGTGAGGTGATCGCGGGGGAGCAGGCCGTCCGTTCCCGGCGCACGTCCGGCACGCCGTTCGCGAACCTTGCGCGCGGTCCGGGCAATCTCGCTGCTGCGCTCGGTCTCGATCTGGGCGACAACGGCATCGACGTGGATGGTTCCGACGCTCGGGTGCGGGTGGAACTCCCGGCCGAACCGCTGGTCGGGGAGGCCGCGCGGGGGCCGCGGGTGGGGATCAGCGTGGCGGCCGACAGACCGTGGCGGTTGTGGGTTCCCGGGGCGATCGGGGTCTCCGCGTACCGGCGCAGCCCACGCGCGCCCGCTGCGCCTCGAGCGTGATGGGATGATCGAACGGTGACTGAGCACATTCTCGACGAACTGACCTGGCGCGGGCTCATCGCGCAATCGACCGATCTCGACGCACTTCGAGGCGAACTCGACAAGGGTCCGATCACCCTCTATGCCGGTTTCGATCCGACCGGCCCGAGCCTGCACGCCGGTCACCTCGTTCCGCTCCTCGCACTCAAGCGTTTCCAGCGCGCCGGCCATCGGCCCATCGTTCTCGCAGGTGGCGCGACCGGCATGATCGGTGACCCGCGGGACGTGGGGGAGCGCACCATGAACTCCGCCGACACCGTCGCCGAGTGGGCAGGGCGGATCCGTGGGCAGCTCGAGCGGTTCGTCGACTTCGACGACTCCCCGACGGGAGCCGTGGTCGTGAACAACCTCGACTGGACCGGCAAGCTGTCCGCGATCGACTTCCTGCGCGACATCGGGAAGCACTTCTCGATCAACGTGATGCTCGCCCGCGACACCGTCAAGCGCCGCCTCGAAGGTGACGGCATCTCGTACACCGAGTTCAGCTACATGCTCCTGCAGGCCAACGACTACGTGCAGCTCCGCCGCGAGTACGGATGTGCGCTGCAGGTCGGTGGTTCCGATCAGTGGGGCAATATCATCGCCGGCGTCGAGCTCAACCGCCGTACCGACGGCGAGAGTGTGCACGCCTTGACCGTCCCGCTCGTGACCTCGTCCGACGGCAAGAAGTTCGGCAAGTCCACCGGTGGTGGCAGCTTGTGGCTCGACCCGGAGATGACGAGCCCGTACGCCTGGTACCAGTACTTCGTCAACGCTGCCGACGCCGACGTCATGAAGTACCTGCGCTGGTTCACCTTTCTCGACAAGGACGAACTCGCTGAACTCGAGACCGCCACCACGGAGCGTCCGCACGCACGGGAGGCCCAGAAGCGACTCGCTGCCGAGATGACCACGCTCGTGCACGGAGCGCACAACACCGCAGCGGTCGAGTTGGCCAGCCGCGCCCTCTTCGGGCGAGGCGAGCTGGGCGAGCTGGACGAGCCCACGCTCGCGGCCGCCCTGACCGAGGCGTCCGTGACGGAGCTCCGCGCCGGCGAGCCGGACACGATCATCGACCTGCTCGTCGCGTCGGGGCTGTGCGAGAGCAAGGGAGCTGCGCGTCGCACCATCAAGGAAGGCGGCGCGTCGGTCAACAACGTCCGTATCGCCTCGGAGGAGTGGACCCCGCGCGACGGAGAGCTGCTGCACGGACGCTGGCTCGTCCTGCGTCGGGGCAAGCGGAACTTCGCCGGTGTGCGAGTCGTCCGCGACTGAGGCCTTTGCCGACGCTGGCGAGCCCCTGACCAGCGGGTTTGACGGCGCGTTAGCGTCGGCGTAACTTAGTCGTCGTTCGAGCGACACCGAACAGCCCGCCGGACCGAGAGGTTCGGAAACAGGCATGTTCGATGTCGCATCGATCGGCTCTCACAGAAGAGAACGGGAAAGCAACGATTTGCGGCCCTGAAATCGGACGTGATAGCTTGGAACGGTTGCCTCAGAGCGAGCCGGACAGGTGTCCGGTAACGTGATGATGTGTGCGTGTTCTTTGAGAACTCAACAGTGTGCCGATGAATGTCAGTGCCAAATAATATTTGGTGCGGCCACTTCACTTTTTGTGGGTGGTTGTTGCTGGACATCGCATTCTTCCGTCTGCGGTGGTCCAGTGTTTGAGCTAGTTTGAGTTTTTTTGCTAGTGATTTGACTCTTTTGTCTTTGACTAATTACCCCTTTTTTGGGGGTGATTGTGAGTCTTCAACGGAGAGTTTGATCCTGGCTCAGGACGAACGCTGGCGGCGTGCTTAACACATGCAAGTCGAACGATGAAGCCCAGCTTGCTGGGTGGATTAGTGGCGAACGGGTGAGTAACACGTGGGTGATCTGCCCTGCACTCTGGGATAAGCCTGGGAAACTGGGTCTAATACCGGATATGACCTCGGGATGCATGTTCTGGGGTGGAAAGTTTTTCGGTGCAGGATGAGCCCGCGGCCTATCAGCTTGTTGGTGGGGTAATGGCCTACCAAGGCGACGACGGGTAGCCGGCCTGAGAGGGCGACCGGCCACACTGGGACTGAGACACGGCCCAGACTCCTACGGGAGGCAGCAGTGGGGAATATTGCACAATGGGCGCAAGCCTGATGCAGCGACGCCGCGTGAGGGATGACGGCCTTCGGGTTGTAAACCTCTTTCACCCATGACGAAGCGCAAGTGACGGTAGTGGGAGAAGAAGCACCGGCCAACTACGTGCCAGCAGCCGCGGTAATACGTAGGGTGCGAGCGTTGTCCGGAATTACTGGGCGTAAAGAGCTCGTAGGCGGTTTGTCGCGTCGTCTGTGAAATCCCGCAGCTCAACTGCGGGCTTGCAGGCGATACGGGCAGACTCGAGTACTGCAGGGGAGACTGGAATTCCTGGTGTAGCGGTGAAATGCGCAGATATCAGGAGGAACACCGGTGGCGAAGGCGGGTCTCTGGGCAGTAACTGACGCTGAGGAGCGAAAGCGTGGGTAGCGAACAGGATTAGATACCCTGGTAGTCCACGCCGTAAACGGTGGGCGCTAGGTGTGGGTTTCCTTCCACGGGATCCGTGCCGTAGCCAACGCATTAAGCGCCCCGCCTGGGGAGTACGGCCGCAAGGCTAAAACTCAAAGGAATTGACGGGGGCCCGCACAAGCGGCGGAGCATGTGGATTAATTCGATGCAACGCGAAGAACCTTACCTGGGTTTGACATGTACCGGACGACTGCAGAGATGTGGTTTCCCTTGTGGCCGGTAGACAGGTGGTGCATGGCTGTCGTCAGCTCGTGTCGTGAGATGTTGGGT
The DNA here is from genome assembly GCF_040256695.1 of Rhodococcus sp. D-6. NCBI lineage: Bacteria > Bacillati > Actinomycetota > Actinomycetes > Mycobacteriales > Nocardiaceae > Rhodococcus > Rhodococcus sp. D-6. The sequence continues at coordinate 1,852,560 of NZ_CP132970.1, read as the reverse complement.
TAAGTCCCGCAACGAGCGCAACCCTTGTCCTGTGTTGCCAGCACGTGATGGTGGGGACTCGCAGGAGACTGCCGGGGTCAACTCGGAGGAAGGTGGGGACGACGTCAAGTCATCATGCCCCTTATGTCCAGGGCTTCACACATGCTACAATGGTCGGTACAGAGGGCTGCGATACCGTGAGGTGGAGCGAATCCCTTAAAGCCGGTCTCAGTTCGGATCGGGGTCTGCAACTCGACCCCGTGAAGTCGGAGTCGCTAGTAATCGCAGATCAGCAACGCTGCGGTGAATACGTTCCCGGGCCTTGTACACACCGCCCGTCACGTCATGAAAGTCGGTAACACCCGAAGCCGGTGGCCTAACCCCTTGTGGGAGGGAGCCGTCGAAGGTGGGATCGGCGATTGGGACGAAGTCGTAACAAGGTAGCCGTACCGGAAGGTGCGGCTGGATCACCTCCTTTCTAAGGAGCATCTCCTGTCTCGGACCAGCACGTAGGTGCTGGGGGAGCAGGCAGAGCCATTACGGATTCACAGGTAATCCGGTGGTGCTCATGGGTGGAACGCTGACAATCATCACCGCGTATGGCGGGGATACAGATCCTCGTCGCGGTGGTTATATCGGTGCACTGTTGGGTCCTGAGAGAACACGCAATGTGTTTGATCAGCGACGATGACTTACGAAGGCGGTTGGCCGTGTGGCCGGCGTTGGTAGGGGTTGTTGTGTGTTGTTTGAGAACTGCACAGTGGACGCGAGCATCTTTGTTGTAAGTGTTTATGAGCGTACGGTGGATGCCTTGGCACCAGGAGCCGATGAAGGACGTGGGAGGCTGCGATATGCCTCGGGGAGCTGTCAACCGAGCTGTGATCCGAGGATTTCCGAATGGGGAAACCCAGCACGAGTGATGTCGTGTTACCCGCATCTGAATATATAGGGTGTGTGGAGGGAACGTGGGGAAGTGAAACATCTCAGTACCCACAGGAAGAGAAAACAACATGTGATTCCGTGAGTAGTGGCGAGCGAAAGCGGATGAGGCTAAACCATGGGTGTGTGATAGCTGGCAGGCGTTGCATCCGTGGGGTTGTGGGGCTTTTCTTCCCGTCACTGTCATGACGGGCGAGAGTAAAAAACCGGTTGGTTAGTCGAAGTGGTCTGGAACGGCCTGTCGTAGAGGGTGAGAATCCCGTAGACGAAAACTTGCCGGCTCTCGTGAGAAGTACCCGAGTAGCACCGGGCCCGTGAAATCCGGTGTGAATCTGTCGGGACCACCCGATAAGCCTGAATACTCCCTGGTGACCGATAGCGGACTAGTACCGTGAGGGAAAGGTGAAAAGTACCCCGGGAGGGGAGTGAAATAGTACCTGAAACCGTGCGCTTACAATCCGTCAGAGCCGATGCACGATTCAGTTCGTGGTGGGTGATGGCGTGCCTTTTGAAGAATGAGCCTGCGAGTTAGTGGCATGTCGCGAGGTTAACCCGTGTGGGGTAGTCGTAGCGAAAGCGAGTCCGAATAGGGCGCATGAGTGGCATGTTCTAGACCCGAAGCGGAGTGATCTACCCATGGCCAGGGTGAAGCGATGGTAAGACGTCGTGGAGGCCCGAACCCACTTAGGTTGAAAACTGAGGGGATGAGTTGTGGGTAGGGGTGAAAGGCCAATCAAACTCCGTGATAGCTGGTTCTCCCCGAAATGCATTTAGGTGCAGCGTCGCGTGTTTCTCACCGGAGGTAGAGCTACTGGATGGTCTAGGGGGCCCACAAGCTTACCGAAATCAGCCAAACTCCGAATGCCGGTGAGTGAGAGCGCGGCAGTGAGACTGCGGGGGATAAGCTTCGTAGTCGAGAGGGAAACAGCCCAGATCGCCGGCTAAGGCCCCTAAGCGTGTACTAAGTGGAAAAGGATGTGGGATCGCTGAGACAACCAGGAGGTTGGCTTAGAAGCAGCCACCCTTGAAAGAGTGCGTAATAGCTCACTGGTCAAGTGGTTCTGCGCCGACAATGTAGCGGGGCTCAAGTACACCGCCGAAGCCGCGGCACTCACACAACACCCATTCGTTCCTGCGGGAACGTGTGCAGTGGTGTGGGTGGGTAGGGGAGCGTCGTGCAGCCGTGGAAGCGCCGGAGTGATCCAGGTGTGGAGGCTGTGCGAGTGAGAATGCAGGCATGAGTAGCGAAAGACGAGTGAGAAACTCGTCCGCCGGATGACCAAGGGTTCCTGGGCCAGGTTAATCCGCCCAGGGTGAGTCGGGACCTAAGGCGAGGCCGACAGGCGTAGTCGATGGACAACGGGTTGATATTCCCGTACCCGTGTATCCGCGCCCAATGGCGAATCAGTTGTGCTAACCGTCCAAAAGTTTCCGCTGTTCCTTCGGGAACTGTGGGGATGGCTGCACGGGACCCTGATTGTAGTAGTCAAGCGATGGGGTGACGCAGGAAGGTAGCTGGGCCAGGTGATGGAGTACCTGGTGTAAGCCGGTAGGGCGAATGGTAGGCAAATCCGCCATTCACACAGCCTGAGAGGTGATGCGTACCCGTTGAGGGGAATTCAGTGATCCTATGCTGCCGAGAAAAGCCTCTAGTGAGTTGGTACACGGCCCGTACCCCAAACCGACACAGGTGGTCAGGTAGAGAATACCGAGGCGATCGAGAGAACTGTGGTTAAGGAACTCGGCAAAATGCCCCCGTAACTTCGGGAGAAGGGGGACCACGCCCGGTGACGGCCCTTGCGGTCCGAGCTGGGGGTGGTCGCAGAGACCAGAGAGAAGCGACTGTTTACTAAAAACACAGGTCCGTGCGAAGTCGTAAGACGATGTATACGGACTGACGCCTGCCCGGTGCTGGAAGGTTAAGAGGACCGGTTAGCGGGGTTTACTCCGCGAAGCTGAGAATTTAAGCCCCAGTAAACGGCGGTGGTAACTATAACCATCCTAAGGTAGCGAAATTCCTTGTCGGGTAAGTTCCGACCTGCACGAATGGCGTAACGACTTCTCTGCTGTCTCGACCACAGACTCGGCGAAATTGCATTACGAGTAAAGATGCTCGTTACGCGCGGCAGGACGAAAAGACCCCGGGACCTTCACTATAGCTTGGTATTGGTGTTCGGTTCGGTTTGTGTAGGATAGGTGGGAGACTGTGAAGCTCATACGCCAGTATGGGTGGAGTCGTTGTTGAAATACCACTCTGATCGTATTGGACCTCTAACCTCGGACCATGATCTGGTTCAGGGACAGTGCCTGGTGGGTAGTTTAACTGGGGCGGTTGCCTCCCAAAATGTAACGGAGGCGCCCAAAGGTTCCCTCAGCCTGGTTGGCAATCAGGTGTCGAGTGCAAGTGCACAAGGGAGCTTGACTGTGAGACTGACAGGTCGAGCAGGGACGAAAGTCGGGACTAGTGATCCGGCACCGGCATGTGGAAGCGGTGTCGCTCAACGGATAAAAGGTACCCCGGGGATAACAGGCTGATCTTCCCCAAGAGTCCATATCGACGGGATGGTTTGGCACCTCGATGTCGGCTCGTCGCATCCTGGGGCTGGAGTAGGTCCCAAGGGTTGGGCTGTTCGCCCATTAAAGCGGCACGCGAGCTGGGTTTAGAACGTCGTGAGACAGTTCGGTCTCTATCCGCCGCGCGCGTTAGAAACTTGAGGAAGGCTGTCCCTAGTACGAGAGGACCGGGACGGACGAACCTCTGGTGTGCCAGTTGTCCCGCCAGGGGCATGGCTGGTTGGCTACGTTCGGAAGGGATAACCGCTGAAAGCATCTAAGCGGGAAGCCTGTTCCAAGATGAGGTTTCTCACCCCCTCGAGGGGGTAAGGCCCCCGGCAGACCACCGGGTTGATAGGCCGGAACTGGAAGCCCAGCAATGGGTGGAGGTGACCGGTACTAATAGGCCGAGGACTTACCACGAAGATGTTACGCGTCCACTGTGCGGTATCTGAAACAACACACACAGATCCGAAAATCCTGCAGCAGCAGGTGATTCGAGGAATCTGCGTGGACTATTGTTTCATAGAGTTACGGCGGTCATAGCGACAGGGAAACGCCCGGTCCCATTCCGAACCCGGAAGCTAAGCCTGTCTGCGCCGATGGTACTGCACTCGACAGGGTGTGGGAGAGTAGGACACCGCCGAACACCCGTTCCGAAAGGGGACCCACTCGTTTGGGTCCCCTTTCGCGTTTTCATGAGAGGATTTTTCTGTGTCCGACGGCAACGGTGAACGTCGGTCCTTCAGGAGTGGAGGATCCACTCCGTGGTCGGGCCGCAAGAACGAGCGCGAGGAACGCGCCGGCGACAGCCGCGACGAGCGCGCACCCCGCGACCGCGACGAGCGTGGACGCGGCGACGACCGCCGGAAGGGTGGCTACGGATCCGCCGGACGTTCGTCCGGACGAGACGACCGTCCGCAGCGCGGTGACGATCGGCGCCCCCAGCGCAGTGACGATCAGCGCTCCCAGCGTGGCGACGACCGCCGTTCCTTCCAGGGCGGAGACCGCCGGGATCGCGGCCGCGACGACGCTCGTTCCGGTCGCAGCGACCGTCCCTACCGCGAACGTTCCGGAGGCGACGACCGCCCCCGCCGCAGCGATGACCGGTCGAGCCGCGGCGACGAGCGTGGTCGGCAGTACGGCGACCGTCCCCGTCAGGGTTCGGACCGTCCCGGCGGTGAGCGCAGCTACGGCAACCGCGACGATCGTCGTGGTGGCGACCAGCGAGGTGGCGGCGACCGGCGAGGCTATTCCGGCGACCGCCGTGGCCCCCAGTCCGGCGACCGTCGTGGCGAGGGAGCACCCCGTCGTCGTGGCGGTGAAGGTGGATTCGGTCCGGGTCGCGGGCGCGATGGCATCGCACCGCAGCGCCGCGATGCACGTCCGGACGAGCCGGACATCCCCGACGACGTCGAGGCATCCGAGCTCGACCCGACGATCCGCCGCGATCTGCTGAGCCTGGACAAGTCGAACGCGAACTCCGTCGCCCGGCATCTGGTGATGGCCGGTCGTCTGCTCGACGACGATCCTCGCGCCGCGCTCACCCATGCTCGCGCCGCCCGTCAACGCGCCGGCCGCATCGCGGTCGTCCGCGAGGCCGCCGGCATCACCGCCTACCACGCCGGGGAGTGGGCGGAGGCGCTGTCCGAACTCCGCGCAGCACGTCGCATGTCCGGTGGTACCGGACTGCTCGCCGTGATGGCCGACTGCGAACGCGGTCTCGGTCGCCCCGAGAAGGCGCTCGAACTGGGCCGGAGCGAGGAAGCTCGCAAGCTGACCGGCGACGAGGCGACAGAGCTGCGGATTGTCCTCGCCGGTGCCCGCATGGATCTCGGTCAGTACGACCAGGCCGTCGTCACCCTGCAGACGCCCGATCTCGACCCCGAGCGGACCGGTACACCGGCTGCCCGTCTCTTCTACGCCTACGCCGACGCTCTCGTCGCCGCCGGGCGGACCGAAGAAGGCCTGCAATGGTTCCTGCACTCCGCAGGCGCGGACATCGAAGGCGTCACCGACGCCGAGGAGCGGGTGGAGGAGCTCACCGGAGAGTCGCCGTGACCGACGGCACCGACGTTTCCGGCAGTACGGCTTCCAGCGACAGTCTGCGTCGGATCTACGACGTCCTGCTGCTCGACCTCGACGGCACCGTCTACCGGGGCGCCGAACCCGTCCCGGGTGCTCGCGAGGCGCTGGCCGCCGGTGACGACACCGTTCTGTACGTGACGAACAACGCCAGCCGCCGGCCGTCGGAGGTCGCCCTGCACCTGCGAGAACTCGGCTTCCCGGCCGACGACTCGTCGGTGGTGACGAGCTCGCAGTCCGCTGCGCGCCTGCTGGCCGAGCGGTTCCCGGCCGGTGTGCCGGTGCTCGTCGTCGGCACCGAGGCCCTGGCCGAGGAGGTGGCCGGTGTCGGCCTCACCCCGGTTCGGTCCGCGGACGCGCATCCGGTGGCGGTGGTGCAGGGGCATTCCCCGGACACCGGATGGGCGATCCTGGCGGAGGCGACGCTCGCCGTCCGCGCAGGCGCTCTGTGGGTGGCCACCAACGTGGACTCGACTCTGCCGACCGAGCGCGGACTCGTCCTCGGCAACGGGTCGATGGTCGCGGCGGTGCACAACGCCACCGGCGCGACCCCGATCGTGGCGGGCAAACCCGCAGCTCCGCTGCTCGAGGACGCGATCCGTCGCGGCGGTGCCCGTCGTCCCCTCGTCATCGGTGACCGGTTGGACACCGACATCGAAGGCGCCAACGCCGTCGGTGCGGATTCCCTGCTCGTGCTGACCGGGGTCAGCACCGTCGACGATCTGCTGCGGGCTCCGGCCGAGCAGCGCCCGACCTACGTCGCGGCCTCGCTCGCGAGCCTCGATCAGCCGGCCGACCGGATCCGTGTCGCCCCGCACGACTCGTGGGACGTCACGGTCGACGGAGGTGATCTTCACCTCGCCGCCGCGCAGTCGGCCGCCGATCCGATGGAGGCGCTGCGGGGTCTGCTCGACATCGCCTGGGCCAACCCCGGATTCGGACAGGTCCGTCCGGTGGACGAGCGTGCGCGGTCCGTCGTGGACGCGTGGGCGGCGACGGTCTGATCCGCACCGGAGGGTGTAGCCCGGTCGCATCCATCGACTAGCGTGGACGGCGATGAGCACGCCGATTCCACGTCCGGGCGAACACCTTCCCGGCGCACGCCCCACCGTCGATCCCGCACACGTCCGCGAGGAGGTCGACGCGTTGCTGGCGCGTGTCCGCGAGGGCGCATCCGTCCCCGGTGCCGAGAGCGCCGATCAGTCCGTGCTGCTCGAGCAGGCCGACCTGCTCGAACGAGCCCACGAGGTCCTCGTGCAGGCTTTGTCGACCGTGGACAAGATCTGACGTGGCACGCCGGGCACGCGTCGACGCGGAACTGGTGCGGCGGGGTCTGGCGCGCTCACGCGAGCACGCCAGCGAACTGATCGCCGCAGGTCGGGTGCTGATCGCCGGCACCGTGGCCTCCAAACCGGCGACCGCCGTCGAACCGAACACGCCGCTGATCGTCACCGAGGGGAGCGACGAGGTCTCCTGGGCGTCCCGCGGTGCCCACAAGCTCCTCGGCGCCCTCGAGGCGTTCACGCCGCAGGGGTTGCAGGTGTCGGGGCGTCGCTGCCTCGACGCCGGCGCGTCGACCGGCGGTTTCACCGATGTCCTGCTGCACGAGGGTGCCGCGGAGGTCGTCGCAGTGGACGTCGGCTACGGCCAGCTGATCTGGCGCCTGCAGTCCGACGAGCGTGTCCACGTGATCGATCGAACGAATGTGCGTAGCATCGACGCGGAGACGATCGACGGGCGTGTCGACCTGGTGGTCGCGGACCTGTCGTTCATCTCGCTGAAGTTGGTGTTGCCGGCGTTCGTCGCCTGCGTCGCCCCCGGCGGCGACCTGCTGCCGATGGTCAAACCGCAGTTCGAGGTGGGCAAGGACCGCGTCGGCAGCGGTGGCGTGGTGCGCGATCCGGCGCTGCGCACCGAGGCGGTGCTCGACGTCGCGCGCGAAGCGCAACGCCAGGGTCTGCTCACCCTCGGAGCGGTGGCGAGTCCGCTGCCCGGACCGTCCGGGAACGTCGAGTACTTCCTGTGGCTGCGGGCCGGAGAGCCGGGGCCGGCGGAACTCGACCCTGCGGTGGTCGAACTGATCGAGCGTGCGGTGCAGGAAGGACCACAGTGAGCGAAGAGACCGCCGCGGCCGCCGCGGCCGCCGCGGCCGCCGCGGCCGACGCGGTGCGATCGGGCCGGGAGATCCTGCTGGTCTCCCATTCGGGGCGCGACGAGATCGCCGGCACCGCGCTGCGGGTCGCCAAGATGCTCGGTGAGGCCGGCATCGGTCTGCGCACCCTCGACGACGAGGCGGTGAGCAACGGACTCGGCGTCCTCGCCCTGCCGGGCAGTTTCATCAGCGTCGTCGAACCGGGACCGGAGGCGGCCGCCGGCTGCGAGATGGTGATCGTCCTCGGGGGCGACGGCAGCTTCCTGCGGGCCGCCGAACTCGCGCAGTACTCGGCGGTGCCCGTCCTCGGGATCAACCTCGGCCGCATCGGTTTCCTCGCCGAGTCCGAGGCCGAACACCTCGAGGAAGCGCTCATGCAGGTGGTGCGCCGCGAGTACCGCGTCGAACAACGCATGACGCTCGACGTGACGGTGCGCATGGACGCCGAGGTCCTCGACCGCGGGTGGGCGCTCAACGAGGCGAGTCTCGAGAACAAGTCGCGGCTCGGGGTCCTCGAGGTGGTGCTCGAGGTCGACGGTCGTCCGGTCTCGTCGTTCGGCTGCGACGGTGTCCTCGTCGCCACCCCGACGGGATCGACGGCCTACGCCTTCTCGGCCGGCGGACCGATCGTCTGGCCCGAACTCGAAGCGCTGCTGGTGATCCCGAGCAACGCACACGCTCTGTTCGCGCGCCCGCTGGTGACCAGCCCCGAGTCGATCATCGCCGTCGAGACCCTCGCCGGCGGCCACGACGGGGTGGTCTTCTGCGACGGTCGCCGCATCATCGACGTCCCGGCCGGGGCCCGGCTCGAAGTGGTGCGAGGATGCGATCCGGTCCGCTGGGTGCGGCTCGATTCGGCACCGTTCGCGGATCGGATGGTGCGCAAGTTCGAACTTCCGGTGAAGGGCTGGCGGGGAAGGAAACTCTGAGATGCTCGCAGAGATCCGGATCGACAACCTGGGTGTGATCTCCGAGGCGTACGCGCGCTTCCACGGGGGACTGACGGTGCTCACCGGCGAGACCGGTGCCGGCAAGACGATGGTCGTCACGAGCCTGCATCTGCTCTCCGGGGTGCGCGCCGACCCCTCCCGGGTACGGGTCGGCGCCAACCGCGCCGTGGTCGAAGGACGCTTCGAGATCGAACCGGCGCCCAGCCACATCGAACAGCAGATCGCCGAACTGCTCGAGGCCACCGGCGCCCAGCGCGACGAGGACGGCAGCATCATCGCCGTGCGCACCGTCGGTAGCGACGGCCGCTCCCGCGCCCACCTCGGCGGACGCAGCGTGCCGGTGGGGGTGCTGTCCGAATTCACCGGGCCGCTGCTGACCGTGCACGGCCAGAACGACCAGCTGCGGCTCCTGCGTCCCGACGAGCAGCGCGCCGCGCTCGACCGGTTCGGCGGCAAGACCGTCGCCGGTCTGCTCGACCGCTACCGAACCCGGCGACGCCGCTGGCTCGAGGCCCGCGCCGAACTGCAGGAACGCACCGAACGGTCGCGTGAGCTCGCGCAGGAGGCCGATCGCTTGCACTTCGGTCTCGACGAGATCGACCGCGTCGCACCCGAACCGGGGGAGGACACCCGCATCGTCGACGAGGTGCGGCGCCTGTCCGACCTCGACTCGCTGCGCGAGGCGGCCACCGTCGCGCACAACGCCCTCGCCGGCGACGACAGCGGCGACGCCGACGCGTACTCGGCGGCACTCGACCTGCTCGGCGAGGCCCGCGCCCGCCTCGAGGGCTGCGACGATCCCGCCCTGCGCGAGCTCGGGCCCCGCCTCGGCGAGGCGATCGCGGTGGTCACCGACGTCACCGGCGACATCTCCGGTTATCTGTCCGACCTGCCGTCCGACCCGAGCGCGCTCGAAACCCTGCTCAACCGGCAGGCGGAACTGAAGAACCTCACCCGCAAGTACGCCGCCGACATCGACGGCGTGCTCGAGTGGGCGCGCGAGGCCCGCGAACGCCTGTCCGGACTGGACGTCTCCGCGGAGGCGATCGACAAGCTCGCCGCCGAGGTCGACGCGGAGGCCGCCGCGACCGCGGAGACCGCCACCGCGCTGTCGGCGGCGCGGCACAAGGTCGCCGGCAAACTCGCGAAGGCCGTGAGCAAGGAACTGTCCGGCCTCGCGATGGGGCGCGCCGTGCTCGACGTGCACATCGCCGACCGCGCGGCGACCGTGAGCGACACCGCCCCGCTGTCGGTCGGCGACCGGCTCCTGCACGCCGGCGAATCCGGGATCGACGAGGTGGAGTTCCGGCTCGCTCCGCACAGCGACGCCCCGGCCCGCCCGCTCGCCCGCAGCGCGTCCGGCGGTGAGCTCTCCCGCGTCATGCTCGCCCTCGAAGTGGTGCTCGCCGGTTCCGAGCGCGGCGCGACGATGGTCTTCGACGAGGTCGACGCCGGGGTCGGTGGCCGCGCCGCCGTCGAGATCGGCCGGCGTCTCGCGCGCCTGTCGCGCACCCACCAGGTCATCGTGGTCACGCACCTGCCGCAGGTCGCGGCGTTCGCCGACACCCATCTCGTCGTCGACAAGGTCGACGACCGGGCCGGGGTGATCAGCAGCGGGGTGCGCACCCTCAGCGAGGAGGAGAGGGTTACCGAACTGGCCCGCATGCTCGCCGGTCTCGACGACACCGAGACCGGACGTGCGCACGCCGAGGAACTGCTGGCCGTCGCCCACGCCGAGCGCACCGGCTGACCCGCCCGGCGCGCCGGGGTGATGTTCACACGACTACCGGCGCGCCTCCACAACCTCACTCGTATACCGGCGCATCATCTCTTGCATGAAGATGCCGGCGCTGCTGTCCCGTAACAACGAAACGCTGCCCGGAGTGAGTGGCATTGCCCGGGTCGACAGGAACACCGCGAAGCTGCTGCGCCGGATCGGTCCCGGCGACGTGGTCGTCCTCGACGCCATCGACCTCGATCGTGTCACCGCCGACGCGCTCGTCGAGGCGGGCGTCACCGCGGTGATCAACGCGTCCCCGTCGATCTCGGGCCGGTACCCGAATCTCGGTCCCGAAGTGATCGTCGCGCACGACATCGTGCTCGTCGACAACGTCGGCACCGAGGTCTTCAAGAAGATCAAGGACGGCGCGAAGGTCCGGGTGCACGAGGGTGGCGTGTACGCGGGGGAGAAGCTGCTCATCGAGGGCGACGAGCAGACCGACATCGAGATCTCCGACCGCATGATCGAGGCGCGAACCGGGCTCGTCGATCACCTCGAGGCGTTCTCGGGCAACACCATCGAGTTCATCCGCTCGGAGAGCCCGCTGCTCATCGACGGCGTCGGCATCCCCGACATCGACCTGGACCTGCGCGACCGGCACGTCGTCGTCGTCTCCGACGGCCCCGGGCATGTGCAGGACCTCAAGGATCTCAAGCCGTTCATCAAGGAGTACTCACCGATCCTGGTGGGCGTCGGCCCCGGCGCGGACGCCCTCTCCAAGGCGGGCTATCGCCCCGACCTCATCGTCGGCGACCCCGACGAGATCGGCACTTCCACCCTCAAATCGGGCGCCGAAGTGGTGCTGCCCGCCGACCCGGACGGCCACGCCCCGGGTCTCGAGCGGATACAGGATCTCGGCATCGGCGCGATGACCTTCCCCGCCGTCGGCACCCCCACCGACCTGGCGCTGCTGCTCGTCGAGCATCACGGTGCGGCGCTGGTGGTGACCGTCGGCAGCACTGTCTCGCTCGACGAGTTCTTCGACCACGGCCGTCGCGACACCAATCCGTCGGCGGTGATGACCCGTCTGAAGGTCGGGCCGAAACTCGTCGATGCGAAGGCGGTGGCCACCCTCTACCGCAGCCGCGTCTCGGGCGGCGTGATCGCCCTGCTCGTCTTCGCGGCCCTCATCGCCGTGATCGCCGCACTCGCCGTGTCCAATCTCGGTGCCGACGTCGTCGAACTCGCCCGGCAGTGGTGGGACTCCGCCGTCGAGTGGATTCGGGGTCTGCGCGCGTGATCTCGATGCGCCATCACGTCGTTTCCCTGGTGGCGGTGTTCCTCGGCCTGGCGGTCGGGATCGTGCTCGGCTCCGGATTGCTGGCCGACAGCGTCGTCTCCGGTTTGCGCGACGACAAGGCCGAGCTGCGCCGCGAGATCCAGGAGGCCGAGGACCACGGCAGCCGGCTCGAGGCACAACTGCTCGCCGCCGACGGGTTCGACTCGACCGTCGGCCCGCGGATCGTGCGCGACGAACTCCTCGACCGCACCGTCCTTCTCGTGACCACCCCGGACGCCGCACCCGAGGACGTCGACGCCGTCGTGCGGTCCGTCGGTGATGCCGGCGGCCGGGTCACCGCCCGGATCGCGCTGACCGATTCGTTCGTCGACGCCTCCGGCACCGACCAGCTCCGCACAACCGTCACCAACGTCGTGCCCGCCGGCGTGGAACTGCAGACCGGCGCCGTCGACCCGGGCAGCCTCGCCGGGGATCTGCTCGGCGCGGTGCTGCTCGTCGACCCGGGCACCGGGCAACCGCGCAGCACCCCCGAGGAACGCGCCCTCGCCCTGACCACGCTGCGCAGCGGCGGTTTCGTCACCTACGAGGACGGTCAGGTCGAACCGGCCCAGAGCGCCCTCGTTGTCACCGGCGACCACAGCGGCAACGCCGAACGCGCCGGCAATCGCGGGTCGCTCATCGCGCGCTTCGCCGGGGTCGTCGACGGCCGCGGCGCCGGCGCGGTGCTCGCCGGCCGCACGGGGGCAGCGGAGGGCAACGGACCGATCGCCGTCGTGCGGGCCGACGCCGCGCTCGCCGCGGGCCTGTCCACGGTCGACAATCTCGACCGCGAATCGGGGCGCCTGACGACGGTTCTGGCGCTGCGCGAGCAGTACGACGGGGGCACCGGCCGGTACGGGACGGGGCCGAGCGCCACCGCCGTCACAGTCGGCTCCCCGGCCCGCTGAGCGTCGCCGCCTGTGACGTCGATTGCACCGAGGGTCGGCAATCGCGAGTCGGGTACGCGCCCGCCCACGGAGGTGTTACCGTGAAGTTCCGTGGGTCGGCAGGCCCCAGCTGTATCGCATCAGTCCAAAAGTCCTGCACCTGACGTCACGGGAGCTTCTTTGCCACAGTCACGCCACTCGCGTACCCCTACCAAGCACATCTTCGTCAGCGGGGGCGTCGCGTCCTCTCTCGGCAAGGGGCTCACAGCGTCGAGCCTGGGCACTCTGCTCACCGCACGCGGCATGCGCGTGACGATGCAGAAGCTCGACCCGTACCTCAATGTCGACCCCGGCACGATGAATCCGTTCCAGCACGGTGAGGTCTTCGTCACCGAGGACGGCGCCGAGACCGACCTCGACGTGGGCCACTACGAGCGCTTCCTCGACCGCGACCTGTCCGCCGACGCGAACGTCACCACCGGGCAGGTGTACTCCACGGTCATCGCCAAGGAACGCCGCGGCGAATATCTCGGCGACACCGTGCAGGTCATCCCGCACATCACCGACGAGATCAAGCGCCGCATCCTCGCGATGGCCGCACCCGACTCCGAGGGCCAGACCCCCGACGTGGTGATCACCGAGATCGGCGGCACCGTCGGCGACATCGAGTCGCAGCCCTTCCTCGAGGCCGCCCGCCAGGTGCGCCACGAGGTCGGCCGCGACAACTGCTTCTTCCTGCACGTCTCGCTCGTGCCCTATCTCGGGCCGTCCGGTGAGCTGAAGACCAAGCCCACCCAGCACTCGGTGGCCGCGCTGCGCAACATCGGTATCCAGCCCGACGCGCTCGTACTGCGCTGCGACCGCGACGTGCCGGCCTCGCTCAAGGCGAAGATCTCGCTGATGTGCGACGTCGACGTCGCCGGCTGCATCTCCTGCCCCGACGCGCCGAGCATCTACGACATCCCGAAGGTGCTGCACAGCGAGGGACTCGACGCCTACGTCGTGCGCCAGCTCGGCCTGCCCTTCCGGGACGTCGACTGGACCGTGTGGGGCAACCTGCTCGAGCGGGTCCACAACCCCCGCGAGACCGTCGAGGTCGCGCTCGTCGGCAAGTACATCGACCTGCCCGACGCCTACCTGTCGGTCACCGAGGCGCTGCGCGCCGGCGGTTTCGCGCACCGCGCGAAGGTCAAGATCCGCTGGGTCGCCTCCGACGAGTGCGAGACCGAGGCCGGTGCCGAGAAGCACCTCGGCGACGTCGACGCCGTCCTGATCCCCGGCGGCTTCGGCATCCGCGGTATCGAGGGCAAGCTCGGCGCCATCCGGTTCGCCCGCACCCGCCGGATCCCGCTGCTCGGCCTGTGCCTGGGCCTGCAGTGCGTCGTCATCGAGGCCGCCCGGTCGGTCGGCATCGAGGACGCCTCGTCCACCGAGTTCGATCCCGACACCACCGCCCCGGTCATCTCCACGATGGCGGACCAGGAACAGGCGGTCGCCGGTGAGGCCGATCTCGGCGGCACCATGCGTCTCGGTGCCTACCCGGCCGCGCTGAAGAAGGGATCGGTCGTGGCCAGGGCCTACGGCAGCGAGCAGGTCTCCGAACGGCACCGGCACCGCTACGAGGTCAACAACGCCTACCGCGACAAGATCGCCAAGTCCGGTCTGGTGTTCTCCGGCACCTCCCCGGACGGGCGACTCGTCGAGTTCGTCGAGTACCCGGCCGAGCAGCATCCGTTCTTCGTCGCCACCCAGGCGCACCCGGAACTCAAGAGCCGGCCCACCCGCCCGCACCCGCTGTTTTCCGGCCTCGTTGCCGCGGCACTGCAGTACAAGGCGGCTGAGCGACTCCCGGTCGACATCCACGGCGAGAGCAGCACCTCCGAGGAATCGGTCGGCTCGACCGCGTCGACGTCCACCGCCGGCGACGCCGAGTAGTCGACATGGCGCAGCGACACGACTTCCGCACCCTGGACAGCCGGCGGATCTACACGGGCGCCATCGTGTCGCTGCGCGTCGACAACGTGGCGATGCCCGACGGGCACACCGCCGAACGCGAAGTGGTCGAACACCACGGTGCGGTCGCGGTGGTGGCCGTCGACGAGAAGGACCGGGTGGTGCTCGTGCACCAGTACCGGCACCCGCTCGGCCGGCGACTGTGGGAACTGCCCGCCGGGCTGCTCGACGCACCCGGCGAGGACCCCCTCGACACCGCCCGCCGCGAACTCGCCGAGGAGACCGGCCTGGCCGCCGCCGACTGGGAACTCCTCGTCGACCTCGCGCTCTCACCCGGATTCACCGACGAAGCCGTGCGCGTCTTCGCCGCCCGCGGCCTGAGCGAGGTCGACCGGCCCGAACCCGAGCACGAGGAGGCCGATCTCGAGGTCCGCCGCGTCCCGGTGGACGAGGCCGTGGCGATGGTGCTGCGCGGGGAGATCGTCAACGCCACCGCGGTGTCCGGTCTCCTCGCGTTCGCAACCGCCCGCGCGACGGGCACCGCGACCCGCGCACCGGACGCGCCGTGGCCGGACCGGCCCACCACCTTCGCCCGCACGCGCGCGGAGGGGTGAGCAGTGCTGCCCGGTGAGGAGCGTCCCGCCACGCAGGTCGCTCCGCAGCCGTCCCCGACACTCACCGGGCAACTCGACGCCTATCTCGCGCACCTGACCGTCGAACGGGGGGTCGCGACGAACACCCTCGCCTCCTACCGCCGCGACCTGCTGCGCTACGTCGAACACCTCACCGACATCCACATCGGTGACCTCGCCGACGTGCACGAACACCACATCAGCGACTTCGCCGCGAGCCTGCGCCGCGGAGACCCGGAACGCAACCGCCCGGCGCTGGCAGCGAGCTCGGCCGCCCGCGCCCTGATCGCCGTGCGCGGCCTGCACCGCTTCGCCGCCGCCGAAGGACAGACCCCGGTCGACGTCGCCCGCACCGTCAAACCCCCGGCGC
Source organism: Rhodococcus sp. D-6 (assembly GCF_040256695.1). Taxonomy (NCBI): domain Bacteria; kingdom Bacillati; phylum Actinomycetota; class Actinomycetes; order Mycobacteriales; family Nocardiaceae; genus Rhodococcus; species Rhodococcus sp. D-6. Next base: position 1,837,001 of record NZ_CP132970.1, on the reverse strand, counting down.
CCGGGCGTCGCCTGCCCAAGGCGCTGACCGTCGACCAGGTCACCGCGATCCTCGACGCCGCCGGCCGCGACGCCGACGGACCCCGCAGCATGCGCGACCGCGCCCTGCTCGAACTGCTGTACTCCACCGGCGCCCGCATCTCCGAGGCCGTCGGGCTCGACGTCGACGACATCCACACCGAATCACGCTCCGTGCTGCTGCGCGGCAAGGGCGGCAAACAGCGACTCGTCCCGGTCGGACGCCCGGCGCTCGGCGCGCTCGACGCCTATCTCGTGCGGGGACGACCCGCCCTGACAACCGGCCGCACCGCCGCGGTCTTCCTCAACGCGCGCGGCGGCCGCCTGTCGCGGCAGAGCGCGTGGAAGGTGCTGCAGACCGCCGCCGAGCGCGCCGGAGTCGACGTCGGGGTGTCCCCACACACGCTGCGGCACTCCTTCGCGACGCACCTGCTCGACGGTGGCGCTGACGTACGCGTGGTACAGGAGTTACTGGGGCATGCTTCTGTGACGACCACGCAGATATACACCCTGGTCACCGCCGGTGCCCTCCGCGAAGTATGGGCGCAGGCGCATCCGCGGGCACGATGACCGACTCCCCAGGGGACGCGTGTCCGTGCGGTGATCCTGCCGCCGAAGCGGTAGCGTTCTGGGGACGAGCCGCCGGGCCACCCGGCGGGTCGAGGAGAGAACATCTGGGTCGCAAGACAGGGGGAGTACCGAACGTGGGCACACCTCGGCCACCCGCCACGTACATGGAGCCGGAGCACCTCCGGTCGCACACCGTCCCGGTCGACGCACACGGCCGCGAGGACACCGACAGAACGTCCACCACCGAGCCGACCACGACCTCCGGAACCGCCGCCGAGCCCGATCTCGGACCGACCGGCCGGCCCCGCCGTCCCGTCCCGGAACCGGTGCCGTTGTCCACCCACGGACCGGCCCGCATCATCGCGATGTGCAACCAGAAGGGCGGGGTCGGCAAGACCACCTCGACCATCAACCTCGGGGCGTCCCTCGCCGAGTACGGGCGCCGCGTCCTGCTCGTCGACCTCGATCCGCAGGGCGCACTGTCCGCCGGACTCGGTGTCGCCCACCACGATCTCGATCTCACCGTGCACAACCTGCTCGTCGAACCGCGGGTGTCCACCGACGACGTGCTCGTGCGCACCCACGTCGAGGGCCTCGACCTGCTGCCGAGCAACATCGACCTGTCGGCGGCCGAGATCCAGCTCGTCTCCGAGGTCGGCCGCGAACAGGCCCTGGGCCGCGCCCTGTACCCGATGCTCGACCGCTACGACTACATCCTCGTCGACTGCCAGCCGTCGCTGGGGCTGCTCACCGTCAACGCGCTCGCCTGCGCCGACTCGGTGCTCATCCCCATGGAATGCGAGTTCTTCAGCCTGCGCGGCCTGGCACTGCTCAACGACACCGTCGCCAAGGTCCGCGACCGGCTCAACCCGAAGCTGACCGTCGCCGGCATCCTCGTCACCATGTTCGACCAGCGCACCCTGCACGGACGTGAGGTGATGTCGCGGGTCGTGGAGGTCTTCGGCGATCTCGTCTACGACGCCGTCATCAACCGCACCGTCAAGTTCCCGGAGACCAGCGTCGCCGGCGAACCCATCACCCGCTGGGCGCCCACCTCCGCCGGCGCCGAGTCGTACCGCGCCCTCGCGCGGGAAGTGATCCACCGGAGCGGTCGCTGAGCCCCGTGCACGCTCCCGTCCAGGACTCGGCGGAGACCGGCACGGCACCCGATGTGGAGGTCGACGCGGTGGTCCTCGAGGAACCCCCCGAACCGGCCGGCTCGCAGGTCGAGGAGACCACCTCGGGCTTCCATGTGCGCCTGCGCAACTTCGAAGGCCCGTTCGACCTGCTGCTCACCCTCATCTCGCAGCGTCGCCTCGACGTCACCGAGGTGGCCCTCCACGAGGTCACCGACGACTTCATCGCCTACACCCGCAAACTCGGTCCCGAACTCGGCCTCGACCAGACCACCGAGTTCCTGGTCGTCGCCGCGACCCTGCTCGACCTCAAAGCCGCCCGGCTGCTGCCCGCCGGCGAGGTCGACGACCCCGAGGATCTCGCCCTGCTCGAGGCCCGCGACCTGCTGTTCGCGCGTCTACTGCAGTACCGGGCCTACAAGCAGATCGCCGAACAGTTCGCCGCCCTCGAGGCCGCCGCCCTGCGCCGCTATCCGCGCGCGGTGTCGCTCGAGGAGTGCTACGAGAATCTCGTACCGGAGGTCGTGCTCGGTGTCGACGCGCACCGCTTCGCCGAGATCGCGGCCGCGGCGTTCCGGCCGAAACCACCACCGACCGTCGGCCTCGACCACCTGCACACCCCGAAGGTGTCGGTTCCCGAACAGGCCGCCCACATCCTCGGCCTGCTGCGCGCCCGCGGCGCCGGCGTCTGGGTCGGATTCGACGAACTCGTCGCCGACTGCGATCTCGGACTGCTCGTCGTCGCCCGGTTCCTCGCGCTGCTCGAGCTCTACCGCGAACGTGCCGTCACCTTCGAACAACCCGACCCACTCGGACATCTGCAGGTCGCGTGGACAGGGGAGACCGACGGGGAGGCCATCGATTTCGAGGAGGACTACGGGTGAACGACGACACCGTTGCGCGGGAGCACGCGGACGACACCGTCGCGCGGGAGCACGCGGACGACGCTGCGCCCGAGAGTGACGCTGCGCCCGAGAGTGACGCTGCGCCGGGGAGCGCGGACCACACCGCGCGGGAACGTGACGAAGACGCTGCTGCGCCGGAACGCGCGTGGGACGGTGAACTTCTCGAGATCGCCGCCGACGAACTCACTGCGGCACTCGAGGCACTGTTGCTCGTCGTCGACACCCCCGCGCCGACAGAGCAGCTCGCGACCGCCATCGGGGTCACCGCCGACCACGCCGAGGCCGCACTGCGGCGTCTCGCACAGGACCTCACCGCGCGCGGATCCGGCATCGACCTGCGGTTCGCGGGCGACGGCTGGCGCTTCTACACGCGCCGCGATTTCGCGCCCTACGTCGAGAAGCTGCTGCAGGGTGGCGCGCGCACCAAGCTCACCCGCGCCGCACTCGAGACGCTCGCCGTGATCGCCTACCGGCAACCGGTCACGCGCAGCCGTGTCCGTGCCGTGCGTGGCGTCAACGTCGACGGGGTGATGCGCACCCTGCTCGCGCGGGATCTGATCGCCGAGGCGGGCACCGATCCGGAGACCGGCGGCACGCTCTACGTCACCACGGAGCTGTTCCTCGAACGCCTCGGCCTGGCATCTCTGCAGGATCTGCCGCCCGTTGCGCCGCTTCTGCCCGATGTCGATGTGATCGACGACATCGCCGACAGTCTCGAGTCGGACCCACGATTTGAGAGAATGGGTAGGAACGCGCGTCCCGAGACTCTCTCGCCCGCGGAGTTCGATCCAGAGAACTGACAGGAACCAAGTGAATACACCCGCTCGCCGTGATGGCACACCGGACCGTAGAAGAGACAATCCTCGTAGCGCGAACACGCGCAACACCGGGGGATCCCGCTCGGGACGCGCGGAAGCACCGCGTTCCGGAGGACGCACCGAAGCTCCCCGCTCGGGGCGCGCAGGGGCTCCCCGTTCGGGGGAGCGCACCGACTCACCCCGCTCCGATCGCCGGGCCACTCCCGGCCAGTCGGCCGGGGGCCGCAATCCGGCACAGTCGGCCGGAGGTCGCAAACCGGCACAGTCGGCCGCCGGTCGCAAACCGCACCGCAAGGGCACCTCGACCGGTAAGCCCTCCAAGCCTGCCGCCAAGCGCGTCGCGCAGCGCGTCGTTCCGACCGTGAGCAACGCCCGTCCCGCGCGGCACCAGCATCGCGAGGCCGGCCCCGCCCAGCTGCCCGCCGGTGAAGGCGTGCGGCTGCAGAAGGTGCTCGCCCAGGCCGGCGTCGCCTCGCGCCGCGCCGCCGAGGAACTCATCGCCGCGGGTCGCGTCGAGGTCGACGGCAACATCGTCGTCGAGCAGGGCCTGCGCGTGGACCCGGAGAACGCCGTGATCCGGGTCGACGGCGTCCGCGTCGTCATCAACAAGGATCTCGTGCACCTCGTGCTGAACAAGCCCCGCGGCTGGCAGTCCACGATGTCCGATGATCTCGGCCGTCCGTGCGTCGGCGACATCGTCTCCGAACGCGTCGCCGCCGGGCAGCGCCTGTTCCACGTCGGTCGTCTCGACGCCGACACCGAAGGGCTGCTGCTGCTCACCAACGACGGCGAACTGGCCCATCGGCTGATGCACCCGTCCTTCGAGGTGCCCAAGACCTACCTGGCGACCGTCAAGGGTGTGCTCGCCCGTGGTGTCGGCAAGCAGCTCAAGGCAGGCATCGAACTCGAGGACGGACCCGCCTCCGTCGACGAGTTCTCGCTGCTCGAGGTCCACGAGGGCCAGTCGCTCGTGCGGCTCGTGCTGCACGAGGGGCGCAAGCACATCGTGCGACGTCTACTCGACGCGGTCGGGTTCCCCGTGATCCGGCTCGTGCGCACCAACATCGGTCCCGTGGCGCTCGGCGACCAGCGTCCCGGCACCCTCCGTGTCCTCGGCCGCAACGAGGTCGGGGGCCTGTACCAGGCGGTGAAGCTGTGACCGGCGCACCGGCCGACGCGTTGGTCGTCGCGATGGACGGGCCGTCCGGCACGGGCAAGTCCACCGTCTCCAAGCGTCTCGCGCAGCATCTCGGTGCCGCCTATCTCGACACCGGCGCGATGTACCGCATCGCGACGCTGCACGCCCTGCGCCGCGGCGCCGATCTGACCGATCCGGCCGCGATCGCCGCGGTCACCGCCGGCCTGCCGTGGTCGATCGGCACCGACCCCACCGTCGAGGACATCCGCCTCGACGGGGACGACGTGCGCGAGGTCATCCGCGGTGCCGAGGTCACGGCCGCGGTCTCCGCGGTCTCCGCCGTGCCCGAGGTGCGCACCCTGCTCGTCGAGGCCCAGCAGCGGCTCGGCCGCGCCGAGCACCGCGTCGTGATCGAAGGACGCGACATCGGCACCGTCGTCTTCCCCGACGCGGACGTGAAGATCTTCCTCACCGCTTCGGCGGAGGCCCGCGCGCACCGGCGCAACAACCAGAACATCGCCGAGGGTCGCGGCGACGACTACGAGGCGGTCCTCGCCGCGGTGCAGCGCCGCGACCACCTCGACTCCACCCGCGCGGTGTCCCCGCTGCGTGCGGCGGACGACGCGGTCGTCGTGGACACCAGCGACATGAACATCGACGAGGTGATCGCCGCGCTGCTCGCGGTGGTCACCGAGCAGACTGGAGCGAAGCTGTGAGCGACGACCTGAGTACCGACTACACCGGGTTCGACGGCGACGGCACGTGGTCGGAAGAAGGCGACTGGGACATCGAATTCGCCGAGGGCGGCGACCTCGAGGAGTTCGTCCCGGTCCCGACCGTCGCCGTGGTCGGCCGACCGAACGTCGGCAAATCCACCCTGGTCAACCGCATCATCGGCCGACGGGAAGCCGTCGTCGAGGACGTCCCGGGCGTCACCCGCGACCGCGTCTCGTACGAGGCGTCGTGGAACGGCCGCCGGTTCATGGTGCAGGACACCGGCGGATGGGAACCCGACGCGAAGGGCATGCAGCAGTCCGTGGCCCGCCAGGCGGAGGTCGCGATGCGCACCGCCGACGCGATCCTCGTCGTCGTCGATGCCACCGTGGGCGCCACCAGCGTGGACGAGGCCGTCGCGAAGGTGCTGCGTCGGTCGAAGACTCCGGTGCTGCTCGTGGCGAACAAGGTAGACGACGACCGTGTCGAATCCGAAGCCGCGACACTGTGGTCTCTCGGACTCGGCCAGCCCTATTCGGTATCGGCCACCCACGGTCGCGGCACCGGTGATCTGCTCGACGAGCTGCTCGCCAAGCTGCCGGCCACGCCCCGCGAGGGTACCGGTGGGGAAGGGCCTCGCCGCGTCGCGCTGGTGGGCAAGCCGAACGTCGGCAAGTCGAGCCTGCTCAACAAGCTCGCCGGCGACGAACGGTCGGTGGTGCACGACATCGCCGGCACCACCGTCGACCCGGTGGACTCGATCGTCGAGCTCGGCGGCAAGCCGTGGCGCTTCGTCGACACCGCCGGTCTGCGCAAGCGCGTCAACAGTGCGTCCGGCGCCGAGTTCTACGCCTCCCTGCGCACGCGGGGTGCGATCGACGCGGCCGAGGTGGCGGTGCTGCTCATCGACGCCTCGCAGCCCATCACCGAGCAAGATCAGCGGGTCATCACGATGGTCGTCGAGTCCGGGCGCGCCCTGGTGATCGCGTTCAACAAGTGGGATCTCGTCGACGAGGATCGCCGCTACGAACTCGGCCGCGAGATCGACCGCGACCTGTTGCGGGTGCCGTGGGCATCGCGGGTGAACATCTCCGCCAAGACCGGTCGCGCCGTGCAGAAGCTCGTCCCGGCCATGGAGACGGCCCTCGAGTCGTGGGACAAGCGCATCTCGACCGGACGCCTGAACTCGTGGCTCAAGGAGGTCGTGGCCGCGACTCCGCCGCCGATGCGCGGCGGTCGCCTGCCCCGGGTGTTGTTCGCCACCCAGGCGGCCACGCGGCCGCCGACCTTCGTGCTGTTCACCACGGGCTTCCTCGAGGCCGGCTACCGCCGCTTCCTCGAGCGTCGCCTGCGGGAGGAGTTCAACTTCGACGGCAGTCCCGTGCGGATCTCGGTGCGCGTGCGGGAGAAGCGCGACCGCCGCAAGTGAGCTCCCGACGTCCGGTCGTGAAAACGCGCTGACCAGCCGATTAGTGTTTCGGTCCGTTCCTGTTGTAATCTCTGAGAGCGCTCGGAGAGAGCGCGGACGGGCTGTGGCGCAGCTTGGTAGCGCACTTGACTGGGGGTCAAGTGGTCGCAGGTTCAAATCCTGTCAGCCCGACGTAAACGCCCAGGTGAGAGTAAGTTTCTCGCCTGGGCTTCGTCATGTCCCGGGGGCGTTTTTGCCTGGTCCCCCGGCCGGCCGAGCAGCCGCGTCGGTGCGGTGCGGTGCGCGACGTTGGCTCGGCGGCTTCCTGTGGATAAGGGGACCAGAGCCGCAGCGAAGCGGTCGATCGGCGGTCACAGCCTGCGCCCCTGCCGGGCTCGCGGTGCCTTGGACTTCGCGGCACCGCGAGACGATCTGCTGAGAAGGGCGTTGGCCTGCCGGTAGTCGATTTTCACCTGGGCGAGGGCGGCCTGGAGCCTGAGCGAGTTGGTCCAGGCGTACTCGGGTCCCTGGACACCCCGGCGCCGGCGCACTCCAGCAACAGGCGGACGTTCGCTTCCCGCAGCCCCTCCAAGAAGGCGCCGATATCGCAGCCATAGACCCCGATCGTCATGATCGTGAGCATCGTATGCTCCCCATCTTCCTGCTGCTCGCGCCGGCGAGACCGGCACGAGCAGCAGGAGTGGCAAGGCCGCGTTACGCGACAGCGGTTCCTTCGAGTTCGATCATCTGACCGGGGATCGCCAGCCGCGTCACCCCGAGCATCGTGGTTGTGGGCGCGACGCCCGCGGCGCCGAGCCGCCCGGCGAGCACGCCGTAGTGCGGGAACAGCGCGTCCACGTCGGTGGTGTACACGTTGAGCCTGACGAGGTCTGTTAGGGACATGCCGGCCTCGGCGAGCACGGCTTCGAGGTTGTCCACGGCCAGCGCGAGCTGGGCCGCGATGTCCCCGTCGTGCTCGGGCCGGCCGTCCTTGCTCATCGCGGTCTGCCCCGAGATGTAGAGGGTCCGGGTGTGCCCTGCGACGACCTCGCCCTGGTTGAATCCCATCTCCTGCGACCATGTCACCGGGTTGACCGCTGTTCGTTCCATTGCCACTCCAATCGTTGCGACTGCGAGCGCCCGGCGGCCGGGTGGCCGCCGTCCTCAACGCCCGCAAACTCAGCCTCCCAACAAAACGCGACATCTTGTGTCATGATTTTTGATAGGAATGAAACTATGCGAGCCGATCGGTTGGTCTCACTGGTGCTGCTGCTGCGCCAGCGGGGTCGGATGACCGCGGACGAGCTCGCCGGCGAGCTGGAGGTCTCCGCCCGCACGGTGCTGCGCGACATCGAGGCGCTGTCCACTGCCGGCGTCCCGGTCTACGCCGATCGCGGGCGACACGGCGGGTTTTCCCTGCTTCCCGGCTTCCGCACGGAGCTGACCGGACTGAACCATGACGAAGCCCTCGCGCTGCTGACCGCCGGGTCGGGCCGCGGCGAGAAGGTCTTCGGCCTCGGCACCGCGCTCGCTTCCGCGATGCGCAAGGTGGTCGATGCGCTGCCCGAAGGCCACCGCACCAGCCTGGACGATGCGGCCCGGCGGTTCCTGGTCGAGCCCGACACCGACCTGCTCTCACGACGGCTGGTCACCGAGGACGTGGCGAGTGGCGTGATGGGCGTAGTCCGCCATGCCGTGCTCACCGAGCACAAGCTTCGCTTCCAGTACACCGCACCGGACAAGGCACCCCGCTGGCACGCCGTCGATCCGATCGGTCTGGTCACCGTTCGCGGCCGCACCTACCTGCTGGCCACCAAGTCGGGAGAGGATCGGACGTACCGGCTCTCGCGCATGGTGACCGCCGAGGAGCTTCCGGAACTGGCCGAGCGTCCCGCGCAGGTTGACCTCGACCGCATCTGGGCCGAGCGCAGCGCCCAGTTCTTGTCGAAGAACCACATCCCTGTGCTGGTCAGGGTCGAACCCACGCGACGTGAGGAGTTGCTGAACACCGCGCGAGCTGTCCGCGCCGAGGAACCGGAGGAAGACGGCTGGGTGCGTCTCGACGTGACCTTCGAGGACCTGCGGCACGCTGTCTGGGCGATCTGGCAGCTCGACACCGCCGCCGAAGTCCTCGCACCCGAGTCGCTGCGTGCGGCCCTCCGCGACCGGGCGGCAACCCTCAATGCCAGATACGAGAGCTTTGCCCGGTCACCTGCGGAGCCTTCGCGCGGCTCAACGCCCGACAGCCACTAGGAGTGACGCCCACGCTACGGCGAAACTGACGGGCAGCGAAGTTCGGATCGCCCCACCCCACCCGCTCAGCGATCGTCGTGATCGGCGCAGCCGTAGTGCGCAGACATGCTGCCATTCGCTCGGTCCGGAGCATCGTCGGGTACGCGATCGGAGATTGCCCGAAGGGCGACGACGCCGAGGCAACGGTGTCCGACGGCGACGTCTCGTCGTGGGCGGTCCCGCGACGTGCGGTCGGGCGCGTGCTGGCCGATCTGGTCGACCGACCCGAGTACGCCCGCGCCACAGTGGCGGTCTCCTGACACGGATCGCGCCGAACGCTCCCGGATCCGGTGCGCACCGTCCACGATGAGAAATGCGTCGGCAGACGGTCATTCTTCGTGCGGCACCATCCGTGCCCTGCGGCACCCGCGAAAGGACCACGATGACCACACGATTCAATCCCTATCTCGCATTCCGCGATTCCGCGCGCGAGGCCATGGAGTTCTACAGGTCGGTGTTCGGCGGCGAACTGACGGTGAGCAGATTCGCGGACATGAACGCCTCGCAGGATCCGAGCGAGGACGACAAGGTGATGCACTCGATGCTCACCACCGACCGCGGCTTCGTGCTCATGGCCTCGGACACCCCGAACGGCATGGACTACACGCCCGGCACGAACTTCTCGCTGTCGCTCAGCGGGGACGACGAGAGCGTGCTCCGGGGTTGGTGGGACGCGCTGAGCGACAGCGGTCGCGTCGACATGCCGCTCGAACGTGCCCCCTGGGGCGATCTGTTCGGCATGTGCACCGACCGCTTCGGCGTGTCGTGGATGGTCAGCATCGGCGACCAGCAGGGCTGAACCCGCGCCGCTCGGCGCCCGTCAGCCGAGGCGGGCGTCGAGCTCGCGCACCAGTTTCGGTGGCGCGGTCTGCCGATAGGACATGTCGAGCAGTTCGGCGACCTCGTCCCAGTCCACCTCCGGACGGGCGAGGTCGTACCCGACCCACCCGGACGGCCCGAAATACATCGGCACATAGGTGTGGGGTTCCTCGAGCAGCGCGCGGCGCTCCTCCTCGTCGGGCTTGACGATGAGGGAGCGGGGAAACGGTGCGCGGGTGCCCTTCTCGCCGCCTCCGTAGACCGCGAAGGCCGTCCTGGTGGAGAAGAACGGACGGCCGTGCGAGATCTTCTCGGAGGCGCCGGGCAGGGCCAGCGCGAGCGAGCGCACACGAGCTAGCAGGGGATCCGCCTCGTCGAACATCACCGGATGCGGCATGAGCGGAGCGTACCGAGCGACTACGACAACGGTCGCGAGATCAACTCTTCCGACTCGTCAGCGCATGGATACCGGCGTGCAACAGCGGCTCGACGCCGCGGCCGAGTTCCTCGAACCCGTCGCCGACCGTCTTGCCCTGACGGAACCGGAAGTAGATGCCCTCGAGGATCACCGCGAGCTTGTAGTAGGCCAGGGCGAGGTGGAACGCCATGTCCGACAGGTCGCGTCCACCGGCGGCCTCGTACCGCGCGAGCAGTTCGTCGTCGCCGAGGAAGCCCGGAGCGCGGGACACCGTCGAGACGGGGAATTCCGTGTTCTCCCGCGCCAGCCGCTGGTAGACCAGCAGCAACGCCACATCGGTGAGGGGATCGCCGATCGTGGCCATCTCCCAGTCCAGCACCGCGACCACCTTGTCGTCGTCGTCGACGAGGACGTTGTCGAGCCGGTAGTCGCCGTGCACGATGCCCACCTCGCCGTCGCCCGGCAGATTGTCGACGAGCAGCCGGTGAAGCTCGTCGGCGCCGTCGAGGTCCCGGCTGTGCGAGTTCTCGAGCTGGGTGGTCCAGCGCCGCACCTGCCGCTCGAGGAAGCCCTGGGGGCGGCCGAAATCCTCGAGTCCCACGGCGGACGGGTCCACCGCGTGCAGGGCGGCCAGGGTGTCGACCATCCGCTCGGAGATCACGCGCGTGCGCTCGGCGCCGAGCGGTTCGAGTTCCTCCGCGGTGCGATAGGGCGTCCCCACGACCAGATCCATGAGATAGAAGGGCGCACCGAGCACCGAATCGTCCTCGCACAGCAGGTACGAGCGGGGGACCGGTACCGCGGTGCCGGCGAGCGCGGAGATGACGCGGTACTCGCGAGCCATGTCGTGTGCCGTCGCGAGGACGTGTCCGAGTGGGGGACGGCGCAGCACCAGCCGCCGGTCACCGTCGGTCACCTCGTAGGTGAGATTCGAGCGCCCACCGCTGATCAGGCGCGCGCGGAGGGGACCGGAGAACAGGTGGGGGGCGGAGGTCTGCAGATAGGCATCGAGCGCATCGAGGTCGAGGCCGGCGGGCACGTCGTTCATCGAGCTCCTTTCCGTCGGCTCCCACTATGACCGCGGGTGGGGATCCGTGTTCGGAGAACTCCCACCCCATGCAGATAATCCGGACTGCACGGAAACCATAAATAACCAGAACTCTCCCCCTCAAGGCCGGTGTCACCGACACCGGCCAGGGCATGCGCCTAGCCGCCGGGGCAGTTGTGACGAACTACTGTCGACCCATGCCCGCTGCTCATCCTCTCGACAGAGACAACGTCCGCGACGCGCTGGACGCGTTCGATTCGCGCCGACTGCCGCTCGACGGCCGCCGGCACGCAGCCGTCGTCGTGGCGGTGCTCGACGACGGGAACGGTAACCCCGTCATGCCCCTCACGCGGCGACCGACCCGTCTGCGGGCGCATCCCGGCCAGTTCGCGTTGCCGGGCGGGCGTCTGGACGAGGGGGAGCAGGCCGAGGAGGCCGCCTTGCGCGAGTTGCACGAGGAACTCGGACTCGACCTCGGCCCCGAGGCCGTGCTCGGCCGGCTCGACGACTACATCACGCGCTCCGGTTACGTCATGTCGCCGTTCGTCGTGTGGTCGGACACCGCCGTGACCGATCTGAAGCCCAGCCCCGACGAGGTCGACGTGCTCTTCGCCGTCACCACCGACGAACTCGACGTCGATCCGCGCTTCGTCACCATCCCCGAATCCGACAAGCCGGTGATCCAGTGGCCCTTCCGCGGTCACCTCGTGCACGCACCGACCGCCGCGGTGGTCTACCAGTTCCGCGAGGTCGTGCTGCGCCGGCGGGCCACGCGCATCGACGGTCTCGAGCAGCCGGTCTTCGCCTGGCGTTGACACCCCGGAATCTCCGGTCGCGCGGCTGTGGAAGGCTGGACTCCGTGCCCGAACGGAACTCCGGCGGGGCACCACGAGAACGACCTCACGAGAACACGGAGCGGCCCACCATGACCGATGCGACCGGAACCGCCGACGCGCGCGGATCGGACCGCATCCTCACCGTGCCGAACGTCCTCAGCTTCGTCCGACTGCTGGGTGTGCCCGTCTTCCTCTATCTCGTCCTCGTCGCCCACGCCGATGTCTGGGCGCTGATCCTGCTGGCCGCGAGCAGCATCACCGACTGGGCCGACGGCAAACTCGCCCGGTTGCTCGACCAGACCTCCCGACTCGGCGCCCTTCTCGATCCCGCCGTCGACCGCCTCTACATCGTGGCCACCCTCGTCGCCCTCGTGGCGCGCGACATCGTGCCCTGGTGGATCGCGGTGATCCTCGTCGGCCGCGAACTCGTCCTGGCCCCGACGCTGGCCGTCTACCGGCGCCGGGAACTGCCCCCGCCGGACGTGCTGTACCTCGGCAAGGGCGCCACCTTCCTGCTCATGTGCGCACTGCCGCTGATGCTCGGGGCCGTCGCAGTGCCCGCCTCGGAGCCGATCACCGGCCCGCTCGGCTGGGCTGCCCTGATCTGGGGGACCGTGCTGTACGTGTGGACCGGCCTGCTGTACCTCGGGCAGGCCGTCGTGACGGCACGGATCGTGCCGGCCGGGCGGTGATCCGATGAGCCGCGCATGGGAACGCATCCGGCGCAATCCGGTGCCCTCGCTCCTGAAGTCGCTCCTCGAGGATCATCTCGACCCCGGCTACGCCGCGTCCGCCGCGGACCGGGCGGCAGGGCGCTCGAGCACCTCTCCGCGCGCGTCGCGCGCGTGGCTCGGCGTCGGAGTTCTCCTCGCCGGCCTCGTGATCGGCGTCGCGTACGCGCAGAACGCCGACGTGCAGGCCGGCACCGACAGCACCCGCGCCGAGATCCTCGACTCCCTTCGGGCAGGGGACGAACGCATCGCCGCGCTCACTGCCCAGCGGGACGAACTCGGTGCCGCGGTCGACGAACGACGCACCGCCCTGTTCTCCGACGGAGGCGACGGCGCGACCATCCTCGACCGACTCCGCGACGCCGAGGCCGCAGCCGCGGCAACACCGGTGCGCGGTCCGGGGATCACGGTCACCCTCACCGAACCCACCGCGCGACCGAACCTGTCGGATGCGGCGCGAATCGAGGACCGACCCACCGCGCTCGTCCTCGACCGCGACCTGCAGTCGGTCGTCAACGCGCTGTGGGCGGCCGGTGCGGAGGCCGTAGAGGTCGGGGGCGTGCGGGTGGGTCCCGGGGTGACCATCCGGCAGGCCGGGGGAGCGATGCTCGTCGACAACCGGCCCGTATTCTCCCCGTACACGGTCTCGGCGGTGGGATCTCCCTCCCGACTGCAGACGACCTTCGTCGTCAGCGACGCCTACCTGCGCATCGCGGGGATACAGCAGCTCTACGGGGTGGGATTCACCCTCGCAGAGGAGGACGATCTCGAGTTTCCGGCCGCCACGGTCCGGAAACTCGGCAGCAGTGGAGAAACGGGGTACAGGTGAAGCGACTCGAACACGGTCACGCGCTCTACGCGGTGCTCGCACTGGCGATCGGGATCGGCGCCGGAATCGTGTTCAGCCCACAGGTACCCGATGTCGTGCAGCCCTACCTGCCCATCGCGGTGGTCGCCGCGCTCGACACGGTCTTCGGCGGTCTGCGCGCCTATCTCGACGACATCTTCGACGCGAAGGTGTTCGTGGTGTCCTTCGTCTTCAACGTCCTCGTCGCCGCCCTGATCGTGTGGCTCGGCGACCAGCTCGGCGTGGGCACCCAGTTGTCGACCGCGGTCATCGTCGTCCTCGGCATCCGCATCTTCGGAAACGCTGCAGCCCTACGTCGTCGCCTGTTCGGGGCCTGACCGTGACCGAACCGCAACAACCCCGCCCCGCACCCGACACCGGCGCAACGCCCGAAACCGGCACTGCGCGCGCCACCCGATCGCAACGCGTCTTCCTCGTCCTCGCGGCGATTCTCGTCGTCCTGCTCGGCGCCGGCATCGCCACCCAGGTGCGTACGACCGATACCGGCGACGACCTCGACTCGGCGCGCCCTGCGGACCTGCTCGTGCTGCTCGACAACCTCAATCGCCGCGAAGCCGCTCTCCGCCAGGAGATCACCGAACTCGAGCGCACCCTCTCGAGTCTCGAACAGGAAGGCTCGGAAGCGGCACTCGAGGAAGCCCGCACGCGCCTGTACACGCTGTCGGCGCAACTCGGCACCGAACCCGCCACCGGGCCCGGAGTGGTTCTCACCGTCGACGATCCGCGCGAGGGTGTCGGATCGGAGGTGCTGCTCGACATGATCCAGGAGCTGCGCGCGGCGGGTGCCGACACGATGCAGATCGCCGGGGCGAACGGTGAGACCGTGCGCATCGGGGTCGATTCGTGGGTCACCGGACCGGGCGGCGACATCGTCGTCGACGACCGCCGACTCGATGCTCCGTACACCGTCACCGCCATCGGCGACGGACCGACTCTCGCCGCCGCGCTGAACATTCCCGGCGGAGTGGTCGACACGGTCGCCCGTGCGGGCGGATCATTGTCCGTAGAACAGTCTCCGCAGGTGGAGGTGTCCGCCTTGCGGGAGATCGAGCCACGCCAATACTCTCAGCCCGGTAACTGAATCCGACGTTCCGGTCGAACGTCGTCTCCGAAAGGACCAGTCTTGACCGATTTCGCGACACCCGAGGATCTGCGGTACACCCCCGAGCACGAGTGGGTGCGCAGGACGGGCGCGACGACCGTGCGCATCGGGATCACCGACTACGCACAGTCCCAACTCGGCGACGTGGTCTTCGTGCAGCTGCCCGAGGCGGGCGCCGAGATCGCCGCCGGCGAGTCCTTCGGAGAGGTCGAGTCCACCAAGAGCGTGTCGGACGTGTTCGCGCCGCTGACCGCGAAGGTGACCGCCGTCAACATGGAACTCGACGCGAATCCCGAACTGGTGAACAGCAGCCCGTACGAGGACGGCTGGCTCGTCGACGTGGAGATGGGCAACGAGAACGACCTCGACGAGGCGCTCGCGGAGACGCTCGACGCGGAAGGTTACCGCGGGATCACGGAAGGCTGACGGACCCGACAGGTAACGTGACCGCGACTGTCTGCGTCAGTACCCCCGAGCGGGGTACGGTCGGATATGACGTGTGCCGTGTCGGACCTGAACGGGGCGAACGAATCAGCGACCGTCCGGGATCACCCGGGTGGTCGAACGGATAAGGAGAAACGGTGAGCGAGAACGGCAACGCGGGTTACGAGGAGACTCCTGCAGAGACCACTTCGGTATTTCGCGCCGACTTCCTGAACGAAGTGGAGGGCGCGGGTTCGGCCACCACCGAAGCGCCCGTCTCGGGTGTCGAGGGCCTGCCCGCCGGATCGGCGCTGCTGGTCGTCAAGCGGGGGCCCAATGCAGGATCGCGCTTCCTGCTCGACCAGCCCACCACCTCGGCGGGTCGGCATCCCGACAGCGACATCTTCCTCGACGACGTGACCGTCAGCCGTCGGCACGCCGAGTTCCGCCAGGACGAGGGCGAATTCCAGGTCGTCGACGTGGGAAGCCTCAACGGCACCTACGTCAACCGCGAGCCGGTCGACTCCGCCGTTCTCGCGAACGGCGACGAGGTGCAGATCGGCAAGTTCCGGCTGGTGTTCCTGACCGGTCCGCGAGGTAACCAGGGCGCAGGTAGCTGATGACCGCGGCCCGCCAGCCGGCGCCGGCCGGAATGTCGATCGGGTCGGTGCTCGACCGCCTGCGTCCGGAATTTCCGGACGTGACGATCTCGAAGATCCGGTTCCTCGAGGCCGAGGGACTGATCAGCCCGGAACGCACACCCTCGGGCTACCGCCGCTTCTCGATCGCCGATTGCGAGCGTCTGCGGTACGTGCTCACCGCGCAGCGCGATCAGTACCTTCCGCTCAAGGTGATCAAGGAGCAGCTCGAGGCGATCGACCGCGGCGCCGCCACGGTGGGATCGGTCGAGACCCGGATCACCCGGCCGCGTCCGCTGGCGGTGGCCCGCGGCGAGGTCTCGCCGGAGGATCTGCGCACCGATCGCGAGATCCGGGTGAGCCGCGAGGATCTGTGCACCCGTGCCGGGATCGACGCGGCCTTCCTCACCGAGCTGGTGGGGGCGGGCCTGCTCAAGCCGGGCCCGGCCGGTTTCTTCGACGAGGACGCGGTGCTGCTCGCCCGCACGGCGAAGGCGATGGCGGAGTTCGGCCTCGAGGTTCGGCACCTGCGGGCGTTCAAGCTCGCCGCCGACCGCGAGGCCGCGCTCGTCGCTCAGATCGCCGGCCCGATCGCGAAGGGCCGCGACGCCGGGGCACGGCAGCGCGCCGAGGAGATGGTGCGCGAACTGGCCGCACTGTCGTTGACATTGCACACCTGCCTGGTGAAAGCGGCGGTGCAAGGAGCCCTCGACCGTTAGGCGACGAGTTCGTCGTCGAGTGCGACCACGGCCCTCCGCCAGGTGGTGACCTACGGCACCTGACGGATGCGCTGGAGGACACTAGAATTCCAGGCAGTACCTGTCGGGTGGTCCCACCACCGACGAGCAGCAGGACGGAGGCATCGCGATGAGCGAGATGCGGATAGTAGGGATTCGTATCGAACAGCCGCAGAACCAGCCTGTCCTCCTGCTGCGGGAGGTCGACGGCGATCGGTATCTGCCGATCTGGATCGGGCAGAACGAAGCGACCGCCATCGCCCTCGAACAGCAGGGGGTCGAACCGGCACGGCCGCTGACCCACGACCTGATCAAGAACCTCCTCGAGGCGTTCGGTCGCAACCTCCGCGAGGTGCGCATCGTCGACCTGCGCGAAGGGACGTTCTACGCGGATCTGGTCTTCGACGGAGGGATGCGTGTTTCCTGCCGGCCCTCCGACGGGGTCGCGGTGGCCTTGCGCATCGGCGCGCCGGTCCACGTCGAGGAACCGGTGCTCACCGAGGCAGGACTGGTCATGCCCGACGAACGGGAGGACGAGGTCGAGAAGTTCAAGGAGTTCCTCGACTCCGTCTCGCCCGACGATTTCAAGGCGACGGACGGCTGAGCGCCGTCCGTCGCACGGCGACGAGCGTTGGCGCGCGCGTCGGCCGTGACGGTAGTAATGTCGAACGTTGCCTTCCGGTCGGCGTGTCGCAGCCCGACGCCCAACACCGGAGCGTACGCTGAGTTGATCCGCCAGGGATGACTCGGTGAGCCTGGGAGGGCTCGATGATCGGATGTGGTCGGGGGATCCACCAATCGATCGTTGCGAGGCAGAACTGGGCGCGCGAGAGGGAGTCAGTAGTGCGAGATCGGACGAAGGGACAGCCACTCGGCGTCGATTCCGGCGATCGCTCGAATCCGGCGCCGCGGACGAACGAGACCGACGAGATCCAACCGGGCCTGTTTCCGGACAACTCGGCGCCCGACGAGCTCGTCGGCTACCGCGTGCCCATCGCCTGCCAGATCGCAGGAATCAGCTACCGCCAGCTCGACTACTGGGCCCGCACGAATCTGGTCGTACCGTCCATCCGCGGGGCTGCCGGTTCCGGTAGCCAACGGCTGTACTCGTTCAAGGACATCCTCGTCCTCAAGATCGTCAAGCGCCTGCTCGACACCGGCGTCTCGCTGCAGAACATCCGCGTCGCCGTCGACCATCTCCGCAGCCGTGGGGTGGGCGACCTCGCGAAGATCACTCTTTTCTCCGACGGCACCACCGTCTACGAATGTACGTCGCCCGAAGAGGTCGTCGACCTGCTGCAGGGCGGGCAGGGCGTCTTCGGGATCGCGGTGAGCGGCGCGATGCGCGAGCTCACCGGCAGCATCGCCGATTTCCCCGCCGAACGCGCCGACGGCGGCGGCGTCGAGGAACGCCCCGAGGACGAACTGGCGTCGCGTCGCCGCGAACGCATCAACCGCCGCATCGGCTGACCACACCACTGATGTCGCATCGGCCGACCACATGACCGCTCCACTCCACCGCCGGCGGCACTTTCCGCACCTGCGGTATTTCGACCCCCGCGACGTGAACTAGACTCGAAGACGCGTCGCCATCACGCGGGAGAGACCCGGACACCGAGCCGGGCGCCGAAGGAGCAGCACCTCCCCGTCAATCTCTCAGGCAACCGGGACCGCGTGAGCTCCGACGTCTCTGGAAAGTGGCGGGAGCACCCGCCCGCCCACGGGGAAAGGCTCTGGCCGGCCGAATCTCTCAGGCGCTCGCTCCGCGAGCTCACGACAGAGGGGGAGGAACCACCTCGCGCGACCGCGCGCATGTGGACCTCGCCGACCAGCCCGGGAGCTGCGATGACAGATGCCGTCACCTCGAACTTCGCCGATCGCCACATCGGCCCCGACACCGCCGGCCTGAACCGGATCCTCGACGTCGTGGGAGTCGATTCCCTCGACGCCCTCGCCACCGCCGCGGTGCCGGCCGCCATCCTCGACGACCGTGCAGACAACGTGCCGACCGGCCTCGACGTCCTCGACGCGCCCCGCTCCGAGCACGACGTACTCGCCGAACTGAAGGCACTCGCGTCGCAGAACACCGTGGCGACGTCGATGATCGGCCACGGCTACTACGACACGCTCACGCCGCCCGTGCTGCTGCGCAACATCATCGAGAACCCCGCCTGGTACACGGCCTACACCCCCTACCAGCCGGAGATCAGCCAGGGACGCCTCGAGGCGCTGCTGAACTTCCAGACCATGGTCGCCGACCTGACCGGCATGGAGATCGCGAACTCGTCGATGCTCGACGAGGCCACCGCCGCTGCCGAGGCCATGACCCTGCTGCGCCGCGCAAACCGCAAGTCCAAGAGCCCGCGCCTGGTCGTCGACGTCGACCTGTTCGCGCAGACCGCCGCGGTGCTGGCGACCCGCGCCGAACCGCTCGGTATCGAGATCGTCACCGTCGACCTCGCTGCCGACGGACTTCCCGAGGGCGAGTTCTTCGGCGTGATCCTCCAGGTGCCCGGCGCTTCGGGCCGCATCATCGACGCCGCTCCGATCATCGCGGCAGCCCACGGCCGCGGCGCGCTCGTCGCCATCGGCGCCGACCTGCTGGCCATGACCTTGATCACCCCGCCCGGGGAGCAGGGTGCCGACGCGTGCTTCGGCACCACCCAGCGGTTCGGTGTGCCGATGGGCTTCGGCGGGCCGCACGCCGGCTACCTCGCCGTCGGTAGCGCCCACACCCGCACCCTGCCCGGACGCCTCGTCGGTGTCTCGGTGGACGCGGACGGCAACCCGGCCTACCGCCTCGCGTTGCAGACCCGTGAGCAGCACATCCGCCGTGAGAAGGCCACCAGCAACATCTGCACCGCCCAGGTGCTCCTCGCCGTGCTCGCGGCCATGTACGCCTCGTACCACGGCGCCGAAGGCCTCACCGGCATCGCCCGCCGCGTCGCCGGGCACGCCCGCCGCCTCGCCGACGGTCTGCGCGCCGGTGGCGTCGAGGTTGTCCACGATGAGTTCTTCGACACCGTCCTCGTGCGCGTCCCGGGGCGTGTCGACGCCGTGCTCGCCGCCGCCCTCGAGGCCGGCATCAACCTGCACCGGGTCGACGACGATCACGTGTCGATCTCGTGCGACGAGGCCACCACCGCGGCGCACGTCGACGCGGTCCTGCGCGCCTTCGGCGTCACCGCCGGGGACGCCGCCGAGGGAACGGCGCTGCCGCAGGCCCTTGCCCGCACCAGCGAGTTCCTGCAGCATGCGGCGTTCACCCGCTACCGCACCGAGACCGCGATGATGCGTTACCTGCGGCGCCTGTCCGACAAGGACCTCGCCCTCGACCGGACGATGATCCCGCTGGGCTCGTGCACGATGAAGCTCAACGCCGCCGCCGAGATGGAAGCCATCACCTGGCCCGAGTTCGCGGGTCTGCACCCCTTCGCTCCGGCGGATCAGACGGCGGGGATCCGCCGCCTCATCGCCGACCTCGAAGGCTGGCTCGCCGCGGTGACGGGGTACGACGCCGTGAGCCTGCAGCCCAACGCCGGCAGCCAGGGCGAGTACGCGGGTCTGCTCGCGATCCGTCACTACCACCTCGATCGCGGCGACACCGATCGGGACATCTGCCTGATCCCGTCGAGCGCGCACGGCACCAATGCCGCATCCGCCGTGATGGCGGGCATGCGTGTCGAGGTCGTCGCGTGCCGCCCGAACGGGGATGTCGATCTCGACGACCTGCGCGCCAAGATCGCCGACCACGGTGCGCGCCTGGCCGCGATCATGATCACCTATCCGTCCACGCACGGTGTGTACGAGCACGACATCGCCGACATCTGCGGTGCCGTGCACGACGCCGGCGGTCAGGTGTACATCGACGGTGCCAACCTCAACGCTCTCGTGGGTCTGGCGCGGCCGGGCAAGTTCGGGGGCGATGTGAGCCACCTGAACCTGCACAAGACGTTCTGCATCCCGCACGGTGGCGGCGGTCCGGGTGTCGGCCCGATCGGCGTCCGTTCGCATCTGGCCCCGTACCTGCCGGGCCATCCGGCGGAGCCGGGACTCGGGGGAGCGGGACCGGTCTCGGCGGCGCCCTACGGATCGGCGTCGATCCTGCCGATCACCTGGGCGTACATCAAGATGATGGGTGCCGAGGGGCTGCGTCGCGCGTCGCTGACGGCGATCGCGTCGGCCAACTACATCGCGCGTCGTCTCGACGAGTACTTCCCGGTGCTGTACACGGGGGAGACCGGCATGGTCGCCCACGAGTGCATCCTCGATCTGCGTCCGCTGACGAAGGCGACGGGGGTGACGGTCGACGACGTCGCGAAGCGTCTGGCCGACTACGGCTTCCACGCGCCGACGATGAGCTTCCCGGTGGCCGGCACCCTCATGGTCGAGCCCACCGAGAGCGAGGACATCGCCGAACTCGACGCGTTCATCGACGCGATGATCTCGATCCGCGGTGAGATCGACCGGGTCGGGGCAGGGGAGTGGCCGGTGGACGACAATCCGCTGCGCGGCGCTCCGCACACCGCGGAATGCCTGGTGGGCGAGTGGAACCACCCGTATTCGCGGGAGATCGCGGTGTTCCCGATGGGGAAGAGCCGAGCCAAGGTTTGGCCGGCGGTGCGGCGTATCGACGGCGCACACGGCGACCGGAACCTGGTGTGCGCGTGCCCGCCCCTGGAGGCGTACAGCGGCTGATGCCGGGGATGGCCGACGGACACGTCCGTCGGCCATCGTCATCGATAGGATAAATCCGAACGATACGGAAATCATAGAAAACCAGAATTGTCTCCCTGCCTACAACGAAACTCACCGAACCACTAAGACAAGGCCGTCAGTTCGCGGCGGTCAGCTCGAGGACGGAGATCTCCGGTGGAGTGCCGACCCGCACGGGCGGTCCCCACGCGCCGGTGCCCTGGGACGTGTAGATCTGCGTGTCGCCGAAGCGGTCGAGTCCGGTGACGGTCGGGTTGGCCAGGGAGACGAACGGCCGCAGCGGCCACATCTGTCCGCCGTGGGTGTGCCCGGACAGTTGCAGGTCGACTCCGAGCTCGCGTGCCTCGTCGACGTGCCGCGGCTGGTGGGCGGCGAGGATCACCGGGGTACCGTCCGCGATGCCGGCGAGGGCGGCGGGCATGTCGGGGTGGTGCGGTTCGGGGGCGGTGTAGTCGTGGACGCCGGCGAGCGCGACGACGTCGCCGTCCCGCTCGAGGACGACATGGTCGTTCCGCAGGGTGCGTACACCGAGCGTCTCCCAGTGGTTCAGCCACGATTCGGCGTCGTCGGAGTAGTACTCGTGGTTGCCGCTGACGCCGTACACCCCGAGCGGGGCCTGCAGTTGCCGGAGCGGTTCGAGATCGGAGCCGACGAGTTCGACGGTGCCGTCGGCGAGGTCGCCGCCGAGCACGATCAGGTCGGGTTGCTCCTCGGCGACGAGGTCGACGACACCTTGCACGAAGTCGGCTCCGCGGGAGGGTCCGACGTGCAGGTCGGTGACGAGCGCGATGCGGGCACCGTCGAAGCCGGCAGGCAGGTCCTGCAGGGCGACGGGCACAGTGACGATCTGCGGCCGGTCGGCCTCGATCGTGCCGTATCCGACGGCGGCGACCGCGGCCACGACGAGCACGGCGGTCGCGATACGCAGCCCCCGTCGCGGGGTCTCGACGGTGCCGTCCTCGGTGATCGGCCGGGGTTGCCCGCGTCGGGCGAGGCGGGCGACGAACAACGCGACTCCGATGAGCAGGAGCCCGAGCATCAGGTACAGCACCACCGCCAACCAACTCCAGCCGAGGAACCCGATGGGGCGGGCCCAGGCAGGATCGAGCACCGTGCCCACCCCGGAGGCGCCGAGCGTGAGCACGAACAGGACGACGAGGACGAGATCGGCGGCGAGTGCGGCAGGTCGCGGCAGGCCGGGTGCCCGGACGAGTCGTCGATGCAGCAGGTAGGTGAGGAGGGCAAGGAAGACCCCCACGACGAGAAGTCGGAGCACGTCAGGACGTCAGCTTTCGGAGGAGGTCGGTGAGATCGGCGGGGTCGGTGGTGTCGACGACGGTGAGGCTGCCGTCGGTGGCTTCGGCGGCCTGTTCGAGGACGAGGTCGGCGCGGTCGCCGAGGACGACGACGTCGATCCGCACGGGGGTCTCGGGGGACGAGAGTTCATCGATCGCGGCGCGCAGGTCGCGGGCGGCTGCTTCGTCGGGGTCGTCGCTGTCGACGACGACGAGTACGGAGTTCGGTCGGCCCGGGTCGTAGTTGTCGACGGCGTCGCGGTAGGCGGCGGTGAGAGTGGCGTAGACGGGTTCGCGGTCGACGAGATCGATGTCGTCGAGGATCGAGGACATCGCCGCGCGCTTGGCTGCGGTGAGCCCGTCGCGGATGACGGCGACGCGGTGTCCCTCGGGGGTGTCGGCGAAGACGTACATGCCCATCACCGAGTTGATGGACGCGCGACGCATGGCCTCGCGTACGGCGCCTGCGGTCGCGGTGAGGCGGGTGCCGTCGCCGGCGGGGGTGCCCATGGAGGTGGAGGTGTCGACGACCATCGTGACCTTGCGCGGGGACACCGGGGCGAGACGCAGTGCGACGAGGACGTCGTCGACGGTGGGGTCGGCGGGGGCGAGGACGGTGTCGACGCGGGGCAGCGGAAGTTCCCCGGCGGGTTCGGGGACGGCGTCGGCGGTGCGGAAACCGTGGGCGGTGAGGATGCCGGCCTGCTCGGGGCGCCGCGCGTAGTCGGTGAACTCCGCGGCGGCGCGGGCGAGCGTCTCGTCGACCCAGGGGGCGTCGACGACGGCCGTGGGGAAGTCGACGACGGGCGCGACGCCGATCGGCAGGTGGCCGGTGAGGCCGCGGACCTGTCCATCTGTGAGGGCGCGGTGCAGTTGCTGTTCGATGACCGGCACGGCGTGGATCGGGGCCGCGGTGTCGGGGTGGGTGCCGAGCGCCGCGAGGGTGTCGGCGGTGGTACCGACCGCGCCGAGGGTGTCGGCGCCGAGGGCGAGGGTGCTCACGGCGGTGATGGCGGCGGGGGTGGCGGCCTGTTCGAGGGTGACCGGTCCGGCGCCGATGCCGGTGGTGGCGGCGGTGACGGCTTCGAGGGCGAGGGTGGTGGCGTGGGTCTGGGTGCCGGTGGGCAGGGCGAGGCCGAGGGTGCCCCAGATGTCGAGTCCGCTCTCGCGCATGGCGGCGGGGTCGTTCTGGAGTCGGGGCAGGTCCTGCCAGCGGACGGTGGCGGTGGTGAGGGCGCGGCCGAGGTCGGTGGGGACGGCGAGCACGACCGGGGAGGTGGCGAGGGATCGGGGGGTGCCGTCGATGGCGTCGGCGGCGCGGGCGCTCATACGGGTGTCGAGGGGTACCCACAGGGCGGGTTCGGGGCCGAGCGTCGGATCCCAGGCGTCGGTGCCGAGGGTGTCGGCGGCGGCGAGGCTGTCGACGGCGGTGATCTCGGCGGTGACGCAGTGGTCGCGGATGACGCGGACGCCGCCGTCGGTCCATTGTTCGGCGAGTTCGGTGAGGGCGGGGGCGATGAGGGGGTCGGCGGCGATGTGCAGGACGGTGTCGCCTTCGACGCAGGTTTCGGCGGCGGCGGTGGCCTGGTTGTCGATGTTGTCGCGGAGGCGGAACCAGCCGAGGACGGCGAGCAGGGAGAGTACTACGCCTAGGGTGACCACGATGACGCTGGTGCTGATTCCTCGTCGTCCGCTACCGCGATGTCGCCCGCTCACGTCGTGTCCGCCTCGTTTCGTTCGTCGATCCGATGGTCGAGTCTAGTGAGGGGCGGGATGTGATCCGGCTCCGCCGCGCGGTGCGGGGACGGGCAGGGCCCCGATCCGTGTGGATCGGGGCCCTGTGGTGTCGGTGTGCGGGTCAGGCGTACTTGGCCTTGTACTCGCGGCGACGGCGGTGCAGGATCGGCTCGGTGTAGCCGCTGGGCTGCGTGGTGCCTTCGAGGATGAGTTCCTTGGCGGCCTGGAAGGCGATGCTGTCGTCGAAGTTCGGGGCGAGCGGCCGGTAGCCGGGGTCGCCTTCGTTCTGCCGGTCGACGACGGGGGCCATGCGCTCGAGGGAGGCGACGACGTCGTCGGCGGTGACGACGTCGTGGCGGATCCAGTTGGCGAGGAGCTGGCTGGAGATGCGCAGGGTGGCGCGGTCCTCCATGAGCGCGACGTCGTGGATGTCGGGGACCTTGGAGCAGCCGACGCCCTGGTCGATCCAGCGCACGACGTAGCCGAGGATGGACTGGCAGTTGTTGTCGAGTTCTTCGCGCTTCTCCTCGGCGGACCAGTTGGGGTTCTCGGCGAGGGGAATGGTGAGGATGTCGTCCACGGTGGCGCGGCTCTTGCCCTGGAGCTCGTTCTGGACCGCGAAGACGTCGACCTCGTGGTAGTGGGTGGCGTGCAGGGTGGCTCCGGTGGGTGAGGGTACCCAGGCGGTGTTGGCGCCGGCCTTGGGCTGGCCGATCTTCTGCTCGACCATGTCGCGCATGAGGTCGGTCATGGCCCACATGCCCTTGCCGATCTGGGCCTTGCCCTGCAGGCCGCAGGCGAGGCCGGTGTCGACGTTCCAGTCCTCGTAGGCGGCGATCCAGCGCTGCTGCTTCATGGCGGCCTTGCGGACGACGGGTCCGGCCTCCATGGAGGTGTGGATCTCGTCGCCGGTGCGGTCGAGGAAGCCGGTGTTGATGAACACCACGCGGTCGGAGGCGGCCTTGATGCAGGCGGCGAGATTGACGGTGGTGCGTCGCTCCTCGTCCATGATGCCGACCTTGAGGGTGTTGGTGGGCAGGGAGAGGACCTCTTCGACGCGGCCGAACAGTTCGGTGGTGAAGGCGGATTCCTCGGGGCCGTGCTGCTTGGGCTTGACGATGTAGATCGAGCCGGTGCGGCTGTTGGCGAGCGGGCCGTGGTCCTCGTCGATGTGCAGGCCGTGGATGGCGCACAGGCTGGTGATGAGCGCGTCGAGGATGCCTTCGGGGATCTCGTTGCCGTCGCGGTCGAGGATGGCGGGGTTGGTCATGAGGTGCCCGACGTTGCGGACGAACAGCAGGGAGCGGCCGTGCAGTTCGAGGTCGCTGCCGTCGAGGGCGGTGTAGACGCGGTTCGGGTTCAGCTTACGGGTGAGGGTCTTGCCGCCCTTGTCGAAGGACTCGGACAGGTCGCCGCGGTTGAGGCCGAGCCAGTTGCGGTAGCCGACGACCTTGTCGTCGGCGTCGACGGCGGCGACGGAGTCCTCGAAGTCCATGATGGTGGTGACGGCGGATTCGAGGACGACGTCCTTGACGCCGGCGGCGTCGGTGCTGCCGATGGGGGATTCGGGGTCGATCTGGATCTCGATGTGCAGACCGTGGTTGCGCAGCAGCACCGAGGAGGGGGTGGCCTTGTCGCCGAGGTAGCCGACGAGCTTGTCGGGCTGGGCGAGTCCGGTGACGGTGCCGCCCTCGAGGGTGACTTTCAGTTCGGTGCCGTCGATGCTGTAGCCGGTGGAGTCGGCGTGCGAGCCTTGCGCGAGGGGTGCGGCCTTGTCGAGGAAGTCGCGGGCCCAGGCGATGACCTTGTCGCCGCGGACCTTGTTGTAGCCGGTGCCCTTCTCGGCGCCGCCCTCTTCGGGGATGACGTCGGTGCCGTAGAGCGCGTCGTAGAGCGATCCCCACCGCGCGTTGGAAGCGTTGAGCGCGAAGCGGGCGTTGAGGACGGGCACGACGAGCTGCGGACCGGCGGTCTCGGCGATCTCGGTGTCCACGTTCTCGGTGCCGATGGTGAACGGTTCGGGGGTGGGGACGAGGTAGCCGATCTCTTCGAGGAAGGCCTTGTAGGCGACGGGGTCGTGGGGCTGTCCGGCGCGGTCGCGGTGCCAGCCGTCGATCTTGGCCTGGAGGTCGTCACGCTTGGCGAGCAGTGCCCGGTTCTTGGGGGCGAGGTCGTGGACGATCTTGTCGGTACCCGCCCAGAAGGTGTCCGCGTCGACCCCGCTGCCGGGGATGGCCTCGTTGTTGATGAAGTCGTAGAGAACCTGCGCGATCTGGAGTCCGCCGACCTGCACGCGTTCTGTCATCACCCTCACTCTTTCCGGTTGCTGTGCGGCCGGAAACGTCCCGGCCACACGGAATCGTCGATTATGTTACCCGCCGGTAGTAACGGACGCAGTGGTTCTGTGCGTCTGCAGGACGGTACATCGATTCACCAGCTCTTCTCTCAGAGCTGCGGCGCGACGGGTGAGCGCCGACTGCTCGCGGACGTACTGTGCGCGTCCTGCGGCAGTCTCGATCCTGATGGGCGAGTAGCCGTAGTCCTCGAGATCATACGGGCTCGCCCGCATGTCCAATTCACGGGCTGCGGACGCGTGTCGCAGGCACCGCACCGTCAGCTCCGAATCCGTCAGGGGCAGCAGCTTGTACGCCCACTTGTACAGATCCATGCCGGCGTGCAGACAGCCGGGTTGCTCGGTGCGTACCTGCTGGTCGCGGGTCAGTTCGGTGGCGTTGCGTGGGACGGCGTCGGGGGTGAAGAACCGGAACGCATCGTAATGGGTACATCGGAGCTGCATTGATTCCACCACTGTGTCGGTTCCGGTATGGCCGAGCCGCAACGGCACCGACGAGTGCCGCACCCCGTCGGCTCCCGCCCGGTACACCATCGCCCATTCGTGCAATCCGAAGCAGCCGAGCTGCGGCGGCCGGGAGGCCGTCGCGGTGAGCAGCCCCGCGACGAAGTCGACGGTGTCGGCGCGCCGGTCGAGCACCTCCCGGCCCACCCGCACCCCCGGCTGCCCGTCGACGGTGACCCGCTCGTAGCCCGGATGGTCGCGGTAGCCGCGCACCGCGGCCGCGCCGAGCAGCACGGTGCCGTAACCGGGATGCCAGCGCCGCAGCTGGCTCGGCCGCAGGTTGTAGTAGGTGAACAGGAAGTCGTGCACGGGATGGGTGCGGCCGGCGGCGCGTCGTTCGAGATGCCCGGCGAGCAGCTCGTCCACGGCGGCGTGATGGGCGTCGCGCCGCGCGGTCCACTCGTTCTCGGTGAGGATCGCCGGGCGGTCGGTCACGGACAGGGAGCGGGTCATGGTTCTCGTTCGGTCGATCGGGGTGCGGTGGTGCGGGGGCGGTTGCCCAGCGGATCCGCGACCCGGTGGGTGGCGTCGCGGACCGTTCCGACGAACTCTTCCACGAGGTCCTCGAGCGCGACGATGCCCCGCAGCGTTCCGGTGGTGTCGGTCACCCCGGCCAGATGCGCGTTGTTGCGGCGCAGCGCGGCCAGCGCCTCGTCGAGACCGTCACCGATCCCGATGGTCGGCAGCTTCCGGATCACCGCGGTAGGGATGACGGTCTCGGGACCGGTGGACTGTTCCCGCACCAGATCGAGCACGTCCTTGATGTGCACATAGCCGGTGATCGTGCCGTCGGGTCGGCGCGTGGGATACCGGGAGAAGCCGGTGGTGGTGACCGCGTGCTCGACGTCGCCGAGGGTCGGGCCCGCGCCGGTGTGCGGGACGGTGCGCACCCGGGCGAGCGGGATCATCACGTCGGCGACGGTGCGGTCGCCGGTGGCCAGAGCACGGGTGAGGCGCTTGTGTTCCTCCGCGTCGAGCAGCCCCTCGGAGCGGGATTCACCGATCATCTCGGTGAGCTCCACGGCGGAGACGGAGGTGTCGAGTTCGTCCTTCGGGTCGATGTGCGCCGCGCGCAGGGTGGCGTTGGCGCACAGGTTGTAGAAGGCGATGACCGGCCGGGCGGGTCGCATGAACAGCAGGTGGATCGGCACGAGCAGCATCGCGGCGCGTTCCGGGCCGGCGATGGCGATGTTCTTCGGCACCATCTCGCCGAGCAGGATGTGCAGTACCACCACGATCGTGAGCCCGATGGTGAACGCGATGGGGTGCAGCAGCGCGTCGGGCACCCCGGCCGCATGCAGCGGTACCTCGATCAGGTGCGCGATGGCCGGTTCGGCGACGCGGCCGAGCAGGATCGAGCAGATCGTGATGCCGAGCTGGGAGCCGGCGAGCATGAGCGAGAGGTGTTCGCCGGCGTGGATGACGGTGCGGGCGCGGGTCTTGCCCTGGGCGAGCAGTGTCTCGAGCCGGTCGCGTCGGACGGTGATGAGGGAGAACTCGGCGCCGACGAAGAAGGCGTTGCCGGCGAGCAGCAGAACGGCGAGGACGATCGCGAACCAGTCGCTCATCGACGCTCACCACCCTCGTCGGCAGCGGGGGCGTCGTCGCTGTCGTCCCTGTCCCCATCGCTGTCGCCGTCGGGGTTCTCGGGGTCGGGGGCGGCGCCGGGGACGAGCAGCACCCGGTCGATGCGGTGCCCGTCCATCTCGAGGATGCGCGCGTACCAGGTGAGGTCGCGTTCGCCGCGGCGCAGCGGCAGCTGGATCTCGTCGTCGACCTCGGGGATGCGGCCGAGTTCGGTGAGGATCAGCCCGGCGAGGGTCTCGTAGTCGCCGTCGGGGGCGCGGTAGCCGGTGAGCTGGGCGAGCTCGTCGGTGCGCAGCAGACCCGTGCACGACCAGCCCTCTCCGTCGCGGTGGGCGTCGAGTTCGGTCTCGTCGTGTTCGTCGCGGACGTCGCCGACGATCTCCTCGACGAGGTCCTCCATGGTGATCAGTCCGGCGGTGCCGCCGTATTCGTCGACGACGAGCGCGACCTGCATGCCGTCCGAGCGCACCCGTTCCATGACGGTGTCGCCGTCGAGGCTGGTCGGCACGGTGGGCACGAGGCGGGCGAGGGCGCCGACGGCGGTGGTGCCGCGCGCCGGGCCGGGCACGGTGAACGCGTGCTTGACATGCACGACGCCGAGCGGGGCGTCGAGGTCGCCGTCGACGATCGGGAAGCGGGAGTAGCCGGTGCGGGCGGACAGTTCGATGAGGTCGAGGACGGTGGCGTTGCGGTCGAGGCTCTCGACGGTGCTGCGCGGGGTCATGAGGTCCTCGGCGGTGCGGTCCCCGAACTGCAGGGATCGGTAGACCAGGCGGGCGGTGTGCTCGTCGAGGGTGCCGCTGCGGGCCGAGGCGCGCACCAGCGAACCGAGCTCCTGCGGGGAACGCGCTGAGCGCAGTTCCTCGGCCGGTTCGATGCCGAAGCGCCGCACGATGTGGTTGGCGGCGCCGTTGAGTCCGAGGATCGCCCAGCGGAACAGCAGGGAGAACGCCAGTTGGAGACCGGCGGTGGCGCGGGCGGTGCCCATGGGCCGAGCGATGGCGATGTTCTTGGGGACCAGTTCGCCGAAGACCATGGAGAAGGACGTGGCGATGAGCAGCGCGAGGATCAGCGAGGCGGTCGAGGCGACGGAGGTGCTCAATCCGATCGCGTCGAACAGCGGGGTGAAGAACTGCGCGAGGATCGGTTCGGCGAGATAGCCGGTGATCAGTGTGGTGATGGTGATGCCGAGCTGGGCGCCGGACAGCTGGAACGACAGGGTGCGGTGCGCGTGCTGGACCTGCCGGGCGCGCCGGTCGCCGTCGTGGGCGTGCGCGTCGACGGCGCTGCGTTCGAGGGCGGTCAGGGAGAACTCGGCGGCGACGAACAGGGCGGTGCCTGCGGTGAGCGCCACGAAGCCGAGGAGCGCGACGATATCGAGCAGGACGGACATCAGAGGCGGTCCTGCCGGGCGGGGTGGTGGCCGGGGTGGTGCCCCGGCCCGATAGAGGATCCTTCCGGCCCGGAGTCGCACTCCGTGCAGGGGGAGGAGGTGTCGGGCGGTGGGGTGGCTGTGGGTGCCGCGGGCACCGGTGTCCTCTCGTCGGGTCCGGTCGCGGACGGTGTCTGCTTGCCGGAAGTGGTTTCGACGGGTACCGATTCTACTGAGGGTGGTTGCCGTGTGTTGCGGTGCCGGTGACGGCGCGGCGCCTACGGTGGGGATCGAGCAGGTGTCCCGGTGGAACGAAGGAGCGTGGATGAGCGGCGGCGAGGGTCCGGAACACGGTGGCGGCGAGCGGGTGCCGAGCCGGTGGGAGGAGATCGTGGCGGAGAATCCGGCGCATTCGTCGTGGTACGTCAAACGGTTCCGTGCGATGGTCGCCCAGGGGCAGGACACTGTCGGGGAGGCCCGGTTGATCGATGCGATGGTGCCGCGTGGGGCGCGGATCCTCGACGCAGGGTGCGGGCCGGGCCGGCTCGGCGGTTATCTGCATCGGGCCGGGCACAGTGTGGTCGGGGTGGATGTCGATCCGGTGCTGATCGCGGCGGCGGAGGAGGATCATCCGGGGCCGAGGTGGCTGGTGGGGGATCTGGCCGAGCTGGATCTGCCGGCCCGCGGTGTCGACGCCGATTTCGATGTGATCGTGTGCGCGGGGAATGTGATGACCTTCGTGGCGCCGTCGACCCGGGTGGCGGTGCTGCGCAATTTCGCGGCGCATCTGGCGCCGCAGGGCCGGGGGGTGATCGGTTTCGGGGCGGGCCGTGAGTATCCGTTCGAGGAGTTCTTCGCCGATGCGCAGCAGGCGGGTCTGGCGGTGCAGGTGCGGTTGTCGACCTGGGATCTGCGGCCGTTCAGCGATGACGCGGAGTTTCTGGTGGCGGTGCTGGGGCGGGCGTAGCCGCGGCGTCGGCGGGGGTGTCGGCGGCCTGGGCGCGGGAGAGCGCCACGGTGGTCACGAGCATCACGACGACGGCGGCGCTGACGAGGATCCGTCCGGGGCCGTCGGTGCGCAGGTGTTCGCCGAGCACGGTCATGCCGAGCACGATCGCGGCGAGCGGTTCGCCGACGGTCAGGGCGGGCAGCGATGCGGTGAGCGATCCGGCCTGGAAGGCACGTTGCTGCAGGTAGATCGCGGTGGCGCCGGCGGCGACGAGTGTCCAGGTCTGCCACGAGCCGAGCAGTTGCGGGATGCCGTGTTCGGCGAGGTCGGTGACGTGTTTGGTGAACGCGCTGGTCACGCCGTAGAGGACGCCGGCGGCTATCCCGAACGACAGTGCCCGCCGTCGCGGGGAGAGGAGGGCGACGACGACTGCGGCGGCGGTGACGGCGAGCACCGTTCCGAGCGGCAGCGCCCAGCGGGCGGCGGCGGCATCTCCGGTGCCTTCGCTGGGGTTGCCGGCGAGCAGGAAGATCGCCAGCGCCGCGCACAGTGCGCCGGCGAGTAGCCAGGTGGTGCGGGTGACGCGGCGGCCGGTGGTGGCGGCGGCGAGCGGCAACGCGAACAGCAGTGACGCGACGAGCAGGGGCTGGACGAGCAGCACCGATCCGAAGACGAGCGCGATGACCTGCAGTACGTAGCTGCCGCCGTCGCCGAGGATGCCCGCCCACCAGCGGGGGCTGCGCAGCAGCGAGCCGACGAAGGAGTCGGTGTCGGGCACGGCAGCGGCCGAGGTCTGTTGCGCGACACTGCCGACCGCGATGAGCGCGGCGGCGGCGAGTGCGCACAGGACGGCGACTGCCGTGCCCGTCATCGGGTCAGGCCTGCACTTCGGAGCGGTCCCCGCTCCACAGGGTGTGGAACTTGCCGGGCTTGTCGGTGCGCTCGTAGGTGTGGGCACCGAAGAAGTCGCGCTGGCCCTGGGTGAGGGCGGCGGGCAGCCGGTCGGCGCGCAGCCCGTCGTAGTAGGACAGCGACGACGCGAAGGCCGGGACGGGGATGCCGAGTTGGGTGGCGGTGACCACGACGCGCCGCCAGCTGTCGATGCCGATCTCGATGGCGTCGCGGAAGTACGGTGCGAGGATCAGGCTGGGCAGGGCCGGGTCGGCGTCGTAGGCCTCTTTGATGCGGTTGAGGAACTGGGCGCGGATGATGCAGCCGCCGCGCCAGATCGTTGCGAGCGCGGCGCGGTCGACGTTCCAGCCGTATTCGGCGCTGCCGGCGGCGATCTGGTCGAAGCCCTGCGCGTAGGCGACGATCTTCGACGCGTACAGGGCGGCGCGGATGTCCTCGGTGAACTGCGCGGCGTCGGTGGGGGCGGCGCCGAGGTTGCCGGCGGCAAGGCCGCGGGCGGCGGCGCGCTGGTCGCGGGAGCCGGACAGGGCGCGGGCGAAGACGGCTTCGGCGATGCCGGTGACGGGGACGCCGAGGTCGAGGGCGGCTTTGACGGTCCAGCGGCCGGTGCCCTTCTGTTCGGCGGCGTCGACGATGACGTCGACGAGGGGTTTGCCGGTGGCGGCGTCGGTCTGGCGCAGCACCTCGGCGGTGATCTCGATGAGGTAGGACTCGAGGGTGCCGGTGTTCCAGTCGGCGAAGACGTCGGCGATCTGCCCGGCGTCGTAGCCGAGGGCGTCGCGCAGCAGGTGGTAGGCCTCGCCGATGAGCTGCATGTCGGCGTATTCGATGCCGTTGTGAACCATCTTCACGAAGTGGCCGGCGCCGTCGGGGCCGATGTGGGTGCAGCAGGGGGTGCCGTCGACCTGGGCCGCGATGGTTTCGAGCAGCGGGCCGAGCGCCTCGTACGATTCGGCGGGGCCGCCGGGCATGATGGACGGGCCGTTGAGGGCGCCTTCCTCGCCGCCGGAGATGCCGGCGCCGACGAAGTGCAGGCCGCGGGCGCGCAGGGCGGCTTCGCGGCGGATGGTGTCGGTGTAGAGGGCGTTGCCGCCGTCGATGATGATGTCGCCGGGTTCCATCGCGTCGGCGAGCTCGTTGATGACCGCGTCGGTGGCGTCGCCTGCCTTGACCATGATCAGGACGCGGCGCGGCTTTTCGAGGGCGGCGACGAATTCGTCGATGGTTTCGGTGCGGACGAAGGTGCCGTCGCTGCCGTGCTCGGCGAGCAGCGCGTCGGTCTTGGCGATGCTGCGGTTGTGGAGGGCGACGGTGTAGCCGTGGCGGGCGAAGTTGCGGGCGATGTTCGAGCCCATCACGGCCAGTCCGGTCACGCCGATCTGGGCCTGCGGTGTTTCGGTGCGTTCGACGGTCATGGTCTACAGCTTCCCCCGAAACGGGGGCCGATCGAAATCGGGGCGGGCCGAACGGCGCGGCGTGTCGCGGCTCAGAGGCCGAGCAGCAGGGACAGTTCGGTGAGCCAGGGCACCGCCACGGCGATGGTGGGTACGACGAGGATGGCGGCGGCGGCGGTGTAGGCGGCGGCGGAAATGCCGAGGTTGGGCCCCGGTCCGGTGAGGCGCTGCACGCGCAGCACGGTGCTCGGTCCGCCGACGGCGAGGGCGCCGGTGGGCGTGTGGGCGCCGGCGCAGGCCACGAGGGCGCGGGCCAGCGGTGCGGGGCCGGTCTTGCGGACGGCGGAGTCGTCGGCGAGCAGCTCGACGAGCAGTTTGACCGAGCCGAGCGCCGAGCCGGAGCGCACGACGCGGGGGAACGCTTCGTAGACGGCGGTGAACGCCTCGAGGATGAGGTCGTGGCGGGCGCGCAGGTGGGAGTGTTCGTGGCGCAGGATCGCGCGTAGTTCGTCGTCGCCGAGGTTGTCGAGGGTGCCTTCGCTGAGCACCACCCGGTGCCGCAGCCCGGGCAGGCAGTAGGCGATGGGGTCGGCGGTGTCGAGGATCCGCACGTGCGGGTGGTGGCGGACGGCGGCGCCGCTCTCGCGGCGGTCGAGCAGGTCGACGAGCATGCGGTGGCGGGAGCGGCGGCGGCGGGTGCGTACCGCGACGCGCAGCATGGAGAAGGTCAGGCGGGCACCGATGAACACGGTCAGGGCGAAGACGATGACGTAGGTCAGCCACAGGGGCAGACCGAGGGCGTCGATCTCTTCGAGGGGCCCGGTGGTGGGTCGGCCGTCGGCGCCGGGTGCGAGGAGGCGGGCGGCGATGGCCAGGCCGCAGGAGAACGCGGAGAGCACCGCCGCCAGGGCCACGGACTGCCACAGCACGAGGGCGGCCCGGGGGTTGCGGTGCGGCCAGGTGGCGCGGGCGAGCAGCCCCGGCACCGGACCGGCGAGGAGAAGCGCTGTGGTTCCGAAGAACAGCGCCGTGGTCGCGTTCATGACATCGAGTGTGTCAGCCGGCCCGCTCGGTGTCGTGGCCGGTGCTGTCGTCGCCGTGTTGCGCTTCGAGTTTCGCCAGCGCCGCGCGCAGGGCGGCTGCTTCGTCGGCGCCGACGCGGCCGACGAAGTGGACGAGGGCGGCGGCGCGGCCGGCGGTCTCGTCGGCCTGGTCGAGGGCGTCGACCATGAGGCTGGCGACGAGTTCGTCGCGGCCGTGCACCGGCAGGTAGCGGTGGGCGCGGTCGTCGCGTTGCTGGATGACGAGGTTCTTCTTGGCGAGGCGCTGCAGGACCGTCATGACGGTGGTGTACGCGAGGTTGCGTCGAGCCGAGAGGGCTTCGTGGACCTGCCGGACGGTCTGTGGTTCGGGGGTGGACCACAGGTGGTCCATCACTGCGCGTTCGAGTTCGCCGAGTGCTGCCATGGGTCGATTCTACGGATTTCTCCGACGAATGTGCGTACTACCCCCAGTCGTAGGTTCTGACCTGCGGTGGGACCATCGTCACCTCCGGTGGGGACCTCCGGCGGCGCCGTAGACGTGGCGGGTGCCGATGGGCACGATCAGCGGCCGGTCGGACACCGGATCGTCGATGACCGAGGCGTCGAGGTCGAACACCTCGCGCAGCAGTTCCACGGAGATCACCTCCGAGGGCACCCCGGAGGCGACGACGCGGCCGTCCTTCATCACCACGAGGTGGTCGCTGTAGCGCACGGCGAGGTTCAGGTCGTGCAGCACCATCACCACGGTGCGACCGAGTTCGCTGTGCAGCCGGTCGACGAGGTCGAGGACCTCCACCGAGTGCGCCAGGTCGAGATAGGTGGTCGGTTCGTCGAGCAGCAGGATGTCGGTGCCCTGTGCGAGCGCCATGGAGATCCAGGCGCGTTGCCGTTGCCCGCCGGACAGTTCGTCGATGGGCCGGTCGGCGAGGTCGGCGATGCCGGTACGTTCGAGGGCGATGGCGACCTCGTCCTCGTCGTCGGAGGACCACTGCCGGAACCACGACTGGTGCGGGTGCCGGCCGCGGGAGACCAGATCGGCGACGGTGAGCCCTTCGGGCGCGACGGGGGCCTGCGGCAGCATGCCGAGCACCCGGGCGACCTCGCGGGTGCGCATGGTGGTGATGTCGTGCCCGTCGAGCAGCACGGTGCCGGTGCGGGGCTTGAGCAGCCGGCTCAGCGCGCGCAGCAGGGTGGATTTGCCGCAGCCGTTAGGGCCGATGACGGTGGTGACGACCCCGGTGGGGATGGACAGGTCCAGGTCGTCGACGATGAGCCGTTCGCCGTAGCCGAGGCTGATGTGCTCGGCGACCAGTCGCGGCGCCGCGTGCTCGATCGGGCCGGGGGCCGGGACGGCAGGCAGATGGGTGTCGGTCATCGGGAGACCTTTCGGTTGGAACGCACCAGCAGGTACAGCAGGAAGGGGCCGCCGAGTGCGGAGGTGACCAGGCCGACGGGCAGCGGCACCGGCAGGATGGTGCGGGCGATGAGGTCGGCGGCGACGACGAACAGCGCCCCGGTCAGGGCGGAGGCGATGATCGGGCTGCCCGCCGAGCCGACGAGGCGCAGGGCGATCTGCGGGGCGGCGAGGGCGACGAAGCCGATGGGGCCGGCGGCGGCGGTGGCGACGGCGGCGAGCGCGCACGCCGCGACGAGCAGCAGCGCCTGCTGGGTCTGCAGCTTCACGCCGAGGGAGCGGGCGGTGTCGTCGCCGAGGCGCAGCGCCCCGACGGTGAAGGAGGCGGTCGCGGCCCAGCCGCCGACGAGCAGCAGCGCGATCGCGGCGGGCACCACCTGACTCCAGGAGACACCGTTGAGCGAGCCGGTCAGCCACACCTGGGCGCGGCTGACGTCGTTGATGTCGGCGGAGACGAGCATCCACTGGGTCAGGGCGATGAGCATGGCGTTGATGCCGATGCCGATGAGCACGAGCCGGAAGCCGTCGGCGCCGCGCCGCCAGGCCAGCAGATAGATGACCGTGGCGGTGAGCAGCGCGCCGAGCAGCGCCGACATCGGCAATCCGAGGGTGGCGAGCAGTCCGACGATGGAACCGCCGCTGGTGACGACGATCAGGGCCACGGCGGCAGCGGAGGCGCCGGCGGTGATGCCGAGGATGTCGGGGCTGGCCAGGGCGTTGCGGGACACCGATTGGGTGATGGCGCCGGAGACCGCGAGGGCGGCGCCGACGACCACGGCGGCGATCCCGCGCGGCAGGCGCAGGTCGAAGACGATGAACCGGTCGAGGCGTTCCCCGCCGCCGAGGAGCACCTCGACGACCTGCAGGGGGCTGAGCGGGTAGTCGCCGCGGCCGAGGGAGATCGACAGCAGCACCGCGGTGGCGACGACGATCAGCGCGCACACGATGACCATGCGGGCACGCCAGACGACGGAGACGGAGCCGAGCCGGAAGGCGGGCCGGCCCGGGACGCGGGTGGAGACCTGCGCGGGTGAGCGGCGCTTGTCCGTCGTCGGCTCGTTCGTGTCGAGGGACGGGGTGGGGGTGTCGTTCACAAGGCCACCAGCTTCCGGCGACGGACGAGGGCGATGAAGAAGGGGGCGCCGATGAGGGCGAGCACGATGCCGACCTGCAGTTCGCCGGGGCGCACCACGATGCGGCCGACGACGTCGGCGAGGACGAGCAGTGCCCCGCCGAGCAGCCCGGCATAGGGCACGAGCCAGCGGTAGTCGGGGCCGGTGACCGCGCGGGCGATGTGCGGGACGATCAATCCGACGAAGGCGATGGGTCCGCAGGCGGCGGTGGCGGCGCCGGTGAGCACGGTGATCGCGGCGATGCCGATCACCCGGGTGGTGACGACGTTGGTGCCGAGCGAGCGGGCGACGTCCTCGCCGAGGCTGAGCAGGTTCAGGGCCGGGGTGGAGGCGAGCGCGACGAGCAGTCCGACGACGATGAACGGCAACACCTGCCAGAAGACGTCCATGCCGCGGCCGGCGACGGAGCCGACCACCCAGAAGCGGTAGCCGTCGAGGCTGGTCTGGTCGAGCAGCACGATGGTCTGGATCATCGCCTGCAGGAAGAACGCCACCGCCGCGCCCGCCAACGCGAGACTGAGCGGACTCGAGCCGCCGTTGCCGATGGACGCGAATCCGAACACCACGATGCTGGCGAGCGCGGACCCGGCGAAGGCGAACCACAGATACTGCGCCGGGGTGGAGAGCCCGAACAGGTAGATCGACAGCACCACCAGGAAGGCGGCGCCGGCGTTGATGCCGAGCAGACCGGCGTCGGCGAGCGGGTTGCGGGTGTGCCCCTGGATCAGTGCGCCGGCGACGCCGAGCGCGGTGCCGACCAGCAGCGCGAGCAGGGTGCGGGGGATGCGCAGCGAATGCACGATCACGTCGGTTTCGGAGCCGTCGTTGACGACGAGGGCGTGGAAGACCTCCGCGAAGGTCATCGGGCGGGCGCCGACGGCGATGCTGGCGAGCGCGCCGAGCACCAGCAGTACGAGCAGCGCGGCCAGGCCGAGCAGGCGCCGGCGGCGCAGGGCGGCGACGTTGCCGTCGGTGGGGCGCGGGGTGAACTCGTCGTGGCGGGCGTGGCGTTCGGTGACGATCTCGGTGCCGCGGCGCAGCAGGGCACGGCGGGTGCCGGCCGGTCCGGTGGTGGCGCGGTCGCGCAGCACGAGCCCGGTCCACTGCAGGCCCAGACTTTGGCCGGTGCGGCCGGCGCGGTAGCCGTGGTTCCACCACAGCAGTCCGGCGGCGGCGGCCAGGGCGGCGCCGCCGAAGACGATGCGGTCGGTCTGGCCGCCGCCGTTGGCGTCGGCGAGGGTGTCGACGACGAGGGCGCCGATGAGCAGGGGGATGGCGAGGAGCGCGAGGTCGCACAGGACGGCGGCGATCCGGCGTCCCGGGCGGGGCGGGGCGGTCGGGTCGGCGTCCGGTGGGGCGTGGGGGGTGACGGTCACGGGCGCGGGGTGCTCCTCGGGAAGGCGGTGGTGCGGTTCGGGTCGTCGCGGATCGTGGGGAACGCGAAGGCCTTCGGAGTTAGGTTACGGAATCCTATGTGCCGACGGGAGTAGGGGATGGGGTTGCGCACACCACCCCCGGATGCAATGGTTAGGCTTACCTAATCAAGATTCACCGTCGATCAGGAGGTGTCGGATGACGACGCTGCTGCTGCCGCCCACGGCGGCACCCGTCCGCCCGTTCGAGGACACGCGCGCTCGGCTGCGCGCACTCGCTGCGGGAGCCCCGCGCGTGTATGCGGTGGCCTGTATCGACGAAGAACCCCGCCGCCGCTGGTGGTTCCTCGGCGGCGGTGAACGCCAGCAGCGCATCGAGGCGCTCTACGACCGTGCCCTGCTCGACACCGAGGACCCGCGCATCGCCGTCGAGCAGGTCGCCGGCGCCCTCATCCACGCCGTGGTCGGCCGCGTCCTCGCCCCCTACGCCCTCGAGGGCCGCGTCTGGGATCCGGGTCTGGACAATCTGTGGCTGCACCAGGACAGCGACGGCTGCATCGACTGGGCCGGTCTCGCCGACGACACCCTGCGGGTGCTGCCCGAGGACCGCGCCGTCGGGGAACGCGACGTGGTGGTGCTGCCGTGCGAGCAGGCGATGGCGGTGTGGACCGCGCACCGCGCCGCGACCGCTCTCGATGCCGTCCATCTCGCGCTGCGGTCCCTCGTCCCGCTCGACCGGAACCGCTTCTGGGCGATCGTCGGGCGCACCGTCGTCACCGGCGCCGCCCAGCTACCCGTGCTCGGTGGTGCCTCCCGCCGTACCGCCGCGCGCCGCGGTCAGGCATTGCTCGACGCCTTCGTCGCCGCCGGCTATCCCGTCCGAGGCCTTGCCGGATTAGGGCAGCCTTCCCTATAATCGAATCCGTTCCGACTGCCGGACCGCAGCGGAGTCCTGAGGGCTGCAGTGACTCCCGGTCCCTTCCCGCGGCGGGCCTCACATCCATGTGGGGCCCGCCGTCGTGTGTCCGGAGCACCCCGCGCCCGGCGTGCACGGCAATTCGGTCATGGACGACGCCGGTGCCCGCTTCACACGACGCCGGAGCGAACTCGGCCCCGACGCCACCCCCCGT
This sequence comes from Rhodococcus sp. D-6, assembly GCF_040256695.1. NCBI lineage: Bacteria > Bacillati > Actinomycetota > Actinomycetes > Mycobacteriales > Nocardiaceae > Rhodococcus > Rhodococcus sp. D-6. The sequence goes on along the minus strand of NZ_CP132970.1, from coordinate 1,797,471 downwards.
GAGGCGATCCGCGCGGTCCTGACGGAACTGCTGCCCTCGACGAGCAACGACGCGAGGAGACCCCGGTGCTCGGCGCGTTCGGATGGTCCGCGATCACCGGCGGGGGCATCACCGCCGAGGACACCTTCGCGGCGCCGCGCGCCCTGGCGACCATCGTCGCCGACCAACTCCGGCGGACACGCACCGGCGAGGACGCCGGTGATCCGGAAGCGGGCGCCGATCTCGTCGTCATGGCAGCGGGGGGACTGGCGCAGGGCATGCTGCAGGGATACTCGACCTCACGGACGCCGCTCGACCTCGTCGAGCATCTTCTCGACCGTGTCCTGGGAAGCACCGAGAGATGACCACCCTGTGGATGATCGAAGACCTCGAACCGTGGCCCGACCCGCCTGCTCCCGGCCAGGTGTGTGAACCGACCACCTCCTGGATCACACCGGGCGCGAGCGACTGCATCCGCGAACTCGCGCGGCACGTGCCCGCCCGGGTCGAGCAGGTCACCGTCGACGATCGGGTCGAGCTGCTCGCCCATCTCGGTCACGGCTTCACCACCGTGCTGCCACCGCAGCTCGACACCCTCGGCGACGTCGTGCTCACGGGGCATCTGGTGTGGGACCGCTATCTGTGGATGCTGTACCGCATCCGACCGCACGGGCGCGCCCGGGTCGCCGAACGGCATCCGGTGATCCAACGAACCAGGAGGATTCCGACCGCGGACGCGGGTTGGTACGGCGTCGAGTACGAGGGCCCGCGGACCGTGCACCGGTTCGGGCCGATCCCCGACGGCCACTCGATCGTCGCCTACGCGCTGCTGGTGACCCTGCAGTGACCACCCCGCTTGCCACGGTCGGAGGTGGGCCGGCCGAAAACCGCCATGTCTTACCATCGTTCGACGGCCACCTGTCCCGGCGGCCGGTCGAGACCACGCACGAACAAGGGAAGCCCGTATGAGCGACCAGTCCACCTCCGCCCCGGCCCAGCACGACGTGCAGGCGATCAACGCCGTCAACGACACCGGCTTCAACACTGCCCTCGGCCTCGAGTTCGTCGAACTCGGCCCCGATCTCGCGCGAGCCCGGTGGACGATCACCCCCACGCAGCACCAGCCCTACGGCATCGTGCACGGCGGGGTGTACTGCGCGGTGATCGAGACCGTCGCCAGCGTCGCCGGCGCCAACTGGTTGGGGGACAAGGGCAACGTCGTCGGGGTCAACAACAACACCGACTTCCTCCGCGCCACCCGCGAAGGGGTCCTCACCGCGACCGGCACCCCGGTCCACCGCGGCCGCACCCAGCAGGTGTGGCGGGTGGAGATCGTCGACGAGCAGGACCGTCTCGTCGCGCAGGGACAGGTGCGCCTGGCGAACATCACGAACGCGGACCGCATCGGGCACTGACCCTGTAGCCGGGCGGCTCCGGCCGGGACACCGCGCCCGGCCGGAGCGCCGACGGTCAGCCCGCAGCCTGCGTCCCGCCGCGGCCCTGCCCGGCCGGCGCCTGTGCGGAGCGGTCCCCGTCCTTCGTCGCGCTCTCGCCGTTCTGCGAGTCGCCGTCGGGTTCGTCCGCGCGCATGTGCTCGAGCGCGATCCGCGCGAACACCTGCTGCTCGGTCGCGGCCATCTCGTTGCGGCCGGTGGAGAAGAACGCCTGCGCCCACGACAACAGCGTCGACAGCTTCGACGAGAACCCCACCAGATACAGCAGGTGGATGAACAACCACGCCACCCAGCCGAGGAACCCGCTGATCTCGAGTTTGCCGACCTTCGCGACCGCACTGAACCGCGAGATGGTCGCCATGCTGCCCTTGTCGAAATACTTGAACGGTTCCCGATGGGTCGGGTCGGCGCCGTCGAGGGAGGCGATGATCTGCCGGGCCGCGTACTTGCCGCCCTGCATCGCCACCTGCGCCAGACCGGGCAGCTTGTTCAGCGACATCATGTCGCCGATGACGAACACGTTCGGATGCCCCGGCAATGTCAGATCCGGCAGCACCTCCACCCGCCCCGCCCGGTCGACCTGCGCCCCGGACTGCTCGGCGAGCTGCTTGCCGAGCGGACTGGCCGACACGCCCGCCGACCACACCTTGCACTGCGACTCGATGCGCCGCTGCGAACCGTCCTTCTCCTTGACGACGAGACCGTCGGCGTCGACATCGGTGACCATCGCGCCGAGCTGGATCTCCACCCCGAGCCGCTCGAGGGTGTTACGGGCCTTGCGGCTGAGTTTGCCGCCGTAGACCGGCAACACATCGGAGGCGCCGTCGAGCAGCACCACCCGCGCCTCGGTCGGATCGATGTTGCGGAAGGTGCCCTTGAGGGTGCGGCGTGAGAGCTCGGCGATCTGCCCGGCCAGCTCCACCCCGGTCGGACCGGCACCGACCACCACGAAGGTCAGCAACCGGGCGCGTTCGTCGTGATCGTGGGACAGTTCGGCCTGCTCGAACGCCCCGAGGATCCGGCCGCGCAGCTCGAGGGCGTCGTCGATGGTCTTCATGCCCGGCGCGAACTCGGCGAACTGGTCGTTGCCGAAGTAGGACTGGCCGGCGCCGGCGGCGACGATGAGACTGTCGAAGGGCGTGGTGGTGTAGCGCTCGAGGAACCGGGAGGTCACCGTCCGGTTCTCCAGGTCGATCCTCTCGACGTCCCCGAGCAGCACCTGCGCGTTCTTCTGTTTGCGCAGCACCATGCGGGTCGCGGGGGCGATGTCGCCGACCGACAGGATGCCCGTGGCCACCTGGTACAGCAACGGCTGGAACAAGTGATGGGTGGTGCGCGCCACGAGCGTGACGTCCACATCGGCACGAGCCAGGGCCTGGGTCCCGAACAGCCCACCGAAACCGGATCCGATCACGACCACACGATGACGGCGGGGTTCGGTCTGCTCGACGCTCATGGATGCTCCTTCACGTTGCCGGATGGATCTTGTCCCCAGTCTTGCAGTTGCCGCGCCCGCCCACAGCGCAACCGACGAGCTAGCCCGGCCCGTCGCCGAGCGACCCGAGCAGCCCGTAGACGGGGTTGTGCCGGGCGGCGTGCCGCACCGCATCGTTGGTCGCCGAGGTGTACACCTGCACGGTCTGCAACGACCGGTGCCCGAGCAGCTGCTGCAACTCGACCATCGTTGCGCCGCTGTCGGCCAGGCTCGTCGCGAAGGTGTGCCGCAGCGCGTGGGCGAGCGCACCGCGTTTGCGTTCGGACTCGATACCCGCGCGGCGGTAGATGCGCCGCACCCGGTACTGCAGGGTGCCGCGGGTGATGCGTTTGCCGTCCGCGCCGACGAACAGCGGGTCGGCCGGGTCGTGCCGCTCCCACACGGGCAACTCGTCGCGGTCGCGGGTGCGGCGCCGCGCGGCGGGGAAGCGGGCGTAGCGTTCCTCGAGATAGGCGGTGACGATCGCCGTCCAGCTGTCTTCGAGGGGGATCTCCCGTTCGATCGCGCCCTTGCCGAGCACCCGCAGCACCGGTGCCCGGCAGCCACCGAGGATGCTGCCCACATCGAGCCGGATCAACTCGTCGGAGCGGATCCCGGTGAGCAGCAGGGTCGCGATGAGCGCGAGATCGCGTTGCGGCCAGTCCCGCGCCGACTCCGCGGGGCGTTGCGCCTCCACGGTGACGGTGTCGACGAGTTGGTTGATCGCGGTGGGGGAGAACGCCTTCGGGGTGTGCTGTGGTTTCTTGGGCTGCGCGATCGAAGCCATCGGGTTGCCTTCCGACACCCCTTCGGAGACGAGGAAGTTGCAGAAGTTGTTCCACACCGACCAGGCGCGGCGCACCGACGCCGGCTGCCGCTCGGCGGCGAACGCCGCGAACGCCGACCGCAGCCCGCGTACCGTCACGTCCCCGAGCGTCAACGCGTCCTGCGGCACGGCGGCAGTCGCCGCGAGATGCGCGCGCACCGCGTGCAGGTCGAGCCGGTAGGCCTTGATGGTGTGCGGAGACCGTTTCGCGGTCTGCAAGGTCTCCAGATACGACCCGATCCAGTCCGACAATCCCGGCTCGGTCGCGCTGCCCACCACGATGCCCCTCCCGTGAAGATCCGCTCGTACAGATGTGCGAGTCCAGTGTGACAGCAGGGACCGACGGGACAGCAGAGACCGCGTCCGGATTCGGGGAGACCGGCGCCGGGTACGCGATGGACAACCGACCGTTCGTGGAGAGGAGCACCCCATGCCCGCAGGCGATGTCGAGACGTTCCACCAGGACGGATCCTGGCACAACCGCATCGAGGGCTCGAGCGACCTGCTCGGCACCTATCCCACCCGCGAGGAGGCCGTCGCCGCCGGCCGCGACGAGGCGCGCCGCCGCAAGGTCGAACACCTTGTCCACAACCTCGACGGGACGATCGGCGAACGCAACACCTACGGTCACGACCCGCGCGACATCCCGGGCTGATCGACCCCGAACCGACCGTCGCCGGGGCGATCGATACCGAGGAGGTCAGTCGCGGCGGCGTTTGGCGCGCGCGGCGAACTCGTCGAGCACCCGCACCACATCCTTGGCCTGCCAGATGCGATTGCGGCGCCCCTCGGTGATCTGCGTGAGGATCCCCGCGTCCACCAGCCGATCGATGGCGATCTGCGCGTTGGCGCCGGTCACCGACAAGGCCGCGGCGGCCGACCGGTTGTCGATCACCGGCTGGCGCAGCAGTACGTCCGAGAGCCGGTGCACTGCCGAATCCCGCCGCGCCGTCACCCGGGACCGCCACAGCTCGCGTACCGCCTCGAGATCGGCGACGAGCGTGCGGCCGTTGGCGACCGCCGCGAACGACGCGTCGACGATCGAGTGCACGATCGGCCCGATGTCCCCGGCGCGGTAGGCGCCGAGCGCATCGAAGTACTCCCCGGTGTTGTGCAACAGGCCCGCCGAGACCGGCACGGCGACACTGCGGGTGAGCTGCCCGCCGCGCAACATCGCCTGGATCAGCGCGCGACCCACCCGGCCGTTGCCGTCCGGGAACGGGTGGATGGTCTCGAACTGGGCGTGCGCGACCGCGATCTGCGCGACCACCGGCAGATCCACCCGGTGGGCGAAGGCCACCAGATCGTCGATCAGCTCGGGCACCCGCGCGTGGTGCGGGGGCACGAACTGCGCGGTGTGCGGGCCCAGGCTGCCCCCGCCGATCCACACCTGCTGGGTGCGCCACCGTCCCGCGATGGTCGGATCGTCGTACTCGAGCAGCGCGTGGTGCATCCGCAGGATCGCGGCGGCGTCGATCGCATCGGACAGCTCGAGCGCCGCGCGCATCGCCCGCACGTTGCCGACGATCAGGCGAGCGTTGCGGGAGGCGTGTTCGCCGAGTTCGGCGAGCGCGATCTGCCGCGCCCCGCTGGAGAGGTTCTCGATCTCCGAACTCGACGCGCTCTCGGTGCGCAGCAGGATGGAGGCGAACGGGGCGGTGATATGCCCGACCTCGACATCGAAGCGGGTCAGTTCCGTCGCGGCTTCCTCGGTGAGGGCCTGCAGTTCGCCGTCGAGCGGGAGGGGCCGGTGGGCGATGAGCGGGGGGACCGCGGCGCGGTAGGGGCCGGTGGTCAGGCGTTTCTCCCGCCGCGAGCCGTAGGCATCGCTGCTCACCCACGGGTGCTGTTCGTAGGTGACCGCGGGCCAGCCGGGCGCGACGTCAACCGATGCCATCCCCGGAACATACCATCGGATAGTCGATTATCCGATGGTATGGATCGGGGGTGGGTTCGGATCCGGCCGTTGTGCACGGCCGGAACCGGAGGTTTGGGCCACAGGTGGTTCGGACGTAGGGTGCTGGGCCATGGCATTACCGACCTTCGACATCGACACGCCCATGGCCTATCACGTTGCGCAGCACAACATCCTGCAGAGACTCGATGCCGGCGACGACGCCGGGACGGTGCGGGAGGAATGGCGGCAGGCCATCGAGCGCATCATCGACAACCATCTCGCCGGCCACGACGCGCTGAGCTTCGTGACCGCTCCCGCGCTCGGCCCGGTCGACTGACGCACCGCTCGGTACACCCCGCCCCGCGGACCGGCACGGGCCGCGGAGCGGGGACGCCGGGCTTGCGCACCGCTACACGACGGTGTCGAACAACTGGCCGACCCCGTAGGTCACCACCATCGCGAGCGCACCACCGAACACCACCCGCACCACCGCCCGGCCCCGCCGGGCGCGGCCGAGCCACGCACTGATCGATCCCGTCGCCGCCAGCGCACACAACACCGCCACGAACGTCACCGGGATACGCACCGTGTCGGGCGCCGCGACCACCATCAGCAGCGGCACCAGCGCCCCCAGGGTGAACGACACGGCCGACGACAACGCCGCCACCCACGGATTCGCGAGTTCGGTCGGGTCGATCCCCAACTCCACTTCGGCGTGCGCGGCCAGCGGGTCCCGCGCCGTCAACTCCTCCGCCGCGGCACGCGCCGTGACCGCCGACAATCCCTTCCCCTCGAGCAGGGCGGCGAGTTCGGCGAGTTCGGCCTCCGGCATGGCGGCGAGTTCGCGACGTTCCGTGTACAGCGCCGCGCGCTCGGTGTCGCGTTGGGCGCTCACCGACACGTATTCGCCCAGCGCCATCGACACCGCCCCCGCGGCCAGCCCGGCCGCACCGGCGGTGAGGATCGCCGACTCGTTCGCCGTCGCGGCCGCGACACCGACGACCAGTCCCGCGGTCGAGACGATGCCGTCGTTCGCGCCGAGCACACCCGCCCGCAGCCAGTTGAGTTTGCTCGCCAACCCGGCGGTGTGCGGTTCGCGGTCCTCGTGCGGCCTGCGGGAATCGTTCGGGGACGACGGATCCGGACGTGACATGTCATGAAGCTACACCGGCGGTCGGCGGCGCGGTGGGATACCCACGGCGGAGTATCGGCGCGCCTCCGCGGCGGCGACCGCCCATTCCGGATCCCCGGGCAGCGCACCCATCGGGTCCCGCTGCGCGCACGGCACACTCACATCGGCGGGCAGCACTGCGCGCTGCAGCGCCTGCACGATCCCCACCGGCCGATGAGCGGCCGGGACCAGGCGGCCGATCCACCGACGATCGCGGGCCGTCATGTCGTGTCGCAGGCTCTCCATCAGCGCCGCCACGGTTCCCGACGGCACCTCCGTCAGCCACGAGCCGATCCGGCCGATCACCGCGCCCGGCAATCCGGCGACGGTGACCTGGGCGCGCGGCATGCCCGTGATCTGCCCGTAGAGGCGGAGCAACTCGGGATAGCGCAGCGACTGCCCGCACCCCACGTCGAACGAGTCCGTGGGGGTGTCGGCGACGGCCGCCCCGAGCACCGCGGCGACCAGGTCGACGACCGCGATCGGCTCGACCCGCGAGTCCATCCAGTCGGGTACCACGGTGACGGGTAGGCGCCCCGCGAGTTGGCCGAGCACCTCGAAGCTCGTCGACCCGGAGCCGAGCACCACCCCGGCCCGCAACGTGATGACCGTCCGGTGGGAGCGGGACAGTTCCTGCTCGACCTCCCAGCGGGAGAGCAGATGCTCGGACAGCGCGTCCGGCGCACAGTCGGGGACGAACCCGGAGACGTAGACGACACGCGTCACCTGCGAGGCATCGACCGCGTGCCGGACGGTGCGGGCCGCTGCCAGGTCGAGGTCCCGGAAGTGCGCCGAGCGCATCCCGTGCACGAGATAGACCACGACGTCGACATCGTCGAGCGCGGATGGGAGAGTGTGCGCGTCGGTGACGTCCACTCGCGTGGTCTCGACCTGGTCGTGCCACCAGCAGCCTCGCAGGGACGCGGGGTTCCGGGCGGCGGCGCGCACGGGGCAGCCGATAGCGAGGAAGGCGGGGACGACCCGGCTGCCGACGTAGCCGGATGCACCGATCACGAGAACTCTCATGCGCTGTCCCGTCCCTTGTCGCCTTCGGGAGGATGCACCGTGTAGGACGGCGGTGAAACATCGGGACCGGTTCCCGCCACAAAAATAGTGTTACCGTTGGTCACAAATACAGTGGCCGGTATCGAAGGAGGCCTCCCATGTCGATGCTGCGCGACAGCCCACTCCGACATCGGATCCTGTTCGTCCTCGCCGTCCCCCTCGGCGCCGGACTGCTGTCCGCCCTCGGACATCTCGTCCAGCGCCGCCACGGCCGGCCCACCTCCGTCTCCGAATCCCTCTTCGCCATCGCCAGCAGCCTGCGCCGCCGCACACTGTTCACCCGGCCCACCGGCGACCACCCACCGGCCCCCGAGACGCCAGGACAACCATGACCACAGGACGACCATGACCACCCACACCGTCACCAACGGGCCCGTCCGACTCCACGTCGTCGAAGAAGGCAACCCGCACGGACCGACCCTCGTCCTCGTCCACGGCTGGCCCGACACCCACGCCCTGTGGGACCGCGTCGCACCCCTGCTCGCCGACGACTTCCGCATCCTGCGCTACGACAACCGCGGCGCCGGCGCCTCCACCGTCCCCCGCGAGGTGGCGCACTACCGGCTCGAACACCTCGCCGCCGACCTGCACGCCGTCATCGACGCCCTCGCCCCGAACGACCCCGTCCACCTGCTCGGCCACGACTGGGGCGCCGTGCTGTGCTGGGAAGCGGTATGCGAACCCGACGCCGGCGAGCGCATCGCCTCCTACACCTCGATCTCCGGTCCCAACCTCGACCACCTCGGCCTGTGGATGCGCCGCCGCCTCCGGCACAAACGCCCACTCGGCCCCGCCGAACAGGCCCTCGCCTCCGCCTACACCCTCGCCTTCCAGATCCCCGGCCTGCCGAATCCGGTGCTGCGCGGCCCGCTCGCCCGCCACTGGCCGGCCTTCGTCGGATTCTTCGACCGCACCGACCCCGCCGCGATCGCCCCCGTCGCCCCGACCCTCGCCGACGACATGGTGCACGGACTGTCCCTGTACCGGGCGAACATCCGCACGCGTCTCACCCGACCCCGCGAGCGGCACACCGACGTCCCGGTCCAGCTGATCCAGAACCTGCGCGACCGAGCCGTACGCCCCGTCGGCTACGAGGACACCTCCCGCTGGGTCACCGACCTGCGCATCCACCCACTCGACGCCGGGCACTGGTCGCCGCGCTCCCACCCCCGCAACATCGCCGACGCCACCGCCCGATTCGTGCAGCAGATCGAAGCCGCGCGCACCTGACCGCATGACCTCAGCCGGACGACTCCGCGCGCGGCGCCGACTCCACCGGCGCATCGTCGTCGTGCACCGATAGCCGCCGCGGACCCGGACCCTGCTGCCCGAGCACGTCACCGGGATTCGCGAGCGGACACGACGCCAAACTCAGGCACCCGCAGCCGATGCAATCGGTGAAACTGTCGCGCAACGCGGTGAGATCCTCGATGCGGCGGGTCAGCCGGTCGTGCCACGCCCGCGACAGTCGCGCCCAGTCCTCCGTCGTCGGCACACGACTGTCCGGCAACGAATCGAACGCATCCTTGATCTCCTCCAGGGACACCCCCACACCCTGCGCGACCTTGATGAACGCCACCTTGCGCAGCGTGTCGCGACGATAACGCCGCTGATTGCCCGAGGTGCGGCGACTGGTGATCAGACCACGCGACTCGTAGTAGTGCAGCGCCGAGACCGCCACCCCGGAACGGTCCGCCAACTGCCCGGGTGTCAGCCATATCGCAGGGTTCATCGGCCCCCTCCTCGCCCCGCAGACATCGTGATCGAGTTGTGCTGCACAGTACCGGCCACCGAAGACACCGGGCACCCGGGTCGCGTGAGCGCCCGGGGTCAGAACGACGGCGGCCCGAACTCGGCAGCGACCTCCGGCGCATCCATCCGCAACATGTCGTACGCGGTGTGCGCCAGCGTCCGCACCGACTTCGGGTACGGCCGCTCGAACCGCTCGCAGACCCGCGCCGTCGCCAACGCCGCCTCGAACCGCCACTTACGGGAACCGCTCACGAACGTCCGGGCCTGGAACAGATAACTCGATGCGGGGATCGTCACGTCGACCACCGTAGAACCTCCGACCGGCACAGCGGGGGAGCGGCACCCCGCGCGCCACGCCGATCCCACCCGTCCCGACCACATTCCTAAGGGAGTGTTAGGAACCGCCACAGACCCTTCCGCAACCACTGTGACCCGAACCACTGTGGGGAGCGCACAGATCCACGCAGCGAAAGGAGTCCCGGGTGAGCACCACCTCGACGGGCGAACGCCGAGTCATCGGCAACGTGTTGAAAGGCTCGGTCGGCAACCTGATCGAGTGGTACGACTGGTACGTCTACGCCGCGTTCAGCGTCTACTTCGCGAAGGAATTCTTCCCCGAAGGCGACCCCACCGCCCAACTGCTGTCCACCGCAGCGATCTTCGCCGTGGGATTCCTCATGCGACCGATCGGCGGCTGGATCATGGGCCGCTACGCCGACCGGCGCGGACGGCGCTCGGCGCTGACCCTGTCGGTCACCGTCATGGCCGTCGGCTCCCTCATCATCGCCGTCACCCCGGACTACGCGACCATCGGACTCGCCGCACCCCTTCTTCTCGTCCTCGCCCGCATGATGCAGGGACTGTCCGTCGGTGGTGAATACGCCACCAGCGCCACCTATCTCGCCGAGGTCGCCTCACCCGGACGCCGCGGGTTCTACTCGAGCTTCCAGTACGTCACCCTCGTCGCCGGACAGCTCATCGCCCTCGGCGTCCAGATCGTCCTGCAGCTCACCCTCTCCGCCGAGGCCATGCAGGCGTGGGGCTGGCGCATCCCGTTCGTCATCGGCGCCGTCGCCGCCGTCGCCGTGATGTGGCTGCGCCGCACCATGGACGAATCCGAAGCGTTCACCGAGGAAGTCGCGGCCAAGAGCGCCACCGACCGGCCGGAGAGCACGCCCGAGCAGGGCGGCATCCGGATGCTGCTGCAGTACCCCCGCGAATGCCTACTGGTGTGCGCGCTGACCCTCGGCGGCTGCGTGGCGTTCTACACCTACACCACCTACATGCAGAAATACATGATCAACACCTCCGGCATCTCCAAGGACACCGTCGCCTGGATCAACTTCGCCGCCCTGCTGGTGTTCATCGTCCTGCAACCCATCGGCGGGGCCCTGTCGGACCGCATCGGCCGCCGCAAACTGCTCATCTTCTTCGGGGTCGGCGGCACCGTGCTCACCGTCCCGTTGATGACGATCCTCGGCAGCACCACGAACCCGCTGATCGCGTTCGGGTTGATGATGCTCGGCCTGACCGTCGTCACCGGCTACACCTCGGTCAACGCCATCGTGAAGACCGAACTGTTCCCCACCAAGGTCCGCGCGCTCGGCGTCGGCCTGCCCTACGCGCTGACCCTGGCGATCTTCGGCGGCACCGTCGAAACCGTCGCACTCGCGCTCAAGCGCGCCGGCCACGAATCGCTATTCTTCTACTACGTGACCGGCTGCATCGCCGTCTCGCTCGTCGTGTACTTCTTCATGCGGGAGACCTCCGACGGCTCACCCCTGGACCGCACGAGCACCGACCGCACGAGCACCCACACCGACACCCCCGACGAGCACGCCGACCTGGCCACCTCGCGACACTGACCGAAAGGGACCCACGTGCAGATCGCGGTGGTCGAGGACGACGACGGCGTCGGCGACGCCCTCGTCGAAGCCCTCACCTCCCACGGCCACCGGCCGATCCGCATGCGGCGCGGCGCCGACCTGCTCCTCGGACACCGCGACCTCGACGTCGTCATCCTCGACCTCGGCCTGCCCGACGCCGACGGCCTGCAGGTGCTCCGGCAACTGCGGGCCGTCAACGACGTCCCCGTCGTGATCCTCACCGCGCGCGGCGACGAACGCTCGGTGGTACGCGGCCTGCGCGGCGGCGCCGACGACTACCTCGTCAAACCGGCCCGCCTGGCCGAACTGCTCGCCCGCGTGGACGTCGTCACCCAACGGCGCCGCGCGCTGTCCGAGTCCTCCCGCATCGTCCGCGCCGGCGACGTCGTCGTCGACCTCGACGCCCGCGAAGTCGAGGTGGGCGGCGAACCGGTCACCCTCACCCCGAAGGAATTCGACCTGCTCGCCGTCCTCGTCGCCCGCCCCGGCGCCGCGGTCAGCCGCCAACAACTCATGGACGCCGTGTGGGGCGACGCCTATGTGGCGATCTCCCGGTCGCTCGACGTGCACATGACCGGGCTGCGCGCCAAACTCGCCCGCCCCGGACTCATCTCCACCATCCGCGGCTACGGCTACCGGTGGGGCGGCTGACATGCAGCGACGCGTCCTGGCGGTGCTGCTCGTCTTCGCGACCGTCGCCGTCGTCGCCTTCGCCGTCCCGCTCGCCCTCGCCACCAGCGCCGGCCGCACCGCCGTCCTGGGAGCGAACCGGGAAGCCGACGCCCACCACTTCGCCACCCTCGCCGTCCAGACGCGCGCCCCCGGCAGCACCGCCCTGCTCGACGAGGAGGTCACCCGCTACGACCGGCTCTACGACGAGGGCGTGCTCATCGTCGACGCGCGCGGCGCACCCCGCGCGAGCGCGGGCCTGACCCCGACCGACCCCGGTGTGCCGGAGGCGATCACCGCCGGTCTGCGCAACCAGAAACAGGGCATCGGCGGTCCGCTGACCCCGTGGTCCCCGCACCGGGTACTGCTCGCCGTGCCGGTGGGTACCGGCGCCCAGGTCGAAGGAGCCGTCGTCGTCGACGTGTCCACCGACGCCGCCCGCCACGACATCCGCACCTCGTGGCTGCTCATCGTCACCGGCGCAGCGGCGGCGCTCGTGCTCGTCACCATCCTCGCGACCGCCCTGTCACGGTGGACGGTCCGCCCGCTCACCGCGCTCACCGCGCGGGTCGCGGCGCTCACCGACAGCGTCCCGGCGCTGCATCCACGCTCCCGGACCGGGGACACCACCACCTCGGTCCGGCATCACGGCCCCCCGGAGGTCCGGGAACTCACGCAGGCCTTCGACACCATGTCCGAGGCGGTCCGCACGTCCACCCGCGCCCAGAGACAGCTCATCGCCGACACCGCGCACCAACTCCGGAACCCGCTCGCCGCCCTGCACATCCGACTCGACTCCCTCGAACCGCACGTCGGCGCCACCGGCGTGGAGACCTATCGGCGCACGGCCGTCGAAGTCGACCGGCTCGGCGGCATCCTCGACGGCCTGCTCGCCCTCGCCACCGCCGAATCACCTACCGATATCACCGAGACGGACGGGCACGACGGGTGCGATGTCGGCGCCGTCGTCGCCGACCGCGCGGATGCCTGGTCCGAGGCCCTGGCCGAGGCCGGTATGACCGTCAGCGTGGACGAACCGTCCGGGCAGCGCCTGCAGGCCGGCTTCTCCGCCGACCATCTCGCTCAGGTGCTCGATGTGCTGCTCAGCAACGCGAGCAAGTACGCCCGCGCGGCCACCGGGGTCCGCATCACCACCCGACACCACGACGGGACCATCCGGATCCGCGTCGAGGACGACGGCGCCGGAGTCGCACCCAATGAGCTCGGCGCCCTCACCTCCCGGTTCTTCCGCGGGTCCCGAGCCGACGGGCCCGGCACCGGCCTCGGGCTGTCCATCGCGGTCGCGCTCGTCGAGACCGGCGGCGGCACCCTCGACCTCGCCGCCGCCGACCCGCACGGACTGGCCGTCACCCTGACCCTGCCCGCCGACTCCCGCGCGGAGGCATCATGATCACCCGCCGCGATCTCCTGCGGTCCGTCGCGCTGCTGGCGGTGGGCGGAGCCGCCGCCGGCTGCACGCGCACCGGAGAGCGTGAGGAACTGATCCTGGCGGCAGGGGAGGAGGGTGGGTTCTTCTGGGAGTTCGCCGAACTCACCGCGGCCGCCGCCGACCGGGCGGGCCTGCCCATCGCGATAGTGCCGGAACACACCCCGGGGTCGGTCACCAATCTCGCCGCGCTGACGGCGGGGAATGCGGAGCTGGCGTTGACCCTCACCGATGTCGCGGTGCGTGCCCACGACGAGGGCGCGCGGTTCACGGCGATCGGACGGGTCTACGAGAACTACATGCAGTTGGCCGTGCGTGCGGACTCACCGATCCGGAAGATCGCCCAGTTGCGGGGCGCACGGATCAGCCTCGGCGCTCCCGGATCGGGTGCCGAATTCACCGGCGAACGCATCCTCGCCGTCGCCGGGCTCGCCGAGCCGGGAGCCGTCACCCGGGTGCACCTGTCGATGGCCGACGCCGGTCGCGCGCTGGTGGACGGCGAGATCGACGCGGTGCTGTGGGCGGGTGGTGTTCCTACCCCGTCGTTCGCGAACCTGGGCGTGCCGTTGCGGCTGATCGATCTGTCCGTGCTCCTCGAACCGCTGCGGGCCCGATTCGGTCCGCGATACGAACCGGTGCTCATCCAGCCCGGCACCTACGGGCAGCCGGACGCCGTCGCCACTATCGGGTTGGGCAACCTGCTGCTCGCCGGGGCATCGGTGTCGAACGAGGCCGCCGCCGCACTGGTGGATCTGCTCGTCGACCATGCCTCCGAACTCGTGCCGGCCCAGGCCACCGGCAGTCAGTTCCTCGACCGGCAGTCGCTGATCGTCACGGCCGATGTCCCGCTGCATCCGGGAGCGGTGGCCGCGTACCGGCGTCATCACGGCTGACGAGACGGGCGGACAGGGGAGAAGGGGCCCTGAATCGTGCCGACCCAGGCACATAGTGGGGTGGAAGGCATGCGCTGGTGTCGGTGGGATGCGGTGCGGAGATCGGGCTCGCCCTCGAGGTTCGAGGAGATCGGGACCGGATCGGCTGTGCAGGGGACATGCGCGGGGCACAATGGAACCGTTCACCTCTGTGTGCGTGAAATTCGTTGGCAGCCAACACGATTCATGGATAACGGTGATTATCCATCAAATGTGGAAGAGGCGAGAAGGGGCGATCGGTGGTCGCAGCACCCCGGGGGACGGGATGATCCCGCGCCACCAACATGCGCATCGTCCGCGCGATCTGCGGCGCGCAACGCGCACGCGAGACGACCACACGGTGCTGCCGCAACGCCGCATCGGTGAACCGTGGGTCGGTGCAGTGTGCGCGTCGCTGCGGCATGGCACCCGATGCATGAGCAGCCGAACGCGCGTCGAGCGGATCGGCGGCTCGATCCGGCACGGGCGCCGGCAGGCCGGTCGCAGTCCGGAGGTGAGCCGGACTCGAGCCAGAGGCCGAGTGGCAGGTGGGGCCCATCGCATCGATTCGGGGCGAACCAGGGATCTCCGAACGCCTCGGACGCCCTGCCGCACCTGTCCGGAGGAGGTCCGGTTCCACTCTAGTTAACATAATGTAGATTATCGGCAATTTTGATATGGGCGGTGAACTGGGGTTCGGCACTGATAATCCCGATGCCGCCCAATGACGTCCCCTGATCCGCAGATTCGCGCCGTCGTCGCACACACTGCATCGCGTCGTGCGCCGTGCCGTCCGGCGCGCGTTGTTCCCTCCGCCTCGTGCGACGTGCGAACCGCGCCGCACGACGCGCTCCCGGCACTCGAGCTTGCCGCGCATTCGCCGTGCCCGGCCCGGTCCGCCGCCTGGTGTCGGTTCGCTGCCTCGGACGCCCGATACGACCTTCCGGGCCCGCCACCCTCGCCCCCTGCCTGTCCGCCCAGCCGTCGTGAAAACGTCACAGTGACGTTTTCACGTGGTCTAGCGGGTCCCGCTGTGGACACCTATCTGCGTCGATATCATCGGCGCGGCAGTGACAACGCGATCCGGGAAGGTCGACCGTGACGCAACCACGGCTCCTGCGTTCCTGGGTGGTCTTCGCGATCACCACCGTCCCGTTCTATCTCTGGGGTGCACTCACCGACGGTGAATTCGACATCACCGGTGCGCGTCTGCCGGTCAGTGCGTTGATGTTCGTCTGCCCGGCACTTGCGGCCCTCGCCGCCGGCGGCGGGCGCGAGTCGGCCCGGCGGCGCATGTGCACGCTGCCGCGCGCGCTGTGGCTGATCGTCGCACTGTTTGTATCAGCTGCGCTGGTGCTGGTCGCATCTATCGTGGTCGCCGGTACCGGTCCGTCCGGCATCTCGGTCTCCCTCGTGGCGGTCGTCGGTGCGTATTTCGTTGCGGCGGTGTGCGAGGAACTCGGGTGGACGGTGGACGTTCCTGGCGGCGAGCGGGATCTGCTCGCCTGTCGCGTCCGCGGTGGCCGTCGGGGTCGCCGTGCTCGTCCTGACCTGTCTGTGGGTCGCGTCCCGCCGGGTCGAGGGTGCGGACTCCCCTCCTCCGCCTCGGACGATAAACCCAGAAACGTCACAGTGACGTATTAATCTCGCCTCCCGTGCATTATGACGCTCGCCGCAACCGCCGCAACTGCGCGGACAGATAATCCCGGGCACGGCGATGACCACCGACCCGGACGAGTTCGTCGGCGAGCTTCTCGAGCAGTCGTGACAGCAGCTCCTCGTCGGGTGACCAGCCCTCGCGCTGCCGGCACCGGTCGAGCCATTCGACCGGCGCGATGTGTCCGCGGTCGGCGTTGCAGCGTCGGCACGCGGCGACCTCGTTGGCGGTGATGCTCGGCCCGCCCTTCAGGCGCGGCACCAGATGATCGGTGGTCGGGGTGATCAGCCGCCCGAACTCCCGTCCACACCACAGGCACCGCCCGTCCTGACGGTCCAGGGCGAGCGAGAGTCGAGTGACGCGGTCCATCCTCCGATCGTCGCCTATCGGCGCCGCCGGGGTCGCCGATGAGTCCGATCCGGTGTCCCGGAGACTGTTTCAGGGGCGTGCTTCGAGGACGAGGTTGAAGGGTGTTTCGGTGGCGCGGCGGAAGGTGCCGAATCCGGCTTCGGCCGCGACGTCGGCGAGTCGGCGCTCCCCGGCCTGGGCGCCGAGCCCGAGCGCGACCGGCTGGTCGAGGGACGACGGGGTGCACAGCACCGTCGATGCGGCGTAGTACATCCGGCCGACCGGGTTGAGGTTCTCGGGCAGGCTGTCGCGGGCGAACGGTTCGACGAGCATCACCGCGCCGTCGTCGGCAAGCGCGCCGCGCGCGTACCGCAGTGCGCCGACGGGATCGCCCATGTCGTGCAGGCAGTCGAAGTAGCAGATCAGGTCGTAGTCGGATCCGGGGAAGTCGGTCGCGGAGGCGACGGTGAAGGTGGCGTTGTCGACGCCCTCCTCCGCGGCCAGTTCCGTCGCCCGCGCGATGGACGCGTCGTGGTAGTCGAAGCCGCGGATGGTGGACTGCGGGAACGCCTGCGCGAGCAGGGTCGTGGAGACACCGTGGCCGCAGCCGATGTCCGCGACGGTGGCGCCGGCGCGCAGTGTGTCGACGACCCCGTCGAGGGCGGGCAGCCACACGTCGACGAGGTTGGCGCGGTAGCCGGGGCGGAAGAACTGTTCGGTGCCGACGAACAGTTCGGGATCGTGTTCGTGCCAGCCGAAACCTTCGCCGTTGCGGATGCGTTCGGCGATGCGGCTGCGGTCCTTGTACACGGAGCCGATCAGGTGGAAGCCGCCGGCCAGGTAGACGGGGCTGTCCTCGCGGGCGAGGGCCATGGCGTGTTCCGGTGCCAGGCTGAACGTTCCGGCGTCGGGATCGTAGGTGAGATAGCCGCTGGCGGTCTCGGCGGAGAGCCATTCGCGCAGATAGCGTTCGCGGATGCCGGTGCGGTCGGCGAGTTGTTCGCTGCTGACCGGGCCGGCTTCGTCGAGCGCGCGCCACAGTCCGAGTTCGGCGCCGATGAGCACCAGTGCGCCGTTCATGGCCGCACCCATGTCGACGACGAGTTGTCCGAGGGTCTGCTCGAGTCGTGCTTGGTCGGGTTCGTGCATCTCCGTGGTCATCACGCACCTCCTGGCGATGGGAGTACTCGCTCACGGTAGGTCGCGTGGCCGGTTCCGCGGCGACGGCTCGGGTTCGATCGGGTGTCGATCCGGGTGGCGGTGCGTAGCGGGAGGTCACGAACCGGGTGGTGGCGGGAGGATTCGGGGGGTGCGTGGCGTGTTGCAGACAGCTACGCTTGTAGCAGACTGCAACATCAGGAGGCCGTCATGACGTCATCCACCGACAAGGTCACCCGCTTCGACGCCGAACTCGTCGACAGCGCCATCGCCGAGGGTGGCCGCCAGAACCGCACCGGACGCCAGCAACTCGAATACTGGGCCCGCATCGGCCGCGCGATGACCGCCCACGAGACCGCCTCCCTGCACCGGGTGCACGAGGCGCTGGCCGGGACACGGGAGCTGAGCGAGCTCACCGCCGCCGAGGGACGGCTGTTCGACGCGGAGATCGATGCGCGCCTGGCGGACGGGCTGGCCCGCACCGACTACGCCGAGGTTCTCGCCGCGCGTGGGGTCACCACGGTGGTGCTCGACGACGAAGGCCGGCTGGTCGAGCAGCGTCCCGACGGTAGTCGCCGGGTGCTCGACGACGCATGAGGCGTCTGGATCTGATCGTCGGTCCCAACGGTTCCGGCAAGTCGACGTTCGTCGAGTTGTCCCTCGCTCCCCTGCTGCCGCGCAGCGTGTTCGTCAATGCGGATGTGATCGCGCGGCAGCGCTGGCCCGACCGGGCGGAGGAGATGTCGTACGAGGCGGCGCAGCTCGCCGCGGCGGCGCGGGACCGGTTGCTGCGGCAGGGCCGGTCGTTCATTGCGGAGACGGTGTTCTCGCATCCGTCGAAGCTGGAGTTGATCGACCGCGCGCACGAGGTGGGGTTCACGGTGGTGCTGCACGTGATGCTGGTGCCCGAGGCGATGTCGGTGCTGCGTGTACAGCACCGGGTGGCCTCCGGTGGGCATGCGGTGCCCGAGGACAAGATCCGGGCGCGCTATCGGCGGTTGTGGCCGCTGGTGACCGAAGCGATCGGCCGCGCCGATCAGGCGTCGGTGTACGACACGGCGTCCGGGACCCCGGTGGTGGTGGCGCGGTTCGCCGGCGGGGTGCCGGTGGGTGCGGTGCGCTGGCCGGGATGGGCGCCGGCGGCGCTCACCGGGCTCGGCTGAGAGATCCGGGCCCGGTGAGCGGATGCGTCGAGGTCAGTTCCGGCGGTCCCCGTTGCGTCCGGCGACCTGCACCGCGACTCGTCCCCACCGGCGCAGCGCCGCGTCGCTCTCGGTCAGCCGCGCCGAGAGCACCGCGACGATCGTCTCCACCGCCCGGGCACTCACCATCTCGTGGTGATCGCAGTCGAGCCGGTACTGGTGGATCTCGCCGGCGATCACGTTGTGCCAGGCCGCCACCGCCGGGACCGGGGTCTCCGAGCGGGCCGCGGTGAAGAACAACGCGTCCCCGTCGAAGGTGTCCGGTTCGTGCCGCCGCGCGGCGCGGGCGGTGTCGGTCGACCCGGCGTGCAGCCGTTCGAGGTGGGCGGCGGTCAGGCCGGTGCCGCCCCCGAACGCCTCGTCGAGCACCGCGGCGGCGTGTTCGAAGCTCGGCTCACCGTCGTCGACGGGAAGCCCGAGATCGCGCAGCATGTCGCGGGTGCCGACGGCCGGGGACGCCCCGACCATCAGGTGGCTGTCGAGCAGGGCGAGGGTGTCGACGATCTCCCCGTCGCGGCGCAGTTCGACGGCGACGGCGTGCGCGACCACCCCGCCGAGCGACCAGCCCAGCAGGTGATATGGGCCGTGCGGCTGCACCCGGCGGATCTCCCGCACGTAGTGGCGGGCCAGCGCGGTGATGGTGTCGTGCCGCGGACCACCGGACAGGGCCGGCAACTGCAGACCGTAGACCGGCCGGTCGTCGTCGAGGCGGTGCGCGAGGGCGCTGTACGGCCAGGCCAGCCCCGCGGCGGGATGGATGCAGAACAGCGCGGTGCCGGTGCCGGGGCGCAGCGGCACGAGCACCCGGAACGCCTCGTCGATGCCGTTGCTCTCCTCGGACTCGCCGCTGCTCAGGTGTGCAGCGAGTTCTGCCGGGGTCGGATGGGTGAAGATCGACGCGATCGGCACCCGCCGCCCGAGTCGTTCCCCGAGCGCCGGTAGCAACCGGGTCGCCAGCAGCGAGGTGCCGCCGAGGTCGAAGAAGTCGTCGTCGACACCGACCCGGTCGAGGCCGAGATGCTCGGCGAACAGGTCGGTGACGAGCTTTTCGAGGTCGGTGCGCGGCGCCCGGTAGTCCCCGACCGGGGCGGTGAAATCCGGGGCGGGCAGCGCGGCGCGGTCGAGTTTGCCGGCCGGGGTGAGCGGGATGTCGTCGAGCACGGTGATCACCGCCGGCACCATGTGCGGCGGAAGATGCTGCGCGACGAACGTTTTCACCTCGGCGGCGGTGATGTCGGTATCGGGGGCGAGGCGGAGGTAGGACACCGGCACGGTCTGCCCGGACGGGGCGGTGTGGCCGAGGGTGTGGGCGAAGACCACCTGCGGGTGCGCGGTCAGCGTGGCGTCGATCTCGCCGAGTTCGACGCGGAAGCCGCGGATCTTGACCTGGAAGTCGGTGCGGCCGACGTAATCGAGGCGATGATCGGTGGTCCACCGCACCAGATCCCCCGTGCGGTACATCCGCTCCCCCGTGCCGGTGGGATCGGGCACGAATCGGGCGGCGGTCAGCGCGGGCCGGTCGTGGTAGCCGCGGGCCAGACCCGGCCCGGCGACATATAGTTCCCCGGCCACCCCGGCCGGGACGGGTTGCAGCCGCCCGTCGAGGACCAGGGCGTGGAAACCGCGGCTGGGGGTGCCGATGGTGACGGGTTCGCCGACGGTGAGCGGCTCGCCGAGGGAGGTCATGATCGTCGCCTCGGTGGGACCGTAGGCGTCGATCACCCGCCGCGACGGCGCCCAGCGTGCCACCAGCTCCGGTGGGAGTGCTTCGCCGGCGACGAGCAGGGTGTGCAGTTCGGGGACGGTGTGCGGGTCGAGCGAGGACAGCGCGGTGGGGGTGATGAAGGCGTGGCTGACCCGCTGTGCGCGCAGCACCGCGGCGAGCTCGTCGCCGCCGTAGACGTGCGGTGGCACGATCACCAGCGTCGCCGCGGCGCACAGCGCCATCATCTGCTCGAAGATCGACGCGTCGAAGCTCGGCGACGCCAGATGCGACACCCGGGCCGCGGCGGTGACCTGCAGACGGTCGCGTTCCTCCCGGGCGAGGGAGGCCAGGCCGCGGTGGGTGACCGCCACGCCCTTGGGGCGGCCGGTGGAGCCGGAAGTGTAGATCAGGTAGGCCGGTTGATCCGGGCGCAGCACCGTCGGCCGGTCCGCGTCGTCGATCGGTGTGACCGGCCCGGCGGTGAGGTCGAGGTCGTCGAGGACGAGCCAGTCCACCTCGTCGGGCAGCGCGTCGCGGTGCGCGGCGACGGTGATGCCGATGCGCGCGGCACTGTCGTCGAGCATGAAGGTGATGCGGTCGGCCGGATAGGTGGGGTCGACCGGCACGAATGCCGCGCCGCTGCGCACCGTCGCCCACACCGCGGTGACCGATTCGAGCGAGCGCGGGATCGCCAGGGCGATCACCTGTTCGGGTCCGGCGCCGCGGTCGAGCAGGCGCCGCGCGAGCCGGTGCGCGCGGGCGTCGAGTTCGCGGTAGGTGACCTGCCGGTCGTCGTCGACGACCGCGACCGCGTCCGGGGCGGTGGCAACGGCGGTGTCGAGCAGGTGCGGCCACAGCACCGCCGGTTCGGCCTGCGGTCCGATGGCGGGCACCAGCGCGGTGTGCTCTGCGGCGGTGAGCAGGTCGAGATCGCCGACGGGACGGTGCGGGTCGGCGGCGATCGCGTGCAGCAGCCGGGTGAACCGGTCGGCGAAGCCACGCACCGTCTCGGCGTCGAACAGGTCGGTGGCGTAGACGAAGGCGGCGTCGAGGCCACCTTCGGCGTTCTCCCCGATGAGCAGTTCGAGGTCGAAGTTGCACACCGTCGGGTCGAGGGCGACGCCCTGCACGCTCAGGTGCGGCAGTTCCACCGCGGGCAGTTCGGCGGTGTGGAATTCGATGGAGACCTGGAACAGCGGTGAGTGTGCGGTCGAGCGGGTCGGGGCGAGCGCGTCGACGACCCGGTCGAAGGGCAGGTCGGCGTGCGCGAAGGCATCGAGGTCGCTGTCGGTGACGGCGGTGAGCAGCTCGGTGAACGACGCGTGCGCGGGCACCGCGGTGCGCAGCACGACGGTGTTGACGAACATGCCCACCAGATCGTCGAGGGCGCGGTGTCCGCGACCGGCGACCGGCGAGCCGACGGCGATGTCGTCGCTGCCCGACAGGCGGGCGAGCAGCACCGCGAACGCCGCGTGCACGGTCATGAACACGGTGCTGTGCCGGACGGCGGCGAGCTGCTGCAGCCGGGCGAGCAGATCGGCGTCGACGGTGAAGCGGGTGATGTCGCCGCGGAAGGACTGCTGCGGCGGCCGGGGCCGGTCGGTGGGCAGCGGCAGCACCTCCGGCAGCCCCGCGAGGCGCTGCTGCCAGTAGGTGGTCTGGTCGGCGGCGAGGGTGCCGGGGTCGTCCGGGTCGCCGAGCCGGTCGAGTTGCCACAGGGTGTAGTCGGCGTACTGCACCGGCAGCGGTCCGAACGCCGGGGTCTCGCCGCGGCTGCGGGCGGCGTAGGCGATCATCAGGTCGCGGGCCAGCGGGCCGGTGGAGCCGCCGTCGGCGGCGATGTGGTGTACGACCAGCACGGCGAGATGGTCGTCGCGGCCGAAGGAGAACACCCGTGCCCGCACCGGGATGTCGACGGTGACGTCGAATCCGGCGCCGAGGAAGTCGGCGATGGCGGTGTGCACGGTGTCCTCCCCGGCGGGCACCACGTCCAGCGGCAGCGGGGCGTCGGCGGCGGCGAGGATCCGCTGGTGCGGCCCGGCCGCCGACGCCGGGTAGATGGTGCGCAGGCTCTCGTGCCGGGCCAGCACGTCGTGCAGGGCGGCGCCGAGCGCGGCCGGGGACAGATGCCCGGACAACCGGATCGCCAGGGGGATGTTGTAGGCGGCGGAGGTCGGATCGAACTGGTTGATGAACCACAGTCGTTGCTGCGCCGGGGAGAGGGGGATGTGCTCGGGGCGCGGTCCGGCGATCGGGCCGGAAATGGTGTCGGCGGTGGGTTCCTCGACCTCGGTGGTGGGCCGGTGGTCGAGGTGTGCGGCGAGCGCGGCGACGGTGGGGGCTTCGAACAGGGCGCGCACCGGCACGGGTCGGCCGAGCCGGTCGCCGAGGCGGGCGACGGCGCGGGTGGCGAGCAGTGAGTTACCGCCGAGGTCGAAGAAGTTGTCGTCGACGCCGAGTCGGTCGAGGCCGAGCACGTCGGCGAGTTCGTCGGCGACGAGCGACTCGAGCGGGTCGGTGGGTGCCGGACGGTCGCCGGTGCCGGCGGTCAGGTTCGGTGCGGGCAGGGCGGCGCGGTCGAGTTTACCGACGGGGGTCAGCGGGATCTCGTCGAGCACGCTGATGACGGTGGGCACCATGTGCGCCGGGAGATGCTCGGAGACATGGTATTTCACTGCGGCGTGGTCGATGTCGGCGCCGGGTGCGGGGTGCAGGTGGGCGACGAGGACCGTCTCTCCGCTCGGGGCGCGGTGCGCGACGGTGGCGGCGAATCCGACGGCCGGGTGGGCGGCGAGCACGGCGTCGATCTCGCCGAGTTCGACGCGGAAGCCGCGGATCTTGATCTGGAAGTCGCTGCGGCCGACGTATTCGATGCGCAGATCCCGCCGGTCGAGGTCACCGACCCAGCGCACCAGGTCCCCGGTGCGGTACATGCGTTCGCCGGGGGCGCCGTAGGGGTCGGCGACGAACCGGGCGGCGGTCAGCGCGGGCCGGGCGTGATAGCCGCGGGCCAGGCCCCAGCCGGCCAGATACAGCTCACCGACGGCACCGAACGGCACGGGTCGCAGCGCGGTGTCGAGGACGACGGCGTGCACCCCGCGCAGCGGACCGCCGAGGGTCAGTGGGTCGTCGACGCCCAGGGGGTCGCTGATCGCGGCCATGATGGTGGTCTCGGTGGGCCCGTAGGCGTCGACGAGACGCCGCCCGGGCGCCCAGGTGGCCTGCAGGTCCGCCGGCCACGCCTCCCCACCGACCGCGAGATCGGTGAGGTCGGTCGGATCCGCTGGGTCGAGGGAGGCGAGCGCGGCGGGGGTGATGAACCCGTGGGTGACCCGCTGCTCGCGCAGCAGCGCGCCGAGTTCGGCGCCGCCGACGATGTGCGGGGGCACGATCACCAGTTCGGCGCCGGACCCGAACGCCAGGAGGTATTCGAAGATCGACGCGTCGAAGCTCGGCGACGAGACGTGCATGACCCGCGCGCCGGGTCCGGCACCGAAGCGGCTGCGCTGGTCGCGGGCGAAGTTGTCCAGGCTGCGGTGGGTGGTGATCACACCTTTGGGGCGGCCGGTCGAGCCGGAGGTGTAGATCAGGTAGGCGGGATGATCGAGCCGCAGCGCGACGGGGCGGTCGGTGTCGTCGATCGTGGTGGTGTCCTCGCCCGCGGCGTCGCGGTCGAGGTCGTCGAGCAGCAGCCACGGCACCGTGTCCGGGAGCCGGTCGCGGTGTGCGGTGGTGGTCACACCGACGGTGGCGCCGCAGTCGTCGAGCATGAATGCGACGCGTTCGGCCGGATAGCGCGGGTCGACGGGCACGAACGCCGCCCCGGTCTTGGTGATCGCCCACATCGCGGTCACCGACTCGACGGAGCGGGCGATGCCGAGGGCGACGAAGGTCTCCGGTCCGGCGCCGCGGCGCAGCAGCACCCGCGCCAGCCGGGTGGAGCGTTCGTCGAGTTCGCGGTAGGTGAGCACCCGCTCCCCCTCGCGCAGGGCCGGCCGGTCCGGGTGTGCGGCGGCGGTCGCGGCGAGCAGTTGCGGCAGAGCGACGTCGCTGCCCCCGGCCGGGCCGTGCACCGGCAGCAGCGCGTCCTGCTCGGTGGCGGTGAGTGCCGGCAGCGCGGTGATCGGGGCGGCCGGGTCGCCGGTGAGTGCGTCGAGCACAGCGGTGATGCGCGCGGCGATCGCGGCGACGGCGTCGCGGTCGAAGACCTCCGGCAGGTATTTCATGCGCAGGTGCACCGCGGTGTCGGTGTGCACGACCACCGACAGCGGGTAGTGCGCGGCGTCGCGGCCGGTGATGTCGGCGACCCGCATGCCGCCGAGGTCGGTGTCGCGGTCGAGACCGGCGCGTTCGACCGGGTACGACTCGAAGACGGTGAGGGTGTCGAATCGCACGGCGGCCCCGAGGTGCCGGTCGAGGGTGCCCAGGTCGAGATGGTGGTGATCGAGCAGGGCGACCTGTTCGGCCTGCACCCGGTCGACGAGCGCACCGACGGTGTCGTCGGGCCGCACGGTGATGCGCACCGGGACGGTGTTGATGAACAACCCGACCATCGCCTCGATGCCGGGGATCTGCGGTGGCCGCCCGGAGACGGTCGCCCCGAACACCACATCGGTGCGGCCGGTGAGGGCGCCGAGCACCACACCCCAGGCGGTCTGCACGAGGGTGTTGACGGTGACGCCGCGGGCGGTGGCGGTGTCGTTCAGCCGCACCGACAGAGCGGTGTCCAGGTCGAGGTCGAGGTCCTCGGAGATCCCGGCGGTGGTGCCGGGGCGGTGCTGCGGGGCGAGCAGGGTCGGTTCGTCCACCCCCGCGAGGGCGCGGCGGTAGGCGTCGAGGGAGGCTTCCGGGTCGCGGTCTGCGAGCCAGGTGAGGTAGCTGCCGTAGTGCGGCGCCGGGGGCAGTGCCCGCTGGTCCGCGTCGGTGGCGTAGAGCATCAGCAGTTCCCGGATCAGCACCGGGGTGGACCAGCCGTCGAGCAACAGGTGGTGGTTCGTCAACGCCAGCAGGTGCCGGCCCGGGCCGGTGTGCACGACGGTCGCGCGCAGCAGCGGCGTGGTCTCGGTGTCGAAGCGGGTGCGTCGATCGAGGGCGAGCAGTTGCGCGGCGGCGTCGTCCGGGTCGGGGTCGTCGCTGGTGTCGGCGACGGTGAACGGCACCTCCACGTGGGTGGGGATGACCTGGACGTGTCCGTCGCCGGCGGCGGGGAACGCCGCGCGCAGCGCCGGATGCCGGTCGAGCAGCAGTTGCAGCGAGCGGCGCATCCGGCTCGCGTCGACCTCGCCGCGCAGGTCGAGGACGAGCTGCACGATGTAGGCGTCGGGGCGGTCCCCGGCGAGCAGGGCGTGGAAGAGCAGCCCGGTCTGCAGCGGCGCGGTCGGCCACACCGTGTCCAGGGGCCCGTAGCGTTGCTCGAGGCGTTCGATGACGTCCTGGTGCAGTCGCACCAGCGGCAGATCCGAGGGGGTCAGGCCACCGGCGTGCGGGCTGCGGGTGTGCCGGGTCAGTGCGGTGGCGGCGGTGGCGAAGTGGTGCGCGAGGGCGGTGACGTCGGTGTCGTCGAGCAGCCCGGCCGGGTACGACCAGTGCACCTCGAGTACCGGCCCGGTAGGGGTGTCGGTGGTGACGGCGTTGATGTCGAGCACCGCGGCGGCGGGCATGTCCGGGCTCTGTGCCCCGCCGTGGGGGAAGCCGTCGATGGGCAGCCAGGGGGTGTCGGTGTCGGTGACCCCGGCGGTGGGGCGGCCGAGATAGTTGAAGCTGACCTGCGGCGTCGGTGCGTTCGCGAGTTCGGTGGCGGTGTCGGGGTCGAGATAGCGCAGCAGCCCGAAGCCGGTGCCGTGGTCGGGGACGGCGGCGAGGTGTTCCTTGACGGTCTTGACGGCGCGACCGGCGGCCGGGCCGGCGGCGAGCGCGTCGTCGAGGTCGATGCCGGTCAGGTCCAGGCGCAGCGGGTGGATGGTGGTGAACCAGCCGACGGTGCCGGACAGGTCGGCGCCGGCGGCGGCATTGCTGTCGCGGCCGTGCCCTTCGAGGTTGAGCAGCAGCTGGGCCGGGTGGTGGCCGCGGTCGCGGCGCCACGCCGCCACCGCGAGGGCGAGTGCGGTGAGCAGGCCGTGGTCGACGGCGCCGTGGAAGGCGTTGGGCACGGCGGTGAGCAGCGCCTCGGTGACGGAGGTGGGCAGTTCGGTGGCGACGGTGATGACGGTGGCGTTGGTGTCGCGGACCGGATCGAAGGGGCGGTGCCCGAGCGGCGGGTTCGGTCCGTCGAGCATGGCGCGCCAGAAGTCGAGTTCGGTGCGGCGGGTGGGGGCGGCGTCACGCAGGGCGTGGGCCCAGCGGCGCACGCTGGTGCCGGTGTGGAGGGGCAGCAGCGCACCACTCGTGGCGCCGTCGGCCGCGGCGGCCGCCCACGCGGCGGCCAGGTCGGGGACGAGGATGCGCCAGGACACCCCGTCGACGGCGAGATGGTGGATGACGATGAGCAGTCGGCCGGCGCCGCTGGTGGCGTCGAACCACACCAGCTGCACCACCCGCCCGCTGTGCGGGTCGAGGCGGTCGGCGGCGGCGTCGAGTTCGGCGGCGGCCAGGGCGAAGAAGTCGTCGCTGTCCGCGGCGCTGGTCACCGGCACCCGGTGGATGACGGTGTCGACGTCGACGCTGCCCGGGGCGGGCACGTGCAGGACGTGTCCGCCGGGGACGTCCGGCACCGCGTGCAGGTGCACGCGCAGCATGTCGTGCCGGTCGAGGACCGCGGTAACGATCGCCCGCAGCGTCGCCGCGTCCAGGCCGGTGGGCAGGCGCAGCAGCAGCGCCTGCGAGTAGCGGCCGATGCTGCCGCCGCGGTCGAGCATCCAGTGCGCGATCGGCGGTAGCGGCATGTCCCCGACCCCACCGCCGGGTAGTTCCGCGAGGGTTTCGGTGGGGGTGGCGGTGCCGACGACGGCGGCGAGCGCGGCGGGGGTCTTGTGTTCGAACACTTCGCGCGGAGTCAGGTCCAGGCCGGCGGCCTTCGCGCGGGAGACCAGCTGGATGGACATGATCGAATCGCCGCCCAGGGCGAAGAACGAATCGTCCACCCCCACCGTCGGCAGACCGAGGACCTGCGCGAACAGTTCCACCAGCACCGTTTCGTGGCCGCGCGCGGGGGCGCGGGAGACGGTGGTGCGGGCGGCGAAGTCGGGGGCGGGCAGTGCGCGCCGGTCGAGTTTGCCGGTTGCGGTGACCGGCAGCGTGTCGAGCACCATCAGGGTGGACGGCAGCATGTACGCGGCGAGTTCCCCGGCGGCATGCTCGAGCACCACGTCGACGTCGAGGTCGTGGCCGGGTTCGGGTACCGCGTAGCCGACGAGCCGGTCGGTACCGGAGGTCGGGTCGGTGTGGACGACGACCACGGCGCGGCCGACACCGGGGGCGCGCAGCAGCGCCGCTTCGATCTCGCCGAGCTCGATGCGGAAACCGCGCAGCTGCACCTGGAAGTCGGCGCGGCCGAGATATTCGATCTCGCCGTCGCGGGTGCGGCGCGCCAGGTCCCCGGTGCGGTAGATCCGGTCGCCGGGGGCGCCGTGCGGGTCGGCGACGAACCGGGTGGCGGTCGGATCGGGGCGGTGCAGGTAGCCGCGGGAGAGCTGGGCGCCGGAGACGTACAGTTCGCCGATCACCCCGGTGGGCACCGGATGCAGCCGGTTGTCGAGGATGTGCAGGCGCAGCGACGGCAACGGTGGGCCGATCAGGCTTGCCGCGGCGGTGGCGGCGAGTTCGCGGGTGATGGTGCGGGCGGTGACGTGCACGGTGGTCTCGGTGATGCCGTACATGTTCACCAGCGTCGGGGCGGTGTCGTCGTGGCGCCGGTACCAGCGGTCGAGCTGCCCGAAGTCGAGGGCTTCCCCACCGAAGATCACCCGGCGCAGCGCCGGCAGGTCGGTGCCGGCGGCGCGGTCGGCGTCGATGAGCTGGTAGAAGGCCGTCGGGGTCTGGTTGAGCACGGTGACCCGTTCGCGGCGCAGCAGTGCCAGGAATTCCTGCGGGTTGCGGGCGGTGTGGTAGTCGACGACGACGAGCCGGCCACCGTGGGCGAGGGCGCCCCACAGTTCCCACACCGAGAAGTCGAAGGCGTAGGAGTGGAACAGTGTCCACACATCGGAGGCGTCGAAACCGAACATCTCGGTGGTGTCGGTGAGCAGGGTGACGACGGTGCGGTGCGGGACCATCACGCCCTTGGGGCGGCCGGTGGAGCCGGAGGTGTAGATGACGTACGCCGCCGCCTCCGGGTGCACGCGTGGCAATCCGTCACCGCCGCTGGGCATCTCGTCGAGGCGGGTGCGCACGGCCGGGTCGTGCAGGTCCACGATCGGCGGGGTGTGCGGGGGCAGAGCGGTGGCGTGGTCGGCGGTGGTGAGCAGGCACACCGGGGCCGCGTCGTCGAACATGTACGCGAGCCGGTCCGGGGGGAACGCCACGTCGATGGGCAGATAGGCGGCGCCGCTGTGCAATACGGCGAGCAGCGCGACGATCAGGTCGGTGCCGCGCGGCAGGGCGACGGCGACGAGCCGGTCGGGTCCGGCGCCGTGCTCGACGAGCAGCCGGGCCAGGCGCTGCACCCGGTCGGTGAGCTCGTCGTAGCGCAGCGTCCCGTCGGGGGCGGTGACCGCGATCGCCGCCGGGTCGAGTCCGGCGCCGCGGGCGTACAGATCGAGCAGCGACGCCGAGGCGGAGCCGAGCACGCTCGCCGTGGCCGGGCGCAGCGGCGCCGGGGCGGTGGGACGTTCGTCGTCGGTGAGCAGGTCGACGTCGCCGATGGGGCGGTGCGGGTCGGCGGTGACCGCGTCGAGCAGCCGCACCAGCCGCTGCGCGAAG
Organism: Rhodococcus sp. D-6; assembly: GCF_040256695.1. Classification (NCBI taxonomy): domain Bacteria; kingdom Bacillati; phylum Actinomycetota; class Actinomycetes; order Mycobacteriales; family Nocardiaceae; genus Rhodococcus; species Rhodococcus sp. D-6. The sequence continues at coordinate 1,768,014 of NZ_CP132970.1, read as the reverse complement.
GAAGCGACGGTGTCGGGATCGAACAGGTCGGTGGCGTAGGTGAACGCCGCGGGCATTCCGTCGCTCTCCCCTGTTCCGGTCGGGTCTGGATCCTGCAGGGTCAGTTGCAGGTCGAACTTGGCGACGGGCAGCTCCGGGTCGAGGGCGTCGACCTCGAGTTCGGGCAGCACCAGGTGGGCCCGTTCGGTGTTGCCGTATTCGAGCACCACCTGGAACAGCGGGGACCGGTCGGTCTCGCGGGCCGGGGCGAGCACGTCGACGAGGGTCTCGAAGGGCAGCTCGGTGTGCCCGAAGGCCGCGAGGTCGATCTCGCGGGTGCGGTGCAGGTGGTCGGTGAACGACAGCGCCCCGTCGACGGGGGTGCGCAACACCACGGTGTTGACGAACATGCCGACCAGGTCGTCGAGGGCGCGGTGGCCGCGACCGGCGACCGGGGAGCCGATGACGATGTCGGATGTGCCGGTCAGGCGGGCCAGCAGCGCCGCGAACGCTGCGTGCACGGCCATGAACACGGTGGTGTCGTGCTCGGCGGCCAGCGCCTCGAGGCGCCGCTGCACGTCGGCGGGCACGGTGAAGCGGTGCAGGGCGCCGTGGAAGCTGCGCTGGGTGGGGCGCGGCCGGTCGGTGGGCAGCGGCAGCAGTTCGGGGGCGTCGGCGAGGGTGTCGCGCCAGAACCGCAGCTGCGCGGCGGCGAGGGAGGTCGGGTCGTCCGGGTCGCCGAGCAGCCGGCGCTGCCACAGGGCGTAGTCGGCGTACTGCACCGGCAGCGGCGCCCGATCCGGGTCCGTCCCGCCGGTGCGGGCGGTGTAGGCGAGCATCAGGTCGCGGGCCAGCGGCGCCATCGACGAGCCGTCCGCGGCGATGTGGTGCACCACCACCGCCAGGACATGGGCGTGCTCGTTCAGGCGCCACAGCCGTAGCCGCACCGGCACCGCCGCGGCCACGTCGAAACCGGCACCGATGAAGTCGGCGAGGTCGGTGGGCAGGTCGTCGCCGGTGACCGGCCGCGCCGTGAGCGCCGGCAGCACCCGGTCGGTGTCGACGACGACCTGGCGCGGGCCCGGGCCTTGACCCCGGTTCTTGGACACGCTGAATCCAGCATCTGCTGGGGAAGCGAGATGATCTTCAGTCATGTCACGAAAGAACTACTCGGAGGAGTTCCGGCGCCAGGCGGTCGAGTTGTACGAGTCCACGCCGGGCGCGACGATCCGAGGTATCGCCGCTGACCTCGGGGTCGTGCGCGGCACCTTGACAGGCTGGATCGACCAGTACGGGACCGGCACCAAAACCCACGTCGACGGCACCCGGGTGCATACTCCGGCACGGCCTCATAGCCTGAGCTCCGGCACGGGTAGCGAATCGGAGACCGTCGAGCAGAAACTCGCCCGTCTCGAAGCCGAGAATGCCGCCCTACGAGCGGAAGCAACCAAGCTCACCACCGAACGCGAGATCCTTCGTAAGGCGGCCAAGTATTTCGCCGGGGAGACGAACTGGTGACCCGCTTCCAGTTCGTCGCCGACCACTCCGACACCTATCAGGTGAAGCGGTTGTGCGAGCTCGTCGAGCTCGAGCGTTCGTCCTACTACGCCTGGAAGTCCGCCGAGCCGGACAGGACCGCTCGCGCCGCGGCCGACGCGCAGCTGGCCGAACGAATCCGGGCGATCCATACCGAGGACAACACCTACGGAGCACCCAGGATCACCGCAGAACTCAACGATGGCGTCACCGTGAACGAGAGGGTCAACCACAAGCGGGTGGCCCGGGTGATGCGTCAGAACAGCATTGTCGGCTACCGCCGTCGACGACGGGTCACGACCACCGTCCCAGAACCTGCGGACCAGAAGGTGCCCGACCTGCTCGAGCGGGACTTCACCGCCCCTGCACCGAACTGTATCTACGTCGGCGACATTACATATTTACCGATCGAGGGCGGTGCCAACCTGTATCTGGCGACGGTGATCGATTGCTACTCCCGCAAACTCGCCGGCTGGGCGATCGCCGACCATATGCGCACCGACCTCGTCGCCGACGCTCTCCTTGCTGCTCATGGAGATCGTAATGGATTGTCCGGGTCTATCTTTCACTCCGATCACGGCGCGCAATACACCTCGAAGGATTTCGCTTCCCTCTGCGCCGACCTCGGCGTCACCCAGTCGATGGGTAAAGTCGGCACGAGCGCCGACAACAGTCTCGCCGAATCCTTCAACGCCGCCCTCAAACGAGAAGTCCTCCAGAACGCGAACGTCTGGTCGGACGAAGCCACGTGCCGGCGTCAGGTGTTCCGTTGGGTCACCCGCTACAACACCCGACGACGACATTCCTGGTGCGGACACCGGTCCCCGAACACCTACGAGACCCTCTACATCGCTACGCTGGCATCCGCGGCGTAATCCACCACCCGTGTCCATTTGCTGGGGGTAAGGCCCCCCTGTTCGTCGCCGGGATACCAGGTGCGCAGGCTCTCGTGCCGGTCGAGCACGTCGCGCACCGCTCCGGTCAGTGCCGCGACGTCGAGGCGGCCGGACAGGCGGATGGCGAGCGGAATGTTGTAGGCAGCGGAGGTGGTGTCGAACTGGTTGACGAACCACATGCGTTGCTGGGCCGGGGACAGCGGCAACCGTTCGGGCCGGTCGGCGGCGACCAGCGGCACCCGTCCGTGCCCACCGTGATCGTCGAGGATCCGCGCGGCGAGCGCCCGCACCGTGGGCGCCTCGAACAGGGCGCGGACCCCGGCGTCGGTGCCGAGCGCGGCGTTGAGGCGGGCGACGACGCGGGTGGCGATCAGCGAGTTGCCGCCGAGATCGAAGAAGTTGTCGTCGACGGAGACCTGCGGGTGCCCGAGGACCTCGGCGACGATCTCGGCGACGGTTGCCTCGAGGTCGGTGCTCGGGGGACGGTAGTCGCCGCCGAGCCGTGTCAGGTCCGGCACCGGCAGGGCGCGGCGGTCGAGTTTGCCGACCGGGGTCAGCGGCAGCTCGTCGAGCACCACCACCGCGGCGGGCACCATGTGACCGGGCAGCCGCGCCGCGGCCCAGGCGCGCAATGCCCGCGGATCGATCTGCGTGGCGGTGGTGTCGGTGGTGTCGGGCAGTATGTAGGACACGAGCACGGTGTCGCCGCTGGGTGCGGGGTGCCCGATGGTGTGGGCGAAGGCGATCGCGTCGTGGGCGGTGAGCGCGGCGTCGATCTCGCCGAGTTCGATGCGGAAGCCGCGCACCTTGACCTGGAAGTCGGAGCGGCCCAGATATTCGACGGTGCCGTCGTGCCGCCAGCGCACCACATCCCCGGTGCGGTACATGCGTTCGCCGGGGGTGCCGTAGGGGTCGGCGACGAACCGGGCGGCCGTGAGGTCGGGGCGGCGATGGTAGCCGCGGGCCACGCCCGGCCCGGCGATGTACAGCTCGCCGGCCACCCCGACGGGGACGGGCCGCAGCCGGTCGTCGAGGACGGTCTGGTGGAAGCCGACGGCGGGGCCGCCGATGGTGACGGTGTGACCGGGCCGCAGCTGCGGGCTGACGCTGGTCTCGATGGTGGCCTCGGACGGGCCGTAGCCGTTGAACATGCGCCGTCCCGGCGCCCAGCGCGCCACCAGTTCCGGTGGGCAGGCCTCGCCGGCGACGACGAGGACCTCGAGGTCGTCGAGTCCGGTGGGGTCGAGGGACGCGAGCGCGGTGGGGGTGATGAAGGCGTGGGTGACCTTCTCCTCGCGCAGCAGCCGGGCGAGTTCGTCGCCGCCGTAGATGTCCGGCGGCACGATCACCAGGGTGGCGCCGGCGCAGAACGCCTTGGTGAACTCGAAGATCGACGCGTCGAAGCTCGGCGACGCCAGGTGCGAGACGCGAGCCTGGTGGGTGATGGTGAAGTGGCTGCGCACCTCGGCGTTGAGGTTGGTCATGCCGCGGTGGGTGACCACCACGCCCTTGGGGCGGCCGGTGGAGCCGGAGGTGTAGATCAGGTAGGCCGGGTGGTCGAAGTGCAGCGCGGCGGTGCGGTCGGCGTCGGTGATGGGTGCGTCGCTCGTCGCGGCGATCCGGGCGGCGACGGCGTCGTCGTCGAGCACCAGCCACGGCACCTGCACCGGCAGCGCGTCGCGGTGCGCGGCGGTGGTGATGCCGAGGGCGGCAGCGCTGTCGGTGAGCATGTAGCTCACCCGCTCCGGTGGGTAGGCGGGGTCGACGGGCACGAACGCCGCGCCGGTCTTGGTGACCGCCCACACCACCGCGACCGATTCGAGCGAGCGGGTCAGCGCGAGCGCGACGACGGTTTCCGGGCCGATCCGGTGCTCGTCGACGAGCAGCCGCGCCACGCGGGTGGACCAGGCGTCGAGTTCGGCGTAGGTGATCTGCCGGTCGGCGAAGCGCAGGGCGACCGCGTCGGGCAGGATCGCGGCGATCGAGGTGAGCAGTTCCGGCCACAGTTGCGGTGAGACCGGTGGCAGTCCCCGCGCCGGGGTCAGGTCGGCCAGTTCCCGGTCGGTGACGATGTCGATGTTGCCGACCGCGATGTCGGGGGTGTCGGTGATCGCCTCGACGATGCGCACGAACCGGTCGGCGAACGAGGCGACGGTGGCGGGGTCGAACAGGTCGGTGGCGTAGGTGAACGACGCGCGGATGCCGGCGGGGCCGTCGGCGTCGGTGGTCTCGGCGATGGACAGCTGCAGGTCGAACAGCGCCAGCATCGGGTCGAGGTCGATCACCCGCACCGACAGGTCGGGCAGTTCGATCTCGGGGCGTTCGGTGTCCTGGAATTCGAGCAGCACCTGGAACAGCGGGGTGTAGGCGGTCGAGCGGGGCGGGTCGAGGACCTCGACGAGCCGCTCGAACGGCACCTCGGTGTGCCCGAAGGCGGTCAGGTCGCCGGTGCGGATGCGGTCGAGCAGCGCGGTGAACGGCTCGTCGTCGTCGACCCGGGCGCGCAGCACCACGGTGTTGACGAACATGCCGACCAGGTCGTCGAGGGCGCGGTGGCCGCGCCCGGCGACGGGGGTGCCGACGACGATGTCGTCGCTGCCGGACAGGCGGGCGAGCAGCACCGTCAGTGCGGCGTGCACCAGCATGAACACCGACGCGTCGTGGGCGCGGGCGATGTCGAGCAGCCGGCGGTGCGCGGCGGCGTCGAGGGTGAACGGGATGCGGGCGCCGCGCCGCGACGGCTGCACCGGGCGGGGCCGATCCAAGGGCAGTTCGAGCAGTTCGGGGGCGCCGGTGAGGGTTGCGCGCCAGAAGCGGAGCTGTTCGGCGGCCAGGGAGGTCGGGTCGGTGTCGTCGCCGAGCACCCGGTGCTGCCAGAGGGTGTAGTCGACGTACTGCACCGGCAGTGGGGTCCACGGCGGGGTCTGCCCGGCGTGGCGGGCGCTGTAGGCGGCGATGACGTCGCGGGCCAGCGGCCCCATGGAGAAACCGTCGGCGGCGATGTGGTGGGCGACGAGCACGAGCACGTGCTCGTCCTCGGCCAGGGCGAGCACCCGGATGCGGGTGGGGATCTCGGTGGCCACATCGAATCCGGCCGCGAGGATCGGGGTGAGCTCGCTGTCGAGGTCGGTGCCGTCGTCGACGGTGAGCATCACCAGATCGGGGACGGCGGCGCCGGTGGGCACCACGACCTGCACGGGCCCGTCGTCGGTGAGCGGATAGCGGGTGCGCAGCGATTCGTGCCGGGCGACGACGTCGCCGATGGCGTGCTGCAGCGCCGCCTGATCGAGCCTGCCGCTCAAGCGCAGCGCGACGGCGATGTTGTAGGCCGGGGAGGTGGTGTCGAACTGGTTGATGAACCACATCCGCTGCTGCGCCGGGGACAGCGGGACCGGGTCGGGGCGCGGCCCGGCCACCGGGGCGCCGCGCCCGGCGCCGGTGCGGTCGGGCTGGTCGAGATGCGCGGCGAGATCGGCGACGACCGGATGATCGAAGATCTCCCGGATGCCGAGCTCACCGCCGGTGTCCGCGGCGAGCCGGGCGGCGGCGCGCATCGCGAGCAGGGAGGTGCCGCCGAGGTCGAGGAAATGGTCGTCGGCGCCGACCCGGTCGACGCCGAGCAGGTCGGCGAAGACGGTGGCGACGAGCTGTTCGGTGGGGGTGCGCGGCGCCCGGTAGCCACCGGCGGCGGTCGGTGCCGGCGGAGCGGGCAGCGCGTTGCGGTCGAGTTTGCCGTTGGGGCCGACCGGCAGCGCGTCGAGGACGACGAGGGCGGCGGGCACCATGTAATCCGGCAGGTGCGCGGCGAGATCGGCGGTGACCGCGGCGGTGTCGATGCTGCGCCCCGGGGTGGGCACGAGATAGCCGGTGAGCCGGTCGTCGGCGCCGTGGTGGACGAGCACCACCGCCTGCCCGATCTCCTCGCGGGCGCGCAACACCTGCTCGATCTCCCCGAGCTCGATGCGCAGACCGCGGATCTTGACCTGGAAGTCGGTGCGCCCCAAGTACATCAGGGCACCGTCGGCGCGGCGGGTGGCCAGATCCCCGGTGCGGTACATCCGCTCCCCCGGCGCCCCGAACGGGTCGGCGACGAACCGGTCGGCGCTCAGGCCCGGGCGGTCGAGATAGCCGCGGGCGAGTTGGAGCCCGGCCAGATACAACTCGCCGGCGGCGCCGGCGGGCACCGGATGCAGCCGCGCGTCGAGCACGTAGGCGCGGGTGTTCCACACCGGGCGCCCGATCGGCACCGACCCGGCACCGGTGTCGGTGGTGGTCCAGGCGGTGACGTCCACCGCGGCCTCGGTGGGCCCGTACAGATTGTGCAGGGCGGTGTGCGGCAGCGCCTCCCGCAGCGCGGCGGCGGTCTCGGCGGGCAGCGCCTCCCCCGACGCGAACACGTGCCGCAGCGCGAGCGGCTCCCGGCCGCGGCCGTGCAGGGCGTCGACGAACACCGCGAGCATCGACGGCACGAAATGCGCCACGGTGACCCGCTCCTCGGCGAACAGCCGCAGCAGGTAACCGGGATCGCGGTGCCCGCCGGGGGCGGCGACGGCCAGCCGCGCCCCGACCTGCAGCGGCCAGAAGAACTCCCACACCGACACGTCGAAGGTGGCGGGGGTCTTCTGCACCACCGTGTCGTCGGCGGTCAGCGGATAGGTGTGCTGCATCCAGCGCAACCGGTTGGCGATCGCGGCGTGCGGCACCGCCACCCCCTTGGGGCGGCCGGTGGAGCCGGAGGTGAAGATCACGTAGGCCAGATGCGCGCCGGTCGGCTCCGGTCGATCCGCCGAGGTGAGGGCCGCCGGGGATTCGTCGGCGAGGTCGAGGCGGTCGATGCGCAGCACCTCGGCGCCGGTGTCGGGCAGGGCGTCGGCGACATCGCTGGTGGTGAGCACCGCGCGCGGGGCGGCGGTGTCGAGGACGTAGCGCAGCCGCTCGGCGGGATGCTCCGGATCCAGCGGCAGGTAGGCGGCACCGCTCTTGACGATCGCGTACATGCCGACGAGCAGATCCAGCGACCGCGGCGCGGCGAGGGCGATCACCCGGTCCGGTCCGGCGCCGGCGCGCAGCAACCGCCGCGCGAGTCGGTTGGTGACCGCGTCGAATTCGGCGTAGCCGAGGGTGTGGCCGTCGACGGTGACGGCCGGGGCGTGCGGGGTCGCGGCGACCTGCGCGGCGAACAGTTCCCCGAGGGTGGTGGCGGGTCCGGTGTCGGCGGTGGTTGCGTTCCACGTGTCGAGGACGGTGCGGCGTTCGTCGGCGGTGAGCAGCTCCACGTCGCCGACCGGCACCGCCGGATCCGCGGTGACCGTCTCGAGCAGCCCCACGAGGCGCTGCCCGATCGCGGCGGCGGTGGCGGGATCGAACAGGTCGGTGGCGTAGGACAGCGCGCCGCGCAGTGCGTGGGTGCGGCCGTCGCCGTCGGCGACCGCGCCGAGCTGCAGATGCAGGTCGAATTTGGTGGTGTGCGTGTCGATTTCGGCGATGTCGACGTACAGGCCGGGCAGGGACAGGTGCGCGCCGGTGGTGTCGGAGAAGGCGAGCATCACCTGGAACAGCGGCGAGTAGGCCGCCGAGCGTGCGGGCACCACGGCGTCGACGAGCCGGTCGAACGGCAGGTCGGTGTGCGCGAAGGCCGCCAGGTCGGTGTCGCGCACCGCGGCGAGGAAGTCTGCGAAGGACAGGTCGGCGGGTACGGCGGTGCGCAGCGCGACGGTGTTGACGAACATGCCGACCAGGTCGTCGAGGTGGCGGTGGCTGCGCCCGGCGACGGGGGTGCCGACGACGATGTCGTCGCCGCCGGACAGGCGGGCCAGCAGCACCGCCAGGGCGGCGTGCACGACCATGAACTCGGTGGCGGTGTGGGCGTGGGCGAGCTGCCGGATCCGCCCGTACAGGTCCGGGGCGATCTCGACGTCGACGCTCGCGCCGCGGAAGGACTGCTGCGGTGGGCGCGGCCGGTCGGTGGGCAGCGCCAGCAGGTCGGGGGCGCCGGTGAGGATCTCGCGCCAGTACTCGAGTTGCCGGGCGGCGCGGGAGGTCGGGTCGTCGACGTCGCCGAGCAGATCCGCGAACCACAGGGTGTAGTCGGCGTACTGCAGCGGCAGCGGCGCCCAGTCCGGGGCGGTGCCCGCGGCGCGGGCGGCGTAGGCGGTGACCAGATCCCTGGACAGCGGTGCCAGCGACGCGCCGTCGGCGGCGATGTGGTGCACCACCACGGCGAGCACGTGCTCGTCGCCGGCGACGCGGAACAGCCGCATCCGCAGCGGCAGGTCGACGGTGACGTCGAAACCGGCCGCGACCACCGCCGCGACGTCCGCGTCGAGATCGTCCGTGACCGTGGGGGTCAGATCCAGGGCGAGCGCGTCGACGGGCAGCACCTGCTGGATCGGCCCGGCCGGGGTGGCCGGGTAGACGGTGCGCAGCGCCTCGTGCCGGTCGAGCACATCGCGGGTCGCCGCGACCAGCGCCGCGTGGTCGAGGGCGCCGCGCAGCCGCAGCGCGATCGGGATGTTGTAGGCGGCCGAGGACGGGTCGAGCTGGTCGACGAACCACAGGCGTTGCTGGGCGGCGGAGACCGGGATGCGGTCCGGGCGCGGCAGCACCGGCGCCGGGGCGGGCCGGTCGACGTCGTCACCGGCGGGCAGGTTCGCCGCCAGCGCCCGCACGGTGGGGGCCTCGAACAGCGACCGCACCCCCAGATCGGTGCCGAAGGCGTCGTTGATGCGGGAGATCACCCGGGTGGCGACCAGCGAGTTGCCGCCGAGCTCGAAGAAGCTGTCGTCGGCGCCGACCTCGGCGACGCCGAGCTGGTCGGCGAAGATCGCGGCCAGCGCGGTCTCGGTGGGCGACATCGCCGCCGCCCCACCGGCGCCGGCGAAGACCGGTTCGGGCAGTGCCGTGCGGTCGAGTTTGCCGACGGCGGTCAGCGGGATCTCGTCGAGCACCATGATCGCGGCGGGCACCATGTGGGCGGGCAGCCGCGCCGCGAGCGCCGCGGCCAGCTGCTCCGGGTCGAGGGTGCAGCCGGCGTCGGGCAGCACATAGGACACGAGCATCTGTTCCCCGGAGGGCGCGGCGCGGCCCAGGGTGACGGCGAAGGCGACGTCGGGGCGGTCGCTGAGGGCGGCGTCGATCTCGCCGAGTTCGATGCGGAACCCGCGGATCTTGACCTGGAAGTCGGAGCGGCCGAGATATTCGACGGTCACCGAGCGGGCGGGACGGTGCGGGTCGCGGATGCGCCAGCGGGTGACGTCACCGGTGCGGTACATGCGCGAGCCGGGAGGGCCGAAGGGGTCGGCGACGAAACGGGTGGCGGTCAGGCCCGGCCGGTCGTGATAGCCGCGGGTGACGCCCGGCCCGGCGATGTACAGCTCCCCGGCGATCCCGACCGGCACCGGGTGCAACCGGCCGTCGAGGATCAGCTCGTCGATACCGCACACCGGGTGGCCGATGGTGACGGTCTCCCCCGGCACCAGCATGTCGGTGATATTGCAGACGATGGTGGTCTCGGTGGGCCCGTACGCGTTGTACATCCGGCGGCCGGGTGCCCAGCGCGCCACCAGTTCCGGTGGGCACGCCTCGCCCGCGACGGTGACCGCCTCGCATTCGACGCCGGTCGGGTCCACCGACGCCAGCGCGGCCGGGGTGGAGAACAGGTGGGTGACCTGTTCGCGGCGCAGCAGCGCCGCCAGTTCGTCGCCGCCGTAGATGTGGGCGGGCACCACCACGAGGGTCGCGCCGATAGCGAAGGCGGTCATGTACTCGAAGATCGACGCGTCGAAGCTCGGCGAGGAGAAGTGCGAGACCCGGGCCGCCGGGGGTGGGGCCAGGCGGGTGTGCAGGGTCGCCGACAGGTTCGCCAGGCCGCGGTGCGGCACCACCACACCCTTGGGGCGGCCGGTGGAGCCGGAGGTGTAGATCAGGTAGGCGGGATGGTCGAACAGCAGGGTGGCCGGCCGGTCGTCGTCGGTGATCGGCTCATCGCTCGCCTGCGCGATCCGCGCGTCGAGATCCGGATCGAGGACGAGCCAGGGCACCGTGTCGGGCAGCTCGTCGCGGTGCGCGGCGGTGGTCAGGCCCAGGATCGCCCCGGAGTCGGTGAGCATGTACTCGATGCGTTCGGCCGGATACTTCGGGTCGACGGGCACGAAGGCGGCCCCGGACTTGGCGATCGCCCAGATCACCGCCACCGATTCGAGGGAGCGGGTGATGCCGACCGCGACGAAGGTCTCCGGTCCGGCGCCGGCGTCGATGAGGACGCGGGCGAGCCGGTTGGACCAGGCGTCGAGTTCGCCGTAGGTCATGCGCCGGTCCTCGCACACCACCGCCTCGGTGTCCGGCACCACCGCGGCGACCGCGCACAGGATCTCCGGCAGGGTCTGCGCGGAGCGGGCCGGGTCGCCGTGCGCCGGGACCAGACCGGCGACCTCGTCGCTGCCGACGAACGGCAGATCCCCGATGGGCAGGTGCGGGTCGGTGAGCACCGCGGTCAGGGCGCGGCCGAGTCGCCGGCCGGTGGTGGTGGCGGTGTGCGCGTCCACCCGGTCGGGCCGGTAGCCGGTGCGGACCTGCAGGGCGGTGCCGGTGGTGTCGATCGTCACGCGTAGCACCGCGTCCGCGGGGGCGGAGGTCGGGTCGTCGAGGGTGAGCACCACCGGGCAGGCGGGGGCGAGGCCGGCGAGCACGGCCGGGTCGACCTCGGCGTGGGCGGCGAGATCGGCGCCGAGGGTGCGCACGCGCCGCACCAGTTCGGCGAAGGGCTCGGCCGGGTCCAGCTCGACGCGCAGCGGCAGCACCCGCCCGTCGCGGGCCACGCCGACGAGGACGTCGTCGTGACCGGTGAGCCGGGCGATGAGCGCCGCCGTGGCGGCGTGCAGCACGGCGGCGACGGTGGTGTCCGGGGCGTCGCCCTCGGTGGTGGCGAAACGCGCGGCGAGCGCCGCGGCCGTGACCGCCAGGCGGTCCTCGACGTCGGCGGGGGTGTCGTCGGCGGGGGCGGTGACGGGGCGGGGCAGTTCGAGGCGTTCGGCGGCGTCGGCGAGCTGCTGCCGCCAGAAACCGGCGTCGGCGGCGGCGCGGCGGCGCTGCTCGCCCAGGGTCACGCTGGCCGGATGGATCACGGCGACCGCGCGGTCGGGGGCGCTGCGCAGGAAATCGTCGAGCAGTTCGACGAACCGGTCGTGGTGGGCACGGAGTTCGTCCTCGTCGTAGCGGTGCGGGTTGCCGCGGAAGTCGAGGAAGGTCCGGGCCGGGTCGCCGCTCTGATAGATGTTGACCAGCAGGTCCTCGACGGGACCGGAGGTCATGATGTGGAACTCGCCGCGGATGTCGCCGAGCACGATCTCCTGCCGGAACAGCATGACGTTGACCATCGGCCCGGCATAGCGGTACGGGTCGCCGGCGGCGCCGGTCTCGCGGCGGATGTCCTCGAGGCTGAATCGCTGGTGGCGCAGCGCCCCGGTGAGTTCGAGCTGCACCCGCCGCACCAGGTCGGTGCGGGTGTCGTCCGGTTCGAGAAAGATGTGCAGCGGCGCGGTGTTGACGAGCATGCCGCCGGAGCGGCGGGCCATGGCGGTGGTGCGGGCGAAGACCGGCAGGTTGATCATCACGTCGTCGCGGCCGGTCATCCGCGCCAGATAGCACGCGAACGCCGCGATGACCGCCGCCGTCGACGACAGTCCCGGTTCGTCGTCGACCGCGGTCAGCGCGTCGACGAGGTCGTCGGGGAGGGTGTGGCTCGACAGCAGCGACACCGCCGCGGTGGGGGCGTCGCGTTGCGCCAGAGTCGAGCCGTCCTCGAGTCCGGCGACCCGCTCGATCCAGTAGTCGCGGTCGGTGCGGTAGCGCTCGGAGGTGCGGTACTCGCGGTCCCAGTCGTACAGGGCGCGCAGGTCGGCGGCTTTCGACGGTTCCGGCTCGCGGCCGTCGATCTCCGCGGTGTAGAGGGCGGCGATGCGGTTGACCATGGTCATCGCCGCGAATCCGTCGAGGGCGACGTGGTGGATGCGGGCGTACCAGAGGAACCGGTCGTCGGCGACCTGCAGGATCGTCATGTTCACCAGCAGGTCGTTCGCCAGGTCCACCGGGGTGGCGTAGTCGGCGGTCATCCACTCGTGCGCCGCGGCCATCGGGTCGGGTTCGCCGCGGAAGTCGAGCAGCGGGATCCCGTTGCGGTCCTCGACGGTGGGGTCGACGTACTGGACGGGTTCACCGTCGACGTCGACGACCCGCAGATAGGCGGACCGGAACTCGGCACCGGCGCGATATCCGCAGCGACGCAGCAGATCCAGGTCCGGGGCGCCGCGCAGATCCACATACTGCGCGATGCACACGGGTACCTCGGGTGCGAGCTGCTGCGCGAACCAGATGGCCCGTTGCGCGGACGACAGTGGGAAAGCGCCGGCCGGTATCTGCGGACGACGGTGTCGCAGCGACATGTCCCCTCCGAAAGCGATGTTGTTGGCCGTGATCGGCGTGTGTCCCCCGACATCGCGTGCAGGGGCCGACCCCGGTGCCGCTGGGCGTGCGGCGCCGCGATCGGACCCCCGTTCGATCGTGTGATCCCGTGTGACCGGGACCACACAACAAGCTAGACCACCTGTGCGACCGGTACGACCGGATTGCGGCGACGACCGCCCCACCACCCGTCGATGCGCCCCGGAGGCCGTGCCCGTGCCGCGACAGGACCGGTACGGAACCGCGAGTGACCTCGGAAATCGTTCCCGTGCAGGGGATCAGTCGCGTTTCGATAACGTTTTCCCGACGGCCGGGAGGAATGCCCTGTTCGTGACCGGAGTGACGAATGAGGTCGGCGTCCAAGCAGGATCGGGCTCGCCGGAAACGCCCCGAAACCGGACAGCTCTCCTTATTCTCGAAGCGGCCGTCACCTTCGTGCCCCCGTGCCGCGACCCGTGCGTGATCGGATCGCGACCGGATCGTCTCGTCCCGCCCGCTCGACCCGATTCGAAGGAGCCCGAGATGTTGCGTCGCCGATCCGCCCCGCTCGTCACCGCCCTGCTCGCCGCGGCCCTGCTCGCGGCCCCCGCCCAGGCCGCCGCCGACACCGCCCCGCCGGGGGTGCCGCTCGATCAGCTGCGCGCGGAGGTCGCCGACTCCCCCGAGACCCTCGCCGCGCTCGAGCGGCTCGTCGCCGACTCCGGCTCGGCGGATCCGTTCGCGCCGCCACCGAAGAACATCCCGCAGCCGTTCTCGTCACCCGCACCGACCGTCGGTCCGGGCTGCGGCGGCGGTTTCGTGCCGTTCGCGATGACCACCGCGTGGGTGCATCCCGGCCCGCACGGTCAGGTGCCGTTCGGGTCGATCGAGGTGATCGTCGAACCCACCGCCGGTGCGCCGGTGACCGCCTCGGACCTGAAATTCGTGTGGATCAACATGGAGAACATCCGGGCCGGGGTCGCCACCCTCGACAACAACGGCGGCGGATTGCAGTCCACAGTGATCGACAGCGGTCCCGGCGCGGTGCTCGGCGCCCTGTTCGGCTCGCTGCAGTACGCCAACGGTGCGTTCTGCCAGGTGATCTACACCATGGGTGGCTTCTTCGCCTGAGCTCGCGCTCCCCGATCGGGGCGGTCAACGCAGTCGTTCGGCGTCGCGGGCCAGATCGAGCAGCTCCGCGCACAGGGCGGTCAGCTCGTCGGCCGCGGCGCCCTCGGCGACCGCGGTGGCGACGTCCTCGGCGGCGCAGCGCGCCCGGAACGCGCGGTCGGCGAGTGCCTCGACCTCGCCGGCGGTGAGCACCACCGAATCCTCGGGCAGTCCGGCGCGGCGGGCGCTGCTGCGCTGCTCGTAGGCGCGTTGCCGACACGACTGGCGGCAGTAGCGGCGTCGCCGCCCGGTGCCGATCTCCGGTACCGGGCGCCCGCACCACAGGCACGTGCTCGCTCGGGTGTCACGTCCGGTCACGAGCGTCACTGTACTGCCCACCTGCACCCCCGGCGGGGCGGCGGGAACCCCGGACGCACGGGCCGGTGCGGGCACCGTGCGCGGCGGTGCGGCGGGTCGGTAGACTGGTCCCTCGGCTCCTCGGTGGGCCGCGGGAACGGAATCGGCTCCGCAGACGTTGAGCACAGTGGACGTCGAGCCCGGTGTCGATGCCGCACGGCATCGACACCCGGGCGGAGCACACAAGGAAGGACACCACCATGGCAGATCGTGTACTGCGAGGCAGCCGACTCGGGGCGGTGAGCTACGAAACCGACCGCGACCACGATCTGGCGCCGCGGCGAATCGCGCGCTACCGCTGCGACAACGGCGAGGAATACGACGTGCCGTTCGCGGACGACGCGGAGATCCCCGGCACCTGGATCTGCAAGAACGGCCTCGAGGGCACCCTGGTCGAGGGCGCCGCACCGGAGCCGAAGAAGGTCAAGCCGCCGCGCACCCACTGGGACATGCTGCTCGAGCGTCGCTCCGTCGAGGAACTCGAGGACCTGCTCAAGGAGCGCCTGGACCTGCTCAAGGCCAAGCGCCGCGGCGCCTGACACCCGCGCCGCCGAACACGTACGTGTGCCGCCCCGGACGATCGTCCGGGGCGGCACACGTCGTTACGGACCCCGCAAGCGCAGCCCGACGGGACGGTGGTTCCGCGAATTCGATTGCGGCCCCGCCACGAATCGATCAATCGTCGATATCGGCCGGACGGTGCGTGCAATCATGATCGCACGCCGATCGATCATGATCGGCACGCCCGATCCACGACCTTCGCGCCGGTGCTCCGGCGGGTCGCTTGCAAGGGGGTGAATGTCCGTGACCGACCGTCACCACACTGCGGCGGACGCGCCGTCGACACAGGCCGCCGCCGATTTGGCCGACCTGCGTGCCGAACTCGACGACATCGACCGGACCCTGCTCGACGGGATCCGCGCCCGCCTCGAGGTGTGCGGACGCGTCGCCGAACTCAAGCAACGCCACGGCCTCGACGTGCTGCAACCCGGCCGCATGGAGGTCGTGCACCGCCGCGCCCAGGACTACGCGCACCGGCACGGCCTGTCCGGCGACTTCGTGCGCTCGCTGTACACCCTGCTCATCGACGAGGCATGCCGGGTCGAGGACCGCATCGTCTCCGGCGGCGCCCCCGCGGACCGGGTCGGCTCCGGTCGCCGCGGCGACGGCACGAACTGAGGCCCGTCGTGTCCGCGCCCCGACCGATCCGCACGGTGTTGATCGACAACTACGACTCGTTCACCTACAACCTCTACGACCTGATCACCCGCGTCAACGGCATCCCGCCGCGGGTGCTCACCAACGATCGCAGCTTGGACGAGCTCGTCGCCGAACCGTTCGACAACATCGTCATCTCCCCCGGCCCGGGCCGACCCGACCGGGCCAGGGACTTCGGGATCAGCGCCCGCGCCCTCACCGACGCCGAAGTGCCGCTGCTCGGGGTGTGCCTGGGCCATCAAGGGCTGTGCCAGCTGTTCGGCAGCGCCGTGATCACCGCCCCCGAACCGGTGCACGGCCGCACCAGCCCGATCCTGCACGACGGCACCGGCCTGTTCGCCGGGCTGCCGTCGCCCTTCGAGGCGGTGCGCTACCACTCGCTGATCGCCGACCCCGTCCCCGACGAGCTCGTCGCCACCGCCCACACCCCGGACGGGTTGCTCATGGCCGTCGCGCACCGGCACCGGCCGCTGTGGGGGGTGCAGTTCCATCCCGAATCGATCGGCACCGCCCACGGCGCGCAACTGCTCGCCAACTTCCGCGACGCCACCCCGCCGCGCAGCCCGATCACCGTCACCGCCCCCGTCGATCCGGAACCGGTACCCGAACCGGCCCCGCGCTATCTGCTGGCCAGCCGCCGGTTGCCGCTGCACCCCGACCCGTCCGCGGTGTACGAGGCGCTCTTCGCCGCCGGCCCGCACGGCTTCTGGCTCGACGGCAGCGCCGCGCTGGATCCGCAGTCGCGGTTCACCGTCCTCGGCAACGGCGCCGGACCGCGCGCCGACTACCTGACCTACCGGGTCGGGGAGGGCATCGTGCGCGAACACCGCGCCGACGGCACCGTCGAGGAACACCGCCGACCCGTCTTCGACCATCTCACCGCTCGGCTCGCCGAGCGCCGCGTCGCCGCCCGCGACGACCTGCCGTTCGGGTTCGCGCTCGGCTATGTCGGCTATCTCGGCTACGAACTCAAGGCCGACGCCGGCGCGCAACTCGTGCACACCTCCCCCTACGCCGACGCCGCGCTGGTCTTCGCCGACCGGGCGGTGATCGTCGACCACGACGACCGTTGCTGCTATCTGCTCGCCCTGACCGAGGACACCGACGATCCCGAGACCCTCGCCTGGTTCGACGCGACCGCCGCGATCCTGTCGGCGCTGCCCGAACCGGTGACCGACGAGCAGATCCCGGTGCCGCTGATCGGCGCGGACGGTGGCCCGCAACTGCGGCTGCGGCACTCCCCGCAGCGCTATCTCGATCTGATCGCCCAGTGCCAGAACGAGATCCGCAGCGGCGAGACCTACGAGGTGTGTCTGACGAACACCGTCACCGTCGACGGCGGCATCGACCCGCTGAGCACCTACCGGGTGTTGCGCCGCATCAGTCCCACCCCCTACAGTGCGCTGCTCGACTTCCCCGAGGTCGCGGTGCTCAGCGCGTCCCCGGAACGGTTCTTGCGGATCGACGCCGACGGCACCGTCGAATCGAAACCGATCAAGGGCACCCGCCCGCGCGGCCGCACCCCCGGTGAGGACGCGGCGCTGCGGGACGGACTGCAGGCCAGCGAGAAGGACCGCTCCGAGAACCTGATGATCGTCGATCTGGTGCGCAATGACCTGTCGCGGGTGTGCGTGCCCGGCTCGGTGCACGTGCCGGCGCTGTTCGCGGTGGAAACCTATGCGGCGGTGCATCAGCTGGTGTCCACGGTGCGCGGCAGGCTGCGCCCGGACGTCTCGGCGGTGGACTGTGTGCGTGCTGCCTTCCCCGGCGGATCGATGACCGGTGCCCCGAAGCTGCGCACCATGGAGATCATCGACAAGCTCGAGGACGGCCCGCGCGGGGTGTACTCCGGGGCGATCGGGTATCTGTCGCCGACCGGCGCCGCCGACCTGTCGGTGGTCATCCGCACCCTCGTCGCCACCGCCCACGAGGTCACCTTCGGGATCGGCGGGGCGATCGTGGCGCTGTCCGATCCGGACGACGAACTCGACGAGACCCTCGTCAAGTCCGTGGTGATGCGCCGCTGCCTCGCCGCCGCCCGCGACACCACCCCGACCGACGGGGCCGGTGCCGTCGGCTCCGCGGCCGATCTCGTCGACGGGCCGCCGGTGCTGCCGGGGCGGGCCGGGCCGTGACCACGCCCGGCCGGGTGATCGTCGCCGGCGGATGCGGCGCCGTCGGCGCCCTGCTCACCGGCGCGCTGCGCGAGGCCGGCCGTCAGGTGCTCGTCGTCGACCCGGCCGCCGACCCGGCTGCACCCGGGATGCTGCGCGCCGATCTGACCGCCCCCGACACCCGCCTCGCCGCGGCACTCGACGGCGCCGACATCGTGGTCCTCGCCGTCCCCGACGTCGTCGCCGGTGCCGCCCTGCCGGTGCTCGCGCGGCTGCTGCCCCCGCACACCCTGCTGGTAGAGACCCTGTCGGTGAAGACCCCGATCGCCGCGGCGCTGCACACCTACCGGCCCGGCGCCCCCACGCTCGGCATCAACCCGATGTTCGCCCCCGACCTCGGATTGCCCGGCCGACCCGTGCTGACGGTGCGCCACCACGACGCACCGGTCGTGACCGAGTTCGTCGCGGCGCTGCGCGACTGGGGTGCCACCGTGGTCGAGACCACCGCCGACGAACACGACCGGATCACCGCCGCCGTGCAGGTGCTCACCCACGCCGCGATCCTCGCGTTCGGTATCGCCCTCGACCGGCTCGACGTGCCGGATGCCGCCGCGCGGGTTGCCGCGCCCCCGCACACCGTGCTGCGCGCGCTGCTCGCCCGCGTCTCCGGTGGCACCGCCGAGGTCTACCACGACATCCAGCTCACCAACCCGTACGCCGCCACCGCCCGCCGCGCCCTCGCCGGCGCGGTCGCCGATCTCGACGCCGCCACCGACGCCCTGCCCGACTTCGCGGCGCTGCTCGACCGAGCCCGCGCCGCGCTCGGCGACGGGCAACCCGCCGCCGCGCAGCTGTGCGGGCAGCTGTTCGCGGCACTGCCCCGCGATCCGGGCGCGGTCGGCGGTCCGAGCGAGGAAAGGAGCCGGACATGAACGAATCCGACATCCCCGGCCCGCAGCTGCGCGCGCCGGAACTCCCGCAGTACGACCCGTCCGATCCGGCGGAGAGCGCGGTGATCGCCGGGCTGACCCGCTCGTGGCCGCGCCGCGCCGCCGTCAAGAAACCCGAGGTCGACCTCGACGCGCTGTTCGAGGCGGACCGCGCCGACTATCCCGAGCAGATGCTGCCCTTCGCCGAGCATCCGCGTTATCTCGCGCTCGACGAACAACAACAGGCGCGGCTGCGGGCCTGGGCGTGGATCGCCTACAACAAGAGCGTCGTCGACATCGAACAGCACGTCGTCAACCCCGGCTTCGCGTTGATCACCGAGGACGCCTTCGGTATCGGCCCGTCCGACACGGTGGTCACCGGGGTGCTCCAGGCGATGGTCGACGAGCAGTACCACACCCTCATGCACCAGCAGGCCAACGTGCTCACCCGCCGCCGCCGCGGCTGGGCGCTGAAGGAGGCGGTGCTGCCGCCGTGCCCGACCGTGCGCGAGCATCGCGCCGCGGTCGCGCACGCCGAGACCCCGCGGGACGCGGCGCTGGTGCAGCTGGCGTTCACCACCGTCGCAGAGACTTCGATCAGCGCCTATCTGGCGTTGCTCACCACCGACCCGGAGCTGCAACCGGTCAACCGCGCGACGGTGGCGGTGCACCGCCGCGACGAGCTGTGCCACGCCTCCCTCGCGGGTGAACTGCTCACCGCGGTGCTCACCGAACTCGACGACACCGATCGGGTGCGGCTGCTCGACGCGCTCGGCACCGCGGTCGCGGCGTTCACCGGCTCCGACACCTCCACCTGGGCGGCGATCATCGCGCACGAGAACATCCCCGGCGGCGACGAGCTGGTCGCCGACACCATCGCCGTGACCGAGGGCCGGCCGGTGGTGCAGGACTGCAGCGCCATCCGCCGGCTGTGCGCGGGACTGGAGCTCGGGGAGGAACTCGACGCCCGATGGCCGTGGCCGCGCAGCGCCTAGCGCCTCGGCCGCACAGCGCCTGGTATCCCGGCCGCGCGGGCCGAGTCAGCGGCCCAGCAGTGCCCGCAACCGCGCGAGACGGCTGCGCAGCCCCCACACGGTGACCCGCACGAGGGCCTCCTGCACGATGTTGCCGTTCATCTTCGACTCGCCGATTTCCCGTTCGGTGAACGTGATGGGCACCTCGGCGACGGTGAATCCGGCCTGCAGGGTGCGCCACGCCAGATCGACCTGGAAGCAGTAGCCGTGCGAGGCGATCGCGTCGAGGTCGAGCTTCTCGAGCACCTCACGGCGGTAGGCGCGGTAGCCGCCGGTGATGTCCTGGATCGACACCCCCAGCGCGAGACGCGAGTAGATGTTGCCGCCGCGGGAGAGCACCTCGCGGTGCCACGGCCAGTTCACCACCGTGCCGCCGGGCACGTACCGGGAACCGAGCACCAGATCAGCGCCGGCGTCGACCTTCTCCAGCAGCAGGTGCAACTGCTCGGGGGCGTGGCTGCCGTCGGCGTCCATCTCCACGAGCACCGTGTAGTCGTGCTCGAGCCCCCACCGGAAACCGGCGATGTAGGCGGCACCGAGACCGTTCTTCTCGGTGCGGTGCAGCACCGCGATGCGCTCGTCGGCGGCGGCGAGGTCGTCGGCGAGGTCACCGGTGCCGTCGGGACTGCCGTCGTCGACGACGAGGACATGGGTGTGCGGCAGCGCAGCGTGCAGCCGCGTGATGATCCGACCGAGGTTCTCCCGCTCGTTGTAGGTCGGAATGATCACCAGGGTGCGGGCGCTGGGTGCGCTGTCGTTCCCGGCCGGCGTCGCCGCTGCCATCAGAGGTCCTCCTTGTCGAACCGGCCACCGGCCGGTGCTCCTGCTGCGCCGGTGCTGGTGCGAGCTGCCGCACCGGCCTTCTCCCGCCGTCCTCGCACCAGGACGAAACCGGCGGCGGCCACGGCCGCGGCGCAGAGCACAAGCTCCGGCGCCACTCCGAGCCGACTAGCCAGCGTAACGTCTGCGCGCACGGGCACCTGCGCCACCAGGGCATCGGGCACGAACAACGGTGTGCTCTGCTGCACCCGACCGGCCGGATCGACGATCGCGCTGACCCCGCTGGTCGCCGCGACGATCACGGCCCGGCCGTGCTCGACGGCCCGCACCCGCGACATCGCCAGCTGCTGATAGGTCATCTCGGTGTCGCCGAAGGTGGCGTTGTTCGTCGGCACCGCCAGCAGCTGCGCGCCGGCGTCGATCGAGTCGCGGAACGCCCGGTCGAAGGCCACCTCGTAGCAGGTCGCCACCCCGATGTCGATGCCGCCGGCGGTGATCATGCCGTCGCCGTCGCCGGGCACGAAATGGCCGGCGCGGTCGGCGTACTCGGAGAACAACCGGAAGAACGACCGCCACGGCAGGTACTCGCCGAACGGCTGGATGATCTTCTTGTCGTGCCGCTCCCCCGGACCGGTCTGCGCGTCCCACACGATCACCGAATTGGTGGTGGTCCGGTCGTCGTTGACGAGCACCGCCCCGACGAGGATCGGCGCGTCGATCGCGGCGGACGCGGCGGAGATGTCGCGTGCGGCATCGGCGTTGCGCAGCGGGTCGATATCGGAGGCGTTCTCCGGCCAGATCACCACATCCGGGGCCGGAGCCCGTCCGGCGGCGACGTCCTCGGCGAGGACGAGGGTGCGGGCGACATGATTGTCGAGCACCGCCTTGCGTTGGGCGTTGAAGTCCAGACCCAGGCGCGGCACACTGCCCTGGATCGCCGCGACCGTCACCGTCGACGAATCGTCGGTGGCGGTGCGCACCAGCGGCCACGCCGCCGCGGCGAGCAGCGGACCGAGCAGCGTCACCGCGACCGGCACCGTCCAGGCCCGCACGGGGCGGGGACGGCGGGAGGCGGTCAGGGCGAGGGCGGCGAGCCCGGCGCCGGTCGCGGCCACGGCGAACGACACCAGCGGGGCGCCGCCGACGACGGCGAGGGAGACGAACCCACCGTCGGGTTGGCCGAACGCCAGCCGACCCCACGGGAACCCGCCGAACGGGACGCTCGAGCGCAACCATTCGGTCAGGCTCCACGCCGCCGCGATCCACAACGGCGCGACCGGCAACGACCGCAGGTGCACCACCAGCGCCCCGAACAGGCCGACGAAGACCGCCTCGGCGGCGGCGAGCGCCAACCACGGCAACGGCCCGACATAGACGCCGATCCAGGGCAGCAGCGGCACCAGGAATCCGAGTCCGGCGAGATAGCCGTAGCCGAACCCGGCGCGTCGCCGCAGCGGTACTGCAGTCGATACACCGACCAGGAGCGCGATCCCGACGGGGGCGAGGAACCACAGCGGACGCGGCGGGAACGACGCGAACAGCACCACTCCCGCGACGACGGCCAGCAACGCGCGCAGCGCGACGACACGCACCGCCCGCACGGTGACCGTCGCGAGGGGCCGGCCGGTCACCGCGCGTACACGACCCGGCCGCGGTGCACACTGCGCACCAGCACCGGATCGGCGGTGCCCGGGGTGAGATCCGGCAGCGGCGCCACCCGCGACCGCGGATCCGTCGACCATCGCTGCACCGAATCCTTCGGGGCGCTGACCACCAGCTCCCCGACCTCCCAGATCGCATACGACGCCGGCGCACCCGGATCGAGGGTGCCGGCCAGACCGTCACGCACCCCACCAGCACGCCACGCCCCGCGGGTCGCGGCGGCGAACGCCGCCCGAGGCGAGATCCCGCTGCCCTCGGTGCGGTGGTGCACCGCCGCCCGCAGCATCGGCCACGGCCGCGGCGCCGTCACCGGCGCATCCGAGCCGAACGCCAACGCCAGCCCGGTCGCTGCCAGCGGCGCGAACGCGTTCAACGCCGCGGCGCGGTCGGCGCCGAGCCGCTGCGCGTACATCCCGTCCGCCCCGCCCCACAGGGCGTCGAAGCTCGGCTGCATGCTCGCGATCACCCCGTACCGCGACAACACCTCCGCCTGCGCGACCGTCAACGACTCGACGTGCTCGAGCCGATGCCCGCGCGCGGCGAGCGCCGGTCCCCCGACCTCCGCGGCGACCGCCTCGAAGGCCGCGACCGCGGCGGTGGTCGCCGCGTCACCGATGACGTGGAAACCGGCCTGAATGCCCGCCGAGGTGCACGCGCGCACGTGCGCGGTCAGCTCGTCCTCGGTCAGATAGCGGGTGCCGCAGCAGTCCGGCAGGTCGTCGTAGGGGCGGGCCAGCGCGGCGGTGTGCGAACCGATCGACCCGTCGACGAACAGATCCCCGCCCAGGGCATCGGCGCCGGTTTTCGCGAGCAGCTCCGCGGCTTCTTCGCCGGCGCGCACCGCCTGCCCCCAGTAGCCGCGCACCTGCACCGGATGGTCGGTGCCGAGCAGTTCGGTGAAGTCGTCGAGCCCGGAGATGTCGGGGCCGGCGCATTCGTGCACCGCGACGTAACCGTGCGCGGCGAAATCGTCGAGGGCCGCCAGTCGGGCGCGGGCACGCTGCGCGGCGGTCAGCCCGCGGCGGGCGGCGCCGCGCACCGCATGGTGCGCCGCGGCGGTCAGCGGCTGCTGCGGATCGAAACCGGCCAGCTCGTCGAGGGGTTCGGCGACGGCCCGCAACGCGCTCGACGCCGCCGCCGAATGCGCATCGATCCGGCCGAGATAGACGAGCCGGGCCGGGGCGGCGGCATCGAGGTCGGCGGTGGTCGGCGGGGTCGGGTCGGGCCAGCGGGTCTCGTCCCAGCCGTGCCCCCAGATCACCGCGTCGTCGTGCGCGTCGGCGTGCGCGCGGACCCGGCGCAGCGCGTCGTCGCGGTCGACGGCGTCGGTCAGGTCCAGCCCGGTCAGGGCCAGGCCGTGGCTGGTGGTGTGCACGTGGGTGTCGACGAAACCGGGAGCGACGAACGCGCCGTGCAGGTCGACGATCTCGGCGTCCGGGTGCAGGGCGCGGCCGGGCCGGTCCTGCCCGACCCACACGACCGTGCCGTCGGTGACGGCCATCGCGGTGGCATCGGGGGCGCTGGCGCTGTAGATGCGGCCGCCGACGAGAAGCTGGGTGTGCGGTGCAGGGCTCACGAGTGCCCAGTCTGCCCGTTACCGCTCCTCGTGGCGGCGCGGGGTCTCCACGATCTCCCCTTCGAGCACGGTGCCACGGTCGTCGACCTGCTCGGTCACCGGCGGACCACCGGTCAGGTGCGGGGCACCGCCGACGACACTGTGATCGACGACCTGCCCGTCGACCACCACCAGCCGCTGCGCGGAGAACCCGGCGGCGCGGGCCCGCCGCGCGACCAGCGTGCGCACCGCCGGACGCAGCGCGGCGCGGGACGGCAGCAACAGCAGCACCCCGAGCACGGTGCTGACGATGCCGGGAATCAGCACCAGGGCCGCGCCGGCGCCGATGAGCGCGCCGTCGGTGAGCACCCGCTCCGGGGAATTCGCGTGCGGTGCCCGGCCGCCGCGCAGCTCACCGAGGTTGCGCAGCGCGCGGCGACCCAGGGCGGCGAGCACGAGATAACCGGCGGCGCTGACACCGAGGAAGATCAACACGGTGGCCAGGGCTCCGAGGGTGGAGCCGAGCCAGGCCAGCACCGCGATCTCCGCCACGACGTAGAGCACGAACAACAACGGGTACACGGCGGGACTTCCTTCCGTCGGCGGTTTCTGTCCGGTCAACGAACGGGCCACCGGTTTTGCTCCCGCACCCGACCCGCGGATGCGGCGCGTGATCGAATGGCCGCCATGACTGCAGGTGACTGGGCGTTGCTGATGACCGCCGCGACCGCCGCCGGCTGGGTGGACGCGGTGGTCGGCGGCGGCGGGCTGATCCTGCTGCCCGCCCTGTTCCTCGTCGCCCCGCAATTGACGCCGCAGGCGGCGCTGGCGACGAACAAGCTCACCGCGATCTGCGGGACCGGCGCGGCGGTGCTGACCTTCGCGCGGCGCATCCCGCTGCGCTGGTCGCTGCTCGGCCCCGCCGCCCTGGTCGCCGCGCTGGCCGCGGCGGCGGGGGCGGCGGCGGTCTCGCTCATCGACCGGGAGGTGTTCATCCCGATCGTGATGGTCGTGCTCGTCGCGGTAGCGGTGTTCGTCACCGCCCGCCCGAAACTCGGCACCGGCAGCACCCGCCGCCCGTCCACGCTGCGGCTGGCCACCGTCGTGGTCACGGCCGCGGCGGTGATCGGCTTCTACGACGGGATCCTCGGGCCCGGCACCGGCACCTTCTTCATCATCGTGTTCGCGGCGATGCTCGGCAGCGAGTTCGTCACCTCGGCGGCGATGGCGAAGGTGCTCAACTTCGGCTCGAATCTCGGGGCGCTGGTCCTGTTCGCCGTCGGCGGGCACGTGTGGTGGGCGCTCGGGGCGGCGCTGGCGGTGTGCAATGTCGCCGGCTCGGTGCTCGGCTCCCGGATGGCGCTCGCCCGCGGCGCCGGGTTCGTGCGGGTGGTGTTGCTGGTCGTGGTGGTGGCCATGGTGATCCGGCTCGGCATCGAGCAGTTCGGCTGAACCACCCCGCGGGGCTCGGTGCGGCAACCCCGGCCCCGCACATCCCGGCGTTACGGTGGGCGGGTGAATGCGGTGGACGACGATTTCCTGGCCCTGCCGTTGCACGCGGCCGCCGACGCGGGCCTGTCGGTCGCGCGGGCGGCGGGCGCGAGTCACGCCGATGTGCGGGTGCATCGGATCCGGACCGGGACGAGCATCCTGCGCGACGGCGCGCTGCAGGCGGCGGTGGACGACAGCGACTGCGGGGTGGCGGTGCGGGTGCTGCTCGACGGCACCTGGGGATTCGCGTCGCATCCGGTGCCCGGCCCGGACGGCGCCGCCGACGCCGCGGCCCGCGCCGTCGCGGTCGCCCGCACCCTGCGCGCGTTGAACCGGGATCCGGTGCAGTGGGCCGACGAAGCGGTCCACCGGGACGCGGTGTGGGTCTCGCCGTACGAGATCGACCCGTTCACCGTCCCCGCCGCCGAGCGCATCGCGGTGCTCGAGGACCGTTCGCGGCGATTGCAGGACGCCGTCGGTGTCGACCACGTCGCCGCGAATCTGACCCTGGTCAAGGAGCAGACCTTCTACGCCGATCTCGCCGGGTCGACGATCACCCAGCAGCGGGTGCGGATCCACTCCGACCTCGACGCGACCCGCGTCGACCGTGCGGCCGGCACCTTCGAGTCGATGCGCACCCTGGCCCCGCCGACCGGTCGCGGCTGGGAATTCGTGGCCTCGGACCGGTGGTGGGACTGGAGCCGTGAGCTCGCCGAGCTGCCCGCCCAGCTCGCGGAGAAGGCGCAGGCCCCGTCGGTGATCCCGGGCCGCACCGATCTGGTGATCGACCCGACGAATCTGTGGCTGACGATCCACGAATCGGTCGGGCACGCCACCGAATACGACCGGGCCATCGGCTACGAGGCCGCCTACGCCGGCACCTCGTTCGCCACCCCCGACCTGCTCGGCAGCCTGCGCTACGGCAGCGACGTCATGCACGTCACCGCCGACCGCACCGAACCGCACGGCATGGCCACCGTCGGCTACGACGACGACGGAGTCGCCGCCCAGTCCTGGGATCTCGTGAAGGACGGGGTGTTCGTCGGCTACCAACTCGACCGGGCGTTCGCCCCGAGGCTCGGGGTGGCCCGCTCGAACGGCTGCGCCTACGCCGATTCGGCGCATCACGTGCCGATCCAGCGGATGGCGAACGTGTCGCTGCAACCCGATCCGAGCGTCGATCGCAGCACCGCCGATCTGATCGCCGGGGTCGACGACGGGCTGTACATCGTTGGTGATCGCAGCTGGTCGATCGACATGCAGCGGCACAACTTCCAGTTCACCGGGCAGCGGTTCTACCGGATCCGCGGCGGCCGGCTCGCCGGGCAGGTCCGCGATGTGGCCTATCAGGCGTCGACCACCGAGTTCTGGGGTGCCCTCGAGGCGGTCGGCGGCGCGTCGACCTGGCAGCTCGGCGGCGCGATGAACTGCGGCAAGGCGCAACCCGGGCAGGTCGCGTCCGTCTCGCACGGTTGCCCGTCGGTGCTGGTGCGCGGCGTGAACGTGCTCAACACGGTGCAGGAAGGTGGCCGATGATCCCCGGAGACCGACTCGTCGAAACCGCCCTGGCGACCTCCCCTGCCGACGAGACCATCGTGATGGTCACCGACAGTGCAGAGGCGTCGCTGCGGTGGGCCGGCAGTTCGATGACCACCAACGGCTCCGCCCGTGCCCGCGGCGCCACGATCCTCGCGATCCGCCGCACCCCTGACGGCGCACACTGCGGGGTGGTCAGCGCCCCGATCGTCGACGCCGACGACATCGGCGCGGTGGTTGCCGCGGCGTGGGCGGCCGCGCAGCAGGCCCCGGCGGCACCGGATGCGATGCCGT
The DNA here is from genome assembly GCF_040256695.1 of Rhodococcus sp. D-6. Classification (NCBI taxonomy): domain Bacteria; kingdom Bacillati; phylum Actinomycetota; class Actinomycetes; order Mycobacteriales; family Nocardiaceae; genus Rhodococcus; species Rhodococcus sp. D-6. The sequence goes on along the minus strand of NZ_CP132970.1, from coordinate 1,741,026 downwards.
TGATCGACGGCGACGACACCGACCCGCAGTGGGGCGACGAGGCCGTCGGCACCGACGTCGAGGTCTTCGCCCCGCTCCTCGACGGGCTCGCCGCCGGCTTCGACGACACCGACGCCCTCTACGGATTCGCCCACCACCAATCCACGACGATGTGGCTGGGCACCTCCACCGGGGTGCGGCGCCGCTGGGTGCAACGCGACGGCTCGCTCGAGATCAACGGCAAACGCGGCGGCCTGACCGGGGCGAGCGCCTGGGTCGGCGCCGGCACCGTCGACTTCACCGACATCGCAATGGATCCGCTGCGTGCCGAACTGGCGCGGCGGCTGGACTGGGCCGGTACCCGCGTCGACCTGCCCGCCGGACGGTACGAGACGCTGCTGCCACCCTCGGTGGTCGCGGACCTGATGATCCCGCTGCTGTGGTCCCTCGACGGGCGCGGCGCCGAGGAAGGCCGGTCGGTGTGGGCTGGGCCCGGCGGAACCCGCCTCGGCGAGCAGATCGCCGCGCTGCCGGTGACGTTGACGTCCGATCCGGCCGCCCCGGGGCTCGGTTATGCGCCGTTCGTGGTCGCCACCGCCTCCACCGACAGCGTCTCGGTGTTCGACACCGGGATGAGCGCCTCGCGGGTCGACTGGCTCCGCGACGGCGCCCTGCACGCGCTGGCGTATCCGCGGGCCGCAGCCGCCGAATTCGGGGCCACCCCCACGGCGCCGGGTGAGAATCTGCTGCTCACCGGTGGCAGCACCGCCGATGTGGACGACATGATCGCCCGCACCGAACGCGGTCTGCTGCTGACCACCGTGTGGTACCTGCGGGAGGTCGATCCGGCGGTGCTGTTGCTGACCGGCCTGACCCGCGACGGGGTGTATCTCGTCGAGGACGGGCAGGTGCGGGCGGCGGTGAACAACTTCCGGTTCAACGAATCCCCGGTCGATCTGCTCGGCCGCGCCACCGAGATCGGCGCCACCGAACGCACCCTGCCGCGGGAGTGGAAAGACTGGTTCACCCGCACCGCGATGCCGCCGGTGCGCATCCCCGACTTCCACATGTCCTCGGTCAGCGCCGCCCACTGACCTCCGGTCCGGTCGGTGACGTCCACCGACCGGACCGGTAGGCGCTCAGAGCAGGTCGGTGAGTTCCTTGCCGATCTCCTCGGGGGTGACCGTCGGCTCGAAGCGGCGCACCACCGCACCCTGCGGGTCGACGAGGAACTTGGTGAAGTTCCACTTCACCTCGTCGGTGCCGATCGCCTCGGGGCGGGTCTTGCTCACGTGCTCGAACAGGAAACCGTGCTGCGGCCCGAAATCACCGGGAGCCTCGGCGCGCAGGTGCCGGTAGAGCGCGGCCCCGCAGGTGAGGCCGAGATCACCACGGACCCTACGGGATCGGACGACCCGGGCGGGGCTGCCGGTGCGGGGTCAGTCCAGGTCACGGACGTGCCGGGCGGGGCTGCCCAGATGCAGCGTGTGCGGGGCACAGTCCTTCGTCACCAGCGAGTTCGCGCCGATCACCACACCGGCGCCGATGCTCACGCCCGGCATGACCACCGCACCGGAGCCGATCCACGCGCCGTCGCCGATGGTCACCGGCTCCCCCGTCAGCGTCGACGCGCGCTGTTCCGCGGTGCCCATGCGGTGGCTGCTGGTGAGCACCCGCACGTGGTCGCCGAGGAACACCCGCTGCCCGAGGGTGATGTCGGCGACCGTGTCGAAATAGCAACCGTGGTTGACGAACGAGCCCGCGCCGAGGGTGAGCCGGCCGAGGCCCTGCACCACCACGCCGGTGTGGATCAGGCTCGGCGGTGCGGCGTCGACACCGGCGCGGCGCAACCACTTCCAGCGACTCGAACCGGAGATCAGCGGGTTGCTCGCGAGCGCCACCGCGATCGCCTGGGACCGGTAGGTGTGAGAGCGCGCCACGACGTCTACCGGCCTGCCGTGTCGTCGGCGGGATCGAGCGCACACGCCAACCCGACGGTGCCGGTGCGGCCACGGCGCACCACGCTCGCGCCGACGATGATCCGGCCGAGCAGTCCGTACTTGCGGGCGATCACCGACCGGGCGTGCGCCGAGCCGTCGGCGTCGAGCACCTCCCCCGTGCCGGGCACCGCCGCCGACTTCGGGTTGCCGCGCGCGTCGCAGATCGCCAGGGACACCCGCGGATCGCGGCGCAACCGCCGCACCTTGTAGGCGTCGGCGACCGTCCACACCAGCAGCCGGTTCCCGTCGGGCGCCGCCCACACCGGGGTGTCCACCGCGCTGCCGTCCTTGCGGTAGGTGGTCAGCAGCACGAACTTGGCGGCGGCGAGGTCCGCGAAGGTGGGGGTCGTCGACTCGGGCATGGCCACCACCCTACAAACCGCCCGGTCTCACGGCACCGCTCGTCCCGCCGGCGCCGCGTTCTACGCTGGCGGTCATGGCCGATACCGCTGTCGACGTGCACCTGCCCGCCGGGCATCTGACCTCCGCGCAGGTGCAGCTGCTCGCCGAACTCGCCCACACCCACGGCGGCGGCGAACTGCATCTGACCGCCCACGCCCAGCTGCAGGTGCGGGGTGACCACGCCGCGATCAGCGCGGCGCTCACCGCCGCCGGTCTCACCGTCGACGTGCCCACCCGCGCACGGCTTCTCGTCTCCCCGCTCAGCGGCCGCATCGGCGGACACCACGACCTGCGCGAACTCACCGCCGCGGTGCTTGCGCGCCTCGACGAGCGGCCGGTGCCGGCCGGCACCGTCCTCGGGCTCGACGACGGCACCGGCGACATCGTCGCCCTCGCCCCCACCGTCGCGGTCCTCGCCCGCCCCGACGGCCGCTTCGCGGTGATCCGCGACGGCGCCGACACCGGGGTGCGCGTCGACCCGCAGGACGCCGCCGAGGCGCTGCTCACCCCACCGACCGACCCCACCGGGGATCCGGAACCAGTGCCCGAGCGGCCGCGGCCACCGATCGGCTGGCTCGACCAGCCCGACGGGGCCGTCACCCTCGCCGGCGGGCTGCCCGGCGGGATCCTCCCCGCGCGCCTGGCGGAATTCCTCGCCGCCGTCGAACGTCCGGTGATCGTCACCCCGTGGCGGTCGGTGCTGCTGTGCGATCTCGACGAGTGGACCGCCGAACAGGTGGTGCGGGTGCTCGCCCCGATGGGGTTGATCTTCGACGCCGACTCCCCGCATCTGCGCTGAGCCGCCGCTGACCTGCACGAACGGGTGGACTTCGCGAACCGGACCGTCGCCCCCGATCCGGCCCGCCGACGGTTCGGCCGCGCCTATCGTGGACGGATGAGCGGTCCGACAGCGGAATCCGACAGCTATGACGTGATCGTCCTCGGTGCGGGCCCGGCCGGGGAGAACGCCGCCCAGTACGCCATCGCCGGCAGCGACCGCACCGCCGTGCTCGTCGAGCACGAACTCGTCGGCGGCGAGTGTTCCTACTGGGCATGCATGCCCAGTAAAGCTCTGCTGCGCCCCACCCAGGTGCTCGCCACCGCCCGCAACATGCCCGGCGTCGCCGACAAGATCAGCGCCCACGGCGTCGAGGTGCCGGCAGTGCTGGCCCGCCGCGACAGCTTCACCCACAACCGCGACGACAGTTCCCAGGTGGACTGGGCGAAGGGCGCGGGCATCGACGTCGTGCGCGGCCACGGCCGCCTCGACGGCGAACGCACCGTCACCGTCGCCGGCAGCGACGGGGAGCGTCGCCTGCAGGCCCGGCACGCCGTGGTCCTGGCCACCGGCACCGTCCCGTCGATCCCGGACCTGCCCGGGCTGCGCGACGCGTTGCCGTGGACCTCCCGCGATGCGACGAACCTGCTCGAGATCCCCCGCCGCGTGCTCGTCGTCGGCGGCGGTGTCGTCGCCTGCGAAACCGCCACCTGGCTGCGGCAACTCGGCGTCGAGGAACTCACCCTCGCGGTGCGCGGCGACCGCCTGTTGCCGCGCGTGGAGCCGTTCGCCGCCGAACGCGTCGCCACCCGCATGGCCCACAAGGGCCTGGATGTGCGCTACGGCACCGAGATCCGCTCGGTGCAGCGCCCCGATGTGAAGGACACCGGCGTCGGCTGCATCCACGGTGGTCCCGCCACCGTCGAACTGTCCGACGGCAGCGCCCTCGAGGTCGACGAGATCGTCGTCGCCGCCGGCCGCCACCCCGCCGTGGACGGACTCGGCCTCGACAGCGTCGGCCTGACCGACGGGAAGGTGACCGTCGCCGACGATCTCACCGTCGACGGGGTGAACGGGCAATGGCTGTACGCGGTCGGGGATATCGCCGGTCGCGCCGCACTGACCCACATGGGCAAATACCAGGCGCGGGTGTGCGGGGACGTCATCGCCGCCCGCGCCGAGAACCGTCCCACCGACGGGTCACGGTTCCGGGCGAGCGCCGACCACGGCCAGGTCCCGCAGGTGATCTTCACCGTCCCGGAGATCGCCGCGGTCGGCCGCACCGCCGAGCAGGCCCGCGCCGACGGACTCGACGTCGAGATCCTCGAGGCCGACATCGACGTCGCCGGTGCATCGCTGGCCCGCGACGACTACGCCGGGCACGCGGCGCTGGTCGTCGACCGGGCCACCGACACCCTCGTCGGCGCGACCTTCGTCGGCCAGGAGGTCGCCGAACTCGTCCACGCCGCCACCGTCGCCCTGGTGGGGAAGGTGCCGCTGGATGCGCTGTGGCATGCGGTGCCGTCCTATCCCACGATCAGCGAGATCTGGTTGCGGCTGCTCGAATCCCGCCGCAGCTGATCGTCTCTCGCGCGTGCAGTTGTCGTCGCGACACGCCGAACAGCGACGACGAGAACTGCACGCCGGCGGTCAGCGCGGCAGCCGCCGCCAGATCGCGCGCGGCAACAGCCGCATCCCGAAGAACACCGGCCGAAGCACCGCCGGCACCCACACCTCCCCGCGCCCGCGGTGCAGCGCCCGCACCGTCGCGTCGGCGACCTGCGGTGGGGTGCTCGACAACGGTGCCGGGCTCATACCCTCCGTCATCCGGCCGATCACGAAACCGGGGCGCACCAGCAGCAGCGAGATTCCGCTGCCGTGCAAGGCATCCGTCAGGCCGGACGCGAAACCGTCGAGGCCGGCCTTCGCGGAGCCGTAGACGTAGTTGGCGCGGCGCACCCGCCACCCGGCCACGGAGGAGAACACCACCAGCCGACCCGAGCCTTGGCCGCGCAGCCGCTGCGCCAGGTCGGTGAGCAACGCGACCTGCGCGAGATAGTCGGTGTGCACGATCGACACCGCATGCGCGGCATCGGTTTCCGCGCGGGCCTGGTCGCCGAGGATGCCGAAGGCCAGCACCGCCACATCGATCGGCCCGAAGGCGGCGATCCGGTCGAGCACCGCGGTGTGGGTGTCGAGAGCATCGGCGTCGAACTCGACCGGATGCACCGCCGTGGCACCCGCTGCCCGCACGGCGGCGCACTCGTCGGCCAGGTCGTCGGCGCGACGCGCGGCCAGGATCACGGTGCGGCCCGCCGCGAGTCGGGTGGCGACCTCGACGCCGATCTCGCTGCGTCCCCCGAAGATGACGACGGTTCCCTGCGCGGTGTGGTTCATGCGGCCCAGTGTCCCGGGTCGATCTCCGGGATGCAGTGTCGGGGTTCTACTGTCTGCGGGATGGACAGTGACCGCACCCCGAGTATCGACGTCTTCCTCGCCGATCTGAAGACCCGCCGCGACCTCGCGACCGGGCACGCCGCCGAGGAGGGTTTCCCGGAGTTGGCCACCGTCCTGCTCACCGTCGCCGAACTCGACCGGCTGCTGGGCATCGTCGAGGACTACGACACCGAGATCCTCACCTACGAGGTTCTCACCGGCGCGCAGACGAAGTTCGCCCGCAAGATCCGCGCCCGCAACGAGGCGCTGCGGCAGGCCGCCGCCGACCATCCCGGTCCGCTCGCCGACACGCTGCTCGCCCTGCTCGACGAGCGGTGAACCCGGCCGGGTCTCAGCCCGGCAGCACCGTCAATCCGTGCGGGCGCAGGTTCATCGACTCGCAGCCGTCCTCGGTGACGACGACGATGTCCTCGATCCGCGCACCCCACTCGCCGCGGAAGTAGATGCCCGGTTCGATGCTGAACGCCATGCCGGGCTGCAGGGTGTCGTCGTTGCCGGAGACGATGTACGGCTCCTCGTGCACCGACAGGCCGATTCCGTGCCCGGTGCGGTGCACGAACGCCTCCCCGTAGCCGGCGGCGGCAAGCAGGTTGCGGGCGGCGGCGTCGACGTCCTCGGCGCGCACGCCGGGCCGCACCGCATCCACTGCGGTCTGTTGTGCCTTCTCGAGCACCGCAATCTTCGTCGCGATCTCCGGGTCCGGTTCGCCGATGCTGTAGGTGCGGGTCGAATCCGAGTAGTAGCCAGGTTCGACGGGACCACCGATGTCGACGACGACGATGTCGCCGGATTCGATGACCCGCTCGGACACCTCGTGGTGCGGGTCGGCGCCGTGCGGGCCGGAACCGACGATGACGAACGCCGCCGCGGTGTGTCCCTCTTCGAGGATCGCGGCGGTGATGTCCGCGGCCACCTCGGCTTCGGTGCGTCCCGCGCGCAACCATTCACCCATGCGGGCGTGCACCCGGTCGATGGCGGCACCAGCGCGGCGCAACGCCTCGACCTCGTCGGTGTCCTTGACCATCCGCAGCTGCCGGATCACCGACGTCGCAAGCGCCGGGGCGTTGCCGAACCGGGCGGTCAGCGGCACCAGGTGCAGCGCCGGCATCGCCTCGGCCACCGCGAACGCCCCCGCCGTCGCGACGAGTTCGCGCACGAGCGCGTAGGGATCCTGACCGTCCACCCAGTCCCGCACCGGCAGACCGAGCTCACCGATCGCGGAGTCGTTCAGCGACGCCAACTCCAGCCGCGGCACCACCACGGTGGCGCCGGAGCCGTCGGTGGGGATCACCAGGCAGGTCAGGCGCTCGAACGACTCGGCGCGCGAACCGGTGAGATACCGCAGGTCCGGTCCGGGGGTGATGAGCAGCGCGTCGAAGCCGGCGGCGGCACCGAGTTCGGCGGCGCGGGCCAGGCGGGCCGCGTAACGGTCGGCGGGGAATCGGGGGGCGGCAGTGGTCATGTCTTCGAGCCTAGTGGCCGCGGCCGGATGGCAGGATGTGGTCCGTGACCGCACCGGAGAACCCCACGCCCGCACCGGACCCCACGCTGATGTTGCTCGACGGCGCGAGCCTGTGGTTCCGCGCCTTCCACGCCATCCCGGAGAAGGTCACCGCCCCCGACGGCAGCCCGGTCAACGCGGTGCGCGGCTTCGTGGACATGGTGGCCTCGCTGATCCGCACCCACCGCCCCACCCGGCTGGTGGTGTGCCTGGATCTGGACTGGCGGCCGGCCTTCCGTGTCGCGGCGATCCCCAGTTACAAGGCGCACCGGGTCGCCACCGGGTCGGACGGCACCGTCGAGGAGGTCCCACCCGCGCTGCTGCCGCAGGTGCCGGTGATCCTCGACGTGCTCGCCGCCGCCGGCATCGCCACCGGCGGGGCGGCCGGTTTCGAGGCCGACGACGTGCTCGGCACCCTCGCCGCCCGCGAGACCATCGACCGGGTGATCGTGGTCAGCGGCGACCGCGACCTGCTGCAGGTCGTCGCCGACAGTCCGGTGCCGGTGCGGGTGCTCTACGCCGGGCGCGGATTGGCCAAGGCCGAGTTGTTCGATCCGGCGTTGGTCGCCGAACGCTACGGGGTGCCCGGCGAGCGGGCCGGCGCCACCTACGCCGAACTCGCGGTGCTGCGCGGCGACCCGTCGGACGGACTGCCCGGCGTCAAGGGGGTCGGGGAGAAGACCGCCGCGTCGTTGCTGCAGCAGTACGGCTCCCTCGACGCGGTGCGCGCGGCCGCGGTCGACGAGTCGTCGTCGATGGCGAAGGGCATGCGGGTCAAACTCGCCGCTGCGGCGGACTATCTGGATGCGGCGCTGCCGGTGGTGCGGGTCGCCACCGACGCGGACGTGGACCTGTCCCGCTCGGACGTGTTGCCGGCGGCACCGGCCGCTCCGGAGCAGCTCACCGCGCTGGCACAGCGGTGGGGTCTGGAACGGCCGGTGTCCGCGCTGGTCGCGGCCCTGGCCGACCGATGACCGCTTCCGGTCAGTTGGGGCGGCCGACCTCGTAGGTGCCGTTGTCGTCGGTGACGGTGACGGTCACCTCCCGGAACTGGCCGTCCACGGTGACCGCGCAGGTGAAGCTGTGGCCGGCCTCGACCTTCTGATCGCTCGGGCACTGCACGTCGCCGACCTGCCCGGCCCCGTAGGACTCGGTGAGCACCTTCGCGATGCCCGCCTGGGTGGATTCGGTGTCGAGGACCTTCCCACCGAACATCGTCGTGGCGAGGATCCCGACGATGGCGAGCACCACGACGAGCCCGGCGCCGCCGAGGATCCACGGCAGCTTCGACTTGCCGTTCTGCTGAGGCGCGCCGCCGGGCTGCTGCCAGGTGTTCGCGGGCGCTCCCCAGGGCTGCGCCCCGGCGGGCTGCTGCCCACCCCACCCGGGGACGGGCTGCGTCGGTTGCTGACCGGGCGCGCCCCACGGCTGCTGTGCGCCCGCTTGCTGACCCCAGCCCGGTGCCTGTCCTGGTGCCTGCTGACCGGGTGCCGGCTGCCCCCAGCCGGGGGCGGTCGGCTGCGGGGCCGGACCCCAGCCCTGTTGCGGCGCACCGGTCGGCGCACCCCACGGATTCTGATGCCCGGCACCGGGCTGCGCGGGAGTCTGCTGCCCGGCGGGCGGCGCCCACCCGGGCTGCGGAGCGTTCCCGCCCGCACCGGTGTCGGGTTGCCACGGCGACTGCCCGGCGGTCGACTGTCCCCAGCCGGTGCCGCTGCCCTGCCCCCACTGCTGCTGGCCGGCGGGCGGCGCCCACGGTGATCCGGGCTGCTCACCGCCCCCGGAGGTCGGGTTGGGTGCCCATGGATCCGTCGATTCCGGCGGCTTCTGCCCCGGCGAGTCCTGCGGTTCGTTCGGCCCGGTCATCGTCGTCTCCACTCACCCTTCCCGTTGTGTGCCCATACGGTAGCGTCCACCCGCCGCGGGCATCCACGCCTACCGGGCGTCCCGGACACCCCGCAGGGGCCGGGTCATTCGGCGGTGGGATCGACGGCGACGACCCCGCGACGCACCGCCCCGACCGCCTTGCCGGCGGTGCGGGCGAGTTCCGGATCGTCCGCGCAGGTGCGGATCTGGTCGAGCAGATCGATCAGCTGCCGGCACCACCGCACGAAATCTCCGGGTGAAAGTTCCTTGCCGGCGGCCTCCGCAGCGACGAGCGCCTCGGTCAGCGACGCGGTCGACGCCCAGGTGTAGGCGGCGGTGACGAAACCCAGATCCGGTTCGCGGGTCGGGGGCAGCCGGTGCCGGATCTCGTCGGCCCGCAAGCCGTCGCAGATCCGGGTGGTTTCGGCCAGCGCGTGCCGGATCGAGCCGGTCGGCCCGACGACGGTGACCGGTTCGTCGGTGCGCGACTCGTAGATCACCGCCGAGGCGACCGCCGCGAGTTCGGCGGCGGACAGTCCCGCCCAGGCACGGCGACGCACGCATTCGGCGACCAGCAGATCCGATTCGGTGTAGATGCGGGCGAGCCGCTCCCCCGCCTCGGTGGTCGCCGGATCGTCACCCTCGGTGAGATAGCCGCGTTCGGTGAGCAGCGCGACGATCCGCTCGAAGGTTCGCGCCAGCGAATCCGTCGCCGCGGCGGCCTTGCGGCGCTGCTGCTGGGTTTCGCGCAGCAACCGGTGGTAGCGCTCCCCGGCACGCGCCAGCGAGTCCAGATCGGGGTGCTTGCGGGCCGGATGGTGCTTGAGTTCGCGGCGCAACGCGTCGATCTCGCGGGTGTCGCCCTTGGACGTGCTGCGCTTGGGACGGCGCGGCGGCACGAGGCCCTTCGACCGCAACGCCGACGCGATGTCGCGGCGCCCGCGGCCGGTGCGGTGATCGACGTGCCGCGGCAGCCGCAGCGTGCCCAGCACCGTCGCCGGGGTCGGGAAGTCCCCGGCGGAGAGGCGACCGGACCAGGCGTCGGCGGTGACGACCTGCGGCCGCGGATCGCCGGCGTCGGTGTCCGGCAGCACCACCACGGCCAGGCCGGTGTGTTTACCGGCGGGCACGGCGATGATGTCACCGCGCCGCAGGGTCACCAGCGACGCCACCGCCGCGGCCCGGCGATCCTGCTTGCCGCGCCGCTCGTGGGCGCGTTCGGCGTCGGTCAGCTCGGCGCGCAACCGCAGATAGTCGAGGATCTCGCTGCCCTCACCGCCGAGCTGGTCGCGCAGCTGTGCGAGGGTGGCCTCGTTGCGGTCGATGCCGCGTTTGAGACCGACCACCGACTTGTCGGCCTGGAACTGGGCGAAGGACATCTCGAGCAGCGCCCGCGACCGCTCCACCCCGACGGCGTCGATGAGGTTGACCGCCATGTTGTAGGACGGGCGGAACGAGCTGCGCAGCGGGAAGGTGCGGGTGGAGGCGAGCCCGGCGACCGAGGCCGGTTCGATGCCCGGCTGCCACAGCACCACCGCGTGGCCCTCGACGTCGATGCCGCGCCGCCCGGCCCGGCCGGTCAGCTGCGTGTACTCGCCGGGGGTCAGTTCGGCGTGGGTGTCGCCGTTGAACTTGACGAGCTTTTCGAGCACCACGGTGCGGGCTGGCATGTTGATGCCCAGCGCGAGGGTCTCGGTGGCGAACACCGCCCGCACCAGCCCCCGCACGAAGAGTTCTTCGACGGTGTGCCGGAAAGCCGGCAACATCCCGGCGTGGTGGGCGGCGATGCCGCGTTCGAGGGCGGTGCGCCACGACGCGTAGCCGAGGACCTCGAGGTCGCCGCGCGGCAGATCCCGGGTGTGCTCGTCGACGATCCGGCGGATCTCGGCGGCTTCGGTCTCGTCGGTCAGGTGCAGACCCGAGCGCAGGCACTGCTGCACCGCGGCGTCGCAACCGGCGCGGCTGAACACGAAGGTAATCGCCGGCAACAGACCGTCGCGGTCGAGACGGACGATGACCTCCGGGCGCGGCGGCGGCCGGAAGCGGGGGCCACGTTCACCCCAGCGGTCCATCCCGGACAGACTCTGCCGTTGCCGCACCGCCGACGCCAGCTCCGGGTTGACGACGATGTCGCGGCGCCGCCGGGTCGGGGCGGTGTCGGTGTCGGCGCGGCGGTCGAACAGGTCGTAGATACGGGAGCCGAGCATCATGTGCTGGTGCAGCGGGATGGGCCGCACCTCGTCGACGACGACGGTGGTGTCGCCGCGCACCGTGGTCATCCAGTCGCCGAACTCCTCGGCGTTCGACACGGTCGCCGACAGCGACGCCAGCCGCACGTCCTCGGGCAGGTGCAAGATCACCTCCTCCCACACCGCGCCGCGGAACCGGTCGGCGAGGAAGTGCACCTCGTCCATCACCACGTGGGTGAGCCCGATCAGGGCGGTGGACGACGCATAGATCATGTTGCGCAGCACCTCGGTGGTCATCACCACCACCGGCGCATCGGAGTTGATGGACTGGTCGCCGGTGAGCAGACCCACCGAGTCCCGGCCGTGCCGGGCACACAGATCGGCGTACTTCTGGTTGCTCAGCGCCTTGATCGGGGTGGTGTAGAAGCACTTGGAACCGCCCTGCAGCGCCAGATACACCGCGAACTCGCCGACGACGGTCTTGCCGGCGCCGGTGGGGGCGCACACCAGCACCGAATGCCCACCCTCGAGGGCGCGGCACGCCTCGATCTGGAACGGATCGAGCGGGAACCCGAGGCCGGTGGCGAACTCCGCGAGCTGCGGGGTGGGGACGAGCGGCGCGGTGCCGGTCTCGTCGTTACCGGCAGGGCCGGGAGTGGGGTCGCCGGTCACAGGGTGTCGGAGTAGTCGGTGCGGGCCGGATCGGTCCGTACGGTGTCGGTGGGCGCCGTCGGCGCTGCCGGCTCCACCGGGCTCGGGGCCGGGATCGTCGAACCCTCGTCGTCGTCGAGATCGGCCCAGCCCTCGGCGCGGGCCTTGCGGGCGCGGCGCCGGTCGGTCAGCCGGGCGATCTGGATGGCGAACTCCACGAGCAGCGTGAGCGCCAACGCCAGGGCGAGCATGGAGAACGGATCCTGGCCGGGGGTGGCGATGGCGGCGAAGACGAACACCGCCATGATCAGCCCGCGCCGCCACGCCTTGAGCTTGGCATAGGGCAGCACCCCGACGCCGTTGAGCGCGACGATCACCAGCGGGATCTCGAAGGACACCCCGAAGATCACCAGCAGGTTGATGAGGAACCCGAAGTATTCGGCGCCCGAAAGGGCGGTGACCTGCACGTCGTTGCCGACGGACAGCAGGAACGACAACGCGTGGGAGATCACCAGATAGGCCAGTACCGCGCCGGTGACGAACAGCGCCGCCCCGCAGGTGACGAAGCCGATCGCGTAGCGGCGTTCCTTGCGGTACAGGCCGGGGGTGACGAACGCCCACAGTTGGTACAGCCAGATCGGGCACGCCATGACGATGCCGGCGGTCGCGGCGACCTTCAGGCGCAGCATGAACTGCTCGAACGGTCCGGTAGCGAGCAGTCGGCACGAGCCGTCGTTGCTCAGGTCGGCGCGGGCCGAGGCGGGTAGGTCGCAGTAGGGGCCGCGCAGGATCTCCCCGAGGCTGTCGAGGCCGAACAGGCTGCGGCTGTACCAGACGAAGCCGAGGATGGTGGTGAGCACGATCGCAGCGAGAGCGATCAGCAGACGCGTGCGCAATTCGTAGAGGTGCTCGACCAGCGACATGGTGCCGTCGGGATTGGTCTTGCGCCGGCTTCGGCGCGGATCGAACGGGATGCGCACGGTGCGGTTCTCAGCTCCTGTCGAGACCACCGGCGTGCGGGCGTGCCGGGGTCAGCGGAACGCCGGGACACCCGTGGTGGGCGCCCCGGCAGGATGAACGTCGGTCAGGCAGACCGCGGTTCGGTGTGCGTGTTCGGCGCGGCGGGATCGGCTGTCGGCTGCGCGGCCGGCAACGGATTCGGCGCCGGCTGCGGCGTGGACGCCCGGGCGTCGTCGTTCTGCATCTCCTTGACCTCGCTCTTGAAGATCCGGAGCGAACGACCGAGACCGCGCGCGGCGTCGGGCAGCTTCTTCGAACCGAAGAGAATCACGACCACCAGCGCCACGATGGCCCAGTGCCAGGGGCTCATTGCACCCATTTACAACAACCTCCACTGATCGGCTCCGATCGATGCTACCGGACCTCGAGCACACACCGAGGCTTCGCGCCGGTGTATCCACCCACAATTTGCGGAGGGTTCACGTCGATGTTGCACAACGCGACCGTCACGGTGTCGGACCCGCACCGCGGGTCGCGTTCTCCCCGTCGAGCTCGGCATAGGCCGCCAGCGCCGCCTCGGCCCGCGCCCGCACCGCGGCCCGCAACTCCGGTGGGTCGAGCACCTGCACCCCGGCGCCGAGACCGACGAGCAGCCGCGCCATCCACCCCGGCGACGCGTACCGCATCGACGCCTCGCACCTGCCGTCGGGAAGCACCTGCACGTCGGTGAGCGGGTAGTAGTCGAGCAGCCAGGTATACGACGGGGCGATGCGCAGCCGCGCGGCGGGCAGCGACGGGTCGCCCTCGAACAGTTCGAGGTGCTCGTCGTCGGTGATCGCCCGGTGCGGCGGTCGCGTCGGCTCGTCGAGCACGGTGGCGGCGTCGATGCGGTCGAAGCGGAACAGCCGCACTCCTTCGGCGCTGCGGCACCACGCCTGCAGGTAGGCGTGTTCGTCGATGATGACGATGCGGATCGGGTCGACGTCGCGTTCGGAGATGGTGTCGCGGGAAGCCGAATAGTAGGTCAGGTGCACGGCGCGCCCGTCGCGCACCGCGGCCCGCACCTGTCCGGCGGCGTCGGAGTCCCCGGCTGCCTCCGGATCAGGCTCGGCAGTCGCCGCGGTGGCGGTGTCGGTGGTGGCGGTGTCGGCGGGCAGCGCGGCGGTCCCGGCGGCCGCCTCGATCTTCGCGATCGCCGACTGCGCCGCGGACGGGTCGACGACGCCGGGCATCTCCTGCAGTGACCGCAGCGCCACGAGCAGCGCGGTGGCCTCGGTGGAGGTCAGCCGCAGGGGTCGTTCGATGCCGGCGGTGAAGGTCACCACGATGCTGTCCTCGGAGAACGACAGGTCGATCAGATCACCGGGTCCGTAGCCGGGCAGGCCGCACACCCACAGCTGTTTCAGATCGTCCATCACCTGCTTGGGGGTGACCCCGAGATCGCGGGCGGCCTCGGCCGCGCTGATCCCCGGGTGCGCCAGGAAGTAGGGCACGAGATTGAGCAGTCGTCCCAGTCGCGCCGACAGTCGTGTGCTCATCGCTCCTCCTCCCCCGCATCCGTGACCGCCTGTTCGAGGATGCGGTGCACCTCGGCCCGCAACTCCGGTGGGTCGAGCACCAACGCGTCCGCGCCCTGCCCGGCGACGATCCGGGCGATCCATTCCCACGAGCGCACCGGCACCTCGAGTTCCACCCCGTCGCGGTCGCCGATCCGCCGGGCCGCGCCGGTCCGTCCGAGCCGGCGTAGCTCCCACGCGCGTCCGTCCGCCACCCACAGGCGTGCCGATCCGCTGACCTCCGCCGGGGAGGTCGCGGCGAGCACCCGCCCCCGCAGATCCACGCCCTCCGGGATCTGCACCGCCCCCTCTGGGCCGATCGCGGTGATCTCGTCGCCGATGCGCGAGAGCCGGAAGGTGCGCACGGCGTCGCGATCGCGGTCGTGGCCGACGAGATACCAGCGGCCGTGCACGGTGACCACACCCCACGGTTCGACGGTGCGCGTCGACCACGGCTCGGTGGGGGAACTGCGGTGGGTGAACCGCACCGCGCGGCGCGCGTCGATCGCGGCGAGCAACGCCGTCAACGCGGGTTCGGAACCGCGGGCGCGCGGCGGCAGCGGCGCGACGACCTCCCCGCCGTCCGAGTCGACACGGATCCCGGCGGCGCGCAGCTTGAGCACCGCGCCCTGCGCGGCGGCGGTCAGCTCCGGCGATTCCCACAGCGCGGCGGCGACGGCCACGGCGGCGGTCTCCTCGCGGGTGAGGTCGATCTCGGGCAGTTCGTAGGCGTCGCGGTTGATGCGGTAGCCCTCCACCGTCGACGACCGGGACGGCCGGCCCGTCTCGAGGGGCACCCCGAGATCGCGCAGTTCGTTCTTGTCCCGTTCGAACATGCGGCTGAACGCCTCGTCGCTCGCGCATTCGGAGTAGCCGGCCACCGAGGCCCGGATCTTCTCCGCGGTCACGAACTGTCGGGTGGACAGCAGCGCGATGACCAGGTTCACCAGCCGTTCGACTTTCGAGATCGCCACGCGCCAACCCTAGTGCCCGCGCGCCGCCGGCACCGCATCACCGTCCATCGGAGCGGACCGGACGGTCCGCTCCGATGGACGGCGGTACTCACATGGAGGCGATGAGCCGTTCGACGCGTTCGTCCACGGACCGGAACGGGTCCTTGCACAACACGGTGCGCTGCGCCTGGTCGTTGAGCTTCAGATGCACCCAGTCGACGGTGAAATCGCGGCCCGCGGCCTGCGCGGCGGCGATGAAATCACCGCGCAGCTTCGCGCGGGTGGTCTGCGGCGGGGTGTTCACCGCGGCGTCGACGGACTCGTCGTCGGTCACCCGCGCCGCCAGTCCCTTGCGTTGCAGCAGGTCGAACACACCGCGTCCGCGTTTGATGTCGTGATAGGCCAGGTCGAGCTGGGCGATTTTCGGGTCGGACAGCTCCATGTTGTAGCGGTCCTGGTAGCGCTGGAACAGCTTGCGCTTGATCACCCAGTCGATCTCGGTGTCGACCTTCGCGAAGTCCTGCGATTCGACGGCGTCGAGGACGCGGCCCCACAGGTCCACCACCTGCGCGACGTGCGGGTCGGGTTCGCGCTGGTGCAGATATTCCACCGCCCGCGCGTGGTATTCGCGCTGGATGTCCAGGGCGCTGGCCTGCCGGCCGCCGGCCAGGCGCACCGGGCGCCGGCCCGTCAGGTCGTGGGAGACCTCGCGGATGGCGCGGATCGGGTTGTCGAGCGCGAAGTCCCGGAACGGCACCCCGGCCTCGATCATCTCGAGCACCAGCGCCGCCGACCCCACCTTGAGCATGGTGGTGGTCTCGGACATGTTCGAGTCCCCGACGATCACGTGCAGGCGCCGGTACTTCTCGGCGTCGGCGTGCGGCTCGTCGCGGGTGTTGATGATCGGCCGCGACCGGGTGGTCGCCGACGAGACGCCCTCCCAGATGTGCTCGGCGCGTTGCGACAGGCAGAAGGTGGCGGCTTTGGGGGTCTGCAGCACCTTCCCGGCGCCGCAGATCAGCTGGCGGGTCACCAGGAAGGGCAGCAGCACATCGGAGATGCGGGAGAACTCGCCGACGCGGGCGACGAGATAGTTCTCGTGGCAGCCGTAGGAGTTGCCCGCCGAGTCGGTGTTGTTCTTGAACAGGAAGATGTCGCCGCCGATGCCTTCCTCGGCCAGACGCTGCTCGGCGTCGATGAGCAGTTCCTCGAGGACCCGCTCACCGGCATGGTCGTGCTCGACGAGCTGGAGCAGGTCGTCGCACTCGGCGGTGGCGTACTCGGGGTGCGAGCCGACATCGAGATACAGTCGCGCCCCGTTCCGCAGGAAGACGTTCGAACTGCGCCCCCAGGACACCACCCGGCGGAACAGATAGCGGGCCACCTCGTCGGGGCTCAACCGACGATGCCCGTGGAAGGTACACGTGACGCCGAACTCCGTCTCGATACCCATGATTCGTCGCTGCACACTTCGACAGTACCGCGCGAACCCGACCCCCATGGGTCGCAACGACATCTACGGTCGAGGTGTGATCGTTCCCGAGCGTTACCGCACCGCCGACCGGGCCCTGTTCGAGCGCTCCGGGGCGCTGCGCGCGTCCCCCGCCGACCCGCTGCTGCGCGATCTCGGACGCGCCGCCAACCACAGTGTGCTGTGGGTGGCGTGCGCCGCGGTGTGCGCCACCGCCGGCGGTCACGCCCGCCGCGGGGCGGTGCGGGGTCTGCTGTCGGTGGCCGGGGCCAGCGCCTTGACCAACGGGCTACTCAAACCGCTGTTGCCGCGCCGCCGGCCCCCGGCGCGCACCGACCCGAAGTTTCGGCGCCGCACGGTGCCGATCCCCCGCTCGTCGTCGTTCCCGTCCGGGCACGCCGCGTCGGCGGCGGCGTTCGCGACCGGGGTGGCGCTCGAATCCCCTGCGGCTGGGGCGGTTCTGGCGCCGCTGGCCGCGGCGGTGGCCTATTCGCGGGTGCACACCGGCGTGCACTGGCCCGGCGACGTCGTCGTCGGCGCCGCGGTCGGGGCGACGGTGGCGTGGTCGACGCGCCGCTGGTGGGCGGTGCGCAGCCGCGAACCGGCGACCGTGCAGGTTGCGGCGGCCGCGCCCGCCCTGCCCGGCGGCGACGGAATGCTGCTGGTGGTCAACCGCGATGCCGGGACCGCCGAGGAGATCGCCGCGCGGGTCACCGCCGCGCTGCCGAGGGTGCGTCGCGTCGATCTGGATCCCGACGGTGATCCGGCGGAGCAGTCGGAACGTCTGCTGACCGAATATCGGCCGCAGGCGGTGGGGGTGTGCGGCGGGGACGGCACCGTCGCGGCGGTGCTCGACGTCGCCGTCGCCGCGCGGCTGCCGGTGGCGGTCTTCCCCGGCGGCACCCTCAACCATTTCGCGCTCGATCTCGGCGTGGTGGACCTGGACGAGACGGTGCGGGCGGTCACCGCCGGGCAGGCGGTGGCCGTCGGGCTCGGGCAGGTCACGGTGACCGGGCCGGACGGGCGCACGGTGCGGCGGTTCGTCAACACCGCCAGCCTCGGTGGCTATCCGGATGCGGTGCGGTTGCGGCAGCACTGGGAACCGCGGATCGGCAAGTGGCCGGCGGCGGGGTTGGCGATGCTCGCGGTGCTGCGCACGGCGAGCCCGATGCCGGTCCGCATCGACGGGGCGGGGCGGGCGGTGTGGTTGCTGTTCGTCGGCAACGGCCGCTACACCCCGGCAGATCAGGTGCCGATGTCCCGGGCGCATCTGGATCCGGGCACCCTCGACGTGCGGTATCTACCCGCGGAGAGTCGGTTCTCGCGGCTGCGTCTGCTCCTCGCTGCGGCGACCGGCACCCTCGGCGCGTCACCGATGTATCGGCAGCGGCACATCCCGGGCCTGGCGGTGGAGGTCATCGGGGACCCGGTGGCGTTGGCCACCGACGGGGAGGTCCTCGCCGACGGCACCGGTTTCGACTTCGAGGTGGTGCCGTCGGCGTTGACGGTCTATCGGCTCGCGGTGGATCAGCCCGCGTCGGGACCGGACTCGGTCTCCGAGCCGGTCGCGGTGTCGGACCCCGATTCGGGGGCCGGATCGGCGGGCGTCTCCGACGGCGCCGCCTGAGCGGACCCGGTGCTGGGCAGCAGCGCGTCGAGCGCCGCCCCCGAGATACGCCGGAAGGCGCGGCGAGGCCGCTGCTTCTCGAGCACCGCGACCTCGAGTTCCCCGCGGCCGAGCACCCGCGGCGCCGCGTCGGCGGTGGCGGGCTGCTGCAGCGCGGTCACCGCCACGGCGACCGCCTCGTCGAGCGGCAGACCCGGCTTGTACGACGAGCGCAGCGCGGTGATGATCGGTTCGGTGTTGCCGCCCATCACCACGAACTGCGGTTCGTCGACGATCGAGCCGTCGTAGGTGATGCGGTACAGCTGCGGGCCGTCGTCGGTGTCGGCGCGCCCGACCTCGGCGACGCAGATCTCCACCTCGTACGGCTTGGGCTGCTCGGTGAAGATGGTGCCGAGGGTCTGCGCGTAGGCGTTCGCCAGTGCCCGCCCGGTCACGTCCCGCCGGTCGTAGGAGTAGCCGCGCATGTCGGCGTGCATGATCCCGGCGCGCCGCAGATTCTCGAACTCGTTGTACTTGCCGACGGCCGCGAAACCGACCCGGTCGTACAGTTCGCTGATCTTGTGCAGCGCCTTCGACGGATTCTCCGCCACCAGCAGCACACCGCCGGCGTAGGTCAACGCGATCACCGACCGGCCGCGGGCGATGCCCTTACGGGCCAGCTCCGAGCGATCGCGCATGATCTGCTCGGCGGACGCATAGTACGGAAGTGTCACCGGGCATCTCCTGCGGTGCGGTCGGCCACGATGGTGCGGGCCAGCTCGGACAGGGTTTCCTCCGCGACGGCCACGGCCCCGGCCGCGGTGATCACCACCGCCGTCGGGTAGATCCCGCGGGTGGTGTCGGGACCACCGGTGGCGGTGTCATCGTCGGCCGCGTCGTACAGCGCCTCGACGGCGCTGCGCAGCGCGCTCTGCTCGTCGGCATCGGCGCGGTAGAGCTTCTTGAGCGACGAGCGGGCGAACAACGATCCGGAGCCGACCGCGTGGTAGCCGGCGCGTTCCTCGTAGCGGCCCCCGACCACGTCGTAGGACACGATCCGCCCGGCGCGGTGCGCATCGGACGCGTCGAGGTCGAAACCGACCAGCAACGGCACCACGGCCAAGCCCTGCATGGCCGCACCGAGATTGCCGCGCACCATCGACGAGAGCCGATTGGCCTTGCCGTCGAAGGTCAGCGGCACACCTTCGATCTTCTCGTAGTGCTCGAGTTCGACCGCGAACAGTCGCACGAGCTCGATCGCCAGACCCGCGGTGCCGGCGATGCCGGCCGCCGAATAGTTGTCGGTGATGAACACCTTGTCGACATCGCGGGAGGCGATCAGGTTACCCATGGTCGCGCGCCGGTCGCCGGCGATGAGCACACCCCCGTCGAAGGTCAGCGCCACGATGGTGGTGCCGTGCGGGGCGAGGTCCACGTGGTCACCTCGTTCGAATCGGAACCGGTTCTCCGGCAGCATCTCCGGGGCGTGCATCCGCAGGTGGTCGGAGAACGACGACAAGGGCGACGCGAGGTGCAGCTTCGGCTGCACCTCGCGGTAGGGAAGAGAGGATCGTTCGGCTGTCACTGGCCACCTTTCTGCACATATGCCCGCACGAAGTCCTCTGCGTTCTCCTCGAGCACGTCGTCGATCTCGTCGAGAAGATCGTCGGTGTCCGAGGCGAGCTTCTCGCGACGCTCCTGACCGGCACCGCCGTCACCGACGACCTCGTCGTCGTCTCCGCCGCCACCGCGTGTGGTCTGCTCCTGTGCCATAGCCGCCGACCTCCTCCTGTACTCGGCGCGGAACCGTCACCGGTCGACGATCGGTGTGGTCACCGCTGCTTCGAACTCCTACCCTACCCAGCGAACCGGTCCACCGGTGGCGACACGCGTACTCGCGGCCTGTGATCCGGCCACCGCCCTCCGCCGGGAGGGGCGGTCAGTGAGTGAGCTGATCGACCAGTTCCGCCGCCGACTGCGCAGTCTCGAGCAGCTCCCCGACATGCGCGCGGCTGCCACGCAGCGGCTCGAGCGTCGGGATGCGCACCAGCGATTCGCGACCGAGATCGAAGATCACCGAATCCCAGCTCGCCGCCGCGATATCGGCACCGAAACGGCGCAGGCACTCACCGCGGAAGTAGGCGCGGGTGTCCGAAGGCGGGGTGTGCACCGCATCGAGGACCTGCTGCTCGGACACCAGCCGCTGCATCGACCCGCGGGCCACGAGGCGGTTGTACAGGCCCTTGTCCAGGCGCACATCCGAGTACTGCAGGTCGACCATGTGCAGGCGCGGCGCCGACCAGGACAGTCCCTCGCGGTTGCGGAAGCCCTCGAGCAGCCGCAGCTTCGCGGGCCAGTCCAGCAGGTCGGCGCATTCCATCGGGTCGCGTTCGAGCAGATCGAGCACCATCGCCCACTTGTCGAGGATGTCGAGGATCCGCTTGTCCTCGGTGCCGTCGTGGAACTTCGCGACCCGCTCGTGGTAGATCCGCTGCAGCGCCAGACCTGTCAGCTCCCGGCCGTCGGCGAGCGCGACGGTCTTGCGCAGCGACGGGTCGTGGCTGATGTGGTGCACCGCGGTGACCGGGCGGGCGAGCTGCAGATCCGACAGGTCGATGCCGGCCTCGATCAGGTCGAGCACCAGCGCGGTGGTGCCGACCTTGAGGTAGGTGGACATCTCCGCCAGATTCGCATCGCCGATGATCACGTGCAGGCGCCGGTACTTGTCGGCGTCGGCGTGCGGCTCGTCGCGGGTGTTGATGATGCCGCGCTTGAGGGTGGTCTCGAGACCGACCTCGACCTCGATGTAGTCGGCGCGCTGCGAGAGCTGGAAACCGGGCTCGTCACCGGACTGGCCGATCCCGACCCGGCCGGAGCCGGTGATGACCTGCCGGGAGACGAAGAACGGGGTCAGGCCCGCGACGACCGCGGAGAACGGGGTCTCGCGGTCCATCAGGTAGTTCTCGTGGGTGCCGTAGGAGGCGCCCTTGCCGTCGACATTGTTCTTGTACAGCTGCAGTCGCGGCGCGCCGGGCACACTCGACGCGTGCCGGGCGGCGGCCTCCATCACCCGTTCCCCGGCCTTGTCCCAGATCACCGCGTCGAGGGGGTCGGCGACCTCCGGGGCGGAGTATTCGGGGTGGGCGTGGTCGACGTACAGGCGCGCCCCGTTGGTGAGGATCATGTTCGCGGCACCGACCTCGTCGGCGTCGATGACCGGGGCCGGGCCGTTGAACCGCCCCAGATCGAAGCCCCGCGCGTCGCGCAGGGGCGATTCGACCTCGTAGTCCCAGCGGGTGCGGCGGGCGCGCGGCACCCCCTCGGCGGCCGCGTAGGCCAGCACCGCCTGCGTGGAGGTCAGGATCGGGTTCGCCGATGGCTCGTTGGGTGAGGAAATCCCGTACTCGACCTCGATACCGATGATCCGCTGCATGCCCTCGAGCCTAGGCGATCCGGACGCTCACGGTCGTGACCAGCCCCGCCACCGGTCAGCGGTGCGGCTGCGGGGTGCAGTCCAGATAGCCGTGCGCCCCGATCGCCTGCAGCGCCACCCGCACCGGCAGCGGCGCCCAGCTCGCCTGCGGATCGGTCCCGAGCCGCGGGTCGCGCACCGGGATCGCTCTGCCCCGGGTGTGCACCACCGCCTCGTCGGCGGCGCACACGTTGCGCACCCAATCGGTGTCGGCGCCGTAGGTCAACGCGATCCGCAGATCGTCACCGACGGTGAACAGCAGCACCGGGGTGCGGAACACCCGGCCCGAGCGGCGCCCGCGATGCTCGACCACCGCGGTGCCCGGCAGCAGCTGCGCGAACGGGGTGGTGACCCGGTTGGTGACGATCTTGTTGAACCGGGCCAGGGTGCGCGGCAGCGGCACGGTCGGTCCTCCCCCTGGATAGGCCGCGACGGCCGGACCTTCCGGAGGAGGGAAGGCCCGGCCGTCGCGGATCGATTGTCGCGGGTCGATTCCTACAGGTACTGGCCGGTGTTCGACTCGGTGTCGATCGCGCGGCTCGCGCTGGCGTTCTTGCCGGTGACCAGGGTGCGGATGTACACGATCCGCTCGCCCTTCTTCCCCGAGATCCGGGCCCAGTCGTCCGGATTCGTGGTGTTGGGCAGGTCCTCGTTCTCGGCGAACTCGTCGACGATCGAATCGAGCAGGTGCTGCACCCGCAGACCGGGCGCCCCGGTCTCGAGCACCGACTTGATCGCATACTTCTTCGCCCGGTCGACGATGTTCTGGATCATCGCGCCGGAGTTGAAGTCCTTGAAGTACAGGACCTCCTTGTCGCCGTTGGCGTAGGTGACCTCGAGGAAACGGTTGTCCTCGGACTCGGCGTACATCCGCTCGACGACCCGCTCGATCATCGCCCGCACGCACGCGACCCGATCGCCGCCGAACTCGGCGAGATCGTCGGCGTGCACCGGCAGGCTCTCGGTCAGGTACTTCGAGAAGATGTCCTGCGCGGCCTCCGCGTCCGGACGCTCGATCTTGATCTTCACGTCGAGGCGGCCGGGCCGCAGGATCGCCGGGTCGATCATGTCCTCACGGTTCGACGCGCCGATGACGATGACGTTCTCGAGCCCTTCGACACCGTCGATCTCGGCGAGCAGCTGCGGCACCACCGTGGTCTCCACATCGGAGGACACACCGGAACCGCGGGTGCGGAAGATCGAATCCATCTCGTCGAAGAACACGATCACCGGGGTGCCCTCGGACGCCTTCTCCCGGGCCCGCTGGAAGATCAACCGGATGTGCCGTTCGGTCTCACCGACGAACTTGTTCAGCAGCTCCGGGCCCTTGATGTTCAGGAAGAACGACTTCGCTTCCTTCGAATCGTCCCCGCGGGCCTCGGCGATCTTCTTCGCCAGCGAGTTCGCGACCGCCTTCGCGATCAGGGTCTTACCGCAACCGGGCGGGCCGTACAGCAGCACACCCTTCGGCGGGCGCAGCGAGTACTCGCGGAACAGGTCCTTGTGCAGGAAGGGCAGCTCCACCGCGTCGCGGATCTGCTCGATCTGCCGGCCCAGACCGCCGATGTCGCTGTAGCCGACGTCCGGGACCTCCTCGAGCACGAGATCCTCGACCTCGGCCTTGGGGATCCGTTCGAAGGCGTAGCCGGCCTTGCTGTCGACCAGCAACGAATCACCGGGGCGCAGCGTGAACGAGTTCTCGTCGTCGACGAGCAGATCGGTCTTGTCGTCGGCGGCGGCCGCGGCGAGCGGGGCGGCCAGCCACACGATGCGTTCCTCGTCGGCGTGCCCGACCACCAGCGCGCGGGTGCCGTCGTCGAGCACCTCCCGCAGGGTGGTGATCTCGCCGACGCGTTCGAAACCACCGACCTCCACGACGGTCAACGCCTCGTTCAGCCGCACCGTCTGACCGGGCCGGAAGGTGTCGAGTTCGAGATTCGGGGACACCGCGACCCGCATCTTCCGGCCCGAGGTGAACACGTCGACGGTCTGATCGTCGAACGTCTCGAGCAGCACCCCGTAGCCGCTCGGCGGCTGGGCCAGCCGGTCGACCTCCTCGCGCAGCGTGATCAGTTGCTGGCGCGCATCCTTGAGGGTCTCGAGCAGTTTGCCGTTGCGGACCGTGAGGGACTCGAGCCGGGCTTCGAGGTCGCGTACCTGATCGGACGGTTCGCCGAGCCGACGACGCAAGGTCGCCACCTCTGCGCGCAACTCTTCGATTTCGCGTGCCGCCGCAACCGCATCCGGCTTCTCTGACGAGCTCATAGCGACTCCCTCCACTGTCGGTCATTCCACGCTACCGGGACATCGCCCCACATGGGGGAGGACACGAAACAGTCGTGTTCCGAACATGTGTCGCGCGTGGGGCGCGCCATGGCGCCGCACCTCCGGCACGCTGTTAGGCTCCCCTAAATATCGTGCGTCGACCGTTTCTCTCGAAAGGTACTCCTCCGTGACCCCACGTCCAGTTCGCACACTCTGCGCCGCCACCGCGATCGCCGCCCTCACCGCCCTGACCGGCTGCAGCTCCGACGACGCCGGCGACGACACCGCTGCCACGACCAGCGCAACGACGACCACCAGCACCACCGTGATCGCCGCGGTCACCGTCGAGCAACTGCAGGAACAGATCGACGTGTTCTTCGACCCGGCCGCCACCACCGAGGACCGTGCCGCGGTCGTGGAGCACGGCGCCGCGCGCACCGCCGTGCTCGATCAGTTCACCGGTGTGCTCGCCGGCTACCCGCTCACCGGCACCGTCGGCGAGATCACCACGGTCGACGCCGACACCGTCACCGCGACCACCGAGGTCGCCGGCCCGCACGGCGGCGCCCCGATGCCGCTGACCTTCGAGCAGATCGACGGCACCTGGGTCATCGCCGACGAGAGCGCCTGCTCGATCCTGGCCGCGGGCACGCTCAGCTGCGAATAACCCCTGCGGGTCGGCGTCGGCTCAGCCCTTGCTGGGCCGGCGCTGCGGCTTCGGGGTCTCCACCCCGTCCTGCAGGCGCCGGGCACTGACCAGGAACGCCGTGTGCCCCTGCATCCGATGCTCCGGCCGCACCGCCAGCCCCACCACGTGCCAGCCGCGCACCATCGACTCCCACGAACGCGGCTCGGTCCAGCAGGTCTGCTCCCGCATCGCCTCGACCACCCGCGACAGCTGCGTCGTCGTCGCCACATAGACGATGAGTACCCCGCCGGGCACCAGCGCCTTCTTCACCGTCTCGAGCACATCCCAGGGGGCGAGCATGTCCAGCACCACCCGGTCGACGCGGCCGTACTTCTCGACGTCGTAGTCCGCCAGATCGCCGAGCACCGTCGTCCAGTTCGCCGGGCGCTGCCCGAAGAAGGTGTCGACATTGCGCTCGGCGTATTCGAGATGGTCCTCGCGCACCTCGTAGGAGATCACCCGGCCGCTCTCGCCGACGGCGCGCAGCAGCGAACACGTCAGCGCGCCGGAACCGGCGCCGGCCTCGAGCACCGTCGCGCCGGGAAAGATGTCGCCCTCCTGCACGATCTGCGCGGCGTCCTTCGGGTAGATCACCTGCGCACCGCGCGGCATCGACATCACATAGTCGACGAGCAGCGGACGCAACGCCAGATAGGGGGTGCCGTTGGTGGAGGTGACCACCACACCCTCGTCGGTGCCGATCAGATCGTCGTGCAGGATCCCGCCGCGATGGGTGTGGAACTCCTTGCCCGGTTCGAGCACCACGGTGTACTTGCGGCCCTTGGCGTCGGTCAACTGCACCCGGTCCCCCACCTGAAAGGGTCCGCTGCGCCCGAGTCCGCCTACTGCCATCGCCGTGTCCACCTTCGTTCCAGCCCCGCACCCGGGATCGGGCACGCGGGTCCGGCACCGTGTCGGACCCGCGTCCTAGCCTGCCAGGTGTGACCACAGCTGCGCCCACACCCCCCACCGACACGACGCGGCCGGTCGCCCTGTCCCCCTCCCGGGCCGCCGACTTCACCCGCTGCCCGCTGCTCTACCGCTTCAAGGCCGTCGACCGGCTCACCGCACCCCCGACCCGCGCCCAGGCACGCGGCACCGTCGTGCACGCCGCCCTCGAAGCGTTGTTCGGCCTCGACGGACCGGCCCGCACCGCCACCGCCGCGCAGACCCTGCTGCCCGACGCCCTGGCCCGGGTCCTCGCCGCCACCCCCGATCTGGGCGTGGACACCGACGACGCGGGGTTCCTCGCCGAGGCCGCCGCGCTGCTGGACACCTACTTCACCGTCGAGGACCCCACCGCGGTCACCGCCGACGGCTGCGAACTGCGGGTGGAGACCACCCTCGACGGCGACGTCCCGCTGCGCGGCATCATCGACCGCCTCGATGTCGACGCCACCGGTGCGGTGCATGTCGTCGACTACAAGACCGGCCGCGCCCCGTCCCCGCGCGGCGAGCGGGCGGCGCTGTTCCAGCTGAAGTTCTACGCGCTGATCGTGTGGCGGCAACGCGGCATCGTCCCGGCCTCGCTGCGACTGCTGTATCTCGGCGACGGTCAGGTGCTGCACTACCGGCCCGACACCGAGGAACTGCGCCGCTTCGAACGGATCGTGCGGGCGATGTGGGCGACGATCCGGCAGTTGCGCGCCAGCGGCGACTTCCGCCCCAATCCCGGTCCCGGCTGCCGGTGGTGCGATCATCGGGCATTGTGCCCGGCGTTCGGCGGTACCCCACCGCCGTATCCCGCCGACGGCGTTGCGACGCAATCGACACCGGGCGCGCCCCACCGCATCGAGCAGCAGGAGAATCCCGAGTGAGCGACGCCGCCTACTACGTGCCGGTCCCCCGGCCGACCACCCCCACCGGCCCGGTCGACGACGTCGAGATCGCGGTGTTCCGCCCCACCGAACACACCGTCAGCACCTGGGGACCGCACCTGCAGCACGGCGCCCCACCCTCGGCGCTGCTCGCCCGCGCCATCGACCGGCACCGGCCCCGCCCCGACACCCGCCTGAGCCGGCTCACCGTCGAACTGCTCGGCCCCGTCCCCCTCACCGACCTCGAGGTGCGCACCCACATCGAACGACCCGGTCGCCGCATCGAACTGGTCGTCGCCGAATTGTGGGCCACCGCCCCCGACGGCACCGACCGCCCGGTGGCGCGCGGCACCGGCTGGCGCCTCGAAACCATCGACCTGCCGCAGGTCGCGCGGACCTCCGAAACCCCGCTGCCCGCCCCCGACCACTTCGAAGCCACCGCCCCGCACGTCTTCTGGAAGGGCGGCTACATCGACACCGTCGAATGGCGCATCATCGTCCCCTTCGGCGCTCCCGGCCTGTCGTCGGCGTGGGTGCGCAGCGAGATCGCCCTCGTGGAAGGCGAAACCCCCAGCGGGCTCGACCGGTTGATGAGCGTCGCCGACGTCGCCAACGGTGTCGGATCCAAACTCGACCCCCGCGAGTACACCTTCCTCAACACCGAACTGACCGTGCACCTGTTCCGCGCCCCCGAGTTCCGCGAACAGGACTGGGTGGGGATCGCCGCGGAGATGTCCGTCGGACCCGACGGGGTCGGCATGACCGCCGGTCTGCTCTACGACGAGACCGGCGCGCTCGGCCGCATCGCCCAGAACGTGCAGGTGCGGTCCCGCTGATCAGCGGGACCGCACCGGAAGATGTCGGGATCGGTGCGCATCTATTCGGGGGCGCGCATCGCCCGGCACGAGCGGATGTTCGACGCGAGGATCGCGCGGGCACCGATCTCGGCGAGCCGGTCCATCACCGCGTTGTGGCCCTTGCGCGGCACCATCGCCCGCACCGCCACCGAATTCTCGTTCGCCAACGGCGAGATCGTCGGCGACTCGAGACCGGGCGTGACCTGCACGGCCTGCTCGAGCAGGTGCTTCGGGCAGTCGTAATCGATCATCACGTACTGCTGCGCGAAGACCACACCCTCGAGACGGGCGATCAGCTGGTTGCGGGCCCGATCCGAGCGATCCGAATCCTCCCGCTCGATCAGCACACCCTCCGAATCGCACAACGACTCGCCGAAGGCAACGAGATCGTGCTGCCGCAACGTCCGGCCCGAGCCGACCACATCGGCGATCGCGTCGGCGACCCCGAGCTGGATGGAGATCTCCACCGCACCGTCGAGCCGGATCACCTCGGCCTCGATGCCGCGGGCGGCGAGATCACGACGCACCAGATTCGCGTACGAGGTGGCGATGCGCAGACCCTGCAGATCCTCGACCGACCAGTCGCGGCCCTTCGGCGCGGCGTACCGGAAACGCGAGGACCCGAAGCCCAGCGACAACCGCTCGGTGACCGGAGCCCCCGAATCCATCGCCAGGTCGCGGCCGGTGATCCCCAGATCCAGCTCGCCGGAACCGACGTAGATCGCGATGTCCTTCGGCCGCAGGAAGAAGAACTCGACGTCGTTGACCGGGTCGATGACCGTCAGATCCCGCGAGTCGGTGCGCCGACGGTAGCCGGCCTCCTGCAGGATCTCGGCGGCGGACTCGGACAGCGAACCTTTGTTGGGGACTGCGACGCGCAGCATGACGGATTGGGTCCTTTCGAACGACGAGCAGAAGCGAGGAAGGGATCTACAGGGGGCACGGACGGCGGCACCGGCACAGCGGGCCACCGGCCGTCACAGATGCTTGTAGACGTCCTCGAGCTTCAGACCCCGCCCCACCATCAGCACCTGCACCCAGTACAGCAGCTGCGAAATCTCCTCGGACAGTTCCTCGTCGGACTGGTACTCGGCGGCGATCCACACCTCACCGGCCTCTTCGAGTACCTTCTTGCCCTGGAAATGCACGCCGGCGTCCAGGGCGGCGACGGTGCCGGAGCCCTCGGGGCGGGTCGCGGCGCGTTCGGACAGCTCGGCGAACAGGGAATCGAAGGTCTTCACAGGGGTCGATTGTTTCATGCCCCGCCACCGGCCCCACAGCCAGGACACCAACCCTCGCTCAGAACTCGAGTTCCCGCCCGCTGACGAACCGCCGCTCCACCCCGCTGATCGGATCGGTGAACTCCAGCGACCGCGCCAGCAACCGCAGCGGATCGGTGAAATCGTCCGCGTCGCGCCGCCGGAACCACGGATAGAAGTTGTCCCCCACGATCGGCACCCCCAACGACGCCAGATGCAGCCGCAGCTGGTGGGTGCGACCGGTGCGCGGGAACAACCGGTAACGGGCCAGCTCCCCACGCCGCTCGACCAACTCGATGCGCGTCTCCGAATTCGGTTCGTCGGCGAACTGCTCGGCCGTCGGCTCCCCGTGCCGCTTGACGATCCGCGTGCGCACCACCTGCGGGAACGACAGGTCGGACCGATAACCGGCGACCGCCTCGTACACCTTGCGCACCCGCTGACGCTCGAACAGCTCCTGATAGGGCCGCCGCCATGCCGGATCCGTCGTGCACAGCAACACCCCGGCGGTCATCCGGTCGAGCCGGTGCACCGGCACCAGATGCGGCAACTCCAGCTCGCGCCGCAACCGCACCACCACCGACTCGCGGATGTGCGCTCCGCGCGGGATCGTCGCCAGGAAATGCGGCTTGTCCACCACCACGAGACCGTCCTCCCGATGCAACACGCGCACCGGGAACGGCACCGGCACCTCCGGCGGCGGATCGCGGTAGAAGTACACGAACCGCGTCGGCTGATACGGCGTGCACGCATCGACGCGGCGGCCGTGCTCGTCGACCAACTCCCCCGCCCCCATGTGCGCCGCCCAGTCCTCCTCGGGGTGGCCGGCCTGCAGGAACTCGACGATCGTGGCCGCGTCGACATCGGCGGGCATCCGGATGCGGTCGGGGCCGAGCCCGTCGCGCACCGGCAGCGGTGCAGCACGCACCGGTCTACGCCTCCACGAGGTCCGGGACGCAGCCCTCGCACACCAGAGTCAACTCCCGGCCGTGGAGATCCGGATGATTCCGGTACCGCGAGGTCGGCGTCCCGCACAGGGTGCAGCGGCCGATCACCGGCGCCTCGGCGCTGAACTCGACGTTCATCCGCCCGTCGAAGACGTACAGCGAACCCTCCCACAGGCCCTCGTCTCCGAAGGTCTCGCCGTAGCGGACGATGCCACCGTCGAGCTGGTAGACCTCTTCGAACCCGCGATTGCGCATCAACGCCGACAGCACCTCACAGCGCACCCCACCGGTGCAGTAGGTGACCACCGGGCGGTTCTTGAGATGGTCGTAGCGTCCGCTGTCGAGCTCGGCGACGAAATCGCGGGTCGTGGCGACATCCGGCACGATCGCATCCCGGAACCGGCCGATCTGCGCCTCGAAGCGGTTGCGGCCGTCGAAGAACACCACCTCGTCGCCGCGCTCGGCGACCAGCTCGTGCACGCCGTGCGGCGACAGATGGGTGCCGCCGTCGACGATGCCGTTCTCGTCGACCTTCACCTCGTCGGGCACCCCGAACGTCACGATCTCCGGACGTACCTTCACCGACAGCCGCGGAAAGTCGTCGCCGGTGCCGTCGGACCACTTGATATCGGTGTCCTTGAAGGCCGCATAACCGCGCAAGCCACGCACGTACTTCTTCACGTCGGCGATGTCACCGCCGACGGTGCCGTTGATGCCGTGCTCCGAGATGAGAATCCGCCCGGTCAACCCCAACGACGACGCGAGGGTGTGCTGCCACAACCGGATCGCCTCCGGGTCGGGCAACGGGGTGAACTTGTAGAACAGCACGATCTTCGGGACCGCCACCTCAGGGCACCCCCGCACCGTGCAGCTCGTGCAGATCCTCGGCGCTCAACCCCTCGAGCGTGGACCGGAACACCCGCCGCTCCGAGCCGGGCACATCCACCAGTGACGGCACCACCAGCACCATGCACCCGGCCGCATCCGCCGCGGCCGCCCCGGTCGGGGAATCCTCCACCGCCAGACACTGCGCCGGATCCAGACCGAGCAACTCCGCAGCCCGACGGTAGGGCGCCGGATCGGGTTTGCCGGCCGGCACCTCGTCGCCACACACCGAATGATCGAAATGCTCACGGCCCAGGGTCGCGAGGGCCACCTCACACAACGCCCGCTCGGTGTTGGTCACCAGCACCGACCCCAGTCCCGCCTCGCGGACGGTGCGCAGCGCGGCCTGCGCGCCGGGCCGCCACGTGAGCCCGTCGGCGAACAACCGGCCCATGTAGTCGGTCAGCCACGCCGCCGCAGCCGCCGCCTCGTCCGGGGACGGTTCCAGACCCAACCCGGCGAAGGTGCGCAGCACCGCCAGATCCATCGGCCCCCCGATCGTGGAGATGCGGGTCTCGTCGCTCATCGGCCCACCGAGATGCAACGACAACTCGTGCATCCCGATGTCCCACAAGCGTTCCGATTCGAGCAGGGTGCCGTCCATGTCCCACAGCACCGCCCGCAGCGCACCGGTCTGCACCGCGAGCGGCGCCTCCACCCGATCAGACATTGAAATACTTCGCCTCCGGGTGGTGCAGCACGAACGCATCGGTGGACTGCTCGGGATGCAACTGCAGCTCCTCCGACAGCTCCACCCCGATCCGCTCGGGTTCGAGCAGCTCGACCAGTTTGATGCGGTCCTCGAGATTCGGGCACGCGCCGTAACCGAACGCGAACCGGGCACCGCGGTAGGCAAGCTTGAAGTACTCCGCGACCTCCTCCGGATCCTCGTCCGCGGCCGTGCCGCCCTCGGCAAACGCCAGCTCCTGCCGCACCCGTCGATGCCAGTACTCGGCCAGCGCCTCGGTCAGCTGCACACCGATGCCGTGCACCTCGAGATAGTCGCGGTACGAATTCGACGCGAACAACTCGTTCGCGAAGTCCGCGATCGGCTGCCCCATCGTCACCAACTGGAACGGCCACACATCCACCTGGCCCGACGCGAGCGCATCCTCCCGCGACCGCACGAAATCGGCGATGCACAGGAACCGCGAACGCTGCTGCCGCGGGAAGGTGAACCGGTAACGCTCGGGAGCATCCGGGCGCGGCTCGGTCAGCACCACCACGTCGTCACCCTCGGACACCGCCGGGAAGTAGCCGTACACCACCGCCGCGTGCTGCAGGATGCCCTCGGTCGCCAACCGGTCCAGCCAGTATCGCAACCGCGGCCGGCCCTCGGTCTCCACGAGCTCCTCGTAGCTCGGGCCGTCGCCACCGCGCTGCCCGCGCAGGCCCCACTGCCCCAGGAACAGCGCACGCTCGTCGACCAGCGCCGCATAGTCGGCCAGCGGGATGCCCTTGATCACCCGGGTGCCCCAGAACGGCGGCGTCGGCACCGGCAGATCCTTCGCGACGTCACTGCGCTCGGGGATCTCCGCCGGCGTTTCCGCGGCCTTGCGCTTCTCCGCGATTCGCTTGCTGCGCTCGTGCCGCTCCTTGCGCTCGGCGGCCTTGCGGGCGGCCTCGATCGCCTCCGGACTGTCCGGCGCCGGACCCTCACCGCGCTTCTCGGCCATGACCCGGTCCATCAGCGACAGACCCTCGAACGCATCGCGCGCGTAGGACACCTTGCCCTCGTAGACCTCCGCCAGATCGTTCTCGACGTAACTGCGGGTCAGCGCCGCACCACCGAGCAACACCGGGAACTGCTCCGCGACCCCGCGGGAGTTGAGCTCCTCGAGGTTCTCCTTCATCACCACCGTCGACTTCACCAGCAGACCCGACATGCCGATCACATCGGCGCGCTTGTCCACCGCCGCGTCGAGGATCGTCGCGATCGGCTGCTTGATGCCGAGGTTGACCACCTCGTAGCCGTTGTTCGACAGGATGATGTCCACGAGGTTCTTGCCGATGTCGTGCACATCGCCCTTGACCGTCGCCAGCACGATCCGGCCCTTGCCCTCGTCGCCCGTCGACTCCATGTGCGGCTCGAGGAACGCCACCGCGGTCTTCATCACTTCGGCGGACTGCAGCACGAACGGCAACTGCATCTGACCCGACCCGAACAGCTCACCGACAGTCTTCATGCCCGACAGCAGCGTGTCGTTGATGATCGCCAGCGGCGGGGTGGTCCTCATCGCCTCGGTCAGATCGTCCTCGAGACCGTTGCGCTCGCCGTCGACGATGCGCCGCTCGAGCCGCTCGAACAGCGGCAACGCCGCCAGCTCCTGCGCCCGCGACTCGCGTGCCGACGCCGCCGACACCCCCTCGAACAGCTCCATCAGCTTCTGCAGCGGGTCGTAACCTTCGCTGCGCCGGTTGTACACCAGATCCAGCGCGACCTGCCGCTGTTCCTCCGGGATCCGCGCCATCGGCAGAATCTTCGACGCATGCACGATCGCCGTATCCAGACCCGCCGCGGTGCACTCGTTCAGGAACACCGAGTTCAACACCTGCCGCGCCGCCGGATTCAGACCGAACGACACATTCGAGATGCCCAGCGTGAAGTGCACCTCCGGATGCGCCTCGTGGAGGCGGCGGATCGCCTCGATCGTCTCGATCGCATCGCGCCGCACCTCCTCCTGACCCGTCGAGATCGGGAAGGTCAACGCATCGACGATGATGTCCTGCGGCGACAACCCCCACCGACCGGTCAGATCCGCGATCAACCGCTCGGCGATGCGCACCTTGTGCTCGGCGGTGCGGGCCTGGCCCTCCTCGTCGATCGTCAACGCGACCACCGCCGCGCCGTGCTCGACGACGTGCTCCATGATCCGCTCGAACCGCGAACCCGGACCGTCGCCGTCCTCGTAGTTCACCGAGTTCACCGCACACCGACCACCGAGATGCTCGAGGCCCGCCTTGATCACGTCCGGCTCCGTCGAGTCGATCATGATCGGCAACGTCGACGACGTCGCGAACCGCGACGCCAGCTCCGCCATGTCCGCCGCCCCGTCACGCCCGACATAGTCGACGTTCAGATCAAGCATGTGCGCACCGTCGCGGATCTGATCCTTCGCGATGTCCAGGCACTTCTGCCAATCCGCGGCGAGCATCGCCTCCCGGAACGCCTTCGACCCGTTCGTGTTGGTCCGCTCACCGATCATCAGGATCGACGCGTCCTGCTCGAACGGCACCGAGGTATACAGCGACGACACACCCGGCTCCGGCTGCGCGGCGCGCGGCGCCGGCTGCACCCCCCGCACCGCCGCCGCAACCTGCCGGATGTGCTCGGGGGTGGTGCCGCAGCAGCCACCGACGAAGGTCAACCCGTACTCGGAGACGAATCCGGCCAGAGCCTCGGCGAGCTCCTCCGGCTGCAGCGGGTACTCGGCGCCGTTCGCGCCCAGCACCGGCAGACCCGCATTCGGCATCACCGACACCGGGATCGTCGCGTGCTGCGACAGATACCGCAGGTGCTCGCTCATCTCCGCCGGACCGGTCGCGCAGTTCAACCCGATCAGGTCGATGCCGAGCGGCTCGAGGGCGGTCAGCGCGGCACCGATCTCGGAACCGAGCAGCATCGTGCCGGTGGTCTCCACTGTCACGTGGGTAACGATCGGGATCCGGCGACCGGCCTGCTCCATCGCCCGCTTGCTACCGATGATCGCGGCCTTCGCCTGCAACAGGTCCTGACAGGTCTCCACCAGGATCGCGTCGGCACCACCGTCGAGCATGCCCAGCGCCGCCTCACCGTAGGCGTCGCGCAGCGCAGCGAACGGCGCGTGGCCGAGGGTGGGCAGCTTCGTACCCGGACCCATCGACCCGATCACCATCCGGGCCATGCCGTCGGCGCCGGGACCCATCTCGTCGGCGACCTCGCGGGCGAGGCGGGTACCGAGCTCGGACAGCTCACGGATGCGGTCGGCGATGTCGTAGTCGGCGAGGTTGGGCAGGTTGCAGCCGAAGGTGTTCGTCGAGACGACATCGGCGCCGGCCTCGAAGTACGCCCGGTGGATCCCCCGGATCACATCGGGACGAGATTCGTTGAGGATCTCGTTGCACCCCTCCAAACCGCGGAAGTCGTCGAGCGACAGATCCGCGGCCTGCAACATGGTGCCCATCGCCCCGTCTCCGATGACAACGCGCTGGCTCAGCGCATCGAGCAGGACAGAATGAAGTGGGGTGGACATGCCCTTCAGACTAGTGGGCGCCCGGATCGGGCCGGGTCGTAGGCTGGACGAGTGAGTACACCCGAGTTTCCCGAGACCCCGGACCAGGACGTCCCCGTCCTGCGCGATCCGGTGCTCGTCGCCGCCTTCGAAGGGTGGAACGACGCCGGCGACGCCGCCAGCGGCGCCGTCGAACACCTCGAGTTGATCTGGGACGCCGAGCCGTTCGCGGAGCTGGACTCCGAGGAGTACTACGACTACCAGGTCAACCGGCCGCAGGTGCGGCTCGTCGACGGGGTCACCCGCGAGATCGACTGGCCCACCACCCGGCTGTCGCTGTGCTCCCCGCCCGGCAGCGACCGCGACATCGTCCTCCTGCACGGCATCGAGCCGAGCATGCGCTGGCGCAGCTTCTGCGACGCCATCATCGAACTCGTCGACGAGTTCGAGGTCCACACCGTCGTCCTGCTCGGCGCACTGCTCGCCGACACCCCGCACACCCGCCCGGTCCCGGTGACCGGCACCGCCTACAGCTCCGAGGCCGCCGAACGCTTCAAGCTGCAGACCTCCCGCTACGAAGGACCCACCGGGATCACCGGCGTGCTGCAGGACGCCTTCGTCCGCGCGGGCATCCCCGCGGTGTCGTTCTGGGCGGCGATCCCCCACTATGTGTCCAACCCGCCGAACCCCAAGGCCACCGTGGCGCTGCTGCGCCGCGTCGAGGACGTCCTCGACCTCGAGGTGCCCCTTGGCGAACTCCCCCTCCTCGCCGAGGAGTGGGAACAGACCGTCACCGACATGATCGAGGACGACGAGGAGATCGCCGAGTACGTGCGCACCCTCGAGGAGCGCGGCGACGCCGAGGCCGAGGAGGACATCTCCGAGGTCATCGCCAAGATCGACGGCGACGCCCTCGCCGCCGAGTTCGAACGCTATCTGCGGCGACGGGGCCCCGGCGGCTTCAACAAGTGAGGGATCTGCGCGAACCGCTGCAGCGCACGGCGCTGTACGCGGGCGGCTTCCTCGGTCCCTTCGGCGGCAGTGTCGTCGTGTCGATGCTGCCGGAGATCGGCGCCGACACCGGTGTGTCCACCGGCACAGCCGCGACGACGGTCACCGCCTATCTCGGTGTGTTCGCCGCCGCGATGCTGTTCTCCGGCACGCTCGGCGCACGGTGGGGACGCGTCCGCACCGTGCGCACCGCCTATCTCGTCTACGCGGCGGTCTCGATCGCCGCGGCGCTGGCGCCGACCTTCTCGGTGCTCATCGGCACCCGCATGCTGCAGGGCGCGGCCAACGCGTTCACCACTCCGCTGCTGCTCGCGGCGCTGGCCGTTATCACCCCGAAGGACAGGCTCGGCCGCGCTCTCGGATTGTTCGGGGCGATGCAGGCCGCCGGCCAAACCGTCGCCCCACTGATCGGCGGTCTCGCCGCCGAGGTGAGCTGGAGATGGGCGTTCGTCGTGCTTGCCGGCGCCGCGCTGCTCCTGGCGCTCGCCGGCCTGCCCGAATCGGTGCGCGACGACCCGTCCGGTACCACTCGGGTCCGACTGCGCGACGCGCTGACCCCGCGCGTCCTGCGTATCGGGCTGGTCGCATTGCTCGGTTGGGGTGCGCTCGGCGGACTCGGATTCCTCCTCGCCTTCCGGGTCGAGGACGACTTCGGGTTGTCCCCGTCCGAACGCGGCGTGGTACTCACCGTGTTCGGACTCGCCGGCATCCTCAGTTCCCGGCCGGTCGGGATGCTCATCGACCGCGTCGGTGCCCGCGCGATCGTGCTCATCGGCGCGGTGAGCGGCGCAGCGCTGGTCGTGGTCGTCGGTACCGTCCCGTGGCTCGTCGTGCTCGGCGTCGCGTGGTTCCTGGCAGGTATCGCTTCGCAGTTCATCCTCGTCGGGGTCAACGCCGCGGTGCTCGGTGGGCCGGGCGGCAACCGCGGTGGCGCGGTGTCCGTCGTGCAGGCCTTCCGCTTCGGCGGTGCGGCCTTCTCCCCTCTCCTGCTGACGCCGGTGTACGGCGCCGACCCGGTCCTCGCGTTCCTGCTGCCTGCCGCGCTGCTCGGTGTGCTCGTTCCCCTGGCCATGACTCGACGCCCTGAGGCATCGAGCCGCTGACACCGACGTTCTCCCGGCAGGTTTGGTGGTTGGTAGCTGGTGCCGCGCTGTGTGGTGAGTAGGTCCTGAAGGAGGATGGATTCTGATTTTCTATGATTTCCGTATTGTTCAGAATGTCTCCAAGAGCTCTCGAACCGGTCCCGCAGTCGCCTCAGACCGAGCGTCTCTCCCGTCCTCGCCCACCCGGCGTCCGGCCGGTCCACCACTGGAACGCCACCGAGAAGCTCGACGCATCGGCGTAGCCCAGACGGTGCGCCACCCTCTCCACCGGCAGGCCCGCATCCAGCAGCTCCCCCGCCATCGTCCCCCAGCGTCTCGGCCACGATCGCCCGGTACGAGGCCCCCTCCTCCCCCAGCTGCCGCCGGAGGGTGCGCACACTCGACCCCAGCTCCGCGGCCACCTGGTCCTGCGTGGGGCCCTCCGCGGCCCGGCGCAGCAGCACTTCCCGCACGCGGGCGCCGAGCTCGCCGTGGTTCTGTCTGCGCTGCAGCAGTTCCGCGCACTCCCGCAGCAGTACGGCGGCGGCCTCCGGGCTCGCGGTCGGCATGGGCCGGTCCAACGCCCGCGCGTCCACTACCACCGCATGCGTCGACGTCGCGCTCCAGCAGGAAGCCCCGCAATCGAAGAAACGGGTGCCCACCTCGATGCCGTCGCGCACCGTCGCACAGCTCATCAGGGCGTAACCGAAGATCCCGTGCACCGCCGCCCGGATCGATGCGCGCTTCGGCACCACGGTGTTCCGGTGGCCTCTGGACGTCACCGACCGAGGATCCTTCGACGAATTCCTCAGCCTGGCCCACATGGAGTTCGGCGGGATCGACGCGCTCGTCAACAACGCCGGCATCATGCCCACCGGCGCGTTCCTCGAGGAGACCGACACGGTCACCGACCGTCAGATCGACGTCAACGTCCGCGGTGTGATCCTCGGTTCGAAGCCGGCCGCGGCGCGGTTCACCGAACAGGGCTACGGACACATCGTCAATCTCGGCTCGGTCGTGGGCATCGAAGGCGCCCCCGGCCTCACGGTGTACTCCGCGACCGAGCACGCCATGGTCGGCCCGGACGAGGTCGCCGCCGCGATCGTGCAGGTGATCGCGACGGCTCGTCCCGGCCTGCGGTACGTGCCCCGCACGGCGGGCGCGATCCTCGGAGCGCGGAAGGCGGTGCCGGAAGCGACCCGTCACCGCATCACCGCGGCATTCGGTCTGCAGTCGCTGGCACTGAACACCGACGAGACCGCGCGGGCGGCCTACCGTCGGCGCACCGAGGCTCCGAACCAGGCAGCGGCCGGCGAGGACTCGGTGGCGACGGATCCCTCCGGCAGCGCACGCTGATCCGACGCGCGCTGCCGACCGGGGCTCAGTCTCCGGTCGGCAGCGCGCTCAGCGAGCGCACCGTGGCGTCGACGGCGCGAGCCGCCTCGGCGCCCTTCTTGACGAAGTGCCGCGTGAAGTACTCGACGTGCTCGTCGTGCTCGTGGAAGTTGTGCGGGGTGAGCACGACGGAGAAGACCGGCACATCGGTGTCGAGCTGGACGCGCATCAGGCCGTCGATCACCGCGGTGGCGACGAAGTCGTGCCGGTAGATGCCGCCGTCGACGACCAGCCCGGCCGCGACGATCGCGTCGTAGCGCCCGGTCTTCGCCAGTCGCTTGGCGTGCAGCGGGATCTCGAAGGCGCCGGGGACCTCGAAGAAGTCCAGGGTGTCCTGCGAGACGCCGAGGCGGGTGATCTCCTCGGTGAAGCCTGTACGTGCCTGGTCGACGATGGTGCGGTGCCAGGTCGCCTGAACGAACGCGATGCGCCCGGTGATGTCGGTCATGGTCACGAAACTAGCGCATGCCGCGTCATAGTTTGCGGTGCGGGAGAGGGGCTGTTCCGCCCTGTGGGATTTCGATTATTTCCCTTTTCCGTCATGCACAGAGTGACTACGGTGGTGGATGTGACACAGTCGGCTCCCGCCCCCGAGAACACCATCGGTCCCCGCCCCGAGCGGTACATCGACATCTACCGTCGCGCCACCGCCCGACTCGAGGCGTGCCTGCCGCTCGGCTGGTCGCTGTCGAGCGACCGCCCCCGCTCCCCCGAGGCACCCACCCGGATGCTCGTCTCCGCCCCCGACGGCGACACCGTGTCCTTCTCCGTGGTCGCCTCCCGAGGTGTGCTCTCCGGCGACGTCGCGCGCATCGCCGCCGACCTGTCCGACTCCGACCGCGGCTTCGTGTGCGCCCACTATCTGTCCGATCCGGTGCGCCGCCAGCTCGACCGGCACGGCATCTCCTACGCCGACGCGACCGGCAACCTCTCGCTCGTCGCCGACCGCCCGGCGGTGTGGGTCCGCGACCGCGGCGCCGACGCCGACCCGTGGCGCGGCCCGGGCCGCCCGTCCGGGGTGCTCACCGGCGAACCGTCCGACCGCGTGGTGCGCGCACTCGCCGATCACGTCGGGGAGATCTCCGTCCCGGAACTGATCAAGCTGTCCGGCGCGTCCACCGGCGCGACCTACCGCGTCGTCGAGGTGCTCGTCGAACGTGAGCTCGTGCGCCGGGTCCCGCGCGGCCCGATCGTCGAGGTGCGCTGGGAACCGATGCTGCGGGCCTGGGCCGCCGAGCGGAAGGTGTGCGCGGTCCGCCGGTTCACCGCCCCCGAGGGCGTCACCGCGACCCGCGCGCGACTGGCCGAACGCATCGACATCCCCTACGCGCTCACCGGCGTCGGCGCCACCGACTACGCGGCCCCGACGCTGCTCGAGGTCTACGCCGACGACCCCGACGACTTCGCCGACAGTCTCGGCCTGCGCCCGGTCGAGCACGGCGGCGACGTCGTGGTGGCGATCCCCTGGTCGCCGGTGGTCTTCGAACGGATGGACCGTCGCAGCGGACTGCGCCATGCCGCCGTCTCACACGTCTACGCCGACCTGCTGACCGGCCCGTTCCGCAACGACGATGCCGCCGAACACGTCCGCTCCCGGCTCACCGCGGACGAGCACTGGCGACGCCCGGTCCGCTGACCGCTGCATCCGGCCGATCCCCCTCCCCGGATCCACGGCCGAGCCTTTCGATCTTTGTGTACGGTGCGAACCATGACGGGTCGCCGCGACGACAGGAGTACTGATCAGATGACCGCGCCGCGCACCGTGGAGGACCTACCGTCGGCACTCGACGGCGCCGCCCTGTCCGATCGTCTCGCGGGCCGCCGGCCCGCGGTCTTCCTCGACTACGACGGTGTGCTCACCCCGATCGTCGCCCGTCCCGAGGACGCGGTGTGGTCGGATGCCATGCGCCGCACCGTCCGTGAACTCGCCGACCGCGTGTCGGTGTGCATCGTCACCGGCCGCGACCGCGACGTCGTCCAGCAGCTCATGGGGGTCGACGATCTCGTCGTCGCCGGCAGCCACGGTTTCGACATCTGGAGCCCCACCCACGGGCAGATCGCCCACGACGTCCTCACCGACTTCACCGATCTGATCACCGAGACCACCGAGACCCTGCGCACCCGCCTGGACGGTCTCGACGGTGTCGGCATCGAACCGAAGCGCGCGTCGGTTGCCGTGCACTACCGGCAGGCCTCCCCCGAGGTGCACGACCGGGTGGGTGCGATCGTCGAGACGCTGTTGCAGGAGAACCCCGACCGGCTCGCCGTGGTGCCGGGAAAGATGGTCTACGAACTCAAACCGGCCGTGAACTGGAACAAGGGCAAGGCGGTCCTGCACCTGATCGAGGTCCTCGATCTCGCCTCCGACGACGTCGTGCCGCTCTATCTCGGCGACGACATCACCGACGAGGACGCCTTCCGGGCGTTGCGGGGTCGCGGCATCGGGATCCTCGTCGGCAGCCCCGACGACCCGGAGATGGCCGGACGCCGCACCGACGCCGAGTTCGTCCTCGCGTCGGTCGACGACGTCGAACGTTTCCTGTCGGCCCTGGGTAGATGACAGCGCCGCCGGGTGACAGCACCGCCGGACAGTTCGTGTCGAGTACGACCCGCCAGGAGGTTCGCGTGTACGACCCGGAGTTCACCCTCGACTACGACGGTTTCGATCCAGACGACGAACCCCTGCGCGAAGCCCTGACCTCGACGGGCAACGGCTACTTCTGTTCACGCGGCACCGCCGAGTGGGAAGACATGGGCGAGGTCCATTATCCGGGGACCTACGCGCATCGTTGCTACAACCGCGAGACCACCATCATGGGTGGCAGCCCGGTCCTGAACGAGGATCTGGTCAACCTCCCGAACTGGCTCGTGCTGAAGCTGCGCATCGACGGCGGCGAGGCGATCCGCCTGGCACAGGTGGAGATCCTCGACTACCGGCACGTCTACGACATCCGCACCGCCACCGTGGTCCGCGAACTGCGGTTCCGGGATCGGCACGGCCGCGAGACGTCGCTGCGCAGCAGGCGGTTCGTGAGCATGGAGCATCCGAACCAGGGCGCGCTCGAATGGTCGCTGACCCCGGAGAACTGGTCGGGGCGGGTCGAGATCGTCACCGCCCTCGACGGCCGGGTCTCCAACCGCGCCGTGGCCCGCTACCGCGATCTCGAGGCACGGCACCTCGATCCGGTCTCGCCGCGCACCTACGGCCCCGAGACGATCGCGCTGAAGGTGCAGATCCGCCAGTCCGACACCTACATCGCCCAGGCCGCCCGCACCCGGGTGTTCCGGGAGGGCTCGTGCGGGGCGATGCTCGTCGACCGCGATCTGTACCAGATGGAGGACTACATCCAGCAGGTCCTCTCCTTCGACATCGCCGAGGGCTCGACGGTGCGCATCGAGAAGATGGTGGCGATGTTCACCTCCCGCGACGACGCGATCACCGAGCCCCTCGCCTCCGCGGGCCGGCACGTGTTGCGCTATCCGGATTTCGCCGAGGCGTACGACGAGCACGTCGCGGCCTGGGACGAGTTGTGGGACATCTGCGACATCCGGCTGCCGCGGGAGCCGCGCGCGCAGTTGCTGCTGCGCCTGCACGTCTCGCACGTGTTGCAGGTCTGCTCACGGCACACCGCGCGTCTCGACGCGGGAGTGCCGGCGC
Source organism: Rhodococcus sp. D-6 (assembly GCF_040256695.1). NCBI lineage: Bacteria > Bacillati > Actinomycetota > Actinomycetes > Mycobacteriales > Nocardiaceae > Rhodococcus > Rhodococcus sp. D-6. Next base: position 1,699,110 of record NZ_CP132970.1, on the reverse strand, counting down.
GCGGACTCAACGGCGAGGCTTATCGCGGGCACGTGTTCTGGGACGAGATGTTCGTCTATCCCTTCCTGAACATGCGGGTCCCCGAGATCACCAAGGGACTGATCCTCTACCGCTACCGCCGGTTGGGGGAGGCGCAGGCCGCGGCGAGCGAGGCCGGTTACCGCGGCGCGATGTTCCCCTGGCAGAGCGGCAGCGACGGCACGGAGGAGACCCAGACGGTGCATCTCAATCCGATGTCGGGGCAATGGGATCCGGACTTGAGCCGGAACCAGCGTCACGTCAGCGCCGCGATCTTCTACAACGTGTGGCACTACTACCAGGCCACCGACGACGTCGACTTCCTGGCCGACTACGGCGCCGAGATGATGCTCGAGATCGCGCGGTTCTGGGCGTCGATCGCGCACTACAACCCGGAGCGGGACCGCTACGAGATCCATGGGGTGATGGGACCGGACGAGTTCCACGAACGGTATCCGGGGTCCACCGAGGGCGGTCTGCGCAACAACGCGTACACGAACGTGATGGTCGCGTGGATCTCCGCGCGCGCCCTGGACGTCTTCGAGGTGCTGTCGAAGAGCCGACGGACGGCCCTGCGGGCCCGGTTGCGCGTCACCGACGAGGAACTGCGGACCTGGTCGGAGATGAGCCGGAGAATGTTCGTGCCCTACCACGACGGGGTGATCAGCCAGTTCGAAGGCTACGAGGATCTCGAGGAACTCGACTGGGAGCACTACCGCACGGAGTACGGCAACATCGGTCGGATGGACCGCATCCTGCGTGCGGAGGGCCGCGACCCGGATGCCTACAAGGTCGCCAAGCAGGCCGACACGGTGATGCTGTTCTTCCTGTTCGACGATGCCGAGTTGCGCCAGGTGTTCGAGCAGCTCGGTTATCCCTACGATCGCGACCTCGTGCGCCACACCGTCGACTACTACGACCAGCGCACCTCGCACGGCTCGACGCTCAGTCACGTGACGTTCGCCGGTGTGCTCGCCACCTTCGACCCGCAGTCGTCGTGGCTGCGGTTCAAGCTCGCGCTCGAGAGCGATGTCAGCGACCTGCAGGGCGGCACCACCAAGGAAGGCATCCACATGGGGGTCATGGGCGGCACCCTCGATCTGGTGCAGCGCTACTACGTCGGTGCCCGCGCGTACGGCGACGTGCTCGTCTTCCGGCCCAAGCTCGTCTCGCACCTCGACGGGGTGTCGTTCTCCATGCGGTACCGCGGCACTCCCCTGCGGGTGCGGATCGACGGCGACAAGCTGTCGGTGCGCGCCGAGACCGAGGGCTTCCGGGTGCCGGTGCAGGTCGCGGTGGACGGCGAACTCGTCGAGCTCGGCGCCGGCGAGTCGCACGAGTTCCGGCTCGCCGCCGTCCCCGCCTGACCGCGAGGAGGACATCGTGCCCGAGACGCAGTCGCGGTTCCGTGCGGTGATCTTCGACGTCGACGGGGTGCTCGTCGATTCACCGCACGAGACGGCGTGGCGGGAAGCGCTGGCGGAGTTGATGACCGGCGACTGGCGCGACCTGCAACCCGAGACCTCCTGGACCGACGACGCGTTCACCGCGGCGGTGTACCGGCAGGTGCTGTCGGGTCGGCCGCGGATGGACGGCGCCCGCGCCGCGCTCGAATACTTCGCGGTGCCCGACTCCGAGCGCCGCGCGGCGGACTACGCCGAGCGCAAGCAGGCCCGGTTGCTGCGGTTGATCGACGAGCGCCGGTTCCGCGCCTACGAGGACGGGGTGCGCTTCGTCGCGGCCGTGCAGGCGGCGGGGATCGCGGTGGCCGCGGCGTCCTCGTCGAAGAATGCCGGGCTGTTCCTGCGGGCGGTCCCCGCCCACGACCGTCCTGGCGAGACGCTGCTCGACCGGTTCGACGCGGATCTGTCCGGCCGCCCGGTCGCCCACGGCAAACCCGACCCGGAACTGTTCCTCACCGCCGCCGACGAACTCGGGGTGCCCGCCCAGGCGTGCGTGGTCGTCGAGGACGCGATCAGCGGGATCCGGGCGGCGAAGGCCGGCGGCATGTGGGCGCTCGGTGTCGCCCGTTTCGACGACGCCGCCGACCTCGAGGACGCGGGCGCCGATCTGGTGGTGACCTCCCTCGACGAGGTCGACGTCGACGCCTTCACCGCCGGGCGACTGGCCCGCCGCGGATCGGTTTGACGCTCAGTCTATTCCGACGCCCTGCCAGTGCCAGTCGGTGATCACCGGCATGTCCTCGCCGTGGGTGCGCACGTAGCGGGTGTGTTCGGCGAGGATGTTCTCGAGTTCCTCGCGGGCGTGCCCGGCGATCGGCCGGATCCGCTCGACGCGGTCGAGGACGTCGAGCGCGAGGTGGTAGCGGTCGATGCGGTTGAGCACGCACATGTCGAACGGTGTGGTGGTCGTGCCCTCCTCGATGTAGCCGTGGACGTGGAAGTTCTCGTGGTTGGTGCGCCGGTAGACGAGACGGTGGATCAGCCACGGATAGCCGTGGTAGGCGAAGACCACCGGCTTGTCGGTGGTGAACAGCGCGTCGAAGTGCGCGCCCGGCAGCCCGTGCGGGTGCGCCCGGTCGTCCTGCAGCCGCATGAGGTCGACGACGTTGACCACCCGGATCCGCAGGTCGGGGAAGCGGCGGTGCAGGATGTCGACGGCTGCGAGGGTTTCCATCGTGGGGATGTCGCCGGCGCAGGCGAGCACCACATCCGGTTCGACGTCGCGGTCGGTCGAGGCCCACTGCCAGATCCCGATGCCCTTGCGGCAGTGGGTCATCGCGTCGTCGATGTCGAGGAACTGTACGGCCGGTTGCTTCCCGGCGACGATCACGTTGATGTACTGGCGGGTGCGCAAGCAATGATCGGCCACCGAAAGCAGGGTGTTGGCGTCCGGCGGCAGGTAGACGCGCACGACCTCGGGTTTCTTGTTGACGACGTGGTCGATGAATCCGGGATCCTGGTGCGAGAAGCCGTTGTGGTCCTGCCGCCACACGTGGGAGGTGAGCAGGTAGTTCAGCGACGGGATGGGGCGGCGCCAGCGGATCCGGTTCGTGGTGAGCAGCCATTTGGCGTGCTGGTTCACCATCGAGTCGACCAGGTGCGCGAAAGCCTCGTAGCTGGAGAACAATCCGTGCCGACCGGTGAGCAGATACCCCTCGAGCCAGCCCTGGCAGGTGTGTTCGGACAGGATCTCCATGACGCGGCCGTCGGGGGCGACCCGGTCGTCACCCGGCTCGATGCGCGCGTTCCAGGTGCGGTCGGTGGCGTCGAGGACCGCGTCGAGGCGGTTGGAGTTGTTCTCGTCGGGCGCGAACATCCGGAAGTTCGTGGCGTTGCGCCGCATGACGTCGCGCAGGAAGGTGCCGAGGATGCGGGTGGCCTCGCCGGTGGCGGTGGCCGGTTCGGGAACGTCGACGGCGTAGTTGCGGAAGTCGGGCAGGATCAGATCCCGCAGCACCGCTCCCCCGTTGGCGTGCGGGTTGGCGCTCATCCGCCGGGTGCCACGGGGCGAGAGGTCGCGCAGGGCCGCGACGGGAACGCCGTCGTCGTCGAACAACTCCTTCGGCCGGTAGCTGCGCAGCCACTCCTCGAGGAGGCGGCGGTGCTCGTCGTTCCTGCGCGGATCACCGATCGGCACTTGGTGGGCGCGCCACGTGCCCTCGACCGGGGCGTCGTCGACCTCCACCGGGCCGGTCCAGCCCTTGGGGGACCGGAGCACGATCATCGGCCACGCCGGGCGGGTCGCGTTTCCCGAGCTGCGGGCGGTCTGCTGGATCTCGGAGATGCGGTCGAGCGCCGCGTCGAGGGCGGCGGCGAAGCGCCGATGCATGTCGGCGGGATGGTCGCCGGCGACGACGATCGGTTCGTGCCCGTAGCCGCGCAGCAGCGAGATCAGTTCGTCCTCGCCGATGCGCGCGAGCACCGTCGGGTTGGCGATCTTGAAGCCGTTGAGGTGCAGGATCGGCAGTACCGCGCCGTCGCGGCGCGGGTCGACGAACTTCGTCGAATGCCAGCTCGCGGCCAGCGGCCCCGTTTCGGCTTCGCCGTCGCCGACGACCGCGGCGACGATCAGATCGGGATTGTCGAAGGCGGCGCCGTAGGCGTGCGAGAGGGAGTAGCCGAGTTCACCGCCCTCGTGGATCGATCCGGGGGTCTCGGGGGCGACGTGGCTGGGAATGCCGCCGGGGAACGAGAACTGGCGGAACAGGCGCCGCATGCCGTCCTCGTCGCGGGAGATATCCGGGTAGACCTCGCTGTAGGTGCCTTCGAGCCACGCCGCGGCCACCGGTCCGGGTCCGCCGTGACCGGGACCCATGACGTACATCATGTCCAGGTCGCGGGTGGTGATGGCGCGGTTGAGGTGCGCGTAGACGAAGTTCAATCCCGGTGTGGTGCCCCAGTGTCCGAGCAGCCGCGGTTTGATGTGTTCGGGCCGCAGCGGTTCGCGCAGCAGCGGATTGTCCATGAGGTAGATCTGGCCGACGGACAGATAGTTCGCGGCCCGCCACCACGCGTCGAGGGTGTCGAAGTCGGTGTCGGTGGTGGGGAGCTGCATCGTTCTCCTCGTCGTCGCTGATATCCGGCGCCGGCCAGGGCTTTCCCGCGAATGCGCATGCGGGGCCCGGCCTGCCGCGTACCCTCGCTCGGAACGGTACCCAATCGGGGAGGTACCCACTCCCGGTACCGACCGGAACGATCCGACACCGGAAGTCGAATGCGAATGCCCTGGGCCAGGACCGCACAGGAACGCACAGTCGATTACGAAGCACCGCAGCGGCGGGTGATCCATCCCGTTCGCAGGCCGCGCGGTGGGGGTGATCGGGCGCTCGTGGCGTTCGCACACCTGGTCGCGGCGGTGGCCGGTGGCCGCGGCTACTGGTTCGACGCCCGGGTGTGGTTGCTGACGGGACGGACCACCGGGTGGAACGAGATCCGGCAGGAGATCCGCACACTCGACGTGGCGTGAGCTACGAGGGGGTGGCCGTCGCCTCGTTCCTCCATCGCACCATCTCGCCGATCCAGCCCGGTGCGTACGGGGACGTCTGTCGCTCCGGGGATATTTGCGCGTAGGCCACCACCTCGAAATTCACTCAGCAAAGAGTTGCCCGCACCAAATTACTCCATTACTTATCACACAAAATTGGATGTCGCCGCGAGAACACTCCAGGGAAAATCGGCAATTCAGAAATTTCGCATCTTCGGACAGCTCATACTGGTCATGTCACCAACCGGGCCCGCCACAAGGCCGCCGGTGGAGCCATGCCGATGGCGCTTCACCCAACGTTGTGAAACCACTGCAACGAACGCGGGAGGATCCGATGAACGCACCCTCCGACCAGTCCAGCGGAGAAGGAAAGAGTTTCTGGAAGTCCGCAGAGGGCATAGGGGCGTTGGCTGCACTGATTACCGCATTGGGGGCCGTTCTCGGCGTAATCGTTAGCACTCAGGGCCAAGAACCTCCTCCCCCGCCCCCCAACGACACCTCAAGTCCATCATCCGAGCCCGCCACAGCGACGATTGCGCTCGTTTACGAAGATCAGGACTACGGGTGCACCGCGGATATTACGGTCCATATCGCGAATCAAGTGATTATCCCGACCGGGGCACGCCATACTATCCGGAATGTTCCTATTGGATTGCAGCCCTACTCCATGACTGGACTACTGCAGTGCAATTCGCTCGGAGTGCGCTGCAATCTGAGGGAATCAGGGGCGATCGATGTAGCCGAAGGTAGCCAATACGCGTTCGTGTGGGAAATAAACACTGACGCGCAAACGTGCAGTGCAACCCTCGATGAGGAATAGTCGTATCCTTCCCAGCGGCCTGCGATAGCTCACGTGCTCTTCCGTTGCACCATCTCGCCGATCCAGGCCGGCGCGTACGGTGACGTGCAGCCCGGTGACGTCGGATAGTCCTTCAGCACCTCGAGGCGTTCCCCGATGTCGAGCGCGCGGGCCCGGTGGTCGCGGTGTTCGATGCCGATCTGCGCCAGGCACGTGTTCATCGCCCATTGCAATCGTTCGGGGGCGTCGCGCATCTGGGCGTCGATGATGTCGAGCAGGCCGGACAGGTCGAGGCCGTCGGCGTTCTTGACGACACGCTCGGCGGTGAGTGCCCAGCCTGCGCTCGCGACGATCGGATCTGGATCGGTCATCCATCGCCCGCGCAGCTCCTCCGCGTGCGGGTTCTTCTTCACGACGTAGTTCACGAACCAGTCGTGCACCTTCGGGGTGCCGGTCTCACGGACCATCGTGTCGAGTTCGTCGGCGGTGAACGCCTTCGGGCGGCAGATCAGCAGCGCGAGCAGCCGGGCGGCGGTGTCGCCGGTGGCCCAGAGTTGCTGCGCGAGCTCGTGCTGCGTCTTCACCTGCTTGGCGACGGCGCGCAGGGCGCTGAGGTTCACGCCGTGGTCGTCGCCGTGTTTCTCGTTCACCGCGCGGATCTTCGGGTCGTCGAGTGCAGCGAGTTCGGTGAGCAACTCGTCGATGGTCGGAGCGTCCGTTTTCGTCTGTGCCACCGCGATCTCCTGTCCGTATGTCGGTCGCGCCTCAGCCTACGAGCATCGGGCAACGGCCTGGGCTGGTTCCATCGTCGATTCGGGTGGGTTCGGCGTCGCTGAGTGGGATCGGATCCACCCGGATCCGTTCACAGGCCGAGTTGGGTGACCGCGTTGCCGACGAGACCGGCGTGGTGGCGGCTGTACAGCGCGACCATCCGTTCGTCCGCGTGCCCGGTCTGCGTCATGATCGTCTGTGTGGTCGCGCCGCCGCGCACCGCCTGGGTGACGAACCCGGCCCGCAGGCTGTGCCCGCCCAGGGTGGCGACGAGGTCGTCGCTGAATCCGGCGCGGCGGGCGCGGCGCTGGATCATCGAGTGCACGGACTGCCCCGACAGCGCGGTCGTCCCCACCGCGCCGCTGTGGTGCACCGGCCGGAACAGGGGCCGGTCGCCGTCCTGCGTGCGCCCGGCCGCCAGACCGCGGCAGCAGTGCTCGGCCGGGTCGGCCGCGGCGGTACCGAGCAGGTCGACGACGGCCTCGCGTCCGGACTCGTCCCACGCGTCGAGCACCTCCCGCCAGCGTCGATAGGCACACACCGGACAGGTGTGCGGATCGGACCCGTACGGCAGGGTGACCGTGCGGCCGCGCGCACTGCGGTCGGTCTTGGACCGGCGGACCGTCACGTAGAGCCCGTCGGCGCGGTGCGGGACGACGTCGGAGACGACGAGCCCGGTGAGCTCCGAGCGGCGCAGCGCCCCGGCCAATCCCATGAGCAGCAGCGCCGCGTCGCGACGTTCGGCGACGCGTTCGGCCCACCCGCCGTCGGCCGCCTCGGCACGCATCGCGGTGAGGATGGTGCGGATGTCGTCGGTGAGCAGCGGGGTGCGGCGCGCCGGCGGGGTGGCCCGATCGCGTCGGATGCCGCGCAGCAGATCCCGAACCGATTCGTGCCCACCGGGTTTCGGTAGGCCCGCCAGGGCGTGCATCTTGTTGATGGTCGACACCCACCGCGACAGCGTCGACGGCGCGTACGCCCAGCGTCCATCGGGGCGCACTTCGGCGGCCTTCTCGGTGAGGAACCAGCTCAGTTGCTCGGCGGTGGCCGGCATCGGACTGTGCCCGGTGCGTTCGCACCAGCGGGTGAAGATCGTCCAGTCACCGATCTGGGCGACGCGGGTGTTCTCCGAAGTCGCCTTCTCCCGCAGTCGCCGCATCGCGGTGGCGACCGTGTCCGGTACCGCGGGCACTTCGGGACGGGGCAGATCCGGGCTGGTCACGGCGTGTTGATCCTTTGGACACGCAGGTCGCGGGCGAGATGGTCGCGCTGTTCGATCACCAGACGCCGCAGCGCGGCCGGAACGTCGGTGTGGGCCTCGAGCCAGGTGTCGACGGGTTCGAGGCTGTCGGCCGCGGGAAACAATCCGACGACGATGCGGCGGGCGATCTCGATGCTGCGGCTCGTCCACGTCTCACAGAGCACCGCGAAGTAATCGGTGTCGTAGGCGGAGATCAGGTCGCGGCGCTCCCCGGCGCGGAACCCGGCGATGGTCGCGTCGAGGTGGTCGTTCGTGAGGGTGTGGTCGGCGAGGATCGTCGCCCACGCGTGCGCCTTGACCTCGGCGCGCGGGCGAGAGGCGAGCGCGCGCAGGTGCGCGGTGCGTCCCGAGGCGGTGTCGTCGTTGCGCAGTTCCTCGTCGAGGTCGGCCTCGTCGGCGTCGCCGGTCGTGGTCAGCGCTGCCCACCAGCTCCATCGCAGGTCGGGGTCGAGGCGCAGGCCGTCCGGCGGTGCGAGGCTGCCGCACAGGATCGCTCGCAGGTCGGCGGCGTGCCGGTCGTCCACGCTCGCCGCGACACCGAGCGCGCGGGCGAATGCCAGCTGGGCGTCGCTGCCGGGTGCGACACCGTGCACTCCGTCCCAGACCGCGTCGAGCCAGCGACGCCGCGCATCGGTGCGCGCCGAGTCCGGCACATAGTGTTCGACGGCCTGGGCCGCGTTGGCAAGCACCGCGGTGAGCAGCGCGATGTCCGCCTCGTACGGGGCGAACCCGGCGGCCATCGACAGATAGCGGTCGACGGCGAGTTCCCCGTCGCGGGTCGCGTTCCACAGCGCCGACCACAGCAGGCCGCGCGCGAGCGGTTCGCGGACGCGGTCCAGGGAGGACTCGACCGTGTCGAGCGACCGCGTGTCGAGGCGAACCTTGGCGTAGGTGAGGTCGTCGTCGTTGAGCAGCACCAGCGCCGCCTCGGGCAGGTCGACGGGGGTGCGTTCGTCGGCGAGGTCGACCTCGACGCGGTGGGTGCGGACGAGGTCGCCGGAGTCGTCGGAGTCGTAGCAGCCGACGGCGAGGCGATGCGGGCGCGGATCGCCCTGCACGATCTCGTACCCGGTCCCGGACTCCTCGAGATGCAGGGTTGATACGCCGGTGGTCTGCAGCCACGCCTGCGCCCACGACGTCAGGTCGCGGCCGGAGGTGCTCGACAGTTCGACGAGCAGATCGTCGAGGGCGGTGTTGCCGAAGGCGTGCTTGCGGAAGTACCGGCGGGCACCTTCGAAGAAGGCGTCGCGGCCGACATAGGCCACGAGCTGCTTGAGCACGCTCGCGCCCTTGGCGTAGGTGATGCCGTCGAAGTTCAGCTTCGCGGCCTCGAGGTCGACGATGTCGGCGACGATCGGATGCGTCGTGGGCAGCTGGTCCTGCAGATACGCCCAGGCCTTGCGGCGGTTCGCGAAGGCCACCCACGCGTCGGTGAACTTGGTGGCCTCGGCGCTGGTGAAGGCGCCCATGAAATCGGCGAACGACTCCTTCAGCCACAGGTCGTCCCACCACTTCATGGTCACCAGATCGCCGAACCACATGTGGGCCATCTCGTGGAGGATCGTGTTCGCGCGACCCTGATGCTGGGCGGCGGTGGCGGCACCGCGGAAAACGTACGCCTCGGTAAAGGTGACGCAGCCGGGGTTCTCCATCGCACCGAGGTTGTATTCGGGCACGAACACCTGGTCGTACTTGCCGAACGGATACGGATAGTCGAAGTGCTCGGCGTAGAAGTCCATGCCCTGCCGGGTGACCTCGACGATCTCGTCGGCGTCGAGATGCTCGGCGAGTGACGCGCGGCACAGCACTCCCAGCGGCACCGTCAGCTCGTCGCGGCTCCACGACGCGTCGACCCGGTGGTACGGGCCGGCGACGATCGCGGTGATGTAGGTGGAGATCGGCTGGGTCGGCGCGAACGTCACGGTCTGGGTGTCGTCGCGCTGCACCGTGCGCTCGGCGGCCTCGTTCGAGAGCACCTGCCAGCGGCGCGGGGCGGTGACCACGAAGGTGAACGGCGCCTTGAGATCCGGCTGTTCGAAGCACGCGAACACGCGACGGGCGTCGGCCGGTTCGTACTGGGTGTAGAGATAGGTTTCGCCGTCGACGGGGTCGACGAAGCGGTGCAGCCCCTCCCCCGACCGGCTGTACCGGCCGGTCGCGACGACGGTGACGACGTTGATCTCCTTCAGACCACCGATGGTGATCCGCGCGCCGTCGTAGACGACGGGCACGAGCTCACCGTTGATCGTCACCGACTCGACGGAGTCGCCGATGAAATCGAGCCAGGCCTCGTCGGTGGAGGCGGTGAATTCGAGCGTTGTGACCGTGGGGAATCCGGTGCGTCGGGCGTCGACGGCACCCCGCAGGTCGAGTTCGACGCGGTAGGAGTGCACGTCGAGTGCGCGGGCGCGCGCGGCGGTTTCGGCACGGGTCAGATTCGCGGAGCTCACGAGTCCCGATCCTGCCATCACGCGCCCGGACCCGACGGGATTAGCGGGTGTCAGGCACCGATCGCTTCGGCTGCCGGCGTGGCGGGGCGCCCGATGAGGCGTTCGAGATCTCCGCTGTCGGTGTCGAGCGCGCCGACGGCGATGCCCGCGTCGGAGTCGGCGAGCACGGCGGCGAACTGTGCGGGCACACCGGCGTTCTCGAGGATCGTCGCGTACTCCTCCTTCGGCAGATCCTTGTAGGTCACGGGTACGCCGACGATGTCGGAGAGGACCTCCGCCAGTTCGGTGTAGGTCAGTCGCTGACCGCCGAGTTCGTAGACGGCACCGGCGTGTCCCTCGGTCGTGAGGACCGCGGCGGACGCTTCGGCGAAGTCCTTGCGGGCGGCCCCGGCGACGCGGCCTGTGCCGGCCGAACCGAACAGCGCCCCGGTGGCAGCGGCAGCGGCGACCGAGCTGTCGTAGTTCTCCCAGTACCAGCCGTTGCGCAGCAGGGCGTGGTCGATGCCGGAGGCGGCGAGCAGTTCCTCGGTGGCCTTGTGTTCGCCGGCGAGGATCAGCGGGCTCGTCGCCGCGTTCAGGATCGAGGTGTAGGCGATGAACGCGACGCCGGTGGCCTGGGCGGCGTCGATGATGTTGGTGTGCTGGGGCAGTCGCTGCCCCACTTCGCTGCCGGAGACGAGAAGCAGCTTGTCGACACCGGCCAGCGCGTCGCGCAGGGACGCCGCATCGGCGTAGTCCGCAACACGGACCTGCACCCCGTCGGCCGCCAGGTCTGCGGCCTTCGCGGCGTCGCGCACGACGGCGACGATGTCGCCGGCGGCGATACCGCGGGTGCGGAGCGCGGTGATGGTCAGGCGGCCGAGGTGGCCGGTAGCTCCGGTGACAGCGATGGTCATGGGACTCCTCGAAGTGGTCGAGCGGGATCGGGAACGCCACCATTCCATCACTTACTTTTCGTAAGTGCAACCACTGGAGTCGGTACCCATCGTTCGCATAGCCGCCGTATACTCGGCATTCATGAGCACCGATCGCCTCCCCGAAGCCGACGTCTTCGCGCGCGAGTGCCCGTCGCGTCCGGTGCTGCAGAACATCACCGGGCGTTGGGGTGTGCTGGTGCTGGCGGCCCTCGTCGACGACACGCGCCGGTTCTCGGAACTGCGTCGCCGGGTCGACGGCGTGAGCGAACGCATGCTGTCGCAGACCCTGCAGACCCTCGAACGCGACGGCCTGATCCACCGCGCCGTCCTGGGGACGATCCCTCCGCATGTCGAGTACTCGCTCACCGACCTCGGACGCCGCATCACCGCGCCCCTGCTGACGCTCATCGACGTCGTGGAGGAGTCGATGCCCGAGATCGTCGCCGCGCAGGACGAGTACGACCGCACCCACTGATCCGGCGGCGCGAACCACACCCACCGGCATGGATGCGGCTGACAGAATGAAGCGGCCGGTCGCTCCGGCCGATGTCGCTCGCCGGAAGGACATCCACAATGGCGCACATCAATCTCGGTAAGCAGCACCCGGCCGCCTACAAGAACGTTCTGGCGTTGAACAAGGAGGTCGAGGAGGCCGTCTCGCAGGCCGGTCTCGATGCGAAGCTCGCCGAACTGGTGAAGATCCGCACGTCGCAGCTCAACGGATGCGCGTTCTGCCTGCGTATGCATACGCGCGACGCCCTGGAGAAGGGCGAGACCACCGATCGTCTCGCGGTCGTCGCGGCCTGGTGGGAGTCGCAGTACTTCACCGACCAGGAGCGCGCCGCGCTCGCGCTGGCGGAAGAAGTCACACGCCCCATGGAACCCGGTCGTCACGAGTGGGACAACGGTGCACTCAGTGACGAGCAGGTTTCCGCGGTCACGTGGCTTGCGATCGTCATGAACGCGTGGAACCGCATCGCCGTTCGGAGCCACTACCCCGTCGCCCCGTGACCCGCACCGGCCTCACGGCCCCTCTGGTCAGAAGTTGGTGAGGTTCGGGAAGAACAGCACCTGCCCGACGGTGATCCTGTTCGGATCAGCGATGTGATTGGCAGCCGCAATCATCGCGAACATTTCCGCGTTCCCGTAGTGGTCCTCCGCCAGAGCCCGCAGGGTATCGCCGGGGACGACGGTGTGCCGGTAGTTGAGCCCCGGACGAATCAGCACGCGGCCGACCTCGACGTGGTCGGGGTCGGTGATGTGGTTCGGGAACGAGATCACCGGATACAGCTGCGCCTCGCCGTACCAGCGGCGTGCAAGCTCCCAGAGGGTCTCTCCCGCGACCACGGTGTGGCGCCCCACGTCCCCGAGTTCGGGAATCAGCAGTGAGCGGCCGACCTGGATGACATTCGGGTCGGCGATGTGGTTGGCCGCCGCGAGCACCGGGAACAGGGTCCCGTCGCCGTAGAAGTGTTGCGCCAATCCCGACAGTGTCTCGTCCGGTGCAACGGTGTGCCGTTCGGTGATGTACGGGATGAGCAGTTCCTGTCCGACGGTGATCTCGTCCGGATCGGTGATGCCGTTCGGAACGGCGATGACGGGGAACAGCGTCGCGTCACCGTAGAACCTCTGCGCCAACTTCGAGAGCGTGTCGCCTGCGACGACTTCGTATTTCGTAACCATGACCGTACCTCGGTGGTGTCGAGCGTCCGCGATCCGAATCGAATCGACGAAGATCATGGTGGTCACTAACGGCAGCAGGCACACGCGTAGCGCGCTACCCGAATCTCGTATGAAAGTTCCGTCGACTACGTCGGTGGCAGCAGTTCGAAGACCGGATGGTGACCGGCCTCTGCGACGAACCGTTCCACCGGATCGTTCCTGCGTGCCTCGAAATACCGCCGGGTGGCGGACGCCAGCTCGATGTACCGCTGCAGGACGGGCCCGGCCTCCTCCGCTGATAGCTCACGGATCGAGTAGCGGCGCGTGTCGCGGCGCCTGCTGAGCTCGACCTCGCGGGCAGCACGCGCGTTGTGCACCCACCCCACCGATCCGTACGGGGCCACGAGCCAGCGTTTTCCGTGCAGATCGACGATCAGCACGGGGTTGCGGCGGATCTTCCCGGTGCGCCTGCCGCGTGTGGTCAGTAGATAGGAGTGCGGCACCAATCCCGCACGAGTAAGCGTGCTCATCGCGACGTTCTCGATGTGTCGCCACCGGCTCGGTCGGTAGGTGCGCTCGGGACGGAAGGAGCTGTCGGTCATCATCTGCCCTCATGCCCGTCGCGTACGGCACTCGGACCGTGTTCGACAAAGTTGGGGCACCGACGTCCGACGTACCCCGGGCTCCCTGAGCCGGGGCAGTGTGGCCGACATGTCCACATGTGTCCGGTCGGTCGGGCGACCCGTCAGTGCCGGCTGGTGGATTCGTCGGTGACGAGGCGGTACAGCACGTACACCGCGAACCACGCAATGAGCACCGACGCGATCACGAGGGCGATCTCGTAGAAGAGGACCATATGCTCGATGCTACGACCCGCCGCGGTTACCTGCCTATTATCACCGGAACTGTCCGCCGCGCCAGGTCGGCAGGTCGCGCGTTCCGAGAGCCACTTCGAGGGCCGCCTGTCCGGACAGTCGTGTCGAGTCCAGTACCGGCAACGGCGAGTCGTCCAGGGAGACCAGAAGTGGGATCTCGGTGCACACCAGCGCGACCGCGTCGCACCCGGAGTCCGCGAGTCTGCCGATGAGGTCCACGAAGGACGTCCGGGTCTCGTCCCGGAAGATGCCGTGCACCAGTTCGTCGAAGATCGCCGCGTGTACCAGGTCCTGATCGTCGTCGGTCGGGATGATGGCCTCGATTCCGCGTGCCGCCAGTTCGCGGGGATACAGAGTGCCCTGCATGGTGAACCGCGTTCCCAGGATGCCGACGCGTCGGTGCCCGGCACGCTGCGCTGCGTCGGCCACGATGTCGATCAGGTGCAGCCCGGGAATCGTGAGTGGATCACCGGGTGCTTCGAGCGCGAGATGAGCGGTGTTGTCCGGGCACACGAAGAAGTCGCAGCCGGCCCGGGCCAGACGATCGACGCTGGTTGCAAGCACGGCGCGCACCGCTTCGTAATCCCCGCGCTCCCACGCGGGCATGCAGTGCTCGAAGGAGATGCAGTCCATGGTGACATCCGGATGCGCCGGATGTCCGAGACGGTTGCTGTGCTGACAGACCTCGCGCCAACACAGCGAGGCACCTTCCCAGCTGTGGCCCAGGATTCCGACGTGTTTCATCCTTGTACCCCCTCTGTCCTGCGCCTGTGGTCGCTCTCCGTGTGACGAGCGGGAGGGCGACCACGGCGGTGATAGATCAGGATCCGAATGACGATCCGGTCTCGATCAGCTGCGTGATGACGGCGACGAGAACATCCGCAAGGAACATTGCTGCAGAGCCCATTCGATTACCTCTTCTCTTCGGTGTGCGGATACACGCTCAAGCGAGCGCAGACTGCCCAGCGCTGCAATGTGTTTCATTACATCCGCCGGCTGGAGCAGACATTCGACAACTCCCGCCCCACACAGTCGGTGACCGGCGCCACAGTCGAGGGGCCCCTTCCTCAGCGGGCTTCCCGGTCCCCGATCCGGGGGGTGCACAGTTTTCGACCGTCGCCCGTAGCTGATCGTCATAAGTGGGGATTATGACGATCCGTACGCACACTCGATCACGGATGAGATCAAGTTGTTTCTACTGCGATATTCGTTACGAAAAGCCACATCGTGTGGGTTTTACCCAGTTCACAGCGTTTCATATCATTTCGTTTCATTCCAGCCCCATTGCTTAATTACGTAACTAAATGCGGTACGATACCTGCGACCCGGGATTTCGACGCGCCACGACGAGGACCTCCATGACCGACGCACACTCCCCCACTCCCGAAGCGACCACCGACGCGGACGACTCGAGCAAACCCCGGGTGGGACGCCCTCGGAAGTACGCCACGGCAGCCGACCGTGTGCGCGCCTATCGCGAACGCGAACGCGCCAAGAAAGAAGCCGCCGGCACGGCCCCGGCGGTCGTCGAGAGCCCGGACGATGCGGTCTCCGCGCTCACGGCCGCCACCACTGCCCTACGCGCCCTCGCAACCAACAGCGTCGAGCAGTACTCGGCGATCGCCGAACGGATCACCACCGCGGTCGACAAGCTCACCGACGCCGAGGCCCTCGAGGCGCAGATGACGCGGTCCGCCGCCGAACTCGCGAAGGTCAAAGCCGACGCCGACGCGAAGATCGTCCGTCTACGCGAACAACTCGCCCAGGCACTCGAGGACCGCGACAACGCCGACGCGGCAGTGGCCGCCGTCGACGCCGAACTCGCCGACGCTCGTACCGCACACACCGAACAGGTGCGCCGACTCGACGAGGCGCATCACGCCGAGCTGACGCGCCTCAAGGACGAGCACGCCGCAACACTGCAGCGGTGGAAGGACGAGTTCGAGGCCGCGACCGCCGAGCACACAGGGGTAGTCGGCGACCTGCGTGCGACGATCGTTCAGCAGGACGAATCCCTCACCGCGCAGCGACGCGAACTCGACGAGGCAGCAGCCCAGCGTGAGCGCGCGACCGTCGAGGTCACCGACCTGCGAGCCGAGATCGCGCGCCTGCAGGCCGCACTCGACCGGGAGGTCTCTACCCGCGAGCGCCTCGACACCGAGCTCACCACCGAGCGCGACCGCACCTCCGAGCTACGGAGCCGACTCGAGGAATCGCGCATCACCGCCGCGACGGCCCAGGCGGCCGAGACCGCGGCACGAGCACGCGGCGACGAACTGCGGGCCGAACTGTCGGCACTGCGCGGCGAGATCACCGCCTTGCGCGACGAGACGAAGACGCTTCAGACTGAAAATCTGACGCTGAGAACCGAATCGACCTCTCTCCGCGCCGAACTGGATGCAGTGGGGGCCGCCGTGACGAGCTGAGCCGATCGCCCGATCATCGAGAGGTTCGATGCCGATCTCCGCCGGCGGGGGCGAGCGTCAACCGAGCTGTTCGAACAACGACACGATGATGCCGTCCGGTCCCCGCACGTACGCCATCCGCACGCTGTTCTCGTATTCACCGATACCCCCGACGAGCCCGTAACCCTGCTCGGCTACAGCGTCGACGGCAACTTGGAGGTCGCCGACCTCGAACGACACATTGCGGATCCCGAGCTCGTTCGGCATCGCCGTCGGCGAACCGGGGAGGTGGTCGGGCGCGATGAAGCGCGAAAGCTCGAGCCGGGTCCCTCCGTCCGTGGGTCGGAGCATCACGATCTCGCAGTGCGTGCCGGGGAGTCCGCAGACGGTCGCAGGAAAGTCGCCCTGCACAGAGCCGGTGCCTTCGACCTCGAAGCCGAGGCCGACGAAGAACGCCGTCGCAACGTCGAGGTCGGAGACGGTGAGGCCGACATGGTCGAAACGTCGTACGTGTGCCATGGGATCCATCCTTCGATGTTGTCTCGTCCGTTTACTGCTGGGACGGAGCCGGTGCTCGGATCTCGGCATTCCGCGGACTCGGTGGGACATCGGATCGTTCCCCACCACCGCATCGATGAGCTACGACGCGCCCCTCTGATCCGAGCAGCCCTGACAAGCATCAGCAGGCACAGCCCGATACCCCATCCGATCTCCGACAGCATCACACCCGCACCACCGCCCCGTCATATCACACACCTGCTCATCCACATTCAGAGCAGTAGAGCCCGAATTGTTTCTGTGAGAAGTCCAATTCTTCCACTGCGACAGGGCATTTCGTTGTTACGACGCGCTGGTTATCTCCGCCGGTTCGGTGCATCCAGGCTTACCGGTAGCTACGGTCAAGGCCACGAACTCGGGGTGGATGTCTTCGTCGAAGGTCAAGGCACTCCGCTCGGAGCGACAGACCGGCCGACCCCGCGGCCACCGCTTCGGACTTCGGCGCACCCACCCGCACGGGTGCCGCGTCGCAGACCGGCTCGATCGACTGCGTTCGGTTCCCGAGCAGACTGAACAGTCATGTCAAGGTCCTTACCTCTGACTGTGGAAGGCGTCCGGGTAGAGTCGCTCCGCGATGGTTTCGACCGCCTCGACGTTGCCGATGGTACCGGGATAGAAGTCGCTCTGTGGGACGCCGATGAGCAGACCGTCCCGAACCGCTGTGACGTTCGGGAATGTGGCGCGCAAGTACTCGAGCACCTGCTGTTCCTGCTTGTCGCTGGTGGTGCCGAACACAATGGCGTCGGGGTTGCGGCTGATGATCTCTTCAGGGTTGATCTCTGCCGAGAAGAAGTCCGCGAACTCCGGGGCGTCCGGGTCGAAGACGTTCTCGCCGCCGGCGGTGCGGATGATGTCGTACTCGATGCCCGCACCGATCGCACCGAGAACGTTCCCCTCGACCCAGACCTGGGCCACGGTCACAGGCTCTTCTCCTCTGATCGACTCTTCGACGGCCTCGAGGCGGTTCTGCGCGCCCTCGGCGAGCGCATCGGCCGCGTCGGCAACTCCGAGGATCTGCCCGAGGTTGGCGATGTCGATGAACAGGTCGGTGACTTGTGCGCTGGAGCGACGGTCCGCGCATCCGCCGGTGGCAACGTAGGCCTGGGCGCCGTTCTCGGCGAGTTGTTCGATGCTGGCGTAGCCCTGCTCGGCGGTGAACTCGTACTCGGTGGGCGAGACCACCAGATCCGGTGAGACCGCGAGGAGGTCCTCACGAGCCGGTGGCGTGTCCGTGCTGAGCACGGGGATGTCGGCAGCACGACCGGCGACGTCGTCAGGGAGTTCTGAGGTGCTGACCTGGGCCTGGCCGACGAGCGTGTCCTGGGCTCCGAGGCGCAGCAGCAGATCGGTCTGGGACGGCATCATGCCGACGACCCGAGTGGGCGGTTGCTCGAAGGTGAGCTCGCGCCCGCAGTTGCTGAACGTCACCGTCTCGCGCGTGCCTTCGGAAATGCCACTGCCGGTGGATGTCACGCTCGTGCCGCAGGCAGTGAGCAGAAGTGATGCGAGGACGAGAAGACCGACACCAGCGGTCAGGCCTTTACTCGCTGGTCTCGGGTTGCTGGAAAGAGAGTTCATCGGATGGGGATTTCCTTTCTCAGGGTGATACCGGCTTCGTCGGCGGTGCGTACGCGCTCGTCGAAGACGAAGTGCCGTTGTCCGGTACGCGGGTGGACGACCGAGGTGGACTCGACATGGAAGACCGAACGGATGAGGTCGACGTCGAGCACTTCGTCGGGGGCTCCGTAGGCGATGAGCCCTCCGTCTGCGAGCACACCGATCGCGTCGCAGTTGCGAGCCGCGAGGCTGAGGTCGTGGAGGGCGACAAGTACTGTGCGCTCGGTCGTGCGCACAAGGTCGAGCAGCTCGAGCTGATGGGCAATATCGAGGTGATTCGTCGGCTCGTCGAGAATGAGCACCGGCGTGTCCTGTGTGAGCGCCCGGGCAAACAGCACGCGCTGCCGCTCACCGCCGGACAGCTCCGAGAACGCTCGAGATGCGAGGTGACCGGCGCCGACCTGGGCAAGCGCGCCCAGCGCGAGCGCGATGTCCGAGTCCGAGTCACGTCCGAAGCCCGCCCCGTGCGGGATGCGTCCGAGGAGTACAAGATCGAGGACGGGGATCTCGAATTCTTCGCTGTGCTCCTGCGTCATCACCGCCACCCTCTGCGCGAGCTGGCGGCGGGTGAGGGCGGCCAGCGAGGCATTGTCGTAGCGCACCGTCCCTGCTGATGGGATGTCGATTCCGGAGAGGGCGCGCAGCAGAGTCGATTTCCCGCTGCCGTTCGGCCCGAGCAGGCCCAGAACCGTGCCGGAAGGGACCTCGAAGCTGATGTCGCGGAGGATGTCCCGGTCTCCTCGGCGCGCGCCCAGTTGGTCGACGGTGACTCTCATCGGCTCATACCCAGCCGGTCGGCGCGGTCGCGGCGCAACAACCACAGGAAGAACGGGGCGCCGACCAGTGCGGTGAGTACTCCGAGAGGGACCTCCGCAGGTGCGGCCAGCGTGCGTGCCAGCAGGTCGCAGGTCGTGAGGAACACCGCTCCCCCCAGGACTGCGACCGGCAGCATCTTGCGGTGATCGGAGCCGACGATGATGCGGGCCACGTGCGGCACGACCAGGCCCACGAACCCGATGCCGCCGGAGACTGCCACCACCGCGCCGGTCAGAAGCGCGGCGGCGATGAGGACCGTGGCGCGCAACCCGTTGACGTTGATGCCGAGTGAGGTGGCCGCGTCGTCGCCGACGAGCAACGCGTTGAGCGCACGCGCACGGGTCGCGGCGAAGATCGCAACCGCGATCAACGCGATCACCGGGAGGAGTAACTGTGGCATCGTCGCCGCCGAGACGGAGCCGAGCAGAAAGAACATGATGCTGTACACGTTCTGTGCATCGGTTGAGATCGTCAGGTAGCTGGTGACTGCGCTGAACAACGATCCGAGAGCAACCCCTGCCAAGATCAGCCGTTGTGGAGCGATTCGACCGCCCTTGCACGCCAGGAGGTACACCGCACCCGTCGCGATCCCCGCCCCGATGAACGCTGATGCCCCGATACCGAGCGAACCGATCCCGATGCCGAGCACGATGTACGACACGGCCCCGACGCCGGCACCCGCCGAGACTCCGAGGATGTACGGCTCGGCGAGCGCATTGTGCGCCACGGCCTGGATGAGCGCTCCCGCCAGCGCGAGCGACGCACCGGTCAATGCCGCGAGAACGGCACGCGGAAGCCGGAACTGCCACACTGCGTTGTCCTGCATCGTCGTCAGCGAGCCGTCCGTCATCCACGGCATACCCGGCACCAGATGTCCGACAAGGATCTTCACCGCGTCCATCGCAGGTACCGCGATCGTCCCCACGCTCACGGACAACACGAGCATCACCACTAGGAGCACCGACAACGACGGCACCAGGATCCGCACCGCCAGCGCGCCCCTTCGGCGGGGGACGTGCGCGGCAGCGGCTGTGTCATGACCGGCCGCAGCTGAGAGGGAAACGGGCGGCTGCGGCGTTGCCGCCGCCGTCGAAATATCCGGTGTCATGCGTGTCGTCCTTCGGAAGAGCGGGTGCGTCGGGTGGTGTGTGCAGCGAAGCTGAGAAGCACCGAACCCATCGAGTGCAGACTGTCGAGATGATTGGAGCCGTGACCGGCGTGCGGTGCTTCCCACACGAGTGCTTCTGCTCCCGCTTCTCGGAGAACTGAGGCCAACGCATAGCTGTCATCGGGATTCACGCGCGAGTCCTCGGCGAGCACGATCCCGAGGAATCGCGGCAGCCTGTGCTCCGGGTCGATCATCTTCGCGCGGTGCAGCGGTGATATCGCACGAAGTTCCTGCGTGCCTTCGGGACTGCTCGTATCACCGAACTCGTCGAGCCAGATTCGGCCGAGCGGGTGCTTCTCGAGGGAGAGCAGATCCAAAGGTGCTGCCGTGGTGGCGAAGCCCGTGCATATTCCGCGATGGTCGAGAGCGCAACTCGCCACCACGGTTCCGCCGTGAGAAGCACCGGCGAGCACGAGCAATTCGGGGTTCGTCAAGTCTGCGCCGGCCAGACCACGAGCAGCGTCGGCAAGGTCATCGATCCCTCGCCGCTTC
Source organism: Rhodococcus sp. D-6 (assembly GCF_040256695.1). Lineage (NCBI taxonomy): Bacteria > Bacillati > Actinomycetota > Actinomycetes > Mycobacteriales > Nocardiaceae > Rhodococcus > Rhodococcus sp. D-6. The sequence continues at coordinate 1,678,354 of NZ_CP132970.1, read as the reverse complement.
CCGGCGCCGTAACCGGCCCGACGCCACTGCTCACCGTGCTCCCCACCGCCACGGATGTGTGCTGTCGCGTATCTGCCCCCGGACTCCACCCACGCGGGAATCGTCGGTTCGAAGACGGGAAGATCAGGGACTCCGAAGCCGCCGTAACACGTCAAAATGGTCGGGGCCGGGCCGGTGAACCCTTTCGGAGAGGTGACGACGACCGTCAAAGTCTCCCCATCATCTGCCGCGAACTCGTGCCGCACAGTCTCGAAGTCTCCGGCGACCGTCGCCGCGCCACCGCCGCGGGTGCGCTCGTCGACGGTTACCACGTGCGGAGGCACTGCCGGTGCTTCGATTACGACATACGTTCTGCCGCCGTCGGCGCCCAGATCCGTGATCGATGCGACCGACCCGCCGCTATTCACGGGCCATTCGTCGATCACGGTTCCGTGTGCGAGTCGCAGTAGCACGCTGGCGCCGGCGCGAACCGCGCTCGCATGAACCGTGTCCCCGGTGACGGTGACGGCGGTCAGCCGCACCGCAGGGTCCATCCATCGCCATCGTTCCACCCCCGAATGCGCGTCGAGCACGTGCAATGCATTGCCCCCATACACGAGGACGTCGCCGTCGTTGATTCCGAATACGCCCGTGATCGATGGGAAGGAACCGAGACGCGCACTGTTGTCGAGGCGGATCAATCGGGTCGGGCTCGCTGGTCGACTCTCGGCGAGAAGCATATGGATGCCGGCAGAGAAGAGTCTGCATCGTGCATCACCGGCGACCGGTTCGACGGTGACTTCGTCGTGGACGACATCGACCTGCACGAGCCGTTGAGGGGAACGAGCAACCACTGCCAGCGACCGGGCGTCCGGAGTCCATTGCATCGGTTCGTAGCGGCAATGGATGTCGTTGTAGTGGCGGAGATTTCCGGAGGTGGTATCGAGCACGGCGAGAACCCCGTCTTCGTCTGCCCGCTCCGCGAGCTGAAGGGCGATGCGGCGGCCGTCAGGCGCCGGCGACATCGCCAGGATGTGCGCGTCCGGTTCGAAGATCGGTTGCTCCGATCCGGCGACGTAGATTCCGCGTGTGCGTCTGCCGGGCAAGCGGCTGAGTACGAACCCCGTGTCGGGTGTGCCGGGGCGGCCGTACTGTTCCCAACGTGCGAGCGCGGCATCGAGGGCATCGTTGATCGGGAAAGAGGATGAGTTCACGGCTCAGCGGCCCACCCCGTCATGAGTGCCTCCCGGCCAGAACAGCAGGCCCCCCTCGTCCACCGGGGTGGGAACAATGACGGTCTCGAACGATCGGTCGGCGATCAGGTGGAGTTCGCCGTCCCCGCCGCGTGTGACGGCAACAGTGTCACCGGAGGGGGCGAGGGCGACGGCCCTTCGTTGCGCCGGTGCCTCCCCGACCGGATCCCAGGGCAGACGTCCCGGTGTCGGTGGGGCGCTCATGTCGGGGAGTGACAGCTGCCGGTGAATGCGCAGCTGCGGTCTCTGCCGTTCGAAGATCGTGAGTTGGTCGCCGTCCGGGTGGATGGTTGCGACTGCAGCGCGGTTGCGTGTCAGAGCGAAGCGGAACGCAAGTCCCGGGGGTAGAGAGGCGTGAACGGTTCGGCCGGTGGTGAGATCGATTTCGACGAGGTGGTTCGTCCACTCCGTCCATGCAGTCGGGTTCGTCGGGCCCCCGCGCACAACACCGAGGGCTTTTCCTGCCTCGGAGTCCAGGCGCAGGTAGAACGCGCGACCGGGTACCGGCCACGGTACGGTCCCCAGTGGTACAGGAACGCCCGCTTCCACCGCGAAGCGCTCGAGACCTCGGCTCGTCGCGGTGGCGAAGATTCCGGTCCGCGCATCTGCGACATCGCCATGCCCGTCGTCCGCGACCTCGGTCATCGCTCCGCGCAGGACGGGAACGTGGGGACCGACCCTGAGCGCTGCCGCGAGCGGAAGCGCCTCGATCGCCCCCGGCGAGCGATGCCGGAGGACGATGAACGGTTCACCGGTCGCTCGATCGCGGACGAGGCCCGCGCCGGGTTCGCCGATGCGTGAGCGGAACCGCCTGGATGTATTCGTATCCAGGTCGACGACTGTCACGACGTCACTCCACGGCTCCGAGTTGGCACCGAGGCCTGTAGTTGCCACTACGTATCGTCCGCTCGGGTCACTTGCGATGTGTTCCACAGGCGTGGCGACCGGAACTGTCGCTGCGACGCCCTGTCGCACCACAATGAGCTCGCCGCGCAGATCATCCGCGAAGGCATGCCCTCCCAATGTTCCTCTCAGGGAGAGCACCCCTGCGTGCTCCGCTGCGTGTCCGTGACCGTGGAGCGTCGCTGTCGTATCGCTGATGCCGTACACGCGATCGGCGCGGTAATCGACGAGCACGAGCTGCGAAGGTCTCATGCGCCCGCATACTATTGCTTCTGACAATCGTTTTCAATTAAGCTCCGGTCGTTCGCCTCGCGGACACGGCCACCCCATCCGGTGCGGCCGACAAAACACACGAAGGAGAAGTCCCATGGACAAGCAGATCCTCGCCGAGATCGAAGAGACCGAGCAGCTGGCCCACCTGTCGGCCACGCACTCGAACGCACTCGTCGAGAACCCGTTCGACTGACCTTCGCAGCACACACTGCACACGCCCGGTCGAGCAGCCAACGGGGCTGCTCGACCGGGCTCGTTCGAAAGGCTGCCGATGTCCTCCCACTGTTCCGTTGTTGCGCTCGCTGGCGCTGCAGGCCATCTGATCGCCTCCGGCGACCACACAGTCACGCTCCGCACCACCGCGGGCACGCTCCTGCAGGTCCAGAACCCGCCGACCGATCTTCTTTCCGCGCTACACGATCCGGCGTCAGCGACCAAGACTGCCTGCACCTACGTGCAGCGCCTGAACGAGGAAGTCGCCGAACGCAGCACCGCCGACATGCAGGCACGCTGGCCCGAAGCGCGACGTGCAGTCATCCTTACCGGAACGGGACCGATCGCCGACGACACCGCCGACGCGCTCCGCACGTGGGGAGCCACACCGAGACGTTTCGCCACCACACAAGAACTCCTGAGGGATCCGGTTCTCCGCGACGAAACCTGCGTCGACAATCCGAAACTGGTGATCTCTTACGCGGACTCGCCGAACGAACGCAAGCATTGGGGGCTGCTGGAAGCACGACGTCGCCCGTCCGTCGCCTGGCTCCGCGCGTACCGGGAAGGCGAGGTGTGTTTCGTGGACCCACTGACACTCGCTGCGGGCGACGCAACGGCCGACCATGTGGTACGGCGACGTATCGCCGCCAGTCTCACACCTACTGCGATGACCGAGTGGATCCACAACGCACCCGGTGCCACCACGGTGCCCGACACCTATGCCCGCGCCATGACGGTGAGCAAAGTCCTCACGGTCGCGTTTGCATGGGCGCAGCAGGCGACGACGCTGACGCACCACCGCCACACGCTCTGGAAACTCGTCCCCGCCACAGCCAGGACGAGCGAACATCCGATCCTCGGATACGAACTGCCGTACGCCGCCAACCGACCGCAGGCCACTGCATGACCCCGACCCCACTCCCCCGGGTACACACCATGACGATGCCGGACGGCATCCGACTCGGTGGCCTGTTGTGGGAGGTCGACGACGCCGCCGGGATCGTCCTGCTCCGCACCCCGTACGACGCCCGGCGTCACATCGAGACCGGTCGATCCTGGGCAGGCCGCGGATACCACTGCCTGATCCAGGACGTACGCGGACGGCATCTTTCGTTCGGCGAATGGGATCCGTATCAGCATGAGAGCATCGACGGCGCCGAGGTCATCGCGCAGCTCCGCACGCACTTCCCGGGTCTACCGCTCATCGCATTCGGGGCCTCGTACGCTGCACATGCAGCACTCGAAGGCGCGTACGGCGCGATGCGGCACGAGCAGTCAGCCCCCGACGGGATCATCGTGCTGGTGCCGGCGCTGGGGCTCGCGGAGACGGCGTGGAATCCTGACGGTGCCCCTCAGATCGAGCATCGCATCGCGTGGTGGCACGAACACGGCATCGGCCGGCAATCACGGGAGCCGTTGTCTCCTGCCGCGCTCGCCAACCGAGTTCGCCAAGCCGAACAAGTCGGTGTGATCTCAGCTGCCCGCGAATGGTCCTGGCCGACAGCTGTGTTCGAACGCTGGGAACGTCTCTGGAAGGCGCGGCACACGAATGTGCGCTCCCGCTACGTAGAGCTGACCGCACCATTGCTCGTCGTTACCGGAGCACACGACTTCTTCGACGCCGATGCCCGCCGCCTGGCCGCTTCCTGGCCGAGCGACAGCCATCTCGTGACCGGCCCGTGGGGGCATCGTCTCGCCGCAGACCTCACCGATCCCCACGCGCGCGAACAATTCGACAACAGCGGAGGCATCGGGGGCATCATCGACGGCTGGCTCCGCGCCTACACACCCTTCGCTGCGCGGATCGGCCGACTCGAGCCCGCTCGTTACGTTTCTGCTTTCGATCCGAACAGCGGCAGCTGGCAGCAGAGCCGAACGGCAGCGTGAGCAGAAAGGACCGCACCATGAACCCCCGAGGCAACGGCAAGAATTCACTCAGCAGCGACCTCACCGTCCACGAGTTCCCTACACTGCCGGTCGAGTCGCTGGTGGACGCCGAATGCGGTGTCATCCGTTCGGTGCGCGCCGTTCCGCACCCCCTCGGAGCCCCGACCGCCTACATGGGGCTGACCGCGTCGGTGTCGGATGCTCGCCAACTCGGGGAATGGCCCGCAGACCGCGTCTCGCTCGGTACCTCGTTCGACGACCCGGACGCTGCGCGGATCGCCGCGATCGCTGAAGGTGTCGAACGATACTGCGGCAACTGGCTTCCCGCCGAGCTCCCCAGCGAGCAGTTCAGGATCGCTACATACGCAGATCTGCTGTCCGACGACAACGCACCGCTTCCACTCGGCGACCTCCCCGCATTTGCGTCGTGGCAGTACCGCCGACCGGGATTTCCCTACGCACCGTTGACGGAAACCACTCCCACGCTCTGGACCCGGTGTCAACGCACGGACGATGAACACGCTTGGATCCCGGCGTCATTGATCTACCTGAACTGGCGACAGTCGAGATTTCGGCACCTGCCGCGAACGCATCACCTGAACTATGCAGGGATTGCAACCGGTCAAGGTGCCGACGATGCCCGGGACCGCGGTGTTCTCGAAGTGATCGAACGGGACGCGCTGGAAGTCTGGTGGCACCTCGACGGGCCGACGTACGGCATCGACCCGGACAGTGTTCCCGGGCTGCGTGACGATCTCGCCGGGGGCAACTTCGAGGTGTCCCTGGTGGCCATGCCTTCCGAGTTCGCTCCCGCTGTCGCTGCTCTCCTCCACGACCGAACACGAGGGATCTACGCCGCCGGGTTCTCTGCTGCACTCGATCCGGCCCGGGCCGCGCGTAAGGCCGTCCTCGAAGCCGTGCACACCTGGGTCTACACCCAGGGTTGCACTACAGCCGACGGCTGGGTGTTCCGTGCAGTCGAACAGGGGCTGATGGCTCGCGGGCTCTACCTGGACTTCCGGAGCGACGCGCGCTACCTCGACGATGCCGGGGAGCAGTTCGAGCATGTCGTCGACCTCGGCGCTCACGTGCAGGTCTGGCTCGATCCGAGGGTCCGCCGCCACGCTCGACGCTTCACAGCCCCCGCACTCGGGATTCGGGCCATCGACGAAATGCCGACGGCCACGATGGCGGATATCTACGAACGGCTCGCCTCGCACGGGCATCAGATCTTCACGCGAGACGTGACCACCGCTGACATCCGGCGTACACCTCTACGCGTCGTTCGTACCTTCATCACCGGTCTCGTCCCGAACGCCCCGGCCGCATTCGCCTACTTCGGCATTCCCAGATTCCGAGCAGCCGCGCAGAATCGCGGCTGGCGCTCGACCTGGGAAGACAACGTCAACGACTTCTCACTCCTACCCCCTCCGCACATGTAGGCCCGCGATGACCACCTCGAATCGACCAGCGCACCCATCCGCACCGAACGAACCCGGTAGCAGCATCGGCCTCCCGCCGACGCTGGCGATGTCATTGACGGCACACACCCCCGGAGCCCCCCTCCCCCCAGGACCGCGGATGAACCCGTGGCGCCGATTCGGTACTCCATGTGTTCCCACAGAAGGACGAATCGAAGAGCTGCTCTGCGCCTTGTGGTACCCGGGCGACTGGCACCTCCGCGACGACGGCAGCGTCACAAGTATCGCGCGCCGGCCCATCCCGTCAGCCGGCGCGACATACGCGGTGCATACTCACGTGATTGTCGGCGGGGATGGAACCGACGGCCTCGATCCAGGCCACTATGCGTACGACCACGACAAAGGACAGCTTCTTCGCAGAGACAACGCCAGGGAAACCGCGGCGGGCTGGGAACTACCGCGCAGCCCTTCCCCAGGCTCGCGGTTGGTGTTCAGTGTGCAGCCAGGCCGTAGCTTCGGCCGATACCGGCACCGCGCGTGGCCGCTGTGGATCGCCGATGCCGCATACGCGCTGGAGGCGGTGCGCTTTCTTCTCGACACGGACTTCCCCACCGTCTTCGGTCCAGGGCCGGAGATCCGTGCACAACTCGGCGTGCCACCTGCTACCGAGACGTCCGCCTGGCTCTCTCGGGGCCTCGTACCCGAGATTCCGCTCGTCTCCATCGAACTGCCCAGCAACTGGGACATCGCCTCACAGCGGAGACATGCGCTTGCGCGGCGACGCTCACCGAAACTTGCCGACTTCGTACGAAATCCGGTCCGCGACACCAACGCCGCACACCTCGCCGAACTCGCAGGCCAGGCCTGGATTGCCCATGCCGACCGCATCGAGACATGGAAGATCATCCCGAGTGCCTCAGCCGAGACCATCTACGACGCTCTCTGGCATGCCCATCGCGCCGCCGCCCGGCTGTGCTACGACGCCGCGCTGTCCCAGAAAGTGAGATGCCGGCCTGTCTCCGGAATCCCTGCTGCGGCAGAGAGCTGGACGATGCACGCAGTGGCAATGCTCGACGGCGTCGAGAATAAGGAGGAGAAGGCCGAATGATGATCGTCCGCGAGCTGTGGCGTGAAGCGAGGCACTTCCCCGGATTGCTCGCCGGGAGCGTGCTGCTTGCTCTGCTGGTGTTCGCCAGTTATGTCGGCCAAGCGGTCGCGATCGCGTGGGCACTGACCGCGACGCTCCAGGGCACCGGCCCTACGGTGATCATCGCGCTGGCATCTGTCACAGGGCTCGCAGTTGCGCGAGTGCTGCTGATGGTGGCGCAAGATTCGGTCTCGGCGCGTCTCGGAGGCCTGGTTCGTCGAGAATTGCGGCATCGAGCAATCCGGTCGGCGTTGACCGCAGAACGGTTGCACGATGCGGGAACCCGCGACGGCTCCATTCGCGTCGCGCTCAGCGACGGCATCGATGGGACGGACACGTACGTCTCGAAGTACATCCCTGCCGTTGCTCTGATCCTCATAGCATGCCCGTGCATCGTCGTTGCTCTCGCGGTACTGAACCCCTGGGCGGGTTTATGGGTCGCGGTCGCCGTGGTCATGGCTCTGGCAGGACCGCTTGCGTGGAAGACGATGATGTCGCGCCGGGGCCTCGAGCATTGGGACTCCTATGAAGCACTGAGCGCGGACCTGCTCGAGTCGCTTCGAGGCATGGCGACATTGCGTGCACTCGGCGACGTGCCCAGCACCCGGCAGCGGATGCACGAGCGATCGGAGGCGCTGCGCACGGCAACCGAACGGGTGATGCGAGTGTCCCTGGCAGAGACCGGCGTAACGGATTTCGCGATCCAGGCAGGTACCGTCGCCGCGGTCATGACGGCGATCGTCCACGCCGCGACCGGGCAACCCCCGGCGTTCGAGGTCTACGTGATTCTTCTGCTGTCCTCGGAAGCGTTCCGCCCGATCCGTGACCTGTCCCGCTACTGGCACGCCGGGTTCCTGGGGCTGACCGCGGTGCCCGGCCTGCACCGCTTGGGCGCGTTCGATTCGCCCGACAACGGTTCGGGTACGTGTGTCGTCGAACACGGAAGGTCCGGCAGGAACATACAGTGCCTGCAAGCTCGAGGACTGCGATACCGCTACCCAGGCTCCGACACCACGGTGTTGGAGAGTTTGGATATGACGGCACATCGGGGCGCACTCACGGCGATCATCGGTCCGTCCGGGGCCGGCAAATCGACGTTGTTCGACGTGCTCCTCGGCTTCCTGACACCCGAGTCGGGCACAGTCGAACTCGACGGCAAGTCCCTGCGCGCCGGAGACATCGCCGTCGTGTCGCAACGCCCCGTCCTGTTCACCGGAACGATCCGCGACAATCTCACCGTCACAGGCGAAACGACGGACGCCGACCTTGTGGACGCGTGCCGGGCAGCGGGCATCCTCGACGAGATTCTGGCCTTACCGTACGGTTTCGACAGCCGCGTCGCCGAAGCCGGCCTGAGCCTGTCCGGCGGTCAGCGGCAGCGTCTCGCGCTCGCACGCGCCCTGCTGACACGGCGTCCGGTGCTCCTCGTCGACGAGCCCACCAGTGCGCTCGATCCCGCACGCGCCGCTGAGGTAATGGAAACGCTCCGACATGCTGCGGCAGATCGGATCGTCGTGATGATCACGCACCGGCCCGAAAGCCTGTCCGGTGTCAACGAGCAGTTCCGGCTCGAGCACGGCCGGCTGGAAAGGAAACTCGTTTGAGCATCCGCAGCTCCCTCCATGCGTTCCGCGCGCTACTTCCCGCACTGCGCCCCGAATACCGCGGCATGCTCGCCAGCTATCTCACCGGCACAGCCAGCGCCCTCGTCCTTGCTGCGCTGGGCGTTCTCACCACCTGGGGTATCGGACATACGGTCGTCGAACGCACCGTCCCCGGCGCGACGTGGTGGGTTGCTGTAACCGCTCTGGTGCTGGTCCGCGCTGTTCTGACCTGGCAGGAGATGAACGTCTCGCATGCCGTTGCCTACCGGGTGCTGGCTCGGCTGCGCATGGCGCTGTTCGACTCGTACGCACGCAGCGTGCCCGGACGCCGTCGTGAACACTCGGGCCGCGCGGCCGCGGTCGCGATGGACGACATCGAAAAGCTCGAGTTCTTCTACGCACACACACTCGCCCAAATCGCCACATCACTCACGGTGTTCATCTCTTCATTCGCCACGGCGTTCATCTTCCTGCCGTCCGCCGCGTGGATCATGCTGGCCGGAGCTGTACTCATCGCGGTCACCGCACTGGTCGCGCGACACCGGATCCAGCAGCTGGGTGATGCGGAGCAGCGACTGCGCGCGGACCTTTCGACGCAGATCGTCGATGCACTCGGATCGCTCCGAGAAGTCCTCTCCTACGAACTGGAAAGCAAGGTTGTCGCTGACACCCTTAACACGACGGAGCGGGCTACCGACGTCACCCGGCACCAGGGAAAGCTGACACAATTCGTTACCGGACTCCGCGAAGCGCTCGTCACCACAACCATCATCGGTGTCGTCCTTGTCGGTGCTTATGCCACCGGAGCGCTGGGCGGCGCCGCGACCGGAAACTTGCAGCTTGCGCTGCTCCCCTCGATGGTCGCTCTCACCCTCGCCGGTGTCTCGGCGGTCTCTGACGCTGCGACCACGCTCACGCAGCTCCATCCCCTCACGGCCAGCGCCGGACGCGTCCACGACGTCCTCCGGCGCGAGCCGGTTGTTTCCGAGCCGCCCTGCCCGCGAGCGATACCCGACGGGCCGCTCGGACTGCGAATCCAGAACCTGTCGTTTACCTACGATGACCGTGCCATGGCGGTATGTGGCTGGTCTGCCGAAGTGCAACCGGGAGAACACGTCGGTCTCGCCGGGGCTTCGGGAGCGGGCAAAAGCACGATCATCGCGCTGGCCGCACGGCTCTGGGAACCCCTGTCAGGAACAATCGAGCTGTTCGACGATCACGGCGAGCGCGTGCCGCTCCAGGACGTTGACGATTTTGCGCTCCGGCAGAGCGTCGCGCTGGTGGATCAGGAGACCACACTGTTCCACGGCACCGTGCGAGACAACCTGCTCCGCGGGGCAGGCCCGGTTTCGGATGACGAACTTCTCCGGATACTCGAACGCGTCGGAGCGGACGGGTGGGCCGGTCTCGACAGCGAGATCGGGCAGGGAGGGATCACTCTCTCCGGTGGGCAGCAGGCGCGCCTTGTCCTTGCCCGAGCGCTTGTTCGTCGGCCGCGGATCCTTCTCGTCGACGAAGTCACTGCCAGCCTCGATCCCGAGACCGAACACGCGATCTCCGGTGTTCTTGCCGACTACCCGGGCACCGTTGTAATTGCCTCGCACCGGGACGAAACCCTTCAGCGCATGGACCGGGTAGTCCCGATCCAACCTGCAAGTGAAGCTATCGCGTCACCGGCACGATAGGTAACGATCAGCTCGTGGTTCGGCCGCGCGGCGATGCGCGCCGCGCAGTCGACTCTATGGTCGACCCGGTTCAGCCCCTGATCGCCGGACGGCGGGGTCCCAGATTCCCGTCTCATCACCGCACAGTGCATCGTCATCGAAGTTCCCATTGCGGTTGCCGCAGGATCTGGTCCGGGCGGGGTCAATTCGCCACCAAGCGCAGATAGGGCAATCTGTCGTCAGCGACGATGACGGCGAGCTCGGGAGAACCCACCCGGATCAGCCGTCCGTCACGGACGACCCCGAGCACGATGACGGGCAGCTCCCGCGGCGAAAGGCCGAGCTCGTGCGGCTCCACACCGCGTTCGGAGACGGCGAACCCATCCTCGGGAGTCAACAGGTCCTCGATCATCTCCATCACCGTGGAGTGGCAGGGGCCAGGCCCAGCAACCGGCCCGCCCGTCTCAGCGGAGACCACGACCGTATCGGCACCAGACTGGCGCAGCACATGGCCCCGGCCAAGTGCAACACATCCGACTTGGTGGCCGAGCTCTGGACGGTCACCAGACCCTGCCGCGATGAGGAAAAAGCTCGCAGCGGCGTGATGACCAGGATGTTGACCAGCCGGGCCTGCGGGGTGAGCGGAGTGATGTCGCCGTACCCGGTGGTCGACAGCGACACGGTGGCGTAGTAGACGCAATCCAACAGCGGCAACGGGGTTGTCCTGTACGTCGCGGTAGCCGTCCCGATCCAGATACACCACGATCACCGCCGCGGTCAGCGCGGCCAGGGCGTAACCGATGCGGCGCACGATCGCCCGGCCCGGGCTGGTCTGTTCCTCCGGGACCCGCAACACCCCGACCAGAGCGAAGTCGGGACGGTCGGTGAGGGTATCCGAGCGTCGCAGCGACACCCGCAATCTACTGGGCATCGACGGTCGGATCTGTCGATCGGACGGTGAAAAGCGCTACCCACGGCATGGTCATCAGCGTCTACGTAACCCTGATACTTCCTGCCACCTACATGCCAGGCCGTCGCGGTCGCGGCCGGTGGAGAGGGTGTCGAATGTGGTGGGGTGCCACAGCCTGGTGAGTAGTTCGGTTTCGGCGCCGGTGATCAGGTCCAGTAGCCACCGGATGCGGGTGTCGAGGTCGTCGAGTCCGATCGGATCTCCGGTGGTGTCGTCGACCGCCGCATGGGGGCGGGTGGTGCGAGCATGGCATCGGCGGTGGCATCAGCCGACCGCGGACCGTCGAGCAGAACCGCACTCACCTGGTGCAGCTCAGTGCGGGCACGATCGGCCTCGGCTCGGGTATGGGCGTAGTCGATGGTGCCGACCGCGGCGGCGATCGGCACCATCCACGCCACAAACACGATCGCCAGGACCACCGTGAGGTTCGCGGCGCGGTCGTAGCCGCGCATCAGGGGGTTGGGATTGCACGGCGACGCGCGCCACCACCGGGTCACGAGAACGCGTACAGCATCCATCGTCGCTCCTGCACCGATCCGCCGGCGTGGCGGTCGTGAATCTGGATGTATCGACGATCCCACGTTTTCTCCCGGATCACATCCACCGAGCAACCTCGGACGATGACCCCGAGCAGTGCGTATCGCCGGTCTGTCCGATCGGGATGGCATCGACCTTGCCGCTACCGAACGCGGCGAAACGCCCCGCCGGAGCGTGGGAGCGTGTCACTGTCCCGATGGCGGACCGGGTCCGGCTGGGGTCCGGGATGCGAGAATGAGTACGGGATGGGACGCGAGAACAAAGGGAGTCCGGTCATCGGCCACCGCGAACATCTGGGCCACGACCACACGCACACTGACGGATGCGGGCATATCGCTGTCCCACACGGCGATCACGTCGACTACATCCACGACGGGCATCGGCACGCCGCGCACGACGATCACTACGACGACCACTGACCGCGCCGAGCCCTACTCGATGCTCGCTGCGTGCGAACGGGTCGACGAAGCGCTGATGCCATGACCGGCCTGCTGCCGCGAACGGGAGAGTTCACCGGACGGAACGTGCGCTGGCGATGGCTGGCGGCGGGGGCGGTGTGCGGGGCGGTGGCCATGGTCGTGGCATCAGCACTGCCTATCCCGACCTTGCTCCGACGTTGCAACGCTGGGGCCTCGAACACAGTGTCGCCAACGCCGCGGCCCTGATCGGCACCACCTTGGTCATCGCCTATCTGTCCCTGGTGCTGGGCGAGCTGGTCCCCAAACGCATCGCCCTGCAACGCGCCACCGGCACGGCTGTGGCCACCGCCCCCGCGCTGGATCGCTTCGCCACCCTCATGCGCCCGATGATCTGGCTGTTGTCGGTCTCCACCGACACCTTGGTGCGCCTGCTCGGCGCCGATCCGTCCCGTAAGAACGAAGAGATCACCCACGATGAACTCCGCGACATGCTGGTGGGCCACGATGCTCTTCCCACCGACGAACGCAGTGTGCTCACCGAAGTCTTCGACGCCGGAGCACGGTGCCTGACCGAGGTGATGCGGCCCCGCACCGACGTGGACTTCCTCGACGCCGACACCTCGATCCCGGCAGCTCGCACCATCGCCCTGAACACGGCGCACAGTCGTTTCCCCGTTGCGGCCGGCACCGTCGATCATGTGGTCGGATTCGTGCACCTGCGCGATCTGCTCCTCGCCGACCCCGAGACCGGACCCGACCGGGTCAGTGACCTGTGCCGTCCGATCCTGGCCCTGCCCGGTTCCAAACCGGCCCTGGCTGCGCTGACGGTCATGCGACGCGACAACGCCCAGATCGCCGTGGTGATCGACGAATACGGCGGCACCGCCGGCATCGTGACGATCGAGGACATCGTCGAAGAGATCGTCGGCGAGATCGGCGACGAATTCGACCCTGCCGGCGACCCGCCTGTGTCCGAGTCGCCCCGCCAACGGCAATCCTTGCACGACCAGATCGACGGCTGGCTCCATGTCGAGGACTTCAACCGGGCTACCGGCATTTCCTTGCCCGAGGGACCCTACGACACCGTTGCCGGCTTCGTCCTGCACCGCCTGCAGCACCTCCCGCGCGTCGGTGAAAGCCTCTCCATCGACGGACATCGTCTGACAGTGAGCGAACTCGACGGCCGTCGCATCGCGTGCCTGAGACTGACCCGACACCAATGAACGCCATGGCTACGAGCCGGACCCCGGCGCACCCGGACGTTCGTGCACAATGCCCCGCCAGGGCACCTGAACCATCGAAGTGGCCGCCGGTCGCCTCGGCCTCACTCGGACTGCGTGCGGAACGTCGAGGACAATCCGTGCTGTTCTGGTCCGCTGATCAGGTCGGGTCGATGCGATCGAGTGGATGACCGAGAGGTTCCGGCGGCAGTTGTCGCCACGGTGTCGAGCACGAGGCGTGTCATCACGGTGTCTTCCTTCCTCACCGGGTGAGCATCCCGGTGTTCGCCTTCCCGCGAACCTCGTCGGGGTACTTCTTCGGCATGCGGCTTACCTTCCCAAGAATGAAGGTCTGCATCAAACCCGGGATGGTTCATTCGAGCGGTGCCTGCGCGAGATGCCGGCCGTGGACATCTCGGTCAAAGACATCACCGAAGCTGCGGGAATCAAGCGACCGAACTTCTACTTCTATTTCGAATCCAAGGACGAGGTCCTCGGCGAACTGGTCGGCAGAGCATGGGACGACTGGGCCGACCGCATCGGCGGCTACCACCGCCGCGCCGACGAGTCCCACGCCGACAATTTCGACCGGCTCTTCGGCACGTCCTATCGCGCCTGGGTCGAGCGCGACCGCGTGATGGTCGCCGGTTTGCAGGCAGTCAACTACGACGACAAGCTCGACGCTCGGTGGATGTCGCTGGTCACCGATCTCGACGGTCAACTGGCAGCGCAGATGAGCAGGGACTCCGACGCCGGGGCGATCACTTCGCTCTCGGACGACCATGACGGTCTTGTCACGACGCTGACCGACATGATCGCTATGGCGTTCTCGAGGACCGATCGAACCCGCCGTCGCATCGAGTCGACTGATACGGCGGCGTGCTATCGCCTTCGTGGCGTGATGCGACCGGTCCACGCCCCTCTCTACTACCGCGAGGCAGTTCGCTTTTCCGCTACCTCTTCACCTTCGTTTCGTCGCGCGCTCAGAACAGCCCGACTGCTCGGATGATCAGACCGACGGCCACCACCAGGACCACGATCACCACGATCGCGATGGCGATGAGGGCCCCGGCACTGCGGCGCTGCGGCGGTTCGTGTTGCGGACCGCCCACAGCAGTCTCGGCGGGCGGAGTATCTCCGGGCGCCACCCCGCCTCCGGGTTCGAGGCCAGGAGTGTTCGCGGGATCAGGGTTCTGCGGGTCGAACTTGGACGCGTCGGGATTCTCGTCAGCCATACTCTCCTGTACCCGATTATCGGCGAGCAACGCGTCGACTTTTCTTCTTCGCAGCGCCGCGCCTGCGAGTGCGCGGGGTACAACGACTGGGACAACGGTTCGATGATCCCGGAATCGACGTGGCCGCCGATGCGCCCGGATAAGCTGACAACGGCCGAACGATATACCGCTGCAGGCTCCAGGAGCCGGTAACGCCGCTGTTCCCAAGCCTTTTTCCTCGGGAGGAATCATGACCGACCCACAGCAGGATCCGAACAAGGACGAAGGCCAGGAAGGCCCGGCGGACGGCGGTGCAGTCGGCGTCCCGGGCGTTCACGATGGCGGCGCCGACGGAGGTGCCGACGGGGGCGCCGACAGCGGTGGCGACGGCGGGGCCGATGGTGGAGCCGACGGCGGGGCTGATGGAGGTGCCGATGGCGGAGCCGACGGAGGCAGTTGAGGGTGAGGACTCCTCATATCGCATCCAGGACTCCGGCGTCGAAGCGGACGCCGGAGTCCTGGAAACACGCCTGATCGACATCGGTCGGGAGAAGTTCGCGTCCGAAATCTGGGGGCGTGCACCACTGCTGACGCGTCGCGCCGGCACATTCACCGACCTGTTCTCCGTCGAGGCAGTCGATGAACTCATCTCGCGCCGAGGACTTCGCACGCCCTTTCTTCGCGTCGCCAAGGACGGGACGACACTGCCGGACTCGTCGTTCACCTCCCCCGGCGGTGTCGGAGCGACCATCTCCGACCAACTCGACGACACGATGCTTTGGCGCAACCTCGCCGACGGTGCCACCCTCGTCCTGCAGGCACTGCACCGCACGTGGGAACCGATCTCGCAGTTCGGCACCGCTCTGAGCGATGAACTCGGACATCCCGTCCAGGTCAACGCGTACATCACTCCACCTCGGAACCAGGGGTTCCGCCACCACTACGACGTCCACGACGTCTTCGTCGTGCAGATCGAGGGAACCAAGAGGTGGGTGATCCACGAGCCCGTCCACCCGGCGCCGCTGCGCAATCAGCCCTGGACCGATCACCGCGCCGCTGTCGCCCGAGCCGCGGCGGAGCCGGCGTGCATCGACACGGTGCTCGAACCCGGCGACTGCCTCTATCTGCCGCGCGGTTGGATCCATGCCGCCGAGGCGCGAGGCGAGATCTCCATCCACCTCACCGTCGGCGTCCACACGTGGACGCGTCATGCACTCGCCGAGCATCTGACCCGGGCAGCACTCGCTGCGCTCGGCGACGATCCTGAGATGCGCGGTGCACTACCCATGGGCATCGACGATCCGGATGACGAGATCACTGCTGTCCGTGAGCATCTCATCGCCGCACTGGCCGAGGCGGAGGTCACCTCCCTGTTCCACCGTGCCCGGCGGGAGCAGGCGCGTCCGGCACCGCTGGGGCCGCTCGCCCAATTCGCCGCCGTCCACGATCTCGGCCCCGACACCACGGTGAAACTCCGCAGCGCGCTGTATGCGCGTCTGGAAGGTTCACACCTGGTCACGCGCGTCGGTCGTGTCGCCGTGGCGGACGATGAACTGCCGTCTGTCACGCGCCTGCTCGACGGCGGATCCCACCCGACGAAAACCCTCGGGACCGACCTGGTCGAACGGCTGTTGCGCGCAGGGATCCTCGTCCCCGCGGAACAGTGACGGTGCACTGTGGCCTCAGCCGAACGCTTCTTCTGCGCAGACAGTGCCCGACAGCGGGGTGATCCGATGGCCGGCACGGCCCCGCGCGGATTCGTCTGGATCCTCGTCGAATATCGGGGCAGATGGCCGGTGAACGGGTTCGAGGGGCTCGATCTCGACGCCGCGGCCAAGACGGCCGTGTTCTCCGCCGCGCAGGCGGCCCGCGCACGCATACTGCTGGTCAAGCGCCCGGGCCGTCGTCGCCGCGGAGGACACGACCAGTGGGCGGTGCTCCGCCGCGAGACCTCGGGCACGGTGCGTCAGCAATGGGGAACGTGGGATCGCGAGGAGGATCTGACACAGATCGTCACCGCCCTCGAGACTCCCGGCGACCTCGGCGGTCTCTCCGTCCTCTTGGTCTGCTCTCACGGTCACCACGATCCGTGCTGCGCCGTGCGTGGACGGCCGGTCGCGCGCGCTCTGGCCGAGCGCTGGCCCGATCAGGTCTGGGAATGCTCGCACGTAGGCGGAGACCGGTTCGCAGCCAACGTCGTCGTCGTACCCGACGGTGTCTACTACGGCAGTCTCGACGCCGAATCGTCCGTCCTCACGATCGAGGAACACTTCTTCGACCGGATCCACCACCACCATCTACGCGGCTACACCGATATGTCTCCGCCTCAGCAGGCCGCGCTCGCCGCCACGCTCCGACGCTTCGGTCCAGCCGGGCGCAGCGATTACGTGATCGCCGAGAGTGTGCGCGAGGGTGATCGCTGGCGGGTCCGGCTCGCCGGTCGTGCACCGCACCCGGAGCGTGTCGACGTCGAACTGCAGGCCCATCGCACTCCCCCGTGCCGATTGACCTGCCGTGGAGCGCCGACGGCTTCGGTCATGGTCTACGAACCCACCTCGGTCCGCGCGGTGTGAGCGGACGGCCGCGCAATCGGCCGCAGGTCGTCACCCCAGCTCTTCCTCCGCCTTCGCTAGAGCCGCGAACTCCTCGTCCGGGGAGTTCGCGACGAGGTGGTGGCGGCTGTAGAGACCGAAGTAGGCCATGAATGCAGCGAACGCGGCGAACGTCCACAGAGCCGCAACAGGATCGACGAGGAAGGTGGCCACCACAGCGGCCGCAGCGATCACCAGCGCGAACGATGTCGTGACGATTCCACCGGGTGTGCGGTACGGACGCCGCATCTCGGGTTCGCGCACGCGCAGCACGATGTGGCTGACCATCATGAGTACATAACTCACGGCGGCACCGAAGACCGCCATGTTGAGAAGCATCGCGCCCTCACCGGTCAGCGACAGGACGAAGCCGATCACACCGGGCACGATCAATGCGAGCATCGGCGCCTTGCGCGAATTCGTCACCGACAGGCTCGTCGGCAGGTAGCCGGCGCGGGACAGCGCGAAAGTCTGCCGCGAGTACGCGTACATGATGGAGAAGAAGCTGGCGATCAACCCGGCGAGCCCGATGTAGTTGACGACCTTCGCCGCTGTCCCGTCACCCAGCGCCTCGACGAGCGGGTTGCCCGAGGTCGACAACCCCTCGGCGCCCAACGCACCGGTCGCCAGGAACAGCACGGTCGCTCCGGTCAGCAAGAGCACCAGCATGCTGGAGATGATGCCGCGCGGCACGTTCTTCTCCGGCTCACGCGCTTCCTCCGCAGCGAGAGGAACGCCCTCGATCGCCAGGAAGAACCAGATCGCGAACGGGACCGCGGCCCAGATACCGAAGTAGCCGAACGGCAGGAAACCCGAGGCGCCGACAGCATCGGTCGGCGCGATGTCCGTGAGATTCGCGGACTCGAACAGTCCCCACGCAGAGATCGCGAAGATCACGAGTCCGACGAGAGCGATGGCGGTGATGACGAACATCGACTTGAGCGCTTCGCCCGCACCGGTGAGGTGGATGCCTATGAAGATCGCGTAGACAGCAAGGTAGATCCACCATCCGTCGGTGATCCCGAAGATGTTCAAGGATTCGAC
This sequence comes from Rhodococcus sp. D-6, assembly GCF_040256695.1. Classification (NCBI taxonomy): domain Bacteria; kingdom Bacillati; phylum Actinomycetota; class Actinomycetes; order Mycobacteriales; family Nocardiaceae; genus Rhodococcus; species Rhodococcus sp. D-6. The sequence continues at coordinate 1,660,012 of NZ_CP132970.1, read as the reverse complement.
GTAGCTGCCGATGAACGTCGCGATGGCTGCAGGTGCGATCGCGTACTCGATGAAAATTGCCGTGCCGGTGGCGAATCCGCCCCAGGGACCGAGCGCGCGACGCGCGAAGGTGTATCCACCGCCGGCAGCTGGGAGCGCCGACGACAACTCGGCCATCCCGAGCACCATCGCGAAGTACATGCCCGCGATGACCACGCCGGCGATGAGCAGGCCGCCGAACCCACCTTCGGCGAGTCCGTTGTTCCATCCGGCGTAGTCACCGGAGATGACGTAACTGACACCGAGTCCCGCAAGGAGCACCCACCCTGCGGTTCCTCTACGAAGTGAACGTTTTTCGAGGTATTCGCTCTTCTCAGCGTGGAAGTCGGCGCCGTCATGGTGCTTACGGGTCCTCGAACTCTTCGATGGTTCTACGACTGACATTCCGTCTCCCTGAGGCGATCGGTTCGTACGGCGGCGTCACGCTGCCGAGGTGGTGGAACGTCGCGCGAGCCGCTGCCGGTGTTCATGAGCTCCCCCTGGGGCTCGTGGAGGATCGCGCAACGAGATGTAGTGCAGCCGTGTAACTCGGATGATCCAGCATCCTCTCGGGCGAACAGGGTGTCTGTTCGTTTCTCGAGCGTCGGAGAAGACTGTTGTAACTCTGTTGCGAGCCTGTAATGGAACGCGCGGTTACGGAGCCTACGGACGGTCTTCTACCAACCGACGACACGTGGAGGATTCGAAGTGACTGCGCTGCTGCTGGCGGTGTCGATCGTGGTTGTGGTTGCGTTCGGATGGGGGGCCTCGGTGGTGTACCGGGCTCATCGAAGTGTCGTGCGCCGATCCGAGGGCCCGCTCTCGGCCACGGGGCGTACCCGGTTGAAAACCGGCCGAAATGTTGCGGTCGTCGGGCTGGTCGTCGGAGCTCCGAGTCTGGCGATCATGCTCCTGCCGACCATGGACAAGGTGGTCGTGGTAGTAGTTGTTGCGCTCTTGCTGCCCGGCTTGTTCCATCTGACTCGCGAGACCCTCGCCTACCCGGTGAACGAGCGCTGAGACTGCAAAGACGTACGTCGGTTTCCGGTGTCCACACCCGTGATGGTGACAACCGAGGCTCACCATCACCCTTCGGATTCGACGACCGAGTGCGATTTCGCGTCCGAGAATGCGGTTGCTCGGTCCGATGCTGCTCCCTAGGGTGACCCGCATGGCGTCGGTCAGGCAGGTACAGGTCACCTTCGATCCCGTCGAACCCGAGCGACTCGCGTATTTCTGGTGCGAGGTTCTCGGCTACGAGGTGCCCACGCCACCCGACGGGTTCGCGCCATGGACCGACTACGACGCAAGCCTGCCCGCAGAGTCGCAGGGCCGCGCGTTCGTGTGCGCCGATCCGACCGGCGCCGGTCCGCGGTTGCACTTCCAGCGGGTATCCGAGGAGAAGGTTGTGGAGAATCGGGTGCATCTCGATGTGCGCGTCGGCACAGACTTGGAGGGTGACGAGCGACTGTCTGCTCTGCAAGCGGAGTCCGACCGACTGGTGGCGCTCGGCGCTGCGCAGGTGAAGGTTCTGCACGCCGATGGCGTCGACGAGTCCTGCATCGTCATGCAGGACATCGAAGGCAACGAGTTCTGTCTGGACTGAAGAACGCGTGGCAAACCGGTGCTTGTCGCGATCTAGGAACGGCGCTACACACCTACCAACCGCGTGCCACCGGCGATCGGAAGCCGCAGACGAACCTCGGTTCCCTGCGGCTCGTTCGGAGAGAACTCGATGTCGCCGCCGTGACGCTCGACGATGTGCTCCGACACGATCAAGCCGAGCCCGGAGCCGTCCTGCTTCGCAGAGAACGCCCCTGAGACGAGTTGATTTCGCGGGGCTCGTTCCATGCCTCGGCCCTCGTCGGCCACCCGGATGCATGCCCAGTCCCCATCGCGGCAGGTCGTGACCCTCAATTCCTTCGTCTCCGTTGTGGGCAGGACAATCTCGTCGATCGCGTTGAAGCACAGATTGATGATGACCTGACCGATCAACACGCTCTCCCCCTGCACAGGCAAGCTCTCGACGGTCCGATCGACCACCACCCGCACGCCCCGTTCAGCCGCGCGCAACCGAACGAAATACAGGCTCTCCTCCATCACGTCGTTGAGATCGATGGCCGACGACGTCGATTCGATGCGCCGCACATACCGTTTGACCGACGCCACGATCTCCGCAGCACGGCTCAACTGCTTCTCCGCCATGTCCAGACCGTAGGAGAGTTGATCGCGGTCGAGAGTGCCACCGGCAACGCGCCTTTGGAGACCACGCAGGTAGTTCGACGACGCCGCCAGCGGTTGCCCGAGTTCATGGGCCAGGATCATCGCCATGTCACCCATCGCGTTGTAGCGGCTCAGATACTGCAGGTTCGCTACCTGGTATTCGTGGCGCTGCTCCAACTCGACGCGGTCGGTCACGTCCCGGATCACGAGCACCCGCGAGACCATGCCGTCGTGCACCACGTCCTCGAGCTCACCGGCGAGCCAGGTGACGCGGCCGTCCGGCCTCTCGATCTTCTGCCGGATCTTCACCGATCCGGTGCCCGACGCCAGCTTCGACACCACCTGCTCGGAATCCAGCGACGGATCGCATCGACCCAGGTCCTCGAGGTGGGCCCCCATCAACCGTTCGGTGGTCGAGCCGAACAACCGCGCCGCGAGTGGTGAGATGTCGTCGATGCAGTTGCCGTCGTCGAGCACCAGGATGCCGGCCGAGGTGTGCGTCATGATCCGCTGCAACGACTGCGACACCCAGCTGAGTTCCTGCTGGATCTCCACCTCCTCGGAAATGTTGCGGAACTCGACCATCACCACCGGACCGTCCTGGAACTGCACCAGGGACGCGTTGGCGTCGGTGAGGAAGTCCACTCCGTCCTTGGTTCGATATTTCCACTGCCGCCGACTCGATCCATGTACGACCGCGGACTGCAGCCACGCCACTCCCAGTGCCCGGCGATACTGACGTTCCTGACTGCTCATGTGGTGCGCTTTGAGCGGTCGCAACTCCTCGAGCGTGAAACCGAACATCCGGCACGCAGCGGGATTGGCCCACAGGATGTTCTTCGACGCAGCCTCGTGGATCAGGATGCCGGTCTGCGTTCGCTCCGCCATCGCCTGGAAGTCACGTCGGGTAGGGAACATCGATCAACACCTCCGGGAGCAGGACGGTCCATCGTCCGACGCGCAACGTCGTCACCGCCATTGGGAATTACTTTATGGCCTCGGGAGAAAGTCCCGATACCGCCGTCACCGGCTCGTCCATAGCGTGTTCATCAGCGCGAACACGTACCGAAACGGAGACGGCATGACCATCCCCAGCACGACCGAACGGATCGAGGCAGCGCCGGCGGGTCCGGCGCGGGATCGCGCGTTCGAGCACGCGCTCGAAGTGCTCCGCGACCGGCGCGACGAGTTCGACCAGCAACGCTTCGTACCCCCCGACTACATCGCATTGCTCAAACGGGCCGGACTGTACCGGGCATCCACGCCGGCACAGTTCGGTGGCGAACCGATGGCGCCGTCGTCCTTCATGCACCTCGTCGAACGGATCTCTGCGATCGATCCGGCCACGGGCTGGGTCGCCAGCTTCGGATCGTCGCTGGTGTACTTCTCCGCTCTCCCGGTCGCGACGCAGGCGAAGATTTACGCCGACGGCCCCGACATCGCCTACGCCGGCGGCTTGTTCCCCATGCAGGAAGCCGAGAAGGTCGACGGTGGCTATCTGTGCAGCGGGCTGTGGCAGTTCGCGAGCGGCTGCCGAGGCGCCGACATCCTCGGGATCGGTCTCGCCGGCGGCCCGGACACCAACGGCATGCCTCTCACCGCGCTGGTGAATCCAGCGGACGTCGAGATCGTCGAGAACTGGGACGTGGCGGGCATGGCAGCCACCGGCTCCCACTCGATACGCGCTGACCAACTCTTCGTGCCCGAGGAGATGACCTTCGTCCGCGGCGGCGCACCGAAAGTCGACGAACCGATCACCCGCTACCCGATGCTTGCCTACGCCGCGCAGGTGCTCGCGGTGGTCACGCTCGGAGCAGCGCGCGGTGCCCTCGACTACGTGCAGGAGGTCGGTGCAGCGCGCTCCAGCATCACCGGCGGTGCCGCCAAGGGCAACCGTCCCGCCTACAAGATCGGTCTGGCCAGGGCCGAGGCCGATCTGCGGTCGGCACGTGCATTCTTCTACGAGGTCACCGACGAAGTGTGGAGTCTTGCGCTTGCGGGCGATCCGATCTCCGACGAACACAGGGCGATGCTCCGCTTGGCAGCGACACATGCCGCGCATGTCGGTCGCACCGTGGTGCTGTCGGCCTTCGATCTCGCCGGCACCGGCGCGATCTACGACAGTCATCCTCTCCAGCGATATCTGCAGGATGCGCTCGTTCCTGCCCAGCACGCCATGTTGCAGACCAACACGTTCGAGGCCGCCGGTTCGATTCTGCTCGGTCTCGACTCCGGTATCCCCAGCTTCCCCTGATCGCCTCTCCGACCGTGCGAGCCCGCAAGGCTCACATGACCGAAAGGACACCTGTCGTGCCCGAACCATTGCGCACCTTGTTCTGCATCGGCAACAACCAGAACTTCTTCGATCTCCCCAAGGCGGAGATCGGCCCGGTCTGGGTCGGCATCTCCACTATGCTCTCCGATCTCAAGCGCATGGACGGCGTCGACATCATCGGCACCTTCGACGACGACGCCCACATGGTCGGACCGTCCGATGGGTGGCCGTGGACGTGTTACGTCCTCGCGGACGTCAAAGACCAGGAGACAGTGAAGAACGCGTGCAACCTGTTACGCACCACCATGATCGGTGAGTTTGCATTGTGGAGGTATTTCAAGATCGAAGCTCGTATGGGTCGTGAGTTGACCATTCGGGACGACGTGGACGTGTAGACGTGACCGACATGTCGGACCGACTTTCCGCGCTCGAAGTCAAGGACGCCGCCCGGTCATGCCTGATGCGCTACATGGACCTGTGCGACGTCCCTGGTTCCCTGGAGCATCCCGAACAGATCGGCTCGCTGTTCACCGGCGATGCGACTTGGGAAGGCATCGGATCGGAGTACACAGACAAGTTCGGGATCGCTCACGGGCGCGAGGACATCGTCGCTCTGGTCTCTCGATATCTTCCACCAGCCGAACATTTCGTTCGCAACACGCATCTGCTCGGCAGCGAACGGATCCGGGCCGAGCGCGACACTGCTCACGGTCGATGGATCATGCAACAACTGTCGCTGTACACGGACGGCACGGCCGAACTGCTGTGTGCCCGACTCGAGATCGATTTCGAGATCACCCGCTCGGCGGACATCACGGCCCGCATACACCGATTCCGCACCCAGCGCATGTTCGCGGCACCCCTGCCCATCGACGCGATGAGTCATCTGCACTGATGCGGATACCCGCACGTGACGAGTTCGAAGGAAGCAAACACATGACGACGATCGAACATTCGATCCAGAACAATTACGGGGATCTCGTCGGCACCGATCGGGTCGCCGGACGGCTCTACACGGACCCGGAGATCTTCCGTGTCGAGATGGAGAAGATCTTCTACCGCACGTGGGTGTGGGTCGCGCACGAGAGCGAGATCCCCGAGCCCGGTTCGTTCAAGACCACTCAGGTCGGGGATCAGCCGGTGATCGTCACTCGTGACCGCAAGGGAAACTTCAACACTCTCCTGAACCGCTGCCGGCACCGCGGCGCGACCGTCTGCGACCAGCGCAGCGGCAAGGCCAACGGCTTCACGTGCCCGTACCACAACTGGTCCTACGCTCTCGACGGTCGATTGCGCGGTATCCCCTATCCGGACGGCTACGAGGGAGTCATCGACAAGAAGGACTTCCCCCTCCAGACGCTGCGCACCGAGAGCTACCTGGGCATGGTCTGGGCGACCTTCAACCAGGACGCCGAACCCCTCGAGGATTTCCTCGGTGACGCCAAGCTCTGGATGAAGCGTTTCTTCAAGCAGAGCAACGGACTGCCGACCAAGGTGCTCGGCGTCCACAAGTTCCGCTTCAAAGGCAACTGGAAGATCCAACTGGAGAACACCACGGACGGCTACCACTTCCCGATGGTGCACAAGTCATGGATGGCCTCCGTCGACGCGGAAACCGCCGACATGATGTCGTTCATGGACGATCCGGCCGCCGAGACACATTCGCTCGGCAACGGACACAGCGTCGCGATCATGGCCGCTGCCCACGTCGACCTCGATATCGACGACGGCACCGAGGAAATCCAGCCACGCTTCCAGCATCTCGTCGACGAACTCACCGAGGCCGGGGAGAGTCCGGAGCGGATCCGTCGCTACATGCGCTCGATGCACGGCTGCGGGTTCAACCTCAACACTTTTCCGAATGTGGCGATGTCCTCGTCGTTCTTCCGGGTCTTGATTCCCATCTCCGTCGACGAGACCGAGATCTGGCACATGGCCATCGGCATGGACGGCGGCCCTGAATCCGTCAACCGGGAGCGTCTGCGTATTCACGAGCACTTCCAGGGCCCGTTCGGCTTCGGCAGCCCCGACGATGCGGAGGGTTGGACCCGGGTCCAGATCGGCGCCGGTGGCAATCCCGACATGCCCATCCTCGTCAACCGCGGCGAGGGGCGCGAATACCTCACCGAAGAAGGTTGGCCCACTTCACATGTCACCGACGAGACAGGAATGCGCGAGGCCTACGCAATGTGGAAGAAGCTGATGAGCGATGACTGACCTGAGCCTGACCGATCCCCGCGTGTTGCGTGCCATAGAACTGGTGTGGAAGGAGGCCGAAGCCCTCGACGCGAAGGACTACAAGTCCTGGGAACAGATGTACACCGATGATGGCATCTACGTGATCCCCATCGACCCGGACACGGATGACTTCGCGTCCTCGCTCAACATGGTCTACGACGATGCACGGATGCGCCGACTGCGCGTCCAACGCATGCTCCAGGGTTACTCGCCGTCCGCGGTCGCCGCAGCACGCACCGTCCGCGTGATCTCCCGCTTCACCGTGCAGGAGCGCACCGATACCTCGGTCACCCTCCGCTCGGCGCAGATCGTCAATGCCTTCAAACGCAACGAGTTCTTGACCCTCGGCGCGGATCTGACGCACACGATCGTGTTCGACGACGAGGGCGACGACAGGATCGCGCTCAAGGTGATCCGTCTGATCGACAGTGAGGACGCGGTCAGTGCGTCCGGCTATCTGCTCTGAGAGGCCGCCATGAATCCTCATGCCCCGGGTATCGCGGTCGTCACCGGAGCCGCCGGCGGAATGGGCACCGCCATCGCCCGTAAACTGCATACCGACGGCCGGCGGGTGCTCCTCGCCGACCTCGACACCGCCGCGGTCGACGCCCTCGCGGCGGAACTGTCCCCCGACGGGTCCACAGCCCGCGGCATCGAGTTGGACGTCGGCCGCAAGGCGGCCTTCGAGGAAGGCCTCGCAGTCTGTGAAGACCTGTGGGGCACGCCCACCATCGTCGTCAACAACGCCGCGGTCACCCGCGCGGCCGACCTGATGACACTCGGTGAAGACGAGTTCACGGATGTGCTCACCACGAACGTCAACAGCGTCTTCTTCGGCTGTCAGGTGTTCGGAGCGGCGATGGCCGACAAGGGATTCGGTCGCATCGTCAACATGGCTTCGCTCGCGGGCCAGAACGGCGGCACCGCCACCGGCGGGCACTACGCGGCGTCGAAGGGTGCGATCCTGACCGCCACCAAGATCTTCGCGCGGGAACTCGCCGCGCGAGGCGTGACGGTCAACGCGATCTCCCCGGGCCCACACGATCTGCCGGTCGTCCGCAAGACGGTTCCGGCCGACAAACTCGACGGCATCGTTGCCGGTATTCCGGTCGGGCGACTCGGCAGTGCATCGTTCGTCGCTGACACCGTCGCGCTGTTGATCTCCGACGACGCTTTCTTCGTCACCGGTGCCTGCTGGGACATCAACGGCGGCCTGTATCTGCGCTGAGCGTTCCATCCCTATCGGCCCGCACCCGTCGCTACACGAGGAGAACCTGACATGACACTCATCGACGTCATCGTCTCCGACATCACCCAGGAAACACCGACCGTCAAGTCGATCACGCTCGTGAAGGCGGACGGGTCACCGCTGGGTCCGTACCTGCCTGGCGCACACATCGACGTCGAGGGCCCGACAGCGATCACACGTCAGTACTCGCTGTGCAGCACCCCGGACGCACCGGACTCGTTCGTCTTCGCCGTCAAGAAGGAGGCGAACTCACGCGGTGGATCCGCTGCCCTGCACGAACTCTCTGTCGGCGACACCCTCCGCATCAGCACACCTCGGAACCTGATCGCCATCGCCGAAGAGGCACAGCACCACGTGCTCGTCGCCGCCGGCATCGGCATCACTCCGATGCTGAGTATGGCCCGCTACATGGACGTTCACGGCATCAGCTTCGAACTGCACTACTTCGCCCGCACCGAATCCGAAGCGGCATTCCTGCCGCTGCTGAACGACCGCTGCCCGGACAAGCTACATCAGCATCTCGGAGTGACGCGCGAGGCCCAGGAGCATGTCCTGAAGGACGAATTGGCCGAATTGCCTCCACACACTCACATCTATACGTGCGGACCGGCCGGGTTCATGGACAAGGTCTTTGCCGTCGCGCGTGAGCACGTCTCCCCCGACGCCATCCACCTCGAGAACTTCCACGCCTCGGAGCAACCCGACGCGTCGGCGAACGCCGCATTCGAAGTTGAGCTGGACGGAGAGACCTATCGGATTCCGGCCGATAAGAGCATCGTCGAGGTCCTCCAGGACAACGGTTGCGACGTCGACACCTCCTGCCAGGAAGGCATCTGCGGAACGTGCATCATGCAGGTCCTGGAGGGTTCGCCCGAACACCGCGACAACGTGCTCACCCGTGCCGAGAGAGAATCCGGGGAAGTCATGGCAGTGTGCGTGTCGCGCACGAGAGGGCAGCGACTCGTCCTCGACTACTACTGATCGACCGTGGTCAGGCTTCGTTCGGGACCTCTACGCCGTAGCGGAGGAGGTCCCGAACGAAGGTGCCGATGCTGTCGGAGTCGGTCTTGCTCTTGATCCGAGCCCGATGGACATCGACGGTCTTCACGCTCATCCCCAGCTTGCGGGCGATATTCTGGCTCGGCAGGCCTTCGACGACCAAGGCCAGGATCTGCCGCTCACGCGGCGTCAGCCCCTGGAGTTTCTCCCGCAGCGCTACGCGTGCAGCATGCTCCGTGAAACGCGTCCGAGCGCGCTCGACGCCGGACTGGACCGCGTCGAGCAGCCGTTGCGGATCGTACGGCTTCTCCAGGAAATCCATGGCGCCCTTCTGCAGCGTCGAGACGGACATCCTGATGTCGCCGTGCGCCGAAACGAAGATGATCACCACATGCGGCGCGAACTCGTTGATCCGCTCCTGCAACCTCGTGCCGCTCATGCCCGGCATGCGCACATCGAGCACGATGCAAGCGGGATGCGTGCCGTCGTAGACATCGAGGAAGACATCGGCACTGTGGCAGATGACCGGTCGGATGCCGATGCTCTCCAGAATCCAGTCGACGGAATCGCACAACGCTGGATCGTCGTCGACGACGTACACGGTGGCCTCGGACGCCGGCGCATCGTTGCCGGTCACATGCTCGGCCATGTCAGCTGTCCGCATCCCACGCTGCTTCGGCAGTCCAGTACGGAGCCCCGACTGCGCTTGTCTTCGGCTCCCAGTCGGTGGTGCGGCGGAGCAGGGGTTCTTCACGACGGACCGATACGTCGGCCGCTTCCGGTCCATCCGCCTCCACGGTCCAATGCACCCAGTTGACCTCGCGTCCGTACTCGTCGTGGACGAACAAGTCGACGTGATGCCATCCGTAGTTGAAGGTGTCCTCGTAGCAGGTGAGGAACATCCGATGGTGATTGACCGGGCGCGGTTTCAGCATCAAGAATTCTCCAGTCGTCATCAGGGGCATGGTCTTCGAATCACTCGTCCAGCGGGGGACTTTCGCGGAGAATTGCTTCGAGTCTCTCCCCGACCTCGAACAGGTCATCCTCCCTACCCGGCAGGCCGACGAGCTGTATTCCGAGCGGCAGTCCCGCAGTGGTGCGCGCGCCGGGCACAATCACCACGGGTAGGCCCAGCAACTGCCACGGGCGGCTGAGGATCGGCGAACCGGTCGCCGACAATCCCTTCGGTGCAGGTCCGGTCGCGGCAGGACCGACGATGAGGGATGATCCGTCGAGTATCTCGCCCAACAACTCCCGCGAGCGATCCCGTCGGATCAACGCAGCCGTGTGGTCGGAGACCGAGATTGTCTGTCCCTGCTGCAGCAGATCTCGGATCTGCGGGCTCAGACCGTCCCGCTGCCGTTCGAACTCACGAGCTCGGGTGCGTGCGGCCTCGAAGGCCATGATCGTCGCGTGTCCTCGGCGAGAGTCTGCACGTGGTCGTCCCAGTCGAGCATTTCCGAATGCAGGCCCAGTCCGGCCAGAACAGACGGAAGACGGCCCAGCAGAGCGATCATCGGAGGGTCGAGATATCCGAGATAGCTTCCGCCCCAGACGAACGCACATTCCGGAAGACCGGACTGAACAGCGGCGGCTGAGCCGAGGAACGCATCGTGGACGTAACGCAGATCGGCGACGGTGCGGGTGAGCAGCCCCAGGGAATCGAGGGAGTCGCTCAGGCCGACAATTCCTGCCATCTCGGTACTGCCGTGGGCGAGAACCAGTCCGGCCGTGCCGCAATAGGACGCCGGTCGGGTCAGGGAACCCGCGGTCTGGGTACCGAGCGCCAACGGCACGGTGCCAGCACCGACCGCGGCGGCGGACCCGCTCGACGATCCTCCGGGCGTGTGCTCGGGTGCATGAGGATTGCGTGTGGGACCCGGACGGAAGTAACCGAACTCGGTCGTGACGGTCTTACCTTGGACGACGGCGCCGAGCGAACGCAATCGTTCCACGCAGGGCGCGTCCGCGACAGCTGCCGCGGCGGATGTGACCGGCGATCCCGCACGGGTCGGCATGCCGGCGACGTCGATCAGGTCCTTCACACCGACGGAAATCCCTCGCAAAGGCAGGTCTCGGCGGTCGGCATCGATCGTCGCGACGTCCTCGGCAGTAGTGCTCGACAATTGCACCCACGCCTGCAGTACGGATTCCTGAGCGTCGATTGCCGTTCTGGCTCGGGACACGAGTTCCGTCGCCGTCGTCGAACCGGTCCGGACCGACCTCACCTGATCTTCGATGGACACGTCAACCACGGGCGCGTTCACATCATCCTCCTGCAGTCGCTGACCTCCCCATTCTGCCCAGGAATAGGACGTACCGACAGTAAAGGTTTCCCTCCTACCCGAGTGACGCAAGGCGACATAGGTTTTCCACACCGTTGGGCTTCCGATCACCAACGGAGCACTCGCCGCTCACTCCAGCCCCATTCCCAGCCCACAAGAAAGGCGGCCTCTCATGGCTTCGACCGTGGCGCCGGACAAGATCATCGATCCTTCCGATCCGAAGGCATCGAAGAAGATCGACTTCGGCAGAATGAACCGCAAGGCCTGGTTGATCACTGCGCTCCTCGTTCTTTTTCAGATCGTCGCGTTCGCCGACAAGGCCATACTCGGACTCGTTGCGTCAGAGGCGATCCCGGACCTGGGAATCTCGGCCGTCGAGTTCGGTTTCATCGGCAGTGCGTTCTTCTTCCTCTACGCCGTGGTCTCGGTCGTTACCGGATTTCTCGCAGCGCGGTTCTCGGTGCGGTGGATCATCCTGACGATGGGCGTCGTGTGGGCCGTGATGCAGTTCCCCATGCTGCTCGGTGGCGGCGCCGCGATCCTTCTGGTCACCCGCATCGTTCTCGGCGGCGCCGAGGGCCCGGCCACCGCGATGTCACTGACCTCCGCCCACTCCTGGTTCGAACCCCGACGTCGCGCGCTTCCCTCCAATCTTGTCGCTGCGGGCTCGACCCTCGGTCCGGTCCTCGCCGCACCTGCCCTGGCCTGGGTCATCGGTGCTTGGGGATGGCGCTGGGCGTTCGGTGTCCTCGGTATCGTCGGTCTGGTCTGGGTGATCGCCTGGTTGATCCTGGCCGGCGACGGGCCCTACGCGGGCCACGGGAAGGAGGATTCCGCCGGCAAGGATGCCCCCGAGGCGGATGCCGAGTCCGCTCACGAAATCGCCACGGATGATGTCGACAAACAACCGGCCGTCTCGCTCTGGCGGGCATTCGCGAGCTTGACTTTCCTCGCGGCGGTCATCGGCGGAGGTTCGAACTTCTGGGTGCAGGGGTTCGTGACCACCTGGCTGCCCCAGTACCTGGGGACCGTGGTCGGACTTTCGTTGCCCCAGGTCGGGACGGTCACCACGATTCCCTGGATCCTGGGAGCGCTCGTGCTTCTCTTCCTCGGATTCCTCGGTCACCGACTGATGCAGCGGGGATACAACGCGCATCGGTCCATCGCGATCCCCTTCGGTATCGCAGCACTCGTTGCCGGTGTGTGCTTCATCCTGGTCCAGGCGGCCTCCGGTGTCGCCGCCGTCGCGTTGCTCTGCATCGCCGCAGGTTGCAGCCTCGCCTACCCGATGACCGCCTCTGCGCTGGCATTCGCGGTCGGCGCACGGCAGCGTCCGATCATGATGGCCACGCTGGGCGGTGTCGCGTCGATCGGCGCAATCATCTCCCCCACCCTCGTCGGATGGCTGATGACGCGCGCGGGGTACGTCTCGCCGCCCTCGGGCACGTCCCTCACCCCCGAGATGGCGAACAACATGGCCGTAGGCGTACATCAAGCCTTCACGATCACCGGTGTCGTCCTGCTCGTCGGCGGCATGCTGTGCATCCTCTTCCTCCGCCCCGAAGCCCTTGGACGCACCCTCCAGGCGCGTCACCGCAAAGGCTGAACCGAGCCGGATCGATCGTCGTTCCGACCAAGGAGTGCTTATGTCCCTCGACACCGTCAGTATCGACAAGGGCCTGTTCCGCGAGGTGATGGGCCACTATCCCACGGGCGTTGCAGTGATCACCGGACGCGCCGCCGACGGCGAACTGCTCGCCCTCGTCGTCGGAACCTTCAGTTCGGTGTCCCTCGATCCTCCCCTGATCTCGTTCATGCCGATGAAGACGTCCCGGACGTTCGACAAACTCCGGCGGTGCGAGTCGATATGCATCAATGTCATCGGGGGCGAGCAGGAGGATCTCGTCGCCACGATCGCCCGGCGCTGGGAGAACAAGTTCGACGGCATCGAGTGGTTCACCTCTCCGTCCGGCAACCCGGTTCTCGATCAATCGGTCGCCTGGATCGACGCACGCGTGACGAACACGGTCGATGCCGGCGACCATTGGATCGTCCTCTGCACCGTGAGCGATCTGGCGGTCACCAACCCCGTGGCGCCTCTGATCTACTTCCAGGGCGGTTACGGCAGCTTCGTGAGTACGTCGCTGATGGCTCGGCTGCAGCACGAAATCACCGATTCGATCAGCGCGGCGGAATCCCTCCGCCCAGAGGTCGAAGCGCTCGCTCACTCGATCGGTTGCGAGGTCACGCTCTACACGACGATCGGCCGGGACGAGATGGCCCGAGTGCTGTCGGCCTTCGGCCCCGGCGTGGAACAAACGAACGGACTCGCACGACGTATCCCGATCGTGCCGCCGATCGGCGACAGTATCGTCTTCGACCTGTCCGAGGAGGAACAGGAACGATGGCTGTCCAGGGCCATCGGAATCGACGAGGACACCAAGCGGGTCTACCGCCGGCGACTCGGTTTCGTACGCGCCCACGGATACGCGCTTTCCCTTCTTCCTCGAGAAGGCCTCACCGCCTACGAGACGATGCGCGAAGCGACACGACGCTACGAATCGAGCCTGCTCACACCCGTGGAGGAACGTGACATCCGGACCGTGATCCCCGGGTCGGACGTCGACTATCGCGTCCGAGAACTCGATCCCGACGGCCTCTACGATGTCGGGTCCCTCGTCTTCCCCGTACGTGATCCGGAAGGCCTCTGCACCTCGACCTTGCGTCTGGCTCAACTCCCGCTTCGGAGCACCGGCGCGACGGTCGCTGCATGGGTTTCGCATGCCAGAAGCGTCGTCGCAGCACTCGAGGGCGATAGACACCCCCACGGTTCGTAGGCAGTCGAATGCACCTCTTGTGCCTACATCGCTCTCGAGGGAACCGCTGTGGACCGCCCGACGGACGGACTGTGCGTGATCGGACAAACGATCACAGAGAAGCGGTGTGGTCCTCGATGATTCGCTCGGCAATTCGAGCGACGGCGACGTTGAGATCCTGCGACAGTGTCCGCAGCATCACGAACGCGCGGGCGGTGTCGACGTCGCAGCGCTGGATCAGAACACCTTTGGCCTGGCCGATGGCGTCTCGGGTGGCCAACGCCGAGCGCAGATGCAGCTCCGCGCGTGCAGCCGTGAGCTCGGACGCCGCCTGCGCCGCCAATGCGATGCCCAGCGCAACCGCTGCACCGTCGAAAGTCTGCGGCTTCGATGCGAACAGGTTCAGCGAACCGGCGATATCGGTTCGGGTGTGAGTTGGAAGGACAACACACTGCCGACCCCGACCAGCAGGGCTTCCTCGGTGAACTGCGGCCACCGTCTCTCGGACCGCAGGTCGCTGCTGTAGACCACGCTCGTGACCCCGGCAGCGTCGATGCAGGGACCACCGGCGTCGCGTTGGATCCGACCGAGTTCCCGGGACGATGACGACGCCACTCCGTGCGCCTCGAATGTGTCCTTGCCGATGAGCACGATGTCGGCGCACTCGACCCCGGCGATCGTCACCGCGACGGCCGTGGTCACCGCACGCAGTGCTTCACCGAGATCGTGCCGTCCGCTCGGCGGTCTTCGTAGATCTCCAAGGGCCTTGATCAAGATTTCGATCGATTCGGCCATGAAATGCAGCCTCTTCCGCCTGTTTCACGATGTCGCGTGTCAAGGCGAGAAAGTGTCGGGCAAGATGCCCGTACCGCCCACGCTACTCGTGATTGCCGACGTGGGGTGAGGAACACCTGCTGGGCGTCCTGCGGAGATCTCAGGACTAGGGGGTGCCGACCAGGTCCGGAGATCAGAGGGTGTGGCCGAGGATGTGGGTGAGAGCGATGAGGGCGGCGAACCAGATGAGAGTTCCGCCGAGTGTGGCGAAGTCTGTGTACATGAGTGGTGTCGAGCGTACGCCGGTTGAAGCAACAACCGGCGTATCGTTCGTCACAGCCTGTCGCGCACGCAATCGGCTTCCGCACGCGCTTACCTCCCGCGGGGAATAGACGGGGATCTGGTCGCGTTGTGCTGGGCGGATCGGGTGCATATTCGTGTCCCCCGGGCTCAACCCTTTGCCTTCACGGAAGTTCCGTTCGACTGGAGCCGTGTTGCGCCTTTCGCCGAGAGGCGACCGAACGCACCCGATCCCTTCACATTTCGTAATGCGAGTCGGCGCGCTCCGCCACGCGAGCCTTCGCCACCGGATGCGCTTCCCGCACGGATGTGGCCGACCCGCCCCGGCGACCGAATACCACCGGGTTCGGCCACCGCTCCACCGGGTACCTCCGGAAGACACCGACAGGTTCGAAAGAACAGCAAGTGCAGGAGGACATGTGCCCACCAACTTG
Organism: Rhodococcus sp. D-6; assembly: GCF_040256695.1. Taxonomy (NCBI): domain Bacteria; kingdom Bacillati; phylum Actinomycetota; class Actinomycetes; order Mycobacteriales; family Nocardiaceae; genus Rhodococcus; species Rhodococcus sp. D-6. The sequence continues at coordinate 1,644,401 of NZ_CP132970.1, read as the reverse complement.
ACCGCCACCGACCTTCGAGAACTCCTCGATTCGACGCTCGATGACCCCGCACTCGTTCTGGAGGAGGGACGCTTCCGCGTGGTCGGAGGTCAGGAGCTCACGGATGAGAACCGAGCGTTCCTCGTGGTCACCAGGGAAGACCTCCGCAAGCAGCTACCGCAGGATCGGGACCACGACGAGAGCGACCTGGAGCTACAGGCGGGCGTGCTCGGCTCGACCGTCGCGAACCTCGGCGGGTGATCGCCTTGTATCGGCTGCCGGCCGGAACAGTAGGTGACACACTCGGAGAATGAGCGAAGAACCCACATCCGCGCCGGTCTGGAACTACCTGATGGACATGGATGGTGTTCTCGTGCACGAGGATCACCTGATCCCCGGTGCCGACGCGTTCCTGACCGAGCTCCGCGACACCGGTACGCCGTTCATGGTGCTCACCAACAATTCCATCCGCACACCCCGAGACCTGCGGGCGCGCCTGCTGCGCTCCGGCCTCGACGTGCCCGAGAGATCGATCTGGACCTCCGCGCTGGCGACGGCGACGTTCCTCGCCAATCAACGTCCCGGTGGCAGCGCTTACGTGGTGGGTGAATCCGGATTGACCACCGCGCTGCACGACATCGGCTACGTCCTCACGGACAGCGACCCGGACTACGTCGTCCTCGGTGAGACACGCACGTATTCCTTCGAGGCGATCACCACCGCGATCCGACTGGTCGAACGCGGCGCCCGGTTCATCGCGACCAATCCGGACCCGACCGGCCCGTCACGAGAGGGTTCGCTTCCTGCCACCGGGGCAGTCGCAGCGCTCATCACCCGCGCGACCGGCCGTGAGCCGTATTTCGTGGGCAAGCCGAACGCCCTGATGATGCGGTCGGCCCTGCGTGCGATCGGTGCGCACTCCGCACACACGCTGATGATCGGTGATCGCATGGACACCGACATCGTCTGCGGCCTCGAGGCCGGTCTGCAGACACTGCTGGTCCTGACCGGCATTTCGACCCGCGAGTCCGTCGAGCGGTTCCCCTACCGCCCGACCCGCGTCATCAATTCCGTTGCGGATCTCGTTGGGTCAACGGCAAATCCGTTCTGAAGAGTATCGGGGGTCCGAACTTTCGGCCGGATCCGATGAGGGTGGGCTTCTCATGCACCGAGAGCGAAGGCGACCAGGAATCCCAGCGAAGTGCAGATACCGACCCACCATCCGCCTTCTCGATAGGCTTCCGGCATCAACGAGTCGGCGATCACCGCAATGGTGGCGCCTCCGGCGAATGCCTGGATCAGCGGAATTCCCGCTTCCGGCAGAGAATCGGCGAACGCAGTGACCACCACAACCACCGCCACCAGCAGAACGGCCGTCACGCCCCAGATGAGCAGAGCAGAGCGATGCGACAGAGCCGACCGCATCGACGCCGCACCCGCCACCGCCTCGGGGATGTTGCCAACCGCCACGGCCACCAGCAACACGATTCCACCGCTGCCGGCTGCGAGAGTGGTCCCCAACGCAGCATTCTCCGGAACGCCGTCGAGGAGGGCCCCGAGCATCAGCGCCCAACCCAGGGCTGCAGGGCCGAGCATGTTCTCGATCACGCGATCGGCAACGACATAGACGACGGTTCCCAGCATCAAGGCCCCGCCGGCCGCCCACAACCCCTGGTCGGCGAAGGCCGGGGCGAACAGTTCTGTGGAGACCGCCGCCACCATGGCACCGGCGCCGAAGGCCATCAACCCCGCGAGCACCGGGCGGGGCAGGTTGTAGAGCAGGCCGATCGCAGCTCCGAGGAACAAGGGCACGGCGGTCCCCAGTCCGTACCACAGGGCCGTCAACATCGAACCGAACCCCCGCGTCGGCACCGTCCTCTACTCGTTACGCTCATGTGTACCTCTTCCGTCCCGGCGACCGGGTACCCAGGGACGTCACCGCCGACCGACTCGGCAGGGTCACCTATAACGCGATGATCGACGATTCCGTCGGCAAGGACACGGTGCCCAGGCATAATTTGCTCGAATCAGCGAGTATCGGCCCACCCCATCGATGAAGCATCGAGTCCGAGCGAAGCATCGTGAACGGCCGAATCGACCGGTGGAGGATTCGTGCGCATGGGCCGTGCACCGATTATTCCGCGCGCCGCTCATCATGTCGGCGCACACTGGCGTGCTCTGTCCGAGATCAGGGGCACCGGTGAGCGGTTCGTCCCGGCCCTGACCGAACCCCTGCCGCCTGCTGCGCGGCGTTGGATCAACCATGCGGTGGCCGAGGGCACGCCGATGGCCGCAGCCGCACGACTCGAGATGTCCGGGCAGATCCGGCTCGGATCCTGGCGACCGTTCACCGCTGTCCAACTCCTCGCCCCGACGTCGGGATTCGTGTGGGCTGCGACCACTCGGATCGGCCCGGTATCAGTGTCGGGGTACGACCGCTTCACCGACGGTTGTGGCGAGATGCGTTGGCGGATAGGGGGAATCATTCCGGTGATGTCCGCGGACGGCCCTGATGTCAGCGACAGCGCGGCCGGCCGCCTGGCCGGGGAGAGCATCTTCGTGCCGACGTCGTTTCCCCTCGCACGGTGGCGCGGCGACGAATTCGTCGCCGCGGCGACCTGGACGGTGGCCGGCCGCAAGGAAACCGTGCGTCTGGATGTCGCCGAGGACGGGGCGTTGTGCGGGGTGCGGATGCTGCGGTGGGGCAACCCCGACAATCACGAGTTCGGCCGTTATCCGTTCATCGTCGCGGTCGAGGCCGAACACCGGTTCGGTGGCATGACCATCGCCTCACGGATCCGCGCGAGCTGGGACACGGGCACCGGCACGGACGGCGAGTTCTTCCGCGCCGAGATCACCTCTGCCGACTTCTTCTGACGGTCCACGAGGCCTGCCGCGGAAACCGACGTCGTCACTGTCTGCCGGGTGTCTGTGTGCGGTCCCGCCGGTCGGCCGTCCACACCGATTGCAGCATGTGCCAGTCGGCGGGATGCGCGGCGATACCGGCGGCGAACCGGTCGGCCAGTAACTGGGTCGTGGCTTCTACGCCGCCTGCGGTGTCGATCGGGGCGTCGATGTGGAACCCCCACCCGCCCGGAGTGAACCAGCAGTGCACCGGCAGCAGCGGCGCACCCGTATCGATCGCGAGCTTGGCCGGGCCGGCAGGCATGCAGGCCGGTTCGCCGAAGAAGGTTACCGGCACGCCCGCTCCGGTCAGGTCACGCTCACCGAGGAGTCCGACGAACCGTCCCTCCCGGATCCGGGCGGTCAGCTGTTCGAACGGTGGAACTGTGCCACCGGTGAGCGGGATGATCTCGAAACCCAGGCCTTCCCGGAACCGGACGAAGCGGCGGAACAACGATTCCGGTTGCAGTCGCTCGGCGACGACGGTCGGTGTGCCGATCCGCTGTACGATCCACACTCCCGCCAGGTCCCAGTTCCCGCTGTGCGGAAGCGCCAGCACTGCGCCGCGCCCACGCGCGACGGCCTCGTGGATGTGTTCGAGACCGGTGGCCGCGGAGTCGATGGTCTCGGCCAGCCGTAGGGGATCCATCGACGGCAACCGGAACGCTTCGCACCAATACCGCGCGTACGAACGTAGACTCGCGCGCACGAGTTCGTCGGGCACCTCAGAGGGAGAGGTGGACAACACCCGAGCGAGGTTGCGTCGTAATTGGATCGGCCCGCCGTTTCGGGCCGCTCGATCCGCAGCCATCTCGAACAGGCGCCTCGCCGGCTTTTCCGGTAGCGCGCATACCGTCCACCAACCGGCGGCGTATGCGAGATCCCAGGCCCGATCCTTCATGCGCATCGAGTACCCCGAACGCGGAGGTCGACAACGATGACGACGCCGGCGACAGGGCTCAACAGCAGCATGAAGCCCACCATGAGCACGACCGCGACAGCTTCGAGGCGGTCGCGCCCCGTCCGACTTGCCAACAAAAATCCGGCTGCCTGCAGATTCGCTCTGCCGACAGCCGGATTCGGTGTGCCGTATCCAGTTCGCCTATCCGATGGGCGGGGCGGCCGGTGCCTCGCGCGACAGGATCGGAAGCCGCGACGCGAACGGCAGAAGCACCACGACGACCAGCGCGACCATCAACACGCCGAGCGCCATGCCCGACAGCACGTCGTGGACGTAGTGCACCCCCACCGTCACCCGGGAGAAGGCGAGCACCGCCGCGAGCGGAGCGACCAGCCAGATCAGACGCGGAGCCGCGAGGACACACGCCGTGGCGAACGACGCCGCGATGACGGAGTGGTTCGACGGCCAGGACCAGTCACCCACCTCGGGGCATTCCAGCACCGTCTCGATCCCGAGTGCGCGACACGGTCGCGGCTCCGTCACCACGAGCTTGACGAGTTCACTCGACAGGTAGGCACCCACGACACCGATACCGCCGACGGCGAGGGTGCCGAAGCTGCGTCGATCGTTCCGCCACAGCCACGCCGCGAGCACACCGGTGAAGGCGACCAGGACGAGCAGCCCCTTGTCCGCGACGAGACCTGCGAGCGGTCCGAGGAAGGACCCCTCGACGGTCTGAGCGACGGACAGATACAGGCGGTCGCGCATCGGTACCGTCGCCGCCGCGAGAAGAGTCAGCACGAGCGCCACCCCTACTGCAGGGATGAACATCGAGCGGACCAACCGCGGGGATACAGGAGGTGAACTCTCGGTGACGACCATGACCTAATACGCTATCGCGCCACCTTGCCCGGCGGCAGACCGGCTGGTCGGGCGGGGTGACCGGGAGCTTCGAGCCTGCGACGCGTCCCGTTCCGAGACGACTGCAGGCCGGCGGATGAAGCGGCTTCTGCCTCCCGCCCGGGCGATAGGCTCGCACGCGTGTGGCGAACCTGGATCCTCTCCGCAGCGATGGTGGCCGTCGCGGCGGTCGTTCTGCTCACTGGCGCGTTCGACGTGACCTCGGTGGTGACGGCAGTACTGCTCCTCGTCTTTGCGTGGGTCACCTCTCCCCTGTTCTTCCCCCATCACGTCGACGACGCGACCGCCCGTCGCGACGCCGCAACCCGCGGCGTTCCGGTGGTGTACTGGCGTCCGGGGTGTACGTTCTGCATCCGGTTGCGCGCCACCCTGCGCACTCGCGCGCGTCGCGCGATCTGGGTGAACATCTGGCGGGATCCCGCTGCGGCCGCTCGGGTCCGGGAAGTCAACGGCGGGAACGAGACGGTGCCGACGGTGTTCGTCGGCGACGTGTCGCATACCAATCCCGACCCACGTTGGTTTCGCGATCAACTGGTCTGACGAGCCGACCCCCGACATGAACGAGGTCCCGGATCCGTGTGGATCCGGGACCTCGTTGACGCAGAGCGGTCAGCGGCGCACGCCTCGGCCGGTGACGGCCTTGACGAGGAACAGCAGGATGACCGCGCCGAGGAGGCAGGTCAGGAAGCTGAAGATCAGTCCGCCGCCTTCGACATCCACGCCGAAGACCTTCAGCAGGAAACCACCGATCAAGCCGCCGATGACGCCGACGACGATGTTGAGGAGAATGCCCTGCTGGGCGTCGGTGCCCATGATCTTGCTGCCGATCCAACCGGCGAGACCACCGATGATGATCCAACCGAGGATTCCGAGTCCGAGCATGTGCAGTCCTTTCATGAACACTGGCTAGTTCGACACAACTCAGATACCCAGTCGTCCCACCAGTCACACCTCTCACTTCTGACAACTTCAGAGTGGCACGAATGCGACGCCCGGAAGGTCGGATTCGACGGTTCCGACCGTGGCACGTGCCGTCTGCCCGACGGGGACGGCTCGCGCTGGCACACTCGTGCGCATGACCCAGCCTCCCGTCACGATCACCGTCACCGGGCACGCCGAGCGCACCGTCGCACCCAACCGGTGCACAGTGGTGTTGCGGGTGCACGCCGACGGCTCCTCGCGCAAGCAGGCCGCCGAACCGGTGACCGCGGCCGTCGCCACCATCACCGATCTCGTCACCGAACTTCGCAAGCGCACCCCGAGCCCGGTGAAGCGGTGGACCTTCGATCGGGTACGCCACAGCCGGCGGCGCCCGTTCAACCGCGAGGGCAAGAACCGGCCGTGGGTGTACAACTCGTCGGCGTCGATCACCGTCACCTTCCACGAGTTCGACGCTGTGGGTGCGTTCGTCGAACGGGTCGCCGAACTCGAGGTGGTCACCGTCGCCGATCTCCAGTGGTGGATCACCCGCAAGGCCCGGAAGAAGCGACTCGCGCAGGTCCGCGACCTCGCCGTCCGCAACGCCCTCGACAAGGCGAAGGCATACACGACGTCATTGGGTCTCGACACCGTTCGTGCGGTGGCCATCGCCGATCCGGGCATGCTCGGCTCCCAGCCCTCACCCGTGCACGCAGGCGGCGCTCCGATGATGCGCACCGCGATGCTGCGCTCGGATGCGATGAACGCACCCGAGTCCGCCGAACCCGAGCTCGTCTTCGAACCCGACCGCGTCACCCTCACCGCCGACGTCGAGGCGCGGTTCGAAGCTTCCCCCTAGCGCCGATGAAACTTCGGTGTTCCGGACCCCGCTCAGCGAGGTCGAGAACACCGAAACTCGAGCACCCTCCGCTCGATTCCTTGCGCGCCTTGTACAGACGGTGGCACGATGCCAGCACGCCGCCGATCCGCGCGGCCACAATCGAATAAGGCCCGCCAGGAGTTGCAGCTCCCGACGGGCCGGATGTCCGACTGAACAGGAGTCGAACGTGGGTCAGAATACCCTGGCCGGCGGGGTGCGTCGTGGACCGCGCCTTGCCGCCAACTTCACCGTCCTCAGCAACGCCGTCATCACCGACGAGCGGCTGTCCTTCCGCGCGCGGGGTGTGCTCGTCTGGTTGCTGTCCAAGCCCGACGACTGGCGCACCCGCGCCGACTCGATCGCGGCACAGTCACCGAAGGAAGGTCGCGACGCGATCCGATCCGCTCTGCGCGAGCTCGCCGACCTCGGCTACCTGGTACGCGAGAAGATCCAGAACGAGCTCGGCCAATGGATCACCATCCAGACCATCTACGAACGTCCCGCCACCGACCCGGCGCCTGAGAATCCGACCCGCGGCAGCGCGGACATCGCAGACCCAGGCGCTCTTTCAAGTACCGATACACCAAGGACGGAAACCAACCGCACACCGCGCGTCGCGAAGACACCGCTCGGTCCGGCGGTGGTCGAGCTTACGGCAGCCTGCAGGAAGGCCGGGCTCACCGCGACCTTCGTCTACCTCAAACCCGATGCGGCAGCGGCGATCGAAGCACTCGTCGCCACACACGGCGTGCCGGCTCTGGTTGCGGCAGCGAAATCCGTGCACAGACCGGGCAATCCGATGCGACTGGCGCACGGATGGTTGCCGTTGTGGCGGTCGCTGCCGACGCCCCGTGTCCTCCACCCGAAGTGCGACGACTGCGACGAGTACGGGTGGCTTCCCGATGACGAGCAGGGGCGTGCCGTGCGGTGCGGGTGTCGCGCGCCGACTGCGGCCTGAGATCCGATGCAAAGGCGCTCGGCCGAATTCCGTCGACCGATCGGATGGATCGGTTGTCTCATGAGGGGTAGGTAACGTTCTGCGGTAGACAGTCTCGCCGAGCTATCGACGGCGAGGGATGGTGATGGTGTCGGGAACCCGTATCGAAGTGCCCGTCGACGACGGCGTGCTGTCGGGACTCGATTTCGGTGGCCGGGGGCCGGAAGTGCTGTTGGTCCACGGCAGCGGACACAACGCCGTCACTCGTGATCGCCTGGTGTTCATTCGTGCTCAGCAGAATGGCGTAAATTCCATTGCCCCAGCACTTGTCGAGGAGTACTACTGGACGCTGGCGAATTTCGAGATCCTCGAGGAGAAACACGGCGATGGCCACCACGATCGAACGGCCGGACGGCACGAGCATTCACGGTCCGGGCAAGCTGTCTGCGGAGCGTTTGCAGCACGAGCTGGCGTTGCGTCGACGTGCGCAGCGGATACCGGCAAGGCGACGTCACGACGGAAAAGGCGGGCGTCGGCAGCAGCGACGTGCCGCCGCCGGAGCGTGGTAACTCTGCCCAGCATCGTCGAGGCCGCGGCGTGATCGGTCAGCGGCGCGCCGGCGAGGCGAGAGGAGAATCCCGACGACCTCCGGCGACGGCACTCCCCCACTGGCCGATACAACCGGACGAGTAGGGGGCATCAGCACGATCGCCGACAGTGCGGCGATGGCCACCGAGAGGATGCCGCCGCGGGGAAATCCGACCAGAACGTTGAGCCGGGACTTCGCGAGATCCCGCACCGTCCACTTCTCTTCCACCGCTCCGGAGGAGAAGAAGAACACCTCGTACGGAGTCCTCGCCGCACCGAACAACGCGATCGCGTAATACCGATATGCCGCCAGTTTTTCGCTGTCCACCAGGGATGGAGTGAACACCTGGTTCGCGAGCTGCCCCCAGTCCGGGCCGAGAAGGAACACCGCCACTGCGAACATGACCGGCACAGTCCGACCACCCCGGTGACGTTCTCCATCACCGAGAACTTCACCCGCCAGATCACCAGCCACACCGCCAGGGCGGCTACCGGAATCCACATCTTCGGGTTCACACTGCTCGCCAACTGCAACGCCAGCGCGATACCACCGACCTCGGCGGTCCACGTCGACAGGTTGATCAGAAACGACGCGCTCAGATTCGCCACTGCCATGCGCGGCCCGAGACGTTCGCGAATGATCTCGAAAGTGGCTCGGCCGCTGACCGCAGCGACGCGGCCGGACATCTGCGGAAGACACAGATTCCCAGCACGCTTACCGGCACCACCCAGGACAACCCGAAACGCGCGCCCACCACGGCATTGGTGACCAGATCACCAATGTCGAGAAATCCCCCGATCGCGGTGAGGATTCTGAGAGCGACGGCGAAGAGACTTTTCATCTAACCGTGTTCGCCGCCTGCAGGACCTCGGCGCGCAGGGTTCCCTGGCCGGGGGTGTCCACCTCTCGATCCGCGGTTGCCGAGACGGCCTGGTCGACCTCTTCGAGCATGTCCGACAGGGCGGTGTCCGTGGCGGCGGTGGTGTTGTGACCGTCGGCGAAACCTGCAGGCTCAGCTGAGCCGAGACCGCCGCCGAACCGATCTGCTGCGCTGCCCGACCGAAATCGCCTTCCACCCCGCCGCGCATCGAAGCGCACCCTGATGCGAAGACACCCAGGAGCAGCGCTGCAGCGACCACAGAAAGCAGCACACCCCTGCTCCGGCGTCCACCCGTCTCATGCGAGACGCGCCGTGAAGACCACGCTTTCCTCAGCAACCTCACGATAGAGGCCGGTTTCCGTCGCCGGTCGGTTTCGACAGCCGACACTCGCCGCGCTGTCGACCGGCGCCTATCGTTGTTCCCATGGATCCGCCCGTGACGCGGTACATCCAGCGCGACGGCGCCGCACTGGCGTATCAGATCGTGGGTGAGGGGCCACATCCGATCGCGTGGTTCTTCGAAGACATGATGCATCCGGATCTGATGTGGACCGATCCGCACTTCCACTACAACTTCGAACGTTGTGCCCGCTTCGCGCGTTCGCTGTTCTTCCAGCGACGCGGATTCGGACTGTCCGATCCCGTCGAGCACGTCCCCACGCTCGAGGAGCAGGCCGACGACGTCGTCGCGGTGCTCGACGACGCCGAGGTCGATCGCGCCACGCTCGTCGGCGCGGCCAGCACCTGCGGGCCCCTTGCCCTGGTAGCCGCTCGGCACCCCGACCGCGTTTCCGGGCTGGTCCTCGCCGAACCCTGGTCCGATACCCTGCTGTCCGACGGTGATCCGCCACCGGGATGGACTGCTGACGAGCGAGACCGGTTCGTCGAGTCGTATCGGGATGCGTACGCATGCTGGGGTCAAGGGAAGCTCACGTCCCTGGCGCACCCGACCCTCGATGTCTCACACAATCGACGGATCATGGCGCTGCTCGAACGCTGCTCCGCCACACCGAGAACTGCCCAGAAACATCTCGAGTGGGCTCTCCGCGCGAACTACTCCTTGATTCTGCCGGCAATCCAATGCCCGACGAAGGTGTTGCATCAGCCGGACACTCTGTTCGCTCGAGAGGCCGGCCGCAGGATGGCCGCGCAGATTCCGAACGGCCGCTTCTACGAGCTGCCACCGATCGCCCTCGGCGCAACCCTGGGTGAAGTGCTGATTCCTGTTCTCGACCACGTGGAGGAACTCGTCAGCGGCACGGACCATCCGGTCGAGGCCGATCGGTTCCTGGGCGCGGTTCTGTTCACCGATGTCGTCCGCTCCACCGACCTGCTCGCGGAGGTCGGTGACAACCGGTTCGCGAGGTTGCTGGGCGCGCACGACCGACTCGTGCGTGCGGAGGTCGAGGCCGGCGGAGGCACGCTGGTGGGCATCGCGGGCGATGGGACCCTCAGTGTCTTCGACGGTCCAGTGGCCGCACTGCAGTGCGCGCACCGGATCATCCGATCGACATCGACTCTCGGATTTTCTGTGCGCTCCGGCGTGCATGTCGGGTCGGTGACCCGCGCCGGTCCCGGGTTGACCGGAATGACGGTCCATATCGGAGCGCGGATCGCTGCCTCCTCCGGGCCTGGCGAGGTGCGATGCTCACAGGCGGTGCGCGAGCTTGCGGTCGGCGGAGATTTCGATTTCACCGACCTGGGCAGGCATCGGCTCAAAGGTGTGCCCGGTCAGGTCCAGGTGTTCAGGGCGACGGTCGGGGCCCGTCTTGCACAGCCTGCGCTGCCACCACGCCCGACCGTCTCGGACCGGGCAGTATTGACCATGGCGCGCCGGGCTCCCGGCATGCTTCGTGAGCTCGCCCGCCTCGCAGACCGTCGCAACAAGGCAGTGAGGCGTCCACGATGATCGTCGCCGACTAGGCTCGGCTCCGTGAGCGTGCGTGCAGGAATCATCGTGACCGGGACCGAAGTGCTGACGGGGAGGATCTCCGACCTGAACGGACCATGGTTGTCCGACCAACTCCTGAAACTCGGCGTCGACGTCGCCCACATCACGATCTGCGGTGACCGGCCCGCCGACCTGACCGCACAGTTACGGTTCCTCACCGAGCAGGGCGTCGATCTCATCGTCACCAGCGGGGGTCTCGGTCCCACCGCCGACGACCTCACCGTCCCCACCGTCGCCGAGTACTGCGATCGCGAACTGCTGCTCGACCCCGAACTCGAAGAACACATCGCAGGTGTCATCCGCCGGTTCCGCCCGGACACCCCCGATCTCGACACCGGACCGACGCGTATCGGGATCCGGAAGCAGGCGCACGTGCCCGCCGGTGCCACCGCCCTGCCGCCCACCGGTACAGCGCCGGGCGTGGTCATCCCCGCGGTCGCCGGCGAACGGCCGGTACCGACCATCGTCATCCTGCCCGGCCCGCCCGGTGAGCTGCAGGCGATGTGGCCGAGCGCGGTCGCCTCCCCCGCGGTCGCCGACGTGTTGGCGCGAGCCGACGACCTGCAGCAGCACACCGTGCGCGCCTACGGATTGCACGAGGCACAACTCGCCGAGACGCTGCGCCGGGCCGAATCAGAGATCGCCGGCCTCGAACGCCTCGAGATCACCACCTGCCTCCGACACGGCGAACTCGACATGGTGACGCGAGTCGCCTCCGGTGACGCGGACATCTACCATCGCCTTCTCGACGTCCTCACCGAACACCATGGACGCCAGATCTTCTCGACCGACGGTTCCACCATCGACGACCAGCTGATCGCCGCCCTCGACGGCCGCACGATCGCGACTGCGGAGTCATGCACCGGCGGACTCGTCGCCGCGCGGCTCACCGACCGTCCCGGGTCGTCGGCCTATGTCATGGGTGGCGTCGTCTCGTACTCCAACGACGCGAAGTCCGATCTGACCGACGTACCAGCCGAGATGATCGCGGAACACGGGGCGGTGAGCGAGCAGGTTGCCGCAGCCATGGCCGAGGGTGCCCGACGGCGCCTGAAGGTCGACGTCGCGGTCTCCACCACCGGGGTCGCCGGCCCCGACGGGGGAACCGAGGCCAAGCCGGTGGGCACGGTGTGCTTCGGCGTCGCGATCGAGGGACGGCCGACGTACACGGTCACCCGCCGCTTCCCCGGAGACCGCGAACGGGTCCGGACTCTCACCACCACGGCGGCACTGCATCTGGTTGTCGGACAGCTCGGCCGGGATTGAGCCTGCACGCGCGCCCCTCGGCGGCCGTCAGTTCTCCCCCACCGCCTTCAGCTGTGCCCGAAGAGAATCCACTTCGGCTCGGAGGTCGTTGATCTCGTCGATGTAGGGACGGATCCGGGCGCGGACCGCTTCGTCGGTGTACTGCGGGATCAAGCTCCGTGAGCAGTTCCAGTCGAAGGCCTCGACATCGATGACGATGCTTCGCTCACATCGCGCCGAGATTCTCCGACCGTCACCGAGATCGCGCAGCCGGTCGAGAAGCTGCGGGTCGTCGTCCGCATCGACCACCCGCGCAGTACCGAAGACCTTCAACCGCCTCTTCAGCGGAAAGTCGGCGAGGAACAGCGCGACCCTCCCGTTGTCCGCGATGTTCCCGACCGAGACGAATTGTTGATTGCCTCGGTGATCCGCAAACCCGATCGTCTGCCCACCGAGGTGGTGCAGGAACCCGACGGGTCCGCTGCGGTACTGGACATAGGGCCATCCGCTCGGGGTCACCGTCGCCATGTGGAACTGGAAGCTCTCGCGTACGAGAGCGAGTTCCCGGTCGCCCAACGGCTGAGGCCCTCGGTCGGGTTCGTCGAGGTCGGCACCATAGGCAACGATGCTGCCCGCAGCTTCCTGGCGAGCGACCGCCTCCGGGCCGAACGCCAGATGGTGATACCTCGATCCCATACCGATCTCCTCGCCGATGTCCGTTATGCCGACAACAAAACAGTGCATCACAATCGACCGTGACCAGAATGAGGGGGTGTCGACCCTGCAGTTCGCCGAACAGCGGCCGCCTGGTTTACGATACGGCACGTGTCGTATCTGAATGAGCCGCCTGCGCAACGCGGACGTCCACGCGACGCCGAACTCGAGCGTCGGATCACCACCACCGTTCTCGAACTACTGGCCGAACAAGGCTACGAGGGCCTGACGTTCGAAGCAGTCGCTCGACGTTGCCAGGCGTCGAAGGCAACGCTGTATCGACGATGGCCGTCCAAGCGCGACATGGTGCTCGCAGCAGTGAAGGACGCCCCTGCGCATCCCTCGGCAGTCCCACTCCGGCGCGGCGACACACTCCGCGACGATCTGCTGATGCTTGCGCAACGCCTCAGCCTCACCATGTCCGCAACCGACAGCAACGCCGCCTTCATGCTGCTCCACGCGGGACTCGAAGACCCGGAGTTGTGCGACGCCATCGAGGAGACCGTCGGCCCGACAGGCGCACGTCTCCCCCAGGCGGTCCTCGACGATGCCGTTGCACGAGGCGAACTCCCTTCGGACGCTCAATCATTCGCATACGAGGAGGTCGTGGGAACCGTCCTGCTCCTGCGACGAGCGAACGGTCTCACCGTCGACGACACCTACCTCGAAGCCCTCGTCGACACCGTCATCATTCCCGCGCTCACCGCGTCCGCCGGCCGAACGGACCTGCCCGCCGGGATCTTCTCCGGCCACCCCGAAACCTCCACCACGACTACGACTACGGAGACCCCATGACCCGCTGCACCATCGAGGACTTCACCTACCGCACGATCACCGGGGACGGCGGCGTGAAGCTCAACGTCGCCATCGGCGGGCAAGGTCCGGCCGTCGTCCTGCTGCACGGTTTCCCGCAGACCCACTACATGTGGCGCCACGTCGCCCACACACTCGCTGACGACCACACCGTGATCGTCCCCGACCTGCGCGGCTACGGCGCCAGCGACCAACCCCCGGCCGACAATCCCGAGTCGTATTCCAAGCGCACCATGGCGAACGACATCGTCGCGGTCGCCCGCGAGATCGGTTTCGACCACTTCGGGCTCGTCGGTCACGACCGCGGTGCGCTCGTCGCCGTCCGTGCGGGACTCGACCACCCCGACGCCGTCGACTACCTCGGCATCCTCGACGTCCTTCCCACGATGGACACCTGGGCCGTACTTCAGGGCGTGAACGCCAAGGTTGCCTGGCATCTCTACCTCATGGCCCAGCCCGCAGGGATGCCCGAGAAGATGATCGCCGCTGTCGCCCCGGAATTCTTCGGCTCGTTCCTCGATGCGTGGGACCCCACCGGAACCACCTTCACGCCCGAGGAGCGCGATCACTACGTCACCAGCTCGATCAACTCTGTCGACTCGATCGTGGCCGACTACCGCGCCACCGCCGGCATCGATCTCGACATGGACCTCGCCGACCGCGAACGCGGGGCTCGGCTCACCATGCCCGTCGCGGTCATCTCCCAGGACTGGGGCTCGCAACTGGGCTTCGACGCCTCGGCCCTCTGGCAGGCGTGGGCACCCGATCTCACCTACCAGGGCACCACCAGCGGCCACTTCATGGCCGAAGAGAACCCCGACGAGATCGCCGGCTTCATCACCGAGCTGGCCGCCCGCATCCCGGCCGACCAGCCCTGACGGACATGCCACCGGAGTCACCGGTCGGGGGTGACCACGATCACCGAGAAGCACGCATCCTTAACATGACGAACAAACGGGACATCGATATCATCGACCTCAGTTATTGTCTGTCGGGGGCACACGAGGAGAATCGCGCATGTCCCGGATCGATCGCAGACGCACACGCACCGTCGGCGTGCTCGCCGCAGGTCTGCTCACCGCAGGTCTGAGCGTCGCGGGTCCGGTCGGTTCCGCGTCCGCTGACCCGGTCCGCAATTGCCCCGAACGGTACGTGCTCGCCGTCGACGGAACCCGCGGCTTCGAGACCCTCGATTCGATCGATCCGGAATCCCCCTTGGCGAAGATCTCCGCTCGGTTCGAGGCTCCCGGCACCGTGGTCGAGCACATCCGCTACCCCGCAGTGGTCGTGCCGCTGCCCGGGACCGGCTCGCACGACGATTTCGACGGCATCGACGACGACGGCACCATCGCCTACGACAGGTCGAAGCAGATCGGGCATCAGCGACTCCGCCAGACCATCACCGTCCGACACAGCACCTGCCCCGACTCGGACCTGTTGGTGCTCGGCTACTCGCAGGGCGCCTCGATCGCGGGCGATGTTCTCGCCGAGATCGCAGCCGACGGGTCCGTTCCCCCCGAACGGATCTCGGGCGTCCTCTATTCCGACCCCCGCGACGACCGCGGCGTCGAGACCCTGTTCCCGGGTCCCGTCGCTCCCGGTGTGACGCTCGGCGGCGGCCGGAACGACTTCGGTGAGATCCACGTCGAACGAGTCTGCATCGAAGGCGACGCGATCTGCGACGGTCGCACACCCGAGGACGGCAAGGACTGGCTCCGCGAGAACGTGACGGGGTACTTCCAGCTGCACACGAAGTACCCCGACTACCAGCCCTGACCGAGTCGGGCCGGAGAGTTCGCCGACCGCGCGGTGTGCATCAGTTCCAGAGTGACGAACTCGGGGGAGGTTGTGTGCGTGTTCTTCGCCGGAACCGCACACAACCTCCCCCGAGTTTCGACGGCCGCTACTCCTCCTCGACGCCACCAATGGCCCAACGCAAAAGGGAACCCATCCTCAGGTAAGGATGGGTTCCCTCGTCGGCGAGTCCCTAGCAGACTGTCGTTACTGCAGTCTGCGCAGGACTGTTATGCCTGTGCAGCGGCAGGTTCCTCGACGTGCTCCACGGGGCCGGCTTCCGTGACGGGATAGACGGGGTATTCCACACCCGACAGGTACTGGACCGTTCGCACCACCTGGCACGAGTAACCGAACTCGTTGTCGTACCAGACGTAGAGGATGGCGGTGTCGCCATCCACGATCGCTGCATTGGCGTCGATGATGCACGCCGCGCGCGAGCCGATGAAGTCGCTCGACACTGCGTCGGTGGCCGAGGTGTAGTCGAGGTTGCGGCGCAGCGCACCGGTGAGCGACTCCTGGTGCAGGTGCTCGAGCACCTCTTCCTTGGTGGTCTCACGAGTCAGCTGAAGGTGAAGGATCGCGACGGACACATCCGGCGTAGGAACGCGGATCGAGTTGCCGGTGATCTTCGCCTTCAGATCGGGAAGCGCCTTCGCGACCGCCGAAGCGGCGCCGGTCTCGGTGAGCACCAGGTTGAACGGCGCGGAACGTCCGCGACGGTCGGCCTTGTGGTAGTTGTCCAGCAGGTTCTGGTCGTTTGTGAACGAGTGCACCGTCTCGACGTGACCACGCACCACACCGAATTTGTCGTCCATGGTCTTCAGCGGCGGAACGATGGCATTGGTGGTGCAGGACGCGCACGACACGATCGTCTCGTCCGGGTCGAGGTCGCGGTGGTTGACACCGTGCACGATGTTCGGGAGATCACCCTTACCCGGTGCGGTGAGCACCACCTTGGCGATACCGGGGCGGAGATGCTTCGACAGACCGTCGCGGTCGCGCCAGATTCCGGTGTTGTCGATCAGGATGGCCTTGTCGATGCCGTACTCGGTGTAGTCGACGCTTTCCGGATCGTTGCTGTAGATGAACTTGATGACATTGCCGTTGGCGACCAAGGCGTTGTTCTCGGTGTCGACCTTGATCGTGCCGTTGAACTGTCCGTGGACGGAGTCGCGACGCAGCAGAGAGGCACGCTTGGCCAGGTCGTCGTCACCTCCCTTACGGACCACCACAGCACGCAGGTTCAGCCCATTGCCCGAGCCTGCCTTCTCGATGAGCAGACGGGCGACGAGCCGGCCGATTCGCCCGAACCCGTACAGGACCACGTCCTGCGGTTTCGCGGGGCTTGTCTGCGCGCCGCCGACCAGATCCGCGAGGCTCTCAGCGACGAAATCCGGGATGGATCGTCCGGCACCCTGGGCCTGATAATCCGTCACCAGCAGGCCGAGGTCGATCTTCGACGGCTGCAGGTCGAGGTCGGTCAATGCCTGGAGGAACGGGAAGGTTGCCTCGACCGACAGCTCGTCGCCGCGGATCTGACGCGCGAAACGGTGCGTCCGCAGAATACCGATCACCGACTTGTTCACGAGGGAGCGGCTGTGAAGCAAGATCGTGACCGAATGCCGGCGGTGCAGACCGCCGATGATCGGGATCATTGCTTCCGCAATAGCCTCTTGCGAGTTCCACTGTGCCAATTCCGGGGTGCTCACTGCGCTCCTCTGCCTTTCCGGCTCGTCTGACACGTCGCAGGCTGTTGGGTGCAGCCCAGACGAGACGCACGTCACTCGCCGGTCGGTGTCCGGATCGGTGGAACCGTACGCGACCGACGCCGATTACGGCGTGCGTACCGCCAAGCATATGAAAGAGCTCTCACGGTTCGACGCCCGGTAGGCGAATCGTGCCCGCGCGTGCGTGAAGCTGATCGTCCCTCCCCGGATAGGAAGGCGTCGTCGACCCTGGAGCTGTAGATGAACCGGCGAGCTGCGTGTGTCGCCAGTCACAACAATTGTGGCGGCATGCCGGATGGTATCAAGAGTCCATCGGCGGGTATTGCGTCATCAATATTCCGGCGCGCAAATGAATCCGGGTCACATCCTATTTCGAAACCTTCGAACCGCCAACAGATCTACTTGTCATTTCACACAACCGGGGCAGAGCCCAGGACTTACTCCGAGCTGCGAAAATCCGCGGCTTGCGCGTTCCGATGCCAAGACCGTGCTGCACGTGGCAAACCCGTGAGAAATGACGAGGCCGAGGAATACTTGCTTAGCCTCGATCTTTCGCGCGGATCACGTGTCGGACTGAGCAGCTTCGGATTCGGTGGGGAGACCGTGGATGCGGTGTGCATCCACGGTCGACTGCCCGACACGGTCGGGTGACGCCGAGGTCCACGGCCCCGGAAACAGTTCCTTCGTCTCGATGGAGCAGGTACGCGCACAGCAGATGGAAACCGAAGCCTCGCGTGAACGTCGGGGCGGCCTGTTCCTTCTCGGAATGCGCGGTGACCTTCGGTGGCATCGATGTCGAGGACCAGCGGATGCGCTTCGTCGATGGCGTGCTCGGGAGCCGACGCACCGGCGGCGGTCCAGGCGTGGCGACGGGCTGTGGCGCGGGCCCGGTCGATCGCGGCGAGCGCGGTGTCGGCGTCGACGGCCAACACGCTGATCAGGCGGGAGACGGTGGGGTCGGAGGCCACCGCACCGAAGATCTCCGGGTGAGTCCGCAGTTGGCTGATGTCGGCGAGGCAGTCCCCACCGATCGCGAATGCCGTCGCGAGATCGAGCACGATCTTGCCGGGATCGTGTCGGGTCAGCGGTTTTCGATACGGTGCGAGCTCGGCCCGAGGTTAGGACGATCTGCTCCCCGATGAGCGTCGGTCCGCAAGCGCGGCACCCCGGCTGTCGTGTCGGTCATGACGGACGCAGATCCGGCCCGTAGCCCTCCACAGTGCGTCGCGCCGCGTCGGCAACCACATCGGTGAAGGAACCCCCGTGCTCGAGAATGCGACGCTGCCTGATCGCCCCATTACCTCGATCCAGGGTTCCCGACAGAGTGTCGTGCACGGAGCGGTAGACGTCGAGTTCCTCCAGGATCGGCCGGACCTGAGCGAGCAGTCGCCAGATCAGGTCGACTGCCGGAACCAACTGCCCAGAGCCGAGATCGACACCGCGCCCGGCCAGACCGTCCCGGGCCGCTCTCCAGCACGCCGCGCGCAGCAGCTCCTGATCGACCGAGGGCGTCGGCTCGCCGCGTTCGATCGATGCCGTCGCCTGGGCGACCAATGCATACACCAAGGTGGCCAGCGTGACGGTCTCCTCGACGGTCGCGGGCACGTCCGCGATGCGGATCTCGAGGGTCGGATGATGCGCGGAGATCCGCACATCCCAATAGACCATTCGGGGGTCCAGGATCGTGCCGGTGGTGAGCAGCGATTCGACCGCCGCGTCGTATTCCGCGGCCGAGGCGCACTGCGGGGGCAGTCCCGCGCTCGGCCAGCGCCCCCACCGCAGGTATCGCCAGCTGGCATATCCGGTGTCCCGGCCGTCGGTGATCGGCGAGTTGGCGGTCAGCGCCAGCAGGGCGGGAAGCCATGGGCGCAGATGGTTGATGAGCTGGGCCGCACGGTCACGATCGTCGACACCGATATGCACGTGGCATCCGCAGATCACGCCGTCGGTGACGCCACGATAGTGCTGTGCCATGCGTTGGTAGCGAGGCGTGGCGGTGACCGATCCGCTCGGAGGTTCGAAGATCGGTGTGCCGACCGCTACGAGCCGGCATCCTGCGCGCGCTGCGGCGTCGGCGGCCGTCGCGCGGGAGCGGCGCAGCTCTTCGCGTAGGTCCTGCGGGTGTGTACATACCGTGGTGGCGGTCTCGACCTGACACGGGGAGAGCTCGACCTCGAGCTCGATGCCGAGTGTGCGTCCGGCCGCGAGCACGTCGAGACTGCGCGGGAGGGGACGACCGGTACGGGGATCGACCAGGACGAATTCCTCTTCGACGCCGATCGTGGCCGCCGCCCCGCCGCGCACAGGAGAGGTGTTGGTCGGTCCTGTGGCGGCCATGGCGATCTCCCCACTCGAGATCTTTCACTCTACGAAGGAAGAGCGGCCGGCGTGGGTGTACTGCAGTCGGGGATCTGTCTTACCGGACGGTGCGTGCGCGTTGCCGGTTGGCGGCGTGGCGGAGCTGCAGGATCCGCAGGCCCCCGGCGAGGCCGACGATCACCGCTCCGGCGATCGCAGCGAACAGCAGTGCCACGCCCAACGGCAGCGAGAAGTCCCACGCGAACAGTTCGAGGGTGACGCTGTCCAGGTTCTGCAGGATGAACACCAACAGCAACAGCAGGATCAACACACCGACGATCAGCGCGGTCCACAACGCCCCGGTGCGGGTGCCTCTGATGCCTTTGCCCCGGGCGACGTCGGGGTGCAGCCTGCTGGGAGCGTCCGGATCCGGTGTCGCCCCGGATGGGGGTACCGGAGTATCGCTACGTCGCGCGGGCGGCGAGTAGTCGGGGTTCGGATCACCGGGGCCCCTCGAGCTGGTCGTCATGCCCGATCGAGTACCCCGACCCTGTTCCGGTTATCCCACCGGCAGAATCTTTGCGGTCAGTTCACGTCCCGGCTCCGCACCAGAATCCCTGTGGTGACCACCGCGACGACGATGTAGGCGGTGACGGTCATGAGCGCCCTCGGTCCCGAAATCACGTCCACTACTCCGGGTGTGCCGTCCCCTCCCCCGGTCACCGCTCCGACGAGCGATCCGGCGGCCCCCGGCAGGAAGGCCGTCATATCCTCGACGAGCTGCAGCGCGGAGCCGACGCCTCGCAGCAGATTCTCGACGACAAGCATCCATACCAGACCCAGGCCGACCGACAGCGCCGCACTGCGGGCGTAGGTGCCGAGCGCGAAGCCGATCGTTCCCCACATCATGAACACGAGGTACGCCGTACCCGCGGAGCGAAGAAATGTGCCGGCGGACGGCATCGTGAGCGGTTGTGTTTCGATCGCGGCGAGTGAGACGGACACGATCGTGCACAGCACAGCGGTGACGACCACCATCTCGGCAACGATCACCGCAAGAGCGAGCAGGGCGCCGATTGTCGGGCGCAGACGGCCGTGAGTGAACACGGTCTTCCACGTTCCCCAGCTGTACCCGTTCCCGGCGATGAGAGCACCCAGGACGAGTACGAGCGCGCCACCGAACAATGGTGTGCCCTGGACCAGGACGTCGGGGATCGATTCGGGCAGGACGCTGCACAGCAACGCCTCGCTCGGCTCCCCTTCCGTGGAGGACCCGGCCGTCCCGGTCGTGTAGGAGACGTACGGGAATACGTAGCCGAAAACCATCGCGAGCAGGAACCACGTGCCGACCGTCGTCCACATCGCCGGCCACGAACGCAACCGGTACAACTCGGCACGCAAGCTCCGAGCAACGGTGTTGTGCCGTGCGGCAAGTGAGGTGGAATCGGAGTGCGAGCGGAGTGTCGAGGCGGACATGTCACGCCCCTTCGTGGGTGTGGAACGAGTGGTCATTTCGAGGAACACGTCCTCGAGGATGCGTTCGGCCGGTCCGACCGACAACACATCCACGCCGTCGGCGACGAGCGCGCGGACGACGTCGGGCCGCGATCGGGCGGCAGATCCAGCAGCACCGAGTCGCCTTCGATTTCGAACCCGTTCTCTCCGGCGAGATCCGATGCGATCGAGACCACCCGATGCCCGGGCGTGCCACGAACTTTCAGCACCGCGTCGCCGAGCAGGGTGGAGACGGTCGTTTCGCGCACCGGGCGCCCGGTGACGAGATCGGCAGGATCGGTATTCGCTCCGCACAAAATGACGCAGGGCCTCGGGTGACACCCTCTCACCGAATGTCCCACCACGGGCGCCGCTTCTGTAGGAACGCCGTCATCCCCTCCGCGGCTTCCTCGGAACCGAACATCCGCGCCGAACGTGCTGCCAGGTCGTCTCCGTAACGATCGAAGTCCTCGAGAATCCGCTGCGTGACGAGGCGTTTCGATTCGGCCAGACCCTGCGGTGAGCATGCACGGATCTCCGCGAGCAATTCCACCAGGACAGCTCCGGTATCGGCCACCGACAGGGTGACGAGACCCTCGGAGGACGCCTCCTCGGGACCGAACCGTTCGCCGGTCAGGAAGTACCGTGCCGCTGCGCGCGGCGACAATCGCGGGAGCACGGTCAAAGAGATGATCGACGCGGCCAGACCGAGCCGTGCCTCGGTAAGTGCGAACGTCGACGCCGGCCCGGCGACCACGATGTCGCAGGCACCGATCAGACCCATGCCGCCGGCGCGGACGTGCCCGTCGATGCGGGCCAAGACCGGCTTGGGGAGCTCCAGGATCTGCCGGAGCAAGGCCGTCATGTCGCGGGTGCGTGCGGAAGCCGTCTCCTGCGCGGATCCGGAAGAGCCGCTCAGATCTGCTCCAGCGCAGAATGTTCCACCGGTGTGGGTCAGGACGATCGCGCGGACGTCGGGATCGGCGGCCGCGTCGGCGAGTCCGCGGCTCAGTTGGGTCAGCAACGGGACCGACAGAGCATTGCGGTTGTGCGGTGAGTCGAGAGTCAGTGTCGCAGTGCCGTGGTCGACGGCGTAGCGCACCACCATCGGATCGGGTTCGGTCATGACAACTCCTCGAGGTGGTGGCCCCCTTCGCTGTCGGGGCTCTCGACCGATGCGGACTCGCCGTGGGGCATGACGACAGCGAGGACGGCACCGACGGCGACCTGATCGCCGACCTCGACGGCGAGCGTCGTGACGGTGCCGCCGGTGGGTGCGGTGACGGTGTGCTCCATCTTCATCGCTTCGAGCCACACGAGCGGCCTGCCCGCTTCCACTACATCGCCGACGACAGCGCCGAGCCTGATCACCGATCCCGGCATTGGCGCGAGTAGTGATCCGGCAGCGATCCGGGCGGTGGGGTCCACGAAGCGCGGCGCCGCGGTCAAGCGCACCGGTCCGAGCGACGAGTCGACGTACACCGCGTCGCCGTACCGCGCCACAGCGAAATGCCGGCGGACACCATCGACGTCCAGAACCACGCGATCCGGGGCGAACCCGACGACACCGAGGTCGTCACGGCCGTCGACGTGGACACCGTCGCGGGTGACTCGGTAACGCACCACGTGGTCATTGTGGACGCCCGTGAATCGTGTGGCCTGCGGCTGCGAGGGCAGATTCCGCCATCCCGAGGGCAGTCCCGCATTCACCGTGGCAGCGGTGCGATTGGTGGCCGACTCCGCCAGAGCAGCGGCGATCGCGGACACCGCTTCCGCGTGCGCTGAGGCGAGCGGTGCCGACAGTTCCGTGAGTCCGTGGGTGTCGAAGAAGGCGGTGTCGGTCTCCCCCGCACGGAAGGCGGGATGTTTCAGCACCGCGACGAGGAGGTCGCGGTTGGTGACAATGCCGTGGATCTCGGTGCGCGTCAACGTCGATGCCAGCAGCCGCACCGCGCGGTCACGGGTCGGTGCGTACGAGATGATCTTGGCGAGCATCGCGTCGTAGTGGACCCCGACCTCCGATCCCGCGAGGACACCGGAATCGACGCGCACACCGGTGTGCCGGAGCACGTCGAACTCGCGTGCCTCCTGCGGCAGCGCGAAACGGTGCACGGTGCCGGACTGCGGTTGCCAGTCCCGGGCCGGGTCTTCGGCGTAGAGCCTGGCCTCCACGGAATGGCCGTGTACCGGGGGTGGTTCGGGGTCGAGGAGGTCACCGTCGGCGATGCGGAACTGGAGATCGACGAGATCGAGCCCGGTCGTGCATTCGGTGACGGGATGCTCGACCTGCAGGCGCGTGTTCATCTCCAGGAAGTGGAACCGCCCCGAGCGGTCCGCGAGAAACTCGACGGTGCCGGCGCCCTCGTACCCGATGGCCTGAGCGGCGCGCCGGGCGGCGTCGAACAGGCGTGGGCGCATCCCCTCGATCGCGTCGACGAGCGGCGAGGGGGCTTCCTCGATCACCTTCTGGTGGCGACGTTGGATCGAGCATTCGCGTTCGCCCACCGCCCACACCGTGCCGTGGCGGTCCGCGAGGATCTGGACCTCGATGTGCCGCCCGTTCTCGAGATACCGCTCGCAGAACACCGTCGGGTCGCCGAACGCCGACGCGGCCTCCCGGCGGGCCGCGTCGAGTTGCCCAGGCAGGTCGGCCAATGTCCGCACCACCCGCATTCCGCGCCCACCGCCGCCTGCGGAGGCCTTGACGAGCACCGGGAGGTCGGCGTCGGTGATGTCGGCAGGGTCGAGTTCTGCAAGAACAGGGACACCGGTGTCGGCCATGATCTTCTTGGCCTCGACCTTCGAGCCCATCCGTTCGATCGACTCCGGGCGCGGTCCGATCCAGATCAACCCCGCCTCGAGCACTTCGCGCGCGAATCGTGCGTTCTCGGAAAGGAATCCGTAACCCGGATGGACCGCGTCGGCGCCCGTCGCCAACGCTGCCGCGACGATCTTCTTCCCGTCGAGGTAGGTCTCGGAAGGGGTGACTCCCGCAAGTCGCACGGCGGCATCGGCGTCGCCGACATGCGGACTGTTCGCGTCGGCATCGGAGAACACCGCGATCCCCCCGAGTCCGGCCCGACGGCACGACGCGAACACGCGGCGGGCGATCTCCCCGCGATTCGCCACGAGCACCGTGGTGATGGTCGATTCGGTCACGGGAACCTCACATCCGGAAGACGCCGAAGGATTCGGCACCTGTGATCGGGGCAGTGGCAACAGCCGACAAGCACAGTCCCAGCACAGTGCGGGTATCGCGGGGGTCGATGATGCCGTCGTCGTAGAGACGACCGGACAGGAACATCGGCAGCGATTCGGCTTCGATCTGGTTCTCGACGGCCGCGCGCATCGCCTCGTCGGCGGCCTCGTCGAAGTCCTGGCCGCGTGCCTGCGCGGCAGCGCGTCCGACGAGAGAGATGACCCCGGCCAGTTGGGCACCGCCCATGACCGCAGACTTGGCGCTGGGCCACGCGAACAGGAACCGCGGATCGAAGGCACGTCCGCACATGCCGTAGTGACCGGCGCCGTAGGACGCGCCGATGAGGATGGAGATGTGCGGCACCGCGGAGTTGGCGACCGCGTTGATCATCATCGCCCCGTGCTTGATCATGCCGCGTTCCTCGTATTCCCGACCGACCATGTACCCGGTGGTGTTGTGCAGGAACAACAGCGGCGTATCGGCACGGTTCGCGAGTTGGATGAACTGGGCTGCCTTCTGCGATTCCTCGTTGAACAGCACGCCGCGCGCGTTGGCGAGAATCCCGACCGGATAGCCGTGCACCTGTGCCCAGCCGGTCACGAGCGACGACCCGTAGAGCGGTTTGAACTCGTCGAAGTCGGAATCGTCGACGACGCGGGCGATGACCTCACGCGGATCGAAGGGTTGCCGAAGATCCTCGGGGACGATCCCGAGCAGCTCCTCGGCGTCGTACCGCGGTTCGCGTACGTCCGTCCGGGGTGCAGGGCCGGCCTTGCGGTAGTTGAGGCGCCGCACAATGCTGCGACCGATGCGCACCGCGTCCTGTTCGTCGACCGCGAAGTGGTCGGCCAGACCCGAGATACGCGCGTGCATCTCGGCGCCGCCGAGCGACTCGTCGTCGGATTCCTCACCGGTGGCCATCTTCACCAGCGGCGGGCCGGCGAGAAACACCTTCGACCGCTTCTCGATCATCACGACGTGGTCGGACATGCCGGGGATGTATGCGCCGCCGGCGGTCGAATTGCCGAAGACCACCGCGATCGTGGGGATACCCGCCGCCGACAACCGGGTCAGATCGCGGAAGAGCCGGCCACCGGGAATGAACACTTCTTTCTGCGTGGGCAGATCCGCGCCGCCGGATTCGACGAGGGAGATCAGCGGCATCCGGTTCTGCAGGGCGATGTCGTCGGCACGCAACGTCTTGCGGAGCGTCCACGGGTTACTGGTTCCCCCGCGCACGGTGGGGTCGGTGGCCACGATGACACATTCGACGCCTTCGACCACACCGATGCCCGTGACGACGCTGCCGCCGACGGGAAACTCGGTGCCCCAGGCCGCGAGCGGTGAGAGCTCGAGGAACGGCGAATCGGGGTCGAGGAGCAGTTCGATCCTCTCCCGCGCAAGCAACTTGCCTCGGTCGTGGTGTCGCCGGACGTACTTTTCTCCCCCGCCGGCGAGGGCCTTGCCGTGTTCTGTGTCGAGTTCGGCCAGGCGAGCACGCATTGTATCGGCGGCTGCGCCGTATTCGGTGGAGCCGGCATCCAGGGTCGAGATCAAGGTGCTCACGTGTGCTTCTCCAGCAGGACGGTGGGGATGTCGAGGTATCGGGCGCGCAACCATTCACCGAGGCCCTTGGCCTGGGGGTCGAAGCGGGCACGGGAGGCGACGCCACGACCGAGGATCCCCCCTATTACGAAGTTCACGGCCCGCAGGTTCGGGAGCAGATGACGTGTGACAGGCAAGGGTTCGATCTCGGGGAGCAGGTCCTTCAGCGTGTCGACGGTGAGAGTGTTTGCAAGCCATTGCCATTCGTCGTCGGATCGGACCCACAACCCGATGTTGGCGTCACCGCCCTTGTCGCCGCTGCGGGCACCGGCGATCGTGCCGAGCGGAACGCGACGAGTCTGTCCGGGCGACAGCGGCGCGGGCACACTCGGGTCCGGCAACGGTTCGAGGGTCCGGGTGGCCGCCGCGGCCGGGATGTCGACGCGGGTGCCGTCGGGCAACACTGCAATGTGCGGCACGCCGGTCGCCTCGACGTACTCGGCCGTGTAGACACCGTAGGCGGTGCCCGGGCCGGGCGGAGCGGTGACGAAGAACCCGGGAGAGCTTGCAAGGGCGAACTCGACCGCCGTGGAGGTGAATGCGCGTCCGACGACGTCGGGATCGGGATCGCGCGCAGTGCAGCGCAGCAGAGCGCTCGCGGTTTCCTCCGTGTCGGCATCGGCATGGTCGGTGCGAGCGAGAGTCCATTCGAGTTCGGCAGGCCGCCTCGGCAGATTCGATTCCATCTGAGATCGCACCAACTGGACCTTCGCGTCGATGTCCAGTCCGGTGAGGACGAAGACGACCTCGTTGTAGAACCCGGCGAGCGCGTTGAGGCACACCTTCAGGGTCGGTGGGGGCGGCTCGCCCTTCACGCCGGTGATGCGGACACGATCGGGTGCTTCCCGGCTCAGCGTGGCGGTGTCGATGCGCGCGGTGACATCGGGGTTCGCGTAGCGTCCGCCCGTCACCTCGTACAGCAGTTGTGCGGTGACCGTGCCGATGGTGACGGCTCCTCCCGTACCCGGGTGCTTGGTGATCGTCGCCGCGCCGTCCGCCTCGATCTCGGCAATGGGAAATCCGGGGCGGACGAGGTCGTCGAGTTCGACGAAGAATGCATAGTTTCCGCCGGTCGCCTGGGTACCACATTCGATGACGTGCCCGGCGACAACAGCACCCGCGAGTGCGTCGAAGTCATCGGGTGCCCAACCGAAGTGGGCGGCGGCGGGACCGACGATCACCGAAGCGTCGGTGACGCGTCCGGTCACGACGATGTCGGCTCCGGCATCGAGGCACCGCACGATGCCCCACGCACCGAGATATGCGTTCGCGGTGAGCGGGCGCGGGTCGGCGACGAAACCGAACTCGTCGATGCGAGTGAGGAGATCGTCGCCTTCGACGTGGGCGATGCGTGGTGACAGACCGAGCCGATCCGCAACCGTGTGCAGCGCCGCAGCCAGACCCGCGGGGTTGAGACCACCGGCGTTCGCGACGATCCGCACCCCCTTGTCGAGAGCGAGCCCCATGCAGTCCTCGGCCTGCCGCAGGAACGTCTTGGCGTAGCCGAGTTCCGGATTCTTCAGACGGTCGCGACCGAGGATGAGCATCGTCAGTTCGGCGAGGTAGTCACCGGTCACATAGTCCAGTTCGCCGCCTTCGAGCATCTCGCGCATCGCCGACAGACGGTCGCCGTAGAAACCGGAGCAATTGGCGATTCGCACGACGCGGCTCACGCGATCCGCTCCTGAACCGTGCGTCCTGGCCGCTGAGGAACGAGCGGACAGAGATCGTCGAGAAGCTCACGCGACTCCACCATGTGGTCAGCGTCACATGTCGCTGCTCTTGGAGCAAGCACTCATGACTGTTTCGCGCGGCCCCTGGTCGTACCCCTCACGGCCGATAACGGACTCACCGCTGTGTGCGGCGACGACGCCTCCCATCCGGCACGTCGGATTGCCCGGACGGTTCTGCAGCTCCCCGAGTGCTCCCGAACTCGACGACATCTGCGTCCGCACCCCGACCGGTCAGTGCCTGCACCACCATCTCGAGGTCGTGCAGCGTCACCTCATCGGCCGACGAACGGCCTTCTTCATCTCGAACGGAACGGGCCATGACAACTCCTGACAGAAGAACCACCGACCGCACCGTCGACCGTCACAACATGAACAAAACCATCGCCACACGAGGTCAAGCCCCGATAGGTGGTGTAGGACGGTGATCCTTTTTCCTGTCCTGACTATGCAGCAGGAATCGCGGCGGCAGGCTCTGTAACCACCTCCCCGCAGGACTCCGGCTCCGCACCAACAGCACGACAACGAGCCAGCACCTCGAGCCCGAGATACCGCCGGCCCTCCGCCCATTCATCGGTCTGCTCAGCCAGAACAGCACCGACCAGCCTGACGACGGCGTCACGGTTGGGGAAGATCCCCACCGCATCGGTCCGACGCCGGATTTCTCGATTGAGACGCTCGGCCGGATTGTTCGACCACACCTGAGTCCACACATCCTTGGGAAACGCACTGAACGACAACAGATCCGGTCGAGCATTACCCAGATGCTCCGCCACCGCCGGGAGCCGGTCCTCGGTGTACTCGACGAGACGATCGAACTGAGCATCGACCGCATCGGCGGTCGGCTGGTCGTAGACCGAATGCAACATCGCCTTGACCGCCGGCCACATGCTCTTCGGACACACACTCATCAGGTTCGCCGCGTAATGGGTCCGGCACCGCTGCCACGCCGCACCGGGCAGGTTCGCCGCGATCGCATCGACCAGACCACGGTGCGCATCGGAGGTGACCAACCGGACCCCGCTCAGACCTCGAGCGACCAGGTCGGCGAAGAAGGTGTTCCATGCAGGCCCGGTCTCGCTGGTGGCCACATGCAAGCCCAGCACTTCGCGGTGCCCGTCGGCGTTGACTCCGGTGGCGACCATCGCGACTGCGTTCACGACCTGCTTGTTCTCGCGGACTTTCATCGTCAATGCGTCGGCGGCGACGAACGTGAACGGGCCCGCGTGATCGAGGCGGCGTTGCCGGAAGGCGGCGACCTGCTCGTCGAGGTCCTCGGCCATGCGTGAGACCTGGGATTTCGACAGTGCGTTGATGCCGAGGGTTTTGACCAGCTTGTCCATCCGGCGGGTGGAGACCCCGGCCAGGTAGCAGTCGGCGACCACGGTGATCAATGCCGCTTCGGCGCGTTTACGGCGTTCGAGGAGCCATTCGGGAAAATACGTTCCGGATCGGAGTTTGGGGACCGCGACGTCGATGGTGCCGACGCGGGTGTCGAGCGGGCGGTGCCGGTAGCCGTTGCGCTGGTTGACTCGTTCGGTGGACTGTTGGCCCCATTCGGCGCCGCAGACCGCGTCGGCTTCGGCGGAGAGCAGGGCGTTGATGATGGTTTGCAGCAGTTCGCGCATCAGATCGGGCGACGCGTCGGTCAGGGCTTGGTGCAATACGCCTGCAGGGTCGACAATGTGGGGTGCGGTCATCGTGATGACTCCGTTCGAGGATTCTGTGGAAGGTTGACTCGAAGGATCACGCGGTGACCGTTTCACGTCCAGCAGCAACACACTGCCGGTTGTGGTCCCGGTCATCGGGTTACACCACTCTATGGGGCACTACTCCACACGAACCGGCGCCGGCAAGGCACCGGGCCCGACATCATCGGCAGGCCTGCGACACCGGTGAGTCTAATCCTGCTCGGACGTACTTTCGCCGCGATCGGTTGCGTGCACGTAACTGGCCCGGACGACGAACGTCGAAATCGTCACGACTCCTCGTTCACGATCCCTGCGTACCCCGCGGCAGATACCGTGGATGCATACTTCACCGAGGTCAGGAGTTGCCGTGCCGAAGCTGGAGATCAAGCAGAAGGCCGAACTTTCCCGCAAGCAGGCATCCGAGCGGTTGATCGCACTCGGCCGCGCCTTGGCGACGGGATCCGAAGTGGAACTGGACTCGGGCGGTGACACCATTTCGCTCGTCGTCGCCGACCGACTCGAATGGGAACTCGAAATCGAGGTGGACGGCGACCAGGTCGAGATCGAGGTCGAATTCAGTTGGCGCGACGCACCATCCGACAGCCCAAAAGCCGATGCGGACGAGGAGGAGGACGAGGAACCGGACGAGGAAGCGGACACCGCCGAAGGTTCGGATGAGGACCCGGGTGAAGACGAGGACGAAGGCGAGCCGCAGCAAACCGAGCCGCGACGAAGAGCCCCGGTCAAGAAGACGGCGCGGCGTGGCCGGCCACGTAAACGCGTCGCCGACTGATCGATGCACAGCCCCTGCGCCGTTCCTCCTCTCTCGTCACCGTAGGGACGATGCAGCGCAGAGTCACCATTGACAGCTACTTCATCTCATTTGATACTTCAGAATCATGCTGCGCATCAGGTAGGTGATGGATGTGGCGGTCGAGGGAGGGAAACTTCTCGCGCGTGCCCTGGAGTCCGCCGAAGTATCGGACGCCTTTGCGCCACGCAGAAGTCGCCTGGATGCATTCCGGACCGCCGTCCTTATGCCGCATCGCGGAACCATCGCAGAGTCCAGGTTGCACCGATGAAGGCCGTCAGTTGCCATCGCGCGACGCTGTCGGTCGTCGACATCCCTACCCCCGGACCCAACCGAGGACAATTGCTCCTCGACGTTGTGCGTTGCGGCATCTGTGGATCGGATCTGCACGCAAGAGACCACATCGACGAGCTGACAGAGGCGATGTCTGCACTCGGTGTCAAACATGCTGCCGGCAGCGACATGCCGTTCGTCTTCGGGCATGAGTTCTGCGGTGAGGTGGCCGAGCGTGGCCGCGGCGTAAGTGGACGGTTCAAACCGGGCTCCAGGGTCGTATCGTTCCCGCTGCTGCGGGACCGCAACGGTGTGCACATGACAGGTCTGTCCCCGGCAGCGCCGGGAGCCTACGCAGAACAGGTATTGGCAGAGGCTGCACTTAGTTTCGTGGTACCCAATGGTCTGAGTTCCGACATCGCGGCACTGACCGAACCCATGGCTGTCGCGCTCCACGCCGTACGGCGCAGCGACATCTCGCGTCGTGATACCGCCATCGTGGTCGGTTGCGGTCCGGTAGGTCTAGCGATCGTGTGCCACCTGAAGGCGCAAGGGGTGGAAACGATCGTCGCTAGCGACCCGTCTCCGGGCCGCCGAGAACTCGCCCGACGATGCGGCGCGACCCTCGTCGTCGACCCCACGCAAAATTCGCCGTATGCGGCAGCACCTGGAGTGACGTCAGGTACCGAACTCTACGAGCTGGGTACGACTTCCATGGAGAAGTTACGGCGTCTACCCGGATGGGTGCCGCTCTACCGCATCGCTGAGAAGCTCGGCACGACCACACCGAAGCGTCCGGTCATTTTCGAATGCGTCGGCACCCCGGGCATGCTCGACTCGGTCCTGACATCGGCACCGTTCCATTCCCGTGTCGTAGTGGCCGGGGTGTGCATGGGCACCGACCGGTTCCGGCCGATGTTGGCCACCGGCAAAGAGATCGATCTGCGATTCGTCTTCGCCTACACGCCTCTGGAGTTCCGCGATACCTTGCATCTGCTCGCCGAGGGCAAAGTCGACGCAACAGCGATGGTCACCGGGACTGTCGGCTTACACGATGTGCCCTCCACATTCGAGGCCCTGCGCACTCCCCAGGACCAAGCCAAAGTACTGATCGACCCGTCCCTGGGTCGGCCCCGGCACCGTCCGTCTACCAGATGTACAGCGGGTACTCGGGAGCGCCGTTCAGGCGGTTGACGACAAGGCCGACGAGTACGAGCACCGCGGCAGCGGATCCTGCAAGGAGAATGAACTCCCAGCCGGGGACTGTTGTCGCGGTGGTCCCGATGACCGCAGTCGCCGCGGCCGGGGAATGCGGCACACGAGCGAGCATCATCGCAGCCAGAGCCAGGGCGCCGGCGAGCGCGCCGAGCCACAACGATTGGCCCAGCAGTCCGACCGAAGCGCCGACTGCGGCAGAGATGATTTGGCCGCCGACCACGTTGCGAGGTTGGGACAACGGAAGTTTCGGCGCCCCCACGACCAGGGCCATGCTGGCCGCCATCGAGGGGATGAGGAACGGACTTCCTGTCACCTCGGTCAGTGCGGCGAGCCCCAGAAGCCCGAGGGCCGCAGCAATCAGTGCGAGTGCGACCGTGCGCAGGGCCGGTCGTGGCGACGCGGAGGACCTCCACCAGGGACGACGAGCCGCGTCGAGGACGGGAGGGGACGACATGGACGGCGACGAATCGGCGACTGGGACCTGCTGGGAGAACATCCGAACTCCTAACTAATGGTTAATGCAACTCCGACAACTCCGCGACACGCTCGGCTCCGTCTATTGCGACACGCTCGACGGTGATCCGGCCCAGGCAGCGGCCCACCTGCGCACGGTGCTCGATCGCACACGCATCACTCCCGGCATCGTTGTCGGTGACGATCGCCTCCACGTCCGCTGGACCACGGACTCCCACGACCCGTTCGAGGAATTGGTCGCCGAAATCGCCGTATCCGCAATCACAGCGGTAACCGGTCACGCGGCAACCTTGCTGTGCAAGTGCGAGGCACCACGGTGCGTGCTGTACTTCACCCGACTCAACGCACGTCAGCACTGGTGCAGTGACGTGTGCGGCAATCGCGCACGTGTCGCTCGCGCCGCGAGGACGCGCCGGAAATCGCATCCCGCAGAAGGCTCACAACCGAAAAGTGAGGCTCACAACCCTGGTCGACCCTCCGGGTTGTGAGCCTCACTTCTGCATTGTGAGCCTCCCGTCGAACGCCATCTGCGGTCAGCGGGCGTAGCGGTCGGCGAGCTCGGCTCCGATCCGCGCCAGTTCCTCCTGCACCGAGACCAGCTCGAGGACCTCGACATCGTCGACTCCGTGAAGGTCCCCTGAGATACACCTCGCGACGGACGGGCGCACACCGACCCCGGCGACCGGCGACCTGCACCCGCCTCGCTACGCTCCAGCCCATGAGTGAGCCGACTTCGACCTACGCCAACGTGACGCTCGACCCGCGTGCCAACGTCTACTTCGACGGCAAGTGCGTCAGCCACAACTTCCATCTGGCGGATGGAACCCGCAAGTCGGCCGGCGTGATCCTTCCCGCGACCCTGAACTTCGGCACCGTTGCACCGGAGGTCATGGAGTTGCACAGCGGCGCGTGCCGCGTCCGATTGGCCGGCGGCGAGGACTGGACCTCCTACGGTGCAGGCGACTCCTTCTCGGTGCCCGGCGACTCGTCGTTCGACATCGAGGTCACCGAGGCCGTCAGCTACGTCTGCCACTACGGCTGACCACACCCTCAGCATGCGAGAACGCTCCCACCGAGTCCTGCTCGGTGGGAGCGTTCTTCCGTTCGTGGCGACCGGCCACTACATACGAACCCGGCTCAGCCGGTGACCTCTGCGCGGTCGGCCGAAGTGCCGGCCTGCGCCTTCCGCTGCGACGATGCGTGACCGACGAACATCGCCGACGCCACGATCCCGATGATCAGAACCGACGCGGGCAGCAGCATCGACTGGCTCAGCGCGGTGCTGAACTTCTCGGCGATCTGCTCCGGGAGAGCGGCTCCCATCGTGGCTCCGCCGCCTTCACCGGCTTGCACCTCACCGAGTCCTTGCGCGGCCATCAAGGACGAGATCAAGGCACCGATCGCGGCGCTGCCCAGCACCGAACCGACCTGGCGGGTGGTGTTGTAGATGCCGGCACCGGCGCCCGCCTGATGGATGGGCAGGTTGTGCGTGGCGGTGGAGGCCAGCGGTGCCCAGATGCACGAGTTGGACATGCCGGCGATACCGGCGATGAGCAGGAACAGCACGATGGGGCTGTCCGGCGTCATGAGCACCGCGAAGCCGAAGATCGTCGCGGAGAAGAGCGTGAAGCCGACGGTGGGCAGCACCCGGGGCGGCATCCGGTCGGAGAACTTACCGATGAGCGGTGCCGTCAGACCGGTGACGATCGCCATCGGGGCGAAGATCAGTGCGGCTTTCGTGGGCGAGAATCCGCGGACCGTCTCGAGATAGAAGTAGGCCGGAACCATCAGGGCGGTCATGGCTGCGCCCATCGACGAGATCGCGATGTTCGACATCGAGAAGTTCCGGTCGCGGAACAGGGCCAACGGCACGAGGGGTTCGCCCTTGTTGCGCGCCTGGTTGAAGACGAACAGCACCATCACCGCGATACCCGCGAGGATCATCGTCCAGGTCCATACGTCCCAGTCGCGGCTGGAACCTTCCTGGATTCCGAAGACCAGCAGGAACAATCCGACGCCGCTGAGGATCACGCCGACGACGTCGAACTTGTGCGGTTGGGTCTCGAGACTGGGCACCAGCCATGCCGCCAACACGAAGGCGATGATGCCGACCGGGACGTTGATGTAGAAGATCCAGTTCCAGCCCTGCCAGTCGACCAGTACACCGCCGACGAGGGGCCCGAGCAGCGAGGCCAGTCCGGCGACCGCGCCCCACAGACCCATGGCGGCGCCACGCTTGTCGGGCGCGAAGGTGCGGGTGATGATCGCCATCGTCTGCGGCGTCATCAGCGCCGCGCCGAGGCCCTGGACGGCGCGGGCGGCGATGAGCATCTCGATGGTGCCGGAAGGTCGCACACCACAGCGACGCCGCGGTGAACACCACCAGGCCCGCGAGATAGACGTGCTTGGGTCCGAGCCGGTCGCCGAGACGACCGGTGAACAGCAGGGGCACCGCATAGGTGAGCAGATAGGCGCTGGTCACCCAGACGACCTGATTGATGTCGGCCTGCAGGTCGGCCATGATCGCCGGGTTGGCCACCGCGACGATGGTCAGATCCAGCAGGATCATGAAGAACCCGACCACCAGGGCCGACAGGCCCCACCACGGATTACGTTCGGTTTGCATCGATTTCGTTCCTGTTCGTACCGGTCGAGCACGACCGGCGATCTATTGGGTCGAGGTGTTCCGGTTCGGTCGTTGCACTACGACCGACCGGGACCGCTACTTTCCGCACTGCTCCTCCGCAGTTCGGCGAGAGTCTCGTCCGTCAGCGCCGCACCCCAGTCGCGGCCGAGATCACGGGGCGGGTCCGGAAGTCGTCGATCGGCGGCATCGACGCTCTGCCACACCAGGGAGCCGTCGCGGATCTCCTCGATCAGTGCACGAAGCCACTTCGATTCGTGGGCGGTCCTGTCCCGGAGGAAGTCGACGGCCACCCAGTAGCGACGCGGCACGCCGTTGTCCGCGGCCCACGTGCGGATCGCGGCCTCG
Organism: Rhodococcus sp. D-6; assembly: GCF_040256695.1. Classification (NCBI taxonomy): domain Bacteria; kingdom Bacillati; phylum Actinomycetota; class Actinomycetes; order Mycobacteriales; family Nocardiaceae; genus Rhodococcus; species Rhodococcus sp. D-6. The sequence goes on along the minus strand of NZ_CP132970.1, from coordinate 1,609,460 downwards.
GTGATGCTGTAGGTGGTGCGCTCGGGCCGATTACCTGCGCGTTCGGTGCCCTCCTGCCGGATCAGTCCGCTTTCGGCGAGACGGGAAACGGTGTGGTACAGCGAGCTCGGCCGAAGCTTGATCAGGTTGTCCTCGCGGCGCCTGAGCAGAAGCTGGGTCGCTCGACATCGGCACGCTCGAGCGACCCCGGAATCGGCGCGTCCGGGTGGCAGAATGCCTGGGGGTGGAGGCCGATTCGCCGACGCACACCTGATGGGCACGTCCGAAGGAAGGACTTTCGAGTAGTCCGCTACGCATGATTCCGCAGCACCGAGGGTGATGCTTCATTCGATGCCGCTTCCGGAGCAGGAGAGGATCCGTCATGGCCGACCTGGACTCCCCATCGACCCGCGAGGTCTGCGGAACGCCGGACAGGGCAGCGCGCACCGGCCCCGACAGGTGTCGGGAGCATTCCGGTCGTCGTTCACGTCGCGCATGATCCCGCGTCGCCGTCCCAGATCCTCAACTACGCCCAGTTCCCCGGCGGACCGGCAGCGACCGACGGTGTCGTCATCGCCCACTCGTGCTTCGGGACCACCGGCACAGCGCGACCTCCCTTCCATCCCGGTCGCACCGCGACATACGAGATCGGTCGCTGGTTGAGCCTACGCCCCATCTGGAGCGACGACGGCGATGCGATGCTCATGTTCACCGCCGGGCAGTCGCTCCGCATGCGGGCGTACCTGGAAGGACCGCGTGCGCCGTTCCTGCTCGGGGCGATGGACCCGGCCCAGACGGACCCACTCGCGCTCGGTCCGTCCGGCAACGGCGGGACACGAGCCGATACCTCGGCACTTGTATCACTCGACGGCGAGGTGGACGAGCTGCGACGTCAGATCGCCTCGCTCCGGTCGCTTCTCGATCAGATCGGCGCAATCCTGGACCGCGTCGGCTGATCACCCACCACGGACCCGTCAGGACGCACTGTGAGCGAACCGTCGTCGATCATCGGTACCTGGTTCCATTCCTACGAGGAGGACACCGACACCGCGAGGGTCTACCGCCCTCGCGGGTTTCCGTTTCCTAGCTCACGAGGTCCTCACGTTCGAATCGGGGCAACCATGAACCTGAGATGAGCGGTTCCGGCCGATGCGACGCACCGGCCGGAACCCGTCGTTCGAATACGGTCACGATCTGTGTGTAGCCACACATCGACGCTGCCGAACCCCATGTTGTCCGCGCGACCGTCCCCGGTTGTATCCACCAGGAACCGCGGGGATGCCGATCGGTGCGCCACGATCCGGCGTTGTACCCGAAAATGTTGACGGCGAGCTGCGGCACCCATACGAGGTGCCCGCGAGTGAAGCCGCAGACAGTGAACGTGTTGCCCTTCATCAGGCACGGGACGCCACCTGCGGCCGCGCAGTTCTCGAGGTCGGAAACACCGAAGATCGTGTGCGGTCAGTGGTTGAGATGTTGCAGCCGTTCGTGTTCCGACAGTCCACCCCACACTCCGTGCGGTTCGCCGCTGAGTATCGCGTGGGTGCGGCACTCGGCCAGCACCGGGCAGTTCGCGCAGATGCGCTTCGCGACGACCTCGCGCCGCCTGCGGATGTTCGGTGGTTCGCCCTCCGGGGCGAAGAAGAAGTACTCGTCGGAGGTCCGGCAGTTGGCATGCTGTTGCCATCCGAGTCGCGGCCGGACACGCTCGGTCAGCATGGTCATCCGACCATCACCACCTCCAGTGTGCGGGGGCCGTGCACGCCCTCGACGCGTTCGAGTTCGATGTCCGACGTCGCGGACGGTCCGCTGATCATCGTGATCGGCCGCTCCGGGACGAGCCGGGCCAGCGCTTCGGGCACTCCCACCTCGACGTCGCCCATCGCCACCACACACACGTGCAGGTCGGGGACCAGTGTCAGCGCGCGTCGCCCCTGGTCGGGGTTGCCGTCGAGGAAGATCGTGCCCGTCTCGGCGCAGGTGACCGCAGAGCCGGTGACGACCCCGTCGAGATCACCGAGGTCGGCTGCAGGTCGGTCGGTGGAGTCGACCACCACCTCGCCACCGAACTCCGCCATCCACGAGCGTTCCAGGCCCTCCGGGATCCCGACGCGGCGCACCCCGCGATCCGTGAGAATCTTCGCCAGCACGACGGGTAGATCCTCCGGCGTGCTCTGGTGCACGTGGGCCTTGTAGTCGACCAGTCGGTCGACCAACAGCTCACGGCGTTCGGCGTCCGGCAGGGTGCGTCCGAGACGGTAGTCGCGCGGTACCTCGACCGGTGCCGGCGGTGCCAGGGTCTGCGCCGAACGGATCCGGCCGAGAATCGCGTCGCGACTGCTCATCGCTGCTGTCCTTCCTCGCGTGCCTTCGCGAGCGCGGCACGTCCTTCGTCGGATGCCCACCATTGCCGGAAGGTCTGTTTCGGCGGGGCCGGCATGTCGCGGGCGTCTGTCCAGCCGGCCAGTGGACCGGGAAGATGGGTGATCTTTCCCTTCTTGCCGGCGAGGACGCGGCCGAGCCCGGCGGCCTTCTGCGCGGCCGTCCAGCGTCGTGAGGTCGACATGGCCAGCGAGGCGGCCTTCATCGCCGCGGCCTCGGGTCCGAAGCGGGCGTGTTCGACCTTCTGGTGGCGCAGTTCCACCAGCAACGAGGGGATGTCGATCTTGACGGGGCAGGCGTCGTAGCAGGCACCGCACAGGCTCGATGCGAACGGCAGGCTGGCGTTGGGGTCGTCGGGTTCGTCCATCCCGGCCAATTGCGGGCTGAGGACGGCGCCGATCGGGCCCGGATAGGTCGAGCCGTAGGCGTGGCCTCCGGTGCGCTCGTAGACCGGGCACACGTTCAGGCAGGCCGAGCAACGGATGCAGTGCAGTGCTTCACGTCCGATCTCGTCGGCGAGCGCGGCGGTGCGGCCGTTGTCGAGCAGCACGAGGTGGAATTCCTGCGGTCCGTCGCCGGGGGTGACACCGGTCCACATCGAGGTGTAGGGGTTCATGCGCTCCCCGGTCGACGAGCGCGGCAGCAGCTGCAGGAACACCTCGAGGTCGCGGAAGGTGGGCAGCAGCTTCTCGATACCCATGACGGTGATGAGCGTCTGCGGCAGCGTCAGGCACATGCGGCCGTTGCCCTCGGATTCGACGACGGCGAGGGTGCCGGTCTCGGCGATGCCGAAGTTCGCGCCCGACACCGCAACCGGCACCGTCATGAACTTGTGTCGCAAGAATTTTCGTGCCGCGGCTGCGAGATGGCGGGGGTTGTCGTCGAGGTCGGGGTCGACGTCCGGCATCTCACGCAGGAAGATCTCGCGGATCTCGGCGCGGTTGCGGTGGATGGCGGGCACGAGGATGTGCGAGGGCTTGTCGTGGCCGAGCTGGACGATGAGCTCGGCGAGGTCGGTCTCGTAGGCCGCGATCCCTTGTTCCTCGAGGTGCTCGTTGAGTCCGATCTCCTGGGTGGCCATCGATTTGACCTTGATGACCTCGTCGGATCCCGTCTTCCGGATCAGGTCGGTGACGATGGCGTTGGCCTCGGCGGCGTCGGCCGCCCAGTGCACCACGCCGCCGCGCGCGGTCACCGCCTCCTCGAGCTGGGTGAGCAACTCCGGGAGGCGGTTGAGCACGTCGGTCTTGATGGCGGCGCCGGCGTCGCGCAGTTGCTCCCAGTCGGGCAGTTCCCCGGTGACGTCCAGTCGCTTGGCACGGATCGTGTGGGTGGCCTTGCCGATGTTGCGGCGCAACTGCGGGTTCGCGAGTTCCTGGTGCGCTGCGTCGGGAAACTTCCTGATGCCGCGCAGATTTCCGGATCCACGCGGCGGGACGACGGGCATACCGAGTGCGGTCACGCGGGCACTCCCTTGGGGGCGACGGCCGGTTCCACGGAGGCGAGGATCTCGGCGAGGTGGATGGTGCGGGTACCGGTGCGCAGTCGTGTGAGACCGCCACCGATGTGCATCAGGCACGACGAGTCGCCGGCGCTGCAGTATTCGGCACCGGTGGCGGCGACATTGTTCAGCTTGTCGGCGAGCATCGCGGTGGAGGTCTCGGCGTTCTTGATCGCGAAGGTGCCGCCGAATCCGCAGCACGAGTCGGCCTCGGGCAGTTCGACGAGGTCGATCTCGCGCACGGCCCGCAACAGCTGGAGCGGCTTCTCCCCCACTCGCAGCATCCGCAGCGAGTGGCAGGTGGGGTGATAGGTCACCCGGTGGGGGAAGTAGGCGCCGACGTCGGTGACGCCGAGGACGTCGACGAGGAATTCGGACAACTCGTACGTCTTGGCCTTGACGGTGTCGACCCGCCCGCACAACGACGCGGAACCGTAACGGGAGGCGACGATTTCGTGCTGGTGGCGAACGGATCCGACGCATGATCCGGAAGGGGCGACGACGGCGTCGATACTGGTGTCGTCGAAGGCGTCGACGTAGTTCTCGACGAGCGGCAGCGCGTCGGGTTGGTAACCGGTGTTGACGTGCATCTGGCCGCAGCAGGTCTGGCGTTCGGGGAAGACGACGTCGTGCCCGAGCCGGGTGAGGAGCAGGGCGGTGGCCGAAACGGCCTTCGGGAACATCGTGTCGCCGAGGCACGTCGCGAACAGGGCGATTCGCATGGAGATCTCCGCATCGGGGGTGTGGTCTGACCACATTGAACCACACGTTCCGGAGATACGCCGCACATTTTCGGATATCGACCGCACATTCCGTCAGGGGGTCGACTGTGACGCGGACCATGGTGTACCTTCACGTGGTCTGACCACATCGGTCGAAATCACATCCGCCGCCGACAGCGGCGCAACCACAGGAGTTTCGTGTGGCAACCCGTATATCGGCGGTGACATTCACTCCCGCCACTGACGCCATCGCAGGCAGCCTCACCGCATCGGCTCTCGTGGGCCTTGCGCCGCTGCTGACCTTCTTCGTCCTGCTCGCCGGCTTCAAACTCAAGGCCTGGTATTCCGGACTCGGTGCCCTCGTCGTCGCGCTCGTCGTCGCGATCATCGGTTTCGACATGCCCGCGCCGCTGGCCGGCCTGTCCGCCCTGCAGGGCATCACCTTCGGGCTCTTCCCGGTGATGTGGATCGTGATCACCGCGATCTGGTTCTACGAACTCACCGTCGTCAGTGGCCGGTTCGAGGATCTACGGCGCATCTTCAACTCGATCGGTCACGGCGACATGCGGATCCAGGCGATGCTCATCGCTTTCTGTTTCGGCGGCATGCTCGAAGCACTCGCCGGATTCGGCGCACCCGTCGCGATCACCGGCGCCATGCTCGTCACCCTCGGTATGCCCGCCCTGCGGGCCGCGGTCACGGTCCTGATCGCCAACACCGCACCGGTCGCCTTCGGCGCCATGGCCATCCCGATCACCACCGCCGGCGCCCTGACCGACATCCCCGCCACCGAGATCGCTGCCGTCGTCGGCCGTCAGACACCCGTCCTGGCGCTCTTCGTGCCGCTGTTGCTGCTCTTCCTCGTCGACGGTCGTCGCGGTGTCCGGCAGGCCTGGCCGATCGCACTGGTCACCGGCACGACCTTCGCACTCGCCCAGTTCTGGTGCTCGAGCCACTTCTCGTACGAACTCACCGATGTCGTCGCCTCGCTCGCCGGCCTCACCGCAGCCGTGCTCATGCTCCAGGTCTGGAAGCCGCGGACCCCCGAGGACCAACTATCACGCACCCGCACCCGCACCGATGCCGTCGCGGTCCAGGCCGGCAAGGAGGGACCCGGAGGCGCTCACGCTCCGCAGCGTCCCGTCGCCGACGAATCGCTGACCGCTTCGCGCGTCGTCATGGCCCTGTTCCCGTATCTACTGGTCATCACGGTGTTCGGTATCGCGAAGCTGTGGACCGTCGGTGTCGATCTGCCGGAGCGTCTCGCCGCCACCGACGTCAAGATCGAGTGGCCCGGCCTGTACGGCAATCTGATCACGGGCAACGGCGACGCATCGAGCAGCGCGGTCTACACGTTCTCGTGGCTGTCGTCGCCGGGAACACTGCTGCTGCTCAGCGGCGCGATCGTCACCCTCGTCTACGCACGGTGGGACAGCGGTGGCATGTTCCCGCTGACCGTCCGCCGGGCCGCGGCCACCTTCGGCACCACCGTCGTGAGGATGAAGCTCGCCATCGCCACGGTGGCCACCGTCCTGGGTCTGAGCTACGTGATGAATCAGTCCGGCCAAACCGTCGCGATCGGCACGTGGCTCGCCGGAACCGGCGCGATCTTCGCCCTGTTCTCCCCGATCCTCGGTTGGCTCGGCACCGCCGTCACAGGCTCGGACACCTCCGCCAACGCCCTGTTCGCCCGCCTGCAGCAGGCCGCCGGGCAGACCGCCGGCATCGACCCGACTCTGCTGGTCGCGGCGAACACCTCCGGTGGTGTGGTCGGCAAGCTGATCAGCCCGCAGAATCTCACCATCGCTGCCACCGCAGTCGATCGGCCGGGCAGCGAATCGGTGTTGCTGCGCAAGGTGATCGGCTACAGCGTCGCGATGCTCGTCATCCTCTGTGTGCTGGTCTACCTGCAGTCCACCCCGGTGTTGTCCTGGATGCTTCCCTGATCCGGAATCGACTAGGCTCTGAAGTCATGTCGTCGTCCGAGGGTCGTGCGTGGGAGCAGGTGCTCAACCACTTGGAGCAGATGCTGGTCACGGGAGAACTCGGCCCGGGCCAGCGTCTGCCCCCGGAGCGCACGCTCGCCGCACAACTCGGCGTCGGCCGGTCCTCTGTTCGTGAGGCGCTGCGGGTGATGGAAGCCCTCGGTCTGCTCAGCACCCACACCGGATCCGGGCCGAACGCCGGCGCGATGATCGTCTCGCGACCCACCGGCGGGATGTCGATGCTCATGCGCCTGCAGGTCGCCGCGCAGAACTTCCCGGTCTCCGACATCGTCCGCACGCGCCTGGTGCTCGAGACGGAAGTGATGCAGACTCTGGCCGACCGGACCCCGGCACCGGAACTCATCCAGGCCGAGGAACTCTTGGACGCGATGGACGATCCGGAGTTGGCCGCACCCGAGTTCCTGGTTCTCGATGCCCAGTTCCACGTCGCGATGGCCGACGCGGCGGGCAACCTCGTCGTCGCGGCGATGATGGCCGGTCTGCGCGACTCCATCGAGAGCTACGTCCTCGCGGGCGCACCAAGTACCGACTGGCCCATGACCTGCGTGCGGCTGCGTCACGAGCACCGTGGTCTCGTCGACGCGGTCCGCGCCGGCGATGCCACGCTCGCCCGCAAGCGCATCGTCGAGCACATCCGCGGTTACTACACTCAGAGTTTCGGCGCCGACGCGTTCTGACGTCCGACTCGGGCGATGTCCACCGAAGGGTCTGTGACCGGTTCGGGGACGCGTGTGGATCGTCGGCGATCGACCAGCACCGCGAATACCACGATGAGCAGCAGCGACCACCCCCAGGTAGGGCGCATGTACTCGGCATACCGTCCCGCCTCCACCCATCTGCCCGAGTACCATTCGTCGGCACTGAGGAAGCCGTACACCGCCAGCCAGGCCGGCCAGTTCCGCATCACGGACTGTGGGAGGACCACGCTCATGAGCAACGGGAACAGGAGCATCGAGTAGTACATCTGCCCGAGCGAACCGAGCAGGAACGACGCGGTCATCAGCACGCCGGCACCGGTGACGACGAAGAACACCTCGTCGTGCCGGTGGTAGCGGTGGAGCAGATACATCGTGGCCGCGGCGAGGAACGCGAAACCGATGCGCAGCGCGAGGATCAGTGGTTCGGGCAGACCGTAGTAGGTGCCATTGCCGGTGATCGAACTGTTGAAGTAGTCGCGGGACTGCAACAGATACGGAACGGTGCGTTCGACGAACTGCCACGGATCCGCAGCCCACGGCCACGCCAATGCGGTGAGCCCGACCGGCACCAATGCGGCGGTCAGGAGAACCTTGCTCTGGCGGCGCAGCACGGGAAGCAACAGCAACGGCGCGAGAATCGGTTTGATCGCGAAGGTCACCCCGATCGCCGCACCCGCCCAGAGGTCCCGCCGCGCCAGCAACAGCGTCAGGAACGCCACCTGGCCGAGCAGGATCACCCCGTTGATGTTGGTGAACACCAGGGTGTTGATCACCGATTCGGACGCGAAGGCGACCGTCACCGCGATCGGGAACACCGTCGATCGCGCCGTGTACCCGAACATCCGCACGACGAGATACACGGCGACGAGGACGGCCGCCGCGTTGACCCCGATGAACGCCCATCGCGAGAGTTCGTGTTCGAGGACCGCGAACGGTGCGATCAGCAGCGAACCCGACGGCGGGTAGAGGTAGTGCGGGTCGACGTGTTCGTACGTCGCTGTGTAGACCGGTTCACGGTTCCAGAAGGCGACGGCTGCGCGGTAGACGCCAGTGAAGTCGTCCGTGCGCGCACCGTCCACGGCGCGGATCACCGTGCGATGGACGACGAGCATCACGGCGACCGGCCAGAAGACACACTTCAGCAGAGCCTGCGGTGACCGCACGGTCGGCTGGACCCACCACGGCCCACCGTCCCGACTGCGATCCGAGCTCTCGCTCATCGCTGATAAACGTCGGGAATCCCGTCGCCGTCCTCGTCGACCCGCTCGGCTGCCGTGATCCTGCGGTAGGCACGGTTACGGGCGACGAGAACAGTCGAGGCCAGAGCGGCGCTGAGCAACGATCCGCACAGCACGGCCACCTTCACGTGATCGGCTGCGACGGTGCCTGCACCGTAAGCGAGGTCGCCGATGAGCAGGGACACCGTGAAGCCGATACCGCCGAGCAGGGACACACCCAGCACGTCCACCCAACTCAGCTCGTCGTCGAGATGTGCTCGGGTGAAGCGCGCCACCAGGTAGCTGACCCCGAAGATTCCGACGACCTTGCCGACGACCAGACCGGCGATCACCCCGGCGGAGATGGGATCGGTGAGGGCGTTCGCCAGGCCGGTGAATCCGCCGACGGTGACGCCGGCGGCGAAGAAGGCGAAGACCGGCACGGCAATTCCGGCGGACAGCGGCCGGATCCGGTGTTCGACGTGCTCGGCGACCGGAATCGTGCGGTCCCCCACCTGCCGGGCGACGGGAACCGCGAAGCCGAGCAGTACACCGGCGATGGTCGCGTGCACACCGGATTCGTGGACCAGCCACCAGGTCACTGCCGCCAACGACGCCAGGAGCCACCAGGCACCGAAGCCGCGTCGGAGCGCGATGCCGAACAGCGCCAACGGGATCAGCGCCCCGCCCAGGTAGAGCAGGTTCACCTCGTCGGTGTAGAAGACCGCGATCCCGGTCACGGCGAGCAGGTCGTCGACCACGGCGAGGGTGAGCAGGAACGTTCGCAGCGCCGACGGGAGATGACTACCGATGACGGCGAGAATCGCTACGGCGAACGCGATGTCGGTGGCCGTCGGGACCGCCCATCCGTTCAACGCGTCGGCGCCACCACGAAGATTGATGAAAGCGAACATCACGGCCGGGACGATCATGCCTCCCAGGGCGGCGGTCACCGGCATGGCGGCACGCCGCAGGTCCCGCAGACTGCCTTCGACGAATTCCCGTTTGAGCTCGACGCCGACGACGAAGAAGAACACGGCGAGCAGTCCGTCGGCCGCCCAGGTGCCCAGGGACAGGTCCAGGTGCCATGACGCCGGACCGATACGGGTCTCCCGCAGGGCGTGGTAGGAATCCGACCATCCGGTGTTCGCCCAGATCAATGCGATGACGGCGCCGATGAGCAGCAGGACACCGCCGACGGTCTCCTTGCGGAGGATCTCCGTCACACGGCGTGTGTCCTGCCATGTTCCGCGAGAGAGGAAAGGGACTCCCGAGAAGATGTTCGGCATCACAGGTCCTCGGAATTCTCGACGGCACGCGGTACGCGAACGTGGACCTGCTGTGTCGGATGCGCCCGATCCGCATGGGCGGCAGTATGTTCCGAGCCTCGGAGTGGAATCGGATACCGAAAACTAGGGCATCCCTGCGATTTCGGTGTCGGACGCCGACACGCAGCAGGGAGGCCGATGCGACCTCCGGCGCTGCGGTGGGCATGCCTCGCGAGAGTGCCGCTCACTGCGCCGGCTGCAGAGCTCGGGCGCGACGGGTGGCGACGGGACAGACGGGTACGGACACGGGTCCTCCGGTTCGACGACGTAATTCCTTCTGCCGACCAGACTTCCCGGCGCACCGAGATCGACCATACCGCATCGGGTCAGTTCGACGCGGTGCCCGTCACGTTCTCCTCGGGAGCGACCCGAACGGCGACCGTGGGTTCGTTCGTACCCGCATCCGGCGAGACGACGGTGGGATCGACGACGAGCACAGGCACATGAGAGTGCCCGATGAGGTATTCGGCGACGCTACCGAGCATCCGGGAGGACATGCCTCGTCCGCGGCGCCCCACGACGAGAACGTCGGCGTGATGTTCCTCGGCGAACCAACCCAGGCATCGACCGGCCGGGCCGGCGAGGACGGCATATCCCACCGAAATATCACCCATCGATTCGACGGCCTCCTCGAGTCGTCGTCGCACCGTGGCGAGAAGTTCGGAGTCGGGATCGCCGGCGTCGTCGTAGGAGATCACGACGACGAGTTCGAGCACTCCCCCGGACGGGCCGAACAGTCGTCGCGCCGCATCCAGCGCATGCTTGGCCTCGGTGGATCCGTCGTAGCCGACCATCACGCGGAGTCCTTCCTCATCGACCTCTCCGGCGTGCTGCCGGGCCACCGTCGTCACTTCGACGGACCGGGGAACACGCTCGATGCGCTCGAAGGCGATAGGGACGAACAACGGCCCGAGGATGACGGCGATGATCGTCCAGCGAGGGTCGTGGCCTCGCCGTGCCATCCACAGACCGGTCACGAGCCCGGACAGCACCCACACGACGAGGAAGGCGACGAAGACGGCCCAGTTCATGGCATACCCACAGGTGCGTGCGCCGAGAAGAGGTGTACCGCTGCGTTCATGTCCCCTCCGGGGTCGTCGAAGAAACCTGTTCCGCCGACCAGACTTCCCGGCACACCAGGGGAGACGATACCCGACCCGGCCGCGTGATCTCACCTGTTGTTCCGACAGGTCTGCGCGGAGGACGTCGCCGCGAGGTCGCCCCGTCAGCGTCGAGTCGGACCCCCGGCGGTATCCGCCCGATCACTGTCCTGCAACTGCCGGATGGCGTCGACCAGCGGCGCCAGGACGGGTTCGGTTGCGGCCTCGTCGAGCGCCTCCCGCAGGGCGGCGTTGTGGGTGGGCCGGGCCTCTTCGAGCAGGCGCCGGCCGGCGTCGGTGACGTCGGTGTAGATGCCGCGGCGATCGGTGGGACACAGATAGCGCGCGAGCAACCCGCGGTCCTCGAGCCGGGTGACCAGCCGCGTCGTCGCGCTCTGACTGAGGACCACAGCGTCGGCGACCTGGCGCATCTGCAGGTGCCCGCCCTCCCCGTCGTGCTGACGGTTGAGCACGTCCAGCAGCGAATATTCGCGCACGCTCAACTCGTGGCCGGACTGCAGAGCGCTCTCGATCCGGTTCTCGATTCGCCCGTGCAGGAGCGACAGCGCCGACCAACTGTTGGCCAACGCGGTCATCGACGGGTCCGTGGCGGTCATGGTCGGCTCCTGGGTCGGCTCGTACGAACAGGTGACGCGGACGGCATGCCGACGTCGCCACATCGCTCACTATACCCGCGCTTGCAGTTAGCCGGCGTCTGCAATTATTGTCTACGCCAGTAAAGCGCGTCTGCGTCTCTTCTCGATCGAAGGATCGTTCTCATGCCACTCGCCCTGCTGGCCCTGGCCATCGGTGCCTTCGGAATCGGCACCACCGAGTTCGTGATCATGGGGTTGCTCCCCCAGGTCGGATCGGATCTCGGAGTGTCGATCCCCACCGCCGGATATCTCGTCACCGGCTACGCCCTCGGCGTCATGATCGGCGCCCCGATCATGACGGCGCTCGGCACCAGGATCTCCCGTAAGAACATGTTGATGCTGCTCATGGGCCTGTTCGTCCTGGGCAATGCCGTCTCCGCTCTGGCTCCCACCATCGCCGTCATGCTGATCGGCCGCGTCGTCGCCTCCCTCGCTCATGGAGCGTTCTTCGGCATCGGCTCGGTGGTCGCCGCGGAGCTGGTGGCACCGCAGAAGAAAGCCGCTGCCATCTCCCTGATGTTCACCGGACTGACGGTTGCCAATGTCGTCGGCGTCCCACTGGGTACCTTCGTCGGCCACACCGCGGGCTGGCGGGCGACGTTCCTGGTCGTCGCCGCGCTCGGCGTCGTCGGTCTCGTGGGCGTCGCGAAGCTCGTCCCCGACGTACCCCGACCCGAGGGCGTCCGGCTGCGTCACGAGATCGCGGCGTTCAAGAACGTCCAGGTCGTGCTGGCCATGACCATGACGGTCCTCGGCTTCGGGGGCGTGTTCGCCGCGATCACCTACATCGCACCGATCCTGACCGATGTCGGCGGTTTCGCCGAGTCCTCCGTCCCCTGGCTGATGGCCGTGTTCGGAACCGGCATGGTGGTCGGCAACCTCGTCGGGGGACATTTCGCCGACCGCAATCTCATGCCGATGCTCTACACCGCCCTGGCCGGCCTGGCCGTGGTGCTCGGTCTGTTCACCTTCCTGGCCTCCGACAAAACCGTGTCCGTCGCGGCGGTCTTCCTGATCGGCGCTCTCGGTTTCGCGACCGTCCCGCCCCTGCAGAAGCACGTGCTCGACCATGCGCACGGCGCCCCGACCCTGGCGTCCGCCGCCAACATCGGTGCCTTCAATCTCGGCAACGCTCTGGCCGCCTGGCTCGGCGGCATGGTGATATCCGCCGGATTCGGGTACACGGCACCCAACGCCGTCGGGGCCGTTCTGGCCGCGTCCGCACTGATCCCGGCGGTCCTGTCCCACCGACTACAGCGAAAGGACGATCACGCCAACGCAACTCGCCCATCCGCAGAACCCGACCTCCACAGCACCTCCCGTACTGCCGTCGACGCCGTCCGACTCTGATCCCGAACTACGCGAACACCCCCGAAGGAGCACCATCTCGTGACATCGTCCACGATCCCCACCGTCACCCTGAACAACGGCGTCGAGATCCCTCAGCTCGGCTTCGGCGTCTTCCAGATCCCCGAGGACGAGACCACTGCGGCCGTCAGTTCCGCACTCGAGACCGGCTACCGCCACATCGACACCGCCGCGATCTACGGCAACGAGGCCGGCGTCGGCCGCGCGCTGGCGGACTCCGGACTGTCCCGCGACGAGCTGTTCATCACGACGAAGGTGTGGAACTCCGATCAGGGCTACGACGCCACCCTCCGTGCCTTCGACACGAGCCTCGCCGCGCTCGGCCTCGATCGTCTCGACCTCTACCTGATCCACTGGCCGACCCCGGCCCGCGACCTCTATGCCGACACCTGGCGTGCCCTCGAACGCCTCGTCGAGGAAGGACGCCTCCGCGCCGCGGGCGTGTCGAACTTCCAACCCGCCCACCTGCAGCGCCTGCTGGACGGCAGCTCGCTCGTCCCGACGATCAACCAGATCGAATTGCACCCCGGTCTGCAGCAGAGCGAAGTGCGTGCCTTCCACGCCGAACACGGCATCGCCACCGAGGCATGGAGCCCGCTCGCCCAGGGCGCCGTGCTGAACGACGAGGAGATCACGTCGATCGCCGAACGCACCGGCAAGTCGCCGGCCCAGGTGGTGCTGCGCTGGCATCTGCAGCTCGGCAACGTCGTCATCCCGAAGTCGGTCACGCCGTCCCGGATCCGGGAGAACTTCGAGGTCTTCGACTTCGAGCTGACCGACGAGGACATGTCGACCATCGCCGGTGCCGATCGCGATCTGCGCACCGGACCTCATCCGGACGAGTTCAACTGACAGACCTCGCGGCTCCGGGCGGATCCACCGCCCGGAGCCGGTAAGGCGCTCGAAGAGCTGCGTTCAGGTGTACTCGACGGTCATCCTGTCGATGCTCCCGTCGAACGGGAACGGTGCCCGGTCGAAGTAGTCGAGCGAAACCGGTGAACCCAGGCAGGTGCCGATGTCCAGGCAGTCGTTGGCCGTGAACAGCAACGGCGCACTGACCGGCACGACGGTCTCCCCCACCGACTGCCCGTCGACTGACATCCGGACGTTCAACGGACCACCGGGGCGCGCTTCGGCGTACTTGGTGACCACCTCGACGAGGTGGTGCCCGGGTGCGATGCGGGTCGCCGAACGCATCTTCGTCCGCATCAGGATGAACAAGTTGTACTCGTAGCAGAGATAGCCGTCGTCGGCGAAGCACGTCAGACCACCACCGTTAGCGCCCAACGAGTACAGGACGCCGTGCGCCCGCTCCGGGAAGGTCACCTCGATGCAGACCCGGTTGTTCTTGTTTCCCAGTGCGGGAGCGCAGAATTCGGGCATACGCGTGACGTCGCCGGTGAAATCCCAGCTCGTGTACGGCGTGGTGATGCGTTGCTCGGGATGGATCGCCGCGACCCAGAGACCCCCACCGATGGGAAGAGCGTTGTTCTTGGCCGCTTCGATCGCGAAGATCTCCCGCATCTGGGCCAACTTCTCGGGGTACTGCTCTGCGAGGTCGCGGTTCTGCGTCCAGTCCTCGTCGAGGTTGTAGAGCTCCCAGGTGTCGTCGTCCGGGCTCCAATCGCGGATCCCGCCGGGCAGCCCCGGCAGCCACGGTGCGCGGGGACCGAAGGCCGACGCCATCCATCCGTCGTGATAGATCGCTCGACTGCCCATGACCTCGAAGTACTGGGTGAGTTTGCCCGTCGGCGCGTCACGGTCCACGAACGTCCGGGCGAAACCGGCGCCGTCGATCGGATCCTGCGGAATCCCGTTGACGGTCCGCGGCCGTGTGATGCCCAGCAGCTCGTAGAAGGTCGGCACCAGGTCGTTGCAATGCAGGAACTGGGTGCGTGGGGTGCGATCCGGCGTGATGCGCGCAGGCCAGCGCACCACCATGGGATTGCGGGTTCCCCCGAGATGGGAGGCGAGAAGCTTCATGCCCTTGTAGGGTGTGCTCCCCGCCCACGCCCACCCGGCGTGGTACATGTTGTCCGTTTTCGGGGAGCCGAGAACATCGAGTCCGCCGAGTTCGTCGAGGGCCGCGATGTGCTGGGCCGTGGTCGTGGGGATCCCGTTCTGCGCGAGCAGTTCGCTGATGGTGCCGTTCTGGCCCTCACCGGACGACCCGTTGTCGCCCCAGATGTAGAAGACCAGGGTGTTGTCGCGATAGCCCAGCCGGTCGAGTTCGTCGAACAGCCGCCCCACCTGGACGTCGCAGTGTTCGGCGTATCCGGCCGCAACCTCCATGAGGCGTCGTTGGAAGGGCTTCTCGTCGTCGGGTATGTCGTCCCAGGCCGTCATGGTGGGATGCCGCTCGGTGAGTTCGGCCTCCGGTGGGATCCAGCCCTTCTCCTTGGCCCGCTCGAACACCCGCTCGCGATAAGCGTCCCATCCGTCGTCGAACTTGCCCGCATACCGGTCGGCCCACGGCTTCATGATGTGGTGCGGCCCGTGCAGACAACCGCTGGCCCAGTACATGAAGAACGGCCGGGACGGATCGAGCGCCTTGTGGCGGCGCAACCAGCCGATCGCGTCGTCGGCAAGGTCCTCACTGAGGTGGTAGCCCTCCACGGGAGTCTTCGGAGGCAAGACGACGGTGGTGTTGCGGACGAGATTCGGCTCGTACTGCGACGCCTCGCCGGCGAGGAAACCGTAGAAGTAGTCGAAACCGACTCCGGTGGGCCAGTTGTCGAAGGGACCCGCTGCGGTGGTCTCCTCCGCAGGAGTGTTGTGCCACTTGCCGAAAGCCGCTGTGGTGTAACCGTAGTGGCGCAGCACCTCGGCCCCGGTGGCGCTCGATTTCGGGATGTGCCCGGAATAGCCGTCCCAGTCGTTGGCCAGTTCGGCGATCTGCCCGTTTCCGACGCGGTGATGATTGCGTCCGGTCAACAACGATGCGCGGGTGGGCGAACACATCGCCGTGGTGTGGAAGCGGTTGTAGCTGATGCCTTCGTCGAGCAAGCGGTCGAGCGTGGGGGTGCTCACCTCGCCGCCGAATGCGCTCGGCAAACCGGGGCCCGCGTCGTCGATGAGGACGACCAGGATGTTCGGGGCGTCGTCGGGAAGGCGACGGTGCTGTGCGCGTGGGCTGTAGACCGATTCCTGCATGGTCCGTCCTGCGATGCTTCCCGACGGCACCGGTGGGAACGGCAGAGTTTCTCCGCCCGGGATCGGATCCGGACGCAGATCCTGGCTCATGGTGGATGCCTCCTCTCACCCCATCCGTTCCCAGTACACCACCGGTATCGGGCCGCACACACCCCTGATCAGGGTGAAACCTGCCCTGTTACGGGCGAATAATGCAGCGGAATCCGATATGGCACGTCGCGGTCTCCTCGGTGTCACCCTGACGGGCCGCGGGTCGGTACCGCAGGCAGTAGTTCGGGGCGCACAGATGCGATCCGCCCTTGATGACACGGCGCGGATACGCTTCGCGCGGATCGTCTTCGGCCATGTCGACGCGGGGATTCGTCGGGACGCAACACGACGACGCCGGCGCGACGTTCTTGCCGCTCGAAGCATGGTTCGCGGTGAAGTAGTCGGCGGTCCACTCCCACACGTTGCCCGCCGTGTCGTGGAGACCGTACCCGTTCGGCCGGAAGTGTCCGACCGGTGAGGTTCCGGCAAATCCGTCCGTTTCGAGGTTCTGCCACGGGAATTCGCCCTGCCAGACGTTCCCGCCGGGGCGGCCCTTCGGTTCGTGCTCGTCGCCCCACGTGAAAGCCTTGCGGTCGAGTCCGCCGCGGGCGGCGAACTCCCATTCCGCCTCGGTCGGCAGTTCCTTGCCGGCCCACTCGGCGTAGGCGCGGGCATCGAACCACGACACGTGGGTGACGGGATGGCGTTCCCGCCCGCCGACGGTGCTCCCCGTCCCTTCGGGATGACGCCAGTTCGCGCCCGGGACGAACGACCACCACCTCGTGTAGTCATCGAGCGGTACCGGCCCCGGAGGCGGCGTGAACACGAGCGAGCCGGGCACGAGCAGGGACGGATCGGCGCCGGGATAATCGGCGGGGTCGGGCGCGACCTCCGCGGTGGTGACGTATCCGGTGTCCTTCACGAAGCGCCGGAACTCGGCGACGGTCACCGGGTGCGTGTCCATCCAGAACCCGTCGACCGTCACCCGGTGGACCGGTCGCTCCTCCGGATAGAAATCCTCCGACCCCATCCAGAACATGCCTCCGGCGATGAAAGTCATGTTCTGTGTCGCAGCACGCGTCATGACGTCAGCCTCGCACGGCCCGGGTCGCGGCGCGAGGGACGCACCGACCCGACGAGACCGCGCATTCACCGGTCCCGTCCCTGCCCCGTACCGCAGACTCGGGACATGCCCTCCACGACGACGGAACTGTCCCCGATGCTGGCAACTCTCGGTCCGCCTCCGACCGGGAACTGGGCGTTCGAGATGAAATGGGACGGCCAGCGCACCCTCGCCACGGTGGCCGACGGGCAGTGCCGGCTGACCAGCCGCACCGGCAACGAGATCACCCGGAGCTTCCCCGAACTCCCCCACCCGCTCACCACTGCGACAGGCGGCCGGGACTGCATCGTCGACGGCGAGATCGTCACCCTCGATTCCGAGGGTCGGCCGTCCTTCGCCCGGTTGCAGCGCCGCATGCACGTCCACCGCCCCACCGAGGAGTTACGCGCCGAACTACCGGTGCTGATCTACCTGTTCGACGTCCTCGCTCTCGACGGAGAGTCCACGACGGAGTTGTCCTATCTGGAACGCCGGGCCGTCCTCGAGGATCTGATCGTTCCCGGACCGCGGGTTCAGCTGTCGCCGTTCTGGACCGATGTCGACGCACCGACCATGCTCACGGTCGCGCGCGAACACGGCCTCGAAGGGATCGTCGCCAAGGACCCGGACGCACCGTATCTACCCGGGACCCGCAGCGACGGCTGGATCAAGACGCCGCTGCGTCGGAACACCGAGGTGGTCGTCGTCGGGTGGCTCCCCGGATCCGGCAAGGCTGCCGGCGGCATCGGTTCACTGCTGCTCGGCGCGCACGACGACGAGGAACGGTTGGTGTTCATCGGCCGGGTCGGGACGGGATTCACCGCCGCGACCCGACGTGAGTTGCGATCGCAGCTGCGTCCCTTGGAACGACCGACGACCCCACTGGCGGTTGCGCCGCCGGCACGGGAGACCCACGGCGCCCACTGGGTGGAGCCCATCCTCGTCGGAGAGGTCGAGTACCGGGAGTACGCGGGCGGAAGCCTCCGGCATCCGAGTTGGCGAGGACTACGCACCGACAAGACCGTGCCGGAGGTCGATCTCCCGGGCCGACACTGACCGTCCGGTTACCGTGAGGCACATGGATGTCCGTCGCAGTGTCGCCGATGCCCGAGTGGCCCGCCTCGCCACCGCCGACGGGTCCGGCGAGCCGCATCTCGTCCCGATCGTGTTCGCCCTCGACGGCGACGTGATCCACACCTGCGTCGACGACAAGCCGAAATCCACCCGGCGCCTCCGTCGACTCGCCGACATCGCCGAGAACCCGCGGGTGTGCGTGCTCGTCGACCACTACAGCGACGACTGGTCGCAGCTGTGGTGGGTCCGCATCGACGGCATCGCCACGGTCCACGACGCCGATACGCCCGAAGGAACTGCGGGCATCGACGCTCTCGTCCGCAAATACTCGCAGTACCAGGCGAAACGACCACCCGGACCGGTGATCACCATCGACAGGCTGCGCTGGCGGTCCTGGTCGGCGTGAGCAACTACCGGTCCAGCGTGAGCATCGCCTCGGCGATCTCGTCGACCGCCGCAACGGGGACCGCGGTGCCGGCATCGTCCAGGACGAGCAACCGCGCTCCCGGGATCTCGCGTGCGATGGCTTCTCCGTTGCCGACGGGGAAGAACGGATCCCGGCGACCGTGCACGACGAGGGCCGGGATGCCGACCTCGGGCAAGCGTTCTCGCCAGCGGGGCGTGCAATCGAGCCTGGAGAAGACCATTCCGAGCTGATTCGCGGACTGGACCGACGGCTCGTCGTTCGGTGTGCGGTCCCAGATGCGCTCGGCGACCACGCGCGCGGCGACCGGATCGTCGCCGAGGACTGCTGCGCGGGCAGCGGCGAATTCTGCCACGGCCGTGCGATCGGCCCACTCGGGCAACGGAAGTGCGAACATGCGCTTCATCGTCGCTGCGTCGTGATCGGGAAGGTCGCGGTCGCACGGGCCCGGGGCGACCGGACGCGTCCCGACCAGAGTCAGGGCCCGGAACGTGGCGGGATGGTCGAGCGCAGCGACCTGGGCGACCATGCCGCCGACACCGATGCCCGCTAGATGCGCCGGCCTGCCATCGAGCGCGTCGACGAGGGCTGCCGCATCGTCGGCGAGGTCGCGCAGGGTGTAGCCGGGCACGTCCGGGTCCTTCGTCGTCGACTCCCCGCAATCCCGCAGGTCGTACCGCACGACACGACGCCCACCCGCCGCGAGCCGCTCGCACAGTTCGTCGGGCCACGAGAGCATCGTCGTCGCGCCGACGAGCAGGACGAGTGGTGCGTCCGCGTCGCCGAAGGACTCGATGCCCAGATCGACCCCGTTGGTGCTGGCGGTGGTCATGACTCGCTCGAGCTTCCGGTGTGCAAGGTCGAGTCCTCGTAGCGGGTGCCGTCGAGCCGCGGTCGATGTCCCATGGTCTCGTCTCCTTCTCGATCGGGTTCGGTCTTGTCCGAATTTGCGTGAACGAAGTCCACGACAGTGGCCACGAGTGGTGGCGTTGAAAGGACAGACTGGAGCAACTCCTCGATCTCATCGGTCCGGCCGTCGAGATCTACAGAACCGACCGGCCATATGGCATCGCGTATCGACCTCGAGTCGACTCGAGGTGCTGTCCGCACACCGACACTCCTGGAGGAACCGTGATCGCTCTCGGACCACAACTCATCGGCCCCACCGAGAAGACTCTCAACGCTCTGCTCCACGACACCACCTACGCACCGGACACTGCGGAGGTCGTCGATTCCCTGATCGCTCGGAGCCTGATCCGCGACGACCGGCTCAGCGAATCCGGACGAGAAACCGTGGCAAGGATCGAACATCGCACCGAGGAGCTGACGTCCGGTATCTGGGAGGCCGTCTATCCGGCCGACCGTGTCGCCGCCGAACGTGCGCTGAACACTGTGCTCGACCGTGCCCGAGCGGTCCTTGTGAGTTGGTAGTTGTCAGCGCATCAGTCCTGTCGCGAGGCACCTTCTCGACGAGTTTGCAGGACGGCCCGTCGACGTCGAGAGCCACGATCGAGATCGTCCTGGGTGTGCTGTTGTCGGTCGTCGGTGTCCGGCAATGGTTCACCTCCTCCGCTCGAGCGTCGGGCCCTTCGAGGGTGCCTTCCACCTTGGCACGCCCGCACTACCCGGAGGGCACATACCAGGGCGCGGCAGCGGTCAGTTCACATGGGCGCGCAGCACATCCACCACCCGCCGGACCGCCGGTGCCGGGTTGTCGCGGCGCCACGCGAGCGCGATCGGCAGCACCGGACTGTTCCGCAGCGGGACGTACCGCACGCCGGTCACGGTGATGTCGGTGGTCGACGCGACGACGACCGCTACCCCCACCCCGGCTCCGACGAGGGCCAGCAGGCTGTAGGGATCCGGCGCCTCCCGGGCGATCACCGGGGTGAATCCGGCGGAGTGACACACCGTGAAGGTCATCTCCCGCACGCTCGACCCGTGGGCGGCGGGATACACGACGAACCGCTCGCCGGTCAGATCGGCGGCATCGAGTTCCTCCCGCGCCGCCAGCCGATGGTCGGCCGGCAGCGCGACCATGAGCGATTCCTGCCGCACCGTCTCGGTGGCGACGTCCCGGGGCACCGGGAGGCCGACGATCCCCATGTCGAGCAGTCCTTGCGAGACGAGATCGAGCACTTCCCCCGTGTAGGTCTGCGGACGCAGATCCAGCTCGATGCCGGGACAACGCTCCTCGAGCAGCCGGGTCAGCTGCGAGATCACCGTGTATCCGCTCGCGCCGCCGAACCCGACGCTCACCACCCCGGTGACACCCGAGGCCGTCGACCGCACGACGGTCCGGGCGATCTCGATCTGCGCGGCGATCACGCGTGCGGGTCCGAGCAGCGATTCACCGGCCGCGGTGAGTTGCACCGAGCGGGTGGTGCGGGCGAACAGCTCGGCGCCGAGTTCGCGTTCGAGCGCGCGGATCGTCTGACTGAGCGGCGACTGGGCGATGTGCAGTCGCTCCGCTGCGCGTCCGAAGTGCAACTCCTCGGCCACCGCCAGGAAGGCCTGCAGTTGCCGAAGTTCCATGCCGGCCTCAATTTTGTCGGTTGATCTACACAATCGTGCTCGATTAGGTCTTGGACTTTACACGGTTGCGCCGGTGATAGTGATCCACGACTCATTCATCCGCGGACCGAGTCCGCTCGACGCCTTCGGAAGTGCAGCGTGAATACTTCGTCAGAGCACACCGCGCCCCCGCCGCCACGCCCGATGCACGACACCCGGGCAGCACGACGCGCCGGTGTGACCGCCTTCGTCGGCACCACCATCGAATGGTTCGACTTCTACATCTACGGCACCGCGTCCGCCCTCGTGCTCGGGGCGCTGTTCTTCCCCGACGCCTCCCCCGCCGTCGGCACGCTCGCCGCCTTCGCGACCTTCGCGGTCGGTTTCATCGCCCGCCCTCTCGGCGGGATCATCTTCGGCCACTTCGGTGACCGCTTCGGCCGCAAGAACGCGGTCATCATCACCCTCGCGCTCATGGGCGCCGGCACCGTCGGCGTGGGCCTGTTGCCGACCTACGACCAGATCGGGATCTGGGCTCCGGTCCTCCTCGTCCTCCTTCGGGTGCTGCAGGGCATCGCGATGGGCGGCGAATGGGGTGGCGCCGTCCTCATCGCCACCGAATTCGCTCCACCCGGCAAGAAGGTCCTCTACGGGGCATTTGCACAACAGGGTTCACCGGTGGGCAATCTCCTTGCCACCCTTGCCTTTCTCGGATTGACCGCGATGTCCGACGCCACCTTCGAAGGGTGGGGCTGGCGTATCCCGTTCCTGGCGTCCGCCGCGCTGGTGATCGTCGCCCTCTACATACGCGTGCGGATCCAGGAGACACCCGAGATGCGCGTGGCCGCCGTCGCCCAGGAACGCACGAAACTGCCGCTCGTCGAGGTTCTGCGCTCCCACCCGGCGTCGCTGCTCCTCGGTGTCGGTGCCGTGGTGGCGGGTGTCGCGATCACCTACGTCAAGACGACCTTCGCCCTCGCCTGGGCCACCACCGATCTCGGGTTCACCCGATCGGACTTCCTGCTCGTGATCACCCTCGCGCTGGTCGCGCAGGTGCTCGTCCAACCCTTCGGCGCGGTTCTCGCCACCAGGATCGACGCGCGACGGGCCGTGCTGTGGATGCTCGGACCCGAGCTCGTCGTCCTGCCGCTGATGTTCGTACTGATCCGCACCGGCTCGCTCACTTGGGCGATCATCGGCATGGTGCTCGCCACCGCGCCGCATGCGATGTACTACTCGGCGCTGGCCGGCATCCTGGCGCAGGTCTTCCCCACGCACGTGCGCTACACCGGCATCTCGTTGTCGTACCAGATCTCGACGGCGATCTTCGCCGGCACCGCACCGATGGCGAGCCAGTTCCTTCTCGAGCGCACCGACTCGATCCGGCCGGTCGTCGGCCTCGGGATCGGGTACGTGCTGCTCTCCCTGGTCTGCATGACCGCCTTGCTCAAACGCTCACCGACCACCACCGAGCCCGACGAACCACGCGTTGCACCCGCACGGACGACGGCCGACGCCTCCTGACACGAACGGACGACCATGAACTACGCCCATACCGACCCGGCCCTGCATGCGGTACTCGACCGCTGGATCTCCGACGCCGACCGGCCGCTGACCGAGCGTCTCCTCGAGCGTCTGGGTGCCGACGCCGCCGACCGTCTCGACGCGCTCGCGGCCACAGCGAACGCCCATCCGCCGGTGCTGCACCAGTACGACCCCGACGGCGAACGGATCGACCGCATCGAATACCACCCCGCCTATCTCGAACTGTGCCGCGCCGCCTACAGCGAATACGGTCTCTCGGCACTGTCGCACCGCCCGATCCACGGTTGGACGGACACGCCCCCGCATCTCGTCAAGTACCTCGCGTCATATCTGTTCGTGCAGGCCGAGTTCGGCCTCGCCTGCCCGGTGTCGATGACCGATGCCGCCGCGCGCACCCTGCGGATGTTCGGCGACCCCGAGGTGTTCGGCCCGTGGATCGACGGCCTGACCTCCACCGATCCGGCCACCGCTCTGACGGGGGCGATGTTCATGACCGAGACCCAGGCGGGCACCGATATCGCGAAAACCGAGACCCGCGCCGAATTCGACGGCAACGCATGGCGCTTGACCGGACGCAAGTGGTTCGCCTCCAACCCGGACGCCGATGTCGTGATCACCCTCGCCCGGTTCCCCGGCGGCGACGAGAACTCGACCCGCGGCGTCGGAATGTTCATGCTGCCCAAGCAACTTCCCGACGGGAGTCGGAACTCGTACACGATCGACCGTCTCAAGGACAAGCTCGGCACGCGATCGATGCCCAGCGGCGAGGTCACCCTGCACGGGGCGTACGCGCTGCAGGTCGGCGACCTCGACCGTGGATTCCGGCAGATGACGGAGATGCTGAACACCTCCCGCCTGTCGAACGCGATGCGCTCGAGCGCCCTGATCCGGCGCGCCGTGCGCGACGCCGTCGCTCACACAAGGGATCGGGTGGTCTTCGGGAAGTCCCTGTTCGACCAGCCGCTCATGCGCGCCACCCTGCTGCCGCTGCTGCTCGACGCCGAGGCCGCTCTCGCGCTCGTCGCCTACAGCGGTGCGACCCTCGATCGCGCCGACCACGGTGACGCGCAGGCCCGCAGTGTCGTCCGGATCCTCACGCCCGTCGCCAAGCACTACATCTGCAAGCGCGCCCGCACCGTCACCGGTGAGGCGATGGAGATCCGGGGTGGCAGCGGCTACATCGAGGACCGGGTGTTCGCTCGCCTCGTCCGCGACTCGCTTCTCGGATCGATCTGGGAGGGTTCGAGCAACGTCATCGCGCTCGACGTACTGCGGTCCATGCGCAAGAGCGGCGCGCACCGGGTCCTCGCCGACGCGCAGCGCACCCTGCTCGACGCGGCGCATCCGGAATGCGCCCCGGCGGTCGCGGCACTGCGGGAACGCTGGAATGCACTCGAGGCGCGCGGCGAGGACCTGCTCGCCGGCGACGACACGCACGCGCAGACCCGCTGCGCGATCTACACCGACGATCTCGCACGGACGGTGATGGCGACCCTGCTCGTGGACTTGGCGTCGCACCGCATCGAGCGCGGTCTCGGCCACCGGTCGCTGCTCGTCGCCCACGCCTACCTGGACGGCCTGGCCGGTGAGCCGAATGCCGTCGCTCTCGACCACCTCGCCGCGATCACCGACGGCACCGACGTCGACCCGTCCGTCGCGGCCGCCGCGGCCGCCGCGGCCGCCGCCGATGCGGCACCGACTGCACTGACAGGAGCCCGCTCATGAGCACGAATCCCACCGGCCCCGCCCCGCTCGCCGGCGTCAAGGTCCTCGACCTGTCGAAAATCCTCGCCGGACCGTACGCGACCATGTCGTTCTCCGACCTCGGCGCCGATGTCACCAAGGTCGAGCACCCCCAGGGCGGCGACCCCACCCGGGTGTGGGGGCCGCCCTTCGTCGGCGACGACGCCACCTATTACCTCGCGGTCAACCGCGGCAAGAAGTCGGTGACCATCGACCTCAAGTCCGAGGAAGGGCAGCGGATCGTGCACCGGATGCTCGCCGACGCCGACGTCGTGGTCGAGAACTTCAAGCCGGGCAGCGGTCTGCAGAAGATCTTCGACTACCGCGCCCTGTCCGAGCAGTATCCGCACCTGATCGTGCTGCACATCTCGGCCTTCGGTGACGAGGGCCCGCTGGCCGACCAGCCCGGTTACGACATGGTCGCCCAGGCCGCAGGCGGTCTGATGTCGCTGACCGGGGAACCGAACGGCGCGCCGATGAAGGCCGGCTACGCGATGGGCGATCTCGGTGCGGCCCTGTTCGGGGTCATCGGGGTGCTCGCCGCGCTGGTCGAACGCGCTCGCACCGGTCGCGGCCAGTACGTCACCACGTCGTTGCTCGAATGCCAGCTGGCGATGCACGTCAACTGGGCCACGAACTACTTCGCCACCCGGGAGCGCCCGCACGCCCTGGGCTCCGCGCACCCCAATCTCGCTCCCTACCAGGCGTATCCGGCGAACGACGGTTATTTCGTCATCGCGGTCGGGAACGACGGATTGTGGGAGAAGCTGTGCACGGCACTGGAAAGACCGGAACTTGCGACCGATGTGCGGTTCCTCCGCAATCGTGATCGCATCGAGCATCGCAGCGAACTCGACGAGGTCCTCACCGCGGCGTTCGCGACCGGGACGGTGCAGCACTGGTGCCGCATCCTGGAAGACCACGGCGTGCCGGTCTCCCCCATCCGGCATCTCGACGAGATCTACAGCGACCCGCACACCGCCGCGATCGGCATGGTCGGCACCGTCGACCATGCGTCCGGGCCTCTCGAACAGATCGCGTTCCCGGTCAATTTCGGAGGGGTACGACCGCCGCTGCGGTCGGCGCCGCCGCTGCACGGGGAACACACCGACGAGATCCTCGCGGGATATCAGGAGGTCTCCGTTCCGTCCTAGCGACGAACGTCTCGAATATCGCTGACCTACGGCCGTTTCCGATCGATCGGGAACGGCCGTAGGCCTGTTGGCCAGGGACGGCGATGGCGGCATCCCACTGCGGTGTTGCCGGGGTCACGCAGTGCGGCAGCACTTTTGAGGTCGACGCGTCCGGATTTCTCCGCGATACGCGGGGGTAACGTCCGCGAAACAAGAGCCGCGCATGATCGGCATCGATTGCACGACCGCCGACTCGCACGAAAGAACGACATATGCAGCTGACTCCCGCCGACACCGAGAAACTCCTTCTGGCCGTCGCCGGCATGGTGGCGCGCGACCGGCGGGACCGCGGCGTCCGACTGAACTATCCCGAAGCCGTTGCCCTGTTGTCCACCTGGGTGATCGAACGGGCACGCGAAGGCGCCGATGTCGCCGACCTCATGGTGAAGGGCCGCGAGGTCCTCGCCCGCGACGAGGTCATGGGCGGTGTCGCCGAGATGTTGACCGACGTGCAGGTCGAGGCCACTTTCCCGGACGGACGCAAGCTCGTCACGATCCACCACCCGATTTCCTGAAAGGAGCCCGACATGGCATCCGGACCGACTTCGGGACCCGGAGCGATTCGCGTCGCCGAGGGCTCCCTCACCCTCAACGCGGATCGCTCCGACGACGAGCGCATCACCCTTGTCTTCCTCAACACCGGTGACCGTCCCATCCAGATCGGATCGCACATCCACCTGCCGGACGCGAACGCGGCCCTCGAGTTCGACCGCGAACGCGCGCAGGGCTTCCGCCTGGACATCCCGTCGGGGACCTCGCAGCGATTCGAACCCGGCAGCAGCCGCGAACTGGACGCCGTCGCCCTGCGCGGGCGACGCGTCGTACCCGGCATCCAGGTGCGGAAGCAGGAGGACTGAGAACGTGGAGATCACACGCGCCGAGTACGCGGCACTGTACGGACCGACGGTGGGCGACCAGGTACGTCTGGGTGACACCGACCTGTGGATCCAGATCGAGGAGGACCGCACCTTCGGTGGTGAGGAAGCCGTCTTCGGTGGCGGCAAGTCCATCCGCGAATCGATGGCCCAAGGTGTGACGACCTGGGCCGAGGGTGCTCCCGACACCGTCATCACGAACGTGATCGTGCTGGACTGGTGGGGCATCGTGCGCGCCGACGTGGGCATCCGCGACGGTCGCATCGTCGCCCTCGGCCGCGCCGGGAACCCGGACATCGCCGACGGCGTGCACCCGAAGCTTCAGATCGGCCCGTCCACCGACGTCATCTCCGGTGAAGGTCGCATCCTTACCGCGGGCGCCTTCGACTCGCACGTGCACCTGCTGTCGCCGTCGCAGATCGTCGAGGCGCTCGCCACCGGCATCACCACCATCGCCGGCGGCGGAACCGGCCCGTCCGAGGGATCGAAGGCCACCACCGTCACGCCGGGTCCGTGGCATCTGATGCAGATGCACCGCGCGCTCGACGTGCTGCCGGTGAACGTGCTGTTGCTCGGCAAGGGCAACACCGTCTCCGCTGATGGGCTGCGCGAGCAGGCCCTCTCCGGTGCCGCCGGGTACAAGGTGCACGAGGACTGGGGCTCCACTCCCGCCGCGATCGATGCGGCGTTGCGCGCGGCCGACGAGCACGGACTGCAGGTCGCGCTGCACTCGGACTCGCTCAACGAGGCGGGCTTCGTGGAGAGCACGCTCGCCGCGATCGGTGGCCGCTCGATCCACGCCTTCCACGTCGAAGGCGCCGGAGGTGGGCACGCCCCGGACATCCTGAGCATCGCCGGATTGCCGCACATCATCCCGGGCTCGACCAACCCGACGTTGCCGCACACCATCAACACCGTCGACGAGCACCTCGACATGCTGATGGTCTGCCATCACCTCAACCCCGCCGTCCCGGAGGACCTCGCGTTCGCCGAGTCCCGGATCCGGGCCACCACCATCGCGGCCGAGGACATCCTGCACGACATGGGCGCGCTGTCGATCACCTCGTCCGACGCCCAGGCGATGGGTCGCATCGGTGAGGTCGTCACCCGCACCTGGCAGGTCGCGCACGTGATGAAGAATCGGCGCGGGGCGCTCGACGGCGGCATGCCCGCCGACAACGAACGGGCCCGCCGCTACATCGCGAAGTACACGATCAACCCTGCGATCGCGCATGGTGTCGACCACGAACTCGGTTCGATCGAGGTCGACAAGATGGCCGATCTGGTGCTGTGGGATCCGAAGTTCTTCGGTATCCGGCCGTCGCTGGTCATCAAGGGCGGATCGATCGCCTGGGCCGCACTCGGCGACCCCAACGCATCCATCCCGACACCGCAGCCGGTGCTGCAGCGACCAGCGTTCGGCGATGCGCTCGCCCCGCACACATCGGTGTCGTTCGTCTCCCCCGCCGCCCTCGACGACGGTCTGGAAGAACGACTCGGGTTGCGCCGCAGACTGTTACCACTGCGGCCGACCCGGCACATCGGCAAGGCCGACATGAAGCAGAACGACGTGTTGCCGCGCATCGAGATCCGTCCCGACACCTTCGACATCGACATCGACGGCGAGCGGGTCGTTCCGGCGCCGGCCACCGAACTGCCGCTCGCGCAGCTGTATTCGATGTTCTGATGTTGCCCGACACTCTGTCCCCCACCACAGTGCTGCTCCTCCTCGCAGACGGGCGCGCGCCGGTCGGCGGGAACGTCAACTCGGGCGGGCTCGAACCGGCGCTCCAGGGTGGGATGTCGCCGACCGAGGTGCGTCGCTTCCTCGTCGCGCGGTTGCGCACCTCGGCGGCAGTCGAGGCCGGCGTCGCCGTGGTCACCCGGCACGCCGTGGACTCCGATGCCGGAACCGCCCCGACGCTCCGGATCGACGAGATCGAGGACCACTGGGCGGCGCGCACTCCGGGCCCGGCCCAGCGCGACGCGTCCCGGTTGCTGGCCCGCGGTTACCTGCGACTGGCCCGGAACCTGTGGCCCTCCACCGTTCTCGACGACCTCGACGCCCGGACCCCGCGACCGTCGCGGGGACTGGTCGTCGGGGCCATCGCGGCGCTCGCGCGCATCCCGGCGATCGACACCGCCCGACTGGTGTTGTACGAGGAGGCGCAGGCGATCGTCGCGGCCTTCCTCAAACTGCACCCCACCGACCCGGCCACCGGTTCGCGATGGGCGCTCGAGGCCTGCGCTCATCTCGAACCGCTCATCGCCGAGCTGTCCGCTCTCACCGATCCGGCGGACATCCCGGCCACCGGTGGTCCCCAGACCGAATTGTGGGCCGAAGCCCACGCATCCGCTCCAGAAAGGCTGTTCCGTGCCTGAACACATCACCACCCGTTCGCTCCGTCTCGGCGTCGCCGGTCCCGTCGGCACGGGCAAGAGCTCGCTGATCGCGACCATCTGCCGCACCCTCGCGTCCGAGCTGCAGCTCGGCGTGATCACCAACGACATCTACACCGACGAGGACGCCCGTTTCCTCCGCTCGGCGGGCGTGCTCGACCCCGAGCGCATCCGCGCGGTGGAGACCGGTGCGTGCCCGCACACCGCGATCCGCGACGACGTGACCATGAACCTGCTGGCCGTCGAGGATCTCGAACGTGACTTCGCGCCGCTCGACGTCGTCCTGGTGGAGAGCGGCGGCGACAACCTCACCGCGACCTTCTCCCCCGCGCTCGTCGACGCGCAGATCTTCGTGCTCGATGTCGCCGGTGGTGGCGACGTCGCCCGCAAGGGCGGTCCGGGCATCAGCCGCGCCGACCTGCTCGTGGTGAACAAGACCGATCTGTCCCCCTATGTGGGTGTCGACGTGCCGCAGATGGTCGCCGACGCCGAGAAGGCCCGTGAGGGCGGACCGGTGCTGGCTCTGTCCCGGACCGACGCCGCATCCGTGCAGGCACTCGGTGACTGGGTGCGCGCGATGCTGGCAGCCCACCGCGCCGGGTCGCACACCCCTGTCGATCCCGGTCCGATGGCTCCGCACTTCCACGCCGACGAG
This sequence comes from Rhodococcus sp. D-6, assembly GCF_040256695.1. Classification (NCBI taxonomy): domain Bacteria; kingdom Bacillati; phylum Actinomycetota; class Actinomycetes; order Mycobacteriales; family Nocardiaceae; genus Rhodococcus; species Rhodococcus sp. D-6. Next base: position 1,579,795 of record NZ_CP132970.1, on the reverse strand, counting down.
GACGGCGACCACGATCACGGCCATGGGCACGGTCACGGTCACAGCCACGATCACGCCGTCGCACACACGCACGACTGATCATGTCCCGCACCATGATCCGAATCGACCGCGCGCCGGGCCGGGCACGCCTGGCCCTGCGGGCGGGCATGCTCGTCCCCCGCACGGTCGAGGTCGGTCCGGACCATGCGCGTGTCGCTCTCGTCGCCGCCGGCGCGTTGTTGCTCGGTGGTGACTCGGTGACCGTCGACGTCCACGTCGACGCCGGGTGCACGCTCGAACTGCAGGACATCGGTGGCACCGTCGCCTACGACGCCGACAACCGGCTGTCCCGGTGGGACGTGCGGATCACCGTCGCCGAGGGCGGCACCCTTGTCTGGGACACCTACCCGTTCGTGATCGCCACCGGTGCCCGCGTGTACCGCGACACCCGGATCGAACTCGCCTCCGACGCCGCCGCGAGCATGCGGGAGACCCTCGTCCTCGGACGCCACGGAGAAACCGGAGGTGCGATCCGCAGCCGTACCTCGGTCACTCTCGATCGTCGTCCCCTCTTCGTCGAGGAGTTGTACGCCCACGGAGCGTTCCCCGAACCCGGGATCCTCGGTTCCGCGCGGGTGCACGACGTCATCGCGACCTACGGACGACGCATCGAGGGCGACGGTGTCGTCCAGCTCGAAGGGCCCGGCAGCCTGCTGCGGTTCCTCGGCGCCGACGCCCACTCCTCGCCGCTCGAGTCGACCTGGCGCTCCTGGCGCTCCACACACGTTCACCCGTCCACCCTCGAAGGGAGTCTCACCCATGCACGTCCCTGACCATTTCCTCCCCATGAGCGCCACCGCGCCCGCCGCGGCGATCGCCACCGGTGCGGTCGTCCTCGCCGCCACCGCCGGGCGGCCGCGCATCACGATCCGGGACACCCTTCTCGCCGGAACGACCGCAGGGATGATCTTCGGCGCTCAGATGGTCAACTACCCCATTGCCGGCGGCATCAGCGGCCATCTCATCGGCGGCGCTCTCGCGACCGCGCTCCTCGGGCCCCGGCTCGCGCTTCTCGCGATGACCGCGGTCGTCGGTGTGCAGGCATTGCTGTTCGGGGACGGCGGGATCAACGCCCTCGGGGTGAACGTGCTGCTGATGGCGGTGCTGCCCGTCCTCGTCACCGCCGGTGTCCGCACGGGCGCCGAGCGACTCGGCCTCGGGAAGCTCACGCGGACCACCGCGATTGTCAGCGCCGGTCTGTCCGTGCCGGTGAGCGCCGCGGTTCTCGGAGTCGCGTACTCGGCGACCACCGGAACCGGCGCCGCAGCAGCATTGATCGGCGATCTGATCGCGGTCCACCTGGCCATCGGTCTCGGTGAAGCCCTCATCACGGCTGCCGTGCTGAGCGCCGTGATGGCGTTCGCGCCCGGCGTCGCCGCGTGGGACGCACGGTCCTCCGTCACTCCTGTTGTCGTTCGACGGGGTCTCGCCGCGATCGGCGGCCTGGGCGTGGTCAGCGCCTGTGCGCTGGCTCTGGTTGCGTCCGGCAGCCCGGACGGTCTCGAGCACATCGTCGGTGCCTATTCGCTGCCGGTCGGTGACGCCGCCTTCGCCGGCCTTCCCGGGCTCGCCGACTACGGCACGCTCAGCGGCACCGAATTCCTCGCGGCACTGGCCGGTCTCGCCACCACCGCGGTGATCGGCGCCGCCCTCGCCACGATGGGCCGCCGCACGCCGGTCCGTCAGAGCGCGTAACGGTCCTCTCGGAACCCTTCGAGCGGTGCGGTCGCTGATGCGGCCGCACCGTTCGGCGTTCCACGACCGCCACGTCCGTTGATCGTCTGCAGCGCCGTGACCTGGCGTTTCCACCGCCGATCAGGAATCTCGGAAACTTTCCGATTCGGTGGGAACCTTTCCGCCTCCCGGTCCCTCTTACCTGTGTCAGTCACCGAGACACCGAAAGAGGCACCGACCATGGCTACCAACTCCTTCCCCGGCAGCAGCTCCTCGAACGCCGACCGTGCCGCATCGCAGTCCACCGCAAGCGACCGCGCGGACTCGTCGTACGGCTCGCAGTCCTCCTACGACGGCAACTCCTCCTACGGTTCGTCCTCGGCCGACCAGTCGGGATCGACGAGCTACGAGTCCTACGAGCGTTACGAGCGGTACGACAGCTCCGGCTCCTCGAGCTCGGACTCGTCCTACGGCTCGGCGAGCAATTCGGGTGCGTCGAGCTCCGCCGGATCGGCCTCCTCGGCTTCCGATCGCGCCGCCGCGGAGAACGCCGAGTCCACCTCGACCGTGACCTCCGGATCCGCCTCCACCGAGCCGGTCGTGCTCGACGAGTACACCCTTGGTGACGGCACCCGCGTTGCCGACGTCGACATGGACGGCGACGGTCAGGTCGATCTGTCGCTGGTGGACTACGACGGCGACGGCCGGACCGACGCGCAGATCAGCGACTCCGACGGCGATGGCAACGCCGACCTGATCGAGTTCGACCGCGACGGCGACGGCTACATCGACGCCGCCGCCGGTGATCTCGACGGTGACGGCCGGCTCGATCTGGCCGTCTTCGACGAGGACGGTGACGGCGAGGTCGATGTGGTGGTGGACCTGCACTCCGGAGCGGTGGACTACGACGGCGACGGCATCGCCGACGACTACGTCGACGTCTCGGCCTTCGACAACGGTTCCGAGTCGACCGACGCCGGTTCCGATCTGGTCTGAGGCCCACTCCGACCGGTCCGAGACGAAGGGCAAGCAGGTGATGTCACCGCAGATGCGTGAGCGGATCGACGAACTGATCGCGGCGGCGGACGTCGCGGCGGACGGGCCCGAGCGCGCCGCCGCGACCGCACGACTCGCCGATCTGGGAGTCGAACGTCTGGCCGTCGCGCCCGGGACACGGTTCGATCCGAGCCGTCACCGTGCAGTGGCGGTGACGCCGGCAGCGGCACCGGCGGAGGAGAACCTGGTCGTCGCGATGATCCGGCCCGGCTGGTGTCACGAGGGGCAGATCCTGCGCTATGTCGAGGTGCGGGTGCAGGTTCCGCCGGCGCAGTGCCCCACTCCGGGGGCGTCGTGACACCCGCCACCGGGCGACGACCGTTCGCCGCTATAGAGTCCGCGACGGTCATCGCACCGTCCATGCAGGTTTTGTGGGTTCGCATTCGAGAGGCACGATCGAGATGAGCTGGGTTCTGGCGGTCGATTTCGGCACGTCCAACACGTCGGCGGCACACCGGATCGGCCCGGACCGGGTCGAATCACTGCCGCTGACCCACACCTCCAACCTCATGCCGTCCTCGGTGTACGTCGACCACACCGGGGCGATCACCACCGGCGACGTGGCCATCAACCAGGCCACCGTGGATCCGGCCGGCTTCGTCGCCTACCCCAAGACCCACGTGGCCGTCGGGTCGGTGATGGTCCGCGGCCAGGACGTCCCCGTCGCCCACACCATCGCCTCGGTCCTGCGCACCGTCTACAACCAGGCGCTCCCCCGGCACAACAACCACCCTCCGGCGGAGGTCGTGCTCACCCACCCCGAGGCCTGGTCCCAGCGCGAACTCGACGTGCTGCGGCACGCCGCGTCCCTGGCCGGTCTCGGCGGCAGCGTCTCGCTGATCTCCGAACCCCGCGCCGCCGCGTTCTACTATTCACGTCAGCACGATGCGAAGATCGTCAAGGGCTCGACGATCGCGGTGTTCGACTTCGGCGGCGGCACCCTCGACATCGCCGTACTCACCGCGACGAGCGAATGGACCTTCGAGGTCGTCCGGGCCGGCGGCGACAACACCCTCGGCGGCAAGAACCTCGACGCCACCGTCGCCCGCTGGGTCGACGAACGCCTGCGCGACGACGATCCGGATCTCGCGGCGTGGTTGCGCACCCCGGACGGGCTCGATGCCCGACGCACCCTCGACGATCAGATCCGCCGCGCCAAGGAACTGCTCTCCGAACATCCCTCGGCGACGATCCGGGTCACCGGCAACGGCGCGGATCTGACCTTCACCATCACCCGCGACGAGTTCGAGCAGCTCATCGAACCGCAGATCACCCGTGGCGTGCAGCTCGCCGCCCAGGTGCTGCGCGATGCCGGGGTGGACCGGTCGAGTCTGCAGGCGCTGTATCTGACCGGCGGCTCCTCACGGATCCCGTACGTGCATCGGCGGCTGTCCGAACTCGGACCCATCGCCACCCTCGACGACCCGAAGACCGTCGTGGCCAAGGGCGCGGCCGGGTTCGTCGCCGGCGGACGCACCACCGAACCCGCCGCGGACCTCGACACCGAGGTGCTGCGACCGGATGCTCCCAGCCCCGCAGCACCGCGAGCCGGTGTTCCGCGCCCGGGTACCCCGGCGGCACAACCGAACCCGGCACCGGCGCGCGACGTGGAGCGGTCACGACCGTCTCGGCCCCTGCTCATCGCCGGAGGCGCCGTGCTGGCGGTGCTCGTCGCCGCCGGGGCGGTCTTCGGCCTGACCCGTGGGGACGCGGACGACGGAGCGTCGGCCGGCGCCGCGGCCGCCCCCGCTGTGGCCGAGGACAGGTCGGACACCGGCGCACCGCCTCCGGCGACGTCGGATTCGGTCTATCGCAGCGAAAGCACCGACGAGGTGGTGGAACTGCTGCCGACCAAGTTGCTCACCGGGTCGAGTTCGTGCGAGAAGTCCGGCTTCTCCTCGGAAGGTGCCATGCAGGTCCGGTGCCAGATCAGCCCCAATTCCAACCTCGGGAAGGCGCTGGGCATGGAGCCCACCGACTACGAATCCGTGTCGGCGTACCGGGACGATCAGTACGCACGCTCGAACTTCATCCGGCTCCGCGACGCCAAGAACGACAACACCAGGATCGTCTCGGCGGACGGCACGCGCATCGCCGACTACGACCACCCGCCGGGCGGCAACTCGTACTTCACCGTCATCGACAAGTCCACCGGCCTCGTCGCGCAGTTCTCGACGACGACGGAGCGCGGCGAAGCACTGCTCGCCGAACTCGGTTGGAACGCCTGACCTGCCTTTCTCCCATACCTTCCTCTTCAGGAGTCCTCTTCTCATGCACATCCCTCGAACAGGCCGTCTCGCCCTGGCCCTGGCGGCCGTCACCGTCGTCACCGTGGCCGGTTGCGCGTCCGACAGCGACGCCACCGTCGTCGACGAGACCACCACGACCGAACAGACCTCTGCCGGTGTCGATCTCGACTCGCTCGATACCGGCGACTACAACACCCAGCCGCGCGATTTCGTCGCGCTGGGCATGGCGGCCGAGGACTTCGGTCCTGCGGTGGAAGGCCAGCGACTCGCCGAGTTCGTCATCCACCCGCACACAATCGACCCGGCCCTCACCGTCGGCGGATCGACCAACGGGGTGTTCCTCGGCGGCACGGGCAACATCTTCTCCGGCAGCGAGAACGAGATCCTGAAAGAATTCTCGATCATCAATGCCTTCACCAGCTTCCGGAGCACCGACGACGACAGCCGCGAGTTCGGTGTCAGTGTCTGGCGATTCCCCACCCCCGAGGACGCCGCCGGCGCCGCGCAGGCCCTGTACGAGTACAAGCTCGCACCCGCGGACGGTCCGTTCGCCACCGGTCCGGAAACCCCGATATCGCTGCCGGCACTGCCCGACACACTGGCCACCACCTACTCCTGGCCGGAACTGGCCACCACCTCCCTGAGCACGCTCACCACACGCGGCATGTTCGTCGTCTACACCTACAGCGGCGACGACAGCGATGGGATCGAGTGGATCACCGATACCGCGACGCGCGGCGTGCAGCAGCAGATCGAACTGCTCGACCGGTTCCCGGCCACCCCCACCGACGAGATCGCCTCGCTGCCCATCGATCTGGACAAGGTGATGGCTCGGGCCGTGGGATTCGTCGACAGCGAGTACTCGCGTAACTCCGACATGGCGGTCTACGGACCCGACGGCTGGTTGCACTACGACTCCGCTCCGGCCGACACCGAGGTGGTGTTCGAACAGACCGGCACCGACCGTGTCGCGAAGGTCAACAGCGTCGTCTATCGCACCGCCGGCCCGGACGAGGCCGAGGTCCTGAAGGACGCGTTCGCTGCACACACGGCGGAGACCTATCCGGACCTCGTCGAGGATCCCTCGCTGACGCAAAGCCTCCCGAACACCACCTGTTGGTCGGGCGACGTCGCCGAGGGCCGAGCCGCCGCGTGCCTGATGACCTACGGCCGCTACATGGCCGAACTGTCCGGCTTCCGCTCGATCGGCAACGAGAACCCCGATTCCGACACCCTGCGCACCGTGCCGCAGCGCGTCGCGACGCAGTACGTCAAGTTCGTCCGCGCCGAGGAGATGGGCCTGGGCGAGAACTGACCTCCCTCGCGGTCCGGTGACCGTCGGTGCGCGCCACCGATGACGGTCACCGGACCGCTGCGCGACGCGGCCGGGTAGGTTACTCCGCGTACAGATGGGGGTGCCATGAACGAGACCGAGTTGATCGAGCGGTGCCGGTCCGGCGACCGGGCCGCGTTCGCCGCACTGGTGGAACCGTCGCGCACCCAGGTGTGGGCGGTATGTGTGCAGATCACCGGTAACCGCCACGACGCCGAGGACGCCCTGCAGGACGCCCTGATCGCCGCCTGGCAGAACCTCGACAAGTTCCGGGGCACCTCCCGGTTCGGCTCCTGGCTCTATCGCATCGCGAGCAACGCCGCGCTGGCGATCGTACGCAAGCGCCGCGAGATCCCCGACGACGAGATCGACCTCGGTCGGGCCTCCACGGTGCCGGGACCGGCCGATCGCGTCGTCGACACCGACGCGGTGCGTCACGCCCTCGCTCAACTCCCGGAACAGTTCCGGGTCGCGGTGGTGCTCCGCGAATACGCCCAGATGAGTTACGCCGAGATCGCCGAGCATCAGAACGTGCCGGTCGCGACGGTCAAGACCCGCATCAACCGGGGGCGAGCACAACTCGTCGAACTGCTCGATCCCACCCGCCTCGATCCCGCCGGTCTCGATCCCTGACCGGTAGATTGGGACGAGGCAGGAACATTCCGGGGCCCACACGACTCCAACCTGACGACGACGGACAACGGGGGAAGAAGGAAGAGCCCATGACAAGCGATGAGACCGATCCGCTGCCCTCACTGGGGGAGCTGCTCGGTATCGATGTGCTCGCCGACCTACCGGAACTGCCCGATCAGGTCTGGGAGCGCGCGCTCGACATCGCCACCGACCCCGGCACTGCCGCGGTCGATATCTCGTTGGTCCCGGACGACGACGAGATCGTTCCGGAGACGGTCACCGTCGACTCTGTCGACCTCGATCCTGCCCTCGACCCCGATGCCGACCTCGACAGCGCTGGTGGAATCGACCCCGGCCTTGTCGACGACGACAACGGCGAGGCTTCATCCGACGACGAGGCAGCCTCGTTCGGCTTCACCGACAACGTCGACGAGCCCGATCTCGGCGCGTAACCCGCCGACCGGGTCAGTGTCCGCGGACGATCACCGTATAGGCGTGCGTAAGCGCTGTCAGCGCCGTGTCCTCCGCCGCCGACCGCGTCGACACGCTCTGCGCCTGCACCGCGACAAGCTTCTGTTGCGCCATCGCTCGGATCTGCTCGGGTGACGCCGTCGGCTCCAGCCCCAACGCCTCGGCGATCGTGCCGCCGCGCAGCACCTGGACCAGTTCGTCGACCGCCGGGGCGCTCGGGTCGGCCTGCAGCAGAGATCGCAACGCCCGCAACAACTCCACCGGCACCAGCGCCGGGTCAGTGCGCAGCGCCGAGACGATCTGCCGGATGGCGTCGCGCGCCGGATGCGAATAGACGAGGGCGTCGAGTTCGGCGAGGATCCGGCCGGCGCGGTGCAGCACCGCGAAGCGACGCAACGACTGTTCGAGCACCGCTCGCAGCGGATGGACGCCGGACACCCCGGACAACCACTGGTTGACCTGGTGCGCCCCACCCGTTGCCTGCGCGCGGGCGTGCACGAGCCCGTACTCCCCGATCAGCTCCAGCAGTCGCCACACCTGGTCGCGTGGCACCGGCAGCGCGGCCGGATCGGCGTCGAGCAGATCGAACAGCTCCAACGGGGCCAGTGGGTCGAGCGCCGCGAGCGCGCGGGCGTCGGCGTCGGTGAACGCACCGGTGTGGGAGGTCTGCGCGAGCAACCCGGCGACCGGCACCACCGTGCCGACCTGTCCCGCCAACCGCCGCGCGAGCACGTTCGCATGTTCGGCGGCGTGTCCGAGCGGATCGCGGTTGCCGAGCACCCCGCGGCCGAAACCGTCTGCGCGCGAGAGCACTCCGAGTGTGTTCAGCGGAGTGAAGCCGAGGCGCTGCAGGAATTCGACCTCGTCGGTGCGCGGCATCGAGTCGAACAGGAACACCGCCGCGTCGGCGTCGACGGACGCCAAGCGGGTCTGCTCGAACCCGTCGATCAATGCGCGCTCGGTGGCGGCGGCATTGGTGACGGTCAGCGTCGCCAGGCCGGGGGTGTCGACGAGGGTGATCGTGCTCAGCGCATGGGAGGGCAGGTAGCGGTGCACGTACGCGACCTGCTCCGGCGGGACGCCGAGGTCGACGGTGGTGCCGAGTGCCAGCGGCACGGGTCGGCGGGTGCCATCGGTGGACACCACGTCGGCGCGGGAGGGCGCACCGTTCTCGTAGACGGTGACGACATTGGTGGCCTCGAGCGCCGCGGTCTCGGCGACCGGCGCGCCGATCAGCGCGTTCACCAGGGTGGATTTGCCGGCCTTGAGCCGCCCGACGACGACGATGCGCGGCGGTGACCACAGGATCGCGCCGATACGGTTGGCGTGTGCGACGAGATCACCGCCGAGCGCGGCAAGTTGGTGCAGGGCCGCGTCGATGCGCTGGTGCACCGGATCGGGTGCCCCGGTCTGCGGTGGGATGTGCGGGGCGCTCATGTGGCACCTCCCCTCAGAGCCGTATCGATCGGGGTGATGCGGGCGCGGGTGATGCGCAGGTTCTTCTCCAGTCGTTCGATGTTCGCGGTGCGGGTCGCGGCGTCCGCCTGCGCGGCGCGCTTGGCCTCGTCGATACGCTTCTGCAACTCGGTGATCCGGTCCTGGAGGTGTTTGCGGCGACGCAGCACGATCTCCGGGCGGGTGGTGGCCATCGCGGCCTCGAGCATGCGGGTGGTGACGGTCCGCACGGTCGCGAGGGTCTCGCGCAGCCAGGTCAGCAGGTTCGTCTTGCCGGTGCGCATCGCCTTGAACCCGAGATTGATCGCCACCCAGGCGACGCCGGCGATGGCACCGGCCCCGATCACCGCGCCGAGCATGGTGGTGCCGATCATGCCCATCGTCAGCACGCTCGGATCCAGCAGCCCTTGGCGTTTCGAGCCCACCTCCCCGGTCACCAATGGATCGGTCTGCAGCGCCTCGAGGGTGATCTCGCGGATGTGCTCCCACTGCTGCGGGTCGTCGAACAGGTCGGTGACGATCTTCTCGAGGTCGTCGAGGAACACCTGCGCGGTGGTGGCCATCGCGTCGAGCAGGTCGGCCTGGATCTGGGCGGTGAACACCTGCGGGGAGCGCCGCAGCACCTGCATCGACGACTTGTTGATGCGCGTCGTCCAGTCCTCGCGCACGCGGGCGAGCTCCTCGTCGAGACGGGTGATCGCCCGTTGCCGCGCGAGAGTGAGGTCGCGCTGCAGGTGCTGTTCCCATTGCTGCGCCTCGTCCTTGAGGCCCTCGAGCCGTTCCATCTCGGCGGTCAGGTCCGGGATCGCGGATTCGCCGTCGCGGACGACGGAGAGTTCGTCGCTGATTCCGGTTTCGATGCGGCGCAACCCGTCGAGGGCGACGCGCAGCGCGTCGGCTTCGGGACGGTGCCGTGCGGCGGCGACCCGCTCGTCGAGCATCCCCCACAGTCCGGGGAGCCCGGAGCAGGCGAGGCTGCGCTCGCGCACCGGGGAGCGTGGTAGGGCGGTCGCGGCCAGGGCACGCACGCTCGAGACGGCGACGACGGGGATGTCGCGGCCGACGTGTTCCGCGACGGCGCGGCGGTTCTCCGCGACGATCTGTTCCCAGCGGGTGAGGTTCTTGTCGGTCTTGGTGACCACCACCAGCACGTTCTCCACCCCGGTGGCGCTCTCGCGCAGGAACCGCATCTCCGGTTCGGTCAGAGGGGTCGACGCGTCGCACACCAGCACGAGCACGGCGGCCCGATCGGCGGAGTGAGCGGCCATCGCGGCGTGCCGGGGGTCGAGGCCGCCGATGCCGGGAGTGTCGACGACCGACGCGTTCGTGAGCTTGTCCGAGGCGATCGGCACGACCGCCGCGACCGGCAGCGCCTCGACGGTCGGGTCCTGGACGTAGCGGCCGCCGGTGGTGATCCACTCCCCCAGCTCGGCGTGGTCGATGCGCCGGCGCCCGTCGGGGAACACCAATTCGGCGGTGCCCTCCGGGAAATCGTCGGTGGCGGTGACGAAACGGGTTGCGACGGCGGTCGAGTGCTCGACGTCGTCGAGAGCGGCGCCGTCGCGGCCGATGAGAGCGCTGACCAGCAGACTCTTGCCGCGCTTGATCTCCCCCACCACCACGATCGACGCCGGCCGGCCGGTGTCGGCGAGTTTGCGTTCGGCGCGGTCGGCGACCTCGTCGTGCTTGTAGGCGCGCAGCACCTTGCACGCGCCGGCGATCAGGTCGGCCACAGACGGATCAGGAGACACGCGACGACACTACATACCGGCCGGTACGGGGGCGTGCTCCACTCCGGCGTTCGGACTCGTGGCCGCGCCCACGATGATTTCCGGCTCCTGCCCCGGTCAACATTCGTGAACGGATCCGTCCGACTCCGGGAGACGTCATGACCCAGCAGACCACCCGCGCCCTTCCTCCGATCGTCGACGAGCAGACATGGCGGTCGGCGCTCGACGACCTACGGCGACGGGAGAAGGCCGCCACTCGCGAACTCGACGCCATCGCAGCGCAGCGCCGCCGGCTGCCGATGATCGAACTACCCGACTACACGCTGATCGGCGCCGACGGTCCGATCCGGCTCGTCGATGTGTTCCAGGGCCGCTCGCAGCTCATCACCTATCACCACATGTGGTCCGACGGTGCCGAATGGCAGTGCGGTGGATGCACGAGTCTCACGACGCAGTGGACCCGACTCGGCATCCTCGACAACTACGACGCCCGCATGGTCATCGTCACCAACGGGCCGATCGACGAAGCCCTCGCCTACAAGGCGAAGGTGGGCAACACGATGGAGTGGTACTCGTCGTCGGAGAGTTCGTTCGGCGCCGACGTCGACGCACCTCCCGGTGGAGGGTTCGCGGTCAACGTGTTCCTGCGCGACGGCGACAAGGTCTACCGCACCTGGCACACCACGGGCCGGGGCACCGAACAGCTCAGCTACACCTTCGCGCTGATCGACCTTCTTCCGTGGGGCCGTCAGGAGGAATGGCAGGACTCGCCCGAGGGCTGGCCGCAGTCGCCGACCTATTCGGGGTGGCTCGACTCCCCCGACGTGGCGCGGCTCTACGGTCCCGGCACCGGCGCGCAGTGAGGGCCGGGTGACATGGCGGACTCGACACCCTCGCGCAGCGGGCATCTGGCCATCAACGGCCTGAGTCTGTACTTCGAGGTGCACGGCGAACTCGGCGGGTCCGCTCCGCTGCCCTTGCTGCTGATTCCCGGCGCGTTCATGAGCACCGAATCGATGCCGTCCTGGGTGACCGCCTTCGCCGAACGGCGCCCGGTGATCGTCTTCGATCAGCAGGGGCACGGTCGCACCCGGGACACCGATCGTCCGATGTCGTACGAGCAGTTCGGCGACGATGCGGCGGAGTTGCTGCGGGCTCTGAACGTCGAGCGTGCGGACGTGATGGGTTATTCGCAGGGCGGCGGGGTGGCGTTGCAGGTGGCGCTCCGCCATCCGGACCTCGTCGGAAAGCTCGTCACGTTGTCGGCCACCTACCGGCAGGACGGTTGGTACGCGTCGGTGCTCGAGGGCGTCGGACATCTCGATGCCGAGGTGTTCGCCGGTTCCTCGGTCGAGAAGTCGTTCACGGAGCACACGCCCGATCCCGCGGCGTTCGCCGCCTACGTCGACAAGATGAAGGTCCTCAACATCGAGGACCAGCAGATCACGGACGAACAGATGCGGTCGATCACTGCGAACACGATGGTGATCGTCGGCGACGCGGACGGCGTGAAACCGGAACATGCGGTAACGATGTTCCGGTTGCTCGGCGGTGGCGACGAGGAAGCAGCGACGACGGGGATGCTGCAGAAGATCCCCCGGGCACGCCTGATGATCCTGCCCGCGATGTCACACCTGGGAATCTCCGGAGAGGCGGACGTGCTGGCGCCGATGGTGACGGCGTTCCTCGACGACGTCCCGCCGGTGACGCCGGAGCTCTTCTGATCTGGCCTGCAGCCCTCAGTCGGCGAGGTAGCGCAGCATCACGGCGGTGGTGAACTGTCGGGTCTCGACCAGGCGCAGATCCACGCGCTTCTCCAGGGGCGGGAACATCGGTGTGCCACCACCGAGCAGGACGGGTGAGACGAACACCTGGTACTCGTCGATGAGACCGTGTGGGATCAGCGACGCGGCGAGGTTCGCCCCACCGACCTCCATGACGCCGTCTCCCTCGGCCTTGAGCCTGCGCACCTCCTCCACCGCGTCGTCGCTGACGAGGCGACTGTTCCAGTGGACCTCGGTGAGGGTGCGGGAGAAGACGACCTTGGGCGTGGTCGTCCACAACTCGGCGAAGTCGCGTTCGATGGGCGAGGCGTCCTCGGGCAGGTGCGGCCAGTACTCGGCCATCAGCTCGTACATCCGCCGGCCGTGCAACGAGAGCTCGAGCCGGCGGAACCGGTCGTTGTGGAACTGGTGCAGTTCGTCGTCGGGGTCGGTCCAGTCGATATTGCCGTCGCGGTCGTTGATGTAACCGTCGAGGGACACGCCGAAGTCGTAGATCAGTGTTCTCATGCTCCGATAGACCGCCGGCGCACCCCGAACTCATCGGCCCGGTGCGACCGTGTCGGGCTTAAGGCTGGAGCAGCACGTCCAGACCACGCTCGAACTCGTCGATGCGGCGACCGAGGGCATGGTGACCGCCGTTGACCAGCTCGGACACACGGACGATCCCTGCGGTGTCCGCGATCTCGTTGAGGTTGCGCGACGTCCAGTACCAGGCGGCGGTGGTGAAGGCGTTCTCCGGCGCGGCGAGCAGCTCGGGGTGCGCGACGAAGTCGACGCCGATGTGCTCGCTGACCTTCTCATAGTTGTGGCGGCCCGTGATCTGGATCGCGCCGCGACCCTTGTAGCGCTCACCGTCGCCGGGATGGGTGTTTCCGAGATCGGCGCGACCCTCGTATGCGCGACCGGACGCGTACTCCTCGAAGGTGCGGAAGGAGTCCGATTCGACGGCCAGCTGGGCGATGAACGCCGCCTGACGGACCGGGTTGTCGATGCCGCTGCGCGCCATCGCATCGTTCAGCGGCGCGATGAACTGCTCGACCTTCTCCGCCGGGATGCCCGGCACGATGCGGGTCAGTTCCTCGGGTGTGACGGCGGGGAGCGGCGCAGGAGTCGTCTCGGCGACGAGTTCGACCACCTCGGTCGCCTCTGCGGAGTCGGCCTCCTCGTCGTCCGTCACGGTCCAGCCGTCGGCGGCCAGGGCGTCGAAGTCGAGCGCCCGGAGCAGGTCGCGGGGCTCCTGGAAACGGGTCTGGGTGGGGGCGGTGGGTGCGGTGTCGGCATGGGCGGCGGAGGTACCGACGCCGAGCGCGGCGGTGAGGACGGCCGCCGCGGCGACCGCGGCACGGAAACGGCGCAATGATGAAACGGACAAGGGTCGTGCTCCAAGATTCGCCGAAGCTGGTTCGGCCTTAGAACGGGGCCGCGGGCATCACCGGCGGGATCGTTACCACCGCACGGAGGGCCAACACGCGACCATCAGGTCACAACCAGGTAACGTCGCAGGTCGAGAGGTTTTCAAGCGATCGTGGCCGACGCCATCTGAACCCGAGAAAGTCATGCGCGCCATACTCGAAAGTCGATCATTGCGGCGCCCGCATTCGGCCGGCCCAGCGAGAACCCGTCGCCACAGCACCCGGCCGATCCCGTCCCTCGTCCACCGAGGATCGCTGCGATCTCATCGAATTAGTTGTGCAGCAATACCTTCGAGGACACGACGGCACGCGCCGAAGGTTTGTCCCACAGATGATCGAATCGAGGCCGCGATGGGTCGCCCCCTCGAGAACAGACCGGTTCGGTTCGACCCAGGAGAAGTACACCCCCGAGCTGGGTCGTAATCATTTCGTGTCCGACGACACACCTCGATAACGCGCAGCTGCACGCCCGCCGAGACCGTCCGCGTTCACAATGCTACGGACGCGAGCAGGAAGTACCGACCGGTATGTTCGCGCAGGTCGAAGGCCCCGACCATTCGGTCGGGTCTTCCATGATCAGCGCGTCGAAACGGGGTCGACGCGGCGTGTTGCAGTAGCGAGCCCCGGTTCACCGCGCGAACTACGCGGAGGAGTACCGACCGCCCTGTATGCCGCGCCGAAAACCCTCAGCGGTCGCGGTAGTACGCCCGGATCGCGCGGCTCATCACCTTGATCTCCCGGGTCCGCTCGTGCCGCAATCGGGCATCGGACCGCGCCGCGATCCATTCGTTCTCACGCCGCAGTTTGCGATGACTCTCCACTCGCCGGGCATCGAGGTCGCCGCGGTCGACGGCGGCACGAACCGCGCATCCCGGTTCGGTCTCATGCGCACAGTCCGCGAAGCGGCAGTACCGCACAAGCTCGTCGATCTCGGGAAAGGCGGAAGCGATGCCGGCACCGGCGTCCCACATCCCGACGCCCCGTAACCCCGGAGTGTCGATGAGGGTCACGCCCCCACCCAGAGGGAACATCTCCCGATCGGTCGTGGTGTGCCGGCCCTTGCCGTCCGCCTGCCGAACCGGTGCCGTCGCCTGGATGTCGCGACCGCACAGCGCGTTGACCAGTGTCGACTTCCCGGCGCCGGACGCTCCGACGAACACGACGGTGCCGTGGAGCAGCGTGCGCAGTTCGCTCAATCCGGATCGGTCCGGTGCGCAGACCTCGACCACGCTCGCTCCGGGTGTGAGCACGGCGACCTGCTCGAATACCGCTTCGGTCGCGAGGTCGACCTTCGTCAGGGCGACCACCGGTTGCGCGCCGCTGTCCCAGGCCAGCGCCAGCAGACGTTCCATGCGACCGACATCGAGGGTGTCGGCCGCGACCGTGACCACGACGGTGTCGACGTTGGTGGCGAGAACCTGCTCCTCCGAACGACCCGACGCGTCAGCACGACGGATCGCGCCGGTACGCCGCAGCACCGCACAGACGGTGCCGATCGTGTCGCCTTCGGTGGGCGGTTCGCGCACGATCACCCAGTCGCCGGTACAGACATGGTGGCCTGCCGTCCGCACCCGCAGCGGACCGGCGGAGGTCACGGCGTCACCGTGACCGCGACCGACCCGCACGATCCGGCCGGGAGTTCCCTGGATGTCGTTGTCCGCGAACCGTTCCGCGATCTGTTCGGACCAGCCGTACTCGACCAGCGGATCGGTTCCGGGTGAGACATCGGGGTGCACGGTGACTCCTGGATCATGACGAGGCGCGGGTGGTCCGCTCCGACAGATCCGATGGTGAACTTCGCACCCCGGCAATGCAATCGAATTTCCGCGTGCACCCTCAACCGCGGTGGGCCGACAGCAACCAGGCCGGGAGCATCGAGCGGCCCTTGTCGTCCCGCTGCCACGCGGCAGCATCCTCGTCGCCGAGAAACGCGTGGATGAATGCCGGCCGCACGTCGTCGACGGTCCAGAACTCGGCGACCGCGTCGCGCAACTCGTCGTCCGTCACCGGATTCGGTCCCTGACCCTCTTCCGGAAAGGCGTCCTTCGAGAAGGCGAGGACGAAGAAGGACGCGCTCGGAGCAGCGGCACGGGTGACGGCGCTCAGGTAGGCGCGGCGCCGGTCCACGGGCAGCGAATGGAACAGGGTGCTGTCGACGATCGTCGCGAACCGGCCGTCGAACCCCGTGAACGACGTGATATCGGCGACCTGGAAGGTCGCGGTAGTCAGGCCCCGCTCCGTCGCCGCGGCCCGAGCGGCTTCGATGGCGGTCGGCGACAGGTCGAGACCGACCACCGTGTACCCCTGTGCCGCGAGATGGAGGGAGGTCTCGGCATGTCCGCAGCCCGCGTCGAGCACGTCGCTGCGGAATCCGCCCTCGTCGATCAATCGGGCGATCTCGGGCTGGGGTTCGCCGATGTTCCACGGTACGGGGCCCGAAAACCCTTCGGCGACGCCCCGGTAGATGTCGTCCCACGGTGCAACCTGGCCGTCCTCGGTCATGGATCCGACGGTACGCCCGCCGCCGGATCCACCGCATCGATTCCGAACTCGACACCGGTAACCGGTTCACTCGACCGGGTTCGTGAGGAAGGATCGACAAGCGCCACCGCTCGAGAGGGGAACTCACTCGTGACCGAAACTGCCGCATCTGCACCCGCCGGCCCCGGCCGGGAACGCCAGGGGGTCGTGTACCGCAACGGAGCGCTGGGCCGGAGTCCGGCCGTTCCGACGTCCTTCGGCGACCTCGAACGCGCCGCGCGGCGTGCGAGTTCGAAGCGGGCCTGGGCATATGTCGCGGGCGGCGCCGGCGAGGGACGCACGATGCGCAACAATCGGCGCGCGTTCGACCGATGGGCGATCGTCCCGCGCATGGCCCACGGTGTCACCGAACGCGACCTGCGTACGACCGTGGCGGGCACGTCGCTCTCCTCGCCGCTGTTGCTGGCCCCGATCGGGGCGGGAGCGTTGATGGCTGCCGACAGCGACCTGGCGATCGCGCGGGCGGCCGCCGCGACCGGCGTGCCGTACATCTTCTCCAATCAGGGCTGCAATTCCATGGAGGACTGTGCTGGCGCGATGGGCTCCGCGTCCCGCTGGTTCCAGCTGTACTGGAGTTCCGACGAGGATCTCGTCGACAGCCTGCTGCGACGCGCCGAAGCAGTCGGCGCCGAGGCCGTCGTCGTCACCCTCGACACGACGATGCTGGGATGGCGTCCGCAGGACCTGAATCTCGGGTCGCTGCCGTTCGCACGCGGCGAGGGCATCGCCCAGTACACCTCGGATCCCCGCTTCCTCGACATCGTCCGGCAGCGGATCGACGCCGCCCGCGACACGCTGACGGAGCGACCCGATGTCACGCTCGGCGCGATCCGCACACTGCTGTCGATGACCCGCAACCATCCGGGTCGATTCCTCGACAATCTCCGCTCCCCCGTGCCGCGCGCCGCCGCGGAGACCTTCCTCGACATCTACTCCAATCCGGGACTGAGCTGGGAGCATCTGGCGACGTTGCGGGACCGGACGCGACTTCCCATCGTACTCAAGGGAATTCTGCATCCGGACGACGCGCGTCGCGCCGTCGACCTCGACGTCGACGCCCTCGTCGTGTCGAACCACGGTGGACGTCAGGTCGACGGATCGATCGCCTCACTCGATGCTCTGCTCGACATCCGTGCCGCGATCGGCCGGGAGCCGACCGTGTTGCTGGACAGCGGGATCCGAAGCGGTGCCGATGTCTTCGTCGCGCTCGCGCTCGGCGCGGACGCCGTACTCCTCGGCCGGCCCTACATGTACGGACTGGCGATCGCGGGTCGGCAGGGCGTCGAGGAGGTGGTCCGCAACGTGATCGCCGAGTTCGACCTCACCATGGCATTGACCGGTGCCCGTTCGGTCGCCGATATCGACGAACGGTTCGTCCGGCCGAATCCCTCCTTCTGAAACAGGGTCAGGCCTTGCGCGCACGCCCCTTGCGGTACGGGGTCTCGTCGATGCGCGTGGTGATCTCGGCGACCATCCTGTCGTACGACTCGTTCTTGCGGGCGATGCCGATGAGCCGCTTGGTGGTGCGCGCGGCGGCGCCCAGGTTCATCGGGCGGCCCTCGATGCCGTACATCAGGCGCGCCCACTCCGGTAGCAGCGACAACATGTCGTCCTGCACGACGACGAAGGTGAACACCTTCACCGGATTGCCCCACAGGTTCGGCTTCCGGAGCGCGTGCGTCACCTCGGCGGCGGCGAGCGACAGCGACAACCAGTGGCGCTGCTCGTCGACGTACGCCTCGAGGTCGGCGCGGGTGGCGGGAAGACGGGCCGGGTCTGCGCCGACGAGCTCTGCGGCGATGTGCTGTTCGACGACGAACTTGTCCTGTTCGGCGGGGGTCAGGTCGAGGCCGAAAGCCTCCGCACCACGCAGCAGCGCGAACGCGAGAGCGTTGTGAGTCCAGTCGATCCACACGGGCTCGTCTGCGCGCAACGTCGTGCCGGTGTGCGGGTCGTCCCAGACGGCGTGCGCGTGCATGCGGCGCACCGAGGCTGCGGCGGCGTCGGCGTGGGCCTTGTCGCCGAACATGACAGTGTCGAGATAGCGGCCGGTGCGCTCGTCCCGCCCCTTCGGATCGACGTACGCGGCCGACGCGTGCTCGAACAGTCGCATCATGCCGGGGTTGAGTGCCTGCAGCAGCAGACCCGCCATGCCGGCGACGCGAGAGGACGGATCGGCGTACACCTTCCACGAGACGGAGCCGGGGCCGAAGTAACCGTCGTCTTCACGCGGCGCGTTCCGGGCAGGGTGGGGGGTGGTTGCGGTCACGGGGGCTCCTTCAGCACCGGGGGAAGTGCATATCGGGAGAATGTTATTTCTGTATGCGAAGTTTCGCGCGCCACGCAGGCCCTTCACCGCACATTCACCCCGGAAAATCACCTCAGGTCTGCAGGTACGCCAACGCCGACCGGGCGGCGTGATACCCGCACATGCCGTGCGCCCCGGCACCCGGCGGAGTCGCCGCCGAGCACAGGTACACGCCCGGAACGCCGGTCGCGTACGGGTCCAGTGCCGGGCGGGGCCGGAGCACGAGCTGCACCGCGCTGTTGGCTCCGGTGACGATGTCGCCGCCCACGTAGTTCGCGTTGTGGACGGACATCTCGGTCGTCGTCCGCACGTGCACGGCACGGATCGTGTCGCGGAAGCCCGGGGCGAACCGTTCGATCTGGGCGGTGATCAGCTCGGTCGCGTCGCCGGTGTACCCGTGCGGGACGTGCGCGTAGGTGTAGAGCGGGTTCAGATTCCCGGCGGAGCGCGACGGATCGGCGAGGAACTGCTGGCCGACCAGGACGTAGGGCCGATCGGGCATGACCCCCCGGTTCACCTGGCGTTCGGCTGCCGCCGTCTCGGCGTACGAACCGCAGACGTGGACGGTGCCGGCGCGGCGGGACGGTTCGTGCTGCCAGGGCACGGTGCCCTCGACGGCGTACTCGACCTTGAACGCGCCGGGCCCGTGCTTGTACCGATGGTAGGCGCGGGCGGTGCGGCGGGGCAGCCTGTCGCCGACGATCCGTACGGCGTCGGCGGGTGAGGTGTCAAGGAGCACCAGATCGGGGTTGCCGAGTTCGTCGAGGGACTCCACGCGCACCCCGGTTTCGACGGTGCCGCCGTTCTTCTCGATCAGTGACGCCATCGCTGCGGCGATGGCGCGCGATCCGCCCTGCGCGACCGGCCACCCGTAGGCGTGCGCGGCCGTCCCCAGCGCGACGCCGATGGCCGAGGACATCGGCGAGCCGAAGGGCCGCAGGGCGTGGGCCGCCACCCCACCGAACAGGGCGCGCGCCTCGGGTGTGGACCAGGCGCGCGCGAGCACGTCGGCGGGCATCGCGGCGAACATCCCGAATCCGGCGAGCAGCACCGGATGGACGGGTACGTGCAGCATCGGGCGCAGGAAATCCTCGGTGATGCCGCCGAATCGTTCGGTCAGCGCGCCGAAGATCCGGCGCCACCTGGCCCCGTCGGTCCCGAGTTCCGTGGCGGTGTCGTCCACGGATCGGTAGGCCGCGCCACCACGTCCGCCATCGAGCGGGTGGGCGTACTGCACCTCGGGCCACGACCAGATCAGACCGTGTTCCGCGAGGTCGTACTGCCGGCTGAAGGGTGTGTCCACGGCCAGCGGGTGGAAGCCGCTGCATTCGTCGTGGAGCAGGCCCGGCAGGGTCAGTTCGCTGCTGCGGGTGCCGCCACCGATCGTCTCGGCTGCCTCGAGCACTCGTACCCGTACGCCCTCGGAGGAGAGGACGACGGCGGCAGCGAGCCCGTTGGGCCCGCTGCCGACTATCACCGCGTCGGTCATGCTCCAACCTTGACACGATCGGGCCGGACCTGCGGGTGGAGGTAGGCCGTCCCGGCCGGTTCGTAGCCGGCCATCCGCCAGGTGACGGTGTGCGGGATCGGGCCGTCGGGCAGCCACGGCTGCGCCGACACCGCGTCCTCGATGTGATAGTGACCGCGCTCGACGACACCGAGCGCCGCGTCGATCACCTTGTATTCCAGCGTCTTCCGATGGATCGGCTGGGATTCGATCCACACGATGACGCATTCTCCCGGTTCGAACCGGCACCGCTCCTGCACCGCGCTGATGGTCTGCTCGTTGTGGAGGTGACCGTCGCCGAACTGCCAGCCCACCAGGGTGGTGCAGGTGAACTCGCCTTCGCGGATGCGGTAGTTCTCGAGCTTGTCGAGGTGCCGCATCATCAGCGACATCAGGCCGCGACCCTGGCTGTGCATGGTGCGCCATGCGACCGCCTTCTGCATGAAGATCTCGGCGACCTCCTTGCCGAACGCCCCACTCAGCTGGTCGATCTGATTGTCGTTGAACTTGGTGAGGTTCTCGTTGAGCTTGTTCTCCGCCTCGTCGCCGCGGAAGGCCCACAGGGCCGACGCCCAGTTGCCGGCGTACTGCCGCATCGACGGCAGGAAGGAGACGAGGTCGGGGCGCAGGTTGCCGAGGATCGGGAACAGCAGGAAGGCGACGAGGATCGGCGCGAGGATCCAGACGGAACTCACGTCGCCCACCCCGTAGCCGGCGCCGGCGGGGAATCCGCCGAAGAGCCAGACGGCGGCGAACATGTAGAAGACGTTCCACTCGAGCGGGACCGCCAGCGGGAAGGTCGAGGTGATGAAGATGTGGAACATGACCATGCCGATGATGGCGAGCCAGGTGATCGTCGTGTTCGTGGAGAACAGCAGCACCAGCGGGACGACGAGTTCGACGACGGTGCCGCAGACATGGGCGAGGAACCAGCTGACCTTCGACGGACGCAGATCCTGCGGGAAGTTGCGGTAGAGCGAGCGCTTGAACCGCTTCGAGGTAATCCAGGGGGTGTTGCTGAGCATCGGCGGGATCACGTTGGTGAAGTGGTGACCGAACTTGGAGACACCTGCACCGAACCACACGGTGACCAGCGCGATCTTGGCGGCCAGGATCATGTCGACGTGGTTGCTGAAGATGCCGAAGAAGAACATGACGGCGACGTACTGTTCCGAGCGCGCGGCCAGGAAGACCACGCGGTCGCGCAGGCCCATGACGACGATGAGGCCGACGTAGGTCAGCAGCGCCCACTGCGGAAGCAACCCGACTTCGCTTCCAGGGAGGGCAGCGGTTGTCACGCCGGGTCCGAGCAACAGGAACAGCAGGGTGGCCAGGAGTGCGAAGTAGATCGCGACGTCGACGACGGTGCGATGGTCACCGCGGGTGAACGGCACCACCTTCGGCCAGGGTGGGAGCCGCAGGGTGCCGCGGCGGGTCCAGTAGCGCCAGCCACCGGTGAACGGCTTGAACTTGAACGCCAGCGGTCCGGAGGACGACGCGTAGCCGGTGATCTCGAACAGGATGGTCCACACCATCAGCTTCTGGTAGACGATGGGCTCACCCCACCAGCCGGCGAGGTCGGCGAAACCCAGTCCGGGAGTGGTGAGTCCGACGACGGCCACCCCGCCGAGAACGTAGAAGATCAGCTTGTACACGTAGAGCATGTGCATCTGTTTGGGGCTGCCGAAACCGTATTCGGCCCAGTGGGTCGCCAGCACCCGCATGCGCTCCATGAAGGGCATGTCGTCGTAGGTGGCCGGGTCGACCGGTGGCATGTCTGCCGTCTTGAATCCCATTGTGACTCCTGAAGGTGGGCAGGGCTCATCACCGCGAGGGGCGCTCGCGTCGAGGTAGGACGAGGGAGGGGGTCAGGCGTGTTGCAATGTGCGCCTGAGCGAGGGTTTGTCGATCTTGCCGACGGGGTTCTTCGGTAGCGCGTCGAGGATGTCGATCCGCTCGGGCACCTTCGCGCGCATCAGGTGCCGTCGGCAGTGTTCGAGGAGGTCCTCGGTGGTCGTCGTCGCATCCGGGTACAGCACCACGTAGGCGACGGGAACCTCGCCGAGGACCGGGTCGGGACGCCCGACGACCGCGGCTTCGAGGACGTCGTCGACCGAGGTCAGGACGGTTTCGATCTCCTTGGGATAGATGTTCTCGCCTCCGCGGATGATCATGTCCTTGACGCGGTCGACGATGCGCAGATAACCGTCCTCGTCCAGGATGCCGATGTCCCCGGTGTGCAACCAGCCGTCGCGGACGGTCTCGGCGGTCGCGTCGGGGCGATCGAGGTAGCCGCGCATGACGGTCGGTCCCGCGATGACCACCTCCCCTGTCTCACCGGGTGCCAGCAGTTGACCGTCCGGGGACATGATCCCGATCCGCTGTCCGGGCAGTGCCGGTCCGACCGTTCCGAGTTTGCGCACGCCGTCGACGGGATTGCAGGCGGACGCGCAGGTCGCCTCGGTGAGTCCGTATCCCTCGACCATGACGAACCCGAAGCGGTCATGGCACCGCTGCAGCAGTTCCTTCGACACCGGCGCCGCGCCACACACCACGAACCGCAGCGACGAGGTGTCGGGACGCACGGTGTCGGGCAGCGCCGCGAGCATCGCGTAGATTGCGGGTACAGCGGAAAAGTATGTGGGACGGAGCTTTTCCACGTGGCCGAAGAACCGGGTCGCGGAGAACGATCCGATGACACTGAGCTGTCCGTGCGAGCGCCAGACCGCCAGTGCACTCACCATGATCGCGTTGACGTGAAACAGCGGCAGGACGAGCATGCAGTGGTCGTCGGCGGTGAGACGGAAATGCTGCGCCATCGTCGACGACATGGCCTCGGCGTTGTCGTGATCGAGCATCACACCCTTCGGCCGGCCGGTGGAACCGCTCGTGTAGATGACCAGGCTCAATTCGTCGCCGCGCAGGGCCACAGGATCGGGGCCGTCGCCCTCGTCGGCGAGATCGTCCACCGCGATGCTGGGTCGGCCGCCGTCCGGTGCGCCGACCGAGTGGTTGACCACCAGGACAGCGCCGGAGTCCGAGATCTGATAGGCCGCTTCCGATTCCGTGAACGCCGGATTGACGGGTGTCGCAGCAGCACCGAGACGCCACGCCGCGAGCATCGCGACGAGCAGTTCGACCCGGTTCGGCAGCATGATCGCGACGATGTCGCCCGCGCCGACGCCGTGCCGCGCGAACTGTGCTGCGACAGCGCGGGTTCGGTCGTCGAGCTGAGCGTAGGTGAGTTCGAGCCTGTCGTCCCGGACCGCCGTACGAGAGCGATCCTCGGCGGGGACGTTCCAGGGAAGAAAGGGAAAGCGGGAGAAGGGCATCTACAGCTCCTCGGTCGGACGAGCACGTATCGGTTGTGATGCACGACACTATGCGGTCGGCATGATCCAGGACACGTCCCCGCGAGACCAACTTCGACGCTTCTCTTGTCGATTCTGCACAAAAATCGGGTCAGCGGCCGGACGAACGCTTTTCCTTGGGCATCAGCACGGGTCGTCCGAGCACGTGACAGACGTGCAGAGCCAGCTCGAGATCCAGTCGATTGTCGGAGATCGGCCGTCCCCGTTCGTCCTCCGCCTTCTGCAGCCGGTACTTCACGGTGTTGCGGTGGAGGACGAGTTCCTCGGAGGTCTGCACATAGCTTCCGCCGGTTCGCAGGAACACCCGCGTCGTGTCCCGCAACCGCTCCGCGGCCGGGCTGTCGATCGCGAGCCGACCCAGCGTATCGGCGACGAAACGCCTGGTCGTCGCGAGATCGCGTGCCAGCACCGCTGTCGCGGACATGCCGTCCTCGCCGTAGTACACCGCTCGGCTGTGGGGAACGGTCGCGGTGCTCGCGACGATCCGCACCGCCTCGGCCTGCTCGTGACTCCGCCGGAACCCCGCGACCCCAGCGCCCGGCTTCCCGAATGCCACGCGCAACCCGGGGACGGCCTGCACAGCCGTCCGAAGGCGCGGCAGGTCGACGACCGTGCCACCGGCCCTTGTCGTCCACAACCAGGCCGTGCGCCGATCCACCGGCACGAACAGGGGCGCACCTCCCCCACCGGCCGCGACGGTGAGAGTCTCCGCTGCTGCCGCGAGCGCGGGTGTCTGGTCTGCGCCCTGGGCCGGGCCTCCGATCCACACGATCGCACCGAGGTGGGTTCCGTCGAGCCGGTAACCCGTCTTCGTCGCGAAGTCCTCGGTATCGAACGCGCCGCCGCTCAACACCTGCTCCACCAGCGCCGACGTCACGTTCTCGGACTGCTGGACCAGCACCCGCTGCTCTTCTTCGTGCGCGTCGAGCACGACGCGCGTCATCCAGTCCACGTACTTGTGCATCCACCCGGCGAAATGATGGAGCAACTCGAGTTTCAGGTCGGGTGCACAATCGAGCTGCTGGATCTCCGCGAACACCTGGTTGAACAGGTCGTCGGAGCCGATGTGGTACGCCCGCCGCAGCGCCGCCGCAGGAACGCCGTGTCGCGCGAGCCGCACCGCATACTCCGTGGCCGCGGTGATCGGCTGGATGCGATCGAGCGGGATGTCGTTGCTGATCATGTGCAGGATGGTGTCGACATTGCCCTCCACACTCGCCCGCAGCATGTCCGTCAGTTCGGACTCGCCGAGATCCTCGACGACCGACTCGATCGCCGCGTCCATGCTCGCGACGAGCTCGCCGGACCGCCGTTGCAGCCGCTCACCGACCACCACGACGAGTTCCTGCACCTCGGCGGCACGCGCGTCCTTCGACGGAGTCCCGCGTCGGGCGTCATCGCTCATTGCACTCGTCTACCAGAAAACTCTCGTGCACAGTGTGCGATCACCACACCACCGGCGAGGTCCTTCCCGAGCGTCAGCCCGCGGTTTCGTCCTGACATGCCGCATTGCCATACACGATGAACGCAGGTCACCGCATGCGGAACGGATCCGGTGGACGAAATCGTCGATTTCCCCCTCGTTGCGTCAGGCGAGGAGCGCGGCGTCGAGTACTCGGCGCGCCGCTGCGGGATCGTCGACGTGGATCGCGAACCGGCTCACGAGCGCCGGACGGCGGCGGTGCTCGAAGAAGGCCGGCAACAGGGTCTCGACGGGTTCCGCGAGGACGAGGTCGAGATTGGTGCCGTCGGGACCGGGCAGGAACAGCACCTCGCCGTCCACGCCCGTCTCCGTCGGCTGGAAGCGATGGCGCGGGATGCATTGCTGCAGGTTGTCGGCATCGATACGGGCCACGACCTGGTGTCCGGAGCGCAGGACCAGGCCGTCCCGCGTCAGAAGATGCGGATTGACGACACGATCGGCGAGCCACCCCACGAGAGGAAGAAGCGAGTACACCGAGACGATCAGCAACGTCCAGCGCAGCCATTCCCAGGGCACGAGTATGTGGACCACCGCGATCTCGATGACCGACGCCACGAGCCACGCGATCGGCACGCTCATCGTGCCGCGGGTGTAACCGATCGTCGTCACCTCAGGTCCGGCGCCGACCCGATGCCCTCGTATCAGGAACCACAGGGCGCGGTAGCTTCTCAGCTCCGCGCGCATCAGGGTCGCGGGCACGCGGCCGACGAGCTCGTCGAGCACCCCCGCCCACGGTGTTCCGGATCGGCGCAGAACTCGGACGCGCAGTGCGCCGACGATCAGCACCAGGATCCCGAGAGGTAACTCGAATCCGAGCCAGACCTTCAGTGCTGTCGCCGGTGTGAAGACGCCCAGCGCAGCGAGGACGGCGTTCGTACAGGCCACCACCACGGTGAGGACGAGGGCGGCCCGGTGGACGAGCCGGACGGTGCGCCCGGTCATGCCCGCGCTCCGTCCTGCTGCGGTCCCGACTGTGCGGCGACGCGCCGGACGAACCCGATCGCGACGGCCTGCTGGGCCGGGTCCGGAAGGAACTCGGCGAGCACCTCGGTGTTCGATTCGAGGGCAGTTGCCGCCTCGGCCGCCCACGAACCGAGCACCTCCGCCATGATCGGGATGTCGTCGAGCAGCGCGGTCATGCCGTCGATGACGGCGGTGATCTCGTCGGCTGCCGCGGTGGGATCCTGTCCGGCGAGCGCACCGAAGCGTCGGTAGACGGCGACCATCGCGTGCCGTTGTTCGGGGTCGTCGAGCAGGGTTCGCATGGCGTCGAGATACTCCGGCGATGCCTGCCCGGTGAGTGCGAGCATCTCCCAGCTGTCGCGTTCGCGGACGAACAGAGTCCGGGTGTGCGGGTCATCCTCGCCGTCGATGAGCTCGTCGAACGCGTCGACGATCGGCGCGGGCAAGGGCGAGAGCCGATCGCCGGCGCGGTGACGCTCGAGAATCGCGGCGAGTGCATCGCGCTTGACCTGCAGGGTCCGGATCTGGGCATCCGCCGCCTCGAGGAGCGATTCGAGGTCTGCGGTGAGATCGGATTCGGCATCGCGGTCGTCGCCATCGGTGAAGTGGCCACCGAGGACGGTCGCCACCGAACCGAGCGGGACACCCGACTGGGCGAGCCAGCGGATGCGCAGTAGGCGCACCAGGTCGGCGAGTTCGTAGTCCCGGTATCCGTTGGGTGTCCGTGAGGGTTCGGGCATGAGCCCGAGCCGGTGATAGTGCCGGACGGCGCGAACGGTGGTTCCTGCGGCCTGGGCCAAGTCACTGATCCTCATGGCTTCAGCATCGACCCTGACGCTACGTCAGGGTCAAGTCGTGGATGCGCCACACGTCGGGTGGGAACAACTCGAGGAGGACGGCGGTTGAGTGCAGTAAGGTAGTTGACAAATCAACTACATGACCGAGAGGGGTTACCGTGCCCGCCGTAACCGTCGACAACGTTCTCGCTCTTCCCCGCGTCGAAGAGCCCGTACCCGACGCGCTCTCGCGTCCCGTCCTGTCGGTGACCACCGCTCCGCGCGGCTTCGAAGGCGAAGGCTTCCCCGTCCGCCGTGCATTCGCGGGCATCGAAACGAAGTACCTCGACCCGTTCATCCACATGGATCAGATGGGCGAAGTGAACTACGCACCCGGCGAACCGAAAGGCACGCCCTGGCATCCGCACCGCGGCTT
The DNA here is from genome assembly GCF_040256695.1 of Rhodococcus sp. D-6. Taxonomy (NCBI): domain Bacteria; kingdom Bacillati; phylum Actinomycetota; class Actinomycetes; order Mycobacteriales; family Nocardiaceae; genus Rhodococcus; species Rhodococcus sp. D-6. The sequence goes on along the minus strand of NZ_CP132970.1, from coordinate 1,552,574 downwards.
CGAGACCGTCACCTACATGATCGACGGCATCATGCAGCACCGCGACTCCCACGGAGGCGGCGGCACCATCGGTGGCGGCGACACCCAGTGGATGACCGCGGGCAGCGGCATCCTGCACATCGAAGCACCACCGGAACACCTGGTGGTCAGCGGCGGACTGTTCCACGGCGTGCAGCTGTGGGTGAATCTGCCCAAAGCCGAGAAGTTCGTCGCCCCGCGGTACCAGGACATCGGCGGCGGCGAGGTCGTCCTGCTGTCCTCGGCCGACGGCGGCGCGCTCATCCGGGTGATCGCCGGAGAGCTCGACGGGCACCGCGGCCCCGGTTCGACGCACACGCCGATCACCCTGCTGCACGCGACCGTGGCGCCGGGAGCGAGCGTCACCCTGCCGTGGAACCCCGAATTCAACGCCCTGGCATACGTGCTCGCCGGCGATGGCGCGGTCGGACCGGAACACCGTCCGATCCGCACCGGACAGACGGCCGTCTTCGGCAGGGGTGAGAGCCTGACGATCTCTGCTGCCGCGACGCAGGATTCGCGCACCGACGCCCTCGAGGTGTTCGTGCTCGGCGGCAAGCCGATTCGTGAACGCGTTGTCATGGCCGGTCCGTTCGTCATGAACACCCGCGCCGAGATCATCGAGGCGATGGAGGACTTCCAGGCCGGGCGATTCGGTTCCATTCCCGCCGTGCACACCGCGGACGAGAAGGCCTAGAAGGATAGTTGCGATTCGGTGTTCTCGACCGCGCTGAGCGAGGTCGGAAACACCAAATCGTCGGCTGCACCGCTTCTACGCCAGTGCCAGCGCTACGAGCGCGACCAGCGACGGCACGCACTGGCACAGCGACCCCACCACCCCGGCACCTCGTGGACGGCTCATGGCCATCCGGTCCGAGGCGAACAGGGCGATGCCCGCCAGGAACATGAACGAGCACGTGTAGACGACGAGGGTGCGGCCCGGCGTCTCGTGCCCGGTCCACCACAGGATCACGCCGGCAAGCGTTCCGGATCCGAGGAAGAGGTTGTAGAAGCCGACGTTGAACGCCCACATCCGCACGGGCTGGACGTCCTCGGTCGGGATGCGGAACACGTCCCGGTGGATGCTCGGACGGCGGAAGAGGATCGTCTCCCACACGAAGACCATCAGGTGCACCGCAGCAGCGACCAGGGCCGCGAGTTGCGCAACGACGATCATGGCGAGACCTCCTCGGCGAATCGGATTCCGTAACGGGTGGCGATCTGCCCGAACCTGCTCATCAGTGCATCCTCGGGCAGGTGCTCCTCCCCCAGCGCGTCGAGGTCGGTGAAGAAACCGCTCATCCCGGTTCCGGAGCAGACGAGGAGAAAGACCGCATCGTCGGTGAGGACCGAGAAGGTGTTCATCGTGCCCGCCGCGATGGTGAGCGTGTCACCGGCGGCGAGTTCGCAGCCCTCGCCGTCGAGCAGGACGAGGATCCGGCCGCGCAGCAGGTGGTAGGTCTTGGGCCAAGGCTCGGAGTGCAGGGGCGGTGGGCTGCCGCAGGGGGCCTCGACCAGCATGAGCTCGTAGGCGTCGCCGGTGTGTTCACCGGACGACAGGACGGTGACGACGGCGTCCGGCATCGACAATCGCCTGCCCGTACCGGCCCGTTCGAGATGAATCGTGGACACATCTGCGACGCTAGGGGCCCGGAAGCAGCCGAACCATCCCCTGAATCGGGGATGCTCCCGTCTCCCGGATCCGGCGCATACTGGGCTCATGCTCGAAGTGCGGGCGGAGCGGCTACGCCGCGAGATCCTGGAGTTCGCGGGCACCGGCGCCGGCGTCACCGCACTGCACCAACGTGCCATCGAACTGGTCGATCGCACCGTACGCAGCGAGCTGACGTGCTGGGCGCTGTTCGATCCCCTGACCCTGGCGTTCGGTTCGATGACCAGTGGGCGCAACCGCATTCCCGGTGAGTACGAGCCACTGCTCGCCGAATCGGAATGCAGTGGACACGATCCCGCCACGTTCGCAGACATCGCCCGCAGTGGGCGAACGGTGGTGCGGGCCTCGGATCTACCGTCGACCGAACTCGCCCACAGCCTCCGGCACGCTGCGGTGTGGCGCCCACTCGGACTCGACCGTGAGGTGCGGGTCGTCTTCACGGTGGACGGGTTGTGTTGGGGATCGGCCGGTTTCGTCCGATCGGGACCGGACTTCACGGATCGGGAGCTGGAGTTCCTGACGATGGTCGCGCCGGCGGTGGCGGTCGCGACCCGGGCGGCCGCCGTCCACACCCTGCGTGCACGCCCCGGAGCCGATCCGGGACCGGCCGTGATCGTGACGGATCCAGCGGGTGAGCCGGTCGCATCGACGGTCGCGGCGCGGGCATGGGAGGAACGGCTCGCCGGTCCCGTGCGATTGGCACTGCTGTTGCGGGCGGCAACATTCGGGGCTCGGGCGAGTTCGACCGGGGTGTTCCGGGCACGTATCCGCAACGACGGCGGAGGCTGGATCGTCGTCCGTGCGGCGCCGTTGAGCGCCGACGGCGACGAGGCCCGCACGGCGGTCACGATCGAACCCGCGGCCGACAGTGAACTCACAGACATGCTGTTCGCCGCGTACGCGCTGACCGCCCGCGAGTGCGAAGTGTGCACCGACGTGCTGAACGGACTGTCGACGGCCGAGATCGCTCGGCACCGGGGCATCACGCCGAACACGGTGCACGACCATCTCAAATCCGTCTATGCGAAGACAGGGGCGGGTAGTCGCGCGGAACTCGTCGCTCGGTTGGCCGGCCGGCAGATGCCCCGACCGTCCCTGTCGCCCCCATACACGCCGACGATCAGGTCCGCGCACTGAGCGATCACGCTCACTACACATTGAGCGGGGTTGCTCGTTGTATGCCACAGTGCCACTCGGTGCATGCAGCTGCCACGCCCGAAATCCCTCTGTTCCAGAGCAGGTGACGTCGGCCCGTTGTTTTTTGCACCTTGTTGCACATAGTCTGGCGTGAGAGGGACCGCCCTAGACGAAGAAGGAACACACCATGACGCTGCCACCGATCCTGTCCGGCCCGCTGAGCCTGCCCCTGGTCGCTTCCCCGATGTTCATCGCGTCGGGACCGGAACTGGTGTCCGCCCAGTGCCAGGCCGGAGTCGTCGGATCGTTCCCGGCACTCAACGCCCGTCCCCAGTCGATGCTTGTCGACTGGCTGCAGCAGATCACCGAGAGCAACGCCGACTACGCGGTGCGCCACCCCGAGGAGTACGTCGCGCCGTTCGCCGTCAACCAGATCGTGCACCGCTCCAACGAGCGACTCGAGCAGGACCTCGAGGTGATCGTCGAGCATCGGGTCCCCATTGTGATCACCTCGCTCGGTGCCCGAGAGGAGGTCAACGAGGCTGTTCACTCCTACGGCGGCATCGTCCTCCACGACGTGATCTCGAACGAGTTCGCGCACAAGGCGATCGACAAGGGCGCGGACGGCATCGTCGCCGTCGCCGCAGGCGCCGGCGGCCACGCCGGGACGCAGTCACCGTTCGCATTGCTCCAGGAGATCCGCCGGTGGTTCGACGGCCCCCTGCTGCTGTCCGGCTCCATCGCCCACGGCCGCTCGATCCTCGCTGCCCAGGCCGCCGGTGCCGACCTCGCCTACGCCGGCACAGCCTTCCTCGCCACCGAGGAGGCCCGCAGCGCCGACGACTACAAGAACATGATCGTCGACAGCACCGCCAAGGACATCGTCTACAGCAAGCTGTTCACCGGCGTGCACGGCAACTACCTGCGGGGAAGCATCGTCGCCGCCGGACTCGACCCCGACGACCTCCCCGAGTCCGATCCGTCCGCCATGAACTTCGGGTCCGGTGGCAACACCGGCGCCAAGGCCTGGCGCGACATCTGGGGCGCCGGCCAGGGCCTCGGCGCGATCGAGTCCGTCGTCCCCGCCCGCGAGCTCGTCCAACGACTCCGCGACGAGTACGAGCTGGCGTGGACGTCCCTCGAACGACGCCGAGTCGCCATGATCGACGCCGGATAGCGTGACCTAGGCTGACGCGGTGTCTCTCAGGTTCGCCATCCTCACCGCACTGGTCGAGCGCGACAGCACCGGACTGGAACTGACGCGGCGCTTCGACCGGTCGATCGGGTACTTCTGGCCCGCGACCCACCAGCAGATCTACCGAGAACTGGACCGGATGCGGGCGGGCGACCTGATCCGTGAAGTCCCGACGGACGGAAAACCCGGTCGCGGTCAGCCCCGACGTTTCACCATCACAGCGGACGGTCGCCGACTGCTGCGCGGCTGGATCTCCGAGATCGAGGATCCGGACGTGGTGCGCTCCGGTGTCTCCGTGCGCCTGCGCGCGGCCGCGGCGCTCGACGATCCCGACGCCGCGCGTCCCGCGCTGGAACATCAACGCGCCTACCGGACGGCGATGCTCGAGCAGTATCGCGCCATCGAGCAACGCGACTTCGTCGAGGTCCGGGGCGACGCGCGGAGCACCCTGCAACATCTCGTGCTCCGCCTCGGCATCCTCCTCGAAGAAACGTGGCTGACCTGGCTGGACGAGGCGCTCGACACGATCGACCGGCTCGACCCGACACCGGATTCCTCCGCCGACCGTAGCGGAACGGTCCCGTAGACCGGAACACGAGAACCGGGCCGAGGCGTACCACGCGAGGGAGGTCGGCTTGTCTACACGGATGCAGGTCTACCTGTCACGGTGCGTTTCCGGCCTCAGGGTCGACTGCCGTCAGCGCGGTGATCAAGGTCCGACTCGGCCGCATCACGGCCACGGTCTTGTCCCTGTCCGGCCGGTAGTAGCCGCCGATGTCGACCGGCGCGCCCTGCACCTCGTTCAACTCTCGCACGATCGTGTCCTCGTCCCTGGCCAGTGCCTCGGCCAGCGGGGCGAACTGTTCTGCGAGTTCCGGATCCTCGGTCTGCGCGGCAAGCTCCTGTGCCCAGTACATCGCGAGGTAGAACTGGCTGCCCCGGTTGTCGAGCTCGCCGACCTTGCGCGACGGGCTCTTGTTCGTCTCCAGCAGCTTGCCGGTCGCTGCATCGAGCGCGTTCGCCACGATCTTGGCGCGCTCGTTGCCGGTCTTGATGCCGAGGTCCTCCAGGCTTACGGCCAACGCCAGGAACTCACCGAGCGAATCCCAGCGCAGGTGGTTCTCCTCCACCAACTGCTTGACGTGCTTGGGCGCCGACCCGCCGGCGCCCGTCTCGTAGAGGCCGCCACCCGCCATCAGCGGCACGATCGACAGCATCTTGGCGCTCGTACCGAGCTCGAGGATGGGGAACAGGTCGGTGAGGTAGTCACGCAGGATGTTGCCGGTCGCGGCGATGGTGTCCATTCCGCGGTTCAGCCGCTCCAGCGTGTACCGCATCGAGCGCACCTGCGACATGATGTGGATGTCGAGGCCATCGGTGTCATGATCCTGCAGGTACAGCTCGACCTTCTTGATCAACTCGTTCTCGTGGGGGCGGTACGGGTCGAGCCAGAACAGGACCGGCATACCGGAGTTGCGTGCCCGGGTGACCGCGAGCTTGACCCAGTCGCGGATCGGCGCGTCCTTGACGGTGCACATGCGCCAGATGTCACCCGCCTCGACGTGCTGGGTGAGCAGCACCTCACCGGTCTCGGCATCGACGAAGTTGGCCTCGCCCGCCTCCGGAACTTCGAAGGTCTTGTCGTGCGAGCCGTACTCCTCGGCCTTCTGCGCCATGAGACCGACGTTGGGAACGGTACCCATGGTCGTCGGGTCGAACGCGCCGTTGGTCTTACAGAAGTTGATGATCTCCTGGTAGATGCGCGCGAAAGTGGACTCCGGCATGACCGCCTTGACGTCCTTGGGTCGTCCGTCGGCGCCGTACATCTTGCCGCCCGAGCGAATCATTGCGGGCATCGAGGCATCCACGATGACATCGCTGGGGGAATGGAAGTTGGAGATGCCGCGTGCGGAATCGACCATGGCCAATTCGGGACGGTGCTCATGGCAGTTGTGCAGGTCCTGCTTGATTTCGTCGCGCTGCGTACTGGGCAGCGTCTCGATCTTGTCGTACAGGTCGCCGAGACCGTTGTTGACGTTGACGCCCAATTCGTCGAACAGCTTCTGATGCTTGGCGAAGGCGTCCTTGTAGAAGGTCTTCACCGCGTGGCCGAAGACAATGGGGTGCGAGACCTTCATCATCGTCGCCTTGACGTGAAGGGAGAACATCACGCCCGTCTTGCGCGCATCCTCCATCTGCTCCTCGTAGAACTCGAGCAACGCCTTCTTGCTCATGAACATGCTGTCCATGATGTCGCCCTCACCCAGCTCCACTTCGGGCTTGAGGACGATCGTCTCGCCATCCTTGGTGACCAGCTCCATCCGGACCTTGCGCGCCCGGTCCAGCGTCATCGACTTCTCGCCGTGGTAGAAGTCGCCGTGCCGCATGTGCGCGACGTGGCTGCGTGAGGCCATCGACCACTCGCCCATGCTGTGCGGGTGTTTACGGGCGTACTCCTTCACCGCCCGGGGTGCGCGCCGATCGGAGTTGCCTTCACGCAGGACAGGGTTGACCGCACTGCCGAGAATCTTGCCGTAGCGCTCCCGGATGGCACGCTCTTCGTCCGTCTTCGGGGCGTCCGGGAAATCCGGGACCTGGTAGCCCTTACTCTGCAGTTCCTTGATGGCAGCCAGGAGCTGCGGCACGGACGCACTGATGTTGGGCAGCTTGATGATGTTGGTCTCGGGCAGTTGCGTCAGACGACCCAGCTCGGCCAGGTTGTCCGGGACGCGCTGCTCTTCCGTGAGGTGCTCGGGGAACTCGGCCAGGATCCGCGCCGGCACCGAGATGTCGCTGGTCTCGACCTCGATGCCCGCGGCTCCAGCGAAGGTACGCACGATCGGCAGGAAGGCGTAGGTCGCAAGCAACGGCGCCTCGTCGGTCAACGTATAGATAATGGTCGACTGCTTGTCGGCGCTCATTCTTGTCTCGACTCCCTACGTCGGTCCGGTCCGCCTCACGAAATGCTCCGCGTGCGGGATTGCATCGGGTATCAGGCTACGTGCGAGAACTCGAGAACGACATTTACTCGCCGGTAACTCGAACTCCGCCGACAGGCTTCGACGGCCCCTCGGGCGCCCAACCGTCGACCTCATGTCCGCTCGCGACCGAGAACGCCGCAGTCCTGCGAGCCACCGCTTCGATGGCCCCTCGACCTGTCGTAACGCGGGTGCGACCGGCGCACAGCATCGCCGTCAGGAAAGAAGTCTTCACAAGCAGTGGGAAGACTACTGTCACAAGCGATTCCGTTGTCGAACCGGACTGCGATCCCTCGTCCGTCCGATCGCGGCTCGAATGCCGACGCCGGAAGATGCTGTCGGCGGGGACGATCGTTCCGTCGAGAATCGAGGTTCGTCGATCGTTGCTTGGGGGAGACGACCGCGGACCCGAGAGGGAACCGCACGCCTGCGTCCCGATGAAGTACTTCACATTTCTCGCCGACGACTCGACCCGAGCGTTTACCGACAGGAGCCCGCCACTACTCCGACATCAATCGCAGGCGGGCGCGGGAACATCCTCGAACAGCGGCGACCCGATCGGCACGAGGTACACCACGTCGAGGATCACCGGTTCCGTGCCGAGATTGCGACCGACGTGCAGATGGTCCGGACCTGAGGGCTCGTTGATGAAATCGCCGGTCTCGAACATGACAGGCTCGCAGTCTCCTTCAGGATGCGTCAAGGTGCCGGCCCGCACGATGCCGAGCACGGGACCATCGTGATAGTGCCAACCGGTGCTACCGCCCGGTTCGATGGTGATCTCCCGGGCCACGGCGTGCACGCCGTCGGGTACGAACGGCAGCAGTCCCGGTGGCACCTCGATGTCCACCCATGTCACCCCTGAGATGCCCTCGCTCGGAGTGGCGTAGGCCCACCCGGGTATCGCCACCGCTACTGCACATGCCGTCGCCGCGAGTACACCCTGCACAGAGCGCTTCATGCGCACGGACGCTACCGTCTACACGACACTGCTGCAGGACAGCTCGCATTGCGACCCGCTCGCCTGCACCCGCGTCACTGTCGCCGGGTACGTCGAGCGGCCCGAAGGCGAGGAACTGGCCGCCGCGCGCGAAGCTCACCTGTCCGCTGTCCCCGGGACCCGCGTGTACATCGATTTCACCGACTTCACGCTCTGGGTTCTTCGGGTTCGGCGCGTGCGCTGGGTCGGTGGGTACGGGCGGATGGATCCGGCCACCGCCGAGGACTATGCCGAAGCATTGCCGGATTCTGTGACCCCGTCGGCAGCTCGTGCGATCGCGCATTTCAACGACGATCACGCCGACGCGCTGCTGGCGATGGCCCGGAAGCTCGGCGGGTTCCCGGATGCGACGGCGGCAACCTGTGTCGGAGCCGACCGATACGGCCTCGACCTCGATGTCACCACGCCGCGTGGGCGAGCCATGACGCATGCCCGCTATCTGTCACCGCCCGACTCCGACTACGAATTGCGCTCAGCGACAGTTGTTTTGGCTCGCGCGGCGCACCGCCAGACCGTCGTGGACACGTCCGTCTGCATCGACGTCGGCGGCGAGGGCGTCACGGTAGTCGAGTCCCGCCTCGTTCACCGTGACGCCGTGGGCCGACAGGTGCAGGTCGTGCCGGGCGGCGAGCGCGAGGGCGTCGGTGACAGCGAAGGGTCTCATGCGGTTCACGCTCTCTTCGCCGCGTCGTTCCGGTCTACCGATATCCTCGGACGGTCGTGGCGGCCCACGTGCTGCTACAGGCGGGGAACAGGTCGGCCCCACACGCGTGTCCTGCCCGGGAATCGCCGCCCACTCGTGGCAATGTCCACAGAATGCATCCGTACGACCAGGGGTTCGAGCCTCCGCAAGCGTGCTCCGAGTGGTGCCGGGCACGCTCGTTCGACCTGCAGGTGCTCGACGAGGGCGTAACTGTCGACCTCAAATGGTGGAACAGCCACCTCGAACGGACCGGGCACGATATCCGCCTCCGGGGACGGAATCTCGACGGACGGATCATCGACGACGGCGACGCGATCGTCCAACGCAACGACCTCCGCCTCGACAGTGAACTGATCGAAGCCGACCACGCCGGTCTGGGGCTGTTGTTCCTGTGCGCGGCCTGGCGCAGCGCACATCCGCGACGACGCGGTGCCCGACGTTTTCCGGACGTCCGCGACGCACACGCCCCGAAGGACCGGCACCGGTTCACCAAGATCAAGGGAGTCCTCGACTACTGCGCGAAGACCAAGTCGCTACCCGACACCGCGCGGCAGACCTGGTCCGGATGGCCGGACACCCCCGGCGTCGGCGTATCGCTCCTGGCGACCTATCTGTGGGCGGTCGAGGTGCGGACCGAGGCGGGCCCGGCGCAACTTCTCGATCAGCACGCGGTGTCGACGCTCATCCACGAAGGGTGGCTCGAGGATCCGTCGGTCGCCGACTTCACGCTGCGGCGCTATCACCGGTACCTCGAACTCCTCAACATGTGGGCGTCGTTGATCGCCACGCGTCCGGAGATGGTCGAGATGTGGCTCGTCGACCGGTGGCACGCCCGAATCTGCGAAGCCCGGGACGGGTCGCACGCGACTCCGCGATTGTTCTGATCCTCTTGGGCGTCGCGGTGAGGCCGCCCGAATCGTCCCGTGGAGGCTGATGCACACTCGCAGAATGGGGTCACCGACTACGACGAGCATCACCATGACGACCGGCGCGCAGCCGATTCCACAGCCGCGATGGAGACTTCCGCTGGTGGGTGATCTGCTCAGCATCGACGTGGCCAAGCCGGTTCAGCGTGAGATGCAGATGGCACAGGAACTCGGTGGGATCTTCGAACGCAAGATCCTGCAGCACCGGTTGATCGTGGTCTCGGGCGCCGATCTGGTGCGCGAGGTCAACGACGAGGAGAAGTGGGCGAAGTTCCTCGGCAAGCCGCTGCGCAAGCTTCGCGTCATCGCCGGCGACGGACTGTTCACCGCGTTCAACTCCGAACCGAACTGGAGCAAAGCCCACAACATCCTCGGGCCTGGCTTCAGCCAGGCCGCGATGCGTGGCTATCACGACTCGATGCTCACCGTCGTCGACCGACTGGTCGACAGCTGGGACAGCGCAGCGGCCGACGGCGAGTATGTGGACGTGCCGAAGAGCATGACGTCGCTGACCTTCGACGTCATCGGCCGGTGCGGCTTCAGCTACGACTTCGACTCGTTCGGCCGCACCGAACCCGATCCGTTCATCGCGGCGATGAGCCGGGCGCTCGAGTACATCAACCGTTCGTCGAACGACATCCCCATCCTCCGGACACTGTTCGGCCGCAGTGCCAGGGAGCAGCATGAACACGACATCGCGCTGATGCAGGAGACGGTCGATCGCATCGTCGAGGAGCGGATGCGCTCCGGCGAGCAGCACGGCGATCTGCTGGACCTGATGATGCACACCGTCGATCCCGACACCGGCGAGCAGCTCGACCGTGAATCGATCCGCAATCAGGTGCTGACCTTCCTGGTCGCGGGTAACGAGACCACCGCGGCCACCCTGGGGTTCGCGGTCCATTTCCTGAGCCGACATCCCGAGGTGGTGGCGAAGGCGCGGGCCGAGATCGCCGAGGTCGTCGGTGCCGACGGCCGGATCGGGTACGAGCAGGTCGCCAAGCTGCGGTATGTGCGGCGGGTGGTGGACGAGACGCTGCGGTTGTGGCCGGCCGCCCCGGGTTATTTCCGCAAGGTACGCGGTGAGACCACCCTCGGCGGACGGACGCTGCCGAAGGGTTCGTGGGTGTTCGTGCTGTTGCCGCAACTGCACCGCGACCCGCTGTGGGGCGACGATCCCGAGCGGTTCGACCCGGACCGGTTCGAGCCCGCGGCCGTGCGCAAACGGCCGGCGCACATCTTCAAACCGTGGGGCACCGGCATCCGGGCCTGTATCGGTCGGCAGTTCGCGCTGCACGAGGCGGTGCTCACGCTCGCGTCGCTGATCCGGCGATACGACTTCGCTCCGGAACCGGGCTACGAACTCGACGTTCACGAGGCGATCACATTGAAGCCCCGTGACCTACGGGTGCGGCTCTCCCCCGCCTGATCCGTCGCGTCGCCCCGGCAAGAGGGACGGCGGTCGGGTCGTCGACAGAGGCTGGCCGATCGGTGGCGACGAGCACGGCGATCCTTCCGATCATGCACTGAAGGACCACACGTCATCGCTCTATGCTCGGACGATGTTCCTTCTCTTCGGCTTCGGCACCAAGCGACAGAATCTCGGTCCAGGGCAGAACCGGACGTGTTCGCGCTGCCACAACACCACGCAGTGGCTCCGGATCCGGGAGTCCAAGCAGTTCACGCTGTTCTTCGTGCCGGTCGCGCGGTGGGGCCGCCGACAGTTGGAGCAGTGCGGGATCTGCGGTACCGCCGTGGAGATGTGAGCCCGGTCAGTCGGGATCGGCGAAGGCCACGAACGTCCTCGGCTGCCGTTCGGAGACGTGCCGTCATCCAGGCACCGCCCGCCTCCGGCGTGCAGACCGTGACCGAACCGTTATAGTCGGCGTCGTGACTACAGTTCTCGGTGTCTCGGTCGGTGCCAGCGCGGTGCGCTTTGCGCGACGTGACACCGGGAGCCTCGACAGCCCCGTCTTCGGATCCCACTCGATGCCCGCCCTGCTCGACCGGCCGGCCGAGCTGGCCGCGGAGTCCATCGAGACGATGCTCGCCGAGACCGACGAGATCGAGCAGGTGCGCGCCATCGGCGTCGCCTACCAGAACGAGACGCAGGCCGATTTCGTCCAGGGCGCGATGAGCCGCCTGGACATCGACAACTTCCAGCTCGTCCCGGAAGTGACCGCCGCGCTCGAAATGCTGGAAACCACAGGAGATCTCGACGACCACGAAACACTCGTGTTCTACGACCTCGGCAGCTCGGGCCTCACCGTCACCGTCGTCGATCGGGGCACCCGCATCGCATTGAGCACGGCACGCTCGGACCGGATCAGCGGCGACCTCGTCGACCACCTGATCTACGACCACCACGTCGAACTGCAGCGCTTCGCCCAGCCGGCCGACATGGCGGCGCAGCGGGCCCTCACCGCCCGGTGCCGCGACGCGAAGGAGCAGCTGTCCTCGAAGGACGCGGTGTGCATGCCCGGCGAGGGGGGTCTGCTACTGCTCTCGCAGGCCAGCTTCGATTCGCTCATCGACGGACCTGTGAAGGCCTCGGCCCGCCTCACCCTCGACGTCATCCGCCGCTCGGGACGCACTCCCGACGCTGCGGTGCTCATCGGAGGCGGAGCGAACATTCCACTGGTCACCGCCGTGATGGAGTCGTGGCTCGACATTCCGGTGATCGTGCCCTCGCAGCCCGAACTCGTGGCGGCGGAAGGCGCGGCGCTCCTCGCCCGCCCGGACACTGCGAAGGTCGTCGAGATGGCGGAGTTCGCTGCGCCGACGAAGTTCACCGAGACCGCACAGTTCGCCCCGCATCTGGTCGCGCCGGACGCACCGACCGCAAGCTTCGCTGCCCCCGACATCCGGCAGGAGACCGAGACGCCCGCGCAGCCGCGGAACCGTCGACGCTTCCTGCTCGCCGGTGGTGCCGTCGTCGTCGCAGCGGCGATCGGCCTCGGTGTCGACCTGCTGCAGAATTCCGGTCGCGATCCGCAGCCCACCTCCACGCACCAGGAGACGCAGGAGCCACCGGCGCAACCGGCAGCGGAACCGCCGCCCACGACCACCACGGACGCATCGCCCGCGCCGGAAACCGTCCCGGCAGTGTCGGACGAGCAGTCGACGGCCATCGATCGCAGCGAGACCCGCAGCACCTACCGGCCGCAGACGACGGCGGAGACCTCCGCGCAGGTCCCCATCACCACCGGCGCGCAGGACGATGCGGCAGCCGACACCTCGGTGCCGTCACTCGAACCGGAGCCGGCCCCGATGGTCCCCGGGCTCCCCCAGTTCGAGCTGCCGCCGCCTCCGCAGATCCAGCTCCCGCAGCTGCCCAGCATTCCCGGGTTCTGATCAATCAGCCGCAGACCGCCGCGGTGCGGCGCGCCGTCTCAGGTTCCGGATGAGGCAGCAGTCGCTGCCACCACCGGGCCACCCGCGGACTAGGAATCAGTCGCGCGATATGGAACCGGTTCGTCTCGGGTCCGGTGCGAACCGGCGACGCGGGCGGCAGGATCCGCTTCCGCGGAGGCGGACGGCCGGGGACCGACCGTGGCCGCGGAGACCTTCGAGGCGCTGGGGGCACTCGCCGACGCGGCCGATGCCCACGCCCTGGCCCCGATCGCGTACCGCGACCTCCGGTTCATCCCATCGACTTCGATCCGTCGAGGGACTCGCGGATGATGTCGGCGTGGCCGGCGTGCTGCGTCGTCTCGGCGACGATGTGCAGCAGCGCGCGACGCACCGACCAGGCGTCCTCGATGTTCCAGGGGGCCTTGGGGAGTTCGTGGACGACGTCCAGCGACGGCAGCGTGCGCACCAACTCGTCGGTTCGGGCCGCCACCTCGTCATAAGCGCGCAGCGCACCTTCGAGGGTCTCACCGGGCTGCAGCTGGAAGTCCTTGTCGCGTTCGGCGAAATCCTCTTCGGTCCACTCGGTGAAATCCTTCTCCATGTAGTCGGCTCCGACCACGAGGAAATCCGCCCAACCCCGCTCGACCTCGGTGACGTGCTTGATGAGACCACCGATCGTCAAGTTGCTCACCGTCGTTCGCTGCGACGCCTGTTCGGTGGTGAGATCGCGGGCCGTGAACCGCAGGAAGTGCCGCGCGTGGGCGAGGCTCGACAGCAGATCGCGGCGTTCCTGGTCGAGGGTCGGGGTGGCGTTCCGGGTGGTGGTGGTCTCGGTCATCGGGTACTCCTCGTCGTCGTGATCCGGCAAGATCTACGCTACGAGCCATTGGTGCCAGTTCCTGTCACTTATAGGTCGGCAGGTGCGGAAGAATGAGGTCATGTCCGACACGAGCTCCCGCATCCTGCGGCTTCTGTCGCTGTTGCAGACCCACCGCTACTGGCTCGGCGCCGAACTCGCCGACCGGATGGGCGTCTCGTTGCGCACCCTGCGCCGCGACATCGAACGGCTCCGCGATCTCGGATATCCGGTGCGGTCCGATCGCGGGGTCGGCGGTGGGTATCAGCTCGCGCCGGGCGCGTCGTTGCCACCGCTGGCTCTCGACGACGACGAAGCGGTCGCCCTCGCGGTCGGCCTACTCACCGCGGCCCAGACCTCGATCACCGGGATCGCCGAGATCTCCGTGCGCGCGCTGGCCAAGGTCATCCAGGTGATGCCGCCGCGGCTGCGACGCCAGGTGGAGGCGATCGATGCGGCGACGGTCTCCGCCGACATCCCCTGGGCGACCCGCGCGACCGATTCGCAGCAACTCGTCACCGTCGCGCGTGCCTGCCGCGACGACGAACGCATCGTCTTCGAGTACACCGCCGCCGACGGCACCGCGACGGGCCGGCGCGTCGAACCCCGGCAGCTCGTCTCCCTCGGGCGACGCTGGTATCTCGTCGGCTACGACCTCGACCGCAGTGACTGGCGCAGCTTCCGGCTCGACCGCATGGCCGAGACCACGGCCACCGGGATGCGTTTCCGACAACGCGAGCTGCCCGGCGGCGACGCCGCGGCCTTCGTCGAACGCGGCATCCGCAGCCGCTCCCAGGTGAAGGTCAGCGCCGAACTGGAGGCGTCGGAGCACGAGGTGCGCCGCCGGATCGGTCAGTGGGCCGAGGTGATCGCGATCGACTCCGAACGGTGCCGGATCGAGGTGGACGCCGACAGCATGGACTGGGCGGTATTCGCCGTGGGTATGTCCGGTGGGCGGCTGCTCGGCGCGGCGCCACCGGAGTTCGTCGAGTACCTGGAGAACTGGTCGAATCGGCTGGTCACCGCCGACGAACACTCGAAGTGACCATCCATCCGGCGCTATGACACATCCCACAATCGGCCGGGCATCGGAATGCCGTCGGGAGTGGGGGTGGTTGCGCCACCCATGGATCTGTTCACACCCGTAGCCCTCGGAGACCTCGAACTCGCGAACCGCATCGTCATGGCCCCGCTGACCCGCCTGCGTGGTGGTTCGGCCGGTGTACCCGGAGACCTGATCGTCGAGCACTACCGTCAGCGGGCGAGTGCCGGCCTGATCATCACCGAGGGAACCTATGTGAACTTCGAATCGCAGGCCTTCGTCGGTCAGCCCGGCATCGTCACCGACGAGCAGGTCGCCGGCTGGCGTCGCGTCGCGGATGCCGTGCACGAGCGCGACGGACGCGTCGTGCTGCAGTTGATGCACGGCGGCCGCGTCACGCATCCCGACGTCAACGGTGGCCGGCGTGTCGTCGGGCCGAGCGCGATCGCCATCGACGGCCAGGTGCACACCGAGCAGGGCAAGCAGCCCTACCCTGCGCCGCACGCGCTGACCATCGACGAGATCCCGTCCGTCGTCGATGATTTCGTCGCCTCGGCTCGCCGCGCGATCGATGCCGGATTCGACGGCGTCGAGGTCCACAGCGCCAACGGCTACCTGTTGCACGAATTCCTCTCCCCCGCATCGAATGTGCGGGACGACGAGTACGGCGGTTCGGTGGAGAACCGGATCCGCCTCGTCGTCGAAGTCGTGAAGGCCGTGTCGGCGGCAGTCGGCGCCGGACGTGTCGGGTTGCGGATCTCTCCCGAGCACAACATCCAGGACGCAGTCGAGACCGATCGCGACGATGTGCGTGCTGTCTACGGCGCTCTGGTCGACGCCCTGCAGCCCCTGGGCCTGGCGTATCTGTCGGTCCTTCACAAGGAGCCGACCGGAGATCTGGCGCAGGAGCTCCGGAAGCGTTTCGGCGGCAAGGTGATCGCCAACAGCGGTTTCGGCTCGCCGACTACGCGTGACGAGGCCGTGCAGCTGATCGACGATTCGCACGCCGACGCCGTGGCCGTCGGCCGCGCGCTGATCGCCAATCCCGACCTGGTCGAGCGCTGGCGGGACGGGCAGCCGGAGAACGCACCGCGTCCGGAGCTGTTCTATGCGTCCGGAGCCGAGGGGTACACCGACTACCCGTTCCTGCAGACCGTCTGAGCGTAAGCCCTACGAGGCGCTCGGATCCTTGCGCGCCGAACCGTTTCTCGCCGCTGCTGTAGCGCGGGCGAGCCTCGGTTCGGCGCGCGAGGTCGTTTCGGTCTCCCGAGACAGGTCGGGCATCATCCGTTCGAGCACCGGCCGCCAGCGCGCCACATCATCCGGGAAACACGTGCTCAGCAGCTCGACCATCGCCGACGGAGCGATCGAAGCGCCGGGCGACGCCCCGAGCAACCCGGCGCTGCTGCCGTCCGCGCTCGCCACGACCTCGGTGCCGAAGGTCAGGACCCCGACCCTGCGACGATCGGGTTTGACGAGCTGAGCTCGTTGCCCCGCGTCGATCGACTCCCAGTCGGACTCCCGCGCCTCGGGACAGAATCGCTGCAGCTGCCGGAACTTCCGCGCGCGGGACGCGAGCAGCTGGCCGACGAGATAGCGCACCAGCGACAGATTCTGCAGGCCCACCGCCACCAACGGGGCGATGTTGTGCAGGCGCAGGGTGGTGAACAGATCGGTGAGCCGGCCGCGTGTGAGCAATCTCGTGCTGAACGTGGCGTACGGCCCGAACATCAACCACTCGCGGCCGTCGACGACCCGCTTGTCGAGATGCGGCACCGACATCGGTGGTGCTCCCACCTCGGCCTGGCTGTAGACCTTCGCTGCATGCTGGGACACCACGTCGGGCTCGCCGGTGCGCAGGAACTGCGCGCCGATGGGAAAGACGGCGAAACCTCGCACCTCCGGGATCCGGGCCTTCTGCAAGAGTTTCAGGGCGTACCCGCCGGCGCCGACGAACACGAACCGGGATCGGACCGAGAACCGTCCCGTCTTCGTGTGCCCGGAGACGGTCCACCGCCCGTTGGCGGCGCGGCGCAGTCGTGTGACCTCGTGTCCGGTACGAAGCTCGACGCCACGACGACGCGCGTCCGACAGCAGTCGGTGTGTCAGGGCACCGAAGTCGACGTCGGTGCCCGCCTCGTAGCGCGTGGCGGCGACCGGTTCGGAGCCCGAGCGACCGGTCATCACCAGCGGTGCCCACCGCGCGATCGTGTCGGGGTCCTCGCTGTACTCCATGGCCGAGAACAGCGGCGAGCGTTGCAGGGTGGCGTGCCGCTGTCGCAGATAGTCCACATCGCGTTCGCCGAAGACGACGTTCATATGCGGTGTCACGTTCACGAACGTCGCCTCGTCCGGGTCGTCGAGGGACTCCCAGAACTGCCGTGAGATCCGGAACTGTCCGCCGATCTCCTCGGCCCGGGTCGAATCCGCGGGATCGGGCATGTAGTTCAGTTCGCACAGACCTGCGTGGCCGGTGCCCGCGTTGTTCCATGGGGCGCTGCTCTCGGCCGCGACCTCGTCGAGTCGTTCCAGGACGAGGATCGACCGATCGGGTTCGAGGCGTGTCAGCAGTGCACCCAGTGTTGCCGACATGATGCCGCCGCCGATCAGGACGGCGTCGTACTCCTGGTCGCCGTACTGTGCTCCGTCGGCAGAATGCCTCCGATCCACCATCATTCACCTGCTTTCGCCGTTGTCGACCTTCAGCGTGCCCCCTTCCGATTCATCCGTCCAATGAGCTCTTGCAGGCAGTACCATGCAGATGTGGATTGGTATGTGACGCCCGAGACCGCAATGGTCGCCCCGCTGCTCGTCGCCTTCGACGCCGCGGCGCGCGAAGGTCACATCACGCGCGCGGCGGATCTGCTCGACGTTCCCCAGTCTTCCGTCAGTCGCCGCATCCGGGCACTCGAGAAGGCAGTGGGTGTGGCGTTGTTCCAGCAGTCCGGGCGAGGGGTCGTGCTGACGACTGCCGGGAGGGAGTTGCACGAACGCACCCGGCATCTGGTCCGCGAACTCGACGGTGCGATCACCACGGTGCGTGAGCACGCCGATCCCGACCACGGCGTCGTCCGCTTCGGGTTCCCGCTCACCCTCGGGCCGGTGAGCATCCCGTCGTTGCTGGCCGAGTTCCACCGACTGGCCCCCGGCGTCCGGTTGCATCTGGTCCAGGCACACGGTGAAGAGCTCGCGGAGATGGTTCGCGACGGCCGGCTCGATCTCGCCGTCATCATCCCTCCACCGGAGGATCTGCCGGTCACCGTGCTCGCGCAACAGCGACTGTTGCTCCACCTCCCGAGCAGCCATCGACTCGCCGGCCGTGCCCGCCTCGACCTGCGCGATCTCGCGGACGATCACTTCA
Source organism: Rhodococcus sp. D-6 (assembly GCF_040256695.1). Classification (NCBI taxonomy): domain Bacteria; kingdom Bacillati; phylum Actinomycetota; class Actinomycetes; order Mycobacteriales; family Nocardiaceae; genus Rhodococcus; species Rhodococcus sp. D-6. The sequence goes on along the minus strand of NZ_CP132970.1, from coordinate 1,534,332 downwards.
TCGCCAGCCCACCCGACTATCACATCCGCAGAGAACTCGAATCAGCTTGCGACGAAGCAGGATTCGAACCGTACATCGCGTTCGAGATCAGCGAGTTCGAAACGATCCGGGCATTGGTCGCCCAGGGCCTCGGTGTCGCACTGCTGCCTCGCTCGGAAACGCCTGTGCCCGGAATCGTCACCGTGCCGGTCGCCGGAATCGCGAATCGCACCATCGGATTGACGACCGGGACGAGGACGCCGTCCCCGGCGGTCGCGCGACTGCACGCTCACATCGCCGGGCACGCCGATAGATTCGACGGTCGCCGGCTCGATTCGTAGGTATCGTCCATCGAACGCAAGACATGGCGCACAGCTTCGCGAGCCGTGCGCCATCTCCTGCGTCGCCGGTCCCGACAAGACGCAAGTCCGGGTTCGAATGGTCGCCGGCGGGGTATGCCACACAGATGCGATCGCCCGCAAACAGTGGTACCCGACGCCGCTGCCTACCACCAGCAAGGCGGCGCACTGTAAAACATGTTCGATCTGCGCCATCCGGGCAGGAGCCGGTAACGATCTGCGACGTGCTCCGGCCGGCGCTGGGGCGGTTCCCGTTCGGTCGGCCGGTGAAGACCGATCCGCTCGGGCAGATCGACACCACATTCGACGATTCGGCAGACACATCGACCCCCGAGCCCGTCGTCGCCTTTCTCTGACCTACCTACCGTCGAGGAGTTCTCCATGACAGCAACAGATCTCGGTTCCAGTGCCACGTTCGCCGGGCAACCGGTCGCCTCCCAGTTCATCGATGGGCAGTGGCGCGAGGGACGCTCCGACCGCGTCCTGACCGACACCAACCCGTTCGACGACAGCGTGGTCGCCACGATCCGCCTCGCTTCCGCCCAGGACGTCGACGCCGCCTACACCTCCGCCCGGGCAGCACAGACCGAGTGGGCAGCGACCGGTCCCGCCGACCGCGCCGCGGTCCTGCGTCGCGCCGCGCAGATCCTCGAACAACGCCGAGCCGAGATCATCGACTGGCTGGTCGCCGAGTCCGGCTCGACGCGGATCAAGGCCGATACCGAAGTCTCCCTGGCCATCGGCATCACTCAGGAGGCGGCGTCGTTCCCGTCCCGGGTCCACGGATCGATCTTCGATTCGAACACCCCGAACCGTGAGATGCGGGTGTACCGCAAGCCCATCGGAGTGGTCGGGGTGATCAGCCCGTGGAATTTCCCGCTGCACCTGTCACAGCGATCGGTGGCACCGGCGTTGGCGTTGGGCAATGCCGTGGTGATCAAGCCGGCCTCGGACACTCCGGTGACCGGCGGCCTGTTGATCGCGCGGATCTTCGAGGAAGCAGGCCTTCCGGCGGGAGTGTTGTCGGTGGTGATCGGCTCCGGTTCTGAGATCGGCGATGCTTTCGTCGAGCATCCCGTCCCGCGGTTGATCTCCTTCACCGGCTCGACACCGGTCGGCAAGCAGGTCGGTGCGGTCGCCACCGGCGGTAAGCACCTCAAGAAGGTGGCACTCGAATTGGGCGGCAACGCACCCCTGGTGGTCCTCGACGACGCCGATCTCGACGCGGCCGTCGAGGCAGCGGTGACCGGGTCGTTCCTGCATTCCGGACAGATCTGCATGGCCGTGAATCGCATCATCGTGCAGGCGCCGGTGTACGACGATTTCCTCGATCGGTTCACCCGAGCCGCGCAGGCCGTGTCCTACGGCGATCCGTCCGCAGACGGCACTTTGGTCGGGCCCGTCGTCAACGATTCGCAGTTGAAGGGCCTCGAGGAGAAGATCGAGCAGGCCCGGGACGCCGGAGCACGCGTTGCGCTCGGTGGGGAGATCGACGGCCGGGTCGTGCCTCCGCACGTGTTCGTCGACGTCACGTCCGATATGGAGATCGCCCGCGAGGAGATCTTCGGCCCGATGGTCGCGGTCCTACGCGCCGATGACGAAGCACACGCCCTCGAACTGGCCAACGACCACGAATTCGGTCTGTCCAGCGCGGTGTTCACGCAGAATATCGACCGGGGACTGCAATTCGCGCATCGGGTCGAGGCGGGCATGACGTTCATCAACGAGATGACCGTTCAGGACGAGGCACACGTGGCATTCGGTGGCGAACGCAACTCCGGTCTCGGACGATTCAACGGCGCGTGGGCGATCGAGGAGTTCACCACAGATCACACCATCGGCGTGACTCGGCTGGTGTAGGCACGCCGCAGCGCCCTCCGACTCCGATACAGCATTCTGCCGTCTGCACCCTGCCCAGCCTCGGGGTGCAGACGGCAAGCTGTCACAGAAGCCTCCTCGGTTGACGGTGAGAACGCCCGGACCGGCGTGCCGTTGCGTTCGCTGCCTCCTCTTTGTAGGCTCTGTTCATGGCAGGATTGTTGACAATCCTACAAACCCGGAGGCGGCCGATGGAGTTCCCGAACCGACGCGCCCATATTCTCTGCGGTCCCCGATCCTGACGCGGCGCACGCGATGAACGACGACCAGCTCAACATAGGACAGCGCCCCAGCGTCTCCTGCACGGACGAGGACGTCCGGATTCGCGTCCTCGCCGACAGACTCCGGACACTGGGCGTCCCGGTCGACACCTCCACGCGTCGACGGGCCGAGTACTCCTACGACGCCTCCAACTACCGGGTGCCACCTTCGGCCGTGGTCTTTCCTCGGTCGGTGGACGACGTCGTGGCGGTGGTGACCGTCTGCGGCGACACCGGGATTCCGTTGGTCAGCCGAGGGGGCGGGACCTCGATGGCGGGCAATGCCGTCGGCCCCGGTGTGATCGTCGACTTCTCCCGGCACATGAACCGCATTCTCGACATCGACGACACGGCCGGTCTCGCCGACGTCGAACCGGGCGTCGTGCTCGCGACCCTCACGCGGGCGTCCGAGGACGCGTCCTCAGGCCGGATGACCTTCGCCCCCGATCCCTCGTCGAAGAACCGGGCCACGGTCGGTGGCGCGCTGGGCAACGACGCCTGCGGCAACCACTCGGTGCGCTACGGCCGCATGTCCGATCACGTCCACGAGATCGACATCGTCACCGCCGACGGGTTCCGGCTCACCGCGGCGCAGCAAGGTCTGCGTGCCACCGATCCCGACGACGCGGCCGCTGCGGCGCGCGCGCAGCAGCTCGACGCCGAGCTCACCGCGCTGGCAGGCGAGCACCTGTTCGAGTTCCGCACCGAACTCGGGAGGATCCAACGGCAGGTCTCGGGTTACCACCTCGATCATCTGTTGCCGGAGAAGCGGTTCGACGTCGCCCGTGCGCTCGTCGGATCCGAGGGAACCTGCGCGGTGATCGTCGGTGCCCGCGTCGAGTTGGTTCCCCGCCCGTCCAGCGCGTTGCTGGTCTGCCTCGGCTACGACGATGTCGTCGACGCGGCCCGCGACATCGGAACCATCCTGGAGTTCTCGCCTGCGGCAGTCGAGGGTGTCGACGCGGCGATCGTCGAGACCATGCGGCTGCGTCGGGGCGAGAACTCCGTCCTCGGACTCCCGGTGGGAAACGCCTGGCTCTACGTCGACCTGGACGGTGACGACCCGGACTCCGTGGCCGCGGCCGCCGACGCACTGCTCGACAAACTTCGCCGGAACGGCCGCCTCGTCGACGGCCGCCTCGCGGCCGACACCACCGAGCGTGCTTCCCTGTGGCGGGTGCGCGAGGACGGCGCCGGACTGTCCTCCCGCCTGGCATCCGGCGGCGAATCCTGGCCGGGCTGGGAGGATTCCGCTGTCGCGCCGGAGAACCTCGCCGATTACCTCCAGGACTTCCGCGCACTGCTCGACCGGCACGGTCTGCAGGGCGTGATGTACGGGCACTTCGGCGCCGGCTGCATGCACATCCGCATCACCTACGACCTGCGCACCGAGGAAGGCCGGCAGGTCTTCCGCGAGTTCACGCACGAGGCCGCGCGGCTGGTGGTCCGTCACGGCGGATCGCTCTCCGGAGAACACGGCGACGGCCGTGCCCGCTCGGAACTGCTGCCGGTAATGTACTCCGCGCGGATGATGAGCGCATTCCGCGCCTTCCGCACGATCTGGGACCCGCAAGGCATCCTGAACCCGGGATCGCTGACCGACCCGGCGCGGATCGATGACGATCTGGCGTTGGCGGACGTTCCCGAACGCACCTGGCGTACCCACTACGACCTGCACCCGATCGAGGCGGTCCGTCCCGACGGCGCGCGGCCGCAACACACCCCCGCCCCGTGGGTGCACGCCGTCCAGGGCTGCATCGGCGTCGGACGATGCCGGGCCGACTCCGGTGGCGTGATGTGCCCGAGCTACCGCGCGACCCGCGACGAGAAGGACTCCACTCGGGGCCGGGCCCGGGTCCTGCAGGAGATGGTGCGCGGCGCCCGCACAATCGAGCAAGGGTGGAAATCCGAGGAAGTGCGTGAGGCACTCGATCTGTGCCTGTCGTGCAAGGCCTGCTCGACCGACTGCCCGGCCGGCGTCGACATGGCCACCTACAAATCCGAGTTCTTCTCGCACTACTACGACGGCACACGACGACCGGTGTCGCACTATTCGCTGGGGTGGCTGCCACGCTGGCTCCGCCTCACGGGGTTGGCAGCACCGCTGGTCAACGCGGTCCTGCGCACTTCTCTCGCCAAGCGCGCCACCGCACTCGGCGGCATTTCCCCCGACCGGGTATTTCCGCCCTTCGCCTCCCGGCGGGCCTGGAAGAAGGCCGTGCGCGACGCACTACGTGGCCGGTCCGGTTCGACGCCGGTGGTGCTGTTCGTCGACACCTTCACTCGCGGGTTGCGGCCGGAGGTCGCCGGTGCCGCCGCCCGCGTGCTCGCCTCGGCGGATCAGCAGGTGATGAGCTGCTCCGCAGACGCGTGCTGCGGACTGACGTGGATCTCCACCGGCCAGCTCGACACCGCGAAGAAGAAGCTCTCCCACGCCGCCCGCACACTGGACGACGGCACCGACCGGCCGATCGTCGTCGTCGAGCCGAGTTGCGCCGCCGCCCTGCGCAAGGACCTGCCCGAGCTGGTGCCCACCGAGGCTGCGCGTCGCGTCGCCGCACGGGTCCACAGCTTCGCGTCCTATCTGGACACTATGGTGCGCAACGGCTGGACACCCGCCCCTGCACAACCGCTACCGAACGAGATAGTGCTGCAGACCCATTGCCACGAGTACTCCGTGTTCGGCGCCGGAAGCCATCGCCGGATCCTGACCGCAGCGGGAGTCGACGACGTCCGCGACGCAGTCGGATGCTGCGGCGTGGCAGGAAACTTCGGATTCGAGAAACAACACCACGACATCAGCATGAAGGTCGCCGAGACCTCCCTCGCCCCGGCACTGCGCGCGGCCGACGACGACTCCGCGGTGGTCACCGACGGCTTCTCATGCGCGATGCAGGTTGCGCAGATCGACGTGTCCGCCCCGGGGCAACATCTCGCAGAACTTCTCGACCCCGGGCCACGAATGTCGATGAACAACGCCATCTCCGAGGAGGAAAGCGCATGACCGATGCAACGATCGTCGGGACACGGGTGGGCGTCTCCGACGCAGTGTCCCGCGTCAGCACAGAATTGTTCATCGACGGTGAGTGGGTCGAGTCGACCACCGGCGAACGATTCGAGGTCGTCGCCCCGGCGACCGAGGAGGTCATCGCGACCGTCGCGAACGGCAACGCCGACGACGCCCGGCGTGCCGTCGAGACCTGTGCTCGCGTGCAGAAGCACTGGGCGAAGACCGCTCCGCGCGAACGCAGCGTGATCCTTCGCCGGGCCTACGATCTCATCCTGGAGCGGCAGGACGAGTTCGCGACCATCATGACCACCGAGATGGGCAAACCCTTCGCCGAGGCGAAGGGCGAGGTCGCCTACGCCGCGGAGTTCTTCCGGTGGTTCTCCGAGGAAGCCGTCCGCATCGGCGGCGATGTGACCAGCACCGGCGACGGCGCGACCCGCATCCTGGTGTCCAAGGAGCCGGTGGGACCGTGCGTCCTCGTCACGCCGTGGAACTTCCCGCTCGCCATGGGTACCCGCAAGATCGGACCCGCCATCGCAGCCGGATGCACCATCGTCTTCAAACCCTCGGAGCTGACGCCGTTGACCTCGCTGGCCCTGGTCGACGTGCTCGTCGAGGCCGGTGTGCCCAAGGGTGTGCTGAACGTCGTGCCCACCACCGCACCCGGGGAGGTCGTCTCGACCTGGATGTCCAGCGGTATCGCACGCAAGATCAGTTTCACCGGTTCGACCGCGGTGGGCATCCGGCTGCTCGAACAGGCATCCCAGCACGTGATGCGCAGCTCGATGGAGCTGGGCGGAAATGCCCCGCTCATCGTATTCGAGGACGCCGATCTCGACCGGGCCGTAGACGGCGCGCTCGCCGCGAAGATGCGCAACATGGGTGAGGCCTGCACCGCCGCGAACCGCATCTTCGTGCACCGCGCGGTCGCCGATCGGTTCGCCGAGAAGCTCGCTGCCCGTATGGATGCCCTCGCCGTCGGGGACGGCCTGGTCGAGGGCACCCAAGTCGGTCCGCTGGTCGAGGAGAAGGCTCTGACGAAGGTGGAACGTCTCGTCGCCGATGCCGTCGAACGTGGAGCGCGCGTGGTGTGTGGCGGCAGCCGGCCCGAGGGACCCGGCTACTTCTACCCACCCACCGTCCTCGCCGACGTGTCGAAGGACGCCGCGTTGATGAGCGAGGAGATCTTCGGGCCGGTCGCGTCCATCGTCGTCTTCGATACCGAGGACGAGGTCGTCGAGATCGCCAACAACACGCCCTGGGGACTGGCCGGATACATCTTCACCCAGGATGTCGACCGCAGTTTCCGTGTCAGCGAAGCGCTCGAGGTCGGCATGGTCGGGCTGAACACCGGCATCGTGTCCAACCCCGCGGCACCGTTCGGCGGCATCAAGGCATCGGGTCTCGGACGTGAGGGAAGCACCATCGGTATCGACGAGTTCCTCGAGGTCAAGTACGTCGCTGTTCCTCGTCGGTGACGCATGGTCTCACTGCGCCGCCGATCCGTGCGCGCCGAACCGTGTTTCGACGCAACTGCAACGCGCGCGAAGCCCGGTTCAGCGCAAGGTCGGTACGGCCTACCCGCGTAGCTCAGGAATCACCTGTTCACGCAACGGTTCCTGCTCGGTCGGCCGCAGTGCCGCACCACTTCGCGAGCGCGGCGTCGAGACCGTCCGTCGAGCCCCCACCCATGCCACGTGCCCGTCGGTGCGCACGAGCACAGCCGACGGCGCGTCCCCCTCACCGAGCAACGACAATCCCCAAGCGGCGTCGTAACGCGCCCACACGAGGTCGACGCATTCAGGACGATGCCCGGAATCGATTGGTGGACCGTCGGATTGCAGCAGAAGTGGGCGAGCCCGAACACTCGAACCGGCTTCTCCTCGGCAATGACGTCGAGATCCGGCATGCGTCGTCCCAGCAGCGGGTGTCCCTCACCGAGGTCGTAGGCGACGTCGAGGCCGGAGATCAACGCCGCGATCGGTGAGCCGGCATCGTCGACGCGGAGCACCTCGTCGATCAGATCGCGCAGGGCCTCCTAGCGCGAATCGGCCTTCTGGATGCCCAGGCCGACACCAAGTCCGCCGGTGGGGAGTTCCTCGGTGACCCGCACTTCGGCGATCAGGCTGCTACGTGTCGCAGCCGACCCCTCGAATCCGATCCCGGCCTCGCAGCGCACGACAGCGCACGACACTGCGCCCACCACGTACCGAGCCTGGTGCACCCGAAGGTCGCGGTGTTCACCGTTCGCCCCTCGGCAAGGAAGCGCCCGGCGATCCCTCGATGATCGACGAGCGTCCCGGGTCAGCCCTCGATGATGCGCTTGATCGCGTCCAGGGTCGCCGGAATTCCGCTGCGGGCGGCCTGCTCCCGCGCGGCGATCCGGGCAGGTGCCTCCGCCCCCAACTTCTCGTGGAAGAATTTCTGCCCGGCTTCGGTGAACTCCCAGGTCTCCGTGAGTTCCGTGCCGGCGTCCGCGGGCTTGATGACGTAGCTCCAGCGCACGAGGCCCGGGCCGACCGACCATGCGAATTCGCGGCCCGGGGAGGCGACGACGACCTTCGACCGGGCCTCCCAGGTGCGTTCGGGGGTGACGTTCCGGCCGGTGAAGAAGGAACCGACCTCGGGGCCCTGCCCTTCGTCCCACCAGCACTCCGCGCAGACGGGCGACCATTCACCCGTGCGGGTGACGTCGGAGACGAGGGCGTACACCTCGTCGGGGGTGGCGGAAACGACGACGGAGGACTCGAAGGTCAGGGGTGTGGTCTGCATGGCCACCATCCTGCCCTGTCCCGATCAGTGCGGCGCGACGCACCTGCCTGCCCGCCTGCCCTTGCCGACGACTACGCAGTGACGGCTCTGGTCCCCACACGCGCGGGCACGGGTCCGGCCGCGACCAAGGTGAACGGCGTCTTCACCGGAAAATCGTCGTGAAGGGATTCCACCTCGAGTTTTCGCACCACACTGGCGAGGCCCAGGATTGCTTCGAGCATGGCGAAATGATCTCCGATGCAGGTGCGTGGGCCACCACCGAACGGCAGATACTGCCACCGCGACCTCTCTACCGATCGCCCGGGGGCGAACCGATCCGGGTCGAATTTCTCGGGCTCGTCCCAGAGCGACGGATCATGGTGGAGCGCGTAGGTGCCGACGATCGTATTCGTCCCGGCAGGGATACGGTAACCGTCGACCTCCACGTCGCGCATTGCCATTCGCGCGGCCGTCGCTGCGGGCGGACACATCCTCAGTGACTCATGGACTATCTGGACGGTGTAGGGCAGATCCCCGATATCGCTCGCGCGCAACATGCGGTCTCCGATGGCTGCAGCCTCCCGCGCCACCCGCTCCTGCATCTCGCGATTGCGGCCGAGCTGCCACAAGCTGTAGGCGAGAGTGGTCGCGGTGGTGTCGTGACCCGCGAAGAGAAACGCGAGCAACTCGTCACGGATCTTCTCGTCGCTGAACGCTCTGCCAGTGACCGGATCGGTGAGCTCGAAGAACAGCTTGATCAATTCGGCGCCATTGCCAGCACCGCTCCGCGCGGCGTCCATCGCCTCGTTGAGCGTTTCGGTGACAACAGCCAACGAAACACGGAAACGATGACGGGCACGTGTCGGCAGCCATGTCGGGGTTCGTATCGGTTGCAGGGCACGTCGTCCCACGAATTGCACCACCTGTCCGAGTGGAACTCCGACAGCTTCGGATCTCTCGCTGAGATCCGTTCCGAAGAGTGACCGGCCAAGGACACGCAGGGTGAGTCGCCGGGTTTCGGTGTCGAGATCGATCGACCCGCCCTCGCTCCACTCTGCCGCCATCGTGTCGGCGACCTCGGCGATCCGGTCGGCGTAGACCGCTACGTGCTTCTTGGTGAACAAAGGCTGCAACGCACGACGGTGCGGCACCCACGAATCGTGAGGAAGATTGAAGAGATTGTCGCCGACCCACACCCGTCCCTCGACGTGGACGGTCATTTCCTTGTCGAAGGAACCGTCGGAACCGCCGAGAACATCGTGGGCGCCCTGCGGTGAGGTGACGATAGCGAAGGTCGGCGCCCACCGGGCAGGACCGATATGTACGAGGGTGACCGGCCCGCCTGCATCACGGAATTTCTCGGGACCGGTATCGAGATGTCGGAGTGCCCGGATGCGGTCGATCAAATGCATCGGCACGTCGGGCGCAATCGGAAAATCCTGGGCCTGTGCGCTTGTCCTGGCCATTCTCCGAGTGTGGTCCGCCTCGGACGGTCACACCAGACCCACTACCGAGTCATTGCGCAACCGCAACCTTGCTGAACTCGAAGGGCAGGCTCGCATGTAACAACAGTTTGACCCGCGGGAAGACCGGATCTCGAATTGCACTCTCGAGACGTAAAGCGGTGTCCGCGTGAGGATGTCCACTTGTACTCGCGCAATGTTGATCATCGGGATTATTCTGTTCGGGCTGCTCGTCGGCGCGGTGGCACAGCTCGTCGTGGGCAGGTCCGGGACCGGGATCGACTGGACTCTCGCGTTGGTCGCGGGCGTCGGGGGTTCGTTCATCGGCGGTCTGCTCATCAGCCTTCTCGCAGGTGACGGACTCGAATTACGCCCCAGCGGGATCATCGGCCCCCTCGCCGGCGCGATCATCGTGACCGCTGCCTGGTCGGCCTGGAAGTCCCGGTCGCGTCAGGCCTAGCGCTATCGGTATCCCGCGACGAGAGACGATGCCCGAGTGACCTCATGCCCCGCAACCGAGCAGCGACTGCTCGACATCGTTCCCGGAAATCCGGTGTGCCGGGTCGTCCTGGACCGGGCGGGTGAACTCGGCATCGGAGACTGGTATCTCACCGCGGGCGGAGTCTTCCAGTCGGTCTGGAACTTTCTCGACGGCCGCGACCGGCAGGCCGGCATCCGGGACTACGGGTCTACGCTCCGCACGGTTTCGACGACCTGTTCGGGATGGTGCTCCGCCCGAATCCGGTGCTGGCACCTCGCAACGTGTACGAAGCGAAAGCCCGACGATGGCAGGTGGAATGGACTCGATTGGTCGTCGAACCGTGGCCCGAGCGCTGACATCCTCATTCGCCGAGATCCTCGTCGAATCTGCGTCGCGCTTCCTCGATGCGGGGAAGATTCGTCGACGCCCACATCAATAGAGCGTCGATCGGTTCGCGCACCGTCTTCCCCAGTGCCGTGATGCGGTATTCGACCGCGACGGGACGGGTGTTCACCACCCGGCGTTCGACGATTCCGTTGCGTTCGAGTCTGCGCAACGTGGTCGTCAGGGATTTCTGCGTGACCTCGGGAACGGCGCGCCGCAGCTCGTTGAAGCGGCGCGGAGCCTCGCACAATTCGGTGAGCACGCTCAAGGACCACTTGTCGAGGATCTGCCCCAACAGTTCCCGGTGGGCGGCGACGGCGAGCAGATCGTGGTCAGCGGTATCCGACATGAAACCTGGTTTCGTTGAAGTGACTTCCGGATACCAAGTATAAATCAGATACCATTTGGTTCCGACCCCAGGAGAACTCCGTGTCCGTCACCCTGTTCAGCCCCGAAGGCACGCTGCCGAACGCTCCTTACCACCACGTCGCAGTCTCCACCGGCACGCGACAGGTCCATCTCGCCGGACAGGTCGCATACATGCCGGACGGCTCACCGATTCCTACCGAGCTGGCCGGTCAGGTGGCCCAAGCGCTGCGCAACGTCGCACGAGGCTTGGACGGAGCCGGCGCGACCTTCCGCGATGTCGTGCGCCTGACGTTCTACGTCACAGACTGGCATCCCGAGAAGATCGGACAGTTCATGGCCGGTGTGCAGGCCGTCGCGCAGGAGATCGATCTGCCCGATCCGATGCCGCCGGCATCGCTGATCGGTGTCGCGGCGCTCTACGAACCTGTCGTGCTCGTGGAGATCGAAGCCACCGCGGTTCTCGAGGGATGAGCGTCGTAGATCAGGCCGCGCAGATCCCGAAGACGGGGAATCCGTCGTCACCCGCAGTAGACCGGAACGCGACCCGCACCCGGGCCTCGGCGCAGTCGGGGAACGATCCTTCGATCTTCGAGTAGAGCCATGGCCCGTCGTCGAGTTCGACGATCGCGAGGGTGACCGCGCTGTCGTCCTGCGCGCCGTCGTCGAGCGGTTCGACGACCTTCCAGGACACGATCGAGCCGGTGCCGGAGCAGCGGGCGGACTCGAGGTTCGCGCCGCCGCAGGAGGAGCAGCACGCTGTCTCCGGAGCGTGAAGCGTCGTGCAGCTTCCGCAGCGCAGGATCGTCATGCAGTTCTGCGTCGCGTGGGGCGCCATCGCAGTCCTTCCGTCAACGGAAAATGTCCGAGCCACGAAGCGGTCCGTCGTAGAGGGGGGCGGGACCCCGACGGGCCGATGACGTGGCTCCGATCATCGGCCCCCTATTCGAAGGTAGGTCGACTCGGGACCTTTTCCATCGGTACGCGAGCACACAGATCGTGGGGGTTCGCTGGTCGCAGCGCACAATGCCGGGTCGGTCGACAGGGGCTTTCGGGTCGTTCGGGCCACCGGATGTCACTTGGACAAGCGCCGAATAAACCTCCCTACCTGCAGATCTTCCCTACTTCGGCGTGTTCCAGCTCGCACCGGCACCCAGTGCCACGCGCGGACACTGTGCGCGCAGCCCGAACCACTACCGAAACAGTGTGCAGCCGCACCGGTGAACCGAGGGACGTTCGTCCTTCACGTGAAAGACAGCGGCACCCGATTCGCCGGGTCGACTCGCCCGCAAGCTCGGTCACTCCAACGCCGCACACTGCGCGCTGTTGCCCGGCAACGCACTCGAAGCGCTGGCCGGCCTTGCAGGACGTCGCCAGGAGTCGGGGCGGATCTGCCCCGCCGACGCGGATATCTCGGGCATGCCGCCCACGCTCATCCAGGTCGGCTCGCACTAATTGTTCTTGTGGACGCGGAGTCGATGGCCGACCGTCTCGCCGACGCCGGTATGGCGTGCGATCTGCAGGTCTGGGACCGGCAGGTGCACATATTCCAGGCCGCCGCGGATCTGCTACCCGAAGGAGTCCGCGCGATCGGCGAGATCGGACGGTTCGTTCGCAGCACCGTGCCCGGCTCCCGCTGACGCGCAGTCAGCCGGGCGCGGGCGGAATCTCCGAATCGGGGGCGAGCACGGCGGCGCCGAGCCAGTGGCACAGCGCCAGCGCGTTCTCGAGGTCGAGCCGACACTCGCGGACACTGTGCCCGATCTGCTCCTCCGCCTTGCTGATCCGGTAGGCGACCGAATTCCGGTGCAGATGTAGTCTTTCCGCTGTGGCGACGAAACTCCCTCCGCTGGAAAGGAATTCCCGCAGCGTGTGCCGCAGTTGCGCGGCAGCGGGATCGTCGGCGGCGAGGCGACCGAGCACATCCCCCACCCAGCCGCGGGCCCACTCGAGATTCGTGCACATCAACGCGACCGCGCCGACCTCGTCGATCGAGACGAGACGCGGACCCGGCAGCGCCGATGTCAGAGCCACCTCCCGCGCCTGCGCCGCCTGCCGATGGGTGCGGACGAAACCGTCGATCCCCTCCTGCGGCGCGCCGACGGCGACACCGACAGGTCGCTGCCATGCCGCGACGATCCCGGACAGTCCCCTCGGGTCGATGCGATCGACCGTGCCGAGCGGGATCCATGCCCAGGCGGTGTACTCGTCGAACTGTTCGAACAGCACCCGACCTCCCCGCCCGAGATGTTCGGCCAGAGTCGTCACTGCCTGCTCGAGACCGTTCCATTCGGTGCCGGACCGGTCCCCACCGACCACCTCGATATCGTCCGTCCAGACGATCACCCCGAGGTGGCGCTGGCCGAGCCGGTAGCCGAGGGTGCGCTCGGCGTCCCCCACCTCGATCGGTCGTCCGGCCAGGATGTCCTGGATGCGGGCGGTCCGGGAGGCGTTGCGGTTGAGCAGCCAGGTATCGCGCTCGGTCTCGTAGACCCCGAGCAGCTTCTGCGACACCCCGTCGATCCCCGCGGAGAGTTTCATCAGGATCTCCACGCCCGCCTGCATCACTGCCGCGGCGTCGTCGCTGAGTCCGGCCAGCACCTCGAGGCACCAGCGCATGATGCTGTCCTGCGCGAGCCGGTTGCTGCGGTCGACCACCGAGACGGGGAATCCCTGTCGGGCCAGCATGCGCACCAGCGAGTAGGACGCCGCCGGGATCTCGATCTCCTCGAGGTCGTCCCGCAGGAACCGGGTCATGGCTGCGACGCCTTCCTCCGCGGCCTGGGCGAGGGAGCGGCGGGTGTGGCGGTCGGTGGACACCGCCTCGATCTCGGCCGAGATCCGCTCGGTCATGTACTGCGTGATCTCGGCGTGCCGCGTCGTCGACAGGTCGGCGACCGCCTCGATCAAGGCACGCGTGGCAGGTCCGGGATCGCCCACGCTGTGGGTGTCCTGTCCGATCTCGTGAGGATTCATCGTGTCCGATTCCGGAGGCTACGGCGTCTGTCCGAGTGCACTGCCTTGCCGAGCGCACCGCCTCGACCGTAACGGCTCGGGACGGGCCGCCACCGCGGATCGGGGCGTCCCTCGGGCAACGATCATGCCGACACTCACGCCGGGTGTTGTCCGGACCCGTCGGTTGCGCCGCCTAACCTGTCACGGTGAGTGAATCAGGCCGAGCGCGGTTCGGCGCGATGGAGGACGCGTTGGTGCGGGACGACCGCCTGCGCCTGTTCTCGTTCGCGACGGCCGAGAAAAGGGTGCACTACCTGTGGGTTCTGCGCGCATTCGATCACGCGCGCGGCAACTACTCGGTGCTGTTGCACGCCGGCGACGTCGAGAACGTCCTCACCCGACTGCCCGGCGCGAGCGGCGACGACGTGCCCGATTCCTCCGAGATCCCGGCGCTGCTCGAGCAGCTGCACGCGTGGGGTGTGCTCGAACGCAGTTACGACGGATCCCGGGCAGCGACGCTCGCCGAGTACCGCAACCGGCACTACGTCTACCAGTTCGGGCAGGCGGGCTACCGGGTGTTCCGCGCCGTGGAGGACGTGTTGTCCTCCCGCGGGGAGGACGTCTCGCTGTCACGTCTGGCCCTTCCCGATCTGCTTGCCGATCTCAACGATCTCGCCGACGCGAACGCCGCCGGCGACGGCGAGCTGGTCTACCGGAAGTTGAGCCGCCTCGACGCGACGTTGTCGGACATGGCCGAGCGCGCCGCCCGTTTCTATCTCGTCCTCGGCGAGCTGGTGCGCACCACCGAGGTCACCCCGAAGACCTTCCTCGCCCACAAGGACGCGCTGCTCACCCATATGCGCGAGTTCAGCACCGACCTGGCCCGCTACGCCCCGAAGCTTTCCACGGCGCTCGACCGGGTACAGGCCACCGGGGTTCAGAAGCTCACCGCGGCCGCGGCCCGGCACGACGAGCGGGTGCTGCTCTCGTTCGAGGAACGCGAAGCGGACTGGGCGCAGCGCTGGTGGGGCGTCGAACACTGGTTCGTCGGTGTGGGCTCCGAACCGAGCGAATCCGAACGCCTGCGCGGCGCGACCATCAACGCGATCTCCGCGGTGCTCGGGCTGCTGCGCCGGCTCACCGAGCAGCGTCGCGGGGGTGTCAGCCGCGAGTCGCAGCTGCGGCATCTCGCGGGCTGGTTCGCTGCCGCGCCGTCCGAGGAGGCCGCGCACGCACTGTTCGATGCGGTGTTCGACCTGGGCCGGCCCCGACACTTCTCCGTCGCCCATCCCGATGCCGACATCGTGCCGGTCACCCGCTCGTGGTGGGAAGCGCCTCCCGTGGAGATCGCCCGCACCCTCGCCGAGACCGGCCGGCGCCCCGCAGCGGGAGCGCCGGGGCGGATCCAGCGCAACGACGCCGGAGTACGGCGGCTGCGCGAGGCGCAACTCGAGAAGCAGCGTCGCCGGGCCGAAGCGGCGCGTTCCCTCGCCGCCGGAGGGGTGCGCGAACGGAAACTGAGCGAACCGGAAGCAGAGGTGCTGTTGAGCCTGCTCGACGCCGCACTGTCGGCCCGCGTGCCCGTGAGCGGGCGGGTGCGCAGCGACGATGCGTCCTCTGGTACGCAGAACGGCGTCAAGCTCACCCTCCGACCGAGCGGCGAGTCGACGGTGGTACACACCGCGCGCGGGCGCCTGTATCTCGACGGTCTGTCGGTGGAGGTGCGATGAGGGCGCGTTCGATTCCGTCCGTCGAGCTGGATTCGTATCAGCGCGCCGCGCGGCTGGTGCTCACCCACCACCTCGTCACCGCGACCTTTCCCGACCGGTCGGCGCTGGCGACGGTGCGCCGCTGGGCCACCGAGCTGCGGGAGGATCTGCTCGCCACCTTCGGATACCGGCTCGAGGTCACCGAGACCACCGCGCGGCTGTTCACC
The DNA here is from genome assembly GCF_040256695.1 of Rhodococcus sp. D-6. Classification (NCBI taxonomy): domain Bacteria; kingdom Bacillati; phylum Actinomycetota; class Actinomycetes; order Mycobacteriales; family Nocardiaceae; genus Rhodococcus; species Rhodococcus sp. D-6. Next base: position 1,518,510 of record NZ_CP132970.1, on the reverse strand, counting down.
GTCGCCGATCGCCTCGACGCGGGGGCGGGCACGTCGACGCACACCGGCCGGCCGTTCGACCGGCGCCGCTATGCCTATCTCGCGTTGGCGATCGCGGCGCTCGGTCGCGGCGCCGGGCAGATCACGCTGTCCGAACTCGCCGAGCACGTCGCGTCCGAGGCGAGCCGGGTGGACGGTGTGAAGCTCGACACCGAACGTGCCGCCGATCGCGATGCCTTCGTCGATGCCGTGACCTGGCTCGGCGTGCGCGGGGCGATCACCCTCGCCGACGGTGATGCGGGCAGGTGGGCGAGCGATCCCGACAGTGGTGAGGCGCTCTACGACGTCGACCGCGCGGTCGTGCATGCCCTGTTCCGGCCACCGCGGGCGTTGCAGCACCTCGAATCGGTGCGCGGTCTGCTCGGCAATGCCGGTGCCCCGCAATCGGATACGGCGGAGGTCCGGAGGCGGGTGCGACGCGCACTGGTGCAGCGTCCCGTGGTGTACGCCGACGATCTCGACGACGACGAAGCGCTGCAGTTGGCGTTGCCGCGCACCACCGACGAAGTAAAGTTGCTCACCGGCCTGGTGTGTGAGCGTCGCGCCGAAGGTGTTGCGCTGGTGGATACCTCGGGACGACTGTCAGATGTACGGTTTCCGAACACGGGGACGGTCGCGCAGGTCGCGCTGTTGCTGGCCGGGGAGATGTGCGATCGCGTCCTCGATCCCGACGCCCCTGCCCCACCCCGGATACCCGTACCTGCACAGACACAGGACGCTCTCCTCGCGGCCGTCGATTCCGCGATCCCGAGGTCGACGGTGTTCACCCCGCTCGCGGCGTCCGACACCCCGATCCCCGACGAGCTGGAGCAGGACGACGCCGCTCGTGCCCCGCTCGAGCATCCCTTGCTCGAGGATTCGTGGCTGGCGGGCACGGTCGGGCGTCTCGTCGACATCTACGGCCGGACCTTCGCCGCGCAGTGGCAGGGCGACCCCGCGGGACTGGCCGAGGCCGCGGTGGACATGCTCGATCGGCTGCGGCTGGTGGCCCGGGTACCCGGCGGGGTGCTCGTCCTGCCCGCGATCGCGCGCTTCCGCGGCGTGACGGTCAGTGTGCGCGAACGTGATCCGGAGATCGACCTGTTCCCCGAGACCACCCCGCCGACAGTCCCCGCACCCGATACGAACCCGACGGAGATCTCATGAGCAGCGCCCGATTCCGCCCCACGCGTGCCGGGATCATCAACCTGTGGGACTACCGCGACCAGGAGTTCTCGTTCGCCGACGGACGACTGGTGCTGCGCGGACCGAACGGGTCGGGCAAGACGAAGGCGCTCGAGGTGCTGTTCCCGTTCGTGCTCGACGGCCGGATCGAACCGCGACGTCTGAACCCGTTCGCCGGCGAGGAGCGCACCATGCGCTCGAACCTGCTGTACCGGGGGCAGGACAGCGCCCACTCGTACGTGTGGATGGAGTTCTGCCGCGGCCGCGCCGACGACCCGGAGGCCGTCACCGTCGGCATCGGGATGCGCGCCACCCGCGGCAACGACAAGGTCACCCGCTGGCATTTCGTCGTCGACGGCCGTGTGGGAGTCGACTTCTCGCTGCTCGACGACGAGGACCGACCGCTCACCCGCAAACAACTGGTCGATCAGATCGGGGCCGACGCGATCGCCGATCGTCCCGTCGACTACCGGGCGGCGATCGACGCGCGCATGTTCGGTCTGGGCGCACAACGCTACGACCAGCTGATCAACCTGATCCTCACGCTGCGCCGCCCCCAGCTCGCCAAGAACCTCGACCCGAAGGGCCTGTCGCAGGCGCTGACCGACGGTCTTCGTCCCCTCGACGACGATCTCATCGTCGAGGCCGCCCGCTCGTTCTCCGCGATCGAGGAGGTCGAACGCACCCTCGAATCCCTCGCGGCCGCCGACGATGCGGCGCAGCAGTTCGTCAAGGTGTATTCGAAGTACATCCGGCAGCAGGCCCGTACCGCCGTCGACAAGGTCGCCACCCGTCTCGGGGTGGTGGACACCGCGGTGCGGTCGCTGCGTGAGGCGGCCGAGGCCCGCACCGAGGCCGCCACCGCACGCACGGCCTCGGAGGAACAGCTCCTGGTGGCCGAACGTGACCACGAACAGGCACGCACCACCCTCGAGGCACTGCACCGCTCCAGCGCCTACGAGGGCAAACAGCAACTCGACGACCTCGCCTCGGCGGTGAAGAACCTCGAGCGCACCACCGCCGCGCAGGCCGAGCAGGCGAACCGCGCCCAGGCCGTCGTGGCCGACCGGCTCCGCGACCACGACAGTGCCCGCGACGCGCTCGAGACGGCGACGGCGGCACGTCGTCGCGCCGAGGACGGGCTGAGTGCGGCGGCCGAGGACGCCGGCATCACATGGACCGGTCTCGACGGCATCGAACGGACCGAGCAGCTCAGCGCGGCGATCGACGCGCTCGCCGAGGAACGCGACGCCGACGTGCGCGTGGTGCGCAGCGCACTGTCCCAGCTCGACGGTGCCGCCGCTGCGCGGTCGCGGGCCGAGGCTGCCGCGGTGCGTGCTCGCGCGCAACGCGACACCGCGTCGGCCGCGGTGGAGGCCGGCGAGACCATGGTCGAGCTGTCCCGCAGCGAGGTCGCCGCCGAGCTGGGCCGGTGGTGGTCCGATCGCGCCGAGACCTTCGCGGCTGTGGGCCTGTCCACCCCGGTCTTCGAGGCGCTCGACACCGCCTTCGGCACCGTCGGTCAGGACGATGCCCCGTCCCCGGCGGCGGTGTTCGCCGAGCACACCGGGCCCGTGCTCGACGACCTGCGGTTCCGGCGTCGCGTGTGCGGCGCGGAGATCGAATCGCTCGGCACCCGGATCGCCGAACTCGAGGCCGAACGCACCGCCGTCGCAGCCGAAAGTGACGACGCTCCCCCCACCTTCCCGGCCCGCACCGGCAACCGCGACGATCTCGTCGGCGCGCCGCTGTGGCAGCTCGTCCGCTTCCGCGACGACGCCTCGGCGCAGGACGCCGCCGGTATCGAAGCGGCCCTGCAGGGCGCGAACCTGCTCGACGGGTGGATCACCGACGGCGTCGGCGACCTGCCGGACATCGAGTCGCAGCAATTGTTGGTGCCGCTGGCACCCGGGCACCGGCCGAGCGGTCCCACGCTCGCCGATGTACTCGTTCCCGAAACCGACACGGCCGTCCCCGAGGAACGGGTCGCCGCGGTGCTGTCGTCGATCGCATGGGCCACCGATCCCGGCCCGGACGCGCGGGTGTCGGTCGATGCGCACGGTAGGTTCCGGCAGGGAGTGCAGCTCGGTCGCCACGTCAAGGAGCAGGCCGAGTTCATCGGAGCCACCGCCCGCGCCCGGCGGCGGCAGCGTCGCATCGTCGAACTCGAGACCACCATCGCCGAGTGCCGAGCCGACGTGGCGTCGCTGCGCGAGCAGGATCGCGAGATCGGCGACCGGCTCACCGCACTCGACGAGGCCGTGAAGTCGTTGCCGCGCACCGGATCCGTGCTCGCCGCGCTACGCAAGGTCACCGAATGCGCCGGCGCGCTGCGGACCGCATCCGAATCCGCATCCGCCGCCGACCGCGATCTGGACCAAGCGATCGCCGCGGTCGCCACCAAAGAACAGCACCTGCGGTCGACGGCCGGCCGACACCGGGCACCTCTCACCGCGACGGAACTCGACAGTCTCGATGCGGCCGTGCGGCACTTCCGTTCGCAGGGCCAGGCCTTGCAGCGCGCGCTGCGCGAGCAGGTCACCTGCGGTGATCGCCTCCGCGACAACGACGTTCGCCTCGACGAGGCGCGGGTCTCCGCCGAGAATGCGGCCGAACTCGCGGCGGAGAACGCCGAGACGCTGGCCAACGAGCAGCAGAAGCTCGAGACGCTACGCGAGTCGATCGGGGCGAGCGCCGACCGAATCGATGCCCAGCTCGACGAGGCCCGGCGCCGAATCGAGGCGGCGAAGACCGCCGAGCGGACCGCACGTAAGGCCCACGAGTCGGCGCTCGAGCGGATCGGCAAGGCCGAGGCCGCCCACACGGGCGCCGAGCAGACACTGCGGTCGGCGCTCACCGAGGCCCGCGCCGACGCCGATGCTCTGGCTCCCTTCGCCCGCCGCGACCTGCTGACCCTGCTAGGCGTGGAGAGCGAGCACGTGTGGCCGTCCAGCGCCGCCGCGTGGCTCGACGCCGATCAGCTGACCTATCGGATCCGGCAGTCCCCCGACGACACCGTCGACGTGCTGCCCACCGAGGTTGTCGCGTTGTTCCGGGCACTCGACGCCGCCACCGACTCGGTCACGGCCTCCGAGTCGACCCGCAAGTCCACCGCCTCTGCACTGACCTCCGCGCTGCAGGAGTTCGACGCCGAACTCGCCCGGGGTCGCGACTACCGCCTGCATTGGGACGCTGCCGACGGCATCACCGTCGTGCAGGTACAGGACGAACAGGGGTACACGTCCGTCGCGGCGTTCGCGCAGCGCATCGCGCGGGCGCGGCAGGAACAGGAAACCCTGCTCACCGACTCCGAACGGCGCATCCTCGAGGACGCGCTGCTCACCGGTCTCGCGCAGCAGATCCACGAACGCACCGTCGACGCCCGCGACCTCATCGCCCGGATGGGCACCGAGATGCGGCAACGGCACATGTCCTCGGGCAACACCATCGGGGTGCACTGGGTGCTCGCCGACCATCTCGACGAACCGGCCCGGGCAGTGTGCAAGCTCCTCGACCGTGACGCGTCGATGCTGGCTCCGGAGGATCTGGCGGGGATCCGCGCGCATTTCGCCTCGCGGATCCGCGCGGAGCGGGCCGCGCATCCGGAACGGTCGTACCCGGAGATCCTCGCCGCGACGCTGGATTACCGCCGGTGGCGGGTGTTCTCGTTCAGCCTCGTCGGTGCGGACGGCAGCGAGGACCGCCTCACCCCGGCCCGGCACTCGGCGTTGTCCGGTGGCGAACAGTCCGTCTCCCTGCACCTGCCGTTGTTCGCCGCGGCGCACGTGATGCTCGATTCCGCCGACCCGCACTCGCCGCGCCTGCTCGCCCTCGACGAGGCGTTCGCCGGTGTCGACGACACCGGCCGCAGCGAATTGCTCGGCCTGTCCGTGCAATTCGACCTCGACCTGTTCATGACCGGTTTCGACCTGTGGATCACCTACGCCGGCGTGCCGGGGTGCGCCCATTACGACCTGTCGCATTCGGTGGCCGAGCACACCGTCGCCACCACGCTGCTGGTGTGGTCCGGTGGCGAACTGCTCGCCGAGCACGACGGGTCGGATCTGGAGAGCGCGCTGGGATCGCCGCGCACCCGACGGATCACACGCCCGGTGGAAGGAGCCCTCGAGTTCGCATGATCATGACGACGGTCACTACGGCGTGTTCCTCCTCGATCGAGGCTCTCACCTGCGCCGCGGACCTACGATCCGGAAGATGACGAGGCTTCGGGTATCCAGACTCATCGTCGGCGCCGCGACCGCGGTCGGGCTGCTGCTGGGCACGAGCCCCGCGGCAGCGGCACCGGCACCGGGCGCGCGGGTGACCGCGTCGCCGGACGGTTTCGCGCTCGACGGTCGGGCCTGGTGGCCCACCGGGTTCAACGCCTACCAGCTCGCCACCGACTGGTCGGTGAACTGGGGATGCGGAGCGATGGTGGACCTCGACGCCTATTTCGGTACGTTGCCCCCGAATTCGCTCACCCGCTTCAATCTCTTCCAGGCGCTCGCCGTCAACCGGTTCACCGGGCAACTCGACTTCGGACCGATGGACGCGGTCTTCGCCGCGGCCGAAGCGCACGATCAGATGCTGCTGCCGGTCCTGGCACCACAGGACGGCGCGTGCGAGGACGAGGTCTTCAAGGGACGGCAATGGTACGTCGACGGGTGGACCGAATTCACCCCGGGACACGAACAGGTGGTGATGAGCTACCGGGACTGGATGCACACCGCCGTCGCCCGCTACCGGAACTCACCATCCCTCGCAGCATGGGAACTGGTCGGCGAACCGGAGACGAGTTCATGCACCGACCCCGCGTGCCACTGGTGGACCCGGTCGTGCGAGCCCGGCGCCGCGCAGGTGCTGCGCGACTTCTTCGACACGGCCGGAGCCGAACTGCGCGCCGTCGACCCACACACCCTGATCACGGCCGGCTACACCGGGGGCGGTCAGTGCGGCACCCAAGGTGACGAGTACCAGTTCGTCAGCGCCTCCCCCTATGTCGATGCCGTGCAGTACCACGACTACGGCGCCGACGGCCTGCCGTTGCCCGGCGATCAGTGGAACGGTCTCGCCCGGCGGGTCGCGCAAGCCGCAGCCGTCGGAAAGCCGTTGCTCGTGGCGGAGATCGGTGAGCTCGCCGGGTCCTGCGGGTCGCTCGGTGACCGCGCCGACCACATCACCACAAAGATCGAGGGCCAACGCGCCGCCGGCACCGCAGGTGCACTGCTGTGGGCGTTCGTGCCCGACCCGCGGGAAGCCGACTGTACCTACGACATCGGATTCGACGACCCGTTGTGGGATGTGGTCGAGGACCTCGGATCCCTCGAACCCTCCACCCTCCCGAACGCGCAGTTCTCTCCGTAAGAGCAGTCCTCACACATCGACGGTGAATCCGAGATCCACATCGCACGCGGCCTGCCCGGCGCGGATCCCCCAGCTCTCGGTCGGGATGTCGCGCACGATCACGGTCACGTGGTCGGCAGGAATCGCGAATGCGCCGAGCCGCTCGGTGATCTCGCGGTAGAGGCGCCGCTTGGCGTCCACGCTGCGCCCGGCGAAGCAGTCGACGATCACGAGGGTGTAGAGCTCGGGCGATGTCAGGGTCGGCGGCACCGCGAAGCGTTCGGGTTCGTGAACCACGAGCCGGATGTGCTTGTCGGCCTCCGGAATCCGGAAGGCAGCGACGAGCGCGTCGTGGACGGCGTCGATCATGCCGGTCTCGACCTCGCGGTCGTGGCGGGTGCGAACCTCGATGAGCGTGCTGGGCATCCGACACTTCTACCCGTCGGAGAACCCCTGTGCAACCTCGTGGGGCAGGGCGTCACCCATCCGCCGCGCCGGTCCCCAATCGGTCGCCGTCGCGGATCGGGAGCGCACGTAGTTCGGCAATGCGTTCATCAGCCGTGCCTGCCGTGCCTCGACCGCTCTGATCGAGTGTTCCGCGGCGGGCCAGTGCTGGGCGAGCAGTTCGTAGGCCACACGGCCGAAGAACATGCCGTCGATGCCGGCGAGGACGTCGGCCATGTGATCGTCGAGGTCGTCGTCCGCGACATCGGTGTGCGGGCACGAATGTCGTCCGACGATCGGCGGCCCCAGCAGGCATGCCGGCGATTCTCCGGTGTCGCCGCAGGTTGCCCACGCACACCCGGCCCACGAGCGCGGGATGCATCAGATGTCCGGGCGGATCCATCAGGCTGCTGACCCGAAGGAAACGGTCGACGACCACTGGATCGTTCTCGGCCGCGGCCAGGACCCGCGCCACTTACGCGTTGCCGAGTCGCGTCTGCACGCTGCGGGGTCCTTCGACTTCGGGCAGCGCGAGGTCGGAGCCGATCGCGAACTGCCACGCAACACCGATCGGTTTCTTCGCGGCCCGGAAGAACCTGCGGGACAGGTCGTCCTCGCCGAGGGATTCGGCGGTCCGGAGCGCGGCCACCACGTGGTCGGGTGCGTACGCCTCCACGGCGAAGATCATGCCGCCCAGGCTCGGTGGCGGTTCGCGACCGGCCCTCGCAGCGACCGTGAACAGCCACATATCGTTCTTGTAGCCGAACAGCGCCATGCCCGCCGGACGTCCCGACACAACACCGATCAACACCATCTTCTCCATCGGTGTGCCCGGCGCGAGTCGTAGCAGCCGGCTGCGGTACACGACGTGGACGACGACGTGCTCTTCGACCGGTCGTCGGTAGCCGAGTTTCTCTAGACCCGCCGGGGTGCGGGCGCCCCGTCCCATCGCGTCGACCACCAGATCGGCCGTCATGATCCGAACACCGTCGCGGCTGCCCACCTGCACCCCGGTGCCCCGGCGGCGGTCGGGTGTCGTCGTCAGGTCGCCGACGTTGTGTCCGTCGAGGAGGGTGATGTTCGGGATGGCGCGGACGCGTCGCCGGACATGGTGTTCGAGCAGCGGCCGACTCGGCACGTAGGTGGCTCGACGGTCGCGGAAGCGACGGTTCTCTGCACCGGACGGGAGGACGTCGCGTTCGACGACCGTCACCGCGTCGTAGGACTCTGCCGGCGCACGGGCCGCGAGCAGACCACCGACGCTCGCGCCCAGAACGATTGCATGGTCCCCGATCTTGTCCATCTCGTCATCTCCGTCGTCCGGTCGACTGTCGCACTCCGTGCCTGTACACGAAGTCTGTGGTGGCGATCGCCGAGGGTCGCGAGTAGCGCACTACTCGATTCGGAATCCGGTTGACCGGCCGCGGCGGCACTGCTTCGATCGGTGCCATGAGCGACCGCACGCGCCTGACCCGCAAACCCGAACGCGGCACCGACGATCCGGCGGTGCTGCACCGGCTTCTCGACGAGGCCCGCATCGCGCACGTGGGTTTCGTCCGCGAAGGATCGCCTGTGGTGCTGCCGATGGCGATGGGCCGCGACGGGGACCGGTTACTGCTGCACGGCTCGACCGGCGCCGGCATGTTTCTCGACGCGCGGTCCGGGATCGAGGTGTCGGTCGCGGTGACGCATCTCGACGGGCTCGTCTTCGCCCGGTCGGCCTTCGACCACAGCATGAACTACCGCAGTGCGGTGTTGTTCGGTGTGGCCACACCGGTCGCGCCGGGCGAGAAGGAACACGCATTGAAGGTGGTGACGGAGCATCTGATTCCCGGTCGGTGGGACGAGGTCCGGTCGCCGACACCGAAGGAACTGGCCGCCACCACCGTCCTGGAAGTGCCGCTCACCGAGGTGAGCGTAAAGGTCCGGGCGGCCGGACCGGGAGAGGACGCCGGGGACGGTGAAGACCACTCCGTGTGGGCGGGAGTGGTGCCGTTGCGGACCGTCGCCGACGATCCGATCCCGTCACCGATCACCGGGTCCTCGACCGCGTTGCCACGCTCCGTGCGCGCATTTCTGTGACATCGAACGGGCTGTCCGTTGTGACATCGAAGGGGCTTTCCGTCGTGTCCGCCCCCGAATCCGACATCGGTGATGAAAGGATGCCCGCGTCGAAGGAACAGATCGGAGTCGCCGCGAGTGCCATCAACGTCCGTGTCCGTGAAAGCCGCACGCAAGCGGCTCGGTGAGCTGGTCCGGGAGGTCAACGACGAGACCGTCGCCGTCGAGATCGTCGGCAAACGCGGCACGGGCGTCCTGATCTCCAAGGACCGCTATGCGGCGCTGCAGGAGGCAACCTTCCTGCTCCGCTCCCCCGAACTAATGGACAGCCTGCGCCGGGAGATGCAACGTTCGCTCGAGGCCGCCGCGTCGACGGGCCGGCGGCAGCCGTCGGCTGCTCGCCGGCGCGCGAAGAACAAGAAGAAGCGCAAGAAACGGCGTCGCGCCCGTTGACCGTCTCCATCCCGTACATCTGCACACCGCCGCCGAGCACTGCGGCCGGGCGGTGCAGATGCCGTAAGTCTCGCCGCGAGGCGGTGAAAGCGGTCGTCCAGCTCGCCGATCCCGACTGGTCCAGAATCGACCGAGACCGGTGTTGTTCGCGAAATCCGTTGGGAACTCGCGAACAACACCGGTCTCGATTCGTCAGGATCGGGCGGTCAGGTGCCGCAGAAGGTCCGGAAGGACTCGGCGAACGAACGCGGTGCGGGCGAGGCATATTCGTTCCACTCGGCACGCGCATCGAAGGGATGCGTGACGACGTCGAGCAGCCTCGCGAACGGCTCGAGGTCGCCGCCGGTCGCCGCCTTCAGCGCGGCGTCGACCTGATGATTGCGCGGGATGTACAGCGGGTTGACGCGGTCCATCGCCTCCGCCCTCTCCCCTGCTGCCCGGTCGTCCCGCTCGGCCGCGGCGTGCCAGCGTTCGAGCCACGGCGCCGAGCGCTCACGCGGCACGAGTCCGTCGAGGGGTGCCGGATTGCCGCGCAGTTCGTCGGCGAGGGCACGGAAGGTCACCGTCCAGTCGGCGCGGTGCTCTTCCAGCAGCGTCAGCAGATCGTCGACCAGTTCCTGATCGAGAGAGTCCTCCGGGAGACCGAGTTTGGCGGCCAGACCGGACCGGTAGTGACGCTCGTAGCGGGTGTCGAAACTGTCCAGAACAGCGGTGACCGCGGCGATCGCCGCATCCGGAGTCGAATCGACGAGTCTGAGCAGGGTTTCGGCGAAACGCGCCAGATTCCACTTCAGGACGGCGGGCTGGTTGCCGAACGCATAGCGCCCGCTGTGGTCGATGGAACTGAACACCGCCGCCGGATCGAAGGCGTCGACGAAGGCGCACGGACCATAGTCGATGGTCTGCCCCGAGATGGTGGTGTTGTCGGTGTTCATCACCCCGTGGACGAAACCGACGAGCATCCACTGCGCCACCAGCGACGCCTGCGCTTCGACCACGGCGGTGAACAAGCCGAGGTAGCGGTTGTTCTCGCCGGTCTCCGGCAGGTCGAGCAGATCCGGATAGTGCCGGGCGATCGCGTGGTCGGCCAGTGCGCGCACGACCTCTCCCTGCCGCGCCGCGAACTCGAAGGTCCCTACCCGCAGGTGGCTGGCTGCGACACGCGCCAGCACCGCGCCGGGTTCGGCGCCCTCGCGGTAGACCGGCCGACCGGTCGCCACCACCGACAACGAACGGGTGGTCGGAATGCCGAGCGCGTGCATGGCCTCGCTCACCAGATACTCGCGCAGCATCGGCCCGACGACCGCGAAGCCGTCCCCACCCCGGGAGAAGGGAGTGGGACCCGAACCCTTGAGATGCAGATCGACGCGGCCACCGTCCGCGTCGACGAGTTCACCGAGCAACAACGCCCGACCGTCGCCGAGCAGCGGAGCGTATCCGCCGAATTGATGTCCGGCATAGGCCATCGCGACCGGCTTGGCACCCGCCGGCACCTCCGCGCCGGCCAGGACGGCGACGCCGTCGGCGCTGCGCAACGCCGCCACGTCCAGTCCCAGCGACACCGCGAGGTCCTCGTTGAGCGCGAGCAGTTCCGGGTCGGGGGCCTCGGCGCCCTGCCACGGCACCGACAATCCGCTCAATTCGTCAGCGAAGGAACTGCCGAGACCGGATATCGTGGTGTTCGTGCCGACGGGGAAATCCGGAATCGCAGTCATCCTTCGAGGGTAACCGTGTGAGACCGACGCATGTCGCGGGCGAGGAGCACGCCGGTGGAGCCCGGTCACCGGCGGCGCATCATTCCGTCCCGGACCGGGTATCCGCCCCCGTGCACACCGACCCGGACGATCCTCGCCGTCCCATCCGGCGGATCCAGGTCCGCGACGTCGCCGAGCACCTCCGCGATGTCCTGCGATCCGGACCAGCGGACCGGCACGACCATGTGATCACCGGCATCAGCGACGATTCCCGGACGGTGCGCCCCGGCGATCTGTACGTAGCGCTACCCGGACACCACGCCCACGGCCTGGACTTCGAAGCCGAAGCCGCCGCCCATGGCGCGGTCGCGGTGCTCAGCGACCGGCCGTCGCGCCTGCTGCCCGCCTTCGTGGTCGATCGACCGCGCGACGTGGTCGGCCCGTTGGCGTCGTGGATCCTCGGGCATCCCTCCCACGACCTGCAGGTCCACGGCATCACCGGCACCAACGGCAAGACGAGCGCGACCTATCTCCTCGACACGGCACTCGCGGCCACCGGCGTGGTGACCGGCATGATCGGCGGGGTCGTCGTGCGCGGTCCGGCCGGCACACGACCCGCGACCCGCACCACTCCCGAGGCCTCGGTCGTGCACCGCACGCTTGCCGAGTTCCGTGACCAGGGCGTGCAGGCGGTGACGCTCGAGGTGTCCTCGCACGGCATCAGTCAGGGCCGCGTCGACGGTGTGCGGTTCCGTACCGTCGCCTTCACCAATCTCGGGCCCGACCACCTCGACTTCCACCACACGATGGAGCAGTACTTCGCCGCCAAGGCGGCACTGTTCACCGCCGACCGCACGCAGACGGCCGTGGTGAACATCGACGACGAGTACGGGCGACGTCTGGCGGCCTCCGTCGACGTGCCGCTGTGGACGCACTCGACCTGCGATGCCCGCGCCGACGTGTACGCGGACTCGATCCGGTGCGATCTCCACGGCACCTGCTTCACCGTGCACACGCCGGCCGGGAGTGCGCCGGTGCGACTGTCGCTGCTCGGACCACACCAGGTGGCCAATGCGCTGACGGCGCTCACCTCGGTGGCCGCCGTCGACGGCGACGTCCTGCAGGCCGCGGCGGGTCTGGAGACCCTCGCGGGTGTGCCCGGTCGGCTCGAACGCGTCGACGCCGGTGAGGGTGTTCTCGCGCTCGTGGACTACATGCACAACACGTCCGGGCAACGCGAACTGTTGCCCTTCCTCCGGTCGCTCGCCCCCGAGCGGCGACTGGTCCTCGTGATCAGCGCGACCGGAGAACGCGATCCCGGCAAGCGATTTCCGCTCGGGCACACCGCCGCGACCTACGCCGACGTGGTGGTCGTGACCGACGACAGTCCCCTCTCGGAGGACCCGCGTGTGCTCAGGGATGCGGTCGCCGAAGGTGCCTTCGCAGCGCGCAGCGCCCGCGTCGTCGTCGAGGCCGACCGACGTCGCGCGTTCGATATCGCCGTCGCCCACACCGGCCCCGGAGACGTCGTCGTCGTGGCCGGACGCGGATGCGAGCCACGCCTGGTCTCCGGGGACACGGTGCGGGTGTTCGACGACCGGGACGAACTGCGGCGCGCGCTGCACCGCACGCACCGGAGGTCCACCTCGCGCGTGCCCCGCTGCTGAGGACTGCCGGGTTCCTAGGCCTGCAGGCCGGGTTGCCCGGACAGGATCGTGAACGACGCCGCCGTCGACACCGGCGCGTCCGGTTCGGTGACCGTGTCGAGCACCCGGAAGTCGGCGTGCACGGCGTCCGGGGTGATCGTGGTACGCACGTAACCGCGCCGGTCGTTGTGGAACTTCAGGTGCGGGTTCGCCGGCATGTGGTCGACCTGCGTCGCACCGGTTCCGTTGCCGTTCGACGTGATCGACGTGCACACCAGTTCCGAACCCACTACCGGCGCGTCGGGATCGGTGAAGTCGACCTTGATGTCGTTGGCCCAGTGCCGGTGCACGTCGCCGGTGAGCACGACGGCGTTGCGTACCGGCGACTCCACCCAGCCCTGGGTGATCCGACGACGTGACGCCGCGTACCCGTCCCAGCCGTCCATACTCACCTCATCGGTGTCGGGGCTCGGGTCCTTGTCCTGTTCGGCGAAGAACACCTGCTGGCCGAGGAAGTCCCACTGTGCGGTGGAGGTGCGGAAACCGTCGAGCAGCCACTGTTCCTGTTCGGTTCCGGTGAGTGTTCGTGCCTCGTCGTGACGTTCGGCGACGTTCTTCTTCCACCCGTCGTCGGCGGCCTGGTCGTCGCGATACTGGCGGGTGTCGAGCATGTGGAAGTTGGCGAGATTCCCCCACTGGATCCGCCGGAAGATCTTCATGTCGTGCCCCCGCGGTGTCGACGAGGGTCGCAGCGGCATGTTCTCGTAGTAGGCCTGGAAGGCGGCGGCGCGGCGGGCGAGGAAGTTCTCGGTGGTCTCGTTGCTCTGAGCGGCATCGGTGTTCTCCGGAATCGTTCCGGCCCAGTTGTTGTCGACCTCGTGGTCGTCCCACACCACCAGCCACGGCGCGATCGCGTGCGCGGCCTGCAGATCGGCGTCGGCCTTGTACTGGGCGTGACGTTGCCGGTAATTCGCCAGGGTGACCGTCTCGGGTCCGTCGAGCGAGCGGACGAGACCGGTGTCGCTGGTGTAACCGCCGCTGGTGTACTCGTACAGGTAATCCCCTAGGTGCAGAACGAGATCAGGGTTGTCCTCCGCCATGCGCCGGTAGGCGGTGAACCAGCCGTGTTCGTACTGCGCGCAGCTCGCGAACGCCATCGTCAAAGCCGCCGCGGTCTCGGTGGCCGACGGTGTCGTCAGTGCCCGCCCCACCGCACTCATGTGGTCGCCGGTACGGAACCGGTAGAAGTACTCCCGGCCCGGACGCAGCCCGAACAGTTCGACGTGCACGGAGTGGGCGCTGTCGGGGACGGCTCGTTCCTCACCGCGTGCGACGACGCGAGTCATCTTCTCGTCCTCCGCGACCTCCCACTGCACGGTGACGGGACGGTTCGGCATGCCGCCGAGTCCGTCCTCGGCGAGCGGGTCGAGCGCGAGGCGGGTCCAGATCACGAATCCGTCCGGCGCCGGGTCGCCCGAGGCAACACCCAGCAGGAAGGGGTCGCCCTTCACTCCCGGCGCGTCGGCGCGCGCGTATCCGGTGACACCGACGGAGGTGGCTGCGGTGACGACAGTGATTCCGAGTCCGGCCGAAAGGAACGATCTACGTGACAAAGGCATGGCCACGGAAGGTAGTGGCCGAATCTCCTTCGCACGGACTACGTTACCGAACGTAGGAAGAACACTCGGAAACATTTGGGGATACGCCGACAGGGGTCGGCAGCACCGCATCGAGGTCTACGATGAGGAGGGGCCTCGAACGGAGGAGACTGTCATGGTTTTTCCCGCACTCACCCATGTCGCCGTCACCGTCTCGGATCTGGCTGCGAGCACCGCCTGGTACTCGAACCTCTTCGACGCCACACCCGTCCTCGACGAGGACGACGAATCCGGCACCTTCCACCACGCGGTCTTCGCACTCGACGGCGGCACCCTGTTCGGCCTGCACACCCACCCCGGTTCGCCGGCGCAGACGTCCTTCGACGAACGGAACACCGGGCTCGACCACATCGCGTTCGGTTGCACCGCCGACGAGCTCGGGAAGTGGCGCGACCGGCTCGACAGTCTGGGTATCCGACACGGGGACATCAAGAACGCCTCGTACGGTTCCGGGCTGTCGTTCCGCGATCCCGACAACATCGCGCTCGAATTCTTCGCGCCGCCGAGCTGATCGCCTTCGCACACCGGCGGAGATCCACCGCGACTATATCCCCAAGTAGACGAGAGTCGCGTGTGCACATCTCGCCGTTACGCCTCGGCGTGCCGCGACGAGATGTGCACTCACGAACCGGGATTCAGCGCAGGTTCACACCGAGCAGAGTGTCGACGACGTCGGCGAACAGGGCCGGCGCCGCAGCGTCGTCGCCGCCGCGCTCGACCGCGAAGCGCGCCCACCCATCGAGGGCGTCGAGGGCCTTCGGGGTGTCGAGGTCGTCGGCGAGATGCTGGCGCAGGCGCGCGACCGTGTCCTCGGCGGAGGCGGCCGACGGCAGCGCCGCCGCCTGCTTCCACAACGCCAGTCGCGCCTCGGCGGCGGCGAGGACCTCGGACGTCCACGGACGGTCGACGCGGTAGTGCCCCGACAACAGCCCGAGCCGGATGGCGGCGGGGTCGACGCCCTCACCGCGCAGCTTGGAGACGAACACCAGATTGCCGCGCGACTTCGACATCTTCTCGCCGTCGAGGCCGATCATGCCGGTGTGCACGTAGTGCCGAGCGAAACGCCGGTCGCCGGTGACGGCTTCGGCGTGCGCGGCGGAATACTCGTGGTGCGGGAAGATCAGGTCGCTGCCGCCACCCTGCACGTCGAAGCCGGAGCCGATGCGGTTGAGGGCGATGGCCGCGCACTCGATGTGCCAGCCGGGGCGTCCGGCACCGAAGGGCGACGGCCAGGCCGGTTCGCCGGGACGCTCCGCGCGCCACAGCAGGGCGTCGAGCGGGTCGCGCTTGCCGGGGCGCTCCGGGTCGCCGCCGCGCTCGGCGAAGAACCGCATCATCGTGTCGTGGTCGTAGCCGGACTCGTAACCGAACTGCTCGGTGGCGTCGGTCCGGAAGTAGACATCCGGGTACTCGGCGTCGTCGACGATGTAGGCGGCACCGGAGGCGACGAGCTTCTCGACGAGTTCGACGACCTCGTTCACCGATTCGACGGCACCGATGTAGTCGCGCGGCGGCAGCACGCGCAGCGCCTCCATGTCCTCGCGGAACAGGGCCGTCTCGCGCGTACCGAGGACGACCCAGTCCTCACCGTCGCGCTCGGCGCGTTCGAACAGCGGGTCGTCGACGTCGGTGACGTTCTGCACGTAGTGGACGTCGTGGCCGGCGTCGCGCCAGATGCGGTTGACCAGATCGAAGGTCAGGTAGGTGGCGGCGTGGCCGAGGTGCGTGGCGTCGTAGGGGGTGATGCCGCACACGTACATCGTTGCCGTGTCGCCCGGGGTGACCGGACGCACCGCTCGGTCCGCGGTGTCGAACAACCGCAACGGAGGCCCCTGACCGGGGACGGACGGGATCGCGACGTCGGACCAAGATTGCATGACTACGAGCCTAATGGAGTCGCGGGAGTGCTCCGCGCGGGCACCCGGGCGTGCGGCAGGCGAACGGCCGCGGCCTCAGAAGGCGGGCCAGGGAATGCGCCGGTCTCCGCGCGGATGCGGCATCACGGGGTGTTCGAGCAAGCGGGTGATCCTGCGCTGCAGGGCACGCACCTCGATGGCGGTGATGTGCTCGCACAGCTCCTCGGCGAAGCCGCCGTCGAACCGCCGCAGCAGCTTGTCGAGGTCGGCGAGGAGGACCGGGTCGACCGGGTCGCCGCTCCACCCCCACAGCACGGTGCGCAGCTTGTCGTCCTGGTGCAGGCAGATGCCGTGATCGACGCCGTAGACGTGTCCGTCGAGACCTTCGAGGACGTGGCCTCCCTTGCGGTCGGCGTTGTTGAGGACGACGTCGAGCACCGCCATGCGCTGCAGGCGCGGATCGTCGGCGTGGACGAGCACCACCTCGGCGCCGTCCAGATCGCGGGCACGCAGGATCGGCAGCCACCCCTGCGCAACCGCACCGGCCGGGCACAGGTCCACCAGATCCAGGCGTTCCGTTCCGCCCTGCGCGGAGTCGACCGTGTCGATCCAGCGCTGCACCATGCCGGGACCGTACGGACCGTCGCGCAGCACGGTGAGCGGGATGACGTCCCAGCCGAGCGCCTCGGAGATCAGGTACGAGGCGACCTCGCGTCCGGCGAGGGTGCCGTCGGGGAAGTCCCACAACGGCCGCTCCCCGCGGACGGGTTTGTAGACGCACCGCACCTCGGTGTCGCCGAGCTGCGCGTCGCACACGAGGGTCGCGTTGCTTGCGTGTGCGATCTGCCCGACGACGTCGAGGTCGCCGTCGGTCAGCACACTCTGCACGTCCGGCACCGTCACGCGGTCAGCTTTCTTCCTCGCCGAACCACGCGGCCGGATCGAATCCGGGGGTACGCAGGTAACCGTTGGTGCGGACGCAGATGTGTCCGTCGGCGCCGATCGGTTCGCCGCACAGCGGGCAGGGCGCGCGCCCGGCCGAGACGACGAGTTCGGAACGGGCCGCGAATTCGCGGGCCTGCACCGGTGTGAGGAATACCCGCACCGCGTCGGGACCTTCCTCGGTGTCGTCGAGCACCACGGACTCGTCGAGTTCGGTGTCGGTGACCGCGAGCAGCTCCACCACCACCGATCCGGCGTCGGCGTCCCAGCCCAGACCCATGGTGCCGACCCGGAACTCGGCCTCGATCGGTGTCACCAACGGGCTGACGTCGACCTCGGGGTCGTCGGGGATCACGGTGCCGAAGCGGCGCTGTACCTCTTCGAGCAACAGCCCCATCCGGTCGGCCAGGATCTGCACCTGCTGCTTCTCCAGAAGCACGCTCACCACACGGGACTCGTGCACGGCCTGCAGGTAGAACACCCGGTCGCCCGGTTCACCGACAGTGCCGGCGATGAACCGATCAGGTGTTCGAAACACGTGTATCGCGCGGGCCATCACACCTCCTCGAGTCCCCACACTCTGCCATGACGGACACTGCCATTATCCGCGTGCCGTCTCCTGTCGGTGCCCCTGCGGTGGGTCGCCGGGTTCCTCGACCGCGCCGGGCACTTCGCCGCCGGGCACGGACTTGGGTTCGGACGGCCCGGCAAGCCCGGACAGGTCCGAACCGGTGTCGTTCACGCGCAGCACGAACGGCCGGGTGTCGGTGTAGCGGACGACGCTGAGCGACGCCGGCTCGGCGACGATCCGCTGGAAGCTGTCGAGATGCGTCGCGAGCGCGTCGGCGAGGATCGACTTGATGACGTCGCCGTGGCTGCACGCGATCCACACGACGTCCTTGCCGTGCGCCTCGCGCAGACGCCGGTCGTGTTCGCGGATCGCAGCGACCGCGCGGGACTGCACCTGCGCGAGTCCTTCACCGTCCGGGAAGACCGCTGCGGAGGCGTGCTGCTGCACGACCGCCCACTGCGGTTCCTTGACCAGTTCCTTCAGTTCGCGTCCGGTCCACTGCCCGTAGTCGACCTCGGCGAGTCGCTCATCGACGACCGGTTCGAGTCCACGATCGGTCGCCAGCGGCTGCACTGTCTGCCGGCACCGCAGCAGCGGCGACCGCACGATCTCGGTGATCTCGAGCCCGGCCAACCGGGTGACGAGATTCTTCGCCTGGACGTGGCCGACCTCGTCGAGTTCGACACCGGGGGAACGACCGGCCAACACGTGCGAGGTGTTCGCCGTCGACCGTCCGTGCCGCAGCAGGATGACCGTCATGCGCCCAGCCTAGAGGTACCGCCTGTCGGCAGCCTCTCAGGTGGCGGAGACCACGCCGGTGGCGAGCAGTCCGAGCACGATCACGCCGAGGATCACGCGGTAGCCGACGAACCAGTACATCGAGTGGTTGACGACGAAGCGCAGCAACCAGGCGATCGCAGCGTAGCCGACCGCGAAGGCGATCACGGTCGCGACGAGCAGCTGCGCCCCCGAGGCATTGAGCCCCTCCCCGGCCGGTTCGAAGGCGTCCGGCAGGCTGAACAGACCGGAGGCGACGACGGCGGGGATGGCGAGCAGGAACGAGTATCGGGCGGCGGCCTCGCGGGTGAGCCCGAGGAACAGACCGGCGGAGATGGTGCCGCCGGAGCGGGACACGCCGGGGATCAGGGCCAGCGCCTGCGCCGAACCCATGATCAGGCCGTCCTTGAGGGTGAGCTGACTCACGTCGCGCCGCTGTTTGCCGAAGTACTCGGCAGCTGCGATGACGATCGAAAACACGATGAGCATGGTGGCGACGAGCCACAGATTGCGGGCGACGGTGCGGATGTCGTCCTTGAACAGCACGCCGAGGATGCCGATCGGGATGGTGCCGAGGATGACGTACCAGCCCATCTTGTAATCGTGGTCGGAGCGGTGCTCCTTGTGGAACAGGCCGCGGAACCAGGCCCGCAGGATCCGCCAGATGTCCCCGGCGAAGAACACCAGAACGGCGGCCTCGGTGCCCAGCTGGGTGACTGCCGTGAAGGACGCGCCGGCGTCCTCTCCGAAGAAGATCTCCGAGACGATCCGCAGGTGGCCGGACGAGGAGATCGGCAGGAACTCCGTGAGGCCCTGCACGATGCCGAGGACGATCGTCTGCAGCCAGGTCATCGATTCGCCGATCATGCGGCGACCCCCGGCACGAAGGCTGCGGTGGGGACGGATCGGTGGTCGCGGATGCAGGGAGCAGTTCTCACTCGGCGAAGGGTACGTGGAACCCGACCGGTCGGCGCGCCGGACGCTGCCGCGCGCCTGTTGCGCATTAGGGTGCAGTACCGGGGTCGTGGCCGAGCGCGGCGACGTCCCGTCGTGTCGGGAGGAAACGCGGACGGTTATGGAATACAGGACAGTCGGTGCGAGCGGCCTGCGGGTTTCACGGCTCGGCCTGGGCACCTTGACGTGGGGTCGTGGAACGGACGGCGACGAGGCCGCAGCCCAGTTGTCGGCCTTCGTCGATGTGGGCGGCACGCTCGTCGACACCTCCCCCGCCTACGGGGACGGGGTCGCGCAACGGATCCTCGCCGAACTGCTCGACGACGTGGTGCCCCGCGACCAGCTGGTGTTGTCGGGCAGCTCCGGCATCGACACCACCACACTCGGTTCCGGCCGCGTGGACTGCTCCCGCTCGGGCCTGCTCAACCAGCTCGACGCGACCCTGCGTGAACTCGGCACCGACCACCTCGACGTGTGGCAGGTTGCGACGTGGGATCCGCACACCCCCGTCGACGAGGTGATGGACGCCCTCGAGTTCGCCGTCACCAGCGGGCGCGTGCGATACGTCGGGGTGCGCGGCTATCTCGGCTGGCAGCTCGCGACCGCCGCGGCCGCGGCCCGGCGCCCGGCGCCGCTGATCAGCACGCAGGTCGAGTACTCCCTGCTCGCCCGCGGCGTCGAGGACGAGTTGATCCCCGCCGCGGCCCACCACGGCGTGGGTGTGTTCGCGGCTGTGCCGCTCGCCGGCGGTGTTCTCACCGGTAAGTACCGGTCGGGGGTGCCGGCGGATTCGCGCGGCGCCGACGATGTGCACACCGAGGAAGTGCGCCGTTATCTCACCGAATCCGCGGTGCGCGTGGTCGACGCGGTCGCCACGGCCGCCGACGGGCTGGGCACCTCCCCGCTGGCCGTCGCGCTGGCGTGGGTGCGCGACCGGCCGCACGTGGCCTCGACGCTCGTGGGTGCCCGGGATCTCGCGCAACTGACCGGAGTGCTGGTCGCGGAGGAGTTGGCGTTGCCGCCGGCGATCGCCGCGGCGCTCGACGACGTGAGCGCGTGATCTCCGCGACACCGCCCGCACCCTGCCCTTATCCGGAAGGTTAGGCTAGCCTGCCGAGTACATTCGGTACAGGCAATGTGAGGGGAGGTCGGTCGATGGCCACGACCGAAGTCGTCGGATTCGCCGAACGGATCCGGCTCGAGACCCAGCAGGCGCACAGTGACACCGAGAACTCGGTGTTCGTCTCGGAACTGCTCGGCGGCAAGCTGTCGACCGAGGCCCACGCCGCGCTCATCGCGCAGACCTGGTTCGTCTACGACAGCCTCGAGCGGATCGGCCGCAGCTACGCCGACGACCCGATCGCCGGTCCCTTCCTCAGCGACGAACTGCTCCGCACCGCCGCGCTCGAAGCCGACCTCGACTTCCTCGTCGGCTCCGACTGGCGCGACCGCATCACGCCGCTGCCCGCAACGGTCGCCTACGTCGACCGGCTCGTGCAGGTCGCGGCGGTGTCCCCGGAAGCCTTCCTCGCGCATCACTATCTGCGTTATCTCGGCGACCTCTCCGGCGGCCAGATCATCCGCCGCATGCTCGAACGCGCCTACGGCTACGAGCGCGACGGGTTGCGCTTCTACATCTTCGACGGGATCCCGAAGACCAAGCCGTTCAAGGACGCCTACCGCGCGAAGCTCGACGCCGCACCGCTCGACGGCGACCAGCAGCAGACCGTCATCGACGAGGCGAACCTCGTGTACGGGCTCAACGGTGCCCTGTTCGCCGACCTCGCGCGCGATATCGACCGGTATCGGGTGCGTGCCTGACCGATGTTCCGTTCCCTCCTCCGCCTGTTCCGTTCCCTCCTCCGCCTCCCGGTCGCGCTGATCGCAGTGCTGGGTGTCCTCCTCGTCGCCGCATGCAGCGCCCCCACCACCGACGGCACGACCGTCACCGACGTCGCGACCGGTCCGCGCACCGCCGTCGTCGATGCCGAACCCGAGCCGATCACCACCGACCCGGCACCCGCACTGCCGGCCACGGTGCGCGGCGTGGACGGCGTCGAGACCACGATCACCGACATCTCGCGGATCGTGGTGGCCGACCGCTCCGGCACCCTCGCGCAGACCGTGTACGCCCTCGGACTCGGCGACAAGCTCGTCGGCCGCTCCACCGCGTCCTTCCCCGCGATCCAGGACGTCCCCAACGTCACCCCCGGCGGGCACGGTCTCAACGCCGAGGCGATCCTCGCGTTGAACCCGACCGTCGTGCTCACCGACACCTCCATCGGTCCGCTGGCGGTGCAGGAACAGATCCGCGCGACCGGCGTGCCGGTGGTGTTCGTCGACCCGGAACGCTCCCTCGACACCGTCGCCGACGACATCGAGGCGGTCGCGGCCGCGCTCGGTGTGCCCGAGGCCGGCGCTGCGCTCGCGCAGCGGACGCTCGACGAGATCGCCGCGGCGAAGGACTCGATTCCCGCCGACCATCCCGAACCGACCGTCGCATTCCTCTATCTGCGCGGTTCGGCGATCAAGATGCTCGGCGGCCCCGGATCGGGGGCCGATGCGCTCGTCGCGGCCGCCGGTGGTCGCGACGCCGGCATCCTCGCCGGGCTGGACTCGCAGTTCGTGCCCATCACCAGTGAGGCGATGATCGCCTCGGCGCCCGACATCATCCTGGTGATGACGCACAGCCTCGACTCGGTGGGCGGGCCGGAGGGGCTCTCACAACTCCCGGGGGTCGCGCAGACCCCGGCCGGGAAGACGGGCACCATCGTGGACATGGACGATTCGACCCTCCTCAGCTTCGGTCCGCAGACCGGCAAGGTCCTGGCCGCTCTGGTGGAGGCGTTCTACCCGTCGGACCGGTCGTGATCACCGGATGTCCGTGAGCGGAGAAGTCACCGAGGCCACCGGCCTTCCCGAGCGGGCACTGCGGAAGGCCGGACGGGGACGCACCACCGTCGTCCTCGTCGGTCTCGTCGTTGCCCTGCTCGCCCTGGCCGTCGCGTCGGCGTGCCTCGGACAGGTGCCCACGAGCCCGGCCGAGGTGGTCGGCAGTCTGCTGCACCGCATCGGGTTGGACCTCGGCCCGGTGCCCGCGCATCCCGCCGGGGAAGTGACCTTGTGGGAGGTGCGCTTCCCGCGCGTGGTGCTCGCGATGCTCGTCGGTGCCGCCCTCGGTTGTTCCGGGGCGCTGTTGCAGGGCATCTTCGCCAATCCCCTCGCCGAACCCGGCGTGATCGGTGTGTCCTCCGGCGCCGCCGTCGGCGCGTCGGCGGTGATCGTGCTCGGCGGCGCATTCACCACCGGCTGGGCGCTGGCGGGCGCCGCACTCGTCTCCGGTCTGATCACCACCGTGCTGGTCTACGCGTTGTCCCGATCGAACGGACGCACGGAAGTCGTCACGGTGATCCTCACCGGCGTCGCCGTCAACGCCGTCGCCGGCGGGCTCATCGCGTTCTTCACCTTCGTCGCCAGTCCCGCCGCCCGCGACCAGATCGTGTTCTGGCAGCTCGGCAGTCTCGGCGGAGCCACCTGGGACATCGTCGCGGTGGTCGCGCCGCTGACCCTGGCCGGTGTGCTCGTCGCGGTCCTGCTCGCCCCGAAACTCGACCTGCTGGCGCTCGGCGAGAGCGTCGCCCGGCATCTGGGTGTGGACGTCGAACGCGTGCGGCAATTGTCGATCCTGGCGGTCGCCGTGCTGGTCAGCGGCGCCACCGCCTTCACCGGCATCATCATGTTCGTCGGCCTGGTCGTGCCGCACCTGATGCGCCTGGCTCTCGGCCCCGCCCACCGGGTGCTCGTCGTGGCGAGTGTGCTCGCCGGCGCGGTCGTCCTGCTCGCCGCCGACCTGGGGGCGCGCACGCTGGTCGAGAACGCCGACCTGCCGCTCGGCATGATCACCGCCCTCATCGGTGGCCCGGTCTTCTTCCTGATGCTGCGCCGCACCCGCGCGAAGCAGGGTGGATGGGCATGAGGCTGCTTCCCCGCTCCCTCGGAACCCCGGACGCGGCCGTCCCGGCCCGCTCGGCACCGGGCACCGCGACGATGCGCGCGGTGGCTGTGCGACTGCGGCGCGGAGAGCGGGAGATCCTGCACGGCGTCGACTTCGAGGTGCGCACCGGTGAGGTCGTCGCGCTCGTCGGCCCCAACGGGGCGGGCAAGTCCACCCTGCTCGCGGCGTTGTCCGGCGACCATCCGATCAGCGGCGGCACCGTCGAGGTCGAGGGCCGTGCCCTCGAGCGGTGGTCGTCGATCGCCCTGGCGCGCCGCCGCGCCGTGCTACCGCAGCAGCACACCGTCGGTTTCCCGTTCACCGCCCGGCAGGTCGTGCGGATGGGACGGGCCGCGTGGGCGCGCACCCCCAGACAGGACGACGACGACCGCATCGTCGCCGAGGCGTTCGGGACCTGCGACGTCGCCCATCTGGCCGACCGGCCGTTCCCTGCGCTGTCCGGCGGCGAACGCGCCCGGGTGGCGCTCGCACGGGTGCTGGCCCAGGACACCGAGACACTGCTGCTCGACGAACCCACCGCAGCACTGGACCTCGGCCACCAGGAGGCGGTCATGCAGGTCGTGCGGGCCCGCGCCGACGACGGGCACGCCGTGGTCGTCGTGCTGCACGATCTCGGGTTGGCCGCCGCCTACGCCGACCGCGTCTGCGTGCTCGAACAGGGACGCATCGTCGCCGACGGCGCACCCGGCGACGTCCTCACCGAAGAGCTCCTCGGCCGCGTCTACCAGTACCCCGTGGCGATCGGCCGCCACCCCGAGACCGGCACCCCGCTCGTGTTGCCGCGACGTCCGAACCGCGACCGGTCCGCCTCGGCGCAGACCTGAGCAGCAGATCACATTCGGCCCGTCGGACGACCCACTGATTTCTTCCCCGCGACCGGCATCAGGAACACTGAAGGTCGGCGCGCCGGGCGCCGGAGCACGTCCGGCAGGTGCGAATCGAATCCGAGGACGAGGAGCAACGATGGGCAGAGCGGGGATCCGAGCGGTCACGATGGTGGGCGCGATCGCGATGGTCGTGCTGGCCGGCTGCTCGTCGGAGAGCACCCCGGACGTGCTGCAGACCATCGAACCCGCCACTCCTGCGGCCGCCCCCGAGGTCGGCCCGTCCCCTGCCGGCGACGTCCGTCCGCTCGACCTGCAGGTCGATGCGCTGGTCGTCGAACCGTCCACGGGTACCTTCGCCGCGCTCGTCGACGACGGAGCACGGGTCGCGTTGTTCGACGACATGGCGTTCGACGGTCCCGGGACGGAACCGCGCCTGGTGGGCCTGCCGTCGTCCGCCGCGACCGTCGTGACCGGCCCCGAGGGCAGTGTGCTCGCCCCCGTGTCCGGGGCCGTGCTGCGCATCGACGTCGCCGACGGCACCATCACCGAGGTCCCGGTCGACGGCAATGCCGCGTCGGCGGCCGTGCTGTCCGACGGCCGCTGGGCGGTCGGCACCGACAACGGCCGCGTGCTCGTCGTCGACCCCGGATCCGGTGAGGTGGCCACCACCGTCGGGGGCCTCGCCTCCGTCGACGCCCTCGCCGTCACCGGTGACGCCGTCGCGGCGCTCGACCGCCGGCAGACCTCCCTCACCGAGCTCGACCTCGCCGACGCCCATCTCGGTCCCGCGCTGCGTGCCGGCGAAGGTGCGACGCAGCTGACCACCGACCCCTTCGGACGCGTAGTGGTCACCGACACCACCGGCGACGAACTGCTCGTCTACACCCTCGACGCGATCGTCCTGCGGCAGCGTTATCCCGTCGGCCCCGCCCCGTACGCTGTGACCTACGACGAGACGCGGGACCTGATCTGGGTGACTCTGACCGGCAGCAACGAGGTCGTGGGCTACGATCTTTCGACCGGGATCCCGCGAGAACGCCACCGCTTCGCAACGGTGCGGCAACCGAATTCGATCGCCGTCGATCCGGCCGATGCGGCACTGGTGATCGCGTCGGCAACCGGTGACGGACTGCAACGGATCCCGATCGAAGGACAGTGATGGCGAACGAGCGACTCGGCCGGTTGACCCGGATGCCTGTCGGTTGGGACACCAGCAACGACGAATACGAATACGTGCCGCTCAAGCTGCCCCGGGACGTGTCCCGGGTGAGCGCGTCGATGCGTCTGGCGATCTCCGCCGAATTCCACGGCTGGGAACTCACCCGGGTGCGTCTGTATCCGGACGGGAGCCGGCGGGTGCTGCTGCGCCGCCGCAAGACCGCCCATCACGTCCCCGAACCCACCGTTGGTTGATAACAGATCCCGGACCGTCGTGGACCGGGCTTGCAGGGAGTAGTTCGTGTACCGCTATCTTCTTCGGCTCATGTTCCTGTTGCCGCCGGAACGAGCCCACCACCTCGCCTTCCTCGCGATGCGCTGGTCGACTCGCTTCGGGCCGCTGCGCGCCCTGGTGGCGAAGGTGCTCGTCACCGACGACCCCATCCTCCGTAACACCGTCTTCGGCGTGCAGTTCCCCACGCCGGTGGGCCTGGCGGCCGGTTTCGACAAGGACGCGACCGGTGTCGACGTGTGGGGTCCGCTCGGATTCGGGTTCGCCGAGATCGGCACCGTCACCGCCCAGGCCCAGCCGGGAAATCCGCAGCCGCGACTGTTCCGCCTCCCCGAGGACCGGGCGATCGTGAACCGGATGGGCTTCAACAACCACGGTGCCGGGGAGGCCGCCAACCGGCTGCGGCAGCGCCGCCGCACCGTCCCCATCGGCGCGAACATCGGCAAGACGAAGGTCGTGCCGGCCGAGCAGGCCGCCGAGGACTACACCGAGAGCGCACGACTGCTCGGCCCGCTCGCCGACTTCGTGGTCGTCAACGTCTCCTCCCCCAACACCCCCGGCCTGCGGGATCTGCAGGCCGTCGAGTCGCTGCGCCCGATCCTCGCCGCGGTGCTGGACACCGTGACGGTGCCGGTGCTCGTGAAGATCGCCCCCGACCTGTCCGACGAGGACGTCGACGCGGTGGCCGATCTGGCACTCGAACTCGGGCTCGCCGGCATCGTCGCCACCAACACCACCATCCGCCGCGACGGTTTGAACACCCCGCAGAGCCGCATCGAGGAGATCGGCGCGGGCGGCCTGTCGGGCGCCCCGGTCGCCGAGCGGTCCCTCGAGGTGCTGCGCCGGCTGCGCACGCGGGTGGGCGATCGACTCACCCTGGTCTCGGTGGGCGGCATCGAGACGCCGGAGCAGGCGTTCGAGCGCATCCTCGCCGGCGCGTCGCTGGTCCAGGGTTACACCGGCTTCATCTACGGCGGTCCGTTCTGGGCGCGGCGCATCAACCGCGGTATCGCCCGCAAGCTGCGAGCGCACGGCTACCGCTCCATCGCCGACGCGGTGGGCGCCAGCACACGAGTGTGACCTGCAACGGACGGGGCCCGGGTCGTACTCGACCCGGGCCCGTCCGTCACGACCTGTCAGCGCACCTCGTAGGTGCCGGTCAGCAGACCGCGGGCGATGGCGTGCCCGAAAACGTTGAAGCCGAGGAAGGCCGGGCTCGACTCGGGCGTGACACCCTCGAGCACCTCGACGTCGAGTGCGTGCACCGCGACGATATAGCGGTGGTGGCCGTGTCCGGCCGGCGGAGCGGCACCGATGAACCCGTGGGCTCCGCCGTCGTGGCGCAGGGTCACGGCCTGCTCCGGAAGAGCATTCGAGTCGGCGCTACCCGCACCCGTCGGCAGTTCCGTGACCGAGGCCGGGATGTTCGCGACGGCCCAGTGCCAGAAACCCGACGCCGTGGGGGCGTCCGGATCGAACACCGTGACGACGAAGCTCTTCGTCTCGGCGGGGAAACCCGACCAGGACAGCTGCGGGGAGACGTCGCCGCCCCCGGGGATTCCGAACGCACCGCTGGCCTGCGGGAGTTTCCATTCCTCGCCCTCGGCGAAGTCCGCGCTGGTCACCTCGAGGATGGGCAGCTCGGGCAGGAACTTGTACGGGTCGTAATCGAAAGCCATTCCGGTCCTTTCGTGGCGGTTTCGTGTGTTCTAGGCGTGCATGAGGAAGTGTTCCATGACCCGGGTGCCGAAGCGCAGTGCCTCGACGGGGACACGCTCGTCGACACCGTGGAACAGCGCGGCGAAGTCCAGATCGGGCGGCAACTGCAGCGGCGCGAAACCGAAGCAGCGGATGCCGAGCTTGGCGAACGCCTTGGCGTCGGTGCCGGCCGAGAGCATGTACGGCACGGTCCGGCCGATCGGGTCGTGCGCGAGGATCGCCGCGTTCATCGCGTCGACGAGGTCGCCGTCGAAGGTGGTCTCGTACGGCTCGAGACCGGTGATCCACTCCCTGGTGACATTGGGCCCGATCAGCTCGTCGACAGTGCGTTCGAACTCGGCGAGCCGGCCCGGCAGGATACGGCAGTCGACGACGGCGTGCGCGGTGCGCGGGATGACGTTGGCCTTGTACCCGGCGTCGAGCATCGTGGGGTTCGCGGTGTCGCGCAGGGTCGCGCCCACGATGCGGGCGATCGACCCGAGCTTGGCGAGCGCCCCCTCGAGATCGGGCGAGGCCGGGTCGAAGTCCAGCCCGGTTTCCTCGCTCACGGCGGAGAGGAACTCGGCCACGGAATCGTTGACGACCAGAGGGAACGTGTGGGATCCGAGCCGGGCCACCGCGCGGGAGAGGACGGTGACGGCGTTGTCCTCGTGCAGGAAGGAGCCGTGCCCGGCGACACCCGTGGCGGTCAGGCGCATCCAGCGCATGCCCTTCTCGGCCGTCTCGACCATGTACAGGCGACGTTCGGTGCCGTCGGGACGCGGCACGGTCAGGGAGAACCCGCCGACCTCCCCCACGGCCTCGGTCACGCCCTCGAACAGCTCGGGCCGGTGCTCGACCAGCCACTGCGAACCGAACTTGCCTCCGGCCTCCTCGTCGGCGACGAACGCGAACACCAGATCGCGCGGGGGCACGATGTTCTCGACCTTGAAGTAGCGGGCGACGGCGATCATCATGCCGACCATGTCCTTCATGTCGACCGCGCCGCGTCCCCACACGTAACCGTTCTCGACGGCCCCGGAGAACGGGTGCACGCTCCAGTCCGCGGCCTCAGCCGGCACAACGTCGAGGTGGCCGTGGAGCATGAGGGCACCGCGGCTCGGGTCGGAGCCGGGCAGCCGCGCGAAGACGTTGCCGCGGCCCGGCGCTCCGGATTCGACGTAGGTCGTCTCGTAGCCGACCTCCTCGAGCACGGAGGCCACCCACTCGGCGCATTCGCGTTCGCCGCGGGTAGTGGTGGGTTCGCCGGTGTTCGAGGTGTCGAACCGGATGAGGCGGGAGACGAGGTCGACGACCTCCTCCTCCGCCCGGGACGGCTGGTGGGCGCTCGTGTCAATGGCCATGGTCGTATGTCTACCACCGCCCGTCCACCATCTCGACAGTTCGGATCACCGCAGGTGGAGGTGGCGATTTGGGACCGTGAGCGTGGTGGGTTACTCTTTCACAGCGCCCACGACGAGTGGGCGCGAGCACCAGGTCCGAGTGGCGGAATGGCAGACGCGCTAGCTTGAGGTGCTAGTGTCCTATTAACGGACGTGGGGGTTCAAGTCCCCCCTCGGACACTCTGAGTCGAGACAGACGACGAAGGCCCCGAACATCATGTTCGGGGCCTTCGTCGTTGTCGGGAGAAGATCGAGCGGGCGACAACCGATACCGCATTCGTCATCCGCTGCGGCAACGTGCTGCAGCGGATGACGAACAAGCGAGCGGATCCGCGCGAGGCGCGTCGAGTGCCGCGAGCACGCCTGAAGTGCCGTTTTGGGGATCGGACGCCCCATGCGCTACTGTTTCTTCAGCGCCCGCGGGAGCGGGTTCTACCGACATGCCCCGTGTGGGCGTCGGTCCGAGTGGCGGAATGGCAGACGCGCTAGCTTGAGGTGCTAGTGTCCTATTAACGGACGTGGGGGTTCAAGTCCCCCCTCGGACACTCCGAAACCCGAAGGCCCCGAACCGATATCGGTTCGGGGCCTTCGGTCCGTCCGGGGTCGGCGCGAGCAGACCCTCAGTCCCGGCGGCCCTTGCGGAAGTAACGGATCGGGCCGAAGAAGTTCACCGCGATGGTCAGCGCCCAGCGCAGCTTGCTGCCGTTGATCTTGTCGGCCGGTCGCCTCGCCAGATCGGCCCAGGCCGCGACGGCGAGCGACAACTGCACCACCGCGAGCAGGACCACCAGCACCTGCTGGGGGCGGCTCAGTTCGGCGAACTTCTTCTTGGACAAGGGGGAGCTCGGGCTCATCGTTCCTCCGGTACCTGCACGGGAATTCGGACACGATCATCCTGCCCGATACGATCGGGCATACAGCAGCACACGGAAAAAGGCAGATGAACCCCCACAGCGACACCACCGCCGAACCCGCCACCGACGGCTTCACCCGCATCGACCCCGACGACCTGGCCACCTGTCTGCGGGTGCTCGACCAGGCAGCGGGTCTCGACGCCGAACATCCCGACGCGATCGCCGTGCAGCGGGCCGTGGGGCACATGTTCAAGAAGTTCAAGCGGCTGCGCCGCAACGAGGCCCGCAAGCAGCGCGTCGACGCCGACCGTCAGGTGCTGTCCGCGACCGCCACCGCCTCCCCCACCCGCATCGACGACGAGACCGCCGGACTCCCGCTGGCGTCGTCGACTCGCGGTGCAAGCGCGGGAACGCTGCTGCGTCCGCGGCACTGCTACATCTGCAAGGACAAGTACACCCGCGTCGACGCCTTCTATCACCAGTTGTGCCCGACGTGCGCCGAGGAGAACCACGCAAAACGCGACGCGCGCACCGATCTGCGGGGCCGTCGCGCCCTGCTCACCGGCGGTCGCGCCAAGATCGGCATGTACATCGCGTTGCGGTTGCTGCGCGACGGCGCGCACACCACCGTCACCACGCGGTTCCCCAACGACGCGATCCGCCGCTTCACCGCGATGGAGGACAGCGGCGACTGGCTGCACCGGCTGCGCATCGTCGGCATCGACCTGCGTGATCCCGCCCAGGTGGTCGCCCTCGCCGACGATGTGGCCGCGCAGGGTCCGCTGGACATCCTCATCAACAACGCCGCGCAGACGGTGCGCCGCTCCCCCGGTGCCTACTCGGCGCTGGCCGAGGCGGAGGCCGATCCGCTGCCCGCCGGTCCGCGCCCCGAGGTCCTGACCTTCGGCAAGCCCTCGGACGCCCATCCGGCTGCTCTGGCCGGGTCGCTGCCGGCCGAGTTGTCGGCGCACTCGTTGACCTCGCTGGCACTGGTGGCCGGATCGGCGACACCCGAGCGGGTCGCGGCCGGCGTCGCCGTCGACGCCGGTGGCCTGCTGCCGGATCTCGTGCACACCAACAGCTGGGTCCAGACCGTCGGCGAGGTCGAGCCGCTGGAACTGCTCGAGGTGCAGCTGTGCAACTCGGTGGCGCCGTTCATCCTCGTCAACCGTCTGCGTCCGGCGCTCGCCGCGTCCCCGGCCCGCCGCAAGTACGTCGTGAACGTCTCCGCGATGGAAGGGCAGTTCGGGGGTCGCCGCTACAAGGGCGCCGGGCATCCGCACACCAACATGGCCAAGGCCGCGCTGAACATGCTCACCCGCACCAGCGCCGAGGAGACGCTCACCGACGGCATCCTCATGACCGCAGTCGACACCGGGTGGATCACCGACGAACGGCCGCACCACACCAAGATGCGGCTGGCCGAGGAGGGATTCCACGCCCCGCTCGATCTCGTGGACGGCGCCGCCCGCGTCTACGACCCGATCGTCCAGGGCGAGGCCGGCACGGACCTGTACGGATGCTTCCTCAAGGACTTCCGCCCGGCACCCTGGTGATCCGGACGCGGTGATCCGGACCCCGTGATTTGGGGAGACCGGTTCCACACCGTGGATCGTGGCCCACTCTCCGGGCCGCGGCGATAATGGATAACGTCCCCGCAGGCCCGCACGAGGAGAGTCATGACTGTCGCTGTCGTTCACGCCGATACCCCCGAAGGCCGGATCGCTCTGCAGGCCGCGGTGCGGGAGGCCGCCGACCGGCAGCAGTCGCTGGTGGTGCTCCACCCGCTCGACGAACCCGACGAGGTGGAAGGCGTGCGGGCACAGGTGAGCGAGGTGGCCGGTACCGACGGCTGGGAGTTGCTCTCGGCCGTCCACGACGGCGATCCGGTCGGCACGACCGTCGAACTGCTTGCGCGCAGCGGCGCCGAACGCGTGGTCATCGGCAGCCGCGGGCGCACCGCGACCGGCAAGTTCCTCGTCGAGCGGGCGGTGCAGCGGCTGATCACCGAGTCGTCGGTGCCGGTGCTCGTCATCAAGGCCGGCTGAGGCACCGCCCGCCCTCCGGCAACCGCGTTCGTTCCGAGGCCGTTCGTTCTACCCTGGGCACATGGCGTTCCGGGTGGTCGCCGACCTCACGGCCTTCGTGCATCTGCTCTTCGTGCTCTACGTCGCGTTCGGTGGTTTCCTCGCGTGGCGGTGGCCCCGCACGATCGTCGCGCACGTCGTCGCGGTGGTGTGGGGAGCGACCTCGGTGGCCGTGGGGTTCGGCTGCCCGCTGACCGCGGTGGAGAACTGGGCACGCCGCGAGGCCGGCCAGGAAGGTCTGCCGCCGAGCGGATTCATCGATCACTACCTCACCGGGGTGATCTACCCGGAGTCCGCGCTCGGCGCGGTCCGCGCCCTCGCCGCGCTCGCCGTACTCATCTCGTGGGTGGTGCTGTGGCGCCGGATCCGTGTGACGAAGGTCGCCCCCGAGACTTACTCCTGAGTAGGGTGAGGGGCATGACTGTCTCCCGGGATCTCGACATCGTTATCTACGGCGCCACCGGCTTCGTCGGGCGCCTCACCGCCGCCTATCTCGCCGAGAACCTCCCCGACGGCGTCGCCGTCGGACTCGCAGGACGTTCACGCACCAAACTCGAGAAGCTCGCCGCCGACCTCGGAACCGACTGGCGGCTGATCGAGGCGAACGCCGACGATCCCGCCTCGCTGACCGCGCTCGCCGAGTCCACCCGCGTGGTGATCACGACCGTCGGTCCCTACGCCACGTACGGGCTGCCGCTCGTGCAGGCGTGCGCCGAGGCCGGCACCGACTACGTCGACCTCACCGGCGAGGTGCTCTTCCACCGCGAGAGCATCGACCGCTTCGACGACGTGGCCCGGCGCACCGGCGCCCGCATAGTCCACTCGTGCGGTTTCGACTCCGTCCCGTCCGACCTCGGCGTCCATGCGCTCTACCGCGCCGCGGAGGCCGACGGCAACCTGCCGCTCACCGACACGACCTTCGTGCTCGGCTCCTTCCGCGGCGGGGTGAGCGGCGGAACCATCGATTCGCTCCGGCAACAGCTCGACGCGGTCCGCAAGGATGCCGCCGCACGGAAGATCGCCGCGCGCCCGTACTCGCTGTCCCCCGATCGGGCTCGGGAACCCGATCTCGGTCGCCAGAACGACTTCGCGTTCGTCGACGGCAAATCCGTGGCGCCGGAGATTTCGGGGCGGCTCGCACCGTTCGTGATGGCCTCCTACAACACCCGCATCGTGCGACGCAGCAACGCGTTGCGCGACTGGGCCTACGGACGCCGGTTCCGCTACCGGGAGGTGATGAGTGTCGGCTCCTCACCGCTCTCCCCCGTCCTCGCCGGGCTCGTCGGACTCGGCACGGGAGCCCTCGCCGCCGGCCTGTCGTTCCCGCCCACGCGGTTCGTCCTCGACAAGCTCCTGCCCGCGCCCGGTGAGGGACCGTCGGAGGAGACCCGCGAGAACGGTTACTTCACGGTGGATCTGTACGCTTCGACCGAATCGGGAGCTCGCTACACCGCGCGGTTCTCCGCGCAGGGCGACCCAGGTTACAAGGCCACGGCCGTGATGCTCGGCGAGTCCGCCCTCTCGCTCGCCCTCGGCGGCGCGGCCCTGCACGCCGGTGGCGGTGTCCTCACCCCCGCGGTGGCCTTCGGGGACGTGCTGACCGAACGGCTCCGCACGGCCGGTTTCGAGATCTCCGCGCGCCGCCTCGGCTGACCTCGCCTCCGGCGCGCCCGATCGGCGCGCCGGGCCCGCCGAGTGTGGCTCCGTCGCTTCGACGGGCTATGCTCGACCGGACCGGACGATCCGCGCGCGGAACGAGACCTGAGGACGTGACCATGGCTGCGACGAGTACCGAGATGGCTCCGGCCGCTCGTCTCGCGCTCATGCCGTTCTGGCCGACCCGTCGCGGCGCCTGCTTCGATTGTCTGTGTTGCACCCGGGAGTGTTGCTGAGCGCTTCGCCGCTCGTCCAACTTTTCGGGTTCTTCCAGCTTTCGGAGCCAACGCATGTTCAATCTGCTCATCTTCACGCTCGTCGGTGTCGGCGCACAGCTCGTCGACGGCGCACTCGGCATGGCCTTCGGTGTCACCGCGACCACCCTGCTGCTGTTCAGCGGTGTCGGTCCGGCGCACGCGAGCGCCGCCGTGCACCTCGCCGAGGTCGGAACCACCCTCGTCTCCGGTGCCTCGCACTGGCGGTTCCGCAACATCGACTGGAAGGTCGTGCTGCGACTCGGTGTTCCCGGTGCCATCGGCGCCTTCCTCGGCGCGACCGTGCTGTCGGGACTGTCCACCGAGGCCGCCGAACCGGTGACCGCCGGAATCCTGCTGGCCATCGGCGTATACGTCGCGTTGCGCTTCTCGGTACGACCCCCTGCGGTCGCCCACGCCCGCACCTCCCCGCACACCGCGAAATTCCTGTCGCCTCTGGGCTTCTTCGGCGGCTTCATCGACGCGAGCGGTGGTGGCGGCTGGGGACCGATCACCACCAGCACCCTGCTCTCCCGCGGTAAGACGGCACCGCGCACCGTGATCGGTTCGGTGAGCGCGTCGGAGTTCCTCGTCGCGGTCGCGGCGAGCGTCGGCTTCCTGTTCGGGCTCGGCCACGACTCCCTGGGCAATCTCGTTATCGTCGCCGGTCTCGCGCTCGGCGGTGCCCTCGCGGCGCCGGTCGCGGCCTGGCTGGTCAGCCGCGTCCCTGCGACGCTGCTCGGTACCGGCGTCGGCGGTGTCATCGTGCTGACCAACGCGCACAAGCTCGCCAAGACTGTCGACCTCTCCGGCGCGGCGCTGGCGGTGCTCTACCTCGCCATCGTCGCTGCGTGGCTCACGCTGCTGATCGTGTCCTGGAAGCGTTCGCGCCTCACCCCCGCGGAGAAGAGCGGTTCGCTCGAACCGCTGGCGCAGCCGACGCCGGCGGCACTGCTCGAAGGTACCGACGCGACGCCTCTCCCCGGGGCCCGTCCGGAGCCTCGCGAGGTGCCCGGACACAACGAAACTCGCCTGAATTCCACCACGTCACCACGGACTCCCGACGGGGCCTGATAATCGCTGTTATGCCCGCGTGCGGTGGTGCTTCCCGATCCCGCCATCGAAGCGGCCGGCGGATTCGCGCACAGCATGCCGATCGACATGGCCCGGCACCGCCTTCACCGCGGCCGGCGTCGAACTCCCCCAGGCCTGCGTGTCGATCACCGTCGGCGGCCGCGATGCCGCGATGGTCCTCGATCCCGCAGTGCCGTGACGGTCGCCAAGCAGCTTCTCGGGCTGTAACGCACGGTGTCGCAGCCTTCGACCGCCCGAGCAGAACCAAGATCACATACAACTCGTACGGACGCTACGATGCGCCGTGGGAATCTGCCCCGATACGCCGTCGCATCCGCGACCCTCGCCGGCGCCCTGCTCCTCGGAGCGTGCTCCTCCGGCGACGACGCCACCTCCGACACCACCTTCCACGCCGACACCGTCAGCGAACCGACCGGCCTCGGCAGCGACATCCTCGCCCGCTTCGACTCGTGCGACGATGTCGCGCCCGCCGTCGCCCCCTACATCGAGCGGCACTGAGCCTGCGCTCCTCGAACGGCGTGGACGAGTACAGCGTCTACTGCGCATGGGAGACCCCGGACAGCGTCACCAACCTCGACGAGATCCGGTCGGTGGAGATCGTCCTGCCACCGGGATCCGGCAACGTCCCGTCGGCGAGCGACCTCGAAAGCGGCGGTCTCGAACTACTCCCCGACGCACGACGCGTAGATCGCCACCGGGACGACGAGAATCCCTGCCGCCGAAGCGCACACGGCGACCATGGCGAACACTGCGAAGGTGTAGAGACCGACCACCCATGGGCGGGTCCGCAGCACGCTCGACCGCCGGTGCGGCCGCAACGCGACGATGTAGGTGAGCTGGGCGCACAGGACGAGACCCACCAGCACCAGGAACGCGGCATCACCGTCGACGAGGTCGGGTGCGCTGTCCCCCAACCATGAGACTCCCAGTGCCACAAGCGTGCCCACGACCAGCCGGTCGCGCGGTGCGGACGTGACGAGAACGAGTCCGAGCGCGAGCAGCGGCATGAGGAACCACTGCGAAACGTCGGTGAACGCCGAATCGGGCGCGAGAACCTGAAAACGAGATGAGCCGCCGCGACGATCGCGAACGCACCGAGAACGGTGACGGCGATCGTGCGGCGGCTCACGGGATCAGGAGTCCTCGCCGGACGTTCCGGGGTCGTGCACCCCGTCGAAGGCGTCGAGCAGGCGTTGCGCGGCGAGTGCGGCGGTCAGCGAACCGTCGCGCACCCCGGCCTCGACGTCCTTGCGGATCGCCCGCACGCGCGGGGAGGTCTCGAGACGACGCAACAGCTGGTCGTGCACCATCGTCCACGTCCAGTCCACCTGCTGACGGCGCCGGTTCTCGTCGAACATGCCCGCCTCGGTGAGCACTTTCTTGTGCTCGAGCACAGTGTCCCAGAAGGTGTCCAGACCGTTGCCGGTCATGCCGCTCATGGTGATCACCGGCGGCTTCCAGATCGCGTCGTGCGGATGCACCATGCGCATCGCGCCGGCGAGTTCGCGGGCGGCGACCCGCGCGTCGCGTTCGAACTCCCCGTCGGCCTTGTTGACGGCAACGAGGTCGGCGAGTTCGAGCACGCCCTTCTTGATGCCCTGCAGCTGGTCGCCGGTGCGGGCCAAGGTCAGGAAGCAGAAGGTGTCGACCATGTTCGCGACGGTCACCTCGGACTGTCCGACACCGACGGTCTCGACGAGGATCACGTCGAAACCGGCAGCCTCGAGCAGCACCATCGTCTCGCGGGTGGCCTTCGCGACCCCGCCGAGCGTGCCGGCCGAGGGCGACGGGCGGATGTAGGCGTCCCGCTGCACCGCGAGCCGCGCCATCCGTGTCTTGTCGCCGAGGATCGAACCACCCGTGCGGGTCGACGACGGGTCGACGGCCAGCACCGCGACCCGATGCCCCTGCTCGAGCAGATGCATGCCGAGCGCGTCGATGAAGGTCGACTTGCCGACACCGGGCACACCGGTGATACCGACACGAATCGCGTTGCCCGCGTTGGGAAGCAGGCGCAGCAGCAACTGCTGCGCCCGCTCCCGATGGTCGTCGCGGGTCGACTCGACCAACGTGATGGCCCGCGCGAGGCCGGCCCGCTCGTTGGCGAGCACGGCCTCGGCGAGGGCGTCGACGTCGATCTGCCGTCGGCGGGTCTGCGCGGCGCCGACCGAGGAGTCGCTCATGCCGACGTCAGCCTCCGAGGTGGTGGCCGAGCTGCGCGGCGAGCTTGGTCAGCAGACCGGTCGCCGCATCCGCGATCACGGTGCCGGGCGGGAAGATCGCCGCCGCACCCGCCGCGTAGAGCTCGTCGAAGTCGCCCGGCGGGATGACACCACCGACGACGATCATGATGTCCTCGCGGCCCACCTCGGCCAGCGCCTGCTTGAGGGCAGGGACCAGCGTCAGGTGACCCGCGGCCAACGACGACACGCCGACGACGTGCACGTCGTTGTCGGCCGCCTGCTGGGCGACCTCTTCGGGGGTCTGGAACAGCGGTCCCACGTCGACGTCGAATCCGAGGTCGGCGAAGGCCGTGGCGATCACCTTCTGGCCTCGGTCGTGACCGTCCTGGCCCATCTTCGCGACGAGGATGCGGGGGCGACGACCCTCCTCCTCGGCGAACTTCTCGACCAGTTCGGTTGCGGCGGTGATGTTGGTGGCCTTGCCGGCCTCGTCGCGGTACACGCCGCTGATCGTACGGATCTCGGCCTGGTGACGGCCGTAGACCTTCTCCAGGGCGTCCGAGATCTCACCGACGGTGGCCTTCGCGCGGGCCGCGTCGATGGCCAGCGCGAGCAGGTTGTTGTCGAGACCCTGGCTCTGCGCACCGGCGGCGCGGGTGAGCGCGTCGAGGGCGGCGCGGGTGGCCTCCTCGTCCCGGTCGGCGCGCAGTTGCTCGAGCTTGGCCAGCTGCTCGGCCCGCACACGCGAGTTCTCGACCTTGAGGACCTCGATCTCGTGGTCCTCGGTCACCTGGTACTTGTTGACGCCGATGACGGGCTGACGACCGGAGTCGATGCGCGCCTGGGTGCGGGCGGCCGCCTCCTCGATGCGCAGCTTCGGGATGCCCTCCGAGATCGCCTGCGCCATACCGCCGGCGGCCTCGACCTCGGCGATGTGGGCGCGGGCCTTGTCGGCCAGCTCGTGGGTGAGCCACTCGACGTAGTGCGAGCCGCCCCACGGGTCGATGGGCCGCGTGGTGCCCGACTCCTGCTGCAGCAGCAGCTGGGTGTTGCGGGCGATGCGCGCCGAGAAGTCGGTGGGCAGTGCCAGCGCCTCGTCGAGCGCGTTGGTGTGCAGCGACTGGGTGTGGCCCTGGGTCGCGGCCATCGCCTCGACGCACGTGCGGGCGACGTTGTTGAAGACGTCCTGTGCGGTGAGCGACCAGCCGGAGGTCTGCGAGTGGGTGCGCAGCGATTTCGACTTCGGGTTCTTCGCCCCGAACTTCTCGACGAGCTCGCTCCACAGCAGGCGACCTGCGCGCAGCTTCGCGACCTCCATGAAGAAGTTCATGCCGATCGCCCAGAAGAACGACAGGCGCGGCGCGAACTTGTCGACGTCCATGCCGGCGTCGAGTCCGGCGCGGATGTACTCCATGCCGTCCGCGAGGGTGTACGCGAGCTCGAGGTCGGCCGTCGCGCCGGCTTCCTGGATGTGGTAGCCGGAGATCGAGATCGAGTTGAAGCGCGGCATCTTCGCCGAGGTGTACGCGAAGATGTCGGAGATGATCCGCATCGACGGCTTCGGCGGGTAGATGTAGGTGTTGCGGACCATGAACTCCTTCAGAATGTCGTTCTGGATGGTTCCGGCCAGCTGCTCGGGCTTGACGCCCTGCTCCTCCGCCGCCACGACGTACAGCGCCAGGATCGGCAGCACCGCGCCGTTCATGGTCATCGACACCGACACCTGCGACAGATCGATGCCGTCGAACAACTGACGCATGTCGAGGATCGAGTCGATCGCGACACCGGCCATACCGACGTCACCCTGTACACGCGGGTGATCGGAGTCGTAGCCGCGGTGCGTGGCCAGGTCGAAGGCCACCGACAGGCCCTTCTGACCGGCGGCGAGGTTGCGCCGGTAGAAGGCGTTGGACTCGGCGGCGGTGGAGAAGCCGGCGTACTGCCGGATGGTCCACGGCTGGTTCACGTACATCGTCGGGTACGGCCCGCGCACGAACGGGGCCAGACCCGGGTAGCTGCCGAGCGGGTAGCCCTCGGCGACGACGGCGTCGCGGTCGGCCTTGGTGTAGACCGGCTTGACGTCGATGCCCTCGGGCGTCGACCACACGACGTCCTCGGTGCTGTAGTTGTTCGCCTCGGCGACGGACTCGACGAGCGCGGCGGCCTGCTCCGCGGTGGGAGCGGTGGGCGCCGGCGCGGCCGGGTCCGTCAACGGGACGTCGGCGAAGCTGCCGATTTCGTGTTCGACGCTCACTTACGCTCCCAGAGTGTTCAGCAGGTCGGTGAGGGCGGCGACGGCGTCGATGCGCGCGGTGAGGAAGCCGTCCGGACGATCGTCCCCCTGCGCGTCCTTCACGGCCTTCTCGGGTCCGGCCAGCAGCACCGTCGTGATCCCCGCCGCACGCAGCGCAGAGGTGGCCGTACCGGCCTGCTCGCCGTAGCGGGTGTCGGTGCCGCACAGCACGGCGACGGACGTTCCGGTGTCGCCCACCAGGGACGACAGGTCGGCGTCGAGATCGAGCGGTCCGGGATTGACCGCTTCGATGCCACCGGCGGCGAGCAGGTTCGTCGCGAAGGTCGCCCGTACGTTGTGTTCGGCGATCGGCCCGAGCGGGGCGAGCAGCACCCGCGGGCGGGCACCGTGCGAGGCCAGGTAGGTGTCCGAGCGGTCGCGCAGCGCCTCGAACGGTGCGGCGTACCGCGCGGCGGACGCGCCGGCCTCGGCGACACCGACCGGCAGCGGCTTCTCGGCCAGGTTCGGGAACTCGTTGACACCGGTCACCGAGAACGTGCGGTGCGCGATGTCGGACTCGCGGCGGGCACGCGTCTGCGCGACACGCTCGGCGATCAGCCCTGCCTCGAGAGCGGCGCGGTAGCCACCGGCCGCCTCGATCTCCTGGAAGAAGCCCCATGCCTTCTCTGCGATCTGCGCGGTCAGTTCCTCGACGTACCAGGAACCGGCGGCGGGATCGAGAACGCGCCCGAGGTTGGACTCCTCGAGCAGCAGCAGCTGGGTGTTGCGGGCGATCCGGGCGGAGAACGCCTCGGACACCTCGAGCACACCGGCCGGCAGTGCGGAGTCGAACGGCAGGACCGTGACGGCGTCGGCGCCACCGACACCCGCGCCGAACGCAGCGAGGGTCGTGCGCAGCATGTTCACCCACGGATCGCGCTGGGCCATCATCGCCGCGGAGGTCACGGCGTGCTGCGGAGCGTTGCCGGCCTCGGGGGCACCGGCGACCTGGGCGACGCGCGCCCACACCTGACGACCCGCGCGGAACTTGGCGATGGTCTGGAACTGGTCGTCGGTCGCGGCGAGACGGAACTCGAGCTGACCGAGCGCGGCCGCAACGGGAACCCCGGCGTCGACGAGTGCTCGCACATAATCGAGGCCGGCGGCGATCGCGGCACCGAGTTCTTCGGCGTCGGACGAACCGGCGTTGTGGAAGGCGGTGCCGTCCACGG
Source organism: Rhodococcus sp. D-6 (assembly GCF_040256695.1). Classification (NCBI taxonomy): domain Bacteria; kingdom Bacillati; phylum Actinomycetota; class Actinomycetes; order Mycobacteriales; family Nocardiaceae; genus Rhodococcus; species Rhodococcus sp. D-6. Next base: position 1,477,921 of record NZ_CP132970.1, on the reverse strand, counting down.
TGAGGGCACGCACCGCTTCGGTGCGGTCGGCGGCGGCCCGTGCCAGTTCGACGGCCTCGTCGAGAGATACGTCGGGACGCTCGGAGAACGCGCTGGTGAGCGGCGCTGCACCGAGGAAGATGCGCACGGCGGCGCGGTCCTCGATATCGGTGCGGTTGTCGAGCACGGAGTACACGGCGGTGGTCGCTGCGACCGCGTCGGCACCGGCGTCGAGACGGACCGGCGCGAGGTCGAGGAGCACACCGTTGAGCGCGGTGTCGAGCGCGTCCACGGGGACCGCGCCGGCGCCGAGACCGAGCCACACCGAGCTGACGCCGTTGTTCAGGGCGTCGAGGATGCGCTCGTTGACCGAGGCCGCGTCGGTGCCGGTGAACCGGACGTCGACGAGCCAGCCGGTGTTGACGTCGCGCGTGGACGAGCCGCCGCGGACGAACGGGAACTCACCGGGCAGCGGCGCTTCGTCGCGCTCGTCGCGGACGCCGTACAGCGGCGCGACGGTGACGTCGTCGTAGGTCGTGGTCTCGAGCAGACGCTGCGGCTCGGGTCCGAGTTCGGCCGGGTCGACACGTCGGGACTTGGCCAGCACCCCCGCCACCGCGTCCTGCCACTGCGCATATGCGCGCGCGGCATCCTCGGCTTCTGCAGCTAATGACACGGGCGATTCCTCCTACTGCGGGTTTGCAGGCTTTGTACGGACGGCGTTGTCGGCCGGAGGTGGGCAACCTCGAAATGGGTAGGTTGCCTTCGGTGTGATGCTATCCCCGCACATCGCGCGATCGTTGTGGGGATCACCACAGTTTTTCTAGCGCTCGATAACGACGTCCTCGATCGGAACGTTATCGTGCCGCCTTCGTCACTCTGCTCGCGGGGATGCAAGAGACCGCCCGGCCGGTAGTGTGGACGCTCGTGACGAGGCTTGCCGCAGACCGCAGAGTGCTCGGCATCCTGGGCCTGGTGGCGGCTCTCGTCGTCGTAGCTCTCGTGGTGCCGCATCCGACGATCGCCCAGATCCGGGAGTGGTCGGAATCGGTGCACGGCCCGGCAATTGTCCTGGCGTTCTTCGCCGTCCACGCCCTGGTCACGATCGCCCCGATTCCGCGCACGGTGTTCACCCTCAGCGCCGGCGTGCTGTTCGGCAGTGCCGTCGGTATCGGCGTAACGGTCGCCGCCTCCACGGTCAGCGCCGTCCTGGCGTTCCTGCTCGTGCGGGCCGTCGGACGCAAGGCCGTGGAATCGCGCCTCACGCACCCGGCGGCGAAAGCGATCGATCTGCGGCTGGCACGCCGCGGATGGCTCGCGGTCGGCTCCCTGCGGCTGATCGCCGCCGCCCCGTTCTTCGTCGTGAACTGTTGCTGCGCCGTCTCGGCGGTCCGTCTCGTCCCCTACACACTCGCGACGGTCGTGGGCATCCTGCCGGGCACCGTGGCGGTCGTACTCCTCGGCGACGCCCTGACCGGGCAGACCGATCCGCGGCTGATGGTGATCACCGGGGTGTGCATCGCGCTCGGTCTCGCCGGGCTGTTGCTCGAGGCTCGACTCCCCGAGCCCGCCGGTTCGGCGCTCGACGCCGTCGTCGAGCCGGATCAGGATCCGGCGACGAGATAGTCGGCCAGAATCGGACCGAGGACGGCGAGCGCGGCCGGGGTCATCATCTCCAGATGGTCGCAGTCGATCGTGTGCTCGGTGATCGTGCCGGACACCCACGGCCGCCACAGGGCCGGTGACGCACCGTCGTCCGTGCCGAGCGATCGCGCCGCGGCGACGAACAGCAGGTCGCCGTCGAAACATCGCACGTCGAGCGTCGGCGCGGCCCGATGGACGTGCGCATAGGCCGTGAGGATCCGCTCCAGGTCGGCGGTGGACAGTCCGGTCTCGTGCCCGAGACTGCGGTTCACCGCGTCGAGCAGCTGCTCGGAGGTCATCTCGTCCGGCGTCGCGTGAGGCAGTTCGATGCCCAGTCCCGCCAGCAGCTCCGCGTGGGTGTGGGCACGCCGCTCGCGTTCGAGCGGGTAGTAATCGAGGACGACCAGGTCGACGGTCTCCCCCGCGGCGCGCAGTTCGACACCCATGTGGTGGGCGATCAGTCCGCCCTGGGACCAGCCGAGCACGGTGTAGGGACCTTGCGGTTGCACGGCCCGCATCTCCTCGACGTAGCGGTGCGCCAGTTCGGCGGGCGTCGCGTCGAGGGGTCCGCCCGAGAGGTACGGCAGTTGCAGCCCGTACACCGGCCGATCCGGCAGGTGGCGCAGCAGTCCCGCGTACACCCAGGACAAGCCGATCGCGGGATGTACGCAGAACACCGGTGGGCGGTGACCGTGCCCTCGCAGGGGGATCAGCACATCGAACATGCCGGTCGTCGGAGCAGTGGTCGCCGTCGGCTCGTCGAGGCGATCCGCGAGGCCGGCCGGTGTGGGGTCGAGGAAGACCAGGGACAGGGGAACTTCCCGGCCCAGCTCGCTGCGCAGCTTCGATGCCACGGCGGTCGCGGCGAGCGAGTTGCCGCCGAGGTCGAAGAAGTTGTCGTCGATCCCGATCCGGTCGCGTTCGAGGACGGAGGCGAACGCGCGGGCCACGGCACCTTCGGTCGGTGTGCGCGGCGCCCGGTAGGAAGCCCCGACCGGCGCGGCCGCCGGTAACGCCGACCTGTCCACCTTCCCGCTCGGGGTGACGGGCAGGCCCGGTAGCACGACGATCACCGACGGGACCATGTACCGCGGCAGTCCGGCGGCCGCGAAATGCAGGATCTCGGGCGCCTCGATCGGAACGGTCCCGGTGGGCACCACATATCCGACCAGCCGGTCGCCGCTACCGTCGTCACGCACTACGACCACGGCCTGGGCAACGGCCGGATGCCGGAGCAGTGCCGCCTCGACCTCCTCGAGCTCGATGCGCAGACCGCGCAGCTGGATCTGGAAGTCACTGCGCCCGACGTAGACGGGCTCGGCGCCCGCCGCGGTGCGGGTCCAGCGCATCAGGTCCCCCGTGCGGTACATCCGGCGCCCCGGTGCGCCGAGGGGGTCGGCGACGAAACGCGTCGCGGTCAGGCCGGGTTGTCCCGCATACCCTCGCGCCAGACCCGGTCCGGCGAGGTACAGCTCCCCCACCGCGCCGCCGGCGACGGGTTGCAGGTACGAGTCCAGCAGGTACTCGTCGAAACCGGGCATCGGCGGTCCCACGGTGGGATTCTCGCCGGGGACGAGCGGATCGAGCAGGTTCGACATCACCGTGGCCTCGCTCGGACCGTAGCCGTTGACCATGTGACGGCTCCGGGCCCACGTCTCCACCAGGGACGGCGGGCACGCCTCGCCACCGACGCTCACGAAGGTCAGAGCCGGCAGCGCGTCCCGATCCAGCGTCGCCAGCACCGCGGGTGTGGTGTACAGGTGCGTGATCTCCTCGTCGGCGAGCACACGCTCGAGGTCGTCGCCGGCGGCGATACCGGGTGGCACCACGACGAGCCGCGCCCCGGCCGAGAACGCGACGATCGTCTCCAGCAACGAGGCATCGAACACCGGCAACATCGCCTGCGCGACACGCGACTCGCGGTCGGCGACCGTCGAGAGCCGATCGACCAGCTCGGCGATACCGCGATGCGTCACGGTCACCGCCTTCGGCGTGCCCGTCGATCCGGACGTGAAGATCACGTACGCCGTGTTGTCGGCGCGCACCGGCGCGCGGCGGTTGATATCCGGCACCGGCGTTGCCGGCGCACCGTCGAGGTCGAGGTCCCGGACGGGCACGACGGATACCCCGTCGGGCACCGCCGGTTCGGGTCCGTCGACAAGCACGCAGAGCGGTGTGACCGTCCGGATCATCGCGGTGACGCGGTCGCGGGGTTGGTCGGGGTCGGCGGGCACGTAGACGGCACCGGCGCGGACGACGGCGAGCATCGCGACGACCCGCAGGAACGATCGCCGGATCGCCACCAGGATGGTGGTCTCCGGTACTGCTCCGCGGGAGACGAGCAGATGTGCGAGCCGCTCGACCCGCTCGTCCAGCTCCGCGTAGGTCCACTGCCTGCCCGCATCGACGACGGCGACGGACTCCGGGGACCGTGACATCCAGTCGTCGAGGATCTCCGTCCACATCCGTGAAGGGGCGGTGCCGGGAGCGGACACGACCGGCACCTCGTCCCCGAACAGGCGGAGGCGGCCGAGCGGCACCTCCGGCCGGTCGACGACGGCCTCGAGGACCTGGGCGACCTGCGACACGATCGCGTCGGCCGCGGCCCCGTCGAACAGGTCCGGACGGTAACTCAGTCGCAGCCGCAGCGCGTCGTCGACGTGTGCGATGAGGGTCAGCGGATAGTGGCCGGAATCGTGTCCGGTGACCTCGCGCACCTGCATGCCCGCGATGTCGACCGCGTCGGACAGAGCCGCACGGTCGACCGGATACGACTCGAACACCGTCAGGGTGTCGAACCCGGCGGCAGGTCCGGCGACCTGCTGGATCTCGGTGAGGCCGAGGTGATGCCGGTCGAGCAGCGCGGTCTGCTCGGCACGGATTCGCTCGACGAGCACGGCGAGCGTCTCGTACGGGTCGAGCCGGACCCGCACGGGAACCGTGTTGACGAACAGGCCGATCATCTCCTCGACCCCGTCGACCTCCGCGGGCCGCCCGGAGACGGTCGATCCGAACACGACGTCGCGCTGCGAGGTGAGCTTCGCCAGCACGATCCCCCACGCGACCTGCACCACCGTGCCGACGGTGAGTCCGAGGTCCCGGACGAAGGCCTCCAGGCGCCGGGTGTCCGCAGGATCGAGCGCCCGTGTGGTCTCCTCGGACAGGGCCTGCACGGAGGACTGCTCGGCGCCTGGGGCGACCAGCGTGGGCCGATCCGGACCGGCCAGGTACCGCGACCAGGCGTCGCGCGCGGGCGCCGGGTCCTGCTGCACGAGCCACCGCACGTAGTCCCGGTAGGGACGTACCGGCGGGAGAACCCCGGTGTCCGCCTCGGTGCCGTACAGCACGAGGAGTTCCTTCAGCAACAACGGCGCCGACCAACCGTCGAGCAGGATGTGGTGGTTGGTGAACACCAGCCGGTGATCGTCCGGTCCCATCCTGATCAGGCTCAGGCGCACCAGCGGTCCGTGCGCCGTGTCGAAACGCTGCGTCCGGTCCTCGGTCTGCAGTCGGACCAGTGCCACCACACGATCCTCGGGGTCCAGATCGCTCAGATCCCGCTCACACAACGGCAGTTCGACCGACGCCTGCACGACCTGCACGGGCGGGGACTCCCCGTCGAAGACGAAGTTCACCCGCAGGTTCGGATGCCGCGCCGCCAGGGCGGCCACCGCCCGCCGGAGGCGTCGCGGATCGACGACACCGCCCAGGTGCAGGGTCAGTTGCACCGTGTACGCGTCGATCGAATCGTTCCGGAGGGCATGGAACAGGAAGCCGGTCTGCAAGGGGGTGAGAGGCCACACGTCCTCGAGGCCGGGATAACGGCGCTCGAGCTCGTCGAGGCGCTCCTGGCTCAACGGGACCAGCGGCAGATCCGACGGGGTGTGCCCTCCCGCGCCCGGTTCGGCGACGTGACGGGCGAGGCCGCTCAGCATGCGTCGCCACCGTTCGGCCAGATCCGACACCTCCGGGCGGGCGATCACCCCGGTCGCATAGGCGAGATCCGCGCGCAGCACCGGACCGTCAGCGGTGTCGACGACCATGGCGTTGACGGAGATCACCGCCGGTACCGGCTGAGCGGGATCGAGGCCACCGCCGAAGTCGATGTCCGTGACGGCGTCCGGCAGCGTGCTCCGGCCGTGGAAGTTGAAGGCGAGCCGGGGTGCCGGCAGGGGTTCGAGCGCGGCGCGGCCCTCGTCGTCGAGATACCGCAGCATCCCGTATCCGATCCCGTGGTCGGGAACGGCACGCAGGTGTTCCTTGACGGTCTTGATCGCGGTTCCCGCTGCGGTGCCGCCGCGTTCCACGGCCTCCACGTCGATACCGGTCAGGTCCAGTCGCACCGGATAGGCCGCGGTGAACCATCCGACCGTCCGGGACAGATCGGCTCCCGGCACGACCTGCTCCTCCCGGCCGTGCCCTTCCAACGCCACGAGCACCCGAGCGAGGTCGATCCCGCGCTCGGCGCGCTGCGCGACGACGGCTCCGGCCAGGGCTGCGAGGAGACCGTCCACGATGCTCCCGTGGAAGGCCACCGGGAGGACGCTCAGCAGCGCGGTGGTCGCGGGAGCGGGAACCTCGACGGTGACGGTGTCGACGGTGGCCCCGACGTCGACCGCGGGGTCCAGCTCTCTGGCGCCGAGCAGCGCATCCGGACCCGACAGGGTCGAGATCCAGAACGGCAGTTCGGCCGCGCGCGTGCCGCGGCGGGTCGCCTCGACGAGACCGTGCGCCCAGCGGCGCATCGAGGTGCCCGTCGGTGCGGGATCCGGGTCGAGTCCGTGTTCGAGTCGAGCCGCCGCAGCAGCGAGGTCGCCCAGCAGGATCCGCCAGGAGACACCGTCGATCACGGCATGATGTGCCACGAGCAACAGCCGCGACGCGGGTCCCGCCTCGAATCGCACCGCCTGCAACATCACTCCCCTCCCGGGATCCAACCGTCCGGTCGCGGCAGCGTGCTCGGCGGCGGCGATCGCGGTGAATTCGGGCCCCGTGAGGTCGTCGACCCGGACGCGGCGCAGGATCGACGACGCCGAGACGGATCCGATGGGCCGTGTCTCGAGATGCAGCGCGTCAGGCGTTCCGGGCTCCGCGTGGAGCCGCGCCCGCAGCATGTCGTGCCGATCCACGACCGCCTGCAGGGCCGCGAGAAGGTCGGCCTCGCGGAGTCGGTCCGGCAGCGGAACCGACACCGATTGGCAGAAGCGCGGATACGTTCGGCCGTGCCCGACCAGCCACCGCAGTATCGGGGTGAGCGGAACGTCGCCGACGCCACCGCCCGGCAGTTCCTCGAGCGTCGGCGCGGCCCGTCCGGCCAGGGTGACCGCCGCGGCGAGCGCTACAACGGTCTTGTGTTCGAACACATCTCGGGGCGAGAGCACCAGTCCCTCAGCTTTGGCCCGCGCGACCAGCTGGATCGACATGATCGAATCGCCGCCGAGAGCGAAGAACGAATCCTGTGTTCCCACCCGGTCGACGCCGAGCACGTCGGCGAACACCCGAGCGAGGACCCGTTCGGTGTCGGTGGTCGGTGCGATGTAGCTGTCGCTCCGCGTCGCGACCTCCGGGGCCGGCAGCGCGCGGCGGTCGAGTTTGCCGTGCACCGTCACCGGCAGGTCGGCCATGTGGACGAACGCGGCCGGAACCATGTAGTCGGGCAACCGCTCTCGGACGAAGCGACGGACGTCGTCGAGTCGCTCCTCTGCGGCGGGGTCGTTGACATAGCGGGCGAGGCTGCCGATGTCATCGGCCGGACGGTACACATCGGTCAGCGCTGCATCGGCCTTGTCGTCCGGGTCGTCGCGGAAGACGATCACCTCCATCGATCCCGGTTCCTGCGACCACGTCACGGCGACCCGGTAGCCGAGTTCGGCGCCGAGCAGATCGAAGTCCGCAGGACCGATGCCGTCCGATCGTGGCCGGAGGTCCGGTTCCGGTACGAGCGTGTGGCCGGGCATCGCATCGAGGGAGGTCGTCGCGGCGATCACGGACTGCAGGGCGGTGTGCGGTACGCCGGTCACGCGCAGGGCGTCGGGACGGTCGGTCCGTAGCCGGTCGGCGAACGCGGCGAGTGTTCCGAATCCCGCCCAGGTCCGGCACGGAACATCGGCGAGCGACCTGGGTCCGGTACCGGTGTGCAGCACCACGCTGTAGCGGTACAGGCCGAGTTCGTTGGCCGTCCGCATCCGGCCGAGTTCGATGTCGACCCCGGTGACACCGGGCAGACGACGGAGCAGACCGGTGAAGAACTCGGGGGCGAGCAGCAGTTCCCGTTCGGAGAGCGCGGCACGGCGGACGCGTTCGCGGATCGTGTCCGCGGTCTCGGTGCCGTCGGCACGGGCGAGTTCCACGGAGGCGGCGAAGTACGGCAGCAGCGCCAGGTTCCGGACATCGCCGAGATGGATCGATCCGCCGGGTGCGAGCAGCGGCAGGATCTTCCGGAGCACCTCGAGCAGATACGCCGCATCCGGGAAGTACTGGATCACAGAATTGAGCACGACGGTGTCGAAGTACCGCTGGGGCAACCCCTCGGTCGCGTGCGCCGGTTGCGTCCTCAACGTCACCCGATCGGCCCACGGCTGCGATCGCACGGCGGAGTGCAGCGTCTCGAGCGTCGGGGCCGAGAAGTCCGTGCCCCAGTACTCGGCACAGTCGGGGGCCAGTTCTCGGAGCAGGAGACCGGAGCCCACGCCGATCTCGAGCAGACGCCGGGGCCGGAGCCGCCGCACGGCCCGCACTGCGGCGTCGCGCCAGTCCCACATCTGCTCGACCGGGATGGGCTGCCCGGTGTCGGTGGCGTTCCAACCCGCGAAGGCGCCGGTGTCGCCGCTGTCCTCGGGCGGCGGCGCGGAGTACACGTCGTCGTACAGTGCCCTCCACCGCTCGACGGTGCCGGTCGCGCGGGTCGGGTCGGCGAGCAGTGTCTGTTCCCGGTCGAGCACCACATACGCGACCAGTCGTCCGGTCTCGTGGTGGCCCGGAGTCTCCCGCACGACCACGGCGGCGCGGGCCACCGCCGGATGCGCACCCAGGACCGCTTCGATCTCACCGGGTTCGACCCGGAAGCCGCGGACCTTGACCTGATCGTCGCAGCGGCCCACAAATTCCAGGTGCCCACCCGGGCCCTCGGCATCGCTCGTCGAGCGGATCCACCGCACGACGTCGCCGGTGCGGTAGATCCGCTCCCCCGGCCCGCCGAACGGAGATGCCACGAATCGTGCCGCGGTCGTGGCCGGACGACCGGGATATCCGCGGGAGACCCCGTCCCCGGCGATGTACAACTCGCCGGGGACACCGGGAGGCACCGGCAGCAGTCCGGCGTCGAGGACGAGGACCGCCACTCCCGGGATCGGCGTGCCGATCGGGACCGACGCGCGGTCTCCTCGGGCGAACGCGTCCTCGATGAGGTACATCGTCGCGCACACCGTCGTTTCCGTCGGTCCGTACGCGTTGACGAGCAACGTCGAGGGATGCGATTCGTGAAAGCGGCGTGCGACCTCCGGGGACAGCACGTCACCGGCCGTGACCACCTGGTCCACACCGTCCCACACCCGCTCCGGAACGACGGCGGGGTCGGCGAGGGCGTGGAACAGCGGTGTCGGGACGAACATCGTCGTCACACCGTGTTCGGAGATCATCCGCGCGACCGTCGACGGATCGAGCAGACCGGGTGGCGCGAGCACCAGTTCGGTACCGCCGATCAGGGCGGGCCAGATCTCGTACACCGACGCGTCGAAACCCGGTGAGGACACCAGCGACATCCGGTGTCGCGGTCGCGAACCGGTCCATCCGTGCTCGACGAGGTGCACGAGATTCCGATGCGTGACGGCCACGCCCTTCGGGACACCCGTGGAACCGGACGTGTAGATCGTGTACGCGGTGTTCGACGGGTGCAGCAGCGCGATCCTGTCGAAGTCGGTGAGCGGTCGCGCATCGTCGGGCAGGGCGTGGGACGTCGGGCGGCCCGCCTCGTCGACGACCACGACGACGGCGGGGGTCGCATGTGAGGTGAATCGACTGTCGGTGACCAGCACGCGGGGCGCGGCGTCGGCGAGGACGAAGGCGGTGCGTTCGCTCGGATAGGCGGGGTCCAACGGCAGATAGGCGCCACCCGCCGCCGACACCGCGAGAAGAGCGACGACCAGTGCCGGGGACCGATCCAGGGCGACGACCACCACGGACTCGGGCCCCACACCCAACTCGACAAGCAGACGAGCCAGCCGGTTGGCCCGGGCATCGAGGTCGCGGTAGGTCCATCGGCCGGCGACGCTGGTCAGCGCCGGTGCGTCCGGTGTCGCCGCGACCCGTTCGGCGAGCACGGCCGGAACCGTCCGGTCATCGGTGGTGGCAGCCGGGCCGTTCCACGCGTCGAGGAGCAGGTCGCGCTCCGATCGATCGAGCAGGTCGACAGCGTCGACCCGTCGGTGCGGCGATCTCACGAGGGAGTCGAGGACACGGAGATACCGGTCCGCGAATCGTTCGACGGTGTCGCGCTCGAACAGATCGCTCGCGTATTCGATGCTGCCGAGCAGCCCGCCGTCCTCGGCGGACGCGCGCTCCGACACGCTGATGTACAGGTCGAACCGCGCGATGTCGGTCGCGACGGGCAGCATCTCGACGTGGATGTCCGGATGGTCCAGACTCGGCAGCGGGTTGTTCTGCAATGCGAATGCGACCTGGAACAGCGGGTGATGGGCGGTCGAGCGCGTCGGGGCGAGCAGTTCCACCAACCGTTCGAAGGGCGCGTCCTGGTTCTCGTAGGCGGCCAGCGCCTTGGCCCGCACGCGGTCGAGGACATCGGCGAGCGTCCATCGTCCGGTGATGCCGTCCACGCGCAGCACCCAGGTGTTGACGAAGAATCCGACGAGATCGGCGAGAGCCTCATCGGTCCGCCCGGCCACCGGACCACCGATCGTGATGTCGTCTCCCGCACCGAGCTTGTGCAGGAGCACCACGAGTGCCGACTGGAAGACCATCGACGCGGTGGCCCCGTGCTCGGCAGCCAGGTCGTCCGCCGCGATGCGCAACTCCGCGGGGATCGTGAACTCCACCCGGCCACCGCGGAAGGACTGCACCGCGGGGCGGGGACGGTCGAGCGGAAGAGAAAGGCATTCCGGGACCCCGGCCAGTTCTTCTCGCCAGTAGGAGAACTGCCGGTGCAGGATGCTTCCCGTCTCGTCCTCGTCCCCAAGCACCTCCCGTTGCCACAGGGTGTAGTCGGCGTACTGCACCGGCAGCGGACCCCATCGCGGTTCGGTCCCGGCCGAGCGGGCCGCGTATGCCAGCAGCATGTCGCGCACCAGCGGCACCATCGACGCGCCGTCGCCGGCGATGTGGTGCAGTACGAGCACCAGCACGTGGTCGTCGGAACCGGTCCGCAGCAGGGTGGCTCGCACCGGGATGTCGGTGGACAGGTCGAAGGGCCGCCGCGCCTCGGCGCGCACGGCCGCCTGCTCCTCGTCGGCGGACACCGCCCGCACGGGCAGCGACAACGAGGCCCGCTCGAGCGGCAGGATGCGCTGGAAGGCGACTCCGTCCGCTTCCTCGAACACCGTGCGCAGCGACTCGTGACGCGCCACGACATCGGCGAACGCCGCCCTCATCGCGGCGAGGTCCAGCCGTCCGGTCAGGCGTGCCGCCATGGGGATGTTGTAGGTCGGCGACGGACCTTCGTAGCGGTGGATGAACCACAACCGGGACTGCGCGTAGGACAACGGGATCCGGTCGGGTCGGCGTCGGGGTGTCAACGGCGTCCGGGCGACACCGCACTCCGCGAGGCGCGGTGCCAACTCGGCGATCGTCGGTGCTTCGAAGAGCATCCTGATGGGTGCTTCGACGTGCAGTGCGGACCGGATCCCCGCCACGACGCCGGTCGCCGACAGGGAATCGCCTCCGAGTTCGAAGAAGTTGTCGTCGACGCCGACCCGATCCGGGGACAGATGCAGAACGTCCGCGAAGACCCCCGTGAGAGTCCGTTCCAGCCCCGTGCGCGGAGGACGATGGAGTACGCCCCGGCGGTCCGGGGCCGGCAGCGCGGCACGGTCCAGCTTGCCGTTGGCCGTGATCGGCATAGTTGCCAGCGGCACCACCGCAGCCGGGACCATGAAATCCGGGAGTTCCGCCGCGAGCGCATCACGAATCGTCGAGGCATCCGGGACCGAACCGGTGCGCGGCACCACGTACGCCACGACCCGGTCGGATCCGGTCTCGCGCCGGACCACCGCCGCGGCCTGCTCGACGTCGGGGTGGCGGAGCAGTGCTGCTTCCACTTCGCCGAGTTCGATGCGCCGCCCCCGCACCTTGACCTGCAGGTCGGCGCGCCCCGCGTAGATCAGCCGCAGACCCGAGGTGGCCGCTGCGCTGTCGTTCTCTGCGCTGTCGTCGTTCGTCGACCACCGCACGAGATCGCCGGTGCGGTACATCCGCGACCCCGCCGGCCCGAACGGGTCGGCGACGAACCGCGTCGCCGTCGTCCCCGGTCGCCGGTGGTATCCCCGCGCCAGGGCAGGTCCTGCCGGATACAGCTCGCCGATCACCCCGGGCGGCACCGGATTCAGGCGTGTGTCGAGCACGACGGACCGGAATCCGGGTCCGAGAGTGCCTGCGGTGACCGGTCTGCCGGGCACGAGGTCCTCCGACGCCATCTGCACGGTGATCTCGCTCGGCCCGTACCCGTTGACCATGCGGCGGCCCGGCGCCCATTTCTCCACGAGCCATGCCGGGCAGTCCTCACCGCCGACGCTCACGAAGGACAGGTCCTCGGGGACCGCCGGATCGATCGTTGCAAGGACCGCAGGAGTGGTGCAGAAGTGGGTGATCCGCTCGGCGCGCAATGCATGTGCGAGGTCGTCACCGGCGGACGCATCGGGCGGGCCGATCACCAGGTGCGCCGCCGAGCCGAACGCCACGAGCAACTCCAGTACCGCCAGGTCGAAGCTCGGGGATGTCCCGTGCCAGACCCGCGCGTCGTGGTCGGCGAGGGTGCGGGTGTGCGCGACGAGGTTCGACAGTCCCCCGTGGGTGACGACCACGCCTTTCGGCTGTCCCGTCGATCCGGAGGTGTAGATGAGGTAGGCGGGTTGATCCGAACGCGCGGGCGCGCACCGGTCCGTGTCGGTCACCGGAGACCCGGTGTATCGCGTCGTCTCCGTGACCACCTCCGGATCGTCGACCGCGGTCCACGGCACGGTGCCGGGAAGCAGGGACCGTTCGCCGGTAGTGGTGAGTCCGAGCACGGCGCCGCAGTCGCGCAGCATGTACTCGATCCGGACGGGTGGATAGGCGGGGTCCACCGGGACGAAGGCCGCGCCCGTCTTCGCCACGGCCCAGATCGAGACGATCGAGTCGACGGACCGGGCCATGCCGATCGCGACGAAACGTTCCGGTCCTGCGCCGCGCTCGGCGAGCATGCGGGCCAGCCGATTCGATCGTTCGTCGAGTTCCCGGTAGTCGATCCGGGTCTCGCCGCACGACACTGCGGTGGCCGCGGGGGTGCGGAGTGCAGCGTCGGTGAGGATTTCCGGCAGCAGGCGTTCGGTCACCGGCGGCGGACCCGTCACGGGAGCGAGTGCGGTCCGTTCGGCTGCGTCGAGCAGATCGATGTCGCCGACCCGTATCTCCGGATCCTCTTCGACCGTCAGGAGGATACGTTCCAGTCGGCGGGCGATGCGCTCGACGGTCGGCGCGGTGTAGACGTCCGTGGCGTATCGGATGCGGAGCACGTCCGTGGACGTCGACTCGCGCCCGGCACCGTCGCCGGATCGCGGACGCTCCAGATCGATACGCAGGCCGACGTCGCCGAGGACGGCGTTCTCCACCTCCCTGTCCGCATCGCCCCGTCCTTCGACGGTGACGCGGAAGAGTGGGGCGCGCGATCCGTTCCGTGTCGGCGCCAGCGCGTCGAGCAGTGTCGCGGCAGGTATGTCGGCGTGTGCGAGAGCGTCCCGAGTCCCCCGGGAGATGTCCTCGAGGAGATCTCGGAACGGCTCGTCGAGGCGCACCCGGGTGCGTAGGGGCAGAACCGTGCGAGCAGGAGCGGTACCGGCCGGGGCAGGGACACCGAGGACGACGTCGTCGGTACCACTCGACCTGGCGACGAGGATCGCGGTGGCAGCCTGCAGGATCGGGACACGATCGTCGGCACATTCGGCGCTCGCTCGACCCGGTCCGATGCCGAGGGGATGGACGAACTGCGCCCACGCCGAAGCAGATCCCGCGTTGCCCGCCCGTCCACCGGCAGGTGCCTGCGTGGACGGTGACAGGGCGGGCGGGGTAGGTGCACCGGCCAGAAGGTGCCGCCAGTGATCGAGCACGGTGTTCCGCCGGTAACGAGGTGCGGCCGCTCCGGCGCTCGGCGGGTGGATCGAACCGACCGGCGTTCGAGGGTCGGCTGCGACGAACTGCTCGAGGATCTCGGTGAAACAGATGCACTGCGCCTGTATCTCGTTCTCCTCGTATCTGTTCGGATTCGCCCGGAATTCGATCACGGTGCCGACCGGCACACTGCGGCGGTGGACGGTGATCAGCCGGTCCCCGACGGGCCCGCGCGACAGGACATGTGGTGTTCCCACGATGTCGCCCAGTACGGGTTGCTGATCGAACAGCATGACGTTGACCAGGGGGACCGAGAAGCGGGACACCGGTTCGGATGTCGCCCGGCGGATGTCGTCGAGTCCGCACGCCTGGTGTCGGAGGGCTCCGACGAGCTCGACCTGCATCAGCCGGACGAGATCCTCGACGGGTTCGCTCGGATCCACCCGGATCCGCAGGGGAACCACGTTGACGAGCATTCCGGCGGAGCGTCGCAGCTCGGCCGTCGTCCGCGCCGACACCGGGATGTTCACGAGCACGTCGTACCGTCCCGACCGCCGCGAGAAGAAACAGGCGGCGGCCGCGAGTACCACTGCGGCCGAGGAGGCGTCCCGCGTCGGCGGGGACCCCGACAGGTAGACGTCCGCAGTGTCCGACAGATCCGTCTCCGCCGTGATGGTCCGGACCGCCGGGGGCACCTCGGTGGTGTCGACATGGGGCAGGTCGCGGATCCGCTCGCTCCAGTACTCACGGTCCGCGACGAATCGGTTCGACGCGCGATACTGCCGGTCCTTCTCGTACAACGTCCGCAGATCCGCCGGCGGCTTGTCCGGCGGCGGCTTGTCCGGCGGGGCCCCGTCCTGGCCGGAACTCCGGGAGGCGAGTGCCCTGGAATAGAGTTCGGCTCCCCTGCGAACGATGATCATCGCTCCGAACCCGTCGAGCGCGATGTGATGGGCTTTGACGTACACGAGGTAACTGGCATCACCTGTGCGCAGAACCACTATGCGGCACAACCGGTCTGCCATCAGGTCGACGGGTGCTTCCACATCCCGCCGGAGCCACTCCTCGGCCACCCCCCGCGGATCGGATTCGTCACGGAGGTCGACGACCTCGGTGGGTACATCGAGGTCCCGGTCGACGACCTGGTACGGACGGCCGTCCACGTCGACGAGGCGCAGGAGGACGGTCTCGAACTCCCGACCGGCGGTCGTCGACGCCCACTTCAGCAACTCGAGATCGAGTTCTCCACGGAACTCCACGTATTGGGCAATGACGAAAGGGACTTCGGGTACGAGTTGCTGGGCGAGCCAGATACCGTACTGGGCCGGAGTCAGCGGAAACGCACCCGCGCGCGCGTCGTCGGAGTTCTGCGCGGTGCCTGCGACGGGAGTGGCCACAGCGCCCCCTTCACGAGGATGTGTGCAGCGGCAGCGGCGAACGGGAGCGCCTCGTCGAGCCGGATGCCCTCGAGCATCGTGCACAGCTCGCGAGCGGGAACGACCGAGTCTGCACGCCGCTTCGAGAATGTATGCGTCAGCGTAGGACGGGGACGGGGTTGCTGCAATGCCGTGCAGTAGAACGAGATCGAGATGCGACCAGGACATCTCGCAGAGGACGACGCTCGCACATCCCGACATTCGGCATTTTGACACCATAAACCTTAGGTTTGTTTGATGGGATGGATAGAAACCTTCCGTCCGCGCTATGCTCGTTTTACAAACTTAGAATGCAAAACTCTCGGTAAACTCCGGACGAAGGGGAATTCACGCCCGGCCCGACGGTCGCACGAGTACTGAATCCACGAGAGCGGACGATGCACGAGGCCGGACCGGTGCAGTCGATTATGTTGCACTGCAACAATTTCCACTTCTTTCATGTCTATTGCTCGAAACAGCCTTCCGACAATCCTTCCCGGGAACCCTCCCCAGTTCCCACGAACACGCGACATCCATCCCCTGGAGGGAGGAAGCGCAGATGCCGATCCAGAGACGAATCGGACCTCGTTCGGGCACGGTCTGGGTGGACCTGTTCGGTGAAACCTCCGAGTACGCAGACGAAGCGAGCGCCCACCTGTTGAGAAGGTGGGCGAGCGGGTATCTCACCGAACCCAACCCCGACCTCGGCCGCAGCGGGCCCGTGTGCCCGTTCGTTCGCCCGTCGATCGGCAAGCAGCTCTTCGGAGCTGCATTCGTCCACGGATCCGGAATCGACGCCGGGGCACTCGGCACGATCGTGGAGGACCAGTTCGACCTGTACACGACGCTCTCACGCGAGGACGATCGCGACCGGAGCCTGAAGACGCTCGTGACCGTACTGCCCGACCTCACCGGCTTCGAGGTGATCGACGTCGTCCACACGGAATTCAAGTCGCGGTTCGTCGAACACGGTTTCATGCTCGGCCAGTTCTACCCGGGCTGCACCCAGCCGGGTCTGTGGAATCACGACTTCCATCCACTCGACGCCCCGTTGCCGATGCTGGTCGCCCGCCACATGATGACGACCGATTTCCCGTTTCTCGTTGGTCGCCAGGAATGGCTGTGCGCCTACTTCAAGAAGTTCGCCCCGGCACTGCCGTCGACACTCCGCCTCACCATCGCGAAACGGATGAAGTACGACGGCGATGCGGTGGACGCGATCACCGCCCATCATGAGCTGACGGGGAACGAGCCGGGCCGATAGGCTGTACGCGTCCCTGTCCCACATTCCGAGCGTCAAGCTTCAGGTCTTGATTATCGACAATCAAGCCCTCACACTTGACGCATGTTCGTCTTGACGGTCGACCAGCGGAGCAGCCGCCGAGACATCGACCGCGTGGCGGACCTCCTCACCGAACTGCAGGATGTTCCGCTGGTACGGCCCTTCGATCGCACCGCGGGCGACGAGGTCCAGGCCGTCGCGGACGATCCCGCCCTCGTCGTCGATCTCGTCCTCGACCTCCTCCGGAGGGAACGCTGGAGTATCGGGGTGGGAATCGGCCCGGTAGAGACCCCGCTCCCCGAACAGACACGCGCCGGCCGCGGACCCGCCTTCGAACACGCCCGCACCGCCGTCGAACGCGCCAAGAACGCCCCTGGGCAGGTCGCGGCCGAAGGCGACGACACCGAGGCCACCGCCGACGTCGACGCCGCGCTCACCCTGCTCGCCACCGTCGTCCTGCGCCGCACAGACCAGGGGCACGAGGCGGTCGACCTCGCTCGTCAGGGCCTGTCGCAGGCGCGGATCGCCGAGCGTCTCGGCATCAGCAAACAAGCGGTGTCCCAGCGCCTCGCCACCGCCGGGTGGCAGGCCGAACTGGCCGGACGCGAACTCGTGCGGCGACTCCTGGAAAGGGCCGACCGTTGACCGTCCTCTCACTGGTGTGCCTGGCCGTGGCTGCTCTCGCACCCGCACTCGCGCTGCGCCCGAGCATGCCGGTGTGGCCGGCCGCCTCGTTGAGCATTGCGGGTCTCGCCGGTTCAGCCCTCGCCGCCACCGCGACCACACCGGTTCAGGGAGTCGCGCTCGCGGCCACGCTGATTCTCACCGCCACGGCGGCGATCACCGGGGGCGGACCCGCGGTCCTCGTGGCGTTCCGGATCGCGCGGCGGCAACCCGATGCCGGTCCCGAGCCCACCCCTCCCCCGGGCCCGCTCCGCGGCGGACGCGTCATCGGCGTGCTCGAACGCGGAGCGGTCACCGCCTCGATCCTCGCCGGATGGCCTGAAGGGATCGCCGTCATCATGGCGGTGAAGGGTCTCGCCCGTTATCCCGAACTACGCGAGCCGAACGCCTCCGAACAGTTCATCATCGGCACGTCCACCTCGGTGCTGTGGGCGGTCGCGGTGTGCGGAGTCGGGCAGGCGCTGATCACCTGACGCCGGGATCTCCACCGTCAGGTCTTCTTCAGCGCACTCCCCTTGTGCATCGCGACGTGATCGGTCTTGTCGCTCCGGATCTCGTACTGCGGCTCGTCCTCGCTGCACCGCCGCGTGCGCCCCTTGAACTCCACGTCCTCCGTGTGCTTCGCGATGATCACGCCCTCGACGTATCCGGCTTCGGAGTTCCATCGGACGTGGTCACCGACGGAGAAGTGGGTCGCCATGTCGTCGTCCTCCCGATCGGCTCGCTTCCTGTGGCAGTCGGATAGCCGTCTCCCATCGGTCCTACACCCCAGGACGATCAGTCCGTCCGATGCTCCGCGGGATCCGCGGACCCCTCGGCGACGGCACGGAAACGTTCGAGGTCCTCCGGACGGAACTCGGGCCGGGCGACCACCGCGTCGACGAGCAGACGCAACTGGTGCTGCAAGGCCGGCACCGACCCGGTGCGCCCCTGCTCGGAGAGATGATCGATGAGCATGCGCAGCACCCGGGCGAGCGCCGTGGCCACGTGCAGCTGCGCCGAGCCGGCCTGCCGGATCTGTTCGAAGGCGTGCTCGACGTACTCGTCGGGCGACAGGATCCACGGACGCAGCAGAATCCGGCCGTCCGCACCCCCGATCGCCGGCACCGGACTGTCGGTGACCAGCAGGGTGCGCAGCAGACTGCCGAGCCGGAGCACCACCTCGGTGGCGGTCGTCGGGTCGTTGATCGCCTGGCTCAGTGCGCGCAGCGCGATGTCGACGAGTTGCCGCAGCGCGAAGTCCACGTCCTGTTGCATGGTGCGCGTATTCGAGATCTCCACGGCCGCCTCGAGCCGCCGCAGGACCACCGCCCGTTCCGGCTTCGGATGGATCCGTAGCAGCGGTTCCCCGCAGTGAATGTACGCGCCGGGACGCGTCTCCATCCGCACGACCGAACCCGGCGGTACCACGGCGAGAACGAGCTCGGCCGGCGCCTGGGTCACCCAGCCGTCGCGCCGGGCGTACACCGTCGCCCCCTCGGTGAAATCCGGCTCCGGCACCCGGTCGACGTGGATCTCGCCGCGCGAACTCCGGCTCGTGTTCGAGATGACCTTCTCGGCCTCCGAGGCGATGCTGCGCACCACCTCCCCGACCTGCAGACCGTGGGCCAGCCGGTTGAGATAGGCGATGATGAGCACCACGGTCGACACCGCGAGGACCACAGCGAGGGTGGTCGACAGTGTCGGGGCAGGTGCGGCGTCGTCCGCGCCGATGTGGCGCAGTGTCAGCACGCAGTAGACGAAGGTCGCCACCAGCACCCCGATCACCGTCTGGCTGGCCCGATCCCGGATGAAGGACCGCATCACCCGCGGCGAGAACTGGCTGCTCGCCAACTGCAGGCTCACGACGGTCAACGAGAAGACGACACCGGCGGTGGTGATCGTGGCACCCGCCACGGTGCTCAGCAGCCAGATCGCGGCGTTGCTGTTCATCTTCATGCCCCACGCGAAGGGGCCGAAGGCCCGATCGATGTAGCCGCTCACCTCCGCGAGCACGGCTCCGGCGACGACGACCAGCGCGGGCAGCGCGAACAGACTCTCCCGGAATCGGTATACGCCCGCGGCGATCCGCAACTGCATCCACGGTCTCGGCAGAGCACTCATGTCGACCAAGCTAACCATCCGGTCTCCGCACCGCGGGCACTCGCAGCGAACTGTGGGCACGCGCACCGGATGTCCCCTGCGGCGCGGTCACGACGAGTCCATGAGATACTCGACGGACAATTGAACAGCCACCGAACCGCGGCGGGAGAGTCCCGCACACAGCGGGCGCCGAAGGAGCAACCTCCCCGGGAATCTCTCAGGCCCCCAGACCGCCGCGGCGAGGCTCCTCTGGAAAGCAACTCTTCCGGGTTCACCGAAGGTGTAAGCGGCTCCGTCCGCGAAAGCTCTCAGGTCCGATGACAGAGCGGGGAACGACAACACCCGCTGGTGCTCGTTTCGTGCACCCTGGACCCGAGGTAGACGTGTGACCGTTTCCCTGGGCGCGCCCCTGCGCGCCGATGATGCCCTGGGCGCGCCTTCGCGAGCCGATGATGCCCTGGGCGCGCCTTCGCGAGCCGATCATGCGCTGCTCGAGCAGCGCGCCGAAATTGCACCGACCGAGTCGCGTGGCACTGTTCTCCCTTCCTCCCCCGCCCCGAAGTCGCCGCCGCGTACGAACCGGCGACTCGGGATCGCCGCGATCGTGCTGTCCGCGACCGCGATGGGCGCCGCAGGATTGTTCGGCCGCAAGGCCACTCCCGAAGGCGCGGTGCTCGGTGAAGCACTGACGCTCGGGCGGATGGCGGTCGGAGCGATCGGCATGCTCGTCCTGATCGCGCTGTCCCGCCGCCTCGGACAGTTGCGCCGGACCCGCCTGTCCTGGTCGGTCGTCGGTGGCGGTGTGCTCCTCGGACTGTCCCTCGCGACCTATCTGTCCGCCACGGTGTTGACCGACCTGTCCCGTGCCGTGGTTCTCCATTACCTCGGCCCCGTCGTCGCGACGGCCCTCGCCCGGGTGTTCCTGAAGGAGAGGGTCGGTCGCCTCGACGCCCTGTCGATCGGCACGGCGTTCGCCGGCATGTTGCTCGCCGCCGGCCTGGTGGGCGGTGAATCGTCCGGGGGCGAGCACGAGACGCTGGGTACCGTGCTGGGCGCTGCCTCGGGAGTCTTCTACGGCGGGGCCCTGCTGTGCTACCGCTATCGCACCGACATGCCGTCCGACGTCCGGTCCCTGTGGAACTTCGTCTTCGGCGCCGTCGCGGCAGGTGGGATGGTCGCGGTGACTCGACCCGACCTGTCGGGGATGACCGCGACGCACTGGTTGTGGGCCGGTGGGTTCTTCGTCGTCTGTGGTCTGTTCGCGCTGGGGCTGCTCGTCGTCGCAGGCAAGCACCTCCGCGCCGCGGAACTGTCCGGCCTGTCCTACCTCGAAGTCGTGGTCGCGCTGATGATCGGCATGGTCGCCTTCGGAGAGTCCGTGACCGTGCTCGCCGCCGCGGGCGCCGGTCTCATCGTGGTGGCGATGGCACTGCCGATGCTCGGCCGCCGATGACACTGCCGATGCTCGGCCGCCGATGACACTGCCGATGCTCGGCCGCCGATGACACTGCCGATGCTCGGCCGCCGATGACGAGTGGGAGGGCGCGCCGGTCGGCGCGCCCTCCCACTGAACCGGTTTCCGTTACTGCTGTTGCGGCGGCTCGGCCGGCTGCTCGGATGCGTCGTTCGTCATCCAGCGCTGCGCCGGCGGCGTTGCGGGCAACGCCGACTGTCCTTCACCGGCACCCCCCTGCGTCCCCTCCGTGGCGAGACCCGTCCGCACTGCGGGGTCGACCGGCTTGCGCGCGACCGCCTCGGCTTCGGCGACGGCCTGGGCCACCTCGGGGTCGCGCTTGGTCGCGAACCAATCCTCGACCTCGGCACTGTCGTCCTCGGGCCGTTGCAGTTCCTCGTCGACAGGACTCGGCTCGAAGCGGAAGACGCCGTCCTCGCCGGGCGCGCCGAGCGTCCGCGCGAATCCTTCGAGCGCCTTGCCGAAGTCGCTCGGCACCACCCACATCTTGTTCGCATCGCCCTGGGCCATCTGCGGCAGGGTCTGCAGGTACTGGTAGGCGAGCAGCTCCGGAGTGGGCTTGCCGGCCTTGATCGCGGCGAAGACCTTCTCGATGGACTTCGCCTCGCCCTGGGCCTCGAGGTAGCGCGCCGCGCGATCACCCTGCGCGCGCAGGATCCGCGACTGCCGGTCGGCCTCGGCTTCGAGGATCGCGGCCTGCTTCGCACCCTCGGCGGAGAGGATGCGCGACTGCTTGTCGCCCTCGGCGGTCTTGATCGCGGATTCACGGTGACCCTCGGCCGTGAGGATCATCGCGCGCTTCTCGCGGTCGGCCTTCATCTGCTTCTCCATCGATTCCTGGATCGACGGCGGCGGATCGATGCTCTTGAGTTCGACCCGGGCGACACGCAGGCCCCATCGGCCGGTCGCTTCGTCGAGCACACCGCGGAGCTGACCGTTGATGGAGTCGCGGGAGGTGAGCGTCTCCTCGAGGGTCATTCCGCCGACGACGTTGCGGAGCGTGGTGACGGTGAGCTGCTCGACCGCGGCGATGTAGTTGCTGATCTCGTAGACCGCCGCCTGCGGGTTCGTCACCTGGAAGTACACGACCGTGTCGATGCTCAGCGTCAGGTTGTCCTGGGTGATGACCGGCTGCGGCGGGAACGAGACGACACGTTCGCGTAGATCGACCTTCGCGCGGATGCGGTCGACGAAGGGCACCAGGAAGGTGAGCTGACCCGACGCCGTCCGGTAGTACCGGCCGAGACGTTCGATGACCGCGGCCTCCGCTTGCGGTACCAGCGATACCGATTTGGCCACGACCACCACGACCAGTGCCACCACTACGGCGAGCACGATCAGAGCTTCCATCCTCAGACACCCCTCCACACGACGGCAGTCGCGCCGTCTATCTGCATCACTGTCACTGTCGTTCCCGGCCCGTACACCTCGGTGGCGTCCAGCGGCCTGGCGGTCCACACCTCACCGTCGATCTTCACGCGCCCGGAATGCTCCCCCACCTGCTCGAGGACCAACGCGTGCTTGCCCGGGAGAGCGTCGATCCCGGTGGGCAGAGCGGGCGGCTGGGAGTACCGGCGCCTCAGCATCGGCCGGACACCGAGCAGCAGAACCAGCGAGGCCACGGCGAAAATCACCGCGTCGATCCAGACGGGCAGATCGGTCACCGCGGAGACACCGCCGGTGACGAGCGCTGCACCGCCGAGCATCAGCAGCGCGAAATCGCCCGTGAGCGCTTCGCCGGCCGCCAACGCCACTCCGGCGATCAACCAAATCAATGCGGCCACGATCACCATCGAACCACAAATCGGACATCCTGGCAGATGCCCTGGTGGAGGAAGCGGTCTTGGTCCCTCGTCCTCGAGGCTGCTTTCCGCAGGGAAGATCTCAGGTCGGTAATTCTATATTCTTCGGCTTTCCGTCCCGACCGGAATGTCACCCCGGCTTCATAAGTGGAGGCAACCGAAACGCATCCTTCTGCCGTTGTGAAATCGGTGATACCGTCCCCGAACTACCGGCATCACCCCCGCGCGTTCGCTCCTCGTGGGAGCTCGATCAGCTCGTCACGCGGTTCCACGCGGCCATCGACGACATCGAGGACCCGTACGAGCGCGCCGTCGAATGGATCGTCGAAGCGGGCCGCACCGTTCGCTACCACCCGGTCGCACGACGATTCGTCGACAACGAAGCCGCCCTCCCCCTCCACCGACAGCTGATGTCCGCATCCGTTCCCCAGGCTTCGCACCCGAGGAGTCCGGCAATGGAAGTCACTCCCGCACAGCGCGTTCGCGCAAACATCGAGGACGATGTACCCGTCGCCGACCGCACCTTCGTCCGGTCGCCGGCAGACCGCCGCATCCGGCCGATGTTCCTGTTCCGGGCGCTGTCGCTCCAGGACACCCACCCCACCGTCATGGTTGCGCTCGGTCAGCCCTCGTCGGGTTCGGTGACGAAGTCGACGAGGCGCTCCACGGCGCCGATGAGGTGCGATTCGAGATCGCGGAAGGAGTTCACGGCGTTGTAGACGCGCCGCCAGCCGTCCTGCGGCGTGCCCCAGCCGAGTTCACGGCAGACGCCGGTCTTCCAGTCCTGTCCGCGCGGAATGGAGGGCCAGGCGTCGATGCCCACGGCCTTCGGTTTCACGGCCTGCCACACGTCGATGTAGGGATGGCCGGTGACCATCACGTGCGGACCTAGATTCGCGGTGAGATGCTCCTCCTTGGACCCGGTGACGAGGTGGTCGGCGAGCACACCGACGCGTCGGCCCGAGCCGGGTTCGAACTCGGCCAGCCTGGCGCCGAGATTGTCGAGGCCCTCGAGTTGTTCGACGACCACGCCTTCGACCCGCAGGTCGTGCCCCCACACCCGTTCGACGAGGGCGGCGTCGTGCACGCCCTCCACCCAGATCCGGCTTCCCCGCGCCACGCGTGCGCGCAAACCCTCCACCCGGGTGGATCCCGAGGCGGATCTCGTCGGTGCGGAGGCGGGACGGATCTTCGGTTTGACGAGGGTGACGGGTGCTCCGTCGACCAGGAAGGCCGCGGGGCGCATCGCGAACAGACGGGTGCGTCCCTGCGCGTCCTCGAGCCGCACGAAGTCGCCGTCGTGGGTCTTCTCGATTCCCACGATCGCGCCGCACCAGCCGGATGCGGCGTCCTCGACGACGACGCCGCGCTCCGCTGCGAGTTCGGGAACGGCCTTCTTCTTGGTGCGGGCGTGACCGGCGTAGATGTCGCCGCCGTAGATATCGCGTGGGCTCACGCCAGTCCACCCTAGGACATTGCGCGGGACCGCTCGCGCTGCCACGCCGGACCGCCGTGCGCGGTCGCCGTATGCTTTCGGGGTGAGTTCTCCGAGCCTGACGCTGACCGTGTGGGCGGGGTCGTGGCTGTCCGGTCACGCCTCCCCCGACGATGTGATCGATGCGCTGCACGAGTGGGCGCCGATGCATCTCGTGGGTGCCCACGATGCGGCGACGGCCTCCGCGGCGGATCTGCCCGACAAGGGTGTCGCCGACGGTGCCGCCCTGCTGCTCACCCTGATCCGCCGCGTCGATTCCGCCGCCGGCGCCGGTCTGCATCTCGTCCTTCCCGCCCCGGGCGACGTCCGCGCGTTGCCTGCCGGTACGGCGTTCGCCTCCGCGGCGCTGGCTGCCGGTGAAGGCGTCGTCGTGGGAGCGCCCGGAACCCCGGGGCTGGGTCTGGTACCCGTGATCGAGGGTCCGGACGTCCTACGGTGGAACGTCTTCACGCTGCCGGCGGTACCCGAGATCGCGGTCGACGGTGGTCTCGGTGCGGCCGAGTTCGCGATCCGCGAGGCGGTTCGTGATGCCGCCTCCGCGTTGAGCGGAATCCCGACGGTGGGCACCGACGGGCGCCGCACCGATCCGCGGACGGAGATCGCCGAGAAGGTCGCCGAACTCGCGCGGCACCGCTATCCCCCGTCACTGCCCGCACGTGCCGTGCGCGTCCTCGACACCGCAGACCAGGTCGCGGCGATCCTCACCGTGGCCGGTCGCGGAGGGGGTCTGCGGGCCGGTTCGGTGTCCGCCGCCACCGGCCGCGAGGGCGCGCTGCAGCCGCTGTGGGGCGCGGTCCGCGAGGCCCGCACCGGTGCGGTCGCGGCGGCTCTGCGGGCCGAGCACCATCACTGACCGCGGCCGACAGTGCGCGTCGACTCCAGTGCGCGTCAACTCCGTTGCGCGGTGACCAACAGGTACTCCCAATTCATCGCTCCCCCACCGAGATCGTGACGTTGGGCGAGTTCGAGCAGGTCGAGATCGAGAGCCGCGACCCGATCGTGGTCGTCCGCGATGTTGCGGTACACCGCGATGGTGGGGCCGTAGGCGGACTTGAAGAACTCGCGGAAGTCCTCCCCGGTCGCGAAGCGTTCGACGCGCAGGTTCTCGGTGCGTGCCTGCAGGTCGGTGACATGGTCGCCGATCAGCTCGCGCACGTGCACCTCGTCGCCCCACAGCGGCGGCGGCTGTGCACCCGGCGGGGGCGGTGGCGCATACGGTTTCATCGTCGCGAACATCTGCCCGATGAAGCCGGTGGGGGTCCAGCTCAGTAGCCCGATACGTCCGCCCGGGCGGGTCACCCGGAGCAGTTCGTCGGCCGCGGCCCGGTGGTGGGGCGCGAACATCACTCCCACGCAAGAGATCACGGCATCGAAGCTCGCATCGTCGAACGGGAGCGCTTCGGCATCGGCTTCCTGCCAGTCGAGCGTCGCACCTGCCGCTTCGGCGTCACGGCGGCCGACCTCGAACAGTTCCGGGGTCAGGTCGGTCGCGAGCACCGTCGCACCGGTGAGCGCGGCGGGGATCGACGCATTGCCCGATCCGGCGGCGATGTCCAGGACACGGTCGCCCGGACCGATTCCGGTCGCGGCCACGAGAGCGGGGCCGAGTTCGGCGATGACCTCGGTCGCCACCGCTGGATAGTTGCCGAGTGCCCACATCGCCCGGTGCTTGGCCTTCAGGGCGAGATCGGCGTCGTGTGTCGTGGAGATGTCGGTCATCAGAGGATTCCTCCTGTCGAGGGACCCGGCTTCGGCACCGTCTCGGAAGCGGCCCGGGTCACAAATCGACTGTAGGAACGCGGACGCGGTGTCCTCCAGTACACAATCTGTACTGCACCGCCGCTCATCCGTGCTGGTCGCGGCGGTCCGACCGGCCTACGATCCGATCATGGGCCCGCCCTACCACCAGTTCTGTCCCGTCGCCAAGGCGATGGAGTTGTTCGACGAGAGGTGGACGCTGCTCGTGGTGCGCGAACTCGTGCTCGGCAGCGAACGGTTCAACGACCTCCGACGCGGCCTGCCCCGCATGTCGCCGACGCTGTTGTCGAAGCGGATGCACCAGCTCACAGCGGCGGGCATCGTGCAGCGCCTCGAGGACGGAAACGACGTCCGATACGTGCTCACCCCGGCGGGACGCGATCTCGAGACCGTCGTCGACGCACTCGGTGCGTGGGGCACGCGGTGGACCGGGAAACTCGGCGAGGTCGACCTCGATCCGCGACTGCTGATGTGGGACATGCACCGGCACGTCGACCATGCGGCCCTGCCGGAATCCCGGGTGGTCGTGGAGTTCGTCTTCCCGACGGTCACTCACGCGTCGCGCCGGTGGTGGATGGTCATCACGCCGCACGACGTCGACGTGTGCGACGAGGACCCGGGATTCGAGGTCTCGATCCGGGTGACGACGGGACTGCGGGAGCTGACCGAGATCTGGCGTGGCGAAGCGACCTGGCCGGACGCGTTGCGCTCGGGCGCCGTAGTCGTCGACGGTCCGAGCGCCCTGCGCCGATCGCTGCCCCGCTGGTTCGACTCCCCTCTGGCCTCACCGGCCGGGCACTCCGCCCGGTGAGGCTCGGAGGCATCTATCCGTTCGCGGCGGGCCGGGACGGGCGTTTCGGCGGCTCACAGCACCCGACGGCGCACAGGCTCCCGTTGCACGCGGACCCGAGCAGCGGTTCGGTGCCGCAGCGACGGGCGGTGACCCCCTCCCGCTGTTCCTCGACGAGCTCGCGGACGAGTTGCGCGAAGCGCGGGTCGGTTCCGGCCGTCGCCGCACGAGAGAAGCCCATGCCCAGCTCAGCGGCCCGATCGCGAGCCTCGGTATCGAGATCCCACACGACCTCGAGATGATCGGAGACGAACCCGACCGGCACGACCACGACGGCTCGGACTCCCCGTTCGTGCAGCGCATCGATGTGGTCGACGATGTCGGGTTCGAGCCACGGCACCTGCGGCGGACCGGACCGCGACTGCCACACCAGGTCGTAGTCGCCCTCGCCGAGCGCCTCGGCCACCAACCGCGCCGCTTCGGCGACCTGCCGGCTGTAGAGACGGCCGCCCTCCTCCGGCGGACCACCGGTCGCGTCGAAGGAGGTCGGAACGGAGTGCGCGGTGAACACCACGCGCGCGGAATCGCGCACGTCGTCGGCGAGTTCGACGCGGGCCGCGCGCACGGCGTCGGTGACGGCATCGAGGAACAGCGGGTGGTCGTAGAAGTGCCGCAGCTTCGTCAGCTGCGGGGCGTCCTCGACGGCGTCCCGCGCCCGCGCGATGTCCTCGTGGTACTGCCGGCAACCCGAGTAGCCGCCCCAGGCGGAGGTCGCGAACACCAGGGCGTTACGGATCCCTTCGTCGCGCATCCGCGCGACGGTGTCCTCGACCATGGGATGCCAGTTGCGGTTGCCGAAATAGATCGGCAGATCGATACCGTGCACGTCGAACTCGGCGCGGACGGCGTCGATGATCGCCCGGTTCAAGGCGTTGATCGGCGAGACACCCCCGAAGTGCAGATAGTGCTGCGCGACCTCGTCGAGTCGTTCCGGCGGGATCCCTCGTCCGCGGGTGACGTTCTCGAGGAACGGCCGCACGTCGTCGGGTCCTTCCGGTCCGCCGAACGACAGCAGCATCAGCGCGTCGTACGCCCCGGGGGTGTTCGTCATGGGAGTGCCTTCCGTCGTACGGTCAGCTGCCGAAGCCGACCTGGGAGTGGAAACCACCGTCGACGTAGACGATGGATCCCGTTGTCCCGGGTAGCCAGTCGGACAGCACCGCACACACGGTCTTCGCCACGGGCGTCGGATCGTCGACGTCCCAGCCGATCGGGGACGCCGCCGACCAACCCTCGTTCAGACGGTTCATCTCCGCGCCCGGGCCGGTCGCGTCGCCCGCGATGGCCTTGGCCGCGAGCGTCTTGATCGGGCCGGCGGCGACGAGGTTCGAACGGATACCGCGCGGGCCGACTTCCTTGGCCACGTAGCGGTTCACCGACTCGAGCGTCGCCTTGGAGACACCCATCCAGTTGTAGAACGGCACGGCCCGGGACGGGTCGAAGTCCATTCCGACGATCGAACCGCCCTCGTTCATGACGGGTAGGACGGCCTTGGCGAGCGCGCCGTAGGAGTAGGCCGACACCTCGAGCGCCACCGCGACGTCCGTCCAGGGCGCGTCGAGGAACGGGCTGCCCAGGCAGGACCGGGGTGCGAAACCGATGGAGTGGACGACACCGTCGATCCCCTCCGGTGCGAGTTCGCGGATCTTGTCGGCGAGACCGTCGAGATCCTCCTGGTTCTGCACGTCGAGGCAGATCGCCGGCGGCACCGGCTGCGGGAGACGCTGCGCGATCCGGTCGATCAACCGGAGTCGCTCGAAGCCGGTGATGATCACCTTCGCGCCCTGTTCCTGCGCGGCCTTCGCGGTGTGAAAGGCGATCGAGGCATCGGTGATGATGCCGGTGACGAGAATGGTCTTGCCCTCGAGCAGTCCGCCCATGAGTGTGTCGGTCCTCCAGTGAGATTCGGATGTGGTCGCGAGACCGTCAGTGGCCCATGCCCATGCCGCCGTCGACCGGGATCACGGCGCCGGAGACGTAGGCGGAGTCGTCGGAGGCCAGGAAGCTGACGACGGCTGCGACGTCCTCGGGCTTGCCGAGTCGCTGCAGCGGGATGAACTTCTTCGCCGTGTCGCGCAGGTCGTCTGACAGATCCGCAGTCATGTCGGTCTCGATGAAACCGGGAGCGACGACGTTGGCCGTGATCGATCGCGAACCGAGTTCGCGGGTGACCGAACGGGCGAGCCCGATGACACCGGCCTTCGAGGACGCGTAGTTGATCTGACCGGCCTGACCGGCGAGGCCGACCACGGAGCCGAGGAAGATCATGCGGCCCCAACGGGCACGGAGCATCGCACGGTTGGCGCGCTTGGCGCACCGGAAGGCGCCGGTGAGGTTCGCGTCGATCACCGAGCTGAACTGGTCCTCGGTCATGCGCATCAGCAGGGTGTCGTCGGTGATGCCCGCATTCGCGACGAGCACCTCGACGGGACCCTGATGCTCCTCGACCTCCTTGAACGCGGCGTCGACCGAGTCGGCGTCGGTGACGTCGCACCGCACACCGAACAGGTCGTCGGGCGCGCCCGAACCGCGGTGGGTCACGGCGACCCTGTGGCCGTCCGCCTGCAGGCGACGGGCGACGGCGAGGCCGATCCCGCGGTTTCCACCGGTGACGAGGACGGATCGGGGGGTGGCACCCGCGCGCGTGGACGCTGCGGCACTATCTGCGTCAGTCATGCATTCCAACCTATCTGGTGGCCTGGCCGGGACGGAAAACGCTCCGTGAGCGTGCACAAGGTGGATCAGGGCAGCCGCTGGCGCAACACCATCGCGGCGCCGAGCCCCGCGATCACCGAGAACGCTCCGAGCATGAGCCACGGACGGCTGGCGTCGCCGCGGGTCGTCTCGAAGCCGATCTGCTCCTCGAGCGTGTTGTAGGCGTCCTCGAGTTCTTCGAGGCTTGCCGCCGTGAAGAAGCTCCCGCCCGAGAGATTCGCGATCTCCTTGAGCGACGGATCGTCGACGGGCACGGGGATCCGATCATCCTCGATGGTGACGGTGCCCGTCTGGGTGCCGAACGAGATGGTCGAGACCGGGATTCCCTTCTCCGCCGCCTGCCGCGCCGCGGTGAAGCCCCCGCGGGGATCGTCGGGACTCTCGGGGACGGTCTGTTTGCCGTCGGACAGCAGCACGATCCGCGCGGGCGGCGCCTGGTCGCTACCGCCGAGCACGGCGGCGAGCGTGTCGATCGACTGCATCGCCGTGAAGATCGCCTCGCCGGTCGCAGTGCGCTCGCTGAGCTGCAGGTTGTCGATCGCGGACTTGCTCGCCTCCCGGTTGGTGGTCGGCGAGACCAGGACCGAGGCGGTACCCGAGAACGCGACGAGACCGAGGTTGATGCCGGGCGTCAGGTCGTCGGCGAACTGCTTGGCCGCCTCCTGTGCGGCGGCGAGTCGTGTGGGCGCGACGTCCGTGGCCTCCATCGACAACGACACGTCGATGACAAGCACGACCGTGGCCCGGTTGCGCGGCACCCGCTGTTCGGCGGTCGGGCCGGCGAGCGCCACGGTGAGGAAGACGAGTCCGACGAGCAACAGTGCGACGGGAATGTGCCGAGCGCGTCCCGGGCGGGCGGGCGCGACCTTCTCGAGCAGCTCGAGATTGGTGAAGCGCAGCGTGTTCGTCTGGCGCCGGCGCTGGACCAGCACGTATGCGCCGCCGAGGGCGGCGACGACGAACAACAGCAGCAGCCACCACGGTGAAGTGAAACCGGACAGGCTCATCGTCCCCCCTGCCGTGAGGGTGCGCCGAAGCTGTGCCGCCGGGCCGCGACGAATCGGACGACATCGCCGATCCAGTCGCGGTCGGTGCGCAACGTCAGCACCGGTGCACCTGAACTGCGCAGCGCCTGGTGCACGGCCGCGCGATGCTCGACGGCGGCCTGCGCATAGTCGGCCCGCAGTTCGGGAGTAGTCGTGAATTCACGGGTGCGGCCCGTTTCCGGGTCGTGCAGCACCACGTCGCCCAGATCGGGCAGTTCGAGGTCGCGGCGATCGACGATCTCGACAGCGAGCAGTTCGTGCCGGCCGGACAGTGCCCGCAGGGAGCGCTCCCAGTCGAGAGGGCCGAGGAAATCGCTCACCACGACCGCCAGACCGCGGCGGCGCTGGGGACGTCGCAGCGACTCGACGAGCCCCTGGAGATCACCGCGGGTCCCGTCGGGTGCGTGCGGGGTTGTCGCGACGGTACGCAACAACGATTGGGCGTGCAGCCGCCCACCACGCGCGGGGACGCGGGCCGTCTCGTTGCCGGTGGAGATCACCGCGCCGATCCGATTCCCGCTGCCGGTGGTCAGATGCGCGAGCGCGGCCACCGCTGCGATCGCCAGGTCGCGCTTCTCACACATGCCGGTACCGAAGTCCAGGCTGGCCGAGAGGTCGACCGCGAGCCACGTCTCGAGTTCCCGGTCGGCGACGGTCTGCCGCACGTGCGGGTGCGTCGTGCGCGCGGTGACCGACCAGTCCATCTGCCGCACGTCGTCACCCGGCTGGTACTCGCGGGCGTCCCCCGGCTCGGAACCGGGGCCCGGGATCAGACCGAGATGGTCGCCGTGCAGGACGCCGTCGAGACGGCGCCGCACGGTGAGCTCGAGGGTGCGGAGCGCGGCGGTGAGCGCGGGATCGCGCAATTCACCGGTCCGGAACCGCGGTGGCGACCCGTCGTGAGGACGTGTGCTCACCGCGCGCCCGCACCTCCCTGCGGATCAGGTGCACCGATGGGCGCCTGCTGACCGGCAGCGGCCCGCGGATCGGCAGGCGCCGGGCCGGGGGTCGCGGTCGGCACGGGTGCGTTCGCCTGGGGCGCGACCTGCGGAAGACCCACGGTCTGCAGGATTCGGGTGATGATCTGGTCCGGGGAGACGTCGTCCGCGAGCGCGTCGTAGGACAGCACCAGGCGGTGGCGGAGCACATCGGGGATGACGTCGACGATGTCCTGCGGCACCACGTAGTCGCGACCGCGCACGAGCGCCAGGGCACGCGCCGAGGAGATGATGCCGAGCGTCGCGCGGGGCGAGGCGCCGTAGGCGATCCAGCCCTGCACGTCGTGCAGGCCGAGCTCGGCGGGCCGACGCGTCGCGAAGATGACCCTCACCACGTAGTCGACGAGCGCGTGGTGCACGAACACACGGCCGGCGATCTTCTGCAGGCGCAGGAGCTGCTCGTTGTCGAGCACCTGCTTCGGCTCGGGAGCGGCGACACCCATCCGGTAGACGATCTCGCGTTCCTCCTCCACCGACGGATAGTCGACGAGGACCTTGAACAGGAAACGGTCGCGCTGCGCTTCCGGCAGCGGATAAACGCCCTCGTTCTCGATGGGGTTCTGCGTCGCCATCACGAGGAACGGCTCGGGCATCGGGAAGGTCTTGCCACCGATCGTGACGTGGCGTTCGGCCATCACCTCGAGCAGCGCCGACTGCACCTTCGCCGGGGCGCGGTTGATCTCGTCGGCGAGCACGAAGTTCGCAACGACCGGTCCGAGTTCTGTGTCGAACTCCTCGCGTCCCTGCCGGTAGATGCGGGTACCGACGAGGTCCGTCGGCACGAGGTCGGGAGTGAACTGCACGCGGGAGAACGACCCACCGACGACCTTCGCGAAGGTCTCGACGGCCAGCGTCTTCGCGACACCGGGAACGCCTTCGAGCAGCACGTGCCCGCGCGCGAGCACACCGACCAGCATCCGCTCGACCAGCAGGTCCTGGCCGACGATCACGCGCTTGACCTCGTAGATGGCCCGTTCGAGGAGACGGACGTCGTCGGCGGGGTCGTACGCCTTCGCAGGAGCGTCGCCGGGTTTCCGCATGTTCGCGCCGGACACCTGCGGAGCCGGACCGTTCGCACCGGCCGCCTTCGGCGCCGGCGCGGCACCCGCCGCAGCCTGGTTGTTCTTGCGTCCGTCGTTACCGCCCTGGTCGCCCGGCGTCGCCGAACCGGACGTCCCACCCTCGCGTGAGGTCACCAACAATCCACCGCTTTCGCCTACGTCGCTCCGCTGGAAACACCTGCTGCACCACTATTGCAGGTGCCGGCTCGGTGTGTCGTCGCCCCTGCACCGACCGGGAGACGGCACCCGGAAACGACCGGATGGCGCCCGCCCTCGGTGGTACGAGGGCCGCGGCAAACCTCGCCCTCACGACACCATGCGCACCACGTACGGTGTCATGCCGCCCCAGCGTACCGGCGAGATCTTCACGAACGATCCCGACTGCGGCGCCTCGAGCATCTGCCCGTCGCCGAGATACAGCGCGACGTGCTGGCTGGCGTTGGGCCCGTAGAAGATCATGTCGCCCCGTCTCATCTGCGACGACGGAACCTGGGTACCGGCCGTGTACTGGTAGCCGGTGTAGTGCGGGAGCGAGATGCCGATGCCCGCGAACGCGTAGATCATCAGTCCGGAGCAGTCGAAGCCGACCTTGGCGTAGTCGCCGTGGACATCGGCGACGCCGCCGTCGCGAATACCGCGGGTCGGGCCGTTCTCGTTGCCACCACCCCACGCGTACGGGACGCCGATCTGGGACATCGCACGGTCGATGACGATCTCTACCGCAGCGGGACCGGTGACGGACGGACGCGACGGGGTCCCGGGCGTCGAATTCGGTGTGGAGGGGCGGGAACCCGATCCCCCGGTCCCCGATCCGGGGGTCTCCACGACGGGGTCGCCCGGATCCGGGTTCTCCCAGTCGATCCCACCGTCGTCGCCGCTGTCCTCGTCTTCGTCCTCGTCGGGGATCGTGCCGCTGTCGGTGCCATCCGGGACGGATCCATCGTCGGTACCGTCTGGGACGGTTCCACCGTCGGTACCGTCCGGGACCGTGGCGTCGTCGGTGTAGTCCGGTGCAGCCGTGTCGGTGCCACTCGTATCGGTGCCACTCGTATCGGTGCCACTCGTATCGGTGCCACTCGTATCGGTGTCACTCGTATCGGTGTCACTGCCCTCCGGCGCTCCGGATTCGGTGGTGACCTCACCCGGTGAGGCGACGTCGCTCTCGCCGGTCGACGGAGACTCCTCGATCAGCGTGTGGGGGCGACGGCCGTTGGCGAGTTCCGCCGCACGTTCCCGGGCTGCGGCGTCGGCGGCGACACGCTCGGCTGCCGCGGCTGCCGCGACCCGTGCCTCCTCGGCGGCCGCCGCGGCAGCTGCTTCCTCGGCTGCGCGGCGACGGTCCCAGTCCTGGTACTGCGCGCGTTGCCCTTCCAGGCCCGCAACGTTCACGCGGGCCCGGTCGAGTTCGCTCTGCGCGTTCGCACGTTCCTGCTCGATGCGCGACTTCTCCGCGGCCTGCCGACCGAGTTCCGCTCGCGCGACGGCAATCGCGGCCTCGGCCTCGGCCCTGCGCTGCTCGGCGGCTTCCGCCGCCGCATCGGCCTCGAGCTTGGCCGCGCGTGCCCGCGAGTGGGAGTTGGCCTCCTGGGCCCGGGCGCGCTGGAGCGCATCGAGCACCGCGGCGCGCCCGGCGGATAGCAACCGCATGACCTGGGCGCGGTCGAGCAGATCGTCGGGACCGTCGACGTCGAGGAAGGCCGCGAGGGAGACCGAGTTGGCACCACGGGTGTAGCTGTCGCGGACGAACGCGTCGAAGTTCTTCTGGGCAGCGAAGATCCGGTCGGCGGCGTCGTCGAGTGCGCGGCCGGAATCCACGACCACCCGTTCGGCGAGATCCGCTGCGTCGCGCGCGCTCTGGAGATCGACGAGGGCGCGGTTGACGTCCTCGCGGCGGATGGCGACGTGCGCGTCGAGCTCGGCGAGCTGCTGATCCGCGCCGGCGATCCGGACGATCAGCTGCCCGACCCGGTCGATGTTGGCCGCGACGGCCGCACCAGCGCGGTCGATCTCGGCGTCCGAAGGGTTCGGCGGCGGGGGCGGTGCGGCGGACGCCGTCGTGGTCACGGTAAGGAGCACGGCTGTGACCAACCCCAAACCGGCGAGGAGCGTGCCGGTGCGCGTCCGCGGGGTGCGACCGGGCGTCGGACCGTCGGGTCGACGGCCTGCAGTGAGCGTCGTGGCGGTGCCGTCCGGCCCCGACCGTCGCGGAATCCCTCCGTGGATACCGAACCGTCTCACTTGCATCTCCCTCGGTCGCACCTGGTGGCCGAGACATCCGGCCGGACGACCCGAGGAAGGCAGGCAGCATCCGCTCGCCGTGGGTGCCCCACGGCTCACACGCTGCAGTCGTACACCGGCTGCGGACAGCGTCCCCACGAGCCGGGTTGTGACACACCTTCCCCAAGAGCGTCATGAGAACCGTACGACACCTCAGGGGTATGTCGCATGACAGTCACGAAGATCGGCCGGAAGAACTCCGAAAGAACACGGAGCGGACACCGAGGAACACCGTGAGGACAACGAACGATCTTCCCTGCCGGATTCCGTCACGATCGGGGCGAGGACAACCCGGAGAAGATCTCCGCGGTGACGGGAAAGAGACCTCAGACGTCCTTGGCCGATGACGATCCGTTACCTCCGGCAACGGTCGCGTCACCGTCCGCGCGGCGGCGTTTGGCGAGCCAGGTCGCGCCGGCCGCAAGGGCGACCACCGCGACGATCAGCAGCGTCATCAGCGTCCAGGGCGGTGACGGCTCGAGCACCGAGTCGACGAAGTTGCGTGTGGAGACCACCGGATCGCCGGTGTAGGTGCGATCCTGGGCGGCCTCGAGAGTGACGCGGTCGAGATCCTCGCTGAACGTCCCGACCCATCCCGGGCTGAGGACCAGCACCGTTCCGCCGTCCTCGGCGCCGACCTCCGTCGCGAGATCGCGCAGCTGCGAATCCATACGGGGGTCCCGGTCGAGTACGACCACGCTGAGGTCGATCCCGTTCTCCTGCGCGCGCTGCACCTCGGCGACGAGGTCGTCGACGTACTGCGAGGGCGCCGCCACCTGGTCGTCGGCGAGATCGGCGAGCACTTTTTCGACCGAGACCCCGGCAGGAAGATCCGTGAGCGCAGGGCCCGGTATGCGAAGCAGTGGCGCAGACATCTCTCTCCGGTGGTGCAGGGTCGGAAGCCGGGCGATACGGCGATCCGGTCGCGCGGAGACGACACGAAGCGCCACACCCGTGCGGCAAGGGAGAACACTACGCGATCGCGCGACGGCGGCTCGAAGCACTCGTCGCGAGCAGGACCGATGCCGGTGGGACGCCTCGTCGACACGACGGACCCGACTTCGGTTCAATACAGGACAAGCGTACTGTTAGAATCGAGGGCGAGACGCCACGACTACTGCATCCGGGCCACGGGCCGCGGGCGGACGTCGTGTGCCTCGCTTCAGCCGTCGACACAGCCCCGTCGGCGGCCAGCCGAAACGACGAGTGGAGCTGACGTGAGCACCAGTAGTGATTCGTTCGGCGCCAAGGGTTCGCTGCAGGTCGGAGACAACTCCTACGAGATCTTCCGCCTGTCGGCCGTCCCCGGCACCGAGAAACTTCCTTACTCTTTGAAGGTCCTGGCCGAGAACCTGCTGCGCACCGAGGACGGTGCCAACATCACGGCCGATCACATCCGGGCCATCGCCAACTGGGATCCCTCCGCCGACCCGAGCATCGAGATCCAGTTCACGCCCGCGCGCGTGATCATGCAGGACTTCACGGGTGTCCCCTGTGTCGTCGACCTCGCCACCATGCGTGAGGCCGTGACCACCCTGGGCGGCGACCCGAACAAGGTCAACCCCCTCTCCCCCGCCGACATGGTCATCGACCACTCGGTGATCCTCGACTACTTCGGTCGCGCCGACGCCCTCGAGCGCAACGTCGACCTCGAGTACGAGCGCAACGGCGAGCGTTACCAGTTCCTGCG
Organism: Rhodococcus sp. D-6; assembly: GCF_040256695.1. Taxonomy (NCBI): domain Bacteria; kingdom Bacillati; phylum Actinomycetota; class Actinomycetes; order Mycobacteriales; family Nocardiaceae; genus Rhodococcus; species Rhodococcus sp. D-6. Next base: position 1,441,357 of record NZ_CP132970.1, on the reverse strand, counting down.
CTGGGGCCAGGGTGCCTTCGACGACTTCCGCGTCGTTCCCCCGGGCATGGGCATCGTCCACCAGGTCAACATCGAGTACCTGGCCCCGACCGTCATGGTCCGCAACGGGCAGGCCTACCCCGACACCTGCGTCGGCACCGACTCGCACACGACGATGGTCAACGGCCTCGGCGTGCTCGGCTGGGGCGTCGGCGGCATCGAGGCCGAGGCCGCGATGCTCGGCCAGCCGGTCTCCATGCTCATCCCGCGCGTGGTCGGCTTCAAGCTCACCGGTGAGATCCAGCCCGGCGTGACCGCGACCGACGTCGTGCTCACCGTCACCGACATGCTGCGCAAGCACGGCGTCGTCGGCAAGTTCGTCGAGTTCTACGGCGCCGGCGTGGCCGAGGTCCCCCTCGCCAACCGCGCGACCCTCGGCAACATGAGCCCCGAGTTCGGTTCGACCGCAGCGATCTTCCCGATCGACGGCGAGACCATCAACTACCTGCGCCTGACCGGCCGCAGCGACGAGCAGCTCGCTCTCGTCGAGGCGTACGCCAAGGAGCAGGGCCTGTGGCACGATCCGAGCCGCGAGCCCGAGTTCTCCGAGTACCTCGAGCTCGACCTGTCGACGGTCGTCCCGTCGATCGCCGGCCCGAAGCGCCCGCAGGACCGCATCCTGCTGTCCGAGTCGAAGGTCGCCTTCCGCAAGGACATCCACAACTATGTGGAGGAGAACCTCCCGGCCGAGCACACCAAGCTCGACGAGGCCGTCGAGGAGACCTTCCCGGCGTCCGACCCGGCCGTGCTGTCCTTCGCGGACGACGGTGCCGTCGACGTCCACTCGGCCGCCAACGGCGCCCACGGACGTCCGTCGAAGCCGGTCAAGGTCGTCTCCGAGGAGCGCGGCGAGTTCGTCCTCGACCACGGCGCCGTCGTGGTCGCGGGCATCACCTCCTGCACCAACACCTCCAACCCGTCGGTCATGCTCGGCGCCGCGCTGCTCGCCCGCAATGCCGTCGAGAAGGGCCTGTCCACCAAGCCGTGGGTCAAGACCAACATGGCTCCGGGTTCGCAGGTCGTCAACGACTACTACGAGAAGGCCGGCCTGTGGCCGTACCTCGAGAAGCTCGGCTTCTACCTCGGTGGCTTCGGTTGCACCACCTGCATCGGTAACACCGGCCCGCTGCCCGAGGAGATCTCGAAGGCCGTCAACGACAACGACCTCTCGGTCACCGCGGTGCTCTCCGGCAACCGCAACTTCGAGGGTCGTATCTCCCCCGACGTGAAGATGAACTACCTGGCCTCGCCGCCGCTGGTCATCGCGTACGCGCTCGCGGGCACGATGGACTTCGACTTCGAGACCGACGCGCTGGGCAAGGACAAGGACGGCAACGACGTCTTCCTGAAGGACATCTGGCCTTCCGCCCAGGAGATCGACGACACCATCAAGTCGGCGATCAACCAGGACATGTTCCGCAAGTCCTATGCCGACGTCTTCAAGGGCGACGAGCGCTGGCAGAACCTCGAGACCCCCGAGGGCGACACCTTCGCGTGGGACGAGGACTCGACGTACGTCCGCAAGGCTCCGTACTTCGAGGGCATGACGATGGAGCCGGACGCCGTCAGCGACATCAAGGGCGCTCGCGTCCTCGCGCTGCTCGGCGACTCGGTCACCACCGACCACATCAGCCCGGCCGGTCCGATCAAGCCGGGCACCCCGGCCGCGCAGTACCTCGACGCCCACGGTGTCGAGCGCAAGGACTACAACTCGCTCGGCTCGCGTCGTGGCAACCACGAGGTCATGGTCCGCGGCACCTTCGCGAACATCCGTCTGCAGAACCAGCTGCTCGACGGTGTCTCCGGTGGTTACACCCGCGACTTCACCCAGGACGGTGCTCCGCAGGCGTTCATCTACGACGCCTCGCAGAACTACCAGAAGGCCGGCATCCCGCTGGTCGTCCTCGGTGGCAAGGAGTACGGTTCCGGCTCCTCGCGTGACTGGGCCGCCAAGGGCACCCGCCTGCTCGGCGTCAAGGCCGTCATCACCGAGTCCTTCGAGCGCATCCACCGCTCGAACCTCATCGGCATGGGCGTCATCCCGCTGCAGTTCCCGGCGGGCGAGTCGGCCGCGTCGCTGGGCCTGACCGGCACCGAGGTCTTCGACATCGAGGGCATCGAGAAGCTCAACGAGGGCGTCACGCCGAAGACCGTCAAGGTCACGGCGACCAAGGACAACGGCGAGAAGGTCACCTTCGACGCTGTCGTCCGCATCGACACCCCCGGTGAGGCGGACTACTACCGCAACGGCGGCATCCTGCAGTACGTGCTGCGGAACATGATCCGCGGCTGAGAGCAGTGCTCGTGACCCGCTCGGTCACATCTGTGTGAAGCGGCGGGCCCGGGACGAGACTCGTCTCGGGCCCGCCGTCTCCATCGAGCAGAAAGGAAGTGGCGCGTGCCCAAGGTCAGTGAGGACCATCTCGCCGCGCGGCGCAGGCAGATCCTCGACGGTGCCCGTCGCTGCTTCGCCGAATACGGTTACGACGGCGCGACCGTGCGACTGCTCGAAGATGCCACGGGTCTGTCCCGTGGCGCGATCTTCCACCATTTCAAGGACAAGGACGGGCTGTTCCTCGCCCTCGCTCAGGAGGATGCGAGGCGGATGGCCGACGTCGCGGCCAACGAGGGTCTCGTGCAGGTCATGCGCGACATGCTGTCCTCCCCCGACCAGTTCGACTGGCTCGGGACGCGGCTCGAGATCACGCGCCGTCTCCGCACCGACCCCGAGTTCGCGAAGGCGTGGACGCAGCATTCGGCCGAACTCACCGAGGCCACCGTCGGACGCCTCGAACGGCAGCGGGAAGCGGGCCGGCTGCGCGACGACGTGCCGACCGAAGTCGTCCTGGGTTATCTCGACCTCGTGCTCGACGGACTCGTCGCCCGCCTCGCTTCTGGGCACACCGAACAGAACCTCGTCGCGGTTCTGGACCTCGTCGAGGAATCCGTGCGCCGGCGCGACTGACGCGCCGGATCCGTTCCTCACGCCTTCTCGTCGCTCGCAGCCGCCCGACGACGGTTCGGGCCGCCGCGGCCCCGCAGCCGCACCTGCGACTCCACGAGAACGTTGTGCACGAAACCGTAGGATCGACCGGTTTCCTGCGCGAGCCTCCGAATGCTCGCGCCTTCCTCGTAGCGGCGCTTCAGATCCTCCTGCAAGCGGTCCCGCGATTCCCCTGTAACTCGGGCTCCCTTCGCGTAGGTCGTCTCTCCACCACCGGAATTTCGCGCCATCGGATCCTCCCTGCGCCCTCGCCAAAGGTCCCTTTCCCAGGCTAGAGGACTGTCAGGTTGCGCGGACGCAGATCGGACCAGCGGGAGCGGATCAAGGGGCGGATCCGACCGGAGGCCCGATCAAGCAAGCTGGATGAGCTCGAGGTATTCCTGGGACCAGTGGTCCTCGGTTCCGTCGGGAAGCAGGATCACACGTTCCGGGTCGAGGGCCTCGGCCGCACCCGGATCGTGGGTGACCAGCACGACGGCACCCTCGTAGCTCCGCAGCGCGTCGAGCACCTGCTCGCGCGAGACGGGATCGAGGTTGTTGGTCGGCTCGTCGAGGAGCAGCACGTTCGCCGCGGACGAGACGAGCCCCGCCAGGGCGAGTCGCGTCTTCTCACCGCCGGAGAGCGTTCCGGCCGGCTGCTCGAGCTGCGGACCGGTGAACATGAACGCGCCGAGCAGTCCCCGCAGGTCCTGTTCGCCGGCGTCGGGAGCGGCGTGCCGGATGTTCTCCCACACCGACGCCGAGTCGTCGATGGTGTCGTGTTCCTGCGCGAAGTAGCCGATCTTGAGGCCGTGGCCGGGTACGAGCTCGCCGAGATCGGGTGTCTCCACTCCGGCGAGAAGACGCAGCAGGGTGGTCTTTCCAGCGCCGTTGAGACCGAGGATGACCACACGGCTGCCGCGGTCGATAGCGAGGTCGACGCCGGTGAAGATCTCGAGCGAACCGTAGACCTTGGTCAGTTCCTTGGCCATCAGCGGAGTCTTCCCGCAGGCGGCCGGCGTGGGGAACCGGATCTTGGCGACCTTGTCGGCGACGCGCACGTCGTCGAGGTCGTCGAGAAGCTTCTCGGCGCGCTTGGCCATGTTCTGAGCCGCGGTGGCCTTCGTGGCCTTCGCTCCGAGCTTCGCGGCCTGCTTCTGCAGGGCGGACGCCTTCTTCTCGGCGTTCGCACGCTCACGGCGACGACGCTGCTCGTCGGTGGCACGCGCGTCGAGGTACTTCTTCCAGCCCATGTTGTAGATGTCGGCCTCACCGCGCACCGCGTCGAGGAACCACACCTTGTTCACGACATCGGCGAGCAGGTCGACATCGTGGCTGATGACGATCAGACCGCCGTCGTGGTTCTGCAGGAAGCCCCGCAGCCAGGTGATCGAGTCGGCGTCGAGGTGGTTGGTCGGCTCGTCGAGCAGCAGCGTGGTGTCGGACTTCCCGCCGGACCCGTCCGAGGCGGCGAACAGGATGCGGGCGAGTTCGACACGGCGGCGCTGACCACCCGACAGCGTGTGCAGCGGCTGGCCGAGGACGCGGTCGGGCAGGCCGAGGCTGTGACAGATGCTCGCGGCCTCGGATTCGGCGACGTATCCGCCGAGCGTCGCGAAACGCTCTTCGAGCGAACCGTACTTGCGCACGGCACGGTCGCGGATCTTCTCGTCGACGGCCTCCGCCATGAGTGCCTGCTGCTTCTCCATGCTGCGGAGGATCTCGTCGAGGCCTCGCGCCGAGAGCACCCGGTCCTTGGCGAGGACGTCGAGATTGCCCTCCTTGGGATCCTGCGGGAGGTAACCGATATCTCCGGAACGGATCACGGTGCCGGCGTAGGGTTCGCCTTCACCCGCGAGGATCCGCAGGGTCGTGGTCTTGCCGGCACCGTTGCGCCCCACGAGGCCGATCCGGTCCCCGGCCTGCACCCGCAGCCCCGAGCCGGGGGCGGTGAGCAGCGTCCGCACGCCGGCGCGGACTTCGAGGTCGGTAGCGGTGATCACGCACGGGCTCCTAGAACGAAAGACGATGGATGGGTGCCATGGTGGCAAACAGCCGGGCACACGAACCACTCATTTTACCGTGACAGCACCTCTCCCCCACGGTGAGATGCACTACCCCTCGCCACGCGCGGCCGGGTTCTCCCCGCGCGCGACCTAGGCTGGCGCCCGTGACCCACCTTCCCTCCACCGACCTCGTCGTGGCCGGACTCGGCCCCGCCGGCCGTGCATTGGCGTTCCGTGCCGCCGCGGCCGGACTGTCGGTGACGGCCGTCGACGTGCGTCCGCAGCGTCGGTGGTCCGCGACCTACGCAGCGTGGGCCGACGAACTGCCCGCCTGGCTGCCCGACGAGGTGGTGGCAGCACGCATCGACAGGCCCGCGGCGTGGACGACCGGGCCCCGCATCGTCGATCGCGCCTACCGGGTGCTGGACACGGCGTGCCTGCAGGACTTCCTCGCCCTCGACGCCGTCACGGTGGTCACGGATCGGGTGCGCGACGCCGATGCGGACGGCGTGGTCCTCGGCGACGGACGCCGGGTGACTGCCCGCTACGTCGTCGACGCCCGCGGGGTTCCCGCCGAACCGGAGCGCGCCCAGCAGACGGCATTCGGGCTGATCGTCGACGATGCGACCGCAGCTCCGGCACTCGACGGCCACGACGCCTGGTTCATGGACTGGCGCCGCGACAACGGCACGGGCCCCGACGACGTGCCGTCCTTCCTGTACGCGGTGCCGGTCGGCGACGGACGCACGATCCTCGAGGAGACCTGCCTCGTCGGCCGCCCGGCACTCGGTCTCGGCGAACTCGAACAGCGCCTGCACATTCGCCTCGCAGCGCGAGGCGTGCACACGACCGGCGACGAGCAGGTCGAACGGGTGCGCTTCGCCGTCGAGGGCGCACCGACGGCACCCGGGGTGATCGGCTTCGGCGCTCGCGGTGGTCTCATGCATCCGGCCACGGGATACGCGGTGGCCACCGCCCTGTCCACCGCGGATGCGGTGATCGACGCGATGCGCCGCGGCGAGGACCCGCAGCGCGTCCTGTGGCCGGTGCGCGCCCGCTCGGTGGCGACCCTGCGGCAGATGGGACTGCGGGTCCTACTGCGACTCGACGCACGCGGAGCGATCGAGTTCTTCGACGCGTTCTTCGCCCTGCCGGTCGAGCAGCAACGCGCCTACCTGTCCGGTCGCGACGACGCGACCGGCGTGGCGGCCACGATGTGGCGGCTGTTCCGGGTGCTGCCGATGGGTGCGCGCAGAACGATTCTGCGTTCGCTCCGCTGATCCGCCGGGTGCGGTGTGTGGCGAAGGTCTCGGCGAACCACCCGGTGAGTTTCGCAGCTTTCCAGCGTGGTCCCGAGGTGTCGATCATGATGGACACATGCGGTCGATCTGGAAAGGCTCACTCGCGTTCGGCCTCGTCAACGTGCCGGTGAAGGTGTACTCGGCGACCGAGTCGCACGACATCTCCTTCCACCAGGTGCACGCGAAGGACGGTGGGCGGATCAAGTATCAGCGTGTGTGTACCGAGTGCGGTGAGGTCGTCCCCTACCAGGAGATCGACAAGGCGTACGACTCCGAGGACGGCGAGCGGGTCGTGCTGACCGACGAGGACTTCGAGAAACTCCCCGCCGCCGAGAAGCACGAGATCCCGGTGCTGCAGTTCGTGCCCACCGAGCAGATCGACCCGATCCTGTTCGAGAAGTCCTACTATCTCGAACCCGATTCGTCGTCGCCGAAGGCCTACGGCCTGCTCGCCGCGACTCTCGAGCAGAGCGACCGGACGGCGCTGGTGCACTTCACCCTTCGTCAGCGCACCCGGCTGGCCGCCTTGCGCACCCGCGACGGACTGCTCATCCTGCAGACCCTGCTGTGGCCCGACGAGGTCCGTGCGGCCGAGTTCGAGTCGCTCGACGACATCGAGAAGCCGAAACAACGCGAACTCGCGATGGCCGAGACCCTGGTCGAGTCGATGTCCGACGATTTCGATCCCACCGAATTCACCGACGAGTACCAGGTGGAACTGCGCACGCTGATCGACGAGGCCCTCGCCCGCGGCGGCGAGAAGGTCTTCCAGGTCGCCGAACACGACACCGGCGAAGAGGACGCCGAGGTGCTCGACCTCGTGGCGGCCCTGCAACGCAGCGTCGATGCGGCGGGCAAGAAGGTCCCGTCCGGTTCGTCCTCCGGCGGAAAGAAGTCGTCGAAGGACGAGGACGAGGACGAAGGCGAGGACGAGGGCACGAAGAAGAAGGCCCCCGCGAAGAAGACCGCGTCGAAGAGTTCGGCGTCGAAGAGTTCGGCGGCCAAGAAGACTCCTGCGAAGAAGAGCACGGCGAAGAAGACCGCGTCCAAGAGCTCGGCAGCCAAGAAGGCTCCTGCGAAGAAGACGGCCGCCAAGAAGACCTCCGGCGAACGCAAAGGCGCCTGACCTCCGACGCGAAGTCGAAGATCAGGCGCCGAGGCTCGGAGCCGGAGACAGCCGGATCAGACGGTGAATCCGAGTGCGCGCAGCTGCTCGCGTCCGTCGTCGGTGATCTTGTCGGGACCCCACGGCGGCATCCAGACCCAGTTGATGCGCAGCTCGTCGCACAGGCCGCTGCGCACGAGTGCGCCCTTGGCCTGCTCCTCGATCACGTCGGTGAGGGGGCACGCCGCCGAGGTGAGCGTCATGTCCACGGTCACGGTCTCGTCGACCTCGGAGATCCCGTAGACGAGACCGAGATCGACGACGTTGATGCCGAGCTCGGGGTCGACGACGTCGCGCATCGCCTCCTCGAGTTCGTCGAGGCGGCCCGGATCCAGCGGCGGGGCCGTGGCCGCGACCAGCGTCGAGGTCTCGTCCGCGCCGGCGTCGGCCGTCGGATTCTCGTCGGTGTTCACGGTGCCCGGTGCGGGTTCGGTCATCAGTTCTGTCCTCCGCTCGAAAGGGTGTGCGCGCCGCCCGCCAGGTCGGCGGGGGCGGCGTCCACGGTCTGCGCGACCGCGTCCTTGAAGGCCATCCAGCCCAGCAACGCGCACTTCACGCGCGCCGGGTACTTCGCGACGCCGGCGAACGCGATGCCGTCGCCGATCAGGTCCTCGTCGCCTTCGACGGTGCCGCGGCTGCCGACCATCTCGACGAACCCCTCGACGATCTTCAGCGCATCGCCGAGCGGAACGCCGATCACCTGGTCGGTGAGGACGGACGTCGAGGCCTGGCTGATCGAGCAGCCCTGCCCGTCGTAGGAGACATCGGCGACGGTGTCGCCGTCGATGTGCACGCGCAGGGTCACCTCGTCGCCGCAGGTCGGGTTGACGTGGTGCACTTCGGCGCCGAACGGTTCGCGCAGTCCGCGATTGTGCGGGTGCTTGTAGTGGTCCAGGATCACTTCCTGGTACATCTGCTCCATCCGCATCGGATCACGCCTCCCCGAAGAACTTCTGGGCGCGTCGGATCGCCGCGCCGAGTGCCTGCACCTCGTCCGGCGTGTTGTACACGGCGAACGATGCGCGGGCGGTCGCGGCCACCCCGAAGCGGCGGTGCAGCGGCCAGGCGCAGTGGTGTCCGACCCGGATCTCGACGCCCTCGTCGTCGAGAATCTGGCCGAGATCGTGGGCATGGATTCCGTCCACGACGAACGACACCGCACCGCCGCGCTGTTCGGCGGTCGTGGGTCCGATGATGCGCACGCCGTCGATGCCGCCCAGCTCGGCGAGCGCAGCAGCGGTCAGCTCGTGTTCGTGTGCAGCGACGGCGTCCATCCCGATGTCCTGCAGGTAGCGCACGGCGGCACCGAGGCCGACGGCCTGCGAGACCATGGGCGAACCGGCCTCGAATCGCTGCGGCGGTGCGGCGAAGGTCGTGGCCTCCATCGTCACCGTCTCGATCATCGAGCCACCGGTGATGAACGGCGGCACGTCGGCGAGCAGGTCGCGGCGACCGTAGAGGACGCCGACACCGGACGGACCGAACATCTTGTGTCCGGAGAACGCCGCGAAATCCACACCGAGAGCACGGAAGTCGACGGCCACGTGCGGCACCGACTGGCACGCGTCGAGCACGACGATCGCGCCGATCTCCTTCGCGCGTCGCACGATCTCCTCGACGGGAGCAACCGCGCCGGTCACGTTCGACTGGTGCGTGAACGCCACGACCTTCACAGCGTCGGTCAGCGTCAGCGAATCGAGGTCGATGCGACCGTCGTCGGTGACGCCGTACCAGCGCAGGGTGGCACCCGTGCGCCGTGCGAGTTCCTGCCACGGAACGAGATTCGCGTGGTGCTCGAGCTCGGTGACGACGATCTCGTCACCGGGGCCGAGCCGGTGCGGGAACCGGTCGTCGGCGAAGGCGTAGGCGACGAGGTTGAGCGACTCGGTGGCATTCTTGGTGAACACCACCTCGTCGATGTCGACCCCGACGAACGACGCGATGACAGCGCGGGCGTCCTCGTACGAGTCGGTCGCCTCCTCCGACAACGCATGCGCACCGCGGTGCACGGCCGCGTTCCGCGTCGCCAGGAACTCACGCTCGGCGTCGAGCACCTGCACCGGACGCTGGGAGGTGGCCCCCGAGTCGAGGTAGACCAGGGGTTTGCCGTCGCGCACCGTGCGCGCGAGGATCGGGAAATCCGCCCTGATCCGGGCGATGTCCAAGGTCCGCACCGGCACCGTCATCCGATCACGCTCCTTGCGTTGCTGCCTGGGTGAAACGAACGTAGCCGTTGGTCTCGAGCTCGTCGGCGAGCTCGGGGCCACCGGACTCGACGACGCGGCCACCCACGAAGACGTGCACGAACTGCGGCTTGATGTAGCGCAGGATGCGGGTGTAGTGGGTGATGAGCAGGACGCCGCCGTTCTCGTTCTCCTGGTAGCGGTTCACGCCCTCGGAGACGACGCGCAGCGCGTCCACGTCGAGGCCCGAGTCGGTCTCGTCGAGGATGGCGATCTTCGGCTTCAGCAGACCGAGCTGCAGGATCTCGTGGCGCTTCTTCTCGCCACCGGAGAAGCCCTCGTTGACGCTGCGCTCGCCGAAGGCCGGATCGATGTCCAGCTCGGACATCGCCTGCTTGACCTCCTTGACCCAGTGGCGCAGCTTGGGGGCCTCGCCGCGCACGGCGGTCGCGGCGGTGCGGAGGAAGTTCGACATCGACACGCCGGGCACCTCGACCGGGTACTGCATCGCGAGGAACAGGCCGGCGCGGGCGCGCTCGTCGACGCTCATCTCGAGCACGTCCTCACCGTTGAGGGTGATGCTGCCCGAGGTGATCTCGTACTTGGGGTGGCCGGCGATCGCGTACGACAGGGTGGACTTGCCGGAGCCGTTGGGACCCATGATGGCGTGCGTCTCACCCGAGCGGACCGTGAGGTTCACGCCCTTGAGGATGTCGATGGGTTCAGCGTTCTCGTCGGTCTGTGCGACGCGGACGTGCAGGTCCTTGATCTCGAGGACGTTCGAAGGTGTGGACATCGAAATGCGTTTCCTTAGTGAAGTATCGGGAGTACGGGGAGGCAGGGCCGGTCAGGCGCCGACGGCGGCGAGTTCCGCCTCGATGGCGGCCTCGAGCCGTTCGCGGACCTCGGTGACCGTGATGCGCTCGAGCAGCTCGTGGAAGAAGCCGCGGACGACGAGGCGACGCGCTTCCTCCTCGGGGATACCGCGAGCACGCAGGTAGAACAGCTGCTCGTCGTCGAAGCGGCCGGTCGCCGACGCGTGTCCGGCACCGACGATCTCACCGGTCTCGATCTCGAGGTTCGGCACGGAGTCGGCGCGCGCACCGTCGGTGAGCACCAGGTTGCGGTTGAGCTCGAAGGTGTCGGTGCCCTCGGCCTCGGCGCGGATGAGCACGTCGCCGATCCACACGGTGTGCGCGTCGGGCTTGCCGGAGGCCGGATCGCCCTGCAGCGCACCCTTGTACACGACGTTCGACTTGCAGTTCGGCTGCGAGTGGTCGACGAGCAGGCGCTGCTCGAAGTGCTGGCCGGCGTCGGCGAAGTACAGGCCGAGCAGTTCGGCGTCGCCGCCGGGGCCGTCGTACTTGGTGGTCGCCGACACGCGCACGAGATCGCCGCCGAGCGCCACGGTGAAGTGGCGAAGCACGGCATCGCGGCCGAGGCGAGCGTGGTGCGCGGCGACGTGTACGGCGTCGTCGGCCCAGTCCTGCACCGCGACGACCTTCAGCTGTGCGCTGTCGCCGAGCACGAACTCGATGTTCTCGGCGTAGGTGCCGCTGCCGCGCTGGTCGATGACGAGCGTGAGGTTGGCGAACGCCTCGAGCCGGATCTGCACGTGTCCGTAGGCGACGGCGCCCTCGCCCGGTCCCGTGATCGTCACGGTGACGGGCTCGGCGACCTCGACCTCGCGGCCGACGGTGAGGACGGTCGCGGTCTCGAACGACGAGTACGCCTGTGCTGCGATCCGGTCGAACGGCACACCGGCCTGTCCGAGTCGCGCGTCGTCGCGCGCCACGGTCTCGACCTGCACGCCGTCGACCGGGGTGACCTCGACGGTCGCGGTGCCGGTCGCGGGAGCGGTGCCGTCGTGCAGACCGCGCAGGCGGCGCAGCGGGGTGAACCGCCACACCTCGTCGCGACCCGACGGAATCTCGAAGGCGTTCACATCGAAGGACGTGAAGACCTCACCCTTGTTGATTGCCGGCTTGCCGGCGGTGTTGATTGCCGGCTTGCCGGCGGTGTTGATTGCCGGCTTGCCGGCGGTGTTGATTGCCGGCTTGCCGGCGGTGTTGATTGCCGGCTTGCCGGCGGTGTTGATTGCCGGCTTGCCGGCGGTGTTGACCGCCGGGGCACGGTTCTCGGCGCGCACGGCATCCTGCACTCCGGTAGCAGGAGTGTTCTTCGCTTCCGCAGTCATTTAGCCGACTGCCCCTTCCATCTGCAGTTCGATCAGGCGATTGAGTTCGAGGGCGTACTCCATCGGCAGTTCCTTGGCGATGGGCTCGACGAACCCGCGCACCACCATCGCCATGGCCTCGTCCTCGTCGAGTCCGCGGCTCATGAGGTAGAACAGCTGGTCGTCGCTCACCTTCGAGACGGTCGCCTCGTGACCCATCGTGACGTCGTCCTCACGGATGTCGACGTACGGGTAGGTGTCGGAACGGCTGATCTGGTCGACGAGCAGCGCGTCGCACTTGACGGTCGACTTCGAACCGTGAGCGCCCTTGTTGACCTGCACGAGGCCGCGGTAGGAGGCACGTCCACCGCCGCGCGCCACCGACTTCGACACGATGGTCGAGGAGGTGTGCGGCGCCAGGTGCAGCATCTTCGCGCCGGTGTCCTGGTGCTGGCCCTCGCCGGCGAAGGCGACGGAGAGCACTTCACCGCGAGCGTGCTCGCCCATCATCCACACGGCCGGGTACTTCATCGTCACCTTGGAACCGATGTTGCCGTCGATCCATTCCATCGAGCCGCCGGCCTCGACCTTGGTGCGCTTGGTCACCAGGTTGTAGACGTTGTTCGACCAGTTCTGGATGGTCGTGTAGCGGCAGTGTCCGCCCTTCTTGACGATGATCTCGACGACCGCGGAGTGCAGCGAGTCGGACTTGTAGATCGGGGCGGTGCAGCCCTCGACGTAGTGCACCGAGGCGCCCTCGTCGACGATGATCAGGGTCCGCTCGAACTGGCCCATGTTCTCCGTGTTGATGCGGAAGTAGGCCTGCAGCGGAATGTCGACGTGCACACCCGGCGGGACGTAGATGAACGAGCCACCCGACCACACCGCGGTGTTCAGGGCGGAGAACTTGTTGTCGCCGGCCGGGATGACCGTGCCGAAGTACTCCTTGAACAGCTCGGGGTGCTCGCGCAGGCCCGAGTCGGTGTCGAGGAAGATCACGCCCTGGCTCTCGAGGTCCTCGCGGATCTGGTGGTAGACCACCTCGGACTCGTACTGGGCGGCGACACCGGCGATGAGGCGCTGCTTCTCCGCCTCCGGGATGCCCAGCCTGTCGTAGGTGTTCTTGATGTCCTCGGGGAGCTCGTCCCAGCTCGCGGCCTGCTTCTCCGTCGAGCGCACGAAGTACTTGATGTTGTCGAAGTCGATTCCGTCGAGGTTCGAGCCCCACACCGGCATCGGCTTCTTGTCGAAGGTGCGCAGCGCCTTGAGGCGGATATCGAGCATCCACTCGGGCTCGTTCTTCTTGGCGGAGATGTCCCGCACGACCTCTTCGGACAGGCCGCGCTGCGCCGTGGCACCCGCGGTGTCGGGGTCCGCCCAGCCGTATTCGTAGTGGCCGAGAGAATCGATCGTCTCTTCCTGCGTCAGCGGCGCGGTTCCGGACGTCTGATCCGATGCGACGGTCATGCGAGCTCCTTCCGGAGTCTGGTGGGCGTCGGCGCGGGCTGTGCGTCGACGGTCGACGGGTGGGTGGATGTCTTCCTGATGTGCCCTGGTTCGCGGAGCACTCGCGGTGGGATCGTCACGTAGGCGGCTCCGGACGGGGCGCGTCCGCTCTGGAGAGAACGGGCACGTGTGTCGTGCAGAAGGCGTCGCCGTTCGCGATCGTCGCGAGGCGTTGCACGTGGGTTCCGAGGATCCGCACGAAGGCCTCCTGCTCCGCCTCGCACAGTTCGGGGAACTGCTCCGCGACGTGCGAGACCGGGCAGTGGTGCTGGCAGATCTGCACGCCGGTGCCGACGCGGCGGGTCGAGGCGGCGAAACCGGAGGCGGTGAACGCCCCGGCGATCTCCTCGGCGACGCTCTCGACGTCGTCGACGTTCTCGTCGGCGGGCGCGATGGTGCCGAGGATCGAGTCCACACGGCGGCGTGCGAAGTCCTCCACGGCAGCGTCGCCGCCGAGTTCGCGGAGGTGCCGCATGGCGGCGGTGGCGAGATCGTCGTAGGAGTGCCCGAGGCGGGCGCGTCCGACGGCGGTGAGCTGGAAGCGGCGGGCGGGGCGGCCACGACCGCGTCCTTGCCTGCGCGGCGGCGCGGCGGCCTGCGCCTCACCGGACTCGATGAGCGCGTCGAGATGGCGTCGCACGCCCGCGGCGCTGAGCCCCAGACGCTCGCCGATCTCCGGCGCGGTGATGGGACCTTCTTCGAGCAGCAGCTGCACGACGGCGGCGCGGGTCTGACCCTCCGGGATCTCGCGGCCCGTCGAAGCAGGATTCTTGCGGGTGTCCTCGACGCGCGACGCCGTCGCGGCAGGTGCGTGACCTGCGCGTTCTGCGGTGTCGGTGGTGTCGGACGGGTATTTCACAACACCAGTGTGACGGAATTCGGAAGGACGGTCCACCAAGGGTGCCCTTTGTTACACCTCGTGACGGAGCCGTCGGAGACCACCCTCGTCGTCCCGTTACGCTTCTGACGTGCCGTCGACTCCTCCCCTGTCCGCCCCGCACACGACGTCTCCGTCGCCGGGCCGATCCGGGGTCCGCGAACGGCTGCACGTGTGGATCCGACGCGCTCTGGGCCTCGACGCCCCGGGACCACACGCCGATGTCTCGGTCGTCCTGCACGGCGACGAGATCGAAGGTCGCGGACTCGACGCGATCGAGAACGTCTACCTCCACCGCATCCGGCTGCTCGGCGCCACCGGTGCCGTCCTCATGGCAGTCGGGGCACTCGGCGCCGGCGCCCAGCCGGTCCTGCAGAACCCCGTGCAGGGCGTCCGCGCCCTCGGACTGGCGGCACGCATGCCGAGCGCCGCCCTCACGACGACCATGATCGGCACGGCGCTGGTGATCCTCGCCTGGTTGCTGCTCGGCCGGTTCGCGATCGGCCGGGGCGCACCGGACGGTCCCGTGCGCCGACTGTCCCGGTCGCAGCTCGACCGCACCTTGCTGCTGTGGATCCTTCCGCTGGTCGTCGCTCCGCCGATGTTCAGCAAGGACGTCTACTCGTATCTCGCGCAGAGCGAGATTGCCGCGCGCGGGCTCGATCCCTACGCGATCGGTCCGGCCGGCGCGCTGGGGGTCGACCACGTCCTGACCCGGACGGTGCCGAACATCTGGCGCGACACCTCGGCCCCCTACGGCCCGGCCTTCCTGTGGATCGGCGAGAAGATCACGTACCTCACGGGCGAGAACATCGTGGCCGGCATCTTCGTCCACCGGCTGCTCGCGCTCGTGGGTGTGGCCCTGATCGTGTGGGCGCTGCCGCGGCTCGCCCGCCGGTGCGGCGTTGCGTCGGTGAGCGCGTTGTGGCTCGGTGCCGCAAACCCGCTGTTGCTCTTCCACCTGGTCGCGGGCATCCACAACGAGGCCCTGATGCTCGGGCTCATGCTCGCCGGTGTCGAGCTCGCGCTGCGGGCCGTCCACCCGGACGACGAGGCGGCCTCGCGCCTGCGTCTCGCGGGGTGGCTCGCGGCCGGCACCGCGCTGATCGCCCTGTCGTCGATGATCAAGGTGCCCTCGCTGCTCGCGCTCGGATTCGTCGGCATGGCCCTTGCCCGCAAGTGGGGGGGCGGCTTCCGCGCCGTGCTCGCCGCCGCCGCGATCCTCGGCATCGGGACCTGTGTCGTCATCGGCGCTGTGAGCTGGGGCAGCGGCCTGGGCTTCGGCTGGACGAAGACCCTGGGCACCGCCACGGAGGTCCGCAGCTGGATGTCGATCCCGACCCTGCTCGGCATGGGTACCGGCCTCGGCGGCGTGCTGCTCGGTCTCGGCGACCACACGACGGCCGTGCTGTCCATCACGCGCCCCATCGCAGCGCTGGTGGCCGCTTTCGTCACGATGCGCATGCTGCTCGCGGTGCTCATGGGACGGATCCATCCGGTCGGTGCGCTGGGGGTCTCGCTGGGCGCGATCGTGCTGCTCTTCCCGGTCGTGCAACCGTGGTACCTGCTGTGGGCGGTGATCCCGCTCGCGGCCTGGGCGACCCGTCCGGTCTTCCGGATCCCCACCATCGCGTTCTCGTCGGTTGTCGGCATGATCCTCATGCCCAACGGCAGCGAATACCAACCGTTCATCATCGTCCAGGCGTCGATCGCGACCATCGTCGTGGTCGGTCTGATCATCGTCGCCACACGCTCCCGGCTGCCGTGGCGGCTGCAGGAGCGCACACCACCGCGTCCGGCGGAAACCGCGGACGCCTAGGCTGGAACCCTGTGATCCCGAGTTCTCCCGCCGGTGCGGTACCGGCCGTGCGCCTGGACGGCGTCGTCAAGACCTACGGGGGCGTCACCGCCGTGAACGGTCTCGATCTGACCGTCGAACGCGCCCAGGTGCTCGCCCTCCTCGGCCCGAACGGCGCCGGTAAGACCACCACCGTGGAAATGTGCGAGGGGTTCGTCACTCCCGACATGGGCACAGTCCGCGTCCTGGGGCTCGATCCCGTCGCCGATTCCGACGCCCTCCGCCCCCGGATCGGCGTGATGCTGCAGGGTGGCGGCGCCTATCCTGGTTCGCGGGCCGGTGAGATGCTCGACCTGGTGGCGGCGTACTCGGCGGATCCCCTCGACCCCGACTGGCTGCTCCAGCGTCTCGGGCTCACCGACGCCCGCCGCACCCCCTACCGCCGATTGTCGGGCGGACAACAGCAACGCCTCGCGCTCGCATGCGCGCTGGTGGGGCGCCCCGAACTGGTGTTCCTCGACGAACCGACGGCGGGTCTCGACGCACAGGCCCGGCTGCTCGTCTGGGAACTGATCGACGCACTGCGCCGCGACGGTGTGAGCGTGCTGCTCACCACCCACCTCATGGACGAGGCGGAAGAGCTCGCCGACGAGATCGTCATCATCGATCACGGGCGGGTGGTCGCCGCAGGGACACCCGACGAAGTCACCCGCGACGGCGCCGAGGGCCAGCTGTGGCTGTCCGCGCCTCCGGGCCTCGACCTGAGTGCCCTGCAGTCCGCCCTGGCCGGCACCCACCGGATCCGGGAGGACAATCCCGGGCGGTATCTCGTCGAGGGCACGATCGAACCGTCCGTCGTCGCGGCGGTGGCGACCTGGTGCGCGAATCTGGGCGCACTGGCAACCGAGATCCGGGTGGATCAGCGCAGCCTCGAGGACGTCTTCCTCGAGTTGACCGGTCGGGAGTTGAGAGGGTGAGCGTGACCCACGATCGTCTGGCGAACAACCGGTTCGCGGAAGGGACCTTCACCCCGCGACCGCAGCCGAACTCGCCGTCGAAGATGCTCGCGGCGCAGACCGCCATGGAACTCAAGTTGCTGCTGCGCAACGGCGAGCAGCTCCTACTGACCATGTTCATTCCGATCACGCTGCTGATCGGCCTGTCGCTGCTACCGATCGGCGATCTCGGCGACTCGCGGGTCGACAGCGTGCTGCCAGCGGTGATGATGGTGGCCGTGATGTCGACGGCGTTCACCGGTCAGGCGATCGCCGTGGGCTTCGACCGCCGCTACGGCGCGCTCAAGCGGATCGGCGCGACCGCGCTGCCCAAGTGGGGAATCATCGCTGGCAAGAGCGCGGCGGTGGGCATCGTCGTCGTCCTGCAGGCCGTGTTGCTCGGTGCCATCGGGCTGGCCCTGGGCTGGCGCCCCTCCCCCGTCGACCTGCTCATCGGGGCGGTCGTCATCGCCTTGGGCACGGTGATGTTCGCGACACTGGGGCTGCTGCTCGGTGGAACCCTGCGCGCCGAGATCGTGCTCGCCCTCGCGAACATCGTGTGGTTCGTGCTGTTGGGCATCGGCAGCGTCGTGGTGCTCGGCGACGTGATCCCCGAAGCGGTGGTCCACCTGCTGCGGATCGTGCCGTCGGGGGCGTTGACGCTCGCGCTCGAGAACGCCACCTCGGGTGTGTTCGACTGGTTGTCGATCGTCTCGCTGCTCGTGTGGACGGTGATCGGCGGCACCGCCGCGGCGCGCTGGTTCCGCTTCACCTGAGTCGTGGGCGGCCCGATCGGGCACGACCCAACTACAGCGTGTAGTGGTTCACGCCGTACCATCGAACCGTGTTGTATCGCGGCTACCTGAGCCTTGTCGACCGTCTCCCCCTGCCGTCGCTGCGGACGCAGAAGATCATCGCGTTCCTCACGATTCTCACCCAGGGCGGCATCGCAGTGACCGGCTCGGTCGTCCGCGTCACCGCCTCCGGACTGGGTTGCCCGACCTGGCCGCAGTGCTTCCCCGGGTCGCTGGTCCCGGTGGGTGTGTCGAGCGGGGTGAACACCCTGCACCAGGTGGTCGAGTTCGGCAACCGGCTGCTGACCTTCGTGGTCGTGGCCGTCGCAGCCGCGATCGTCCTGGCCGTCACCCGTGCGCGGCGCCGCAAGGAGGTCATCGCCTGGGCGTGGTTGATGCCGGCAGGCACCGTGCTGCAGGCGATCATCGGCGGCATCACCGTCCTGGCCGGTCTCGCCTGGTGGACGGTCGCGATCCACCTGCTCGCATCGATGCTCATGGTGTGGCTGGCGACAGTGCTCTACGCGAAGGTGAGCGAGCCGGACGACGGCACGGTGGTGCAGGTATTGCCCCAGCCGCTGCGCCGGCTCACCGCCTTGTCGGGTGTCGCGCTCGCCGTGGTCCTCGTGCTCGGCACGATGGTCACCGGCGCCGGCCCGCACGCCGGAGACAAGAGCGTCGACAGACCCGTCCCGCGCCTCGCGCTCGACATCACCAATCTCGTCCACCTGCACGCCGAAGCGCTCATCGGCTATCTCGCGCTGCTGATCGGCCTCACCTTCGCCGTCTACGCGGTCCATGCACCCCGAGCCGTCACGCTGCGTCTGAAGGTCGTCCTGGCCCTGGTGGTCGCACAGGCCGGCATCGGCCTCGTCCAGTTCTGGACGGACGTGCCTGCCGTGCTGGTCGTCTTCCACGTCGCCGGCGCCGGACTGTGCACGGCGGCGACCGCCGCGGTCTGGGCGGCCGGACGGACGCGCACGACCGCACCGGATCGCGAGCCCGTTCCGGCCTGACCGTTCGACGACGCGGCCCCTCCCCGGACTTCCGGGAAGGGGCCGCGTGTCGTCGTACGGATGTCGGGCGGTCAGCGCTCGTTGCGGGCCTTGGGGAACTTCGTCTGACGTGCCACCCAACCGGCCATCTTCGCCCAGTGACCCTTCTGCGGGTTGGCGATGCTGGTGACCTCGCGGTCCCACTCGGAGACGGTGACGTCGGGGATCTCCTCGACGATGGCGCGCGCCGTCGGGAGGTCCTTCGCGACGCGGTCGCCGAGGGTGCCGTCGGCGGCGACCACGGTGATCCGGACGCCGGACAGACCGATCGGCTGCAGCACGGCCTTCCCGGAACCTCCGTGCTCGGCGACGAAGCTGCGGATGGACGAGACGATGTCGGCCGGTGCGGCCACGACCTGTGTTTCGACGCTCATGTCTGCAGAATACTGTGAGCGCTATGCACGCAATCGAAGTGGCACAGCACGGAGGCCCCGACGTCCTCGTCCCCGTCGAACGACCCGACCCCTCGCCCGGACCGGGTGAGCTGCTGGTTCGCACCGACGCGATCGGCGTCAACTTCATCGACACCTACTTCCGCACCGGCCTCTACGGCACGGAGCTGCCGTACATCCCGGGCTCGGAGGGCACGGGCACGGTCGTCGCCCTCGGCGAGGGTGTGCGGGACACGGCGGTAGGCGACCGAGTGTCGTGGTGCGAGGCACCCGGCTCGTACGCCGAACTGGTCCGCGTCCGCGAGCAGGTCGCCGTGCCGGTCCCGGACTCGGTGCCGGCCGAGCAGGCCGCCTCGGTCCTCCTGCAGGGCATGACCGCGCACTACCTGCTGAACTCCGTCCACCCGGCACAGCCCGGCGAGACGGTGCTCGTCCACGCAGGTGCCGGTGGTGTGGGGCTGATCCTGACGCAACTCGCCGTCGCGAAGGGCGTGCGGGTGATCACCACCGTGTCCTCCGACGAGAAGGAGGCCCTGTCGCGGGAGGCCGGCGCCGCGGAGGTGCTGCGCTACGGCGACGACCTCGCCGAGAAGGTGCGCGAGCTCACCGACGGCGAGGGGGTGGCCGCAGCCTACGACGGTGTCGGTGCCGCGACCTTCGAGGCGTCGCTCGCGTCCGTCCGTGTGCGCGGCACGGTCGCGCTGTTCGGTGCCGCGAGCGGACCCGTCCCGCCCTTCGACCTGCAGCGGCTGAACCCGGCGGGTTCGCTGTTCGTCACGCGGCCGACCCTCGTGCACTACACCCGAGACCGCGAGGAGCTGCTGTGGCGGGCGGGCGACGTGCTCGGGGCGCTCGCCGACGGGTCGCTGAAGCTCCGCGTGGGAGCGAGCTATCCCCTCGCCGAGGCCGCCCGCGCCCACGCCGATCTCGAAGGACGCCGGACCACCGGATCGATCGTCCTGATCCCGTGATCTCCGGACCCGGCACGACGAACGCCCCGGCCGCTCGGCCGGGGCGTTCGTCGTGAAGCGTGGATCAGAAGTACGAGCCGATCGTCGGCAGTGCGAGCACGGAGTCGATCGCCAGGCCCAGGCACACCACCGCGAGGTAGTTGTTGGACTGGAGGAACAGCTTGAGCGGCTTGACCGACGCCCCGCCGCGCACACTGTTGAACAGCTGGTGCGCGACGATCAGGAACCAGGCGCCCGCGAGCAGCGCGACGGCCGCGTAGATCACACCGGCGGCCGGGACGATCACCAGCGTCGCGATCACGGTCGCCCAGGTGTAGAGCACGATCTGCTTCGTGACGTGCTGCTCGGTGGCGATGACCGGCAACATCGGCACGCCGGCTGCCTTGTAGTCCTCCTTGTAACGCATCGCGAGCGCCCAGGTGTGCGGCGGCGTCCAGAAGAAGATGACCAGGAACAACACGATGGGTTCCCAGCTCAGCGAACCCGTCACGGCGGCCCAGCCGACCATCACGGGCATACATCCGGCAGCCCCGCCCCAGACCACGTTCTGCCAGGTCCGGCGTTTGAGCACCATCGTGTACACGAGCACGTAGAACGCGATCGTCGCCACGACCAGCAGTCCGGCCAACAGGTTGGCGCGCCACCACAACCACGCGAAGGACGCGATGCCGAGCAGCATGCCGAAGACGAGGGCGTTGCGTGTCGGCACCGTCTGCCGGGCGAGCGGACGCAACGCCGTGCGTTTCATCACCTTGTCGATGTCGGCGTCGACGACGCAGTTGAGCGAGTTGGCGCTCGCCGCACCCATCCAGCCGCCGAACAGGGTGCTCAGGATGAGCACGATGTCGACGTTGCCGCGGTCGGCGAACAGCATCGCGGGAATGGTCGCGACCAGCAGGAGTTCGATCACCCGCGGCTTGGTCAACGCTATGTAGGCGAGGACGGTGCCGGAGATCCGGCCCCACGCGGTGTCGGGGCGCGGGGCGCTCGGCGCTTCGGGGGCGCCGAAGCCGTGTCCTCCCGGCCGTCGCCCTGCCCGCACACTGTCTCCTTGTCCCACGCGGATCCGCACCTTCGTTTCGCCCGTTCACGGTCGCCCGGTTCCGGACGCTCCTCTACTACGAACGATGGTAGACCGGACCGTTGCCCGGACCGAATCGACCCGTTCGGAGCAGCGCATTAGTCTGAAGTAGCGCGCGGGCCGACTTCCACCCGCCGGGACCCCGTACACCCATGTCAGGAGACTTCAAGCTCGTGTCGATCACAGACGAGATCCGCACCCTCACCCAGCCTGCGCATCCTGCCGACTGGACCGACCTGGACACCAAGGCCGTCGACACCGCGCGCGTGCTCGCCGCCGACGCCGTGCAGAAGGTCGGAAACGGGCATCCCGGTACCGCGATGAGCCTCGCTCCCCTCGCGTACACCCTTTTCCAGCGTGTGATGCGCCACGATCCGACCGACCCCGAGTGGGTCGGCCGCGACCGCTTCGTGCTCTCGTGCGGACATTCGAGCCTGACGCTGTACACCCAGCTGTACCTGTCCGGCTACGGACTCGAGCTCGCCGACCTCGAAGCGCTGCGCACGTGGGGTTCGCTCACCCCGGGCCACCCCGAGTACGGCCACACCGCCGGCGTCGAGATGACCACCGGCCCACTGGGTCAGGGTCTGGCCTCCGCCGTGGGCATGGCGATGGCCGCCCGCCGCGAGCGCGGTCTGCTCGATCCCGAGGCGCCCGCCGGCTCGAGCCCGTTCGACCACTACGTCTATGTGATCGCGTCCGACGGCGACATCGAGGAGGGCGTGACCTCCGAGGCGTCCTCGCTCGCCGGTGTCCAGCAGCTCGGCAACCTGATCGTCTTCTACGACGACAACAAGATCTCCATCGAGCACGACACCGCGATCGCTCTCGGTGAGGACGTCTCCAAGCGCTACGAGGCATACGGCTGGCACGTGCAGACCGTCGAGGGCGGCGAGAACGTCACCGCCCTGCTCGAGGCCGTCGAGGCCGCGAAGGCGGTCACCGACCGTCCGTCCTTCATCTCCGTCCGCACGATCATCGGCTACCCGGCGCCGACGAAGATGAACAGCGGCGACGCGCACGGTGCCGCGCTCGGCGTCGACGAGGTCGCCGAGATCAAGAAGATCCTCGGCTTCGACCCCGAGAAGAACTTCGACGTCGACCCGGCCGTGATCGAGCACGCCCGGCGTGTCGTGACGCGCGGCACCGAGGCACGCGCCGCATGGCAGGCCGACTTCGACGCGTGGGCCGCCCGCGAGCCGCAGCGCAAGGAACTGTTCGACCGCCTGCACGCCGGTGAGTTCCCGGAGGGCTGGGTCGACGCACTGCCGACCTACGAGCCCACCGAGAGCGGTCCCGCGACCCGCTCGGCGTCCGGCAAGGCCCTCGCCGCGCTCGGACCGGTACTGCCCGAGCTGTGGGGCGGTTCCGCCGACCTCGCCGGCAGCAACAACACGACGATTCCCGGTTCCGACTCCTTCGGTCCCGAGTCGATCTCCACGAAGGACTGGAACGCGCAGCCCTACGGACGCACCCTGCACTTCGGCGTCCGCGAACACGCGATGGGATCGATCCTCAACGGCATCGCCCTGCACGGCCCGACCCGCCCCTACGGCGGCACCTTCCTCGTCTTCTCCGACTACATGCGGCCCGCGGTGCGTCTCGCGGCCCTCATGCAGACCCCGGCGATCTACGTGTGGACGCACGATTCGATCGGTCTCGGTGAGGACGGCCCGACGCACCAGCCGATCGAGCACCTCGCGGCGCTGCGCGCGATCCCGAATCTCGCCGTGATCCGCCCGGCCGACGCCAACGAGACGTCGTTCGCGTGGAAGGCCGCGTTGGAGAACCGCACCGGCCCGACCGCTCTGGCGCTGACCCGTCAGAACGTGCCGGTGCTCGAGGGCACGCGGGAGAAGGCCGCCGAGGGTGTCGCCCGCGGTGCCTACATCCTGGCCGAGGCCTCGTCGGGCACCCCGGAGGTCGTGATCCTCGCGACCGGTTCCGAGGTCCAGCTCGCCGTTGCCGCCCGCGAGACCCTCGAGGCCGACGGTGTGCCCACCCGCGTCGTCTCCGTGCCGGTGCTCGACCGGTTCCTCGAGCAGGACCAGGCCTACCGCGACGAGGTGCTGCCCCCGTCGGTGCGCGCCCGCGTGTCCGTCGAGGCCGGTCTCGCGATGCCGTGGTACCGCCTCATCGGCGACGCCGGTGAGCCGGTCTCGCTCGAGCACTACGGCGCCTCCGCCGATTACAAGACCCTGTACCGCGAGTTCGGCATCACTGCCGAGGCCGTCGTCGACGCCGCGCGTCGCTCGCTGACCCGAGTGAAGGGATGATCCGATGACCCAGCAGACCTCCACGCAGAACGCTGCGCTGGCCGAACTGTCCGCCCAGGGTGTCTCGGTGTGGCTGGACGACCTGTCCCGCGACCTCATCGACTCCGGCAAGCTCGCCGAGCTCGTCGCGACCCGCAGTGTCGTGGGTGTGACGACCAATCCGTCGATCTTCCAAGCCGCCCTGTCGAAGGGCCATGCCTACGACGCGCAGATCCGCGATCTCGCCGCCGCCGGTGCCGACGCCACCGAGGCGATCCGCACCGTCACCACCGACGACGTGCGCGCGGCCTGCGACGTCCTCGCGCCGGTGTTCGAGGCCACGGACGGCCTCGACGGACGGGTGTCGATCGAGGTCGACCCGCGTCTGGCGCACAAGACGGACGAGACCGTCCAGCAGGCCCTCGAGCTGTGGCGCATCGTCGACCGCCCGAACCTGTTCATCAAGATCCCGGCGACGATGGCGGGTCTGCCGGCCATCGCCCGGGTGATCGGTGAGGGTGTCAGCGTCAACGTCACGCTGATCTTCTCGGTCGAGCGCTACGAGCGGGTCATCGAGGCCTACCTCGACGGCCTGACCGCGGCGAAGGCATCCGGTCACGACCTGTCGAAGATCCGCTCGGTCGCGTCGTTCTTCGTCTCGCGTGTCGACACCGAGATCGACCCGCGCCTCGAGGAGATCGGCACCGACCGGGCGCTGGCTCTGCGTGGCAAGGCCGGTCTCGCCAACGCGCGGCTCGCGTACGGCGCGTACCAGCGCGCGTTCGAGGGCGGGACGCGGTTCGAGCAGCTCGCCGAGGCGGGTGCCGTTCCCCAGCGTGCGTTGTGGGCGTCGACGGGTGTGAAGAACCCCGATTACCCCGACACCCTCTACGTCACCGAGTTGGTCGCGCCGAACACCGTGAACACGATGCCGGAGAAGACCCTCGAGGCCGTCGCCGACCACGGGGAGGTCACGGGCGACACCGTCACCCGCAACATCGCCTCCTCCCAGCAGGTCTTCGACGCGCTGGCATCGGTCGGTGTGGATCTTCCCGACGTCTTCCGCAAGCTCGAGGACGAGGGTGTGGAGAAGTTCGTCGTGGCGTGGAAGGACCTGCTCGCGGCGACGGCGGAACAGCTCGCGGCTCACGCGCCGGGCGCGGAGGGCTGAACGTGCCCGAATCCGGTGCGGCGGAGTGGGTGAATCCGCTCCGGGACAACAGAGATCGCAGACTGCCCCGTATCGCCGGCCCGTGCGCGCTGGTGATCTTCGGCGTGACCGGCGATCTGGCCCGGCGCAAGTTGATGCCCGCCGTCTACGATCTCGCCAACCGCGGCCTCCTGCCGCCCGGATTCGCGCTCGTCGGTTTCGCCCGGAGGGATTGGGCCGACGAGGACTTCGGTCAGGTGGTCCACGACGCGGTGCGTGAGCATTCGCGTACCCCCTTTCGCGAGGAGGTCTGGCAGCGCCTCGCGGAGGGGATCCGCTTCGTGCAGGGCACCTTCGACGACGATGCGGCGTTCGCGGAGCTCGCGACGACCCTCGAGAAGCTCGACCGCGAACGCGGTACGGGTGGCAACCACGCGTTCTACCTGTCGGTTCCCCCGGACGCCTTCCCCGTGGTGTGCGGGCAGCTGTCGCGTTCGGGTCTGGCCGCGGAACGCGGCGGCTCGTGGAGCCGCGTCGTGATCGAGAAGCCGTTCGGGCACGACCTCGAGAGTGCGCGCGAGCTCAATTCGGTTGTCGGTGAGGTGTTCTCCGAGGAATCCGTCTTCCGCATCGATCACTATCTCGGCAAGGAGACGGTCCAGAACATCCTCGCGTTGCGTTTCGCGAACCAGATGTTCGAGCCGGTGTGGAACGCGCACTACGTCGACCACGTGCAGATCACGATGGCCGAGGACATCGGCCTCGGTGGTCGCGCCGGCTACTACGACGGCATCGGCGCGGCCCGCGACGTCATCCAGAACCATCTCCTGCAGCTGCTCGCATTCACCGCGATGGAGGAACCGGTGAGCTTCGCGGCGTCGGAGCTGCACGCGGAGAAGATCAAGGTGCTGTCGGCGACCCGGCCGGCGGAGCCGTTCGACGAGACCACCGCGCGCGGCCAGTACGCATCCGGCTGGCAGGGCGGCGAGAAGGTCGTCGGACTGCTCGAGGAGAAGGGTTTCGCGGCGGATTCGACCACCGAGACGTACGCGGCCATCACCCTCGAGGTCGACACCCGCCGCTGGGCGGGTGTGCCCTTCTACCTGCGCACCGGCAAGCGCCTCGGCCGCCGCGTCACCGAGATCGCGGTGGTCTTCAAGCGGGCCCCGCACCTGCCGTTCGACAAGACCATGACCGAGGAGCTCGGTCAGAACGCGTTGGTGATCCGCGTGCAGCCCGACGAGGGCATCACGATGCGCTTCGGGTCGAAGGTGCCCGGCTCCGAGATGGAGGTCCGGGACGTGAACATGGACTTCAGTTACGGCCAGGCATTCACGGTCTCCTCCCCCGAGGCCTACGAGCGCCTGATCCTCGATGTGCTCCTCGGCGTCCCGTCACTGTTCCCGGTGGACGAGGAAGTCGAATTGTCCTGGAAGATCCTCGATCCGGTGCTCGAGCACTGGGCGGCGAACGGGCGACCGGAACCCTACGAGTCCGGCACCTGGGGTCCGCAATCGGCCGACGAGATGCTGCGGCGTACCGGCCGGGAATGGAGGCGTCCGTGAGGCTCCAGTTGCGCAACACCTCCGCGAATGCCATCAGTCGCAAGCTGGTGGAGCTGCGACGGTCGAGTGGAATGGTCACGCAGGGCCGTGTTCTCACGTTTATCGTGTGCGCCGGCGACGCGCGAGGCCTCGACGCCGCGATCACGGCCGCCACCGAGGCGTCGAAGGAACATCCCTGCCGCGTCATCGTCGTCGGTCGCGGACGACAGGACGGTCCGTCGCGGCTCGACGCGGAGATCCGGGTCGCCGGTGAAGCGGGTGCCTCCGAGGCATTGATCCTCGCCCTGCACGGCGAACTCGGTGAACATCAGGAATCGGTCGTGGTGCCTTTCCTCCTTCCGGACACCCCCGTCGTCGCGTGGTGGCCCAACCAGGCCCCCGCGGTCCCGGCCGAGGACCCGGTGGGTCGTCTCGCCGTCCGCCGCATCACCGACGTGACCAACTCCGACGACCCGCGTGCCGATCTCGCGACCCGCCTGTCCGGTTACCGGCCGGGCGACACGGATCTGGCCTGGGCCCGCATCACCTACTGGCGGGCGCTGCTGGTCTCGGCACTCGATCAGCCGCCCTACGAGCCAGTGCTCTCGGCACGCGTGTCGGGGCTGCGGACCGAACCGGCCGTCGATCTGATCGCGGGGTGGCTCGCGAGCCGTCTCGACTGCCCCGTCGAGCGATCCGTCGGCGAGCTGAGGGTGGAACTGCGCACGGCGTCGCAGACGATCGCCCTGGAACGCCCGCAGGAAGGTCGCGTGGCGACCCTCGAACGCACCCACAAGCCCGATTCGCTGATCAGCCTGGCGCGCCGGAACTCGGCCGAATGTCTCGCCGAGGAACTGCGTCGCCTCGATCCCGACGAAGTCTACGAAGCCGCGTTGTCGGCCCTGCCGAAGGTGGATTATGTCTGACACGGCCCGCACTCCGTCCGAGATCCGGCGTTTCGCCGACGCCGACGAGGTCGCCCGCGCCGCGGCGTCCGCCTTCGTCGATGCCGTCGTCGCCGCGCAGCGCGAGCGGGTGCAGGCCCACGTCGTGCTCACCGGCGGCGGTACCGGTATCGCGATGCTCGAGCACGTGCGTCGCGACCAGGGCGCCATCGACTGGTCGGCGGTGAACGTCTACTTCGGCGACGAGCGTTTCCTGCCGCCCGGCGATCCGGATCGCAACGAGGTGCAGGCCCGTGGGGCTCTGCTCGACCACGTGCCGATCGACCCGGCACGCATCCACACCATGCCGGCGCTCGGCGAGGACGGGTGCAGCACACCGGAGGACTCGGCCCAGCGGTACGCCGAACTCCTCGCGGCGCACTCCCCCGACGGCACCGTGCCGGTCTTCGACGTGCACCTGCTCGGCATGGGCGGTGAGGGACACATCAATTCGCTGTTCCCCCACACCGACGCGGTGCGCGAGTCGGAGCGTTTCGTGGTGGGTGTCGACGACTCCCCGAAGCCGCCGCCGGCCCGGGTGACGCTGACGCTGCCCGCCGTGCAGCGGGCGCGGCAGGTCTGGTTGCTGGTCACCGGTGCCGCCAAGGCGGAGGCCGTCGCGGCGGCCGTGGGCGGTGCCGCACCGGAGGACTTCCCGTCCGCGGGCGCCCACGGCACCGAACGCACCGTGTGGTTCCTCGATCCGGCTGCCGCAGAGCAACTCCCGGCGCAGTGACCGGGCGGAGCGTCGGGAGTCCGACGCCGTGATCGGCGATCCGGCCGTCATGCGCCCGCGCCGTCGAAGTCGGGATCGTCGGCGTCGTCCGTCTCCACACGGCGCCCCTCCGAAGTACCGGCGGTGTCGCCGTCGTCGACACCGGTTCGCACACACCGCATCCGATTCATCGATCGCGGACCTGCCGTCGAGCGCAGTGCGCGCAACGGTGATCGGCCCGGGACACATCGCACCGTTCGTGGGTCCATGCCGGTGAGCTCCTCCCGTCGTGGACCGTTGTCGTCACGGCCCTCTGTCTCGTTCGACGCGCCGGGACGCCCGACGGTTCCACTCGGGACGAAATCGGCCGGTCCGATCCGGGATCGAGCGGTCAGATACCCCGTTCGATCACCGCGGCGGTGACGCGGTCGTCGATCGACGACACCGGGTTCTCCCGTGCCACCCAGGGGTCACCGTCGAAGTACTTCGCGAAGATCTTCTCGGCCGTGCGGGTGGCGATCGCCTGCGTCGTCAACGTCGGGTTCGGACCTCCGAGACTGTTGGCGAGCGCCGAGTTGTCGGCGACGAACAGTCTCTTCACCCACCGGGCCTCCGCGTCGGCGTCGAGCACCGAATCCCGGTCGCTCACTCCCATCCGCATGCTCGACTGCGAGTGCAGGATCAGCGGTGGCCAGTCGCAGCGATGCACCCTCTTCGCGCCCGCCGCTCTCATCAACTCGACGGCCTTGCGGGTCGCGTGGTCACGATTGCGGCGGGTACGCGCCGAGCGCCGACGATGCTGCACGGTCACCCGCGGCGCCAGACCTGCTTCGTCCGGGTACAGGATCGGCGAAAGCGTCACGCGGTTGTCCGGTTCGACGTCGTCGTCCGAGATGACGAGCGCCGCGAGGACCCGGTCGGCGTCGGCCATCGTATCGAGCAGGTCGCGTCCGACGAGCCTCCCCACGCTGTCGGCCCCCGCGGAATCGACGACGCCTCCGGCACGTCCGTACCCGTGGATGCCGGAGTCGCTGAAGTTCAGCGCGTACGCGATCAATGCCGGGGGCAGGCCGACCTGCTCGATCCCGCCGTAGCCGGGCAGATCGACGCGCGCGTTGGAACCCGGGCCGCGCGTCTGCCCGGTGTACTCGTCGAAGACGCCGAAGACCGCGTCCATGTGGTGGTCGGTGAGGCCCCGGCCGACCCAGCCGTTCGGATTCGGCAGCACCGAGTTCAGCCACAATCGTGGGCTCTCGATGCACCCGGCCGCCAGCACCACCACCGGGGCGGTCGCTTCGTGCTCGTCCTCTCCCGTCGTGAACCGCACTCCGCGCGCCACGGTCTCCCCGTTCACCTCCTCGACGAGGATCTCGAAGACCACTGCATCGGCGATCAGGGTGACGGCACGCCCCTGGGGTGACCACGCGTCCGCGGTGAGCATCATCGGCACGTACGAATTGTCGGTGGAGCGTCTGGCCTTGAGATTCCGCGGCGCCCCCAGCGGCAGATAACAGCCCTGATAGCAGTGCCCGCACATCGTGCAGCCCCGCGCTTCGGGATGGTGCAGACGCGCACGGTCGCGGGTGCGGCCGGCGGTACCACCGGGTTGGAGGATCGCGTTCTGCTGTGCGCGGTGGGCGGCCACGGTGGTATCGAGCGAGGTCTGGTGTGGCAGACCCATGGCCGCTGCTCCCCGCAGGAACAACTGCTCCTTGGCGCCCATCGGGGCAGTCTGCACCGGCAGCGTGGCCTCCACCCACTCGTAGTAGGGACGCAGTTCGTCGTATCCGAAGGGGAAGAGGTGCGCCGTGTCGTACATGTCGCGGTCGGCGCCGTCGTATCCGGAGAATACGCCGGGTGCCGCCCGCGGCGAGTTGCCGAAGAAGTGGAGCGTGGTGCCACCGACGCCGGATACCTGCCACACGAACGAATTCTGAGGCAGATCTCGGAGCCACGGCGTGCCCGAGCGGTCTCCCGGTCCGTGGCGGAACAGCCCGGTGATCGGATTGTTGAGGTCGTCCTCGAAATGGGTCCACTCGTTCTCCGGGTCGGCGAAGCGGGGACCTGCTTCGAGAACGAGCACGTCGAGCCCGCGCGCCGCGAGTTCCTTGGCCACGACGGGTCCGCCACCCCCGGCGCCGATGACGATGACGTCGGTCATCTATCCCTCCACCTCGTCGATTTCGCCGTAGTAGCCCAGGAACTCGTCCCACCCGTCACTCGGCCCTGCATAGCGGCTCAACTCCCAGCCGACCGGCCGCCCCGTGAGCTCGCGCCGAGTACGGTTGTACGCGGAGACCTCCGAGAACGCCGCGAAGGCCGCCAGCGTGGGAATCGCGTTGACCACGAATTTCAGCACCAGACCTTCGAAACGCGGGTCGGTGTCGAGCCATTCGAAGACCTGCGCCTTCGCGGCATGACTCAGGTTCGCGAACGGCGCTGCGAACGGACCACTCACCGAACGCGGGTCGGCGGTGACACCGAAAGTGTTGAGCAGCACCGCGATCGCCGCGGCGCCGGGCAGGTTGCCCGCCTCGGGTCCGAGCAGCGGCATCGGCGAGGCCTGGTCCAGGGTTCGCTCGAGGGATTCCGCGGTGCCGGCGGTGACGCCGCCGGGCCGGTCGGTCCACACGCCCTGTTGGTGCGAGTACGGGTCGTTGCCGGGTGCGACGAACGCGAGCACCCCGTTGATCGTGTCGCGTACGGGCGGCGTCTCGTTCAGCGGACTCGCGTCGGCTTCGCTCGCGAGCACCCCTGCGGTGCCGATCAACGCCGCCATCGTCGCGGCCGTCCCGGCGAGAAAACGCCGCCTGTTCCAGTACCCGTGCTGCGGGTCGTCCACGTCGCCCCCTCGTCGTTGCCGTGGTGCAGCGTACGAGATGTCGTGGAACGATTGCGGAATGTCGTCCGGATCGTCCGGCGGGTCGCACGGACCGGTGGAGCGATCCACGGAAATCGGGTAGCGCGCTACCCGTGCCGTCCGCGCCCGGGGCGTGCAGGATTCGAACACGGCCGATCGGTGCGACGGTGTGGGAATCATGTTGCAGAAGAGGGAGAGCAACCGGTTCGCGTCCGTCCTGGAGGCACTCCGAGACCGGGACGATGCTCCTGCTGATCGTCCCGGCGACGAGCGTCGCGCCGACGTTCTTGCGCCGGCCTCGGACACGGCACCTGCCGGACTGCGCAATGCGACGCCTTCGCGATTGCACATCACCGACACGGAACGGCCGGACGCTCGTGTGCGCACCGCTCGAACGTCGCGTACCGACCGACCCGGAGCGGCAGTGGCCCTGGGAGGGGCTGATCCGCCACGGATATGTCGTCCCCCTCCGCGCCACAGCGGAGACACGTCTCGGCGGCACCGAGGCTCGTTCCCGCCGCCGTCTGCACACTGTCACGTTGTGGTGCATGCTCGTGATCAGCGTGGCGGTGCCGGTGGCGGCATTCGCCACTGGGCTGGTGAGGATCGCAGAGGCTCCCGTCGTCGGTGAACCGGTATCCGTGAGGACCGAAGTGCCGGACAACGACCTCCACGACTGCCGCCATCCGAGTTCGAGGATCTCGTCCCTGTACCGACGGTTCACCCCGCCGTGCCGGATCGGGACGATCCTGTGAACGGATTCGAGCAGCGCACTACACAGCGGGAGGACCCATCGCGGTGAAACGGACCGCACCGACAGCCGGATGCAGGACAATTTCGATAAGGCGAGCGCCCATCGAGAGGAGCCGTGATGAGCACGCCGAGGACGATCACAGGCGAAGTGAGCCCGGAGCGCGATTGCCCGAGCGACTCGTCGCTGGTGCGGTTGATATACCACCGCAACTTCCTGCTCCCGATCGGTGAGGTCTGGGCGGCACTCACCGATTCGGAGAAGCTGGGCCGTTGGTACGGCACGTACATCGGCGACCCCGCTACGGGCCGTGTGCTCCTGACCATGACGGACGACCACGATTCGGCCACCACCTACGTCGACATCCTCCGGTGTTCTCCCCCCGAGGGATTCGCCGTCGACGTGGACGGGTGGCAGCTCGAGGTGGTGCTGCGTCAGGTCGGGAAGGTCACCACCCTCGAGTTCACACACCGGCACGTCCCGCGCTCGGAGGCCGGAGAGATCGGGCCGGGGTGGCAGTACTACCTCGACCGCCTCGACGCAGCACTGGCCGGCACCCGCCCGCCGTTGTGGGACGACTACCTCGACCTGGTCGACGAATACCGCTGACCGGCGCCTTTCGCTGCAGTGATCCGCCCGACGAGCACCACCGGAAATCTCCATCGACGAGTACCGCAGGCCGTACAAGGTGGACGAGGTCGCCAACGACCGGATCGAGGAGGTCTGGTTCACGGGCGTCCACTCCGACGTCGGCGGTGGATTCGAGGACTGCCGGAACAGACGAGCGCGACGGCGACGCCGACCCGGATGAGCCGCATCTGGTGGCTCATCGGGCGAGGAACTCGTGAGATCCTCGGCGGGGCACGATCGCCCGAAGAACTGAAGATCCACGAGAGCGTCGAGCTCCGGGAGGACGGTCTGGCGACCCGGCTACGGAATCCGCACTGGGTCGATCCGGAGTGGTACACGCCGAAGCGCTACGACCTCGAGGTATCCGGCCATACGAACCGCCGGACCGCGCCGCTCCGCCCCCATCGGAGGTCTCGGCGCACCGGGGTCGGTCACAACTCCCGTGAACGCGACAGCTCCGCCGACCTCGCCCTGAGGTGGCGTCGCTCGGGTTCGGTACCGGCGAGCTCGAGCGCCCGCCGATACGCTTCGGCCGCTTCACCTTTCCGGCCGACCCGAACCAGCAACTCGGCTCGTGCCACCACGTACGGTCCGTAGTCGCGGATACTCGGCTCGTCGGCGAGTCCGTCGAGGAGTTCGAGTCCGGCCGCGGGCCCGTCGCGCATCGCGACCGCCACGGCGCGGTTCAGTGCGACGATCGGTGACGGGCTCAGGGCGGTCAGTACGTCGTAGAGGGCGACGATCTGCGGCCAGTCGGTGCTGTCGACGTCGCTCGCCTCGTCGTGCAACGCGGCTATCGCGGCCTGCACCCCGTACGGGCCGGGTGGTCGTCCGGTGAGTGCGGCGACCACCAATGCGCTGCCCTCCTCGATCATCGCGCGGTCCCATCGGGTGCGGTCCTGCACGTCGAGCAGCATGACGGCGCCGGTCGGGGCGGTGCGTGCGTCCCGGCGGGCATGGACGAGCAGCATCAGCGCGAGCAACCCGCTCACCTCCCGTTCCGTCGGCATCAGACGGTGCAGGATGCGGGTGAGGCGGACCGCCTCCTCTGCGAGGGCGAGGCGTTGCAGATGTTCACCGCTGCTCGCGGCATAGCCCTCGGTGAAGATCGAGTACAGCGCCGCGAGCACCACCGGCAGGCGCTCCGGCAGCTCGTCCGGTCCGGGTACCCGGAACGGGATGCGGGCACCGCGGATCTTCTTCTTGGCCCGCACGATCCGCTGGGCCATCGTCGGCGACGGGACGAGGAAGGCCCGCGCGACCTCGTTCGTCGTGAGACCACCGAGGCAGCGCAGGATCAGCGCGACGCGGTCGTCCGCCGCGAGGGCGGGGTGGGCGCACGTGAAGAACAGTTCGAGGCGGTCGTCCGTCAGTTCTCCGGCATCGGGCGGTTCGTACGACGCGCGACGTTCGGTGTCGACGGCGAGTTCCGCCAGTCGCGTCGCATACACGCGGTCGCGGCGCACCCGATCCAGCGCTCGGCGCCTGGCCGTGGTGAGCAGCCAAGCGCCCGGACGCTCGGGCACACCGTCGACCGGCCAGTGCACGAGCGCCGCCTCGAGTGCCTCCGATGCGACCTCCTCGGCGAGGTCGAGGTCGCCGAAGCGATGGACGAGCGCGGCGAGGAGCCGGCCGTGTTCCTCGCGGAACACCGACTCGACGGCCGAGGCCGGCTCCCCCATCGCTCAGTCCCCGAAGTCGGCGATCGGCCGCACGACGACCGTGCCGCCGTCCCGCGATCCGGGACAGCGTGCCGCCCAGTCGAGTGCCTCGTCGAGGCTGCCGACGTCGATGACGTCGTATCCGCCGAGCACCTCGCGGCTCTCGCCGAACGGTCCGTCGGTCACCGTGCGTCGTCCGTCCGCGTCGACCTGCACGGTCGTCGCGGTGACGAGATCCTGCAGGGCGTGCCCGGACACGAGGACACCCGCGTCGCGCATCGCCTTCTCGTAGTCCTGCCAGTCCTCGACGGTGCAGGTGGCCTCGTCGGTCGTGGATGCGTAGATCAACAGCATGTACTTCATGGCGGTCGCTCCCGTCTGTGTGGTGTTCGTCCTACACCATCACGACGAACGGACACCTGCCGGATCGACGCCCGACGAGAAATTTTTTCTAACCGCTGTTGCGCAACGCCGTGGCGAGACCGTTCATCGTGATCTGGATACCGCGCCGGACACGGTCGGTGTCCTCACCGGCACGGAACCGGCGCAGCAACTCGACCTGCAGGTGGTTGAGCGGTTCGAGATACGGGAACCGGTTGTGCAGCGACCGCTCGAGCGCCGGATTATCCGCGACGAGCGAGTCGTAGCCCGTGATCTGCCGGTAGGCGTCGACTGTACGGGCGTGCTCGTCGACGATGCTGCCGAACACCCGCTCGCGCAGTTCGGTGTCCTCGACGAGTTCGGAGTACCGGGCGGCCAGGCCGAGATCGGACTTGGCGAGCACCTGCGCCATGTTCGACAGCACCGAACGGAAGAACGGCCAGCGACGGTAGAGATCCTGCAGGGTCGCCAACCGGTCCGGATCACCGGCCACCCAGTCCTGCACAGCCGTTCCCGTGCCGTACCAGCCGGGGAGCATCACGCGGCTCTGGGTCCACGAGAGCACCCACGGGATGGCCCGCAGGTCGCTGATCGCCTTCGTCTGCTTACGGGAGGCGGGACGGCTGCCGATGTTGAGGGCACCGATCTCCGAGACCGGCGTCGCGGTGGTGAAGTACTCGACGAATCCCGGTGTCTCGTGCACGAGTCGGCTGTACGCGGCGCGAGCGAGGTCGGCAAGTTCGTCGAGGATGCGGTAGGCCTCCGGCGCGTCCTTCCCGAGGCCTTCGACATCGAGCAAGCTCGACTCGAGGGTCGCCGAGACGAGCGCCTCGAGGTTGCGGCGGGCGAGCACCGGTTCGCGGTACTTCGCGGCGATGACCTCGCCCTGCTCGGTCAGACGCAACGAGCCCTGGACCGCGCCGGGAGGCTGGGCCAGGATGGCGTCGTAACTCGGTCCGCCACCGCGACCGACGGTGCCGCCGCGACCGTGGAACAGGCGCAGCCGGATCCCGGCGGTGCGCGCCGCCTCGACGAGATCGAGTTCCGCGCGGTAGAGCGCCCAGTTGGCGGTGAGATAACCGCCATCCTTGTTGGAATCGGAGTAGCCGAGCATGATCTCCTGCAGTCCGTCGTGTCCGTCGACGAGGCTGCGGAACTCGGGCACGGCGAGGGCGGCGGTCAGCGTGGCGGCACCGCCGCGCAGGTCGTCGATCGTCTCGAACAGCGGGATGACCTGCACCGTGCTGCGCGGATAGCCGCGGTCGAGGTCGAGCAGCCCGACCTCCTTGAGCAGGACCTCGACCTCGAGCAGGTCGGACACCGAGGTGCACATGCTGATGATGTAGTGCTCGATGGCGGCCGGTCCGATGCGACGGACCACGTCGGCGGCAGCACGCAGGATGCCCAGTTCCTTGGCTGTCTCGTCCGACAGGTGGGCGTCGGGGGTGGTGAGCGGGCGGCGGATCCGCAACTCCGCGGTGAGCAGCGCGACCTTGTCGTCCTCCGGCAGGTCGCGGTAGCGGTCGGTCACTCCCGCCCAGGAGAGCAGTTCGGCGACGACGTTCTCGTGGACCTCGGAATTCTGACGCAGGTCGAGTGGCGCGAGGTGGAAGCCGAAGACCTCGACGGCGCTGCGCAGGTGCGCGAGTCGATCGTCGGCAATCACGGTCGCTCCGCCGGCGCGCAGCGAGGCGTCGACGATGTTCAGGTCGGTGTGCAGGCGGGCCGGGGTGGCATAGGGCTCGCACGGGATACGCACCGTGTGGGGCAGATCCACGCCGGGCAGCAGCCTGTCCGCGGTGGCGGTGAGGCGAGCGCGGATACCGTGTACGGCGCGTCGGTACGGCTCGTCGCTGTGGGCGGGATTGTCGTCGCCCGAGTCGTCGGCGAGCTTCTTCAGGGCGCTGCTGATGGTCGCGGTGCGTTCGGACATCGACAGTTCGCGTTCGAGCGCGGCGAGTTCGGTGAGGTGATGCCGCAGCGCGGTCTCACAGGCGCGATTCGCGGCCGTGGTGACGACCTCGCCGTCGACGTTGGGGTTGCCGTCGCGGTCGCCGCCGATCCAGGTTCCCGGCCGGACCAGCGGTTCGGTGAGCACCGCCGCGTCGGGCCAGCGTCGCCGGAGTTCGCGTCGCACTTCGGCGTTGAGGGCGGGAACGACGTCGAACAGTGCGAGGTCGTAGTAGCGCAGACCGTTGTCGACCTCGTCGATGATCCTCAGGCGCGCGAGCCGGATGAGCGCGGTGTCCCAGAGGGTCAGGATGTGCCGGTACAGGGCGCGGTCGATTTCCTCGAGCGCGGCGGGTTCGTCGGTCCTCTCCCGGCGCCGCATGAGTTCGGTGACGGCGGTCTGGACGTCGAAGACGGTGCGTCGGCGGGTCTCGGTGGGATGAGCGGTGATGACGGGGGCGACGAGAGCCGACGCGAGCGCGTCGGTCACGGTGTCGGCATCGAGGCCCGGACCGGCGGCGTCGAGCTTGGCGTAGGTGGCGGCGAGGCTGCTGTCCTGCGGTGGGTCGCCTGCGCGCACGTGCAGGGCTCGACGTCGTTCGCGGTGCAGATCCTCGGCGAGATTGGCGAGCAGACCGAAATGGCTGAACGCCCGGGCGACAGGAATCAGGTCGTCGGTGGCGACGCCGGCGAAGCGTTCGGCGAGTTCGGTGCGGTCGATCTCGGAGCGCCGGATCCGGAAACTCTCCACCCGGGCCGATTCGACCAGGTCGAAGGTCTCGGGTCCTGCCTGCTCACGGATGACGTTGCCGAGGATGCCGCCGAGCAGGCGAATGTCCTCGCGGAGGGGTTCGGTAGCAGAGGCAGGCACAGTGTCCGTCATACGGCCAGTATCTGTGCCCGGCGGCCGGGGCGCGACCGCGGCAGCGTCCGTGCACGTGCGGGGATCAGCTGAACTTGATCTGCAGTCCGATGCCGAGGATCGAGATCACCCAGATGATGCCGGTGAAGACGGTGAGACGGTCGAGGTTCTTCTCCGCCACCGTCGAGCCCGAGAGATTGGACTGGACTCCGCCACCGAACAGGCTGGACAGACCACCGCCCTTACCGCGGTGCAGCAGCACCAGCAGGATGAGCAACAGGCTCGTGACGATCAGGAGGATGTCCAGGAACAGTTCCATGTCGGTGTTCGATGTCCTTCGGATGGTGGGCGACGTCGGCGTCAGCTTACCCGCTCGTCCTGTGGGGACGCTGCGGGTGTGCCGGGGACGCCGGGTGGGCGAAATGCGGGCGGGGTGCAGCATCTCGTCGAGATCCTGCACCCCGCCCGATGCCGGTCGCTCTAGAGGAGCGGACCGCCTGCGGCGATCGCCGACAGCTGAGCGAATTCGTCGGCCTTGAGGGAGGCGCCTCCCACGAGACCGCCGTCGACGTCGCTCTGAGCGATGAGCTCACCGACGTTCTTGGCGTTGACCGACCCGCCGTACAGGACTCGGACCGATGCCGCGACCTCGGGCGAGGCCAGTTCGGCGAGGGTACTGCGCACCGCGGCGCACACCTCCTGCGCGTCGGCCGCCGAAGCGACCTTGCCCGTGCCGATGGCCCAGACCGGCTCGTACGCGACGACGATCTTTGCGATCTCGTCGGCGGACAGGCCGGCGAGCGAGTTCTTCAACTGCTCGACGTTGTACTCGACGTGGTTGCCGGCTTCGCGGACGTCGAGTCCTTCGCCGATGCACACGATCGGAGTGAGACCGTGCCGCAGCGCGGCCTTGGTCTTGTCGCGGACGATCTCGTCGGTCTCACCGTGCAAGGTGCGACGCTCGGAGTGCCCGACGATCACGTAGGTGCAGCCGAGCTTCGCGAGCATCGCGCCGGAGATCTCGCCGGTGTAGGCGCCGGAGTCGTGGACCGAGATGTCCTGGGCTCCGTAGGTGATGCCGAGCTTGTCGCCCTCGACGAGGGTCTGCACCGAGCGGATGCCGGTGAACGGCGGGATGACCGTCACGTCGACCTTCTCGAGGTACTTCTCGGGAAGGGTGAACGCGATCTTCTGCACCAGGGCGATGGCCTCGAGGTGGTTGAGGTTCATCTTCCAGTTGCCCGCGATGAGCGGTGTCCGTGCCATGACCGTCAGCCCTCCAGAACTGCGATGCCGGGCAGTTCCTTGCCCTCGAGGTATTCGAGGGAGGCGCCACCACCGGTGGAGATGTGGGAGAAGCGGTCCTCACCGAGTCCGAGCGACCGCACGGCCGCAGCGGAGTCGCCGCCACCGACGACGCTGAACGCGCCCTTGCCGGTGGCCTCGATGATCGCTTCCGCTACACCCTTCGTGCCCGCCGCGAAGTTCTCGAACTCGAACACGCCCATCGGGCCGTTCCAGAACACCGTCTTCGCCGAGCCGAGGAGCGAGGCGAAACGCCGCACGGACTCCGGTCCGATGTCGAGGCCCATCCATCCGTCGGGGATGGAGTCGGCCGCGACGGTCTGCGACTGTGCGTCGGCCGCGAACTTGTCGGCCACCACCACGTCCTGAGGGATGTGGATGACGTCGCCGAAGCGTTCGAGCAGTTGCTTGCAGGTGTCGATCATCGACTCCTCGAGCAGCGACGTGCCGACCGAGTAGCCCTGTGCCGCAAGGAAGGTGAAGCACATGCCGCCACCGATTACGAGCGTGTCGACCTTGGGTGCGAGCGCCTCGATGACCCCGAGCTTGTCGGAGACCTTCGAGCCGCCGAGCACCACGGCGTACGGACGCTCGGTGTCGGTGGTGAGCTTGGCGAGCACGTCGACCTCGGCCGCGACGAGACCACCCGCGTAGTGCGGGAGCAGCGTCGCGACGTCGTAGACCGACGCCTGCTTGCGGTGCACGACACCGAAGCCGTCGGAGACGAATGCGCCGTCGTCGCCGACGAGCTCGACGAGCTCACGGGCGAAGGCGAGCCGCTCGGCATCGTCCTTGCTGGTCTCGCGAGCGTCGAAGCGGACGTTCTCGAGCAGGAGGATGTCGCCGTCGGTCAGCCCTTCGGAACGCGCCAGCGCATCCTGGCCGACGACGTCGGAGGCGAGCTGGACGTTGCGGTCGAGCACCTCACCGAGTTTCGCTGCGACGGGCGCGAGCGAGTACTTCGGATCCGGCTCGCCCTTGGGGCGGCCGAGGTGCGCGGTCACGACGACCTTGGCCCCGGCCTCCGCGAGCGTGCGGATGGTGGGCGCGGACGCGAGGATGCGGCCGGCGTCGGTGATCGTGTCGCCGTCGAGCGGGACGTTGAGGTCGGAGCGCACGAGTACGCCCCGACCCTCCACACCTGCGTCGAGCAGATCCTCGAGGGTCTGAACTGCCACTGTTCAAATGTCCTGTTCTACGAGTTTCAAAGAGACTTGCCGACGAGACCGACGAGGTCGGCAAGACGATTCGAGTAGCCCCACTCGTTGTCGTACCACGAGACGACCTTGACCTGCTCGTCGATGACCTTGGTCAGAGGCGCGTCGAAGATCGACGAGTGCGGGTCGGTGACGATGTCCGAGGACACGATCGGATCGGTGTTGTACTTCAGGATGCCCTTCAGCGGACCCTCCGCGGCAGCCTTCAGTGCGGCGTTGACCTCATCGGCGGTGGCCTTCTTGGTGAGGGTCGCGGTGAGGTCGGTGACCGAGCCGGTCGGGACCGGGACGCGCAGCGCGTAGCCGTCGAGCTTGCCGAGCAGCTCGGGGAGCACGAGGCCGATGGCCTTGGCGGCGCCTGTGCCGGTGGGGACGATGTTCAGGGCGGCAGCGCGGGCGCGACGCAGATCCTTGTGCGGTCCATCCTGCAGGTTCTGGTCCTGGGTGTACGCGTGGATCGTGGTCATCAGGCCCTTCTCGATGCCGAACTCGTCGTTCAGCACCTTGGCGAGGGGGCCGAGGCAGTTCGTGGTGCACGAGGCGTTGGAGATGATGTTCTGCGTGCCGTCGTACTTGTCGTGGTTGACGCCCATGACGATGGTGATGTCCTCGTCGGTGGCAGGCGCCGAGATGATGACCTTCTTGGCGCCGGCGTCGATGTGCCCCTTCGCCTTGGCGGCGTTGGTGAAGATGCCGGTGGACTCGACGACGACGTCGACACCGAGGTCGCCCCACGGAAGAGCGGAGGGGCCCTCCTTGATCGAGAGGGCCTTGATCTTCCGATCGCCGACGACGATGTCGTCGCCCTCGACATGCACGTCCTTGTCGAGGCGCCCCAGGATCGAGTCGTACTTCAGGAGCGTCGCGAGGGTGTCGTTGTCGGTGAGATCGTTGACGGCAACGATCTCGATGTCGGTGGTGCCGAGTGCCTTCTGTGCCTCGACCGCCCGGAAGAAGTTGCGCCCGATGCGTCCGAATCCGTTCACGCCTACGCGGACAGTCACAATGAAGCTCCTTTGCCCAGTATTCCGATGGTCGTACTTGTGTGACCTTCACCCTAGTGGGGTTCGGTCGTACTGTGGGGAGCCGCCCGGTCGTGGCGCGAACTCCCTTGCAAGCCTGCCCCGCTATGCCTCGTCCAGCAACTCAGCGGTGACGGCCGACTCCGTATCGGGGATCCCGAGTTCCTTCGCGCGACGATCCGCCATCGACAGCAGGCGGCGGATCCGTCCCGCGACGGCGTCCTTGGTCATCGGCGGATCGGCGAGCTGGCCGAGCTCCTCGAGGGACGCCTGACGGTGCTGCACGCGCAGCGCGCCGGCGGCAGCGAGGTGGTCGGGCACGTCGGCGCCGAGGATCGCCAGCGCCCGCTCGACCCGCGCGGCGGCCGCCACGGCGGCGCGTGCGGACCGGCGCAGATTGGCGTCGTCGAAGTTGGCGAGGCGGTTCGCGGTCGCCCGCACCTCCCGGCGCATGCGGCGCTCCTCCCAGACCAGCCGGGTGTCCTGCGCGCCCATGTGGGTGAGCAGCGCGCCGATGGCCTCGCCGTCGCGGATCACCACCCGGTCGGCGCCGCGCACCTCACGCGCCTTGGCAGTGACGCCGAGCCGGCGGGCGGCGCCGACGAGCGCGAGGGCGGCCTCCGGGCCGGGGCAGCTCACCTCGAGCGCCGAGGAACGGCCCGGTTCGGTGAGCGAGCCGTGGGCGAGAAACGCCCCGCGCCACGCCGCGGCGGAGTCGGAGACGCTGCCGCCGACCACCTGTGCCGGCAGTCCGCGCACCGGTCGTCCGCGACCGTCGAGCAGACCGGTGCGGCGGGCCAGCGCCTCACCGTCCTTCCCGACACGGACGATGTACCGGGAGCTCTTGCGCAGACCACCCGCGCCGAGCACCTGAATCTCCGCGGGATAGCTGTAGAGCTCGAAGATCTCGCGGCGGAGGCGACGTGCGATCGATCCGAGGTCGACCTCGGCCTCGACGACCACTCGCCCGGCGACGATGTGCAATCCCCCGGCGAAGCGCAGGAGGGCGGACACCTCGGCCTTGCGGTTGCTGATCCTGGTGACCGACAACCTGCTCAGCTCGTCCTTGACCTCCGCTGTCATTGCCACGAGACGCTCTCCCTCCCACCCCCGCGCGTGGCACGGACTCCACCGCGCGAGGACAGACATGTTTCCAGTGCCCCCGCCAACTTGGCGGGGTCGTGTCGATGCGTACCGGTCTCGGCGACGTCGACGAACGAGACGTCCGCTCCGAATCGGGCCGCGGACCGGCTCAGGTGCTCGCGCTCGCGTCCTTCCGGTACCGAGGCAGCATCCACGACGACGTGGTCGACACGGAAATCGGGGGCGTGCTGGGCGAGAACGTGCAGGTGGCGTTCCGCGGAGAAGCCTGCGGTCTCCCCCGGTTCCGCCGCGAGGTTGAGCACGAGGACCTTGAGCGCCGTCGTGTGGACCAGCGCCTCGTGCAGGTCCGGGACGAGCACGTGCGGGATGACGCTCGAGAACCAGGATCCCGGGCCGAGCACCACGAGATCGGCCTCGCACACCGCGTCGAGCGCGGGCGGGCAGGCCGGCGGATCGGCGGGAATCAGCCGGACCCGGCGCACCTTGCCCGGGGTGGTCGCCACCGCGACCTGCCCCCGGATGCAGCGGCTCACCCGCGGGTCGGATTCGAGTCCCGACACGTCGGCCTCGATGTCGAGCGGGATCG
Source organism: Rhodococcus sp. D-6 (assembly GCF_040256695.1). Taxonomy (NCBI): domain Bacteria; kingdom Bacillati; phylum Actinomycetota; class Actinomycetes; order Mycobacteriales; family Nocardiaceae; genus Rhodococcus; species Rhodococcus sp. D-6. The sequence goes on along the minus strand of NZ_CP132970.1, from coordinate 1,399,098 downwards.
GCGACATGGGCAGCACACGGCCGCGCACGTCGAGGACGCGGGCGAGCATGTCGAGGGCGGTGACGGTGTCGCCCGCGACCTCGGCGAGCCCGGCGAGGATCAAGTTGCCGACCGAGTGCCCGGCGAGGGCGCCCGTGCCCCCGAAGCGGTGTTGGACGGTCTCGGTCCACACCCGGACCTCGTCGTCGCGGCCGGCGAGCGCTGCGAGCGCCATGCGCAGGTCGCCGGGTGGGACGACGCCGAGTTCGGCGCGCAGCCGTCCCGAGGACCCTCCGTCATCGGCGACGGTCACCACGGCGGTGACCCGGTCGGTGAGGCGCCGGACGGCACTGAGCGTCGCGTACAGGCCGTGTCCGCCACCGAGAGCAGTGATCGCGGGGCCGGGCACCACCCCGGAGCTCGGAGCGCTCTCGGAGTACGGCGTGCTGTCGGAGTCGGGAGTCTCGGCGGCGTTCACTCGCGCCCCAGATCCCGGTGCACCACGTTCACCGTCAGATCCGGTGCCTGCTCGAGGCGTGCAGCGAGGGCCTCGGCCATCGCCACGCTCCGGTGTTTCCCTCCGGTGCAGCCCACTGCAATCGTCATGTAGCGCTTCCCCTCCCGACGGTAACCGGCGGTCGTCAGATCGAGCAGCCGGTGATAGGTGGCGAGATAGTCCTCGGCACCGTCGCGGGAGAGTACATAGTCGCGCACCGCCGCGTCCTGCCCGGTGTGCGGCCGCAATTCGGCGATCCAGTGGGGGTTCGGCAGGAACCGCACGTCGCACACGACGTCGGAGTCCATGGGCAGGCCGTACTTGAAGCCGAACGACTCCACGGTCACCCGGATGGTGTCGGATGTGGCGTCGCCGAAGGCCGCCTCGATCTTGCGACGCAGATCGGGCCCGGACAGCGCGGACGTGTCGATGACGAGGTCGGCCGCGGCCTTCACGGGAGCGAGCTGCTCGCGTTCGACGGCGATGCCGTCGGTGAGCGTGCGATCGGCCGTGTCGGACTGCAGCGGATGACTGCGGCGTACCTGCTCGAACCGCCGGACGAGCACCGAGTCGGCCGCTTCGAGGAACAGCACCCGGGTGTTGACCGGGCGGGCCGCCAGATCGGTGACGACGCGTTCGAGGTCGCCGGTGAACAACCGGCTGCGCACGTCCATCACCACGGCGAGACGTTGCAGCGGAGGTTCGGCCTGCACCGCGAGATCGATCATCGACAGCACCAACTGGGGCGGGAGGTTCTCCGCGACGTACCACCCGAGATCCTCGAGGGCGGTCGCTGCAGTACTCAGTCCGGCTCCGGACAGTCCGGTGACGACGATGACCTCGGCCTGCGCCGGCCGTTCACCGTCGACACCCTGTTCCGAACCGTCCGCCATCCCCGGGATCCGACCCACTTCGGTCACTGTTCCGACTCCGCTCGTACTCCCGACACGCCGACGGAGCCATCATCGCCTACGGGCGTGTCGCCCGCATCCGCGGCCGTCGGGTCACCCGCAGGTGCCGCAGCCGGATCGCTCGCATCCGCGACGGTCGGGGCGTCGGTGTCCTGCGGCGACTCGGCCGGAGCCGGTACGTCGCCCCGCAGCGCCTCGAGGACGGCTTTCGCCGTGGCCTGCCCGATCCCGGGCACCGCGGTGATCTCCTCGACGCTCGCCTCGCGTAGCCGCGCGACCGACCCGAAGTGGGTGACGAGCGCCTTGCGTCGGGTGTCGCCGAGACCACGAACCCCGTCGAGAGCGGAGGCGGTCATGCGCTTGGACCGCTTGCTGCGGTGGTAGGTGATCGCGAAACGGTGTGCCTCGTCGCGGATACGCTGCAGCAGGTACAGCGACTCGCTGGTGCGCGGAAGGATCACCGGGTCCTCCTCCCCCGGCACCCACACCTCCTCGAGACGCTTCGCGAGCCCGACGACCGCGACATCCGTGATACCGAGTTCGTCGAGGACCTCGGCCGCGGCCGCGACCTGCGGCGCACCACCGTCGACGACGAACAGGTTCGGCGGGTAGGCGAACCTGCGCGGACGGCCCGTCGCCGGGTCCAGTGCTGCTTCGGGCGCGAGGTCCCCGCCGTCGCCACCCTCCGGAACGGATCCGTCCGAATCGGCCTGTCGGGCGAGGTCGCGGTTGTGGCGGAGGAAACGCCGGCGGGTGACCTCGGCGATCGAGGCGACGTCGTCGGAGTGCCCGTCGCCCGCGGCGTGCTTGATGGCGTAGTGCCGGTAGTCGGACTTGCGGGGCAGTCCGTCCTCGAAGACGACCAGCGATGCGACGACGTCGGTGCCCTGCACGTGGCTGATGTCGACACACTCGATACGCAGCGGCGCCGAGTCGAGGTCGAGGGCGTCCTGGATACCCTGCAACGCCGCCGATCGGGCATTGAAGTCGCCCGCGCGCCGCAGCTTGTGCTGGGCAAGTGCTTCCTTGGCGTTGCGTTCGACCGTGTCGGCCAGTGCCTTCTTGTCGCCGCGCTGCGGGATGCGCAGACGCACGGGACCGCCGCGCAGACGCCCGAGCCAGCGGCTCATCTCATCCGGGTCGGGCGGCAGGGCGGGGACGAGCACCTCGCGCGGCACGGCACTGGTGGCGTCCGCGTCGTCGGTGCCGAGCGCGGCCTCCTCGCCGTAGAACTGGGTGAGGAACTGTTCGACGAGCAGCGAGAGTTCTTCGGCGTCGTCGGTCCCCTCGGCGGCCTCGACGCCTTCGATGTCGCGGTCCTCGGGACGGTCGAGCACGTCGCCGGACTTCTCGACGACCCAGCCGCGTTGACCCCGCACGCGACCGCCGCGCACGTGAAAGACCTGGACGGCCACCTCGAGGTCGTCGCCGGCGAACGCCACGAGGTCGGCGTCGGTACCGTCGCCGAGCACGACGGCCTGCTTCTCGAGTGCCTTGCGCAGTGCCCCGAGATCGTCGCGCAGGCGGGCTGCGGTCTCGAAGTCGAGTTCCTCCGCGGCGGCCTGCATCCGCTTCTCGACATCGCGGACGAGTTTGTCGGTGCGACCGGCGAGGAAGTCGCAGAAGTCCTCGACGATGCGGCGGTGTTCGTCGGCGGAGACGCGTCCGACACACGGCGCGGAGCATTTGTCGATGTAGCCGAGCAGGCACGGGCGGCCGATCTGCGCGTGCCGCTTGAAGACCCCGGCCGAGCACGTGCGCGACGGGAACACCCGCAGCAACAGGTCGAGGGTCTCGCGGATCGCCCAGGCATGCGAGTAGGGACCGAAATAGCGCACGCCCTTGCGGCGCGGCCCCCGGTAGACGAACAGACGGGGGTATTCCTCGTTCAACGTGACCGCGAGCATCGGGTACGTCTTGTCGTCGCGGTAGCGGACGTTGAACCGCGGATCGAACTCCTTGATCCAGTTGTACTCGAGTTGGAGTGCCTCGACCTCGGTGCGCACCACCGTCCACTCGACCCGGCCCGCCGTGGTCACCATCTGACGGGTGCGCGGATGCAGCGAGGCGATGTCGGCGAAGTACGAGTTCAGGCGGGACCGGAGATTCTTCGCCTTGCCGACGTAGACGACCCGGCCGTGCGGGTCGCGGAACTTGTAGACCCCCGGCTCCGTGGGAATGGAACCGGGGGCTGGGCGATATGTCGAGGGGTCGGGCACAGGTCCAGGCTAGTCGTCGCCCCTGACGGCTCCGCCGTCGTTGTTGTCGCTGACGGCTCCGCCGTCGTCGTTGTCGCTGACGGCTCCGCCGGTGTAGCGGGACTCCAGTTCGCGGAAACGCTCGAGCGCGTCCACGGCGCGTTCCCCGTCGCGCGCCTGGATGGCGACGACGGGCACGTACTCGTCGAACGGCAGTTCGAGGCGGGCCCAGGGGGCGCCCTGGTCGAAGAACAGCCCGCGCACGTCGGTCCACGGGATGTGTCGTTCGGCGACTACGTTGCGGACGGAGACGCCGTCGGCACCCGCCCGCAGCCGTGGGCGGGTGAACAGCAGGACGCCTCCGGTGAGCACGACACCGATGGCGAGGATCGCGATCTGGTCGACGACCCGCAGGTTCACGCCGGTGTCGCCGCCCCCGCGGAGCACGAGCGCCGCGAAGATGTGGATGGCCATGACGACGACTGCCGCCACGACGACCCAGCGCCGCATCTTCTCCGGGCGTACCTCGAGATCCCAGCCGGTCTCGTCGCGGGTCAACGCGCCGCCTTCCGCAGCCGCCGCAGGGTCACGGCGGTGTCGAGCGCGGCCGCGCAGGCCTGGCCGCCCTTGTCTTCCGCGGAGCCGGGCAGACCGGCGCGGTCGCGGGCCTGCTGTTCGGTGTCGGTGGTGAGAACACCGTTGCCCACGGGGGTGCCCTCGTCGAGCGCGATCCGGGTGAGGCCGTAGGTCACGGCGTCGCACACGTACTCGAAGTGCGGTGTGCCGCCGCGGATCACCACGCCGAGCGCGACGACCGCGTCGTGGGTGCGGGCGAGCTGCTGCGCGACGACGGGAAGCTCGATCGCTCCGGCGACCCGCTCGAGGGTGACGTCGGTGACACCCGCCTGCTCGGCGACACGCTGTGCGCCTGCGATGAGGGCGTCGGAGATCTCGGTGTGCCAGCTGCCGGCGACGATCGCAAGGCTCAGCCCTGCGGCGTCGGCGAGCTGCAGGTCGGGCAGGCCTTCGCCGCTCATCAGGCGTCTCCCTCGTCGAACTCGTCGAGACCGATCAGGTCGTGGCCCATGCGATCGCGCTTCGTGCGCAGGTACGAGATGTTCTCGCGGTTCGCGCGCAACGGCATCGGGACACGTTCGGTGATCTGCAGGCCGTAGCCGTCGAGACCGACGCGCTTGGCCGGGTTGTTGGTCAGCAGCCGCATCGACGAGATACCGAGGTCGACGAGGATCTGAGCGCCGATGCCGTAGTCGCGGGCGTCGGCGGGCAGGCCGAGTTGCAGGTTGGCGTCGACGGTATCGGAGCCGGAGTCCTGCAGCTGGTAAGCCTGCAGCTTGTGCATCAGGCCGATGCCGCGTCCCTCGTGGCCGCGCATGTAGAGCACGACGCCGCGGCCTTCCTCGGCCACCATCTCGAGGGCGGCGTCGAGCTGCGGACCGCAGTCGCAGCGCAGCGACCCGAAGACGTCGCCGGTCAGGCATTCGGAGTGCACACGCACGAGCACGTCGGAGCCGTCGCCGTCCGGGCCGGCGATGTCGCCGCGGACGAGCGCGACGTGTTCGACGTCGTCGTAGATGCTCTGGTAGCCGACGGCCGTGAAGTCGCCGTGCCGGGTGGGGATGCGGGCCTCGGCGACGCGCACGACGTGCTTCTCGTGCTTGCGGCGCCACGCGATGAGATCCGCGATCGAGATCAGGGCGAGTTCGTGTTCGTCGGCGAAGACCCGCAGTTCGTCGGTGCGCGCCATCTCGCCTTCGTCCTTCTGCGAGACGATCTCGCAGATGACGCCGGCCGGTCGCAGGTCGGCCATGCGCGCGAGGTCGACGGCGGCCTCGGTGTGCCCGGGCCGGCGCAGGACGCCGCCCTCCTTGGCGCGCAGCGGCACCACGTGACCGGGACGCGTGAAGTCCTGGGCGGTGGAGTTCGGGTCGGCGAGCAGCCGCATGGTGGCGGCGCGGTCGGACGCGGAGATACCTGTGCCGATGCCTTCCCTCGCGTCGACGGTGACCGTGTAGGCGGTGCCGTGCTTGTCCTGGTTGACGCTGTACATAGGAGGCAGACCGAGACGGTCGCAGTCCTCGCCGTCCAGGGGCACGCACAGGTACCCGGACGTGTAGCGGACCATGAACGCCACGAGTTCCGGCGTTGCCTTCTCCGCGGCGAAGATGAGGTCGCCCTCGTTTTCACGGTCTTCGTCGTCGACCACGACGACCGCCTTACCGGCGGCGATGTCGGCGACCGCGCGCTCGATGGTGTCGAACCTCGTCACTTCCCTGGACTCCAACTCTCGTATCCGGACGACTCGTGCTCCGCGTCCACTGTCGATCTCCACAGTACGACGCGTCAGCGCGCGTTCTGCAGGCGCTCCACGTACTTGGCGATCACGTCGACCTCGAGGTTGACGAGGGTGCCCGGCTCGGCGGTGCCGAGCGTCGTCAGCGACAGGGTGGTCGGAATGAGCGAGATCTCGAACCACTCCTGTCCGCGTTCCCCTCCGAGACCCGAGACCGTCAACGAGACACCGTCGACGGTGATCGATCCCTTTTCGACGACGTAGCGGGAGATTTCGGCCGGGAGCGAGATGCGCACCACAGTCCAGTTCTCCGAGGGTGTGCGGGAGACGACGGCTCCGGTGGCGTCGACGTGGCCCTGCACGAGGTGGCCGCCGAGGCGACTGTTCAGCGCGGCGGCGCGTTCGAGGTTGACGGAGCTGCCGAGCGTGAGCTGTCCGAGCGACGACCGGTTCAGCGTCTCCTGCATTACATCGGCGGTGAAGGACCCGCCGTCGAGGACGTCGACGACCGTCAGGCACACCCCGTTGACCGCGATCGAATCGCCGTGCTCGGCGTCGGAGGTGACCAGCGGTCCGCGCACGGTGAAGCGTGCCGAGTCGGCGAGGTCCTCCTTCGCGACGATCTCACCGAGTTCCTCGACTATGCCGGTGAACATGTTCCGCTCCTTAGCTCCCGATCCGCGACCGGGTCCGATTCGGTTGTCCCGGTCCGGGACGAGTGTCGGTTGTCCCGGTCCGGGACGAGTGTCAGTTGTCCCGGTCCGGGACGAGTGTCAACAGAATGTCCGAGCCGACGGTCTCGACCCGTTCCCGGCGGAACCGTAGCGCGTCGGAGATCGTGCCCACCCCGGCGTCCTCGACGGCGGCCTCGCCGGCTCCGAGCACGACGGGCGCCAGGTATGCCTGGATGCGGTCGACGCAGCCCGCTGCGAGGAAGGCGCCCGCGAGCCGAGGGCCGCCTTCGAGCAGTACGTCGGGTCGGTCGCCGAGCGCGTCGAGCACCTCCCCGATGTCGTGGGTGCGCAACACCAGCGTCGGCGCCGCGTCATCGAGAACTCTTGCGGAGGTGGGGATCTCACGCATACCGATAACGACCCTCAGCGGCTGGTGCGGCGCGAGTTCGCCGTCGGGCAGACGGGCGGTCAACCACGGGTCGTCGGTGAGGACGGTGCCGGTTCCGACGATGATGGCGTCGAGCCGGCTGCGCTGGTCGTGCACGCGCGCACGCGACTCGGGACCGGAGATCCACTTGCTCGTGCCGTCGGCGGCCGCGCTGCGACCGTCCATCGACGCGGCGTACTTCCACGTCACGTGCGGCCGGCCGGTGTGTTGCCGGTGCAGCCATGCCCGCAGCGGGCCGCGGGCGACGGTCTCGGCACCGAGACCCGGATGCACCGTGATGCCCGCGGCGCGGAGGGTGTCGGCGCCGCCCCCGGCGACGGGATTCGGATCGGCGACGGAGTAGTACACCGTCGCGATCCCCGCCTCGATGAGGGCCTGCGCGCACGGGCCGGTGCGGCCGGTGTGGTTGCACGGTTCGAGGGTGACGACGGCGGTTCCGCCGCGCGCGCGTTCGCCCGCGGCCTCGAGTGCCCGGACCTCCGCGTGTGGACCGCCGGGTGGTGCGGTGGCCCCGACACCTGCCACCGCGCCGTCCGCGTCGAGGATCACCGCTCCGACAGGCGGGTTGGGGCTGGTCGTGCCCCGCACGGCCTCCGAGGCGTCGAGCGCGAACTGGAGGGCTTCGGCGATCTCGGGTGCGGTCACGGCGCGAGCGTCAGGTGCGGGGACGCAGCCCCGGCCTGCGCCCGCAGTTTGCGGACCGCCTCACCGGGATCGGCGGCGCCGTAGACGGCAGACCCGGCGACGAAGCAGTCCACACCGGCTTCCGCGGCGGCCTCGATGGTGTCGGTGTTGATGCCACCGTCGATCTCGACGAGCAGACGCAGTTCACCCGAGTCGACCAGGCGACGCACCTGACGGGCCTTGTCGAGGACGTCCGGGATGAAGGACTGACCACCGAAGCCCGGCTCGACACTCATCACGAGCAGCGTGTCGAACTCCTTCAGGATCCCGAGATAGGGCTCGATGGGGGTGCCGGGCTTGACGGACAGCCCGGCCTTGCCGCCGGCCGCGCGGATGTCGCGGGCCACGGCGACCGGGTCGTCGGTCGCCTCCGCGTGGAAGGTGACGTTGTGGGCACCGGCTTCGGCGTAGGGCGGAGCCCATCGACCGGGGTTCTCGATCATCAGGTGACAGTCGAGCGGGATGTCGGTCGCCTTCAGCAGCGACTCGACGACCGGGAGACCGAGCGTCAGGTTCGGAACGAAATGGGCGTCCATGACGTCGACGTGGAGCCAGTCGGCACCGGCGACGGCCTGCGCCTCGTCGGCGAGACGAGCGAAATCCGCGGACAGGATGGACGGAGCGATCATCGGGTGGGCCACAACCGACGAGTCTAGTCGGCGCCCTCCACCGGGTCGGACCTGCGTCGCACCCGCCGCACGCAGCCGAACCCGGCCGGGAATCTCCGATCTCGGGCGCATTGGTGCCACCAAGTGGCCGCAATACCCGAAAGGCTGGCAGTCACCTACGAACTACGAACTCGAGGATCATCGTGACCGATCTCCATCACCGCGAATCCCTCCCTCCCCGTCCGGACGGATCGAACACCGTCGACACCTTCCTGATCTCCGACGGAGCAACCGAACTCGTCGACTTCCTCGTCGCCGTCTTCGAGGCCGAGGAGGTGCCCGAAGCGCGCACCCTCGACCACGACGGGCTCCTCCTCCACTCGGAGGTGCGGGTCGGCGACTCCGTGCTCGTGGTCGCCGACCGGAAACCGGACTGGCCCTTCACCCCCGCCTTCGTACGGGTCCACGTGCACGACGTCGATGCCGTCCTCGAACGCGCCACGCAGTACGGCGCGGCGATCGTCACACGGCCTACGGACTTCTTCGGCGATGTCCTCGCCCGGTTCTCGGATCCGTCCGGCAATCTCTGGTGGATCCAGCGGCACGATCCCGGCGCCGACACATCCGCGTGGACGGACGATGCGGCAGCGGACGAGTCGGCGGACTGGTCGCACATCGCGAGTCCGGAACTCGGGTACATCCACTCGACACTCACCGAAGCCGTTCGTACCCTGCGGGATCCACGGTCTCGCGCAGTGTGACCGGCGGTCGCCGGACCGGCGCCGCGGGTCGTCAGACCAGGCGGGCGAGGGCGTCGAAACGATCGATGTCCTCGCGGTGGCAGACGTGGCTTCCGGCGGTGAGCAGTGCCGCGGTGCCGCAGGCGATCCCGAGAGCAAGCGCGTCCCGCAACGATCGTTCCTGCAGCAGTCCGACGACGAGTCCGGCGACCATGCTGTCGCCGGCTCCGACGGCGCTGCGCACCTTGGCCGCCAGGGCCGGCACCCGCACGGCCTCGTCGGCGGTCACCATGATCGCCCCGTCTGCGCCGAGCGAGACGACCACGATCTCCGTGACACCGGAGGTGACGAGTTCGCGCGCGGCCGCGATCTGCTCGTCGTCGGTGGCCAGCTCCCGCCCGGTCCACTCGCACAACTCGTCCAGGCTCGGTTTGACGAGGTAGACACCCGAATCGATGCTGGTCAGCGCATCGCCCGACGAGTCGAGGACGAACCGCGCGCCGGCCTCATGCGCCGCCGCCGCGATGCGTCGGACGAAGGTGCCGGGTACACCGGGCGGGAAGCTGCCGCTCGCCACCACGTACTTCGCGCCTTCGGCGACCTTCTCGAGTGTCGCGAGGCAGCGTTCCTGCTCCTCGTCCGTCAGCTCGGGACCGGGTGTGACGAAACGGTATTCCTGACCGCTGCGACGGTCGATCGCCGTGAAGCACTCTCGGGTGGACCCGGTGATCGGGACGATGTGTTCCTCGACGTCGTCGTCGTCGAGCAGACCGCTCATCTGTTCACCTCGCGCACCACCAGCCGGATAGACGGCGGCGGCTGAGGCACCGAGCACGCGCGCGACCTTCGCGACGTTCACTCCTCCCCCGCCGGCGTCGTAGAACGGTTCGTCGCAGCGGAGCTTGCGGGTGGGCACCACCGCGTCGGTAAAGGTCGTGACGTCGAGTGCCGGGTTCATGGTCAGGGTGACGATCTCGGGCATGACCGGAACCTTATTCGGCCCCGGCCGGCCGCGCGCGGAACTGCATCACGCCGCCGCCCGGTGCTTGCGCTTCTTCGCCCGGCCCTTGCTGCGACTCGCCACGGCGGAGCCGAGCATCAGCAGACGCATGGACCGCGCGGCGGCGTCGACGAGCAGGTCGTGACCGTTGGCGACGGCGTCCTCGAGGCGCATCGGGACGGGGATGATCGACGCGATCGCGCCGATTCCGACGTCGTGGACGTCGCGCGCCCCCTCGCCGAGCGACCCGGCGATGGCGAGCACCGGCACCCCGGCGCGCTGGGCGCGGCGGGCGACCTCCGCGGGCACCTTGCCGCGCGGGGTCTGGACGTCGATGCTGCCCTCGGCGGTGATGATCAGATCGGCGCGCGCGATCAGGGAGTCGAGATCGATACCGGACAGGCCGCTGTCGAGCAGCACGTCGAACCGGGAGGCGATCCGGGCGCCGATGCCCGCGGCCAGACCGGCACCGAGGCCGCCTGAGGCGCCGGTGCCCGCCCCGAACCGCACATCCAGCCCGTGTGCCCGCCCGTCCCGTTCGAGCACCTTCGCCCAGCGCTCCAGAGCGGTGGACAGCTCCTCGACCTGCGCGGGTGTCGCGCCCTTCTGCGGGCCGAAGACCCGAGCGACACCGGTCGGCCCACACAGGACGTTGTGGACGTTGCAGGCCAGGACGATCTCGGTGTCGGCGAGCGCCGGGTGCAGATCGTCGAGATCGAGACGCGCGGCGCGCGCGAGGTGCCGTCCCCCGTCGGGCAGTTCGTGGCTGTCGGCGTCGAGGATCCGGGCGCCGAGTGCTCGCAGTGCCCCGGCTCCGCCGTCGCTGGTGCCCGAGTCGCCGCAGCCGATGACGATGCGGCGGATGCCGTCGTCGAGTGCCGCGGCAACGAGTTCACCGACCCCGCGGGTGGTGGTGGCACCGGGATCACGGCGATCGGTGGGCACGAGACGAAGGCCGGCGGCCGAGGCCATCTCGACGACCGCCGTCCCGCGGGTGACACCACCGAGACGCGCCCAGCTCGCCCGCACCGGCTCGCCGACGGGACCGGTCGCGGTGACCGGGACGAGCGTGCCGCCGGTGGCCTCGGCAAGGATCTCGGCGGTGCCCTCCCCGCCGTCCGGAACAGGCACGAGGTCGACGGCGGCGCACGGCAGAGCCCGGCGGACTCCCGCACCGATCGCAGCGGCGACGCTGCGCGCATCGAGACTCTCCTTGAAACCGCTGGGTGCGACGAGCACGCGACGAGGAACCTTCAAAGCCATGACGACTCCGATCGTGAAACGGGACAGACCGTGGAACGGGACAACGGGGGAGGGAACAGGGATCAGACGAACAGCGACAGGCCGAGCAGCGGCCAGACGAACCACGCGAACAACAGGACCAGCGCGGCGAGGAGCGGGCCGAGCCGCGCTGCCAGGCGCAACAGGTCGGAAGTCGAGTAGGTGGATGTGCCGGGCACGTCCGCGAACAGCGTCACGGGCTTGGCCGACGACGGCAGGGTGTGGCAGAAGCCTGCGGCGGCCGTCGAGACGAAGGCCGCGGCGAGCGGATCGACACCTGCGCTCGGGGCGAGTGCCACCACGACGGGAACGAGAACGGCGGAACGGGCCGAGCGCGACTGGATGACCAGGTGCGCCGCAGCGGAGATCACGACCACGACGACCACGAACAACGGACCGGCACCCTCTCCGCGCGAGGTGAGCGGGCCGAAAGCCGTCGATGCGAGCCAGTCCGCCGCGCCGCTCGTCGTCAGCGCGGTACCGATCGACAGCGTTGCCGCCATGAACAGCAGCAGAGGCCACGGCACGGTCTTCAGCGCAGGCGCGAGACGCACGGAGCCGTACCGCGGGGAGGTCGCGACGAGCGCACCGAGCAGCGCCACCACCGCCGGGTGGATGCCGTGTACGGGTTCGGTGCACCACAGCACCATCACCACGACCAGCAGAAGGGCGGCGCGGGATTCGGCGACGGAGAGCGGCCCGCAGACCGGGGTGTCGGCCTGCGCGCCGATGTCGGCGGCGGTGACGGTGAGGCGTCCGCGCCGATCGTCGGTGGAGGTGAACAGCAGCAGCACCAGTTCGGCGGCGGCGTGCGACGAGACGATCGCCAGCGGCAGGCCGAGGATCATCCAGGTCGCGAAGTCGAATCCGGTGCCGGTCGCCGTGACGAGGATCTGCGAGGTGATCAGGTGCGCACCGGCGCCGAGCAGCGACGCCACCGCCGACAGCAGGATCACCGTGGGGAAGAGCAACGCGAGTGCCCGCACCAGTCGTGGCCGGTCTGCGAGGACCGTCGCGAGCGCGACGAACACTGGGAGCACCAGTGCGGCGCGACCGGAGGTCGACGGGACCGCGAACGCGGTGACGATCAGCGCGGCCGTCACCAGGTGCACGAGCGCCCGCGGGCTGTGCGCCCCCGTCACCAGGAAGGCCGCGCCGCGCGTCGCCAAACCCGAGGACGCGACACCGGAGGCGATCACGAAAGCGGACAACAGGAGCCACACGACGTCGTCGCCGAGGGTCGCGAACAGTGCCTCCGCGTCGATGACCCCGACGACCGTGAGGGCCGCGGCAGCGCCGAGCGCCACATAGGTGTCGTCGATCCTCGTGAACACCCACAGCCAGACGGCCACGACGAACACGATCATGGTGACGGCGGCCGGAGGCGTCAGGTCGGGGTCGGTGCGCGTGAGATACACGAGGAGACCGACGGTGCCGGCGAGTATCCCGACCGCGACGATCCGGCCGGGCGTCGGGGCGGTGTGTCTGCGCGGCGGACGCTGCTGTGGCGCAACGGAGCTCGGCGGGACGGTGGCGTGGAAGGTCATCGCAACCGGTACCCCGCTCCGCGGATCGTCTCGACCCGGTCTCCCCCGATCTTGTTGCGCAGTGCGCGCACGTAGACGTCGACGACGTTGGACGCGGGATCGAAGTCGTATCCCCACACGTGCCCGAGGATCTGTTCGCGGGAGAGCACCTGCCCGCGGTGACGCAGGAAGACCTCGAACAGGGCGAACTCGCGGCTGGTGAGATCGGCGCTCTCCCCTGCGATCTCGGCGCGTCGGGCCCGCAGGTCCAGAGCCATGTCGCCGTCGCGGATCACCGCTGCCGGATCGGCAGCCGAGCTGCTGTCGCCGATGCGCAACCGGATGCGGGCGAGCAGTTCGGCGAACTGGAACGGTTTGCTCACATAGTCGTTGGCACCGCCCTCGAGCCCCGCGACGGTATCGGTGACGCTGTCTCGCGCGGTCAGCACGATCACGGGGGTCCGCACACCTTCACCGCGCAACCTCTCGAGGACGGTGAAGCCGTCCATGCGGGGCAACCCGATGTCGAGGATCACCAGATCGAAGGCGCCACTGCGAGCGAGCATCAGGGCGGTCTCGCCGTCGGTGGCGTCGGTGGTGGTGTATCCCGCTGCGCGCAGCCCCTTCTCGAGGAAGGCGGTGATGCGGGTGTCGTCTTCGGCGATGAGGATTCTGCTCACTGCGATGCGGTCCTTCGAGTCTCGGCTGTACCGGGGGAACCGGCCGTGCCGGTCGTGCCGGTGGTTCCTGCGGGGTCTCGTAGGGGGAGGTCGATGCCGAAGGTCGCGCCGTGCCCGACCGCGCTCTCGACCCAAGCCGAGCCGTGGTGCGCGTCGGCGATGGCGCGGACGATGGCGAGTCCGAGACCCGCCCCGCCTCGTTCGGCGGCGGGTCCGTGCCGGTCACCGGGGACGGTGCGTCCGCGGCGGAAGCGTTCGAAGATGCGTGCCGCGTCGTCCGGAGCGACCCCGGGTCCGGTGTCCCGGACCCAGATCCGGAGGTGCTCGGTGCCGTCGTGCTCGACGAAGACGGATCCGAGCTGGATGACGTCCCCAGGGTGGGTGTGCGTGACGGCATTGGTCGCGTACTGCAGCACGGCCTGGGTGACGCGTTGGGCGTCGATGTCGGCCATGCCCTCGGCGATCTCCATGAGCTGCCAGTCGCGGGTGCCGAGCATCTGCGCCTTGGCCTCGACGTCGAGCATGAGGTCGGTGACGTCGACCGGTCGTCGCTGCACGAAGTCGGGGCGCTCGGCCTTGGCGAGGACGAGCAGGTCGGTGACGATCCGCGCCATCCGGTCGAGTTCGTCCTCGACGAGCCGGATCGTCTCCTCGCGCGTCGCGTCGTCGGCGTGACCGAGATCCATGAGTTCGAGGTGCCCGCGGATCACGGTGATCGGTGTCCGCAGTTCGTGGCCGGCGTCGTCGACGAACTGCTGCTGCGTGGTGTAGGCCTGTTCGAGGCGGTCGAGCATCGAGTTGAAGGTCTGTGCCAGTGCGGCGATGTCGTCGCGTCCGTGCACGGGCACCCGACTCGTCAGATCCTTCTCGCCGATGGCGGCGGCCACCTCGCGCACCTGGCGGATCGGGGCGAGGATCTGTCCTGCGACCAGCCAGCCGATGATCGCCGTGAGACCGAGGCCGCCGATCGCGACCAGTCCGATGGTGCGGGCGGTGTCGGCGACCTTCGCGCGCTGCTCGGCGGTGAACACGGCGACGATCAGCGCGCCCCGGTCGTCGCCGGAGGTGACGTCGGCGCGGGCCCAGCGCATCTGTCCACCGTCCACCTCGTGGACGCCCGAGCCGGTGGGGGCGTTGAGGATGCGCTCGAACATCACACCGTCCTCGGTGAGGTTCGCCGGCAGGTCGGGCCGGTCCACCGCGATACGGCGGTCGAAGAGCAGCGAACCGTCGACGACGCCGACGATCACCTCGCCCTCCGAGGTGTGCTGGCGGTTGAGATAGACCTCGAGCATCCGCTCCACGGAGGTGAACGGGAACGTCGTGGTGGGGTCGACGCCCTCGGCGGCGAATGCCCGGAATTCGTCGATCTCCTGAGTGATGTCGGCATTCGCATCTCGGTCGACGTGGTTGAGGAGCAGCACCCGCGCGGTGACGACGACGGCGACGAGCGCGACGGCCGTGGTCAGCAGGATCCAGCTGAGGATGCGCCACCGGGCAGGGAGAGCGGATCCGCGACCGGGGTGAGGGATGCGGAGGTGACCGGTGCGCTCCGTCCCGGCCGGCTTCCCGGACTCAGTCGTCATCGTCGTCCCAGTCGTCGTCCCCACTGTCGTCGCCGTCGTCGTCCCAGTCGTCGTCCCACTCGACCTGAGGGGTCGGCAGGGGCTGACGCGCGACGTCGGACCAGCCCGGATCGGGAACCGGGGCCGGCACGACGGCAGGCGGGGATGTCTGCGTGCCGGGGACCGACGGTGCGGACGCCGACTCCTGCTCGGGTTCGGGTCGTACCTCGGGCGCCTCGGCCCCGGGGGACGGCGCCGCGGGCTCGGTCGTGGTCGGCACGACGGAGACGGTGACCGATGCATCACCGATCTCGGGGGAGCCCGCCGGTCGTGTCAGGGCCTGGCTCCCCCACGCGAGGGCCGCCGGGATCAGCAGCAGCGCTGCGATCACGAGCATGCGTTTCATCACCGGCATGGAGAACAGCATCCTGCACCGGAGTGAATCGATCGTGAAGACCGGATGAGAAGACTTTCATCTTCCCCGGCGCCGGACACGACGATCCGTGTCCGGCGGTCGCGATCAGCGCTCGGGTTTACGCAGCGCAGCCATGAACATGGCGTCGGTGCCGTGGCGGTGCGGCCAGAGCTGGACTCCCGGCCCCTCCCCGACCTGCGGCACGCCGGGGACGAGTTCGCGGGTGTCGAGCTGTTCGACACCGTGGCGGCGCACCGCGTCGGACACGACGGCGACGGTCTCCGAGACGTGCGGTGAACACGTCGAGTAGAGCACCACACCACCGGGACGCAGCAGTCCGATCGCCGATGCGAGCAGTTCCTTCTGCAGCCGCACGAGTTCGGCGACGTCGCCGGGTTGCCGTCGCCACCGCGCCTCGGGACGCCGACGCAACGCGCCGAGACCCGTGCAGGGTGCGTCCACGAGGATCCGGTCGTAGCCCGGCTCGAGTCCGGGCTCGCGCCCGTCGGCGATGTGCACGGTCACCGGCAGGTCGCGGGCGGTCTTGCGGACGAGTTCCGCGCGGTGGTCGACCGGTTCGACCGCGTCGACGGCGAACCCGTCGATCGCGGCGATGGCGCCGAGCAGCGCCGCCTTTCCGCCCGGTCCCGCGCACAGGTCGAGCCAGCGGCCCCGGTCCTCGCCGGCGAGGGGTGCGAGGGTGAGGGCACGTGCGACGAGCTGGCTGCCTTCGTCCTGGACTGCGGCCATGCCTTCCCGGACGGGTTCGAGGCGGCCGGGGTCGCCGTGCTCGAGGTGCACCGCATAGGGCGACCACGGTCCGAGCTCACCGCCGGTGACGAGCGCGAGTTCCTCCGCGGTGATAACCCCGGGCCGGGCGACGAGGTGGACGATCGGGCGCGCGTCGTCGGCGGCGAGGACGTCGGCGAGTTCGGAGGCATCCGATCCGAGCGCGTGGGCGAACGCTTGCGCGATCCACAGGGGGTGCGCGTACCGGAAGGCCAGGTGACCCACCGGGTCGCGGTCCGGGTCGGGGGCGAGCAGCGTGATCCACTCTTCCTCCGAACGCTCACCCACACGACGAAGCACCGCGTTGACGAAACCTGCTCGGCCCGATCCGAATTCGGCCCGGACGAGGTCGACGCTCGTGGCGACGGCGGCGTGCGGGGCGACGCGCGTGCGCAGCAACTGGTAGGCACCCAGACGCAGTACGTCGAGCAGCGCGCCGTCGATCTCGTCGACGGGACGGTTCGCGGCGTCGGCGATCACGGCGTCCAGCAGGCCTCGCGCGCGGGCCGCGCCGTAGGTGAGCTCGGTGGCCAGGGCGGCGTCGCGCGCGTCGAGATGCCGCTCCCGGAGCAGCGACGGGAGAACGAGATTGGCGTAGGCGTCCCGTTCGCGCACGGCGCGCAGCACGTCCCGCGCGGCGACACGTGCGGGGTCGGCGGGAGGCTTCCACGGTCGGGGGGCGTGTTCGGACGCCGGATTGCGGTTCGGCTTCCCACCGCCGCTGCGTCCCCCGCGACCTGCGGGGTTCCGTCCTCCGGCATTGCGCTTGCCCCGCGGGGGCCTGCCGGATTCGCTCATCGCGCACGCACCTTCGGGTCGAGACGGGCGCCGCGCGCCCAGTCCGTGGCTGTCATCGCCTTCTTCCCGGGCGGTTGCACCGTCCCGAGCCGGACGGCAGTGGTAGCGGTACCGACGAGCACGCCGTCCTTGCGGATGTCGAGCTCACCGGGTTCGAGGGTCTCGTCGGTCACCGTCACGGGACCGATCTTCACGCGCAGGTCGCCGATCATCGTCCACGCACCCGGAGCGGGCGTGACGGCGCGAATTCGCCGGTCGACGACGTGTGCGGGGAGTGTCCACTGCACCTGGGCGGCCTCGACGGTGACCTTGGGCGCGTGCGAGACACCGTCGGCCGGCTGCGGTGCGGGCGTGAGGATGCCGTCTTCGAGGCCGTCGAGGGTGGATTCGAGCAGCGTCGCACCGACCTCGGCGAGGCGGCCGAGCAGGTCGCCGGCGGTGTCGGTGGGACGGATCGTCTCGGTGACGACGCCGTAGACCGGACCGGTGTCGAGGCCGGCCTCGAGCCGGAAGGTGCTCGCTCCGGTGATCTCGTCACCTGCAGCGATCGCCGCCTGCACGGGCGCCGCGCCGCGCCAGGCGGGCAGCAGCGAGAAATGGAGGTTCACCCATCCGTGCACAGGGATGTCCAGGACGTCCTGCGGGATCAGGGCGCCGTAGGCCACCACGGGGCAGCAGTCGGGTGCGAGTTCGGTCAGTCGCGCGACGAACTCGGGGTCACGCGGCGAGCGCGGCGTGAGGACCTCGATGCCGTGTTCGTCGGCGATCTTCCCCACGGCGGATCGCACGACCTTCCGGCCGCGACCGGCGGTGGTGTCGGGGCGGGTGACCACCGCGACGACCTCGTGGCGTGACTCGATGAGGCGGAGCAGCGACGGGACGGCGGGTTCCGGTGTTCCCGCGAAGACCACGCGCATGTCAGAGCACCGCCGAGCAGGAGGTGGGGTGCGCTGCGTGTGGACTGTGCGGGGATGTCACGGATGCTGCTCCAGTTTTCGACGGCGATGACCTCTCACAGTCTAGGGAGTCGACGTCGTGCGACCTGCATCACCGCGCCGGGCGGTCACCTCGCGGAGGCCGGCACCGGAGAGCATGGAGCTCAGGCGTCGGAGCCCGAGCGCCCGCGCTCAGGTGTTGGACTGGAGGATCAGTTCGGGGATACCGGTGCCGAGCGCGACGGTGGTGCACTCCCCGATCGCGTACCGGTCGGGGTCGAGCGCGTGCCGCGCGAGCTGCAGCGAGAAGGGGTCGTAGACCATGTTGAAGTGGCCGGTCAGATCTTGCGGGCACAGCTCCTGGATCACGTGATTGACGGCGCCCTCACCATGGAGTGCGACATTGCCGGCGGGCTGGATGACCTCGTCGACCTCGCTACCGATGGTCGTGTAGCGCACGCCGGGCACGGTGTCGGTGGGTGTGTTGAGTTCGGTGAGCAGTTCCGACCCCTGAAGCTGCTGCACGAGGGCGACGGAGAACTCGCCCTCGACGATGTCGGTCGCTCCGGGCAGCGCGGCGACGGCGGCCCCGATGCCGTAGAAGGTGCCTCCGTAGCTCGGCGACGCGATCCCCACCCACCGGTCGACGACCTCGCCACCCCCGAGTTCGTTGATGTAATAGCGGGCCACCGTGGCTCCCTGTGAGTAGCCGACGACGTCGACCTCCTCCGCACCGGTGGCGTCGAGGACCTCGGTGACGAACTCACCGAACTGTGCTGCGGAGACGCGGATGTCGCCCGTGCCGTAGTCCTCGGCACCGTCGGCGAACCCGTAGTTCAGGGCGAATACGCACCAGCCTGACGCGGCGAGCAGCGGCGAGAGCGCAGCGAAGTCGGAGTAGGCGTTGGAATCGGTGCCGTGCGCGAGCACCACCGGATGAGGGCGCTCCTCGGACGGCACGCACGCGAAGTCGTTGCTACCGGCGGGGGCGACATCGGGGTTGTTCTCGGCGTATTCGGCCGCTTCGGCGTGCCCGGTGGCCACCGGTCCCGCCGGGACGGGCACGCTGCTGTACGACCCTTCCCCGAGACCGAGGATCGGTCCGTCGTCGGACGGGAGCGGCTGCGCCGCCGCTGCGCCCACAGTCAGTGCCGCTGCACCCACAGTCAGCATCGCGACGACACACGCTCCGACGACACCACCGACACTCCGCCCGGCACCCATTCGTCCGCCCTCTCCTCCTGCGCCTACCCGGCACCTACGGAAGTAGATCGGTCACAATCACCGGCTCCGTTACTGTGACAAATAATATCCCCGGCAACGCGTGTCGCTGTCGTCCGTATGTACGGCAGCAGCCGGCGGGTCTTGCTCTCGGTCCACGCCGGATCGACACTGGGAACAGCCTCCGTCGACGGACACTCCACCGATCCCGACGGATCTGCCGATACCCGAATCATGGGAATCGCGCACTCCGCCCTCCGCCGCGACCTCCTCCGCATGAGGTCGCCACCTCGACGAAGACATGGCAGCAGACCCACCGAGTGGCTCTCGCCCACCACGTGTTGTGGATGATGGATTTCCTTCACCATCACCACTGGTTCGAGGACCGTGGGCTCTATCCGCGTGTGGTGCAGTGCAATCCCGACGCGGCACCGCTCGTGGAGAGGATGAACGCCGACCACCGCACCATCGAGCCTGCGATCGCCCCAGTCGAGGAGGCGGCACGCGATCTCCGCGCCGACCACCCCGGCTCCGGCGAGCACTCGGTGCAGCACTGTCCCGCTTGTCCGAGGTTCTGCTCCCCCATCTCGAACGTGAGGAGCGGGAGATGATGCCACTGGTCTCGACCAGCATCACCGACGCGCAGTGGCGCGCGTGGGGCCAGGAGTTCAATATCGAGCCGAAGGGGATGCAGCAGCTCGGCAAGGAAGGGAACTGGCTCATCGACGGTCTCGACGACTCCTCGCGCGATCACGTCGTGCACCTCGTGCCGCCCGTACCGCGTTTCGTCCTGCTGCGCATCCTGGGCATTCGACATCGCCACGACTTCGCGGCGCTGTGGAAGGGTACGGACGCCGCATCCGTTCCGTCGCAACCGATTCCGAAAGCGGCCTAGGCCGGCAGCGGAGATCCGCGCCCCCTCCGCGGCCGGGTCAGCCGATACGCGGCGGATCCACCTGAACCCGCAGCGGACCGTCCGCGCGACGCGCCGTGCGGGTGGCCTGGGCGTCGCGCAGGGCGCGACCGAGTGCGCGACCGCGCTCGCGTGCGACCCGCACGATCATCCGGTGCACGTCCTCCGGTTCGGGTCCCTCGGATCCGAACGGCAGTCGTTGCCCCGGCGGGAGCGGCACGGGCCCGAGCACCTCGGCTCCATCGGGCAGGTGTGTGGCCTCGAGCAGTTCGGCGACCGCCGCGGACGACCCGTCGATCGCGGCCATGTGGACCGCGGGCGGGAAACCGACCTCGGCTCGTTCGGAGACCTCGGACTGGGCGTGTCCCACGGGATCCCAACGCACGAGCGCCTGCACGGTGGGGATCCCGGAATCGGCGACGACCACGACCTGTCCCCCGTCGGCGAACGACCGTACGAGCGCCGATGCGGTGAGCCAGCGGCGCATCGTCTCCTCGGTGGCGCGCAGATCGGCACGGCCGAGCAGGGCCCACCCGTCCAGGAGCAGCGCCGCCCCGTAACCGCCCTCGGCGACGGGTTCGGCGCCCACGGTGGAGACGACGAGCGACGCCGAACCGGGCACGGTGTGCTTGACGTCGTTGCCGCCGGAGGTCACGACCGGCACGCCCGGAAAGGCGCGGCCCAGTTCTTCGGCGGTGCGGGCCGCCCCGACCACCACGGCCCGCAACGAGCGCGCGCCGCACGCGTGGCAGCGGTGACGCGCATCGGCGACACCGCACCAGCGGCATGCCGGGATCGCGGCACCGTCGGGACCGGCCGCCGTGGGCAGTGCGAGCGGGCCGTTGCAGTGCCGGCAGCGGGCGGGTGCCCGGCACTTTCCGCACGCGAGCGCGGGCACGTATCCGCGCCGCGGTACCTGCACGAGCACCGGGCGGTCGACCGCGAGAGCGGATCGGGCGGCGGCGAACGCGATGGCAGGCAGTCGCGCGGCACGCGCGGCCGGATCCCGTGCGAGTGCGTGGTCGCTGTCGGCGAGGGCCGTGACCTTCGGCGCGCACGCCCGTACGACGTCGCGGGGTGCCACGAGATCGTGTGCCCAGCCGGCCTCGACGAGCGCCTGGGTCTCCGCGGTGCGGGCGTGCCCGGCGATCACGATGGCGGCACCGACCGCGTGGGCGCGCAGAGCAGCCACTTCGCGGGCGTGCGGATACGGGGACCGTGGTTCGCAGTGCAGGTCGTCGCCGTCGTCCCACACCACGAGGAGCCCGAGATCGGGGGTCGGGGCGAAGACGGCGGCCCGGGTCCCGACGACGATGCGCGCGGATCCGCGCAGCGCCGCAAGCCAGCGTCGATACCGTTCGGCCGGTCCGAGGCCGGCGGCGAGGCCGACGACGTGATCGGCCCCGGCGACGTCTGCACACGCCTTCACGAGACGGTCGAGGTCACGCTGGTCGGGAACGACGAGCACGGCCGCCTTCCCCGAGGCGAGGGTCAGTGCGGCGAGTTCGGCGAGCCGTCGGGGCCAATCCTCACCGGGCAGCGCCTGCCAGGA
Source organism: Rhodococcus sp. D-6 (assembly GCF_040256695.1). Taxonomy (NCBI): domain Bacteria; kingdom Bacillati; phylum Actinomycetota; class Actinomycetes; order Mycobacteriales; family Nocardiaceae; genus Rhodococcus; species Rhodococcus sp. D-6. Next base: position 1,377,374 of record NZ_CP132970.1, on the reverse strand, counting down.
CGCGCGCGGGGCGCGGCCGCCGCCGAGCGCTTCGAGGAAGTTCTCGCCGTGCCGGTACCGGCCCCACGCGGCAGGATCGATCTCCGGAACAGGCGGAGGTTCCGGTGGGCGCGACGCCTCGGCTTCGACACGTGCGTGTCGCGGAGGTACCGCCAGACGCAGCACGTCGGCCCGGGTCCCGGCATAGCGGGTCGCGACTTCCTCTGCCAGAGCAGCGATCTCGAGCGTGAGGACCTGCTCGGACGAGACGACGCGGTCGAGTCGGCCGAGCTTGCCGGTGTGATCGCTCGTCGCGGCGCGTGCGAGCAGGAAACCGTCGACGAGACGTCCGGCGAAGCGGACGCGGACGCGGACGCCCGGGCGGGCGTCCGCGTCCAGGTCGCGCGGGATCAGGTAGTCGAACTCCCGGTCGAGGTGCGGAACCGGTAGCAGCGGGAGAACCCGCGCAACCGGATCGACCTCGGCGGCGTCGAAATCAGCAGCCACCCGGGCCCGATCGGAATCTACAGACCGGCGGCCGCGCGCAGCTTGTCGGCGCGGTCAGTGTTCTCCCACGGCAGGTCGATGTCGGTACGGCCGAAGTGGCCGTACGCAGCGGTCTGCGCGTAGATCGGGCGCAGCAGGTCGAGATCACGGATGATCGCGCCCGGGCGCAGGTCGAAGACCTCGCCGATGGCCTGCTGGATGCGGGCCGGGTCGGTCTTCTCGGTGCCGAAGGTCTCGACGAACAGACCCACCGGAGCAGCCTTGCCGATCGCGTAGGCGACCTGCACCTCGATGCGGTCGGCGAGACCGGCGGCGACGGCGGTCTTGGCGACCCAGCGCATCGCGTAGGCGGCCGAACGGTCGACCTTCGACGGATCCTTGCCGGAGAACGCGCCACCACCGTGGCGGGCCATGCCGCCGTAGGTGTCGACGATGATCTTGCGGCCGGTGAGGCCGGCGTCGCCCATCGGGCCGCCGAGGACGAACGATCCGGACGGGTTGACCAGCAGACGCACATCGGCCGTGTCGAGATCGGCCAGGTTCGGGTCGGCGAGCACCGCGTCGACGACGTGGGTGCGCAGATCCGGCGTGAGCAGGTTGTTCAGATCGATGTCGGCGGCGTGCTGCGTCGAGATGACGATCGTGTCGAGACGGACGGGTTTGTCGCCGTCGTACTCGATGGTGACCTGGGTCTTGCCGTCGGGACGCAGGTACGGCAGAACCCCCGACTTGCGGACCTCGGTGAGCCGGCGCGACAGGCGATGTGCGAGAGAGATCGGCAGCGGCATGAGTTCGGGCGTATCGGAGCAGGCGTAGCCGAACATCAGGCCCTGGTCGCCGGCGCCCTGGCGGGCGACCTCGTCGTCGGTGAGCACACCGCTGCGCGCCTCGTGCGAGACGTCGACGCCGCCGGCGATCTCGGGCGACTGCGCGCCGATCGCGATGTTGACACCGCAGGAGTTGCCGTCGAAGCCCTTCGACGACGAGTCGTAGCCGATCTCGAGCACCCGATCGCGGACGATCTTGGGGATGTCGGCGTATGCCGAGGTGGTGACCTCACCGACCACGTGCACCTGGCCCGTGGTGACGAGGGTTTCCACCGCTACCCGGGCACGAGGATCCTCGGTGAGGAGCGCGTCGAGAACCGAGTCGCTGATCGCGTCACAGATCTTGTCCGGATGCCCTTCGGTCACGGACTCACTGGTGAAAAGACGACCGCCGGTCTTGCTCACGAAACTCCCTCTCGACTGTGCGCCAGGCGCTGGACGGACAAACCGTATGGAGCATGCGCTCCCCGATCGGGTCGGCAGGACCCGATCGCAGTGCCGACGCTACTGCTCCGCAGGCGTCGGCGCGAGTATTGAAATCACCCGATTCTGCTGCGTTCCGCCAGCAGAGGTCCCAGCGCGTCGAGCACGCGGCTGGCCATGAGGGCCTTCGACCCGTGGGCGAGGGCGGTTTCCGAACCGTCCGCGGACAGCAACCAGCCGTTGTTGTCGTCGACCTCGAAGGCCTTACCTTCGCCGACGGCGTTGACGACGAGAAGATCGCATCCCTTGCGGGCGAGCTTCTCGCGGGCGTAGGTGAGCACGTCTCCGTGTTCGTCGCCGGTCTCCGCTGCGAACCCGACGATGACCGTCTCGGCGGACAGGCCGCCTTCGGCACGCGCTCGGACGAGACCGGCGAGGATGTCGTCGTTCTTCGTCAGCGCGATGGAATCGGGTTCGCCCTCACCTTTCTTGATCTTGCTGGTCGCGAAGGTGAAGGGCCGGAAATCGGCAACGGCCGCGGACATGATGACCGCGTCGGCACCCGAGGCGTGCTTGGCGACGGCGTCCTGCATCTGAGCGGCCGTCTGGACGCGCACGACGTCGACCGCGGCCGGGTCGTCGAGACCCGAGACGCTGCCGGCGACGAGCGTGACGTCGGCGCCGCGCTGAGCGGCGAGACGGGCGAGCGCGTAGCCCTGCTTGCCGGACGACCGGTTGCCGAGGAAGCGCACCGGGTCGAGGGGCTCACGGGTACCGCCGGCGGACACGACGATGCGGCGACCGGCGAGGTCGCGGGGCAGCGCGTCGGCCCGCTCGAGCAGCAGCGAGGCCAGATTGAAGATCTCGTCGGGTTCGGGCATGCGCCCGGCACCGGTGTCCTTGCCCGTCAGCCGACCCGAGGCCGGTTCGACGACCACGGCACCGCGGCGACGCAGCGTCGCGACGTTGTCGACGGTCGCGGGATGCTCCCACATCTCGGTGTGCATCGCGGGCACGAACATCACGGGGCACCGCGCGGTGAGCAGGGTGGCCGTGAGGAGGTCGTCGGCGCGACCCGCGACCGCCCGCGCCATGAGGTCGGCGGTGGCCGGAGCGACGACGACGAGGTCGGCCTCCTGGCCGAGCCGGACGTGCTGCACCTGCGGCACCTCGGCGAACACACCGGTCTGCACGGGATTGCCGGAGAGCGCCTCGAAGGTGGCGCGCCCGACGAATTCGAGGGCGGACTCCGTCGGGACGACCCGCACGTGGTGTCCGCTCTCGGTGAAGGCCCGGATCAGTGCGCAGGACTTGTAGGCGGCGATGCCACCGGCGACACCGACGACGATGCGGCGGCGCTGCACGGATCCGGCCTCGCCGCTCGAAGCGGGGTTGCTCACTCGCCTTCGGTGTGCTCGAGCAGATCCGAGTGGATCTCGCGCAGGGCGATCGACAGCGGCTTCTCCTGCAGACCCGGCTCCACGAGGGGGCCGACGTACTCGAGGATGCCGTCGCCGAGTTGGTTGTAGTAGTCGTTGATCTGGCGTGCCCGCTTGGCGGCGTAGATCACCAGCGCGTACTTCGAGGAGGCGCGCTCGAGCAGCTCGTCGATAGGCGGGTTGGTGATACCCGTGGGGGTGTCGTAGACCGGAAGGGTGTTGCCCTCGAGGTCGGTCGCGGCTGCCTGGATGCTGCTCACTCGGTGTTCTCCTGAGAGGTCGCGGGATGGGAGGGCGCCGGAACCGGCAGCCGGATGCGCTCGAGGCGCGGACGGATCAGTCGGCTCCGGGTCCAACCAACAAGGATACCAATTCATCGCAGGCCCGGTCGACATCGTCGTTGACGATCACGACGTCGAACTCGTCCTGCGCGGCCAGTTCGCTGCGGGCGGTATCGAGCCTGCGAGCGACGACCTCGTCGGTTTCGGTGCCTCGGCCGGTGAGGCGCTCGACGAGCACCTCCCAACTGGGCGGGGCGAGAAAGACGAGGACCGCGTCCTGCATCGCCGCACGGACGGCCCGCGCTCCCGCGAGGTCGACCTCCACGAGCACCGGATGCCCCTCGGCGAGTGCGTCGAGCACCGGTTTGGCCGGAGTACCCGATCGCTGCAGGCCGCCATGGATGTCGGCCCATTCGAGCAGTTCACCGGCTTCGATCATCCGGTCGAACTCGGCGCGGCCGACGAAGTGGTAGTCCACCCCGTCCACCTCACCCGGTCGCGGGTCCCGGGTGGTGGCCGAGACACTGAAGTGCAGATCCGGGATCCGGCTCCGCAGAAGGCGTACGACGGTCGACTTACCCACCGCGGAGGGTCCGGCCAGTACCACCAGCCGGCCCCTCCGCGTTGCGGGTGCGCTGTCCGTCACGGGTCGTGCGTCAGCTACCACGTGCTCAGGCGTCGAAATCGAACCTGGCGAGCAGGGCCTTGCGCTGACGGTCGCCGAGGCCGCGCAGACGGCGGGTCGGGGCGATCTCCAGCTCGGTCATGATTTCCTGCGCCTTGACCTTGCCGACCTTCGGCAGGGCCTCGAGCAGCGCCGACACCTTCATCTTGCCGAGGATCTCGTCGTTCTCGGCGTCCTTGAGCACCTGCTTGAGGTCGGTGCCGCCGCGCTTGAGGCGCTCCTTGAGCTCAGCCCGGGCACGACGGGCAGCAGCCGCCTTCTCCAGAGCAGCGGCGCGCTGCTCATCGGTCAGCTGGGGAAGGGCCACGGTTCCTCCGTCTCATCGTTGGCTTTCGAGTCTTCACCGCTGTAACCAGCGGCGATAGCGACCGTACTCACGACCACCGACGAATGCGAACCCACCCCCCGGCGATCCGCTCGAAAATCCGTGCGGTAGTGCACGCCGTTCCGGCAGTGGATCCCGCACCCCCCGATCGGCGTCCAGGCATCGCCACGAACTGCCCCAACAGAGAATAACCCCAGGTCACCGGTAATCTGCTGCGACGGAGGGGGACGCATCGGGTCGGGCGGCTCCCCTACTCACCGGCCCACTGTTCCGGCGCCTCGGCGGGCCGAGAAATTTTTTTCCCATTCCGCGTGTCGCGCCACTCCGAGCGCAGGTCAGAGTGCATACGAGCGGTATGTACGACTCGTGCCCGGACCGCGCGTGGCGATCCGGGCACGAGAGTCGAACGTCTCAGTCCGTCAGGAAGGCGAAGCCGTCCAGCGTGCGGGTGACGGCGGCCCGCAGGTCGGCGACGGACGGGCCGGCCCGCAGCACGTCGCGTGAGACGTTGGGCACGACCGCGCGCAGGTGGTCGCCTGCGAGTCGTCGCACGTCGTCGGCGGTGCCGCCCTGGGCCCCCACTCCGGGCATCAGGATAGGCCCGTGAAGGTCGGACAGGTCCGGCGCCTCGGTAAGGGTCGCACCGACCACCACACCCACGGAGCCGAGCCCTGCGGCCCCGTCCGTGCGGGCAGCGCTGTTGCGGTCAGCGCACTCGTCCACCACGGCCTGCGCGACGGTGCGCCCGTCGTCGAGCCGCGCGCGCTGGAACTGGGCACCCTCGGGATTGGAGGTCGCCGCGAGCACGAACACCCCGCGGCCCGTTCCGGCGGCCAGATCGAGCGCCGGAGCGAGCGAGCCGAATCCCAGGTACGGGGAGACGGTCACCGCGTCCGAGCACAGCGGAGAGCCGTCCGACAGCCAGGTGCGCGCATAGGCGTCCATCGTGGAGCCGATGTCGCCGCGCTTGGCGTCCGCGAGGACGAGCACCCCCGCATCCCCCAGGTCGGCGATGGTGCGTTCGAGCACCGCGAGACCGGCGGAGCCGTAGGCCTCGAAGAACGCCACCTGCGGCTTGACGACCGCGACGGTGTCGCCGAAGGCCTCGACGCACAGTTCGCTGAACCGGGCCAGGCCGTCGACGTCGTCGCCGAGCCCCCACGCGGTGAGGAGCCCCGGGTGCGGGTCGATGCCCACGCACAGCGGCCCGCGGCGCCCGAGAGCGTCCGCGAGTCGCTGCCCGAAGGGTGTCACGCCCGTTCGGCGGGTACGCCGCGCAGCCGCGCGTGCATCCGCTGGATCGAGCTGACTCCGATCTCACCGCGCAGTGCCGCCTCGATACCCTGCACGGCCGCGGAGGCACCCTGCACCGTGGTGACGCACGGGATGTTCGCGGCGACCGCCGCACTGCGGATCTCGTAGCCGTCCACACGCGGACCGGCGTTGCCCCAGGGGGTGTTGATGACCATGTCCACGTCTCCGGCGCGGATGCGGTCGACGACGTCGAGTGCGCCTTCCGGCTTGTCCTCGCCGGAGACCTTGTGGACCTGCTCGCAGGGAACACCGTTGCGGCGCAGCACTTCTGCCGTTCCCACGGTAGCCATGATGTGGAAGCCCAGGTCGGCGAGGTGCTTGACCGGGAAGATCATCGACCGCTTGTCCTTGTTCGCGAGCGAGACGAAGACCGTGCCCGAGGTCGGCAGGGAGCCGTAGGCGGCGGTCTGGCTCTTCGCGAACGCGGTTCCGAAGTCGTCGTCGAGGCCCATGACCTCACCGGTGGACTTCATCTCCGGGCTGAGCAGGGTGTCGATGCCCGTGCCGTCGGCACGCCGGAACCGGTTGAAGGGCAGCACCGCTTCCTTCACCGCGACCGGTGCGTCGAGCGGGATGTCGCTGCCGTCGCCCTCGGCCGGGAGGATGCCCGCGGCACGCAGCTCGGCGATGGACTCGCCGAGCATCACCCGGGCGCAGGCCTTGGCGAGCTGCACCGCGGTGGCCTTGGAGACGAACGGCACCGTGCGGGAGGCCCGGGGGTTCGCCTCGAGGACGTAGAGGATGTCGTCCTTGAGCGCGTACTGGACGTTGAGCAGGCCCTTGACGCCGATGCCCTTCGCGAGCGCGGCCGTCGAGCGGCGGACGTTCTCGATGTCGGCGCGGCCCAGAGTGATCGGCGGCAGCGCACAGGCCGAGTCGCCGGAGTGGATGCCGGCCTCCTCGATGTGCTCCATGATTCCGCCGATGTACACGTCGGTGCCGTCGCACAGCGCGTCGACATCGATCTCGACGGCGTCGTCGAGGAAGCGGTCGACGAGCACGGGGCGGTCGTCGGAGATCTCGGTGGCGTTGGAGATGTAGGTCTCGAGCGCCTTCTCGTCGTAGACGATCTCCATGCCGCGACCACCGAGCACGTAGGACGGGCGCACCAGCACCGGGTATCCGATGCCGGCGGCGATCTCGCGCGCACCCTCGAAGGTGGTGGCCGTGCCGTACTTCGCGGCCGGCAGGTCGGCCTCGTCGAGCACGCGACCGAACTCGCCGCGGTCCTCCGCGAGGTCGATGGCCTCGGGCGAGGTACCGACGATCGGCACCCCGGCGGCCTTCAGTCGACGCGCCAGGCCGAGCGGGGTCTGGCCGCCCAGCTGGACGATGACGCCGGCGACGGTGCCGGACTCGCACTCGGCGCGGTAGACCTCGAGGACGTCCTCGAAGGTCAGCGGCTCGAAGTACAGGCGATCGGCGGTGTCGTAGTCGGTCGAGACCGTCTCGGGGTTGCAGTTGACCATCACGGTCTCGTAACCGGCCTCCGACAGCGTCAGCGCGGCGTGGACGCACGAGTAGTCGAACTCGATGCCCTGGCCGATGCGGTTCGGGCCGGAACCGAGGATGAGCACCTTGGGCTTGTCGCGCTGCTCGACGACCTCGGTCTCGGCCGCGGGGTCGAGCTCGTAGGTCGAGTAGTGGTACGGCGTCTTCGCCTCGAACTCGGCCGCGCAGGTGTCCACGGTCTTGTAGACCGGGTGGACGCCCAGCTCCTGACGGAGGGCACGGACATCGTCCTCGGAGGCGAACTGTGCCGGGCGCAGCGCCGCGATCTGCCGGTCGGAGAAACCGTGGTGCTTCGCATAGCGCAGCTCGGTGGCACCGAACTGCTCGGCCGTGCGGACGTCCTCGCCCAGCTCGACGATGTACGCGAACTGCTCGAGGAACCACGGGTCGATCTTCGTGGCGTCGAAGAGCTGCTCGACGGTCGCACCGAGCTCGAGCGCCCGGGCGATCCGGTAGAACCGGCCGTCCGTGGGAGTGCGGATCTCTTCGAGGATCTCCTCGAGGGTGCCCTCGACCTCGGGGCCGGTCCAGAAACCGGCGGACTTGGTCTCGAGCGAGCGCAGCACCTTGCCGAAGGCCTCGGTGAAGTTGCGGCCGATCGACATGGCCTCACCGACCGACTTCATGGTGGTGGTGAGAGTGCCGTCGGCACCGGGGAACTTCTCGAACGCGAACCGCGGGGCCTTGACCACGACGTAGTCGAGGCTCGGTTCGAAGCAGGCCGGCGTTTCCTTGGTGATGTCGTTGACGATCTCGTCGAGGGTGTAGCCGATGGCGAGCTTGGCGGCCATCTTCGCGATCGGGTAGCCGGTGGCCTTCGACGCGAGCGCCGACGACCGCGACACGCGCGGGTTCATCTCGATGACGACGAGCCGGCCGTCGCGCGGATCCATCGCGAACTGGATGTTGCAGCCGCCGGTGTCGACACCGACCTCGCGCAGGATGGCGATCGAGAGGTCGCGCATCTTCTGGTACTCGCGGTCGGTGAGCGTCATCGCGGGGGCGACGGTCACCGAGTCGCCGGTGTGCACACCGACCGGGTCGACGTTCTCGATCGAGCAGACGATGACGACGTTGTCGGCACCGTCGCGCATGAGTTCGAGCTCGTATTCCTTCCAGCCGAGGATGGATTCCTCGATGAGCACGTTCGCGGTGGGCGAGGCCGCGAGACCACCGCCGGCGATGCGCTCGAGGTCGGCGTCGTCGTAGGCCATGCCGGAGCCGAGGCCGCCCATAGTGAAGGACGGTCGCACCACGACGGGGAAGCCGAGTTCGGCGACGGTCGCACGGACCTCGTCCATCGTGTAGCAGACGGCCGAGCGAGCGGATTCGCCGCCGCACTTGGTGACGATGTCCTTGAACTTCTGCCGGTCCTCGCCGCGCTGGATGGCGTCGAAGTCGGCGCCGATGAGTTCGACGCCGTACTTGTCGAGGATGCCGCGCTCGGACAGCGCGACGGCGGTGTTGAGGGCGGTCTGGCCGCCGAGGGTCGCGAGCACCGCGTCGATCGGGGTGCCGTTGGCTTGCTCGGTCGCGATGACCTTCTCGACGTAGTCGGCGGTGATCGGCTCGATGTAGGTCGCATCGGCGAACTCGGGGTCGGTCATGATCGTGGCCGGGTTCGAGTTCACGAGGGAGACCCGCAGGCCCTCCTCGCGGAGCACCCGGCACGCCTGGGTGCCCGAGTAGTCGAACTCGCAGGCCTGCCCGATGACGATCGGGCCGGACCCGATGACCAGGACGTGGGAGAGGTCGGTACGGCGTGGCATCAGTTGTTCTCTCCCTCGAGCATGCGGGTGAAACGATCGAACAGGTAGGCGGCGTCGTGCGGTCCGGCCGCCGCTTCGGGGTGGTACTGCACGGAGAAGGCACGGCCGTCGAGGAGCTTGACGCCCTCGACCGCACCGTCGTTGGCGCAGGTGTGGCTGACGACCGCGCGACCGAACGGTGTGTCGAACTCCTGGCCGGCCTCACCTTCGAGCGCGAACCCGTGGTTCTGCGCGGTGATCGCGATGCGGCCGGTCTCGTGCTCGACCACCGGGATGTTGATACCGCGGTGACCGAACTTCATCTTGTAGGTGCCCAGGCCGAGTGCGCGGCCGAGGATCTGGTTGCCGAAGCAGATGCCGAACAGGGGCAGACCCTGGCCGAGCACCTCCTTGGTCAGGTGCACCGCGCCGTCGGCGGTCGCCGGGTCGCCCGGCCCGTTGGACAGGAAGACGCCGTCGGCCTTCAGGTCGAGGATGTCGTGCAGCGTCGCGGTGGACGGCAGCACGTGCACACGGATGCCGCGCTGGGCGAACATGCGCGGGGTGTTGGTCTTGATGCCGAGGTCGATGGCCGCGACGGTGAAGCGGGCCTCGCCGTCGGTCGGTTCGACGACGTAGCCGGAGGTGGTGCTCACCTCGCCGGCGAGGTCGGCGCCGAGCATCGAGGGCTGGCTCTTCACCCGGTCGAGCAGGACGTCGATGTCGAGGTCGTCACCCTTCCAGGCGAGGGCGTCGCCGGAGAAGATGCCGGCGCGCATCGAACCGCGGGTGCGCAGGTGCCGCACGAGTGCGCGGGTGTCGATGCCCGCGAGACCCACGATGTTCTGCCGCTCGAGTTCGTCTTGCAGCGAGCCGGTGGCACGCCAGCTCGACACGCGACGCGAGGGGTCGCGGACGATGAAGCCGGCCACCCAGATCTTGGACTCGGCGTGATCGCCGGTGGGGCCGACGGACTCGTTGTCCTCGTGGTTCCAGCCGGTGTTGCCGATCTGCGGTGCCGTGGCCACCACGATCTGCCGGTGGTAGCTGGGGTCGGTGAGGGTCTCCTGGTAGCCGGTCATGCCCGTGCTGAAGACGGCCTCGCCGAGGGTCTGTCCGACCGCACCGAAGGGGATGCCGCGGAAGACCCGTCCGTCCTCGAGGACCAGCACAGCCGTGCCGCCGCCGAATGTTCTGCCGCTCATGCGTTGTCTCCGTTCTTATCGACCGCACCAGAGCCGGCCGCACGGGCTGAGATCTCGCGTGTCGTGATCGTCGTGTTGTTCGTCGTGATCGTCATCGTCGTTGTGATCGTCACCGTCTCAAGATTTTTCGTCCGACCCGCTCGTCCAGAGCGGGTAGATCGACTTGTCGTCCCCGCGGAAGCCGGTGTCGACCTCCGTTCCCGAGGGCAGCTGCCAGCGGATGACCAGCACCCCGTCCTGGGACATGACCTTGCCCGCCAGACCGCGTTCGGTGCGGATCGCGCGGATCGAGTCCTGCGGGATCCAGATCGGGGATGCGCCGTCGCGTTCGAGCAGGGCACCGGATCGGTATCGGGTCAGTTCCGCGTTGGCGCGGTGGCCGAGATCACCGACCGCGATGCGGTCCTGCCAGCTCGGCGCGAGCGTGCTGCCGACGTACAGACCGGTGGTCGGCTCGACGAGCCGCTCCCCCAGCTCCGCCGGCACGGTCGGCAGTTCGCCGACCGCGTCCTGCTGGCGTCGGGCGCGTCCCTTCCAGCCCTTCCACATCAGCAGGACGAGCACGACCCAGAGCGCGAGGAAACCGACGGTGATGAGAAAGCGATCCATGTCGGTTCCTACCTTTCGGTCGAGCGCGGGAACACCGCACCGTCGCGGGCGGTGATCCGTCCGCGCAACACGGTGGTGGTGACCCGGCCCGGCAGGGTCATGTCCTCGTAGGGCGTGTTGTGGGAGATGCTCGCGAGGTCGGGACCGTGCACCGTCCACTCGGTATCCGGGTCGACGAGCACGATGTTCGCGGGTTCGCCCACCTCGAGGGGCCGGCCCTGATCGTCGAGGCCCACGATCTCCGCGGGACGCTCGCTCATGACCTTCGCGACGCCGCGCCAGTCCAGCAGGCCCGGCCGGACCATCGTCTCGATCACGACGGACAACGCCGTCTCGAGCCCGAGCATTCCCGGACGTGCCTGTGAGAACTCGCAGCACTTGTCCTGTTCGGCGTGCGGGGCGTGGTCGGTGGCCACGCAGTCGATGGTCCCGTCCGCGAGGCCGCGGCGCAGTGCTTCGACGTCGGATCTCTCGCGCAGCGGCGGATTGACCCGGTTGATGCCGTCGTAGCTCTCGAGACGCGAGTCGTCGAGGAGCAGGTGGTGCGGCGTGACTTCGGCGCTGATCGAGATGCCCTGCGAGCGCGCCCACCGGACGAGCTCGACGGTGCCGGCCGTCGACGCGTGGCAGATGTGCACGCGGGCTCCGGCGTCGCGGGCGAGCAGCGCGTCGCGGGCGACGATGGACTCCTCGGCGGCGCGGGGCCAGCCGGTGAGGCCGAGACGCGCCGCGGTCGGTCCTTCGTGCGCGACGGCACCGACGGTCAGCCGCGGCTCCTCGGCGTGCTGGGCGATGAGGACACCGAGCGAGGCCGAGTACTCGAGCGCGCGACGCATGAGCAGCGGGTCGTAGACGCACTTGCCGTCGTCGGAGAACATCCGCACGCCACCGACACCGGCGGCCATCGTGCCCATCTCGGCGAGCTGCTTGCCCTCGAGTCCGACGGTGACCGCACCCACGGGGTGGACGTCGACGAGCCCGACCTCGCGGCCGCGGCGCCACACGTGGTCGGTGACGACCACCGAGTCGGCGACCGGATCGGTGTTGGCCATCGCGAACACCGCGGTGTACCCGCCGCGCGCCGCGGCGGCCGAGCCCGAATCGACGGTCTCGGTGTCCTCGCGGCCCGGTTCGCGCAGGTGCGTGTGCAGGTCCACGAAGCCCGGGAGCACGATCTGCCCGGTACCGTCGACGATCTCCGCGTCGGCGTCGGCCTCGAGATCGGTACCGATCGCGAGGATCTGCTCGTCGCCGAGCAGCACGTCGACCGGGTCGCCCTCGCCGTAGAGGCGGACGTTGCGGATGAGCACCTGCGGCGTCACCTGTGTCACTCCTGTTCCTGTGTCTCCCGGATGGGAAGTGTGGGTCACGACAGGCTCCCTTCCGTGCCCACGAGCAGACGGAAGAGCACCGCCATCCGCACGTGGACACCGTTGCTCACCTGCTGCAGCACAGCGCTCTGCGGGGCGTCGGCGACGGGGAAGCCGATCTCCATGCCGCGGAGCATCGGGCCGGGATGCAGGATCACGGCGTGCTCCGGCAGCAATGCCGCGCGCTTGGCGTTGAGTCCGTATCGAATCGAGTACTCGCGGGCGGACGGGAAGAACCCGCCGTTCATGCGCTCGGCCTGCACCCGCAGCATCATGACCGCGTCGAGGGTGGGAAGTTCGGCTTCGAGCGAATCGGCGACCGTCACCGGCCAGGTCTCCACCCCCACCGGCAGCAGGGTGCGGGGAGCGACGAGCACGACCTCGGCGCCGAGCATGCTCAGCAGCAGCGCGTTCGACCGGGCGACACGGCTGTGCAGCACGTCGCCGACGATGCCGATCCGGCGGCCTTCGATCGAGCCGAGACGCTGGCGCAGGGTGAGCGCGTCGAGCAACGCCTGAGTGGGATGTTCGTGGGTACCGTCGCCGGCGTTGACCACGGCCGGTCCGGAGCCGGATTCGTTGGTCCACTGCGCGATCCGGTGCGCGGCACCGGAGGCGGAGTGACGGACCACCAGCGCGTCGGCGCCGGCGGCGTGCAGGGTCAGCGCGGTGTCGCGCAGCGATTCGCCCTTCTTCACCGACGAACTGGACGCCGAGACGTTGATGACGTCGGCGCTCATCCACTTGCCGGCGACCTCGAAGGACACGCGGGTGCGGGTGGAGTTCTCGTAGAAGACGGTCATGATGGTGCGGCCGCGCAGCGTGGGGAGCTTGCGCACCTCACGCCCGAGCAGTGCTTGCTCGAACCGCTCGGCCTCGTCGAGAAGCCCCGTCGCGGAGTCCTTCGTCAGATCCGCGATGGTGAGCAGGTGTTTCACTGGGACTTGCCTCCGGAGATCTCGACGGCGTCGCGCCCGTCGTGTTCGGTCAGCAGCACGCGGACGTCCTCGCTGCGCGCGGTGGGGACGTTCTTGCCGACGTAGTCGGCCCGCAGCGGCAGTTCGCGGTGGCCGCGGTCGACGAGGACCGCGAGTTGCACCGCGCGGGGTCGTCCGAGATCGCGCAGGGCGTCGAGCGCGGCGCGGACGGAGCGTCCCGAGAACAGGACGTCGTCGACGAGGACGACGAGGGTGTTGTCGACGCCGCCCTCGGGCACCGAGGTGCGCTCCAGCGGGCGGTGCGGCTTCGTGCGGAGGTCGTCGCGGTAGAGCGTGATGTCGAGCGAGCCGACCGGGACACGGACGCCGGCGAATTCCTCGATGCGGTCGGCGAGGCGTTGGGCGAGGGTGATCCCGCGGGTGGGGATGCCCAGGAGCACGACGCGCGGTGCGTCCTCGGGGGTGTCGAGAGCGGTCTTCTCGATGATCTGGTGTGCGATGCGGGAGATCGTCCGGTGGACGTCGGCAGCGGAGAGCAGCTCACGCGCCGGCACGCCGGTACCGGAAGACGTAGTGGGGGTAGAAGCTGTGGACCCGTCCTCGGACACGGCCATGCAGCGACCTCCTTCTCCGCCTCACTGGACGGATCGTTAAAGGATGCCTGACAGTTGTCGAGCCTATCAGCGTCGACGTCCGCCCCGGCACGGATGACGGGTGAAGCGCAACACAGGCCCGGATGCGCGAGCGGGCCCGGCGGGAAGACTCCCACCGGGCCCACTCACGGTGCCTCGTGTCGTCGCTCACCCGAGAAGGGTGACGAACTCAGGACTCGTCCGAGCCCTGATCCTGCGACTCCTGCGCCGGCCGGACGAGGGTGGCAGCGGCTGCTGCACGCACCTGGTCGGCGACAGTGACGATCTGACCGAGCACCCCGTTGACGAAGGCCGGCGAATCGTCGGTGGACAGCTGCTTCGCCAGCTCGACCGCCTCGTCGACGGCCACCACGGGCGGCACGTCGGTCGCGTGGAAGAGCTCCCACACCGCGATGCGCAGGATCGCGCGGTCGACGGCGGGAAGGCGGTCCAGCGTCCATTCGTGCAGGTGATCGGCGATCACTCGGTCGGTCTCGTCGAGGTTGTCGGCGACACCGCGGATGATGGTCTGCGCGTATGCCGGCACCGGCGCGACCTGGTCGTCGTCGATCGCGAGTTCGACGCGATCGGCCGCGAGGTCGACGGGGTGCACGTCGCGGGCCTCGGCCTCGAAGAGCAGGTCCACGGCGCGCTTGCGGGCCTTGTGGCGGGCCCCGAGCTTCTTCTGGTTACCGGACACTCAGGAATTCACTCGCCCGAGGTAGCTGCCGTCGCGGGAATCGACCTTGAGCTTGTCGCCGGTGTTGATGAACAGCGGGACCTGGATCTCGGCGCCGGTCTCGAGGGTCGCGGGCTTGGTGCCGCCGGTGGAGCGGTCGCCCTGCAGGCCCGGATCGGTGTGCTGGACGACGAGCTCGACCGTGACCGGGAGCTCGACGAACAGCGGGACGTCCTCGTGCGTGGCGACCTGCACGGGCATGTTCTCGAGCAGGAAGTTGGCGCTGTCGCCGAGCAGTTCGGGCGAGATGGTGATCTGGTCGTAGGTCTCGCCGTCCATGAAGACGTAGTCGGTGCCGTCGTTGTAGAGGTAGGTCATGTCGCGGCGATCGACGGTGGCGGTCTCGACCTTGACACCGGCATTCCAGGTCTTGTCGACGGTCTTGCCCGACGTCACATTCTTGAGCTTCGTGCGCACGAAAGCAGGACCCTTGCCCGGCTTGACGTGCTGGAACTCGATGATCTGCCAGAGCTGTCCGTCGATTTTCAGAACGAGGCCGTTCTTGAAGTCACTGGTATCAGCCACTTGGTTCGTGTCTCCTAGGGTCGAGGAACCGCCCTCAAATGACGGTCAATGTCTTGTCGGTGAGCGTGAGCAACTCCGGAGTATGCTCCCGCACCACGAGCGTGTCTTCGATCCGCACGCCTCCGCGCCCCGAGAAGTACACGCCCGGCTCGACGGTCACCGCCGCACCGGCGACAAGTGTACCGGTCGCCGCGGCGCCGATTCCGGGCGCTTCGTGGATCTCGAGGCCGACTCCGTGGCCCAGCCCGTGCAGGAACAGGTCGGCGTAGCCGGCCTCGGCGATCACGGTGCGCGCGGCGGCGTCCACCGCGGCGCAGTCGACACCGGGCGCGAGCGCCTCGCGTCCGGCCTGCTGCGCGCGCAGGACCAGCTCGTACAGGTCGCGCTGCCAGTCCGCGACGCGGCTCAGCACGTAGGTGCGCGTCATGTCGGAGTGGTAACCGCCGATCTGCGCCCCGAAGTCGAGTTTCACGAAGTCGCCCTCCGCGAGGACCGCGCCGGTCGGGCGATGGTGCGGGATCGCCGAATTGGCACCGGCGGCGACGATCGTCTCGAAGGAGATGCCGTCGGCACCGTGCTCGAACATGCGCCATTCGAGATCGCGGGCGACCTCCTTCTCGGTTCGACCCGGACGCAGACCGCCCGCCGCGATGAGGTCCGCCAGTGCGCGATCGGCCGCACCGCATGCCTCGCGCAACAGACCGATCTCGTGTTCGTCCTTCACCGCCCGCAGGTGTTCGACGAGCCCGGGAGCGGGAACGAAGCGGACGGACACGCCGAGCTCGCCCCACCGCGACCGTTCGTCGACCGTGACGACGTGACTCTCGAATCCCCAACGCGCAGAACCTGTTCCGAACTCGGTGACGAGGTGAGCGGCCGACGACCGGGCGATCACGGCCCGCAGGTCGGGGACCTGCTCCCCCACCTGCGTGACGTAGCGGCCGTCGGTGCAGATGACGGTGCGCGTCTCGTTCTCGTCGTCCTCGGTGGAGACGATCAGCGCCGCGTTGGATCCCGTGAAGCCCGTGAGGTAGCGGATACCGGTCAGATCGGTCACCAGCAGCGCATCGAGTTCGCGTTCGGCGAGCAGCGCACGCAGCGCTCGACGGCGGGAGGCGTGGTCGGCAGACATATCGCTCAACCTACCGCGATCACGGCTGTGGGACGGGACACACTGTCGGCTTCGCCACCCGTTACGCTGAGGTACATGAAACCCTGGTTGCTCCGCGGACTCGGGCTCGCCCTGGTCCACGTGGTCGTGCGCGTCCTGCTCGGTGCCGCTCTCATCCAGTGGCCGTTGCAGGGATCGGTACTGCGCTGGCTGGGCTTCGCCGTGGTGGTCGTCGCAGCGTTCGTCTGGGCCGGTCTCGACGGCATCCGCGACCACCGCGCCCATCCCGACGCCGACGAGGGCGACGACCTGACGATGCGCTGGCTCGCCGCCGGTGCGGTCACCGGCCTGGTGGGCGGGGTCCTCACCTGGCTCGTCGACACCGTCACCCCGATGCCGGTGGGTGTGACGTCCCTGTTCTTCGAGATCACCTCCGGTGCCGCGTTCACCGTGCTTCTGGTATTCCTGCCGGCGATGGCGGCGGTGACGCTGGGCCGGTTCTTCGCGCGCCGGAACGAGCGCAAGGCCGCCCGCGACGACGACTGGTCGGTCCACCGCGATCACCACGCGCCCGCAGGCGTCGGAGCGGCCGCGGGTTCCGCTCCCGCGAACTCCGCGCAGCAGACCGATCCCGCCTGGCGCAGCGACGACTCGCCCACCGAGGTGTTCCCGAGGGTCGATCCGAAACAGTGAGACCCGAGTAGTGAGACCCACAGCAGTGAGACCACCCGCCCCCGCACATCCGGGGGCGGGTGCTCAGTTTTCCGAGTTGTGACGGTCAGTAGAGGTAGCCGACCCCGAGGAGCCGACCATGACCGACATCACCGAGACGCTCGACCTGACTCCCGCGACCCGCCGGATGGAGCGCATCCTGGCGGGGATCGACGACGCCCAGTTGCCGGGGCCCACACCGTGTTCCGAGACCTCCGTCGGTGCGCTCGTCGACCACGTGCTGGGCCTGTCCCTTGCGTTCACGGCCGCGGCGCGCAAGGACATCGGCCCGCACACCGACACTCCCCCGCAGCTCACGAGCGAACTGCCGCCGGACTGGCGACATCTCGTTCCCGACCGACTCGGCGACCTCCGCGGAGCGTGGAGCGATCCCGCAGCCTGGGAGGGCATGACGCGCGCGGGCGGCCTCGACCTGCCCGCGCCGGTCGCCGGACTCGTTACGCTCGACGAACTCGTCGTCCACGGCTGGGACCTCGCCGTGGCCACGGGACAGCAGTACTCCTGCGAGCCCGACGAGCTCGCGGCGTGTACTGCTTTCGCGGAGAGCATCACCGACGAGGAACGCGTCGCCGACGGGGGCGGTCTGTTCGGTCCGGCCGTCCGGGTGGGCGACGACGCTCCGCCGCTGGAGCGCCTGATCGGACTCACCGGGCGCGACCCGTCGTGGCGACCGTCCGCGTCGAACTAGACGGTCAGAGCAGCACGGTTCCCGCATCGGCCTTGCCCTGGCGCGCGACCTCGGAGTAGGCCGCCGCGAGCAGGGTCGGGTCGGGTCCCTCGAGCCTGCCGGGCTTCGCGAGCCCGTCGAGGACGACGAACCGGAGCATGCCGGCACGGTTCTTCTTGTCGGTCTGCATGCCCTTGAGCAGATCGGCGAAGGCGTCGGGATCGTAGGTGGTGGGCAGGCCGACGGATTCGAGGATCGCGCGGTGCCGGTCGGCGGTGGCGTCGTCGAGACGCCCGACGAGCCGGCCGAGTTCGGCCGCGAAGACCAGGCCCACCGACACGGCGGCGCCGTGGCGCCAGCGGTACCGCTCGCGACGCTCGATGGCGTGGCCGAGGGTGTGGCCGTAGTTGAGGATCTCGCGCAGGCTCGACTCCTTGAGGTCGGCCGCGACCACCTTCGCCTTGACCTCGACCGATCGCCGGATCAGCTCGGGCAGCACCGTCCCGGCGGGATCGAGCGCGGCCTCAGGGTTCTCCTCGATCAGGTCGAGGATCACCGGGTCGGCGATGAAGCCGGTCTTGATCACCTCGGCGAGTCCGGCCACGATCTCGTTGCGCGGCACCGTCTCGAGGGTCGCGAGGTCGACGAAGACCGCCGAGGGCTCATGGAACGAACCGACGAGGTTCTTGCCCGCCTCGGTGTTGATGCCGGTCTTGCCGCCCACCGCGGCGTCGACCATCGCCAGCAGCGTGGTGGGGATGTGGTAGACCCGCACGCCGCGCATCCACGTCGCGGCCACGAAACCCGCGAGGTCGGTGGCGGCACCGCCGCCGAGGCTGATGACGGCGTCCGAACGGGTCAAGCCGATGCGGCCGAGCACTTCCCAGCAGAATCCGGCGACGGCCAGCTCCTTGCCGTCCTCGGCGTCGGGGATCTCGATGCGGTGGGCGTCGATGCCGGTCTCGGCGAGCGCCTCCCGCACGGCCTCGGCCGTCGCGGTGAGCGTCGGCTGGTGGAAGATCGCGACGGTCCGCGTGCCGGACAGTTCTTCGACGACGTCACCGAGCAGTCCCCGGCCGATGATCACCGGATAGGGCTGGGCGGTCTCGACGTCGATGCGTACCGGTTCGGTCACGGTGTGGGGCTCCGATCCTCGCTGATGGTCTGGCTGGTCGCGGCATCCGCCGCTTCGAGTTTGGCGAGCACCTGCTGGACGACCCGCCCGGGGCTGCGGCCGTCGGTGCGCACCCGGATGGTCGCCGCCTGCCGGTACAGTGGGCGGCGGCGACGCATGAGGTCGCGGTATTTCTGGGCCGGATCACCACCGGCCAGCAACGGCCTGGTTCCGGCGGCGCCGACCGCGCCGGTGCGACGCAGTCCTTCCGCCACGCTGATCTCGAGATAGACGACGGTGTGTCCGGCCAGTCGCGCGCGGGTGCGCTCCGAAAGGATCGCTCCCCCGCCCAGGGACACCACACCGTCGTGGGTGTCGAGGGCGCGCGCGACCACCTCTTCCTCGGTCTCCCGGAAGGCCGGTTCGCCGTCCTGGGAGAAGATGTCGGGGATGGTCCGGCCGGTCACACGCTCGATCTCGGCGTCGGTGTCGAGCAACGGCAGCTCGAGCGCGTTCGCGACCCGACGACCGATCGTCGACTTGCCCGCTCCCGGCGGGCCGATGAGTACCAGGCGAGGCGACATGCGATCACCGCGGCGGCCGCGCCGCGATGCCCTTCAGGTAGTGGTCGATGTTGCTCACGGTCTCGGCGAGCGAGTCGCCGCCGAACTTCTCGAGGGCGGCCTGCGCGACGACGAGGGCGACCATCGCCTCGGCGACGACACCCGCCGCGGGCACCGCGCACACGTCGGAACGCTGGTGGATCGCGACGGCCTCGTCGCCGGTGGTCATGTCGACCGTCGACAGGGCGCGCGGCACGGTCGAGATCGGCTTCATCGCCGCCCGCACGCGCAGGGCCTCACCGTTGGTCATGCCACCTTCGATGCCGCCGGCGCGGTTGCTCGAGCGGAGCACACCGTCGAGGCCGGGCTTCATCTCGTCGTGGGCAGCGCTGCCGCGGCGACGCGCGGTCTCGAAGCCGTCGCCGACCTCGACACCCTTGATGGCCTGGATCCCCATGAGGGCCGCGGCCAGTCGCGCGTCGAGGCGATCGGCACCGCTGACGAACGAACCGAGGCCCACGGGCAGCCCGTGCACCACGACCTCGACGATTCCGCCGAGGGTGTCGCCGTCGCGCTTGGCGGCCTCGATCTCGGCGATCATGGATTCCTCGGCGGCCTTGTCGTAGGCACGCACTGGGCTCGCGTCGATCGCGGCGAGATCGTCGGCACCGGGTTCGGAGCCGACATAGGGATCGGATGCGCCGATGGAGATGACATGCGAGACGACCTCGGCGCCGAACGCCTGGCGCAGGAAGTTCCGGGCGACCGTGCCGGCCGCCACGCGTGCTGCGGTCTCCCGGGCGCTGGCGCGCTCGAGGACGGGACGCGCGTCGTCGAAGCCGTACTTGAGCATGCCCGCGAAGTCGGCGTGGCCGGGGCGGGGACGGGTCAGCGGCGCGTTGCGCGCCTGACCTTCGAGCAGTTCGGCATCGACCGGGTCGGCGGCCATGATGGTTTCCCACTTGGGCCATTCGGTGTTGGCGATCTCGATCGCGATCGGGCCGCCCAGGGTGCGTCCGTGCCGGACGCCACCGATCACGGTGACCTTATCGGCCTCGAACTTCATGCGTGCGCCGCGGCCGTAGCCCAGTCGCCGTCGCGCGAGTTGCTCCGAGATGTCGTTCGACGTCACCTCGACTCCGGCGACCATCCCCTCGAGCATCGCGACGAGAGCGGGACCATGGGATTCTCCAGCAGTTATCCAACGCAGCACAGGTCCATCCTTCCATGTTCGTCCGCCGACTCGACATGCCGCCCCTGGTCAACCCGTCGAGATCACCGCCAGCGCCGCGGCGGCGCACATCGACGGTCCGTGCGGAAGCACGCGCGGAGCGGCACGCACACCCCCGCGGCGGGTCTCCCGGAGCCGCAGAAACAGGGCCGCACCTGCGGTGAGGACGGGTGGGAGCAATGCACCGAGGAGCACCGCCGAGGGGCCGGCGAGTCCGGTGACGGCACCGAGCCCGAGGGCGAGTTTGACGTCGCCCGCACCCACCGACCGCGGCACCGCGAGGTGGGTGATCAACAACGGTGCCGCGAGCAGAAGTGCACCGGCGAACGCCGCCCGGCCGTGCCCCGTCGCCGCGGCCACGCCGAGGATCGTGCCCGCTCCCCCGAGCGTCAGCACGTTCGGCAGACGCCGCACGAGCAGGTCCACGGTGCTCAGGCACACGCACCACCATCCGAACATCGCTGCTCCGACGACCGCCGCGCCCGTGGTGATCGAGACCGCGACGAGTGCGGCTGCCGCGCATGCCGCCTCGCACGAACCCGGCAGCGGCCGACGACCGGCCGTTCTTCCCGCCACCACGCGCACGATCGCTCCCACGCCCACGCCGAGAACCACCATCGCGAGCTCACCCACCGTCTCCCCTGCCACGACCCGGAGCATCCCCCATCCACACTCGCCGGCAGGGCGTTCGCGCGGTGTCCGGCCCGGTCCTGTGGACAGGCACGTCTCCTGTGGACAAAGCCGCACAGTGCGGCGATCGTCCTGCGAGGATTGCCGGAGTCTGTCGGTTCCGGTCGGAAGGTTCTGGTCGAATGGAGATTTCGTCGCTGCTCGAACACGTGGGCACGGCCATCGACGTCGTCGGAGTCGGCGTCATGGTGATCGGCGCATTGGCGGCGACGTGGATCGCGGCGACCGCGCGGCGGCGCGGACCGGGTTCGGAGATCTACGAGCCGTACCGGCGCAATCTCGGCCGGTCGATCCTGCTCGGCCTCGAATTCCTGGTCGCCGCCGACATCATCAAGACCGTCGCCGTCACGCCGACCTTCACATCGGTGGGTGTGCTGGCGGTCATCGTGCTCATCCGCACCTTCCTGAGCTGGTCGCTGCAGCTGGAGATCGACGGCCGGTGGCCGTGGCAGCGTTCGGTTCCCGACGCCGAGACGACGACCGGCACGACGCCGGCTACCTGAGCGCGTCCCGGACCTCGTCCCGCCGGCGCAGCAGATGCGCGCGCTCGATGGCGTTCTCCGTCCGCGCCGCGGCGGTGGCGTATGTCTCACTCGCCTCGGTGAGCCGGCCGAGGCGGGCGAGCAGGTCGGCCCGGACTACGTGGAAGACGTGATACCGCTCGAGGTCGAGGTGGTCGACGATCCCGAGAGCCGCTGCGGGGCCCTCCACTTCGGCGAGTGCGACGGCCCGGTGCAACGCGACGACCGGTGTGGGGTCCGCGGCGAACAGCAGGTCGTAGAGCGCGACGATCTGCGCCCAATCGGTGTCCTCGAAGGTGGGCGCGTCCGCGTGCACTGCGGCGATCGCGGCCTGGATCTGATAGGGCCCCGGCCTGTTCCAGCGCAGGGTGCGCCGCACGAGTGCCTGCCCTTCGGCGATCAGCGCGCGGTCCCACCGCGAGCGGTCCTGGTCTGCGAGCAGGACGAGTTCGCCGCCGGGTCCCGTACGCGCCGAGCGCCGGGATTCACCGAGGAGCATCAGGGCGAGAAGTCCCGTGGTCTCGGGATCGTCGGGAACGAGCCCGGCCAGCACACGCGCCAGCCGCACCGCCTCCGAACACAGGTCCGTGTCGACGAGTTCGGGTCCGGCGCTCGTCGTGTGGCCCTCCGTGTACACGAGATAAAGCACGGAACGCACCGCGTCGAGACGTTCGGGAAACTCGTCCGGGGACGGGATGCGGAACGGGATGCGCGCGTCGCGGACCTTCCCCTTGGCTCGGGAGATCCGTTGCCCCATAGTCGTTTCCGGCACGAGGAAGGCTCGGGCGATCTGCGCGGTGGTCAGCCCGCCGAGCAGCCGCAGTGTCAGCGCGACCCGCGACGCAGGCGCGAGCGCCGGGTGACAACAGGTGAAGATCAGACGGAGGCGATCGTCGGGGATCTCGGGCGGGACGACCGCTCCGGAGTCGAACGCGTCGCCGGATGTCGGGTAGAGCAGGTCCGCCTCGGCGTGCTTGACCGGACGTGCGGCCTCCCGCCGTGCCCTGTCGATCGCCCGGCGACGGGCGGTGGTGATGATCCACCCGGCCGGGCTCGGCGGGATCCCTTCCCCGGGCCACCGTTCGACGGCGATCGAGAAGGCGTCCTGCACCGCGTCCTCGGCGGCGTCGAGGTCGCCGAGGACGCGGGTGAGCACGGCGATCGCCCTGCCGTATTCCTCACGGAAGGCACGTGCGATGTCGGCGGTGGACGGCCCGGTCATCGAGCTTCGCACGTCATCCGGCGCAGGAGCCGAACGCCAGGGGCCGCACCTCGATGGGCAGTGTGGTGGCGTCGGCAAGACCGCGCGCCCACCTCAGCGCCTCGTCGAGGTCGGGCACGTCGATGACGTCGAAGCCACCGAGATGCTCCTTGCCCTCGATGTACGGACCGTCGGTCGTCGCCGTGCGCCCCTCGTCCGTGCGCACGACCGTCGCCGTGTCCGGAGGGTGAAGGCCGCCGGAGAACACCCAGACCCCTGCCTCCCGGATCTCGTTCTGCCACGCCGCGACCTTCTTCATGATCGGTTCGAGGAACTCCGGTGACGGCGGTTCACCGTCGGGCTGGTAGATGCTCAGCAGGTACTGCGCCATGGCGGGGTCCTTCCCTCGGCGGCCGGCGGCTCCGGCCTCTCACCCTCTATACGAACGGTAGGGCGCCGATTCGACACCTGCGCGGAGAAATCCGCTGCCCACCCGCTCAGGCATCGCAGGTGGACAGCGGACGGTGTCGGGTGCGGCCTACTGCGCGACGAGTTCGACGATGGTGGCGTTGGCCTGGCCACCGCCCTCGCACATCGTCTGCAGGCCGTACCGGAGGTTAGTGCGGCGCATGTGGAAGATCATGTCGGTGAGGATGCGGGCACCGGAACCCCCGATCGGGTGACCGAGGGCGATCGCACCACCGTTGGGGTTGAGCTTGTCCTCGGGTGCGCCGATCTCCTTCTGCCACGCCATGGGCACCGGAGCGAACGCCTCGTCGACCTCGAAGACGCCGATGTCCTGGTGGGGCCGCGCCCCGTCGTACCGGGTTCTCAGGCCGGGTGCGGAGAGTTCAGGTCGAGCCCGACGGCGCGCGCCATCTCCGCGCGCGGCGCGGGCAGCCCCGTGAACTGCTCGACCTGCCCGAAGGCCTGGTTCAGGAGCATGTGCAGACCGCTGACGACGCGGACACCGCGTGCCTCGGCCGCTGTCGCCAGCGGCGTGGGCCAAGGGTCGTAGATTGCATCGAGGATGCACGGCGCCTGCGCGAGAGCTTCTGTGTACGGCGCTGCCGCGGGTGCGGGCACGGTGCTCACGAGCGCACCGGCCTCGGCGCAGACCCGGGCCAGTTCGGGTGCGTCGAACGACAACCACCGAGCCTCGATGTCGTCGCCGAGACAATCGAACGTCGCGCGGGCCTTCTGCTCGGACCGCGCGACCACAGTCACCGAGCGCACACCGAGGTCGGTGAGACCGACGAGCGCCGGCCGCGCGGTACCACCCGAGCCGACGACGACCGCCGACGCGCCGGACAGATCACCGACGCCGGCCGAGCGCAGTGCTCCGGACACGCCGTCGACGTCGGTGCAGTCGGCACGCCACCCGTTCTCGATGCGCACGAGGGTGTTCGCCGAGCCGATCCTCACGGCCCGCTCGGTGCGTTCGGTGGCGAACTCGAGAGCCGCGAACTTACCGGGCATCGTGACGGACAGACCCACCCATTCCTCACCGAGCGAGGACACGAGGCCCGGCAGCTGCTCACCGGTGCATTCGATGCGTTCGTAGGTCCACTCGGTCAGCCCGAGTGCCCGGTACGCCGCGAGATGCAACAAGGGCGACTTCGAGTGCGCGATGGGTTTCCCGAGGACCGCGGCCCTCCGGACACCTCCGTTCGGATCAGCGGCCACTGTCGAGGATCCCGCTCGCGAGTGCCAGTTCGGTGTTCTGCAGGTGCTCCTCGTAGGAATTCGCGAAGAGCGTGGTGCCCTTGTCGTCGATCGTCACGAAGTAGATCCATTCCCCCGGTTCCGGGTTCTCCATCGCCTGCAGCGCACCGATGCTCGGTGACGAGATGGGTGTCGCCGGAAGACCGACCATGGCGTAGGTGTTCCAGGGGGTCACCCGCGCGCGGTCGGCGTCGGTGGTCGCGAGTTCGGTCTCGTCGAGTTCGTAGTTGACGGTCGAATCGAACTGGAGCATCTGGTCGATGTCGAGGCGGTTGAGGATCACGCGCGCGACCTTCGCGAAATCCTGTGGCAGAGCCTCGCGTTCGACGAGCGATGCGGAGATGAGCATCTCGTACGGGGTCAGCCCCACCCGTGCGGCCGCGTCGGTGATCCCCGTCGCGTCGTAGCTGGCAGCACTTTCCGACACGAGGCGAGCCAGGATCTCGACGGGTTCGGCCGTCGGATCGAAATCCCAGCTGCCCGCGGCGATGAGGCCTTCGAGCTGCCGCCTGCGGTCGGGCACGTTCGCGACCGCGTCGCGTGCCCATTCCGGAACTCCGAGTGCCTGCAGGTCCGGGGTGGCCCCGGCCGCGTCGAGTTCCTCGTAGGTGACGCAGTTCTCGGCGGCCGGATCGCCGTGGCAGCTCGCCTCGGCGATGAGCGTGTAGATGCCCTTGCGGACGGCACCGGTGTTGACGTCGCGGATGTCGTGGAGCTGACGTCCCTCGGAGATCACGAGCGCACCGACCCGGCTGGCCGGGTCGACGAGGGCCGCGACGGCGTCGACAGCCGGGATGTTGGTGGCCACCTGGTAGAAGCCGGGTTGCAGCGAATTCATCCCCGAGTTCTGCACGGCCGCTTCGTAGAAGGCGGCGGAACTCGCGACGACACCCTTGTCGACGAACTCGCTGCCGATCTCCCCGGCGGTCTCGCCCGGGTTGACCTGGACGACGACGGCCGGTCCGGGAGGTCCGGTGAAGTCCGGCGGAAGATCGGTGCCGAGGAACCGGTCGTAGGCGAGATAGCCGCCACCCGCGACGACGAGCAGGAGCACCGCGGCGGCGAGCGCGCCTACGACACGTCCGCGCTTCTTACGCCCGCTCGCCTTCGGATCACGGCGTGCGGCGCGTTCCGAACCACCGACCGCGAGGGGGACCGCACGCTGCTCGGCGGTGATCTCCTCCGCTGCGACCGCGTCGTCGGCGGGGTCGTCGTCACGGCTCGCGTCGCGTGCGGCGTAGGAGTATCCGCCCGGGTACTCTTCGTCGAGATGTCCCCCGTCGGGGTGATCGGCCGGAGCGTGTCCGCGATCGGCGCCGATGGACCCCTCGTGCTCGTACCCGGATCCTGCGTAGCCCCCGTCGCCGTAGCCCTGCTCGGCATAGCCCTGCTCGCCGTAACCCTGTTCGGCGTGACCGGGCGGCGGGCCATCGAATACACCCGGCTCGAAGTTCAGGACCGTGGTCTCGTGATCGTCGGGATCGGGTCGACGGGCCTCCGGGTGCCCACTCGGGACGCCCTCGTATCCACCACCGCCGTACGGATCACAGCCGTGGGAGTCGTTGCCGTACGGGTCGTGCCCGTATGCATCGTGACCTCGAGGGTCGGATGCGTACGGATCGTCGTACCGGTAACGCGGGTCTGATCGATACGGATCCTCGGATCCGTATCGATACGGATCCCCGGATCCGGTGCGATCCACTGGAGGTTCCGTGTACCCATCGGCGTAGGGATCCGCGAACAGATCCTGCCGTGCGTTCTCCGAATGGTCGTCGTGTCGTCCGTGCCGGCTCACCGGCTGTCCCCCGCGTCACGCCCCGACTCGTTCACTACCGAACTCCGCTCGTCCAACCAACCCTGCAAGATGGCCACGGCGGCGGCCTGGTCGATGACCGGCCGCGCACCTCGCGCACTCACCCCGCTCTCGCGGAGGGCGCGCGCCGCAGTGACCGTCGTGAAACGTTCGTCGGCCAGGCGCACGGGAACGTCGGGTAAGGCACGGCGAAGTCGACGCGCGAAGTCGCTCGCCAGTTTCGCAGCCTTGCCGGGCTCACCGCGCAGTGTCTGCGGCAGCCCGACGATAACCTCAACAGCCTCGTATTCCCTAACGATCTCGACGATGCGCCGGATATCGGGTGCGTCGGGTCCGCGTTCCTTGGACCGCGGCACCGTCTCGACCGGGGTGGCGAGGATCCCGTCGGGGTCGCTGGAGGCGACCCCGATCCGGACGCTCCCGACGTCGACTGCGATGCGGCGACCACGGCCGGGATCGTCCACTCCGGGACGATCGGGGCGCGGCGGTTCGGCCACGCTCAGCCGGCCAGCTCGCTCAGACGGGCACGGAAAGCATCGAGTGCGGCCGGGATACCGGCCGGATCCGACCCTGCGCCCTGAGCCATGTCGGGCTTGCCGCCCCCGCGACCACCGATCGCGGGACCGAAGCTCGCGACGAGGTCGCCTGCCTTGATGCCCTTCTCCTGCGCAGCCTTGGTGGTGGCCACGACGAAGGGCACCTTGCCACCGGCGTTGCCGAGCAGCAGCACCACGGCGGGCTCGGTGCCGAGCCGGCCACGGACGTCGGATGCGAGCGTGCGCAGGTCGTTGCCGGCGACACCCTCCGGGGCGGCCTCGGCCACGACGAGCACGTCACCGACGCGCTGCGCCTTGCCCGCGTACGTTCCGGCTGCGGCGGCGACGTTCGCGGCGCGGGTCTTCTCGAGTTCCTTCTCGGCGGCCTTGAGCCGATCGAGCAGGGCCTCGACACGTCCGGGCACCTCCTCGGAGGGAACCCTCAGGGTCGAGGACAGGCCCGCGAGCAGCGCGCGTTCCTTCGCCAGGTGGCGGTACGAGTCGAGACCGACGTACGCCTCGACCCGGCGGATGCCGGAACCGACGGACTGCTCACCGAGGAGCGTGACGGTGCCGACGTGCGAGGAGTGCTGCACATGCGTGCCGCCGCACAGCTCCATCGAGAACGGGCCGCCGATCTCGACGACGCGGACCTCGTCGCCGTAGTTCTCGCCGAACAGGGCCATCGCGCCCATCTTCTTTGCCTTGTCGAGGTCGGTGACGAAGGTGTTGACGGGATAGTTCGCCGCGACGGCCTCGTTGGTGACGGCCTCGATGTCCTGCTTCTGCTGCTCGGACAGGGCGCCGGGCCACGAGAAGTCGAAGCGCAGGTAGCCGGGCTTGTTGAGCGAACCGGCCTGCACGGCGTTGGGGCCGAGCACCTCGCGCAGCGCGGCGTGGACCAGGTGGGTGCCGGAGTGGCCCTGGGTGGCGCCCTTGCGCCACTCGGGATCGACCTGCACGAGGACGGCGTCGCCTTCGACGACCTGGCCCTCGAGCACCGTGACCTTGTGGGTCCACAGTTGCTTGGCGATCTTCTGGACGTCGTCGACCTTGATCTTCAGGCCCGGGCCGGTGATGCTGCCGATGTCGGCGATCTGGCCGCCGGACTCCGCGTAGAGGGGGCTGCGATCGAGGATCAGCTCGACCTGCTGGCCCGCGCTCGCCGCGTGCAGGCGCTCGCCACCGGTGATGACGGCGAGCACGTGCGCCTCGGTCACCAGCTCGCTGAAACCGGTGAACTCGGTGGGACCGCGGTCGAGGAGTTCCTTGTAGACGGTCAGGTCGGCGTGGGCGTGCTTGCGGGCCCGGGCGTCGTCCTTGGCGCGCTGGCGCTGCTCGGCCATGAGCGATCGGAAGCCCTCCTCGTCGACGGTCAGGCCCGCCTCGGCCGCCATCTCGAGGGTGAGGTCGATCGGGAACCCGTAGGTGTCGTGGAGGGTGAACGCCTCCGTGCCACCGAGCACATTCCTACCCTGCGACTTCACGGTCTCTACAGCGCCTTCGAACAGCTTGCTGCCGGTACCGAGGGTCTTGAGGAAGGCCGTCTCCTCGCCCACCGCGACGGTCTCGATGCGCGAGAAGTCGGTGTCGAGTTCGGGATAGGACGGGGCCATGGTGTCGCGCACGACCGCCATGAACTCGCGCATGGTGGGCTTGTCGGCGCCGAGCAGACGCGCCGAGCGCACGATGCGGCGGAGCAGGCGGCGCAGCACGTAGCCGCGGCCGTCGTTGCCGGGGTTGACGCCGTCGACGATGAGCATCGCCGCGGTGCGGGCGTGGTCGGCGATCACGCGGAAGCGCACGTCG
Organism: Rhodococcus sp. D-6; assembly: GCF_040256695.1. Taxonomy (NCBI): domain Bacteria; kingdom Bacillati; phylum Actinomycetota; class Actinomycetes; order Mycobacteriales; family Nocardiaceae; genus Rhodococcus; species Rhodococcus sp. D-6. The sequence continues at coordinate 1,348,603 of NZ_CP132970.1, read as the reverse complement.
TCGTCGTGCTTCGCGCCGTAGACGGCGCCGGTGAGTTCGGCGGCCTTGTCGATCACCGGGCGCAGCAGGTCGGTCTCGTAGACGTTCTCGACGCCCTGGAGCAGGAAGGCGACGCGTTCGACACCCATGCCGGTGTCGATGTTCTTCTTCGGCAGCGGGCCGAGGATCGGGTAGTCGTCCTTGGCACCACCCTCACCGCGCTCGTTCTGCATGAACACGAGATTCCAGATCTCGATGTAGCGGTCCTCGTCGGCCTCGGGGCCGCCTTCGACGCCGTAGGCGGGGCCGCGGTCGTAGAAGATCTCGGAGCACGGGCCGCACGGTCCGGGGATGCCCATCGACCAGTAGTTGTCCTTCATGCCGCGACGCTGGATGCGTTCCTCGGGCATGCCGACCTTGTCGCGCCAGATCGAGAACGCTTCGTCGTCGTCGAGATAGACCGTCGCCCACAGCTTCTCGGGATCGATGCCGTAGCCACCGTCCTCGACGGAGCCGGTGAGCAGCGACCACGCGAAGGTGATGGCCTCTTCCTTGAAGTAGTCGCCGAACGAGAAGTTGCCGGCCATCTGGAAGAAGGTGTTGTGGCGCGTGGTCTTGCCGACCTCCTCGATGTCGAGAGTGCGCACACACTTCTGCACCGACGTGGCGCGGGTGTAGGGCGGGGTCTGCTGCCCGAGGAAGTAGGGCACGAACGGGACCATGCCGGCGTTGACGAACAGCAGGTTGGGATCGGCGAGGATCAGCGACGCGCTGGGCACCTCGGTGTGTCCCGCCTTCACGAAGTGATCGAGAAAGCGCCTGCGGATCTCGTGGGTCTGCACGTCGATGGTCCTTTGTGGTCTGGCGATGGTGTGAACTTCCCGGGACGGGCGGTCGACCCTGTCGATCGGCCGTTCTTCAGCTTATCGCGCCGCCGAAAGCGGCCGCGGTACGGCGCCGTGAGTACTCGGCGGAGGGCGTCACCGCTCACCGCGCACGATGCGGCGCAGCTTGGGCAGGCGGGCCGACAGCTCCCGTTCCACACCGCGACCGGTCGGCTCGTAATAGTCGACGCCGACCAGCTCGTCCGGGGCGTACTGCTGCGCGAGCACGCCGTCCGGGTGCGCGTGCGGGAACTTGTAGCCGATCGCGTTGCCGAGCTTCTGCGCGCCCTGATAATGACCGTCGCGCAGATGGGCGGGCACCGGACCGGCCCTGCCCGCCTTCACGTCGGCGATCGCGGCGCCGAGCGCGGCGGTCACCGAGCCCGACTTGGGTGCGGTGGCGATATGGATGGTGGCCTGGGCGAGCGCGAGCTGGGCTTCGGGCATCCCGACCTGCTGCACGACCTGCGCTGCGGCGACCGCCGTCTGCAGGGCGGTGGGATCGGCCATGCCCACCTCCTCGCTGGCCTGGATCATCAGGCGGCGGGCGATGAAGCGCGGGTCCTCTCCCGCGACGATCATCCGGGCCAGATAGTGCAGGGCCGCGTCGACGTCGGAGCCGCGCAGCGACTTGATGAAGGCGCTTGCGACGTCGAAGTGCTGATCGCCGTCGCGGTCGTAGCGCACGGCGGCCTCGTCGATGCTCGACTCCACGGTCGCGAGGTCGATGACGGCCGCGTCGCCACCGGATACGGCGAGCGCCGTGTCGGCGGAGGCCTCGAGCGCCGTCAGGGCACGGCGGGCGTCGCCCCCGGCGAGCCGGACGAGGTGGTCGAGGGCGTCGTCGTCGATCTCGACCGCACCGGCGAGTCCACGGGCGTCGGTGCGCGCACGTTCGAGCAGTGCCCGGATGTCGTCGGGCCCGAGCGGCTGCAGTTGCAGCACCAGCGAGCGCGACAGCAGCGGGGCGACCACGGAGAACGACGGGTTCTCGGTCGTCGCGGCGACGAGCAGCACGATGCGGTTCTCGACGGCGGCGAGCAGCGCGTCCTGCTGGGTCTTGGAGAAGCGGTGGACCTCGTCGATGAACAGCACGGTCTGTTCGCCGTGGGTGAGGCGCCGACGTGCCAGGTCGATGACGGCACGCACGTCCTTGACGCCCGCGGACAGGGCGGACAGCGCTTCGAACCGGCGTCCGGTGGCTCCGGAGATCAGTGAGGCCAGGGTCGTCTTCCCGGTGCCGGGCGGACCGTAGAGCACGACGGAGGCGGCTCCCGATCCCTCGACGAGCCGCCGCAGCGGTGCTCCCGGTTCGAGCAGGTGCTGTTGCCCGACCACCTCGTCGAGACTCGCCGGTCGCATGCGCGCAGCGAGCGGCGCGTTCGCGCCGCCGGCCGCGACGGGTTGCCGGCGGACCTGCGGTTCGTCCTCGGGTTCCGGTTCGCGTGGCGCCTCGAACAGGGCGTCCGGTTCGGCAGACGGGTCGTTCGCCCCGAAAAGATCACTCACGCATCCGACGCTACAAGCTCGCGCCGACGCCCGGTCGGCGGCGGTGTTCGTCGTTCGCATGGACGGATGACCGACCGTGTGGTCGGATCTTGATCGTGCCCACGACACCGACCGCCGAACATGTGTCCCGCCGCGCCGTGCTCCGGTCGTCGATTCTCGCTGCCGGTGCTGCGGCCTTCGCCTCGACCTCGCAGCACGCGCAGGCATCTCCCGCCGTCTTCGCGCACGGCGTGGCATCGGGAGATCCGTTGCCCGACGCGGTGATCCTATGGACGCGGGTCACACCCTCGCCACAGGCGGCACCCGGCTCGGGTGCGGGACCGGACGTCCCGGTCACCTGGGAACTCGCCCGCAGCAACAGCTTCGACACGCTGGTCGCGAGTGGGACGGTGACAGCGAGTTCCGTCTCCGACCACACGGTCAAGGTCGACGCCCGCGGGCTCGCACCGGGCACGACCTACTTCTATCGATTCCGCGCCGGCGGTGCCGTCTCCCCGACCGGCAGGACGTTCACCGCGCCCTCGCCCGACGCTGCGGTCGCACGCCTGCGCTTCGGGGTCGTGTCGTGCGCCGACTGGGAAGGCGGTTTCTTCTCCTCCTACCGCCACCTCGCCGCACGCGACGATCTCGACGCCGTGGTGCACCTCGGCGACTATCTGTACGAGTACGCGGCCGGGAAGTTCCCCGTCGCCGGTGACCGCGGAGTTCGGACGCACGAGCCCGCCCACGAGATCGTGAGTCTCGCCGACTACCGCATCCGGCACGCGCAGTACAAGACCGATCCGAACCTGCAGTCGCTGCACGCGAAGGTGCCGTGGATCGTGATCTGGGACGACCACGAGTCGGCGAACGACGCCTGGGCGGGCGGGGCGGAGAATCACGATCCCCTCGTCGAGGGCGACTGGGCCCCCCGCAAGGCCGCGTCGGTGCAGGCCTACGACGAGTGGATGCCGGTTCGCCCGAACGGCGGACGGCTCTACCGGCGCCTGCGGTACGGACGGCTCGCCGAACTGTCGATGCTGGATCTGCGGAGTTATCGCTCCGAGCAGGTCCTCGGAGCCGGACGGCAGGTCGACGATCCGAGTCGCACGATGACCGGACGGGACCAGATGGAGTGGCTCACCGCAGGCCTGGCGAGCTCCCCCACCCGGTGGCAGTTGATCGGCAATTCGGTGATGTTCTCGCCGATCGTGTTGCCGCCCCTCGATCCGCGGACTACCGGAGCACTGACCGAACTCGTCGGAGTGCCGGCTGGAGGTCTGCCCTTCAACACCGACCAGTGGGACGGTTACACCGCGGACCGTCGACGGTTGATCGACACCATCACGGCGGCGGGACTGCGCAACGTCGTCTTCCTCACGGGCGACATCCACACCTCGTGGGCGATGGACGTCCCGGTGGACGCCGCCGACTATCCGGGTGCCGGCACCGTCGCCACGGAGTTCGTGGTTCCGTCGGTGACGTCGGCGAACATCGACGAGTTGCTGGGTGTGCCCCCGCGGAGCCTGTCTCCCGCGCTGGAGGCGACGGCGACCGCGACGAATCGGCACGTGCAGTTCGTCGAACTCGATTCGCACGGTTACGGGGTACTCGACGTGACTCCCGATGCGACGCAGATGGAGTGGTTCTTCATCGGCGAGCGCACGGATCCGAACGCGGCCGCGCGCCGCGTCGCGGGATACCGGGTGGCCGACGGCGCGACGAGGATCGAGCCCGCCGCTCCGCTGGTGTAGACGCCGGTCGGCGCCCGCCCGATCGACCGCTCTACCCGGCGGTGCGGTCCTGGAGGTGGGCGAGCACGTCGCGGGCGTGTGCGGCGACGTCGTCGTGGGCTGTCGCGGTGGCGAACTCGGCGAGCAGCGACCAGCGGGCGCGGAGCGCCGGGATGCGCGGCACAGACAGTCCGTGTTCGCGTACCGAGGCGATCCGCGCATGGTCCTCGGGCAGGAACAGGTGCGTGCTCAGCCAGATGCACGCGAGCAGGGCGTCGAGCAGCCGCTCCTCGAGCACCTCGTCGTAGGCCAGCTGCGGCCACATGGCGACGACCTCGGCGCGCCACGCGTCGGCCATCGCACGGATGCGATCGACGGACAGCGGCACCGAGCACAGGCACAGCGGGAAGGAACTGAGGGCGTACGCGATGTCCAGGGTCGCGTCGCGGAAGCCGCCCCATTCGTAGTCGAGGAACTGCACACCCTCGTCGCCGACCACGATGTTGTCGGGGCACAGGTCGGACGGGCTGAAGGCCCGGAAACGCCCGCCGGTGAACAGCTTGGACGCCCGCTCGGCACGCTCGCGTACCGACTCGGGCACCGACAGGCCGAAGTCGGCCTCGAGGAGCTCGGGCACACCCCGCACGGCATCGAGGGCCTGCTGGGACACGGCGTCGGCGACCCGCGCGACGTCGGCGCGACGCAGCAGCGCCGCGAAGTCCTCCTCGCGGCCGACGGTCGCCGCATGCATGCGTCCGAGTGCCTGGGCCAGTGCCATCAGGGTGTTCCCGGCGGCCTCGGAACTGTTGCGGAGCACCTCCGACAGGGTGGTCGCGTCGCCGAGGTCGCTGAGGACCAGCAGGCGAGTGTCGAAGTCGTAGGCGAGCAGTTCGGCGCCCGGACGGTGATCCTTCGCGAGGGCCGTCGTGAACTGGTAGGAGACCGCCTCGCGGAGGAAGGCGATCTGCTCGTCCGTCTCGGAACCGCGGAAGTCGACGTGGCCGGTGCCACGCGAGGGTGGTACCTGTTTGAGGACGAGAGTGCGCGGGAGCGAGAACGGATTGGCGGCCACTCGTACCCGTACGACCACCGAGCGGCCACTGCCCCCGAGATCCACGGGATCGGTCAGGGTCACCGTGGCGCCGGTACGGCGGGTGAGCAGCGCTTCGGCGGCGTGAACCACCTCGGACACGGGGTCTGCCAATGTTGCGGTCATCACTGCCCAATCTACAGGTTCTCGGTCACGACGAGGTCCTCCACAATGCTCGGATCGAGCAGGACCTTCTTCACCCGCGCCCGGCCCACCAGGTCGCTTTTGTCTGCTTTGCGAGGGGAAATCGCTGTTCATCCGGGTGTGTCCCCGTCCGCGCCCCGGCCGCTCCGCTCCTCGGGCGCCGATCACGATCGGGACACGTCACGATCATTCCGGTGAAACGTGTGTCACCTTCTGAAAACCACGGGCGGTGCCACGATCCACCGCAGCCTTCACGACACCGAAGATCAGACCCTGGAGGGCGGCCGCGATCAGCACGTCCCGGGTGCGCTGCGACAGATCCTGAGGTTCGGGCCGTTCGTCACTGCCGCCGACCTTCTTCCACACTTGGTTGAAGACGGCTCCGGCGAGGATGCCTCCTCCCACACTGGCTGCGAGAGCGAGCGGCTTGTAGAAGATCACGCGTGCGTCGGCCATGGATACCTCCTCGATCCGTCGCCCCCGTTGGCGCCGGACCGACGGAGTACCCGGGCAGGATCCTCACAAACCTCATCGGGCCCACGAACCTCACTCGGGAGCACCACCGGACGGCACACACGACGGCGCGGTGCCCCGTCCGGAGACGGGCGCCACCGCGCCATCGACAGCTACGGGTGATCAGGCCTTGTCGGCGCCCTCGGTCTCGGGTTCGGGCACGAAGTCGATGCCCGTCTCCTTGCGCTGCTCCGGCGTGATCGGGCCGGGTGCATCGGTCAGCGGATCGACCCCGCCACCGGACTTGGGGAACGCGATGACCTCGCGGATCGAGTCCATCCCGGCGAGCAGCGCGGTGATGCGGTCCCAGCCGAAGGCGATGCCGCCGTGCGGGGGCGCGCCGTACTTGAACGCCTCGAGCAGGAAGCCGAACTTCTCGTTCGCCTCCTCCTCCGAGATGCCCATCACCTTGAACACCCGCTCCTGGATGTCGGGGCGGTGGATACGGATCGAGCCGCCACCGATCTCGTTGCCGTTGCAGACGATGTCGTAGGCGTACGCCAGCGCCGAACCCGGATCGGTATCGAAGGTGTCGATGTACTCGGGCTTGGGCGAGGTGAACGCGTGGTGCACCGCGGTCCACGCCGAATGACCGAGGGCCACATCACCGCTCGCGGTCGCGTCGGCCGCCGGCTCGAACAGCGGGGCGTCGACCACCCACACGAACGCCCATGCGTTCCGATCGATCAGGTCGAGCTTGCGGGCGATCTCGTCGCGGGCGGCGCCGAGCAGTGCACGCATCTGCTTGGTGGGACCGGCGGCGAAGAAGATGCAGTCGCCGGGGTTCGCGCCCACGTGCGCGGCGAGACCCTCGCGTTCGGCGTCGGTGAGGTTCTTGGCTACCGGACCGCTCAACGTGCCGTCCTCACCGACGAGCACGTAGGCGAGCCCCTTGGCACCGCGCTGCTTGGCCCACTCCTGCCATGCGTCGAGCTGACGACGCGGCTGGCTCGCGCCACCGGGCATGACGACGGCACCGACGTACTCGGCCTGGAAGACGCGGAAGGTGGTGTCCTTGAAGAACTCCTTGCACTCCACGAGTTCGATGCCGAAACGCAGATCCGGCTTGTCGGTGCCGAAACGGCGCATGGCCTCGGCGTAGGTCATCCGCGGGATCGGGGTCTCGAGTTCGTAGTCCACCAGGCGCCACAACGCGTGCAGCACCTCCTCGGCGAGGAGGATCACGTCGTCCTGATTGACGAACGCCATCTCGATGTCGAGCTGGGTGAACTCGGGCTGACGGTCGGCGCGGAAGTCCTCGTCGCGGTAGCAGCGGGCGATCTGGTAGTAGCGCTCGATGCCACCGACCATGAGCAGCTGCTTGAACAGCTGCGGGGACTGCGGCAGAGCGTAGAAGTTACCTGGCTGCAGGCGGGCCGGGACCAGGAAGTCGCGCGCACCCTCCGGCGTGGAGCGGGTGAGGGTCGGGGTCTCGACCTCCACGAACTCGTGGTGGGCGAGCACCGCGCGGGCAGCAGCGTTGACCTTGCTGCGCAGACGGATGGTCTTGCCCGGCTTCTCGCGACGCAGATCCAGGTAGCGGTACTTCAGGCGCGCTTCCTCGCCGACCTGATCGTCGAGCTGGAACGGCAGCGGGGCGGCCTCGTTGAGAACCACGAGCTCGGAGGCGTCGACCTCGATCGCACCGGTCGGGATCTCGAAGTTCTGGTTGCCCTCGGGGCGGACCTCCACCTTGCCGGTGATCCGGACGCAGTACTCCGCGCGGAGCCGGTGCGCCTGCTCGAGGACGCCGGCGCTGCGGAAGACCACCTGCGAGACACCCGAGGCGTCGCGCAGGTCGATGAAGATGACCCCGCCGTGATCGCGTCGCCGGGCAACCCAACCGGTGAGGGTGACTGTCTGCTCGGCGTGCTCGGCTCGCAACGAGCCGGCGAGATGGGTGCGCAGCACGGAATTCCTTTCGAAACGATCAGCGACGGGTTCGTCGGCTGTAATCCTACGAAAGACACGATCGGCCCGAGCGCACCCGTACCGAATAGTTCGTGCCAAGCTTGTCCGAATCCGACGAACACAGGAGAAAGCGGCGGCGATGACGTTCAGAGAAGGTGCACGCATGGATGCGGGCCGTGTCCGTACCGGCGGCGGTGGGCGTGGCGGAAAGCTCGCTCTCGGTGGCGGGGCCGGCGGCCTGATCGTCATCATCCTGGCGCTGCTGTTCGGCGGCGATCCGTCCTCGCTGCTCGGCTCGGGAATGCCCGACACCTCCGGCGATCCGCAAGCCGAGAGCGCACTCGAACAGTGCGAGGTCGGTGGCAGCGCCGCGAACGAGAACGTCGACTGCCGGGTGCTCTACACCGTCGGGTCGCTCGACTCGGTGTGGGAGCAGCAGTTCGCGACACAGACCGGCGTGGCCTATGTGCAGCCGGAGGTCGAGATCTTCACCTCGGCCACGTCCACCGGTTGCGGCAACGCCACCAGCGACATCGGGCCCTTCTACTGCCCGGCGGACCGGACCGCCTACTTCGACACCAGCTTCTTCGACGAACTCGAGACACGGTTCGGCGCCAGTGGAGGTCCGCTCGCGCAGGAATACGTCGTCGCCCACGAGTTCGGGCACCACCTGCAGAACCAGCTCGGCGATCTCGGTCGCGCACAGGCCGACCCGCGCGGCCCCGAATCCGGCGCTGTCCGTACGGAACTGCAGGCCGACTGCTACGCCGGGGTGTGGGCCTACCATGCCGACAAGCTGCCCGAGCCGACCACCGGAGAGCCCTTCCTCGTGCCGCTCACCGACACCGACATCCGCGACGCACTGTCGGCCGCGTCGGCCGTCGGCGACGACCGGATCCAGCGGGCCGCCACCGGCCGGGTGAACCCGGAGGGATGGACTCACGGGTCGTCCGAGCAGCGTCAGGCCTGGTTCCTGGCCGGATACCGCACCGGCCGGGTCGACGCGTGTGACACCTACTCGGCACGCGATCTCGACAACCCGCCGGCACTGCGCTGAGTTCCGCGGTGTCGTGAACCGCAGAGCGAGCGCCGGGACGCCGTCACGCGACGGTGACGGTCATGTTCGCGCGGTCGGCGACCAGGTCGGCATGCTTCCGCATACGCAGCGAGATGGGCCAGGTACCGGGGCGGCGCGCCTTGAAACAGAAGACCCGCTCGCCGGTCCCTCCCGGCAACGGGTTCTTCGACGGCAGGAATCGGATGTCGCGAAGGACGAGTCCCTCTCCGACCCTCGACGTCGACCAGCAGTAGTCCCGGGAGGTGTTCTCAGGGAGATGCAGTTCGATCGTGTCCCCGACACCGACCGTGACATCCTTCGGACCAGTGGCGATGTGCTTCATGACCTCAGGATAGCCCGCGAATGTGATTTTCCTCACTCTCGTGACCATGGCGCTAGCACACCCGTCGCGACCGCGATGTGTGATGGGACACAAAACGGGGCATTCGTTCTGCATGCACGAAGAACGAGCCGGAATCACACGCAGCGACGCGGTGATGGGAGGACGCCTTCTCGCTCTCGCACACGAGAACGGCTACAGCGAACTGACCGAAGAGGTCGCGGCGCTGGTGTCGAGCCCCGGTTCGGACCCGCCGTCACAGATCACTCCCCCGCTCTACGGGAACGTGCTGAGGTGGACGGTCTCGACGATCGCCGACGTCGTCGTCGACAAGATCGGCCCGCAGGTGCGTGGCGACGAGAGCTTCGAACTGACCATCCGGACCGAGAGCGGCCGTCACGTCCGGCCGGAGGAACTCCCGCAGCCGGAGAGCACCGTGATGAAAGCGGTCGTCGACGCGCTCGCCGGCGACTCGGTCGCGGCCCGCAGCGAACTCGACGAAGTGGTATTCGCCATGGACTGGGCGTCGCAGATGGAAGCGCTGGTCGAAGCGGTGCTCTGGCTCGACCGGCTTCTCGACACCCCGGTACCGGACGGGAACGACACACCGCCCTGGTGACCCCCATACGCGGATGGGCGTGAACGGCGAGCGATGCCCGCCTTCACTCCCCTGACCCCCGAGATACTCACGGCCTCCGTCGCCGATCGCGCCGAGGCGCTCACCGGAAGCGTGTGCATCGCCGTGAGCGCACCGGACGCGGCAGACCCGGTGGAATTCGCACAGCGTGTCGCGACGGAACTGAGAACTCGGGGCCGCGCAGCGGACGTCGTCGATCTCCACGATTTCGTCCGGCCCGCATCGCTCCGGCTCGAGCACGGACGGACCGATCCGTACAGCTACCGCCACGACTGGTTCGACTACGCCGCGGTCGACCGAGAGGTGCTGCACGCGGTACACGAACATCGACGATGGCTTCCGCGGCTGTGGGACGAACGCACCGACCGTTCGGCGCGCGAGCGCCCGCGGCGAGCGGCGGAGGACCAGATCCTCGTCGTCGCCGGCCCTATGCTTCTCGGCCGTGGTCTCGACTTCGATGTCACCGTCGTCCTGACGATGTCCCGGGGCGCGCTCGAAAGGCGCACGCGCCCCGAGGATCACTGGACGATCGACGCGGTGCTCGAACATGACGCGGTGCTCGAACATGCAGTGCTCGAACATGCAGTGCTCGAACATGCAGGAGCGGACGCGGACGTCCTGGTGCGCTACGACCACCCCACCCGCCCGGCAGTGCGGACGCGATCCGACTGAGCGGTCCTGTCGTCGCGGATCATCGCCCCGATCGAGGCTTGGCCAGGACCCGGTGAACCGCCGAGGTCACCGCGTCGGGCGCCACCGTGCCGAAGACCGCCATGGATTTCGCGAGCACGGAGCCGGGCACCACAGTCGCCTCGCCGCGCATCAGAGCGGCATAACCGTCGCGCGCGACGTGCGCAGGATCGTCCTTGGGCGCCTTCCCGAGGATCGTGTCGAGCATCCCGGCACGTGCGAAAAAGTGGGTGTCGGTGGCACCGGGGAGCATCGCGGTGAGCGTGACCCCGCTACCGTCGAGTTCCTTGCGGACGCCGTCGGTGAAGGACTGCACGAAGGCCTTGGACGCGTTGTACACAGCCTGGTAGGGGCCGGGCATCTTCGACACCACCGACGAGGTGACGAGCATCCGGCCCGAGCCCGCCCGCAGCATGTCGTTCAGTAGCAGGTGCGCCAGATGCACCGTCGAGCGCACGTTGACGTCGACGATCGAGAGGACGTCCCCGAGCTCTGCGTCGACGAACGCCCCGCCGATCCCGACACCGGCGTTGAGCGCAGCCGCCGCCGGGACGCGACCTCCGGCCGTCGCAGCCTCGTGGACCGCCCGGACCCCTTCCGGAGTCCTCAGATCCGCGTGGACCGACACCACCTCCGCGCCGGACGTCCGCAGGTCTGCGGCGACCTCGTCCAGAGTGTCCGATCTCGCCGCGAGCACGAGGTCGTATCCGTCGGCCGCGAACAGGGCCGCCAACTCCCGGCCTATGCCTCGCGATGCTCCGGTCACCAGAGCGAGAGGTCGAGCGTCGTTCATATCTCCTCCTCGGCACGTCTGGCTCGCGGGTACCCACACCCCGCCGGGTCGACACGGCGCCGGGATCTCGCAACCGTTTGGGGCGGGCACGTCCTCGGGTATGCGGAGGGCACCCTGCGCGCGCAGTCCCTTCCGAGTTCTGGAGTCCACTTGCAGCACAAGATGTATCGGTCGTCGTCCGACATAGCATCGGAGGATGCACGCGAGGAACTCTGCGCCGCCGCGCAGAAGGTGTTCGGCTGGGACACGCTGCGTCCCGAACAACTGGACGCGATGGTTCCGCTGCTGGGCGGACGCGACGTCCTCGCCGTGATGGCCACCGGCTCCGGGAAGTCCGCGATCTATCAGGTGCCCTCGCTGCTGCTACCGGGGGTGACGGTCGTCGTCTCGCCCTTGATCGCGCTCCAGAACGATCAGATCGCCGGTCTGGACCACTCGGAGGCACCCGAGGCGGTCGCGATCAATTCGCGCCAGCGCGAGTCGGAGAACGAGGCGAACTGGCGGGCCGTGCTCGAACACGATGCCGACTACGTCTTCCTCGCCCCCGAGCAGCTCGCCAAGGACGAGGTCCTGGAGCGTCTGAGAAGCGTGGAGGTCTCGCTCATCGTCGTCGACGAAGCGCACTGTGTCGCCATGTGGGGCCATGACTTCAGGCCGGAATATCTACGCCTGGGAGACGTGGCCGAGGCCCTGGGCCGGCCACCCGTCGTCGCGCTCACCGCCACCGCCTCACCCCCGGTCCGCGAGGACATCGTCGAGGCGTTGCGCATGCGGGATCCGCTCGTCGTCGCCGGTGGTTTCGACCGCCCGAATCTCGACATCGAGGTGCGCAGGCACACTGACGACGGCGAGAAGCGACGCGCCGTCGTCGAGGCCGTGGCGTCCCTGCCCGGTCCCGGCATTCTGTACGCCGCGACCCGCAAGGACACCGAGCGATACGCCGAGGCCCTGCGTGAACGCGGGATCGACGCGTGCCCGTATCACGCCGGGATGCGCGCGGCCGAGCGCGGGGACGTTCACCTCGGATTCCTCGACGGTCGCTGCGATGTCGTGGTGGCGACCTCCGCCTTCGGTATGGGCATCGACAAGCCGGACGTGCGTTTCGTCGTGCACGCCTCGATACCGGACTCGGTCGATTCCTACTACCAGCAGATCGGGCGCGCCGGACGCGACGGGGAGCCGGCCACCGTCCTGATGTTCTACCGTCCCGAGGATTTGTCGCTCGCGACCTTCTTCACCACCCACAACCCCGACGAGGAGCTGATCGGCCGGGTGTTCTCGGCGGTCCGCTCCGCGTCGCCGATGAGGCTCGGACGGCTGCGTACCGAGCTCGACGTGCGGGGGCGGAGACTGGCCAACGCGGTGAACCTGCTCGAACGGTGCGGAGCGCTCGTCTCCGGCCGGCGTGGACTCTCCGCCGCCGACATCCCCCGACGGAAGGCGGTCGAGCACGCACGCGAGACGGCCGCGTCGGGCGAACGACTGGACCGATCGCGGGTCGAGATGATGCGGGGCTACGCCGAGACTCGCGGTTGCCGCCGCCGGTTCCTGCTCGGGTACTTCGGCGAGACGCTGTCCGACCCCTGCGGCCGGTGCGACACCTGCCGGGACGGCGCGTCCGACGAGGTTGCGACGGTATCCGTGCTTCGGGGCGCCGATACTGCCCCGGCGTACTGCGAGACGTCCGTGTTCGCCCCGAACACGCATGTCGTGCATGCCGAGTGGGGACCGGGAGTGGTGATGACCTGCGAGCACGATCGCGTCACCGTCCTGTTCGACAGCGAGGGTTATCGGACACTGTCGCTCGATGCAGTCGCCGAGTCGGGGGTGCTGAAAGTCGACGACCCCGCACCGGCAGAGCCCGTACCTGCCCATGCCGAAGAACCCGTGGCGTGAGGGGCCACGGGTTCTCCGGATCCCGTCATCACGACGGGTGGGTACGGATCAGGGGCGAACCGTGCCCGGGGTGGTCCGCGTGCGTGTCAGGAGCACACCGAGCGCGATCATGCCCACACCCAGGACGAAGTGCAGCCAGTCGTCCGCGGAGTTCACCGGCACGAAATTGGCGCCGCTGTCCTTGTCGATGATCAGGCCGTAGATCCAAAGCACCAGGTAGATCGCACCGCCGATGATCAGGAAACTGCGGGCGGTTGCCACGGCCCGGGCCGCAGCGAGCCCCAGGACACCGAACAACAGGTGCACGATGTTGTGCAGGATGGAGACCTGGAAGATCCCCAGGAGCATGGCTTCGGAATGATGGCCTGCGCCCGAGAGTTGATCGTAGTCCGACGTGACCCCCGGGATGAAGCCGAGGATGCCCACCAGGAGGAAGACAGCGCCCACCACGAGCGCCGCAGTCTGCACCGGTGTTGCCGTCATCGAGCCACGGCCGGGGCTTGGGGTTCGAGATGTCATGTTCCGCGTCCTCTCACCGAACGTCCGTTCGGGTCGAGTGGTCCGAATTACATTCCCCGGTTAGCCGTGACCGAACGAACCCAAACGTCGGTTTCCGTGTTCGAGGATGGAGGTCGAGAACGGCGGCCGAGGGCGGGTGCGGCACTCCACCCTCTGGCCGGACGGACACGACCGTGTCCGGACACGACGAAGGCCCGCGGGATCAACCCGCGGGCCTTCGAGTCTGCGAGGCTCAGGCCTGGCTGCTGCCGAACGCATCGCCGGCCGCATCAGCAGAACCGGTGAAGAAGTTCAGCACGTCGAACAGGTCGGACAGGTTACCGAAGAGGTCGACAAGGAACTCGAGTGCAGGCACGGGCTTCTCCCATCAATGGAACGACATCGAAGTTGTGACGACTCGCGTCGACACGCGATCCAATTGTTACCTGCATTCGACAGCTGCGCAGCGCGAAGAATTGTAATCCGGAACACAAATCGGCCCTAACAGGGGAAATATGGAGAGTTCGGTGAAAATCGGCCCGATATGTCGTATTATTCGGGGAGTTTCCAGGCCGGACAATACGGCCTATTCGGGGAAGATTCCCATATTACAAGATCGCCTTGTGACCATATCTCCACCCCGCGGGGGGAACTTCCGCCGGTGCCCGTTCGTCCTATCCTGTAAGTACACCTGCCCGCCCGACCCCGAGGGAGTCATGAAACGCCCCAAGCGAAAACCTCGAAGACCCGTCCCGCCCAGATATGACGCTCTGCTCGTCACCCGAGCCCGGTCCCCGAAGTGCTGACCGCCCTCGGAATCGCGGCCGGCATTCTTGTCGTTCTCGCCATCACTGCACTGACCGGCTACTTCGTCGCGCAGGAATTCGCGTACATGGCCGTCGACCGCTCCCGCCTGAAGGCCCGCGCCGAAGGCGGTGACTCGGCTGCGGCCCGCGCACTGGCGGTCACCCGCCGCACCTCCTTCATGCTCTCGGGCGCTCAGCTCGGCATCACCGTCACCGGCCTGCTCGTCGGCTACGTCGCGGAACCGCTGATCGGTAGCGGTCTCGGCGAACTGCTCGGCGGGGTGGGTATCCCCACCGCGGTGGGTGTCGCCGTCGGCACCGTGCTGGCCGTGCTCTTCTCGACGGTGGTCCAGATGGTCTTCGGTGAACTGGTACCGAAGAACCTCGCCATTGCCCGTCCCGAACCGGTCGCACGCCGCCTCGCCCTGTCGACGAGCGCCTATCTCGCCGTCTTCGGATGGCTGATCAAACTCTTCGACGCGTCGTCGAATCTCCTGCTGCGCGCATTGCGCATCGAGCCGGTGCACGACGTCGAGCACTCCGCGACACCGCGCGACCTCGAACACATCGTGGCCGCGTCGCGCGAGACCGGCGAACTTCCGCCGGAATTGTCCACCCTCCTCGACCGGATCCTCGAGTTCCCGACCCGGACCGCCGAACACGCGATGATCCCGCGGTCGCGGGTCGACGTCGTCGAACTGGACGAGCCGGTCGCCACCATCCTCGACAAGATGAGCGAGGGGCACACCCGATACCCCGTGGTGGGCACCTCGTCCGACGATCTGCGCGGTGTCGTGCACCTGCACGACCTCCTCGGCCTCGACACCCCGACGGGCACGGCCGCGGGGGTCTGCCGCCCCCCCGTGATCGTGCCGGCCACGCTGGCACTGCCGGAGGTTCTCACCGAACTGGCCCGGGCCGAGGACGAGATGGCACTGGTGATCGACGAGTACGGCGGGTTCGCCGGCGTCGTCACCCTCGAGGACATCGCGGAGGAACTGGTCGGCGAGATCGCCGACGAGCACGATTCTGCGATGGCCGCCGAGGTCATCCGCCCCGAGGGCGACGGCTGGATCGTCCGCGGCGACGCACACATCGACGAGGTGGCCCGCACCCTCGACCACGAACTGCCCGAGGGCGACTACGAGACGCTCGCCGGCTTGGTCATCACCGAGTTCGGTGGCCTCCCCGAGGTGGGTGACACCGTCCGGATCACACTGGATCCGGATCCCGCCGAACTGCTGAACGGGGACGGCCCGATCCACAGGACCCTGGTGGCCGAGGTACGCGACATCGACAAGCACGTGCCGTCGTCCGTGCGCGTGACCGTTCTGACGGACGAGGTGACCGGCAATGAGTAATCCTGTGGTCGTCGCGGTGGTGACGATCGGCCTGATCGCCGCCAGCGCGTTCTTCGTCGCGGTCGAGTTCGCGCTCATCGCGGCGCGACGACACCGACTCGAGGACGCAGCGACGTCGAGCCGCTCGGCGCGGGCCGCCCTGCGCAGCGCGTCCGAACTGTCGGTGCTCCTCGCGGGATCCCAGCTCGGTATCACGGTGTGCACGCTCGCACTCGGTGCGACGACGAAACCCGCAGTGCACCACTGGCTCACGCCGTTGTTCGAGAACTGGGGCGCGCCGCTGTGGCTCGCGGACGTGGCCGGCTTCGTCCTTGCGCTGATCATCGTGACGTTCCTGCACCTCGTCGTCGGCGAGATGGCACCGAAGTCGTGGGCGATCGCCCACCCGGAGAAGTCCGCCACGATGCTGGCGCTGCCGATGCGCGCGTTCATGTGGGTGACCCGGCCGTTGATCGTCCGGTTGAATCATATGGCGAACTGGTGTCTGCGAAAGGTCGGTGTGGACCCGGTGGATCAGGTCGCCGAAGGTCAGGATCCCGATGCGCTGCGGCACCTGGTCGAGCACTCGGCCACCGTCGGCACGCTCGACGAGCGCTATCACGGGCACCTGAGCAGCGCGCTGGAGCTCGAGACGCTCACGCTCGGCGAGATCGTCACGCCGCAGGCCGAGCCGAGCAGCGTGAAGCCGACCGCGACGGCCGTCGAGATCCGTGAGACGGCCCATCGCACCGGGCACCTCCGGTTGCTCGTGCGCGACAACGGCCACGTGGACGGTGTCGTGCACGTGCGCGACAGTCTCCAGGCCGCACCCGGAACCACGGCGACCGAACTGATGCGCCCCGCGCTGACGATCGACGCCGCGACGCCGGTCTACGAGGCGCTGACGACGATGCGGGAGACCAGGAACCATCTGGTCACCGTCACCGAGAACGGACGGATCGTCGGATTGATCACCCTCTCGGACGTCCTGGCCCGGCTGCTGCCGATGAGCGGCGCCACGAGCTGACGTACCGACGTCAGGCCCGTCCCGGATCTCCGGGACGGGCCTGACGTCGTTTCCTGCCCCGGCCGGGACCGTTCAGGAGTGTCCGAGTGCGGCGTGCATCTCCCAGACGATGATCTCGGCGCCGGTGGCTGTGGTGAGCTGTCGGCCGCCACCTCCGGCGATCCGCGCTGCGTCTCCTTGGGCGAGAGGTCCGGCTCCCTCGAGTGCGGCTTCGCCCCGGGCGACGAAGAGGTGCACGAAGGGTGCGTCCGGCAGCGTCACGGGGCGATCCGGACGCATCCGCGCGACGTGCATGGCGGCATATCTGTTGCGGATGCGAATGGCGGAATGGTCGGCGTAGGCGTCCATTCCGGATGCGACCGGCACGAGTCCGCCGGAGAGCAGTTCGTCGTCGATCTCGAGTTGTTCGTAGCCCGGCTCGATCCCGGCTTCGTCCGGCAGCACCCACATCTGCACGAACCGCACCGGTTCGTCGTGCTCGGCGGCATACGACGCAGTGGCACCGGGATGACGCCACGAGTCGTTCTTCTCGGAGTGGAGGATCCCCGAGCCCGCGCTCATGCGCTGCGCGAGACCCGGGTAGATCACCCCGGAATGCCCCGTCGAGTCCTGATGCACGAGCGATCCGCGGAGCACCCAGGTGACGATCTCCATGTCGCGGTGCGGGTGAGTGTCGAAACCGCTTCCCGGACGGACGATGTCGTCGTTGTTGACCATCAGCATCCCGAAATGCGTGTTGTCGGGATCGTAGTGGTGGCCGAACGAGAAGGAGTGCCTCGAATCGAGCCAGTCGATCTTCGTGTGGAGGCGGTCGTCCGCGCGGCGGACGTCGAGAATCGGTGCGGTGCTCATGCGGGGTCCTGTGTCGGGCAGTTCGGATCTGCGGTGGGCGGATTGCGGCGGGGGCGGATACGCGCCTGGGGCAGGGGCGGCGCCGGGAGACGCTCGACCCTCCCGGTGTAGCCGGAGACGCGGCCGAACCGATCGCACCCGCGTTCCCAGGCGTCCCGGTAGGCGACGATCTCGTCGTGGTCGCGGCCGACGAAGTTCCACCACATCACGATCTCCTCGCCGAGGGGTGTTCCGCCGAGGAGGACGATACGTGCGGGTTCGTCGGTGGTGTTGGTCAGTTCGAGGGCCGGCACGCCGGTTCCGGTGTAGCCGAGGGCGGCTCGCGTGAGCACGGTGCCGAACAGCGCGACCGTACCGGTGTCGACGAGCACCCCGTGCTCGAACGACGGGTCGACGTCGAGGGTGATGCTCGCCGCGGGGTCCAGGACGATCTCTGCGCCGAGCAGCGGGGTGTACGTCGTCACGGGCGACTCCTCGCCGGCGAGCGAACCGAGGAAGACCTTGACCTCTGCACCGGGCACCCGAACGACCGGCGGCACGTGGTGCTGGAAGTCGCGGGGCGCATCGCGATGTGCGTCGGGCAGGGCCACCCACAACTGCACGCCGTGCAGTGTCGTGGTCGCGGAGGTGGAGACCTCGGAGTGACAGATTCCGTGGCCTCCGGTCATGAGGTTCAACTCCCCCGGCCGGACCATCGCGTGCACGCCGTGACTGTCGCGGTGTTCGATCTCGCCGGTGAACAGCCACGACACCGTCTGCAGACCGGTGTGGGGGTGCGGTGCGACGTCCATGCCGCCGGTGCGGGAGACGTCGTCGGGGCCGTAATGGTCGACGAAGCACCACGCGCCGATCAGCGAACGCTGCCGTTGCGGAAGCGTACGGCGCACGGGCATGGCCCGGGGGCCACCGAGCGGGACCTCACGCGAGGTGATGATCTCCACGCGGGGGCGGAGCGGGTCGCGGATGGGGAGGTCCTCCGTCCGGCAGCGGATCTCCTCGGGACGGGTGTCGGTGTTGCTCATGCCGCTCGACTCCTCTCGGTGGTCCGTCGGTCGACCCTATCCATTGTGTCACATTTGATTGCGCAGTCAACTAACGCGGGTACACTTGGGATCATGGGAGACGCGAAGTGGCTCAGCGACGACGAACAGCGCCTGTGGCGCGCCTATCTGGATGCGACGCGCCTGCTGTTCCAGAATCTCGACAAGCAGCTACTGCGGGACTCCGACATCTCCTTCACCGACTTCGAGATCCTGGTCCTGCTGTCCGAGGCACCCGACCGCCGGATGCGCATGCGCGACCTCGCGGACGCGAGCACCACGACCCGCAGCGGCATCACCCGCGCCGTCTCCCGCATGGAGAACGCGGGGTGGGTGCGGCGCGTGGAGTGCGAATCCGACCGACGCGGCGCGTGGGCCGAACTCACGGACGTCGGCTACGCGAGACTCGCCGAGGCGGGTCCCGGCCACGTCGGGGCGGTCCGCGAGAACATGTTCGACCTGCTCTCCCCCGCCGACATCGCCCCCATGACCGAGGTCTTCGCCCGCATGCGCGATCGCATGATCGACGGCAGACGGTAGGCCTCCGCCCCGAAGCGAACTCCGCCCGCACCTCCGGAGCGGGACGTCGATCGGATCACGGATATGTTGACCGGGTCACAGCCACGACCTCCGAAGGCGGTACCTCCCATGCGGCACGACCCGCGACGCACCTCGCTCGACCTGTATCCGTTGCAGCGCACGATCACGCCCCTGTTCGGCGACACCGACGCGCTCGGACACATCAACAACGTCTCGATCGCCCGCTACTTCGAGCAGGCCCGCGTCCTCGTCATGGAGGCCGTGTCGTCGACCTTGGGCGATACCTACCCCTTCGAGCGTGCGGTACTCGCGAAGATCGAGATCAACTTCCTGGCCGAGGTGTTCTATCCGCACGACATCGTCATCGCCACCGGTGTCCACCGCATCGGGACATCGTCGGTGGTGATCGGCTCGGCCCTGTTCCAGCACGGCCGGTGCGTCGCGCTCGCCGACTCGGTGGACGTCGGCACCGCCGCCGAAGGCGGCTCGCAACCGATCTCCGAAGCATCGCGCGTGGCGTTCGAGAAGGTCCGGCTCGCATACGACGACTGACGCGCCGCCCACGAACTGCCTCAGAACAGGGTGAGCGCCGCCTCGGGTTCGGGGACGCGTTCGTCGGCGCGCAGCGCACCCCTCTCCTCACGCCGAGCGGACGCCCGGACCCCGAGGCGGTGACGTTCGAGCAGGGGCGCGACCCGCTCGTCCAACCACTGCGAGTACTCCGGAGCAACGTACGCGCCCCGTCCGTAGAGGCGGCGATAGCGTCTCATGAGGGCAGGATGCTCCTGCGCGAGCCACGACAGGAACCACCCGCGGGTCGAGCCGCGCAGGTGCAGCGGTATTACGGTGACCCCCGACGCGCCGGCGGCGGCGAGGGAGCCGAACAGCGTGTCGAGGTGCTGTCGCGAGTCGGTGAGGAAGGGCAGCACCGGAGCGACCATGACGTGGCACGACAATCCGGCGTCGACGACCGCCTTCACGAGATCGAGACGGGCCTTCAGTGACGGCGTGCCCGGTTCGATGTGCGCGGCCAGTTCGGGATCGCCGATCGGGAGCGACACCGCGACCGACACATCGACCTGACCGGCCGCCAGCGACAGCAGCGGAAGATCGCGGCGCAGCAGCGTGCCCTTCGTGAGAATGGAGAAGGGGGTGCCGGATTCGGCGAACGCCCGGATGACTCCGGGCATCAGCCGGTAGCGCCCCTCTGCCCGTTGGTAGGGATCGGTGTTGGTACCGAGCGCCACGTGTTCCCGGGTCCAGGATCGTCGCGCGAGTTCGCGGCGCAGGACGGCGGCGACGTTGGTCTTGACGACCAGTTGCGAGTCGAAGTCGTGCCCGCCGTCGAGATCGAGGTACTCGTGCGTGGGCCGGGCGAAGCAGTACCGGCAGGCATGGGTGCAGCCCCGGAACGTGTTGACGGTGTACCGGAACGGCAACCGGGAGGCCTCCGGCGTCCTGTTCAGCGCGCTCTTGCACAGCACCTCATGGAAGGTGACTCCCTCGAACTCCGGCGTGCGGACACTACGGACGAGACCGGCCCGTTCGAGGCCCGGCAGAGCTCCGTCGTCCGCATCCACAGTCTGACCCGCCCACCTCATACCTCCAGTCGAACATGTGTGCTATTCGCTGTCAACAGATCGTTCGGCATCGTGGTCGATCGGACGGAGCGCACTCGCGGTGCAACGAATACATCGGCATTCCCATCCGTTCATCCACAGGCGGCCGAGGGTCCGGTGGCTCGCCCGGTGCGCTCGAGTTACAGTGCTCGCCACACTGATCTTCGATGGGGGGTTCGATGAGCGGTCTGTTTCCCGGTGCCGGAATCCGGGTGGTGCCCGATGGTATTCGAGCGTTCGGGGCCACGAATCTTCGTGCGGCCGAGCAGGTGGCGCAGGCGGGGACGTTCGATCTGCAGGCCAACATCTCCGCGTTGAGTCCGGCTCTGGGACTCATCGGCGGAGAGTTCCTCGCGGTGTTCGCCGCGGCCCAATCCGAGCACACCAGTGCCGTCGCGCAACTGTCGTGGGTCTACGCGTCCAACGGCATCGCAGCACACGAGGCGGCCACCGGTTACGAAACGACCGACACCGGAACGGCTTCGGCGCTGGCCGACGCTGCGGGAGGACTGTGATGCAGGGACCGGTCATCGACACCGCAACACCCGCAGCGTCACCGACCGTTCTCGACGCTCTCCGCGCGTCGCCGATCGGACCGGTCCTCGACGCACCGCTGCCGGTACTTCCGGAACCCGTTCTTCCCGAGCCGGGTCTGCCCGTCCTCGAGGCGAATTCGATCGTCGAGCTGCTCGAATCGATTCCGGTACCGGTGCTGCCCGATCTCGAGACGATCGTGCGGCCGCTCACCGAACTGTGCTCGATGTTCGGCACCGGTATCCTCGACTCGCTCGATCCGTCGGCGATCCTGCAGCAGGGGTCGCGTCTGCTCGAGACCGCCACGATGCTCGGACGCAGTGCGCTGCACGCACTTCCGGAGTCGTGGGAGGGAGCAACGGCCGACGAGGCCGCAGGTCACGGTGTGCGCGCGCAGCAGTCGGCCCTCGAACTGGCCGACCGCGGCGACCGGATCGGCGACGTCACCCGCGCCGCCACGGCGACCGTCGAACGCGGCAACATCGAATTGACCGGCATCGCACAGTCGTTCGTGACCACGGCGATGGCGGCCGCACCGGCTCTCGCGACGCCGCCGGGCCAGGCCGCCCTGTTGGCGTCCGCCGCGCAGCATCTCCAGGCTGCCCTGGCCGTCGTTGCGCGTACCCGGGGCGAGCTGACGGTCCACACCGCCGCGATGACGGCGCTGACCACGCCGATTCCCGTGCCCGCGCCGGTGGCCGTGGCCGGGGTGCAGGAGATGCGCACGGTCGCCACGGCCGCAACCGATGTCGCGTCGAGTGTCGCAGCGCCGTTCACGGCCGCCGCGCACGCCGCGACCACTCCCACCGCCTACGCGGCGACCGCGCCCACCGCACACGCGGCGGTTCCGACCGTCGGTGCGGCGGTCGCGGGATCGGCCGGAACGGTGTCGGCCGGAGTGGTCACCGGTCACGGCACCGCGGGGGCCGCGTTCGGAACTGCGGGTGTGCCTGCCGCCGCTCCGATTCCGACCGCCCCGGGCTCGGGCTCGGGCGGGAGTGCGCAGGCCACGACCGGCGCGAGCGCGATGGGAAGGGCACCCTCGACCGGTGGGATGGTCCCCGCGACGTCCGCTCGCCGGTCCGACGACGAGGAGCACCGCTCCCCCACCCGTCTGCTGAGTGCCGCCGCGGAGGGCACCGAGGTCGTCGGCGAACTGCCGTTGGTCGTTCCCGCCGTGATCGGTTCGCACGACGACCGCTGAGCATTAATCGTCGATCGGACGAGCCTGTCAGTCGACGAGGGAGGCGACCTCGTGGTCGGTCAGCGTCGTCTGCGGCACCCGGCCGGCGCCGCGCGCGAGTTCGATCGCCCGGTAGAGCGGGCGTTCGCCGAGCGCGGCGTCGCGGGCCTCGGCCCGCAACTGTTCGACGAGCACCGACGAGATCGCCGCCGCCGGAGCGATCTCGCTGGTGGCGAGCGCATCCGCGAGCTTTCGCAGGGCCAGCACGTCGAGTTCGCGACCGCCGCCGTTGGCGTACAGGGCGAGCGGGACCGACACGAGATTGTGCTCACCGTCGTTGACGCGCACGACGGCCTGCGATACCCCGCCCACCCGGACGATCAGTTCGACACCGGCGAGTCGCGCGAGATCGACACTGCGCGACCGGAACGCCCCCGACAGCGTGACGACGGTGCCGCGCAGCAGCAGGTGCCGACGCGTGGCCAGGAACGCACCGACGGCCGGCGGCACCGCGAAGACGGCCCCGACGAGCAGCGCGACCCATCCGGGCGCGACGATCCAGACCAGAACGCCGAGGACGACGCCGACGGCGAGCGCGAGCAGCGCGATCCTGCGGGCGCGTGGCCGGAGCAGCCGGGACGGGATCAGATCGAGCGGGACGGCGGCACCGTCCCGGTCGTCATGCGCCGGCAACGACCTCACCCACACGGGCGACGACGTCCGTGAGTGCAACGCTGTGCTGCTCGCCGTTGCGCAGATCCTTGACGACGATCTCACCTGCCTCGAGTTCGCGGTCACCGAGCACGAGCGCGACGACGGCACCGGACTTGTCGGCCGCCTTCATGGCGCCCTTGAGGCCGCGCCCACCGTATGCGAGGTCGACGCGGACACCCGCGGCGCGCAGTTTGTGCGCGATGGGCACGAGGGCGACCTTGGCGGCGTCGCCCATCGGCACCCCGTACACCTCGCACCGCGCGGGGCTGCCGGCGGTCTTGCCCTCGGCGGCGAGCGCGAGAACCGTGCGGTCGACGCCGATCCCGAAACCGATGCCCGAGAGCGGCTGGCCGCCGAGCTGTTCCATGAGCCCGTCGTAGCGGCCACCACCACCGATGCCGGACTGGGCGCCGAGCCCGTCGTGGACGAACTCGAAGGTGGTCTTCGTGTAGTAGTCGAGGCCGCGCACCATGCGCGGATTGACGACGTACGGGACGCCGATCGCGTCGAGGTGGGCGAGTACCTCGTCGAAGTGTGCGCGAGCGGTGTCCGAGAGATGGTCGAGCATCAGCGGCGCGTCGGCGGTCATCTCGCGGACCTCGGGGCGCTTGTCGTCGAGCACGCGCAGCGGGTTGATCTCGGCGCGGCGGCGCGTCTCCTCGTCGAGCGGGAGCGCGAACAGGAACTGCTGCAGCTTCTCCCGGTACTGCGGACGGCAGGTCTCGTCGCCGAGGGACGTGATCTCGAGGCGGAATCCGTCGAGTCCGAGCGACCGGAATCCTGCGTCGGCAACCGCGATGACCTCGGCGTCGAGCGCGGGATCGTCGATGCCGATCGCCTCGACGCCGACCTGCTGGAGCTGACGGTAGCGGCCCGCCTGGGGGCGCTCGTAGCGGAAGAACGGCCCGGAATAGGACAACTTCACGGGGAGCTGACCGCGGTCGAGACCGTGCTCGATCACCGCGCGCATCACGCCTGCGGTGCCCTCGGGACGCAGCGTGACCGAGCGCTCACCGCGATCGGCGAAAGTGTACATCTCCTTCGTGACGACGTCGGTGGACTCGCCGACGCCGCGAGCGAACAGGCCGGTGTCCTCGAAGATGGGCAGTTCGACGTGCCCGTACCCCGCCAGGCGTGCTGCACGGGTCAGACCGTCCCGCACCGCCACGAACTCCGCCGACTGCGGGGGAACGTAATCGGGCACACCCTTCGGCGCCGAAAACGTGGAGGCCTTGCTCACTGGTACTGCCTTCTCTCGGGATTCTCTCGGTTGGTCACCGGACGGATCGCGGTGTTCGTGCCGTCAGCGGGATTCTGCCAGGCCGGTGAGGAAGGGATTCGACACCCGCTCCTGCCCGATCGTGCTCGCTCCGCCGTGTCCGGGGAGGATGTTGGTGCCGTCGTCGAGCACGAGCAGCTTGCGCGCGATCGAGTCGAGCAGTTGCGCGTGGTCGCCGCCGGGCAGGTCGGTGCGGCCGATCGACCCCTGGAACAGGGTGTCGCCGGTGAGCGCGACGTTCAGGGCGGCCCCGTCCGGGGTGGTGGTGCGCGTGCGCAGGACGACCGAGCCGCGGGTGTGTCCGGGCGTGTGGTCGAGGACGAACTCGATTCCGGCGTGTTCGATCTCGTCTCCGTCGCCGAACTCCACGACCTGCTGCGGTTCGACGAACTCGACGCCGTCGAGGAAGGGGGCGAGGCTCGACCCCATGCCCTGCAGCGGATCGGTGAGCATCATCCGGTCGTCGGGGTGGATGTAGACGGGGATCCCGTACCGGTCGGCCACCGGCTGCGCCGACCACATGTGGTCGAGGTGACCGTGCGTGAGCAGCACCGCCCGGGGCGTGAGATCGGATCCGGTGAGGAACTCCACGAGCGGCTCGGCGGCGTCCTGGCCGGGATCGACGATGACGCACTCCTTCGCGTTGTCCTGCGCGAGGATGTAGCAGTTGGTCTGGAACATCCCGGCAGGGAATCCGGTCACGAGCACGAGCATCGCTCCTACGGGTGGAAGCCTTCGAGGTCTCCTACAGACTATGCGTTGCGCCCTGCCCGCGGGTTGCCGGTCCCGGGTGGCAGACTCGGGTCTGCTTCGAAGTCGGTTGGACCACATCGATCGTTCACGGGAGGACTACTGCAGTGCCGAGCAACGCACAACGGCGCCAGGCCGCGAAACGCAAACTCGAACGGCAGCTCGAGCGTCGAGCCGAACGCGAGCGCAAGCGGCGCCGCATGACGATCGCGCTGTCCGCGCTCGGAGTGATCGTGGTCGTCGGCGCCGGTGTTGCTCTGTGGGCGGTCGACCGGGGCGACGACACGGCCACCGAGGCGGCGTCGAACGACACCTCGGGTTCGGAAATGGAGTACGCCGCGCTCCCCGACGGCCGGTCCGAGCCGTTGCCCGAGACGGTGAGCTGCTCCTACACCGCGGACGGCCGCGAACTGTCGAAGCCGGCAGAGCCGCCGCGCACCGAGGGCATCCGCACCACCGGTGAGGGCAACACGGACATCAGCGTCAGCATGGAGACGAGCCAGGGGAACATCGGCCTGATCCTGCACAACGACGATTCGCCGTGCACCGTCAACAGCTTCCTGTCGCTGGCCTCGCAGAACTTTTTCGACGAGACGCCCTGCCATCGTCTGACTACCTCGCCGTCCCTGCAGGTCCTGCAGTGCGGCGACCCGTCGGGTAGCGGGTCGGGCGGTCCGGGATACCAGTTCGCCAACGAGTTCCCCACCGATCAGTTCGCCGCCGACGATCCCGCCGCGCAGGAACCGATGACCTATCCGCGTGGCACCCTCGCGATGGCCAACGCCGGCCCGGACACCAATGGCAGCCAGTTCTTCCTGGTGTACGGCGATTCGGTGCTGCCGCCGCAGTACACCGTCTTCGGCACGATCGACGAGACCGGTCTCGCGACCCTCGACAAGATCGCCGCGGCCGGCGTCGCAGGCGGAGCCGCCGACGGTGCCCCCGCGTTGGAGACCACCCTCACGTCGGTCAGGATGGACTGATGATCCGATTGCGCACCGCCCTCGCCGCCGGCGCCGGGTTGGCACTCCTGCTCACGGGGTGCTCCGACGATTCGTCCACCGATACCGCCGCGAGCTCGTCGGCACCGGCGTCCGCCGCCGACCGGCAGTCCCCCGCCTACACGGGCGAACTACCGGAGCGACCCAGCGGCACCGACTCCGTCTCGTGCACCTACGACGCCTCGGGTGACGCCGCACGCGACGTGACCGCCCCCGCCTCGGACGACGTCTCCGCCACCGGCGCTGCTGCCGCGCAGATCACCACCAGCGTCGGCGTGATCGGCGTCGAACTCGACCGTGCCGCGGCACCGTGCACGGTCAACAGCTTCGTGTCCCTCGCGGAGCAGGGCTACTTCGACGACACGCCCTGCCACCGGCTGGTGACCTCACCGGGTCTGCAGGTGCTGCAGTGCGGCGACCCGACGGGCACCGGCACGGGCGGGCCGGGTTACGGCTTCGACACCGAGTACCCGGAGAACGTGTACGCACCCGGCGACGCCCAGCTGCGCCAGCCGGTGATCTACCCGCGCGGCACGGTCGCGATGGCCAACACGGGCCGGCCCGGCAGCAACGGCAGCCAGTTCTTCCTGGTCTACGAGGATTCGCAGCTTCCCCCCACCTACACGGTCTTCGGGACGGTCGACGAGGCCGGACTCGCCGTGATCGAGGAGGTCGCGGCGGAGGGCGACGACGGATCGATGGCGGCCGGCGGCGGTGCCCCCAACCGCGCGGTGCAGATCGAGTCGGTGACCGTCGGGTCCTGACACCCCCGTTCGCACGGAACGTACGGACGTCCCGTCCCGGAGATTCCGGGGCGGGATGTCGTCGTCCGGCGCGAGACCGAGACGGATTCGGTCAGGCTGCCGAGGTCACCCGGTACACGTCGTAGACGCCCTCGACGTTGCGGACGACGTTGAGCACGTGCCCGAGATGTTTCGGGTCGCCCATCTCGAAGGTGAACCGGCTCACCGCGACCCGATCGCCCGTGGTCGTCACGGAGGCCGACAGGATGTTGACCTTCTCGTCGGCGAGTGCCTTCGTCACGTCGGACAGCAGACGGTGCCGGTCGAGAGCTTCGATCTGGATCGCGACGAGGAACACCGACGACGGCGAGGGCGCCCACTGCACCTCGATGATGCGCTCCGACTGCTCCCGCAGCGACCCGGCGTTGGTGCAGTCGGTGCGGTGCACGCTCACCGCTCCGGTGCGGGTCACGAAGCCCATGATCTCGTCGCCGGGGACGGGCGTGCAGCACTTGGCGAGCTTCGAGACCGTGCCCGGTGCGCCCGGCACGAGGACACCGGAGTCGCCGCTGTTCCGCGAGCGGGTGGGGATGGTCGACGGTGTGGACCGCTCGGCCAGTTCCTCTTCGACGCCACCGACCCCGCCGAGCAGCGCGACCAGCCGTTGCACGACGTGGTGCGCCGAGACATGGTGCTCACCGACCGCGGTGTACAGCGCCGAGACGTCGGCGTAGCGCAGTTCCTTGGCGACCGCGACCATCAGGTCGGCGTTCATCAGTCGCTGCAACGGCAGACCGACGCGACGGACCTCCTTCGCGATGGCGTCCTTGCCGGATTCGAGGGCCTCCTCGCGACGTTCCTTGGCGAACCACTGCCGGATCTTCGCCTTGGCGCGGGGTGAGACGACGAACGACTGCCAGTCGCGGCTCGGGCCGGCGTTGGGGTCCTTGGAGGTGAAGACCTCCACGACCTCGCCGTTCTCGAGCTTGCGTTCGAGGGCCACGAGGCGGCCGTTGACCCGGGCACCGATGCAGCGGTGCCCGACCTCGGTGTGCACGGCGTACGCGAAGTCCACGGGCGTCGAGCCGGAGGGCAGCGTGATCACGTCGCCCTTGGGCGTGAAGACGAAGATCTCCTTGACCGCCAGGTCGTAGCGGAGCGATTCGAGGAACTCCCCCGGGTCGGCCGCTTCCCGCTGCCAGTCGAGGAGCTGCCGCATCCAGGCCATGTCGTCGAGCTCGGCGACATCACCCGAGTGGCGTCCCTTGGTCTCCTTGTACCGCCAGTGCGCGGCGATGCCGAACTCGGCGGTGCGGTGCATCTCGTGCGTGCGGATCTGCACCTCGAGCGGCTTGCCCTCGGGACCGATGACGGTGGTGTGCAGCGACTGGTAGACGCCGTAGCGGGGCTGGGCGATGTAGTCCTTGAACCGTCCCGCCATGGGCTGCCACAGCGAGTGCACGACACCGACGGCCGCGTAGCAGTCGCGGATCTCGTTGCACAGGATGCGCACGCCGACCAGGTCGTGGATGTCGTCGAAGTCGCGGCCCTTGACGATCATCTTCTGGTAGATCGACCAGTAGTGCTTGGGTCGGCCCTCGACGACCGCGTCGATCCGCGACGCCGAGAGTGTCCGCCCGATCTCGTCGCGGACGGTGGCCAGGTAGGTATCGCGCGACGGCGCGCGGGTCGCGACGAGCCGGACGATCTCCTCGTACTTCTTCGGGTGGAGGATCGCGAAGGCGAGGTCCTCGAGCTCCCACTTGACCGTCGCCATCCCGAGGCGGTGGGCCAGCGGGGCGATGACCTCGAGGGTCTCCCGTGCCTTGCGGGCCTGCTTCTCGGGAGGCAGGAAGCGCATGGTCCGCATGTTGTGCAGGCGGTCGGCGACCTTGATGACGAGCACCCGGGGGTCGCGCGCCATCGCGATGATCATCTTGCGGATGGTCTCGCCCTCGGCGGCCGAGCCGAGCACGACCTTGTCGAGTTTGGTGACGCCGTCGACGAGATGCGCGACCTCTTCACCGAACTCGGCGGTGAGCTGCTCGAGCGTGTACCCGGTGTCCTCGACGGTGTCGTGGAGCAGCGCCGCGACGAGGGTCGTGGTGTCCATGCCGAGTTCGGCGAGGATCGTGGCGACCGCCAGCGGATGGGTGATGTACGGATCGCCGGACTTGCGCTTCTGGCTGGCGTGCCGTTCCTCGGCGACGTCGTAGGCCCGCTGCAGCTGCGAGAGGTCGGCCTTCGGATACAGCTCGCGGTGGATGGTGACCAGCGGCTCGAGGACCGGCTTGAGGCTCGTGCCCCGCTGACCGGTGATGCGTCGCGCCAGGCGGGCGCGTACCCGCCTCGACGCGGAGGTCGATGCCGGTGTGGGGGTCGGGTTCTGACCGGAATTGTGGGACCGATCGAGATTCTGGGTCATGCCTCCACCTCCCGTCGCGGCTGCGAACCCGGTTCGTCACCGATGCGCATGTCCGGACCGTACGGGCCCGGCGGGTTCACCGGCACCTGTGGCAACTCTATCTCTCAGATCCGCACGAGAGACGTGAGCGGGTACTTCTGTAGCCGCGCCCGACCACCGAGGGCTTCGATCTCGGTGACGACGGTGATCCCGACGACCTCGGCGCCGACGCGTTCGAGCAGTTCGACGGTCGCGGCGAGGGTTCCGCCGGTCGCGAGGACGTCGTCGACGACGAGCACCTTGCGGCCCTGGAGGGCCATCCAGTCGCCCGGGATCTCGATCGCGGCGGTGCCGTATTCGAGGCTGTATTCACAGGTCTGGACGGGCGGCGGGAGTTTGCCCGCCTTGCGGACGGCGAGCACACCCACCCCGAGGGTGCGGGCGATGCCGCCGCCGAGGAGGAAGCCGCGCGCATCGATACCGGCGACGAGTTCGGCGTCGGGCGCCGCGGAGGCCAGCGCCGCGATCACGGCCGAGAAGGACGGTCCGTCGGCGAAGACGGGCGTCAGGTCGGCGAAACGGACACCCGCGGTCGGGAAATCGTCGACCCATCGGGTGTGTTCGGCGACGGCCACGGCAGCTTCCTCGACGAGCCGCGGGTCGCCGATCCGTTGAGCGTTCATCCTCCGAGTATCCACCGGTCCATGTTCCAGCCCGCACCCGCGGTCGTCGGGTTGGGCACCCCGGCATGCATTCCCGCCGCGAACCCGATCGTGCGGGGCTGCGCGAACAGGGGCAGGGTGGGGACGTCGCCCCACAGGATGCGTTCGGCCTCGGTCGCGAGTCCCGCGATGGCCGCGTTGTCCTTCGCCACGAGCAGGCCGTCGAGCAGTTCGTCGACGCGGCCGATCGAATAACCGCCGACGTTGCTGCCGGCCCCGGAGTGCAGTGCGTCGCGGGCGTGCTCCATGTCGGCTGCGCCACCGGCACCGGCGGCCGTGGCCGTCCCGACGAGGATCGCGTCGACCTCCCCCGCCGTCAGCTGCGACGGCGTGAAGGTGTCGGAGCCGGCGTCGACGATCTCGATGCCCGCCTCGCGGCAGGACTCGCCGATCAGCTCGACGGTGCGCGCGCGGCGCTCGTCCGGTCCGAGATAGCCGATACGGACCTGCATCCGGTCCTGACCGGAGGCCTCGCGTTCCGAACGCGCGGCGTCGATGTCCACCTCGGCGTAACGTTCGGCCGACGGCGCGGTCTGCGGGTACAACGGCGAATCGGGCGCCAGGAGCCTCGACGTGATCGGGCCCGTGACGCCGTCCGACTCGTCGGAGGCGCCCAGCTCGTCGAACAACTGCGTCCGCGGCACGCACAGGGCGACGGCGCGACGCGCCGCCGGGTTCTGGAACACCCCGCTCGTGGCGAACACCAGCTGTTCGAGATTGCGCGAGACGACCGTGGAGACCTCGGCGTCGTCGCCGAGATTGCTGTGGCCGATAGATCCCTCGGCGGCATCGACGACGTGGATGCGGCCGTCCTCCGCCGCCGCGGACGCGTCGGTCCCGCGCGGCCATACGACGATGCGATCGGTGCCCGGGGCGTTCCCCCACCACCGTTCGTTCGCGACGAGCGTCAGACCGTCCTCGGCGGTGTACGACTCGATACGGTACGGACCCGCCGACGGGAAGAGGGCCGGGTCGATCTCACCCGGGGTGAGAGACCAGCCGGTGTTCCAGAACTCCGCGATGCGCCGGACGGCCTCGGTGTCGTTCGTCGTGATCGCCCCGACCAGGTCGGACACACCCGACCGTCCTGCCGCCACGTGGGCCGGCATCAGCTCGGTGGCCCCGAACAGCGCCTTCCAGTTCGTGTCCTCGCGGCCGGGTCGGAAGACGACGGTGGCCTCCTTCGACCCGGGCTGACAGTCGACCCGGTCGATGTCGGCGTAACCACCACGATGGGCAGCGTCGAACAGCGGGACCTGCTCGCCGGACTCGTCGGGAGCGGTGAAGCGTCCGCTCGACGCAGCCCAGGCCAGGACGAGGTCGTCGCAGGACATGGGCACACCGTCGGAGTAGACCGCGTCCGGCGACAGGCGGTACTGCACGGTGAGCCCCTCACCGGGCACGACCGAGGCAGTGCCGATGTCGGTGTCCGCGATCACCCGGCCCTGCGGACCGACGTAGCCGAAGCCCGGCAGCACCCGGGCGAACGCCTGGCGCGCGCCCGAGGCCGCACCGTCGACGGTGTTCGCGTTGTAGGTCGTCACCGTGTTGTCGATCGCGTACCCGATCGAGTGCACCGGTTCCTCGTCCGTGCCGCACGCGACGGTGGAGAACGCGAGTGTCGAGGCCACCGCCGCGCACGCGAGGAGCGTGCCGCGGCGCCTCGGCGACCGCCTCGTCGTCGGGTCGTTCCGCTCGCTCACCGCCATGTCAGGACCTTCTCTTGCCGCGCTTTCCGGTGGGTCGTGCCCCGGGGGCAGGGCCGCGACGGACCGTCGCCCGGTCGGGCAGGGATCCGGCGCCCTGCACCGTCGGCACCACCTTTGCGTCGACCGCGTCGGCCGACTGCGATCCGGCCGGCGTCCCGGCCTTCGCCGCGCGGGCGGCGGCCTCCTCCCGCTTGGCGAGCACCTTGCGGGTGTGCTTCGCGACCGGACCACGCCATTCCTCGAGCGTAACCAGCAACGGGGTCGCGAAGAAGATCGACGAGAAGGTACCGACGACGATGCCGACCAACTGGACGAGGGCGAGGTCCTTGAGCGTGCCCACACCGAGGAGCCACACCGCGATGACCATCAGCGCCAGCACCGGCAACACCGAGATGATCGTGGTGTTGATCGAGCGCATGAGCGTCTGGTTGACGGCGAGGTTGGCCTGCTCGGCGTAGGTGCGGCGGTGCAGGTGCAGGATGCCGCGGGTGTTCTCCTCGACCTTGTCGAAGACGACGACCGTGTCGTAGAGCGAGAAACCGAGGATCGTGAGCAGACCGATGACGGTCGCAGGACTGACCTCGAAGCCGACGAGGGCGTAGACACCCGCTGTCACGATGATGTCGAAGAACAGGGCGGTGATCGCTGCGATCGCCATGTTCCGCTGGTATCGGATCGTGATGTAGATGCTGACGATGACGAGGAAGACCACCAGCGCGATGAGCGCCTTGTTGGTGATCTGGCTTCCCCACGTCTCGCTGACGTCGGCGACGCTGATCGAGTTGCGGGACGGCTCACCGTCCGGCCCGGCGGGCTGGAACTCCTCGAACAGCGCGGTCTGCAACTCGGCGACCTGCTCGCCGTCGAGGGTCTCCGACCGGATCTGGACGGTCGCTCCGTCGCCGGCGCCGACAGTCTGCACCGCCTCGGGTTCGAAGCCGATGGTGTCGCTGAATACGGTCTCGACTTCCTCGACGGAGACGCCCGGCACGGCCGGCATCTGGATGCGGGTGCCGCCCTCGAAGTCGATACCCCAGCTGAATCCGCGCAGCAGCATGCTGAGCAGGGCGATCAACACGATCACCGCGGTGACGATGTACCACCGCTTGCGGCGTCCGACGATCTCGAAGGCGCCCGTGCCGGTGTACAGACGGGACAGTCGGCTGTGCTGCGGCGCGGCCGTCGTCGTGGTCGTGTCGGTCATCGTCACGCCTCCTTCGCAGCGGTCGCGGCGACGAGACGACGCTCGTCGGCCACCTGCTGGATCGCGCCCAGACCGTTCACGCTCGGCTTGGACCAGAACTTCGACTTCGAGGCCAGGAACACCAGCGGCCAGGTCACCAGGAACACGACGACGACGTCGAGGATCGTGGTGAGGCCGAGGGTGAACGCGAAGCCGCGGACCTGACCGACGGCCAGGACGTAGAGCACGGCGGCGGCGATGAAGCTGACCGCGTTACCGGAGAGAATCGTGCGGCGGGCCCGTGCCCAGCCGCGCGGCACCGCGGAACGGAAACTCCGCCCCTCGCGGATCTCGTCCTTGATCCGTTCGAAGAACACGACGAACGAGTCGGCGGTCATGCCGATACCGATGATCAGACCGGCGACGCCGGCGAGGTCGAGCGTGAACCCGATGTATCTGCCGAGCAGCACCATGACCGCGTAGACCGCCATTCCCGAGAGAACGAGCGACAGCGCGGTGAGCAGTCCGAGCATCCGGTAGTACGCGAGGCAGAACAGGAGCACCAGCGCCAGACCCACCGCACCGGCGATCAGCCCGGCCTCGAGCGAAGCCAGACCCAGAGTGGCGGAGACGGTCTCGGCTTCGGATGCCACGAACGACAGCGGCAACGACCCGTACTTGAGGGTGTTCGCCAGCTCTGCGGCCTGCGTATTCGTGAACTGGCCGGTGATCGAGGTGGCGCTGCCGGCGGGGGTGGCGCCCTGGATCACGGGCGCGCTGACGACCTTCGAGTCGAGCACGAAGGCGGCCTGCTGACCGATGTTCGCGGCGGTGAACTGCGCCCACGTATTGCTGCCCTCGCTGTCGAAGGTCAGGCTGACCTCGTAGCGCGACTGCTGCTGATTGAAACCGGAGGTCGCGTCCTCGATCTGCTGGCCGTCGATGATGCTCGGGCCCAGCAGGTAGATCGCGGTGCCGTCGGTCGAGCACGCGACCAGCGGAAGCGCCGGGTCGTCGTTGCCGGCGAGCGGGTCGGCCGCGGAGCAGTCGAGGGCGAGAGCCGCCGCCTGCTGCACGGCGGGGTCCTCGCTCTGACGGGTGGCCTTGGCCGTGGCGATGTCTGCAGCCGCCTGTTCCTGCGGCGTGAGCGAGCCGTCGTTCTCGGGAGCCTCGGGTGCTCCGGAGGGCTCGGCCGGAGCCTGGGGCGCCTCGACGGGGGCCTCGGGCGTCTCGGCCGGTGCCGGGGCATCGGTGGGCGCGGTGGGATCCTGCGCCGGGAACGGACGTCCCTGCGGTTCGGGTGCGTCGGCGGGCGGAGCCTGGTCGGCCGGCGCGGGTTCACCGGGTGCCGGTTCGGCAGGGGCCGGTTCTGCGGGCAGTCCGCCCTCGGGGGTACCGGCACCGGGCTGCTCGGCGAGATCCTCGGCGGTCATGTTCGCGTCGATCGGTCCCCCGATCACCGGCCTGATGTACAGCCGGGCGGTCTGGCCCAGCGTCCTGGCCTGGGCGCTGTCCTCACCCGGGACGGTGATCACGAGGTTGTCGCCCTCGACGATCACCTCCGAACCCGACACACCGAGCCCGTTGACGCGGGTCTCGATGATCTGCTGGGCCTGGCGGAGGCTGTCCGGACTCGGGCTGCTCCCGTCGGGGGTTCGCGCGGTGAGGGTGACGCGGGTGCCACCCTGCAGGTCGATGCCCAGCTTCGGGGTGGGCGACTTGTCCCCGGTGAAGAAGACCAGTGCATACAACGCGGCGAGAATCACCCCGAACAGGGCGAGAGCGCGCACGGGATGCACCGATCCGTTGGAAGGTGCCACGGTCTGTCAGTCTCCTCGATGCGAGTGAGTGGTGGTCGGGTGCAGTCGCGCGGCGCTCGGCACCGGCACCGGAGACTCCGGTGCCGAAACCGTGCGTCGCGAATCGGCTGTCAGTACTCGGTCGGACGTCCCTCCGGCGGGTTCGCATCGTCGTCCTTGCGGAGCAGATCCGGATCCTGCGGGGTCTCGGTCTCGACGCGCTCCCGGATGACCAGACGCGACCAGGTCGTGACGACACCCGGCGCGATCTCGAGATCGACGGTGTCGTCGGCGAGGGCGGCCACCGTGGCGTGCAGACCCGCGGTGGTCATCACGCGGTCGCCGATGCGCAGGGAGTCCTGCAGCGCCGTCACCTTCTGCATCTCCTTCTTCTGACGCCGCACGCCCAGGAAGGTCGGGACGAGCAGTGCCAGGATCAGGAGAGGGAAGAGCAGTTCCATCGTTGAAGTCAGTCCTCGGTCGTTGTCGGTGGGTGGTGACGCGAGCGACACCAGCGGGTCGTGGTGGCGCATGCGGCACCACGACGTCGGGATCGGCCTCCACGGACCGACGCAGTAGACCAGTGTGCCATTCCCCGGGCGAGGGCCCTACCTCCGTACGTCCGGATCGTCCGGGTCGGACGGATCGACACCGCCCTCGAGGGTCGTGTCCGGGTCGTCCTCGAACAGCTCGAGCTGTGGTTCGCGCGCACGCACCTCGATGCCCCCGGTGGCGGCCTCCGGCGGCGGGGTGAGGCCGAGCTGCAACCAAGCGGCCTGCGTGGCCACACGTCCGCGCGGAGTGCGCGCGACCATGCCGGCACGGACCAGGAACGGCTCGCACACCTCCTCGACGGTGGCGGGCTCCTCCCCCACGGCCACCGCGAGTGTCGACACGCCGACCGGGCCACCACCGAAACTGCGGACGAGTGCGCCGAGAACGGCGCGGTCGAGACGATCGAGACCGATCGGGTCGACGTCGTACACCTCGAGCGCGGCCTGGGCCACGGCCCGGGTCACGACACCGTCGGCGCGCACGTCGGCGTAGTCGCGGACGCGGCGCAGCAACCGGTTGGCGATACGCGGCGTGCCGCGGGAGCGACCGGCGATCTCCGCGGCGGCGTCGTCGCGGAGATCGATCCCGAGGATCGATGCGGAGCGGTCCAGGATGCGCTGCAGCTCGGGGGGCTCGTAGAAGTCCATGTGCGCAGTGAAACCGAACCGGTCGCGCAGCGGGCCGGTGAGGGCACCGGAACGGGTGGTCGCACCGACGAGGGTGAAGGGTGCGACCTCGAGCGGGATGGACGTCGCGCCGGGCCCCTTGCCCACCACGACGTCGACGCGGAAGTCCTCCATCGCCAGATACAGCATCTCCTCCGCCGGTCGGGCGATGCGGTGGATCTCGTCGATGAACAGCACGTCGCCCTCCGCGAGGTTCGACAGCATCGCAGCGAGATCACCGGCGCGTTCGAGCGCGGGACCGGAGGTCAGTCTCAGTGACGTGCCGAGTTCGGCGGCGATGATCATCGCCATCGACGTCTTGCCGAGACCGGGCGGACCGGACAGGAGGATGTGATCGGGAGTGCCGCCGCGCAGCTTCGCTCCTCGCAGAACGAGCTGCAGCTGTTCGCGGACCCGCGGTTGCCCGATGAAGTCGTCGAGACTGGTCGGGCGCAGACTGGTCTCGATGTCGCTGTCGGAGGGCAGATGCTCCGCCGTGACCGGCGACCGCTCGCGGTCGGCCGATGCAGCATCGAATTCGCGGGCCGCTCCTGCGGCCTCGAACTCACGGTACTCGTCGGTCACCGCGACCTACCCAGCAGCTTGAGCGCCGAGCGCAGTGCCGTCGAGACGTCGGCGCCCGGCTCCTCGGCAAGGACCTTGTCGGCGGCCGGTTCGGCCTGACGCGGCGTGAATCCGAGGCCGACCAGCGCCTCGACGATCTGGTCGCGCAGCGGCGAGGCACCGGCCGCGACAGGCGACGATCCCGTGGCACCGAAGGCCGCGACCTTGTCGCGCAGTTCGACGATCATGCGTTCGGCACCGCGCTTGCCGATCCCGGGTACCCGCGTCAGCGCTGCGGTGTTGCCGTCGGCGAGAGCCGCACGCAGCGCATCGGGTTCGAGGACGGCGAGCGTGGCCATGGCGAGCCGGGGGCCGACGCCGCTGACCGTCTGCAGCAGGCCGAACAGTTCGCGCGCCTCGGCGTCCACGAAGCCGTACAGCGTCATGGAGTCCTCGCGCACGATCATCGCGGTGGCAAGTCTGGCCTGCTCGCCGCGCCGGAGACCGGCGAGGGTCGCAGGTGTGGTGTTGATCCGATAGCCGATCCCACCCGCCTCGATCACCACGTGGTCGAGGGCTATGTCGAGTACCTCGCCGTGTACCGAGGCGATCACCGGCTACCTGCCTTCCGTGCGGCCGACTGTTCGCGCAGCCGCTCCTCGTAGCGTTTCTTCTGCTGGGCGGCCGCAGCTTCGGCGGCCGCGAGTCTGGCGATCAGCGGGGCCCGCCAACAGTGTGCGACGGCCAGCGCGAGCGCGTCGGCGGCGTCGGCGGGCTTCGGCGCGGCGTCGAGCTTGAGGATGCGGGTGATCATCGTGGTCACCTGCTTCTTGTCGGCCGTGCCACTGCCGGTGACCGCGGCCTTCACCTCGCTCGGCGTGTGGAACATGACCGGGATCGAGCGACGCGCCGCAGCCAGGGCGACGACGCCGCCGGCCTGCGCGGTGCCCATCGCGGTGCGCACGTTGTGCTGGGAGAACACGCGCTCGATCGCGACGACGTCGGGCTTGTAGCGGTCCATCCACTCCTCGACCGAGTCGGAGACCTTGAGGAGCCGGTGCTCGAGGTCGAGTTCGGGCGAGGTGCGGATGACACCGACGGCGACAGGGATCACGTCGCGTCCGCGTCCCGTGTCGACCATCCCCAGACCACATCGGGTCAGACCGGGGTCGACACCCATCACGCGCACCCGACTCACCTCTCGACACCCGAATACGGCCGGGTTTCCGACGCCTTCGACGGACCCGACCTTGCTTCGCACGATTGCGAACGCCTGTTCGAGAGCATAGCGGCCGGGATCGGGTGCCGGGAGACCGACACGCGACCCCGGCCGCTGTGACAAGTACGACGAGCGTCGCTCGTGGACGACTACGACGAGAGCGTCGCTCAGGCGTCGAGTTCGGCGAGGACGTCGTCGGAGATGTCGACGTTCGTGTAGACGTTCTGCACGTCGTCGCAGTCTTCGAGCGCGTCGACCAGCTTCATGACCTTGCGTGCACCCTCGGCGTCGACCGGCACCTCGACGGACGCCCGGAAATCGGGGTCGGCCGAGTCGTAGTCGATGCCGGCGTCGACGAGAGCCGTACGCACGGCGATCAGGTCGGACGCCTCGGAGACGATCTCGAAGGAGTCGCCGAGATCGTTGATCTCCTCGGCACCCGCTTCGAGGACGACCTCGAGGATCTCGTCCTCGGAGCGGCCGTTCTTCTCGAGCACGACGACGCCCTTGCGGGTGAACAGGTAGGCGACCGAACCCGGATCGGCCATGTTGCCGCCGTTGCGGGTCATCGCCGTGCGGACCTCGCCCGCGGCGCGGTTGCGGTTGTCGGTCAGACACTCGATGAGCAGCGCGACACCGTTGGGGCCGTAGCCCTCGTAGGTGATGGTCTGCCAGTCGGCACCGCCGGCTTCCTCACCGCCGCCACGCTTGCGGGCACGCTCGATGTTGTCGTTCGGGACCGAGCTCTTCTTCGCCTTCTGGATGGCGTCGAACAGGGTCGGGTTACCCGCCGGGTCGCCACCACCGGTCCGAGCCGCCACCTCGATGTTCTTGATGAGCTTCGCGAACATCTTGCCGCGCTTGGCATCGATGACCGCCTTCTTGTGCTTGGTGGTGGCCCATTTGGAGTGGCCGCTCATTCGCTTCGAGCCCCTTCCGGAGAAGTGTGGTCGGCGTCAACCGACAGGTCGGAGAGTCGATTCTACTCGCTCCCGGTGTGGGCCACCGGCACGGTGGCCGTGTCGTCATGTCGCCGAGGCCGTCGGGCGCACCCGAGGTCGGGTCGCCGAGCGCACGGTCTCCACGAACAGCCGATGCACGCGATGGTCACCGGTGATCTCGGGGTGGAAGGACGTCGCGATCACAGCGCCCTGCCGCACTGCGACCACCCGACCCGCCGCCGGCCCGTCCGGAACCGTGGCCAGGACCTCCACGTCGGGCCCGATCTCCTCCACCCACGGGGCTCGGATGAACACCGCGCGCACCGGCCCGTCGCCGAGACCCGTCATCGGCAGGTCGGTCTCGAACGAGTCGACCTGCCGGCCGAAGGCGTTGCGGCGCACCACGATGTCGAGGGCGTCGAGGTGTTCGGCGTCCTCGGTGGTGTCGAGCACCCGGGAGGCGAGCAGGATCATGCCGGCACACGAACCGTAGGCGGGCAGCCCGGCCTCCAACCGGGCCCGCAGCGGTTCGAGCAGATCGAACACACGCAGCAGACGGCTGACCGTAGTGGATTCGCCTCCCGGAAGGACGATGCCGTCGACCTCGTCGAGTTCGCGTTCGCGACGCACCGCGATCGTCCGCGCGCCTGCCTCCTCGAGAGCGCTGCGATGTTCGCGGACGTCGCCCTGCAATGCCAGGACGCCGATCGTGGGAGAGGAAATGGTCACCGTTGCCTGCCTGTCCGTTCGGGGTCGCCGATGCGCAGGCACTTTGTAGGGACGTCTTCGTCGGGGACGCCCTCGTTCAGGACTCGCGCAGGTACCGCGTGAGTCCTTCCTGCACCACCGCCGCGACCATGTTGCCGTTGCGATCGAAGATCCGCCCCTGGGTCAGTGCGCGCCCCAGCCCGGCGGAGGGTGACGTCTGGTCGTAAAGCAGCCAGTCGTCGGCGCGGAACGGCCGCAGGAACCACATCGCGTGGTCCAGCGATGCACCCTGCGTCCGTTCGTCGTCGTGGCCGACACTCGCCGAGCCGAGCAACGTCATGTCGCTCATGTACGCGAGCGTGCACACGTGGAAGACCGGGTCGTCGGGGAGGATCTCGCGGGACTTGAACCACAGCTGCTGCTGTGCAGCCATCCTGCTCGACGAGTCCATCCGGTCGCGGGGAACGAACCGGAAATCCCATTCGGCCCATTCCTTCTTCGCCCACAGCAGGGTCGCGTCGTCGACCACAGTCTCCGGATCGGGCAGTTCCTCCGGAGCCGGCACCCGCGGAATCGTGTCCTGGTGCTCGATCCCCTCGTCGCGTACGTGGAACGACGCCGACATCGTGAAGATCGCCTTGCCGTCCTGGACGGCCGTCACGCGCCGGGTGCAGAAGGAGCGGCCGTCGCGGATCCGGTCGACGAGGTAGACGATCTGCATCGTCGGGTTCCCCGGCCGGAGGAAGTAGCCGTGCAGCGAGTGGACCCCGAATGCGGGATCGACGGTGCGGACCGCCGACACGAGCGCCTGACCGGCCACCTGACCACCGAACGTCCGCGGCAGCAACGTCTCCGTCGCTATGCCCCGGAAGATGTCGTTCTCGATCTGTTCGAGCGCCAGGATCTGCTCGATCTTCGCCATGGGAACTCCTTCTGTGCACCGTACGCAAGAAGGCTAGCTGCACGGAGGTGTGCCGAACGCCGTGTCCCCGGAAGGTGGCGAGAGAACCGGGATCGCTATCGAGTAGCGAATATGACACCCTCGGTAGAACGGAGGGGGTGCAATGCGACAAGTCACCGATATGGTGCGCAGGAACAGCGTGACGATCACGGGCAACCGACAGGGCCCGGTGGTCGTCCTCGCGCACGGTTTCGGCTGCGACCAGCACCTGTGGCGCCTGATGATCCCGCTGCTCGAACCCGACTTCACCGTGGTGCGGTTCGACCACGTCGGCTCCGGGCGTTCCGATGCGACCGCCTGGGACTCCCAGCGCTACTCGCGGATGGAGACCTACGCCGAGGACGTCGTGGACCTGTGCCGGAGCCTGGATCTCGGGCAGGTGCTCTTCGTCGGCCACTCGGTGAGCGCATCGATCGGTGTCCTCGCGGCGGCCGCTGCCCCGGAGGTCTTCTCCGGTCTCGTGCTGCTCGCGCCGTCCCCGCGCTTCACCGACGATCCGGCCAGCGGATACCGAGGTGGGTTCAGCACCGACGACATCGACGAGCTGCTCGAATCCCTCGAGGCGAACTATCTGGGCTGGACCGAGTCGATGGCGCCGGTCATCATGGGCAATCCCGAGCGACCGGAGCTCGGCGACGAACTCGCCGAGATCTTCTGCCGCACGGATCCCGAGGTGGCGCGCGCCTTCGCCCGGGTGACCTTCCTGTCCGACAACCGCTCCGACCTGGCCGCGGTGTCGGTGCCCACGCTCGTCGCCCAGTGCGCCCACGATGCGATCGCTCCGCGCGAGGTCGGTGCCTTCGTTCACGAGCAGATCCCCGGGAGCGAACTCGTGACCCTGAACGCGACCGGCCACTGCCCGCAGCTCAGCGCACCCGAAGAGACAGCAGCCGCGATCGCGGCGTTCGCGCGCCGATCGGGGTGACGGCGACGACCGATCGAACCCTCGATCCCCGTATCCGACACGGCGATGCGCTGTACGACAACGCGCCGTGCGGATTCCTGACGACGCTCCCGGACGGCCGGATCACGGAGATCAACCGGACCTTGACGGACTGGCTCGGGTTCACGAGCGACGAACTGCTCGGCAAGCGGTACTTCTCGGACCTTCTCAGCGTGGGCGGCCGCATCTACCACGAGACCCACTACGCGCCGCTCCTCCTCATGCACGGACAGATCAACGGGATCGCCCTCGAACTCGTCCGTGCCGACCGGACCCGGCTGCCGGTCCTGGCCGCCTCGGTGGTCGAGCCGGACGCCGAGGGCAGGCCCACGCTGATCCGCACGATGCTGTTCGATGCCCGCGAGCGCCGCGCCTACGAGACGGAACTGCTCCGTGCCCGTCGCGAGGCCGAACTCGAGCGTGAGCGGCTCCGCACGATCAACGCCACACTCCAGGCGACCCTTCTTCCGCCGAGCCTGCCCGCGGTACCGGGACTCGAGGTCGACGCGTACTACCACATCGCGTCCCCCGACGAGGTCGGCGGCGACTTCTACGACCTGTTCCCCGCGCGCGCCGGCACGTGGGGGCTGTTCCTCGGCGATGTGTGCGGAAAGGGCGCTTGCGCAGCGGCGGTGACGTCGATCGTCCGCTACACGCTGCGCGCCGCGGCGGTCTACGAGACGGTCCCGTCCGCGGCGCTCAGGACGCTCAACACCACCCTGCTCGACGAACGCGACAGCGAAACGCGAGCTCCCTTCTGCACGCTCACCTTCGGCACGGTCGCGCCCGATCCGGACACCGGACGGGTCGACATCCGTCTCGCCTCGGGTGGGCATCCGCCGCCGCTCCTCGTGCGCGCGAACGGCAACGTCGACTATCTCCCCACGATCGGCGGACAGCTGATCGGAATGCTGCCCACGCCGCGGCTCGTCGAGCACACCTTCGCGCTGCGCCCCGGCGACATGCTGCTGCTGTACACCGACGGGGTGACCGAGGCCCTCGTCTCCGGTGAGACCCGTGAACGCTTCGGGGAGGACCGGCTCCTCGAGCACGTCCGCGCATCGAAGCCGACGAGCGCGGCGGAAGCGGTCGGGGCCGTCCGCGAGGCGCTCGCGACGCTCGGGGCGGGCGTGCAGGACGACGTCGCCCTGCTCGCCCTGCACGCGCCCCGGTAGAACGATCACCAGCCGCGTTCGGCGAGCCGGTGGGGCTGCGGGATCTCGTCGACGTTGATACCGACCATCGCCTCGCCGAGGCCCCGCGAGACCTTCGCGAGCACGTCGGGATCGTCGTGGAAGGTGGTGGCCTTGACGATCGCGGCCGCACGCTGGGCGGGGTTGCCCGACTTGAAGATTCCGGATCCGACGAACACGCCCTCGGCCCCGAGCTGCATCATCATCGCGGCGTCGGCGGGGGTGGCGATGCCACCGGCGGTGAAGAGGGTGACGGGCAGCTTGCCGGCGCGGGCGACCTCGACGACGAGGTCGTAGGGGGCCTGCAATTCCTTGGCGGCGACGTAGAGCTCGTCCTCGGGAAGCGAGGTCAGACGCCGGATCTCCTGGCGGATCCGGCGCATGTGGGTCGTGGCGTTCGAGACGTCGCCGGTGCCGGCCTCGCCCTTGGAGCGGATCATCGCCGCGCCCTCGTTGATACGGCGCAGTGCCTCTCCGAGATTCGTTGCGCCGCACACGAACGGCACGGTGAACGCGAACTTGTCGATGTGGTTCTCGTAGTCGGCGGGGGTGAGCACCTCCGACTCGTCGATGTAGTCGACCCCGAGGGCCTGCAGGACCTGCGCTTCGACGAAGTGGCCGATGCGCGCCTTGGCCATGACGGGGATCGAGACGGCCTCGATGATGCCGTCGATCATGTCGGGATCGCTCATGCGCGACACGCCGCCCTGCGCGCGGATGTCGGCGGGCACGCGTTCGAGGGCCATGACCGCCACCGCGCCGGCGTCCTCGGCGATCTTCGCCTGTTCGGGGGTCACCACGTCCATGATCACCCCGCCCTTGAGCATCTCGGCCATGCCACGCTTGACGCGGGCGGTACCGGTGACGGGGGCGGTGTCGGGGCTGGTCACGATGGGAGTCCTCCTCGGTGGACGGATCGGCGAAAGCTGCCGGCGCACGGGCGACGGGCAGCGGAACCGAGCCTAGGGGCGCAGCCGAGCCGGTCCTATAGCCAGTTCGGAACAACTGGACTGCCGCACACCGGTCCACTCCTCGGACGGGCACTGAAGATCCTGCGCATTCCCGAAAGGAACCGTCCAGTTTCACGAACTGGATCTCTACGTAAGAGGCCCTGCGACCGGACCGAAAGGGTTCAAAATTTCACCGGATCGCGCGGATCTCCGGCTCCAGCCGCCGCGTCGCGACCTGCCTCGCCTCATCGAGGAGCTCGGGCAGATCGTGCGGGTAGACCGGGTTCCCGGACCGCACCAGCGCCTGCAGTTCGTCGTCGTCGAACCAGCGATGGTCGAGGCGCATGCTCCGTTCGAGATCGGTGAAGCCGTCTGCAGCGGGTTCGAAGGACGGCACCCGCACCGAGAAGAACAGCTCCTCCGAGTGCAGGACCTCACCGTTGAACGGGAAGACGGCCACGCGCCGCCACATCGGCCCGCACAGGAGGTCGCGCTCGACCCGCAGACCGGTCTCCTCGGCGAGCTCCCGGAGCGCGGCCGTCGCCAGGTCCTCGCCGGGCTCGACGGCGCCACCGATCGTGAACCAGAAGTGCCGCTCGGGCACCGCGGGGTCGTGTCCGCGCAGCAGCAGGACCCGGCCGTCCTCGTCGAGCACGACGACGCGAGCCGACGTGCGTGCCCGATCCGGCACCGGGGTGGTTCGCGAAGCGGGAGCAGGGGCCGCTCCTGAGGAAGGGGACGTGCCGGGAACGGCCGGAGGCGCGGTGGCGACCGCACCCGCCCGCTCGGCAATCTCGAAATAGGTGGGCAGCGGCGCGGTTCCCCCGAGGTGCAACCAGCGGACCGGCCGTCGGGTGCGCAACGCCAGGGTGTCGCGCACCGCGTCGTTGTGGAAACGACGGGCGATGAGCACCCGCGCCTCCGCGTCGGCGAGCTCGGCCACGAGTTGGGGGCGCAGCCGGCCGGTCTCGAGCCGTGCCAAGGAGGCCGACAACGCGTTCTCGGCCTCCTCGCGCCGGGCGCGGTCCGCACGTTCGGCAGTATCGGCGAGCAGGGCGAGTGTGCGTCCCTCCGGGACCGGGATCGATGCCACGATGCTCCGCACGACCGCCGCGCGACGCGCCAGGGCCGCATCGAGTGCCTGCCAGGACAGATCCGAGCGCACATGGAGGCGGTCGAGTCGGTTGGCGGTGGAATAGGCCCACACACCGATCGCCACGACCACGGCGGCGATCAGCGACAGGACGAGGATCGTCACCGCGCTGACGGTCACGACCGGACCTCCCGCACCGGGCCGGCACCGACGGTGACGGTCTCGTAGACCCGCAGGATCTGATCTGCGACC
Organism: Rhodococcus sp. D-6; assembly: GCF_040256695.1. Taxonomy (NCBI): domain Bacteria; kingdom Bacillati; phylum Actinomycetota; class Actinomycetes; order Mycobacteriales; family Nocardiaceae; genus Rhodococcus; species Rhodococcus sp. D-6. The sequence goes on along the minus strand of NZ_CP132970.1, from coordinate 1,303,661 downwards.
ACCGGCCAGTCGTACGCTTCGACCACCGTGGATCCGAAGTCGACCAATGCCTGCCGGCGGTCGTCGTCGTCGAGGACCTCGAGGAGTCCACGCGCGAGCGCATCGGCATCGGCGACCGGGACGAGGACCCCGGCCTGCCCGTCGCGCAGTACCCGGCGGAAGGCGTCGAGCTGGGAGGCGACGACCGCCGTCCCCGCGGCCATGGCCTCGACGAGCACGATGCCGAAGCTCTCACCACCGAGGTTCGGCGCGCAGTACACGTCGGCGCTGCGCATCGCGGACGCCTTCTCGTCGTCGTCGACCTGCCCGAGCAGCCGCAAGTGCCGGAAGTAGCGTCCCGCTTCCTTCCGCAAGCGGTCCTCGTCACCGCGCCCGACCACGAGGATCTCGATGTCGGGATGTCGGGCGACGAGCGCCGGCAACGCGCCGAGCAGGATCTCCATGCCCTTGCGGGGTTCGTCGTACCGGCCGAGGAAGAGCACCGTGCGGCCCGCTCGCGGGTAGCCCGGCAGCAGCGGGGCGTGCCGGAAGAACGGCACGTCCACACCGTTGGGGATCTCGACCGCATCGGCACCGAGAGAGGTGACCTGCCACCGCCGGGCCAGCTCGGACACCGCGATCCGGCCGCTGATCTTCTCGAGATAGGGCTGCAGGACACCCTGGAAGGTGCTGAGCACCAGCGATTTCGTCGTCGACGTGTGGAAGGTCGCGACGATCGGTCCTTCCGCCACCTTGAGCGCGAGCATCGACAGGCTCGGCGCGTTCGGTTCGTGGATGTGGAGGACGTCGAAATCGTTGTCGTTGATCCAGCGGCGGACTCGGGCATAGGAGACCGGACCGAAACTCAGGCGCGCGACGGACCCGTTGTACGGGATCGCGACGGCGCGACCGGCGGAGACGACGAAGTCGGGCAGGGGCGTCGTCTCCGACGCGGGTGCCAGCACACTCACCTCGTGCCCGCGGCCGATGAGGACCTCCGCGAGATCCACGACGTGTGCCTGTACTCCACCGGGAACGTCGAAGGAGTACGGGCAGACCATCCCGATCCTCACCTACGCCTCCATCCGGGCGCGGCGAGCCTCCGACAGGTCGTCGAGCCACAACGGCTGCAGCATGTGCCAGTCCTCGGGGTGGGCGGCGATGTTGGCGGCGAACCGGTCGGCGAGGGCCTGTGTGGCAGCGTCGATCCCGACACTCACGTCGAGCTCCGGATCCACGCGGAACCCCCAGCCGTCCTCGGTGAACCAGCAGTGCACCGGCAACAGTGCCGCACCGGTGTCGATGGCCAGTTTCGCCGGTCCGGCGGGCATGCGGGTGGGTTCGCCGAAGAAGGTGACCGGCACTCCCTTGCGGGCGAGGTCGCGTTCGCCGAGCAGGCACACGATCCGGTTGTCGCGCAACCGCGCGGCAAGCTCCCCGAACGGCGGCGTCTCCCCGCCGCTCGAGGGGAAGATCTCGAAACCGAGACCCTCGCGGTAGTCCACGAAGCGGCGGTAGAGGGACTCCGGACGCAGGCGCTCGGCGACCGTGGTCAATCCGCCGAAGTAGCGGACGCACCACACGCCGGCGAGATCCCAGTTCCCACTGTGGGGCAGCGCCAGGATCGCGCCGCGACCGGCGGCGAGCGCCGCCTCGATGTGCTCACGGCCCTCGATGGACGAATCGATCGACTTCGCGGTCGCGTCGAGATCCATCGACGGCAGGCGGAACGCCTCGCGCCAGTAGCGCGCGTAGGACCGGACCGACCGGCGGATCAGATCGTCGGGCACCTCGTGCGGCTGCACCCCGAGCACCCGCGCGAGGTTGCGGCGCAGTTGCTGCGGTCCGCCGCCACGGCGCGCCGCATGGTCGGCGCCGGCGTCGAACAACCGTCGCGCGACGCCGTCGGGCAGTGCCCGGACCAGGCGCCAGCCACCCGCGTACGCGAGATCGGACGCCTTCTCGCCGACACTCACTGTGCTCCCCCGTCGTCCCGGGTCTCCGTCGTCCGCCCGGCCGGGGGCGTGATGGGAAGCAGTTCGCGCGCACCCGCGGAGTTGCGGACGGCGAGCACCCGCTGGAAGACGGTGATCACCGATCCGACGACGAGCAGCCACATGGCGATGTGGATCGCCCAGTCGAGTCCGAGGCCGGTGAGACCGGCGCCGACGAGCACGATCACGAGCCGGTCGGGTCGTTCGATCAGACCGCCGTCGGCGGACAGTCCACTCGCTTCGGCCCGCGCCTTCGCGTACGAGATGACCTGCGAGGTCACCAGACAGAGCAGGGTGGCGACGAACAGCGGACGGCTCTGCTCGTGGTAGACGGACCACCACGCGAGACCGGCGAAGATCGCGCCGTCGGCGACCCGGTCGCAGGTCGCGTCGAGAACCGCGCCGAAGCGCGTTCCGCCACCGCGGGCCCGGGCCATGGCTCCGTCGAGCATGTCGAACATGACGAACAGCCAGATGACCATCGCACCCCAGAACAGGTGTCCCATGGGGAACAGGGTCACGGCGGCGGCGATCGTGGCGACGGTGCCGACGAGTGTGACGGCGTCCGGAGTCAGGCCGGTACGGATCAGCGCCTTGCCGAGCGGCGCGGTGACCTTCGACACCGACGCACGCCCGAAGAAGCTCAGCATCCCGCGACCCCTGTCTTCCTGTCCGACCGTTGTGTCCGGAATCCGATCCTGCCACGAGTAGGGCCGGAAATGCGCAGTCGGCCCGCAGCGGATCGACACGCGAACGGCACCACGGCCGTACGATGCGATCGCGACGACTCGGGGAGGGCTGTCACTCGTCCCATGCCGAGGCGAGCAGTGCACGGGTGTCGCGCAGCAACTGCACCATGACCTTCGACCCACCGAGGACGGTGATGAAGTTGGCGTCGCCGCCCCAGCGCGGCACGACGTGCAGGTGGAGATGCTCGGCCAGCGAGCCTCCCGCCGCGGCACCGAGGTTGAGGCCGACGTTGAAGCCGTGCGGACGCGAGACGCGCTTGATGACGCGGAGCGCCCGCTGCGCGAACTGCATGAGTTCGGCGCTCTCCTCGGGCGTCAGGTCCTCGAGGTTGGCCACCCGGCGATACGGTACGACCATCAGGTGCCCCGGGTTGTACGGGTACAGGTTGAGCACCGCGTACACCGTTTCGCCGCGAGCGACGACGAGACCTTCCTCGTCGGACATCTTCGGGATATCAGTAAAGGGTTCGTACGGCTCGTCGCGACCTCGCGGGGACTCGGTGATGTACGACATCCGGTGCGGCGACCACAGGCGCTGCAGGTGGTCGGACTCCCCCACACCGCGATCGACCATCGACGCGGGACTGTCGTCGGTCGCGGGGATGTCGGCTGGCCCCGGAGTGCGATCGCCCGTCACGACGGGCTGCCTTCCCCACCGGAACCGACGAGCTCGGCGGTGGGCGAGGCGTTCTCGCGGCGACGGACCCATTCGGTCACGATCCGCACGGCCTCGTCGACCGGCACGCCGTTGACCTGCGTGCCGTCGCGGAAACGGAAACTGACCGCGCCCGCCGCGACGTCGCGCTCACCGGCGAGCAGCATGAACGGCACCTTCTGCGTGGTGTGGGTGCGGATCTTCTTCTGCATACGGTCGTCGGAGACGTCGACCTCGGCCCGGATCCCCTGAGCCTTCAGCTTGCCCACGACGTCGAACAAGTGGTCCTCGAAGTCCGCGGCCACAGGAATGCCCACGACCTGGACGGGCGAGAGCCACGCCGGGAAGGCACCGGCGTAGTGCTCGGTGAGCACGCCGAAGAACCTCTCGATCGACCCGAAGAGCGCCCGGTGGATCATGACGGGCCGGTGTTTCGCCCCGTCGGTGCCGGTGTACTCGAGCTCGAATCGCTCCGGCAGATTGAAGTCGAGCTGGATCGTCGACATCTGCCAGCTGCGGCCCAGGGCGTCCTTGACCTGCACCGAGATTTTCGGACCGTAGAAGGCCGCACCGCCCGGATCCGGGACGAGGTCCAGACCCGAGGCCTCGGCGACCTCACGCAGGGTGTCGGTCGCGACGTCCCACAGCTCGTCGCTGCCGACGAACTTCTTGGGATTCTTCGTCGACAGTTCGAGGTAGTAGTCGTCGAGCCCGTAATCCTTCAGCAGGTCGAGGATGAACTTCAGGACGCTGGTGAGCTCGGCGCGCATCTGCTCCGGGGTGCAGAAGATGTGCGCGTCGTCCTGCGTCATGCCGCGCACACGGGTGAGTCCGTGGATCACACCGGACTTCTCGTAGCGGTAGACGGATCCGAACTCGAACATGCGAAGCGGCAGCTCGCGGTACGAGCGGCCTCGCGACCGGAAGATCAGGTCGTGCATCGGGCAGTTCATCGGCTTGAGGTAGTAGTCCTGACCCGGCTTGCGAACCGTGCCGTCCTCGTTGAGCTCCTCGTCGATGTGCATCGCCGGGAACATGCCGTCGCGGTACCAGTCGAGGTGACCGGAGACCTCGTAGAGGTGGCCCTTGGTGATGTGCGGCGAGTACACGAACTCGTAGCCGGCCTCGACGTGCCGCTGACGCGAGTAGTTCTCCATCTCCTGGCGGATGATGCCGCCCTTCGGATGGAAGACCGGCAGTCCCGAGCCGAGCTCGTCGGGAAACGAGAACAGGTCGAGTTCGGTGCCGAGCTTGCGGTGGTCGCGGCGCTCGGCCTCGGCGAGGAGTTCGAGGTGCGCGTCGAGCGCCTCGGTGGACTCCCAGGCCGTGCCGTAGATGCGCTGCAGGCCGGCGTTGTCCTGGTCGCCGCGCCAGTAGGCCGCGGAACTGCGCGTGAGCTTGAACGCCGGGATGAACTTGGTGGTGGGCACGTGCGGGCCGCGGCACAGGTCCTTCCAGACGAGCTCACCCGTGCGGGGGTTGAGGTTGTCGTAGATGGTCAGTTCCTTGCCGCCGACCTCCATCACCTCGGGGTCCGGCTCGAAGTCACTGCTTCCTGCCTTGTCGTCGATGAGTTCGAGTTTGAACGGTTCGTCCTTCAATTCCTCGCGGGCGTCCTCGAGGCTGTCGACGACGCGACGCGAGAAGCGCTGGGCATCCTTGACGATCTTCTTCATCCGCTTCTCGAGCTTCGCGAGATCTTCGGGCGTGAAGGGACGCTCGACCTGGAAGTCGTAGTAGAAGCCGTCGCGGATGGGCGGGCCGATGCCGAGCTTCGCCTCCGGGAACTCCTGCTGCACGGCCTGTGCGAGCACGTGGGCGGCCGAGTGGCGGATGACGCTGCGACCGTCCTCGGTGTCGGCGCCGACGGCCTCGACCTCGACGTCCGATTCCGGCGTCCACGAAAGATCGTGCAGCGTGCCTTCCGAGTCGCGGACGACCACGATCGTCTCGGGCCCCTTGGTGGGCAGACCCGCGTCACGGACCGCCGCGCCCGCAGTGGTCCCCGCGGGCACCCGGACGGTCGTGGCTGGTTTCGTGGATGCGGGCGTGGTCACTGTGACGGACTCCTCGGCTCGATGCCTGATACGTGGTCGTCGCCGGACGCGTGCTGCGGTCGACGATCGCGAGCACACGGCAACTTCATCATGCTATCGACATCCGCCCGGGCAGCGAACACAGGGAGCCGAGCGGAGAAACTCAGAGGTGGTTGAGACCCGTCAGCACCCGTTCGAGCAGTTCGACGTTCGGTCCCACCTTGTCGGCCGTGCGGTGCACGGTGATCTCGCCGGTCGCCGCGAGATCCCCGACGAGCACGCGCGCGACACCGAGCGGGATCTGCGCGAGGGCCGCGATCTCCATGATCGATCTCGGCTGGGCGCACAACGCCAGCACGAGGCGATGCTCGTCCATCGCCGGACCGGACTCACTGCCCATCGCGGAGGGGACGGCCGACACGAGCACTTCGAGAGGCAGCTCCACCTCGGCTCGGGTGCGTCCCCCGCTCCGCACGAACGGGCGCACGAACGACGACGTCTCTGGCTGGTTCATGTCCTCGATTCCCACACTGGTCCCGGTGCCCGCATTCCGGCCGGCCGGCTGCTCTGCACCGCCCGACAACGCTCTGTCGACCGGCTGCGCTGTGTCGACCGGCTGCTCTGCACCGCCCGACAACGCTCTGTCGACCGGCTGCGCTGTGTCGACCGGCTGCGCTGTGTCGACCGGCTGCGCTGCGGGACGGTACATCTCGGCTGCCGTGACCTCGTCCACGACGGGGCCCGGCTCGCGGTGATTCCGTACCGGCACGGCGTGATCCGCCGGCCGCCGACGTCGACGGGACCGACCGGATCCGAATCTCGCTCCGGTCGCCCCCACGACCGGCCATTCGCTGTCCGCAACGCTCATCCGGACGTGCCCTCCTCGACGACCACGATCCTGCCATCACTACGCGCACTTCGGCCACAAGCACCACAGCTGTGCCCACACGACACGCGTGGTCGGGCCCGAGGGGGCCGTTGCGGTTCGAAGGAAACAAGCGCTCGCGGGCGACCACCCGACCGGGCGCCACGCACGCTCAACGATTTCATCAAGGTACGAAAAAAGGCACCCCTGCGGGGGTGCCTTTCGTCACTGCTGATCTCGGTGGTCCCGGCTGGGATCGAACCAGCGACCTCCCCGGTGTGAACGGGACGCTCTTCCACTGAGCCACGGGACCGGGCCGCTCCGCAGCGGCTCGAACGAGATGGAACACTAACACGCTCCCGCCATGAAGACGAATCGCCTGGTCCCAGCGTTTCGACGCGGATGTTCCGTGCAGCGCGTTCGGGTGGCGCCTCTCGCGCGCGTACGCGAGCGGGCAGGAGACCGTGCTCGTAGAGACGAGAAGGCGCACCCGGAGCCCCGGGACGTGGACGGCCCTCAACTCGGGAGGACCGGGGAACGCAAGTGTCGGCCGGAGCGACACGAGCGGGGGACGCGGGCTCGGCCTCCGAAGCCCTATTCGTCGCCTCCCGCAGGGGTCATCAGCCCGTCACCTTCGCGAAATCTACCGGTTTTCTGCCGTTGACCTGCGGATTTGTGCGTTTCGTAGATGCTCGGCTACTGTTTTGAACCGCACCACGGAGAGCACGACGCCGAACGGTGCGAATGCGGATGTAGCGCAGCTGGTAGCGCATCACCTTGCCAAGGTGAGGGTCGCGGGTTCGAATCCCGTCATCCGCTCGAGAGGTTGGACTCGACCTTTTACGGTGGAGTGGCCGAGTGGTGAGGCAACGGCCTGCAAAGCCGTGCACACGGGTTCGATTCCCGTCTCCACCTCGCGCGATTAGCTCAGCGGGAGAGCGCTTCCCTGACACGGAAGAGGTCACTGGTTCAATCCCAGTATCGCGCACCAGGTTCGACCAGCACGTGGGCCGAGCCGGTTCACCGAAAGAACGTGCACATGCGGATGTAGCGCAGCTGGTAGCGCATCACCTTGCCAAGGTGAGGGTCGCGGGTTCGAATCCCGTCATCCGCTCCATTCCGGCGATCACCATGCCGGCGCGATTAGCTCAGCGGGAGAGCGCTTCCCTGACACGGAAGAGGTCACTGGTTCAATCCCAGTATCGCGCACAGAAGATGAAGGCTCCCTTCGAATTTCGAAGGGAGCCTTCATTCGTTCGTGGAGACGCATTCGTTCGTGGAGACCGCCGATCGTCCGGGCCACCCGGTGAGAATCCGGCAACGGGTGATCCGGTGCGGAGATATTCCCCCGCACCGGACCGGCGCGTCACGCGCCGAGCGTGTTGATCCCCGCGATCATCGCCCGCAGCGACGACTCGTTGCCGGTCTCGCCCGTGCCCATCACCCAGGTCGTGCGCTCGCCGGAGCGGCACAGCAGGAAGGTCGCGGACATCTCACCGAGGTCGTGGCGGTGGAACGACAGGATCTCGATGTTCAGCCCGAGGTCGTACAGCATCGCGGTCATCGCGGCGATCGGTCCGCAGGTCGTGGCGGATGCCGTATGGATCGTGTCGCCGATCGCGATCGTCGCCTCGAAGGCGCTGCGTCCCGCACCCAGGGCCGTCGCGGTCCAGCCACCGAGGCGGACCGGGCCGTGCTGCGCACCGTAGGTGGATTCGAACTCCGTCCAGCTCATGCCGGAGGCTTCCTCGCGCAATCCCCGAGGAAGGCCGCGTCCGTAGCGGGCGAAGAACGGATCGGCATCAGGGGTGCCAGAGGGGAACATCGGAGCGAAACCCGAGAAGGAGGTGAAGGCGTTCATCGTTCGTAGTGGTCTTCCACGAGAAGGAAGGACCGACGCGTAGCTCAACGACCCGCAGCGAGGGGTCGGTCCGAATCAGACCCCGCTACGGCGGTGAACTACGAGTACGCGCTTCATAGCCGCGACGGTACAACGCACCGACATTTCGTGCAAGTCGCATGCACGGGACCGTGTGACGCAACCGTGACCACGGTCGCTGGAACCTGAGGGATCCCTCATGTAGCGTGGATGTTGCCATCCCCCCGATGGTGTCGAACCCCAGCCATGACCCCCCATCCAAGGCTGGGGTTCAGCCATATCCGGACCCTTCTCCGTCTCGCGTCCGGGCTCGTGTCTCCGTCTCGCATCGACACGCGGGGCACCTGCCGTATCGTCCCGTCCGAGTGCTTCACTGGTGTGCATGTCCATGCCACCACTCGAAGAAGCAGTCTCCGTCGACGAGGCGGGCATCTGGGACGCCGAGGCGATCGCCCAGGTCGCCGCCGCGACCTTCCCGCTCGCCTGCCCTCAGGACGCCGCCGAGGACGACATCGCCGACTTCATCGAGCGCACCCTCAGCGCGGAGAAGTTCGCCGAGTACCTGTCCTCCCCCGAACGCATCGTTCTCGAGGCGCGCGCGGGTGAGGAGATCGTCGGTTATCTGATGGCAGTGGACGCCGCTCCCGAGGATCCGGCGATCGACGCGATGATCACGGCGCGGCCGGCGATCGAGATCAGCAAGCTGTACGTGATGCCGGGCCATCACGGTTCCGGAATCTCTGCGGCGCTCATGGATGCGATCGTCGCGCGGGCCCACACACTCGGGCGTGTGGGCCTGTGGCTCGGCGTCAACCAGGAGAACACCCGCGCCCGGCGCTTCTACGAGAAGCAGGGCTTCGAGGTGGTGGGCACGCGCACGTTCGTCGTGGGGGCGCAGACGCACGACGATTTCGTCATGCAGCGCACCCTCCGAAGGGATGCCGGCCGGTGAGCCGGTGATGGGGTGAAGGTCGACCCGGCGCGCATGAGCGCCGGGTATCCGATCAGCCCGCGGCAACCTCGAATCGGGACAGCGCCAGCAGACGGGACGTCGCGCGCAGGTACTTCTTGCGGTAGCCGCCCGCGAGCATCTCGGGCGTGAAGATCTCGTCGAGCTTGGCGCCGGAGACCGTCACGGGGATGCTCGCGTCGTACATGCGGTCGGCGAGGACCACCAGACGCAGGGCCACCGACTGGTCCTTCGCCGGGTGCACACCCTCGAGGAATACGGCGGGGACACCCTCGACGAGCTTGCCGTAACGGGACGGGTGCAGCGTGCTCAGGTGCGCGCACAGCTCGTCGAAGTCGTCGAGCGTCGCACCCGGGATCGCGTCGGCGCGCTCGGTGAGCTCTGCCGAGTCGACCGGATCGGGTGCAGGCGGCAGGTCGCGGTGACGGTAGTCGGGGCCGTCGACGCGGATGGTCTCGAAGATCGACGCGAGCTTCTTGATCTCGCGCAGGAAGTCCTGTGCCGCGAACCGTCCCTCACCCAGCTGGCCGGGGAGCGTGTTGGAGGTCGCGACGATCGAGACGCCGCGGGCCGACAGTTCGGTCAGCAGGCGCGAGACGAGCATGGTGTCGCCCGGATCGTCGAGTTCGAACTCGTCGATGCACAGCACGCTGTGGTTCGACAGCTCCTCGACGGCCTTGTTGAACCCGAGGGCGCCGACGACGTGGGTGAGCTCGACGAACGTGCCGAAGGCCTTGGGCGCGGGTGCGCTGTGGAAGATCGAGGCGAGCAGGTGGGTCTTGCCCACGCCGAAGCCGCCGTCGAGGTAGAGGCCGGCCCCCTGCGGCTGGGAGCGGCGGCCGAACAGGCCGCGCTTGCCGCCGCGGATCTTCCCGATCTTGCCGACGAACTCCGCAGCGGTCGTCACCGCGGCCGCCTGGCTCGGCTCGTTCGGATCCGGAATGTACGACTCGAAGCTCACCTCGTCGAACATCGCGGGGGGCACCATCTGCGCCACCAACTGGTCTGCAGGCACCACCGGATTGCGGTCGACGAGACGTTCGTGCATCAGCCCAGGGTACGACCGCATCATGCTCGGATCCTCACTCGAATCCGGAATGCGACCTACTTCACACGGCGTTCACCTCGGCGTCATGCACCGGGAGGACACTTCGGATCGGCCGCTCGACCACCGGTTGCGCGCGGCCGCCGGTGAACCTGGCAGGCTGTGCGCATGCGCAGATCGGGAGTGATCGCCGCGATGTTGATCACGGTTGCCGCGGCGTCGACCGCGTGCGGAGCAGGACCGTCGATACGTCCCGACGTCGCCGTGGTGCGCGACGATCCCGGTGTCGCCGTCGACGGGACCCCGCAGGACGAGACCGAGGTACCCGAACTTCCGGTGCCGTCGGCCGAACCGGCGTGGCGGAACTGCACGGACGAGACGCTCTCCTCGTTCGACGCACCGCCGGGTGCCCAGGGCCTCGTTCTCGAGTGCGCGGAGGTCGTCGCCCCGATCGATGCGGCCGGCACCGTGACGGGCACCTTCCCGCTGGCAGTCATGCGCGCACGACTGCCCGACACCCCCACCGACGTGGCGCCGCTGGTTCTCACGACCGGCGCCGACGTCGCGTCGACGCGCGCACTGACCGCCATGGCGACCGGCGCGATGTCGGGTGCACTGGCGATGCGTCCGATCGTCGCGGTGGATCGGCGCGGGATCGGCAACTCGCTCGCGATCGACTGCATCTTTCCTGCTGATCGTCGCGGTCTCGGCGATCTCGGACAATTCGGTCGCACCGGCGATGCACCCGAACGCGTCGCCGATCTGGGTCGTCAGGCGACCGTCTCGTGCACCGACTACCTGCAGCCGCAGCAGCTGATGTTCGGCGCATCACACGCCGCCGACGACATCGAACGCCTCCGGCAGGCATGGGGCGTGGACCGGATCGGTCTTCTCGGGGTGGGGAACGGTGCGACGGTCGCGCTCGCCTACGCCGCCGCCTATCCGGGCGCGGTCGGCCGTCTCGTCCTCGACTCCCCCGCCGCGGCCACCGCCGACGCCGAACTCATGGCCGAGTCGCAGGCCCGCGGCGCGGAGGCCGCCGTCGATGCCTTCGCCCGGCAGTGCACCGCCCTCGACTGCGCCCTGGGCGACGATCCGCGCGCGGCGATCGAGGATCTGCACGAGCAGGCCACCGAGGGTGAACTCGCGCCGGTCTCGGCCAATTCCTTCCTCACGGCGCTGACGGGTGTCCTCGGCACGCCGCGCGCCGATCTGCAGGCCCGCGTCCGTGAGGTGGCGGACGTCCTCGCAGCCGCGCGGGACGGCGATGTCATGCCGCTCATCGAACTGGTCGGTGTGGCCGAGGAGAGGCTCTCGACGGACGGTCAGTTCGTCGCCCGGTGCAGCGACGGACAGCGCTGGCCGACCCCGACCCACGCGGGCGATCTCGCCCGGAGTTGGTCCACCCTCTATCCGCTGTACGGCGCGGATCTGGCGACGGGCCTGACGGCATGTGCGGCGTGGCCGAGCCTGCCTCCCCCGCCGCTGCCGGCGGCGCTCGACGTGCCCGTGCTCGTCTCCTCGGGGGCCGCGGACCCGGTCGTGGGCAATGCCGGCGTGGAGTCGGTGACCGGTGTGCTCACCGCAGGCGGTATCGCCTGGGCGTCACTGTCGTGGCAGGGTGCCGGTTACTCGGCGGTCCTGCACTCGGGATGCGTGCAGGCGCGGGTGGAGACCTATCTGTCCGACGGAGAACTTCCACCCAACGGGAGCCTGTGCCCCGCGTGACGTTCCCCGGTCGGGGGCAGGGCGTGTGCACGGGTCCGCAGGCCCGCGGTGTACCGTGCCGTAGTGTTCCTCAGAAGTCTCGAACCCCGGACCGCACGTACGACCGCCGAGGTGGTCAAGGCTGTGGTGTGGCCCCTTGCCGTACTGACGGTTCTGCACCGGGTCGTGATCAAAGCGGTCAACGGGTTCCGGACGGACGACTTCACCCCGGTCTACAACGCCGCGCTGGCCTTCCTCAACCGCCGGCCGGTGTACACCGCCGAGTTCCAGTGGGTCGATCCCCACTACCTCTATCCGCCTTCCGGCACGTTGTTGATCGCCCCGATCGCGGTGATCGACCCCGAGCGGTCGCGGTGGTTGTTCATTCTCGCCAATGCGATCGCGATCCTCGTCGCGCTCTACCTGTTGCTGCGCATGTTCGGTCTGCGACTCGATTCGCCGATCGCGCCGGTGCTGGTCTTCGCCGCGTTCGCGTCCGAGACGGTGACGAACACGCTCGTCTTCACGAACATCAACGGTCTCGTCCTGCTCGGCGAGATCGCGTTCCTGACGCTGCTGCTCAAACGACGTGATCTGTGGGCGGGGGCTGCGCTCGGCCTGACCTTCGCCGTCAAACCGATCCTCGCTCCCCTGCTGTTGCTCCCGCTCGTGCGCGGACAGTGGAAGGTCTTCATCACCGCCGCGGGTGTCCCGATCGCGCTGACGATCATCGCGTGGCCCCTGTCGGTCGACGCGTGGCAGTTCGTCGAGCACACCGTGCCGTACCTGCTCGAGTCCCGCGACTACTTCAACAGCGCGATCGTCGGCAACGGCATGTACTACGGGCTCCCGGCCTGGCTGATCTTCGGTCTGCGGGCGGTGCTCGCGGTGATGGTCGCGGTGTCGGTGTGGTTGCTCTACCGCTACTGCCGCCACGACGAGGTGTTCTTCGTGTGCACCGCCGGCGGTGTGTTGCTCGCGGCTTCGTTCCTGCTCGGATCGCTCGGCCAGATGTACTACTCGATGATGCTGTTCCCTCTGCTGATGACGGTGCTGCTGCCGAACTCCGTGATGCGGAACTGGCCCGCCTGGCTCGCCGTGTACGGCTTCCTGAGCTACGACTCGTGGCTGTCGAACCGGTGGGTGGAGGCCGGGCGCGCGGCGGAGTACATGAAGACAACCTTCGGCTGGTCGCTGCTGCTCATCGTCGTCTTCGCCGTCCTGCTCGACCGTTACCTCGTCGCGAAGCGCGAAGGGCGCCTGGCGGACGGCATCGAGCCGTCGCACCTGCTCGAGGAGAAGCAGCCCGCACGGACGTGATCGTCCGTGCCGGTGCAGACGTGACGCGCGCGCCGAGCGCGGTTAGCGTGGAGATCATGACGTCTGCTCCTCGATCCGAACCCGCACCCAAGGTCGTCCACACCGACGAGGAATGGCGCGCGAAGCTCACTCCCGCCGAATTCGCCGTGTTGCGTCAGGCCGGCACCGAGCGTCCCTTCGTCGGCGAGTACACCGACACCGAGACCGAGGGCATCTACGAATGCCGCGCGTGCGGTGCCGAACTGTTCCGCAGCACCGAGAAGTTCCACTCCCACTGCGGGTGGCCGTCGTTCTTCGACCCCGCCGACTCCGACGCCGTGATCCTGCGCGAGGACAACTCGCTGGGCATGCGGCGCATCGAGGTGGTGTGCGCGACGTGCCACAGCCATCTCGGGCACGTCTTCGAGGGCGAGGGTTACCCGACGCCCACCGACAAGCGGTACTGCATCAACTCGATCTCCCTGCGCCTGGTTCGGTCGGAGTGATCCCGGCCGCGGCCAGCGCGGTCCACAGTGCGTCGTGCCGCTCGGTGGTCGGTGTCGGTTCGACGAGTTCGAACGCGCATCCGATCGACCGGGCGGCACCGTCCGCCTTCTCGCTGTCGCCGATCATCAGCGTCCGTCGCGGGTCGACACCGAGTCTGTCGACGGCGTGGCGGAAGATCTCCGGTTCGGGCTTGACGGCGCCCACCTCGAAGGACAGCGCGAACACCGACACGAGGTCGTCGATACCGAGCCGGGCGAAGGCCGGCCGCAGGTCGAAGGCGATGTTGCTCACCACGCCGACGGCGATCCCGTCTCCAGCGAGCGCCTCGATGACGGGGACGGTGTCGGGATAGACGGTCCAGCAGTCGGGGTCGGTCACCTTCTCGTAGAGCGCCTGTGCCTGTTCGGGATCGGCCACGCCCGATCTGCGCAGCACCGTCAGGTAGGCCTCGCGGTGCCAGCGCGGTTCGCGGTCGCGGTTGGTCCACGCGTGGTGCTCGTCGGCGTCCATCTCGACGGGCTGCCCGACGGGTTGCGTCAGCCGCCGCATGAGTTCGGCCTGCCGGTGCACGTCGAAGGGTCTGCCCTCGTGGTCGGTGACGTCCGCGAGCCAGCTCTCGTCCTCCTCGAGCCGGAACAGGGTGCCGGAGAAGTCGAACAGGACGGCATCGAAGGGGGTCTCGGCCATGTCCCGAGGCTAACGGCTGAGCGACAGTGGCAGGTCGGCTCGGCTAGATCTCCTCGAGCAGTCGCATCGCCGCCATCGCGGCGGGGCCGGCCGCTCGCAGGGAATGTCCCGATGCGGACCGAGTCATGTGGCGCGAGGCTACCGACCGAGGGGCCGGCTTGCCACAATGTCTCGCATGGCTGAGACGGGTACGAGAATCCGGCGACACACGAAGCTGTCCGTCGTCGGCGCCGGGAGCGTCGGTACCGCGGTGGCGTATGCATGTCTACTCAGGGGTTCGGCAGACGCGATCGCGCTGTTCGACACGAACTCCGCGAAGGTGCGCGCGGAGGTCCTGGACCTGAACCACGGCACGCAGTTCGCGCCGTCGTGCCGGATCGAGGGCAGTGACGACATCGCGGTCACCGCCGGTTCCGATCTGATCGTCGTGACCGCGGGGGCCAAGCAGCATCCCGGCCAGTCGCGTCTGGATCTCGCGGCGGCGAACGTCGCCCTGACACGGGACCTGACTCCCGGCCTGCTGTCCGTCTCCCCCGATGCAGTGATCGTCTTCGTCAGTAATCCGGTCGACATCGTCACCCGCGCCGCGATCGCGGCGACCGGCGTCTCGGATGGCCGGATCTTCGGGTCGGGCACGGTGCTCGATTCCGGCCGGCTGCGGTATCTGCTCGCCCACCGCGCCGACGTCGCGGTCGAGAACGTTCACGCGTTCGTCGTGGGGGAACACGGCGACTCGGAGGTCGCCCTGTGGTCGAGTGCGACGATCGGCGGCGTGCCGGTGGAGTCCTTCGCCGTCGACGGACGACCCGTCTTCGGACCGGACACCCGCGCCGAACTCTTCGAGGAGGTCGTGCGCAGCGCCTACGAGATCATCCGCGGCAAGGGCGCCACGAATCTCGCGATCGGACTGTCGAGTGCCCGCATCGTGGAGGCCGTGCTGCGGAACCAGCGCCGGGTGCTCGCGGTGTCGACGCTGCAAACCGGGCGGCACGGCCTGCAGGACGTCTGCCTCTCGCTTCCCACCGTCGTCGACGCGCGCGGCGCGCACACCGTGCTCGAGGTGCCGTTGTCGCCGGAGGAGGAAACGGGTCTGGCCACCTCGGCGGCCACCCTGCGCGACGTCCAGTCGTCCCTCGGACTGTGACCGCTCAGCGCTGCCGGACGACCGGCGGATCGTAGGCCCGGATGGGCGGCAACTCGCCGTCGAACCGCTCGACGTCGACGAGCACGTGCTGACCCGTGCATCCGTGGGACAGCGACGACGTGCCGACGTCGGGGGTGAGCACGTTCGCGTTCCCGTGCACGCACATCGATCCGGGATCGGACGGATCCAGCGGGTCGTACCAGGCTCCCGTCGCGAGCTGGACGACGTTCGGCAGCAGACCGTCGTCGAGGACCACCCCGGCGAGGCACGAACCACGATCGTTGAAGACGCGGACGATGTCGCCGGCTTCCAGACCTCGCGCGGCAGCGTCGTCGGGACGCATCCGGATCGGTTCACGGCCACGGATCTTCGACGCCTGGCTCACCGAGCCGTGATCGAGCTGCCCGTGCAGGCGCGTGGCCGGCTGATTGGCGATCAGGTGCAGTGGGAACCGCTCGACCCGCGGGGAGCCGAGCCATTCGTCGGGTTCGTACCAGGTGGGGTGCCCGGCGCAGTCGTCGTAGCCGAACGAGTCGATATCGGCGGAGAAGATCTCGAGCAGTCCGCTGGGAGTCCGCAACGGGTTCGCCGCGGGATCGGACCGGAAGTCCTCGAAGAGGGTCAGATCGTCCTCGGTCCGCATCCGGACCGGTCCGCCGTACCAGAAGTCGTCGAAGGGCGGCGGGTCCTCGATGCGCCGGTCGTCGGCGAGGACGAAACCGCGCCACTGCTCGTAGAGGTGTTCGAGCCACTCCCGGGAGGTCCGGCCCTCGGTGAACTGCTCGCCGAAGCCGAGGCGGTGGGCGAGAGCGGTGCAGGTGTCGTAGTCGTCGCGGGCGTCGGCGAAGCGTGGGACGGCAGCCTGCATCGCGACGAGCAGCGGATCGTTGCGCGTGCACGTCAGGTCGTCGCGCTCGAGCGCCGTGGTCGACGGCACGACGATGTCGGCGTGCTTGGCCATCGGCGTCCAGTACGGGTCGTGGACGACGATCGTGTCGGGCCGTTGCAGGGCGCGGCGGAGCCGGCCGATGTCCTGGTGGTGGTGGAAGGGATTGCCACCCGCCCAGTACACGAGCCGGATGTCCGGGAAGGTCAGGCGACGGCCGTCGTAGTCGAATTGCTCCCCCGGCCGCAACAGCAGGTCGGAGATCGCGGCGACGGGGATGAAGTCCTCGACGTCGTTGTTGCCCTGGAACAGGGTGGGCAGCGGATACGGGACGGGCGCGAGACCGGGTTCGTTCATCGAACCGTAGCCGTGGCCGAAACCGCCCCCGGGAACGCCGAGTTGGCCGAGCATCGCGGCGAGGGTCACGCCCGCCCAGGGCGCCTGCTCGCCGTGCCGCACGCGTTGCAGCGACCATGTGACCGACACCAGGGTGCGGCCACGGGCCATGCGTCGCGCGAGGTCGACGAGGGTTCCCGCCGGGATGCCCGACAGTCCGGCGGCCCACTCGGGGGTCTTCGGGACGCCGTCGGTGCGGCCGAGCAGGTACTCCTCGAAGCGGTCGTAACCGGTGCAGTAGCGGTCGAGGAACTCACGGTCGGCCAGACCCTCGGTGGCCAGGACATAACCGAGGGCGAGCATGATCGCGACGTCGGTGCCCGGCCGGGGCGCGAGCCACTCGTGCTCACCGTGCACGTCGCTGCGGATCGGGCTGAACGAGACGATCCGTCCGCCGCGGGCCCGCATCCGGTCGAGGGCGTCGCGGGTGGGGTGATCGCTCGTGCCGCCGTCGTTGACGGCGGTGTTCTTCAGCGGGATCCCGCCGAAGCACACCATCAGATCGGTCTCGCGGGCGATGACCTCCCAGGAGGTCGAGCGCGCGAACAGTTTCCAGTGGGTGCCTACGACGTGCGGCATGATCACGCCGGTCGCGCCGAGCGAGTAGGAGTGCACCGAGCGGGTGTAGCCGCCGAACATCTTCAGGAAGCGGTGCACCTGGCTCTGTGCGTGGTGGAACCGGCCCGGGGCGGACCAGCCGTAGGAGCCGCCGAAGATCGCCCGGTTGCCGTGCCGGTCCTTTACGCGCTGCAGTTCGCCCCCGAGGATCTCGGTGAGTTCGTCCCACGAGACCGCGACGTACTCGTCGTCGCCGCGTCGTGTGCTCGGTCCCGGTCCGTTCTCGAGCCAGCCGCGACGGACGGCCGGACCGGCGATGCGAGCACGGTGCCGCACCGATCCGGGGATGTTCCCCAGGATCGGTGAGGGGTCGCGGTCCCCGGCGTAGGGCCGCACGGCGACGACCTCGCCGTCGCGTGCCTGCGCCGAGAACATCCCCCAGTGCGCCATCTGGGAGAACAGACGACCTTCTCCCTCGGGTGGCACCGCGCTCGTCGAGGTCACGTCAGGGCAGCGACGCGACGAGGGCTTCGACGTCGACCCGCGGTCCGGTGAAGAAGGGGGTCTCCTCCCGGACGTGCAGGCGCGCGTCGGTGGCACGCAGGTCGCGCATGAGATCGACGATGCGGTGCAGTTCCGGCGCCTCGAAGGCGAGGATCCACTCGTAGTCGCCGAGCGCGAAGGCCGGAACGGTGTTGGCGCGGACATCGGGGTAGCCGCGGGCCGCCATGCCGTGGTCGGCGAGCATCTTGCGACGCTGCTCGTCGGGCAGGAGGTACCACTCGTAGGACCGCACGAAGGGGTACACGCACACGTAGTTGCCCGGCTCCTCCCCCGCGATGAAGGCGGGCAGGTGGCTCTTGTTGAACTCCGCGGGTCGGTGCAGTGCGGTGTTCGACCAGACCGGGGTGCTCGCGCGGCCGAGGATCGTGGTGCGCCGGAAGTCGGCGTACAGCTTCTGCAGATCCTCGATGTGCTCGGCGTGCGTCCAGATCATGAAATCGGCGTCCGCGCGGGTGCCGGCCACATCGTAGATACCGCGCACGATCACGTCGGTGTCGTCGAAGCGGGCGAAGAACGCTTTCGCGTCCTCGATCGCCGCGGCGCGGTCGTCGCCGAGGACGCCGGGCCGGACCTGGAAGACCGACCACATCGTGTAACGGAGGGTGGAATTGAGCTTGTCGTAGTCGAGACGTGCCATGACGTTCATCCTTCCATTCGTGCAGTCAGGCGTGCGGCCGCAGCCGTGCCTGTTGCGACACATGCGGGTACACCCACACCGTGCAGCATCGCGCCGGCGACCTCGAGTCCGTCGATCCCTGCGATCTCGGCCTCGAAGGCGGCGACGATCTCGCCGTGGTGTTCGCGGTACTGCGGCAGCCCGCCGTGCCACCGCTGCACGAAGGCGGCCACCGGTTCGGCGTCGACTCCGGTGACGGTCGCGAGATCCGCGCGGGCCAGCGCAATCAGGTCGGCCTCGGACGCGTCGACGAGCGCGTCGTCGCCGAACCGTCCGAACGACGCACGCGCGAGTGCGACGGGACGTTCGGCGAGGTGCGGCCACTTGCGGCTCGACAGCGTGAAGGCCTTCGCCGACAGTTCCTCCCCCGTCGCGACGAGGATCCCGGAGTTCTGCGGCAGGCCGGCGTCGTGCGGCAACGCGAGCGCGACCACCACCGACGAGGCGAGCGGGATCTGCGCGGCGCACTGCGCGGCGGATCGGACACTGTCGGAGAGCAGCCGGGCGGCGTCCGGGGCGGGCACGGCGAGCACCACACCGTCGACCTCGCCGAGCGGATCGACCGACCACCGGCCACCGCTGCGCTTCAGTCCGGATGCGGCTGTGCCGTAGAGGAACTCGGCGTCGGCCTCGCGGACGAGGGCTTGGATCAGCACGCCGTAGCCCTCGCGCAGCGTCCCGAAGACCGGGGCGTCCGACTTCGGGGGCAGAGCGCGGGCGACGGCGTCGCTCAGGCTCGTCGCGCCGGCGTCGAGAGCCGCGGCGAGCGTCGGGACGGTGGCACGGACACCCGCGGTGTCGGACAGCCCCGAGTACACCCCACCGAGCAGGGGGTCGACGCTGCGCTGCACCACCTGCTCACCGAAGCGTGATCGGACGAGATCCGCGACGGAGACGTCGGAGTCCCGGTCCCAGTGGAACGGCACTGTGGGTTCGGCGGCAATGCGCGCCAGGGTCTCGTCGTCGACGAGACCCTCCACGGCCTGCGCCGAGGCGGGGATGCCCATGAGCGTGCCCGCCGGCAGCGGATGCAGTCGCGCGTCGGCGTACAGGAGCGGACGGGCAGCCGAAGGGTGGACGATGTGGGCGCTCAGGCCGAGTTCCTCGACGAGCGCGACCACCTCGGGTCGGCGTGCGATGAACGCCTCGGCGCCGACGTCGACAGGATCACCCGCGAGCGGGACCGTGCGGAGCTTGCCGCCGAGCCGCGACGATCGCTCGAGCACGACGATGCGGGCGGCGGCGCCGAGCGAACGACGCAGCCGATACGCGGCGACGAGCCCGCTGATCCCACCGCCGACGACCGCGACCGTCGGCGGGGTCACAGCGAATGCACCAGCTCGACCACTCGGGTGATGGCATCGGGATCGGTGTCGGGCAGCACGCCGTGACCGAGATTGAAGATGTGTCCGATGGCGCCGGTCTCGAGAGCACGGTCGGCCTCGGCGACGATGCGGCGCACCTCGCGTTCGACGACCTCCCGGCCCGCGAACAGAATCGCGGGGTCGAGGTTGCCCTGCAGGGCCTTGCCGGGGCCGACGCGGGTCGCGGCGACGTCGAGCGGGATGCGCCAGTCGACGCCGACCACGTCGGCGCCCGCCTCACCCATGGCGCCGAGGAGCTCACCGGTGCCGACACCGAAGTGGATGCGCGGCACCCCCGCACCGGCGATCTCGGCGAAGACACGCTCGGAGTGCGGCAGGACGTACTCGCGGTAGTCGGCGAGCGAGAGGGCGCCCGCCCACGAGTCGAAGAGCTGGACGGCGTCGACACCGGCGCCGATCTGCGCGCGCAGGAAGCCGATAGCGACATCGGTGAGCTTGCCGAGGAGCGCGTGCCAGGTCTTCGGGTCGGCGTGCATGAGCGCCTTGGTGTGCTCGTGGTTGCGGCTGGGTCCGCCCTCGACGAGATAGGACGCCAAGGTGAAGGGCGCCCCCGCGAAGCCGATGAGCGGGGTGTCGCCGAGTTCGCGGGTCAGCAGACCGACCGCGCGGGCGACCGCCCCGACCTCCTCGGCCTCGAGGGACGGCAGCGCGGCGACATCGGCGGCGGTACGGACGGGGTTCGCGACGACCGGGCCCGTCCCGGCGACGATGTCGAGGTCGATACCTGCCGCCTTGAGCGGGACGACGATGTCGGAGAACAGGATGGCAGCGTCGACCTTGTGCCGCCGCACCGGCTGCATCGTGATCTCGCAGACGAGCTCGGGGTCGAAGCACGATTCGAGCATGCCGACGCCGGCCCGGATCTCCCGGTACTCGGGCAGGGAGCGGCCCGCCTGGCGCATGAACCACACGGGCCGGTGGACGGGCCGCTCACCGCGCGCGGCCGCCAGCAGGGGCGCATGCGGCAGGATCCTTCGCGCGGGGTACTCCGCGGGCACCGCAGAGCCGACGTTCGTGTTCTCCAAGCCGGTCATCGATCCTCGTTCTTCGGGCACTGCGCGCCGTCGCGCAGGGCAGCGTCTGTCGGGTCCCGGACCGAGACGTGTGGCGCGGACCCGCTGCCCATGCTGCCACGACCGCGCCGCCCACCGGAATCGGCGCGCCTCCCGCGTGCGGTGCGTCACCGGCACTAACCTCCGCTCGGTGACCACCTCGCCCGCCGAGCCGGCCCGCTTCCGTTCCGCAGTCGATGCGATGAACGCGGCTACCGTGCGCCCGGAGATCGAGGTCGGGCCGATCCGACCCCCGCAACGGCTCGCTCCCTACAGCTATGCACTGGGCGCCGAGGTCCTGCACGACGAGACGGAGGGGGTGCCCGAGCAGTCGGAGGGCGACGCGTTCGGCCGTCTCATCCTGCTCTACGACCCCGACGGCGACGAGGCGTGGCACGGGACCACCCGGCTCGTCTCGTACATCCAGGCCGACGTCGACGAGAGCCTGGCAGCGGACTCGCTGCTGCCGGAGGTCGCGTGGAGTTGGCTCGTCGACGCCCTCGCCGCGCACGGTGAACCGCTCACGGCGCTGGGCGGCACGGTGACGGCGACGACCTCCGTGCGGTTCGGGGACATCGCGGGCCCGGGACGCGCCCACCAACTGGAACTGCGCGCGTCGTGGACTCCGCAGTCCGACATGCTGACCCTGCACGTGGAGGCGTTCTGTGACGTCCTCGCATATGCCGCGGGTCTGCCTCCGGCGGGGGTTGCGCGACTCCAGCGGTGAAAGCCGCTGCAATCCGACCGGATTTCTAGAACCTGTTCTACTCTTGATTCCATGCAGCGTCTCAGCGGGCTCGATGCCGGTTTCCTCTACCTCGAGACCCCCAGTCAGCTCCTCCACATCTGCGGGCTGATCGTGCTGGATCCGTCCACCGTCCCGGGCGGCTACGACTACGTGAGACTGCGCAACGAACTCGAAGCGCGCCTCACCGCCGTACCCCAGTTCCGGATGAAGCTCGCCGACAGCAGGTTCAACCTCGACCATCCGGTCTGGGTCGACGACCACGACTTCGACCTCGACCGGCACGTCCACCACGTCGGCGTGCCCGCCCCGGGCGGCCGGACCGAGCTCGCGGAGCTGTGCGGACACATCGCCGCGCAACCCCTGGATCGCTCCCGGCCACTATGGGAGATGTGGTTCGTCGACGGTCTCGACGACGGCAGGATCGCCGTCATCGCGAAAATGCATCACGCCGGAGTGGACGGGGTCTCCGGTGCCGCACTCATCGCGCAGCTGTGCAGCCTCGACCCGGCCGATCCCCGGCCCGAACCGGTGCAGTGGGGTGCCGGCGACGCGAACGATCTCGCCATCGCGATCGCCGGAGCCCTCAACGTCGCCCGCCGGCCTCTCCACCTGCTGCGGATCCTTCCCGGCGCGGTCACATCGCTGACCTCCTGGATCGCCCGCGCCCGACGCGGCGACGCCATGCCCGCGCCGTTCACGGCGCCGCGCACCCCGTTCAACTCCACCATCACCGGACACCGCACCGTCGGCTTCGCCGAGCTGAACCTCGACGACGTGAAGCTGGTGAAGAACGTCTTCGGCGTCACCGTCAACGACGTGGTGATGGCGGTGTGCGCCGGCGCGCTACGCCGATATCTGGAGCGGCGCAGCGAGCTGCCCGACTCCCCGCTCATCGGGATGATCCCGGTCTCGGTCCACGGCAGGTCGGATCGGCCGGGACGCAACCAGGTCTCGGCGATGTTCGCCGACCTCCACACACACATCGCCGACCCCGCAGAGCGGCTGCGGGCACTCTCGGAAGCGAACGCGGTGGCCAAGGAACACAACGCCGACCTCGGCGCGAACCTGCTGCAGGACTGGTCCCAGTTCCTCGGCGCGGCCGTGTTCGCCCCCGCGATGCGCGCCTACGCCGGACTGCGGCTCGCCGACCGGCACCCGGTGATCCACAACCTCGTGATCTCCAACGTGCCCGGACCTCCCGTGCCGCTGTACTTCCTGGGCGCCCGCATGACGGCGATGTACCCCTTCGGCCCGATCTTCCACGGCGCAGCGCTCAACATCACGGTGCTCTCCCTCGACGGCAGGCTCGACATCGGTCTGATCTCGTGTCCCGATCTCGTCCCCGACCTGTGGAAACTCGTCGACGACTTCTCCCCCGCCCTCGAGGACCTCATCCTCGCGGCCGGCGCGGAGAACGACGACATCCTCACATCGGATGTGGAGCGCGACGATGTCGTCTCGCAGGAGAGGTGACGGTGTTCTGAGGGGAGTTCGCGAGGCGTCGAGCGGGTCCGTGCGTGTCCACCGATCGGACGTTCCGGACAGGAACGGAATTGCACACGGGGACGACACCGCTAGAGTCACGCCCATGCCGGCACAGAACGACGAGGACGAGCAGAAGAGCACGAGCGTGACCACGGTGCCGCTCCTCGAACCCCGCGACGGCGTCCCGAAGGTCGTCACCACGGCGCGCGGGGTCGCCGACGCGGCAGCGATGCTCGCGCAGGGACACGGCCCGCTCGCCGTCGACGCCGAACGCGCATCGGGCTACCGCTACTCCGGGCGCGCCTATCTCGTACAGCTCCGTCGTGACGGCGCCGGCACGGTGCTGCTCGATCCCATTCCCACGCGGGACGACCTCGCTCCCCTGACCGAGGTGATCAACGACCTCGAATGGGTCCTGCATTCCGCCGACCAGGATCTCCCCGGCCTGGCCGAACTCGGACTCCGTCCGGCGAAGTTGTACGACACCGAACTCGCCGGTCGTCTCGCCGGATTCCCCCGCGTCGGTCTCGCCGCGATCGTGGCCGAGACCCTCGGCCTCGAACTGCGCAAGGGCCACGGTGCGGCGGACTGGTCGACGCGACCGCTTCCCGACTCGTGGCTCAACTACGCCGCACTCGACGTCGAACCGCTCGTCGAACTCCGCGACGCGATGGCGAGCGAACTCGAGCGGCAGAACAAGACCGAGTGGGCCGCTCAGGAATTCGAGCACATCCGGCTCGCGGGGCCGCCCGCTCCGAAGCCCGATCGGTGGCGGCGCACGTCCAAGATCCACGCGATCAAGGACCGACGCCGCTTGGCGATCGTCCGGGAACTGTGGACCACCCGCGACGAGATCGCCGCCCGGCGTGACATCGCCCCGGGGCGCATCCTTCCCGACTCCGCGATCATCGCCGCCGCGGAGGCGAATCCCACGAGCGTCGAACAGTTGCAGGAGCTTCCGGTTTTCGGCGGTCCGCGGCAGCGGCGTTCCTCCCGTGCGTGGTTCAACGCGATCGAGCGGGCCCGTGCACTGCCGGAGGACCGGCTCCCACCTCTCACGCCGCCCCTGACCGGGCCTCCCCCGGCCGGCCGGTGGTCGCGTCACCACCCTGAGGAGGCCGCACGTCTCGCCCTCGCGCGCGGCGAACTCACCGCTCTGAGCGAGGAAGTCGCCGTTCCCGTCGAGAACCTGATCAGCCCCGAACTCGTTCGGCGCCTGTGCTGGGACTGGGACGTCTCCGACGGGGCCGACGTCGAGGAGTACATCGACGGCCGCTTCGCCGAGGGCGGGGCACGGCCGTGGCAGCGCGCGCTGACCGTGCCGCGACTCGCGAAGGCCCTGACGGCGGAGAACTGATCTCCGCCGTCTGCTCTGCGTGCCATCTACTTCCGGCGGCTGCCGCGTCCTGGACATCACATCAAGGCCGAAGAACCGCTCGTACACGTCGCGGCCGCCGTGGAACATCACCGCGGCGATCCACAACTGGAGCCTCGGATCGAAGGCGTTGTATCCGTCGGAGCGGACCGGTGCGTGGGCGCGGTCGACGAAACGCACCACCCTGCGCCGTTCCTCGTCGTCGCCGAACGCCACGAGGAAGATGTACGCGCTCGTGTTCCGGAAAGGTGTGACGGGGTCGATGAGCGCCCTGCTGTGTTCCACCACACCGTGCTCTACCGGAGGCAGAGCGATCTCCATGAGGAACCTCCGGGTGAGGTCGGCGGGAACGCCGCTTCACCCACCACACCCCGTACGGTCGCGTCCGGTCGTCGCCGAGTCATGGAACAGGACTGTATTTCCAGATCGCACGGTGTCAAGCGGAGGTCCTCACCGCTTGGGAAGGTCGCAGACAGAGCGACGGCGCGGAGAGAATATTTCTTAACTTCTTACCCACTCGGAGGCGTCGCCACACTCCATGCCGCGTTCGAAGTCCGCCTTGTGGGCGAGTTCTCGCCGGAAACGTCGAGTCGGCCGTTCACCCCGGCGTAATGTTCCCCTGAAGAAAACACACTGTGTCCAACCCTTTTCCCGCTCTCGCGGCCAGTCCGATCCAGGAGTTCCTCGGTGACCCAACCATCGACCGCACACGCCGCGAAAGTCATCGCCGTGACCGTCGCGGCGGCCGTGGGCGGTTTCCTGTTCGGCTTCGACAGCTCGGTCATCAACGGCGCCGTCGACTCCATCCAGGACAACTTCGCGCTCAGTTCGTTCGTGACCGGTTTCGCCGTCGCCATCGCCCTGCTCGGTTGTGCCGTCGGCGCGTGGTTCGCCGGACGCCTCGCCGACAGTTGGGGCCGCAAGCGGGTGATGCTCCTCGGCTCCGCCCTGTTCGTCATCTCGTCGATCGGGTCCGGTCTGGCCTTCAGCGTTCCCGATCTCATGCTGTGGCGTGTGCTCGGCGGCCTCGGCATCGGTATCGCGTCGGTCATCGCACCGACCTACATCTCCGAGATCGCACCCGCTCGCTACCGTGGCGCCCTCGCATCACTGCAGCAGCTCGCCATCACTCTCGGCATCTTCGCGGCCCTGCTGTCCGACGCGGTGCTGCAGAACGCCGCCGGTGGAGCGTCGAACGAGCTGTGGTGGAATCTCGAGGCCTGGCGGTGGATGTTCCTCGTCGGCGTCGCGCCTGCCGTCCTCTACGGTGTACTGGCGCTGACGATCCCGGAGTCCCCCCGCTATCTCGTCGGCAAGGACATGGACGAAGAGGCTGCGGCCGTCCTGGCCAACGTCACGGGCGAGCTCCGGCCCGACGAGCGTGTCCGCGAGATCCGGCTGACGCTGCGACGCGAGTCGAAGGCGTCCTTCGGCGACATCCGCGGCCCGGTCTTCGGTCTGCAGCCGCTGGTGTGGGTCGGCATCACGATGGCCGTCTTCCAGCAGTTCGTCGGTATCAACGCGATCTTCTACTACTCGACGACACTGTGGAAGTCGGTGGGCTTCACCGAGAACCAGTCGTTCACGACCTCGGTGATCACCGCCGTGATCAACGTGGTCATGACGTTCGTCGCGATCCTGTTCGTCGACAAGATCGGTCGCCGTCCGCTGTTGATGACCGGTTCGATCGGCATGTTCGTCAGCCTGCTGCTCGCCGCGATCGCCTTCTCGCAGGCGGTCGGCAGCGGTGAGGACGTCGAACTTCCGGCACCGTGGGGTGCGCTCGCCCTCGTCGGCGCGAACGCCTTCGTGATCTTCTTCGCCGCCACCTGGGGTCCGATCATGTGGGTGATGCTCGGCGAGATGTTCCCGAACCGCATGCGCGCGGTGGCCCTCGGTATCAGCACCGCCGCCAACTGGATCGCGAATTTCACGGTGACACTGGCGTTCCCACCACTCACCTCCGCGGTCGGTCTGTGGTTCCTGTACGGACTGTTCGCGTTCTTCGCCCTGCTGTCGTTCTTCTTCGTCAAGGCCAAGATCCCCGAGACCAAGGGCATGGAACTCGAGGAGATGCAGAGCTAGCCGATACAGACGCCAGGGGCGGTATCCGGATCACCGGATACCGCCCCTGGCGTTTGCTCACCTGCGTCGGTCGGACTCAGCCCGCTTCGCGGTCGGACTGCTCGACCGCCGACGGTCGCGATCGCTCCTCGGGTTCGCTGTCGAGGCCGGCGACCCAGCCGGTGACCTGACGCGCCACGTCCTGGGCAGTCAGACCGAGTTCGGCGTGGATCTCGTTGCGGGAGGCGTGATCGAGGAACTTCTGCGGCACCCCGAGATCGCGGGCGGGCACGTCGACGCCGTTGCGGCGCAACGCGGCGGAGACCGCCGAGCCGACACCACCGTGGAGGCCGCTGTCCTCGATTGTGACGACGATCCGGAAGCCGCGTGCGAGGTCGACCACCGCGTCGGGCACGGGGAACACCCATCGCGGGTCGACGACCGCGGCGTCGATGCCCTGCCTGGAAAGACGATCGGCGACGTCGAGCGCGAGACCGGCGAAGGCGCCGACCGCGACGATCAGTGCGTCGCCGCACCGCGACGGCGGCATCCGCAGCACGTCGACCGTGCCGTCGAGACGCTCGATCGCCGGGATATCTTCTCCCACCGAGCCTTTGGGGAACCGGAGGACGGTCGGGCCGTCGGAGACGTCGAGCGCCTCACCGAGTTCCTCTCGCAGCGTCGCCCCGTCGCGCGGAGCGGCGACCCGGATGCCGGGAACGATTCCCAGCAGGGACAGATCCCACATGCCGTTGTGACTGGCCCCGTCGGAACCCGTGACGCCCGCCCGGTCGAGCACCACGGTGACCGGCTGCCGAAGCAGTGCGACGTCCATGAGCAGCTGGTCGAAGGCGCGGTTGAGGAAGGTCGAGTAGACGGCGACGACGGGATGCATTCCGCCGAGCGCGAGACCCGCCGCCGACGTCACCGCGTGCTGTTCGGCAATGCCGACGTCGAAGGTGCGCTCGGGGAACCGTTCGCCGAACTTGGCGAGGCCGGTCGGTCCGGGCATCGCGGCGGTGATCGCCACGACGTCCTCCCGCTTCTCCCCCAGCGCGATGAGTTCGTCGGAGAAGACCGACGTCCAGTCGGGAGCGGAGGCGGACTTCGCCCGACCCGTGCGCGGATCCATCACGCCGGTGGCGTGCATCTGATCGGCGAGGTGGTTCTCGGCGGGCGCGTAGCCCGCTCCCTTGCGGGTGACGGCGTGGACGAGGACCGGACCGCCGTACGCCTTCGCGCGACGCAGCGCCGATTCCATCGCCTGCTCGTCGTGCCCGTCGACCGGGCCGAGATACTTGATGCCCAGATCGGTGAAGAGCACCTGCGGGCTGACCGCGTCCTTCACACCGGCCTTCATGCCGTGCAGCACCGAGTAGGCCGCCGAGCCGATCCAGGGGATCCGCTTGACGATGCGCCGACTGTTGTCGAGCACCTTCTCGTAGCCGGGCTTGAGGCGCAGCGCCGCGAGGTGCTCGGCGAGACCGCCGATCGTGGGCGCGTAGGAGCGGCCGTTGTCGTTGACGACGATCACCATCGAACGGTTCTGCCCGGCGGCGATGTTGTTGAGCGCCTCCCAGCACATACCGCCGGTCAGCGCGCCGTCGCCCACCACGGCCACCACGGTCCGATCGGACTGTCCGGACAGCGAATAGGCCTTGGCGAGTCCGTCGGCGTACGACAGGGCCGCCGAGGCGTGCGACGACTCGATCCAGTCGTGTTCGCTCTCCGCGCGGCACGGGTAGCCGGACAACCCGCCTTTCTGCCGGAGACCGTCGAACTCGTCGCGACGACCGGTGAGGATCTTGTGGACGTAGGCCTGGTGACCGGTGTCGAAGAGGATCGGATCGCGTGGCGAATCGAACACCCGGTGCAGAGCGATGGTCAGCTCGACGACGCCGAGATTGGGACCGAGGTGACCGCCGGTCGCCGCGACCTTCTCGACCAGGAATTCCCGGATCTCCCCCGCGAGCTCGGTGAGCTCCACAGGAGAGAGTCGACGTAGATCGTCGGGCGACTGGATGCGGGACAGAACACCCAACTGGAACAGCTCCCTCCGGCTCGTGCCTCACGCTCGTCGCGCGAGTGATTTCCTCAGTCTACGGAGCGCGGGAACGGAGCGTCTCCCGCCACCGCCTCGCTTCCGCGTGATCTCCTGGTCACCGGCGGACGGATCGTCCGCCGGTGAGCGAGGTCACCCTCACGAGGAGATGTCGGCGCGATCGGCCGGCGACTTCTCCTCGACGAGGTCGATGGTGGTGCGCAACGCCTGGTTCGGGATCAGCACCACTGCCACCAGGGTAACGACCGCGAACGCCGCCGCCACGAGGAAGAGGGTCGCCGTCGCGTCGCCGTAGGCGGCACGGATGACTTCGGCCACCGGCTCGGGCAGCTGGGAGAAATCGAGGCTTCCACCCGATCCGCCGCCGGAGGTGTCCACACCGAGCTTCGCGAGACCGTCGGCGGAGATCGTCGCGACACGGGACGCGAGGATCGAACCGAGCACCGACACACCGATCGCGCCACCGAAGGTGCGGAAGAAGGCGACCGAGCTGCTTGCGGCGCCGATGTTGCGCACGCTCACGGTGTTCTGCACGGCGAGGACGAGGTTCTGCATCAGCATGCCGGTGCCCAGACCCACGATCGCGATGTACACGCTGATCAGCGTGAGCGAGGTGAGGTGGTCGACCGTGCCGAGCAGGCCGAAACCGACCATCTGCAGGATCGCGCCGCCGATCAGGAAGCCCTTCCACTTGCCGAAGCGCGTGATGAGCCCACCGGAGAGCATCGACGAGACGAGCGTGCCGGCGACCATCGGGATGGTGAGCAGACCGGCGACCGTCGGGCTGTAGGCCCGCGAGGTCTGGAAGTACTGGCCGAGGAAGGTGGTGGCGCCGAACAGACCGATACCGACGGCCACGGACGCGATGATCGCGAGACCGGTGGTGCGTTCGGTGACGATCTTCAGCGGGATGATCGGATCGGCGACCTTCGTCTCGACGATCAACGTCGCGACGAGCAGGACGATGCCGGCACCGACGTACAGGGCGGACTCGACCGAGATCCACTCGTAGTAGCCGGCCTTGCCGGCGAAGGACACCCAGACGAGCAGGACGCTCACCGCGGCGGTGATGAGCGTGGCGCCGAACCAGTCGATGCTCACGTTCTCCTTGCGGACGGTCGTGACATGCAGCGTGCGCTGCAGCAGGATCAGCGCGACAACGGCGATCGGAACGCAGACGTAGAAGCACCAGCGCCAGCCGAGGAGGTCGACGATGACACCACCGAGCACGGGTCCACCCGACATGGCGACGGCCATGACGGCGCCCATGTAGCCGGAGTACCGGCCACGCTGGCGGGGCGGGATGATGCTGCCGATGATCGCGACGACGAGAGCGGTCAGACCACCCATGCCGATGCCCTGGATCACGCGGGCGGCGAGCAGGACCGGCACGTTGTGCGCGATACCGGCCAGGACCGAGCCGATCACGAAGACCAGGATCCCGAGCTGGACGAGCAGCTTCTTGTTGAACAGGTCGGCGAACTTGCCCCAGATGGGCGTCGACGCGGCGTTCGCCAGCAGCGCCGTCGTGATGACCCAGGCGTACTGGGTCTGCGTGCCGTTCAGATCCGCGATGATCGTCGGCAGGGCGGTCGAGACGATGGTGCTGCTCAGCAGCGCCGTGAAGAGGGCGGCGAGGAGGCCCGACAGCACGACGAGGATCTCGCGGTGCGTCATCTGCTCCTCGGCTGCCGGAGCATCCGGCTGCGCTCCCTGTCCGGAGACTGTGGTCATGAATTGGTCCTTCGAGTATCGATGACGAGCGGAGCCAGGGAGGAGGTGAGACGTTCGAGCGTCGTGATGGCGCCTGCGATCTCGTCCTCGTGCCAGTCCGAGAGTTCTGCGGAGAGCCGTTCGGTCCGGCGCTTCTTCACGATGTCGAGGATCTCGATACCCGCGACCGAACAACTCACCCGATGAGCACGACGATCGTCGGGATCGGGATGTCGATCCACGAGGCCTCGCTCGACGAGTTCGGCGATCTGTCTGCTCAACGACGACTGGCTGACGCACATTTCGACGGCGAGCTCGCTGGGCCGGCACTCCCCCATCCGTGCGAGCACGAACAGCACCGCGACGAGCGCGGAAGGAAGCACATCGGTGTCGTGGTGCACGAGTGCACCGCGCAGCGTGCGACCGAACATGAAGATGGCGTCGGCGAGTTCGTGGGCCTGAGCCTTTTCCGGCACAGCGAACCTCCGTCGGAATGAACTAATTGATTACGTCATGCAACTATACAGATTAGTTGCGTACTACAAGCAATCTCTTTTCACGTCACACCAACTGTTGGATGCGGCGCTCGTCACACCTCGCCCCGAGCGGGTGCGACGGGAACCCGGTTCAACGGGTGAACAGTCCGATGCACTCCACGTGATGGGTGGAGGGGAACGCCGCGAAGGCCCGGACGTCCGCCAACTCGAATCCGTGGTCCCGGTACAGCCCCACGTCACGACCGAAGGACGCGGGATCGCAGCCCACGTGGATGATCCGGCGCGGTCCCGCTGCTGCCACGGCGGCCACCACGTCCTTGCCCGCCCCCGCCCGCGGCGGGTCGAGGACGACCACCTCGGGAGCCGGCAGATCGGGAATCACCCGCTCCACGCGCCCGTGACGGAAGGACACCTGGCCGAGGTCGGCGAGCGCCTCGATCCCGTCGTCCACGGCGGTCTTCGACGACTCGACCGACACCACCCGACCGGACGGACCGACCTGCTCTGCGAGCACGGCCGCGAAGACCCCCACTCCGCCGTACAGATCCCATGCCGTCGCACCCTCCGAGGTCTGCGCCCAGTCGGCCACCGCAGCCGAATAGGTCGACGCGGCACCGCGGTGGGCCTGCCAGAAACCGGTCGGCGCCAACCGCCACTCGCGTTCGCCGACCCGCTCGACCACACGTCCCGAGCCTTCGATCACCTTCTCCGGACGGCGCGCGTTCACCGCCGCCCGCCGCGACGCCGCGCCGCGCCGGCCCTGCCGTCGCGCACCACCCGAGAGGACCGGAGGTGCGATCTCCACCACGTGCCGCCGGCCGTCCGCGTCGAGTACGACCTGCAGCTCCGCTCCCGGCTGCCACACACGATCGGTGAGGCCGACGTAGGCGTGCGGATCGATCTGCGGGCACGCCAGTTCCGGAACGACCTCGTTGCTGCGGTACCGGCGGTATCCCGGGTTCCCCACCACGTCCACCGCGAGCCGGACCCGGGTGCGCCACAGGGTGCCGTTGGACGCACCGCCCGGCACCTCCTCGACGGTCACCTCGCGGTCCACCCCACCGAGCCGGCGCAGCTGCTCGGCCACCACCGCGCCCGTGAAACGGCGTTGCGCCTCGACGGTCATGTGCGCGAGGTCGCAGCAACCCGCCCCTCCCGGACCGGAGATCGGGCAGACCCGATCGACGCGGTCCTCGGACGCCTCGAGCACGTCCTCCACGTCGGCGAAGCAGAACGACCCGCCCCGATCCTCGGTGACCCGAGCGAAGACACGCTCCCCCGGCAGTCCGTGCCGCACGAACACGACGCGCCCCTCGAACCGCGCGACACACGCACCACCGTGGGCGGGATTGCCGAGGATCACCTCGATCCTCCGGCCGGACCAATCCGTACGCGGGTGTGCCTGACGATTCACCGCGGTTCCTCCTCGTTGTCCAACTGTCGATCCTGCCCGTTGGGGGCGGCCCGCCCCACCGCACCGGCGTCCGCGGACGAGCGCAGCTGCCAGGGCACACTCGTCACCATCACCCCCGGCTGGAAGAGGAGCCGGCTCTTGAGCCGCAGGGCGCTCTGGTTGTGGAGCAGTTGCTCCCACCAGTGCCCCACCACGTACTCGGGGATGAAGACGGTCACGACGTCGCGGGGAGAATCGCGCCGCACCCGGCGGACGTAGTCGAGGACGGGCCGCGTGATCTCCCGGTAGGGCGACTCGACGACCTTCAACGGCACGGTGAGATCGCTCTTCTCCCATTCGAGTACGAGACGCCGGGTGCTCTCGTCGTCGACGTTCACGGTGATCGCCTCGAGGGTGTCGGGGCGGGTCGCCCGCGCGTAGGCGAGGGCGCGCATCGTGGGCAGGTGCAAGGTCGAGACGAGCACGATCGAATGGGTGCGGCTGGGCAGCACCCCGTCCCAGTCCGCCCTCTCGAGTTCGGCGGCGACCGTGTCGTAGTGGTGCCGGATCGCCTTCATGAGCCCGAACGCGACGACCATGGTCACCACTGCGATCCACGCCCCGGCGACGAACTTGCCCGTCAGCACGACCAGCAGCACCACCGACGTGGAGACGCACCCGACGCCGTTGATCAGCCGCGACCGCGCCATGCGGCCCAGCGCCGACGGATCCGTCTCGGTGCTCAGTTCCCGCGTCCAGTGCCGCACCATGCCGGCCTGCCCCAGGCTGAACGCGACGAACACACCCACGATGTACAGCTGGATGAGCCGGGTGACCTCGGCCTCGAAGACCCACACGAAGACGACGGCGATCCCGGCGAGGAAGAGGATGCCGTTGCTGAAGGCGAGCCGGTCGCCGCGGGTGTGGAACTGGCGCGGCAGGTAACGGTTCTGCGCGAGAACCGAACCGAGCACCGGGAATCCGTTGAAGGCCGTGTTGGCGGCGAGCACGAGGATCACGGCGGTGACGATCGTGATCAGGACGAACGCGGCCGGCACCCCCTCGAAGACGGTGTGCGCCAGCTGGGAGAGCAGCGTCTTCTGCTCGTAACCCTCGGGTGCACCGCGCAGCTGGGTGTCGGGATGCTCGGCCACCACCACACCGAGCCGCTCGGCGAGGAAGACCACCCCGAGGAACAGCGTGACGGCGATGCCACCGAGCACCAGCAGGGTCGTCGCGGCGTTGCGTGCCTTCGGCTTCTTGAAGGCCGGCACCCCCGTGCTGATCGCCTCGACACCCGTCAGCGCCGCGCAACCGGACGAGAAGGCGCGCGCGAGTAGGAGGACGAAGGCGAGCGCGGTCAGATCCGTCTGCTCGGCGACGAGTTCGAAGTCCGCCGACTCCGCACGCAGGTCGTCGCCGAGGACGAAGATCCGGAACATCCCGGCCCCGAGCATCACCAGCATGCAGCCCACGAAGGTGTAGGTGAGCACGGCGAACGCCCGGCCGGCGCGCCGGATTCCGCGCAGGTTCACCGCGGTGAGCAGCACGATCGCGACGACGACGAAGAGCACCTTGTGCCGGGCGACGAACGGGACGGCCGATCCGACCGTCGCCGCCGCGGACGACAGCGACACCGCGACCGTCAGGACGTAGTCGACGAGCAGCGCACTGCCGACGGTCAGCCCTGCCGTGGGCCCGAGATTCTTCGTGGCGACCTCGTAGTCGCCGCCGCCGGACGGGTAGGCGCGCACGGTCTGGCGGTAGCCGGCGACCACGATCACGAGCACGAAGGCGACAGCGAGTCCGATCCACGGCGAGAAGGCGTAGGCGGACAACCCCGCGACGGAGAGGACGAGGAAGATCTCCTCGGGTGCGTAGGCGACCGACGACAGCGCGTCGGAGGCGAAGACCGGCAGTGCGGTGCGCTTGGGCAGCAACTCGTGCCCGAGAGTGTCGCTGCGGAAGGGGCGACCCAGCACGAGCCGCTTCGCCGCGGTGGAAAGCTTGGACACGCGCAAAGCCTATGCGGTTCCGGCCCCGAAGTACCCCTCGGCCGGGTCACGACCTCTCGAAGATCGTCACGCGGTACCGTTCGGATCGGCGGTCCACAGCGGTCCGTCTCGGAAAGATCGACCGGAACGGAGTCCACTGGGGTGTACGTGGTGGTGATGGGGTGCGGTCGGGTCGGTTCGGCGGTGGCCACCGCACTCGTCCGGCTCGGCCACGAGGTCGCGGTCATCGACCGCGATGAGAGCGCGTTCGGACGACTCGGCCCGGACTTCCCCGGGCGCACCGTGCTCGGCATGGGCTTCGACCGCGACGTCCTGATCTCTGCCGGCATCGAACACGCCGACGCCTTCGCGGCGGTCTCGTCCGGCGACAACTCGAACATCATCTCGACGCGCGTGGCCCGCGAGACCTTCGGCGTCGAACGCGTCGTCGCGAGAATCTACGACGCCAAGCGGGCCGCCGCGTACGAGCGGCTCGGCATCCCCACCGTGGCGACTGTGCCGTGGACCACCGACCGTTTCCTGCATGCGCTCACACACGACAGCGAGACCGCCCGCTGGCGCGATCCCACCGGATCCGTCGCCATCGCCGAGGTGAACGTGCACGAGGGGTGGGTCGGACGACGCGTCACCGACCTCGAGGATGCCACGGGTTCGCGCGTCGCGTTCCTGATCCGGTTCGGCACCGGGTTGCTGCCCGACCGCAGGACGGTGCTGCAGGCCGACGACTCCGTCTATATCGCGGCCGTGTCCGGTTCGGTCTCGGAGGCGATCACACACGCCGAGAACCCGCCGGTCGACGAGAACTGACCCGTCCACCCGAGAGGAAGCCCACATGAAGGTGGCGATCGCCGGCGCCGGAGCGGTGGGGCGCTCGATAGCGCGGGAACTGCTGCGCAACGCCCACGAGGTGATGCTCATCGAGCGCAAACTCGACCACGTAGAACCCGAGTCCGTGCCGGACGCGACGTGGGTACACGCCGATGCCTGCGAACTCAGCTCGCTCGAATCCACCGGACTCGAGCAGTACGACGTCGTGATCGCGGCGACGGGCGACGACAAGGCCAACCTGGTCCTCAGCCTGCTCGCGACCACCGAGTTCGGTGTTCCACGGGTCGTAGCCCGCGTCAACGATCCGCGCAACGAGTGGCTGTTCGACGAATCGTGGGGTGTGGACGTCGCGGTGTCCACACCGCGCATGCTCGCGGCGCTGGTCGAGGAAGCCGTCACCGTGGGCGATCTGGTGCGGCTGATGACGCTGCGCAAGGGCGCGAACCTGGTGGAGGTCACCCTGCGCGACACCACCGCCCTCGCCGGGAAACCGGTCCGGAAACTGGAACTGCCGCGCGATACGGCACTCGTGGCGATCCTGCGCGGCGGGCGGGTGATCGTCCCTCAGCCGGACGATCCGCTCGAGGGCGGGGACGAACTGCTGTTCGTCACGGCGGAGGACGTCGAGGACGATCTCCGGCAGGCGGTGAACCGCTAGTCGCGGAGTCTGTGCCGACTAGTTGCAGAGCCGGTGCCGACTGGTCGCGGAGCCGGTGCCGGCTAGTCGCGGAGCCGGTGCCGACCGGGGAGCCGAGGCTGCCCGTCGTGCGTGCCGTGCTCGTCGCGGGGCTTGTTCGACAGCCCGTCGTCCGTCGCCGGATCGTCGGCCGGCGCGTCACCGACCGTCTCCGAGGGCGCGGGTTCGACGATGCGGTCGGCACGCCGGACCGCCCAGAGGGTCACGAGCAGGGCAAGAGCAGTAAGCGGCCAGCCCATGCCGATCCGGGCCACCGCGAGCCAGCCGGTGCGGTCCTCGTCGTAGAGGTGGTTCTGCACGAGATAGCGACCGAGGAAGACCAGGGTCCACGCGAGGGTCGCGACGTCGTAGGCGCGCACCGCGGTGGTATGCGAACGCCACCGCGATCCCTGGCCGTTGAGCATCCCCCAGATCACGCCCACGAGCGGTCTGCGGACGAGCACGGACAACAGGAATGCGCCCCCGTAGACCAGGCTCGCGTAGATCCCGAAGAGGAAGTATCCCTTCGCGTCGCCGGTGCGATGAGCGATGAAGGCACACAGGGCGACTCCGAAGAAGCCCGAGATCGCGGGCTGGATCGGGGTGCGCTGGATCAGGCGCCACACGAGCACCGCGAGGGCGACGCCCAGCGCGGACCAGATGGCGACGGTGAGGCCCCACAGGCTGTTGACGGGGACGAACACCAGCACCGGCAGCGTCGAATAGACCAACCCGCTGATCCCACCGAGTTGTTCGAGCATCGTCTGCTGGTTGGTGTCGCTCACTCCTACGAGCCTGCCACATCCGGCACAGGGGTACGACCCTGCGTGCACCAGGGGCACCACTCCGCGCGCACAGAGGTCAGGCGGGCTCGCGCAGCTCGTAGTAGGGGTTGTAGATCACCTTGCGTCCGTCGCGTTCGCCGACACGACCGCGGACCATCAACGTACGCCCGGGCTCGATCCCCGGAATGCGCCGACGACCGATCCACACGAGCTGGATCGAGTCGGTCCCGTCGAAGAACTCCGCCTCGACGACGGCGGCAGCGGCACGCGAACACGACTCGACACTGCGAAGACGTCCGTACATGGTCACTTCCTGACCGCGGGCGCATTCGACGACGGGTAGGGCGCCCGTGGAGTGCGAGGATTCGGCCATCTGCTCGGCATCGAGTTCTTCGATGTCCTCGGTGAGCCGCCGTGTGAGCCGACGCAGGTAGCCGGCCGGGGAAGCCATAACACGCTCCTGTACGGAAGGGGCACGGATCTCGCGCCACCGGACTCTTCTTCGCCCGCCACTGTAGACCCATTCTCGCCGGATACAAGTTGCACGGTGCACACGCGCGTGCAGCCGTCGGTCGTCCTGCTGTGCGGGCAGGTGAGCGCGGTCTCCGGGGTTCGATGGTGCAGGATCGTCCGCATGTCCCACAGCGAATCCCCGGTCCCCCCGACCGCCGGCACCGCGGTCGTGCTTCCCGGCACGGGTTCGGACGCATGCTTCGCCGAGAAGGCGTTCGGCGCCGAACTCCGACGGCGGAGCATCATCCCGATCGCCGTCGATCCGGATCCGCGCGGTGTGGTGGCGAGCTATCTCACCGCGCTCGACGAGGCGGCCGAGAACGGGCCGATCCTCGTCGGAGGGGTCTCGATCGGTGCAGCCGTCGCGTTGAGGTGGGCATACGACAATCCGGACCGGGTCGTCGGCGTCCTCGCTGCCCTACCTGCATGGACCGGCGATCCGCGGGAGGCGCCGGCCGCCGCGAGCGCGCGGTGGACGGCCTCCGAACTGCGCGCCCACGGGCTCGATACGGTCACCGCTGCGATGACGGCGTCGAGTCCGCCCTGGCTCGCCCGGGAATTGACGCGTTCGTGGAGCGCCCAGTGGCCCGATCTCCCGTCCGCGCTGGACGAGGCCGCACACTACCGGGCACTCGACGTCGACGAACTGCGTGCCGTGACCGTGCCGGTCGGTATCGCCGCCGCGGTGGACGACGCGGTTCATCCGCTCGCAGTGGGGCGGCAATGGTCGCGGGAGATCCCTCACGCGGAACTCGCGACGGTGACACTCGAACAGGTCGGGGACGACCCCTCCGTGCTCGGGAGGTTGTGCCTCGCCGCGCTCGACAGGATCGTCCCCGTCCCGAACCGATGATCGGTACCGGCCTCAGAAACCGAGTTGCTGCATCGCCGAACCGGATTCGCCGCGGCGCGGCGGCGTCTGCCGGGCGGGCGGGACCTGCTGCGTCTGCTGGGCGGGCTGTTCCGGCGGGGCCGTCCGCGGAGCGGGCTGCGCCGGAGCTGCGCCCTGTTGCTGCTGCGCGGCGGCCTGCTGTTGCTGCTCCTGCGCCGCGACGAGCTGGCGGGTGAGTGCCTCGGGCAACACGATCGGCAGCGGTGTACGGACCGGATGGGGTTCGGATCCGCGACGGACGACGGTGCCGGAGATCACCGACCGTGCGATCCCGACGAGTTCGGAGTCGGCTCCGGCGTTCCCCGAGGGCGCCGCGACGACGCAGCGGATCATCCAGCGGAAGCCGTCGACACCGATGAACCGGAGATCCGCGTTCGCGGTCCTGCCGTGCAGTTCGCGACCCCACGGCCCCGATTCGATGCTGACCTCGGCCTTGTCGTTGCGCAGCGTCTCCGCGAGCTCGGCGGCGACCTCACGCCACTGTCCCGGCGACTTCGGTGCGGCGTACGCGGAGACCGTGATGCGCCCGAACTGGGTCACGAGATGGACGTTCTGCGGCGTCCCGTTCGGAGCCATCTCGACCTGGATCTGACCACCGGCCGGCAGCGGTACGAGCACGGATCCGAGGTCGAGACGGGAGGCGGTCACCGTCTCCTCGTCGACCTCGTCGATGTCGTACGGGCCGGAATCGGCCGCACTTCCGGTGGCGTACTCGTCGTACTCCTCGTCGGCGGGCTCGTCGTACGCGCCGAGGTCGCCGGCGGAAGCGGCGTCGGTCGCCTCGATGTTCGACCCGCGGTCCTTGCGGCGTCGTCCGAACATGTCAGGAACCCTCCTTCACGAGGCCGGCGTGCCCGCCGCTCGATCCGTATCCGCCGCTGCCCCGCGCCGTGTCGTCGAGCTCGTCCACTTCGACGAATTCGACGAGTTCGACACGCTGGACGAGCAGCTGCGCGATGCGGTCGCCTCGGCGGAGTTCGACGGCGCGCTCGGTGTCGTGGTTGATCAGACACACCTTGATCTCTCCACGGTAGCCCGCGTCGACCGTCCCGGGAGCGTTCACGACGGACAGACCGAACTTGGCGGCGAGGCCCGAACGCGGGTGGATCAGGCCGACCGTGCCCACGGGCAGCGCGACGGCGATGCCGGTGCCGACGAGCGCCCGCTCCCCCGGGCCGAGGGTCACGTCGACCGACGTGCACAGGTCCACACCGGCGTCACCGGGGTGGGCACGAGTGGGCACGGGGAGCTCCGGATCGAGCCGGCGCAGCGGTATCGGGGGAAGATCGGTCACGTCGTCCGAGACTACTCGCGTGCCGGGTCGCTCCGCCGAGGCGACTATCCTTACGGTGTGTCCCGTTCCTCGCGCACCTCACCGACTACACCTCCGACGGCCGACGCTCCGACCTTCTCGGAGCGGATGTGGGTGCCGTGGTGGTGGTGGCCGATCGGGCTCGGTGTGGCCGCCCTGCTCGCGGCCGAGCTGCACATGGGTGCCCCGGGGATGTACGCGTGGCTTCCCTACGTCCTTCTGCTCCCGGTCCCGATCTGGGTCCTGACCTGGCTCTCACGCAGCCGGGTCGAGGTGGTCGACGGCGAACTCGTCGTCGGTCGCGCACATCTGCCCGTCGACGTGATCTCGCGGGGTGTGGTGGTTCCGGCGTCGGCCAAGAGCGCCGCGATGGGCCGCCAGCTCGATCCAGCGGCGTTCGTCCAGCACCGTCCCTGGGTGCGGACCATGGCGCTCGTCGTGCTCGACGACCCGGAGGATCCGACACCCTACTGGCTGGTGAGCACGCGGCGGCCTGCCGAACTGCTCGCGGCGCTGGGTTGCGACGAGTCGGGCCGCAAGGACGATCCGACCCGCAAGTAGGCTGTTCGAACGGGCACCGGGTCCCCGGATACGACAGGGCCCGGATACGACACGGCCCCGGATGCCGGGAACAGCAGAGGCTGCCGCGGCGCCGGGGCACGCAGGAGAGAGACGCGGGTGACCACGGCGCATCGTCGTCACCCGGCCTCGTTTCGCACCTATGTCCTCACGCTGCCCTATGTCCTCACGCTGCGCAGTCCCGGCAGATCATGACACCGTTCTCCTCGCTCGCGAGTCTGCTCCGGTGATGCACCAGGAAACAGCTCGAACAGGTGAATTCGTCGGCCTGCTTCGGGACGACACGCACCGACAGCTCTTCGCCGGACAGATCCGCCCCGGGCAGCTCGAAGGACTCGGCGGTGTCCGATTCGTCGACGTCCACCACAGCGGACTGGGCCTCGTTGCGCCGGGCCTTCAGTTCCTCGAGTGAATCCTCCGACACATCGTCGCTGTCGGTCCGCCGGGGTGCGTCGTAGTCAGTCGCCATTTCCTCTTACCTTCTAGTACTCGTACCGGTAGCCGGCCGGGACACGGACGGTGCTCCCGGCCAGGGCAACGCACGGCCGTCCGTTGGAGTTCCCGACGGGTGTGCCATTGCTGTGGCATACCCGAATTGACTCTGTTTTCGCGCCGCACCGCCCATTCTTGGACGGTTCGGCCGCCGAACAATAGCCGACCTCACGCACGAATATGCAATCGATGCGTGGAAACGCCGGGAATTGTCTGGCAATCGTCATCAACAACACAACGACTCGTGACATTTCCTCGGCTCGGCGGTTCCACCGACCACGTCCGCGACCTCTACAGTGAGTGCGACGAACACGGCATGACACGAGAGGCAGGGCCGCGTGGTTTCCCTGATCACCGAAGGAAGCGCAACCGATGACCGCGGCCGCCCGTTCCGTCGGCGCCGGGTGGTCCCGGCCGCCGTGGCGGGTGCCGTCCTCGCCGCAGGCACGATCGTCGTGTGGTCCTCCGTGTTCACCTCGTCCGAGCCCGTCACGACCACCGTGGCGTGCAACGCTCCCCCGACCGAGGCCACCGACCCCGAAGGCCCGCAACCGGCTCCGCTCGGCGAGGTCGTGGACCGGTCGACGCTGCTCGAGGTCGAACCCGCTCCCCTGACGGCCACCCGGGTGCGCGTCTACAACGCCAACGGCGAACGCGGCCAGGCCACGCACGTGGCCGCTCAGCTGAGCGATTACGGTTTCTCGAGCCCGCCCGACGTGCAGGCCGGCAACGATCCGGTCTACGTCGACCAGAACATGCAGTGCCAGGGGCAGATCCGCTTCGGCGAGGCCGGGCGCGCTGCTGCGTCCTCGGTGTGGTTGCTCGCCCCGTGCGCCGAGTTGGTGCAGGACACACGCGAGGACGACACCGTCGACCTCGCGCTGGGAACCTACTTCCGGGACATCTCCCCCGGGCCGGATGCCGAAGAGGTCCTGCGGGCACTACGCGAGGTCCCGGCGGGCGAGGAGACGGCTCCGCTCGACCTCGATCTACTCACGGCCGCACGCAATGCCCGGTGCTGAATCTCTTTTCACAGACCGTGCATCCTGTTTTTCGTCACTGTTGCGGTAAAAGGTGACGAACCACAATTCATGATGTGACGAAACGGTCAATTCGGAATTGCGTCGAGCGCTCCGATTTCGGCGAGCAGAGTTTCGAAATCGGCCGCGATCCCCGGCGCGGCCGCGACCGTGAGTTCCCCGTCGTCCCCGGTGCCGCTCGGGACACGCACCACCGCACCGGCTTCCGCAGCGACGAGCGCCCCCGCCGCCCAGTCCCAGGGACCGAGTCCGTGTTCGTAGTGGGCGTCGACCCTGCCGGCCGCGACCATGCACAGGTCCAGGGCGGCCGCTCCGACACGCCGGATGTCGCGCACCCTCGGTAGCAGCGCCGCCACCAGCTCACCCTGACGTGCGCGTCGTGCCGGCGAGTACGAGAAGCCGGTCGCCACGAGCGCCAGTCGCGGATCCGTCACGGGATTGCATCGCAACGGCACCCGCGTGCCGTCGACGTCCAGATGGGCACCGAGACCCTCTGCCGCCGAGAACGTCTCCCCCGAGGCGATGTCGACGACGGCACCGGCCACCGAGCGTCCGTCGACCCGCGCGGCCACCGAGACCGCCGAGGCGGGGAGTCCGTAGACGAAGTTGACGGTGCCGTCGATGGGATCGACCACCCAGACGACTCCGCTCGCGGCAGTCGCCGTCCCGCCGTCGGCCCCGGTCTCCTCGCCGAGGAAGGCGTCGCCCGGCCGCAGTTCCGTGAGCCGACGCCGGATGAGTTCCTCACTCTCGGTGTCGGCGGCGGTGACGGGATCGGTCACCGTCGATTTCGTCCCCACACTGGCGGCCTCCCCCGAGCCCGGAGGACCGAACAGCTCGACCCGGCGTACACGGACGTAGGACGCGGCCTCACGGGCGACGGTCACCGCCACATCCCTCAGCGCGGACAACTCGGATTCGGGGATTGTTCTCTGTGCGTGCACGAACCGATCCGAACACAGTGCCGACGGTTTCGCCACCGACCCCGCACCCGGTGACACCGGGCACTATCGTTTCCACGAGCGGAGCAGCCGGCCCCACCCAGCGAGAGGAAGTACGCAATGGCACAGGACGTCCCCACGGACCGAGCGACTCCCGTCAACCACGGATTCGGAGTCGACATCGGGGGAAGTGGCGTCAAGGGTGCCGTGGTGGATCTCGACACGGGCCGCTTGGTCGGCGACCGCATCAAGATCCTCACTCCGCAACCGTCCACTCCCGAGGCCGTGGCGAAGACGGTGGCGCAGATCGTCGAACAAGCCGACTGGACGGGTCCCGTCGGCGTGACCCTGCCGAGCGTGGTCACCGGAGGTGTCGCCCGCACCGCCGCCAACATCGACAAGTCGTGGATCGGGACCGACGCCGGATCCCTCTTCTCGCGGGTGCTCGGCGGCCGGGACGTCTCGGTGCTCAACGACGCCGACGCCGCGGGAATCGCCGAGGACCGCTTCGGTGCCGCCAAGGACACCGACGGCGTGGTGATCCTCCTGACCTTCGGCACCGGGATCGGTTCGGCCGTGTTGCACAACGGTGTACTGCTGCCCAACACCGAGTTCGGGCACATGGAGGTCGACGGCAAGGAGGCCGAGCACCGCGCCGCCTCGTCGGTCAAGGAGCGCAACGACCTGTCGTACAAGCAGTGGGCCAAGGAGGTCTCGCGCGTCCTCGCCCGCTTCGAGGATCTGCTCTGGCCCGACCTGTTCATCGCGGGCGGCGGCATCAGCCGCAAGCACGAGAAGTGGATCCCGCTCCTGACCAACCGCACCCCGGTGGTCCCCGCCGAACTGCGCAACGCGGCGGGAATCGTAGGGGCTGCTTATGCTGCGAAAACAGGTGTCACTCCCTGAGTCCGGCGCATCGGCCGCCCGAG
Source organism: Rhodococcus sp. D-6 (assembly GCF_040256695.1). Taxonomy (NCBI): domain Bacteria; kingdom Bacillati; phylum Actinomycetota; class Actinomycetes; order Mycobacteriales; family Nocardiaceae; genus Rhodococcus; species Rhodococcus sp. D-6. The sequence goes on along the minus strand of NZ_CP132970.1, from coordinate 1,260,289 downwards.
GGATCGTTACAATGGTCCCCAGCAGGCCGGAACCGGCCCTCATCCCGACAGACCTCTCCGCCGGAATCACTCTGGCGCGACGCCGCACTACCTCGTCACGAAAGGGCGTACGTGGCAGCCACCGACATCCACACCGCTGATTCCGCCAACGAATCGGCACCCGTTGCGGACGCTTCGAGCGTCGCAGGCGCTGCGGACTCCGCGGAGGGCACCGCTCCCGGTGCCAAGCCGCCGGCGAAGAAGACCGCTGCGAAGAAGGCCCCCGCGAAGAAGGCGGCCGCCAGGAAGGCTCCTGCGAAGAAGGCAGCCGCCAAGAAGACCACCGCGAAGAAGGCAGCAAAGAAGGCCACGAAGGCTGCGGGTTCGGGCGACGAGGACTTCGACGCCACCGAGGAAGCGGACCTCGCAGACCTCGAGGTCTCGGAGGGTGATCTCGCCGGCGCCGAGGATGTGGTGGTCGAGGACGACGAGCCCAGCGAGAAGGACAAGGCCTCGGGCGACTTCGTCTGGGACGAGGAGGAGTCCGAGGCGCTGCGTCAGGCACGCAAGGACGCCGAGCTCACCGCCTCGGCCGACTCCGTGCGCGCCTACCTCAAGCAGATCGGCAAGGTTGCCCTCCTCAACGCCGAGGAGGAAGTCGAGCTCGCCAAGCGCATCGAGGCCGGTCTGTACGCGACCCACATGCTGCAGCAGCTGGCGGCGAAGGGCGAGAAGCTCCCCGTCGCGCAGCGCCGCGATCTGAACTGGATCTGCCGCGACGGCAACCGGGCCAAGAACCACCTGCTCGAGGCGAACCTCCGTCTCGTCGTCTCGCTCGCCAAGCGCTACACCGGCCGCGGCATGGCGTTCCTGGACCTGATCCAGGAAGGCAACCTCGGTCTGATCCGCGCGGTCGAGAAGTTCGACTACACCAAGGGTTACAAGTTCTCCACCTACGCGACCTGGTGGATCCGTCAGGCCATCACCCGTGCCATGGCCGACCAGGCCCGCACCATCCGTATCCCGGTGCACATGGTCGAGGTCATCAACAAGCTCGGTCGTATCCAGCGCGAGTTGCTCCAGGATCTGGGCCGCGAGCCCACGCCCGAGGAGCTCGCCAAGGAAATGGACATCACGCCGGAGAAGGTGCTGGAGATCCAGCAGTACGCGCGTGAGCCCATCTCCCTCGACCAGACGATCGGCGACGAGGGCGACAGCCAGCTCGGCGACTTCATCGAGGACTCCGAGGCCGTCGTGGCCGTCGACGCCGTCTCCTTCACCCTGCTGCAGGATCAGCTGCAGTCGGTGCTCGAGACCCTGTCCGAGCGTGAAGCGGGCGTCGTGCGTCTGCGCTTCGGCCTCACCGACGGCCAGCCGCGTACCCTCGACGAGATCGGTCAGGTCTACGGCGTGACGCGCGAGCGCATCCGTCAGATCGAGTCGAAGACCATGTCGAAGCTGCGCCACCCGTCGCGGTCGCAGGTGCTGCGCGACTACCTCGACTGACATCCGTCACGAAGAACGAGGGCCATCCGATCGGGCGGCCCTCGTTCTTCGTTCCGGACCCCGAGGTCAGCAGAAGAAGGCCGCTGGAGAAGGGGCCGCTAGAGAAGCTCCGGTTCGTCTCCGGGAAGGCGCTGTCGCTCGTCACCTCCGGGGAGTCGTGTGGATGCGAACCGCATCACCGGTTCGACGACCCGCGCGGCCACCGGACCGAGCACGGCGGTGATCATCACGTATGCCGAAGCGATCGCCGCGAGGCGACTGTCGACGTGTCCGGAGGCGACGGCCAGCCCGGCGATCACGATGGAGAACTCTCCCCGGGCGATGAGTGCCGCGCCGGCGCGCGCCCGGCCCATCACGGCGATACCGTGACGGGCCGCCGCGATCCATCCGGTGACGAGCTTCGTCAGCGCGGTCAGCACGGCCAGCAGGATCGCCCAGCCGAGCACCGGCGGTATCGCCGTCGGATCGGTGTTCAGCCCGAAGAAGACGAAGAAGATGGCGGCGAACAGGTCGCGGAGCGGTTCGAGGACCCGGACCGCGTTGTGTGCCGTCGAACCGGAGATGGCGATGCCCAGCAGGAAGGCGCCCACGGCCGCGGACACCTGCAGGGCCGACGCGATCCCCGCCACCAGTAGCGCTGCGCCGAGTAGCTTGAGCAACAGCGTTTCCCGATCGGGGCTGTCGAGCACGACCGAGACGTAGCGCCCGTATCGCACTACCAGCACCAACACCACGGTGACGAGACCGAGTGAGATCGCGACGGCTTCGAGGCCGCCGAGCAGACTCACGCCCGCCAGGATCGCAGTGAGGATCGGGAGGTAGACGGCCATCGCGAGATCCTCGAAGACGAGGATCGACAGGACGACCGGTGTCTCGCGGTTGCCGAGGCGCCCCAGATCGGCGAGGACCTTCGCCACGATCCCGGACGACGAGATGTAGGTGACACCCGCAAGCACGAAGGCGCCGATGGGTCCGAGACCCAGGATCAGCGCGATGGCGGCTCCCGGCACCGCGTTCAGGGCGAGGTCGAGCAGGCCTGCCATCCGGGAGCGTCGCAGGCCGCTGATCAACTCGTTCGCGGTGTACTCGAGACCGAGCAGCAACAGCAGCAGGACCACGCCGATCTCGCTGGCGATGTGACTGAACGCCCCGATATCGCCGAACTGGATGAAGCCACCATTGCCGAAGCACAGGCCGCCGATCAGATAGAACGGGATCGGCGACATGCCGATCCGCGCCGCGAGCCGTCCGAGGACGCCGAGTCCGAAGAACACCGCACCCAGTTCGATGAGTGCGAGTGTCGTCGTGTCCATTCTGCGGGATCAGCCGTTGCGCAGGATCCTGGCTGCCGCGTCGAGACCGTCGGCCGTTCCGACCGTCACCAAAATGTCCCCACCCGTGAGAACGAAGTCGGGTGTCGGGGACGGCATGACCTGACCGGCACGCATCACGGCCACGACGGACACACCGGTGCGGGTGCGCAACGCGGTGTCGCCCAGTACCGCTCCGTCGAACCGCGAATCCTCGTGGATGTGGAGCTGGCGGGTGAGGATTCCGGGCAGGTCGCGGTGGTCCTCACGCAACTGGGCGACGAGCTGTGGGGCACCGAGCAGATTGCTGAGCGTCGCCGCCTCCTCGACGGTGAGAGGCAGGGAGGCCGCACACGCGTCGGGGTCGCCCGCCTTCGAGATGATGAGGTCGCTGTGACCGTCCCGATGGGTGATCACCCCGATGCGGCGCCCGGAGGCCAGTTCGAAGTCCTTGCGTACACCGATCCCGGGAAGCGGCGTCACGTCGACGATCATGGTCGAAAGACTAGTCCTCCGGACCGACGGCATCCGCTCGCTCCCGGTCCAGGGGCGGGAACCGACCGTCCGGTCCCGGCAGGTAGGGCGTCACCTCCACAACGACGTCGACGGGCAGGGGCCCGTAGAGGTGCGGAAAGCGCATCGACTCCGGGTCCTCCGGTACGCCGGGTTCGAAACGGAGCGGGTCGACGAGGCGCGTCGGGTCGACGCGCAGCAGGAGGAGGTCCGTGCGGCCTGCGTACAACCGGTCGGCGGGCAGGTGCACCTGGTGCGGGGTCGACAGGTGGACGAAACCCTGGGTCCCGAGGGAGTCCGGCACGACCGCCCCGAGGGGTCGGAAGTGGTCCCAGTCGTCGCGGGAGATGATGTGCAGCAGGGTCTCGGTCATGGCGTCATTGTGCGTCGGACAGCCCGACCGGGGCGTTTCCGGCCCCCTCGGGCTCTGCGCTGTGAGCGAACACACCGTGCGGAAAACGGCCATGTCGAAGCATTTTCGCTGTTCGATGCGTGAAACACGCCACCATTGGGCATCCAGGGGAACAACACGTGAATACGAATCGTCTGTCAGAGTAGATCCACCGCGCCGGCCGGTGCGGCGGACCAGACCCCGGCACCCGATATGAGCGGTGGCCAGTTTGGAGGAGTCATGCCCGGTACGTTGACCAGCCCGAAATTGACCGCTGCAGATCGCTGCGATCGGTGCAATGCCGCCGCTCGTGTCCGCGCCGTCCTTCCGACCGGCGGAGAACTGTTGTTCTGCGGGCACCACGCGAACGAGCACACCGACCGCCTCCGTGAACTCGGAGCGACGATCGTGAGCGAGTCCGACGCCACCGTGTGATCCGCCGTCCGGAACCACGGTTCCGAGACCCGACCGAACGGGCGACCACCTCGAGGTGGTCGCCCGTTCTCGTCGTCACCAACTGCGCAGGATCGCGATCCGGTCGCGCAGTTGCTCGGCGGTCGCCATCGCCGTCGGCGGACCACCGCACTGGCGACGCAGTTCGCCGTGGATCACCCCGTGCGGCTTCCTGGTCCGGTGGTGCACGACCGCGACGAGCGAGTTGAGTTCGCGACGGAGCTGGGCGAGGGTGTCGGCGGTCTCGACACGCTCGGTCACCTGGGGCGGCGGCGTGGGTGCCGGTTCGGCCTTCGGCTTGTTCAGCTGCTGTTCCTGACGCTGACGCAGCAGCGCCCGCATCTGTTCCGCGTCGAGCAGACCCGGGAGCCCCAGATAATCGGCCTCCTCGTCGGAACCCGCGAATGTCGCGGTGCCGAACGAGGATCCGTCGTAGATGACCTGATCGAGCTCGGCGTCCGCCCCGAGCGAGTGGTAGGCCTTCTCGTCCTCGCCGGGCTCGTCCTTGCGCCGGTTCGCGTCGGCGAGCAGCTCGTCGTCGAAGCCCTCCTTGACCCGGTGCGGCTTGCCGAGGACGTGGTCGCGCTGGGCCTCGAGCTGGCTGGCGAGCTCGAGCAGCACCGGCACGGACGGCAGGAAGACACTGGCCGTCTCCCCCTTGCGGCGCGAGCGCACGAAGCGGCCGATGGCCTGCGCGAAGAACAACGGGGTCGAGGCGCTGGTCGCGTACACACCCACCGCCAGTCGCGGGACGTCGACGCCCTCGGACACCATGCGCACGGCGACCATCCACCTCTGGTTGCCCTCGCTGAACTGCGAGATGCGGTCGGAGGCGGTGGGATCGTCCGAGAGCACGACGGTCGGCATCTCGCCGGTGATCGACTCGAGGATCTTCGCGTACGCACGCGCGGTGGTCTGGTCGGTGGCGATGACGAGCCCACCGGCGTCCGGCATGCCGCCGGCACGCAGCTGCTGCAGACGGGTGTTCGCCGCCCCCAGCACCGCAGGAATCCAGTCGCCTTGGGGGTCGAGGGCCGTCCGCCACGCCCGGGCCGTCTGCTCGGCGCTGAGAGGCTCTCCCAGTCGCGCGGTGAACTCCTCCCCCGCACTCGTGCGCCAGCGCGCCTCGCCCGAGTACGCGAGGAATACGACGGGGCGCACGACGCCGTCGGCGAGTGCGTCGGCGTAGCCGTAGGCGTGGTCGGCCTTGGACTGCAGCAGACCGTCCTCGTTCGGTTCGTAGCTCACGAACGGGATCGCACTGTCGTCGCTGCGGAAGGGCGTACCGGTCAGTGCCAGACGGCGGGTCGCGTCCCCGAACGCCTCGAGAATGCCCTCACCCCAGCTCTTCGCGTCGCCACCGTGGTGGATCTCGTCGAGGATCACCAGGGTGCGGCGCGCCTCCGTGCGCACACGGTGCTTGAACGGGTGCGAGGCGATCTGCGCGTAGGTGACCACGACGCCCTGGTAGTCGCTCGATGTCTGCCCGGTGGAGTTCGTGAAGTTCGAGTCGAGCGCGATGCCGATGCGGGCCGCGGCACCCGCCCACTGGTGCTTGAGGTGCTCCGTGGGGGCGACCACCGTGATCTGGTCGACCGTCCGGTCGCGCAGCAGCTCCGACGCCACCCGGAGGGCGAAGGTCGTCTTACCGGCGCCGGGGGTCGCGACGGCGAGGAAGTCGCGCGGCTTCGTCGCGAGGTACTTGGTGAGGGCGCGGCGCTGCCAGGCACGTAGCTGGGCCACAGGGGCGGAGGTCGTAGCTTGTCCGACGGTTTCGGTGCTCACCGGTTTCTCGTGCTCCTTGTCCGCTTCGCTCGGGTCGGTGCCACCGCACTCGTCCGGGCGCCGACCGTCATGCAGCCTATCGTCTCGGAGCCCGCGAACCCGCCGAAGCCGCGGCGTCGGCGGGTTCTCCGAGGACTGCGTGGCAGAATTCGAGAGGCCCTCACCTGCCTGTGCGCGCACGCGAGCGTGTCTTCAGGAATTCTGGAAGTAGATGAACGACACACCACGATCCCCCGCACAGGCACCCTCCGGCCGCGTTCGCCGCGCGGTCGGAAAGGGCTGGAAGGTCGTGACGCACACCCTGTCGTCGGCCTGGGACCACTCGATCTTCAGCAAGGCGGCGACCGCGGCCTTCTGGCAGACCCTCTCACTGCCGCCCCTGTTGCTCGGTCTGCTCGGCAGTCTCGGTTACGTCGGTGGCTGGTTCGGTCCCGACACGGTGGAGATCATCACGTCGAAGACCGTCACCTTCCTCCGCTCGGTCTTCAGCGACAGCGTGGTCGACCAGATCATCGAGCCCACGGTCGAGGACGTCCTCCGTCGGGGTCGCGCCGACGTGATGTCGTTGGGCTTCGTGTTGTCGCTGTGGGCAGGATCGTCGGCGATCTCGACGTTCGTGGATTCGATCGTCGAAGCGCACCACCAGCAGGACCATCGCCACCCGGTGTGGCAGCGGATCTTCGGGCTGCTCCTCTACGTGATCTTCCTGATCCTGGCGGTGTTCACGATGCCGCTCGTCGCGCTCGGACCCACTCTGATCGGCCGGTTGCTGCCCGACGCCTGGTTCGATGTCGGCTCACGGATCATCGACACCTTCTACTTCCCCGCGGTGGGTCTGCTCCTACTGATCGGTCTGACGACCCTGTACAAGGTGGCGCTGCCGAAGTCACTGCCGTGGCACCGACTGCTCGGTGGCGCGGTGCTGGCCGGAGTGTTCTTCCTCGCGTCGAGCGTGATCCTGCGGTGGTACCTGACGTGGGTCGCGGCCACGGGCTACACCTACGGTGCGCTCGCCGCCCCGATCGCGTTCCTGTTGTTCACGTTCTTCCTGGGGTTCGCCGTGGTCCTCGGAGCGGAGTTCAACGCCACGGTGCAACAGTTCTGGCCGGCGCGCGCCACGCGTCTGGAGCAGTGGCGGATCTGGCTCGCGGAGCAGTCGGCCCGTGATCCGTCGCCCGACAGCGGACCGGTGACGAACCTCACCCGCCGGTTGACGAGCTCCACGACCATCCGGCTCTCGGACCTGATCCGGCCCGGGGATCGCCAACCCGAGTCGTGGCCGATCGACGGAAAACCCGTCGAGTCGGATGCGGCGCCGGACGATCGGCCTGCCCCCCACGACGACAAGGCCGGGGGATCCGAAGTTCCCCCGGCCCAGACCGAACTGTTGACGGTGGAGGCAGTATCACCGTCTTCGCCGGCAGCAAGACCGTCGCCGGAATCACCCGACGCCGCGACGGACGACGAGGTATTCCACCAGGTGTCTCAGTCGCCCTTGCGCAAACCGTCGTAGACTTTCTTGCATTCGGGGCACACCGGCGAGCCGGGCTTCGGCGACCGGGTCACCGGAAAGACCTCACCGCACAGCGCGACCACATGGGTACCCATGACCGCACTCTCGGCGATCTTGTTCTTCTTCACGTAGTGGAAGAACTTCGGGGTGTCGTCGTCGGTCGTTTCGTCGGTGGTGGTATCCGGCCGTTCCTTGATATCCGTGCTCACGTGTCCATGATGCCGCACGGAAGGGCCGGATGTGTATGTGCGTGCGACGGCCCGGCGTGGGAAGGTGGAAGACATGGCGAGAACTCACGGTTTCGGCGGATCCCCCGAGAACGGATCGCCCGACAACCCGGTTCTGATCACCGCGGCGGAGGCGTCGCTCGAGGATCAGCACCGAGCACGGGTTCGCAAGTACCTCACCATCATGTCGGTCCGCATCCCCGCCCTGCTGCTGGCGGCGATCGCGTACGGCGTATGGGCCAATCCCTGGATCTCGATGGCGATCATCGGGGTGTCGATCCCGCTGCCGTGGATCGCCGTCCTCATCGCCAACGACCGGCCGCCGCGCCGCAAGGACGAACCGAGCCGCTGGGACGGCCGCTTCGACGATGCCCCGGCGATCGAGTCGTCCCGCCACCATGTGATCGACGGCTGACAGGGACCCCGGACGGGACGCTTGCGAGAATGTCGTGGTGGACCGCGACCTTCTCCTGTCTCTCTGCCCGGCTCTGCGCACCGCACTGATCCGGTGCCGCTACGACCTCGACACCGTCCGGGAAATGCTCGGCCCCGAGGCGCACGCCGCCCTCGGGCGTAGCGAACCCGTCCCTGCTCGGCGCATCGCGCGCGGTGCGGGCGATCTCGGCGTGCTCGTGCGGCTGTTCCTCCTCCAGGACACCTGCCCCGAGGACGAGGTCGCGCAGGCTCTCGCTCCGGTGACGACGGAGCAGGCCGTGCAGGCGGGACTCGTCGAACGCGACGGCGACGGCGTGCGGGCCGCTCTCGACCTGCGGCCCCTCGACGCCGGGACCGGCAGCCGCTGGGTGCTGTCCGATCTCGACGGCTCGATCCGGCCCGTCCCGACCCGCCCCGATCACGTCCTCGGCGTCGGTCAGGCCTCCCTGTCGCTGCTGCAGGCCACCCCGACCGATCGGGTCGGTTCGGTGCTCGATCTCGGCACCGGTTGCGGGGTGCAGGCGATCCGCGCCGCGGACCACGCGGACGAGGTCACCGCGACCGACATCAACCCCCGCTGCCTGACCCTGGCCGCCGCGAGCGCCGCGTTGAACGAGATCGACATCGATCTTCTCGAGGGGTCGTGGTTCGAGCCGGTCGCCGGCCGGACCTTCGACCGCATCGTCGCGAATCCACCGTTCGTGGTGAGCGCCGGACGTGTCGAGCACAGCTACCGCGATTCCGGTCTCGATCTCGACGGCGCCAGCCGGCTCATGATCTCGCAGGCCGCCGAACACCTGAATCCCGGCGGCACCGCCGCGATGCTCGCGTCCTGGGTGCACGTCGAGGGCGAGGACTGGCGGACCCGCGTCGCATCGTGGCTGCCGCCACACGGCGTCGACGCCTGGATCGTGCAGCGCGATGTCGCCGATCCGGCCCTCTACGTCGGGACGTGGCTGCGAGACGGTGACGCCGATCAACGCGAGCCGGAGGTCGCGGTGCGCGCCGAGCAGTGGCTCGACCACTTCGAGGAGCAGGGCGTCGAGGGCGTCGGGTTCGGGTTCGTCTACCTGCGCCGCACCGACCTGCCGTCCGATGTGATGGCCGAGGACCTGCAGCACGCGTTCACCGACGCGCTGGGCGACGAGGCGGTCGACTACTTCCGGCGCCTCGACTGGCTGCGTACGCACGAGGTGCTCGAGGCCCGTTTCGCGGTGCGGCCCGACACGGCCCTCGAGCGGGTGCACCTGCCCGGTGAGGACGGGTGGGACCAGGTGGTCGTGCGGGTGCATCGCGGTGGCGGTCCGGCCTGGCAGCACGAGGTGGACGACCTCGCGGCCGCCCTGCTCGGCGGCATGCGCGCCGACGGTCTTCCGCTCGGGGATCTCGTGTCGCTGCTCGCGGCCGCGCACGGCGAGGACGAGGACGACCTCCTCACGCAATCGGTGGTCCTCGTGCACGGCTTGGTGCGGCACGGGCTGATCGAGCCCGTCTGACCCCCTCCGGGGCGTTCCTGAGGTTCCACGATTCGGTTCTCTCAGCAACTTCTCAGGAGCTCATCGGGTTAGTGCAGGTCAGCGCGGTGGTACTCCGAGACCGACGGGAACTCCACCGCTTCGCCGGTCGTTGAACCCTGTGAGACACCACCGATGAGGAGGCACGTCATGGCACGCCCCGAAACCACCGCTCGCTTCGATTCCGACCTGGACGGTCAGAGCCCCGCAGCCGATCTCGTTCGCGTCTACCTGAACGGCATCGGACGGACCGCTCTGCTCACCGCAGCCGACGAGGTGGAATTGGCCAAGCGGATCGAGGCCGGCCTGTATGCCAAGCACCTGCTCGAGACGAAGAAGCGTCTGTCGGCGGCGAAGAAGCGCGACCTCGCGATCATCGTCCGCGAAGGACAGGCCGCTCGCAGCCACCTGCTCGAGGCGAACCTGCGCCTCGTCGTCTCGCTGGCGAAGCGTTACACCGGACGCGGTATGCCCCTGCTGGACCTCATCCAGGAGGGCAACCTCGGCCTGATCCGCGCGATGGAGAAGTTCGACTACGCGAAGGGCTTCAAGTTCTCGACCTACGCGACGTGGTGGATCCGTCAGGCCATCACCCGCGGAATGGCCGACCAGAGCCGCACGATCCGGCTCCCCGTCCACCTCGTCGAACAGGTCAACAAGCTCGCCCGCATCAAGCGTGAGCTGCACCAGCAGCTCGGCCGCGAGGCGACCGACGAGGAACTCGCCAACGAGTCGGGTATCCCCGTCGAGAAGATCGCCGACCTGCTCGACCACAGCCGCGACCCGGTGAGCCTCGACATGCCCGTCGGCAACGACGAGGAGGCCCCGCTGGGCGACTTCATCGAGGACGCCGAGGCGACGTCCGCCGAGACCGCCGTCATCGCCGGACTCCTGCACAGCGACGTCCGCAGCGTCCTCGCGACGCTCGACGAGCGCGAACAGCAGGTCATCCGGCTGCGCTACGGCCTCGACGACGGCCAGCCCCGCACCCTCGATCAGATCGGCAAGCTCTTCGGGCTGTCCCGTGAGCGTGTCCGGCAGATCGAACGCGAAGTGATGGTCAAGCTCCGCGAAGGAGACCGCGCCGAGCGCCTTCGCGCCTACGCCAGCTGACCGGGCGCGTCAGCGGTATCCGATCCCCGAGAACCGGGCTGGGTTCTCGGGGATCGTTGCCGTTCGGGTGCCTTCTCCGGCAGGTGTCCGGCCGCCGGACTGCCGTCAGCGCAGACGGCGCGGTCCGAGGTCGAGCGGGTGCGGTTCGGGCCCGATCCGCACGTGCGCGTCGGTGAGTTCGGCTCCCACCACCGAGGCCAGGACCGGTTCGCACACCAGTTCGCGCACCTCGGGCAGGTCGTCGGCGAGCGCCGAGATCCTCTGGACGAAGTCGACGAGTGCCGGCTTGTTCACCGGTGCGGCATTGCGATAGCCCGAGAGCAACGGCGCCGCCTTCGGCGCGTCGATCAACTCGACCGCCTCGTCCTCCGTGAGCGGAAGAACCCGGTAGGCGCGGTCGCCGAGCAGGTCGGAGATCACACCGGCGAGACCGAACGAGATGAGCGAACCGAACGACGGGTCGTCCTGCACACGGATCGCGCAACCGATGCCCTTGTGGGCCATCCGCTGCACGTGCATCAACGGCTCCCCCGACACCGCGGCCAGGTCGCAATAGGCGATCCGTACCGAATCGGCGTCGACGAGATCGAGCCGGACCCCGGTCAGATCGGGCCGGTGCCGCCACTGCGCACCGGTGGCCTTGACCGCCACGGGGAAGCCGATCTCGTCCGCCGCCGCGACCGCCTCCTCCTCGGTGGTGACGGCGCGGAAGTCCGCGACCTCGACTCCGTAGCAGGACAGCAGCAGGGCCGCCTCGGTATCCGACAGGTAGCGACCCTCGGGAGTCGTCTCGAGCCAGCCGTCCACGAGCGCACGGGCGCGCTCGGGATCGATGCCCGCCGGTCGCACGACCTGCGAGGGCGGACGACTGCGCCATTTCGCGTACCGCCACGCCCGCCCCAGGGCGAGCGCCGCTCGTTCCGGACCGGGATAGGACGGCACGGATCCGCGGGTCGGGTTGCCGTCCGGTCCGCGCACGGCCAGGACGTCGGGGATACCCTCGGTCGCCAGGAAGGTCGTGACCACCGGCTTCTCCGACCCGGCGACGGCGTCGCGCAGGGCCTGCGCGTAGGGCTGGACGTCGACGGCGACCGGCGGGACGAAGACCGCGATCACCGAGTCGACATCGGGTGAGTCGAGCGCCCGGGCGACGGCTTCGGCGAATTCCTCGGGCGACGCCTGCGCGCCGAGATCTACCGCGTCCGGTGCCTGCAGACCCTGGCCGCGGGCGGCGTCGACGGCGAGCAGACCCAGGGCGGTGGAGTTGCCGACCACGGCGACGCGGGGACCCGCGGGCAGCGGCTGGTAACCGAACAGCAGGGCCGAGTCGAAGAGTTGGCCGATGGACTCGACCTGGACGACACCGGCCTGCTCGAACAGGTACCGCACGATGGTGTCGTCCATCTCCCCCGTCCGGGCGGCGAGCGCCGGCGGCACCGCGTGGCGGCCGCTCTTGACGGCGACGATCGGTTTGCTGCGCGCCACCCGCCGCGCGATGCGCGAGAACTTGCGCGGGTTGCCGAAACTCTCCAGATACAGCAGCACCACTTCGGTGGCAGGATCGGTGTCCCAGTACTGCAGCAGGTCGTTGCCGGACAGGTCGGCGCGGTTGCCGGCCGAGACGAAGGACGACAGTCCGACACCCGTCTTGGCGGCCTCGTCGAGGATCGCGATGCCGAGGGCGCCGGACTGGCAGAAGAAACCGACGTTGCCGGACGCCGGGAGCACGGGCGCGAGGGTCGCGTTGAGTCGGATGGCGGGATCGTTGTTGGCGACACCGAGAGCATTCGGCCCGATGAGTCGCATACCGTGCGACCGCGCGGCCAGCGTGAGCCGCCGCTCGGCGTCGCGACCCTCCGGTCCGGTCTCGCCGAAACCGGACGAGACGACGAGCAGGGCCTTGACACCCTTCGCGAGACAGTCGTCGAGCACCGAGTCGATCGATTCGGCGGGGACGGCGGCGACCGCGAGATCGATCTCATCGGGGATGTCGCGGACGGTCGGGTAGGCGCGGACACCTCGGACGGACCGGTGTTCGGCGTTGACCGGGTAGACCGGCCCGGTGAACCCGCTGCGCAGCATGTTCACCAGCACGGCGTTGCCCACCTTGCGGCTGTCGGTGGAGGCACCGATGACGGCGACACTGCCGGGACCGAGGATGTTGCGCACGCTGCGCGCCTCGGCGGCGCGTTCGCGGGCGTTGCGGACCGAGACGAGGGCTTCGGTGGGGTCGATCGCGAACTCGAGCCGGACGACTCCCCCTTCGAAGCTGCGGCTGACCTGGTAGCCGGCTTCCCGGAAGACCGTGATCATGTGCCGGTTCTCGGCGAGGACCTCGGCGACGAAGGTGTGCAGTCCGTTCTCGGCGGCCGCGCCGGCGAGATGTTCGAGCAAGATCGGACCGAGACCGCGTCCCTGGTGAGCGTCGGCGACGGTGAAGGCCACCTCGGCGGAGAGACCGTCGCCCTCGTGCGAGAGTCCCTCGTACCGCCCGACGGCGATGATCTCGTCGCCGAGCACCGCGACGAACGCCACCCGGGACTTGTGGTCGACGACCGTGAAGTTGAACAGGTCCTTCTTCGAGATCGTCGGGTACGGGCCGAAGTACCGCAGATAGCGGGTGCGTTCGGACAGTTTGCTGTGAAAGGCGACGATCGCGTCAGCGTCCTCGGGGACGATCGGCCGCAGGTGTACGACACCGCCGTCCGAGGCCAGCACGTCGGCGACCCAGTGCCGCGGATAGTCGCGGGCGCGCGCCAGCGCCGCCTCGCGCGCGGGGTCGGTCTCCCCTGTCGTCCCGGCACCCTGCGCGGGGGCCGCGCCCGTCGCAGACGCGGAGTCCGGTGCCGCCGAGGGATTCTGCCGGTCAGTCACGGGGGTCCTCCGGGTCCAGGCCGAGCAGCGGGAAGGCCGCCCGCCTCGTGGCGATGATCGCCGAATCGATGCGGGTCAGTGCGCGGTCCAGGGACGCGATCCCCGTTTCCGGTGTGCCACCGGGACCGTCCCACGGCAGGTACGAGACGTCGGAGCCCTCCCCCATGACCGTGGGCAGTTCGACGCTCGGAGCGAGAGCGCCGACGCGCTCGCTCCAGTCCGCCGGAACCGGGGTGCTCAGGTCGATCTCGCGGTCCAGCGCCGCGGCGATCAGGTGGGTCCACGCGCGCGGCACCACCCGCACGAGGCCGTAACCGCCGCCGCCCACGGCGAGCCAGCGACCCTCGCAGTAGCGGTCGGCGAGATCGCGCATCGCGAGATACGACGCGCGCTGGCCGTCGACGGTCAGGGAGAGATCGGCCAGAGGGTCCTCGCGGTGGCTGTCGGCACCGCACTGACTGATGAGTATCTGGGGGCGGAACGCCGCGACCGCGCCCGGCACGACGGCATGGAAGGCGCGCAACCACAACGCGTCCACGGTGCCCGGCAGTACGGGCAGATTGATCGCGGTGCCCTCGGCCGGACCCGAACCGACCTCGCTGGACCACCCGGTGTTGGGCCACAGCGTCGCGGGATGCTGGTGCAGGGAGATGGTCAGGACGCGGGGATCGCCGAGGAATGCGTGCTGCACACCGTCGCCGTGGTGGGCGTCGACGTCGATGTAGGCGATGCGGTCGTAGCCGTGGTCGAGCAGCCACGAGATCGCGATGGCGGCGTCGTTGTAGACGCAGAACCCGGCGGCCCAGTCGGCCATCGCGTGGTGCATGCCGCCCCCGATGCTCACCGCACGGCGGGCCCGGCCGCTCGCGATCTCGCGTGCGGCCGCGAGGGTTCCCCCGGCGAGCGTCGCGCTGGCCTCGTGCATACGGGGGAAGATCGGGTTGTCCTCGGTGCCGAGACCGTGGGGTGCGTCGGCCGGGGGTGCCGCTCCCTCCGGAGCGGAGCCCGCGCGCTTGACCGCGTCGACGTAGGACGAGGTGTGGATGCGCAGCAGATCGGTGTCGTCCGCAGGGGACGGGCGGACCGTCTCGACGCCTTCGAGGAGACCGAGACTGCGGGACAGCGCCATCGTGAGATCGAGACGCGTGGGGTTCATCGGATGTGTCGGACCCCACCGGTAGTCGAGGTAGTCGGGGCTCCACACCACTATCCGATCGCCGCTCAGCTGTGTCGTACCGCCCGCCGCGGTGGAGCTCGTGGTCATGGACACAGACGCTACTGGTCCACCCACGGACATGCGAGCCTCGGAGGGCGCCCCCACCGTCCTGTTCGCACGGTTAGAATCGGCCCAGACGAAGGGGTGTGAGAGTGAAGGACCTGGTCGATACAACGGAGATGTATCTCCGGACCATCTACGACTTGGAAGAGGAAGGCGTGGTGCCGCTGCGCGCGCGTATTGCCGAGCGCCTCGAACAGAGCGGACCGACGGTCAGCCAGACCGTGGCCCGCATGGAACGCGACGGCCTGCTCCGGGTCGCCGGCGACCGCCACCTGCAGCTCACCGAGAAGGGCCGCGATCTCGCGGTCTCGGTCATGCGCAAGCACCGGCTCGCGGAACGGCTTCTCGTGGACGTGATCGGTCTCGACTGGGAGAACGTGCACGCCGAGGCATGCCGCTGGGAACACGTGATGAGCGAGGAGGTCGAGCGCCGTCTCGTGGAGGTGCTCAACAACCCGACCACCTCCCCCTACGGCAACCCCATTCCAGGACTGGCCCAGCTCGGCCTCGACCGCACGGCGGTCCTCGACGAGAAGCTGGTGCGGTTGACGGACATCCCGCACGGCAAGCCGACCGCGGTCGTGGTACGCCGGCTCGCGGAGTACGTCCAGTCCGACCCCGAGGTCATCGCGCGACTGCGTGAGGCCGGTGTGGTCCCGGACGCGCGGGTTACAGTCGAGACGCGACCGGGCTCGGTGTCCATCACCGTGGCCGGTCACGACAGCTTCGAGCTTTCCGACGAGATGGCCCACGCCGTGCAGGTGAAGCAGGTCTGACCCAGGCCCCTTTTCGCATGTCCGGTACGGGCGTGCGAAAAGGGGATGTCCAGCGTGAGACTTCTGGTGACCGGCGGCGCCGGCTATGTGGGCAGCGTGTGCACGACCGTGTTGCTCGAGCAGGGCCACGACGTCGTGGTCGTCGACGACCTGTCCACCGGGAACGCCGAAGCGGTGCCCACCGGTGCCGAGTTCGTCGAGGGCGACATCGCGGCCGTCGCCGACGAACTGCTCTCCGGATCCCGTTTCGACGGCGTCCTCCACTTCGGTGCACAGTCCCTCGTCGGCGAGTCGGTGGAGTTCCCCGAGAAGTACTGGCAAGGCAACGTGGTGACCACCCTGGCCCTGCTCGAGGCCGTCCGCCGCTCGGGTACCCCACGGTTGGTGTTCTCCTCCACCGCCGCGACCTACGGCGAACCCGACAGCGTGCCGATCACCGAGGACGCGCCCACCCGGCCGACCAACCCGTACGGTGCGTCGAAGCTCGCCATCGATCATGCGATCTCCTCGTACGCGCACGCTCACGGTCTCGCGGCGACGAGTCTGCGGTACTTCAACGTCGCCGGCGCCTACGGCGGTGCCGGGGAGAACCGGGTCGTCGAGACGCATCTGATCCCACTCGTGCTGCAGGTCGCTCTCGGTGTGCGCGATCACATCTCGGTCTTCGGCACCGACTGGCCGACCAAGGACGGCACCGCGGTGCGCGACTACATCCACGTCAAGGATCTCGCCGACGCCCACGTACTGGCACTGACGAAGTCCGAACCCGGCCGCCACGGCATCTACAACCTCGGCAGCGGAGAGGGCTTCACCGTCCGCGAGGTCATCTCGGCGTGCGAGCGAGTCACGGGCCTGCCGATCGCAGCGGTCGACGCGCCGCGCCGTGCCGGTGATCCGGCCGTGCTCATCGCCTCGAGCAGCCGCGCGATCTCCGAGCTCGGGTGGAACCCCCAGCACACCGATCTCGACGAGATCGTCTCCGATGCGTGGGAGTTCACCCGGTCTCTCGGCGACCGGCTGCACGCTGCTCGACGCTGATCGAGGACACGGCTCCGGTTCAGGACGGTTCGTCGCCGCGCGGCAGTTCGAGTCCCAGCCGCGCCGCGATCTCGTGTCCGGTCTCCGCGAGGCCACGGATCGACTCGGGACGCAGTCCCGCCTGCAGGGCCTGGTCGAGCAGATCCGAAAGCCGGTGGCGGGGATCGGATTCGAGGGCCGCTGCGAGCGCGACCCCGGCGAGCGGACCGTCGCCGCGCACGTAAGCGCCGAAGCCGACAAGCGCGGCGGCATCGGCCCGCTCGGGATCGGGCAGGGCCCGGGCGAGCTCGGTCCACAGACGCTCCGCCGGCCGTGCGAGCGGTCCGGTCGCAAGTCCCATGGCGGCGTCGCGCACCGTGCGGTTGGCGAGCAGGACGGCCAGCTCGGCGATGTCGGACGCGCTGGGATCCGTTCCGCCGGCGTACGTCTCGATCTGTGCGAGCACGGTTTCGAGTTCGAGACGGTCGGCGCGTTCGCCGCCGCCCTCGCGGGCACAGCGTTCGTACTCGCGGTCGCGGGTCTCGACGACCTCGTCGATATACCGCGCGACCTCCTGCCTCACCGCCGGCGGATACGGCGCGAGCAGTGCGGCGAGCTCGGTGCGGGAGCCGCGGATCGGGCTGCCCTCGAACACCCGGGCCACCGCGACCACCGAGGACCCGGGATCGGCCACGCTGCCGGTGATGTTCTGGCCGGGCACGAACCAGGTCGCTCCACCGGTGATCTCCGGTAGCGCGTACACCCCCGCCAGGTCGATGCCGACTGCGTCGAGATGGTCGGCGAAGTCGTCGACGAGCCTGCACACGTCGGCGATCACCGGATCGTGCCGGTCGATGAGATCGTCGTCCACGAGAACGGCCACCACAGATTCCGCGCCCTCGCGGGCACAGACGGCGCAGAAGCGCCGGAACGCCGCGCGCATGGGTTCCGGGACCGACTCTCCGGGCCGGGGCAGGACGAGGTCGTGTCGCATCACGGCGCCGATACTCGCCACCTTCCCGTTCGGGCGGGTCGGAGCGTCACCCGTCGGGGTCAGGCACATCACGACGATCGAACGCATCGGCGGGAAGCCCATGAGGGCGGGCAGGGCGGCGATCACGTCACCGACATCGGTGAGACGGAGGGGATGCGACGACGAAGGCGTGGAAGTTGTCATGCTCGAACCGTGGCCCATCGGCCCGAGCGGAAAGCGACTCCCGGGGTCGTTCCGCGGCCTTCTGGGGATGAACCGGCCGGCTGTGGACAACTCCGCGACCGGCATCGTCGACCCGTGCCGAACGGACGATCCCGTCGGTGAACGCTGTTAGGGTGCGCGCCCGGCCCCGTCAGGGGCGGGCGGCGAAGTCGACGGCCTCCCGGAACACGAGGTCGAGATTGTCGGCGTCGGGCGGCGCCGCGTCGAAGGACAGGTACGTGACCGTCACACGCACGTCCCCGATCTGCGCGATCCGCGCGGCCATCGACTGCGTCATGCCACCCGATCCCCTGCCGGAGTCGACCGTGCGGGTCAGGGCCAGCGTCTCGGCCCCGTCGACGGCTATGGCGGGATCGTCGCCGAGGACGGTCGAGACGGTCGAGGTGATCCCCCGGACGGTGGCGTCCACCTGCGAGCACTCGGTGAGATAGGTGCGGTACTCGCCGACGTCCGGAGCGGAACGGGTGACCTCGACACTGATCGTCGCGCGACTGGCGTTGTCGGTACCGACCACCATGGCGGTGCTCTCGGGGCCGTAATTCTGCGCGGGCGGCAGACATCCGCCCGGATCGACCTTCGAGCCGGGCTGGATCCCGGTCAGGTCGGGCGCTGCCTGCGCCACGGCCTCCGGTGGGAGGACCACCGCGACGTACGGTTCGGGAAAACGTTCGGGAGGAAGCACCAGCTCGCCCGGTGCCCGGACAATCGCGGGTGCAGGTGCAGGCGCGGTTCCCGTCAGGGCTGCCGGTTCGGGCCGGGGGTCGCCGGAGACGGTCTGGGAGCAGGCGGATGCGAGCATCAGGCACGCTGTCGCCACCGCGCTTCGGGCGGCCGATGCGCGGCGCCTCGGACGAGTGTCGCGTCGGGTCACCCGAACCTCCCTCGGTCGTCGACGTCGGGCAGGATGTGCGCCCCGGAATCGGTCGTCGTAGCGTCGATTAGACTCGAACACCACCATGCCACGTCGGGTGACCCCGGCGGAGATGCCGAGACGAAGTGTGATCGGAGTGGTTCGCAGATGGACGAACAGTCCCGCATGTACGAGCTGGAATTCCCGGCTCCGCAGCTCACCTCCCCGGAAGGTGAGGGGCCGGTCCTCGTGCACGGTCTCGAAGGTTTCGCCGACGCGGGACACGCGGTGCGCCTGGCGACCACGCACCTGCGCGAGAGTCTGGAGACCGAGCTCGTCGCGTCGTTCGCCGTCGACGAACTGATCGACTACCGGTCGCGTCGGCCGCTCATGACGTTCAAGGCCGACCACTTCTCGGACTACGCCGAGCCCGAACTGAACCTGTACGCGCTCATCGATGAGGCCGGCACCCCGTTCCTACTGCTCGCGGGTGCCGAGCCGGATCTGAAGTGGGAGCGTTTCATCACCGCGGTGCGGTTGCTCGCCGAGCAGTTCGGGGTGCGGCGGACCATCGGACTCAACGCGATCCCCATGGCGATCCCGCACACCCGGCCGTTGGCGGTCACCGCGCACTCGACGAACAAGGACCTCATCGCGGGGCACCACCGTTGGTCGGGCGAGCTCCAGGTGCCCGCGGGAGTGTCGTCGCTGCTCGAATACCGCATGGGCCAGCACGGGCACGAGTCCGTAGGCTTCTCCGTGCACGTGCCGCACTATCTCGCCCAGACCGACTATCCGGCGGCCGCCGAGACGCTGCTGACGAACGTCGCAGAGGTCGGCGGCCTCGAGCTGTCTCTGCAGGCGCTCGGTGAGGCCGCGGCGCGGGTGCGGGAGCAGATCGACGAGCACATCGAGGACAATGCCGAGGTCCTCGGCGTGGTGCACGCGCTCGAGCGGCAATACGACAGCTACGTCGCCGCCCAGGAACAGCAGACCTCTCCCCTGCCGACCGACGAGAGTCTGCCGACGGGTGAGGAGATCGGGGCGGAGTTCGAGCGGTTCCTCGCCGAATACGACCGGCGCGGCGCCGGTCCCGGCGGCGATCTCCCCGGTCCGGACGACGGAGGAACCGGCGACGGCGGATTCGGCGAGTTCGACCCGGACGACGGGGACGATTCCGCTCCGCGTTGACACCACGGCGGGTTCGCCGGATGTTTCATGATCATCACAATCGTCGTTGTCGACGTCACATACAGACATGTACGCTTCGGCGACATGCCACAGTGGTAGTTGTGTCCGGTTCTCGACCACGGGTCGGGCAGCCTGACTACCACCACGCGATCACCGACGTCGCAGGAGACGCTCATGGTTCCACCGCGCGCCCGGACGCTCCGCCCGGTTCCGGACAACGAACCCCGCATCGTGTTCCGCACGATCCACGGTTACCGACGCGCGTTCCGCCTGGCCGGAAGCGGTCCCGCACTGCTGCTCGTACACGGAATCGGTGACGACTCGTCGACCTGGCAGGACGTGATCCCGCACCTGGCGGAGAAGTACACCGTGATCGCCCCCGACCTGCTCGGGCACGGTCGATCCGACAAGCCGCGGGCCGACTACTCGGTGGCCGCCTACGCGAACGGTATGCGCGACCTGCTGTCGGTCCTCGGGATCGAATCGGTCACGGTGATCGGCCATTCGCTCGGCGGCGGCGTGGCGATGCAGTTCGCCTACCAGTTCCCGCACATGGTCGAGCGTCTGGTGCTCGTCGCGTCCGGCGGGGTCACCAAGGACGTCCATCTTGCCCTGCGGCTGATCTCGGTGCCGATCGTCAGCGAAGCGCTGCGGGTCCTGAGACTGCCCGGGGCGATGCCCGTCCTGCGCGCTGCCGGCGCGATGCTGAACCGGGTCAACGGATCGCCACTGAGGCCCGGTGCCCTGCTGCACGACACCTCGGATCTGGTGCGCGTACTGGGGAACCTCCCCGACCCCACGGCCTACGAAGCGTATTTGCGCACGCTGCGCGCGGTGGTCGACTGGCGCGGTCAGGTGGTGACCATGCTCGACCGCTGTTATCTGACGGAGAACCTTCCCGTCCAGCTCATCTGGGGCGATCACGACAGCGTCATCCCCATCGCCCACGCCTATCTCGCGCATTCGGCCATGCCCGGTTCACGTCTCGAGATCTTCCGGAGCTCCGGCCACTTCCCGTTCCGCGACGACCCGCTGCGCTTCCTGCGGGTGGTCGAGAACTTCCTGGAGACCACCGCTCCCCTGGAGTTCGACCTCGACCGCTGGCGCCGGCTCCTCGTGTCGGGTGTGAGCGAGTCGCAGATCAGCGGTGGCCCGGAGACCCGCATGGCGGTGCTCGGCGCGATGGGTTCGGACGAGCGCAGCGCCACCTGACCTGCACTACATGCAGGGCCACGCGACCCGCGGCGGTGGGTCGGGTCCTTCCGACTAGCCTGGAGAAGTGCTGCTTCCCGATCTGATACCCGACCCCGTCGACGACGACGCGCTGTTCGACGCGTTCACCACCTGGACGACGGATCGTGGCATCTCGCTGTATCCGGCGCAGGAGGAAGCGCTCATGGAGCTCGTCGCCGGCTCCAACGTCATCCTCGCCACGCCCACCGGCTCGGGAAAGTCGATGGTAGCGCTCGGCGCGCACTTCTTCGCGCTCGCTGCCGGGAAGCGCACCTTCTACACCGCCCCGATCAAGGCGCTCGTGAGCGAGAAGTTCTTCGCCCTGTGTGACGTCTTCGGTGCCGACAAGGTCGGCATGATGACCGGCGACGCATCGGTCAACGCCGGAGCGCCGATCATCTGCGCGACCGCCGAGATCGTCGCGAATCTCGCGTTGCGCGAGGGACCGGACTCCGACATCGGCCAGGTCGTGATGGACGAGTTCCACTTCTACTCCGAACCCGACCGCGGGTGGGCGTGGCAGGTTCCGCTCATCGAGTTGCCGCACGCGCAGTTCCTGCTCATGTCCGCGACGCTCGGCGACGTGACCTTCCTACAGAAGGATCTGACCCGCCGCACCGGACGGCCGACGGTGGAGGTCTCGGGCTCCGAACGACCCGTCCCGTTGACCTTCTCGTACTCGCAGGCACCCATCGGTGAAGCGATCGAAGAACTCGTCACCACCCATCAGGCACCCGTCTACGTCGTGCACTTCACCCAGGCCGCGGCCCTCGAGCGCGCCCAGGCCCTGACCAGCGTGAACATGTGCACGAAGGCCGAGAAGGAGGCGATCGCCACCGCGCTGGGCGACTTCCGGTTCTCCACCGGCTTCGGCAAGACCCTCTCGCGTCTCGTCCGGCACGGTATCGGTGTGCACCATGCGGGCATGCTGCCGAAGTACCGGCGCCTGATCGAGAAGCTCGCGCAGGACGGGCTCCTGAAGGTCATCTGCGGAACCGACACGCTCGGCGTCGGCATCAACGTGCCGATCCGCACCGTGTTGCTCACGGGCCTGACGAAGTTCGACGGCACCCGCACCCGGCAGCTCAAGGCGCGCGAGTTCCACCAGATCGCCGGTCGCGCAGGCCGCGCGGGATACGACACGATGGGCACCGTCGTCGTACAGGCCCCCGAGCACGAGATCGAGAACGTCCGGGCCCTCGCCAAGGCCGGGGACGACCCGAAGAAGCGCCGGAAGGTGCAGCGTAAGAAGGCACCCGAAGGGTTCGTCTCGTGGGGTGAGGGCACCTTCGACAAGCTGATCGCGGCGTCGCCCGAACCGCTGCAGTCGCGGTTCTCGGTGAGCAACTCGATGCTGCTCAACGTCATTGCGCGACCGGGCAACTGCTTCGACGCGATGCGGCATCTGCTCGAGGACAACCACGAACCCCGTCCGGCGCAGCGCAAGCACATCCTCAAGGCGATCTCGCTGTACCGGGGCCTGCTCCAAGCGGGTGTGGTGCAGCAACTCGACGAGCCCGACGAGTTCGGGCGCCGGGCCCGCCTCACCGTCGACCTGCAACGCGACTTCGCGCTCAACCAGCCGCTGTCGCCGTTCGCCCTCGCAGCGATCGAACTGCTCGATGTCGACTCCCCCACCTACGCGCTCGATGTGGTGTCGGTCATCGAATCGACCCTCGACGATCCCCGTCAGGTGCTCATGGCGCAGCAGCATGCCGCACGCGGTGAGGCCGTCGCACAGATGAAGGCCGACGGCATCGAGTACGACGAGCGGATGGAACTGCTCGAGGAGATCACCTGGCCCAAGCCGCTCGTGGAGCTGCTCGAGCCGGCCTTCGAGACGTACCGGGGTGGGCATCCCTGGGTGTCGGAGTTCCCCCTGTCCCCGAAGTCGGTGGTGCGCGACATGATCGAGCGCAGCATGACCTTTTCCGAGATGGTCTCGCTCTACGGCCTGGCCCGCTCCGAGGGGCTGGTCCTGCGCTATCTCGCCGACGCCTACCGCGCGCTGCGGCAGACGGTGCCGGACGCCGCGCGCACGGAGGAACTCGAGGACATCATCGAGTGGCTCGGCGAGCTGATCCGGCAGGTCGACTCATCGTTGCTCGACGAGTGGGAGTCCCTCACCCATCCCGGGGTGGAATCCGACGACCAACAGATCGCGTTCGGCGTCGACTCCCCTCGCCCGTTGTCCGCGAACGTCCGCGCGTTCAAGGTCATGGTCCGCAACGCGATGTTCAAGCGGGTCGAACTGGCCTCGCGTCGACGCTGGGACGAACTCGCGGCCCTCGGCGACGGTCTCGACGCCGAGGACTGGGAAGACCTGCTCGACCTGTACTTCGACGAGTACGACGAGATCGGTACCGGCCCCGACGCGCGTGGACCGCTGCTGTTCACCGTCGAGATGGGTCCCGAGTTGTGGCGGGTGCGTCAGACCCTGCACGATCCGCAGGGCGATCATGGCTGGGCGTTGATCGGCGAGGTGAACCTCCGCGAGTCCGATGCGGCCGGTGAAGTGGTGTTCGACGAGTTCGAGATCGTCGAGGGCTGATCGTCGCAGGCGGCGGACCTCGGGAGCGGTAGCCTGACTCGGTGAGCGAACCGACCGTGCAACCCTTCCGCTTGGCCTACGTCCCGGGTGTCACCCCCGCGAAGTGGGTGCGGGTGTGGAACGAGCGGATGCCGGACGTCCCGATCGAACTGGTCCCCGTCGAACCCACGGCCGGTGCGGATCCGCTACGCGAGGACGTCGCCGACATCGCGCTGCTGCGCCTGCCGCTGCAGCGGGACGGCCTGTCGGTCATCCCGCTCTACACCGAGGTCTCCGTCGTAGTGGTGCCCAAGGAGCACGTGTTCGCGGCGGTCGACGAGGTGTCGGTGTCCGACCTCGCCGACGAGACGGTGCTGCATCCGCTCGACGACGTGCTCGACTGGGTCGCCCTACCCGGTGAGGAGGCGTTCGAGCGGCCCGCGACCACCGAGGACGCGATCTCGCACGTCGCCTCGGAGGTGGGTGTGCTCGTCACGCCGCAGTCGCTCGCCCGCCTGCACCACCGCCGCGACCTGACCTACCGTCCCGTCGTCGACGCGCCCGCGTCCCAGGTGGGTCTCGTGTGGGTCACCGACCGGACGACCGATCACGTCGACGAGTTCGTGGGCATCGTCCGGGGACGGACGGCCAACAGTTCCCGTGGCCGCAGCGATTCCGACCCGGACGCCGAGTCGGGCGGCACCTCGCGTCGTGGCGAACGCAAGGGCTCGACCCCGAAGCGCCGCGCGCCCGAGCCCAAGACGTCCCGCCGGGCGGGGACGTCCGCGCGGAAGCGCCCCGGGAAGCCTCGGCGTGGTCGGCGCTGAGGGGGTCTTCGTCAGGAGACGGGGCGGCAGGTCGGCGGGACGCAGCCGCGGATGGTCTCGGCGAGGATGCGGTAGTCGACTCCGCGCGGGGACGACGAGCGGAACACCAGTCCGATGCGGCGGCCGGGTGCCGGGTCCGCGAAGTGCGCGACCTCGAGGTCTCCCCGGGCGGTTTCGACGGCGACCGCGGAGGCCGGGACGAGGGTGATACCCAATCGTCCTGCGACGCAGCGCACCACGGTGGACAGGGAGGTCGCGCGGGTGTCACCGAGTGCCGGTCGCGCGTCGACGGACCGGCACAGGTCGAGTGTCTGGTCGCGCAGGCAGTGGCCTTCGTCGAGTAGCAGCAGTTGCGCGTCGTCGAGTGCGGAGACCGAGAGATCGGTGCGCCCGGCGAGTTCGTGTCCGGTCGGCAGGACGAGGACGAAATCCTCGTCGTACAGCGGAACTTCGATCACACCCGAGACGTCGGCGGGCAGTGCGAGGACGGCGACGTCGAGGGTTCCGGCGCGCAGTGCGTCGAGGAGCCGCGCGGTCTGGTCCTCGACGACCTGCAGCGACAGGGCCGGCATCGCTTCGTCGAGTGCGGGCAGGATCTCGGGCAGGACGTAGGGCGCGACGGTGGGGATCAGCCCCACCCGCAGCGGGCCCGACAGTCCGTCGGATACTCCTGCCGCCGCGTCGACGAAGCCGTCGGCTGCGTCGAGCACCACCTCCGCGTAGGGAAGCAGGCGTGCACCCACCGGTGTCACGAGCACACGGCGGGTGCTGCGCTCGATGAGCTGGACGCCGAGGCCGTTCTCGAGAGCCGCCAGACCCTGCGACAGAGTGGGTTGGCTGACCTCGAGTCGCGCTGCGGCCGTGCCGAAGTGGCGGTAGGTGGCCACCGCGACGAAGGCACGCAGCTGCGAGAGGGTGGGCTGGTAGCTCTGATCGGTCACGCCTATCAGTGTAGTGCGACCTATCGTCTCTACCTTTCGCAGCTATCGGACGGTCGTGCGTCGACCACGAGACGGGCGCTCGCTGCGCCGACTGCCAGGTCCTACGACGCCGAGCCCGCCGCTCTTCCGGCAGCGAGGTCGTCCTCGTCCAGCACGACCTGGATCTCGCCACCGAACTCCACCCCGGGAGCGAGTGGCAGCCGATCGCCGCTCCAGAACCGGCCGGGGTCGTACCAGTTGCTTCCCCGGTGCCGTTGCCGCAGCAACCCCATCTCCTCCAGTGTCAACCCGACCACCTCGGCGCAGTACGCGCTCTCGAGCCCACCCGACGGGACGGCGGCCCGGCGACGACGTGGGAGCCGGCCCGCGAACCATCGCCCCGTGAGTTTCGTCGTCGACGGGAACGGTGTGCCGTCGAGCCTCGCGATCGTACGCAGCAGCTGATCCTCCTGATCCGGGGTGACCGCCACCGAGATCTGCCGCAACCAACCGCGCTGCCCGTAACGCGCGGCCCACACCTGCACCGCACTGCGCAGGTCGTGCAACTGCACGCCGCGCTGGTGCCGCCCCGTCCACATGTCCGGGAGGCTGCGTCCGAGCTCGGCGTGCCACATCAGCGGCGGCAGGTCCTCGAGTGCGACCGTCATCCCCACGTGGTTCACCGGCGCGTTGGTCAGCGTCTGGATCGCTCGGTCGGCCGGGGTGGCGCCGCGGAAGATCCACAGATCCCCCGTGCGGGTCGTCGCCACGGCCTCGTCGAGGGTGAGACGTGAACGTGCGCCGGCGGACCGTTCTGCCGACGAAGTGTCCATGCCGTCAGCCTGCCATGCCCGACGGCCGCTGGGGTCGTCCGCATGACCCCGACGGACCGCTAGGGTCGCCCCATGGCACTGCGCGGTGGCAAGTGGTGGAAGCTCGTCGGACTCGCCGGGATCGTGGGAGTCGCGGCGACCGGTGCTGTCGCCGCCCGCAACGAGCGACAGCGACGGAACTACAGCCCCGACGAGG
This sequence comes from Rhodococcus sp. D-6, assembly GCF_040256695.1. NCBI lineage: Bacteria > Bacillati > Actinomycetota > Actinomycetes > Mycobacteriales > Nocardiaceae > Rhodococcus > Rhodococcus sp. D-6. The sequence goes on along the minus strand of NZ_CP132970.1, from coordinate 1,233,808 downwards.
TGCGTTCGGTGTTGCACGAGCGCTATGCCCGTTCGCTCGCCGCACGCGACGGCAGCGCCGAACTCCCCCTCGCCGAGGTACCGGTCGGGCCGAAGGAAAAGATCAGCCGAGTGCTGCGGCGATTCCGTCGGCGAGATCGGTGATCTGCTCGTCGGTCATCACGAACGACGGGGAGATCTGCATCGCGCCCTGACCGGCCGCGCGTCCCGAGATCCCGTGCTGCCGCAGGGTCTTGACGAAACCGAGCGCCTCGGACGGATCGGTGAGCTGCACGGCCGCCACCGCACCGAGGCCGCTGCGCACCTCGGCCACCCGCGGGTGGTCCGCCAGCGGAGCGAGCTTCTCGTGCAGCGTCCGCTCGATCCGCGCCGCCTCGGCGAGCAGATTCTCACGCTCGATGATGTCGAGGTTGGCGAGGGCGGCCGCTGCGGCTGCAGCATGCCCGCCGTAGGTGTATCCGTGGCGCCACCACACGCCTCCGGCGAAGAACGGTTCGGCGACCCGCGGAGCGACGAACAGGGCGCCCATCGGCAGGTAGCCGGAGGTGAGTCCCTTGGCGGTGGTGACCATGTCGGGCTCCAGGTCGAATCGCGACGACGCGAACCACGAACCACCGATACGACCGAAGCCGGTGACCACCTCGTCGACGACGAACAGGATGTCGTGGTCGCGGCAGATGTCGCGGATCTCGGCGAGATAGCCGTCCGGCGGCAGGTACACCCCGCCCGCACCGATGACGGGTTCGCAGAAGAAGGCCGCGATGGAGTCGGCACCGACCGAATCGATGAGTTCGAGCAGCGCCTTGGCGTCGTCCCACGCAACCCGCGCGGTGTCCTCCCACAGGCGGCCGTAGCCCTCACCGTTGACGGGGATACCGGCGAGCGAGGTGCCGCCGACGTGCATGCCGTGGTACGCCTTCTCGCGCGAGACCAGCAGCCGCTTGCCGGGCTTCCCGACCTCCTGCCAGTACCGCCGCGCGAGCTTGGCCGCCGAGTCGACGGAGTCGGATCCACCGGAGGTGAAGAAGATCTTGCTGCCCGGAACCGGGGCGATCCCCGCGAGACGCTCGGCGAGTTCGACGGCGGGCTCGGAGGTCAGGTCGCCGAAGTTCGAGTAGTGGGCGAGTTTGGCGACCTGCGCTGCGATCGCGTCGCCGATCTCGGTGCGGCCGTGACCGACATTGGTGAACCACAGTCCGGCGGTGGCATCGAGGTAACGGTTGCCGGCGTCGTCCCAGATGTACGCGCCTTCCCCGCGCGACACGACGAATGCGCCGTCCCGTTCGATCGCGCCCATATCGGCGAATCCGTGCCACAACGCACCCACGACCAACTCCCGTCCACGACGATCACGACACCCGTCATCGTATGCGGAGGAAACGACTCTGGCGCCGGAGGCCCGTACCCGCCACCCTGGTGCCATGACCGAGTTCCGCTTCTCCGTCAACATCTTCGAGGTCGGGTCTCCCGATGCGTTCGTTCGCTGGTGCCGCGCCGTCGAGGACGCGGGTTTCGACGCGGTGTACGCGGCCGACCATCTCGGTGTCCCCGCGCCGTTCCCCGTCCTGGTCGCCGCCGCCGGTGCCACCGAGCGTCTGCGGGTCGGCACGATGGTGCTCAATGCCGGTTTCTGGAATCCGGCACTGCTCGCCCGCGAGATCGCGACCACCGATCTGCTCACCGGCGGCCGGCTCGAGGTCGGCCTCGGCGCAGGCCACATGAGATGGGAGTTCGAGGCGGCCGGGATCGAGTGGGAGCGCTTCGACGAGCGCGCCGAGAGACTCGAATCCACCGTGCAGGAACTGCAGCGATCGTTCACCGGGTCCGGCTTCGACGAGCAGGCAGCGCTGCGCGAAGCGTTCGACCTGCCCGTACTCCGGCCGATGCAACGGCGCGGATTCGGCGGCTACGGTCCGCCCCTGATCGTCGGAGGCACCGGCGACCGGATCCTCGCCGTCGCCGCCGCCCATGCCGACATCGTGAGCGTCGCCGGCGCCGTCCAACTCCCGGGGAGGCCACCGGGGACGTTCCGCATCGCCACGGCGGCCGAGGCCGACGACCGGGTCGCGTTCGTGCGGGCACGGGCCGGCGACCGGGTGGAGGACATCGAGTGGCACACCCTGCTCCAGGCGGTCGTCGAGACCGACGACCGGGTGGGCACCGCCGCCGCGCTCGCCGAGCGATTCGAGCACACCGTGAGCGCCGACGACCTGCTCGACTCGCCGTTCGTGCTGATCGGCACGGTCGACGAGATGGCCGGGCAGATCCTGCACAGCCGGGAGCGCTACGGGTTCACCCACTTCACGGTTCACGCCCCGTACCGGGAGATCTTCGGTGAAGTGATCGGCCGGGTGCGTGCTCTGGCGGGCTGACCACCTGGCCTGCCTGCCCTCCCCGACCGGCCCCGACCGGGTCGTTTCGCTAGGCTGTGTGATCAGCATGTCCATCTCCCCCGCCCCGAATCGTCGCGAACTGCGCGCTGCCCTGTCCGAGGTCTCCCTCCGCGACGTGAACCGCCTCCGTCGCAGGCTCGACCGGGCGCGGGGCGGCGAGGCGCTGACCGAGGTCGCCGCCGAGATCGAGACCGCCCGCGCCCGGCTCGCGTCCCGTGCGTCGTCGGTCCCGGAGATCCGTTATCCCGAGGACCTACCGGTCTCGCAGCGCAAGGACGACATCGCCGCCGCGATCCGCGACCACCAGGTCGTAGTGGTCGCCGGTGAGACCGGTTCGGGCAAGACGACGCAGATCCCGAAGATCTGCCTCGAACTCGGGCGCGGGGTTCGCGGCCTGATCGGCCACACCCAGCCGCGCCGTATCGCCGCGCGCGCCGTCGCCGAGCGACTCGCGGAGGAACTGGACACCGAGCTCGGCGACGCCGTCGGATACACGGTGCGCTTCAACGATCAGGTCACCGAGTCGACACTCGTCAAGCTGATGACCGACGGCATCCTCCTCGCCGAGATCCAGCGCGACCGCCTGCTGCGCCAGTACGACACGCTCATCATCGACGAGGCGCACGAGCGCAGCCTCAACATCGACTTCCTGCTCGGCTACCTCGCGCAGCTGCTTCCGCGTCGCCCCGACCTGAAGGTGATCATCACCTCGGCGACGATCGACCCCGAACGTTTCGCGCGCCACTTCGCCGACGCGAACGGCACGCCTGCCCCCATCGTGGAGGTCTCCGGCCGCACCTATCCCGTCGAGGTGCGTTACCGGCCGCTGACCGTCGAGGTGGGCGACACGCTGGTCGACCGCGACCCCGTCGACGCGGTGTGCGAGGCCGTCGAGGAACTCCAGTGTGAGGGCGACGGCGACATCCTGGTCTTCCTCTCCGGCGAGCGCGAGATCCGCGACACCGCCGACGCACTGCGCGACCGCAAGCTCCTCAACACCGAGATCCTCCCGCTCTACGGACGCCTGTCGGCGGCCGAACAGTACCGGGTCTTCGCACCGCACACGGGCCGGCGGGTCGTGTTGTCCACCAACGTCGCCGAGACGTCCCTGACGGTTCCCGGCATCCGCTACGTCGTCGACCCCGGCACCGCACGTATCTCGCGGTACTCGGTGCGGACGAAGGTGCAGCGACTGCCGATCGAGCCGATCTCGCAGGCCTCGGCGCGGCAGCGCGCCGGACGGTGCGGTCGTGTCGCCGACGGCATCTGCATCCGTCTGTACTCGGAGGACGACTTCGACGGCCGGCCGGAGTTCACCGAGCCCGAGATCCTGCGCACCAACCTCGCGTCGGTAGTGTTGCAGATGACGGCGCTCGGTCTCGGCGACATCGAGGCGTTCCCGTTCGTGGAGGCCCCGGATCCCCGCGCGATCCGCGACGGCATCGCTCTGCTCGAGGAGCTCGGCGCGCTCGAACCCGCCAAGAAGGGCGAGACGCCGCGCCTGACCGCGACGGGCCGCGAGATCGCCCGCCTGCCCGTCGATCCGCGCATGGCCCGCATGATCGTCGAGGGCCACCGGAACGGATGTCTGCGCGAGGTGCTCATCATCGTCGCGGCCCTGTCGATCCAGGACGTGCGCGAACGCCCGACCGAGTTCCAGCAGGCCGCCGACGAGAAGCACGCCCGGTTCGCGGTTGAGGGCTCGGACTTCCTGGCCTTCCTGCGATTGTGGGACTACCTGAAGGAGCAACGGCGGGAACTGTCGTCGAGCAGGTTCCGCAGGTTGTGCCGCGACGAGTTCCTGCACTGGTTGCGGATCCGTGAGTGGCAGGACCTGCAGGGGCAGCTCCGTCAGATCACTGTCGACATGGGCTGGCAGACGCACCACCGCGACGTGAATCCCGACGACGTCCACAAGTCCCTGCTTGCAGGTCTGCTGTCGCACATCGGTCTTCGCGAGGGCGACAAGCGCGACTTCCTCGGTGCCCGCGGCGCACGGTTCGCCGTCTTCCCGGGATCGTCGTTGTTCAAGAAGCCTCCGCGCTGGGTCATGGCCGCCGAACTCGTGGAGACCTCACGGCTGTGGGCGCGGACGGCCGCGCGCATCGAACCCGAATGGGTCGAGAAGCTCGCTCCGCACCTGGTCAAGCGCACCTACTCGGAGCCGCACTGGTCGACGCGCCGCGAGTCGGCGATGGCCTACGAACGCGTCACGCTCTACGGCATCCCCCTGGTCGCCCAGCGTCCCGTGCCGTACGGACGGATCGATCCGGAGGTCTCGCGCGAACTGTTCATCCGCCACGCCCTCGTGCAAGGCGAATGGCGCACGCAGCACAAGTTCTTCCACGACAACCGGGCGCTGCTCGAGGACGTCGAGGAACTCGAACACCGTGCGCGCCGGCGCGACATCGTCGTCGACGACGAGACCCTGTTCGACTTCTACGACCAGCGGGTCGGCCCGGAGGCGATCTCGGCCCGGCACTTCGACACGTGGTGGAAGAAGACCCGCAGGCAGCAACCCGACCTGCTGACGTTCACGCCGGACACCGTGGTGAACCAGGACGCCGCCTCGGTGCTCGAGGGCGACTATCCGGACGCGTGGCGCCAGGGCGAGATCCAGTTCCCCCTCACCTACCAGTTCGAGCCGGGCACGGAGGAGGACGGTGTCACCGCCCGCGTCCCCGTCGCGCTGCTCGCGAACCTCAAGTCCGTCGGTTTCGACTGGCTGGTACCCGGGATGCGGACCGAGCTGGTCACGGCCCTCATCAAGACCCTGCCGAAACACCTCCGGAGGCAGGTCGTACCGGCTCCCGATTTCGCAGCGGCCGCCCTCGCCTCGGTGACGCCGCGCTCCGAACCGCTCGTCAATGCGATGGCCCGCGAGCTGTCCCGGCTCGGCCGGTGCACGATCGAGCCCTCGGACTTCGATACCGGTGCGTTGCCCGACCATCTGCGGATGACCTTCGCCGCGGTCGACGAGCGCGGCACCGTGCTCGGCCGCAGCAAGAGCCTGGCGGCCCTGCGGAAGAAGTTGGCTCCGCGGGTCGACGCGGAGGTCTCGCGCGCCGCTGCGGGCACCGAACGTCCCGCGGCGGTGGTGTGGACGGCCGAGACCCTCGGGAACCTGCCGGAGACCGTCACCCGCGAGATCGGTGGCCGGACGGTCACCGGTTACCCTGCCCTGGTCGCGGAGAAGGACGGCGTCGCGGTGCGCGTGCTCAGCACACCGCAGGCCCAGCAGAACGCGACGCGTCAGGGGTTGCGTGCCCTGCTTCTGTCGTCGGCACCGACGAAGGCGAAGGCCGTGACCTCGGGGCTGACCAACATGGAGCGGCTCGCGCTCGGGCGGAACCCCGACGGATCGTTCGACGCGCTGATCGAGGACTGCCGTGCCTGCGCGGTGGACGAACTTATCGCCGCACACGGCGCACCCGTGCGCACGCCCGACGAGTTCGAGGCGCTCGCGTCCACGGTGCGGTCACACCTGCCGGGGCGCGTGGCCCGTCTGTTGAAAGCGGTTGTGCCCGTGCTGTCCCGCGCCCACGAGGTGGGTGTGCTCCTCGATCGGTCGGACGGCGAGGCTGCCGACGACGTACGCGAACAGCTGCAGTCGCTGCTGTTCCCCGGCTTCGTCACCGATCTGGGGTCGCGGCGGATCGCCGACCTGCCGCGCTATCTCACCGCGGCCGCGCAACGCCTGGAGGCGTTGCCGGCGAGTGCGCATCGCGATGCCGCGGGAATGGATGTGCTCGATCGCGTCTACGGCGCCTACGACAAGCTACTCGCACGACTGCCGGAGGAACGGCGCGCCGCTCCCGAGGTGGTCGAGATCTACTGGATGATCGAGGAACTGCGCGTGAGCCTGTTCGCGCAGGGTCTCGGAACGCGGATCCCAGTGTCGGAGAAGCGCGTCCTGAAGGCGATCGACGGGATCCGGTAGCGACCGGACCGGCCGGCGTGCGGTCGGCTTCGACCGGGTCGCTCAGTCGGTCTCGACCGAGCAGGACTTCTTGTGCTCGCGCAGTTCCTGAATCTCGCGTTCGAAATCCTCTGCAGAACTGAAGGAACGGTAGACCGAGGCGAATCGAAGATAGGCAACCTCGTCGAGATCGCGTAGGGGTCCGAGGATCGCCAGTCCGACCTCGTGGCTCGGGACCTCGGGTGAGCCCTTCGCCCGCACCGCGTCCTCGACCTGCTGCGCGAGCTTGTTGAGTGCGTCGTTGTCGACATCGCGCCCCTGGCAGGCGCGGGCCACGCCGCGCACGACCTTCTCGCGGCTGAACGGCTCGGTCACGCCGCTGCGCTTGACGACGGACAGCACGGCCGTCTCGACTGTGGTGAAGCGGCGTCCGCATTCGGGACACGCCCGCCGACGACGGATCGCGGCACCCTCGTCTGCCTCGCGCGAATCGACCACCCGGGAATCGGGATGGCGGCAATACGGGCAGTACATGTCGGTTCCTTCGTCGTGCCCGTGCGGGTCGCGACGTCGGCGCCGAAGCGATGTCTCCCGACCGGAACCGTCTCCACCCGCGAGTGGGCCGACACCGCCGCAACCACACGGAGTGGTGTGACTGACAGTGTTAGACAATACCCGCCTGTCCGGCTCGGGAGCGGATCGCGGGTCGGGCGGGGCCACGACGCCCTCATTCCCGGCTGGAATCCGGCAAGAGGAGGCGGCTTCCGGCCTGCACGGCCGTACCGTCGAGCGAGTTGAGGTCGGCGATCCTCGCGACCGTGACGTCGACCGGGACCTCGGGCCACACGCGAGCGGCCAAGGCCTCCAGGCTCTCCCCCTCTCGCACGACCGTGGTGCCGGCGCTCTGCGAGATCACCTCATCGGTGCGCACGTGGGCGAGCACGAGGAGCATCGTGGTCGCGAGCGCGGTGAGGAGCACCGTCGTGGCCATCTGCCGCCAACTCGTCCCCTTCGCAGGCCGGCGACTGCGCGGTGCGATCTCCGAACGGCGGTGCAGGGGTTCCCGCGAGGGCGCGGCGACGCGCGGTCTCGTCCGCGCCGGGACACGGGTGCGATGGTGCAGCGTCGACGTCGCGATCGGCCGGATGCGATATGCCGCCGCCCCGGGCGCACCTGCTCCCGGCGGGCCCACGACGGTCCGCCCTGCCGTGCTCGTCCGGACTGAGGCACCGGTTCGGACCACCGCGCCCTGTCGCGCCGTACCCACCGGAACCGCCGTGTCGATCCGAACCGCTCTGCTCATCGGAAATCCTCCGTGTCGCTGTGCGTGGTCTTCCGACCCCGTCCGTGTCGCTGTGCGTGGCCTTCCGACCCCGTCCGACCACTCGATCATGTGTTCGAACGAAAGTCTGTTCGAATGTTCTATCACGAGTCACAGCCTGACGGCAGCTCCTCGGAGGGTGAATCTCGAACATCTGTTTGATATACGCGCGGGATCTCGATAGATTCGAAAGGCAACTTGCAACCCATCCGACACTCGCCGCACGGAGGTCACGATGAAGGCGGACGGAACATCCACAGCCCGCCGGGGCGGACCCGCGACCGACGATCCCACCGCGAGCCTCACCGAGCGTCAGCGTCGTGTGCTCGAGGTCATCCGCGATTCCGTCAGCGAACGGGGATACCCGCCGAGCATCCGTGAGATCGGCGACGCCGTCGGCCTCAACTCCACATCCTCCGTCGCACACCAGCTGCGCACCCTCGAACGGAAGGGCTTCCTGCGCCGGGATCCGAACCGTCCGCGTGCCGTGGACGTCCGCGGTCTCGAGCCCACCCCCGCACCCGAGTCCTCGCCCGAGGTGGTCGCCGGCACGTCGACCGACGACATCCCTTCGGCGGCAATGGTTCCCGTCGTCGGCCGGATCGCTGCCGGTGGTCCGATCCTGGCCGAGGAATCGGTCGAGGATGTCTTCCCGCTGCCGCGCGAACTCGTCGGTCAGGGCTCGCTGTTCCTGCTCAAGGTCGTCGGCCAGTCGATGATCGACGCGGCCATCTGCGACGGCGACTGGGTGGTCGTCCGGCAGCAGAACGTCGCCGACAACGGCGATATCGTCGCCGCGATGCTCGACGGCGAGGCCACCGTCAAGACGTTCAAGCGGGTCGACGGCGACGTCTGGCTCATGCCGCACAACCCGATGTTCGAACCCATCCCGGGCAACGACGCAGTCGTCCTCGGCAAGGTCGTCACGGTCGTCCGCAAGATCTGATCCCCGGGCCACCGGAGACGAACGAGGCCTGGGTGGCTCCGCACAGCGAAGCCACCCAGGCCTTCTCGTACGTGCCTCAGACGTTGAGGCCGCGCCCGATGACTTCCTTCATGATCTCGTTCGTGCCGCCGTAGATCTTCTGCACGCGGGCATCGAGGTACGCCTTGGCGACCGGATACTCGCGCATGTAGCCGTAGCCACCGTGCAGCTGCAGGCAGCGGTCGATCAGCTCGACCTGCTTGTCGGTGGTCCAGTACTTGGCCATCGCGGCCTCCTGGACGGTGAGCTTCTTCTCGTTCAGCAGCTCGATGCACCGGTCCACGAACACCCGGGCCAGCTGGGTCTCGGTGGCGAGCTCGGCGAGCTCGAAGCGGGTGTTCTGGAACTTGCCGATCGGCTTGCCGAACGCCTTGCGGTCGCGGCAGTACTGGATCGTGTCGTCGAGCACGCGCTCCATCGCAGCAGCGGCGACGACGGCGATCGCGAGACGTTCCTGCGGCAGGTTCTGCATCAGGTAGATGAAGCCCATGCCCTCCTGGCCGAGGAGGTTGGCCGCCGGGACGCGAACGTCGTTGAAGCTGAGCTCCGCCGTGTCCTGCGCGTCGAGGCCGATCTTGTCGAGGTTGCGTCCCCGCTCGAAGCCCGGCATGCCGCGCTCGACGACGAGCAGCGAGAAGCCCTGGGCGCCCTTCTCCGGGTCGGTGCATGCGACGACGATCACCAGATCGGAGTGGATGCCGTTGGTGATGAACGTCTTGGCGCCGTTGAGGACCCAGTCGTCACCGTCGCGCACCGCGCGGGTCTTGATGCCCTGCAGGTCGCTGCCGGTGCCCGGCTCGGTCATCGCGATGGCCGTGATCAGCTCACCCGAACAGAAGCCCGGGAGCCAACGCTTCTTCTGCTCCTCGTTGGCGAGCTCGAGCAGGTAGGGAGCGACGACATCGTTGTGCAGCATGAAGCCCAGACCGCTGAAGCCCAGCTTGGTGGTCTCCTCGGCCATGATGGCGTTGTAGCGGAAGTCGTCCATGCCACCGCCGCCGTACTCCTCCGGCACCGCCATGCCGAGGAAGCCCTGCGCGCCGGCCTTCTTCCACACCTCACGGTCGACGATCTTGTCCTTCTCCCACTGCTCGTGGAAGGGGGCCACCTCCTGTTCGAGGAACTTCCGGTACGACTCCCGGAAGAGGTCGTGCTCGGGCTCGAAAAGGGTGCGTTGCATCTGCGCTCCTGTGTGAGACGTCGTTCGACATACTCACGGTATGCAGACGAGGGCGCGGTAACGCTGACACAACCGAGCGCATTTTGTGACCCGGACGACCCCGGCGGGTACGCGTCGGTATCGAACGGCCCGCGGGCACGAGTCGGTGTCGGCCGATGCGCCGGGTTCCGGTCAGCGGCGCAGATCCGCGAGTCTGCGCAGCAGCGGGTACGCGACGAGGATGCCGATCGAACCCCAGGCGATACCGCCGAGTTCGACCGAGCCGATCGACAGGGTCAGGTCGCCGATGCCGGCGACGAGCGCCGCGGCCGCGACCGTGAGGTTGACCGGATCCGTGAAGTCGACCTTCGCCTCCGTCCAGATGCGGACACCGAGGATGCCGATCAGGCCGTAGAGCACGAGGGTCGCGCCGCCGAGGACGCCCTCGGGCACGGTGAACACCAGCGCACCGAACTTCGGCGAGAAGGCCAGCACGACGGCGGTGACCGCCGCAACGGCGTATGCAGCGGTCGAGTACACGCGCGTGGCCGCCATGACGCCGATGTTCTCGGCATAGGTGGTCGTGCCCGAGCCGCCGCCCGCACCCGCGAGGGTGGTCGCAAGGCCGTCGGCGATGAGCGCATTGCCGGCCATGTCGTCGAGGTTTCGACCGGTCATCGCGGCGACCGCCTTGACGTGGCCTACGTTCTCCGCGACCAGCACGACGACGACGGGCAGCGCCAACAGCACGACCGACAGTTCGAAAGTGGGGCCGTGCAGATCGGGCAGACCGAACCACGCCGCGTCGCGCATGGCGTCGATGCGCTCGGACGCGATCGCCCCGGTGAACGCCGCGAAGATCCATCCGACGATCACACCGACGAGGATGCCGAGGCGGCCGAGCATGCCCGGGCCGACCACCGTCACGAGCAGTGTGACCACGAGCGTGATCGTGGCGACGAGCGGTTGGGCTTCGAACGATCCGGTGGCCGTCGGCGCGAGGTTGAGGCCGATGAGGGCGACGATCGCCCCGGTGACCACCGGCGGCATGACCGCGTCGATGATGCGCGAACCCGCCGCCTTGACCACGAGGCCGATAAGCACCAGCACGATGCCGACGGCGACGATCCCGCCGAGCTGCGCTGCCGGACCGGAACCGGCCGAGGCGCTGAGCGGCGCGATGAACGCGAAAGACGAACCGAGATAGCTGGGCACCCGGCCGCGCGTGATGATCAGGAACAGCGCGGTGCCGATACCGGAGAACAGCAGCGTGGTCGTGACGGGGAAGCCCGTGATCGTCGGCACGAGCAGGGTGGCGCCGAACATCGCGATGACGTGCTGCATCCCGATGCCGATGGTGCGCGGCCACGACAGTCGCTCGTGCGGTGCGACCACCGCACCGGGGTTGATGCGACGTCCGTCGCCGTGCAGGGTCCAGCCGCGGCGTGTGGTCGTGCGTCCGGTCGTGTTCGCTCGTTCGGTCACGACAGGTCATCGTAGAACCGGCAGCCTCATCGGCGTAGAACAGACCGCCCCGGCCGCGTAGAACAGGCCATCCCGGCCGCGTAGAACAGGCCGCCCCGGCCGCGTAGAACAGGCCGCCCCGGCCGCGTAGAACAGGCCGCCCCGGCCGCGTAGAACAGGCCGTCCCGGCCGCGCCGCTCAGTCCAGCAGTTTCGCTGCCGCGGCACGTGCCGCGACGGGGTCGTCGCTCGCGAGGACCGCCTCGGCCGCCTCACGGCAACGGTCCATCGGGACCGAGGAGAGCCGGGCGCCGACACCCGTCACCGCCGACGCGGCGCACGACAGGGACGTCACGCCCATTCCGGTCAGGACGCAGGCGAGGAGCGGGTCGGCCGCCGCCTCGCCGCACACCCCCACCGGCTTGCTCGCGGCCGCCCCGGCCTGCGCCGCGCGGGCCACGAGTGCGAGCACCGCGGGCTGCCACGGGTCGGTGAGTGCGGCCAGCTGCGGCGACATCCGATCGGCCGCCATCGTGTACTGGGCGAGGTCGTTGGTGCCGATCGACAGGAAGTCCAGGTGTTCGAGCAACCGATCGGCGAGCAGCGCCGCGGACGGAACCTCGATCATGACGCCGGGTGACAGCCCGCGCTCGCGCACCCGCGCGGCGAAATCGGCCGCCTCCGAGACGGTCGCCACCATCGGTGCCATGACCCACGGCGTGGCGCCGGTGCGCGAGGCCGCGGCGGCCACCGCGTCGAGCTGACGGTCGAGGACTCCCGGCGCCGTGGTCGTGATGCGGATACCGCGGACGCCGAGGGCGGGATTGTGTTCGTCGGGGTGGTTGGCGAACCGGAGGGGCTTGTCGGAGCCGGCGTCGAGGGTCCGCAGGACGACCTTCCGTCCCTCGAACGCCTCGAAGACCTCCGCATAGATGTCGGCCTGCTCGTCCACCGTCGGTTCGGTGTCGCGGTCGAGGAAACACAACTCGGTGCGGAACAGTCCGACGCCCTGCGCCGGCGTCCGGCGCGCCGCGCGGGCACCCGATCCGTCCTGCACGTTGGCGAGGATCTCGACCGGGTGACCGTCGGCGGTGGCGCCGGGACCGGACCAGCCCGCCACCCGCTCGCGCTCGACGCGGTCGCGTTCGACCTCGGCTGCGGCCTCGGCGCTGTCCGGGGAGATCACGATCCGGCCCGTCGCGCCGTCGACCAGCACCTCGGTGCCGGCAGGGACGTCGTCGAGACCTGCCACCGCGACGACACACGGGATGCCGAGCTGGCGCGCGATGATCGCGGTGTGGCTCGTGGGTCCTCCGAGGGAGGTGGCCAGCGCGACGACGACGGACGGGTCGAGTCCGGCGGTGTCGGCGGGTGCGAGATCGGCCGCGAGGAGCACGGACGGCGAATCGGGCATCTCGAGACCGGGTTCGGGGGCGCCCTGCAGTTCGGCGATCACGCGGTCGCGGATGTCGAGCAGGTCGGTGACCCGCTCGGACTGCAGCCCGCCCATCTTCTCGAACAGGGCCGCGAACTGGTCGGTGGCGGCGACGGTGGCACCGACCGCGTCGGATCCGGACCGGATCTTCGTCGCGGTCGCCCCGCGCCAGGCGCGGTCCTCGACCAGCACAGCGGTGGCTTGGAGCACTTCTGCCGCGGCACCCGATGCACGCGAGGCGCGGGCGCGCAGCCGCTCGGCCACGACCTTCGCGGCGTCCTCGAACCGGCCCACCTCGGCCTCGCGCGCCGTGTCGGGGATCGAGGCGCCCTGCGCCGGGACCACAGGACGCGCGACGGGACGGATGACCGGCCCGTATCCGATACCGGGGACGACGGGGGTGCCGTACAGGACGGACGCCGACTGCTCCATGGAGATCTCCTCACCGCAGTAGTTCGTTGTGACTCAGATTACTCGGAAGCCTTGACATGTCAACACAGACGGGCGTAAAACAACATAAACCAACATTGTTTTCCCCACAGATCGGGTACCCCCAGGAGTGTCGGTGTACGCAGAGGAACGGCAGCAGGCGATCGCAGCACTGGTGGCGGCACGTGGCCGCGTGTCGGTCGCAGTGCTCGCCGACCGGTACGGCGTCACCACCGAGACCGTGCGCCGCGACCTCGCACACCTCGAACGCCTGGGCCTCGTGCGGCGGGTTCACGGCGGCGCGATCCCGGCCGCCTCGCTCTCGGTGGCCGAGCCTGCCCTCTCCGAGCGCGAACACACCCGCGCCGAACACAAGGACCGCATCGCCGCCGCCGCGACGTCCTTCCTCCCGCCGTCCGGCGGAAGCGTGCTCTTCGACGCCGGCACCACGACCGGCAGGATCGTCGGAGCGCTGCCGCCCGAGGTCGACCTCACCGTCGTCACCAACTCGGTGCCGATCGCCGCGCGCCTCGCCGCAATGAGCACCGTGCAGCTGCACCTGCTCGGCGGTCGCGTCCGCGGTGTCACGCAGGCCGCGGTGGGTGCCGAGGCCCTCGCCACCTTGTCGACGGTGCACGTCGACGTGGCCTTCATCGGCACCAACGCGCTGAGCATCGACCACGGCCTGTCCACCCCCGACGCCGACGAGGCCGCGGTCAAGCGCGCGATGGTGCGCACCGCCGACCGGGTCGTCGTGGTCGCCGATTCGTCGAAGGTCGGTCGGCGCAATCTGCTGAGCTTCGCGTCGCTCGAACCGATCGACGTTCTGGTCACCGACACCGATCTCGACGACACCGACCGTCGGCAACTCATCGAACACGGAATCGAGGTGGTGACGACATGATCGTCACGCTCACGGCCAACCCCAGTCTCGATCGCACGGTCGGGCTGACGGGCCCGCTCGAGCGCGGGAAGGTGCATCGCACCGAGCGATCCACCGTCGATCCGGGCGGCAAGGGGATCAACGTCGCGCGTGTGCTGCACGCCGCGACGACCGAGGTCGTCGCCGTTCTCCCGGCCAACGCCGGCGATCCTCTGCTCGCCGCGCTGGACGAGCAGGGCATCGCCCATCGGGCCGTGCCCACCTCCGGGCCGACGCGCAACAACATCACCGTCGCCGAACCCGACGGCACCACGACCAAACTCAACGAACCCGGAACCCCCTGCACCGGACGCACACTCGGCGAGTTGCACGCAGTCCTGCTGGAATGCGCGCAGGGAGCCGCGTGGACCGTCCTGTCCGGTTCTCTTCCTCCCGGTGTGCCCGAGTCGTGGTATGCCGATCTCGTGGGTGCCCTGCGCGGTCTCGGATGCCGCATCGCGGTCGACACCTCCGAGCGGCCACTGCTCGCCCTCGCCGAGAGGTTCCCCGCGGCGGCCCCGGACGTGATCAAGCCGAACGCCGACGAACTGGCCCAGCTCACCGGCGCGGACGCCCACGAACTCGAATCCGGCGCCGCCGCAGGAGACGTCGGCGCCGTGGTCGACGCGGGACGGGTGCTGGTGGAACGCGGGGTCGGCGCGGTACTCGCGACCCTCGGCGGTGCGGGCGCGGTGCTGGTCACCGCCACCGGCGCGTGGCGGGCCACCGCCGACGACGTCACGGTCCGCAGCACGGTCGGCGCGGGCGACTCGTCGCTCGCCGGATATCTGCTCGCCGAGCAGGCCGGTCACACCCCCGACGAGTGCCTGCGCCTCGCCGTGGCGTACGGAACCGCAGCCGTCACGCTCCCCGGAACAGCCCTGCCCACACCCGATTCCGTCGATCCATCCCGAGTGCACGTCACCGACGTCCACCGCCGACCCCGACCGCTCCCCTCCCACTCCTAAGGAACGTCATGTCCGACACCACCTCCGGCTCCGCAGGCGGTTCCTCGATCATCGGCACGGAACTCGTCTCGCTCGATGTAGACCTGGGATCCGACAAGAACTCCGTCATCGCCGCGCTCGCCGAGCGTCTCGCAGCGAACGGTCGCGCATCCGACGCCGACGCACTCACCGCGGCCGTTCTCGAACGGGAGGCCAAGTCCGCCACCGGCCTTCCCGGCGGGATCGCGATCCCGCACGCACGCAGCGAAGCGGTGACCACGCCGTCGCTCGGTTTCGCCCGGCTGTCCCCGAAGGCCGACTTCGGTGCGCCCGACGGACCCGCCGACCTCGTCTTCCTCATTGCCGCGCCCGAAGGTGCGGGCGGCGACCACATGAAGCTGCTCACCGCTCTCGCTCGTGCACTCGTGCGCCCGGACTTCGTCGCGTCGCTGCGCGCGGCCGCGTCCGCGGACGAGGTCATCGCGCTGGTCGAGGACGTCCTCCCGCCCCGACCGGAGTCGTCGGGCAGCGCTCCTGCCGGCTCGACCGCAGCGCCGGAACAGCCGTCACCGACAGCCGCTGCGAAGCCGGCGGTCGCGCCTCCGCAGAGCGCGGAACAGCCCGGAGGCCGCACGATCGTCGCGGTCACCGCGTGCCCGACCGGTATCGCGCACACCTACATGGCCGCCGATGCGCTGGCCGCCGCCGGTGAACGCGCGGGCGTGACGGTCCGGGTGGAGACGCAGGGATCGAGCGGCAGCACTCCCCTGCCCCCCGACGTGATCGCCGGCGCCGACGCCGTCATCTTCGCCACCGACGTGGGGGTCAAGGGCCGCGAACGGTTCGCCGGGAAGCCCGTGATCGCATCGGGCGTCAAGCGCGCGATCAACGAACCGGACACCATGGTCGACGAGGCCCTGCGGGCCGCCACCGATCCGTCCGCACGCACCGTCGAGGGCACCGCGGGCGCCCCGGCGGGTGAGTCGGAGAGCGGCAGCGACCTCGGTTGGGGTACCCGGCTGCGGCAGATCCTGCTCACCGGTGTGAGTTACATGATCCCGTTCGTCGCGGCCGGTGGTCTGCTCATCGCTCTGGGCTTCCTGCTCGCCGGTCCCGACATCACCGACTCGGCCGCCGACATCGTCCTCGACAACACGCTCACCAACCTTCCCGAGGGTGGGCTCGGCACTTATCTCGGTGCGGTGCTGTACCAGATCGGCTCGTTGGCGTTCTCGTTCCTCGTCCCGGCACTGGCCGGGTACATCGCCTTCGCGATCGCGGACCGTCCGGGTCTGGCTCCGGGCTTCACCGCCGGTGCGGTGGCCGTCTTCGTCGGCGCCGGTTTCATCGGCGGTCTGGTCGGCGGCATCATCGCCGGCTTCGCGGCCCTGTGGGTCGGCCGTATCCCGCTGCCCACTTGGGCTCGTGGCCTGATGCCTGTGGTGATCATCCCGCTGCTCGCGAGCCTGATCGTCGGTGGGCTCATGTTCCTGCTGCTCGGTCGCCCGCTCGCCGCGATCACGACCGGTCTCACCGACTGGCTCAACGGTCTGTCCGGTGGTTCCGCGGTGCTGCTCGGTGCGATCCTCGGCCTGATGATGTGCTTCGACCTCGGCGGACCGGTCAACAAGGCCGCCTACGCCTTCGCGGTCGCGGGTCTCGACGTCGCCAACACCGGTTCGCTCGAGATCATGGCGGCGGTCATGGCCGCCGGTATGGTTCCGCCGCTCGCCATGGCACTGTCGTCGCTGGTGCGTCCGCGTCTCTACAGCACGGCCGAACGCGAGAACGGCAAGGCCGCCTGGCTGCTCGGTGCATCGTTCATCTCGGAGGGCGCCATCCCGTTCGCGGCGGCCGACCCGTTCCGGGTCATCCCGTCGATGATGCTCGGCGGCGCCGTGACCGGCGGCATCGTCATGGCGACGGGTGTCACGCTCACCGCTCCCCACGGCGGATTGTTCGTGCTGTTCGCGATGGACCGCGTCGTGTGGTTCCTGATCGCACTGGCAGCCGGTACGGTGGTCGCCGCACTCGCGGTCAGTATCGCCAAGTCGATCACGCGTCCCGCCCGGGTTGCCGCCGACGAGGCGAACCCCCAGCCCGTAGCGGCACGCTCCTGATCACAGCGGCACGCTCCTGATCACAGCGGCACGCTCCTGATCTACCCGACTTCCTGCACTTCCCCACCACGAAGGAGATTCCCATGCCCAGCACCACCGTTGCCGTCGGTTCGTCCATCGGCCTGCACGCCCGTCCTGCAGGGATCATCGCCGAGGCCGTGGTCGCGGCCGGTGTCCCCGTGACCCTCGCGGTCGACGGCGGCGAGCCCGTCGACGCCGGTTCGGCCCTGATGATCATGACGCTCGGCGCAGAAAAGGGCACGCAGGTCACGATCTCGTGCGATGACGACGCGGTCCTCGCGCAGGTCGCGGAGCTGGTCGCCGCGGACCTCGACGCCTGATCTCGGCCGCGGTCGCGGCGTCTGATCTCGGCCGCGGTCGCGGCGTCTGATCTCGGCCGCGGTCGCGGCGTCTGATCTCAGCGGCGGGCGCGGCGCCGGACGACGAGTCCGAGCACCCCGAGGGCGATGACTCCGGCGGCCACGCTCGCACCGACGACCGGCAGTGCCGCGGACGACATCTCGTCCGCGGCATCGTCGTCCGCGGGTGCGAAGAGTTCCGTCGCACCGCGACGGATCCGGATCGGTGGATTCTCCGTGCCTGCCGCGCCGCGCTCGGACGCGGTGAGCAGGTCCCCGTCGGCGGTGAAGGCGACGGCTTCGCCCTGTGGTTCGTCCGGCACCGGGATGCGGAAGCGCGGACCGGCGACCAGGGCGGCCGCGAGATCGCCGTCGGGGACGTGGAACAGGTAGACGTCGGTGTAGGTGCGGACCGCCGCGACCGTCCCGTCGGCGCTGACCGCACCGCCGGTGATCATCGAGGAGGACGCCCCGGGGATGGGACCGCCGGGCGTGTCCGACGGTCCGAGTGCCAGCGCCCCGACCTTCTCGAGGGCGGCCGGTCCTGGGACGGGCAGGCCGTCGATCGTGAGTCCGCGTGCGGGCCGGTAGACATTGCTCGACCCGAACAGCGCCTTCGTCACGATCACCGGTTCGCCCGCCGCGGAGACGAGCACGGTCTCGGCGTCGCGGGGACCGTCGGGATAGGTCAGCCGATGCAGATCTCCCTGCCCGGTGTCGGGATCGAGGGAGATGAGCGCGATCGTCTCGCGGACGCGGGTGTTGTCGCCGAGATCCCCGAGCCACAACCGGCCGTCGGGCCCCGCGGCGAGATCCTCGACGTCGTAGGGATCGACGGGCGACGGAACGCGTTGCAGCACCGAGCAATCGCCGTCGAGTTCGACGATGCGTTCGTCCTCCCCGGCATCGGGCGTCGCGAACAGCCGGTCGCCGATCGTCGCCAGGCCGGACAGTTCGGCGAGCACGGGATCGTCGGGGATGCACAGCATCTCGGTCGGCAGATCCGCGACCGGAATCCCGGCGTCCTGCGCGTCGGCGTGCGAGACCGGCACGAACGCCGCGACGGCAGCGAGCAGCGCCGCCCGGCGCACGACCCGCATCAGGCCGCGAAGTCGACCAATGCCGACGCCAGCGCTGCCGGCACCTTCGCGTGCACCCGCGTGCCGTCCACCTCGTGCTCGGACGAGAGGATCTGACCGTCCGAATGGATGCGCGCGAGCAGATCACCGCGGGTGTACGGCAGGAGCAGCTTCACCTCGACGTCGGGATCCTCGAGCAGACCCGCGAGCTGGGTCTGCAACTCCTCGACGCCCACGCCGGTGTGCGCGGAGACGAACACCGCGCCGGGGATCGCGCTGCGCAACTGCGTCAGGGTGACCGGGTCGGCGGCATCGATCTTGTTGACGACGATCAGTTCCGGCGGCGGCGGTGCGTCCGATTCGCGGAGCACCTCGGTGACGACTTCGCGCACCGCCTTGATCTGCTCGGTGGGCATGGGGTCGGAGCCGTCGACGACGTGGAGCAGCACATCGGCGTCGGCGACCTCCTCGAGAGTCGACCGGAACGCCTCGACCAGCTGGGTCGGGAGGTGCCGGACGAAACCGACGGTGTCGGTGAGCACGTACTCGCGGCCGTCGGGCAGCGCCGACCGGCGGGTCGTCGGGTCGAGGGTCGCGAACAGTGCGTTCTGCACCAGGACACCGGAGCCGGTGAGCTTGTTGAGCAGGCTCGACTTACCGGCGTTGGTGTATCCCACGATCGCGACGGACGGGATCTTGTTGCGCAGACGCCGGGTGCGCTTGGTGTCGCGCGCAGCCTTCATCGCCTTGATCTCGCGACGGAGCTTGGCCATCCGCTCACGGATCCGGCGACGGTCGGTCTCGATCTTCGTCTCACCGGGACCGCGCAGGCCCACACCGCCGTTGCTGCCGGCACGGCCACCGGCCTGCCGCGACATCGATTCGCCCCAGCCACGCAGCCGCGGGAGCATGTACTCCATCTGTGCGAGGGAGACCTGTGCCTTGCCCTCTCGCGAGGTGGCGTGCTGGGCGAAGATATCGAGGATCAGCGCGGTCCGGTCGATGACCTTGACCTTGACGACCTTCTCCAGCGCGGTGAGCTGGGCGGGGGTGAGTTCGCCGTCGCAGATCACGGTGTCTGCGCCGGTGGACAGGACGATCTCCCGGAGTTCGTCCGCTTTGCCGGAGCCGATGTAGGTGGAGGCATCGGGCCGGTCACGACGTTGGACCAGGCCTTCGAGGACCTCGGAGCCCGCAGTCTCGGCGAGCGCGGCCAGCTCGGCCAGGCTCGCTTCCGCCTGGGCGGCCGTTCCGCCCGTCCAGACACCGACGAGCACGACACGCTCGAGTCGGAGCTGGCGGTATTCGACCTCGGTGATGTCCTCGAGTTCGGTGGACAGACCGGCCACACGCCGCAACGCGCTACGGTCTTCGAGTTGCATCTCGCCGACGGACGGATCCTCGGCGGTCCAGCCTCCGGATGCGTCGTACGCGGTCGGAGTGCTGTCATCTGTGGTTGCGCGATGCATGCGCTGTGTGTTCGTCATACACCTCCATGGTGTCACGAAGCCCGAATCGGTGCATTCGAGTTTTTCTGCCGCATCCGCGCGGGGGGTACCCAAGTGCGCGCCGGCCGGGCCGAGCGGCGCCGATCAGATCGGCGCCGACCACCAGGTGTCGTCGAGTTCACCCGTCGCGACCAGCACAGACGGCCCGCGCAACCAGGCGCGACCGTTCTCGATGCGCACCTCGACCGAGCCACCGGGGATCCGCACCTGCACCGCGCCGTCGGATGCGCCGTCGAAGCGCAGGGCCGCAGCAGCCGCGGCCACCGTGCCGGTTCCGCACGAGCGGGTCTCCCCCACGCCGCGTTCGTGGACGCGCATGTGGACCGTCCCGGCCGCGATCGGGGTCAGGAACTCGATGTTGACCCCGTGCGGGAAGAAGCCCGGGTCGAAGCCGGGCGAGGTGAGGTCGAGACCGGCAAGGCTCGTGTCGTTCAGGTGCGGGTCCACGCACGCGAGGTGCGGGTTGCCGACGTCGATACCGATGCCCGGATAGACCCGCCCGTCGATGGTCGCCGCCGACTCGCCGAGGGTGCGCACCGTCCCCATGTCCACGGTCACCTCGCCGAGGACCGGTCCTGTCTCGTGCACGGTGACGGGCTTGCCTCCCGCCCGGCTGCCGACGACGAACTCGCGGCGGTCCTCGAACCCGTGCGCGGTCAGATAGTGCGCGAACACCCGCACACCGTTGCCGCACATCTCGGCGATGGATCCGTCGCCGTTGCGGTAGTCCATGAACCAGTCGTCGGCGTCGGTGCCCTCGGGCAGTTCTCCGAGCGCGCCGGCCGACACCAGTGCCCCGGCCCGGGCCACGCGGAGCACACCGTCGGCGCCGAGCCCGCGACGCCGGTCGCACAGGGCGGCGATCCGGCCTGCGTCGAGGTCCAGGCGGGCGTCGGGATCCGGAAGGATCACGAAGTCGTTCTCGGTTCCGTGCCCTTTGCTGAACTCCATGCGCGCTACCTTATCGGGCTGGTGAGGCCGGTGATGTGCGTGCGTCCCGGACGGCCCGCAACGCGACGTCGAGCAGGTGGGGGTCGGCGCCGTCGAGCCAGTGGATGCGCGGGTCGCGGCGGAACCACGAGCGTTGCCGTCGCACGTAGCGCCGGGTCCCGATGAACGTCCGCTCGCGTGCGTGGTCGAGGTCGTACTCCCCGTCGATGTACGCGAGCACCTGTGCGTAGCCGATCGCGCGACGTGCGGTGACGCCCTCGCGCAGCCCGACTTCGAGGAGTCCGTGCACCTCGTCGACGAGGCCGCGTTCGAACATCAGGTCGGTGCGCCGCGCGATGCGGTCGTCGAGTTCGGCGGTGTCGCGGTCGACGCCCAGGATCACGGTGCCCCAGCGGGGCTCACCGATCGTCGGCTGCGACGCCGCGAACGGTTGCCCGGTCAGCTCGACGACCTCGAGCGCGCGGACCATGCGGCGGCCGTCGGTGGGCAGGATCGTCGCCGCGGCGGCGGGATCGGCGCTCTGCAGCGCCCGGTGGACCGCGGCGGGCCCCTCGGTCTCGAGCACCGCCTCCCACTTGGCACGGACCTGCGGATCTGTCGCCGGGAACTGCCATTCGTCGAGAAGTGCCTGCACGTACATCATCGATCCGCCGACGACGATCGGGAGGCGGCCGCGGCCGAGGATCGCCTCGACGTCGGCGATCGCGGCCTGCTGGTAGCGGGCGACCGTCGCGGTCTCGGTGACGTCGAGGACGTCGAGTTGATGGTGCGGGATCCCGCGACGCTCGTCCGGTGCCAGCTTGGCCGTCCCGATGTCCATCCCGCGGTACTGCTGCATCGCGTCGATGTTGACGATCTCGCCGCCGAGCGCTTCGGCGAGGTCCAGTCCGAGATCGGACTTGCCCGTGGCGGTGGGGCCCACCACCGCGATCGGTACGAGCGTGTCGGCGGGACCGGTGCTTTCTGCGCTCACGGTGTCCAGATCCCCACGTGGTAGCCCACGCCGTAGGGCGCGGCGGAGTAGGTGACGGACGCCGAGCGCGGGCGCGCTCCGAGGGTGGCCGCCAGGACGTGCCAGGCAGCGCGGCCGGTCAGCTTGATGTCCGAACACAGGTCGGGGTCGAGCGCCGTGAGCACCTCCGTGTCGCCGGCGCCGAGCGCTGCGGCCAGGGCCGCCTCGACCTCCTCCGAGCGCGGATCGTAGGCGCCGGGCGCCTTGGCGGTGAGGGTCGTCGCTCCGTCCGCGACGACGAGCAGTGCTCGCGGCAGATCGTCGCGGTCGAGCTCCGCACGCAGGTCGCGGCCGAGATCGGCGCAGTGGGCGGCGTCGGCGTCGGCGGCCACCACGTGGGTCGTCACGTGGGTGCCGGGTGCCGTGCGGTCGCGGATCCAGCCGGCCACCAGCGCGGTCAACGCGAGCGCGGGATCGGGTTCACCGGCGGCCTCAGGACCGAGCTGCACCGTGACGTCGACACCGAACCCGAGGAAGGTTCCGCGCGCGGTGGAAGGAACGGTCTGTTCGGCCGTCTCGGCTCCCACGACCACCCATTCCGCGGCACCGGACAGGCTGCGACCGACCTCGAGAACCGCCTCGCGCAGATCGTCGGTCTCGGAGACGGCGAGACCGGTGAGCTCGGGGACGAGCAGCGGTGGGGACGGCACGAACGCCGCGGCGGTCAACACATCGGCAACCGTAGTCCACCGGACCCGGCGCCCTGCATGGACACGACCTGTTTCAATAGTGAGCGGACACGATCGCGGAGCCCCGGGATCGACCGGCGGTAGACCCATGCGACCAGGCAGCCGTGCCGCGCGGCAGAGATGAGGTATCGATGAGCGACCCGAACGCACAGGACCGAACCGGCGAGTCGACGCAGGAGCGGACCCCGCGTCCCGGTCCCGCCACACCCCGAGCCCATGCTGCGACGCCCGGCCCCGCGGGCCGAGAGAACGGCAGTTCCACCGCAGCACCCCCGAAGCCGCATCCCGTCGCGGCCCAGACGCACCCCCACGTCCCGGCGGTGCCCGCGAGCGATCCGAGTCGGTTCGGACGCGTCGACGAGGACGGCACCGCATGGGTCCGCACGAGCGAGGGCGAGCGGTGCATCGGATCGTGGCAGGCAGGCGACGCCGCCGAGGGCCTCGCGCACTTCGGACGCCGTTACGACGATCTCGTCACCGAGGTGGCGATCCTCGAGACCCGGTTGACCTCCGGCACCGCCGACGTGAAGAAGACCCGCGCGGCCGCCGAGGCACTGGCCGAGTCGCTGCCGACCGCCGCCGTCATCGGTGATCTCGATGCGCTCGCCGCCCGGCTCACCGCGATCATCGAGCACTCCGAGGAGGCTGCGGCTCTCGCCAAGCAGGAAAAGGAGCGTCGGCGCGCCGAGAGCACGGCCCGCAAGGAGGCCCTCGCGGCCGAGTCCGAGACGATCGCCGCCGAATCCACCCAATGGAAGGCCGCGGGCGACCGGCTGCGCGAGATCCTCGAGGAGTGGAAGACCATCCGCGGGGTCGACCGGAAGGTCGACGACGTGTTGTGGCGTCGCTATTCGAAGGCACGCGAGGCGTTCAACCGGCGTCGCGGAGCCCACTTCGCCGAACTCGACCGCGAGCGCGCCGCGGCGAAGAGCCGCAAGGAAGAACTCGTCGCCCGGGCGGAGGAGCTGCAGAACTCCACCGACTGGGGTGCCACCGCCGCGGCCTTCCGCGACCTGCTCGCCGAGTGGAAGGCGGCCGGACGGGCACCGAAGGACGCCGACGACCAGCTGTGGAAGCGGTTCAAGGGCGCCCAGGACGTCTTCTTCGCCGCACGCAACGCCGCGAACGCCGAGCGCGACGCCGAGTTCGAGGAGAATGCCCGCGCGAAGGAGGCCCTGCTCGAGGTGGCCTCCTCGATCGACCCGTCGGCCGATCTCGAAGGTGCCCGGACGCGCCTGCGCGAGCTGCAGGACCAGTGGGAGGCGATCGGCAAGGTGCCGCGCGAGCGCATGCACGATCTCGAAGGCCGTCTGCGGGCCATCGAGAAGAAGGTGCGCGAGGCCGCGGATTCCGAGTGGCGCCGCACCGATCCCGAGGCCCTCGCGCGTGCGGCCCAGTTCCGTGAGCGGGTGCGTCAGTTCGAGGAGCAGGCCGCCAAGGCGACCGCCGCCGGCCGGGCGAAGGAGGCCGCGAAGGCTCTCGCCCAGGCCGCGCAGTGGCGCGAGTGGGCCGACGCGGCCGAAGGTGCCGTCGGCGAGCGCTGACCCCGCGACATCCGAGACGGACGATCTCCCTCTCCCGGTCCGGGAGAGGGGGATCGTCGTGTTCGTGCCGGAGGCGTCAGGCCTCGGGGTCGTCGCGCATCAGGCGGGGCCGCTCGTGCTGTGCTGCGACCTTCCGCAACTCGGCCTCGGCCTCGAGCTGGGCCGAGGTCCGCGCCCACACCACGCGGGCCCAGTGGAAGACGATCACCATGACGGCGAACCAGCCGATCACGAGACCGAATCCCGGGCCCGCGGCGGACGACTCGACGGGCAGGGTCTGGCGCGACCAGATCGCGAGCATGCCGAAGACGATGGTCACCGCCGAGCCGGCCAGGGACACCCACGCCAACGCCCACTTGCGGGTGACGAGCGCGAGAATCGAGCCCAGCCCGGCGAAGACCACTGCGAAGCCGACGAACAGCCGCGACGGCAGACCGATCTCCTCGGTGGTCGCGTCCGGGGCGAAGGACAGCACCTCCCACCCGTTGGCGGATCCGGCGTGGGGCAGGCTGAAGGTCGCCAGCAGGATCAGGACGGCGATCGCGACGAACATCGCCCGGGCGCCCGGGTCGATGTCGCTCGCCACCTTCCGTTCGGCGGCTTCGAGTTCGGCGCGTACGTCACCCGTCGCGTGGTGATCGTGCGGCTTGTCGGTGGTCATGCGTTGCATCCCATCTGAGGCGGCAGCGGGTCGGGGACGCCGATGCTCGGCAGTCCGAGTCCGACACCGATCGGCGGTGTCTTGGGCAACCGGCCCTGTTCGAAGTGGTCGCCCGCACGTGTACGGCGGTGCGTGAGGATCGGGGTGTCCGCGACGAGGTGGTGCGGCGCGGCGTCGCTGACGACGATCGTGATGACGTCGCCGGGACGCACCGCGGTGTCGATCGCGCCCTCGGGACGGAAGTGGACGAGGCGGCCGTCGCGGGCACGCCCGCTCATCCGGGCGGTCTCGGCGTTCTTGCGACCCTCCCCCGCCGCGACGAGCAGTTCGACCTCCGTGCCGACGAGCTTGCGGTTCTCCTCGAGGGTGATGCGTTCCTGCAGCGCGATCAGACGGTTGTAGCGCTCCTGCACTACGGCTTTGGGGACCTGACCCTCCATGTCTGCTGCGGGCGTGCCGGGACGCCTCGAGTACTGGAAGGTGAACGCGCTGGTGAAACGCGCCTTCTCGACGACCTCGAGGGTCTGCTGGAAGTCCTCCTCGGTCTCACCGGGGAAACCGACGATGATGTCGGTGGTGATCGCGGCGTGCGGCATCGCGGCCCGAACCCGCTCGATGATGCCAAGGAAGCGTTCCTTGCGGTACGAGCGGCGCATGGCGCGCAGGATCCGGTCGCTGCCGGACTGCAGCGGCATGTGCAGTTGCGGGCACACGTTGGGGGTCTGCGCCATCGCGTCGATGACGTCGTCGGTGAATTCCGCCGGATGCGGGGACGTGAAGCGCACCCGCTCGAGGCCCTCGATGTCGCCGCACGCGCGCAGCAGCGACGCGAAGGCGCCCCGGTCGCGGGGCTGCTCCGGATCGGCGAAGGACCGGCCGTAGGAGTTGACGTTCTGGCCGAGCAGTGTCACCTCGAGCACGCCCTCGTCGACGAGCGCCTGCACCTCGGCGAGGATGTCACCCGGGCGCCGGTCGACCTCCTTGCCGCGCAGCGACGGCACGATGCAGAAGGTGCACGTGTTGTTGCAGCCGACGGAGATCGACACCCATCCGGCGTACGACGACTCGCGCTTGGCGGGCAGCGTCGAGGGGAACGCCTCGAGGGCGTCGAGGATCTCGACCTCGGCACGGCGATTGTGCCGCGCGCGTTCGAGCAGTGCGGGGAGATTGCCGATGTTGTGCGTGCCGAAGACCACGTCGACCCAGGGCGCCTTCTTCACGACCGTGTCGCGGTCCTTCTGGGCGAGGCAGCCTCCGACGGCGATCTGCATGTCGGGGTTGTCGTCCTTGACCGGACGCAGATGACTCAGATTGCCGTACAGCTTGTTGTCGGCGTTCTCCCGCACCGCGCAGGTGTTGAAGACCACCAGATCTGGTGACGCGCCGGGCACGGCCTTGGTGAAGCCGGCGTCCTCCAACAACCCCGACAGACGCTCGGAGTCGTGTACGTTCATCTGGCAGCCGTAGGTGCGGACCTCGTAGGTCCGGGCACCGGTACGGGGGGCTTCTTCGTCGATCAGTGACACGTCTCAGGGTATCTCACCTCGGCGGGTCCCCTTTCCTCGCGCCGACCGCGCGTGCCCCGTCGAGGTATCCGTTACTGCTCGTGCAGTAAAAATCCCGTGACGCGCGTGTCGAAGGTGTCCCGAAATGCGAAGTCTCGGGCGTCGGACGGCATAGGGTCTGCAGATATGACATCAGCGGCCGCCGGAACGGATCGTCCGTCCGAGAAGTCGGACACCAGCTCGTCCATGATCTCCATGAACGGGGTGAACAAGCATTTCGGATCCCTGCACGTACTGCAGGACATCAACCTCGAGATTCCGCGAGGACAGGTCGTCATCGTCGTCGGCCCATCGGGTTCGGGCAAATCGACCCTCTGCCGCACCATCAACCGGCTCGAACCGATCGATTCGGGAGAGATCCACGTCGACGGCACCCTGCTGCCGGAGGAGGGCAAGGCACTCGCCCGCCTTCGTTCGGACGTCGGCATGGTGTTCCAATCGTTCAACCTCTTCGCCCACAAGACGATCCTCGAGAACGTCATGCTCGGCCCCCTCAAGGTGCGCAGGATCAAGAAGGACAAGGTCCGCGAGTCGGCGATGCAGCTGCTCGACCGGGTCGGGATCGCCAATCAGGCCGACAAATACCCGGCGCAGCTGTCGGGCGGCCAGCAGCAGCGCGTGGCGATCGCACGCGCGCTCGCGATGAATCCCAAGGTCATGCTGTTCGACGAGCCCACCTCCGCCCTCGACCCCGAGATGGTCCAGGAGGTCCTCGACGTGATGACCTCCCTCGCGAAAGAGGGCATGACGATGGTCGTGGTCACCCACGAGATGGGATTCGCCCGCAAGGCCGGCGACCGCGTTCTGTTCATGGCCGACGGTCGCATCGTCGAGGACACCGATCCCGAGACCTTCTTCACCGCACCGAAATCCGATCGCGCCAAGGACTTCCTCGGCAAGATCCTCAGTCACTGACTCGATTCCCGCCCCGACGGGCCACCCGGTCCGTCGGACGTAGTTCCGAACCGCACCGGAGGTATTCGATGAAATTGTCCCGCTCCATCCGCCTGGGCATCGGCGCCGTCGCCGTGGCAGTGGTCGCCACGGCGTGCGGTGGCGACGAGACGCGCAGTGTCTCGCAGTCCGCGGAGAACGGCACCCTGACGGTCGGTATCAAGTTCGACCAGCCGGGCCTGGGCCTGCGCAACCCGGACGGTTCGTTCAGCGGGTTCGACGTCGAGGTCGCCAAGTATGTCGCCGGTCAGCTCGGTGTGTCCGAGGAGAACATCGAATTCAAGGAAGCTCCGTCCGCCCAGCGCGAGACCCTCATCCAGAACGGTGAGGTCGACTACATCGTCGCGACCTACTCGATCACCGATTCCCGCAAGGAGAAGGTGGACTTCGCCGGCCCGTACTTCATCGCGGGCCAGTCGCTCCTCGTGCGCGCGGACGACACCGAGATCACCGGACCCGACTCGCTCAACGGCGGCAAGCGCCTGTGCTCGGTGGCGGGTTCGACCCCGGCCCAGAACGTGAAGGACAACTACGCGCAGGACGTCCAGCTCCAGGAGTTCGACACCTACTCGCTGTGTGTCGAGGCGCTGCGCAACGGCGCGGTCGACGCGGTGACCACCGACGACATCATCCTCGCCGGCTACGCCGCGCAGAGCCCGGGCGACTTCAAGGTCGTCGGTGAGCCGTTCACCACCGAGCGCTACGGCATCGGTCTCGCCAAGGGCGACGACGAGTCGCGCAATGCGATCAACGACGCGATCGAGGAGATGATCGCCAGCGGTGCGTGGGAGGCCGCATTCCAGGAGACGGTCGGCGCCTCGGGCTACGAGCTCCCGGAGCAGCCGAGCGTCGATCGCTACTGAGTGTCGATCGTCACCGAGTACGGGTACCACCCGTCACGTCCGGCGGTGCGGCCGGTCCGTAATCTCACGGACCGGCCGGACCGTTCCGGACTCCCACCCGTCCCCTCGATCCCGGAGTGACCTGTGGATCTGTTGAGCAAGTACAGCAGCCAGCTACTCGACGCGTTCTGGACCACGATCCAGTTGACCGTCATCTCGGCGATCGGTGCACTGATCCTCGGAACGATCCTCGCCGCGATGCGCGTGTCCCCCATCCCGGTGGCGCGTGCCGTCGGCGCCGCCTACGTGACGATCTTCCGGAACACCCCGCTGACCCTCATCATCATCTTTTGCCTGTTCGGTCTGTCCCAGACGCTCGGCATCAAGCTGGCCTCCGAGTCGTCGCCGACCTTCCTGGTGGACAACAACTTCCGACTCGCTGTGCTCGGCCTGAGCGTCTACACGGCGGCCTTCGTGTGCGAGTCGCTCCGCTCGGGCATCAACACGGTCTCGCTCGGACAGTCGGAGGCCGGCCGCTCGCTGGGTCTGACCTTCAGCCAGAATCTGCGCCTGATCGTCCTCCCCCAGGCTTTCCGCGCGGTCATCGCCCCGCTCGGTTCGGTGCTCATCGCGTTGACCAAGAACTCGACGATCGCCTCCGTCATCGGCGTGTCCGAGGCCTCGCTGCTGATGAAGACGATGATCGAGAACGAAGCGGCCATCTTCGTCGTCGGTGGCATCTTCGCGCTCGGATTCGTCATCCTCACCCTTCCCACCGGCCTGCTCTTCGGCCGGCTCAGCAAGCGATACGAGGTCGCCCGATGAGTGCACACGGAACCGTTCTCTACGACGCACCCGGGCCCCGCGCCAAGGCGCTCTACCGGATCCTGTCGGTGGTCGTGGTCGCGCTCCTCGTCCTGGTCGGCTGGATCGTCTACCGCGCGCTCGACGCCAACGGACAGCTGACGGCCGCCAAGTGGGAGCCGTTCGTCGAATCGTCCAGCTGGACCACCTATCTGCTGCCCGGCATCCGCGGCACGATCATCGCGGCCGTCGCGTCGATCGTGCTGGCACTCGTGCTCGGCACGGTCCTGGGTATCGCGCGTCTGTCCGACCACCGGTGGGTCCGCTGGATCGCCGGCACGATCGTCGAGTTGTTCCGCGCCGTCCCGGTGCTGATCCTGATGATCTTCGCTTACCAGGTGTTCGCCGAGTACCGCGTCTTCAAGTCCGGATATCTCGCGCTCGCGGCGGTCATCACCGGCCTGACCCTGTACAACGGCTCGGTCATCGCCGAGATCGTGCGCGCGGGCATCCGATCGCTTCCGCGTGGTCAGAGCGAGGCCGCCTACGCGATCGGTATGCGGAAGAACCAGCTCATGCGACTGATCCTGCTGCCGCAGGCCGTGACGGTCATGCTCCCGGCGATCGTGTCGCAGATGGTGATCGCGCTCAAGGACTCCGCGCTCGGCTACCTCATCGGCTATGTCGAAGTGGTGCGTTCCGGCCAGCAGCTCGGCGCGTTCTTCCAGAACTACCTGCCGTCGCTGCTGGTGGTCGCGGCGATCATGATCATCCTCAACAGTGCGCTGACACAGTTCGCGATCTGGCTCGAGAAGCGTCTGCGATCCGGGAAGCGGAAGAAGGGTGCTGTGGCGGCCGAAGAGCCGCAGACGATGCCCACGATGTCGGTGCCAGGCCTGGACCTGAGCGGCGAGGGCCGCAAGTAACAGCAGCACTGCGGTTGCGAAGTTCGCAGTCGAGCCCAGGCGTTTCGCAGTCGGGCTCAGTCGTGTGGGAGGTCGCTCGCGTCGGCACCGAACGTCGCGAGTTCTTCCCGCACGACATCGAACGCCATCCCCTGCGCGTAGCCGCGCCGGGCCAGCATCCCGACCAGCCGCCGCACCAACTTGTCGCGTTCGGCCGCGATCTCGCGCCGATCCCCTTCGGTGGGCAGCGGCGGCTGGGTGCGGAGCTTCTTGCGGACCAGTTCGACCGCCCGTTCCCGTTCGTCGGCGGTGTCGATCTGTTCGAGGGCAGCCGCCGCGTCGTCGGCGTCGATTCCCTTGCGGCGCAGTTCGAGTGCGATCGCGCGCTTACCCTTCCCCGCGTGCAGATGCCGTGAACGTGCCCACTGGTTGGCGAAATCCGCGTCGTCGATCAACCCGACCTCGGTGAGACGGTCGAGGGCACGTTCGGCGACGTCGGACGCGAACCCCTTCTGCTCGAGCTTCGTCGCGAGCTCGGATCGGCTGCGTGCCCGATCGGTCAGCAGACGGAGACAGACGTCCTTGGCCTGCGCTTCGGTGCCGCCGCCGGGCAGTTCCTGCTCGGTGCGAGCCGAGCGCCGCCGTCCGCGTCGTTCGCGCCGAGCATCGGGGCGTCGTTCCTCGGAGTCGTCCATGACGCGCACAGTAGCCGGACGCACCGACAGCGCGGCCGGGTGCGGATACGCCACGGGGGCACGGACGACGTGCGTCCGTGCCCCCGTGGGCGGTGACTAGAAGTCGACCGGCTCCTCGACATCACTCGGATCGGTGAGAACGGCACCGATGCCGAGCTTCTCCTTGATCTTCTTCTCGATCTCGTCGCGCACATCGGTGTTCTCGAGCAGGAACTTGCGGGCGTTCTCCTTGCCCTGCCCCAGCTGGTCGCCCTCGTAGGTGTACCAGGAGCCGGACTTGCGGATGAAGCCCTGCTCGACACCCATGTCGATGAGCGAGCCCTCCTTCGAGATGCCCTGGCCGTACAGGATGTCGAACTCGGCCTGCTTGAACGGAGGCGAGACCTTGTTCTTGACGACCTTCACGCGGGTGCGGTTGCCCACCGCGTCGCCGCCGTCCTTGAGCGTCTCGATCCGGCGCACGTCCAGACGCACGGAGGCGTAGAACTTCAGCGCCTTACCGCCCGTGGTGGTCTCGGGCGAGCCGAACATCACGCCGATCTTCTCGCGCAGCTGGTTGATGAAGATCGCGGTGGTGCCGGAGTTGTTGAGCGCACCGGTCATCTTGCGCAGTGCCTGGCTCATCAGGCGGGCCTGGAGACCGACGTGGCTGTCGCCCATCTCGCCCTCGATCTCGGCGCGGGGCACGAGCGCCGCGACCGAGTCGATGACGATGATGTCGAGCGCACCCGAGCGGATGAGCATGTCGGCGATCTCGAGGGCCTGCTCACCGGTGTCGGGTTGGGACACGAGCAGGGCGTCGGTGTCGACACCGAGCTTGCGCGCGTAGTCCGGATCGAGGGCGTGCTCGGCGTCGATGAACGCCGCGATGCCGCCGGCGGCCTGCGCGTTGGCGACCGCGTGGAGGGCCACCGTCGTCTTACCCGAGGATTCCGGGCCGTAGATCTCGATGACGCGCCCGCGTGGCAGGCCGCCGATACCGAGAGCCACGTCGAGTGCGATCGACCCGGTGGGAATGACTGCGATGGGCGGACGGACGTCCTCGCCCAGGCGCATCACCGAGCCCTTACCGAAGCTCTTGTCGATCTGCGCGAGGGCGAGCTCGAGCGCCTTCTCGCGGTCGTGAGCCTGTGCTGCCATCTTGGTCCCCTTAATAGAATCTCGTCCTTGTTGTCGACGACGTTAGAACCCGGCACCGACAAGTTCGCTGTCGCGACCGCGGAAACGCCGTATCTGTGGATGGAATCACCACCTGTGGACAACCCACCCGGCGTTCCCAGCATAGCCGAACACGTGTTCGAAATCCGGTCGCTTCGTGTACGCCAGGAATGGTCTCATCCCGGTCGGACAGAAAATCGATTCCGGCATCTACTCCTGCACCGATTCCGGTCGGGAACAGCCCCGACCGGCTCCGCGGCTACCGCCGCACGGGTGGGACGTCGAACTCGTCGCAGAGAGCGCGCCATACCTCCCGGGGCTCCTGTCCCGCCTCGATCGCCTCGGCCGCCGTCCGTCCACCGAGCGAAAGCAGCACGTGATCGCGCAGCAGGGCATCGCCGTGCATCTGTCCGAACTCGTCCCGGACCACCTCGTAGAACTCCGTCAACCGCACCCCGACCACGGTAGTCGCGCGCGGTGTGGCACGACAGTCAGTCCGCTGCGGCCTCGCACACCGCGACCGGATCCTCCACGTCGCCGGCACCGTCCGCGGCCGCACGAGCCGCGGCGGCGAAGTCCGGCGACGACAGCACGGTGTCGATCGCGGAGCGGACCGCATCCGCGTCGAGCGGACGCACCACCACCGCACTCCCCTGCCGTGCGGCGCGGTTCGCCAGCTCCCACTGGTCGCCGCCCCCGGGAACGATCACCGCCGGAACCCCCGCACTCAGCGTCTTGGCGAGCATCCCGTGCCCACCCCCGCACACGACGACATCGGCCTGCCGGAGCAGGACGTCCTGCCTGCCGCGACCCGAGACGGCCCAGCTGGGGAGCGACTGCGGCGGAGGGTCGAGCATCGTCGCGGCGACCCGCATCCCGGCCCCGTCGAGTGCGTCGCAGACCGTCTCGACCATCCCGGTCACGCCGGTGACCGCGGTCGACGGCGCGACCATCACGAGAGGTCCGTCCCCTGGCGGCGGATCGAGGATCTCCACGGTGGGTTCCCACAGCAGCGGACCGACGACGTGCGCGTGCCCGGGCCAGTCGGGACGTGGCACCTCGAGTGCCGGCAGGGTGGCGATCAGCCGGGCCCGGGGCCCGGGATCGCGCGCCGGCAGACCGATCCCGACGCGTGCGGCAGAACGCTCGCGCTCCCCCTGCCGCAGCGATCTCGCGGTCATCGCTCGCAACGCGGCGTCCCTCAACCGGCCCCGCACGCCCCTGCCCACATCGAGACCGCTGCCGATCGGCGGGAGCCCGCGCGACGGCAGGTACAACGGGTGCGGCGAGAGCTCGACCCACGGGATCCCCAGGCGCTCGGCGGCCATCCCTCCGCCGGCGGTGAGCACGTCCGCCACGACGAGGTCGGGTAGCAGGGCTCCGAGATCCGGGAGCATCTCGCTCGCGATATGGGCGGCGCGGGCGTGGATCTTCGCCCCCGCGTCGCCGTCGTCGTCCCCGAGCCGGGGCGCCAGCCCCTTCAACTCAGCGAACGTCACGCCGGGCAGCTCGAGGCCGAGCCATCGTTCGCCCGTGAGGACGACCGCGTCGTGCCCGGCATCCGCGAGCCGCAGCGACAACGCGATCGCCGGAATCGCATGACCCGCATCGGGCCCGGCCACCACCGCCACTCGCACGCGCACAGCCTGCCACAGGCCACCGACGGCGGGACGCTTCCTATCCCGCGAAGGTGTACAACTCGAACCCGGAGGCGCGCTCGGCAGCGAATCCCGGCAGCGGCGCCGATGCGCGCTCCACCTGTTCGCGCGCTTGTGCCTCCACCGGCCTGTCGTCGAGAGCCTGCAGGTACAGACGGTGCGCCGCGAGGGACTCGACTGCCAGTTCGACCGTATCGGTCACGTCCACCGCGTGGGTCGGAGGCGAACCCGGACACACGGCAGCCCATCGCACGCCGTGCCACGGTTCCAGACCGCGTTCGGTGAGTTCCGGGAAGATCCATTCGTTCGCGGCATCGGAGACGGCGTCGAGGACGCTGATCCCGAGCGCCCGATGGTCGGCACTGTTGACCCAGCCGGGCCGGGGCGACAGCCCGAACGCGAGCGTGACCACCATCTCAGGACGATGACGTCGGATGGCGGAAGCGATGTCGCGACGGAGATCGAGACTCGGGACGAGTCGACCATCCGGGTGCCCGAGGAACTCGACGGTATCCACTCCGACGATCCGCGCGGACTCGCGCTGCTCCGATTCCCGCACCGGCCCGCTCTTCTCGGGCGGCAGACCGGCGATGCCCGCCTCGCCACTGGTGGCCAGAACGTAGGAAATCTCCTTGCCCTGTCGGGTCCACCGCGCGATCGCCGCCGCCGCGCCGTATTCGATGTCGTCCGGGTGGGCGACGACGACGAGTCCGCGTTGCCAGTTCTCCGGTACCGCCTCCACAGCTGCCCCCTTCGTCTACAGACGTGTCAGGTCGTGCTTGTCACCTCCCGATACTGCCTTGTACAGCAGGTATCCGCCGAAGATCACGGCGCCGAGTACGAGAAAGCCGAACAGGTTGTCGAGCAGGGCGCCGAGGACGGCGAGACCGACCCACACCACCGCGACGATTCCTACGATCTTCCAGAACATTGGGTACTCCCACCCTCGATGCCGACCTCTTCCGAGTCGGACTCCATTTGCTCGGTACGCCTCGATCCTGACAGCTCGAGCAATGAAAAACAGCAGGTCAGCGCAGATATCAGGGAAAGATCAGGGGACACCCGGAGGCGCACCCCGGTGTGGCCCACGGGCACCCGGAGACGGGTCGGTGACCCGCGGCACGCCGGTACGGCTTAGGCTCTACGGGTTCGCCGTCCATACCAGAAGGCTGAGTAACCGTGTCCTCGTCCCCCCGTATCCCCGCGCGCGACCTCGCGCAGATCGCCGTCTTCGCCGCCCTGATCATCGCCCTGGGACTGCCCGGTCAGATCAGTATCGGATCGTCCGGCGTGCCCATCACGCTGCAGACCTTGGGCGTGATGCTCGCGGGTGCACTGCTCGGCGCACGCAAAGGTGTCCTGTCGGTGCTCACCGTGATCGTGCTGGGGCTGGCGCTGCCCGTACTCGCCGGCGGGCGCACGACCCTCACCTCGCTGGCAGGTCCCACGGTGGGCTTCCTCATCGGCTGGATCCCTGCCGTCGCCGTGATCGGCTGGCTGAGCATGAAGATGCTGCCGCGATACCGCACGTTGCCCGGTGTGGCCGTCAACGTCCTCGGTGGCATCGTCGTCCTCTACGCCTTCGGTATCGCAGGCATGGTCCTGCGCACGGATCTCACGGTGTGGGCCGCCGCCGCGGCCAACGTCACCTTCCTGCCGGGCGATCTGGCCAAGGCGGTCGTCGCCGCAGCGGTCGCCGCCCAGGTGCATCGCGCCTATCCCGCACTGGCGGCACCGCGCATCGCGCACCGCCCCGCTGCGGATCCCGCGCACTGACGCCGTCCGACCGTCGATGAGCGAGATCCGATTCCGGGAGGTGCGGCACGCCTACGGCGACCGCACCGTCCTCGACGGGGTCGACGTGGTCCTCACCGAACGACGCGTCGGCATCGTCGGAGCGAACGGCAGCGGCAAGTCGACGATGGCGCGCATGATCAACGGCCTGCTCGTCCCGTCGTCCGGCTCGGTGACCGTCGACGGCCTCGACACGGCGCGCAAGGGCCGGGAGGTCCGCAAGAAGGTCGGATTCGTCTTCACCGACCCGGACCATCAGATCGTCATGCCGACGGTCGCCGAGGACGTCGCCTTCTCGCTGCGACGCAGCGGACTCGGCAAAGAGGAACGCGAAGCCCGGGTACGGCAGGTCCTCGCCGACTTCGGGCTCGCGGGGCATCACGACCACCCCAGCCACCTGCTCTCGGGCGGCCAGAAGCAGTTGCTCGCGCTCGCCGCGATCATGGTGACCGACCCGGCGGTGCTCGTCGCGGACGAACCGACGACCCTGCTCGACCTGCGCAATACGAAGCTCATCGCGCGCACCTTCGCGAGCCTTCCGCAGCAGGTGATCGCGGTGACCCACAATCTCGAACTCCTCGTGGACTTCGATCGTGTGCTGGTGGTCGACTCGGGGCGGGTCGTCGCCGACGACGAACCGGCGTCCGCGCTCGCGTTCTACCGGAATCTGATCGGGTGAACACCTTCGGCCTCTACCATCCCGGACGCTCCGTCCTGCACCGGCTTCCGGCGGGAGCGAAGCTGCTCGCGGTCGCAGCACTGATCCTTGCGCTGACCCTGTGGATCCGGCAACCCTGGCAGGTGCTTCCCGCCCTGGCCTTGGCCGTGCTCGCGTATGCGGCCGCGCGCATACCTCCGCGTCTGGCGGTTGTGCAGCTGCGGCCGCTGGTGTGGATGCTGGCGATCATTGCAGCGTTCCAGGTGCTCGTGGCGGGGTGGGAACGGGCGGTGGTGATCTGCGGGTCGCTGCTCGTGGCGGTCGCCCTGGCCGCCCTGGTGACCCTCACGACGCGGACCACCGACATGCTCGACGCGATCGTGCGGGCGGCCCGTCCCCTCGCGCGCGTCGGGGTCGATCCCGACCGGGTGGGACTCGTGCTGGTGATGACCGTCCGCGCGATCCCGCTGATCGGCACCGTGGTCACCCGCGTGACCGAGGCACGCAAGGCGCGCGGTCTCGGATTCTCGTTGCGGGCGCTGGTGGTTCCGGTGGTGGTGGGAGCCCTGCGCACCGCGGAGGCGATGGGCGAGGCCCTCGCCGCTCGCGGTGTCGACGACTGAGAGGTGTCGACGACCGACGTGTTCGGCTCGCGGTGTCGATGATGGGGGTGTTCCACCCCTCAGGGGCGGTAACGCTGCTCGATCTGCCCCAACTCGCGCCAGGACTGCGCCCAGCTCTCGAGTTTGTCGGACGTGGCGATCAGTTCGGCGCGTCGCTGGTCGAGCATCGCCAGCGACCGGTTACCCTCGGCGGTCGCGGCGAGGCGTGCTGCGGCGGCGACGAGTTCCTCGAACTGGTCGACACCCGTCCCGAGACGCTCGCCCGCGTCGACGATGGCCGCGGACAGATGGGTCTTGGCGGCCGCACTGCCCTGCGCGGCGGATTCGAGGGCAACGACGTCCTCGACGACGGCATCGAGTGCGGATGCGGCTGCGCGGGCCGCGTCGTCGATCTCGGTGAGGTCGTCGGGGGCCACGGAGTTCGACCGCACGAGCACACCGAGCAGGCGCCGCAGGCTCTCCTCGTTCGCCGCGAGGCGTTCCATCGGGGCGCGGGCGACCGAACCGGCCGGTGGCAGCGACCGGCGGCGCGGCGGCGGTGGGGGCAGCGGCACCGCATCGAGGCGACGGAAGGTACGGACGGCGAGGACGGCAGGCACTGCGAGAGCCGCCGTCGCTCCCCCGGCCGCGACGAGCGTCCATTCGGGAGCCGACGCGACGGCCAGGGTCGCGGTGCCGATCGCCGTGGTGCCCGAGCCGGCACCGAAGAAACTGGCACGCCGACGCGCGCGACGCTTCTTACGCCGCAAGCGGGCGGCGGGATCGCGCCAGCGGCGCGCGGCCTCCATCGCGTTGCCGGTGGCATCGCGGAACGCAGAGACGACCGAACCGGGGATGTTCCCGGTCCGGTCGTCTCCGGAGACGTTCACGGCGGATCAGTTCCGAGGCGTGCGGATCAGCGGCCGGTGGTACCGGCAGCGTTCGGGGGCTCTTTGCGCGTGTCGACGGCAGGGTTGGCGGGGGTGCCCGGAAGCGCCTCGCCCTTCATCGACGCCCGGATCTGCTCGAGTCGGCTGTGACCGGCCATCTGGACGGTGGCCTGCTGAACCTCGAGCATGCGGCCCTGCACCGAGTTCTGGGCGAGCTCGGCCGAACCGAGAGCGTTGGCGTAGCGACGCTCGATCTTCTCGCGGACGGCATCGAGGCTCGGAGTGGTGCCCGGAGCTGCGAGGGTCGAATCCATCGAACGCAGCGACTCGCTCACGCGCTCCTGCATCTTGGCCTGCTCGAGCTGGCTGAGCAGCTTCGTGCGCTCTGCGACCTTCTGCTGCAGCGCCATGGCGTTCTGCTCGACGGCCTTCTTGGCCTGCGCGGCGGCCTGGAGCGACTGGTCGTGCAGCACCTTGAGGTCCTCGACGGACTGCTCGGCGGTGACGAGCTGTGCCGCGAAGGCCTCGGCCGCGTTCGTGTACTGGATCGCCTTCTCGGTGTCGCCCGCCGCCGTGGCCTGGTCGGCCATCATGACGGCCTGGCGGGCACTCGCGTTGAGCTTCTCCACCTCGTCCAGCTGACGGTTGAGCTTCATCTCGAGCTGACGCTGGTTACCGATAACGGAGGCCGCCTGCTGCGAGAGTGCCTGATGCTGACGCTGCGCGTCCTCGATCGCCTGCTGAATCTGGACCTTCGGATCGGCCTTCTCATCGATCTTCGAGTTGAAAAGCGCCATCAGGTACTTCCAGCCCTTGACGAAAGGATTAGCCATGGGTGTGATCCTGCCTCCATCTGGTACGCCGCGCCGAACGCGACCCGGTACGCGGCCCTCGCGCCCCGGTTCGAAGATCGCCGGTCCGCTGCTACCCCCGACGACCCACCTGCCCCGGCCGGGTCCGTGCACGCACCACGCCCCGGCTCGATGTCGCTTACGACCGTATCCGGCGAGACCGGCACGGTTCGTGATCCATGTTAGGCGGCTGCCAGCGCCTG
Source organism: Rhodococcus sp. D-6 (assembly GCF_040256695.1). Lineage (NCBI taxonomy): Bacteria > Bacillati > Actinomycetota > Actinomycetes > Mycobacteriales > Nocardiaceae > Rhodococcus > Rhodococcus sp. D-6. The sequence goes on along the minus strand of NZ_CP132970.1, from coordinate 1,195,334 downwards.
TGCGGCGGGTGCAGGGATCACCATGCGCGGCTCCTGCGCGAGCAACCCGGGCTCGGCGGTGGCGCCGTCGTCGGACCGCTCGGCCGGTGCCGTGTCGGCTGCGGTGGTCTCCATGTCCGTGCGACGGTCGAGGCCGTCCGCCAGCAGACCGCTCACATCGAACAGCACGTCGGACAGCGGGACCTCCAGTGCATCGCAGATGGCCGCGAGCAGTTCGCTCGAGGCCTCCTTCCTGCCGCGCTCGATCTCCGAGAGATAGCCGAGGCTGACCCGGGCGCTGCTGGAGACTTCGCGCAGGGTGCGGCTCTGCGAAACACGGGTGCGCCGAAGGCTGTCACCGAGTGCCTCACGCAACAACAGCGCCATCCCATCCTCCTTCGTCCGTCGTGCCGACACCTCGTCAACGCACGACGACGCTGCGAGGTTCCCGCAGCTCGATCGGACCTCGATACCGCGGTGTCCAGACATTACAACGCCGACGGCGGTTGCAGACGCCCGAGTAGTCCCGACACAGCGTAGTCCCGACACAGCGGTGTCGACCGCACCGAGCCGGATCCCGCATGTCCCGCCCCGTGGTTACCGGGCGTCCTCGCCCACCGTGCGGCCGTCGCCCGGCGTGTCCTGGGCAGCGGCGCCCTCCCCCGCGGCGCCCTCCCCCGCGACGTCCACCCCCGCGACGTCCACCCCCGCGACGTCCACCCCCAGGACGTCCACCCTCGGGACGTCCTCCGCACGGGCGGTCTCGCTCTCGCTCCGGCGCACCCCGGTACGCAGCCGGATCGCCTGGACCACGTAGTCGAGTCCCGTCACCACCGTCAGGGCGACCGCCAGGATCATCAGGCCGATCGCCACCGGCGCCACCGATTCGGGCAGCGGCAGCAGGTAGACACCGATGGCGAGCGTCTGCACCAGCGTCTTGAGCTTGCCACCGCGACTCGCCGGGATCACGGCGTGCCGGAGCACGGCGAACCGCAGGGCGGTGATCCCCAGCTCCCGAGCAGCGATGATCCCGGTGACCCACCACGACAGGTCACCGAGCATCGACAGCCCGACCAGCGCGGCACCGATGAGGGCCTTGTCGGCGATAGGATCGGCGAGTTTGCCGAAATCGGTGACGAGACCGTGCTTTCGCGCGAGTTGACCGTCGATCCGGTCGGTGATGGCGGCGATCGCGAAGACTCCGGTCGCCGCGAGCCTCCACCCGATGTCGTGCCCGTCGCCGACGAAGAGCAGCACCAGGAAGACCGGTACCAACGCGATCCGACCCACCGTCAAGATGTTGGCGATGTTCCACAACGGCACCGGATCGTGCGGGCTCCCGGCGTGCGGTCCCGGTGCGGCGCCGCTCCCGCCCGACGCGGTGACATGCTGGCGGGGCGTGCTCATGTGCCCCACAATATCGGTAGCCGCACGCGCTACTGTTCACCGCATGACGACACCGCCGACGAACCACGACTCGAACGATCGAATGGTCGTACGGCGCGCCCGAACCTCCGACGTGCCCGAGATCAAGCGGCTCATCGACATCTATGCGGGCAGGATTTTGCTCGAGAAGAATCTGGTGACCCTGTACGAGGCCGTCCAGGAGTTCTGGGTGGCCGAACTCGGGGGTCGGGTCGTCGGGTGCGGGGCCCTGCACGTGCTGTGGTCGGATCTCGGCGAGGTGCGCACCGTGGCCGTCGACCCGTCCGTCAAGGGCCACGGCGCAGGTCACCTGATCGTCGAGCGCCTCATCGAGGTCGCCCGCGAACTCGAGCTGGAACGACTGTTCGTGCTCACCTTCGAGGTGGAGTTCTTTGCGCGGCACGGTTTCACGGAGATCCAGGGGACTCCGGTGACGGCCGAGGTCTATGCGGAGATGTGCCGGTCGTACGATACGGGCGTCGCGGAGTTCCTGGACCTGAGCTACGTGAAACCGAACACGCTCGGGAACACCCGGATGCTCCTCACCCTCTGATCGAGACCCACGAAAGCGAGGCCCGCATGGCCCTGTTCGCCGTCGAGTACACCTATTCGGATGCGACCGCCTCGGCGCGCGACGAGCACCGCCCGAAGCACCGAGCATGGCTCGGCGATCTCGTCGAACAGGGCATCGTGCGGGCGACCGGCCCGTGGACCGACGGTTCGGGTGCGCTCATCCTCGTCGACGTGGCCGACGAGGCCGCGGCGCGCCAACTGATGGCCCAGGACCCGTTCGCGCAGCGCGACCTCGTCGATGCCGTGCGCATCACCGGGTGGAACCCGGTGATGGGCGTGTTCAACTCCTGACGGATTCCTTCTCACCGCGCGTCTTGAGCAGGCTGGCCACCGTCGTCACGGCCAGCACTCCGACGATCACGATCAGGGACACGCCGGTGGAGATCTCCGGGACGGCGACGTGCTCGCCGCCGTTGATCCAGCCGAGCGTGTTCTCATGCAGGGCGTGGAGCACCAGCTTCACGCCGATGAACGCGAGGATGATCGACAGTCCGTAGGACAGGTAGACCAACCGCTCGAGCAGACCGCCGATGAGGAAGAACAGCTGGCGCAGGCCCATCAGCGCGAAGGCGTTCGCAGTGAACACCAGGTACGGCTCGTTGGTCAGACCGTAGATCGCGGGGATCGAGTCGAGCGCGAAGAGGATGTCGGTGAAGCCGATCGCGACGAGCGCGAGCAGCATCGGCGTGACGAACTTCTTGCCGTCGATGCGGGTGACGAGGCGGTCGCCGTCGTACTCGTCGTGCACCGGCAGGAACTTCCGGGCCAGCTTGACCATCCGGTTCTCCGAGATGGCCTGCGGGTCCTCACCGTGGTCGCGGATGAGCTTGACCGCCGTGTAGATGAGGAAGAAGCCGAACAGGTAGAACACCCAACTGTAGGCGTTGATCGCCGCGGCACCGACCGCGATGAAGGCTCCGCGCATGACCAGCGCCAGCACGATGCCGATGGTGAGGACCTTCTGCTGGTACTCACGGGGCACCGCGAAGGTGGCCATGATGATGACGAACACGAAGAGGTTGTCGACCGACAGCGCCTTCTCGGTGATGTAGCCGGCGAAGTACTCACCGCCGTAGGTCGGTCCCCAGACCGCGAAGACGATCACGCCGAAGAGGATCGCGATGGCGACGAAGACGGCCGACCAGAAACCGGATTCGCGCAGTGTGGGCGCGTGCGGCTTGCGGACGTGGGCGAAGAAGTCGAAGATGAACAACCCGATGATGACGGCGATCGTGATCAGCCAGGTAGTCAGGTTTACGTGCATGGGCACATAGGCCTTCCGGTAGGTATGCGTACCTGCCGGAGGTCTCTCCCGCCCGGACTATCGCCGGACCGACGGCCCCGGGACGGCATCGGTGCCGAACGTGTTGACGAGACCGCCGCGGATCTGGGGATACTCCCCTCCACAGCTCCCACGATTGTGCCACACATCGTCACTTCCCGCCGGAAGGCAACAGGGACGGCCGGTCGAACGGGTATGTCTCACTGCTCTGCGGCAGGCACTTCCACCGGATCCCCGCCGCCACGGATCGAGTACAGCAGGCCATCGAGTTCCTCGGGTTTGACCAGCACCTCGCGGGCCTTGCTGCCCTCGCTCGGCCCGACCACGCCTCGGGTCTCCATCAGGTCCATCAGGCGACCGGCCTTGGCGAAGCCGACGCGGAGCTTGCGCTGCAGCATCGACGTCGAACCGAACTGGCTCGTGACGACGAGTTCGACGGCCTGCAGGAAGACGTCGAGGTCGTCGCCGATGTCGGGGTCGACGTCCTTCTTGTCGCCGGCCTTCGGGGCGGTGACGCCCTCGTTGTACTCGGGTTCGGCCTGGTTCTTGGCGAAGTCGACGACCCCTGCAATCTCCTCGTCGGTGATGAACGCACCCTGCAGGCGGATCGGCTTGCCCGCACCCATCGGCAGGAACAGTCCGTCGCCCATACCGATGAGCTTCTCGGCACCGGGCTGGTCGAGGATGACACGCGAGTCGGTGAGCGAACTCGTCGCGAACGCGAGTCGCGAGGGCACGTTCGTCTTGATGAGACCCGTGACGACGTCCACCGAGGGTCGCTGGGTGGCGAGCACGAGGTGGATGCCGGCGGCGCGGGCCTTCTGGGTGATGCGGACGATCGCGTCCTCGACGTCGCGTGGGGCCGTCATCATCAGGTCGGCGAGCTCGTCGACGATGGCGAGGATGTACGGATACGGCCGGTACACGCGCTCGCTACCGAGCGGTGCGGTGATCTCCCCCGACTTCACCTTCGTGTTGAAGTCGTCGATGTGGCGCACGCGGTTGGCCTGCATGTCCTGGTAGCGCTGCTCCATCTCCTCGACGAGCCAGGCCAGTGCCGCCGCGGCCTTCTTCGGCTGCGTGATGATCGGCGTGATCAGGTGCGGGATGCCCTCGTAGGGCGTCAGCTCGACCATCTTGGGGTCGATGAGGATCATCCGCACCTCGTCGGGCGTCGCGCGGATGAGCAGCGACACGAGCATCGAGTTGACGAAGCTCGACTTACCGGAACCGGTCGAACCGGCGACCAACAGGTGCGGCATCTTCGCGAGGTTGGCGGAGACGAAGTCGCCCTCGATGTCCTTGCCGAGACCGATGACGAGGGGGTGATGGTCGCGGCGGGTCGACGGTGCTGCGAGCACGTCCGACAGCCGCACGAGTTCGCGGTCGGTGTTGGGGACTTCGATGCCGACGGCGGACTTGCCCGGGATCGGTGCGAGCAACCGGACGTTGTCGGTCGCAACCGCATACGCGATGTTGCGGGCGAGCGCGGTGATCTTCTCGACTTTGACGCCGGGGCCGAGTTCGACCTCGTAGCGGGTGACGGTCGGGCCACGGGTGAAGCCGGTGACCGCGGCGTCGATCTTGAACTGTTCGAGGACCTCGGTGATCGCCTCGATCATCTGGTCGTTCGCGGCCGACCGCGTCTTGGGCGGGTCGCCCTTGGTGAGCAACTCCAGTGAGGGCAGCGTGTAGTCGCCGTCGACCTCGCGGTCGCGCACGAACGTCTCGGCCGGTTCCGGCTCGGAGGTCTGGTCGACGACCTCGGGTACCGGGGCGGCCTTCGGCTTCTTGCGGGCGGGAGCCGGGGCCGGCGCTGCGGCCGGGGTCTCGGCGACCGAGGGCACCTCCAGTGTGGCCGGCGGTGAGGCGGGCGCCTCGGGTTCGGATGCGCGGTCGTCCCACAGCGGGAGCACCTCGGTCTTCGCGTCGCCGTCGAACTCGTCAGGCGGGTAGTTCTCCACCGGGGTACGCCGGCGGCGGGACCGCTTGGGGGCGGGCGGCTCGTCGATCGGGTAGCCGTCGGCGTCGAACATCGGCGGCTCGTCGTAGCCGTAATCGTCGTCGTAGTCGCCGTACTCGTCGTCGGCGCGGTAGCCGAGGCCGAAGTAGTCGCGGAACAGTTCGGGCAGCTCCCGCACCGTGGTGCCGGTGAGCAGCAGGATCCCGAAGCCCGCCGCGAGGAGCATCAGCGGCACGGACAGCCAGACGGTGAGCCCGGAAGTGAGCGGGCCGCCCACGGCGGCACCGACGAAACCGGCCCCTTCCGAGCGGCCCTCCGCGTCGGTGGGTGAACCGGAGGCGACGTGCCACAGGCCCAGTGCGGGGAGACCGACGAGCAGTCCGCCGACGACGAGCCGGGGACGGATCTCGGGATGCGGTTCGGTGCGCATGAGCGTCACCGCGATGCCGACCGCGACGAGCGGAAGGACCGCGCTCGCACCACCGGTTATGGCGCGGACGGCCGTCTCGACCCACTCCCCCACCGGGCCGCCGACGCCGAACCACACCGTGCCGGCGATGATCACACCGATGGAGATCAATCCGAGCGCGATGCCGTCGCGACGGTGTCCGGACTCGATCTCGGTGGCGCGACCCATCGTGCGGGTCGTGGCTCCGACAGCGCGGGCCGTCATCATCCAGCCGGCGCCGACGGTGCGGCCCACGGCGGTGAGGATCCCCCCGGAACTGCGCCGGGGACGGGCGGGCGCGGGGCGTCGACTCGCGGCCGGAGCGCGACGTGCGGTGCCGCCGCTGCGACGGTTCGCGGTCGAGGCCGCGGCGCGCGGCTTGCGCGCAGGGGTGGACCGGGTCGATCCGGACGCCTTCGTCTTCGCGGTCGATCTGGTCTTCGAGGTGGAGGCACCCGCGCTGCGAGCACGGGAGGTGCTGCCGCCCGAGCCCCGCGCCCCCGTCCGCGACCGAGAGGTCGTAGACGACGTTCCGCGGCTGCCCGACGACTTTCCTGCCATATCCGCCAGGGTAGCCGCACGGACCTCTCATGAACCATCAGCAACACGGGTACCGGTCGGCGGCACTGGTCACACGCCGTCCGGGCGAGCGCTCACAGGCCGCGTTTCGATCCCGCCAGTTCGGAGACCGCCGACTCGTCGCCCTCGATCTCGAGCCGCACCTGGTCGCGGCCGAAGGCGTGCAGCACGAGTTCGGACGGTTCGCCGCGCAGCACGACGGTGCGCGGACCGCGCTTGCGCAGGGCGACCCGCTCGCCGGAACCGAACCTCTCGAAGATCACCGTGACGTCGCATCCGCCGTAGCTGTTGCGTCCGATCATCCGCGCGATGCGCCAAAGCTGGTCCTGATCGTCCGCCGACAGCGTCCGCGGCTCCCATCCGGGCTGCGCGCGGCGCACGTCCTCATGGTGCACGAACATCTCCGCCGCGTTGGCGACGGCGTCGAACAGGAACATCGGCGACCACTTCGGCGGGCCGGAATCGACGTCGGCGAGCACGTGTGCCCACTGTCGGTCGGTGGCGGAGCGTCGCACCTTCTCCGTGTGATCGGCCAGGGCCGGGACGACGATGCCGGGCATCGCGTCCACGCGGCGCTCGCGGACGAGCAGGTGCGCGGCGAGATCCCGGACCGTCCAGTCGCCGCAGAGCGTCGGCGCGTCGGGTCCGACCTCGGACATGGTGCGGACGAGGGCATGTCGTTCGCTTCGGGCGAGGCTCATTCCGCCACTCTAGCGATCACTCCTGCCCTCGCCCATCGCGCGAGCCCGCGTGTTCGGCGGGCCCGCGCGGACCGCAATCAGGAGACCGGGATCACCGTGGGCACGATCATCGGGCGACGACGATAGGTCTCGGCGACCCAGCGGCCGACGACCCGGCGGATGCCCTGGGCGATGCGATGGGTCTCCGTGACCCCTTCGGCAGCGAGTTCGTTGAGCGCCTTGTCGACGAGCTGCGCCGCCTCGTCGAGTGCGTCCGGGTCGTCGGAGAAACCGCGACCGGAGACCTCCGGGGTGCTCACCGCACGGCCGGTCGCGGCGTCGACCGCGACTGAGATGGAGATGAAACCACCCTCGCCGAGGACGAGACGATCGGACAGCGTGGACTCGCCCACGTCGCCTACCGACAGGCCGTCGACGTAGACGTGACCGACCGGGACGCGCCCGACGATTTCCGCGAGTCCGTCGACCATGTCGACGACCACACCGTCCTCCGCGAGCACGATCCGCTCGCGGGGAACACCCGTGGCCTCGGCCAGTGCGGCGTTCGCCCGCAGGTGGCGCCACTCGCCATGGACGGGCATCGCGTTGGTGGGTCGCACCGCGTTGTAGAGATACAGCAGCTCGCCGGCCGACGCGTGACCGGAGACGTGCACCTTCGCGTTCTGCTGGGTGACGACCTTCGCGCCGCGCTTGGCCAGGCCGTTGACGACCGCGAACACGGAGTTCTCGTTGCCAGGGATCAGCGACGACGCGAGGACGACGAGGTCGTCGGCCCGGATGTTGATCTGCCGGTGCTCGCCGCGCGCCATCCGGGACAGCGCCGAGAGCGGTTCGCCCTGCGAACCGGTGGAGACCAGCACGACCCGGTCGTCGGGCAGGCTCGCGGCGGTGTCGATGTCGACCTCGAGGCCGTCGGGCACGTTCAGGTAGCCCAGATCCTGCGCGATCTGCATGTTGCGGACCATCGACCGGCCGACGAACGCCACACGCCGGTTGTAGCGCTCGGCGACGTCGACGATCTGCTGGATGCGGTGCACGTGGCTCGCGAAGGACGCGACGATCACCCGGTTGGCGGCCTTGCCGATGACGGTGTCGAGCACTCCGCCGATCTCGCGCTCCGGTGTGACGAAGCCGGGGACCTCGGCGTTCGTCGAGTCGACGAGGAACAGGTCGACACCCTCGTCGCCGAGGCGGGAGAAGCCCGCGAGGTCGGTGAGACGGTTGTCGAGCGGCAGCTGGTCGAGCTTGATGTCGCCGGTGTGCAGCACGATGCCCGCAGCGGTGCGGATCGCGACGGCGATCGCGTCCGGGATGGAGTGGTTGACCGCGAAGTACTCGCACTCGAACGGACCGTGCGAGGTGGTCTGCCCCTCGACGACCTCGACGAGGTTGGGACGCTGGCGGTGTTCGCGGCACTTCGCCGCGACGAGCGCCAGGGTGAACTTGGACCCGACGACCGGGATGTCGGGGCGCAGGCGCAGGAGGAACGGCACGGCACCGATGTGGTCCTCGTGGCCGTGGGTGAGGACGATCGCCTCGACGTCGTCCATCCGGTCCTCGATATACCGGAAGTCGGGCAGGATCAGGTCGACGCCCGGCTGCTGGTCCTCGGGAAAGAGCACCCCGCAGTCGACGACGAGCAGCCGGCCCTGGTGCTCGAAGACCGTCATGTTGCGGCCGATCTCGCCGATACCGCCGAGCGCGACGACCCGCAGACCGTCGCGAGGAGCCTTCGGCGGCAGACCCAATCGCTCGGTGGGATCGACGATGCGGGCGTCCGGACGCTGGGGGTTCGCCGAGTTCTGCGCGACACGCCGCGGAACGCGGGCGGGCGGACCGGCGTTGCGGGTGGCGCGGCCCCGGCCGCGTGCGGGGCGGCTCATCACAGCACCCCCGCAGCCTGGAGATCCGCCGCGAGAGCGTCGATCTGCGCGGTCACCGGGGCGACCTGCGGCAGACGAGGCTCTCCGACGTCGATGCCGAGCAGCCGCAGGCCGGCCTTCGAGGCGCTCACGCCGCCCAGCCGAGCGACGGCGCGATAGATGGGCACCATCGACAGATTGATGCGGCGGGCGAGCTCGAGATCGCCGGCTTCGAAAGCGGTGTGCAGCTCGCGCAGGCGACCGGGCACGAGATGGCCGATGACGCTGACGAATCCGACGGCGCCGACGGACAGCCACGGCAGGTTCAGGGGGTCGTCGCCCGAGTAGAACTTCAGGTCGGTGGTACCGATCAGCTCGGCGCCCGCGTTCAGATCGCCCTTGGCGTCCTTCACCGCGACGATCCGCGGGTGCTCGGCGAGCAGACGCAGTGTGTCGGTCTCGATCGGCACGACGGATCGAGGTGGGATGTCGTAGAGCATGACCGGCAGATCGGTCGCGTCGGCCACCGCGACGAAGTGGGCGTAGAGGCCGGCCTGCGGGGGCCGCGAGTAGTACGGGGTCACCACGAGCAGGCCGTGCGCACCGGCTCGCGCGGCGTCGCGGGCGAGCTCGACGCTGTGGGCGGTGTCGTTGCTGCCGGCCCCGGCGATGATCTTGGCGCGGTCGCCGACGGATGCGAGCACGGCCCGCATCAGCTCCATCTTCTCGTTCTCGGTCGTCGTGGGCGATTCGCCGGTCGTACCGGCGAGAACCAGTGCGTCACAGCCACCGTCGACGAGGTAGTTCGCCAGACTCACGCCCGCATCCACGTCGAGCTTGCCATCGGCAGTGAACGGGGTCACCATCGCTGTGGCGACGGTGCCGAACGGAAGCTCGACAGCAGTTGCGGAATCACCGTTGGTCATGGTCAGAAGGCTACCGCGTGGCAGGGCCGCCTCGACACACGCCCGCCCCCCGAAGACGGATCACAGATCGGTGTAGCGGTCGATCAGAGGTCGGTCGCAAGCGTGGGAGCTGCGATCTCACTGCCGTCGGCCAGCTTCGTGATCGCGAAGTCCGAGAACGCGTTCGGTGCGGCATCCGCGAGCTGACGCACACATTCGACGGCGAGACGCCGGATCTCGACGTCGGCATGTTCGGTCGCGCGCATGGCGACGAAGTGACGCCACGATCGGTAGTTTCCGGTGACGACGATGCGGGTCTCCGTGGCGTTGGGGAGCACCGCCCGGGCGGCCTCCCGGACCTGCTTGGCGCGCAACGGACCGGCGGGAAGATGCGAGAGCTTCTCGTCGAGCGCCGCCAACAGCGCCACATACGCCTCGCGGCTGCGCTCCGCGGCCGCGAAGAACAACTCCTCGAGTTCGGCATCGCCCGCAATCGCGGGCGGAACCACCACGGGCACCTCACCGTCGGCGACGAAACGCTGCGACAGCTGCGAGAACGAGAAGTGCCGGTGCCGGATCAGCTCGTGCGTGCACGAACGGGAGATGCCGGTGATGTAGAAGGTCGCCGTCGCGTGTTCGAGAACGGACAGGTGCCCCACGGTGAGCAGGTGACGGAGATATCCGCCGTTCGTCGCGGTGCGGGGGTTGGGCTTGGACCAGCTCTGGTAGCAGGCGCGACCGGCGAACTCGACGAGCGCTTCGCCGCCCTCGGCGTCGGTGTCCCAGTCGACGTCGTCGGGGACGTGGAACTCCGTCGTGGCGATGAGCCGGACCTTCGGAACGGCGGGTTCGGGCGCCATCGTCTCCTCCTCGCCTCGGTCGTCGCGCATCCTCCGGACGCGCCGTCTCTTCCGTCCGCACACTAACGCGCCTCGACCTGCGACGATCGATGACATCACGATGACACCTTGCGTGACATCATCGGTGACGTCACACTGGCGTCATGGACATCGACAAGTACACGTCCGCCATCACGGACTCCGTGATCTCCGCAGCCGAACTCGGCGACGAGCAGACCCGACGCACCGCCGCAGCCCTCGCGACCGCCATCGCCGCACCCGTCCGCCTCGCGGTCCTGGCAGCACTGTCCGACATGGCCAACGAGATCAGCGACGAACTCGGCGACCGCACCGTCACGGTGCGCCTCGACGGCACCGATGCCGTCCTCGCCGTCCACAGCGAACCCGCTCCCCCGCACGAGGATCCGACGCCGTCCTTCGAGGAGATGACGGGCGACATCAGCCGGGTCACCCTGCGCCTCGTCGAACAGATCAAGACCAAGGCCGAGGAAGCGGCGCAGCAGAGCGGAGTGTCACTCAACTCCTGGATGGCGCAGGCGGTACAGGGCGCCCTACGGGAGCAGATGCGCTATCAGCGCCGCGCCGACGAATGGCGCCGTCAGGGTGGCTGGGCGAAGCCCACCCCGCCCGCACCCACCGAGCCGCAGCCGTCCGACCCGAGCGACACCGCGGGCCCGGACGACGCCGCCGGCCGCAACGACACTGCGGGCCCCGACGACACGAACCCGCGCAGCGACGCGTAAGGCACCTCACCGCACGATAGAGTGCCGACGCACACAATCGGGCGACGCGGAGGGCGCATGGCAGTCAGCAGCACCAGGAGTTTCGACATCGACGCAACCCCGGAGCAGGTGATGGCCGCGCTCGCCGCGGTCGAACGCCTGCCCGAGTGGTCGTCGACCCACAAGTCCGTCACCGTCGAGTCCACCCACCCCGACGGACGACCCCACCGCGTACGGATGACCGTCTCGATCGTCGGCATCACCGACGAGCAGGTCGTCGAGTACTCCTGGAACGGCGACGGGTCGATGTCGTGGACCCTGGTGGAGAGCAGCCAGCAGCGCCAGCAGGACGGCGCCTACACCCTCACCGCCAAGGGATCCGGCACGACGGCCGAGTTCTCACTGACCATCGATCCGAAGGTCCCCATCCCCGGATTCCTCGTGCGGCGCGCCGAGAAGATGGCCCTCGAAACCGCCGGAAAGGGCCTCAAGTCGTTCACGGAGAAGAACTTCCGCTGACGTCAGATGTCACCGGCCGCGGTCGCCGCGACGATGGCGCCGAGCTCGTAGCACTGCTCGCGTACCTTCGCGTCGACCGGTCCGGTGATCTCGAGATCGGCAGCAGCCTGCACGAGACCCAACCCGGTGGTCAAGCGCCGAACCGACGCCACAGCGCCGGCGGTGTCGTTGTTCCCGTGCACCCACAGACCGTAGGGACGGCCGGCCACGGCATCGAGACACGGGTAGTAGACCGTGTCGAAGAAGTGCTTGAGCGCACCCGACATGTAACCGAAATTGGCTGTCGTGCCGAACAGGAAGCCGTCGGCGGCCAGCACATCGGGCACCGTGGCGCCCAGCGCGGGGACCACCCGGACGGTGACACCCGTGATCTCCGGGTCCCGCGCTCCCTCCAGGACGGCTTCGAGGATCTCGCGAGTCGGCGGCGAGGGGGTGTGATGCACCACCAGCACTGTGCTGGATCCGTCCTCGCGCCCTGCCTCGCCCGCCCCTGCCCGGTCTTCCACAGCCTCGTCCGTCACATCAGCAGGCTGCTGCACCATCTCGAGGTTGTCAAAGCCGCTCGCCGGTTCAGGAACCGGCTTGGCCGTCCCGTTCGAGCTTCTCGAGCGCAACGGCTCGGCGCATCGTCTCCCGCGCACGACTGCGGTCGCCCGCATAGTCGTAGGCGCGTGCGAGCCGGTAGGAGTTCCGCCAGTTATCGGGGTCGGCTTCCCATTCCTGCTTTACGGTCGCGAACAGTTCGTCGGCGGCGTCCCGCTCGACCCGCCCCGACGGCATGCGGGGCAGGTCGTCGATGTCGAGTTCGAGGCCTTCGTCGTGGATCCGCCGCGCGAGGTGCTGATGCTGCAGCCCTGCGCGGAGGGTCGCGTAGACGATCCAGGCTCCCACGATCGGGAGAATGAGGATGCCGATCCCGAGACCGATCGCCGCGACCTCACCGGACCGGACCAGTTCCAGGCCGGTGGAGCCGAGCAGAACGAAGTAGAACCCCAGCGCCACCACGATGAACGCAATGGGGACGAGGACCTTGAGCGAGCCGGTTCTCACAGGTCGAGGAGGGGATCGATTCCGACGGTCAGCCCCGGTCGCTTACCGATCTCCCGCACACCGAGCAGCACGCCGGGAGCGAAGGAGGAACGGTCGATCGAGTCGTGCCGAATGGTGAGGGTCTCGCCCTGGGTGCCGAGCAGCACCTCCTGGTGAGCGACGAGGCCGGCGAGACGCACGGAGTGCACGCGGACACCGTCGACGTCACCGCCGCGCGCACCGTCGAGTTCGGTGGTGGTGGCGTCCGGGCTCGGAGCCACACCGGCCTCGGCGCGGGCCTGCGCGATCAGACGGGCGGTGCGGTAGGCGGTGCCGGACGGGGCGTCGGCCTTGTTCGGGTGGTGCAGCTCGATCACCTCGACGGAATCGAAGAACCGGGCGGCGGTCTGAGCGAAGCGCATCGACAGCACGGCACCGATCGCGAAGTTCGGCGCGATGAGCACGCCCACCTCGGGGCGGTCGGCGAGCCAGCTCCGCACGCGATCCAGCCGCTCGTCGTCGAAGCCGGTGGTTCCGACCACGGCGTGGATGCCGTTCTCGACGAGGAAGTGCAGGTTGTCCATGACGACGTCGGGGTGGGTGAAGTCGACGACCACCTGGGTCTGCGAGTTCACGAAGGCGTCGAGGCTGTCGCCCTTGTCGACGGTGGCGACGAGCTCGAGATCGGACGCGGCGTCGACGGCGGCGCAGATCGCCTGGCCGACCTTGCCGGCAGCACCGAGTACACCCACCCGAACCTTTGTTGCATCCACTTGCGTCGTCACGCCCTTTCGTTGCCGTCTCCCCCGGAAATCCTACGCAACCACCCGTAGACGTCCCGAGCGGGTCGAACGCCACCTACTGCTGCGCGCAGAGCGCGTCGAGCCACAGAGCGACCGCCGAACGGATCTCGTCGACGCACGCCGTGTCCGAATCCGAGGATGTATGGGCACGAGCGCCGTGGGTGCGGTCGAACAGAACTCCTTCGAGCAGGGTCACCAGATCGCGCCCCGCGGTCTCGGGGTCCGGCGCACCGAGCTCCCGCACGAGATCGGTGGCCGCGGAGATCGAGAACATGCAGGCCGCGAGCGCCTCGGCAGCCTCCGGTTCGAGGCGCGCGTCGGGCGCGAGCGCGTAGCGAGCCAGCACATCGGTGCGACGCACAGTGAGCAGGCGTTCGAGATAGCGCGCGATCAGGTCGGCAGGAGGGCTCGGGTCGCCGGTCGTGTCGTCGAACAGCGCGGCGAAATCCGCGCGCGACCGTTCGGCGAGGCGGGTGATCGCAGCCGAGACGAGCGCGTGGCGGGTGCGGAAGTAGTAGGAGGTCGATCCCTTCGGCAGGCCGAGGTGCACGTCGACGCCCGTGTGCGTCACCGCGTGGTTGCCACCGCGGGCGGCGAGTTCGAGGGCGGCATCGCTGATGGCCGTGCGCCGGGAGGGACGTTCGGGTGAAGTCGTCACTCTACGATGATAGAGTAACGGCCGTGAGGTTGCGCCGACGCAGAAACCGCATGTCGCCGAACACCGCCTCGTCGAACCCCGTCCCCCGCACGGTATTCGAGGACGCCTCGCGCAGCCGGGGGTTCGTGCTCGATCCCGCGCAACACGACGCTGTCGAACAGCTGTGTCATCCCGAGCGCCCGAACGTCTACCTGTGGGGCCCACCCGGACGCGGCAAGAGCTGGCTCGCCGACGTGTACTTCTCGGCCTATCCCGGACGGAACAAGCTGCGCGTCCACTTCCACGAGTTCTTCCGCGACCTGCACGTCGAGCTGCGACGGCACCGCTTCGATCTCGACGCCGCACTCGATCACCTGATCGGCCGCGCCGAACTCGTGTGCTTCGACGAATTCCACGTCCACGATCCGGCGGACGGCACGTTCGTCGCCCGGCTGTTCCCCGCACTGCTCGCTCGCCGCACGCGTCTCGTCCTGACCTCGAACTATCCTCCACGCGACCTGCTCCCCAACCCGCTCTTCCACGACGGCTTCGTCCCGACGATCGAGCTCGTCGAGCGGAGCGCGACCATCGTCGCTCTGGACGGTCCGCGCGACCACCGGCTCGGCTCCGACCATGCGAAGGGATTCGCATCAGGGATCTGGGCCGTCTCCCCGTCCGATCCGCAGCTACGACGGCTCGGTCTCGAGCGGCCGGCACCGGTCGAACATCGGGTTCTGCGCCCGGCGGGGCGTCCGCTCCGCGCCCTACGGGCCGAGAAGGACTGTCTCTGGTTCGATTTCCGCGATCTCTGCGGGCATCCCACGGCTCCGGCCGACTATCTGGCGCTCGCGGCGGACCACTTGTTCTGGGTCGTCGACAAGATCCCGGATCTGACGACCGTGAGTCGCGAACCCGCGCAGCGGTTCGCCAATCTCGTGGATGTGCTCCACGACCGCGACGTGCGGGTCGTGTTCGTCTCGGAGGTCGCGGCGTCGGAACTCGCTGCCGCGGTGGGACCCGTCGCGCACGACATCGGACGCCTCCGGAGCCGACTGGCTCAGCTGAGGACGATTCAGGACACGAGCGCGCGCACCGACGCCGGAAGATCACGCGTGCGCCGGTAGGGGCCGGCGACGGCGACCGCGAACGGCCGGTGCAGCAGGTCGGCTGCCACGCTGCGCACCTCCTCGGTGGACACCGACGAGATGCGTTCGAGGGTCTCAGTGATGCCCCAGTGCTGCCCGTAGCTCAGTTCGCTGCGGCCGATCCGGTGCATGCGCGCCCCGGTGTCCTCGAGTCCGAGCACGAGACCGCCGCGCAGCGACCCCTTTGCGCGAGCGCATTCCGCGTCGGTGATGCCGTGTTCGGCCACGTCGGTGAGCACCTCACGGACCACCGCGGCGACCTCACCGAGATTGTCGGGCTGGCAGCCCGCGTACACGGAGAAGGCGCCGGTGTCGGCGAAGGTGTCGGTGCCGGAGTACACCGAGTAGGCCAGGCCCCGCTTCTCGCGCACCTCCTGGAACAGGCGCGAACTCAGCCCACCGCCGACGGCTGCGTTGAGCACCGACAGCGCCCAGCGACGCCCGTCGTGCCGACCGAAGGACCGCACGCCGAGCGTCAGGTGCGCCTGCTCGTTGTCGCGCTCGACGATGCTCATCGTCGGTGCAGTGCTCAGTTCGAGCCGTCCGTCGCGGCAGGGCGCGGGGGTGGCCGCGTCGTCCAGGTGACCGGCGAAGGCGCGGCGGACCAGTTCGACTGTGTGCGCGTGGTCGACGTTGCCGGCGACCGCGACGACCATCCGCGGCGGGGTGTAGCGGCGCACATGGAACGAGTGCAGCTGGGTCCGGGTCATGGACTCGATCGACTCGACGGATCCGATGATCGGCCGGCCGATGGGGTGATCGCCGTACAGCGCGGTGAGCAGCGAGTCGCCGAGCAGATCCTCCGGATCGTCGTCGCGCATCGCGATCTCCTCGAGCACCACCTGACGCTCGACGTCGACGTCCGCGCTCAGGCACCGGCCGCGCAGGACGACGTCTGCGACGACGTCGACGGCGATCGGCAGGTCGTCGTCGAGCACGTGCGCGTAGAAGCAGGTGTGTTCCTTGCTGGTGAACGCGTTGAGCTCTCCCCCGATCCCGTCCATCGTCTCGGCGATGTCGAGAGCGGTACGCGTCGGGGTCGCTTTGAACAGCAGGTGCTCGAGGAAGTGGGCGGCGCCTGCGACCGACGGTTGTTCGTCGCGGGATCCGACACCGACCCACACGCCGACGGCCGCCGAGCGCACTCCCGGGACGTGCTCGGTGACGACCCGCACTCCCCCGGGGAGGACCGAGCGGCGGACGCCGGTGGCCGCGACGGGTGCGGGGGTCGAAGCGTCGTTCTTCACGTGGGAACTGGAAGCCATGGGGATCTTCGGTGGTCCTGACAAGGTCGGAGGGCGCGGAACGTTTCACAGTACACCGGGACTGTCCCCCGCCATCGGTCGCGCTCACCACCCCCGTCGTTGCGGTTGCGAACCCACGAGCCGGCCGGGACGTGCCTCCTCGCGGCTGCGGTAGACGATGTACGGCCGGAACAGGTATCCGACGGGGGCACTGAAGGCGTGGACTAGGCGGGTGAACGGCCATATCGCGAAGAGCACGAGGCCGATCAGCGCGTGCAGCTGGAAGCTGAACGGCGCCTCCACCATCAGGTCGCCGCGGGGTTGCAGGACCCAGATCGACCGGAACCACGGCGAGACGGTCTCCCGGTAGTTGTGTTCCTCGCCCACGACACCCGACCCCATCAGCGTGGTGGCGAGACCCGCCACGATCGCGGCGACGAGCACGACATACATGACCTTGTCGTTGAGAGTGGTGGCGCTGAAGACGGGACCGCGGGTGCGACGGCGATACACGAGCAGGGAGATGCCGACGAGCGTCGAGACACCCGCGATCGTGCCGAGCGTGATGGCCTGCACGTGATAGGCGTGCTGACTCAATCCCACGGCGTCGGTCCACGACTGCGGGATCACCAGGCCGATGACGTGGCCGACGATCACGACCAGGATCCCGAAGTGGAACATGGGGCTCGCGATGCGCAGCAACCGCGCCTCGTACAGCTGGGACGAACGGGTGGTCCATCCGAACTTGTCGTATCGGTACCGCCACCAGGTCCCCACCGCGACGATCGCGAGCGTCACGTACGGCACCACGTCCCAGAAGATCTCTCCTGCACTCATGATTCCGGAACTCCTCGCCGGGGCGGCACCGTCAGGGTGAAGGGCTGCAGACCGATCGACTCTCGGGGCGGTCCCGCCTGCGCGAGGCGCCGGGCCCGTTCCTCGTCCCGGTCGGTGACCGGCGGGAGCGTCGCGCACACGGCTGCGACGACCTGCGCGTACGGCGAGCCGGCCTCGTGCAGGGAGGTGTGCAGCACGTCGAGGGCCACCCGATACCGGGTGAGGAGTTCCTCGCCCGCGGCGGGATCCACGGTGGCCGCGAATTCGAGGACGACCGGCAGATGGTCGGGTGATTCGTGGGCGGGCGGCTCGACGCCCGCGGCGCGGTAGGCACTCGCGAAGGCGTGCATCTCGGCGCCGCGATTCCGGGTGTCGCCCGCGGTCCAGTAGGTCAGGTACATCGTCGAGCGTCGCCGCAGGTCGAAGGTCTCGACGTACCGCTGGGCCAGGACGAGCAGATCCGGTTCGTCCAGTGCGCGGACCGCCGTCCCCAGCATGTCCTGCTCGGGACCGGTGATGTGGTCGACGAGCTGCCCGGCGACGTCCAGCCGTCCGGCGTGTCCGGCGTCGGGATAGGCGAGCAGCAGCGACGCGGCCTGACGGACGAGGCGACGGTGCAGGGCGCGATCGACGCCGGCGCGCCGTGGACGCAGCAGTCTCATTGCTTCTCCCCCCTCGTGTCGTGACCGCCCGGGAACATGCCCGTCGGTACGCCCTTGCCGTCCCAGTTCAGGAGGTTCACCCGCGACGGGTTCGACGCGTTCGCCGCCATCCCCTCACTGGTCTGCCGCTGTGCGAGGGCGTGGAAGGTCTCGACCGCCACCGGGACCGGGACGCCGCTGGCCTCCCCGAACGGACCCGACTCGTACATGCCGGGGCCACCTTCGTAGGACAGCGCGCAGTCCGTCGCCGACTCCTCGAGCCGATGTCCTTCGGCCGCGTAGGCGGTCGGGATGACGTACCGCTCGTCGTACTTGGCGAGCGCGAGGAGCCGGTACATCTCGTAGATCCGTTCCTCGGTCATGCCGACGGCCTCGGGGATCTCTGGGCGGGTCTCGCGGCCGAGATTGATGTCGCGCATGTAGGAGCGCATCGCGGCGAGTCGTCGCAACACCGCCTCGACCGTCGCGGTGTCCCCGGCGGTGAACAGTTCCGCGAGGTACGCGATGGGGATGCGCAGGGCGTCGAGGGCGCCGAACAGGTTGCCGATGTCCTCGCCGTCGTGTCCCTCCCGGCTGACGGCGTCGACGACCGGTGACAGCGGTGGCACGTACCAGACCATCGGCATCGTCCGGTATTCCGGATGCAGCGGCAACGCGACCCGGTAAGTGCTGATCAGGTCGTAGACCGGGGACCGTTGCGCGGCCTCGATCCACTCGTCGGAGATGCCCTCGGCGCGGGCGCCGGCGATCACCTCGGGGTCACGGGGGTCGAGCAGCAGGCCGCGTTGCGCCTCGTACAGGTCGGTGTCGTTCTCCACCGATGCTGCCTCCAGGACCCGATCGACGTCGTAGAGGACCAGACCGATGTACCGGAGCCTGCCCACGCATGTCTCCGAACACACGGTCGGCAGCCCCACCTCGACCCGCGGGTAGCAGAAGGTGCACTTCTCGGCCTTCCCGGTCTTGTGGTTGAAGTACACCTTCTTGTACGGGCATCCGGACACGCACATCCGCCAGCCGCGGCACCGGTCCTGGTCGACGAGGACGATGCCGTCCTCCGACCGCTTGTACATCGCGCCGGACGGACACGACGCCACACACGACGGGTTGAGGCAGTGCTCGCAGATCCGCGGCAGGTAGAACATGAAGGTCTGCTCGAACTCGAGCTTGACCCGGTCGCCGACCTTCTTCAGGATCGGGTCGTCGGGCACGATCGCCGGTGAGCCACCGAGGTTGTCGTCCCAGTTCGCCGACCATTCCACCTTCATCGGTTCACCGGAGATGAGGCTGCGCGGCGAGGCCACCGGGACGTGGTCGCCGAGCGGGGCGTTCGTCAGGTTGTCGTAGTCGTAGGTCCACGGTTCGTAGTAGTCGTGGATCGACGGCATCTTCGGGTTCGAGAAGATGCGGGCGAGTTTCGCGAGGCGTCCACCGTCGCGGAGACGCAGCCGTCCCTTGGTATCCCGGACCCAGCCACCGCGCCAGCGTTCCTGGTCCTCGTAGGTGCGCGGATAGCCCTGGCCCGGGCGGGTTTCGACGTTGTTGAACCACACGTACTCGGTGCCCGACCGGTTGGTCCACGCCTGTTTGCAGGTCACCGAGCAGGTGTGGCATCCAATGCACTTGTCGAGGTTCATCACCATCGCGAGTTGTGCCATGACCTTCACGATCGCCTCGCTTCCTGCTCACGCATCAGTAGACGACCTCCTGGGATCGGCGACGCACGATCGTCACCTCGTCGCGCTGGTTGCCCGTCGGGCCGAGATAGTTGAACGCGTAGGCCGTCTGCGCGTATCCACCGGCCAGGTGGCTCGGCTTGATGAGGATGCGGGTCAGCGAATTGTGGATGCCGCCGCGGCGTCCGGTGGTCTCGCTGCGCGGGACGTCGATGACGCGGTCCTGGGCGTGGTAGACGAACACCACCCCTTCGGGCATCCGGTGCGAGACGATCGCCCGGCACACCACGACACCGTTGCGGTTGACGGCCTCGACCCAGTCGTTGTCGCTCACCGAGATCTTTGCGGCGTCGGCCGGCGACATCCACATCGTCGGCCCGCCCCGGGACAGCGACAGCATGAACAGGTTGTCCTGATATTCCGAGTGGATCGACCACTTCGAGTGCGGGGTCAGGTATCTCACCGTCAGACCGACACCGTCGCCGGAGCCGACCGCCTGTTCGCCGAACAACCGCGACATGTCGAGTGGGGGCCGGTAGACCGGGAGCTGCTCCCCGAGCTCTTCGAGCCAGTCGTGGTCGACGTAGAAGTGCATCCGGCCCGTCAACGTGTGGAACGGTTTCAGCTCCTCGATGTTCATCGTGAACGGCGCGTACCGGCGACCTCCCGTTTCGCTCCCCGACCATTCCGGGCTCGTGATGACCGGTACGGGACGGGCCTGGGTGTCGGCGTAGGTGATCCGCCGTTCCTCGCTGCCCTCCGCGAGGTGCACGAGTCGCCGTCCGGTGCGTTTCTCCAGTTCACGGAAACCCTCGACGGCGAGCCTGCCGTTGGACGTGCCCGACAGCGCGAGGATCGTGTCGGCCATGCGTTCGGCGGTGGTGATCGCCGGACGTCCCTGTCCGGCACCGGAATCCATCACGCCGAATCTCTGTGCCAGTTCGGCGACCTCACGGTCCGGCCGGGTCACGACGCCCTTGGTGTTCAACCCGAGGGACTCGACGAGCGGACCGAGCGTCGCCCACTTCTCCGCGATCGCACCGTAGTCCCGTTCGACGACGGTGAGCGGACCCATCGTCCTCCCCGGAACCGGCACCTCGCCGGTCGAGCGCCAGTCCCGCTCGGTGCCGGACGGATACGCCATCGCTGCGGGCGTGTCGTGCTGCAGTGTCCCCATCACGATGTCGGTGCGGGTTCCCAGGTGGGTCCGGGCGAGGGTGCTGAAGGTCTGCGCGATGGCGCCGAAAGCGTCGTAGTCCGAACGGGTTTCCCAGGGCGGATCGACCGCTGCGGTGAAGGCGTGGATGTAGGGGTGCATGTCGGTGCTCGACAGGTCGCCCTTCTCGTACCAGGTCGCGGCGGGCAGGACGATGTCGGAGAACAATGTTGTCGAGGTCATGCGGAAGTCGATCGACATGAGCAGGTCGAGTTTTCCTTCGGGCAGGTCGTCGGGCCACGCCACCTCACCGGGCCGCAGGCCGGGGGCCGTCGGCTCGGCCTGCACGTTGGAATCGGTGCCGAGCAGGTGCCGCAGGAAATACTCGTTGCCCTTGCTGGACGAGCCGAGCAGGTTCGACCGCCACACGCTGAGCACGCGCGGCCAGTTCCGCGGGTCGTCGGGGTCGGTCACCGACAGTTTCAGTTCACCCGAGGCGAGTTGCTGCGCGACGTGCTGCGGGATCTCCCGTCCCGCCGCCCGTGCCTGTTCGGCAATCTCGTGGGTGTTGCGGTCGAACTGGGGATAGAAGGGTGTCCAGCCCATGGCGACCGCGGACGCCATGACGTCCATCGTGTGCTTGTCGCGGAAACGACCTCGTCCCAGCGGACTGGCCAGCGCGTCGGCACGGTAACCGTCGTAGCGCCACTGGTCGGTGTGCACGTACCAGTAGGAGGTGCCGGCCATCTGGCGAGGTGGGCGAGACCAGTCCGTCCCCATCGCCATGGCCGCCCATCCCGTGACGGGACGGCACTTCTCCTGGCCGACGTAGTGCGCCCACCCGCCTCCGTTGCGTCCCATGCAGCCGGTGAGCATGAGCAGCGCAAGTACGGCGCGATAGGTCGCGTCGCCGTGGAACCACTGGCAGATGCCGGCCCCCATGATGATCATCGAACGCCCGCCCGACTCCTCGGCGTTGCGGGCGAACTCCGTCGCGATCCGGATCGCCTGGGCCGCGGGCACCCCGGTGAGGGCCTCCTGCCAGGCCGGGGTGTACGGCGAGCCCGGGTCGTCGTACCCGCTCGGCCACTGCCCGGGCAGGTCGAGCTCCGGACGGTTCACCCCGTACTGCGCGAGCATCAGGTCGAAGACGGTGCACACGAGGTGGTCCCCGATCCGACGGACCGGCACGCCCCGTTCGATGCTTTCACCGTGCCCGTCGACGGTGTCGAAGCTCGGCAGGTACACCGCCGCGGTCTCGCCCGCTCCCCCGCCGCCGGGCGCGACCGTCAATGTCGGGACGAGGTCGCCGAGTTCGAGATTCCACTTTCCGATGCCGTCGTCGCCGTAGCGGAAGCCGAGGGAGCCCGGGGGTACGACGACGGTGTCGGTCGCACCGTCGACGAAGACCGGTTTGAAGGCCGCGTTCTCGACGCTGTGCCCGAGATCGGCGGCGGTGAGGTTCTTGCCCGGCACGAGCCTTCCGTCGCGTTCCTCGACCCGCACGAGGAAGGGCAGGTCGGTGTACCGGCGCACGTAGTCGACGAAGAACGGCACGCGCTGCCGCACATAGAACTCGGTGAGGAGCACGTGGCCCATCGCCATCGCCAGGGCACCGTCGGTACCGGCCGCGCACGCCATCCACTCGTCGGCGAACTTGGTGTTGTCGGCGTAGTCCGGACTCACCGAGACGACCTTGGTGCCGCGGTAGCGGACCTCCGTCATCCAGTGCGCGTCCGGGGTGCGGGTGACGGGCACGTTCGAACCCCACATCATCAGGTAGGAGGCGTCCCACCAGTCCCCGGACTCGGGTACGTCGGTCTGATCGCCGAAGACCTGCGGCGACGCCACCGGTAGGTCGGCGTACCAGTCGTAGAACGACGTCATCACGCCGCCGAGCAGTTCGACGAACCGCGATCCGGCGGCGAAGGAGACCATCGACATGGCGGGGATCGGCGAGAAGCCGGCCACCCGGTCGGGTCCGTACTCCTTGATGGTGTGGACGTGCGCGGCGGCGATCATCTCGGTGGCCTCGGCCCACGTGACGCGCACCAGTCCGCCCTTGCCGCGGGCACGCTGGTAGCGGCGGCGCCGTTCGGGATCGTTCTGGACGTCGGCCCAGGCGAGCACCGGATCGCCGAGTCGCTGCCGCGCCTCCCGGTACATCTCGACGAGCAGCCCGCGCGCGTACGGATAGCGCACGCGCGTCGGCGAGTAGGTGTACCAGGAGAAGGCCGCGCCGCGCGGGCATCCGCGCGGTTCGTACTCAGGACGGTCGGGACCGACTGTCGGATAGTCGGTTTCCTGGGTCTCCCAGGTGATGATGCCGTCCTTGACGTAGATCTTCCACGAGCACGAGCCGGTGCAGTTCACCCCGTGGGTCGAGCGGACGACCTTGTCGTGGCTCCAGCGGTCCCGGTAGAAGATGTCGCCCTCGCGGCCACCGCGCCGCGTGACCGTGCGTGTGTCGTCGGACTGCTCGCCGGAGGTGAAGAACCGTCCGCTGCGCACGAGCAGTTCCTCGATCCGGTTCCCGACTCCGGCGGTGTCCGTCACGGCTTCTCCTCACGTACGTCGCGGGTTCCGGATCGTGCGACAGGGGGCGGTTCATGGGCGTGCAGCCGAAATGCGGTGTAGAACAGGCACACCAGTGCCGTCGCCGCGAGCAGGAGCAGACCGACGGTGTAGTCGTTGCCTTCGGCGTCGTAGGTCGCGCCCATCACCAGTGGCGGGAAGTAGCCGCCGAGCCCACCGGCAGCGGCGACGATGCCGGTGACACTGCCCACTGTGTGCGCCGGGGCGCGGCGCGCCACCCACGCGAACACACCGCCGGTGCCGATGCCGAGGAAGATCGCCATTGTGATGAACGTCAGCGCCGACCACAGGTCGGGCGGGGGCTGGAAGGTCGCGATCACCGCCATCACGGCGGTGCCGGTGAACGAGACCAGGACCACGTATTTCGGCGGCACCCGGTCCGACAGCGCTCCGCCCACGGGCCGGGCGAGGACCGCGGCGAGCGCGAAACCCGCCGTGCGCGTACCGGCGTCGACGGCGGAGAAGCCGTAGATCGTCTTGATGTAGGTGGGCAGATAGTTGCTGAACGCCACGAATCCGCCGAATACGACCGCGTACAGGAACGACATCTCCCAGGTCACACCGAGTTTCGCCGCGGCTGTCAGTTTGGGCAGCACCGGGTCGGTGTTGGGACGGAAATCGGGAGCATTGCGCATCACCAGGATGCACACCACGGCGGTCACGGCGAGGGCGGCCGCCACGACGATGTGGGTGGGCACCAGCCCGAACCAGTTCACGAAACGCGGGGTGAAGAAGGCCGACAGGGCCGTGCCCACCATGCCCGCCCCGAACACGCCGGTCGCGAAGCCGCGGCGGGCGGGTTCGTACCAGTTGTTGGCGAACGGAATCCCGACCGCGAAGATCGTGCCGGCGATGCCGAGGAAGAACCCGCAGACCAGGAGCAGCGGATAGGAGCCGGCCTCGGCGGCGAATCCGACCGCGACGACGGGAACGATCGACGACAGCGAGACGGCGATGAACATCGCCCGTCCGCCGTACCGGTCCGTCATCGCCCCGACCGCGATGCGGCCGAGGGAGCCCACGAGGATCGGCGTGGCCACCAGCATCGACGCTTCCGTGCTGCTGAGCGACATGTCGGTGGCGTAGGTCGTCGACAGCGGCCCGATCATGTTCCAGGCCCAGAAGTTGATGGCGGACACCCAGGTTGCCAGAGCCAGATTCGCTCCGCGCAACCTCCCGAGATCCGTCTGCGTGGCCGTTCTCACATACTCAGGGAACCATTCCCGGGCGCGGTCCGGACCCGGTTCGGCGGAACCTCACCCGGATGACGTCCGGCCGTTGCACCCCGGTAACCATGGTCTGCCGGAAACGACGCACCCGTGGTGCCCGACCGGATGTCGGGCGCCACGGGTGCGGGGTTCACGCGCCCACCGGGAACCGGCAGGCGGGTGGGGTGATCAGGACTCGGCGTTCTCGCCGGTCGCAGCGGCCTCGGCCGACTCGTCCTCGACGGGGACGAGGCTGATCTTGCCGCGGTTGTCGATGTCGGCGATCTCGACGCGGATCTTCGAACCGACGTTCACGACGTCCTCGACCTTGGCGATGCGCTTGCCGTTGCCGAGCTTGCTGATGTGCACCAGGCCGTCGCGGCCGGGGAGCAGGGAGACGAACGCTCCGAACGCCGTGGTCTTGACCACGGTGCCGAGGAAGCGCTCGCCGACCTTCGGCAGCTGCGGGTTGGCGATGGCGTTGATCTTGTCGATCGCGGCCTGCGCGGACGGGCCGTCCGCTGCACCGACGTAGACGGTGCCGTCATCTTCGATGGAGATGTTGGCGCCGGTCTCCTCGGTGATCGAGTTGATCATCTTGCCCTTGGGGCCGATGACCTCACCGATCTTGTCCACCGGGACCTTGATGGTGGTGATTCGCGGAGCGAACTCGCTCATCTCGTCGGGCGTGTCGATGGCCTCGGCCATGACCTCGAGGATCGTGGCGCGGGCATCGTGGGCCTGCGAGAGCGCACCGGCGAGGACCTGCGACGGGATACCGTCGAGCTTGGTGTCGAGCTGCAGGGCGGTCACGAAGTCCTTCGTGCCGGCGACCTTGAAGTCCATGTCGCCGAACGCGTCCTCCGCACCGAGGATGTCGGTCAGGGCGACGTAGCGGGTCTCGCGGGTGCCGTCCTCGAGCTCGACCTCGTCGGAGACCAGGCCCATGGCGATACCGGCGACCGGGGCCTTGAGCGGCACACCGGCGTTGAGCATCGACAGCGTCGAGGCGCAGACCGAACCCATGGACGTCGAGCCGTTCGAGCCGAGGGCCTCGGAGACCTGACGGATGGCGTAGGGGAACTCCTCCTGGCTCGGCAGAACCGGGATGAGCGCGCGCTCTGCGAGGGCACCGTGGCCGATCTCGCGACGCTTCGGCGAGCCGACACGACCGGTCTCACCGGTGGAGTACGGCGGGAAGTTGTAGTGGTGCATGTAGCGCTTGCTGGTCTCGGGACCGAGCGAGTCGACCTGCTGCGCCATCTTCACCATGTCGAGCGTCGTGACACCCATGATCTGGGTCTCGCCGCGCTCGAACAGCGCCGAACCGTGGGCGCGGGGAACGACCGCGACCTCGGCGGAGAGGGCACGGATGTCGGTGACACCGCGGCCGTCGATGCGGAACTGGTCGCGCAGGATGCGCTGGCGCACGAGCTTCTTGGTCAATGAGCGGAAGGCAGCGCCGATCTCCTTCTCGCGACCCTCGAAGTTCGGAGCGACCTGCTCGAGCACCTCGACCTTGATCTCGTCGGTGCGGTCGTCGCGCTCCTGCTTGCCGGCGATGGTGAGCGCCTCGGCGAGCTTCTCCGACGCGGCGGACTCGACCGCGGTGTAGACGTCGTCCTGGTAGGGCGGGAACAGCGGGAACTCACCGGTGGGCTTCGCGGAGGCGGCGGCGAGCTGCTGCTGCGCGATGCACAGGCGGGCGATGAACGGCTTCGCCGCCTCGAGGCCCTCGGCCACGACGGACTCGGTGGGCGCCTGGGCGCCACCGTCGACGAGCGCGATGACGTTCTCGGTCGCCTCGGCCTCGACCATCATGATCGCGACGTCCGCGGTGTCGGGGTTGTCTCCCCCACCGACGATGCGACCGGCGACGACCATGTCGAAGACGGCGTTCTCGAGCTGCTCGACGGTCGGGAACGCGACCCACTGGCCCGACTTGTTGTCGTCGGAGACGATGAGCGCGACACGCACGCCACCGACCGGGCCGGAGAACGGCAGGCCGGCGAGCTGGGTGGAGGCCGACGCGGCGTTGATCGCGACGACGTCGTAGAGGTCGTTCGGGTTCAGGCTCAGAACCGTGACGACGACCTGGATCTCGTTGCGCAGACCGTCGACGAAGGATGGGCGCAGCGGCCGGTCGATCAGACGGCAGGTCAGGATCGCGTCGGTGGAGGGGCGTCCCTCACGACGGAAGAACGAGCCGGGGATGCGACCCGCGGCGTACATGCGCTCCTCGACGTCCACCGTCAACGGGAAGAAGTCGAACTGGTCCTTGGGCTGCTTCGAGGCGCTGGTGGCCGAGAGCAGCATGGTCTCGTCGTCGAGATAGGCGACGACCGAACCGGCGGCCTGGCGTGCGAGGCGGCCGGTCTCGAAACGGATGGTGCGGGTGCCGTAGGCACCGTTGTCGAGCGTTGCGGTGGTCTCGTAGACCCCTTCGTCGATCTCGACTGCGGTAGTGCTTGTCATCTGTATGTCTTCTCTTCCCTCTTCGTCTTCGCCGTACCCGCGCGGGCGCCGCGACCCCCGTGGCCACGGCTGCGCACCGACTCACGGAGGCGGTCGTCGATCGAAACCCTCCGGCGGATTCGGGATACGACACCCGACGGGACCGGAAGGTCACTACCGAGGACCGACACCGTCGGTGCATACGGATCATCACCATTGGAGGCGATGGAAGTCGCCGGCCGAACCGGCACAAACACCGACAGCCAACGAGGCCCAGTGTAGTGGGTACCCCGTCGGCTGCCGGAAAAGATCAGCGAATGCAGATCAGGTCGTGTCCTGTCCGCGTCAGCGACGCAGACCCAGACGCTGGATGAGCGAGCGGTAACGCTCGACGTCGACCTTCTCGACGTACTTCAGCAGGCGGCGACGACGACCGACCAGCAGCAGCAGGCCGCGGCGGGAGTGGTGGTCGTGCTTGTGCTGCTTGAGGTGCTCGGTGAGGTCCACGATGCGCTTGGTGAGCAGTGCCACCTGCGCCTCGGGGGAGCCGGTGTCGGTCTCGTGGAGGCCGTACTCGCCGAGGATCTGCTTCTTCTGTTCGGTGGTCAGAGCCACTGGGTCACTCCTGTACAACTGACGTCCGCGTGACGGTAGACGGACCGGAGTCCGCCCGGTACGGCCACCGCGAACCGCAGCGCGCACCGACGGTCCAGCCTATCAGAGCCGACTTCTGCCGCCGAACCACGATCGGGTTCAGCGCCGGCCGGCACCCGCGCGGCCCACCGCGGCCGACACCTCGGCGAAAACCTGGTCGAGCAACTCGACGTACCGGTCGATGTCGCGGTCGGGACGGAGGTCGTCCCGCGCCGGGGCCAGGACGGTGACCGCCGAGCGCCACGGGTACCGCCGCGTACTCCGAGGGCAGATCCTCCCCGCGCTCGCGGTAGTAGCGCTCCATCGCGAGCGACACCGTCGTCGACGGCGAGGTCGGCCTTCACCCAGTAGGGATAGTCCAGTGAGCCCGGCGCGTCGGCGATCCGACGTGCCAGAGCACTGACCAGGTGCATGCGGGAGGCGAAGAACGACAGAATCGACTCGCGGTCCGGGGTGCGCCCCCGGTCCTCGGAGAAGACGGCGGACAAGACCTTTTTCGTACCGAACTCGCAGTTTCGTTCGTTCGGACGACACCGGACGGTCGACGGACACCCACGTCACTCGAGAGTCGGTGTCACTCGAAGTCGGTGTCACTCGAAGTCGGTGTCACTCGAAGTCGGTGTCACTGGGGAGTCTTCGTGAGAACCTCTCGCGCCCGTTCGGCGTCGCGGTGCATCGCGGAGATCAACGCTTCCACGGAATCGAACTTCTCCATGCCCCGCAGCCGCTCGACGAAGTCGACCGCCACGTGCTGGCCGTAGAGATCGGCCTTCTCGTCGAGGACGAACGCCTCCACCGTGCGCTTGCGTCCGGAGAAGGTCGGATTGGTGCCCACCGACACGGCTGCGAGGTAGCGCTGACCAGCCGTGAGTCCCTCGACGGGAGAACCGGAGTCGAGCACCGTGAACCAGGCCGCGTACACGCCGTCGGCGGGGATCGCCGCGTAGATCGGCGGTGCGACGTTGGCGGTCGGGAATCCGAGTCCGCGACCGCGACCGTCGCCGTGCACGACCACGCCTTCGACCCGGTGCGGGCGACCGAGTGCGTCCGCGGCCGCAACGACGTCCCCGGCGTCGACGCACGAACGAATGTAGGTCGACGAGAACGTCACGGCGTGCTCGGCGACCAGCGTGAGCCCTTGCACCGCGAACCCGAAACGCTCACCGATCGAGCGCAGCATGTCGACGGTGCCGGCCGCCTTCTTTCCGAAGGTGAAGTTCTCCCCCACGACCACCTCGGCCACGTGCAGTCGCTCGACGAGGATCTCGTGGGCGTACCGCTCCGGCGAGAGCTTCATGAATTCCGGGGTGAACGGCATGACGCAGAAAACGTCGATACCGAGTTCCTCGGCGAGCTCGGCGCGTCGCGCGAGGGTGGTCAGCTGCGCCGGGTGGCTGCCCGGGCGGACCACTTCCATGGGGTGGGGATCGAAGGTCATGAGCACGGCGGCCACACCGCGTGCCCGCGCGGCCTCGACGGCACGCGCTATGAGCTGCTGATGGCCGCGGTGTACGCCGTCGAACACGCCGATCGTGAGTACACACCGACCCCAGTCCGCAGGAATTTCGTCCAGACCTCGCCATCTCTGCACATCGGCAGCCTACGGCCCGTGAGCGGGTCGGGCACGCCCGGATGGCTCCCGGAGCGCCCCACATGACGGTGACGGCTCGGCGAATGCATAATTTCGGTGTGCCGAACTTTTCGTCGAGAGCCCACAGAACACGGTCCGTATCCTCCCGTGCCGGTCGCATGATCGCCGCCTTCGCGGCCACGGCCTGCGCTGCCGCCCTCGCGGCATGTTCGACCACCGGTTCCGCCGACGATCGGCCCCTGGTCCTGACCACCTTCACCGTCCTCGCCGACATGGCGCGCAACGTCGGCGGCGACCACGTGCGGGTCGAGTCCATCACCAAGCCCGGCGCCGAGGTCCACGGCTACGAGCCCACGCCGGGCGACCTGCGGTTCGCGACCGAGGCCGACCTCGTCCTCGACAACGGACTCGGTCTCGAGCGGTGGTTCGAACAGTTCGTCGCCGATGTCGACGCCGAGCACGTGGTCGTGAGCGAGGGTGTGGACCCACTGCCGATCGGTGAGGGCGCGACGACGGGTCCCTACAACCCCCACGCCTGGATGTCCCCGCTCGCCGCCCGCGTCTACGTCGACAACATCGCCGCGGCACTGGCCGACCTCGCCCCCGAGCACGCGGACGACTTCGCGGCCCGCGCCGAGGCGTACAAGGCCGAACTCGACGGTCTCCACACCGAACTCGTCACCGCCCTCGACGGCGTGCCCGCCGCCCGGCGCGCACTCGTCACCTGTGAGGGCGCGTTCAGCTATCTCGCGCGCGACGCCGGGCTGCAGGAGGCCTATCTGTGGCCGGTGAACTCCGACCAGCAGGGCACCCCGCAGCAGATCGCCCGGACCGTCGATTTCGTGCGCACCAACGAGGTTCCGGCGGTGTTCTGCGAATCGACCGTCTCGGACAAGGCGCAACGGCAGGTCGCGGCCGATACCGGAACGGAATTCGGCGGAATCCTCTACGTCGATTCGCTCTCCGAGGCGGACGGTCCCGTCCCCACCTACCTCGATCTGCTCCGACACGACATCGACGTCATCACGACGGGACTGAGGCCATGACTTCGACACTCGACACACCGGCACTGTTCGTCGACGACGTGACGGTGCGCTACGACACCGTCCTGGCCCTGCAGAACGTCACCCTGAAACTCGCACCCGGCCGCGTCTGCGGACTCGTGGGAACCAACGGCTCGGGTAAGTCGACGCTGTTCAAGACGATCATGGGTCTCGTGCGACCCACCTCGGGTCGCGTCACCATCGGCGGGACGACCACCGCCGTGGCGCGTCGCCGCACGCAGGTCGCCTACGTGCCGCAGTCCGAGGCCGTCGACTGGAACTTCCCGATCGGCGTGCGCGACGTCGTCATGACGGGCCGCTACGGCCACCAGGGCTTCCTGCGCCGCCCGCGCCCCGCCGACCACGAGGCCGTCGACGCCGCGCTCGAACGCGTGGGCATGACCGCGTTGTCCGGCCGGCAGATCGGGCAGCTCTCGGGCGGCCAGCGCAAGCGTGTCTTCGTGGCACGGGCGATCGCGCAGGGCTCGCCGCTGCTGCTGCTCGACGAGCCGTTCGCGGGGGTCGACACCACCACCGAGCACGCGCTGACCGGCGTCATCCGCGAACTGGCGGCGAGCGGCCACGCGATCCTCGTCGCCACCCACGATCTTGCAGGTCTGGCGCAACTGTGCGACGAGGCGGTACTGCTGCAGCGGCGCGTGCTCGTGCACGGCTCCCCCGAGGAGGTCCTCCTCCCGGAGAACCTCGCCCGCGCCTTCGGGGCTCCCCCACCTGCGAACGGTGGACGAGCCGAGGACGTCGCACGGGAGACATACGCACAGGAGGCCGGACGATGATCGACGTGCTGATCGAACCCCTGCAGTACGGCTTCATGCAGCGCGCGCTGCTCGTCGCGGTCGCCGCGACGATCGTGTGCGCGCTGCTCAGCTGCTGGCTCGTGCTCATCGGCTGGTCGCTGATGGGCGACGCGGTCTCGCACGCCGTGCTGCCCGGTGTCGTCCTCGCCTATCTGGTGGGGGTGCCGTTCGCGCTCGGAGCCCTCGTCTTCGCCGGCATCGCCGTCGCGTTGATCTGGCTCGTCCGCGGCACGAGCCGCGTCAAGGAGGACGCCACCATCGGCATCGTCTTCACGACACTGTTCGCCCTGGGCGTGGTGCTGATCTCGAAGAACCCGAGCCAGATCGACCTGCACCACGTGCTGTTCGGAAACCTGCTCGGGCTCGCGACGGGCGACGTCTGGCAGGTGTCGATCCTGGCGGCCGTCGTGCTGGCCGTCCTCGTCGCGAAGCGCCGCGATCTGACGCTGTTCGCCTTCGACCGCGTCCAGGCGCACACCCTCGGCCTGTCCCCCGCCGCGCTGTCGGCGTTGCTGTTGTCGCTGCTCGCGGTGACGATCGTCAGCGCGCTGCAGGCGGTCGGCGTGATCCTCGTCGTCGCGATGCTCATCATCCCCGGCGCGACCGCCTATCTGCTCACCGACCGGATGGCCCGGATGCTGGTGATCGCACCGGTACTCGCAGTGATCGCCTCGGTGGTCGGTGTGTACACGAGCTACTACACCGACGCCGCGACCGGCGGCGTGGTGGTGCTGGCCCAGGCCGTGGTCTTCACCCTCGCGTACCTGTTCGCTCCGCGTCAGGGTGTCGTCACCCGGCTCGTGATGCGTCGCCGCGCGCCGGAGGGCGAAAGGACCAGCGAGCCGACGGAGAGCGTGATTCCCGGGTGACGGTTACCTAAGCTGGACGCGTGCCTGAGAGTAACGAGACCACCGCGACCGAGCTGCTGTCCTCGGTCGCACAGGACTATCTCAAGATCATGTGGACGGTCCAGGAGTGGTCCGGGGAGAAGATCTCCACCAAGCTGCTCGCCGAGAAGCTGGGCGTGTCGGCGTCCACGGTGTCCGAAGCGGTACGCCGCCTCGCGGACCAGGGACTCGTCGACCACGAGCGCTACGGCGCGATCTCCCTCACCGACGAGGGCCGGCAGGCCGCCGTGGCGATGGTCCGGCGCCACCGCCTCATCGAGACCTTCCTGGTCCGCGAGCTCGGCTACGGGTGGGACGAAGTGCACGACGAGGCCGAGATCCTCGAGCACGCCGTCTCCGAACGGATGGTCGCAGCGATCGACACCAAACTCGGTCATCCCGAACGCGACCCGCACGGCGACCCGATCCCGGCACCCGACGGCACGATCCCGTCACCACCCGCCCGCGCCCTGAGCGAGTTCAACGACGGCGACCACGGCCGCGTGGCCCGCATCTCCGACTCCGACCCCGCGATGCTGCGCTACTTCGACGAGGTCGGGATCGCCCTCGACACCGACATCACCGTGCTCGAACGTCGCGACTTCGCCGGAACCATCTCGGTCCGGTTGGGCCGGACCGAGGGCCGCACGATCGATCTCGGTCACCCGGCGGCGGAAGCGATCTGGCTCGTCTGAGCCGGCTGCGATCCGGCCCGTCCGAGCCCGCTCACATGTTGGAGGGGCGCACCACGAACACCGCCGCAGCCCGCTTGCCCTTCTCCTGCAGCAGCGCTGCGGCCCGACCCTGCGCATCCACGGCGCCGTAGACGCCGTGGATCCCGACGGGCTCGAGCCAGCGGCCGTTCGCGAGCAGCCCCACCTCCTCGTCGCTGATGGTGCGGCACTCGAAGGCCGTGCGCACGGCCGCGTCGATGTCGAGGCTCGGCGTCGGGTCGTCGGCGAGCTGTTCGAGCGTGCGGGCATGTTCGAGGCCGAACGGGCCGACCTTCGTGCGACGCAGCGCCGTGAGATGACCGCCCACTCCGAGGGCCGCGCCGAGATCGCGTGCGAGCGCCCGAATGTAGGTGCCGGACGAGCAGTCCACGTCGACGTCGACGTCCACGAAGCCGCTCCCGGGCACATCGCGGCGGGCGAGGACGTCGAACCGCGAGACCGTGACCGGCCGGGCCTTCAACTCGACCGCCTCCCCCTCGCGCATGCGGGCGTAGGCGCGCTTGCCGTCGATCTTGATGGCGCTGACGCTGGCGGGCACCTGCTGGATGTCGCCTGTCAGCGCGGCCACGCCCTCGCCGATCTGCTCGTCGGTCACGTGCGTCGCATCGGTGGTCGCGACGGTCTCGCCTTCCGCGTCGTCCGTGACGGTGCTCTGCCCGAGACGGATCGTCGCGGTGTACGACTTGGTCGTCAGTGCGAGCAGCCCGAGCAGCTTGGTGGCGCGCTCGACGCCGAGGACGAGCACGCCCGTCGCCATGGGGTCGAGAGTGCCCGCGTGCCCGACCTTGCGGGTGCCGAGCAGTCGGCGGCAGCGCGCCACCACGTCGTGGCTCGTCATGCCGGCGGGCTTGTCGACGACGAGCAGGCCTGCGCGGGCGAGTGCCGGATGTTCCTGCGGGGGTGCGGCGTCGTTCATCAGCGCACCGTGATCGCGGTGAGGACGAGACCGTCGGCGATGAGCCACCGTCCGTCGAAGCCCGTCAGCGGCTGCCCGTCGAGGGTGTCGCCGGGGACGAGCAGTCGCGAGTGGAAGGTGCCGGTGACCACGTCCGAGGTGGTGTCACGCTCGAAGGTGATGTGGGCGTCCTCGAAGCCCAGCCACCTCTTCGTCAGCGGGAACCACGCCTTGTAGGTGGCCTCCTTGGCGCAGAACAGCAGACGGTCCCAGTGCAGGTCGTCGCCGGCCGAGGCGAGCCACTCGCGTTCGGGTTCGAGGCTCACCGCGGGCAGCACCCCGTCGGGGAGCACGTCGTGCGGTTCGGCGTCGATGCCGAGCGATCGGATCTGCAGCGAATAGCCCAGCACGGCACCGCGATAGCCGTCGCAGTGGGTGAGGCTGCCGACGACGCCGCGCGGCCAGACGGGATCGCCCATCTCTCCGCGCAGTACCGGCGCGGGGTCGACGCCGAGGGTGCGCATGGCCTGGCGGGCGCAATGACGGGCACCGGCGAACTCGCGGCGCCGCTTCTCCACGGCCCGCGCCACGAGCGGCTCCTCCTGGGGATGCGGCCGCAGTCCCGGTGGGTCCTCGAACAACTCGGCTGCAGCGATGCCGTCCGGCACGATGCGCCCGATCAGTGCGCCGCGCGTGTCCGTCTTCTGCCCGGTGTCCGGTTCGGTCACCGCAACTCCTTCTCTCGTTGAGCCCGCATCTTCTCGGCCTCGGCTTCCATCTCGGGGGTCACGGTGAAATGACCGCCCCACTTGTTCAGGCTGCCCGGCGGATACTCCGGGACGGGGAGGATCTGCCGCAGGGGCTGCTCCGGCATGCCGCGTCGCTGCCATTCGCGCGGGTAGCCGACCGAGACCTCCTCGAAGCGCACCCCGTCGTAGTAGGTGGTCCGCGGGATATGCAGGTGGCCGTACACGCTGCACAGCGCCCGGTAGCGCAGGTGCCAGTCGGCCGTCTCGGTGGTACCGCACCACAGGGCGAACTCGGGGTAGAACAGCATCCGCGTGGGTTCGCGCACCAGCGGGAAGTGGTTGATCAGCACGGTGGGCAGGGCGGGGTCGAGCGCGTCGAGACGGGCTCGGGTCTGATCCACGCGTACCCGGCACCAGGTGTCGCGCGTGATGTACGGATCCGGCTTCAGCAGGAACTCGTCGGTCGCGACGACGTTGCGTTCGCGCGCCAGCGCGAGCCCGTCCGCCTTCGTCGTGGTGCCCTCCGGCAGGAACGAGTAGTCGTAGAGCAGGAACATCGGCACGAGCACCACCGGCCCGTCCTCGCCCTCCCAGATCGGATACGGATCCTCAGGGGTGAGCACGTCGAGTTCGCGGCACATCGTGACGAGATAGTCGTAGCGCGCGACCCCGAACATCTGCACCGGGTCCTTGGCGGTCGTCCACAGTTCGTGGTTGCCGGGCACCCAGATCACCTTCGCGAACCGGCTGCGGAGCAGCGACAGCGCCCACCGGATGTCGTCGGTCTTCTCCGACACGTCGCCCGCGACGATCAACCAGTCGTCGGGCGACTCCGGATACAGGTCCTCGGTGACCGGCCGGTTGCCCCGATGACCCACATGGATGTCGCTGATCGCCCACAGCTTCGCTGCCACGCACTAACCTCCCGACTCGTCCTGGATGCGCACCTGCCGGTCCGCGCCCGTCACCGCCCATCGTCCCGAGAGCGTGCGCCACACGACGGCGATCATCCGGAACACGATGAACACCGTAAGCCCCGTCCAGATACCCGCCAGACCCCAGTCGTACGCGAGCGACAACCAGATCAACGGCAGGAAGCCGAACAGCGCCGAGGCCAGCGTCGCGGTGCGCAGGAAGGCGGCGTCCCCCGCACCGAGGAGAACACCGTCGAGTGCGAAGACGATTCCCGCGAGCGGCATGATCGCGACGAAGAACCACCACGCGACGCCGATCTGGTCGAGCACCTCGGTATCGGTGGTGAACAGATCAGGAATCACATCCTTCCCCGCCACGAAGACCACCGCGAGGACGACGGCGAAGACCACCGACCACGCCGACAACCGCCACGCCAGGCGAGTCGCGCCCCGGCGGTCGGCCGCACCGAGCGCGGCGCCGACGAGGGCCTGCGCGGCGATCGCCAGCGAGTCCAGGGTGAGGGTCACGAAGGTCCACAGTTGCAGCACGACCTGATGACCGGCCACCGCGGCCGCACCGAAACGCGACGCCACCGCCGCCGCGGACAGGAAGCAGGCCTGGAATGCGAGGCTGCGCGCGATCAGGTCACGTCCGAGCCGCAACTGTGCCCCGATCACGGCGGGTCGCGGTCGCAGCGGAACCCCGGACCGCAGCAGCGCCACGACGAACAGGACGGCCGTCACGGACTGCCCGATCACGTTGGCGATGGCGGAACCGACGAGTTCCCACCGGGGAGCGCCCAGCAGTCCGTGGACCAGTACCGGGCACAGCACCGCCGACAGGGCGAGGCCGGCGATGACGAATCGCAGCGGCCGCATCGTGTCCTGGACGCCGCGCATCCAACCGTTCCCGGCCAGGCCGACGAGGATCGGGGGAGCCCCGAACAGCGCGACGCGCAGCCACGAGACGGCAGCGTCGGCGATCTCGGCATCGCCGGCGAGCAGCCGCGCGACGGGACCGGCCAGCGCCTGGCCGACGAGCAGGATCGCAAGTCCGACGATCATCGCGAGCCAGGTCGCCTGCACGCCCTCGCCGACAGCGTCGTCGTGCCGGTCCGCACCGTGGAAACGCGCCGCGCGCGCGGTGGTGCCGTACGACAGGAAGGTGAGCTGGGTGCTCACCTGCGCGAGAATCAACCCGCCGATCGCGAGACCGGCCAGGGGCAGCGCCCCCAGCCGGCCGACGACGGCGATGTCGAACAGCAGGTAGAGCGGTTCGGCCGCGAGCACCCCGAGGGCGGGAAGGACGAGCCCGAGGATCCGCCGTCCGGTGACGTCGGAAGCGCGTGAGCCGCCGGGCGTCTCAGAGGCGCGTGAGCCGCCGGGCGTCTCAGAGGCGCGTGAGCCGCCGGGCGTCTCAGAGGCGCGTGAGCCGCCGGGCGTCTCAGAGGCGCGTGAGCCGCCGGGCGTCTCAGAGGCGGGCGACCCGCCGGACGCAGTCAACCGAGCACGCCGCGCAGGGCGGCGACGATCCGATCGGTGTCGCCGTGGGCGGTGTACCCCGCCGCCAGGCGGTGTCCTCCGCCGCCGAGTGCGGTGGCGACGGCGGACACGTCCACCGAGGTCTTCGCGCGCAGCGAGACGGTCCACTCCTCGGGAGCGACCTCCTTGAACACCGCGGCGACCTCGGCCTCGGCGGTGGTGCGCACGATGTCGATGACGCTCTCGACCTCCTCCGGACCGAGATGCGCGGAGTCGGCGCGCCGGACGAAGGCG
Source organism: Rhodococcus sp. D-6 (assembly GCF_040256695.1). NCBI lineage: Bacteria > Bacillati > Actinomycetota > Actinomycetes > Mycobacteriales > Nocardiaceae > Rhodococcus > Rhodococcus sp. D-6. The sequence goes on along the minus strand of NZ_CP132970.1, from coordinate 1,158,009 downwards.
TAGACCAGTCCCCTGCCCTGAGCAGCGTCGCGTTCGAGTGTGGCGGTGGCCAGCACCGACGACAGCATCGGCAACCACCCGAAGGGATGGGTGTCGAGCAGGGCCCGCGTGATCGACGTGCCGTCGATACCGGTGGCGAGCAGGCGCTCGGCAAGTCCGTGGGCCTGCGGGCGACCCCAGCGGAACGATCCGGTGTCGGTCACCAGTCCCGCGTACAGGCAGTGCGCGAGTGCGGCGTCGATCTCGACACCCCACACGTCGAAGAGGTCGGCGAGCACCATCGCGGTGGCCTCGGACTCCGGGTCGACGAGGTTGTGGGTGCCGAACCGCGTGTTGGACAGGTGGTGGTCGATCACCAGGACGTTCGGGGCGGTCTTCAGACGGTCGCGCAGGACACCGAGACGGCCCGCGGTACCGCAGTCGACGGTCACCACGAGATCGGCCTCACGGCGTACCTCCGCGACCGGCGTGACCAGGTGTGCGCCCGGCAGCGACCGCATCGAGTCCGGCATGTTCGCGGGCGAACCGAACGCGACCTGCACGGCGACACCGCGTCGCTCGAGCGCCAGCCCGAGGGCCAGCCCGCTGCCGAGGGTGTCGGCGTCGGGGTTGATGTGGCACAGCACCGTCACGGTGGCCGCCGCGTCGAGCAGTGCGGCGGCACCGTGCAGGTCGACGGATCCTGCCGGGCCGGACGGGACGCCGGCATCGTCCCGGCGCGACGGGACCACCGGAGGAGTCGGGTCGGGCACCGGTGCGTTACTCGTCGTCGTCACCGGCGTCGCGCTCACGGGATTCCTTGTAGGGATCGGCATCGCCGGCCGGAACGGCGCCCTCACGGGCGCGTGCGACCTCGTCGTCGGCCGCGCGAGCGCGCGCGAGGAGTTCCTCCATGTGCCGTGCCGTGTCGGGCACGGTGTCGGTGACGAACGTCAGCGTCGGGGTGAACCGCACACCGGTGCCGGCGCCGACCTTCGAGCGGAGCACGCCCTTGGCCTTCTCGAGGCCGGCAGCAGCGGCCTCGTGATCGGGTTCGGTGTTCAGATCCGCGCCCCGGACCGTGTAGTAGACGGTGGCGTCGTGCAGATCCGCGGTGACCTTCGCGTCGGTGATCGTCACGAACTCGAGGCGCGGATCCTTGATCTCGAGGTCGATGGCGGTGGCCACGATGGTGGCAATGCGCTTCGCGAGTCGGCGAGCCCGTGCTGGATCGGCCATGTCGTTCGTTCCCTTCTGTAGCCGCCGGCAGGCGGCCTGTCGTGCGGCCGGGATCAGTCCTCGGGCCCGTACAGCCTGCGTCTGACCGACAGCAGGTCGAGTTCGGGCCGCTGGGCGACCAGCCGCTCACACTTGTCCAGTATCTCTCCGACGTGCGCGAGGTCGGGGGCGACGACCGCCACACCCACCTGCGCCCGGCGGTACAGATCGTGTTCCCCGGTTTCGGCGGCGGACACCCCGAGCCGGCGCAGTTCTGCGACCACCGGACGGATCGCCGATCTCTTCTGCTTGAGCGAATGCACGTCGCCGAGCAGCAGGTCGAGTTCGAGCGCTCCCAGATACATTCGCTTCTCTCCTCGAGGACACTCCGGTCGGCCGTCCGGTCGGCTCCGTGCCGGCCGGGTCGGGCGTCCCGACACACCCGTGGCGGCGAACGACGAATCGTTCACCGCCACGGGTGCGGGTGGATCAGTCGCGCGGCTTCTCGCGCAACTCGTACGCCTCGATCACGTCGCCGACCTTGATGTCGGAGTAGGTGATCGTCAAACCGCACTCGAAGCCCTCGCGGACCTCGGTGACGTCGTCCTTCTCGCGGCGCAGCGACGAGATGGTGACCGTCTCGGCCACGACGTTGCTGTCGCGGATGAGGCGGGCCTTCGCGTTGCGCTTGACGATGCCGGACTGCACGAGGCAACCCGCGATGTTGCCGACCTTTGACGACTTGAAGATCGCGCGGATCTCGGCGCGGCCGAGCTCGACCTCCTCGTAGATCGGCTTGAGCATGCCCTTGAGGGCCTTCTCCACCTCGTCGATCGCCTGGTAGATGACCGAGTAGTAGCGGATGTCGACACCCTCGCGGTTCGCGAGCTCGGTGGCCTTGCCCTCGGCGCGGACGTTGAAGCCGATGATCACGGCGTTCGACGCGGCAGCGAGGTTGACGTTGGTCTCGGTGACGCCACCGACACCGCGGTCGATGACCCGCAGGCGCACCTCGTCGTCGATCTCGATACCCATGAGCGCCTCTTCGAGGGCCTCGACGGTACCCGAGTTGTCGCCCTTGAGGATGAGGTTGAGCTCGTTGTGCTCCTTGAGAGCGGCATCGAGATCCTCGAGGCTGATGCGCTTACGGCTACGTGCTGCGAGCGCGTTGCGCTTGCGGGCATTACGCCGGTCGGCGATCTGACGCGCGATGCGGTCCTCTTCGACGACGACGAGGTTGTCCCCGGCGCCGGGCACCGACGTGAAGCCGACGACCTGGACCGGACGCGAAGGCAGTGCCTCGAGCACGTCCTCGCCGTGCTCGTCGACCATGCGGCGCACGCGGCCGTAGGCGTCGCCGGCGACGATCGAGTCGCCGACCCGCAGAGTGCCGCGCTGGATGAGCACCGTGGCCACCGGACCGCGACCGCGGTCGAGGTGCGCCTCGATGGCGACGCCCTGCGCCTCCATGTCCGGGTTGGCCCGCAGATCGAGCGCTGCGTCGGCGGTGAGCAGCACCGCTTCGAGCAACTGGTCGATGTTGAGGTTCTGCTTCGCGGAGATGTCGACGAACATGGTGTCGCCGCCGTACTCCTCCGCCACCAGCCCGTACTCGGTGAGCTGCTGACGGATCTTCTGAGGGTTCGCACCCTCCTTGTCGATCTTGTTCACCGCGACCACGATCGGGACATCGGCGGCCTGTGCGTGGTTGATCGCCTCCACCGTCTGCGGCATGACGCCGTCGTCGGCTGCGACCACGAGGATCGCGATGTCCGTCGCCTTCGCGCCGCGGGCACGCATCGCGGTGAACGCCTCGTGACCCGGGGTGTCGATGAAGGTGATCAGGCGATCTTCACCGTTGAGGTGCGTCATCACCTGGTAGGCACCGATGTGCTGGGTGATGCCACCGGCCTCACCCTCGCCGACGTTCTCCTTCCGGATCGTGTCGAGCAGGCGGGTCTTGCCGTGGTCGACGTGACCCATGACGGTGACCACCGGCGGACGCTGCTGGAGGTCTTCCTCGCCGCCCTCGTCCTCGCCGTACTGGATGTCGAACGACTCGAGCAGCTCGCGGTCCTCATCCTCGGGCGAGACGACCTGCACGACGTAGTTCATCTCCGAGCCGAGCAGCTCGAGGATGTCGTCGTTCACCGACTGAGTGGCCGTGACCATCTCACCGAGGTTGAACAGCGCCTGCACCAGGGCCGACGGGTTCGCGTCGATCTTCTCGGCGAAGTCGGACAGCGATGCGCCGCGAGCGAGACGGATGGTCTCGCCGTTGCCACGCGGCAACCGCACGCCGCCGACCGACGGCGCCTGCATCGAATCGTATTCCTGCCGCTTCTGCCGCTTCGACTTACGACCACGACGCGGAGCGCCACCGGGACGACCGAACGCGCCGGCTGCACCGCCGCGACCGCGTCCACCGCCACCGCCACCGGGGCGACCGCGGAAACCACCGGGAGCACCTGCACCTGCAGGTGCGCCGCCACCGGCGCCGCCACCGCGGTAGCCGCCGCCACCGCCACCGGGACGTCCACCGGGAGCTCCGCCCGGACGACCCGGACGACCGGATGCGGCCGGACGCGCAGCACGCTGCGGCATCGCACCCGGGTTGGGACGCGGGGGCATCGAACCCGGGGACGGACGGGGACCGCCCTGTCCGGGCGCGGGGCGGGGACCGCCCTGTCCGGGAGCCGGACGCGGACCGGCCTGGCCGGGTCCGGGACGCGGGCCACCGGGGCCTGCTGCGGGACGTCCCTGTCCGGGCGTGGGGCGGGGGCCGCCCTGTCCGGGGGTAGGACGCGGTCCGCCCGGGCCGGGGCGCGGGGCACCCGGACGCGGAGCGGGACGCTCGGCCGGAGCCGAGGAGTACGGGTTGTTACCGACGCGCGGGGTCTTCGGACCCGGACGCGGACCGGCCGGCTTGGGGCCGGGCTTGGCCGCGGGAGCCTGCGGCGTCGCGCTGGGAGCCTGAGCAGCCGGGGACTGCGGTGCCGCCTGGGCAGCGGGGGCCTGCGGCGCGGGAGCCGCGGGCTCCTCCGGTGCCGGAGCGGGCTTGGGAGCAGCCGGCTTCGGTGCGCCGGGCTTCGGACGCGCGGTCTCGGCCGCGGGGGCCGGGCTCGCAGGGGTGGGCCGGGGACCCGGCCGGGGGGCACCGGGCTTCGGTGCGGGGTTGGGTGCAGCCTTCGCGGCTGCATCGCCTTCGGTCTTACCGAACGATTCGCGCAGTCGACGCGCGACCGGCGGTTCGACGGTCGACGACGCGGACTTGACGAACTCGCCCTGTTCCTTCAGGCGTGCGAGTAGTTCCTTGCTGGTGACACCGAGTTCTTTCGCCAACTCGTGCACGCGGGCCTTGCCTGCCACTGCTCTCCTCACTGATGAGGTCGAGCGGCCGACTGCCCGCACGACCTCGGGTTATCTCCGATGGACGTTCATCGCTGGTGCTTCACGGTGTGCTCATGAGTGTTCGTGCCTGTTCTTCTCAGAGTGCGATGTCACTGTTGGTGTTCCTCGTCGTCGTTCCCACGATCGTCGTACCCGGCCGAGGCCGACTCGATACGTCCGTGATCACTGTGCCGTGGACCCGACCAGCTGATCCAGCGCTGTGGTGTCCGGATACCCGGTCACGCGCAGTGCCCTGCCGAATGCTCGACGCCGAACCGCCAGGCCCAGACATTCCGGGTTGGGATGCAACCAAGCACCTCGCCCGGGAAGCCTGCGTCGGGGATCGGGAATCACGGCGAAACCTGACGGTTCCTTCTCGCGCGCCACCACCCGGAGCAGTTCGGCAGCCAGCGTTCGCTGCCGACATCCGACACAGGTCCGCACCGTAGTGGCGCGTTCCCCGCCGGTCGAGGACAGGTCATGCTGAACCATCGACCACTGTACCGCTGATTTGCCCGGAATCCCGCATCCCACTCCTACGCGCCTGTCGAGCCGCCGCGCGAATCGTCGTTCCCGGCCGGTGCCGCGTCGCTGCGGATGTCGATCCGCCAGCCGGTCAGCCGGGCCGCGAGCCGGGCGTTCTGCCCTTCCTTGCCGATCGCGAGGGACAACTGGAAGTCGGGAACGACCACCCGGGCGGCGCGCGCGTCGGGGTCGACGACCGTGACCGACACCACCTTCGACGGCGACAGTGCGTTGCCCACGAACTTCGCGGGGTCCTCGTCGTAGTCGATGATGTCGATCTTCTCCTCGCCGAGTTCGCGCATCACGTTGCGCACCCGCTGCCCCATCGGGCCGATGCACGCACCCTTGGCGTTGAGGCCGGGGACGGTCGAGTGCACGGCGATCTTCGAGCGGTGCCCGGCCTCGCGGGCGACGGCGACGATCTCCACCGACTCGTCGGCGATCTCCGGGACCTCGAGGGCGAACAACTTGCGCACCAGATTGGGATGTGTCCGCGACAGGGTGATCTGCGGGCCGCGCTGTCCGCGGGAGACGCCCACGACGTAGCACTTGATGCGGTCGCCGTGCTCGTAGGACTCCCCCGGCACCTGCTCGGCCGGCGGGATCAGTCCCTCGGCGTTGTTCGTCTCGCCGCCGATCTTCACGACGACCATGCCGCGGGCGTTGGCACGCGAGTCGCGCTGCACGACGCCGCTGACGATCTCACCCTCGTGGGTCGCGAACTCACCGAAGCGCTGTTCGTGCTCGGCGTCGCGGATGCGCTGCATGATGACCTGACGCGCGGTGGTCGCCGCGATCCGGCCGAAGTCCTCGGGAGTGTCGTCCCACTCGGCGATCAGGTTGCCGTCGGCGTCGCGCTCCTCGGCGAGGACCTGGATGGCGCCGGTCTTCGTGTCGACCACGACCCGCGCGTGCGGCTGGTGTCCGTCGACGTGCCTGTACGCCGTGAGCAGGGCCGTCTCGAGCGTCGCGATCAGCTCGTCGAACGGGATGTTCTTCTCCGCCTCGAGCATGCGCAGGGCGGCGATCTCGATATTCACTTGTCCACCTTCGTTTCGTTCGTCTCGTCGTGGTCGTCGCTGCCCGTCTCGTCCTCGGGCCCTTCGGCCAGCTCCCCGGCCGCGACCCGGCCGTCCGGAACCCCGCCCGCGAGCTCGAGTTCCCTCGGTGGCGGCGGGGAGAACTCCACCTCCACCACCGCTCTGCGCACCGCCGAGAGCGGGACCGAACGCACGACCGGCCCGGACCGATCGGGCAGGACGAGCCTGATCTCGTCGCCGACGAGCTCGCCGATGCGTGCGACGAGGGTCTCGTCGGCCAGTTCCACCTTCGTCTTGCGACCCTGAGCGCGCCGCCAGTGGCGGGGCTCGGTCAGGGGCCGGCCGATCCCGGGACTGGTGACCTCCAGGACGTAGGGCGACTCGCCGAAGTCCGAGACTCCGTCGAAGGCCTCGGAGACGATCCTGCTCAGGCGGGCCGCCTCGTCGAGACCGAGACCTGCGTCGCTGTCGACGAGGAGGCGCACCGTACTGTGCTTTCCGGCGGCCGTGACCACCACGTCCTCGAGGTCGTATCCCTCTCTGGCGAGCAGATCGGAGACGAGCTCGACGATCCTCTCCGGGGGCGGCACAGGCATGGCGGGCGGGCTCCTCGTTCAGTTGTGGTCGCAGCGGACAGCGGGCCGGAACGGATGCGTACCGGCAGACATCAAGCCTAACCCGCGTCTCCTGCTGCTGTGACCAGGGCGGCGTCCTTCGTCGGACGACGCGACTGGCAGGATGGTCCGGTGCCGATGCCACTCGACCGTCCCACCGTCTCCCGACGAACCCTCCTGCGATGGTCGTCGGTCGCCGTCGGTGGATTCGGAATCACGACGATCACCGCGTGCGGCGCCTCCGACGAGGATGCCGCCGAACCGGATCCGCTGGCGGGTCAGGCGACCCGCGCCCGCACCGACGCAGCGATCGCGACCGCGCTGGTCGCGCGGGCGCCGGAGCTGTCCGCGCCGCTCACCACGATCGCGGCCGAGCGGACCTCCCACGCCGACGCGCTCGAGGTCGAGATCGCCCGGATGGAGGGCGCCACCACGAGTTTCACTCCCCCGTCGACCACCGTGACCACTCCCACCGGTGAGCTGCCGACCGTCGAGGCGCTCCGTGAGCGGTTGAACCGGTCGCAGCGCGAAGCCGCCGACCTCGCACGCACGCTCTCGGGTTACCGCGCGGGTCTGCTCGCCTCGATCAGCGCGTCCTGCGCCGTGCAGACGGCGATGATGTTGCCGTGAGCTCACCCGAACTCGGTTCCGAACAGCAGGCCCTCGTCGACGCCCTCGAGGCCGAACACGCGGCGGTCTTCGGATACGGCGTGGTCGCGGCCTTCGCGGATCCCGCCCGCGCGAACGCCGTGGCGGAGGACACCGCAGCGCACCGCGCACGCCGTGATGCAACGATCGAGGCGTTGCGCGCCGCGAGCGTCGAGCCGCCGGTCGCGGCACCCGGTTACACCGTGCCGTTCCCGGTGATCGACGCCGCGTCCGCCGCGCAGCTCGCCGAACAGATAGAGAGCGACACCGCGGTCGCGTGGCGGTCCGTCGTCGAACGGGCACGCAGCGAGGCCACCCGGGCCACGGCCGTGGACGCACTCACCGAGGCGGCCCTGCGGGCGGCGCGGTGGCGGCAGAGCCGCGGAGTCGTGCCGTCGGTGGCCTTCCCCGGTCAACCCTGATCCGGTCGGCCTCGATCCGGTCGACTCCGAAGCACGGGTCACCCGGTCACGACCGCCAGCGCGAAGCCGTCCCAGCCCTTCGATCCGACGGTCTGCAACGCCGTCGCGTCGAGGCGCGGTTCGCGGCCGAGCAGTTCGAGCACGTCCCGCGACGCGCGGACCCGTTCGTCGTCGCTGCCCTGATCGACGATGGCCCCTGCCCGCACCACGTTGTCGACGACGATGACGGTGCCGGGTCGCGACAGCCCGAGCGCCGCGCGCACGTAGTTGCTGTTGTTCTCCTTGTCGGCGTCGATGAACACCAGGTCGAAGGGATCCTCGTCGACCAGGCCCGGCAGCGAGTCCAGGGCGGGGCCGACTCGGATGTCCACACGGTCACCGACGCCGGCGCGGTCGAGATTGGCGCGGGCCACCTCGGCGTGCTTGCGCTCGTATTCGAGGGTGACCACCCGGCCGGACTCCCCGACGGCCCGGGCAAGCCAGATGGTCGAGTATCCGCCGAGGGTGCCGATCTCCAGGACCCGGCGGGCACCCCGGATCCGTGCGAGCAGGTGCAGGAACTTGCCCTGCGGCGCGGACACGTCGATGGGCGGCAGTTCCGCTGCGGCGTTCGCCTCGAGCGCTGAGCTCAGCGCAGGATCGTCGCCGATCAGCACGTCGGTGAGGTAGTTGTCGGTCGCACTCCAGTTGTCGGCCATGCACCTCATTGTGGTTCGGCGCGCAGCGCACCACGGCGACTTCTGCCACATACGCCGGTGCCCCCGCGACGGCAGGTCGCAGGGACACCGGGTTCCGCCTGTATCGGCGAATAAGAGCGTCAGCGGTTGACGATGCGCTGGACGACCTCACCGATCGGCAGTTCGTCGGCCTCGCCGGAGAAACGGTCGCGGACCTCGACCTTGCCGTCGGCGAAGCCGCGGCCGACCACGACGACGAGCGGCATGCCGAGCAGCTCCGAGTCCTTGAACTTCACGCCGGGCGACGCCTTGCGGTCGTCGAGGAGCACCTCGAGGCCGGCGTTCGAGAGTTCCTCGGCGAGGTTCTCGGCGCCTTCGCGGGCCTGCTCGTCCTTGTTGGCGATGACCAGGTGCACATCGAACGGTGCGATCTCCGACGGCCAGCGCAGGCCCTTCTCGTCGTGCTGCTGTTCGGCGACCACCGCGACGAGGCGTGACACGCCGACGCCGTAGGAGCCCATCGTGGGGCGGACGGGCTTGCCGTTCTCGCCGAGGACGTCCACCGCGAAGGCATCGGTGTACTTGCGGCCTAGCTGGAAGACGTGGCCGATCTCGATGCCGCGGGCGGAGAGGAGCGGGCCGGCTCCGTCGGGCGACGGATCGCCGTCGCGCACCTCGGCGGCCTCGATCGTGCCGTCCGGGGTGAAGTCGCGACCTGCGACCAGCCCGAAGACGTGCTTGCCCTGCTCGTCGGCGCCGGTGATCCAGCTGGTGCCGTCGACCACGCGGGGGTCGACGAGGTAGCGGACACCGTTGGCGAGCAGCGCCTTCGGGCCGATGTAGCCCTTGACGAGGAAGGGATTGGCCTCGAAGTCGGCGTCGGTGAGCAACTCGACCTCGGCGGGTTCGAGCGAGGCCTCGAGGCGCTTGTCGTCGACCTCGCGGTCGCCGGGGATGCCGATGCCGAGCAGCTCCCACTCGCCACCGGGCTGCCGGACCTTGACCATGACGTTCTTGAGCGTCTCGGCCGCGGTGACCTCCCGGCCGAGGACCTCCGACGCCGCGGCGACGAGCGAGGCGATCGTCGGGGTGCCGGGGGTATCGTGCACGACCGCCTCGGGCTGTCCGTCGATCGGCAGCGGTTCCGGCGCGAGCGTCTTCACCGCTTCGACGTTCGCCGCGTAGCCGGATTGGAGGCACCGCACGTAGGTGTCCTCACCCGCAGGCGAGTCGGCCAGGAACTCCTCGGAGGCGCTGCCACCCATCGCACCGGAGGTGGCCGAGACGATCACGTACTTCACGCCGAGACGCGCGAAGATGCGCTCGTAGGCGTCGCGGTGAGCCTTGTACGAGTCGGCCAGGCCCTCGTCGGTGAGGTCGAAGCTGTAGGAGTCCTTCATGACGAACTCGCGACCGCGGAGGATGCCGGCGCGGGGGCGCTCCTCGTCGCGGTACTTCGTCTGGATCTGGTAGAGCGTGACCGGGAAGTCCTTGTAGGAGTTGTACTCGCCCTTGACGGTGAGCGCGAAGAGCTCCTCGTGGGTGGGTCCGAGGAGGTAGTCGCCGCCCTTGCGGTCCTTCAGCCGGAACAGGCTGTCGCCGTATTCCGTCCACCGGTTGGTGGCCTCGTAGGGTTCGCGCGGCAGCAGCGCGGGCAGAGCGATCTCCTGCGCTCCGATGGAGTTCATCTCCTCGCGCACCACCCGCTCGATCTGCCGCAGCACCCGCAGCCCCAGAGGCAGCCACGAGTACACACCTGGCGCGATTCGTCGCACGTATCCGGCTCGGACCAGCAGCTTGTGGCTCGCGACCTCGGCGTCGGCCGGGTCGTCTCGGAGGGTGCGGAGGAACAGGTGCGACATGCGGGTGATCACGACCGTGCAGCCTACCGTGGCCACCTTCCGCGACGTCGGTACGGTTACCGGTTGTGCTGGTGCTTCTCCCCCCTTCCGAAACCAAGTCCGACGGCGGCGACGGCGGACCGCTCGATCTCGCCGACCTGTCGATGCCGCAGTTGACGGAGACGCGGGAGATGCTCGTGCAGGCCCTCGTCGACCTCTCCGCCGACACCGAGGAGTCGAGCCGCGCACTCGGGCTGGGTACGAAGGGCGCCGACGAGATCGAACGCAACGCGAAGTTGTGGGTCTCCCCCACCCGCCCGGCGCTGGAGCGGTACACCGGCGTGCTGTACGACGCGCTCGACGCGGGAGCCTTCACGAAGGCGCAGCGCGACAAGGCCTATCGACGCCTGGGCATCGGGTCGGCGCTGTTCGGCGCGGTCCGGGCTGCGGATCCGATCCCCGCCTACCGCCTCTCCGGAGGGTCGAAACTGCCCGGCTTCGGCACCGTGAAGTCCGTGTGGCGGAACGAGCTCACCGACGCGCTGGTGGCCGAGGCCGGCGGCGACCTCGTGGTCGATCTCCGCTCCGGGGTCTACCAGCAGCTCGGTCCCGTGCCAGGTGCGGTGACCGCAACCGTGCTCACCGAGCAGCCCGACGGCACCCGCAAGGTCGTCAGCCACTTCAACAAGCACCACAAGGGCCTGCTGGCCCGCGCGCTGGTCCTCACCCGCGCGGAGCCGAGCGATATCGGAGCGCTCGCCCGCGTCGCGACGAAGGCGGGACTGAGGGTCGAGGTGGAGTCGCCGACCGAGCTGGTCGTGCTCACCTGACCTCGAGTCCCATCGCCGCGACGATCCGGCGAGCCGTGTGCAGGACGGCGCCGAGTCGCGCGGTCAGGACCAGGTCGTCCGATTCGGTGGCGAACCGTTCGAGTTCGGTGAGATTGCTGCGGCACGTCCCGTCGGGGTCGACCTCCCGGCCCGCCCCCACGGCATCGACCATCTCGGCGAGGGCGTCGAGCATCGCTGCGATCCCCGTCCGCAGGCGGCGACGGTCGGCTTCGGCGACGTCGTCGCCGAGTACGGGGTCCAGAGCGTGCGCGAGTTCCTCGACAGCGCTGGACACCGACGAGAGGTCGTCGAGGGTCCGGTCCCAGCGACGTGCCCATTCCCCGGCCCGTGCAGCGGCGGGGCGTGGGTTCATCCGGGCACTCTCGTGCGCCCACCGTGATTCCTCGAAGGCGCGTTGCACGAGGCTGTCGATGCCCCGCGCGCGCTGCACCCAGTCCCGCACCCCCGACGATCCCTCACGGCATCCGGACGCCATGTCCCGCAGCAGGTCGCGCAGCTCACCGGTGAGTTCGCGGGCCTCCTTGCCCGCCGAGTACACCGGCGGGAAGACCAGCGCCGTCACGGCCACGCCGATCGCCGCGCCGATCGCCGTCTCCGCGAGTCGTTCACCGAGCAGGATCGGGCTGTCCGAGGCGCCCGTCGCGATCACCAGCAGCGCGGTGATCGCCACCCAGATGCCACTGGCCCCGAACCGTCGCCAGCGACCCGCGAAGTAGCCGATCGCCACGGCGATGCCGATCGCAGCGGTCGTCGACTCCACGAGCCGCGTCACCACGACCGCGACCAGCAGACCCGCAACCACCGCCCCGACCTGCACCACCGCCTGCTGGAGCGAGCGCACGAGTGTCGCCTCGACGAGGAAGACCGCGACATAGGGCGCGAGGAAGGCCTGCTGGAAGTGGAAGACCTCGGTCACGACGAGCCACGCGACGACCGCGGCGAGCGTGGACCGGAACGCCTGGAGGGCGACGTACCGCTCGTGTCCGGCCTCGCGCACCGCGCGGACGATCCACGATCCGACGAATCTGCCCCGTTCGCGAACACCGACCTGCATGAGTGTCGGGTACCCGGGGGTCGTGCGTGGCAGGCGTGAGCAAACTCATCCGCCGCAGCGATCGCTCGTCCGCCACGGTGACGGTCCGACGGTCAGGAGGTCTGCGCGGCCTTCTCGGCCTCCTGCGCCTGCGCGACCTCTTCGGGAGTGAAGCGGATGAACAGCGCCGCGACACCGGCGATCACCGCGCAGACCGCGCAGCCGACGAGCGCGAACATGTATCCCTCGCCCTGGGCGACGAGCTGGGCGTCGGTCATGTCGGCGACGGCTCCGGAGACACCACCGAGCGACATCGTCCGCGAGGTGGCCATCGCACCGATCACCCCGAGGCCGACCGGACCTCCGAGAGTCTGGGCGACCTGCGCGATCGCCGAGAGCGGTCCGATCTCGTGCGGTCCCACCCCGGAGATCGCGCACAGCGGCAGCGGGACCACGGCCAGGCCGACCCCGAAGCCGACAACGAGCACCAGCACGAACAGGGTCGGGAAGTAGCGGACGCTGCCGTCCATGGTCGAGCCGTAGAGCAGGCTGACAGTCATGATCGCCGAGCCGGTGACCACGAGCCAGCGCGGTTCGATCCGCGCGACCAGCTTCGACGACACCGCGGCGGCACCGCCGAGACCGAAGGCGAACGGCACGAAGGCCAGACCCGCGGCGAGCGGGCTGTAGCCGAGGATGTCCTGCACGAACAGGGCGACGAAGGCCGCGAGGCTGAACATCACGGCGCCCGCGAAGAAGATCGCCACGAAGGTCGCGACGCGGTCCTTGTTGCGGAACAGCACGAACGGCAGCAGCGGGTTCTCCGCCCGCCGCTCGACGAGCAGGAACACTCCGAGCAGCACGAAGCCGGCGACGATCGCGCCGATGACCGAGGGGCTCGACCAACCGACTTCGGGCCCCTCCGTGAGACCGAAGACCAGGCCGGTGCATCCGAGTGTCGCGAGGATCGCGCCCGGCACGTCGAGCGCGAGGCGTTCGGAGGCGGTCTCACGTAGCGCGATCGCGGCGAGCACGACGATGAGGACGCCGATAGGGACGTTGATGAGGAAGATCCAGCGCCACGAAAGCTGGGTGAGCGCACCCCCGAGGATCAGTCCGGCGATGGACCCGACACCGGTCATGGCCGCGAAGACCGCGATGGCGCGGTTGCGTGCCGGACCTGCGGCGAAGGTCGTCGCGACGAGCGCGAGGGCGGTCGGGGACGCGACCGCGGCGCCGACGCCCTGCAGGGCGCGGGCGCCGATGAGCATCGCCTCGCCGGTCGCCAGACCGCACAGCAGGGAGGCCAGGGTGAACAGGCCGACTCCGCCCATGAACGTGCGTTTGCGTCCGTAGCTGTCGCCGAGACGGCCGCCGAGGAGCATCAACCCGCCGAAGGCGAGGGCGTAGGAGGTGAGGACCCAGTTGCGACCCGCATCCGACAGTCCCAGATCACTCTGCAGCGGCGCGAGCGCGAGGTTCGCGACCGTTCCGTCGAGCACGACCATCAACTGGAGGCCGCTGAGGACCAGCATGGCCAGAGCGACCGCGCGGGTGGCCGACGGATGCGAAGTGGCTGACACGTGATCCAACGTTACCCACCGTCCGAGTCGGAGCCGGTCCGCGGATCGAGTCCGAATCCGGCCACCGGCCCGATCACGACGATCGCGGGCGGGCGCACGGCCTCGTCCCGGACACGCTGAGCGACGGTCGACAGATCGGCACGCACCACACGTTGGCTGCTCAGCGTGCCCTCCTGCACGACGACCACGGGGGTGTCGGTGGGACGTCCGCCGGCGATCAGGGCGTCGGCGAACTGCTCGATGCGTTCGACGGCCATGAGCAGGACCAGGGTGCCGCGCAGCTTGGCGAGCGCGTCCCAGTCGGTGAGCGAGTCGGGATGTCCGGGCGCGACGTGGCCGCTGGCCACGACGAATTCGTGGGTGACCCCACGGTGGGTGACGGGGATCCCGGCCGCAGACGGCACGGAGATCGCGCTGGTGATGCCGGGGACGACGGTCACCGGGATGCCGGCCGCGGTGCAGGCCTCGAGCTCCTCGTAACCGCGACCGAAGACGTACGGGTCGCCGCCCTTGAGTCGGACGACGAACTTGCCGGCCTTTGCGCGGTCGATGAGGGTCTCGTTGATGACCTGCTGGGCCATGGCCCGTCCGTACGGGAGCTTCGCCGCGTCGATCACCTCGACGTGCGAGTCGAGTTCCGCGAGCAGTTCCTGCGGGGCGAGATGGTCGGCGACGACCACGTCGGCGCGGGTGAGGAGGCGTCGACCGCGCACGGTGATCAGGTCGGGATCGCCCGGTCCTCCGCCCACGAGGGCGACGCCGACCGGCTTCGGCGCGGTCTCGGCGAACTCGGTGACGGCCGCTCCGGCGAGGGCGTCACGGATCGAGGTGCGCACGGCGGCGGACCGGCGGTGGTCGCCACCGGCGAGGACGCCGACGGTCAGACCCTCGTAGCGGGCCGTGGCGGGGGTGACGGCGCTGCCGTGACGGGCGTTGTCCGCGCGGACGCAGAAGATCCTGTTGCGTTCGGCTTCGGCGACGACCGCTGCGTTGGTCTCGGGTTCGTCGGTGCAGGCCATGGCGTACCACGCGCCGTCGAGGTCGCCGTCGCGGTAGTCGCGCAGGTCGAGGGAGATGCGGCCCTTCGTCGCCATGCTCTCGACCACGGGGGTCGCGGCCCGGGCGACCACGTGGACGTCGGCACCGGACGCGACGAGCAGACCGAGACGCCGCTGCGCGACGCTGCCTCCTCCGACGATCACGACGCGGCGTCCACGGAGATCGAGTCCGACCAGGTAACTGGTCTCGTCCTCAGCGGCAGCGGACACGGGCATCTCCCCATCTCTCGTGTCGGGGCGAATCCGATCGGACCCACCTTCGGGACACCTGTGGCCCGGGCATCGCCCCGGGCCACAGGTGCAGTGATCGGATCAGACCGCGGCGGCCTCTGCGGGTGCCTCGGCCACGGTGTCGGAGACGACGTCGAGCTGCAGCGACTTCGTGCTGTGGTCCCATACCTGGCGGAACAGGTCGGGGTTGTCGGACAGCTTCAGACCGAGCGACGGGACCATTTCGCGGAGCTTGGACTGCCAGCCCGCCCACTGCTGCGGGAAGCAGCGCTCGAGGACGTCGAGCATGGCCGGAACGGCCGTCGAGGCACCCGGCGACGCACCGAGCAGACCGGCGATCGAACCGTCACCCGCGTTGACCACGGCGGTACCGAACTCGAGGACACCGCCCGCACCCTTGCGTCGGATGACCTGCACACGCTGGCCGGCGACGATGAGCTCCCAGTCCTCGAGGCGCGCCTCGGGCACGAACTCGGCGAGGGTGCCGATGCGGTCGGCGGGCGACTGCATGAGCTCACCGACGAGGTACTTGACCAGGCCGAGCTCGGTGACGCCGACGCCGAGCATCGACATCAGGTTGCCGGGCTTGACGGACTTGGGCAGGTCCATGATGCCGCCCTGTTTGAGGAACTTGGGCGACCAGCCGGCGTAGGGACCGAAGAGCAGACCCTGCTTGCCGCCGATGACGCGGGTGTCGAGGTGCGGCACCGACATCGGAGGGGCACCGACCGCGGCCTTGCCGTAGACCTTGGCGCTGTGCTGCGCGATGACCTCGGGATTGGTGCAGCGCAGGAAGGCACCGGAGACGGGGAAGCCACCGAAGCCCTTGATCTCCTTGATGCCCGACTTCTGCAGCAGGTGCAGCGCGCCGCCGCCGGCGCCGACGAAGACGAACTTCGCCTGGACCTTGCGCGACTCGCCGGTGCGACGGTTGCGGACCTTCACGATCCAGCTGCCATCGGACTGCTTGGACACGTCGGTGACGTCGTGGCCGAAGAAGACGGTGCCGCCGGAGGCCGCGACGTGGTTGATGAGCTGCTTGGTGAGGGCACCGAAGTCGATGTCGGTGCCGGTCTGCGTCCAATTCAGGGCAACCGGGTCGGAGAAGTCGCGGCCCTTGCCCATGAGCGGCAGACGCTCGGTGAAGACCTCGGGGCTCTCGGTGTACTCCATGCCCTCGAAGAGGGGATGGCCGGCAAGGGCGTCGTAGCGGGCACGCAGGTACTTCACGTTCTCGGCGCCGTGTACGAAGCTGACGTGCGGAACCGGATTGATGAAGTTCTTGGGGTCGGACAGAATGCCGTTGTCGACGGCGTACGCCCAGAACTGGCGCGAGACCTGGAACTGCTCGTTGACGTTGACGGCCTTCGCGATGTCGACCGAACCGTCCGGCTTCTCAGGAGTGTAGTTGAGCTCACACAGCGCGGAGTGGCCCGTACCGGCGTTGTTCCAGGGGTCGCTGCTCTCGGCGGCCGCGGCGTCGAGGCGCTCGAACGCGGTGATCGACCAGTCGGGCTGCACCTGACGCAACAACGCACCGAGGGTTGCGCTCATGATGCCCGCGCCCACGAGCACTACATCGGTTTTCGCTACTACGTTCTCTGACACTGGGAAATCGACTTCCTTGTCTGGTTCGCACGCGCCGCCGAAGTACGGAGGTACCGTCTCGCGTGGGTGTCCCGTCAACGCGGCGCGCGAATGCGACCGACAGGTTACCCGCGCGTGGTCCGGCGTTTCATTTCACCTCATTGTGTACCCATGAGCGGTGGTCGGCGAACACACCTAGGGTGTGATAGTGACTACTTGGCGTCCTGACGTCCTCGGAGACGGCTACGAACAGCTCGAACTGCCGCTGGGCACCGACCCCGACGGCGAAGGCGAGATCTCGGCGACCCTGGTGCGCTACCAGCCTCCGTCTACCGATCTCCCCGACCGGGCGGTGCTCTACGTCCACGGCTTCACCGATTACTTCTTCCAGCAGCACCTCGCCGAGCACTTCGCGGCGCGCGGTTACCGCTTCTTCGCGCTGGACCTGCGCAAGTGCGGTCGTTCGCGGGCACCCGGGCACACCCCTCACTTCGTCACCGATCTCTCCCACTACGACGCCGAACTCGACGAGGCGCTGCGCGTGGTGCGCGAGGAGGTCGGTGGCGGTGTGCTGCTGGCGGCCCACTCGACGGGCGGGCTCGTCCTGCCGTTGTGGCTCGACCGTCTCCGTCGCCGGCCCGGCGGGGTTGCCGCGGCGGGCATCGTGGGTCTCGTCCTGAACAGTCCGTGGTTCGACCTGCAGGGACCGTCCTACCTGCGCAATGTCGGCACGGCGGCCGTCGACATCGTCGGCCGCCTCCGCCCGCGCGCGCTCATACCGCTGCCGAAGACCGAGGCCTACGGCCGCAGCCTGCAGTGCGACGGCTGGCGCTACGACCTCGACTGGAAGCCGTTGACCGGGTTCCCCGTCCGCTTCGGCTGGTTACGTGCCGTGCGGCGGGGCCAGGCCGTCCTGCACCGCGGGCTCGACATCGGGGTGCCGTCGCTGATCCTGCGGTCCGGTGCCTCGCGCTTCGCTCCGCGGTATGACGCGAGCGTCGACACCGTCGACGCGGTCCTCGACGTCCGCCAGATAGCCCGATGGGCGGGATGCCTCGGCAACCGCACGACGATCGTGCCGATCGACGGTGCCCGTCACGACGTGTTCCTGTCCACACCCGGTCCCCTGGCGGAGGCCTTCCGGGAATTGGACTTGTGGCTGGAATGGTTGGACGGAGCGGACGAGGCGGACACCTCCGGTTCCCGAACCGAGGCCGACGACTCCGACGACTCCGCCACCGTTTCCGTACTGCACCGACTCACGGGAGAGCACGCGTGACCCACTACGACCTCGCGATCATCGGCACAGGATCGGGGAATTCGATCCTCGACGAGCGGTACGACGGGAAGCGCGTCGCTCTCCTCGAAGAAGGCACCTTCGGGGGCACCTGCCTCAACGTGGGCTGCATCCCCACGAAGATGTACGTCTACGCCGCGGAGGTCGCCCACACGGTCCGCACCGCGGCGAAGTACGGCGTCGACGCGTCGATCGACGGAGTGCGGTGGAACGACATCGTCGACCGGATCTTCGGTCGCATCGATCCCATCGCTGCGGGCGGCGAGCGCTACCGCCGCGAGGACTGCGCGAACGTCACCGTCTACGACGGTCACGCGCGGTTCGTCGGCGAGCGCCGCATCGACACCGGAACCGGTGAGGTGATCACCGCGGACCAGGTGGTCGTCGCGGCCGGTTCGCGGCCCGCGATCCCGCAGGAGGTACTCGATTCCGGTGTGAGATATCACACGAGCGACGGCATCATGCGGTTGCCTAAACTGCCCGAGTCCCTCGTAATCCTCGGGACGGGTTTCATCGCGATGGAGTTCGCCCACGTCTTCTCGGCGCTCGGCACGCGGGTGTCGGTGATCGCGCGGACCGACCGTCTACTGCGGCACCTCGACGCCGACGTCTCCGAGCGGTTCACGGCGCTCGCCGCGGCCAAGTGGGACGTCCACCTCGCCAATCCGGCCCGGGCGTTCCGTCCGGTCGGCGACGGCGTGGAGGTCGAACTCGCCGACGGCACCGTCGTGAGCGGCGACGCCCTGCTCGTCGCGACAGGTCGGCAGCCCAACGGTGACCTGCTCGACGCCGCGGCGGCGGGCATCGAACTCGATGCGAAGGGCCGGATCGTGGTCGACGAGTTCCAGCGCACGTCCGCGGCGGGTGTGTTCGCCCTCGGCGACGTGTCGTCGCCCTACCAGCTCAAGCACGTGGCCAACCACGAGGCGCGGGTCGTCCAGCACAACCTGTTGCACGACGCGTGGAGCGGCGACACCACGGGTCTGCAGCGGACGGACCACCGCTACGTCCCCTCCGCGGTGTTCACCGATCCGCAGATCGCGTCGGTCGGTCTCACCGAGGCCGCGGCCCGGGAGGTGGGATTCGACATCTCCGTCAAGATCCAGGACTACGGCAACGTCGCCTACGGCTGGGCGATGGAGGACACCGAAGGTTTCTGCAAGCTGATCGCCGATCGGTCGACGGGTCTGCTGCTCGGCGCCCACATCATCGGGGCCCAGGCGTCGACGGTCATCCAGCCCCTCATCCAGGCCATGTCGTTCGGTCTGCCCGCGCGGGAGATGGCGACCGGGCAGTACTGGATTCACCCCGCGCTGCCCGAACTCGTCGAGAACGCCCTGCTGGGTCTCTGAACTTCGGGGTCTCCGAGCACCTTCACCAGCGCCGTGTGGCCTGCTGCCCTCTCCGGGCCGCAGGCCACACGCGTCTCACCAGCTTCCGGTGCGCAGCGCGATCGCGGACGCGAAGTCGGTGGGCGCCTCGGCGGGCACGTTGGCGACCCCGGCGAGTTCGACCACCCGGAACTCTCCCGTCACGTAGCGCATCGATGCGTCCGCTTCGGGTCGACGCGAGGCATCGCCCACGACGATCGTGGTGGGCACCTCCGCGGGCGGCGCCGACGCGTCGCGCACCGTGCCGTCACGATCCGCGACCGCGGGATGGCCGCGGTCGGCGACCACCAGGCTCGCGAAGCGTCCGAAGCGTCCTGCGGCGACGGCCCAGGCCAGTTCGGCTCCCGCGCCGCTGCCCGCCAGATGAACCCAGGGCAGGGCGAGGGCGTCCAGTAGGGCGAACACGTCGGCGGGCGCGAGTCCGTCGATCTTCTCGACCACGATCGTCCGCAGGTCGGACGTGTGCAGCCGCTCGCACACGACGTCGTACACACCTGCGTCCTCCCCCGCGTCGGGGAAGAGCAGCACCGTGTAACGACTTTCGGGGCCGCCGATCCGAACCTGCACGTCCCCACCGGGCGTGGTCACCGTCCTCGATTCCATGGGCAAACGCTACATGGCCGCAGTCCGTGCTCCGCCTCTTGCCGTATCGAGACGGGCTGGGGAGTGGACATGCGGATGTTCGGGATCCTGCGTTTCGTCACAGACAGTTCCGTGGTGCAGTTCCTGGGCTTCTTCGCCACCATGCTCCTGATCGTTGCGCTGTCGATGCTCGTCGGGGCAATCCAGCACCGTTGGCGCGCAACGGGTCTGCTGACGGCCGCCGCGTCCGTCGTCGTGATCGGTGGTCTCGCCGCGACCCTCGTCACGTGGACCCGGTCGTGGTCGTCGCTGTGGTCGTGGATCGTCGACGCGTCGCCGACGACGACCCTGGTGGTGCTCCCCCTGCTGGTGGCCGCGGTGTGCGTGGGCGCGACCTGACAGGTCGCCCGCAACGCGGCACCCCAGGCCGGCCGCCTTCCGGAACAGGTTCGGCCCCGACCCTTTCCGGGTCGGGGCCGAACTCCGTGCTCGCTCAGCGAGCGGAGGTCACGGCAGGGTGAGGATCTCGGCGCCGGTGTCGGTGACGACGATGGTGTGCTCGAACTGCGCGGTCCACTTGCGGTCCTTGGTGACGACCGTCCAGCCGTCGTCCCAGATCTCGTAGTCGGGCGTACCGAGGTTGATCATCGGTTCGATGGTGAACACCATGCCGGGCTCGATGATCGTGTCGATGTCGGGCCGGTCGTAGTGCAGGATCACCAGGCCGTTGTGGAAGGTCTCGCCGATACCATGGCCGGTGAAGTCGCGGACGACGCCGTAGCCGAAGCGGTTGGCGTAGGACTCGATGACCCGGCCGATGACGTTGAGGGCCCGGCCCGGCTTGACCGCCTTGATGCCGCGCATCGTGGCCTCGCGGGTGCGATCGACGAGCAGGCGGACGTCCTCGGAGACGTCGCCGGCCAGGAAGGTGGCGTTGGTGTCGCCGTGGACGCCGTCGATGTAGGCGGTGACGTCGATGTTGACGATGTCGCCGTCCTCGACGACGGTCGAGTCGGGGATACCATGGCAGATGACCTCGTTGAGCGAGGTGCAGCACGACTTGGTGAAGCCGCGGTAGCCGAGGGTCGACGGGTAGGCGCCGTGGTCGCACATGTACTCGTGCGCGACGCGGTCGATCTCGTCGGTGGTCACGCCCGGCGCGACAGCCTTACCGGCCTCGACGAGGGCCTGTGCGGCGATCTTCGACGCGAGTCGCATCTTCTCGATCGTCTCGGGTGTCTGCACCCACGGCTCGTTGCCTTCCTTCGCCGTGGGCTTCCACACGTACTCCGGCCGTTCGATCGATGCGGGCACCTCCCGGACGGGAGTCGGAGTGCCGGGGACGAGCGGAGCGCGGGTAGCCATGACTTCCAGATTAGCCGCCGCGCCCCGCTCCCCCGTCATCCACCGATCGGGCCGTCGTGCGCCGATCAGCCCACAGCGCCCGCCTGGCGCAGCTTGAAGCGCTGGACCTTGCCGCTCGGCGTCTTGGGCAGGTGCGGCACGAAGTGCACCGCGCGCGGGTAGGCGTGGGCGGCGTACTTCTGCTTCACGAGCTTCTGCAGCTCCGCCTCGACCGCGTCGTCGCCCTCGACACCCTCCCGCAGCACCACGAACGCCTCGAGGACCTCCCCCCGCAGTTCGTCCGGCAGACCCACGACGGCGGCCTCGATCACGTCGGGGTGCATCACGAGCACCGACTCGACGTCGAACGGGCCGATGCGGTAACCGGCCATGATGATCACGTCGTCGTCGCGGGACGAGAAGAAGAAGAAGCCGTTCTCGTCGACCTTGCCGGCGTCGCCAGTCAGGTACCAGCGGCCGTCCTCGCTGAACCGGTCGGCGGTCTTCTCGGGTGCGTCGACGTAGCCGGTGAACCACACGAGCGGGCTCGCGTGCACGTCGATCGCGACGCGTCCGACCTCACCGGGCTCGGCGATCTCGTCGCTGTCCTCGCGCAGCACCGCGCAGCTCCAGCCCGGCAGCGGCTTGCCCATCGAACGCGCCGGGGTGTCCTCGCGCAGCTCGTCCGCCCACGCGTCGACGACGAACATGCCGTGTTCGGTCTGTCCGTACTGGTCGCGCACCACGACACCAAGGGTCTCCTTCGACCACTCGAGGACGTCCGGGGTCAGCGGCTCACCGGCCGAGGAGGCACGACGCAGCCGCACCGGCGGGTGCTCGGCGGTGTCGGCCTTGAGGCTGCGGTAGACCGTCGGGGCCGCCGCGAAGTTGGTCACCCCGAAGGTGTCGAGGATCTGCCAGGTGAGCGCGGGCGAGAAACCGGCGTGCAGCAGGAGGCTGCGCCGACCGGCCGCGAGCGGTCCGAGTAGCGCGTAGTAGAGCCCGTACGCCCATCCCGGATCGGCCGCGTTCCAGAAGACGTCGTCCTTGCGCACGTCGAGGCCGAACTCCAGGTAGGCGTGGAAGGACGCCAGCGCCTTCACCGGGACGGGAACACCCTTGGGAGTGCCGGTCGTGCCGGAGGTGAACAGCTGGACCAGGCGCCCCTCGGCGCCGACGGCGACGGCCTCGCCACGCGGGTCGTCGGCAGACTGCGCGGCGACCAGCTCGCCGAAGTCGCGGGCCCCACGCCCGGACGCGTCGGCGTCTCCCTCACCGGCCACGACGACCTGCCACGGCACCTCGGCGGGAAGATCCGATCCGGCGGCGAGCTTGCCGGCCTGATCACGATCGGCCACGACCACCTTGGTGCCGCTCGCGTCGAGCCGGAAGGCGATCGCCGGCGGGGCGAAGGCGGTGAAGAGCGGCACGTGCACGGCGCCGCGACGCCAGATACCGAGAACCGCGACCACCAGGTCTGCCGACTTGCCCATGAGCGTCGCGACGTGGTCGCCGGGTTCGACACCGAGATCCGCCAGCGCCGCGGCGAAGCGGATCGACCGTTCGCGGAGCTCGCCGTAGGTGAGATCGGTGGAGCTCAGGTCCGCGTCGACGACGGTGAACGCCACCGCGTCGGCGGGATGGTCGTCGCACAGCAGTCGGGCTGCGCAGGCGTCTGCCGTGTCGTACCGCTCGAGCAGTGTCCGCACGCGGCTCGCTGTGTCGCCCATTGTGGTCCTTTCGTCCGTACCGGCCAGGGTGTTCCTGATCTGTGGAGCACACCCGTTCGACGTCTATGATTCGAGTCACACCATGTTCCCCGATACCCCCGGAAAGGGGTGGCGTTCGTGTCGTCCTCCTCGTCGGCGCTGCTGCGTCCCCGTGACGGTGATGCCCTGCGCGGTGAACTCCGCCGCACCGCGGCGCAGGCACAGTTGCCGGTGGTCTTCGCCGGCGAGGTCCAGCAGGGATCGCTGCAGCTCAGCGAATTCTTCGGCACCCGCACCAACAGCCTGGCGGGGGTCGTGGTGCCTCCGCGGGCCGGTCTCGGCGGTCGCGTCCTCGCGGAGTCGCGGGTGGTGACGGTGTCGGACTACGGTCGCTCTGCGTCGATCACGCACCACTTCGACCGTCCCGTTCTGTACGAGGGATTGCGGTCCATCCTCGCCGTGCCGGTACTCGTCGAGGGCAAGGCCCGCGCGGTGTTGTACGGCGCCGCGCGCGAGTGCGCGCCGGTCGGTGATCGGGCGGTGACGGCGTTCGCGCAGGCGGCCGCACGTCTCGCGCACGAGATCGAGGTGCGCGACGAGGTCGATCGGCGACTTGCGATGCTCGAGCGGTCGTCCGGCGACCGCGATCCCGTCGCGACCGCGCAGGTCCGCGAGGTCCACGCCGAGCTGCGGGTGCTCGCGCAGGGCACGACCGATCCGGCGCTGCAGGAGAAGCTCCGCTCGTTGTCCGACCGTCTCGCCGGGGTGCTCGACGGAACGGAACCGGAACCGACGGACGTCGTGCTGTCCCCGCGCGAGACCGACGTGCTGTCCCATGTGGCGCTGGGGTGCAGCAACGCCGAGATCGCCCAGCGCCTGTCGGTCGGTGCCGAGACGGTCAAGAGCTACCTGCGCAGCGCCATGAGCAAGCTCGACGTCCATTCCCGCCACGAGGCCGTCGTCGCCGCGCGAAAATCGGGTCTGCTGCCCTGATATCCGGCCGGTCCCCCATCGGCGGACAGGGTGCGGAAGGGGGCCTGCGGTGGCCGAGACGACCGACTCACCCCAGCTCGTCCGCGTCCTCGGACCGGGTCTGCTCCTGCTGTTCGTCATCGGCGACATCCTGGGCACCGGCATCTACGCTCTCACCGGGGAGGTCGCGAACGAGGTCGGCGGCGTGGTGTGGCTGCCGTTCCTCGTCGCGTTCGCCGTCGCGACGGTGACCGCGTTCAGCTATCTGGAGCTGGTCACGAAGTATCCGCGGGCGGCCGGAGCGGCGCTCTACACGCACAAGGCGTTCGGCGTGCATTTCCTGACCTTCCTGGTGGCCTTCGCCGTGATGTCCTCGGGCATCACCTCTGCCGCCACTGCTGCGCGGGCGTTCGCCGCGAACTTCGCCGAGGCCTTCGGACTCGACCTGGCCGGCACGGCCGGGATCACCGTGATCGCGCTGGTCTTCGTCCTCGTCCTGGCGGTGATCAACTTCCGCGGGGTCGGCGAGAGCGTGAAGACCAACGTGGTGCTCACGATGGTCGAGTTGGGCGGCCTGCTCATCATCGTCGCGATCGGCATGTGGGCGTTGGGTTTCGGCGGCGGGGACTTCTCGCGTGTGGTCGAGATCGATCCCGGCGACCGGTCCGTCTTCTCCGCGGTGGTCGCAGGGACGGCCCTGGCCTTCTTCGCGATGGTGGGGTTCGAGGATTCGGTGAACATGGCCGAGGAGTGCAAGGAGCCCACCCGGATCTTCCCCCGGATGCTGCTGCTCGGCCTGGGTCTCGCCGCGTTGGTGTACGTGCTTGTTTCGATCACCGCGATCGCGCTCGTCGCGCCCGAGGAGCTCGGGGCGGGCGAGACGCCTTTGCTGCGGGTGGTCGAGGTCGGCGCGCCGGCGTTCCCGGTCGGGATCTTCGCCTTCGTCACGATGTTCGCGGTGGCCAACACCGCGCTGATCAACATGCTGATGGCGAGCCGGTTGGTCTACGGCATCGCCCGCGAGGACGTCCTGCCCGCCGTCCTGGGGCGGGTGCACCCCACGCGCCGCACGCCCTATGTCGCGATCGCGTTCACGACGCTGCTCGCGGTCGGTCTCGTCGTCTTCGTCGGCGGGGTGCCCGAACTCGGGGGGACGACGGCGCTGCTCCTGCTGGGGGTGTTCGCGATCGTCAACGTCGCCGCACTGGTCCTGCGCCGGGACCACGTGGAGCACCGGCACTTCCGCGCGCCGACGATCCTCCCGGTGCTCGGGGCGGCCAGTTGCCTGTTCCTCGTCCTGCCGTGGGTCGACCGGCCCGTGACCCAGTACCGGACGGCCGGGGTGCTGCTCGGGATCGGTGTGGTGCTGTGGCTGGTGACGCGACTCGCGGGCCGGCGCGACGGTCGGCCCGCGAGTACGACCTGAGCTCAGGCTCCCTCGTCGTATTCCGGCGGCAGGGCGGCGAACATGTCGCGGGTGACCGCGACCGCGTTGTCGGAGCTGCCGCCGCGCACGACGAGCGTCGCGAACGCCAGATCACCGCGGTAACCGACGAACCACGAGTGCGACCCGCCCTCGACCTCGGCCTCGCCGGTCTTGCCGTAGACGTCGCCCTGGTCCCGGATGCGGTCGGCGGTACCGCTCGTGATCACCAGGCGCATCATCTCGCGCAGACCCTCCACCATCTCCGGCGTCACCGGCGGCGGCGAACCGCTCACAACGGTCTCGCGACCCGCGATGAGATAGGGCACCGGGGTACGGCCGGCGGCGACCGTCGCCGCGGTGAGCGCCATCCCGAACGGGCTCACGACCACCTTGCCCTGACCGAAGCCGTCCTCGGTCCGTTCGACGAGATCCTCCGCGGGCGGAACCGATCCGGTGAAGGTCGGCATCCCGACCACCTCGTAGTCCACACCGATACCGAACTGCGAAGCGGCGACGGTCAGCGCGTCCGGGGCCATCTCGGAGGCGAGCTTGGCGAAGGAGGTGTTGCAGGATCGGGCGAAAGCGGTAGCGAGAGAGACCGTCCCGAGCTCGAACTCGTTGTAGTTCGGCACGCTGCGCTCACCGATCGTGATGCGGCCCGGGCACGGCACCATCGTGTTCGGGGTCGCGCTCCCCTCGGCGATCGCCGCACCCGAGGTGACGATCTTGAACGTCGAGCCCGGCGGGTACTGGCCGGCCAGCGCGACCGGGCCGTCCCGGTCGGCGGCCTTGTTCTGGGCCACCGCCAGCACCGCACCCGTGGACGCCTCGATCACGACCGTCATCGCCTGCTCGGTGCGGGCATCGACGGCCGCCTGGGCCGCGAGCTGGAGGGGACGGTCGAGACTGACCGAGAACGACGGCACCGGTTGCGGCGGCGTCTCGGTGAGCACCCCGGTGTCCACGCCGTACTGGTTCACCACGACGACGCTCCACCCGGCCGTGCCGTCGACCTCGTCGATGACGGTCTTCTTGATCTGACCCACGAGATCCGGCGCGAAGTTGCGATCGGTCGCGACGAGGTCGGCCTGCTCGGTCACCACGACACCGTCGATCCCGGCGAGACGTGGGGCGACGCGCTCGTAGTCGTCCTCGCGCAATCGCATCACCGAGCGCGGCCCGGAGGAGGCCGTCACCGATTCCGCGATCGCCTGCGCCGTGAGCGAGGAATCGAACTCCGACAACGTCGACGCGAGCTGGCGGGCGGCGCCGGCGACGTCGGTGGTCTGCGCGGCGTCGAAGGCGATGCCGTAGACCGTGCCGGGGACGAGGATGTCGCTGCCTGCGTGCTCGTTGACCCGGGCACGCGGCGCCGGGCTGCTGCGGAGCTGCATGGTCTGCCGTTCGCCGAGCTGCGGGTGCAGCGCGGACTTCGCCCACCGCACGATCCAGTCGTTCCCGCTGCGCCCCATGTTGAGCTCACCGGTGTACTGCCATACCCGTTCCTTCGGCAGGTGCCACTCGTAGTTGTAGCCCACGGTCGCGGAGTCGCCGCTGATCCGGGTGGATGTCGTTGTGGCGATGAGGGATTCGGCTTGAAGCCCGTCCAGGACCTCCTGCATCGCGACGGACGCGTCGTCGGGGCGGTCGGTGCGATCCGCCGCCGACGCGACGTCCTGCGCGGCGAACGAGTCGAGAAACGCCTGGGCGGCGGCCTCCGGCCCGGTCGGCCGCGGCGTGCACGCGACGGCCAGGCCGAGGAGCACGACGGCCGCCGACCACACAGCGCCGATCCGGAGTGCGCGTGCGTACGGGGATGCCGGGGTGGAACTTCGAGGTCTCATCGCCCGTCATCGTAGGCAGAGCCGACGGGAAATCAGTCGAGCAGCACCGTGGAGAACGTCGCGACCTGACGGAAACCCGCGCGGGCGTAGGCTCCACGAGCCGGGGCGTTGAAGCTGTTGACGTAGAGGCTGGGCAGGCGACCACTGCGAGCGACCGCGCAGGCCACGGCGGCCGTGCCGATCGTGCCGAGGCCCGAGCCACGATGCGCGGGATCGACCCAGACGCCCTGGATCTGGCCCACCGTGGACGACTGCGAACCCACCTCCGCCTTGAACAAGACCTGTCCGTCCTCGAACCGCGCCCAGGCGCGTCCCGCCGCGATCAGGCTCGCGACGCGGCGCCGGTAACCCGCACCGCCGTCGCCGGTTCGCGGATCGATGCCGACCTCCTCGATGAACATCGAGATCGCGGCGGGCAGATACACATCCAGTTCGTCGGTCCGCACGGGCCGGACCAGCGGGTCGGGGTCCACGAGCGGTTCGCGGTCGAGGACGAGGAGGGGTTGTTCGGCGCGCACCTCGCGGGGAGCGCCCCACGTGGATTCGAGCCGCTCCCACATGGGCAGCGCGTACTCGGCGCGACCGACGATGGACGAACACAACCGCGGCCCGCGACTCGCGCGCTCGGCGAACGCCTGGATGTCGTCCGGACTGCCCAGCAGCGGAATGAGGTTCGCGCCGGAGAAGCACAGCGAGGTCTCGGGGCCTCCGCGGCTCCACATCTCGCCGCCGACGGCACGCCCGTCGAGTCCGTACTCCTCGACGCGGCCGGCCACCATGCACGCGGCCACGGGGTCGCGGGAGAGCACCCGGAGCACCGCGGCGGTGTCACGTCCGCCCAACGACCGGACGCCCAGAAGCTTGAGCACTCGCTCACCACCCGTCGAGAAGCCGATACGAGATCAGAGTGCCATGCCGGACGGCGGCGTGGAAACCTGAGTCCTCGAAAGTGAGAGAACGCCGTCCCGTGCGCCCCACCCGTATCAGCCGACCGACACCACGGGGCCGCCGCCCGAGTCGTTGCCGTCCATCTCGTCGGCGATGCGCATCGCTTCCTCGATGAGGGTCTCGACGATCTGCGCCTCGGGCACGGTCTTGATGACCTTGCCCTTGACGAAGATCTGGCCCTTGCCGTTTCCGGAGGCCACACCGAGGTCCGCCTCACGAGCCTCACCGGGTCCGTTGACGACGCAACCCATCACCGCAACCCGCAGCGGCACCTCCATGCCCTCGAGTCCGGCGGTGACCTCGTTGGCGAGGGAGTAGACGTCCACCTGGGCACGCCCGCAGGACGGGCACGAAACGATCTCGAGTTTGCGGGGACGCAGGTTCAGCGACTGCAGGATCTGCGTGCCGACCTTGATCTCCTCGGCGGGCGGCGCCGACAGGGACACGCGGATGGTGTCGCCGATGCCCTCGCTCAGCAGCGCACCGAAGGCGACGGCCGACTTGATGGTGCCCTGGAAGGCGGGGCCGGCCTCGGTCACACCGAGGTGCAGCGGGTAGTCGCACTGCGCGGCGAGCTGCCGGTAGGCCTCGACCATCACGACGGGGTCGTTGTGCTTGACGGAGATCTTGATGTCGCCGAAGCCGTGTTCCTCGAACAGGCTCGCCTCCCACAGGGCGGACTCGACGAGAGCCTCCGGGGTGGCCTTGCCGTACTTGGCGAGGAGCCGGGGGTCGAGGGAGCCGGCATTGACGCCGATCCGGATGGGGATCCCGGCGTCTCCGGCCGCCTTGGCGACCTCCTTGACGCGACCGTCGAACTCCTTGATGTTGCCGGGATTGACGCGCACGGCCGCGCAGCCGGCGTCGATCGCGGCGAAGATGTACCGCGGCTGGAAGTGGATGTCGGCGATTACCGGGATCTTGCTCTTCTTCGCGATGATCGGGAGTGCGTCGGCGTCCTCCTGACGCGGGCACGCGACACGCACGATGTCGCAGCCGGACGCCGTGAGCTCCGCGATCTGCTGGAGGGTGGCGTTCACGTCGTGCGTCTTCGTGGTGGTCATCGACTGCACGGACACCGGATGATCGCTGCCGACGCCGACATTTCCGACCATGAGCTGGCGGGTCTTGCGTCGGGGTGCGAGGACCGCAGGAATTTCGGGCATGCCCAATCCGACGGGGCTGGTCACAGTTCGCCTTCTTTCGTCGCTACTCGGCAAGTCTACCGGCGCAGATCAGAACAGCTTGATGGGGTTGACGATGTCTGCTGTAAGGGTGAGCACCATGTAGGCGCCACCGATGACCACCGCCACATAGGTCAGCGGCAGCAGTTTCATGTAGTCCACGGGAGGGCCGACCGGCAGTCCACGCAGGCCGCGCAGCCAGTTGCGGGCCTTCTCGTAGATCGCGACGGCCATGTGCCCACCGTCGAGCGGCAGCAGCGGGAGGAGGTTGAACGCACCGAGGAAGAAGTTCAGCTGAGCGAGCAACAACACGAACGACTCCCAGATGCCGCGCTCGGCGAACTGGCCGCCGATGACACTGGCGCCCACGACACTGACCGGGGTGTCGACCGCGCGCTCTCCCCCGGTGACGGCCGTCCACAGGTCGGCGACCTTACTCGGCAGGCTCACGAGGGCGTCGGCCGTGCGGACCGCCAGGTAACCGGTGAAGTCGAAGGTCGCGGGGATCGCCGAGAGCGGCGTGTACTCGATGATGCCCGGCTCTCCCCCGACCCCGATCGCACCGACGGTGCGGGAGACGGGTTCGGCGTCGAGCGACTCGCTCTCGTAGACCCAGCGCTGGACCTGCTGGACCGTGACGGGCACGGTGAGGGTCTCGTCACCACGCTCGACGGTGAACGGTACGGTGCCCGACAGGGGCTGCGTGGCCCGGACGAGGTCGCCGAAGGTCTCGACGGACTGCCCGTCCACGGCGACGATCACGTCGCCCGGTTCGATGCCGGCCTGCTCGGCCGGGCCGGGACCCGAGCAGTCGGTCGGGGTGTAGTCGGGCGGCCCGTCCTGGGTCGGCGCGGCACAGCCGACGGTGCCGACCACCGCACGGTTGTCGGTGTTGGGCAGTCCCGCGCTGGCAGCGAGGCCGTAGATGAGCACGATGCCGAGCAGGAAGTTCATCGCGATGCCACCCGACATCACGACCAGACGCTTCCACGTCTTCTGCTTGTACATCGCGCGCTCGACCTCGTCGGGCGCGAGTTCGTCCAGGGCCGTCATACCCGCGATGTCGCAGAACCCGCCGGCCGGAACCGCTTTGAGACCGTATTCGGTCTCCCCGCGGCGGAACGCGAACACACGGGGACCGAACCCGATGTAATAGCGCCGGACCTTCATGCCCAGCTTCTGCGCCGTCCACATGTGGCCGGCCTCGTGCAGGGCGATGGAGACGGCGATGCCGAGGGCGAACACCACCACGCCCAGTACGAACATCATGAGTGGCCGATCCTCCTATACGAGTGTGCGCGCCCGGTCGCGGGCCCAGCCGTCGGCGGCGAGCACGTCGTCCACGGTACTGGGTTCGGCGGACCACTCGTGTGCGTCGTTCAGCACGGCCTCGACGGTCTGCACGATCCGCGGGAACGACAGCGTCCCCGCGAGGAAGGCCTCGGCGGCGACCTCGTTGGCCGCGTTGTAGACGGCGGTGAGGCATCCGCCGCCCACGCCCGCTTGGCGCGCGAGCCGCACGGCGGGGAAGACGTCGTCGTCGAGGGGTTCGAACTCCCAGGTGGACGCGGTCGAGAAGTCGAGTGCCGGGGCGGCGTGCGGGACGCGGTGCGGCCAGCCGAGGGCCAGCGCGATCGGCAGCTTCATCGACGGCGGCGATGCCTGGGCAAGGGTCGATCCGTCGACGAAGGTGACCATCGAGTGCACGATCGACTGCGGGTGCACCGTCACGTCGATCCGGTCGTAGTCCACACCGAAGAGCAGGTGGGTCTCGATGAGTTCGAGTCCCTTGTTGACGAGGGTCGCCGAGTTGAGGGTGTTCATCGGCCCCATCGACCAGGTGGGGTGGGCGCCGGCCTGTTCGGGCGTCACCGATTCGAGGCGATCGGCGGTCCAGCCGCGGAACGGACCGCCCGAGGCGGTGAGCACGAGACGCGCCACCTCGCCGCCGGTGCCGCCGCGCAGGCACTGCGCGAGCGCGGAGTGCTCCGAGTCGACGGGCACGATCTGGCTCGGCGCCGCCGCCTTCGTCACGAGCGAGCCGCCCGCGACCAGCGATTCCTTGTTCGCCAACGCGAGTCGTGCACCGGTGTCGAGCGCCGCGAGGGTTGGTTCGAGACCGAGGGAACCGACCAGGGCGTTGAGCACGACGTCGGCCTCGACTTCGCGTACGAGTTCGGTGACGGCGGTCGGGCCGCTCCGGACCGGCAGGTCGAGACGTGCGGCAGCGTCAGGCTCGGCCACGGCGACCTCGCGGACGCCGGTCGCGCGGATCTGTTCGGCGAGTAGGTCCGTCTTGCCTCCGCCCGCGGCGAGACCGACGACTTCGAAGTCGTCGGGATTGGCGGCGATCACGTCGAGTGCCTGGGTACCGATGGAACCGGTACTGCCCAGCAGGAGCACCCGGGTGCGGGAAGAAGATCGAGTCTCGGCCACGCGAGCATTGTTCCCCACGCACCTGAACGGTTCCTGAACCGCCCGGCTTCCACCCGTCCGAACGCACCGCACGCATGCCCCGCTTCGTACGACGCGGGGTCGTATGTCACGATAAGCAGCAACAGCAGCATCTGGTGAGCAGGAGGAAACCGTGGCCGGTACCGAGTTGCAGTCCACTCGTGGTGATGTGGCGGCGGAAGTGCCGTCCGCCGAGTGGGGTTGGAGCGGGGAAGCCCCCAGGTTCTTCCGCGTCATGGCCCTGATCGTGGCGGTGTTCCTGCTGCTGATGCTGATCGGCAACCACGAAGGCCACGTGGAGAGCCTGTACCTGATCGGCTCGGCGGCCCTGCTCGTGTTCATCGTCGCGCGCGACGCGGTGCGCCGGCGCCGGTTGCGCTAGGTCCATCGACGAAAGGCCCGTCCGGAATTCTCCGGACGGGCCTTTCGTGTCTGTCGGGGGTCGGCTCAGCTCGGCTGCCACATCTGTCGGCTCAGCCCTCGGCAGCGAGCTGACCGCAGGCCGCGGCGATCTCCTGACCGCGGGTGTCGCGCACGGTGCACGACACGCCCTGGGCCTGCACGCGCCGCACGAACTCACGTTCGACGTCCTTCGGGCTGGCGTCCCACTCACTACCCGGGGTGGGGTTGAGCGGGATGAGGTTCACGTGCACGAGCGACCCGAGAGCCTTGTGGAGCTTCTTGCCGAGCATGTCGGCGCGCCACGGCTGGTCGTTGACGTCGCGGATGAGGGCGTACTCGATCGAGACGCGCCGGCCGGTCTTGTCGGCGTAGTACCGCGCCGCCTCGAGGACCTCGGCGACCGACCACCTGTTGTTGACGGGGACGAGGGTGTCGCGCAGTTCGTCGTCCGGGGTGTGCAGCGACACCGCGAGGGTGACGCTGAGTCCTTCGTCGGCGAGGCGGCGGATGGCCGGTGCGAGTCCCACGGTGGAGACGGTGACCGAACGCTGCGACAGACCGAGGCCTTCGGGAGCGGGTGAGGTGATGCGCCGCACCGCCGCGACCACGCGCTTGTAGTTCGCGAGCGGCTCGCCCATGCCCATGAACACGACGTTCGACAGCCGTCCCGGTCCGCCGGCGACGTCACCGTCGCGCAGGGCAGCGGCAGCCGCGCGCACCTGGTCGACGATCTCGGCCGTCGACAGGTTGCGGTCGAGACCGCCCTGGCCGGTCGCACAGAACGGGCATGCCATGCCGCATCCGGCCTGGCTGGAGATGCACAGCGTGGCGCGGTCGGGATAGCGCATGAGGACGCTCTCGAGCAGGGTGCCGTCGTGGGCGCGCCACAGGGTCTTGCGAGTCTCGCCTCCGTCGCACGCGATGTGCCGGACCGCGCTGAGCAGGGGCGGGAACAACGCCTCCCCCACCTTGTCGCGGACGGCGGCGGGCAGATCGGTCATCTTCACCGGATCCGCCTCGAGCCGCCCGTAGTACTGGCGGGCGAGCTGGTCGGCGCGAAAGGCCGGAAGCCCCAGTTCGCGCACCGCATCACGACGCTGATCTGCGTCGAGGTCGGCAAGATGGCGTGGCGGAAGACCACGCTTGGGTGCATCGAAGACCAGGGGCAGGGAAGAAGCCATAATCACCTATTGTCCCATGATCCGGGACGGATGGGTCCGGGCGTCGCTGTGATACTCGCCCCCATTCCTGTGCCGGTGGCACCGCTCGGTCTCCCTCACGCCGAGTCACCCGGGCGCGGAGGGGGAATACGGGAGCATGGACATCATGACCGGTCTCGTCGCTCCCGAAGTCGCACGCTCGTGGTTGCTCGTTCCGGGCCGCTCCCCCGATCTCTTCGACGCCGCCGCCGGCTCGCCCGCCGATGCGGTGGTGCTCGACCTCGAGGATGCCGTGCCCGCCGCGGCCAAACCCGCCGCTCGCGACGGCATCGTGGCGTGGCTGCGCGAGGGCGGGAAGGCCTGGGTGCGGGTCAACGACGCCACCACGTCGTTCTGGGCCGACGATCTCGCCGCGCTCGCCGGCCTATCGGGCCTGCAGGGCGTCATGCTCGCGAAGGCGGAGAGCGGTCACCAGGTCGAGGCCACCGCCGACCTGCTGCCGGAGGGCACGCGCATCCTCGTGTTGATCGAGTCGGCGATGGGTCTCGAGGCGGCTCCCGAGATCGCCCGCGCGGAGGGAACCTTCCGCCTGGTCTTCGGCAGCGGCGACTTCCGGCGCGACACCGGCATGAGCGACAGCCCGATGGCGATGGCGTACGCGCGATCGCGGTTGGTCATCACGAGCCGCGCCGCGCGCCTGCCGGGACCCATCGACGGACCCACACTCAGCGACGATCCCGAGGTCCTCGAACGTGAGGCCGAGCTGACGCGCTCGATGGGGATGACCGGCAAGTTGTGCATGACCGGCGAACGCGCGTCGTACGCGAACGTGGCTCTGAGCCCGAACAGCACGGACGTGGACTGGGCGGAAGGCATCATCGACAAGCTCGGTGAGGACGGGCGCAACGTCCGCGACGGCAGCGACCTGCCGAACCTCGCGAAGGCGAAGAAGATCACCGAGCTGGCGCGGATGTTCGGTATCGGCCGGTAGCGCTGACCGGTCTCAGCTCAGTTCCAGGCCACCGATGGGTCTGCGGCGCACGTGCAGCCGGTAGCGGACGGTGAGCGTCGTGCCGGGTGTCTCCCGGATCGCCCGGGTCGCGACGCGGGGTGCGAACTCGATGCCGAGCACCCGCTCGAGGGTCGCGCGGTCCGGGAACTCCCACAGCGTGTCGATGCGGCGCAGATCGAATCCCTGCGCCTCGAAGAACGCCTCGACCGCGGCCGGGTCGTAGTGCGGGAGGTCGTCGCGCATCCAGTCGCCGTAGGGATGGGCGGTGGCGTCGAGGTCGACGACGGCGAGCGCCCCGCCGGGACGCAGCACCCGCATGGCCTCGAGGATTCCGGCGCCGCACCCGGGGCCGAAGAAGTAGGCGGTGCGGGCGTGGACGAGATCGACCGAGGCGTCAGGCAGCGGCATGTCCGCGGCGGAGCCTTCCGTCACGGTGACCGACGGAAGACCTTTCACGCGGGTGCGGGCCGCGGCGACCAGCGGCGGGTGCGGCTCGATTCCGGTCACCGTGCGTGCGTCGGCCGCGAACATCGGAAGGTGGAAACCCGAACCGCACCCGACGTCGACGACGTGGCGGCCGATCCAGTCCGCGGCCTCCCGCAGCGCCGCGTACACGGCGCCGCGGGGGTCCTGCGCGCGGTTCTCCTCCTCGTACACCTCGGGCCAGTGCCAGATGTTGGGGCTGGCGATCACACCATTTCCCGACTTCGGCGCACGAAGCTTCGACGGACGCACCATCGGCCGACTACACGAAGGCCGTGAGGATCAGCCAGGTGACGAAGGCCGACGGCAGGATCGAGTCGAGCCGGTCCATGATGCCGCCGTGACCGGGCAGCAAGGTGCCCATGTCCTTGATACCGAGGTCGCGTTTGACCTGCGACTCGATCAGATCTCCGGCCGTCGCCGTGAACACGAGCACCGCACCGAGGATCACACCGACCCACCACGGGCCGTCGAGCAGAAGCATGACCGTGAGGACGCCGACGGCGACGCACGCCACGAGCGACCCGCCGAACCCCTCCCAGGACTTCTTCGGGCTGATCGCCGGCACCATCGGGTGCTTACCGAAGAGCACGCCCGCTGCGTAGCCACCGATGTCCGACGCCACGCACACGAGCATCAGGCAGAACACGCGCTGCGCGCCCTGATCCTCGAGGACCATGAGGGTCGCGAACGACGCCAGCAGCGGCAACCAGGCGGCGACGAAGACCGCGACAGCGGTATCGCGCAGGTAGTTGCGTGGCTGCGCGACGAGACCGTGGTCGAACAGGCGCCACAGCATCGTCACGACGACCGTGCCCGCGAACGCGCCGAGCACACCCGTTGTGCCGTACGGCCACCCGAGCCAGATCATCGCCTGACCACCGGCCAGCAGCGGCAGTCTGGGGACGAGCACGTCGGCTTCACGCAGACGCTTGGTGACCTCCCAGGTCGCGATGCCGATGGCGATCGCGACGACGGCGAGCCACGCCTTCGGGGCGAACAGCAGGATCCCGATGACGAGCGCACCCAGACCCCCGCCGACCGCGAAGGCGGCCGGCAGGTCGCGTCCCGCCCGTGAGGGTTTCTTCACCGGCTCCGACGCAGGGTCGGGGGCCGGTGCCGGGTCTGCAGGGGTGGCACCGGAGTCGGCTCCGGCACCGAATGGAAGCTGCGGGTCGGAGGACCCGTCGGCTCGACCCACTGTCAGACCTCCATCAGTTCGGCTTCCTTGTGCTTGATCAACTCGTCGATCTGACCGACGTACTTGGCGGTCGTCTTGTCGAGTTCCTTCTCGGCGCGGTTCACATCGTCCTCGCCGGCCTCGCCGTCCTTCTGGATGCGGCCGAGTTCCTCCATCGCCTTGCGGCGGACGTTGCGCACGGCGACCTTGGCGTCCTCGCCCTTGGCCTTTGCCTGCTTGACGAGTTCGCGGCGACGCTCCTCGGTGAGCTGCGGGACCGAGATGCGGATGATGTTGCCGTCGTTGGTGGGATTGACACCGAGATCGGAGTTGCGGATCGCGGTCTCGATCGCGTTCAGCTGCGAGGCCTCGTACGGCTTGACGATGACCATGCGCGCCTCGGGAACATTGATGCTGGCGATCTGCGTGATCGGCGTGGGAGCCCCGTAGTAGTCGACGACGATGCGGTTGAACATGCCCGGGTTCGCGCGACCGGTCCGGATGCCACCCAGATCGTCCCGGGCCACCGTGACGGCCTTCTCCATCTTCTCTTCTGCTTCGAAGAGGGCTTCATCGATCACGGCAGTTCCTCCATGTTCCGTTGTCCGTTCATGACCGTACGAGTGTTCCGATCTTCTCACCGGCGATGGCTCGGGCGATATTGCCCTTGGTCAGCAGATTGAAGACCATGATCGGCATGGCGTTGTCCATGCACAGGCTGAAGGCGGTCGCGTCGGCGACCTTGAGGCCCTGCTCGATGACCTCGCGATGGGTGATCTCCTCGAACAGCACCGCATCCGGGTTCGTGCGGGGGTCGTCGGAGTAGACGCCGTCCACGGCCTTCGCCATGAGGACGACCTCGGCGCCGATCTCGAGGGCGCGCTGCGCGGCGGTGGTGTCGGTGGAGAAGTACGGCATGCCCATGCCGGCACCGAAGATGACCACACGCCCCTTCTCGAGGTGGCGGCGCGCACGCAGCGGCAGGTAGGGCTCGGCGACCTGCCCCATCGTGATGGCGGTCTGCACGCGGGTGTCGATGCCTTCCTTCTCCAGGAAGTCCTGCAGCGCAAGGGAGTTCATGACCGTGCCGAGCATGCCCATGTAATCGGACCGCGCGCGTTCGAGACCGCGCTGCTGGAGTTCGGCGCCGCGGAAGAAGTTGCCGCCACCGATCACGACGGCGACCTCGGCGCCACCGCGCACGACCTCCGCGATCTGCTGGGCCACCGTCGTCACCACGTCCGGGTCGAGTCCGACCTTGCCGCCGCCGAACATCTCGCCGCCGAGCTTGAGCAGTACCCGGCGGAATCCGGGCCGATCGTGGGCGTGGTCGGACATGACTCTCCTCTGGTTGCGCATGAATCGGCCCTTATCATCCTGCCTCATCCGCTCGAGGGAACCGAGATCGGGCGGATAGACACGCCACACCTGTCACCGCGCAGCACGCGCGAGCGCCTCCGTGCCCCGAGGCGGCGTGGCCCGACACACCTCGACCCCGCCGGTAGCAGCACCGACGGGGTCGTGGAGTGGAAGAACTAGCTGGCGCCGACCTCGAAACGCACGAAGCGGACGACGTTCGCGCCGGCCTCGTCGAGGATCGCCTTGACGGTCTTCTTCGAGTCCGTCACGGACGCCTGCTCGAGCAGGACGACATCCTTGAAGTAGCCGTTGACGCGGCCTTCGACGATCTTCGGCAGAGCCTGCTCCGGCTTGCCCTCGGCCTTGGCGGTCTCCTCGGCGATACGACGCTCGTTGGCGACGATGTCCTCGGGAACCTCGTCACGGGTGACGTACTTGGCCTTCAGAGCGGCGATCTGCATGGCGGCAGCGCGAGCGGCCTCTGCAGCAGCGTCGCCCTCACCGGTGTACTCGACGAGCACGCCGACGGACGGCGGCAGGTCGGAAGCACGCTTGTGCAGGTAGACGGCGGTCTGACCGTCGAAAGCGGCAACGCGACGCAGCTCGAGCTTCTCGCCGATCTTCGCGGACAGCTCCTGGACGAGGGCGTCGACGGTCTTGCCGTCGGCCTCGACGGCCTTGAGTGCCTCGACGTCGTTCGCGCGGGCCTGTGCGGCAGCGGTGACGACCTTGTCGGCGAGAGCCTGGAACTCGTCGTTCTTGGCGACGAAGTCGGTCTCGGAGTTCAGCTCGACGAGAACGCCGTCCTTGGCGACGACGAGGCCCTCGGCCGTGGAGCGCTCGGCGCGCTTGCCCACGTCCTTGGCACCCTTGATGCGCAGCTGCTCGACGGCCTTGTCGAAGTCGCCGTCGTTGTCGGCGAGAGCGTTCTTGCAGTCCAGCATTCCGGAGCCGGTGAGCTCACGGAGACGCTTGACGTCGGCGGCGGTGTAGTTCGCCATGGAAGCGAGCCTCCTGTGTCTGTGGTGGAAAAGTCTCTGGGGGCGGCCCTATCGCGCGGATGAGCTCGGGCCGCGATGCGACGGCCCCGACCAGGATCTCTCGATCGGAAGGTCGGGGCCGGGCAACGAATCAGGCCTCGGGGGCCGCGTCTGCTGCGGGGGCTGCGTCCGCTGCGGGCGCCTCGGCGTCGGCGGCGGGGGTGGCCTGCGCGAGCAGCTCCTGCTCCCACTCGGCGAGAGGCTCGGCGCCGGCCTCGGGCTTGGCCTCGGCGTCGCTGCTCTTGCCGGCGCGGGCCTGCAGGCCCTCGGCGACGGCGGAAGCGACGACCTTGGTCAGCAGCGCTGCGGAACGGATCGCGTCGTCGTTGCCCGGGATCGGGTAGTCGACGAGGTCCGGATCGCAGTTGGTGTCGAGGATGGCGATGACCGGGATGTTCAGCTTGCGGGCCTCACCGACGGCGATGTGCTCCTTGTTGGTGTCGACGACCCAGATCGCCGACGGAACCTTCGCCATGTCGCGGATGCCGCCGAGGGTGCGCTCCAGCTTGTTCTTCTCACGCGTGAGCATGAGGATTTCCTTCTTGGTGCGTCCCTCGAAGCCGCCGGTCTGCTCCATCGACTCGAGCTCCTTCAGGCGCTGCAGGCGCTTGTGAACGGTCGAGAAGTTGGTGAGCATGCCGCCGAGCCAGCGCTGGTTCACGTAGGGCATGCCCACGCGGGTAGCCTCTTCGGCGATGGATTCCTGAGCCTGCTTCTTGGTGCCGACGAACAGCACGGTTCCACCGTGAGCGACGGTCTCCTTGACGAACTCGTACGCCTTGTCGATGTACGTCAGGGTCTGCTGCAGGTCGATGATGTAGATGCCGTTGCGGTCGGTGAAGATGAACCGCTTCATCTTCGGGTTCCAGCGACGGGTCTGGTGTCCGAAGTGGGCGCCGCTGTCGAGCAGCTGCCGCATAGTCACAACAGGCATGCCTGTTTCTCTCTTTCGTGTCGGTTTCCGCGGTGGATCTTCCGATCCCCGCCCTGGCGCCCACATGCCCGTCGAACCCTTGCGGGACCGGCCGACGGCCATTGCCGATGCGGCCCGGAGAAACGGGTCGGCATCGATGCGCGGACGCGCGAAGTCGATCTGCGTATACAGACCGCCCGACAAGTGTACGCGGAGCAGGCGCGGATCCCTAACCGGGAGTCACCGAACCTGTGGACGGATCCGGAGTTGTCCACAGATCGCGTCGCCCCCCTGGTGCGCAGCGACTCCGATTCACGAGGCTGGCGGGCATGCTCCTCACCGCTCCCCTCCGGTCGCTCGCCGTCGTGATCGCCGTGGTCGTCGTGCTCACCGCTGCGCCGGGACCCGGATCGGCCGACGCCGGACGGTTCGTGTGGCCGCTCGATCCCCGGCCGGTCGTGAGCCGGCAGTTCGACCCGCCCGAGCAGAACTGGCTCCCCGGTCACCGCGGTGTCGACCTCGACGCACACGTGGGGCAGACCGTCGTGGCCGCCGGTGACGGCGTCGTCGCGTTCGCCGGTGTCGTGGCCGGGAAGCCTGTGGTCTCCGTCGATCACGAGGGCGGGCTGCGCACCACCTACGAGCCGGTGGAGGCGGCGGTCGCCGCGGGTCGCCGGGTGACGAGGGGCGATCCCATCGGCACCGTCGTCGCCGGTCACGATGGCTGCGCCTCCCCCGCATGCCTGCACTGGGGACTCCGACGCGGCCGCGACGACTATCTCGACCCGCTGCCCCTCGTCGAGCGCCCGGTGATCCGCCTGCTGCCGGTATGAGACGTCCCGGGGCCCGTGCGCCTCGCCTGGCGCACTGCGTGTCGACCCGACTAGCGCCCCGCGTGTCGACCCGACTAACGCCCCGCGTGTCGACCCGACTAACGCCCCGCGTGTCGACCCGACAGTGCAGGGAAGTCGTCGGCGACCATCGCGGCGAGTTCGACGAACGCCGTGCGTGTCGCGGGGCGGAGGCGTTCGAGATCGATCTCGGCTCCCTCGGCGAGATGCTCGTCGAAGGGCAGCACCTTCACCGCCCGGCACCGCGCGAGGAAATGCGCGGTCAGCGCGTCCATGTCGATGCTCGCCGCACCCGGGCGCGGCGAGCTGATCACCACGACCGTGCGTTCGACCAGGTCGGAGTAGCCGTGCGCCTGCAGCCAGTCGAGGGTCGCCGCCGCACTGCGGGCCGCGTCGACCGCAGGTGAGGCGACGAGGACGAGGGTGTTCGCCAGGTCCAGCACGCCCCGCATAACCGAATGCATGATCCCGGTCCCGCAGTCGGTGAGGATCACGTTGTAGTAGACCTGCAGAATGCCGACGACGCGGCGGTAGTCCTCCTCGCTGAACGCTTGGGAGGCAGCGGGATCGCGTTCGCTCGCGAGCACTTCGAGCCGGCTCGGCGCCTGGGAGGTGTGGGCACGCACGTCCGAGTACCGGCGGATGTTCGACGCGTTCGCGAGCAGGTCCCGCACCGTCGAGGTGGTCTGCTGCGGAATTCTCTGCCCGAGGGTGCCGAAGTCCGGATTCGCGTCGACGGCGATGACGCAGTCGCCACGCAGCGACGCGAACGTCGACCCGAGCCCGACGGTCGTGGTGGTCTTTCCCACCCCGCCCTTCAGCGACAGCACCGCGATCCGGTAGTCGCCCGGGATCGGCTGGCGGATCCGGGCGACGAGCTCCTCGCGGCGCTCACTGCCTCCTCCGTCGAGCCTGCCGCCGGTCAGCCGGTCGACCCGCTCCCGCCACCGCCGCGTGGAACGTCGTGACCTGCGGACGAGCACTCCCGACGCGAGGTCGACATTCGACGGCTGATGGTCGAACCGATGGGCCTCGTGTTGCAGGTCGTCGACCGGAGCGTCCGTTCGCGCCGGTAGCGGGCCCGAGACCTCGGGTTCGACCGGTCCAAGAGCGACCTCCGTAGTCTCCGGGCCCGACACCTCAGGTGCAGGTGCAGGTGCAGGTGCAGGTGCCACAGTGTCGGGCTGCGTCTCCATGGCTTCGGGTGCCGCTTCCGAGAAGACGGGCTCAGGCTCGGGTTCGGTCACGGCTTCCGGAACCACCGCATCGGTCGCTGCCGAGACCGCCGCCTCGGGCTCCGACGATGGGAGCACCGGATTCTCGGGTCGCGCCGGTTTGTGCGCGACGAGCGGTTCGGACGCCTCCGGCTCCGGGTCGTCTGCGCTGATCCGGGGCCGCAACGCCATGCCGAGAGGCACGGAGGCCGTCATCTCGATCGGAGCGGAGGCAGTGGGCGGAATCGCACCGTCGCCAGGCGAAGTGGAGGAGCCGAGCGTCTCGGCGACTCTGGCCGCGCGGCGGAGGCCGCGTCGCGCGTGGTCGGTTCCGGATTCCGGTGGGTCCTGCAGCCAGGCGGGCACGGCAGGACCCGGTTCGTTGCGTCTCATCTGTTCCCCCGATTCGATGGTGCCGGCGCACGCTATCAAACCGGGACGGCTTCTCGGGCAGGCCGATCAGGCGCGGGGATGAGCCTGATCGTGCGCGGCGCGCAGACGCGCCACCGACACGTGGGTGTAGAGCTGCGTGGTGGCCAGACTCGAATGGCCCAGCACCTCCTGGACCACGCGCAGGTCCGCTCCCCCTTCGAGCAGGTGCGTCGCAGCACTGTGCCGCAGGCCGTGCGGTGCGAGGTCGGGTGCGCCCGGCACCGACGAGACGGCGTCGTGCACCACAGACCGGACCTGCCGCTGATCGATCCGGCCACCACGCTTGCCCAGCAGCAGCGCCGCACCCGACGACGGTCGTGCGAGATGCGGGCGTCCGTGACGCAGCCACGCGTCGAGCGCCTCTGCCGCGGGACCTCCGTAGGGAACGATCCGTTCCTTGTCGCCCTTGCCGAGAACCCGGACGACCCGCCGCTCGGCGTCGACGTCGTCGATGTCGACCGCGCACAGCTCACCGACCCGGATTCCGGTGGCATAGAGCAGCTCGACGATCACCCGGTCACGCAGTGCGACGGGATCGAGTTCACGCGCACCGGATTTCGCGGCCTCCATGATCTCCAGTGCCTGGTCGTCGCGGAGCACGGCGGGCAGGGAGCGGTGCGGACGTGGCGAGACCAGACGCGTCGCCGGATCGGCGTCGAGTCGGCGGGTGCGTACGAGCCATGCCGTGAAGACGCGTGCCGACGAGGTGCGCCGCGCGAGCGTGGTGCGGGCCGCTCCCGCCGCCACCATCCCGGCGAGCCAGGATCGCAGCAGATCGAGGTCGAGGTCGGTGATGCGCGCATCGGGATTCCGGTCGGCGAGGTGCTGCAACAGCGAACGGATGTCGGCGCGATAGGCGCGGATCGTGTGTTCCGAGCGGTTGCCTTCGAGGCGGAGGTGGTCGACGAAGTCCCCGAGGTGCACGTCCAGCGTCGCGG
Source organism: Rhodococcus sp. D-6 (assembly GCF_040256695.1). Taxonomy (NCBI): domain Bacteria; kingdom Bacillati; phylum Actinomycetota; class Actinomycetes; order Mycobacteriales; family Nocardiaceae; genus Rhodococcus; species Rhodococcus sp. D-6. Next base: position 1,115,177 of record NZ_CP132970.1, on the reverse strand, counting down.
GGAGCATGTCGGATTCCTTGCCTCGCATGGGTCTACCGTGCGGCACGACCGCCTCGGGTGCAACGGCCCGCGCCGACTAAGGTGCTTTCGTGAACAAAACGATCCCGGTACCGATGTTGTGCGCCCTGGCGTTGCTGTCGGCGATCGCGCCGCTCGCCACGGACATGTACCTCCCGGGACTTCCCGTCATGGCGGAGAGCCTGGGCAGTTCGACCGTCGGCGTCCAGCTCACACTCACGACGTTCATGGCGGGTCTCGGACTCGGCCAGCTGCTCGTGGGTCCCCTGTCGGACGGCTGGGGCCGTCGACGGCTGATCCTCGCCGGCACGATCGTCCTGGCGGTGAGCAGCGCGATCTGCGCGATGGCACCCACCGTCGAGATCCTGATCGCTGCGCGTCTGGTCCAGGGCTTCAGCGGCGGCACCGGCATCGTCCTCGCCCGGGCGGTCATCGCCGACCGGGCGCGAGGCAATCAGGCCGCCAAGCTGTTCAGCCTGATGATGATCATCGGTGGCATCGCGCCCGTCGCCGCTCCTCTGCTCGGTGGTGTGCTGCTGGGACCGATCGGATGGCGCGGCATCTTCTGGGTGCTCACGGGCCTGGCCGTCCTGATGGCCGTCGGCGCCTTCGCGTTCGTCCCGGAGACCCTGCCGCCGGAGAAGCGGCACGGCGGCGGTCTGAAGACGATGGCCGGCAACTTCGGGTACGTCCTCCGGCAGCGACGCTTCGTCGGTTACGCCGCCGCGATGGCCCTGGGCTTCGGCGCCATGTTCTCGTACATCTCGGCCTCGCCGTTCGTCACCCAGAACATCCTCGGTCTGAGCCCCGGCCAGTTCTCGATGGTGTTCGCCGTGAACTCGGCCGGTCTCGTGCTGGCCAATGCCGTCAACACCCGCCTCATCGGCCGGTTCGAGGTGCGGACACTGCTGCTCTTCGGTGTGACCACCATGTTCACGGCGGGCGCCCTGCTGTTGCTGACGATGGTCGTCGTCGGCTACGTCGCGGCGTTGATCCTGCCGCTGCTGTTCGTCGCGATCAGCATGATGGGCCTGACGCTGGGCAACGCCACCGCGCTGGCCCAGTCGCAGGTCCCGAAGGCGGCCGGTACGGGCTCCGCCGTGATCGGCGCCTCCCAGTTCGGTCTCGCCGCCGTGGTCTCCCCCCTCGTCGGGCTCGGCGGCGAAGGCACAGGTATCCCGATGGCCGTCGCCATCGTCGTGTGCTCGGGACTCGCGCTCACCTCCGCTGCGGTGCTGGCGCGTGACTCGGCCGCGGTGCCGGCGCGCGAGTCCTCGAGCTGACGCGAACCGCCGCCGTCAGTTGCTCTCGACGGCCGCCAGTTCGCTCTTCCACACGCGGAAGCCCTCCTCGGTGCGTCCGCGACGCCAGTAACCCGAGATCGACGCGCGTGCCGGCGGTACGGCCCGTTCCTTCCGCAGGTACGGCCGGATGTGCTTCATGACGGCCTCGGCCTCACCGTGCACGAAGACCTGCACGTCGCCGCCCGGCCAGGGCAGGGCCTTCACCGCTGCGACGAGCGGCGAGTTGCCGTCGATCAGGTCGGCACCGGCGTCACCGGCCGCGACACCGCGATGGAGCCACGTGATGTCCACACCCGCCGGCGCGTCGAGTTTCAGTTCGTCGCCTGGACCGATGACCTCCAGGAAGACCGCGCCCCGCGCGTCGGCGGGCAGGTCCTCGAGCGCAGTCGCGATCGCAGGGATCGCGGTCTCGTCGCCGGCGAGCAGATGGAAGTCGGCGGAGCGATCGGGCCGGTATCCCGCGCCGGGTCCCCGCACCACGACCTGCGTGCCCGGTTGCACCGAGCGAGCCCACGGCCCCGCGACACCCTCGTCGCCGTGCACGACGAAGTCGATCCAGATCTCCCCGGCGTCCGGGTCCACGCGCCGGACGGTGTAGGTGCGGACGACCGTCTCGTCCCCCGCGGGCAGCTCGATCTTCACGTAGCTGTCGGTCTCCGCACGGGCCTGGAACTCGCCGAAGCCGTCTCCGCCGAGCACCACGCGGACGAAGTGCTCGCCGATCGCCTCGGTCCGCAGAACCGTGAGTGTCGTCCCCATGGGCGCTTTCCGTGCCACCGAACCTCCTATTAGGGTTACCTATCTCGCGTCACCGTACTCTGTCGCGGGGTGCGGCGGGGAGGTCACGATCGGCGAGGCTCTAGGCTCGAGAACATGAGCACCACCGCGGCCGACATCGCCACATGGATGACCGACATCATCACCACCGAACGCAGGGTCACCCAGACCGACATGGTCGACGCGATCGAGGCCAAGTTCGGCTCCGAGTGGATCTACGTGAACGACAACGGCCACCCCTCGATCGACCGCGCCGTCCTCAAGGAGTTCCGCAAGGCCCACCGCGGTGCCGTGAAATGGGACCGCGAGGACCGCGCTTGGTACGTCGAGGACGAGCCGACCGCCGACACCTCGGCCGAGTAGGCGGTCCTCCTCCGAATTCACCCTCGCGCGTCCCCGCGAAACGTCTCGGAGTCTGTGAACATACGGTCACGACTCCTTCGCGCGACCGTCTCCGGCACCGCCGGGCGGATCGGCGCGTCGGCGGCAGGTCGGAGGGCGCCGGGTGGACATCGAGAACGTGCGGGAACCTACCGTTCCCGCTCGCGAACTGGCGACGATCTGTGTGCTGGCGATCGTGGCCGGCGCCGTCATCGGCGTCGTCGGCGGGGCCTTCCGCTGGTGCCTGGAACGGCTCGAGCGATGGCGGATCCACACCGCGGAGTGGGCGCACGAACTTCCCGGTCCGGGATGGCTCGTGCCGGTGGGAATCACGATCCTTGGCGCTCTGCTCGCAGCGCTGATCGTCCGGATGGTCCCCCTCGCCTCGGGTAGCGGAATCCAGCACGTCGAAGCCGTCGACCGCGGGCAGGCCGAGCCCCCACCTCTGTCGGTGCTGCCCTCCAGATTCGTCGGGGCGCTCCTGTCGATCGGGTCGGGTCTCGTCCTGGGACGGGAGGGCCCGATCGTGCACATGGGTGCCGCGGTGGGCGCCGAGACCGCACGCTGCGCCCGGCGTCCCGAGCACGAACGTCTGCTGCAGACCTCGGTGTCCGGTGCCGGACTCGCGGTCGCGTTCAATGCCCCGATCGGCGGTGCGCTGTTCGTCTTCGAGGAGGTCACCGGCAGCTTCCGTTTCCGCACGGTCGTACCCGTCGTCCTGTCGGTGGCCGCCGCGGTGGTGTGCTCGCGGACGATCGTCGGCGACACCCCCGACTTCGCCGTGGACCCCATCGCTCCCCCGTCGATCGTCCTGCTGCCCGTGTTCGTGGTGTTCGGTCTGCTCACCGGACTGCTCGGCGCGGCCTACAACCGGATGGTCCTGGGCTCGCTGAGCGTGGTGGAGTCGGTCCGGTCGCTCTCCCCGGTGATGAAGGCTGCAATCATCGGCGGACTCGTCGGGTTGTTGTCCGTGGTCGCACCGTGGGCCGGCGGTGGCGGCGACTCCCTCGTCCAGCACGTGGTGAGCGGTGGTGCGATCGCACTGCCGGTGGTCGCCTGGTACGTCCTGCTGCGGTTCGTCGCCGGCCCGCTGTCGTACGCGGCCGGGACACCGGGCGGACTGTTCGCGCCGCTCCTCGCACTGGGCGCTCTCTGGGGTCTGTTGTGCGCCGGGATCTGTACCGCGATCGTCCCCGGGATCGGGTCGTCCCTGGCCGTGCCGATGGCCATCGCGGGGATGGCCGCTCTCTTCGGCGCGTCGGTGCGGGCCCCGATCACCGGAGTCGTCCTCGTCGTGGAGATGACCGCGGCGACGGGAGTGACGGTCCCGATGCTCGCCGCGACGATCTGCGCCGTCGTCGTGGCGTATTCCACGCGGGTCCCGCCCATCTACGACAGCCTGCGCGACCGCATGTTCGGCACCCCTCCCGACCAGGGGTAGACCGCCCCGGGCGTCGATCCGCCGTCACGCCCGCCGCCACCCTCCGTCCGTCACCACCACCAGACCGTCGAGTTCGAGCAGGGGCAGCGCCGCCCGCACCCGCTCGATCGGCAGCCCCGCGGACTCGGCCACCATCGCCGGATCACAGACATCCGACGCCGGAAGCGCCTCGTAGACAAGGGCCATGTCGCCCGACAATCCGTCCAGGTCGCGGCGGAACAGGCCGTCGAGGTCGTCGTCCCCGCCCGCCAGCAGCGGACCGCACTCCTCGACGACGTCGCGCGCCGCGCCCACCAGACGCGCCTCGCCCTCCCTGATCATGCGGTGACAGCCCTGCGAGGCCGCCGAGGTCACCGGTCCGGGCACCGCCATGACAGGCCGCCCGAGTCGTCGCGCCCACGCCGCGGTGTTGCGCGCCCCGCTGCGCCAGCCCGCCTCGACGACGACCGTGCCGGCGGACAACGCCGCGATCAGCCGGTTGCGGGCGAGGAACCGGTACCGCGCCGGAGTCGTGCCCGGGGGATACTCGCTCACCACCAGACCCGATTCGGGGATCCGCCGCAACATCGTCGCGTGTGCCGCCGGATACGCCCGGTCGACACCGCAGGCCAGGATCGCGACGGTGGTGCCACCCACCCCGAGCGCCGCGCGGTGTGCGGCCGCGTCGACGCCGAAGGCCGCGCCGGACACGACCGTCCATCCGTCGGCGGCGAGATCCCCGGCGATCTCGGCGGTGACGTGCTCCCCGTAACCGCTCGCGGCGCGGGTCCCGACGATGCCGATCGCGCGTTCGGCGAGGTCGTCGATCCGCCGGCTCCCCCACACCCACAGCGCGAGGGGTGGCCCTTCGGCGTCGGTCGCGGTGTCGAGAGTGCCGAAGCCGAGCATCTGCCAGGCAGGCCATTCGTCGTCGTCGGGCGTGACCAGTCGCCCGCCGGCCCGTCCCAAACGATCGAGATCCCGTGCCGCGGTATCGAGGTGCGCCCGCACCGAGTACCGCGACGAGAGTTCGTCGAGGCCCGCACCCGACCGGATGGCGGCTGCCACCTCGAGTACACCCTCGGCTTCCACTGCCGCCGACAACGAACGTGACGCACCCTGTGCGACGGTCGACAGATAGGCCCAGGCCAGGCGCCGTTCGTCGCCGTGCCCGCTCATGCGACACCCCGATCCCGGAAGTCGAGTGCGGCAGCGACGTGCGTCGCCGTCGGCGAATCAGAACCGTCGAGGTCGCTCAGCGTCCACGCGACCCGCAGTGCCCGATCCGCTCCTCGCGCGGTGATGGCGCCCTTGCGCAGCGCCCATTCGACGGGTTCGAGCGCAGCACGTGGAAGACGGAACTTCTGCCGGAGAGCCGGCCCGGGCACCTCGGCGTTGGTGGCCCAGCCGTGCTCGGCCCACCGCTCGCGTGCCGCGGCTCTCGCCCGGGCGACGCGCGCCCGTACGTCGTCGGTGCTCTCGCCGGTCTCCCCCATCAACGCGCTGGTCGCGACGGCTTGCATCCGGACCCGCAGGTCGACGCGGTCGAGGAGCGGGCCCGACAGACGCCCCAGATAGCGGCGACGTGCGGTCGGCGCGCACACGCAGTCGGCGTCGCGTGGTGGTGCGCACGGGCACGGGTTGGCGGCGAGGATCAGCTGGAAGCGGGCCGGATATCGCGCGACACCGTCCCGGCGGGCGATGCGCACCTCCCCGTCCTCGAGCGGCGTCCGCAGCGCTTCGAGTGTCTTCGTCCCCATCTCGGCGACCTCGTCGAGGAACAGCACGCCACGGTGTGCCCGGCTCACCGCGCCGGGTTTCGCCATGCCGGTACCGCCTCCGATCAGCGAACTCACCGACGCCGTGTGATGGGGCGCGATGAAGGGCGGTTCCGTCACGAGCGGCCGGTCGCTGGTGAGGGTGCCCGCCACCGAATGGATGGCCGTCACCTCGAGGGCGTGACTTTCGTCCAGGTCCGGCAGGATCCCCGGAAGTCGCTGCGCGAGCATTGTTTTCCCGATTCCCGGCGGGCCGGTCAACATCAGGTGGTGCGCGCCGGCCGCAGCGACCTCGATCGCGCGACGCGCTTCGTGCTGGCCGACCACTTCGCTGAGATCGCCGCGCACCGCCCGCGGTGGCAGCGCGCGCGGATCGGGCCGTTCGAGCGGACCGTCGCCCTGGAGCCAGAGCACCAACTCGCGCAGTGTCTCGGCGCCGTAGACGTCGATGCCGTCGACGAGCGCCGCTTCGGTCATCGTCGCGGTCGGCACCACCACGCGCGACCAGCCGTGTTTCTTCGCCGTGAGCACGGCGGGCAGCACACCGCGCACCGGCCTGACGCGCCCGTCGAGCGCGAGTTCGCCGAGCAGCACCGTCCGGGAGACGGCCTCGGTCGGCACGACATCCGCTGCGTCGAGCACCGCGCACGCCAGTCCGAGATCGTAGACACTGCCGACCTTCGGCAGCGTGGCCGGCGACAGTGCGAGCACGACCTTCGAATCCGGCCACTTGGCACCGGAATTCGACACGGCGGCGCGCACCCGGTCGCGCGACTCCTGGAGCGCGGTGTCGGGCAGCCCGACCATCGTCACGCCCGGCAGACCTCGCCCGATGTCGGCTTCGATCTCGACGACCTGCCCGTCGATCCCGGAGACGGCGACCGACCAGGCACGGCCGAGCGCCATCAGAGGACCTGCTTGCGATGGGTGATCTCCGGGGCGTGTCCCCGCGCGAGCAGGACGGTGACCACATCGACGCGGATGTGCGACCAGCGGCGCGTCTGCTCGGACAACCACTGTCCGGCGAGGCGACGGATCCTTTCGGCCTTCGCGGGCGTCACCGCCTCGGCGGGGGTGCCGTAGCCGGTGCCGGTGCGGGTCTTGACCTCGACGAAGACGACGGACGCGCCGTCCTGTGCGATGAGATCGAGTTCGCCGTATCGGCTGCGCCAGTTCCGTTCGAGCACGACCATGCCGGTCGACTCGAGGTATTCGGCGGCAAGATCCTCGCCTCGCGCGCCCAGATCCCGGTTGTGTGATGTCCGATTGGTCCCCTGCATGCCCCCACTGTGGAGGACCGGGGCACGCGGAATCGGGGTCCGAGCACGAAGATCGGGGAAACTGTGGATGAGTGCGGTGCCTGTGCACAACGGCGGGCGACGTGCCACGGAGAACGGCTCGGTGTCGGCGCCCCGGCTAGGATGCGGCCGCTGTGCGCAGGGTCATCCCCGAGGGCGTCAGCCCAGCTTGTCGGGCAGTCTCAGTTCGGGCTTGTCGAGCTCTTCGATGTTGACGTCCTTGAAGGTGATGACACGGACGTGCTTGACGAAGCGGGCGGGACGGTACATGTCCCACACCCAGGCGTCGGACATGCGCACTTCGAAGTACACTTCGCCGTTGGCGTTGTGCGGCAGCAATTCCACCGCGTTCGCCAGGTAGAACCGGCGTTCGGTCTCCACGACGTACGCGAACTGACCGACGATGTCCCGGTACTCCCTGTACAGCGAGAGTTCCATCTCGGTTTCGTACTTCTCGAGATCCTCGGCACTCATCGGTCTCGGTGTCCTCCCAGTCTGGTGTGTCCTGCAATCATCCCGCATCCGCCTCGTCGGTGAACAATCGACGCCCCAGGTCGTCTGCATACGATCGACGAACCAGGTCGTCGGCGAACAGCCGACGTCGCACTGCGGGCACTCCGCACACGGAGCGCACATTGGCCCACGACCGCCGGTGCTGCGGCGACGGGCCGTGCTCGGCCAACGCCGCCATGTGCGTCGGAGTGCTGTAGCCCTTGTGTACTGCGAAACCGTACTCCGGTAGCTCGCCGTCGAGGTCGACCATCATGCGATCGCGTGTAACCTTCGCGAGCACGCTGGCCGCCGCGATGCACGCGGCCGCCGCGTCGCCGCCGATCACGGGCAGCGACGGCGCGGGCAGTCCGGGCACCCGGAAGCCGTCGGTCAGCACGTAACCGGGCGGAGTCGACAGACCTGCCACCGCGCGTCGCATGCCTTCGATGTTGGCGACGTGGATGCCGATCGCGTCGACCTCCTCCGCGGGGATCACCACCACGCTCCACGCCCGGGCGCGTCGCACGATCACCGAGTACAACTCCTCGCGGATGCGTTCGGTGAGCTTCTTCGAATCGTCGAGCCGGTCGAGCGACGCGTGCGGCCGGTCGCCGAGCACGCACGCGGCGACGACGAGCGGCCCGGCGCAGGCACCGCGGCCGGCTTCGTCGACCCCCGCTACCGGACCGAGACCGCACCGCGCGAGCGCGGACTCCATGGTGCGCAGTCCGGAGGAGCGACGGATCACGGGTCGAGGTGGCCAAGCAGTCACGAGGGAAGGATCTCCGGTGAGTCGATGAGGCCCCATCGGCCGGGAGGCAGCACGATGAAGCGGGCTTTTCCGATGACATTGTCCAGCGGGATAGAGCCCTGGTGCTCGTCCCCGACGTGGTAGCGCGAGTCGGCCGAGTTACTGCGGTTGTCGCCCATCACCCAGACGTGGCCCTCGGGCACGGTGACGGGCCCGAAGCAACGCCCGGAGGGGACCTCGGTCTCGCAGGTGACGACACCCGGGGTGAACGGGAAGTCCATGGTCACGTACGGCTCGTCGAGCGGGACACCGTCGACGAGGACGCGGCCCTGGTCGTCGCAGCATTCCACCGTCTGCCCGCCGGTCGCGATCACGCGCTTGACGAGGTCGTTCTCGTCCGGCGGCACGACGCCGACGAGCGAACCGATCTCCTGCAGTCCCCGCACGACGACGTTGTCGGAACGGGTCGAGGTGTAGCCGGCCGACCACGAGTCGGGGCCTTCGAAGACGATGACGTCGCCGGGACGGGGGTCGGTGAAGCGGTATCCCACCTTCTCGACGACGATGCGGTCGCCGGTGCAGCCCGGGCAGCCGTGCAGTGTCGGCTCCATCGACTCCGAGGGGATGAGATAGACCCGCGCCACGAAGGTCTGCAGCAGGAAGCTCAGGGCCAGTGCGACGACGACCAGGATCGGCAGTTCACGCCAGAACGACTTCTGCTTCTTCGCCTTCGGGGCGGTGTCCTTCGCTGCGGGGTCCTCGCGCCGGTGGTGTGCACCGTCGGCTCGATCGCTCCGAGCCGAACCTCGAACATCGTTGCGGTTCACATCCGGTCGAGCCGGATCGTGCGGGGAATCTGCCACCTCGACAGACTAGCGTCTGCGGCACGGCGGCCCGCCGAGGACGACCGTCGACCGGACGGGAGAGCGACAGACCGCTGCCCACAACGACGACGACCCGGCCGGGACGGAAGTCCGGGCCGGGTCGTCGGATGCTGTATCGGGTGGCTCGGGAGCCGTGCCGAGCAGCCCGAGGGGCTGGTCAGCGGCCGAAGATCAGCGCTTCTCCTTGATCTTGGCAGCCTTGCCGCGCAGCTCACGCAGGTAGTAGAGCTTCGCGCGACGGACGTCGCCACGGGTCAGCACGTCGATCTTGGCGAGGTTGGGGCTGTGGACCGGGAAGGTGCGCTCCACGCCGACGCCGAAGGAAACCTTGCGGACGGTGAAGGTCTCGCGGATGCCGCCGCCCTGACGCCGGATCACGACGCCCTTGAAGACCTGCACACGCTCCTTGCTGCCCTCGATGACCTTGACGTGCACGTCGAGAGTGTCGCCGGGACGGAAGTCCGGGATGTCGTCGCGCAGCGACTTGGCGTCCAGAAAGTCCAGGGTGTTCATCGGTTTTTCATCCTCTTGTTCGCTCGAGCAGAGGAACCTGGCGGCGACCGCCGTGTGGCGGGCTCGACCGGTTCGTGCCCAGGTCAGGTAGGCGTGCCCGAACGGGGCAACCCGTCCATTGTGCCAGACGGAACATCGATCGATGAAATCGGCGGTGGCGCCGGCTTGACGCGACGGTCCAGTTCGGCCTCGGTCGCGGTGCGCGAGTGCTCGACACTGCCCCGCACGGTTTCGAGCGTCGGTGCGCCCGCGACGAGATCCTGCACGAAGATCTTGGCGCGGATCACCGGGCGCCGCAGTCGACGTTCGCGTTCGAGCGCGCGCGCCATGCGACGGGGCCGCTTGCCGTACCGCCAGCGAGCCCAGGGCGCGCCGGGCCGGGAGAGCCGGATCGCGCCGACCCACAGCAGCGGAACGACGAACAGCCCCACCAGGCCCGTCCAGATCTTTCCTTTCGCCAGGACGATCGCGGCGAGCAGGAGGTTCACGAGCACAGCCACCACCAGCGCGGCCCGTCCGGCCCAGTCACCGCTGTCCTCGAAGTTCGTGGTGTCCCCGAGTTCGAACGGTCGCAGACCGAGCAACCACATCCCGGTTACGGCGATCGCCACGAAGACGGCGTCGACGGACACCCGTCCCTGTTCTTCCCAGTACACGTCGTTCAGATAGAAGATCAACGCGAACTCGTCGAGTGTCAGTGCGGCGCCGACTCCGAAGAGCGCCGCGAGGATGCACGCGGCGACGCGGTTCGCGTCCTCCGAGATCGCGATCAGTCCCCCACCGGCGATCACCATCGTGACGACACCGAACACCACGTGGTGCACGTGCTGACCGCCCGGGGTGATGTTGCCGGGCCACCAGCGCACCTGCGCGCGGATCAACCGCACGCTGATCCGGATGAAGACGAACGCGGCCACGAAACCGAGCAAGAAGAACAGCAGCGGCAGGCGGCCCTGATCGACGATCTCGCGCCGCATCCAGTCGAGCATCACCGGATCACCCCGGCCACCGTGGATCTCATGTCCACAGCATTGCAGGAGTGACCCGGTGATTCGCGTCAGTTGTTGCCGAAACCGGCGCGTCGCAGGGCGTCGGCCAAGGATCCGGAGGCGGCCGGCGTCGAACGGCGGTCGCCGCCACGGCCCTGCTGCCCACGATTGCCCTGACCGCTGCGTCCACGACCGCCGCCCTGGTTGCCGCTGCCCTGACCTCCGGGACGACGGCCACCTCCGCGCGGCTGGCCGCCCGACTTCTCGGCGCCCGGGGTGGGGACCTCGTCGTCGAGGCGCAGCGTCAGACCGATGCGCTGGCGCGCGACGTCGACCTCGAGAACCTTCACCTTGACGACCTCACCGGACCGGACGACGTCGTGCGGATCCTTCACGAAGCTGCGCGACATCGCGGAGACGTGCACGAGGCCGTCCTGGTGCACACCGACGTCGACGAACGCACCGAAGGCCGCGACGTTGGTGACCACTCCTTCGAGAACCATGCCGGGCTTCAGGTCGGCGACCTTCTCGACACCGGCGGCGAACGTCGCGGTCTTGAACTCCGGACGCGGGTCGCGGCCGGGCTTCTCGAGCTCGGAGATGATGTCGGTGACGGTCGGGACACCGAAGCGGTCGTCGGCGAACTCGTCGGCGCGCAGCTTCCGCAGGGTCGCGATGTTGCCGAGCAGTTCGCGGACGCTGCTGCCGGTCCGGTCGACGATCCGCCGCACCACCGGATACGCCTCGGGGTGCACCGCGGACGCGTCGAGCGGGTCGTCGCCGTTGGGGATGCGCAGGAAGCCCGCGCACTGTTCGAAGGCCTTCGGGCCGAGTCGCGGAACGTCCTCGAGCGCTCGCCGTGCACGGAACGGACCGTTCTGGTCGCGGTGGGCGACGATGCTCTCCGCGAGCGAGCCGGTGATCCCCGAGACCCGCGACAGCAGCGGGACAGATGCCGTGTTGACGTCGACGCCAACGGCGTTCACCGCGTCCTCGACGACCGCGCCCAGCGACCGCGCGAGCATCGTCTCGGACACGTCGTGCTGGTACTGGCCGACCCCGATCGACTTCGGGTCGATCTTGACCAGTTCGGCGAGTGGATCCTGCAAGCGGCGCGCGATGGAGACCGCACCACGGATGGACACGTCGAGATCCGGGAGTTCCTTGGTGGCGTACTCGGAGGCCGAGTAGACGGACGCGCCCGCCTCGGACACCACGATCTTCGTCAGCCCGGGCACCTTCGCCAGCGACACGAGTTCGGCTGCGAGAGCGTCTGTCTCACGCGACGCCGTGCCGTTGCCGATGGCAATCAGTTCGACACCGTGCCGCGTGACCAGCGCGGCGAGCACCGCGAGGGCCTCGTCACGCTTGTTGTGCGGCTGATGCGGATAGATGGTGGCGTGGTCGACGACCTTGCCGGTCGCGTCGACGACGGCGACCTTCGTGCCGGTGCGGTAGCCGGGGTCGAGGCCCATCGTCGGTCGCGTTCCGGCCGGTGCGGCGAGCAGCAGGTCCTTGAGGTTGGCGGCGAAGACGTCGACCGCGTCCTTCTCGGCGGACTGCCGCAGCCGCATCCTGATGTCCAGCGACAGCGACATCTGCAGCTTGGTGCGCCACGCCCACCGCACAGTGTCGAGCAGCCACTTGTCGGCGGCGCGTCCCTCGTCGGCGATGCCGAAGCGCGTCGCGATCCGGCCCTCGTAGTAGGTGCGCTCACCGGGCACCGGCTCGTCGATCTCGGGATCGAACGACAGCGACAGCACCTCCTCCTTCTCGCCGCGCAGGAGGGCGAGAATGCGGTGCGAGGGCAGCTGGGTGAACGGTTCCGAGAACTCGAAGTAGTCGGAGAACTTCGCGCCGTCGTTCTCCTTGCCGGACCGCACGGTGGAGCTCACCTTGCCGCGCGTCCACATCGCCTCGCGGAGCTCGCCGACGAGGTCCGCGTCCTCGGCGAAGCGTTCGACGAGGATGGCGCGCGCACCGTCGAGCTGCTCGGAGGTGTATCCGGCGGGGTCGGTGGTGGGGTCGCCGATGAGCGCGTCGGCGACGGGTTCGTGACCGGCCTCGCGCGCGATCTGCGCCTTGGTGCGCCGCTTCGGCTTGAACGGCAGGTAGATGTCCTCGAGCCGCGCCTTGGTGTCGGCGAGCATGATCTGTCCGCGCAGCGTGTCGTCGAGCTTGCCCTGCGCCTCGATCGATTCGAGGATCGCGACACGGCGCTCGTCGAGTTCACGCAGATAGCGGAGGCGTTCCTCGAGGGTGCGCAGCTGGGCGTCGTCGAGCCCGCCGGTCGCCTCCTTACGGTAGCGCGCGACGAACGGCACGGTCGCGCCGCCGTCGAGCAGTCCCACGGCCGCAGCGACCTGGTCTTCGCGGACGTCGAGTTCCTGGGCGATCCGCCGGTTCACGGTGTCGAGTTCGGTCGTCACGTCGAACGACCCTACAGTTGCCGTCCCCCGCCCGCGCCTGTGACCGTAGGGCGCCCGCGCGCGTAACGGCACTCGCGCTCGCGCGCGGGGTCCGTGCAGGCTGCCGGGTGGACCGGCGCTATCGTCCACAGCACAATGGAATGCAGGAACCGGACATGAAGCACGGGCGCGGACGCGCACGATCGGGCGCGATGATGCTGTGCGTGGCCACCGCACTGGCCGTATCCGGCTGCGAATCGATGGACTCCCATCCGCTCCCGCACGAGGCGCTCGGTCTCGCCTCGGTGACGGACACCGATTCCGACGAATCGACCGTGACGCTGTCGACGGCCGGACTGCCCCGACAGATCGACGCGGCCGTCGCGCTCGCCGACAGCCGCGGAGCGCGCCTGACTGTCGCCGTGCTCGACCGTGAATCCGGGACCCGCGTGCTCGGCGGTTCGGACGAACCCTTCGAGACCGCCTCGACGGTGAAGCTGTTCATCGCCGAGGAGGTCCTGTACCGCGAGGTGACGGGCGAGGCGACGCTCGCCGACGAGGACCACGAGTTGATCCGGTCGATGCTGCGGTCGTCGGACGACAACGCGGCGACGCTGTTGTGGGAAACCTACGGTGGTCCCGAGATCGTCGAGCACGTCGTGGAGCGGCACAACCTGACCGGCACAACTCCTCCGGATCCGGGGTCCTGGTGGTGGAACACGACCACGACGGCGTCGGACCTGCTGACCTGGTACGACGATCTGCTCGGCGACAGTGCCTCCGGTGATGAGAGCGCGGCCCGGATCGTCGGCCATCTGGTGGAGTTCACCGACGAGGGCATCGACGGATACGACCAGCGTTTCGGGCTTCCCGAGGGTCTCGGCGACTCCACGGACCTGGGTGTGAAGCAGGGGTGGATGTGCTGCCTGGCCGGTGAATGGCTGCACCTGTCCACCGGGTTCTTCGGCGACGACCACCGGTACGCGGTCGTGGTCGCGGCGCGGGAGACCGTCACCTACGAAGAGTCGGATCCCTTCTACGACACCGGTTTCCTGCCCGACACGGCGATGTACGACGCGACGGACGACGGGAGCGCGCAACACGCGCGCGAGACCGTCACGCTGGCGGTCGAGACGACGCTCGGAAGCGCGCACCGGCCCTGAGGACCGTCGGGCCCGGCGTCAGTCGTCGGACGGGAGCAGATCGGGTCGTCGTTCGCGGGTGCGTTCGAGCGACTGCTCGTGGCGCCAGCGAGCGACCTTGCCGTGGTCGCCGGACAGCAGCACCGGTGGCACCTCGAGGTCGCGCCACACCGCCGGCCGAGTGTAACTCGGCCCTTCGAGCAGTCCGTCGGAAAACGAATCCTCTTGATGCGACGCCTGATTGCCGAGTACACCGGGCAGCAGACGGACGACGGCCTCGACCATGACGAGGACGGCGACTTCCCCACCGATGAGGACGTAGTCGCCGATGCTCACTTCTTCGACGCGCACGCGCCGCGCGGCATCGTCGAAGACGCGCTGGTCGATTCCTTCGTAGCGGCCGCAGGCGAAGACGATCCGCTTCTCCTTCGACCACCGTTGTGCGGTGGCCTGATCGAAGCGGCGACCGGCGGGCGTCGGGACGACGAGCAGTACGTCGGGATCGGTTTCACCGTCGGGCCCGGCGAGCACGTCGTCGAGCGCCGGTCCCCACACGGTGGGTTTCATGACCATGCCCGGTCCGCCGCCGTAGGGCGCGTCGTCGACGGCCTTGTGCACGTCGTGCGTCCAGTCGCGCAGGTTGTGCACACCGACGGAGATGAGCCCCTTGTCGATCGCCTTGCCGAGCAGGGCGACGCGCAGGGGTTCGAGATATTCGGGGAAGATGGTGACGACGTCGAGCCGCACGGACTACTGCTTCCCCTCGGTCGACTTCTTCTTCTTGGACGGCGGTTCCCCGAAGTCGGGGTCGAGGAGTCCTTCGGGCGGATCGATCTCGATCACGCCGTCCCGGACCGACACCGTCGGGACGATCTCGGTGACGAACGGGACGAGTAACTCTTCGCGCTCCTGGCCGGCTGGCCGGATCGACAGCAGTTCGCCGGCGGCCGTGTGCAGGACCTCGCGGACGGTGCCGACCTCGGTTCCGCCGTCGGGGCGACCGGCGACGATCCGCACCGTCAGCCCTTCGAGTTCGTGGTCGTAGAACTCGTCCGGGTCGTCGGACGGCGGAAGGTCGGCGCTGTCGACGACGAACAGCACCCCACGCAGTGCGTCGGCGGCGTCGCGACCGTCGATGCCCTGCAGGCGCAGCAGAAGCCGCCCGGAGTGCTCCCGGGCGGCTTCCACTGTGTACTCGTGCAGGTGCCTGTCGCGAGGCTTACGGCCACGCAGGACCGCGCCGACGGCGAAGCGCTCCTCGGGTTCGTCGGTGCGAACCTCGACGACGACTTCGCCTCTGATGCCGTGCGACTTGGCCACACGGCCCACGACGAGCTCCATCGACGCTCGCCTAGCGGTCGGTGTCGACGACGTCCACACGGATACCCCGGCCACCGATTCCGGTGACGAGGGTCCGCAACGCGGTCGCGGTGCGACCGCCGCGGCCGATGACCTTGCCGAGGTCGTCGGGATTGACGTGCACCTCGACGGTGCGGCCCCGACGGCCCGCGATCAGGTCGACGCGGACGTCGTCGGGATGGGCGACGATTCCACGAACGAGATGCTCGACGGCATCGGCGACCACGGCGCTCATTACTCGGCGGCCTCGGTGGACTCGGCCTCGGTGGACGCCTCGGCGGTCTCTTCCTTGGCAGCCTTCTTCTTCTTGGGCGTGACGGCCTCGGCAGCCGGCTCGTTCTCGGCCTGCGCGAGAGCGGCCTGGAACAGCTCGAGCTTGGACGGCTTCGGCTCCGCCTTCCTCAGGGTGCCCTCGGCGCCCGGCAGGCCCTTGAACTTCTGCCAGTCACCCGTGACCTTGAGGAGGTTGAGGACCGGCTCGGTCGGCTGCGCGCCGACGGCCAGCCAGTACTGCGCACGCTCCGAGTCGATCTCGATCAGCGAGGGCTCTTCCTTGGGGTGGTACTTGCCGATGGTCTCGATGGCCCGGCCGTTGCGACGGGTGCGCGAGTCCGCAATGACGACGCGGTACTGCGGGTTGCGGATCTTGCCGAGACGGGTGAGCTTGATCTTGACAGCCACTGCTGTGTTCTCCTTCGGGGTGCGCCGAGGCGCGTGTCACGTGCAATTCGGACGACGCGCCCTTCTGGCACGCCCGGTTTTGCCTCTAGCCTGTGACCGCCGCGCGGTACGTAACCGGATGCGACGACAGCGAACCATTCTGCCAGACGCGCGAGCCAGGACGAAACCGGCACCCGGTGACTCCGCGCACCCTCTCTACAGCCGCGCGGGGCGCCCCGAGACCACCCGGCCGCACAGCGTACGCCTCGGTCGGGTCGAGACCCACACGCACGAGCGATGCGATCTCGTCGGCGATGCGCCCGTGCTGCACCTGGCCACCTGCATCGGTGCCCGCGTAGATCGGGATGCCGGCCTCGTGGGCGGCGCCGATGGTCTCGTCGGTCAGGCCAGTGCCGTGTTCGATGCAGTCGATCCCCGCCGCGAGCAGTCCGGACAGGGCGTCCTCACCGAGGACGTGCGCCGTCACCCGCGCGCCCTCGCGGTGGGCCGCGGCGATCGCCTCGACGAGGATCTCGTCGCTCCACAGCGGCGCGAGGTCGCCGGCCTCCCGGTCGATCCAGTCGCCGATGAGTTTGACCCAGCCCTCACCGGCCTGGGCCTGACGGGCCACTTCGTCGGGCAGCTGCGACTCGTCCTCGAGGTCGACGGGCAGCCCGCGGATGTAACGCTTGGGCAGCGCGATGTGCCGGCCGGCCCGGATGATCCGGGACAGGTCCGCCCGCTGATCGAGGGCCCGGGTGTCGACAGGCGACCCGGCGTCGCGGAGCAGCAGGACACCCGCGTCGCGTTCGGTGACGGCCTGCGCGAGCAGACCCTCCTCGTCCTCGGCTCCCCCACCGAACCGGAGGCCGACATGGCAGTGCGCGTCGACGAGGCCCGGCAGGATCCAGCCGTCGGCGCAGAGCACCTCGGCGTCGCGGCCGGGCTCGGCCGTGAACGCTCCGTCGGCCCCGACGAACAGTTCGACGGGTTCGCCGTCGGCCAACGACCGGCCTCACACGACGAAGGAACGCGCATCACCCTCGGTCACGGTCATCCCCCGGCCCGGCTCAGTTCTTGGGGAACTTCAGCTTCGACAGGTCGAAGTTCTCGAGTCCCGGAGGAAGCTCGTCGAGGCCCTTCGGCATCTTCGACAGGTCGGGCATCCCGGCGGGCATGCCACCCGGGAGACCGGGGAAGCCGCCGGGCATACCGCCCCGCACCTTCGGCGGCGTCGGTCCGCGACCGCCCTTCTTCCCCTTCTTGCCCTTCTTGCGCTGATTCTTGCGTGCGCCCGGCATGCCCATCTGGCCGGCCATGGCCGTCATCATCTTCCGGGCCTCGAAGAACCGGTCGACGAGCTGGTTGACGTCGGAGACCTTCACACCGGAACCGTTGGCGATGCGCAATCGCCGCGAGCCGTTGATGATCTTCGGGTTGGCGCGCTCCTCCGGCGTCATGCCGCGGATGATCGCCTGGATGCGGTCGAGCTGCTTCTCGTCGACGTTGGCGAGGGCGTCCTTCATCTGCCCGGCTCCGGGCAGCATGCCCAGGAGATTGGCGATGGGGCCCATCTTCCGCACGGCCATCATCTGCTCGAGGAAGTCCTCGAGGGTGAGCTCGCCGGAACCGATCTTGTTGGCGGTGGCCTCGGCCTGCTCGGCGTCGAAGACCTGCTCGGCCTGCTCGATCAGGGTGAGCACGTCGCCCATGCCGAGGATGCGGCTGGCCATGCGCTCGGGGTGGAAGACGTCGAAGTCCTCGAGCTTCTCACCGGTGGAGGCGAACATGATCGGCTGGCCGGTGAGCTCGCGGACGCTGAGCGCGGCACCTCCGCGAGCGTCGCCGTCGAGCTTGGTGAGCACCACGCCGGTGAAGCCGACGCCCTCGCGGAACGCCTCGGCTGTGCTCACGGCGTCCTGACCGATCATCGCGTCGAGGACGAACAACACCTCGTCGGGCTGCACGGCGTCGCGGATGCCCGCGGCCTGCGCCATGAGTTCCTGGTCGATACCGAGGCGACCGGCGGTGTCGACGATGACCACGTCGTACTGCTTGTTGCGCGCCTCGGCGATGCCCTGCTCGGCCACGGCGATCGGGTCGGCGGCGGTGACTCCGAGTTCGTTCTCGCCTCCGCCGATGGAGGTGCCGGGATGGGGCGCGAAGACCGACACGCCGGCACGCTCACCGACCACCTGCAGCTGGGTCACAGCGCCGGGGCGCTGGAGGTCGCAGGCGACCAGCATCGGGGTGTGCCCCTGCGCCTTGAGCCACTTCGCGAGCTTACCCGCGAGCGTGGTCTTACCGGCACCCTGCAGACCGGCGAGCATGATGACCGTCGGCGGGTTCTTCGCGAACTGCAGACGACGGGTCTCGCCGCCGAGGATCCCGACGAGTTCCTCGTTGACGATCTTGACGACCTGCTGGGCCGGGTTGAGCGCGCCATGCACCTCGGCGCCCTTGGCGCGCACCTTGATCTTCTTGATGAACTCGCGCACGACGGGCAGCGCGACGTCGGCCTCGAGCAGGGCGAGGCGGATCTCACGGCAGGTCGCGTCGATGTCCGCGTCGGACAGCCGCCCCTTGCCGCGCAGGTCCTTCAGGACCCCTGTCAACCTGTCGGAAAGGGATTCGAACACCGAATGCGCTCCTGAGCTCTGACGAAGATGCGGACATTGCTGCGAACCAGGGTAACCGCTCCCGATCCGTCGCGACCGCGGGTGGCCACACCACAGCGCGGGCCACCCGCGCTGTCACGATCCGTCGGTCACGCTCTGTCGACGGGTGCGGGCGGCTCGGGAGCAGGCAGGACCGACAACAGTTCCTTCTCGAGATGTTCCCGGGAGACACGGGTGTGGGCACCGGCGAGATCGACGCAGAACGAGTCGATCACCGTCGAACCCAGCGTGCTCACCCGCGCCCACCGCACGTCGGCTCCGACACGCTCGAAGACGTCCGCGAGACGGCACAGCAGACCGATCCGGTCCTCCGACCGGATCTCGAGCACGACCTGGTCCGATTCGGATCCTTCGAACCAGATGATCCGCGGCGGCGCGAGAGCGGCGCTGACGGGAACCGCCCGGGCCGTTCGCTCGGGAAGCCGGCTCTCCCGTTCGGCGCGGTCCTTGGCCTCGAGGGCACCGAGGAGGTCGAGATCGCCGGAGCGCGCCCGCACGAGTTCCTGCCGGAGCAGGGCCGCTTCGGGCGGTGAACCGAATCTCGGAGCCACGACGAAGCTGTTGACCGTGCTGCCGGCGTGACTGCCGATCGAGGCCGACAGCACCCGCAGACCGTGCAGGGAGAGCACACCGGCCTCGTCGGAGAGCACGCCCCGCTCGTCGGGCGCGACGAAGGTCGCGGAGAAGCTGCGGCCGTCCTCGCGTGGTTCGAGCGCGACGTGCAGGGCGCCGTCCTCGGCGAGGTTCGCGAGGGCGGGATCGATCGGATCCGGTGCCGGCAGCTCGTCCCCCGCCATCATCATGCGGCAGCGGCGCACGAGTTCCCGGATCAGCGACGCCTTCCAGTCCCCCCACACCCCCGGGCCGGTGGCCTGCGAATCTGCCTCGGCCAAGGCGTGGAGCAGGTCGAGCAGCACCGGATCCCCGTCGAGGGCGCCGACGACCGCGGCCACGGTCTCCGGATCGTCGAGGTCGCGGCGGGTCGCGGTGTGCGGCAGGAGCAGATGGTGCCGCACCATCGAGGTGAGCAGCGCCAGATCCGAAGGCCACAGGCCCATCCGCCGCCCGATCTGCAGGGCCAGTTCGGCACCGACCACGCTGTGGTCGCCGCCGCGTCCCTTCCCGATGTCGTGCAGCAACGCGCCGAGAACGAGCAGGTCCGGACGGGAGACCCGCGTCGTCAGTTCGCTCGCGTACACGGCGGTCTCGACGAGGTGCCTGTCGACGGTCCACGTGTGGACGGCGTCGCGGGGCGGCAGGTCGCGCACCGCACCCCATTCGGGGAGCAACCTCCCCCACAGTCCGGTGCGGTCCAGCGACTCGATGACGTCGACCGCGCGACGTCCCGAGCCGAGCAGCACCAGGAAGTCGTCGAGGGCTTCCCGGGGCCAGGGTTCGCGCAGCTCCGGTGCGTGATCGGCGAGTCGGGTGAGCGTGGCCGCCGAGACGGGCAGTCCGGCCTGCGCAGCGGCCGCCGCGACCCGCGTGATCAGGCCCGGATCGCGACGCGGATGCGCGTCGCGTGCGAGGGCGACCTCTCCCCCGTGCTCGACGACCCCTTCGTCGAGCGGACGCCGCACCGGTCCGCGGCGCAGACGCGACAGACCCTTGCGCGGCAGCGAATTGGCCGCGGTGCGCAGACCGACGTCGACGGAATAGCTGATCGTGCGGGCCGATTCGGTGAGCACCCGCGCAAGATCGAAACGGTCGCCGATCCGCAGCGCCGCAGCGATCTCGTCGGCGTCCTGCGCGCGCAGCTGGTCGCGGGAGCGGCCGGCGACGCGGTGCAGCTCGGTGCGTACATCGAGCAGTCGCCGGTGGGCGGCCGCGAGCCCGCCGCCCGGGACGTCGGGTCCGAGTCCTGGCATGCCGTCGGTGAGCTGCGCAACGGACAGGGCATTGAGCAACTGCACGTCCCGCAACCCGCCGCGACCGCTCTTGAGGTCGGGTTCGGCCCGGTGGGCGATCTGCCCGCTGCGCTGCCATCGCACCTCGGTCGTCTCGATGAGTTCGTCGAAGCGGGACCGGATGCCGGTGCGCCACTGCCGTCGCACACCACCGATGAGCAGATTGCTCAGCTGGGCGTCGCCCGCGATGTGCCGCGCCTCGAGCATTCCCAACGCGGCCGTCAGATCGGACGAGAACACCTGGAGGGCCTGGGGCACCGTCCGGACACTGTGGTCGAGCTTGATGTGCGCGTCCCACAGCGGGTACCAGAGCTCGTCGGCGACCTTCGACACGACGGACGGCGCCATGTCGTCGTGGAGGAGGATGAGATCGAGATCGGAGTACGGGAGCATCTCGCGGCGTCCGAGACCCCCGACGGCGACGATGGCGAAGCCTCCCTCGCGCTTGATGCCGAGTTCGGAGCCCTTCGTCGTCAACCAGAATTCGTGCAGGTCCACGAGGGCGTGGCGCAGGGCCACGGTGTCGAGGCGGCGGCTGCGGGGGCCGCCGGAGAGCAGGGTGTCTCGGGCGGCCGCCAGATCGGCGGCGCCCGCCGGTGCGGTTGTGCGGGCCGGGGACACCGAAGGCCCCGATCCCGCTGCCGAAGCAGCGCGATCAGGGCCTCGAGTGCCGGACCCCTGGGGGTCAGAGCGCATCCGAACCTCGTTCTCCGGTGCGGACCCGGACAACGGCTTCCACGGGCGTGACCCACACCTTGCCGTCGCCGATCTTGCCGGTACGGGAGGCCTCGACGATGGTCTCGACGACCTTGTCGACAGCGGAGTCGTCGATGACGACCTCGACACGGACCTTCGGCACGAAGTCGACGGAGTACTCGGCTCCGCGGTAGACCTCGGTGTGGCCCTTCTGGCGGCCGTACCCCTGCACCTCGCTGACTGTCATTCCCAGCACACCGGCCTGCTCCAGGCCTGCCTTGACGTCCTCGAGCGTGAACGGCTTGATGATCGCCGTGATCAGCTTCATATCCTCATCCTTCCCAGAGCCCGCTGGCCGCTGTCATCCCTGCTCACTGTCGTGGTCTTCTTATCACTTGAGAGCCGGCGCGAAGTCGTATGCGGATTCCGCATGTTCGGCTTCGTCGATACCGCGGGCCTCTTCCTCGTCGCTCACACGCCAGCCCATGGGCTTGAGTGCGAAGGCGATCACTGCGGTGACGACGGCGGTGAACACCAGGGCGACGACTGCGATGACGATCTGGATGACGAGCTGCTTGTAATCGCCACCGTAGAACAATCCGGTCTCGGTGCCGAGGAAGCCGATGGCGACCGTGCCCCACAGGCCGGACACGAGGTGGACACCCACGACGTCGAGCGAGTCGTCGTAACCGAACTTGTACTTCAGACCCACCGCGAGGGCGGACAGGACACCGGCGATGACGCCGAGGGCGATCGATCCGACCGGGCTCAGCGAGCCGGCAGCGGGGGTGATGGCGACCAGGCCGGCGACGGTACCGGACGCGGCACCGAGGCTGGTGGCCTTGCCGTCACGGATGCGCTCGGTGAGGAGCCAGCCGAGGATGGCGGCGGCGGTGGCGGTGGTGGTGTTGACCCAGGCCAGGCCGGCAGTACCGTCGGCGGCGAAGGCCGAACCGGCGTTGAAGCCGAACCATCCGAACCACAGCAGCGCGGCACCGAGCATGACGAACGGCAGGTTGTGCGGACGGAAGGCGGTGCGACCGAAGCCGGCACGCTTGCCGATGACGACGGCCAGGACGAGAGCGGCGATACCGGCGTTGATGTGGACGACCGTGCCACCGGCGAAGTCGATCGGCTCCACCGCGGCGCTGACTTCTCCGCCGTCCTCGACGGTGCCGAACATGGCCGCTGCGATGCTGTCCTCGGAGCCCGAGAGCAGGCCGCCACCCCACACCATGTGGGCGAGCGGGAAGTAGGCGCAGGTGACCCAGATGGCCGCGAACGCCATCCACGTACCGAACTTCACGCGCTCGGCCAGTGCACCGCTGATCAGGGCGGTGGTGATGATCGCGAAGGTCACCTGGAAACCGATGTCGATGATCTGCGGGTAGTTGCCCGAACCACTTGCAAGGAACTCACCGTCCTCGCCGTACATGGCTCCCTGCAGACCGAACTGCTCGAAGGGGTTCGCGAAGATCCCGAGTACGCTCTCGTTGCCGTAGGACATCGACCAGCCCCACAGGACGTAGATGACCCCGATCACGGCCATCGCGCCGAAGGACATCATCATCATGTTGAGCACGGACTTGGAACGGGACATCCCGCCGTAGAAGAACGCCAGGCCCGGGGTCATCAGAAGCACGAGCGACGCTGCTATCAGCATCCACGCTGCGTCGCCGGTGTTCACCACTTCCTCCACTTGCAACCTCCCTGTAGGCCGCGCCGAGCGGCGCGTTGTCGAGGGAAAGCTTGCTGCCCGGATGTTTCCGTGGAGGCGCCGCGCTGTTTCGTGGGCGTGAACGCAGGAACCGACCTTGTTTCATCCTTGTTTCACACTTTTCGGACACCGCATCCCCACCGACGGAACCGGCCGCTGCCCGCATGAGCGGACAGCGGCCGGAACAACGGACGCGGTGCGGATCAGCCCAACAGGGCGTCCACGAAGGCTTCCGGTTCGAAGGGGGCGAGATCGTCGGCGCCCTCACCGAGACCCACCAGCTTCACCGGGACGCCGAGTTCGTGCTGCACCTGGAAGACGATGCCGCCCTTGGCGGTTCCGTCGAGCTTGGTGAGCACCACACCGGTGATGTCGACGACCTCGGCGAACACGCGGGCCTGCATCAGACCGTTCTGGCCGATCGTCGCGTCGAGGACGAGCAGGACCTCGTCGACGGCGGCCTTCTTCTCCACGACGCGCTTGACCTTGCCGAGCTCGTCCATCAGGCCGGTCTTGGTGTGCAGGCGGCCGGCGGTGTCGACGAGGACCGCGTCGACACCGTTGTCGATGCCCCTCGCGACGGCATCGAACGCCACCGCGGCCGGATCGGCGGCCTCCTTGCCGCGGACGACCTCGGCGCCGACGCGTTCGGCCCAGGTCTGCAGCTGGTCGGCGGCCGCGGCACGGAAGGTGTCGGCGGCACCGAGCAGCACCCGGCGTCCGTCCGCGACGAGCACGCGGGCGAGCTTGCCGGTCGTCGTGGTCTTTCCGGTGCCGTTGACACCGACGACGAGCAGCACCGCGGGATGGTCCTCGTGCGGGAGGGCCCGGATGGAGCGGTCGAGCTCGGGGCGGAGCTCATCGACAAGCACGCTGCGCAGCACGGCGCGGGCGTCGGCCTCGCTGCGCACGTTGTTCACGACCATCTCCTCACGCAGACGGTCGACGATCTTGGTGGTCGTCGCGGCACCGAGGTCGGCCACGAGCAGCGTGTCCTCGATCTCCTCCCAGGAGTCCTCGTCGAGATCGCCACCACCGAGCAGGCCGAGCAGGCTCTTGCCGACCGCCGACTGCGAGCGGGCCAGACGGCCGCGCAGGCGGACAAGGCGACCTGCGGTGGGTTCGATCTCCTCGATCGGGGCTGCCGGAGGAACAGCGGCCGGTCCGGCCGGTTCGACGACCTCGGGTTCGGTGACCTCGGGTTCGGCAACGGTCTCTGTCGCCGGGGCGGGCTCGACCTCGGGCTCGACGGGCTCCGGAGCGGGACGCTCCGGCTCCGGGGCGACCTCGGGCTCGACCGGCTCCGGTTCGGCAGGCTTCGGCTCCGCAGGCTCCGGCTCGGGCTTGGGCTCGACCTTCGGCTCAGGCTTCGGTTCGACCTTCGGCTCGGGCTTCGGTTCCGCCTTCGGCGCGGGCGCAGGTTGCGCCTTCGGCGCGGGCGCAGGTTCCGCCTTCGGCTCGGCGGGTGCCGGTGCGCTCGGCGGAGCTTCGGTGATCTCCTCCGGCAACGGCACCGTGCGGGGCGCCGGCTCCGGCTTCACCGCAGGCTTCGGTGCCGGTTTCGGCGCAGGTCGGGGGGCCGGCGCCGGTGGCGCGGCCGTGCCCTGCGAGAAACTGAATCCGCTCTGCGCCTTGTAACCGCCCGAGCGGTCCTTTGTCTCGGCGGAATCGAGCTGCGGGGTCTCGGGCGCCTTCAGCGACACCTGCCGCCGCCGGTAGAGGGTCAGACCGACGACGAGCGCGACGAGAACGACCGCCAGCGCGGCGGCGATGACTATCCAGGCTCCGGTACTCACGCACCCATACTGTCAGGCCTGGAGCTCTTCCTCCGGTTCGGGGACCGGTGTCGCGATCTCGCGTCCGCGCAGTCGCTGCGAGATGACCCGGGTGATGCCGTCGCCCCGCATGCTCACGCCGTACAGCGCGTCAGCGACCTCCATCGTCGGCTTCTGGTGGGTGATGACGATGAGTTGGGACTTCTCGCGCAGCTGCTCGAACAGCCCGATCAACCGTCGCAGGTTGGTGTCGTCGAGCGCGGCCTCGACCTCGTCCATCACGTAAAAGGGCGACGGACGGGCCCGGAAGATCGCGACCAGCATCGCCACCGCGGTCAGGGACTTCTCGCCGCCCGACAGCAGCGACAGGCGCTTGACCTTCTTGCCCGGCGGGCGGGCCTCGACCTCGATGCCGGTGGTGAGCATGTCGCTCGGGTCGGTGAGCACGAGCCGCCCCTCACCGCCGGGGAACAACTTCGCGAAGACCTGTTCGAACTCGCGCTCGACGTCGGCGTACGCCTCGGTGAACACCTGCAGGATTCGCGCGTCGACCTCCTCGACGACAGCGAGCAGGTCCTTGCGGGCGCTCTTGACGTCCTCGAGCTGGGTAGACAGGAAGTTGTACCGCTCCTCGAGCGCCGCGAACTCCTCCAGTGCGAGCGGGTTGACGCGTCCGAGCGTCGCGAGATCCTTCTCGGCGCGCTTGGCCCGCCGCTCCTGGGTGACCCGGTCGTAGGGCATCGGTTGGGGAGCGACGACCTGTTCGCCGCGTTCGCGGGCCTGCTCGTACTCGGCCATCTCCAGCGGCGTCGGCGGCAGCGGCACGTCGGGGCCGTACTCGGCCACGAGGTCGTCGAGGGCGATGCCGTGCTGCTCGAGGATGGTCTGTTCGAGTTGCTCGATCCGGAGCGAGGCCTGCGCCCGGGCCACTTCGTCGCGATGCACCGCGTCGGTGAGCTGGTCGCGCTGCACGGACAGTTCGCGGACGAGTTCGCGGGCCCGTTCGAGTTGCTCGGCGCATTCGGCGCGGCGCCGGTTCAGGTCGTCGCGCTGTGCGAGTGCCGTCGCTACGGCCACCTCGAGTTGTTCGGCGAGTCGCTGCCCTGATTCGGCCACCGCCGCGGCGACGACCGCCGCCTGACGACGCGCGACGCGGGCACGTTCGGCACGAGCGCGGGCCTCGCGCTCGGCCTGCGCGGCGCGGCGGAGCGAATCCGCTTTGCCCCGAAGCGCTTCGGCACGTTCCTCGGCCGTGCGTGCCGCGAGTCGCGCCTCGACCTCGACGGCCCGGACCTCGGCGAGCGCGGTCGCGGCCATCTCCCGCTCGGCGGCGGTGTGATCGGTGCCCGCACCGTCGCTACTTCCGGCCGAGTCGTCCTCGGCCAGGCGCAGTCGCTCCTCGAGCTCGACCAGCTTCTCCCGTGCCGCGTCGCGTTCCTTCTCTGCCTCCGTGCGTTGGGCTGCGAGGCGTCCGGATTCGGCGTGAGCGGTGCGTGCCGCCTGGCCGAGCCGACCGAGTTGTTCGTAGACGGCCGACATCGCCGCGTCGGACTCGTTGAGCGCGGCAAGGGTCTGTTCGACGTGTTCGGCGCGTTCGGCCTGTTCCGCGAGTGCGCCCGCGAGGGCTGCGGCCAGTTCCTCGGAGCGACGCTCGGCCTGTTCGAGGCCGGCACGGGAGGTGTCGATCGCCGCCTGGATCTCGAGGGTGCTCGGGGCGCGGTGCGAGCCGCCGACCACCCAACCCGCGCCGGCGAGGTCTCCTCCGCGCGTCACGGCGCGCAGATCGGGCCGGGCAGCGCAGACCCCGAGGGCAGTGGGCAGGTCGTCGACCACGACGGTGCGGGCCAGCAGGCCGTCGACGCCTCCGCGCAGGTCGGCAGGGCACTCGACGACCTCGCGGAGCCATCGGGCACCGGACGGCAGGTCGCCGGTGTCGGTGGGACCGGCAGTGCCGGGCAGGACGAATGCCACCCGGCCCTGGTCGGCTTCGGCGAGCGCTGCGACCGCCGAGATCGCGGCGTCGGCCGACTCCACCTCGAGGGCGTCGGCCGCGGCGCCGAAGGCAGCTGCGACGGCGGCCTCGTATCCCGAGGACACCCGGAGCCGGTCGGCGAGGCGCCCCACGAGTCCGTCGCCGGAACGCGTGTCGATCAGCCAGGCCGCGCCGTCGGTGCGTTCGAGTCCCATCGACAGGGCTTCGATACGGGCGCCGAGCGAGGCGACCACCTTGCCCGCGGCGCGTTCTGCCTCCTGGAGTTCGGTGACCCGCTCGTCGGCGAGCCGCTGTGCTTCCAGCGCTCGTTCGTGCTGCGCGTCGGCGTCGATCTCACCGGCGTCGAGATCGTCGATGCGTGCCTGAGCGGTCTCGAACTCGGCCTGTGCGGCGACGCCGCGGAGCCGGGCCTCCTCGATGGCGACGGTCAGGCGTGCGATCTCCGCGTCGATCGATTCGGCGCGGGTGCGCATCGTCTCGACCTGGCCTGCGAGACGCGCGAGGCCCTCGCGCCGGTCGGCGACGGCACGCACCGCGGCCAGATGTGCGCGTTCGGCGGCCGCTGCGGCCTCCTCCTGCGCGGCGAGCTGCTCGCGGGCCGCCTCGAGGGCTCCGTGCGCGATCTCGACGGCCTCGACCAGTTCCGCTTCCTCGGCGGCGATCCGGTCGGCACGGGCTTCCATCTCGTCGGGATCCTGACCGGAACGGTCCTCGGGTTCGGCGTGCAGGTGCCGGGCGCGTTCCTGCGCGACCCGCACGGTCGCCGAGACGCGCTCGGCGAGGGCGGACAGGCGGAACCAGGTCTGCGACGCCGCTTCGGCACCGGGAGTGAGCTGCGCGAGGGCCTGTTCGTGGCGGGCGAGTTCGGCGTTAGCGTCGTCGAAGGCCGCGAGCACGGTGTCGAGCCGCTCCCGGACCATCTTTTCCTGCTCGTCGTGCCCGGCGAGTTCGGCGCGGCGCGTGACGAGGTCGTCGGCGGCCAGACGTAACCGCGCGTCGCGCAGGTCGGCCTGGATGGTCTGGGCGCGACGCGCGACCTCGGCCTGCCGGCCGAGCGGTTTGAGCTGGCGGCGCAGCTCAGCGGTGAGGTCGGTGAGGCGCGCGAGGTTGGCCTGCATCGAGTCGAGCTTGCGCAGCGCCTTTTCCTTGCGCTTGCGGTGCTTGAGGACGCCGGCGGCCTCCTCGATGAAGGCGCGTCGGTCCTCCGGGCGGGATTCGAGGATCGCGGCGAGGCGGCCCTGACCGACGATGACGTGCATCTCGCGGCCGATACCGGAGTCGGACAACAGTTCCTGTACGTCCATGAGACGGCAGGAACTGCCGTTGATCTCGTACTCGCCCGCGCCGTCGCGGAACATGCGGCGAGTGACGGAGACCTCGGAGTACTCGATGGGCAGCGCACCGTCGGAGTTGTCGATGGTGAGCGTGACCTCGGCGCGTCCGAGCGGCGGGCGGCCGGCGGTTCCGGCGAAGATGACGTCCTGCATCTTGCCGCCGCGCAGGGCCTTGGCGCCCTGCTCCCCCATCACCCAGGTGAGTGCGTCGACGACGTTCGACTTGCCGGACCCGTTGGGGCCCACCACACAGGTGATACCCGGTTCGAAACGGAGAGTCGTCGACGAGGCGAAGGACTTGAAGCCCTTCAACGTCAGACTCTTGAGGTACATGGGTGAGAACTCTACCGGCGGGTTGTGACTGCTTTCCTAGGCCGGGTGCACCGCGCGGACCGTCCCGTCGAAACCGGTCGTGTACAGGACGTTCGGGTCCCAGCCCGGTCCCGAACCGAAGGCGAGCGAGGACATCAGCGGGATGCCCTCGGCGATGCGGCAGCTGTGCCCGGTCGCCGGATCGACCCGCAGGACCGCGCCGGCGAGGTTGAGCGCGATGTACAGCGCGCCGTCGGGACCGATCGTGAGGTCGTCGGGCATAGAGAGCAGCCCCGGCCCGGGCAGGTCGATGCTGCGCACGGGTCCTTCGAGGTCGCGTGCGTCGAGGATGTGGAGCCGGTTGACGTTCTCGAAGGTCGTCACGGTGTAGACGGTGTCGCCGTCGACGGCGATGCCGTTGACGGATCCGAGATCGGTACGGACGACGCGGGCCTCGCCACCGCCGGCGGGCACGAGGGTGAGTCCGACCTCGCCGAGATCGCGTGAGGTGAGCATCGATCCGTCCGACAGCCGGCCGAGGCCGTTGGGCATGACCAGCCCGGTGCCGTGGGTGCCGCGTTCACCCGTATCGAGGTCGAGCGTGTCGATCGTGCCGTCGGCGATCCCGGCCAGCCCCGAGACGGTCGTGTTGCCCACGTTCAGGTACACGGTGGGAACGTCGACGACGATGCCGCCCGGACCGGTCACCTCGGACAGCACGGTGGTCACGCTGCCGTCGGGAGTGATCCGGCGCAGCGCTCCGGGGCCGACGAAGGAGGTGTCCGAGACGAGCAGACTGCCCCGCTCGTCGAACGCAAGGTTCTCGAGGACACCGAGCCCCGACGCGACCGTCGTGACGGACCGCGGTGCGCAGGCAGCCGGACCGGCCGCCGCCGGTGCTGCGGCCAGGGGTGCCACTGCCACAGCGGCGGCTGCTGCCGCCACCATCGTCGAACGTGCACGCCTGCCCATATGTCTCCCCCTCGCCGACCGCGACCCCCGGCCGCGTGCACCCGATCGCGACAGGATACCAAGCCGAACGGACAAACAGGACGGACGTCAACGTTCGACGAAACCGTCGAGGTCGCCGCGCGCGGGATCCCACGAGTCGACGACGAGCCGCACCTCACCGGGGGTGTCGTCGGACCGCAGCCACGCGAGGAGCTGTTCGAGTGCCGGCCGGGGGCCCTCGGCCACGACCATGACGCGACCGTCGGGATGATTCGTCGCGTGCCCGACGAGACCGAGTTCGAGTGCGCGGGCACGCGTGAACCAGCGGAAACCGACCCCCTGGACGCGGCCGTGCACCCACGCCGTGAGCCGTTCGACGTCTGCGGGGGCGCTCATCGATCAGTCCTCAGGGGTGATCGTCAGCGAGACCTCGGTGCCCGCCTCGAGCGTGCGGCCCACCGTGCACACCTTGTCGACGGAGCGTTCGACGAGGGCGATGAGGCGGTCCCGTGCGTCTGCGTCGAGCTCCGACAGGTCGAGGACCATCTCCTCCTCGAGGTGCGGGTAGACCTCGTTCTCGCGGTCGGCGGCACCGGAGACGCGGATCGTCGCGTCGTAGTCGTCGCCGAGCCTGCGGGACAGCGGGAAGTCCGAAGCCATGCCGGAGCACGCGGCGAGCGCGATCTTGAGCAGCTCGCCCGGGGTGAAGACGCCCTCGACGCTCTCCGAGCCGATGAGCACCTCGGCGCCGCGGGAGCTGCGTCCGGTGTAACGACGCGTGCCGGTGCGCTCGACCCACAGCTCGGTGGTGGGAAGGTCGGAAGTCTGGTCAGCCATGGAGGAAATCCTGCCATGTCCCGTCGACCGGGATGTCGCGCAGGATGGTCACGAAGTCCTCGACCTCGGCGGACGACGCGTCGGCACTGCGTCGCAGCACTCCGACCGGTTCGACGGTGCCCGCGGTGGGTACGTCCAGGCGCCGGACCACGCCGTCGGCGAGGTCGTCCCGGGCCGCGCGTTCGGTGGTGATCCACACGGCGTCGCTGCGCCGCACCACCCCGCGTGCCACGGCGAGGTCGAGTGTCTCGATCAGCCCGACCGGCAGTCGCAGGCCGTGACGTTCGAACAATGCCTCGGTCGCGTGGCGCGGTACGGTTCCGCTGGTCGCGACCACCAGGGGGTGTTCGAGCGTGTCGGCGACGGAGACGGAACGCCCGGCGAGGGGGTGGCCGGGCCGGACGACGAGGATCAGCGTCTCGGCGTACAGGAGCTCGAACGACAGCCCCACCATCCGGGACGGTTCGGCCATGCGCCCGAGGACGACGTCGAGGGCGCCGGCGGCGAGCGCCGACAGCAGGACGGCATTGGGGTCGGTGCGGATCCGGATGTCCAGATCGGCGCGCACGCGGCGCAGCTCCGCCAGAGCTTCGGGGAGTACGTACCCGGCCACGGTGGGTAGGGCCCCGATCCGCAGCGGCTCGCGGGCAGGTTCGGCCGCTCCCGCCAGTGCGGCCACAGCTGCGTCCAGTGAGGTGGTGACGTCCTGCGCGTATCGCAGGAAGCGGTGACCCGCCGCGGTGAGGCGCGCACCGTGTCGGCCGCGGTCGAGGAGTTTCGCTCCGGCGAGCACCTCGAGCTCGTTGAGTGTCTTCGTGACGGCCGGCTGACTCAGCTGCAACAGCTCGGCGGCCCGACCGACCTGCCCCTCGCGCGCGACGGTGACGAAACATCTCAGGTGCCGGAGGCGGATGCGTCGCACCTGCTCCGGGACGGACGAGGACGGACCGAACGCGGATTGCATTACTGAAAGTTATGAATCAACTGCCTTTTTGTCAATTTACATGAGTTTTTATTCACCTTATGGTTGTGTCCACAGCTCAGAGATCGGAGATCGCATGTCCACCGGCGAATACGTCGAGCGCGACCACACACTGCACCCACCCGCGCTCACCCCCGGCTACCGCACGTCGGTGCTGCGCGCACCGCGCAACGCGCTCATCACGCCGAAGCCGACCCTGTCGGAGATCACCGGACCCGTCTTCCGCAGCGACGAGCTCGGCGCCCTCGACAACGACCTGATCCTGAACTTCTCGAAGGACGGCCTGCCGATCGGTGAGCGCATCATCGTCCACGGCTTCGTCAAGGACGAGTTCGGCAATCCGGTCGAGGGCGCACTCGTCGAGGTGTGGCAGGCCAACGCCGGTGGCCGGTACCGCCACAAGAAGGACACCTATCTCGCTCCCATCGATCCGAACTTCGGCGGTTGCGGGCGGATGCTCACGGACGCGAACGGCTACTACCAGTTCCGGACGATCAAACCCGGCGCATATCCGTGGGGCAACAGCCGCAACGCCTGGCGCCCGGCGCACATCCACGTGTCGATCCTCGGCCGTGGGTGGGCGCAGCGCCTGATCACCCAGCTGTACTTCGAGGGCGACCCGCTCATCGAGAAGTGCCCGATCGCGCGGACGATCCCGACCGTGGATCAGCTCCGCAGCCTGATCGCCCAGGAGGACCCCGCCTCCAACGCGCCGTTCGACGCCCGCGCCTACCGCTGGGACATCACCCTGCGCGGTCGCCGCGCCACCTTCTTCGAGAACACCGACCTCCCGGGAGCCCCGCGATGAGCCTGCCCACCGATCCCTACCGGCCCGTGCCCCCGCTGCTCCCCCGCGCGATGGTCACGCGTTTCCCGGAAACGCCCTCGCAGACCGGCGGCCCGTACGTCCACATCGGGCTCGCGCCGCAGCAGGCCGGCTTCGACATCTTCGACAACAACTTCGGCAACGTCCTCGTCACCGACGAGACCGAGGGCGAGCGAATCGTGTTGGAGGGCCGCGTCATCGACGGCACCGGCACCCCGGTGCGCGACGCCCTGCTCGAGAGCTGGCAGGCGAACGCGCACGGCCGGTACGCACATCCGGACGACGCACAGGACAAGGATCTCGATCCGAACTTCCGCGGCTGGGGACGCACCGGCGGCGACTTCGAGACGGGCGTGTTCACGATCGAGACGATCAAGCCCGGGGCCGTCACCAACCCCGACGGCTCCGTCTCGGCACCCCACATCCTGCTGGTGGTCTTCGCGCGCGGCATCAACCTGGGGCTGCACACGCGGGTCTACTTCGAGGACGAGGCCGGGCTCAACGCCGAGGATCCCGTCCTGAAGGGCATCGAATGGGAGGTGCGGCGCAACACCCTGATCGCGTCGCGTTCCGAGCGCGACGGACGCACCGTCTACACGATCGACATCCGGCTGCAGGACACTCCGGACGGTGGCGCCGAGACGGTCTTCTTCGACATCTGAACCACCACCTTTCCGAACGGCCCGGTATGCGCGTGCGCTACCGGGTCGTTCGCGGTCGTGGCTGACACTTCGGGCAGCTGTACGACGAGCGGTTCATGAACTTCTCGCGGCGGATCGGCGCGCCGCAGCGTCGGCACGGCTCGTTCTCGCGTCCGTAGACGTTCAGGGAACGCTCGAAGTAGCCGGACTCCCCGTTGACGTTGACGTACAGGGCGTCGAACGACGTACCACCCTGCCCGAGGGCCTCCGCCATCACCTCGGTGGCCGCATCGAGAGCCGACCGGAGCTTCGGACGCGACAGCGCGTCGGTGGGCCGGTTGCCGTGAATCCTTGCGCGCCACAGCGCTTCGTCGGCGTAGATGTTGCCGATGCCGGAGACGACGGTCTGGTCGAGCAGCGCACGCTTGATCTCGGTGTGCTTGGTGCGCAGCACGGCCACGACCGCATCCGGGTCGAACCGGGGATCCATCGGGTCGCGGGCGATGTGCGCGACCGGCAGCGGCAGACGATCACCGTCCACCTCCACGAGCGGGGCCAGGGCCCAGCCTCCGAAGGTGCGCTGGTCGACGAAACGCAGATCGGCACCGTTGTCGAGGACGGCGCGGATACGCAGATGCTTCTCGTCCGGCACGGTCGGAGGCTGCACGAGCATCTGCCCGCTCATCCCCAGATGCACCACGAGAGCCAGATCGGCCGGTTCGAGCACGAGCCACATGTACTTGCCGCGGCGCTCGACCGAAGCGACCTTCTGACCGGTCACCTGCAGTGCGAGATCGCGCGGACCGGGCTCGTGCCGTCGGACGGCACGCGGATGCAGCACCTGCACCGAGTCCACAGTCGCGCCGACGACGTGCGCGTCGAGTCCGCGACGGACCACCTCGACCTCGGGAAGTTCGGGCACCTGCGGTCAGTTGTCCTCGGTGGGCGTGTCGGCGGATCCGGACTGCTGGTCGGAAGCCCCGGCATCACCGGTCTCGGCAGCAGTGCCCTCGGTCAGCGCGTTCCATGCGGCCGACGCGGCCTTCTGCTCGGCTTCCTTCTTGGTGCGTCCGACACCGGTGCCGTAGGGATTGCCACCGATGAGGGCGGTGGCGGTGAATTCCTTGTCGTGATCCGGACCGGTGGCGGTGATCTCGTAGGCGGGAACACCGAGACCGCGCTCGGCGGTGAGTTCCTGCAGACTCGTCTTCCAGTCCAGACCGGCACCTAGGCGCGGGCCGCGTTCGAGCAGTGCGGCGAACAGGCGCAGAACCACTTCGCGCGCGACGTCGATGCCGTGCGCGAGATGGACGGCGCCGAGGAGCGATTCCATTCCGTCGGCCAGGATGCTGGCCTTGTCGCGTCCGCCCGTCAGTTCCTCGCCCTTGCCGAGCAGGAGATGCACTCCGAGCCCGCCTTCTCCGAGGCCGCGCGCCACCTCGGCGAGCGCGTGCATGTTGACAACGCTCGCGCGGATCTTGGCGAGTTCGCCCTCGGACTTGTCCGGGTGGGTGAGGTAGAGCTTTTCGGTCACCGCGAGCCCGAGGACGGCATCGCCGAGGAACTCGAGACGTTCGTTGGTGGGCAATCCGCCGTTCTCGTAGGCGTACGAGCGGTGGGTGAGCGCCAAGGACAGGAGTTCTGCGTCCAGAGGCACGCCGAGGGCGGCGAGGAGAGACTCGTGGCTCTCTTCGCCGCCCTCGGTAGCTGTTTCGGAGGACTTGCTCGTCACGTGAATACCGATTAGACGGGCGCGGTCACCTGACGGCCGTTGTAGGTGCCGCACGACGGGCACGCCACGTGGGGCAGCTTCTTCTCTCCGCAACCCCGGTTCGGGCAGGTGACGAGCGTCGGCGCAGTGGTGTTCCACTGGCTGCGCCGCGACCGGGTGTTGGAACGCGACATTCTGCGCTTGGGGACGGCCACGTCTACTTCTCCTCGTTGTTCGAGCTGTCGATTTGACTGCTGGGTTCTTCGGAGCCCGCGCCGAACTTGGCTGCCAACCCAGCCCAGCGAGGATCCATTGTCTCATGACGGTGCCCGGATTCTGCAATCGCCAGGCGAATGCCGCATTCGGGGCACAATCCCGCACAGTCGTCACTACACAACGGCTGCAGCGGAAGTTCCAGACCAACCGCGTTCACGAGGACCGGTTCGAGATCGATCAGATCGTTCTCGACGCGGTACACCTCGTCGTCCTCGGTGGTCTGCTCAGTGACGCTGTTCGGGTAGGCGAACAGCTCGGTGAGGTACACGTCCACCGGCTCAGTGAACGACTCGAGGCATCGAGAGCACTCGCCGAGGGCGTCGACACGAACACTACCGGTGACCAGGACGCCCTCGGACACCGACTCCAGGCGGAGATCGAGATCGATCTCGGAGCCTTCCTCGATCGCGATCAGATCGAGCCCGATGCGCGAGGGTGACGGCACCTTCCGCTCGACCGTACGCATCGAACCGGGCCGGCGGCCCAGGGAGAGCGTGTCGAACACCAGCCCCGAGTCCCGGCCGGAACGGGACGTGCTGGAATCACGGGTGGACACGGGGAACTCACCTTCTTCGGACGACGCAGGACACGACTCGGTCGTGATAGGGCAACCGCTCCATGATACGCGATGGGCGGCAGGAGCGAAAATCCCGCGGGTCAGCGGCGACGGCTCGCCCGGTGGTCGGCCTCCGCGAAGTCGGGAGCACCCGACAGCCGCAGCTGCTGCCGGCCGCGGCCGACGGACCGCAGCGTGGTGCCGAGCAGTTCCTCGAACTCTCCCAGCTTGCCGTCGATGTACTCGTCGCACTCCGTCCGGAGACGGTCGGACTCGGCGTGGGCCGAATCGATGACACGCGCCGACTCGGCGTGTGCGGCCTGCACGACCTCGGTCTGCGACACCAGACGTGCCTTCTCGGCCTCGCCCTCGGCCACGGAACGCTCGTAGGACGCCTGCCCGGACTCGACCAGACGGTCGGCCTCGACGCGGGCACGCCCGGTCACGCTCTCGTACTGCTTGTTGCCCTCGGCGACGAGATCGTCGGCCTCGGCCTGCGCATCGCGCACCAGTTCCTCGGCGTGGGCGCGGGCCTCCTTGACCATCCGGTCCGCTTGGGCCTTCGCGTCCGCGAGCATGCGGTCGGCGTCGGCGCGCGCGTCCTCGAGGAGGGTGCGTGCCTCCTCGTCGGCGTCCCCGACCGTCTTGTCGGCCTGAGCCCGCGCGTCGTTGATCAGCTTGTCACGGTGATCGAGGACGTCCTGCGCGTCGTCGAGTTCGGGCGGCAGCGCATCGCGCACGTCGTCGAGCAATTCGAGGACATCGCCGCGCGGTACCACGCAGCTCGCCGTCATCGGAACGCTACGTGCCTCTTCGACGATTGCGACCAGCTCGTCGAGTGCCTCGAATACCCGGTACACGCCCAACCCCAATCACTCGCTCGACACGACCGGTGCGGCCGCGCCGCCGTCCAGTCTGCCGCAGCGCAGGGCACGCTCGTGTGCCCTGCGCTCGGTGTGTCGGGATACGGCCGTCACAGGCCGTGCGGAGGGTCCGGTCTATTTCGCGGCGGCCCGCTCGGCCAGGCGCGTGAGCAGACGATCGTGCACGGAGCCCGGCAGCATCTCGGAGACGTCGCCACCGTAGGTCGCGACCTCCTTGACGAGCGAGCTCGAAAGGTAGCTGTAGACCGGGTTGGTGGCGACGAACAGCGTGTCGACGCCGGTGAGCTTGTGGTTCATCTGCGCCATCTGCAGCTCGTAGTCGAAATCGTTGGCGCCGCGCAGGCCCTTGACGATCGCGGTGATCCCCCGCTCGCGGGCGTAGTCGACGAGCAGGCCCTGCCAGGCGTCGACCGTGACGTTCGGCAGGTGCGACGTGGCCTCGGTGAGCATCTCGAGGCGTTCGTCGATCGTGAACATCCCCTGCTTGTTGGGATTGATCGTGACGGTCACGACGACCTCGTCGAACTGGGCCGAGACCCTGCCGATGACGTCGAGGTGTCCGTTGGTGACCGGGTCGAAGGATCCTGGGCAGACCGCGCGGCTCATGACCCAGCACCGTAGCAGGTGGCGATTTCCACTCTCGTCTCGCCGTAGCGCTTCGACCTGCCGACCTCGAATCCCTGCGGCCACACCGTTTCCGGTGATCGCGACGATCGTTCGACCACGACGATCGAGCCGTCCTCGACCCAACCTCCGGACACCAGCGTCCCGAGCACGCCGGTGACGGCCTCCTCGGTCACGGCGTAGGGCGGGTCGGCCAGGACGAGGTCGTAGACGCGGTCGGGGGTGCCCGCAAGCACGGCGGATACCGGTGCGGTGCGCAGCACCGCACCGGACAGTCCGACCGTCGCGATGTTCTCGCGGATCACGCCCGCCGCCTTCGCGTCGGACTCGACGAGCATCGCGTGCTCGGCGCCGCGGGACAGCGCCTCGAGGCCGAGCGCCCCCGACCCCGCGTAGAGGTCGAGGACGGCGGCCCCGTCGATGTCCATGCGTGCGTCGAGCGAACTGAACAGGGCTTCGCGCACCCGTTCGGAGGTGGGCCGGGTTCCGCGGGGCGGCACCTTCAGGCGCCGCCCCCCTGCCCGGCCGGCGACGATCCGTGTCACTCGGCGCTGTCTCCCGTGGACACCTCGACGAGCAGGTCGCCACCTTCGACCTGTTGCACCGGCCCGATCGCGACGCGCGTGATGCGGCCGCCGCGCGGCGCGGTGATCGCGGCCTCCATCTTCATGGCCTCGATCGTGGCGACGGTGTCGCCCGCCGAGACGCTGTCGCCCTCGGACACGACGAGGGTGACCATGCCGGCGAACGGCGCCGCGACGTGACCGGGATGGTTGCGGTCGGCCTTCTCCGCGGCAGGGGTCTCCGCGGCCACCGAGCGGTCGCGCACCGACACCGGGCGCAGCTGCCCGTTGAGGATGCACATGACCGTGCGGTAGCCCTTCTCGTCGGCATCGGAGATCGCCTCGAGGCCGATGAGCAGTTCGACACCCTTGTCCAGGCGCACCCGGTGCTCGTCGCCGTGCCGCAGACCGTAGAAGAACTGGTTGGCCGACAGCTCGGTGGTGTCGCCGTAGGTCTCGCGATGCTGCTCGAACTCCTTCGCGGGACCCGGGAAGAGCAGGCGGTTGAGCATGCGGCGACGCTC
Source organism: Rhodococcus sp. D-6 (assembly GCF_040256695.1). Lineage (NCBI taxonomy): Bacteria > Bacillati > Actinomycetota > Actinomycetes > Mycobacteriales > Nocardiaceae > Rhodococcus > Rhodococcus sp. D-6. The sequence continues at coordinate 1,077,216 of NZ_CP132970.1, read as the reverse complement.
GTCGGACGAACCGCCGAGGGCCTTCTCCTCCTCCGGCGCGAGCGGGGTGATCGGCTTGGGCTCGGCGCGGCCCGACAGCGCCTTGCTGCGGAAGGGCTCGGGCCAGCCGCCGGCCGGGGTCCCGAGATCGCCGCGCAGGAAGCCGATCACCGAATCGGGGATGTCGTACTTGCCGGGCTCGGCGGCGAAGTCGTCGACCGAGACGCCCGCGCCCACGAGGTGCAGCGCGAGGTCGCCGACGACCTTGCTCGACGGCGTGACCTTGATCAGGCGGCCCAGGAGGCGGTCGGCGCCGGCGTAGGCGGCCTCGACTTCTTCGAAGCGGTCGCCGAGGCCCAGCGCGATGGCCTGCTGGCGCAGGTTCGACAGCTGACCGCCGGGGATCTCGTGGGTGTAGACGCGGCCGGTCGGTGCGGGCAGCCCCGACTCGAACGGTGCGTACACCTTGCGCAGCGCCTCCCAGTACGGCTCGAGATCGCACACGGCCTGCAGGTCGAGACCGGTGTCGAACTCGCTGTTCGCCGCGGCGGCGACGATCGCCGACAGGGCGGGCTGGCTCGTCGTACCGGCCAGCGCCGCGGACGCACCGTCGACGGCGTCGGCACCGGCGTGCCAGGCCGCGAGGTAGGTGGCGAGCTGACCGCCCGGGGTGTCGTGTGTGTGCACGTGCACCGGCAGATCGAAGTTGCTCCGCAGCGCCGACACGAGCGTCGCGGCGGCCGGGGCGCGCAGCAGACCCGCCATGTCCTTGATGGCCAGGACGTGCGCACCGGCCTCGACGATCTCCTCGGCCAGACGCAGGTAGTAGTCGAGCGTGTAGATCGACTCGTTCGGGTTCGACAGGTCGCCGGTGTAGGACATCGCGACCTCGGCGAGGGTGGTGCCGGTCTCGCGCACCGCGTCGATTGCCGGACGCATCTGGTCGACGTTGTTCAGCGCGTCGAAGATGCGGAAGATGTCGATGCCGGTGTCGGTGGCCTCCTGCACGAAGGCGCGGGTGACGGCCTCCGGGTAGGGGGTGTAGCCGACGGTGTTGCGTCCGCGCAGCAGCATCTGCAGGTTGATGTTCGGGATCGCCTCGCGCAGCGCCGCGAGCCGCTCCCACGGATCCTCGTGCAGGAAGCGCAGTGCGACGTCGTAGGTCGCGCCACCCCACGCCTCGATCGACAGCAGTTGCGGCGTCATCCGGGCCACGTGCCCGGCCACCGTCAGCAGGTCCTTGCTGCGCACGCGGGTCGCGAGCAGCGACTGGTGGGCGTCGCGGAAGGTGGTGTCGGTGACGCCGATCGCCTTCTGGTCACGCAGCGCACGGGCGAAGCCCTCGGGTCCGAGCTCGAGCAGACGCTGACGCGAACCGGCCGGCGGCTCGGCGTTCAGGTCGATCGCGGGCAGCTTGTCGTGCGGGTAGACCGTGGTGGTGCGCTCGCCGTGCGGCTTGTTCACCGTCACGTCGGCGAGGTACCGCAGGATCTTGGTGCCGCGGTCGGCGGACGAGCGCAGAGTCAGCAGGTGCGGGCGCTCCTCGATGAACGAGGTGTTGACGTTGCCGCCGCGGAAGTCCTCGTCGTCGAGCACCGCCTGCAGGAACGGGATGTTCGTGGCGACACCGCGGATACGGAACTCCGCGACCGCGCGGCGCGCGCGGGCGACGGCGGTCTCGAAGTTGCGGCCGCGGCAGGTGAGCTTGACGAGCATCGAGTCGAAGTGGGCGGAGATCTCCGCGCCGACCGAGGTGCCGCCGTCGAGACGGATACCGGCACCGCCCGGAGTGCGGTAGCCGGTGATGCGGCCGGTGTCCGGACGGAACCCGTTGGCGGGGTCCTCGGTGGTGATGCGGCACTGCAGCGCCGCGCCGCGGATGGTGATGCCCTCCTGCGACAGGCCCAGTTCCTCGAGCGACTCGCCTGCGGCGATGCGCAGCTGGGACTGCACGAGGTCGACGTCGGTGATCTCCTCGGTGACCGTGTGCTCGACCTGGATACGCGGGTTCATCTCGATGAACACGTGGTTGCCGCGTTCGTCGACGAGGAACTCGACGGTGCCCGCGCACTGGTAGCCGATCTCCTTGGCGAAGGCGACGGCGTCGGCGCAGATGCGGTCGCGAAGCTCGGGATCGAGATTCGGGGCGGGGGCGAGCTCGATGACCTTCTGGTGGCGGCGCTGCACCGAGCAGTCGCGCTCGTACAGGTGGATGACGTTGCCGTGCTTGTCGGCGAGGATCTGCACCTCGATGTGCCGCGGGTTGACCACGGCCTGCTCCAGGAAGACGGTGGGATCACCGAAGGCCGCGTCGGCCTCGCGGGAGGCGGCTTCGATGGCCTCGCGCAGTTGGGAGGGCTCGGCGACCCGGCGCATGCCGCGTCCGCCACCGCCGGCGACAGCCTTGACGAAGACCGGGAAGTTCATCGTTTCCGAGGCGGCGACCAGCTCGTCGACGTCCGACGACGGCTCCGACGACGCCAGCACCGGGAGGCCGGCGGCCTTCGCCGAGGCGATCGCGCGGGCCTTGTTGCCCGTCAGCTCGAGGATCTCCGCCGACGGACCGACGAAGGTGATGCCCGCTTCGGCGCACGCCGCGGCGAGGTCCGGATTCTCGGAGAGGAACCCGTAGCCGGGGTAGATCGCGTCGGCACCGGCCGACACGGCCGCTTCGACGATCTTCTCGACCGACAGATATGCGCGGACGGGGTGCCCCTCCTCACCGATCTGATAGGCCTCGTCGGCCTTCAACCGGTGCAGGGAGTTCCGGTCTTCGTACGGGAACACCGCGACCGTCCCGGCGCCCAGTTCGTAGGCGGCACGGAATGCGCGGATCGCGATCTCGCCACGGTTGGCGACAAGCACTTTCGAGAACATTGGTCGACGGTACCGCGACGTAACATGCCGCCTTCGACGCGCGTTCCACATCGTGGGACAAGGCGCCCGGATGGCACGACTGGAACGATGCAGTCGGCCCCGTCGTAACACGGCGTCAACATGCCGGGCACGGCCACCGAAACCTCACCGCGGGTTCTGCGGCACGGTGTACGGAACGTAACTCAGGACTTGTCGAGATAGGCCACGCGCTCGGCGTCGAGCGCGGCCCGCACCATGCTTGCGAGCCCCGGGTGGTGTTCGAGGCCGGGATCCTTCTCCGTCACCGTCCGGGAGAAGTCGCGAGCCGCCTCGATGACGTCGGCGTCGTCGACGAGCGAGAGTAACCGCAGCGTCGACACGGTGCCGGACTGGGCGACGCCGAGGACGTCGCCCTCCCGGCGCAACTGCAGGTCGAGCTGGGCGAGTTCGAAACCGTCGGTGGTGCCGGCGACGGCCTCGAGCCGCATCATCGTCGGGGTCGCGGGCTTCGCGTCGGTCACGAGCAGACACAGGCCCTGATGGCCGCCACGACCGACGCGACCCCGCAGCTGGTGCAACTGGCTGACACCGAACCGGTCGGCATCGACGATCACCATCACGGTCGCGTTCGGCACGTCGACACCGACCTCGACGACGGTCGTGCACACGAGCACGTCGAGCTCCGCGGCGTTGAAGGCCTGCATCACCGCGTCCTTCTCGTCGCCGGGGAGGCGACCGTGCAGCAGCCCCACCCTCAGATCCCGCAGCGGACCGGAAGTGAGGAACTCGAACTGCTCGAGCACAGAGACGGTTTCGGGCGGGGCCTGCTTGCCCTTCCCCGATCCCGACGGCTCGGGCCCGTCCGGATCGAAGAGCGCGTCGTCGTCGGAATCGCCGTCGCCGATGCGGGAACACACCACGTAGGCCTGCCGCCCCTCGGCGACCTCCTCGCGGATGCGTTCCCACGCGCGGTCGACCCACTTCGGATGCACCTTCGCCGGCACCACGCGGCTGACGATCGGCGACCGTCCTCTGGGGAGTTCGCGCAGGGTCGAGACCTCGAGGTCGCCGAGCACCGTCATCGCGATGGTGCGCGGGATGGGTGTTGCGGTCATCACCAGCACGTGCGGGGACGCGCCGTCGCGACCCCGCGAGCGCAGTGCGTCGCGCTGTTCGACACCGAAGCGGTGCTGCTCGTCGATCACCACCAGGCCGAGGTCGAAGAACTGCACCGTGTCCTCGATCAGCGCGTGCGTGCCGATGACGATGCCGGCATCGCCCGTCACCGCCTCGTTGAGCGCGGCCCGCTTGCGTGCGACCCCCATCGAGCCGGTCAGCAGGGTCACGCGGGTCGCGAGTTCGTGAGCGCCGAGTTCGCCCGCCGCGGCGAGATCGCCCAGCATCTTCGTGAGCGAGCGCGCGTGCTGCGCCGCGAGCACCTCGGTGGGTGCGAGCAACGCGCACTGCCGACCGGCGTCGATCACCTGCAGCATCGCCCGCAGCGCCACGATGGTCTTGCCGGAACCGACCTCGCCCTGGAGCAGCCGGTTCATGGGGTGTTCGCGTGCGAGATCGGCCGCGATCTCGTCGGCCACCGAGAGCTGCCCGGCCGTCAGTTCGAAGGGCAGCCGCCGGTCGAACTCGTCGGCGATCCCGCCCTCGCGGCGCGGGCAGGACGGCGCCGACCGCACCTCGACGTCGTGCCGGCGTCCGGCGAGCACGAGCTGCACCGCGGCGGCCTCGTCGAACCGCAGACGGTCGCGTGCCCGGTCGATCTCCTGCTTCGTGTCGGGCAGGTGGATCGAGCGGAGCGCCTCGTCGAGGCCCACGAAGCCGTGCTCGTCGCGCACCCACTCGGGCAGCGGATCGTCGACGTGGTCGAGCTGGTCGAGCACCTGCCGCACGCAGCGCATGACGGTCCACGACTCGACCTCGCGGGTCGCGCGGTACATCGGGATCAGCGCGCGGTCGAAGACCGACATGTCGACTCCCGATCCGTCCTGCGCGGTGCGGGCGAGACCCGCCAGGGCGCCGGCGCCCCGCACCCGCGCGGGGGTCGCCGAGACCAGGTCCTCGGCGTCGCGCGGTTCGGGCAGCACGAGATAGCTCGGATGGGTCAGGCTCCACTTGTCGCGGAAGTACTTCACGGTGCCGGAGAACATCGCGCGCACGCCGGGCTTGATGTTGTGCTTGACCCGGTGCGGGTTGAAGAAGGTGACGTCGATGCTGTGGCGATCGGAGCGCAACCGCACCGCGAGGCGTTTGCCGGCGCGGGATTTCATCGGCACCTCCTGCGCCGACTCGACCCGCGCGATGATCGTGATGTGCTGGCCCTCCGCGGGCTGGCTCTCGCCGAGTTCGGCGCCCTGGGTGGCGTAGCGGTGCGGATAGTGCCTCAGTAGATCCTCGACGGTGGTCATCCCGAACGCGTCGTGCAAGGCGTCCGCCGTCTTGCGGCCGAGGACATGATCGAGCCGGTCCGCGAGTGTCGCCACTGCCGTCCCTTCCGCTACTCCTGCGGTGGCCTCGCGGCGCACCGGCTACTCGACGCCGAGCTGCAGCAGGTCGCCGCGCTGACCGCCCTGGTAGACCACCACGTCGATCTCCGGGTGACGGCGATCGAGGTGGGCGGCCAGTTGCTCGACGAGTCCGTCGGGGGCGTCGGCGCCGACCAGCATCGTCACGAGCTCGCCGCCCGCGGCGAGAATCCTGTCGAGCAGCGACGCTCCCGCTGTCACCAGATCATGCTCGATCACTACGACATCATGGCCGGCCAGTCCGAGACTGTCGCCGGGCTCGCACGTTCCGACCCAGGTCAGCGCGCGTTCGTTCGCGTACCGCAGCGATCCCCAGCGCACGCACGACGCCGCCTCCGACATCGCGAAGGCGTCGTCGACCGTCGCGCGCATCGGATCGTGCACGGCCAACGAGGCCAGCCCCTGGACGACGGAGGAGGACGGCAGGAACATCACGTCACGGTCGTCCCGCCGCGCCCGGGCGCCCACGGCGACGACGTCCTGCGCGGAGAGCGCACCGTTGGGCAGCACCAGGACGTCCCGGCTCGGCAGTGCCCGGATCGCCTCGAGCAGTTCGTCCGGGGCTGAGATCTCCTCGGCCCGCAGCACCCGGGCACCCTCCGCCTCGAACAGTTCGGCCGCGCCCTCGCCGCCCACCACTGCGAGGACCGCCCGGGACTGTTCCTCCGCCGACTCGGCACGGACCCGGGCAGGAGCCGTGCCCAGCGCGACGGGACCGTCGCCGCACCCGCGACGCGCGGACTCGAGCGCGAAGCACGTGATGTCGATGCGGCTCAGCGAACCCGCCGCGAGACCGGCCTCCACGGCAGCTCCGGGCTCGCAGCAGTGCACGTGAACGGACCAGCACCCCGATCCCCCGGAAACGATCGCGACCGAGTCGCCGAGCGCGTCGAGGGAGGACCTCAAGGCATCCATGCGCGCGTCGTCGGAATTCCCGACGAGATACATCACTTCGTACTCCTGCTGGTCGCTGTCGTGACGTTCGTCGACGATCTCGGGTTCGACGACAGGCCGCGAGGTGCCGGCGAGCACCATCCGGCGATCGGGCCGTATTCCGGTGGTGACCTCCACCAGGCAGTCGAGCAGCACGAGCAGGCCGAGGCCGCCGGCGTCGACGACCCCTGCCTCGGCGAGGACGTCGAGCTGGGTGGTGGTGCGCTGCAGCGCGTCGGCGGCGGCGTCGGCACTCGCGACGGCGACATCGCACACGGTCGCATCCGTCTCCGAAGCGACGCGGGTCGCGCCCTCGGCCGCAGCTTCGAGGACGCTGACGATGGTGCCCTTCGCGGGTGCGCTGAGCGCTCCGGTCACGAGCGTCGCGGCGTTGGAGAAGGCGGCGGCGAGGTCCCGGGCGCCGACCGTCGTCAGTCCCGCGATCGCGTCGGCGAGACCGCGCAGTGCCTGTGCCAGGATGATCCCGGAATTGCCCCGCGCCCCGGCGAAAGCACCACGCGCGAGCCCTTCGGCGACGTCGGATGCGGTGAGCGCGCCGTCCACGGGCCCGCCGATCCGGGCCGCCGCGGCCTGCAGGGTGATCAGCAGATTGTTTCCGGTGTCCCCGTCGGGCACCGGGAAGACGTTGAGCGAGTTGATCTCCGCTCGGCGCTGTTCGAGCGCTTCCACACCGAACTCGACCCACCGGCGCAGCGCCCGCCCGTCCACCGTGTCCTCGGCTCCGAGCAACGATTCCACCCCCTTCGCCTCGTCCTGCGAGCATCGTCCACCTCTGCGATCGGTACCGTTGCGCACGGTGCCGAGCCCTGGCGAACAGGTTAGCCGCGAGTCGTCGCACCGTCCGGTTTGGCCAACCGCCCTCGAGTTCGCTAAGCTTGCCGGGTTGCCTCGCACGGGCGGCTCGTTCCCCGTGTTCGCAAGGCGAAACAACAGACAGAAGATCTATCCACTAGACACAAGGAGTTCGCGACATGGCTGCCGTCTGCGACGTATGCGCCAAGGGCCCCGGCTTCGGGAAGTCGGTCTCGCACTCGCACCGGCGTACCAACCGTCGCTGGAACCCGAACATCCAGAGCGTGCGCGCTCAGGTTGCACCGGGCAACACCCGCAAGATGAACGTGTGCACCTCCTGCCTCAAGGCCGGCAAGGTCGTCCGCGGCTGATTCCCGGTCGAGTCGTCGCGAAGGCCCCCTGCGCTGATTACGCAGGGGGCCTTCGCCGTTCGATCCTGCGGCCCGATATCGTGCGGGAATGACCGAGAACCAAGTTTCCTTCCCCGACAGCGACTCTCTCCGTTCATTGGTGAGCGTGGAGGACCGCGTCCTGCGGATCGCCGTGGCGACCTCCGAGCACGGCACCTCCCTGTCCCCCGCAGGGATGGAGCAGGGCATCGCAGCCCTGCGTGCGGCAGGCCCGGAGATCGGCGCCGTGCTGCTCGTCGGTGAGGGTGCGAACTTCTGCGCGGGCGGCAACGTCCACGGATTCGCCGCGGCCGAGGACCGTGGCGCCCACCTGCTCGAGATCGCGAACCTCTTCCATGACTTCGTGCGCGCACTGGAGAAGGCGGCCGTGCCGGTCGTCGCCGCCGTGCACGGCTGGGCCGCCGGCGCCGGCATGAGCCTGGCGCTGCTCGCCGACATCGCGCTCGCCGGCCCCGGCACGAAGATGCGCGCCGCGTACCCGTCGATCGGCTTCTCCCCCGACGGCGGCATGTCGTGGACCCTGCCGCGGATCGTCGGCCCGTCGCGGGCACGGGAGATCATCATGACCGACGCCGTGATCGGCGCCGACGAAGCCGTGCGCCTGGGTCTGCTCAGCCGGCTCGTCGCCGACGGCGAGATCCAGAGCGAAGGGTTGCGACTCGCACGAACCCTCGCGCACGGCCCCACGCAGTCCTACGCCGCCATCCGCTCGCTCGTGGCGGGCTCGGCCGGACGATCGCTGTCCGACCACCTCGATGCCGAAGCCGCCTCGATCTCCGCGGCCGCGACGACGCCCACGGGTATCGAGGGTGTCGACGCCTTCGTCGCCAAGCGGCGTCCGGACTGGGATTCGGCCCGCGCCTGACATCCGGGCGGCGGATCGGTGGTCAGGGCAGTCGCCAGTCCACCGGTTCGCCGCCCTGCTCGACGAGCAGGGCGTTCGCGCGGCTGAACGGACGCGACCCGAAGAATCCGCGTGAGGCCGACAGCGGGGACGGGTGCGCCGACTTCACGGTGGGCACACCACCGAGCATGGGTTCGAGGGTCGCCGCGTCGCGGCCCCACAGGATCGCGACGAGCGGGGTACCGCGCGCGACCAGCGCGCGGATCGCCTGCTCGGTGACGGCCTCCCAGCCCTTGCCGCGATGCGAGGCCGGCTGGCCCGGCGCGACGGTGAGGACCCGGTTGAGCAACAGGACACCGTGCTCGGTCCACGGCGACAGGTCGCCCGTGGAGGGCTGCGGCAGACCGAGATCGTCGGTGTACTCGCGGTAGATGTTGGCGAGACTGCGCGGGATCGGCCGGACGGTCGGAGCCACCGAGAAGCTCAGTCCCACAGCGTGACCCGGAGTGGGATAGGGATCCTGCCCGACGATCAGGACGCGGACGGACTCGAACGGCTGTGTGAAGGCACGCAGCACGTTCGGACCGGACGGCAGGTAACTGCGGCCCGCGGCGAGTTCGGCGCGGAGGAACTGCCCCATCGCGGTGATGTCACCTGCGACGGGTTCGAGTGCTCGCGCCCAGCCCGGGTCGACGAGTTCGGACAGGGGCCGACCGGCACGGGGCTCGTCCGCTCCCCCGTCCGCGGACTGTGTGTCGACGGTGTCGGCCACCTGTCACTCCTGGTCGATGCGGCGGAGAGCGGTCCGGTAGTAGGCGGCGTTCGCCGCATACATCTCGGCGTTGGGGTCGAATTCGTTCTCGGGGATCTCGTAGCCCTCGCGGACCTTCGCGGGGATGCCCATCGCCATGCGGCGGGGCGGAAGTTCGAAGCGCGGTGGGATCAGGGCGCCGGCGGCGACCTGCGCCCCGGCGCCGATGACCGATCCGTTGAGGACGAGCGAACCCGAGCCGATCAGCGCGCCGTCACCGATCGTGGAGCCCTCGATGTGCGCGTTGTGCCCGACGACGCACCGCGCGCCGATGACGGTGGCATCGATCGCGGTGCAGTGGATGATCGTGCCGTCCTGGATGTTGGTCTTCTCCCCCACGGTGATCGTGCCGTAGTCCCCGCGCAGCACCGCCGAGGGCCACACGGAGGCACCGGCACCGAGGGTGACGTTGCCGATCACGACCGCGTCGGGGTGAACCCACGCGTCGGGATGGATATCGGGGACACGCTCGCCGAGTGCGTAGACAGCCATGACTGCAGAACCTATCTCGAGCGAACCCCACCCGAAGTGGTCGCCCTAGTGACCAGCGCCCGCCGCAAAGCTCTCCCAGCCTCCGGATCCGTCGCGGCGCTGCCCGTCGACCGTGACGCCGGAGCCTTCCAGGACCACGCCGATCGGCCGCCATCCGTCCGGCAGTGCGACCTCGCGAGGGAAGCACGCTGCGAGGGCATGGTCCTCGCCGCCGGTGAGGATCCATTCCCACGGGTCGGCCGCCAGCACCCGACCGGTCTCGCGGAGTTGCGTGTCGGGAGCGAGCGCACCGGAGTCGAGGTCGATCGCGACCTCCGAAGCCGTGCAGATGTGCTCGAGATCGGCGACGAGACCGTCGGAGATGTCGGTGCATGCGTGGGCGCCTGCTGCGGCCGCTGCAGGACCTGCGGCGTAGGGCGGAGTGGGCACACGATGCGCCGCGACGAGTTCGGGGAAGTCCCGGTTGCCGGACAGCAGCAGGGCCAGACCCGCCGCGGAACGACCGGTGCGACCGGCGAGGGCGACGACGTCGCCGGGGCGGGCGGTGGAGCGGAGCAGCGGTGGCCGTCCGTCGAGTTCGCCGAGCACGGTGACCGAGACGATCACCTGACCCGCTTGCACGAGATCGCCTCCCACGACTCCGGCGCCGATCTCCTCCGCAGCCTCCCCGATGCCCGCCGAGATGCCGTCGAGCACGGCGACGGGAGTCTCGGGCGGACAACCGAGGCCGACGACGAAGGCCGTGGGGCGGGCGCCGACCGCGGCGACATCGGCTCCGTTCTGGGCGACCGCCTTGCGTCCGACCTCTTCCGGGCTCGACCAGTCGAACCGGAAGTGACGTCCTTCGACCAGCATGTCGGTCGAGATCGCGATGCGCCCGTCGGATGCTGTCACGACCGCTGCGTCGTGGCCCGGCCCGACGAGTGTGCTGTCGGGTTGCCGCCGTGCTCTCACCGCGCGCTCGATCACGGGGAATTCGCCGATGTCGGCGACGGTGGGTCCGCTCGGGTTCGTCACGGTGACGGTCGCCTCTTTCTCGGTCGGCGGCGGGAGAGAGCCGGCACGTGCCCTGCTACGTTCGATCACGCTACCGCCCCCTGTCCCCGAGCCCGGATGCTGGACACGATGAACGACACCTCTGCTTCCGATCGCGAACCTTCCGACGACGCCCCCGTCGAGGCACCCGGATCGGACGGGATGCGACGCAGTCCCGCTCTGATCGCCACGGCGATCGCACTGCCCGTCGCCCTGCTGGTCGGAGTGGTGGTGGCGGCCGTGATCGTGTCGCAGTCACCGGTGAATACACCCGTGGGTCTCGGTCCCGTGCCCGCTCCGGAGGCGGAATCCGAATCCTGCTCGCAGTTGCTCGACGCGCTGCCGGAGGAGCTCGGCGACTACACGCGCGCCGAACTGGCCGATCCGGCACCGGTGGGTGCTGCGGCCTGGCAGTCGGACGACGGCGAGGAGGTCGTCCTGCGTTGCGGTCTCGACCGGCCCGACCAGTTCGACCGAGCGGCGGCGCTGCAGGTGATCGACGACGTGCAGTGGTTCGAGGTGTCGGGGGCCGAGCAGGGCATCCCGGCGAGTACGTGGTTCGCCGTCGACCGTCCGGTCTACGTGGCCTTGACCGTGCCCGACGGATCCGGGCCGACCCCGCTGCAGGACATCACGGCGACGATCTCCGCGACGCTCCCGCAGCAGGAGATCGATCCGGCGCCGATCCGCTGAGCCGGACGGACGAGAAAGGTCGGCCCCGGCACCGTGATGTGGTGCCGGGGCCGACCGTGTTCGTCGCCGCGTCGATCAGGACGCGTGCATGGTCCCCGTGCGCTGGTAGCGCTCGTGGAAGGAGAACGCCTCACCGAGCAGGTGCGGGGTGTGACCTGCTCCGGGGGTGGCTTCTGCGCGCTCGATGTAGTCGAGCAGTTCGGCGCGGTAGTCGGGATGCGCGCAGCGCTCCACGACGACCCGCGACCGACGGCGGGGGGACAGTGCGCGCAGATCGGCGAGACCCTGTTCGGTCACGATGACCTGCACGTCGTGCTCGGTGTGGTCGACGTGCGGCACCATCGGGACGATCGACGAGATCGCGCCGTCGCGGGCCGTCGACGGGCTCAGGAACATCGACAGGTAGCCGTTGCGCGCGAAGTCGCCGGAGCCACCGATGCCGTTCATGATGCGGGTGCCCATCACGTGGGTGGAGTTGACGTTGCCGTACACGTCGGCTTCGAGCATGCCGTTCATGGCGATGATGCCGAGTCGGCGGACGATCTCGGGGTGGTTGCTGATCTCCTGCGGCCGCAACATGATGTGGTCGCGGTAGAAGTCGATGTTCTCGACGAAGTCGTTCAGCCCCGCTTCGGACAGTGCGAGGGAAGTCGCCGAGGCGAACCGGACGGTGCCGTGTTTGACGAGGTCGAGCATGCCGTCCTGGATGACCTCCGAGTAGCAGGTCAGCCCCCGGTACGGTCCGCTGTCGAGACCGGCGAGAACGGCGTTGGCGACGTTGCCGACACCCGACTGCAGCGGAAGCAGCGTGTCGGCGGGCAGCCGTCCCGCGGCGACCTCGTGCGCGAAGAAGTCGAGGACGTGGTCGGCGATGGCCCGGCTGGTGGCGTCGGGCGCCGTGAGCGCGGTGGCGCTGTCGGGACGGTCGGTCTCGACGACCGCGACGACGCGTTCCGGATCGATCCGGAAGTAGGGCTGGCCGATGCGGTCCTCGACGTCGGTGAGGTCGATCGGACGACGGTTCGGGGGAAGCGCGGTGCCGTAGTAGACGTCGTGCACGCCGTCCATGGCGGCGGGGATCCACGAGTTGACCTCGAGGATCACCTTCTCGGCGACGTCGAGCCAGGTCTTGTTGTTGCCGATGGACGTGGCGGGGATCAGCTCGCCCGTCTCCGTGATGCCGGAGATCTCGACGACGGCGACGTCGATGTGTCCGTAGTAGCCCTCCCAGACCTGCTGGGCGACGTGCGACAGGTGTATGTCGACGTAGTCCATCCGGCCTTCGTTGATCCGCCCTCGGGCGGTGGGCTCTGCCTGGTACGGCATACGCAGCGCGATTCCGTCGACGTCGGCGAGCATGCGCTCGGTGTCGGAGGCCACCGACGCTCCGGTGAGCAGGTTGATCCGGAAGTCGCCGCCGGTCGCCCGCGTGCGCCGGATGTGTTCGGCGAGCGCCGGGGTCACTGCCTTCGGGGTGCCTGCGCTGGCGAAGCCGCTGATGGCGACCGTGTCGCCGGGGCGAATCCACTGGACGGCGTCCTGAGCCGACACGATCTTCTTGCGGTAGGTCTCATGACGTACCCGAGCCTCGGCCGGGGTCACGACGACCGACTCCACAGACGGCGCTGCGGGGGATGAAAGGGCTGCGTACATGACGACGACCATAGCGACGCGGATGATCCGCTCATCACACTCGGTCCGGATCAGCGATCGCCGTCACCAATTCGGACACAGAGTGCCACGAGTCGCACTCCAAGATCGATGCAATCGGAAGTTGTTGTTTCGCAAGCTTTTACATCATGATCTCTGCCACGCCGACTGACACTGGGTGCCACCCTCTTTCGTGAGAGCCACTCCGTCGCCATCTCTAGGGTATCCCCGTTCGCCGCCGCGTCAGTACCGTTCGCCGCCCCCGGAGAACCGTTCACCGCCGCCGTGACGGAACGTCGTCGGGCACGATTGCAGCATGACGAACTCCACCGACCTGTTGCGCGACGATGCCGAGCACCTCCTCCGCGAGCTGGCAGGCCCCGATGCCCGGCTCCGCGACGACCAATGGGTCGCGATCGAGGCGCTCGTGGTACACCGTCGCCGCGCCCTCGTCGTCCAGCGCACAGGCTGGGGAAAGTCGGCCGTCTACTTCATCTCCGCCAAACTGCTGCGCCGGCAGGGCCGCGGTCCCACGGTGATCGTGTCGCCGCTGCTCGCCCTGATGCGCAACCAGGTCGCGGCCGCCGAGCGGGCGGGCGTCCACGCCGCGACCATCAACTCCGGCAACGTGACGGAATGGGCGGCGATCCACGAGCGGATCGCGGCGGGTGAGGTCGACGTCCTCCTCGTCAGCCCCGAACGCCTCAACAACCCCGACTTCCGCGACCAGGTCTTGCCCTCCCTCGCCCGCGACGCCGGATTGGTGGTCGTCGACGAGGCACACTGCGTGTCGGACTGGGGTCACGACTTCCGGCCCGACTACCGCCGCATCCGCACCCTCGTCGCCGAACTCGGCGACGACATCCCGGTCCTGGCGACGACCGCGACCGCCAACGACCGGGTGGTCGCCGACATCGCCGCCCAGCTCGGTGTCGGCGGGAGCAGCGACCTCGGTGGAAGCAGCAGTGCCGGTTCCGGCGGCACGCTCGTACTGCGCGGCGGTCTCGACCGTCCGTCGCTGCACCTGTCGGTGGTGCGGATCGACGAACCGGCACGACGCGCGGCGTGGCTCGCGCAGCATCTGAAGGATCTGCCGGGCTCGGGCATCGTGTACGCGCTGACGGTCTCCGCCGCCCGCGACCTCGCGGCGTTGCTCACCGACCACGGCTATGCAGTGGCGGCATACACCGGTCAGACCGAGCCGACCGAGCGTGAACAGCTCGAGGCCGATCTCCTCGACAACAAAGTCAAGGCGCTCGTCGCGACCTCGGCGCTCGGCATGGGCTTCGACAAGCCCGACCTCGGCTTCGTGGTGCACCTCGGCGCTCCCTCGTCCCCGATCTCCTACTACCAGCAGGTCGGGCGCGCGGGTCGCTCCACCGAGCGCGCCGAGGTGGTTCTGCTCCCCGGCCCGGAGGACCGCCGGATCTGGCAGTGGTTCGCCTCGGTCGCCTTCCCGGACGAGGCGCTCGTACGACGCGTGATCGCAGCGCTCGATACCGAACGGCCGGTATCGACACCCGCCCTCGAACCGCGGGTCGACCTCACGCGCTCCCGCCTGGAGATGGTCCTCAAGGTCCTCGACGTCGACGGAGCGGTGAAGAGGGTCAAGGGCGGCTGGATCGCCACCGGGCAGCCCTGGACGTACGACGAGGAGCGCTACGGGCGCCTCGAGGAGGCCCGCGCCGCGGAACAGGAGGCGATGCTCGAATACGAACGCACCACCGAATGCCGCATGGTCTTCCTCCGCCGTCAGCTCGACGACCCCGATCTCGACACCCGGAGCCCCGGCTGCGATCACACCGCCGGAGGCCCCGGCTGCGGCCGGTGCGACAACTGCATCGGCTCCCGGTGGGAGACGTCCGTCGGCGACGACGAGGTCGCCCGCACCCGCGCCCGGCTCGAACGCCCCGGTGTGGATCTGCCGCCGCGCCGGCAGTGGCCCACGGGGATGTCGACCCTCGGGATCCCGCTGTCGGGCCGGATCACGGACGGTCCGCGCCCCGGGCGCGTGCTGGGCCGGCTGTCGGATCTGGGATGGGGACCGCGACTGCGCGAACTGCTCGACGGACCGGACCGCGAAGTGCCGAAGGCGGTGGTCGACGCGTCGATCGCGGTGCTCGCCGCGTGGGACTGGGAGGACCGGCCCACCGCCGTCATGGCCATGGACTCCCCCACGCACTCCCTGCTCGTCGAGTCACTTGCGTCCCGATTGGCACAAATCGGACGATTACGAGATCTAGGTGTATTGCGACGCCGAGGCGGGAATACGGAGCCGACGGCAGCGAACTCGGCATATCGGGTCGCCGCACTGATCGACGCGTGGGAGCGACCCGACAACCTCGGGTCGAGTGGTCCGATCCTTCTCATCGATGCGGTGACCGACACCGGCTGGACGTTCACGATGGCGGCGAGAACTCTCGTCGCGGCGGGAGCCGACGCGGTGTTGCCGTACGCACTCGCGAGCCCGAAGTAATCGCCACGAGGAGGACCGACGTAACATGTTTGTGACCGGCATCACAACATGCGCTCGACCTGCACGGACCACAGGGTTCCGATCCCGATTCCGGACACGGGCGTGATCTCGACACCGGAAGTTGTTAGGTTGAAAGGACATATGAGGCCCGTCAAGGAAAGAAGTACCCCGACCCCCGACTCGGCTGAATCGAATACCGCGACCACCTCTTCGGAGGTGGCAGCAACCGAGTCCGGTAGTGAGCCGGCTGCAATCGAATTCCGGCGTCCGCGTATCGCCGACGGTAGACGACTCTGGCAGATCGCGCGTGATTCGCAGGTTCTCGACGTCAATTCCGGTTACGCATATGTGTTGTGGTGTCGCGATTTCGCCGACACATCGGTCGTCGCAACGGACGACACCGATCGCCCCGTGGGATTCGTGACCGGCTACCGCCGTCCCGACTCCCCGAACACCCTGTTCGTCTGGCAGGTGGCAGTCGACGCAGACCAGCGTGGACGTGGAGTGGCGGGCCGTATGCTCGACGCTCTGCTCGACCGACTCGAGCCGCTCGGCGTGACCCGTCTGGAAACGACGGTGAGTCCCGACAACGAAGCGTCGATCGCAATGTTCACCGCTCTCGCGCGTCGCCGCGGAACGCATATCACTCGCACCGAGTTGTTCGCGCCCGACGATTTCCCCGATTCACATCTGGCCGAGGATCTCTACACCATCGGCGAATGATCGCAGCGCGTGTGCGCACGACATCTTCATAATTCTCGAATAATCGCAGGAGGACCACGACATGACCATCCTGGAAAACAAGCCCGAGACCACCAGTAAGCCCGATACTGCGATTTTCTCGCACCTCGAATCCGAGGTCCGGAGTTACAGCCGCGGCTGGCCCGCCGTTTTCGACAAGGCATCGGGATCCTGGCTGCGCAGCGAGGACGGCAAGGACTACCTCGACTTCTTCGCCGGCGCCGGAGCCCTGAACTACGGCCACAACAATCCGGTTCTCAAGTCGGCCCTGGTCGACTACATCATGAGCGACGGCGTCACCCACGGCCTCGACATGTACACCGTCGCCAAGCGCAAGCTGCTCGAGACCTTCGAGTCGCACGTGCTCGCGCCGCGCGGCCTGGACTACAAGGTCCAGTTCCCCGGCCCGACCGGCACGAACGCCGTCGAGGCGGCGCTCAAGCTCGCCCGCAAGGTGACCGGTCGCGAGTCGATCATCAACTTCACCAACGCTTTCCACGGCATGACCCTGGGTGCGCTGTCGGTGACCGGTAACTCGATGAAGCGCGCCGGCGCGGGTATCCCCCTCGTCCACGCCACGCCGATGCCGTTCGACAACTACTTCAACGGCGTCACCGAGGACTTCCAGTGGTTCTCGCGCGTCCTCGACGACGCGGGCAGCGGCCTGAACCGTCCGGCCGCGGTCATCGTCGAGACCGTGCAGGGTGAAGGCGGCGTGAATGTTGCTCGCCCCGAGTGGCTTCGCGCTCTGGCCGACCTGTGCAAGGAACGCGACATCCTGCTGATCGTCGACGACGTGCAGATGGGCTGCGGCCGCACCGGCCCGTTCTTCTCGTTCGAGATCGCCGGCATCACGCCCGACATCGTGACCCTGTCGAAGTCGATCGGCGGATACGGAATGCCGCTGGCGCTCACCCTGTTCAAGCGTGAGCTCGACGTGTGGGGCCCGGGCGAGCACAACGGCACCTTCCGCGGCAACAACCCGGCTTTCGTGACGGCGGCTGCCGCCCTCGAGCACTACTGGGCCGACGACAAGCTCGAGCGCGACACCCTGCGCAAGGGCGAGCGCATCCGCCAGACCTTCATGAACCTGTCGGACATGTTCGACGGCGTCTCGACCCGCGGCCGCGGCCTGGTCCAGGGCCTGGTCTTCGACAAGCCGGAGGACGCCGACAAGGTTTGCGCCCTGGCCTTCGAAGAGGGTCTGCTCGCCGAGACCTCCGGTCCGTCGGACGAGGTCGTCAAGCTGCTGCCGCCGCTGACCATCACCGACGACGAACTCGAGTTCGGGCTGAACATCCTGGCGGAAGCGACCGCCAAGGTCCGTTCCTGAGCGGTCCCCCGCTCCGCCCGTTCCGAACCCACTTGCAGAAGAAGGACTTTCGACACCCATGATCGTTCGTACGACAGAAGAGATCACCGGCACCGAGCGCGACGTCGTCTCGGAGGACGGCCAGTGGCGCAGCAAGCGCATCGTCCTCGCCGGCGACAAGGTGGGCTTCTCGTTCCACGAGACCACCATCGAACCCGGCACCGTCAACGAGTTCCACTACGCCAACCACGTCGAGGCCGTATGGCTCGTCGAGGGCACCGGCAAGCTCCAGGACCTCGACAACGACGTGGAGTACGACCTCGCTCCGGGCACGATGTACCTGCTCAACGGACACGAGCGTCACCGCGTGCTCCCCGAAACGCGCATGCGCATGCTGTGCGTCTTCAATCCCCCGGTCACCGGCCGTGAGGTGCACGACGAGAACGGTGTGTACCCGTTGATCGTCGAACCCGCCTGAGCGCGGTAACCACGTGACCGATGCGGGGCGGACGCTTAGAGTCGAGACCATGACTCCCGAGCGTGCGCCCCGCATCGCTGTCGGCCCCGAGCGCGACCCCCGTTTCGAACGGGCGGTCACGGGCGGGGGCGGCGTGCCCTGCGGACTCGAGGAGACCCCCGACGCGCTCGTCTGGACGGCCGGGCCGCAGGACTTCCCCGAGGTCCTCCCCGCCTCCGTCCGCTGGGTGCAGCTACCGTCCGCCGGTGTCGAGTACTGGCTGTCGCAGGGCGTCGTCAAGGCCCATCCTCGCGTCACCTGGACGTCGGCGGCCGCGGCCTACTCCACGACCGTCGCCGAGCACGCGCTCCTGCTCCTGCTCGCCGGGGTCCGGGCCCTGCCGGCCCATCTGGCGGCCACCTCGTGGACACCCGAGAGTCTCGCGCCGGTCGTCGGCACCCTCCGCGGCGCGACGGTCGGGATCATCGGCGCCGGGGGTGTCGGCCGGGCGCTGATCCCGATGCTGGCCGCGCTGGGGGCGCGCGCGCTCGCCGTCACCCGCAGCGGTCGTCCCGTGCCGGGAGCCATCGAGACGTTCCCCGTCGAACGTATCGACGAGATATGGCCTCTGGCAGATCATTTCGTCATCTCCGCGACAGCCACTCTCGACGTCGAGCAGCTCGTCGGCGCAACCGAGCTCGCAGCGATGAAGTCCACGGCGTGGGTCGTCAACGTCGCCCGGGGCGATCTCGTCGACACCGACGCCCTCGTCGCCGCTCTCCGATCCGGCGCGATCGGTGGTGCAGGGCTCGACGTCACCGATCCCGAACCGCTCCCCGAGGATCATCCGTTGTGGACGCTCCCCAACGCCGTGATCACTCCCCACGACGCCAATCCACCCCCGCTGCGCATCCCGGCCTATCTCGAGCACGTGATCGAGAACGTCACACGCTTCGCATCCGGCCTCGTGCCGATCGGGGTCGTCGATCCCAGCGCCGGCTACTAGGCCACGTCTACCGGGCCACCGTTACCGGGCCATAGGGCTCACTCCGACGGCTTCTCGTCGCGTTCCGCCCATTCCAGGAGCGGATCGAGGGAGAAGACCGCGTCGTCGATACCCGAGTGCAGGTCGCCGAGTTCCTCGAACCGCTTCGGCACGGTCCGGATCGTGAAGTCCCGCGGTTCGAGGTCGTCGATCTCCTCCCACCGCACCGGAGTGGAGACCGTCGCCTCCGACACACCGCGGACCGAATAGGCACTGGCGATCGTGTGGTCGCGCGAGTTCTGGTTGTAGTCGACGAAGACCGCCGACGGGTCGCGTTCCTTGCGCCACCATGCCGTCGTCACGTCGCCGGGCGCGCGTCGTTCCACCTCCCGCGCGAAAGCCCATGCGGCCCTTCGGACGTCGTCGAACTCCCATTCCGGCGCGATCCGGACGTAGACGTGCAGGCCGTCGCCGCCCGAGGTCTTCGGCCAGCCCACGGCACCGAGTTCGTCGAGCACCTCGTGCGCCACCTTCGCGACACGCCGGACCCGGTCGAAATCGCAGTCGGGCATCGGATCGAGGTCGATCCTCCACTCGTCGGGTCGCTCCACGTCGCTGCGCCGCGAGTTCCACGGATGGAACTCCACGGTGGACATCTGCACGGCCCACACGACGTCGGCGAGATGGGTCACGCACAGTTCGTCGGCATCGCGGTCGTAGCGCGGGAAGTGCACCCGCACGGTCTCGACCCAGTCCGGAGCCCCGCGCGGCAAACGCTTCTGGTGTACCTTCCGCCCTTCGAGCCCGTCGGGGAACCGGTGCAGCATGCAGGGCCGTTCGCGGAGTGCCCGGACGATCCCCTCCCCCACGCTCAGGTAGTAGTTCGCGAGGTCGAGCTTGGTCGCCCCGATCTCGGGGAAGTACACGCGCTCGGGGTGCGAGATGCGCACCGTGCGACCGTCCACGTCGAGTTCGACTGCATCGGCGTCCTTGCTCATCCGCGTCTCCCGTCCCTCCCTGCGTGGAGGCGTCCTGTGCACCATCCTGGCCTCTCGATTCCCACCCCCGTGCGGAAATACACCCCGGCGCACGATTTCCTCCGCGTGGCACGTCCGGGCGCTAACGTCGAAGCGATGCTGCTGCACTCGGTTGTCGACACCTCCGTCGCCGTCGCCGCCACACGGTCACGACGCACCAAGATCGATCTGCTGCGGGAATTACTCGGGCGCGCCGAACCTCACGAGGTCGAAGCGGTGGTCTCATGGCTGTCCGGAGAGATGACCCAGGGTCGCCTGGGTGTCGGTTTCCGCACCCTCGCCGGCCTCTCCGCACCGGTCGCCGACGATCCCGTGCTCGACGTCGACGAGGTGTCCGGCTTCCTCGACCGCCTCGCCGGCATCTCCGGTTCCGGATCCACCGCCGCGCGGCAGCAACTGCTCCTGGATCTGTTCGGACGGGCCACCGAGGCCGAGCAGCGTTTCCTCGTCGCGCTCCTCGGCGGTGAGCTGCGGCAGGGCGCGCTCGAAGGGGTGATGACCGATGCGGTCGCAGCGGCAGCCGGTCTCCCCGTCGAACCGGTCCGTCGGGCGGTGATGTTGTCGGGCCGACTCGCGCAGGCCGCAGCGGCGGCCTTCGAGGGTGGTGTCGACGCGCTGGCGGAGTTCGGCCTGGAGCTCGGCCGACCGGTCCGGCCGATGCTCGCCTCACCCGCCGAGTCGCTCGAGGCGGCACTCATCGAGTTCGACGGGGCGGTGAGCGTGGAGTACAAACTCGACGGTGCACGCATCCAGGTGCACCGCCACGAGGACGCGGTGTGGATCTTCACCCGCACGCTGCGCGACATCACCGCATCGGTCCCCGAACTGGTCGAACTCGTCCGGGCGCTGCCGTGCCGCAGTGTCGTGCTCGACGGCGAGACACTCGCGCTCACCGATGCCGGCCGTCCCCGACCGTTCCAGGAGACCATGAGCCGGTTCGGTGCCCGCTCCGAACGCGAACTGCTTCTCCACCCGTACTTCTTCGACTGCCTGCACCTCGACGGCGCCGACCTGCTCGACGAGCCGCTGTCGGTGCGTCGCGACCATCTCGCCCGCGTCGCGGGTGAGCACCGCATCCCCACGCTCGTCGCTCCGGACGCCGACAGCGCCGAGGCGCACCTCGGTGACTCGCTCGACAACGGTCACGAGGGCGTCATGGTGAAGTCGCTCACATCGACCTACACCGCCGGCCGCCGGGGCCGAGCCTGGCAGAAGGTCAAACCCGAGCACACCCTGGATCTCGTGGTGCTCGCCGCCGAATGGGGTTACGGGCGCCGCACCGGCTTCCTGTCCAACCTGCACCTCGGTGCCCGCGACCCCGACGGTGGTCCGCCGATCATGGTCGGGAAGACGTTCAAGGGACTCACCGACGCGCTGCTGCAGTGGCAGACAGAGGAATTCCCACGCCACGAGACACACCGCGACGAGCACACCGTCCACCTGCGACCCGCGATCGTCGTCGAGATCGAACTCGACGGAGTGCAGACGAGCAGCCGCTATCCGGGCGGGGTGGCGCTGCGCTTCGCACGGGTGCTGCGGTACCGGCCCGACAAGTCGGCCGCCGACGCCGACACCATCGATGCGGTCCGCGCGCTGCTGCCCGCGGCACCGGTTCCCGGAAGCGGCCTACCGTAGAAGGAGTGATCGACGTTCCACTCCGTTCCGACGACCTGCCCACTCTCCTGCACGGCCGTCGGATCGCTGTTCTCACCGGCGCCGGGCTGTCGACGGACTCCGGTATCCCCGACTATCGCGGACCGGACTCGCCGCCCCGCAACCCGATGACCTACCAGCAGTTCGTCGACGACGCGGAGTTCCGGCAACGCTACTGGGCCCGCAACCACGTCGGCTGGAAGCACATGGACGCCGCCCGCCCGAATCCCGGGCACCGGGCGCTCGCGGCCCTCGAACGCGCCGGTTCGGTCGTCGGCGTGATCACCCAGAACGTCGACCTGCTGCACACGAAGGCCGGCAGCCGGCAGGTCGTCGACCTGCACGGCACCTACGCGCAGGTCCGATGCCTGTCGTGCGAACACCTCATCTCGCGGTTCACGCTGCACGAACGGCTGTGCGCGGCCAATCCGGGATTCGACGACCGGATGCGCGCGACGACCGGTCTCGAGGTCGCCCCCGATGCGGACGCGGTGGTCACCGACACCGAGGACTTCGTCGTCGTCGACTGCGAGCGCTGCGACGGGATGCTCAAACCCGACATCGTGTACTTCGGGGAGACGGTGCCGCGCCCGCGCGTCGATCTCGCCTTCTCGGTGGTGGACGGTGCCGACGCCCTGCTGGTCGCCGGGAGTTCACTGACGGTGCAGTCGGGGTTGCGGTTCGTACGTCGCGCCGTGCAGCGGAACATCCCGGTGGTGGTGATCAATCGTGGCCCCACCCGCGGGGATGCGCTGGCGACCCTCAAGCTCGAGGCGGGTACCTCGGAGACCCTCGCCTTCCTGGCCGACGCGGTGACCGCACCGACTTCGTGAGGTTCTCAGACCACCCGGACGAGGTCGTCGGCGTGCACGACGGGTCGCTGGAGATCCGGCGGCAGCTGACCGGTCGAGAAGCCGATCATGAAATCGAGTTCGGACGCGTCGTAGGCCACCACCCCGCGCGCGACCGTGCGGCCGTCGGGCGCGACGATGCCGACGACGTCGCCGGCGTGGAAACCGCCACTGGTGCCGGTGATTCCGGCGGCGAGCAACGAGCGTCGCCGCTCCATCACGGCCCGCACGGCACCCTCGTCGAGATACAGCGAACCGTGGACGTCGGCGGCGTGCCGCACCCAGAAACGCCGCGCCGACAGACGCTGTGGGCGGGCCGCGAAGGCCGTGCCGACGTCGGCGGCGCCCAGCGCACGATCGGCCTGGGAGGCCGCGGCGAGCAGCACCGGCACGCCGGAGTCCGCCGCGAGACGGGCCGCGGACAGTTTCGACGCCATGCCACCGGTGCCCAGCGCGCCGCCCGATCCGGCGACCACACCGTCGAGATCCTCGGGGGTGCGGACCTCGGGGATGAGGTTCGCGGAGCCCTTGCGGGGATCCCCGTCGTACAAGCCGTCGACGTCGGACAGCAGGATCAGCGCGTCGGCGCCGATGAGATGCGCGACGAGTGCAGCGAGCCGGTCGTTGTCGCCGAAGCGCAGTTCGACGGTCGCGACGGTGTCGTTCTCGTTGACCACCGGCACCGCCCCGAGCGAACGCAGCCGGTCGAGGGTGCGTTGCGCGTTGCGGTGCTGAGTGCGCCGGCCGATGTCGTCGGCGGTGAGGAGCACCTGGCCCACCGTGCGGTCGTAGCGGGCGAAGGAGGTGCCCCAGGCGTGGGCGAGGGTGAGCTGCCCGACGCTGGCCGCGGCCTGCTTCGTCGCGAGATCACGCGGCCGACTCGTGAGACCGAGCGGTGCGAGCCCGGCACCGACCGCACCCGAGGAGACCACGATGACACTCGAACCCGTGCGGATCCGGGCCTCGATGGCATCGACGAGACGATCGAGCCGGCCACGGTCGAGTCCACCCACCAGGCTCGTGATCGCCGACGAGCCGATCTTGACCACTACGCTGCGGGCGTGGGAGACGACCTCCCGGGTGTCGCTCATGTTCTCCTCGGTACGCTTCGGGCTTCCTGAACGGTGGGGACGCGCGGACGGTTACTCGAACTCGTCGTCGGTGGCCAGGCCGCGGCGCACCTTCTTCGCGTGGCGACGCTCGGCAGCGCCGACGCGGTCGACCTGGTCGAGACGGGCATCGGTGCCGCGACCGGTGGGCACGACGTCCACGCCGGCCTGCGTCTGCGGTTCCCACTCGAAGCCGACCTCGCCGATGGTGACCCAGCATCCGGGTTCCGCGCCGAGCTTGACGAGCTTGTCCTCGACGCCGAGACGGGCGAGTCGGTCGGCGAGGTAACCCACGGCCTCGTCGTTGTCGAAGGCCGTCTGGCGCACCCACCGCTCGGGACGGGTGCCCCGCACGATGAATCCGCCGGGCACCTCGGGATCGCGGACCACGGTGAAGGCCTCCTCGTCGCGGGCGACGGGACGGATCACCGGGCGGGTGGGCGCGGCCGGCGGATGCGCCGCCCGGTACTCGTCGACCATCCTCGCGAGGGCGAACGTCAGCGGACGCAGGCCGTCGCGGCTCACGGCCGAGATCGTGAAGACCGGCCAGCCACGGGCCTCGAGTTCGGGGGTGACGAACTCGGCGAGTTCTTTCGCGTCGGGCACGTCGGCCTTGTTGAGGATGACGATGCGGGGGCGCTCGGCGAGGTCGCCGAGTCCGCTGTCGCCCGACAGCGCAGGCTGGTAGGCGGCGAGTTCGGCCTCGAGCGCGTCGATGTCGGAGATCGGGTCGCGGCCGGGTTCGAGGGTCGCGCAGTCGACGACGTGCGCGAGCACGGCGCAGCGCTCGAGATGACGGAGGAAGTCGAGGCCGAGGCCGCGACCCTCACTGGCGCCGGGGATCAGGCCGGGCACGTCGGCGACGGTGAAGGTCGTGTCGCCCGACTGCACCACACCGAGATTCGGCACGAGAGTGGTGAACGGGTAGTCGGCGATCTTCGGCTTGGCGGCCGACAGCACCGACACGAGCGACGACTTGCCGGCCGAGGGGAAGCCCACGAGGCCGACGTCGGCGACGGACTTCAGTTCGAGGACGAGGTCGAGTTCCTCGCCTTCCTCACCGAGGAGCGCGAAGCCGGGGGCCTTGCGTGCCTTCGACGCGAGTGCGGCATTGCCGAGACCACCGCGACCGCCGTGCGCGGCGACGAAACGCGTGCCGGTGCCCACGAGGTCGGCGAGGATGCGGCCGTCGCGGTCGAGTACGACGGTGCCGTCGGGAACCTTCAGGACGAGGTCGCCGCCGTTGGCACCGTTGCGGTGGCCGCCGGCGCCCTGGGCACCGTTGGTCGCCTTGGCGTGCTGGTGGAAGTGGAAGTCGAGCAGGGTGTGGACGTTCCGGTCGACTTCGAGGACGACATCGCCGCCGTTTCCTCCGTTACCGCCGTCGGGGCCGCCGAGCGGCTTGAACTTCTCGCGGTGGACGGAGGCGCAGCCGTTGCCGCCCTTACCGGCGCTGACGTGCAGCACCACCCGGTCGATGAAGCGGGACATGGGTGGACCTTCTCTCGTCCTAAAAAACAAACCTGGTGATCAACGCAACAAGGGCGGGTCAGGGTGTGCGACCCTGGCCCGCCCCTATTGGGAGTATGTCGCGGGAGCTGGTCCCGCGGTGTCCGTTACCGGACGGCAGATCAGGCGTCTGCCGCAGCCGGAACGATGTTGACGGTCTTGCGACCGCGCTTGGTACCGAACTCGACGGCACCGGCCGCGAGAGCGAACAGCGTGTCGTCGCCGCCGCGTCCCACGTTCACGCCGGGGTGGAAGTGGGTGCCGCGCTGGCGCACGATGATCTCGCCGGCGTTGACGGCCTGGCCACCGAAGCGCTTGACGCCGAGTCGCTGTGCGTTCGAATCGCGACCGTTACGGGAGCTGGATGCGCCCTTCTTGTGTGCCATGACGAACCCTCCTGGGGTTGAAGCTCGAAGCTCGGTTTACTTGATGCCGGTGACCTTGACGACCGTCAGCTTCTGACGGTGGCCCTGGCGCTTGTGGTACCCGGTCTTGTTCTTGAACTTGTGGATGCGGATCTTCGGGCCCTTGGTGTGCTCGACGATCTCGCCGGTGACCGAGACCTTGGCCAGCTTGTCGGCGTCGGTGGTCAGTTCGGATCCGTCGACGACGAGGACCGGGGCAAGCGAGACAGCAGCGCCGGGCTCACCCTCGATCTTCTCGACCTTGACGAGGTCGCCTTCAGCGACCTTGTACTGCTTACCGCCGGTCTTGACGATCGCGTACGTTGCCATCGGACGGCTACCCCTTGCTTCTTCGAACGTGCTCGCGCCACAGTGCTGCGGACGCGACTGGTCTGGTGTGGTTGCTGACTCGGGTCCCGCCGGCATCCTGAATCCGGACGCGGCTGGGCACTATCGCCGAGTAGCGACTGAACAAGATTACGGGAAGGTGACTCTCAGGGTCAAACCGGGTGGCACGGTAGTGCCCGCTTCCGGGCCGGTCGTGACCGGCCCGGAAGCGGAGAGTCACGCTTCGGCGTCCACCGGAGGTCCGGCGGGGCGCCCTGCGGCACGCCGCGAACGCGGCCGCCGCACGATCTCCACCGGCGTCTCGACCGGTGTGCTCGGCCGGGAGTCCGACTCGGCCCCCGTGGACGACCCGGTCGTCGCGGGGACGACGAACACCTTGGCTGTAGGCCCACCGTCCCCGGCGGGCGCTGCGGCCGCCCGGGCGACCCTGCGTGCCCGACGGCGACGCGGAGCCGGTCCTGCGGCCTCGACGGAAGCCGCTCCGTCGGTGCCCTCCCCTGCGCCGGAGACGGCCGTCTCGGACACGGCAGCCTCGGGAACAGCGGTCTCCGCGACCGCGGCTTCGGCTGCTGCGACCTCTGCCTCGATCTCGGCGGGCTCGTCGGAGGCGGTCGTCACCGTGGTGGCGTCCTCCCCTGCGACGGGCTCCTTCGTCGGTGCGGCGACCTTCTCGGGCTCGACGGCCCGCAGCGGCTCGGTGACCTTGACCGGGTCGACGTCGCCCGCAGGTGCGGACGCCGCCTCGGATGCGGTCTCGGTCGCTGCCGGCTCTGCGGCCGGAGCGTCCGCGGCCGGTGTCGAGTTGTGCGCGGCCATCGCGAGCGCGACGGGGTGCGCGGCACGCTTGACGACCTCTTCGGGCGACGGCGTCGTGTGCGTCTCGGCGGCGGGCTCCTGCGAACTCTTGTCGCGTCCACGCTTACGCCGCGAACCACCGCCGGACGAACGACCGGAGTCGTCCGAGGACTTCGACTCGATCGGCTCCGAGTGCACGATGAGGCCGCGGCCGCTGCAGTGCTCACAGGTGGTGGAGAACGCCTCGACGAGACCGGTCCCGAGCCGCTTGCGCGTCATCTGGACCAGGCCGAGCGAGGTGACCTCCGAGACCTGGTGGCGGGTGCGGTCCCGGCCGAGGGCCTCGGTCAGGCGACGCAGTACGAGGTCGCGGTTCGACTCGAGGACCATGTCGATGAAGTCGACGACGATCATGCCGCCGATGTCGCGCAGGCGCATCTGGCGGACGATCTCCTCGGCCGCCTCGAGGTTGTTACGGGTGACCGTCTCCTCGAGGTTGCCGCCGGAACCGGTGAACTTGCCGGTGTTGACATCGATGACGGTCATCGCCTCGGTGCGGTCGATGACGAGCGTGCCGCCGGACGGCAGCCACACCTTGCGGTCGAGAGCCTTCGCGAGCTGCTCGTCGATGCGGTGCGCACCGAAGACGTCCACCGAGTTCTCCGAACGGTAGCGCTCGACGCGCGGCAGCAGGTCGGGTGCGACCGTCCGGATGTAGCTCTCGACGGTGTTCCACGCCGAATCGCCCTCGATGACGAGCTTGGAGAAGTCCTCGTTGAACAGGTCTCGCACGACCTTCACGAGCAGATCCGGCTCCTCGTAGAGCGTCTTCGGCTGGCCCGAGGCGTCGGCCTGCAGCTTCTCGGACTGCTCGCGGATCGACTCCCACTGCGTCTGCAGGCGGGTGACGTCGCGCGAGAGTTCCTCCTCGCTCACGCCCTCGGCGGCGGTACGGATGATCACGCCCGCCTCGGAGGGGACGATCTCGCGGAGGATGTCCTTCAGACGCTTGCGCTCGGTGTCGGGGAGCTTGCGGCTGATGCCCGTGGACGAACCTCCCGGCACGTAGACCAGGAAGCGTCCGGCGAGGCTGATCTGGGTGGTCAGACGCGCGCCCTTGTGACCGACCGGGTCCTTGCTGACCTGCACGACCACCTGGTCGCCGGGCTTGAGGGCCTGCTCGATCTTACGGGAGTTGCCTCCGAGGCCGGCGGCCTCCCAGTTCACCTCACCCGCGTAGAGCACGCCGTTGCGGCCACGGCCGATGTCGATGAACGCCGCCTCCATGGACGGGAGGACGTTCTGCACGCGACCGAGGTAGATGTTGCCGACCATCGACGCCGAACCGGAGGTCGTGACGAAGTGCTCGACGAGGATGCCGTCCTCGAGCACCGCGACCTGCGTCATGCCCGCGTGGGAACCGCCCGTGCGTTCGCGCACGACCATGACCCGGTCGACAGCCTCGCGGCGGGCGAGGAACTCGGATTCGGTGAGGATCGGGGGCCGGCGGCGACCGGCCTCGCGACCGTCGCGACGACGCTGACGCTTCGCCTCGAGGCGCGTCGAACCGCTGATGCCCTGGACCTCGTCCTTGGCGCGGCTCTTCGGACGCGGCTCCCGCTCGTGGACGACCGTGGGAACCGAGTCGTCGTCGGTGCTCGCGGTGTCGGTGTCGGAACCGCGACGGCGACGGCGACGGCGGCGACGACGGGACGTCCCCCCGCCCTGCTCGTCGTCGGTGTCGTGCTCGTCGCTGCTCTGCTCGTCGCCCGAGGCGGACTCGTCGGAGGTGCTCTCCTCGGTGCCGGCGGTCTCCTCGGCGGGAGTCTCCGCTGCGGTGGACTCCGCTTCGGCGGACTTCTCCGTCTCCGCGGCCGCGGACTTCTCCGTCTCCGCGGCGGCGGACTCGGAGTCCTCGCCGGTCGCGGTCGTCTCGTCCTGCTGGTCGGTGTCGGTGCCGTCCCCGCGTCCACGTCCACGACCGCGACGTCCGCGTCGGCGGCGACGCGGCTGGTCGTCCTGGTCTTCGTCCGCCTGGTGCGACGGCGCTTCCTCGGTGGACTCGGCGGCCGGCTCGGCGGTCTGCTGCTCGTCCTCGGCCGGTGCCTGCTCGGTGTCCTTTCCGCGGCGTGCGCGCCGGCGACGCGGGCGGGTCTCCTCCTCTCCCTCGGCAGGCGAGGGTACCTCGGGCTGGAGGAACAGCGGTGCAGCGACGATCGGCTCGGCCGTGGTGGACGGCTCGGGCATCTCGAACAGCGGCGTGCTCTGCTCCACCGACGTGAACAACCCGGTGGGTCCTCCGACGGAGGGGACCTCGACGGCCTGCGGTGCGGTCTCGTCCGCGGTCTTCTCGGCGGGTCGCAGCTCGTCGCTCTCGACCGGCGCGGCCTCGGCGGTCTCCGCAGCCTCGGGAGTCGTCTCCGCGGCAGGCTCGGGGGCGGTCTCGGCCTCGGGAGCCGTCTCCGCCACAGCTTCGGGAGCTGTCTCGGCTGCAGCTTCGGGAGCCGTCTCGGCTGCAGCTTCGGGAGCCGTCTCGGCTGCAGCTTCGGGAGCCGTCTCGGCTTCCTGCACGGCGGGCTCGGCCGTGCCCGTGTCGTCGCTCAACGCAGCGTGCAGGTCCTCCGCGACGTCGCGTGGGAGGGTCGAGTGCGCACTGCGCAGCTCGGTGCCGCGCTCGGCGGCTTTCGCGATCACCTGCTTACTGGTCAGCCCCAGCAACTTGGCGAGGGCATGGACGCGGATCTTGGCAGGCAGACCGAGGAGGTTCCGTCCCCCTGCGTCCGACGCTTCGATCGAGTTGTTCTCCGGCGGCTCTTGATCGGCCACGTAGGTCTCCTAAGGCCCCCGGGCGCGTCCACCACCGACAACAGCGATGTGAGCGGCCACGCGGGGGCGCAGCTTGTGTACTCGCGCCGGGTGGGCGCGAGTCCTTCCGGTCTCGCATCGCGCGGTCGTCCGGTGCCCGTTTTCACTGCACGGCCGAGCAATGCCTGGCTTGATCGCGGGTCGAGCGCCGGAACATCCAGCGTGCCGCCGAGCGAGGTGTCTCCTTCGTCCTCGGCCACAGCGATGTCGGGCATCGATCCGTGATGTCGTTCGGCCGCTCCGCACGCGGTGTGTGCGGAGCAACCTCTGCCAGTATCCCACACGGAGATGCACGGATACGCCAACGGCGCCCCGGAGGGCGCCGTCGGCGGTGTCGGGAGGCGCGAAGCGCGACGCCCCGAGAGGTTTCGTGAGCGACACACCAGGCGCCGCTCGTGCGGGGCTGTTACTTCGCAGCCAGGGCGGGGAACCAGAGAGCGATCTCGCGCTCGGCGGACTCCACCGAGTCGGAGCCGTGGACCAGGTTCTCGCCCGGGTCCAGGCCGAGGTCGCCGCGGATCGAGCCGGGCACGGCCTTCTCGACCGGATCGGTGCCACCGGCGAGTTGACGGAACGCCGCGATCGCGCGCGGGCCTTCGAGGACCGCGGCCACGAGGGGGCCGCCGGTAATGAACTCGATCAGCGAGGGATAGAAGGGTTTGCCCTCGTGCTCGGCGTAGTGCGCTCCGGCGACCTCCTCCGTCGCTGTGCGCAGCTCGAGAGCCACGATGTCCAGCCCCTTGCGCTCGATGCGCGAGAGGATCTCTCCGACGTGACGGCGTGCGACGCCGTCGGGCTTGATCAGTACCAGGGTCCGCTCAGTCACGCGACAAGCCTAGAGGTCGTCCCGCTGGCCCGGCAGCAGACCCCTGGATTCGCGATCCCTGATGTCCTTGCGCAGGTAGAAGATGTACGCCCACACCGCGGCGAAGAGCACACCCACCGCACCGAACGCGAGGTCGACGAAGAAGCCGAGCACGGCGAGCACCTGCAGCGTGATGTTGAACGGGATCGCCCACGACTTCTTCTGCACCCCGGCTCCGAGGAACATGAGAACGGCGAGGCCCACGACGTAGGTCGTCGACCACGCGCTCAGTCCCCCGCCGACGGTCGCGATCACCGGCAGCACCAGCAGCACCACGATCGCCTCGAGCACGAGCGTTCCCGCCATCACGCCGCGGAAGCCCTTCCAGGGGTCCGTCGTCGGCGGCCGGAACTTCTGTTCCTCCGGCTTGTCGTTGCTCACGCGGGATCCTTTCCGAACAGACTGCGGGCCGCACCTGCGGTCACCACCGAACCGGTGACCACGACCCCGGCGCCCGACACCGCTTCGCCGGGCTCGCCGACCTCCTCCGCGATCGCGATCGCGGTTTCGATCGCATCCGGGAGCGTCGCCGCGGTGACGACCCGTTCGTCGCCGAATCGGGCGACGGCGATGTTCGCGAGATCGTCGACGTCCATCGCTCGCGGCGACCCGTTGTGGGTGACGACGATCTCGTCGAAGACCGGTTCGAGCGCCTCGATCAGACCTGCGACGTCCTTGTCGGCCATCACGCTCACGACGCCCACGAGCTTGCGGAAGTCGAATTCCTGGGCGAGCGCGGCCGCGAGGGCCTTCGCGCCGTGCGGATTGTGCGCGGCGTCGAGGAAGACGGTGGGCGCATTGCGCACCCGCTCGAGCCGGCCCGGCGTGGTCACCGACGCGAACGCGTCGCGCACCGCCTCGACATCGAGCTGCTTGCCGGGGCCCGCCCCGAAGAACGCCTCGACCGCGGCCAGCGCGACCGAC
Organism: Rhodococcus sp. D-6; assembly: GCF_040256695.1. Taxonomy (NCBI): domain Bacteria; kingdom Bacillati; phylum Actinomycetota; class Actinomycetes; order Mycobacteriales; family Nocardiaceae; genus Rhodococcus; species Rhodococcus sp. D-6. The sequence continues at coordinate 1,045,832 of NZ_CP132970.1, read as the reverse complement.
GCGTTGTGCGCCTGGTGCTCGCCGTGGAGCGGCAGGAAGATGTCGGTGTAGAGACCCCCGAGACCCTGCAGGTCGATCTGCTGTCCGCCGACGGCGACCGCACGCCGCACCACCGCGAACTCGGATCCCTGACGGGCCACGGCCGCGTCGGCCTCGACGGCCTGCCGCAGCAGCACGTCCATCGCCTCCGGTTCCTGCTGCGCGATGATCGCCACGGTGTCGCGGGGCACGAGACCGTCGTCGGGTGCCTTCTTGATGATCCCGGCCTTCTCCCCCGCGATCTCCGTGAGGGTGTCGCCGAGATAGCCGGTGTGGTCGATGCCGACGGGCGTGATCACCGCGACCTGCCCGGTGACGACGTTCGTGGCGTCCCACCGTCCGCCGAGACCGACCTCGACGACCGCCACGTCGACGGGTGCATCGGCGAACGCCGCGAACGCCATGGCCGTGGTGACCTCGAATTTGCTCATCTTCGGGCCACCGGCCGCCTCGGACTGCTCGTCGATCATCCGGACGTACGGTTCGATGTCGCGGTAGGTGTCGACGTAGGTCCGCGGCGAGACCGGCGCGCCGTCGATGCTGATCCGCTCGGTGGCGAGCTGCAGGTGCGGGCTCGTCGTCCGGCCGACCCGGTGGTGCATGCGGGTGAGCAGCGCGTCGATCATCCGGGTTGTCGACGTCTTGCCGTTCGTGCCGGCCACGTGGATCGACGGGTAGCTGTTCTGCGGCGAGCCGAGGATGTCCATGAGCGCGGCGATCCGCGCCAGGGACGGCTCGATCTTCGTTTCCGGCCAGCGCTTGTCGAGCTCGGCTTCGACGAGCGTCAGTTCGGCCAGGTCCACCGGGGACGGCGCCCCCGGGGTGTCGGTGCTCACGCCGCGCCCAGCTCCTTCAGTCGTGCGGTGATCCGTGCGATCTCCTCTTCCGCGATCTGCTTGCGACCGCGGATCTTCTCGACCACCTGATCGGGTGCCTTCGCGAGGAAGGCCTCGTTCGACAGCTTCGCGGAGGTGCCCGTCAGTTCCTTCTCCGCGGCGGCGAGATCCTTGCGCAGGCGCGCGATCTCGGCGCCGACGTCGATGCTGCCGGAGGTGTCGAGCTCGACGGTGACCGTCGCGCGGCTCAGCCGGACCTCGATCGACGCGGTGGCCGAGAACGAGTCCTCCGGCGCGGTCAGGCGCGCGAGCGACTGCACGGCCGGCACCTGCGCGACGAGATCGGCGTCCTCGACACCGACGAGCCGGGCCGCGACCTTCTGCGACGGCTTGAGACCCTGGTCGCTGCGAAACCGGCGGATCTCGGTGACGAGCCTCTGCAGGTCGGCGACCCGCTGCGCCGCGGTCTCGTCGGTGGCGATGCCGGACGTCTCGGGCCAGGACGCGACGACGACGGACTCGCCACCGGTGAGCACCTTCCACAGGGTCTCGGTGACGAACGGGATGACCGGGTGCAGCAGGCGCAGCAGCTGGTCGAGGACGGTGCCGAGCACAACCTTGGTGCCGTCGGCGTGGGCGCTGCCCTCGGCGAGCTGGACCTTGGCGAGCTCGAGATACCAGTCGCAGACCTCGTCCCACGCGAAGTGGTAGAGCGCCTCGCACGCCTTCGAGAACTCGTAATGATCAAAGGCCGCGTCGACCTCGGTCCGCACCTGCTCGAGGCGGTCGAGGATCCACCGGTCGGCGTCGGTGAGCTGCTGGCGGGCCGGGAGCTCGCCGATCACCGCGCCGTTCATCAATGCGAACTTGGTCGCGTTGAACAGCTTGTTCGCGAAGTTGCGCGACGACTGGGCGTGGTCCTCACCGACGGCGAGATCGCCACCCGGGTTCGCGCCGCGCGCCAGCGTGAAGCGCAGGGCGTCGGCGCCGAAACGCTCGACCCAGTCGAGCGGGTCGATGCCGTTGCCGCGCGACTTCGACATCTTCTTGCCGAACTGGTCGCGGACGAGGCCGTGCAGGAACAGATCCCGGAACGGCACCTGCGCCTGGTGCACCGCGTCGTCACCCGACACGTAGGTGCCGAACATCATCATGCGGGCGACCCAGAAGAACAGGATGTCGTAGCCGGTGACGAGAACGCTGGTGGGATAGAACTTGTCGAGCTCGGGGGTCTTCTCCGGCCAGCCCATCGTGGAGAACGGCCACAGGCCGGACGAGAACCACGTGTCGAGCACGTCCGGGTCCTGCTCCCAGCCCTCGGGGGCGATCTCGTCGGGGCCGAAGCACTCGACCTCGCCGTTCGGGCCGTACCAGATCGGGATGCGGTGACCCCACCACAGCTGACGCGAGATGCACCAGTCGTGCATGTTGTCGACCCAGTCGAACCAGCGCGGTTCCTGGCTCGCCGGGTGGATGACGGTGTGACCGTTGCGCACCGCGTCGCCGGCAGCCTGGGCGAGCTTGTCTACCTTGACCCACCACTGCATCGACAGCCGCGGCTCGATGGTCTCGCCGGACCGCTCGGAGTGGCCGACGCTGTGCAGGTAGGGGCGCTTCTCGGCGACGACGCGGCCCTGCGCGGCGAGTTCCTCGCGGATCGCGATGCGCGCCTCGAAACGGTCCATGCCGTCGAAGCGGGTGCCGGAGTCGGCGATACGACCGGCCTTGTCCATGATCGTGGGCATCGGCAGGTCGTGCCGCAGGCCCATCTCGAAGTCGTTGGGGTCGTGCGCAGGCGTGATCTTCACTGCGCCCGTACCGAATTCGGGGTCGACGTATTCGTCGGCGATGATCGGGATCTGCCGGCCGGTGATCGGGTGCTCGAGCGTCGTGCCGATGATGTCCTTGTAGCGCTCGTCTTCGGGGTGCACCGCGACGGCGGTGTCGCCGAGCATCGTCTCCACACGAGTGGTAGCGACGACGACGTGCGGCTCGTCGTCGTTCAGGGAGCCGTAGCGCAGGGAGACGAGTTCGCCCTCGACCTCCTCGAACTTCACCTCGATGTCGGAGATCGCGGTCTGCAGCACGGGCGACCAGTTGACCAGGCGCTCGGCGCGGTAGATCAGCCCCTCGTCGTAGAGGCGCTTGAACATCGTCTGCACCGCGCGGGACAGCCCCTCGTCCATGGTGAAGCGGTCGCGCGACCAGTCCACACCGTCGCCGATGCGACGCATCTGGCCCTGGATCATGCCGCCGGACTCGGCTTTCCACTGCCAGACCTTCTCGATGAAGGCCTCGCGACCGAGGTCCTCCTTCTTCTTGCCGTCGGCGGCGAGCTGCTTCTCGACGACGGTCTGGGTGGCGATGCCGGCGTGGTCCATGCCGGGCAGCCACAGCACCTGGTAGCCCTGCATGCGCTTACGGCGGGAGAGCACGTCCATGAGGGTGTGGTCGAGGGCGTGACCCATGTGCAGGCTGCCGGTGACGTTCGGCGGCGGCAGGACGATCGAGTACCCGGGCTTGTCGCTCGTGGGGTCGGCCTCGAAGTAGCCGGCGTCGACCCACTGCTGGTAGAGCTCCGCTTCGACGGCGCTGGGGTCCCAGCTCTTGGGAAGGGCGTCGGCGGGGTTCTGCGAGTTCTCTGGCGCACTGGTCACCCGTCAATCGTAAGCGTCGCGGCGAACCTCCTGGACACGGGCCACGACAGAGATGGACAAGGGTCGCGACAGAGCCGGACAGGGGTCGCGACAGAAGAGTGTGGCCCGCTCCCCGACCGGGTATCGCAGTGCCGGGCGGCCGAATGCGCGGACGCCGAACGGACAGGACGGAGGACACCGTCATGATGCGGGCATTGATTTTCGCTGCAGGTGCGGCCGCGGGATTCGTCGCGGGGACCCAGGCGGGACGCGAGACCTACGACAAGATGCGGGGGCGTTCGAACGAGCTGTGGCACAACCCGGCAGTGCAGGAAAAGGTCATTCCTGCGGTACAGGACAAGGTGACGGAAGCGGCCGGCGTCGTGAAGGAGAAGGCACCGCACCTCCAGGAGACGGTCGGTGGTCTCGCCGAGAAGGTCACCCATCGCGGCGGATCGGGTCAGCACTCGGCCGGTTCCGGTTCCGCGACGAGCGAGTCGACACCGGCCACCGACGAGCCCACGCGTCCGCCGGTCTCGCCGGGCGACCAGCCGCGCCCGCCCGAATAGCGAGGCAGTAGACCCCGAGCGGACGTCCTCGGTCAGCCCAGCTCGTCCGGCAGGTCGAGCGGGCGACCGAGCACGTGCTCGGACAGGAACGCCTCGACGGTCCGGTACCAGATCTTCGAGTGCTGAGGCTTCAGCACCCAGTGGTTCTCGGACGGGAAGTACAGGAAGCGGTGGACGGTGGTGCCGTCGTCCTCGGCGGGTCGACCCGATTCGTTGAGCAGCTCGTACCACAGGCGCAGGGCTTCGCCGATCGGGACGCGATAGTCCTTGTCGCCGTGGATCACGAGCATGGGCGTGACGATGTCGGCGACGAACAGGTGCGGTGAGTTCTCGACCGCCATCTCCGGGGTCATCTCCCGCTGCCAGTACCAGGCAACGTCGGTGGTCGGGGTGAACTGGTCCAGCGCCCACAGACCCGCGTGGGTGACGACCGCGCGGAACCGGTCGGTGTGCCCGGCGATCCAATTGGCGAGATATCCACCGAACGACCCGCCCATCACCGCGGTCCGCTCCTCGTCGATATCCTCACGCGCGACCGCGGCATCCGTGACGGCCATCAGATCGGTGTACGGTTCGCTCCCCCACCGACCCCAGCCACGCCGCACGAAGTCGTCGCCGTAGCCGGTGGACAGTGCGGGATCGGGCAGCAGCACCGCATAGCCGCGGGCGACGAGGAGCCACGGGTTCCAGCGCCACGACCAGGTGTTCCAGCTGCTCAGCGGACCGCCGTGCACCCACAGAAGCATCGGCGCGGGGTCGTCGGCGGACGCCGTGTGCGGAAGCGCGAACCACGCCCGCAGCGGCGTGCCGTCGGCGGCCTCGGTGGTCAGTTCCTCGAGACGTCCCGGCAGTTCCGGGAGCGCAGCGGGAGCACGTAGCGGCGTGACGGTGCCGGCGTCCGGTCCGGTGAGGTCGATGCGCACGGGGTGCGGCGGCGCTTCGTAGGAGGCGCGCAGCGCGTACGCCCTGCTGCCGTCGGGTGCGAGGCAGACGTCCGTGTAGGCGGCGTCGTCCGCGGTCAGGCGGTCGGGCTGCGCGGACCCGAGTCTCTGCACGAAGACCGGCGCACGGCCGTGATCGTCGGCGGTGAGCACGAGACCGGAACCGTCGGGCAGCCAGGTGACGGAAGTGGGACGTCTGTCCCATTCAGGGGTCTCGATGGTCGTGGTTCCGCTCGCGATGTCCAGGACGCGGACGGTGATCTGCGGCGGGTTCTCCGCGTCGCCCATCGATTCGTGCAGGTAGGCGAGCTTCGTCCCGTCGCGCGAGATCGACGGGTGCGTCGCGTCGCCGGTCTCGTCGTCGACGAGCGGGGTGCGCAGGCCGGTGCCGAGATCGACCCGCACGAGCGTGACCCGGCGCGAGGCGAGCGGACCGGGGACCACCCAGGTCGCGGCGGCGAACGAACCGTCGGCAGCGATGTCGACGGAGCCATCACGCAGCGACCCTCGGATCCCGGGCGTGAGGTCGGTGAACCCGTGGCCGCACGTGTCCGGGACGAGCAGGTGCGGCTGGTCGGGTCCGAGATCGTGGTCCCAGTAGCGCACCGGATAGCCCGTGTGCAGCACCGCGGTGACGACCTTGTCCTTACGGGCGTCCCGGATCCGTTCGTCGTCGGACTCGCTGTGGCCGAGGACGGACGCGACGAGGACGATCCGGTCGGCCCCGGATGCCGCGTGCACCGATGCGAATCCACCCTTGCGGGATCCGACCTGCTCGGCCTCGCCGCCCGCTGCGGGCAGTCGCCACAGCGACACCGGCGGATCGTCCTTGCCCCGGGCGGCGGTGAACAGCAGATCGCCGGACGCGGTGAAGGTCGGGTTCGATTCACCCGTGGTGCCGTGGGTGAGGCGTCGCGCCGGGGCGTTGCCTTCGGGATCCACCTCCCACAAAGCCTCGGTGTACGAGGTGGCCTTGTCGTCGAGCGTCGACTGCGTGATCACCAGGCGATTCCCGTCCGGGGACATCGTGAGGGAGGTGACGCGAGGAAGCGCCAGGTAGTCGTCGAGCTCGTGGAAGGCCGTCATGCCTGGACGATATCGGGAGCGGCGGTGGGCGGTCCGCAAGGTGGCACCGAGTTCGTCTGTAACCTGGTCGTTCGGCGGGTACATCCCGTGGCAACGCCGTCACCCAGTCCGAACGGAGCACTCACATGGTCGACCTCGCATACGTCATCGCCGGCTCGGAAGCGACCGGTGGCGCCGGTCTGCAGGTCGACCTCAAGACGTTCCAGCAGCTCGGTGTGTACGGGGTGGGCACCACGACGTGCATCGTCTCGTTCGACCCGAAGAACAACTGGGGCCACCGCTTCTTCCCCGTCCCGGCCGACGTGATCGCCGAGCAGATCGAGGCCGCCACCGCCGCCCACAATCTCGACGTGGTGAAGATCGGCATGCTGGGCACGCCCGCGACGATCGACGTCGTCGCCGAGGGACTCGAGAAGCAGGACTGGCGGCACGTCGTGCTCGACCCGGTCCTGATCTGCAAGGGCCAGGAGGCCGGCGCGGCCCTCGACACCGACAACGCCCTGCGCGCGCAGGTGCTCCCCCACGCCACGGTCGTCACCCCGAACCTGTTCGAGGCACGGACGCTGTCCGGGATGGACGAGATCACCTCGGTCGACCAGCTCATCGAGGCGGCGCGTCGCATCCACGACCTCGGCCCGAAGTACGTCGTCGCGAAGGGCGGCGTCGAACTCGACGGCGAGGACGCCGTGGACGTGCTGTTCGACGGCTCCGAGGTCACCCTCCTGACGGCACCGAAGGTCGGCAACGAGCGTGTCTCCGGCGCCGGCTGCACCCTCGCCGCCGCGATCACCGCCGAACTCGCGAAGGGCGCGTCGGTCGCCGACGCCGCGGCCCGCGCGAAGGATTTCGTCACGACCGGGATCAAGGGCCGCGTGTCCGCCAACACCCCGTTCGACACCGTCTGGCAGGGCGCCTGATCCGAAGGCGGGAAGCATCCCGTCAGCGCGGCTGCCGCCACATCCCCCACAGGGTCGGCCCACCACCGGGGATGACGATGGCGCGGGTGACCTCGAACCCGAACCGCTCGTAGTAGGGAACGTTCGATTCCTTGCTCGACTCGAGGTAGGCGGGGGCGTGTTCGGCGTCGGCGCGGTCGAGGCCGGCCTTCATCAGGGCTTTGCCGAGGCCGGTCCCCCGCGCATCAGGTGAGGTGCCGATCGTCGACAGGTACCAGTGCGGTTCGTCCGGATGCGCCGCGTCGAGGGTGACGTTGACCTGCCCTCCCCGCTTCATGTAGCGGCCGAGCGCGGCGTAGAAGCCGGGCAGGAGGCGGAGCGAGGTCCACGCATCGGTGCGCCATCGTCCGGGCGGCGCCCACATCGCCGCGCCTCCGACGGTCCCACCGGACTCGGCGATGTCGGTGGCTCCCAATGGCACCATGTGGTGGCGGGCGTCGGCGGCGAAGAAACGGGTCATGCGGCGGATACGGTGCTCCTCGTCCGGGAACATCCACGCGAAGACCGGATCGTCGAAGAACGCCTCGGCGATCACCCGAGCGAAGACCGGAATGTCGCGGCGCGTGGCGGTTCTCGGTTCGACGGCCATGTCGGCAGCCTACGACGAAGACGTGCCCGACGACCTGCCTTCCGTCGCCAGTTCCTTCGCGAGGGGCGTGGGGAACCGCGGCATCACCCGCACCCCACCCAGCCAGTCGTCGAGGCGGGCGGCTTCCTCGCGTAGCACCGCGGTGCCTTCGGCGCCGATGTCCTCGAGCAGATGCAGGCTCACCGCTCCCGTGTCGGTCTGCCACCACGTGCCGACGATCCGTCCGTCCCACCAGGCGGTGGGACCGGCGTTGCCGTTGGAGTCGAACAGCGCCTCCTTGTACGGCCCGAGATACCACTCGCGTTCGGTCCACCCCATGACCGTGGGGTCCAGACCGGGCAGCAGTGCACCCCACGGTTCGACGGGAGCGGGCTCGTCCACGTCGTCGGCCAGGAGGTAGCCGGGACGGCCGTCGAGATCGACCTCCACCACGTCGAGTTCGGCGAGGGCCGCGCGGACGGCAGTGAGGGTGGAGCCGAGCCACCATTTCAGATCCCCCTCGGTGCCGGGACCGAATGCGCGCAGCCACATCCGCACGAGTTCGCGCACACCCGTCGCCTCGTCGACGGGGTCGACGGCCGAGCCCAGCCACGACTCGGTGGTCGTCCAGGTGGGGCGCGAAACCCGCCACGACCCCTTGTTCGACGCCCGGACCACTTTCCCCTCGGCGGAGAGCACCGTGAGCACGCGAGGCGCGAAGGTGACCGGCCCACCCCAGGATTTGCCGGCACCGAACTCCAGCGCGCCGTCGAGGAGCGGGATCTCGGCCTTGAGCTCGCTCGATGTCGCCTCCCGCCCGTCGGCCAGGGCGGCGAGGATGTGGCGGCTCACCTCGTCGAGCCAGCTCTCGCCGTCGTCGTGCAATCCGGCCTTCACGACGTCCTTGACGACCGTGCGCCGTTGTGCGGCGGCAACCCGGGCGCTCGCCCCGGCCTGCACCACCGGGAGGGTGTCGAGCGGGACGACGAAGACGGTGCGCCGCATGGCCATGTGTTTGACCATGGTGCGGTCGTCGTAGAGCGCCCTGTCGAGGTCGGCCACGGTGAACCCGTCCACACGTGCCCACGCCGACAGGTAGACGGTCGCCGGGTCGGTGCCGTGCAGGCACACCAGGGACGTCGCCGCGTCGACGGCGTCGGGGGCGCGGTGGGCGGGATGCAACCGGTGCCGGACGGCCAGTCGTGCCCGGCGTTCGTCCACGTCGATCCTGGGTGCGGCCATGGCCGTCATCGTAGGACCGGCCACCGACCTCGGGCGCGCGGTGAAGGGGCCCCGCGGCCTCAGGCTGCTCGTTCGCGCAGCCAGGCCATCGCCTCCATCCGGTACTCGTCGATGCCCTTGTACTGCGCGATCTCGCGCGGCAGCTCCTCGACGATGTCGGCGAGCTGGTACGCCCACTGCGGGTAGGCGGCGATCTCGGCGAGGGGTGCCATGTAGGTGCGGATGTTGAACACGATCGCACCGGTCGTCGGCAGCCGGATGAGGTGCTCGAGTTCGATGCGCAGCTGGATCCTCCCCCAGTCCTTCTCGGCCATCAGGCGGGGGATGTCGTCCATCCACTCGGGCATCGTCTCGAGGCTCGTGTCGCGGCGCCGCGAGCCGACGGCCGAGAAGGTCCAGTTCACCCGTCGGTAGGGCTGGTCGGCGGTGAGCCGGCGCAGGAACTGCTCGGCCCGGTCGGTGACCCCGTCGCGCGTGAGACCGGGTACGGGACGGTGGATCTCGTGCATGCTCATGCCGATGTCGAATTTCACCGACCAGTCGGCGGAGGAGGTCACCACGGCGGCGTCGAAGTAGAGGTGGCCGTCGCGTTCGGTGACGAGCAGGACGTCGTCGGGGATCTGGCAGGCGACGAACACCAGCGGGTGTTCGGGCAGCGTCTCCGGATCACCCGGGACGAAGGTGCAGTCGATTCCGAGAGGTTGGTTGCGCCAACGGTATCCGGATCCGAGGCGGTCGAGGGTCATGAGGTCGGGATACGACGCGGCCATCTCGCGGAAGTAGAACATCAGCAGGTCCCACGAGGCCGGGGTCATGTGCGGGAGGTAGCGGACCCGGTGCGGGTCCCGCTCGAGGATCCCCTGTCGCAGGGCCATCATCTCGACGTAGTCAGGTCCGAGGTCGACGATGTGCTCGCCCCAGCCGCCGGCGAACGTGTCGACGCGGCGGCGGGCGGGTTCGACGTTGACCCCGTAGCGGAATCTGTTCTCACCTTCGAGAAAAGGCCACGGGAGATAGGACAGGTCGCTGGTAACGGTCACATTCGGTCCTTCCGGTCGGTTCTGTCAGGCGACGGCTCCGAGATAGGTGCCGTGGTGACTCGACAGGTGCGGGCGGATCTCGAGGGAGATCCCGCACCCGGCGCACGAGATCCTGTCGCCGGGTCGCGCGTCGGCCCGCTGTGTCGTCTCGCAGTGGGGGCAGAAAACCGTCAGCGTCACCGTCGACGTGACGTAGGTGATGAGTTCGCAGGGCAGGGCGCCGGCCTGCCGGGCGGCGGCGGTGTAGGCCATGGCCTCGGCGGCCGGACCGGCGACGAGGATGCGTGATCCCGCCCGCAGCGCGGCGACCGCTTCGGCGGCGCGACCGGGTGTCGGGTCGTAGAGGGCGGCGGCGTCGCGTCCAAGTTCGGAGGCGTCGGCCATCCAGTGCCGCACCGCCTTTCGCGCGAGTTCGCAGTCGCTCGCGGCGAGGACGAGGAAGGCGCGACCGGCACGGTCGAGTGCGGGTGGGTCGCCGTGGACGAATCCGGAGGCCTTCACGACCGCACACCCCCGTAGGTGCGGAGCCAGCGCACCCCCGGTTCGCGGGTGCGGGTGATGCCCTTGTAGTCGGCCATATCCTCGGGCAGCTCCTCGAGGACACGGCACAACCGCTCGGCCCATTCCGGTACGCGGGCGATGTCCTCGAAGGGCAGCAGGTAGGTGCGGATGAGGAACATGATCGCGCCGGAGACACCGAGGCGCACGAGGTGCTGGACCTCGACGCGCAGGTTCAGCCGGCGCCCCACGTCCTCGAGCGGCCCCTCGGCGAGCAGCCGCCGGTCGCGTCCCCACACGGGATAGGTCTCGGTGGACTGGTCGAGGAGGCGGTCGACGCTGAGCGACCAGTTGGTGCGGCGGTACTGCCGGCCGGGCTGCAGGCCCATGAGGAACTGCTGGGCGCGCGGGATGACCCCTTCGGTGTGCACGCGCGGGACGGGCCCGTGGATCTGCAGGAAGCTCATGCCGACGTCGAAGCGCAGCGACCAGTCGGCGGCGAAGGTCACCAGTCCGGCGTCGCCCCAGAGGGCACCCTCACGCTGGTCGAGCAGCACGACGTCCTCCTGGAGGTGCCTGCCGACGAACAGCAGGGGTGGTTCGGGCAGGGTGGACGGATCACCGAACACGAAGGACTGTTCGACGCCGAGTGCCCGGTTGGTGAATTGCCGGGCCGCACCGTCCCCGTCGAGCGAGAACGTCTCGGGGTGGGCGGCGGTGAGCATCCGCATGAGGGTGAGCATCGCGTCCCACTGGGCGATCTCCATGTGCGGCAGAGCCTGGAACCGGGTGGGGTCCTCGGCGAGGATGCGGGTGCGTTCGGCGAGATCCTCCCGGTACCGGCCGTCGACGTCGACGGGGTGGGTCCCCCATCCCCCGACGGGTGTCTCCACGACACTGCCGGCGGGTTCGACGTTGGTGCTGTAGCGGTAGGTGTCGCGGGGGAAGGGGAACGGGAAGCGGGCGATGCGGTCGGGGATCGCCGCGCTGTCGCCGAGGGCCTCGAGGTCGATCGTGGTACTCACAGATCCAGCTCCAATCGGGGTCCGTTCGCGCGGGAGACGCACGGCATGAGGCAGTCTCCGGCCTCCTTCTCGGCGGCGCCGAGATACAGGTCGCGGTGTTCGATGTCGCCGCTCACCACGGGCAGCCGGCACTCCCCGCACACGCCCTGACGGCAGAGGCTGGGGACCGCGATGCCGCGGGATCCGAGCGCTTCGAGGAGGCTGACACCCGAGGCGACGTCCACGTCGACGCCGCTGCGGGTGAGGTGTGCGGTGAACGGTTCGCCGGGGTCGAGGTCGCCGACCCCGAAGTGCTCGTAGTGCACGCGGGCGCCGGGCCAGCCGGCGCGACCGGCACGGTCGGTGAGTTCGTCGATGAGCGCAGCCGGGCCGCACGCGTAGAGGTGGGTGCCGATCGGCTGGTCCAGCAGCGCGGGTCCCATGTGCTCCCAGAAGCCGTCGCGGCCGGTGTGGAGGTGGAGGCGGTCGCCGCACAACTGCTCCAGGTCGTCGAGGTGGGCGGCGTCGCCCTCCCGGTGGACGTAGTGCACCTCGAACGAGCGGCCCCACTGCACGGCGGCGCGGACGTGGGACAGGATCGGGGTGACGCCGATTCCGCCGGCGACGAGCAGGTGGTGCCGCGCGGTGAGGACCGGGGCGAAGGCGCTGCGCGGGGTGCTCACCTGCACCCTGTCCCCCGCTCGCAGGGAGTGGATCCAGCGGGAGCCACCGCGGCCGTCCTCCTCGAGCCGTACGGAGATGCCGTAGTGGTCGGGCTCGAAACCGGGTCCGGTGAGGGAGTAGGAGTTCCGGCGGGATTGCCCCTCCGGCCCGGTTCCGCAGGTCACGACGATGTGACTGCCCGGGGTGAAGGAGGGCAGGAGTGCGCCGTCGGACGCGACCAGCCGCATGTGCCGCACGGTCGGGGTCAGTGCGGTGACCTCGTCGACCGCCAGCACCAGGCCGGCGTCGGACGGCACGTTCGTTGCGGGGCTGTCGGACATCAGGGTCATCAGCGTTCCTCCGCGTCGATCATGTAACCGAGGTAGGCCGCGTGGTGACGCGAGACATGGTGGTAGACCACGAGTTCCGCGCGGCAGTTCGGGCAGGTGGTGCACCGGCCGACCTCGACGTCGGCGAGATGGGTGGTGTGACAGTGTGCGCAGTAGACCGCGCGGTCGGCGGTGTCGATCGGGACGGGCATGATCTCCTCGTCGACGAGCCCGCCGGCCACCGCCACGGCCCTTGCGGCGAGGACGGCGGCCTCGGATCCGACGAGGACGAGTCGGCAGCCGACCCGGGAGGCGTCGAGCTGCCGTCGGAGGACGCGGGCAGCCGTGTCGCCCCACTCGGCGGGCAGACGCATCCAGTCCACCCGCCGACCGTCGAAGGACAGCAAGAGATTCCGCGCCTGCTCGGCGGCCTCGTCGCCGAAGGACAGGATCGTGAAGGTCCGTCCCCCGCCGGCGATGCTCCGTTCCTCGTCCCACCTCGGCACACTGGTGGTGTCCATACAGACGTTCACGGCATCTCCTAGGGCGCGAAGGAGCGGAGGCCGACGTAGAAGGCGAGCGCGCCTTCGGGGGTGGTGAAGCGGATGCGGGATCCCTCGGGGAAGAAGATCGCGTCGTACGCACGGGCGATCTCGACCTGGCCGGTGTCGAGGTTCTCGAGGCGGAACTCGCCGTCGAGGACGACCTTCATCTCGTCGTATTCGTAGGTGTAGTCGAGGGGCGCCTCGGTGGGTTCGAGACGGAAGTAGCCGGAGGCCATGGGGCAGCCTTCGGGATTCGGGTGGACGTCGTCGATGTAGCCCTTCGTTCCCGGGAACTCGTCGACCGACATCTGCGGGAGGTTCTTCCAGAAACCGGAGGTCACTCGGAATGCGGGCACGGTGGTGGTCTCGGACATGGCAACTCCTCAAAGGGAAGGAATGCGCGAACGCGCGGTGTGCAACGAGAACGTCGATCGCTGACGTGAAACAGACGATAATGGGAAGAAACGCAGCGATGGTTGCAGTTCTGTTAACGCGCGTAACCGATTCCTCTCGAGGGCAAGGGAATCCGGTCCCTCGAGGAGGTTCCCCGGAGCCGGACGGAACATCCGTCAGCGGCCGGGATCGAAGAGGGCGCGATGCCAGATACGCGTGACGATCTCTGCGGCCCGTTCGAGCGGTATGGGCGTCTCCTGCAGGGCGTCCTGCGCGTACCAGACGTAGGCCGACCCAGCGCGGGCGGATCGCCCGGTCCGACTCCGGTGCCGTCGCCCGGCTGCGCGCCGCGGGCTCGGTGATGCCCGGCAAGACCCACATACCCGAGTTCTGCCAGTGCGCGACCAGCGACAACCTGCTCGGCCGGGAGACCGGGAACCCGTGGGATCCGTCCCGTACGCCGGGCGGTTCGAGCGGTGGCGCCGCGGCTTCCGTCGGCGCCGGTCTCGCGACGATCGCGCTCGGCTCGGACGGCGGCGGGTCCATCCGCATCCCGTCGGCCTTCAGCGGACTCGTCGGGTTCAAGCCGACCACCGGATCGTGCGCGGACGAACGGGGTTTCCGCGCGATGACTGATTTCGTCACTGCCGGCCCGCCGGCCTGGACGGTGGACGACGCCCGCATCATGACGGAGATCCTCGCCGAGACGACCTTCGAACGCACCACGGTGCGGCACCGGCGGATCGCCTTCTTCCGGCGCCCGGACGGACGTCCGGTCGATCCCGCGGTCGCCCGCACCATCGAGACCGTCGCCGGAATCCTGTCGGATCTCGGGCACGAGGTCGTCGAGACCGACATCCCGATCCGGGGGTGGAACGAGATCTTCGGGCCGCTCGTGCTCGACGACGGGCTGCGCGAACGCGCCCATCTGCTCGACGATCCGGAGCTGCTGACCCCGCTACGAGCGGGCGAGTCCGCGAGCCGCGATGCAGCTGACCAGCGCCGAGGTCGCCGGTGCCCGCGGGCACTGGACGGATTCCTCCTCCGCATGGACGATTTCCTGCACCGTTGCCGTCAAGGGCATCGACACCCTGAACGGTACCGAGGTCGACGACCTCTACTTCTCTGACTGCGAGTTGCCCGCCGACTCGGTGGTCGGTGAGGTCGGCCAGGGCTGGTCCCAGCTCATGCCCGGGCCGGCGACCGAGCGGCTGATCCTCGCCGCCCAGATGCTCGGCGTCGCCGAACGTGCCTTCGACGACCCCTAGGGTCTGGCGCGGGCGTCGTCGATGGCCAAACTCGAGGCGACGGAGGTCGCCAAGAACACGGCCCTCGAGTGCATGCAGATGATGGGCGGCTACGGCTACTCCACCGAGTTCGACATGGTGCAGCACGTGCGCGCGGCCCTCGGCGCGACGATCTACGGCGGAACCAACGAGATCCAGCGCGACATCATCGGGAACTCGTTCGGTCTCCGATGGAACCCTCGCTCACACGAACATCGCAGCGGCGGGACGGTCCTTCGACCGTCCCGCCGCTGTTTGTCGTTCGCATACAGGCGGTTTCCACGCCAAGCGTCACCGCGATCTCACGGTTGCGTAACACGCCCGTCATGGATACCGTGTTTCCTTCTATTCGACAGCGATTCCTACAGTGAAACTTCGTCGAACCGAGGAGCCCCCATGACGCTGGAAGCCACCGACACATCCGTGCTGCGCCTCCCGTCCACGAACGGCCGGTCCCCCGAGACCTCCGGCACCGCCGGTCTGGCCGAGCTCGCACACGCGACCGGCACCCGCTTCATCCTCGCCGTCTTCACCACCCTGTCCGGAAAGCCCTGCGCCAAGCTGGTTCCCGTCGAATCCGTCGACGAGCTCGCCACCGACGGTGTCGGTTTCGCCGGCTACGCCGCGGGCTCGATGGGCCAGGTCCCCAAGGACCCCGACCTGGTCGCCATCCCCGACGTCTCGTCCTTCACCCCCATCCCCTTCGTCCGCGAGGGCCTGGCGCTGGTCCACTGCGACCCCTACGTCGAGGGCAAGCCCTGGCCGTACGCCCCGCGGGTGATCCTCAAGACCGCGCTCGCGCAGGCCGCCGCCAAGGGCCTGAGCGTCAAGGTGGGCACCGAGATCGAGTACTTCCTCGTCCAGCGCGACGAGAACGGAACCCTGCGCACCGCCGACGCCCTCGACACCTCCCGCCAGCCCTGCTACGACGCCCGCGACGTCACCCGCATGTACGAGCACCTGACGTCGATCTCCTCGGCGATGAACACCCTCGGATGGGGCAACTACGCCAACGACCACGAGGACGGCAACGGGCAGTTCGAGCAGAACTTCCAGTACGCCGACGCCCTGACCACCGCCGACCGCGTCATCACCCTGCGTTACCTCATCTCCGTGCTCGCCGAGCAGCGCGGCATGACCGCGACCTTCATGCCCAAGCCGTTCGCCGATCGCACCGGCTCCGGGATGCACATGCACCTGTCGCTGTGGCAGGGCGACACCCCCGTCTTCCCCGACGCGAACGATTCCCGCGGACTCGGACTGTCCAAGACCGCCTACTCGTTCGTCGCCGGCATCCTCGAGCACGCCTGCGCCCTGCAGGGTGTCATCGCACCGACGGTCAACTCCTACAAGCGCACCGGCGCCACCAGCACCGCCTCCGGCGCCACCTGGTCGCCGCGTTACGCGACCTACGGCGGCAACGACCGCACCCACTACCTGCGCGTCCCCGACGCCAACCGCGCCGAACTGCGCGGCGGGGACGGCTCGGCCAACCCCTATCTCGCCACCGCCGCAACCGTCGCCGCCGGCCTCGACGGCATCGAACGCGATCTCGATCCCGGCGAGCCGGGCACCGGCGGCACCGCCACGCTGCCGATGACGCTACTGCACGCCATGGACGCCCTCGAGGCCGATCCGGTGGTCTCCGGCGCACTCGACGCAGCCGGTGCGGGCGTCGCCGACTACTTCGCCTCCCTCAAGCGCGAGGAGTTCTTCCACTGGCACAACACCGTGACCCCGTGGGAGATCGACAGCTATCTGACCGCTTTCTGACCACCGACTTCTTCCAGACCCATCGAACAGGAGAGACGACCATGTGCGGAATCGTCGGACTTCATCTGCGAGACGCCTCGCTCGAGCCCCGGTTGGGCAGCCTGCTGACCGGGATGCTCGGGCAGATGGTGGACCGCGGACCGGATTCGGCGGGCGTCGCCGTCTACGGCAACCCGGTCTTCTCCCCCGCCGGGGAGTCGTCGGTCTCGGTGCTCGACGCACCCTCGGACCTCGCCACCGCCGTCGGTGACACACTGGGTGTGACCGTCGGGGCGCTCGATCTCGCCCCCACCACCGTGCTGCACGCCCCCGTCCCCGCGACCCTGCTCGCCGACACCGTCCGCACGCTGGCCCCCACCGCGACCGTCATCGGTTTCGGCGACGACGTGACCGTCCTCAAGGGCACCGGCGATCCCCGCGATCTCGCCGAGACCTTCGGCCTGCCCGCCGCCTCCGGCCGGCAGGGTGTCGGCCACACCCGCATGGCCACCGAATCCGCCGTCACCGCAGCAGGATCGCACCCCTTCGCCGTCGGCCCCGACCAGTGCCTCGTGCACAACGGCTCGTTCTCCAACCACCTGTCGATCAAGCGCGAACTCGAGGACGAGGGCGTGGTGTTCGACAGCGAGAACGACACCGAGGTCGGCGCACGCTTCGTCGCCAAACACCTCGCCGAGGGCGCCGATCTCGAGAAAGCACTGCGTCTGCTCGGTGAACGCTTCGACGGCTTCTACACCCTGCTGGTGTCCACCTCCGATTCCTTCGCCGTGGTCCGCGATCCGATCGCCTGCAAGCCCGCGATCGTCGCCGAGTGCGACGCCTACGTCGCGATGGCCTCGGAATTCCGCGCCCTGGCAGGACTTCCCGGCATCGCCGACGCCCGCATCTTCGAACCCGAACCGGACCGGGTCTACGTGTGGCGACGCTGACCGGCCGCGCGAATCCCGACTCCGCCGTCCCGATCTCATCCCCGGAGGCAATCATGACCACCGACACCCTGCTCCCGACCGCCACCTACGACCTGGCGACGACCACTACCCGCGAACTCAATGCGGCACTGCACGCGATGGAGGCCCCGGCCTCGATCGAGGTAGTGAACCCGCAAGGCGCCCACGCACTCGCCTGCGGCCTGAACCGGCCGATCGACGTCCGCATCGACGGCCACGTCGGCTACTACGCAGCCGGGATGAACCAGCACGCCCACGTGACCATCGATGGCAACGCCGGCGTCGGGGTCGCGGAGAACATGATGTCGGGCAGTGTGCGCGTCACCGGCGACGCCTCGCAGTCCGCCGGTGCGACCGCCCACGGCGGGCTGCTGGTCATCGAAGGCAACGCCGCCGCACGCTGCGGCATCTCGATGAAGGGCGTCGACATCGTCGTCGGCGGTGATATCGGTCACATGAGCGCCTTCATGGGACAGGCCGGCCGACTCGTCGTCCTCGGCGATGCCGGTGAGGCCCTGGGCGATTCACTGTACGAGGTGCGGATCTACGTGCGGGGCAGCGTCGCCTCGCTCGGTGCGGACTGCGTCAAGAAGGAGATGCTCCCCGAGCACATCGCCGAGCTGCAGGAACTGCTCGACACGGCCGGTTTCGACGCCGACCCGGCCGAGTTCACCCGCTACGGCTCGGCCCGGCAGCTCTACCACTTCCACGTCGACAACGCTTCGGCCTACTGAGAGCCCCCGACGTTCTTCCGCCCGCTCGACCCCCGAGGAGACTTCCATGACCTTCCAGCCCGGACTGCGTGAGTCGGCCACCTTCGACCGCAACGTCATCCACGAGATCCAGCGCGCCGCCGCGACCGGCATCTACGACATCCGCGGCTGGGGTGCCAAGCGCAAGGTTCCCCACTTCGACGACCTGCTCTTCCTCGGCGCGTCCATGTCGCGTTACCCACTCGAGGGCTACCGCGAGAAGTGTGAGACCGACGTCGTCCTCGGCGACCGCAACGCGAAGTACCCGCTGCACCTCGACATCCCGGTCACGATCGCCGGAATGAGCTTCGGTGCGCTGTCCGGTCGCGCGAAGGAGGCCCTCGGGCGTGGCGCCAGCGAGGTCGGCACGTCCACCACCACCGGCGACGGCGGCATGACCCCGGAAGAACGTGGGCAGTCCAAGCACCTCGTCTACCAGTACCTTCCGTCGCGATACGGCATGAACCCCGACGACCTCCGCAAGGCCGACGCCATCGAGGTCGTGCTCGGCCAGGGCGCCAAGCCCGGTGGCGGCGGCATGCTCCTCGGGCAGAAGATCACCGAGCGGGTCGCGGGGATGCGTACCCTGCCGGTGGGCATCGACCAGCGCAGCGCGTGCCGGCACCCCGACTGGACCGGCCCCGACGACCTCGCCATCAAAATCCTCGAACTGCGCGAGATCACCGGCTGGGAGAAGCCGATCTACGTCAAGGTCGGCGCGACCCGCACCTACTACGACGTCAAGCTCGCCGTGAAGTCCGGCGCCGACGTCGTGGTGGTCGACGGGATGCAGGGTGGCACCGCTGCCACCCAGGACGTCTTCATCGAGCACGTCGGCATCCCGACCCTGGCCGCGCTCCCCCAGGCGGTGCAGGCCTTGCAGGAGATGGGTGTGCACCGCACCCCGGGCGGCGTGCAGCTGATCGTCTCCGGCGGTATCCGCTCCGGCGCCGACGTTGCCAAGGCGATGGCCCTCGGCGCGGACGCCGTCGCCATCGGCACGGCCGCGCTGATCGCCCTCGGCGACAACGATCCGAAGTACCAGGCCGAATACGAGAAGCTGGGCTCCGCAGCCGGTTTCTACGACGACTTCCAGGACGGCAAGGACCCCGCCGGCATCACCACGCAGGATCCCGACCTGCAGGCCCGCTTCGATCCGGTAGAGGGTGGCCGCCGCCTCGCGAACTACCTGCGGGTGCTCACCATGGAGGCCCAGACCATCGCCCGGGCGTGCGGCAAGTCGCACCTGCGCAATCTCGAACCGCAGGACCTCGTCGCGGTCACGATGGAGGCCGCCGCGATGGCTCGGGTGCCCCTGGCCGGCACCGACTGGATCCCCGGCCGCAGCGCCTTCTGACCGTGGCGACAGGCCTGCCACCGCACTTCCCGAGAGGACACAAGATATGACCGCCTTCGACACGCTCTGGGCATCGATCCTGGATGTCGGTAAGCATCCGACGACCGGGGGCTATCGCCGATTCGCTTGGAGCGACGCCGATTTCACTCTCCGCGAGTGGTTCCGCGGCTGCGCCGCCGAGCGCGGCATGGACGTCGAAGAGGACCGGAACGGGAACCTGTGGGCGTGGTGGCTCCCCGTCGGCTGGGAAGGCGATCCCACCGACGCCTTCGTCACCGGTTCGCACCTGGACTCGGTGCCCGACGGCGGCGCGTTCGACGGACCACTCGGCGTGGTCTCGGCGTTCGCCGCGGTCGATCTGGTCCGGGAGCGCGGCATCGTCCCGACCGTGCCGATCGCGATCACCGCGTTCTCCGACGAGGAGGGTGCCCGCTTCGGTGTGGCTTGCGTGGGCAGTCAGCTCACTACCGGGGCGCTCGCTCCGCAGCGTGCGCTCGGCCTGCGTGATCGTGACGGAATAACGTTGGCCGAGGCCATGACCCGCGCCGGTCGCGTGCCCGAACACATCGGCACCGACCCCACCCTCGTCGACCGGGTCGGGGTGTACGTCGAACTTCACGTCGAACAAGGCCGGGCCCTCGACCTCGTCGATGCACCGGTCGCGGTCGCGTCGTCGATCTGGCCGCACGGCCGATGGCAGTTCACCTTCACCGGTGAGGCCAACCACGCCGGAGCCACGCGCCTGGTGGACCGCCGCGACCCGATGCTCGCCTACGCATCGTCGGTGCACAGCGCCCGCTCGTGTGCCGCGGCGGCCGGTGCGGTCGCCACCTTCGGCAAACTCGAGGTGCTGCCCAACGGGGCCAACGCGATCCCCTCCGAGATCAAGGCCTGGCTCGACGCTCGCGCCGCGGACGAGGAGACCCTGACGACGCTGGTCGCCGAGATCGAGGCCGAGGCCCGCAAACACTGCCTGCCGGACGAGATCGGACTCGATGTCTTCGCCGAATCGATCACCCCGATCGTCGAGTTCCCGGCCGGACCGCGCGAACGGTTGCGCCGCGCGCTGTCGCATCTCGGGGACATCCCGGTACTGCCCACCCAGGCGGGACACGACGCGGGCATCCTCTCGGAGAAGGTTCCCACCGCAATGTTGTTCGTGCGCAACCCCACCGGCGTCTCGCATTCACCGCACGAGTTCGCCGAGGCCGACGATTGCAACATCGGAGCGCAGGCGCTGGCCGACATCATGGCGGACTGGACGACGGGCAGTTAGGTGGCCGCGCAGGTGATCCGGTCCGGCGAGCGGCGGCGGGTGCCCTGGCGCAACGGCGCCGGGATCACGGAGGAGGTCGCGACCGGACCCGACGGCCCCTCCGGCCGTCCGCTGTGGCGGATCAGCGTGGCCGAGCTGGGCTCCGAGCCCAGCGAGTTCTCGGCCTTTCCCGGCACGGAACGGATCTTCACCGTCATCGGTGAGCACGGCGCCGACCTCGACTCGGGCCACGGACCCCGTTCGCTGGATCCGTGGCGTCCACACTCGTTCGCCGGTGAGGACGCGCCCCACTGCGTCCCCCGAGGCGCCACCCGTGCATTCAATGTCATGACCGAGCGCGGGGGCGCCACTGCGGCCGTCGGGTACTTCGCGCTCGACACGGTGTGCGACACCGCCGCAGATGGTGTCACGGCCCTCTACGTGCGATCGGGCTCGGTGCAGGCCGGTACCGAACGAGCTGCGCCCGGGGACTGCGTCCTGATCCGCGGCGAGGCCGTCACCCTACGAGGCTCGTCGGCCACCGGACTACTGGTCCGCATCGAACCCACTTCCTCCCTCTGACATCGACTCCCCCACCGACCTCCTGATTCGGAGGCCGACCGAACAAAGGATCCTCAGGTGACGGACACGACCAAGTTTCTGATCGTCGGCGGCGGCCTCGAAGGCCTGGCCATCGCCTACTCCCTCGCCGACCGCGGCGAAACCGACGTCCTCGTCCTCGAGCGCGACACCCTCTGCTCGGGCATGACCGGTAAATCGAGCGGCGTCGTGCGGTGCCACTACGGCACCCCTTCGCTGGCCGCGATGTCCTGGTACGGCGTCGATATTTTCACCAGGGCGACCGAAATCTTCGGCGACGACATGGCATTCCGCCGGTGCGGTTACGTCGTCGGTGTCGCGGAGAACAACGTCAAGCCGCTCGAGGCGAACATCGAGATGATGCAGGGCCTGGGCATCGCCACCGAACTCATCTCCCACGACAAGATGGCCGAACTGTGGCCGGGCCTGAACCTCGACGATTTCGCCCTGTTCGCCTACGAACCGCTCGGCGGTCGCGGCGAGGCCTACATGGCGGGAATGGCGTTCGGTGCAACGGCACGTCGGATGGGCGTGAAGATCCGACAGAGCAGCCCAGTGGTGTCGTTGCTGCAGAACGCCGCGGGCCGGGTCTACGGCGTCACTCTCGCCGACGGGTCCGAGGTGCACGCCGAGCAGGTCGTCGTCGCGGCGGGACCGTGGACGCCGGCACTCGTCGCCGGTGTCGGCGTCGACATCGACGTCCGGGCGCAGCGCGCGCAGTTGGTTCTCGTCGACCAGGGTGTCCCGACCCCGGAGGTGCCCGTGCTGTCCGATCTGGCGGGTCTGCAGTACATCTGCCGTGAGCCGAACGGTGAACTCCTGGTGGGCAATTCCGATCATCAAACGCCGCAGTACATCGATCCCGACAAGTACGTGAACCGCGCCGACGACTCGACGATCGAGAAGAACATCATGAAGCTCGGCAACCGACTTCCCGACATGCCGGACCCGCGGATCACCAGTTCGTACGTCGGTGCCTACGACGTCACCGAGGACTACAACCCCGTCATCGGTCCGGCACCGGTCGAGGGTCTGTTCCTGGCGACGGGATTCTCCGGGCACGGATTCAAGATCTCCCCCGCGGTGGGCAAGCTGGTCGCCGACCTGCTGATCGACGGGAAGACCGACCTTCCGAACGTGAACCCGGACGACTTCCGTTTCTCCCGCTTCGAGGAGGGTGATCTGCTCCTGAGTCTCAACCCCTACGAAGGCGCCGGCGAGATGCGCTGATCCCCACCTACTCAGCACTCGTGCCCTCCACGGACCCGGCCGGATCCCTGTCGTCCGGATCTGTGGAGGGCACCGCCATGTCCGCATTGCGGCGTTCACCACCGGTGGACACACGCTACGCTGACGAGATGGCCAGCCCAGATCGTCCCGTCTTGTACGACGATTCCGGACGCGAAGTTCCGCGCGGCACCCCGACGGGTGTGGATCTCGAGCGCGCGATCGCCCACCAGGTGCGGTCGTTGCGGCTGGCCAGCGGCCTGTCCGTCGGCGACATGGCCGCGAAGGTGGGGATCTCCAAGGCGATGCTCTCGAAGATCGAGAACGCCCAGACCTCGTGCAGTCTGTCGACGCTCGCCCGGCTCGCCGTCGGCCTCGACGTCCCCGTCACCTCGCTCTTCCGGGGCGCGGACGCGCACCGCGACGCGGTGTTCACCAAGAACGGGCACGGCGCCGAGATCGTCGGTCGCGGTACGCGGGTGGGCCATCACTACGAACTGCTCGGCGCGCTGCGGGGACAGCACAAGAGACTCGAACCGGTGCTGGTGACCCTCACCGATGCGAGCGACGTCTTCCCGCTCTTCCAGCATCCCGGCACGGAATTGCTGTACATGCTCGAGGGCGAGATGCTCTACGGCCACGGCGATTCCGAGTACCACCTGCAACCGGGCGACGCCCTGCTCCTCGACGGCGAAGGGTTGCACGGACCGAACGAGCTGCTGAAGCTGCCCATCCGATTCCTCGCCGTCACGGCGTATCCCGACAATCACCAGCCGTGAACGACCGGCAACCGTGAACACGACGGAGCCCTCACCGCCCGGTGCGGTGAGGGCTCCTGCCGTTCGATCGGTGAAGCTCGCCGGTCAGGACTTGGGCACGATCACGTCGCGATCCTCGGCGAACACCTCGGGACGCAGCGTCGACGGACCGGTGGGTGAGAACGAGTCCATCACGTAGGCCGTCTCCCCATGGACCGGGACGTCGATGCCCCGCATCTCCGTCTCGGTGTCGACCCGGATGCCCATGATCTTGTCGAGCGCCTTCGCGATCAGGAAGGTCACCGCGAACGAGTAGGCGAACACCGCGGCCATCGCGACGATCTGGCGTCCGAGGAAGTCGATCCCGCCGCCGAAGAACAGACCGTCGACACCGGCCGGCGCGGCGGCCGTCGCGACGAAGGCGATGAGGGTGGTGCCTACGACGCCGCCCATGAGGTGGATGGCAACGACGTCGAGTGAGTCGTCGTAGCCCATGCGGAACTTCCAGCTCACGGCGAAGCAGCCGACGGCACCGGAGACCACGCCGATCAGCAGGGCACCGAGCGGGGACACGAGGCTCGCTGCGGGCGTGATGCCCACGAGTGCGGCGATCACGCCCGAGATGGCACCGAGCGTCGTCGCGTGCTTCTCCTTGATGCGTTCGACGATCAGCCAGCCGAGCAGGCCGGCCATCGCGGCGACGAGCGTGTTGAGGACGACGACACCGGCCGTGTGGTTGGCGCCGCCCGCCGAACCGCCGTTGAAGCCGAACCAGCCGAACAGCAGGATTCCGCCACCGAGCACGACGAGGGGCAGGTTGTGGGGACGTGCCACGTGCGGGAATCCACGGCGGCGACCGAGTGCGATGGCGAGTGCCAGCGCCGCGACACCCGAGTTCATGTGCACGGCGGTGCCGCCGGCGAAGTCGTGGGCGGCGAGCGTGTTGGCGATCCATCCGCCCTTCGTGCCCGCTTCCTCGTCGTCGAAGGCGAAGACCCAGTGCGCGACCGGGAAGTAGACGAGGACGACCCAGATGCCCGAGAACACCAGCCACGCCGAGAACTTCATCCGGTCCGCGACACCACCGGCGATGATCGCCACCGTGATGCCTGCGAAGAGGAGGTGGAAGGCCGCGGTCAGTGCGGCGGGCATCCCTCCGTCCGGGTCCTCCTCGAGCAGCGAGCCCAGACCGATGTCGGTGAAGGGATCGCCGATGAGGCCGAGGCCCCCGACGCTGTCACCGAGCACGGCGGCCGGACCGAACAGCACCCACAGGACGGCCGTGACGGCGAATCCACCGAACACCATCATGATCATGTTGAGCGCGCTCTTGACTCCGAGCATGCCGCTGTAGAACAGCGCCAGGCCCGGAACCATCAGTACGACTGCTGTGAACGCCGCCAAAACCCAGGCGGTATCGGCGGCCGCGAGTGCCTGTTCCATATAAGTCCACCCTGTTCGATCCCGGGGTTCACGACCCCTACGTCAGTCGGTGACCCACATTCATCACCGTCCCCTGAGAGTGGACCCACTCTGTAATGTCCCTGCGAGGCGCGGGTGAACTTCGTGTAACGCCACCGCAGTTCACCGGACGGGGATGCCGTTGCGTCCGGGCAGGCAGTATGGAGGACGAGACGCCGCATCCCGCGGTGTGCACAACCTGTGCCACCCGGGTATCCCTGCCCTGCCCGGGTTCCGCGGGAACGACGGCTCGAACCGCTGCACGCATCTGGGAGGTAGACGATGGGACGGGTCACGACACGTCGACCGGTACTGCGCATCACTGCGGACAGGGCGACGCGACGTCCCGATACCCTCGCCGTCGAGGAACCGCTCGAGATCAGGGTCGGCGGTGAGTCGCTCACCATCACGATGCGCACCCCCGGTCACGACGTCGATCTCGTCCACGGATTCCTGCTGGCCGAAGGGATGATCGGCAGTCGCGAGGACATCGCCGCCGTTCGCTACTGCGACGGGGTGGACGAGAGCGGCGCCAACACCTACAACGTTCTCGACGTCGCCCTCGCGCCCGGCGTCACCGTCCCCGAAGGGACGGGGCGACGCGCATTCACGACGACCTCCGCGTGCGGGGTGTGCGGGAAGAACTCGCTCGACGAGGTGCGCACGCGCACGCGATATCCACTGAAGGATGCCGGCACCACCTCTATCGGAACGCACACCCTCACCGAACTTCCCGACACACTGCGTCGGCACCAGCAGGTCTTCGAGTCGACCGGCGGTCTGCACGCGGCCGCACTGTTCACCCCCGACGGGGCGCTGCTGGCCCTGCGCGAGGACGTCGGCCGGCACAACGCCGTCGACAAGGTGATCGGCTGGGCCCTGACCGACAACCGGGTGCCGCTCTCGCACAGCGTGCTCATGGTGAGCGGACGCGCCTCGTTCGAACTCGTGCAGAAGGCGGTCATGGCCGGGATCCCCGTGCTCGCGGCGGTCTCGGCGCCGTCGTCGCTGGCCGTCGATCTCGCCGCGGAGTCCGACCTCACCCTCGTGGGCTTCCTCCGCGGCGACACGATGAACGTCTACACCGTCCCCGAACGCATCAAGACCGACTGATCGGCGGCATCAACCGCACGTGCCGTCCTGCGCCTCGCCCGCGCGTACTCCGTCGACGAACGCCCGCACGTCGTCGACGGACTCCTCGAGTACCGCCCGGTGATCGGCTCCGTCGTATACCCGATAGCTCAGGTCGGCTCCGTTGCCGCACAGCGCCGCGGTCACCTGATCGGTGACCGGACGCAGTACCAGCGCGTCGTCGCTTCCCTGCACGACGAGCGTCGGCACCCTCAGGGTGAGCGGTTCGACCTCCTGACCGGCGTAGTACTCACGGAGCGGTTCGAGGTCCGCATCCGGAGCGAACACCTGATCCACCGGTACCGTGCTCGCCACCTCGCGGATGTCGTCCATGCACCCGGTGCGCGCGGCGTCGAGCAAGGGGCGCGAGGCGTCGGTGAGCATCGCGTCGGCGTCGATGCTCGGGTCCGCCGCCTGCGCTCCGAGCAGCAGCACCGGCAGGAAGCCGAGCGCCGGACCGATCGCGGGTCCGGCGGTCGCGTAGTACTCGGCCGTCTCACTCGTGCGACTGCCCGGGGCGAAGGCGACCGCGCCCTGCAGTTCGAGTTCAGGGGCGCGTTCCGTGCCACGAGCCGCCGCATGCAGCGCGGCGTGCCCGCCCTGACTGTGTCCCATCGCGATCCATCGGGTGCCGATAGCCGGATCGAGTTGACGAGCGGCACGCACGATGTCGACGACACTGTCGGCTGCGCTGTCTCCGTTCATGTAGGGATGTCCGCCCGGTGTGCCGAGGCCTTCGTAGTCGGTCTGGACCACGGTGTAGCCGTCTGCGACCCACCGGTCGAGCATGGCAGTCGTCCTGCTGATGTAGGAGTGGGCGGGACCACCGGGGGTGTCCGCGGACGGCGCACAGGCGTCACCGACCCCGGTGGTGCCGTGCGCCCAGCTGATCACGGGCCAGCCTCCGGCGGGCGCTTCTCCCTCGGGGATCGCGACCGTGCCCGAGACGAGGGTGGGGCGCCGATCGGCACCATCGGACAGGTAGGTGATCAGATGCGTTCGCGACGCGCTGGGAAGCGCCGCCGTACCGGTGAGGGTGCGTTCGGTGACGAGGGAGCCGGGTCCCCCGGCAGTCTCCTCGGCGTCGTCGCCGAAGTCGGAGCAGGACGTGATGCCGAGCATCGACGCTGCGGCGAGTACTGCCATCACACGCCGGGAAGTACGAGAGAGCATGAATCCTCCGTTGGGATGTCAGTCCACGTTCGGCGCTCACTGCACGCCGTTGACGTGGCTACCGCCGTCGACGAACAGCGTGTTGCCTGTGGGATAGCGGGAGTCGTCGCTCGCGAGAAAGGCTGCGACCGTGCCGATGTCGTCGAGAGGGTCGCCGATGCGGCCCATCGGGTTCGCCGCGGCCTGCGTGGCGGCCATCTGCGGGTCGGCCGCCGCCACCCGTCGGTATGCCGCGCTCTGCACGCCGGGGCAGATCACGTTGCAGCACAACTGTTTCGGCGCCCATTCCCGAGCCGCAGTACGGTCGTGCTGCGCAGTGCCGAATTCGCGCACCGCGGCATCCACCATGGCGTGCACCTGTGCGCGGTCGGTGACGTCGGTCGGGACGAAATCCGCGGCCGATCCCCATCCCGGCGCCGGTGACGATCGCCACCCGCCCGTCCAACTTCCCCATGCCGTTCCTTTCCGATACGACGGCGTGTGCGGCGCAGGCCGTCAGCGAGGACGGGGAACCGTCCTGTCGATGAACAGCGCCTCCACGGACACGCACACCGTGCCGTCCGCGGTCCTGATCTCGCCGACCGTGTTGATCTTGCGGCCGTCCTGTTCGACCAGACGACCGGTGATCGTCAGCGGCTCGAACAGTGGGGTCGGCCGGTGGTACCGCACGTTGAGCTGTGCGGTGGCGCCGCTGCGCCCGGCCCAGGCGTTCGCCACACCCAGCGTGTGATCGAGCAGGAGGGCGGAGACTCCGCCGTGCACGTGCCCGGGCGGGCCCTGGTACGGGAAGGTCAGTTCGACGACGCCTTCCACCGATCCGTCTTCGCGACCGGCCAACACCAGCGGCGGAGCGAGCGCGTTCTCCGGACCGGTGACCGGATCGTGCCGGGTGACGCCCTCCCCGTGCCACATGTCGATCAGTCGCTCCCGCACTTCGGGAGCGTGTTCCTCGAGGTGCTCGGCGATATTGTCGAGCTCTTCGGCGACCCGCTCGAGATTCGCGTTGCCACGGTCGGTGCGCAGCAACGCGTCCACCACGCGCCGCGCGGCGGCGGTGGCGCGGTCGACGGCGGTGTCCTGCGGTGCCGAGGTCAGAACCGTACCGTCGGGAGCGTGTCCGACGACGGGGTGGGTGTCCGGGTCGACTCTCATCGAATCTCCATCGTGGCGTGGGTGAGCACCGGTTGCCCGTCGCGCTCGGGACATGTGGCGAGCAGGGTGAGGGTGTCGCCGTCTCGCCAGACCTCCGTCTCGATCGTCTCCCCGGGGTACAGCGTGCCGGCGAAGCGGACCGAGAACGACCGGACCCGGGTCGGGTCTCCACCGAGCACACCGTCGACGACGGCCTTGCACACGACACCGTACGAGGCGAGTCCGTGCAGGATCGGCCGATCGAAACCGGCTGTCTTCGCGAATTCGGGATCCGCGTGCAGCGGGTTCATGTCGGCACTGAGCCGGTACACCAGTGCCTGTTGCGTGCTCGTAGGTGACACCAGGGTCTTGTCGGCGTCCCGTTCCGGCACTGCGTTCGACACATGGGGCCCGGCGTCTCCGCCGAAGCCGCCCTCACCGCGCGCCCAGATCTGCATCGCACTGGTCCACAACGGGTTTCCGTCGGCATCCACTGCGGACTGTTCGAGCACGATCACGGCGGCCTTGCCCTTGTCCCACACATCGGAGATGCGAGACGAGACGGTCGCCGAACCCGAGATCGGGATCGGGGCGTGCACGGTGACGGACTGGCCACCGTGCAGGATCCTGCGCAGGTCGATGTCGATTCCCGGCAGGCTCAGTCCGGCCTGTGTCACCGCACCGGCAGAGACACCCTGACCGGCGACCATCGCGAAGGTCGGCAGGACCCGCAGGTCCTTCTCGTACACCCACCGCAGTTCGGCGGGATCGAGCGAGTCGACACCCGCACCCAGACCGAGGTGGTAGAGGATCACATCGCGTTCGGTCCACGAGGCATCGCGGACGGTGGGCGCAGCGGAGAGCGCGACATCGGTATCGATGGGCATGGGGCGTCACTTTCCGGGCTCGGGATCGCGGGGCAGGCCGAGAAGCCTCTCACCGATGATGTTCAGCTGGACGTTGGTCGTCCCACCGGCGATGGACATGCACTGCACGTTGAGGAACATGTGGGTCGCCGAGGTTCGGTCCTGGTCGTCGAGCAACGACGCAGTACCGGCCCAGTCCATCGCGGTCTCCCAGACCTGCTGGAGGTGCTCGACGCCGAGGAGCTTGGCGACGGAGGACTCGGCACCCGGCTGTGCACCGGCCAGGGACCGCAGAGCGGTACGCAGACCCATGAGGCCACCGGACGCGGCATCGCCGAGAACCTTGCCGAGGACGGTGAGTTGTTCGTCGTCCGGCCCACCGGGCATACCGTTCGCGAGCGCCATGAGGGTCTCGCAGCCGGCACCGAAGGTCGAATCGTGCGAGAGGGAGACGCGTTCGTTGGCGAGGGTGGTACGGGCGAGTTTCCATCCGTCCCCGGGCTCGCCGACGAGGCACTCGTCGGGCACGAACACGCCGTCGAGGAACACCTCGTTGAACAGGGCTTCGCCGGTGATCTCCCGCAGCGGCCGGATGTCGAGCCCCTCGGTGTTCCTGATGTCGATCAGGAAGTAGGACAGGCCTTTGTGCTTGGGCGCTTCCGCGTCGGTGCGGGCGAGGCAGATGCCCCAGTCCGCGACCCGCGCCATCGACGTCCACACCTTCTGGCCATCGAGCCTCCATCCGCCGTCCACCTTGACGGCCTTGGTGGACAGGCCCGCAAGGTCGGACCCGGCGCCGGGCTCGGAGAAGAGCTGACACCACACGAGATCCCCGCGCAACGACTGCGGGACGAATCGCTCGATCTGCTCGGTACTGCCGTGCGCGATCAGGGTCGGCACCACCCAGTTGCCGATGATCATGTCGTGCGGTTCGAGTTCGGCGGCGCGCAGTTCCTCGGCGACGACGAGTTGCGTGACGGCGTCGGCGGCCTTCCCCCACGGTTCGGGCAGGTGGGGAGCGGTGTAGCCCTTCTCCGCCAGATACGCCTTCCGCGCTGCGTTCTCCAGCGACTTCGCCGGCTCGAGTTCGGCACGGACGTCGGCGCGGATCCGTTCCGCCTCGGGCGGAAGATCGACGCTCAGCACGCGGCGGGCACCGTCGAGCGTGAGGTGGGCGACCCGGCGCCGCCACGACGCCGTGGAGCCGAGCAGGATCCGGAGGGACTGCGCGCGGCGCATGTACAGGTGCGCGTCGTGCTCCCAGGTGTAGCCGATACCGCCGAGCACCTGGATGCAGTTCTTGGTGACCTGGAAGGCGGCCTCCGGGGCGATGGACGCGGCGACCGCCACGGCCAGCGACGCCTCGTCGTCCGGCACGTCCTCGCGCCGCGCTCGCGCTGCGTCCCAGGCCACGACCCGAGCCTGTTCGGTGAGGCAGAGCATCCGGGCGACGGTGTGCTTGACACCCTGGAACTGTCCGATGACACGGCCGAACTGCTTGCGGACCCGCGCATAGTCCGCGGCGGTGGTGGTCGCCCAGTCCGCGAGACCGGCGGCCTCGGCGGCGAACAAGGTCGCGGCGATATCGACGATCCGATGCGGGTCCGATCTCAGCACGTCCCCGTCGGACAACGTCAGGGCGCTCACGGTGATCTCGGCGTTGCGGCGGATCACGTCGTAGCTGGGCAGGTTCGTGACCTCGACCCGGTCGCGGGTCACGACGACGAATACCCGCTCACCACCGTCGTCGGCCGCGAGCAGGAACACATCCGCGACCTGGCCGCCGAGGGCGACACCGGAGGTTCCCGAGAGCGTGACGGAATCGCCGTCGCGCTCCACGCGCAGGTCCCCCGGCTGCAGGGCGACCGCACCGAACAGCGAACCGTCCGCGAGCCCGTCGAGTTCGCTGCGACGGCCGGCCTCGTCGAGGACTGCGGACACGATCACGGTCGGAAGGAACGGGCCCGGCACCATGGCCCGTCCGAGTTCTTCTGCGACGATCGCCGTTTCGAGTAGTCCGAAACCGGCGCCTCCGACCTCTTCGGGCAGGTGCAATCCCAGCATGCCGAGTTCGGCGAACGAGCTCCAGTACGTCGGGCGGGCTTCCGTCTTCGCTTCGACGGCCGTGCGGATCACGTCGGGTGTGGCGTGTCGCGCCGCCCAGCCGCGCACGGAATCGCGGAGTTCGCGGTCCTCGTCGCTCAATCCCAGAGTCATTACGGGTCCTTTGGGTAGAAGATGTCCGGCGTCAGATGCGCTCGATGATGGTGGCGGAGGCCATCGCGCCACCCGCACACATCGTGACCAGCGCCGTCGAACGGTTCGAACGCTCGAGTTCGTGCAGTGCACTGGTGATCAGTCGCGAGCCGGTGGAACCGACGGGATGACCGAGCGCGATGGCACCGCCGTTGACGTTGACCTTGCTCATGTCGGCCCCGTGGACCTGAGCCCAGGACAACACGACCGAAGCGAAGGCTTCGTTGATCTCGACGATGTCGATGTCGGACAAGGACATTCCGGTGCGTTCGAGTACCGCGCGAGTCGCGTCGATGGGGCCGTCGAGGTGGTAGTACGGGTCCGAACCGACGAGCGTCGACGCGACGATACGGGCACGTGGCCGCAGACCCGCCTCGCGCGCCTTGTCCTCGCTCA
Source organism: Rhodococcus sp. D-6 (assembly GCF_040256695.1). Taxonomy (NCBI): domain Bacteria; kingdom Bacillati; phylum Actinomycetota; class Actinomycetes; order Mycobacteriales; family Nocardiaceae; genus Rhodococcus; species Rhodococcus sp. D-6. The sequence continues at coordinate 1,014,118 of NZ_CP132970.1, read as the reverse complement.
TCAGCAGTACAGCGGCCGCGCCGTCGCTGACCTGGGAGGAGTTTCCGGCGGTGTGGATTCCGTTCTCGATGACCGGCCGGAGACCGGCGAGTCCTTCCGCGGTGGTTTCGCGAAGACCTCCGTCACGCGTCACGGTCGCGATCTCACCGGTGGGCTCGCCCTCCTTGGTCACGACCGGCGCCTGCACCGGGACGATCTCGCGATCGAACCGGCCTTCGGCCCACGCGGCCGCGGCGCGCTGCTGCGACTGGAGCCCCAGGGCGTCGACGTCGTCACGCTTGATGCCGCGCTTGTGGGCGATCCGTTCGGCGGAAGTGAACTGGTCACCCATGTCGATCGACCAGTCGTCCGGATAGGGGTTGCCGGTGCCCGGTGCGTTGGCCTGACCGAGGAACACCCGGCTCATCACCTCGACGCCGCATCCGATTCCCGCGTCGATCTGCCCGGACGCGATCAGTCCGGCCACCATGTGGACCGCCTGCTGCGACGAACTGCATGCGCAGTCGATGGTGGTCGCGGCGGTCGTGTACGGGAGACCTGCGTGGAGCCAGGCCTGGCGGGTCACGTTGTTGGACTGCTCCCCCGCTTGGGTCACGGCGCCCCCGACGAGCTGACCGACCTGGTCGGCAGGCAGTCCGGTGCGGTCGAGAACGGCCTTCTGGGCGGCACCGAGCAACACCGCGGGGTGGACCCCGGCCAGCTGTCCGCGACGACGACCGATCGGCGTCCGCGCGGCCTCCACGATGACGACCTTGCTCATGCCTACTCCCAGCTCTCGACGTTATTGAAATTTATTCTAGTAACGGTGGTCGCAGTTTCCCGCACGGTCCCACCGAGCGGGACCGGCCTTGCGGAATGTGGCCTTCGGGAATCGCCCGTCAGCGCGTACCGGCGGGCAGATCGACCAGCAGAAGGTCGCACGCGACACGCAGATCGGACTCGACCTCGGGGATCGATATCCGCCCGTTGAGCGCGGACTGGACGAGACCGAACCACAGTGCCACAACCAACCGCACGACGGTTGCGTCCCGCACCGTGGGTTCCGCGATACCCGCGGCGGCCAGGAGCAGTCCGTCGAAGTGCTGGTCGATCTTCGCCACGTCGGGAATGGTGGCGGCGTTCGACGACGCGGCGGATCGGATCATCGCGTTCGCCAGCAACGGAGTGCGCACAAGCGCCCGGGTGGCCTGCAGCAACGCGTCGTATACGACGTCGACAGGCGACGAGGACGACTGCGAGCGCCTGGAGAGGTGGATTCCCATCCGATCGATCCGATCCACCATGACCGCGACGAACAGATGGGTCTTGGACGGAAAGTAGCGGTAGAGGGTCCCGATGGCGACACCGGCGAGTTCGGCGACCTCCTGCATCCGGACGCGCTCGAGATCCTTCATCGCACCCAGGTGCGCAGCAGCATCGATGATCCTGCCGTATCGCGCATGCTGTTCCGCCGAACTCGGTTCTGCGGCGTCCCGGGCCTCCGCAAGTCTGGGCATGCTCGGCTCCTCCCCTTCACGACCGGTGGCGCATCGACCACTGCCGGCGACGAACGTTCCAGGTGGGCACGTCTCGTATCCCGCCTGATCCCGGCCAGTGGGACCTGTCCCGTGGGTGGACCGACCACCACCCGAGACTAGAATGAATACTAATTCCGGCGCGGTGCACTGACGAACCGCCGCAATCGAACAGGAGACGTTCCATGGGTGAATCCGTAAGTCTGGCCGGACGCGCGGCGGTCGTGACCGGCGCCGGGGCCGGCCTGGGCCGCGCCGAAGCCCTCGCCCTCGCCGAGGCCGGTGCCGCCGTCGTCGTCAACGACATGGGCGACGCGGCGCACGAGGTGGCAGAGGAAATCGTCGCGTCGGGAGGCCAGGCCATCGCCGTCACCGGCGACGTGTCCGACTGGGCTCTCGGCGGTCGCCTCGTCGAGGACTCGGTCAAGGCATTCGGGTCCTTCGACATCCTCGTCAACAACGCGGGCATCATCCGCGACAAGATGATCTTCAACCTCACCGAGTCCGACTGGGACGACGTGATCCGAGTGCACCTCAAGGGCCATGCCGCCACCTCACATGCGGCGGCGGTGCACTGGCGTCAGGCGAGCAAGGCTGCGGGTGGACCGGTCTACGGCCGCGTCGTCAACACCTCGTCGGAGGCCTTCCTCTTCGGTTCCGCCGGACAGCCGAACTATTCCGCTGCGAAGGCAGGCATCACGGCTCTGACACTGTCCACGGCGCAGGGGCTGGCGCGATACGGCGTCACCGCGAATGCGATCTGCCCCCGCGCACGCACCGCGATGACCGCTGAGGCCTTCGGCGAGGCCGGCGCCACGACCGGACTCGATCCCCTGGCGCCGGAGCGCGTGGCCACCCTCGTGCGTTACCTCGCCTCACCGGCGTCCTCGGAGATCACCGGACAGGTGTTCGTGGTGTACGGCAAGATGGTCGCGCTCATGGCCGCACCCACCGTCGAGAACCGCTTCGACGCCGCCGGTTCGGCATTCACGGTCGAGGAACTCGACGAGCAGCTCTCGTCGTACTTCACCGGCCGCGGCCCGTACGAGACCTACGCCGCCTACAGCATCGCGGAACTCGAGAAGGCCGCGCTGGCCGTCGACTGATCGCTTGACACCGGACCCACGAAGGGAGCACGCCATGAGACTTGCAGACAAGGTTGCGATCGTCACCGGTGGCGCCGGAGGGATCGGGCGCGGCATCGTCAGAGCATTCGTGGACGAGGGTGCCCGCGTCCTGTTCGTCGACATCGACCGGCCCGCGGGTGAAGCCCTAGAAGCCGAGGTCGGCGAAGCCGGGAAATTCCTGTACGCGGACATCTCCGACGAGTCGAGCGCCGAGACGATCGTCGCGGACGCCGTCGAGCATTTCGGAAAGCTCGACGTGCTCGTCAACAACGCGCACGCGTCCCAGCAGGCGCCACTGCTCGAGACCACACAGGAGATGCTCGACCTGTCGTTCGGCACGGGCTTCTATCCGACCTTCCGATTGATGAAGGCAGCGCACGCCCAGCTCGCCGCGAACAAGGGGTCGGTGATCAACTTCGCGTCGGGAGCCGGGATCGACGGGAGCGCCACGCAGAGTTCGTACGCCGCTGCGAAGGAAGCGATCCGGGCGATCAGCCGGGTCGCGGCGAACGAATGGGCCGCGGAGGACATCAATGTCAACGTCATCTCGCCTCTGGCACTGACCGAGGGCGTCGAGGCGTACATCGCGGCCAACCCCGGCGTCGAGGAGGCGCTACTGGCGAAGACCCCGATGCACCGCTTCGGTGACCCGCAGGCCGATATCGGCCGTGTCGCGGTCTTTCTGGCCAGTGAGGATGCGTCCTACATGACGGGCCAGACACTCATGGTCGACGGCGGGACCATCACACTGCGCTGATCCACCGACGGACCGGATTCGACCGCCAACGACGACGAGCGCCTCGGCACTTTCGTGCCGAGGCGCTCGTGCAGTTCCGAAGGGTCTTCGGAATCAGGCGGTCTTGTCGCGCCGTTCCCGATCGGTCTTGCGCGGCACGATCGTCGGAAGGACGTTGTCGTTGACGGTCTCGGCGGTGACCACGACCTTGGCGACGTCGTCGCGGCTGGGGATGTCGTACATCACGGGCAGGAGCACCTCCTCCATGATGGCGCGGAGCCCGCGGGCGCCGGTGCCACGGAGGATCGCCTGGTCGGCGATCGCTTCGAGTCCGTCCTGGGAGAACTCGAGTTCGACGCCGTCCATCTCGAACAGGCGCACGTACTGCTTGACCAGAGCGTTCTTCGGCTCCGACAGGATCTGGACGAGTGATTCCTTGTCGAGATTGGTCACCGACGCGAGGATCGGCAGGCGACCGATGAACTCCGGGATCAGGCCGAACTTGATGAGGTCCTCGGGCATGACGTCGGCGAAGTGGTCGGTGGTGTCGATTTCGGCCTTCGACCGAACCTCGGCGCCGAAGCCGATGCCGCGCTTGCCGACGCGGTCGGAGACGATCTTCTCGAGACCCGCGAATGCACCCGCCACGATGAACAGCACGTTCGTGGTGTCGATCTGGATGAACTCCTGGTGCGGATGCTTGCGACCACCCTGCGGCGGGACGGATGCCTGGGTGCCTTCGAGGATCTTCAGCAGCGCCTGCTGCACGCCCTCGCCCGACACGTCGCGAGTGATCGACGGGTTCTCGCTCTTGCGGGCGATCTTGTCGACCTCGTCGATGTAGATGATGCCGGTCTCGGCGCGCTTGACGTCGTAGTCGGCGGCCTGGATGAGCTTGAGGAGGATGTTCTCGACGTCCTCACCGACGTAGCCGGCCTCCGTCAGTGCGGTGGCGTCGGCGATGGCGAAGGGCACGTTGAGCATCTTCGCGAGCGTCTGCGCGAGGTAGGTCTTGCCACAACCGGTGGGGCCGAGAAGCAGGATGTTGGACTTCGCGAGTTCGACCGTCTCACCGCGGGAGTCGCGACCCTTGTCGCCGGCCTGGATGCGCTTGTAGTGGTTGTAGACCGCCACGGCCAGCGTGCGCTTGGCGTCGTCCTGGCCGATCACGTAGTTGTCGAGGAAGTCGCGGATCTCGGCCGGCTTGGGCAGCTCGTCGAGCTTGACCTCGCTGGTCTCGGCCAGCTCCTCCTCGATGATCTCGTTGCAGAGATCGATGCACTCGTCGCAGATGTAGACACCGGGGCCCGCAATGAGCTTCTTGACCTGCTTCTGGCTCTTTCCGCAGAAGGAGCACTTGAGCAGATCTCCGCCGTCACCGATACGTGCCATCAGTCAGGTCCCTACTTCCTCGTGTGCGTGCAACCGGTCCCGCAACCACCACACGGGGCGGTCCCGGGGAGCGGGCCCTTTGATCGACCGTACCCGGATGTCGGCGCGCAGGTCGACCGGTTCTGCGCGTTTCCGGTCATATTTGTACACCACAACATGTGTCGGCGATCACAGTCCCGGCGTCGGTGGTTCCGGAAGGCACCGTGCCTTCCGGAACCGCCTGCGACGTTCTACTTCTGGGCCGAGAGCTTGCGGTACTCGAGGACCCGGTCGATCAGACCGTATTCGACGGCCTGCTCCGCCGTGAGGATCTTGTCCCGATCGGTGTCCTTGCGGATCTGCTCGGGATCCTTACCGGTGTGCTTCGAGAGCGTGTTCTCCATGAGGGTACGCATGCGCTCGATCTCGGCGGCCTGGATCTCGAGGTCGGAGACCTGTCCCTGGATGCCACCCGTCGCGGGCTGGTGGATGAGCACGCGAGCGTTGGGCAGCGCCAGACGCTTGCCGGGGGTGCCGGCGGCGAGCAGGACGGCCGCGGCGGATGCCGCCTGCCCGAGGCACACCGTGGTGATGTCGGCGCGGACGTACTGCATGGTGTCGTAGATCGCCATGAGCGAGGTGAACGAACCACCCGGCGAGTTGATGTACATGGTGATGTCGCGGTCGGGATCGAGCGACTCGAGCACCAGCAGCTGGGCCATCACGTCGTTGGCGGACGCGTCGTCGACCTGGACGCCGAGGAAGATGATGCGCTCTTCGAACAGCTTGTTGTACGGGTTGGATTCCTTGACGCCGTAGCTCGAGTGCTCGATGAACGACGGGAGGATGTAGCGGCTCGCGGGCGAGGCAGGAGCGGCGCCGCCGAGCTGGCGCGGATCGAACATGTTGGTCATCGCTTCTCCAAGAATTCGGTGGTGTGAGGGCAGATCGGGCCGGGACCTAGTTGGCGGTGCCGCCGGCCTGCTGCGCCCGGGAGACGACGTGGTCGACGAAGCCGTATTCGAGCGCCTGCTGCGCCGTGAACCAGCGGTCGCGGTCGGAGTCCTTGGTGATCTGCTCCACCGACTGGCCCGTGTGCTCCGCGATGAGCTCGGCCATCTCGCGCTTGGTGTGTGCGAACTGCTCCGCCATGATCGCGATGTCGCTCGCCGTACCACCGATGCCTGCGGACGGCTGGTGCATCATGATCCGCGCGTGCGGGAGTGCGTAACGCTTGCCCTTGGTACCGGCGGAGAGCAGGAACTGACCCATCGAGGCGGCGAGACCCATCGCGAAGGTCGCGACATCGCACTCGACGAACTTCATCGTGTCGTAGATCGCCATACCGGCGGTGACCGAACCGCCCGGTGAGTTGATGTACAGGGAGATGTCGCGGGTGGGGTCCTCGGCCGACAGCAGAAGGATCTGCGCGCACAGCTTGTTCGCGATGTCGTCGTCGACCTGGGTGCCCAGGAAGATGATGCGCTCGCGGAGCAGGCGTTCGTACACCGAGTCGCTGAGGTTCAGCCCAGCAGTGGCCGAGGTCATCGCGGGACCGATGGATGTCGCCGGATTCTGAGGAGTCACGGGTACCTGCCTTCTCGTCGATCGTGGGTTGCTGACACTGACACTAACGAAACGGGGCGGCACCGGATGCCCGGTGCCGCCCCTCTTCGCTGAAAGCGGAAATTCGTGGCCCCTGGGGTTTCGAATCTCCGCGGGTCGCCCGACTACTCGGAGGCCGAGTCCTCGGTGGTCTCCGCCTCGGCGTTCTCGCCCTCGGCGTCATCGTCCTTCTTGGTGCCGAACAGCTCGGCGGTGTCGACGGTCGCACCCGTGGTGTCGGTCACGTTGGCGCGATCGACGACGGTGCCGAGCGCCTTGCCGCGGCGGACGTCGGCGAAGACGGCACCGAGCTGGTTGGCCTGGCTGATCTGCTGGATGAACTGCTCCGGCGGGATGCCGTAGCGCTGCGCCTGGAAGAAGATGCGCTCGGTCAGCTCCTGCTGCTCGACCGTGGTGTTCTCCGCCTCGGCGATCGCGTCGAGGAGCAGCTGGGTCTTCACCGAACGCTCGGCGGACTCGCGTGCTTCCTTGTCGAACTCCTCGCGGCTCGAACCCTGGGCCTCGAGCAGCTCGTTCAGCTTGGTCTCGTCGTGATCGAGCTCGTGGATCGCGTCGTGCAGCGCGCTGTCGACCTCGGCCTGGACGGCAGCCTCGGGAACCGGGATGTCGACGGTCTCGAGGAGAACCTCGAGGACCTTGTCGCGGATCTGGCCGGCCTGCTCGACCTGCTTGACGCGCTGGACGCGCTCGCGGAGGTCGGCCTCGAGCTCGCCGATGGTGTCGAACTCGCTCGCGAGCTGCGCGAACTCGTCGTCGGCCTCGGGCAGCTCGCGCTGCTTGACGGTGTTGACCTTGACGGTGACGACGGCTTCCTTACCGGCGTACTCGCCGGCGACCAGCGTGGAGGTGAACTCCTTCGACTCGCCGGCGGACAGGCCGATGATCGCCTCGTCGAGTCCGTCGATGAGCTGGCCGGAGCCGACCTCGTGCGACAGGCCCTCGGTGGCGGCCTCGGGAACTTCGTTGCCGTCGACCGTCGCGGACAGGTCGATGGAGACGAAGTCGCCGTCCTGCACCGGACGCTCGACACCCGTCAGGGTGCCGAAGCGCTGACGCAGCGACAGAAGCTGCTCGGCGATGTCCTCGTCGGTGATCTCGACGGGATCGACGGTGACGGCGATCTCGGAGAAATCGGGGAGGGTGATCTCGGGACGCACGTCGACCTCGGCGGTGAACGCCAACTCGACGTTGTCCTCGAGCTTGGTGACGTCGATCTCGGGCTGGCTGATGACCTTGACGTCGTTCGCGGTCACGGCTTCGCTGTAGCGGCTCTGGATGGCCTCGTTGATGACCTGGTCCAGGACGGCTCCGCGGCCGACGCGGGCCTCGAGGATCTTGCGAGGTGCCTTACCGGGGCGGAAGCCCGGGATGCGGACCTGGCCGGCGAGGGCCTTGAAAGCGCGGTCGAAATCAGGCTGGAGCTCCTCGAAGGGCACCTCAACATTGATACGGACTCGCGTCGGGCTCAGCTGCTCGACGGTGCTCTTCACGGACATGCTCCTTCTGTCGTGCTCTCTTGTCGGTCGTTCGTGTCACTACTGAGCGCGCTGACGCTGTTCGATCTGGTCGGGATGACAGGATTCGAACCTGCGACCCTCCGCTCCCAAAGCGGATGCGCTACCAAGCTGCGCCACATCCCGGTCGTGAAGGCACCGCATCCGACCGCGGGACCCATCGCAGAATCCTACGGCCCCCCGATTATGAAATCCAAAGCGAGGTCCGGTACAGTCTCATCTCGCAAGCCGCAGCACCGGTCGACACCGGCGCTGCAGGCGCAACGGGGATGTAGCTCAATGGTAGAGCCCCAGTCTTCCAAACTGGCTACGCGGGTTCGATTCCCGTCATCCCCTCCACGGAGGAAGCCCGCCGGGTGCACACAGCACCGGCGGGCTTCGTCGTTCCGGACCGTCCCGTCCGGCCCAGCTCATCCGCATTCCGACGACCGCACGAACCACCGCGTCGTGATTCCTCGTCGCGTCCCTCCAGCGGACGCGACCGCGAACGGGTGGGGCGTCGTCGGATGACACCGTAGGGGATGTGGAGGGACCGGCCCCGCCCCACCTCCGGTCGGTCCCTCTCCACCATCGAATGCCGTTCTCCGGTGTGAAATCCGAGTATCGTCGTCTCACCCCCGTAGGTCAGCGGTCGGTCGAGAAGGCGCCGGCGTCAACGACGGCGCCGGCTGTACCGACGGCGCCTCGCTATGCAGGGAGGCAACGATGCCTCGGCGCCACAGACCGACTCCGGACATGCCCCCGACCCCCGCTCCGACCGTCGGCGTCGAGGAGGAGTTCTTCCTCGTCGACCCGACCTCCGAACGGCTGACCGCGAGCAACGACCTCGTCGTGGCCGCAGCCGCCCGGCTCGGACTCGACATGGACTACGAGCTCAAACGCATCCAGGTCGAGGTGAACACACCGGTCTGCCGCAGCTCGGCCGAGTTGCGCGCGCGTGTCGTCGAGGGCCGGACCGTCGCAGCCGCGGCCGCGCGGGAGGCGCACGCGGGTCTGCTCGCGTCGGGTGTGTCGCCCACGCTCCAGAAGCTCGCGTCCGTGACGGATGTGCCGCGCTACCGGACGATGGCCGAGCGGTACGGACGTCTCGCCGAGGAGCAGGAGGTCTGCGGCTGCCACGTCCACGTCGGTGTCGCGGACCGCGAAACCGCCGTCCTGGTGTGCAATCACGTCCGGGTATGGTTGCCCACCCTGCTGGCCGCGACGGCCAACTCGCCCATCCATCGGGGCCGCGACACCGGGTACGCCAGTTGGCGGGCGATCATGGCCTCCCGGTGGCCGTGCGCGGGTCCTCCCCCGCGGTTCACGTCGGCGGATCACTACGACGCGATCGTCGCCATGATGATCGAGAGCGGCAACATCCTCGATCCGGGCATGGTCTATTGGGACGTGCGTCCCTCGGCGCATCTGCCCACCGTCGAGATCCGGGTGAGCGACGTGCCGGCGACCGTCGACGAGACTGTTCTCCTGGCGATGCTCGTCCGCGCGCTCGTCGCCACCGCCGAACGAGAGGTCCGGGCGGGCATCACTGCTCCTCCGGTCGCCGACGAGGTCGTCCACGCCGCGTACCTGTGCGCTGCTCGCGAGGGGCCGACCGGACGTGCCGTCGACGTGTTCACCGGGCGGCCCACCACCGCGCAGCAGTCCTTCCGCGCCTTCCTCCGGTACATCGGCCCCCGACTCGAGGAGGCCGGCGACCGCCGGTGCGCGGTGGCGATGTGGGAGGCGATCCTCGCCCGCGGCACCGGGGCGATGCTGCAGCGACGCGCGTTCGCCCGCCGTCACGCCGTCGCCGACGTCGTCGACGCGCTCCACCGGGCGTTCGTCGCCGGACCGCAGACCCCTCCACTGTCCGGCGGAGCCCATCCCGCCCCGGACGTCCCCGCGCTCTGATCCCGCGACCTGCCGTTTGGAGCGCCTTCCCTCGGGTATTCGCGACCACACGAGCCAGGACGAGGGAGCACGTATGCGCGCGATGGTCTATCGCGGCCCCTATCGGGTCCGCGTCGAAGAGAAGGACATTCCCCGGATCGAGCACCCCAACGACGCCATCGTGCGCGTCGAGTTGGCGGCGATCTGCGGTTCCGACCTGCACCTCTACCACGGGATGATGCCCGACACCCGCGTCGGTACGACCTTCGGTCACGAGTTCGTCGGGGTGGTCCACGAGGTCGGGCCGTCGGTGCAGAGCCTGAAACCCGGCGACCGGGTCATGGTCCCGTTCAACGTCTTCTGCGGGTCGTGCTTCTTCTGCGCGCGCGGCCTGTACTCCAACTGCCACAACGTCAACCCCAACGCCACCGCGGTCGGCGGCATCTACGGCTACTCGCACACCTGCGGCGGCTACGACGGCGGCCAGGCCGAGTTCGTGCGGGTGCCGTTCGCCGACGTCGGCCCAACGATCGTGCCCGACTGGATGGACGGCGAGGACGCCCTGATGCTCACCGACGCCCTCGCGACCGGCTACTTCGGTGCACAGCTGGGTGACATCGTCGAGGGCGACACGGTCGTGGTCTTCGGCGCCGGACCGGTGGGCCTGTACGCGGCGAAGTCCGCCTGGTTCATGGGTGCCGGCCGGGTCATCGTGATCGACCACCTCGAGTACCGGCTGGAGAAGGCCCGGACCTTCGCTCACGCCGAGACCTACAACTTCGCGGAGTACGACGACATCATCGTCCACCTGAAGAAGATCACCGGTCATCTCGGAGCGGACGTCGCCATCGATGCGGTCGGGGCGGAGGCCGACGGCAACTTCCTGCAGCACGTCACGGCCGCGAAACTGAAGATGCAAGGTGGCTCGCCGGTCGCGCTGAACTGGGCCATCGACGGTGTCCGCAAGGGCGGCACCGTCTCGGTGGTGGGCGCCTACGGCCCGATCTTCAGTGCCGTGAAGTTCGGTGACGCACTCAACAAGGGGCTGACCTTGCGGATGAACCAGTGCCCCGTCAAACGTCAGTGGCCCCGTCTGTTCGAGCACGTCCGCAACGGCTATCTGAAGCCGAACGACATCGTCACGCACCGTGTCCCGCTCGGACACATCCCCGAGGCCTACCACATGTTCTCGTCGAAGCTCGACAGGTGCATCAAGCCGATCATCGTCGCCGACGGGAGTTGAGGAGGATCCGCCATGGCCTACACCGCAGACAAGCCCGAACCCCCGGAGACCCCCGACCAACTGCGCGCCCGCATCCCCGGATGGGGAGTCGACCTGGATCCTCGCGATCGGCCCTCGGTGCCGAAGGAACGCTTCGCACCTGAGACGACCGGCGCGCACTGGGACTTCCCCGAACGCCAGCCCGGGTACGAGACCCGCGAACGCTCGATCGAGCATGCCTTCGTCACCCCGGTCTTCGGCATCACGGCGCCGCTGAAGGGACTGTCCGGCGTCGTGCGCAGGCACGCCTACCGCCGCTACAGCGAAGGCCGCGCCGCGCACTGGTTGCTCCTGATCGGCGCCGACCGCATCGACGTCGCCGAGAGCCGGGTCCGGGCCCTGATGCAGGGCCGTCCCGACAATCCCGTGACCGAGAGCGGGATCCGGTCGGAGATCACCGCGCACGGCGGGGCGTCGAGGCGGCGGAGTTCGCGTGCCGACGTCAACCACCAGTGGCTCGATCCGTTCGTCTCCGGCGCACCGTGGATCGCCGCAGCGGGTCTGGGCGCAGCGGTGGTGGTACGCCGGAAAGGGCGCTCACGGAGGTGAGAACCGGCACTTGGGGAGATCCCGAATCCAGCAACGACGTGTCACCTTTTCGACTCGATAGTGCAAAGCGAGAGTCAAGCAGGGGTGTGCGTCGTTCACGATATGAGACCGTCCCTCTTGTGAAGGACACCTCCGACGACCTCCCTCGGGCCCTCTCTCCCGGCTCCTCCGTCGTCGCCGCGGTCCTTCTCGATGCCACCCCCGACTGGGATCGGGTCGCCGCCGTGCTCGCGCCCGGCAACCACGAGTCGCCCAGTTTCCGGCACCGGGTGGTGGAACTGCCGTTCGGGCTCGATCCGCCGCGCCGCGCCGGGCATCCCGACTCGGATCCGCCGTGGCATCTCGAGCGGGTCGCCCTGCCCGCCCCGGCGACTTTCGAGGAGGTACTCGCCTACGCCCGCACGGCCCCCGACCCCTCGGGTCTCCGGCACCCGCGCTGGGAACTGACCTTGCTCGACGGCCTCGGCGGTGGCCAGTCGGCGCTGGTGATCCGGCTCCGGCATCTCGGCTCGGCACCCTCACCCGGTCAGTCCGAGTCCATGTTGTCGTGGGCGAGATCGGTGTCCGAACAGGGCGTCGAGTCGTTCCGCACCGCGGCGCACATGTTCACCTCGCTGGGCACCGGATTGATCAACGCCCTGCTCGGACGCACCGGCGACCACGAGGAGCCCGCACCCCGCGCGCCGCGACTGCACGTACTCGACGCGGATCTCGCCGCCCTGCGTCACGCCTGCGAACGCGCGGGCTGCCGCGTGTCGAGCGGGTTCTCCACTGCGATGCTCCTCGCGTGCAGCGAGTACCGGCGGCGGCACGGCCGCTCGATCGACGATCTGCGTGTCGTCGTCCCCGGGCCGGACGGCGGGGCGGTGCCTATGGCACCCGAGGACGAGGCGGACATCCACGCGATGGACACGGTCGATCTCATGCGACGCATCGACATCTCGTTCCCGTCCTCCGCCGGAGCACACTCCGACATCGCCGTCGGTCCGCGGGACGTGGTGGTGTCCACGCTCCCCGGTTCCCACGCGCCGCTCTACGTCGGCGGCGCGAAGATCGAGCGGTACTACGGCTTCGGTGCGGCCGACGGCGCGATGATGACCGCGTCGGCGATGTCCTATCGCGACACCTGCTGCATGGGCCTGGCGGTGGACCCCACGGTCGTCCCCAACCGCGATTCGTTCGATTCGTGCCTGCAGGAAGGGATGCGCGCGGTCCTCGGGGAGTGACTCCCCGCGTCGGTACGCTGGAGGACAGGACCCTCCCCCACCGGAAGGATCGGCCCGTGGAACTTCTGCTCATCCTCGCCGCCGTCGGTGCCGTGGTGTACTTCGTCTCCCGCTCCCAGAAGAGCACCACCCGTCACCGCACCGTCACCCTCGACAACGCCAAGGCCGACGCACGGCAGGCGATCGAGCGTCTCGGCGGCCAAATCTACAACCTGACCGGCACCGACGACGCCTCGCGTCAGGCGCTGGCGGACGCCTCCGAGCGCTTCACCGCCGCAGGCTCCCAGATCGAGCAGGCGAACTCGCCGATGCAGGCGCGTCTCGCGAAACAGACCGCGCTCGAAGGTCTGTACTACATCCGAGCTGCGCGCCTGGCGATGGGCATGGACCCGGGGCCGGAGATCCCAACGCTCGACGGACAGAAGTCCGCCGGCGAGGTCACCGAGAAGCGCACCGTCGACTTCGAGGGCCGCACCATCGCCGCGTCGCCGTCACCGTCCTCCGCGACGCCGAACTACTACCCCGGCGGCCGCGTCGCGGGCCGGCCTGTCCCTGCGGGCTGGTATTCGGAGCCGTGGTGGAAGCCCGCCCTGGTCGCGGGCGCGTGGGGCGTCGGCTCGATGCTGCTCTTCTCGACGATGTTCGCCGGGATGGCCGGTGTCCCCTACGACGCGCAGGCATTCGAATCCGGTGTCGGTGATCCGTCGGCGGAGACAGGTGCCGGCGACGACTTCGGCGGTGGTGACGAGTACGGCGGGGGCGACGAGTACGGAGGCGGTGACGACTTCGGTGGCGGCGACTTCGGTGGCGGAGACGGCGGCGGATTCGATTTCGGGGGCTTCGATTTCTGAGTCGGATCTGCTGAGTCGGGTCAGCTGAGTCGGGTCAGCTGAGTCGGGTCAGCTCGGCTGACAGACCGGGCACCAGAACAGGTTCCGCGCCTGCATGACCGAGTGCAGAACGGGAGTCCCGCAGATCCGGCAGGGTTCGCCGGCACGGCGGTAGACGTACGTCCGGGGCCTGTTCTTGGCGTAGGCCGGTGCGCCGTGGTCGTGTTCGGGTCGCACGACGTGCATGCGCCCGTGCTCCACACCGACGTTCATCAGTTCGACGAGGTCGGCCCAGATCGCGTCGAACTCTCTGCGGGACAGCTTGTTTCCCGGACGTTCCGGGTGGATGCCGTGACGGAAGAGCACTTCTGCGCGGTAGACGTTGCCGACGCCGGCGATGACGGCCTGGTTCATGAGCAACGCGCCGATCGCGGTGCGTGATCTGCCGATACGGTGCCATGCCCGCTCGGGATCGGCGTCGGGTCGCAGCGGGTCTGGACCGAGCCGGGCCTCGATCGCCTCGACCTCGCCGGGGGTGAGCACCTCGCACGCCGCCGGACCACGCAGGTCGCTGCCGTGGCGCGCGCCGATCATCCGCATCCGCACCTGTCCGACCGGTTCGCCGAGCGGCAACTCGCGGTCGGTGAACTCACCGTAGATACCGAGGTGCACGTGGACGGCGAGACCGCCCTCGTAGTGGTGGAAGAGATGCTTGCCCCACGCGTCCGCGTGGGTCAGGACGCGCCCGTCCACGGCGGCGGCACCGTCGGCGAACCGCCCCTGCGGACTGGACACCCGCACCGGCGCACCCGAGTACCACTCGTGGTGCAGCCGGGCAAGCCGGTGCAGGATGTGTCCTTCGGGCACGGATCAGGCAGGTGCGCCGGGAACTGCCGGAGCCTCGCCGGTCTTCTCGTACTCGGCGAGGATGTCGATACGGCGCTGGTGACGCTCCTCGTTCGACCACTCGGTCGACAGGAAGGCGTCGACGATCGCGAGGGTCTCCTCGAGGCTGTGCATGCGGCCACCGATGCCGATGAGCTGCGCGTTGTTGTGCTCGCGCGCAAGCTTGGCGGTGTCGACGCTCCAGGCGAGGGCGCAGCGCGCACCTCGCACCTTGTTGGCGGCGATCTGCTCGCCGTTACCGCTGCCACCGAGCACGATACCGAGGCTGCCCTCGTCGGCGACGGTGCGCCGAGCAGCCTCGATGCAGAAGGCCGGGTAGTCGTCGAGGGCGTCGTACTCGAACGCACCACAGTCGATCGGCTCATGGCCGTTCTTCTTCAGGTGCTCGATGATCTCATTCTTCCGTTCGAAGCCCGCGTGGTCGGCTCCCAGGTAAACGCGCATGGGCCGAGTCTAACGAGACTCGTCCGCTCGCCCGCACGCGCCGTTCGCCGTGCGAGGGGCGGGTCGGAGCACACCCCGCCGGGGGCGGGTCAGAGGGCACCACGCCGGGGGCGGGTCAGAGGGCACCACGCCGGGGGCGGGTCGGAGGGCACCGTAGCGCGGCGGGTGGGTGCCGCTGGCAGTCCGGAGGCCGCGAGCCGTGATGCATCACGGTAGTCCGCGCCCGACCCGAAGCCGAGAATCGAATTCGGAGTGAGCACAAGTCTGTACGGCGGAGCGTTGCGACCTTCGGTCCCGAGCGTGGCGAACCCCGCCCCGGCAGGTCAGCGGCGCATCGCCCAGACCTTCGGGCCGCCGTCCGGCAGCTCCACGACACCGGTAACGACGAATCCGAGACGTTCGTAGAGCGCGACGTTCGCCTCCGAGGAGGTCTCCAGACAGGCCGCGACCCCCTGCCGCTCGGCCGCGCGAAGTCCTGGTTCGAGGACGGCCCGTCCCAGGCCGCGCCCCTGCGAGGCGGGATCGACGCCCACCGTGGCCAGGAACCACCCTGGCTCGCTCGGTTGCAGTTCCGCGGTGGCCTGCTCGGCCAGTTCGGCGGCGCGGGCACGATCACCCCGCAGCTCCGTCACCCGATCGGAGACGGACGTGAACGCCTCCTCGAGTCCGGTGGAGCCGGGCGTCGTCCAGACGGCCACGGCGTCGACGTCGTCGGAGACCCATACCTCGCCGCAGCGCATGCCGATCTCGGCGAGGAAGAGCCCTTGGAGGTCGCGGACCCGGGTCTCGTGGTCCCGGCCGTCGACGGTGTAGCGGGTGAACGGATAGTCGCGGAACGCTCGTCCGAGCGTTGCCGTCGCCTTCTCGACATCGTGCACCGTCGCCGGCCGGACCACATGATCGTTCGACACGCCGTTGCACTCTACCGAGCGCCACGGCGGTGCCCGGTCAGGAGAAGTCGGGCTCCTCGTCGCGGCTGCGCTTGAGCTCGAAGAAGTGCGGGTAGGACGCGAGGGCAACCACACCGTCCCATACCTTGCCGGCCTCTTCCCCGCGCGGGATCTTCGACAGGACGGGCCCGAAGAAGGCGATGCCGTTGACATGGATCGTCGGGGTACCGACGTCCTGGCCCACCTTGTCCATGCCGGCGTGATGGCTCGTGCGCAGAGCCTCGTCGTAGGCGTCGCTGTCGGCGGCCTCGGCCAGCGAGGCGTCGAGGTCGAGTTCGGCGAGCGACGCGGCGATCACGTCCGCGAAGTCCTTGTTGCCCTCGTTGTGGATGCGGGTGCCCATCGCCGTGTACAGCGGGGAGAGGATGTCGTCGCCGTACTTCTGCGCCGCAGCGATCGCGACGCGCACCGGGCCCCAGGCTTTCGTCATCAGCTCGGCGTACTCCTCCGGCAGGTCGCGCCCCTCGTTCAGCACGGCCAGGCTCATGACGTGGAAACGCGCCTCGATGTCGCGCACCTTCGTGACCTCGAGGATCCAGCGCGAGGTGATCCAGCACCACGGGCACAACGGATCGAACCAGAAGTCGGCGATGTCCTTGCCGGTCGAGGACGCGGCGGTCAGGTCGCTCAAGAGATCTCCTCACAAGAGTTCGTACGGGCCGGACAACTACAAGCATGTTCAACACGGCCCCGTCGACGATTCTTCCTGAACCGGGCCGTAGTGCGGGCGGTAGCCGTAACGTCGGAGCCGGGAAGCAGGTCCGGCACGCATCACAGCGGAGGCACCACGATGTCGGGTGAGGAAACGTTTCTGATCGTCGGCGCGGGTCTGGCCGGCGCCAAGCTGGCAGAGGAACTGCGCGCCCGCGACTTTCCCGGGCGCATCCTGCTCATCGGCGCGGAGGAGCACCTGCCCTACGAGCGACCGCCGTTGTCGAAGGACTACTTCGCCGGACGCAAGCAACTCGCCGACTTCACGGTGCACGACGGCGACTGGTACCGCGACCACCGCGTCGAACTGCTGCTCGGCACGAAGGTCACCGCGATCGATCCGGCCGCCCACACGGTGACGCTGCCCGACGGGTCGACGCTCCACTACGACAAGCTCGCGCTCGCCACGGGCTCGACGCCCCGCACGGTCCCGATTCCCGGAGCCGACGCCGAACGCGTGTACGTCATGCGCACCATCGAGGACTCCGATGCGCTGCTCACCGCGATCCAGGGCGAGACCGACCACGCGGGATGGCTGGCCGTCATCGGCGCGGGATGGATCGGCATGGAGATCGCCGCGAACGCCCGCGACCGGGGCGCGGGCGTGGTGGTCGCGGAGACCGCGAAGCAACCCCTGTCCGGTGCCCTCGGCGAGGAGATGGGTGCGGTGTTCGCCGACCTGCACCGCGCGCACGGTGTCGATCTGCGGACGAACACCTCGGTGCGCGAGATCGTCGCCTACGACGGTCGCGCGAGCGGCATCCGGTTCGGCGACGACAGTGTGGTGCCCGCCGACGCCGTGCTCGTCGCGGTCGGGGCGCGCCCGAACATCGAGCTGGCCCGCGACGCCGGACTCGCGGTGGACGACGGCGTGCTCGTCGACGCGTCGCTGCGGACGAGCGACCCGGACATCGTCGCCGTCGGCGACATCGCGTCGGCGGAGCATCCGCTGCTCGGCACCCGTGTGCGCGTCGAACACTGGGCGAACGCTCTGAACCAGCCGGCCGTCGCGGCCGCGACGATGCTCGGACGTGAGGCGACCTACGACCGGCTCCCTTATTTCTTCACCGACCAGTACGACCTTGGCATGGAGTATGTCGGGCTCGCGCCCCGCGACGCGCGGGTGGTCACCCGCGGCGACGTGCCGGGACGGCAGTTCCTCGCGTTCTGGCTCGACGACGAGCAGCGGGTCCGGGCGGGGATGAACGTCAACATCTGGGATGCCGGGGACGACCTCCGCGCACTCATCGCCTCCGGGCGGCCCGTCGACGTCGGCCGGCTGACGGACACCACGGTGCCGTTGTCCGACGTCGCTCCGTGAGGGTTCGCCGATCATGATGGGATGGACGCCGACCGACATTCCGTCGTGAGAAGGAGTTCTCCCGTGGCACCACCGAATCTGACCCGCGAGCAGGCCGCCGAACGGGCCGCGATCCTGTCCGTCGACAACTACAGCATCGAACTGGATCTCACCGACGGTGCCGGCGCGCCGGGCACCACGACCTTCCGATCGGTGACCACCGTGCGATTCGACGCGACCGAGGGAGCCTCGACGTTCATCGACCTCATCGCGAAGACCGTGCATTCGGCGACCCTCAACGGCGACCCCGTCGACGTGTCCGGATACTCCGAGGAGACCGGCATCACCCTTACCGGGCTCGCCGCTCACAACGAACTCGTCGTCGACGCCGACTGCCTGTACACGAACACCGGCGAGGGCCTGCACCGGTTCGTCGACCCCACAGACGACGCGGTGTACCTGTACTCGCAGTTCGAAACGGCCGACGCCAAGCGGATGTTCGCGTGCTTCGACCAGCCCGATCTCAAGGCCACCTTCGACCTGCAGGTCACCGCGCCGCAGGACTGGGCCGTGATCTCCAACGCCGACACCGTACAGACGGCGGCCGCGCAGCCGGGTCTGCACATCTTCCGCACCACCCCGCGGATGAGCACCTATCTCGTCGCGCTCATCGCCGGTCCGTATGCCGTGTGGTCCGACGAGTACACCGACGAGCACGGCACCATCCCGCTGCGCATCTTCTGCCGAGCGTCGCTCGCGGAGTACATGGACGCCGACCGGCTGTTCACCGAGACCAAACAGGGCTTCGGCTTCTACCACGCCAACTTCGGGATCCCCTACGCCTTCGGCAAGTACGACCAGCTGTTCGTGCCCGAGTTCAACGCCGGGGCGATGGAGAACGCCGGAGCGGTGACCTTCCTGGAGGACTACGTCTTCCGGTCCAAGGTCACCCGCTACTCCTACGAGCGCCGCGCCGAGACCGTCCTGCACGAGATGGCGCACATGTGGTTCGGCGACCTCGTCACCATGCGCTGGTGGGACGACCTGTGGCTCAACGAGTCGTTCGCGACGTTCGCGTCGGTGCTGTGCCAGGCCTCGGCCACCGAGTACACCAACGCGTGGACGACCTTCGCGAACGTCGAGAAGTCGTGGGCCTACCGGCAGGACCAGCTGCCGTCGACGCACCCGATCGCCGCCGACATCCCCGACCTCGCCGCGGTCGAGGTCAACTTCGACGGCATCACCTACGCCAAGGGCGCGTCGGTGCTCAAGCAGCTCGTCGCCTATGTGGGGCAGGAGCCCTTCCTCGCCGGTCTGCGCGAGTACTTCCGCGACCACGCCTACGGCAACGCCACCTTCGACGACCTGCTCGCCGCGCTGGAGAAGGCCTCCGGCCGCGACCTGTCGGACTGGGGTGCCCAGTGGCTCAAGACCACCGGCCTGAACATCCTGCGACCGGACTTCGAGGTCGACGACCAGGGACACTTCACGCGTTTCGCGGTGGTGCAGGAAGGTGCCCAGCCCGGCGCCGGTGAGTTCCGCGTGCACCGCCTCGCGATCGGTGTGTACGACGACGACGGCTCCGGCAAGCTCGTCCGCACGCACCGCGTGGAGATCGACGTGGACGCCGCCGAGCGCACCGAGGTCCCCGATCTGGTGGGCGTGCCGCGCAGCGCGTTCGTCCTCGTCAACGACGACGACCTGACGTACTGCTCGGTGCGGCTCGACGAGGAGTCGCTCGCGACCGTCATCGACCGGGTCGGCGACATCGCCGAGTCGCTGCCGCGCACCCTGGTGTGGTCGGCGGCGTGGGAGATGACCCGTCAGGCCGAGATGAAGGCGCGCGATTTCGTCGCCCTCGTGCAGCGCGGTATCGCCGCCGAGACCGAGGTCGGTGTCGTCCAGCGTCTGCTCATGCAGGCGCACACCGCGCTGGAGAGCTACGCCGACCCGTCCTGGGCCGCGGAGCAGGGCCGGGCGGACTTCGCCAACCGTCTGCTCGAGCTCGCCCGCGAGTCCGTCGCCGGCTCCGACCATCAGCTCGCGTTCGTCAACGCGCTGACCACCGCGTACCTGTCTCCCTGGCACACCGAGGTGCTCGAGGAGCTGCTGGGCGCTGATCCGGCGACGGTCGGCCTGCCCGGGCTGACGGTCGACACCGATCTGCGCTGGCGGATCGTCCAGGCGCTCGCCGCGGCGGGTGAGGTCGACGCCGAGGGCGTGGAGTCGCCGTTCATCGACGCGGAGGCCGAACGCGACCCGACGGCCGCGGGTGCCCGCCAGGCGGCGGCCGCCCGCGCGGCCCGTCCGCAGGAGACCGTCAAGGAGCAGGTGTGGCAGACCGTCGTGCACGACGACAGCGTCCCGAACATCACGGCGCGCGCCGTGATCGGCGGTTTCGCCCCGGCCGGTCAGGGCGAATTGCTCGAGCCGTACGTCGCGCGGTACTTCGCGGAGGTGCCGGGAGTGTGGGAGCGTCGTTCGAGCGAGGTCGCGCAGACCGTCGTGATCGGGCTCTACCCGTCGTGGTCGATCAGTGAGCAGTCGGTGGCTGCGGCAGACGAGTTCCTCGCCGGCGACCATCCGCCGGCGCTGCGCCGGCTCGTCGTCGAGGGTCGTGCCGGGGTCGTGCGCTCGTTGAAGGCACGCGCGTTCGACGCGTCCTGACGCGCCGACCTCACCGAACGACCGTGGGCGGTGCCCACATGAGACGCCCACATGAGACGACTGTGGCCCGCCGCCTCTCCTTCGCGGAGTGGCAGCGGGCCACAGATGGTCGTGGGCTCCGGACTAGGGAGCGACCATGGCGTTCGCGATGACGCGGACCGCACTGGTGATGCCGTCGAGCAGATTCCCCTGGCCGAAGGACGACACGGCCGCGGTCACGCCGAGCTGCAGCACCCGGTCGGTGGCGCGGTCGGCGGCGGTGCGACCCGAGCGGATCTCGATGCTCCGCTGGTTCGGGAAGACGGCGACGAGGACCGAGTTGTCGGCGTCCGGCGTCGTCGGCAGCAGGGCGTCGGTCGCCGCGGCCGGATTCTCGTCGTCACCGATGTAGACGGTGAACCGCACATTGGTGATCCGCGTCGCGTGCGTGAGCGTGTCGTCGAGGGTGATGAGGTCGCGGTCCTTGAAGGGCGCACCCGTGAAGGCCTGACCGAGACCGCGCACGGCGGAGATGCGTCCGCTCGCGGTGAGTGCCGCACCGTGCGGCAGGTTCTCCGGCGCGACGACCGGACGCTGGATCACGTCACCACTTGCCACTTGCGGTACCTCCGATCAGCTCCGCCGAGGTCAGAGCGGCATGACCGTGACCATGATGCGGGTATTTCCAGGGATGGGTCGATTCGTCGGTCGCGGTCCACAGGAGCGGTCCGTGCTCCCATTTCCGGTCGAGCGTGTACGGGTCGTCCGACGGCGTGGAGCCCGGGTACTTGCTCAGGACGAAGGACAGCCCACCGAAGACCAAGACGATCAGCAGCGGGATGCCGACGAAGATCAGGGTTGTCTCGAGAATGCTCACAGCCAAACGTTAGCCCAGCCGGGCCCGAAAGGCCTCATACGCCCCGGAGAACGGCCCGATCAGGCCGCGCCCTCCCCAGATAGGGCAGCCAGGTGGGGTGCAACTCGGGCAGGGTGGCGAGCAGGCGCCAGTGCCGGCCCTTGGGCGGATTCGGCACCACACGCAGGGTCCATCCGAGTTCGGTGAGCAGCTTGTCGGCCTTGCGGTGGTTGCACGGCGCGCAGCATGCGACGCAGTTCTCCCAGGTGTGCTCGCCGCCTCGGCTGCGCGGCACGACGTGGTCGATCGTCTCGGCCTTGCCCCCGCAGTAGGCGCACCGGTTCAGGTCGCGGTGCATGAGCGCGGCCCGGGTGAGCGGCACCCGCGCGTGATACGGAACGCGCACATAGTTGCGCAGACGGATCACCGATGGCAGCTGCACGGACCATTCTGCCGACCGCACCAGCGGGGCGAGCGGATCGTCGTGCACGGTATCGGCCTTGCCCCCGGCCATCAGGACCACGGCCCTGCGAGCGGGCAGGGCCGTGAGTGGCTCGTAGGTGGCGTTGAGCAGCAACACTCGACGTTTCAACCAGTCGGGTACCGTCGCGGTGCTGTCGTGCACCACGCGCAGTGTGGTAGCCCCCGGCACCCCTGCAGGGGCGTCCGCGGGCGGGAGTTGTCGATGCGAGCTGCTGCTGTGCTTCATACGACCTCCGAAAAGACTGGGAACAGTGGACCACGGATGCTCCCGAATCGCACCCCAAATCAGCGGACCGGTCCAGGTCGGGCCGGTGAACATCCGGTGACGGTCCCGCCCGGCACGGCTCGTCGGGCGGTGTGCGGTCGGGAGCGGGCACAATGGACGGTCGAGAGGGACGGTGAACGAATACAGATGAGTGACGAGCAGACCTTCTACGAGGCGGTCGGTGGCGCCGAGACGTTCCGCCGGCTCACTGCACGGTTCTACGAGGAGATCGCACGGGACGAGATCGTCCGGCCCCTGTATCCCGAGGAGGATCTCGGTCCGGCCGAACGACGCATGCGGATGTTCCTCGAGCAGTACTGGGGCGGCCCGCGCACCTACTCCGAGGAGCGGGGCCACCCGCGGCTGCGCATGCGTCATCATCCCTTCCGGATCGGGCCGCTCGAGCGCGACGCCTGGTTGCGCTGCATGCACACCGCGATCGCGTCGATCGACGAGAAGACGCTCGACGACGAGCACCGCCGGCAGCTCGTCGACTACATGAACATGGCGGCCGACTCGATGATGAATTCCCCCATCTGACCGAGGTCGGCGCAGCTCAGCGGCCCAGAATCCGGCGCAGGCGGTCCTCCACCTTCTGGGTGAACCGCGCCGCCGGCGACAGGTGACGACGCAGGACGGCGTGCTTGCGCACGTATTCGGGGACCTCCCACAGAGCGGTGGTCCCGGCTCGGAAGAGCGCCGCGTCCCCGGCACGCAAGGTGCGCGGCTCGGAGTCTGCGGACGAGACGATGACCGAGCCCTCCACGATGTGAACAATCTCGTCGACGCCGAAATGCCAGTCGAAGCGACCGGCCGTGCAGTCCCACACGTGTGTGGTGGTGGTGCGGTCGGCGCTGGTCGCCCACTGACCGCTGCGCGCCACGGGCGCGCCCTCGCGGATCCACGCAGGGTCGATCGGGTCGTCGCGCAGCTCCACGTCGTCCAACCGGACCGCGACGATCGATGTCGTATTCATGCCGTTCGTCCTATCATGCGGGCAGGCCCGGACGGAACGGCCGCGGCCACGTTCGCCCTGCCTTTCGCCCTGTCGTCTGACACGATGAGTCCCGTGGCCCACCCCGCAGCACCGACCTCCGGACGAGGCGACCCGACGGCGCCGTGGTGGCGCAACGCGGTCTTCTACCAGGTCTATCCCCGCTCGTTCGTCGATGCGAACGGTGACGGCATCGGCGACCTCGCGGGGGTGCGCAGCCGCCTCGGCTATCTCGAACTGCTCGGTGTCGACGCGATCTGGCTCAACCCGGTGATGCGTTCACCGATGGCCGATCACGGCTACGACGTCTCCGATCCTCGCGACATCGACCCGCTGTTCGGGGACATCGCCGATCTCGAAGCGCTGGTCGCCGACGCCCACGCGCGCGGCATCCGGGTGGTGATGGACCTCGTGCCGAACCACGTCAGCGTCGAGCACCGCTGGTTCCGGGCCGCGCTCGAAGCCGGGCCGGGCAGCCGTGAACGCCGGCGCTTCCACTTCCGCGACGGGCGCGAACCGGACGGCAGCGCACCACCGAACAACTGGCCGAGCGTCTTCGGCGGGCCGGCCTGGACCCGCATCACCGAACCCGACGGCACGCCCGGTCAGTGGTATCTGCACGTCTTCGCTCCCGGGCAGCCCGATCTGAACTGGGACGACGAGGAGGTCGTCGAGGACCTCGACAAGACCCTGCGGTTCTGGCTGGACCGGGGCGTGGACGGTTTCCGGATCGACGTGGCCCACGGGATGGCCAAGCCCGCAGATCTTCCCGACCACGAGGGGTGGGAGACCAACGAACTGCTCGGGCACTCCCCCGCCGACCCTCGGTTCAACAATCCCGAGGTGCACGACATCCACCGCCGCATCCGGCGGGTCTTCGACGAGTATCCGGACTCGGTGGCGATCGGTGAGATCTGGGTCGACGACCACGAACGGTTCGCCGAGTACCTGCGCCCGGACGAACTGCATCTCGCTTTCGACTTCCACCTGACGCTGTCGGACTGGGACGCCGACGCCGTCCGCGACGCGATCGAGAAGGGCCTGGCGGCGGTGACGTCGGTGCATGCCTCACCGACGTGGACGCTGTCGAACCACGACGTCGACCGCGAGGTCACTCGGTACGGAGGCGGTGAGGTCGGGCTCGCGCGGGCACGCGCGATGATCCTCGTCGCCCTCGCGCTCCCGGGAGCAGTGTTCGTCTACAACGGTGCCGAACTGGGGTTGCCGAACGTCGACCTGCCCGACGAGGTGCTGCAGGATCCGGTCTGGGAGCGATCCGGCCACACCGAACGCGGACGCGACGGATGCCGCGTGCCGCTGCCGTGGGAGGGCGAAACACCGCCCTTCGGGTTCACCTCCGCCGGGTCCGCGTGGCTGCCCCAGCCGCCGGAGTGGTCGGCGCTCACCGTCGAGAAGCAACTCGAGGATGCGGGCTCGACGCTCTCGCTGTACCGCCAGGCGATCGAGATCCGTACGGAGCGAAGGCGATCCGAGGGCGGTGGGATCGGCTGGTACGGAAGCCCGGCGGGGTGCCTGGCCTTCCGCCGTTCCGACGGCCTGACCTGTGTTCTCAACGCCGGCGACGTCGCGGTCGATCTGCCTCCCGGCGAGGTGCTGCTCGCGAGTGCGCCGCTCACCGGACACGCACTGCCACCGGACACCGCCGCCTGGTTGGCGTGAGGCTCCCTCAGAGGACGCTCAGACCGAGCCCCCCGCCGCGGCGCAGATAGACCGACCCGAAGCGGGCGTCGAGGCGCATCCAGGTGGCGGACGCCCGGACCCGGACCACCTCGGCGGGATCGATACCCGTCGAGTCGACGCTGTCACGACCGGCACCCGGCACGAAGCCCATCGCACCGAGCGCGAACACCATGCGCATCGGCACACCCACGGTCGTCCCGGCACCGCTCACCTCGAGAACCTCTTGGGCGAGCAACGACGCCGGCGGTCCCTGCGCGCCGTGCTCGCGGGTGAGCGCGACGCCGCGTTGCGCGAGTGCGACGAGGATCCGTGCCGGCACGTCGTCGACGTGGACGTAGCCGTCGTCGGGTGGAAGTGCGCCGCGCCAGGCGGAATCCATCGCCCAGCCCGGGTCGACCTCGGTGCGCGGTTCGGACCCGGCGAGGAGCGCGGCCCGCAGCGACTCGGCGGCCACGCAGGTGTCGGCCGGAGCCACGGTTCCGCGGACGACGCGTCCGGCGAGCACCTCGAAACCGGTGCGTGTCCACACACCGAGCAATCCGTCGCCGCGGCGGCGCAACCGCACCACGGCAGCCTCGTCGAGACGCGCGGCCCGGGCCAGGAATGCGGCGAGGTCGACGCTGTCGTCGGGGTCGGCGAGCGTCAGGAGGCGCTCTGCGCGTCGGATCCGGTCGTCGGTCACGTCGGCCTCGTCAATTGCGGTGCCACCGTCAGTTTCGTTGCCACTGACGCAGGAACTCGCGTTCGTCGTCGCTGAGCCGGCGCAGGCGCTGGGTCTCGATGTCGAACGCCGCGATCTGGGTGGACGCGACCACCGCCGGCGCCGAGTCGACCGGGGCACCGCCCGGCCGCACCTCGTAACCGATCGTGAAGTCGACCGCGCGTACCTTCTCGGTCCACATCAGCACGTCGAGCGGACCGTCGTCGTGGCGCAACTGCCCTCGGTAGCGGACGTGGAGGTCGGCGATGACGGCGCCTTCACGCAGGTCCCGGGTGGGGCGGCCGTCGGCGAACAACCACGGGATCCGCGCTTCTTCGAGGAGGGTGACCATCCGCGCGTGGTTGATGTGCTGGAAGACGTCCATGTCGGACCACCGCACCATCACCTCGGTGTGGAAACCGAACTGTTCGCCCGCACCGCTCACTCGTTACCTCCGATCGGATGCGCGCGTGCGCACCATGCCCCTGATCTGTCGTGCCGCCACCGAGAGGGTGGCGAGGTCCAGACTTCCAGACGCGAATATCTCGTCGAGCGCCGCCCTCGCACGGACGAGTTTGGAGCCGTTGGACGACTCCCAGTCCTCGATCATCTCCTCGGTCGACTCCCCGGGTTCGGCGCCGGCGAGCACGTCGAGGACGAGCGACCGCAACGAGCCGTACAGGTCTTCGCGCAGCGCGAGGCGTGCCAGCGAATGCCAGCGGTCGCCCCGCTCGAGACCGGAGACCGCCGTGAGCAGGCGGTCGACGCCGAGACGCGCGTCGAGGGCGTAGTAGAGATCGGCGACCTCCGCCTCGTCGCGCTGCTCTATGTCGGCGATGTCGATGACGTCGAGCAGCGGGAACTGGTCGAGGAGCCGGAAGACGACGCCCGTGAGCTCCTCCGGTGCTCCTCGTTCGAGGAGCGGGCGGGTACGACGAAGGAAGTCCTCGGCGTGGTGCCCGCGCATCCAGTCCGCGACCCGCGGTGCGAGACGCGCGAAGGCATCGCGGTAACGGCTGATCTCGGCACCGACCGCGAGGGGCTGCGGTCGCGTGGCGAGGAGCCGGCGCGACGCCCGGTCGAGCACGCGGCGGGATTCGAGCAGCAGGTCGTCCTCGATGTCGACAGGCAGCCCGGCGGCCCGGATCTCGTCCCACAGGGCCGGTAGCCCGAAGATGGTGGTGACGGCGGTGTAGGCGCGGATGGCGTCGGTCGCCGACGCCCCGGCCTCCTCGGCGAGCCGGTAGACGTAGGTGGGGCCGCCGTTGTCGACCGTGGTGTTGGCCAGCATGGTCGCAACGATCTGCCGACGCAGCGGATGCGCCCGGATCCCGGCCCGGAACCGCTCGCGCAGAGCGGGCGGGAAGTAAGCGGGCAGGATCGACGCGAAGGTCTCGTTGTCGGGCAGGTCCGTGGCCAGCAGGTCGTCGACGAGGGCGAGCTTGACGTGGGCGAGGAGCTGCGCCAGCTCCGGCGACGTCAACCCCTCCCCCGCCGCTTCACGACGATCGAACTCGGCCTCGTCGGGCAGGGCCTCGAGGCCGCGGTCGAGTCCACGATCGAGTTCCAGGGCTGCGAGCATCCGACGGTGCACCCCCAGCAGGGACGGCGCGACGGCCCGCTCGAGTCCGAGCACGGCGTTCTGCGAGATGTTGTCGGCGAGAACGAGTTCGGCGACGTCGTCGGTCATCGACGCGAGCAGCGGATTGCGGTCCTCCGCCGCGAGTTCGCCGGCGGTCACCATAGCGTCGAGGAGAATCTTGATATTGACCTCGTGGTCGGAGCTGTCGACGCCGGCCGAGTTGTCGATCGCGTCGGTGTTGATCTTTCCGCCGGCGCGCGCGAACTCGATGCGGCCGCGTTGCGTGACACCGAGATTGCCGCCCTCGCCCACGACCCGGGCACGCAGTTCCCGCCCGTCGACGCGCACGCCGTCGTTGCTCTTGTCCCCCACGTCCGCATGGGTTTCCGTCGACGCCTTCACGTAGGTGCCGACACCGCCGTTCCACAACAGGTCGACGGGTGCGCGCAGGATTGCGCGGATCAGTTCGGGCGGTGGGAGTGCGGTGACGTCGTCGGGCAGGTCGAGCACCGCACGCACCTCGGGACCGACGGGCACCGACTTGGCCGTCCGGTCCCACACCCCGCCCCCGGCCGAGACGAGTTCGGTCGAGTAGTCCTTCCACGACGACCGCGGCAGTTCGAACAACCGGCGCCGCTCCTCGAACGACCGCTCCGGATCGGGATCGGGATCGAGGAAGATGTGCCGATGGTCGAAGGCCGCGACGAGCCGGATGTGCCGGCTGAGCAGCATGCCGTTGCCGAAGACGTCACCGCTCATGTCACCGATGCCGACGACGGTGAAATCGTCCGTCTGCGGGTCGGATCCGAGTTCGCGGAAGTGACGCCGGACGCTCTCCCATGCACCGCGCGCGGTGATGCCCATCTCCTTGTGGTCGTAACCGGCGGAGCCACCTGACGCGAACGCGTCGCCGAGCCAGTAGCCGTATTCCGCCGCAACGGAATTCGCGAGGTCGGAGAATGACGCGGTGCCCTTGTCCGCGGCCACCACGAGATACGGGTCGTCGTTGTCGTGACGCACGACCCGCTGCGGCGGGACCGTGTCGTTGCGGGCGGCGTCGAGGTTGTCGGTGATGTCGAGCAGACCGGCGATGAAGCACCGGTAGCACCGCTCGCCACGCTCGCGGACGGCGCGCCGGTCCGCCTCGGCGTCACCGGTCGGACGCGGGGCGTGCTTGACGACGAAGCCGCCCTTCGCACCCACGGGCACGATCACCGCGTTCTTCACGGCCTGCGCCTTGGCCAGGCCGAGCACCTCCGTGCGGAAGTCCTCCCGGCGGTCGGACCAGCGCAGACCACCGCGGGCGACGGGACCGAACCGCATGTGGACGCCCTCGACGCCCGGGGCGTAGACGAACACCTCGAAAGCCGGTCGCGGCTGGGGTAGTTCGGCGATCCGTCGCGGATCGAACTTGAGCGACAACGCCCGGCCGTCCGGGCGCTCGTGCCCGATACCGCCGGCCACGTAGAAGTTGGTGCGCAGGGTCGCACGGATCAACGAGAACAGTCCCCGGAGGATGCGGTCGGTGGCCAGGGCGGTCACCTCTGCGATCGTCGTCGTGAGTTCCTCGGCGATCTGCTGTTCGCGTTCGGCGGAGGCGTTCTCCGGATCGAATCGGGACTCGAACAGCCCGACGAGCAGCGCCGCGGTGTGGGGGGCGCCGAGCAGCACACCTTCGATGTTGTACTGGCTGTACGGAAATTCGGTCTGGCGCAAGTACTTCGCGTAGGCGCGGAGAAGCACGACCTGCTTCCAGGTGAGCCCGGCGCGCAGCACGAGCTGGTTGAACCGGTCGGTCTCGACCGCCCCCCGCCAGGCCACGGTGAAGGTGTCGGTGAGACGATCCGCCAGGGTCGGATCGGCCTCCACGATGCCGTGCTCGATGTCCTCGGGCAGACAGAGTCCGAAATCGTATATCCCGCACTCGATTCCGTCCGATCGCGGCAGCCGGTAGGGCCGCTCGTCGACGACCTCGACGCCGAGGCTCTGCAACACCGGGAGGATCCGGCCGAGGGTGACCGTCTCGTCGGCGATGTACAGGGTGAAACGCAACGACAACGGATCGTCGGAACCCGGACGGTACAGGTGCGTGTCGAGATCGCCGGAGTCGAGCGCTTCCAGACGCCGCAGGTCGTCCAGGGCACGTTCGGAGCCGAAGCCCTCCTTGTACGCCTCGGGCACGACCTCGGCGTACCGCTGCACCAGCAACGGATCGAGATCGCCGGTCGCGGCCGCCGCCTCACCGAGCCGATCGGCCCAGTTGCGGGTCACTTCCGCGAGCATCGCCTGGATCCGCAGGCGGTTCTCCTCGGAGGTGTCCACCTCGCGACGTGCGCGCCCGGAGAAACGGATCGTCACGTGCAGCAACGCGAGGTCACGTTCGGAGACCCGCGCGGTGTAGTCGAGTACGCCGCCACCGAACTCGCGCAACAGGATGTCCTGGATCGCCACGCGCACCTTCGTCGTGTAGCGGTCGCGCGGCAGGTAGACGAGGCACGAGATGTACCGCCCGTAGGTGTCGACGCGGACGAACAACCGCACCTGCCTGCGGATGTCGACCACCGCCGTGACGGTCTCGTAGAGGGTGTCGGTGTCCATGGAGAACAGTTCCGCGCGGGGCACCGTCTGCATGATCTCGAGCATCGCCTGGCCGCTGTAGGACGACAGCTCGACCCGCGCCCGCGCGACGACCTCCCGCACCCGGCGCGAGACCACGGGGATGTCGAGGATGTTCTCGTGCAGAGCGGTCACGGTGAGGACACCGAGGAAACGATCCTCCCCGACGAGCGCGCCGTCGGCGTCGAGCCGGGCGACGCCGACGAAGTACGGATAGACGGAACGGTGCACGGTGGCGGGAAGCGCGCCCTGAGTGAGCACGAGCAGCGGGCGGCGGCACGTGCCGACCTCACCGGGCAGGTCGAGCGGGTCCGCGACCGAGGCATCGGTGCGCAGCACTCCCCTGCCGCTGCCGGGCACGGGCGTCGCGCGCACGTTGTCGTCGCCGCCGTCGGGAACGAAGTCGTAGCGCCGGTAGCCGAGAAGGGTGAAGTTCCCGCCGCTCAACCAGCGCAGCAGTTCGGCGGTCTCGGTGAGCTCGTCGGCCGTGTAGTGCGCCGGCGGATCGGCGGCCAGGCCGTCGAGCGCGTCCGCGAGGTCGCGCTGCAGGGCGTGCATCTTCCCGGAGTCCGACGCCACCTGCCGCACATCGGACAGTACGCGCCGCAAGCCGTGATCGATCTCCTCGAGCGATTCGTCGTCGACGGGCCCGCGCAACTCGATGTGCATCCACGATTCGGCGACTCCACCCGAGGCCCGTCCGCCTTCGTCGGCCAGGCGCTCGAGGTCGCCCTCGGCGGTGCGGCGCGCAGACAGGACAGGGTGGATGACCGTCGCCACCGAGACACCCAGCCGGGACAGCAGTGCCAGCACCGATTCGACGAGCAGCGGCATGTCGTCGGTGACGATCTGTACGGCGACACCCATGCCCTCGGTGCGGCGCACACCGACGACAGCGGTGCCCGGTGCGCGGCGACGACCGAGACGGACGTGCTCGAGCGCGGCCGCGCCGTGGTCCGTGGTGAACTCTCCGGAGCCCTGATAGATCCGCTCGAGGACCGCCTCGGGAGAGGTATCGCTCTCCGTTGCATTTGTCTGCACCACAGCCGGATCGGCCATCGACACCCTTCCTGCTCTGTCGGGCGGATACACCGCGCGCCGCGGACGGACTCGTGATCGAGCCTATCCGCGGCGCGCAGTCGGGGGGTCGGAACCGGCGGGTCGGGTAACAGCCGGGCCGGTCGACAGGATGTACCCGCTCAGCCGGTGGGCGTGACGGCGCGGTGCCGGTCGAGCACCGCCCGTACCTCGTCTGTCAACGGCTGCGACGTGTCGGTCTCGGGATCGAAGCCGACGAGCACGGTGTCGGCGACCGCGCACACCACGCCGTCCCGGTCGAGGATCGTCTGACGCACCGTGAACGAGCTCGTGCCGAGACGAAGCACCGTCGTCTCGACCTCGATCGGCGCCGAGGAATCCTTGATCGGACGCAGGAACTCGACGTCCATCTTCCGGAGCACGACGGCATCGCGGGCCGGCAGCTCGCTCCGGAAGAACTTGATGCGCCCTTCCTGCAGGTATTCCACGACCTTGGCGTTGTTGACGTGCCCGAGCCGATCGGAGTCGCCCCAGCGCACCTCGACCGGGCACCGGTAGGGCCGGTGGCCGTTGCGCTCAGTCACGCGTGAGCTTCCGGTGCGTGACGCGGTGCGGACGTGCCGCATCGGCTCCGAGACGCTCGATCTTGTTCGCCTCGTAGGCCTCGAAGTTGCCCTCGAACCAGAACCACTTGCCCTCTTCGACGTTGCCCTCCCACGCCAGGATGTGGGTACAGGTGCGGTCGAGGAACCAGCGGTCGTGGGAGATCACGACGGCGCAACCCGGGAACTGCTGCAGCGCGTTCTCGAGCGACGACAGGGTCTCGACGTCGAGGTCGTTGGTCGGCTCGTCGAGGAGGATCAGGTTGCCGCCCTCCTTGAGCGTGAGCGCCAGGTTCAGGCGGTTGCGCTCACCACCGGAGAGCACACCGGCCGGCTTCTGCTGGTCGGGACCCTTGAACCCGAACGCGCTCACGTACGCGCGCGACGGCATCTCGTTCTGCCCGACCTCGATGAAGTCGAGACCGTCGGAGACCACCTCGAAGACCGTCTTCTTCGGGTCGATGTTCGCGCGGTTCTGGTCGACGTAACTCAGCTTGACCGTGTCGCCCACCTTGACGGTGCCGCTGTCGGGCTCCTCGAGACCGACGATGGTCTTGAACAGCGTGGTCTTGCCGACGCCGTTGGGACCGATGACACCGACGATGCCGTTGCGCGGCAGCGTGAACGACAGGTCCTTGATCAGGACACGGCCGTCGAAGCCCTTGTCGAGGTGCTCGACCTCGACAACGACGTTGCCCAGACGCGGCGGCGTCGGGATCTGGATCTCCTCGAAGTCGAGCTTGCGGTACTTCTCGGCCTCGGCTGCCATCTCCTCGTAGCGGGCCAGACGCGCCTTGTTCTTCGTCTGCCGTGCCTTGGCACCGGAGCGGACCCACTCGAGTTCCTCGCGGAGCCGCTTCTGCAGCTTCTGGTCCTTCTTGCCCTGGACCTCGAGACGCTCGGCCTTCTTCTCCAGGTAGGTGGAGTAGTTGCCCTCGTAGGGATGCAGCTTGCCGCGGTCGACCTCGCAGATCCACTGCGCGACGTGATCGAGGAAGTACCGGTCGTGGGTGACGGCCAGCACGGCGCCCGGGTAGGACGCGAGGAACTGCTCGAGCCACAGCACCGACTCGGCGTCGAGGTGGTTGGTGGGCTCGTCGAGGAGCAGCAGGTCGGGCTTGCTCAGCAGCAGCTTGCACAGCGCGACACGGCGGCGCTCACCACCGGAGAGGTGGGTGACGGGTTCGTCCGGCGGAGGGCAGCGCAGTGCGTCCATGGCCTGCTCGAGCTGCGAGTCGAGATCCCACGCGTTGGCGTGGTCGAGCTCCTCCTGGAGCTTGCCCATCTCCTCCATCAGCTCGTCGGAGTAGTCGGTGGCCATGAGCTCGGCGATCTCGTTGAACCGGTCGAGCTTGACCTTGATCTCGCCGAGGCCCTCCTCGACGTTCTCCCGGACCGTCTTCTCCTCGTTGAGGGGCGGCTCCTGCTGGAGGATGCCGACGGTGGCCTCCGGATCGAGGAAGGCCTCGCCGTTGCTGGGCTGGTCGAGCCCGGCCATGATCTTGAGAATCGACGACTTGCCCGCGCCGTTGGGTCCGACGACGCCGATCTTCGCGCCGTGGTAGAAGCTCATGGTGACGTCATCGAGGATGACCTTGTCACCGTGCGCCTTGCGCACCTTCTTCATCGTGTAAATGAACTCCGCCATGACCACCAGCGTATCGGTCGACGGTCGATAACCCACATCGTGCGACCACGGGATGCCCGGGCCGCGCCCGCGTCAGCGCCGCAGCAGCTCCGCGACGAAGCCTGTCGTGTCGGGCAGCGACGCGAACATCGTCTCCGAATGCCCCGTCGGGTACGTCCGGAACTGCGCGTTCGCGCCCCCGGCCCACAGGTCCCCGATCAGTTCGAACGCGAGCGGCGCGGGCACCGTCGTATCGCGCAGACCCTGCGCGAGGAACAGTGGCCGGTCGTAACCACGGGTCGGCACCGCGACATAGTCGGTGAAGGCGGCGCGGAACCGGTCGTCGCTCAGCGGACGGGCGAGGACCTCGCCGATGCCGATCTCGCCGTAGCGGTCCATCAGCTCGTCGTAACAGAGTCGCTCGGCGGCGTCGACCACCTCGCGACCGAGGGGAGTGAGGTATCCGTCGACGTCCAGGGAAGGATCGGCGTCGCGCAGACCCGCGAAGATGTAGGCGGCGAACGCCGTGAGCCCGTCGAGACCGAGGTCGGGGAAGCCCGGGAATCCGAGCGGGAACAGGTACTCGAGGTTGGACGGGGCGCCGGTCGTGAGTGTCCCGCGAAAGTCCAGTTCGGGCGCGCGGGTGGTCGCAGCGTGCGCGGTGTGCAGACCGGTGTGCCCACCCTGCGACTGGCCGATCACGACCCAGCGGTCGGACAGCGACGGTTCGACAGCGCGTCCCGCCCGCACGATGTCGATGACGCTGTTCGCGGCGCTCTGCCCGTCCAGATAGCGGTGCAGCCCGCCCGACCCGAGGCCCGGATAGTCGGCTGCCACGACGGCATAGCCCTGCCCGAGCCAGTGGTCGAGATAGGCAGTGTCGCGCGGTGTGCGCGGCAACCGCGAGGGCGCGCACGAATCGTCGAGACCGACGGTCCCGTGGGCCCACGCGACGACGGGCCACCCGCCCTCGGGCGGCGTGCCGGGAGGGACGAACAGTGCCCCGGTCGCCGTGGTCGGGGTGCCGTCGCGCCACTGCGTGGTGTAGGCGAGGACGCGAGCCGAGGACGCCCCGGGCAGGGACGATTCCGGGTCGAGCGTGGCGACCTCGACAACCTTTCCCGGCGCCGGGTTCGCGCCCACCGCGGGAGGTGACACGACGGTCGTCAGCAGTGCCAGAGCACCGGCGAGCAGCA
Source organism: Rhodococcus sp. D-6 (assembly GCF_040256695.1). NCBI lineage: Bacteria > Bacillati > Actinomycetota > Actinomycetes > Mycobacteriales > Nocardiaceae > Rhodococcus > Rhodococcus sp. D-6. Next base: position 979,854 of record NZ_CP132970.1, on the reverse strand, counting down.
GGGCGGGGACGTGCGTGGTACGGGTCACGCCGAGGACGATACGGACCGTCCGGCCGCGGCGTCCGTATTCGTCCGATTCGCCGCGGCGCGACAGGATGTGCACGTCGGATCGGCGCGGCTAGCGGCCTTCGCGGTCGCGGCGCGCCAGCTCGGCGAACATCGCGTTGTGTGCCGCGAGATCGGCGTCGTCGTCGCGCTCCGCGGCCCGGTCGACACGTCGCGCCGTGCGCCGGTCGCTGCGCGACCACTGGACGAGCAGGGCGAGCATCACGAGTACGAGCGGGATCTCGCCGGCCGACCATGCGATGCTGCCGCCGACCTTCTGATCGGAGAACAGGTCGTAGTTCCACGGTAGTGCCAGGCCGCGGTAGTAGCTCTCGGCCATCACCGTGCCCATGCTCATGAGGGTCACGCCGAAGAAGGCGTGGAACGGGAGCGAGCCGAAGACCATCGCCAGCTTCGTCACGGGCTGAAGGTCGCGTGGCGACGGGTCGACGCCGATCACCACCCAGTAGAACAGGTAGCCGCTGAGCAGGAAGTGCAGGTTCATCAGGACGTGGGCGGTGTGACTGTCGATGAACGCGGTGAAGATCCCTCCGAGATACAACGCGTAGAAACCGCCGACGAACATCACCGATGCGACGATCGGATGCGTGAAGAAGCGCGACAGCGGGCTGTGCAGGAACTCGAGGATCCATTCGCGCGGTCCGGGAGGGGCGTTGCGGCCGGCCGGCTTGAACGCACGCAGGGCGAGGGTCATCGCCCCGCCGAGCGCAAGGAGCACCGGGGCGAGCATCGACAGAGCCATGTGCGCGCCCATGTGCACGCTGAACATCGCCGGCGAGTACATCCCGACGCCCGAACTGGTGGCGACGAACAGCACGAAGCAACCCGAGAACCAAGCGATCGACCGGCCGACCGGCCACGAGTCGCCGCGCTTGCGCAGCGTCCACAGACCGATGGCGTAGGCGGCGGCGAACACGAGAGCAGCCGTGCCGAAGATCAGGTCGAAGCGCCACTGGCCGAAGAACAGGCTCACGAACGACGGCGGTACGTCGAGCTGGTAGCCGAGCTCGACCTCCTGGATCGTCGGTACCGAGGCCGGCGGCGGCGGGGGCGTGCGGCCGAGTCCCACGGCCAGGCCGATGGTCGCGGCGAGGACGAACGCTTCGACGAGGGTGAACCGCACGAGCGCGGACCGGCTCGTGGGGTCGGCTTCGAGGGCCGGAAGCGCCCGGCGTCGCTGAGCCCAGCCGAAGATGCCGAGCAGGATCAGCGCGACGGTCTTCGCGAGCAGCAACCCGCCGTAGGTGGTGGTCGTCAGGTCGTCGAACGACATGCGGACCGCGGCGTTGATCACGCCGCTGACAGCCATCACGACGAACGCGAGTCCGGCGACGAAGGAGAACCGCCGGGCGGCGACATCGGTGTGCTCCCCTCCCCGCATCGAATGGGCGAGCAGCGCGAACAACCCGCCGGCCCAGACGGACGCCGCGCCGAGGTGCAGCACGAGGCTGTTGGTCGCCATATCGTGCGAACCACCCGACGAGGAGTGCCCGGTCAGGGCGATCGGCATGAGGGCGACGAACGACAGCAGCAACAGATACGGCGTCCACGACCAGCGCACTGCGAGTCGGGTCAGCAGCGCGGTGATCAGCGCGAGCACGGTCGTCCAGGCCCAGGCCAGCGCGACCTCCACCTGACCGAGCGCCGAGAACAGGTTCTCCGGACGGATGGCCTCACTCAGCGGACTGCCGGAAGTGTCGGACAAGGTCAGCGGCACCATCAGCGCCGCTGTCACGGCCCACACCGTCGCCGCGACGCCCGCCGTCCGCACGGCGCGATAACCGCCGACGTCGAGTACCCCGCTCCGCTGCGGGGGCACGAGGAAGGCGGCGAAGAACAGCGAGCCGATCGTGATGACCGTCGCGATCTCGGAGATCGCGCGGACCGCCGGGAGACCGTAGGTGGTGAGCGGACCGGGATCGGGGATGCCGAGCAACACCAGAGCCTGCGCAGCGGACAGTCCGACCGCGAACGCCGCGACGAGGGCGGCGAGGAGGCCGAAGAGAATCAGCAGTGCCGGCGGGTTTCCCCTCATGGGGGCGGGCGCCGGAGGCTGCGCGGGAGACGCGAGCTCGGATGTTGCCATGCCTACCAGGGTAGGACGTTCACGCCATGACCTACGACACGCCGTCGGAGTCCCCCGTCCCCCGTATCCGTGGACGTAACAACGTCGACGGCGTGCTGCAGGGCCACGAGTGTGTCGGCCGCCACCATCGCGTCGCAGTGTGGAAGCGCGGCGGACATCGACCCGGTCGAGGGCGTGAAACCGGACTGCCCGGCCCGGGGGTTGAGCCACACCAGCCGGTGCGCGCGACGCCGGATCCTGGCCAGGACGTGGGCGAGTTCGGTGGGATCGTCGCTGTCCCAACCGTCGGACGCGACGACGACGATCGCTCCGCGCATCAGGTGTCCGTGATGGGAGGCGACCACCTCGGCGAGCGAACCGGCGATGCGGGTGCCTCCGAACCGCGTCCGTACCCGCTCGTTGGCGACGCCGATCGCCTGATCGACCGACCGGTGCCGGAGGACCGGCGTCAGACGCGCAGCTGTGGTGGAGAACACGAAGACCTCAGCCGTTCCGGTGTGGGCGAGCGCACGCACGAGATGCAGATACACCCCGATGTAGGGACGCATGGAACGGCTGACATCGCAGAACACGACGACCTGCCGCCGGCGTCGACCCGGTCGCGTGCGGATCAGCCGGAGCGGCTCGAACCCCGTGCCGCGGGAGGCTGCGATGCTCGCGCGGATATCGACGCGTCCGGTGTGGCGTTGCACCCGGCGGCGGGTGCGGCGGATCGCCCAGCGCGCTCCGGCCGCCTCGATCCATGTCTCGAGGAGTGCGAGTTGCGCCGGGTCGAGGTCGTCGAACCGCTGATCGGCGATCTCGGCCAGTGCGCTCGCCACCTCGCGCCCCGGGCGGCCGGGTGCCCGCTCCCCCTCTGCGGATTCGACGATCGTCCTGGTGACCCATGGAACGTCGTGCCCGGAAGTGGGAACCCCGATGGGCCGGCTGGGTCCGTCCGGTGTCGACGCCCCCGGCGCGCCTTCGTCCTCGGGTCCCGTGCGACGGGCGTGCGGGTCGAGCGGAACTGGTGCCTCGCCGAACACCCGGTCGAAGACCGTATCGAAGGTGGACAGGCTCTCGTACCGGTCGACGAGGGTGAGCCGCGCGGTCCAGTACAACCGAGTCCGCGTGGTTGGCGGACACGCACGCAAGCCGCGCGTGAAGGTCGCCGCTCCGTCCGCCGGGACCACGATCCCGGCGGACCTGAGCCGGTCGACCAACGCGACTGTGAAGGCGGCGTGATCGACCCCGGGGAGCAGCCCGGCGCTCATTACACTTCGGTGGAGACGAAGCGGGTCAGCGCCTCCCCCAGCGCGTCGCCGTCGTCGGGAGTCTTCGCCAGTGCCGCGAGCGACATCGCCGCTTCAGGCCGAACGAGGTCGGTGACACCGAGCGCGGCGAGGGCCGATACCCAGTCGATGGTCTCCGCGATTCCGGGTGCCTTGTCGAGATCGAGTCCGCGGGCCACCGCGACGAAATCTGTGGCACGTTCGACGAGCGCGAGGTTCGCCGATGGCACCGTGCGACGCAGAATCGCCACCGCCCGGGCGCGGTCGGGGTAGTCGATCCAGTGGTACAGGCAACGTCGCCGCAGTGCGTCGTGTAGGTCGCGGCTCCGATTCGAGGTCAGCACGACAACGGGCGGGCGGGTCGCGGTGAGGGTGCCGAGTTCGGGAATGGTGACGGCGAACTCCCCCAGGAACTCGAGCAGCAACGCCTCGAATTCGTCGTCGGCACGGTCGATCTCGTCGACGAGCAGAACGGCGGGTGTGTCGCCGCGGTGGCGGACGCAGCGCAGGATGGGGCGTTCGAGGAGGTATTCCTCGGAGTACAGGTCGGCTTCGGCGGGAACGTCGCCGCGCGCCTCGGCGAGCCGGATCGCGAGCAACTGGCGTTGGTAGTTCCAGTCGTAGAGGGCCTCGGCGACCGACAGTCCCTCGTAGCACTGCAACCGGATCAGCGGGCTGCCGAGAATCTGCGCGAGCACCTTGGCGGCAGTGGTCTTGCCGACCCCAGGTTCGCCCTCGAGCAACAGCGGTCGCCCCAATGCGACGGCGAGGTGGATGGCGGCGGCGGTGCCCTGATCGAGTAGGTGATCGTGGCTGTCGAATCTGGCCATCACGTCGTCGACGCCGGTGAAGATGCCCGGAGAGGACGGGTCGGTCACGCGACGTCGTCCTTCTCGAAGCGACTGCGGCAACCCGGGCAGCAGAACCACATCGTCCGGCCCGCAACGACGAGGTGCGGGGTGGACTCGGTGATCGTGACGGTCATCCCGCACACCGGGTCGACGGCCGTCTGCGGCTTCGACTCCGTCTCCCTCGGCACCTCGACGCGTCGACAACTCTCCTCGGAGGGGCGGGTGAGGCTGCCGCTGCGCGCGACTCGCACGATGTCGGCCACGATCGACAGTCCGATCTCCGCGGGGGTGCGGGCACCGATATCGAGCCCGACCGGGGTGTGCACGTGGGCACGCTCGTCGTCGGTCGGATCCACCTCGTCGAGCACCGCGGCGCCACGGGTGTGACTGGCGACCAGACCGATATAGCGGCTTCCGGCGTCGAGCGCCGCGCGGATCACACTCCCCTCGTCGCCTCCGTGACTCGCGACGATCACCACCGACGCCTCGGCAGGCACTCGCGTCCCGCGGATCCGTTCCACCGAGTAGTCGACGCGCCGCGCGAAGTCGCTCACGGCGTCGGCCACGGGCGAGTCCCCGAAGACGGCCACCACGAGCGCAGGCATCCGCGGCTCGAGAAAGATCTCGGTGGCCCCACCGGACATGCACGGGTTGACCGCGATCGTCGCCCCCGGGGTGTCGGGGAACTCGGCGGCTCCGGCCGGCAGCACCCGTAGGAGCATGCTCTCCCCTCGCTCGAGCACCGTGCGGGACATTTCGCGCACCGAGTTCTCGGTGCACTGTCCGCCGACGAACCCCTCGATCGTGCCGTCGGCGTGGACGAGCGCCCGGTCGCCCGAGTGCGCGGACGTCGGCGGCTGTGCCCGTACGACGGTCGCTTCCACGAACGGGCGGCGTTCGTTGCGCAACTGTGCTGCCCGCACCGCAAGGTCCATGTCCTCGTACTCCGCTCGTTCCACTCGAATCCTTCTGTCGCGTCGCTCAGATCGGCGGGGTCGCGCGACCCTGCATGGCTTCCCACACCCGCGACGGCGTCAACGGCATGTCGGCGTGCCGGACGCCGAGGGGTTTCAACGCATCGACCACGGCGTTGACGATCGCGGGTGGGGAACCGACCGTGGCGGATTCGCCGATGCCCTTCGCGCCGATCGGGTGATGCGGTGACGGAGTGACGGTGAACGCCGTCTCGAGCGTGGGTACCTCGAGGGCGGTGGGGATCAGGTAGTCCATGAACGACCCGCCCAGGCAGGTGCCGTTCTCGTCGAACGCGATCATCTCCATCAGGGCCATGCCGATCCCGTCGACGATGCCACCGTGCACCTGCCCTTCGATGATCATCGGGTTGATGCGGGTGCCGCAGTCGTCCACGGCCAGGAACCGGCGGATCTTCACCTCCGCGGTGCCGGGATCGACGTCGACGACACAGAAGTAGGCGCCATAGGGATAGGTGAGGTTCTCGGGGTTGTAGCAGATCTGCGCCTCGAGACCGCCTTCGAGACCTTCGGGCAGATCGCCGGCGCCGTGGGCCCGCATCGCGATGTCCTGGATCGTGACCGCCGCCGACGGGTCGCCCTTGACTCGGAAGGTGCCCTTCTCCCATTCGAGATCGGCGACGGAGACCTCGAGCATGCCCGATGCGATTATCTTCGCCTTGTCGCGCACCTTGCGGGCTACCAGCGCGGCGGCCGCGCCGGACACCGGTGTCGAGCGGCTTCCGTAGGTGCCGAGCCCGAAGGGGGTGTTGTCGGTGTCTCCGTGGACGACGTCGATGTCGTCGGGCGGGATGCCGATCTCCTCCGCGACGATCTGCGCGAAAGTCGTCTCGTGTCCTTGCCCCTGGGACTGCACCGACAATCTCACCACGGCCTTGCCGGTGGGATGGACACGCAGTTCGCAGCCGTCGGCCATGCCGAGACCGAGGATGTCCATGTCCTTGCGCGGACCGGCGCCGACGGCCTCGGTGAAGAACGACATGCCGATACCCATCAGCTCACCCCGTGCGCGGCGTTCGGCCTGCTCGCGGCGCAGCTCGTCGTAGCCGACGATGTCCATGGCCTTGCGCATGGTGGTCTCGTAGTCGCCCGAGTCGTACTTCCAGCCGGTCTTGCTCGTGTAGGGGAACTGATCAGGGCGCAGGAGGTTTTTCAGGCGCAGTTCCGCAGGGTCCATGTCGAGGTCGTAGGCGAGGCAGTCGACGAGCCGTTCGACGAAGTACACGGCCTCGGTGATGCGGAACGAGCAGGCGTAGGCGACGCCGCCGGGTGCCTTGTTGGTGTAGACCGCGGTCATGTGGGAGTAGGCGGCCTCGATGTCGTAACTGCCGGTGAACACACCGAAGAAGCCGGCCGGATATTTCACCGGGGCCGCGGTGGCGTTGAAGGCGCCGTGGTCGGCGAGGACACGGGACCTGATCGCGAGGATACGACCTTCCTTGGTCGCCGCGATCTCCCCGACCATGATGTAGTCGCGTGCGAAGCCGGTGCTCATGAGGTTCTCGCTGCGGTCCTCCATCCACTTCACCGGATGACCGGTGACCAGCGACGCGACGATCGCTCCGACGTAGCCGGGGTAGATGGGGACCTTATTGCCGAATCCCCCGCCGATGTCGGGTGAGATGACGCGGATCTTGTGCTCGGGCAGACCCGCCACCAGCGCGTACAGCGTGCGATGGGCGTGGGGGGCCTGTGTGGTGGACCAGAGCGTCAGCTTCCCGGAGATCCGGTCGTAATCGGCGACCGCACCGCAGGTCTCCATCGGCGCGGGATGCACGCGTGGATAGACGATCTCCTGCCGGGTGACGACGTCGGCCTTCGCGAAGACCGCGTCGGTGGCCGCGGCATCGCCGGTTTCCCAGTCAAAGCAGTGGTTGTCGGTCTTGCCGTCGAGATCGGTCCGGATCACCGGTGCCTCGGGCGACAGGGCCGTGCGCACGTCGACGACCGGGTCGAGCATCTCGTAGTCGACGTCGATCAGTTCGAGGGCGTCGCGCGCCGAGTAGTGGTCGTCGGCGACGACGAAGGCGACCTCCTGACCGTGGAAGCGCACCTTGTCGGTGGCCAGCACGGCCTGTACGTCGTTCGACAGCGTCGGCATCCAGGCGAGCCCCTTCTCTGCCAGATCGGCGCCCGTGATCACCGCCCGCACCTCCGGGTGCGCGAGGGCGGCGGACGTATCGATGCCGTTGATGCGCGCATGCGCAACCGGCGATCGGAGCACCGCGAGATGCAGCATGCCGGGCAGCCGGACGTCGTCGACGTAGTTGCCGCGGCCCCGCACGAACCGCGGGTCCTCCTTGCGCAGCATCCGGCCGTGTCCGCACGGCTTGCCATCGTTGTCCTGTTCCTCCGGGCGTGTGTCCGGTTCGACCGCGGTCATCACGACACCTCCGTGGGTTGCGCCTTCGAGGAGTGTTCGGCGGCCCACCGGACCGACCGGACGATGGTGGTGTAGCCGGTGCAGCGGCAGATCTGCCCGGAGATCGCCTCGCGGATCGTCGCCTCGTCGGGGTCGGGATCGCGGTCGAGCAGGGACCGCGCGGTGATCATCATTCCCGGGGTGCAGAAGCCGCACTGCAGTCCGTGGCAGCGCACGAAGCCTTCCTGCACGGGGTCGAGGACACCGTCGCGTTCGAGTCCCTCGACGGTGAGCACCTCGTGGCCGGCGGCCATGACCGCCAGCGTGGTGCACGACTTCACCGGCTCGCCGTCCACGGCGACGACACACGTACCGCAGTTGCTCGTGTCGCAACCCCAGTGGGTTCCGGTCAGACCGAGGTGGTCGCGCAGGAAGTGCACGAGCAGCGTCCGGGGTTCGACGTCGGCGGTGACACTCTCGCCGTTGACCGTCATCGAGATCTGCATCGGTTCACACCCTTTCGGTGACGCCGAGACGTTCGGCGGATTGGCGCAGGACCCGCACCGTCAACTCCGATGCGAGGTGACGCTTGTAGGCGGCGGTGCCGCGCTGATCGGTCTCGGGATCGCATGCCGACGCGGCCGCCGCTCCCGCCTCGCGGAAGAGTTCCTCCGAGGCCGGCGAGCCGCGCAACAGCTCGGACACCCTCGACAGCGCCGCCTCGTCGGCGCGCACCGCCGTCAGCCCGACACGCGCGTCGGTGATGCGTCCGTCGTCCGACATCCACAGCGCGGCGCCCGCGGCGGCCACCGCCCAGTCGCCGGTGCGACGCTCGACCTTCTCGTACGCACTGGCCCCGGTGCCCTTCCTCGGCAGCCGCACCTCGACGAGCAGTTCGTTCGGGGCGACCGCCGTCTCGTAGGGACCGAGATGGAAGTCGTGGAAATCGAGCTCGCGCACCCCGCCCGGTCCGCGTACGACACAGGTCGCGCCGAGCACTGCACACACGGTGGACAGATCCTCGGCAGGATCTGCCTGACACAACGACCCACCGAGCGTTCCACGATTGCGGACGACAGGATCGGCGATCACGCGCTCGGCATCGCGGAAGATCGGGAAGATCTCGGCGAGTTCGTCGGATTCGAGAAGCCGGCGGTGCCGGACCAGGGCACCGAGGCGCACGGACCCGGGTTCGAACACGATGTGATCGAGTTCGTCCGCGAGATCGTTGATGTCGATCAAATACTCCGGATTCGCGAGCCGAAGTTTCATCATCGGCAGCAGACTGTGCCCGCCGGCGACGACCCGGGCCCCCTCTCCGTGCCGGTCGAGCAACTCGACGGCGTGATCCACTCCGGTGGCACGCTCGTACTCGAATGGGCCAGGAACCTGCATGAAGAACTCCCGCCATCAGGTGGCGCGGACCGGTTTCCCCCACCAGCCGCCCACGATTCCCCCTTGGTGCGCTCATAGTAGACCCGGCTCGAGATCGATGCGACGAAACGGGCGAATCGGAATCGAATCGTTCCCTTGCGGTCGACGGTGTGTGCCGTAACGCCGCCGTCGTCCGGAGTCCTCGGCGGCGCGAGCGGATAGCGTGGAAGGAGCCGACCGGCGGACCCGACGGGAGCACCACACAGATCCATGGACGTGATCAACGAATTCATCATCGGCCAGGCCGCAGCCCTGTGGGTCTACCCGTTGCTCTTCGCCGTGTGCATCCTCGACGGCTTCTTCCCACCGGTGCCCAGCGAGACCGTCCTGGTGACCCTGTCGTCCCTCTCCGGCTCGACCGGGCGTCCTTACCTGTGGATCGTCATCGTGCTCGCGGCGCTCGGCGCGATCATCGGTGACAACATCGCGTACGCGATCGGACGGAAGGTCGGTACCGAACGGTTCCGGTGGATGCGCCGCCCGAAGGCACGAGCCGCTTTCGCGTGGGCGCGGCGCGGACTCGACAAGCGCGGCGCCGCAGTGATCCTCACGGCGCGATACATCCCGATCGGCCGGATCGCTGTGAACATGACGGCCGGAGCGACCCGCTACCCGCGGCAGAAGTTCGTGCCGCTCACGATCCTCGGTGGCACGACCTGGGCGCTGTACTCGGCGTTCGTGGGGCGCCTCGTCGGCGGTTGGTTCGAATCGCAGCCGCTGTTCGGCGCCGCGGTCGCCATCTGCGTCGCGGTGGTCCTGGGTGTCGGAATCGACCATCTCATCCAACGGTTCAAGACCGGTCGAGTGGACGTTCCGCGGGGCGAATCGAGCCCCGACGACGAACGGGGCAGCACGCTCGAGCGCTGACCCCGGCGGGTACGAGGGTGTGTGCGGCGACCTCGGGGAGCACCCGCTAAGATTCTGGCCGCGCCTCCGTAGCTCAGCTGGATAGAGCAAGAGCCTTCTAATCTCTAGGTCGCAGGTTCGAGTCCTGCCGGGGGCACCTCGACCGCCGGCGGACCACCCGTCGCGGGGCGGCACATCATACCGGTGAACTGGGCATTTCGCCCGGTAGACAGGCCGTTCGGATCGTGTGTTTCTCATCCCACCTTGCCGCAGGGTTAACACATGCTAAGGGCCACGTCCTATAGTTCTCGTCGTAAATCCCGTGTTACAGAATCCTCACAGAGTCAGGTAGGTGGGCGTGTCGACATCGGACCGCATCGAAGAGATCTACGAGCAGGTCAAGGCCCGCAACGCAGGTGAACCCGAATTCCACCAGGCTGCGGCCGAAGTGTTCGAGTCTCTGCATGTCGTGCTCGAGCGGCACCCCGGATACTTCGAATCCGGTCTGATCGAGCGCCTGTGCGAGCCGGAGCGGCAGATCATCTTCCGCGTCCCGTGGATCGATGATCAGGGTAACGTCCACGTCAACCGTGGCTTCCGCGTGCAGTACAACAGCGTTCTCGGCCCCTACAAGGGCGGGCTGCGCTTCCACCCGAGCGTCAACCTCGGCATCGTCAAGTTCCTCGGCTTCGAGCAGATCTTCAAGAACGCCCTCACCGGCCTGCCCATCGGCGGCGGCAAGGGCGGCTCGGACTTCGACCCCAAGGGTCGCTCCGAGCAGGAGATCATGCGCTTCTGCCAGTCGTTCATGACCGAGCTGCACCGCCACATCGGTGAGTACACCGACGTCCCGGCCGGTGACATCGGCGTCGGCGGCCGCGAGATCGGGTACCTGTTCGGCCAGTACAAGCGCCTCACCAACTCCTACGAGTCCGGCGTCCTTACCGGCAAGGGCCTGACCTGGGGTGGTTCGCAGGTGCGCAAGGAGGCCACCGGTTACGGCGCGGCCTACTTCGTCAACGAGATGGCCAAGACCGCCGGCACCTCGCTCGACGGCCGCACCGCCGTCGTCTCGGGTTCGGGCAACGTCGCGATCTACGCCATCGAGAAGATCCACCAGCTCGGCGGCACCGCGATCGCGTGCTCCGACTCCTCCGGCTACATCGTCGACCGCAAGGGCCTCGACGTCGCTCTCCTCAAGGAGATCAAGGAGGTCCGCCGCGGACGCATCTCCGAGTACGTCGACGAGCGCGGCGACGCCGAGTTCTTCCCCGGCGGCAACATCTGGAACGTGCCGTGCGACGTCGCACTGCCGTGCGCCACGCAGAACGAACTCGACGAGGACTCGGCGAAGACCCTCGTCAACAACGGCGTGAAGATCGTCGCCGAGGGCGCCAACATGCCCACCACCCCGGGCGGCATCAGTGTCTTCCGCGACGCCGGAGTCGCCTTCGCGCCCGGCAAGGCCGCCAACGCCGGTGGTGTGGCGACCTCGGCGCTGGAGATGCAGCAGAACGCCTCGCGCGACTCGTGGCACTTCGACTACACCGACGAGCGTCTCGCCGGGATCATGGCCGACATCCACGGCCGCTGCGTCGAGACCGCCGCCGAGTACGGCAAGCCGGGCGACTACATCCACGGCGCCAACATCGCCGGCTTCGTGAAGGTCGCCGACGCCATGTTCGCACTGGGCGTCATCTGACGACCGATTCTTCATGCGAAGTGCGGGTACCGACGAGTTCGGTACCTGCACTTCGCGTTTCGGGTGAAGGGTCGTCCCGCCGGAGAGTGCGGGGACGGCGACTCTAGCGGACGATCTCGCGGCGGTCGTCGGGGAGCCGGCGTGTGCGACCCGCCTTGTCGAGCCGGTCGAGCAACGGCAGGACCACCCGCCGTGTCGTTCCCAGGCGTTCGCGCGCGGCACTGGTCGTGAAGGGCTGGTCCAATTCGCCCAGCAGCTCCACGGCCGTGTCGGCGGCGTCGGGGAACAGGACGATGCCCGGGCCCGCCCGCCACAACCGTCCGCTGCGTTCGGCCGCGCCGAGGGCCCGGTCGTCGAGGCCGAGCTCGCGTAGGCGATCGGCGGTCGGGGCCGCGAACGGGGCGGCCGACAGGTCGCGGCGCACCTGCTCGACGGCTTTGCGGATCTTCGGCGGTAGACCGTCGGCGCCGGGAGCGATCACCCGCCCCCCGACCACTTCGAGCGGAGGTCGCACCAGCGCCCGGACGAGGTCCGGTGTGGGAAGACGCAGCTGCGACGCCAGCACCGTCAACGGCGCCGCCGGATCCAGTGGATGGGTGCGGGCATGGGCCTGCACGAGTGTGGGCAGCCGGTCGGCGACGGTCCTCGCGAGACCGGGTGCGACGAGCCACGGCCCGACCGTCAGGTGCTCTCCCCGTGCGAGTGGGATGCCCAACTGTCGCAACCGTTGCCGGTGCAGGAGTCCGCGGCGGGCGAGTTCGTCGGCCAGGTGCGGCGTCCCGTCGGCCCCTGCCAGTTGCAGCGCGCGGCGTGCCGCCGCGCCGCGACGCCGGAATCGGGGTGGATCGGGGTCGAGAACGTCGGCTCGCCAGATCATCCGGCGGCCCGGGTCGCGCAGCAACGCGCGGTCGCCGATCCGCAGGGGCAGCGGGCGGTCGAGGGTGAGCCGGACGAGATCGTCTGCCAGCGGACGGCACCGGACACCGACGTCCGCGGCTCCGATGTGCAGCACCGGAGCGACGGGCGGCCGGTCGTCGCCGCTGATCCGAACGTCGACGACGGTGGTGTGGTGCCACGCGCCGGGCGTGACGAGCACACTGCCCCGTCCCAGATCGTCGACCCGGCCGGTGAGATTGAGGGCGACCCTGGCCACGCCGCTCACCGCGCTCCGGTCGCGACCGAGTGCCTGCACGCTGCGGACCCGCAGCGGCGTGTCCCCCAGCACGAGGGTGTCCCCCACGCGCACCGTGCCCGCGGGAAGGGTTCCGGTGACGACGGTTCCGGATCCACGCACGGTGAACCGGCGGTCCACCCAGAGCCGGACGTCGGCCTGCGGATCGGGGTCCGGAAGCGAGGCGACCATCGTCGTCAGTGCGCTCCGGAGGTCGTCGAGGCCCATCCCGGTGCGCCCGCTCACGGCGACGACGGGCGCCCCCGCCAGACTCGTGCGGGCGACCTCCGCCGCGGCCCGCGCGGCCGCGGGTCCCGGATCGGCGAGATCGGCCCGGGTAACGGCGACGACCGCGTGGCGCACGCGGAGCGCGTCGAGTGCTGCGAGGTGTTCGGCCGCCTGCGGCATCCACGGATCGTCGGCGGCCACCACGAACAGCGCGGCCGGGACCGATCCCACTCCGGAGAGCATCGTCGTCAGGAATCGCTCGTGCCCGGGGACGTCGACGAAGGCGACCTCCCCCACCTCTGGCCAGGACGTCCAGCAGTAGCCGAGCTCGATGGTCAGTCCTCGTCGCCGTTCCTCGGCGAGCCGATCCGGGTTCGCACCGGTGAGCGCCTCGACCAGCGTCGACTTGCCGTGATCGACGTGACCGGCGGTCGCGACGACCTGCATCAGGATCCTTCGCGAGCGGCCACGCGCGTCACGGCGTCGATCAGCTCGCCGTCCTCGGCGGGGTCGACCGCGAGCAGGTCGAGCAGCAACCGGCCGCGTTCGACGCGGCCGACGACGGGGTGCTCACCGAGCCGCAACGGGAGTGCGAGATGTTCGGGCAGGGCGATCGCGACGCTCGGCAGGACGACGTCCGGGGCGCCACCGCCCCCGACGACGCCGTCGGAGTCGACCACCTCGGGTTGGCACTCCGAGGGCAGCGCCACGCAGATCGCCTGTGCGCGGGCGCGGAGATCTTCCGGGCGGGAGGCCAGCGCCGACGCCACGGGTGGCATCGGTCCCGTCAGGGTCGCTTCGAGAGCGGCCAGGGTGAGCTTGTCGACGCGCAGCGCCCGCGCGAACGGGTCGCGCCGCAGGCGTTCCACGAGTTCGGCCCGTCCGAGCAGCAGGCCGGCCTGCGGACCGCCGAGGAGCTTGTCGCCCGAGGCGGTCACCAGGTCGGCGCCGGCACGCAGCGCGGTGGTGGCGTCGGGTTCGTTCGACAGCCGCGGATGCGGCGCGAGCAGACCCGATCCGATGTCGACCACGACGGGCGGTCCGAGTCCGGAGAGTTCCCGGACCGACACCGACGACGTGAAGCCGCTGACGGTGAAGTTCGAGGGATGCACCTTGAGGACGAAGGCGGTGTCGTCGTCGACGGCCGCGGCGTAGTCGCTCAGGCGCACGCGGTTGGTGGTGCCGACCTCACGCAGCGTCGCGCCCACGGATTCCAGCAGTTCCGGGATCCGGAAGCCGTCACCGATCTCGACCAGTTCGCCCCGTGCGATCACGATCGAGCGACCACCGCGTGTGAGCACCCGGGTGACCAGGGCGAGAGCCGCGGCACCGTTGTTGACGACGTGGATGCCGCCGGCGTCGGGTACCTGTTCGGCGAGTGCTTCGAGGGCGCCGCGTCCTCGCCGTCCGCGCCGACCGGTGGCCAGGTCGAGTTCGACGTCGGTGGCGCCCGCCGCGGTGGACACCGCCTCGACCGCCGCTCGGGACAGCGGGGCGCGACCGAGATTGGTGTGCACCACCACGCCGGTCGCGTTGACGACGCGGCGCAGGGTGGTCGCCTGCTGCGGCAGCGACGCGACCGCGACGTCGGCGACGGCATCGGGCCCGATCTCGCCGTCGCGGCACCGTTGCTGGGCCGCGACGACGGTCTGCTTGACCAGTCGGGCGCCGAGCCGGTCGACGGCCTCGCGCAGGCGCGGATCGGCCAGGACCTGGTCGGTGCGGGGAACGTCCCGCCTCGGATCCGGCACGCGCTCCTCATCCCACGGTCGACGAAAACTTTTGGCGGAGGCGGACGGGAATCGAACCCGCCCAGCCCAGATACTGGGCCACAACGGTTTTGAAGACCGCGACCGTCACCAGACGAGAACCACCTCCGCGCTCACCCTAACCGAAGTCGGGCCCTCGGTTACGACTCGCCCGTATGTTTGGGTTCATGACCGCACACGTCGACTTTCCCGAGGGCGCCATCCGACTCACCCAGTACGCCGCCGGCGGCGGGTGCGCATGCAAGGTTCCGCCGGGTGAACTCGAGCGGGTGCTCGGCGGTCTGCAGGGTGGACGGGCCTCCGGCGAACTGTTGGTGGGTGTGGAGAACGGCGACGACGGAGCCGCGGTCCGGATCGATCCGGCGCCCGACGGGAGCGGCCGGGCCGTCATCGTGACGGCCGACTTCTTCACCCCGGTAGTCGACGACGCCTACGACTGGGGACGGATCGCCGCCACCAACGCCATGTCCGACGTCTACGCGATGGGTGGCACGCCGATCATCGCGGTCAACCTCCTGGGCTGGCCGCGCGAGCTCATCCCGTTCGAACTCGCCGCCGAAGTCATGCGCGGCGGCGCCGACGCGTGCGCCGAGGCGGGTGCCCATCTCGCCGGCGGGCACAGCATCGACGACCGGGAGCCGAAGTACGGACTGGCGGTCACCGGTCTGGGCGATCCGGATCGCCTGCTGCGCAACGACGCTGCCACGCCCGGCCTGCCGCTGACTCTCACCAAGCCGCTCGGTCTCGGCATCCTGAACAACCGTCACAAGGCCACCGGCGAGCGTTTCGAGGAAGCGGTCGCGGTGATGACGACACTCAACCGCGAGGCGGCACAACTTGCGCACGAGGCCGGTGTCCGCGCCGCCACCGACGTCACCGGTTTCGGTCTGCTCGGCCATCTGATGAAGATGATGCGGGCCAGCGGCACGACCGCCGTGATCGACTCCGCGGCCGTGCCGTACGTCGCGGGAGCGCGCGAGTCGCTCGCGGAGGGATTCGTGCCCGGCGGGAGCCGTCGCAATCTCGATTGGGTCCGCGAGCAGGTCGACTCCGAGGTGGACGACGACGAACTACTCCTGCTCGCCGACGCTCAGACGTCCGGCGGTCTCCTGGTCGTCGGGGAGCTCCCCGGCCATCCGGTCATCGGGGAGGTGGTCCCCGCGGGCGAACACGCGATCCGGGTGCGCTGACCCCGACGACCGCCGGACATGCCGGCACACCTGCACGGGATCCGGATTAACCGGCACGAAGCGCGGGCAGACGGTAACTTCGGAACGAGAGCGCAGGAAAGGAGCACCGATGGCGGAGAAGGACACGTCCCTCCCCTGGCCCGTCCTGCGCCAGTTCCTCGGTAAGGACCTGCTCGGACGCGGCAAGGCCGCACGGTCCCGTCGTACCGAGGAGATCGAACCGCGCACCTCCACCGCCGATCGTGTCGCCCGCAGCGTGTGCCCCTACTGCGCTGTCGGATGCGGACAGAAGATCTTCGTCAAGGACGAAAAGGTCGTCCAGATCGAAGGCGATTCCGACAGCCCCGTGAACCGCGGGCGCCTGTGCCCCAAGGGCTCGGCGAGCAAGAACCTCGTCACCAGCGAGCTACGCGAGACCCTGGTCCGCTACCGCCGGCCCTACGGCACCGAATGGGAAGACCTCGATCTCGACACGGCCATGGAGATGGTCGTCGACCGCGTGCTGAAGACCCGCCGCGAGACCTGGCAGGAATTCGACGACAAGGGCCACCGTGTCCGGCGCACGATGGGTATCGCCAGCCTCGGCGGTGCCACGCTGGACAACGAAGAGAACTACCTCATCAAGAAGCTGTTCACAGCGATGGGGGCGGTCCAGATCGAGAACCAGGCCCGCATATGACACTCCGCCACCGTCCCCGGTCTGGGGACCAGCTTCGGGCGCGGCGGCGCCACCGGCTACACAGCCGACCTGGCCAACGCTGACTGCATCATCATCCAGGGTTCCAACATGGCCGAAGCCCACCCGGTGGGCTTCCAGTGGGTCGTGGAGGCCCAGAAACGCGGTGCCCGCGTCATCCACATCGACCCGCGCTTCACCCGTACCAGCGCGGTGGCGGACAAGCACGTCCCGATCCGGGTCGGCAGCGACATCGCCTTCCTCGGCGGCATCGTCAACTACATCCTGAGCAACGGGCTGGACTTCCGCGAGTACGTCGTCAACTACACGAACGCCGCGGTGCTCGTCAGCGACAAGTTCGAGGACACCGACGATCTCGACGGGCTCTTCTCGGGCTTCGACCCCGAGAAGCGGACCTACGATCCGACGAGCTGGCAGTACGACGTGGAGGACGAATCCGGCGACCTGCACAAGTCGCAGGCCAACGGCTCCGACGAGCACGCCGAGCATCGGGACACGGCCGCGGGCCTGCAGAACGAGTCGCACGGCATGCAGACGGCGAGCCACCCGAGGCGCGACGAGACCCTACAGCACCCGCGGTGCGTCTACCAGGTGCTCAAGCGGCACTTCGCCCGCTACACCCCCGAGGTGGTCGAGCAGGTGTGCGGCGTCTCGCAGGAGGACTTCCTCGATGTCTGCCGCGCGTGGACCGAGAACTCCGGTCGGGAGCGGACGACGGCGCTCGTCTACAGCGTGGGCTGGACCCAGCACAGTGTCGGTGTGCAGTACATCCGCACCGGCGCGATCCTGCAGCTGCTGCTCGGCAACATGGGCCGCCCCGGCGGAGGCATCATGGCGCTGCGCGGTCATGCCAGCATCCAGGGCTCGACCGACATCCCGACGCTGTTCAACCTGTTGCCCGGCTACCTGCCGATGCCCGACGCGAACAAGCACCACTCGTTCACGGACTGGGTCGACAGCGTGCGCAACCCGGGCAGCAAGGGTTTCTGGTCGAAGGCCGACGCCTACGCGGTGAACCTGCTCAAGGCATACTGGGGCGACGCGGCGACCGCCGACAACGACTACTGCTTCGACTACATGCCGAAGATCACCGGCGACCACGGCACCTACCGTTCGGTGCTCGACATGATCGATGGAAAGGTCAAGGGCTACTTCCTCCTCGGGCAGAACCCGGCCGTCGGCTCAGCCCACGGGCGCGCGCAGCGGCTCGGGATGGCGAACCTCGACTGGCTCGTGGTGCGCGACCTGTTCGAGATCGAGAGCGCCAACTTCTGGAAGGACTCCCCGGAGATCGAGACCGGTGAGATCGTGACCGAGGAGTGCGCCACCGAGGTGTTCCTCTTCCCGGCGGCCTCCTACGCCGAGAAGGAAGGCACCTTCACGCAGACCCAGCGGATGCTGCAGTGGCGGGAGAAGGCCGTAGAGCCGCCCGAGGACTGCCGCTCGGAACTGTGGTTCTTCTACCACCTCGGCCGCATGATGCGGGAGCGTCTGGCCGAGTCGACCGACGAGCGCGACCGTCCGCTGCTCGACCTGGCATGGGACTACCCCGTGCACGGCGAGTACGACGAGCCGAGTGCCGACGCAGTGCTCATGGAGATCAACGGCTACGACGTCGCGACCCGTCTGCCACTGTCGTCGTTCACCGAGATGAAGAACGACGGCTCCACCCTCGGTGGCTGCTGGATCTACACCGGGGTCTACGCCGACGGCGTCAACCAGGCCAACCGGCGTAAGTCCCGGCACGAGCAGTCGTTCGTGGCTCCCGAGTGGGGCTGGGCGTGGCCGATGAACCGCCGCATCCTGTACAACCGGGCATCCGCCGACCCCGAGGGCAGGCCGTGGAGCGAACGCAAGGCCTACGTGTGGTGGGACGAGGACGCACAGCAGTGGACGGGTGCGGACGTGCCGGACTTCGAGAAGACGAAGCCGCCGAGCTACCGCTCCCCCGACGGCGCCGACGGTGTCGAGGCGCTCGAAGGGATCGATCCGTTCATCATGCAGGGCGACGGCAAGGGTGCCCTCTACGCCCCCCAGGGGCTCGTCGACGGTCCGATGCCGACGCACTACGAACCGGTGGAGTCGCCGTTCCGCAATCCGCTCTACGCGCAGCAGGCCAACCCGACGCGCATGGAGTACCGGCGTGACGACAATCCGATGAACCCCTCACCGCCGGAAGAACACAGCGACGTGTTCCCCTTCGTGTTCACGACGAGTCGTCTCACCGAGCACCACACCGCCGGCGGCATGAGCCGCTATCTCGAACATCTCGCCGAACTGCAACCGGAGATGTTCGTGGAGGTCTCCCCCGCCCTGGCGGCCGAACGCGGACTCGAGCACATGGGCTGGTGCCACGTCGTCACCGCCCGCTCTGCGATCGAGGGCCGGGTCCTGGTGACCGAGCGGTTGCGTCCGCTGAAGGTGGAGGGACGGACCGTCCACCAGGTGTGGATGCCCTATCACTGGGGCAGCGGCGGCATGGTGACCGGCGACTCGACCAACGATCTGTTCGGAATCACGTTGGACCCCAACGTGCTCATCCAGGAGACCAAGGTCGGTACGTGCGACGTCCGGGCAGGACGCCGACCGTCCGGAGCGGCACTGCGGGAGTACGTCGAGGGATATGCGCGGCGGGCCGGGGTAACCGATCACGTGTACCCACCCATCGTGACGGTCCCGGACGGCGATACGGCCTCGGACGACCCACGTGCCCCGGAGACCTCGGACGACCCACGTGCCCCGGAGGCCTCGGACGACCCACGTGCCCCGGAGACCTCGGACGACCCACGTGCCCCGGAGGAGGACGAGTGACGGGTCCCAACAGCTTCTTCGGACCGATCGACCCGGCACCCGATGCCGGGTACGAGGATCCGCCGGCTCGCAAGGGCTTCTTCACCGACACCAGTGTGTGCATCGGGTGCAAGGCCTGCGAGGTGGCCTGCAAGGAGTGGAACGATGTCCCCGAGAACGCCTTCGCGATGCTCGGCACCTCGTACGACAACAGTCATTCGCTCAACGCCAATCAGTGGCGGCACGTCGCCTTCATCGAGCGCCCTGCGGAGTCGAAACCGCCGGTCTCGCTGGGGATGCCGACCGTCGGCGCGACCCCGACGGAGCTTCCGGAGGAGGAGAAGCCGGACTTCCGCTGGTTGATGTCCTCGGACGTGTGCAAGCACTGCACCCACGCGGCGTGCCTCGACGTGTGCCCGACCGGGTCGCTGTTCCGCAGCGAGTTCGGCACGGTGGTCGTGCAGGACGACATCTGCAACGGCTGCGGATACTGCGTCGCTGCGTGCCCGTACGGCGTCATCGACCGTCGCAAGGGTCCAGAGGGCGACCCGAAGGTCGGTATCGCCCAGAAGTGCACGCTCTGTTACGACCGGCTCACCGACGGCCAGACCCCGTCCTGCGCGCAGGCGTGCCCCACGGAGTCGATCCAGTACGGCGACGTCGAGGAACTGCGCGCTCGCGCCGAGGAACGACTGGCCGCCCTGCACGAGCGCGGCGTGAGCGAGGCACGACTCTACGGCAACGATCCCGAGGACGGGGTCGGCGGGACCGGCGCCTTCTTCCTGCTCCTCGACGAACCGGAGGTCTACGGCCTGCCGCCGGATCCGGTGGTGACGACCAAGGATCTGCCGGAGATGTGGACCCGCGCCGCAGTGGCAGCGGTCGCGATGCTGGCGGGCGCCGCCGCGTCGTTCCTGAGGAGGCGCTGATGACCCAGGTGCAGCACGGCGGCAGCCCGGGCAACCCCCGCCGGTCCGGAGGTGGTCGCGGCGGCGACCGGGTGATGGTGCCGGAGGCCGACTTCGAGTCCTATTACGGACGCCAGATCGTGAAGCCGGCCCCGTGGGAACACGACATCGCGATCTATCTGTTCACCGGCGGCGTGGCCGCGGGCAGCTCGCTGCTCGCCGCGGGTGCCGATCTCACGGGGCGGCCCGCCCTGCGTCGCGTCGCCCGATTCGGTTCGCTCACATCGCTGCTCGTCAGTGTCGGTGCGCTGGTTCACGATCTCGGCAAACCGAGCCGCTTCCTCAACATGCTGCGAGTCGCCAAACCGACCTCCCCGATGTCGGTCGGTACGTGGATCCTGTCGCTGCACGGTCCGTTCGCGGGCGTCGCGGCGGTCGCGGAGATCGCCGCGATGCTCCCCGCCCGGTGGAAGCGCGGGCCGGTGCGCCTGCTGCTCGCCCTCGGCCGGCCCGCCGGGATCGTGGGTGCACTGACGGCACCGCCGGTCGCCGCCTATACCGGAGTCCTGTTGTCCGACACCGCAACCCCAGCCTGGCACTCCGCCTTCAAGGAAATCCCCTTCGTGTTCTGTGGGTCGGCAGCGGCCGCATCGGGTGGTCTCGGACTGCTGGGTGCGCCGGTCGCCGAGGCCGGGCCGGCACGCGCCTTCGCCGTCGGCGGTGCGCTCGTCGAACTCGCGACCGAGCAGCAGATGGAGAAGTCGATGGGCCTGTCGGCCGAGACGCTCCACCAGGGCCGCCCCGGGCGACTGATGAGGGCCAGCAAGGCATTGACGGTGGCCGGCGCGCTCGGCGCACTCGCCGGCCGCCGCAATCGCGTGGTATCGGCAGTGTCCGGTGCCGCTCTCATGGCCGGTTCGCTGTGCACGCGACTCGGCGTCTACGAGGCCGGCATCGCGTCGGCGAAGGATCCCAAGTACACCGTCGTTCCCCAGCGTGAACGAGTCGATCGCGGGGAACCCGTTCGTTACCGCAGCTGAGATCCGGCTCGCGGGCAGGACGAAGGAGAACGCATGGACTCCGGCAAGCCTACGCGCGAACCACACGGCGACGCCGCGACGGCTCAGCCTCCGGGCAGCTTCCGCTGGCTCCTCGTGGCCGGGGGTCTGTTGCTGCAGTTCTCGATCGGCGCGGTCTACGCGTGGTCGGTCTTCGGCGGAGCCCTCGAGAACGCCGACTCCTGGCAACTGAGCACGGTCCGGGCCTCACTGCCGTTCACCGTGACCATCGGCATGATCTTCATCGGCACCTATCTCGGTGGCCGACTGCAGGATCTGAAAGGTCCCCGAGTCGTCGCGTTGATCGGCGGCATCATCTATGCGCTCGGCATCCTCCTCGCCTCCTTCACCGACGGAGCCGAGGACTACTGGCTGCTCATCCTCGGGTACGGCATCATCAGCGGTTTCGGGCTGGGCTTCGCGTACATCGTCCCGATCGCCATGCTGCAGAAGTGGTTCCCCGACAAGACCGGTCTCATCACCGGACTCGCTGTGGGCGGTTTCGGGTTCGGCGCCGTGCTCACCTCGCCGGTCGCGCAGTGGCTCATCGACCGGAATCCGGACGACCCCACGAGCGCCTTCCTGCCTTTGGGTATCGCCTACCTCGTGATGTCGCTGGCCGGTGCGGCACTCTTCCGCAACCCGCCCGAGGGGTACACCGTGCCGGGCTTCGACCCCGTCGGCCGCGACGGCAGCGGAGCGGACCGCGGCAAGGAGTACACCCAGAACGAGGCCCTCCGCACGCCCCAGTGGTACCTCCTGACCGCCATCCTCACCCTGTGCGTGACCGCCGGCATCTCCCTGATCTCGCAGGCGAAGCCGAGTGCGTCCGACATCGCCGGTTTCAGCACCTCCGGCGCGGCGGCACTCGTGGGCGTGCTCGCGATCTTCAACGGCGCCGGCCGGATCGTGTGGGCGGCGATCTCCGACCATATCGGCCGGATGAAGACCTTCACCGCACTGCTCGTGCTGCAGGGCGTGTGCCTGATCGTGCTGCCGCATGCCACCGGCGTGGTGCTGTTCTCGGTCCTGGCCGCGATCATCTATCTCTGCTACGGCGGCGCATTCGGCACCATGCCCGCCACCGCCGGCGACTTCTTCGGGGTCCGCAACGCCGGCGCCATCTACGGCCTGATGCTCATCGGGTGGAGCATCGGCGGCATCATCGGCCCGATCATCGCGTCTACGCTCCTCGGCGACGACAAGGCGTACACCCTCGCCTACACCACCATCGGCATCATCGCGCTCGGATCGGTCGTGCTCACGATGATCACGAAGGTACCCGCGGCACGCCGGGAGTCGGCCTCGGCCCGGTCCTGATCCGGAGCGCCGCCCTGCTCAGGTGGGCGGCGTGGTGGCCGTGCGCACGATGCACCTGGGCCGCACGGAGGTAGAGGCCGATCGCCTCGGCCGTCGCCCCGCAGAACAGTGCGTGCAGAGCGCTCCAGTGCGCGACGAGGTGGCCGGGTTCGTCACCCCGCACCACCTCGAGCGTCCCCGCGCGGTAGGAACTCGATCCGCCCTTCCGATCCGCTACTCCGCGGGAGGGGCCGAGCGACGATCCGACGTCGCCGGCCCTTCTCCGCGTTCCTCGTCGTCGCGCGCGGCGCGGGCGGCCTCGCGCATCTCGATCGCGTCGGTGATCAACTCACCGATCTCGCGGGTGACGTCGCGGACCGCTCCGGTGATGATCCCCGCGATCGCGCCGACGTGGGTGGCCGCCGACTCGGTGACCTCCTGGATCGTGTCCTTGTTACGCTCGAATCTTCCCACCATGTTCGACCCCCTCGATCGTGTCGTCCGCGAGGGTACCCGCATCGTCGAGCGGGCGATCGGTGGAGCGGTGACGTTCGATGATCACCCGCGACTCGGGTTCGGGCGCGAACCAGCCGGGAGGGAGAGCAAGCGTGAAGATCTTCTTCCACACCGATGTCACCTGGGCGGTGAAGCCACCGGTGTTGTACGGAAGTCCGTGCTTCTCGCACAGTTCCCTGACCTTCGGCGCGAGTTCCGGATAGCGGTGCGCCGGCAGGTCGGGGAACAGGTGGTGCTCGATCTGGTGCGACAGGTTGCCCGACATGACGTGGAACAACGGCGACCCCGTGATGTTCGCGCTGCCCAGCATCTGCCGAACGTACCACTCACCACGGGTCTCCTCGGCGGTCTCCTCCTCCGTGAAGGACTGCACGCCGGACGGGAAGTGGCCGCAGAAGATGATCGAGTACGCCCACACGTTGCGCACCAGATTGGCGGTCGCGTTGCCGAGCAGCGTCGGGAAGAACATCGGTCCGCTCAGCAGCGGGAAGGCGATGTAGTCCTTGATCACCTGACGGCGCGCCTTGCGCCACCAGCCTTTCGCGATCGGGATCACGTCGCGCCACGAGCGTTTCCCGGCGACGATCCGGTCGACCTCCGCGTCGTGCATCATCACGCCCCACTCGAACAGCAGCATGAGGGCGGTCGCGTAGACCGGGTTGCCGAGATAGTAGGGATGCCACTTCTGGGCCGGGTCCATGCGCAGGATCCCGTATCCTATGTCGCGGTCCTGGCCGAGGATGTTGGTGTAGGTGTGGTGCACGTAGTTGTGCGAGTGCCGCCACTGGTCCGACGGGCACACCGTGTCCCATTCGAAGACACGGGAATTCAGCGACGGCTCGCGCATCCAGTCGTATTGACCGTGCATGACGTTGTGCCCGATCTCCATGTTGTCGAGGATCTTCGACACGCTCAGCGCCGCGACACCGGCGACCCATGCGGGCGGGAGGAATCCGACGAAGAGCAGACCGCGACCGGCGATCTCGAATCCGCGCTGCGCCCTGATGATCCGGTAGAGATACTCACGGTCCTCGTCACCGAGGGATGCGAGCGTCTGCTCCCGCAGTGCGTCGAGTTCGCGGCCGATCTCCTCGACACTGTCGTGGTCGAGGACGAGCGGTTCGTTCTCGACCGAAGAGCTGCGGCCGGACAGGAAGGGCAGGAAGGGAACGGTGGGTAGGGACAATCCGAACATGATGTCCTCCAATGATTTCGGTGGTGTCGCCGGACGGCCGGTTCAGAGTTCGACGGCGACGTCGCCGACCGGGGCGTTGACACAGATCTGGATTCGGCGGCCCGGTTCCGAATCGACGTCGCCGGTACGCACGTCGCGCGTGCACCCCGACAGCCGGACGGCGGTGCAGCTGTGGCAGATGCCCATGCGGCATCCGTGTTCGGGTGTGAGACCGGCCGCTTCGGCCTGTTCGAGCAGCGTCGACCCGGTGTTCTGGGCAACCACCCCGGATTCGGCGAAGGAGATCTCGCCGCCGGCATCGTCCGTCGACACGACCGGTGGTGCGAGGACGAATTCCTCGGTGTTCACCATCGTCTCGGCGCCCTGTTCGGCGTAGACCGCGCGGATGCCCGCGACCATCTCCGCCGGACCACACACGAAGGTGGGCGTGTCGGCGTACCAGGGTGCGACGGCCGCGAGGTGGCTGCGGTCGAACCGACCCTGCAGCAGCCCGTCGTCGGAGCGGGTGTGCGCGTGGACGATCTCGATGTTGGGTCGGTCGGCAAGAGCGTCGAGTTCGGCGCGGCGCGGAACATGCCCGGGGGTGCGGGTGTAGTAGAGCAGCACCGCGCACCCGTCGTACCCCTCGGTGACGAGACCGGACAGCATCGACAGCACGGGAGTCAGCCCGGAGCCCGCGGCGACGAACAGCAGACGTCGGGGGCGTGGGCTCGGCAGCACGAACTCGCCTGCGGGAGAACCGAGTTCGATGACGTCTCCGACCTGCGCTCGGTCGTGGAGGTGGCGTGAGACGGTACCCTCGGGATGCCTGCCGATGGTGAACCGCAGGTCGGGCCGGCGCTTCGACTCCGCTTCGACGAGCGTCGGCGAGTAGCAGCGCGTATGCCGCACACCGTCGACACGCACCGACACGGTCACGTACTGCCCGGGTAGGGGTCGGCACGGCCGCGCGGGGCGCACCGTGATCGTGAGCGAGTCGGTGGCGCTTCGGTCCACATCTGTAATCCGGGCATAGTTCGCCGACGTGACGAGAAGCGGGTCGGCGAGTTCCAGGTAGCGGTCCGGGTGATGCGGGTAGGACAGCACTCCAAGTGCCTCTACCAGCAATTTTCGCAACGAACCCGAGCGCCGGACGGGCGTCGGACGGGCGCGCACGATCATGTCTGTCCGCCTTTCGGTAGACCTCTGCGTGCTCAGTGAACGAATGTGCACTGAAATCAGTGTGGCAGCCGGCCACACCCGCCTGTCAACCCCGATGTGACTGCTGACACAGATGTACGGACTCCGCTGGGAACGTCATGCCTAGACTCAGGGGGTGTCCACCGCTTCCGCACCTCCGCCGACCACACGCGCCGAACGCAAGGAACGCACACGTCAGGCGCTTCTCGACGCCGCCCTCGACCTGTCCGCCGACCGGGGACTCGGCGGGCTGAGTCTGAGGGAGGTGGCCCGTCACGCGGGCATCGTGCCCACCGCGTTCTACCGGCACTTCTCGTCCATGGACGAGCTCGGCGTCACCCTTGCGGCGGACACGATGCGGGTACTTCGGCGCCTGCTGCGCGACGCGCGTCGCACGCCCGGTCCGGCAGGTGCGCGGCAATCGCTCGACGTGCTGGTCCAACAGGTACGGGCACACAAGGCGGCTTTCCGGTTCCTGGCACGCGAACGCCACGGCGGCGTTCCCGAGGTCGCCGCCGCGATCTCCGTCGAACTGCGCCTGCTGACCAGCGAGCTCGCCGCCGACCTGGGCCGCTCCCCGGGCCTCGAGGACTGGGAGTTCGACGATCTCGAGATGGCCGCCGATCTGCTGGTCACCGCGATGCTCGATTTCGTCCTCGACCTGCTCGCCGTCGAACGTCCCGGCAGTGCGCAGGAATCGGAGGTGGTCACGCGCGCGGAGAAACAGATGCGTCTGATCCTGCTGGGCGCGGCGGCGTGGCGGCCGCGACGGACGTCGAACGACCGGTGACGGGTCGGCGCGACGCCGGTTCGTCGAGGTGGCCAGGAAATCCTGTCGCAGACACTCCTCTTCCGTAACGTGGTTCCCATGGCATCGACCGAACCCGCCACCTACGACGACCTGACCTTCGACGTGCGCGTGGCGGGTCCGAGGGACGGCCCACCCGTCGTGCTCCTGCACGGCTTCCCCGAGACATCACGCAGCTGGACGCCGGTGGCGCGCCTGCTCGTCGAGCGCGGTTTCCGCGTGATCGCCCCCGACCAGCGCGGGTACTCCCCCGGTGCCCGGCCGAACGGCGTCGAGCACTACGCGGTGCCGGCGCTCGCCGGTGATGTCCTCGGCCTGCTCGACGAGTTCGGGCTCGATCGCGTCCACCTCGTCGGACACGACTGGGGCGCCGCTGTGGCGTGGTACTTCGCCGCCCACAATCCCGACCGCGTCTCGGCGTTGACCGCGGTCTCGGTCCCCCACCTCGCCGCCTACGGCTGGGCGTTGCGGGAGGACGCCGACCAGCGCGAACGCTCCTCCTACATCGGTCTCTTCCGCGAGGAAGGCAAGGCGGAGACCCTGCTCCTCGCCGACGACGCGCGGCGCCTGCGGGCGATGTTCACCTCCGCAGTCGACCACGACTCGGTCGACCACTACGTCTCCGCCCTGTCCGCGCCGGGCGCTCTCACCGCCGCCCTGAACTGGTATCGCGCCATGACGCGGGATCTCGATTCGACTCCCCCGGTCCGCGTCCCGACGACCTACATCTGGAGCACCGCCGACATCGCGATCGGCCGCGCCGGCGCCGAACGCTGCGGCGAATTCGTCGACGCCGAGTACGACTTCGTGGTCCTGCCCGACGTCTCGCACTGGATTCCGGAGGAAGCGCCGGCCGAGATCGCGAACGCAATCTCGCGGCGACGGAACGGCTGAGAGTCCACCGACCGTGGCTTCCGGCCGCCGGGAAAGTGGTGGTAGATCGAGCCGCGCGGCGCCCCGCTGTTCTCGAGCACGTCCCGGAACGACGTGGCCGCGACACCTCGTTCGCTCATCAGCGCGATCGCGCCGGCGATCATCGCCGCGCGCGGTCCGTCCCGCCGTTCTGCAGCGATCACCCGTTCCTCCGGCAGTGGTGGTTGTCCCCCATACTCTGTGTATGTTGTCGTACGGATCCGATCCTGCGCGACACCATCTTCCGAGGAGACCCTGCCATGACCGACGTCTCGGTGACCACTCACGTCTTCGACGCTGCCGTCGACCTGTTCGAGGTCCGGGACGATCGCACCGAAGGGCACACGCACCCCGCCTACGCGAACATGGTCGGCCCGTTCGGCGGTATCACCGCCGCGACTCTCCTCCGCGCGGTCGAACGACACCCGGACGTCCTCGGCATGCCGCTGTCCCTGACGATCAACTACGCCGGCCCCATCGCCGACGGACCGTTCGACATCGCGGTGCGCCCGGTGCGCACGAACCGGACCACCCAGCACTGGTCGATCGAACTGTCGCAGGGCGGCGAGGTCGCCACCACCGCAACGGCCGTCTTCGGACTCCGTCGCCCCACCTGGTCGTCGACCGAACTGCAGGCGCCGGCCGCCCCGGCACCCGACTCGCTCGAGCCGACACCGCTGCCCGACTTCATCGCGTGGGCACGCAACTACGAGATGCGGTACACCGCAGGAGTCGTTCCCGAGGAGGGCAGCGCGGAGGTCGCCGACTCCACGTCGACGCTGTGGGTCCGCGACGTCCCGTCGCGCCCGCTCGACTTCGCCTCGCTCACCGCGATGTGCGACATCTTCTACCCCCGGGCATTCCTGCGTCTGGGTCGGGTGCTGCCGGCCGGCACGGTCTCGATGACCGTCTACTTCCACGCGGACCCGGAGACCGTTGCCGCGCAATCCGACAGCCCCGTGCTCGCGACCGCACGTGCGAATCGGTTCGAACAGGGCTTCTTCGACCAGAGCGCACAACTGTGGGGTCGCGACGGCGTTCTGCTCGCGACCTCGCACCAGATCGTCTACTTCAAGGCATGAGCGGGACGGTCGGTATTCGATCGACCCGACCGGTCGGCGTTCGATCGACCCGACCGGTCGGCGTTCGGCGCCCGCTCCGGTCACCGGCACACCTGTAGCCTCGGAAACATCCACCCACCGGATTGCGAGGTCCACTGTGACGATGCCGAGACTTCTCCGACGATCGGGGGTCATCGCCTGCGCCGCAATCGCGTTCACGACCGTGGGCACGGTCGCCTGCGCCGACACGCAGGACATGCCCCCGGCTGCGGACTACGCGTCGTACGTCGCCCTGGGAGACTCGTTCACCTCCGGGCCCGGCATCCCGCCGCAGACCGACGGCGATCCGTGCGGGCGGTCGGCGAGCAACTACCCCACCCTCGTCGCGACCGATCTCGATATCGAGGACTTCGTCGACGCGTCATGCGGCGCCGCCACCTCACTCGACTTCGCGATGCCGCAGACCACCTTCCGCGGCGCGACGGTGCCACCGCAGTACGACGCGCTGCGCCCCGACACCGAACTCGTCACTGTGGGTATCGGCGGCAACGACATCGGTCTCGTCCAACTGGCGCTGGGATGCGTCAATCTCTCGGCGCCACCCGATGGCGCGTCGTGCGCGATCACGAACACCCCGGACGGCACCGACCGTGTCGACGCCGCCATCGACGCCTTCGCGCCCGTCTACACCACGGTGATCGACGAGATCCGCCGGCGTTCCCCGGAGGCACGCATCGTGCTCGTCGGCTATCCCACCGGAATCCGCGACGGCGGGTGCTTCCCCGAGCAGCGGATCTGGCCCGACGACGCGACCTACCTGCAGGAGAAGATCGACCGGTTGAACACCGTCATGCGCGAGCAGGCCGAGGCCGCGGACGTGGACTACGTCGATCTGCGCGATTCGAGCCGCGACCACGACGTGTGCGCCGATCCGGAGACCCGGTGGATGGCCGGCCTGCAGCCGGCCGCCGGATCGATCCCGCTGCATCCGAACGCGGCCGGACACCGCAACGCCGCCGACCAAGTGCTCGCCACGATCACCGACTGAGCCGGTTCACGCCTGCTCCGGCGTCTCGGGAGCCCGCACGGCGAGCAACGACACCAGGCCCGCGCCGAGCACGATCAGCAACCCCACGATCCCCGCTCGGTCGGTGCCGAACCACCACACGAAGAACCCGAACAGCGTCGGTGCCAGAAACGACACCGCACGTCCCGTCGTCGCGTAGAGACCGAACATCTGCCCCTCCCGTCCCGGCGGGGTCAGGCGCGCCAGGAAGGTCCGCGCCGACGACTGGGCCGGACCGACGAACAGACACAGCACCAGACCGAAGATCCAGAACATCGTCGGACCCGACACCACGAGCAGGACGATGCTGGTCGCGATCATCGCGGCCAGCGAGCCCACGATGACCGCCTTGGGCCCGACCCGGTCGTCGACGCGTCCGGCCACCAGTGCGCCCACCGCGGAGACGACGTTCGCGGCGACACCGAAGATCAGCACGTCGCCCGCTCCGATCCCGTAGACCGTGACGGCGAGGACCGCCCCGAAGGTGAAGACGCCGGCGAGACCGTCCCGGAACAACGCCGACGCCCCGAGGTACCAGATGGTGCGACGATCCGCCCGCCACAACTCCGTCAGGTCGCGCCACAGCACGCGGTAGGACTCGACGAAACCGGCGCGGCGGGCGACGTCGCCACGCGCGACCGGCTTCTCCGGGACGGCGAGCAGCACGGGCACAGCGAACACCGCGAACCACACGGCCGCGAACAGCGCGACGAGCCGGATGTTGGTGCCGCCCTCGGTGGGCACACCGAGGAAACCGCGGGTGTCGCCGTCGCCGGCGATGAACCCGGTGTAGCACAACAGCAGGAGCACGATGCCACCGAAATAG
Source organism: Rhodococcus sp. D-6 (assembly GCF_040256695.1). Taxonomy (NCBI): domain Bacteria; kingdom Bacillati; phylum Actinomycetota; class Actinomycetes; order Mycobacteriales; family Nocardiaceae; genus Rhodococcus; species Rhodococcus sp. D-6. The sequence continues at coordinate 949,571 of NZ_CP132970.1, read as the reverse complement.
CCCATCGCCCAACCGAAGCCCGACACCCGTCCGATGTCGTCCGGCGTCGACACCTGGCGCAGCATCGAGTTGTACGGGACCTGCGCGAGCTCGGCCATCACGGATGCCACGCCGAGCAGGACCAGCCCGAGCCACAGATAGTGGTAGTCGTCGCGCACGAGGTACATCGCCGCCATCGCCGCGACGGTGACCCCGGTGAGGATGCCCAGCGACCATTTCCGTCGCCCGACTGCGTCGTACCGCTGGCCCGACACCGGCGCGGTCACGGCGATGACGAACCCGGCGATGCCGAGCGACCATCCGAGCCAGGTGCTCGCCGAGATCCCACCCGGCAGGTCGTCGCCGACCGCGTCGGTGAGATAGACGGAGAATACGAACGTCAGGATCACGGCGTTGAACGCCGCGGAACCCCAGTCCCACAGACCCCACGAGACGACCTGACGACGTGTCGTGGCCTCCCCGGCCCCGCTCGCCGTGTCCGTGAACGCATTCATGCCCCGGAGCCTAGGCTTCCGGAGCTGCGGTGGCATGGAACGACTCCGTCGCGCGGCACCGAACGACTCGGCCCCATGGCCGGGGCGGGCCCGGTCGCCGCTCCCGAGCCTGCCGCTACGCTGACCCACTGTGACTCTGCCGAATCCCCATCCCGATGCCCGTGCCGTCGTCACCGGAGCGTCCTCCGGCATCGGCGAGGCCCTCGCAACCGAACTCGCCACCCGCGGCCATTCGCTGATCCTGGTCGCCCGTCGCGGAGAGGTGATGGAGGTCCTCGCCGAGACCCTGCGCGCGAAGCACGGCGTGACCGTCGAGGTGCGCGCCTGCGATCTGTCGGACCGCGACGCACGGACACCACTCGCCGACGAACTCGGACGTAGGCGCATCAGCATCCTGTGCAACAACGCCGGTATCGCCACCTTCGGCGCGGTCGCCGAGCTCGACGCGGCCTACGAGCGGGCACAGGTCGAGCTCAACGCCGTCGCCGTCCACGACCTCACCCTCGCGGTGCTGCCGCAGATGGTCGAGCGGAACTCCGGCGCGATCCTCATGGTGGGTTCGGCCGCAGGCAACATGCCGATCCCGAACAACGCCACCTACGCCGCGACCAAGGCGTTCGTCAACACCTTCTCCGAGTCCCTGCGCGGTGAGCTCAAGGGCACCGGCGTGCATGTCACGCTGCTCGCCCCCGGCCCGGTGCGCACCGAGGAACCCGACCCGGCCGAGGCGTCGATCGTCGACAAGCTGGTCCCGGACTTCCTGTGGATCTCGAGCGAACACACCGCGAAGGTGTCGCTCGACGCGCTCGCCGCGAACCGGATGCGCATCGTGCCCGGTGTGATCAGCAAGGCCATGTCGGCTGCCGGTCAGTTCTCGCCGCGGTCCATCTCGGCCCCGATCGCCGGCGCGTTCTACAAGAAGCTCGGCGGCAGCTGACGGGCCACCGCCCAACGAATCGTTCCTTCACCGCCTTCGGCGGCGTCCTGTGCCGAATAGGCTCCGGCCGATCTCCCGGCCGGCTGCGGACGCCGCCGAGCGGATGAAGCTGCGCACGGCTGCGCTGCCGAGCACCTGCTCCACGACCGACGCCCCGGCATCGTCCGGCGCCTGCGACGGCATGTCCGGGATCGGTTCGATGTCGGTGGCCCCGACCACCGATGCGGTGAGCTTCTCGTAGGCCGATTCCCGGTCGATGGTGCGGCCGTACTTCCCGTAGAGCGGGTTCGCTTGCGCCGACGCACGCATCGCGCTCTCCCCCACTGTGCCCATCAGCGAGCGCGGCGGTCGCAGACGCGTCCAGGCGACGGGCGTGGGCGTGCCCAGTTCGGACAGGACCGTCACGATCGCCTCCCCGGTCGCCAGACCGGTCAGAGCGTCGGCGAGATCGTAGGCGTCGGTCTTCGGGAAGGTACGCACCACCTTCGCGAGCGCGGCCTCGTCCTCGGGGGTGAAGGCGCGCAACGCGTGCTGGATCCGCGCTCCCAGTTGTGAGAGCACGCTCCGGGAGATATCGGTGGGCGACTGCGTACAGAAGACCACACCGACGCCCTTGGACCGGATGAGCTTCACGGTCTGTTCGATCTGCTGCAGGAACGCCTTCGACGCATCGGTGAAGAGCAGATGCGCCTCGTCGAAGAAGAACACGAGCCGCGGCGTGTCGACGTCGCCGACCTCCGGTAGCGACTGGAACAGGTCGGCGAGCAACCACATCAGGAATGTCGAGAACAGCGCGGGTCGAGTGGCCTCGTCGCCGAACTCGAACAGGTTGATCGTGCCCTGACCGTCGATCACCCGCAGCAGGTCCTCGACCTCCAGTTCGGGTTCGCCGAAGAATCCGTCCCCACCCGCGTTCTCGAGGTTGACGACCGCGCGGAGGATGACGCCGGCGGTCGCGGGCGACACGGCACCGAGATCGTCGAGTGCACCGCGCCCTTCGTCGCTCGTCAGGTGGCGGATCACCTGCCGCAGGTCGGCGAGATCGAGCAGCGGCAGGCCGTTGCGGTCGGCCCAGTGGAAGATCAACCCGAGAGTGGACTCCTGAATGGCGTTGAGCCCCAGAACCTTCGAGAGCAGGATCGGCCCGAACGAGGTGACGGTGGCGCGGACGGGGATACCGACCCCGTCGGTACCGAGCGAGTAGAAGGCCACAGGGTGCCCCGTGGGCGTCCAGTCCTCGTCGCCGGTGTCGCCCGCGCGGTTGAGCACCGCATCGTCGGGCTCGCCGGCGGCCGACAGGCCCGACAGATCGGACTTCACGTCGGCCATCACCACCGGCACCCCCGCCGCCGACAGTTGTTCGGCCATGACCTGCAGCGTCTTGGTCTTGCCCGTGCCGGTCGCACCGGCGACCAGCGCGTGACGATTCAGAGTGGCGAGCGGGATGCGCACCGGCGCGTCGGGATCGGCGACGCCGTCGAGCACGACGGTGCCCAGTTCCAGCGCCTCGCCGATCACCTCGTACCCGGCCGCGATGGTCGCGGCGGTGATCTCCGGCTTGTCGGTCATGCTCGCCCCCTCCGGCCTCGACCTCGCCCACTGCGACGGTACCGGGCCGTCGAACCCACGGAAGAACCATTCCTATCGGATGCCGGAATTGTCGCATTACAGTGATTCCGATCACAACCGCAGCGGCACGGTTTCCCAGCTAGTACACCGCGTTGACCTGCACTTTCTCTACGAGAATCCGTTCCGTCGACGACGTGAGGATCGTTCGCAAAAACAACGACGTGTGCTAGCAACGAACTACGCGACATATTCCACGAACACAGGAGAAACACATTGACGCCCAAGATCGCCATTCTCGGAGCAGGTCCCAGTGGACTCGCACAGCTGCGCGCTTTCGAAGCAGCCCGAAAGGCCGGTCTGGAGCAGATCCCCGACATCGTCTGCTACGAGAAGCAGCCCGACTGGGGAGGAATGTGGAACTACACCTGGCGCACGGGACTCGACGAGCACGGTGAGCCCGTCCACGGGAGCATGTACCGCTACCTGTGGTCCAACGGCCCGAAGGAATGCCTCGAGTTCGCCGACTACTCCTTCGAGGAGCACTTCGGACGCCCCATCCCGTCGTACCCGCCGCGCGCCGTCCTGCTCGACTACATCATGGGTCGCGTCGAGAAGAGCGACGTGCGCAAGTACATCCGGTTCAACACTGCGGTGCGGTGGGTCGAGTGGTCCGACGAGACGCAGAAATTCACCGTGACGGTGATGAACCACGACCGGGGCGCGCTGGAGTCCGACGAGTTCGACCACGTCGTCGTCGCCACCGGACACTTCTCCACCCCGCAGGTCCCCCACTTCGACGGTCTCGACCGGTTCCCGGGACGTGTGCTGCACGCCCACGACTTCCGCGACGCCCGCGAGTTCACCGGCAAGCGACTGCTGCTCGTCGGCAGCAGCTACTCGGCCGAGGACATCGGAACGCAATGCATCAAGTACGGCGCCGAACAGGTCACCTTCAGCTACCGCAGCGCACCGATGGGTCACCACTGGCCCGAGCAGTTCTCCGAGGTGCCGTTGCTCACCCATGTCGACGGCAAGGTCGCCCACTTCCGTGACGGCAGCACCCGCGTGGTCGACGCCATCGTGCTGTGCACGGGGTACAAACACCACTACCCGTTCCTGCCCGACGAACTCGCACTGCGCACCGACAACCGGCTCTACCCGCGCGACATCTACAAGGGCATCTTCTTCCAGCGCAACCCGAAGCTGATGTACCTCGGCGCACAGGACCAGTACTTCACGTTCAACATGTTCGACGCCCAAGCCTGGTACGCACGCGACTTCATGCTCGGCCGCGTCGACCTGCCCGACTTCGACACCCGCGAGCAGGACATCGACCACTGGCGGGCACGCGAGGAGAAGCTGTCGTCGCCGGTGGAGGAAATCGACTTCCAGGCCGCGTACATCCGCGATCTCGTCGACCGCACCGACTACCCCGAGTTCCACGTCGAACGCCAGGGGGAGGTGTTCAAGCAGTGGAAACAGGACAAGAAGCGCGACATCATGGGCTACCGCAACAACAGCTACCCCTCGACGCTCACCGGCACCGTCGCTCCGCCGCTGCCGGCACCGTGGATGGAGATCCTCGACGACTCCCCCGAGTCCTTCCTTCGGCACGACTTCACCGCCCCGGAAGTGAGCACAGTGGGCCGGACCCTCGACCGGCAGTACACCCCGGCGGCACGTCGTTCCACCCGTCCGGCGGCGCCGCGCACGGCCTCCGTGAAGGCGTGAGGGTGCCCGTTTCCTACCGGACCGTCGACGCCGCGCCTCATGGGTGCGGCGTCGGTGGATAGTCTGTCTGTCGTGCAGGACAAACTGGTATGGATCGACTGTGAGATGACGGGGCTGCGTCTCGGCAGCGACAAACTGATCGAGATCGCGGCTCTGGTCACCGACAGTGATCTCAACGTGCTCGGCGAGGGCGTGGACATCGTGATCCACGCCGATGACGACGCCCTCGCCGACATGCCGGAAGTCGTGCAGCAGATGCACGAGCGGTCCGGCCTCACCGAAGAGGTGCGCCGCTCGACGGTCAGCCTCGCCGAAGCGGAGAAGCAGGTCCTCGCGTACATCCGGGAGCACGTCACCGAGGCGGGCACGGCGCCGCTGGCCGGCAACTCCATCGCGACCGACCGCGCGTTCATCACCCGCGACATGCCCGAGCTCGACAACTACCTGCACTACCGCATGGTGGACGTCAGCTCGATCAAGGAGCTGTGCCGGCGCTGGTATCCGCGCATCTACTTCGGTCAGCCGGAGAAGGGCCTGTCGCACCGGGCACTAGCGGACATCAAGGAGTCGATCCGCGAACTGCGCTACTACCGGCGCACGGCCTTCGTGGCGCCTCCCGGCCCCACTCCGGCCGATCTTGCAGCCGTCGTGAAGGACCTGGGACCGGCCTGACCAGCCGATTCGTCTTTTTCGTCTTCGTCAGGCTAGTATCTGTACCGCAGGCGCAAGCCACCGAAAGGTTGCCGGCGAATGCAATGGTGAGTGTAGTTCAGTTGGTAGAGCACCAGGTTGTGATCCTGGCTGTCGCGGGTTCGAGTCCCGTCACTCACCCCGAAGAGAACCCCCGATCGGATTTCCGATCGGGGGTTTTCTCGTTCCCGGAAGAATCCTCACGCACAGCGGTTCCTCACGCGCAGGCCGGTCTATTCGAACGAGCGCGTCACGAAGGCGTCGACGTCGGCCCGGGAGCGCTCCACCGTCGTGTAGTGCCCGGCCATATAGACGCGGTAGTCGACGTCCGCCCCTGCGACCTTCATATCGGCGGCGAGCGCCGCGGACAGCGGCAACGGGACCATCACGTCGTGGATGCCGTGCGCGAGGAAGACCGGCCGGTCGTAGCCGTCCACCGGGGCGGCGAGATAATCGGCCAGCAGCGACGGCATCGGACCCTCGGCCAGCGGGCGCGCGAGCAGATCCCCGACCGGGATGTCGCGCACCGACTCCTCGAGATCGTCGTAGCAGAGCTCTTCGGCGCGATCGACGACCTCACGGCCGATCGGGGTCAGGTAGCCCTCGACGTCGGCCTCGGGGTAGGCGTCGCGCAGCCCAGCGAAGATGTACCCGCTGAAGCTGACGAGGCCCCACAGTCCCGGATCGGGGAAGCCCGGGACGCCGATCGTGAAGGCCCGTTCGAGGTTCGCCGGAGCACCCGTCGCGACCGTTCCGCGGAAGTCGAGTTCGGGAGCGCGGGAGGTCGCGATCGCAGCGGTGTGCAGCGCCGCGTGTCCTCCCTGCGACTGCCCCATCACGATCCAGCGCTCCGACAGCGGCGCCCCACCGTCGCGGGCGGCCCGGACGATGTCGACGATGCTGTTCGCGGCGCTGGGGCCGTCGAGATAACGGTGGAGACCCTCGGAGCCCAGACCCGGGAAGTCGGCCGAGACGACCGCGTACCCGGAATCGAGCCAATGGTGCAGATAGGTCCGCTCGAGATCGGAACGCGGCGTGCGGGTCGTGAGCGCGCAGTCGTCGCCCACACCGGTCGTGCCGTGTGCCCACGCGATGACGGGCCAGCCACCCTCGGGGGCATCCCCCCCGGGCAGGAACAACGCGCCCGTGGCGACGGTCGGCTCCCCCGACCGCCACTCGGTGGCGTACTCGAGCTTGATGGCCGTCGCGGCACCGGGCACCGACAGTTCGTCGGGCAGCGGCTGTTGCGAGACCACCGAACCCGGTGCCGGAGCGGTCGACGACGCGACCGGCGAGGCCGCCGCCCCTGCCGGTGTCAGCGCCGCGAGCAGCACGGCACCGCAGCAGGCAGCGCTCCACCATCTCCCCCGAACGGCCATCGATCCCCCTTCACCCGTCACGCCGCAGCGTTGCCGGCTTTCCATGTCGACCACGGGATGTTCCAGTCACCGAGTCCGTCCGTTCCGGGGAGAGTGCCGCCCACGGTGTTGCGGACCACGACGATGTCGCCGCGCTTGGTGTTGTCGAAGATCCACTTGGCGTTGGCGGGGCTGAGGTTCAGGCAGCCGTGACTGACGTTGCGCACACCCTGGTCGCCGAGCGACCACGGGGCGGAGTGGAAGAAGATGCCGCTGTAGGACATCCGCGTCGCCCACTCGACCGGCGTGCGGTAACCCTGCGCCGAGTCGGAGGGGACGCCGTAGGTGGACGAGTCCATGATCATGGACTCGAACCGGTCGCCGATGATGTAGACGCCGTTGGGCGTGGGCGTGGAGTCCTTGCCGAAGGAGGTCGGCATCGTGATGACGTCGACGCCGTTGCGCGTGACAGTGACCTGCTTGGTCGCGTCGTCCGCCGTGATGACCACCGCATCGCCGATGGTGAAGGACGAGTGGACGTCGGACTGACCGAAGAGGCCGTCGCCGAGATCCTTGCCGTAGACGTTCACATCGACGGTGATGGCGGTGCCGGGCACCCAGTAGTTCTCCGGCCGCCACCGCACCTCGCGGTTGTTGACCCAGTAGAAGGCGCCCTCGACGGGCGGGTTCGTGGTGACGGTGATGGCCGCCTCGGCCGCGAGCCGATCCGGGATGTTCTCGTCGAACTGCACGGCGATCGGCTGGCCGATACCCACGATCGAACCCTCACCGGGCAACACGTAGGGCTGGGTGAGATTGGCCGGCGACGAGGTGGTGAAGGCCGCCGTCGACGTGGTCGCGCCGCCGAGTCCGTACGCGACGGTCTCGAGCGTGTAGGAGCGGTTGTAGCCGAGCGGTGCGGTGTTCACCCAGGTGAGTCCGTCGTCGGCGAGTTCGCCCTGCACCGGCTCCCCTGCAGGGTTGAGCAGGGTCACCGAGTCGAGCTTGCCGTTGACCACCGAGACCGTCACCGGGTCGATCGGCGAGAAGCCGACCGATCCGTCGGCGACACTCGACGACACCGTCGGCTTGATCAGCGCCGCCACGGGATTGGAATCGATGGGCACTTCTTCGGCGCCCGTTCCCGAACCGCCGGCGCATCCCGTGACGAACGCAACAACGCCGACGACGACCACTCCGAGGATTCCCCGTACCCGACGACCCCGGGGGTTCCCCGATCTCGACTCCGTCACTTCCATACTCCGATCCCGCCTCCCCCAAGGCACCGAAAACGCACGTCACAACACCGAACACGATGATGCCAGCTTCTCTTGCGGCCGACCCGACGCGACTCCCCCGTACGTCGGTAACGTTCGAATGACAATCGCTCCGACCGTCCGATCCGTTACCTCCACAACCTTACAGAAACATTCTGACCAGCCGATTTGGCGCGTCGCGCGACGGTGTGTAATGTTCTTCTCGTTGCTGGGACGGCATCCCGGGAACACATCGTCAAGCGCCATTAGCTCAATTGGCAGAGCAGCTGACTCTTAATCAGCGGGTTCGGGGTTCGAGTCCCTGATGGCGCACAACACGAAGGCCGGACACCCAGTGTCCGGCCTTCGTTCTGGCGGTGACACCGTCCTCCGCGTCGCCCGGCGACGACCGGGAGACACATCGCCACGCGCCATTAGCTCAATTGGCAGAGCAGCTGACTCTTAATCAGCGGGTTCGGGGTTCGAGTCCCTGATGGCGCACAACACGAAGGCCGGACACCGGAAACGGTGTCCGGCCTTCGTCGTTCGCGGCGGTTCGGCCCCGGAACGAGGAACACCCACGCCGGGTCGGCGTGGGTGTTCCTGTGTGCAGCCGGGGATCAGCGCAGGATTCTGCGCAGTACCAGCAATCCGACGACCGTGCCGGCCGCGATCGCCGCGTACTTCTTCACCTGCGGCTGGTTCACCTTCGCGAGGATGGTCTGCTTCGTGCTTGCCACCAGATTCTTCGGGTTGGCGCGGACGCTCAGTTCGTCGAGTGTGCTCGCGAGCTGATTGCGGGCCTTCTCGATCTCCCGCTCGATGTCCTCGGTGTCCCTAGCCACGTGTCCTCCAGAAGGTCGCTGCAGTGTGCTGCGACCACGGTAATGGACGCGCGCCGGGAATGGCTGCACGGTCCACTACTGTCGCCTCCATGACCGAGAACAGCAGACTCGCCCCCGGTGATCCCGCACCCGATTTCACCCTTCCCGATGCCGACGGCAACGAGGTGTCGCTGTCGGATTATCGCGGACGCAAGGTCATCGTGTACTTCTACCCCGCCGCGAGCACCCCGGGATGCACGAAGCAGGCGTGCGACTTCCGCGACAGTCTCGCCGAGCTGAACGAGGCGGGCCTCGAGGTGATCGGCATCTCGCCCGACAAGCCTGCCAAGCTCGCGAAGTTCCGCGACGCCGAACAGCTGACCTTCCCGCTGCTGTCGGATCCCGAGAAGATCACCCTCCAGGCATGGGGTGCCTTCGGCGAGAAGAAGATGTACGGCAAGACCGTCACCGGCGTCATCCGCTCGACCTTCCTCGTCGACGAGGACGGGAAGATCGAGGTCGCGCAGTACAACGTCCGCGCGACCGGGCACGTGGCGAAGCTGCGCCGCGACCTGTCCGTCTGACGCCCGGGTGCCCGGCCGGCAGCGTTACCGCGGCGCCAGCGAGGTCAGCAGCAGCGCCTCGGCTACGGCGAGATTCTCGATCTCGGTGGGGTCGACGCTCTCGTTCGGCGCGTGGATGACGCAGCGCGGTTCCTCGACGCCGATCAGGGCGATCTCGGCCCGCGGCACGGCGCGGTGCAGCGCGGTGCACAGCGGGATCGATCCGCCCTGCCCGGCGGTCCCGACCTCCCGGCCGTAGGCGGCCTCGAGCGCCGCGCGCAGTGCGGCGTAACCCGGACCGTCCGTCGCCGCCCGGAAGGGTTCGCCGAGGACGTCGCGGTCGATGCGCAGATGCGCTCCCCACGGCACGTGGGCCTCGAGATGGGCAACGAGCGCGTCCTGGGCGGTGCGGGCGTCGATGCCGGGCGGCACGCGCAGGTTCAGGCGTGCGGACGCGCGTGGCACGACCGCGGCGGCCGATCCGACCATCGGCGGAGCGTCGATCCCGAGGACGGTCAGTGCCGGTCGCGCCCACACCGCGTCGGCGACGGTTCCGGAGGTCGGGAGCGAGACACCGTCGAGCACGCCCGCGTCGGCGCGGAAACGGTCTTTGGGATAGGGCACACCGTCCCAGGTCGCGGTGCAGTCCAGTCCGTCGACGACGGTGTTGCCGTGCTCGTCGCGCAGGGTGCCGAGCAGATGGATCAGCGCGGCCAGCGCGTCGGGGGCCGCTCCCCCGTACATCCCGGAGTGGATCTCGCCCTTCAGCGTCTCGATGTGGACGTCGACGTTCGCGATGCCCCGCAGCGTCGTGGTGAGGGTGGGCCGGCCCACCTCGGCGTTGCCGCTGTCGCCGATGACGATGAGATCGGCGTCGAACATCTCGGGTCGTTCGGCGACGAGGTGGTCGAGGCCGGCGCCGCCCATCTCCTCCGAGCCCTCGACGACGATGCGGACACCGACGGGCAGTGGGCCGTCCGCACACAGCGCCCGCAGTGCGAGCAGGTGCATGACGACGTTGCCCTTGCAGTCGGCGGCGCCGCGGCCGTACCAGCGGCCGTCCCGTTCGGTGAGCGTGAAGGGCTCGCTGCGCCAGAGTGATTCGTCGCCGGGCGGCTGAACGTCGTAGTGGCTGTAGAGCAGAACCGTCGGGGCGCCGTCGGGGGCGGGCGTGTGTCCGAGTACGGCGAGCGAGCCGTCGGCGGTTTCGATCGTCTCGACGCTCTCGATTCCCGCCTCGCTGAAGGCATCCCGCACCCAGTTCGCTGCACCGACGCATTCCTCCACCGGGAACTGGCGCGGATCCGCGACGGAACGGAACGCGACGAGCCGCGCGAGATCGTCGCGCGCAGCCGGCATCGCCTCCCGGATCCGCTCGCGGATGCGCTGCGTCGCGTCGGTGTCTGTCGCTGTCATGATCCGTCCTCCGCACGTCGGATGAGTACGTCGATTCCGTCCAGCAATCGTTCGAGACCGAAACGGAAGTCCTGCTCGTGCCATACTGCCTCGTCGTCGGCGTCGCTCCCGTCGGGGTCGAACGCGCCGCCCTCGACCGCCGCCAGCACCGAGGGGTACTTCTCGGGATCGAGGATGCGCCGCAACATCGCCGGGGTGTCGGACGGGTCGTCCGCGACATCGGTTCCGAGTTCCCACGAGAAGCGTGCGCGACCGATGGCGTAGAGCGAGATCATCATCACCACCTGCACCTTCGCAGGTTCGTCGAGTGGGGTGGCGGACAGCGCGCCGAGTCCCGCGTCGAGCCAGAGCAGGTTGTTGGGATAGTACGGCGCCGTGCGGATCGGGTACTGCGTCAGCCACTTGTGCGCGCGCAGACTCCGGTACTCGGCCATCGCCCATGCCTCGAGCCGTTCCCGCCAGTCGCCTCCGACCGGTAGCTCGGGGGGCGACCCGATGGCGCGGTCCCACGCGAGTTCGACGAGCTGGTCCTTGTTGCTCACGTAGCGGTACAGCGACATGGTGGTGAAACCCAGTTGCTTGGCCACCCGGCTCATCGAGAGCGCTTCGAGCCCTTCGGCGCCCGCCACCTCGATCGCCGCATCGAGGACTTGTTCGAGCGTGAGTCCCCGTCGCGGACCCCGGGTGCCGGTATCGCTCAATCCCCATGCCAGCTGCACACTCTGCGGCAGCGGATCGTCGGGCTCGGGACTGCTCATGCTCCTCCAGAGTTCGGGTCTTGCCGCCATCCTAAAACTGCGTACGCTATACACATCGGTATATTGCATACACAGTTAGTGAGATGTCATGACTCGTTCCGTTCCCGCCATCGACGTCCGGGGCCTACGCAAGTCGTTCGGCCCGACCACCGTTCTCGACGGCGTCGACCTCCGGGTCGACACCGGATCCGTCTTCGCACTGCTCGGCGCGAACGGCGCCGGCAAGTCCACCACCGTCCGCATCCTGACCACCCTGTTGCGCCCCGACGCGGGCACCGTCACCGTGGCCGGCCTGCCCCTCCCCGGCCGCGCCCACGCCGTGCGCGAGAACATCGCACTCACCGGCCAGTACGCCGCGATCGACGACGTCCTCACCGGCACGGAGAACCTCCGTCTCGCAGCGCGCCTCGCGCACCTGCCGTCGGCCGCGATTCCCGGTCGCGTCCGTGACCTGATCGAACGTTTCGACTTCGCGCACGTCGCCGACCGGCGCGCCGGCACGTACTCCGGCGGCACGATGCGACGCCTCGACATCGCCATGAGTCTCGTCGCGTCCCCGCAGGTGTTGTTCCTCGACGAACCCACGACCGGGCTCGACCCGCGCAGCCGCCTCGTGATGTGGGAGGCGATCCGCGAACTCGCCGACGACGGCGTCACCATCTTCCTGACCACCCAATACCTCGAGGAGGCCGACCGACTCGCCGACCGCATCGCCGTCCTCGACGGCGGGCGGATCGTCGCCGAGGGCACACCCGACGAACTCAAGTCGCTTGTGCGCGGCGGCTATCTCGAACTGCGCTTCTCCACCGACGCCGACCTCACCCATGCCGCGTCGGTGCTCGACGGCGAGATCGACCGGGCAGCACTGACACTGCAGGTCCACACCAAGGGCGATCTGCCCCACGTCGCCGCCCTGCTCGACCGCCTCGCCGCCGAGGCGGTCCCCGTCGAGAAGTTCGGGCTGCACTCCCCCACCCTCGACGACGTCTTCCTCACCCTCACCGGCTCCACCGACGAAACAAAGGTCGTCCGATGACACTCCTCGCGCACCCCACCCCGCTCCGCTTCGCCGCGCGCGACCACGCCGCCGTGACCGGCAGGAACCTGCGGCGGATGCTTCGCAGCCCCGACGCGCTGCTGATGGGTCTCGCGCTGCCGGTCCTGCTGCTCGTGTTGTTCGTCTACGTCTTCGGTGGCGCGATCGACACCGGCACCGACTATCTCAACTACGTCGTGCCCGGCATCGTGCTGTTGTCGGCGTCCTTCGGGGCGGCACAGACGGCCGTCGCGGTCGCCTCCGACATGCACCGCGGCATCGTCGACCGGTTCAGGTCCATGCCCATCGCCCGCTCCGCCGTGCTCACCGCGCACGTCGTCGCGAGTCTGGTCCGCAATCTCGCCAGCACCGTCGTGGTGTTCGTGGTGGCCGCACTCATGGGATTCCGGCCCGACGCCCACCTCGTCGAATGGGTGGCCGCCACCGGTGTCATCGCGTTGTTCGTCCTGGCGATCTCCGCCGTCTCGGCCGCGCTCGGGATGCTCGCGGGCAATGACGAGGCCGCGAGCGGGTTCACCTTCCTCCTGCTCTTCCTCCCCTACGTGAGCAGCGCGTTCGTCCCGCCCGAGACGATGCCCGGATGGCTGCGCGGTTTCGCCGAACACCAGCCGGTCACCCCGGTGATCGAGACCGTCCGGGGACTGCTCACCGGCACCGGGATCGGGTCGTCCGCGATCGTCGCGATCGGGTGGTGCGCGGCGTTCACCGCAATCGGCCTGGTCGCCGCCACAGCACTGTTCCGACAGCGGACCGCACGCTGACCTGTTGCTGCCCGGTTTGTGACACTCTGACTCACAACAAGTATTCGGGAAAGCACGGACGTCCGGCTAGCCTGGGCGCGTGGAGTCAGCAACGAACGGCCGCCGCGCCCCGCGCCGGATCGATCCGGCGCTCGAGGTTCAGGCCGAGCCCCAGGAGCTCGTGCCGCGTCGGCGGCCCACCCAGGAACGGAGCCGCCGCAAGTTCGACGCCCTGTTGGCCGCCTCGCGTGAACTGCTCACCGAGGTCGGCTTCGAGTCGTTCACCTGTGAGGAGGTCGCGTCCCGCGCCGACGTCCCCATCGGCACGCTCTACCAGTTCTTCGCCAACAAGTACGTGATCGTGTGCGAGCTCAACCGGCAGGACCTCGTCGGCGTCCAGAGCGAACTCGCCCAGTTCAACGGCAAGATCCCGTCCGTCGACTGGTTGCGCTTCCTCAACAGCTTCGTCGACCACCTCGCCGGACTGTGGACCACCGATCCGTCCCGCCGCGAGGTGTGGCTCGCGATGCAGTCCACCCCGTCCACCCGGGCCACCGGCGCCATCCACGAACGCGAGTTCGCCGAGCAGGTCGCGCGGATGCTGGCACCGCTCACCCCGGACACCCCGCGACCGCGCCGGAAGCTCATGGCCGAGGTGCTCGTCCACATCGTGTACTCGATGCTCAACTTCTCGGTGCAGGACGACCAGACCCACGCCGACGCCGTCGTCGAACTCAAGCGCATCATGGTCGCCTACCTGCAGATCGCCGAACAGGACTCACGCGCTCAGGCCAAGCGACGCCAACGCCGCGAGGAACGCGAGGAATCCGCACGCGGACAGGCCGGCCGGCAGGACACCGAAACGGATCAGGCCGAGGAAGCCAGCGCTCACTCGGCCTGAGTCCCCACATCTACGTACGCCGGCCGTCGACCTCGTCGAGGACGACGAACGCGCCGGCCATGTCACCGTCGTGGGTCAACGACACATGGATCCGGACGCCGGTCAGCTTCTCGGCGACCTGCCGGTGCAGCCGGATGCTCGGGCGACCCCACGCGTCCGAGACCACTTCGATCTGCTGATGGATCGTCTCCGGTAGCACCGGTGGGCTGCCGAACAGCGACGCCGACCACGCCTTGATCACCGCCTCCTTCGCCGCCCACCGGGCGGCGAAGTGCCGGGCGGGATCGGAGCTGCGGGTGTTCGCGTCGCGACGCTCACCCGGTGTGAAGTTCGCCAGCATCGTCGTTCCCGTCCGACTCAGCTGTTCCGCGAACTCCGGCACCGACACGAGGTCGAACCCGACACCCGCAACTCCCATCCCGAGACCCGTGCCTACTTGCAGCCGGGCAGACCGGAGCGGTACACGTCGTCCTCACCGAGGCGAGCCTCCGGCGAGAGCAGCATGTCCGCCTCGAGCTGACGCGTGGCCGAAGCCGGCACGTGATCGTCACCGAGACGACGATCCGCGGGCCGCTGGTAGAGCGACGCTCCACCGGTCATCGCGTCCACCAGGCGACGCTTGCCGGCGACGGTGCGCTCGGCCGCCTTCGTCAGGTAGACCTCCCGGCGCTCCGCCGGGATCGCCTCGACGAACGCCTGCGGATGGACCACCGCGATCAGACCCGACACGTGCCCGAAGCCGAGGCTCGTGAGCAGACCCGCCTTGAGCGGGAGCTGCTCGCCGAACCGGATCGGCGTGCGCGGCCACACCAGGTGCTCGAACTCCGCCATCTTCTCGTCGACACAGTCGAGGCTGCGGTTCGGCGGAACCACACCCTGCGCGAGGACCTGGCACAGGCCGATCAGCTGGAAGGCGGCGGCGCCACCCTTGGCGTGACCGGTCAGCGACTTCTGCGAGACCACGAACATCGGGTTGCCCTCGCTGCGGCCCAGCGCACCGGCCAGACGCTCGTGCAGCTCGGCCTCGTTCGGGTCGTTCGCGGCGGTCGAGGTGTCGTGCTTGGAGATCACCGCGATGTCGTCGGCCGTGAGACCGAGCTTGCGCAGTTCCTTCGCGAGACCCGACTCGCGTCCACCGCGACCCGCACCGAGCGCACCGATGCCGGGCGCCGGGATCGAGGTGTGCACACCGTCGGCGAACGATCCGGCCCAGGCGACCACACCGAGCACCGGCAGGCCCATCTCGAGCGCGACATCGCCGCGGGCGAGCAGGATCGTGCCGCCACCGGCCGACTCGACGAATCCACCGCGACGACGGTCGTTGGCGCGGGAGAAGCGACGATCGCTGATGCCCTTGGCCTGCATGTCCTCCGACTTGGCGGTCGCGGACATGTCACCGAAGCCGACGATGCCCTCGATACCGAGATCGTCGAAGCCACCGGCGACGACCAGGTCGGCCTTGCCGAGCTTGATCTTGTCCACGCCCTCCTCGACGGAGACCGCAGCCGTGGCGCACGCCGCGACCGGGTGCACCATCGCGCCGTAGCCACCGACGTACGACTGGACGACGTGCGCGGCGATGACGTTCGGCAGGGCCTCCTGCAGGATGTCGTTCGCCCGCGACTCGCCGAGCAACGTGTCGATGTACAGCGACCGCATCGAGGACATGCCACCCATGCCGGTGCCCTGCGTGTTGGCGACCATCGACGGGTGTACCCAGCGCAGCAGCTCGGACGGGGTGAAGCCACCGGTGAGGAAGGCATCGACCGTGGTGACGATGTTCCACAGACCCACCCGGTCCACCGAGTCCGCCATGTCGGCGGGGATGCCCCACTTGGTGACGTCGAAGCCGGTCGGGATCTGGCCACCGACCGTGCGGGTCAGCTTCGCCTTGCGCGGCACGCGGATCTCGGTGCCGGCCTTGCGGGTGACCGTCCAGTCGCCCGACTCGGCGTCGACCGACGCGACCGTGTTCTCCGGATCGGAGTCGACGAACGCGCGGGCCTCGGCCTCGGAACCGACGACGAAGGACAGGTCCTTGTCGAGGAAGACCGAGGTCAGCAGCGGAGCCGTGTTGTCGATCATCGCACCGTCGTCGCCGTAGCGGCGGATGCCGCAACGCTCGACCACCGCGTCGTGGTAGCGGTCGGCAATCTCCGCCTCGGGCACCAGCTCACCGGTCTCGGTGTCGTAGAAGCCCGGCTTGGGATCGTTCTCCCAGCCGATCAGGCCCGTGACCCACGCCAGCTCGAGCACACCGGCGGCCGACAGTTCCTCGTCGACCTCCATCTCGAAGCGGGTGCGAGCGGAGCCGTAGGGGCCGAGCTCGCCGGCACCGACGATGACGACCGTGTCGGCGAGGTCGGCGGTGACCGTGCCCCACTCGGGGGTCGGCAGCTCCTCGGCGCGCGGAGGCTCGGGCAGCGCCGCGATGGTCGCGGTGCCGTCCTCGTCGGCCTCGACGGCGTCGGCCGCCTCCTGCGCCTGCTTCGCGAGCGCAGGCAGGTCGACGTCCACCTCGGACAGTCCACCGGTCAGGTCCGCGACGAGCGGAGCCTCGGCAGCGAGACGCGTGGCCTCCGGTCCGACCAGCTTCAGCAGCTCGTCGGCCATCTCGTCCGTCGACCAGGTGCGGACACCGGCAGCCTCGACAGCCTCGACCAGCGGGTCGTTGCCGCCCATCAGGCCCGTGCCGCGCACCCAGCCGATGAGGGCGTGGGCGAGGGTGACGCGCTCGGCCCAGGTGCGCTCGGCGCTCCAGCGGTTGATGACCGCGTCGAGTGCGGCCTTGGCCTCACCGTAGGCACCGTCGCCACCGAACTTGCCGCGGTTCGGCGAACCGGGCAGCACGACGTGCAGGTGGGTGTCGACGTCGCGGTCGTACCCGATCTTCGACAGTCCGGCGATCAGTCGCTCGACCGACCACAGCAGCACCCGCATCTCCATCTCGGCCCGCGCACCGGCGTCGGCGAGCGAGCCCGCCACGCGCGGCGCGGCGAACGGGAAGAGCAGCGTCGGGGTGAGCGCGTCCTTGATGAGCTTCTTCGCACCACCGGCGACCTCGACGGTCTCGGTGCCGATCCACTCGATCAGGGCGTCGACGTCGCTGTAGGACGCCATGTTCGCGGGAACCACCCACAGCGCGGCGCCGGCACGAGCGTTGCGTGCGTACAGCTCCTTGTAGAAGCCCAGGCGGCTGTCGTTCAGCGAGGACGTGGTGACGACGACCGTCGCACCGCCGGCGAGCAGCTTCGCGGCGACGGCTGCGCCGATACCGCCCTTGCTGGCGCCGGTGACCACGGCGACCTCGTCCGCGTACTCGGCACCCTCGGTGACGACGGCGATCTCGGCGATCGCGGCGTAGGTCTGCGCGAGCTCCGTACGGCCGGCCTCGGTGGCCTTGCGGCCCCAGAACTCGGCGTGCGCAGCCACGGTCCGACCCGCACCGATGAAGCGTTCGACGTCGAAGCTGTTCGAATCCCCCGTCGCTCCGCTCGCCCCTTCCCCGAGCCAGACGCGGGCCAGGTCCTCACGGGCGGTGGCCCAGCGGTCGTCGATCAGGACGGCCTTGCGCTCGTCGAAGGCCGGAGCGACCAGACGCGGCCAGTCGGAGCCGAGCTCCGCGGAGACCAGGTCGACGAGTTCGTCGTCGGCCTTGTCGGCCAGGCCCGAGACCTGCTCGGTGTGGCCGAGCTGCTCGAGCACGAGACGTGCGGCACTGGCGAGAACCCCGTCGCGGCCGGTGATCTGCTCGGCGAACTCGCCGAGGGCAGCGGCGTCGACCGTCGCTCCCCCGCCGCCACCGGCGGACGGCATCGACACGGCGATTCCGCGACGCGAGGCCACCGACTGCACGGCGGCGTCGATCAGCTTGTCGACCGAAGCGGCATCCGCGAGGGCACCATCGGTCAGGCCCCCCAGGTCGCCGCCGCGGACGGACGAACCGTCGCGGCTGCCGAGAGCAGCTTCGGCGGTGACGTGCGACGCCCAGCCCTCGCCCAGACCCCACACCTTGGCGACGCGGTCGGCGACGTAGGCGGGACGCTTGCCCGACGGACCGAACACCTTGCGCAGGTGATCGTTGATCGAGTCCGACAGCACCGGGCCGAAGGGGCGGTAGGTGCGGGCGAGACGGTCGACCGTGCCGGCGAGGGCACCCATGTCGGCGTCGGCGGCACCGTCGATCGCGCCGAGCGAGAGCTCGGAACCGAGGTCGACGAGCAGCTGGTTGCGACGCGAGGACACGCCGTCGCACAGCGCCTCGATCGTGTCGGCGGGGCCGATCTGATCCGGGCGCAGCTTCGTCCACAGGGCGATGAGCACCTTGGTGGCGTCGGCGGCCTTGAACGCGATGTCGTCCGGGGTCGGGCCACCGGCCGGCGCAGCGGGAGCCGCGGCGGGTGTCGGGGCCGCAGCAGCGGCGGGAGCGGACTCGGCAGCCGGTGCGACCGGCTCGTCGTCCTCGACCGGAGCGGGATCGGTGTCGGTCGAGTACACGATCGACGCCTCGCGCTCGATGTTGAGCACCTCGACGGGCTGACCGAAACGACCGGGCAGCTTCAGCGTCTGCGACGCGAGGTTCGCGACGGTGGGCGCGCCACCGAGGCCTACCTCAACGAACCGCTCGACACCGAGACCACCGTCGGTCTCGTCGGCGAACAGCAGATCCTGGGTCTCGATCCAGCGCACCGGCGACGCGAACTGCCAGGCCAGCAACTCGGCGAGCACCACGCGGGTGAGCTCGACCGGCTTGGCCGACCAGCTGTCGAAATCCGCGAGGACGTCGGCGAGCGGCTGCGACGGCACCAGGTCGGCGATCTCCTGGATGAACTCGCGACCCAGGTTGAACGGCTTGGGCACGAGGTTCGGGATGTACCGGCCGATGAGGATGTTCGGGTCGATCTCCTGCGGCAGCAGGGCGAGCAGACGTTCACGGAAGTCGTCGACACCGCCGCGCAGCACGGTCGAGTGGAACGGCACATCGATGCCCGGGACGAGGATGAACGCGCGCTTGCCACCGAACTCGGCGACCTTGCGCTCGATCACGGACTCGAGGGCTTCGAGGCCGGCGACCGTACCGGCGATCGCGTACTGCGAACCGCGCAGGTTGAGGTTGACGATCTCCAGGAATTCCCCGGTCTCCTCGGCGACACCGGCGACGAAGGCCTGCAAATCCGCGTCGTCCACACCGAACTGCGACGGCCGGATCGCGGCCATGCGGTAGTTCGAGCGGCCCTGCTCGTCGCGCGGCACGAGAGCGTGCATCGCGGAGCCACGCTGGAAGACGACCTCGAGGACGGCCTCGAGCGGCAGCACACCGGCGACGGCGGCGAGCGCGTTGTACTCGCCCACCGAGTGACCGGCCAGGAAGGCGTCGTCGACGAACGCGCCGGCCTCCTTCAGCTCGGCGATCTGCGCGACACCGAGGGTCGCCATCGCGACCTGCGTGAACTGGGTCAGGTGCAGCACGCCGTCGGGATGCTTGTGGGTGACACCGCGGGCCTTGAGGACCGTCGGGTTGTCGCGGACCACGGCCAGGATCGAGAAGCCGAGCGCCTCGCGGGTGTGCTTGTCGGCGCGCTCCCAGATCTCGCGGGCGGCCTTCGAGCGGGCACGGGCGTCGAGGCCCATGCCGGGACGCTGGATGCCCTGGCCCGGGAAGGCGTAGACGGTCTTCGGCGCGGCGATACGGCCGGTCGCGACCATCACCAGATCACCGTCGACGCGGCAGCCGACCTCGACGACCTCGGCACCACCGTCGGTGGCGATGCGGTCGACGCGCACGTCGATCTTCGCGCCCGGACGGACCATGCCCAGGAAGCGGGTGGTCCATGCCGTCAGGCGACGGACCGGCAGCTTCGCGTCCTGCTCGATCGCGGTGACGACCTGCTGGGCCGCGGCCGACAGCCACATGCCGTGGACGATCGGGCTTCCGAGACCGGCGAGCAGCGCGGCGTTGTCGGAGGTGTGGATCGGGTTGTGATCGCCGGAGACCTTCGCGAAGGCGCTCATGTCGGTCGGCGCGACGATCACGGCGTCGCGGCGGCGACGACGCGGCGTGTCGGTGACGGCCTCGGTGAGAGCACCACCGGCGCGAACCGGATCGGCGAGATCGGCGGTGCCGGTGCGGCCGCGGATCGCGAACCGCTCGGCCAGGGTGGCGACCACCCGGTCGCCCGAGCCGTCACCGCTGTCGGCGGTGATGACCACGTCGACCTCGACGACGCGACCCAGGTCGGTGTCGGAGACACCGGTGACCTCGGCCTTGACGCCCAGGAAGGCGGGATCGGTGGGCAGACCGTTCTTGACGTCGATCGCGTGGTCCAGGTGGACCAGGTCGAGCATGCCCTCGATGACCGACAGGTCGGTCTCGGTGCGGGCGGCGCCCAGCGCGGCGAAGACGGCCGGCCAGCAGGCACCCACGAGCACATCGGGCACACCGTTGCCGCTCGGCGTCAGGGTGGCGGGCAGACCCGAACCGGTGACACCGGCGTGGTCGGCGATCTTCTCCGGCAGCCAGCCGAGAGTGATACGGGCAGCTCCCTTCCTGACCTCGGGCAGTTCCTGACCGGCGGCGACACCGAGCAGAGCGGACATCGACGCATCGGCGTCGGCCTCGGTGACGACAGGCGCGCCACCGGAGACGACCGAGGCGGGCACGGTCAGGCGGATCTCGACGGCCTTGTCGCACACCAGCGGAACCCGCAGGCCGACGTGCTCGTCGTCGAGGATCGTCAGGGTCGCACCCGTCGGGGCGTGCGAGGCAGCGGTCTCCGACTCGACGGTCCACTCGTCCAGATCACCGAGACGGTGGATCGGGTTGCGGGTCTGGCGACCCGCCCACGAGACGTCCGGCGAGGACAGCACGGCGTCGAGCAGACCCGGCGCGATGTCGCGGTGACGACGCGCGGCGAGCTCCACCGGCTCCGCGCCCTCGGCGACGAGCTCGTCGGCCGTGGCCTTCTCGAAACGGTCGAGGAGTTCACCGACCGGCTCGTCGACACGGGTGATGCCGGCAACGGCGACGGTGCCGGGGATCACGCACACCTGGTCGGCGGAGTAACGCGGATCGTGGGCCTGCCACAGCGAATCCGAACGCCACCAGCGACGCACGTCCTGGTCGACGACCGGAACGAAGTTGACGGGCTTGCCGGGGGTACGGCACAGCGACACGAAGAACGGCACGTCGGCGGGATGCAGCACGACGTCACCCGCGTCGGGATACTGCGCGAGCAGCGACTTGATCGCGGCGTACGGGCGCTCGAGCACCGCGTCGTCGTCGAACAACGTCGGGATCGGGCCCCGGCAGACGGGATGCAGGCGGGCCTCGGCGCGCTGCAGCATGTCGCGGAAACGCTCACGCCACGACACGTCCAGCCACGGGCTGGTGTGCGCCTCGGCGAGGACGTCCGCCAGATCGGTGCCGCAATCGAACTCGGCACCGTTGTCCGCGCCGACGGCCAGCTCGAGGTAGCGCTCGAGCCACTGCAGGTAGGTCATGGTGTCGAGGTCACCGAAGTACGGCTTGGCCGTTCCGTTCAGGGCCTCGATGATCTCGTCGCGGCGCGCGGCCACGGCGTCGGCGTCACCGGCGACCTCGTCGAGCAGGCGACCCGTGCGCGAGGCGGCGTTGTCGATCTCGTGGATGTCGGCGCCGAGCTGGCTGCGGCCGGAAGCCATACCGCCGGTCGCGGTGCCGGCAGCGACCCAGTCGGGGGTGCCGGGGGTATCGACGAGCAGCTGCTTGACCTCGGGAGCCGTGGTGGCCTCGAGGGTCGCCATCGCGGCGGTGCCGACGAGGATGCCGTCGAGCGGCATCGCGGGGAAGCCGTAGACGGTCGACCAGCGACCGGTCAGGTACTCGGCGGCCTTCTCCGGCGTGCCGATGCCACCGCCGACGCACAGCACCAGGTTCGGGCGCGTGCGCAGCTCGGCGTAGGTGTCGAGGAGCAGGTCGTCGAGGTCCTCCCACGAGTGGTGACCACCGGCGCGGCCGCCCTCGATGTGGGCGATGACCGGATAGTCCGGGACCTCGTTGGCGATACGGATGACCGAGCGGATCTGCGCGACCGTGCCCGGCTTGAAGGCGACGTGCTCGATGCCGGCCTCACGCAGGTCGGAGATGATCTGCACGGCCTCGTCGAGCTCCGGGATACCGGCGGTGACGACGACACCGTCGAAGGGCGCACCGGCCGCGCGGGCCTTGGGCACGAGGCGCTTGCCACCGACGTGCAGCTTCCACAGGTAGGGGTCCAGGAACATCGAGTTGAACTGGACGGCGCGACCCGGCTCGAGCAGCTCGGTGAGCTCGGCGACGTGGTCGGCGAAGATCTGCTCGGTGACCTGGCCGCCACCGGCGAGCTCGGCCCAGTGGCCGGCGTTCGCGGCGGCGGCGACGATCTTCGGATCGACGGTCGTAGGGGTCATGCCCGCGAGCAGGATCGGCGAACGGCCCGTCAGGCGGGTGAAGGCCGTCTCGACGGCGACGCGGCCGTCGGGCAGCGCGACCGGCTTCGGAGCGAATTCCGACCAGGCACGCGGAACCTCGGGCTCGGCGCCCGGGGTGAGGAGGTTGCGCTGACCGCCGCGGGTCGCGGCGGCGATGATGCCGACGCCCTGACCGCGCAGGCCCGAGCTGGTCATGCGGGTGAGGAGCTCACCCGGACCGAGGTCGAGGATCCACGAGGCACCGGACGCGACGGCGGAGTCGACCTGCTCGACCCAGTCGATCGGGGCGACGAGGATGGCCTGCGCGAGGCTGCGCGCGAGCTCGGAGTCGAGCTCGCAGCGGGCGGCCCAGTCGGCGACCTGCTCCACGGCATCCGCGAAGGCGGGGTGATGGAAGCCGACCTCGGCCGCGACGGGCTCGAAGGTCGGGGAGAACACGGCGCCACCGCGCTTCTTGGCCTCGCGCTCACGGGTCTCCGCGGCGGAGATCTGCTCGCAGCGTTGCTGCACGCGCTCGAGAGCGGCGGGCGGGCCCGACAGCACGACGCGACGACGGGCGTTGCGGATCGCGACGACGGCGCTGCGCTCGGGGTCCTGGCCCTCGAAGACCTCGGCGACGATCGCGCGCAGGCGCTCGGGGTCGACGTTGGCGACGGCGAGCATCGGGTACTTGCCGGCGCCGGAGATCAGGCCGCGGCGGCGACCGACGAGGGTCGCGGCGGCACCGATGAGCTGGGCGATCGCGAGGATTTCGGCGTCCTTGCGGCCGGCGGCGGCGACGGACTCGACGGCGAGGACGCCCTGCGAGTGGCCGATGACCGCGCTCGGTGCGACGGAGTCGACGTCGAGGCCCTGGTTCGCGAGCGCGCGCAGCGCGGCGACCTGGGTGAGGAAGACGCCGGGCAGCGACACGGCGGCAGAGGTGAGAGCTGCTTCGGAGGGGCCGGCGGGCGCGTCGTCCTCGTCGGCGAGTTCGGCCTCGAGGATCCACGCGACGGGGTCGAAGCCCGTCGGGCGGACCACGACGAGGTCGCTCGCGACCGGGGCGAGGTGCGCGGTGGCGCGGTTGACCAGGTCGGTGAGGACCGGTTCGAGTCCGTTGTCGCGGCTGAGCTCCTCGAGCGAGGTGAGCCAGGGGGCACCCTGGCCGCCGAAGGCGAGCGCGTAGGGCTCACCCGCGAGGAGCTTGTCGACCAGGGCACGGGCCGGAGCGGCTGCCGTGGACCGATCGGTGGTGCGTCGTGATGCCTTCGAGTTCCGTCCGTTGTCGCCTGGTGTGGTCTCGTCGATCGTCACGCGTGTGGTTCCTCTCCTGAACACCCCGGCGTCGAGGCTTCGTGTGTCAGCGCTGCGCGCCGGTGTGCTGCTGGACTAGTGGTCCGCTGTTCGGGCACGCCCAGGTTCGCACAGAATCATGAGGGGTTCCTCATGTTTTGTTTCGCACAGTTTGCCCGACACCCCTCCCGCCAGTGATTTCGCTCACAAGTCGGGGCAAAAGTAACCGGTCGGTAACCCGAGTCATTCCTGGCTACGCCGATGTGTGGACGTCCATGAACCCGAGGAATCCCTCACGTTTTTCGTTATCAAATCGTTACCTATTGACGGGCGTCGCGGATCGTGCATCGCAAGATCGAAAACGTGTCGGCGCCCGCGGTTAGCCTTCGGCCGGATCGAACAGACATTCGAGATGGGGGCGAGATGGGGAAGCGGATCGAGTACACGAGGGAACTGCTGGAGGAAGCAGTGACCGCGTCGATCAGTACTGCAGGTGTTCTCCGCTACTTGGGGCTTCGAGCAGGCGGAGGTAGTTACGTCGTCGTGAAACGACGGATCGAGGCCTACGGAATCGACACATCACATTTCCGGGGCATGGCCCACCAGAAGGGACGACCGGCCCGGAACCGGCTGCACTGGTCGGACGTGCTCACGGTCGCACCGGCCGGCTCGAACCGGAAGGAGACCAGAGCGCTCAGGCGCGCACTCCTCGAACACGGTCGTGCACACGAGTGCGAGATGTGCGGCATCGGACCGGAGTGGCTCGAATCTCCGCTCGCGCTCCACATCGATCACGTCGACGGCAATCCGAACGACTCCCGCCCGCACAACCTTCGCTTCCTGTGCCCGAATTGCCACAGTCAGACGCCGACCTGGGCGGGCAGGAACGCACGTCGCGTTCTCGGCGAGCCCCCCGAGCGGACTCCCGGCCGGATCGGAGCGGAACCCGAAGAGGCGGCATGATGACGCGACCGGTCAAGTACACCGAAGAGATGCTGCAGGAAGCGGTTCGGAACTGCGTCAACTTCGCCGAGGTCATGCGGTACTTCGGCCTCAAACCCAATGGCGGGCACCACACGCATCTGAGCCGCCGGATCCGCGCCCTCGGCATCGACACGTCCCACTTCACCGGACGGCCCAGGACGACCGAGCGCAGACCGTACGTCCGTCACGAGTGGCAGGACCTCCTCATCGAGAAACCGCGCGGATCCAGACGCACGAAACCGGATCAGCTCCGACGGGCGCTCGTCGAGTACGGACGCCCCTACCGGTGCAGCCGATGCGGCACCGAGCCCGAGTGGAACGGGAGACCGCTCACCTTGCACGTCGACCACATCGACGGAAACCCTAACGACTCCCGCCCGGAGAACCTCCGCTTCCTGTGCCCCAACTGCCACAGTCAGACGCCCACCTGGGCCGGACGAAACGTACAACTCCGTATGGCGCCGGAGTGACGGCCATGCCGTATCCTGCTGAGGTCTGGCGCGAGTGGCGGAATTGGCAGACGCCCGGGTTTTAGGTACCCGTGTCTTAGGACGTGGGGGTTCGAGTCCCCCCTCGCGCACCACGTGACCTCACCCACGGTGCACCGACCGGTCTTGGCAGGTCGGTGCACCGTTCGGGTACCGTCGAGGGCGTGTCCGAGCATCGCCCTCCCCGCCGGTTGGCCCTGATCATCCTGGTCCTGGTGGCCGCGGCCGGATGCCTCGGTCTCGGCTACTGGCAGTGGGTCCGGTTCGAAGCGGTCGGCGGCACCTACCAGAATCTCGGCTACGCCCTCCAGTGGCCGGCCTTCGCCTTCTTCTGCGTCTACGCCTACCGGCGCTTCGTCCACCTCGAGGCCGAGGAGCAGGAGGCCGAGAGCACCGGCGGACGACGCCCCTCCGAGCCGGACGAGCCCACCGAGATTCCCGAGGATCTTCTTCCCACCCGTCCGCGCACGCTCGCCGAGGCACGCGAGCAGGAGGCCGCGGATCCCGACGCACAACAGATCAACGAGTACAACGAGTACCTCGCGCAGCTCGCGCGCAGGTCCGATAGGAGCGCTCAGTGAGCACGACCCCCGAGCAGGCGTCCGGCCAGGCCACCACGCCGCGCGTCGTCAGTGAGGCCGACCGCAAGAAGATCCGGTCCGCCCTGCTGCGTTACCGCGTGCTCGCCTACGCGACCGGTATCTGGCTGCTGATCCTCACCGGTGAGATGGTCGCCAAGTACATCATCGGTGTCGAGAACGTGCCGGCCTGGATCGCGATCGTGCACGGCTGGGTGTACGCGGTGTACCTGGTCCTCACCTTCGACCTGTCGATCAAGGTGCGCTGGCCGATCGCCCGGACGGTGTGGACGCTCCTGGCGGGCACCATCCCGTTCCTGTCCTTCTTCGTCGAGCACAAGCGCACCCAGCAGGTGAAGGCCGACTTCGGCGTCTGAGCCGGTAACCTCCACGAACACGAATCGGGCGGATCCTTTCGAAGGATCCGCCCGATTTCGTTGCGAACGAGCGCGCTCAGCGTCGCGGCAGGCGCACCACCTGCACGAAGAACTCGTCGATCTGGCGCACCGCGTGGATGAACTGATCGAGGTCGACCGGCTTCGTCACGTACGCGTTGGCGTGCAGCTTGTAGCTGCGGAGGATGTCCTCCTCCGCTGCCGAGGTCGTGAGGACGACGACGGGGATGTCGGTGAGGTCGGTGTCGGACTTGACCTGCTCGAGGACCTGCCGTCCGTCGTACTTGGGCAGGTTCAGGTCGAGGAGGATCAGGTCGGGCCGAGGGGCGCTCTCGTACTCTCCGCGCCGGTAGAGGAAGTCGAGTGCCTCCTCGCCGTCGCGGACCACGTGAAGGGTGTTTCCGATCTTGTTGTCCTCGAACGCTTCGCGCGTCATCAATTCGTCGCCGGGGTCGTCCTCGACGAGGAGGACGTCGATCGGCCGCCCGGAAACGCTCATGCAGATGCCCCTTTCAGAGCGACTTCGGTTGCAGACATGTCGTCGCCTGCCTTGGGAATCGTAAAGCAGAATCGACTGCCTTCCCGATACTGCGGGTCGAGCCAGATCTCTCCACCGTGGTATTCGACGATCTTGCGGCAGATGGCCAGGCCGATGCCGGTGCCGGTGTAGACGTCCCGGCCGTGCAGCCTCTGGAAGATCACGAAGACCTTGTCGGCGAACTCTTCGGCGATACCGATTCCGTTGTCCTGCACGGAAAATCGCCAGAACTCGTCGTCCCCGTCGACGATCTCCTCGCAGTCGACCCGGATCTCCACGGGCCTGTCCTCGTGGCGGAATTTGATCGCGTTGCCGATCAGGTTCTGCCACAACATGATCATCAGTGTGGGATCGCC
This sequence comes from Rhodococcus sp. D-6, assembly GCF_040256695.1. Taxonomy (NCBI): domain Bacteria; kingdom Bacillati; phylum Actinomycetota; class Actinomycetes; order Mycobacteriales; family Nocardiaceae; genus Rhodococcus; species Rhodococcus sp. D-6. The sequence goes on along the minus strand of NZ_CP132970.1, from coordinate 922,215 downwards.
CACGATCGTCGGCAGGGACTCGGGCCGGGTGATCTCCGCCCCGGATTCTTCGACCGCCTGGGAGATGTTCGTCAGAGCCGCGTCGAGGGTCACGTCCAGTTCGGTGCGGACGTGCGCGTCGCTGACGCGTCCGACGCGGGAGAAGGTCAGCAGGTCGTTGATGAGCACCTGCATACGCTTCGCGCCGTCGACCGCGAAGGCGATGTACTGGGTGCCGCGTTCGTCGAGCTTGTCGCCGTAACGCTTCTCGAGCAGCTGGCAGAAGGACGCGACCTTGCGCAGCGGCTCCTGCAGGTCGTGGGAGGCGACGTAGGCGAACTGTTCGAGTTCGGAGTTCGAGCGCCGCAGTTCCGTCGTCTGGTTCTCGAGTTGCTCCTCACGCTCGTGCGCGACCTGCAGTTCGCGCACGATCCGCTCGCGCATGTCCTCGACGTCGCGACCCAGCGCATAGATGTCGGCGGGGCCCTGCGGCTCGATCTCGCGCTCGAAGTTCTGGCCCGCGACGACGCTGCGCGATGCCTGTCGCAGACGCTGAATCGGACGGACCACGATCATCTGGAGCAGGACTGCCAGGCCCACGCCGGCGAGCAGGAAAACCACGACCATGCCGGCAAGGATGCGGTCGCGCGTGGTGCGGGTGTCCTCGAGAGTCGCGATGCCGTCCTCTCGGGCCTGCGTGAGATCGGCGTTCTGGACCTCGAACGCCGCCCGGAGCCGGTCGAACGCGACGCGGCCCGCATCGACGACGGCGGGATCCACGAACTGCGGTTCCCCCGGTACGACGGTGGAGATGAGCGGTTCGGCGTACACGCGTCGCCACTGCGCCGCGTGCGTTTCGATCGCGTCGAGGTCCGCCATCAGCTTCTCCTCGTCGCCGACGAGAGCGCGCAACTCGGCGGCGGCAGCCTCCTCCTCCCGCCGTCCCTCCTCGTAGGGCATGAGGAAATCGGGATCGGCGGCGAGAATGTAGCCCCGTGCGCCCGTCTCCTGGTTGATCAGCGCCGATTGCAACCGGTACGCCTCGACGCGGGCGGGCTGGATCCGGTCGCGCACGTAGTTGGAGTATTCGGTCGTCTCACGGAGGAAGTGGCTGCCGACCACGGTGCCGACGACCACCAACACACCCATCACGCCGAGTACGAGCAGGAACCATGCCTGGACCGTCATCCTGCGAGAGGGAGGGCGACGCACGTCCCCCGTCTCCGCCGTTGCGTCGCTGTTCGTCATGCGGTGATGATCACTTCCTGTTCCATTGCACGTGGACGACTGCCACGTCGTCGGACAGCCCTCCCCTACTGTCCGCGAGTTTCTCGGCACCGTCGATCAGCGAGTCGGTGAACTCGGCAGCCGGCAGATGGGCGCGTTCGCGCGCGAGCTCGAGGAGTCCTTCCTCACCGAGTCGTTCCGGGCCGTCGCCTCGATGACCCTCGAACAATCCGTCGGTGAACAACACGATCGCGCCGTCCTCGGGCAGATCCAACTCGTGGACGGGCCAGGTGGCCACTCCCGGCAGCAGGCCGAGAGCGGGACCACCGGGCGCTTCGATCCAGTCGATGGTTCCGCCGTGGCGGAGCAGCAGCCCGGGATGACCGGCCCGCATGACCTCGACGGTGCCGTGGTCGGCACACATCGTGAGGTTCGTCATCGACGCGAAGAAGCGACTCTCCGTGCGCTCGGCGACGAGCAGTTCCTCGAGTTGGTGCAAGCGGCGGGGACCGTCTACCCCGCTGAGCACGAGCGTGCGCCACGCGATGCGCAGGCCCACGCCGAGGGCGGCCTCGTCGGGGCCGTGACCGGAGACGTCGCCGATGAGGACGTGGACGGTGCCGTCGCCGGTCTGCACGACGTCGTAGAAGTCGCCGCCGAGAAGAGCAGACGACCGGCCGGGTCGGTAACGGGCGACGACGTCGAAGTCCTGCCCGTCGCGCAGGAGTGGGGACGGGAGCAGGCCGCGTTCGAGTCGGGCGTTCTCCTGCGCGTGAAGCTGGCTCGCCTGGAGTTCCGCCGCAGCGATCTCGGTCTGCTTTCGCTGGATGGCGTAGCGGACGGCGCGGCCGAACAGATCGGGTTCGACGCGTCCCTTGACGAGATAGTCCTGGGCGCCGACGGACAGCGCGGCGAGGCCGGTCTGTTCCTCCGCGAGGCCGGTGAGGACGACGATGGGGACGGAATCGGTGATTTCCTGGATGCGGGCGACGGCTTCGAGGCCGCTCGCATCGGGCAGGTGGAGGTCGAGAAGTACGCAGTCGGGAGCCGACGTGGCGAGTTCGTCGCGGGCCTGCGCAAGTGTCTGCACCCACACGACGGTCATCTCGGGGGCACTGTCGACGACGAGTTCCTCCACGATGAGCGCGTCGCCCGGATCGTCCTCGATGAGGAGCAACGACGGTGGTTCGACCGACTCGCTCTGCGCTCGGTGCATGTCCACTCGGCGCCCCTCCCTCCCTGCTCGAAAGGGAACATTACAGACTCGACGACAGCATGGTCACAGGGTGGTCACGGCGGGTCGCGGCCACGGCCGATGGACCGATATGTGCATCTATCGGCACGATCTTGCATGATGGCAAGGTGAACGATCCCATGACCGCGCATCCGCATATGACTGTTTCCACGACCCGTATCGGTTCCGTGGCCGTACTGTCCGTCAACGGCGAAGTCGACATGACGAGTGCCCCGCTCCTCGAGCAGGAAGCCCTCGCACTCCTCGACACCGACATCTCCGGACTTATCGTCGACCTCAGCGGGGTTGATTTCCTCGCTTCGATGGGTATCGCTCTGTTGGTCGAGTTGTCCAAGCGAGCCGGCGACAACACCGGTTTCGCCGTCGTGGCACATGGCAGCGCCACGGCACGCCCGCTCGAACTCCTCGGCCTCGGAGAGGTCCTGGCGATCCATCCGAAGCTCGACGACGCGCTCGTCGGCCTCGGTAACTCGCCGGAAGGCGTCTCCGAGTAGACCGCCGTACCCGACGAACCGAGGAGCCATGTCGTCTGCGCCCGAGGAGTCAGCTTTGCTTTTTCCCGACGAGATCCGTTCGTCGGGTGTGCGAGCCGACCCGACCGAGATTGCAGGCCTGCGGGTCGTCACGAGGCGGTGGCTGGCGAAGCTCCCCCTCAGCGAGGACCAACGACAGGACATACTGCTCGCGAGCTACGAAGCGCTCGCGAATGCCGTCGAGCACGCCTATGCGCCGGACGACGCGCACGGCACGCTCGACTACGAGGCGACGTATCTGCCCAACGAGGGTGAGGTGGTCGTGCGGGTCGTCGACCATGGCTCCTGGCACGACGCCGTCGACAGCGACGCCCGACGTTCACGCGGTCACGGGCTGACGCTGATCCGCAATCTGGCCAGCGACGTCCAGGTCTCGGCCGGCCCGAAGGGCACGGTCGTCGAGATGCGCTGGGTCCTCGAGGAGACGGACAGGGCAGAGAACGACAGGGTAGGGGACGACAGGGCAGGGGACGACAGGGCAGGGGACGAACTCTCGTCCCACGACGCGAGCTGATCTGCGCGGTAGGCGCGCGTCGCGAGTTCCCGATCGAAGCGGCCGCGGGAGGAGCACGATGCTCCTCCCGCGGCCGCTTTCGTCATACCTGCAGGGCACCCACGTCCGGCTTCGCGGGACCGAACTTCGGTGCCAGTTCGCGGCGTGCCGCACGGTCGCCGAGGTGTTCGAGCAACCGGCGCCCGGGAGCCGATCTCGTCAGGACCATGTGGCTGCGTTTCCATCTCCGCGGACGCGGTAGCCGCCCTGTGGAGGCGATCGCGTGGATCTTCGTGCGCACGGTCGAGAACGTGGCCGTCTCCTGTGTTCTCGACCGTCCCCCGGTGGATCGGGACGTCGTGGCCGACGAGCTCACCGCCATGGTCACGGCGTATCTGCGGGACATGTCGCTCCCCTGACGGGGCGAACCAGGTGTTCCTCGCTATCGTGGCGGGAACCCTGTGACCCTGACAGGGGTTTCCGCCGGACCCTTCGGTTCGAAGGGTCCGATGCGGGACGGTGAGTGAGGAGGCGGCGATGGCGCGTTGGAATCCACGGGTGGTACTGGACTGGTTGCGTGCGGGATATCCCGAGGGGATCCCGGCCAAGGATCACTTCGCGTTGCTTGCCGTGCTCGAGCGTCGGCTCACCGACGAGGAACTTCTCGAGGCGATCGAGACGGCGGCGGCGACCGCGTCCGAGCACCCGGAGCGGCAGGTCGACCACGACACCCTGCGGAAGATCGTGGCAGGGGTGATCCACGAGGAACCGGACCCGCAGGACGTCGAGCGCGTCCGTGAGCAGCTGGTCGCTGCGGGCTGGCCCGTTGTGGGCGGTGAACTCTCCCGCGGCGACGAGGCGGCCGAACCCGTCGAACCGGATACGCAACCGACGACCGGGACGACTGCGGCGCCGGCATCCGACGCTGTTGCTGCATCGGATACCGGCGCCGCGGAACCCGTGCGCGAGGAGCGTGGGACGCAGGCCGGCGCGCGTTAGCGATTCGCGGCGAGCCGCGAATCAGGCGCTTGCGGCGAGCGCAGCGAGGGCGGGCACGAGCTGGGCGAGTGCCCGTCCTCGATGCGACTGTGCGTCCTTCTCCTCCGCGGACAGTTCCGCGGCGGTGCGTTCCTCGCCTTCGGGGCGGAAGACCGGGTCGTAGCCGAAACCGTTCTCGCCGCGCGGCTCGCGCACGATGCTGCCGCGCCATTCGCCGCGCACGACGGTCGTGACGAATCCGTCGTCCGACGGCACCACGAGCGCGCACGCCGACACGAAGGCCGCGCCGCGACGCTCGTCCGGCACATCCTGCATCTGGCCGAGCAGCAGTGCGGTGTTCGCCTCGTCGTCGCCGTGGCGTCCGCTCCAGCGCGCCGAGAGCACGCCGGGCATGCCGCGCAGGGCGTCGACCTCGAGACCGGAGTCGTCGGCGACGCAGGGCATCCCTGTGGCGGCTGCGCCGTCGCGGGCCTTGGCTCCGGCGTTCGCTTCGAAGGTCTCCCCCGTCTCGGGTGCCTCCGGGTAGGGCGGGACGGTGTCGAGACCTACGAGTTCGATGCCGTCGATCCCGGCGCGGTCGAGCACGCGCTGCAGTTCGCGCAGCTTCTTCGCGTTGCGACTTGCGACCAGCACCCGCACGTCAGACTCCGAACTTCTTCTTGACGACCTCCGCCTCGACCGGCTCGGGCAGGGTGCCCAGGTACGGCTCGGCGAGCACCTCGCGCTGGATCCGGCACAGTTCCTCGATGCCGGCGAGCGAGGAGTCGAGCATCGCGTCGAGCGTGGAACGCGGGAAGGTCGCGCCTTCGCCGGTGCCCTGGACCTCGACGAGGGTGCCTGTCTCGGTGGCGACGACGTTCATGTCGACCTCGGCGCGCACGTCCTCCTCGTAGGGCAGGTCGAGACGGACACGTCCGTCGACCACGCCGACGCTGACGGCGGCGATCTGGCACGAGATGGGTTGCGGGTCGGCGAGGCTGCCCGCGGCACGCAGGTAGGTCACCGCGTCGCACAGTGCGACATAGGCGCCGGTGATCGCCGCGGTGCGGGTGCCTCCGTCGGCCTGCAGCACGTCGCAGTCGATCGCGATGGTGTTCTCGCCAAGGGCGGCGAGGTCGATGCATGCGCGCAGCGACCGGCCGACGAGCCGGCTGATCTCCTGGGTGCGGCCGCCGAGCTTGCCCTTGACCGATTCGCGTCCGCTGCGGGTGTGGGTGGCGGCGGGAAGCATCGCGTACTCGGCGGTGAGCCAGCCGAGACCGGAGCCCCTACGCCACCGCGGCACGCCTTCCTCGACGCTGGCGGTGCACATCACGCGGGTCTGTCCGAATTCGACGAGCACGGAGCCCGCCGGATGGTTGGTGAAACCCCGGGTGATGCGAATGCTCCGGAGTTCGTCGTCCGCTCTGCCGTCTTCTCGTGTCGTCACTCGTCCGAGCCTAGGCGATCCGGGGGCGGGCCTTTCAGATGCGGTACACGTCTCCGGCGGTGACCGCGTGGACCGGTCCGGAGTACTCGGCCTTGGCCTCGGCGATGACGTCCTCGCGGGAGGTCCACGGCGGGATGTGGGTCAGGAGGAGTTCGCCGACACCGGCGAGGGCCGCGACGCGACCGGCCTCGGTGCCCGAGAGGTGCACGCCCTCGGGGCGTTCCCCCGGCGCGTGGGTCCACGACGCCTCGGCGAGCAGCACGTGGGCGCCGCGGGCGAGTTCGACGACCGAATCGCACATGCCGGTGTCGCCGGTGTAGACGAGGGTGCGGCCGGAGTCGCTGGTGATGCGGAAGCCGTAGGCCTCCGGCGGGTGGTGGACGCGGCCGGGGCAGATGGTCAGGCTCCCGAACCGGATCTGCTCGCCGTCGCCGAGCATCCGGACGTCGAGGGTGTCGCTGACGTCGTCGACGTCGCCGGGGATCTCCGCGGACGCCACACCGATGCGGTGGGCGGTGCCGGCGGGACCGTAGGTGAGGACGCGGCCCTGCGGCGGGGACGGCGAGTAGCGGCGCCAGACCAGCAGACCGGGCAGGTCGAGGCAGTGATCGGCGTGCAGATGGGACAGGAGGATCGACACTTCGCCGGGGTCGGCGTGGCGCTGGAGCGCGCCGAGGACGCCGGGACCGAAGTCGATGACCAGGGGCGGGGTGTCCGGTGCCGTCAGCAGGTAGCCGGAGGCTGCGGAATCCGGCCCGGCCACACTGCCCGAGCACCCCAGAACGGTCATGCGCATATCAGCCATGCTGCCATGCCGAAGGTCCCTCGATGAAGCCAACGCGCGTATTGCGGCGCAGACTCACAGTGGCCGGGAAGGTGTGACGCGCGGATCGTTCGGCCACTTCGCGCGGCCGATCGGCGGGTTGTCGGCGCGGGTGGTCAGCGCGGCACGACCGAGGGGGTGGTGCGACGGGCGCGACGCGCGTCCGCGGACAGCGCCCACGCCGCGAGAACGCCGCCGACCGCACCGAAGAAGTGCCCTTCCCAGGAGATCCACGGTTCGCTCGGCAGCACCCCCCACAGCATGCCGCCGTAGAGGAACAGCACCACGACTCCCAGCAGGATCTGCCCGGCCTTGCGGGTGAACACTCCGCGCACGATCAAATAGGTGAGCCACCCGAAGATCAGGCTCGACGCTCCGATGTGGGTCTCGCCCGAGCCCGCGATCAGCCACGTCCCCACTCCTGCGACGACCCAGATGATCGCGGTCGCGGCCAGGCCGCGCCCGATGCCGGAGAGCAGCACCAGGAAGCCGAGGACGAGCGCGGGCACGGTGTTGGCGGTGAGGTGGGCCCAGTCGGCGTGCAGGATCGGCGCGAACAGCACGCCCCACAGCCCGTCGGCGGTGCGGGGTTCGACACCGGCCGCGTCGAGATCGGCGGGGAGCACCGCATCGACGGTCTCGATGCCGTAGAGCATCGCGACGAACCCGCCGATCCACAGTCCGGCACGTTGCCAGATCGGCCGGATGCGGGTGTCGGCGCCGGTGCCGCTGGGAATGGTCATGGCACCATTCTGCCGTCACGTACCGGTCAGTGGCCGAAGACAGAGGGCAGCACGTCGCGATAGGCGGGGATGTCGGCCACGGAGGTCGCGGACAGGATCGCATCGACGATCGCGCGTTCGACCACCACCGCGGCGGCCTCGCACACCGCGGCGAGGATCGGCAGTTCGGCGGCGAAGGCCAGGATCGACGGGGCGTCGCCCAGTGCGTCGGAGACGTCGGCGGTGCCGGTCGAGAGGGCGAAGATCGTGTCGCCGTCGAGCGGTGAGTGCGCGGGACGGATCGCGCGGCCGAGACCGTCGTGCCCGGTGACCGCGACGCGACGGCACGCCGCCTTCGACAGCGGTGCGTCGGTGGCGACCACACCGATCGTGGTGTTCAGGACGGTGCCCTTGTCGCCGAGCGCGCGGGCCGCGGCCAGATCCGCCGCGGAGGGCGACGACAGTCCGAGTTCTTCGGCTCGCGCGGCGTCGACGCCCCAGGGCAGTCCGGTCACGGGGTCGAACACCGAGCCGACGGGGTTGGCGACCATCAGTGCCGCCACGGTCACCCCGGTCGCGGGACCGTCCGTGATCCGCACGCTCGCCGAGCCGATACCGCCCTTGAGCGCCCCGGCGCGGGCACCGGTGCCGGCGCCGACGCTGCCGCGCTCGAGGTGCGTGGAGCTGGCGGTGGCCGCGGCGGTGCATCCGGAATCGGCGGTCGGGCGCGCGGACCACTGACCCACCGGCAGGTCGAAGATGACGGCGCCGGGGACGATCGGGACGACCGCGCCGGGCGCGCCCATCGGGATGCCCTTGCCGTTCTTCTCGAGATAGCGCATCACGCCGTCGGCGGCGGCCAGCCCGTATGCGCTGCCACCGGTGAGGAGGACCGCGTCGACACGCTGCACGGAATGACTCGGATCGAGCAGGTCGGTCTCCCGGGTGCCCGGTCCCCCGCCGCGCACGTCCACCGATGCGACGGCGGACGGGTCGGCGAGCACGACGGTGCATCCCGTGGCGGCGCCCGTACCGGGAATCTCGGGGGTGCCGACGGTGACCTCGGGATCGAGGCGCTGCCAGTGGCCGACACTCAGACCCGCCACGTCGAGCAGCGAATCGGTCGGCCCCGGCACGGTCACGGCTGAAGCGCCTGGACGAGGGAATCCTGCATCCATGTCAGCCAGTGGTAGACGTCGAGATGCGGGGCACGCGGATCGTCGTCGTCGAGGACGTCGGGGGTGTCGGCGTCGATGCCGAGGGTGGTGCCGAGCGCGAGCCGCACGTCGTTGAGCCCGTACAGCCAGGCTTCGGCCTGTTCGGGATTGAGCACCACCTTGCCGCCGCCTTCGGGCACGGTGCGCAGGATGACCGCGCCGGCGGCGAGCTTCGCATCGATGATGCTCGGTTCGTGCAGGCTCCGCATCGCACCGTTGAGGTCGGCGGCGTCGTCGCCGACATCGGCGACGGCATCGGCATCGGGGCGGTGGAAGTCGGGAAGGAGTCGTCGCAGCGCCGGGATCTCGGGCGGGGTGGCGTTACCGGTGCGCAGGCCGGTCAGCGCCGCGAGGTCGTCCTGCGGGGCCTGTCCGGCGCGTTCCTCGAGCATGCCCAGCACGGAGGACACGAGCGACCGCAGCACCGACGCTTCGTGGGCGTCCATCTCCGACCGGAGCTTGGGGCCGCTGAGCGAGTTCTTCCTGGTCCACTGCCGCACGTCGGTCGGGCCCTCCTGTGGGGATCATTCGTCGCGTTGCATCGTCGCCCACAGTCCGGCGGCGTGCAGACGCTGCACGTCGTGTTCCATCTTGTCACGCGAACCACTCGACACGACGGCCTTGCCCTCGTTGTGGACCTTGAGCATGAGCTCGGTGGCCTTGGCCTTGCTGTACCCGAACAGCTTCTGGAAGATGAACGTCACGTAGTGCATGAGGTTGACGGGGTCGTCCCAGACCACGGTCACCCATGGCCTGTCGACCGCTTCGATCTCCTCGACGATTTCGGCCTCGGCCGGAACGGCCTGTCCCGCCATGGCCTGAACGGCCTGGCCGGCCATGAATCGGACGTCGAGCGGAGTGGTCGTACTACACGGCGCCATGTTCCCAGGGTACGACTTCGGAGCACGGCGAAAAACCCGCCTCGGAGGCCGTGGCTCTACAGTGATCGGGTGCCCGAAGCCATTCACCGTGCCGGTCGTCCCGGCACCGCACTGTTCACGGACAAGTACGAGTTGACCATGCTCGAGGCTGCCCTGGCGGACGGCACGGGCGACCGCCCGTGCGTCTTCGAGGTCTTCGCCCGGCGTCTTCCCCCGGGCCGGCGGTACGGCGTCGTCGCAGGCACCGCGCGGTTGATCGAGGCACTCGGATCGTTCCGGTTCGACGAGGCCGAACTCGAACTCGCCGCCGGTTTTCTCGCTCCGCGCACCGTCGAGTGGCTGCGCGACTTCCGGTTCTCCGGCGACATCGACGGCTACCGCGAGGGCGACTTCTACTTCCCGGGTTCACCGATCCTGTCGGTGAGCGGCACCTTCGCCGAGTGTGTGCTACTCGAGACGCTGACGCTGTCGATCTTCAACCACGACAGTGCGATCGCCTCCGCGGCGGCGCGCATGGTGAGTGTGGCCGACGGCCGCGCGCTCATCGAGATGGGGTCGCGGCGTACCCACGAGGAAGCGGCGGTCGCCGCGGCGCGCGCGGCCTATCTCGCGGGCTTCGACTCGACGTCCAATCTGCAGGCCGCACAGCGGTACGGCATCCCCGCAGCGGGTACCGCCGCGCACGCGTTCACCCTGCTGCACACCACGACGGCTGGTCGCGACGAGGCGTCCGCCTTCCGCAGCCAGGTCGAGAGTCTCGGTGTGGGCACGACCCTGCTGGTGGACACCTACGACATCACCGAGGGCGTGAACACGGCGATCGCGGTGGCCGGCCCCGAACTCGGTGGCGTGCGGATCGATTCGGGCGATCTCGGTGTGCTCGCCCGCCAGGTGCGCGAACAACTCGACGGACTCGGCGCGACCCGCACGAAGATCGTGATGTCCGGTGATCTCGACGAATACGGGATCGCGGGTCTGCGCGCCGAACCGGTCGACGGCTACGGCGTCGGCACCTCGCTGGTGACCGGCTCGGGGGCTCCGACGGCGGGCATGGTCTTCAAGCTCGTGGAGGTCGACGGTCTCGCGGTCGAGAAGCGCAGTGCGTCGAAGGAGTCCCGAGGGGGCGCGAAGCGGGCCGTCCGGTACGCGCGGAGGACGGGCACGCTCGTCGAGGAGGTCGTGTACCCGGCCCGCGCCGAGCAGGTCCCGCCGGGCGAGGGTTCACAGGTCCACGAACTGATGATCCCGCTGGTCCGCGGCGGCGAGGCGGTCGGCGGTCTGCCTACCCTGGAGGAGAGCCGTGAGTACCTCCGGCAGGGCATGGTGCGTCTGCCGTGGGAGGGCCTGACGCTCTCGGCCGGGGATCCCGCCATCCCCACCCGCTTCGTCCGTGAGGGGTGAGTGCCATGCGCGCATTGCTGGTGGTCGACGTCCAGAACGACTTCTGCGAGGGCGGTTCGCTCGCCGTGGAGGGCGGCTCGCGGGTGGCGTCCGACATCACCCGGTTCCTGCAGGCGCACGGTGACGACTACGCGTACATCGCCGCAACCCGCGACCACCACGTCGATCCCGGAGACCATTTCTCTCCCGAACCCGATTTCGTCGACTCGTGGCCGCCGCACTGCCGGGCAGGGACGCCGGGCGCGGACTTCCACCCGGAACTGACTACGGACCGGTTCGAGGCCGTCTTCTCGAAGGGTGCCGACGACGCCGCCTATTCGGGCTTCGAAGGAATCGACGACGAGGGCACGACGTTGGCGTCGTGGTTGCGCGACCGCGGCGTGACGGACGTCGACATCGTCGGGATCGCCACCGACCACTGTGTGCGGGCCACCGCGCTCGACGCGATCGCGGAGGGTTTCGGCGCCCGGGTGCTGCTGCCGTACACCGCCGGGGTGTCGGAGACGACGATCCGCCCAGCCCTCGAGCGGATGCGCGAGGCCGGTGTCGAGCTGGTCACCGACCTTCCCGGCGTCACCGATATCACCGAAGTCACAGGTAGCTGGGCCGCAGACCGAAGGTGACGGTGGGGACCGATAGCCTGTGCCGGTGCCGGATCTCCCCGAAGTCCCAGAATTGCTGCGAACCGCGGTGCACGCGCTGGGCGGTAAGGAGCGGCGCAACCAGCTGACGATGGCCTCGGCCGTCGCGCACAGCATCGATACCGGCGAACACCTCGCCGTGCAGGCCGGTACGGGTACCGGCAAGTCGCTGGCCTATCTCGTGCCGAGCATCCGCTACGCGGTGAAGACGGGTCGCACCGTGGTGGTCTCCACCGCGACCATCGCGCTGCAGCGGCAGCTCGTCGAGCGCGACCTGCCGCGACTCGCCGACGCCCTCGCCGGTTCGCTCGGCCGTCGCCCGCGTTTCGCGATCCTCAAGGGTCGCGGAAACTACCTGTGCCTGAACAAGATCCATACCGGTCTCGCCGAGGAGACGCCCGACGCCGAACTGTTCGACGCGTTCGCCCTCTCGCGCATCGGCCGCGAAGTGCGGCGGGTGACGGAGTGGTCGTCCACCACCGAGACCGGCGACCGCGACGACCTGTCCCCCGGTGTCTCCGATCAGGCGTGGCGTCAGCTGTCCGTCACCGCCCGCGAGTGCCTCGGCAAGTCGCGGTGCCCGGTGGGAGAAGACTGCTTCGCCGAGATCGCGCGCGCCGAGGCCGCGCAGGTCGACGTGGTCGTCACCAACCACGCGCTGCTCGCGATCGATGCGATCACCGGCATCTCGATCCTGCCCGAGCACGATGTCGTGGTCGTCGACGAGGCCCATGAACTCGTCGATCGGATCACGAACGTCGCCACGGCCGAGTTGTCGCCGGGCACGGTGTCGGCGGCTGCGCGGCGCTGCGTCAAGCTCGTCGAGGACCAGGAGATCGACCGGCTCGACGGTGCCGCCGAGAACTGGGAGTCGTTCCTCGAAGAACTGCCGGCTGGGCGCTGGGACGAACTGCCCGAGGGCGCGGCGGCCGCGCTGGCCTCGATCCGCGATGCCGCCTGGGCCGTACACACGGCGATCGGACCGGCCAAGCCCGGCACCGATCCCGAGGTCGCCGCGGCCCGCAGTCAGGCGCTCGCGGAGATCGACGAGGTGCACGACTGCGCGGTCCGGGTGCTGACGACCTTCGAGCAGCGAGACCCTTCGCAGCGACCCGACGTCGTGTGGCTTGCCGCCGACGAGTTCCGCGGCAACGTGCGCCGCACCGTGCGGGTCGCGCCGCTGTCGGTCGGTGGGTTGTTGCGCAGCCGGTTGTTCGGTGAGTCCACCGTCGTCCTCACGTCCGCGACCCTCACGGTCGGCGGGTCGTTCGACGGCCTCGCGGTCAACTGGGGTCTGCCGCCGCAGTCGCCGGCCCGCAGCGACACCACCTCCGCGTCGGGTGCCGAACCTCCTTCCGACAAGGGCGATCTCGCGTGGAATGGGATCGACGTGGGGTCGCCCTTCGATCACGCGAAGGCGGGCATCCTCTACATCGCCAAGCATTTGACGCCACCCGGCCGCGACGGTCTGCCGCCCTCGCATCTCGACGAGATCGCCGAACTGGTCACCGCCGCCGAGGGGCGCACGCTCGGGTTGTTCTCCTCGATGCGCGCCGCGAAGGCCGCCACCGAGGCGCTGCGCGAGCGTCTCGACACGCCGATCCTGTGCCAGGGCGACGACGCGACCGGCGCGCTGGTCGAGAAGTTCGCAGCCGACGACGCGACGAGCCTGTTCGGCACCCTGTCGCTGTGGCAGGGCGTCGACGTTCCGGGCCCGTCGCTGTCGCTGGTGATCATCGACCGGATTCCGTTCCCCCGCCCCGACGATCCGCTGCTGGTCGCCCGGCAGCGCGCCGTGGAGGCTCGCGGCGGGAACGGGTTCATGGCGGTCGCCGCCAATCACGCCGCTCTGCTGTTGGCGCAGGGTGTCGGGCGACTGTTGCGCAGCACCGACGACCGGGGCGTGGTGGCGGTGCTCGACTCGCGCCTGGCGACCGCACGGTACGGCGGTTATCTGCGCGCGTCGCTGCCGCCGTTCTGGGAGACGGCCGATCCGGCGGTGGTCCGCCGGGCACTCACGCGTCTGCGCGGCTGAGCACCCGGCGGGTCCTGATCTCCTACGGGAGCGCGACCATGCCGAGTTCGGCGGGTGAGGCGAGCAGCCCGTGCCTGGGCAGCACCCGCACCGTGTAGCCGACGGCGCCGGCGAGCGGCAGCGGCACGGTCGCGGTGAACTCCTCTCCCAGCGGGTCGGTACCGATGTGCTGCATCGGCACGGTGACGGGGTCGCCGATCGTGTCGTCGGAGCCCACGCGCCCGACCACGGCCTGCACCTCGACATCTTCCGGGGTCAGGTCGCCGAGCTGGACGTGCGCGGTCAGCCCCAGCGGCAGGCCGATCTGCGGCACGTCCGGGATCGGCGTCGAATCGACCTGCGCGACACGCACTCCCGGCCACGCCGCCTCGATGCGGTGCCGGTAGTCGGCCAGCGCCCGCGCACCCGCGTAGTCGTCGGCGGTCACCTTCGAGGCTGCCGCGGCCGCGGGGATGTAGTAGTCGACGGCGTAATCGCGCACCATGCGCGAGGCGAGCACCTTCGGGCCGAGATCCTCGAGCGTGTGGCGCACCATCTCGATCCAGCGGGCCGGCACACCGTCGGAGTCGCGGTCGTAGAAGCGCGGCAGCACCGAACGTTCGAGCAACTCGTACAGCGCGGCGGCCTCGAGATCGTCGCGGCGGGTGTCGTCGACCCCGTCGGCGGTGGGGATGGCCCAGCCGTTCTCGCCGTCGAACATCTCGTCCCACCATCCGTCGCGGATGGACAGGTTGAGACCGCCGTTGAGAGCCGACTTCATGCCCGACGTACCGCACGCCTCGAGCGGGCGCAGCGGGTTGTTCAGCCACACATCGCAACCCCAGTACAGATAGCGGGCCATCGACATGTCGTAGTTGGGCAGGAAGACGATTCGGTGCCGCACGTCGTACTCGTCGGCGAACCGCACGACCTGCTGGATGAGCGCCTTGCCGGCGTCGTCGGCGGGGTGGCTCTTGCCGGCGACGACGAGCTGCACGGGCCGTTCGTCGTCGAGCAGCAGGGCGCGCAGCCGTTCGGGGTCGCGCAGCATCAGGGTGAGGCGCTTGTAGGTGGGCACGCGCCGCGCGAACCCGACGGTGAGGACGTTCGGATCGAAGACCGACTCGATCCAGCCCAGTTCGGCCTCGGTGGCGCCGCGTTCGAGCCACGACTCGCGCAGCCGGCGACGCACCTCGGCGACGAGCTGGGCGCGCAGCGCGTTCCGGGTGGACCACAGTTCCTTGCGGTCGATGGTCTGGAGCAGTTCCCAGCCGCGGGCCTCCTCGACGCGGTCGGGTCCGGCGAGGCGGTTGGCGAGCGCGATCCATTCGCGCGCGGCCCAGGTGGGGGCGTGCACACCGTTGGTGACCGAGCCGATGGGCACTTCGGCGGCGTCGAATCCGGGCCACAGTCCTTCGAACATGCCGCGGCTGACCTCGCCGTGCAGCTTCGACACACCGTTGCAGCGCTGGCCGAGGCGCAGACCGAGATGTGCCATGTTGAACACGTTCGGGTTGCTCTCGCGTCCGAGCGCGAGGATGCGGTCGACGGTGAGGCCGGGCAACAGTGCCGACTCGTTCTCGCCGTTGGTGCCCGAGAAGTAGTGGCGCACGAGATCGATCGGGAAGCGGTCGATACCCGCGGGCACGGGGGTGTGGGTGGTGAAGACCGTGCCGGCCCGCACGGCGGCCAGCGCTTCGTCGAAGTCGAGTCCGGCGCCGGTGACGAGTTCGCGGATGCGTTCGGCGCCGAGGAAGCCCGCGTGTCCCTCGTTCATGTGGAAGACATCGGGGTCGGGCAGGCCGTGGATGCGCGTGTAGGCGCGCACCGCGCGGACACCGCCGACGCCGGCGAGGATCTCCTGCTTGATGCGGTGGTCCTGGTCGCCGCCGTAGAGGCGGTCGGTGACCCCGCACAGCTCCTCGTCGTTGGACGGGATGTCGGAGTCGAGCAGCAGCAGCGGGACGCGCCCGACCTGGGCGATCCAGATTCGCGCGTCGAGTGTGCGCCCGCCCGGCACGGCGACCTGCACGAGCGCGGCGGTGCCGTCGGCCTCGGTGAGCAGTCGCAGCGGCAGGCCCTGCGGGTCGTAGGAGGGGTAGTGCTCCATCTGCCATCCGTCGGCGCTGAGCGACTGCCGGAAGTAGCCGGACCGGTAGAGCAGGCCGACGCCGATGAGCGGCAGGCCGAGATCGGAGGCGGCCTTGAGGTGGTCGCCGGCAAGGATTCCGAGGCCGCCGGAGTAGTTCGGCAGCACCTCGGTGACACCGAACTCCATGGAGAAGTAGGCGATGCCGGCGGGCAGTGTCGTGCCGCGCTCCTGCTGTTCCTGGAACCAGCGGGGGCGGGTGAGGTAGTGCTCGAGGTCGGCGGCAGCGGCGTCGAGCCGGGCGAGGAAGTCGCCGTCCTCGGCGAGCGCATCGAGTCGGGCCGGCGGCACCTCGCCGAGCAGTCGGACAGGGTCATTGCTGCACCGGCGCCACAGGTCCGGGTCGACCGATTCGAACAGGTCCTGGGTCTGCGGGTGCCACGACCATCTGAGGTTGGCCGTCAGGGCTCCCAGCGCAGCCAGCCGCTCGGGAAGATGGGCTCGTACGGTGAACCGGCGCAGTGCTTTCACGGGGTGCACACTACCGACCGACCGAGCTTCGTGACGGCCGGGCGGCGGATCTCATGTGCCCGGATCCATGCCGGTCGCGGACAGGATCGCCCGGCACCCGGAGAGGGCCACACCGCGGGGCCTTCTCTCCTGCGGCCGACCTCCCGTCGGCCGGTGGACTCAGAGTCCGCCGAGGAGCAGGTGCAGCAGGTCTCCGACGACTCCGATCAGCCCGGCAACCAGACCCATGTGTTCTTCCCTTCGTCGTGCCTCCGAGGAGGCTGTTGTCGTCTTGCAGAACAAACAGTAGGGAGCGGGGTGTTGCCGTCCGGTCAATTGAAGTGAACGGTGAGTTACAGATAATTTCGCCGCTGCAGAGGGGATCCTTCGCGGGTCCCGCCGCATGCACAGCCGCGGGGCGCGACCTCCATTACGGTGGTTCGAGACACGGTCGTTGCCCCCATCGGCCCTGCTCGTCCACCCGGACCCGCACGGAACGGAGCTAGCGTGACAGGTCGGCTCGCCATCGACGACGTACAACCCTCCATCGACGGAGGGCGTTATCCGACGAAGGCGGTCGTCGGGGAGGTGGTGCCGGTCTCCGCCGTGGTGTGGCGCGAGGGCCACGACGCGATCGCCGCGACACTCGCCGTTCGAGGACCGGCCGACGATCCCGAATCCGCCGGCAGGCTGGTGCGGATCCCGATGGTTCCGGGCACCGAACCCGACACCTTCCACGCCACCTTCTCCCCCACGAGCGTCGGTGCGTGGACCTACCGGGTCGAGGCGTGGAGCGACCCGGTGGCGACCTGGCGGCACGCGGTCACCGCGAAGACCGACGCCGGGCAGGACGCCGCCGAACTCGCGAACGACCTCGAGGTCGGCGCACGGATCTTCGAGAAGGCCGCGAAGGGCGCACCGCGCGGCAACCGTCCCGCTCTCCTCGCGGTCGCTGCGTCCCTGCGCTCCGACCGTCCGCTGGCCGAGCGCATCGCCCCGGCCTTCGCCCCCGACGTCACCGAGATCCTCCGCGCCCATCCGCTCCGCGAGCTGATCACGCGTGGAAAGGCGTTCACGGCGTTCGCCGATCGTCGCCGCGCGCTGTTCGGCTCCTGGTACGAGTTCTTTCCCCGGTCCACCGGAGGCTGGTACGAGGACGGAACCCCGCGGCACGGCACCTTCGCCACGGCCGCCGCAGATCTGCCGCGCATCGCGGCGATGGGCTTCGACGTCGTCTACCTCCCCCCGATCCATCCGATCGGCAAGGTCAACCGCAAGGGACCGAACAACACCCTCGTCGCCGGCCCGGACGACGTCGGGTCGCCCTGGGCGATCGGTTCCGACGAGGGCGGCCACGACGCCATCCACCCCGAACTCGGCACCGAGCAGGACTTCCGCGATTTCGTCGCCCGCGCGAAGGAACTCGAGCTCGAGGTCGCCCTCGATCTCGCCCTGCAGTGCGCCCCCGACCACCCGTGGGCGCGTGAGCATCCGGAATGGTTCACCGTGCTGCCCGACGGCACGATCGCGTATGCGGAGAACCCGCCCAAGAAGTACCAGGACATCTATCCGATCAACTTCGACGACGACCCCGAGGGCATCTACGCCGAGGTCCTGCGCGTGGTCCGGCACTGGATCCGGTTGGGCGTCGACATCTTCCGCGTCGACAATCCGCACACCAAGCCCCCGAACTTCTGGGAGCAGCTCATCGCCGAGATCAAGCGCACCGATCCCGACGTGCTGTTCCTGTCGGAGGCGTTCACCCGGCCCGCCCGCATGTATGGGCTCGCGCGCCGCGGATTCACGCAGTCCTACACGTATTTCACGTGGCGGGTCGCGAAATGGGAGCTCACCGAGTTCGGTACCGAGATCGCCGCGAAGGCCGACGAGGCCAGGCCGAACCTGTTCGTCAACACCCCCGACATCCTGCACGAGACCCTGCAGCACGGCGGACCGGGCATGTTCGCGCTGCGCGCGGCGCTCGCCGCCACCCTGGCTCCCTCGTGGGGCGTGTACTCGGGGTACGAACTGTTCGAGCACCTCGCGGTGCGGCCGGGCAGCGAGGAGTACCTCGACTCGGAGAAGTACCAGTTGCGGCCGCGCCGATACGACGAGGCACGCCGGCGCGGCGAGTCGCTCGAACCGTGGCTGACCACCCTCAACCGCATCCGGCGCGCGCATCCGGCGTTGCAGCAACTGCGCAACATCGCCTTCCACCACGTCGACAACGACGCGCTCATCGCCTACTCGAAGTTCGATCCGTCCACCGGGGACTGCGTCCTCACGGTGATCAACCTCAACCCCTATGGGGCCGAACAGGGCACGGTCTGGCTCGACATGCCGGCGATCGGGCACGACTGGCACGACCACTTCCCTGTTTACGACGAGGTGAGTGGGGAACAGTACTCGTGGGGACAGGCCAACTACGTGCGCCTCGAGCCGTGGCGGGCGGTGGCGCACATCCTGGTCCTGCCCCCGATCGGCATCCCCACCCGCACAACGCTCGCCTACAGGAGGCAGTCGTGACCGTGCCGCCCCAGACGCCGGGCGCCGATGTTCCGCGCCGGCGCCACAGCCCGCGACCGGAGGACCTCGACCTGCTCGCCGCCGGTGAGCACCACGATCCGCACGCGGTGCTCGGGGCCCATTCGCATCCGGAGGGGACGGTCATCCGGGCACTGCGCCCCGGGGCCGAGAAGGTCGCCGCCCGGATCGGTGGTCGCGACCATCCGCTCGAACCCGTGGGCGAGGACGTCTTCAGCGCCCTGATCCCGGTCTTCGATCTCGCCGACTACCGGCTCGTGGTGACCTACCCGTTCGATCACGTCGAGGTCGTCGCGGACGGTTACCGTTTCATGCCGACGCTGGGCGAGCTCGACCGTCACCTGCTGAGCGAGGGCCGGCACGAACGGCTGTGGGAGGTGCTCGGCGCCCATCCGCGGACCTATGAGACCCCGGACGGCCCGGTGACGGGCACGTCCTTCGCCGTGTGGGCACCGGGCGCACGCGGGGTCACCGTCGTCGGCGACTTCGACGGCTGGGGTGGACGCACCGCCCCGATGCGGGTGCTCGGCTCGAGCGGTGTCTGGGAGGTCTTCGTTCCCGGTGTCGAACCGGGCGCGCTGTACAAGTACCGGGTGCACGGCCGCGACGGATCCGTCCGCGACAAGGCCGACCCGATGGCGTTCGCCACCGAGGTGCCCCCCGCGACCGCGTCGAGGGTCACGGAGAGTCGCTACACCTGGAACGACGACGACTGGGTCGCGACCCGCGAGAAAGCGCAGCCCTGGCAGGAACCGATGGCGGTCTACGAGGTGCACCTCGGTTCGTGGCGCCCGGGCCTGAACTACGTCGAACTCGCCGATCAGCTCGCCGAGTACATCCTCGAGACCGGTTTCACGCACGTCGAGCTGCTGCCGGTCGCCGAGCATCCCTTCGGCGGGTCGTGGGGTTACCAGGTCACCTCCTACTACGCTCCCACCTCCCGGTTCGGCACTCCCGACGAGTTCCGCGCGTTCGTCGACCGTCTCCACGCCGCCGGGATCGGCGTGATCATGGACTGGGTGCCCGCCCACTTCCCGAAGGACGAGTGGGCGCTCGCGCGCTTCGACGGCAGCCCCCAGTACGAACATCCCGATCCGCGCCGCGGCGAACAGCTGGACTGGGGCACCTACGTCTTCGACTACGGCCGGCCCGAGGTGCGGAACTTCCTCGTTGCCAACGCCCTGTACTGGATCGAGGAGTTCCACATCGACGGTCTGCGCGTCGACGCCGTGGCCTCGATGTTGTACCTCGACTACTCGCGCCCCGAGGGCGGCTGGACGCCGAATATCTACGGCGGGCGCGAGAACCTCGAGGCCGTTGAGTTCCTGCAGGAACTCAACGCCACCGTCCACAAGCACTATCCGGGGATCGTGACGGTCGCGGAGGAGTCGACCTCCTGGCCGGGCGTGACCCGCTCGACGAACGTCGGTGGGCTCGGCTTCAGCATGAAGTGGAACATGGGCTGGATGCACGACACCCTCGGCTATCTCGGCCGCGATCCCGTGCACCGCACCTACCACCACCACGAGATCACGTTCTCGCTCGTGTACGCGTGGAGCGAGAACTTCGTACTCCCCATCAGCCACGACGAGGTCGTCCACGGCAAGGGCACGCTGTGGACGCGACTGCCGGGCGACGACGCCACGCGTGCAGCCGGCCTGCGGTCGATGCTCGCCTACATGTGGGCGCATCCCGGCAAGCAGTTGCTGTTCATGGGCCAGGAGTTCGGGCAGGTCGCCGAGTGGTCCGAGGAACGCGGCCTCGACTGGTGGCAGCTCGACGAACCGCTCCACGCCGGTATCCACCGCCTGGTGTGCGATCTCAACGGCATCTACCGCTCGCACCCGGCGCTCTACACGCTCGACACCACGCCCGGCGGATACTCGTGGATCGACGCCAACGATGCGCACAACAACGTCCTGTCGTTCCTGCGCTACGGCAGCGACGGCTCGGTGGTCGCGTGCCTGCACAACTTTTCGGGCACGACCTACGGCGACTATCGTGTCGGATTGCCCGAACCGGGCACGTGGGAGGAAGTGCTCAACACGGACGCGACCGCCTACCAGGGCAACGGAGCGGGCAACTTCGGGGCCGTGGAGGCCGACGAACATTCGTGGCACGGGCGTCCCGCCTCGGCTCGGGTGACCTTGCCTGCGCACGGTGCCATCTGGTTGTCGTTGCGGAGGTGACGCTGCCCGACGACAGGAGCACAACGACATGCGACGGACGCACCGGTTCGCGCGACTGGTGGTGCCCGCACTGACCGTCGTCCTGCTGGCGGGTTGCGCCCAGCGGATCGAAGGAACGGCGGTGTCGATCTACGACAACCCCTTCACCGTGGCGGGGCTGCCCGTCACCTCCGGGGCGTCGGGTCCGCGCAGCGGGGTGCCCGATGCGGACATCGAGATCGAGAACACCGACGGCGGTCCCGTCGACGTCCTGGCCGGCAACGCGATCGCCGACATCGAGGAGTACTGGCGTCAGGAGTTCGCGTCGGTCGCCCGGGGCACCTTCCGCCCGGTCGAGACGATCGTGTCGTGGGATCCGTCCGAGCGACGGGGCCCGCGTTTCTGCGGCAAACCCACCTACGACTTCATCAACGCGGCCTACTGCAGCGGTGGTGACGAGATCGGATGGGACCGCACCTACCTGATGCCGCAGCTCATCGACAGCTTCGGACCGATGGCCGCGGTGACGGTCCTCGCTCATGAATACGGGCACGCCGTCCAGCACACGGCGGGGCTGGTCGCCGAGGACGACCCCGGCATCGTGTTCGAGCAGCAGGCCGACTGTTTCGCCGGTGCGTTCATGCGGCACGTCGCGGAGGGCCGGTCGACGCACTTCCAGCTCGACACCTCCGACGGGCTGAACAACGTGCTCGCGTCGATGGTGCTCTTCCGCGACGCCGATCCGAACGACCCCGACTCGATCCACGGCTCGGCCTTCGAACGCGTGACGGCCGTGCAGATCGGATTCACCGACGGGGCCGGCTCATGTGCACGCATCGACGCCGCCGAGATCGAGTCGCGCCGCGCCGACCTGCCGCAGTACTACAACTCCGCAGACGACGGCGAACTGCCGGTCACCGACGAGTCGGTCGAGGCGATCTTCGAGTCGTTCCACCAGGTCTTCGACCTGGACGCCCTGCCGCAACTCGATCTGTCGGGCGCCGACCTCGGCTGCTCGGACGCCCGGGCCACCTCACCGGTGTCGTACTGCCCCGCGACGAACACCGTGGGCGTCGACATGGAGGCACTGAGCGAGCGCGGTACGGCCACCCCGCCGGGAAGCGGCTTCGATCCCGGTGTCCGCGGCGACTACAACGCCTACGTGCTCGTCGCCTCCCGCTACGCTCTCGCGGTGCAGAAGGAGGCCGGCCAGTCGCTCACCGAGCCGCGCACGGCGCTGCGGGCGGCGTGCCTGTCGGGGGTCATCAGTGCCGCGTTGAGTCCGGACAGCACCCTCGCCTCGAACGTCGACCCGAGCCAGGTGCTGGTGTGGCTGTCCCCCGGCGACCTCGACGAGGCGGTCTCGGGCCTGCTCACCGACGGTCTGGCCGCGAGCGACGTCAACGGCAACACGGTGCCGAGCGGGTTCGCGCGGGTGGATGCCTTCCGCACCGGCGTCCTCGGCGGCGAGGCGGGCTGCACCGGCCGTTACCGCTGAGACGACACCGGCCGCCCACCACGAGTGGTGAGCGGCCGGTCCGGCGGATCGGTACGGATCAGTAGAGGGCCATCGCGAGCTTGCGGCGCGACGACACCACGACCGGATCCGCGGCATCGAACAGTTCGAACAGTTCGAGGAGCCGGGTGCGTGCCGCGGTGCGTTCGTCCCCGGCGCTGCGACGCACGAACTCGATGAGACGACCGAAGGCCGCCTCCGGCTGCTGCGCGAACAGTTCGGCGTCGGCCGCGGTGAACTGGGCTTCGAGGTCGTTCGGAGCGGCATCGGCGCGCTCGATCGCATCCTCGGGAATCTTGCTCGCGCGGGCCAGGAAACGCACCTGGCGCAGCGCGGCCTGCGCCTCGGTGTTGTTCGGCTCGGAGTTCAGGACGAGCTGGTAGGCCGCCTCGGCGCCCTCGAAGTCGCCGTTCTCGAGTGCCTGCTCGGCAGCCTCGAAACGCGGGTCGGCGGGCTGTTCCTCCGGCTCGGCGCCGGGCGGGCCCGACAGCTTGCCTGCGACGGCGTTCCGGATGGCGTCGAGCCACTGACGCAGCGCGGGCTCGGGCTGCACGCCCTGGAAGTCGGCGAGCGGCTGGCCGGCCGCGATCGCGACGACCGTGGGCACCGACTGGACGCCGAAGGCCTGGGCGATCCGCGGGTTCGCGTCGACGTCGACCTTCGCAAGGACCCACGCACCGTTTGCCTCGTTCGCGAGCTTCTCGAGAACGGGTGAGAGCTGCTTGCACGGTTCGCACCAGGTCGCCCACAGGTCGACGATCACGGGCACCTGCATCGACCGCTGCAGCACCTCGGTCTCGAACGTCGCTTCGGTGACGTCCACGATCGGGGCGATGGCACCGGGTGCGGCGCCGTCGCCACCGGCCGGAGGCGGAGGCGGCGGCGCGGAGGCCCTCTCCTTGAGCGGTGAGAGATCCACCGCGCCGGACATCGCCGCGGCGACGGCGGCAGAACGTGCTGGACGGGAACCGGGTCGAGTCACGTCCACCAGTTTGTCACGAGTGGTCCGAATCGTGCTGCACGGACCGGGGGACGTCGCCGTGAGGTCAGACGGTCGCGGTGGCGTCCTCGCGGGTGGCGGGAGCGGACAGCTCTCCGAGGCGACCGGTGCGCACGGCCCAGCGCTCGAAGACGATCGTGCCGAACGGGGGCACGCTCGAGACGAGGGCGAGGAAGGTCGTCTTGAGATCCCACTTCAACGACCACGCCGTGAGGAGCGCGATGAGCACGAACGGGATGAAGCCGGCCACGCCGTGCACCATGCCCGGGATCGCGATGGCCTCTTCGTAGCCGAGCACCCACTTGAAGAACATGGCGATCAGGAGGGCGAGCCAGGTCACCGCTTCCCAGATCGCGATCAGCCGGAATCGTTTCGCAGGCGTGGACACGTCGAGGATGTTGGTCATGCGGCCATTGTGCCGAAAGGCCTACGACAAGCCGTAGTTCAGTGAGAGACATCACGGCCCCGGCATGCTTGCGCCGGGGCCGTGATCATGCTTTAGAGAAAGGGGTCAGTTCTCGGGCACCCGCACGATGAGCGCGTCGCCCTGGCCGCCACCACCGCACAGGGCGGCAGCGCCGACACCGCCGCCGCGGCGCTTCAGCTCGAGCGCCAGGTGCAGCACGATGCGCGCGCCCGACATGCCGAGCGGGTGGCCGAGCGCGATCGCACCGCCGTTGACGTTCACCTTCGCGGGATCGATGCCCAGCTCACGGGCTGAGACGATGCCGACGGCGGCGAACGCCTCGTTGATCTCGATCAGGTCGAGGTCCTTCGGGTCGACGCCCTCACGCTCGCAGGCCTTGGCGATCGCCCGTGCCGGCTGCGACTGCAGGGTCGAGTCCGGTCCGGCGACGACGCCGTGGCGGCCGATCTCGGCGATCCAGCTCAGCCCGAGCTCGGTGGCCTTGGCCTTGCTCATCACGACGACCGCGGCGGCACCGTCGGAGATCTGCGAGGCCGAACCTGCGGTGACGGTGCCGTCCTTCGAGAAGGCCGGACGCAGCGAGCCGAGCGACTCGGTGGTGGTCTCCGGGCGGATGCCCTCGTCGGCGGCGAAGACGATCGGGTCGCCCTTGCGCTGCTTGATCGACACCGGCACGACCTCGTCCTCGAACAGGCCGTCCTTCCAGGCGCGGGCGGCCCTCTGATGCGAGGCGGCGGCGAAGGCGTCCTGCTCCTCGCGGGAGACGAAGCGGTCGCCGGAGTTGGCCGACTCGGTGAGGTTGCCCATCGCCTGGTCGGTGAAGATGTCGTGCAGGCCGTCGTAGGCCATGTGGTCGCGCAGGGTCACGTCGCCGTACTTGAAGCCGGCGCGGGACTTCTCGAGCATGTGCGGGGCCTGGCTCATCGACTCCTGGCCGCCGGCGACGACGACGTCGAACTCGCCCGCGCGGATCAGCTGGTCGGCCATCGCGATCGCGTTGATGCCCGACAGACACACCTTGTTGATGGTCAGCGCCGGGACGTCCATCGGGATGCCGGCGGCGACGGCCGCCTGACGGGCCGGGATCTGGCCGGC
Source organism: Rhodococcus sp. D-6 (assembly GCF_040256695.1). NCBI lineage: Bacteria > Bacillati > Actinomycetota > Actinomycetes > Mycobacteriales > Nocardiaceae > Rhodococcus > Rhodococcus sp. D-6. The sequence goes on along the minus strand of NZ_CP132970.1, from coordinate 897,252 downwards.
GCCGGCGGTGAGCACCTGGCCCATGATGACGTATTCGACCTGCTCAGGAGCCAGACCGGCGCGCTCGAGCGCACCGGAGATCGCCACGCCACCGAGATCCGATCCGGAGAAATCCTTGAGCGAGCCCTGAAGACGCCCCATGGGCGTACGGGCTCCGGCGACGATGACAGAACTGCTCACGGGACATTCCTCCGAAAGATCGGCATGTGATCGGAAAACTCCACTCGGATATTCACCTGAATCCCGATAGGAGTGCACTCAACGGTACCGCTACCGTCTAGAGCATGACCGAGACCTCTCCCACATCCGCTCCGGCGGCGTCCGTTCTCGCTTCCGGACTCGTCACCGCCATCGATCACGTCGGCATCGCAGTGCCCGACCTCGATGCCGCTCTCACCTGGTACGCCGAGAACCTCGGTCTCGTGTCCACCCACGAGGAAGTCAACGAGGAGCAGGGCGTGCGCGAGGCGATGCTGGCCGTTCCGGGGACCCTCGAAGGGTCCACCATGATCCAGCTGCTCGCCCCGCTGAACGAGAAATCCACGATCGCGAAGTTCATCGACCGCAATGGCCCGGGTCTGCAGCAGCTTGCCTACCGCGTCTCCGACATCGATGCCGTCTCCACTGCGCTTCGTGAGCGCGGCGTCCGCTTGCTGTACGACGCACCCCGTCGCGGCACCGCCGATTCGCGCATCAACTTTTTGCATCCGAAGGACGCGGGCGGCGTCCTCGTCGAGCTCGTCGAGCCGGCTGCACATCCCGCTCACTGACGGCCGTTCCGGTGCGCTCCCGAAGACGGATGGGGCGGGAGCGCATCCGGGTCGTACCCGCAGGGACCGGGTAGATTGTCTCCATGGTCTTCGATCGTGATCGCGCACCCAGCCACCTGCCGTTCTCCATCGTGCGGAAGGGATTCGACCGCGACGAGGTGACCAACTACTTCGCCCGGTTCGAGGCCGAGCTGCGCGTGACTGCCACCGACCGCGACGCCGCCGCCGCGCAGGCCCGCGATCTGGCCCGTCAGCTCGAGAACGCCCGCAACGAGATCGACGAACTCCGCAAGGACGTCGACCGTCTGTCGGTGCCGCCCACCACCGCCGAGGGCATGAGCGACCGCATCTCCCGGATGCTGCGTCTCGCCTCCGACGAGGCCTCCGAGCTGCGGGCCCGCGCCGAGGCCGACGCCGCCGAGATGATCTCGCTGGCGGAGCAGGAGGGCATCCGCCTCCGGGGCGACTACGAGAAGAAGCTCGCCGAACTCGAGGACACCCGCGTCGCCTTCGCGGCCGAGCACGAGCGGACGATGACTGCGGCCCGCGCCGAGGCCGAGCGGATCGTGGCTGCTGCCCGCGCGGAGGCCGAGCGACTCGACGCCGAGGCCGAGGCCAAGCGCGAGCAGGTGCAGCAGGACTTCGAGATCACGATGTCCGAGCGTCGCACGAAGCTGCTCGGAGCCCTCGACGAACTCGAACGGACGAGTAAGGCCGAAGCCGAGCGCCGCATCGAGGAAGCCACGCAGGAAGCCGAACGACGGCTCGCCCGCGCCACCGAACAGTCCGAGCGGAAGGTTGCCAACGCGCGCGACCTCACCGAGGAGCTCCGCGTGCTGCGCGGACGCATCCTCGGCCAGCTCGACGCCGTTCGCGAGCAGCTCGACGACGTCCCCACGCTGCTCGCGGGCATCAACCGCGAGGGCGAACTGCTCGACCGGGAGATCTCCCTCGACGAGCCCCGCACGACCGTCCTCGGTACGGCGCGCGACAACAAGCAGGGGGGCGACAAGCAGAGTTCGGACGACGAGAGTCCGAAGGAGCCGGCATCCCCCGAGGCCGACGCGAAGGCGGACAAGACCGCGCCGCTGCCGCAGACCGACAAGACCACGCCCATGCCGCAGGCCGACCGGACGGCGCGGATCCCGAAGAGCGATGCCCCCGGCTCGGCCTCCGACCCGAACTCGGCCGCGCAGCCGAACAGCGGCGCACAGGGATCCCAGTCCACTCCACGCACGCCGAACCCCTCGGCACCGAATCGCTCCCCCTCGGTCGGTTCCGGTGTGCAGGGTCGCTCGCCCGCCGTGGCCAGCAAGGTCCGCAACTGACGGTCGCCGGCCGTCGGGCTTGACCTTCGAGTCGGTCGAAGCTCCATGATGGGCCGGTGACCGACCCGGAGATGATGTCGATCGGCGTGTTCGCCGAGCTCGTCGGACTGACCGCGAGCGCATTGCGGTTCTACGACGATGCCGGCCTGCTGCGTCCCGAGCAGGTCGATCCGTCGACGGGATACCGGTTCTACAGCCGCTCCCAGGTCCCGCGTGCGTGCCAGTTGCGGGAGATCGGGATGCCGCTGCCCGCCATCGGTGAGTTCTTCGCCGCCGACACGGACGAGGCCGCGCGACTGCTCGACGACCACGTCACCGGGATGACCACGGAGGCCGAGCGGCTCCGACGGGCCGCCGAGACCCTCGCGGCGTCCCTGCGTGCCGAATCGCGCCGCGTGATCTGCACGCTGCCGGGACCCGTCCTTGCCGGCGCCGTCGATCAGGTCTCCGCCTCCACCGGTCACGACCCCGACATCCCGGTACTGAACGGCGTGCACATGGAAACCGGATCCGGCTGCGTGAGGCTGACCGCCACCGACCGGTACCGGCTCGCCACCCGGACGCTCGTGCCCACCGATCCGACCTGCACGACGATCCCGCCGAGTCCCTGGTCTGGAATATCCGCTCCCTCGACGCTGCCGATGCCCTCACCGACGAGCGCGCACAGCGACACCACGACACCCTCCGGGTCGCAGGCTTCTATCCGAGCCTGCACCTGAACCTGGCCGACGACTCGGATCGTTCCGGGCGGCCGCGGATCATCTCGACCGCGCGCAGGACCACCTGTCCGCACTCCCCGACGATCCCTACCGCGACATCATCCGCACGGCCGTCCACGAGGTGCGTCGGGCGATCGCCGACCGCGACACCGCACCGCGAGCGTCCGCGCCGGGCACCGTCCGCTAACGGGTGCCCTCGGACCGGCGTGCAGCGACCGGTGAGGGTGGCTAGGACCAGCGTCGGGTCGGTCGGCGGGTCCCGCGTCCCGCCCAGCATCCGCTGTGCCAGTGCCGCCGGTCCTCCGCACCGCCGAGCGCATCGGTCGGCCACGCGACGACATGGGGTGTTCCCGGCGCGATCTCGTGATCGCATCCCGGGCACCGGTACGGCTTGGTGGCACGCGAACCCGGCACGGTGCGCACGGTGAAACGCTCACCTTCGGCCCCTGCGGGACCGTTCTCGGTGCGCACCGTCGCCCCGAAATAGGTCGGGGATTCGTCGGTCGCCCCACCGCGCTTGCGGCCGGTGCGGGATCTGTTGCGGCGCGGCACGATCAGAACAATCTGAACTCGGTGCTCTCGGTGCCCCGCAGCGCCTCGTAGTCGAGCACGAGGCAGCGGATGCCGCGGTCCGTGGCCAGCGTCCGTGCCTGCGGCTTGATCTGCTGAGCCGCGAACACGCCGCTGACGGGAGCAAGCAGCGGATCCCGGTTGAGCAGTTCGAGATACCGGGTGAGCTGCTCCACGCCGTCGATCTCGCCGCGACGCTTCACCTCCACGGCGACGGTCGCTCCGTCGGCATCGCGGCACAACAGGTCCACGGGTCCGATCGCCGTGGGGTACTCGCGCCGGATCAGGGTGAAGCCCGTCCCGAGGGTCTCGACGTGCTCGGCGAGAAGTTCCTGCAGGTGCGCCTCGACACCGTCCTTGATCAGACCGGGGTCGACACCGAGTTCGTGGCTCGAATCGTGGTCGATCTCTTCGAGAGTGATGCGCAGCTGCTCGCCTGCCTTGTTGGTGACCACCCACAGGGCCTCGGCGTCCTCGACGGACTCCTCCTCGAGCCAGCAGGGTGGGCTCATCCAGTTCAGGGGCTTGTAGGCACGGTCGTCGGCGTGGACACTCACCGAACCGTCGGATTTGACGAGGAGGAGACGTCGGGCCGTCGGCAGATGAGCCGTCAGGCGTCCGATGTAGTCCACACGGCAACGGGCAATCACAAGACGCACACAGCCACCCTAGAGGATCCACTCGACTAGTCTCGAACGACCATGCCCGCACGCAGTCACCGCACGGCCCCGCTCGGATCGGCCATCCTGGGAGAGCCTGCCGAACCGATCCGACGGCAACGCATCAGGATCCAGACCCTGTTGACGTTCTCCCTGATCGGTACGCATCTCGTCGGTGCCCTGATCGTGGCCGCTCTCATCAACGTCGTGATCCCGGGCCCGTCCGTACTGACCTCCGACTTCCTCGTCATCACCGCGATCCTCGCTCCTGTCTACGTGGTCTCGGCCGTCGTGGTCGGATCGGTGCTCGGTACCCGGGCGACCCTCCGCAGGCTGCGGTGGGCGCTGGAGAACCGGCCGCCCACCCCGCAGGAACAGCGGATCGCGTTGCGGATGCCCTGGCGTACCACCCTCCAGCAGGGAGCACTGTGGTTCATCGGGTTGATCCTGTTCACCGTCGGGTTCGGGGTCATCGACCCGCAGACGATCCCGAAGGTCGCGCTGACCATCACCCTGGCCGGTGTCACGGTGTGCGGATTCGCGTACATGTTCACCGATTTCGCGCTGCGCCCCATCGCGGCGCGCGCGCTCGAGGTCGGGACGCCTCGTCGCCCGCGCCTGGCCGGCACCACCGGACGCGTGATGCTCGCGTGGGCCCTGGGCAGCGCGGTGCCCGTTGTCGGTCTGCTGTTCATCGCGGTGTTCAGCTTCATCCGTCCCGTCACATCGACGCGCCTGGCGATCACGATCCTCGCCATCGGCGGACTCGGTCTGCTCACCGGCTCGCTGTTGATGTTCCTCACGATCCGGTCGACGATCGCGCCGATCGAATCGGTGCGCGCCGGGATGCAGCGCATCGCGTCGGGCGATTTCGATACCGCGGTCGTCGTCTACGACGGAACCGAATTGGGGCAGCTGCAGACGGGGTTCAACCGGATGGCCGAAGGCCTGCGCGAACGCGAGAAACTGCGCGACGTGTTCGGCCGCCATGTCGGACGGGAGGTCGCGGCTGCGGCGCTGGCCAATCCCGGTGTCCTCGGCGGTGAGGAGCGGGATGTCGCGGTGTTGTTCGTCGACATCGTCGGGTCCACCGCGTTGGCCGCGAGTCGCCCGCCGACCGAGGTGGTGGCGCTGCTCAACCGCTTCTTCGCGGTCGTCGTCGAAGAGGTCCACGCGGCCGAAGGATTCGTCAACAAGTTCGAGGGCGACGCGGCGCTCGCGATCTTCGGCGCGCCGGTCGCCCTCGACAACGCCGCCGGCTCCGCGCTCGGCGCCGCGAGAAGGATGGCGCGACGCCTCGCCGACGAAGTGCCGGAGTGTCGCGCGGGCATCGGGGTCACGGCAGGTCGCGCGGTCGCCGGGAACATCGGCGCGCAGGAACGCTTCGAGTACACCGTGATCGGCGATCCGGTCAACGAAGCAGCGAGGCTGTCGGATCTCGCGAAGACCGTTCCGGGTTACGTCGCGGCGTCGGCCCGCACCGTGCAGCTCGCCCCCGAGGACGAACGCGCACGGTGGGAACTGGGTGAGGAGATCACCCTGCGCGGTCGTTCCGAGCCGACGCGCCTGGCGATTCCGCGCGCGGACTGACGGCAGGCCTCACTCCCCCGCCAGCACCGCGTCGAGGAACTTGCGGGTGCGTTCCTCCCGGGGGCTGGTGAAGATGCGCTCGGGCGGCCCCTCCTCCACGATGCGACCCCGATCGAACATCAGCACTCGATCGGAGACGTCGCGGGCGAAGTGCATCTCGTGCGTCACGATCAGCATCGTGATGTCGGTCGTCTCGGCGATCGTCCGCAGCACGTCCAGCACATCGGCGACGAGTTCGGGGTCGAGGGCCGAGGTCACCTCGTCGAGCAGCAGGATCTCCGGATCCATCGCGAGGGCACGGGCGATCGCGACCCGCTGCTGCTGACCACCCGACAGTTGCGTGGGGTGGGCGGTCTCCTTGTCGGACAGACCGACCATCGCGAGCAGCTCCCGCGCACGGTCGCGTGCCTCGGCCTTACTGCGACCGAGGACGTGGACCGGAGCCTCGGTGAGGTTCTCCATCACGTTCATGTTGGGGAAGAGGTTGAACTGCTGGAAGACCATGCCGATGCTGCGGCGCATCGTCCTCAGGTAGCGCTCGGAGGCCGGGACGAGACGCGTCCCCTTGCGTTCGTGGCTGAGTGGTTCGCCCTTGACCCACACCACACCGTCGTCGATCTTCTCGAGGGTCATGAGCAGGCGCAGGATGGTCGTCTTGCCAGAACCGCTCGGACCGATCAACGTGACCCGTTCCCCCGGGGCGACGGTGAAGTCCAAGTGGTCGAGTACTACGTGGTCGCCGAATCTCTTGACCACGGAGTCGAAACGGATCATGGATCCATCGGAGCTGGCGGCGGGAAGCGAGTCGCCGTCGGCACCGGCTTCCTTGTGCATCTCAATAGGCAAGGCGACGCTCCAATCGGCGGACGAGCAACGACGTCGGGTAGCTGGCGATGAGGAAGATCAGGCCGGCCAGCGTGAGCGGCTCGAGGTACTGAAAGTTGCGCGCACCGAACTGCTGGGCTGCGGTCACCATCTCCACGACGGAGATCGTGAACAGGAACGGGGTGTCCTTGAACAGCGACACCGCGTAGTTGCCCAGCGCGGGCACGACACGGCGCACGGCCTGCGGCAGGATCACCGCACGCCACGTACGCATCGGCGACAACGACAGGGCGCGGCACGCCTCCCATTGTCCCTTCGGCACGGCGTCGATGCCCGCCCGGTACACCTCGGCCATGTAGGTCGAGTAGTGGATCCCCAGTACCGCGATGCCGATCTGCAGTGCACTGAACTGCGGGAGCAGGTAGTACACGAACAGGAGCTGCACCACGAGTGGTGTGAGTCGGATGAACTGGACGACGGCGGACAGCGCCGTCGCGAGCACCTTCGGCAACGAGCGGCGGGCGACGGCCACCACCAGCCCGAGCACCGCGGCGACCACGAATCCGAGGACCGTGGCCAGCAGGGTGATCCGGAATCCTTCGAGCAGTACCGGAAGCGCGTCGGCCGCGCGTTGCCAACTCCAGTCGACGGTCATGAGCGTGCCCCCACCGGCTGATCGAAGACCGGGGCGAGCCCGAAGATCTCACGGAGCGTCGGACCGGTCCCGAGTCGGCTCTTCGCACGCACCTCGAGCGCATTCATCAGCAGCGTCAGTAGATAGCCGAGCACGAAGTACAGCACCAACCCCACACCGAACGCGAAGATGGTATCGCCACTGCCTCTACGGAGCTGCTCGATCTGGAACGTGAGGTCCTGCAGGAGGATGTAACTCGCCAGTGCTGTTCCCTTGAGCAGCTGGATGAGCAGATTGGTCAACGGCGGGATCATCTCGGCCCAGGCCTGCGGGAAGACCACCCGTCGCATGCGTTGCCAGTAGCCGAAATTCAGCGCTGTCGCCGCCTCGAGTTGCGGCTTCGGCACCGAGGCGATCGCACCGCGCACCACCTCCGCTCCGTAGGCGCCGTAGTTGAGCGACAGCGCGAGGATCCCGCACACGATCGATTCGAGCCGGAACCCGAACAACGGAAGGACATAGAAGAACCAGAACAGTTGCACGAGAAGCGAAGTGCCGCGGAAGAACTCGATGAACACTCTCGCGCTGCCACGCAGGACGAGGTTCTTCGCGCCTGCCGCCAGCCCGAGGGCCACGGCGAGCAGGAACGCGAAGACCGCACTCCCCACGGTCAATTCGACGGTGACGAGCAGACCGTCGAACAGTTGGGGGAAGGAGTTCCACAGCAGTTCGATCTTCGAACCGAAATCCATTACGACGCAGCCGAGATCAGGAAACGCCCTCGCAGAGCATCTCGGTCGTCAGCCCCGGATCGGGCATCTCGGCCTCCGTGAACCCGAAGTCGCCGACGATCGAAAGGTACTTCTGCGGGTCGGACGTGATCTTCGCCAGTTCCTCGTTGTAGGCGTCGCGCAGTTCGGTGTCCTCCTTGCGGAAGGCCGTCCCGCCGGCGCCCACCTGAGGTACCCCGTCGATCTCCGCGACGAACGACTCGGTGACGTCGACGGGCGCACCCTCGTTGTTCTGCTTCATCCAGTTCAAGGAGATACCCGTCAGGGCGAAGACGTCGGCGCGTCCGTTGACGACGGCATCCATCCCGTCCTGGGGAGACGCCACCTGCATCGCGTCGATGCCGAGGGCAGACGCGTAGTCGGCTTCGATCGCGCCGGTCATGACGGCCATCCGGACGCCGCTCTCGGCGATCGACTGCATGTCGGCGAGTTGTTCCGGGTTGCCCTGCGGGACCATGAGTGCGGTGGTGTAGTTGAACTCCGGCTCGCTGAACAGTGCCTGTTCGCAACGTTGCGGGAGGATCGACATGCCGGCGCTGACGACGTCGAATCGTCCGGCCTGCAGGCCGGGAATGAGCGCACCGAAGTCGGTGGCCACACCTTCGACGTTGTCGATGCCGAGGTTCTTGAAGATCTCGCGGTGCAGAGCGACGGTGGCGCCGGTGAGTTCGCCGTCCTGCATGAAGCTGTAGGGTGCCTCGCCGGCGAACCCGACGGTGACGGTGCCTTCCTGCTGGAGCCGTTCGAGGGTCGAGCCCTCGGTGTCGGTGTCGACGCTCGTACATCCTGTGATGGCCGCGCCGATGAGTCCCAGTCCCGCGATCACCGCCGTGAACTTGCCGGCGGTACCCGTAGTCGATCGATTCGTCATCGTCTCGCCCCTCCTCGTCGTCGACGAGAACGCCCCCGACAGGCGCTCACACGCCGAACCCACACGAACCGTGCGATCGTGCATGAGCGGACGTTACCGACATAAGAAGGCACAGCCTGGAACAGGGCGTGTTTGTTACGAGGTCGTGATCGGCCGGGCGCCGGCGATGGAAAAGGGGCGCACCGTACCCGAGAACCGTTCGGAGCGTGAGTACTTTCCCGTGAGATGGGATCATCCGACGGTCCGGAGAGAGCCCGGAGAACACGAAAGGGGACCCACAGTGTGGGTCCCCTTTCGGAACGGGTGTTCGGCGGTGTCCTACTCTCCCACACCCTGTCGAGTGCAGTACCATCGGCGCAGACAGGCTTAGCTTCCGGGTTCGGAATGGGACCGGGCGTTTCCCTGTCGCTATGACCGCCGTAACTCTATGAAACAATAGTCCACGCAGATTCCTCGAATCACCTGCTGCTGCAGGATTTTCGGATCTGTGTGTGTTGTTTCAGATACCGCACAGTGGACGCGTAACATCTTCGTGGTAAGTCCTCGGCCTATTAGTACCGGTCACCTCCACCCATTGCTGGGCTTCCAGTTCCGGCCTATCAACCCGGTGGTCTGCCGGGGGCCTTACCCCCTCGAGGGGGTGAGAAACCTCATCTTGGAACAGGCTTCCCGCTTAGATGCTTTCAGCGGTTATCCCTTCCGAACGTAGCCAACCAGCCATGCCCCTGGCGGGACAACTGGCACACCAGAGGTTCGTCCGTCCCGGTCCTCTCGTACTAGGGACAGCCTTCCTCAAGTTTCTAACGCGCGCGGCGGATAGAGACCGAACTGTCTCACGACGTTCTAAACCCAGCTCGCGTGCCGCTTTAATGGGCGAACAGCCCAACCCTTGGGACCTACTCCAGCCCCAGGATGCGACGAGCCGACATCGAGGTGCCAAACCATCCCGTCGATATGGACTCTTGGGGAAGATCAGCCTGTTATCCCCGGGGTACCTTTTATCCGTTGAGCGACACCGCTTCCACATGCCGGTGCCGGATCACTAGTCCCGACTTTCGTCCCTGCTCGACCTGTCAGTCTCACAGTCAAGCTCCCTTGTGCACTTGCACTCGACACCTGATTGCCAACCAGGCTGAGGGAACCTTTGGGCGCCTCCGTTACATTTTGGGAGGCAACCGCCCCAGTTAAACTACCCACCAGGCACTGTCCCTGAACCAGATCATGGTCCGAGGTTAGAGGTCCAATACGATCAGAGTGGTATTTCAACAACGACTCCACCCATACTGGCGTATGAGCTTCACAGTCTCCCACCTATCCTACACAAACCGAACCGAACACCAATACCAAGCTATAGTGAAGGTCCCGGGGTCTTTTCGTCCTGCCGCGCGTAACGAGCATCTTTACTCGTAATGCAATTTCGCCGAGTCTGTGGTCGAGACAGCAGAGAAGTCGTTACGCCATTCGTGCAGGTCGGAACTTACCCGACAAGGAATTTCGCTACCTTAGGATGGTTATAGTTACCACCGCCGTTTACTGGGGCTTAAATTCTCAGCTTCGCGGAGTAAACCCCGCTAACCGGTCCTCTTAACCTTCCAGCACCGGGCAGGCGTCAGTCCGTATACATCGTCTTACGACTTCGCACGGACCTGTGTTTTTAGTAAACAGTCGCTTCTCTCTGGTCTCTGCGACCACCCCCAGCTCGGACCGCAAGGGCCGTCACCGGGCGTGGTCCCCCTTCTCCCGAAGTTACGGGGGCATTTTGCCGAGTTCCTTAACCACAGTTCTCTCGATCGCCTCGGTATTCTCTACCTGACCACCTGTGTCGGTTTGGGGTACGGGCCGTGTACCAACTCACTAGAGGCTTTTCTCGGCAGCATAGGATCACTGAATTCCCCTCAACGGGTACGCATCACCTCTCAGGCTGTGTGAATGGCGGATTTGCCTACCATTCGCCCTACCGGCTTACACCAGGTACTCCATCACCTGGCCCAGCTACCTTCCTGCGTCACCCCATCGCTTGACTACTACAATCAGGGTCCCGTGCAGCCATCCCCACAGTTCCCGAAGGAACAGCGGAAACTTTTGGACGGTTAGCACAACTGATTCGCCATTGGGCGCGGATACACGGGTACGGGAATATCAACCCGTTGTCCATCGACTACGCCTGTCGGCCTCGCCTTAGGTCCCGACTCACCCTGGGCGGATTAACCTGGCCCAGGAACCCTTGGTCATCCGGCGGACGAGTTTCTCACTCGTCTTTCGCTACTCATGCCTGCATTCTCACTCGCACAGCCTCCACACCTGGATCACTCCGGCGCTTCCACGGCTGCACGACGCTCCCCTACCCACCCACACCACTGCACACGTTCCCGCAGGAACGAATGGGTGTTGTGTGAGTGCCGCGGCTTCGGCGGTGTACTTGAGCCCCGCTACATTGTCGGCGCAGAACCACTTGACCAGTGAGCTATTACGCACTCTTTCAAGGGTGGCTGCTTCTAAGCCAACCTCCTGGTTGTCTCAGCGATCCCACATCCTTTTCCACTTAGTACACGCTTAGGGGCCTTAGCCGGCGATCTGGGCTGTTTCCCTCTCGACTACGAAGCTTATCCCCCGCAGTCTCACTGCCGCGCTCTCACTCACCGGCATTCGGAGTTTGGCTGATTTCGGTAAGCTTGTGGGCCCCCTAGACCATCCAGTAGCTCTACCTCCGGTGAGAAACACGCGACGCTGCACCTAAATGCATTTCGGGGAGAACCAGCTATCACGGAGTTTGATTGGCCTTTCACCCCTACCCACAACTCATCCCCTCAGTTTTCAACCTAAGTGGGTTCGGGCCTCCACGACGTCTTACCATCGCTTCACCCTGGCCATGGGTAGATCACTCCGCTTCGGGTCTAGAACATGCCACTCATGCGCCCTATTCGGACTCGCTTTCGCTACGACTACCCCACACGGGTTAACCTCGCGACATGCCACTAACTCGCAGGCTCATTCTTCAAAAGGCACGCCATCACCCACCACGAACTGAATCGTGCATCGGCTCTGACGGATTGTAAGCGCACGGTTTCAGGTACTATTTCACTCCCCTCCCGGGGTACTTTTCACCTTTCCCTCACGGTACTAGTCCGCTATCGGTCACCAGGGAGTATTCAGGCTTATCGGGTGGTCCCGACAGATTCACACCGGATTTCACGGGCCCGGTGCTACTCGGGTATTCGAATCGACAGTCATCGTGTTTTCGTCTACGGGATTCTCACCCTCTACGACAGGCCGTTCCAGACCACTTCGACTAACACGACGATTTCTCACTGTCGGCCGGCATGGCAGCGCCGACACAACGAACCCCACAACCCCGAATACACAACCCCTGCCAGGTATCACATGTACTCGGTTTAGCCTCATCCGCTTTCGCTCGCCACTACTCACGGAATCACATGTTGTTTTCTCTTCCTGTGGGTACTGAGATGTTTCACTTCCCCACGTTCCCTCCACACACCCTATATATTCAGATGCGGGTAACACGACATCACTCGTGCTGGGTTTCCCCATTCGGAAATCCTCGGATCACAGCTCGGTTGACAGCTCCCCGAGGCATATCGCAGCCTCCCACGTCCTTCATCGGCTCCTGGTGCCAAGGCATCCACCGTACGCTCATAAACACTTACAACAAAGATGCTCGCGTCCACTGTGCAGTTCTCAAACAACACACAACACCGAATACTCACCCCACCGAAGTGGACTTTTCTTCGACATCGTCGCTGATCAAACACATTGCGTGTTCTCTCAGGACCCAACAGTGCACCGATATAACTTTCTTCCTGCCGGCACTCGGGCCCGCAGTAGTGAAGAAAATGCTTGTCAGCGTTCCACCCATGAGCACCACCGGATTACCTGTGAATCCGTAATGGCTCTGCCTGCATGCGTTTACCGTCCCCGACTACTCGGGGTGCATGAGGAGTTGCTCCTTAGAAAGGAGGTGATCCAGCCGCACCTTCCGGTACGGCTACCTTGTTACGACTTCGTCCCAATCGCCGATCCCACCTTCGACGGCTCCCTCCCACAAGGGGTTAGGCCACCGGCTTCGGGTGTTACCGACTTTCATGACGTGACGGGCGGTGTGTACAAGGCCCGGGAACGTATTCACCGCAGCGTTGCTGATCTGCGATTACTAGCGACTCCGACTTCACGGGGTCGAGTTGCAGACCCCGATCCGAACTGAGACCGGCTTTAAGGGATTCGCTCCACCTCACGGTATCGCAGCCCTCTGTACCGACCATTGTAGCATGTGTGAAGCCCTGGACATAAGGGGCATGATGACTTGACGTCGTCCCCACCTTCCTCCGAGTTGACCCCGGCAGTCTCCTGCGAGTCCCCACCATCACGTGCTGGCAACACAGGACAAGGGTTGCGCTCGTTGCGGGACTTAACCCAACATCTCACGACACGAGCTGACGACAGCCATGCACCACCTGTCTACCGGCCACAAGGGAAACCACATCTCTGCAGTCGTCCGGTACATGTCAAACCCAGGTAAGGTTCTTCGCGTTGCATCGAATTAATCCACATGCTCCGCCGCTTGTGCGGGCCCCCGTCAATTCCTTTGAGTTTTAGCCTTGCGGCCGTACTCCCCAGGCGGGGCGCTTAATGCGTTGGCTACGGCACGGATCCCGTGGAAGGAAACCCACACCTAGCGCCCACCGTTTACGGCGTGGACTACCAGGGTATCTAATCCTGTTCGCTACCCACGCTTTCGCTCCTCAGCGTCAGTTACTGCCCAGAGACCCGCCTTCGCCACCGGTGTTCCTCCTGATATCTGCGCATTTCACCGCTACACCAGGAATTCCAGTCTCCCCTGCAGTACTCGAGTCTGCCCGTATCGCCTGCAAGCCCGCAGTTGAGCTGCGGGATTTCACAGACGACGCGACAAACCGCCTACGAGCTCTTTACGCCCAGTAATTCCGGACAACGCTCGCACCCTACGTATTACCGCGGCTGCTGGCACGTAGTTGGCCGGTGCTTCTTCTCCCACTACCGTCACTTGCGCTTCGTCATGGGTGAAAGAGGTTTACAACCCGAAGGCCGTCATCCCTCACGCGGCGTCGCTGCATCAGGCTTGCGCCCATTGTGCAATATTCCCCACTGCTGCCTCCCGTAGGAGTCTGGGCCGTGTCTCAGTCCCAGTGTGGCCGGTCGCCCTCTCAGGCCGGCTACCCGTCGTCGCCTTGGTAGGCCATTACCCCACCAACAAGCTGATAGGCCGCGGGCTCATCCTGCACCGAAAAACTTTCCACCCCAGAACATGCATCCCGAGGTCATATCCGGTATTAGACCCAGTTTCCCAGGCTTATCCCAGAGTGCAGGGCAGATCACCCACGTGTTACTCACCCGTTCGCCACTAATCCACCCAGCAAGCTGGGCTTCATCGTTCGACTTGCATGTGTTAAGCACGCCGCCAGCGTTCGTCCTGAGCCAGGATCAAACTCTCCGTTGAAGACTCACAATCACCCCCAAAAAAGGGGCAATCAGTCAAAGACAAAAGAGTCAAATCACTAGCATAAAAACTCAAACTAGCTCAAACACTGGACCACCGCAGACGGAAGAATGCGATGTCCAGCAACAACCACCGAACAAATTCGATGGTCGCACCAAATATTATTTGGCACTGACATTCATCGGCACACTGTTGAGTTCTCAAAGAACACGCACACACCATCGCTCCCGAACCTTCCGATTCGTTCACTCCGGGGTGATTGTCCATCAGGAGGTCTCTTCGACCTCCGGGGCCACCGACCTTACCAGAAGAATCGGGGGCTCGTAACCAAGTTCAGGCGCCTTCGTCCAACCTCGTTGTCCCGTTCCTCTCGGCCCGGGTCGGTGTCCGTGTCGCTCTGACCTGGAATAAGTTACGCGAGGATCAACTCCCTGCCAAATCGCCTGGTCAGAGGTGGTAGTCCTCGAGAAAAGCCCAGGTGAATGTCTCCGAGAGGCGCCGACCGGACCGAAATCGCTTCCGGTGACGCCGGACACAGGGCCCGAACAGGGTTTCCTCCCTAGTGAGACAGGAGTCGCCCTTCCTCGACACCCACCCGCTCGATGGTTCCGCCGAGCTCCTGGAGGATCTCGACGAACCGCGGATAACCACGGTCGATGTGGTAGACGTCGTGCACTTCCGTGACCCCGTCCGCACACAGGCCGGCGAGCACCAGACCTGCGCCCGCACGAATGTCCGATGCCCACACGGGAGCACTCGACAACTGCTCCACTCCCCGCACGACCGCGTGGTGGCCGTCGGTGCGGGCGTCCGCTCCGAGACGCACCATCTCCTCGACGAACCGGAACCGTGCTTCGAAGACGTTCTCGGTGATCATCGACGTCCCGTCGGCGATGGCCGCGAGACCGATGGCCATGGGCTGCAGGTCGGTGGGGAATCCCGGATACGGCAGCGTCGCGAAGTTGACGGCACGGGGCCGCTCCTTCTGCACGACGTGGAATCCGTCTGCCAACGGCATGACTTCGGCGCCGGCACTGCGCAACTTATCCAGCACCAACGCGAGATGCTTCGGATTGACGCCACGGACGGCGATATCGCCCCGCGTCATCACAGCTGCGATCCCCCACGTCGCCGCAACGATCCGGTCGCCGATGCACCGGTGCTCGGTGGGACGGAGGGACGAGACTCCCGAGACCCGCAGCGTCGTACTGCCCGCACCGGTGATCCGTGCCCCCATGCGGACGAGCATGTTGCACAGGTCGACGATCTCGGGTTCGCGGGCCGCGTTGTCGATGGTCGTGTCCCCCTTGGCGAGGACCGCGGCCATGAGGATGTTCTCTGTCGCTCCCACCGAAGGGAACGCCAGACGGATGGTGGCACCGTGCAGATCGTCCGCTTCCGCGACGACGCATCCGTGCTCGATCGACGAATGGGCGCCGAGGAGTCGCAGACCCGCCTGGTGCATGTCGAGCGGACGGGAGCCGATGGCGTCGCCGCCGGGCAGCGCCACGATCGCCTTGCGGCAGCGTGCAACCAGCGGGCCGAGTACACAGACCGACGCCCGGAACTGCCGCACTGCCGCGAAGTCTGCGCGGTACTCGGGTTCGGCAGGCGTCGTGATGCGTACGGCGTCGCCTTCGAGTTCGACCTCGCAGCCGAGTCCACGCAGGACGTCGGCCATCAGGGGCACGTCGAGGATGTCGGGGCAGTTGGTGATCGTGGTGGTGCCCTCGGCGAGCAGCGCCGCAGCCATCAACTTGAGGACGCTGTTCTTGGCACCCCCGACGACGACGTCGCCGGAAAGGCGGTTCCCACCTGTGACAAGAAAGCGTTCACTCACAACGACACAGCGTAACGGGCGTGTCCGCGGGAAGAGCAGAGCCGGTACCGTGACGCGCATGGCAGTCCACCTGACACGGATCTATACGCGCACCGGAGACGACGGAACAACGGGGCTCAGCGACTTCTCGCGCGTCTCGAAGAACGATCCTCGTCTGGTCGCCTACGCCGATTGCGACGAGACCAACGCGGCGATCGGTGTGGCCCTCGCACTGGGAGCGCTCCCGGAACGGCTCATCCCGGTACTCCGACAGATTCAGAACGATCTCTTCGATGCCGGCGCGGATCTGTCGACGCCCGTGGTCGAGAACCCGAAGTACCCGCCGCTGCGGATCACCCAGCAGTACATCGACCGGCTCGAGGGCTGGTGCGACGAATTCAACGAGGAGCTGGAACCGCTCAACTCGTTCATTCTTCCCGGCGGCACGCCGGGGGCGGCTCTGTTGCACACCGCCAGGACGGTGGCACGACGTGCGGAACGGTCGGCGTGGGCGGCGGTGGACGCGGCTCCGGACGACACGAACGTCCTGCCCGCGAAGTACCTGAACCGGCTCTCGGATCTGCTGTTCATCCTGGGCCGGATCGCGAACCCGGACGGCGACGTGCTGTGGAAGCCGGGAGCGGGCGCGTGAAGAAGTCCCTCTAGAGGGGGCGGCGGCGCTGCGACCGGCCGTCGGGCCTGGATTCGACCCAGGACATGAAGGCCATCAAAGCGCCGCTGTCGAGCGCGATCTCGTACAAGTCGTCGCGGTCGATCACATCGAGGATCACGATGTCCTCGGTCATGATGTCGAATTCACTGCCTTCCGGCTTCCGTCGCGAACGCACATCGATGCCCTGACGGGTCAGTCGTACGTCGGGTCCGGGCCGAAGGCTCGAAAGCTTGTAGAACGCGAGTGTCTCGTCGCCGTACCGAACGATTCCGTGCCTCCAGCCGGAACCCTCGTTCTGAGGCATCACTCGCAGAATGGCGGCGGTACCCCCGCCGCGCAGGGCGAAGAGGCGGTACAACAAAGCCGCGACGGAGACCGCGAGCAGCACCACAAGGATACTGAGAATCAGAAATCCAGGTGACACTGCTCGTCGGCTCCGTCGCGGCTTCTCGTTGTTCGACGATCAGGCTCGTTCGACAGCCCGCAGGCGGCCGCGGGCCGCTGCGATCTCCGACTCGTCACGATCTGCATCGTTCAGAGTCGACTTGGCTGCCTCGACGTCGATGTCCTCCACGCGGTCGGCGGCTTCGGCGAGCACCGTCACCGTCGTCGCGGTCACCGAGAGGAATCCGCCATGGACGGCCATGACGATCCGCTCACCGTCCGCGGTCCTGACGGACACGACGCCACCCTCGACGAGCTGGCCGAGCACGGGCTCGTGACCGGGCATGATGCCGATCTCGCCCTCGGTGGTCTGGGCGGTGACGAGAGTCGCCGATCCGGACCACACACGCTCCTCAACGGCAACGATGTCCACGCTCATCTCAGCCACGGTGGCCTACTTTCCGGCGATCTTCTTGGCTGCAGCCTCGACGTCGTCGAGTCCACCGCAGCTGTTGAACGCCTGCTCGGGCAGGTGGTCGAACTCGCCCTTGCACACGCGGTCGAAGGCCTCGATGGTGTCGGCGAGCGGCACGACCGAACCCGGCTGACCCGTGAACTTCTCGGCGACGATGAAGTTCTGGCCGAGGAACTTCTGGAGACGACGGGCACGGGCGACCGTGACCTTGTCTTCTTCGGAGAGCTCGTCCATACCGAGGATGGCGATGATGTCCTGCAGTTCCTTGTACTTCTGCAGGATGCGCTTGACCTCGTTGGCCACCCGGAAGTGGTCGGCACCGACGATGCCCGGCTCGAGGATTCGCGAGGTCGACGTCAGCGGGTCCACAGCGGGGTAGATACCCATCTGCGAGATCGGACGCGAGAGCTCGGTGGTCGCATCGAGGTGAGCGAACGTCGTGGCCGGCGCGGGGTCGGTGTAGTCGTCGGCGGGCACGTAGATCGCCTGCAGCGAGGTGATCGAGCGGCCACGCGTCGAGGTGATGCGCTCCTGGAGCTCACCCATCTCGTCCGCGAGCGTGGGCTGGTAACCCACGGCCGACGGCATACGGCCGAGGAGGGTCGAAACCTCCGAGCCGGCCTGCGTGAAGCGGAAGATGTTGTCGATGAACAGGAGCACGTCCTGTCCCTGGACGTCGCGGAAGTACTCCGCCATCGTCAGGGCCGACAGGGCGACGCGCATACGCGTGCCCGGCGGCTCGTCCATCTGGCCGAAGACGAGGGCGGTGTCCTGGAGGACGCCCATCTCTTCCATCTCGAGGTGGAGGTCGGTGCCCTCACGGGTGCGCTCACCGACGCCGGCGAACACCGACGTACCGGAGAACTCACGCGCGATACGGGTGATCATCTCCTGGATCAGAACGGTCTTGCCGACACCGGCACCACCGAACAGACCGATCTTGCCGCCCTTCACGTACGGGGTCAGCAGGTCGATGACCTTGATGCCGGTCTCGAGGATCTCGGTCTTGCCCTCGAGCTGGTCGAAGGCCGGGGGCTTGCGGTGGATGCCCCACTGCTCGCCGTCGCGTCCGGTGCCCGGCGCGTCGAGGCAGTCGCCCAGCGCGTTGAACACGTGGCCCTTGACGACGTCGCCGACGGGAACCGAGATCGGCTTGCCGGTGTCGCTGACGGGGGCGCCACGCACCAGGCCGTCGGTGGGCTGCATCGAGATCGTGCGGACCAGGTTGTCACCCAGGTGCTGCGCGACTTCGAGGGTCAGGGTCTTCGCCACGGACGGCAGAGTGACCTCTGCGTGCAGGGCGTTGAACAGCTCGGGCACGGCGCCACGCGGGAATTCCACGTCGACGACGGCGCCGATGACGCGGACGACGCGCCCGGCAAGGGCCGACGCCGCACCGGCGTTGTTGTCGGTTACTGCTGCGGTCATTGTGGTTCAGTCACTTCCTGCACTCGAGGCGAGCGCACCGGCACCGCCGACGATCTCGCTGATTTCCTGGGTGATCTGGGCCTGCCGGGCCTGGTTCGCCTGACGGCTGAGGGTGTTCACCAATTCCGTGGCATTGTCCGTCGCGGCCTTCATGGCGGTACGACGGGCTGCCGACTCGGAGGCCGCCGCGTCCAGCAGCGACGCGTAGATGCGCGTGCTGATGTACTTCGGCAGGAGAGCCTCGAGCAGAACTCCGGCCTCCGGCTCGAAGTTGTACACGGCCTGCGGTCCCTCGTTGTCCGTGGCGCGGCGTCCGTCGGTGAGCATGTCCTCGCCGAGGTCGATCTCGTCCTCGGTGATGCTCACTTCGAGCGGAGCCATTCTGCGAACCTGGGGGGTCTGGGTCAGCATCGACACGAAGCGGGTGTAGACGATGTGCAGTTCGTCGACGCCCTCGATGGTGCCCTCGCCGTTCGGTGCGGGCACCTCGGTGCCCGAACCCGCCATGAACAGCTCGACCAGGTGACGGCTCGCCTTCGCGACGTCCGTGTAACGGGGGTCCTGCGAGAAGCCCGTCCAGGCAGCGGCCACTTCACGCTCACGGAACGTGTAGTAGCCGAGGCCCTTACCGCCCATCACGTACAGCACAGGCTCCTTGCCCTCGCTGAGGAGCAGCTGACGCAGCTCCTCGGCTTCCTTGAGGACGTTGGAGTTGTAACCGCCGGCCATACCGCGGTCGCTGGTCACGACCAGCACTGCGGCACGCTTGGGGTTCTCGCGCTCGTTGAGCAGGGGGTGATCCAACGAGGCCGACGCACTCGCCAGCTCGGAGAGCACCTTGGTGATCTCCTCGGCGTACGGCTTGGACGCTGCCACTCGGGCCTGGGCCTTCGTGATACGCGACGTCGCGATCAGTTCCTGCGCCTTGGTGATCTTCTTGGTCGAGTTGACCGACTTGATCCGCGAGCGCAGTTCGCGCAAGTTCGCCATTCGTCGATCACACTCCCTTCACTGGACGCTGGGTCATGGACTCCCCGCTCACTTGCGAACGGTGGTGCGCTTGACGGAGACCTGCTCCTGCTGGATCTCGTCGGCACCGAGGGCCTCGGCCTCTGCCTCGTTCACGACACGGCTGCCGTCGGAGGCGATGAAGCCCTCCTTGAACTTGGCGGTCGCGGCGCGGAGGGCCTCGATCGACTCGTCGGACAGGGCCTTGCCACCGGCGATCTGCTCGTAGACGCCTGCGGCGTTGCGGTGCAGATCCTCGAGGAGCTCGGTCTCGAAGCGACGCACGTCCTCGACCGGAACCGAGTCGAAGACACCTTCGCCGGCGAGGTAGATCGACACGATCTGATCCTCGACTGCGATGGGCGCGTACTGGTCCTGCTTGAGGAGCTCGACGAGACGCTGACCGCGCTCGAGCTGAGCCTTCGACGCGGCGTCGAGGTCGGAGGCGAAGGCGGCGAAGCCTTCGAGCTCACGGAACTGCGCGAGCTCGAGACGCAGCGAACCGGAAACCTTCTTCATGCCCTTGGTCTGGGCGGCGCCACCGACTCGGGAAACCGAGATACCGACGTTGATGGCGGGGCGGACACCCTTGTTGAACAGGTCGGACTCGAGGAAGACCTGGCCGTCGGTGATGGAGATGACGTTGGTCGGGATGTAGGCCGACACGTCGTTCGCCTTGGTCTCGATGATCGGCAGGGCCGTCAGCGAGCCGCCACCGAGCTCGTCGGAGAGCTTGGCGGAGCGCTCCAGCAGACGCGAGTGCAGGTAGAAGACGTCGCCGGGGTATGCCTCGCGGCCCGGCGGGCGACGCAGCAGCAGCGAGATGGCGCGGTAGGCCTCGGCCTGCTTGGTCAGGTCGTCGAACACGATGAGGACGTGCTTGCCCTGGTACATCCAGTGCTGGCCGAGGGCCGAACCGGTGTAGGGGGCGAGCCACTTGAAGCCGGCGGAGTCGGAGGCCGGAGCCGCGACGATGGTGGTGTACTCCATCGCGCCGTTCTCCTCGAGTGCCTGCTTGACACCCGCGATGGTCGAGCCCTTCTGGCCGATCGCGACGTAGATGCAGCGGACCTGCTGTTTCGGGTCGCCGGTCTCCCAGTTCGCCTTCTGATTCAGGATCGCGTCGATGCAGACGGCGGTCTTGCCCGTCTTGCGGTCGCCGATCACGAGCTGACGCTGGCCACGGCCGATCGGGGTCATCGCGTCGATGGCCTTGATGCCGGTCTGCAGCGGCTCCTCGACCGGCTGGCGCTCCAGCACGGTCGCGGCCTGCAGCTCGAGGGCGCGGGTCTCATCGGCTTCGATATCGCCGAGGCCGTCGATCGGCTGACCGAGCGGGTTCACGACGCGACCGAGGAAGTTGTCGCTCACCGGCACCGACAGAACGTCGCCGGTCCGCTTGACTTCCTGGCCTTCCTCGATGGTCTGGAAGTCGCCCAGGATAACGGCACCGATCTCGGTGGCCTCGAGGTTGAGGGCCACGCCGAGGACGCCACCGGGGAACTCCAGCAGCTCGTTGGCCATCGCCGACGGCAGACCGCTGATGTGCGCGATGCCGTCACTGGTGTCGACGACCACGCCGACCTCCTCGCGGGAGGCCTCCGGGGAGTAGCTCGCGGTGTAATTGTCAATCGCGCTACGGATCTCGTCGGAGGAGATCGTCAGCTCCGCCATGTTCTTCCTGCTCTCGGTATCTGGTCTTCGAAAAGATCTATGTGTGTGTTCGGTAGTGGACTACGTGAGGCTCTTGCGCACTGCAGCGAGTCGACCCGCGGCACTACCGTCGATGACCTCGTCGCCCACCCGGACGACCAATCCACTGAGAAGCTCGGGATCGACCTCGACGTGAACCGTCACAGGCTTCCCGTAGATGCGGGTCAGGGTCGCGGTGAGCCGCTCCTCCTGCTTCGCATCGAGCGGTGCCGCGCTGCGGACGTGCGCGACGGCACGGTCCCGCTGGGCCGCGGCGAGCGCCGACAACTCGTCGAACGTCTCGGCCGGCGACTTGCTCAGCCGACCGACCGCGTGGACCGCCAGCGCCTCGGTGACTGCGGTGACCTTGCCGTACAGCAGGCGCGTCAGCAGATCACGCTTGGCCGAAGCCGGGGTGCTGCGATCCGAGAGCGTCTGCTCGAGCTCCGGGTCGCCTGCCACGATGCGACCGAGGCGGAACAGTTCGTCCTCGACGGTGTCGAGCTGGTCCTGGTCCGCTGCGGCCTTCAGCAGTGCCTCACGGCCGAGCTGGACGAGCGAGTCGGTCAGGTCGGACTGTGCCGACCAGTCCTGCCCCGCTGCGGCCTTGACGGTCGCGAGGGTCTGGGCCGAAACCTTGCCGCCGAAGACCTGCTCGGCCAGCCGCTCGCGAACGGCAGCCGGGGCCGAGGCGTCGGCCAGCGCGGTCCGGAGGGCGCGCTGGCTGTCGAGCGCCTCGACCACCGAGAAGAGTTCGGAACCGGCCTGAGCCGCAGCGGCAGTCGCGGCACCCGAGCCCAGGGCGGACTGCAACGCGGAACGCGTATGAGCGAGTGCCTCACGGCTTGCTGCGTACATGGTGCTCACTTTCCGGATGCAGAGTCAGCGCTGAGGGAGTCGAGTTCGTCGAGGAACCGATCGATCGAGCCGGCACGCTTCACGTCGTCCGCGAGCGCTTCGCCGAGGATCTTCTCGGCGAGATCCACGGAGCTGCGTCCGAGATCGCTACGCAGCTCGGCCACGATCTGCTGGCGCTGGGCCTGCAGCTGGTTGTGACCGGCGGCGACGATACGGTCGCTCTCCTCTTGGGCCTGCGCCTTCATGTCGGCGATGATCTGCTGGCCCTGTGCACGGGCTTCTTCACGGATCTGCGCCGCCTCGGTGCGAGCCTCGGCGAGCTGGCTACGGTACTGCTCGAGCGCGGCCGCAGCCTCCGCCTGAGCTTCCTCTGCCTTCTTGATGCCGCCTTCGATCAGCTCCGAACGCTCGTCGAGCACCTTCTGGAACATCGGAAGCACGAACTTCCAGAAGACGAATCCGACGAGGATCAGGGCGACCAGCGACCAGACGATGTCGTATGTCGCGGGGAGAAGGGGATTGGGAGTCTCCCCTTCCTCTGCCGCGAGGATCAGGATGCTGTCAGCCATTGTGATCGTCGGATCAGAAGATGAAGCCGGCGACGATGCCGATCAGCGCGAGGGCCTCGGTGAAGGCGATACCGAGGAACATCGTGGTGCGCAGCTGGCCAGCCATCTCGGGCTGACGAGCCATGCCCTCGATCGCCTTGCCGACGACGATGCCGATGCCGATGCCGGGGCCGATGGCGGCGAGGCCGTAGCCGATGGCGCCTGCACCCGAGATCGTGGTCTCCTGGGCGAGGACGTCTGCTGCCTGAAGCGCAACGCTCATTGGTGTTCCATTCCCTTTCTTGTGGCTCGGCCCCGGGAGTCGGCAACCGAGTCAGTCTTTGTGTAGATGTGGGTCGTGCCGTTCGTCGAGCTAGTGCTCTTCGGCGTGCAGGGCCAGGTCGATGTACACCGCGGTGAGCAGCGCGAAGATGTAGGCCTGCAGGACGATCACCAGGAGCTCGAAGAAGGTGAACGCGATTCCGCCGATGAGAGAACCGATGCCGAACACCTTCATGAAGCCGTCGGAATCGAAGAAGAAGAACTGCGTGGCACTGAAGAACAGCACGAGCATGATGTGACCGGCCAGCATGTTGGCCATGAGACGAATGGTCAGCGTGAACGGCCGCAGAATGAACGTCGAGACGAACTCGATCGGGATCACCAGCACGTGGAGAGCGGGCGGCAGGTTCGGGATGACGATGCTGCTCTTGACGTAGCGGAAGAATCCGTACTTCTTGATGCCCACATAGTTGAAGACGATGTAGGCGAGTGCCGCGAGCACGATCGGCATACCGATTCGTGCGTTGGACGAGATGTTGAGGAACGGGATGACCGATGTCAGGTTCAGACCGACCACCAGGAAGAAGATGGTGACGATCACCGGGAGGAACCGGCGTCCCTGTTCCTTACCGAGGATGTCCTCGGCGATGTGGATCCGGACGAAGTCGAGCATGATCTCGGCGACGTTCTGCACGCCCCGCGGCACGATCTTCGGACTCCGCAACGCGAAGAAGAAGAACAGCGCGACGATCAGGGCGACGGCGACGCGGATGAGCATCAACCGGTCCATCTCGAAGGGGGTTCCTTCGAACAGGACTGCCGGTGGGAAAAAATCAGCTAGTGACGGCGCGTGGAATTCTCCGGCTGCCAAGGTGGTGACGCTCAGCGCTCTCTCCCGTAGTCGGCCGCAGGCATGCCGTCTGCGGTTCGATCGGACATTGACGATCCAGAAGTCGACCAGGTCGGCTCGCGTATTCGCCAGTGGTCCGAACCGCGTGAACGGTCCCGCTTCCTGCCGGTGTCGGCGACTCTCGTCGACTCGGCGGCCATTTGAACACGACCGCCTACGAAGTCACAACTGCGCACCCTCTTCGAACCCGATGCGGGCAGCGTCACTCTCGTAGAACTCACCCTACCAACTGCTCTACGACAGTGCGTAGGTGGGTTCCTACGTGGGGGGTTATGGACAAGCGGTGCTACTACCGATCGTCGTTGTCGGATCCGGACGACGCCTGGGGATCGACGTACAGGGCACGTTGCGAGAGCACCCCGTAGGTCTCGGCTCCCAGAACGATGACCAGGGCGAACACGATGGTGAGGACGAGCGCGTTGCGGTTGTAGAAGTCGAGCGAGTCGAGCGAGCCCATCACGACGATGGCGAGGATCAGCTTCAGCAGCCAGGTGCCGAGAAGTACGGCTCCGGCGGTCATCGCCGGCATCTTCGACGTCAGGAGAACGCCGAGTGCGGTGAAGAGGATGAACCCTCCGCCGACGGCCGCTCCGATGAGTGCACCCCACAGACCGGGCATCCCGGCGACGAGCACCGAGATCACCGACGCCACGACGGCGAGCGCGAGAAGACCGAGGGCGCCGTACCGCACGGCCGCGCGCATCGGCGCGATCGGATCGGGCAGCGAGGGCAGGCCGTGGTCGGGTTCGGGATGATCCGGGTTCGTCACGATATCCGAGCCTAACCGACCTCTCGGGAGTGCTCCGGCGGCGTCTCCCCCGACTCGTCGTGCCGCCGCAGCGACGGCACAGCGGTCACGACGAGGGCGAACACGAGACCGCCCGCGAGGATCAACACCACCGCCCGCCGGTCGAGCAGCGAGGAACCGACAGCCCCGAAGGCCAGGATTCCGACCCACAGGTAGAGCAGCAGCACCACGCGACGGTGCGAGTGCCCGATCTGCAGCAGGCGGTGGTGGAGGTGCATCTTGTCGGGGCTGAAGGGGCTCACGCCGGCCCGGGTGCGCCGCACGATCGCGAGGAGCAGGTCGAGGATCGGGATGAACATCACGGCACCGACCAGGATCAGCGGCGAGAGCAGACCGAGCAGGTCGCGCGAACCGTAGGCGCTGAGCGGGATGAGGCCCGAGGCGCTTGTGGAGATTGCGGCGAGCATGAGACCGATGAGCATGGACCCGGAGTCGCCCATGAAGATCTTGGCGGGCTGGAAGTTGTGCGGCAGGAAGCCGAGGCAGGCGCCGGCGAGGGCCGCGGCCATGAGGGCCGGCGGGTAGGCGGAGACGTCGCCGCCCTGATCGAGCAGCAGACCCACGGAGAACGCGCAGATCGCGAGTGCGGCGATGAGACCCAGTCCGGCCGCGAGTCCGTCGAGCCCGTCGACGAAGTTCATCGCGTTGATCGTCACCGCGGCGACGGCGACGGTGATGAGACCGCCCTGGAGCTGGTCGAGTACGAGTGTCGAGGCACTGAACGGGTCGTAGATGACGATCCAGCTCACGCCCATGATCACGAGCACGCCGGCCGCGGTGACCTGGCCGACGAACTTGGTGAGCGCGTCGAGTCCCCACCGGTCGTCGACGATGCCGACGACGACGATGATCGAGGCCGCGGCGAGCGCCGCCCCCATATCCGGGGTGAATTCGAAACCCCTTGTCAGGGCAGGCAATTGCTGAGCGAAGACGATTCCCGCGACGAGGCCGATGTACATGCCGACCCCACCCATCCGCGGGGTCGGGGTCACGTGCACGTCGCGGTCGCGGGGAACGGCGACCGCTCCGAACTTCAGCGCGAGGATCCGCACCACACCGGTCGCGAGGAAGGTCACCACCGCGGCGGTGAGCAGGACGAGGAGAAGCTCCCGGATGGGAACGCCGGCGCCGCGCCCGGCCTGGGCGAGCAGTACGGCGGTGGTGTCGGCTGCAGTCACGTGCTCCGTTCCTCCGCCGCTACTCCCCGCCGGACCGAAGGCGCTCGGGATCGTCACCGAGCACCTCCGCGAGTGCTTCGGCCGTCACCGCACCCTCGCGCAGGATGCGCGGGCGGTCGCCCGTGAGGTCGACGATCGTCGATGCGACCCCGTGCTCTGCCGGGCCACCGTCGAGATAGACACTCGCCGATGCTCCGAGTTGCTCGCGCGCCTCGGTGACGTTCGTGGCGGGGGGCCGACCGGAGACGTTGGCGCTGGAGACCGCGAGCGGACCGACCTCGCGCAGCAGTTCCAGGATGACGGGGTGCAGCGGCATGCGGAGCATGACGGTGCCGCGGGTGTCGCCGAGATCCCAGGCCAGGGACGGTGCCTGGTGCACCACGAGGCTGAGTCCGCCCGGCCAGAACGCGCGGATCAACTCCCGCGCCTCGGGACGCACCGAGGCGACGAGACCGTCGATGGTCGTCCAGGAGCCGACGAGGACCGGCACCGGCATGTCGCGGCCGCGCCCCTTCGCGCGCAGGAGCGCCGTTACGGCGTCGGAGTCGAAGGCGTCGGCAGCGATGCCGTACACCGTGTCGGTGGGTACGACGACGAGTCGTCCGGCCTTGAGTGCGCCGCGCGCCGCGTTGAGTCCGGCGGCGCGCGAAGCTTCGTTGTTGCAGTCGTACACGGTGCTCACGCGCTCATCCTTCCACTTCGGCCGCAATCGGCACCGGACGGGTCCTGCCCGTCAGCCGTCCGCCGCAGACCGTACCGACTTCATGCGGTCGGCCTCCACTGCCGTGGGAACACGGTGCGCGGTCACGAAGCGGGCCTTCCCGGCGAGGTCGGGGTGCCGCACGACGTCGCCGAACACCCGACGCTGCTCGAACAGTTCGGCGACCAGCAGGCTGTGCGTGTCGTCGTGCTCGACCGCTGCCGCTCCCCCGATCCGCAGCCACCGCGCAATGTTGGAAACCATGGGCCGGATGACGGACAGTCCGTCCGCTCCCCCGAAGAGCGCCGAGTGCGGATCGTGTTCGACCACCTCGGGTTCGAGGTCGGCTCCTTCCGGGATGTAGGGCGGGTTGGCGACCACCAGGTCGACACTGCCTTCGAGGTTGGTGAGCAGCATGCGGTCGGTGACATCGCCCTGGTACAGCCGGATCGGGGTGTCCCCTTCCTCCGCGCGGGTCTCGGCGTTCCGACGCGCCCAGGCGAGAGCCTTCGCTTCGAGTTCGACGGCGTGGACCTCGGCGTCGGGACGCGCATGCGCGATCGCCAGCGCCAGCGCGCCGGATCCGGTGCACAGGTCGAGGACGACCGGGTTGCGGCTGCCGTGGCGTTCGAGGAAGGCCAGCGCCCAGCCGAGCAGCAGTTCCGTCTCGGGTCGCGGGACGAACACCCCCGGCCCCACTGCCAGGTCGATCTCCCCCATCGGCGAGGTGCCGGTGATGTACTGCAGAGGAATCCGCTTCGCCCGCTGTTCGACCATCGAGCGGTAGGCGTCGATGGTCGTCGCCTCGACGAGCGGGACCAGACCGAGTCGCCCGCGCTCGATGCCGAGCAGGTGCGCTGCGAGAAGTTCGGCGTCGACCCGGGGACTCGGGACTCCGGCTTCCTCGAGGACCGATGCCGCTTCGATGATGGCCAGGCGCAGAGGTTGACGGCTCACGCCTTACAGCGTGCCACGACCTCGTACCTGCACTACGCCGAGGTAGCCCTCGCATTGCACGCAGAACACCCGGACCGGACATCGAGGGTGTTTCCGACAACGTGATTGACGGCACGGCGGGATGGGCACCCGAACGAGGACCGATACCTTCCGGTCGGTTTCATCGACAGAAAGGGATTGCTCCATGAAGACGCGGACTGTGCGTGGAATCACCGTCCTTGCCGCTGCGGGTGCGACCGCCTTCGCGGCCCCTGCTCTCGCGAGTGCCGAGCCCATCGACTTCCAGCCGATCCCCATCGGATGCCCGGCGGGTATCGGCGTGGTCGACACGGAGACCGCTCTCGCCGAGGAGGACGCGGAGCCCGGCCAGATCGAGTACGAGATCGAGCAGGAGGGCAGCGGAGGAGGCCAGATCAGCTGGGTGAACCTGAGGACGCTCCAGCTGGGCGGTGGTGTCCTTCCGGACGCAATCGACGAGGAGGAACCTGCCGTCGCTCTCCAGACCGGTGACGGACTCGTCGTCAGCGCAGTCTGGGGCGCCCATCAGAACGCCGGCGGCGAGGGCTGCTTCCTGCTGCCGGGCGTCGATCTCACGAACGTTCCACCGGCGGCGGTAGAGGACGGCGAGGCCGGTCAGGGCGCCGACACTCCTGCCTGATCCCCTGGCGACGAGCCCGGTTCGCGGTTACTCCGCCGCGAGCCGGGCCTCTCTGTCTGCGGCGCCCAGGGCGTCGAGCAGTGCGTCGAGTTCGCCGTCGAGCACCGCGTCGAGGTTGTGGGACTTGAAGCCGATGCGGTGATCGGTGATCCGGTTCTCCGGGAAGTTGTAGGTGCGGATGCGCTCCGACCGGTCGACGGTCCGGACCTGGCTGGCGCGACCCGCTGACGCCTCGGCCTCGGCAGCTTCTTCGGCCGCTGCCTGCAGGCGCGCCGCGAGGACCTGCATCGCGCGGGCCTTGTTCTGCAGCTGCGAGCGTTCGTTCTGGCAGGTCACCACGATGCCGGTGGGAAGGTGCGTGATGCGCACGGCAGAGTCGGTGGTGTTGACACCCTGACCACCCTTGCCGGACGACCGGTAGACGTCGATGCGCAGGTCGCTCTCGTCGATCTGCACCTGCTCGACCTCGTCGGGCTCGGGGTAGACGAAGACGCCGGCCGCGGAGGTGTGCACGCGTCCCTGCGACTCGGTGACGGGCACACGCTGGACGCGGTGCACGCCACCCTCGAACTTCAGGCGGGACCACACGCCGTCGCGCACATCGGTCCGCGACTTGATCGACAGCGTGACGTCCTTGTAGCCGCCGAGATCGGAGTAGGTGGCACCGAGGACCTCGACGCGCCAACCGGCACGTTCGGCGTAGCGCGTGTACATCCGGGTGAGATCGCCGGCGAACAGGGCGGATTCCTCGCCGCCCTCACCGGACTTGACCTCGAGGACCACGTCGTCGCTGTCGTGCGGGTCGCGCGGGGCGAGCAGGTCGGTGAGCGAGCGGTCGAGCTCGGCGACCTGCGCCTCGAGGTCGTCGACCTCGGATGCGAAAGTCGCGTCGTCGGCGGCGAGTTCGCGCGCCGCCTCGAGGTCCTCGCGGGCCTGCTTCAGAGCGTTGTAGGTCGACATCACGGGGGCGAGTTCGGCGAACCGCTTGCCCACCCGACGCGCTGCCGCAGGATCGTCGTGCAGCGACGGGTCGGACAGCTGCTGCTCCAGACCCGCGTATTCGGCCAGGATGTCGTCGATGGCCGACGGCTTGGTCTGCCCCGCCATGAGTGTGCTCCGCTCTGATTTCGGTCTTGCAATGAAAAAGCCGACGCCCGGCCTGCACGAGGGCAGTACCGGGCGTCGGCGTGACAGCTAGCTGTCGGAAGCGGCCTTCTTCGGCGCACGCTTGCCGTAGCGAGCCTCGAAACGCGCGACGCGTCCACCGGTATCGAGGATCTTCTGCTTGCCGGTGTAGAACGGGTGGCAGTTGGAGCAGACTTCGACGTTGATACGTCCCGACTCCTTGGTGCTGCGCGTCTCGAACGTGTTACCGCAACCGCAGACGACGGTCGTCGTCACGTAGTTGGGGTGGATTCCTGCCTTCATGGTGTCCCTTTCATGGCCGCCGGGTCGCCTTCGCGGGTCGAAGACGTGAACCGGAGCCGGACTGAGCCTGCCGATTATGCCAAACGTAGGGCCCCGGGAGGAAATTCCCCGGGGCGCCGACGTCAGTCGTCGAGTGCCCCCGGTGCGGTCTTCGCCACATTCATGAGGAACTCGATGTTCGTCTTGGACTTCTTGAGCCGGTCGATGAGCAGATCGATCGCCTGGTGCGAATCGAGGCCCGAAAGCACGCGGCGGAGCTTGTGCACCACGGCGAACTCGTCGGGGCTCATGAGCAGCTCGTCCTTGCGGGTACCGGACGGGTTGACGTCGACCGCCGGGAACACGCGCCGCTCGGCGATCTTCCGGTCGAGCTTGAGCTCGGCGTTACCCGTGCCCTTGAACTCCTCGAAGATCACTGTGTCGCCGGTGGAACCGGTCTCGACCATCGCGGTGGCGATGATCGTGAGCGATCCGCCGTTCTCGATGTTGCGGGCGGCACCGAGGAAACGCTTCGGCGGGTACAGCGCGGTCGAGTCGACACCACCGGAGAGGATGCGTCCGGATGCCGGCGACGAGTTGTTGTACGCGCGGCCGAGACGGGTGATGGAGTCGAGGAGCACCACGACGTCCTGGCCCATCTCCACGAGACGCTTCGCACGCTCGATGGCGAGCTCGGCGACCGAGGTGTGATCCGACGGCGGCCGGTCGAAGGTCGAGGCGATGACCTCACCCTTCACCGAACGCTGCATGTCGGTGACCTCTTCGGGACGCTCGTCGACGAGCACGACCATCAGGTAGCACTCGGGGTTGTTGACGGCGATCGCGTTCGCGATGTCCTGGAGGACGGTGGTCTTACCGGCCTTCGGCGGCGACACGATGAGTGCACGTTGACCCTTACCGATCGGCATGACCAGGTCGATCACGCGCGTGGTGAGGATGTTCGGCTGGGTCTCGAGGCGCAGTCGCTGGTTGGGGTACAGCGGCGTGAGCTTGTTGAACTCGGGGCGGCGCTTGGCCGAGTCGACCTCGCGCCCGTTGACGGTGTCGAGACGAACCAGCGGGTTGAACTTCTGACGCTGGTTGCCTTGCTCGCCCTCACGGGGGACCCGCACGGCGCCGGTGATGGCGTCGCCGCGGCGCAGGCCGTTCTTGCGCACCATGTTCATCGACACGTACACGTCGTTCGGGCCGGCGAGGTAGCCGGAAGTGCGGACGAACGCGTAGTTGTCGAGGACGTCGAGGATGCCGGCGACCGGCTGCAGGACGTCGTCCTCGCGGATCTCGGGCTCGCGCGAGTCCGAACCGCTCTCGCCGCGGTCGCGTCCACGACGACGCTCACGGAAGCGACGACCCCGGCGACCGCGGCCACCTTCCTCGTCGTCTCCCCCACGGTTGTCCTGGCCCTGGCGCGGACCCTGGTTACCGCCGTCGCGATCGCCGGCGTCCTGGTTGCGGTCGCCCTGGTTACGGTCGCCCTGGTTACGGTCGCGGCGCGAGGAGCCGTCGCCGGAGTTACGGTCCTGGCCACGCTCGCGGTGCGAGTCGCGATCCTGGCGACCGTCCTCGGACGCGTCGGCACCCTCGGTCTGCTGGTTCTGGTCGGCGTTGTCGCCACCGCGGCGTCCGCGACGGCCACGGCCGCGGCGGTTACCGTCGGATTCGTTGTCGCCACTGGGGGTCTGGCCGCCCTGCAGCTTCTCCTGCGAGCCTTCTTCACCGTGCTTCACGTCGGCCTTCTGCTCGGCCTGTTCGGCGTCGGCCTTCTGCTCGGCCGGTGCGGCGTCGGCCTTCTGCTCGGGCGCGGCGGTCTCGTCGGTGGCGGCACGGCCACGGCGACCGCGGGTGCCACGCGAGGGTGCTCCCTCGGGCTTGTCGGCAGTCTCGGGCTTCCCCGCCGTCTCGGTCTTCGCTGCCGCGTCGGTCTTCGCTGCCGCGTCGGTCTTCGCTGCCGCGTCGGTCTTCGCTGCCGCGTCGGTCTTCTCGGGGGCAGCGGTCTTCTCGGCTGCAGGCTGCTCGGCAGGTGCGGCGGCGCCGCCTCCCTGCTTCTCCTTGATCGCAGCGATGAGATCACCCTTGCGCATCCCGGAGGTGCCCTTGATTCCGAGCTCGGCGGCAAGAGTCCGCAACTCGGCAAGCACCATGCCCGAAAGGCCTGCTCCGCGGCGACCGCGCGTGGTCGTCCGGCTACCGGCCTCGGGAATGTCGAGAGCAGGTGTAGTGATCAGGTCCGTATCTGTCACGGAGATCCTTCCTTCCCTCGCTCGCTCATGCGCAGCAGAGGGTTCGTCCCGCAGATCAGTTCGTCCACTGAGCTGGGATTTGCCGTACGAGTTCAGGGAAAACGAACGGTCGGCACGTCCGCCACCACACCGAAATCCGGTAGGTGCGGTCTGTCCCCCTCCCGGATCCGGGAGCAGGTGAGGATCGATCCAGGCTCGACGCCCCGATGGAGCTGGAGTGATTACCCTGGAGAATCCGGCGACTGATACGCACGACGTGCGGACACCCCACAGAATAGCGACGATCTGTACGTAGAGCAAGAATCGCCGTGCCGGATGGGACGTGTGTGTTGCACCACCCGTCGACCTCCATCCGGCACCATCCGTCGGTCCCCCAGCACTGCGCGTCTACTCAGTCGACCTGGACGCCCTCGGCGATCTCGAGTTCGAGCACCGCCAGTTCGTCGGCCTCGGCGGCGGCCCGCAGTTCGTCGGGCAGCGCGGAGGTCGTGAGCGCGAGCACGGTCGGCCCGGCACCCGAGACGACGGCGGGGATGCCCGCCTCGCGCAGTGCGGCCACCCATTTGGTGGTGAGCGGGAGTGCGGGTGCCCGCTGGGCCTGGTGGAGCAGATCCTGCGTTGCCGGCATCAGCAGCTCGGGCCGCTCGGTGAGCGCGACGACCGCGAGAGCCGCTCGGCTGACGTTGAACGCCGCGTCCCGATGTGGGACGAGTTCGGGCAGCAGGCCCCGGGTGTGGGCCGTCGACGAACGGACCGACGGGACGAAGGCGTACGCCTTGATGTCCGGGTGCACACGCAGGCTCACCGCGCGGTAGGTCCGCTGTTCGGAGTCGACTTCGACCTCGGTCCACGACACCACTGCCCCACCGAGGACGCTCGCGGAGGCGTTATCGGGATGGCCCTCGAACTCGGAGGCGAGCTGCACGAGCTGCTCGTCGTCGAGGACGCGCTCGGGAGCGATCTTGCGGACGAGCCCGTTGGCCGCTGCCAGCCCTCCCACCGCCGCCGAGGCGGACGATCCCAGGCCACGCGAGTGCGGGATGACGTTGTGGCACACGACGTCCAGTCCGTCCGCCCACACACCGGCGGCCTCGAGTCCCCGCTCGACGGCACGGACCACGAGATGGGAGGGTCCCCACGGAACCTCCTGGGCGCCTTCCCCCTCCACCTTCACGTCGAGCCCGGAAGCCGTTGTCGTGACGGTGATCTCGTCGTACAGACCGAGGGCGAGACCCAGACAATCGAAGCCGGGACCGAGATTCGCGCTCGAAGCGGGAACCCGTGCCGTCACCGAAAGCCCCACGGGCAACGTCTGCGTCATGTCCTGATTCCCAACGGAGGAAGGCGTGGCGGTCAACTCAGGCCAACTCGAGCGCGGAGGCGACCGCGACCGGGTCGACCGGGATGGGCTCGACCACGGGCACGTCGCGCAGGGCCGTATCGGGGTCCTTGAGACCGTTGCCGGTCACGGTGCACACGATCTTCAGGCCGCGCTCGAGCCAGCCTTCCTTGCTCGCGGCGAGCAGACCTGCGATGGAGGCGGCCGAGGCCGGCTCGACGAAGATCGACTCGGACTTCGCGAGCAGCCGGTACGCCTCGAGGATCTCCTCGTCGGTCGCCGCACGGAATGCGCCGTTCGACTCCTCCTTGGCGGCGACCGCGCCGTTCCACGATGCGGGAGCGCCGATGCGGATGGCGGTCGCGATGGTCTCGGGATCCTTCACCGGATGGCCGAGGACGAGCGGCGCGGCACCAGCGGCCTGGACGCCGAGCATGCGCGGGCGGCGCGTGCTGAGGCCGTCGGCGGCGTACTCGCTGTAGCCCTTCCAGTAGGCGGTGATGTTGCCGGCATTGCCGACGGGCAGCACATGCACGTCGGGGGCGTCGCCGAGCCCGTCGACGATCTCGAAGGCGGCAGTCTTCTGGCCCTCGATACGCACCGGGTTCACGGAGTTGACCAGACCGATGGTGGAGAACTCCGCGGTGGTCTTGCGTGCCAGTTCCAGACAGTCGTCGAAGTTACCCTCGACCTGCACGATCTTCGCGCCGTGCATGACGGCCTGGGCGAGCTTGCCCATCGCGATCTTGCCCTGCGGGACGAGAACCGCGCA
This sequence comes from Rhodococcus sp. D-6, assembly GCF_040256695.1. Taxonomy (NCBI): domain Bacteria; kingdom Bacillati; phylum Actinomycetota; class Actinomycetes; order Mycobacteriales; family Nocardiaceae; genus Rhodococcus; species Rhodococcus sp. D-6. Next base: position 862,847 of record NZ_CP132970.1, on the reverse strand, counting down.
GCCGATGCCGGCGCGCGCGGCGTAGGCGGCGGCCGAGGCCGAGGTGTTGCCGGTGGACGCGCACAGCACCGCCTGCTTGCCGGTCGCGAGGGCCTCGGTGACCGCCATGGTCATACCGCGGTCCTTGAACGAGCCGGTGGGGTTGAGACCCTCGACCTTGACATGCACCTCGCAGCCGGTGATCTCCGACAGGCGCGGAGCCGGGAGCAGCGGCGTGCCACCCTCGCGCAGCGTGACCGTCTTCCAGTCGTCACCGATCGGCAGGCGCGAACGGTACGCCTCGATCAGGCCCGGCCACGGCGTGTGTACGGGGGTGGTGTTCTTCTCGGCCGCGCTCATTCGGCGGATCCCTCCAGTCTCAGGACGCTGGTCACAGCGATCACGGATTCGAGTTTGTCGAGCGCTGCGACGGTATCCGCCAGCGCACGGTCGGTGGCTTGATGGGTGAGTACCACCAGACGGGCAGCGTCGCCCGCGCCTTCCTGGCGGACCGCTGCGATGCTCACGCCCCGCGTGGCGAACTCGGCGGCGACCGCGGAGAGCACGCCGGCGCGGTCGGCGACCTTCAGATTGACGTAGTAGCGGGTGAGGATGTCACTCATGGGCGCGATTTCCAGCTGCGCGTACTTCGATTCACGCGGACCACGACCGCCCTGCACCCGATTGCGGGCGGCCATCACGAGGTCGCCCATCACGGCGGAGGCGGTGGGGGCGCCACCGGCACCCTGGCCGTAGAACATGAGCCGACCCGAGGACTCCGCTTCGACGACGACGGCGTTGAACGCACCGTTGACCGAGGCCAGCGGGTGCTCGCGGGGCACGAGGGCCGGGTAGACCCGGGCGGACACGCGGTCCTTGCCGTCGACGGACGGGACGCGCTCGCACAGCGCGAGCAGCTTGATCGTGCAGTTGAGCGCGCGCGCCGAGGTGAGGTCGGCGGCGGTGATCGAGGAGATGCCCTCGCGGTAGACGTCGGCGGCCGTCACGCGGGTGTGGAAGGCGATCGACGCGAGGATCGCCGCCTTCGAGGCGGCGTCGAAGCCTTCGACGTCGGCGGTGGGATCGGCCTCGGCGTATCCGAGGCGGCCCGCCTCGGCGAGCGTCTCGCCGTAGTCGGCGCCCGTCTCGTCCATGGCCGAGAGGATGTAGTTCGTGGTGCCGTTGACGATGCCGACGACCCGGTTGACCTTGTCGCCCGCGAGCGACTGGGTAAGCGGGCGGATCACCGGGATCGCGCCGGCCACGGACGCCTCGAAGTACAGGTCGACGTTGCGGGCCTCGGCCACCTCGGCCAGTTCGCCGGTGTAGGCGGCGAGCAGTGCCTTGTTGGCGGTGACGACGGACTTGCCGGCGTCGAGCGCCGTGCGCACGAGCTTGCGGGGCAGTTCGATGCCACCGATGAGCTCGACGACGATGTCGACGTCGTCGCGGCGGATCAGCGCCTCGGCGTTCGTCGTGACCAGTTCCGCGGGAAGACCCCGGTCGCGGGCGGCGTCGCGCACGGCGACGCCCCTCAGCTCGAGGGGGGCACCGATGCGCGCCTCGAGATCCGCGGCGTCCTCGCGGATGATCCGCGCGACCTCGGCACCGACGGTGCCATGTCCGAGAACCGCCACACCCACCGGACGCCGGCCCGAAGCATCGGTCGCCGTTACACTGGTCACTCCGAAACCTCCAAGTTGAGCAGATCTTCGAGGGTCTCGCGGCGCAGCAGAACGCGCGAGACGCCGTCCTTGACCGCCACGACGGCGGGGCGAGGAAGCAGGTTGTACCTGCTCGACATCGAGTAGCAGTATGCACCCGTCGCCGCGACCGCCAGTAAATCACCGGCTGCGACGTCTGCGGGCATCCAAGCGTCGCGGATGACGATGTCGCCGCTCTCGCAGTGCTTGCCGACGACGCGCGAGACCACCGGCTCGGCGTCGCTCACGCGGGAGACGAGGCGCGACTCGTACTCCGCCTGGTACAGCGATGTGCGGATGTTGTCGCTCATGCCGCCGTCGACGCTGATGTAGCGGCGGACGTGCCCGGAACCGACCTCGACGTCCTTGAGGGTTCCCACCTCGTAGAGCGTCACTGTGCCCGGTCCGGCGATGGCGCGGCCCGGTTCGACCGCGAGGGTCGGGGCCGGCAGCCCGGCGAGCGCGGACTCGGTGCGGACGATGTCGCCCAGTTTCGCCGCGAGGTCGGCGACCGGCGGCGGGTCGTCGCTCGGCACGTACGAGATGCCCAGACCACCGCCGAGATCGACGATGTTCATCTGCGAGGTCTTGTCGACACCGAACTCGGCGACGATGTCGCGCAGCAGGCCGATGACGCGGTGGGCGGCCAGTTCGAAGCCGTCGACATCGAAGATCTGCGAGCCGATGTGGCTGTGCAGGCCGACGAGGCGGAGATTGTCGGCCGCGAAGACGCGGCGCACGGCCTGCATGGCGTTGCCACCGGCGAGCGAGAGCCCGAACTTCTGGTCCTCGTGCGCGGTGGAGATGAACTCGTGGGTGTGGGCCTCGACGCCCACGGTCACGCGGATGAGCACGTCCTGGACGACACCGGCCTCACCGGCGACCGCGTCGAGCCGGTCGATCTCGGCGAGCGAGTCGAGCACGATGTGCCCGACCCCGGCGGTCACGGCGGCCTGCAGTTCGCGGACGGACTTGTTGTTGCCGTGCATCGCGATCTTCCCGGCGGGGAATCCGGCGTGCAGGGCCACGGCGAGCTCACCGCCGGACGCGACGTCGAGCGAGAGCCCTTCCTGATGAACCCACCGTGCGATCTCGCTGCACAGGAACGCCTTCGACGCGTAGTGCACCTTCGCCGACGGGCCGAAGGCCTCGGCGATCTCCCGGCAGCGGGAGCGGAAGTCGTCTTCGTCGACGACGAACAGCGGGGTGCCGTACTTCTCGGCGAGCTCGGTCACCGGGATACCGGCGATGCGCATGACGCCGTCCTCGCCGCGCGCGGCATTGCGGGGCCACACGTGCGGGGCCAGCGCGTTGAGCGCCGCGGTGTCGGCCGGGCGCTCGGGCAGGTTGGGGGCGTGCGGGATCTGGGCGTGACGCGGTCCCGCGGGGTGCGCGTTCACATCCGCTCCGGGGCGGTGACGCCGAGCAGGCCGAGGCCGTTGGCGAGGACCTGGCGTGCGGCCGCGCACAACGCGAGTCGCGCGGTGTGCAGCGGTCCGGCCTCCTCGTCGCCCTGCGGCAGGATCCGGCAGGCGTCGTAGAAGCGGTGGTAGGTGCCCGCGAGTTCCTCGAGATAGCGGGCGACGCGGTGCGGTTCGCGCAGTTCGGCCGCCTTTGCCAGCACCCGGGGGTACTCGCCGAGGGTGCGGATGAGGTCGCCCTCGCGTTCGTGGGTGAGTAGCGAGAAGTCGGCGCCCTCGGCGGTCAGGCCGAGATCGGCGGCGTTGCGCGCGATCGACGACAGTCGTGCGTGGGCGTACTGGACGTAGTAGACCGGGTTCTCGTTCGTGGTGCTCGCCCACAGCTCGAGGTCGATGTCGATGCTCTGGTCCACCGAGGAACGCACGAGCGAGTAGCGGGCGGCGTCGACGCCGATCGCCTCGACGAGGTCGTCGAGGGTGATCACGGTGCCGGCCCGCTTGCTCATCCTCACGGCCTCGCCGCCACGGACGAGGTTGACCATCTGGCCGATCATCACCTCGACGGTGTCGGGGTCGTCGCCGAACGCCGCCGCGGCGGCCTTCAGACGCGCGATGTAGCCGTGGTGGTCGGCACCGAGCATGTAGATGCACAGGTCGAAGCCGCGCGAGCGCTTGTCCTGGAAGTAGGCGATGTCGCCGGCGATGTAGGCGGCGTTGCCGTCGGACTTGATGACGACACGGTCCTTGTCGTCGCCGTAATCGGTGCTCTTGAGCCACCACGCGCCGTCGTCGAAGTACAGATTGCCCGACGCCTTCAGGGTCTCGACGGCCTTCTCGACGGCTCCGCTCTCGAAGAGGGAGTTCTCGTGGAAGTACACGTCGAAGTCGACGCCGAACTCGTGGAGGGTGCGCTTGATGTGCGCGAACATCAGGTCCACGCCGATCGAGCGGAACGTCTCGTGCCGCTCGTCCTCGGGGAGCTCGAGGGCGTCGGGGCGCTGCTCGAGCACGGAGGAGGCGATGTCGACGATGTACGCGCCGGCGTAGCCGTCCTCGGGGGCGGGCTGTCCGAGTGCGGAGGCGATGAGCGACCGGGTGAAGCGGTCGATCTGCGCGCCGTGGTCGTTGAAGTAGTACTCGCGGGTGACCTCGCCACCCTGGGCGGTGAGGATGCGTCCGAGCGCGTCGCCGACCGCGGCCCAGCGGGTGCCACCGAGGTGGATCGGGCCGGTGGGGTTGGCGGAGACGAACTCGAGGTTGATCCTCGTGTTCGCGAGGTCGCTGCCGGTGCCGTAGGCGGCGCCCTCGGCGAGCACCTTCGCCACGATCGCTCCCTGGGCGTCGGCGGCGAGCCGGATGTTGAGGAAGCCGGGGCCCGCGACCTCGGCGGAGTCGATGCCGTCGGCGGCGGTCAAGGCTTCGGCGAGCCAGGTGGCGAGTTCGCGGGGATTGACGCCGACCTTCTTCGCAACCTGCATCGCGACGTTGGTCGCGTAGTCGCCGTGCTCCGGATTGCGCGGGCGCTCGACGGTGAGGGTCTCGGGAAGAACGGACGCGTCGAGACCACGGTCGGTGAGGACACCGGCGGCGGTTCCGCGGAGCAGCTGAGCAAGGTCGGAGGGAGTCACAGGTGTCCATCCTATTGGCTGGTCGATCGCGGCGCCGACGCTCCCCCTACCGGCAGGTCCGGGCACCGCGCGAGAGCACGCCCGTAGAGTTGTAGGTGTTTGTGCGCCCGATGGGCGCGCGTCCGCCTGTCCACCCGTCGAAAGAGCACACAGCGATGCCCAGCGGTTCGGTTAGTGGCGGCTCCGGTAACAAGAAGACCGGAGCCAAGTCGTCGAAGGCCATTCAGGCCGCCAAGAAGAAGAGCGGCGGCGCTCCCGGGGTCTCCGCGCAGCGCCAGATCCCGTGGTTGACGATCGGCGGCGTGGCCCTGGTCGTCGTGCTGGTCGCCGTGATTGCTGTGAGCCTGATCCCGAAGTATCAGAACCAGCAGGAGATGTCGGCGTGGACGCCGTCGGAGTCCAACCAGGACCCGTCGGACGACATCGAGGGCGTGCTGAAGATCGAGTACCCGGCCGGTGTGCACGTCGCGCCGGGCCAGCGCGTCGCGTACGACCAGTCGCCGCCGTTCGGTGGCCCTCACGACTCCGTCTGGGCGACCTGCACCGGAACGGTCTACGAGCAGCCTGTGCGGAACGAGAACATGGTGCATTCGCTCGAGCACGGCGCCGTGTGGGTGGCATACAACCCCGATCTGCTCGACGACGCCGCGGTCGACACGCTCCGCGCGAAGGTCGACGGCCGCACCTACATGGTGATGTCACCGTATCCGGGACTCGAGGCTCCCGTCTCACTGCAGTCGTGGGGTCACCGGCTCGAGGTCGACAGCGTCGACGACGAGCGCATCGACCAGTTCATCAGCGCGCTGCGCCTGAACCAGTACACCTACCCCGAGGTGGGTGCGAGCTGCTCGACGATCCCCGGTTCGTTCGATCCCGCGAACCCGCCGGCCTTCGACGCCTCCGAGCCCGGCCCCGACGCGGTGCCGATGAACGCGGAGACCGCGGGCGACATGCAGCAGGCACCGGCCGGGAGCTGACGATGAGCGAGACCTCCTCGGACATCTCCACCCCCGAGCGTGGTGGGCACAACCGGCTGCTGCTGGTGCTGCTCACCGTCGCTGCGGTCACCGTCGGTTTCCTCGCGGGGTTCCTGTCCCGGATCCCCTTCGAGGACTCCGCGCAGGCGGCGCCGGAGGCCGGCTCGGTGGACGTCGGATTCGCGCAGGACATGATCGTGCACCACGACCAGGGCGTCGAGATGGCCGCCGTGGTGGTCTCCAACTCGGAGGACGATCGGATCCGCAACATCGCGTACGACATCCTCACCACCCAGCAGAACCAGATCGGTCAGATGCAGGGCTGGTTGTCACTGTGGGGACAGCCGGCGCTGCCGACGGGCGAGTACATGGAGTGGATGACCGAGACGGAGACGGGTCACGGACACGGTGATCACGGTGCGACCGCCGAGTCCGAGGATTCGGACGGCTCGCACCTGATGCCGGGGATGGCGACCTCCGAGGATCTCGCGAATCTCCGGGCCGCTCGCGGTCCCGAACTGGACGTGCTCTTCCTTCAGCTGATGCTGCGCCACCACGAGGGTGGTCTGCCGATGATGGAGTACGGCGAGCAGTACGCGAGCACCTCGGCAGTGCGCAATCTGGCGGGCACGATGGTCGCGACGCAGCAGGGTGAGTCGGACCTGATGAGGTCGCTGCTCGCCGAGCGCGGCGCCGAACCGCTGCCCCTCAACTGAGTCTTCGCGCGGGCGAACCGCGACTTCGGGCCGAAAACCGGCTCTGACCTGGCGATGTGGAGTTGAGCGTTCGATGCGCTAGGCTAACTCCCGCACCTCCGGTCATCCGGTGGTCCGGATGCCCTCGTAGCTCAGGGGATAGAGCGCTTGCCTCCGGAGCAAGAAGTCGCAGGTTCGAATCCTGCCGAGGGCACCACGAAGGCTCCGCTTCTCATGAAGCGGGGCCTTCAGGTGTTCCAGGGCCTTCGGTGTCCCAGAGGCCGGTCAGTTTCCGGTGGTGAAGGGTGTGGGATCGAAGTAGTCGCGGCAGGCCGCGATCTTACCGTCGACGATCTCGAAGACGCCTGTGACGGGCAGCTCGATCGTCCGGCCGTTCATCGTGAACACATCGGTGCGTTCATTGAGCACGACGTTGCCGGAGACCGCCTGGTGGTGGATGCGGTAGTCGATGGCCCCGAAGGACGTCACGAAGCCCACGATGTACTTCTCGATCGCCGCGCGGCCGCGGATCGGTTCCATCGGGATGTTGTGGAAGACCGCATCCTCGGCGAAGAAGGCCGCGAGCTCGGCAGGATCGGGATCGGCCCAGCGACGGCAGAACTCGGTGACCAGCTCGTCGGGGCTCATCGGGTCTGCACGCGCGCGAAGCGGGCGGGTTCCGTACCGGGCACGCGACGGACCCGTCCCCGCTCGATGAGCTGCCGGACGTGCGCCGAGCCCTCTGCGAGCGCCATCCGCTTGCCGTGCAAGGGAGTCTCGTCCCACGGCCGGTACCAGCGCATGCGGGCGGTGGCCTCCCACAGCGTGAGTTCCTCGTCGCCGAACGCGTCGTAGAGATCGTCGAGGCGCTGGTCGTGATGGGCGATCAATTCGCCGACGCGGTGCGGCAGGTCGTCGATCTGCTGCCGGTGCGCTGGCAGTGCGCGTCGCACGGACAGGCCGGCGACCGCGCGCAGCGAGTCGAGGTACTCCCCCAGCGCGTCGCGTTGCGGCAGAGGGAAATCGAACTCGCCGACGTGCGGGGTCGTGGTCGCGAGGACGTGGTCGCCGCTGAACAGCACGCCGTGTTTCTCGAGCAGGAAACACGCGTGACCGGCGGTGTGGCCGGGGGTCAGCACGGTGCGCAGGGATCGTCCCGTCAGCGGGATCGTCTCGTCGGCACCGAGTTTGCGGTCGGGCAGCGCGTCGGGACGGCCGACCGCCGGTACGAGGGTGGCCAGCGACTCCTCGATCGCGTCCTCGGGTGCCCCTGCGCGGCGCAGCAGTTCGGCTTCCTGGGGACGGCGATCGTCGTCGGAGAGCATGACCTCGAGGTGGGCGAAGTCGGCCTCGTTCATCGCGACCCAGCACCCGGAGGCCTCCCGGATGCGTCCGGTGAGCCCGACGTGGTCGGGATGGAAGTGGGTGACCACCACGCCCTCGACGTCGGTGACCGACAGGCCCGCGGTGGCCAGGCCGTCCTGCAGCGCCGCCCACGACCGGTCGTCGTTCCAGCCGACGTCGACGAGAACGACGCCACGCGGGGATTCCATCACGTAGACCTGGGTGTCGCCGACCGGCAGGTCCGCCACCGGGACGGGAACGACGTGGATGCCGTCCCCGATATCACGCGCTTCGGCCATGGTGATGCCTCTCGATCATGGTGACTTTCGTTCGAAAGCTACAACAATGAATTCAACTATTACCCTGCGCGGGCTCGATGATCGCCACGATCGATCGGATCTCCCCCGCCGGGATGTCGAAGTGCTCGGTCACCGCGACCGACGTCTCGGCGCCCGGACCTGCTGCGATGTCCAGGACGAACCGCGCGACGACACTGTGGTGCCATTCGCGGAACTGCAGGTCGCGGACGCGGCGGATGGGCCGGTATTCCGGGCCGTTCTCGAGGCGGTCGCGGATCTCGATGCCGCTGTCGCCGGTGCGTTCCCCGTTCTCGACCCGCCAGGCGTCCTCGGCGAGCCGGACGTGGGACGCGTCGTGGCTGACCAGGGATCGGATGTATGCGCGTGCCATCGCGGCGCGGGGGCTGTCGGTCGGCCCGGTGGCGTGCGCGGCCAGCGCGGACATCACCTCCGGTGCCCAGTCTGCGCGGCAGATCACGAGGTCGGGCAGATACGGGTGCGGCCGGTTGTATTCGAGTTCGCTGCCGTCGATCCGCGCGCAGTGCAGACCCGCAGCGCGCGCGACCGCGACCGGCGCCGCCGAATCCCACTCCCACTGACCTCCGGCGTGGATATAGGCGTCGGCCTCCCCGCGGACCACCGCCATGGCCTTGGCACCGGCCGACCCCATCCGGATCAGATCGGCACCGAGATCGCGGGCCAGATCGAAGACGAAGGCGGGCGGCCTGCTCCCGCTGATGACGATGCGGGGGCGACGGCGGGCCGGCCGCGGCGCCGGGACCGGATCTGCGGTGCTGTGGACGACGCCGATCGCCGGTTGCGCGACCGCGGCGGCGGTGAGCCCTCGTCCTGCCTCCCAGAGCGCGATGTGGACCGCCCAGTCGACATGGTCGGGCATCCCGTACTCCTTCGACCCGTCGAGCGGGTCGATGATCCAGACGCGGTCGGCGCCGACCCGGGCCGGATCGTCCGCGGATTCCTCCGAGAGCACCGCGTCGCCGGGCCGCGCGGTCGCCAGCCGTTCGAGGATGTAGGTGTTGGCGGCGTGGTCGCCGCGCCGGCCCAGCTCGCGCCCGGTAAGGGCATCCGATTCGATGGCGCGGACCGTGAGCAGCAGTTCACCTGCGCCGGAAGCCGTCTCGGCCGCGAGCCGAGCGTCGTCGCTGTTGTCGTGCGTCATGGCCTCAACAATTCCACGACGAGGCCCGCCTGCACGGCAGGCGTGCCGTCGTGGGGGCGCACGACCAGCTCGGGATCGGACGGTGGTTCGTAGGGATCATCGACGCCGGTGAAACCGGTGATCTCACCGGCACGTGCCCGCGCGTACATGCCCTTCGGGTCGCGGGCCTCGCAGTCGGCGAGCGGCGTATCGACGAAGACCTCGACGAACCGGATCCCGGACTCCTCGTGCTGCCGGCGGATGCGGTCGCGGTCCTGACGGTAGGGACTGATGAGCGCGCAGATCGCGACGAGTCCGGCGTCGGCCATCAGCTGTGCGACCGCACCGACGCGGCGGACGTTCTCCGCGCGGTCCTCCGGACCGAAGCCGAGGTCGGCGTTGAGGCCGTGCCGGAGGTTGTCGCCGTCGAGGCGGTAGGCGGGGATGCCCTCGGCGAGCAGTCGTCGTTCGAGTTCGACGGCGAGGGTGGACTTGCCGGAGGCGGACAGCCCGGTGAGCCATACCGTCGCCCCGGCCCTCCCCCGTTCGGGCCGTGAGACCGCCGCCGAGTGCCAGACCACCGCCGTGTCGGCGAGTGTCGGGCCGGTGATCGTTCCGGCCGCGACGGTGTCGCCGGTACGTTCATCGACGAGCACGAAGCTTCCGGTGGTGCGGTTGCGCCGGTAGGGGTCGAACAGCAGCGGCTGTTGCGTCCACAATTGCACGCGGCCGATCTCGTTGAGACCGAGCGTCGTCGCGGCCTCGTCGCGGTGCAGGCTGTTGACGTCGAGGCGGTAGTCCAGCCGCGCGACCCGCGCGGTGGTCGAGCGCGTGGTGTGCAGCAGGGCGTAGCGGGCGTCCGGATCGAGGGCGGAGCGTTCGTCGAACCAGCACACCATGGCGTCGATCTCGTGGCCGACGAGCGGACGATTGTTGGGGCGGCACAGCATGTCGCCGCGTCCGACGTCGAGGTCGTCCTCGAGTTCGACGCACACCGCCGCACCGGCGAAGGCGTGCTCGAGTTCCGTCCCGCCCGGCCCCCACAACGTTCGCACCCGCGTTCCGAAACCGGAAGGGAGAACGACCACCTCATCGCCGGGCGCGAATCCGCCGGCGGCGACCGTCCCGGCGTAGCCGCGGAAGTCGCGGTGCTCACCCTCGCCCGGCCGGATGACGTACTGCACGGGCAGTCGGGCATCGATGAGGTTGGTGTCCGACGCGATGTGGACCTGTTCGAGATGGTGCAGCAGCGAAGTCCCCTCGTACCACGGCATGTTCGCGGTGCGGGAGACGACGTTGTCGCCGTGCAGGGCGGAGACGGGAACGAAGGCGAGGTCGGGCATGTCGAGCTTCGCCGCGAGATTCCGGAACTCGTCGCAGATCTCGTCGAACCGGCTCTGCGACCAGTCCACCAGGTCCATCTTGTTGATGCACAGCACCACGTGCCGCACCCCGAGCAGCGACGCGAGGAAGGCGTGCCGGCGGGTCTGCTCGACGATGCCGTTGCGGGCGTCGACGAGGACGAGTGCCAGGTCTGCGGTGGACGCCCCGGTGACCATGTTGCGCGTGTACTGCTCGTGACCGGGAGTGTCGGCGATGACGAATGTTCTGTGCGCCGTGGCGAAATAGCGATAGGCGACGTCGATCGTGATGCCCTGTTCGCGTTCGGCGCGCAGGCCGTCGGTGAGCAGCGCGAGATCGGCGCGGTCGGCGCCGCGGTCGAGGCTCGTGCGGGTCACCGCCTCGAGTTGGTCCTCGAAGACGGCCTTCGAGTCGAACAGCAATCGGCCGATGAGCGTGGACTTGCCGTCGTCGACGCTGCCGGCGGTGGCGATGCGCAGCAGGTGGGACATCAGAAATAGCCTTCCCTCTTGCGGTCTTCCATTCCGGCGTCGGAGATCCGGTCGTCCGCCCGCGTGGCGCCGCGTTCGGTGACCCTGCTGGCGGAGACCTCGGTGACCACCTCGTCCGCGGTGGTGGCGGCGGATTCGACGCAGCCGGTGCACGTCGCGTCACCGACGGTGCGGAACCGGACGAGGCTCTCGCGCGGAGTCTCCCCGGGGAGGAGGGTAAGAAAACGGTTGTGCGCGAGCAGCATTCCGTCGCGCTCGATCACCGGTCGCCGGTGGGCGTAGTACAGGGACGGCAGGTCGACGCCCTCGTCGCGGATGTAGCGCCAGATGTCGAGTTCGGTCCAGTTGGACAGCGGGAAGACCCGCATGTGTTCGCCGCGGCGGTGCCGGCCGTTGTACAGCTGCCACAGTTCGGGTCGCTGCGCCTTCGGGTCCCACTGCCCGAACTCGTCGCGCAGGCTGAAGACGCGTTCCTTCGCGCGGGCCTTCTCCTCGTCGCGACGAGCACCCCCGAAGACGGCGTCGAATCCCCCTTCCCGCAACGCGCGCAGTAGGGTTCCGGTCTGCAGCCGGTTGCGGGTCGCGTGCGGTCCGTCGTCCTCGACGGCACGCCCGGCATCGATGTCGTCCTGCACCGAGGCGACGATCGACCGGATCCCCAGGCGCTCGACGGTGCGGTCGCGGAAGTCGATCACCTCGTCGAAGTTGCGCCCGGTGTCGATGTGCAGGACGGGGAACGGCAGCGGCGCCGGCCAGAACGCCTTGGCCGCGAGGTGGAGCATCACCGCGGAGTCCTTACCACCCGAGAACAGCAGGACGGGACGGGAGAAGGTCGCGGCGACCTCGCGGAAGATGTGCACGGACTCGGCTTCGAGCGCACCGAGCAGCGAAAGTTCGTAGGTCGGTGGTCGTTGCGGTGGCACCGTGGTCACTCGTGCCCCTCTCACCCGGCTCGGTACACATGTGTACCGATGCGGTCGAAGATTACTCCGCAACAGTAGAACGAGTTTCAATTCCAGGTCAACGGGTGGTCTCCGCAGCCCTCCGTCAGCGCGGTGGCCGGTGTCCGCCGAGATCTGCGGTGATCGCATCCGCGACCGCCACGAGCGCCGCGCCGTACCGTTCGATCCCGGCGGCGTCCACCTCCCGCTCGAGGTGCAGCGTGAGCACAAGCGACTGGTGGCCGTCGGGATCGTAGGCCGGGGCGGCCACGAGATTGACCGCCCGCTTCTCCCCCGCGGCGAAGGCGTCGGGCAGCAGCACGCGCTCGCCGGGGCTGGCCACGAGTTCCGCCAGCATCTCCCTCATCTCGGGCGCGAGGTCGTGCGAGACCACTCCCGCCATGAGCGCGTACAGGCGACGGCCGCCGGGAGTGAGGGACTCCGCCAGATAACCTGTCCGGCGACATTCGGTGACGATCCGCCACAGCTCGTCGCGGTCGACGGTCACGGGCAGGGTCGGCTCTCGCCGCAGCCACTGTTCGATGCGCTCGTCGGTGTCCCACAGCACGTACATCAGCCCCACCGGGGGCGCGAAGGGGTACACCTCCCCCACGCGTGCCGCCGCGGCCGTGCCGTGGCCACCGATGACGTCGAGCACCGCGATCCGGTCGCCGACGACCGCCGACGCAGAGCACATCACGGCGAACTCCTCGGAGAGGGCGGCGAGATGCCGGTGGGCGACCGGCCCGGACGCGAAGCCGCGCTGGGCTGCGCGTCCCGCGACGATCAGTGCCGGCCCGAGACCGTAGGTCTTGTCGACGGGGTCGCGGATCAGATAACCCACGTCGGCGAGCACGGTGAGGATGCCCAAGCAGGTGGGCTTGCTCAGATCGAGTTCGCGCGCCAGTTCCGACAGTCCGAACCGGACGCCGGGTCGCGCGACGAGGTGGTCGAGGACCTGCACGACGCGTTCCGTGGGCGGCGACCGGCGGGCGGCTCCCGCCCCGGCGGTCGGCTTCCCGAGTGTCTCGGTCTCGCGACGAGCCATTGACCCTCCCTGGAACACGTTCTACTCTCGGCGCAACGGAAGACTACCGCAGCGGTACATATTTGGACCAGAGGAGATCGTAGTGCTCACCGATCCGCTCACCGCGGCGATAGCCGAGGCCGAGAAGCTCGTCGCCACAGCCCCGCACATCCGCACCGAACAGGACCTCGTCGAGGGATACGGATATCTGGCGGGCGGGATCTCGGCGTGCATCCACGCCACCTTCGCGTACAGCCGATCCCATCCGGTCTTCGTCACCGGCACCGGCCCCTACGCGAAGATGGGCCTCGACAATCCCGACACCCTGTACTGGGGCGCATCGATCCGCGACGACGCCGAGTACGTCGTCGCCGGGCGCCGCGGCACGACCTGCGATCTCAGTTTCCAGGTGCTGGCCGGCAACTACACCGACGCCGAGGTGCCCGGCAACGTCACGGCCTTCGACGACCGCGCGTTGACCATCGCCGACGACGGCACCTTCCAGGTGCGGTTCGGACCCGGCCGACGAGACCCGGAACGTAACTACTTCCCGCTCGCGTCCGGCTCGTCGCAGCTCGTGGTCCGCGAGGTCTACAGCGACTGGACGCAGCGCCGCGGCATGCTGAGCATCCACCGGCTCGACAGTCTGGGCACCCCGGCACCCGAACCCACCCACCAGGACGCGGTCACCCGTTACGAACGCGCCGGTCGCGCACTGGTCTCGCGGGTGAAGACCTGGCTGCAATTCCCCGAGTGGTTCTACCTGAAGCTGCCGGTGAACACGGTCACCGAGCCGCGCCGCACCCCAGGTGGTCTCGACACGCAGTACTCATCCGTCGGGCACTACGAACTCGGCGACGACGAGGCGATGGTCCTGACCCTCCCGGCGAGCGACGCGCCCTATCTGGGCTTCCAGATCGGCAGCCTCTGGTACATCTCCCTGGACTACATCCACCACCAGACCTCCCTGAACAACAGTCAGGCGCAGGTCGATCCCGACGGGATGGTCCGGATCGTGGTCTCGGCCCGCGATCCGGGGCTGACCAATTGGGTCGAGACCCTCGGCCGCAGCCGCGGGATCCTGCAGTTCCGCTGGCAGCGCCTCGATCGCGAACTCACCGCAGCCGACGGCCCGACCGCCGAGGTGGTGCCGTTCGACCGGCTCTCCGAGGTCCTGCCCTTCCACGATTCGAACCGCATCACTCCCGAGGCCTGGGCGCAGCGCATCGCGGACCGTCAGCGGGGCGTCGCCGATCGGATGCTCGCATGAGCGCGGCAGCGGGACTGCTCCGCGACCGCGTCGTCGTGATCTCCGGTGTCGGCCCGGGGCTGGGGCGCACCCTCGCGCTGCGGTGCGCCGAACACGGCGCCGACGTGGTGCTCGCCGCCCGGACCCGGGAGCGGCTCGAGAAGGTTGCAGCGGAAGTCGAGAGCACGGGCCGCCGGGCCCTGGTCGTGCCCACCGACATCACCGACGACGAGTCCGCCGCCGCCCTTGTCGAGTCTGCGGTCTCGGAGTTCGGTGGTGTCGACGTGCTCGTCAACAACGCGTTCTCCGTTCCGTCGATGAAACTGTTGGCGCGCACCGACTTCCAGCAGATCCGGGACAGCGTGGAGCTCACCGTCCTCGGCGCGCTGCGGCTCACGCAGTTGTTCACCCCCGCCCTCGCCGAGTCGGCCGGCGCGGTGGTCAACATCAATTCGATGGTGCTGCGGCACTCCCAGGAACGTTACGGCAGTTACAAACTCGCGAAGTCGGCGTTGCTGGCGATGTCGCAGTCCCTGGCGACGGAACTCGGACCGCAGGGAATCCGGGTGAACTCCGTTGCACCGGGGTACATCTGGGGGCCGATCCTGCAGGGGTACTTCGAACACCAGGCGGGAAAGTACGGCACCACCGTCGAACAGATCTACGAGCACACCGCCGCCACCTCCGATCTGAAGCGTCTCCCGACAACCGAGGAAATCGCGGATGCGGTGATCTTCCTGGCCTCGCCGATGGCGTCGGCGATCACCGGCCAGTGCCTCGACGTCAACTGCGGCGAATACCACCACTGAACGGGAAAGCACATGAGCGAACGCACCACCGTCGGCAGCGTCGAGGATCTGCACGCTTCCGCGACCCGCCTGACGGGCCTGACCGATTTCGGCGACGACGACTACCGTGACGGGCTCGAGGTCCTGCTCGAGTCGTATGCGCGGGACGAGAAGCTCACCCCGCTCGGCAGCAAGATGTCACGGGTCTTCCTGCGCGGCGCCCTCGTGGCGCGGTTGCTGTCGGAATCTGCCTGGTCTGCCCATCCCGAGCACGCGGACGTCCCGGTCACCCGGCCGATCTTCGTCACCGGCCTGCCCCGTACCGGCACGACGGCACTGCACCGCCTACTCGCCGCGGATCCCGCCCATCAGGGGCTCGAGATGTGGCTGACCGAGATGCCGCAACCGCGACCTCCTCGCGAGACCTGGGCGGAGAATCCCGTCTTCGCCGGGATCGAGGCCGGATTCGCACAGCACCACGTCGAGCATCCCGAATTCATGGGTGTGCACTACATGTCGGCCGCCGAGGTCGAGGAATGCTGGCAGTTGCTGCGCCAGTCGTTCCGCTCGATCTCCTACGAGTGCCTGGCCCACCTGCCCACCTATTCGCAGTGGCTCGCGGAGCAGGACTGGACCGCGGCCTATGCCCGGCACCGGAGGAATCTGCAGCTCATCGGACTGCCGGACGCCGAGAAGCGGTGGGTGCTCAAGAATCCCAGTCATCTGTTCGCACTGGACGAACTGCTCACGGTGTATCCGGACGCGCTCGTCGTCGTCACCCATCGAGATCCGCGCACCGTGATCCCGTCGGTGTGCAGCCTCGCGGCGCAGGCCACAGAGGGATGGTCCGACGCGTTCGTCGGTGAGACGATCGGGCGCAGCCAGCTCGACCTCTGGGCACGGGGTTTCGATCATTTCACCGAGGTGCGCCGCCGGCACGATCCCGCCCGTTTCGTCGACGTGGACTACCGGGATTTCGTCGCCGATCCGCTCGGCACCGTCGGCGGCCTGTACGACCGGTTCGGTCTGCCGTTCACCGCGGAGGCCGAACGCGCGATGGCCGACCTGCACGAAGAAAGCCGCAGCGGGGCAAGGAAACCCGCGCACCGGTACACGCTCGAGGAGTTCGGGCTGAGTGTGGGCGAGGTCGACGAACGTTTCCGCGACTACGCGTACCGCTGAACCCGGCAGGAAAGGCACCGGAAACCGGTGTGCCCTGGCTACCTGCGCGTTCGTCCGTGGGATGATGGAGGCATGCCCGCACCACTCCCCCTCGACCCCATCGCCGAAGCCCACCGCCAGTGGACCGCCCACGGCTGGGGCGAAGTCGCGGACGGCATGGCCGCGGTCACCTCGGTGATGCGGGCACAGCAGATCATGATGGCGCGGGTCGAGGAGGTGCTCAAGCCCTTCGGCCTGACCTTCGCCCGCTACGAACTGCTCACGCTGCTGCATTTCACCAGGTCGGGAGCATTGCCGATGGCGAAGGCCAGCGCGCGCCTGCAGGTGCACCCCACCAGCGTCACCAATGCCGTCGACCGGCTCGAGAAGGCCGGACTGGTCCGGCGTACCCCGCATCCGAGCGATCGACGGGCCACACTCATCGAACTCACCGACGAGGGACGGGCATTGGCGATCCAGGCGACGGAGAAGCTCAACACGGAGGTCTTCGCCCGGCCCGGCATTCCGGAGGAGCACATCGACACACTGCTGCGCATCATCGCGACGATGCGGCACGACGCCGGCGACTTCGACACCGGCGGTGCGCCTTCCAAGTGGTGAGGCGCGAGAGATTGCCGAGAAACGAGGAGGGCCGCCCCGTTCGGGGCGGCCCTTCGTCGTGTACGGGTGGTGCGGATCAGGCGTGCTTGAACTCCGGCGCGCGCTTCTCGACGAAGGCCGCCATGCCTTCCTTCTGGTCGGCGGTGGCGAACGTCGAATGGAACACGCGGCGCTCGAACTTCACGCCCTCGGCCAGCGTCGTCTCGAAGGACCGGTTGACGGCCTCCTTCGCCATGATCGCAACCGGCAGCGACATCGACGCGATGGTCGTCGCCGTCTCGAGCGCCACGTCGAACAGTTCGGCGGCGGGAACGATGCGCGAGACGAGTCCGGCGCGCTCGGCCTCCTCGGCGTCCATGTTGCGGCCGGTCAGGCACATGTCCATGGCCTTGGCCTTGCCCACGGCGCGGGTGAGACGCTGCGATCCGCCGATGCCCGGGATGACGCCGAGCTTGATCTCGGGCTGACCGAACTTGGCGGTGTCGGACGCGATGATGAAGTCGCACAGCATCGCCAGCTCGCAACCGCCACCGAGCGCGTAGCCCGACACCGCAGCGACGATCGGCTTGCGGACGGACGAGAGCCGATCCCACTGCGAGAACAGGTCTTCCGCGTAGACCTCGGCGAAGGTCTTCGGAGCCATCTCCTTGATGTCGGCGCCGGCGGCGAACGCCTTCTCCGAGCCGGTGAGCAGGATCGCACCGATCTCGTCGTCCGCGTCGAGTTCCTCGACGGCGGCGACGACCTCACGCATCAACTGGCTGTTGAGGGCGTTGAGCGCCTTCGGCCGGTTGAGGGTGACGATGCCGACGCGGCCTTTGCGGTCGAGCAGGATGGTCTCGAAATCGGTCACTGGCTGTCCTTCACGGTCGAGCGGTCTCGGATGTCGGTGATGATGGCGGAGAAGTCGAGTCCTCCACCACCCTCGGTGTTGAAACGATGGTAGAGCTCGGCTGCACGCAGTCCGAGTTCGGCCTCGACACCGTTGGCGCGCACCGCGTTCGCGGCCAGTCCGAGATCCTTGTCCATGAGCGCGGCCGCGAAGCCCGGCGTGTAGTCGTTGTTCGCGGGGGTGGTCGGGACGGGGCCCGGCACCGGGCAGTTGCTCGTCAGCGCCCAGCACTGACCGGACGCGTTGGACGCGACGTCGAACAGTGCCTGGTTGTCGAGGCCCAGCTTCTCACCGAGGACGAACGCCTCGCTGATGGCGATCATCGAGATGCCCAGGATCATGTTGTTGCAGATCTTCGCGGCTTGGCCGTTGCCCGACCCGCCGCAGTGGACGATCTTACGTCCCATGGCCTCGAGCAGCGGCTTCGCGGTGGCGAAGTCGTCCTCGCCGCCGCCGACCATGAACGCGAGGGTGCCTGCGGCGGCACCGGCGACACCGCCGGAGACCGGGGCGTCGACGGCACGGTGACCGGCCTTGCGTGCCTTCTCCGCCGCCGCGCGGGCATCGGCGACGTCGATGGTCGAGCTGTCGACGAACAACGTGTTCGCCTCGGCCGCAGGCAGGATCTCGTCGTACAGGTCGAGGACGAGCTTGCCGTTGGGCAGCATGGTGATCACGACCTGGGCGCCGCGCATCGCGTCGGTCGCGGCCTCGGCGACGGTGATGCCGTTCTTCGTGGCCTCTTCCTGCGCAGCGGGAACCGGGTCGTAACCGTTGACTGTGTACCCGGCGCGGACGAGGTTCGCGGCCATCGGCCCACCCATGTGTCCGAGGCCGAGGAAGGCGACGGTGGGAAGTTCACTCATCGGTCGTTCTCCTTGGGAGCGGCGAGCCCGAGTTCGAGATCGCCGAGCGGCTGGAAGTAGGCGTCGACGTCGGCCTCGGTGACATCGGCGAGGGTCGCCGGCGACCACTGCGGGTTGCGGTCCTTGTCGACGACCTGTGCGCGGATGCCCTCGACGAGGTCGTGCGACTTCAGCGAGGCGGTCGAGACCCGGAACTCCTTGTTCAGCACCTCTTCGAGGCTGCCGAGCTGCCGGGCGTGACGCAGCGAGCGGAGGGTCACCTTCAGCGCGACAGGCGATTTCGCGAGCACCTGGCCGGCGGTCTCCCGTGCCTCCGGAACATCGGAAGCCCGAAGGCGTTCGACGATCTCCTCGACGGTGTCGGCGGAGTACGCCGCGTCGATCCATTCGCGCTGCCCGAGCAGCGCCGATTCCGGTGCGGGCTGCGAGTATTCGGCGAGCGCGTCCTCGAGCGGGCCGGATTCGAGTGCGGCGACGAACTTGTCGAGCGAATCGGACGGCAGGTAGTGGTCGGCGAAGCCCAGGATGACGGCGTCGCCGGCCTTCATCCGTCCGGTGGTCAGCGCGATGTGCGTGCCGATCTCGCCGGGGGTGCGCGAGAGCAGGTAGGTGCCGCCGACGTCGGGAACGAATCCGATTCCGGTCTCGGGCATCGCGATGCTCGAGCGTTCGGTGACGATCCGGACGTTGCCGTGCGCCGAGATCCCGACGCCGCCGCCCATGACGATGCCGTCCATGATCGCGATGTACGGCTTCGGGTAACGACCGATGGCGGCGTTGAGGATGTACTCGTCGCGCCAGAAGTCCTGCGATCCCGTGCCGCCGTCCTTGGCGTCGTGGTAGATCGAGACGATGTCGCCGCCGGCGCACAGGCCGCGCTCACCGGCACCGCGCACCAGCACGGCACGCACCGAATCGTCGTTCTCCCACGCGCTCAGGGCCTTCGACATCTCGAGGACCATGGCGTGGTTGAGGGCGTTGATGGCCTTGGGCCGGTTGAGCGTGATACGGCCGATGCCGTCCTTCACGTCGATGAGGATCTCGGGTTCCTGCCCGGTCATGCCGCTCCGTTCTGCGCTGCGGCCACCACGCTCCGCGCGACGACCACCCGCATGATCTCGTTGGTTCCTTCCAGGATCTGATGCACGCGCAGGTCGCGGACGATCTTCTCGATCCCGTACTCGGCAAGGTAACCGTATCCGCCGTGCAACTGCAGCGCCTCGTTCGCGACCTCGAAACCGGTGTCGGTGGCGAAGCGCTTGGCCATCGCGCACAGCTCCACGACGTCGTCGGCGCCACGGTCGAGAGCGTCGGCGGCACGCCACAGCATCGTGCGTGCGGCCTCGAGTTCGATCCGCATGTCGGCGAGGCGGAACTGCAGCGCCTGCGAGTCGAGCAGCCGCTCGCCGAATGCCTTGCGCTCGGCGAGGTAGGCGACCGCCCGGTCGAGGGCGGTCTGGCCGCCGCCCACCGAGCACGCGGCGATGTTGATGCGGCCGCCGTTGAGGCCGTGCATGGCGATCCGGAAGCCGCCGCCCTCGGTGCCGAGGAGGTTCTCGGCGGGCACGCGGGCGCCGTCGAGGATGACCTGGCGGGTGGGCTGCGCGTTCCAGCCCATCTTCTTCTCGTTGGCGCCGAAGGACAGCCCGGTGGTGTCCTTCGGGACGATGAACGCCGAAATACCGCGGGCGCCGGTATCGCCGGTGCGGGCCATGACCACGTAGACGTCGGACGTACCGGCCCCGGAGATGAACTGCTTGACTCCGGTGAGCACGTACTCGTCGCCGTCACGAACGGCCTTGGTGCTCAGGGCCGCCGCATCGGATCCGGCGCCCGGTTCGGTGAGGCAGTAGCTCGCGAGGTGCTCCATCGTGCAGAGCTTCGGGATCCACTGCTTGCGCTGGTCGTCGTTGCCGAACTTGTCGATCATCCACGTGACCATGTTGTGGATGGAGATGTAGGCGGCGATGGACGGGCAGCCCTTCGCGAGCTCCTCGAAGATGCGGACGGAGTCGAGGCGTCGCAGCCCCGATCCGCCCACGTCCTCGCGGACGTAGATCCCGCCCATGCCCAGTTCGGCGGCCTTGCGCAGCACGTCCACGGGGAAGTGCTTGCTCTGGTCCCATTCGACCGCGTTCGGGACCAGATATTCGGTGGCGAAGTCCCGGGCGGTGTCGCGGATCGCCCGGTCGTCGTCGGTGAGAACGAACATCGATGGACCGCCTAGTTCATCGTCGGGATGACGAAGTGGTCGGTGTCGGCCACGTGCGCACCCTCGATGTCGCCTTCCTTGACACCGGACGGCCAACGCTGCGTGACCGTCTTGGTCTTGGTGTAGAAGCGGAAGGCGTCGGGGCCGTGCTGGTTGAGGTCGCCGAAGCCGGAGGCCTTCCAGCCGCCGAAGGTGTAGTACGCGATCGGGACGGGGATGGGGACGTTGATGCCGACCATGCCGACCTCGACGCGGGCCGCGAAGTCGCGGGCGGTGTCGCCGTCGCGGGTGAAGATCGCGACGCCGTTGCCGTACTCGTGCTCGGTGGGCAGGCGCAGGGCGTCCTCGTAGTCGCGCGCACGCACCACGGTGAGCACGGGGCCGAAGATCTCCTCCTTGTAGATGGACATCTCGGGGGTGACCTTGTCGAACAGGGTGGCGCCCGAGAAGAAGCCGTTCTCGTGGCCCTCGAGGACGAAGTCGCGGCCGTCGACGACCAGCTCGGCGCCTTCTTCGACGCCCTGGGCGATGTAGCCGTGCACGCGGTCGCGGGCGGCGGCGGTCACGAGCGGACCGAAGTCGGCCTTCTCGTCGAAGCTGGTGCCGATACGCAGTTCGGCGATGCGCTCGGTGAGCTTGGCGACGAGACGATCCGCGGTCTCCTCGCCCACGGGGACGGCGACGGACAGCGCCATGCAGCGCTCACCGGCCGAGCCGTAGGCGGCGCCGACGAGTGCGTCCGCGACCTGGTCGAGGTCGGCGTCGGGCATGACGATCGCGTGGTTCTTCGCACCACCGAAGCACTGTGCGCGCTTGCCGTTCTTCGCGGCCGTCTCGTAGATGTACTGCGCGATGGGGGTCGAGCCGACGAAGCCGATCGCCTTGATGCGCGGGTCGTCGAGCAGGTAGTCGACGGCGCTCTTGTCGCCGTTGACGACGTTGAACACACCGGCGGGCAGGCCGGCCTCGAGGAACAGCTCGGCCAGGCGGAGCGGCACCGAGGGGTCGCGCTCGGAAGGCTTGAGCACGAACGCGTTTCCGGCGGCGAGCGCCGGGCCGGCCTTCCACAGCGGGATCATGGCCGGGAAGTTGAACGGGGTGATACCGGCGACGACGCCGAGGGGCTGACGCATCGAGTACACGTCGATTCCGCCGCCTGCGGACTCGGTGTACTCACCCTTGAGGAGGTGCGGGGCGCCGATCGCGACCTCGATCACCTCGAGGCCGCGCTGGATGTCGCCCTTCGCGTCGGGGACGGTCTTGCCGTGCTCGCTCGACAGCAGGTGGGCGAGCTCGTCCATGTTCTCCTGCACGAGGTACACGAACTTCATGAGGACGCGCACGCGCTTCTGCGGATTCCAGGACGCCCACACCTTCTGCGCCTCGGTGGCGTTGGCGATGACGGCGTCTACCTCGGAGTCGGCCGCGAGCGGCACGCGGGCCTGGACCTCTCCGGTGTTGGGGGCGAAGACGTCGGCGAAGCGGCCGGAGGTGCCGGCGACGTGCTGCCCGCCGACGAAGTGGGTCAATTCTCGAACGCTCATGTCCGATCCCGTCCTTTACTGGTGTGCGATGACGTGGGGTGTGCGATTTCGGCACGAACGGGCTCAGGCCCGAAGTCTTCGCTCATCCTATAGTTGGAAGTCCACGTATGTCTACCGTCACACCGGACCGGATCGGCCGGCACCCTCACGCACGGTCGATGCGCGAGGGGCCGATGCTCGAGGGGCCGATATCAGCCCTCGGCGATCTGCTGCGCCTTCGCGTACGCCAGGTGCAGGAAGTCGGCTCCGGTCAGCGCCGCGAACGAACCCGCCACCAGACGCGTGAGATTCGGAGCGTAGACGCGGCCGAAGACCATCGCCGTCACCGTCCACAGGTCGAGGCAGAAGGGGCAGGCCAGCAGTTCCCCGACGGCGTGACGGACCCGCGACGACTTGCGGGGCTGCTCCATCACCTCGGCCGGACCACCGGGGCCGTCGAACTTCGTGAACGGTGCGCGGACGGGACTGGTCACCGCCGCCTTGCTCACGATCCGGGAGACCTTGTGGCTCGCGAGCGCGGTCACCACGAGATCGCCGGCATCGGGCTTCGGCATCGGCCGCCCGCGCTTTGCCGCGACGGCGCCGAGCGTGCCGACAGTGGTGAGGTACACGGACATGAGCACCGCATATCCACCGAGGGGCCGATCCTCCCCGTTCCGATAGGTGTCGGCCTCCTGCTGGACCGCATCGACCGCACGTTCGGCGTTCTCCCGCGCTGTCGACGATGCTTCCGGAGTCCGCATGAATCCTCCACTCGTGGCCTGTGCTGTCGGTGGCGCGACCGGAGCCGTCACCTTCACGGGCGGCATACCCCGGGGACGGACGACACAACCACCGGCGACCGATCGAGGTCAACGCATGCGGCGGTAGAGATCCTCGAGGTCGATGATCCCCCGGATCACCACGGCTTCGTCGGTTCCGCCGGCCCGCAACGCGCGGCGCAGCAGCATCGGATCGAGGTCCTCGAGCGCGGGACGGAACCGTTCCGTGGGCAGCTCGGACAACTCGGTGTCGTCGCCGTAGAAGTCCCGCGCCGCGGCCACCTCTTCGTCGGCGTCCGCATCGTCGACGCCGCCGATCAGCGTCGCGAGGTCCACCCCGCGCAGGGTCAGGACCGCGAACGGTTGGTCGTCGACGTGTTCTGCGAGCAGGTAGGCGACGGCCGCGGCGTGCTTGCAGGGCCACCCGTCGTCGGGGCAGGTGCAGTCGAAGTCGAGTTCACCCGCGCGTCGCGGGAGGAGGGCCGATCCGAGTTCCTCGGGAAGGATGCCCGCCGCAAGTCGCGCCAGCATGCCCGGCGACGAGCGGACGAGCGAGACGAGGTCTCCCACCGCCTCCTCGTCGAGCGTGCGCACCCGCACCGCCGAGGTGAACGGGGTGAGTTGACTGCCCTGCACGTCGCCGACGGCCGCTCCGGGTTCGAGCCGCATGGAGATCACCTGGCCGGCGCGTGCATACGCACGGCCCCGCGTCAGTCGCCCCTTCTCGGCGACCTCCTCCATCGCCGAGATCAGTTCCTTCGACCACCAGCTGCGGCCGATCGAGCCCCGCTTGGTGCGCGCCTCGATGCCGCCGTCGATCCGGCGGGCCGTGCCGTAGCGGCGTACGTTGCTCCGTGCCATCTAGTCCCCCACCGCGTCGTCGCCGAGGGTGAGCAGGGAGTGCAGCTGATCGGTGGACAGCTCGGTGATCCAGTTCTCCCCTGCCCCGACCACAATCTCGGCCAGTTCCTGCTTGCCGGTGAGCATCTCGTCGATACGCTCCTCCACCGTTCCCACACAGACGAGCTTGCGGACCTGGACGTCGCGACGCTGCCCGATCCGGAACGCACGGTCGGTGGCCTGGTTCTCCACCGCCGGATTCCACCACCGGTCGAGATGCACGACGTGGTTGGCGGCGGTGAGGTTCAGTCCGGTGCCGCCCGCCTTGAGCGAGAGCACCATGATCGGCGGTCCGCCCTCGCTCTGGAAGCCGTCGACCATCGCGTCGCGCCGGCCCTTGGACACTCCCCCGTGCAGGAAGGGCACCGTCGTGGCGAACCGCTCCTCGAGATAGGGCACGACGAGCTCACCGAACTCACGGAACTGCGTGAACAGCAACACCTTCTCGCCGTCGGCCAGCACCGACTCGACAATGTCCTCGACCAGGCCGAGTTTGCCCGAGCGGTGCCGTCCGCGACGCAGGACGGGCGAGCCGTCGCCCAGATAGTGCGCGGGGTGGTTGCACACCTGCTTGAGCCGGGTCAGCGCCGCGAGCACCGCGCCCTTGCGGGCCATGCCCTCCTTGTCCCGGATCCGGCGCATCATGTCGTCCACGACGGCCCGATACAGGGCGGCCTGCTCGGCCGTGAGGTTGGCGCGCACGGTCTGCTCGAACTTCTCGGGCAGATCGGAGATCACGTCGGGGTCGGTCTTGACGCGGCGCATCACGAACGGTGCGGACAGTGCCCGCAACCGTGCCGCGGCGACGGCGTCGTGGTCGCGCTCGATCGGCACCGCGAACCGGGCACGGAAGGACGCCGCGCTGCCGAGCAGGGACGGATTCGCGAAGTCCAGGATCGCGCGCAGTTCCTCGAGCCGGTTCTCCACCGGTGTGCCGGTGAGCGCGATCCGGTGCGCCGCGGGCACGGCGCGCGTGGCGCGGGACTGCGCGGTCGCGGTGTTCTTCACGTGCTGGGCCTCGTCGAGGACCACGCGTTGCCAGGTCAGCGTCGCAAGCTGCGCGACGTCGCGGGCGGCGATGGCGTAGGTCGTCACCACGAGGTCGTGGTCGGCGGCAGCGGCGGCGAGCGCCGGTCCGCTCAGCCGCTGGGCGCCGTGGTGGACGTGCACCCGCAGGTCGGGCACGAACCGTTCGGCCTCACGCTGCCAGTTGCCCACCACCGACATCGGGCAGACCAGCAGGGTCGGGGCGTTCCGCAGGCCCGACTCTCGTTCGTGGGCGAGCAGCGCGAGCACCTGGATGGTCTTGCCCAGGCCCATGTCGTCGGCGAGCACGGCGCCGAGACCGAGCCGGCTCATGAACGCGAGCCAGTCGAGGCCGCGCTGCTGGTAGGGACGCAGTTCGGCGTTCAGTCCCGCCGGCACGGGGACGGGCTCGGGGTGCGCCTGCCCGTCGAGCAGCATCTCGACCCAGCCGGAGGCGGAGATCTCGGTGACCTCCGCGGGCGGAGCATCGTCGCCGGTGAACTGGGCGAACAACGACCCGAGGGTCGCATCCTCGGCGGAATGCGCGGTGACGTACCGGGCCGCGCGGGCCAGCGCCTCGGCATCTGCCCGCACCCATTTGCCGCGCAGTTTGACCAGGTCGCTGTTGGCCGCGACGAGCTCTTCCATCTCCGACGGGGTGAGCAGCATGTCGCCGACGGCGAGCTGCCATTCGTACGAGACGATCGCGCTCATCCCGACGACGCTGTCGTCGGCGCTCACGGGGGCGACGGGTGACTCGACCTGCAGACGCAGGGACGGATCGACCCGGGTCCAGGCGCGCGGCAGCAGCACCGCGATGCCCGCGGCGTCGAGCTCCCGGGCGCCGTGCTCGACGAGATCGACGACGACCGGGGTGGGCAGCAGCAGGTCGAGACTGTCGGGATCGCGGGGCACGTCCTGCAGGCGAGGATAGGCCTGGAGCGCGATCCCGAGCTTGCGCACGCCGATCTGGAGCAGGTGCGGGTCGGTGTCCTCGACGGGCAGCGGCGTCGGGGACTGTCCCTCCGGACGCAGGCACACCTCGAGCCGCCAGATGGAGTCGGCTCCGACCCCGTCGTCGACGTCGTCCGGTTCGACGAGGCGCAGCACGAGGTCGGGTTCGTATCCGGCGAGGCTGGCGCGCCATTCCTCGAGCGCATCGGCCATGCGCTGGGTCCCGCGGGGATGGGGACTGCCCTCGGCCAGTGCAGCGACGAGGGGGTGCAGCGAGGTCGACGAGCCGTGGAGGGTGCGCACGATGGGGTCGGTCAGTTCGCGGCACAGATCGTCGAGGAGATCGACGGGCCGTCCGAGCTGTCGTTGCGCGGGAGACATCGCGGCCGCGAGTTCGGCGGACCAGGCCCGCGTCTTCTCGCCGCCGAGCAGGCGCCACCGCGCCCACCACTGCTTCTCGACACGCACGAGCTCCGGTGCGACCCGGCCGGCCTGCGCCCACCTCTCGATGCCACGGGCGACGTGCGCGAGATATCGCAGATCGCCGCCGACACCCCCGGGACGCCGCGGCATGTCCAGCAGAAGCTCGGCTGCGTCCGCCGGTGCGACCGCGACGGCGGGCAGCGTGCTCGGCTCGGTCTCCGTGGGGAAGGTGAGGGTGACGCGATGGCGGAACGGGCGGTCGATCCACCGGCGCAGCGCAGACGGCAGCGCGTCGGGATCGGGCTCTGCGGCGGGGTCCCACCACAGCATCAGGCCGGATCCCGGTGACCACAGCCCGTGCAACATGCCCACTATCGTGCCAGCCGCACCCGACCCCGATGGCAGGCTGGGTCCCATGGCACGCGCATACGGCTTCGTGGAGTACGGCGGTCCGGAGACACAGCAGCTGTTCGACACCCCCGTCCCATCGCCCGGTCCGGGGCAACTCCTCGTGGCAGTCCGGGCCGCGGGCGTGAATCCCGCCGACTGGAAGGTGCGGTCCGGACGGCGCACAGGCAGCGTCACGGTGCACTTCCCGGCGGTCCTCGGCCGGGAGGTCGCCGGTGTGGTGGAGGCCGCCGGTCCGGACACCGGCTTCCGGCCGGGCGACGCCGTCTTCGGGGCCACCGCGGAGGGCTACGGCGGCTACGCCGAGTACACCCTCGTCGACGCGCGGGCTGCCGCGCTCGTGCCCGAGTCGGTGCCGTTCGAGGTGGCGGCGACCCTCCCGGTCGCGGCCGGAACGGCCTTCGACATCGTCGAGCACCTCGAGATCGTCGATGCGGACACCGTCCTCGTCCTGGGTGCCGGTGGTGGCGTCGGGTCGGCGACGACGCGGCTCGCGCACGCCGCAGGTGCCGCTGTGCTCGGCGTGACGAGCGCGGGGAAACGGGAGCTCGTCGAATCGTGCGGCGGAAGGTGGATCGAGTCCGGCGACGGGTTCGACGCGCGAGTCGCGGCCACCGCGGAACGGTGCGGGGCGGTGACCGCGGTCGTCGACCTCGTCGGCGGCGACGTACTCGAGCGGGCGGTCGCGCTGACGCGGGCGCCGGAACGGGTCGTGAGTGTCGCCGACCCTGCACGCGCGGAGGAGCTGGGCGGTTCGGGAATCACGCGGCGACGGACCCGGGAGGTGTTCGAACATGTCGCGGCGCTCGTCGAGCGTGGTGTCCTGACGCCGCGCGTCGAGCGGACCTTCCCGCTCACCGAGGCCGGGGCTGCGCTGGAACTCGTCGAGTCCGGGCACGCCGGCGGGAAGATCGTCGTCACCGTGCCCTGAAGATCCTGTCGGCAGGGCGTGCCAGGATCGCCGCGTGCGTGGGGGGAACGCGACGTGGTGGGTGGCGGCAGTGGTGGTCGCGGTGGTGGTGTCCTGGCTGTGGGACCGCACCGCGCCGGGGTCCGTGACGGTGCCGGGCAGCCCCACCCGAGCCGAGGTGCATGCCCTGCTCGAGCAGGTGACGGTGGTCGATCAGCGCCGAAAGGTGCCCGGCTATCAGCGGGGCTGCGGACCGGGCGAGCGATGCGTGTTCGGTCCGGCCTGGTCCGACGACCACCCCGGTGCCGGCGGGCACGACGGCTGCGACACCCGCAACAACGTCCTCGCGCGCGACCTCGCCTCCCCCACCTTCCGAGCCGGTAGCGACGACTGTGTCGTGACGAGTGGGGTCCTGAACGATCCGTACACCGGTGCGCGCGTGGAGTTCCGGCGTGCCGAGGCGAACGCCGTGCACATCGATCACATCTATCCGCTCGCCGCGGCCTGGGATCTCGGTGCCGCCGCATGGCCCGCCGAACGTCGACTCCGGTTCGCGAACGACATCACCTACAACCTCGTCGCTGTCGACGGGCAGGCCAACCTCGACAAGCGCGACGGCACGCCGGCCCAGTGGCTGCCACCGGCTCCCGGTTACCGCTGCTGGTTCGCCGGCCGGTACCTGACCGTGGCGGTGCGCTACGCGTTGCCGATCACGGTCGACGACCACCGTGCCTTGGTGGGCGCGGCGGAGTCGTGCCCGTGACATCATCGCGACCAGCAGTCTCCCCGCCTGGCAGATGCCGTTGACGGCGGAGATGACGAGGGCGGCGAGGTCGGGATCGGAATCGACCAGTCGCACCGCACGTTCGGGTCCGCAGTACATCGCCGGGGTGAACGCGTTGCGCGCTGCGGGCCGGTCGATGATGCACCAGACGATCGCGCCTTCCCGTTCGAATCTCAGTCCTCCTGCACCCAGATCGTCTCCCTTGCATCGGACAGTATCTTGTTCTTTGTTGTGGGAACAACGTGCTCTCCTGAGAAAATCGCTGTTTCCGAACATGTAGGGTCTACGGTGAGCAAATGCTCGAGCGCATCTCCAAGGACACCCGGCTGTGCATCTCGATGTCCGGCCGTCCCAGCAACATCGGCACCCGGTTCCACAACCATCTCTACGAGGAACTCGGCCTCGACTTCGTCTACAAGGCGTTCGCGCCCGTGAACATCGAGGATGCCGTGGCGGGGATACGCGGCCTGGGCATCCGCGGCGCCGGGGTGTCGATGCCGTTCAAGGAAGCCGTGCTGCCCCTCGTCGACGTGCTGCACGATTCGGCGCGGGCCATCGAGTCCGTGAACACGATCGTCAACGACGACGGCGTCCTGCACGCTTACAACACCGACTACCAGGCGGTGAGCGATCTGCTCGTCGAGCACGGCGTCGATTCCGCCCTGCCCGTCACGGTGGTGGGCAGCGGCGGCATGGCGAAGGCGGTGACAGCGGCGCTGCGCCACAACGGATTCACCGACGGAACGATCGTCGCGCGCAACGAGGACACCGGACGGCCGCTCGCGCGCAAGTACGGCTACGAATGGCGCGCCGACACGAGCGACGTCGCACCCGGGCTGATCGTCAACGCCACTCCGATCGGGATGGCGGGCGGTGCCGAATCGGTCGACCTGCCGCTGCCCCACGACTTCGTCGCCGCAGCGTCGACGGTCTTCGACGTCGTGGCCGTGCCGCCGGACACCCCGCTCGTCCGATTCGCCCGCGAGCACGACATCCCGGTGATCACGGGCGACGAGGTCATCGCGCTGCAGGCGGCACTGCAGTTCGAGCTCTACACGGGGGTGACCCCGACGCGCGAGCAGGTGCGCCGCGCGTCGGAGTACTCCCGCTCCTGAACGGTCGGGACCGGGGAGGACTCGGCCGTCAGACGATCCGGCCCTGTTCGAGACCGTCGAGCACCACGGTGGCGGCATCGACCGCGACGTTCATCTCGACGCGGGTGATGTCGTGCGTGGCGGGGTTCTGCAGACCGAAGTTGTTGACCCATGCGGCCGTTCGCGCCGACTGGAACACGAACGTGGTGGTCTCGGTGTCGCCCCCCAGGTCGCCGACGAACCAGCCGGTGAAGAACGGGCCGAGGTCGACGCCGTAGGTCGCCTCGCACTCGCCGGCGATCACCGGTGCGGCCTCGACGAGGTGGGCGACGATCGCTCCGAGCAGGGTCGCCAGGACTGCAGCACCTACCGTGGCAGCCGTACGACCTCGGGCGAAATGTTTCATTTGCGTTAATTTGCCGGCCGTTTCTCCGGGATACTCCGCGAGTCCCATTCACGACCGGTGGTCCCGCCTCCGGAGTGCAGTTCTCGTCGGCGATGTTACGAATTGTCGACGAGAACTGCGCATCGGCCGGCGGATCGCCGCTCAACTGCCGGTGGCGACCTCCCGCTTCGGATCCGCCGACCACTGCGACCACGAACCCGGATACAGCGCGGCGTCGATGCCCGCGATCTCGAGCGCGGCGATCTCGTGTGCGGCGTTGATTCCCGATCCGCAGTACACGGCGACGTCGGTGCGCTTCACGCCCAGCGTCGAGAAGCGGTGCGCGATCTGATCCGCGGGCAGGAACGACCCGTCCTGACGGAGGTTCTCGGTGGTCGGCGCGCTGACTGCGCCGGGGATGTGGCCCGCCCGGCGATCCACCGGCTCCTCGTCGCCGCGGTACCGCGCGTGGGCGCGCGCATCGAGCAGAACTCCGTGGGTGGCGTAGGTCGCGGCCTCGTCGGGACCGATGGTGGGCATGTGGCCGGGGCTCAACGTCACGTTGCCGGGCTTCTTCTCGCCGCCCGGTCCTGCGGCGAGAGGGTGCCCGCCGGCGATCCACGCCTGCAGTCCGCCGTCGAGCAA
Organism: Rhodococcus sp. D-6; assembly: GCF_040256695.1. NCBI lineage: Bacteria > Bacillati > Actinomycetota > Actinomycetes > Mycobacteriales > Nocardiaceae > Rhodococcus > Rhodococcus sp. D-6. Next base: position 832,198 of record NZ_CP132970.1, on the reverse strand, counting down.
TCGCACCTCGGAGTGCCCCGCCCAGCGCAACAGCCACCACGCGCGGGCCGCGGCGAGATCGCCGCTGTCGTCGTATGCGACGACGAGAGCACCGTCGTCGATCCCCCACCGGCGTGCGATGGCCTGGAAACGGTCGATGTCGGGCAGCGGATGACGACCGAGCTCGGGTGCGGGCGGATCGGCGAGATCCTCGTCCAGGTCGACGTAGACCGCTCCGCTGATGTGCCCCTCGTGGAATCGGTCCCGTCCGTGTCTGTCGCCGAGTGCCCAGCGGACGTCGAGTATCACCGGCGACCGGCCCTGCTCGATCATCTCGGCGAGTTCGACGGTGGAGAGAAGAACGGGGGTATCGGACATGACCCGATCCTGACACGAACGGCACACGCCGTTCCGGCTTTGGGGCGACACGCCGTGCGTGCCGGGACGACCCCGGCGGGCGGACACGCCCTGTGCACGTCCGATTCGGGGGTTTTGCGTCTCGGTTCGGGATTGGCGTGGGGGTTGGTCTGATTTGACGTGCGGAGAGCACTATCGTCGAGACGTGAGCAACCGCCAACCGACGAGCCCAGCCGCCCCGCCTGAGCCGGAGCAGTTCCCGGTGTTGTGGCCCATGCAGACGCGTTGGGCCGACAACGACCATTACGGCCACGTCAACAACGTCACGTACTACTCGTACTTCGACTCGGCGGTCAACGGGTGGCTCATCTCCACCACCGGTGTCGACATCCGCGAACTCGACGCGATCGGGGTCGTGGCCGAGACCTCCTGCCGCTATCTCGCCGAGCTGTCCTTCCCCGACCGCCTGCAGGTCGGACTGGCGGTCGAACGTCTGGGCACACAGTCGATCACCTATTCGCTCGCAATCTTCCGGGAGGCCGACGACACCCTGATCCCGGCGGCGACCGGCCGGTTCGTCCACGTCTACGTCGATCCGCAGACGCGCCGCCCCGTCCCGATCCCCGATCAGATCCGCAAGGCCGCCGCCCAGTTGGCCACCCCGAACGCGGGCCGCTGACGCCCTACGTCGCCTCGTCTCCGCTGCGCCCGGCCGCCCGGTTCAGCAGCGGAGCTGTGCGCTGCGGGACGAGGTCCTGCATGACCAGCGACATGTCCGTGCGCTCGACGCCGCGGATCTTCAGGATCCGGCCCGCGAGCCGATAGAGGTCGTCGGCGTCACGGGCGACCACCTTCACCGACAGGTCGATCTGCCCGGTCAGCCCGTAGACCTCGGTGACCTCGGGGATCTGTGCGAGTTCGTCGACGACCTCGTCGAGACGGTGCTGATCGACCCGGGTCGCCACGTAGGCGGCGAGCGGATAACCCAGGCTGACGGGATCCACCCGCCGGTCGAACGAGGCGAGCACGCCCTCGGCCTCCCATCGGGCAAGGCGCGCCTGGACGGTGTTGCGGGACAACCCGAGACGCTGCGCCAGCTCGACTCCCGTGGCCCGTGGTGTGCGCGTGAGTTCGAGCAGCAGACGCGCATCGGTGGCATCCAGACTGGTCATTTTCCGCAGTCTGCCAGCTAGGAGCACCCCGAAACCGTGCTTTCTGCACGGTTGGGAGCGGATCGATTGCGCACGCGCGAATTGCCCGGATGATGTGATGTACGGCACACATCATCCGGTCGGGCCTCACGAGGGCACGCTGGATCCGCACCGACGAGGTGATCCGATGGTTGTACCGACCGCTTATCCGGTCCAGTTGATCCAACCCGACGGGCGACGCGTCCTCGACACCGAGTACGGCGCACTCGTCGCCGACGTCGGCCCCGACGAACTGCGCGGGCTCTACCTCGACATGGTCGTCGCGCGACGCGTCGACGCGGAAGCCACGGCGCTCCAACGGCAGGGTGAGCTCGGCCTCTGGGCGCCGCTCCAGGGCCAGGAGGCCGCGCAGGTCGGCTCGGCCCGGGCACTCGCGCCCGACGACTACGTCTTCACCAGCTACCGCGAGCACGCCGTCGCGTTGTGCCGCGGGGTCGACCCCGCCGACATGACCCGCCTGTGGCGTGGGTGCGGCCTGTCCGGATGGGATCCGCAGACGGTCGCCACCACCAACCCGGCCATCGTCGTCGGAGCCCAGGGCCTGCACGCCACCGGTTACGCGATGGGCGCGAAGCTCGACGGAGCCGAGATCGCCACCGTCGTGTACTTCGGCGACGGCGCCACGAGCCAGGGCGCCCTCTCGGAGGCCATGGTCTTCTCGGTCAGCTGGGGTGTCGGCGTGGTGTTCATCTGCCAGAACAACCACTGGGCGATCAGCGTGCCCACCCACGTGCAGAGTCCGGTCCCCCTCGCCCGGCGCGCCGCCGGATTCGGGATGCCGGCCGTGCAGGTCGACGGCAACGACGTCCTCGCAGTCCTGGCGGTGACCCGGCGTGCCGTCCGGCATGCCCGCGAGGGTGCCGGTCCGTTCTTCATCGAGGCACTCACCTACCGCATGGGCCCGCACACGACCTCCGACGACCCCACCCGCTACCGCACACCCGCCGATCTCGAGGAGTGGCAGGCACGCGACCCCATCGATCGGCTGCGACGACTGCTCGAACGCGAAGGGCACGCCGACGACGACTTCTTCGACGAGGTCCGGACCACTGCCGACGATGCCGCGATGCGGCTCCGGCGCGGCACGCTCGGGATGCCCGACCCCGAACCCGCTGCCCTGTTCGACCACGTCTACGCCACCGAGCATCCGCTCGTCGAACAGGAACGTGCGGACTACGCCGAGTATCTGGCGAGTTTCGGCCCCACGGAGGAGGCGCGACGATGACCACCACGACGATGACCCTCGGCGGTGCCCTCAACGCCGGACTCCGCCGCGCACTCGAACGCGACCCCAAGGTCGTCATCATGGGGGAGGACGTCGGCACCCTCGGCGGCGTCTTCCGCATCACCGACACCCTGCAGAAGGATTTCGGTGAGGGTCGCGTGATCGACACTCCCCTCGCCGAATCCGGGATCGTGGGAACGGCCTTCGGGATGGCGCTGCGCGGCTACCGACCCGTGTGCGAGATCCAGTTCGACGGCTTCGTCTATCCAGCCTTCGACCAGATCGTCTCGCAGGTCGCGAAGATCCACTACCGCACGGCCGGTGCCGTGGTGGCCCCGCTCACCGTTCGAATCCCCTACGGCGGCGGCATCGGTGCGGTCGAACATCATTCGGAATCACCGGAGGTGTACTTCACCCACACCGCAGGTCTGCGTGTCGTGAGCCCGAGCACCCCGCCCGATGCGTACTGGATGATCCAGCAGGCCGTCGCGCTCGACGACCCGGTGATCTTCCTCGAACCGAAGCACCGCTACTGGGAACGCGGTGAGATCGACACGGAAACCGCACCCGACCTGCCGCTCACGTCCGCGCGGGTCGTCCGGTCCGGTTCGGACGCGACGATCGTGACCTTCGGTGCGCTGGTCGCCACCGCGCTACGCGCAGCCGAGATCGCCGAAGCGGAAGGACATTCGCTCGAGATCGTCGATCTGAGGTCGCTGTCCCCTATCGACTTCGACACGATCGAGGCGTCGGTGCGGCGGACCGGCCGGCTCGTCGTCGTGCAGGAGGCGCCGGTCTTCTGCGGCATCGGCGCGGAGATCGCCGCCCGCACGACCGAGCGGTGCTTCTACCAGCTCGAGGCACCGGTCCTGCGGGTCGGCGGATTCGACATCCCCTATCCCCCGGCCAAACTCGAATCCCACCACCGTCCCGACCCGGATCGCATCCTCGACGCGGTCGACCGCGCACTCGCAGCGTGAGGCGCACCGATGACGAATCCCACACGCGCAGTAGAGGAATTCCGTCTTCCCGATCTCGGTGAGGGACTCACCGAAGCGGACTGGGTGCACTGGGTCGTCGCGGTCGGCGATCGTGTCGAACTCAACCAGGTCATCGGGGAGGTCGAAACCGCCAAGGCCACGGTGGAACTGCCGTCGCCCTATGGCGGCACGGTCGAGGAACTGCTGGTCGAGCCGGGACAGACGGTGCCGGTCGGGGCACCCCTGCTGCGGATCGCGACCGAGGACGGACCCGCCGAACCGGCCGGTGACAGCGACGGCCCGTCCCGACCGTCGGTGCTCGTCGGATACGGACCCGGCGACGCCCCGCAGAGCAGACGTGCGACCCGCCGTGCCTCGGCGGACGCCGGTCGTGCCCGCGACGGTGATCCCCCTCCCGCACGACCCGACGCGAAGCCCGGCGCACGCAAACTCGCGGCTCTCCTCGAGGTCGATCTGGACACGGTGACGGGCACCGGCCGCGGCGGTGTGATCACGCGCGACGACGTGCGGCGCACCGCCGGACACGGCGACGAACCTACCGCAGGCCACGGCGAAGAACCCACCGCCGAACGACCACACTCACCCGCCCCTGAGCCGTCCCCCGAACGGACCACGCGGATACCCGTCGGAGGGGTGCGCAAGCGGACCGCCGAGGCCGTCTCCCGCAGCGCCTTCACCGCCCCGCACGCGAGCGTCTTCCTCACGTGCGACGCGACCGCCACCGTCGACCTGGTGTCGACCCTGCGCGCGTCGCCGGCCTTCGAAGGCGTCCGTCCGACGGCGCTGAGCATCGTCACCCGCGCGCTGTTGCACGCGATCGCTGACGAGCCGTCGCTCAATGCGCACTGGGACGACGACACGGGCGAGATCGTGCTCCACCACGACGTGCATCTCGGGATCGCCACTGCGACCTCCGACGGCCTGAAGGTCCCCGTGGTCCGGGAGGCCCAGCGCCTGTCGTTGCCGCGTCTGGCCCGGTCGATCGCCGAGGTCGCCGACCGCGCGCGGACGGGCCGCTCCACGCCGTCCGAGCTGACGGGTTCGACGGTCTCGGTGACGAACGTCGGGGTGTTCGGGGTGGACGGGGGAACACCGATCCTCAATCCCGGCGAGTCGGCGATCCTCGCCGTCGGAGCGATCTCCGACCGCCCGTGGGTCGTGGACGGTGCTCTCGCGATCCGGAAGGTGGTCACGTTGTCGCTGTCGTTCGACCATCGGCTCGTCGACGGGGAGCAGGCGGGACGGGCACTCGCGACGATCGGTGCGTTCCTCGGCGATCCCGTGCCCATGCTGCTCGCCGATACGTAGGGGCCGCGAACGCTCGGTAGCGTGCCTCCACGTGGTGGATTCGCAACGGACGACGGACCGGCTCACGCACGCCCGGGCGGCGGTGTTCGCGATCTTCGGGCTCAACGGCTTCCTGCTCGCCCTGTGGGTCGTCCACATCCCGGCGATCCGGGAACGGGTGGGCATCGATCACGCGGCACTCGGATCGTTGCTGTTGCTGCTCGCCCTCGGGGCGCTCGGCGGGATGCACGTGACGGGTCGGCTCGCCGACCGGATCGGTAGCCACCGCACGACGATCGTCTTCGTTCTGATGCTGTCTCTGACGGTGGTCGGGCCGGGCCTGGCCGCGGCGCCGTGGCAGCTCGGACTCGCTCTCGCAGTGTTCGGTTTCGCGAACGGCGCGCTGGACGTGTCGATGAACTCCCAGGCGGTCGTGGTCGAACAGCGGTACCGGCGACCGATCATGTCGGCCTTCCACGGGTTGTTCTCCGCGGGCGGGATCACCGGGTCGCTGGTGGGCGCGGCCGCCCTGGCCGCCGGGGTTCGCCCCGCGCTCACGCTCGCGGTCGCCGGGGTCGTCGCGGCCGCGGTGGTGGGCCGGGCGGGGCCGCGCCTCGTCCGGACGGAGCCGCCGATCCGATCGTCGTCACCGGGGCCCCGGGCCGGTTACTCGCGCCGCGTGGTGCTGCTCGGAGGTGTGGCGTTCGCGCTGATGCTGTGCGAGGGGGTCGCGAACGACTGGAGCGCGCTGCAGGTGCAGGAACGGCTCGGCAGTCCGGAGTCGGTGGCCGCGCTCGCGTTCGGTGCGTTCTCGGCGACCATGACGATCGGGCGCTTCGTCGCCGACCGGGTCACCGCCCGGTTCGGCAGCGCCGCCGTCATCCGGTACGGAACGCTGGTCGCCGCGGTCGGGATCGGCGCCGTGGCACTGTCGCCGTGGCTGGTCCTCACACTCGCCGGATGGGCATTGTTCGGCCTGGGGTTGTCCGGTGCCCTCCCGCAGCTGTTCAGCGCCGCGGGCAATCTCGATTCGGGATCCCCCGGCGCGAACATGTCCCGCGTCGTCGGTCTGGGTTATCTGGGTTTCCTGGCCGGCCCTGCGTGCATCGGATGGATCGCCGAGGCGACCTCCCTCACGACGGCGATGGTCGTACCGCTCGCATGCGTGCTCCTCGCCGCACTGCTGGCTCCCGTACTGACGCCGACGGCGCCCACGCGGTGATCCGCGTGGGCGCCGTGACGGAGCAGCGACAGGTCCGGAAGGCCTACAGGGCCTTCAGTTCCTCGGTGACCTCCGAGACCATCTTCTTCGCGTCACCGAACAGCATCGAGGTGTTGTCGGCGGTGAACAGCGGGTTGTCGATACCGGCGTAACCGGAGCTCATCGAGCGCTTGAGCACGATGACCGACTTCGACTGGTCGACGTTGAGGATCGGCATGCCGTAGATCGGGCTCGTCGAGTCCAGGCGGGCAGCCGGGTTGGTGACGTCGTTCGCGCCGATGACGATGGTGACATCGGTGCGGCCGAACTCGCCGTTGATGTCGTCCATCTCCTTCATCGCGTCGTATTCGACGTCGGCCTCGGCGAGCAGGACGTTCATGTGGCCGGGCATACGACCGGCGACCGGGTGGATCGCGTACTTGACCTCGACACCGCGGTCCTCGAGCAGCGCTGCCATCTCCTTGACGGCGTGCTGCGCCTGGGCGACGGCCAGACCGTAGCCGGGGACGACGATGACCTGGTTGGCGTACGCCATCTGGATGGCGGCGTCCGAGGCCGAGGTGGCCTTGACCGTGCCACCGGAGGCCGAGGCCACGCCAGCCGCCGCCTCGCCGCCACCGAAGGCGCCGAAGACGATCGCGGGGATCGACCGGTTCATGGCCTTGGCCATGAGGTTGGTCAGGATCGTGCCCGAAGCACCGACGATCATGCCCGCGACGATCATGGCCTGGTTGTTCAGCGCGAGACCGGCAGCTGCTGCCGACAGACCCGTCAGGGCGTTGAGCAGCGAGATGACGACCGGCATGTCGGCGCCACCGATCGGCAGCACGACGAACAGACCCATCAGACCGGCGGCAATGAGCAGCGCCAGGATCCACCACGAGGCCAGCGGGTCACCGTCGGCGCTGATGCCGATGTAGACGGCGATGGCGATCGACGCGAGGACGAGCACGATGTTGGCGAGCTGGAACAGCTTCGCCGACGCGACGAGCTTGCGCTCGAGATTCTTGTTCAGCAGTTCCTGCAGCTTCGCGAAGGCGACGAGCGAACCCCAGAACGAGATCGAGCCGATGATCGCGGCGAACAGTGAACCGACGATCATGACCACGGTCGGGTCGTCGTCCAACGTCGTGAAGCTGGTGGACTCGAGATATTCGGCCCACGCGATGAGTGCGACGGTGCCACCACCGACGCCGTTGAACAGCGCGACCAGCTGCGGCATTGCCGTCATCTTGGTCTTCAGTGCCGGCGGGACGCCGAGGATGATGCCGACAGCCAGACCGCCGATGATCAGACCCCAGTTCTCCGTGTCACGGATGTCGATGAGCACCGCGACGACCGCGATGAACATACCGACGGCGGCGATGTAGTTGCCGCGGACTGCGGTCTTCGGGCCCGTCAGACCCGACAGACCGTAGATGAACATCGCGAAGGCGATGATGTACAGGACCGAGACGAGGTAGCCCATCAGGCGTCAGCCCCCTTCTTCTGTGCAGCCGGGGAGTCCTTGCGCTGCTTGAACATCCCGAGCATGCGGTCGGTGACGACGAAGCCACCGACGACGTTCAGGGTGCCGAAGACCAGAGCGACGAACAGGATGATCTTGATGCCCCAGTGGGCATCACCGGGGAGATGACCGAGCACGACGAGAGCGCCGAGCACGACGATGCCGTGGATCGCGTTGGTGCCCGACATCAGCGGCGTGTGCAGCGTGTTCGGCACCTTGGAGATGACGGCGAAACCGACGAATCCGGCCAGGACCAGAATCGCGATGTTCGCGAGTAGTTCGTTGTACATCTAGGAGTTCTCCTTCGAACGCGTCACGCAGGCGGCCTCGAGGATCTCGTCGGAGAAGTCCGGGGCCAGGGCACCCGACTCGTCGAGGAGCAGCTCGATCAGCGCGTACACGTTCTTCGAGTAGAGCTCGGAGGCATGCTCCGGCATCGTCGCGGGCAGGTTGAGCGGCGAGCAGATGGTCACGTCGTGCTTGACGACGGTCTGCCCCGGCTCAGTGAGTTCGCAGTTGCCGCCGGTCTCGCCGGCGAGGTCGACGATGACCGAACCCGGCTTCATCCCCTCGACCGCGGCGGCGGTCACCAGGCGCGGCGCCGGGCGGCCCGGCACGAGCGCTGTGGTGATGACGACGTCGAAGCCCTTGATGGCGTCTTCGAGCGCCTGCTGCTGCTGGGCCCGCTCGGCCTCGGTGAGCTCGCGTGCGTAGCCGCCCTCACCCGCGGCGTCGATGCCGAGGTCGAGCCACTGGGCACCGACCGACCGGACCTGGTCGGCGACCTCGGGACGCACGTCGTAACCGGTGGTGCGGCCACCGAGACGCTTCGCCGTGGCCAGCGCCTGCAGACCCGCGACGCCCACCCCGAGCACCAGCACGGTCGCCGGCTTCACGGTGCCGGCGGCGGTGGTGAGCATCGGGAAGAAGCGGGTGGATTCGCTCGCCGCGACCAGCACGGCCTTGTAGCCGGCGACGTTCGCCTGCGACGACAGGGCATCCATGACCTGCGCGCGGGAGATACGCGGAATGGCCTCGACGGCGTACGCCTCGACTCCGGCCTGCGTGAGGGCGCCGATCTGGTTGTCTGCGTTGCGCGGGGCGAGGAAGCCGATCAGGCGCTGGCCGGACTTCAGGTGGGCGATCTCGGCGTCGCTCGGCGGAGCGACCTTGACGACGATGTCGGCGGACCAGGCGTCGCCGACGGTCGCGCCGGCTTCCTTGTAGGCCGCATCCGGAATCAGCGCGCCCTGGCCGGCACCGGACTCGACGACGACGTCGAGACCCTTGCCGATCAAGGAGGGCACGATCTTCGGCACGAGCGCGACCCGCCGTTCCCCGTCGTTCGTCTCACGAACCACGCCGACGGTCGGACGGCGGTGCGCTCCGCTCCCCGTGTTCGATCCTTCGGTACTCAATTCTTGACTCCTGCGTCGATGAAAGTGCGCGTCGTGCCGCGATCGGCGGCGAAAGATGCGTTATCGAAGGCCATGTGACGGCCTGTCATGCACTGAAAGGCTTAAGCAGACCTACCGTGCCCTCCCGTGACCTCGCAACCTGGTCAGATCATCTGAATCGAGTCCGAACAGCAAGACGGCGCAAGTTTGTGAGGCAGCTCACCTCACAAATGCCATTTTCCTCCGGTGAGCAAGACCGTGCAGGACGATCGGAATCGGTCCCGAAAACGGCCCGGGAGCGGCCCCCGATGCGAAAGAAGGCGGAGTGCAAACAGATTCGTTCCGTGTGTACCGAACGGCGGTGTGTACCGATTCAGAACACTTCGGAATCGATTCAGATACTCGGTCACCGGACCCGGCCTTTGCGCTCGTCCGGCAGCCCGCGTAGGGGGGTGTCCGTGACACACGAACCTCGGAAGGACCCCGCGAACGACACGCCCGCCGACTTCACGGTCGACGACGACCCCGGCACGGCCGACCTCGGCGGCGACCCGGTCTGCTGGCTCCATCTCCTCTGCCCCGACTGCGGGGCGATGCTCACCTCCGAGGAGGAACCGTGCCCGCGATGCGGCAGGGAGCACCCGATCCCGGATCCCTCCTGACCCGAGCACCTAACCTGGCCCCATGAACGTGCCGGAACCCGTCCTCGACCTCGCCCGCTCGGCCCGCCGCGTCGCCGTCCTCACCGGCGCCGGGATGTCCGCCGAGAGCGGTGTCCCCACCTTCCGCGATGCGCAGACCGGACTGTGGGAGAACTTCGACGCCACTGCCCTCGCCACACCAGCGGCGTGGGCGGACGATCCCGCGACGGTCTGGGCCTGGTATCAGTGGCGGGTCGCGCTCGTCCGGCGTGTACAGCCCAATGCCGGACACCGGGCCCTCACCGACTGGGCACGGGCGGCCCACGTGCAGATCGTGACGCAGAACGTCGACGACCTCCACGAGCGGGCCGGAAGCCACGAGGTCACCCATCTGCACGGGAGCCTGTTCGCCCCGCGGTGCAGCCGGTGCGAGCGTGCCGTCGACCTCCCCGATCCGCCGGAGGATCCCGTCGCCCGTCTCGATCCGCCGTCGTGCCCCGCATGCGGAGGCGACGGCCGGCCGGGCGTCGTGTGGTTCGGCGAGATGCTGCCGCAGGACCCGTGGGAGACCGCGACCGAGTCCCTGCGCGAGGCCGACCTGCTGCTGGTCGTCGGCACCTCGGGCGTCGTCTACCCGGCGGCCGGCCTGCCGTCGCTCGCGCGCAGTCACGGCGTGCCGGTGGTACAGATCGATCCGCGCGAGACCGATCTGAGCGATCAGGTCGACCACGCCTGGCGCACCACGGCCGCCGTGGGTCTTCCCGCCCTCGTCGACGCGCTGAGGATCGGGACCGACACACCGCGTTAAGGTGACCCGGTGAGTTCCTGTGTGTTCTGCGCCATAGCCGACGGCAGCGGTACGGCGACACGGGTGTACGAGGACGACGAGGTCGTGGCCTTCCTCGACATCCGGCCGATCGCGCGCGGGCACACCCTCGTGATCCCGCGCGTGCACGCCGCACGCCTCGAGGACCTCGATCCGGCGTCGGGCGCGGCCGTCTTCCGCGCCGGACAGCGGATCGCCCGGGCGATGACCCGTTCCGAACTCGCCACCGACGGAACCAATCTCGTCCTGAACGACGGACGGGCAGCCTTCCAGACCGTCTTCCACACTCATCTGCACGTCCTGCCCCGCTGGAACGGCGATCGTGTCCGGATGGGTATCGGTCTGGTCCGCCGTCGACCCCACGACCCCGAGACCACCGCGGCACTCATCCGCGCCGGTCTCGAACGTCTCACCGCCGAGGAGCACCAGTGACATCGCAGCCCGACACCACCCCCGATACCTCCGCTGCCGAGTTCCCGATCGACACGATCCGGCCGCTGCTGCTCGAGCAGTTCGCCGTGCTCGACGATCTGCTCTCGGGACCGACCGAGGACGAGTGGACCACCGCCACCTGCCTACCGGGATGGACGGTCAAGGACATCACTGCGCATCTCATCGGCACCGAGTCGATGCTCGCGGGCATCGAAGCGCCGCGCATCGAACGCGACGTGCGCTCGTTCGACCACGTCCGCAACGACATCGCGGCCTTCAACGAACTGTGGGTGGAGTCGCTGCGTCCCGTTCCCGGCCCGGACGTGCTCGAGCGCTACCGGGAGATCGTCGCCCTACGCACGGAGCAACTCGGCGCGATGACCCAGGCGGACTTCGGGAAGCAGTCGAACACTCCCGTCGGGCCGGCGCCCTACGGACGCTTCATGCGGATCCGCGTGTTCGACTGCTGGCTCCACGAACTCGACATCTGCGACGCTCTCGGCAGGACGGGCAGCGAGGGCGGCCCGCGTGCCGAACTCGGATCCGCGGAGGTCTTCGGTGCGGTTCCGTTCATTGTGGGCAAGCGCGGCAAGGCCCCCGAGGGAGCACGCATCACGATCGAGCTCTCCGGTCCCCTCGCACGCACCGTCCACGTCGAGGTGCACGGACGGGCCACCGAGGTCCCGGCCCACTCCGAACCGGCCACCACGACGATCGCGATGGACTCGGGACTGTTCGTTCGGCTCGCCGGAGGACGCGTGCGCGCCGAGGACCGAATCGACGAGATCACCCTCGGCGGCGACACCGAGGTCGGGCGCCGCATCGTCGACAACCTCGCGTTCACGATCTGACGTCGTGCGGCTGTTCCTGGCCTCCTACCGGTTCGGCGCCGACCCGGACACCTTCGTCCGTCTGGCGGCGCCGGGCCGGATCGCGGTGATCGCCAACGCCGCCGACGCGTGGCCGGCCTCCGCCCGCGCGGCGGCGGTCACGAGCGAGATGGGCCCGCTGCGGTCGCTCGGCTTCGCTCCGGAGGAGGTGGATCTGCGCGATCACCTCGACGATCCCGACTCGCTGCGGCAGCGACTGTCGGGCTTCACGTCCGTGTGGGTGCGCGGCGGCAACACCTTCGTCCTGCGAGCGCAATTGGCCCGCAGTGGAGGCGACGCCGTGCTCACGGATCTGGTGCGCAGCAACCGTCTCGTGTACGGGGGATACAGCGCCGGGGCCTGTGTCGCGACACCGTCGCTGCGCGGCATCGAGTTCTCCGACGACCCCGACGAGGTCGCCGCGACCTGCGGTATCCCGGTGGTGTGGGACGGACTCGGCTGGGTCGAGCACGCGATCGTGCCGCACGCCGGCGACTCGCTGCTGGCCGACGACGGGATACAGCGGACCCTGCTGTACCTGCGCGAGCACGGCGTCGAGCACGTGGCGTTGACCGACGACGACGCGATCGTCGTCGACACTCCTCCAGAGCACGCCCCGAGTACGGTGACATCATGACGCAGAACATCGACGGCACCGAACCCCGGATCGAGCACGACGCCGACAAGGCCCGCTTCGCGCTCTATCTCGGCGACGACCTCGCGGCCTACGCCGACTACACGCAGCACGGCGACCTGCGGGACTTCGACCACACCGTCACCGACCCGCAGTTCCGCGGTAAGGGCCTCGCCGGGATCGTGGTGAAGCACGCCCTCGACGAGACCAAGAAGCAGGGACTGAAGATCGGTACGTCCTGCTCGTACGTCGAGAAGTTCGTCTCCGAACATCCCGAATACCGCAACTGATCCGTCACACCTGCACGTCGCGGCGGCGGAAACCCACGATCGCCGCTGCGACGAGCAGCACCGCCGCGACCGCCTGGATGATCAGCGGCATCGCCGTCGCATTCTCTGCGGGCACCAGCGGGATGTGCGAGAACGGAGACAGTGCGACGAGTTCGTCGGGTAGGTCGAGCATCTCGCCGAGCCACGCGACGAACACCGTCCACACCACCAGCACCCACACCAGCCCGGTCGCGCGCGGCACGCAGCCCAGCAGCGCGAACGCCACGGCGACGACGAGGATCGCCGCCGGCGCGTAGGCCAGGGACGCCGCGATCATCCGCAGCACCCACGCCCAGTCGCCCACCGCGAATGCGACCCCCAGTCCGGTCGCGGCGCCGGAGACGAGCAGCGCCACGACCGTCTGGACGACGATCACACCGAGTGCCGCGGACAGCCATGCGCTGCGCCCGGTTCCGGTGATGATCACGAGACCGGACCGTCCGCCGTCCTCCTCGCTGCGCATTCGCACCACCGCGGACACACCGAAGGCGGTGGCGCCGAGGGCGAGGAACATCAGCATCATCCCGGCGAAGGAGGCGGTGAGGGCGTCGGGATCCACGCCGACCATGTCCAGCACCTGAGGCATCTCGTCGATGAGATCCTCCACGGAACTGGCGAGGGCGCCCATCGCGACACCGAACAGCACCAGTCCCGTCAGCCATCCCACGAACGCTCCGCGCAGCAGGCGCCGGATCAACCCCACCGGACCGAGCAACGCGGAATCGGCCTCGGCGGGGCCTGGTTTCGGCGCCCGTAGACCGGCTCCGAGGTCGCGGCGCCGCGACAGCGCAACGGCGACGGTGAGCAGCACGACCGTCGTGGCGACGGACAACAGCAGCGGCCACCACCGCTCGTCGACGTAGAGCCGGGTCTGCTGGGCCCAGGCGATCGGCGAGAGCCACGACAGCCACGACCCGGTGGCCTCGATGATGTCGCCGGCTCCGCGGACGAAGAAGGCCGCGGCGAGCACTGCGAGCGCGGTGCCCGTGGCCGAGCGGGAGTGCTCGCCGAACTGGGCGGTCACCGCGGCGACTGCGCCGAAGAGCACCCCGGTGACGGCGGAGGCCACACCGAAGGCGATCGAGCCGACGACATCGAGTCCGCCGGCGATGAGCGCGACGGTGATGCCGGTACCCACCACGAGATTCGCGACCGAGACCAACAGCAGGGCGGCCGCCGGCGGGGCGTAGGCCCCGACGGGCAGAGCCCGCAGGAGTTCGAGCCGGCCGGATTCCTCCTGCGCTCGGGTATGCCTGACGACGAGCAGGATGCTCATGATCGCCGTCGCGACGAAGACGGTCAGACTCAGCTCGTTCGCAGTCATCGCCCCGAGCGTGTAGTTGTCGATCCCGTAGGCCGGTCCCGTCATGAGCACGGCTGCCGGATTCTCCAGCAGGGCCGCGCGGGCCTGCCGGGAGGCCTCGTCGGGATAGACCGCGGCCAGGCTGAGGACGGTCGACCACACCGTGAGGGCGAGCGCGAGGGTCCAGACGGTGATCCGCACGCGGTCCAACCGCAGGTAGAACCGCAGCAGTGTGCCGAGCCCGGTGAACGGTGCCGCGGACGTCGCGGAGGTAGCGCTCGGGGTCGGCACTGCTGTCGGTGTCGTCGTGGTCATCGTGAGGACACCTCCTCCACGGCACCGGCACCGTTCCCGTCACCGGTGTCGAAGGTGTCGCCGTAGTGCCGCATGAACAGCTCTTCGAGCGACGGGGGTGTGATGGTGAGGTTCTCGACGCCGAGTCCGGCGAGTTCCTGCAGGACCGGTGCGAGGGCGGTGTTGTCGACGTCGAACGCGAGCCTGCCGTCGTCGGTGGAGAGGTCGTGGACTCCGGAGAGCCCGGCCAGTCGCTCGGCAGGGGCGGCGGTCGTGGCCCGCACGGACGAGCGGGTCAGGTGCCGCAGTTGTGCGAGGGTGCCGGTCTCGACGTCGCGTCCGGCCCGGATGATCGTCACCGTGTCGCAGAGCTTCTCGACCTCGGCGAGGATGTGGCTGGACAGCAGCACGGTCGCGCCGCGGTCGCGGAGCCCTCGCACCTCGTCGGTGAAGACCGCCTCCATGAGCGGGTCGAGACCCGAGGTGGGTTCGTCGAGCAGGTAGAGCTCGGCGTCCGATGCGAGGGCGGCGACGAGTGCGACCTTCTGCCGGTTGCCTTTCGAGTAGGTGCGGGCCTTCTTCGTCGGGTCGAGTTCGAACCGTTCGAGGAGTTCGGCGCGACGACGCGTGCGCGCCTCTCCCCCGCGGATGCGGGTGAGGACGTCGATGATCTCGCCCCCGGTGAGGGTGGGCCACAGATTCGTGTCGCCGGGCACGTACGCGAGTCGGCGGTGGATCGCGACGGCGTCGGTCCACGGGTCGAATCCGAGGACACGGGCGGTGCCGGAATCGGCACGCAGCATTCCGAGCAGCACGCGGATCGCCGTGGACTTGCCGGCGCCGTTCGGTCCGAGGAATCCCGCGACGGTGCCGCGTTCGACGGTCATCGAGAACCCGTCGAGAGCTCTGGTGGTTCCGAATGTCTTGACGATGTCGCGGATTTCGATAAGAGCGGTGTCCATCTCTCCTCCGTCAGGAGTCGGGGGGTGCCTCACGCGCTGCCAGACAGGCGTCGAGAAGGGTCGAGTCCGTCAGCAACGGCTCGGTGTAGAGCTCGAGCATCGGCAGCGCGAGGCGTTCGGTGTAGGCGCGCAGCCTGGCAGGAAAGGTTTCGAGGTCGAGGTATTCGTCGGGACCGGGAAGGTCCATGAGCACGGCGCCGACGCTGAACGAGATGAGGGCACGTGCTCGTTCGGAGGGGAACCGGCTGGGCCGCACGGTTCCGGCGGCCACAGCCTCCTCGAGATAGGCCTCGGTGTCGGCGACGAGCCGGTCGAGGAAGTCGGCGGCGGGGGCGCCGCCGGTCCGGAGGGTGCGGAAGAGGTAGGCGACCGTGGTCGCGTAGTTCTCGATGTGTTCCATCTGGTCGTTCAGCGCGGCCGGTCCGACCTTCGGGTCGAGGACGGCACTCTTCGCCTGCCGGATCCCGTCGAGCACGTACCGGTCGCAGTGTTCCTTCAATCCGGCGCGGGATCCGAAATGGTGCACGATCAGCGAGGCGCTGACGCCGCACTCGGCGGCGATGGTCCGCAGCGGCACGCCGACCCCGTACGCGGCGATGCACCGGATGGCAGCGTCGCGGATCCGTGCACGGGTGGTGAGGTCGTCACCGGCGGCGGTTGAATGCACGTTTCAAGGATTGCACACGTGTTCAACCCGGTCAACGCACCGTATGTGTCATCTCACGGCATGTGCCATCGGAGCACGTGCCGCACCGGTGCGCGGGCGCGCTCAGGTGAAGGCCATGACCTCGGTACCCCAGACCCGGCGCATCTCGCCGTCCGGATCCGACTCGACCCTGTCCGTGGAGTCGATGAGCAGGGTCGAGCGTTCCTCCGCCTCGTACTGCGGCCAGTGCTTCGAGCCGTCCAGTGCCGCCGGCACACCGTGGTGCGCGAACGCGAACCAGCGCCGCCGCACGCGACCGGAGACCTCACCGGCGGCCTTGCGGCCGCCGAGCCAGAAGGACGGATCCCGGCCGAGAGTGCCGAAATTTCCGAAGACATATGGCAATTCGGTCGCGTGCCCGGCTCCGATCCGGGCGGCCTTGAGCATCGGGGTGGCGTGGTCGAAGCGGTACACCCAGGTCGGCGAATGCGCGCTGTGTGCTTCGGCGACCCACAGCACCGGCATGCGGAAACCGGCGTCGCGCGAGAGCGCCATCGCCCCGATGGGTTTGGGCAGGTCGGGATACGCCGCGACGATCTCGGCGAGTCGCTCGGCAGGCAGATCCGTCCGGTCGTCGGCCAACGCCGCCAACATGGCCTGCACCGCCGTGTCGTCGACGGGCATCAGCGGGGACTTCATGAAGCGGAAGATGGACGGCTCGTCCTTGTTCGAGCCGATGATCAGCGGGATCCGGTGCGACAGCCCCTTCTGGAAGGCCGCGACCGGATATTTCGGCACCAGGCCGCGGTCGACGACCGGTGTCATGGCGAGCGTCCCCGGCACCTTCGTCGGAGTCTCGGCGACGAGCACCTCCGACGCCTCGACCAGCGTGTCGGTCGACATCGTGAGTAGTTCGGCGGCCCGGGACGGCGACAGGTCGAGGATCTCGAGGAAGCGCTGTGCAACGGTCGCGGCACGGTCGCTGCCGTACACCGAGGTGGCGGGCGGCGACTGGGCGATCGCACGATGGAAGAGGCCCTTGGCCTTCGGGACCGTCATGAGCGTGGTGATCGACCCCGCACCCGACGATTCGCCGAAGAGCGTCACGCAGTCCGGATCGCCACCGAAGTCGGCGATGCAGTCGCGCACCCATTCGAGGGCGGCGATCTGGTCCCGGAGGCCGACGTTGGATTCGAAGGTGGTCCCGGGCGTGGAGAAGGACGACAGGTCGAGGAAGCCGAGCGCGCCGAGCCGGTAGTTGATCGTGACGATCACGACATCGCCGCTCTCGCACAGGTTTCGGCCGTCGTAGATCTTCTGACCGGAGTAACCGAGCACGTAGGCGCCACCGTGGATCCAGACCATGACGGGGCGTCGGCGTCCGTCGGGCGAGGGCGCCCAGATGTTGAGCGAGAGACAGTCCTCGCTCAACGTCATCTCGGGGTCGATCCCGATCGGGCTCTGTCGGCTCTGCGGAGCTATCGGTCCGAACCGTGCGCCGTCAAGGACGCCGTCCCACGGTTCCGGCGGTAGCGGCGCCCGAAACCGCCGGGAACCGGTCGGGGCCGCGTACGGGATGCCCTTCCAGACGTAGACCTCGCCGTCGCGATACCCCCGGACTTCGCCGTACTTGCAGGCGACGGTGAGCGTGTCGTCGTCCATGTGACCTCCCACCCGAACCGGTACTGTCGTGCAGCACCGATCACTTCGTTCGTCGACCTACCGATTCAATGATGGTGGATACCGGGCGGTTCGTCAGCCGGCCGCGGAAAGAGGCGCGGGGGCCACGCAGTCGACGAGGTCGATCACGAGTGCGTCGAGCACGTTGCGCAGGTCGCCGCGCGCCGAGTCGGCCAGCGCCGGGAAGACGGTGGCGAGCGCGATGGGCACGAGCGAGGCCTGTCCCAGCAGGATCCCCATGGCCGCATCGAGCTTGACGACCTCATCGTGCAAGCGGGCGTAGGTGGTGGTGTCCATGCCGTGCGCCACGGCGATCCGGTCGGGCTCGCATGCCGCGGCGTCCGCCACCATCCGGGGCAGGTCCGCCGCGGTGATCTGGTCGGCACTCATGCTTGCAACGTCGAATTTACGCAACATCTCGCCTTCGTTCGTCCCCCAGGAGCGACGCCGGGCCGCGCGCCGCAGTCGAAACATACAGTCAGTGTGGCCCGAAAAGTACGGGATGTGTAGAAGGTCCGGAAAACTTTTTGCACTGCCGGTACCTGACAGAAGGTACATCGCCGAGAACCCGCCTCCGCCCGGAATCGTCACTCTGAGACCAGGACCACAACGATTGCTCAGCAAACCCTCGCGACCTGGATGAACGGGCGTATCCTCGTAAATCCGAAGTTCGTGCAGCCACCCCGACCGGGTCCGACCACGACTCCGGGCAGACCGAGGAGGTGCCGGTCATGAGCGTCGCCCGCACCGAGTTGCTCCCTCTGCCCACGCACCACGCGACCACGCGCGAGTTCGCGGGGGTGAGCACTCGGTCCCGTGTCTTGTCCTTCTCGGTGCGCCGTACCGTGCGGCCGTTCATCGAGGCATGGTCGTACGCCCCGACCCTCCCCTGGCCGGCGTCGGCGATAGACCACCTCGCGTTCCCTCTCGTGCCCGTGCCCGGCACACACCGCCGGCGAGTCGACCTACCGATGTGCCCGGCGGAACTGCTCTGGGCGCCGGGTGCCGCACCCCCGGCCGCGCAGGTCGATATGGACGGCACCGCCGCGCAGGTCGGTATGGACGGCACCGCCGTCGGCGGCGGTATGGACGGCACCGCCGTCCTGTACCTGCACGGCGGCGCGTTCCTGTGCTGCGGCCTCACCACGCACCGCCATCTGGTCTCCCGCATCTCCGCCACCACCGGCGCGCCGGTCCTGGCCGTCGGTTACCGCATGTTGCCCCGCCATCCGATCCGGCGCGCGGTCGAGGACGGCCTCGACGGATTGCGCTGGTTCGTGGCGCACGGCCACCCGGCCGAGCGTGTCGTGATCGCCGGGGATTCCGCCGGCGGCTTCCTCACCTTCGCCGTCGCCCACGAAGCCGTACGACTCGGCATCGGCCGCCCGGCCGGCACCGTCGCGCTGTCGCCCCTCACCGATCTCGACCCGCGGGGCAAACTCGACCATCCCAACTCGCACCGGTGTGCCGTCTTCCCGCGACGCGCCGTCGCTGTGCTGTCCACCCTCGTCGAACGCGCCGAACGCCTCGGCGGCGAAGGCGCCGAACCGGTCGCCTCCCCCGTCGATCTCGATCTGTCGGAGATGCCTCCCGCACTCATCCAGACCGGATCCGAGGAGATGACCTACGTCGACGCCGAGCTGATGGCCCGGCGACTGCAACTCGCCGGGGTCTCCGCCGAACTCCAGGTGTGGGAGAAACAGGTGCACGCCTTCCAGGCCGCGGCGGGGGTCGTCCCGGAGAGCGGCCGCGCGATCGCCGAGATCGGCCGCTTCGTGCGTGAACTGCGGTGAACCCGCTCCCCGGGTGCCGCTGCCCTCAGGCCCGGCCCGTGAACAGGTCGTTGCGGTCCTCACGGGCACCGGCTCGTCGTCCCCGACCCCATCCGACGACGGCGCGGTAGCGCCCGAGCGCACCGGACTCCGTGAGCGCATCGACGTCCCGGTGTGGCGAATCCTCGCTCACCGCAGCCGAATAGGGTGCGACGTAGAGAGCGTCGGCGGGGCAGTTGACCTCGCACATGAAGCAGGTCTGGCAGTCCTCCTGGTGCGCGACAACGGGAAGCCCGTCGGGTGCACGCTCGAAGACGTCGGTCGGGCACACCGCGATGCAGATGTCGCACGAGATGCACCGCTCCGCGACGATCACCTCGATCATCGGTTCGCTCCTCGTCGCACGAGGTGTCCTTCGGAACGGACGTCCACGCGGTCCAGACCGCTCGTCACGAGGCGGTACTGCAGGTCGGGGTCGGTGTCCGGGTGGTCGGTGCGCACGTGCATGCCCCTCGTCTCCGTACGCGCGAGGGCGGTGCGGCTCACCCACCGGGCGACGGCGAGGAGCGCGGCACCGGACCGGGCTCGTACCAGCTCCCGCCCTCGTCCGCCGAGCACGACGGGCGCCGCGGTCCACGCGTCGTCGAGTGCGGCGATGCTGTCCTCGAGACTGCGGGCCGTCCGCCGGAAACTACGTCGGAGCGGGAGCGTGTGCTCCTGCACCAGGCCGATGATCGCGCGGGTCGCGGCGCGGTCCGGGTCACCCTCGAGGCCGACCCCGCCGATCGGTCTCGCCACGTCCGGGACACCGCGGTTCCGGGCGAACTCTGCGGCGGCCGCCCCGGACCACGAACCCGACGACATCGCCCAGGCCCCGTTGTGACTGCCTCCACCGCTGCGGCCCCCGGTGATCAGCTCGCGCGTGGCGACGTCGCCGGCGGCGAACAGACCAGGGACCGTCGTGCTGCAGTCCGTCCCGGTGATCCGTAGGCCACCGGTACCGCGCACCGTTCCCTCGAGGACCGCCCGCACCGGGTACATCTCGGTGAACGGGTCGATCCCGGCCTTGTCCAGAGGCAGGAAGTAGTTGGGCTGGGAACGACGCATCGCTTCGCGGTGGTCGGGATGTGCCCGGTCGAGACGGGCGTGGACCGGGATACCGTCGAGCAGGTACCGCATGGCGGTCGCGCGGTCGTCGCCGAGCCGCACACGGGCGTCGTCGTAGAACGTCGCGAACTGCATGAACAGTCCCTTCGTGTGCCCACTCCAGGAAGGCGCGAGCGCGTAGGCCGAGGAGAACTCCATCCCGGAGAACTCGGCACCGGCCTCGGCGGCCATGAGGTGACCGTCGCCGGTGTCGACGTCGGTACCGAAGCTGCCGGAGAGGAAGGCACAGCCTCCCGTGGCGAGGACGACCGCACCGGCACGCGCCGTCCACGGCTCGTACCCCTGCCGGCGGTGGACACCGGTCGCGCCGGCCACCGCACCGTCGGTGTCGACGAGCAGCTGCAGAGCGGGCGACTGATCCAGGATGCGCACGCCGGCGCGGTGGACGAGGCGGCGCATCCGCCGCATGTACTCGGGTCCCTGCAAGCTGCTGCCCCGGCGACGTCCGGTCTCCGGGTCCACGCCGAAGGGATAACGGCCGTGGACGGCGAGGTCGTCGACGCGTCGATAGGTCTCGTCGAGCACCCGGTGCA
The DNA here is from genome assembly GCF_040256695.1 of Rhodococcus sp. D-6. Classification (NCBI taxonomy): domain Bacteria; kingdom Bacillati; phylum Actinomycetota; class Actinomycetes; order Mycobacteriales; family Nocardiaceae; genus Rhodococcus; species Rhodococcus sp. D-6. Next base: position 810,924 of record NZ_CP132970.1, on the reverse strand, counting down.
TCCAGGCGGGATCGGAGAGCAGTCCCCCTTCGATGTGGCGGCGGTCGACGGCCGCGGCGCGCTCGGGTCCGGGCGGCAGGTACCAGAGGTTGTTGCCGCCGGACGCGGTCGGGCCGCTCGTCCCGCAGTAGCCCTTGTCGGCGAGGACCACGCGACTCCCGGCCCGGGCGGCCGCGAGCGCTGCCCAGGTACCGGCCGGTCCCCCGCCGAGCACGAGGACGTCGGTGTCGATCTCCGTCCCGTCGCTGACGGTCATATCGACACGCGGATCGCGTAGTCCGCCACGGCATCTGCGGTGCATTCGGCCACCCCGGCCGATATGGCGGCGATCCCCACGAACGGATCTGCCGACTGTACTGCGGGGATGCGGGCCGGCAGCGTCCGGACGAGACGGATGATGGCGTCGATCATGCGTCGATGGTCGACCATCTCCGGACGGATCGACACGGTTTCGCTCGCCGGGATCGGAACACTCCGGCGGGCCGTCGGCGGCCGAGAACCGTGCGCTCGCGCGGGCCGCCGGCGACCGCGCACCGTGCGCTCCCGCGAGCTGTCACTCGTGCGACCGAGCGGAGGAAGGCCTGTCGGTACCGGCGACTAGTCTTTCTCTCGGCTCGACCGCACAGAGAAGGGGGTCCGATCATGGCCGACGCGCAGACCCGGTTCGACCAGGACGTCGATGCGGCCTGGCGCGAGTTCCGCACGCGCCTGGCCGACCATGTCGCGGCCATGAGCGACGGCGACGGCCTGGTCCTCGAACCCTTCACCGACGAGGCCGGCGGCCCGGCGGGGCCGTGCGTGCAGTTCTACGCGTGGGGAGACCGGCTCGTCCGCTGCGAGGTCCCGTCCAACGCCCACCTCGCCCCCGACCGGCACCTCACGCCGGTCGACGAGCAGATGCTCCTCGAACTCGGGCTGAAGGCGCCCTCCCGCGGACCGGACGATCCGGAGGACGACGGATCCCCGGCGTTCTGGATCGATCGTCCGGGCAGCTGGGCCGATCAGCTCGCCGTCATCGCCGTGCGTGCCCTGCGCTCGGTGTGGGGCGTTCCCCATCCCCTCTTCCTGCGGGCCGAGACATTCGGGACGGAGCGCTCGGTCGCCGAGCTCACCTCGTTCCTCGTGCCCGAGACGCCGCAGGCCGGTCGCACGCAGGCCCCGGAGGTGCCGCTCGCGGTCGTCCCCAGCGGCGACGACCACGTGCGCGAACTGATCGAATCCACCCTGCACGAGCGGATCGACGATCTGCCCGCCTGGGACGAGGACGGCGATCTCGTCCTGCGGATCGCCGGGGTCCTGGTGTTCGTCGGTGTCGGCCCCGGAGGCGGCACCGTCGACCTGTTCGCACCGATCGTCCATTCCATCACCGGACGCACGCGGGCCGCCGAGATCTGCGTCGACCTCAACCGCCGGTGGCCGCACCTGAAGTTCGTGCTGGTCGACGACCGCCTCGCGATCGTCGACCACGTTCCGGCCGCGCCGTTCGCTCCGGCGCACCTGCTCGGATCGCTCGAGACCATCACTCGGTTCCTCGACACCGTCGACAGTTCGTTCGCCACCCATATCGGTGGCTCGCTGCTGCGCGATCAGGGATTCGACGGGGCGACGGGTGGTGCGGCCGATCCGCCCTGGGGCGACGTCTCGCAGTTACCCGACGCCGAGGACGATCTGCCGGTGGCCCTGCTCGCGGTGCGCGACTTCCATCTCGACGGCGCGACCGATGTCGCCGCGAGCACCGTCGCGGCGATCGGCGATCGCAATCCCGAGCAGTTGCGGCGGTTCCTCACCATCAGCACCGAACTGCAGGTGTGGTGGGACGGCGAGTCGCAGACCCGCGAGGCGGCGCTCAACACCGACGGTGCTCGCGAGGCACGGGCGCGGGCACTCGAATGGGAGGCGACGAGCCGCTCGCTCGCGGAGGCCCTGCAGTTCCTCGAACAGGGCGAGGGCACCGATTCGGCCGGCTCACGCGCGTCGAAGCCGAGCGCCGGCCGTGAGTCGGCGCCCGAGCAGCCCGCACTGTTCGACAACCCCGACGAACCGACCCTCTTCGACGGCTTCGGCGATTACTCCTGAGCCGATCCCGCCCGGGACACGGCGCGACGGAGCGCGTCGACAGCGGCGTTGTCGAAGCCGACGAGTACGACGGTCTCCACGCCCGTCTGTGTCTCCCGGATGGTGGTGACGGCCTGCAGGGCGGCGTCGTCGAGCGGCCAGCCGTAGACGCCGGCCGAGACGAGCGGGAACGACACCGTACGGGCACCGAGATCGTGCGCGACGAGCAGACTGTTGTGGTACGCCGAACGCAGGATCCCGGATCGGTCCTCGTGCGCCGACCACACCGGGCCCACGGTGTGGATCACCCATCGCGCCGGGAGACGCCCCGCGGTTGTCGCCACTGCACGGCCCGGTTCGAGTCCGTCGGGTAGCGAGGTCGCGCGGAGTTCGCGGCAGGCCGCGAGGATCTCCGGGCCTCCGGCCCGGTGGATCGCACCGTCCACTCCCCCGCCACCGAGCAGGGAGGAGTTCGCGGCGTTGACGATCGCATCCACCGCGATGGTGGTGATGTCGCCGTGCGCGATGTCGAGAGCGGTCACCCTGTCGACCCTATGTTCCGCACGCTGCCCCCGAGTCGTTTTGCTGGCATGATTCAGGACCGTGACGTCCTCGGCGAAGCTGCGCGAACTGGCCGGAAAGCACGGCATCACCACCACCTACACGGGATGGGGGGGACGCGACCACGATGTCTCCGACGAGACATTGCGGCGCGTACTCGCCGCGCTCGACGTCCCGGCCGGGACGGACGACGAGGTCGTGGCATCGCTCGCCGACTTCGACGACCGCCCGTGGCGCTGCATGCTCCCGCCCGCGCTCGTGGTCGTCGAGGGCGACGACCGGACGTTCCCGGTGCATGTGCCGCACGGCGACCCGGTGTCGGTGTGGGTCGTCGCCGAGGACGGGGCGGAGGTCGATGTCGAGCAACTCGACGTGTGGGTGGACCCGCGTACGGTCGACGGCCGGCTCGTGGGCCGCGCGACCTTCGCCGTTCCGCGGCTGTCCCTCGGCTGGCATGTCGTGCACGCCCGCAGCAACGACATCGAGACCACCGCGGTCCTGGTCGTGACCCCGCGCCGGTTGTCGACCGCCGACCGGCTGCTCGAGAAGAAGCGCTGGGGCCTTGCGGCCCAGATCTATTCGGTACGCAGCCGCAGGTCGTGGGGCATCGGTGATTTCGCCGACCTGGCCGATCTGGCGGCGATCACGGCCGGTTACGGCGGCGACTTCGTCCTGATCAACCCCGTGCACGCGGCCGAGCCCGTGCCCCCGCACGAACCGTCGCCCTATCTGCCGTCGTCGCGGCGTTTCGTCGACCCGCTGTACCTGCGGATCGAGGATATCCCGGAGGTGGCCTACCTCCCCGCGAAACACCGCAAGGAACTCGACGAGCACGCGCAGCGCGCGGCGAAGGCGAACCGGAAGGCGCGGCGTCTCGACCGGGACGCGACTTTCCGCGCGAAACTCGACGTCCTCGAGCGCGTGTACCGGGTGCCGCTCGGCCCGGCCCGCCGCGCACGGTACGAGGCGTTCTGCGCCGAGGGCGGGCAGGCGCTCGACGACTTCGCGCTGTGGTGCGCGCTGTACGAGAAGTTCGGCGACCGCGCCGACCGGTGGGCGTCACGCGCTCCGAGCCCCGACGACCCGAAGGTCACCCGGTTGCGCGAGCGACTGGCCTCGCGGATCGACTTCCACCGCCGGCTGCAGTGGTTGTGCGACGAGCAGCTCGCGAACGCTCAGACTGCTTCGCTTGCAGCAGGTTCCGATATCGGAATCCTGCACGACCTCGCAGTGGGTGTCGGTCCGCACGGCGCCGACGCCTGGACGCTGGGCGACGCGCTGGCGTCGGGCGTCACGGTGGGCGCCCCCGCCGACGACTTCAACCGCAACGGCCAGAACTGGAATCAGCCGCCGTGGCGGCCGGATCGTCTCGCGGAGCTGGGATACATCCCCTTCCGCGATGTGGTGCGCTCGGCGTTGCGGCACGCGGGTGGTGTCCGGGCCGATCACATCCTGGGACTGTTCCGCACCTGGTGGGTACCGGAGGGGATGTCGCCCGCCGACGGCGCGTACGTCCGCAGCGACCACGAGGCACTCGTCGGCATCCTGGCGCTCGAGGCGCATCGCGCCGGCGCCGTGGTCGTTGGTGAGGACCTCGGGGTCTTCGAGGAGTGGGTGCAGGAGTATCTCGCCGAGCGGGGGATCGCCGGGACGTCGATCCTGTGGTTCGAACGCGACGAGGACTCCCCACGCGGGCCGGAAACCTACCGCACCCTGTGCCTGACCTCGGTGACCACACACGACCTCGCGCCCACCGCGGGATACCTTGCGGGCGACCACATCCGGCTGCGGTCGGAGCTCGGCCTGCTCGAAGGCGACCTCGACGCCGAACTCACCGATGCGGCGGCCGAACGCGACTCGGTTCTGGCGCTCGCGGTCGAACGGGGTCTGCTCGACGAAGGCGAGACCGACGTCGATCGCCAGGTCGAGGCGCTGCACCGGCTGATCGCGGCGAGTCCGTCTGCGCTGGTGGGCGTTTCGCTGTCAGATGTGACCGGCGAGCGTCGCAGCCAGAACCAGCCGGGCACCGTCGACGAGTATCCGAACTGGCGGGTTCCGCTCGCCGATGCCCGCGGCAAGGTCGTGCTCGTCGAGGATCTCGTCGACCACGACGGATTCGCGCGACTGGCCCGGGCGGTCTCCGGAGACACCTCCCCGGTGGAGTGACACCACACGAACACTGCGACCGCCGATCCGGATGCCGGATCGGCGGCCGCTGCTCGGGTACGCGCCCCTAAAGCATCACTTCGCGTACAGAGCGTCGATCTCGTGGGCGAAATGCTCGGTGACGACGTTGCGCTTGATCTTCAGCGTCGGTGTGAGCTCACCGGACTCCTCGGTGAGATCGCGGTCGAGAATGGCGAACTTCTTGATCGCCTCGCTGTGCGAGACGAGGGTGTTGGCGTCGTCCACGATGGTCTGCATCGCGTCCCGCAGCGTGGCGTCGTGGCGCAGGTCCGCGATCGTCGCACCGCTGGGCTTGCCGTTCTCGGTCTTCCAGTTCTCGAAGACGTCCGGGTCGACGGTCACCAGAGCGGTGACGAAGCTGCGTCCGTCGCCGACGACGACGGCCTGGGAGACGAGGGTGTGCGACCGCATGCGGTCCTCGATCGGCCCGGGTGAGACGTTCTTGCCGCCGGCGGTGATGATGAGGTCCTTCTTGCGCCCGGTGATGGACAGGTAGCCGTCCTCGTCGAGCGAGCCGAGGTCGCCGGTACGGAACCAGCCGTCGTGGAAGGCACCGGCAGTGGCCTCGTCGTTTCGCCAGTAGCCGTCGAAGACGACCATGCCGCGCAGCTCGATCTCGCCGTCATCCGCGATGCGCGCCGAGTTCCCGCCCATGGGACGCCCGACGGTGCCGATCTTCTGCGCGCCGGGCGTGTTCACGCTGTGTGCGGCCGTGGTCTCGGTGAGGCCGTAGCCCTCGTAGATCGGCACGCCGACGCCGCGGAAGAAGTGACCGAGACGGGCACTCAGGGCACCGCCGCCGGAGATCGCGTACCAGCACTCGTTGCCCATGGCCTCGCGCAGCTTGGAGTAGACCAGCTTGTCGGCGAGGGCGCGCTTGGCCTTCAACGTGAAGGTGGGGCCGCCGTGGTCGAGCGATTCGCTGTAGGCGATGGCGGTGCGCTCGGCGAAATCGAAGATCGCCGCTTTGACCGGTCCGCCGGCCGCCGCCTTGCCCGCTGCCGCGTCACGCACCTTCTCGAAGACGCGCGGCACACCGAGGATGATGTTCGGCGCGTACCGGGCAAACTGCGCGGAGACGGTCGAGAAGTCCGCCCAGTGAGCCTGCGCCGTGCCTGCTTCGAAGAGCGCGAGCGACACCGCGCGCGCCAGCACGTGCGCGAGGGGCAGGAAGGTCAGGCCGCGGTTGCCGGGCTTGGCGACGATACCGATGTCCGAGGTGAGGATGGACCGGACCTCGGCGAGGAAGTTGCGGTGGGTGAGCATGCAGCCCTTGGGTCGCCCGGTGGTTCCCGAGGTGTAGACGAGGGAAGCCAGGCCGCCGGAACGGATTCCGGCCAGACGCGTGGTGATCTCGGCGTCGTCGACCTCGGCACCGTCGGCCGCGAGCGTGTTCACCGCGCCGTCCTCGATCTGCAGGATGCGACGGAGGGTGTCGGGCATGTCGACGAAGAGCTTCTCGTGCCGCGCGGTTTCGACGACGGCGAGGACGGCCCCGGAGTCCTGGAGGATCCAGCGAATCTGCTCGGTGGACGAGGAGTCGTAGATCGGTACCGACACCGCGCCGGCCGTCCAGATCGCGTAGTCGAACAGCGACCACTCGTAGCGGGTGGCCGAGAGCAGCCCGACACGATCGCCGGGCTGCACACCGTTGGCGATCAGGCCCTTTGCGACGGCCTTCACTTGGTCGGCGAACTGCTGCGCAGTGACCGCGACCCAGTCGTCACCCTGCGGCCGGGAGTACATCACGCGGTGCGGAGTCTTCTCCGCATGGGTGAACACCGTGTGGACGACCGATTCGTCGTCACCGATGGTGAACGGGGCCGGGGTCGAGTACTCACGCACTGCAATCTCCATCGTTCTGGTCGGGAGTCCGGTCGTCGGAATCGATTCCTGCGCGGAAGCGGCGCAGGAGATCCACGAAGCGTTCGAGTTCGTTCTCGTCCCAGCCCTCGAGGCCGGCGCGGACGTCGTCGAGACGACGCACGACCGCACCTTCGAGAACTGTCGCTCCGTGGTCGGTGAGCCGGAGCGGATGTCCGGCACGTGCCGGACCCGTCCCCGCCTCGACCCAGCCCGCATCGACGGCGTGACGCAGTTGGCGCGACACGGTCGAGCGGTGGACACCGAAGACCTCGGATATGTCGGTGGCGCGGCAGCCCGGATTTCGGGAGATGAAGCCGAGAAGCGAATGCTGGACCAGCGAGAGTCCGCTGTCCTGCGTTCGTGCTCCGGACGTCAGGAAGCGCACGAGAAGCACGAACTCCTCGTATACGCGGGCAACGCCGTCCGTAGACGGCCGCCGGGCCTGCCGATTGTGTTGCACAGGGCAACTATAAACGCGAGTGAGGCACGGCACGAATCCGCGCGGTGTCCTGCCGATTTCCGGCCTGCCTCTCCACAGCCCGTGCGCGCACCCGGTGAACTCGTCCGCCCCGCTCGGCGTTCACCGGGCTAGCCTGTCTGTCCGTACGGCGTCAGCACTCGGGAGAAGGGGTCGGATGGGCGAACACATCGGTCGCGACCTGTTCCGTCATCTCGTCGCCGACGAAGCGGACGAGTACCTCGCGGTGATGGACTGCTTCACCGACCTCCTGCTCGCCGATCTGTCCGCCGACGATATCGCGGTCTCGTGTGCGCGGCGCGGGGTGGCGCTCGACATCGCGGTCGTCGATGCCCGGTGTCGCAGCCTGGTCCGGTGGGGCAATCTCGCACTCACCAGCGGCGGAACCGACGGTGGCGGCTCCCACCGGCGGAGCGCTCCCGAGACCGCCTCGACCGAGGTCCGTGCCCGATACCGGCCGACACCGGCCGGGCTGCGGGTGCACCGCGAGACCGGCAGGCTTCTCTCCACCTCCGACGACGTGCGCGGCGTGGCACGCGTGTCGCTCCGTTGTGTCGCGGACGGGCTCGCCCGCATCGAGGAGCTGCTGGTGGACGACGGGAACGTGCCCGATCGGGACGAGCTGGCCGCCCACGTCACCGCCCTGTTCGCGCACCACCGGATGTTCACCGACAGCGTCGCCGATTTCTATTCGCACCTCGCCGAGATCCTGAGCCGTCTCGAGCACTCCGGCCGTCCCGAACACTCATCCGATCGCGAACGCGCCGGGGCGGTCGACGATTACGCAGAGACCAAGAACCTGCTCCTCGACTACGTCGACGTCATCGGTTCGGACGTCGAGCGCCTCGCCCCTCTCGTCGCCGGCAGGCTCGACCGGATCAGGCCGCGTCTGGACTCCCTGCTCGCCGCGTTGCGCGAGTCCGGCCTGCCGAACACCGTGCCCGGGTCCCCCGGTCGCCGTCGCACCGACTGGGACGAACTGGCGCAGTGGTACGCCGAGGACGCCGGCCCGCGCCGCATGCGCGAGGCAGCGGCGGAGGCGCTGAACCGCCTGCTCGTGCGCACTCGGCGGATCATGGCGAGCACACCGGGCTTCTCGCACCGCGCAGATCTCCTGCGCCTGGCCCGGTGGTTCACCGAGTCCTCCGACGAGCAGGGCCACCGGTTGTTCGCCGCGACCTTCGGTGCCTTCCCGAGCCGGCACCTGCTGCTCGGCCCCGACGAGACCGACCCGCGAGTGGGTGCAGGCACGTCGTGGTGGCGGGCCGATCCCGTCGTCGTGCCCGTGTCGTTGCGCGAACGCGGCGACCACACGTCCCTCGGGGCCGTCGGCCGACTCCCCGATTCGATGCCCGGCCGGGTCCGGGCCGACGAACTCGCCCGGCGAGAGTCGCGCCGCCGCTCCGACGCCGTCGCCGAACTGAGTGCGGCGGGCGATCTGCACGGAGCGGACCTGTCGGCGGAGGCGCGCGACGTCCTGCTCGACGTCCTCGCCGCCGCGCTCGCGGGCCACCTCACCACCGACGGTCCGGTGCAGGTGGACGATCCCGATGTCGGGTTGTCGCTGACGGCGGAGCCCGGCGCCGACACCGTGGTGCACTCCCCCGACGGCGATCTCACCGTGCACGGTTTCTCGTTGCGCACGTCGGTCACGGCATCGCTCGATCACAGTGCGGCGGCGCCATGAGCACCTCGTACGCGAGCACGGTGTCCGGGGACGTCTCCGGTCGGCGGGACGCGGCGCGGGCGCTACTGCAACAGCCGATCGTCACCGCCGCGAGCGAACGGGAGACCTTCGACCTCGTTCGGCGCCACGCCCCGGCCCTGAAGTCGATGTTCGCCGACCGCCTCGGATACCGGCTCGTCGTCGAACCGACCTTCGCCCGTCTGATCAAGGCACCGCTCGGGCCCACCTCACCGCACCGGGCGCTCCGCCACGCCGACGGCACCGAGTTCGGCGCGATCACCTACGCGTGTCTCGCGCTGGTGTGCGCGGCACTGCTCGAACCCGGGACCGGCGAGAGGGTGTCCGTCGACGACCTGCTCGAGCAGGTGCGCGCCGATGCGCGCGAGAACGGGATCGTGTTCGGCGACCCGGTGTCCGAGGAGCGGAACTTCGCTGCGGCCCTGCGCGTCCTCGAGGAATGGGGCGTGATCGCCGAGTCCGGTCACGGGGACGAGGTGAGCGGCGACGAGGTGAGGGGCGACGGGCCGCATCTCGACGTCCACCGCGACCTGCTCTCCCAGCTGCTCGACACTCCCCTCCATGGGATGCCTGGTCCCGCAGCGGCACTCGCACGTCACGAGCACGAACCCGCCGCTCTCCGCCTGTACCGCAGGCTCGTCGAGGACCCGTTCGTCGCGCGCGACGAACTGGACGACGAGTCGGCGACGATCCTCGCCCGCGACCGGCACGAGCTCGCCCGGATGCTGGAGGACGACTTCGGCCTCGTGCTCGAGGTGCGTGCCGAGGGTGCGCTCGCGTACGACCCGGCCGGCGTGCTCACCGACGAGGCGTTCCCGGGGTCGGGCACCCTGAAGCACGCCAGCCTGCTGCTCCTGGCCGAACTCACCGAACGGTTCGGCGACTCGGCGGCGACCACATTGCACGTCGACGCGCACACCCTCGACTCGGTTCTCGCCGATCTCGCCGCCGCGCGTTCCCGCACCTGGAAGAGCATCTATGTCCGCGATTTCGCGCTCCTGCGCCGGGACGTCGTCGCTCTGCTCTTCCGGCTCGGGCTGGCGCGCCCGCACGAGAACGGAATCGAACTGACCGCACCCGCCGCCCGCTACCGCCCCGTCCCCGCCGAAAGCAAGTGTCGATGACCCACTCGTCCGACCCGTCCGCCCTCGACGAGAACTCTCCACCCCGTTTCCCGGATCGCTGGCGTCTCCACCGCGCCGGCATCGTGAACGTGTGGCACTACCTGGACGTCGAGTTCGTCCTGTCCGGTGGGCGGATGATCCTGCGCGGCACCAACGGATCGGGGAAGTCCCGCGCCCTCGAGATGTTGCTGCCCTTCCTGCTCGACGCCGACCGCAGGCGCATGGACGCGACGGGCGCCGCGAAGGTCGATCTCGACGAACTCATGCGTACCGGGGCCTCGGACACCACCGACCGTGTCGGCTATCTCTGGCTCGAACTGGCGCGCCCCAGCGGACATTTCACCGTCGGGGCGCAGGTCCGGCACCGCGCCGACGCCCGTCGCAGCGACGTGCACTTCTTCACGACACCTTTGCGTGTCGGCACCGAGTTGCACCTCATCGATGACGCCCGCATCCCGCTCTCGCGGGAGCGACTCGCCGAACTCGTCGGTGCCGACAACCTCACCCGTGATCCGGAGCGGCATCGCGAGACCGTGCGGAAGTCGGTGTTCGGCCTGCACGCGGAGACGGGACGCGAACGCTACGACGGCTTGTTGCAACTGCTGCACACCCTGCGCTCACCCGATGTCGGCCACCGCATCGACGAGGGACGCCTCCCTCAGATCCTGTCGGATGCGCTGCCACCGCTGACGGAGAACATGCTCGCCGAAGCGGGAGGTCGCCTCGACCTGCTCGGTGACACCCGCCAGGAACAGGTCCGTCTCGAAGCGGCGCACGCACACGTGCTGCGGTTCCACGAGGTGTACCGGCAGTACGCTGCGGATCTGCTGCGCGCCGGCGCCGAGACCGCGCGCGACCTCGCGCAGCGGGTCGTCGAGACGCGACGCGCACTCACCGTCGCGGAAGCCGAGGCGGCCGACCTCGACGCGCAGGCCGCCGCCGTGGACACCCGCCTGAAGGAGCGCCGCGACCAGGTCGCCGAACTCGACCGCGCGATCCGCGGACTGGAGACCCACGAGATGTTCCGGTCCGCGGACGATCTCGCGCAGCGCCAGCTCGCCGTCGATGCGCTCCGCCGCGCCGCCGAGCACGCGACCGCCGCCGCCGATCGCAGCCGCCTGCAGGAACGGCGCCACACCGACCACGCGGCCCGCCTCCTCGACGAACTGACCTGCTCGGTCACGCGTGCCGCGAGACGGCTTGCGACGGTAGGTCGCGACCTGCTGTCGGTGGGTCTTCCGCACGACACCGCGCCGACCACGCTGCACTTCTCCGCCGACCGTCCACCCGCTGTGCTCGAGCCCGTGCGCACCGGCATCGACGACACCACCGAGCAGGTGGTGCGGCCGGTGGTCGCGACGGTCTCCCTCGACGCCGGGCACGTCGACGAGGTCCGGGGCGCGATCCTGCGTGCCGCCGAGGCGACCCGTCGTCGGCGGGACCAGGCGGGTCGGCGACTGCTCGAGGCGCGTCGACTCGACGCCGCCGCGCATGCGGTCCGGGAAGCCGAGGCGGCGGCCGACCGCGCGGCCCGCGACGCCGAGCAGCGTGCCGTCGAGGCCGCCGAGACGGATGCCGGTGTCGGTGCGGCCGCCGCCGGTCTGCAGCACCGGTGGCGCGAGTGGATCACCGCCGACCGCACGACGGCTCTGCTGCCGGAACTCGATCGGGATCGGGTCATCCTGATGCGCCGACTGTCCACGCGACTCGACGCACTGATCGACTCGTCCCCCACCGACGCCGGCGACACGGACTCCGAGGACGTCGACGTCGATTCGGCACTCGCCGAGCTGGATTCGCTGCCCGCGGCTGCCGCTCGGTCCGCTCTGAGCGACCTCGTCGGTGCCCTGGCCGATCGCGAGCGCCGCGAACGTGAGGCGCGGACCGCGCGCGAGGACCTCGTCCGGGAACAGGCGGCACTCGACGCGATCGGCGAGGGACCGGAACAGGCACCCTGGCACGTGCGCACCGACGGTGTCCCGCTGTGGCGGGCGGTCGAGTTCGTCGACACCCTCGGGGACGACGATCGCGCCGGAATCGAGGCGGCGTTGCTCTCCGCGGGTTTCCTCACCGCCACGGTCGACGGCGAGGGCCGCTTGCGTGCACTGGGCGGCCAGGTCCTCGTCTCGCCGCGCGGTGAACCACCGGCGCAGCCCCTGTCGACGGTCCTGCGTCCCGACCCCGAGGCCGACGTGCCGCGCCCGGCGGTCGAGGCGGTCCTCAACACGATCGGATTCGAGGACGCCACCGCGGTGGCCTCCGTCTCGCGGGACGGCCGCTGGCACAACGGCGTTCTGCGTGGGCGCCACACCGCCGAGACCCCGGGCTGCATCGGCAGGCCGGCCCGGGAGGCCGCGACCGCGGCACGGCGGGTGCGTCTCGACGAGATCCGCGCCGAACTCACCCGGATCGACCTGGCGGTGGAACAGCTGCGCGTCGACTATCCCGACGCGGCGCACCGGCGGGCGAAGATCGACGCGCACCTGTCGACCGCGCCGACCTCGCACGCCCTGCGCTCCGCGCTCGAACGACGTCGGCACGCGTACGCGCATGTGCGGTCCGCAGCGAACACCGCGGTGGAACTGCGTGAGCGGGCGACGACACTGCGTGCTCGCTGGACCGCCGAGCTCGACGCCCACCGCACGGCGTGCGAGTACTTCGGCGTGCCCGGCGATGTTCCGGAACTCGAGGCACTGGTCGCCGGATGCGCCTCCGCAGAGACACTGTGCACCGAGCTGGCACGCGATCTCGGTGACGTCCTTGCTGCCCACGTCCGGTTCACGGATGCCGCCGAACGGTGCGTGCAGGCCACCGCCGAGCGGATCGACTCGGAGGAGATCGCCGAATCGTGCCGCTACGAATGGCACGCGAAGGCCGCGGTGGTCGCTGCCCAGACCGCCGCTGTCGACGTCGACGCCGCCGACCTGGCGCAGGAACTGCGTGACTCGGAGGCCGAACGGGCACGCGCCGACGAACAGTTCCGGCGCACGGTCGCCCATCGCGACCATCTCGGCCGTGCCGTCGCCGAGGTGCTGCAGCGATGTGCTGCCGCACGCGAACGGCTCGACCGCGACCGTCGCGAACTCGCCGCGGCCGCCGAACTGCTCGCCGCTCACCTGCAGCTGCCCGAACTACGCGGCGCACTCGAGGAGGATCCGGAGTCGGACTCCGCCTCTGCCCGGACGGTTCTGCCTCCCGTCCACCTCGAGGATCCGGATCACGTGCTCTCCGTGGCCCGCACCCTGCTGGCCACGTTGCCGCCACGCACGGGAGTCGACGAGAACGCGATGCTCGTCGCGCTGCAACAGTTCGACCGCGACCTCACGGCCCGGTTCGACATCGAGCACACGGTGACGCACGGCGCCCATCGCGTCCGGATCGCCGGGGCGGGTGACGACACCACGCCCGCGGGTCTCTCAGCCACCCTGACCCGGCAGGTCGAGGACGGCCGGCGGGCACTGTCGCAACGCGAACACGACGTGTTCACGGGATTCGTGCTCGGCGGTGTGGCCGACGAACTGCGCCGGCGGATCGAGCGGGCACGACAGGTGATCGCCGCGATGAACGACAGTCTCGCCGACAGCCGCACGACGCACGGGATCGGCGTGAGGATCGAGTGGCGCCCCGGTGGCGAGGACGCCGACGCGGCGCGGCTGACGCAGCTGCTCACCGCCACCGAGCGGTCACCCGAGGATGCGTCCGAACTGGTCGGGATGCTGCGGCGCCGGGTGGAATCCGCCCACACCGCCGATCCGTCCGCCGGCTACGCGCAGCACCTGTCGCAGGCACTGGACTACCGGCGCTGGCACGAGGTCGAGGTGACCATCCTCGGCCCCGAACCGGACCGGGAGAGGCGGATCTCCGCGCGCGCCAAGATATCCCAGGGTGAGACCCGATTCGTGTCGTACGTGGCGCTGTTCGCGGCGGCGGACGGCTATCTCTCGGGCCTACCCGACACCGGCACCGCACTGCGGCTCGTGCTGCTCGACGACGCGTTCGCCAAGATCGACGACCCGACGATCGGTGAACTCATGGGTCTGCTCGTACGGCAGGATATCGACTTCGTCATGACCGGGCACGCACTGTGGGGTTGTGTGCCGGAGGTGCCCGAGCTCGACGTCTACGAGGTCCGGCGACTCGCCGACGGCGCGGCCGTGACGACCCGCGTGCACTGGGACGGGCGCGTCCGGCAACTCCGACCGCTCACCGAGCTGCAGACATGACAGTGGTGGGAGCGATACGTATCGCTCCCACCACTGTCGGTCCTTCGAAACCTGCCCGGATCAGGATACGCGGCGCAGCAGCGCGGCGAGTGCCTGTCCGCCACCGATGCACATGGTGACGACGCCGAGTTCGAGATCGCGACGGATCAGGTCCTTGGCGACGCGCAGCGTCAGGATCGCGCCGGTCGCGCCGACCGGGTGGCCCAGGGCGATGGCACCGCCGTAGGGGTTGGTCTTCTCCGGGTCGAGCTTGGCGTCGCGCGCCACCGCCACGGCCTGCGAGGCGAAGGCCTCGTTGAGCTCGACGGTGTCGATGTCGGCCGGGGTCAGGCCGTTCTGCTCGAACAGCTTCACCAGGGCGAGGGTCGGGGCGTAGCCCATCAGCTCGGGCTCCATCGCCGAGGTGACGACCGACTCGAGCACGACAGAGGCACCGAGACCGCGTTCACGGGCGACCGACTCGCGGGCCAGGACGAGCGCGGCAGCGCCGTCGTTGATCCCGGAGGCATTACCGGCGGTGACGGTGCCGTCCTTGATGAACGCCGAGCGCAGCTTGCCGAGCACCTCGAGGGTGGTGTCGGGCTTGGGGTGCTCGTCCTCGGTGACGGTGACGGGCTTGCGGCCACCGATCTCGACCGGGGTGATCTCCTCGGCGAAGGCGGCCTTCGCGGCGTCGGTGGCGGCGCGGCGCTGCGATTCGAGGGCGAACTCGTCCTGCTGCTCGCGGCTGACGCCGTACTCGCGGGCGACGTTCTCGGCCGTGACGCCCATGTGCAGTCCGCTGAACGGATCGGTGAGCATGCCGACGGTGCCGTCGACGAGCTCGCGGTTGCCGAGCTTGTAACCGTTGCGGGCACCGAAGTCGTAGAACGGCATGCGCGACATGCTCTCGTCGCCACCGGCGACGGTGATCTCCGCGGCACCCCAACGGATCTCCTGGGCTGCGGACCACACGGCCTGCAGACCCGAGCCGCACAGGCGGTTGACGGTGAGGGCCGGGGTGGAGACGGGAAGTCCGGCGGCGAGGGTGACGCGACGGGCGTTGTAGGCGTCGGCACCGACCTGGCCGATGCAACCCATGACAACCTCGTCGATGTCCTCACCTGCGACACCCGCGCGCTGCAGCGCCTCGCGGACCGCGGTGGCGCCGAGTTCGTGCGCGGGTACGTCCTTGAGTGCGCCGCCGAAGCTGCCGACGGGGGTGCGTGCGCCGTCGACGATGACGATGCGTTCCGGAGCGGTCATTTCTCGTCCAATCTGGTCGAACACCTGGGGTCCACGCGCCGGCACCGCCGAGCGCACAGATCTTCGGGAAGGCGTCCTCCCGAAGCGTCTGACTCGATGCTACGGCACCGAGTGCCGCACTTGTGAAGGTCCGAACACGAGTTGCAGGAACGGGAACGGAAACGCCATTCTGCAATACGGACTACGTTATTTTCACTCGTCGTCGACGGTGAACGGAGGGCCCTCCGCGAGACGTTCCGCAGCCGCCGGTGTGCCCAGTTCACGGCGGTGGCGAGGGTGCTCCACGTAGAACTCGAGGAAACGGTACAACTGCACCGGATCGACGGCCAGATGCCGTGAGTCCACCTCGATCCGGGGCTCGGACGGCAGGCGCTCGAAGGGGAACACCCGACTCGTGCGCCGACGCGCCCACGCCGCCGACCCGTGCCCCTCGATCCAGATTTCCGGGAACCCCCGGTCGACCGCACGAAGACCCCGCACCGACACCCACGGCAGATAGGACTCCACGAACCAGCCGCGCAGCCTGATCCCGTCCGGCCCGAGAACCAGCGAACCGGCCCGGATGCGCCCGAGTGCCACCTCCACGAGGAAGGCCAGACACACCCCGGCGACGAGCGCCAGCACCAGCGCCACGAGAGGTAGACCCTCGTTCCCGACCACGATCTCCACGGCTGCGCCGAGCGAGAGGAACGTCCCGCACAGCACCATCGCGAGCAGCAGACCGAAGACGGGGCGACGGCCCGCGATCTCGGTACTGCCGCGATCGGCCGTCTCGACGTACCGGAACCGCGGTGTGCGGCTCGGAGGCCACGACGACGGTCGCCGGGCCCCAGATCCGGCAGGCCACCAAAAGGTGGCGCCGAAGGCCGCCGTCAGCAGCATCAGCACCGCCAGGATCGAATAGAAGCGGTCGGCGCCCACCGAATCGGTGCCCCACGCGCTCGCTCCGCGGGCCGCGGCGAAAATCGCCACGAGCACCGCCGCACCGGCCGCTGCGTACACGTGCAGATTGCGCGTGCCGTGCTGCCATTCGCTCGGCGGTTCGATGTGGGATGTCGGTTCGGCACCGAAAGTCGGTTCGGTACCGGAAGTCGGTTCGGTACCGGAAGTCGCAGCCTCCGTGCCGCGCCCACCCCACGGGACAACAGGTCGTCGCATCGGTCTCCCCTCCAGGTGTACCGAGGAGCCCCGACGTCCTCGGCCCTGCCGGTCGGTCGGAACGCTACCTCGAGCGGCGGACCCGATGCGGACCCTTCGGGCGCGACGTCACCGACGGACACACGAGTTGGCACCGGTCGGTGTGACAATTAACATACCCCCCGGCCATCAGGGTGTTGAACCAGGTCACGGCCGTTTATGAAGGAACAGGACGCGCATGGGAGAATCTCGCGAGAATTTTTCCCTACGTGTCGGTAACACCTATAGGTGTAAGCACGACACAATCTGTGACGATTCAGACGAGACCGGAGGAGTCTGCATGACTGTCCAGCTTGATTCGCCTGGCCTTGCGTCCGTCGGCGAAGCTTCGTCGGCCGAGGCAGAGCTCGGGGAGCTGTTCGAGCAGATCAAGGAGCTCGACGCTCAGCTGCTCGCGGTGATCAAGCGGCGTTCGGAGCTCGTTCAGCGCGCCGGAGCATCCGCGAAGGGCACCGACGCGAGCCGCGAAGCACAGGCCGAGGAAATGGCCGTCATGGGACGCTTCGCCGAACTCGGCACCGACGGCAGCACGCTCGCGATGACGCTGCTGCGCCTCGGCCGCACCCGCAAGGCCTGAGACCTACCACCGACGGCCCCCGCACCACATGGTGCGGGGGCCGTCGCCGTAGCCGTCCACCGCTTCGCATCACGCCGGTCGCAAATGTGGCCGCCCGCTCCCCTGTCGGCATACCGTCGGGACATCCCCGAAGAACGGACAAGGGCAGCATGGATCTCGGACTCACTGCGAAGAGGGCCATCGTCACCGGCGGTAGCCGCGGCATCGGCTACGCCATCGCGCGGGCACTGGCCACCGAAGGTGCCGACGTGGTGATCGCGGCCCGTACCGCGGCCGATCTCGACATCGCGGCGAAGACCCTCTCGGAGGAGACCGGGCGACGAATCGTTCCCGTGCCCACCGACACCAGCGACCAGGCCTCGGTCGACGCACTCGTCGCGCGGGCCGTCGCCGAACTCGGTGGCGTCGACATCCTCGTCAACTCCGCCGCCACACCCTGGACCGCCGACAAGCCGACGAGTTTCGCCGCGACCACCGACGACATCGTGCGCAACGAAGTCGAGATCAAGATCCTCGGCTGTCTGCGCACCGCACGCGCCGTCGCCCCCTACCTGATCGAGCAGGGCTGGGGCCGGATCAGCAACATCAGCGGGCTCGGCGCGCGCAGCGCGAACTCCATCGCCCAGACGGTCCGGAACGTCAGCGTTGCAGCCGTGACGAAGAACCTCGCCGACGAACTCGGCCCGCACGGCATCAACGTCACCGTGGTCCACCCCGGCCGCACCCGCACCGAACGGCTGGCGGCGCGACTGGCCGAGGAGTCCGCCGAGACGGGCACGCCGATAGCCGAACTGGAACAGCAGATCGCGAAGAACTCCGTGAACCGCCTCATCGACGCGAGCGAGGTCGCCGACGTCGTCGCGTTCCTCGCGAGCCCGCGCAGCATCGGCATCACCGGCGATGCGATCGCCGTGGGCGGCGGCGTACCCGGCGCGGTCTACTACTGACCGGTCCGACGAAACGATACGGCACCGCCGTCAGCGCAAGATTCGACGGCACCGCCGTCAGCGCAAGATCGTTTTGATCTCCAGGAACTCCTCGAGCCCGAAGACACCGGCCTCGCGTCCGATACCCGACTGCTTGTAACCACCGAAAGGTGCGTCGGTGTTGAAGGCGCCGCCGTTGATGTAGACCTGACCGGTGCGCATACGGCGGGCCACGGCCTCCGCTCGCGCTGGGTCGGCCGACCAGACCCCACCGGACAGGCCGTACTCGCTGTCGTTGGCAATGCGCACCGCATCGTCCTCGTCCTGGTATCCGATGATCGACAGCACCGGCCCGAAGATCTCCTCGCGGGCGATCGTCATCTCCGGCGCGACGTTCGTGAACACGGTCGGGCCGACGAAGTAGCCGGTGGTGAACTCGGTTTCGCGTCCGTCGAGCACCAGTTCGGCCCCCTCCTCGACGCCCTTGTCGATGTACGCCTTCACGCGTGCCTGCTGCGTGCCGCTGACGAGCGGGCCCAGCTTCGACGACGGATCGTCGGGCAGCCCGACGGTGTAGGCCCGCGCGACCCACTCGGCGACGGCGGTGGCCTCCTGCAGACGGTCGGCGGGGACGAGCATGCGGGTCAGGGCGGTGCAGGTCTGGCCGGAGTTGAGGAAGCACTTGCCGACACCCTCGGTGACGGCGGCGGTGAGATCGGCATCGTCGAGGATGATGTTGGCCGACTTGCCGCCGAGTTCGAGCGCGACCTTCTTCACCGTCTCCGCAGCGACGACCGAGACGCGCTTGCCGGCACGCGTCGAGCCCGTGAACGACACCATGTCGACGTCGGGGTGTGCGGCGATGGCCTCGCCGACGACCGGTCCGTAACCGCTGACGAGGTTGAACACGCCCGGCGGCAGGCCGGCCTCGTCGACGATGTCGACGAGCGCGTAGGTCACCAGCGGCGCGACCTCGGTGGGCTTGAGCACCACGGTGCACCCGGCGGCGAGCGCGGCGAACACCTTGAGCACCACCTGGTGCAGCGGGTAGTTCCACGGGGTGATCGCCCCGACGACCCCGATGGGTTCGCGTACGACCAGGGCGTTGCCGATCTCCTGGTCGTCGAAGTCGTACGTTCCGGCCAGCGACGCATAGGCGGCAATGTTCTTCAGCGGCATCCCGACCTGGATGGCACGCGCGAAGTGAGCGGGCATCCCCATGTCCTGGGAGACGACGCTCGTGAGTTCGTCGGCACGCTCGTTCGCCAGCGAGGAGACCTTCTCCAGGTAGGCGGCGCGCGACGCACCACTGAGCGCGGACCAGGCCGGGAAGGCCGCCTTCGCTGCGGCGACCGCCCGATCGACATCGGAGGCGGCACCCTCGGCGACCGCGGCGACGACCTCTTCGGTCGTCGGGTTCACGACCTCGATGCGGTCGGCGCCGTCGGAGTCCACCCACTGCCCGTCGATGTAGATCTTCGTGCGGTCGAGAATGTCGGTCATATCGCTCTCCCTGCTCGTAGTCCGGCCTGTCGACGCCGTTGGGCGCGAGCGTAGCGAAGACCCTCCCGCAATAGAGCGTTTACTCCCGGCGGGTTGTGATGTATCCCGCCGTCACCGGAGTTAACACGTGCGCTACACTTGCCATTGCTGCTCGCGCGCTCCACCGTCGCAACGCACGGCGCATTCGGACAAAGACGTCTGCATTCACACACATCGTCTCCGGCACACGTCTATGCACCTCAGGAGCTGCGCCTTCCCACGCGTTCCCCTTCTTCGCATCGTCACTGCCGGTCGACGCCGAATTCGATGCACCGAGGAGGACGTCCGTGACGCACGCCAGTGACACCGGCCTGTACGACAGCACGCTGGACAAGAGCAGTTGTGGTGTCGGTTTCATCACCCGCAAGGACGGCGTGCAGACCCACGACGTGCTCACCCGCGGTCACGAGGCCCTGTGCGTCGTGCCGCACCGCGGTGGCATGTCCGCCGAGGGTGTCGGCGACGGAGCCGGCATCAACGTGGACCTGTCGGTCGCCTTCTTCTCCGAGATCACCGGAAAACCCTTGCAGGAAGGGCACTTCGGTGTCGGAAACTTCTTCCTCCCCACCGATCCCGCGGCGCATGCCGATGCCGAGGAACTCGTCTCGTCGGCACTCGCCGGAGCCGGGGTCACCGTGCTCACGATGCGCGACGTCCCCGTCGACGACAGCGTGTTGCGTCCTGCCGCAACGAAATACCAGCTGCCCATCCGTCAGTGGATCTTCACGCGGCCCGACGCGTGCGACTCCGTCGACGAGTTCGACCGACTGCTGCACGGCGTGCTCCTCGAGGTCGAGGCCCGCGCCTACACCGAGCCGGAACTGGGCGGGCTGTACCCGCTCTCGCTCAGTGCGCGCACGCAGGTTCTCAAGAACCGCTTGAACTCTCACGAGGTCATCCCGTACTTCCGCGATCTCACCGATCCGCGGCACGCGGTGCACACCCTGTTCTTCCACACCCGGTTCTCGACGAACACCGATCCGCATCCGACGATGGCGCAGCCGTTCCGCCTCATGGCGCACAACGGTGAGCTGAACACCGATCGCAAGAACCGGCTGTTCGAGGGCGCTCTCGCCCGCGCGATGGGCCGTGACATCATTCGCCCGCCGGGACAGTCCGACAGCTGCCGCTTCGACCAGACCCTGGCCTCGCGTATCGCCCACAACGAACTCGACCTCGTCACCGCCGTCGTGCAGATGATGCCGCCTGCCTGGGAGAACGACACCGAGCTGTCGCCACAGGTCCGCGCGATGCTCGAGTTCTTCTCCCTGTACGAGGAGAAGAACGACGGCCCCGCGGCGCTGGTCTTCGGCAACGGCACCGTCGTCGGCGCGCGCCTCGACCGCCTCGGCCTGCGTCCGCTGCGCACCGTGGAGACCGAAGAGTACCTCGCCGTCACCTCCGAGGCCGGCCAGTTCGACTTCGCGCCCGAGACCGTGCTGCGTCGCGGCCGCATCGAGGCCGGTGGCATGCTGTACTTCGATCACCGCACGCGCCGCTCCTACGGAGCGGATGAGGCGCTCGAACTTCTTGCTGCCCGGCAGAATTACGCGTCGCTCGTCGACGAGGCCCGCCGCAATCTCGATGCCCTGCCCGAGGTTCCCGCCGAGAAGGCCGGTTCCCCGCTGCGCTACAACGGCGATCTCGAGCGTTACCAGCGCTACGTGTCCTACAGCATCAACCAGGAATCCTTCCGGTTCATGCTCGACCCGATGCTCGCGTCGGGTCAGGAGCGCATCTCCGCGATGGGTTACGGCAACGCCATCAACGCGCTGTCGGATCAGGAAGGCGGTGTGGCCAAGTACTTCTCGCAGCGCTTCGCCCAGGTCACCAACCCGTCGCTGGACTCGATCCGCGAAGCGGACGGCATGACCCTGCGCGTCGCGCTCGGTGCTCGCCCCGGTAGCGGTGCTCCCGTCTCGTCCGCGACCCAGATCGTGGTGCCCACCCCGATCCTCACGCACCTCGACATGCTGCGTATCCGCGAGCAGTCCGACACCCCGGTGCGGCGTTTCGAGATGCTGTACTCCCCCGTCTTCGACGACGCCAAGGCGAACGCGGCCGCGCTCGCCGCCGCGATCGACGGTACGGCCGAGGCCATTGCCGATTTCGCCCGCGAATCCGGTGGCATCGCCGTGCTCACCGACCGCCACGTCTCCACCGACCGCGCCGGACTGCCGATGGTGCTCACCGTCGCGGCGGTCAACCAGCGCCTGATCGACGAGGGATTGCGTCTGCGCGTGTCCGTCATCGTCGAATCCGGACAGCTGTTCTCGTCGCATCACATCGCGGCGACCCTCGGTTTCGGTGCCGCTGCGGTGTATCCGCTCACGGTGCAGATGCGCGCCGAGGAGAAGTTCGGCGACGATGCCGACGCCGCGTTCCTGAAGTTCCGCAAGGCGGCCGAGAAGTCGCTCATGAAGACGATGGGACGCGTCGGCCTGTGCACCGTCGAGTCGTACATCGGCGGTGAGTTCTTCGAGCCGAGCTATCTCGACACGAGTGACGAGGTGCTCGCGCGCTGGTTCCCGAACGTGAAGTCCCCGGTCGGCGGTGTCGGTTTCACCACCCTCGCGCAGGCCGTCGCCGACTGGCACCGTCGCGCTCTCACCGTGGAGACGGAGAAGGACGTCCCGCTGCTGGGTCTGTTCAAGGAGCGCGCCGAGGGCGCCGGTCACTCGTTCGGCACGACCGCCGTGCGCGGCTTCGTGGACATGACCGAGGAGCCCTTCGCGCTGCCCGTGGAGAAGGAGGCCGAGCCGGATCTGACCGACGCGCTGCGTCTGCTGCCGCTGCACCGGCTCTCCGACGCGCACGGTCTCGACGACGCGTCGTACCGCTACGGCGGCTTCCGCGCCCTGACACCCGCCGAGATCGATGCCTTCGAGATCACCCCGGGTTACCGCGCGTTCGCCCGCACGATGGCCGACGAGCGCACACAGCGTCCCGCGGCGCTGCGCGACGTGCTCGCCCTGCCCGCCGACGTCACCTACGCCGTCACCGCCGAGGACTTCACCAAGGAGATGGGCCGCTTCGCGCGGTTCGGCAACAACTCGATGCTCGTGCGCGGGATCTCCGCGGCGCGGGTCGGTGAGAGCGAATTCGTCCTGCGTCTGACCGGTCCGCTCGCAGACGACCACCGTCGTCCCGATGCGCTCGCGGCCTCGCTCGTCGCGCGCTTCGGTGACGGCATCGTCTCGCACCGTTGCTACGGCGACACCCTGACCGTGCACGCGATCGGTGACGCCGCGCGCTATCTCGAGCAGGTCCGCCAGGCCCCGCTGAGCGTGCGGCTCGACCGGGTGCAGCCGGCGCACGAGATCACCCCGGCGCTCGCGTCGGGTGCGATGAGCCATGGCGCGCTCAACTCCAACGCCCACGAGGCCGTCGCCCACGGCACCAACATGGTCGGCGGCATGTCGAACTGCGGTGAGGGCGGCGAGCACATCTCCCGCTACGGCACCATCCGCGGGTCGCGCATCAAGCAGTTCGCGTCCGGCCGCTTCGGTGTGTGGGCCGGTTATCTCGCCGATCCGATGCTCGAGGAGATCGAGATCAAGATCGCGCAGGGCGCGAAGCCCGGTGAGGGCGGCCAGTTGCCCGCCAAGAAGGTCACGGTGGAGATCGCCGCGGCGCGCGGTGCGACCCCGGGCGTCGAGCTGGTCTCGCCGCCGCCGCACCACGACACCTACTCCATCGAGGACCTCGCCCAGCTCATCCACGACGCCAAGGCGGCGCGGGTGCGGGTGATCGTCAAGCTCGTCTCCTCGGAGGGCATCGGCACGATCGCCGTGGGTGTCGCGAAGGCCGGCGCCGACGTCATCAACGTCGCCGGCAACACCGGCGGCACGGGTGCCGCCTCGGTGACCTCGCTGAAGTACGCGGGCCGGTCCGCGGAGATCGGTGTGGCCGAGGTCCACCAGGCCCTCACGGCCAACGGTCTGCGCGACAAGGTCGTGCTGCGCTGCTCGGGTGCGCACCAGACGGCGTCGGACGTCATCGTCTCCGCGCTGCTCGGCGCCGACAGCTTCGAGTTCGGCACCACCGCGCTGATGATGCTCGGCTGCGTCATGGCGAAGAACTGCAACGTCAAGTGCCCGGCAGGTCTGACCACGAATCCCGAAGTGTTCAACGGCGATCCGCGGGCGATGGCCCAGTACCTGCTCAACGTCGCGCACGAGACCCGAGAGCTGCTCGCCCGCCTGGGTCTGCGGTCGCTGCGCGACGCGCGTGGCCGCGCCGACCTGCTGCACCTGCTCGACCACCCGTCGAGCGTGGGCCGGCTGGACCTGCGGGCGATGCTCGCGGTGCTGCCCGAGGTGCACATCGACAATCCGGTCTACATGGAGAAGGACTACTCGCTCGACGAGGCGTGGGTGGCCCGGCTGCGCGAGGCCCTCGTCGATGCGAAGGAGCTCACCGTCTCGCTCGGCGACGGCGTGCAGCTGACGAACAACAACAAGAGCGTCGGCGCGCAGCTGGCGATCGACATCGAGCGCATGCTCAACCACGAGGATCTCGGCGCCCTGCCGGCCGTGCTCGACGACGAGCGCGGACGCCGCTGGCTACGCGACGGCACCGTCACCATCACCACCTCCGGTTCGGCGGGCCTGTCCTTCGGGGCGTTCTGCAACGACGGCATGCACATCGAGCACACCGGTACCGCCAACGACGGCGTCGGCAAGGGCCAGTGCGGCGGGCAGATCGTGCTGCACTCCCCCGGCGGCGGCAGCGACCGACGCGGCGGCAACGTGCTCATCGGCAACTTCGCGCTCTTCGGTGCGACCGGTGGTCGCCTGTTCGTCGAGGGTGAGGCCGGCGACCGCTTCGCGGTGCGCAACTCCGGCGCCACCGCAGTCGTCGAGGGTGTCGGCGAGTTCGCCTGCGAGTACATGACCAACGGCGCGGTGCTCAACATCGGCGAGTTCGGCAAGGGCTTCGGCAACGGCATGTCGGGCGGGTTCGTCTACCAGTACGACCCCGAGGGCCTGCTCCCCCGCAAGGCCAGCGCCGACTCGATCGTCCTCGGGTCGATCACCGGTGACGACCCGCAGGCCGCGATCCACAACGCCGCCGTGCTGCAGCTGCTGCACCTGCACATCGAGGCGACCGGCTCGGTGAAGGCCCGCTTCCTGATCGACAACTGGCAGGTCGAGCAGCACCGCTTCGCGTACGGCATGCCGCGCGCGCTGCTGCAGTACCAGGACCTCGACGAAATCCTCGCCGCAGCGTCGCGCAAGGACCTCGCCGCCGAGGTCGCCACGGCGCTGGTCGCGCACCAGGTGCGCAAGTTCAAGGAGAACTACCGCTCGGGTGTTCCCGTCGCCGGTGGTGTCACCCCGGACGCGACCGACACCGAGGCCATGTACGCGCTGCTCAACAACTACACGGTGCTCGCCGCCGCGCAGGAGATGGCGCTGCAGAAGGTCCCCGGCGCCACCGACGTGTCGGATCCGGCGGTGCAGAAGGCCGCTCGCAATCTGCTGCTCACGGAGGACTTCTTCCTCGTCGCGAAGCTCGAGCGCTACGCCCTCGCGGCGATCGCCGATCACACCGACGAGCAGCTCGCGGCGCTGGTCGCCGACAAGCGCCTGAACGACTACAAGCAGGCCCTGGCCCTGCGCAACGTCCGCTCGGTCGATGCGCCGGGTACCTACGGCTGGATCCACTTGCAGAGCCGCAAGAATCTCGACGCCGCAGGTCGCCTACCCGGTTACGAGGAACTGTTCGCACGCAACGCCGTCCCGAACGTCCTCACCTCCACGATGGGAGTCTCCGCGTGACCACCACCGGCCCGTTCATTCCCCTCGACGCTCCGTTCACCGCCGATCAGCGGTCGTGGCTCTCCGGCTTCGTCGCCGGGATGCAGACCCGCCTGTTCTCCGGTGGTCCCGCCGCCGATGCCGGGACCGTCGGCTCGGCGCCTGCTCTGCACGTGCTCTACGGCTCGCAGACCGGCAATGCCGAAGCCGTCGCCGAGGACGCCGCGGCTGCAGCGCGCACCCAGGGCTTCGCGCCCGTCGTGTGCGCTCTCGACGACATGGACCTCGACCGGTTCGCCGGTCTGGGCCAGGTCCTGATCGTCACATCCACCTACGGCGAGGGCGAGATGCCCGACAACGCCGAGCTGTTCTGGGAGGCACTGTCGGCCGAGAGCGCGCCGCGCCTCGACGGCATGAACTTCGCGGTGCTCGCCCTCGGCGACACCGGTTACGACGGGTTCTGCCAGGCCGGCAAGCTCATCGACATGCGTCTCGAGCAGCTCGGTGCGCAGCGCATCGTGCCGCGGGTGGACTGCGACGTCGAGTTCGAGGAGCTCGCCGCGACGTGGATCGCGGAGACGCTGCCGCTCGTCGCGGCCGTCGAGGGCATCGTGGGCGATGACGCTCCCGCCCCCGCGGCGCCGGCCCGGGCGAAGTCGCAGTGGACCCGCAAGAATCCCTATCCGGCGGTGCTGACGTCGAACGTGCTCCTGTCCGGGGAGGACTCGGCCAAGGAGATTCGGCACTACGAGTTCGCGCTCGCCGATTCCGGTCTCGAATACGAAGCGGGCGACGCGCTGAACGTGGTGCCCGTCAACGACACCGAACTCGTGCACGCGATCCTCGGTCGGCTCGGTCTCGACGGCGCGACCGTCCCCGAGGGTCACGACGACACGCTCGAGCACCTCCTCACCTACAACTACGAGATCACCGCTCCGTCCGTCGATCTCCTCGAGGAGATCGAGAAACACACGGGTAACGAGGAACTCACCTATGTGCTGCGGCACGGCGACAAGGCCGCGCTCGACGAATGGTTGTGGGGCCGCGACATTCTCGACGTGCTCCTGCTCGATCCCGCGCCCGAGCTGTCGGCCGAGCAGTTCCTGGCGCTGCTGCGTCCGCTGCAGCACCGGGCGTACTCGATCTCTTCGAGCCCGAACGCGTGCGACGGTTCGGTGCACCTGACGGTCGCGGCGGTGCGCTACGGCACCGACGGCCGCGAGCGTCG
Source organism: Rhodococcus sp. D-6 (assembly GCF_040256695.1). NCBI lineage: Bacteria > Bacillati > Actinomycetota > Actinomycetes > Mycobacteriales > Nocardiaceae > Rhodococcus > Rhodococcus sp. D-6. The sequence continues at coordinate 784,248 of NZ_CP132970.1, read as the reverse complement.
CGGCGTGTGTTCGACCTTCCTCGCCGATCGTGTCGGTGAAGGCAAGGTCGGCATCTTCGTGTCGAAGAACAAGGCCTTCCGCGTGCCCGCCGACGACACCGCACCGATGATCATGGTCGGTCCGGGCACCGGCATCGCACCCTTCCGCGGCTTCCTGCAGGAACGTCGCGCACGGGGTGCGACGGGGAAGAACTGGCTGTTCTTCGGCGACCAGAAGCGCGGCTGCGACTACATCTACGAACAGGAGTTGGCCGAGTTCGCCGACTCGGGTGTGCTCACGCGCCTGGACCTGGCGTTCTCCCGCGATCAGGCCGAGAAGATCTACGTGCAGACCCGCATGAAGGAGCACGGCGCGGAACTGTTCGCGTGGCTCGAGGAGGGTGGACACTTCTACATCTGCGGCGACGCGTCGCGGATGGCGAAGGACGTCGACCGTGCGCTGCACGAGATCGTCGCCGAGCACGGCGGCATGAACGACGAGCAGGCCGCGGAGTACGTCACCACCCTCAAGCGCGAGAAGCGGTACGTGCGCGACGTGTACTGAGCAGGCCGGGGGTACGCACCGCCGCCGCGAGGCTCGCAACACCATCGGTCACCGGTGGCGTTGCGAGCCCCGAGCGCGTGTTGCGAACCTCCCCGGAGGCACCATCGGAATGGCTTAGACTGTGCTGCAGGTCACACGAGGGAGTAGTTCGATGCCCGATCGCTCCGCAGCACGCAGCCGGCAGGCACCGACCGCCGACAGTCCCGACCGGATCCGCAACGTTGCCCTGGTGGGGTGCAGCGGCTCCGGGAAAACCACCCTCACCGAATCCCTCGCCGTCGCAGCGGGCGCCGTCGGGCGCGCCGGGCGCGTGGCAGAGGGCACCACGGTGTCCGACTACGAGGGGATCGAGCAGCGCCACCGCAGGTCGGTGCAGCTGTCCGTCGTCCCCCTCGAATGGAACGACATCAAGATCAACCTGATCGACACGCCGGGACACCCCGACTTCGACGCCGAGGTCCGCGCAGCCCTGCACGCGGCCGACGCGGCGATCTTCGTCGTCTCCGCCACCGATCCCATCAGCGCAGCGACCCGCGCGCTCTGGCGCGAATGCGACGACGAGGCGATCCCCCGCGCGATCGTGGTGAACAAACTCGATGTCGCCCGGCACAGCTTCGACGACATGCTCACCGACTGTCACGTCGCCTTCGGATTGGGACCGGACACCCTGAGGGCCATGTTCTATCCCGTCTACGACGGCGACCGCCCGATCGGGTCGATGGGTCTGCTGACGGGCCGCAGCTACGGCGAACCCGGTCCGTGCCCGGTGTCCACCGAAGCGCGCGAGAGCCTCGTGGAGGCCATCTCCGGCCAGGACGACACGCTCATGGAGCGGTTCATCGCCGGCGAGCAACTCGACACGGCCTCCCTGCAGGAAGGACTCACCCGCGAGATCCTGGCGTGCACCCTGCACCCGGCCGTTCCCGCCGACGAGACGGGGATCGGTGCCGTCGAACTGCTCGAATTGATCACCACCGGATTCCCCGCACCGACGCAGCGCGGTCGTGGTGCACCGCCGTGCGATCCGGACGGTCCGCTCGCCGCGCAGGTCGTGCGCGTGGCCGGCGACTCCTATGTCGGGCGGATCAGCCTGGTGCGCGTGTACTCCGGCACGCTGCGACCCGACACGATCGTCGCGCTGGCCGACGGCGACCGCGACAGCCGCGAACGCATTCCCGCCCTGACGAGCCCGTTCGGCAAGCAACAGCGCCCGGTCGGTGAAGCCGTGGCGGGAGACATCGCCTCCGTCGGGAAGCTCGCGACGGCACAACCCGGTGACGTCCTGTACGACCCCGACCATCCGGTCCCGCTCGACCGGTGGCCCACCCCGACTCCCCTGCTCCCCGTCGCGATCGAGGCACACACCCGCACCGACGACGACAAGCTGTCCCAGGCCCTGTCGCGCCTCGCCTCCGAGGATCCCGCGCTGCGCGTCGAGCAGAATCCCGAGACCCATCAGCTCGTGCTGTGGTGCACGGGTGAAGCGCACGCCGAACTGGTCCTCGAACGGTTGCGCACCCGGCACGGTGTCCAGGTCGACACGGTCGAGCATCGGGTGCCGCTCGAGGAGACCTTCGCCGGCCCCGCGAAAGGCCACGGCAGGCTCGTCAAACAATCCGGCGGGCACGGTCAGTACGCGGTCGTCGACGTCGAGGTCGAACCACTGCCGGTGGGCAGCGGGGTGGTGTTCGCCGAGAAGGTGGTGGGCGGTGCGGTTCCGCGCCAGTTCATCCCGTCCGTGGAGAAGGGCGTGTACGCGCAGGCCGAGAAGGGCGTGACGACGGGATATCCGCTCGTCGACGTGCAGGTCACCCTGGTCGACGGCAAGGCCCACTCGGTGGATTCGTCCGACGCGGCCTTCCAGGCCGCCGCCGGGCTGGCCCTGCGGGATGCGGCCTCACACAGCACCGTTCGCGTACTCGAACCGGTCGCCGCCGTGCGGGTGATCGTGCCGGAGGAGCATCTCGGCGCGGTCCTCGGCGATCTGTCGGCCCGGCGCGGACGGGTGCTCGGCACCGAATCCCCCGAGCCGGGTGTCGCCCTGTTGCGCGCGGCGGTTCCCGAGCTCGAACTCGGCCGCTATCCGGTGGAACTGCGGGCCATCACGCAGGGCACCGCCGATTTCGCCCGCCAGTATCTGCGGCACGAACCGATGCCCGAGAATCTCGCGGCCCGATACGGCGAGTCGGACTGACCGCTGCACCGCACGAGCAGCGTGTCAGCATGAACGCCATGAGCGTTCTGCTGTGCTTTCACGCACACCCCGACGACGAGGTGTTCCTCACCGGTGGCGTGATGCGCCGAGCCGCCGACGCCGGGCATCGCGTCGTCCTCGTCGTCGCCACCGACGGTGCCCGCGGCGAGTATCCCGACGGTTTGCTCGCGCCCGGCGAATCCCTCGCCGCCCGGCGCGCGAAGGAGCTGGAGGAATCCGCCCGGGCGCTGGGTGCGGCGAGGGTGGTGCCCTTCGGCTACGGCGATTCGGGGATGGCCGGCACCGCCGGCAACCACGACCCGAATGCCTTCGCCAACGCCGATCCGAGCGAGGTGGGAGCCAGACTGGCCGCCGTGATCGAGCAGGAACGCGCCGATGTCGTCACGATCTACGACGAGCACGGCGGCTACGGCCATCCCGATCACGTCCAGGTCCACCGGGCCGGGATCCATGCCGAACGGATCACCGGACACGACGCCGTCTACGAGGCATCGAGCAACCGGGACCACCTGATGCGGCTGCTCTCGGCGCTGCCGGACACCCCCGACGACGTGCGCCCACCGGACCTCGAGACGTTCGGCCTACCGGAATCGGAACTGACCACCGCGGTGGACGTGTCGACGGCGCTGGCCGCCAAACGCGCTGCCATGATCGGCTATGAGTCGCAGATCGGAGACTTCGGGCCGATGCTGAACATGCCCGAGGAACACCTGCGGGCCGCCTTCGGTGTCGAATGGTTCCGGCGCCGCGGTGTTCCGCCCGGGCTGCAGGAGACCGAGCTCCCGCTCTGACCCGAACGATCACGAGGAGAGAAGTGGAACAACGCATCGAGGTCTCGCGCAACATCGCCGCACCACCATCCGCGGTGTGGCGGGTGCTCACCGCGCTGGACGAGGCGCCCACCACCCTGCGTGCGGTGAAGGCCGTGGAACGACTGGACGGCACCGGCTACGAGGTGGGCACACGGTGGCGAGAGACCCGCGTGATGTTCGGGCAGTCGGCGACCGAGGAGATGCAGGTCGCCGAGGCGGATCCGGAGCGGCGCACCGTCGTCGTCGCCGAATCCCGCGGCGCCCGCTACCGGACCGTCTTCGATCTGACCCCCTCGGCGGGCGGCACGGATCTGTCCGTGAAGTTCTCCGGCGAGAGCGGACCCCTCGGCGCCTTCGCGCAGCTTGCGATGACCCTGTTCGCGCCGCTCGCGAAACGCGCGACCCGCAAGGCCCTCGAACAGGACCTCGCCGACATCGCCGCCGCAGCCGAGCGGGCGGGATGAGCTAGGCGGCGGGAACGGTCTCATCGAGCTTGCCGGTGGTGATCGGTGTGAGCAGAACCGTTGCCCGTTTGACCGTTCCGGCACTCGGGTACCGCTCCCCTGCACCCTACGAACGAAGGACGGACGTCGATGGACAACGCCCCCAAGCACGGTTCGGGCCGCCCAGAGGACAACGACGACCTCACCGGGCAGAAGATCAAGCATCTCGTCGACAAGCTCGAGCAGAAGGTCGAGAAGGAACGCGAGGAGGAGGGTGCGCCCGGCAACGTCGCGGACCGGGTGAGGACGGAGAAGGTCGAGCCCGACGATCAGGCTCCCGAATGAGCCGGCCTCAGGCGTAGATCCGCCCGTAGAGATCGCGGATCTCCTCGGCCGTCGGGATCCTCGGGTTGTTGTTCGGGGATCCCGACGCCAGCGCCTGCTCGGCCATGACCGGGAGCCTCTCGTCCCAGGTCTGCTTGTCGATGCCGTACGACTTCGGTGTCGGCACCTCCACGTCGCGGCACAGTTCCTTCAGCGCGACGACCAGGTCTGCGGCGGCGGTCGCATCCGAGGCGTCCGTCGAGGCCGCGCCGAGCGCGCGGGCGCAGTCGGCATAGCGGGGCTCGGCGGCATCCACCGAGAACTCGGTGACCGCCGGGAACAGCATCGCGTTCGACAGCCCGTGCGCAACATGGAAGTGCGCCCCGATCGGACGGCTCATGCCGTGCACGAGCGCGACGCTGGAGTTGGAGAACGCGATGCCCGCCTGCGTGGCGGCCAGCATCATCCGCTCGCGCGCCTCGGCGTCCTGCCCGTCCGCGTAGACGCGCCGCAGTACCTGTCCGATGGTGTCGATCGCGACGAGCGCGAGGCTGTCGGAGAACGGGTTCGCCTTCCTGCTGACATAGGCCTCGATGGCATGGGTGAGTGCATCCACGCCGGTGTCCGCCGTCAGGCGCGGAGGCATCGTCATGGTGAGCCGATAGTCGACGATCGCAGCGACCGGCAGGAATGCCTGACCCGTGCACAGCATCTTCTCGTCGGACTCGCTGTCGCTGATGATCGTGAACTGGGTTGCCTCCGAGCCGCTTCCCGCCGTGGTCGGCACGGCGATCACCGGTAGCGCCGGGCCGATGTTGTCGCGCGGCACCTTGTAGTCGCGCATGTGACCGCCCTTCCGGGCGAGCAGGCCGAGGGCCTTGGCCGTGTCCATCGGGCTTCCTCCACCGAACCCGATCACACAGTCGGCGTCGTGCTCGGCGACCGCTGCGACACCCGCGTCGAGCGAGGCGGTGGTGGGGTCGGGAACGGTCTCGGCGAAGACGGCCGGCCGCAGTCCGGCGGCCTCGAGCTGCGCGACCATCCGATCCACCGCACCGGTGCCGACCAGGAACTTGTCGGTCACCACCAGGGGCCGGGCGAGTCCGAGCCCGGCGACTACCTCACCGATCTCCTCGACGGCGCCCCCGCCGACGCGCATGATGCGTGGAAGTGCGATGGAAGCCACGTGCGATCCCTCCTCGAGTATCCGTCGGACGGGTCGTGTCTACCGCATCACAACCGCGAGTGGAGACATCCGGCGGATCTCGGGGAGTCTCAGCTCTGGACGACCCGTAGTACATCCCCGCCTGCCCCGGAGCCCTTCCGCGCGGTGAGCAGCCCGAGGCGCTCGAGGTCGTCCGCGCGGTAACCGGGCCATCCGTGCAGCATGCGACGCCACCGTTCCGGCACCGCGGACGCACCCCACCGGGCGCCGAGCAGTCCGCCCGCGATGGCCGCGACCGTGTCGGTGTCGTTGCCTGCGCGCACGGCCAGTTCGAGCGCCTCCGGCAGGTGTCCGGGGCCGTCGGTGCGGGCGTGCGTGATCGCCCACCACGCCGCCTGCAGGGCGTGGACGACCCAGCCGTTGTTGTCGAACACGCGCGGACTCGGCGCGGTCTCCGCCTCGTCCAGCAGCGCCGTCCACCGCTGTGCGGCGGGCTGGGACAGGCAGGACAGGGCGACCCGCACCCCGTCGAAGGTGCCGTGGAGGACGGCGTGACGGATCGCGAACGACCACAGTCGGCATGCCTCGGATGCCTGCTCGTCCGCGTGGGTGAGGCTGCTGATCGCATGCGCCGTGGACAGGCACCGCTCGGCGTCGTCGAGGTAGGCGAGCCCGACGGGTGCGGTGCGCATGAGCGATCCGTTGCCACCGGTGCGTCCGGGGAGGCTGCGGGCGCGCGCCGTCATGGTGACGGCGGTGGGGCCCGCCTCGCGCAGGACGGCACGCGTCTGGTTGCCGATGTCCTTGGGGTTCGTGGCGTACCAGCGGAGGAACTGCGCCGCGACCGCGTCGAGTCCGGCGCCCTCACCGATGTCGACGCCGGTCGCCGAGACCTCGGCGATCGCGAGGGCCATGGAGGTGTCGTCGGTCCACTCACCGGGCGCGAACGGCCCGAGTCCGCCGCCGATCATGTCGATGGGCGTGGTGTCCGTCGGATACGTGAATTCGTATCCGGCCCCGAGTGCGTCGCCTGCTGCGGTGGCGAGCAGGACTCCGGCTGCCCGGTCGTTCTGTGCTGCGGTTGTTTCCATGAACCCCTCTATTCGATCAAGTCTGCGCTAAAGTTAGCGCATCAATGATTGAATGTCCATCATGGGCACACCGACCGACTCGACCGGCAGGTCGCTCACCGACTACCCGCGCCCCTCGGTGGCCGTGGACGTCGCCGTCCTCACCATCGACGAAGTACTGAAGGTACTGGTCGTCGAACGTCCCGACGGCACCTTCGCCCTGCCGGGCACCTTCCTGCACCCCGGTGAGCGACTCGCCGAGGCCGCCGAACGCGCCCTGCGCGACAAGGCCGGACTCACGGGTGTCGACTTCCACCAGCTGGCCATGCTCGACGATCCCGAGCGCGACGACCGCGGGTGGGTGCTGTCGATGGCCCACGGCGCCGCGGTGCCGGTCGCCGAGATCCCCGCCGAGGCGTATCTCGTGCCGACCACCGAGACCTCCGACCTCGCCTTCGACCATGCCGAGATCGTCGACCTGGCCGTCGCCGACCTGCGACGCCGGTACTCCGCCGAGGTCGACCCCGGCAACTTCCTCGGCGAGCAGTTCACCGTGCTCGACCTGCGGCTGCTGTACGAGACCGTCTATGCCCGCAGCTATCCCAAGGACACCTTCCGCCGGCACCTGCTGCACGGCCTCGAACCCACCGGCGAACTGCACAGGGAGGGCACGGGCCGGCCCGCCGAGATCTACCGCCGGCGCGGCACTCCCCTGCCGTCGTCCACCGCCGCCTTCCTCCTGCAGTGAGAAATCAGGCCGTCGGCCTGCAATGAAGAATCAGGACGCCAGCGCGTGCGCGATCTCCGCGGCGACCGCGACGTTCCCGCGATAGACCGCGACATTCGTCTCGAGCGAGTGCCCCTCGGTGGCCCGGTGCATGTGTTCGAGCAGGAACGGGGTGATCGCCTTGCCGCGTGTCCCGGCCTCGGCTGCGGCGTGTTCGGCCTCGGCGAGCACGCGATCGTGCAGTTCCGGATCGATCTGAGCCTCGGCCGCCACCGGATTCCCGACGAGCACCGCCGCCCGCAGACCCAGCCCGTCCCGCGCCCGCGCCACCGCCGCGGCCTGCTCCGCCGACTCCACCTCGTCGACATCGCAGCCGCTGTCGCGCACATAGAAGCCGGGAAAACGCGTGGTCCGATAGCCGACCACGACCACCCCGAGCGTCTCGAGCCGTTCGAGTGTGGCAGGGATGTCGAGGACGGATTTGACGCCGCCGCTCACCACGAGGATCGGAAGTGTCGCCAGCGCAACGAGATCCGCGCTCTCGTCGAAGGTCGACGAAGCCCCCCGATGCACGCCGCCCAGGCCGCCGGTGGCGAATACGTCGATCCCGGCGCGATGCGCGAGCAGCGCCGTCGCCGACACCGTGGTCCCCCCGTGCAATCCCTTCGCCGCCGCGACCGGCAGGTCGCGGATACCGAGCTTGACGACCGGGACGTCCTCGGCACCGAGCATGCGGATCTGCTGTTCCGACAAACCGACCGTCGGCGTGCCGTCGACAACCCCGATGGTCGCGGGCAGCACCCCGGAATCGCGCAGACGTTTCTCGGCCTCGAGGGCGACCTCGACGTTGCGTGGCCGGGTGAGGCCGTGTGTGAAGATCGTCGATTCGAGCGCCACGACCGGCCGTCCGGCCGCGATCGCTTCGCGCACGTAGTCCGCGACGCGGATCGTTTCGCTCATACGACCGACGATAACGCGGCCTAACCGATCGACGCGGCCGTGCGACGTCCCATCTTCGCGAGGATCCGGGCCGTGCGGTCTGCGTCCTCGGGAACCGGCACCGCCGGAGCACAGACACCGTCCATGTAGAGCGCGTCGCCGAAACTGTCGGCGCCGGCTTCCATCCGGTCGAGTTCGGCGTCCGAGAAGGTCACATCGACCCCCGCGCTGCGTGCGATGTCCCAGCGATGCACGAGCATGTCCCAGAGGTAGAACTGTTCGAAGGTCGCACCCACCGTGGTCGGCCCGAAGTATCCGTCGTATGTCGTCGAGACGAACGAGTCGTCCGCGAGGATCTCGGCGATCCGTGCCGTGTGCGTCCTCCACGCCTCGACAGGACGGTCGGTCTCGGGCCGCGCCCCCATCTCGACGCCGCGTCCAGCGAAGAAGTCCCGCTGCGTGTCGATGACGTGGGCCAGGACGTCGCGCGCCGTCCACCCCTCACACGGCGATTGCGCATCCCAGTCGGTGCCGCGGAGCGACGAGATCACGTCGGTGAGCGGCTTGTCGGCCTCTGCGTGTCGCAGTGCTGTTGTATTCATGACTCGATACTGACGACCGGCGAGCGTGAGGTATTGATGAAACCCGACGGCGGCGACCCCCTCGGCGGTCGCGACGGCACCGACCGCGTCGGCGGTCGCGACGACATCGAACGCGCCCACCTGAAGGATCCGCGCGATGCCTCGCACACCATCCACCGTTATCCCGCCGCGTCCGATCTCACGGATCTGATGCAGCGGTACTGGATTCCCGTGTGGTCGGTGCCGGCCGGGCGGGAGGCACCCCAGCGGGTGCTGCGCTATCCGGTCTGCCAACTGGTGGTTGCGCACGATTACGCGCGCTTCTACGGTGTCGAACACGGACTGTCCACGGTCACCCTCACCGGCGAGGGCTGGGCGGTCGGGTCCATGCTCAGCCCGGCGGCCGGGGCACTGATCACGGGCACCTCGCTCGCGGCGTTCACCGACCGGGCCGTCGACCTCACCGATGTCCTCGGCGATGCCGGCGCGCGTCTGATCGCACGGGTTCGGGAGGCGATGGCGCACGGCCCGGACTCTTCGGAGTCGCACCGCGCCGCGACGGAGGCGTTCGACGACGTGCTGCGCGCCCATCTGCCGATCGATGAGGAGGGGCGACTGGTCAACCGGGTGGTGGCGTTCGTCGAGGAGAACTCCGACGTCCTGCGGGTCGAGCAGGTGCGCGCGGAGTTCGGTCTCGGCGAGCGCGCGCTGCAACGCCTCGTCCAGCGACGGATCGGGCTGACCCCGAAGTGGCTGATCCAGCGGCGGCGACTGCAGGAGGCCGCCGGTCGCCTGCGCGAGAAACCCGGTTCGTTGTCGGAGGTCGCCGCGGTCCTCGGTTACGCCGACCAGCCGCATTTCGTACGTGATTTCGCGAGGGTCGTGGGCATGACGCCGGGCGCGTTCGCGGCTCGCTACGGCGGTGGATGATCGCCCTTGTCGGACAGGTCCGTCGGATTCGGGCGGGTGTACCACATAGTGGAAGGTCCTAAACCTGCGACGCTTCTCGATCAGGTGAATGTAACGAAGCGCACAGTGAAGACGACCTACCTGTCGAAGCACGAGAAAGAACGAAGGGGTTCATCGTGGGACACGACCGCCTACTTTTCATCGGACGTCCGGATGCGGACGAGGTCGCGCACTGGAGCACTCTGCGCGAACTCGCTCCTCAGCGAGGATGGAAGCCCACCCGGACGTTCGAGCCCGGCGAAGTCGCCTGGGCCGTGGCCGCCGGTAGCGCCTTCGAGCAGTCCGGACCGATCGCCGAGGTGTTCCATTCGCTGCAGGAAGCTCATATTCCCTGCACCAGCGCACTCGACGCGATCCGCCACGCGTACTCGGCCTCGCGCCTGTCGGTCTGACTCGCAGGCGGGTGGCCGCGCCTCAACGTCGCGGTGCGGCCACCCGCTGTGCGTTCTGCCTTCGGGCTACCCGAAGGGACTGACGTCGAGCCAGGACGCCAGGAACCCGGAGTCGCCGAAGACCTCCACGTCGGCTGCGCCCACAGCGCGCCGACGATAGAGCACCAACAGCAGTTCCGTCAGCGGGCCGCGTACCGCCACGGCACTCTTCTCGTGGGCATGCCGCCACGCGAAGTCCTCGCCGGACAGGTCCACGACCCATTCCGCCGACGTGTCCGTCGCGTGGAAATGCAGCGTCCGGTCGGGTCCGTGCAACGCGCGGTGCCGTTCGACATCGAGTCGTGGCCAGGTGACGACCGCCAGGTCGAGCCATTCGTCCACGCAGTCCACCGCAAGATCGTGGGCCGGCTCGAAGTCCGCTCCCAGTGCGAGTGCAGCGTCGGCGCGATGCACCACGGTCTCGTGGGCGAAGCGCCTGGCGAAGAACTCCGGGGTCTTCTTGCCGCCCGGGATCGGTGTCCACACCCGCATGTTCGGACCGACCTCCCGCAGCGCGGCCTCGAATTGGTGCGCTCCTTCCCGTAACCAGGGAATCAGCTCGTCCGGATCCTCGTCGACGTAGTCCGCCAACTCCCGCATCGCGCGGTCGGTGCGCGGCATCGCCCCTTCACCGCGGACCGCCTCGCTCGCCCAGCGGTGGCCGTAGCCGATGTGCCGGGCGAGCTGACCGAGGTTCCATCCCGGGCACGACGGCACCGGTGTGGTCATGTCCTGCCCGGCCAGTGAGTCCACCAGCAGTTCCGTCTGTTCGACGATCTCTCCGCAGTAACGCGCGTAGTCCAGCATGCCTACCCTTCGTGCTCGGCCCGATACCCGCCCCGATTCTGCACGGTCGGCCGTAGTCTGGGCGCCATGCCGGCCGACGAGAGCGCACTCGAAGCCCTGTTCCCTCCCACCGGTGTCGCTGTGCTCGCGACGATCAAGCGCGACGGGCGACCCCAGTTGTCGAACGTCACCTACCGGTACGAGCCCGCGACCCGCACGTTCTCCGTCTCCATCACCGACGACCGGGCAAAGACCCGGAACGTGCGCCGCGACCCGCGTGTGAGCCTGTTCGTCGACTCCGACGACAAGTGGTCCTACGCCGTCGCGGAGGGCGAGGCCGAACTGTCCCCGGTAGCGGCCGATCCTCACGACGACACCGTCGAGCAGCTCGTCGAGTTGTATCGAGCGGTGCAGGGCGAGCATCCGGACTGGGACGACTTCCGGGCCGCGATGGTCGCCGATCGCAGGTTGCTGCTGCGTGTACGGGTCTCCCGCTTCTACGGCGCCGCCCGCTGATCCGGGCTTTTGTTGTCCTCGAACGATTCTGGTGGTTTCGACGTCGCTGAGCGCGGTCGGGAACACCGAAGTTCGGGGTCAGGATTGCTTGCGGAACAGAATCGCGGAAGTCGGACGGCGCGGCGTCGCCGCATCCGGACCCGGTCCCGCGCGTACACCGACCCGGATCATCACTTGCGGCACGCCCTCGATGCGGGCCGTTTCCCGCAGGAACGCACGTGAGGATTCGGATTCCGTCAGGTGCGTGACGGAGCAGGTGGCCAGTCCACGGGCGGTGCACGCGAGGAGCACGGCCGATAGGGCTTCACCGCTCCGCAGCCAGTCGAGCCGCGTGTCCGTCGTGGTCGACAGGAGAAGTATCGCGGCTCGGTCCTCCGCCTTTGCCGACTCGCCGGTCGCGTTGCCGGGAGGGAACTCCCGCTCCGTCGCTACCGTGCGCCGTCCCGGTGGGAGTGCGTCCGGAGGTATTCCGTCCGGGTACATCCCGTGCCCGGCCCACCAGGAAAGTTCCGTCTGGTAGGCCGCATCGGAGCGACGCTCACCGCCGATGCGACGGGACAACTCTTCCAGTGCAGGTCGCTCGTGTTCGGCGATGGCACTCAGGCGGACACCCGCGGGTTCGGCGAACATCTGCAGAGCGCTCTCGGTCCGAGCCCACTCCTGCGGAGCCCCCATCGGTAACCGCTCGGTACGTCGGCGGCCGATCGCCTCTGCCATCCGGAGGTCGGTGTCGGTCACCGCGTCAACTCGGCGGAAGCGCAGCGTCGCGAGACAACGACGATTCGTCGCGTCCGGCATCCGTTCGACCACCGTGGCCCAGTGCCGGGCGGTGAGCGCCACCCGCAGATGGTGCAGCACTGCTCCACAGGACAACACCATCTGACGACCGGACGGATCGGTGGCCGGAAGGATGCGATCACTGTCGCTGAACAGCGCAAGCTCGTCCGCGTCCAGAGTCCACCGCCACGGCTGGCTGTTGTGAAGCGACGGCGCGCGACTCGCGAGCGCAACTGCCGACTCGAGAGTCCGACGGTCCGGCATCGTCTCCACTGCTGCCTCCGGGTTTCGGAAACGTCACCTTCCAGTGTCACGTACAGCCGTCGGATTTCGACGAGATTCTCGCGGGACGACCGTAAGCTGAACGGGTGTACTCGTACAAGGTGATCGAGATCCGCGAGGGCATGCTCGGCGGGAAGATGTCCGGCGGCAAGCTCGAGAAGATCCTCAACGATCATGCCCGAGATGGGTGGCGCCTGAAGGCGATCACCTCCGCCGACATCAAGGGACGGATCGGTCCCGGTGGCGTCGAGGGAATGCTCGTGACGTTCGAACGCGAAGAATAGAAGTCATGTCGCAGCGGATGCCGGTGCCCACCGGTAGCGGCAGTAGCTCCTGTCGGCCGTTGCCGGCGACCTGAGCCGAAGGACGGACAGGTGTCGTCGCAGCCGGAGGTCCGCTCGGGTTCGACACTGGTACTCGCAGTGCTGGCGTCGGGCCAGTTCCTGATGACGCTCGACAGCTCGGTGATGAACGTGTCGATGGCGACCGTCGCGCAGGACGTCGGCACCACGATCACCGGCATCCAGACCGCGATCACCCTCTACACCCTGGTGATGGCGTCCTTGATGATCACCGGCGGGAAGGTCGGCACGATCCTCGGTCGACGTCGCGCGTTCGGTATCGGACTGGTCATCTACGGCATCGGCTCGTTCACCACCGGACTCGCCCCGAACCTCGCGGTCCTACTGGTGGGCTGGTCGTTGCTCGAAGGCATCGGCGCGGCCCTGATCATGCCGGCGATCGTCTCGCTCGTCGCGGCCAACTTCGCTCCCGAGCGACGTTCCGCAGCGTACGGTCTGGTGGCGGCGGCCGGTGCGTCGGCCGTGGCTGTGGGGCCGTTGCTGGGCGGGGCCGTCACGACGTTCGCGTCGTGGCGCTACGTCTTCTTCGGTGAGGTCGTCCTGGTAGTGCTGATCCTGCTGGTGCTGCGCCGCATCGAGGACGTTCCCCCTCATCGCGTCCACCTCGACCTCGTGGGATCCGCACTGTCTGTGCTCGGTCTGGGATCCGTCGTCTACGGCGTCCTGCGCTCGAGCGAGTGGGGCTGGGTGCGGGCCGAGCCGGGCGCACCCGCCGTACTGGGCCTGTCCCCGGTCATCTGGCTTCTCGTTGCGGGCTCGCTGGTGCTCTACGCATTCGTGCGATGGCAGAGCGCTCTCATGAGCAAGGGCCGCGACCCGCTGGTCGATCCGGGGCTGTTCGCCAACCGACAGCTCGTCGGTGGTCTGACGATGTTCTTCGCGCAGTTCGCGGTGCAGGCCGGAGTCTTCTTCTCCGTCCCTCTCTTCCTGTCGGTCGTACTCGAACTCAGCGCAGTCGAGACAGGTGTCCGAATCCTGCCGTTGTCGATCGCGCTGGTGCTGGCCGCAACGGTGATTCCGAAGGTGCGGCCCCACGCCGATCCCCGACGTGTGGTGCGCCTGGGCCTGGGCTCGATGATCCTGGGGATCCTGATCCTCGTTGCCGGTATGGACCCGGGTGCCGATGCGTCCGTCGTGTCGATACCCATGTTGTTGATGGGTCTCGGCCTGGGGGCGCTGGCTTCCCAGCTCGGCGCGGTCACGGTCTCGTCGGTACCGGATTCCCAGAGCGCCGAGGTCGGCGGTTTGCAGAACACCGCAACGAATCTCGGGGCGTCGCTGGGCACCGCGCTGATCGGATCGATTCTGATCGCGACCCTCACCACGTCGGTCGTCGCCGGAATCGAGAACAACCCCGGCGTCCCGCCGTCGGTACAGCAGCAGGCGACCACCGAGTTGGCCACCGGTGTGCCGTTCCTGTCCACGACCCAGTTGCGGACCGGGCTCGACGAGGCGGGTGTCGACCCGTCCACAACGGAAGCACTCGTCGCGGTCAACGCCGATGCGCGACTCGACGCGCTGCGCACCGCGTTCGCTGTGACAGCACTGCTCGCGATCGCGGCGCTGTTCGGAACCGGACGGCTGCCGCGACGATCGGTCGGAACACCACCGCCCTAGAGAACTTCGGTGGTTCCACCCGCGCTGAGCGGGGGTGGAACCACCGAAATCGATCGTATGCAGGTCAGGACGCGAGCAGTCGACGGAACGAACTGCGGTGGAACACGATGGGTTCGACATCGGCGTCGGTGAGCAGTTCGTTGATGCGCAGTACGACGATCGCGTGGTCGCCCGCCGGAACCTCCTGTTGCACGGTCACGTCCATGCGCACGCTCGTGCCCGAGACGAACAGCGCGCCGCCTTCGCGGCTCTCGATGTCGATCCCGGCGAAGCGATCGCCGTTCTTCGCGGCGAGCACCCGCGCGGCACCGTCGTGCTCCTCGCTCAGCACGCTGATGCCGAGATGCGGGAGCGACGCCAGACGCGGCCATGTGGTCGAGGTATTCTGCACGCAGAACGAGACGAGCGGCGGATCGAGCGACACCGGCACGAAAGTGCTCGCCGCCATCCCGATCCGCTCTCCGTCCATCTCCGCGCAGATCGCGACGACACCCGAAGGGACGTGCGCGAAGGCCTGACGCAGAGACTGTCCGTCGAGAGTGGTCATGAGGCGGCCTCGTTTCGAAGTGCGGCGGACAGCACCGACGACCAGCGTTCGGCGTAGTCCGCGATACGGATCTCGGTTGTGTAGGTCGAATCGTGAAGATACAGGCCGGGGGCCGGGCATAGCGCCCCAGTTCTACCACCGAGTGTGATCACATCCACAACGTGATCGGGCTCTCGTCCGGTGAGGGCCGTGGCGAGGCGGGCTCCGGCGTCGAGGGTGCGGGACGCGGGCTTCGGGTTGCCCGCGACGACAACGATCGTCACTGGAGTTCACCTTCCGGATCGGCCCTCGGGGTGGAGAGCGACATTCGCCGCCATCCTTCTCGCCGATCGAGCAGACCGGAACTGTTTCGATCCGTACGAGCGGAAACCTCGACGACCCCTCGGTAGGGTCGGGTGGATGAGTGTCGCGGATTCACAGTCAGCCCCCACGGACGGTCTCGCAGGATGGGCGCTCGAGTTGATGGATCGCCTCGGCGGTGTCGGCGCCGGCATCGCGATCGCTCTCGAGAACTTCTTTCCGCCGCTTCCCAGCGAGGTCATCCTGCCGCTCGCCGGGTTCGCCGCGAGCCTGGGAAGTTTCACCCTCTTCGGTGCGCTGTTCTGGACGACCCTCGGTTCCGTGGTCGGTGCTCTCGGTCTGTATTCGATCGGCCGTTGGGTGGGTGAGGACCGGATCCGCGCGGTCGTGCGAAAGCTGCCGCTCGTCGACGTCGAGGACCTCGACCGTTCGACGGCCTGGTTCGAGCGGCACGGACGCAAAGCTGTCTTCTTCGGCCGGATGGTGCCCGTCTTCCGGAGTCTCATCTCCATACCCGCCGGTGTCACGCGGATGCCGATCTGGCAGTTCCTCGCCTTCACCACCGCGGGCAGCCTCATCTGGAACGCGATCTTCGTGCTGGCCGGTTATCAGCTCGGCGAGAACTGGAGCGCCGTCGAACCGTACGCCGAAGCCCTGCAGTACGTGGTGATCGCCGTCGTCGTCGCGGTGATCGGCTACGGGCTCGTCCGGCGCATCCGCTCGCGGTCGAAGGACACCGCTTCGGACAACCGAAACTGATGGTCAGCCCCACACGGTGATCGCCGTGCACGCACCCGCCACGACCAGCACGGTGACGACGTCCCCGAGCCGCAGTCGCAGCGGCCGGCGGGTCGCCGATCGAGGACCCCGGCGGGTCGCCGATCGAGGACCCCGCACCGACAGCGCATCGCCGAGATCGCGGACCTGCCGCATCGACACCGACACCACCGCGCCGACGGCGTCGATCACCTCATGCCACCATCCCGCCGGATTGCGGAAGCCGGGCCGGCCGCGCACCTTGCGGGCGGCGAACAGCACGCGCATCTCGGCACGCACGGTCGGCAGCATGCGCAGCGCCAGCGCGCACACCGTCACCCATTCGTCGACGGGCAGCCGCAACAACCGCAGCGGAGCGAACAGGACCGGTAGGGCGTCGACGAGATCGGACAGCCGTGTCGTCCACCCGACCAGCGACGCGAGGACCAGCAGACCCACGCCGAGCAGGATCGTCCGGACGTAGGCGGTGAGTCCGCCGCCCGCGGCGTTGAGGACCAGGCCGACGGCGAGGACCGCGAACACCCACCACGGAATCGTGGGGACCACCCCGCGGGGGATCCGCGCGACGAGCACGCCCACGACCAGCACGGCGAGCAGGATTCCGAGCCCGGTCCAGCTCGGCGCGAAACTCACCGCCACCGACAGCGCCGCTGCCGACAGCACCTTCGTTCCGGCCCACACCCGGTGCAGGGGTGTCTCCCGCGGCACGGGCCGCAGCAGGATGACGGGTCGGCGCTGCCGCGTACGTGTGCGACTCATGCGATCACCGCTCCCGTCTGCTCCACGATGCGTCCGTCCTCGAGTACCACGGTGCGTGAACACACCTCTTCCATTCCGTGCAGGTCGTGGGAGATGACGACGACGGTGACGTGCTCGACCGCGCGTAGATGAGCGAGGATCGACACGACCTCGCGGCGGCCCTGCAGGTCCAGGCCGGCCAGCGGTTCGTCGAGCACGAGCACCCGCGGTGTGCGGGCGAGTTGGGCCGCGATCGCGACCCGCCGCATCTCGCCTCCGCTGAGCCGGTCGATCGGCCGGTCGATCAGTTCGGGACGCAGACCCACCCGGTGCAGGACGGCGGCGACGTAGCCGCGGTCGGTGTGCGGAAGCCCGGCCACCTCGGATATCTCCTGGGCGACGGTCGGTCGTTGCAATTGCAGCCGTGCCTGCTGGAAGACCATGCCCACTTCTCCGTGCAGATCTGCCGTCGGGGTGTCGTGCAGTACGGCCGTTCCGTGGGTGGGACGCATCAGGCCGGCGACGATCCACGCGAGCGTGGACTTTCCCGAACCGTTCTCCCCGACCACCAGCACCCCTTCGCCGCGGCAGATCGTCAGCGACACATCGCGCAGGGCGGTGTGCGCCCAGGGTGTGCCGGCCGCGTAGACGTGCGTGACGTCGCGTAGTTCGAGAACCGGCTGCGGGAAGGACGGGGCGGTCGCCGGGACCGGCGACGGCAGTGGCTGCGGCGCAACCCGCGGGACGATCCGGCCGTCGGCGATGTGCACGACGCGGTCTGCGGCGCGGGCCTCGTCGTCGAGGTGGGTGACGAGCACGACCGCGGTGCCGTCGTGCGCGACGTCCGCGAGCAGGCGGATCAGGTCCGCGCGACTGTCCGCGTCGACCATCGCGGTGATCTCGTCGGCGATGAGCAGTGCGGGTCGCCGGGCAAGAGCGCCCGCCAGTGCCAGTCGCTGCAGTTGCCCGCCGGACAGATCCTCCGTGGCGCGATCCTCCATCCCGACCAGGCCGACGCGGGCGAGCAGATCCTCGACGTCGACGTCGTCGATCCCCCACCGCAGGTCCTCGGCGACCGTGCGACCGAGCACCTGACTCTCGGGATGCTGGAAGATCATCGCGGTGCCACCGGGGCGTCCCGGCCCGACGGATCCGGGACGGTCGACCAGGCCGACGGTCGGCTCGAGTCCCGCGAGCAGCCGCACGAGTGTCGACTTGCCCGAGCCGTTGCCGCCGACGATCGCGACGAACTCCCCCGGTCCGATCGTGAGGTCGATGTCCGACAGGGCGTCGCGGTCGGTTCCCGGATACCGGTAGCCGACGAGCCGCAGGGCGACGGGCAGCGGAGCCGGGTCGGCGGCGGGGTCCTGCTCGGGCCAGTCGACCGACCGGGTCGCCCACGTACTGCGCAGGGCCACCACGCGGAAGATCCCGAAGCACAGCAGTGCGGTGCCCACGGTCCCGATGAGCACTGCGCCACCGATCCACACCCACCACAGCCGCACCATGATCTCGAGGGTCCGGTCCCAGGTGTCGACGAACTGCTGGCCGGCCCCCGCTGCCTCGAACGCCCGGATCGTGCCGCGCATGGATGCTTCGAGGGCCTCGAGCAGCAGCACCCGGGTCCGGTCGAACAGCAACAGCAGACCACAGGCGGCGGCCGCGAGCAGCAACCCCGCCGGGACGGATCCGGCCAGCACCGCGAGCACCGCCGCGTGACCCCACCGACGGTGCGCGAACCCGACGAGCGTTCCGATACCGGACAGGACGACGACCGCGGCGACGGCGAACGGCCCACCGGCCACGAGCGCAACGACCCCGGCGGCGACCGTCGCAGCGACGATCGCGCGCAGGCGGCCGGTGGCGGCGAGGAAGGCGACGGGGAGCGCGACGAGCACCTGGGCGACTCCGACGGGTATCAGTCCCGCGACGACCGACAGCACAGCCGTCAACGTCCCGAAGACCGCCGCTGCGGCGGCCTCCGGTGGTCGTAGAGGTCCCCGTGTCCTGGTCACCGATCGCACCGGGTCCAGTCTGCCAGCCGCTAGTGCGACCGCACGTTCCCGCGTCGGGGATCTTGCGCACGGCGACCCGCAGTGGCATCCCCGATCCCACCCCGTGCTCGCGCGCCTCGTAGGAGGCGGTGGAGACCACTCCGCGCGCGGTGGGATCGCCGCGACCGCCGACCACCACCGGCCGGCCCGCCAATTCCGGATTGCGCAGAACCTCGACCGCGGCGATGAACTGGTCGAGGTCGACGTGAAGGACCCACTGGTCGATGCCGGGCGTGCCCATGCCGACAACCGTAGGACGCTCGCCACGGGTGCGGGCCCGGATTCCGGGTGAGCGGTGCGGTTCGACCGGACAGTCCTTGCCTCGAGCATTCGCTACCGCTCTTGCCGTCCGCTATGGCAATTGCCGTAGCGGACGACCAATGGTGTAGCGGATGGACGATCACATGATGTGGTGCCGACCCACCGGCAGCACCAGCGGCTTGCCGGAGACCGGATCGGAGATCACGCGACTGTCCAGACCGAAGACCGCCTTCACGGTCTCCCCGGTGAGCACCTCGGAGGGATCCCCCGACGCATAGATGCTGCCGTCGGCCATCGCGACGAGGTGGTCGGCGTAGCGCGCGGCGAGGTTGAGGTCGTGCAGCACCATGACGATGGTCGTCCCGCGGTCGCGGTTGAGGTCGGTGAGCAGGTCGAGCACCTCCACCTGGTGGCTGACGTCGAGGAAGGTGGTGGGTTCGTCGAGTAGCAGCAGGTCGGTCTGCTGCGCGAGCACCATCGCGATCCACACGCGCTGCCGCTGACCGCCCGACAGTTCGTCCACGGAACGCTCGGCGAGTTCGGTGGTGTGGGTGGCGGCGAGCGCATCGGCCACTGCCGCGTCGTCCTCCCGGCTCCAGCGCGAGAGCACCCGCTGGTGCGGATGCCGGCCGCGGCCCACCAGATCGGCGACGACGATGCCCTCGGGGGCGATCGGCGACTGCGGCAGCAGCCCGAGCGTGCGGGCGAGCTTCTTGGCGGGCAAGCGGTGGACGTCCTTGCCGTCGAGCAGGACGTGGCCGCCGCGCGGCGACAACAGTCGCGACATCGACCGCAGCAGCGTCGATTTCCCGCACGCGTTGGCGCCGACGATGCACGTGATCCGCCCCGGCGGCACCTGCAGGTCGAGGTTCTCGACGACGGTGCGGTTGCCGTAGCCGAGTTCGAGGTTCTCGGCGATCAGGGCGTGCGTTGCGGTCACAGCGAGCCTCCCGCGCGGTTGGAGCGAATGATGAGGTAGACGAGATAGGGCGCGCCGAGCGCACCCGTCACCACCCCCACCGGGTAGCGCGTGCCGAAGGCGTATTGGCCGACGAAATCCGCGACCAGCACGAGCAGCGCCCCGACGAGTGCCGCCGGGACGAACAGCGACGTGCCCCGCCCCACGATCCGCGCGGCGATCGGGCCGGACAGGAAGGCGACGAATGCGATGGGTCCGGCCGCGGCGGTCGCGAACGCGATGAGTCCGACCGCGGAGACGATCGCGAACACGCGTGTGCGTTCGACCCGCACGCCGAGTGCCTGCGCGGCATCGTCGCCGAGCTGGACCATCGACAGGTTGCGTGTCTGCACGAGCAGCACGGGCCCGAGCACCAGGAGGGCGGCGACGACGGGCACCGCCGCACCCCACGTCGCACCGTTGAGGCTGCCGGTGAGCCAGCGCATCGTCTCCTGCAGATCCCAGGTCGCCGCGGTGCTCAGCAGGTAGGAGGTGACGCTGTCGAGCATGGCGGCGATACCGATGCCGATGAGGATCAGGCGTGTGCCCGCCACCCCGCCGCGATAGGACAGTCCGTAGATCAGGAGAGCCACGGCGAGACCGGCGACGATCGCGACGACCGACACCCCGGTGCCACCGAGTCCGAGCACGATGATGGCGAAGGCCGCCGCGGCGCTCGCGCCGGAGCTGATACCGATGATGTCGGGGCTCGCGAGCGGGTTGCGCAGCATCGTCTGGAAGGTGATGCCGCCGAGCCCGAAACAGATGCCGGCGACCACCGCGAGGACCGCGCGGGGAAGCCTCAGGCGGCCGACCGTGAAGTTCGCGCCGGCCACGTCCTGTCCGAGGACGACGCGCAGCACGTCCGCGGGCGGATAGAACGTCCGGCCGAACATCAGACTCGCCGCGAAGGCCGCGACCACGAGGGTTGCGAGCACGGCGATGACGAGACGGCGTCGGCGTCCGCGCCGTATCCGGCTCGCGGCGAGGTCGTCGATGCCGGTGTCGATGGTCTCGAGTGTGGCGGTCACAGTTCGCGCAGTTTCTGCCGTCGGACGATGTACACGAAGAAGGGCGCTCCGATGAGCGCGGTGATGATGCCGACGTCGATTTCGGCGGGTCGCGCCACGATGCGGCCGACGACATCGGCGGCGGTGAGCAATCCCGCGCCGACGAGAGCCGAAAACGGCAGCAACCACCGGTTGTCGATGCCGATGAGCAACCGGCACAGGTGCGGCACGACGAGGCCGACGAACGCGATGGGACCGGCGATGGCGGTCGCCGCCCCGCACAACAGCACCGCACCGAGCGAGGCGACGCCACGGGCGAGAGCGACACGCTCGCCGAGACCGGCGGCCATGTCGTCGCCGAGCGCGAGCGAATTGAGGCTGCGCGCCGACAGCAGGCAGATGGCGAAGCCGACGACGAAGAACGGCAGCGCCTGGGAGATGGCGTCGAAGTTCGCTCCGCCCACGCCACCGATCTGCCACGACCGCACGCTGCCGGCGATGTCGCCGCGCGGCAGGATCACGGCGGTGACGAACGACGCGAGCGCCGCCGAGGTGGCGGCACCGGCGAGGGCGAGTTTGAGGGGTGTCGCTCCCCCGCGCCCGAGCGACCCGATCGTGTAGACGAACACCGCAGCGGCGGCGGCACCGATGATCGCGACCCAGATCATCGACGTCTGCGTCCACAATCCGAACCATGCCATGCCGATCACGACGGCGAGCGAGGCACCCATGTTGACGCCGAGAATGCCCGGGTCCGCCAAGGGATTACGGGTCACCCCCTGCATCACTGCGCCGGCGAGACCGAGCGCCGCGCCGACCAGCATCGCGAGCACCGTGCGCGGGATGCGTTTGGCGATCGCGCCCTGACCGATGTTGTCGGTGGCGCCGCCGAGGGCCGCGACGATGTCGGCCCAGTCGACGTTGCGCGAACCGATCGTGATCGATGCGATCACCAGCAGGACGAGCACACCGAGCAGAACGAGAAGCCAGACGGAATTGCCGATGGCCGAGCTCTCCTTCTCGGAGGCGCTCGGCATCGACTCGTCGTGTAGTGCGGTCACTCCGCGTTCGTCTTGGCGGCTGCGTCGGAGAGCAGCTGGACGTAGTCGGACAGAACCCAGGAGATCGCCAGCGGCGTCGGGTTCGCTGCGGTGCCGAGCGGGCCGGAGCCGTCGAGGAAGACGATCGAGCCGTTGCGGACGGCGGGCATCTGCGACAGCAGCGGGTCGGCCTCGAGCGCGTCGACGAGCGCCTGGTCGCCGTAGGTGACGATGATCTGCACGTCGTCGAAGACGTCGACCTGCTCGGCGCTGACCTTCTTGGAGAAGGCGTCGTCGGTGGAGGCGTCCGCGACGCTCTTCGGGGTGGCCAGTCCGAGGTCCTCGAAGAAGGCGGCGCGGGTGTCGTTGGCGGTGTAGAAGCTGACCTGGCTCAGGTCGGCGGTGTCGACGTGGGTGAGGAACATCGTCGCCTTGCCCTCGAGTTCGGGGTGGGCGGCGGCCGCGTCGGCGATCTCCTGTTCGAGGCTCGCGACGAGCTCCTCGCCCTCCTCGGCCATGCCCAGGCCGGCGCTGTTGAGCTCGATCATGTCGCGCCACGAGGTGGCCCAGGGAGCCTCCGGGTACGCGACGACGGGAGCGATCTCGCTGAGGGTCTCGTAGTCCTCCTGCGTCAGACCGGAGTAGGCGGCGAGGATGACGTCGGGGTTCGTGTCGGACACGGCCTCGAAGTCGATGCCGTCGGTCTCGTCGAACAGCACGGGGGTCTCGGCGCCGAGTTCCTCGAGACGTTCCTCGACCCACGGCAGCATGCCGTTGCCGTCGTCGTCACCGAAGTTGGCGGCTGCCATACCCACGGGTACGACGCCGAGCGCAAGCGGCACCTCGTGGTTGGCCCAGTTGACCGTGGCGACGCGTTCGGGTTTCTCGTCGAGGGTCACGGTGCCGAGCGCGTGCTCGATGGTGATCGGGTACTCGCCCGAACCGGCGGAGCCGGAGTCGGCGGTGTCCGAGGAGTCGGAGGATCCACAGGCGGTGAGACCGAGGGCGACCGCGACGGATGCGGCGGCGATCGTCAGGAGGCGCTTCGAACGCATGGAGGCAGAACTCACTCTCGTACGGGGTGCGGGCTCGGCCTCACTACCGGCGGCAGTTAGGCGAGGTTTGCCTAAACCGTAATGTTCGCCCGGATCCTGCGCAATCGCTCGATCGGGACAGCCCCTGTAGCGATCGGGACATCAGCCCACGCGGAACACCCCGGGCGTCGTGCCGGTGACCCTGCGGAAGGCCGCCCCGAACGCGCTCGCCGATCGGTAGCCCACCTGTTCGGCGACGTCGTCGACATCTGTGCCGTGGCCGAGCAGCATCACCGCCCGCTGCGCACGGACCGCCGCGACCCAGCGTCCGAGACTCAGGCCGGTCTCCGCCCGGAAGGTGCGGGTGATGGTGCGGGTGCTCACCCCGAGTTCGGCCGCCCAGTCCGAGAGCGTCCGCGGATCGCTCGGGTCCTCGGCGATCGCCTCGACGATCGGTCGCACGACCGTCGACGACGGCACCTGCACCATCAGTTCGTGCTCGGCGGGGGTGAGCACGTCGAGCACCATGCGCTCGGTCAACGACCGCGACTCGTCGCCGAGACGATCGTCCGCCAGCCGGTCGAGCAGCAGTCGCAGCAGGGACGTCATCTCCACCGCCACCGGACCGTCGGACAGCGAGGGAGCGGAGTCGATCCCGAAATGCGCGGTGCGGTACCAGGTTCCGGCGGGCAGGACACCCCAGTGCAGCAGGCCCGCCGGAATCCACAGTCCCATCGTCGAGGTGATGGTCCATGTGCGCGACCCGATGGTCGCGCTGGACGCGCCCCGGTCGTTCCACAGCAGCTCGTGCGTCGGGTGCGAATGCGGCTCGAAGCGGGTCTCGCGGGAGACGAGTTCGTCCATGCCTGCGATGACGAACGGCACGTCGATCTCGCCGGCCTCGTAGACCGGCAACGTCCTGCTCTCCGCCGCCTCGACACTCTTCACTCGGCCTCCTCCGCTGCACGACGACGACAATCCTCACACGTCGCGCTGCCGAGGCGCCGGTCAGGACAGGATCTCGACGTACCCTTCCGTGCCGTGCACGCGGATGCGCTGTCCGTCGCGGATGATGCGGGTCGCGTCCTCGACACCCACGACGGCCGGCAGCCCGTACTCGCGCGCGATGACCGCGCCGTGGGTCATCACCCCGCCGACCTCCGTGACCAGCGCGCTGACGGTGACGAACGCCGGGGTCCAGCTGGGGTCGGTGAACGTGGTGACCAGGATGTCACCGGGTTCGAGATCGGCCCGGTCCAGGTCGGTGACCACGCGGGCGCGGCCCTCCACGACACCGGTGGACACCGCGATACCGGGTAGCGCCCCGTCGGGCAGGCCGTCACGGCTGTACGCACCGGTGAGCGTCTCACCTGTCGACAGCAGCACCCGAGGCGGCGTGAGCGTGGCGAACGATGCGAACTCCCGCTTCCGCTCTGCAACGAGGTCACCGACCGGTTGTGGCGCGCGAACCACGTCCTCGAGTTCGTCGAACCGCAGGAAGAAAATGTCCTCCTCGTCGTCGATCACCCCGGCTCGGACGAGACGTTCCGCCTCCCGCAACAATGCCTGCTTGTAGACGAAGTAGCGGCCGATCATGCCGTACTTCGGATACTCCCGATATCCCGCGAAAGCGCGGACCCGGTCGACGAGCCTCTCGATCTCCCGCTCCTTCTGCTCTCCGTCGGGCAGACCCCGCACACGTTCGAGGAGTTCGCCCTTCTTCTCCTCCGCCTGGCGGCGACCATCGTCGAAACGCTGTGCCGCGGCACCGGTTTCGAAGTTGTCGAGATTGCTCACGATCATCGGGACCAGCATCGTGGGGCGCTCACCCCATCTGGGCCGGGTGATGTCGATTTCCCCGACACACCGTCTGCCGTACTTGTCGAGGAAGTCCTCGAGTGCCGCTCGTACCTGCGGTCCGCCCTTACGCGCGCCGAGTTCGTCGAGGAAGCGTGCGTCGTCGAAGCCCTCCTCGTCGACTTGCCGCAGGAACGCCACGACGTCCGGGTACGGGCGTGCGGCATCGGCGACGTCGAGCAGCGCCAACCCCATCTCCGAAGTGACGTTGTAGGGCACCGAGCGCGAGACGACGTCCGCAACGTTCTTCTCCCCCAGCCATTCCTGCCCCACCTCGTTGAGACGCTCGGCCGCTTGCATACCGGCGGCGAGCACCTCTCCGACCTGTTTACCGAACAACGACTCTTGCAGCTCGCGGATGTCGGCGCGGATGAAATCGAGCAGTGCCGAACCGGTTTCGTTCTCGATGCGACGCGCCGATTCGGCGATCGCGGCCTCGTTGCGCGCGACGAGTTCGGGCACGACGGCCGGATCGATCTCGTCCGGAACAGGCGGCAGACCGACCGGTGCGGCAGCCGGGTCGTCCGGGCGCGTCGGGACGAATCCTCGATCGAGCACGGTTCGCAGCGCGTCGCCGAAGAGCGGGTCGGAACTGCCGATCATGTCCACGATGCCCGGTCCCTGGGTGGGTGAGGCCAGCATGGGCGTGACGTCGACGAACAGCCGCCCACCCGCGTGTCGCATGGGCGCACGGCTGGTCAACTGCCACACGGAGATTCCCAACGGTTTCAGCGGATCGGTCATCATCTGCTGATGTCCGACGGACAGGTACACGTGATTGTCGTCGTCGCCGGCCTCCGGGACGGGGAACAGCGTGGTGATCGGTCGACTCTGCACGATGCGGAAGACGCCGTCGGCCAGGCACCATTCGATGTCCTGGGGTCGCCCGAAGTGCGCTTCGAGGCGCCTGCCCAACCCGACGAGTTCGACGAGGTGCGTGTCGCTCAGCACCGGTGTCTCCTGCCGTTGCGTCCGGTCCACGACCTCGTCGGCACGCACCGCGTACGCGTCGGCGTTCACCAGGCCCGACACCAGGTCGTCACCGAGTCCGGCGACCGCATCCACCCGGGACACCGTGCGGTCCGAAGTGACGGGATCGGCGGTGAACAGCACACCCGATGCCTGCGGGAACACCATCCTCTGCACGACCACGGCCATGTACACCTTCCGGTGGCCGAAACCGTTGTTCACCCGGTAGGCGACGGCACGCTCGGTGAACAACGAGGCCCAGCACCTGCTCACGTGCCGGAGAACGTCCTCGACTCCCCGGATGTCCAGGTAGCTGTCCTGTTGCCCGGCGAACGACACCGTCGGCAGGTCCTCGGCGGTCGCGCTCGAGCGCACCGCGACGGGCACGTCCTCACCGAGTTCGCGAACGTGCGCGGCGATCTCCTCCGCGATGTCACCGGGGATCGTGCACTCTTCGATCGCCGTACGGATCTGCGTGCTCAGCGCTGCGATGTCGTCGGGTTCGGCCTTCGCGAGTCGCTCGAGCAGGTCGTCGACACACGGTAGCTCGGAGAGCACCGTTCGATAGGCGTCCGTCGTCACGCAGAACCCGTCGGGCACGTCGACGTCGTCGAGGCGCCACAACTCCCCCAGGCTCGCTCCCTTGCCACCCACGATCGACACCGCCGTACGGTCGGTCTCCCGAAAATTCTGTATGTAACCCATTCCAGCTCCCCACCTGCGGCTTCAATGCTGTGTGGGCGAGTATGAACCCACTTTTCGATCCTCATGAGGGCCAAGGATCCGGTATAACGTGAGAAGGGGAAGACGAATTTCGACGCTACAGCGGCGCGCCGAACTGCGAGCCCAGCCGCAATGCCTGGTCCGCCACCAGTTCCGCCAGGTCGACCCGCTCCTCGAGACTGCCGGTGAGCATCACCCACGAGCGTCCCGTGGCAGTGAGCGCGTCGACGAACCACTCCGTCATCTCCGCGCGGATGTGTTCGCCGTCCCGGATGCCGTCCTGCACGAACGGAACCCCGTGGTGATCGGTGAGCAGGTACAACGCTCGCCGGCCGCGGACGCCGCGCCAGGCCCGTTCGCTGCTGCCGAGATAGCGTCGCTCCCACACGGTGGTTGCGAACGCGTCGGTGTCGCAGACGAGCAGCGGAGACCCTTCCCGTGCTGCCTGTTCCTCGAGTCGCGTCTGCTCGACGGCGATGTTCTTGAAATCGTCGCCGGTCCAGATGATGTCGCTCACTTCTCCGGTGCGGAGCTTGTCGTAGGTGACCTGTCGTCCGTATTCCGGCACCCAGCCGGTCCGTTCCCACACACCACCGCGATTTCGGAATCGACGCACCAACTCTCGGCTCACGGTGGTGGTGCCCGTGGATTCGGAGCCGAGGACGACGATGCGGGTCGTGAGGCCGGCACGGGCCGGTGCGTCGAGATCGTCCCAGCGCCCGGCGAGATCATTACGGCAGGCTGTGCCGGAGGCGGGATGCGCGACACGGAGCGGGTCGACGCATACGTGCGTGGCCGAGAAGCGTCGCGCGAGCTCGTCGCCGTACTTCTCGCTGGAGACCACCGCATCGACCGGAACATCGGTGACGGTGCGCGCGGCTGCTTTCATACAGGCGACCTGCGCGGCCCATACGGTGTCCGATTCCAGGTCCATCGGTGCGTCGCACGGAATTCCCGTCACGGTGACCGTCGTGTCGACGGCGTGTGATTCGCGCATCCACGACACGCGGTCACCCAGCGGAGTCGTCTCTGCTGCAGAGGACATGACGACGATGGTGACGCGTTCGGCGATTTCCGCAGCGCGCCGGACGAGGTGATGGTGACCGATGTGAGGTGGATAGAACTTCCCGATGACGAGTGCGTGCCGATACATCACTGCACCTCCACCAGTTGCCGCTCGACCGCCATGGAGCGTCGCCAGGCAACCAGGCCCCGAACGCACAGGAGCAGGAAACCTGCGTAGAGCAACGCCGTGAGCGTCAGTCCCTTGTGCAGGTAGAGCGGGATGTAGATCAGGTCGGCGACGATCCAGAGCAGCCACGACTCCCACCGCTTCTTCGCCTGCCCCCACGTCGCGAGCAACGACAGCACGGTGGTGGTCGCGTCCCAGAACGCGACGGTCGAGTTCGTCGCGACCTCCAGCAACGCTGTCAGCCCGATCACCGCAGCGACACCGACGACCGCGAGCACGCTCCACTCGGTCGTGTTCGTGCCCGTCACCGGCAGGGCATCCCCGTCCCTGCCCCGCGCCCAGTTGCTCCAACCCCACACGGCGAGCACGATGTACACGACCTGCAGTCCGGAATCGGCGTAGAGCCCGGCGGTCGCGAAGAGCAGGATCCACACGAGGTTGTTGGCGATCCCGATCGGCCAGTTGAGGATCGACTGCCGTCCCACCAGATACACGCACCACGCGCCGCTGACGAAGCCGAACACTTCGGCCCAGGTGGTGGGCGTACCGAGTGCGGTGAATGCCGTCGAGTTCAGAAATGCGATCATCATCGCCGCCTTTCGCTTGTGGCAGCGATTAGATCATGTTTGCTCTAACTGATGCAACGGTGAAACCGACTTCGGTGTTCTCGACGGCGCTATACGACGTCGAGAACACCGAAGTTTCGGAGGATCAGCGGGGGTCGGGGCCCTCCACGAGCGGCAGGGATTCGTCGGCGGTCCACGCGTTGAGCGAACCGTCGTACACCGCAACGTCCGACCGACCTGCAGCTGCGAGCGCGTGCGCAAGTCCGGAGGCCGCGATGCCGCCGCCACAGTAGGTCACCGGCTTGACGTCCGGATTCAGGGCACCCGCCTTGTCGAAGATCTCGCGCAGTTCCGCCGCCGGCTTCAAGCGTCCGGTCGACGGGTCGACGAGGTCGCCGAAGGGGATGTTGATGCTGCCGGGGATGTGTCCGCGCCGCGGGTAGGACGGGCTCTCGCCGCGGTAGGTCGCAGGATCCAGGGCGTTGATGACCAGCGTGTTCGGGTCGTCGAGCGACGCCGCGATCTCCTCCGTCGACCGCACGAGCTCGGGCCGATGCTGCGAGGTGAAGGTCGCGCCGTGCGGGACCACCTGCTCGTCGGAGAGCGGATAGCCGGCAGCCTTCCAGGCGGGCAGTCCGCCGTCGAGCACGGCGGCGTCGTCGAAGCCTTCGAGCCGCAGCTGCCACCACAGTCGCGCGGCCCAGATGCCGTTCTTCTGGTCGTACAGCACCACGCGGCGGCCTTCACCGATGCCGACCGCACCGGCGGCGGTGGCGAACCGTTCCGACGACGCCGCGGTGAACGGTTGCGGCGCTTCGTGATCGGAGAAGTCCGTGAACAGGTCGGCGTAGACCGCGCCGGGAATGTGCTCTTCCAGGTAGGTCGCCAACCCGGGTTCGATGTGCACGGACCCGTCCGGCGGCGTGCTGAGGTGCACGGTGGCGTCGACGATGACGAGGTCCTCGTCCCCCAACTGCTCGTACAGCCACTCCGCGGAGACGGTGTTCGGCTTCGTGTCGCTCATCGAGGTCCTCCTCTGCTCTCGGAATCTCCTTCCAGTAGAGCAGCCATATGACTTGGGTGGGTTCGTCCCCGCTGAGCGGTGTCTAACCCACCGAGATCGGGCGGGTGTTCCAGCTGTCCTCGACCACCCGCGGCTTGCAGGCCTGATAGGCGCCGGCCACCAGTACCGCGACGGCGACCGTCATGAAGGCGAACGAGGCCGCCCAGCCCGAGGTGAGGTCGTGGAAGACACCGAACAGCAGCGGGCCCAGGCACGCCACGGTGTAGCCGACACCCTGGGTGAATCCCGACAGGGCTGCGGATCCGGCGTGGCTGCGGGAGCGCAGATTGATGAGGGTCAGGGCCATCGGGAACGTGCTCGGCCCGAGTCCGAGCAGCACGATCCACAGGATCGGTGCGCTCATCGGCGCGATCCACAGGCCTGCGAAGGCGACGAGGAAGCACGACGCGCACGCCACGACCACGGGGAACGGATTCGTCATCCGCGCGCACAGCGACGGAGCGCCGAATGCGGAGACCAGTCCGAGCAGGGCGAACAGCCCCACCATCGCGCCTCCGAAAGCGGGGCTGGCACCGGCGTCGGCAAGGATGTCCGGGATCCACGTGAACATCGAATAGGTGACGAGCGACGTCATGCCGAACATGCCGACCATCCCCCAACCCACCGGCGACCGCCAGACCCTGCCGTCGACGTTCCGGTCGACGGGAGCCACTTCCCCGGCATCGGCATTCCGATGACGCAGCAGCACCCACACCCACGGAACGGCCGCAGCGAATCCGACGAGCGCCCACACTCCGAGCGAGACGCGCCAGCCGAAGGCGTCGGCGAGAGGAACCGCGACGAAGGCGGGCACGATTGTGCTCAGCTGCACGCCGACGATGTACACCGAGCTGACGGGTGCCAGCGTGTCGGAGAAGTAGCGCTTGACCAGAGGAGGGATGACGACGTTGCCGATGCCCATCCCACCGAGCGCGAGCCCCGACAGGAGCAGCAGCGACCAGGTGTCGGTCATGAGCGCGCGGGTCGCCATGCCCACGCCGGCCATGAGCATGGCGATCAGCGCGGTGCGTTCGAGTCCCCATCGTCGGCCGAGCGCCGGGGTGGCGAGGCCGAAGGCCGCGAACATCGCGGTCGGGATCATGCCGAAGACACCGACGACCGTGGACGAGAAGCCGATCTCCTCACTGATCTGCGCGGCGAGCGGGCTGAACGAGGTGACCGCAACTCTCAGCACGAGGGCCGACATCGCGATCGCACAGAACACCAGCAGCCGGCCACGCAGAAGACTCACACCGGAAATCATAGGATGATGGGATGACTTCGGGAAAACCTGTTCAGCGAACGAACCTGATCGAGCAGGTCACCGAGCAGTTGCGCAGTGAGATCTGCAGCGGTCGCTGGAAGGTCGGTGAGAAGATCCCCACCGAACCGCACCTGTGCGAATTCACCGGCACCGGCCGCAACACCGTCCGCGAAGCCGTGCAGGTCCTCGTCCACACCGGCATGCTCGAACGTCGCCAGGGCTCGGGCACCTACGTCCTCGCGACCTCCGACGTCACCGGCACCCTCGGCAAGTATTTCGCCACGGCCCACGAACGCGACGTGCTCGAACTGCGGCAGGCCCTCGACGTCACCGCCGCCGTCCTGGCCGCGCGCCGGCGCACCCCCGACGACGTGGCCCGGCTCGAACAGTTGCTCGCCGAGCGCAACCGATTGTTCGCCGGATCCGACATCGACGCCGCGGTGGCCGCCGACGTCGCCCTGCACCGCGGCATCGTCGAGGCCAGCCACAACGCGGTGTACCTCGAGTTCTACGACTCGCTGCTTCCGTCGATCCGCCGCACCATCGACCGGCACGTCCGCGTCACGGGCCTGGGTTTCGAACCCGAACACACCACCTTGGTCGCCGCAGTCATCGCCGGCGACGAGGACGCCACCGTGGAGGCGGCGCAGGGGCTCTTCGCGGAACTCACCGACTGACGCCGCCGCTCATCGAACCCCGGCCGAACGCAGGCCGTCCGCGAGGGTGTACGCCTCCGGAGAGCTCAGGAGAAGTTCGTCGAACTCGACGCCCGGGCCGCCCAGCGCGACGCGCAGCACCGGATGGCCTCGCTTCATGACGACCAGGCGTTTGATGCCGCGCGGGTGCCGGAAGGTGCCCACCTTCAAGAAGCCGGAGATCACCATGCCCGATCTGATGCCGAGGATCTCGGACGTCCATCCCGGAAGGACCTCCACGCCGGTGATCGCCGAGATCGGCACCTCCATCGCGGTTCGGCGGACCATGAAGGCTTCCCACCGAGAGAAGGACAGGTGGAGGGTTGCGTTGTCGTATGTCGTTTGGGCCATGACGTCGGACCTTCCGTCGACGGTAAACTGACTACAGCACTGAGAACATTATCACGGTGATAACAATGATGGGTAGGTACCGATGGCGAAGACGTCCCCGATCGCGGAAGTCGTGCTGCACCCGGTTCGACTGCGGATCGTGCAGCAACTCGGAGGACGGCAGCTGACCACGAGCGAACTCCGGTCGGCACTCCCCGACGTCACCCAGGCCACGCTCTACCGACACGTCGCAGCATTGATCGACGCCGAGATCGTCACCGTCGTCGACGAACGTCGCGTGCGCGGAACCGTCGAACGCACCCTCGCGCTCGGCGACCGCATGGCACACATCGGCCACGACGACCTCGCCGCGATGAGCGACGCCGAACTGCGCAATGCCTTCGTCACCTTCCTGGGTGCGCTCGGCGAGAGCTTCGACAAGTTCATCGGGGACGACGACCGGAGCCTGCGGGACTATCTGGGTTTCGGGACCACCCCGCTCTACGTCACGACCGACGATCTCGCGGATATCCAGAACAGGCTCGCCGACATCCTCGCCCCGTATCGCACGGATACCGGTGACGACCGGATGCGCATCACCCTGACGACCGCGGTGATACCGGTTCCTCCTGGCACCGCGTCCGAAGAGGGGTAGGGCTCGGCAGAGGAACAGACCTCAGCGGAACTCGTCGACGTGCGCGTCGGCCCACTGCGCGAAGATCGTCGTGGGCCGGCCGAAGTCGAACCGATGTCGGACGGTTACGCCTTCCCGTACCGTGTCTGCGGGAGGTAGACATGACAGTTTCCGGTACGTTGTTCCGTCTCGCAGGCCCCTTCAACTCCATGGTCATGGCAGCCGCCGGTCTACCCGTCATCGGTAGCCGGATCCGCAGCTATGTCGCACCGATCAGGTACACGGGTCGAAAATCCGGCAGGACGATCACGTTGCCGATCAGTTACCGACGTTCGGGCGAC
Source organism: Rhodococcus sp. D-6 (assembly GCF_040256695.1). Lineage (NCBI taxonomy): Bacteria > Bacillati > Actinomycetota > Actinomycetes > Mycobacteriales > Nocardiaceae > Rhodococcus > Rhodococcus sp. D-6. The sequence continues at coordinate 751,335 of NZ_CP132970.1, read as the reverse complement.
TCCGTGACGATCGGCGTCGCGATGCCCGACGAGAAGTCCTGGTGGCGCAACTTTCTCGGCGCCGGTGCTCCCATGAGCATCCAACTCGACGACGAGGAACGCACCGGCCACGCCGTCGCGACACGCGACGAACGCGGTCGCGTCGAGGTTGTGCTGCAACTCGATCCCGCCTGATCCGGTCATCCGAGACGAGCGGGGCACTCAGCGGCACAACGCGGCATATCATTCCGGTGAACAACGCGCGTAACAGAATTCGGCGGCGGTAACCTGAGCGGTACACGACATCATCACGATGCCGTTGGACACCATCCGGAAAATTTCGCTGGGATCCTCTCGGAGGCCGACGTGCGTGGATTCGGTATCGATCTCGGAACAGCCAACACCGTAGTCGGAACGCCCGACGAGGGCATAGTGCTCAACGAACCGTCGCTGATGATCGTGCGGACGAAGGAACCGCGCCGAGCGCTCGCGATCGGCAAGGAGGCGAGTGACCTCGTCGACCGCACACCCGGTGGGATCACTCCCGTCCACCCCATACGCGACGGGGTGATCGTGGATCTCGAAACGGCACGGACATTCGTCACGGCCGTGCTCGCCCAGCTCGCGCCCCGACGTCGCTACGGCATCCGGCCCGTGGGCGTCATCGCGGCTCCCGCCGGGGCCACGCCGCTCGAGCGTCGTGCGCTGCTCGAGGTGGGGCACGAGGCCGGTCTGCGGAAGGTCGGATTGATTCCCGAGCCGGTCGCCGGTGCCATCGGGTGCGGGATCGACCCGCTCGAGCCCCGAACCCATCTCGTCGTCGACATCGGCGGCGGCACTGCGGAAGTCACCGCTCTCTGCTACGGCGGTGTCCTGTCGCACCGCAGTTGCCGCATCGCCGGGGACGACCTGACGAGCGCGATCCTCCGGTATCTCCGCGCCGAACACCAGATCATCGTCGGCGAACTCACTGCCGAGCGCGCCAAGGTGGGTGCGCCCGAGACCGCCGACGAACGGTCGCTCGTGGTGGAAGGTCGCGACGCCGCGACCGGCCGCGCGCGTCTGGTGACACTCGAGACCGAAGAGATCATGGATGCGGTCCGGCCCACGACGACGAGCATCGTGCAGACGCTGTCGAGCTGCCTGGACGACCTGCCGCCGCGCGCGATCAGCGACGTGATGGCCGAAGGCATCCTGGCGATCGGCGGCGGATCGATGCTGCGCGGCGTGCCGCAACTGCTCGAGGAGGCCTTCGGCCTGCCGGTGAAGACCGCCGAGCGTCCGCTCACCTGCGTCGCCGAGGGCGCGACCTCGTGCATCGAGCACGCCGACGTGATCGCCGCCTACGCCGCCTGACCTGTCAGGGATTCGGCGTCCGGAGCTGCGCGAGGTAACGCTCGAGCAGACCTTTGACGACCGGTCCCGAGGTGGCCGATCCGAAACCGCCACCGCGCACCAGCGCTGTCACCACGACCTCCGGCGACTCGGCGGGCACGACCGCGGAGAACCAGGCGTTGAGCCCCTTGCCCGGTGCCGAGGGATCCTCTGCCGTGCCGGTCTTGGCGGCGGCCGTGACCGGCAGGCTCGCGAGCTGACCAGCAGTGCCGGCCGAGGCCGACGCCCGCATGCCGGCGCGCACCGGTTCGAGTTTGTCGGCGAACGACAACGGCCGAGGTTGCTCGGTGGGAATCGGGACCGCGTCGCCGGGTCCGTAGGCGGCAGCGAGCTTCGGGGTCACCATCTGACCCGACGCGATACCCGCCGTCCACCGCGCGACCTGGATCGGCGTGGCCGTGACGGTGCCCTGGCCGATACCCATGAGCAGGGTCGAACCCGGATACCAGGCACCTCCGATGCTCTCGACGTTGTCCGGGGTACCGAGGAAGCCTGCGGACTCGGCCGGCAGATCGATCCCCGAGGGGGCACCCGCGCCGAGCTCGGAAGCGATCTGCGCGATGCGGTAGGGACCGAGAAGGTCGGCCAGTTGGTAGAAGTAGACGTTGTCGGACCACTGGATCGCCCCGAGCAGGTTGTTCGGGCCCATCGGCTGCCAATTGGCGAAGGTGTGACCGCCGTAGGTGTAGGCCGCGCCGCCCGCCAGGAAGGCATCCGGGGACAGCACGTCGAACGCCGCGTTCGTCGACGCTGTGACGATCTTGAACGTCGACCCCGGTGGCGCTGCCGTCTGCACCGCATGGTTGAGCATGCGGCCCGGACCCGATGCCGCGGTCTGCGCCGCGATCGCGGCGAGGTCGGCCGGGGGTCCGTAGACGTTGTTGTCGTAGCCGGGAACGCTGGCCAGCGCCAGCACCGCGCCGGTGCGGGCGTCCATCACGACCGCGGCGCCGAGGTCGCCTCCGCTGGTGCGCACCGTCTGGGCGAGCGCGTCGGTCGCGGCCCGCTGCATGCCGACATCGAGATGCAACCGCAGGTCGTGGCCGCGGATCGGATCCACCCGCTCCCCCGTGCCCACCGGACGTCCTGACGGATCGACGTACACGCACTGCTTGCCGTCGACGCCGCGCAGCAACGCGTCGTACTGCCGCTCGAGCCCGGCCTTGCCGACCCGTGATCCGAGCGCGAGGGTCGGCCAGAGTTCCATGTCCTGCTCGTCCGCGATCCCGACGTACCCGAGGAGCGACGCCAGCATCTCCCCGTGCGGGTACTGTCTGCGGCCCGTCGGGTAGACGAGCACCCAGGGCAGCCGAGCGTCCACGATCGCCCGGGCCTGTTCGGGCCCGACGCGTCCGAGCACGACCTGGATGTCCCCGCCGGTACTGCTCCGCAGTTCCTCGTCGAGCTTCTCCGGGGGCATGCCGAGCAGCGCGGCGAGCTCGTAGCGCGCCGACGGGGCACCTTCGGCGAACATCCGGGCGACCACGGCGACGGTGTACTCGGCGACGTTGGTCGCGACGGGAACGCCGGTCCGGTCGAGGATCTGGCCGCGCTCGGCGGGCAGACGGATGCAGCGGAGCATCTGGGTATCGCTCGTCGCGCGGAACTCGGTGCCGTGCGCGGTCTGCATCTGCCACGCGAACACCGACATCGCGGCGAGCGAGGCCGTCAGCGTCAGCGCACCCACCGACACTCCGCGCGGCAGACGCCGCTTCTTGGGCTCGGTCACCCACAGCGGCCGGGTCACCCCGTCGCGGCGCACCGCGAGCACCAAGCCGATCGAGACGAACCCGATGATCGAGGCGGTGCCTCCGTAGCTGAAAATCGGGATCGGCATGCCGGTGTGCGGCAGCAGCGACAGGCTCTGGGCCACCGACACCACGGTGTGCAGCCCGAACACACCACCGATACCCGCTGCGACGAGCGCTGCCTCCCGAGTGCGTGCGACGCGGGCGGCGACCACGGAACGCCACACGATGATCACGACGGCCGCCACGACGGCGATGCCGGCCACCAGGCCCCACCCGTACACGAGACTCGCGAAGGCGAGGTCGTGTTCCGATTCGGGGAGATATTGCGCCCGCAGGTCGTAGTCCGGTTCGCGGCCGAGGCCCCACCACCCCGCACTGCCGATCGCGATGTCCGCCTGCCATGCGGCCCAACCCGATCCCTGCGGGTCGGCGTCGTTCGACAGGAAGACGTGGATCCGCTCGAGCTGATACGGACGCAGGAACAGTACGGCCATCGGCAGCGACGCGAGCCCGAGCGCGAACAGCGGGAACAGCGACCGCAATGGGACTCTCGCCAGGATCAGCATGAGCAGCACGGTCGCCACGAGCACCACGGCGGTCGAAAGGTCGGGTTGCAGCGCCACCAGGGCGATCGGCACCGCCGACACGATCAGGACACCGACGAACCTGCCGAGCGTGTATCCGCCGGCCAGTATCGCGGCGGGAACCATGACCAGCGCGAGCTTGGCGATCTCGGAGGGCTGCAGGGTGAACACGCCGAGATCGAGCCAGCGCTGTGCGCCCTTGGTCGCGATACCCACCAGCGGCACCGCCGCGAGCAGGACCACCGAGGCGGTGAACAGCGCCCACCCGAAACGGCTCAGAGCGGCGATCCGCATGCGCGAGGTCATCCACATCGCACCGAGCCCCACGGCGGCGAGCACGGCGTGACGCACTGCGAGCGACGACATGCCCGTCGAGATCATGTTGAGCATGCCGAGAGCGACCAGAGCGACGGACGCCGCGACGAGCCAGGGATCGGATGGGTGCCTATCCGCCGTCACGAGAGCCCCCGGGCACACAGGCGGCATTCTCGGTGGGAACGTACACCGGCTCGGACGCGGCCTCTGCAGGAACGGTGGTGGCCGCGGCGACGGCGAGCGCCGACCCGGGTGGCAGGTCGACGCTTCCGATGCCGTAGGCCTCCGGGCTTCCCGCCGGCACCGGCAGGGTGATCGCCCCGCCCGGCAGTGTCACGCCCGTACATCGGTCGTAGACGGTCAGATTCCACGTGACCGCACCGATATTCGCCGCAGGGTCGAGCCCGACGTCGACGCGGACGGTGCACGATCGTCCCGGCTCGCACGGACCGTTCGCGAAGCTCGCGGCGACCTGCGTGATCGGTCCGGCGTTCGCGGGAAGACCGGTGTCGACGGGACCCGGCACGCCCGCCTCCGGTGCCGCTTCGGGCACCGGTGGCGGTGGTGAGACCGGATCGATCCGGTCGTCCATCGACGAGTCCACCGGGTCGAGAAGGGTGTGCCAGCCCCGATTCAGCTCCGACCACGCTGCGGGAGCTACCCACGCCAGCCCGACGAGCGCGATGATCGCGACCAGCGCGATGACCGTCCGGCGTCGCGGCAGCCGTCGCTTCTTGCGATGCCACACCGTCCCGGCCGGCGGGCGACGTCGATTCGGGACGAAGGTCCTCTCTTCCGTCACGCGCGGCACGTCTGCCCGTTCCGCCGTACCGTCCACCGGACGAGCATGCCCCTTCACCACCGAGACGAGCGCGGCGATCTGCGATCGTTTCCTTCCTACCTCGGTTTCGTCGAATTCGGTTGCGGCAGCATAACGAACGCGTCTCGCCAGGCCGACGAGATCCGACGACTCGGCGATCGCCGCGTCCACCCTCTCCTCGAGCGCTTCGTTGCGGCAGTTCGTCACGATTCGGCGAAGAAGTCCGGCCGTCGCGACGCGCACCTCGTCCCAGGAGCCCGCCTTCTTGACGCAGTCGATGGTGAGCTGACCATCCTCGGACACCATCACGGCGTCGCCTCGGAGGCGGATCGGATGGTGGCCCCGGGTGTGCGCGAGTTCGAGTTGATCGACCGTATCGGTGACGAGCAGCGCGGCCTGCGCAGGCGTCAAAGTCGCTACGGCAAGCAGTCTTCCGAGTTCTACTCCGCCCCCTGCGTCGTCGTCCGTCCGTGTGGGCGGGACGGATCGAACCTCGACGGGCTCGTAGTCTCTCGCATGGATTCCCAAGACTGCTTCGATCATCGCGCATCCCGAAAACGCCAGGCCTCCCGCAGGTGTCAGCAGACCGGAGCGGGCAGGTGAATTGACCTTGAATTGCCTTTCCCACTTGACGACTCGTTACCGAAATCCATTGTGTGTCATTTGCGCAAGAGTTGCCTCGACTTTCGAACGAAACCTTGCGGCACTTCTGCCCCAGAGGCTGTTACCGCCGGGAACACCCACCGATCACTCGCCGTCCGCATACACCGTGTCGGGACGTGCCGGGTGGTGGCGCCGGGCGTCGTACGGTTCGAGCCAGACCTGCACCGTCGCGAACAATCCCCGCTGCGGGAGCCGGAAGTCGCCGAAGCGGTCCTGCTGGGTCAGTGGACCTTCCGGTCCGAGATCCACTCCACGGACGACGGCACGCTCGGTGTGCGCGGCCCACAGTTGCCGCGGGTTGGCCCGGAACCACTGCCCGTTCGGCAGGTGCCCACCGAGTCGCATCCGGCCGGCGCCGAGCACCGGTCCGGCGACGCGACCCATCGCGGCCAGCACCGTCGGACTGTGCCAGAGGGAGTCGGGCATCAGACTGCCCGCCGCGTTCATGACGGTGGTCGCCGGCGAGGTGGTCATCCGGAGGTCCCACTCCAGTTCGGTACCGACGGTCACGTGCAGGTCGGCCGGGCCGGTCCACTCGGCGCGCACGTCGGTCTGCTCGGTCCGGCTCAGCGCGCGACCGAGATAGCGCGGGCAGCTCAGTTCGGCGGGCACGTCGCTGTACACCGTCCATGTGCCGTCCGGGTCGCGGTGCCACACGGATGTGAAGCCGTCGCCGATGCTGTTGGTCGGGAATCTGCGCAGCGCGAGATAGTGGCCGCTCGCGAACGGCGCGCCGATCACGGCGTAGCCGGCGAAACGCTCTCCGGAAACCCGGGGCAGTTCGCAGGACTGCTGGGCGGCTGCGTGCGGGGTGATGGTCATGTCGTCCTCCTCGATTGCGGGTACTTCGATCCTGTGCTCGCGGCGTCCGCACGTCATGAGGCCGCTGCCTCATCTTTCGGACCGGGCATCGTGCGAGGACACTGAGTCCATGACGTCCACGGGTGACGGTCCGCGACGGGCGGAACTGGTCGCCGCGCTGTCCCTCGCCATCGATCTGGGTCTCGGTCAGCCGATGGAGCACATGCTGCGCTCGGCAGTGATCGCCACGCGCATCGCCGACCGGATGGGACTGAGCGCCGACCAGCGGGACGTCGTCTTCTACGCCAACCTGGTGGCCTGGATCGGATGCCACGCGGACTCCCACGAACTGGCTCGGATGTTCGGCGACGACATCGCGTTCCGCGCCGATACCTACGCGGTGGACATGACGGGACTCCCCTTCTTCCGCATGCTGATGGGGCACGGCGGGCGGGGACTGCCGTACGCGGAGCGTTTCCTCCACGCCACGGCCTTCCTGTTCACCGCGCGCCGGCAGGTGTCCGATCTCATCCGGTCCCACTGCGGGTCCGCAAGTGTTCTCTCCGATCGCGTCGGGCTGGACCCTCGGGTGAGCGCGATGCTGACCTTCACCTTCGAGCGCTGGGACGGTGCGGGGCTACCTTCTGGCGTTCGCGGTGACGAGATTCCTGTCGAGATGCAGATCGTGCAGTTGGCCGACGTCGCCGAGGTGTATGTGCGTCTCGGTGGGTCCGCGCAGGCGGTCGCTGTCGCTCGTGCGCGAAGCGGAACCCAGTTCGGCCCGCGCGTGGCGCAGGTGTTCGTCGACGACGTCGACGCGATCACGGCGGGTGTGCTCGAACAGGACGCGTGGTCTACGGCGCTCGCGCAGGCATCCGATCACGACTACACCCTGAGCAGACCCGAGCTGGACGAGATGTTGCGTGCGATGTCGGATTTCGTCGACCTCAAATGTCCTTATCTGTTGGGACATTCGAGACGCGTGGCGGATCTAGCAGCGGCCGCGGGCCGGCATCGCGGACTTCCGGTCGCGGAGGTCGAACTCCTCTACCGCGCGGGCCTCGTGCACGGGCTGGGACGGATAGGTGTGCCCAACCAGATCTGGGAGAAGGTCGGTCCGCTCACCACCGCGGAATGGGAGCGGGTCCGCTTGTATCCGTATCTGACCGGACGGATCCTCAGCCGCGTCGGCGGGCTGGAGCCGGTCGTCGCCGTCGCTGTGACGCACCGCGAGCGCCTCGACGGTTCCGGATATCCCGGCGGACTCCGGGCCGCCGACCTGGGCGTGACGGCGCGGATCCTCGCCGCCGCGGAGACCTATCAGCGACTACGAGAGCTTCGACCGCACCGCAAGGCACTGACGGCCGAGGCCGCGGCGGCCAGGATGTGCCGCGACGCGCAAGCAGGCCGACTCGACCCGGAAGCGGTCGAGGCCGTGCTGCTCGCAGCCGGGCACCCGACGAAGCGACGCGCGCCCTGGCCCGCGGGACTGACGGGTCGCGAAGTGGAGATCCTCAGACTCGTCGCGCTGGGGTATTCGAACCGGCAGATCGCCGACGAGCTGGGCATCGCACACAAGACGACCCGTAATCACGTCGAGCACGTGTACACCAAGCTCGACGTCCACAACCGTACGCAGGCAGGGCTCGCCGCCATCGACCTCGGTCTGAGCTGATCTGTGTGGATCCGGCCCCGCCATCCGGGGTCGAACCCACACAAATCAGTGTCCGCATCAGACGATGCGCCAGATGTATGCCGACGTGCTTCAGGACTGGGTACTTCCTCGCCTCCGCACGCGACGGCGCGACGAGCCGGAAGATCTGGTGTTCTCGACCGTCATATACGCCGTCGAGAACACCGGATCGGAACGGCGTCCTCGTCCCCTTACCGCGGATCGTCGGAATGGCTGACGATGTTGACAACCGTGCCGTCCGGTGCGCGCACGAAGAACCGTCGCACTCCCCACGGTTCCGTCGTCAGCGGATACACGATCTCGAATCCGCGATGCTGCGCCTCCTCGTAGGCCGCCTCCACCTCGTCGCCGACGTGGACGGAGATCGCCGAGTCCACGGGAGCCGATTCGTCACCACTGACCAACTGGACGACTGCACGACCGTCGGGAGTGGTGAACCGCGCGACCCATCCGAGGTTCATCTCCTCGACGCTCAGCCCCAGATAGTCCGAATAGAAGCTCCGCGCTTCCCCGATGTCCGGGACGTTGATGTTCGTGGTGATGCCGGTCGGACGCATGCGGGTCACTCCTTCGACGATCTTCGGTGGATTCGACCCTGCTCAGCGGGGTTGATTCCACACGAATCGGGGCGATGGGTCATCTCGGGTTCGAGTACACCACTACTCGCGCTTCGGGGTGTCGATCACGCCGGACTCGTGTTACCGGATGCACACTGTCCGCTCCGCAGTGCCGAACGCGCCGTCCCACCACGAATCGAGTAGCCCCTCTACTCTCGCCGGAGTGCTTGCGCGCTCGTAGTTTTCTTCTCACAGACCGCGGAGGGATCCGCGTTCCTCCAGATCGGAGTCCCGAGAATGAGTACGCAACCCGGACAGTGGCGGCTGTTGGACGAAGCCGAGGCCGCCGCACCCTCTCTGGCCGACGAATCGATGCCGGTGGCGCCGACCGTCGACAAGCCGATACAGACTCCCAGGCGTACACGGCAACCGCCTCGGAGCACTTCCTCTTCTTCTACGCGCACGGCGAAGGCGGCAGCCCGGAATGGAGCGGCCCGTTCGTCACCAATCTGCCGCAGCAGGCATTTGACTGGTGCTGGAACACCGCCAGCTCGTCGGGAACCAACCGCGGTCTCCAGAAGCTGATCGTTCCCACCACGAGCCTGGATCACACGGTCGTCTTCAGCTGATCGGCTTCCGATTCATCCACCCGACGGCGCCGCGTCATCGTCGCGTCGTATCCACAAGGATCGAACATGGCTACCAAGAACGGCAGGACCAGCCGCACACCCCGCCCCGAGAAGGACGAGCTCGCCGTTGCTCTGCGGAAGTTCATCCGCACCAAGGGCGCCGACTACCTCGATGATCCGAACGTCTCGTCGGTCGGCGTCGGATACAAACACGTGGACGGCAAGCCCACCGACGAGCTCACCGTGCAGTTCACGGTGAACGAGAAGGTATCGGAGCCCGAGGCTCTCGAAGCATTGGGCACCTCCCCGCTTCCGGAGAGCATCACGGTGAACGGTGTGGAGGTTCCGACCGATGTGATCGAGAGGTCGTACGAACCCGCATTCCGTCGCGTCCCGGAGGCAGCGACGCCGCCCCGGAAGACGCGACTGGATCCGATCGTCCCGGGTGTGAGCGTCGGGCACACGAGTGTCAGTGCCGGGACGATCGGATGCATCGTCTACGACGTCGACAGCCACACCCCGTACTTGCTCAGCAACTGGCACGTGCTGCACAACGCGACGGGTCGGGTGGGTGACACGATCGTCCAGCCCGGTCCGCACGACGACAACCGCATCGATGACAACCGGGTAGGACGACTCGTGGGTCGCACCTGGGGCCGGCCGGGGACTGTGCCGTGGCGACGATCGAGGATCGGCAGTTCGATCCGGAGATCTGTGGGCTCAGCGTGGTCCCGGACGCGATCGGGGAACCCGAACTCGGCGACAAGGTGATCAAGAGTGGTCGCACCACCGGCATCACCCACGGTCTGGTGCGTCGTGTCGACGTGATCGCCAAGATCACGTATCGAGGGGTCGGCACGAGGTCCGTCGGTGGGTTCGAGATCGGATCCGACCCGAAGCACCCTGCAGCCGACGGCGAGATCAGCAGCGGCGGCGACTCCGGAGCAGCGTGGATGTTCCGGTCCGGAACCGGCGCGGCGACCACCGTCCTGGCCGGGCTGCATTTCGCCGGCGAAGCGAACGGCAGCTCCGACGAGCACGCGCTGGCGTGCCTGCCGCAGTCCGTCTTCGAGAAACTGGGCGTGACCCTCACCCCGCCTGCGTCGGAAGCGGCGGTCGCGGCCGTCGGTTACGACCCGAACTTCCTGTCGACGCCCGTCCCCCTTCCCGAAGTGACGGCCGAGGTGAAGCCCGACATTGCGAAGGCAAACGACGGTTCCGAGGTGCTGCACTACACGCACTTCTCGCTGACGATGCGCAAGTCGCGTCGGTTCGCGGCCTGGGTGGCGTGGAACATCGACGGCGGATCCATGAAGAAGCTCAGCCGGAAGAACATCGACTTCGTCAAGGACCCACGTCTGGCTGCGGACGCCCAGGTCGGCAACGAGCTGTATCGATCGAACCGACTCGACCGTGGCCACCTTGCACGACGGGCCGACCTGCTCTGGGGCAGCACGAGCGAGGCGAAGAAGGCGAACACCGACTCGTTCTTCTACACCAACATCACCCCGCAGATGGACGACTTCAACCAGAGCGCCCGCGACGGCGTCTGGGGCAAGCTCGAGGACGCAGTCTTCGCAGACGTGGACGTCGATGATCTGAAGGTATCGGCGTTCGGCGGTCCGGTGTTCGCGGACGACGACCGCGAGTTCCGGAGGGTGAAGATCCCGCGTGAGTTCTGGAAGGTGCTCGTGTTCGTGGAAAACGGCGAGCTCGAGGCCCGAGGCTTCCTGCTGAGCCAGAACCTCGACCAGCTCGAGGTGCTCGACCTCGACGAGTTCCGGGTCTTCCAGGTGCCATTGACCGAGATCGAACAGCGCGCACTGCTGCGGTTTCCGCAGGCGTTGCGTGATGCGGATCTGCAGGTCGCGGCGGAGGCGATCACCGAACCGCTGGATTCGGTCGCAGCCATCCACTGGTGACGGCTCAGCCGATGTGAGGACGCGTGAGGCGTGTCCGCGGAGTCGTGATGATTCCGACCGATGCACCTACCACGACGGCGCGGGTCGTGGTGGAGGTCAGGGACGTGTCGTACGCGGACGGGACTGCGCCTGTGCTGGCGAGTGTCGCGATCGAGGGCGCTCCCATGTGGCCCGGTGGGCGTATCCCCTTCGTACTCGATGCACCGGAAGTACCTGCTGCAACGGCACTGTCGTTGCGTTGCCACGTCGACATCGTCGGTGACGGGACGGTCGCGGTCGGCGACCTGCTGTCGACTCGGTCGATACCGGTGCCGGTGACCGGCGACGTCGGTCCGCTCACAGCGCCGGTCGACGTGGTCACCTGACGACTCTGCGATCACAACCTCTACGGGAGAAGGCCATCGGATCCCGTATCGAACGAATCGACTCCCGACCGGGACGGTTCGCACCCCACGGAAGGAACACATCCCATGTCCATCGACGAAGCACCACTCACCCACGCCGAGGACTACGGCGACACCGGCGAGTATCAATCGGGACCGGTCGCCGGCACAGCCGTCGTCCACACCGCCGACGGTGATTGGGAAGTCCAATACGCCGACGTGGACGGCCTGGCCGTGTTCGAAGGCGACATCGTGCTGGGTACGGTCGAGGAGGTCGCAGCCCAGGCCGGTCCCGAGGGGATCGGCATCACGGGTGCTCACCTGCGCTGGCCGAACGCGACCGTCCCGTTCGAGGTCGACCCCGCATTCCCCAACGCCCAGCGCATCACAGACGCCGTGGCGCACTGGACCGCCAACACCCGAATACGGTTCGTCGCACGTGCGGGACACGCGAACTACGTTCGGTTCCGTCCGAGCACAGCGAGCCGGTCACCGGTCGGTATGCGCGGTGGACGTCAGGACATCGAGATCGCTGCCAATACTCCTGTCGGCACCGTCGTCCACGAAATGGCCCACGCGCTGGGACTGTGGCACGAGCAGAGCCGCGAGGACCGCAACACTCTCGTCGAGATCCGTTTCGCGAACATCGATCCCGCCAGTGCGCACAATTTTGACCAGCACATCACTGACGGTGACGATATCGGTGCCTACGACTTCGGTTCCGTCATGCACTATTCGGCGACGGCGTTCAGCACCAATGGGCAACCGACCATCGTGCCGCGAGTCCCGCTGCCACCCGGTGTGGTGATGGGGCAACGGAACGGCCTTTCCCGCGGCGACATCAACGCGGTGCACACGCTGTATCCGGATTGGTCGGGCATCGGTGACCGGTGGCGCAACATCGGTGGCGTCTTCCCGCCGGGGGCACCGCTGTCCGTCACGTCGCGCGGTGCCGGCAATCTCGACGCGTTCATCACGGGCAACGACGGTCGCGTCTACACGTCGTGGTGGTACCAGGGCAACGACTGGTCGGGGATCGGCGATCGGTGGCGCAACATCGGTGGCGTCTTCCCCAAGGGTGCACCGGTCACGGCGATCGCCAAGTCGTCGAACAGCATCGACCTGTTCATCACCGGCAACGACGGTCGCGTCTACACGTCCTGGTGGTACTACGGCAGCGACTGGTCGGGACTCGGCGACCGCTGGCGCTCCATCGGCGGGTTCTTCCCTCCGGGCGCACCCATCTCGGTCACTTCACGGAGCCCCGGCAACCTCGATCTGTTCGTCACCGGAAACGACGGCCGCGTCTATACCTTCTGGTGGTACCAGGGCGGCGACTGGTCCGGCATCAACAACAACTGGCGCAATATCGGCGGCGTGTTCCCGAAGGGGGCACCGGTCACCGCAATCGCCAAGTCGTCGAACAGCATCGACCTGTTCATCACCGGAAACGACGGCCGCGTCTACACCTCCTGGTGGTACCAGGGCGGCGACTGGTCCGGCATCGGCGACCGCTGGCGCTCGATCGGCGGCTTCTTCCCTCCCGGCGCACCTGTCGCGGTCACGTCGCGCAGCGCCGGCAACCTCGACGCGTTCGTCACCGGCAACGACGGTCGCGTCTACACCTCCTGGTGGTACCAGGGCGGCGACTGGTCGGGACTCAACAACACGTGGCGGAACATCGGCGGTGTCTTCCCGAGGGGTGCGCCGGTGAGCGCGGTTGCCAAGTCCCGCGACAGCATCGACCTGTTCATCTGCGGCAACGACGGTCGCGTCTACACCTCCTGGTGGTACCAAGGCGGTGATTGGTCGGGCATCGGCGACCGCTGGCGCAACATCGGCGGGGTGTTCCCGGCCGGTCGTAGGGTGACGGCGATAGCGCGTAGCCCCAAGAACCTCGACGCTGTCATCTGCGGCAACGACGGTCGGGTGTACACGTCGTGGTGGAAGGGGGCGTAACCCAGAAGGCCCGGGCCTGCCTCCGCGCCACCTGCGCCCGTGCAACTCCCGCGCGCTGAACCGAGACTCGCCTTGCGTGTAACGCGGACGCACCCCGGTTCAGCGCGTCAAGTTACGCACGTTTCAGTCTCCGCGCTGATCTTGAGAAGATCGAAATTCGAAAGGATGGGTAAACGAGGGCGGTTCTGCTGCGCACCGTGCCGCAAATAAGGGCGAGAGAGCGGCGGTTGCTACTGCTTACGCGCATCTTGTCGGTGGGCGGGCAAAGAACGGTCGGTACAACACTCGTGCCGACGAGTGTTGTACCGACGGTAACGCCCATTGCACAGACCACCCCCTGAAAACTGATGCCTCCCCGCCAAACCAGGTAAATTTTCTTAAGCGCCGTCCATCACCCCGACGTGGGCGCAATGGGTAAACCGCAGACGATCAGAGCATAAGGACGCCAGGCCCAACTCCGATTTTATCGAACGTTGCGGCGACGGCTTTTGTAGCGTTGCGGCGACGGCTTTTGTTCGGAGAGCGACAGCGTCTGGCTAAATGCTAAGCCGCAGGTATGCGAGGTCTCCGCCCCGCTCCCTGTCCCCCGACAGAATAACTGAGTGGTCGGGCAGACCATTCGTGACGCCACAGAGACTTTGCAACGGTCGAATACGCGGCCCTGGGGTTGACGACGTTGGTAAGTCGTACACTCCCGCTTATAAACCAGTCGATAATGTACTTTCACACCCAATGCAGCATGACAGGAACACCGCCTCGGATCGCGAGTAGGCGACGCGCATCGCCACCACCCTCGTTCACGGACAGCCAAGCTGCAGAAGTTCGATGATCCTCATCTGGACACTTGGCGCCTAGATGAAGTAGGGCTCTAGGTCGCAGGTTACGCTTCTTGGCACTTATCTGGTCTCCACAGTTTGAACTTGCGATGAGACGATCGCATCGCGACTGTTACATCTTGTCATCAGCATCCGATACTCTGCTCAGCACTCAGCTAGGGGAAGGATTCAGATGGCGCCGGAGCAGGTCGGTAGACACTTCGTCCTGTTGAAGACGGACAAGCGTTCTGGAGGGCTGTCGACGGTCCGAAAGGCTGTAGACACCAGAGACGGCTCAGCTGTCGCTGTGAAGTTTGTGATCGGCTCGTCGGACGAGCTAACCCAGAAGGTCTTTGAGCGTGAAGTTCGCGCCCTCAAGAGCCTCAGCCACCGCAACATAGTTGGGTTCCGTGATGCTGGCGTGGACGAGAGCGGAACATACTATCTCGTCCTCGACTGGGTGGATCGGAACCTGCATGACCTTATGAAAGATCCGCCGTGGCAGGGGTGGGACGATCTCTACGATGTAATCGCTAAGCCGATGATCGATGGGCTCGCGCATGCTCACCTGCAGCAACTCGAACATCGTGATATTAAACCGGGCAACATTTTGATTGACGACTCCGGTGCACCTCTCCTGGCCGACTTCGGCATCGCAAAGATCCGTGGAGACGAACCACATAGCGAGTTGACCGTCCAACACTACCGTTCAGGAGTTTATGCACCTCCCGAACTAGAGTCCCACCTTCCCTATGTGCGAGACGTTTACAGCGTCGGTGTCGTTCTTCTACAGTGCCTGACCGGTTCGTCCATCAAAGACTTCCCGGACGTGCAACGGGCGCTCGATTCCGTCAACGTTCGACCGGACGTACTCAAGATAATCGAAGCGTGCGTGAGTCCAGAACCCACAGAACGCCCGGTCAACGCAAGTGCACTCGCCGACGAGTTCAGTCGAATCGAGCGAGAACGGGTCGCTAGATACGAGAAACCGCGGAACGTGTTGTGGCTTAAATTGACTCAAGCAGCACAAAAGCACCTCGTTGGAGAACCAGTCGATCACTCTCTCGCTGCAGCGAAATTGCAGAAGGATTTGTCAGGAGAGGTGTTTGTACGGTACGGCACAGATAGTTCCGGACGTCGCGACCGCAACATGTTATTACTCTTCGGATCCGAACATCGATACACCCTCAAGCCTGAAAAAGACGAGCCGAAGTTCGTTGTTACGGCGGCTCCAACCCCTGAGCTGGAGGATCTCGAGGGCGGTCGCCGACGGAGCCTCGCACTGCCACCCATTTTCACCTGGACCGTTCGACAGCCCCTGAACACGCACCTCAGCGAGCGCGCTCGCGACCACTTGATGGAATTGCTCGACGACTATTACGAACGGCAGGATGACCCAGCAAGTGAACCCGGAACTCAGGGCGGCGACGAACTATTCGACCTTTGGCTCCGAGTGCTTGATGCCCGCGAGGAATTGACTCGCGGGGAACAGCGATCGATGCCATATAAGAGCGTTCACGTCGATGGACGGCGAGGAAAATTTGTCCTAACCGAGCCGCAAGAAGCAGATTTGATCGGTACGGATTGGCAGGTTGTCGACCAACAATCCGAGCGCCGATTCGCGTACGGCGAAGTGATCGATCAATCAGAGGATGAGCTTACTTTACTATCCAGCCGGCCACTAACGAGTCTGCCGAAGAGTGCTGCCCTTGTCCCATACGATGCGCCTTCTGCGATTTCGTTGTCTCGTCAGCGAAACGCCGTCACAGCCGTACGTAATGGCGCGACGCCAGGGCCTGATCTTCGGTCTGTGTTGCTCGATCCCTCTTCCAGTTCGACACCCGAGGCCGAAGTAGTCCACTCATGGTCTGCTGAGCTAGACACCCTGAAGAAGCGGGCCGTGCAGCTCGCTCTCGGCGCCAACGATATTCTGGTTGTACAAGGTCCACCTGGAACTGGAAAGACCCGATTTATCGCCGAGACAGTGATCCAGACACTCAGAAAGTGGCCCCGTGCGCGCATTCTGATCGCTTCACAAACGCACGTAGCCGTAGACAACGCTGTGGAGCGATTGCATAACGCAGGCGTGCGTGGGCTCGTACGTCTCGCAGGCGCCAATGAGTCCGTCGTCCAACCTGAGGTTCGTGATCTACTCTTAGATAAGCAAATCCGACGCTGGGCGGAAGGCGTTCGCTCACGCGCGGAATCGCACATTGCACGTCGAGCTAACGCCCTCGGCCTCGAAACGCATCACCTCCGAGCCGCAATGGTCTTGGGTCAATTGGCCGCCGTGTCCTCAAGCCTTGAAATGATGCAGCAGCACGTCACGGATCTCTCTGCGACCAAATCCGCCTCGTCGGAACTGCTTACCGTAGTCGAGAACGGCGACCCGTTTGATCGGTATCAAGCGAAACTTGACCAGCTATCCGAACGGAGGCAAGCCCTCGCTGAGCAAGCTCAGGCCCATCTAGTAGGCGATCTCACCATCTCTACTGAAATCGGGAGCATCGAGGCGCGGCATGCAATCGATGCCCTGGTTGGCGACAGTCCTCACGCCCTCGAACTACTCAAGCTATGGGAGCTTCAAGCCAACTGGTTGGAGCGCATAGAAGTAGAAGAAGATAGCCTTGCTTCGATCTTCTTGGCAGGTACGTCGGTCTTAGCTGGCACTTGTACCGGGTTTTTGCGCAATAAGGCTGTCGGGCAACTCGAGTTCGACCTATGCATCGTCGATGAAGCATCCAAGGCCACGCTGACCGAAGCGCTTGTCCCGATGTCTCGGGCAAAACGATGGGTCTTGGTCGGCGATACTCGGCAGCTCCCCCCGACAGACGAAGAGCTCCTTCGTGACACCAAAGTTCTCAACGAATACGGACTGAGTGCCGATGACGTCACGGAGACCTTGTTCCAGCGACTGGTAGATCACCTTCCCGAGCATTCTCAACTCATGCTCGAGGAGCAGTATAGGATGATTCGCCCAATTGGTGACCTGATTTCAACCTGCTTCTACGAAGGTAGGCTTCGTTCTCCGCGTACCGAGGGCTTGAAAGGTTACGCGAAAGTGATGGGTGGCGCCGTTACGTGGATCGACACAGCACTTCGTACTGACCGCAGAGAGCAAGGAACCACGAGTTTCGTCAATCGCGCCGAAGCCAAGTTACTTGTGACTCAGCTGGACACAATTGACAGGGCGATCAACATCGGATTCATTGAGATTGAGGACCGCGAATTGGAAGTGCTCGTAATAGCGCCCTACAAGAGCCAGGTTGAAGAGTTACGTCGACGGCTGGCACCAAAACGCTTCTCCCATTTGAGCATTAGCGTCATGTCTGTCGACGCGGTACAGGGACGTGAGGCCGACCTAGCTTTCGTCTCACTAACACGAAGTAATTCACAAGGTCGTCTAGGATTTTTGGGAGCGGATTACTGGCGACGCATTAACGTTGCGCTGTCGCGCGCTCGCTTCGGTCTGACCATTATCGGCGATGCCGAGTTCATCCGAGGCACGCATGGATCCCTCCGAAATGTACTTGAGTACATCGAACAGCACCCCGCCGACTGCGAAGTGAGGCAAGCAGGCCGTGACTAGGCAATTTCAGACTCTACAACGTCGATTTGGGGACGCCCGCCCGGGACTGCAGCTCATTGCTGTTGAAGACGCGGCTATTCCAGTCACGGTCGCTCGGGCTGATGTGCTTGCGCAGCAGAGAAAGGAACTTCCCATAACCGAGGAGTTCACCTTGAGGTTTGTAAACTTTGGCGTCGACTCACCCGGAGAAATCGCTGCGTACCTAGGGCTCGAACCGAGTCATGTACTGGATGCTGCCGCTGCTCAACTTAGCGAGAGTCGCCTGCGACGCCGCACATCCGGAAACCGACTCACACTGACCCCCCTCGGGATCGAGGCTGTCCGCGACCTCGCAGCAACGGCGCCGGTGCTAGAACAACTCCCAGTTGTATTTGACCGGCTAGTCTGGAAAATCGCCGAATACCCCCAACGCGCATTGGTCACTAAGAAAGAGGCTCAAGAACAGGGCATGACCATCCTTCCGGCAGCGCGCAACGCGCGAATCGGACTCGATGACGTCACCCCTGCCGGATTCAATGCATTGTTGAAGAAAGACACCCTCCAGGTACTGCGCATCTACAAGGTAGTCAGCACAAAACACCGTTATCTGCCCGTGCAACTTCTGATATATGGTGACGCCAGCCGTCGAGAACTCGAATTGGCGGTTGTCATCGATGATGACATGGCGACCGAACATGGCCTCGCTCTGGACCGCATCGAAGCAGTCGCTCGACTAGGTCTTGCCATGGAAGAAGCCGACCCGCGCCCAGTTCTGGACGATGAGTTGGAATTCCAGCGCGTGACCACTCTTGAGGCAGAGGCGGCAGAGCCAGCAATGTTAGGCGACGAGATGCCCACCCCTACAGCCGACAGTGGGAACACATCCTTAGTCCGAAGCATAAGTGTGCACGAACACGCAGATTTGCTTGCCGAAGCTCTCGATACCGCCAAAGAGCGATTATTAATCATTTCACCCTGGGTGCGCAAGGCCGTTGTCACGACTGATTTCCTTGCAAAACTGGAGCGGAGGCTCAAGTCCGGCGTAGAAGTAACTATCGCGCATGGGTACGGCAAGGATGACTCTGGTTCCGATAGTTACGCATTGACGCGGCTTACCAATCTTGCACACCGATACGAGAAAAATTTTACCTTTACCCGATTGAAGAACACCCATGCGAAAATTCTTATTTTCGATGGGCACTGGATCAGCACAAGTTTTAACTGGCTTTCTTTCCGAGGTGATCCGGAGCGCACCTATCGAATGGAGGAGGGCACCATGGTGAGCATTCCTCATCGGGTCGAGCAGGAATATGCAAGATACCGAGAGATGATCGAGGACCAGCGACTCGACTGAGGTTGAGTCCGGATTGGTCGAGCCATAGTTGCATTTGGCGGTGCCGCGCACTGCGTTACATGTATCGGACGGAAAGCGGGCTGGCGTGACCCCTGTGAGTAGGTCCGGGTTGTTCTAGAGTCCTGATTGCCCTGGTGAGGGCGAGGAAGGGACGATAGGGATCATGGCGGGACGCAAACGTCACTCGGCGGAGGACATCGTGCGCAAGCTGCGCCGGGCCGACGAGTTGGCCGCGGAAGGCAAGAACGGCGAGGAGATCGCCGCTGCGCTCGAGGTGTCGGCGGCGACGCTGTACAACTGGCGTCGTCAATACGGCGGCATGGATGCCGATGCGGCGAAAGAACTCAAGGAACTGCCGGAGCAGAACAGCCGGCTCAAGCGATTGCTCGCAGATGCCGAGTTGGAGAAGGACGCGCTGCGGGAGATCGCGAAGGACGCTCCTATAGAGGTCAAGTGGTCAGAGCTCGGTAGTCCTGTCGTAGCGCGGTGAACACTTCGCGGGCGAGATAGCGTTTCTGGCATCTGATTATCTCGGGCATCGATTTGCCCTCTGACGTGCGGCGTTCCGCGTAGCTGCGGGCGCTGTCGCTGTATCGGAGGCGGACGACGACGGCAGTGTGCAGGGCCTGGTTGGCGCGACGATCGCCACCGCGGTGCAGTCGATGCCGATTCGTCTTCCCCGACGATGCGGGGATGGGCGCGACGCCGCAGAGGTGAGCGAAGGACGACTCCGACCGTAGCCTCTGTGGGTTGTCGCCGACGGTGATGAGCAGTGCCGCCGCGGTGTCCGGGCCGAGTCCGAACACGCTCGCGGTTCGTGGGGCGACTTCCTTGACAAGTGCGGCCAGATTCTTCTTGAGCTCTTGTGCTTCCCTGCGTAGTTCGCGTGTCCGTTTCGCGAGTGAGCGCAGGGCGACGATCGTGGCGTTGACCGTGATGAGGCTCAGCGAAGGTGCTCACTTGTGCTCGTCGAAAGTGCCCACCCGTGGGCGGGTTCACTGTAGCGGTTGCCGGGTGCCGGTGGTGGCTTGACGGAGTTTTTCCGACCGGGCGTGGTGGTCACGCAGCCGGTAGGAATCCCCGTCGAGGTTGAGCACCACCGACCGATGTAGGAGCCGATCGAGCATGGCGGCGGCGACGGTCGTATCGCCGAGGACCTCACCCCATTCCCCGACCCCCCGGTTGGTGGTCATGATGATCGAGGTCTTCAGATAGCGT
This sequence comes from Rhodococcus sp. D-6, assembly GCF_040256695.1. NCBI lineage: Bacteria > Bacillati > Actinomycetota > Actinomycetes > Mycobacteriales > Nocardiaceae > Rhodococcus > Rhodococcus sp. D-6. The sequence continues at coordinate 730,929 of NZ_CP132970.1, read as the reverse complement.
TGCGCGACAACCTGAAACAGTGCGGATGCGGCCTCGCCGGGCAGGGGTAGATAGCCGAGTTCGTCGATCACCAGCAGCGTCGGGCCGGCGTAGAACCGCATCGTCGTCGCCCACCGACCTTCGATCGCAGCGCGGTGACAGCGTGCGGCCAGATCGGCGGCGGTGGTGAAGTAGGTGCGATAGCCGGCATGCGCGGCCGCCCGCGCCAAACCCACCGACAGGTGGGTCTTCCCGACCCCCGGTGGCCCGATGAGCAGGACGTTCGTCGCGGTGTCGAGGAACCGGCAGGTGCCCAGTTCGGCAATCAGGGCCCGATCGAGTCCGGGGGCGGCGTCGTAGTCGAAGTCCTCGAGTGAGGCCGGGGTGGGCAGGCACGCGAACCGCAACCGCCCGGCCAATCTCCTCGCTTCGGTGGCATCGACCTCGATCGACAGCAACTGTTCGAGAGCAGCGGTCATCGACAGACCGTCCTTCTGTGCCCGGTCGAGCACCGACGGCAGCGCTTCGGCAGCATCGTGCAGCTTCAAGGTCGCCAGATGACCGCGCAGCCGCTGATAAAGACTCGCGGCGTGGATGGTGGTGTCGGGGGTGCTCATGCCAGGGTGTTCCTTCCGCGGGCGGCGCGCTCGTAGGCGGCCAGGTCGACCACCGTCGATCGCGGTGTCGTCGACGACAAGTGACGGTCAGTGGTGTTGGTGCGCAATGCTGCTGCCGCACTCAGGGCGTCGGGTCCGGGTGGGATGCGTTCCTTGCGCCGGTGCGGCCGGCCTCCGGCCGCGGCGGCGGCCATCGCGGCCTGGTCGAGGGCATGGACGTGGCCGTGATCGCGAACGAGAGCGCCGGCCCCGTCCGGAGCGAGGCGGTGGCGGGCGACGGTGATGTGTGAGGCGGTGACGATGTCGATCACCTCGTCACCGAGTCGGCGGGTGACGGTGATCTGTGCTGCGGCCAGTTCCGGGGGCACCGAGTAGCGGTTGCCGCGGTAGGCCACCAACGCCTGCCGTGACACGGTGCGGGTCTCGGTGACCGTCACCGGATACGGAACCGATGGGGGTGGTGTCAGGGGTTCGGCCGCCGCGATCGCCGCCACCGTCGATTTCCCTTCGGGGGTGGTCCGGGATCGGGTGTCGGTGCGCAGACGGCAGAATTCGTTCAGCCTCGTCTGCGCCTGCTCGGCGGTGACCTCGTCCGGCAGTGTTCGCCACCATCTCTGCGCAGCAGTCAGATTCGCTTTCTCGACGACGCCTTTGCGGTTCCCGGCCCGAGGCGGGCAGATCGCGACCGAGACGCCGTAGTGTTTGGCAGCGCCGGCGAACGAGGCGGTGACCTTCCCGCTGTTGGGGTGACACACCGTCGACATTCGATCGAACCGCCAGGTATGGGTCAGTCCGCCGAGTTCACGGACGATGCGGTCGAGACCGTCGATCAGATGCGGCTGGGTCGTCGCCGGGGCGAGCACCCCGCGCCACCGCCCGGAATGCGCCAGCGAGCCGACCAGCAGATATGCGGTCTTGCCCCAGCCCCACGAGGCGGGCGGGTCCGGCAGCTCGAGCCAGTCCCACTGGGTTTCCTCACCCGGTGGATGCGCGATCATCGCGTTCGGACGCTCGGTGACGCAGGCGCAGGCCTGACACACCGGACGCAGTTGTCGTCGCCGGATCTGGCGGGTCAGCGTCTGATACGAGGCGGTGTAGCCGAGGTTCTCGAGTTCGTCGCACAAGGTCCGCGCCCACAGATGCGGATCCTCGGTCAGACGAGCGGTGACGTAGGCGACGAACGGCTCGAACGGGTCCTCACCAGCGGGTTTGCGCACTCCTGGGGTGGTGGTGCCGTTCAGATAGTTACGGATCGTGCGCCGGTTTCGGCCGGTGTGCCGGGCGATCGCCGAGATCGTCCAGCCTCGTTTGTGCAGTGCGTGGATCTCCACGTCTTCCTCCCATGTCAACATGAGAAAGCGGGTCTCCTTCGGGGTGCTGGTGCGTGGTCAGAGACCACCAGCATCGAAGGAGACCCGCCCTCATCGGCGGAGCCACACGGGTGAGCACTTTCGGTGAGCAGGACTGAGCAGGATCAAGGAGCGCCATCAACCGGGTCGGTCATGGCGGCGGTGTCGGGTTCGAGCGCGATGCACGCGTCGAGCAATGCCGTGGTACTGCGCCCGCGTAGCTGAGTGCGCAGCGCTTCGGGGGCGGTGACAAGCATCGCGCGGATCGTGTTCATCGAGGCGGTTGCGGCCTTTACGGCGCCGGATCGGGCGACTCGTAGGGCCCGGATCGCTTCGATGGGTCCGTCGCCGTGTTTGGGCTCGGAAAGTTGGTGGCGGGCCAGGACGGCGCGGGCGGCGGCTTCGGCATCGATGGGGTCGCTCTTGCCTTCGCTTCTGCGGAGCTTGCGGTTCGGTCGGGGCACCTCCACCACGTCGATGTCATGGCGCCGTAGGTGGCGGCTGATGCCGGCGCCGTAGGAACAGGTGCCTTCGATGCCCACCGAGATCGGGTGACCATGATGATGGATCCATTCGACCAGAGCGTCATATCCTGCTGTGGTGGTGTCGAACTGGTGATGTGCAAGCAGGATTCCTGTGTCGGTGATGACGGCGGCGTGATGGGTGTCGGCGTGGGTGTCGATGCCGCAGTAGATGTGCTGGGGGGCTCGGGTCGGTGTCACGTGATGAGGCCTTCCTTCGGTGCGGGATCCTGCGAAAGGCACTTCGTGGCCAGGAAAATTCCGGGTCAGGCCGTCTCGCCAGCGGGTTGTTCTCATTATTCACTGGAAAATTCTGAGCCCGACCGCCAAACGCGCCGCGATCACCATGCTCACCGACACCATGCAGATGTCGGAGCGGTTCGTGTGCAAGGTCGTTGGGCTCTCCCGATCGGTTTACCGGCGGTTGCCGTTGGCGCAGACACCAGGCGACCCGGACGCCGATCTGCGCGCAGAGTTGCGCAGGTATTCCCGCAAGCATCCGCGGCACGGGTTTCGTCGGGCGTGGGCGTGGCTGCGCTACGACCAGGGCATCGAGGTGAACAAGAAGAAGGTGCACCGCCTGTGGAAAGAAGAAGGATTGCAGGTCCGGCGTGCTCCACGCCGCAAACGTGCCGGCCTGTCCTCCGTTCCGGTCGTCGATGCGGATGCTCCGAATGTGGTGTGGGCATTGGACTTCCAGTTCGATTCGACCGTCGACGGCAAGACGGTGAAGATCGCGTCGATGGTCGATGAACATACCCGGATGTCGTTGTTGAACATCGTGGACCGTTCGATCACCGCCGGGCGGTTGATCGAAGGCTTGGAGAAGGCGTTCGCGATGTGGGGTGGGCCGCCGCTGGTGTTGCGCATGGACAACGGGCCGGAGTTCATCTCGGAAGCGCTGCGGGACTTCTGTGCTGGGTCGGTGGGGGTGTCCTACATTCCGCCGGGTACGCCGAGGAACAACGGGTTCATCGAATCGCTCAACAACCGGTTGCGCGATGAGTGTCTGAACCGCAACTACTGGCCCACTCTGCTCGAGGCCCGGGTGGTGATCGAGGACTTCAAGGACGACCACAATCACCGACACCGTCATTCGGCATTGGGGTACCGAACTCCTGCCGAGTACGCTGCCGGATGCACCCACCGGCACCAGCCCGGGGCGTGCGAGATCGACTGATCGACTGCACGTAGGAATCGGCTCTAGAACCGACCGGACCGACTATCGGGGACCTGCCACACGTGCGGGACGGCCGGCTGAGCGTCGGGGACACTCTTCGCTACCAGGACGCCGCCACAGGTCTCACCCATACCTCGGAAGTGACCGCCACCGGACATCTCGGATTCGATAGTCACGAGAGTACGACGACCCGTCCGCTCCACATATCGAGAAGTGCGGTCGCACCCGGAACGGGTGGCGCGACTGGAGGCTCTCCGACGGGCGGTCGCTGCGTGATCTCGGTGTGCAGGCGCGCTCATCCTGATGTAGTTGTTGCCCATGCCCAGCGTTAATCGCGTTGGGCATGGGCAACATTCGTCGTTTCTATTGCCTTCGCAATCGTTCGATGTCAAGATTCCAAGATCGTCACCGTTCCGAGTGACGTCACAATTGAAGAAGGCCCGCCAGGAGCGGCAACTCCCGACGGGCCGGATGTCCGACTAAGTAGGAGTCGAACGTGGGCCAGAATACCCTGGCTGGCGGCGTACGTCGTGGACCGCGCCTCGCCAGCAACTTCACCATCCTCAGCAATGCTGTCATCAACGATGAGCGCTTGTCCTTCCGCGCCCGTGGCGTGCTCATCTGGTTGCTGTCGAAGCCGGACGACTGGCGCACCCGGTCCGACGCCATCGCTGGCCAGTCACCGAAGGAGGGACGCGACGCCATCCGCTCCGCCCTCCGCGAGCTGGCAGAACTCGGCTACTTGCTCCGGGAGAAGATCCAGAACGAGCGCGGACAGTGGATCACTATCCAGACGATCTACGAAGAGCCGCATACCGGCCCGGAGCCTGAAAAGCCGACGCGCGGTCGCGCGGACAGCGGAGAGCCAGGCGGTCTTTCAAATATTGATTCATCAAGGACGAAAACCAACCGCACGCGCCAAGTCTCGAACTCTACCCAGAGTCCCGAGATTGCTCGCTTGGCGGCGGCATGCAAGCAATCCGGATTATCGGCGACATTCGCCTACCTCCGCCCGGATGCCGTGGCTACGATCGAAGCGCTCATAGCGACGCATGACATATCAACCCTGGTCGCCGCAGCGAAGGCAGCGCACCGGCCGAGTGACCCGATGCGGTACGCGCACGCCTGGGTGCCGATTTGGCAAGCCTTACCGGTTCCTCGTATCCAGCGACCGAAGTGCGCCGAGTGCGACGAGTACGGTTGGCTGCCTGACGACGAGGAGGGACGGGCGGTGAGGTGTACCTGCCGCACTATCAGCGCCGCGTAGGAGCCAATCTTGCTGATGCGTCACTTCTCAGACTTCCAACAAATGCACGTAGCCATGCCTTTCGCGGTTTGTCGCAACTATCAGGGGCTTGATCGGCCGCGCCGACGTAGCCAACGCAATCGCGCTGTAACACCGCCCACTGCAGTAAAACTAAACAGGCGATCAATCGAATCGATCACCCGACGACAGCGTGTGCAGCCCTGCAGGAAACAGCGGGGTTAAGGTGGACCGGGGAGGTGACACGTGACAAAAAGCCGTCTCGGCCACGGCTCGTATTCGGCCCATCGCTGCCAGAGCATGCAGCGGGTCTAGACGGTATGGGCAGCCCCGGCGTTGAGTCAGGGGTTGCGGGCCGGGGCCCCTCTCACCCATGTTCGTGGGTTACCGAGTAGGAATCCCCCTGCCCGGCCTATCCGACAGTGGTGGGAGGCCCCGGTGTTTACCGAGCGTACGAGCGTAGGACTGGACGTGCACGCACGTTCGGTCGCAGCAGCAGCCATCGACAGCGTCACCGGCGAAGTGCTCCAAACCAAACTGACGCCGTCCTATGACCACATCCGATCCTGGATTGCGCAGCTACCAGGCCCGGCAGCAGTGACCTACGAGGCCGGCCCGACAGGCTTCGGCTTGTACCGATATCTGACCGAAGCGAGCATTCGGTGTGTGGTCGCCGCTCCGTCGAAGCTGCACAAACCCGCCGGGGATCGGGTCAAGACCGATGCCCGCGATGCGCTGCATCTGGCCCGGTTGCTGCGCCTGGACGAAGTCACCTCGGTGTCGATCCCGTCCGTCGGGCAGGAAGCGGCGCGGGATCTGGTCCGGGCCCGGGAGGACTGCCGCGGAGATCTGATGCGGGCACGGCACCGGTTGTCGAAACTGCTGCTGCGCCGCGGCATCGTCTACTACGGCGGACAGGCCTGGAGCGGGGCGCACGACCGCTGGTTGCGTACCGAGGCCGCACCGCAGTTGACCTCGCCGGCGACACGGATGGCGTTCGACGCCGACTACGACCACGTGCTCACCATGCAGGCGCGGCGCCGACGACTCGATGTGGCGATCGAGGAGATGGCCGTGGCCAGTGAATTGACTCCGGTGGTGCGCCGGATGTGCTGCCTGCGTGGGGTGTCCACCTTGACCGGGTTCGGTCTGGCGGTGGAGATCGGGGACTGGACTCGGTTCACTGGCAACACCATCGGCTCGTTCGTCGGGTTGGTGCCCTCGGAGTATTCCTCGGGATCGTCGCGGGCGCAGGGGTCGATCACCAAGACCGGAAATTCTCATGCGCGTCGGCTGTTGGTGGAAGCGGCCTGGCATCACCGCGCCCGCTATCACGTCGGAGCGGTAATGCGGTCGCGATGGGATCTGGCCCCGGCCGCGGCCCGGGCCCGTGGTGATGAGGGCAACCGCCGGTTGCACGGGCGCTGGGTGGGGTTCCTCGAACGCCGCAAACGACCCGTCGTCGCGAATGCGGCGATCGCCCGGGAGTTGGCGGGGTGGTGCTGGTCGCTGGCGGTGATGGATTGCTGAAGCCGGCCTGATGGACTGCTTCGTCCCATGGGTTCGGTGGTGGCAGCGCGTGGATCGACCCGCGATACACCTATGAGCAGGCCTTCCGGGGTCGACGCTCGATGCTAGACCCGAGTTAGGACATTACCGGCGGGTAGATTGATGCTCGGCTCCGTGACCTGCATGTTCGCTCCTCCGATCGGGTGGATTGGGGTACTAATCAGGTAGCGTCCCGGCGGTGACATACGTGCGGAAGGTGCGGACCGCGTCCGGAGCAGTCGCGGTGCAGGTCGCCCGCAAACACCGCGGCCGGGTCGAGATCATCGAACACCTCGGGTCGGCGCACACCGATGCGGAACTCGGTGTGCTGCTCGCCCGGGCTCGTCGCATCGTCGACGGTGAGCAGGGCGTACTCGACCTCGAGGTCTCCACCCGCATTGCCCGGGTCGACGAGGTCGCCGACTGGCGACCCGAACCCGAGCGGACTGCCGCCGCCTCGGTGGCGCCGGCCGGACGCACCCTGGGCACGAGTTCGCGGTTGCTCTACGACGTGCTCGGCGCCGTCTACGACCGACTCGGATTCGACGAGGTGGGCGACACCGTGTTCCGAGATCTGGTCATCGCCCGGATCGTCGAACCCACCTCGAAAGCCGACTCCGCACGAGTCCTCGACGATCTCGGTGCAGATACAGTCTCGTACAAAACAATCCAACGACATCTCGCCGCGGCGGTCACTCGCGACTATCGCAACATCGTCGCGACGCGATGCTTCGCCCGTGCCGCCACCAGCGGCGACTTGTCCCTGATTTTGTACGACGTGACGACCCTGTACTTCGAAGCGGAGAAGGAAGACGACCTGCGCAAGGTCGGGTACTCGAAGGAGCGTCGCGTCGATCCGCAGATCGTGGTCGGTCTGCTCGTCGATCGCACCGGATTCCCGCTGGAAATCGGATGTTTCGAAGGCAACACCGCCGAGACCACCACCATCGTGCCGATCGTGCGCCGATTCCAGCAGCGGCACGGCCTGGACGACACCGAGATGGTCGTTGCTGCTGATGCGGGCATGCTGTCCGCCTCGAACCTGACCGATCTCGATGCTGCCGGCGTGAAGTTCATCGTCGGGTCCCGTGTCACCAAGGCACCCGGCGATCTCGCCTCGCATTTTCACTGGCACGGCGACCTGTTCACCGACGGCCAGATCATCGACACCATCACCCCACGTCACGGGCGCAGCACCGTCAACAACGTGCGTACCAGGGCCGAGCCGGTGTGGGACCCGGCGACGCATCCGAACGGGTGGCGCGCAGTCTGGCAGTACTCGCGCAAACGTGCGGTGCGCGATGCGCAGACCCTCAACCTGCAGGAAGCTCGTGCCCGCGCTGTCATCGACGGCACCAAGCCCGCGAAAGCGACCCGGTTCGTCACCGTCACCACGAAGGGCCGGCGTCTGGATACTGCGAGTATCGAACGGGCCCGCTCTCTCATCGGTTTGAAGGGGTATGTTTCGAATCTGCCTGTCTCTGTGATGGATTCACGTGACATTATCGCGAAGTATCATGATCTGTGGCATGTGGAGCAGTCGTTCCGGATGTCGAAAACCGATCTGCGAGCTCGACCGATGTTCCATCGCACCCGCGATGCGATCGAGGCGCACTTGACCATCGTGTTCGCCGCGCTGGCCGTCGCCCGTGAAGTCCAGGACCACACCGGGTTGGCGATCGGCAATGTCGTCAAGCAGCTACGGCCGTTGCGGACCTCCACGATCGTCATCAACGGGGCCACCGAGTCGTTCCCGCCGCAGATCCCAGCCGCTCAGCAGAGAATCCTCGCGGATCTCGGCTTCGTGGGGTACTAAAAATGTCCTAAGTCGGGCTAGAGATGCGGATGCGATCCAGCCGAAATCCCGTCCTGCGGTAGCCAACCCGCGTATATCAGTCTGACCGCGCGTCGTATTGTCGACACGCTCACCACGCAGACTCGAGGGCGAAGCAATGAGGCGCCGTCAGGGTCGCTCCCCGACGGCGCCTCACCTTGCCCTCTTGACAAAGGTTCTTACATATCAGGTGTACCCGACCGACAGCTTGACGCCGGTCGGGTACACCTTGTGCGGCTCACCTGCAAGGCGACAGTGAACGCGTCAGTCGTTGGTTACGACCAGCTGGTTCCCCCGTTTCTTCGCGGCGAAGCCAATCCTTCCTCCAGGTGCGGCCGCCTTGGGCAAGGCGTAAGAGAATAGCGTCGCGATATCCCTAGGGTCTACAACAGGCTTGAGATCAGCGGGATTCGCGCCAAAATTCGGATCGACGCCGTGCGGGTCAGCTGCAAACGATAGCAGCAGCGCGCCGCGGGTCGGAGTGTAGAGCGACTCCGCTACGTCGCCGCCGAGCTTCTCGCCGCCAGCGATGTGCTCAATGGCATGCCGTTGACGAAACGAGCTACCCGAGAAGCCAGGCCGGTCGAGGCGGCGCTTCCGCTTGATAATCGGAATCGGCTCTTCCATGCCGTCCACAGAGCGAGTCACGCTGTTAGTGAGCAGCGGCAATAATACAGCGAAGTCTGTAAGTTCATTCGCATCAATCGCTCGCCGCAAGAACTCAGCATGTGGACCAAACTCCCAATTAGGAGCCCATCGGAATTGATTTAGCACATCAATTACAACTTGAGCATCGATGATGCCGTACCTAGCTTCAAAGTTGCCAACCCGATCACCTTCAATTCGTCTTTCCAGATATTGAAACTCTCCAGTTCTGTCAAGCTCAATTATTAACGGCAATACCGCCGCGAAGTGAGCCGCATTGTTCTCACCCTTACCTCGCACGTCCTGCATTGAGAAGTCAACGAGCTTCGCACCCTCTCCTCGGAACTTCAACTCCGCGTTGTACATCTTGTTTCCCGCAGTCGGCTTGAGCCAGGGAAGCCGCTGATAAACAAGAGGAGGAACATCTATCGGAGTGAAGCACGGTCGGCCGTCTTCCTCTGTGTCGGCAAATTGCTTTAGTTCCTCACGAAACTGCTCCTCGTCCTGGATGATCGCACCAAAAGCTTCATACAAGTCGTAGGTCTTATTACCTGCAACTACTGCTCGACCAACATACAACCGAACTAGATCGCGATAGCCCTTACGGAATCCGAACCAGCGCCCCATCTGCATCAACGTGTCAGCCATCAGTGTGCGTCGAGTGTAGTAGGAGACGGTCAACCCCTCGACAGTAAACCCACGGCTTAGTTTTGTACCCCCGACCAAGATCTTCCAGACTCGGGTCGACTGAAAATCGAGAGCCGGTTGGTCGATATCTGTATCTCCGTTGACAACAAGGACAGGCGTGCCCAGCGATGATATTCTGTCCACCGCTTTGCCGATGAAATCACTCAATTCGTCGAAGCTCGCGGGAACACGGTCATCGTCCTCTGCCCGAGCAAGACTAACGGGTTGATAGTCCTCCGCCCAAAGTGCCTGAAGACGCGCGCGCCCTGCGATCGAACTGTACGCCGAACGCATCCAAAGTTGCTGGATCTCCACGCGTAGCGCAGCATGTTCGGCCATCTTCACCGACTCGTGAATGAGCATTGTATGGTGCCGAAACTCTTTCGCACCATGTGATTCCCGATATAGTTTTATGGCTCCGGAAAGCACGAACGAGTCGAGCGCCCGCTGAAGAGTCGTGATCCGTCCATCTCCAGCGTTCGCCTCGATATTCCGAACGAATGCCGCCTCATTCGAGGTGACAGGCGTTTTCGGATTATCACTGAAGTCCCGATCGAAATCATAGAAGTCGGACCCACCCATGTAACCGGAGGGACGTTCTAGCGAAACAATGAAGTCCTTAGGAAAAATGTTCTCGGAGTCATCAGGATCGACGAATACGTTCGCGAATGGCGTCGCTGTATACCCCACGTATTGGCATCGAGGGAGAAGCTCCAGGAGTGCGGAAATCTGCTTGTTGATCGCGGTCCGCTCGACCTCGTCGCTCGATTTTCCTCTCCGGTTGGGATTGATGGTATTGACCGACGCTTGATCAGCCTCATCATCGATAATCAGCGCCGGAATCTCATCCATCCTTGTATGGATCCGCTTCAGGTCTGCGACGAGTTTCTCAAGAGTGCTCTTGTTCTTCTTTACCACCGCGAGACGAACATTAGTCCGATGCAGGTTTGCTGGGTCGTACAGCTTCTTGCTCTTAACGGCGAGTTCATGTCCACCCCTAAAGTCGAGTGCACCGAGACCAGCGAGAAGCTTCTTGTAGTCCCAATTGGGGGAAGTAAGCCGAATGATCCCCGGAATATTGTCTTGCTCAGCAATGTTCACACCATGTTTGAGAAACTTACCGTCAAACCAGTCCTGGTCGCCCTGTCCCGCGTAGTCAACACCCGCCATTAAATCCGAGTCGTCCGGATCAATACCGCCACGGATATTCTCTTCTCCAACGAGCTCCATGTCGAGACGACGCTGGGTTTGGCTGCGAAGTATTTCTACGGTTCCGGTGAGCACAATGATCAACCTGTAGCCCGCATCTATCGCCTTCGCAATGACACCACTAAAGTTGGCCGTCTTTCCGCTTTGGACGTATCCGACGACCAGTCCTTTCGATTGGTACGAAGCATCTCGTTCGGGGTCTGCAAGGCGGCTAACGATCTCGTCGGTGGCCGAATCGAGTTTGGAGATTGCCGTTGCATCCCATCTACCCTCAAGAACCCCGCGGTATGCGCGCCAGTAAAAGTCATGTTCGGCGCGGCGCGTGTCTGTGTACCACGGATCCCACTGCATCGGCTCGCTGATCACCGTGAAGCCACTGAGATCCCGAGGGTATTCCTTGTCGAGTGCCTCAATGCTGGAATCGGTAAACCCAAGCAGGGTGTAAACAAGGCGCCGGCGTTCCATCGATCTCGGATCGGAATCCGCCCTCCATTCGCCGGACTCCGCGGTATCCCACTTTGTCAGTAGAATACGAAACTTTGTCTTGACCGCTAAATTCGGATCATTGGCGGTCAGGATCGCAAGGATTTCCGATTCAGGTACACCCTCTGGCCTGTCCTTGCGGGCCCTGAACCCGACGTTCTCAATTAGGTTCTCCGGGGCAAAGCCTTCAAGCGCTTTCAACTCCTGCAGAATCACCGCAGAAATCAGGTGATCGACGGCAACGATGTCGCTCATATTTCCCCCCTAGAGGTCATGGCAAACTCGGTCAGTGGCTGCGGTGGTACGGATGCTGGCAGCGATGAGACGTCGATACGGTATGAGATGGCACCGACAAAGTGGGATTGCGGCACGATAATGTCGATTCGCGGGCGAGTAATTGCGGGAAATTCTTCGTCGACCAAGTAGGCGGCGGGCTGCGACCGCAACATATACTTTGTGCGGTATAGGTCCACGTCGTCATCACGCCACCCGAGCCTGCGTAGGTATTCGTCAAACGACTCGCGACCACCTCCGAGACGAGGACGAATATTATCGACAAGTCCCGTGAGGCTTACGCTCTCGTCGGCAGCACCTGCCTTCGTAAGCTGAATCGAGATTAGCCACAACACACGTCGTGGTGACGGTTGCAGTTGCATCGCCGAATTGATCATATGCACGCGCTTCTCGGAGAGAGTAGTCTTCACTTCGACGTCGCACGTCGCCAGGACAAAATCGTGTTCTTCGGACTGAGGTCCAAGCCACGCCTGCATTGCCTCGTGCTCACCAACCGTGTCCAGCAAGTGTGAAAACAAGAGCAGCTCTCCAATCAGACCCTGCTCTCGTTCCGGTGTAAGCCGACGCCGCTTAGCGAGGAGATCCATGAAAGTACGTAGTGCTCCCTGAACCGCCGCAGCAAGAGTCTTTCCTGATTTCATTGCATCGACAACGGCCGCAATGAAGCTGTATCCCTCGTACCGTGCATCACCAGCCTCCACGTCAACTCGATAGCAGGCAAGTCCATCCATTTCGTCGAGATTCACCTTTAGTCGCTCATAGGCGACGAGGTCGGGCAGGTCACCCGTCTCTGGGGTAAACAACTGGAGCTCGTCACGGATCGGGTCGATTCGCAACCAGCAATGCGGATCTACACTGAGCGTTTGTAACGTCGGGGTTCCTGCCGCAAAATACGCATTGAGCGTTTCCGGCGTCATATACTCGTCCGGGTCTGCCAATATTCTCCGCCTCAACTGTGTCAATGAGCGATTCTTACGATTCTCCAAGTCCATCCGGCGACGCGTTACGGCGCTCCGCTGTTCTCCCCTGCTGTTCAACCGCTGAAAGAAGGATCTCCTGCCAGGCATCCAACCGGAGCCGCTCCGCTGGCCCGAGCCAGGTACTTTCGAACGTCTTCGACATGAGGAGGAGGAAAAGAACCTTCAGCACCGGGGCGTCGTCGGGGTCGCGACTCCTGTAACCGACAAGGATATCCCTCATGCGCGCATTAAGGTTGAGTCTGTGGTCGTCTAGGTCGATCTCAAATACCTTATCCGGCGGCAGAGCACGCCACCGTATTTCGATAGGTTCGGCCGCTTCGCTGATCTGGACAGTGTCGTCAATTACGTCGATCACCGATCCGGGTAGCCCAAATCCTGGTTCGACGAGTGTGACCGGCAATCTCTTTCGAGTGCGTGACTGACGACACCGGTATTCCAGGTCGGCAAGGAAGTCAGCAAACCCACCTGATCCGTCCTCAAAGCGAGCCTTCCGGATCGCCTCGTCAAACTCAGCAGCAAGGACCAGTCCAGACTTCTCCGGATTGATCGTAACGAATTTTTCTATGTCCTTTCGTAGATCGATCTCGACTCGGCCGAGTTCGTAGTCGGCTCTCGAATAGGCTATACCGTTCCATCCGCCTATCTGCAGTAACCGATCGTTGCGATAAAAGTAAAAGCCTTGGTGCTCACGTCCTGGTCGTCCGAAGAGACGGTAGCTTTCTTCTTGAACCGCGGCTGGCCAAATATGCGCTATTGCGGTAACAGGTTCGACCACACCGGGAAGTGCCACATTCAGCACTCTGGGATACGTGCCGGGTCCAGCCACTTGGTATCCGAATGGATTGATAGCTTCGACGGTCCGAGGAATCCCTGAATGCTTCACGTCAAGGTCATACTGCTGCACCGTGATTTCCACGGATCCCTTAGTGAGGATCCTATGCAGGACGACCCCGAGGTGCGTGCGAATCTCGTTGATGGTCTGTTCCAGCCAGCTAGTCTGATCGCCAGGATCATCCGATGACAAGAAGGTGTAAACGTCCCGCCATTCAACGATCGTCCCGGTAGACATGTCAAAGCCGGAATCAACGTTGGCGAATCGTTTCGCCGCCTGCTCCGCAGATAGCACCGATACGGCGTGGTTACGTCCGACCTCGTCGCGATTCAACATTCGTCCGACCGCATTCGCACCGTACGCCTGTGACCATACGACGAGGGTTTCGGCTTGACTCAACGACGCCGCCTTGAGCCCGAGGCCAAAGTGTCCGAGGTCAGCGTCCCCATAGTCGCGCTTCTTTGCATACGTCATCGCGTGATCGATCGCCGACTCGTCCATTCCTCCGCCGTCGTCGACAACAGCGAGCCCGACGGTTCGAATGCCCCGCTGTTCTAAGCGGATCAGAATATGTTTCGCTCCCGCATCGATACTGTTGTCGACGAGATCCGCAATCGCGGTTGTCAGCGAATGATGCAGTCCGAGGCTCCGAACAAGCGACGGGTCCGGGGGCAGTGTCTTCGTGTCGACAACGACGGGACGTTCGCCGTTCACAAGCCATCCTCGAATTTGGCCCTCGAGAACCCTATCGTCCGGCAGTTTTCGGACACTACCCGCACGAGTCCGTCGTCAAATCCATCGAATCGCTCGGCCTCTATGTCGACCGTTACGTCGAATGTGTTAGCGCCAGGTTGCAATCGGACAAGAACTTCCCGAACGACAGTCGTGATCTGATCTTCGAGTCCACGATCGGGATCGACATTAAACCGTCCGACGAATCGCGCGTTTCGGATAGGTGTTGGCGTCTGCTTCCGTGACGGTTCAAGTCCCGCTGGCGCCACTGATACCGGTTGGTCGTCTTTCTCCGCAGTCTCTCGAGCCACGCGTTCGGCACCACTCGACTGTCGTGCATCCTGCGTCATAGCAAGATTAGGCGCAACCAACAATGTGGTGTCGCTGATTGTCGGTACCTGCCCAGCCGGCGGGAGTACTAGGTCGACAAAGTCACCGCTATTGACGTCATAACTGGCGGCCAGCGCGAAACCGCCGGTCTCCCACCCAAGATCGCCAAGTGCGTCCCGAACTGCAGTTTCGAGCACCCCGCGGTTCTTCAACCGCGGCAGAAATGGATACCGCGAGTAATAGTCCCACAGTTCCCCGAAGGCAATCCTTCCTTCATTCCACCGGCTACGAAGATAGTTATCGAGGTCCATTCGTACGTTTCGGGGCGCCGTACTGGTACGCAGCACATCGTCATCGACGAGCCGCTTTCCGACTGTCTTACTCAGCGCACCAATGCGACCCTCGATTTTGCGCGAGGTAATCGACAGTGGTCGCGACCCGTCTGGCTGTTCCGGGTAGAGGACCCAAATGAAGGTCGCGGGAATACGCTGCTCAACCGCCTTGTTGGTCTCATCCATTCGTCTCCGTGCTTGCGCGGCCTGCTGGTGCGTAAGGTCGGACTCCGCGATCCGTTCGACGATGCTGCGCCACGCAAGGTACGCGCGTACGGCAGATTCGAGCTCGGGCTGACGCTGATGGTCTGCGGCGAGTGCGATAACGGTGTTGCGTCGCTCGCGTTGCGCATTTCCCCTAGTGTTGACCAGCTTCTCGGTGAACTCATACGCCGTGGAACTGGTGCTTCGATTCGCGTGCACCACGCGCGGATCCAGGATAACGAGCCGAACGCCGTCGGAATCGGACACGTCGGCCGACGAGTCCGGCGCAACCAAGACCTCATCAAAATCGCCGGGGTTCGAGATTTCGCTGCGCCGAAGACGGGTAACGACCTCAGCCCATACATCTCCGATCGGGAGTTGCTCCGCATGGTCTCGAACTCGACGACTTAGCGACTGCTGGACGTCATACCAGTACGAATCCGCGTCGACGTAGAAGTATGTCGCCCGGTCGCTCAGCATCTGCAATGACGATCCGAAATTTCCGACCGTATCACCGGGTTGTGCGACACCGAGGAACACTCGTTGCCGTTCGATGCCTTTATGGGCGGTATGTAGTCTTGGCGCGGACCCAAGGAAGACACTGCGCGCGATCCGTCGCGTAAGAGACCGCTTACCGAACAATGGCCTATCGGCATCGATGCGTTGTGGCACCGATCCTGCACCGTCGATGTCGGCATCAATGATTGGCTTCCACTGGTCGGTGAGGTATTGCGTGATCTCATCTCGAACGCCGATGGCATCAAGTGGGATTGAGCCCGGCATGATTAGTGGGGATTCGTCCCCCGCCATCCACAGGGAGCTAACTACTGAACTCATCAGGCGAAGCACGCCGCGGGTACGTTGGAATCGTTCTAGACTCGACCAGTCCTCATACAATCGGTCGAACAACTCTGGGTGAATCGGGTACGCGTCGCGAATCCGCTGTTCGTAAGAAACCTCCCTGGTTTCACTCGGAAACTCGCCACTGTGCTCACGATAGAACTCGACGAAACGTCGTGCCGTAGCGGCGATCTGCGTGCGCGCCTCGTGGCCGGGATCCTGGAACAAACGCCGTCGAACGATTTCGAAGGATTCTCGGGACGACGCCGGACGCCACTGATAAGCTAACCGGCCGACCGCATTCTGTAAGCGATCGAGTGCGGCCCGCCCATTAGCACCTCCAATTTCAAGGTCACTAGCGTCTTTTTCCTCCCCGTTGTCGCCGATACGCACGTCCGAGGCGGGAATCGAAACGAGCAGTAAGATTCCGGGGACTCGCTTGACAGATTCTGTAAGAGTCTGCGCGAACGTGAACTGAGACTCAAAGGTTCCGCCTGTCAAATCCTCCCGACCATACAGTCCGCGAGCGTAGGCCACCCACTCATCTATGAGGACTACAGCTGGACCGAACTGCCGAAACAGGTCTTCAAGCACTGAACCTGGATTGGTGCCCGTGCGGTCTGCCAACGCAACCATTGCGTAGCCTTCGGCCTTGCCGAGTTGCCATGCCAGTTCACCCCAAAGTGTGTGGACGATAGTGCCGTCTTCTTTCGGAGGAAGTGGTTGCCCCGGAGGTATCTCGTTTCCTACCAGGGCCACACGCCGCACATTGGGCGGGATGCGTACGTCACCGACTGCGTCTTGCACATGCTGTGGAAAGTCCGTGAGCTCGGTTCCAGAGCACAGATGCCAGACGGCGAGCATGGAGTGGGTTTTGCCGCCACCGAAATTGGTTTGGAGGTTGATGACGGGTTCAGCATTCAAATCGCCGGACACTCGACGTGCTGCCAGCCCGAGCAAGTCCGCAAGCCCTTCGGTGACGTACGTCCGGCGAAAGAACTCTATCGGGTCCTGATACTCGGCAGTGCCCGCATTCTGCGAAACGGTGTATAGGTCTGCAGCAAACTCTGACTTGGCGTAGTTGCCACTTTCAACGTCTGGATGTGGACGGAGCACTGTCCGCCACGACTTCAAACCCTCACTGGATAAGCCGGGCAGAGCGGTCTGCGCACGGGTAGCGCGTTTGACGCCCGTCTCGAACTGTTCCTGCTGGAGTGCCTGGCGAGTGGTACGGACCTTGTCAGCAGCCCCCGGTGCGTTGACCGCCCGGAGAAGCCGCTCAGACGTATCGAGTGCACGATAGGCATCGTCGTAGCTGAACGGCTCGTTGTGCGCCCAGCGATTACGAACATCGCGCAATTCACTAACCAGGCTGATTTCGGCACGAGAGAGCAAACCGTCGAACGGGAACCATTGTGGCAGAAGCCGTTCGGTAATAGCGCGAAGTTGGCATTGGAGATCACTACGGCTGTAGTAGTTTCGTCCCGACGTCTTTGGTCCGTCTTTTGCTTCTAGGAGCTTCGTCCATTCCGCACCGTTGGGGAGTTTCTCTGCGAGCGCGCTGGCAATGAACGGTTCGAGCGATTCGGCGAGTAGGTCGAGCGCACTGCCAACTCGTTCACGGTTGCTTGCTGCCATGTTTCCGCGTCTCCTAGTACAGTTCGTCGAGGCCCAGCTGGCCCTGCTCGGGAACTTCGTCCTTGTGATCGCGTGCGACCGCGGCGATATCCGCCCAACTTGTCACCAGCGAGTTGAACAGCTGTGCGATCGGCGACCAGTTCTTGCGCTCAGCAATGGAGTAGGCAAGATACGCAAGCCCCTTCGCGGAGTCGAGATCGACTCGATCAACGGCCCTGGCCATAACGCGGGCGGCATCATCGATTCCCACAGTGTCCAGCGCCTTCGCAATGTGACACACCACCTCCCACAGCGTGATGTCGTTGTCGCGCTGCGGATCATAGTTCGCCGGCAGGTCATCGGGGTGAATCAGCGTCACCTTCGACTGCCCCGACCGCACTGCCCCGGATCGTGCCAATCCAGCCACTGAGGTGTTCATCGACACTGAAAGCTGTTCCGCGTCGCCGTATGGGCCCTCGTTGAAACCATATGTTTCGTACCACTTGAGACACCAACGGGTGGCGGGATCGAAGTCCCCCTCCTGTTCCGAGAGGACTTCCGCGAGAATTTGATTGATGAAGCCAAGCGCCTTACGAACACTCATCGAGGTGCCGTCAGGTTCAACGACATCTGAGTACCGCGAAAACACAGCCATGCCCGGCCCAATTGCCGCTTGGGCAAGGTCAACCGGTGCAACCGAGCCTTGCTGGAGTTCACGAAGCTTCTCGGGAAGCTCGTCACGGAGCTCATTCAAGAACGAACGCCGCTCCGTCGATGGCGCTATCTCTGGCCGGGGCCTTAGTGCAAGAACGATCGACGAGGCGAGGGCATTTGTCCCCATACTGAGCATTCTGTTCCCGAGTTCGCTACGCATCGGCCATGTTCCGGTGATCGACCACCCCGACCGAATCATCCCTTCAAGGAGAGTCTCCCAGCCAGTGGAAGCGCTGCCTTCAGTGTCAGTTTCAGTTTGTTTAAACGCGTAATATACCGCGATCGGATAATCCTTTAAAGGAGTCCTTCTTGCGTTTGTAAAAACACGCCGAAATCCCTCTTCAAAGAAAATCTTGGCTCCATCTTTTCCATTATGCCGATATGGGTTCGCGACGAGTTCCTCAACTTTTGGGACGAGCATGGTCCCTAGAATCTCGGGATGGATACCTTTCAGAGACTGACGCAGCCAGACATAGAAGAAGTCCGACAGATCGGAATATCCAATATTGTCGTAGTACGGAGGATCGGTGGATATTAAGGCACCTTCAAATCCGCGTGATGCTGCATCCGACTGTTTTGCTGATGCGCTCGTGCTAGCGGTCAATCGGTCGAGCACCTTGCCAATCCAGACGAACTGATCGCCTAAATTGCCAGACGATGAAGAGAAAGGATTCCCTTCACAATAGTCCCAGATCATCGGAATCGCCTGCCTGGCGAACAAATGGCCGATACCCTCATTCTTTGGATCACTGCGCCAAGCACAGAGGGCATTATGGTAGTCGGTGGCTTTGGAAATACCGAATCCTAGGTAGGTCGCCACGGCATCCGCATAGGCTACAGCTCCCGATCCACCGTCGGCCAAACGCTTTCCAGTGCTCCATCCGGCAGCTTCAGCATCGGCAAGCACCTTTTCGCATGCCTCTCCAACAAGGTCACTGAAAGTCGTTAATGCCACGAGTTGACGATTAGTGAACAAGTCCGACCATTTATTCATTCCGTACGCTTGGACTCGAAAACTCGGCGCTTTCGATGGGATCGCTGCCGACGGCGCGTTTGAGGGTCTCTCGACGCCCGCTGCGGACTCAACGTCATCCGTGGGCGCCAAGTACATACGGCGACGATTTCCCTCGGCGACGGTAGCAAGAATTACGGATGACATTCTGCCTTCGAGGGCCTCTGACCGGATGTACTTGAGATCTACAGCAGAGCTGCACGAAATGCATGTCGCCCCGTTCCTCCCCACTGTGCCGTCGTCTTCCTTCGCAGGCGCGCTCCTGACGTCATGGCCAATTCGGAACGTAACCCGCTTGCCCCTCGGACCATCAACAACGTCAGGTACTATGTAGGCTTCCTTGCCCCTCTTTTTACCCAGCCACCAAGACCGAACCAGCGGCATTTCAATGCCACAGACCGGGTTGGGGCATGTGACCGTGCGTGCCCAGATCCAGGCGATCACCGTCGCCTCTGTACCATCATCAAGCTTCGCCTTTGGATACAGGTGTCCTAGGCGCTTCTCGGCTTCATCCCGCATCCACTTCCCATAGCGACGCACATCCTCGGCGAGCCCCGTGGAATGCGGCCACTCACCGAGTCTCTCGTGGGCGACGCCAGGAAACACCGGTGGCCTGCCCGAGAAGTTCGGGGGGATCTCGATCAGCGCCTTGTTAATGAGGACTGCAACAGGGTTGAGATCGGAGGCGTGAGCCTCAAGCCCAAGACGCTGCGCTTCGAGCGGAATCGTGCCACCGCCGGCGAAAGGGTCGACGATCGGCGGCGGATTACCATCCGTCGAACGGAGAATCTCCTCATGCGCTGCCTTCAGTAAGCGCTCATCGGTGGTGTTTTCCCACTTCACCAGGTCCTCGATCATCCGGAAGAGGCGCGCGCGTTCCGCCCGTATCCAGTGCTCGCGTTCATCCGGATCATCGATGGCTGCCGCTTCTGAGCGCGATGCCGGGTCGTCGACCAGCTGAGCGAACAGAACTGCGCGAGCGGCGGCGAGAGGCCGACGCGCCCACCAGAGATGCAACGTCGAGGGATGTCCATGACGGATTGCCTTCTCCCTTGCGGCTTCCTTATTGATGGCCTCCAGAGGCAACGCCACCTCGATCAACTTCCGCCGCGTCACCGTCACGATCCTCTCCTCGCCGAGGCGGATGGAACACCACCTCTTTCAGACTTTACAAACTGCTCAGTAGATCGTTACACGAAGGAACCGACGAGTCAGGAACATGACGGCCGCAGCCAGCTAGCGTGGGTGATGTAACCACGTCACACCCAGCCGCTATCGTTGTCGCGTGCCCACGCCACCCACCGTTTTCCGAGTCCTCGACCTCTTTGCTGGTGCCGGCGGGCTTACCGCTGGATTACACCAGTCGGACGATAGGTTCCAAACCGTCCGCGCCGTCGAGATGGATCTCGCCGCGGCTGCGACCTATCGGGCAACCTTCGGTGACCTCGTGTACGCGGGACGAATCGAGGACTGGCTGAGAGAGGAAGAGGTTCCCAAGGTCGACGTCGTTGTCGGTGGGCCCCCATGTCAAGGTTTCTCCACACTCGGCAAGCAGGACGCCGAGGACACCCGCAATCGGATGTGGCGGCACTATGCACAAACCGTGCAACGCGCCAATCCGAAGATATTTGTACTTGAAAATGTACCGCAGTTCCTGAGCTCTCCAGAATTTGCGCTGTTCCATCGTGCCACCTGGAAGGGTGGTCGTCTCGCCGAATACACCTTCGAAGCGTACGTGCTTAATGCAGCCGACTACGGGGCACCGCAGGCGCGCAAACGCATCGTAGTAATAGGACGTCACCGAGACCTACAGGATCCCGGCGCACCTGCCGCCACGACGTCTCAGCAGCACAAGACCGTACGGGAAGCTTTAGCCGGGGTACCCGTCAATGTCACGGAGCGCGATCTGCCGAATCACCACATCGAATTCGCTGGACGAACCTTCCCGGGAGCGTTCAAGACGTCCCAGTTGCACTTGACCCGCAAATTTGAGGAGAGATCGCTTGCCCGTTTCGCGACCATCCCACCCGGCGGCAACCGCTTTGACATTCCCGATGAGCTCCTCTCCCCTTGCTGGCGTAAACACACGACCGGCTCGGCGGACGTCATGGGACGGTTGCACTGGGATCGCCCCTCGGTCACTATTCGCACCGAGTTCTTTAAACCCGAGAAGGGTCGATACTTGCATCCAACGGAGAATCGCGCGATAACACATTACGAAGCTGCCCTACTGCAGGGCTTTCCCGAGGATTACCAGTGGGTGGGGTCAAAGACCGCGATCGCGCGCCAAATCGGTAACGCGGTGCCTGTTCCACTGGCCAAGGCGATTGGCAAATTAGTCGCATCAGCTCTCGAGTCGAGCTGAGCAGGCACGCGGTACACGACAGTGCAGTGAAGATGGCTTCTTTAGCACTATGTCCCTACTACCTATAGGAAGCGAGCGTTGCGGAAAAACCCTGATCAAATGCAACCGAACCACAAGACGTGGGTCGAACTCTTCCCCTGGTTGGACGGATACGTTTCCCGCAAGGCAGCGATTCTGGAAAATCTTGCACCCGACCTTGACTGGTGGTTCAGTCAGATGCCCGACGAGACCGCGCTGTACACCGAACTGCCCGCACTCTGCGGGGAGCTGGCACGAATCTTTGTCGCTCGCCATGCCACAGATCGCCTTCACACTGCGTTTCCTGCAATTAGTAGCGACCTCAATGTCTCAGTTTTGGGACTTGACAAGCGCGCACTAGCTGGCCTCGCATACGCAACCGGCCTCAGCCCGGATACCGTCGCCCTTGCACCCCTGAAAAACTCTGCATTGCAGTTCTCCATCGCTGAACTGACCGCTTCACCGGGTATTGGCGCCGCGGCCGCCTACCAGATCGCAATTGCATTGATTGAAAATTCGGTAACCACGTGTGCGCAAGCGACGGTACCTGTCCACGTTACGGACGTCGTCTCGAAATTCGCAATACCGTACACGCGCGCTCCCGAAATGTCGCTCGGATCTCCAAATGATCTTGATAAAATTCGATCACGCGAGGTTAGCGACGCCATCGACTATGCAATCGTCACAATTGTCGATATCGAGGGACCTATCCGGCTCGACCACCTTACGCGCAGGATTATCCAGGGATTCGGCTTCGATCGGGCATCTACCCGCAGGCAAGAACAAGTGAAGCGTCGCATTCCACGCACCATGATCCACCGGTCACGACTTGGTACGTTCGTGTGGCCGGAACACCGCGACCCTGAAACATGGCTTGAGTTTCGGCGCCCCTCACCGGGTACCATCCGCCCCCTCTCCGATATCCCGCCTGAAGAGATTGCAAACGCAATGTGCCGGGTTGCGAGTAATGCCCTAAACCGAGACGCTTTATTTCGCCGCACTGCTGAGTTATTCGGCGTCTCCCGGATTTCAGCGAGCGCTTCCGATCGTTTGCATGCCTGCCTCGATCTACTCCTCATTTCAGAACGTGTAAAATCGGATGGGCTCACCTACTCTGCGCACAGCCGTGTCTTTTCCATCGGTTCCGACGAAACCTATATCCAATAAGGATCCGGATCGACCTAGTAAAATAGGACCGCCCGATCACGACAATGAGAGCAGTCGGTAGATCTCGCTAAGAGCATGTCTCTTATGGCCAAGATCGTTTGTGCGGCATAATGCACTGCCGTGGTCGATGCGTTGTCTTCCCGGCTGGTACCGGATGCGTTGTGGGAGATCGTCGAACCGTTGCTGCCCGGATTCCGGGCGCGGCCCCAAGGCGGCGGTCGGGCGGCACTCGATGATCGGGCGGTGTTCACCGCTATCGTCTACGTGCTCACCAGCGGCTGTGCCTGGCGGCATCTGCCACCGTAGTTCGGGGTCAGTGTTCCGACCGCACACCGCCGCTTCACCACCTGGGTTCGGGCCGGGGTATTCGACGAGCTGCACCGCCGGGTCCTCGATCGGCTCGGCGCCGGTGGGGACCTGGACTGGTCCGCCGCGATCCTCGACGCCGCGCACGTGCGGGCGAAAAGGGGGGTTCTCTGACCGGTCCCAGCCCGGTCGATCGAGGCAAGAACGGCTCGAAGATCCACATCCTCTCCGACGCCGATGGTATCCCGCTCGTCACCGCGGTGACCTCAGCAAACACCCACGACAGCGTCATGCTGCAACCCATGGTCGCCGCGATTCCAGCGGTGCGCTCACCTCGCGGTCCGCGCCGCCGCAAACCCGGCCGGGTGCGGGCGGACAAGGGTTACGACTACCCCGTACACCGCCGGTGGCTGCGGGCCCGGGGCATCGTTCCGCGGATCGCCCGCCGCGGCGTCGACAGCAGCGAACGCCTCGGCCGCTACCGGTGGAAGATCGAACGCACCCTGGCCTCCTGAGTTGCACCAGGTGAGCCGGTTTCCGGGTGGTCCGGTGTATCTGTGCAGGTAGCGACGGTGCGTGTTCGGGAAATGGCACACTAACGGCTCGGTAGACTCCGCCCCGTGGCTGCCTACATCCGCAAAGTCCGCACCGCCTCGGGAGCGACCGCGGTGCAGATCGCGGCCAAACAGGGCCGCCGCGACAAGGTCCTCGAGCACCTAGGATCGGCCCACACCGACCGCGAACTCGCCGCCCTGCTCGAAACCGCCCGAACCAAACTGCTCGCCGGCCAACAAGAACTCGACCTCGATCTCGACCTCGGCACCACCACCAGCTCTGCACCGACGATCACCGGGAAACGCTCCCGCTGGCTGATCGAGGTCATTGCTGCTGCGTGGCAACGTCTCGGCTTCGATGTGGTCGACAACGAGGCGTTCTTCCAGCTCGTGGCAGCCCGGCTCGTCGAGCCGACGTCGGTTGCGGATGCGGGCAGAGTGCTGCGGGAGATCGGGATTGCCCCGGCGCACCGCAACACCTTCGTGCGAACTCTGCAGCGGTGCACCGCCCACGGTTACCGCGACGAAATCGCACGACGCTGCTTCGAGCATGCCGCCACCGCGGGGGATCTGAACCTGCTGCTCTACGACGTGACCACCTTGTACTTCGAAGCCGAGAAGGAAGACGACCTGCGGAAAGTCGGGTACTCGAAAGAGCGCCGGGTGGACCCGCAGATCGTCGTCGGACTGCTCGTCGACCGCACCGGATTTCCTTTGGAGATAGGGTTTTTCGAGGGAAATCATGCCGAGACCCGCACCATCGTGCCGATCGTGCGGCAGTTCCAGGCCCGCCACAATATCGACGGGGTGGAGATGGTCATCGCCGCCGACGCCGGCATGT
Source organism: Rhodococcus sp. D-6 (assembly GCF_040256695.1). Lineage (NCBI taxonomy): Bacteria > Bacillati > Actinomycetota > Actinomycetes > Mycobacteriales > Nocardiaceae > Rhodococcus > Rhodococcus sp. D-6. The sequence goes on along the minus strand of NZ_CP132970.1, from coordinate 706,475 downwards.
TGTCGTCGACGAATCTGAAGGATCTCGATGCTGCCGGACTGAAGTTCATCGTCGGATCGCGGGTGACGAAGGCGCCGGCGGATCTGGTCAGTCATTTCCACTGGCACGGGGACGTGTTCACCGACGGGCAGGTCATCGACACCGTCACCCCACGGCACGCCAAGAGCTCGGTCAACGACATCGGTCGCCGCAGCGAACCGGTGTGGGAGCCGGCCGACACGTCGGCGTGGCGTGCGATCTGGGCGTACTCGACCAAGCGTGCCGTGCGGGACAACCAGACCCTGAACGCGCAGGAAGCCCAGGCCCGTGAGGTCGTTGACGGCACCCGTGCTGCTAGAGCACCGCGGTTCGTCAAGAACACAACGAAGGGCAAGTCCCTCGACACCGATGCTCTGGCCCGGGCGCGTTCCCTCATCGGCCTAACAAGGGTTATGACGATGTCGGGGTTATGCCGATGCGAGCGCATCGTTGCTGGTGGCGGCCTCGGCATCGGTGGATTGTTCGGCATAATCACCGACTGCCGAGTCAGGCGTGATGCTGGTCTTCCCTGGTGACGAAGGGAAGGAAACCCAGCTATGTCCACCACCAATGACCACTGCCGCTGGATCACGATCGACAACGCGATCGAGGACTTCGACCGATACCTGATTACGGGCAAGAATGCATCCGCGATGACCCGTCAGTGCTACATCCGGCACGCTCGAGCATTCCTCGACACCGTCACGAATCGACTCAGGAATGCGAATCGAAGTACGTCGATTCACCGGTACCGGAAACTCATCGACGCGGATGCGCCGCGGAGAGGTGTCGCGCATGTGCACGTGAGTCGTGTGGATCGGTCCATCCGACCGGGATCGGCAAACACGCCGAACCTTCCCGCAGTCCGACATCACATACACGAAAGATCCCCGAAGGCAATGCCTTCGGGGATTCTTCGTCGCTCACGGACTACTGGCCGCTGAGGCTGCTGATGCTGCCGATGAGCTCCATGAACGGGCCGAGCAGCTTCGCCAGCTCGATGAGGGTCTTCAGTTCTTCCATGGGGGACTCCTGTCGCAGAGGGAATTACGCGCAACGAGACTCGTTGCGCATCAATAAATATCAGGAACCTGTTTACTTTGCTGAAGAAAGCATGTGAAAAGACGCACTGTAACGTTCCCGGTCGAAAACCGATGCGACCGAGTAGTTTCAGTGGTCATCCGTCCCCGCATTCATTCGCGTACCCAGATTGGGGATCTCGTCGACGACCGTTGCATCCGTCCGACCGACAGATTCGACGAACTCGTGCGACTGTCCGTCGGTCCGGAACTCGGTCGACGGCCGGGACAGTGCGGGCGCAGGAGTATCCACGCGTCCGGGCGTAATTCCGCGACGTTCCAGTTCCTCCCAGAGTCCTGACAGGGCCGCGACCGGGTCGAGGTAGTACTCCGATTCCCGGACCCGCCAGAACTTCCAACCGCTGCGGTGCAGTTCGCGCTCCCGCTCCAGATCGGCGCTCTGCCGTTCGGGGCTCGTGTGCCACTGTTCGTCGTCACAGGCAACTGCCAGCTTGCCTTCCGCCCCGGTCACGACCAGATCGATGAAGTGACCGTTCACCTCGACCCGCGGGTTCACGTGATAGCCGCGAGCGGCGACGTCGAGGAAGACGTCCTGCTGGAAGAGGCTGTCGAACGCTTCGTGCCGCTCGTCGCGCGTCACGCCGTCGGGCATCGGCTCGGCCGGGCGCGGGGACGTCGTCCGCATGTGGGTGAGCAGCGAGTACCGCAGGTCGGTGCGCCGCAGCGTGTCGATGGTCCGCGAGTGGAACAACCACAGCTGGTCCTGGGCACGCGAGGCCGCGACGTTGAAGCGTCGCTGATATTCGGTCCGTGTCAACGCCGCGATGTTCTGTTCGGGCGCGACAACCATCGACAGGAACACCACGTTGCGTTCGTCGCCCTGGAAGTCCGGGGGCGTGCCGACGCGGAGCCTGCGTTCCTCCCACTGCTCCGGGGTGAGCCTCTCGAGCAGTTCGTTCTGAATGATGTCGACCTGCAACTGCCCCTGCAGCACCACCACACCGAAGGTCTTGCCGTCGTAGGCCGGGTCCTCGACGCACTTCACGAGCGTGTCGACGAGGGCGTGCGCCTCGGCGTAGTTCGTCAGCGTCGAGTTCTGCCCGCTGACGGCACCGTCCTCGACGAGCGTGGTGCGTAGCGGCTGCAGACGATCGGAGCCGTACTGCCGCATGGGGACCAGCGGGTCGTCGGCGTAGAACTGGTCGCTGGACCACGCGATGATCTCCGGCATCGACCGGAAGTGCTCGCGCAACCGGACGATGCTGCCGAACCTCGACCGCAGCAACGAGAACAGGCTCGACCGCGGAGTGAAGCTGTCGCGCAGGTAGTTCGGGATGTCGGGCAGATACGAGTCGAGACGGCTGAACACCCCGTCGAGCGCACCCAGCGACACCGCGCTCGGTGCACACTGCTTGTCGTCGCCGACGACGATCACGCGCGGCGCCAGCCACAACAGGAACAGGCTGCTGATGTCGGTCTGGCTCGCTTCGTCGACGATGACGACGTCGAACGAATTCTGTTCGGGCGGAATCGATGCCAGGACCTGCTGCAACGGCATCACCCAAGCCGGCACCGCCCCCTGCGCGACCTGCATGGCCTCGCGGGCCGCCGCCCGATAACGCTCCGCGTAGCGGCCGGTGCCCTTACCGATGCTCGCGATGTGATCGCGGTACGAATGGAGCGCCTGCACCTGCTCGGCCGTGGTGCGGTCGAGACACGCGCTCCACGCCTTCTCCTCGACGAGTTCGGTCGTGAGTCGCGCGATGTCCTTCTCGAGTGCGTCGAGGTCGCGTTCGAACTGTCCGTCGTCGCTGCGCTCGTGGAAGCGTCGCACCCATTCGTCGGCGCGTCGCCACGCCCACGCCTCGTCGATGTCGGCGAGACGAACCGGCCAGGCCAGGCTCAACGGATTCTCCGCGAGGGCCTGAGCGAGTGCGGGTGCTGCGGTGGTCAGGCGCGCGTGGAGGGAGACGAGTTCCAGTTCCTCACGCTGCTCCCCCGCCGCCCGGTCCCACGCATCCAGGGCCGCGTTGATGGCGTCGAAGTCGGCGTCGTGTAAGGCGCGGGCCAGCGCGCGTCCTTCGGGCGACGCTCCCCCGGAGATCTGGCTCCGCACGTACATGCCGATGGATTCGAGCCAGTTCTTACTCGCTTCGGCGGTGCCCGCGGCGGCGATGGTCCGTGCCGACTCGGCGGTGGACCGCGCCTGCTCGATGCTCGTGATCCGCGGCGCCCCCGGATGAACATCGCGCAGTGCCGTTTCGACGTCGTGTACCCGCGCCACGAGATTGTCGACGATGGCACGGTCGCGGTCGAGGAACGCGAGAATGCCGACCGCGCGGCTGCGCGACTCGTCGAGTTCGATGTCGATACCGAGGTCGCGGAGGACCACCCGCGCGACCCGGATCGCCTCGAGCGCACGAAGGTGTTCGGCGACGATGCGCGCCGTCTGGGCGGTGGTGGCGGCGACACCCTCGACGGTCGCGATCTCACCGAGCGCCTCGACGGCGGATTGCTCGTCGCTGCGCCGGAACCGGGTGAATCCGCTGCGCCACGTGTCGCCGGCCTCGAGCTTGCGGGCGAGCGCGTCGTACGCCTCGAAGGCCTGACGTCCCGTCACGGAGGTGTCCACCGAGCTGGCACCGACGATCCGGTCGGCCTCCTGCGCGGCCTGCACGAGCCTGGCGAGCTCGGCGGTCTTCCCCCACAGGTGCTGGGCCCGGCCCGACAGGACGTCGTCGGCGACGCGTTGGATTCGGGCGTCGAGCCGGTCCGCGTCCTCGAGGGCACCCTGCAGTTGCTCGCACAGGTCGCGGATGCGGCCGAGTGCTTCGAGCGATGCACCCTCGAGGACCCGCAACAGCCCCTGTGTCTCGCCGTTGGTCGTGCCGCTCGACGCCTGGGAGACGGCGGCGCACGCGTACTGCAGTTCCCTCTGAGTGGGCAGGGACAATTCGGGGAAGCGCTGCTGGCGACGGCGCGCGCGCTCGACGCTCGACCGCTGATGCAACGAGTGAAGGGTGACGAGTTCGTCGACCGTCAGCGGTGGGGTGTCGGTGAGCAGAGGCGCGGGCAACCACGCGTACTTGGATTCGTGCGCGCGGACCCGCCGGACGATCGACGCGGCCGTCCCCTCGTAGCCGGCGGCGACATCGGCGTGGGCCTCGGTCTCCTCCGCGCGCGCCTGCCGGATCTGTTCCATCAACGTCGCGCGACGCTCGAGTGCGTCGTTGCGTTGCGTGGCGAGCTCGTCGATACGTTCCTGCGCGCGCCGAACGTTGAATTGCGCCTTGCGGATGGCGATTTCGCTGACACTGCGAGTGAGTTCGACCGTGCCGCCGTGCACCGGGTCGGTGACGGCCACGCACAGTTCCTGCAGCTCGGACGGGAGCTTCTCCCGGAGCACACGCAGCGCCTGCGCCTTCTCGCTGGTGACCAGCACACGCTGCCCACGCGCGAGTAGCGCCGCGACGATGTTGGCGATGGTGTGGGTCTTGCCCGTACCCGGCGGACCCTCGACCACGACACCGCTGTCGCCGGCGAGCCGGTCGATGATGTCGCGCTGTTCCTCGTTCGCGGGCAGCGGCAGCAACTGCTCCCCGGTGAACTCGGTCGACGGCGTGCCGATGCGGTCGAGCCACGCGACCCGGTCGGCCGGTTCGATCGCTTCGACGAGCTGCGCCAGCCCGAGCGGCACCGGATTCGACTCGTCGGCAGCCGCCTCGGTCATGCGGCTGTAGTACTCGATGAGCGCGTGGGCGCCGCGCTTACGCAGCACGAGGACCGGCGACGGCGTCACGAACGCATCCGACGACGACGCTTCGTCCGCACGATCGACGACGTCGACCGGCACGGTGAGCGCACGCTCGGCCCAGCTCTTCAAGAACGCGCGGGCCGCGGGGTCGAGGGGCGACGCGACCTGGGTGACGAGCGCATCGTGCAGTTCGCGGACACTCGTCGGGTCGAAGACCTCCAGTCCGGTGAGGAGCTGGACGTCTTCCAGCGACGGCCCGGCGTTGGGACTCAGCCGGACCACCAGGTCGCCGGAGTCGCCCTGTCGCTCGATGAGCGCGGTCTGCGTGATCAGGTGCGTGTGGACCCGCGCGCCCGCCACACCCTCGGACAGGTGCAGCAGACCCGACGCGACGACGAGTTCCAGCGATTCCGGCTGGTCCTCTAGGTCGAGCATCGCTCGCTGCAGGAAGCTGTACAGATGCGAGGCGGCCTGCCGCTCGCGGTCGACGACCGCCCACGTCCGCCAGTCCGTCAGCCAGGCGTCGAGACCGTCGATATCGATGGCCTGCGGGTCGAGTTCGGGCTCGACGGCGGACTCCGCGATGTCTCCGTGCACGTATTTCGCGAGTTCGGCGGGCGGACGCGGGGGCTCTTCGAGCTGAGCGCGACGCGCGCGCAGAATGATGTCGCCCGACGCGGCATGGGCCCGCAGACCGGCCCTGATGTTTCCCTCCTCGAGGGACATCACGGCGCGGTGTTTGTCGACGACGCGGACTGGTGCGCTGCGGGCCTTGACGAGCTCGGCCAGGAAGGCGAGCAGGCGCTGCACGCGATCCCTCAATTCGGGTTCGCGCTCGCCTGACCCCACTCGCACTCCACTCACCCTTGCGGACGTCCTTCCGCCCGTCGACGGAGACGGGCATGTCCACCTTAGAAGTCTTGGTCGACATACGCGTTTCCGGACCCGGACGACGCGCGCCGCCATTTCCGCCGAGTCTCGCCGTCAAGATGCTGACCTGCAGGAATGAGCGAGGTCGACGTGTCAAGGGATGGTGATCGTGCGCGAGGCGCTCGGAGCGTGGTTGGTCGCGCCGAGCTCCCGTGCCGTCTGCCGCGGCGGCACCCGATCGAGCGCCCACCGCTCGACCAGCAGCGTGATCTTGGTGAGCATCTCGGTGCGCAGACGCTGGAAGGAATCGTCCGGATCGGTCCCGACCCACCCGAGGAGCACCCACCATGCCCACGCGACCGCGCCGGCGTTGGCCACGAAGTCCGGGATCACCGGGATGCCGCGGCCGGTGAGCACGGCTTCGGCGTCGGGCGTCGTCGCGGAGTTCGCGGCCTCGATGACGACCCGCCCGGCGACCCGGCCGACGTTCTCCGCCGTGATGGCGTAAGAGATGGCGGCGGGGACGAAGATGTCGGCGGGAATGCCGATCACCGCGTCGCGGGGCAGTTGCTCGACGTCCGACGGGACGCGGGAGCGGTCGATCTCCCCGTACTCGTCGCGGAGGTCGAGCAGTGCCGTGATGTCCAGTCCGTCAGCGCAATACAGTGTTCCTGCGGCATCGGCGACGGCGGTCACGCGCATGCCCGCTTCGTGCAGATACCAGGCTGCGCCGCCACCCATCGTGCCGATTCCCTGGATCGCGACGGTGGTCTCGGCCGGTGCCCAGCGATATGCGTTCGCGGTGGCGATGCAGGCCTGCGCGACGCCGTAACCACCGATCACGTCACCCAGCAGGAAGCCGCCGTAGACCGGCGCGTTCAGGGAGGTGCGTACCCGCTCCAAGGTGATCGCCGGGTCTGCCGCACGGTTGATCGCGGCGTGGAAGGACTGGTGCAGTCCCAGCCGCTCGAAGACCTCGTCGAGAAGGTGCTGGGGAACGCCCAGGTCCTCGGCGGTGACCCAGTGCGCGTTCAACCAGGGACGCATCGCCTGGCAGAAGCGCTGCAGCACATCGACGGCACGGGGGTCCTTCGGGTCGAAGTCGATCCCGCCCTTCGCGCCGCCCACCGGCAGGTCGAACACCGCGGTCTTCGCGGCCATGCCGCGCGCCAGGTCCTCGACCTCCGACATCGTGCACCCGGCCCGCATGCGGGTGCCACCGGTCGCCAGATCGCCCACCAGGGTGTGGACGACGAGATAGCCGTGCGCACCTGTCATCGGGTCCGTCCAGGTGAGACGCAGGAAGGGTTCGTCCCTGCGGGTGTCCACCGCGTCGACGCGTGTTGCCATGGTGGTCATATGCGGTCCCCCGTTCGTCAGAGCCGTCGCTACGTCGATTCGGCCGGTGACGCCAGCGTGCCCGGGGGCGGCGCGGGGCGTCCAGTTACGAAACTCGAAGGTCGGAGTTCACGATTTCTACACAACGCGAGCTCACAGCGGTTGCAGGTCCCCGGGCGCGCCCTACGCTGACGGCATGGAGTTGTCCCTGCGCCGGTTACGGATGCTTCGAGAACTGCATCGCCGAGGCACCGTCACGGCCGCCGCACTCGCCCTGCATTACACCACCTCGGCTGTCTCGCAACAGCTCACCCAACTCGAACGGGACGTCGGCGCAACGCTTTTCGAGCGAAGGGGACGTCGGGTCCAGTTGACGGAGGCGGGCGTGCTGCTCGCCGAACACGCCGAGGAGATCCTGCAGTCGGTGGAGCGCGCGACGACCGCGCTCGAACAGACCCGCGACGGGGTCACCGCGCGCCTGACCGCCGGGGTATGGGCCTCCGTCGCATCCACTCTGATCCCCAGCGCGCTGGCATTGCTGGCCACCGAGCATCCCGGCATCGAGGTCCGCACGCGAGAGCTCGCCCCCGAGGAGACCGCCGGCGCCGTCCGTGACGGATCGCTGGACTTCTCGTTCGTCATCGAATACTCCGGCTACCCGATGTTGTGGGATCCGGAGCTGACCAAGGTGGTGATCGCGGTCGAGCGACTGCACGCCGCGGTGCCGCCCGGGACGGTGCCGGCGGGCACCATCGCACTCGCCGACCTCGCCGAGCATCCGTGGGTATTGGCCGGCCCGAACTCGCACTTCGGCCGCGCGGTGAGCCTCGCGTGTCAACGTGCGGGGTTCGAGCCGAGGATCAACCACGAGGTCGGTGAGCAGGCGACGGCGCTGGCGATGGTCGCCGCGGGGCTGGGTGTCACGCTCGTCTCCGATCTCGGGCTGACGTTGAGCTCACCCGGGGTCGAGGTGGTGGCGCTGACCGAACCGCTCGTGCGCACGATCTCCATCGCGCATCGCGGGGTCGCGTCGGAACGGCCGCCGCTGCGCCTCGTGATCGACGCGGTGCGCACCGCCGCAGCGGAACGGGGGCTCGCGGCGCAGTAGCCACGAGCCCCCGTCTGTCGCTGCCTACTGCGCGAGCTGCTTACGCAGCACGTACTTCAGGATTCCGCCGTGCTGGAAGTACTCGGCCTCGGCGGGGGTGTCGATGCGCACCGTCGCGTCGAACTCCGTGTCCCCCGCCTTCACGTGCACGGTCTCGGGGATCTCGTCGCTGTCCGCCAGACCGGTGATGGTGAACTCCTCCTCCCCCGTCAGGCCGAGGCTCTGCGCCGACTCGCCCTCCGGGAACTGCAACGGCAGCACGCCCATACCGATGAGGTTGGAGCGGTGGATGCGCTCGTACGACTGCGCGATCACCGCGCGCACCCCCAACAGCAACGTGCCCTTGGCCGCCCAGTCACGCGACGAGCCCGACCCGTACTCCGCGCCCGCGAGCACGACCAGCGGTGTGCCGTCCTCCGCGTACTTCTGCGCGGCGTCGTAGATGCTCATCTGCTCGTCGGTCGGCAGATAGCGGGTGACGCCACCCTCGACGTCCGGCACCAGTTGGTTACGCAGTCGGATGTTGGCGAAGGTGCCGCGGATCATCACCTCGTGGTTGCCGCGTCGCGACCCGTAGGAGTTGAAGTCGGCCTGCTCGACGCCGTGCTCCTGCAGGTAGCGACCCGCGGGGCTGTCGCGTCGGATCGCACCGGCCGGCGAGATGTGGTCGGTGGTCACGGAGTCGCCGAGCAGCGCGAGTACCCGCGCGCCCTCGATGTCGCGCAGCGGCTCGGGTTCCGACGACATGTCCTCGAAGTAGGGAGGACGTCGCACGTAGGTCGACTCGTCCTTCCATTCGAACACCTCACTGTCGGGCACGTCGAGGTTCCGCCACGTTTCGTCACCGGTGTAGACGTCCTGGTAGCCGGTCTCGAACATCTCCGCGCGCACCGCGTCGTCGATGACCTCCTGGATCTCCTGCGTCGTGGGCCAGATGTCGCGCAGGTAGACCTCGTTGCCCTCGCTGTCGGTGCCGAGCGGGTCATTGAAGAGGTCGACGAGCATCGACCCGGCCAGCGCATACGCGATCACCAGCGGCGGCGACGCGAGGAAATTCATCTTCGTCTGCGGATGGATGCGTCCCTCGAAGTTGCGGTTGCCCGACAGCACGGCCGAGACGTTGACGTCGTGCTCGTCGATCGCGGCCGCGATCTCGTCGGGAAGCGGGCCGGAATTGCCGATGCAGGTCGTGCAGCCGTAACCGACGAGGTTGAAGCCGAGCTTGTCGAGATAGGGCGTCAGACCCGAACGCTCGTAGTAGTCGGTGACGATCCGCGACCCTGGAGCCAGCGTGGTCTTCACCCACGGCTTGCTCCGCAGCCCCCTTTCCACGGCCTTCTTGGCGAGCAGCGCCGCACCGATCATCACCGACGGGTTCGACGTGTTCGTGCACGATGTGATCGCCGCGATCACCACGTGTCCGTTGTCGAGTTCGAACTCGTCGCCGTCCCCGACCCGCACCGGGACCTTCTTCGACGGCGGCGCCGAGGTGTCGGCGTCGTCGGGCACCGGGTCGCGCGGCTCGTCGCGGGAGTCCTCGCTGCGCACCGACACCGGGTCGCTGGCAGGGAATGATTCGAGCACGCCCTCGTCGACACCCGAGTCCTGGACGCGGGAGACGACGTCGGGCACTTCCTCACCGTTGAGCAGCGAGGTCACGGCCTTCGGCGCGAGGGCGACGGGGATGCGGTCCTGCGGTCGCTTCGGGCCGGCGACGGACGGTCGCACCTTCGACAGATCCAGTTCGACGACCTCGCTGTAGTCGGGTTCGCGATCGGGGTCGTGCCACAGACCCTGTTCTTTCGCATACGCCTCGACGAGGCGGATCTGCCCCTCGTCGCGACCGGTGAGGCGCAGGTAGTCGAGGGTCGCGTCGTCGATCGGGAAGATCGAGATCGTCGAGCCGTACTCGGGGCTCATGTTGCCGATGGTCGCGCGGTTGGCGAGCGGCACGTTGGCGACACCGGGACCGAAGAACTCGACGAACTTGCCGACCACGCCTGTCTTGCGGAGCATCTCGGCAACGGTGAGCACGAGGTCGGTCGCCGTGGTGCCCTCCTGCAGTTCGCCGGTGAGCTTGAAGCCGACGACCTGCGGGATCAACATCGACGCCGGCTGGCCCAGCATCGCCGCCTCGGCTTCGATGCCGCCGACCCCCCAGCCGACGACACCGAGGCCGTTGATCATGGGGGTGTGCGAGTCGGTGCCGACGAGCGAGTCGGGATAGGCGACGAGCCCGCCGTCCTCGTCCTCCCGCGTGAAGACGACGCGGGCCAGGTACTCGAGGTTCACCTGATGGCAGATGCCGGTGCCGGGCGGGACCACCTTGAAGTCGTCGAACGCTCCCTGCGCCCAGCGCAGCAGCTCGTAGCGCTCGCGGTTGCGCTGGAACTCGAGGTCGGTGTTGATCCGAAAGGCGTCCTCGGTGCCGAAGACGTCGGCGATCACCGAATGGTCGATGACCAGCTCGGTGGGGATCAGCGGGTTGATGCGCTTCGGGTCGCCACCCTGCTGGGTCATGGCGTCGCGCATCGCGACGAGGTCCACAACGCACGGCACGCCGGTGAAGTCCTGCATGAGAACGCGTGCCGGGGAGAACTGGATCTCAGGGTTGTGCGTCGACTTCGGATCCCAACCCGCGACGGCCTCGATCTGCTCCCGGGTGACGAGCCGCCCGTCCTCGGTGCGCAGCAGGTTCTCCAACAGGACCTTGAGGCTGTAGGGCAATCGCTCCGAGCCCGGGACCTTGTCGATGCGATAGATCCGATAGTCGGTGTCGTCGACCTTCAGGGTGTCGCGCGTGCCGAAACTGTCGTCACTCATGAACGTGCCTCCCGACTGCGATGTTTCCGGTGGTTACCCGGATGGGTAGCCCGTTCCGCTGTGCGGCAATCACCGGGGTGGATTCAGGCGCCCCGGACACCGGCAGAGGGCGACTCGATAGCGACGCGTGAAACGGTCATCGGTGCGCGTTATTGCGCGCTCCGATGACCAGTTCGCGCTCTTGGTCCGGGGTGCTGTGAGAGCGCTTCGGGAGTGTGTAACGCGGGCGGCGGCACGCGCGACACCCATACGGTCATTCCATACAGAACGGACATTGCAGTGAACCTGTTCGCCGGCTCGCAGCCGTGTCATTCTCGGCCTGCCCTGAGCCGACGAGCACGGATCGCTGCGCACAGTCCGCTGTGGTGGGAGGCGCGATATCTCGGAGGATTCGACGACCCGCGGCCATAAGCCGCCACTTCGCCCTCCTCTCATCCCGTCCACATACGGACTGCAGCCCATATCCGAGGCGGGATGTGCCAGGCCGACAGCATTCACACAAGGATTGGAATCAATGAAGAAGTTCATCGGAACGCTCGCTGCTGCTGCCACGCTCGCGGCAGGTTCGGCAGTGCTCACCACCCCCGTGGCCCAGGCTGTGACCATCTCCGGCAGCGGGGTGAAGTACGTGTTCTGCAGCTCCAACCAGCACAACAACCAGATCTCGTACGACGACCGGTACGGCGAGGTCAGCAAGATCGTCAGCCTGCCCGCCAAGGCGCAGGACGGCAGTTACTGCGGCGTCATCGAGGTCGGCATCGAGTCCGATTCGTATGTGTCTGCTCTGATCAAGAACGAACGTGCGCACTATGTCTACGCCGCCGTCTACTCGGTCTCCTACCCGCTGTTCTCGGGTAGCACCGGTGCGCCGCCGAACTACACCTTGGTTGCACGAGACGAAAGCCATAGCAGCTACGGCGGATACAACTATGCCTTTGCGTACTGACCGTCAGCATTGACCCGCGCGAACCGATAGTCGGGTCGTGGAGGTAACCGAACGCTCTCGGCTTCCTGGAAGCCGAGAGCGTTCGTGTACGACGAATCAGCCCTCATCACCCCTCGCCCGCTTTGTGTTAGCGTCTGCCCGACAATCGATCGGGGGGTCGCATGGGTAAGTGGGGAATCATCGCGCTCGCAGCAGCAGTGGCAGTGGTGACGGCGTGCAGTCCGAGCGCCGCGGATGACCTCACAGACGATGAGGCAGCCACGTCGACGACCCGCACCCCGCGCATCACCGACGACTCCGGCAGACCACCCGTCACCTTCGACCCCTGCTACGACATCCCGGATGACGTCATGAACGCGGCCGGGTACGACGCGGCGAAGAAGGAAGTCGCGGATTACCCGATGGGTACCTACACCTTTCTCGGTTGTACATACCGGAAGGATGACTACGTTCCCGGAATTCGGCGGGGCTATAACCTCAGCATCTTGGCAGGGAATGTCTCCCTTGATGAAGAACTCGCGAAGAACGGCGCTATGGCGACCGAAATCAGCATCAACGGGCGTCGGGCGCTCCTAGAAGTGAATCCGGCGAATAAGGACGCCTGTACATATGTCCTTCAGTCCGACTTCGGAATCGTCAGTTTCCTGCGGCTATACAACAAGGACCGTCCGGGACCGGTTCCCGAAAGTGAATGGTGCACCGACATGGACGAGCTTGTCTCGGCAATTGAACCGATCATCGACAACTGATATGTAAGAACCTTTGTCAAGAGGGCAAGGTGAGGCGCCGTCGGGGAGCGACCCTGACGGCGCCTCATTGCTTCGCCCTCGAGTCTGCGTGGTGAGCGTGTCGACAATACGACGCGCGGTCAGACTGATATACGCGGGTTGGCTACCGCAGGACGGGATTTCGGCTGGATCGCATCCGCATCTCTAGCATCGAGCGTCGACCCCGGAAGGCCTGCTCATAGGTGTATCGCGGGTCGATCCACGCGCTGCCACCACCGAACCCATGGGACGAAGCAGTCCATCAGGCCGGCTTCAGCAATCCATCACCGCCAGCGACCAGCACCACCCCGCCAACTCCCGGGCGATCGCCGCATTCGCGACGACGGGTCGTTTGCGGCGTTCGAGGAACCCCACCCAGCGCCCGTGCAACCGGCGGTTGCCCTCATCACCACGGGCCCGGGCCGCGGCCGGGGCCAGATCCCATCGCGACCGCATTACCGCTCCGACGTGATAGCGGGCGCGGTGATGCCAGGCCGCTTCCACCAACAGCCGACGCGCATGAGAATTTCCGGTCTTGGTGATCGACCCCTGCGCCCGCGACGATCCCGAGGAATACTCCGAGGGCACCAACCCGACGAACGAGCCGATGGTGTTGCCAGTGAACCGAGTCCAGTCCCCGATCTCCACCGCCAGACCGAACCCGGTCAAGGTGGACACCCCACGCAGGCAGCACATCCGGCGCACCACCGGAGTCAATTCACTGGCCACGGCCATCTCCTCGATCGCCACATCGAGTCGTCGGCGCCGCGCCTGCATGGTGAGCACGTGGTCGTAGTCGGCGTCGAACGCCATCCGTGTCGCCGGCGAGGTCAACTGCGGTGCGGCCTCGGTACGCAACCAGCGGTCGTGCGCCCCGCTCCAGGCCTGTCCGCCGTAGTAGACGATGCCGCGGCGCAGCAGCAGTTTCGACAACCGGTGCCGTGCCCGCATCAGATCTCCGCGGCAGTCCTCCCGGGCCCGGACCAGATCCCGCGCCGCTTCCTGCCCGACGGACGGGATCGACACCGAGGTGACTTCGTCCAGGCGCAGCAACCGGGCCAGATGCAGCGCATCGCGGGCATCGGTCTTGACCCGATCCCCGGCGGGTTTGTGCAGCTTCGACGGAGCGGCGACCACACACCGAATGCTCGCTTCGGTCAGATATCGGTACAAGCCGAAGCCTGTCGGGCCGGCCTCGTAGGTCACTGCTGCCGGGCCTGGTAGCTGCGCAATCCAGGATCGGATGTGGTCATAGGACGGCGTCAGTTTGGTTTGGAGCACTTCGCCGGTGACGCTGTCGATGGCTGCTGCTGCGACCGAACGTGCGTGCACGTCCAGTCCTACGCTCGTACGCTCGGTAAACACCGGGGCCTCCCACCACTGTCGGATAGGCCGGGCAGGGGGATTCCTACTCGGTAACCCACGAACATGGGTGAGAGGGGCCCCGGCCCGCAACCCCTGACTCAACGCCGGGGCTGCCCATACCGTCTAGACCCTGGCCATGGAGGTCTCATGTCCGGATTTCTGAGACTGGAACCCGAAATCATTGACGAGATTGTGCGCATCTGTGACATCATGCTTGCCGACTTCGAAAAGTCGAGAGCTACCACCGGAAACCTGTTGTTCGCTGACGGCTTCGGCGATTTCGACTCGGCCAAGCAACTCGCCGCAGGTTACCGACGAAAGGCCGCTGGTACCCCGGAGTCTGCGAAGGAACGCGTCGAGCAGTTCATCGAAGTCCTCACCCAACTCCGCGACGCCTTCGCCACCGGCGGAGAAGCCTTCCTCGACACCGAATCCGACTGGGCACGCCAACTCGCCATCACCGACCCCGACAACGAAACGGGAAACGGTCATCAGAACGCGCAATAACCCGCACCCCTGACCATTTCGCGCTCCGCAGTACTGTCATCGGCGGTTGTGTTAGCGTCTGGCCGACAATCGATCGGGGGGTCGCATGGGTAGGTGGGGAACAGCCGCGCTCGCAGCACTGGCGGTAGTGGCGACGGCGTGCAGTCCGGGTTCGGCGGAGCCGGCCACGAGCGACGAGGCTTCCACGTCGGCCACCCGGACCCCGCGCATCACCGACGACTCCGGCCGCCCGCCAGTCACCTTCGACCCCTGCTACGACATACCCGACGATGTCGTGAACGCAGCGGGGTACGACGCGGCCCAGAAAGAAATCGCGGACATGCCGATGGGGACGTACACCTTCCTCGGCTGCACATACGACAACAGGGACCACATCCCAGGCGTGCGCCGTGGATACGGCCTCAACATCCTGGCTGGCAATGTCACTTTGGACGAGGAGTTCCAAAAGAATGCACATGTCGCCAGCCAGACAAGCATTAACGGCAGACCGGCGCTCCTAGAAGTAGACCCCGACGCACGAAACGGCTGCAAGTACGCCCTGCAGACAGATTTCGGAGTTGTACTCGTCACCCGAGTTCTCTACGCCGACCACTCGGGCCCTGCACCTCAAATCGATTGGTGTGCAGGCATGGAAAACCTCGTCGCCTCGGTTGAACCCTTCATCGCGAACTGACATCGAACAGGACGAACATGCCGGAGTTCAGCAGGCTCGAGCCTCACGTCGTCGCAGAGATCCTAAGGATCTGCGAAACCATGCTGGATGAGTTCGACCAGTCGTACAAACACAGTTTTAGGCTCACCGACGTCCACGGCTTCGGTGATTTCGACTCCGCTCAACAACTTGCTGCAGACTATCGACGCAAAGCTGCAGGCACACCCGAGTCGGCCAGAGAACGGATGCAACAGTTCATCGACGCCCTCACCCAACTCCGCGACGCCTTCGCCACCGGCGGAGCAGCCTTCCTCGACACCGAATCCGACTGGGCCCGCCAACTCGCCGCCACCGACCCCGACAGCGGAGCGCCAAATAGTCATCAGGGCGCGCAATAACGCGCACCTCTGACCACTTCGCGCTCCGAAGCACCACCTCGGGCTGTTGTGTTAGCGTCTGCCCGACAATCGATCGGGGGGTCGCATGGGCAGGTGGGGCATCGTTGCGCTCGCAGCACTGGCTGTCATGGGGACGGCGTGCAGCCCGGGTTCAGCGGACGACGCCGCTGTAGGCGACGAAACCGCCACCACGACAACCCGAACCCCGCGCATCACCGACGACTCCGGCCGACCACCAGTCACCTTCGACCCCTGCTACGACATACCCGACGATGTCATGAACGCGGCCGGGTACGACGCGGCGAAGAAAGAAATCGCGGACATGCCGATGGGGACGTACACCTACCTGGGGTGCCGATACAAAGGCACTGTCAAGATCCCGGGGGTGCTCGCTCGCTACGACCTCACTTTGTTGTCAGGAAACGTGTCTCTCGACGAGCAGCTTGCGGAGAATCCGACCGGAGCGACACCGACGACCATCAACGGTCGCCCTGCTGCGATGAGGGTCGATCCCGATCGAAGCCTCACATGCAGCTACCTGTTGCAAACAAGTTTCGGGGTCGTCATCTTGAACAGGCTTTACCACCCGGATTATCCCGGGGGCCCGCCGATCGAAGAGTGGTGCACCGACTTCGAGGAGTTGGTGTCTTCGATCGAGCCGTATGTCACCGATTGAACTGTCGAATCGTCAGGAGAGATGATGTCGTCGCCCTTCGTGCGGCTCGAACCGGGTGTGGTCGCGGAGATACTTCGAATCTGCGAGGTGATGCTGGATGAACTCCGAGAGTCCAAGACGCTCGCTGACGGACTCTACGACGCGCGTGGATTCGGAGATTTCGAGTCCGCCAAACAACTTGCTGCGGGCTATCGCCGCAAAGGCGCTGGAACGCCACAATCAGCGAGCGAACGCATGCAGCAGTTCATCGATGCCCTCACCCACCTCCGCGACGCCTTCGCCACCGGCGGAGAAGCCTTCCTCGACACCGAATCCGACTGGGCCCGCCAACTCGCCGCCACCGACCCCGACAACGGAGCGCCAAATAGTCATCAGGGCGCGCAATAACGCGCACCTCTGACCATTCTGCGCTCCGAAGCACCACCTCGGGCTGTTGTGTTAGCGTCTGCCCGACAATCGATCGGGGGGTCGCATGGGCAGGTGGGGCATCGTCACGTTCGCAACAGTCGCGGCAGTGGTGACGGCGTGCAGCCCGAGCGCCGCGGAGACGGCCACGAGCGACGAGGCCGCAATTTCGACCACCCGCACTCCGCGCATCACCGATGACTCCGGCCGACCACCGGTCGCCTTCGATCCCTGCTACGACATCCCCGACGACGTCATGAACGCAGCCGGGTACGACGCGGCGAAGAAAGAAATCGCGGATTATCCGATGGGTACCTACACGTTCCTCGGATGCTCGTATCGTAAGGACGACTTCGTTCCGGGAGTCCGACGTGGCTTCAACCTGAGCATTCTGTCGGGAAATGTTTCCTTCGATGAGGAACTTGCGAAGAACGGCCATATCGCGACTGAAACCTCGATCAACGGACGCCGGGCACTCCTTGAAGTCGATTCGAGCGACCGGGACGCATGCGCGTATGCCCTAGAGACTGACTTCGGAATTGCTATCTTCAGCCGTCTGTACAACGCAGATCATGTGGGGCCAGCGCCTCAGAGTGAATGGTGTTTGGGCATGAAAGAACTCGTTATAGAGATCGAACCATTCATCGCAAAGTAGTCAACGTACGGGAGGAACATTGGCCGACTACGCACGGCTTGAACCTGAAGTACTCACGGAAATCCTCAGAATCTGCGGAGTCATGATCTCCGAGATGGAAGCTGCACGAAAGAACGCCAACAACCTCACAAGAACCGATGGTTTCGGCGACTTCGAATCGGCCCAGCAACTCGCCGCGGGATACCGACGGAAGGCTGCGGGCACTCCGGAATCGGCGAAGGAACGCGTCGAGCAGTTCATCGATGCCCTCACCCAACTCCGCGACGCCTTCGCCACCGGCGGGGAAGCTTTCCTCGACACCGAATCCGACTGGGCCCGCCAACTCGCCGCCACCGACCCCGACAGCGGAGCGCCAAATAGTCATCAGGGCGCGCAATAACGCGCACCTCTGACCATTTCGCGCTCCGGAGCAGTGCCCGGGACGGTTGTGTTAGCGTCTGCCCGACAATCGATCGGGGGGTCGCATGGGCAGGTGGGGCATCGTCGCGCTCGCAGCACTGGCTGTCATGGGGACGGCGTGCAGCCCGGGTTCAGCTGATGACGTCGCTGTAAGCGACGAAACCGCCACCACGACAACCCGAACCCCGCGCATCACCGACGACTCCGGCCGACCGCCAGTCACCTTCGACCCCTGCTACGACATCCCCGACGACGTCATGCACGCGGCCGGGTACGACGCGGGGAAGAAGGAAGTCGCGGACATGCCGATGGGGACGTACACCTTCCTCGGCTGCACATACGACAACAGGGACCACATCCCAGGCGTGCGCCGTGGATACGGGCTCAACATCTTGTCCGGAAACGTCACCCTCGAGGAAGAGCACTCGAAGAACGCCCATGTGGCTTCCCCGATCACGATCAACGGCAGAGCCGGACTACGCGAGGTGGGACCGAGCGGGAACAACGAGTGCACGTACGCATTGCAAACGGAATTCGGAGTCGTGCTGTTCAACCGGCTTTATTACACCGACACGGTAGAGCCGGCACCCAAGAGTGAATGGTGCTCGGGCATGGATCAATTCGTCACCTCGCTCGAGCCTTACATTCCCGAGTGAGAGCTGAGGACGTATGCCTGACTTCACCAGACTCGAACCACATGTGATCGATGAGATTCTGCAGATCTGCAACGTCATGTTGGACGAGTTCGAGACCGCAACACGGACCGCTTCCAGACTCACTGCAGTCCACGGTTTTGGCGACTTCGATTCTGCGCAGCAACTCGCTGCAGGTTACCGTCGGAAGGCCTCGGGGACGCCTGAGTCAGCTATGGAACGCATCGAGCAGTTCAGCCAAGCCTTGAAGCAACTCCGCGACGCCTTCGCCACCGGCGGGGAAGCCCTCCTCGACACCGAATCCGACTGGGCACGACAACTCGCCGCCACCGACCCCGACAGCGGAGCGGGAAATAGTCATCAGAGCGGGCAATAACACGCGCCGATGACCATTTCGCGCTCTGCAGTGCTCAGTCGATCCCCACCCGCGCGACGAAGCAGAGATCAGTCGTCGACTTCCACCCCGTACCGGCGTGCGAGGGCCGCGAGGTCGTCGTCGTATCCCTGCCCCACCGCGCGCAGCCGCCACTTGTCGGCTCGGCGGTAGATCTCGGTGAGCACCATGGTGCGTTCGGTGGTACCGGCGTCGAGCACGAAGGTCGCGGCGGTGCCGGTCTCACTGTCGACCGCGACCGATACCGCGCCGAGTTCGCCGAAGGTGCGGTTGCCGTCGATGGCCGCTGCGATGGCGATGCGTTCGCATTCGGCGGGAAGTTCCGCGAGGTCGACGCGGATGCAGTGCTCACTCGAACCGTCGATGGTCAGTTCGATGACGCCGTCGTCGTAGAGCGGATTGTTGTAGAAGACGAAGTCGTCGTCGGTGTCGACCTTCTCGTCGGCGCCGAGCAGGAAGGCGACGATGTCGAGATCGAATTCGTCGCCGACAGCTTCGGCCTTCCAGGCGACGTTCACGGCCCAGCGGTGACTGTCGGACGGCACGTCGATCACTTCACCGCGGGACAGCACCGGCGCCGTGAGCCGTGACTCCACCCGCATGTGCGGGGGCATCACTCCGTTCTCCACTGCGGCATCGACGTCGTCGGGTCGCAGGACGGGCAGCTCACGTGCCGCGACCCGCGTCATCCGCTTGTCGGCCTCTCCCCCGTCGAGGACCAGCACGTCGGTGACGGCGGCCGTGAAGTTGAGGGCCGGGCGGGCACCGAGCTGGGTGAGACGCGAGCGCATCATGACGGCCTGCAGGTGCGTGCCGCCGAGCAGCAGCACCTTGCGTCCTGTCCACAGCTTGGGCTTCTGCCCGGTCGGCGGCCGGACCGGGTGCACCACCGCGACCTGCGGTTCCGGTGGCGGGATGATGTCGACGACGGCCGCAACCTTCGATTCGCCCGGACTCACCCGCGTCA
Organism: Rhodococcus sp. D-6; assembly: GCF_040256695.1. Taxonomy (NCBI): domain Bacteria; kingdom Bacillati; phylum Actinomycetota; class Actinomycetes; order Mycobacteriales; family Nocardiaceae; genus Rhodococcus; species Rhodococcus sp. D-6. The sequence continues at coordinate 686,740 of NZ_CP132970.1, read as the reverse complement.
ACAGCTCCTCGAGCTGCTGTTCGCTGATCACGGGAATGCCTTCGGACATCGCCTTGCGGACCTTGGCGGTCTGCACCGTGGGGTCGTTGCACACCACGACGCTGGTCTGCTTGCTCGCGTTGTTCATCACGTCGAGTCCGGCGTCGGTCAGCCGGTTCGCGAGCGCGACACGCGGAGTGACGGTGGAGCCGCTGATCACGACCTTCATGCCCTGGACGAGGCCGTCGTCGCCGAGACGACCCGGGTTCTTCCACTGGCACGCGACCCGCGGGATGGATGCGGGATACACCGACTTGCGACTGCGGCAGTTCACGACGGGTAGCGGCAACTGCAGGTTGTCGGCCATGGCGGCGCTGCGCAGGAATATCTCCGACAGGACGCGCGCGTCGTCGTAGGCGTCGTGCTCCTGCAACTGCTGGACCTGCCAGTGCTGCGCGAGGGTGGCCAACCGGTAGTTGGGGACGTCGAGTTCTAGCCGGCGCGACAACGCGAGCGTGCACAGGCGGTGCTCCGCCGGAAGCGAGGTGCCGGCCCGACGGAACTCGGCGTCGAGGAACCCGTAGTCGAACGACGCGTTGTGGGCGACGAGTGTGGCGCCGTCGAGAATCCCGGCGAGTTCGCCGGCGATGTCCTCGAAGCGCGGCGACCCGGTGAGGCGCTCCCGCGTGAGGTTGTGGATGTGCACCGGTCCCGGGTCGCAGCCGGGGTCGACGAGAGTCGAGAACTCTCGCTCGACGGACCCGTCCTCGCGCAACACGAGGGCGGCCACGCTCAGGACCCTGTGGGCGTTGGGACGTACACCCGAGGTCTCGACGTCGACCACCACCCATCGATGGTCGCGGGGCAACGTCACGGACCCCTCCGCCGGTGCATGCACTTCGATCACGTACTCCTCCGATCGCTTCGTCCCCCGACGAGAACCACCACAATCGGACATTCTCGACCAGTCGACCGACAGGATCGACACCGCCCTCCCGATGTACCACACGCGCCGGCTCCGTCGATATCGTCCGTCTCCCCGAGGGGTTATGGTGCAGCGGACCGACCCCGCCGAAGGAGCAGCATGACCGACCGCTCACCTCTCGAGATCGTGGCGCGACTGACCGTCGAGGAGAAGGCGTCGCTCACCAGCGGCCTCGACTTCTGGCACACCGAACCGGTTGCGCGCGAGAACATCCCCTCGATCATGCTCACCGACGGGCCGCACGGTGTGCGGAAGCAGACCGCCGAGGGCGACCATCTCGGTCTGCACTCGTCCGTGCCCGCGACCTGCTTCCCGCCTGCCGTCGCGCTGGGGTGTTCCTTCGACCCGGAGTTGCTCGAGCGCGTCGGCGCGGCGTTGGGTGCGGAGGCCCGCGCACTGCAGGTCGGTGTCCTGCTCGGGCCCGGTATCAACATCAAGCGCTCCCCATTGTGCGGCCGGAACTTCGAGTACCTGTCGGAAGATCCGCTGCTCTCGGGTGTTCTGGGCGCTGCGCTCGTGCACGGCATGCAGTCGCAGGGTGTCGGTGCGTCACTCAAGCACTTCGCAGCGAACAACCAGGAGACCGACCGGATGCGGGTCTCCGCCGACGTCGACCCGCGGCCACTGCGGGAGATCTATCTGCGTGCCTTCGAGCGGGTCGTGCGCGACGCGCAGCCGTGGACGGTGATGTGCTCGTACAACCGGATCAACGGGGTGTACTCGTCCCGTAACCCGTGGCTGCTCACCGACGTCCTGCGCGGCGAGTGGGGTTTCGAGGGTCTGGTCGTGAGCGACTGGGGTGCTGTCGACGACCGCGTCGCGTCCCTCGCGGCAGGTCTGGATCTCGAGATGCCGTCCACAGGAGGTCGTACGGACGCCGAGATCGTCGCGGCGGTACGGGCGGGCACGGTCGACGAATCGGTCCTCGACACGGCAGCCGCGCGGGTGATCGAACTGGTGCAGAAGGCCGTCGCTGCGTCCGATCCCGGCGCGACCTTCGACGCCGATGCCCATCACGCCCTCGCACGCGAGGTGGCCGCGCAGAGCATCGTGCTGCTCCGCAACGAGAACGACCTGCTCCCCCTCGCCACCGACGCGAACATTGCGGTGATCGGCGAACTGGCCCGCACGCCGCGCTACCAGGGCGCTGGATCGTCCCGGATCGAACCGACGCGCCTCGACAACGCGCTCGACGAGATCCGGTCGCTGTCCGGCCGGGACGTTCCCTTCGCCGCCGGTTACGCGCTCGACGGATCGGACTCGGCCGAACTCGTCGACGAGGCGGTGAAGCGTGCCGCAGACGCCGATATCGCGGTCGTGTTCCTCGGTGTACCCGCCGAACTCGAATCCGAAGGTTTCGACCGCGACGACCTCGAACTCCCGCAGCGTCAGACCGCGCTGCTCGATGCTGTGCTGGCGGCGAACCCGAACGTCGTCGTCGTGTTGTCGAACGGCGGTGTCGTGCGGCTCAGCGGCTTCGCCGACCGTGTTCCTGCGATCGTGGAAGGGTGGCTGCTCGGGCAGGCCGGTGGGGGCGCCGTCGCCGACGTGCTCTACGGGCACGCGAATCCGAGCGGCCGCCTCGCGGAGACCGTCCCGATCCGGCTCGAGGACACCCCGGCGCACACGAACTTCCCGGGCGAACACGGCCACGTGCGGTACGGAGAAGGATTGTTCGTCGGATACCGTTCGTACGACGCGCGTCGCCTCGACGTGTCCTTCCCCTTCGGTCACGGCTTGTCGTACACGACGTTCGAATACTCCGATGCCGCTGTGGAATCCGACGGCGATCTCACGGTGCACGTCACCGTCACCAACACGGGTGGGCGTGCGGGCGCCGAGGTCGTGCAGGTGTACGCCGGTGCACCCGGTTCGTCCGTTGCTCGGGCGCCGCGAGAGTTGAAGGGCTTCACCAAGGTCCGTCTGGATTCCGGCGAATCGCAACGTGTGGCCGTGAGTATCCGACGCGACGACCTCGCCTACTGGGACACCCGCGTCGATTCCTGGGTGGTCGAAGGTGGCACGTACAGCATCGACATCGGTGCGTCGAGCCGCGACATCCGGCAGACGCTCACCGTCGACATGACGGGCGACGCGGTGCGAATTCCGCTGACGATGGAATCGTCTCTCGGAGAACTGTTCCAGAACCCCGCGGCCGCCGCGATCGTCCTGCAGGCGTTCGGTTCGCTCGGCGGCGAGGTCGGGGTCGACGAGAGTGTTCTGAAGATGGCAGCGTCGATGCCGCTCGGTCGCCTCGCCGGATTCGCTCCAGGGGTCGAGCCGGAGCAGATCCAGCAGCTTCTCGATGTGGTCAACCAGCAGGAGTGAAGGCAGAGCCGGTCACGAACCGGCGGTGAGGAGCACCTTCAACGCACCGGTTTCGCCGGCGCGAGAGAACACGTCGTAGGCCTGTTCGAACTCGTCGAGCGCGAACCGGTGCGTGATCATCGGCGACGTGTCGAGCTGACCACTGCTCACGAGACCGATCAGTGTGGGCGTCGAGTAGGTGTCGACCAGGCCGGTGGTGATCGTCAGGTTCTTGATCCAGATGTCCTCGAGGTGCAGGGTCGCAGGTTTGCCGTGCACGCCGATGTTCGCGACGTGTCCGCACGGCCGAGCGAGCGCGACCGCCTGTTCGAACGTCTCCGGATAGCCGACGGCCTCCATCGTGACGTCTGCGCCGAGACCTCCAGTGAGTTCGCGAACGACCGTCGCGACGTCGTCGCGACCGCTGTTGACCACGATGTTCGCCCCGAATGCCTTCGCCGCGTCGAGCCGGCTGTCGGCGAGGTCGACGGCGACGATGCGGCTCGGACTGAACAGTCGTGCGGCGAGGATCGCAGCGAGCCCGATGGGGCCGGCTCCGATGATGACGACGACGTCCGCCGGCCGGAGACGGCCGTTGAGGACGCCGACCTCGTAGGAGGTGGGCAGGATGTCGGCGAGCATGAGCATCTGTTCGTCGCTCACGCCGTCGGGAATGCGGTGGGTCGAATTGTCGGCGTACGGGACTCGGACCAGTTCGGCCTGGGTGCCGTCGATCAGGTGCCCGAGGATCCAGCCGCCGCCGCCGAGGCACTGCCCGTATCGGCTCTCGCGACAGAAGCGGCACGTACCGCACGCGGTGATACACGAGACGAGCACTCGGTCGCCGGGAGCGAGTGTCTGCACTCCGTCTCCCACTTCGACCACGGTGCCGACGGCCTCGTGGCCGAGGATCCGGCCGTCGGTCACCTCGGGCACATCCCCTCCGAGGATGTGCAGGTCGGTGCCGCAGATGGTGACCGCGTCGACCCGCACCACCGCGTCCGTACTGTCCTGGATGGTTGCGTCGGGAACGTCCTCCCAGGATCGCTTCCCCGGCCCGTGGAACACCAGTGCCTTCATGATCTGACCCCCGTACACGGATTCGGCCCTGTTCCAAGGATGACATGAGGGACACTGCGATCGGAATCGTTCGGAGGGGGTGAAAAATTCACCTCGACAGCGGGACATGTCCGGATTCGTGACACCACCACAGAGTCCCCTGCTCTTTCGGGGACCACCGATCCCGAAAGCAGACGATCGATGAAGACACTCGCAACCTCACTCGTGGCTGTGGTCGTACTGGCCGCTTCGGCGTGCAGTTCCGATACCACCGAGCCCGAATCCACACCGTCGCCGACCTCCTCCGATCAAGCTCAGCCCGAGTACGTGGCCGAGCTGGAATCGACCGTCGAGCGGTTGATGCGCGACAACGCCATTCCCGGCGCGGTGGTCCAGATCAGCTCCCCCGACCGCGGCGACTGGACCGGCACGTTCGGCACGTCCGCCCTCGACACCGACGATCCGATCTCCGCCGACGATCATTTCCGGATCGGGAGCAACACGAAGACGATGACGGTCACCGCCATCCTGCAGCTGGTGCAGGAAGGTCGCCTGTCGCTCGACGACCCGATATCGAAGTACATCGACGGTGTCCCGAACGGCGACACGATCACCATCGCGCAGCTCGCCGAGATGCGGAGCGGCCTGTACAGCTACACTTTCGATCCGGATTTCAACGCGACACTCGACCGCGAACCCGAGAAGGTGTGGACGCAGGAGGAACTGCTGCAGATCGCGTTTGCCCGGCCGGTGAACTTCTCGCCCGGCGAACAGTTCGAATACAGCAACACCAATACGGTGCTCCTCGGACTCGTCGTGGAGGAACTGACCGGCATGCCGGTCGCTGAGGCGTTCGACGAGCGGATCTTCGCTCCGCTCGGGTTGGCGAACACCTCGTTCCCGGCGATCGAGGATTCCTCGATCCCGGATCCGCATCCGCGGGGCTACATGTTCGGCACCAACGTCTCCACCATCGATACCTTCGAATTGCCGGACGACCAGCAGGCCGCAGCGGTCGCCGGAACACTGAAGCCGAATGACGTGACCGACGACAATCCCTCCTGGGCGTGGACCGCGGGCGCCGCGATCTCCACCGTCGACGACATGACCACTTATGTGAAGGCACTGGTCGGCGGCGGTCTGCTCGATGAGCAGATGCAGAATACCCGGCTCGACAGCGTGCAGTCGGTGGGCGGGGGAACCGCCGGATACGGACTCGGCATGGCACAGTTCGGTCCCCTGCTCGGGCACGACGGTCAGCTTCCCGGCTTCATGACCTTCATGGGACACGACCCCGACACCGACCTGACGATCGTCATCGCCACGAATCTGTCGACGGTGCCCTCGGGTGAAGGTTCGGCGCTGACCCTCGTCAAGGGCATCCTGCCGATCTTCTACGGCTCCGATTATCAGGCGCCGAGCGATCCGGCACGCGCTCCCGGAGCGGAGGAAAGCACTCCCGTGCCGACGCCGGGAGGCTGATCGTACCGGCGTCCGGTGGGCGAGCACGGCCGCGTCACGTGGTTGTCCACAGGCATTCGTGTTCTCCACAGACCGAGGCGATCGGAGTGCGACGGCCCCGGATCGGGTCCGGCCGTGCCCGAAGATCGGGTCCATGACCCGACAGGTGTGGACGAGGGCGATGCTCGCCGAGGCCGGCATATCGGATCGTGCGGTGCGCACACGGCTCCGGCACGGCGGGCTCGTCAGGATCGCTCGCGGCACGTACATGACACGAGAGGACGTCGACGCCCTCGGCCCCGTGGGAGTTCATCTCGCCCGGGCACGCCTCGTCGGCTCCCGCCTCGACGCCGACGAGGCGCTCAGTCATGTGACGGCCGCGGTCGTCCACGGCCTCGACGTGTGGGACGCGCCGCTGAGACGGATCCACGTCACGCGCCCACCGACGCGCAGCTGCCGGGTGAGCGACGACCTGCACATCCACACCTCCGACCTGGATGGCGACGTCGTCGACGTGGACGGTCTGCGCGTCACGTCGCTCGCTCGTACCGTCGTCGACGTCGCGCGCACGCTGTCGCGTCCGCGTGCTCTCGTCATCGGCGATTCGGCGTTGCGTGCGGATCCGACGGCGCATCTCGACCTGCCCCGGATCCTTGCTGCATGTCGAGGTAGGACCGGGATCGTCGCGGCGGAGTCGGTCGCGCGCCTCGTCGACGGCCGGAGCGAGAGTGTCGGGGAGTCGCTGTCGCGGCTGCACATGATCGAGGCGGGTCTACCGATGCCCGACCTGCAGCACGAGATCGTCGTTCGTGACGGACGCCGGTACCGCGTGGACTTCTTGTGGCGCGAACTCGGCATCGTCGGCGAGTTCGACGGTTCCGGAAAGTACACCGAGCGCCACGATCTGCTCGCTGAGAAGGAGCGCGAGGATGCGCTACGGGATCTCGGGCTGGAGGTGATCCGCTGGAACTGGGCGGAGCTGTCGCGATTCCACGTCGTCGTCGATCGGTTCGAGCGCGCACGTCGTCGGCAGCAGGCACGTCGGGCTGCTCTGGAGCGCGAAACAGTCATCGGCGCGCGCTACAACCCGCTCCGATGACCGCTTCGCGCTCCGCTATACCGTCTTCAGACCGAGCGAGTCGCGCAGGGTCGAGCCGGGATATTCGGTCCGGAACAGGCCGCGACGCTGCAGTTCCGGGACGACGAGGTCGACGAAGTCGTCGAGGGAATCCGGATAGGCGGGGCACATCAGATTGAAGCCGTCGCAGGCGCCCGCGGCGAACCATTCCTCGATGCTGTCGGCGACGGATTCGGGAGTACCGATCATCGTCGCGTGACCACCACCCGCGGCAAGGTATCCGAGCAGTTCGCGCAAGGTGGGGCGGCGGGTCTCGATGATGCGCTGCACCGTCGCGTAGCGCCCCTGCGGCCCGGTGAACTCCTCAATGGGTGGCAGGTCGTCGACGGGAGCGTCGAGGTCGTGGCCGGTGTAGTCCTGACCCGTGAACACGCCGAGCTGGGTGATGGCAGCATCGACGTCGAGGAGCGCATCGAGTTCCGCCTTCTTCGCCCACGCCTCCTCCTCGCTGCGACCGACGTAGGTGACGAGTCCGGGCAGGATGGCGACCGTACCGGGATCCCTGCCGGCCGCGGCGATCCGCGCGCGCAGGTCGGTGGCGTACTCGATCGCCGCGGTCATGTCCCACGCGACGGAGTAGACGGCCTCGGCGTGGCGGGCCGCCAGGTTGCGCCCGGTCTCCGACGCCCCCGCCTGGAACAGCACGGGTCGGCCTTGCGGGCACCGCGGCACGGTCAGGGGACCGTCGACGCGGAAGTGCTTGCCCCGGTGATGGATCGGACGGATCGCGGAGGAGTCCAGGAACCTGCCACCCGACCGGTCGACGAGAACACCGCCGTCATCCCAGGAATCCCACAGCGCACAGAGCACCTCGATGAACTCCTCGGCCCGCGCGTACCGTTCGGCGTGCGGTGGCAGGGAGTCGAATCCGTGGTTGCGGGCTTCCTCGTCGAACATCGAGGTGACGATGTTCGCGCCCACCCGTCCCCCGCTGATGTGGTCGAGCGAGGCGAGCATCCGCGCGGCGTGGAAGGGCGTGAAGAAACTCGCGGAGACGGTGGTGACGAGACCGATGCGCTCGGTCGCGCGCGCCATGGCCGCCAGTGCGGTGAGCGGTTCGAGGAACCAGGTGGTGCCCGCTGTGTACTTCGGGTTGACGCTGTGACCGTCGGCGAAGAACACCGCGTCGAGACATCCGCGTTCGGCGGTGCGTGCGAGTTCCTCGAAATACGTGATGTCGCCGATGCGTTCGGCCGCGGAGTCGGGATGCCGCCATGCCGACGAGTGGTGCCCGACGCCGTAGAGGAAGGCGTTGAGGTGGAGGGTGCGTGGTCCGGGCATCAGTTCATCACCAGTCCCCCGTCGACCACCAGGTTCTGTCCGGTGACGGCCCGCGACCAGTCGGATGCGAAGAACAGCACCGCGGCCGCGAAATCCTCGGGGGTGGTGACCTTCCGGAGCGGCGTCGACGACGCGATGAGGTCGAACACCGCTTCGGGGGTCGCCGACGATGCGTCGGTCGTGCGCAGCAGACCGCCGGAGACCATGTTGACGCGGATCCCGTCGGGGCCGAGGTCGGCGGCGAAGGTGCGGGTCAGCGACAGCAGCGCGGCCTTCGCGGCGGTGTAGTCGTGGTACGGGACCACCGGATGCTGGAACAGATTGGTGCCGATGTTGACGATGCTGCCGCCACCGGCCTCGCGCATGCCCGGCAGCGCTGCCTGGATGATGTTGACCGCGCCGCCGACGACGCCGTCGAACTGGGCTCCGAACCGGTCGTATCCGATCTCGTCGGCCTTGGGCCGGGCGTCGCCGTTGAAGGAGAAGTCGGGCAGGGCGTTGTTGACGACCGTGGTGACGGGACGTCCGAAGTGCTCGCGGGCCCGCGCGAACAGCGCTTCGACCTCGGCGCGGTCGGTGACATCGGCCTTCAGAGCGACGGCCCGCTCGGGTCCGATCTTGTCGGCCAGTTCGTGAGCGCCCTCGCCGCTGCGCCGGTAATCGAGGACGACGGCGGCTCCTTCGTCGGCGAACGCCTGCGCGATTCTGTGGCCGAGGCCGCGCCCGGCACCGGTGACGAGGACGACCTGGTTCTGCAATGACATCTTCTGTGCCTTCCCTGTGTGGGGAAGGGTGCGTGAGGGCGACAGACCTCAGGCCTGGCGCCGGCTCGGCATCCCTTCGCTCGCATAATCGAGATCAGGTTCGACGGGTGTTCTCTCAGCCGTGTCCGGCACCCCGTGTCGAGTCCTGCGCACAGGTTACACCTCGGGATCTCGACCCCGTCGAGACCGTCGGCGTCGGCATTCATCGGATCGTCACATCACCGACCCGGGAACTTAGCTCAGATCGGAGTTAAAATGAGCGTTCCCGTCCCGACTCGTGAAAGGAGATTCCGACGCACACGCCGGCCCCCCACAACGCTCCCTACGTCTCCGTTTCCCAGCAGGTCGGAGACGCTCCGCCGCTCGGCCGCGCCACCGTCCGCGGCCCCGCGAGGCACGAGGAAGTGGTGTGGTTCGAGGATCGCTACGCCATCCCGATCACCACCACCACGCCCGATGAGGCTCGGATCGAGGACGTGCTGTTCCTGCGCCGCGTGCTCGACCGGGCGCACATCGACTACCTGCTCGTGCGCGACGACAGCGACCGTCCGATCCTCGCGATCGACCGCGCCGACCGGAAGCGGCTGCGCGCCGCTCTCGTCGAGGGGTGTGCCGACGAGCCCTTCTACTCGAAGGCCGTCGGTTCGAAGCGGCGTCCCGTCCCGGTGGCAGACGGTCGGCTCTCGCGCGACAGGAAGGACCGGGTGTTCCGGCTGTTCCGCCCGCGGGTCGAGCTGACCAGCGGGTTGCGGTACGGCGCCTCGAACGGTGTGGACATCGAGCTGTGGACCTACACCGACGACGAGGTGATCATGCCTCGTCCGAACGCTCTCACCCGCACGATCGCCCTGCGCGACGAGATGCGCCGGACGACGGTCGAGCGGTACGGACAGTTGTGGCCCACGATCGAAGGCATGTTCGACCGCCATCCGGGCGACATTCCGTTCGAAATCGACCTCGTGTTCTCGTGGGTCGACGGGTCGTCGAAGTCGTTCCAGGCCAAGCGCGCGAAGCTGATGCAGAACTATGTCGTCGGCGAAGGTGACGACTCGCCGGCGCGCTATCGGCAGATCAACGAACTGAAGTACGCCCTGCGTTCGGTCCACATGTACGCGCCGTGGGTGCGGCGGATCTTCGTCGCCACCGACTCGCCGCGACCGGCGTGGCTCGCCGACGATCCGCGCGTGACCTTCGTGCGGAGCGAGGAGTTCTTCACCGATCCGTCGGCGCTGCCCACCTACAACTCGATGGCGGTCGAGTCGCAGCTGCATCACATCCCGGGACTGTCCGAGCATTTCCTGTACTCGAACGACGACATGTTCTTCGGTCGCCGGGTGAGCCCGAGCCTGTTCTTCTCGGGCGGGGGCGTCGGCAAGTTCATCGAGTGCGATGTGCGGATCGGCCTCGGGCGAAACAACGCGTCGCGCAGCGGATTCGAGAACTCCGCGCGCATGAACCGCAAGCTCCTGCAGGACCGCTTCGGGGTCACCATCACTCGGCACCTCGAGCACACACCGGTCCCGTTGCGCAGGTCGATCATGGCAGAGATGGAGCGCGAGTTCGCGGACGAGTTCGCTGCGACCGCGGCAAGCCCGTTCCGGGCGGCCGACAACATCTCGGTGACGAACTCCTTCTATCACTACTACACGCTGCTGACCGGCCGCGCGGTGCAGCAGACCACGGCGAAGGTGGAGTACGTCGACACCACCGTGAAGTCCGGTCTGCGACATCTGGACACGATCCTGGCGCGCCGCAATCTCGACCTGTTCTGCCTCAACGACGGCAGCACACCCGAGGTCGATCTGGAGTTGCGCACCGCGAAGGTCACGCAGTTCCTGGAGCGGTACTACCCGATTCCGGCGCCCTGGGAGACCGACTACCCGGGCCGACCGGACGTCGGCTAGACGCGAACGGTGAGGTCGGGGTTCTCGGGGATGCGGATGCCGGCTTCGGCCAGGCGCCGCGCCGCGTCCTCGGCCGTGTGGGGTTGCCCGGCGGTGGCGTAGCTTCCGCTGGGCACCACGGAGTGCACGATGGTGTCGGGATAGACGTGCACGAGGTTGAAGCCCTGCGCGCCGTCGTGCCCGCGCTGCGAGCCGACCGGGACGTTCAGGTCCTGCGTGTAGCAGGTCGACGAGGCGACGGACACCGGGATGCCTGCGAAGGTGGCCGAGGTCGAGTAGTGCAGATGACCGCCGAGGATGGCGCGCACATCGGTGCCACGCAGTACTTCGGCGAGGCCCGCTTGGTCGCGCAATTCGACGAGGACAGCCATGTCGAACACGCTCGGTACCGGCGGATGATGCAGTGCGAGAACGGTACCGAACGGGGCGGGTGTCGAGAGTTCGTCGGCCAGCCAGCCGAGCTGCTCGGCGGAGACTTCGCCGTGGTGATGGCCCGGAACCGAGGTGTCGAGCGTGATGATCCGCAGTCCGCCCACGGTGTGGACTTCGTCGATGGGTGCACCCACGGGATCTTCATCGAGGAGCTCCTCACGGAAGGTCGCGCGGTCGTCGTGATTACCCATCGCCCAGACGATGTCGGCACCGAGCGCTGCTGCCAGCGGTTCGACGAGACCGCGGAGCTTGCGATAGGCGTCGGGCTGGCCGCGGTCGGCGAGGTCGCCGGTGAACACCAGGGCATCGGGACGGACCTGCGACGCACGGATGTCCTCGAGAATCAGTCCGAGGCGGGTGTCGGCGTCGACGGTGCCGTAGAGGAGTTCGTCTCCACCGACGAGGTGTGTATCGGTGAGATGAAGGAGGGTGTGCGAAGGTCTGGGATATTCGGCTATTCGCTCAGGGGCTGGAGAACTGCCCATGATCTCTCACTTCCATTCGCCCGTTTCGGGGCACTCGATCGCCATCAACGGTAGCGAGTGTGTTTCTACGACTCCATGGCTTCTGGATCACATCGAGACCTCGAACCTCCGGCGAACACCTCGTTACTGCGCGGTGACCTGCGGAAACGGACAATCGAACATTCACTGGTGATCTGGGTCACAATCCAGCTCGGCGGATGCACCGGCACCCAGTGCATCCCGCAGCACGACGTCGACCTCGTCGCTCGGGTACATCGGCAGGGTGTGATGGGTACCGGCGGTGAGGGTGCCATCCGAGCAGATCGTCGACGTTGCGTACGGGATCACCGTCGGCGACGCTGCGTCCGACGTCGCCGAGGATGTCGACGGCCAGCACGCGGTGGGTCTCACCCAGGGCTGCTGCGGTGGCGAACCAGACCATCGACGTAGCGCCGGCGCCCGGAAGAAGCAGGACCGGCGGTGCGCCGGGCAGGCCGCACTCGGTGACGCGGGTGGTGCCGAAACGGGAGTCGAGATCGTGGATCACGGTGCCGCGTGGCCATTTCGCGAGGAGCGCGTCGTACGCGGCGTAGAAGGCGCGCCCCTCGTCGGATTCTGTGAACGATGTGCGTGGTGACCGGAGCAGCCACGCCGACCGGATCGTGTTCCTGGACCGAGGGCGAATCGTCGAGCAGGGAATCCACGACGAGCTGGTGCGTCGCGGCGGCCGCTATGCGCGGTTCTGGGAGACGTCGGTCGGGGTGGCTTCATCGATCCGCGCATAGTGAGCGAACACGGATACTCGGCAGAACCTCGCCCGCCGAACCGTACTTCACCCCGCCTATAGCACGGGCGAAGTACGGTTCGGCGGGCGAACTGCTGTAGGGCACGGGTTCTCCACAGCGGAAGCATTCATCCACAGAATGCGCCTGTGGACTTTCTGCGGCGCTTCGGCACCCGCACGGGCTGCGACGATCGACTCATGGGCGATCCACCTATACTCACGACCGCGGCACTGACGGAATCCGGCATGTCCGACAACGACATCCGCAGAGCAACCAGGGCCGGAGACCTCGTCCGCCTCGGACGCGGTATGTTCTTGCACCGATCGGACGTCGAGGCGCTCGGCGAGGTCGGGGTGCACCGGGTCCGGGCACGGCATCTCGGTCGGCAACTCTCCGCAGGAACGGTCCTGAGCCACGTCTCTGCGGCGTCCCTTCATGGGCTGGATCTGTGGAAGGCCTCGCTCGAACACGTACACGTCTCCAGGCCACCGCACCGGCACGGGCGGATGACGTCGCAGATCCATGTGCACCCGACCGAAGTCGGTGACGACGTCGTTCTCCTCGACGGCCTGCCGGTGACATCGGTCGCCCGGACGGTCGTCGACCTCGCCCGGACGTTGCCGAGAGATCAGGCCGTCGTCGTGGGTGACTCGGCTCTGCGACTGTATCCGGACGCCGCGGCGGACTTGCTCCGGGTGCTCGCCGGATCCGGACACAGGCACGGTCTCGCGAAGGCCCGCGCCGTCGTTCCGTTCCTGGACGGTCGGAGCGAGAGTGCAGGAGAGTCGCTGTCGCGTCTACGTATTGCGGAGGCGGGCCTCCCGCGGCCGATCCTCCAGTACGAGATCGTGGGTGGAAACGGTCGACGCTATCGCGTCGACTTCTTCTGGGAGAACGGCATCGTCGGAGAGTTCGACGGACGGATCAAGTATTCCGCTCCGCGCGACGTGTTCGACGAGAAGCTCCGGCAGGACGCGATCCGCGACGCGGGCTACGAGGTGGTGCGCTGGACCTGGGCGGAACTCGAGCGGTTCGACGTCGTGGCGGAGAGACTGCGGCAAGCTGCGCGTCGTGCTGCGAAGCTGACGCGGTGAACCGGGGTTCGCCCCGCGTGTTGCGGTAGCGAACCCCGGTTCGGCGCGCGAACTACACCGCGGCCGGCTGCTTCACGGGGACGACGACGGGCTCCGGAGCCGTGATCGCGGGGACCGGGCTGCGCACCAGCGCCACGGTCACGTACGCGACCAGCGAGACGAGGAAGCCGATGAAGGTCGTCCAGCCGTCGACGCTCGAGGTGACCAGAGAGTTCGGGATGTACAGCAGGGTGTTGTCGACGCCGTAGATCGTCGGGGTGAGGACGAAGAAGCCGGCGCGCACCGTGATACCGGCGATCGCTGCGGCAGCCACAGCGCGACCGTCACCGCGCGACCAGAACAGTCCGAGAATGAACGGCACTACCAGCGAGGCGAGCAGCAGGTCGAAGGTGAGGGTGAGCAGGATGCCGGTCTGCGGGACCCGCAGCGCGACGAGGGCACCGAAGGCAGCCATCGGCAGCATGAGCAGGCGGGTGGCCTTCATGACGTCCGACGACATCGCGGCGTTCTCGCCGCCTACGCGGAAGACGTTGCGCACCAGAACCGTCGCGGTGGACAGCAGCACACCACTGATCGTGGTCAGCGAAGCCGTCACCAGACCGGAGAGCACAAGGATCGACAACCACTGCGGCGTGTACTCGCCCAGCAGAACGTAGAGGATCGGGGCGTCGGCTGCGCTGTCACCGACGATCGACACGGCAGCAAGGGCCACGAAGGACAGCGGCACACACAGGACGAGAATGCCGGTCGCCGCAGAGAAGCAGGCGCGCTGCGCAGCGATCGGGGACTTGGCGGAGAACACGCGCTGCATCAGGTCGATCGCGACGAGGTTGCCGAGACCGAGAGCGACGATGGTGGCCCAGTTGACCGCGGCCCCCTGCGCCGGATCGGTGAGCTGTCCGAGATCGCCGATGCCGAGGCCGTCCCCGTGGGTGAAGCCGGGTCCGAAGGCCGTCCACACGAGGAGCGAGACGATACCGACGGCCATGATCGCGAACTGGACCATGCCGGTGTAGACGCTGGCGAACATGCCGCCGGCCACCGTGTAGGCGAGCACGAACGGGATGATCACCAGCACCGCCGCCGTGTAGTTCAGGCCGAGAAAGTACTGGAGCAGGTAGCCCAGGGCGACGAGGTTGCCGGCGAGGAGGATGCCGAAGCTGCCGACCGTGAGCACGGACGCGGTGATCTCGGTGCCGCGGCCGAAGCGGCGTGCAAAGAACTCGGGCAGGGTCACGACGCCCGTCGCGCGTAGGCGCTTCGCGAAGAACAGTCCGACGAGCAGCACGCTCGATGCGACACCCAGCGGCATCGCTGCACCCGCCCAGAATCCGAACCCGGCCGCGAGGTCGGCGGAACCGAGGGTCGCGTTGGAATCGATGACCTGCGACATGAGCAGGACGGCAAGGACAGGGGCACCGAGCGAGCGACCTGCGAGAAGAAAGTTCCCGGCCTGTCCGCGGACCTTGCGGGTGGAGTAGAAGCCGGCCCCGAGGAGAACGACGAGGCACACGGCGACACCGGTGATGATCATGGCTGCTCCGTATGGAGAGGGTCAGACGGCAGGAGCGCTGCGTTGGGCTTCGCGTCCGAGCGAGTAGAGGGGGCGTGCATTGTCGGGAAGGGTGATCTCGCCCGCGGCGAGCCGCTTGCGGAGATAGGTGAAGCTCTGGGCCGTCTGGGCGAACAGGTGCTCGCCGGCAGTGACTCCGCCGTAGCGCGGTCCGTCGGCGTCGACGAACCTCTCCAGCGGGTCGACCCGGGTGTCGTGATCGACGTTGAAGAACAAGGGGAACGAGTAGCGTTCCTCGGCAACCTTACGCACCCGATGTGACGTCGCTGTAAATACTCCGTTGGTCCAGATCTCCAGCAGGTCACCGATATTCAGGACGAAGGCATCCTCGCGGTAGGGCACGTCGATCCAGTCGCCGTCGGCGTTGAGGACCTCGAGTCCCGGTGCCGTGGGGAGCAGAAGAGTGAACACCTCGTAGTCGGTGTGGGCACCGATGCCGGGACGGTCCGAGGCGTCGGGATCGTAGGGATAGTGGATCATTCGAAGCTGAGCAGGCGGCGTGGTCACATAGCGGTCGAACCGATCCGCCGCCTCGCCGAGTGCTTCGGCAAAGGCACGCAACAACACACGTCCCAGAGCGAAGACGGATTCGTAGTACGCATTCACGGGCTCGTCGAAGTCCGGCAGGTCGGGCCACTGGTTCGGGCCGAGCAACGGGTTGCCGGCGAGATACTCGGGATGATCGGACGGAAGGTCGATCGACAGGTCGAATGCTTCCTTGTGGTCCGGTGTGGCTCCGGCGAACACTTCCTCACCGGGCGGCACGTAGCCGCGGTGGTTGGTGGAATTGCCGATGTACACATCCATTTTCGCGTCGTCGGGAAGAGCGAAGAAGCGTTCGGCCGCGTCCTTCAATCCGCCGACGAGGATGGGGTCGACTCCGTGTCCGACGATCTGCGCGAAGCCGACTTCTCGCGCGGCGCGCCCGAGTTCGGCGACGACGGCGTCGCGTCCGGTTTCGTCGCCGGACACCAGCGCATGCACATCGACGATGGGAATACTCGTGAACGTCATGTGTCACTCCTCGGGGTCGGGTGGACGGAACGCCACCGACGGGTGATGGACGTTCCGTCGAATGTTGTGTCTCGGATGCGGATCTCGTGACCGAAGACGGGGTGGAGATTGCGCCCGCTTCGGTACGGGAGGGTCGATGCGGAGATGGTCCACCGGCCGTCTTCGATGCGACCCACCGCGATCTCGCAGTCCAGCAACGCTCGGGCATCCGACACCGTCGCTGCGCCGAGGATCTGTTCGACGAGGGGTTCGGATCCGATCGCATGATCGCGACTCCGCCCGAATGCGAAGCACTCTCCGACCCGCACGAGCACTGCGGTCGCTCCGGTCTCGACGTCCTCGAGTAGGTACTCCTCGATGTCGGGCGAGACATCCGTGATGCGCCAGTGCTCGGTGTACTCCTCGAACACACCGTGTTCGACGAGGGTGTCGGTGTCGAGGGTCTCCAGGGTGCCGGCGTCGGGTGTCGGTCCGAGCGGATGGAACGACACGGCCCGTTCCCATTCGACATGGTTGCTGCTGTCGAGCAGTCGGCCGGCGAATCCGTCCTGGCTCGCGAGAGCGACGAGGTCGTCGATCTCCATCTCGGCGAGAGTAGAGGCCGTCACCGTCGGCAGTGTCGCCGGTCGTCGCAGGTCGCAGTACAACCGCTCACCCTGCAGCCACGTGACGCGGGTGGTGGTGTCCGGGATTGCTCCCGGTCGAGCCAACAGTGTTCGCTCGAACCGGGTTCCCACCGGACGGATCCGTTCGGCGGCCGTCATACGCCGTCCGCCTTCCACCGCGCGCGTTCCTGGCCGAAAGCGACGGACTGCGTCGCCTGGAACCCGCTGATCGAAGCAGCGTTGTCCGCGAGGAACTTCCGGTGCTCGGTCAGGGAGAATGTGCCGTCGGTGATCTCCACTCCCCCACCGCGACCCGCAGCGAGATCCGCTCGCAGATCGAGCAGTTCGTCGGGGTCGACGGGGTACCACGAGATGCGGTCGAAGAAGCGCAGCAGCCACGGGGTGCCGTCCTCGAACGGGCCGGCCGGCTGCGGGTGCCGGTGGTTCCACACCTGGGTGGTGCGGCCGACGAACTGGTAGCCGCCGGGGCCTTCCATGCCGTAGATGCACAGGTAGGCGCCGCCGATGCCCACGGCGTTCTCGGGGGTCCAGGTGCGCGCGGGGTTGTACTTGGTGGTGACGAGACGGTGCCGCGGGTCGAGCGGCGTCGCGACCGGGGCGCCGAGGTAGACGTCGCCGAGGCCGAGAACCATGTAGTCGGCGGCGAAGACCGTGTCGAAGACGTCGGCGACGGTGTCGAGGCCGTTCATGCGGCGGATGAACTCGATGTTCCACGGGCACCACGGGGCGTCGGAGCGCACGCCGTGCATGTAGCGCTGGATGGCCTCGCGGGTCGCCGGGTCGTCCCAGGACAGCGGGAGTCGTACCTGCCGGCTGGGGACTTCGAGTTCGTCGCTGTCGCCGATGGTGTCCTCGACCTCGCCGAGCAGGCCGAGCAGGGTCGGCACGGGCAGGACGTCGGGGTCGACCTTGACCTGCAGCGACCGGATTCCCGGGGTGAGTTCGAGCAGACCTGCAGGACGGTCGGCCTCGAGGCGCTGGTGCAGCGCGTGCACGCGGGCCCGCAGCGCCAGGTCGAGGGTCATGTCGCCGTACTCGACGAGGACGTTGTCGTCGCCGCTACGGCGGTAGGTGACGGCGGTGTGGCCGTCACGGCGGGTGAGCACTCCGTCGTCACCGTCGCCACCGGCCGAGGTGACCAGCGACAGTCCGGCGCGACGCGCGACGCCGAGTTCGCGGCGGGACGCGGTGTGCTGCGACTTCACGGGCACGAACCGGACCGTGTTGCCGGGAGCGAGCTGGCCGAGCTTCCAACGGTCGGCGGCCACGACGGTCACCGGGCACACGAACCCGCCGAGGCTGGGACCGTCGGGGCCGAGCAGGATCGGGGTGTCGCCGGTGAAGTCGAGTGCGCCGACGGAGTAGGCGTTGTCGTGGATGTTCGACGGGTGCAGGCCCGCCTCGCCACCGTCGGTGCGCGCCCATTCGGGCTTGGGGCCGATGAGCCGCACGCCGGTGCGGTCGGAGTTGAAGTGCACCTCGTAGTCGGTGGCGTAGAGGGCATCGATGTCGGCACGGGTGAAGAATTCCGGTGCGCCGTGCGGACCTTCGGTGACCGCGATCTCCCAGCGCGTGCTCAGTGCGGGCACGTGCTCGGACGGGACCGGGGCGCTCGCGCCGGGAGCGTTCTCCCCGACGACGAGGACGTCACCCTCGCGCAGCGTGCGCCCCTCGTGACCGCCGAACGTTCCGAGCGTGAAGGTCGCTGCGCTGCCCAGGAATTCGGGAACGTCGAGACCACCGCGAATGAGGACGTAGACGCGCAACCCCGGCCCGGAGACAGCTCCGACGTCGAGCAGGCCGCCCGCCGGGACGGTGACCGGGCGCCACTGCGGGACGGCGGCCCCGTCGACGCGCACGGTGACGGGCGCACCCGTCACGCACACCTCGGTTTCCTCCGTGAACCGCAGGGCGGGGCCGGCCATGGCGGTCTCGAGACCGGGGGTGCCCTCGTCGTTGCCGAGCGCGACGTTGCCGAGGCGGAACGACAGGTCGTCCATCGGGCCCGAGGGTGGCACACCGATCTGCCAGTAACCGGTGCGTCCGGGATAGTCCTGGACGGTCGTGAGCATTCCGGGTCGTTCGACGGTGATCTTCGTGGTCATGACTACCTCATTCCCCGCGGGTGACGATCATGCGGACCGGCGTGGGGTCGAAGCCGTTGCACGGGTTGTTGATCTGAGGGCAGTTGGAGACGAGGACGAGCACGTCGCGCTCGGCGCGGATTGCGAGTCGCTTGCCGGGTGCGGACAGGCCGTCGACGATGCCGAGGGTGCCGTCGGCCTCAACCGGCACGTTCATGAAGAAGTTGATGTTGGAGACGAGGTCGCGCTTGCCCAGTCCCCACTTGGCGCCTTCGATGAGGAAGTTCTCGACGCAGGCGTGCTGGTGCTTGGTGTGGTGCCCGTAGCGGAGGGTGTTGGACTCCTGCGAGCAGGCGCCGCCGACGGTGTCGTGGTTGCCCACCTCGTCGGCGACGAGCGTCATCAGCGGCTCACCGTCGGCGTCGCGCAACACCGAACCGGTGGAGAGGAAGAGGTTCTGCTGGGCGGCCACGGTGGCAGCGGCACTGTAGCGGCGGGTGTGGTCGGCGGCGTCGTAGACGAGGGTGTCGACCGCCTGGTTGCCGTGCAGGTCGACGATGGTGAGTACGTCGCCGGCGGCGACGACGGCCGACCACGGGCCGCGGAGTCCGACGATCTCGTCGAGGACGACGCGACCGGGAACGAGGGCGAGGTCTGCGGTGTCGGCGGTGATGGTCATCGGTGGATCTCCGTTTCGGACGTGGCGGCGGCCCAGGCGTCGTCGGTGTTGAGCACGGCGCGCTGGCACTCGGGGTCGGTGTTCGGCAGCGAGTTCAGTTCGCCGGGTGCTCGCCAGGCGAGGACTTCGAGGCTGCCGGTGGTGAACTCGGGATTCGGATCGAGCGGGTGTGCGGTGTTGGCGATCAGGGCGATCACCGGCAGGTGGATCAGCAGGTCGACGGCGGCACCGGGACCGGCGTTGCCGGTGCTGACGAGGCTGCCGTCCTCCTCGACGCGGACACCGTGGAAGAAGGACAGTGAGGGCGGCAGGTCGCGCGGTTGCAGGTCGTGCTTGGCGGCGGCGACGGTGAACAGTTCGCGACCCGCAGGAGAGCTCGAATGGAGCGATCCCTCACCGTATTTCGCAGTGTTCCCCGCGACGTGGGTGGTGCCGCACAGCGCGTCGTGGCGTCCGGAGGTGTCGGCGACGATCGTGGCGAGGACGCGGCCCTGATCGGAGAGCAGTGGGTGCCCGACACCGAGATAGGCCTGCCACGGCACCTTCACCGTGTCGGCGACGTTGAGCCGTTCGTGCGGGGCGTCGGCGCGGAACAGGAGGATGTTGGCGCAGGCGGTGCCGTGGACGTCCCGCAGGCGCAGGCGGGTGCCGCGGGCGAGGACCTTGCTGGTGTAGCGGCCACCGGGGACGGTCTCGGCCCAGGTCATCGACGCTGCGCGACCGCTGGGCGGAGCCGGCCACGACGATGCCGGGACGATCGGCATGGCGTCGGTGACGGTTCCTGCCTGCGCTCGGGCATGGGCACGAGCAGCGTGCGTGGTGGCGGTCGCGAGGGTCTCGGTCATGGTGCTCCGATCGGCGGTCCGGGGAAACTGTCGATCGACAGTTTTCCCATCGCGCATCTTCGGGAAATGTCCATGGCGTAACGAGTCCGTGACGCGTGTTTCGTACGTGTGACGAAAACTTCACGCACGAAGACGGTGGCGCTGCAGCACCTTTCGTCGTGTCACAGTGGAGGCGTGACCCATGCAGGACCAGGACGCCCCCGCCTCCACGCCCCGCGACGGCCCGGGCCGACCGCGCGTGCCGAGATCCTCGACGCCGCCGCGGAGCTGTTCACCACCCGCGGGTTCTCCCCCACATCGACACGCACGATCGCCGAGGCCGTGGGGATCCGGCAGGCATCGCTGTACAACCACTTCGCGACGAAGAACGACATCCTCGTCGCGTTGCTCGAGGACACCGTCGAACCGACCCTCGACTTCGACGACAATCTCGACCCCGCGCTGCCGCCCGAGGTGCGCCTGTGTGCGCTCGCCTGGTTCGACACCGCCCAATTGTCCGCGGGAAGATGGAATCTCGGTGCGCTCTACCACCTTCCGGAGGTTCGCACCGAACCGTTCGATCGGTTCCGGGAGGAACGTCGGCACCTGATGGAGCGCTACCGGACCCTGGCGGCGCAGATCGTGGGCGACGGCGATCCTCGCACCCATCTGCCGTTCCGGGTCGTCGAATCGGTCATCGGCATGCGAGCCGACGACGGCGACGTCGACGCCGGGCTCCCCGAAGTGCTGGCGACGGCATCGCTGACGGTGCTCGGTGTCAGCGACCTTGCGGCAGTGACGAGCGCGGCCCGGGCACTCGTGGTGGGGGTTCCCGGCTACCTGCTGGGCTCGATGAACCCGCCGGCTCGGCCACCCGCGTGAAACGCAGGGCGGGATCGTCGACCGGTTCGCGGCGCAGCCGTCTGCGGTCGAGATAGTAGTTCTGCTCCATCGACCACGGGCCGCCTTCCCCGGATGTGGGGAACACGTCGGCCGAGCGCCGGAGATAGTTCGACGTGAGGTCCCAGAACGGCCCTCCGGCGACGGCCGGATCGTCGCAGATCGGGGTGACGACGTCGTACCCCTGGTCGTCCATGTGGTCGAGCAACCGGCACAGATGATGGCCGGTGAGGTCGACCTTGAGGGTCCACGACGAGTTGGTGTAGCCGAACGCGAAGGCGAAGTTCGGCACGCCGGTGAGCATCGTCGCCTTGTAGGTGACGCGTTCGTGCCAGTCGACCGGGACGCCGTCGACGTCGACTTCGATCCTCCCGAACGGCACCAGTTTCAGGCCGGTCGCGGTGACGATGACGTCGGCCTCGATCTCGCGCCCCGATTCGAGGGCGATCCCCGTGGGCGTGAACCGGGCGATCCGATCGGTGACCACCGACGCCTCGCCGGTGGCGATGGCGTGGAAGAGGTCACCGTCGGTCGCGACGCACAGGCGCTGATCCCACGGGTCGTAGGACGGGTTGAAGTGCACGTCGACGGGATAGTCGTCGGGCAGCACGCTCGTCATCCGAAGGCGCAGGAGACGGCGGAAAAGGTTCGGCGCCCGGCGACTCGTCCGGTACATCTCGTGCAGCATCCGGATGCTCAGGGAACGGACGGCGCGGTCGGCCGCCGCTGTCGGGAGTGCACGTCGCAGCGCGTTGGCGACCTTGTTCTCCTTCGGCCACCCCAGGACGTAGGACGGGGAGCGCTGCAGCATCGTCACGTGCTCGGCGACGCCGGCCAGGGCGGGAATGAGCGTCACCGCGGTGGCGCCACTGCCGATGACGACGACGCGTTTGCCCGCACAGTCGAGAGCCTCGGGCCAGTGCTGGGGATGGACGATCGTGCCGCGGAAGTCGTCGCTGCCCTCGAACTCCGGGCTGTACCCCTCGTCGTAGTCGTAGTAGCCGGTCGCGGAGAAGAAGAACGAGCAGGTCACCGTAAGCATGGTGTCGTCGCTCGTGCGCAGGAGCGTGACCGTCCACCTGCCGGTATCGGACGAGAAGGACGCGCCGACGACGCGGTGCCCGAGGTGCAGGTAGGGACGGAGTCCGTGTTCGTCCACCGTCTCGTGGAGATAGCCGAGGATCTCGCCGCCTCCGGCGTACGCATGCGTCTTCCGCCACGGCTTGAACTCGTACCCGAGGGTGTGGAGGTCGGAGTCGGAGCGCACGCCGGGATATCGGAACAGGTCCCACGTGCCACCGAGCGCGTCACGCGCCTCGACGATCGCGAAGCTCGTCCCCGGTCTCTTCGTCTTCAGGTGGTAGGCCGTGCCGATGCCGGAGATACCGGCACCGACGATCAGGACATCCACCTCGGCGGGCACGCTCCCGCCGGGTTCGACTGCGGTCATGTTCGCTCGACTCCGTCCTTCGGCGGGGTTCGTTCGATGCGCGGAGCTATCGCGGTCGATCACTCCCGGGGGATGTCGCCCGGCGTGCGGTCGGCACCTTCGAGCACGTTCACCTCGTGCTTGTCGCTACCCGGACCCACGTGCGCCTCGGCACGCATCCGCTCGACCATGTCGGGATAGTGCAGCTCGAAGGCGGGACGCTCCGAGCGGATCCGCGGCAGCTCGGTGAAGTTGTGCCGCGGCGGCGGGCAGGTCGTCGCCCATTCGAGCGAGTTGCCGTAACCCCACGGGTCGTCGACGGTGACGACCTGGCCGTAGCGGTAGCTCTTGAAGACGTTCCACAGGAACGGCAGCGTCGACGCGCCCACGACGAAGGCCCCGATCGTCGAGATGGTGTTCAAGGTGGTGAACCCGTCGGAGGGCAGGTAGTCGGCGTAGCGACGCGGCATGCCCTCGTTACCGAGCCAGTGCTGCACCAGGAAGGTGGTGTGGAAACCGATGAAGGTCAGCCAGAAGTGCCAGCGGCCGAGCTGCTCGTCCATCATCCTGCCGGTCATCTTCGGGAACCAGAAGTAGATGCCGGCGTAGGTCGCGAACACGATGGTGCCGAAGAGCACGTAGTGGAAGTGCGCGACCACGAAGTACGAGTCGTGCAGGTGGAAGTCCAGCGGCGGGCTCGCGAGGATGACACCGGTCAGGCCACCGAAGAGGAAGGTCACGATGAAGCCGACCGCGAACAGCATCGGCGTCTCGAAGGTGATCTGGCCCTTCCACATCGTGCCGATCCAGTTGAAGAACTTCACGCCCGTCGGGACGGCGATCAGGAAGGTCATGAACGAGAAGTACGGCAGCAGCACGGCGCCGGTGGCGTACATGTGGTGCGCCCACACCGCGATGGAGAGCGCGGCGATGGCAATGGTCGCGTACACGAGGCCGCTGTATCCGAAGATCGGCTTGCGGGAGAAGACCGGGAAGATCTCCGAGACGATGCCGAAGAACGGCAGCGCGATGACGTACACCTCGGGGTGACCGAAGAACCAGAACAGGTGCTGGAAGAGCAGCACACCGCCGGTCGCGGGGTCGTAGATGTTGCCGCCGATCACCCGATCGACGAAGGCACCCATGAAGGCCGCGGCGAGCAGCGGGAAGACGAGGAGCACGAGGATCATCGTGATGAAGATGTTCCAGGTGAAGATCGGCATTCGGAACATGGTCATGCCGGGCGCGCGCATGCACACCACGGTGGTGATCATGTTGACGCCGCCGAGGATGGTACCGAGACCCATGACGATCAGGCCGAGGAACCACAGATTGCCGCCGATCCCCGGCGAATGGATCTCGTCGGCGAGCGGCATGTAGGACGTCCAGCCGAAATCGGCAGCGCCGCCGGGCGTGATGAATCCGAAGGCGACCGTGAGTGCGCCGAAGAGGAAGAGCCAGTAGCTGAAGGCGTTCAGGCGCGGGAAGGCGACGTCGGGGGCACCGATCTGCAGCGGCAGGATGTAGTTCGCGAAACCGAAGACGATCGGCGTCGCATACATCAGCAGCATGATGCCGCCGTGGTTGGTGAACAGCTGGTTGTACTGCTCGTTCGACAGGAACTGCAGACCGGGCACCGCCAGCTCCGCGCGCATCAGCAGGGCGAGCACACCACCGAACAGGAAGAACGAGAACGATGTGAAGATGTACATCAGTCCGAGCTTCTTCGGGTCCGTTGTGGTGATCAGGTCGTAGAGGACCGCGCCCTTGGAGTGATAACGCGGCGGATACGGCCGCGTGGGCTTGACGGGAGCGACAACCGCGTTCATCGGGCCTCCTCGAGCCGCCGTGAGGCGGCAACGGTGCGGCGCGGACGGGATCGACGGCGCACGGCGATCACCACCCGCGATGCTGCAGGTGAACTCAGAGTAGGCGTTCCACCTCACACGCGCACCGGGTTCGCGGACCGAATTGTGACGCGACGACGAGCGACCCGAACGACTCGTGTACGGCGAAGAGAACGTGTTCTCCATATATCCGAGGTAGCCATGGCAGAGACCGTCCAGCAGGCACTCCGTGACCTGTTCGAGAACAACACAGCGGCCGTCGTCCACGCGATCGCCGGGGCCGGGCTCGCGGGCTTCCCGCTCGTCGGCCTCAACAACACCCGACGCGGTGAGGGTCTGGCACGCGACATCCTGCGTGCGGACTGCCAGATCCTGCTGACCGATGCCGAGCACGCCCCTCTGCTGGACGGCCTGGATCTCGGCGACGTCACCGTCTTCGACGTCGCGAGCCCCGAGTGGCGGGCGCTCGTCGACGGGGCCTGTCCGCTCGAGCCGTACCGGAAGGTCGGGCCGACCATCCGTTCATGTTGATCTTCACCTCGGGGACGAGCGACGATCCGAAGCCGGTGATGCTCGCCCACATGGTGGTGTTGTTCTCGGGCAGCACGCTCGTCCCGCAGTTCTCGATCACGAGCGACGACGTAATCTACCTGTCGATGCCGTTGTTCCACTCCAACGCGATCCTCACCGGGTGGCCTACAAGGACGCGGACGGCTGGATCTACCTCGCCGGTCGCACGGCCGACTGGATGCGCGTGGACGGTGAGAACCTCGCCGCCGCCCCTATCATGACCGCGATCGTGCTGCGCGACGAGACGTCGCTCGTACCCGAGGAATTCGAGAAGGAAGGACCCACAGCGGGCGACGGCGTGCTGTGGGTCCGCGAGAACGAGAAGTACGTCGTGGCCTGACGTTGAGGAGCGCGAAACGGTCTTCGGCGCGGGATGTTTCGCGCTCCTATGACCGTTTCGCGCTCTGCTGTGTCAGTGCCCGTCGAAGCCGGGCAGTCGCGCCGGCTCCTCGACCACCGAGTACTCGCTCGCGTCGCCCTGCACGACCCTGCTGCGCGAGCCGTCGACGCCGACGGGGATGTCGCCGGCGAGGGTGATGCGATGCAGGCGGCGGGTGTGGTCGCCGAAGTCGGCGATGCCGTAGTGCTGCGTGGCGCGGTTGTCCCAGATCGCGACGTCGCCACTCTCCCACGACCAGCGGAACGTGTTCTCCAGCTTCGTGATCCGACTCTGCAGCAGCTGGAGCAGCGCGGCGGTCTCCGACGACTTGAGACCGACGAACTCCTTGACGAAGTGACCGAGCAACAGGGTGCGCTCACCCGTCTCGGGATGGACCCGCACCACCGGGTGAATCGTTTCGTAGGTGTTGCGGCGGAACTCGTCCTGGTAGCGGCGTCGCTCCTCGGTCAGCGCCGGATCCGAGCTGCCCGCGTCGAGCTTCTCGGCGTAGTCGTAGAGATTGGTGTGCAGGGCCCACAGGTTGTCGACGAGCGCCTTCAGCGCATCCGGCAACTGCTCGTAGGCCGCGGTCGTGGAGGCCCACGTCGTCGCACCGCCGTACGGCGGCAGGGTCACCGCCCGCAGGATCGACGCCTTCGGAATGCGGTCGACGAAACTGACGTCGGTGTGCCAGCTGTTCGCAGCACCCTCGATGGGCAACAGTCGCTTACCCTTCGAGTGGACCGTGGGGTGCGACTGGGTCTGCGTGCCGAGCAGGCCGGCGAAGGCCCACTGCTCCTCGTCGTCGAGGTGATGCTGGTCGCGGAAGACGATCGCCTTGTGCACGGCGAGTGCGTAGCGGATGGCCTCGACGGTCTCGGACGCCAACGAGCCGGACAACCGCACCCCGTCGATCCGCGCACCGATATGCTCCCCCAGCTTGGTGACGACGATGCCCCCGGCGGTGTAGACGGATTCGGCGGTGGTCGTATCGCGATCGAGTTCGGTGATGGTCATGCGATCTCTCCTTCGATGATCTGAACCTGGCGTTGTCGCTTGCGCCGATTCAGTTCACCGCCATCCGTCGGCAGAGTCGACGGTTGTGGTCAGCGAGATCGAAACGAGCCGAGCTCGCTTACGGGAGATCGAAACGAGCCGAGCTCGCTTACGGGAGATCGAAACGAGTCGAAGCCGCTATCGGGAGTGCGTTCTCACTCGAGGATCTCGCTCCGCCAGAAGGTGTCGCCGTCGGGGACGGTCTCGTGGTCGTCGAAGAAGGTGACGAGCGCCTGTGCGGCTGCCGCGGCGTCGGGGAAGCGACGCCCCTCCATCGGTCCCCGGTTGATCTCGAGCGTCCCGGACACCGGATCGACGCGCCCCTGCACGCGGTATCCCCCGATGTCGGCGACCACCGCGAGCCGTCCGTCGTCGGTGTCGGGTTCGGCGACCGCCGGTGTGGCCGGACGTGCTACGCGGACGGCCGCTGCCGGCACCGGCGCCGCACCGTGGTCGGGATCCTTGACCGCGTCGAGACCGAGCAAATCCCAATGATCTTGACCGTGAACGACATTGCTGCGCTGAATCGGGTGACTGCCGGTCGGTGTCCGGCCGGGGCGGTCGGCGAGCCAGAGCGCGACCTCCTCCTCGATTCCCCCTTCGATGTCGTCCGCGTCCACCACGTAGAACTCCGGTAGCTCGGGTGCGAGATCGACGAACACCCAGTACGACACGCCCGCACCGTCGGCGGCGGGAACTCCGTCGCGGCGTCGCGCGAGCCACGGATCGCTCGCCGTCGAGCACACCCGCACCACACGTTCGGATCCGTCCGCGCCCTGTACGCGGACGTCCCGCTGTCCAGGGATCGGCTCGGCCCGGCCGCCTCGCGCCAGAACCTCGGCCACGAAGGCCGCGACTCCCTGTCGAACGATGTCCCCCATATCGACTCCTCTTCTCGGTGCGCACATCGAGCAGTGAATCGGGACCGACGCGCGATGTGCCCACGTCCTGCGCGGTCTCATCGAGACCGGAGGTCTGGGGCGACCATACGTGGCTACGAGCAGAAGAAGAACTGCATGTGACCGATCACCGGAAAGCATCACCCTTCGTGGTGAGCGCCTTGACCCGTTCGACGATGCGGTCCTGAAGTTTGGACGGGGTGCGCCAGCGCATCGCGAGTTTGTCGTAGTCCATGGCGTGCTCGGCGATGATGTCCTTGAGTTGTTCGACCCCGAGGGTCGACAGCCTCTCCCGCAGAGTCGCCTCGCCGCTCTCGCGGAACACCACGAACGGGTCGAAGGCCCCGGGTGCGCGACGACTGCGACGCGCAGACGTTCGGGCCGCGGCCGGGCGCGTAGCAGGAGCGGGAGCAGGGGTCGGGGCGCTTGCGTCCGCGGTAACCGAGAGCGCTCCCGCGAGTGCCCTCGCGAACCGCGGCGTGCGCGCCGCCTCATCGGCGATCACCTGGACGAGAGCGACGAGCGCGCCGGCCGTGCCGGGTGCCGCCTCGTCGAGACGGGGCAACGCCGAACTCGCCTCGCCGATGCGCACCCGCAGACGCGCCTGTGCCATGTCGGTATCGGGGTCGGGATTCGTCACAGGTACACCTGCGCATTCATCATGATCGTCTCGGTGAGGATTCGCAGTGCGTCGTACTGGCCGGTGTTGCCGTACTTTCGCTTGAGCGTGCCGTAGGGCACGAACTCGGCGGACGCCGCGATCTGATTGGCCTCGGGCACCCAGGCGGGAACGACGCTCGCAATCCTGGGGTCGCGCTGGAGCTGTTCGATGATCGTGCGGTGCAGATTCGAGGCACTGCGGTACTTCGTGATGACGAGACCGATCTCCCGCACGGTGTGCCCGGTCCGTGTCGCGAATTCCTGGATCTTCGTCTGCAGCGGCGGAATTCCGTAGGTGGACAGGATGTCGGGAATCGTCGGGATGAGATAGCCGTCGGCGAGACGCAATCCGTTGAGGGTGAGGATCCCGAGATTCGGCGGGCAGTCGATCAGGATGTAGTCGTACCGGTCGGCGATGGGCCGGACAGCGGAGAGCAGCACCTCGACGGGACGGTGCGAGCCGGGATCGGCGTACTGCTGGTGGGTGAGCCCCTTCTGGATGTCCATGAGATCCAGCGACGACGCGAGCAGGTCGAGATCACGGACCGCTCGCACGGGCGAGACGTTCTTCTGGACGGCCTTCTCGATGTCGAACGCGTCGGCGTGGGGCGTGATCGCCTTACGGAAGAGCGTCGCGAGGGTCAGACCGAGTTCGTTCAGTTCCTGCCAGCGTTCCTCCCCCACCATCATCGTGGTGAGGTTGGTCTGCGGGTCGAGATCGATCATCAGCACCCGCTGCCCGAACT
Source organism: Rhodococcus sp. D-6 (assembly GCF_040256695.1). Classification (NCBI taxonomy): domain Bacteria; kingdom Bacillati; phylum Actinomycetota; class Actinomycetes; order Mycobacteriales; family Nocardiaceae; genus Rhodococcus; species Rhodococcus sp. D-6. Next base: position 657,801 of record NZ_CP132970.1, on the reverse strand, counting down.
CCGCCGCCATGAACTCGCCCAGAGCGGCCGTCGTCGTGGTCTTGCCGACGCCACCTTTCAGGTTGATCGTCGCGATTACCCGTGCCACCCCACACCTCTTCGGGAAAGAAATTCATTACTCGATATCGCGAGCAAAACTACCCGAAGGCGGACATACGAGGCAGCCGGGTGACAGCTACCGGATCAGCGGCCCCTCGACTCGACCGCGAGACGGGGCATGCCGGCGAGTTCGTCGGGCGTGACGTACGAATCGGAGGTCGCGAAACCGCTCAGGTACAGCGGCGGCTCGCGGTCGGCGACCGCGCGCACGATCTGCCCCTCCGAGACGAACACGATGAGCCCTTCGGCATCGGATCCCGGCATGTTCCGCCAGGTGACTCCGGGGGTGTGCATCACGCGGTTGAGTTCGCTCATCAGCACCGGGACGCGGAAGTAGTACATCCGGTCCCACGACTCGACACCCGCTGCGGCCGCGACCTCCCCGAGCGTGCGGGACTGTCCGGAGACGAGCACCGATTCGAACTCGGCCTCGAGCTGCGGGTCGTCGACGACGGACACGCTCGTCGTCGCCCCCGAACAACCCGAAACCCCCAGCACCGCAGCGACAGCCAGCGCAAAACCCGTACGCACGAACCGCGACGCCACCGCACCCCCCTGTGTATCGACCCCCGATAGGACGCGAGGAAGCTACCACCGGTTCGGACGAATACACCAGTGAAGACGGTCACTTTCCACGAGTTCGGGGATACGACCCGAAACGCAGCCGAATCGATGTGACAAATGACAGTAACTCCGAGTTACTCCTTTGCGGTGAGCTCGGCGATGTCCGTCCACAGAGCACTGCGGAGCGCGACCATCGGTTCGGCTGCGGCGCCGAGCTGGTCGCCGACGAAATCGGTGTTCTCGGCGGACAACTCGCGCGCACCCGATCTGCCGATCAGGTCGTCGATCCGCTGGTCGAGACTCGCGGTCCGCTGCGCGATGTGTGTGAGATGCAGATGGCCCTCCGCGCGCGTGAGCAGGTCGCCGATGCGCGCGAGCGCGGTGACGCGCGCAAGGATCTGGTCCCATACCGGTTCGAGCGCTGCCACCCGGGATTCGAGACCGGACCGCGCCTCGGGCGCCGATCGGATCGCGGACTGCAACTCGTCGAGCAGGTCGCGCAGGGCGACGGTGTCCACCGCGATCTGGGTGAGCTCCTCGGCGAGATCGAGCTGGGCTCGTTGAACCTCGAAGTACTCCGAACGCCACGCCGCCGATGCCTCGACGCGGTCGTACAGGGAACCGGCGAGGAATAGCAGGGTGTCGTAGCGGTCGACGAAGCGGTCGTCGCCGGAGGGCACCTCGCGTCCGAGCCGTTCGGCGACGCGACGCCCCGTCTCGGCCAGCGGGGTGCGTTCGGACCAGCGACCCACGCGGTCGACGGCGACACCGAGCACCACTCCCCGGGCCTGCTCGACGGGCGTGACGGGCAGGGGCGCCGGGGTGCGTCGCAGTGCAGCGAACAGCGCCTCGCGTTGTTCGATTTCGAGATGCAGCCCGTCGCGTCGGTCGCGGCGCACGGCGCGGACGCCCTGGGCGTAGTGCAGCGGCGAGTGCACGACGGTCTGTCGCGCCGCCCGGATGCGTTTGCCGAGCTCGTTGGCCCGGTATTCGAGTGCGAGTCGCGCAGCGCCGGGACGCAGGCCGTCGATCCGTGTGCGGAGGCGGGCGTGCTCGTCGGACAGGCGGCGCAGCTCACCGAATCCGTCGAGGGTGGGCAACCGGCGCCCGACGCGCCGGCGGTTCGCCAGCACAGCACGTGCCGATTCGTCGAGGTAGCCGGCGGCCAGTGCGACCGCCGCGGCGTCCGACAGAGGAGCGTGCCCGCCCTCGATACTGCCGGTCTCGCACCACCGGCGGACCTGCCCGGCGATACGTGTCCGCCGGTCCACCGACGGGATGTCCCGGCCGGGCGCGTCGTCGCGCCCCGGGAGGTGGGGTCGATCGGCTTCGGACACGGGGATCCTCCTCGCGGCTCGTCCGCAGGCATGCACCGTCCACTGTTCCAGATTCCGCGCGGGCTCGGAGAAATGCCCGGTAACGGCCCCGATCCCGGGCACTCGACGGGCACGATCCCACACGTCCACGGCCGCGCTCCGGTTCGGTTGAGACCTTCACCTTTTCGCCCTTCGTGACGGATGTCACAGCATTATCGAGGTAGCTCCGAACGATTTGCCCGATCCCGGATCGCGCCCGAGACGGGGGCGCGCGAAAACCGTTGCGTACCAGCAGAAGCGAGAGGACGCCGGCGACGGATCCCTGACCCCTCAGGAAGTTACCGATCGGTGTTACTGCACAGTACCGGCGGCCTCCGGGACCGGAGACCCCCTCCCCGACACCCGTTCCCGAGCGAAATCCTCTGCGCGCGAATGCCTGTGAGAGAAGTCGGCCACGAGGGCGCCGCCGATCGCCCCGCATGGAAGCAAAACGTGACAAACCCTCATGTTTCCTCCATGCTGTAATCCGAACGGAGCCTTCGCCCAGGGGGACGTGACCGTCGCAACCGACGGCCGTAGCTGCGGAGACCTGTTCGAAACGGTCCTTCGGACACCGCGGATGTTGCCCGGTGGATCGACGACGAACACGCATGCCCATGCCAACCACGAGGAGCCGACCGCTACATGTTCCCGCTCGCGTCGCCAACACGAGACGTGGAAGGTAGGACCGGTTAGTTTGACTTCCTCATTGGGGTGGAGCTTCGAGACGCGCGCCCGATGCGTGCACAAACCATGGAGAACGGTGGCAACGAGTATGTTCAAGCGGATCGCAGTGGTCAATCGCGGTGAGGCGGCCGTACGCCTCATCCGGGCAGTCCGGGAGCTCAACTCCGAGCACGGCTACGACATCAAGACGATCGCTCTGCACACCGATGCCGAGCGACGGGCGATGTTCGTCCGTCAGGCCGACGAAGGAGTGACCCTCCGGCCGTCGACGACGGCGGCGACCCCCTACCTCGATCATGCAGAACTCGAGCGCGCGCTCCTCGAGGCGAAGGCCGACGCCGTCTGGGTCGGCTGGGGCTTCGTCGCCGAGGACCCCGCCTTCGCCGAGCTGTGCGCCCGCCTCGGGATCACCTTCATCGGTCCCTCCGCCGACGCCATGCGTCTGCTCGGCGACAAGGTCGAGGCGAAACTCCTCGCCGAGAAGGTCGGCGTTCCCGTCGCACCGTGGTCCGGTGGACCGGTCGATTCCCGCGCCGACGCGCGCCGCCACGCGCAGGCCATCGGCTACCCGCTGATCATCAAGGCCCGCTCCGGCGGCGGTGGCCGTGGCATCCGCAAGGTCTACGCCGAAGACGAGCTCGAGCTCGCCCTCGAGCGCACCCAGGGTGAGGCCGAGCGTTCCTTCGGCGACCCCGTCGTGTTCATCGAGCGTCTCGTCACCGACGCACGCCACGTCGAGGTCCAGGTCATCGCCGACAAGCACGGCAACGTCTGGGCCCCGGGCGTGCGCGACTGCTCGATCCAGCGCAAGAACCAGAAGGTCATCGAGGAGTCCGCCTCGCCGCTGCTCACCAAGGAGCAGTCCGACCACCTGCGCACGGTCTCGGCCGATCTCGTCCGCGCCGCCGGCTACGCCGGTGCCGGCACCGTCGAGTACCTCTACCAGCCCGACCTGAAGATCTTCACCTTCCTCGAGGTCAACACGCGTCTCCAGGTCGAGCACCCCATCACCGAGGCCACGACCGGCATCGACCTCGTCAAGCTGCAGATCCTCGTCGCCTCCGGCGAGAAGCTTCCCGGCGAGTGCCCCGGCGAGTTCGGGCACGCCGTCGAGGCCCGTCTGAACGCCGAGGACGCCGCCAACGGCTTCGCACCCGCTCCCGGCACCGTGCAGCTGCTCAAGTTCCCGCTCGGCTCCGGTCTGCGTGTCGACACCGGCATCGCCCAGGGCGACGTCATTCCGCCCGACTACGACTCCATGGTCGCCAAAATCATCGCGTGGGGCCGCGACCGCGACGAGGCACTCGCCCGCCTGCGCACCGCTCTGCGCGAGACCACCGTCGTCCTCGACGGCGGCACGACGACCAAGTCGTTCCTGCTCGACCTGCTCGACCGTCCCGAGGTCATCGACGCCTCCGCCGACACCGGCTGGCTCGACCGCACCGGCGCCGGCACCGAGACCGGTCCGTCCAAGGTCGCCGACGTCGCTCTGATCGCGACGGCCGTCGACGTCTACGACACCGACGAGGCCCACGAGCGCTCCGCCTTCCTCGCCTCCGCCCGCGGCGGTCGCCCGCGTGCCGGACACGCCGTCGGACGCAAGATCGAGCTGAGCTACCAGGGCCAGGCCTACGAGCTCGTCGTCGGCCAGGTCGGCCCGCACCGCTACCGGGTCGACACCGGTTCCGCCGAGTTCGACGTCGACGTCGAGCGGCTGGGCGACTACGAGTCGCGCCTGACCCTCGGCGGACGCCGCCACAACGTGGTGTCGATCGCCGGTCCGGCCCACTTCCTCGTCGAGGTCGACGGCATCAGCCACCAGATCAGCCAGGACGAGGCCGGCGTGGTGCGCACCCCTGCCCCGGCCGTGGTCGTCGCGGTTCCCGTCGCCGTCGGTGACGAGGTCGAGGCCGGTCAGACCCTCGTCGTGCTCGAGTCGATGAAGATGGAGACCGCGGTCCGCGCTCCCTTCGCCGGCAAGGTCCGCGAGATCCTCGCCGTCGTCAACGCGCAGGTCGACGCAGGCGCCCCGCTTCTGCGGGTCGACCAGATCGTCGAGGAGGTCGTCACCGAGACCGTCGAGCGCGTGGAGTTCGCTGCACCGGCGCCCTCGCTCAGCGACGATGTCGCCGCCGACGCACTCGCTCGCCTCGACTCGCTCGCCGCTCTGGTCACCGGATACGACGTGTCCGCCAAGCGCACCGCGGCACTGCTCGCCGAGTACGAGCGTCTCTCCGGCTCGGTCGACTCGTGCGCGCTCGTCCGCGCCGAGCTCTCGCTGCTGACGACCTTCGCGGACGTGTGCGAACTGTCGCGCAACCGTCCGACCGAGGAGGAGAAGAACAGCGACGACCGGGTCCACAGCCCCCGCGAGTTCTTCCACGGCTACCTGCAGTCGCTCGACGTGGAGGTCGGGGGTCTGCCCGACAGCTTCCGCGCGCGTCTCGCCCGTGCCCTGCGGCACTACGACGTCCTGGAACTCGATCGCACCCTGGAGCTCGAGGAGGCCGTCTATCGGTTGTTCCTCGCGCTCGAGCGCATCGAGGCCCACGTCCCCGTGGTCACCTCGCTGCTCGACCGCTGGGTCGAGCGCGACGACACCGAGGTGGGGATCTCCCACGAGCTCAACGAAGTCCTCGACCGGCTGATCGTCGCGACCCAGGTCCGCTTCCCGGTCATCGGCGACACCGCCCGCAACCTGCGGTACCGCTACTTCGAGGAGCCGGTGATCCGCAAGGCCCGCGAGCAGGTCTACGACGGGGTCCGCGGTTCGCTCGCGTACCTCGCCGAGCATCCGCAGGCGACGGACTACGCGCAGCGCATCGATTCGCTGGTCGCCACACCCGAGCCACTGATCGACCTTCTCGCACAGCAGATCACGCGTCCGGAGACCGTTCCGGGCCCGCTGCTCGAGGTCATCGCTCGCCGGGCGTACAAGATCCGCACCCTCGAGGACGTGCGTTCGTGCACCGTCGGCGGACACCAGTTCGTCACCGGCAACTTCGATCTGCGCGGCACGCGCCTGTACCTGATCTCCGCCGAGGCCCCGCAGGCCGAGTTCGCGTCGCTGCTCGACGCCGTCGAGGAGTCGGCGGCCTCGGTTCCCGACACGAAGAACCTCGTGATCGACCTGTACCTCGCGTGGGACGACGCTCCGGCCGATGCCGACGCCCAGGCCGACGCGCTGCGCGCCGAACTCGCCGCACGCCCGGTGACCGGCGTGGCCCGTCGCGTGACCGTGACGGTCTGCCACACCGACACGGCCGAAGAGCACGTGTTCACCTTCCGCCCCTACGAGACCGGATACGCGGAGGAGACCAACATCCGCGACATCCACCCGCTCACGGGTCAGCGTCTGGATCTGTGGCGCCTGAAGAACTTCGACGGCACCCGCCTGCCCGCCAACCCGGACACCTACCTGTATCACCTGGTGTCGCAGGACAATCCGTCCGATGAGCGGTTCATCGCCCTCGCCGAGGTGCGCGACCTGACGCCGCAGCGCGACGAGTCCGGTCGCATCGTCGGACTGCCGGCCTTCGAACGCGCTCTCGCGAGCTCGCTCGACGGCATGCGACGCGCCCAGGCCAACCGCGGCGGGCGACGTCTCGACGCGAACCGCGTGGTGCTCTACGTGTGGCCCGCCGTCGATCTCGACATGGAGGACCTGCGCCGCATCGGCCGCAACGCCGCGCCGCTGACCGTGGGTGCCGGACTCGAGGAGATCACCGTCATCGGGTCGTGGCGTGATCGCCAGGACGAGCCGGCACGCGAGGTCGCCCTGCGCTTCTCGTACCGCTCCGGTGCGGGCGTCATCGTGCGGGTCACCGAGCCGCCGAAGGAGCCGCTGAAGCCGCTCGACGAGTACACCCAGAAGGTCCAGCGGTCCCGTGCCCGCGGCACCGTCTACCCGTACGAGCTGATCCCGCTGCTCACCGGCGGCGAGGGCACCTTCGTCGAGTACGACTTCGACGAGCAGGGCACCCTCGTGCCCGTCGACCGCCCCTACGGCCGCAACACCGCGGGTCTGATCGTCGGCGTCGTCGACACCCCGACCCCGCGGTACCCCGAGGGCATGAAGCGCGTCACGCTGTTCGGTGATCCCACCAAGGCGCTGGGCACCGTCGCGGAGGCCGAGTGCTCCCGTGTGGTCGCCGCGATCGACCTGGCGGAGAGCCTGAACGCTCCCGTCGAGTGGTTCGCGCTGTCGTCCGGCGCGACGATCTCCATGGACTCGGGCACCGAGAACATGGACTGGGTGTCGCGCGGTCTGCGTCGCATCATCACATTCACGCAGAACGGCGGCGAGATCAACGTCGTGGTCACCGGCATCAATGTCGGCGCGCAGCCGTACTGGAACGCCGAGGCGACGATGCTCATGCACACCAAGGGCATCCTCGTGATGACCCCGGACAGCGCCATGGTGCTCACCGGCAAGCAGTCGCTCGATTACTCGGGTGGCGTCTCCGCCGAGGACAACTTCGGTATCGGTGGCTACGACCGCGTCATGGGCCCCAACGGTCAGGCGCAGTACTGGGCTCCCAACCTCAGGGCCGCCATCGAGACGCTGTTCGCGCACTACGCCCACGCCTACGTCGCGCCGGGCGAGCGCTTCCCGCGCAAGGCCGCGTCCACCGACCCGGTCGACCGCAACGTGTGCGTGTACCCGCACGTGCATCCGTCCAGCGACTTCACCACCGTGGGCGACATCTTCTCGTCCGAGACCAACCCGGATCGCAAGAAGCCGTTCGACATCCGTACGGTGATGCGCTCGGTGGTCGACCAGGACCACGCTGTGCTCGAACGGTGGGCCGACATGGCCGACGCCGACACCTCGGTCGTGTTCGACGCGCACCTGGGCGGAAACCCGGTGACGGTCATCGGCATCGAGTCCCGCGCGATCCCGCGCAAGGGCTGGTTCCCCGCCGACGGACCGGACCAGTGGACCTCGGGCACGCTGTTCCCCAAGTCGTCGAAGAAGACGGCACGGGCGATCAACGCGGCGAGCGGCAACCGTCCGCTCGTGGTGCTCGCCAACCTGTCGGGCTTCGACGGCTCCCCCGAGTCGCTGCGCAACCTGCAGCTCGAGTACGGCGCCGAGATCGGCCGGGCCATCGTCAACTTCGACGGTCCGATCGTGTTCGTCGTGGTCTCCCGCTACCACGGTGGTGCCTTCGTGGTGTTCTCGGGCGCACTGAACGAGAACATGGAAGTCCTCGCCGTGGAGGGTTCGTTCGCCTCGGTGCTCGGTGGCGCTCCGGCGGCTGCGGTGGTCTTCACCCGCGACGTCAACAAGCGCACCGCGAGCGATCCGCGGGTCGTGGAACTCGAGGCGCAGCTGCGGGCCGCCGAGGACGGCGACAAGGCACGACTGGGCGTCGAGCTCACCGCTCTGCGCACCGCGGTGCGGTCGGAGAAGCTCGGTGAGGTGGCAGCCGAGTTCGAGGCGATCCACAACATCCAGCGCGCACAGCAGGTCGGCTCGGTCGACGCGATCGTGCCGGCGGTCGAGCTGCGGCCGCAGATCATCGCGGCCGTCGAGCGCGGCATGGCACGCACGCTCGCGTAACCCACGCAACGAGAGCGAGACCCCACCGGAACACTTCCGGTGGGGTCTCGTCGTCGTGGGGCCGTCGTGCGGGTCAGTCGTCGTGATCGTCGTCCCGGTCGTCGTCCCGGTCGTCGTCGTGCACATCGTCACAGCGGTCGTCCCACGCGTCGTAGAAGTCCTCGACGTGGTCCGGCACCGTGTCGTCCCAGTCCTCGAACCACGCGTCGCAGCTCGTGACGTCGATGTAGGGGATGTCGGTGGGCAGGTCACCCGGCCCCGCATCCCGGGCCGGGTCGACGCCCGCCCGAACAGTTCCATCCGGGCCGCCGGTCGTCGTCTCGTCCACCACGCGGGCGACGGTGAACGACGACGGTTCGGAGGGAGCGGACTCACCTCGGTTCGCCGACACGAAACCGACGGTGCCGGCCGTCATCGCGACCGCTACAGCGGTCACGGCCCATGCGGTGCGGCTCATCGCCATGATCGTTCTCCTCGACTCGGTGTTCGTCCTGGTCACCGGTAACTTTGGCGCACGACGATGAGGGGTCGATGAGCCGAAGATGACGAAACCTTCATCCGAGACGCGTACGGATCCACTCGACCAGGATCCTGGCTACCTCGTGAGGAGCCTCCGGGACGAGGGCGTGCCCGCAAGCCGGCACGACGGCCGTGGAGACGAGTTCACTCCCGAACTCGTCGACGAGCTCACCTCGGGTCTCCGCGGGCCGGAAAACGTCCTCTCCTGCTTGTACGTCGAGCAGAGGTGACGGCGCCACCGTCCACCACGATTCCTTGTCGGTCGCGGCCATCGCTGCCCGCTGCGACACGATCGCGTCGGGCCACCACCCGTCGAGCCACACCGCCGGATCGTGTCCTGCGGCGAAGAAGACGTCGCGCAGGTGCACGAGTCGTTCGTGGTCGGGAAGCGAGAGGTCGGAGCACTTGGCGACACGCTCGGTCAGCGAAGCCGGAAACCGGCGGGCCCCGGCGGCGAGCACGGCGACCCCCCGGACGAGTTCGGGCCGGTCGGCGGCGAGTACCCGGGCCACGTAGTGCCCGAACGCATGACCGGCCACAACAGCGGGAGCGGCGTCGAAATGCTCGATGACGGCGGCGACGTCGCCCGCGAGATCGTGCAGGTCGAGACCGGTCATGGGTCCGCGGCTGCTGCCGATACCCCGGGGTTGCGGTCGCAGAGCGGTGAATCCCGCTGAGGCGAGGTCGCTCGCGATCGGATCGAATTCGTAGGAGTCGCGCCCGAGGGAGGGCAGCAGGACGACTGCCGGCCCTTCCCCGTCGAGACGTACCTCGAGTTCGGCCACCGGTGTTTCGACAAGACGAGTGTTGCTCACGGGGCCATCCTCTCATCGCCGGAAAGACCCGTGCTTCGCCACAACGACCCTCTGTAGTGTCGAGAATCACACCGACGCCAGGTGTGGCGCGTTCTCGAACGGGGAATACCAACGAGCTCGTCTTGGTCGAGCTTCGGCGGCACGGAGTGCGTCTCTCCCCGACAGGCGTCAAGCGACCGCCCACGGTAGGAAATCGACTCCGAATCCCTTCATCTGCAATTACTTTCGGGACCATGCGCGAAACACGTTCGCGTCCACGTCATGTGCACACAGTTGTACCTGACTCCCCGGTAGCACGTTGTGCCATTCTGGAGCAGTCCGATTCGTGCAGGCTGTACGTCCGGATGGATACGAACATTCAGCATGTTCGTACCGTGGGGTAACCCCGAATCTTCGTCGAATATGATTGTGCTCCAATACTTCTCGAACTATTCGGACAAATTGACGAAATTCGAGACTCGAATTGTTTCTGGTGACAACATCATCGAGGTGGTGCATGATTGGTGCCGCAGGGAGTTGTGAGCCGATGAAGGCTCGTTTCAGGGGACACGCGTTCGAGTCAGGGGGATCCGAAACGTGCTCCCCCACAGAGAAATCAACGCGCAGGGGGCGTTTGTGCGACGTCGGCGAACAGCCGCGCCCGTCGCCCCCTCGCACAGCGAGGAGATCAGCATGACCAGCACCATCGAACCCAGCTCGCAGATCGCTGCCGGCGGAAACAAGCTCCGCGGACGCGTCGCCTTCGTCACCGGCGGCACGCGCGGCATCGGTGCGGCGATCAGCCGCAGCCTGGCGAGCCAGGGCGCCACCGTCGCCGCAGGCTACGGACGCAACACCGCCCAGGCGGATCAGTTCCTCGCAGACCTGAACGAGACGGGCCGCAAGGACGTCCGTTACTCGGTGCACCGCGGTGACGTCGCGAACGCCGACGACTGCCGACGCACCGTCGACGAGGTCATCGAAACGCACGGCCGTCTCGACATCCTGATCAACAACGCCGGCATCACCATCGACCGCACGGTGCTGAAGATGCAGGACGAGGACTGGGACACCGTCATCGGCGTGAACCTCTCGGGTGCGTTCTACCTGGCGCAGGCCGCACTGCGCCACATGCTCGAGCGTGGCACCGGACGCATCGTCAACGTCTCCTCCGTCATCGGCGAGACCGGCAACATCGGCCAGGCCAACTACGCGGCATCGAAGGCCGGCCTGTTCGGTCTCACCAAGACCCTCGCCAAGGAAGCGGCCTTCTACCTGGCCAAGAACGACAAGCTGGACCCGAACGGCATCGGCGTCACCGTCAACACCGTCACCCCGGGCTTCGTCGCCACCGAGATGGTCGAGGCCATCCCCGAGAAGGTTCTCGCACGCATCACCGACACCATCCCCGTGAAACGACTGGCCGACCCGCAGGAGATCGCCCGGGTCGTGCACTTCCTCGCCGCGGACGCCTCCTCGTACATCACCGGTCAGGTATGGGGCGTCAACGGCGGCCTGGACATGTGATCCGGTCTCCCCACCCACTACTTCGAATCGAACGGTCCCCTCGCACATGCAGCCATTCGAGCTCAATCGGCACGGCCGAATTGTCTTCCCCTCCAATTTCGTTCCCGAACTCGACTTCTCCACGCTGAGCAGCGTCGACCACCTCGACGCCGTCATCCGACGCGACTTCGACACCAAGGCACCCACGGTCTCGGAGATCCTCTCCCGGCACGAACTGGGCAAGTACGCCTCGAAGTTCGAGATCATGCGGGACATGGCCCTGAACGTCTTCTGGGCCGACCGATTCCCGCTGATGATGTTCGAGCGGCGCGTCATTCGCTGGGGCGACGTTCCCCGCAACCGCGACGACGTCTACATGCCTCGTCTGACTCCCTGGCCCGAGGCCGAAGAGCGGCTGGGGGCGGTCGAGGAGGCCTACCGCGCTCTCCCCCGCGCATGGGACAGTGCCGCCGAGGACCACATCTTCGATCGACTCTTCGCGGTCTTCGGTTCGCGTCGTCACTTCGCCGGCGACCTGCCCACGGTCAAACCGACCGTGCCACAGCTGATCTCCGATCCGGAGAACATCACCCTGCGTGTTCGCCACTACGATCCGAACCACCCCGTCTTCGGATACGACGAGATCCTCGACTGTCACGAGGACGTCGCCGAACTCGAGGCACTGAGCCGCTGGTCGATGGTTCTGCACAACCAGCAGCCCTGGGACGGAAGCGAAACCGAACTCGTCCGGGTCGCGGACCTGAAGGACGACGACTACGTCGTGGCCTCCCATCCGCGCAATCGCGAGGTCCAGCGGTTCATCAACCGGGTCATGTCGGGCAAGACCCGTAAGGCCACCTCGTACACGCGGCACGAACCGGTGGCACCGTCTGCGCCCTACCCGGCCGTCGACGTGCGCTCGGAGTTCGCGATCGCACCCCGCATCGATGCGATCGCGGTCGCGCACGGCGACCAGGTGTGCACCAACGAGGACCTGATCCGTAACACCGCCTACAACTGGTCGCCCATGTCGGCCGACGAGATCACGGCCAAGACCGGGATCGAGCAGCGCCGGTACACCTCGGGAACCTTCGAGGACCTGGCCCTGACGGCGGCGAAGCAGGCGATCACCCACGCCGGAGTCGGCCCGCAGGACATCGGCGCGGTCATCACCTGCACGTGCACGAGCGGTCGGCTGATCCCGTCGCTGGCCACGTGGATCTCGGGCGAACTGGGCATCGGGCAGACCCATGCCTCGTTCGACCTGATCGCGGCGTGCGCGGGAATGCCCTACGGCCTGGCCGAGGCGACCCGCATCCTGCAGCAGGTCAAGCGCCCCGTCCTCGTGGTGTGCGTCGAGAAGTTCTCGGACAAGATCGGCACCGTCCGGCCGTCCCGGATGATCTTCGGTGACGGCGCCGCGGCGATGGTCATCTCGCCGGCCGCCGAGGGCGAGGCACCCGATCTCGAGTTCTTCAACAGCTACGCGAGCGGCCCGACGAGCGAGGTCAACTCGATCATCTGGCCGAACCCGGACTTCGACAACTTCATCACGGTCTACGGACCCGAGGTGAAGACGCTCGCCGGTCGTTATCTGGCGCAGATGCTCGACGAGATCAAGGCCCTCCCGTCTCCCGACGACGCCGAGCGTTCGCTGCTCGACGACATCGATCTCATCGTTCCCCATCAGGCGAACAAGACGATGGTCATCGAGCTTGCCGCGAACGCCGGACTCTCGGCCGACCGGTTGTACTTCAACATCGAGAAGGTCGGCAACACGTCGTCGGCGAGCATCCCACTCGCGATCCACGACGCCGTCCGCGAGGGGGTCATCACAGAACCGGTGCGCATCTTCGCTCCCGGCTTCGGCGCCGGAGCGGTGGCGGGGTACACCGTCATGCGGATCGACCCGAAGGTGGTCGTGGCGTTCGAGGAGGCCGACGCCGGCTGAGCCGGCAGATGGACCGACGCCGGCTGAGCCGGCAGATGGACCGACGCCGGCTGAGCCGGCAGATGGACCGACGCCGGCTGATCCCGGCAGATGGACCGACGCCGGCTGATCCCGGCGTACGACAGGCATCCGGGCCGTCCCCCGGCAGGCCCGGAGTACATCGGCCCGTTCGCGACATCCGGTCGCGAGCGGGCCGATCGTCGTCTGCGACCGGGCGACGTAACACCCGCGCCGTCCAGGCCGACATTTCGATCGGATCCGGCAAATCGGATCCGGACGAAGTACAGAAAGGCCTCGCGCATGAAGTTCCGCCGCATCGTCGCTGCGACGCTGGGGTGTGTGGCCCTGACGGTCGCCGCACCCTCGACCGCCACCGCCTTCCCTCTCGTGGACCTGCTCCCGAAGGGCATCGCCGATCTCGTTCCGAGCGGATCGTTCAATCCGTTCGCTCCGCCGCCGGCACCTCCGGCACCTCCGGCTCCCCCGTCCCCGCCGGCACCTCAGGCCGGCCCGGCTCCGCAGGTGGCACCGGCTCCCCCGGCTCCCCGTCCGGCTCCGTCCGCACCGAGCGGCGGGTTCAAGAACTGCACCGAGGCCTGGAACGCGGGCGCTGCTCCGGTCCACCGCAACGACCCCGGATACGCACCGCGCCTCGACCGCGACAACGACGGGATCGGCTGCGAGCGCGATCCGCGCTGATCGGTCCGTCCCGTAAAAGGGCGAAGGCTCTTCCATCCTCTCCGGGATGGAAGAGCCTTCGTCGTTCGTACGTGTGGAAACCTCAGAGCCAGCGCGGCGGCGTGAGTTCTCCGCCGGTGACGCCGACGGCTCCGCGACCGACCGCATCCTCACCACCGGACGCATGTGGGGCGACCTGTGGCACCTCGACGGTGCCGGTCGCGAGGCCCGCAACGAGCTGTTCCGCACCCGCGACACCTCGAGCTACAAGTACACCGACTGGCTCCGGCGCTACAGCTCCGACCGCAACCGCTGAGCACTCACACAGCGCTGCAGAGCAATTCGTCCCGTTCCGGACAATGCCGTCCCCGATCACCGATCGGGGGCGGCATTCGCCGTATATACGTCGTTCGTCCCGCACCGAAAGGTACCGGAGCGACCGTGACCAGCACATACTGAAAATATGACCGCGTCACGGCAGGCGTCGGCGCTCCGCAGCGAGGTTCGGGACATCGCACTCGGAACCGCCGACCCGGTCGAGTTCCGGCACGCCGTCCTCGACACGATCCGGCGGCGTATCCACTACGACATCGGATGCATCGCTCTCGTCGATCCGGCGAGCATGTTGTTCACGTCCGTGACCATGCTCGGCGCCGACGCCCCGCCCGGTCGTGCCGCGAAGACGGTGGCACACATCGAGTACGGCACGTCGCGCTTCGCGAACACCTACTGCAAGCTCGCCCGGACGCGCACCGGTGTCCAGACGATCCGCGAGGCGATCGACTGCGACATCCGCGATTCCTTGCCCTACAGCGAGATCCTCGAACCGCAGGGAATGGACGACGAGGTGCGCCTCGTCTTCCGGGGCCGTGACGGGCGCGTCTGGGGCGGCGGCACTCTCATGCGCGCCCCCGGCCGACGCTTCGACGCCGACGATGTGGCAGCACTCGCAGGATGCGTGGGCGAGATCGGCGACGGACTGCGGTTGTCGTTGCTCCGCGAATCCCCTCGACTCGCGGCGGACGCATCACCCGGCGGTTCCGGTCCCGCGGTCGTGGTGGTGGGCGCGGACAACGAGATCGAATCGGCTACTCCGCAGGCGGTGGAGTATCTCGAGCGACTCGGTGCCGAAGGCGCCTTCATGCTCCCGGCCGTAGTGGTCGCCGTCCGTTTCCGCTACGAAGGGGCCGCCGCGCGCGTCGTCCGTGTCCGTACGGAGGACGGTCAGTGGCTCGTCCTGCGGGCCGGGTCGCTGGACGGCCGAGGAGAATCGGCCCGGATCGTCGTCGCGATCGAACCCGCGCAGCCCGGTCAGCTCGTGGCTCTGACCGCCGCCCTTCACGGTCTCACCGAACGGGAGACCGATGTCCTCGCCCGCGTTCTTGCGGGAGAGACACGCACCGAGATCGCGCGTGGACTGTTCGTCAGCCCGTACACCGTGCAGGACCACCTGAAGAGCATCTATGCGAAGACGGGCGTGAACAGTCGGCAGGAACTCGTCGCACGACTGTTCTTCACGCACTGCCTCCCCCGGGTCGGTACGGAGATCGGGCCGGACGGGTGGTTCGTCGAGAAACCGGCGCCGACGAGCGTCCCGGTCGGTGCACATCGGAAGAGGTGAGCCGTGGCACGCATCCTGATCGTCACACTGGAAGGCGGCGGGAACTACCCGCCCGAAGCAGCGCTCGGATGCGAGTTGCACCGCCGCGGACATCACGTTCGGGTTCTCGGTCACGAATCGCAACGGAAGGTCGCGGAGGATGCCTGCCTCGTCTTCTGCGGCTACCGGCACTCGCCGACCTGGACCCCGCACGTAGAACTGAGCACCCCGAAAGTGCTGACCATGGCCTACGCCATGATGACCGACCCCGCCGTCGCATGGGATGTGGAGGACGAGATCGCCGGGGAGCCGACCGATCTGGTGATCGTCGATTGCATGCTGTTCAACGCCCAGGACGCTGCGGCGCGCACCGGGGTGCCGTACGTGGTGCTGTTCCATTCCTTCTTCGCCGCATTCGACGGCGCCTTCCGGCACGGACCGTTCGGGATCGGTTCGCGACTACGCGGCCTGGGTCCGAAGCGACTGTGGGAACAGGCCGACATGCGACTCGTGTGCTCGGACCGAGTGCTCGACCCGGCCGCGCGACGGCGCACGGACGGCTCGCTGACCTGGACCGGTGCGATCCACGACGCGAAGGCCGCGGCGGTCGGTCGAACACCGCCGCGCGTGCTGGTCAGTCTGAGCACCGCCGGCTTCCCGGGTCAGCGCCGCACTTACCAGAACATCTTCGACGCCGCCGCGGAGATGGACGCGGAGTTCGTCGTCACGACCGGGCCGGCGATCGACCCTACCGGGTTGCGCGTACCATCCAATGCGACCGTCCACCGGTACGTCCCGCACCACGAGCTGATGCCGACCTGTTCGGCGGTCGTCGGGCACGGCGGGCACGCGACGGCCTTCCGGGCTCTCGCACACGGACTTCCGATACTGATCATGCCCATGTCGGCGGTGACGGATCAGGCGATCATCGGTCGTGAGGTCGCGAAGGCGGGGGCTGGAATCCGCCTGCGGAAGACCGCCTCGCCCGAGCAGATACGCGCGGCCTTGGAGAGGCTGCTGACCGACGACGGTTATCGCACGGCAGCAGCAGAACTCGGCGCCCGTCTCCGAACCGTCGATGGTGCGTCGGCTGCGGCCGACCGGGTGTTGACGCTCGTCGACCACTGACGAGCACGCGAAGGACCGGCACCTGTCCGGTAGGTGCCGGTCGATCCTTCGCATCACCCTTCGATCGCATCTCCCTCCTCCAGAAGCTGTTTCGCATGTTCGAGGTTGTTCCGCACATCGCGCGCGTACAGCTTCTCCACGACCGGCTGGGTGAACCTGCCGAAGAAGTTCCCGACGTCCTCGGTGTCCTGGTGGAAGGTGACGCGGGTTCCCGTCTCCACCGGCTCGAAGCGATAGACGGTCTCGTACCGGATCGGACTCTTCACGCTGCGGCAGTGCTGGGCTCTGCCGGGTTCGACCCGGGCCAGTTCCTCGGTGAGTTCGATCCGCCGTCCGGCAACCTTGACGGTGGCGCGCGAGACGGATCCCTCCTTGCCGCCCTCACCCGAGATGCAGTGACTGTTCCTGCTGTACCGCAATGGTTCTCATGGGGTACGCGTCAGGATTCCTGGCGCGGGACCATCCCTCCGAGGGCGATGTCGTATTCCTGCGCCTGCTCGTCGAATCCGACGCTGTAGACGGTGGGATACCAGGCCGAGTGCTGATAGGCGGCCGGCAACTTGATCTGTTCGCGGATGGTGGGACGGGTCAGCAGCCACTCCCGCGTGATCATGGGCTCCATGAAGGTGTAGTCACCGTCCCACGAACCGTTGACGAACGTCTCGGTGAAGTTGTAAACGCCCGGAACCATTCCTTCCGTGATGTCGAGCCAGTGCACACCCATGAACGGCACCGCGAGTTGCGATGCGAGCATCCCCGGCGGGGTCACGTAGTCGCTCGGCATGTACTTCGGGTCCGGGAGTCGTTCCGCGCGAGCGGCGTAATCCGGTGCGGCCGGGTCGATTGCTTCGATCGCCGCCATGTCGGTCATATAGAAGTGCATGTCGAAATGGGGCTTCCCGAACAGCACGGTCGGATCGTGTCCGCGCGGGTTCCAGTTCAGCATGACGTGGTCGAACACCGTGTCGGATGCCTGAACGGGCAGGTGCAGCATGTACATCTCGTCGGCATCGGGCAGTCCGTCGAGGGCCGCCGGCGAGAAGCGGATACCGACGGCGGTCGGGGCCCCGTTCGCATCGACGGTGGCGTACGCACGCGCGGTTCCGTCACCGACGCTCACGGCCTGACCGAAGTGCAGGTGGGCGGGTGTGGGCACCGCCGACGCCACGCCGCCGACCGCCACGGCGACGCACGCGGCGAGGAGCACTGCGATGGAACGAGATGATCGATGTTTCTTCATGGTGATATCCGATCGCCGAGGGTTCTCGGTGAACCTCTCCATTCCGTGGGTCCAGTCTCGACCGGTGTTCGTCACCCCGGCCATCCCTCATTCGGGGGATTTCGCCGAGCGATCCGACAGAAGAGCTCGTCCTCACAGCGTCGCGGCATATACTCGCCGGACTGCAGACAGACGTCACGATCCGCGGAGAACAGGGAGCGGCCCTTGAGTATTCGCAACCTTCGCGTCGCGGTGGTCGGTGGGGGAATCATCGGTGCCGCGACCGCCCGGCGACTCGCCCTCACGGACGCCGACGTCACTCTGTTCGAGAAGGAGGACCGGCTCGCCGCGCATCAGACGGGGCACAACAGTGGTGTCGTCCACGCCGGCCTCTACTACACACCCGGCAGCCTCAAGGCCCGGTTGTGCAGGCGTGGGGTGGAGTTGTTGCAGACGTTCACCACGGACAAGGGCCTGCCTTACGACGAGTGCGGCAAGGTCGTCGTCGCCCTCGACGAATCGGACCTCGGCCGGCTCGACGCGATCTTCTCGCGGGCCACGGCGAACGGGGTCCCCGGCATCAGACGCATCGGCGGCGACGAGATCACCGCGATCGAACCGCACGCCGTCGGGATCGCGGCCCTTCATTCCCCGCACACGGCGATCATCGATTTCGTCGCCGTCACCCGCGCGCTCGCGGACGACGTCGTCGCCGCGGGCGGCACGGTGCGGACCGGTACCGCCGTGACGGCGATCCGTGAGGCGGGCGAGCAGGTCGTCGTCGGCATCCCAGGCGATCAACTGGCCTTCGACCTGGTGATCACGTGCGCGGGACTGCAGTCCGACCGCCTCGCCCACACCTCGGGTGACACCCGCGACCCGCGGATCGTCCCGTTCCTCGGCGACTATCTGCTACTCGAACCCGACGCGGCGGCGAAGGTGCGCGGGTTGATCTATCCGGTGCCCGATCCCCGCTATCCGTTCCTCGGTGTGCATCTCACCCGGCGGATAGACGGTGAGGTGATGGTGGGACCCAACGCCTTCCTCTCCCCCGGCCGCGAGGCCTATCGCGGCGGGCGCGGATCGTGGCGGGATCTGCGCGATGCCGTCGCCTGGCCCGGTTTCTGGCGGTTCGCCGCCCACAACCTGCCCGCAGCGGGCCGGGAACTGCGCACCGCGAGCAGCACTCGGCGGTTCGTCGCCGATGCGGCCGCGTACATGCCCGGGCTGACCGTCGACGACGTGCGGCCGGGTCCGCGCGGCATCCGCGCCCAGGCGATGAACTCCGACGGAAGTCTCGAGGACGACTTCGTCGTCACCGGGCACGGACGGGTCGTGCACCTGCGCAACGCCCCGTCGCCCGGAGCCACCTCGTCGATGGCGATCGCGGAGTATCTCGTCGACCACGCACTCGAACGCATCGCCTGATCGGGTCACCCGGCGGCGGACGTCATGGTTCGCGGTGACCGGTTCCGGGCATGCTGCATGGGAAAACACTTCATCGTCAGGAGGTCTCCATGGCACGAATCGCACTCTTCGGAGGACACGGCAAGGTCGCGTTGCATCTCGAGCGGCTGCTGGCCGATGCCGGTCACGAGACCAGCGCATTCATCCGCAATCCCGATCACGCCGACGATGTCCGCGCTGCCGGTGGCACGCCCGTCGTCGCCGACGTCGAGAAGATGGACATCGCCGAGATCACCGAGCTGCTGCGCGGCCACGACGCGGTGGTCTGGTCTGCAGGCGCGGGCGGAGGGAATCCCGAACGCACCTACGCGGTGGACCGCGACGCGGCGATCGCCTCGATGACCGCCGCGCAGGAGGCCGGGGTCCGCCGGTACGTGATGGTGTCGTACTTCGGGGCCCGCCCCGACCACGGCGTCCCCGAGGACAACAGCTTCTATGCCTATGCCGAGGCCAAGTCGGCCGCGGACACCCATCTGCGGGGTACCGACCTCGACTGGACGATCCTCGGTCCGAGCGCGTTGACCCTCGACCCGCCCACCGGCCGCATCGAGATCGAGGGGCACGGGGCGAGCGACAAGGGGCAGGTCTCGCGCGCCGACGTCGCGGCCGTCGCCGCAGCGGTGCTCGAGCGACCGGAGACGGTGGGACGCACCATCGAGTTCAACAACGGTGACGTCCCGATCGACGAGGCACTCGACGCGCTGAGGTAGCTCCCCGCGCAGCAGTCCGCCCCCCGGTAGCAGGGGTGATCGGGGGCGGACATACGAGCGATGTGATCGCTCAGGCCTGCGGGGCGAGTTCCTCCACGCGCAGCGGCGACGTGTCCGCGGCGGCCGCGATGGCCTCCTCGAACTGCCGGCGGTCGACCTGCGAGCCGAGCACCAGCGCGGGTCGCGCCAGGAAGCCCTCGCGGTCGTCCTCAGGGGCCTGGTCCAGGGTGATCGACAGGCCGAGCCAGACGTTCTCACGACGCTGGTCGTCCTCGGTGACCTGCTCGGCGGGCCGGGCCCGAGCACGGCGAATCCGGTTCCGCGCGTCGTTCAGCGACGTCTCGAGTCCCGGTTCGAGATCGAGGTCGTAGAGGAAGGCCACGTCGAGGTCGTGCGAGTCGAGCAGCATCCGTAGACGGTTCTGGGTGTCCTCACGGAAGTCGATGTCGGCGCGAGGGAGAGATAACACCCCACCGCCACCGGACCGACGATGTCGGCCCGCCTCCGACCGCGCGTCGCTCTCGAGTTCGCTCGCGTGGTGCAGCAGCATCTTCGCCCGCTCGAGCACCGCGTGACCGGTCGGTGTGAGCTTGACGCCTTGGGCGCGCTGCCGGACGAGGAACTTGACCGCGAGGGCCTTCTGGTCGGTGATCGCAGACGAGAGCGAGTTGCCTCATCGTGTACGTGGGCACCGCGTCCGTCCTGGGCATGGTAGTCCCGAGTCGAGAGCGCTCACACGAACCGGAAGAGCGGCGGGATCGCGACGACCGCCAGTGCCGCCCACCCGCAGTAGACGGGCAGGTAGCGCATCTGCCACCGCTCGACCGCCGCGAAACCCGTGCGGCCCCGCAGGAACGAGATGCCGAGCCACGCCGCCCACACGAGGTTCACCAGGAGGACGAGGTTCAGACCGAGGGCGGTGACCTTGTTGGCGGTGAAGCCGAACTCGGCGATGCGGGTGGCCATCGCGGTGAGCATCAGCAGGTCGACGGCGAGCGCCGCGGCGATCAGCATCACCTGCAGCAGATCGAAGACGTCCGGTGCGGCGTGCGGGTCGCGGGCGGAGATCGAGTAGAGCAGAAGTCCGAGGACGAGCACGAGGATCAGGTCCATGAGGATCAGCAGGCCCCGGTCGACGTCGACGACGCTGTGGGACGCGATCACCGCGACGAACAGCGCGACCAGCATGAGGATCGTGACGGGCGTGAAGACCCGGGTGAGAACGGGAGCGATGTTCTCCACGACCTGCTGCTTCGCCTCGACGAGCCAGGCCGCGACGACGATCGCTCCGGCCGGCCCGAACGGGACGATCCACTGTTCGAAGAACGGTTCGATATCGATCCCCAGGGCGCTGAAGGCACCCGCGGTCAGCCCCATGAGCACGCCGCCGCCGAGCGCGAGCAGCGCCAGGTACACGGCGAACTCCCCGGTGAAGCGCACGAAGTCCATGCGACGGCGATGGGATCGCCACTGCCCTGCGACATAGGCCGCACCGACGACGAACCACAGGACCACCGGGGCGTGGATCGCCGCGATGATCTCGGTGGCGCCGCCCGGTTCGAACGGGAAGACGTTGAGCGCGATCGCCACGAGGACGAACGGAACGGCAAGGAGCGCACTGCTCTTCGGACTCATCTGACGCTTCCATGCGAAATACAGCGTGAGGAAGGGCAGCATGAGCACGGCGGCGTTGCGCACCAGTGCGTTATCGGAGAGCCACTCGAATCCGGCCCGGACGGCCAGACCGGCACCGAGCGCGCAGGCGAGGACGACCGGGAGTTCCCTACGGCGACGCGGGGTTCCGGACTCCTCACCGCGACCGCCACCGGTGAGGACGAGCTGCTTCCACAGCCGGTCGGAGTGTTCCTGGGCGAACTCGCGGGAGACCTCGTCGAGACCACCCATCCGGCCGACCGCGACGAGGAATGCCTCGTCGGCCGTCAGTCCGACCGACACGAGGTCCGAGATCTGTTCCCGCAGATGATCTTCCATCTCGTCGATGTCCGAGGACGAGATGACCCGATGGTCGGCGACGTAGATGCGCCAGCCGGCGATCCGGTCCTCGAGATGTGCGTCGAGTGTCATCACGACCACCCCGGCGCGACGGCGGGAGGCAACTGGGCCGACTGCCACACCTGGTGCAGGGCCTCTGCGACGACCGTCCACTGCGCCGCCCGTTCGGTGAGGACTTCCCGGCCCGCGTCGGTGATGGCGTAGTGCTTGCGGCGCCGCCCGTTGTCGGCGACACGCCAGGTGGCGGACACGTGCCCCGCCCGCTCGAGACGGTGCAGGAGGGGATAGAGCATCCCGTCGGTCCACTGCATCCGGCCCTGCGACAGCTCGTTGACGCGTTTGATGATCGCATACCCGTACGACTCGCCCTCGGCGAGGATGCCGAGCACGAGCGGGGTGGCGGACGCGGCCACCAGATCCTTCTCGATGAACATGTCGTCCTCATACCTAGAGGTTCTATGGATAACGGTGACCCTAGCAGATCTAGGTATGAGGACCGAGCGCTCTCCGCAAGGTGGTGCGGTGGCGTCTACTGCCGGTCGTCGGATCCGGCGGTTGTGGATTCGTCGGAGCCGGAGGCGGTCGATCCGGAATCCGCAGATCCCGAAGCGGCAGATCCCGAAGCGGCAGATTCCGAAGCCTCGGAGCGACTCCACGTCTCCGTCACCCGCGCCCGGCCGCGTTCGAACACGTCTCCGAGGACTCCCCCGACCGCCTTGAGCGGACTGCTCATCGAGTCCAGGGCCTCGGCGATCACCGGGTCCTCGTCGTCGAGCCAACCCGCCTCGTCGGCACGGCACGCCCACCGGAAGTCGTCGAAGTCCTGACGCAGACCCGCGAGCACCTTCGTCGTCCGTCCCGACGACAAGCGGCGTACGACCTCGATCGGGGTGCCCTCCGCGAACCGGGCGAGCGCGGCACGGGCGCGGCGCAGCAGTTCGGCGTCCTGCGTGAAGTGGTCGGCCAGGACCTGACGGGCGGAGGTCAGCGCGTCGCGCAGTTCGTCGTCGGGCGTGCGTGCCAGGTGCACGCGATGCCACAGGAACAGGCAGTCCTCGACGATCACGAGCAACTGCAGCGTCTCCCCCAGAGCCTCCTCCACCGCGACCTTCTGCAGCAGTTCGACGTGCTCACCCACCGCCGCGTCGAGTCCGAGATCGTCGAGCGACGAAGAGACGTGCCCGCGCAGACGCGTCACCGTCCGGACGAGGACCTCACCGAGGTCGGCGATCGACTGCCAGTCCCGGTCGGGAAGACCGCCGGTGTGGTCGACCATTGATGCCGCCCTGGTCAGAACATTGTGGGTCGCGACGATGTCGCCGGCCGGCTCCGCCCCGGCCAGGTCGAGCACGCGGTCGACGGTTCCGGGCGCCGCATCGTCGCCTTCGAGACGCACGACGGCGGCCTCCACCGACGCGACTGCTCCCCGCAACGCCTCGAGGACCGCGTCGGGGGCGGTGGGGACTGCGGCGGTGGGTTTCGACGTGTCGGCCATACCCCAATCGTGCTACGTCGAAGGGCCGGATGCATCACGTCTTCCGGCTCAGTTCGGGACGCGCACCCACTTCCCGCTCAGTTCGGGACACGGACCCACTTCCCGCTCAGTTCGGGACACGGACCCACTTCCCGCTCAGTTCGGGACACGGACCCACGCCTGTTCGAGCAGGGCCACCACTTCGGTCTCCCTGCGGGCCCGGTAGGCCGACAGGATCCGGCGCGGGCGCGACTCCCCGTCGAGGCCGAGAGCGGACGCCAACGCCGACGCGATCCGCTCCTCGGGGACGGTCTCCGGTTCGGTGTGGCCGATGAGCGAGAGCGCCTTGCGCAGCGGTTCGGCGTTGTCGGCAACGGTGCGCAGCGGCAGGACGTCGAACCGGCCGTCGGTGCGGACCTCGAGCAGCAGCTCGTTGTCCTCCTCCACCCCGACGTCCTCGAGAAACCGGCGGATCGAGGACAGACGCGGCACCGGTCCCGTCCAGCGCAGGGTCTGGCCGCCCAGGCGGGACGGGAGCACCACGTGCCCACCCGGTGCGCACCCGGCGATCGCGGCGACGGCGGACGGAACCGTGAACTCGGCTCCCCGCAGGTGGTCGCGGGTCGCGGGGATGCGCAGGCGCCAGGCCTCGCCCAGCCGGTAGAGGCGGCGTGTGCGCTCGGGCAGGGCGATCGGGACGTGCGAGCGGTGACGACGCCGGACACGGCCGTCGACGACCTCGAAATCCCCTCCGGCCGTGAACGTCCGGGCGGAATCCTCCGAGATGCCGAATCGGTCGACGAGCGCGGCGACCACCATGTCGCGATCGGCGCTTCCGCCGCGGGCATCGACCAGCCGTGCGATGCGGTTGCGGATGGCGGTGACCACGTCGACGTCCCACTCGGCCAGCGCCCAACGTTCACCGTCGGATGTGAAGCGCTCGTCGTCGGCGAGTTCGGAGACGAGGGTGTGGACGTCGGCATTGACCCCCATGCGCGCGACAAGCGTGTCGGCGGTCAGGGGATCGCCGAGCACCTCGAGGACCTGAGCGGCACGTCCGGCGAGCCCGTCCGGCGGGGACAGTAAACGGCCTTCGAAGGTCGTCGTGCCGCAGTACCGGGTCCACGCCTCGAACTCGTCGTCGGGAAGCGACCACACGGCCTTCACGGCGGCGGGCTCGACCACACCGTTCGGTGATTCGAACTCCGAGAGCAGTCCGCGGGTCTGCTTCTCGGCGTCGGGCAGATCCGGTACCGCGATCCACCCGTCCGCGACCTCGAAACGGTCGTCGAGACGGTGCAACACCCGCCACAGGGGCACGTCGAAACCCTGGACGGTCCGGCCCAGCACCGGGTGGGTGCGCACTATCCGGTCGAAGGCCGCCACCGGCCGCACGTCGACGCGCAACGCCGCGAGCAGGTCGCCGACCGCCGTGCCGAATGGGAAGGTGGACGGCCCGGCCGGGTCGTCGACGCCGTCGTGGACGCGGCGCCGCAAGGCCGTGCGTTCCGCGTCGGGCAAGCCCTCGAGGTAGTCGGTGAGTTCGGTGATCGGATCGGCCGGCGCCGCCACCGGCAGGTCGCGGGCGGTGAGTGCCCGCAACCGGGCCGCGGCGTCCTGGATCTCCTCCGGCGCCCCGTCGTCGATCACGGCCAGCAGGAGAGGAGCATCGTCGCGGCCGCACACGCGACTCCACCGCGCCAGCGCCGCCAGGTCGTCGAGGAGCAGCGCCGCGGCGGGCACCCGCGCGGCACGCGGATCGGCTTCGAGGGTGGCCGGTTCGCGGAGCACCGTCGCGACGAGCGCGGCGCAGACGATCTCCTCCACCGCGTCGCGGTCGGCGCCGCGGATCCCGAGCAGATCGGCCGGACTGCGACTGAACAATTCGGCGGTGGTGGGTGCGTGCGGGAGGCGCGCGACGAGGGTCGCGGCGGCCGGACCGAGATCGAGTGCGGCCACAGGCACTTCGTCCTCACGCAGCAGACCGTCCGCGAAGCGCAGCTCCGGGTGGTCGGTGACGTAGATGTGGGCGAGTTCGGCGCACAGTTCGGGGATCTCGGTGTGCTCACAGGTCTCGGCGGGCGACTCGTTCTCCCACCAGCGGGACGACGACACGAGTGCCCCGAGGGCGGCGGTGCGGGCCGATCCGTAGCGGTCGATCCACGGCATCAGATCCACCCAGCGACGACTGTCGAGTTCGTCCGACGACAAGGCACGAGACCACAGCGACACTGACCGATGCTCCTCTTCCACGCCCGGCGGAGGCCGCGGGCCCCCTCTCCGGCGTCGACGCCGCGCTCGTGCAGCGCGTCCACGCGAGGCGCCCTCGACCCGGACGCCGGTTCTCACCCTACAGTCCGAACGCCCCGTTTCCCGTCAGGTGAGGGCGGTGTCGACCGCTCAGGTGATCGCGAGGTCGACCGCTCAGGTGATCGCGAGGTCGACCGCTCAGGTGAGCGCGAGGTCGACCGCTCAGGTGAGCGCAATGTCGGAGTCGTCACGCGCCTCCGGGCGCAGCCGCAGCAGGACGAGTCCCGTCACCGACGCGACGATGAGCGAGGCCACCAGCCCGTTCACGTGCAGCGCCCACACGGCGATCACCGCCCCGGCCAGTCCCCCCAGCAGAGCGATCCAGAGCAGTACTTTTCCCAGGACCGAAGCCATTTCCCCGCACCTTCCGGCAATTCACGATCAGAACGGTGAGGATAGTGTCATCTGTCACAGTCCTCGCGAAAGTCCATCGGTGTGTCGACGGATCGTGCCCGCACGGTGACCGGGGCATACTGGTGCGGTTCGAGACGGTGGGGTCGGCAGGAACACGACGGGGAGGCGGAAGCAGTGGCGGAACCGACGAGTGACCGAGCATGCACGGACGTGATCCTGCGCGACGTGACGCTGCGCGACGGACTGCAGCTGACCGGCAAACTGCTCCCCACCGAACGCAAGGTGGAGATCGTCCGGGCGCTGCTCGCCGCGGGCGTGCCCGAACTCGAGATCGGGTCCCTGGCCCGCGCCGACCTCGTGCCGCCGATGGCGAACACCCTCGACCTCGTCGCAGCGCTGACCGAGGAGGAACTCGACCGCTGCTGGATCTGGGTCGCCACGCCGCGCCACGTCGAGAAGGCGATCGCGGCCGGTGCCCGACGGTTCCAGTACTGCTTCTCGGTCTCCGACGCCCATAACCGCGCCAACATCGGCCGCGACACCGCGGACAGCATCGCCGCGATGCCGGCGGCGATCGAACGCGCCCACGCCGTCGGCGGCGGTATCCAGTTGTGCCTGGCCACGGCGTTCACGTGCCCGTTCGACGGGCCGGTCGATCCCGACCGGGTCGTGGAGATCGCATGCGATCCGCGCACCGACGGGGCCGCCGACATCGTCGTCGCCGACACCCTGGGCCAGGCCGTGCCCGGCCAGGTGTCGTCGCTGGTCGCGCGCCTGGCCACCGAATCCCCCGACCGACGGATCGTCTACCACGGTCACGACACGTGGGGTCTCGGTGTCGCCAACAGCCTCGCCGCGATCGACGCCGGGGCGACCGTCGTCGACGGCGCACTCGCCGGCCTGGGCGGGTGCCCGTTCGCACCGGGTGCGAGCGGCAACACCGCGAGCGAGGACCTGCTGTTCGCGACCCGCCCGTCGTGGCTGGACCCGGAGGTCTTCGGCTCCCTGGTCCGGCTCGGCGAGGACATCGTCGCCGAACTGGACGAACCGAACCGGTCGCGTGCCCGGCAGGGCGCCCGCTCCGAGGCCGAGGCCTTCGACTGGGTCCTCCGGTGACCCGCATCCTGATCGCCCCCGACAGCTTCAAGGGCACCTACACCGCCGTCGAGGTCGCCGACGCGATCGCCTCCGGTGTGGAGAGCGCCGGGCACACCGCGATCCGGATGCCCGTCGCGGACGGCGGCGAGGGCACTCTCGACGCGCTCGCCGGGCCGCTCGGTCTCGCCCGGATCGAGGTCGAGGCCGTGAACCCGTGGCGCGCACCGTGCCGCGGACTGCTGGGGATGTCGCCGGACGGCACGGCCGTCGTCGAACTCGCGACGGCGAGCGGCATCACCACTCCGCACGACGGTCCGCGCGACGCCGTCACCGCCGACACCTACGGCACCGGGATGGTCATGGCCGAAGCCGTCCGGCGCGGAGCACGACACATCGTCGTCGCGGCCGGTGGGTCGGCGACGACCGACGGGGGCGCAGGTGCGATCGCCGCGATCGACGAGCGGGGTGGGCTCGACGACGCCCGCGTCACCGTGCTGTCCGACGTGACGACCCGCTACACCGATGCGGCACGGATCTTCGGGCCGCAGAAGGGCGCCGATACGGCAGCCGTCGCGCTGCTCACGCGCCGCCTCGAAGAGAGGGCGCTGACCCTCCCCCGCGACCCGCGGGAGGTCGACGGCTCTGGAGCGGCCGGGGGTTTCTCCGGTGGGATGTGGTCGCGGTTCGGTGCAGAACTGCGGTCGGGAGCCGACTTCGTGCTCGACGCAGTGGAATTCGACGACGCCGTGCGCACCGCCGATCTCGTGGTGGTCGGCGAGGGACGGCTCGACGGCCAGTCGCGGGCGGGCAAGATCGTCTCGGCGATCCTCGCGCGCTGCAGCGACGTTCCGGTGGTCGCGGTGGTCGGTTCGGTCGGCGACGACCTCGGCGACTACCGCGAGCGGTTCGCCGATGTCGTCGTCGCATCCGATGCGGAATCGCTGACGCGCGCCGGTCGGACACTGCGCACCTGAGAGATGTACCTTTCGGCACTGCGCACCTGAGAGATGTGCCTTTCGGCACTGCGCACCTGAGAGATGCGCCTTTCGGCACTGCGCACCTGAGGAATGCGCCCGATCACCGGCCGATCACGGAGCGGTGGGAGGTGCGCTGCCGCAGGGAATCTCGGTGGGCGTCTCGGGCGTCGGCACCGGGTCGACCGGATCGGACGCGTGGGCCGGCCACGATGCCGGTCGCGCCTCGGAGCACGGGTCGGCGACGGGTGCGCGATCGGGCGACGGCACCGGCGCCGGCGGCGGCGCCACGGCCGTCTGCAGTCCGGGCGCGGAGCGTTCCGCCTGCACGCCGCTGCTCACCGCGACGGCCAGTCCCCCACCCAGCAGGGCGACGAGCGCGACGAGCATGGCCGGCAGGACGGTGCCGCGACGACGGTTCGTGGGCGCGGCGACGACCGTCGGGGAACGGCGGGCGGCTGCGACGAGCGCGGCACCGGTCGCGCGATGCCAGGGCACCCCGTGCGGAGTCACGAAGGGAACACCGAGGACGGTGGCGAGCTCTCGTGCCGGACGGGCGTCGCCGGGACGCAGATCGAGGAAGACCACCGCGTCGGGCGAGGTGCCGGCGCGGGCGACCGCTTCGTCCATCGCCTCGGGCAGGGACTGCGTGTAGGGACCGAACTCGTCGCCGTCGGGACTCACCGTGGACAGCACCGTGCGCGAGGGGACGTCGACCATCGATGCGGATTCGACGCCGTAGGTACGGGTGTGCAGGGCCAGGACCGGCAGTTCCGCGAGTTCGGGTGCTCCGGCGAGGAAGGCCAGTCGCGCGTCGTCGAGCAGGACCGTGTCGACGTCGATACCGAGCACGGCTCGCACCGCCTCGGTGACCGGTTCGGCGTCCTCGTCGTTCTCGGGACCGGTCACCACCGCGGCCGCGGACAGGGTCAGCGACGCCGCGGCAGCACGTTCCGCCATGGCGGAGGCGGCAGCGGCAGCGGCCTCCGCCGGCGTGTCCCCGGGTGCGCCGAAGCCTCGCTGGGAGTCGAACGGACCGAGACTCGGAACGTCGGCATCGACGAGGACCGCGCACACTTCACCGTCGTCGACGGAGATGCCGAGCATCGGGCGCATCTGTTCGTCCCTCCACGGCTGCCAGCACGAATCACGACGGCCCGAGCGGCCGTCGCTCGGACGAGCCTAGCCGACTACCGGGCCTACTCCGGGTAACAACCGACGGTGAGTCCGACGGTCGCGGCGACGTAACTGCCGAAGGTGATGTACGAGCCGTCGGCCGCGAACATCCGGACGGCGAGACCGGTATCCGGAGGCAGCACATGACGACCGTGGAAGCCCGCCCGCGCGGCGGTGTCCTCGAAGACCCTGGCCGCACGGTCTAGTTCGTCGACCGGCACCGGCCTGCCCGAGCCGTGGATCGGGAGGTGCACCGTCAGGCCCGAGGTGCCGTCGGGCAGCGTGCATCCCGCGGTGGTGCTCGCGTACTTCGGTTCGAAGCGCACGCTGGGGAACTCGGCGGACAGCGCGGTGAGGACGTCGCGCTGCACGGCGGTGTAGAACTCGACCGCGCCCGCGCTGGTCGTGGCGACCGGTTCGGGCATCGCGACCGGGGTCACCGTGGTGGTGCACGCCGCGAGCAGTGCTGCCGGAACGACGACGCACGCCCCGAGCCGAAAACTCCACACAGAGGTCACGGCGTACTCCGTTCTGCGGTGCCCGCGACGACACCGGCGATGTGGTGGGAACTCGACGTTCCGGGGGTGAGATACGAGCTGTGGCCGGTGATGCCCGCGAGCGGGACTCCGGCGGTGGTGGTGCCCGGACCGGCGGGAAGATGCGTCAGGCCGTCGAGGAAGCTCGGGTCGCCGCCGAAGGTTCCGACGTCGGCGACGATGTCGCGCTCGGCTTCGACGAGATAGGCGGAGCCGGGCGGGATCCGTAGGTCGGTCACGTCGCCGGTCCCGATCCCCGGAGCCCCGACGAACACCGCGGCATCGACCGCACCGGTCTCCCTCAGCGCCAGACCAGAGACGACGGCCCCGTAGGAATGCCCGACCGTGGTGATACGCGGGTCGTCGGGACGCGAGGCCGCGATGCCGTCGAGGAAGTCGACCAGGCGAGGCGCGGCGATCCGGGCGGCGAGGTCGGAGACCGGACTGCGCTCGGTGAACGCGAGACCCCATCCCCATTGGGGCGCCTGGTAATTCAGCCAGGTGACCGCCGCGACGGAGGGATCGCCGCCGGTGAGGTGGAGCCGAGCGGCGTCGCGCAGCGCCGCGACCTGCGTGTCGTAGCCCTGCAGATTGCCCTGCACGGTCGAGCCGGCGCCGGGGACGAAGACGGCCAGGTGCTCGGCGGTGTCGACGTCCCCGACGGCCACCGCCGCCATCGCTTCGCGTCCGGACAGGTCGAGGGCGAGCAATTGCCGGTCGCCGTGGGCGAGGGTCGCGTCGATCGCGGCGAGGGCCTCGATCTTCCGCACCGTCTGTTCGAGCCCGGCATCGGCGTCGGTGAACAGTCCGGTGACGCCGAGACTGTCGATCACGGTGCCACCGAGGAACATCGCGTCGAGTTCGGCCCGCAGTTGTGTCGCGACGGATTCGAGGCGGCGACGTTCGTCGTCGAGCAGGGCACGATTGGCGAGATCGCGAACCGCAGCGGGTAGTCCGTCGAGGGCGCCGATCCGTTCGGGATGTTCGGCGACCAGCGCGGTGCGTGCCGTGTCGTCGAGACCGTTCCACCACTGCGCGACCTGCACGGGATCGGTGGCCGGATCCGGCAGGACCGGCAGCGTCGTCGATCCGGACCGCGCGATCGCGGTATGTAGTCGACCCTGTTCGCCGAGAACCGTTCCCGGCGGCTCGGATTCGACACTCAGGCGAGCGGCGGCCTCGCGGTCGAGCCCATCGGCACGGACGAGCAGCGATCGCAGCGACGCCGCGAGCAATTCGTCGGCGTCGAGAGGGAAACCCCGCGCAGCGGCCCTGGTCTGCAGCTCGCCCAGTTCGGAGTGCAGTGCCCGCAGTCGCGGCACGACGAACCGCGCACATGCGGACACGCGCCGATACGACTCGGCCTGTGCCGCGAGATCCCGCCCGTACGAGGCGAATGCGGACGTCGCTCCGTCATGCGCCGCACCGCTCCAGGCGTCGCCGAAGGACGCCGACCGCGCGACGTCGCCGGCCACGGCGTCGACGGCATCGGCACATGCCGCGAGCTCGGTCGCCGTGCGCTCGAGCGCATCCGGATCCCACCCCGCCAGATCGTCCACCTGCACACCACCACCCCCTGCCGCGGAAGCATAAGGGGCACCGACGACGGCCGGCCCGCGGAATGCTCCGCGGGCCGGCCGCTGTGGACAACTCCACTGCCTGTGGACAACTCGTGTCCACCTGCACTTTCTGCCTACATGTCGCTGATCGCTTCGAGCGGCGGCGTCTTCGCCGCACGCTGGCCGGGCCACAGCGCCGCGAGGACACCGATGATGCCGGACGCGACGAGCATGCCGACGACCTGCGACCACGGCACCGAGATGATGTCGAGTCCCTGATCGGCGAGGGTGCGTACGAACGCCCAGCCGAACGCGAGACCGAGCACGACACCCACGACCGCGCCGAAGACCGCGATGAGCAGCGACTCCAGGTAGATCGTGCGACGCACCTGGGCGCGTTGCATACCGACGGCGCGGAGCATGCCGATTTCCCGCCGCCGTTCCACCACCGACAGCGCGAGGGTGTTGACGATGCCGAGGATGGCGATGACTACGGCGAGGGCGAGCAGGCCGTAGAGGATCGCGAGGAGCATGTCGATCTGCTGCGCCTGCTGACCCTTGAACTGCTCACGGTCGAGGACCTGCACGATCACGTAGTCCTTGACGGCCTCCTCGATCGACGCGCGCACGGTCTCCGGATCGGCCCCGTCGACGGTGTTCATGAGGACGACGAGCGCCGACCGGTTGTTCGGCGGCGTGAACTGCTCGAACAGCTCCTGCGAGACGACCCACGGACCGATCAGCTGGTTGTCGGCGAAGATGCCGGCGACCGTGGTGTCGACGGTGTCGCCGTCGCGACTGGTGAGCGGAACGGTGGAGCCCACTTCCCAGCCGTGGTCGTCCGCCGAGGCCTGCGAGACGAGAATCTCGTTCCCGGTCACCTCGAAGGCTCCCGCGACCATGTCCAGGTCGAGAACGTCCTGGAGGGGCCCGCCCGCTCCGGTGCCGAACTCGAAGTCCTCGTCGATCTTGGCCTGCACGCCGTAGGCGGGCACGACCTCCTCGATGCCGTCCACTCCGCGGACCGCCTCGGCGGCGGGGGCCGGGACACCGAACATCTGCGGCCCGGTGAGCATGAAGTCCGCCTCGACCCCGTTGTCGACGAGCGCGTCGACACTGGCCTTCGCCGACGACCCGAACACCCCGATGACGGAGACGAGCATCAGCCCCAGGGTGAGGGCGAACGCGGTCGCGGCGGTGCGACGCGGATTGCGGGTCGCATTGGTGCGCGCGAGCCGGCCGATCGCCCCGAACGGCCGAGCGAAGACCGCACCGAGCGCGTTCACGACGGGCCGGGACAACGCCGGCGCCGCGAACAGCACCGACAGGATCAGCAGGAAGGCGCCGATACCGACGGTCGCGGCCGCGCCGCCACCGACCTGCTGTGCGCCCACCACGACGAGTGCCGCACCGACGATCGCGCAGAGCACACCGATGATCGTGCGGATGCGCAGCGACTCGACGGTCGCTGTGGATTCCTCGCGCATCGCGGCGACGGGCGGAACGTGGGTCGCGCGCCGCGCCGGGGCGTAGGCGCTGACCATCGTCACGACCACGCCGACGAGCAGCGCGACGATCACGGTGCGCGGGGACAACTGCAGCGGGCCCGACGGCAGTCCGAGATCCGCGGCGTTCAGTGCCGCGCGCAGACCGTAGGCGAGCGCGACGCCCGCGGCGATACCGATGATGCTGCCGATCAGACCGACGACGAAGGCCTCGAGGGTGACCGACCGGCCGACCTGCTTGCGGCTCGCGCCGATCGCGCGGAGCAGGGCGAGTTCGCGTAGTCGCTGGGCGACGATCATCGAGAAGGTGTTGTAGATGATGAACGTGCCGACGAGCAGTGCGATCGCGCCGAACGCGAGCAGGAAGTAGTTGAGGAAGTTCAGGGCCTCGGCGACCTGCGACTTGGTCTCCTCGGTGACCTCGGCTCCGGTCTGCACCTTCAGCTCGGGCAGCGCTGCCGCAATCTCGTCGCGCAGCTGCTCGGGCGAGAGCGAACCGTCGCCTGCGACGTCGAGGAAGCCGATGTGCCGGCCGTCGGTGAACAGCTGGGATGCCTGTTCCTCGGTGAACAACGCACCGATGTAGCCGCCGGTGTCGGTCTCGAGTTCGTAGATGCCGCTGACGGTCACCGGCACCATGCCCTGCGAGATGGTGAGCACGGTCGTGCTGTCGCCGATCGAGAGATCACCGCGTTCGGCCGCGCTCTCGTTGAGCGCGATCTGCCCGCTCTCCGCGGGTGGTCCACCGGCCACGAAGGTCTCCGGTTCGCCGACGAGACGGTCGGGCGGGATGTAGGCGTAACCCTCGGCGGGTGCGCCGCCGGTCTGGATCGCGGCGCCTTCGGAGTCGAGGACGATGATGCCGCCACCGATCGACGGGGACGTGCGCTCGACGCCGGGGAGGGCGACGACCTGGTCGACGGCCTCGATCGGGACACCGCTGGTGCCGTACTGCTCGGTGCTGACGCGGACGTCGACGCCCTGGGCGACGTCGCCGAAGATGCCGTCGAAGGTGCGCTGCAGTGTGTCGGTGAAGACGAACGAACCGGTGATGAAGGCCGTGCCGAGCACCACGGAGAGCACGGTCAGGGCGAGCCGCACCTTGTGTGCGGCGAGGTTGCGCAGGGCAACCCTGCGGATGGGATTCCCACTCATCGCGGTGTCTCCTATTCCGCCACGGGAGCCGCGGAGGCGGGATCGAACTGTTTCATCCTGTCGAGCACTCGTTCGGCCGTCGGTTCGCGCATCTCGTCGACGATGCGTCCGTCGGCGAGGAACACCACGCGGTCGGCGTAGCCGGCGGCGCGCGGGTCGTGGGTGACGATCACGACGGTCTGGTCGAACTCGTCGACGGCCGCCCGCAGGATGGACAGCACCTCACCGGACGAGCGGGAGTCGAGGTTGCCGGTCGGCTCGTCGCCGAAGATGATCTCCGGCCGGCCCGCGAGGGCACGCGCGCACGCGACACGCTGCTGCTGGCCACCGGACAGTTCGCCGGGGCGGTGTCCGAGACGGTCGGTGAGACCGAGACGGGTGACGACGGTGTCGAGCCATTCCTGATCGATCTTGCGGCCCGCGATGTCCACCGGCAGGGTGATGTTCTCGAGCGCGGTGAGGGTGGGGACGAGGTTGAACGCCTGGAAGACGAAGCCGATGCGGTCGCGCCGCAGCTGGGTCATCCCCTTGTCGGACAGGGTCGTCAGATCGGTGTCGCCGATGAAGACCGCTCCGGAGGTCGCGCTGTCGAG
Source organism: Rhodococcus sp. D-6 (assembly GCF_040256695.1). NCBI lineage: Bacteria > Bacillati > Actinomycetota > Actinomycetes > Mycobacteriales > Nocardiaceae > Rhodococcus > Rhodococcus sp. D-6. Next base: position 623,211 of record NZ_CP132970.1, on the reverse strand, counting down.
ACCTGCGAGGCAGTGCATGAGGGTCGACTTGCCCGATCCGGAGGGGCCCATGATCGCGGTGAACTCACCGGCGGCGAAATCCGCGGTCACACCGTCGAGGGCGTGTACCGCGGTTTCTCCGGTTCCGTAGATCTTCTTCAGGTCCTGGGCGCGGGCTGCTGGGGCCGAGTGCAGTGGCATGCACCCATCTTCCCGGTGCCGGGACCACCGCACCATCGGGGATGACCCCGATCTTCGATTCGGGGATACGGGTGTATGCCGGGGCGGTGGCTCAGGCCCAGCGTGCCTGACCCCCGTCCAGCGGGATCGTCGCGCCGGTGAGATAGCGTGCGTCGTCGCTCACAATCCACGCCACGGCGCGCCCGATGTCCTCTTCGGGGTCGCCGATGCGGCGGAGCGGGATGGTTTGCACGAACTCGGCGGCCTCCTCCGGGTTCTTCTCCGTCCACCATTTCAGGCCCGGCGAAAGGGCGTGCGGGGCGATGGCATTGACTCGGATGCCGTCGACTCCCCATTCGGATGCCGCGGTGCGGGTCAGCGACCGCAGTGCCTCCTTGGTCGAGGCGTAGCCGCCGTAACCACTCGCGTCCCAGCGCACCGCGGCGGAGGTGACCATGTTGACGATCGACCCGCCACCGCGTTCCTTCATGATCGGGTGGACGAGTTGCATGGCGTGCAGCGCGGCGAGCGGACCCGAGCGGTACGCCTTCTCCAGCACGGCCGGCTTCAGGTCGAGCAGCGGCCCGAGCGGATTGAAGCTCGCGTTGTTGACGAGGATGTCGACACCTCCGAAGGCTCTGACCGTGCGGTCCACCGCGGCGGCGATCGCATCCGGATCGGCGATGTCGCACACGACCGGCTCGGCGGTGCCACCGAAGGCGCGGATCTGCTCGGCGGTGTCGATCAGCTTCGACTCGGTCCGGCCGGCGACCGCGATGGCCACACCTTGGCGGGCCAGCGCGAACGCAACCCCCTGACCGACCCCCTGACCTGCGCCGGTGATCAGCGCGACCCTGCCGTCGAGTTTGCCGCCTTCGAGTGTGCCCATGCGAGGAGTCGAGCAGATTCCGGGCACGTCCGGGTATTGCGGTCCCGGTCGGCGGGACACTGCCCTAACCTGTGGCACATGCGGATAGGTGCGCACGTCCGGCAGGACGACGATCCCATCGGTCAGGGCGAACATCTCGGTGCCGATCTGGTGCAGGTGTTCCTGTCGGACCCGCAGAAATGGACGAAGCCCGGTGAGCATCCGCGCACCGAGGAGATCCTCGCATCGGACGTCGACGTGGTGGTGCACTCGCCGTACGTCATCAACGTAGCGAGCCTGAACAACAGGGTGCGGATGCCGTCGCGCAAGGCCGTCGCCGACCACGCCGAGGCGGCCGCGCGTATCGGTGCGCTCGGGCTGGTGGTCCACGGCGGGCACGTGCGCGCGGGTGAGGACGTCGCCGCCGGGGTGGAGAACTGGCGCAAGCTGTTCGAACGGCAGGAGGACAAGGGCGGGTTCGGGGTGCCGATCCTCGTCGAGAACACGGCGGGCGGCGACTTCGCGATGGCCCGCTACATCGACGCGATCGGACGTCTGTGGGACGCCATCGGCGACTACGGTCCCGGCTTCTGCCTCGACACCTGCCACGCCTGGGCGGGCGGTGAGGATCTCGTCGGTGTCGTCGAACGGGTGCGTGCGGTCACCGGCCGGATCGATCTGGTGCACCTGAACAATTCGCGTGACGAGTTCGATTCGGCCCGCGACCGGCACGCCAATCTCGCCGACGGGCAGATCGATCCGCAGTTGCTCGCGGAGATCGCGGTGCAGGCCGACGCACCGATCGTGCTCGAGACCCCGGCGGAGGGACTCGCCGAGGACATCGCCTTCCTGCGGGAGCACTCGACCTGACGACACACTCCGTTCTACGTTTGCGTCGTGCGCGGACCGATGCACCGTGTCGACGGCGCGCCTCTGTCTCCGACCGAAGCGCACGCCTCCGAAGCTGCGGTCACATGCCGGGCAGGTCGCCGGTCAGATAGCGCTGCACAGTGGGGGCGACGATCTCGACGAGCTGCTCCGACGACATCGACGCGAGCGGTTCGAGTCCGATGATGTAGCGCACCAGCATGATCCCGGTCATCTGGGTGGCCACCAGTTCGGCCCGCAGCCGGCCGGTGCCGACGGGACGGTCGATACGCTCGAACAGCGGTGCGAGCGCGACTTCCAGCAGGAACGAGCGGATCAGACCACTGTCGCCCCCGGCGATCTGCGCACGGAACATCGCCACGGCCGCGTCGCGGTGCGGGGAGTCCCACACACCGAGAAGGGCGGTCGTGAGGGCACGGCCGAGATCCTCGGGTTCGGCCGCGTAGACGGGGGCGAGGACGTCGCGCGGATCGACCGGCAGCGCGATGGACGCGGTGAACAGCTGCAGCTTGGTGCCGAAGTAGTGGTGCACGAGCGCCGGGTCCACCCCTGCACGGGCCGCTACCGCACGCACCGTCGTCTTGTCGAAACCGTTGGCGGCAAACAGTTCCCGGGCGCTCGCGAGGATGTCACCGCGCGCGCCCGAGTTCCCGGGACGGCGGCCGGGGCGCCGCGTCCCGGCCTCGCTCGTCACGGGGTGCGACGGCGCAGCGTCGCCGCACCGAGTGTGAGGGCCGCGGCGGCGAACGCCGCGACGACGATCAGATCCCGCACCATGACGGCGGTGACCCCCGGATTCACGGTGATCTCCTGCAGCGCCTCCACCGCGTAGCTCAACGGCAGTGCGTTGCTGATCCAGCGCAGCCAGTCGGGCAGATCGTCCCGGGCGACGAGCAACCCGCACAGCAGGAACTGCGGAATGACGATCACCGGCATGAACTGCACGGCCTGGAACTCGGTGCGGGCGAAGGCGCTGCACAGCAGCCCCAGGGAGACCCCGAGGACGGCGACGAGAACCGCGACGACCAGCACCCACAGCACGGATCCGGCGCTGGTGACGTCGAGCAGCCAGAAGGCCACCACGCATGCGAGACCGGCTTGGACGGCCGCCGCGAGAGAGAAGGCGCTGCCGTAACCGGCGAGCAGGTCGAGTTTCGTCAGCGGTGTGGTGAGAAGCCGTTCGAGGGTGCCCGAACTGCGTTCGCGTTGCATCGCGATGGAGGTGACCAGGAACATCACGACGAACGGGAGGATCCCGAGCATCGTGACGGCGATCCGGTCGAACAGCGAGACTCCGCCCGGGCCGGTGGGCGCGTTCTGGTACATGAAGTACAGCAGCGTCATCAACAGGCTCGGGACGAGCACGATCATCGCGACGGTGCGATGGTCGGCTCGCAACTGACGCAGGATGCGGGTGGTCGTGGTGGCATAGATGACGGCGCTCACGGTCGTGCTCCCGTCCGGTTCCGGATGAGTCGGAGGAAGGCGTTCTCGAGGCCCGTTTCCCCTGTCTGTTCGCGCAGCTCGGCCGGGGTCAGTTGGGCCACCAGCCGGCCTTCGCGCAGGAGGACGAGCTCGTCGCAGTGGCCGGCCTCGTCCATGACGTGGCTCGACACGAGCAGGGTGGTGCCGCGGTCGGCGAGTGCGCGGAAGTGTTCCCACAGTTCGGCGCGCAGCAGTGGATCGAGTCCGACGGTGGGTTCGTCGAGCACGAGCAGTTCGGGATCGCCCACCAGCGCACACGCGAGCGACACCCGGCCCATTTGACCGCCGGAGAGGGCCGCCGTCCGGTTGCCGGCGTGGTCGGTGAGCCCGACCGCCGCGAGGGTGTCGGCGACCGCGGCGCCCTTCCGCCCGTAGAGGGAGGCGAAATAGGAGACGTTCTCGGTGACGGTCAGGTCGGGGTAGACGCTCGGCGACTGGGTGACGTAACCGATGCGGCTGCGCAGTTCGGCGCTGCCCGCGCGCAGGCCCAGCACCGTGACCGTGCCGGATTCGACGATCTGGGTGCCGACGATCGTGCGCATCAGGGTGGTCTTCCCGCAGCCCGAGGGGCCGAGCAGTCCGGTGATCGCCCCGCGCGGGACGCGCACGCTCACGTCCTCGAGAGCTCGATGGGTGCCACGCCGAACGTGCAGATCGCGGATGTCGACAGCGTCGGAGATGTGGTCGATGGCCATGATCCACTCAATTCATCGAGTGTTGAAATCATCCTCGGATGAATTGTGCGCCTCACGTCTCGATCCGGTCAACCCCCGCGAGCGTCGCCAGTGGCCGACGGGAGCTCCGACGTACCATGAGTCCCATGAAGCACACGCGTCTCGCCCTGGCCGTCACCGCAACAGCACTGGTCCTGGCGGGATGCTCCGCCGGTGCCGACGAGCCCGCACCCTCCCCCGCCGTCTCGGTCGACACGCCGACGTCCTCGGCTCCCGAGACCACCACCTCCGACGAGGTCCCGCGCGACGCGCGCGAGAAGGTCTCCCCGGCCGGACAGGGCGCAAAACTCACGGTCGTCGACATCCGCACCGGACGTCACGAGGGCTTCGACCGCGTGGTCTACGAACTCGGCGGCGAGGGCACACCGGGGTGGCGGGTCGGCTACGTCGACGAGGCACTCCAGCAGGGCAGCGGCAACGAGGTCCCCGTCGCCGGCGACGCCGTGCTGCAGGTGCTCATCGACGGCTCGGCCTATCCGTTCGACAGCGGTGTCGAGCAGTACGACGGCCCGGATCCCGTGCTCGCCGATGCCGGCGGATCCGTGGTGGAGGTCAGCGGGTCCGGTGTCTTCGAAGGTGTCACCCAGTCGTTTATCGGCGTCGCCGCGCACGGCACGCCGTTCTCGGTGTACTCCCTCACCGGACCGACCCGCGTGGTGATCGACGTGGCCCGCTGACGTCTCGTCCTGTCGTGGTGCGAGCCTAGGCTTGACCTCGAGCGCACTCGAGGTCCTAGCCTCGGCTGCGACCCGAGGAGGCCGACACCATGAGCATGGAAGTCACCGCGTGGAACGCGATGTACAACGCGATGCACGCCGAGAGCGACCGCAGGCCATTCTCCCGAGCGAGCCTGCGGCGGATCGCCGAGTTCGCCCGGCCGCACCGCCGTAACATCACCTTCTATCTCGTCCTGAGCGTGACCATCGCGGCGCTCGGCGTCGCGACACCGGTACTCGCGGGGCGGGTGATCGACGCGATCGTCGACGGCGCTGCGGTCTCGGTCGTGGTGCTGCTCGCGGTGATCATCGCCGCGATCGCACTGATCGAGGCCGGCCTCGGGATCGCGAACCGCTGGTTGTCGGCGAGCATCGGCGAGGATCTCATCCTCGATCTGCGCACCACGGTCTTCGACCACGTGCAGCGCATGCCGGTCGCCTTCTTCACGAGAACCCGTACGGGCGCGCTCGTCTCGCGCCTGAACAACGACGTCATCGGTGCGCAGCGTGCCTTCAGCGACACCCTGTCCGGCGTGGTCGGCAACATCGTCACCCTCGCGATCACCCTGGTGGTGATGATCGGGATATCCTGGCAGATCACCCTTCTCGCACTGCTGCTGCTCCCGATCTTCGTGATTCCCGCCCGGCACATGGGCGCCCGGCTCGCGCAGCTCAGCCGGGAGGCCGCCAACCACAACTCGGTGATGAACACGCAGATGACCGAACGGTTCTCGGCTCCGGGCGCCACCCTGGTCAAGCTGTTCGGCCGTCCGGCGCAGGAGTCGAGGGAGTTCGCCGTCCGGGCGAAGCGGGTCCGCGACATCGGCGTGCGCACCGCGATGCTGCAGAGCGTGTTCGTCACGGCCCTGACGCTGGTGTCCGCACTCGCGCTCGCACTCGTCTACGGCCTCGGCGGTTTCTATGCCCTGCGCGATCAGCTCGATCCCGGTTCGGTGGTCGCGATGGCGATGCTCCTCACGCGCCTGTACTCGCCGCTGACGGCGCTGGCCAGTGCTCGCATGGACGTCATGAGTGCGATGGTGAGCTTCGAGCGGGTCTTCGAGATCCTCGATCTGAAGCCGCTGATCGAGCAGTCGCCCGACGCCCGGCCGGTGCCCGACGGTCCGGTCTCGGTGGAACTCCGGGATGTCACCTTCGCGTATCCGTCCGCCGACAAGGTCTCGCTCGCCTCCCTCGAGGAGGTGGCGGTGCTCGATTCGCGGGGCGGCGAAGAGGTGCTGCGCGACGTGTCGTTCCGCGTGGAACCGGGCCGGATGGTCGCACTGGTCGGATCGTCCGGCGCGGGCAAATCGACCATCGCACAACTGATCCCGCGATTGTACGATGTCGATTCCGGCGCCGTGCTGCTCGGCGGAGCGGACGTCCGCGAACTGACCGCCGACTCGATCCGCGCGACAGTCGGGCTGGTCACCCAGGACGGTCACCTGTTCCACGACACGGTCCGCAACAACCTGCTGCTCGCCCGCCCCGAAGCCGGCGAGGACGAACTGTGGGACGCCCTACGTCGCGCACGCCTCGAGCCCCTGATCGCGTCGTTACCGAACGGACTCGACACGGTCGTCGGCGAACGCGGCTACCGGCTCTCGGGTGGTGAGCGTCAGCGGTTGACGATCGCGCGACTGCTGCTCGCCCATCCGCGGGTGGTGATCCTGGACGAGGCCACCGCCCATCTCGATTCGACCTCGGAGGCCGCTGTGCAGGAGGCGTTGACCGAGGCGCTCGAGGGTCGCACGTCGGTGGTCATCGCGCACCGCCTGTCGACCATCCGCGCCGCCGACGAGATCCTGGTCGTCGAGGCCGGGCGCATCGTCGAACGCGGCAACCACGACGATCTCCTGGCGGCGGGCGGCCGCTACGCGGAGCTGTACCGCACGCAGTTCGCCGATTCGGGACCGAAGGTATCGGTGGGAGCCCCCATACTCGACGCATGAGCGCCGGGACGTCGACGGTGCCACCGCCGACGTCCCGGCCGAGTGGATCGGCCGGCGGTCTCAGTCGCGGTATCCGCCGCGACCACCACGATCGTTGCGGTCGCTGCGGTGCGTGAAGTCGCCGGAGCGGCCGCCACGGCTGTCGCCGTACTCGCGCTTGCCGCCACGATCGCGCTTGCCGTGATCGCGACGGTCTCCCCCGCGTCGATCGTCGCCGCGACGGTCGTCGCGTCCGCGATACGAGCTGGGACGTCCGGACGGTGCGCCGGAGTCGGGCTGCAGCTGGATGAGCACGCCCGAGATGCGGGTGGAGCGCAGCGCGTCGAGGGTCTGCGGCGACAGATCCTTCGGCAGCTCGACGAGGCTGTGATCGGCACGGATGCTGATGTGCCCGAAATCGCCGCGGCGCAGTCCGCCCTCGTTGGCGATGGCACCGACGATCGCACCGGGCTGCACGCGGTGACGCTTGCCTACGGCGATGCGGTAGGTGGTCATCTCCTGGCCGTCGCGACCGACCTTCGGCCCGTCGTCGAAGCGACGCGGCGGACGCTCGCGCGGTTCGCGCTCGCGGCGCGGCGGTGCGACCGGCTCGGGTTCGGCCTCCATGAGGAACGACTCGCCGTCGCGAGACAGCACCGCCAGCGCGGCCGCGATGTCGGCGAGCGGCACGTCGTGCTCACGCTCGTAGTCCTCGATGAAGGTGCGGAACAGCTGCAGGTGATCGGAGGCGAGCGCCTCGGTGATCGAGTCGTTGAACTTCGATACGCGCTGGGCGTTGACGTCCTCGACGGTGGGCAGCTGCATCTCGGCGAGCGGCTGGCGGGTGGCCCGCTCGATCGCCTTGAGCAGGTGACGCTCGCGCGGAGCGACGAACAGCAGCGCGTCGCCGGTGCGGCCGGCGCGGCCTGTGCGGCCGATGCGGTGCACGTACGACTCGGTGTCGTGAGGGATGTCGTAGTTGACGACATGGCTGATGCGCTCGACGTCGAGACCACGCGCGGCGACGTCGGTGGCGACGAGGATGTCGAGCGTGCCGTTCTTGAGCTGGTTGATCGTGCGCTCGCGCTGGGCCTGCACGATGTCGCCGTTGATGGCGGCGGCGGAGAAACCGCGGGCGCGCAGGCGCTCGGCCAGGTCCTCGGTGGCCTGCTTCGTGCGCACGAAGATGATCATGGCCTCGAAGGTCTCGACCTCGAGGATTCGGGTCAGCGCGTCGAGCTTGCGCTGATGGGAGACGAGAACCCAGCGCTGGGAGATGTTCGCCGACGTCGTCGTCTTCGACTTGACGGTGATCTCCTGCGGATCCTTCAGGTACTGCTTCGACAGCCGGCGGATCGCGCCCGGCATGGTCGCGGAGAACAGCGCGACCTGCTTGGTGTCGGGGGTGTCGGCGAGGATGCGCTCGACGTCCTCCTGGAAGCCCATGGTGAGCATCTCGTCGGCCTCGTCGAGGACGAGGAACTCGAGTTCGGAGATGTCGAGGGTGCCCTTGGCGAGGTGATCGATCACACGTCCGGGGGTGCCGACGATGACCTGGGCGCCGCGGCGGAGACCGGACAGCTGTACACCGTATGCCTGACCGCCGTAGATGGGCAGGACGGACAGGCCCGGGATATGGACGGAATACTTACCGAAAGCCTCCGCGACCTGCAGCGCGAGCTCGCGGGTGGGCGCCAGCACCAGCGCCTGGGGCCGCTTCACGGAGGTGTCGATACGCGAGAGGATCGGCACCGCGAAGGCGGCGGTCTTGCCGGTGCCGGTCTGAGCGAGACCGACGACGTCCCGTCCCTCCAGCAGCGGTGGGATGGTCGCCGCCTGGATCGGCGACGGGGACTCGTAACCCACATCCGAAAGAGCTTGCAGCACACGTGCATCGATGTCGAGATCGGCAAACGTGAGAGCTGCGGTCTCCTGGTCGGGGGCGTCTTGAATATCACTCATTTGACCAGCAGTTTATCGGATGAACCCACCTCTTCGCGCCCGGACCCGGCCGCGACCTGGGCTCGAGCGCGCGAACAATGACCCACCCCACCCCGTCGCCGGCACCCGGGGCGCGTCACACTGGGCAGGTTCACCGTCCCCGACCGAAGGATTCCACAGTGACGGCTTCCCCCTCCGCGCACGCGTCCGCGACACCCCCGTCCGTCGCCGATTCGGGTATTCCGACGCACTGGTACAACATCGTCGGCGACCTCGCGGTGGCCCCGCCGCCGCACCTGCACCCCGGCACCCGCGAACCGATCACCGCCGACGATCTCGCACCTCTGTTCGCCTCGGGACTGATCGAGCAGGAACTGTCGACCGAGACCGACATCGAGATCCCGGAGGCCGTGCGCGAGGTCTACGCCGGTTACCGCTCCACGCCCCTTTTCCGCGCCCGCTCGTTCGAGAAGGCACTCGGCACCCCGGCCCGCATCTACGTCAAGTACGAGGGCGTGAGCCCGGTGGGCAGCCACAAGGTGAACTCGGCGGTCGCACAGGCCTACTACAACTCGCTCGACGGCGTCACCCGGCTCACGACGGAGACCGGTGCCGGACAGTGGGGTTCGGCCCTGTCGTTCGCGTGCGCGAAGTTCGGTATCGATCTCGAGGTGTGGCAGGTCCGCGCCTCCTACGACTCGAAGCCCTACCGCCGCTTCCTCATCGAGACCTACGGCGGCACAGTACATCCCAGCCCGTCCGACCTGACGGAGGCCGGTCGCGCCGTCCTTGCCGAGCACCCGGACACACCCGGCTCGCTCGGCATCGCGGTCTCGGAGGCCGTGGAGGTCGCAGTGAAGGACGCCGCCGCCCGCTACACCCTCGGCAGCGTGCTCAACCACGTGGTGCTGCACCAGACCGTCATCGGCCTCGAGGCCGTGGAGCAACTGCGGGCCGCGGGTGAGGACCAGGCCGACGTCGTCTTCGGTTGCGCGGGCGGCGGTTCGAACCTCGCCGGCCTGTCGTTCCCGTTCCTGCGCGAGGTCATCCACGAGCGGGCGACCACGCGTGTCGTCGCCGTCGAGCCCGCGGCGTGCCCGTCGATCACCCGCGGCGAGTACCGCTACGACCACGGTGACATCGCGGGTCTGACCCCGCTGCTGAAGATGCACACCCTCGGCCAGGACTTCATCCCGGATCCGATCCACGCCGGCGGGCTGCGATATCACGGCATGGCGCCGTTGCTCAGCCACACCGTCGAGCTCGGCTACGTGCAGGGACAGTCCGTGGCACAGACCGATGCCTTCTCCGCGGCGGTGCTCTTCGCCCGGAACGAGGGCATCGTGCCGGCGCCGGAGTCGTCGCACGCGATCGCCGCGGCCGCGGAGTACGCGCGGGGCCTCACCGAACCCGAGGTCATCGTGATCGGCCTGTCCGGCCACGGCCAGCTCGATCTGCCCGCCTACCACTCGTACCTGTCGGGCGAGCTCGACCGAGATCCCCTCGGTCCGTCCGGGCGGTGAATGCTCGCCCGCCCGGGCGGACCGTCCCATACTGGAGGTGTGGGGTACGCCACACGCGAGGAGGCAGGCCGGCGACTCGCTCGGTCGGCCGGGCACCTGCGCGACGCCGACCCGGTGGTCCTCGCACTACCTCGCGGCGGCATTCCCGTCGCCCGTGAACTCGCCGCAGCCCTCGATGCGCCCCTGGACGTCCTCGTGGTGCGCAAACTGGGCGTGCCCTGGCATCCCGAACTCGCGATGGGCGCGATCGCCGAAGGACCGGGTCCCGGAACCGCCGGGGAATCGACCACGCAGGACGCCGTCTTCCGGGTCCTCAACGACGACGTGATCCGGCGCGGGCGGATCGCCCCCGAATCCGTGGCGGCCGTCGAGCGACGCGAGCTGGCCGAACTGGCTCGACGTGCCGATTGCCTGCGTGCCGGTCGCACCCGGGTGCCGCTGGAGGGCCGCACGGCGATCGTCGTCGACGACGGCATCGCCACAGGTGCGACGGCCGCGGTGGCATGCCTCGCCGCGCGCGCCTCCGGAGCGACCCGGGTCGTCCTCGCGGTGCCGGTGGCCTCCCCCGACGCACTGCGCCGGGCCGGCCGGACGGCCGACGAGGTGATCTGCCCGTGGACGCCGGTGGACACCGACAGCGTCGGCGCCGCCTACGACGACTTTCATCAGCTCGGCGACGACGAAGCGATTCTCCTTCTCCGAAATACTGGTACTTCCGGTACCGGGAAATCCGACGAGACGATCCGATAGTGGCAATCCTCGTTACCGGCGGGTAGCATTGTTACCTGGATCACTGCCTATCGGACTGTAAAAAGGGGGCAAAGCGGTCCGAGGGTAATGCATTTCCCAACGACGTGTGATGCAATGCACACCGACAGCACCTAACGATGGAGGGGTCACAGTGAGTGAGATTGCCGTACCACAGTCGTTCTCGATTCCCGAGAACACGTCGATGGCCGACAGCGTCTTCCGGCACGAGAAGGAGTCGCCGGAGTTCGTGCCGTTCGAGCGACTGGTCGACGGCAAGTGGGTTCCCGTCACCGCCCGCCAGTTCGCATCCGAGGTGCGCGCCGTGGCGAAGGGCCTGATCGCGTCGGGTATCGAGCTCGGCGACCGCGTCGCGGTCCTGTCGGCGACGCGCTACGAATGGGTCCTGCTCGACTATGCCATCTGGGCCGCGGGCGGTGCCACCGTGGCGATCTACGAGACGTCGTCGGCCGACCAGGCCCAGTGGATCCTCGAGGACTCCGGGACCAAGCTGCTCATCGTCGAGAACTCCGGTCACGTCGACACCGTCCGCGAGGTCGCCGAGAACGCCCCGACCGTGCGCGAGGTCCTGCAGATCGAGCCGGCGCCGGGCGGCAAGAGCGCGGTCGACGAGCTCATCGCACGCGGCGCAGCGGTCACCGACGAGCAGGTCGAGGAACGGCGCAACTCGGTCACGGCCGAATCCGCGGCGACCCTCATCTACACCTCCGGCACCACGGGCCGGCCGAAGGGCGTCCAGCTCAAGCACCGCCACTTCGCCTCGGAGTCCGCGGCCTGCGGCCTGGCCCTGCCCGACTCGATGCACGAGGGCCAGCGCACCCTGCTGTTCATCCCGATGGCACACGTCTTCGCGCGCCTGATCTCGTTCGCGGCATTCGACAGCAAGGTCACCGTCGGTCATACCTCCGACCTGACGACGCTGCTCGACCAGTTCGCGGTCTTCAAGCCGAACTTCATCCTCTCGGTGCCCCGCGTGTTCGAGAAGGTCTACAACTCGGCGAAACAGAAGGCCTACGACGGCGGCAAGGGCAAGATCTTCGAGAAGGCCTCGGAGGTCGCGATCGAGTACAGCAAGGCCCTCGAGAACGGCGGCCCCGGCCTCGGCCTGAAGATCCAGCACTTCGTCTTCGACAAGCTGGTCTACGGCAAGCTCAAGGCCGCGCTCGGCGGCAACGTCACCCGGGCCGTCTCGGGCGGCGCCGCACTCGGCGCACGTCTCGGCCACTTCTTCCGCGGTGTCGGCGTCACCATCTACGAGGGTTACGGCCTGACGGAGACCACCGGCGGCATCATCATGAACACCCCGGCCGCCCAGAAGATCGGCACCGTCGGCACGCCGTTCAACGGCTGCGCCGCGAAGATCGCCGAGGACGGCGAGCTCCTCCTCAAGGGCCCCCAGGTGTTCGACGGCTACTGGCAGAACGACAAGGCCACCGACGAAGCCATCCGCGACGGCTGGTTCCACACCGGCGACATCGGTGCGATCGACGAGGACGGCTTCATCTCGATCACCGGCCGCAAGAAGGAACTCATCGTCACCGCGGGCGGCAAGAACGTCGCCCCGGCCGTCCTCGAGGATTCGCTGCGCGCCCACCCGCTGATCAGCCAGGTCATCGTGGTCGGTGATTCCAAGCCATTCGTCGGCGCGCTGATCACCCTCGATCCGGAGGCGCTGCCGGGCTGGCTCGAGCGACACGGTCTGCCGGCGGAAACCACGGTCGCCGATCTGATCAAGAACCCCGACCTGATCGCCGAGATCGACGAGGCGGTTGCCGAGACCAACAAGAAGGTCTCGAAGGCCGAGGCGATCCGCAAGTACCGCCTCCTCGAGACCGATTTCAGCGTCGAGAGCGGCGAGCTGACCCCGACGCTCAAGCTCAAGAGGAACATCATCCACGACAAGCACGGCGCCGAGATCGCAGCGATCTACAACTGAGGTTCCACACCGTCGACCGGGCCCCTCGTCACCGCGAGGGGCCCGGTCGTTTCTCGGGGAATCTGGGAATCCGGCCGGCCACGTCGCCCACGAACGCGGCAATATCCGAAGTCACCCTGCGATGTACGGGTTCGTGCAACAGGTCGTGCCCGGCATCGGAATACTCGCACCACTGTGCCCCGGGCAGCGACGACGCCCACTCGCGTACCGGGTCGATGGGGGCCAGTCGGTCGTCGACGCCGTGGACCAGCAGGACCGGCAGGTCGCTCGCGCCGAGCGCTTCGGCCGTCTCCGGCAGGGCCGCGGTGCGCGGCGTACCGCACAGCACGACGCCCGCGAGGCGGCTACCACCGGAGGGATCGGCATCCAGCGCCGTCAGGACCGTCGCCGCCCCCAGCGAATGGCCCATCACCACCAGCGGCAGACCGGACTCGGCGGCGAGGCCGGTGAGCACGCCGAAGTCCTCGGCGTGGAACTCGACGTTGCCCGGTGAGCCGGGTTCTCCTTCGGAGAGCCCGTGTCCGGCGAGGTCGAGTCCCCACCACGCGATGCCGTGGGCGGCGAGGCCGGAGGCGAAACGGTGGTAGTGCCCGGTGTGCTGCCCGAAACCGTGCGCGAACACCACACCGGCTCTCGCGTCGTCGACGGTCCGGCACCGCCAGTGGACCCGGCCGACCGACCCGGGGAAGAACGTCAACGGCATGGCCTCATTGTGGCCGGAGCCGGAAGGTCACCAGCAGCCGCCCTCACCGCGATAGGTGGGAACCTCGGTGCGTCCGTTCTCGTCGACGAGGTACACCCGGTCGAACCTCTCGCACAGTTCGCCGGCCTTCGCGTGGCGGAACCACACCCGTCCCCCGACGGGGATCGACGCGGCAGCGCGACCGCGCACCGGGGTCTGCACCTCGCCGGCACCTTCCGTCCCCAGCAACTTCAATCCCGCAGGACGGACCGGGCGCGGCACCCGCGAGGCGCCGGTCGGGCCGGACGCGATGTACCCGCCGCCGAACAACGTCGTGACCGACGGTGACGGTTTGCGTACGGCAGGCAGCGCGAAGAACATCGACGGGTTCGGGGTGAACGCCCGGTAGCCGTCGAACAGGGTGGGCACGTACAGCCCCGATCCCGCGGTGGCCTCGGTGACGACACGATCGGCGGTGGTCACCTCGAGCGAGCCGGTTCCGCCACCGTTGACCAGTTCGAGGTCACCCACGACCGCACGCACGGCCTCCACCACGGCGCGGCGGCGCGAGGAGAGATCCCGCGCCGACAGTCCCTTGACGAGCCGTACCGGCAGCGACGAGTCGGGCAGGCCCGCGATCTGGGCCTCGTAGAACATCACTCCGACGACGTCGAATCCGGCGGCGTCGGCGCGACGGGCCAGGCCGGAGGCTGCCTCCGGGTCGCGCAGCGGAGAACGGCGCACACCGAGATGGAGCGGACCCACCCGCAACGACGCATCGATGTCCAGGCAGACCTTCGTCCGGAAAGTGTTCTTCCCCAAAGCCGTACGGATGATGTCGAGGTGCTCGGCCGAATCGACCATGAGCGTGATCGCCTGCACCGCGTCCGGCGACACCGCGAGCTTCCCGAGCGCCGCCCGGTCGACCGTGGGGTAGCCCATCAGGATGTCGCGCGCTCCGTGCTCGACGAGCCACAGCGCCTCCCGTAGCGAGTACGCCATGATGCCGCGAAAACCGCCGCGGGTGGTCAGTTCCGGGCCGAGGACCTCGGCGAGGACGGCACGACAGCGCACCGATTTGCTCGCGACCCGCACGGGCACACCGTTCGCGCGGCGGATCAGGTCGTCGGCGTTGCGCCGCAGGGTGGGCAGATCGACGGCGGCGAACGGCGGGTCGAGGTCGGCCGTCGCCGCGTGCACCCGGTCGAGGGCGTCGTCGTGAACGGAAGCAGCACGGAGCACGGGCGATCCCTTCGAAAAGGTCGGGTCGGGTCAGGAACGTTCTACGGCACGGGTCGCGATGATGTCGGCGACGACTCCCAGTTCGGCCGTGGCCGCCTCGCCGTCGCGATCGACGAGCCACCGGAGCACGACGCCGTCGAGCACGGACAACGACAGTCGTGCGAGCGTCGAAGTGGGCAGCGACCATTCGACGTCGCACCGCTCGGCGCAGGTGTCGAGGAACAACTGGGCCTGCTTGTCCATCAGGCGGTACTGCTCCACGGCGATGTCGCCGCCGGCGGGACTGCCATCGGTGCGCTGCCGGAGCGAGTAGGCGGTGATCTCGTAGGTGAGGGTCTGCAGCCCCGGCGTGGATTCGATCGTCGACCACATGGAGCGAAGGCCGGTGTGGAGCATCGAGCGGAGACAGTCGACGCCGCCGGTCTGCTGCGCGTCCTCGGGCACATCGAAGGCCGCGTGCATGGCTCCGGCGAGTTCGCCGACGACGGCGTTCGCCATGGCGACGACGAGGGCTTCCTTGCTGTCGAAACAGTAGTGGACAACGCCCAGTGACACTCCGGCCTTCTCGGCGACGGCGCGGACCGTGACGGCTCCGACTCCCCCGCCCTCCGCCAGTTCCAGTGCTGCTGCCACGAGTTGGGCGCGGCGCTCGTCAGCAGGCAACCGATTCGGCATGACCCTGATGGTAGAGGTCGGGAAAGGTTCACGAGCAGGTGTTGACTTGGACGCTTGTCCAGGTCGAAGATGAGGCATGGCCACCTGGCACAATTGGGCTCGCACCGAGAGTGCGGCACCTCGCCGTTTCGAGACCCCCGGCAGCACCGACGACCTCGCGCGCGTCGTCGTCCGCGCCTCCGAGCAGGGCGAACATGTCAAGGCCGTGGGCGCCGGGCACTCGTTCACCGGCGCGGCCGTCACCGACGGCACGCTCATCTCGCTCGACCGGATGTCAGGTCTCGTCGCGGTGGAACCGTCGGCCACCGGCGCGCGCGTCACCGTGCGGGCGGGGACGCGACTGCGCGATCTGAGCGACCTGCTGTGGGCACAGGGCCTCGCCGTACCGAATCTCGGCGACATCGACGTGCAGTCCGTCGCCGGCGCGATCTCGACCGGCACCCACGGCACCGGCGCGACATTCCGCGGATTGGCGGCAGCCGTGTGCGGCGCGACGATCGTGCTCGCCGACGGCCGGATCGTCGACTGCTCCCCCGAGCACGAGCCCGACCTGTTCGAGGCCGCCCGGCTCGGCCTCGGCGCCCTCGGCGTGCTCGCGACCGTGACGCTCGATTGTGTCCCCGCATTCCGCCTGCGCGCGGAGGAAGCCCCCTCGTCGCTCCGCACGACACTCGATGCCCTCGACGAACTGCGAAGCGGTGGCGACCATTTCGAGTTCTACTGGTTCCCGCACACCGACGGCGTGCTCGTCAAACGCAACACCCGCCTCCCCGGTGAGGCACCGGTGCAGCCGGTCGGGCGGGTGCGCACCCTCCTCGACGACGAACTGCTCTCCAACGGCGCCTTCGCACTCCTCCAGCAGGTCGGGACGCGGGTTCCCGCCACCATCCCGGCGCTGAACCGGGTCGCGTCACGGGCGTTGTCTCCGCGCACCTTCGTCGACCGCAGTTACCGGGTGTTCGCCTCCACCCGCCGGGTGCGGTTCCGGGAGATGGAGTACGCGCTCCCCGCCGAGCACCTTCCAGCGGTTCTGCGCGAGATCGATGCGTGGCTGCAGCGCACGGACGTTCGTGTCGGTTTTCCGGTGGAGGTGCGGTTCGCGCAGGGCGACGATGTCTGGTTGTCCACGGCGCAGGGCCGCGATACCGCCTATGTGGCCGTGCACCAGTACCATCGGCGCGACCACACGACCTACTTCGACGGTGTCGAGCCGATCCTGCGCGCCGCGCAGGGACGCCCGCACTGGGGCAAGCTCCATTCCCTGACCGCGGACGCTCTACGCGAGCTCTACCCTCGGTTCGACGACTTCCTCGCCGTGCGCGACCGCGTGGATCCGCACCGCACCTTCACGAACCCGTATCTGCGCCGCGTCCTGGGCGAATGACGCCCGAGCCGACTCACCCGGACGGACTCAGAGGAAGGCGGCGTCCCACGAATTGCGCCGGAGCACATCCCGTTCGGCATCGGTCAGACCGAGCTGATCCTTCAGCCCTGCAAGGTTGTCGTCGACGTAACCACCGAAATAGGCGGGATCGTCCGAGTGCACGCTCACCGACAGGCCCGCCTCGAGCATGCGGCGCAGCGGATGGTCGGCGAGCGTATCCACCACGCGGAGGCGGACATTCGAGAACGGGCAGACGGTGAGGGGAATGCTCTCGTCGACCAGGCGCGCGACGAGTTCGGGATCCTCGAGCGAGCGGATGCCGTGGTCGATGCGCTCGGCGCCGAGCAGATCGAGCGCCTGCCAAACATATTCCGGAGGTCCCTCCTCCCCCGCGTGCGCGGTGATGTGCAGCCCTTCGGCCCACGCCCGCGCGAAGACGTCCTCGAACAGTGACGGCGGGTGACCGACCTCCGCCGAGTCCAGGCCGAGAGCGATGATCGGCGCACCGAGGCGCAGCAGTTCGCCGAACACCTCATGCGCTTCGGGCACGGGGCGATCGCGCACGATCGACGCGATCATCGCCGCATCGACCCCGAACTCCCGGTGTGCCCCGGCGACCGCGTCGGAGAGCCCGGCTACGACCTCTGGCAGCGGGACACCGCGCGAGGTGTGGGCCTGCGGATCGAAGAAGAACTCCGCGTGGGTGACACCCGCCCGCGCCGCACGAGCGAAATAGGCGCGGGCGAGGTCGGCGAAGTCCTGCGCGGTGCGCAGGACCTCCATGTTCGCGTAGTACAGGTCGAGGAACGACTGCAGATCGGTGAACTCGTAGCGGCTGCGCAGATCGTCGAGATCGCGATAGGGCAACTCGATGCGGTTCCGCTCGGCGAGGGCGAGGATCAGCTCGGGTTCGAGCGTGCCCTCGATGTGCACGTGCAGTTCTGCGAATCCGTCGGTCACCTGATCCTCGCCATCTCTCGTTCGGTCTTTCAGCGACCCTTCCACACCGGAGCTCAGCGACCTTTCCACACCGGAGCTCAGCGACCTTTCCACACCGGAGCTCAGCGACCCTTCCACACAGGGGGTCGCTTCTCGGCGAAGGCGGTGGCGCCTTCACGCGCGTCCTCCGAGGTGAACACGGGCGCCATGATCTCCATCTGCTTCGCGAATGCTTCGTCGCTCGACCAATCGGCCGAGCGGACGATGATCTCCTTGGTCGCCGCCACGGCGAGCGGTCCGTTCGCTGTGATGCGCTCGGCCAGTTCGAATGCACCCCCGAGTGCCCCACCGGGTTCGGTGAGACGATTGACGAAACCGTATCCGTAGCCTTCCTCGGCGGTGAACGCGTCCCCGGTGAGGGCGAGTTCGAGGGCCTTCTGGTAGGGGATGCGCGACGGCAGGCGCAGCAGGCCACCGCCACCGGCGACGAGGCCGCGCTTGACCTCCGGGATGCCGAACTTCGCGTCCTTCGCGGCGACGACGAGGTCGGTGGCCAGGACGAGTTCGGTTCCGCCGGCGAGGGCGAATCCTTCGACGGCGGAGATGAGCGGCTTGCGCGGCGGCGCCTCCGTGAAGCCGAGACCCTTACCGGGCACGACCACGTTCTCGCCGGCGACGAACGCCTTGAGGTCCATGCCCGCGCAGAAGTTGCCGCCGGCGCCGGTGAGCACACCGACCGACAGGGAGTCGTCGCTGTCGAGCTGGTCGACCGCCTCGGCGAGCGCGTGGCTCACGGCGGCGTTGACGGCGTTGCGCGCCTCGGGCCGGTTGATGGTGATGACGAGAACGCGATCGCGTCGTTCGAGCAGGACTACGTCGGACATGGACACACCTCTCCACTACGGAAAATGCCGGTTCATCCGGTTACAGGCTGTATACCCGACGAGAACCTGTTGCAGGGTTCACGACACCCGGACGGCGATCTGATCGACGAAGCCCTCGTCGTCGATGCGCACCTGATCGCCCGTGCGGAACCAGCCGTCGTCCGTGAACGTCTCGTCCGTGGCGCACGGATCGCGCCAGTAGCGGCGGGCCACGCTCGGTCCGCGACAGAGCAGTTCGCCGACACCGTGTTCGGCATCGGGCCCGAGCAGCGCGATCTCGATCCCTCCGAACGGCACTCCGACACTGCGGGGATGGCGGGAGCGGTGTTCCGAGGGCAGCAGCAGACCGATCCCTCCCGTCTCGGCGACTCCCCAGCCCCGCACACACCGCGAGGTGGGGAAGGCTGCGCGGAGGTGCCGCCACGGTGCGCGGATCACGCGGGATCCCGAGACCACGACGGTTCCCCCGGAGGCGAGGGTGGGCAGCAACTGGACGCTGCATCCGACCGCCGTGGACAGCGGCGCCGTCAGCACGGTCCGTACGCCGTCGCCGACGAGATCCATTGCGTGGGCGACGGCCTCGATCGTCGACAGCACGTTGGTGTTGGTCAGTTCGACGCCGCGCAGTCCACCACCGGCGACGCGCACGTAGTAGAGCACCGCGAGCTCGTCCGGTGACGCACCTCCGTCGAGGAAGGCGACACCGTCGGGCAGATCGGAGTCCAGGGTGAGGACCGCACCGCTGTGGACCTCGATCTCCGACGTTTCCTCGGGGCTGCAGCTCGGGTCGGGGAGCACCGGAACACCTCCGGCAAGGACCACGCCCAGGAACCCGATCAGCCAACGGACCCCGTTCGGCTGACAGACGACCACCCGGTCGGTGGGGCCGACCCCCTGATCGAGGAGACCACCGGCGACGCGGGCGGCGGCGGCCCACAGTTCGCGGTAGGTGAGTGCGCGGCCGCATCGGTCGACCACCGCGACGCGGTTCGCGAAACGCAACGCACTCCGATCGAGCAGCTCGGCGATGCACGGCTCCAGGCAGTCGTACTGGAGGATGCCGCTGTCGCGGCGAGTGACCCGATCGTCCCGGAGCCAACGACTCCCTGCAGGAATTTCCACTACGGCCACCGACATGCCACCTCCCACCCGGCGTGCGTGCCTGCACTATATGGCGCGGATCACAGCCATGTGAGGAAACGGCGGGTCACGGAAAACCGGGGAAGGTGCCGCAGGGTGGTCGCTGGAACGTCCGTCAGGCGCTCGCTGCCGCCGAACGCTCCTCGGCGGCACGCTGTTCCTTCTGGCTCGCGGGACGGTCGAAGGCGAGCGCGGCCACGAGCCCGATGAGCAGGATGCCGGCGGGAAGCCACAACGATTCGGCCATCGCCGCGGCGAACGGTTCGTGCAGGGGCTCCGGCAGGACGGAGCCGGACGTCTCCATCTCCGGCGCCCCTCCTCCCCCGCCGACACCGTTGGCGCTCAACCGCGCCGCCATGATCGCACCGAGAGCGGCACTCCCCATCACCGCGCCCACCTGACGCGTCGTGTTGTACACACCGGAACCCGCCCCGGCCCGGCTCGGTGCGAGTCCGTTCGTCGCGGTGGCCGAGAGCGGCGACCAGATGCCCGCGTTCGCCACCCCGATCAGGGCGATCGGCAGCAGCAACTGCCAGATCTCCGCGTCGGGGGTCATCACCAGCGCGAGCCAACCCAGCCCGATCGTGAGCAGCGAGAAGCCGGTACCGGCGATCAGCCGCGGATGGACCCGGTCGACGAGCCTGCCCACGAGCGGCGCGAGCACACCACTGAAGACCGCCATCGGCACCATGAGCATCGCGGCGCCGGTCGGGCTCAGACCGCGCACCGACTGGGCGTAGAACATGATCGGCAGCATGACGCCGGTGATGGCGAAACCCATCGTCGCGATACCGATGTTCGCCAACCCGAAGTTGCGGTCCCGGAACAGCGACAGCGGTACGAGCGGTTCACCGCGGTTGCGAGACTGCTGGACGACGAACACGACGAGCAACACGATGCCCAGCCCGATCAGCACCCACACGCGGGCGGTCCACTCGAACGAGTTGCCCTCCTGGATCCCGAACACGAGGCAGAACAGGCCGGCGCCGCTGAGCAGCATGCCGAGCACGTCGAACCGGTGCGGGCTCGTGGGCAGCACCGGCACGTACCGCACTGCGAGCGCGAACCCGACGATCCCGACGGGCACGTTCACGAAGAAGATCCATTCCCAGCCCAGCCCGTCGACCAGGACACCGCCGGCCAGCGGCCCGACGAGCGTCGCGACCCCGGCCACGGCGCCCCACAGGCCCATCGCGGTCCCGCGCCGCTCACGCGGGAAGATCCGGGTCACCACGGCCATGGTCTGCGGCGACATGAGCGCCGCGCCGAATCCCTGGAACACGCGGGCGACGATGAGCATCTCGATCGTCGACGAGAAACCGCACCACAACGACGCAATCGTGAACAGCACCAGCCCGCAGAGGTAGACCCGGCGCTGACCGAAGCGGTCGCCGAGGCGGCCCGTCACGAGCAGCGGCACCGCGTAGGCGAGCAGATAGGCGCTCGTGACCCACACGACGGCGGCGATGTCGGCCCCGAAGGTCCGCATGATCGCCGGGTTGGCGACGGCGACGATCGTGCTGTCCACCAGGATCATGAAGAAGCCCAGGCACAGAGCGCCCAACGCCGCCCAGCGGGCACCGTCGGACATCTCCACCGCCACATCGGACCCGCGTTCGCGCGTGTCCACCCCGCTGTCGTCGCTCACCGGACCTCTCCCCTCGTCGGCGGTCTACGGTAGCGGGGTGGACCCGCACATCTCGAGCATCGCCGCCCTCGCGTGGTGTCGTGCACTGGGCCTACCCGACGGCGCCCTCGTCGAACCCGGGTGCGTGACGCGTGTCGACGACTCGTTCCGCGACGTCCGGCTGCTCGCCGTGGGGCGCGCCACCGCGATCGTCGGACCCGACGCCGCGGTCTCCCGCCTCGCGGCCGAACCCGACCCGGCCGAGATCGATGCCCCGAACGCCGAGCTCGTCGTCGCAGGCCACGCGGGTCGCACGGAGATCCTCGCCCTGTGCACCGACTGGATCGACGCGACACGCGTCGAGAACCCGCTCATCTCCGACGACCCCGAGGACCTCGCCGAACTGCTGCGGTGCTGCCCGCCCGACGACGTCACCGAGGCCGAACTGTCGCCGACCGGGCCGTCGCGCGTGTTCGTATTGCTCGACGACGATCACCGTCCCCTCGCCGGCGCGGCCTACAGCGAACTCGGGTCGTTGCTGGCCGATGTGCGGGTGCTGACGACACCGCCGGCGCGCCGGCTCGGGCTCGCCTCGACGGTCGCGACGCTGGCGACCCACGACGCGCTCGACGCCGGACTCGTCCCGCTGGCCCGCATGCGCCGCGACAACCGCGGTGCCCGGACGGTCGCGGCGGTGTCGGGATACGACATCTGGGGAACCCTCGTGACGGTTCGGGTTCCACCCGGGAAGTGACGAGTGTGCACGGAAGGATGCGTAGGTGACCGAGAACAAGTACGTCGAGCCGGGTGCGGAGTTCGCCCGCGACACCAACTACATCCGAACCCGCATCACCGCGGACGGGCGCGACGGCTATCCCGTCGAGTCGGGGCGGTACCGGCTCGTCGCCGCCCGGGCGTGCCCGTGGGCCAACCGCACCCTCATCGTGCGGCGGCTGCTCGGTCTCGAGGACGCTCTGTCGCTGGGACTGTGCGGCCCGACGCACGACGAGCGCAGCTGGACGTTCGATCTCGACCCGGGCGGGGTCGACCCCGTCCTCGGCATCCCGCGACTGCAGGACGCGTACTTCGCGCGATTCCCCGGATACGACCGCGGCATCACCGTCCCGGCCGTCGTCGACGTGCCCACCGGGCAGGTCGTGACGAACGACTATCCGCAGATCACCCTCGACTTCTCCACCGAGTGGACGCAGTTCCACCGCGAGGGCGCCCCGGATCTGTATCCCGAGGAGCTACGAGGCGAGATCGACGAGGTGGCCGAGCTCGTCTACCAGGACGTCAACAACGGCGTGTACCGGTGCGGTTTCGCCGGTTCGCAGGAGTCCTACGACAAGGCCTTCGACCGTCTCTTCGCCCGCCTCGACTGGCTCGAGGAACGCCTCGGGGCGCAGCGCTATCTCGTGGGCGAGACCATCACCGAGGCCGACGTGCGCCTGTTCACCACGCTCGTCCGGTTCGATCCCGTCTACCACGGGCACTTCAAGTGCAACCGGAACCGGCTGGCGGACTTTCCGGCGCTGTGGGCCTACGCGCGCGATCTGTTCCAGACACCCGGCTTCGGCGACACCATCGACTTCGTTCAGATCAAGCAGCACTACTACCTCGTGCACACCGACGTCAATCCCACGGGCATCGTGCCGAAGGGACCGGACCTGTCGAACTGGCTCGATCCGCACGGCCGTGAGGCGCTCGGCGGGCGGCCGTTCGGGGACGGCACACCGCCGCCCCCGCCGCGTCCGAGCGAGGTGGTCCCCGAAGGGCACGGCACGGTCGCCCGCTGATCCCCTGCGACGCTGACCCCCCTGCGACGGTTCCTACGGCCGGCGGGGCCGGTAGGTGCCGATCGTCCAGTACACACCGTGCGGGTCCCGGCAGGTGAACCCGTGCGATCCGTAGTCCTCGTCGCGGAGTTCGACGGTCACGGTCGCGCGGACCGCCGGGTCCTCCGCCTGCGCCGAGGCGAGCACCCTCTCGTACAGGGCATCGACGGTGACGTCGTCGGGAAGCACGAGATAGGCGGCGCCCCTGTCGGCGTGCTGGTCGAGCGGCGACCCGCGACCGGTCGAGCCGAGCATGACCCCTCCGCCGTGCGGCCAGAGCAGGGCTGCGTGGTCGACGCGATCCCCTTCCCCGTAGACCTCCGCTTCGGCGAACCCGAGGGTGTCCACGAGGAAACGGATCGCGCCCCGGGCGTCGGTGTAGGCGAAGCACGGCCACACCGTGTCGACGGTGGGTGTGAGGGTGGTCGACTGCTGCGTGGAATTCGTTGTGTTCGTCATGTCTCCGAGTGTCGGCCCGGAACCTCCCGGTCGTCTTGGACGAATGGGAACACCTCGTCCTCGAGCCACCGCGACGGCGGGACGCCCGCCAGATCGCGCCAGTCGCGGGCGAGATGCGCCTGGTCGTAGAAGCCGCACTCGGCGGCGACATCGGCGAGGCGGCGGCCGGGGTCGGCCCGCAGCATCCGTCGCGACCGGTCGAAGCGCGCCACCCGGGCCACGTCCTTCGGGGACAGTCCGAACTCGGCGGCGCACCGGTTCGCGAGGTGTCGCCTGCTCCATCCGAGTTCGTCCGCAACAGCGCGGACCGGGCGAGCCGGGTCCGTCACGAGCAGGTGCCAGGCGTGGACGAGGTGCCCGTCCGGACTCGTCGACCGTGCGGCGACCAGGCGGCGGGTGAGAATCCGGTCGAGGACGGCGAACCGCTCGTCCCACGATTCGACCGCGGAGATCCGGTCGAACAACTCCCGGCCGTCGGCGCCGATGACGTCCTCGAGATCGACGGCCCACGGCCCGAGCGCGGCGGCGGGCACACCCAGCAGGGCGCGCGCACCCGCGGGGGTGAGCGCGAGTTGGATCCCGTGCTGCCGGCCGTGGTGGACGATGGGCACCGGTTGCGTCGACAACCCTCCGGCGAGCGCGTCGAAACGTTCCGGGCACCGTCCGTCGCCCCGCGAGAGTTCGACGGGTTCGGAGATCGTGAGGATTACGGTGACCTCCGGAGAGGGCATACCCAGATGGGTCCCCGACGGGAAACCGTCGAGCCGATACCCCTCGTACGACCGTACGTAGGGTGTCAGCAGGGGTGTCGGACGCCGCCTGGCGCCGTCAGACTCACCGACTGCGGACCCGGTCATGGCACCAGCGTAGTGAGAGCAGTCCGGAAGACAAGAGCACCGGAGAACAGGGGCACGATGAGCAACAAGGCAGGCGTCGCAGAGGCCTTTATCGTCAAGATGCTGGACAACGGCGCGAGGCTGCAGGGCCCTGCGGTGGCCAAGTACGTCGATCTCATGCGGCGCTCGCACCCCGACGAGTCCCCGGCGCAGATCATCGAGCGGCTCGAGAACCAGTTCCTGCTGACCGTCACCGGCAGCGGGTCCGCGGCGGGCGCAACCGCAGCCTTCCCCGGCATCGGGACACTCGCGGCCATCGGCGCGGTCGGCGCCGAGACGGCCTTCTTCTTCGAGGCGTCCGCGCTGCTCACCCTGGCCATCGCATCGGTGCACGGGATCGAACCCCACAACCACGAGCAGCGCCGCGCGCTGGTGCTCGCCGTCTCCCTCGGTGACGCCGGCCGGGAGATCGTCGCGACCGCGACCGGCGCGTCGCTGCGCAACTGGCCCAAGGCGCTGACCACCGGCGCGGGCGGCACCCAGCTGAAGACGCTGAACAATTCCCTGGTCAAGAAATTCATCCGCCGGTACTTCGCCAAGCGCAGTCCGCTGCTGATCGGCAAGCTCGTCCCCGCTGGTATCGGCGCCGCGATCGGTGGCGTCGGCAACCGTGCGCTGGGCAAGCGCACGATCCAGAACGCCCGCGACGCCTTCGGTCCACCGCCGGCCGCGTGGCCCGTCGCACGTCCCGTCCTCCCGGCGAGCGGAGAGGCACCGGCGCTCGACACCGGTGTTCCGGTCCCGAAGGACTGACCGTGCCGGCCGACGGGAAGGTGTTCGTACGGGAGTCCGGTGCGGGACCACGCACCGTCGTTCTGCTGCACGGCTTCTCCGATCACGGCGGTACGTGGTGCAAGGTCGCGCCGGCGATCGCCGAACGGCACCGGGTGCTCGCGGTCGACCTGCCCGGTTTCGGACGTAGCGCGCAGCACTGGGAGACCCCCGTGCTCGACCACTATGTCGACGTCCTGGCCGACCTCGTCGACGACGTTCCCGAACCGGTGTCGCTGGTCGGGAACTCGCTCGGTGCGGTCACCGCACTGGTGTTCGCGTCGGTCCACCCGTCCCGGGTCGACCGCGTGGTGCTCGCCGACATGCCGGGTCTCGCCGGGATCCCCCGGTGGTGGACGCAGGGTGCACGCATGCCGGTCGAACTGTCGCGCCTGCTGCCCGCTCCGGTGATGCAGCAGGCCATGGGTGCCCTGTACGCGCGGGCCGCCGTGCACCGGCGCGGCACCTTCGACCGGGCGGCGCGCACGGCGTTCGCGGCGAACTACGCGACCCGCGAGCAGGTCGACACGCTGCTGACCGTGGGCCGGCACGCGATCGGTGAGCTCGGCCGACTGCCGATCCCGGAGATGGTGCACGCCCTCGACATGCCGGCCCTGCTGGTGTGGGGTGCACAAGACCGGTTGACGCCCGCTCACGCCGCACGACGGGTGCAGGCCGGCGGCCGGAGACGGGTGGTGATCATCCCCGATGCCGGGCACTGTCCTCAGCTCGACGCGCCCCGCGAATTCCTCGACGCCGTCCTGCCCTTCCTCGACTGACCCGTAAGCTCACGGCGACCGCGGCACCAGCCGCACCCATATCTCGACGACGCGGGGGTCCGAATCCGTGACAGCACCGTCAACGCAACCGCCGTACGGCACACCCGATCCCCGGGTGCCCTCGGGGGCACCGGGGGCACCGGGGGCACCGGGCGCAGGGATCGCCGTCCACGGCCTGAACAGGACGTTCGGTGACCACACGGCCGTATCGAATCTGTGGTTCACGGTGCCGCCGGGCTCGATCACCGGCTTCCTCGGACCCAACGGATCGGGCAAGACCACCACCCTCGGCATGATGCTCGGCCTCGTCCGGCCGAGCGCCGGGAACGCCTTCGTCGACGGCGTGCCGTTCACCTCCCTGCAGCAGCCTGCACAGGTCGTCGGAGCGGTGCTCGACGCGCGCAGCGCCCACCCCAAACACCGGGCGCTGACACACCTGCAGATCTACTGTGCCGCGATCGGCGTGCCCGACGAACGGGCGAGGCAGATGCTCGACCTCGTCGGCCTGGGGTCGGTCGCGCGGCGTCGCATCGGCGAGTTCTCCCTCGGCATGCGGCAGCGACTCGCCCTGGCGACGGCCCTGCTCGGACAACCGCGTTATCTCGTGCTCGACGAACCGGCGAACGGACTCGACCCCGAGGGCATGGCCTGGCTGCGCGACTTCCTCCGCGCATTCGCCGCCAACGGCGGGACCGTGCTGATCTCGAGCCACATCCTGCGGGAGATCGAGCAGATGGCCGACCGCCTCGTGATCATCGCGAACGGTCACCTGGTCGCGGAGACCTCGATGACCGATCTGCGCGACGCCTACCGCTCGCGGGTGTTCGCCGCGGCCTCCGACCCGGCCCGCCTCGCGACCGCACTCGCCGCGGCCGGGCACACCGACGCGCAGGTGCAGCAGGACGGACGGCTCGCGGTCGTCGGCGTGACTTCCGACCGCATCGCCGAGATCGCCGCGACCGCGGAGGTGACGCTGTTCGGGACGAG
Source organism: Rhodococcus sp. D-6 (assembly GCF_040256695.1). Classification (NCBI taxonomy): domain Bacteria; kingdom Bacillati; phylum Actinomycetota; class Actinomycetes; order Mycobacteriales; family Nocardiaceae; genus Rhodococcus; species Rhodococcus sp. D-6. Next base: position 595,959 of record NZ_CP132970.1, on the reverse strand, counting down.
TGTCGAGCACGTCGATCTCGAGCAGGTCTACCTGGCGATGACGGCCGGTCGCTACGCGGCCGCGCCGGTCGCGCAGTATCCGGGGCACGGAGCCCACCATCCGCCGGGCGGGCAGTATCCGCAGGGCCCGCAGTACCCGAGTGCCCAGCAGCACCCGCAGGCCCAGCCGTATCCGAACGGCCAGCAGTATCAGCAGTACCCGACCGCACAGCAGTACCCGCAGTCGCAGTGGGGACAGCCGAACCGACCGCCGACCGGGCAAGGAGGTCCCACCGCATGACCGCGCTTCTCACCGCCGAGTTCCGCAAGGTCCTGAGCCTGCGCTACTGGTGGATCCTCGGCATCGCACCGCTGCTGGTGGGACTGTTCTGCGGGGCGCTGACGCTGCCGGTCGCGCGGCAACTCGAACTCGGCTTCGGTGACGGTTTCGCCGAGGCCGTCGCCGCCGCGGTCGGCATCTCCCTCTCGTTGTCGCTGGTGTTCCTGTTCGCCGCGATCTTCGGCGCGGTGGCGACGGGCAGCGAGTTCGCGCACCGAACGATCGTGACGACCTTCCTCACCGCGCGGGGACGCGACCGGGTCGTCGGCGTGAAGTTCGCGACCGTCGCCGTGATCGGGCTGCTGTACTGCATCGTCACGGAAGTCGCGGCGGCCGCGACGCTCGTGTTGTTCGGTGGGGGCTTCGACGGTGCCGACCTCGGATCGGTCGCAAAGGTGATGGGCATCGGTCTGTTCTGCGCGCTGATGTGGTCGCTCATCGGAGCGGGGCTGGGTCTGCTCACACGGTCGACGACGGGCAGTGTGCTCGCGATCTGCGCGTGGGTGCCGTTCGGGGAGCTGATGGTCTCGGTCGTCCTGCACGGTCTCGGTCTCGGCGCGATCGCGTCGTACCTGCCGGCGCAGGTGACCTGGTACGTGCTGTTCTCCGCGGTGTCGATGCCCGAGGACGTGACACTCGAGATGACGTGGCCGGCGGCCCCGCTGCTCCTGCTCCTCTGGACCGTGGTGCTGGGCGGCCTCGGCTGGTGGCGCGCCCGCACCGCCGACGTCGTCTGACACGTTCGATCACCTGCGCCTCCGGCCCTCCCCGAGCGGCTTCGACGTGCCCTGTCGTCGCTCGGCGCTAATGTCGGTTCGATGGCACACGACCCGATTCCGCGCTCGCCGGGATGGATTTCCCGGCTCGTCGCCGAATGCCTGAAACACCGCAGAACAGCCGTCGGGGCGCTGGCCGTCACCGTCGTCGCCGCCCTGATCGACATCACCTTCCCACTGCTGACGAAGGTCGCGGTCGACAGCGCGACCGGGCAGGGCGACGTGCCCGCCGACGACCTGCGCCTGATCGGGCTGGCCGCGGCTGCGATCGCGGCAGGTGCGGTGATCCGGTTCGGCTGCCAGTACGGGCGCCGCATGCTCGCCGGACGCCTGTCGCTCGACGTGCAGCACGACCTGCGGTTGCGCCTGCTCGGCTCACTCCAACGTCTCGACGGCCACGGTCAGGACCGCATCCGCACGGGTCAGGTGGTCTCGCGGTCCATCACCGACCTGCAGCTCGTGCAAGGGCTGCTCGCGATGGTGCCGATGTCGGCGGGTGCGCTGCTGCAATTCGTGCTCGCGCTGGTGATCATGACGACCCTCTCGCCGCTGCTCACGCTGGTCGCGGTGGTCATCGTCCCGATCATCGCGGGTCTCGTGCGGGTCGTGCGCCCGAGGCTGTTCGCCGCGACCTGGTCGGCGCAGCAGCGCGCGGCCGATCTCGCCCAGCACGTCGAGGAGACGGTCACGGGCGTGCGGGTCGTGAAGGGATTCGGGCAGGAATCGCACGCGGTCGACCAACTCGAGGAGCACGGTCGCAGGCTGTACGCGGAGCGTCTGCGTGCCGCCCGGATCAACGCGTGGTTCTCGGCGCCGATGGGTGCGATCCCGCAGTTCGGGCTCGTCGCCACCATCGCTCTCGGCGGCTGGCTCGCCCTCGAGGGCGGAATCACCGTGGGCACCTTCGTGGCGTTCACCGCCTATGTGGCGACGATGACGGGGACGACCCGCACCCTCTCGCAGGTCGTGATCATGGCGCAGCTGTCCCGCGCCGCCGTCGAGCGGGTGTACGAGGTGATCGACACCGAACCCGACGTCGCCGATCCCCCACATCCCGTCGAACTGCCCGACGGTCCGCTCGGGGTGCACCTGGAGGACGTGACGTTCGGCTTCGACGACGACCGGGACGTACTGCGCGGCCTCGACCTGGAGATCGCGCCCGGCGAGACCGTCGCGATCGTCGGCCCGGCCGGGTCGGGCAAGACCGTGCTGTCGCTGCTGCTCCCCCGCTTCTACGCGCCACACCGCGGGTCGGTGTGCCTGACCGCGGACGGCCGCGACATCGACGTCGCCACGCTCCGCGCCGACGATCTGCGCGGGGCGGTCGGCCTCGTCTTCGACGAGCCGTTCCTGTTCTCCGACACGGTCGCGTCCAACATCGCGCTCGGCCGGCCCGACGCGTCGGACGACGAGATCCGCACCGCGGCCGCGGCGGCACGCGCCGACGACTTCGTCGAGGCCCTCCCCGAGGGTTACGACACGGTCGTCGGTGAACGCGGCCTGACACTGTCCGGTGGGCAGCGGCAGCGGGTCGCGCTGGCGCGGGCACTGCTCGTCGATCCGCGGGTGCTGATCCTCGACGACGCGACCTCTGCGGTCGACGCCGAGACCGAGGCTGCGATCTACGGCGCGTTGCGGGCGGGTCGGCGCCGCACGACCCTCGTGCTCGCCCATCGGCGGTCGACGCTCGCACTCGCCGACCGGGTCGCCGTGCTCGACGAGGGACGCATCGTCGACATCGGGACGGTCGACGAACTCGAGGAGCGAAGTCCCGTCTTCCGGCGTCTGCTCTCGACCGACGACGACGCCGCACCGGCACCGGAACGCCCGGTTCCCGCCGGTGAGTTGTGGCCCGAGGAACCGGACGACGATGAGCCGTCCGGTACCGTTCGGAATCCTCCGGCGGTCGGTGGAGGTCGCGGCGGACCGGCGGGCAGTGGTGGCCGCGGCGGGCCGGCGGGCAGTGGTGGCCGCGGCGGGCCGGTGTCCGGGGCGCTCGGCGCGGTGGCCCCGACCCCGGAACTGCGCGCGGCCGTCGACGCGCTTCCCCCGGCCACCGAGACCCCCGGACGCGATCCGGCCCTGCGGTCCGAGGCCCTGCGCCTGCCCGACCCGCAGTTCCGATTGTGGACGACGCTGCGCCCGGTGCGCGCACTGCTGGCGGTCGTCGTGCTGTGCCTGGCGGTGGAGTCGCTGACGAGCATCGCGTTCCCGTCGCTGGTGCGGTACGCCGTCGACCGCGGGGTGACCCCGGGCGATCCGTCCCGGCTGTGGCAGGCGACCGCCGCGGGTGTGGTGCTCGCGCTGCTCGGCTGGTTCGTGGTCGCGATCCTCACGGTGCTCACCGCGCGGGCGGGCGAACGGGTGTTGTTCGGGCTGCGCGTGCGCTCGTACGCGCACCTGCAACGGCTCGGGCTCGACTACTACGAACGCGAACTGTCGGGCCGGATCATGACGCGGATGACGACCGATGTGGACGCGCTGTCGCAGTTCATCCAGACCGGCCTGTCCACCGCGGTCGTGGCGGTGCTGACGCTCACCGGTATCTCGATCGCGCTGATCGCCACCGATCTGTCGCTGGCCCTGGTAGTGCTGGCGGTGCTGCCCGTGCTGGTCGGCGCGACCCTGTGGTTCCGGAAGGTCTCCGGGACGGCGTACGCGCAGTCCCGCGAACGCATCTCCCTGGTGAACGCGGATTTCCAGGAGAACGTCACGGGTCTGCGCGCCGCCCAGGCCTACCGCAGGGAGGAGACCGCGGCGCGGCGGTTCGCCGAGCGCGCGGAGGCCTATCGGCGCAGTCGCCTGCGGTCGCAGCGGGCCATCTCGCTGTACTTCCCGTTCATCACTTTCCTGTCCGATCTGGCGCTCGCGGCGGTCGTCTTCGTCGGCGCCCGCGAGGTGGCGTCGGGCGCGGTCGGCCCCGGTGTGCTGATCGCGTTCGTGCTGTATCTGAACCTGTTGTTCGCACCCATCCAGCAGTTGTCGCAGGTCTTCGACGGTTACCAGCAGGCGCGGGTCGGTCTGCGCCGGATCGGCGACCTGCTGCGGACCGAGAGCTCGCTCGAGTCTGCCGAGGAGGGCACGGTCGCCATCACCGGGCACCTCCGCGGCGACGTCGACCTGCGGCAGGTGGGCTTCCGGTACAGCGAGGCCGACCGTGACGCGTTGAGCGATGTGGACCTGTCGATCCCGGCCGGGTCGACGGTCGCCCTGGTGGGCCGCACCGGTGCCGGGAAGTCGACGGTCGTCAAACTGCTCGCCCGGTTCTACGACCCGACCTCCGGTTCGGTGCGGGTGGACGACACCGATCTGCGCCGTTACCGTCTGCGCGACTATCGGGGCCGGCTCGGGGTGGTGCCGCAGGAGGCGCACCTGTTCACGGGCACGGTGGCGACCAACATCGCCTACGGCCGGCCCGAGGCGACGCGCGAGGAGATCGAATCGTCCGCGCGCGCCGTGGGGGCGCTGGACATGATCGCGGGACTCGCCGGCGGCATGAACCATCCGGTGGGTGAGCGCGGTCAGGGTCTGTCGGCAGGGCAGCGTCAGCTCATCGCACTCGCGCGCGCCGAACTGGTGGACCCCGATCTTCTGTTGCTCGACGAGGCCACCGCGACCCTCGATCCCGCCACCGAGAAGGCGGTGCTCGAGGCGGGTGCGCGGGTGGCCCGCTCGCGGACGGCCGTGGTGGTGGCGCACCGTCTCGCGACCGCCGCACGCGCCGATCTCGTGGTGGTCGTCGACGACGGCCGTATCGTCGAGTGCGGGCCCCACGACGAGCTCCGCCGAGCGGGAGGTCTGTACACCACTTTGTGGCAACTCGCTACCGGTGGTCTCGTTCCGGAGGAGCCCGAGGTCCTGCTCACTTCGACGACGGAAGGATCGAACATGAGATCGTCCTCACGTTTGTAACGGGGTGCGCGCTGCGCCGATGCACCTTAGAGGGAATAATCGGCTCTCGAGAACCGTCATCGATGGAGACCCCATCGCACCAGATTGTGAGGTAGCCCACCGACATGCGCGGTCAGTTCGGATCGTCACATGCCACGGGCTAGCCTCATATTCACAGGCGCTCCGATCGGGTACCGAAGAAAGAAACGAGGCGAACAACTGCCGTGAGCAGCAGCTCTACATCACAGTTCGGACAGAACCAGTGGTTGGTTGACGAGATGTACCAGCGCTTCCAGGACGACCCTTCGTCCGTGGACGCGAGTTGGCACGAATTCCTCACCGACTATTCGCCGGAAGCCGCGGTGGCCGGAGGCACCAACGGCTCCGACACCGCCACGACCGAGAAGCCCGCGCCGAGCACAGCATCTGCGCCGAGTTCCTCCGCTTCGGCCCCCACCAAGCCTGCACCGAAAACCGAGACCGCGTCGGCGAAGCCCGCACCGCAGGCCGAGGCCGCGCCGGCCAAGCCTGCACCGAAGGCGGAGACCAAGCCTGCGACGCAGCCGAAGGCCCAGGCCGCGCCCGCGAAGCCGGCTCCCAAGCCCGCCGCGGCCCCGTCGGGCCAGGCCACCGAGGAGAAGAAGGTTCTGCGCGGCGCCGCTGCTGCCGTTGCGAAGAACATGAACGCCTCGCTGTCGATCCCGACCGCCACCAGTGTTCGCGCGGTGCCCGCGAAGTTGATGTTCGACAACCGCATCGTCATCAACAACCACCTCGCCCGCACCCGGGGCGGCAAGGTCTCGTTCACCCACATCCTCGGTTACGCGATCGTCCAGGCGGTCAAGGCGTTCCCGAACATGAACAACCACTTCGCCGAGGTCGACGGCAAGCCGAACCTCGTCGTGCCCGCGCACACGAACCTCGGTCTCGCGATCGATCTGCCCGGCAAGAACGGCCAGCGTTCGCTGGTCGTGGCGGCCATCAAGAACTGCGAGACGATGAACTTCGCGCAGTTCTACTCGGCCTACGAGGACATCGTGCGCCGCGCCCGCGACGGCAAGCTCACCGGCGACGACTTCTCCGGCGTCACGATCTCGCTGACCAACCCGGGCGGTATCGGCACCGTGCACTCGGTCCCGCGTCTGATGCAGGGCCAGGGCGCGATCATCGGCGCCGGCGCCATGGAGTACCCGGCCGAGTTCCAGGGTGCGTCCGACGCGCGGCTCGCCGAGATCGGCATCGGCAAGCTGCTGACGCTCACCTCCACCTACGACCACCGCGTGATCCAGGGCGCGGAGTCGGGTGAGTTCCTGAAGAAGATCCACGAGCTGCTCATCAGCGACGACTTCTACGACGGCATCTTCCACACCCTGCACATCCCCTACGAGCCGGTCCGCTGGCGCAAGGACGTGCCGGAAGGTCTCGTCGACAAGCACACCCGTGTGCTCGAGCTCATCGCCGCCTACCGCAGCCGCGGCCACCTCATGGCCGACACCGATCCGCTGCAGTTCGTGCGCGACAAGTTCCGGTCGCATCCCGACCTCGACGTCACGACCCACGACCTGACGCTGTGGGATCTCGATCGCGAGTTCAATGTCGGTGGCTTCCACGGCCGCCAGAAGATGAAGCTGCGCGACGTGCTGTCGGTGCTGCGCGACGCGTACTGCCGCCACGTCGGTGTCGAGTACACCCACATCCTCGAGCCCGAGCAGCAGCAGTGGCTGCAGGAGCGGGTCGAGGCGCACCACGTCAAGCCGACGGTCGCCCAGCAGAAGTACATCCTGAGCCGCCTCAACGCCGCCGAGGCGTTCGAGACGTTCCTGCAGACCAAGTACGTCGGTCAGAAGCGCTTCTCGCTCGAGGGCGCCGAGTCCGTCATCCCGATGATGGACGCGATCATCGACCAGGCCGCCGAGCACACGCTCGACGAGGTCGCCATCGCGATGCCGCACCGCGGTCGCCTGAACGTGCTCGCGAACATCGTCGGCAAGCCGTACTCGCAGATCTTCTCGGAGTTCGAGGGCAACCTGAACCCGGCCGCTGCGCACGGTTCCGGCGACGTGAAGTACCACCTCGGCGCCGAGGGCACCTACATCCAGATGTTCGGCGACAACGACATCAAGGTCTCGCTCACCGCGAACCCCTCGCACCTCGAGGCGGTCAACCCGGTGCTCGAGGGCCTCGTCCGCGCCAAGCAGGACATCCTCGACAAGGGCGAGGACGGCTTCACCGTCCTGCCCTTGCTCCTGCACGGCGACGCTGCGTTCGCCGGTCAGGGCGTCGTCGCGGAGACCCTCAACCTCGCGCTGCTGCGCGGCTACCGCACCGGCGGCACCGTGCACATCGTCGTCAACAACCAGGTCGGCTTCACCACCGCGCCGGAGCACTCGCGTTCGTCCGAGTACTGCACCGACGTGGCGAAGATGATCGGCGCGCCGATCTTCCACGTCAACGGCGACGACCCCGAGGCCTGCGTGTGGGTCGCGAAGCTCGCCGTGGACTTCCGCGAGAAGTTCCACAAGGACGTCGTCATCGACATGATCTGCTACCGCCGCCGCGGTCACAACGAGGGCGACGACCCGTCGATGACCCAGCCGGCGATGTACGACGTGATCGACACCAAGCGCAGCGTCCGCAAGAGCTACACCGAGGCCCTGATCGGCCGCGGCGACATCTCGCTCAAGGAAGCGGAAGACGCCCTGCGCGACTACCAGGGGCAGCTCGAACGGGTCTTCAACGAGGTCCGCGAACTCGAGAAGTACCCGCCGGAGCCGTCGGAGTCGGTCGAGCTCGACCAGACCCCGCCGAAGCGTCTCGACACCTCCGTCGACCGGCCGGTGCTCGAGCGGATCGGCGACGCCTTCGCCGAGGCGCCCGAGGGCTTCACCGTCCACCCGCGCGTCAAGCCGGTGCTCGAGAAGCGTCGTGAGATGTCACGCAACGGCAAGATCGACTGGGCGTTCGCCGAGCTGCTCGCGTTCGGTTCGCTGGCCGAGGAAGGTGCCCTGGTGCGCCTGGCCGGTCAGGACTCGCGTCGCGGCACGTTCACGCAGCGCCACTCGGTCATCATCGACCGCAAGACGGGCGACGAGTACAACCCGCTCGCCTCGCTGGCCAACCAGGCCGGCAACGGCGGCCGCTTCATGGTCTACGACTCGGCGCTGACCGAGTTCGCGGGTCTGGGCTTCGAGTACGGCTACTCGGTGGGCAACCCCGACGCGCTCGTGCTGTGGGAGGCGCAGTTCGGCGACTTCGTCAACGGCGCGCAGCCCATCATCGACGAGTTCATCTCGTCCGGTGAGGCCAAGTGGGGCCAGCTCTCCGACGTCGTGCTGCTGCTGCCGCACGGCCACGAGGGCCAGGGTCCCGACCACACCTCGGGCCGCATCGAGCGCTGGCTGCAGCTGTGCGCCGAGGGTTCGATGACGGTCGCGGTTCCGTCGACCCCGGCGAGCTACTTCCACCTGCTGCGCCGCCATCACCTCGACGGCATCCGCCGCCCGCTGGTGGTGTTCACGCCCAAGTCGATGCTGCGCAACAAGGCCGCGGTCAGCAACATCGAGGACTTCACGCAGGGCAAGTTCCGCTCGCTGCTCGAAGAGGTTCCTTACGAGGAGGGCACGGCCGACCGGTCGAAGGCCACTCGTGTGCTGCTCACCTCCGGCAAGATCTACTGGGAACTGCTGGCGAAGAAGCAGAAGGAAGGTCGTGACGACGTCGCGATCGTGCGCATCGAGCAGCTGTACCCGGTGCCGCGTCGCCGCATCGCCGAGACGCTCGAGCAGTACCCGAACGCCACCGAGTTCTTCTGGGTCCAGGAGGAGCCGGCGAACCAGGGTGCCTGGCCGTTCCTCGGCCTCGCGCTGCCGGAACTGCTGCCCGACAAGCTCAGCGGTATCAAGCGCGTGTCGCGTCGCGCGATGTCGGCACCGTCGTCCGGCTCGAGCAAGGTCCACGCTGTCGAGCAGCAGGAGATCATCGAGAAGGCCTTCGGTCGCTAGAAGCTCCGTTTCGGATCCTTCGGGTCCTTGACGGTTCTCATGTGAGCCGGGTCGGTTCGTCCCCGCGAGGGGCGATCGACCCGGCTCACGCCTTTTTCCGGTGTGTTTCGGACCGGGCACGACGGGCACCCTCCGGAGGACCCCCGATCGTGTCCTGCGAGGAGCTACCGATGGCAAATCCGACCGTGGCCGACTACCTGTTGCACCGCCTGCGCGCGTGGGGGGTGGACCACGTCTTCGGATATCCCGGCGACGGCATCAACGGGATCCTCGCCGCCTGGACGCGCACCGGCAACGATCCGGTCTTCGTGCAGTCCCGGCACGAGGAGATGAGCGCCTTCGAAGCCGTGGGCTATGCGAAGTTCACGGGCCGGCCCGGGGTGTGCATGGCGACCTCCGGCCCGGGCGCGATCCATCTGCTCAACGGCCTGTACGACGCGAAACTCGACCACGTTCCGGTGGTGGCGATCGTGGGCCAGACCGACCGTTCAGCGATGGGCGGGTCGTACCAGCAGGAAGTGGACCTGCACACGCTGTACAAGGATGTGGCGTCGGCGTTCGTGGAGACGGTGACGGTGCCCGAGCAGTTGCCGAACGTCCTCGACCGGGCGATGCGCACCGCCATCGCGTACCGCACTCCCACGGCAGTCATCATCCACGGCGACGTGCAGGAACTCGAGTACTCCCCGCCCGGCCACGAGTTCAAGATGGTGCCGTCGAGCGTCGGCTTCGACCGTCCCCGGATCACACCGGACGACGACGCGATCCGGCGGGCCGCGGAGATCCTCAACGCCGGGGACAAGGTGGCGATGCTCGTCGGCAGCGGCGCCCGCGGTGCGCGGGCGCAACTCGAGCAGGTCGCGGATCTGCTCGGCGCCGGGGTGGCCAAAGCCCTGCTGGGCAAGGACGTGCTGTCGGACGAGTTGCCGTGGGTCACCGGATCGATCGGGTTGCTGGGCACGCGGCCCACCCACGAGATGATGACCGGCTGCGACACGCTGCTCATCGTCGGTTCGTCCCTCCCCTACAGCCAGTTCCTGCCCGAATACGGCCAGGCCCGCTGCGTGCAGATCGACATCGACCCGAACATGATCGGGATGCGCTATCCGAACGAGGTCAACCTCGTCGCGGATGCCGCCGCCGCGCTCGACGCGCTCGTCCCGCTGCTGCAGCGCAAGGAGGACCGGTCGTGGCGTGAGGGCATCGAGCAGAACGTGCAGCGCTGGTGGCAGACCATGGGACAGCAAGCGGAGGTCGAGACGGAGTTCGTCAATCCGCTGCGGATGTTCGCCGAGGCGTCACCGCGACTGCCGGACGATGCGATCGTCACCGCCGACTCGGGTTCGGCCGCCAATTGGTATGCGCGCCAATTGCAGTTCCGCGGTGACATGCGCGGTTCGCTGTCGGGCACCCTCGCGACGATGGGTCCGGCGGTGCCGTACGGGATCGGCGCGAAGTTCGCGCATCCGGGGCGTCCGGTGGTCGCGTTCGCCGGCGACGGGGCGATGCAGATGAACGGCATGGCCGAGCTGATCACCATCCAGCGGTACTGGCAGCAGTGGACCGATCCGCGGCTCGTCGTCGCGATCATCCACAACAACGATCTCAACCAGGTCACCTGGGAAATGCGTGCGATGGGTGGGGCACCGAAATTCGCGGAGTCCCAGTCGCTTCCGGACGTCGACTACGCTGCCTTCGCGCGCAGTCTCGGGCTGGGCGGCGAAACCGTGAAGTCCTCGGACGAGATGGGCTCGGCCTGGGATCGCGCGCTGGCCGCGGACCGTCCGACGGTGCTCGACGTGTACACCGATCCGGACATGCCGCCGATCCCGCCGCACGCGACGTGGGAGCAGTTCACCGATGTCACCAAGGCCGTGCTCGCCGGTGACGAGAACCGTTGGGGCTTCGTGAAACAGGGCGTCAAGACGAAGCTGCAGGAGTACCTTCCCGGAAACGATCGCTGAGAAACCCACCGGCCGGAGCAGCGTCACCGGCCGATGAGTGGAGCGAATGTGCCGCCAGCGCAACGCCGGACAGCGCCGCGATGGCCAGTTCGACGAACTCGTCGCGGGTGAGTTCGGGATCGCGTAGCCACGCGATGGTCGTGTCCTCGACGAAGGCCACCCAGCCGCGCACGGCGAGCCGCACGGCGGGCGTCGGCTCGATCCCGATGGCGGGCAGGTGCGCGACGGTCCGGTCGACGAGCGCTGTGCGGGTGTCCTCGAAGGCCGCCCGCATGTCGGGGTCGCCGCTGGTGGCGCCGCGCAGGATCGAGACGTACATGTCGCGGCGCCGGGTGACGTAGTCGACGTACGCGACGAGCGTGCCGCGCAGCATCTCGATCGGTTCGAGACCTTCGTCCGGTGCGGTGTACTCGACGAGATCCCGGCCGACGCATCGCACGAGTTCGACGTGGTAGTCGTGCTTCGAGGCGAAGTAGTGGAACAGCAGCCCCTTCGAGACCCCGGCCCGGTCGGCGACCTCGTCGACAGAGATCTGTTCGAGGGGCCGGTCGGCGAGCAGCTCGAGACCCTGTTCGATCAGCTGGGCCCGGCGTTGGGCGGGACCGAGGCGGGTCCGGCGGGGTCCGGGACTGTCGTCTGTCACGTCCACCATGCAAACACCGTTATTGAATTATGGTCAACAAGTGTTGACCAGGTCACTGGAACGCTCTAACCTCGAGTACATGAGTCTTCCGGTTACAGATACCGTCGCCGACGCGGAGATCCGTCAGGTCGACACGCTCATCATCGGCAGCGGGTTCGCCGGGCTCGGTGCGGCCATCCGACTGTCGCAGGCGGGCAAGGACTTCCTCGTGCTCGAACGCGCCTCCGAGGTGGGCGGCACCTGGCGCGACAACACCTACCCCGGCGCAGCGTGCGACGTGCCGTCGAACCTGTACTCCTACTCGTTCGCCCTCAACCCCGGCTGGACGCGCTCGTTCTCGCCGCAGCCGGAGATCCAGGAGTACATCCGCTCGGTCGCCGACCGGTACGACGTGCGGCGACGCACCGTCTTCGAGTGCGACGTGCAGACGGCCCGCTGGAACACCGCGACGCACCGCTGGGACGTGGCCACCACGCGCGGGAAGTACAGCGCCAAGGTCGTGATCTCCGCGGTGGGCGCCCTGTGCGAGCCGTCGCTGCCCGACATCGAGGGCATCTCCGGTTTCGAGGGCGAGATCTTCCACTCGGCACGGTGGAACCACGACGCCGACCTCGCCGGCAAGCGCGTCGCGGTCATCGGCACCGGCGCCTCCGCCATCCAGATCGTGCCGGCCATCGCCGGCACCGTGGGCCATCTCGACGTCTACCAGCGCACGGCACCGTGGATCCTCCCCCGCTTCGACCGCGAGTACACCGCTCCCGAGCGGTTCGCCTTCCGGTTCATCCCCGGCTTCCAGCGCCTTTCACGCGCCCTGCAGTACACCGCCCGCGAGACGCAGGTCGTGGGTCTGGCCAAGGCGCAGGCCTTCATGAAGCCGCTCGAGCTCGCCGCGCGCATCCAGGTCCGGCGGCAGATCCGCGACAAGGAACTGCGCCGGAAGGTCACGCCGAACTACGGTATCGGCTGCAAGCGCATGCTGATCTCGAACAACTACTACCCCGCGCTCGACCGGCCGAACGTCGACCTCGTCACCGACGGCATCGCCCGCGTCACCCCGCGCGGCATCGTCACGAAGGACGGCACCGAACGCGAGGTCGACGCGATCGTCGTCGCGACGGGCTTCCACGTCACCGACTCGCCGACCTTCGCCGGCATCTTCGGCAAGGAAGGCCGTTCGCTCGCCGAGGTCTTCGACGAGACCGGCATGCGGGGGTACAAGGGCAGCTCGGTCGCCGGCTTCCCGAACCTGTTCTTCCTCGTCGGACCGAACACCGGACTCGGCCACACCTCGATGGTGTACATGATCGAGTCACAGCTCGAATACGTCGTCGACGCCATTCGCACGATCGATCGCAACCGCATCGGCACGGTCGAGGTCCGCGAGGACGTGCAGGACGAGTACAACCGCGACCTGCAGCGCGCGATGCGGTCGAGCGTGTGGAACAACGGCGGGTGCGCGAGCTGGTATCTCGACAAGCACGGCAACAACACCACGCTGTGGCCGGGATTCACCTTCGAATTCCGCCGTATCACCCGCAGATTCGACCTCGAGGCGTACCGTAGCGTCGCCGAATCGGATCTCCCCGTCGCCACCGACCGTCCCGCGCAGGAGCGCACGTCCCGAGAGGCAGCAGTTCGATGAGTGATGTCGCAGGCCGGGTCGTCGTCGTCACGGGCGCGGGTTCCGGGATCGGCCGGGCCCTCGTCCTCGCCCTCGCGGCTCGAGGCGCCCGCCTGGCGATCTCGGATGTCGACACCACAGGGCTCGAGGAGACCGCGCGTCGCGCACGGGAACTCGGCGCCGAGGTGAAGGCCGACCATCTCGACGTCACCCAGCGCGAGAAGGTCCTCGAGTACGCTGAGCAGGTCGCCGCCCACTTCGGCGCGGTCCACCAGGTGTACAACAACGCGGGCATCGCCTATCACGGCGACCTCGAGCGCACCGAGTTCAAGGACATCGAGCGCGTGATGGACGTCGACTTCTGGGGAGTCGTCAACGGCACCAAGGCTTTCCTGCCGTATCTCATCGCGTCGGGCGACGGCCACCTGATCAATGTCTCTAGTTTGTTCGGTCTGCTGAGCATCCCGGGTCAGGCGGCGTACAACTCGGCGAAGTTCGCCGTGCGCGGCTTCACCGAGGCGGTGCGGCAGGAGATGCTCGTCGCGCGGCATCCCGTACAGGTCACGTGCGTGCATCCCGGTGGTATCAAGACCGCGATCGCGCGCAACGCCGCCGTCCCCGACGGCGACGACCAGGCGACCTTCGCGGAGTTCTTCGACCGCAAGCTCGCACGCACGACCCCCGAGGACGCGGCGAAGACCATCCTCACCGGTGTGCGGAAGAACAAGGCGCGTGTACTGATCGGCGCCGATGCGAAGCTGCTCGACGCCTTCGTCCGCGTTGCCGGACCGGCCTATCAGCGTGTCGTCGCCACCGTGACCTCCCGGGTCGTGCCGAGGGGATAGGCTGCGGCATGCCTCCGACACCGCAGTTGTCACCGCGGGTGGCGCGTACCGCCCTGCGTCCTCTCTTCCGTGCCCTGCTGTCGCCGCGCTGGTCGTTCGCCACGCAGCGCCGGTTGCTCGACCTCGCGGCGCCGTTGCAGTTCCTCCCGAAGGACACCGTGGTGCGCCCGATCCGTCTGGCGGGACGCCCCGCCGAGCGGATCACGGTGGGCGCCACCGAGCGGACCACGGCGATCCTGTACCTGCACGGCGGGGCGTACACCGGCGGGTCGCTCGCCACGCACCGCTCGCTCGCGGCGCATCTCGCCGCCGCGTCCGGAGCGGCCGTGTACGTCCTCGACTACCGGCTCGCGCCCGAGCATCCCTATCCGGCGGCGTTGAACGACGCCGAGGCGGCCTATCTCGAACTCGTCAGCGAGCACGGCTTCGAGGTGTCGAGCATCGCGATCGCCGGCGACTCGGCCGGCGGTGGCCTCGCCGCGGCCACCACACACCGGCTCGTCGACCGTCACGGGATGACCCCGCCGGCGCTCGGATTGTTGTCGCCGTGGACCGATCCGGCCGCCCGCGACCTGCCCGACGTGAACGACGTCGTTCTGAACAAGGGCTGGGTGTATTCCTCGGCCGAGGCGTATCTCGCCGGAGGCGATCCCACCGATCCCGGTTACGCGCCCATCCACGCCGATCCCACGGGTCTGCCGCCGACGCTCATCCAGGTGGGCACCGCGGAGATGTTCCACCCACAGGTGCGGCAGTACGCCGAGAAGCTCCGGGCGGCGGGCGTCGAGGTCACCCTCGTCGAACAACCCGAGCTGTGGCACGTCGCGCCGTTGCAGGCGTCGCTCGTTCCCGAGGCCGCCGCGGCGATCTCCGACTTCGGTGTGTTCCTCCGCGACCGGATGGGCACCCGCGCGGGCTGAGTACTCGCGGGGTGCCGTTCACGCTCCGGCGTGTTCGTCGATCCATTCGCGGGCCACGGTCTCGGGATCGTCTCCCTCCTCGACACGCGCACG
Source organism: Rhodococcus sp. D-6 (assembly GCF_040256695.1). Lineage (NCBI taxonomy): Bacteria > Bacillati > Actinomycetota > Actinomycetes > Mycobacteriales > Nocardiaceae > Rhodococcus > Rhodococcus sp. D-6. Next base: position 580,886 of record NZ_CP132970.1, on the reverse strand, counting down.
CAGTTCGGTGAGATCGCTCGTGGTCAGTTCACCCGCGATGGTCCGCAACGCGTCGAGTTGTGCCTCGTCGAGGGTGCCCTTGCGGAAGACCGGCACGACGTTCTGGGCCGGCAGGACCGGGGCGGGCGCATCGTCGGCGTTCGTGTCGTCCTGCGGGCTGCGGTCGGGTGCGTCGGGCACGGTGCTCACGGGCGAATCCGCGTCGATCTCCGCGAGGGCGGACGACGTCGTGGTGGTTCCGACGACCGTGTCGGGTTCCGACGCGACGGCGACGGACTGTGCATCCTCGATCCGTCGCACCTCGCGCGGGCGGCAGTCGGCGCGTTCGAGGGCGGTGAGTCCACCGGCGGTGTCGAAGTCCTCGGTCACCGCGAAGGTCAGGTCGGCGCAGCGGCCGGCGAGGTCGGCCACGCGGCTCACCGACCATTGCGTGAGCCGTTCGCGGTCGGCGAGCAGCACCGCGCGGTCCTGCGCCGAGGCGTAATCGGAGATGGTCAGTTCGTCGGGCAGTGCGCGCGCCAGCGCTTCGAAGACGTCCTCGGCGTCGGTCGCGTCGGCACCGGGATCGTAGGACGCGAGCAGCCGTCCCGTGTAGCCGGGGATCAGTGTGAGATCGGCGGCGTCGAGCGCTGGGGCCGGATCGGCGACGCCGGAGCGGACCTTCACGTCGATCCCGCTACTGCGCAGCGCTCCCGCGTACAGCTGCGCGAGCAGTTCCTCGTCGGGCCGCTCCCCCGCCCCGACGATCACTGTCGCCGACGGTGCCGCCTCGTCGAGAACGGGCGACGCACACCCCTGGAGCACGGCCGCCGCCGCGCATGCGGTGAGCACCGTCGCCGCGACCGGCCGGATCCGTCTCGCTTCGTTCGCCACGGCGGTCATTGTCGCCCACCGGTGCGCCACGGTCCGCACGTGCCCGACCGTCCGGCCCGCCGAGGCGCCGAACGCCCCGGTCCGGAACCCTTGTGCGGTTCGGATCGGGGCGTTCGGTGCGATCTCGCCGGGAGCGAATCCCTAGTCGGTGACGCCTTCGGCCTTCGCCGCGGCCGCGACGGCCTCGGCGACGGCGGGCGCCACGCGCGGATCGAGCGGGCTCGGGACGATCTTGTCCGCGGCCAGTTCGTCACCGACGACCGAGAGGATGGCCTCGGCGGCGGCGAGCTTCATGCCCTCGGTGATGCGGCGGGCACCTGCGTCGAGAGCGCCCTTGAACACACCGGGGAAGGCCAGCACGTTGTTGATCTGGTTCGGGAAGTCGCTGCGACCGGTCGCCACGATCGCGGCGTGCTTGTGGGCGATGTCGGGGTGGATCTCCGGATCCGGGTTCGACATCGCGAAGATGATGGCGTCGTCGGCCATCGTCGCGACGATCTCCTCGGGCACGGTGCCCGACGACACGCCGAGGTAGACGTCGGCGCCGTCGAGCGCCTCGGCGATGCCGCCCTTGCGGCCCTCCGGGTTGGTGCGGGAGGCCAGATCGGCCTTGATCTCACCGAGATCGGTGCGGTCGGAGGAGATGATGCCCTTCGAATCGAGCACCACCACATCGCGCGCACCGGCGGCGAGCAGGATGTTCGTGCACGCCACGCCGGCAGCTCCGGCGCCGGAGATCACGATGCGCAGGTCGGCGATGTCGCGGCCCTGCACCTTCACCGCACCCTTGAGGGCGGCCAGGGCGACGATGGCGGTGCCGTGCTGGTCGTCGTGCATGACCGGGCAGTCGAGCGCCTCGATGACGCGCTTCTCGATCTCGAAGCAGCGCGGAGCCGAGATGTCCTCGAGGTTGACGGCGCCGAAGGACGGACGCAGCCGGATGAGGGTCTCGACGATCGCGTCGGGATCGGTGGTGTCGAGCACCAGCGGGATGGAGTTCAGGCCCGCGAACTTCTTGAACAGCGCGGACTTGCCCTCCATCACCGGCAGCGAGGCACGTGCGCCGATGTTGCCGAGACCGAGGACCGCGGTGCCGTCGGAGACGACGACGACCAGGCGGTTGGTCCAGGTGTAACGGTCGACGAGGGTCTCGTCGGCGGCGATGGCCCGGCAGACCTGGGCGACACCGGGGGTGTATGCAATGGACAGATCGCGCTGGTTCTCGAGCGGCGCGGTCAGTTCGACCGACAGCTTGCCGTCGACGTGACTCGAGAAGATCTCCTCGTCCGTCAACTCGAGCTTCTGAGGGGTAGGTGCATCAGACACAATTGACACGATGACACTCCTGCGTGTTCCGAGTCGACCTCTGGACTCGGTTGCTGCGAAAACACCGCAGTTCAATGCATCTCACACACGTGCATGCATCGAGTTGCAGCGCTTCGCCAAGGACATTGGATTGAAGCTTCCGGGCGCGATCACGACTGCCGCTGTACAACGCTGTACGGCTTCCGGAACGTGATGGAGCCGGGGCGGGTGGCCCTGGCATCGAGCCCTGGGTGATCTAGCCCTGGGTGGGTCTGCCATCCTTCGTCCGATTCCGGGGTATTCCGGCTTTCGGATTGCCGCAAGTTTGCCACCTTCGCAGACGAACAATCAAATCGGCATCGATTGCGAAGGTCTCACGGTTTTGTCGCCTCACCTGTGAGTTTACGTGCCGTGAACACCGCGCCGCGGGCGCACCGCGATGAATTTCCGCAGTTACACGATGGCTACCGACGGGTAGCCGAGACGCCACTCGGGGCCGTCATCCCCACCACTGAGTGATCATCAGAATCGATGCAGTGAAGATCACCACAAGGCTCGACAGGAGTGCTGTGCCACCCGAGCGTCGATCCGCCGTCACCTGGGCGATCACGGCCACCAGCGCGACGACGACGTGCGCGGCGACCGAGGTGGCGCCCGGGCCGGGGAAACCGCGGTCGCCGGCGAGGTACTGGGCCCCGCACACCACGAACGTCAGGACCAGCACCGCCCCGCACACCACACCGGAGAGAGCGCGGAGGGCGCGGACGGGCAGACTCGCGCGGCGCGATGCGGGTTCGTACGGATCGGCGTAGTACCCCTCGTCCGGGTAATACGGTTCGTTGTAGTACTCACTGTCGTAGTAGTTTTCGTCGTTCGGCGACCCGTACTCCTCGTCCGGATACCGCGCACCCCGTCGCCTCATCCCTCGAGCACCTCCACACCGGTCGCGCAGTCGAGCAACGCCTCGTACGCCGCCGGAGCCGTGGTGAAGCTGCCGAGCCTGATGGTCTTGTTGTCGCCGTGATAGTCGGACGATCCCGTGACGACGACCCCGAGCGACCGCGCGAGATCGCGCATCGTCCGCACATCCTGCTCGTCGTGATCGGGATGATCGGCCTCGACACCGCCGAGTCCGAGTTCGGCGAGTTCCTCGATGTGGTCGAGGGCGAGGAGCCGCCCACGCGCACGTGCCCGGGCGTGCGCCACCACCGGCACACCGCCCGCGGCCGTCACCATCTTCACGGCGTCGGCGAGCGGGGTATCAGCCTTCGGTACGTAGTAACGGCCGCGCGGCGACAGCAGCTCGGTGAAGGCGTCGGCCACCGTGGGCACCACACCGGCGGCGACGAGCGCCCGCGCCAGATGGGGCCGGCCCGCGGCGGGGCCCGCCTCGGCGAGCACTGCGTCGATGTCGATCGGCAGACCGTCGTCCGCCATCCGCACACCCATCGCCCGGATCCGCGACACCCGTTCGCCACGGAGCCGCTCGAGTTCGGCGACGAAAACCGGATCGTGCGGGTCGAACAGATAGGCCAGCAGGTGCACGGCGACCGGGGCGCCGTCCTCCCCGCGTCCCGTGCAGGACATCTCCATTCCCCGGACGAGACGCAGGCCCGTCGGCAGGGCCGCTGCGGCCTCGTCCCATCCCGCGGTCGTGTCGTGGTCGGTCAGGGCCACGACGTCGAGACCCGCCCGGGCAGCGGCACGGACCAGTTCCGCGGGACGGTCGGTGCCGTCCGATGCGGACGAGTGGGTGTGGAGATCGATACGCACGCCACCAGTCTGTCAGGTCGGCGGGTTAGCATGATTGGAGCTGCCCCGCCCGGTCCCCGTCGACGGGCGATCCCCGCGCCGCGGGCCTGCGACCGGGCCGCGTCCCAGCGGCATGCCGTGAGGAAGGACAACATGCCGCACCAGCCTTCTCGTGCCACCCGTCGCGGCCCCACTCCCCCGGTCCCCACCGAGCAAGCGGTGGTCGACTGCGCGGTCTACGTCGACGGGCACCGCCTGCCCGGCCGCTACAGCCACACCGAGGCGGTGGCAGAGGTCCGTCGGCGCGGTGCGGGATTCGTGTGGCTCGGGCTGCACCACCCCGACGAGAAGCAGATGACGAACGTCTCGCACACCTTCGGACTCCATGAGCTGATGGTCGAGGACGCCGTCCACGCCCACCAGCGCCCGAAGCTCGAGCGCTACGACGACGTGCTGTTCCTGGTGCTGCGCACCGTCAGTTACATCGAGCACGAGTCGGTGACGACCACCAAGGACATCGTCGAGACCGGCGAGATCATGTTGTTCACCGGCCCCGACTTCATAGTGAGCGTGCGGCACGGCGACCACTCCGAGCTCTCGCACGTGCGCAAGCGCCTCGAACGCGACCCCGATCATCTGTCCCGCGGTCCGGCGGCCGTGCTCCACGCGATCGCCGACCACGTGGTCGACTCCTATCTCGCCGTCACCACGGCCGTGCAACCCGACGTCGACGACATCGAGGAACTCGTGTTCACCCCCGACACGCGGATCGCGGTCGACCAGATCTACATGCTCAAGCGCGAGATCGTGCAGTTGCGCCGCGCCGTCGTGCCGCTCGCCGAACCACTGCAGCAACTCATCCGGGCGCCGGGCAACCCGATCCCGAAGGACGTCCGGCGCTACTTCCGCGACGTCGCCGACCACCACACCACGGTGTCCGACCGCATCGCGGCCTTCGACGAGACGCTCGGCACGCTGCTCGACGCGGCGATCGCGAAGGTCACCGTGCAGCAGAACACCGACATGCGCAAGATCTCCGCGTGGGTCGCGATCGCCGCCGTGCCGACGATGATCGCCGGGATCTACGGCATGAACTTCGATCGCATGCCCGAACTGCATTGGCAATACGGCTATTACGTCGTGCTCTCCGCGATCGTCGCGATCACCGTGGGATTGTTCGTCACCTTCAGGCGCAACAACTGGTTGTGACCACCGAACTCGACCGCCCCTCGACACGCGCTGCGCAGGCTGCGCGATCTCCTCGGCGCCACGTGCTCGCCGTCGCCCTCGCGCTGATCCTGCTGCAGACGATCCTCCGGACCGTGGTGGCCGCGACCGGCGAGTTCTACTGGGACGACCTGATCCTCGTCGGGCGCGCGGGGTCGTATCCGCTGCTGTCCGACGCCTTCCTGCGGTACGACCACGACGGTCACCTGATGCCCGCCGCCTTCCTCGTGGCGGGGATCGCCACGGCGATCGCGCCGCTGGAATGGTGGCCGGCGGCGGCCTCGCTCGTGATCGGTCAGTTGCTCGCCTCGCTGGCGGTGCTGCGGGTGCTCTGGTTGCTGCTCGGCCCGCGACGCGCTCTGTGGGGACCGTTGCTGTTCTATCTCCTCACGCCGCTGACGCTTCCGGCCTTCGCGTGGTGGTCGGCCGCGCTCAACGCGTTGCCGCTGCAGGCCGCACTGGCCTGGGTGGCGGGAGATGCGCTGCAGTACAGCAGGACCGGTCGGCGCCGTCATATCGTGAGCGCCCTCGTCGTCACCGCTGTGGCGCTGGTGTTCTTCGAGAAGTCGGTCCTCGTTCCGTTCGCCGCGTTCGCGACGGTCGCCCTCGCACACCACGTCGACGGACTCACGCGGCCGATCCGCAGCACGTGGGCGCAGGCCCGGCCGTTGTGGCTCGGCTCGGCGGCCGTGCTGGTCGTGTGGGCGGTCTGTTACTCGACGATCGTCGAATCCCGGTTCGGGATCCCGCCGTGGTCGATGGTGGCCGGGTTGACCCATCACGGCATCTCCTACGGGCTGTTGCCGTCGCTGCTCGGGGGTCCCTGGGAATGGGAGCGGTGGAATCCGAGCCCGCCCTGGGCCGATCCCCCGCTCGTGCTCGTCGTGGTCGCGTGGCTCGCTGTCGCGGGCGCCGCAGCGTGGACGGTGCGCCGGCGACGGCGGACCGGGCCCGTGTGGCTCGCTGTGATCGCCTACATCCTGGCCTCGCTCGCGGCGATGATCAGCACCCGCTTCGGCCCGGAGACCACCTACGAACTCGCGCGCACTCTGCGCTACTTCGCCGACTCCGCCGTGGTCGTCGCGATCGCCGCGGCGCTGATCCTGCGCGCCCCGCGACGAGGCACGACGTCCCGTCCTCGTGCCGTGCGTGCGGCCGCCTGGACCTGCGCGGCCGTGTTCACCGTCGGCTCCCTGTGGTCGACCGTGACGTTCGCGCGCAGCTGGTCGGACAATCCGACGGGCGATTATCTCGGGGCGGCGAAGGCGGCGCTCACGGCCCGGCCCGACGAGCCCGTGCTCGATCACCCGGTGTCGGTATGGATCCTGCTGCCCGTCACCTACCCGCACAACCTGGTGGGGTCCGTCTTCTCCGCGCTGCCCGTCCGGTCCGACATCCGCGACCACGCGACCGACCTGTGGGTCCTCGACGATCTCGGTCACCGCACTCCTGCCGACCTGCTGCCGCTGCGCCTCGTCCCGCCCGGCCCCGAGCCCGACTGCGGCCATCGCGTCACCACCGACGCCGTCACGGCCGTGCCGCTCGATTCCCCCGCGGGCGACTGGGAGTGGACCGTGCAGGTGAACTACCGGGCCTCCGCCGACGGCACGATCGACCTCGGCTTCCCCGGCCGCGCATCCGTTCCGGTCCCCGTCACCGAAGGACTCGGGACGGTGTACGTCCGCGTCTCCGGGGACGGGTCGGCGCTGCAGGCGCGCTCGTCCACCCCCGGCACGACCGTGTGCCTCGGTGCCGGATCGCTCGGAGTGGTCGTGCCGCGGGGGTGACGGCGGGCCAGCGTGGCGCGTCCGAGCGCGCGGTCCGTGAGAACCGGGACGGTCACAGACGTGCTTGCGCCCGGCGCGGGTCGCTCAGGTCGATGCCCGCTTCCTCCCACGCCTCGCGCAGCGCCTCGGTTCCCTTCAGCCGCTTCCAGGCCGCCTCGGTACCGGTGATCGGGCGGGCCTCGAAGAAGTGGACCGGATCGGAGGGCTCGGGCAACTCCAGCGACGGCACGTCGGCCGTCTCGAGCAACACCGCGGTGAACGGAGCGCCCGGCCACAGCGGCTCCCCGAGATCGAGCAGGGCGTCGTCGGTGAGGACCACGCCCTCCACGGCGGGCAGCGCAGCGAGCACCGCGAGGGTGCGGTGGACACCGGCGGTGACGCCCTCGTTGTCGCGCAGGCTGAGCACCAGTTCGGCCCGCGGCCCGCGAGTCGGGTCGGCCACCATGTCGGTCGGATCGCCCATCGGATGCCGTGAGCACCCCAGAGTGGCGTACCGCAGGAGCTCTGCACCACGGAAGCGGAGGACCTCGATCGGTTCGAGACCGAGGAAGGTCACCGACGCCGATTCCGGCTCCGGATCCCCCGGCACGGTCAGATGCTCGGTGAGGTGGCTGCGGACGGTGGCGAGAACTGCGTCGGTCACCCCTGCAATGTAGTCCCCGTCCCCGCACATGCGGTTCACACCCGGACCTGTGCACCGCGCGGTACCGTCGAAGCGTGGCTCGCGACACCGGTTTTCCGGTCTCCGATGCCGGCGACGATTTCGCCCGGCAACGCCGGCGCGCCGAGTACGCCCGGCTGATCGCATGGCTGCGCCGCGAACCGGCCGACGTCAACACGGTGCTGCCCTTCGACGACGTCGTCGCAGCCCTCGGACGCCTCGGTGAACGGCGACTCGGGTTGCAGATCATCGAGGTCGCCTCGATCGTCGGCAGCGTCGACCGTGCCGACGACTTCGACCGCCGTTTCCGCCCCACCTCGGCACGCCTGCGCGCCAGGTGGGAACGCATCGCGGCCGCGCGGCGGCGCGGCGAGGCCATGCCCCCGATCTCCGTGTACCGGGTGGGACCGATGCATTTCGTGCAGGACGGGCACCACCGTGTGTCCATCGCCTACGCGCAGGGCGACCGCACCATCGACGCCTACGTCACCGAGATCACCACGAAGGTGCCCGCGGAGGGAATCAGGGCCCGTCCCGATCTCGTGCGCAAGGACCACTTCAGGATGTTTCTCGGCCGCGTTCCCCTGCACGGCGCGGCCCAGGACACGATCCGCGTGTCCGACCCGTGGGGATACGCCGAACTGGCCGAGGCCGTCGAGGCGTGGGGTTTCCGCTTGATGCAGGATCTCGGCGAGTACCTCACCCGCGAGGAGGTCGCGCGGCGCTGGTACGAGGAGGAATTCGTCCCCGTCGTCGCGATGGCCCGGGAAGCGGGGATGTTGCGCTCACGCACCGACGCCGAGGTGTATCTGTGGATCGCGAGCGAGCGGTACCGGCTCGTGCGGCGGCACGTGTGGAGCGAGGAGATCGTCGACGAGCTCCGTAGCCGCGCACCCCGCTGACGGCTTCGGTGGATCCGACCCCGTTTTCCGGGGTCGGATCCACCGAAGCCGGTTTGTCAGAGGGTGACGTTCGCGCCGGTCTCCTGATCGAACAAGGCGATCTTCGCCCTGTCGAACCACAACTGCACGGTCCCGCCCTTGGTGGCCTGCGATTCCACCGACAATCGCGCGACCAGCGATTCGGCCGACATGTCGGCACCGGCGTCGGCGGCGAGTTCGTCGAGGTCCTTCGAGTGCACGCCCGGCCCCTCGGCCGTGAAGTACGCGAACTTGTCGGAGCCCATCGACTCGAGCACGTCGACCTCGGCGGAGAAGGTCACGCCCGTCTCCCGTTGGGTCGGGTCGAGCAGGTCGGTGTCCTCGAAGTGCTCCGGACGGATACCGACGACCACCTCGCGCGACGGATTGTTGCGACGCACGGTCTCCCACCGCTCGTCGGGCAACCGGAACTCGCCGAACGAGGTGCGGATCGAACCGTTCTCGATCTGCCCCGGAACGAAGTTCATCGACGGCGATCCGATGAAGCCGGCGACGAACAGGTTCCGCGGATGGTCGTACAACTCCTGCGGCGCCCCGACCTGCTGCACGATCCCACCGCGCATCACGACGACGCGGTCGCCGAGCGTCATCGCCTCGGTCTGGTCGTGCGTGACGTACACCGTCGTGGTCCCGAGACGCTTCTGCAGGCGCGCGATCTCGGTGCGCATCTGCACGCGCAGCTTCGCGTCGAGATTCGACAGCGGCTCGTCCATGAGGAACGCCTTGGGGCTGCGCACGATCGCACGACCCATGGCCACGCGTTGCCGCTGACCGCCCGACAGGTTGGCGGGCTTGCGGTCGAGATGCTGTGTGAGATCGAGGATCCGGGCCGCCTCGTCGACCTTGCGGGCGATCTCGTCCTTGGACACCTTCGCGAGGGTGAGCGGGAACGCGATGTTGTCGCGCACCGACATGTGCGGGTACAGCGCGTAGGACTGGAAGACCATCGCGATGTCGCGGTCCTTCGGTGCCCGCTCGTTGACACGCTCACCCGCGATGCGCAGCTCGCCGTCGGAGATGTCCTCGAGACCGGCGATCATGTTGAGCGTCGTGGATTTTCCGCACCCGGACGGACCGACGAGAATGATGAACTCGCCGTCGGCGATCTCGAGATCCACGTCGCTGACGGCCTTCGCTCCGTCCGGATATTCCTTCGTCACCTTGTCGAGCACGATCTCGGCCACGATAGTTATCCCTTCACTGCGCCGGAGGTCAGTCCGGCGACGATTCGACGTTGGAAGATCAGGACGAACACGATGATCGGGATCGTGATGACGACGGCCGCCGCCGCGATCGAGCCGGTCGGTTCCTCGAACTGCGATGCACCCGTGAAGTTCGCGATCGCGGCGGGCGCGGTGATGGACCGCTCGGTGGAGGTCAGCGAGATCGCGAACAGCAGGTCGTTCCAGCAGAAGATGAACACCAGGATCGCCGCCGTGATGATGCCGGGAGCGGCGAGTGGGGCCACGACCTTCCGGAACGCCTGACCCGGTGTCGCGCCGTCCATCTTCGCGGCCTTCTCGAGTTCCCACGGGATCTCCTTGAAGAAGGCCGACAGGGTGTAGATCGCGAGCGGTAGCGAGAAGGTGATGTACGGCAGGATCAACGCCGCCCACGTGTCGAACAGTCCGAGGCCGCGCATGATCTCGAACAGCGGGCTGACGAGGGAGATCTGGGGGAACATCGCGATGAGCAGCGCCACGCCCACCAGAATCTTCTTACCGGGGAAGTCGAGCCGGGCGATCGCGTAGGCGGCCATCGTCCCGAGGATCACCGCGATGACCGTGGCGATCAGGCCGATGCCGATGGAGTTGATCAGCGCGCTCGTGAACGCGTCGGTGCGGAAGATGCCGCGGTAGTTGTCGAGCGTCCACTGCTGCGGGATGAACCGGCCGTCCTGGATGGTGCCGGGCGGCTTGAACGACAGGCTCGCGATCCACAGCACCGGGACGAGTGCGTAGAGCAGGACGATCAGGTTCACCGCCGACCACGACAGGGTCCGTTTCCTGGTCTCGGCCATCATCGGCCCCCTTCGTCCGAGCCGGGCGCGGATGCACCGAACAACTTGATGAACACGAACGCGATGATCGCGACGCACAGGAAGATCAGGACGCTGATCGCCGACCCGATGCCGAGGTTGAAGGCCCGGAACAGATTGTCGTAACCGAGGATCGACACCGATCCGGTGCCGTTGGCACCGCGGGTGAGGACGTAGATGTTGTCGAAGATGCGGAAGGCGTCGAGCGTGCGGAAGAGCAGGGCGACGAGGATCGCCGGTTTCATCAGCGGCACGATGATCCGCACCAGACGTGTCCACGCTCCGGCGCCGTCGACCTGCGCCGCCTTGAGCAGATCGTCGGGGACGAGTGCGAGGCCGGCGAGGAGCAGCAGTGCCATGAACGGCGTGGTCTTCCACACCTCGGCGAGCACGATGATCGCCAGGGACGGGATCTGGTCGGTGAGCGGGGCGCTGCCGTCGGGCAGCAGGTTCGCGAGATAGCCCGTGCCCGGGGTCCACGCGTAGTACCAGCTGTAGGCGGCGGCGACGGTGACGATGCCGTACGGGATCAGCACCACCGTGCGCACGATGCCCTTGCCGACGATGGTGCGGTGCATGACGAGTGCGATCGCAAGGCCGAGCACGAACTCGATCGCGACGGAGACCAGGGTGACGAGCGAGGTGACGATGAAGGCCTGCCACCAGAATCCGTCGCTGAGCACCGCGACATAGTTCGACAGTCCGACGAAGCGCCGTTCGTCGGGGAAGCGCAGATCGTAACGCTGCAGACTGAGCCAGACGGCGTATCCCACCGGATAGGCCGTGACGGCGAGCATCACGATCGCGGCGGGTGCGACGAGCAGCAGACCGAGTCGCCGTTCGGCCTTCTTCCCCTCGGACAGCGCTGCTTTCGTCTTCGTGGACGGTTCCTTCGGGGTCTCGTCGGTCGGTGTCGATTCGACGGCGGTCACGGGATCAGTCCTTCCGAATTGACCGCCTTTCGCACCTGCTCGGCGAGTTCCTCGACGGTGCGGGGCGGATCGATCTGGTCGACCGGGTTGAGGGTGGCCGTCACCAGTGTCGAAATGCTCTGGTAGGCCGGTGAAGCGGGACGCACCGCGGCGTTCTCGAGACCGGCGCGGACCTCACGCCAGGCCGGATAGGCCTCCTGGAAATCGGGGTCGTCGTACAGCGCCGCGCGCGTCGGCGGCACGCCGCCACCGATGGCGTTGTTGCGCTGGTTCTCCTCGTTGCGCAGGCACTGCATCGCTTCGAACGCGAGATCCGGGTGGGTGCTCGTGCGGGCGACGGCGATGTTGAACCCGCCGATGGTGACCTGGGCGGGCTCGCCGGGGATCACCGAGGGGTACGGCGCGGGAAGGAAATTCTGCTCACCGTCGACGGTGAGGACCGTGTTGCCGGTGTTCTCCGAGGTGACATTGCCGTTCTCGTCGATGAAGGGCAGGGCCCCCTCGTTCTCCATGATGCCCGGCAGGACGAACGGCCAGTTGACCTGGAACGCGGTGCGCCCGCTCTCCATACCGAGACGGACGGCCGCCTCGTCGGCCTGGTTCAGGGAGGGATCGGCGCCGGGCGCGGTCGCAACGCGCTTCATGATGTCGAGCGCGGTCACCGCCGCGTCGTTGTCGGTGAGGGTGACGGTGACACCGTCCTCCCCCACCACCGAGCCTCCGGCGCTCGAGAGCAAGGTGTTGAACCACACCATCAGCCCCTCGTACTGCCGGCCCTGCACACCGATCCACGACGGCCGGCCCTCCTCGGCGAGGCCGCTCGCAATCTCGATCATCTCGTCCCAGGTCTCCGGAGGTTGCCCGTCCGGCATGAGATCCTTTCGGTACCAGAGCAACTGGGTGTTGGTGTTGAGCGGTGCGGCGTACAGCCGGTCCTGCCAGGTCGCCGATTCGAGGGGACCTTCGAGGGTGCCCTCGGAGACCGCGGCTGCAACATCGTCGGGCAGCGGCAGCGCCCACCCGGCCTCGGCGAACTCGGCCGTCCACACGACGTCGAGGGTCATGAGGTCGAGCCCCGGGTCGTTACCCGTCAGCCGCCGCGCCAACTGCAGTCGCTGGTCGTCGGCGTTCTTCGGAAGTGTCCTCTGCTGCACGCGATATCGGCCGCCCGCCTCCGCGGTGCACACCTCCGCGGCCTGCGCGTACTGCTCGGCACCGTCGGCGGCCGTGTAGAAGGACAGGACGACACCCTCGTCGTCGCTGCCGCACGCGGCCAGCCCCGACGCCAAGAGCACAGCAGCCGCGGAAGCTGTGACCGCTCGGCTCGTCCGCCGGCTCTTGCCCGACCGTCTCATGCGTGACTCCGCTCGCATCGGGGACCTCGTGATCCGACGATAACGCCCGTACCGGCCAGCCGTAGCAAAACGAGCAGGGCGTACATCCGGAACGGAATCGGCACGACGACGAGGTCAGAAGGAGGTCCCCGAGAAGGGCGCCTGGGTCCAGGAGAACAGCAGGTCAGCGGTGTCGACGGCCTCGGGCCGGTGCACCCGGGCGCGCCCCGCGTCGACCATCCGGTGCCAGCCCTGCCGGCCGAGCAGGAGCGCACCGAGGTCGGCGATGTCGATCGTCAGGTCGGCCGGTCCCGCGGTGCGCGCCACGCCGTCGGCGGAGATCTCGAAGACACCGGCGTTGTCGGTCAGCACCGGATCGGTCACCTCCACGGTCACCGAGCCGAAGCCTCGGTAACTCCGCGCCGACAGCGCCCTATCGAGGTCGAGGATGCGCAACCACGTCTCGTCCGAGACCGAGCGGAAGTGCACGGCACGCGCGTCGCCGAGCATGAGCGGGAGTTGGTCGTCCTGCGGAAGTGCCGCGAACCGCAAGGTGTCGACCAGGTCGAGGTCGAGCAGGAACCGGATCAGGCCGGCGTACGCCGCGGGCGAGGGGGCGAAGAAGTCGTCGACCACGACGGTGCGGTTGCGACTGGTGAACCACCCCTGCGTGTCGACGGGGTGGTACCGGACGAAACCGTCCTCCTGTCCCGGTTCGCCGTGCACCGCCACGTACATCGGATCGGTGAGCGAGTCGGCCCGCCACCGGCGTGAGTTCCACCAGTACTCCGACCGATCGATCATGCCGGGGCGCGGCGGCAGATGACGGGAATGGATCTGCGCCAGCACGTCCCACGCATCCGGATAGGTCAGCAGACGCAGCGCTCCGGACTCGGGCACGTCGGGACGCAGTGCGGCACCACGCACGTCGACGTCGACGGACACCGAAGTCGAGGCGACGCCGTAGCCGAACCGGCCGTAGATGGTCGCTTCGGAGGCACGCAGCGTCGCGAGGATCTCACCGCGGTCGCGCGCGTCGCTCAACTGCCGGTGCACGAGTCCGGAGATCACGCCGCGACGCGTGTGGGTGGGCAGCACACCGATGTGGGTGACCGCCGCGTGCGGCACCCGGGCGCCGCCGGGCAGGGTGAGATTTCCGCTCGTGGCGTCGACTGTCCCGACGAGCATGCCGTCGAGGAAAGCACCCCACGTGCGGCCGGCCTCGAGGTAGCGGCTCACCGTCCCGTCGGGAACCTCGGGCCACGAGGGCAGACCCACCATCGCCGTGCGGAACAGCGCGGACGCCTCCCGCAGTTCGGCTTCCGACTCCAGAACTCTGATCTCCGGTTCCGTTCGCTCACCCATGGAACGACACTATCGACCGCGAACTTGCACCGCGGGTGAACGGCCGTGACGTTCGGTACACCGGCTCCGGGCGGGTAGGTTCCCAGCGTGCGACGCGAGTGGGATCCAGCAGACACCGGGGTGCTGCAGCTGCCCTCCGGCCGACTCGTGCGGGGACGCGGGATGCGCAGACCGGTGTTCGACGAGCCGTTTCCCGACTTCGGGGTGTATCTCCTCGGCCGCCCCCCGGCAGCACCGTTCGAGTGGGAGTCGCGGTGGATCCACTGGCCCGACTTCCGCACGCCACGCGACCCGGAGGACGCTCTCGCCATCCTGTACGAGGCGTGGATCCGCGCGGGAAGACAGCGGGTGGAGATCGCGTGCGGGCGTGGACGCGGCCGCACCGGCACCGCACTGGCGTGCCTCGCCGTCCTCGACGGGCTCTCCCCGGAGGAGGCGGTCGACTTCGTTCGGCGGCACTACCATCCGCGCGCGGTCGAGACGCCCTGGCAGCGCAAATTCGTCGCGCACGCGAAGGCGCATACCTGACAGCTCAGTTCTTCGTCCGGGCGAGGTCGACCTCGGCGGCCGAGACGGCACGTTCGGCGGCGACCACCCGCTTCTTCGCCTCGGCGGCGGCGCGGCGCGCGAAGGTGCGTTGCTGCTCTGCGTGTTCGAGCTTCGCCCGCAGCTCGGCGACCTCCTCCTCGTGACGGGCCAGCTCTTGCTCTGCCGCCGACGCGGCTTCGCGCGCTTCCTCGGCCGCGCTGTGCGCCGAGTCGAGAGCGGCAGCGGCCTCGTCGATCTCCGCCTCGCGAGCCGCCTGGTCCGCCTTCTCGCGCTCCGTGGGTTCGCGCTCGCCCTTGCTCTTGCGTGCAGACTTGTCCGCTGCCGTCCGGTCGTCCTCGTCGTCCTCCTCCGACCCTCCGCGGACGACGGTGAGCGGCATGGCCGACAGGTCGCCGAAACCGTCGGACTCGACGATCGCGTCGAGCCGGCCCTGCCGGACCTGCTCCCCGATGTCGGGATCCGACAACGCGGCGTTGAGGGTGCGCCCCACCTCTCGCAGTGCGCTCTCCGAGACGGTGCGGCCGCGGTCGGCGGCGAGCCGACCCGCGTCGCGCTCGAGCGCGGCGACCACCCGGCGACGCTGCTCCGACAGTTTCCGCATCTCGCTGCCGGACAGTCGTCGTTGCGCGGTGCGCAGGGCGGATCCGATGTCGAGCAACGCCGCGAGTTCGTCGGCCCGTTCGCGGGCGAGCAGGTTGACCATCCAGGCCGCGACCGTCGGTTTGCGCAGTCTGCCGATGGCCGCCGTCAGCTCGCGGTCGCCCGCTTCGCGTGCCTGCGCCGCGAATTCGGAGCGGGCCGCCACGAAGTCTCCTGGGTCGAGGCCGTAGAGGGCATCGGCCACCGAATCGAGGTCGGGCATGGGATCGACAGTAGTGGCGCGAGGCCGATCACGACGAGTGCCGTTCTCGGCGAACGCGCGACGGCGAGACGATCAGATGGCGAGCTTGGCGAGGATGTCGCGCGCCTTCTCGGCGGTGGGCGGCTGGCACAGCACGTCGTAGCGGCCGGCGACGAGCTGCATGGTGGACGAGAAGTCGCGCTGACCGCGGGTCGCGGCGTACGGGATGCTCGCCGAGATGAGGCCGAAGATGATGCCGCCGACGAGGCCGACGAGCAGCGGGCCGAGGAAGTCGGTGGAGAAGATGCCGAGCAGGAGACCGAAGAACACGCCGAGCCATGCGCCCGAGACGATGCCGCCGCCGATCACCTTCGGCCACGTGAGCCGACCGGTGACCCGTTCGACCTGCATGAGATCGACACCGACGATGGTGACGTCCTCGACGGAGAAGTTCTGATCGGCCAGGTGGTCGACCGCCCGTTGCGCCTCGGCGTAGGTCGGGTACGAACCGACGGGCCAGCCCGTGGGAGGTGTCGGCAGACCGGGTACCTGGCGACCGGGTCCGAGGGGATTCGTCATGTCGTTTCGGCTCCTTCGCGATGCGCGCCGACGGTCGCGGCGCCGGTCTCCATTCTGCCTCGACGGGGACCGGCACGCCGCGACGGTTCGCCCGATATGTTCTTTTTCCTGGTCGTTCCCGTCAGGAGGCCGGCGGCTCGAACTTCTGGGTGCGCTGCAACCCCGCGGCCCGGCCCTTCGCGGAGATCACGAGGGCCATCTTCCGGCTCGCCTCGTCGATCATCTCGTCGCCGAGCATCGCGGCACCGCGGGCGCCGCCCTCGGCCGAGGTGTGCCACTCGTAGGCGTCGAGGATCATCTCGGCCTTGTCGTAGTCCTCCTGCCGGGGGCTGAAGACCTCGTTGGCCGCGTCGATCTGGCTCGGGTGCAGCACCCACTTGCCGTCGAAGCCCAGGGCGGCGGTGCGCTGCGCCGACCGGCGGAAGGCGTCGACGTCGCGGATCTGGAGGTAGGGACCGTCGATGGCCTGCAGCCCGTGCGCACGCGCGGCCATGAGGATCGTCATGAGGATGTGGTGGTAGGCGTCGCCGACGTCGTAACCCTCGGGCTGCTCACCGACGACGAGGGTGCGCATGTTGATGCTCGCCATGAAGTCTGCCGGACCGAACACGAGTGTCTGCACGCGCGGGCTCGCCGTCGCGATCTCGTTGATGTTCGTCAACCCGATGGCGTTCTCGATCTGCGGTTCGATACCGATCCGTCCCGCCTCGAGACCGTGGGCCTTCTCGACCTGCGTGAGGAGCAGGTCGAGCGCCTTCACGTGGCTCGCGTCGGGCACCTTCGGCAGCAGGATCGCGTCGAGATTGGCGCCGGCACCACCGACGACCGTGGCGACGTCGAGATAGGTCGCGTCCGTGGTCCAGTCGTTGACGCGCACGACCTTGATCTGGTCGCCCCAGCCGTCCTCGTTCAGAGCTTCGACGATGGTGCTGCGGGCCTGCTCCTTGGCCAGCGGCGACACCGCGTCCTCGAGATCGAGGAAGATCTCGTCGGCGGGAAGGCCCTTGGCCTTGTCGATCATCTTCCGGCTGCTGCCGGGAACCGCGAGTACCGATCTTCGGGGCCTGAACGAAAACGACATGACCTGACCAGACCTCCGAGTTCCGGGAACAGCGTGGGCACGCTCTAGCCTGGCAATCATGGCAGCAGTGAGCAAGGTCTTCGTCGCGCGGCTGGCCGGACTGGTCGTTCTCGGCCCCGACGGCGAGTCCATCGGCCGCGTCCGCGATGTCGTGCTGACCATACGAGTGGGGCGTCAGCCTCCTCGTGCGCTGGGGCTCGTCGTCGAACTGCCCACCCGCAAGCGGATCTTCGTCCCGATGCTGCGCGTGACAGCGATCGAACCCGGTGCGGTCACCCTCGTCACCGGCAACGTCAGTCTGCGCCGGTTCACCCAACGGCCCTCGGAAGTGCTCGCCCTCGGTCAGGTCCTCGATTCGCGTGTGCGCGTCGACGACCCGGAGCTGCCGGACCTGATGGGTGTCGACGCCGTCGTGGTGGATCTGGGGCTCGAGCTCATGCGCACCCGCGACTGGGTCGTCGCCCGCGTGGCGGTGCGTCGCCATCGCGGCCGGCTCGCGCGCCGCTCCCCCATCCACATCGTGGAATGGCCGCACGTGCACGGACTCACCCAGCAGGCACTGTCGATGCCCGGACAGGGTGTCGCGCAGTTGCTCCTGCAGTTCGAGGACATGCGCCCGCCGGACGTCGCGAACGCCCTGCGCGACCTGCCGATCAAGAGACGCACCGAGGTCGCCGCGGCGCTCGACGACGAACGCCTCGCCGACATCGTGCAGGAGCTACCCTCCGACGACCAGACCGACCTGCTCACCCAGCTCGGCCTCGACCGGGCGGTCGCGGTGCTCGAGGCGATGGATCCCGACGACGTCGCCGACCTCCTCGGTGAGCTGCCCGCAACGGACGCCGAGTCGTTCCTGCAACGCATGGACCCCGAGGACTCCGAGCCGGTGCGCCGCCTGCTCGAGCACTCCCCCGACACCGCCGGCGGTCTGATGACCCCCGAGCCGGTCGTGCTGACGCCGGCGACCACGGTGGCCGAAGCGCTCGCCCGCGCCCGCAATCCGGATCTGAGTCCGGCCCTGGCGTCGATGGTCTTCGTCGTGCGGCCGCCCACCGCGACACCCACCGGCAAGTACCTCGGCTGTGTCCATCTGCAACGATTGCTCCGGGAACCGCCTGCGAGCCTGGTGGGAGGGGTCGTCGACGACGACCTGCCGCGCCTGGCCCCCGACGACGCCCTGACCACCGTCACCCGGTACTTCGCGACGTACAACCTGGTCTGCGGTCCGGTGGTGGACGACGAGGGGCACCTGCTCGGCGCGGTGAGCGTCGACGACGTGCTCGACCATCTGCTGCCGGAGGACTGGCGCGAGGAGGACATCGAGGATGAGTGACCGCAGCACGCAGGGCCGCTCGCGCCTCGAGACCCCACAGGCGTCGAGGTTCCGCTTCAACTTCGACGCCGAGGCGGTGGGCCGGGTCAGCGAGTCGATCGCCCGGTTCCTCGGAACGGGCCGTTATCTCGCCATCCAGACGATCGTCGTCATCGTGTGGATCGCCCTCAACATCGCCGCGGTCGGACTGCAGTGGGATCCCTATCCCTTCATCCTTCTCAACCTGGCCTTCTCGACGCAGGCCGCCTATGCGGCGCCGTTGATCCTGCTGGCGCAGAACCGGCAGGAGAACCGCGACCGCGTGTCGCTCGAGGAGGATCGCGCCCGCGCCGAGCAGACCAAGGCCGACACCGAGTTCCTGGCACGCGAACTCGCGGCTCTGCGACTCGCGGTGGGTGAGGTCGCGACCCGCGACTATCTGCGTCGCGAACTCGACGATCTGCGCGCCCTGCTGATCGACGACGAGAACGAGGACGACGCCGGCGCTCCACGCACCCGCGGGCCCCGTCGCTGAGGGACCCCGTCCTGTTGTCCGGCACGCCCGGTTGCACACAACCCGACATCCTTCTGTAACCTTCGTCACATCAGTCGGACGGACGATCGGAGGAGGGTGATCGCGTGCGGTGGAAGGTCGCGCTGGCGATGCCGGTGATCGTCGCTGCCGGACTCGCGGCGACAGCGTCGTCGGCGACGGTGGTGGCGGAGACGACGTCCGCCGAGACCGAGCCGAGCGCCGCTCCGGCGGTGGGCGTGCTCCCCGGCGAGGTGCGCGAGGCGCAACCGCTGCGCAGCCCGAGCGACCCGCTCACCCAGCTTCCGCCCGACGCCGTGGCCGCGGCAGGGGGTGCGGCGGCCCTCGGCGACGGGCCGCTCGCGATC
This sequence comes from Rhodococcus sp. D-6, assembly GCF_040256695.1. Classification (NCBI taxonomy): domain Bacteria; kingdom Bacillati; phylum Actinomycetota; class Actinomycetes; order Mycobacteriales; family Nocardiaceae; genus Rhodococcus; species Rhodococcus sp. D-6. The sequence goes on along the minus strand of NZ_CP132970.1, from coordinate 561,409 downwards.
CCCGAACTCGTCTTCTACGCCTATCGCGCGGCCGAGATGCAGCTGGCCATCGACTCTCCCGAGTGCGGCCTGCCGTGGAATCTGCTCGCCGCCGTCGGGCGCCTGAACTCCGGACACGCGGACGGGGGACGCACCGACATCCTGGGCACGCTGACCGCGCCGGTCGTCACCCCGGAGGGGCTGCTCGGGCCGATGCGCCTGGCCCCCGCGGTGTGGGAGCAGTACTCGGCGGACGGCAACGCGGACGGCACCGCCGATCCACAGAACATCTTCGACGCGACCCTGGCCGCCGGCGCCCGGATGTGCGCGGAGGGCGGAAACCTGCGCGAGCCGGACGGGGAGGCGCGGGCGGTGGCGTCGGTCGATCCGTCACCGGACTATCTGGCGAATGTCCGGCACTGGTCCGGTGCGTATTCGAAGGCCGCCGAGGTGGCTCCCGCCGATCTCGCTCCGATCCCGGCGCGGCCCGTTCCGAACGCCGCGGATGTCGCGGCCCCCGCGCCGGCTCCGGCGGTCACCGCGCCCGCTCCGGAGGCGACACCTCAGCCGGCCCAGCAAGCGCCCGCCGACACTCCGGCTCAGCAGGCACCCGAACAGACCATCCCGGCTCCGCCGCCGATGCCGGAGTTGCCCGAACTCCCCTGCCTGGTGCCCGCCTTCTGCGAATAACTCCCGGCACACACGTGAGGTGACGCCACGCGCGACACGCGTGTCGTCATCTTTTTCTTTCACCCCACCCGACCCACCGGACCAGCACGGACGGGCCACAGCAGTACGCATACACCCCCGTTACATCACGTTTGAGTAACGGAAAGGCATCGAATGCTGTAGCCTCGGCCCGGCACGTAACGAAGGTGTCTCGTTCCGAGGCACCCGAGGGAGGGTTATCCATTGGGCCGCCACGCCAAACCGTCGGATTCGAAGCTTCGGCGAAATTCCGTCATCGCGATGACCGGACTCGTTCCGGTCGGACTGGTCGCCGCAGCCGCGACCACCGCGGGTGCGTCGCCGCGAGCGCTGATGGGTGCAGCTCACCACGAGACCGAGCCGACGGCGTCGTCGACCGACTCGGCCGACCTCGCGAACGCGATTCCCGAAGCGGTCGCCGCCGTGCAGACGATCATGCTCGAGCCCGAACCGGCACCCGTGCGCACCTTCAAGGCCGCCCCCCAGCCGGAACCCGAGCCCGAGGTCCTCCACGAGGGCCCCCTCGGCATCCCCGGCATCAACTACGCCGCCTACCGCAACGCCGAGCGCATCCTCGCCGAGGAGAATCCCGCCTGCGGCATGCACTGGACGCTCCTCGCCGGCATCGGCCGCGTCGAGTCCGGACACGCCAACGGTGGTCATGCCGACGCCAAGGGCAACCTGCTCGAGCCCGTCATCGGACTGCCGCTCAACGGCAGCCTGCCCGGCCAGGCCGTCATCCACGACACCGACGGCGGCGCCCTCGACGGCGACACCGTCTACGACCGTGCGGTCGGGCCGATGCAATTCATCCCCACCACGTGGAACCAGTACGCGGGCGACGGCAACGGCGACGGGGTCTCCGATCCCCAGAACCTGTACGATTCGACGCTCACCACCGCGAAGTACCTGTGCGACGGTGGCCTCGACATGCGCAACCTCGCGCACTCGACGAAGGCGATCCACCGCTACAACAACTCGATGGCCTACGTGGCGAACGTGCTCGCCTGGTCGACGGCCTACTCCACCGGCATCGACCCGAGCCCCGCGGATCTCCCCCGCATCCACTGAGGTCCGGAGAGGGTCGTCGGGTCACCCCGGACCGAAGGCCGTCGTCGGGTCACCCCGGACCGGAGGCCGTCGTCGGGTCACCCCGGACCGGAGGCCGTCGTCGGGTCACCGTCGACCCGTATCCCGTCGCGAGCGGCGTGCCGCCTACCATGGGCGTCATGGCAGTCAGTGAGTCCGACGTCCGCAGTGCGCTCGCACGGGTCCAGGACCCGGAGATCCGCAAGCCCATCACCGATCTCGGAATGGTCAAGAGCATCGAGATCGGCGCCGACAGCAGCGTCGATGTGGCGATCTATCTGACCACCGCCGGGTGCCCCATGCGCACCGAGATCTCGGAGCGCGTCACCAAGGCCGTCGCCGACGTCGCCGGCGTGGGCGAGGTCCGGGTGACCCTCGACGTGATGAGCGACGAGCAGCGCACCGAGCTCCGCAAGTCGCTGCGCGGCGACTCCACCGAGCCCGTCATCCCGTTCGCCCAGCCCGGTTCGCTCACGCGCGTCTACGCGGTGGCCTCCGGCAAGGGTGGTGTCGGCAAGTCGTCGGTCACCGTCAATCTCGCCGCGGCGATGGCCGCGCGCGGACTGTCGGTGGGTGTGCTCGACGCCGACATCTACGGTCACTCGATCCCCCGCATGCTCGGCACGTCCGCCAAGCCCACGCAGGTCGAGCGGATGATCATGCCGCCGATCGCGCACGACGTGAAGACGATCTCCATCGCCCAGTTCACCGAGGGCAACACCCCGGTGGTGTGGCGTGGCCCGATGCTGCACCGCGCGCTGCAGCAGTTCCTCGCCGACGTCTTCTGGGGCGACCTCGACGTCCTGCTCCTCGACCTGCCGCCCGGCACGGGTGACGTCGCCATCTCCGTCGCGCAGCTGATCCCCAACGCCGAGATCCTCGTCGTGACGACGCCGCAGCAGGCAGCCGCCGAGGTCGCCGAGCGCGCCGGTTCCATCGCGCTGCAGACGCGTCAGCGCATCGCCGGCGTGGTGGAGAACATGTCGTGGCTCGAGCTGCCCGACGGCACCCGAATGGACGTCTTCGGCAGCGGCGGCGGTCAGGCCGTCGCCGAGCGGCTCACCCGCGCGGTGGGCGCGACGGTGCCGCTGCTCGGCCAGATCCCGCTCGACCCGGCAGTGCGCGAGGCCGGCGACTCCGGTACCCCGATCGTCCTCGCGGCGCCCGACTCGGCGCCCGCGGTGGCGCTCGAGGAGATCTCCGACAAGCTCGCCGTGCGCAGGCGCGGACTGGCCGGCATGTCGCTGGGAATCGACACCACGCGTCACCTGTAAGAACCCGATATCGATCGAGCCCCCGCCGTGCTTCACGGCGGGGGCTCGATCGTAGGAAAGCTGTCAGGTGGCGTCGGGATCGATCGGCGGCTTCTCGTCCGGAGCGAGCGGCTTCGACAGGTTCGGCCGGGCCGCGCCGTTGGTGGGCGTTCCCGGAGCCGCCGAGGACGGCTTGTCGAAATTGCCGGTGAGAATCGAGTCGTCGCCGTCGAGCAGATGCTTCGTGATCACGGCCCGCGGTGTCATGCCGCGCAGCTGGTTCAGCTCGGACAGCGGTTGCCGCAGGTCGTCGAACTCCGGTCCGAATTCCTGCTCGAGCTGGTCGCGCGCACCCGTGGCGTAGTCACGTACCTGACGCAGCGACTTGGCCACCCACGAGACGGCGCCGGGGAGGCGCTCCGGGCCGAGGACCACGAGGGCCGCCACGATGAGTACCAGGAACTCGCCCCAACCGATGTTGCCGAACACGCATCCAGGGTACGTGGTCTCGTCCGGATCGCAGCACCTACGTGGAAGGTCACATCACACGGCTGGGACGTTCTGTCCGAGACAGGGGCCGCTCAGTCGGAGACTGGGGTGACCTCGACGTCGACGAGGCGGCCGTTGCGCACGAGCTGGACGGTGATCGGTTCGTCGATCTCCTGCTGCTGGACCGCCACGACGAGCTCGTCGGCGCTGGTGACTTCGCGGGCGCCGACCTTGACGATGACGTCGCCCTCGACGATGCCGGCGCGCTGGGCCGGGCTGTCCTGACGAACGTTGGCGACCTCCGCGCCGCTCGCGACGTCGTTGACCACCGAGCGTGCGTTCACGCCGATGTCGGGGTGCCGCATCTCGCCGGTGCGGATCAGCTCCTGCGCCACCTCGGTGACGTCGTCGATGGGGATCGCGAAGCCCAGGCCCACCGAACCGCCGGTCTCCGACTTGATCGCGGAATTGATACCGATCACGCGACCCTCCATGTCGATGAGGGGGCCGCCGGAGTTGCCGGGGTTGATCGAGGCGTCGGTCTGGACGGCGTCGATCACCGCGTCGGTGTCGGTGCCCTGCCCGCTGAGCCGCATGGGCCGGTGCAGCGCGCTGACGATGCCGCGGGTGACGGTCTTGCTCAGGCCGAGCGGCGAACCGACCGCGACGACGTCCTCGCCCACCTCGACGTCCTCGGAGCGGCCCAGCTCGGCGACGACCAGGTTGTCGACGTTCTCGACGGCGAGCACGGCCAAGTCGGTCTTGATGTCGCGTCCGACGATCGAGGCGGGCACCTTCGTGCCGTCATCGAAGGTGACCTGTACCTTCGCATCGGGATTGCCGGCGGCCATCGAAACGACGTGGTTGTTGGTGACGATGTAACCGGCACCGTCGATCACCACGCCCGAGCCGGTGCCGGCGTCGCCGCCGACGGTGGTCTGGATGGAGACGACCGCGGGCAGCACGGTGTCGGCGACACGCGCGACCGCGCCGGTGGGCAGTTCCTCGTCGGGACCCGACTGGCTCAGCGTCACTCCGCGACTGGTCAGCGAACCGTTGTCGGCGGTCGCGAGCGCGACGACGAGTCCGCCGACCATGCCGATCACGACAGCCACAGCGGCCAGGGTCGCGAGTGCGCGGGGTTGGACGCGGCGGTCGAACAACACCTCACGCAGGGTCAGTCCGGGAGCCGGAGGAAGTTCCTTCTCCTCGGTCTGCCCGGCCAGGGGCGGACCGAGCCGCACCGCTGAGTCGGGGTCGCGCCAGGGATCGGGTTCGGTGTCGTCCTCGGTCTCGGCCGCGGGCTGCGAAGGGGGACGCTGGAGCGTCTCGTCGACGTCGGACGGCCGTCCGTAGGCCTCGGCCAGGATCGCATCGGTCGGAGGTGCCTGCTGGACGCGCGGGTCGACGACGCGGGGATGGGCCGAGGAGTCGAACGATCCCTCGGCGCCGGCCGGGCGCCCGAAGACACGGGCCGATGCCGGGTCGACGGTGGGCCGGTAGACGGGCCGCGGTTCGAGACGGGGAGCGTCGTCGGGGCGCGCGATCGCTCCGTCGGGGAGACCCGACGAGGCGTTGCCGGACGAGCCTCTGCCGGACGAGTCTCCGCCCGAGGAGTCCTTACCCGACGAGGCATGGGGCAGCTCGTCGTCGCGACGACGATCGTCGCCGCCCCGCCGTCCGGTGTGCTGCGCAGATTCGGCCGTCACGCGTGCCCGTCTCCCCCGTCTAGGTCCGTCACGCAGCCCAGTATCACCGATGGCATCGGATCACCTGTTACCGCCCGTCCGGTCACCGGCGCCGGAGAATCGACCAGCGGCGCGCGGCGAAGCCTTCCTCCGCCTGAGGGCGCGGGGTCGGGTCGCACAGGTGGGACGGGATGTTGCTGAGCGTACCGCGCAATGAACTCGGCATACGCGGTATGTGATCGGCAGCGGACCGCAGTGCGTGGCGGGCCTGCTGCTGGGCTTCGACCTCGGCGGCACACTCCGGACACATCGACAGATGCTGGGCGGCCCGCATGTAGGCCGCCATGCGCAGTTCGCCGTCGACGAATGCGGCAATTGCCTCGCTGGCGAGGTGTTCCGTGGAGCCGAACCTGCGAGGTGGTTGCACCATCGTCATCACTACCTCCCGGCGGCTACCCCGCATCGACGCGACCGTTTTCGACCTTTCCATGCTCGCGCAGGTACTCGCGGAGTGCCTGGCGGCCTCGGTGGATACGACTACGCACCGTACCGAGTTTCACCCCCAGTGTGGCACCGATCTCCTCGTAGGACAGACCTTCGATGTCACAGAGCACCACCGCGGCACGGTACTCGGGTCCGAGCGAGTCCAGAGCGGACTGCAGGTCGGCGCCGAGACGCGCGTCGTGGTAGATCTCCTCGGGGTTCGGCCCTGCGGCCGGTACACGATCGTAGTCCTCCGGGAGCGCTTCCATCCGGATGCGGTTCCGGCGGCGCACCATGTCCAGGAAGAGGTTCGTGGTGATGCGATGCAACCAACCCTCGAAAGTGCCGGGCTGGTAGTTCTGCAACGACCGGAAGACGCGGATGAAGGTCTCCTGCGTGAGATCCTCGGCGTCCTGGGCGTTGCCGGAAAGACGGTAGGCGAGGCGGTAGACGCGGTCGCCGTGCTCACGAACGAGTTCGTCCCACGACGGCATGGCCGCGTGGTCCCCGGTGGCGTCGAACGCCGCGGTGCCGCTCAGGTCCGCCTCGAGCGCCGCGGTGCCGCTCAGGTCCGCCTCGAGCGCCGCGGTGCCGCTCAGGTCCGCCTCGAGCGCCGCGGTGCCGCTCAGGTCCGCCTCGAGCGCCGAGGCGTCGTTCTCGGGAACAGTGTGGGCTCGGGTCATGTGGATCGGTGGATCCTCCTCGTCGGGACCGCAGTGGTACTGGCTTCGGGGCCTACAACACTCGATCTGCAGGGAATATTCCTTCACAGGAGCGTTCCCCGAGAGCGGTGCGTCCTCGAAGTCGTGAACCGGTGCGATCGTCCGGTTCGCCGATTGTCAGTTTTCCTCGCGGCGATGTGGCCGCCGTATGAGTAACCTGAAACGTCCCTGAGAAAATCGGTTCGGGCGTGGTCATCCGCCTGAATCACACAACTGGCGGCATCACTCCGTGCGCGCCTGCCTGCGCGAACGAATCGCCGAGGATAGCCTCAGTGAGGTGCAGACCAACGCCGATCGCATCCTGACCCACGCCGAGAACATCGTCGTCGAGGACGACGAGCTCGCTGCGGCGCGTGACCGTGCCGAAGATCTGGGCGCCGACCCGGTGTCCCCCTCCGTCGGAGCCGCCCTCGCGATGTTCGCCCGCATGCTCGACGCCAGGACGGTAGTGGAGATCGGGACCGGTGCGGGTGTGAGCGGACTGTGGTTGCTGCACGGCCTCCGCGAGGACGGCGTGCTCACCACCATCGACAGCGAGCCGGAGCATCAGCGGGCCGCGAAGATCGCCTTCCGCGAGGCGGGTGTCGTGGCGTCGCGCACCCGGCTCATCAACGGCCGCGCGCTGGACGTGCTGCCGCGACTCGCCGACTCCGGCTACGACATGGTCTTCGTCGATGCGACCCCGGCCGACCATCCGCACTTCGTGCGCGAAGGGGTGCGTCTGCTCCGGCCGGGTGGGGTGATCGTGCTGCACAACGCCCTGCTCGACGGACGCGTCGCCGACCCCGCTGCCCGCGACGCAACGGTGCTCGCGGTGCGCGAGGCGACCCGCGCGGTGTCCGACGACGAGCGTCTCGCTCCGGTGGTCCTGCCGCTCGGCGACGGCCTGCTCTGCGCGGTGCGCCTCAGCTGATCCGCGCAGCACGCCTCCGGGGCGGGCAGCACGCTCTCAGATCCAGATGCCCTTGCCGATGGCGACGACACCGCCGTTGCTCACCGCGAACCGCTGACGGTCGCGCTCGAGGTCGACGCCGATGATCTCGCCGTCGCCGACGACGACGTTCTTGTCGAGGATCGCTCGTCGCACGACCGCACCCTTGCCGATGCGCACACCGGGCATGAGCACGCTGCCCTCGACGGTCGCGCCGTCGTCGACCATGACGTTCGAGCTGAGCACCGAGTTGCGGACCGTGGCGGCCGACAGGATGCTGCCGGCGCCGACGATCGACTCCTGCGCCAGACCGCCCTGCACGAACTTCGCGGGCGGCAGGTTCTCGGCGGCACCGCGGATGGGCCAGCGCCGGTTGTAGAGATTGAAGATCGGGTGGACCGACACGAGGTCCATGTGAGCGTCGTAGAAGGCGTCGAGCGTACCGACGTCGCGCCAGTAGGCACGATCGCGTTCGGTCGCGCCCGGGACGACGTTGTCGTTGAAGTCGTAGACGTGAGCCTCGCCCCGCTCGACGAGCGCGGGGATGATGTCGCCCCCCATGTCGTGGTCGGAGTCGGGATTCTCCGAGTCGGCCCGCAGCGCCTCGACGAGGACCTTCGTGGTGAAGACGTAGTTACCCATGGACGCGAACGTGACGTTGGGGTCGTCGGGTGTCCCGGGCGGATGAGCGGGCTTCTCGAGGAACTGGGTGATCCTGCCGCTCTCGTCGCTGTCGATGCAGCCGAACGCGAATGCCTCGCTGCGCGGGACGCGGATACCGGCGACGGTGACACCGGCGCCCGACTCGATGTGCTGGCGCACCATCTGCTCGGGGTCCATCCGGTACACGTGGTCGGCGCCGAAGACCACGATGTACTCGGGATCCTCGTCGTAGACCAGGTTGAGCGACTGCAGGATCGCGTCGGCGCTGCCGGTGTACCAGCGTGGACCGAGCCGCTGCTGGGCCGGCACCGGGGTGATGTACTCACCGGTGAAGCCGGAGAGGCGCCAGGTCTGCGAGATGTGCCGGTCGAGGGAGTGCGACTTGTACTGCGTGAGAACGCAGATGCGCAGGTAGCCGGCATTCACGAGATTGCTGAGCACGAAATCGATGAGGCGGTATGCGCCCCCGAACGGCACTGCCGGCTTGGCTCTGTCCGCGGTCAGCGGATACAGACGTTTGCCCTCGCCGCCGGCGAGAACGATTCCAAGCACATGGGGCTGGCTCCTCACACGCTTCAACCTATCCCCCGACCCAGGCCGCCGCCAGCGAAGCGCGATCTCGACGCCCTTCGGAGTGTCGGGGCCGGGTGGCCGGAACCTGCGCGGCCCGCTACTTTGAGGCGGTGAGGGTGGCAATGATGACGCGGGAGTATCCGCCTGAGGTGTACGGCGGGGCCGGGGTCCACGTCACCGAACTCGTCGAACAACTGCGTCGACTGGTCGAGGTCGACGTGCACTGCACGGGCGCACCGCGCGATACCGCGTTCGTGCACTCCCCCGACCCGGCACTGCGCGATGCCAATCCTGCCCTGACGACCCTGTCGGCCGGGTTGCGCATGGCGCACGCCGCGGCCGGAGTCGACGTGGTGCACTCGCACACCTGGTACACCGGGCTGGCCGGTCATCTGGCCGCCGAACTCCACGACGTCCCGCACATCCTCACCGCGCACTCCCTCGAGCCCCGACGGCCGTGGAAGGCCGAGCAACTCGGGGGCGGTTATCGCATCTCCTCCTGGTCCGAGCGCAACGCCGTCCGGTACGCCGACGCGATCATCGCGGTCAGCGACGGGATGCGCCTCGACGTGCTCGACGCCTATCCGTTCGTCGATCCCGCTCGGGTCCATGTGGTGCGCAACGGGATCGACACCACCGTCTGGCATCCGGGCCCGGCCGAGCCCGGCCACGAGTCCGTCGTCACCCGCATCGGTCTCGATCCGGATCGTCCGATCGTCGTGTTCGTCGGCCGCATCACCCGGCAGAAGGGCGTCGGGCACCTGATCGCCGCGGCGCACCATCTCGACCCCGACATCCAGCTCGTCCTGTGTGCCGGCGCGCCCGACACCCCCGAGATCGCCGCGGAGACCGAACGGGCGGTGACCGCCCTGCAGGACGCCCGTGACGGGGTGCACTGGGTACGCGAGATGCTGCCCACCGAATCGGTCCGCGAACTACTCTCGACTGCAACGGTTTTCGTCTGTCCGTCGGTGTACGAGCCGCTGGGGATCGTCAACCTCGAGGCGATGGCCTGCGAGACCGCCGTGGTGGCGTCCGACGTCGGAGGCATCCCGGAGGTCGTGCAGGACGGGGTCACCGGGCGACTGGTGCACTACGACGCCTTCGACACCGAGACCTACGAGCGTGCGCTCGCCGATGCGATCGACGACGTCGCGCGCGACCGCGACCGTGCCGCCCGGTGGGGCCGGGCCGGACGCGACCGCGCTGTCAACGAGTTCTCGTGGGCGCAGATCGCCCGCCAGACCGTCGCCGTCTACCAGCAGGTGCTCACGACGCGCTAGGTTCGTCGGCCGTCTCGACCCGTCGCCACGAGGTGACGGTGACCGAGACCGTCACGTCGAACGGATCGGGCAGGGAGGCCAGCAACTCCGCACGCCGGTCGGACGTCACATGATGGGCGGACGGTCCCATCCCCGCGACGAGACCGAGCGCCTCGCACGGGAGTGCGGCCGTGAAGCGCACGTCCGTCCGTCCCGTTCGCTCGAAACGTCCCGACAGCGCGGACGAGAGTCGCTCCGTCTTCCGGTCGTCCACACTCACCATGCCGGGCAACGCGACCAGTTCGCGCAGATGCTCCGAGGTGGGTGTAGCAACCACGAGCGTTCCTCCGGGGACGAGCACCCGATGACTCTCGGCGGCGTTGCGGGGCGCGAACACCGACAGCACGTGGGTGAGCGATGCCGACTTCACAGGCAGTCGTTGCCACGCATCGGCGAGGATCGCTCCGGTCCGGGGATGACTGCGGGCGATGCGCCGCACCGCGGGCTTGGAGACGTCGAGCCCGATGCCGCGCGCCGCCGGCAGGGCGTCGAGCACGGACGCGAGGTACTGCCCCGTACCGGCCCCGACCTCGAGGATCGCAGCGTCGGCGGCTGCGACTACCGCATCGGTGTCCACCGTATCGGCGGTGTCGAGGCATGCGTCGGCCACCGCGCGCCGGATCGGGTCGTAGTGCCCGGCACCGAGGAAATCGGCGCGGGCCGCGATCATGTCGGCGGTGTCGCCGGTGAACGGCGTCGAACCGCCGGCGAGCAGCGACACGTAGCCCTGGCGTGCGACGTCGAAGCTGTGCCCGCGATCGCACACCACGACGTTGTCGTCGAGGTCGAGCGCGGACTCGCAGTGAGGGCACGCGAGAAGATCGATCACGTCGGCGAGCATCGCGCCTCCGATCCTGCTCTCAGGACGACACCGGGCCCCGCGCGCCGAGGAGCGCGGGGCCCGGAGTGCCCTGAGAGGGGCCGATCAGCTGGTGACACTCTTGAGTTCGTCGCCGAGTGCCGCAGCCTCTTCCGGCGTGAGCTCGACGACCAGACGTCCGCCGCCCTCGAGTGGAACCCTCATGACGATTCCTCGTCCCTCTTTGGTTGCTTCGAGGGGACCGTCCCCGGTCCGGGGCTTCATGGCCGCCATCCTCTGCTCCCTCCAAATCTGCACCCGACCGCCGGGCGCGTGGGTTACCGTGTGGTTGCATCGCCGGTCGCGGCGACGCGCACCTTCTCATTCTTCCCTATCCGGAATACGTGCGCGTAGCTGACTCCTGGGTAAGACACTCCTCCGGGTTCTACGAGTCGAGTGACACCCAGCACGATTCGAGGTGATCGTCGACCATTCCGGTAGCTTGCATCAGCGCATACGCAGTGGTAGGGCCCACAAAACGGAAGCCGTGACGCTTCAGCTCACGGGCCATCGCCGTGGACTCCGGCGTCACCGCCGGAATCTCCTCGACCGTCACCGAACGTCGCGCGCGTCGCGGCGGTGCGAACGACCACAGCAGCTCGTCGAGATCGGTGGACAGTTCGAGCACGGCCCGCGCGTTGGCGATCACCGCCTCGATCTTGCGGCGGTTGCGCACGATGCCGGAGTCGGCAAGCAACCTCTCGACGTCGGCCTCCGTGAAGTGGGCGACCGCCTCGACGTCGAAGCCGTGGAAAGCCGCGCGGAAGGCCTCCCGCTTGCGCAGGATCGTCAGCCACGACAGTCCCGACTGGAATGCCTCGAGGGAGAGCCGCTCGAACATCTCGTCGCGGCCGTGGAGCGGCCGACCCCACTCGTAGTCGTGATAGTCGCGGTAGAGCGACGAACCGGGACCGTCGACGGCCCACGGGCACCGCACGCGGTCGTCGGTATCGGTTACGGGCCCCTGCCCGTCGGTATCGACCACGGGACCCTGCCCGTCGGTATCGACCACGGGACCCTGCCCGTCTGCCGTCATCGTGACTCCCCCGTCGACTCCGACGAAGCCCGCTCGGCGACGTTCTCCCCATCGACGTCGGCTGCTCCGACGTCCTCTGCTCCGACGTCCTCTGCTCCGACGTCTTCTGCCCCGCCGCCCTTTCCGGTGCCGTCGACCTTTCCGGTGCCGTCGACCGGCGGCTCCTCTGCGCGGGCCTCGGCGTCGGCGAGGCGGACCCGCAGATCGTCGACCTCGCGGGCGAGACGATCGAGCGCCCAGTCGACCTCGCTCATCTTGTAACCCCGCACGGTCTGTTGGAACCGCAGGTCGCGGATGTCGGTGCCGGTGACGTCGGTGGCCGGCAACACCGTGACGGTGGTGCCCGGAGGCAGCGGCGCCAACGTCTCGCCCCGGCCGAAGACGGCGCTCGCGACGAAGAACAGCACCGCGGCGACGCCCGCCATCACGAGCACGTACAGCAGAACCGTGAGCATGCTCCGATCTTGGCACGAGCGGCCGACACCGGCCGGGACCGGTGCCGGACGGTCGGGTCAGCCGGTGACCGTCACCATCGGGGGGCGGTCGGTGAGATCGACGGAGGTGTCGAACGGCACGAACGCATCGCCCTCCACCAGGAACTGGGTGAGCGGCGCACCCGAATCGGGGATCCCGCAGCGCGCGAGCATCGTGCCCACGATCTGCCGGCTCATCGCCCCGAGTTCGGACAGCGGCCGGTTGCGGTGCTTGCGGACCCCGAGGTTGACCTGCGCGATCGCGTGGAGACCGAACCGGTCGTAGGTGTCGAGCAGCAACCCGATCTCCACCCCGTAACCCGGTGCGAACGGGACCGACTCGAGCAGTTCCCGCGTCCCCGCGTACTCACCGCCGAGCGGTTGCAGCACGCAGGTCAGCTCCGGTCGCAGTGCCGCGAGCAGCGGCCGTGCGACAAGCTCGGTGACGCGGCCACCGCCGTGGGCGTCCTCGCCCCCGCCGGTGCGCAGCGGGCGCCGGTAGTACCCCTTGACGAGGTGCACACCGTCGCCGAGCAGCAGGGGTCCGAGCAGTTTCGGCACGAAGGCCGGATCGGGATCGATCAGATCGGAGTCGACGAAGGCGATGATGTCGCCGGAGGTCGCCGCGAGCGACCGCCACAGCACCTCCCCCTTGCCGGGGACCGGTTCGATGCCCGGCACCGCTTCCTCCCTGGACATGACACGGGCACCCGCCGCCCGCGCCCGGGTGGCGGTCTCGTCGGTGGAACCCGAATCGAGGACCACCAGTTCGTCCACGAGACCACCTAGCAGCGGGTGGATCGTGTCGATCACACTCGCGACGGTCTCCTCCTCGTTGAGGGCGGGCAGCACCACGGTCACTGTGCGGCCGGCCTTGGCCGCGATCAGCTCGTCGATCGCCCAGGCGGGCCGATCCCAGCTGTTGGCTTCGTTCCACGTGCGTGCAGGTGCACTCATGCCAACCCCCTCACCGTGCGCGCCGGCGGGCGTGTGCCCGCGATCGCCGCGACCATGTCGACCACCCGACGTGTGGCTGCCACCTCGTGTACCCGGAACATTCGTGCGCCGGCCGCTGCCGCCAGAGCTGTCGCTGCCAATGTGCCCTCCAACCGGTCGGCGAGTTCGACTCCCAGAGTCTCCCCCACGAAGTCCTTGTTGCTCAGCGCCATAAGCACAGGCCACCCGGTTTTTACAAGAACGTCCACGTGCCGCAACAGAGCGAGTCCGTGATGGGTGTTCTTTCCGAAATCGTGGGTCGGGTCGATGAGGATCGAGTCGCTCGCGACGCCGGCGCGGGCGGCGGCATCCGCGGCCGCGACGACCTCCCGCACCACCTCCCCGACGACGTCGGTGTACCGCACACGGTGCGGGCGGGTGCGCGGGACGGCGCCGCCCGTGTGGGAGCAGACGATGCCGGCCCCGAGTTCCGCGGCGACCGCGACGAGCTCGGGATCGGCACCGGCCCACGTGTCGTTGATCAGATCGGCGCCTTCGCCCACAGCGCGACGCGCGACCTCGCTGCGCCAGGTGTCGACGCTGATGAGCACATCCGGATAGCGCTCGCGGATCGCGGCGACGAACGGCACGACGCGCCGGATCTCCTCGTCGCTGTCGACGACCTCACCCGGCCCGGCCTTCACCCCGCCGATGTCGACGAGGTCGGCACCCTCGGCCACTGCGCGGTCGACGGCCGCGAGCGCCATGTCGTCCTCGAAGGTCGCTCCCCGGTCGTAGAACGAGTCCGGGGTGCGGTTGACGATCGCCATGACGAGCGCCCTGTCGGTGGCGACGGGGCGCCCGCACAGGGTGGACGGTGCCGGACCGGGACGGGTCACGGGGGTCTGCTCGTCGACATCGGTCGCGGGGCCGCTCATGATCCCATCCTGACATGCTCAGCGACCGGGCAATTCTCCTCGCGCGACGCCGTCGACGAAGCCGTCGAAGATCGGCCGGTAACCCTCGCTGCGACTCGCGAGGACGTACACCTCGTCCTCACCGGTCTCGCTGTAGCCCTGCTTGCGCAGATCGACCTTCCTGCTCTTGAAGGTCGTCGTGTACTCGAGCTCGTCGACGATGCGGACGAACAGCGGAACCGCGTAGTCCGGCAACGCGTCGTGCAGCGACTTCGCGAGCGCCGCTCCGTCGAGCTCGGCGCCCTCCTTCAAGGTGATCGCGGCCATCCCGGTGCGGCCGTCGGCCCCGTCGACCTCGACGCCGTAGACGACGGCCTCGGCGATCGTCTCGTGCGACGACACCGCGGCTTCGACCTGCGTGGTCGCGACGTTCTCGCCCTTCCACCGGAAGGTGTCGCCGAGCCGGTCGACGAACGCGACGTGCATCCATCCCTGGTTGCGGACGAGGTCGCCGGTGTCGAACCAGACGTCGCCGTCGGAGAACGCGTCGCGGAGCAGCTTCTTCTCGGTGGCCTCGGGATCGGTGTACCCGTCGAAGGGTGCGCGGGAGGTGACCTTCGCGAGGAGCAGTCCGACCTCGCCCTTGCCGACCTTCTTCAACCGGCCGTCGTCGCCGCGACGTGCCTGGCCCGAATCGGGGTCGTACTCGACGACGGCGTAGGGCAGCGGGCAGATGCCGGCGGTGCGCTTCTGGTCGAGCGCGTTGATGAAGGCGATGTTGCATTCGCTCGCACCGTAGAACTCCGCGACGCGGTCGATACCGAAGCGTTCGGTGAACTCGTCCCACAGTTCTGCGCGCAGACCGTTGCCGACGGCGAGGCGGATCCCGTGGTCGGCGTCGTCCTCCCGCGGCGGCTGGTTGAGCAGGTAGCGGCAGATCTCGCCGATGTAGATGAAGGCCGTGGCGCCGTGGCGCTCCGCGTCGTTCCAGAAGTTGGACGCCGAGAACTTCCGGCCGAGCCCGAGCGTGGCGCCGGCGGCGAGCACCGAGGACAACGCGACCGTGAGGGCGTTGTTGTGATAGAGCGGCAGGCAGGAGTACAGGACGTCGGTCCGGCGCAGGCGCACGCCGAGGCTGCCCAGGCCCGACATCGACTTCAGCCACCGGAAGTGCGTCATGCGGCTGGCCTTCGGCAGTCCTGTCGTGCCGGAGGTGAAGATGTAGTAGGCCGTCTCGGACGCTTGCAGCTCCTCGGTGACTGCGGGATTCGACGCGTCGGCGTCGCGGGCGGCGGTGTCGAGATCGTCGAAGCGCAGCACGGTGCGGGCCTGCGGCTCGCCACCGAGAGAGTCGACGGCCTCCTCGCACTCCTCCCCGATCACGAGGGCGGCGCTGTCGAGCAGCGACAGGCTGTGCTCGAGCACCTCACCACGCTGGTTGATGTTGAGCATGCCGGCGGCCGCACCGAGCTTGACCGCGGCCAGCGCGACCAGCAGGGTCTCGGGCCGGTTGCCCATGAGGATGCCCACGACGTCGCCCATGCCGACACCGCGATCGGCGAGCACCGCTGCGTACCGGTTGACCTGCGCGTTGGCCTCGCCGTACCCGATGGAGGCTCCCTCGAACCGGATGAAGGGCCGCTCCGGGTGACGCTCGGCGAGCTTCTGGAAGACCGACCCGATCGTCTCGCGGGCGGTCGGCTTCCGGGTCATCCCGGCTGCTCCGCGCAGCACGATGGGGAGATCGGTAGCCATCCGGGGCAGTTTCGAGACGAGTCCGGGCAGGGACACGACGGGGACATTGCCTCGATCGGATCGAGTGGTCACGACAGATTTCCTCACGGCGACGTTGGGGACGGGCGGGCTCGCTCGGGCGACACCCACGGCGTTCCCCCGAACTTACCGAAGAGTAGATAAGCGCGCGGCGAAGTGGAACACCTCAGACCGTCGCGTACGGCGCAGCGCAACGGTCGAGCGCGTCGGCGAGGTCGGTGGTGACCGCGAGACCGTCGAGTGCGCGTTGCGCGACGAAGCCGGTGTCGACCATCGACCCGAGCCAGCCGAGCAGGCCGTCGAAGTGGCCCGTGGGATCGAGCAGGACGACCGGCTTGTCATGCATACCGAGATACCCCGCGGTCCACGTCTCGAACAGTTCCTCGAGGGTTCCGATGCCGCCGGGCAGGGTCAGGAAGGCGTTGGCGCGGTCCTCCATGATGCGTTTGCGCTCGCGCATCGTCTCGGTGACGATCAACTCGTCGGCGTCGACGTCCGCGACCTCGCGGTGCACGAGTGCCTTCGGAATGACCCCGATCGTGTGCGCGCCGGCCGCGCGGGCCGCGTCGGCGACCGCGCCCATCATCGATACGTTGCCGCCGCCGGAGACCAGCTGCCAGCCCCGTCGGCCTATCTCGGTGCCGACAGCGGCGGCGAGTTCGAGGAACTTCTGGTCGACAGGGCCCGACGCGCAGTACACACAGACCGACAGAGCTTCGGTTACCATCCACTCCCGTTTCCGTACAGTTCGTTCTCGTCCTCGCCGCGATGCGCCTCGAGGATGATGTCCACCGTCTCCTCGACGCTGTCGGTGACGAAGAGGAGGTCGAGGTCGGCGGGCGAGATCTTGCCGCCGCGGACCAGGGTCTCGCGCAGCCAGCCCACCAGACCGTTCCAGTACTCCGAACCGAACAGCACGATCGGGAACTGCGTGATCTTGCGGGTCTGCACGAGGGTCAGTGCCTCGAACAGCTCGTCGAGCGTCCCGAAGCCCCCGGGCAGGCACACGAACGCCTGCGAGTACTTCACGAACATCGTCTTGCGCGCGAAGAAGTACCGGAAGTTCAGGCCGAGATCGACCCACTCGTTGAGGCCCTGCTCGAAGGGCAGCTCGATCCCCAGTCCGATCGACAGTCCCCCGGCCTCGCTGGCACCGCGGTTGGCCGCCTCCATCGCGCCCGGACCGCCACCGGTGACGACGGCGTATCCGGCGTGGACGAGTGCGGCGCCGAGCTCGCGGCCGATCTCGTACTCCTCGTGACCGGCCGGGGTGCGCGCCGATCCGAAGACGGTGACGGCGCGGGGCACCTCGGCGAGCGCACCGAAGCCTTCGACGAACTCGCTCTGGATCCGCAGCACACGCCACGGATCGGTGTGCACCCAGTCGGACGGGCCGCGGCGATCGAGCAGCCGCTGGTCCATCGTCGTCGCCTCGCGGGCGAGAGAGCCGCGCAGTTGCACCGGGCCCTGGTGCACGACCTCGCGCCGGGAGCCGCGTTCGGAGGAGGAGTTGTCGCCGGACATGGCGGCCACGTTATCGGGTGAGATAGGAGCGCAGAACGGAGGTCACCTCGGTGATCCGCTCGACCTCGACGTGCTCGTCGCGCTTGTGCGCGAGGTTCGGGTCGCCCGGCCCGTAGTTGACGGCCGGAATCCCCAGCGCGGCGAACCGCGAGACGTCGGTCCAGCCGTACTTGGCCCGGAACTTCCCGCCCGCGGCCTCGACGAGCGCCGCCGCGGCCGGGTTCGACAGTCCGGGCAGCGCGCCGGGTGACATGTCGGTGAGTTCCATCGAGATCGCGAGACCGTCGAAGACCTCCCGGACGTGCGCGAGTGCGCTGTCGGGGCTGCGATCCGGGGCGAACCGGAAGTTCACGTCGAGCGCAGCGGCGTCGGGCACCACGTTGCCGGCGACACCGCCCTCGATGTGCACGGCCGACAGTCCTTCCCGGTACACACAACCGTCGATGTCGACCGACCGTGCCTCGTAGCGGGCCAGACGGTCGAGCACGGGAGCGAGCTTGTGGATCGCGTTGTCGCCGAGCCAGGAGCGCGCCGAATGCGCCCGCACACCGTCGGTCGTGATGCGCACCCGCAGGGTGCCCTGGCAACCGGCCTCGATCTCACCCGAGGTGGGTTCGCCGAGGATCGCGACGTCCGCGTCGAGCCAGTCGCGCAGTTCGGTCTCGATCCGTCCGAGCCCGTTGTACGCGGCCGCGATCTCCTCGCAGTCGTACATCACGATCGTCAGGTCGTGAGCGAGATCGGTGACGGTCGCGGCGAGGTGCAGGAAGACGGCGTCGCCGGCCTTCATGTCGGAGGTGCCGCAGCCCCACATCAGGTCGCCGTCGCGCCGCGACGGCACGTTGTCGGCGATCGGGACGGTGTCGAGGTGGCCGGCGAGCATCACACGGCTGCCGAGTCCGCGGTTCGTCCGCGCCAGGACACAGTTGCCGTTGCGCACGACCTCGAAGCCGTCGGTCTGCTCGCGCAGGGCCGTCTCCACGGCGTCGGCGATGAGCGTCTCGTTCTGCGACACGCTCGGGATGTCGACGAGCGCGGCGGTCAGTTCGACGGGGTCGGCGTGCAGGTCCAGCTGCGGTACGGGCATACCTGCACGATACGAAACGCGCCTGTTCCTCAGACCCCGCACACGATTTTCTCAGGGGGGACACAGGCGCAGGACCGCCTCGCGTACGCTTCTCACCCGTGAGTGCACACGGAGCATCAGCAGTAGGCATCGCGAACATCACGGAGGACGGGACCGTCCTCGACACGTGGTACCCGGCACCCGCCCTCGGCGAGCCGAGCGAAACCGGAACGACGCGACTCGAGGGCACGGACATCCCGTCCGATCTCGCCCTGGTCGCCGGTCACGACGAGGCGCGCGAGGTCCAGCAGGTCGTGGTGCGCACCGACATCGCGGACCTGTCGAAGCCGCCCGTCGACACTCACGACGTCTACCTGCGCCTGCACCTGCTGTCGCACCGTCTCGTCCAGCCGCACGGGCTCAGCCTCGACGGCATCTTCGGCATGCTCGCGAACGTCGTGTGGACCAACTACGGCCCGTGCTCGCTCGAGAACTTCGAGACCGTGCGCTCCCGTCTGCGCATCCGCGGACCGGTGACAGTCTTCGGTGTCGACAAGTTCCCCCGCATGGTCGACTACGTCGTTCCGGCCGGTGTCCGCATCGCCGACGCCGACCGCGTCCGCCTCGGTGCGCACCTCGCGTCCGGCACCACCGTGATGCACGAGGGCTTCGTCAACTTCAACGCCGGCACGCTCGGCAACTCGATGGTCGAGGGCCGCATCTCCGCGGGTGTCGTCGTCGACGACGGTTCCGACGTCGGTGGAGGCGCCTCGATCATGGGCACCCTCTCCGGTGGCGGCAAGGAGGTCATCTCCGTCGGCAAGCGCTGCCTGCTCGGTGCGAACGCGGGCGTGGGCATCTCGCTCGGCGACGACTGCATCGTCGAGGCCGGCCTGTACGTCACCGCCGGTACCAAGGTCACCGGCCCTGACGGCACCGTCGTCAAGGCCGCGACCCTCAGCGGCGCGTCCAACCTCCTGCTGCGACGCAACTCGGTGAGCGGCGCGGTCGAGGTCGTGCCGAACAAGGGCAGCGGAGTCGAACTGAACGCGGCTCTGCACGCCAACGACTGACTCTGCACCCACAACAGATTCGGAACCGAGAAACTGTGAGTGAAACCCAGCGGCCCGCGTCCGAGGCCGAACATCTCGGGAGCGGCCTGAAGGTCCGCCATCTGACCATGATGGGACTCGGCTCCGCCATCGGCGCGGGCCTGTTCCTCGGTTCCGGAGTGGGTATCGCCGCAGCCGGTCCGGCCATCATCGTCTCGTACCTGCTCGCCGGCGTGATGATCATCTTCGTGATGCGCATGCTCGGCGAGATGGGTGCCGCGCTGCCGGTGAGCGGTTCGTTCTCGCACTACGCGCGCATCGGAATCGGCCGCTGGGCCGGATTCAGCATGGGGTGGCTGTACTGGTTCATGCTGATCATGGTGCTCGGTGTCGAGATCACCGGTGCCTCCGCGATCGTGCAGTCGTGGCTGCCGGGCGTACCCCAATGGGTGGTCGCGCTGGTGTTCGTCACCTTCTTCGCGGTGGTCAATCTGGCGAGGGTCGCCAACTTCGGTGAGTTCGAGTTCTGGTTCGCGGCACTGAAGGTCGCGGTCATCCTCGGGTTCCTGGTGATCGGCATCCTGCTCGTGTTCGGTCTGCTTCCGGGCACCGAACCCGTCGGCACCACGCACCTGCTCGGCGACGGCGACGGTTTCGCGCCCAACGGGATCGCCGGTGTTGCGGCCGGTCTGCTCGCGGTGGCCTTCGCGTTCGGCGGCATCGAGATCGTCACGATCGCCGCGGCCGAATCGAAGGATCCGGAACGGTCCATCGCGACGGCCGTGCGCAGTGTCGTCTGGCGGATCTCGGTCTTCTACCTCGGGTCGATCTCGATCATGGTGCTCGTGCTGCCGTGGACCGCGGCGAGCGGTGAGACCTCCCCGTTCGTCTCGGTGCTCGACATCGCCGGCATCCCCTACGTGTCCGGCTTCATGGAACTCGTCGTGGTGATCGCGCTGCTGTCGGCGTTCAACGCCAACGTCTACGGCACCTCCCGCATGGCCTACTCGCTGGCACGCGGCGGCGACGGACCGGCCTGGCTCAGTAAGCTCACCCACCACGGAGTGCCCCGCAACGCGGTGCTCGTCTCGGTGTTCTTCGGCTTCGTCAGCGTGTGGCTCAACTGGCTGCTGCCCGACACCATCCTCGGGATCCTGCTCAACGCGGTCGGATCGGCGCTCATCGCGATCTGGTTGTTCATCGTCGTCTCGCATCTGCGGCTGCGCCGCAAGTTCGAGCGCGAAGGCACCATCCGCCTGCGCATGTGGCTGTTCCCCTATCTCAGCTGGTTCACGCTCGCGATGCTCATCGGCTTCATCGTGCTGATGCTGTCCGACAGCGCGGCCCGGGTCCAGCTCGCGTCGACCTTCGTGCTGTTCCTGATCATCACGGCGCTCGGCTTGCTCTGGCACCGCACCCACGACGACAAGACGGTCAGCCACCCGTCCGATCGGCCAGCGCAGTGAGCACGAGCTCGGTGATGTCGAGCGGATCGCTCGTCCGGTAGCTCACCCCTCCGGTCGCCGCGGCGATCTGCTCGAGGGTTGCGGTGTCCACGTCCTCACCGAGTCCGATCGTCACGATCCGTACCGGCCTGGACGGATCGTTCTCGTTCGAGAGGACCGCGAGCAGTTCGTCCTTCGACATCGCGGAACCGTTGTCGGCGCCGTCGGTCACCACGACGACACTGTTGGCCGCGCGCGGATCGTAGCTGTCCTGCACGTACCGGAAGGCCGCGAGGATCGTGTCGTAGAGCGCGGTGGTCTCGTCGGCCGTACCGGCCATCTGCGCGACGAGCGAGGTGAGCAGGTCGCGTTGGGTACCGTCGTCCACCACCGCATCGAAGCGCCGGATCGGTGCCGCCACGATGTAGTCCCCCGTTGCCTCGGCGCGGTCGTTCGGCAATGTGGCGTAGTCGCTCACTCCCCCACCGAAGAGCCACAGGCCCGCTGAGACGTTCCCGGGCAGGACCTCGTTGGCGGCGGTCGCGGCGCGCCGGACCAGTTCGATCCGACTCTCGTCGCCGAGATTACGGTTCATCGACGCGGAGACGTCCACCGCGAACACGGTGCGCACGGGAAGCGCCTGCAACGCCCACACGTTCATCGCCTCCTCGGCGACGGTCTCGTCGTCGAGTTCGAGCACCGGCACCGCTCCCGCACCGCGGCCGTCGGGCAGGGGTCGTCCGCCTCCGTCCCGGAAGCCGTGACGGGTCAGCCTGTCGAGTCCTTCGGACGTGTGCAGCGCGTCGGTCAGCGCCGTGGCGGCCGCCGCCGCGGCGTCGTGCCGTTCTCCGCGCGCCGTCACGACCACCGGATAGTCCACGAGCAGCGTCCCGGTGACGGGTACCTCGATGCCCAGTTCGCGCTTGTGGACGCTGCGATAGGTCTCGACCTGCTGTTCGGTGCTCACCACCGTCCCACCATCGGCGACGGTCTCCTCGAGCAAGGTCGATCCGGTAGGTACCTCCTCGTCGCGAACCCCCTCCCGCTCGGCGAGCGGCGCCATGACGGGACGGACCGTGCCCATCGCGACGGGATCGTCGGCGGCCTCGGCCAGCACGGCGCGGATGGCACCTGCCGCGGGACCGGAGCGCAATGGATTGCCGAAGACGAGACCGGGATCGGACAGGGCCTCCTGCCAGTCGGCCGCCGGTTCGACGGTGCCCGGCGCACCCGCGATCACGAGCGGCGTGGTGGCCAGCGGTGTCGACACCGTGCGCACCGGGCCCGTGGCGGTCTCACCCGCCCACGACGCCCACCAACCGCCCGCCGGGAGCCACAGGTCGGGGACGTCGTCGGTCGCCAGTCGCGCCGACACCTCCCCCGGTTCCTGTTCGACGACCTCGAACTCCGTACATCCGGATACCGAGGTCCCCTCGATCACCGGTGCGAGGTCGGCGGTGACCGCCACGGTGTAGCGCTCGGAGTCGTCGCACCCACTCCGCCGCTCCACGAACAGGAAGGCGACGGATCCGGCCGCGAGGACGAGGATCACGGCGACGACGAACCAGCGCGCCCGACCCCCGCCCGGCCGTGCATCCCCACTCACGCCGCCACGACGGCTCGGCGGATCCGACTCGGACGGTCCGGACTCCCCCGCCATGCGTCGGCCCCCTCGTGCTCACTCCGGGTGACGACCCTCGGTCGCCCGAGACCGATGATATAGACCGGCACGCCTCGGGAAGCCGAATCCGACGCGATATCAGCCCTGTTCGGAGCTCTCCAGTTCGAGTCGTCGAGCGATCAGCGCCGCCTGCAGCTGGCGCAGTCCGGAGGGCCGGGTGGGATCGAATCCGGTGAGTTGCGCGACCCGCTTGAGGCGGTAGTCGACAGTGTTCGCGTGGACGTGCAGGGTCTTGGCCGTGAGCTGGCGGCTCAGGTCGTGGGCGATGTGCGTTTCCAGCGTCTCGACGAGTTCGGGTGATTCGTCGAGCGGGTCGAGGACGCGTGCGAGGTGACGGCGCGCCGGTCCGGGCCGCGTGAGCTGGTATTCGAGGGCCAGATCCTGCATACCGTAGGCCCCGACCGCACGGCCGAGCCGTCGCACCAGATCGAGCAGTTCGTGGGCCTGCTTCGCCGCGGTGGGCACCTCCCGGACGGGGGCGTGGACGAGAGCGATCGTGACGGACACGCCCGCGACGGTCTCGATGCGCTGCCGGAATTCCTCGATCGCCTCGGTCGAGGGCGATTCGGGGAGCAGGACGGTGCCGCCCTCGGGGCCGAGCATCGCGAGGTGGCGGCCCTCGCAGATCGCCTCGAGTTCGGTCTCGACCCGGCGCAGGGTGCGCCGCGCGACGACCTCCGGCCGCACGTGCGGATTGCGTTCGTCGGGATGTCGGGTGAGCGAGACCGCGAGCACGGTGTAGGTGTCGGCGAGCACCAGCCCGGAGCGTTGCGCCACGGCCGCGGCGTCCTGCCCGCTCAGCAGCGCGGCGACCAGTTCCTGCGCGGCGACGTCGCGTTCACGGCGGATGGCGTCGAGTTCGGCGACGAAACCGGTGGTCGCGGCGACGGTGACCTTCTCGAGCAGCGCCATCCACAGGCGGGACGCGTCGGCGACGGAGGAGACATCGCCCTCCCGGGCCCGATCGGTGACCAGCTCCCACCCGAGACGGATGCCTTCGTGATAGATCCGGAGCATGTATTCGAGCCGGAAGCCGGCGCGGGCCCACTGGGCTGCGCTGCTGCGCAGGTCGGCGAGTTCCGCGTCGGAGGGTAGTTCTCCGGAGTCGAGGAGATGGATCGCGATGCGCAGGCAGCGCACGGTGACCTCGGTGACGTCACCGCGCAGCGATTCGCCCGGTCGCAGCGAACACGGCGCCACGTTGTCGGCGAAGTGCGCCACGAGTTTGCGAGCCACGGCGGGCAGATCGCGCAGCGGAACGGACGCGGGCTTCCCGTCCACCAGGAAGAGCGGAGCGTTGTCACCGTCCCCCCGACGATCGTGCCCGGTCACCCGGACCTGATCCGTTACAGACATCCCTCGAACCCCCATCGAAGTGAGTAGATCTACATACGGTGCAGTAGAGAATCCGCCTCGCAGTGTGACACATGCAACCCCTGTGACCGATTTTCCACGAAGTTCCGGTGATAGGAACCTGCCCGCGGGCGCCCCCACCGACCCTGTCAGCCCAGTTTCTTCTTCTGCACCTTGCCCATCGCATTGCGTGGAAGGTCACCCACCACACGCACCTCCCGGGGCCGCTTGTGCACGGAAAGCTGTTGTGCGACAAGGTCGATCAGTTCCGACCCGTCGACTTGGGGGCCGTCGGCGGCGGGCACCACGAACGCGACGATCCGCTGACCGAGGTCGTCGTCGGGCAGGCCCACCACGGCCACCTCCCGCACCGCGGGATGACCGAGCAGAACGGTCTCGATCTCCCCCGCACCCACCCGGAACCCCCCGGTCTTGATCAGATCGGTCGACTCGCGACCCACGATGCGGTGGAATCCGCCCTCGTCGACGGCCGCCACGTCGCCGGTGACGAACCATCCGTCCTCGGTCCACGCGGCCGCGGTGGCCTCCGGCCTGTTCAGGTAGCCGTCGAAGAGCATCGGTCCACGCACCTGCAAGACGCCGATGCTCTCCCCGTCGTGGGGCACGTCGCGGCCCTGCTCGTCGCGCAGGCGCGTCTCGACCCGGGCCACCGGCGTGCCGACCCAGCCGGGACGGCGCTCGCCGTCGACGCGCGTGCTGAGCGTCAGCATCGTCTCGCTCATGCCGTAGCGCTCGATCGGAACCAGTCCCGTGAGCTCACGCAGTCGTTCGAAGACCGGCACCGGCAGCGGCGCGCTGCCGGAGACGAGCAGTCGCGCGCCGCTGAGCGCGCGGGCGGAGTCCTCGTCCTCGACGACGCGTGTCCACACCGTCGGCACCCCGAAGTAGAGGGATCCCTGCGCTTCGGCGTAGGCCTGCGGAGTGGGCTTCCCGGTGTGGATCAGCCGGCTGCCCACCCGCAGGGCTCCGACCACACCGAGCACGAGTCCGTGCACGTGGAACAGCGGCAGCCCGTGGACGAGCGTGTCGCGCTCGGTCCAGGCCCACGCCTCGGCGAGCGCGTCGATGCCCGCGGCGATCGCCCGGCGGCTCAGCAGCACACCCTTCGGAGCGCCGGTGGTCCCGGAGGTGTAGAGCACGAACGCGATTCGCGCCGGGTTCGGCTCGGGCAGGTGGTGCCAGTCGCGGGCGTGCAGGCGGACCGGCAGGCTCGGCAACTGCGGAACGTCGGGATGCTGCACCTCCGGCGCCGGACCGAGCCAGGCCTGCGCGCCCGAGTCCGTCAGGATGTGGGCGAGTTCGGCGGGCCCCGAGTCCGGTGGCACCGGCACCACGGTCGTCCCGGCGAGCAGGGCACCGGTCACGGCGACGACGGTGGTCGCGCTCGGAGTCGCGAGCACGGCCACCCGATCGGCGCGCGCCACCCGCGCCGCGACCGCGGTGGCCGCGCCGAGCAGATCGCTGCGGGAGAAGGTGTGGCCGTCGATACGGACGACGTCCGGGAGATCGTCGCCGCGCGCGACGGCCAGCGGATTCAGCGAACGAAGCAGTGCAGACACGACAGCCACGATTCCATATCGATGCCGCAGCCTCGCGGGGGCGGTCGGGTGTGGCGGTCAGGTGTGGATGTCGCCGCGCGCCGCGGACATCGATGTCCGCGCCAGATGTGCCGGGGGAAGCACGGTGGCCAGGACCGCGCCCAGCAGCATTCCGATGAGGACGGCCACGCCGTGCGCATCGCCCGCGATCACGAGGACCACACCGAGAAGGAAGGTCGCCGCGGAGGCGACGAGCAGCGAGCGTGTCGCTCCGACGACCGGCCACAGTCCCGCGAGAGTCGCGGCCGCCGCGAGCGTCGCGCCGGTTGTTCCCGCGCCGTCGGACGGGAAGACGAAGGTGGTGAACAACCCCCACAGCACCTGGCCGACCAGGAACAACCCGAGTGCGCGGTACCACCCCCACACCCGCACGATCGCGATGGCGACCACCGCGAGCAACAGCAGGTTCACGACGGTGAGGAGCACGCCGCCGTCCTCGATCAGACCTGCGGTGAGGACGCGCCACCACTCCCCCGAGTCCCGGGTGCGGACCGGCTGCCGCCGGAAGGCGTCGAGCAGTCCCGGGAAGACCAGTCGCGCGAGCGAGGCCACCGCGACCACCGACCACAGGATCGTCGCCGCGACCGGCGGAGGCCACCAGAACGATCGCGTCGTCGCGTGCGCGGAACTTCCCGCATGGGAGCGTGACGCGCTCACCGCAGCGATGGCCACCACGGCGACGTAGAGCACCCATAGCAGCGGATCCTCACCGGACGAACTCACAGGGCCAATCTACTGGCGAGCTGCTCGCTGAGCGGTGCGTCGGCGCGCTCTATCGGCGCAGTCGGGCAGCGGCGGCGTCGATGGCGTCGTCGGTCGCGGTGAGCGCGATCCGGACGTGCAGGACACCTCCGGGACCGTAGAACTCGCCGGGTGCGACGAGGATGCCGCGGTCGGCGAACCAGTCGACGGTCGCGCGGCATCCCTCACCGCGCGTCGCCCACAGGTACAGGCCCGCCTCCGAATGGTCGACGGTGAAGCCGGCGCCGCGCACGGCCTCGAGGAGCACCTCGCGACGCTTGCGGTACTTCTCGCGCTGCGCGTTCTCGTGCTCGTCGTCGTTCAGTGCCGCGGTCATCGCGGCCTGGATCGGCAGCGGCAGCATCATGCCGGAGTGCTTGCGGACCTCGAGCAGGTCGGCGACGAGGTCGGCGTCGCCGGTGACGAAACCGGCCCGGTAGCTCGCGAGATTGGAGGTCTTCGACAGCGAGTGCACCGCGAGGAGGTTGGTGTGGTCGCCCCCGCACACGTTCGGGTGCAGGATCGACAGGGCCTCACACTCCCAGGTGAGCCCGAGATAACACTCGTCGGAGACGACGATCGCGTTGCGGCTGCGCGCCCAGTCGACGACCTTGCGCAGGTGGTCGGGTCCGAGCACCTTGCCGGTGGGGTTCGACGGCGAGTTCACGAAGACCAGCGACGCGACCTCGGGGCCGAGGCGGGTCAGCCCGTCGGCGCGGATGATGCGGGCACCGGCGAGCAGCCCGCCCACCTCGTAGGTCGGGTACGCCAGTTCGGGGATCACGACGAGATCGTCGGCACCGAGGCCGAGCAGCGACGGCAGCCAGGCGATCATCTCCTTGGTGCCGATCGCCGGCAGGATCGCCGAGTCGTCGAGACCGGTGATGCCGTAGCGACGTTCGAGCGCACCCACGGCCGCCCGCCGCAGTTCGGCGGTGCCGTGCGTGGTCGGGTAGCCCGGCTCCTCCGCGACGGAGACGAGCGCCTCCCGGATCACGGGGGCGACCGGGTCGACCGGTGTGCCCACCGACAGGTTGACGATGCCGTCGGGATGCGCCGCTGCCTTCGCCTTCGCGTCGGTCAGGGAATCCCAGGGGAAGTCCGGCAGGCTCTTCGCCACCGAACGGCGGACACGCGTGCTCACGAAAGTTCCACCGGTCCGTTCGTCACTCTTCGCCCATGGGAGGGAGATTCTTG
Source organism: Rhodococcus sp. D-6 (assembly GCF_040256695.1). Lineage (NCBI taxonomy): Bacteria > Bacillati > Actinomycetota > Actinomycetes > Mycobacteriales > Nocardiaceae > Rhodococcus > Rhodococcus sp. D-6. Next base: position 533,837 of record NZ_CP132970.1, on the reverse strand, counting down.
ACGAACGGCGGGTCGTAGTCGACCTTGCCGAGCTTCGCGGCGCCACCGGGCGAGCCGAGATCGTTGAAGAAGTCGACGTTGGCCTTGACGTACTCGGACCACTCGTCCGGGACGTCGTCCTCGTAGAAGATCGCTTCGACGGGGCACACGGGCTCGCACGCACCGCAGTCGACGCACTCGTCGGGGTGGATGTACAGCATGCGACCGCCCTCGTAGATGCAGTCGACGGGGCACTCCTCGATGCATGCCTTGTCCAACACGTCCACGCACGGTTCCGCAATCGTGTACGTCACTGCTGTTCTCCCTGCCTCTCTGTAAGCCCGCCGACCTGCGCGGTCTCGCCCGAGCGGGCACCCTCGGCGCCCACGGTCCTCCAGTATCCCCCGTGCCCGTGCCACACACCGGAGTAAGGGTCCCCTACTTCAGAGTGCAGACCGTCGAGGCGGGTCAGCCCGCGGTGACCGGGAGCTCGATCGGCGTGTACGCGGTGGTCCGTTGGCGCGCCGGCCGCCCGATGCCCTCGGCGATCGCGACCAGTTCGGCGACGGTCTTCTCCGAACCGTGCTGCGAGCCCGCCATGCGCGAGATCGTCTCCTCCATGAGCGTGCCGCCGAGATCGTTCGCCCCGCCCTCGAGCATGGCCTGCGTCCCGGCGACACCCAGCTTGACCCAGCTGGTCTGGATGTTGTCGATCCGGCCGTGCAGCATGACCCGGGCGAGGGCGTGCGCGGCACGGTTGTCGCGCATGGTCGGGCCGGGACGCGACGCGCCGGCCAGATACAGCGGCGACGACTGGTGCACGAAGGGCAACAGCACGAACTCGGTGAATCCGCCCGTGCGGTCCTGGATCCCGCGGATCACCTCGAGGTGGCCGACCCAGTGGTGCGGCTGGTCGACGTGCCCGTACATCATCGTCGAGCTCGATCGCAGGCCCACCTCGTGCGCGGTGGTCACCACCTCGATCCACTCGGCGGTCGGGAGCTTGCCCTTCGTGAGCACCCACCGCACCTCGTCGTCGAGGATCTCCGCGGCGGTGCCCGGGATGGTGTCGAGCCCGGCCTCACGCAGTTCGGTGAGCCAGTCCCGGATCGACGTGCCGCTGCGCGCGACACCGTTGACGATCTCCATCGGCGAGAACGCGTGGACGTGCATCGACGGCACCCGCGCCTTGACGGCGCGGACGAGATCGGCGTAGCCGGTCACCGGCAGTTCCGGATCGATACCGCCCTGCATGCACACCTCGGTGGCGCCGGCGACGTGCGCCTCCCACGCCCGGTCGGCGACCTCGCTCGCCGAGAGGGTGAACGCGTCGGCGTCGCCCTTGCGCTGCGCGAAGGCGCAGAACCGGCAGCCGGTGTAGCAGATGTTGGTGAAGTTGATGTTCCGGTTGACGACATAGGTGACGTCGTCGCCGACGGTGTCGCGGCGCAGCTGGTCGGCGAGCGCCACGAGTGCTTCGAGACCGGCGCCGTCGGCGTTGGCGAGGGCGATGTACTCCGCTTCGGTGCAACCGCCCGGATCCCGTTCGGCGGAGCGCAGCGCCGAGAGCACGTCGCTGTCGAGCCGCACCGGTGCGGAGGCGCCCAGCTCGAGCACCTGTTCGCGGACGGTCTCCCAGTCGCCGAAAGCGCTCCCGAGATCGGACCGGTGCTCGGTGTTGCGTCCGGTCACGTCGATCTCGGAGTTCAGATCGACGCGACCCGACGACTCCCAGTCGATGTCGGGTTCCTGCCAGGGCAGTCCGGACGGGATCACCTCGCGCGCGAGGCCCGTGGCCGGATCGGCGAGGGCGTGCACGTGCGCGGTGATGCGCGGATCGATCCACGGCTGCCCGGCGAGCACGTACTTCGGCTGCGCGGCGATCCGCTCGGTGAGCTCGAAGCCGGCCTCGGAGCTCAGGCGCGCCAGGGTGTCGAGATTCGGCCAGGGCCGTTCGGGGTTGACGTGATCGGGCGTCAACGGCGAGACACCACCCCAGTCGTCGACACCCGCCCCGAGCAGCGCGCGGCACTCGTCGAGCGAGACGAGATTCGGCGGGGCCTGGATGCGCATTCCCGGCCCGAGGACGAGCCGCGCGACGGCGATCGCGGCGAGGAACTCGTCGAGATCGGCGTCGTCGTGCTCGCGCATCGCGGTGTCGTCCTTGGCGCGGAAGTTCTGGACGATTACTTCCTGGATATGACCGAATGCCTTGTGCGACTTACGGATCGCGTGGATCGATTCGGCACGCTCGGTGAAGTCCTCACCGATGCCGACGAGGATGCCGGTGGTGAACGGCACCGCGAGTCGGCCCGCATCGGTGAGCACCCGCAGCCGCACCGCCGGATCCTTGTCGGGGCTGCCGTAGTGGCACTGCCCCTTCTCGGTGAACAACCGTTCGGAGGTGGTCTCGAGCATCATGCCCATCGACGGGGCGACCGGCTTCAGCCGCGAGATCTCGGCCCAGCTCATCACCCCGGGATTGAGGTGCGGCAGCAGACCGGTCTCCTCGAGGACGCGGATCGCCATCGCTCGCACGTAGTCGAGGGTGGAATCGTAGCCGCGCTCGTCGAGCCACTGCTTCGCTTCGGGCCACCGGTCCTCGGGCCGGTCGCCGAGTGTGAACAAGGCTTCCTTGCAACCCAGTTCGGCTCCCTGACGGGCGATCTCGAGGATCTCGTCGGGTTCGAGATACATGCCGTGACCCTCGGCGCGGAGCTTGCCGGGGACGGTGACGAAGGTGCAGTAGTGGCATCGGTCCCGGCACAGCCGGGTGATGGGGACGAAGACCTTGCGCGAATAGGTGACCGTGCCGGGTCGACCCTCCGCGAGAAGGCCGGCATCGCGCACCCGCGCCGCCGACGCACAGAGATCCTCGAGATCGGCACCCCGGGCCTGCAGCAGGACCGCCGCTTCGTCGACGTTCAGTGCGACCCCGTCGCGAGCCCGACGCAACGCTCGACGCATTCCCGAGGGAGTCGCCGTGGATCGGTGCGCAGCGCCGGGACGCACGGTGGGGGTCGGGAGCATCGCGGACTGCGGGGTGTCGTCTGCGGAATCGGTCATGGGCCCGATCATGCGCCTACGAGCACCCCCCATGCCACTTCGGGGTCTATCCGCGCGGGTAGTCGTCGTCCGCCGGGACTTCGCGGGACTGCTCGTAGGTGTCTGCCGGGTCGGCTTCGAGGGGCACGTCCGAAGGCAGGTCGTCGGCAGGATCGTCGTAGACGGGAATGGCCTGCTCGAGCCGGTCGGCCTCGGAATCGTTGTCGGACTGGATCTCGATGCCGAGCGCATTCGACTCCGTCATTGCGATCTCCTCCTGATAGGGCCCGATCGTGAGATCGGATCGGGCGAGTCCGGCCGGGTTCTACGGATCCCAGCCTAGCGTGGAACCGGACACGGGGCCCGATGGAGCAGGAGGTGCGGGTGGAGGACGACGAGAGTTCGCCGGCGGGGTCGGCCGACAACACGGCAGCGACGAGCGTGGTGATGAGGGAACCGTCGTGGCGGCCGAGCCCGAAGGCGCGTGTGCTGTGGGCCGTGAGCGCAGCGCTGATGTGGTTGCCGCTGGTCGTCGCGCAGGTCGTGTGGGTGCTCGTCACGCCGGTGGGCGCCGGGTGGCACGTCGCCGCCGCGGCCGCGACCGTCGTCCTCGGTGGACTGCACGTCGCGGTGGTGCCGGTCTGGCGATACCGCGTCCATCGCTGGGAGATGGACGAGACCGCGGTCTACACGCGTTCGGGTTGGTGGACGCAGGAGCACCGCATCGCACCGATCTCCCGGATCCAGACCGTCGACACCGAGCGGGGACCGCTCGACCGGTGGCTCGGCCTGACCACCGTCACCGTCACCACCGCCTCGGCGGCGGGTGCGGTGGAGATCGTCGGGCTCGACAGCCGGGTCGCCGACGAGACCGTCGCTCGCCTGACCGCACTCGCGGCGAGCTCGGAGACGGACGCGACATGAACGACGCCCTCGTGGCCGGGACGGACGAGGAGGTGCCGTGGTCGCGTCTCGATCGCCGGATGCTGCTGATCCACCCGATCGAGGAGATCCTGCGCCTGCTGCCCGTCCTCGCAGGCTCGTTCGTCATCGGGTCCACCAGCGGCAATCCCGTGTGGGGCCTCGCGGCGACGGGCGTGCTCGTGCTGGTCGGTCTGCTGCGCTGGTTCACCACCACCTACCGCGTAGGACCAGAGCACGTCGAACTCCGCCGCGGCCTGCTGCAACGACGCGAGTTGTCGATCCCCCGCAGCCGCATCCGGTCGGTGGACGTCGAGCAACGCCTCCTGCATCGCGTGCTGGGCCTCGCGGTCGTGAAGATCGGCACGGGTCAGAGCGGGGGCGCCGATCGCAACCGGTTCGAACTCAACGGCCTTCCGATCGCAGCAGTCCCCGAGCTCCGTGCCGTTCTCCTGAGGGGTGGGCAGCAGGACGACGTGCCGGCCGAGACGACCTCGACCGCTGCCGTCACCGAGCGTCAGCTGGCGCGATTCGACCCGGCCTGGGTGCGCTACGCGCCGTTCTCCACGACGGGACTGCTCGCCGTCGCGGCCGTCGCCGGTGCCGCCTTCCAGTTCGGGCTCGGCCGGTCGATCGCCGAATCGCAGGTCGTCCGCCGCGCGGTGGAGACCGCGGAAGACCTCGGCCTGGTGGTCGCGCTCGTGATCCTCGTGCTGGTCGTCGTGCTCGTCGCCAGCCCGGCCGCGTGCGTGCGGTACCTGCTGCTCTACGGCGATCTGCGGGTGACCGACGACCAACGGGTCCTGCGCATCGCGCACGGCCTGCTCACGACCCGCCACACCACCCTCGACCGGGCGCGGCTGCGCGGGATCGCGCTGCACGAACCGCTGGCGCTGCGGCTCGTCGGCGCCGCACGGCTCGACGCCGTCATGACGGGCAGAACCGCGCAACAGGGCGGTTCGTCACTGGTCCTGCCGTCGGCGCCCGACGGGGAGGTCCGGCGGGTCGCGGCCGAGGTGCTCACCGGGGGGCTGCCGCTCGACGTTCCGCTGCGCAGTCACGGTCCCCGTGCCCGTCGTCGCCGCTACACGCGGACGCTGTGGCCGGTGGCCGTCGTGGTCGCCGCCGGGCTCGTCGCCCTGACCGTCACCGACCGGCACGTGCCGTTCGCCGTGATCGCCACGGTGGTCGTGGTGCTGGTCGCGGGGGCGTGCGCGCTGGCGCAGGACCGCTACCGGGGTCTCGGCCACGCCGTCGTCGACGGACATCTCGTCGCCCGCAGCGGTTCGATCGACCGGCAGCGCATCTGTCTCGATGCGGACGGTGTGATCGGCTGGACGGTGCGGCAGACCTTCTTCCAGCGCCGTGCCGGTCTCGCGACCGTCGTCGCGGCGACGCCGGCGGGTGCGGGACGCTACGAGGTGATCGACATCCCCGTGGACGAGGCGTGGGCGCTTGTCCAGGAGGTCACACCGGGTATGGGAGAAGCATGGATCGACCGATGAAGCCGACATCCGGCAAAGGCCCCCTGCACGGCACTCCCCCGGCGACGCTGGCCGAGCTCGACGACGCGCTCGTCGACTGCCACGCGTGTCCGCGGCTGGTCGCATGGCGTGAGCAGGTCGCGCGGGAGAAACGGGCGGCCTTCCGCGACGAGGAGTACTGGGGCCGGCCCGTCCCGGGCTTCGGCCCGGCCGATGCGTCCCTGCTGATCGTCGGGCTGGCGCCCGCCGCGCACGGCGGGAACCGCACAGGACGGATGTTCACGGGCGACCGGTCGGGCGACGTGCTGTACGCGGCCCTGTACGACGCGGGACTGGCGTCGCAACCGACCGCGACGCACATCGGCGACGGCCTCGAACTGTTCGGCACGCGCATCACGTCGCCGGTGCACTGCGCGCCCCCGGCCAATCGCCCCACGGTCGTCGAACGCGACACCTGCCGGCACTGGCTCGAACAGGAACTCGACCTGCTCTCCCCCACGCTGAGGTCGGTCGTCGTGCTCGGCGGGTTCGGGTGGCAGGCACTACTGCCGGTCCTGTCGGCGGCGGGGTGGACGATTCCGGTTCCCCGCCCCAAGTTCGGGCACGGCGCACATGTGCTGCTCGCTGCCACCGAGGCGCGGGAGCACCCGTTGCACCTGTTCGGTTGCTATCACGTAAGCCAGCAGAACACCTTCACCGGCCGGTTGACGAAGGAGATGGTGACCGAGGTGCTCAGGGACGCGGCGCGGGCTGCGTCCCTCCCACTGCCTGGGTGATCTCCCTGATGCGGGCCGAGAACAGGTAGCCGCCGGCGGGGGCGAGCGCGGCCACGGGCAGCAGCAGGGTCCGCCAGTCGCCGAGCGCTAGCTGGTCGCCGCCCGGACCGCCCACGAGGCAGACGAGGAAGACGACGGCCCAGGCCAGCAGCGGCAGGGTCGCGCTGCGCAGGGATCCGGTCTCGGCGCGGAGGGCCATCACCAGCAGCAGGTTGACGAGGCCGGCCAGCAGGATGGTGATCGGGAAGGGCACTCCGGCGATGTACACGCCGAGATAGAAGACCGACAACAGGGCGCACAGCGCACCGTCGAGCACGAGCAGCGCGACGAGCCCCCGGCGGGGTTGGACGTCCACCGGTGACGCGAGGGGTGCAGCGGTTGCTGGATCGACCGTCATGCTTCGATGGTGCGCTACCGGACTCGCCCGAGCGCAACCGGGGTCCGCGGAACCATCCGCGACCCACGCACGGGACGTCAGGGAACCGGCGGGTATCCGAGCATGGTGAGCAGCGCGCTCTGCTGGTCGGCGAAGGAGTACAGAGCGTGCCAGTAGTCGGCCCGGATCTCGTCGGCGTACGGCCTCAACGACTCCACGAACGCGACGATCTGGTTCTGGACGGACCAGTTGTACATCGACAACCCCCTGACGGTGTGCCTGCGTGGTACGCGAGGCCGGGTGACGCGAACCACCCACAGCCTCGTTGATGACTCGGGTCACACTAGCCGATGCCGGAGAAGAGGTCGTCCTCTCGTCCCGTGGAGTCGGTCAGGCCGAGCTGCCCGCGCACGAGCACGAAGTGCTCCTGGTCGAAGACGGGCTGGGCGACGAAGTTGGAGAGCACGAACTGCTCGCCGTCCTCCGCGACCAGCACCTGGGTCGTGTGCGCGGCCATCGCGGTCCGCTTCGCGTCGAGAACCGAGCGGACGTCGACGACGGTGGTGACCTCGTCGTCGGGCACGCTCGGCAGTTCGCCGGCCTCCGGTCGGCGCCAGCCGTCGGGCAGCGTGCCCATGGCGGCGATGCCGCGTTCGAGCGCGGACCGTTCGGCGACGGTCCAGTACACCTTCGCGGGGGTCCACGCCGCCCCGGCGGACGGATAGTCCTCGGTGCCGGCCGCTTCGACGGCCGCGGTCACCCGTTCGTGCACCGCGATGTGGTCGGGATGCCCGTAGCCACCGAACGGGTCGTAGGTGACGACCACGTGCGGACGCGTCTCGCGGATCACGGCGACGAGCGCCTCGATCGCCTCGTCGCGGTCGGCGTTGACCCAGGCGCGAGGATTGTCGGCGGACGGGGTGCCCGCCATCCCGGAGTCGCGCCAGTGCCCGGCACCGCCGAGAAAACGCGGTCGCTCGACGCCGAGCGCGTCGAGCGCCCGGGTGAGTTCGAGGATGCGGTATCCGCCGAGCTGATCGGCGCGGTCGGCGGTGAGCTGGGCCCACTCGTCGCCGATCACTTCGCCCTCCTCACCGAGCGTGCAGGTCACGACGGTGACCTCGGCGCCCTCGGCGACGTACCGGGCGATGGTGCCGCCGGTGGTGAGGGTTTCGTCGTCGGGATGGGCGTGGACGAGCAGAAGTCGTCGATCCGCAACGTCGGGGAGAGCTCCCGGAGCATCGGTCACGGTGTGGTCCTTCCCCACAGATGGGCGTCGCCGAGAATACCGGTGGCGACGGCGGCTGTCAGCGAGACGTTCTCGACGCCCGGACCGGCGGCGACAACGGCCCGGTCCTGCAGGATCGGCAGATTCACCGCGAGATCCCACAGCCTGGCCTGCGCGTCGGCGACGACCTTCGCCGGGTCGGTGGTGCCGTTCAGTGCAGCGAGCAGATCGGGTTCGAGACCGGGATCGCACGCACCCGAGAGGTTGCTCGGAGCCTCGAGCTGCGCTGCGAGCGCATCCTCACGTTCCTCGACGTCGTCCTCGTCGAGCGTGGTGGTCGCGGGGTCCGACGACTGTGCCGCCTCCGCCGTCCCGGGGGCGTCGGGCTGCGCCGGGAGGTCGGACTCGGGCACGGTCGGCAGGTCCTCCCCCGCCACGGTGGGTGCTGCGGCCACCGGGACGCATCCGAATCGGGACAGCGCGGCGGTGGCAGGGTCTCCACCGGCACGCATCCAGCCGACGACCGCGTGCACGGTGCCCTCGACGAGGGCTTCGCCGTACAGCTCGTCGGGGGGAAGTTCGTCGACCGATGCGTCGATCCCGGCGCCACGCCACAGGTCGACGGCGGTGCGTGCGACGGCGCGGGCGGTCTCGTCACCCTCCGGCACGCCCACGACCAGCGTCAACGGCACGCCGGCCCGGGCCAGGGTGCCCTCGGGCAGGGCCGGCCCGTCGGGGGTTCTCGGTCCGGGAGTCGCGCTCGTCGGCGCCGCCGTCTCGGATGCCGCCGTCTCGGATGCCGCCGTCTCGGATGCCGCCGTCTCGGATGCCCCCGTCTCCGGTGCAGCGGCCTCCGGCGCTTCGGGGCCGGGTGCGTCGGGGTCCGTCGGCACCGGGGGCACGGCAGGCGGGACGGGTAGATATCCGGCCTCGGCGAGACGTCCGAGGGCCTGCTCCCGGGACAGACGCGCCGGCATCGTGTCGGTGTATCCCGGATCGGACGGCGCGAGCACCTGGGCCCGCGCCCGCACGACCCCGGTGCTGTTGGCCGTGGCGACAAGTCCGAGCAGCTCGGGGTCGAGCAGGTCGAGCATGCCTCGCCGGACGACCGGGTCGGCGAGTTCGGCGGTGCGCGTGTTGAGGGTCAGATCGAGGGTGCGCGGCTGGAGCTGGACGCCGGTCCGCACACCCGGCACGGCGGCGAGCTGCGCCTCGAGAGCGACACCGCCCGCGCTCTGGACCACTTGGGCGTCGTCGCTGCGCACCGATTCGGTCACCTGGGCGTCGGTGCCGGCGCGGCGCATGATCAGTTCGTCGGGTCCGGCCGGGGTGCCCCAGAACCGGTCGTTGCGTTCGAGCAGCACCTCGGCGCGCCCCCGATCGACGTTGTCGACGTGGAATCGCGCGCCGGACACGGGAATCGTCTCGGACAGGCCGGTGGAAAAGCCACCCGGAGTGTCCTTGACCAGGTGGGCGGGCAAGAGATTCGTGAACAGTTCGCGCCAGGCCGGATACGGCTCGCGCAGGGTGACGGTGACAATCTTGCCTCCGCCCGACGATCGGATGTCGTCGATGAGGCGGTAGCCGGCAGGATCGACGACGCCGGGCTGGGTGATCATCTGCCGCCACAGATACCGGAAGTCCTCGGCAACGATCGGCGCTCCGTCCGACCACTGGGCCTCGTCGCGCAGGCGGTAGGTGATGGTGAACGGCGCCTCGTCGGTGACCTCCGCGGACAGCAGCAGCGAGTCGTCCGGAACCCACAGTGCTGCAGCGGGATTCTCCGGATCGGGCACGGCCCGGAAGGCACTCGGGAGCACGAGTTCGGCAACGGCGTTCGCGACGGGCGACTGGTCTGCGAGCAGGTGGGGGTTGAAGCCCGAACCGACCTCGTCGATCGCGACCACCACCGTGCTGCGCTTCGGAGCGGGAGCCGGGGTCGTGGTCGGCTCCGTCTGCTCGATGGGCGGCGGCGGGTCGGCGGTGCAACCGGTGAGGACCAGCGCAGCCACGGCCAGGCCGGCCGTCGCCCCGATCAGTCGGCGACGAGCGCGCGTACGCGACACTCGGGCTCCTTCCGTGAGGCAGGTGGTACGTGGGTGGCCCCGGCCAGCATGCGCTCGCCGGGGCCACCCCACACCTGGACTACTTGTTACGGGCCTTCTCCCGCGACCGCGCACGCGCACGGTCGGTCTGCGAGAGGTGCAGCTTGCGCACGCGCACGTCCTCCGGCGTGACCTCGACGCACTCGTCCGCAGCACAGAACTCGAGCGCTGCCTCGAGGGTCAGCTCGATCGGCTTGGCGAGGGTCTCCATCACGTCGGCGGTCGAAGAGCGCATGTTGGTGAGCTTCTTCTCGCGGGTGACGTTGATGTCGAGGTCCTCGGCGCGCGGGTTGATGCCCACGACGTGGCCCTCGTAGGTGTCGCTGCCCGGTTCGACGAAGAAGGTGCCGCGGTCGGCGAGCTGGATCATCGCGAACGGGGTGACCGAGCCTGCACGGTCGGAGACGAGCGAACCCGTGTGGCGGGCGCGGATCTCGCCGGCCCACGGCGCGTAACCGTGGAAGATGGCGTTGGAAATGCCGGTGCCGCGGGTCTCCGTGAGGAAGTCGGTACGGAAACCGATCAGACCGCGCGACGGGATGATGAACTCCATACGAACCCAGCCGGTGCCCTGGTTGGTCATCTGGACCATCTTGCCCTTGCGGTTCGCGAGCAGCTGGGTGATGGCGCCGAGGTGCTCCTCGGGGCTGTCGATGGTCAGCTCCTCGTAGGGCTCGTGGAGCTTGCCGTCGATGGTGCGGGTGACCACCTGCGGCTTGCCGACGGTCAGCTCGAAGCCTTCACGGCGCATCTGCTCGACGAGGATGGCGAGGGCGAGTTCGCCTCGGCCCTGCACCTCCCACGCGTCGGGGCGTCCGATGTCGAGGACGCGCAGCGAGACGTTGCCGACGAGCTCGGAGTCGAGCCGCGTCTTCACCATGCGAGCGGTGAGCTTGTGGCCCTTGACCCGGCCGACGAGCGGCGAGGTGTTGGTGCCGATGACCATCGAGATGGCCGGCTCGTCGACGGTGATGCGCGGCAGCGCCACCGGGTTCTCCGGATCGGCGAGCGTGTCGCCGATCATGATCTCCGGGATGCCGGCCACGGCGACGATATCGCCGGCGACCGCGACCTCGCCCGGCTGCCGCTCGACACCGACGGTCTTGAGCAGCTCGGTGATCTTGACGTTCTTGACGCCGTCGGCGTGCATCCACGCGACGGTCTGGCCCTTGCGCAGCTCACCCTGGTGGATGCGCAGCAGCGCGAGACGACCGAGGAACTCGGAGGCGTCGAGGTTGGTGACGTGGGCCTGCAGCGGCGCCGACGGATCACCCTTGGGTGCGGGGATGCACTCCATGAGGACCTCGAAGAGCTCGTCGAGGTTCTCGGCGTCGGGGACCTGGCCGTTCTCGGGCTGCTTCTTCGAGGCCTTGCCCTCACGACCGGAGGCGTAGAGGACGGGCAGCTCGAGGGCGAGCTCGGCGGCTTCGGCGGCCTCGTCGTCGAGGTCGGACGCGAGGTCGAGCAGCAGGGTCTGGCTCTCCTCGACGACCTCGGCGATGCGGGCGTCCGGGCGGTCGGTCTTGTTGACCACGAGGATCACCGGCAGCGACGCGGCGAGCGCCTTGCGGAGCACGAAGCGGGTCTGCGGCAGCGGGCCCTCGGAGGAGTCGACCAGCAGGACGACGCCGTCGACCATGGACAGGCCGCGCTCGACCTCACCGCCGAAGTCGGCGTGGCCGGGGGTGTCGATGACGTTGATGACAGTGACGGTGCCGTCCGGGTGGTGACGGTGCACCGCGGTGTTCTTCGCGAGAATGGTGATGCCCTTCTCGCGCTCGAGGTCGCCCGAGTCCATGACCCGGTCGACGAGTTCCGCACGTTCGGCGAACGCGCCCGACTGGCGCAACATGGCGTCGACGAGAGTGGTCTTTCCATGGTCGACGTGCGCCACGATGGCGACGTTCCGAAAATCAGCGGTGCTCACGCGATAGCTCTCCTGGCTGTAGTCCGGCCACACGGCACTGGACCCGGTCGGCACCTCGCCCGTACGGCGTTCGTCTCGATGGCCGCGACGCGAGATTGCGAGCTACCTGCCCCGTCCGATTCTCGGCGTGCAGGCACTGCGGCCGTCAATACACTTTACAGGCCGTTCGTCGGTCGCCGCTTCTACCTCATCAGATACCCGCAGGTCGGCGACGATCGGGGTGACGCTCGACACTCCCCCAGGAGACGTAACCGCCGAATCCGGCACCACATGCACCCCTGGGTCCACGAGTAAGGGGATGCTAACCTTCGCCCGCCGGTGATTCGCCGCGCGCAGGACCGTGGAAGGCAGGCGGGACGTATGGGGAAGGTGAAGGCGAGCAAGGTCGCAGGCCTGAAGCCGAAGAAGAAGTGCTGCCGCAAGAAGACGCGGTGCCTCAAATGCCCCGTCGTCGTCATGCGCATGAAGAAGGTCGAGAACGACGGGCTCAGCAAGAAGGAACTGCGCAAGTATCTCGACAAGGCCCGCGCCGCCTGACCACCAGGCGTGCGCCGTATGACCTCAGCGCCGCAGATGTTCGCGTAGATCGGGAATCCACGCACGATCGGCCGGGACGAGATCGACCTCCCCGAGTTCGTCCGCGTCGACCCACCGCAACGCCGCGTGGTCCAGCGGCTCGGGATCACCCGAGACGAGTTCGACCCTGTAGGCACACAACTCGCGACCTCCGGCCAACGGCACCGCGACCCCCAGTCGCTCCGCACCGCGCACCTCGACACCGAGCTCTTCCCTCAGCTCCCGCACGAGCGCCGCCTCCACGCTCTCCCCCGGTTCCGCCTTGCCTCCGGGCAACTCCCACAGGCCCGCGAGGTCGACGGGCCGCGTGCGCTGGGCGAGCAGCACGCGTCCGTCCCGGATGACGGCGCCGGCCACGACGTGCCCGTCGGGCGCCGGTGTACTCGCGGACGATGTGCTTGCAGACATGACGTGCATCGTCCCAGAATGAGTCATGTCCCAGCTGCTGACGGACGGAGAGATCGACGCCGCGCTGGCCGAGTTGCCGCACTGGCACCGCGCGGGACAGTCGCTGGTCCGCACCATCGAGGCGCCCACCTTCCCCGACGCGATCGCACTCGTCGACCGGGTGGCCGTCGTCGCCGAGGAGGCGAATCACCATCCGGACATCGACATCAGGTGGCGGAAGGTGACCTTCGCGTTGAGCACGCATTCCGCCGGTGGCATCACGGAGTCGGATCCGGCTCTTGCGCGTCGGATCGACGAGGAGGCACGGCGCTCGGGTCTGTAGTCACCCGTTCGTCCTGCCCCTCACGTCCCCGGGCTGCGAGGATCACGACGACGTAGACGGCGAGGACACCGACCACGTTGACGGCGCCGAGCCAGGCGAGCGGAGCGGGACGTTCGACATCCCAGATCGAGTTCTGCGCCGTACTCAGTACCCACGGAACGCCGATCAGCGTGACCGCGGCCCAGCACGCGGCGACGATGCGGGCTCCGAGCGACCGCGCCAAGGGTCCGTAGAGAAGCCACAGCAGCAACGGGACCACCCACACCCAGTGGTGGACCCACGAGATGGGCGAGACGAGCAGACCGAACAGCTGCACGATCAGCAGCGTGCCGAGACGGTCGCGCGTTCCGTCGGGCAGCGGTTCCAGCGACCGCCACGCCGCGAACGCGAGGACCGCGCAGACCACGACGCCGACCAGCCACACCGGCCCGAGTCCGACGTCCTCACCCGCGATACGACCCAGCGCTCCGCGCAGCGACTGGTTCCACACCGACACGACCGGCCCGATCCGATCCGCGTCGCCGAAGAGGGACCCGAAATAGGTGGCGGCTTGGGAGCCGAGCACGAGCAGGCTCACCAGGACGGTCCCCAGGAAGACGACCGCGGAGAACACCGCCTCGCGCCAGCGTCGCTGCGCGAGGAAGTACAGGCCGGTGATGGCAGGCGTGAGCTTGATCCCGGCGAGCACGCCGACGAGCCCACCCGACAGCCACCACCGGGAACTGCGGGCCGCGAGCATCACGCCGAGGACGAGAAAGACGTTGATCTGGCCGTAGTCGAGGGTCGTGCGTACCGGCTCGGTCCATATGCCCGCAGCCGTCCACAGCATCGCGACACCGACCCACGACCGGCTCCGTGCCCGCGCGTCCACGACGAGTTCGAGCGAGATCCACACGACGGCGAACAGCGCCGCGACCGTCAGCAGCTGCCAGGCCACGCCCAGGATCCCGAACGGGATCAGGTGCAGGGGCAGGAAGACGAGCGCGGCGAAGGGCGGATAGGTGAACGGCAGGGGGAAGTCGGGGGTGTCCTCCGAATAGGTGAACCCGTAGAGGTCGCCCTGCAGCAGAGCGGCCGATCCGTCGACGTAGACGTGCAGGTCGACGAGGTTCATGCCGTTGGGAGTGATGAATCCCCAGGCGATCCGGACGACGACGGACAGCGCCAGTAACGCCGCGCACCACCACATCCGGTGCGAAGGAAACCCTCGTGGCACTGCGGTGCGGCCTCTCCCGTCGAACGTCCGTCCGGTGAACCGGACCCGGCGAAGGAGATTACCGTTCCGATAGGCATGCAAACGAACCGGAGTTCACTCCCGTAACGATTTCATCTACAGTCACAATCTTCTCAGGTCGAACGCGTTATGTTCGACAGGATCCGAGGGACGGAACACCCCGTGGTTAGAATCCCGAACCAGCGATAGGCGCGCCGTTCCGAAACGGCAGGCTTGTCCCGTGTGCGGGGGGTCCATAGAGTGTCTCCTCGAGCCGTCAGCATCCGGTCGTTCGTCCCGAACAACCGGATGCTTCAACGACAAGGATGGGGAACAGTGCTTCGTACTCGAGGAATGCGACGGGCGCTCACGCTGTGCGCACTCGCCGCCACCGCGGGATTGGCCGTGCCTACGCAGGCCGTCGCGCAACCGGCGCCACCCGTACTGCCGGACCTGGCAGGGCTCGTCGAACTGCCCCAGTTCGAGATTCCCGCTGATCTTTCCGTAGAGTCGTTGACCGACCTGCTCGCCGGGGTCCGGGCGAACCCCGAAGAGGCCGAGGCCCTGGCTTCCCTCGCGCCCGCGATCATCGGTGCGGCCGCGGGCCCCGCCGATGTCGCCGACGCGACCGACGGCAAGAACGACCTGCTGGCGCAGGCCAAGGAACTGCTCGCGAACTCCGAGCTCCCCGAATCGGTGAAGAGCACGCTCCAGCGCGTCATCACCTTCCTCGATGGCAGCGGCGGCGGCGGACCCGAGATCCCCGAGCCCGGCGCCGTGGTGATCTCGCAGTTCCTCTACCCGACTATCGGCAAGGGCTGCATCGGCGACAGCCAGGACTCCGTGGGCACCGCCCTCGCGGTCGCGGGCCCGTCGCACCTTCCCCCTCCCGGACCGGGCGCAGGCCAGACCGGCTTCGTCTTCACCGCGCTGGGCACCGCACCCGCCGCCGGCGAACAGCAACAGCCGCTCACCCTGAGCTGGGTCAACGTCTCCAACGGACGCACGGGCACGCAACCGCTCACCAACGACGCGAAGATCAACCCCGACGGCCCGACCACGCTGAGCGCGATCGCCGACACCGGTTCGGGTCAGGTCCTTGCCGTGATCTCCGGTGGAATCACCACGCAGGACGAGGGCGCCGATCCGCGTTCGTGCACCTTCCTGCCCACCGTGGGTCTCGTCGCCGTTCCCTGATTCACGTACTCACCGAAGGCCGCCGGGAGTTTCTCCCGGCGGCCTTCGTGTCTTCCCCCGTCGACGCCGGGCGTGATAGACCGGAGCATGACCTTCACCGCGTCGCGCATCCCGTCGAAGCAGCGTCGTCTGCGGCACCCTGCCGGCGCCGCGTCCGTGAATTCCCGCCGCTCACTCCTCTCTCACCGCTCGATCCTGTCGATCGCCTCGGAACGGTCGATCCTGTCGATCGGTTCCTCGTACTCGATCCTGTCGATCGGTAGCTGCGGGTCGGTTCTGTCCATCGGCTCCGTCGGGTCGTTCGGTTCGGCGTTGTCCTCACTGTCGTTCGCGAGTCTCGGCTCGGCACTGTCCGGCCTGTCGCGCTGGTCGCTGCTGGCGTGGCGCGGCGATCATTCCGCGCCCGACGAGCATCCGCCGCTCTCGATCACCGTCGACGAATCCGAGCCCGACAAGCACTGTCAGTCCTGACACCGGACGCCGGTCGAACGGCCACGCAGGACCGGACGGCGGGAGGGTACTAGGGATCGACGGCCCTGCCGTGTTAGACACGATGGCAGCGTCGTTCGTATTGCGCACAAATTGTCGTTGTAGGCCGCGTCACCCCGGCCCCGACCGAGGAGCCGCATGGCCGTAGAGACACCGCTCTCCACCCGGGAGATTCCTGCCCCGCGCGGCATCGTGCCGGTCCTCGCGACCGTCGGGATCAGCGTCGCGCTCATGCAGACCCTCATCGTCCCGATCCTGCCGCGGCTGCCGGTGCTCGTCGGCGCGTCACCCGAGAACACGTCCTGGGCTGTGACGGTGACTCTGCTCGCCGGCGCGGTGGTCACCCCCATCAGCGGTCGCCTCGGCGACATGTTCGGCAAACGCCGGATGCTGCTGACCTCGCTCTCGCTCATGGTGCTCGGTTCGGCGGTCTGCGCGCTCGCGACGAGCCTCGTCCCGCTCGTGGTCGGCCGGGCTCTCCAGGGCGCCGCGATGGGCGCGATCCCGCTCGGTATCGCGATCCTGCGCGACGAGCTGCCTTCCCGGCGACTCCCGGGCGCCATGGCCACCATCAGCGCCACGATGGGTGTCGGCGGCGCGATCGGCCTTCCCTCCGCGGCCTTCGTCGCCCAGGCGACCGACTGGCACATGCTGTTCGTCGCGTCGCTGGTCCTCGGGCTCATCGGGATCGCCGCGATCCTGTTCGTCGTGCCCGAGTCGTCGCAACGCAATCCGGGACGCTTCGACGTCGCCGGGGCACTGTTGCTCTCCGTCGCCCTCGTGTTGTTGCTGCTGCCGGTCACCAAGGGCAACGACTGGGGTTGGACCGCCCCGGCCACCTTCGGGATGCTCGCCGGGGCAGTCGTGGTGTTCGTCGGTTGGGGCCTGTACGAGCTGCGGGTACCGCGACCTCTCGTGGACCTTCGATTGTCGGCCCGCCGACCGATCCTCATGACGAATCTCGCGTCGGTCGCGATCGGCTTCTCGATGTACTCGAACATCCTGGCGTTCCCGCAGCTGCTGATGGCACCGACGGAGACCGGCTACGGCTTCGGGCAGACGATGGTCACCGCCGGTATCGCGCTCGCCCCCGCGGGGCTCGTCATGATGGCGCTGTCCCCCGTCTCGGCGCGCATCACGACGCGGTTCGGCGCGCGCGTGACCCTCGGTTGCGGCACGGTGCTCGTAGGCCTCGGATACCTGATGGCGTACGTGCTGTACCAGGAGGTCTGGCACATCGTCGGCGCGTCGATGCTCATCGGCGCCGGCATAGGCCTCGCCTACGCCGCGATGCCCGCACTCATCATGGGTGCCGTGCCGCTACGCGAGTCCGCCGCGGCCAACAGCCTCAACACCCTGATGCGGTCCATCGGCACGACGAGTGCCGCAGCGGTGGTGGGCGTGATGCTGGCGGCGATGACCCAGCGCATCGGCGACTCCGTGGTGCCCGCACTCGAAGGGTTCCGCGCCACCTTCCTGGTGGCGATGGGGGCGGCGGTGGTGGGACTGGTCTTCACGATCCTCATCCCGCCGCCGGGCCGCTCCGTGCGACCCGTCGACGACACCCGACCGGATCGCTAACTGCCCGGCAGTCCTGGGTCGGAACTCGGTGCGCTGCCGGCGAGCGACCACTGGCCGTAGTCGGGCGTGAGCACGTGGTTGATGTCGACGCCGATGCCGTCGATCCGGACCTCGCCCGGAATCTGGTGCAGGTTCGCCCGCGGATGCACGTAGCCCTTGGGCGTGCCCCAGTCGTGCTGCCAGTAGAAGGACCCGAGGGAGACCGCCGACGCCCAGTCGATCGTCGGCGAGTTGGCGTACACACCGAGATTTCCGGCGCCGACCACTTCCTGCCAGCCCAGCAGATACGGCACGACCTGGAGCGTGAACTGCTCGAAGGTCGGGTTGTCGTCGATCGAGGCGTAGATCGGCCGGTTCTCCGGGCCACCGGCCGCGTAGTGGAGGTCGAGGCCGCGCCGGGCGTGCTTCAGCCCCGCCTCGTAACCACCGAGCCAGTCGGCGGTCGCGGCCTTGCCGTACTGGTAGCACGAGACCACTTCGAGTCCGCTGTCGAGCAGCGCATCCGCTTCCCGTCCGGTGAGCGGCTTGGCGCGCATCCAGGCGGCATCGGGTCGCGCATCGGACACGTACCGGATGGCGCCGATATGGCCGGCGGCGCGGATCGACGACGGCGACGGTACGGCGGCCGAGTAGTCGATGATGGTCCCGAGCACCGGGCGTCCCTGAGCCAGACCCGGTGCGCCGAGCGCAGAGATCAACGCGACGCCCGATCCGAGCGTCGCGTACCGCAACATGTCCCGCCGCGAAAGGCTCATCGCAACCTGTCCTTCGTATTGCCGTCTGTACGTCCGCCGTATTGCATCACAATCACAGGCGTCCCACCGGCCACACCGAGAATTCGACAGGTCGCGGCAGGCGATATCCGCAACGGCGCTACGAGGTCAGCGGCCGGACAGTTCGGCGAAGAAGGCCGGCACCAGGGAAACGTCCTCGACCGTCCGCACCGTGGAACGGACACCGAGACCGTGCTCCTTGAGCAGATCGCACAACCCGTCGCCGTCGACGAGATCGATCGGCGGGGCGCCGTGCCGGTGGGCTTCGGCGCGCGCGTCCTCGGTGAACGATCCGGTGGCGACGAGCAGACCCTTCTCGCCCCGCCCGACCATCGCGGCGCGGAACTCGCGGACCACGTCGGCACCCGCCTTCTCCGGTGCCCGCAGGAAACGGAAGAACACCGAGAAGCTCAGCAGCGATACGCGCAGGACACCGGTGCCCTCGACGTGACCGGCGCCCTCGGGAGCGTGGGATCCGCCCGGGGCCGGAATCGTCAGGGTGGTGAATCCGGCCGCGCGCAGTACCGCGGTGGCGAGCCGTTCGAAACCGTCCTCCGACAGGTCGGCGACGGCACCGAGGACGGGTTCGCGCCACAGTTCGGGATCCTCGGGGGCGGCTGCGAGCGGCACGACCTGGGCACCCTGCGAGACGTTCCGCACCATGCGCTTGCGACGCTTCTCGGCCGTGTACGCGACCTGCATGGGCTTGATCTCCGACTCGCGCACGGCGCGGCCACGGTCGGTCACGCTCCACACACCGCGGCGGGTATTCGACAGCAGACCCATGCCCTTGAGGTAAGTCCGGGCCCAGGCCAGCCGGTATTCGATCTCCGTTCCGGGGCCGTCACCGTGGAGTACCGCCTGTGCGGCCTCGGACAGTCCCGTCCGGGAGATCACGGCGGAATCGATCTCCTCGATGACACCGGATCCGCCGAGTTCGATCACCGCCTGCACGGTCGGCCAGAGAAGATCCGTGTACGGCGGCAACGTGGCCTCGTCACCTCCGGTGTTCCGGACGGAGTTTCCGATCGCGTTCCGGCGCTGCACACCTTCCCCTAACGTCGCGGCCGTGCGGCCGCACTATCAGTCCTGCACGTAGGCAACAACCCTATCCGATGCACGGTCCCCGTCCGTGGGTGTGGGATCGGGCGCGCCGAATCACGAACCGATCGCCCTTCCCGGTCCTACGATTGCCCCACAGAAGAATCGCCTCCACCGAAGCGAGTCGTCATGCAACGTCCGGCGCCTGTCGACCTGGCACACCATCCGCATCTCAGTGGCCTGTTCGCGCCTCAACGCGAGGAAGTGGACGTCCGCGAGCTGGAGGTCCACGGGGAACTGCCCGCAGATCTGCACGGAAGCTATCTCCGCAACGGACCCAATCCGCGCTTCGACCCGATCGGTCACTACGTCTACCCGATCGACGGCGACGGCATGGTCCACCGCGTGCAGATCGCCGGGGGCACCGCGCGCTACACGAACAGGTTCGTGCGGACCCCGCAGGTCGTCGCGGAGGAGAAGGCCGGTCGCGCGCTGTGGGCCGGCATCACCGATCCGTACTTCCCTCCCGAGGAGGAGGTCGGGCCCGACCTGGCGAACACCATGCGCGAGCTGCCGGACATCAACATCGTCCGGCACGGCGGGCGGCTCATGGCGATGGCCGAAGCGGCGCCACCGTACACCTTGGGTTCCGACCTCGAGACGCTCGGACGCGAGACCTTCGACGGAACCCTGCCGGTCGGGCTGACGGCGCACCCGAAGATCGATCCGCACACCGGCGAGATGGTCGCCTTCTGCTACATGCTCGACCCGCCGTATCTGACCTGGTCGGTGGTCGCACCGGACGGGACGGTGACGCGCGCGCCCACCCCGATCGACGGCATGGACCGGCCGTTGATGATCCACGACATGGCACTGACGCCGACCTATGTCGTCCTGGTCCTGGCCCCGCTCGTGTTCGATCTCTCGCAGATCTTCTCCGGCGGGTCGCCGCTCGACTGGAAGCCGGATCTCGGAACGCGTGTCGCGCTCGTCCCCCGCGACGGCGGCGCGGTGCGGTGGTTCTCGACCGACACGTTCTGGATGTGGCACACCGCCAACGCCTTCGACCTGCCCGACGGCGACGTCGCGCTCGACTACGTCGAATGGTGTTATCCCGGCGGATTGACTCGGCAGAGCGAACCGAACCGGTCCACCCTGAGCCGTGCGGTGATCGGACGGAACGGGATCACGCGGACCGTCCTGTGCGAGCGCGACATGGAGTTCCCGCGCATAGACGACCGGTCCACAACCCTCGGTCACCGCGTGGTAGCGACGATCGGCAAGAGCGGATCCTCGAATCTACCTCCTGGATCGGCCGATTCGTTGTGCTGGTTCGACGTACAGGCGGGTACGGAGTCGGTGTGGACGCACGACAGTCTCGCTCCCGGCGAGCCGATCCTGATGCCGGGAGACGCGGCGGACCACTGGGGCACCATCGCCACCGACCGCGCGGACATGTCGAGCTGGTTCCTGATCTTCCCCGCATCCGACCCGGCATCGGGCCCGATCGCGCGGGTCCGTCTGCCGATCCGTGTCCCGGCCGGCCTGCACGGAGCCTGGCTCCCGCCGGACTGAGCGTCGCTCCGGCTAGTTTGGATGGATGGGTTTCACACGAGCCGAACTCGAGTCCTTCCGCGATGCGGTGATCCCCGATCTCGTCGCGCCCGGTTGCCGCCTGTTGTTCGTCGGCATCAATCCGGGATTGTGGACCGCGGCGACGGGAGCCCACTTCGCGCGGCCCGGAAATCGCTTCTACCCCGCCCTGTTCCGTGCCGGCATCGTCGACCGGCCGATCGACGCGTCGTCCGGTATGAGCGACGCCGTCCGCGATCACCTGCTCGAGCGGGGTGTCGGCATCACGAACCTGGCGCCGCGTGCGACGGCCCGCGCCGACGAGCTCACCGACGAGGAACTGCGTGAGGGCGGACGCCATCTGGCGCACGTGGTGGCAGAGTTCCGCCCTCGCGCCGTGGCGGTCGCGGGCATCACCGCCTACCGCGCGGCCTTCGGCCGGCGCAAGGCGAAGGCCGGGCGGCAGGACGACACGATCGGCGACGTCCCGTTGTGGGTGGTGCCCAATCCGAGCGGGTTGAACGCCCACGAGACGGTGGAGTCACTGGCGCGGGCCTACGCCGAACCGGCCCGGGCGGCCGGCATCCTGTCCTGAACTACCGCTGAGCGCCGAACACCTTGTCGAGGAAGTGGGTGGCGCGGTAGCCGGGCGGTGTGCCCTGCACGACGACCGCCCATCCCTCGGAGTTCTCGGTGCGGAGCGGGAGGATCGCCTGGTACTCCGGGGATTCGTACCAGGACCGGGCACGGTCGACGTCGGGGAATTCGATGATCACGAGGTTCCCCTCGAAGGGTCCTTCCATCCCTTCGGGGTCGACGCCGTGGACGAGGAAGCGTCCGTCGTACGGGGCGAGGGTGTCGTCGATGGTCTCGATGTACCGGACGATGTCGTCGTTGAGGTCGACGTTGCGGAGATGAGCCACTGCGTATGCGTTCATGGGGACCACCCTGCGCCGCGTCGTGCACGGAATCGATTACCCCGGAAGTAAGCGCCCTGGCGAAACGCGGCCCGGCCCGGAGGCCCCCTTGATGGCGGGACCTGCGCGAACGCTCGACAGGAGATGACGCGGGCCGACCCGGCTCGAGCGCAGAGTGTGTCCAATCCGTGTCCACGGGGGCCGCTGTACGGAGCCAGCTCCGAACTGTACGGAGCCCGAGGTCCGTACACGGCTCCGAACACGACGAGGCCCCCACCTACTCCACCAACTCCACGAAAGGAGATCTCCCGGGCGAGGGACCAGTCCGCCCAGGTGAGGGGCCGTAGGGCATCGTCTGACCCCTCAATTCATCAAACCACCCAGGGCTCGCCCTCGGGAGGCAGACCCGGGGCCAAGGAGGCCAGCAGTCGCTCGGCCTGCTCGGGGTTCGGCTGCAGCGCTTCGAGCCAGTGGCCGCGACGGGCCGGGTGGACCCGGCCGTCCTTAATCGCCGCCGCGACGATCCGCTCGTGTCCAGCTCGGTTCGTCATGTCAGACCCCCGCCAAGCCCGTGAGCTTCTTGACACTGAGGGGACCGTTCACGGCGAAGGCCATGGAAACGAACGACTGCACCCAGTGCACCTGGTCGCGGTCGTCGAACCAAGTCTTGGTCTGCAGCGGCTCCTCGACGGCCGAGATGCCGACCGCTCCGGCCTGCACCACGTACGCGGTACCGGACGGGACCAGGTTCGAGGTCACCAGTTCGAGTCCGAACGACCCGAGCAGCTGCGACAGCCCGGACCCGTAGGCGGTGCGCAGGTGTGCGGCCTGGACGGGGTTCGTGATGATCGTGTCCAGGGTGACACCCATGTCGTCGCGGTCGGCGGCCAGCTGCGCGTTCGCGAAGTCGGCCTCGGGGCGCTCGTGGCTCGGGGTCAGCTCAGTCTCCGGACCGAGGGTCACCAGGGCCGACCAGTCGTTGCCCGGGACCACCGCGTCGGGGTTGTCCGCGATGGCGGCCTCGACTGCGGCGATGGCGGTTTCGTCGATGGCCCGCGCAATCCGGTTGGCCAGCTGCGTGGTGCGGGTGTTTATCGCGTCGACCGCGTCGCGCCGGACTTCCTCCCGGCTCAGACTGAATTTCCCCCCTTGATCGATGGTCGGCGCGAGCGCGAACTTCGGCTCCGGATTCGATACCACCGGGTACTCGCTGTAGGGCGCGCGATGCGAGATCGGACCCGACAGCAGGTCTTCGGCCGTCACGACCTGGTAGAGCAGAGCTCCACCTTCGAGGCGCTTCGACGGGTTCGCGAAGAACCGGGGCGCGACCAGCTTCGGCGCGACCAGCTCACTGATCCGGCGATTTACGCGTAGGGGCTGCTGGATTGCCTGTTCGACCGTCAGACGCTGGCCCGAAAGCGTGGGCTGCAGAAAGCTCATTTCATCCATCCTTCGTACTTCGTTGTTGCTCGTACTGCCGCAGAGACTCGATCTCGACGGCCCACCTCCCGCCGACCTTCGAGGCGTCGAGATGTCCTGCCCGGATCAACCAGCGGACGTTCTGCGGGCTGCACTCCAAAGAGGCTGCGGCGGTCGGGACGTCCACGAAATCGACCAGGCTCTGCGACGAGCAAATCAGCCAGTCGAGGTCCGTGGTTTGCGCGTTTGTGGCGACATCAGTAGGGGCGCAAACGGACCGGAGCTCGAGGATCCGGCGACCCACCGCGAACCCGTGCCTGCGACCCAGTGCGCGTAGTTGGTCGACCAGGGCCACGACGAGGGCGGCGTCCTCGTCAGTGAGGACGACCCCGGACACTCGGCCGGACCGGGGTTCAGACATCAGCGGTTCAGGCATCGTCGCCCTCCTGCTGGTCAAGGGGCGCTCCGGGTTCGTCGGGTTCGGGTTCGTCGGTGCCGAGGTCCGCGAGCTCGGCCAGCAACGCGGGGTGCGGGTCCGCGTCGATCCAGCCATCGTCAGCGGGGCCGCCGTCGACAGGTCGGCCGTTGAGGTATTCGCGGCTCACTCGGGCCGAGGGGCCATGGACCAACTGGGCCTGGAGGGTCTGGACGGGGTCGAGGTGCTCGAGGTCGGCCAACAAGGCGTCAAAATCGTTGAAGTCGTACATTCGTCGTGTTCCTTTGGGGTCGTTCTGGTGTCTCCGTTGGCTTCCTTCGGCCTAGTAGGACTTTGTTAGGTTGGGAAGGTGTGGTGGCAGGTCGGGCAGGTACCGATCCAATAGGCTAGTGCGCGTTGAAGTTCGCGCACGATTCCGTAGAGAGTCAGTCCTGCCCAATCGCTTTTGGGCCGGTCAGCCGCAGGGTGGTGATGAACAGGTGCGCGGCGGTGACGAGGGTGGCGTGATGATGCCACCCGAGCCAGGACCGGCCTTCGAAATGATCGAGTCCGAGTCCGGTTTTCAGTTCCCGGTAGTCGTGCTCGATGCGCCAGCGGATCTTGGCCAGCCGCACCAGCTCCGCGATCGGCGTGACGTCGGGCAGGGTGGCGAGCCAGAAATCGGTCGGTTCGGCAGCTCCGGTAGGCCATTCGGCCAGCAGCCACGCCTGCGGCAGCACACCGTCCTCATCACGGGGAATGGTGCGGTTGGCCGGGCGTATCCGCAGCGCCACGAACCTCGAGCGCATCGCCGCGGTCGGATTGGCGGGGCCGGTCTTGGTTCCGCGACGCCAGGTGACCTCGGTCAGCGCCGCGGTTCCGGCCGCCACGACAAGATCCCGGCAGGTGGCCGCCGCCGGGTAGCGTCGGGTCGGCGGCCGCCCGCGTCCGGAGTACGCGGCGGCGGCCGGGACCGCGTCGGCGGGGTGCGCGAGGGTGGCGCCCTTGACGGCGACGACGTAGACCAGATCGCGGTCGGTCAGGCCTTGCCGGAAGGTGGCCGAGTCGCCGTAGCCGGCGTCGGCGACGATCACCGGTGGGGTCCGGCCCCACGAGATCAGCTCGTCGAGCATCTCGAGGGCCTGCGCCGCCTTGCTGCGATACCGCTCCTCATCGGGAATCGCGTTGCGTCGCCGGCGGGCGGTGATCGAGGCAGCCGTCTCCGGATCCTGGGCGGCGGTGTCGTCCCAGCTCTCGGGCAGATACAGCCGCCAGTCCAGGGGTGCGGAGGCAGTATCGGTGGCGGCGTGCACGCTGACCGCGACCTGGCAGTTTCCGACCTTGCCCAAGGTGCCCGAATACTGCCGGGCCACGCACGGCGAGGCGTCGCCGTCCTTGGCGAATCCGGTGTCGTCGATGACCCATGCATCCGGTGCGATCAGATCACACGCTTTGCGGGACAGCGTTTTCCGTACCGGAACCGGATCCCATGGTGAGGTGGTGACGAACTGCTGTAGGCGTTGGTGATCGACCCCGAGTCGGTCGGCCATCGGCTGCATCGACTTGCGGCGCCCGTCGAGCATCAATCCCCGCGTATACACCCCTGCCGTCGCTCGCTGATCCTTGCGCTTGAGCGAGGAGAACACCTCGTCGATGAACACATCGAGGCGTTCACCGACATCGGTCAGGGCTGCGGCATCCACCTCGTTATCGTCTCGGAAACCCCGCCGAATCTCGAGTCCCCACCACAGGAAGTGGTGAACCTAACAAAGTCCTACTAGGAGACTGGAATCGGTATTTCAGGGGGGTGGAAACGGAGGAAAGGCCCGGGAAGTCTTAGGGGATATGGGGTGAAGACCCCATCTCGCAGCAAGTCTTGTTTTCTCTCCCCGTAACGACTCCGGGGTCTAATAAGGGGGTAACAGAGTAGTGCCGGCCCGGGTCCCTCGGGACCAGCACACGTGACGCGCTACCAGTCGAGGAGGGTCCACCGGGCGCGCTCGTCCGGATCCTCGTCCCGGCTGAATGGACGGTCCGTCAGCGCCGGTCGGCGGTCATCCCACGACCCGTCCCCGCGCTGGCTGTTGCAGGCCCCGTGCAGGAGCCGGGACGCCTTGATCCCGCCGTTCACCCGGGCCACGTCGTGGTCTGCGGCGAGGGCCAGGCCGTCCGGGTTGCTGGCCGCGTCGGCGTACATCGGTTCACCGCACCACCAGCAGGCGGACCCGTCCTGGTGCTTCGCCAGCAGACGCTTCCGGACCTGCTGGTGGGCGTAGCCGAGTTCCTGCTTTTTGTTGCGGGCCTTCGGCTTCGGTCTGTAGGTGCTCATTGAATATCTCCGATCTGTTGAAACGGGACTCTTCGTAGAGGAGGGGCCGAAGATCCGGCTCCCTTCGGTGCGTCGGATTCGCTCTCGCCTGCCCGGCAGGCGGCCTCCCAGTGGTCGTATTGGACGCGTGGACCCGGTCGGGTAGTAGAGGGAACTAACGGAAAGCCTGAGTTGGTCGCAGGTCGCGGGTGTGCGCACCCCGGGTTATTGGGCGACTTAACTAACGTTTCGTTTCAACTAACGCGCTATATGGTCGGGAGACCCGCTCAGCGGTTCACTTCGTTGTCCGTCCGGCAGTGTTCAATACCTGCATGGACGAGGACGAGCTCAACGAGAAGACACCGTTGTCCGACTGGATGCGCTCTCAGCTGCCGAAGGTCCCGGACAGTTTCAAAGAGAGCGTGTTGCCAGACTTCTCGGCCCACTTCCGCCAGAGCAGGGACCTCGAAGCACGATTTGCTCGGCAGCACGAGAAGGACATGCAGCTTTTTGAACAGTCGAGAATTGAGATCGAGAAGATCCAAGCCGAGAAAGCGGCGCAGAAGCGCGCCGACCACGAGGAACTCGCAGGGCTGAGCCGTGAACAGGTCGAGCGAATGAAGGAATACAAGAAGTCAGCCGACCAGCACATGCAGATTGCGGCGGACCACCTCCAGGTCGCTCAGGAACATCGCGCAGTTTCCGAGAAGCAGTTGGAGGAGGCAAAGAAACTTCACTCCACCGCTACCGAGCAGCTGGATGAGGCAAAGAAACTCTACGACGTGTCCGTGCAACAGTTGAAGGACGCGAAGAGCTCAGGGCGATGGGGATTCCGCGGCTTCTTGGTCGCGGTCGTTGCTGCGGTCATCGCACTAGCTGGTGCTGTTGCCGCATGGGTCCCTGTTCTCGACGAGGGTCCGGAGGACGCGCCCGCCCAGCCCACAATCGAAGCCCCGGCAGGGGAGGTGCCCGCGCCGGCCGAACAACTCCAGGACCCACCCGCTGGGGAGCGGCCCACCGAGTAGCGCGGCAGTTCGTCCTCGTATATCCAGGACGTGTCCTGAGGCGTTCTGGGAAGTAAATCCGTCGAAGGAGTACGGCGCCTCGGTTTGTGGTCCGGCCGGGAGGGAGGAGCGCCCCTCCTCTTGGTCTCGCGGCTGGATCAGCAGGGGGCGTCCGGGACGAGAGCGGCTCCGGAGACGCTCCCTGCTGGTCTGTTGGTCGGACCGCGTCGGAGGGGGGTGGAAGTACCGGAAGTACCTCCGGGGCAGGACCCGGCGGAAGTGCGCCCGGATGGCTTTTTCTTTTTCTTTTCCAAAGGAAGGGAGAGGGGTACTTCTAGTACTTCCAAACCGCTTCCGCACCCCTCTGACCTGCGGTGAAGGGGTGGAAGTACCCGGAAGTGAGGGGTACTTCCACGGAAGTACTTCGGTACTTCCACTTCCACTTCCAGGTACTTCCGGGAAGTACTTCGGGTACTTCCACTTCCGGTGTTGGAAGTACCTACCCCTCCTCGGGTACTTCCACTTCGGAGAAGGTCCAGCGGACGCCCTTGCTGCCACCCTTCGAGGTCTTCTCGACCTGCACTCCTACAGCCCGGAATTGGCGTTCCGACTCGCGCAGGCGGTTCCCAAGCTGCTTGGTCGTCACCGTGTCGCCGTCGAGGGTGAGCGTCTTCCCCATCCCGACCACTCGGTGGTCGCCGTGGAACTCCCCGAGGTTGGCCTGTCGCGCCAGGGCCGCCAGCAGGTCCGAAGGGCTGATTTCGGTCGTCTTCGACCCGGCCTCGCTCCGGAACCACTGGCGCACGAGCCGGACGATCAGGTTTTCCTCCGCGTCCGCCACGCGTGCGGTGCCCATCGCGTCCAAGTAGGCCGTCATCCGTGACCCTCCCGGCCATCCCTGGCTATCGAGGACGTGCAGCATGGACGCGTAGTCCTTGAGCCGCCCGAGGTCACGTTGTGCCGCCAGTTCCGGGCGGGGGGTGTCGTATTCGCCCAGCAGAACCACCAGCGCGTCCAAGACCACTCCGAGGACCTCCGACCGGAGCGACTCCGGCCAGCGCTGGCGAACTGCGGTCTTACCGGCCGGGTCGGCGTCGGCGGTCGCCCACTCGATCGCGACCAGTCGTTCCTTTGCGTCCTCCTTCATCGTGGGGACGTTGAGGCCGGTGAACATCGCGGGGGCCTTGAGCTTCCAACGGCTCACGCCGTTGGTGGTGTAGAGCTTTCGGCGCTTGGCCATGTAGCCCGTGACCAGCTTGCTGAACCAGTCCGAGAAGGTGTCGGTAAACGAGTTCCCGAGGTTGTCGAAAGTCACCACGTACGACTCGCGGCTGGTCACTTCGGCCGCCTCTGCCGTGGACACGCCGTCCAGCTCGTCGACCGGGTCCACCAACGACAGAACGAACTTCGACCGATCCGTCTTGCCGGACCCCGACGGGCCGTACATCCCGAGCCCGGGGCGGTCGAGGTCCGACAGAAAGACCAGGGTGGACCAGCCGGAGATCAGCAAGAACCGACTGTCGTCGACCCCGACCCCGAATGCCCTCGCCCAGGCCCGCACGATCCGGTCTCGGTCCTCGGGCGCGGTCCGCACCGGGCGCGGAAGAGGAGGGTTCTGGTTCTCCGACCGGGTGAAGATCACACCCCCCGGCCGATCCACGATCTCCCACCCGCCCGGGGTGATCTGGACGAACTCGTCGTCGTCGTTCTGCAGGTCGATAATCAGGGTCTGGTTTGCGGGGTCGTGGTAGGCCCGCAGTGCTACCGGAATCCGGTTCTGGTTCGGGCGTTGGCGTACTCGGCCCTTGGCGATACGCACTGCGGACGCCCAGGTCGTCGGCGGGATCGTGCGGTCTCCACGCAGTTCGTCATCGAACAGGGTGGCCGCTGCGTGGTCGTAGAACCGATCGTCGTCGAGGTCGTACTGGATCTTCGTGTTGCGCGGGTCGAGGGCGTAAATGTCCCCGTTGGTCGTCCACACGAGTTGGTGCCGCCTGCAGATATAGTCGACGATCTCGTGGACCGTGTAGGTCACGCGGTCGGGTTCGACTTCCGCCGCATGGGATTTCTTGGTCACTGGATAGCTCCTGCCGTGTGCTGCTCGGCCACCCAGTGGGCCAGCCTGCGGATGTCGTTCTCGTCTTTGCCGTGGACTTCGACGGCCGTACGGATGAGGGCCTCGATGGTCGGTTCGTGTCCGCCCAGGCGCTGGTGCACGCCGAACAGGTAGCCCTGCAGGGCGGCCCTGCGGCCGGACCCCGCCTGCCGGATCGCGAAGTGCCGCACGAGAGCCTGGCCCTCGCGGATGATCTCGATCTCGGAGAGCTCCGGCGCGGACGCCTTCGGGAACGCCCCATGCGGTTTGACCCGCGCAGGCCGCGCGAGGTGCTCGGCCCACGCGTCCGGCAGGGTCGCGACCGGGAGATCCCGGACCACGCGGTACACCCGGCCGGTTTTGGCGACCGAGCCCGGGGCAAGGACGTAGGACTTCGAAGACTTGCAGTCCAACCCCGGCAGTCGCGCCATCAAGGGGCGTCCCGAGAGTGCCGCCGGAACCTTCGCGTAGTAGTGGAAGCCTCCGGCGCGACCGGTTCGCACGGTCCGCGTCGGCGGGATCTCCAGACCGCGCTCGTCCATCCAGGCGCGGAACTGCTCCGCGTGGTCGAGGTCGAGCACAACGTGACCTTCCGAGGGCCGGAGGCCGATGTTGCTGTCCGGGTGCTGCCGAGCCCACCGCGCGACCACGGAGGGGTCGGAAGTGGCGTCGAGATGGCCGTGGCTTCCGGCCAGCGGTGCCTTCCCGCGAGGCGCGGTCGGGAACACCTCCCAGCCCTGCGTGGCCAGCGCTGGCGCGTGGCTTCTGAAGGGGTAGCAATGTAGCAATGTAGTACTCCTCAGTGAGGAGTCCTGGCATTAAACTGGCAGCGGACGCCCGTCCACCGAGAACCGCCAGGACTCGGGATTTTCGAAGGCCCCCTCGCTGCGAACGAGGGGGCCTTCGCCATGAAAGGGATCAGTTCGAAGCGCGGATCTTCGCGCGGACGGCCTCGCGGATGTGCTCCACCGCTTCCTCGAACCCGAACGTCTCGACAGGTTCGCCGTCCCGGTAGAGATCGAGGTCGCCGTCCGGCGCGAACTGCGCGTCGAACCGGATGCCGTACAGCGTGAGTCGGACTCCGGACTCGTCGGCATCGTCAGCCGCGTTGAGCGCTCGAACGAACCGTTTCACTGCGCGTCCGGCGAGGTGGCCGGGCGAATGTTTGCTCTTCACCGGGGTCGTCGCGGTCACTTGGGAACCTCCCGCACCGCCAGGATTCGGACGACCCGGTCGATCTTGTGCAGCGAACCGGTAATTCGGACACCATCGACGTCGATCTCGTACTGGTCGTCTTCCCAGGACAGCGCGCAAACGTGACCCTGAATCCGGAAGTCAATCGAGCTCTCACCACGCCCGCGCGCACCGGCCACCTTCCGGCGGACGGTGCGGGCTTCTTTCCAAGGTCCAGGGCTGCTCATGCCCCGGCCTCCTCGGCCTGCGCGGCCTTCGCGGCCTTCCGCAGGCGGTATCGCTCGTTCCGTCTGCGCTCGACCTCCATCTTGTGAGCGAGAAGCTTTGAGTCGGCCAGCAATCGGTCGAGGGCTTCTCTCGATATCGTCACAACCTCCATCGGAGGTCCTCCTTCAATCGGGTTCTGTAGAGGGGCACAACTCGGCCTCACGGACATCGAACCCTGCGAATACGTTTGCCAACAAGTCCAATTACGTAGGGTAGTAATGCTTTTCGTGTCCGGCCGTTCAAGAGGAGTCCCGGGCCACGCCGCCGGGAGCTCCCCTTTGCCTTGCCTCCACCACCCACACGACCCCGGTCGGACACAGACGAGACCGGCCCGCCTGCCACGAGGACGAACTCGCGTAGGCGGGCCGGGATATCAGGGCGTCTAGATTCGGAAGGTCACGTTTCGGCCCACCAGTCCGGGCGGCGGTATGGGCAGAATCACATGAGCGTGAGTGCCTCGGCGAGAGCAGCGCGGAGAACCTCGACCTCCGCGCAGTCAAGAGCGAACTCGGTACCGAGGACGTCGAATTCGAGCAGACCCGGGTGGGCTAGCAGGCGCAGGCCGTCGACGGGTTCGGTGTATGCGTCGGTGTGCAGGATGCTCATTCTGTCTCCTAAGCGTTGGTGTAGTCGGCGGTGGATGCGAACGCGGGCGACCGGAGGAACTGATGCAGGAGCTGATACAGCTCAGCCTCCCCTGGAGTAGCGAGCCAGGCTTCAATCCCGGCGATCAGGACCGCGTCGCGGTCGATTTCCTCCCCGGGCTCGGCCCCGTCCGTCTCGGTGACCCCCGCGATGGCCTCGTCGGAGTCCGCGTCCGGCCGGACGTAGGCGCAGGTGACGCCCCCGTCTTCGAGGTCGAAGTCGATAGCGGCCGGACCGATTCTGGCCGTCCATCCCGTCTCGCCCTTGGCCTCTCGCACGCGCCACTCAGCAACGATGGCGGTGATGGCCTCGACGGTCCAGTACTGCTCTCGGGCGGACCTCTCGCGCCATTCCTCGATACGGGCTTCGATGTCGGTGTAATTCATGGGTTCTCCTAAGCGCAGTATTCGGCGGTCGAGACGTAGCTCTGGGACAGGTACGCGGCGAGGTCGGCGCGGGCATACAGCACGCGGCGGCCGTGCCTGCGCCAGCGCGGCCCTCCGCCCCGGTACCGCATGGCCGCGAGCGCACCGGGCGTCGAGCGCAGCAGCGCGGCGGCCTCCTCTGTAGTGAGCAACTCGTGGGTCATCAGGTCAATGCGTAGGGCATCAGCGTTGGACATGCCTAATTGTCCTGGACTATCGGACGGAATGTCCAGTCGCATCGAATTGAGATATGTTGTCGCGGAGGGTATTTCGGAAGAAGACGACCCACACAGGGACGGCCGAAATCAGCCCCTGACGGCCACCGAGACGGCCTCGCGGGGGCAAATCGATACATCGAGACCCGCATCCACGCCGCGTCACGCTACAAGGAGGAAATCCGATGGCAGCAGCAGTGAAGTACGTCACATCGAAAGGTGAGCAACGCTGGGAGGTCCGCTACCGGGGACCAGACCGCAGAAGCACCCGTAAGCGGGGATTCCGGAGGAAGATCGACGCCCAACGCTTCGCCGATCAGGTCGCCGTCGACCTCCGGGCGGGGAAGTTCGTCGCCGCGTCCGCCGGGCGGGTCACGGTCGCAGAGCTGGTGGCCGCGCACATCGAACGACAGCGCGGCGTCGCCGCTCCCGCCTCGGTCCAGACCTGGGACTCGCACTACAGAAACTGGGTGCAGGGTTCGGCGTTCGGCGCGGCCCCGGTCGGCCAGCTCCGCCGGACTGCGGTGCAGGCATTCGTCGCGGAGATCGCCCAGCAGCGCGGCCCGGAGACCACCCGGGGCGTCTGGAAGCTCGTGTCGGCCACGCTTGAGAGTGCGGTCGAGGATGGCTTGATCGGAGCCAACCCGGCCCATGGCGTGAAACTCCCCCGGATCACCGCCGCGAGGAAGGCGGTCCTATCCGTGGACCAGGTGCTTGCGCTGGCCGACGAGGCCCCCGCCCCCTACCGCTCGTGGGTGTTGCTCGCCGGGTTCGGGGGCCTGCGGGCGGGCGAACTGGCAACCCTGCAGGCCGAGGACATCGACGGCCCCCGGGTCCACGTCCGGCGGAGCGCGTCCCGCATCGGCGGCGAGATGGTCGTCGGGCCGACCAAGGGGGGCCGGTCGCGGGTGGTGGTCGTCCCTCAGGTTGTAGCGGACGCTCTCGCGCAGCGGGCCACACAACTCGGCGGGACGGGCCTGCTCTGGCCAGCCCGCGACGGGGGGCCTCTCCGGCCGTTCGGCGGGGGCCGCTCCTGGCTCACTGCGGCCGTCGAACGATGCTGCCAACGTGACGCGGCGTTCCCCCGGCGGGTGAACCCCCACCTGCTACGCCACTCGGCCGCCTCCATCGCCATCGCGACGGGGGCCTCGGTCGTCGAGGTCCAGACGCTGCTCGGCCATGGGTCCGGGATGACCACCCTCGGCACCTACGTCCACGCGTTCGAGGGGGCCGGAGCGGCGCTGGCCGCACGCCTGGACGCGTCCATCGAGGGGGCCAAAACGGGGCCAAAACGGCTCCCGGACGTGCGCGCGGTGGCATGACCTGCGGGAACCGAAGCAGATCTATTACCCCGGAAGTAATGGTGACCGTTCCCCGCCGGCTCTACTGTCGGGTGCATGACCACGGTCGACACTCCCCACGCCGGCGCCCTGCTGCGGGCATGGCGCGAGCGCCGCGGCCTGAGCCAGCTCACCCTGGCCCATACCGCCGGCATCTCGTCGCGGCATCTCAGCTTCGTCGAGACCGGCCGGTCCCGCCCGTCACGCGCGACCGTGCTGAAGCTGAGCGACCGGCTGGACATCCCGCTGCGCGAACGCAACACCATCCTGGTCGCGGCGGGACATGCGCCTGTCTACCCCGAGCATCACCTCGGCGATATGCCGATGGCGGCGATCTCCGACGCGATCACGCGAATCCTGTCGTCGCACCACCCCTTTCCCGCACTCGTCGTCGACCGGCACTGGACGATGGTCGATTCCAACGACGCCGTCGGGGTGTTCGTCGAGGGGTGCGCTCCGGAACTGCTGGAACCGCCGATCAACGTGCTGCGACTGACTCTGCACCCGCGGGGACTGGCGCCGCGCATCGTCGATCTCGGGCAGTGGCGCGGTCATCTGCTCGCCCGGCTGCAACACCAGATCGGTGCGACCGCCGACCCTGTCCTGCTGCGCCTGTACGACGAACTCGCCGGTTATCCCTGCGACGATCCGGTGGAGGAGATCGAACCGCATTCGCTGGTCGTGCCGATGCGGTTGCGGACCGAGGCCGGCGAGTTGTCGTTCTTCAGCACGACCACCCTCTTCGGGACCCCGCTCGACGTGACGGTGTCGGAACTGGCGATCGAGGCGTTCTATCCCGCCGACGAGGCGACGGCCCGGGTCCTGAACGGATCGTGATCGCCGAATCGGCCGATCACGAACGGTTTCCGCGCTAACGTGGGAGGTGCGCGTCTGCCGAGCGGATCATGCGGAGGACACCGACATGAGCACTGCGAAATGGTGGGTTCTCGATCAGCGGGAGTCCGGCTTCGCCCTCGAACACCGCCCCAGCGGCGACCTCGTACTGATGAACACCGCGACGTCGGAAGAACACGTCCTGCACGGCTACGTGTGGAAGCACTGTCCGCACTTCGGCCTGCAGATCCAGAGCGAGGGCCCACCCCCGTACGGACCGTGGGTGGAGAACCCCGAGGAGTGAGTTTCCCTCACGGGATCATCCGTAGCGGCGTGTGCTCGCCGGTGGCGGTGTCGATCAGCACCGCGCGATCGAGTGTCGCTTCGATGGGCAGCACGTCGTAGACGACCGCGCCCAGACGGTCGAGTTCCTCGCGCCGGGTTCGGGGACTCAGCGAACAGTGCGGGGTCCAGCGTCCCGGGACGTAGTAGCGGTGCAGGTCCGCTCCCGTCGTCTCCACGACCCGCACGACGCGGTCCTGTCGCTGCACGAGTTCGGACGAGGGGGCGGGCACGAGCGACGCCCGGCCGCGCCGGAACAGCCCGAGCGTGTCGATGTAGACCGGGACCGGTCCCCCGTCGGGCATGTCCTCGAGGGCCGAGACGACGGCGCCCCGGTCGTAGGTCCGCAGTACCGCGTACGACAGGTGCGGCACGTGCTTGCGGTGCGTGTGGGTGAGCAGGGTCGGGATGCCGCTCTCCTCGAGCCGGCCCCACAGGCGCCGGATCGCGCGGTCGGTCTCGGTGTCGAACAGGAGACAGACCGCCAGCGCCATCAGTTGAGTGTGGCGTGCCAGACGAGCGCGGCGGCGAGGGCACCGGCGCCGTTGAGCGACCAGTGCAGGGCGATGGGCGCGAGGATGCTGCCGCTGCGACGACGCAGCCACGTGAAGACGAAGCCCGCGGCGGCGGTCGCGATCACCGCGCCGACGATGCCGGCGATCTGCGCGAGCAGCCCGGCACCGAGGAAGGCGCTGAGGCCGGCGTTACCCGCCGTGAGACCGAACGACGAGGCGACGTGCCACAGCCCGAACAGCAGGGATCCCGCGGCGAAGACCCCGCGTGCGCCCCACACTCGCTCGAGGGTTCCGTGGAGCACCCCGCGGAAGGCGAGTTCCTCGGGGATGACGGTCTGGAGCGGGATGATGATCATCGAGGCGACGAGGGCACCGGAGATCGTGGCGTAGCGCTCGGAGAGGAAGAACTGCCTGGTGAACGGCAGGGCGATGCCGATCGCCACCACCGCCAGGACGAGGGCCACGGCTGCTACCGAGTAGAGCGTCCCCTTCTTCCAGTGCCGGGGTGAGAGGCCGAGTTCCGACCAGCGCATGCCGCGTCGACGCATCATCGCGACCAGCACGCATGCTGCGATCGGCACGGTCGCGATCGACGCCCACGCCGTGGTGAAGTGGGCGATCAGGTTGGTGGTGACGAGCACCGCGATCACGACGGCGAGATCGATCCAGGCGTGGAAACGGGAAAGCCAGGCCAGCGATGGCAGGCGTCCGGTCTCGGGCGAGGGCAACCGTTCGATTTCTACGGTCACGTGCGATCCCTCCGGAAACTCTCGAACATCCGGTCAAGTGTACGGATCGGGGCCTGCCGGCCGCCGTGACGGCGAACACTCCGGCCTCGACTCCCTTGCGGGATTTCCGGTCGTCGGCGACATAAACACGCCGCCGAAATTCGCGAGACGCAGGTCACATCGAGTTTGCAGGTCGAGTCCGTCACATGCCCCGTTGTCAAGGCCTTGCGCCGGCGCCGCTAACGTGTACGGCGATCACCAGCCCTCTTCCAGGAGAAACAATGGCCGACTTCCTCTACGAGGACCTGCTGCCGATCGGGGAAGACCCCACCGAGTATCGGTTGCTGACCACCGAGGGGGTGTCCACCGTCGAAGGACCCGACGGCCGCACCTTCCTGAAGGTGGAGCCCGAGGCCCTGCGCCTGCTCACCGAGACCGCGCTGCACGACATCTCCCATTACCTGCGCACGGATCACCTGAAGCAGCTGGCGAGCATCCTCGAGGACCCTGAGGCGTCGAACAACGACAAGTTCGTTGCGCTCGACCTCCTGAAGAACGCGAACATTGCCGCCGGCGGCGTGCTGCCCATGTGCCAGGACACCGGCACCGCCATCGTCATGGGCAAGCGCGGCCAGCAGGTGCTCACCCCGGGTGACGACGAGGAGTCCATCGCGCGCGGCGTGTACGACGCGTACACGAAGTTGAACCTGCGGTACTCGCAGAACGCCCCGCTGACGATGTGGGACGAGAAGAACACGGGCAACAACCTGCCGGCGCAGATCGAGCTGTACGCGGACACCGCGAAGGGCCACGAGAACGCCTACAAGTTCCTGTTCATGGCCAAGGGCGGCGGATCGGCCAACAAGTCGTACCTGTACCAGGAGACGAAGGCCATCCTGAACCCGGACTCGATGATGCAGTTCCTCGAGGCCAAGATCCGGTCGCTCGGCACCGCGGCGTGCCCGCCCTACCACCTCGCGATCGTTGTCGGCGGCACCTCCGCCGAGTTCGCGCTCAAGACGGCCAAGTACGCCTCGGCGCACTACCTCGACGAGCTGCCCACCGAGGGTGCCATCACCGGCCGCGGCTTCCGCGATCTCGAACTCGAGAAGAAGGTCTTCGAGCTCACCCAGAAGATCGGCATCGGCGCGCAGTTCGGTGGCAAGTACTTCTGCCACGACGTCCGCGTCGTCCGCTTGCCGCGCCACGGCGCGTCGCTGCCCGTCGCGATCGCCGTCTCCTGCTCGGCCGACCGCCAGGCCAAGGCCAAGATCACGCCCGAGGGTGTCTTCCTCGAGCAGCTCGAGTTCAACCCCGGTCAGTTCCTGCCCGAGGTCACCGACAGCCAGCTCGACTCCGAGACGTCGGGCGTCTCGGGCACCGGCAAGGGTGCCGCGGTCAAGATCGACCTCACCCGGCCGATGCCGGAGATCCTCGCCGAGCTGTCCAAGCACCCGGTCAAGACGCGCCTGTCGCTCACCGGTCCGCTGGTCGTCGCGCGCGACATCGCGCACGCGAAGATCAAGGAGCGCCTCGACCGTGGTGAGGAGATGCCGCAGTACCTGAAGGATCACCCGGTCTACTACGCCGGTCCGGCGAAGACCCCCGAGGGTCTGGCGTCGGGTTCGTTCGGCCCGACGACGGCCGGTCGTATGGACTCCTACGTCGACCAGTTCCAGGCCGCCGGTGGCTCGATGGTGATGCTCGCGAAGGGCAACCGCTCCAAGCAGGTCACCGACGCATGCCACACGTACGGCGGCTTCTACCTCGGTTCGATCGGCGGTCCGGCCGCGCGTCTGGCGCTCGACTGCATCAAGAACGTCGAGGTCGTCGAGTACGAAGAGCTCGGCATGGAAGCGGTCTGGAAGATCGAGGTCGAGGACTTCCCCGCATTCATCGTCGTCGACGACAAGGGCAACGACTTCTTCGCGCACACCGGCGAGGTCACGCTCACGGTCGGCAAGCGCCCCGGTCTGTAGACCCGGCTCGCTGTAGACGCACTACTCCGAACGGCCCGGCAGGGTTCCAGCCGGGCCGTTCGTGATGTCAGCTCCGGGGTGCTGCTCCGGCCGGTTGCCGGATCGTGGCGTTGACCCGGTTCCACATGTTGATCGTCGCGATCTGCATGACCAGCGCGGCCAGCTGCTTCTCGTCGTAGATGTCGGCCGCGGCGTCCCACACCTCGTCGGAGACGGCCTCCGGCCGGTCGGCGATCCGCGTGACGGCCTCGGTGAGCGCGAGTGCGGCGCGCTCGGCCTCCGTGAATCGTCGCGATTCGCGCCAGGCCGCGACCGCCGTGAGCCGTTCGACGCTCTCCCCGTCATCCAGCGCTTCGCGCGTGTGCATCTCCACGCAGAAGCTGCACCCGTTGATCTGGCTGGCCCGCAGGTGCACCAGGTGGACCGTGAGGGCCGGGAGCCCGGTGTTCTCGTAGGTCCGGCCCGCGGCCTGCAACGCGTCGAGGGTGCCGGGCAGCACCATCACGGGATTGTTCATTCGTGCTTCCATCGCCTGCTCCTGTCACATCGGTTCTTCGGAATCCGTCACTTCCTTGACGGATCCCGACGGAAGAATGTGACGACCATGGACGAGGAATTTCTGGCGAGGGAGTTCGACGCGCACCGCGAGCGCTTGCGCGCGGTCGGTTTCCGGATGCTGGGGTCGGCTGCGGAGGCGGACGATGCGGTGCAGGAGACGTGGTTCAAGGTCGCCCGCGCCGACACCGAGTCCGTGGACAATCTCGGCGGCTGGCTCACCACCGTGATGAGCCGCGTGTGCCTCGACATGCTGCGCGCACGTTCGGCGCGTCACGAGGTCGTCGTCGGCGAACCCGTCGAACCGCCTCGACGGAGCGACAGCTCCGAGGCACCTGAAGACGAAGCAGTGCTTGCAGATTCGATCGGTATCGCGATGATGGTGGTCCTCGACGCGCTCGGTCCCGCCGAACGTCTCGCCTTCGTGCTGCACGACATGTTCGGCATGCCGTTCGACGAGATCGCGCCCGTCGTGGGCCGATCCGCAGCCGCGACGCGTCAGCTCGCCAGTCGTGCGCGGAGACGGGTGCGCGGTGCACGTACGACGTCAGCGGGGGCCGGGGATCCGCGTCGGGTGGTCGACGCCTTCCTCGTCGCGGCCCGCGAGGGCCGCTTCGAGGATCTGCTCGCGGTGCTCGATCCCGACGTGGTGCTCCGCGCCGACACTGTGGCGACAGCGAATTCCGAGACGGGCAGGCTGCACGGTGGCCCCGCACTCGAGCCGGAACTGCGCGGCGCCGACGCGGTGGCACACGCCTTCCACGGCCGCGCACGCGGCGCGGTGCCCGCGACGATCGACGGTGTGCCCGGGGCGGCGTGGGCGCCGGGCGGGATCGTGCGGTCGGTGTTCCGCTTCACCGTCGAGGACGGTCGCATCGTGGCGCTGGAGGTGATCGCGGATCCCGAGGCGATCACCACGTTCGACACGGCTCTGCTCTGACACCTGCTCCGATACGGGTCGAGCCCGGCGGGAGTGATCCCACCGGGCTCGAACGGTCGTGTGCTCGTCAGGCAGCGCAGGTATGCGTCCGCGCGAGCACCGCGGGCGACTGCACGACCACCTGCTGCAGGAAGTCGAGGACGATGCCTGGTGCCGGTTCGGCGCCGGGTGCGAGCACCGAGGCACAGTGCGCGGTACTGGTCGTCGCTCATCACGGGCGCGATACGGAAATGCGTGGTCATCGCGAGCGTGAAGTCGATCCCGAAGTCGCGGGCGCGGACCTGCAGCTGCGGGCCGTGCTCCCCCGCGATCAGGCAGACGTCGAAGACGGCCCGTCCGGCGGTGTGCTCGAACGATGCGGCCGGAACGTTGTTGCGGACCATCTGCCGGTAGAGAGGTCGCAGTCCGCCGAGCACGACCGGCGGAAGCGTCACTGCTCGAGGACGGTCGGCGGTGAACATGTGATCACTCCTTCAACCCTGCGACCCCACCCGGGTCGCCCACTTCTTCTGGAATAAATCCAATAACTGGAACTATTCCAGAAAAACGTTCAAGACGCAACCACCTCGTTGGCCGATCATCCAACCGGCGCACCCGCGGCGAACCGAACTCTGTAGCGCTTGCACCTCCCCCGCCGCACGCCCACCGGAC
The DNA here is from genome assembly GCF_040256695.1 of Rhodococcus sp. D-6. NCBI lineage: Bacteria > Bacillati > Actinomycetota > Actinomycetes > Mycobacteriales > Nocardiaceae > Rhodococcus > Rhodococcus sp. D-6. The sequence goes on along the minus strand of NZ_CP132970.1, from coordinate 494,036 downwards.
AGTATCGAATGCACCGACGAAAGGAGGGTCCGTGCAGCTCACAACGGCCCGGTTCGATGCGATGCCCGAGGACGAGGCCGTCGCTCTGTTGCTCGACTGCTGTTCGAGCCGGACATGGGCACACTCCGTCGTCGCAGCGCGCCCGTTCGGTTCGCGCACCGTGCTGCTCACCGCCGCCGCTGCCGCGGCCGAGAACCTCGACGGTGACGACCTCACCGACGCCCTCGCCGGCCACCCGCGCATCGGCGAACGCAGCGAACACGCTGCTTCCCGTCGCGAGCAGTCCGCCGTCGCCACGGCCGACGCCGACATCCTCGACCGGCTCGCCGCCGGCAACCGTGAATACGAGGAACGGTTCGGGCACGTCTACCTCGTCCGCGCCGCCGGCCGCACGGCGCCGGAACTGCTGGAGATCCTCGAGCGTCGCCTCGACAACGACCCGGAGAGCGAGAAGGCCGAGATGCGTGCGGCGCTCGCCGAGATCACCCGACTCCGCCTCGAGCGGATCGTCATCGAGACCGCAGGGAGCCGCGCATGAACACCCTGAGTACCCACGTGCTCGACGCGACGGCCGGTGCCCCCGCGGTGGGGTTGCGCGTCGCCCTCACCGATACGCACGGAACCTCGTTGGGCGCCGGTGTCACCGACGACGACGGTCGTCTCACCGGTTTCACCGATCCATTGCCCGAGGGCACCTACCACCTGACCTTCGCCACCGGTGACTGGTTCTCGCGCCGCGGAGTCGCGTCCTTCTATCCGGAGGTGACCGTCACCTTCCGTATCCCGGAGGGCAGCAGCCACTTCCACGTGCCGCTCCTCCTGTCGCCCTATTCGTATTCCACCTACCGCGGGAGCTGACCACCATGACCGAACTGACCGGCAAGATCGTCCTCGGACCGCACCGCTACGGCAAGGCCGAGAATCGGGTGGTGCGCATCGTGCGCGACACCGACCGGCACGAGATCCGCGACCTGAACGTCTCGTCCTGCCTGCACGGCGATTTCGACGCCGCACATCTCGAGGGAGATCAGGGCACGGTGCTGCCCACCGACAGCCAGAAGCAGACCATCTACTCCTACGCCAAGGAGAAGGGCGTCGAGTTCGTCGAGGAGTACGGCCTCGCGCTCGCGCGGCATTTCGTCGACGACGTCGAACCCGTCCGCTCGGCGCGCATCGAGATCGAGGAGTACGCCTGGGAGCGGGTCGTCGTCGACGGCGCCGAGCACGACCACACCTGGACGCGCAAGGGATCCGAGGTCCGCACCGCCGCGATCACCGTCGAGGGCACCGGGACCGACCGACGCGAATGGGTGGTCGGCGGCCTGAAGGATCTCGTCGTCCTCAAGTCCACCGGCTCGGAGTTCCAGGGCTTCCTCACCGACCCGTACACGGTTCTCGAACCGGCGGAGGATCGCATCATGGCGACGAGCCTCCAGGCGCGCTGGCGGTTCGCATCGACCGACGTCGACTGGGACACCGTCTACGCGGGCGTGCGCGCCACCCTCCTCGAGGTGTTCGCGAACCTGCATTCGAAGGCCCTGCAACAGAGCCTGTACGAGATGGGCCGCGCCGTGCTCGAGCGGTACCCATCGATCGCCGAGATCCGCCTGTCCGCACCGAACAAGCACCACTTCCTCTACGACCTGGCACGTTTCGGAGTCGAGAACGCCGGTGAGGTCTTCCACGCCGACGACCGGCCCTACGGACTGATCCAGGCGAGCGTGCTGCGCGAGGACGCCCCCGATGCCGGCATCTCCTGGGAGCCCTACACCGGCGCCATGTGACCACTCACGCGGCACGACAACGGATACCGCTCACGCGAGAGCGGGTTCCAACGAACGCAGCGCGAGATACAGATCGAAGCGGTCACCGGTGCGCGCGAGGGAACGCCCGGTGAGCGCTTCGACTCGCCCGATGCGGTAGCGGACCGTGTTCAGGTGCACGTGCAGTCGATCGGCCGTGCGCCGCCACGATCCGTCGCAATCGAGGAATGCCTCGAGGGTCGCGAGCAGACCCGCGTCGGTGCGTCGGTCGTGTTCGACGACGCCCCCGAGCAGCCGGTCGGCGTACGCGCGACGCAGTTCGTCGGGCAGGGTCGACAACAGGTCGAGCGCCGAATCGAGTTCGGCACGTCGCACCGCCACCGGACCCGGATCGTTGTGTGCTGCAGCGCATGCCGATGCCGCCGCGCGGACCGCGCCGGCCGGGTCGTCGTCAGAACTCTGCCCGCCGACACCGACGAACATCCGGTCGCCGCGCAACGCCGGCGCGAGACGCCCGAGGCGTCGGCTCAACAGCCGTGCCACGTCGACGTCGCTGCCGATCGCCGGGGCGACCACCCTGTTCGCCGCGTCGATCGACGTGACCGCTCCGTCCAGGACGTCCTCGACGAGACCGCGTAGGACGTCCGGCGAGATCCGGCCCTCGGCTTCGGCCACCACCGCGACCCGCGAGTCCGCAGCGCGCACGGTCGGGGTCCGGTCGGTGATCTCCCATGCCACCCGGCGCCGTTCGTCGCGCCGGATCCGATCGAGAGCGACCACCGCGGCGAGTTCGGAGAACGCCTCGACGCACTCCGGTCCGCTCTCGTCGTGCCGGATCACCAGGAACCACGCGTCGATCCGGTCCGTCAGTCCGCGTCCCACCGGCAGGACGGTGAAGTCACCGTCGAGCCGCAGTGGAAAGCGGTCGGCGGTCAACGCTGCTGCGGTGATCCGGTCGAGTTCGGCGTCGTCGAGCTCTGCACCTCCTGCGACCGTCACGCCTGTGGAGGTGATCAGCGCCGATTCCACCCCGAGCTGCTGCGCGAGTCCGTCGAGCAGCTCCCCCACACTCCGACCGTCGGCGACGGCGGCGAGCCATTGCCGCTGCCGTGCCAGTCCCGTCTGCAGACGATCCATCCGGGCTCCGGCCATATGCCCGGTCATGTATTCGATGACTCGGCTGAACGGCACCTCGTCGGGCACGACCAGCAGCGGCATGCGATGTCGTGCACACGCCTCGATCACGTCGTCGGGTATCCGGCCGTGCAGGGCCTCGCCGGCGGCCATCGCCGTCACCCCCGCTCGGACGAGCCGTTTGACGAACAGGTCGGAGTCCTCGGCGGAGCGTCGCCACACCAGGCCGGTGAACACGAGCGAGCCTGCGCTGACGTAGCGCGTGGGGTCGGGCATGTCGGTGGTGCACGCGCGCAGCACGGGACGGCTCAGGGCCTCCGCGTCGCCGTGCAGTACACCGATTCCCAGCCCCGGCGCCTCCACCACATCTCGAAGAAGCACGATGTTCACCTCCTGGTGACGGTCTTGGACGATCGCACAGTACGAGCCGCGGATTTCCGAGGTGTTTCGTGCGTGCTGCCGCAGAGGTACATCTGTTCGGCGCAGTTGACTGAAGACTCCCGACGATCCGAGGAGTCGACTATGCACGCGCATCCCACCACCCGGCCGCTCCTCATCCGCGGCGCACATGTGGTGAGCATGGACGCCGCCCGCGCCGAACACCGCGACGGTTATGTCGTCGTCTCCGGCAACCGGATCGTCGCGGTCGGGTCGGGCGAACCGACCGGCTACGACGATGCGCAGATCGTCGACGGCACCGGTTGCGTGCTCACCCCCGGCCTGATCAATACCCACCACCACCTGTACCAATGGATCACGCGTGGGCTCGCCGCCGACCACACCCTGTTCGAATGGCTCACCACCCTCTATCCAGTCTGGGGTGGCATCGACGCCGACGCCGTGCACGTCGCGGCCAAGGGCGCACTCGCGCATCTGGTGCGCACCGGATGCACGACCAGCACCGACCACCACTACGTCGTGCCCCGCGAGGGCGGTGACGTCTTCGGCGCGGAGATCGCCGCAGCGGCCGAGGTCGGTATCCGCTTCCATCCCTGCCGCGGGTCGATGGACCTCGGTGCGAGCGCCGGGGGTCTGCCGCCCGATCACATCGTCGAGGACATCGACGCGATCCTCGAGGGCAGCCGCGAGGCCGTCGACCGCTGGCACGATCCGTCGTTCGATTCGATGTTGCGGGTCGCGCTCGCGCCGTGCTCGCCCTTCTCGGTGACCGGTGAGCTGCTGAAGCAGTCCGCGTTGCTCGCCCGCGATCTCGGGGTGCGGCTGCACACCCATCTCGCCGAGACCCTCGACGAGGAGGACTTCTGCCTCGAGAAGTTCGGATGCAAGCCCGTCCAGTACATGGAGTCGCTGGGCTGGACCGGACCCGACGTCTGGTACGCGCACGCCGTGCACCTCGACGACCGTGACATCGGTGTGCTCGCCGCGTCGGGTACAGGTGCGGCCCACTGCCCCACCTCGAACGCCCGGCTCGGTGCCGGCATCGCCCGCGCCGCCGACCTCTACGCCGCGGGCGTGCCGCTCGGCCTCGGCGTCGACGGTGCCGCGAGCAACGAGTCGTGCTGCATGCTCGAAGAGGCACACCACGCCGCACTGTTCGCCCGTGCCCGCAGCGGCCCCCGCGCCATGACGGTGCGGCAGAGCCTCGAGCTCGCCACCATCGGCGGCGCCCGGGTCCTCGGACGCGAGGACGAGATCGGATCGATCGAGCCCGGCAAGCTCGCCGATGTGGCGTTGTGGCGGATCGACGGCCTCGCCCACTCCGGCATCGCCGACCCGGTCGCGGCCCTCGTCCTCGGCAGCACACCGCCTCTCGAACTGCTGTTGATCAACGGCCGTGAGGTGGTCGTCGGCGATGAGGTCCGGACCGTCGACGAGGACGTCGTGGCACGGCAGGTCGCGGCGGAACACGCCGCGCTGGTCGCCAAGGCGGGGTGAAGGCGATGGATCTGCACAACATCACCGCCTACGACATCGCCCGCGACCGCACCGATCTGACCTTCGAGGAGGGCGCGGCCCCGCTCGGCGGTGGCACCTGGTTGTTCTCCGAACCGCAACCGCACCTCCACCGACTCGTGGATCTGTCCGGTCTCGGCTGGCCTGCCGTGACCCGGCACCCCGACGCTCTCGAGATCGCCGCGACCTGCACGGTCGAACAGATGGCCGCACTCTCGGACGAGGCGGAACATCCTGCGGCACCGCTGTTCCGGCAGTGCGCCGAGGCACTGTTGGCGTCGTGGAAGATCTGGAAGCGCGCCACGGTCGGCGGCAACATCTGCCTGTCCTTCCCCGCCGGTGCCATGATCTCGCTGGCGACCGCACTCGACGCGGACGCGGTGATCTGGACGATCGACGGCGGTGAACGGCGGATCCCGGTGGCCGACTTCGTCCTCGGAGTCGCCTCCAACGCCCTCGCACCCGGAGAGATCCTGCGGAGCATCCGGATTCCTCTGCGGGTTCTGAATTCCCGCACGGTCTTCCGCAAGATCGCCCTCTCTCCGCTGGGACGTTCGGGGGCCGTCGTGATCGGACGCCGCGACGACGACGGCAGTGTCACGCTGTCGATCACCGCGTCGACGGTGCGTCCCTGTCTCCTGCGGTTCACGGAAGTCCCGTCGGCACAGGCGTTGTCCGACGCACTGGCCCGTCTCGTCCCGACGACGAGCTACTACACCGATGCGCACGGCGCCGCCGACTGGCGACGTGCCGTCACCGCGGTTCTCGCCGAAGAGATCCGCACCGAACTGTCGAACACTGCACTGCCGAAAACGGAGGTTCAGCCGTGAAACTCACCGTCAACGGCCGCGAACGCGACGTCGACCCCCGGCCCGGCCAGTGCCTGCGTACCCTGCTGCGCGAGACCGAGCACTTCGAGGTCAAGAAGGGCTGCGACGCCGGCGACTGCGGCGCGTGCTCGGTCCTGCTCGACGGCGAACCCGTCCACTCCTGCGTGGTCCCGGCCGTGCGGGTCGAGGGTCGCGAGGTCACCACGGTCGCCGGACTGGGAACCCCCGACGACCTGCATCCCGTCCAACAACAGTTCGCCGACGCCGCCGGTTTCCAGTGCGGCTTCTGTACCGCAGGCATGATCGTCACCGCGTCCACCTTCACCGACGAGGATCTCGACGACCTGCCGAAACGCTTGAAGGGCAACCTGTGCCGGTGCACCGGCTACCGATCGATCGAGGATGCCCTGCGGTCGCGCACCAACGTCGAACAGGTCGATGGCCCGTCGTGCGGCCGCTCGCAGCGCGCACCCGCCGCGACGCGGGTCGTCACCGGCACCGAGCCGTACACCCTCGACACCACCGTCGAGGGTCTGCTGCACATCGCCGTCCTCGGCAGCCCGCACACCCATGCGCGGATCCTCTCCGTCGACGTCTCGGCCGCCGAGGCGTTCCCCGGTGTCCACGCGGTGTTGTACCACCGCGACGCCCCGGCCACCGCCTATTCGACCGCTCGCCACGAGAACCGCGACGACGATCCCGACGACACCTACCTGTTCGACCGGGTCGTGCGCTTCCGGGGACAGCGGGTCGCCGCGGTGGTCGCCGAGAGTCCGGCGATCGCACACCGGGCGCTCGCGTCGATCCACGTCGAGTACGAGGAACTGCCCTTCGTCCTCGATCCCGACGAGGCCCGGAAGCCTGGGGCTCCCCTGCTGCACGCCGACAAGTCCGCCGACGCGCGCATCGCCGATCCCGGACGCAACGTCGTCGCCGCGATCCACGGCAGCAGCGGGGACGTCGACGCGGCGGTCGCGTCCGCTGCGGCGGTGGTGCAGGGACGCTGGCAGACCCACCGCGTCCAGCACACCCACCTCGAAACACACGGAGCCATCGGTCATCTCGACGAGGCCGGGCGGCTCGTCATCCGCAGTTCCACACAGGTTCCGTTCCTGGTGCGCGACGAGCTGTGCCATATCTTCGGACTCGACCGGGACCGGGTGCGCGTGCACACCGCCCGGGTGGGCGGGGGTTTCGGCGCCAAGCAGGAGATGCTGGTCGAAGATGTCGTCGCGGCGGCGGTCCTGAAGACGGGGCGCCCGGTGCAGTGGGAGTTCACCCGCTCCGATCAGCTCACCGTCGCTCCGTGCCGGCATCCCATGCGGGTCGACGTCACCCTCGCCGCCGACGCCGACGGTGTCCTCACCGCCCTCGCGATCGACGTGCTGGCCGACGCGGGCGCCTACGGCAACCACAGCCCCGGGGTGATGTTCCACGGCTGCACGGAGTCGATCGCGGTGTACCGGTGCCCGAACAAGCGGGTCGACGCCGAATCCGTGTACACGAACAACCGGCCGTCGGGCGCCTTCCGCGGTTACGGCCTCGGCCAGGTGATCTACGCCGTGGAGTCGGCCATGGACGAACTCGCCGGCAAGCTCGGCATCGACCCGTACGAGTTCCGGCGCCGCAACATCATCGTGCCGGGAGAGCCGCTGGTCGCGGCGCATCCCGAGGGCGCCGACCTGACGTACGGCAGCTACGGACTCGACCAGTGTCTCGATCTTGCCGAACGGGCGATGGCGCGCACCGGCGGCCGGCCCGCGCCGACCGGTAATCACTGGCGGATCGGCGAGGGAATGGCGCTCGCGATGATCGCGACCAACCCGCCCAACGGGCACATCTCCGAAGCGTCGATCGAACTTCTGCCCGACGGCCGGTATCTTGCCCGGGTGGGCACCGCGGAGTTCGGCAACGGCACCACCACCGTCCACACCCAGATCGCGGCCACCGCGCTCGGCACCACTCCCGACCGCATCGTGGTCCAGCAGTCCGACACCGACGTCACCACCCACGACACCGGCGCCTTCGGGTCGTCGGGCACGGTCGTCGCGTCGAAGGCCCTGCTGGCGGCCTCCCACGAGTTGCGACGGCGGATGGCCAAGGCCTCCGCGGAGCTGACCGGCCTCGACCCGGAGCAGGCCGAGCTGCAGGCCGACGGCGTGCGGTGCGGCGATCGTCTCGTCACGCCTGGTGAGCTGCTGGAGGTCGCGGGTGGCCGGTTGCGCGCCGAGGGCCGGCACGGCGGTCTGCCGCGCTCGCTGTCGTTCAACGTGCAGGCCTTCCGCGTCGCCGTCGACACCCGTACCGGTGAGGTGCGGATCCTCCGTTCGATCCAGGCCGCCGATGCCGGCACCGTCCTCAACCCCGAGCAGTGCCGCGGGCAGATCGAAGGCGGCACTGCGCAGGCGCTCGGTGCGTCGATGTACGAGGAGATCATCACAGACGACGCCGGTCGTGTGACGACAGATGTGTTACGCAACTACCATATTCCGCAATTCGCGGACGTCCCGCGCACCGAGGTCTACTTCGCCGACACCTACGACGAACTCGGGCCGATGGGCGCGAAGTCGATGAGCGAGGCCCCGTTCAACCCGGTGGCCCCGGCGTTGGCGAACGCCGTGCGCAACGCCATCGGGGTGCGGCCGCACGAGCTGCCGCTGTCCCGCGACCGCATCTGGCGCCTCATGCAGTGAGACCCACCCATCAAGACCGATGTTGTGTGCGATTTCCGGCCGGATTTCGCACACGACATCGGTCTCGTTCGTTGTACGGCCGAGTACGCAACGCAGCCGTAACACGAAGTTGATGCGGCGGGGGCGATTCGACCCATCGCGTTGTGTAAAGTACTGAACCACATCGGGAATCGAACCGATGATGTCCGTCCGGCCCAGGGCCGGTGAACGATCCGGAGCTCCCCTCCGGAGGAGGACTCTCCGGTGACGGGCGCGAGGGCCGTCGCAGACGAAGCACCCCACGTCCCCGGAGGTTTCCATGCGATGTTCCCCGACACCGAGCCCCTTCCACGGCCGGCGCACCCACTGCTGACATGTGCGGCACGATCTCGTCCACCCTCACGCTGGTAGGACGATTCGATCCGGGTGCCATGGCGCACTTCGTCGCCGCCCGCGCCGATCTGCTGCAGGTACGTGCCACCGTCGTCACTGCGACCCGGCATCGCATCGAGCTGCGCACCGAGGGCGAACCCGACCTCGTCGACGCCCTCGAAACGGCCTGCGCTCTCGCCCCCGGCACCAATGTCGTCCTCGATCTCACTTCGACCGAGAGGAACCCGACCCCATGACCGTCTGGACTCCCGTCGCTCTCGCCCGCGACATCGAGCCCGGCACCGCGACCGGCACCACCGTCGACGGGGACTCCGTCGCGCTGTGGCGCGGCACCGACGGAGCCGTGCACGCGTGGGCCGACCGTTGCCCGCACCGCGGCATGCGCTTGTCCTTCGGATTCGTCCGCGAGGACCGCCTCGTCTGCCTCTACCACGGGTGGCAGTTCGACGGGGCCGGCGCGTGCAGACACGTCCCTGCCCACCCGCGGATGGAACCGCCGAAAACCGTGAAACCGCAGCAGGATCGGACCGTCGAGAGCGCCGGCCTCGTGTGGGTCGCACCCACCGATGCCGACGGCACACCCGACGTTCCCGACACGGCGATCACCCCGGTGCGATCGGTATGGATCGACGGTGACCGGGACACCGCCCTCGCCCTCCTCGGCTTGGACGGAACCGGTGCCGTCGCCACCGGCACGATCGACGGAACCGACGTGATCGCCGGCATCCAGACGATCGACGCGCACACCACGGCCGTGCACGTCGTCGCCGCCGGCGTCGTCCCGGCCGACACCGTGAACGCCCTCGTCCACCGACTGCACGAACTCCGCGACTCCGTGTCGTCCGCGCGAGAGGTAGTGGTCTCGTGAGCATCCCGGTCCTGCACGACTTCCCGCTCGACCCGCGGTGCTACTCCGTACGACTGGCACTGGCGCTGCTCGGCGTCGAGCATCGCGTGCAACCGGTCGACGTGTTCCCCGGTGGCGCCCACCTCGAACCGCCCTACCGCGAGCTGACCCCCACCGGCGAACTTCCGGTGTTCGAGACCGGAACGGCGACCCTCGTCGGATCGATCGACGTCCTCGTCCACCTCTCCGACGGAACCGCATGGGCCGCACCGTTCGACGACTGGATCGACTTCGCGACCGGACCGCTCGAACAGTTCTACTCCTGCCGGGAACGATCGCTGTACACGACGGATCCCGTCGACACCACGGCCGCTCGCGCGGTGGTGCAGTCGCTCGACGACCTGCTCGTGTCCCGCACGACGGACGACGCGTGGGTGGCCGCCGACCGGCCGACCGTCGCCGACATCGCCCTGTTCCCCGCCGCTGCCCTGAGCCGGGACATCGCAATCGACCACGACCGCTACCCCGCCCTGCGCAGCTGGATCCGGCGCATCAAGCAGCTTCCCGGCTTCGTGGAGATGCCCGGAATCCCCGTCTTCCCCTGATCTTTCCGACTACCCACATTCCGAAAGGACGCCACATGCAACAGTCCACCGTTGACGCGGTGATCCGCGGCCTGGAGAAGGCCGGCGTCACCACCGTGTGCTACCTGCCCGACTCCTTGTTCAAGGAGCTCTACCCCGCCCTCGACGCGCACCCCACGATCCGCACCATCCAGGTCACCAACGAGGGCGAGGGCGCCGCGATCTGCGGCGGAATCTCCCTGTCCGGCAAGCGTGCCGCGCTCATCATGGAGAACTCCGGCCTGCGTGCGTCCGTCGAACCCCTCGCCCGCATGGGCCTGGGTGCCGGTATCCCGGTGATCATGCTCATGAGCTACCGCGGCGAACTCGGCGAGAACAACTGGTGGGCCGTGCCGCACGGCATCACGATGGAGCCGATCCTCGACGCCCTGCGCATCCCGTACCGCATCGTGCGGGAGGAGGACGCGATCGAACGCGCCATCCACGACGCGTTCGAGTGGTCCTACTCCGCCTACCACCATTCCGCCATCGCCCTCGGAGGAGGACTCGTCCGATGACCACCATGCGCATGACCCGATTCGAGTGCATGCAGGCACTCGCCGCTCGGCTCGAGAACGAGCTCGTCATCCTCTCCCTCGGCGCAAGCGTCGACGAGTGGTACAACGCCGCCCCGCACATGCGCGAGGCCAGCCTGTTCCAGCAGCAGCTCGGCTGCGTGACCCCGCAGGCGTTCGGTCTCGCGGTGGGCCTGCCGCACCGCCGGATCGTCTCGCTCGACACCGACGGCGGCATGCTGTTCAACCTCGGCATCCTCGCAACCCTCGCCAACGAGCAGCCCCGCAACCTGTTCACGGTGGTGTGGGACAACGAGTGCTACCAGTCCATCGGTGGGCCGCCGACCCACACGGCGAAGGGCAAGGTCGACATCGCCGCGATCGCCCGCGGAGCGGGAATCGAGAATGCCTACACCGCGGAGACTCTCGAAGAGTTCGACAAGCACTGCGTCGCAGGGCTGTCCGCCGACGAACCGTACGTGCTCGTCGCGAAGGTCTCGAGCGTCGTGCAACCGGGCATCAAGCGCAAGCACAGCGACGGCCGGGAGGACAAGTACATCTTCGTTCGCCACGTGGAGGCGACGGAGGGCATCACCATCATGGGTCCCAGTGAACACAACTGAAGTGAACACAACCGACGGCTTCGACTACGTCGTCGTCGGCGGCGGGTCGGCGGGGTGCGTCCTCGCCGCCCGCCTCACCGAGGACCCCGACACCACCGTGCTGCTCCTCGAGGCCGGACCGGACCACGCCGGTCTCGCCCCGATCGACGCGCCCGCGACCTGGGCGGGACTGCTCGGCGGCGACTACGACTGGGGGCACAGCTACGCCCCCAACCCGTTGCTCGACGGTCGCGCCGTGCCCATCCCCCGCGGCCGAGTTCTCGGCGGATCGAGCAGCATCAACGCAATGCTCTGGTATCGCGGGCACCCCTCGGACTACGACGCGTGGGAGACCGCCGGCGCGAAGGGCTGGAACTTCGCGTCGCTGCTGCCCTGGTTCCGCCGTGCCGAGGACTGGGAGGGCGGCGCCACCGCCTTCCGTGGCGCCGGAGGCCCGGTGCGCATCACCCGACCCGCCGACCCGCATCCCATCGCCACCGGATTGCTCGGCGCCACAGCCGAGCTCGGCATGACCGTGCTGGACGACTGCAACGGTCCGGACATCGAGGGTGCCTCCCTGGCGAACCTCACGATCGACGACGGCCACCGCGTCAGCACAGCTCGTGCCTATCTCGATCCGGCGCGGACCCGGCCCAATCTCACCGTGCGGACCGACGTCGCGGTGTCGGGATTGGTGTTCGACGGCGACCGGTGCGTCGGTGTGCGGTACGGCAGTGAAGGCACGGACATCGTGGTCCGTGCCGACTCCGAGGTCCTGCTCTGCGCCGGTGCGATCTCGAGCCCGCACCTGCTGCTGCTCTCCGGGATCGGCGATCCCGCGCACCTGCAGGAACACGGAATCCCCGTGCACACCGCACTTCCCGGTGTCGGACGCAACCTCCAGGACCACCCCCTGCTCATGGGCGTGAACTTCCGCGCCCGCAACCCGCTCGGACCGGCCCGCGACAACGGCGGCGGGGCAATCCTGAACTGGCGCTCGGACCCGTCGCTGGACCTGCCCGACCTGCACGCCTTCGTCGTCCAGGGTGCGCACGCCACCCCGGAGGTGGCCGCACGCTACGACGTCACCGGCGACGTCTTCGCGATCTCCCCGGGTCTCATGCGCTCCTACAGCGTCGGACAGCTGAGCCTGCGGTCCGCGGATCCGGGCACAGCACCGATCATCGATCCGCGCTATCTGTCCGATCCCCGCGACCTCGACGCTCTCGTCGCCGGCCTCGACCGCATCTTCGACCTCGCCGAGACCTCCGCGTTGCAGGGCCTGGTCGAGGCACCCGTTGCACCGGACCGTCGTCTCGGCCGCGCCGACGCCGAAGCCTTCGTCCGTGCGAGCTGCGCGACCTTCTTCCACACGGGCGGCACGTGTGCGATGGGCGTGGGACCCGACGCCGTCGTCGACCCGGACCTGCGCGTCCACGGCGTGGACGGACTGCGCGTCGTCGACGCCTCCGTCATCCCGGTGCTCCCGTCGTGCAACACCAACGCCCCCGTGATCGCCCTCGCCGAGCGCGCGGCCGCGCTGATCACCGGAACCAAGAGGAGACTGTCGTGACGACCAGCATCACCGCCCGCTGCGACGACCCGGTCGTGCTGAACCAGTGGTATCCGGTCTGTTCCGAACAGGAGGTCGCCGAGGCCGTCGTGCACACCCGACTGCTCGGCGCCGACATCGAGTGCAGCGTCGACGCGGACGGCGAACCGACGGTGCGCGACGGCGACGCCGTGCTTCCAGTGCAACGCCGATACGGTTTCGTGTGGACCACGCTCGGCGCCCCCGAGAAGGACGTCTTCCCCATCGACGAGGCCGACGAACCCGACCGGCGCTACGTGCCGTGCGGGTGGGTCACGCTTCGGTCGTCCCCCGGCCGGGTGGTCGAGAACTTCCTCGACATGGCGCACTTCCCGTTCGTGCACACCGGCATCCTCGGAGGCGAGGCAGCCACGGAGGTCGCACGCTACAAATGGGAGATCCGCCGGGAGACGGACGAGGTGTGGGCCACCGACTGCACGTTCTTCCAGCCGCAGATCTCCGCGGCGTCCGAGGGCACGTTCGCGCAACTGACCTACCGCGTCCCGAATCCGTATCAGGTGATGCTCTACCGGGTCTCGCCCTCCGATCCCACCCGTCTCGACGCGATCGCCCTGTTCATCCAGCCGATCGACGAAACCCTGTGCCGCGCACAACCGGTGATGTACCTCGTCGACCCGGATTCCACGCACACCGAACTGGTGCAGTTCGAGCAGGTGATCTTCCTGCAGGACCGCATCATCGTCGAGAACCAGCGTCCGCTGCTACTGCCGCTCGATCCGCGCGACGAGATCCCCACCCGCGCCGACGCCTCGTCGGTCACCTACCGGCGCTGGCTCAAGGCCAAGGGACTGCGTTGGGGCGCCCTGCCGTTCCGTCCCGTCCATCCCCGAGGAGCAGACACGTGATCACCGCCGCCCTCCCCCGGTACTGTGCCGACTTCCTCCGCGACAGCACGAAATCGCTGCTCGTCGACGGCCGGTGGATCCCCGGTTCCGGCAAGCCCTTCGAGACGAGCGACCCGGCCACGGGCGTGCCGCTCGCGACACTCGCGTCGGCGGGAGCCGGCGAGGTGGACACCGCGGTCGACGCCGCGCGCCGCGCCCTGCAGAACGAGTGGGCCTCGTGCACGCCCGCGGCCCGCGCTCGCGTGTTGTGGCGGATCGCCGAGGCCATCGACGCCCATGCCGACGAACTCGCCGAGCTCGAGACCCTCGACCAGGGGAAGTCCTGGGCGACCTCTCGTTTCGCGGAGATCCCCTCCGCGGCGGAGCAGTTCCGCTACTACGCGGGTTGGGCCACGAAGATCACGGGGACCACTGTCACGCCCTCGATCACCTACGCGCCGCCGGGACGGAAGGTCGTCGCGCACTCCGTGCGCGAACCGGTCGGTGTGGTGGCCGCGATCGTGCCGTGGAACTCGCCGCTGCTCATGGCGGCGATGAAACTGGCGCCGGCGCTCGCCGCGGGATGCACCGTCGTGCTCAAGCCGGCCGAGGACACCTCGCTGACCGCCCTGCGGTTCGGTGAACTGCTCGCGGAGAGCGGAATTCCCGACGGGGCCGTCAATATCCTCACCGGTGGCGGCGAGGTCGGGCGCATGCTGGCCGAGCACTCGGGGGTGGACAAGGTGACGTTCACCGGGTCCACGGAGGTCGGGAAGAAGCTCGTCGCATCGGCCGGAGCCCGCAATCTCTCGCGGCTCACCCTCGAACTCGGCGGCAAGTCCCCGGCGGTCGTCTTCGGCGACACCGATCTGCCGCTGACGATCCCCGGCCTAGCGCGCGGCATCTTCGCCAACTGCGGCCAGGTCTGCGTTGCCGGTTCCCGGATCTACGCCGAGCGTGGCATCTACGAGCAGGTCGTCGACGGTCTCGCCGCTGCTGCGGACACCCTGCGGCTCGGCCACGGACTCGACGACGACACCGATCTGGGGCCGCTGGTGAGCCTGCGGCACCGCGAGACGGTGGCGTCCTACGTCGACGACGGAGTCCGCGCGGGGGCCACGGTGGTGACGGGTGGTCGCATGGTGGGCGAGACGGGCAGCTTCTACGAGCCCACCGTGGTGGTCGACGCGGCCCCGGATCTGCGGATGATGCGGGAGGAGATCTTCGGCCCGGTCGTGACGGTGACACCCTTCGACGATCCCGACGAAGTGATCGCCTGGGCCAACGACACCGACTACGGTCTCGCGGCGAGCGTGTGGACATCGGATCTGTCGCGTGCTCACAGGGTGGCCGACGCGATCCGCGCCGGCACCGTGTGGATCAACTGCCACTCCTACTTCTCCCCCGAACTGGTCAAGGGCGGCCACAAGCAGTCCGGCTGGGGTTACGAGAACGGCGCCGCCGGGCTGGAGAACTACTTGGAGACCAAGACGGTGTGCTTGTCGATCTGACCGTCGGTCGGGGCCCCGAGGTACGCGTGCGTCGCTTCGAACCGCGATTGCAGGTACTCGCCGGCCCCGATCGGTGGATGGATCGGCTCCGCGTCCGGTTCGACACAGGTCGGGATTGCCTCGATCACGGCGTGGTAGTCCGGGGTAACGAAATAGGGCAGCGAATAGCGGTGCCCGCGCGTGGGATTGAGCACACGATGACGGGTGGAGACGTAACGGTGGTTGGTCCACCGCGCGATCATGTCGCCGAGGTTGACGATCAACGCGTCGGGCGGGGTCACGACGTCGATCCACCCGCCACCTCGCGCGGCGACCTGCAACCCGCCGATGTCGTCCTGGGCGAGCAGCGTCAACGAGCCGTAGTCGGTGTGAGGCGCGATGCCGAGTGCGGTGTCGCCGACGGGAACGGGTGGGTAGTGCAGCATACGGAGCGACGCGAGCGGGTCGGTGAACATCGGCACGAAGGCGTCGGCGTCAAGACCGAGAGCGAGAGCGAGACCGCGCATGAGGTGGGCGTTGATGTCCAGGCACGCCTTCGCATACCCGTCGGCGACACTCTTGAAGCCGGGCATCAGCGAGGCCGGCCACTGCGCCGGACCGTGCAGCGGCGTGCCCGCGACCACCTCGGGATGATCGGCCGCGCGGTCGGTGGTGATGTCGAAGGCCTCCTTGCCGTCGGCTCCGACGGTGGGGTCGAGTGTCTCGGTCTTCGGCGGCACGTATCCGCTGTGGCAGGTGGATTTCGCGATGGCGATCTCCATCTTCTCCTCGAAGGGCAGCGCGAAGAAACGGCGTGCCTCCTCCATCGTCGCCGCCCGGAGGTCGGGGTCGAGTCCGTGACCGGTGACGACGAAGAAACCGAGGTCGGTACACGCGGCGTCGAGCGCGTCGGCGACGGCGTGCGGGTCGCTCCCGTCGCGCAACGGACGCAGATCGATGAGAGGCAGGGATTCCATGAGTGACTCCTGGCAGGAACGGACCGATGATCGCTCTGAGTTAATTCCTGCGATGCTGCGGGCCCGTCTCGCTGCGGTGAGGACCGTGTTACGGATCCTGGGAACGCGCTCCGACGCAGAGCACCAGGCGAGCCGGCACCGAACTCCGATGGCGCCACTGCATCTCGGTCCCCGCCGCAGCGAACAGGCAGTCCCCCTCCGCGAGTTCGACCGCCGGGCGTCCGCGTACCTCCACCTCGAGCCGTCCACCGGTCATCACCAGCACGAGATCGTCCGAGCGACGGAACCAACCGGCGATGTCGTCGTCCGGCCCGATCTCGTACTGGTACACCTCGGCGATCGCTCCGTTGCCGCGGGCCATCCAGGTCACCGGTGCCGCAGGGGTTCCCGTCACCGCCCGCGCGAGGCGCCCCTCGGCACGTACCACCAGCACGTCGTCGGCAGGCGCCGGATCGAGGAAGTCCGACGGCGACCGTCCGAGCGCGTCGGCGATCCTGTACAGCGTCGCGAGCGAGGGCGCGTTGAGGCCCCGTTCGACCTGACTGAGGAACGCCTGGCTGACCCCGGCGCGCGAGGCCAGCACCCGCGCGGTGAGTCCCTCCTGTCTGCGAACGGCGCGGATGACGCTGCCCACCCGGGCGACGCGATCCTGTTCCGGCCCTGCACTCTCCGTCGGCATCACGAATTTCATCCCCTCCCGCCGCCCGAAACACAATCGTCATGAATCGGACACGGCCGCTCAATTACAAACCTGGATCGTCTCGACTTAACACAGAGCGATTACTCGGAAGGTCCCACCGTATGGTGACAGCAACTTCGCCCGCGAGCATCACCACCGCTGCGGGAGCGACAGAATCGGTTCCCGCCGAGGGCGTCCTGATGCGCGGTATCCACCGGTCCTTCGGTGAGAACACCGTCCTGCGCGACGTGTCGTTGCATGTGCGGCCCGGCGAGGTCTACGCGCTGCTCGGGGAGAACGGCGCCGGCAAGTCGACCCTGATGCGCATCCTCACCGGGTTGCTCCCGCCGGACTCCGGTTCCATTGCAGTGGACGGAAAGTCGCTCGCCGACGGAGGACGGGAGCGGATCGCCATGGTCCACCAGCACTTCATGCTCGTGCCGAGCATGACGGTCGCCGAGAACTTCCTGCTCGGCCGGTCCCGCGGAGTGGTCGGCCGGAAACGTCTGCGGCGCACCGAAGCCGAGATCACCGCCCTCGCGGAGGACACCGGCCTCGCCTGCGACCCCACCGCACGCGTGGAGAACCTGTCGGTCGGCGAGCAACAGCGCGTCGAGATCCTGCGCGCCCTGCACCTGGGCGCCGGCTACCTGCTGCTCGACGAACCGACCGCGAATCTGGCGCCGGCCGAAGTGCATTCACTGCTCGCACAGGTCCGCCGACTCGCCGCCGAACGCGGCGTCGGGATCGTGCTCATCACCCACCATCTGGAGGAGGTCCTCGAGGCCGCCGACCGGGTCGGTGTACTGCGAGGAGGACGACTCGTCGCCGAACGCCCCATCCGCGGGGACGGCGCCGAGAGCGTCACCACCGCCGAACTCGCCCGCGACATGGTCGGCCGCGAGGTCGGGCTCGGTATCCGCCGTGCGGCCACCGAACCGGCCGGGAGTCGAATGCTCGAATTGGTCGGTGTGTCCGTCCCCGGTCAGTTGCACGACGTGACCCTGCGGGTCGCATCCGGGCAGCTCGTCGCCGTCGCCGGAGTCGAGGGCAACGGCCAGTCCGCCCTCGAGGACGTCCTGTCCGGACTCGCCCCCGACTCCACCGGCGCGGTGGTCGTCGCCGAACGAGAGATCGACGCCTCGTCCCCCCGCGCGATGCGCGAGGCCGGTGTCGGCATCGTCCCCGCCGACCGCTACACCCGGGGACTGATCAAGTCGCTGGGAATCGACACCAATCTCGCGATCGACAGCTACACCGATCCCCCGCTCGCCCGTCGCTGGGGCCGCCTGTCGCGGGCAGCCGTCCGCGAACGCGCCGAGCGCATCATCGCCGCCCTGTCGGTCAAGGCCCAGAGCCCGCGCACGCTCGCCGGCACCCTGTCCGGTGGGCACGCCCAGCGCGTGGTGCTCGGCCGGGTCCTCGACGGTGAGCCGGACGTCCTCGTCGTCGCCCAGCCCACCCGCGGTCTCGACATCGGCGCCACCGAGTTCGTCTGGGACACGCTCGTCGACCATCGCTCCCGGGGCGCCGCGATCCTGCTCATCTCGTCCGATCTCGACGAGATCTGCAGCCTCGCCGACAGGATCGTCGTGCTCTACCGCGGACGGATCGTCGCCGAGTTCGACGAAGGCCCGTTCGACCGCGAAGCCCTCGGCTCGGCCATGGGCGGATTCCAGGAGGCCGCAGCATGACCGCCACGCTCAGCCCACCGGTGACGACGCCACCCGAGCCGCCCACCGCGTCGCGGATCCGGAGTCTCACGACCACTATCGGGGTGCCGCTACTCGCCGTCGCCGTCGGTCTCGCGGCGGGCGGGATCCTCATCGTCCTCGCGGGCGGTGATCCGGGGCAGGCCTACGCGACGATGCTCGACGCCGCTCTCGGCGGCGATACGCAGCTCGGCCGCCTGCTCACGGGTATGACGCCGCTCGTCCTCATGGGTCTCGGCTACGCGATCGCGTACCGCACCGGCTTCATCACCATCGGCGCGCAGGGCCATTACGACGTCGGCGCGATCACCGCGACGGCCGTGGTGCTGAGCATGCCGTTGGGGACGAGCTGGATCGCGATCCCGATCGTCGCCGTCACCGCCGCGGCCGCAGGTGCGTGCATCGGCGGCATCGCAGGCGTGCTGAAGGCGCGGCTCGGGGTAAACGAGATCATCTCGTCGCTCATGCTCAACTACCTCGTCTTCTACACATTGGCGTGGGCGGTGCGCAAACCCCTCGCCAATCCCAACGGTTTCACCCCCGAGTCCGAACGCATTCCCGACTGGGCCGCACTCGCGACGATTCCCGGCACCCGCATCCACATCGGTGTGTTCGTCGCGATCGCGGCGGTGCCGCTGGTGTGGTGGCTCATGCGTTCGACCCGGTTCGGTTTCGCGTCGCAGATCGTCGGTGGGAGCCCGAGCGTCGCCGAGGCCAATGGCATCTCCGTCGCCCGCACCGTGGTCACCTCCGCTCTGATCAGCGGCGCACTCGGCGGTATCGCCGGCGCGATCATGTTGCTGGGCAGCGAGTTCCGACTGTCGCTGGCGATCTCCTCCGGGATCGGGTTCACCGCGATCGTGGTAGCACTGCTCGGGCGTCGCAATCCGTTCGGCATCGTGCTCGCAGCAGCATTGGTCTCCGGGCTGACCCTCGGCAGTCAGGCGGTGCAGCGTACCCAGGAGATCCCCGCGTCCATCGGCACCGTCGTCCAGGCAGTGATGATCCTGACGGTGCTGCTCGCCAACCGAATCGTGGAGCGTGCTCGATGAACTGGTCCGATGTCCTGGGCGCCGGTGCGCTCGTCCCGCTGTTCACCGCTGCGCTGCGGCTGGCGGTGCCGATCATCCTCGCCGCCGCCGGCGCGTGCCTCGCCGAGCGCTCGGGGCTGATGAACCTCGGTATCGAGGGACAGATGATGGTCGGCGCGATCATCGCGTTCGTGACGGTGTACTACACCGGGCAACCGATGCTCGGCGCCGCCACCGGCGCCGCCGCGGGCCTCGTGATCGCCGCGATCGTCGGCTACCTGACGATCACGATGGCCGTCGACCAGATCATCACGGGGATCTCGGTGGTGATCCTCGGGACCGGACTCGCGTCCTTCCTGTACCTGCAGGTGTTCGGCATGACCGGTACACCGCCGCGAATCCAGGGCACCATTCCCCTCGACCTTCCGGTGCTGTCCGACCTGCCGGTGCTCGGCCCGATCGTGTTCTCGCAGTCCCCGCTCGTCTACCTCGCGCTCGCACTCGTCGTCGCCCTGTGGTGGGTGCTCACCCGCACGGCCTTCGGCCTGTCGATCCGCGCGGCCGGGGAAAGCCCCGAGGCCGCCGACTCGGTGGGCGTCTCCGTCCCCCGCACCCGATGGAGCACGCTGCTGATCTCCGGCGCCGCAGCAGGTATGGCCGGCGCGCTCGTCATCGACAGCCTGGGCTTCTTCCAGGACGGCATCACCGGTGGTCGCGGCTGGATCGCGCTCGGTGTCGTCATCCTCGCCCGGTGGAATCCGCTCGGCGCCATCGTCGGTGGCTTCATGTTCGGTCTCGTCGACGCCTTCCAGCTGCGCGTACAGGCCGCGTCCGGTGGACAGGCCACGTCGGTACCGTACGAGCTGTTCCAGGCCATGCCGTACGCGGTGACGTTGCTCGCGGTTATCGCCACAACCGTGTGGTTCTCGCGCAGCAATTCCCCGAAGGCGCTCGGCATCCCGTTCGTGCCCGCGAAATAGCTTTCCGTCAGCTTTCCCGTCAGTCCTGGGGTTCGCAGTCGCGAGCCCTCCCTTCCCCGAGGAGAACCACGTGAAGAAATTGGGTACCGCTGTGGCGGCCGCCGCCGTCGTCGGAGCCGCCGTGACCGGGTGTTCGAGTTCCGACCCCGGTGGGAGCGGCTCGGCCGACGGGGTCGTCAAGGCCGCGATCATCACCTCGGGTCCGGTCAACGACGTCGGCTGGAACCAGGGCATGGTCGAGGGCGCCGAGAAACTCGAAGCGGAAGGTCTTATCGACCTGACCGTGGTGCAGCAGGATTCGGGCGCGACCTCGGAGCAGATCGCCCAGATCGTCACCGACCTCGCGGAGGACGGCAACCAGCTCATCGTCGGCCACTCGTTCAATTACGGCGAACCCATCAAGGGCATCATCGCCGACTACCCCGACGTGCTGTTCGCCTATCCCGGCGGCTTCGGCGACATCACCGCCAACCTCGCCGACTACAGCCAGCCGTTCTATCAGGGTTCGTTCCTCACCGGCATCCTCGCCGGCGACCTGACGGAGACCGGCATCCTCGCCGGCACCGCCGGTTTCGAGATCCCGGTGTGCAAGGCCCAGATCGAGGCGTTCGCCGACGGCGCGCGCCTGACCTACAAGGGCCCCGGTGAGATCCAGTTGCGTCCGTCCTACATCGGCGGATGGTCCGACGCGGCGGCCCAGACCATCGAGGCCGTCAACGCCCTCGTCGACCAGGGCGCCGACCAGTTCTCCACGTGCGGTGTCGACGCGGCCACCATCGAGGGCGCCAAGCAGCGCGGTGTCGGCGTCGCCGGCTACACGATGGATCAGACCCCGCTGGCACCCCAGAACGTCGTCTCCTCCGTCGTGTGGAATCTCGACGAGGTCCTCCGCGCGATGATCGCCGACGTCGAGGCCGGCAACGTCGACCCGGCGAAGTACTACGAGGTGGACATCACCGAAGGCGGCCTGGACGTCGTCATCAATCCGGCCTTCGCCGACAAGATCTCGCCCGAGGCGATGGCGCTGTTCGAGGAGTACCGCGAGAGGATCATGGCCGGCGAGTTCGAGGTCGAGTACAAGGGCGGCGACTGACCCGGAGCACCTCCTGTAGAACGAACGAGACCGACCTTGTGCGCGATTTCCCACCGGATTTCGCACACAACGTCGGTCTCGTTCCGTAGCTTCGACCTTTGTGAAGATCCGACCTATGTTCGGACGCGCTCCGCGCACCACTCCACCAGCGCCGCCGCGAGGTCGTCGCGGGCGGACAGCTGTGGCGCATGGTCGGACTCGAGCGACACGACCTGCGCACCCGGGGTGAGGCGTTGCATCCCCCGTTGGGTGACGAGGGGAACCGAACGATCCAGTGTCGCTTCGACGTACAGGCGTGGCAGGCGCCCGAATCGTTCCGGTGTCCAGCTGGGCGCCATGAGCCGGGTGGTCTCGAGTTGCGGCACGAGTCGGCGCGCGGCCCCGATCGCGTCGGCCGAATCCGCCTCGTGGAAGAACACCGCCGCACCGGCCTCCGGGGGCACGATCGTCCCGCGACCGTCCTCGGTGGGTTCGAGCCATCGCGAGATGCCCACCGGCGATTCGAGACCGATTCCGTCGCAGAGCATCCCGAAGTCGACCCCGGACGGAAGCATCATTCCCGCCACATAGGCGACCCCGGCGACACGCTCGGGTAGCATCTCCGCGACCTGCGTGACGACGATGCCGCCACCGGAATGGCCGACGAGGATCACCGGACCGTCGAGTCCGGCAACGTGGTCGGCCACGACCGCGGCGACGTCGTCGAGCGTCACGTCCTCGGCACCCCACGATCCGACACCGGGAAGCCCGAGCGGGTGTGGGACGTGCCCGGCCCGACGGAGCGGTTCGAGCAGTGTGTCCCACACCCAACTTCCGGCCCACGCGCCGTGCACGAGCACGACATGACTCACTCGCGGTTCTCCCCCGTCGCCGCCAGCACCCGGGCGGCTTCCCGCACAGCAGCGGTGTTGGCCTTACCGTGCCGCGACCCGGCGAGCTTCGCTTTGATGTGATCGCGGATCAGGATGGGTTCATAGGGTTCCGGGCCCGCATATTCGGGCAACGTGGAGACCACCGCGTCGACGTTGCCGTCGTGGAAGAACGCCACCGAACGACGGCGCCGGATCCTGCCGTCGACGATCGGCGGCTTGACGCGGTGCAGCGTCGACATCCACCGGTCGTCGGTGATGCGGGCGGTGAGATCACCGAGATTGACCAGCAGAGCGCCGGGCAGCGGTTCGACGTCGTGCCAGATGCCGTCGGAACCGAGCACCTGCAGGCCCGCAACCCGGTCTGCCCACAGCACGGTGACGATCCCGAAATCGGTGTGCTCGCCCATGCCGGTGAGGTCGCCGTCGAGGTCGACGGTGCCCTCGGGCAGCGCGTAGTTGTTCATACGCAGCACGTCGATCGAGTGGTCGGTGAGCCGTTCGAAGTAGTCGGGGGCCTGCCCGAGTGCGTCGGCGAAGATCCGGGTGAGGGTCCGCGCGACCCGCGAGGCCTCGGTGAAATAGGTCTGCACGCGGTCCTCGAAGCCGGGGACGTCGGGCCAGACGTTGATTCCGTAGTCGTCCTCCGACAGGTCCAGGTGGGGGAACGACCGGGCCTCCACGCCGACGTTGTAGGCCTCGAAGAAATCGTTCATACGGCTGGCGGATTCGACGCCGAGGCTCAGGCTCAGCGACTCGCTCTTCGGCGGGCTGTACCCGCGGTTCGCGCCGACCACCCGGTACTGCTGCTTGTCGTCCATCGGCAGACCGAAGAAGTCGTCGAGGGCACCGGCGAGACCGTCGACCACCGGATCGGGGATGCCGTGTCCGAGAATCTGAACGAATCCCACACGGCTGCAGGCTTCGTCGATCTCACGGGCGACACGAGCGCGTTCGGCATTGTCGCCGGCCCGGACGTACGGGCCGATGTCGACGGCAGGAACGACGAAGGCGTCAGACGGCGACTGGTTCATGGGCAACTCCGTGGGGAGAGGTGGTGCCGGCCGAGGTGACGGGGGCCGGTGTGCCGGACCGGGACGCGCGAGCCAGTGTCCCGAGACGAGTGTGGTTGAACAGCAGGTTCAACGAGAACGCCGCGACCGCGGCGAGGGTGATGCCGCTGCCGAGCAGGATCTGCGCCGCGGACGGGAAGCGCTCGAACATGCCCTCGGCGAGTTCGGGCAGCAGACCCACACCCACCGCGACGGCGGCGATCGTCGAGTTGATGCGGTCGGACAGGTCCACCGAGCGCAGCGTGTTGATGCCCACGAGGGCGACGGTGGCGAACAGGATCAGGCTGACACCGCCGACCACCGGCTTCGGCAGCGCCGCGACCACCGAGCTCACCTTGGGCAACGCCCCGAGGACCACGAGGATCGCACCCGACGTGGCGGTGACGTAGCGGCTGTAGACCCGGGTGGTGGCGACCGCACCGACGTTCTGGGTGAAGACGGTGTCGACGAAGGCGTTGAAGACACCCGCGAGCACAGCGGACGCTCCGTCGCCGGCGAGTCCGCGGGCGATGTCGCCCTTGCTGACGCGCTTACCGGTGATCTCGGCGACGGCGAGCATGCTCGCGGTGGACTCGGCGAAGACCACGGCCATGACGATGCTCATGGCGACGACCGCGGTGATGGGGAATTCCGGTGCACCGAAGTGGAAGGGCGCGGGCAGACCCACCCACGACGAACCGGTCACGCCGCCGAGGTCGATCAGGCCGAGCGGGACCGCGACGACCGTGCCGACGGCGAGGGCGATCAAGACCCCGAGCTGGGCCCAGATGCCGCGACCGAGGCACAGGAAGGCAACGGCGACGCCGATCACCAGCACGGCCAGGGCGATGTTGGTGGGCGAGGCGAAGGTGGGCGACGACGGGTCGGTACCGACGATCAACCCACCGGCCACGCCGATGAGCGAGATTCCTACGACGGTGAGAACGGCACCGGTGACGAGCGGCGGGAAGAAACGGATGATCCTAGCGAAAGGCCAGGCCAGGGCGAGACCGACGATGCCGCCGATCAGCATGGAGCCGTAGACGGCCTGCAGGCCGTATTCCTGCGCGATGAGGATCATCGGCGTCAGGCCGGCGAAGGTCGCACCGCAGACGATGGGTAGGCGGACACCGATGAGTTTGCCGACACCGAGGCTCTGGACGATGGTGATCAGACCGGCGATCAACAGGTCGGCGCTGATGAGCATCGCGATGGTGTCGCGGTCGAGTCCGACGGCCGCGCCGAAGACCAACGGGACGGTGATGCATCCGGTGTACATGATCAGGACATGCTGGAGGCCGAACGCGAACTGCCGGAGGAACGGTAGTCGCGCGTCGACGGGGTGCGGTGAGGTCATGTGATCGCTCCCATTTCGGATGCAGTGCTGTATACGGTGCCGGATACAGCTTGGGGGCCGAAGTTTTCGGGCTCGAGTCATCGTGTTTCGCGCGGGTAAGAAACCGCTCACCGCACCCGCATCGGAGCTAGGTCAGTCGTCCGTTCACGCGCAGACGGGCGATGCCACCGTCGGGATAGACGTCGAGCCGCACGAACTCCACCGGCGTCGGCGAATCGACGCGGAAACGGTGCCGGCAGTCCGGCAGCAGTGCGGTCCGCGGGACGAGTTCGACCCAGGACGATTCGTCGGACATCGCGTCCCCGCTGGGGATTCCGCTCAGGCGCGCCGCTCCCGGTGCGTTGCCGACGAAATAGGAGGTGTCGACCTCGACGTGGTCGACGCATCCCTGCCCGGCGAGACGGATCACCACGTAGTCGTTGCCGTCGTCGCGGCGCCGGGCGTTCTCCCAGCCCTCCCCCATGTGCCGCGAGCGACCGAGGCCGATGATGTTGCGCGGCGACGAATAGAAGCGGTTCGAGCACGCGACGACGTCGCCACCGTTCTCGAGGGCCGCGAGATCGATCGTGCCCGTGAGGAAGGCCGGGTCCGGGCGTGCATATCCGTGCACCCGGAAGCGGGCCACACCGCCGTCAGGAAAGATGTTCAGGCGCAGGTGCGTCCAGCGCCGGTCGTCTTCCACCGCGAAGGCGTTCGCGGTGTCGCCCTTCAGGGCCACGCGCTCGAGGACCGGTTCCCACGGCGCGTCCAGCAACTCCTGATCGGTCGGGTAGCCGTCGAGGTTCACCCCGTCGACGGACGCGAAGGGCGGGTAGTTGCCCGTGAACCAGGCGGTGTCGATCACGACACCCTCGACGACACCGGGAACGCCTAGCCGGACCACCGCGAAGTCGTGCCCGGGTTCGCGGCGACGCCGGGTCTCCCACCCGTCGTAGACCTTTCCCTTGTGCCCGAACTCGGAAGGATCGAAATCGGGTGCGCCCGGCGAGATCAGGTTCTCGCGACTCGCGAAGAACTCGTCGTTCGCGTACACGACGGCTCCGCCCAGCGATCGCGCGGCGAGATCGGGCAGTTGCAGGAAATCTGCTTCGGTCAACGGTTTTCCTTTCGGGAGAGCAGCGCACCACGCGGTGCGGGGTCGGTGGCGCCGAGGGTGACGGTGAGTGGTTCACCGGCGAGCCAGGTCTGCCGCACGACCCCGGCCAGTGCACGTTCGGCGTAGGGCGTCACCGCGTTGCGGTGGTGCAGTCGCTCCGGGAAGACCACGAAGGCGTCGTCGGGCGCGAAGACGCACAGGTCGGCACTGTTGCCCACGGCGATGGCACCGCGGTCGGCCAGGCCCACGAGGTCGGCGGTGCGACCGGCCATCCAGCGCACCACGTCGACGAGTGTGTGCCCGCGCTTGCGCGCCTCCGACCACACGATGGGCAGTCCGAGTTGCAGCGACGAGATACCGCCCCACGCCTCGCCGAAGTCGCCGGTGACGAACTTCTTCAACTCCGGCAGGCACGGCGAGTGGTCGGAGACGATGCAGTCGAGTGTGCCGTCGGCCAGGCCGCGCCACAGCGCTTCCCGGTTGCGGGCCTCGCGAATCGGTGGGCAGCACTTGAAATGCGTGGAGCCGTCGAGGATCTCCTCGCTGAACAGCGACAGATAGTGCGGGCAGGTCTCTGCGGTGACGGGCAGCCCCTCGGCCTTCGCCGCGGCGACGAGCGGAAGGCTTCCCGCATCCGACAGGTGCAGGATGTGCACGCGGCATCCGGTCTGTCGCGCGCCGTCGATCACCTGGGCGACAGCGCGGGACTCGGCGACCGGTGGTCGCGAGTACAGGAAGTCGTCGTAGCGCGGTCCGGCGGGCGGGTCCTGCGCGTCGAGGGTCGGTCCGTCCTCCGCATGCACGATGAGCAGACCGCCGAAGCCGGCGATCACGCGCATCGCCTCGATCATCTGCTCGCGGTCCAGCGGTGGGTACTCGTCGAGACCCGAATACGCGAGGAAGCACTTGAAGCCGTACACCCCTGCGTCCCACAGCGGTTCGAGCTCGGCGAGGTTTCCGGGGATCGCGCCGCCCCAGAATCCGACGTCGACGGTGACCTGCTCGGCCGCGACCTTCTGCTTCACCTCGAGGGCCGCCACGTCGACGGTGGACGGGATGGAGTTGAGGGGCATGTCGACGATCGTCGTCACTCCCCCGGCCGCGGCGGCACGAGTGGCCGTCGCGAAACCCTCCCATTCGGTGCGGCCGGGTTCGTTGACGTGGACGTGCGTGTCCACCAGGCCGGGGAGCAGCACCTCGTCGTCGGCGAGGACGATCTCCCGCGCACCGGCCGGAGCGGCACCGTCGTACTCCTCGATCGTGACGATGCGGCCGTCGCGCACATGGACGGCGCAGCTGCGTTCCTCGTCCCCCACCACGGCGCGTCGCGCGCGGATCACGGTGGTCATCGCGTCACCGCCGTCGGTCGACCCGCAAGCCGGGCCAGGTGGTCGAGATTCGTGCCGGTGCGATCGCATACTTCCTTCTCGGTGAGGGCTCCGCAACTCGCTCCCCGCAGGAGGAAGGCGGCGAGAGCACGGGCGGTGGCGGGTTCGTCGAGATATCCCGACGACAGGGCCGGGTCGATGTAGGCCGCGATGCGTCCCGCGGCGGTGGACAGCGACCGGCGGTAGAACGCGAAGGTCGCGGCGTAGCGGGTGGGCAGTTGCGCCGGATGCAGGTCCCATCCCTGGTAGAAGCCGCGGCGCAGCGACCGGTCGATCAGGTGGGCGTGCAGCCCCCATGCCGCGCGGATCTCGTCGCGGGTGCCGACGGGAAGGCGGTTGGTGGAGCCGTCGGACAACCGCACCCCCGTGCCCGCTGCCGCAACCTGCATCGTGGCCTTGGCGTGGTCGGCGACGGGGTGGTCCATCGCCTGGTACTCGGCGGCGATGTCGCACGCGGCCGAGTAGTCATAGGTGCCGTAGTGCAGTCCCGAACAGCGGCCCCGGGCCGCTCGGATCATGGTGGCGACGGCAGCGGTGCCATCGGGTCCGCAGATCGCCTGCGGCGTCTCGATCTGGATCTCGAACCGCAGGGGCGCGGCGAGCGGGTAGGTGGACTCGAGATGCTCGCAGACGGTCACCATAGCGGCGACCTGTTCGGGCGCGGTGACCTTGGGCAGCGTGACGACGAATCCGTCGGGGAGAGAGCACTTTCCGGTCAGTTCGGCGACGAAGGAGTCGAGCGTGCGCAGTCCGCGGCGCCGGGTGGCGGCCTCGAAGGACTTGAACCGGATGCCGACGAAGGGTGTCGCGGTGGGATCGGTCGCGAGCGCGGCGGCGGCGCGGGCGACGTGGGCGTCCTCGTCGGCGTCACGTTCGTGCTCCGGAATGCCGGGGCGGGTGAACCCGTCCTCGAAGTCGATGCGCAGATCCTCGATCGGTTCGGTGCGCAGTTTGGCCTCCACGAGAGGGAGGACGGCGTCGGCCAGTTCGGGTTCGATGCCGGTGACCGCGGCGAGGTCCGCGGGACCGTCGATGTGGGTGTCGAGGACGTCGAGCGCGTCGGCTCCCCATCGTGCCGCGATCCCGGCGTCGTAGCGGTCGGCCGGGACGTAGACGGTGTGCACTGGTTGGCGGGCACCGTCGGTCCCGGGATAGGTCGCAGTGTATGCCGCGTCGGTGCCCGCGAGCTGCGCGTCGAGCGCAGCCGCAAGCCTGTGCAATCCTGTCGGCACCCGAACTCCTGTCCTGAATCCACGGCTGTATACGTCGTGGTGCGCCGACGTTATCGGCGCCAGGTCATGTGCTCGGTTAACTGCGGTTACGGGCCCGTTACACATCCGGCAGGGCGATGTTCGTCCTCGGCAGAACCCGGCCCGATGCCGCCGGATCGACGGCACAATGGTCGGCATGGAGCCGGAGCAGGGTCGCGTGATCGATTTCGCCACTGCCGCGAAGGCGGCACGTGTGACTGCCGCGAAGGCGGCACGTGTGACTGCCGCGAAGGCGGCACGTGTGACCGCCGCGAAGTCGGCACGGACTCCCGGGCGGGGAGCCGACAGCACCGAGCCCCGGCTGCTCCGCCAGATCTACGGCGAGATCCTGCGCGACGAGCGTCGCGATCAGGACCGCAGCCTCGAGGACGTCGCCCGCACGGTCGGGATGTCGAAGCAATATCTGTCGGAGGTCGAACGTGGGCGCAAGGAGGCCTCCTCCGAGATGCTGCGGTCCGTGTGCGATGCGCTGGAACTTCCGATGGAGCAACTGCTCGCGCGCGGGATCCGCCGGATGACCGCGCATCGCACACTTCGGACCACGGGTCACGCCGGCGTCGAGTTGTGCGCGGCATGACGGTATGACTGCGTCACAGTGTGACCACGTGACTGCGTGACGGGTCATCCGTCCCGATCGACGACGACGTGATCGGCCAGGCCGTAGGCCACCGCCTCCGTCGGTGAGAAGATCCGGTCCCGGTCGGTGTCGCGGCGCAGTCGGTCGATGTCACGTCCGGTGTGCGCGGCGAGGATCTCCTCGGTCTGGGCCCGTACCCTCATCACCTCCGCTGCCTGCAGGGCCAGATCCGAGATGGTGCCCTGCCCCTGCGCCGACGGCTGGTGCAGCAGCACCCGCGAATGGGCGAGCACGTGCCGACGGCCGGGCGCTCCGGCCGCGAGCAGCACGGCGGCCGCCGAGGCGGCCTGTCCCATGCAGTAGGTCGCGACCTTCGGGCGCAGGAATTGCATGGTGTCGTAGATCGCGAGCATCGCGGTGGACGATCCGCCGGGCGAGTTGATGTAGAGCCCGATCTCCCGATCGGGGGATTCGGCCTCGAGGTGCAACATCTGAGCCATGACGACGTTGGCGACCCCGTCGTCGATCTCGGTGCCGAGGAAGACGATGCGTTCGTTGAGCAACCGGCTGAAGACGTCGAACGACCGCTCCCCCGCCGGTGTGCGTTCGATGACGTTGGGGATCGTGTAGGTGCTCATCGTCCCAGTCCCATCTGCCGTCCTGCGGCGAACGGCGCCAGTTCGGCGAGCGACCCGACGACGGTGTCGACGATGCCGTACTCGCGCGCCTGTTCGGCGGTGAACCACCGGTCGCGGTCGCTGTCGCGTTCGATCTCCTCGAGTGAATGCCCGGTGGCGTCCGAGAGGATCTGCTGCGACTGCAGTTTCATGTATTCGAGATTCTCGGCCTGGATCGCGATGTCGACGGCCGTCCCCGAGAATCCGGCCGACGGTTGGTGCATCATGATCCGGCTGTGGGCAAGGCTCGCGCGTTTGCCCTTGGTGCCCGCCGCGAGCAGGACCTGCCCCATACTGGCGGCGAATCCCGCTGCCACGGTGACGATGTCGTTGGGAACGAGTTGCATCGTGTCGTAGATGGCGAGGCCGGCGAAGACGGATCCGCCGGGTGAGTTGATGTGCAGGACGATGTCGCGCCGGTCGTCGGCGGAGGCGAGCAGGACGAGTTCCGAGCAGACGCGCTCGGCCATCTCGTCGTCCACCTCTCCGGTCAGTCGCAGGATGCGCTGACGGAAGAGTCTGTCGGCCAGTTGGTCCCGGTACGAGAGTGGTTCGGTGGTCGTCATGCAGCCAGCCTGACCCCCGGCGGGCACGAACCGGCGGTTCGTCTGCTCACGGCAGACGGACCGGTCGTTCCGGCAGATCAGTCCCCCGCGGACCGGAAGGCGCTGATCACCGCTGCGACGAGGACGGCCAGCAGAAGGAGCACGAGCAGGACCGGCCCGAGCAGCAGCACCAGCGTGATCACGACGGCCAGGCCGATCTTCGCCTTGGTGCTGAGTCCGGAAATCAGCCCGCCCAGCGCGGCGAGGGCCGGATTGCGACCCTCCAGCGCGGCTCGGATGCCGGCGAGGACCGCCTGCAATCCCACGCCGCCGCTGGTGACCTCGCCGAGGAGCGAGTCCACCCATCCGCGGATCTTCCGGATCAGTCTCGCCCCGAGTCCCCGGAGTTCGGCCAGTGCGCTGCGGACACCGGCCCGCAGCGCATCCTTCAACCTCTCGAGGAGCGATGTGGGTTCCGGCTGTGCCTGCTCGGGTCGGGTCTGCTCGGATCGTGTCCGCTCACGTCCGGGGCGGGTGGGTTTCCCTGCCCGGGCGTCGTTCGCCGGCGGACGCGGTCGTCGTCTCTCCTTCGGAGGCGCCGGCTTCACACGAGAGCGGGGCGTGGCGTCCGAACGGGTCGATGTCCGAGTGGTCGATCGGGATGAGGTTCGGGTCGAGGTGCGCCGCGAGCCGGTTCCGGGGTCGCGGTCCCGACGCCGTGCAGCGGGTTCGGGTTCGCGGGTGCGACGCCGCGCGGTGGGCTCGGGCTCGCGAGGTCGACGGCTGCGCGTCCGCACAGGCTCGACGGGAGTCTCCGTCTCCGTGGCCCTCGCGCGCGTCGCGGTCGGCCGCCGCGCCGGACGGGAGGTTCGGCGGGCTTCGTTCTGCCGAGCACTCATACCACTCGCCTTCTCTCGTGGACGAGCACGGTGCCTCTCAGTGAACGCCGGATTCCGGGTCCGGTCAACGGCAGACGGAGCGTTCAGCCGGTACGGAAAAGGGGTGGACCCTGTTCAAGATCGGTAACGGCTCTTGGAAGAATGGTCATCGCCCTCACAGCACACGGGGAGGTGTGCGCATCATCGTTCGCGATGGGGAGTGCGCGCGCGACGTAATCCGAAGGAGCACCGACAGACGTGACCGAGCAATTCAGTTTCGAAACACTCACGCCCACGGCATTTCTCGACCGCTCGGCCCGGGTCTTCCGTGACGACCTCGCAGTGGTGGACGGCGACATCCGTCGCACCTATGCCGAATTGCGCGATCGGTGCCTGCGACAGTCGGGCATGCTGCACGCTCTCGGTGTCGAGCCCGGCGACCGTGTCGCAGTACTCGCGCCGAACACCTCGCTGATGCTCGAGGCGCACTACGGTGTGCTCTACGCGGGCGCCGTGCTCGTCTCGCTCAACACGCGCCTCACCGCGCCGGAACTGCGGTTCATTCTCGAGCACTCGGGCAGCCGGGTCCTGCTCGTCGAGGAGTCGCTGGCCGACCTGGCCCGCGAGGCCACGGCCGATCTGCCGTCGATCACGGTCGTCGGCGACGACTACGAGGACAAGCTCGCCGCCGCCCGTCATCGGTGCGTGCCGCTCGCCGACGAGCGCACCATGATCGCCCTGAACTACACGTCCGGCACGACGGGTGATCCGAAGGGCGTGATGTACCACGCGCGCGGCGCCTACCTGCAGGCCCTGGCGATGGTCGCGCACTTCGGGCTCGACAGCGGATCCACCTATCTGTGGACGCTGCCTATGTTCCACTGCAACGGCTGGACGTTCACCTGGGCCGTCACAGCGGCCGGTGGCACGCACGTGTGCCTGCCCAAGGTCGACCCCGAGCGGATCTGGGATCTCGTGCGCACCGAGAACGTCACGCACCTGTGCGGCGCGCCGACCGTTCTCGCGTCGCTGGTCGACGCCCCGAATGCGGGCGGCATCGACCATCGTGTCGTCGCGGCGATCGGTGGCGCACCGCCGGCGCCCGCCCTCATCGAGCGGTGCACCGCGCTCGGACTCGACATCACGCACCTGTACGGGCTCACCGAGACGTACGGCCCGGCGGCGATCTGCGAGTGGCGTTCGGAATGGGACGTCCTCCCCGAGGACGAGAAGGCACGGCTGCGCTCGCGGCAGGGCGTGGGCAACGTCGTGGCCGGCGAACTCCGCATCGTCGACCCGATGGGATCCGACGTTCCCGCCGACGGTGAGACGACCGGTGAGATCGCGCTGCGCGGCAACAACGTGATGCTCGGTTACTACAACAACCCGGACGCGACCGCCCGCGCCGTGCCGGACGGCTGGTTCCGCACCGGCGACATCGGCGTCATGCATCCGGACGGCTACATCGAGATCCGCGACCGCGCGAAGGACGTCATCATCTCCGGTGGCGAGAACATCTCGTCCGTCGAGGTCGAAGCGGCACTCATCAGCCATCCGGCCGTTCTCGAGGCCGCCGTCGTCGCGGCGCCGAGCGAGAAGTGGGGCGAACGTCCCGTCGCCTACGTGGCACTGCGCAGCGGCGCGAGTGCCGACGAAGCGGAACTGCGCGCGCATGTGCGTTCGCAGCTCGCCGGTTTCAAGGTTCCCGACAGCATCGTCTTCGGTGCCCTGCCGAAGACCGCCTCGGGCAAGATCCGCAAGGTCGAACTGCGCGAGCGTCTCTGAGCACCGGCCGGGGCGGTTCCCGACGTCACCTCTCGTCGAGAACCGTCCCGGCCCGCTCGGGCAGCGTGAATGCCGCGACCGCGGCGACGACGAACGATGCCGCGAACGCACCGAAGACGAGACCGTTGCCGCCGGCGCCCAGCAGCACCGGCACCAGCAGCGGCGCGATGATCGACGCGAGCCGCCCGAAGGCTGCCGCCGAACCGGTGCCCGCGCCCCGCACCGGCGTGGGATACAGCTCGGGTCCGATCGCGTACAGGGCACCCCACGCGCCCAGGTTGAAGAACGACAGCGCCATACCCGCCGCGACGATCGTCGACGGAGTCTCGGCGAGCCCGAACAATCCCGCCGAGACTGCCGACCCTGCGAGGAAGACCCCCAGAGTCAGGCGACGTCCCCACACCTCGATCAGCCACGCCGCGACGCCGTAGCCCGGTAGCTGGGCGAGCGTGATGAGCAGCGTGTAGCCGAACGAGGTGACCAGGTCGAAGCCCTGCGCGACGAGCAGGCTCGGCAGCCAGATGAACGCGCCGTAGTACGAGAAGTTGATGCCGAACCACACGACCCACAGCGCCGCGGTGCGGCGGCGTAGGTTCGGCGCCCATACCGATCCCCGGGGTACACGCTCGACTTCGGCGACAGGTCGGCCGGGTTGTTCGTCATCGTCCGGCACGGAGGTGACCCCGGCCGAACGCTCGTAGTCGCGCACGATCGCCTCGGCTTCCGCGTGCCGTCCGCGACTCTCGAGATAGCGCACCGATTCGGGTAGGCCGAACCGGACGACGAGGGCGTAGGCAGCCGGGACGAGCCCGACGGCGAGCGCCCACCGCCACCCGTTGTCGCCGGCAGGAACGACGAGATAACCGACGAGAGCGGCCAGGAGCCAGCCGACCGCCCAGAACGCCTCGAGGGCCACGACCACGCGTCCTCGCACCTTGCGGGGCGCGAACTCACTGACCAGCGTCGACGCGACCGGCAGTTCGGCGCCGAGACCGAGTCCGACGACGAACCGCAGGACGATGAGCATCGCCACCGAGGTCGACAGCGCCGCCGCGCCGGTCGCGAGACCGTAGACGAGCAGCGTCGCGGCGAAGACCTGCCGGCGTCCGATGCGGTCGGCGAGCAGACCACCGAGGGAGGCACCGATCGCCATGCCGACGAAGCCGATGGATCCGATCCACGAGAGCTGCGTCGACGACAGATCCCACTGCACGGCCAGGGCTGCCATGACGAACGAGATCAACCCGACGTCCATGGCGTCGAGGGCCCAGCCCACGCCGGAGCCGGTCAGCAGGCGGCGATGTCTGCCGGTGAACGGCAGGTCGTCGAGCCGCTGGGTGCGAGTGGTCATGCACCGAAACGTACCGCAGCGCTCGGGCGCCGATCAGCCGCGCGCGGCGGCCTCCAGCACCGACACGTCGATCCGGCGCATCTTCATCATCGCGGCGGTCACGCGCTTCGCGACCTCCGGATCGGGGTCGGCGAGCAGTTCGTTCAGCCGTTTCGGTACCACCTGCCACGACAGGCCGTACTTGTCCTTCAACCATCCGCAGGCGGATTCCTCGCCGCCGTCGGCGGTCAGCGCGTACCAGTAGTGGTCGGCCTCCTCCTGATCGGCGCAGTCGATCTGGAAGGACACCGCTTCGGAGAACCGGAACTGCGGTCCCCCGTTGAGTCCGTAGAAGACCTGACCGTCGAGGAAGAACTCGACCGTCATCGGAGTCCCCGGCGGGACCGGGATGTCGCCTCCGGTGGACTCTTCGGTGTAGCGGGTGATCTCACCGATCTCGGAGTTGGGGAAGATGCCGATGTAGAAGTTCGCGGCCTCCTCGGCGTTCATGTCGAACCACAACCACGGAGTGATCCTGGGCATCGTGACTCCTCGTGTCGTCGAAAGTGTTCCACTGTCACGAAGGCAGACCCTGTCCGGCCCGGATTCTCATCGCCGTGCGCACTCGCAGGCCGAGCCGCAGGGCTCTCGCGCTCGTAGGGGGAAAGCATGTCCACGACGGTCATGACCGGAGACACGTCGGGTTTCGGGACGATCACCGCCGAACGGATCTCGGGTGCGAACGGGGCACGCCTCGGACGACGCAGTTCGAGCCGGACGGATCACCGCGGTCGCCTTCGATCCCGGCCAGGTCTTCGGAACCGGTCTGGCACGAGCACTCCCCACTCCGATGCGACTGGCGTGGCGCGGCCTCGGGACGCGGGCCGGCATGTTCCTCCGCATCGTGCAGGACACCTTCAACACGCAGACCGAAGCCGGGAACACGCTCGCAGACCTCGTTCTCGGTGACATCGACGTTCCGGACGGCCGGGGGTTATCTCGCACTGCGCCGCGGCGAACCGTCGGTGCTCGCTCGCAGCGACGAGCAGGCCGAACGGTCGTGGCGCGAGAGCGCACGGCTCGTCGGACTGCCCGACCGTTAGGTGTAGGTCCCCCGGGCGTAGTATCGGGGGGCATGGGGAGCGCCTCGCGGTCCTCACGGCCTCTCAGCGATCGTCTCGCCGCACGGGCGGTGCTCGACGATCAGCAGCTCCTCTGGGAGCGGTTCACCGAGGCGTTCGGTTTCCGGCCCGGTGGGCGGGAGCCGACGCGGCCGGTGATCGTCGAGCCGGCGCCGTCGATCACCGTCGATCTCACCGTCCCCGACGATCGGGTGGGGGTGTGGCGCAGCCGCGTCGATGCGGTCAACGCCGAGGCGTTGCGGTGTTTCGTCGCCGAGTTCGCCGAGGATCCGATGTGGGTGGTGTTGGTCCGGCAGGACTTTTGTTATCGGCTCGATGCGGCCGTGCACGCGGCCACCCGTCACCCCGACTGGCGAGTATCGGCGTACCCCCAGGGGGACTACTCGATTTTTCTGCGTGAGGACTTCAGTGACGGCATCGTCGGGCAGCCGTGGGAGCAGAGCCTGTGCGTATTCGGTGAACGTCTCGTCGGGTCACTGGGCCGGACCTTGGCGACGTGGCTGCCCGTCATCCGCATCGATGGTCGACCCGTGGGATCCGTGTAGCTGCCGCGACCAGCACTGGTTCGTCGGTCAGGGCTGGTGGGGTTCGACGCGGGTGGCGCAGTAGCGGTAGCCGTCCTGGTCGGTGACCTGCCTCCAGGACACGATCACCGTGGCCCCTGGCTCTAGGGTCTGGAATCCGTCGACGGCGAGGTGGCTGAAGTGCGCCCAGCATCCGCCGGGGGGTGTGCGGCGAGTCGATCACACCCCACCCTTCGTCGTCGTTCCACAGGCGCACGACGCCGGTCGTCTGCCCATCGAATGCCGCTGCGGGCGAATCCTGTTCGGGTGCGGCGACGGTGAGCGTGTCGGCGGTGCCGTCGGCGCGGATCGTCCACAGTCCGGTGCGGAACACGTGCCGGTCGCGGGTGGCGGGTTGTTGTTCTGCGGGCCAGGCTCGGGTGCATTCGTAGGCGTAACCCGAGGTCGGGTGCTCGAGCCGATGCCACTCGAAGTCGACCGGCTCGCCGGGGTTCAGTGCGGGAAATCCGTCGACTGCGACCGCAGCGAAGCGTACGAGGCAGCCGCCGGGCACGTCGTCCCCGTCGATCACTCCGTGCATGCGTTCGAGGTCCCAGCTGCGGACCACTCCTCGGCTCGTCACTGGCTCATTATTTCCTACGGTCATCGCTGGCCACTGCACTCCGACCATCCACAACCCAGCGTGCGGGGGGATGTGTAGGCTGGCTCTCTTCGTCACACTGGCGGGCGGAGTACCCGGGAGCTATGCCGATGACCGACCACCCCACGCAGATGCGTCCGCACCGGCAGGTGCGGCTGCTCGCAGGCCAGGACGCCATCCTCGACGGCCAGATCCCCCGGCCTACCGTCGGGCAGGTCGGGGTGTTCTGGCTGCTGTTCGACGAAGTACCCGCTGACCCTCACGATCCGACGCTGTCGACGATCGACGCCGACGCCGAACCGCTCGCACCCCCGCGCCTCGAACCCGCCGTCGACGCGCCCGCCACGATGCCGCGCTCGTGGGTCTGGCGGATCCTGCTGCGCGGCGACGGCTGGTCGGCGACCTGGTACAGCCGACGTCCCGCCACCGGCTGTGTCCGCCTCACCGGTCGGTTCGTCGGCGACTTCGCCTACGCCACCACCGGCTCGGTCCGCGGCCGCGTCACCTCGGCACGGAACATGAACGAGGCGGCCAGTGCCGGGCGGCACGAACCCGGCATCCTCGCCGACCTCGACCTCGACGATGTGCCACCGCTCCCGATCCGCCCCTCGATCATCCCGCGGGCTATCTCCGCCGCCGGGCGCATGCTGTGGGCCGCCGACGAACAACTCCCCCTGATCGCGCGCATCGACCTCGACCATCCCACCGAGGCGCGCCCGTTCGTGCTGCCCGCCCCGATCGCCCCGCAACCCGGTAGTACCCCCTGGCGGCTGCATGCCGACCCGGAAGGATGCTGGATCGCCGGCTGGTACGGCATCTTCCGGATCAGCACCACCGGTGCGGTGCAGCGCCGCGACGACCGCCGCGTCGATGCCTCGGCCGCACACGAGGGAACCCTGCTGACCTGCACTCACGAGAAGACCGCCACACGCATCGGCCTGTGGCACCCCGACGGGCAGTCCCACCACGACGACACCACCGTCCCGGCCGGGACCATCAGCGCGGTCACCGCCTATGACGACGGCTTCCGCATTCTCATGCGCCAGCGCGACACGTGGCCGATCACCACCGTCGTCGTCGCCGCCTACCTCGACGGACACGTCACCGTCGGTCCCCCTCTCGACGAGATAGACGACTACGCCGTCCTCACCCCCGAGCCGGCCGCCATCATCGACCTACGCGGCACCATCCGCACCCTCCACCCCGACCTGCACACCGAACCCCCGGCGCGCTGGCCGCTGCCCGGTCTGTCCGGCGGCACCGTCGGCACCCACATCTGGGTCGAACACCACGACCCCGACCGCGACCTCCACGACAACCGCCGGTACTGGCTGCTCAGCCTCACCGACTCCACCGGAAAAGTTATCTCCCGCACCGAAATCCACACCCCCACACCCGATGTCACCCTCGACGGTCACGGCACCGTGTGGATCACCGACAACCACGCCATCATCGCCGTGCACACCCCCACCGGCACCCTCCCGCCACCCATCACCCTCGCCGAACTCCTCACCCATCACCAGGCAGATCCACCACGTCCCCAGTGAATTTCGGCGACCACTGCACACCGAACTGCGCTAACCCTGCATGCGGAGGTTCCAGGATCTCGACTGCGCACTCGACCGGCGAGGGGGACGTATCCCCGGCGTGCCCTGCTGCCGGGCGAGTCACGGCTCGTGACAGATCTACTCGGTGCGCAGCCGTGCAGCGATGTCGAGTTCGACGAGTGTGCCGGCAGGATCGAGGAGAAGCACGTCTTTCTTGGTAGCCACCCACACCCTTTCCTGTTCGTCGATCGTCACTGCTGGTTCCGGATCGTCGATCGCCGCCACCACGACGACCCGATACATGGCGGGATGAGGCGGCAACAAAGGTGCATTCGCTCCCACATCGTCAGCAACAAGATCATCAGCCACATGGGCACTCTGCCCGACGTAGATAGTGCATACATCGCCGACCCACACCATAGGCTGCTCGTCGTGAGCCACCACGACCTCGACTCGCACACGATCCGGCAGATCCTGCTGGCCGCGGACAGCGACGACGTGCATCGGCTGGCGACCTCGACTCCACCCACCTCCATAGAGCGTCAGTGGAATCGACTGCGCCCGCTACTGACGACAAATCTGCGGGTGGAGTATGTCGGTGCCTCAGCCGAGGACGTTGCCGTTGCCGAGGACGCGACGTGCCCGTGGCCGGCGGAGGTCCGTGAGCTGTACCGACACGTGGCCGCCGCCGATGATCGACGAGGAATGCTGCTGCTCCCGCCCGGTTTCGAGCTGCTGTCGCTCGAGCGAGTGGTGCGGGTACACGCACTGTGGCAACGCCTGGCCAGGGAGCAGATGCACGAGGCGGGAGATGGCATCGCCGAGGAGATGGCACAACCGGCGGGTTCACCCACGGCGATCATGCTGCCCGGGTTCATTCCGTTCGCCCGCAGGGATGCCGACACCCTGTTCGTCGACACCCGGTACGGCCCGCTGCACGCAAGCGTCAACCTCTGGCCGGACCAGGACTGGGTTCACCGGCTGCCGCTGTGGCGATCGCTCAGCGCGATGCTCGATAATCTCGCATCCTGCCTCGAACGCAATGCTCCGATGGCGATGCGCATGTCCGAATGGGCGAGATATCAGCCG
The DNA here is from genome assembly GCF_040256695.1 of Rhodococcus sp. D-6. Lineage (NCBI taxonomy): Bacteria > Bacillati > Actinomycetota > Actinomycetes > Mycobacteriales > Nocardiaceae > Rhodococcus > Rhodococcus sp. D-6. The sequence continues at coordinate 454,578 of NZ_CP132970.1, read as the reverse complement.
TACATCGAAGACGATCGGCTGGTATGGGAACCGGTGCCCTGAACGATGCCGTCCTCATTCTGAAACGAGCAGTAATGCCTGATCAAGCCAGTCTCGAGAAACAACTGTTGGCTGAACTCCGTGAGATGCGTGACTGGGTGTCCATCGCGGGCGTGCTGCACCTACTAGGAACATCATCCTGGGTGGCTGGGCGGGAGGCTGTCCGACCGGTTCTGGAGTGTATCGACACCAGCACTCGTCTCCGCATCGGTCGCGTCGACAGTCAGTACCGGGAAATACCCAAACCCCTCCCTGTGGAAGAGCTCCTCGACCGCATCTTCACCATCGATGATGCTGCCGACCGGTCCTTCGAGATGATGCAGTTGTTCATCGACGCCACAGACACTTCCGCTGACGACGCGCCCGGCCGTTGCTGACCGTTCACTGCGATGATCTCACCGACGTCGTCGTACGCAACCTGTCCACGTCTCTCGACGGCCATTGCGCGCCGACGAGCATCGGTCCGGGTGCGGCGGGGAGACAGGATCTCGACCCCACACCCGACGGGCGGGGCAGATCTACTCGGTGCGCAGCGGTGCAGCAATATCGAGTTCGACGAGTGTGCCGGCAGGATCGAGCAGGTACACGCCCCGAGCGGTGGCCACCCACACCCTTTTCTGTTCGTCGATCGTCACTGCTGGCTCCGGATCGTCGATCGCCGCCGCCGCGACGACCCTGTGCGTGGCGGGATCGAGCAGCACCAGCAGCCACCGCCCGTGCTCGCGGGCCGGAAGCTCGTGCGGGCTGTTGAACGGCCACCATCCTGTTTTTCCGGTGCCGTCGGGACGGTGGGTGGTCATCCACAGATAGTCCCCGGCTCCGCCGAGCATCAGCGGCCGAGCTGGGAGAGCGGGCACAGGCGTGCTCGTCAGATCCGCACCGATCGATACCGCCACACTGCGGCGATCGTAGATGGCCATCCGGTCACCGGTGGAGCCGACACGAACAGGAAACGACAACGGCATCTGCGGTCCGTCGGTGACCGTGCCGTCGACATCGATGCGCACCATGCGATAGGTCCGTGGGAACGCCGCCGCCCCGCCCTCGGGCACGGTCGGCACCACCGCGATGAACCCTTCCGCGGTAGCCGCCACCCATCGTGCGGTCGGCAACTCCACCCTCAGCGGTTCGATATCGGGGTGCAGCAGGAACACGCCCGCGCCGGCGGTGAGCAGCACCGAGCCACAGGCCGCGGCCGCTGCCATGCGGTGGCCCAGATCGATTCGGTGCACTTCGAGGGCGCCGGCCATGTCGAGGGTGCAGCGCAGTACCGTCTGCTCGGCGACGATCCAGCAGCCCGACGCGTCGGCAACCACCTGCCCCCGGGGCGGTGAGCCGGCCGTGGCGGCGATCGAGAGGGGCAGAAGATGCTCGGTCACTGCCGCGGTGCCGGCGGGGTCGTCGATCTGCAGCAGGACCGGCAGTTGCCGGTCGAGCACCCACAACATCCCGCCGTGGCTGCTGATGACACCGGGACGCACCCGCGGCCGCAATGAGGCGGGTTCGGCGGCATCGAGATCCAGCTCGATCAGCACCCCCAGCTGATGCACGACACCATGGCCAGCGGGAGGGGGGTCCGGTGGGTCGGGGCGCTCGAACCACCGCGGCGAGGCGTCGATGTCGGTGTACCGGATGTCCTCGTCCGCCACCGCTGCCCAACTGCGGGTGTGGGGATCGAAGGTGGTCTCGCCGGTCATCAACTGCACCCGCCGCACCAACCCGCGGGCGGTGCCGCTGCCGCGCTCGGTATGGGCGAAGAACATCCCGGTGACCTCGACATGCTCGATCAGCGGCCGTTCCGATTGGCACACGGCGCTCCACCCGTCCCCGCGCAGCATCATCGTCCACCACCACCGCCCGTCACTGTCGACGATCGGCGGCGCGTCCGCCTCGAGCGGTTGCGCCCAGGCTCGCACCGTGCAGGTCCGCGGATCGGCCGGATCCGGTGTGTACCGGTGGAACTGCAACGCCACCGACACCGTGTTCCCCACCTTCGGGGGCACGATCGATCGGTCTTCGACCACCCACCCGTCGACCACCACCGTCAACAGACGCCGCGGCGTAGGCACAACCGAGGAAGTCTCCAGATCCTGGGGGCGGGAGTGTTCGTTGTCGAACGACATGACTATCTCCGTGCACTCGGCAAATCCGAGAGGCGACGCTCTCGGGCACGGAGTCACCGTGCACACTCTAACCGCGACGGACACGCCAGTTCACAAACCCACCCGAGTCCGCGGAGCGCGTCGTGTGGCACCCGTCTGTCAGGGCGCACCCGTCTGCCCGGGCGAACAAGCCCCGGTGCGAGGTTCTCGGGTCGGAGCAGGGTGTGGACCTCGATCGGCGCGGGGCGTCCGGATGCCCGGATCCGTTGAGGGTCGTCTGCTCTGGTCGCGACCGGTATCTCGAGCCCCTTCTTTCTGCGGGTTCAGTCGTGCAGGTTCGGATACCTGCTCGATGCCTGCGCGTGCTCGGTGGTGCCGGCGGCGTAGAGGTGCGAGAAGAGTCCCTCGAAATGCAGCCCCGCGTCGTGGTGGGCGTGGACGAGGTGGTCGCCGAGTTGATTTTCATCGCCTGAGCCGCGGATCCCGATGCGGATGTGCCACAACTCGTCGTCCGGGGCGAGTGGTTGCGGTCGGTGCTGGGCGTTGACTCGGGCATCGCCCATCACCCTGGGATCGGTGATCCGGTGGGGGTCGCTGATCTGCCAGCGTCCGATAGGTGCAAGAAGGTCGGTCAACACCGTTCGGAGGGCGACGAGGTAGCCGACTACATCGGCGGTGACAACGTGCAGGGTGTACTCGAGCAGGTCGTCGGGGTGGAACGGGCGTGGGGGATCCGGTTCGGCATCCCAGACGCTGCCACGGTAGATGCCGATTCCGCCGACCGGCGGAAGGTCGGTGGCACGGGTTTCGATCAGACACAGCATGGGATGGCCGTACAAGCCGGCCAGGCGTGCCTGTCGGGCGAAATTGTCGAGAAGCACGTGCGCGGTGCGAGGATCGAGGCCGAGCAGAGTGTCGAATCCGGCGATCGCCAGGACCGTGCCGGTGGTGGCGGGGTCGCTGCCGAACAGATAGGTGCCCACATCGGCGAACACATCCGCGAGCGCGTCGAGGCTCCCGCCATAAGAACGGCGGTAGGACAAGGTCTCAGCGAGAGCGTCGTACATGTCGCCGGTCGAGGTCCACGGGTGCGCGTCGATGCGGTGCACGAGATATCCCACCCGAGTTAGGACATTTGGCTTAGTGTCCCGATTCGAACCCGAGACGGGTGAGAATCTCCTGTTCAGCGGCCGAGATCTGCGGTGGGAAGTCCTGGACGGCGCCGTTGATGGCGATGGTGGAGGTGCGTAGCGGCCGGAGTTGTTTGACCAGCCTTGCAATCGCGATGCCGGTCTGGTCCTGGACACAGCGAGCGACCGCAAGAGCAGCGAAGACGATGGTCAGGTGCGCTTCGATTGCGTCGCGGGGGCGGTGGAACATCGGCCGTGCCCGCAAATCGGTCTTCGACATCCGAAACGACTGCTCGACATGCCATAGGTCGTGGTATTTGCCAATCACCTCACCGGGTTCCATGAGCGTGGCCGGGATGTTGGTGACATAGCCTTTGAGCCCGACCAGGGACCGGGCCCGGGCCAGAGCGGCGTCCTCGAGTTGCTGCCCGGCGGTGGTGGTCCTGACGAATCGGGTGGCCTTTGCCCTGTGAGTGCCGTCAACCACCGCCCGCGCCCGTGCTTCCTGCGCGTTCAATGTCTGGTTGTCGCGGACGGCACGTTTGCGGGTGTACTGCCAGATCGCTCGCCACGAGGTGGTGTCCCGAGTCGGGTTCCAGATCGGTTCGGCTCGTTTGTTCACGGCGAGAAGTTCGGGATGCCCAACTACGGCCCGATCACGTTCATCCACCGGGCCGGCCGACTGTGGGGTGGCCTGTTCCGTGGTGCCAACGCGTACGCGAGCGTCATGGCGGCCGAGGAGATCCTCGACATGATGCAGCGCGACTTCATGAAGACGAACGCGTCCAACCGATTACACGCACCGTCAGCAAGATTCACGTTCTCGAGGAGGCGCGGCACATCCGCTTCGCCCGTGAAGAGGTCACACGCCGCCTGCAGGGCGCTTCCCGTGCCCGCCGCGCGTTCGAGCGCGTCAGCACCGCCGCGACCGTCTACTTCGTCATGAAGAGCATGATTCACCCCGACGTGTGCGTGAACGCCGGTCTCGACAAGGACCGGGCGCCCGAGGTCGCGCGCACCAACAAGCACCACCACGACAAGATCCGCACGTCGGGCTCGAAGCTCATGAGCTTCCTCGACAGCGTCGGTCTGGTCGGCGGGCCGTCCAAGGTGCTGTACAAGAAGGTCCACCTACTCTGACGGGCAGGGTCACGGCGCGAGTGCGCGGTGTGCGAGCAGGGGGAGGTCCCGCGCACCGCGCATTCGCGTCTTCCGGGTCGATTGCCGTCCCGCGGCGGGCCGAGTACATTCACCCGAGCCCGCCTGACGTGACCGAGACGCGCCGCCGCTCGTTACGGTGACATTTCCGGTTCGCCCACCGGACCGACGGTCGTGCCCAGCACGCCACCTCCCGTCGATACTCGGCTCCTCTCAACGGGTTCACCGCACCCGACTCACCGAGACCTGGAGCCGCCATGACGACAGAAAGCCCACCCACCCCCGAGTGTCTCGCCGTGACCTCCGCGAACGGCGTCGCCACCGTCACGATCGATCGGCCTCCCGCCAACGCGTTCGATCCCGCGTTGATCGCCGAATTGCTCTCCGTCCTTCCTCCGCTCGTCACCGATCCCGACGTGCGCTGCATCGTCGTGCGCGGGACGGGTCGATTCTTCGTCGCCGGTGCCGACATCCGCGTCATGCGTGAGCTCACCGAGGAGACGCAGCGCGCGATGCGGCCGTGGACCGACGTGCAGAAGCTCCTCGAGGCCGCACCGAAACCCGTTGTCGCAGCACTGAACGGACATGCGCTCGGCGGCGGTGCGGAACTCTCGCTCGCGTGCGACGTCCGGGTGATGGCGCAGTCGGCGACCATCGGCTTCCCCGAAATAGGACTCGGGCTCTTCCCCGGTGCCGGTGGTAGCCAGCGACTACCCCGGCTCCTCGGAGCGCATCGCGCGAAGCTCCTCATGATCCAGGGGGCACGGCTCTCCGCCACCGAGGCCCTGGGTATCGGCCTGGTCGACGAGGTCGTTCCGGACGACCGATTCGATTCCCGCATAGACGAACTCGCGACCGAGTTGGCCGCGAAACCGACGCGCACGATCGGGATGCTCAAGCACATCGTCGAAGCGGGCCGCACGCTTCCGCTCGACGAAGCGCTCGATGTCGAATTCGCCGCCGTTCTCGAACTGATCCGCACCCGCGACACCGCCGAAGGACTGCAGGCCTTCCTCGACAAGCGGGCACCGTCGTTCACGGGCCGCTGAGCGCGCACCGATCCCCCCACCACGAAGGAAACCCATGACATCCAGATTCCGGCGCCGCGCACTGGCCGCCGTCGCGGCACTCGCCGCAGTCACCGTCGTCGCCACCGCATGTTCCCGGCCGGCGTCCGAGTCGGCGGCGTCCGCTCCCGACGGGCTGGTCCGCATCTCGGTCGGCGTCGATCCGTCGTACGCACCGTTCTTCGTCGCCGAGAAGGAAGGCCTGTTCGAGGCCGCCGGCCTGAACGTGCAGATCATCCAGACCGAGGGCGGCGCCGCGAGCGCCCAGAATGTCGTGGCCGGCACCTCCGAGATGTCCGGCAACGCCGACTCGACCGCGTTGACGGTGATGGCCGCCAACCCGTCCCTGCGCGCACTCGGTGTCTACGAGGAATCCGACCGCTACTTCCAAGTGGTGCTCCGCCCCGGCGTCACGCCGCAGTCGATCAAGACGATGGGCGTGTTCCCCGGTATCGGCCTGTACTTCACCGACGCGTACCTGGGCAGTGTGGGCCTCGACCCGGCGGCCGTGAAACTGGTGAGCACCAGCCCGCCGGAACAGCCGGCACTGCTCGCCCGCGGTGATATCGATGGCTTCATCTCGTTCGATCCGTGGGTCGCGCAGGCCGTCGCCACCGGGGGCCGCGTCGTCGGCACCAGCGGCGACTTCGGCGCCCGGTACTCGCAGTGGCTGCTCACCTCGGAGTCGTGGCTGGCCGCGAACGAGGATCTGGCGGCTCGAGTCTTTGCGGTGGTCGCCGACGCGGCCGCGATCGTGAACTCGGATCCCGACCGCGCGGCCGCGGCGATCTCGTCGGCGATCCAGATGGACCCGGCGGAGGCGAAGCGCACAGTGACCCAGATCGACTTCGTCGGACGCGACTTCACCGCCGACGACACGGCCCGCGCCGACGACCTGGTCACCTTCTTCCGCGGCCAGGGCAAGATCACCGGTTCTGTCGACACCGACACCGTGATGCTGCACGGCTGGGTGTCCGAGCACACCGACACCGAATGATCGATCCGTTCTGCCGGCCGGATCGCGCCCGGTTCGGTCAGCAGAACGGAATCGTTTCCCGGGGCCCGGCATCGCCATAGTGTCGGCGCACTCACCGAAGAACCCGCGTCACCGATTGGAGCAGCCGTGGTCGAATCCGCAATCCGGGTGGTCGAACTCTCGAGCCCCTTCACCCGCTTCGCCGGACGGATCCTCGTCGGCCTCGGCTACGACGTCGTGCTCGTCGAACCGGCCGACGGCGATCCCAGCCGGCACGAGTTCGGTGGGCACGCGTACGGCCACTGGCACGCCGGCAAGAAATCCGTCGTACTCGATCTCGGGTCGGACGCCGGACGCGGTGATCTCGCACGGTTGGTCGCCGCATCGGACGTCTTCCTCGACGGCAGCGCCCCGGGCGCCGAACCGGTCTCGGTGCCCGCCGATTCGACCGTCCATGTGCGGGTGACCCCGTTCGGCGTCGACGGACCGCGCAAGAGTTGGGCGGCAACGGATCTCACCGTCGCCGCACTCGGTGGCATGCTGGCCCAGGTGGGCGACCCGGAAGGCCCTCCTCTGCTGCTTCCCGAGGGACAGGCCGAGCAGCTGGCGGGCGTGAACGCCGCGATCGGCGCACTGCTCGGTCTGCGCGCGCGTCGACTCGGCCCGGTACCGGCGATCGACGTCTCCGCTCAGGAGTGCGTCGCCGCGAGCCTCGAGGCGGGGACGCTCGCGTATCTGCACGAGGACCGGGTGCCGCCGCGCCCCGGACGGGTGCACCCGCTGGTGCCGCACGGGTTGTTCCGTGCCGCCGACGGCTTCCTGGGCGGCGGGCTGGGCGGCAGCCCCCGCATGTGGGACGCGCTGCTGGCGTGGCTCGTCGAGGAAGGCGCGGCCGACGACCTCACCGACCCCCGCTGGGGCGATCCGGTGGAGCGAAAGCGTCACCAGGAACACGTCTTCGAGGTGGTACAGCGTTTCCTCGACAAGTGGACGAAGGAGGAGTTCGCGGTCGCGGCACAGTCGCGCAAGCTGCCGTGGTCGGCCGTCGACCGGCCGGACGAGTTGCTCGTCAACCCGCAGCTGAACGACCGAGACTTCTTCGTCGACGTGGTCTCACCCGACGGCGTGACCCGCGATCTCGGCTTCGGGTTCGCGTTCCCCGAGGGGGCGCGCGCCCGGGATCTCGTGGTGGCGGAGCCGGGTGAGCACCAAGCCCTGCTCGACGACTGTCGGGTACCAGAAGATTCGGCGCCCGAGCAGAATTCGAGCACCCTGCCGCTCGACGGCATCAGAGTGCTCGACCTGACCTGGGTGCTCGCCGGGCCATATTGCACCCGCATCCTCGCCGATCACGGCGCCGACGTCGTCAAGGTCGAGTCGCTCGGCCGGCCGGATCCGACGCGGTTCGCGCCGTTCATGCACCTGTCCCGCGGACCGCACGACGACCCGGACACGAGCGGGTACTTCAATGACGTCAACCGCAACAAGCGCAGCATCACCCTCGACACCCGCTCCCCCGCCGGCCTCGAGGTCCTCGCCGACCTGATCGCGCAGAGCGACGTCGTCGTGGAGAACTTCAGTTCCACCGTCATGGAGAAGATGGGCGTCGGGTACGAGCGACTGCGCGAACTGCGCCCCGACATCGTGTACGTCTCGATGTCCGGCATGGGCCACACCGGACCGCGCAGCGGCTGGGTGTCGTACGCCGACATCGTCTCCGCCGCAACGGGCTTGACTGCCCTCACCGGCTGGAACAGCGACCAGGTGGTGGGCGTGATCTACGGGCACGGCGACATCGTGGCGGGACTGCAGGCCGCGACCGCCGTCCTCGCCGCACTCGAGCACCGGGACCGCACAGGCCGGGGCCAGCACGTCGACCTGTCGCAGTTGGAGGCCATGGCCTCGCACATGGGCACCAGCGTCGTGCAGGCGACCGGCACCGGACGATTCCCGGTCCCGATCGGCAACTCGCACCCCACGATGTCGCCGCACGGGGTCTTCCGATGTCTCGGCCCGGACCGCTGGTGCGCAATCGCCATTCGCGACGACACCGACTGGCGACACCTGTGCGACGTGCTCGGACGTCCCGACTGGGCCGACGACGACAGGTTCCGCACCGCGGCGGGACGCCGCGAACATGGAACCGAGATCGCCGACGCGATCGCGGCGTGGACGGCACCCCTGCCCGCCGAGACGGTCGCCGACGGCCTCCAGTCCGCCGGAGTTCCCGCCGGTGTCGTCCAGAACGGCCGCGACCTGGTCGACAGCGACCCACACCTGCGGGCACGCGGGTACTACGTTCCCGGCGACCATCCCAAGGTCGGTCGCTTCCTGCACGAGGGCGCACCGGTGCGGGTGGGCGCCGCGGTGACCGTCCGCCGTGCGGCGCCCCTGCTCGGCGCGGACACCGACGACGTGCTGCGCGACGTCGCCGGGTACCCGCCGGAGACCATCGCCCGCCTGCGCGCCGACGGCGTGCTGACCTGACCCGACGTCCGATCCACCCGGTCCGCCGACCGGTTCACTGCTCGAAAGATCCAAGAAGGACTCTCAATGATGGTGTCAAGCCACAGCGGGATGGTCGACGCTGAATTCTCGGCCGTCACGCAGCAGTGCCCACAGGACATCGACCAGGCGCCGAGCCAGGGCCAGTAGGGCTTGGGTATGAATCTGCCGTTCGCCGCGTTTACGGTCGTAGAACCGCCGCGACGGCCCGTTCTCGTACCGCAGACTGAACAGGGCTGCCATGTAGAACACCCTGCGCATGCGCCGGTTGTAGCGTTTCGGGCGGCGCAGGTTCCCGGCGACCCGACCGGAATCACGGGGAACGGGTACCAGCCCGGCGTAGGACGCCAAGCGTCCAGCGCTGGCGAAGCCGGCCAGATCGCCCCCGGTGCCGACAACAAACTCGGCGCCCAGTCCCGGTCCCATGCCGGGCAGGGATTCGATGATCCGCGCCCCCGGGTGCTGTCGGAATCGGGTGGTGATGAGCTTGTCGGTGTCCTTGATCTCGCGATCGAGATCGAGGAGCTTGCGGGCGATGCGCTTGATCAGCATCGCGGTGTCGGCTTCGCCCGGCAGGGTCAGCGTCTGCCGCTGCGCCGCCTCGACCGCCGTGGCCGCGGTTTTCGCGATGGCCGGCTTCCAGGCGCCGTGGTCAGCAAGATGTGTTGTGACCCCTACCGTTCCGGCATCGCGGATCTCGGTGGGGGTGCACATACCGGCGACCAGGATCAGTGGAGTGCGGGTCGAGTAGTCGAACGCGGCTTCCAGTGCCGGGAAGATCGATCCGAGCAGCGACCGCAGCCGGTTGATTCCGGCGACCCAGTCGGCTATCAGGTCGGTGCGGTAGCCGGTCAGTTGGGTCAGTCCGACCACCAGTTCGTCGGGCATGGTGACCTGGTTCAGGTCTCGGCGCAGGCGGGCGGTCTCGGCGATCACCTTCGCGTCCTTGGCATCGGTTTTCGCTTCGCCGCGGAATCCGTGGGTCATCGTGTTGACCACCCGGCCGGGCACATAGGTCACCGTCTGGTCGGCGGCGAGCAACACGCTGATCAGCAGCAGTGCCATCGGGCTGGTCAGATCGATCGCCCACCGCACCTGATCGCCGATCCGGCCGGCGCGGGCGATCACCGCTTCGATCGCGGCCTGGTCGTTGTCGACCTTCTGGCTGAAGACCGTCGTGCCTGCATTGTCGACGGCGCACGCGTGATGCGCTGTCTTGCCGACGTCGATCCCGACCCATATCTCTGGCCGAGTTGTCATCTGCGTGCTCCTGACCTCGCAGTTCGTGCCCGTGGACAACCCCGCCGACAGATCCCTAAACAGCGACGATCCGCAACAAGCTCTCAATCAGCAGCCGGAGGCGTCCAGCGCGGCGGGGCAGCCAGTCCTTCCGAGCCTCGACCGAAGCAGAAAACCATCAACTACACCCCACCGCTCTGGGCATCCAGGGCACCAACCCCAGACACCTACAAACTTAGGGAGAACCATGCGCGCCGCCCGGCTCCACAGTTTCGGACAGGCCCCCGTGGTCGACGACGTCGACGTGCCCGCCCGGGAAGCCGGCCAGACCCTCGTCCGGATCGATGCGGCCGCACTCGGTCACCTCGACATGACGGTCGCGAGCGGCAACTTCGACGTCCGTCCTCGACTGCCGCACATCGGTGGCACGGACGGTGCCGGCACCGTCGTCGAGTCCGACACCTTCGAGCCCGGGACCCCGGTCCTGGTGCGCGGCGGCGGCGTCGGTTTGTTCAAGAACGGCTGCTGGGCCGAGTTCGTGGTGGCCTCGGACAAGGCGTTCACGCCGTTCGATTCGGGACTCGACCCCGCGGTCGCGGCGACCTTCCTGCTGCCGAGCACCACCGGCTACGTCGCCGTTCACGATGTTGCCGACGTCCGAGTGGGCGAACGCGTGATCGTCGCGGGAGCCTCCGGTGCGGTGGGGGCGATGGCCGCCCAGTTCGCACAGCTGGCGGGGGCGTCCGAAGTGATCGGGGTGGTGCCCCGCGAGGATCAGGTCGCGCTGCTGCCGGAGGGCGTCCGGCCGGTCGTCGGGCGCGGCGCGGAGGTGGCTGATGCGCTCGGTCCGGATCCGGTCGCGGACGTCCTGATCGACACGCTCGGCGGGGACGCGTTGCCGCACCTTCTCGCCCGTGTCGTGCCGGGCGGGCGAGCCGCACTGATCGGCTACACCCTCGGCACGCAGCTCACGATCGACCTGCCGAACTGGCTGCTCAGTGACGTTGCGATCCTGCCCGTCAACATGATTCGCAAGACCGCCCGCCAAGCCGAGCTCGCCCCCGACATGATCGCCCGCCTCGTGGCCGGCGACATCCGCCTCGCGGTCCAGCAGTTCCCGCTCGACGACATCGCCGACGCGTTGCATCTGATGCGCGAGGGCAAGGTCGCCGGCCGTGCCGTCGTCGTCCCGTGACCATGTGACCGGGGCACTGCCGCTGCCGGGCCCGATGACGATCCCGGCGCTGCTCCTCGACCGTGCCGCCCGGCGCGGAGGCCACACCGCGCTGCGGGCGGGCGACGTGCGAGTGACCTACCGCGAACTGGTGGACCGCGCGGGCGCCATGGCCGGGTCGCTCGCACGTCGCGGGATCCGGCGTGGTGATCCCGTCGCCGCGATGACCACGAACCGCGTCGAGGCGATCGATCTGATCCTCGGGTGCGCCTGGCTCGGCGCCGTCGCGGTGCCGCTGAACACCGCCTTCCGCGGCGACGCGCTGCGTCATGTCCTCGCGGTGTCGGGTGCCCGGCACGTACTGGTTGAACCCGAGTACGTCGCCCGCGTCGAGGGAGCGGGCTTCCGAGGCGAGCTGTGGATCGTCGGCACCGAACGGGCGCCGCAACCGAATTCGCGGCCGTTGCCACCGGCCGAAGGGCTGTCGGCCCTCACCCCCGCGGCAGTGCTGTTCACCTCCGGCACCACGGGGATGCCGAAAGGCGTGGAGTGCCCGCACGCACAGTTCCTGTGGTGGGGAAAGGGTGTGGGCGCTTCACTCGGCCTCGGCCCGGACGACGTGCTCTACAACGGGTTGCCGCTGTTCCACACCAACGCCATCAATGCGTTCTTCCAGGCCGTGGTGACGGGCGGCACCTTCGTTCTCGGCCGGCACTTCTCGGTGCGGGAGTACTGGCGCCGCGTCGCCGACGCCGACGCGACCGTCGTGTATCTGCTCGGCGCGATGGTCGCCATGCTCGCCGGTCGTCCGCCGTCCCCACACGATCGCGCACATCGGGCGACCCGTGCGCTCTCCCCCGCGACACCCGAGCGGCTGTGGCGGCCGTTCCGGGAACGGTTCGGTGTCGAGCTGATCGACGGATTCGGAACCACCGAGACCAATCTGGTGCTCGGGACCGTTCCCGGTGACCGGCGCGCGGGCTACCTCGGCACGGTCATGCCGGGATACGACGCGCTCGTCGTCGACCCGGCCGGGGGCCCCGTCCCGGACGGCATCGCCGGCGAACTGCTGGTGCGCACCGAACTCGACGGCGCCTTCGCACTCGGCTACCTCGGTGACCCGCCCGCTGCGCCCGGAGCATGGCTGGCCACGGGCGACCGCGTGGTGCGGGAGGCCGACGGCTGGTTCCGGTTCGTCGACCGGATCAAGGACGTGATCCGGCGGCGCGGGGAGAACATTTCGTCGACCGAGGTCGAGGACGTGCTCGCGCAGCATCCTGCGGTTGCGCAGGTGGCGGTGTTCCCGGTGCCGTCGCAGTTGGCCGAGGACGAGGTGATGGCGGCGGTCGTCGTCCGGCCCGGGCACCGCGTCGAACCCGCCGAGCTGTGCCGGTTCGCCGAGCCCCTTCTCGCGTACTTCGCCCTTCCCCGGTACATCGACGTCGTGGAGGCGCTACCGCTCACGGAGACGGGCAAGGTACGCAAGGCGGCACTGCGGGAACGCGGCGTCGGGCCGAACACGTGGGACGCGGAAGCGGCCGGGATCGCTCCCGGCCGCTGACCGCGTCACCTACTTACCGCAACCGTTGAACGAACACATCGTGGGGCTGCAGGCCATCGCCTGGTCGGCAGGCGAATGCGTGCACTTCATCGCGTGCAGGGCGCGGCTGATACCCATCCCCGCCGTACGCAGCGCACCGGTCACCCGGCTGACGTTGAGCCGGACCGTCGGACCTGTCACCGACAGCGCCCCGGCGATCGTGGTGGGACCACTGAAGACCGGGACCGCGACGCTCATGTAGCCGAGGCGTGTCTCCTCGACCTCGACCGCTAGCTGTTCCTTGCGCATCCGGTCGAGCTGCTGACGCAGGACCGACACCGACATCGTCGTCCGCGCGGTGAGCGCGGTGAAGCCCTGCTCGACCACCTCGTCGAACACCGACTGCGGCGAGAACGCCAGGATCATCTTCCCGGTGGCCGTGCAGTACAACGGGAGTCGGCCCGCGACGCGGGACTGCTGGTTGAGCCCGCGGTGGCCGATGATCTTCTCGATGTAGAGGACGTCGATGCCGTCGCGCACCGCGAAGTGCACGGTTTCCTGTGTCGCGAGCAGCAGGTCCTCCATGTACGGGAGCGCCGCGTCACGGAGGATCCGTTGCCGGGGCACCAGCTGCCCCAGCTCGAACAGACGCAACCCCAGGCGGTACTTCGTGCCGGCCCGCTCGAGCAGACCCCACTCGACCAATTCCCCCGCGAGACGGTGCACCGTGGCCTTCGCGACCCGACTGCGGCGCGTCAGTTCGGTGAGCGAGAGATCGCTGTGGTCGCTGTCGAAGGCGTCGAGGATCGAGCGGGTCTTTCCCAGCACCGACGACATCTCACCGCCCTGTCCTCGCGCCGCCTGGATCGGCACCACCGAACCGAGATCGACCGATCGCTGCATCGCTGTCGTCACTGCGGCCTCCTAACACTCTGGGGTTCTCTCCGACTCGGAGGCCCGAGCGGTGTAACCCTGTCGGTGCCACTGACGCTAGGGACCGAAGTCCCGAGACGCACGTCACACGTTCCGTCCAGCGGACCGGTTTCACAGAGTTTACAAATGCCGCGCGACCAGGGTGTCCGCCGTCACCGGCGGGGCGGTGGTGTTCACATTCGCCAGAAACTCGCACACCGCTGTCGCGACCCGATCCGCGTGCCGTTCGACGAGGGCCACGGTGCCGTCCTCGATCACGACCTGCGTCACCGACGGTGCGGCCGTCAGACCGGTTCGCAACTTCGGGAGGGCCGGCATCGAGAAGGGGTCGGCACCCGCACCGATCAGCAGAACCGGCACCGTGACGGAGCCGATCCGATCCTCCATCCGGTACCGACCGCACGCACGGTGTCCCTCGGCCGGGTCCACCCCGAACGAGAGAGCGTCGTGAACGAACCGGTCCAGCAGGTCGGTGACGGGGTCCGGATAGTACGGACGACGCAGATCCCACAGCACCCGCAGGTGGGCGCCGTCCGGGACGCGCTCGGCGCAGTCCACCCCGCCCGCGCCCGTGTGACCGGCGCGGTACTCGGCGTCCGCCCACGGGCACGACGACAGCACGACCGCGTCGAGTCGTCCACCGTCCGCCGCCGCCATCTCGAGCGCCACGGCCGCACCAGTGTGGTGCCCCAGCACGGTGGCCCGGTCGACGCCCAGGGCGTCGAGCAGCTCCCACGCCCCCTTCGCGAAGTCCTCGATGGTCTGCGGGGCGGGAAGCGACGCGCTCGCACCGAAGCCCACCATGTCCATCGCGATCACCCGGAAGTTGCTCGCCAGCAACGGAATCAGCTCCCGGAACTCGTCCCACGAGCGCGGAGTCTGGTGCAGCAGCAGTATCACCGGCCCCCGCCCCTGCTCGGCGTAGTGCAACTGGCCGAACGAGGTGTCCGCGTAACCGAACCGCACGCCCATCAGTACGCCGCCACCATCGGGGTGTCGACGCCGATCACATCGATCTTGGCGGCGCCACCCGGATTGCCGACGGGCTCGGCCCGGGTCGGCAGGATCTCCAGGAAGAACCGCTTGGCGTCCTCCTTGAACTCGGGATCGGCCTTGCGATCCACAGTGATCGCCTCGACCGGGCACGCGAGTTCGCATGCACCGCAGTCGATGCACTCGTTCGGATTGATGTAGAGCTTGCGCTCCCCCTCGTAGATGCAGTCGACCGGGCACTCCTCCATGCAGGACCGGTCCATGTAGTCGATGCATGCCTCGCCGATGACGAATGCCATTGTTCAGCCCTCCTGTTCGGTGGAATGTCCGGGGAAGATCTCCGCGTCGGGGTCGATCACCGCGGCCGCGTTGTTGACCGCCGTCGCGGCCTCTCCGAAGCCGACCGCGATGAGTCGGACCTTGCCGGGGTAGTCGGTGATGTCGCCGGCGGCGTACACGCGCGGGACGGTGGTCTCCATGCGGGTGTTCACGACGATGTGGCGCGAGTCGATCTCGAGTCCCCACTCGGTGAGTGGTCCCAGATCCGCGGTGAAGCCGAGCGCGGCGATGATGGACTGTGCGGGCAAGGTGCTGGTGCTCTTCTCGAGCTTGTGTACGACGTCGACCTCGGAGATCCAGCCGTTGCCGCGGACCGCGGACACGTCGGCGTTGACGATCATCCGCACACTGCTCTGCCGAACCTTCGTGACCGTCGCCGCGTGAGCACGGAACTTGTCGCGGCGGTGCACGAGCGTCACCGACGACGCGATGGGCTCGAGGTGAACCGCCCAGTCGAAGGCGCTGTCGCCGCCCCCGACGATCACGACGTCCTTGCCGGCGTGGGCCGACAAATCCGGGACGAAGTAGCTGAGCCCGCGATCGAGGAAGTCGAGTCCCTCGGCGAGCGGGCGGGGTGTGAAGGTGCCGATGCCGCCGGTGACGATCACGGCTCCCGCAGTGACCTCGCGGCCCTTGCTCGTTCCGACGACGGCGCGACCGTCCGCGAGGTGCGCCAGGGTCTGCGCCTGCTCCCCGAGCAGGTACAGCGGATCGTACGGCGCGGCCTGCTCGAGCAGCCCGTCGATCAGATCGCGCCCCTTCACGGACGGAAATCCGGCGATGTCGAGGATGGCCTTCTCCGGGTACATCGCGCTCACCTGACCGCCGGGCTCGGACAGCGCGTCCAGCACGGCCACCCGGAGGCCACGGAAGCCGGCGTAGTACGCGCCGTAGAGACCCGCCGGGCCGGCGCCGATGATCAGGATGTCGACCTCGAGTTCGGTCGGGACGTTGGACGAAGCGTTCATGTCGGCAACGCTAATGACGTTGGTGCCCTTGGCATATGAAACCGGTCCGGTCAGCAGACTGTGTTCGGTCCGAATCACCGGTGCGCACACACGCCGAAAGGCGGGCCCACCGGCGAAGGGGAGGTCTGCCGGTGAGCCCGCCGGACGGGGCGCCGCGAGGTCAGCCGAAGATGTGGGGTTCCTCGACGGCGATCTTCTGGATGATGGTCGAGTACGCGAACCAGCCCACCTTCTCGGTGCCGACGGCCTCGTACGTCTGCAGGGCGACGTCGTGTTGCAGCGCAACAGGATCCCCCGCGGCACGAGCCGCGAGCTCGGCCTGCATCGATCGCTCCATCGACACGTACCACCACACGGCACTCTCGACCGATGTGCCGACCGTGAGGTGCCCGTGATTGCTCAGGACGACCGCCTTGCCAGACCCCAGCGCGGCCGCGATGCGCAGTCCTTCCTCCTCGTCGAGCGCGACACCGTGGTACTCGTCGTAGATCGAGTGGTCGTCGTAGAAGGCGCAGGCGTCCTGCGTGATCGGGCTCAGCAGACGGTGCAGCGACGAGAACGCCTTGCCCTGGAGCCCGTGCGCGTGCACGGCACCGACGACGTCGGGTCGCGCCGCGTGCACCTTGGAGTGGATGACGAACGCGGCCCGGTTGAGCGGCCCGTCGCCCGACAGGATGGTGCCCTCGGAATCGACGTGCAGCAACTCGTCCGGCCGGACCTGGGAGAAGTGCCGGCCGAACGGCGCCGTCCAGAACGTGTCGGGACGCTCCGGGTCGCGGGCCGTAATGTGCCCCGAGATGCCCTCGTCCAGACCGAAGCGCGAGAGGATCCGGTAGCCGCCGATCACGGCGATCTTGCGGCGTCGTCGTTCGCTCTCGACGTCGTCCGACTCGGGTCGTCCGGGGATCCCGGCCAACTCTGCGATGGTGGGTGCGTGAGTCATTGTGTCCCTTCTGGTTCGACGGATGGCGTGGTCTACTTGACGCCGTAGCGGGCGAGGTACCGCGTCGAGAGCAGGCGCAGGATCCGGTCGAACACGAAGCCCATGATGCCCAGCACGATGATGCCTACGAAGGTCCAGTCGATGCGGCCGTAGTTGCGCGCCTGCCAGATCATCGATCCGATGCCGTGGTCGGCGGCGACGATCTCGGCGGAGACGATCGTCAGGAAGCTGTTGCCCATCGCGAGGCGGGCACCGGTGATGATGCCGGGCACCGACGACGGCAGCACCACCGTCTTCATGAGCTGCAGCTTGCCCGCCCCCAGGTTCGTCGCGGCCTGCAGTTTGTTGTCGCTGATCGAGACCGTGGCGGCGATCGTGCTGACGGTGACGATGAAGACCGAGGTGTAGAAGATCAGTACGACCTTGGACGTCTCACCGATGCCGAACCACACCACCGCCAGCGTCACGAATGCGATCGGCGGGATGAAGCGGAAGAACTCGATGTACGGGTCGAGCAGCTGTCGCACGATGTTCACGCGACCCATCAGGATGCCGATCGGCGCACCGATCACGACACCGAGGCTCCAGCCGATGAGGATGCGCTGCGCGGACGCCCAGATCGACGTCCACAGCACGCCGCTCTCGGCCAGTTCCTTTGCCGCCGCCCATACCTCGACCGGGGAGGCGATGGTGGTGGGTCCGTACCACCAGGCCAGGAACGACCACACCGCCAGACCGATCGCGGCGGACGCGATCCCCAGGAGTGCGGTGCGAGCGGCGACGGTGGATGCGCCGGCACCGCGACGGCGGGTGCGGGATGTGCGCGCGGCGCGCACGGTGGTGGGGGTGTCGGCTACGGCGGTCACAGCTGGTCCTCCTCGATGCCCTGGTTGCGCAGCGACGCCACGACCTCGGCGCGGATGTCGTCCCGCAGTTGCTCGTATAGATCGATCACCTCGGGGTGGGCACGATCGCGCGGTCGCGGCGCATCCACCTCGTAGATGCTCTTGATGCGCGCTTTCGGTCCGGCCGACATGACGACCACGCGGTCCGCCAGGGTGAGCGCCTCGTCAATGTCGTGCGTGACGAAGACGACGGTGCAGCCGGTGTGCCGCCAGATCTTGTCGAGTTCGGTCTGCAGGACCTGACGGGTCTGGGCGTCGAGCGCACCGAACGGCTCGTCCATCAGCACGAGCGACGGCTGGTTCGCGAGGACGCGCGCGATCTGCACGCGCTGACGCATACCGCCCGAGAGCTGGGCCGGGAACTTGTCACCGGCGTGCGGCAGGCCGACCATCGCGAGATACTCGGCGGCGATCCGCGCCTGGGCCGCCTTGTCCGCGCCGTGCATACGCGGTCCGTACGCCACGTTCTGGCTCACGGTCATCCACTCGAAGAGGGCCTCCGAGCTCTGGAAGACCATGCCCGCGTGCGGGTTGCTCCCGTAGACCTCGTCACCGTCGCACACGATCTCGCCGGCGGACGGCTTCACGAATCCCGCCATCGCCGAGAGCAAGGTCGACTTGCCGCATCCGCTCGGACCGAGCAGGCACACGAACTCGCCCGGTCGAACGTCGAGGCCGATGCCCGAGACGATCTCGGCGGCACCGAAACTGATGCCGAGATCGCGGACGTCGATCGGGACGCCCTTGGTGGTGGTTGTCGCTGTCACTGCTTGTCCTCCTGGTACCAATCGAGCAGCATCGTCGAGGTGAGGTCGGGCTGCTCGGAGAGAACGCCGATCTTCTTGTAGAAGTCGACGATCGACTGTGCGGACTCCACGTCCTTGTCGGTGAGATTCTCGACACCGAAATCGATTTCGCTAACTGCCGTGACGGTCTGGTCCTCGGCCACGTTGACGGCCTTCTTGGTCGCGGCTGCCGCCGTCTGCGGGTCGGACTCGACCCGTTCGCTCGCCTGGGCGAGCACCTTGGCGATCTTGCGGGCGGTGTCCTCGTTCTGCTCCAGCCAGGGGGCCGTCGTGATGGCCCAGTGGTGGTAGAGCCAGTCGTAGTCACCGGTGACGGCAACGACGTGCCCGCTGCCCTGCGACAGCGCGGTGGCCGGCCACGGCTCCCACAGCACGTAGCCGTCGATGTCGCCGCGACTGAGGAGCGCGGGCATGTCTGTCGGTGTGGCCGAGACCATCTCGACCGCGCCCGGGGCGATTCCGTTCGCCTCGAGGTACTTGTCCGTCGAGATCTGGCTCAGCCCGGGAACGATACCCATCTTCTCGATACCGGCCGCAGTGTCGACTCCGTTGCGCAGGACGACCTTGATGTAGTCGCCGGAGACCTCGTACGAGTACATGGCCCGCAGCGACGGATTCTGTCGCAGCTGGGCGATGGTCGTGGTGTCGGAGCTGCCCGCCACCTGGACCTGACCGGTGGCCAGTGCATCGACAGCCTCGCCGCCACGGCCGAACTGGACCAGTTGGACGTCGAGACCCTCGTCCGCGAACATCCCCTCCTGATCGGCCACAAAGAACGGCGCGTAGGACGCGTCGATGCCCACCGCGATCCGGAGCGGGCCACCGCCGCTGTCGGCCGTGCTCTGCGTTGCGGGCCGGCTGCACGCCCCCGCGGCAACCGTGAGAACAAGTGCTGCTGATGCAAGGGTCACCTTGCCGAATGTCGATCGCCAGGCCATGTGTGCACACCTTCGTTCCGTGATCTGCGCCGCATTTGCGGGGTCGTGGTGAAGAAACCTAACGGCGGGGGGCAGCGGCGAAAACCAACGCGGTCCATCGTGCGGACCGGGGCCGGATAACTTACCGGCGCGCAACATCGCACCTGGTCCGAGAGGATTGTTCGAAATACGAAGGAAACAAACTCGACGTGGTCACAGCGTCCATTCGGGGGCGCCGCCGTGGCACACGCGGGCGACGTTGGCCGCCGTCATCTCGTAGATCCGGCGCCGCGCGGTGGCGCTACCACCCGCGACGTGCGGACTGAGCAGGACCCGGTCGAGCCGGCGCAGCTCGCTGTCCGCTGCCAGCGGTTCGCGATCGAAGACGTCCAGCGCCGCCCCGCCCAGACGTCCGGAGCGCAACCCGGCCACCAACGCATCCGTCCGGACGACCGGGCCGCGGGCGACGTTCACGACGATCGCTCCCTCCGGCAGCCGGGCCAGCTCGGACGCACCGATCAGTCCGCGGGTCGACGGCGTCAACGGCACCGCGAGCACGAGGACGTCCGACACCGCGAGCAGGTCGTCGAACGGGAGATGCCGCGCCGACGCGTCGGACCTCGGGCGGCGTGCGGTGTACGCGACCTCGCAGCCGAACGCCGCGAACAGACCTACGCACCGACGGCCGATGTCCCCGAACCCGACGATCCCCACCCGGCGCTCACCGAGGTCGCGACAGTCGTGGTCCAGGATCCGCTCCTGCGGCCAGTCCCCGGCGCGGAGCCGGTCGTGCGCCCATCCCATCGACCGACTCAGGCTCGCGGTCGCGACGACGGCCCACTCCGCCACCGAGGCCGCGTTGGCGCCGGGGGTGTTGGCGACCGGCACCCCCGCCTGCCGCCACGCGTCCACGTCGATCCAGTTCACACCGACGCCCGGTTGCTGAAGCAGCCGCAGATGCCCACCGATCTCGGCTTCCGCTGCGCCCAAGGGCAATCGACCGCTCCAATCCCCGACCACGATGTCGACGTCGGGCAGCAGGGCACGCAGCTCGTCCCGGGATCGGGTGACCGGTCGGATCACCTCGACACCGGGGGCGGCACCGCGCAGCAGACCACCGAGGAGGTCACGCTCGTCCGGCGCCAACAGCAGTGTCCGCATCGCACACCGTCCTCTCGATGCGTGGAGCCCGCCGCACGATGCGCGGCCGGTTCCACGAACTGTGTTGCGGGAAGTCGACTCAGGCGACGCTGCGCGCGTGCGCGGACGCCTTCGCCAGGAACTCGAGGCTCAGCGGGTTGTACAGTGCCGCCTGCTCGTGCTGCGGCCAGTGGCCGCACTCGGGGTAGAGCTGCAGCTGCGCGCCGGGGATGTCCTCCGCCATCTTCTTGGCCTCCGGCACGTCACCGAACGGATTCTCGTGCCCCCACACCACCAGGGTGGGGGCCTGGATACGGGCGAGACGATCGGGACGCAGCAGGTTTCGCTGACGGGTCTCCATGTCCTGCAGAGACAGCAGGTTGTGGATGTTCGCGACGAAATCCGGCTGGTGGTAGATCCGGTGCCGCGCCTCGACGAGTTCCTCGGTGGCATCGACGGGATCGTGCATGAGCAGCCGCAGGCGTGCCCGGGTCAACTCGACGTTGTCGCTCTGCACCGCCTTGGTCGTCGAGGTGCGGATGCGCTCCATGATCTCCGGGTTGGCGACGGTGCCACCGGCCGCGAGCAGCTGCAGCGACAGCACCCTCTCCGGCTGTTCGCTGGCCAGGTGGGCAGCGACCCATCCGCCGAGTGACTCGCCCACCAGATGAACCTTGTCGAGTCCGACGGCGTCGAGGTAGTTCACGAGATGCTCGACGTATCGGGGGATCTCGTACGCGTAGTCCGGCTTTCCGGTGTAACCGTGGCCGAGCATGTCGATGGCGTGGCACTCGTAGTGCGCGGCGTGTACCGCGATGTTCCGCGCGAACGCCTCGAGGTGGCCGCTGGTGCCGTGCAGGAACACCACGGCCTCGTCACCGGAGCCGGCCTGCAGCGATCGGGTGGGGATGCCCGCGGCGTCGACGGTCTTGACCGCGAAGTCGATGCCGGCCAGTTCGTTCCAGATTGTCATGAGTGTGTCCTTTGCAGAAGAGATGGGAGGGGAAGTCAGTGCGCCGCCGGTGCCGCCGCGGGATCCAGGACGACGACGCCCATACCGGTCAGCCATTCCGGAACCGACTCGTAGGCAAGCCGTTCGGCGGGGATGTAGTCCATCATCGCGGCCATCATCAGCCAGGTGCGCAGTTCCTGGGCACCGTTGCCCGCCTCGGCTTCGATGGCCGCGCTCGTGTAGCCCGCGAGTTCACCGGCCTTGCCGACGGCGAACAGGTCGAGAATCCGGTCGTCGAACTCGGGTGAGATCGCAGCCTCGGCGGCCCGGATGATCTGGCGCCGGCGGACGTCGTAGTCGGACCAGTTCTCGCGACCGTCGAGCCAGGCCTGGACCATGAAGTCCTCGTCCTCGCCGTGCGGATCCCGCCAGTCCGGCCACGGCAGCCGGTGTGACAGCCCGCCCGAGGCGATGACGGCCACCCGCGTATCGCCGGGGTACGACGCGATCGCGTCGCGCAGTGCCAGGGCGAGCCCTTCGCACCGCCCGAACGTCGGCAGAGGAGGCGCGAACACGTTGACCACGAGCGGGACGATCGGGACGTCGAGCCCGGCCAGCAGGTACTGGATCGCGTGCGACTGTCCGTGATCGATCTGCAGACGCGCCGAGAACGCCAGATCGAACCTTCCGCCCTCCACCACCTCGTCGGCGAGGTGGCGGGCGAGGTCGACATCGACGTTCTGCGGGCCTTTCGGCGTGCCCGACTCCCCGCTCGCGATGCACTCCCCGACCCCGAGCGTGAACGGGGGGATCAGGTCGAGCCAGAAACCGCGAAAGTGGTTGGATCCTAGCAGGACGACGACGTCGGGTCGCGCGGCGGCGATGCGGTCGCGCGCCGCCCCCAGCGCGGCGCGGAACCGCTCGGCCTCCGCCTTGTGCGTCGTCTCCTCCCAGTGCGTGTTCATGAGGGTGCTGTGCGATGCACCCACCCCCAGCACCAGTTTCGCCATCAGTCGATCCCCACTTCCTCGAGAGTCCGGGTCACGGTGTCGACGGCAACCCGGATCAGGTAGCGCGTGAGGCGTTCCGCCTCGCGCAGGTCCACGGTGTTCATGCCCATCGCGAAGTCGACCTCGAACGGGGCGTCGACCACCTTCGGCATACCGACCCGCACGGTCGGAATTCCGCGGCCGCGCAGGATGTTCGCGTCGGTCGCGCCACTGGCGTCGTGCACCCCGTCGTGCGGACCGCCCTCGAACGCCTCCCATGCCTGGATCGCGCTGCGACACAGCCACATCTGCTCGTCTGACGACTCTCCCGGGATCGCCAGGATTCGTTCGACATCGATCCGCGCGTCCAGATCGGCGGCGATGGTCCGTACCGCTTCCGTCAGTTCGCGCCCGGCCGCCGACGGTGTGGTCCGCGGGCTCAGCCGCAGATCCACCGTCATCCGCACCTGTCCCGGCGTGAAGGACGCGGTGCGCTCCCAACCACCTCGGATGTTCGCGACCATCCCCTGCGGCAGCACCAGCCCGTCCCCGTGCCGGTGCGAGTACTGCGGGAACCACTCCTCGAGCTGCAGCGCCACCGCACCGGCCAGCGCGACCGGATTCCGGTAGGGCAACCGGTGCCGCGAACCGACGTAGGTGTGGGTGCCGTGCACGGTGATCTCGAACCACGCGAGCCCCACCTCCTCCCACGACACCGTCCAGCCCGGCTTCGCGATGAGTGCGAAATCCGGCCACACGCCCTGCTCGAGCAGGAACGAGCAACCGACTCCCTGGCCGGTGTTCGTGCGCGGATTACCCACGCCCGGCCGAGCGTTGGTCGGCATGCCGCCGGCGCCGAAGCCGGCCAGTAGGTCGCCTGCCAGCGGGATCTCCGCGGCCCGGATCGCCTCCACAGCGGCTATGACGCAGGCCGCGTGCCCCTTCGGATTCGACGCCCCCAGACCGATGACGTAGTCGCCGTCGACGGCGGCCTCGGCGCGCAGATCCGGTCGCAGCGTCTCCGCGGCCCACGGCACGTCCTCGGCGGCGTCCCCGCTCGTGACCGTGTCGATCGGCGCGTACAACATCAGGTCCGGTCCGGTGCCGGTGCCGCGCACCCGGGCCCACGAGTTCGCCTGCCGATCGTCGAGGTACATGGTGTGCGCCTCGACCCCGCCAGTCGCCAACGTGTCCGTGATGTGTCGGGCGAGCGGTGCCTCGTCGCCGGTCGGGCTCGCGATGTCCACCAGCCCGACCGTCAGCTCGCGCAATCGCTCGCGATCCACCTCGCCCCATGCCCTCTCGACCCAGCGGCGGCGCTGTTCGTCGAGACCGGCGAGAGGGTCGGCGGTCCCGGAGGTCACGAGTTGACCTGGTGTACCTGGGTATTGCTGCGGGCCGCGACGAAGCGCCAAGCCGGCCGCGCACCCACGGCGAGCAGGACTCCGACCGTCACGCTCACGAGAGTCTTGAACATCGTCTTCTCCTCTAGTCCGAAGCGGCCGGGGTCCGCGGCGCCGGTTCGGCGCCGTTCGACTCGGCGGCAGGGGTGGCAGGGGTGGCACGGCGTCGCTCCCGTGCCGGGCGCGCCGGTGGCTGCGGGGTGTGTGCCACCGCGGCGGCGATCTTCTCGGCGTACTCCTCCTCGGCGAGGTTGCGCCACGCGGTGAGCGAGATGTCGGGGCGGTAGAGCTTCTCCGGCGGCGCGTCCGTCACCCGGACCATCCACTCGTCCTGGCCGGAGAACTGGCCGTGGAACAGCCAGCGGATCGCGCCCAGGTACTTGGCGTAGAAGCCGAGCTTCGCCGCGCCGGTGACGAAGTTGACCATGAGACCCACGTACTGGTGGTTGTCCTCGTCGACGGGGACGTAGAACTCGTAGTGGATGAAGTTGGGGTATGCGATGCGCAGCACCCCGGGCATGGACAGCGACGCGAAGCCCGGGAACTTCTGGGCCTCGATCACCGGATTCACCTTCAGGCCGGCGCCGACGTTGCCGATCTGCGAGATCTGGCTCTCGTCGGGCTTCTTCTTCCACCAGCGCTTGTTGGTCCACTTGCCGACGCCGGGGAAGTCCGCCTCCCAGTACACCTCCTCCTGCACCCGGAAGAGCCACCGCCCCTCGGGCACGATGCTCGTGATGTTCCACGTGGGCATCGGCTTGAACAGCCGCCACAGCGCGGTGCGGTGCAGGTACTTGGCGTGGCCCTCGTCGAAGCCGTTCTCACACGCGAATCGCCAGTTGCCGCCGCGCGGTTGGATGCGGCCACCGACGATGCCCTCGTTCTCGACGAGTTCGCGGGGCAGCTGCTCGTCGATCGGCGGCGCGGGCTCCTCCGCGATCGGAATGTAGACCCACACCAGACCGAGCCGCTCCTCGACGGAGTACGTCCGGACGGAGAGCTTCCCGCAGATCTTCGAGTCGGGTCCGTCGGTGATGACCGCGGCGAGCTTGCCGTCGTTCAACCGGAACGTCCAGCCGTGGTACGGGCAGCTGACGGTGCCCGGGAACTGCTGATCACCCTCCGACAGCGGAACGCCGCGATGCGGGCAACGATCGTGCAGCGCATACACTTTGCCGCTGTCACGGATGATCGCGAGCTTCTCGCCGCAGATCGTGTAGCTCTTGGGGTCCTTGGTGATGTGGCTGGACCACGTCACCGGGTACCAGTAGCCCCGGTAGCCGCTGCCGGCCTCGTTGTATCGGGGCCACGCCGTCCAGTCCTGCCGACCGGCCGCACGCGGCCTCCCCGGGAGCGCCTGTGCGGCGTCCAGCGCCTCGACACCAGTCATGTGAAGTCCTCTCGACACGAGATCTTTGGTACGCAGATCTTCCTACGATTCCGTCGCTCTTCCAACGGATCCGGTTCGCTCAGCAGACCCGGTTCACCGCCGGGCCACGACGGCCTCACCGGCGGCGCACAGCGTCCCGTCGGAGTCGCGCTCCGCGAGGTCCAGAACGATCCGGTCGTCGTGGACCTCGCGCACGGTTCCTGTGACCGTGAGCGTCGTCCCGACGTATGCGGGCGCACGGTTCCGCCACCCGACGGACAGCACCGCATCCGGATCGCCGACGTACCGGGTGGCGGCACGGAAGAACAGGATGCCGTGCAGCTGCGCCATCACGACCCGGTCGGCCAGCCCCTCCGATCGCGCGTATGCGGTGTCGTAGTGGATCCGGTGGGCGTTGTGCGTGGCCGCGCCGAAGCGCTGCACGCGGTTCGGATCGGTTTGCAGCACAACAGGTTCGATTGTTGCTCCGACGACTGGGCCGGCATCGCCGATCATCGGACGATGAACCTCTCTGTGACGGTCGCCAGCGCACCGGCCGCGGCGGCGCGGTAGGTCTTGACGACGGTGATCAACAGGAACCGGGCGTCGCCGCCCCCCTTCCACTCGATCCGGTCGACGACCCGATCGGCGCCGATCCGCTCGCCCAGCGGCGTCGGCCGATGGAAGTCGACGTCCTGCCCGCCGGCCATGAGTCGGACGTCCAGGCCCGACGTCCCGGGCACCTCGTCCGCGAACATTCCGTCGGGTCGATAGTCCTCGTCCCGCGCGTCGCTCGGCCCCCGGAGCAGGCTGGGCACGTACATGGGGTGCACAGCGAAGTCCGGACGGTTCGGTTCCAGATAGCGGGGGTCGTCCTCCGCGCATGCGCGCGCGAAGGCGACCGCCTCGGCGGGGCGGACCGATCCGAGGTCGCGATGCTCGCGGGTGCCGATCGTCGCCGACACCCGCTCGTGGACGATGTCCAGTGGAGTTCTCATGCGGCGACGCTAGGGGCAGCACCACCTGCATTGCCACAGACCGGGACCGCCTGACGGACCGCGATCCTTTGCCCGCGCGCGGAGATCGGGTCAGGTATGCGCATGACGAATCGACCGAACAGCTTGTACGCCACCGCAGCCGGTGTGAAGTTCCATTACCACGACCTCGGTGAGGGTTCGCCCACCATCTTCCTGCACGGTGGCGGCCCGGGATGCACGGCGTGGTCCGACTTCAGCCCCGTCGCACCACTGTTCGCGCAGGACCGGCGCGCGATCCTCGTCGACATCCTGCAGTACGGTCTCTCGGACAAGTGCACGATCACCGGCCCGATGTGGGACTTCCACGCGGCAAAAGTGGTGGCCCTCCTCGACGAACTCGGCATCGACCGCGCCGACTTCGTGTGCAACTCGTGGGGCGGCACCATCGCACTGAACCTCGCGGCCAAGTACCCGGAGCGGGTGCGTTCGCTGGTGATCACGGGCAGTATGCCGGTGTTCTACGGGCCGCTCGCACCGCTCCCCGAGGACGGCCGCCGGGGACGGAACGCGCGGGACATCTACTACGGCGGGGAGGGCCCGACGCGGGAGAAGATGCGGCAGCTCATCACCAAGCTCGAGTGGTTCGACGGCGACCGCCTGCCCGACGAGACCCTCGACATGCGATACCAGCAGAGCCTCGACCCCGACGAGATGGCGCTGGCAGCGGCCTCTGACAACCCCCGCGGCGACTGGCAGGACCTCACCACGGAACTCGGAATGATCAAGGCACCGGTACTTTTCGCGTGGGGCATGCACGACGCCTTCCTCACCCCCGACTACCCGCTGATGCTCGCCCGGATGATCGAGCACGGCCACCTCTACGTGATGGACAAGGCGTCGCATCACCTCCAGGAGGAGCGGCCGCACGACTACTACACCGTGGTGACCGGGTTCCTGAACCAGCAGCATCCGTGACAGCCGACGCGACGACCGACGCGGTCCGGGACGGTGCCCGCGTCGCTGAGCCCGAGGGCTGGAGCCGGATCCGGCTGGTCGTGATCCTCGGCCTGCTCACCGCCCTCGGGCCGTTCACGGTGGACATGTACCTGCCGGCACTGCCCGCGATCACCGAGGACTTCCTGACGTCGGACGCCGCCGTGCAGCTGACACTCACCGGGACACTACTCGGCCTGGCCCTGGGCCAGTTGGTGATCGGGCCGCTCTCCGACGTCTTCGGACGTCGACAGCCACTCGTCCTCGGCACGTCGCTGCACGTCGCAGCGTCGGTGGCCTGCTGGTTCGCTCCGTCGATCGCGGTCCTCGGCGCGCTGCGCGCACTGCAAGGGCTCGGCGCGGCCGCGACCGGGGTGATCGCGATGGCCGTCGTCCGAGATCTGTTCGAGGGCAGGGACGCTGCCGTCGTGATGTCGCGACTGATGCTCGTGATGGGCGTCGCCCCGATCCTGGCTCCCTCGATCGGGGGCGTGCTGCTGACGGCGGTCTCGTGGCACGGTGTGTTCCTCGTCCTCGCCGGCCTCGGGCTGGTGATGATCGTCCTCGGCGGGGTCGCGATGCCCGAGACGCTGCCACCGTCCGCGCGCGTCGGGCGCGGCCTCGGGCCGGTGCTCCGCACGTACGCGACGTTGACCCGCGACGGACACTTCATGGTGCTCGTACTGGTGTGCGGACTGGGCCGGGCGGTGCTGTGGGCGTACATCGCCGGATCGTCGTTCGTGATGCAGGACCAGTTCGAGCTGGCACCCGAGGTCTACGGCATCGCGTTCGCGGCCGGAGCTGTCGTGCTGATCGGCGCCTCCCAGCTCAACGTCGTGTTGCTGGGACGCTTGACGCCGTTGGGCATCTGCGTGACATCGCTTGCGGTGAGCACCGTGCTCGGCGCCGTCGCGATCGCGTTGGCGGCGACCGCCACCGGGGGCTTCCTCGGCTTCGCGCTCCCGGTCCTGGCACTGCTGTGCGCGACCGGCTTCGTGATGCCGAACGCGCCGGCGCTCGCGCTGTCCCGGCACGGCGAGGCCGCCGGGACCGCGGCGGCGATGGTGGGATTCGCACAGTTCGGGGCGGCGGCGGTTATCTCCCCGATCGTCGGACTGCTCGGCAACACGTCGCTGGCGATCGCCGTCGCCATGACCGGATCCGCGGTCCTGGCGCTGCTCGCGCTGGGGACGGTCGTCAGGCCGTCCGCGCGATCTCGTGCAGCGCTCGACTAACGCCCTGTCCCGCGGTCCGCAGCGGGCCCGAGATCCGGGCGAGGTTCATCCGGGCCGTGCTGGTGGAGACACTGACGGCGCCGACCACGGTCGAACCTCCCGAAAAGATCGGGACCGCCGCGCTGGCCGTCCCGAGGCGGACTTCCTCCGCCTCGACCATCATCGCCTCGCTGCGAGCGCGTTCGAGTTGCCGCCGCAGCATCGCCGCCGACGCCACCGAGCGATGCGTGAATTTCGCGAGCCCGCGGGCGACGACCTGCTCGAACACCGCCGGCGACGAGAAGGCGAGCATGACCTTGCCGGTGGCGGTGACCTCGACCGGCAGTCGGCCGGCGACGCGGGACGGCACCTCCACCGACCCGTGGCCGGAGATCTTGTCGATGTACAGCACGTCGAGGCCGTCGCGGATCGCCAGGTGCACGGTCTCTCGGGTGATCGCGTGCAACTCCTGCAGGAACGGCAGCGCGGCCTCGCGCAGAATCCGCTGTGTCGGGACGAGCTGCCCCAGTTCGAATAGCCGCAGGCCCAGCCGGTAGTCGGTTCCGATGCGCTCGAGCAGTCCCAGTTCGACCATCTCGGCCGCGAGTCGGTGCACCGTCGCCTTCGCGACGCCACTGCGCCGCGACAGTTCCGTGAGCGACAACGAACCCGACTCGGCGTCGAAGGACTCGAGAAGTAGGCGCACCTTGCCCAGCAGCGATGTCATCATCCGGTGCCTCCTACGATCGCCGTCCCACCCAGCGGGGCCGGTGCGCAGAGCCTACCGAGAATCCGTCGAACGCTTGTTTCGATGCCGGTGGCGCCGGAAGGCCGACGGGATTCTCAGCCGATCGTCCACAGCGGATCGTCCCCGCGGCACGCCCGCGCGACGTTCTCCGCGGTCATCGCGTACATCCGGGCCAGCGCCGTCGAACTGCCTCCCGCGATGTGCGGGCTGAGCAGCACGTTGTCGAGGTCGAACAGCGGGCTGTCGGTCTCGATGGGCTCCCGCGCGAAGACGTCGAGTGCCGCACCGGCCACCGTGCCGGACCGGATCGCGTCGGCGAGCGCCGTCTCGTCCACGACCGGTCCGCGGGCCACGTTCACCACGAGCGTCTCGCGAGGCAGCAGTTCGAGCTCGCGTGCCGAGATCAACCCTCGGGTGTCCGCGGTCAACGGGACCGCGACCACCACGACGTCCGACGCCGCCAGAAGGTCGTCGAGCGGCAGGTGTGGCACCGGCGCGGCCGGCGCGAGTGGTAGGCGACCTCGCACCCGAACGCCGTGAACAGTTCTGCACAGCGGCGATTGATGTCACCGAACCCGACCAGACCGATCCGACGATCGCCGAGATCCCGGCAGTCCCGCTGTCGGACCGACGTCTGCGGCCACCGCCCACGGCGCATCTCGGCGTCCGCCCAGCCGATCGACCGGCACAGGTTCGCGGCGGCGGCGACCGCCCACTCGGCCACCGACGCCGCATTTCCTCCGGCAATTTACGCCTATCACCCCGCATCAACCATGAGTGACCATGGCCCGGAGCGCTTGGCTGTCCGATTCAACCGTTTTGTAGGTTGTCGAGATGTAGCGAAGATTGACGAGATAGGCCGGGCGGATTAACTACGCCCCCGAGGCTTATACGCGGCCGACCTGCGCTTTCCCGGGTGTTGCAAATAGGCCACGGCTTGGCGTAGGAGCGGAGGCCCGCCGAACGACTGGTCTGCCGTGCGCGGCACGGTGTGAAGGATTCTACGGACGCGGCCGGATCAGTGTCTGGCTGCGTGCGTACACGGACCTGCGCCGCGTGGGTGTTCGGCTACCGGAGGCGGGAGCGGTCGAGGAGTTCGGCGACATCGAGCAGTTCCGGTGGGTTCATGTGCTGGCGCGGCAAGGCGTGCACCCCCGCAGCGGTGACCCACACGGTGCCGGCTCCGTCGATGGTGACGTCTGGGTGGGGACTGCGGATCGGGGTGCTCGAGATCGGCTCCCAGGTGACCAGATCGAGGCGGGTGAACAGCCAGTATTGGTGGTGATCGGCGGGATACACGGCAGGTCCCGGCAGTGGCCACCACCGCCCACGGCCGGAACCGTCCGGGGGATGGCCGACGATCCAGAGCAGGTCTTCGATCTGTCCGCCGCAGAGGACATGATCAGGCAAGGGATCCAGCTGGGCGAGGGTGAGATCGTCGAGTATCCGGTATGCGGAGGTGCCGTCGACGATCGTCGGTGGAAGGCCGGTCAGAAACGGCCGATAGGACATCACCGCGGTCTCCAGCGGCGGACCGACGGTCACGGCGGCGTGCAGATCGACCCGGACCAGGCGCGCCGCTCCGAGCGCGCCGGTGCTCGGGTCACGCCAGCGAAACAGCAGGACAAACCCACCTTCGCAGGTGGTCATCGATTCGAGGTCGCCCCACTGCTCGGGTCCATGCCTTACCAGGTCCTGTCCCGGGCGAGCGAGGATCAGCTCGGCGGTGCCGCGGTCCGGGACCGCCACGGCGAGCAGCGTCTGGGCATGGGCTGCGCCGTCTCGAATCGGTGTGTCGGTGATCGCCTCGACGGTGCCGCCACGGGGGCAGTGGAAGATTCCGTCCCAGCCGCCCACCCAGCAGCCGTCGGCGTGTGCCCATACCGAGCGGGTGCGATCGGCCGGCGGAGCATCGAAGATCTGCCCGGGCACGATGTATTCGCGCACGCGCCGGTCGGCGTCGAGATGCACGACCAGGGGCAGTTCACGGTCGGCGATCCACAGGTCGCAGTCGTGCGCGGATATCGCGGCGGGGATCACGCTCGGCCGCAGCGGCGGTGGTGGCACATCGGTCAGGTCGAGATCCACCAGCACGCCCACCTCGTGAGTGCGTTCGATCTGCGGGTCGGGGCCGGTGGGCCGGGGAACCTGGGCGAACGATCGTGGAGAGGTGGTGACCTGCCGATAGCGACGGGTGCCGGGCACCGGCCTGAACGGCGAGTGCGGCTGATCGACCTCGCGCCGGTACCGATCGGATGCGACGTGGATGCGCCTGACCCGGCCGCGGATCCGCCCGGTGGTGGCGTAGGACAGATCACCGATCAGCCGGCCGGTGACCTCGACCTGACCGAGCACCGGACGACGGGTGTACCAGGTGGCCGTCCACCCCACACCGCGCAGCAGCACGGTCCAGTCCCACCATTGCCGTCCGTCCCCGGGGCCGCTGCAGCGCGGGCTTTCCCGAGTGCAGGGGCTCGGCCATAGCGCGAAGCGTGACGATCGACGGATCGGCCGGATCGGCGGGCGTCTCCTCGAACAACAGCGGAAACACCGCGATGGCACCGACTTCCGGGGGCGGTGTCTCCCCGTCTTCGATCGACACGGCGGTCACCAACACCGGCAGCTGAGTCTGCGGACGCCACACCTGGTCAGGCTCTGTCACCCTGCCAGCGTGCCCGACACGCTGCCACCGCGCACGATCGGCGATGCGCCCGGTCGAGCCGTGCATTTGCACGAGTACTGCCGACACCCCCGGGATCTGTCAATGTTCAGCGGTGTGTCCGGTCAGTCTTCGCTGCATCTCTACAGCTGTGTAGGTTCCGTCGGAACGTTGTCATTTCTAGATTCCGTTTCAGTAGGGGCCCCTCATCTCCGCGTTTTCCCCAGTTCAGGGGGTGAGCGCAGCGAGACGGGGTCGGAATTTCTGAGGATTCCGACAAGTTCGTTCTCGATCCACGGGTAGTCGCGGAGCACCCAAAAGAAATCCGATGCCGTTACGGAACACAGAATCGCGATCACCTCGGTATTCGGAAGAGATGATGCGTAACGGATCGTCGGGGACGGTGCGGTTCGGTATCGGACTCACCTGATCACCCCTGACCCGAAAACCACTGGCGTTGCGGCAGACTGTCCGAATGCTGTTGACCATCTCCGCTGAACGCTCACCGGCACTCGACATGCCGAGTGACTTGGGCTATCTGCTGCACAAGCACCCCGATCGGGTCCAGTCGTTCAGCGTGTACGGGGGGACAGCGCACGTGTTCTACCCGGAGATCAGCAGCGAGAAGTGCACAGTCGCACTGGTCCTCGAGGTCGATCCGGTCGCGTTGGTTCGTGGACGGTCCGGTTCGAACGACGGTTTCGCGTTGGGCCAGTACGTCAACGATCGACCCTATGTCGCGTCGTCTTTGATGTCGGTGGCACTGTGCAAGGTGTTCCGGTCGGCACTGAACGGACGGTGTGCCGGCCACGAAGAACTCGTTGATTCGGCGCTGGACCTGACGATCTCGCTGCCCGCCGTGCCCGGCGATCCCGACCTGGTGCGACGGTTGTTCTCCCCCATGGGATGGGACGTGGTTGCGACACCGATCAGGCTGGACGCCACCCGGCCGGATTGGGGCGATGCACCATTGGTGTCGTTGACCCTCGTCGGGTCGGTGCGTCTGGTCGACGCGCTGAACCATCTTTACGTGTTGCTGCCGGTGCTCGACGACACCAAGCACTACTGGGTCGGCGACGACGAGGTCGACAAGCTGATACGGGCCGGCGCGGGCTGGCTGGGTACCCACCCTGAGCGGGACGTGGTGACACAGCGGTATCTGGCTCACCAAGGTGGACTGAAGGCCGCCGCACTACAACGACTCGCCGAGCTCGATGACCGACCGGTCGACGACGCGGTCGACGATGAGGAACCCGTCCGTGCCCGGCCGCTGGTCCGTCTACGTCACGATGCTGTGCTCGAGGTCGTGCGCACCCTTCGCCCCACCTCCATCGCCGATCTGGGGTGCGGGTCCGGTGCCCTCCTGGCATCGCTGCTCGAGGTGCACGGTGTGGCTCGGGTGATCGGCACCGAGGTCTCCGATGCGTCGTTGTCGAAGGCCGCCAAGCGTCTCCACGTCGCCCGGATGACCGAACGGCAGTCCGACCGGTTGATGTTGTTGCTGTCGTCGTTGCAGTACGAGGATGACCGCTTGAGTGATCTCGACCTGGTGATTCTCATGGAGGTCATCGAGCACATCGACCCGGAGCGGTTGCCGGCGGTTGTGGGAAACGTCTTCGGGGCGATGCGACCGCGTCATGTCGTGTTCACCACACCGAACAGCGAGTACAACGTGCGGTACCCCGCGCTGGCCCGGGGTGGCTTCCGACATCCGGATCACCGCTTCGAGTGGACACGCGAGCAGTTCGCGGCGTGGACCCACGGCGTGGGTGACTCACACGACTACGAGGTCGTCCTGCAGCCGGTGGGAGACTGCGACCCGCAGGTCGGATCACCCACTCAGATGGCAGTGTTCAGTCTGCGCGGACAATCGGAGGACGCAGCGTGAGCGAGTTGAGCATTCCCGAGCTGTCGCTGGTCGTGCTGATCGGTGTCAGTGGATCGGGCAAGTCGACGTTTGCGGCGACGCATTTCGCTGCGACCGAAATCGTCTCCAGTGATGCATGCCGGGCGATGGTCTCGGATGACTCGAACGATCAGGGTGCGACGACCGATGCCTTCGAGGTGCTCGAGTTCATTGCCGGTAAGCGTCTTTCTCGCGGCCGGCTGACCGTCATCGACGCGACCAACGTGCAGGCGTCAGCGCGTCGGTCGCTGCTGGCGTTGGCCAAGGCACACGATGTGCTGCCCGTGGCGATAGTGCTGGATCTACCGGTAGGACTCGCTGGCGAGCGCAACGCCGCACGTCCGGATCGCAATTTCGAGGCTCATGTCATCAAACGCCAGCACGACCAATTGCGTCGGTCGATGCGCGGTCTCAAACGCGAAGGGTTCCGCGCCATCCATGTCCTGGACTCGATCGAGGCCGTCGAGCAGGCCTCGATTGTGCGCACCCGCCTGTTCAACGACCGGCGGGACGAGCACGGACCGTTCGACGTGATCGGTGATGTTCACGGTTGTCGGGAAGAGCTGGAGATGCTGCTCGACCGGTTGGGATATGTGCTCGTGCGTGATGGTGAAGGTCGAGCGGTCGACGCCGCGCATCCAGACGGCAGGCGGGCGGTGTTCGTTGGTGATGTGATCGACCGTGGCCCGGACTCGCCGGGTGTGTTGCGTCTGGTGATGGGCATGGTGGCAAACGCGAATGCCCTGTGTGTGTCCGGCAATCACGAGGCCAAGCTGGCCCGGGCGCTGGGGCGGGGGGACGTCAAGGCCACGCACGGCCTGCAGGAGACGCTCGAGCAGCTCTCGCGCGAAGACGAGGCCTTCGTCATCGAGACACGGCAGTTCTGTGACGCGCTGGTGGCACACTACGTCCTCGACGACGGCAAGCTTGTGGTCGCACACGCAGGTCTGAAAGAGAAGTACCACGGTCGGGCCTCGGGTCGGGTCCGTGCGTTCGCCCTCTACGGCGATACCAGTGGGGAGACCGATGACTTCGGCCTTCCGGTCCGATATCCGTGGGCCGAGGACTACCGCGGGTCGGCCACGGTCCTGTATGGGCACACCCCGGTACCGGAGGTCGAATGGATCAACAACACGATGTGCCTGGACACCGGCTGTGTGTTCGGTGGCAGCCTGACCGCGTTGCGCTATCCCGAACGTGAGATCGTCTCCGTGCCGTCCCTGCGGATGTACTACGAGCCGATCCGCCCGTTGGCTCCGCCCGAGCGTGATCCACAGGTCTTGAAGCTGTCTGATGTGCTCGGTCACCGCGTGATCGAGACCGAACACATGGGTCGGATCTCGTTGCGGGAGGAGAACGCGGCCGGGGCGCTGGAGGTGATGAGCAGGTTCGCCATCGCGCCGGCCGATCTGCTCTACCTGCCGCCGACGATGTCACCGGTCGACAGCTCACCACGAGACGGACTGCTCGAACACCCCGACGAGGCATTCGACCATTACACCAAACACTCCATCGCTCAGGTGATGTGCGAGGAAAAGCACATGGGATCGCGGGCGATCGTGCGGGTGACCGTCGACGGGACCGGTGTCATCCATTCCCGCACGGGCCGTGCGTTCTTCGAGGCAGATCAGCAGTCGGCTGTGCTGTCTCGCATCGCCGATGCTCTCGCCGCGGCAGGTGTGTGGGCGGACCTCGGTGCGAATTGGTTACTGCTCGATGCCGAGATAGTGCCGTGGACCGCGAAAGCCGAGGCGATGATCCGCGAGCAGTACGCGAAAGTCGGGGCTGCGGCCACAACCTCCCTGCCGGCGACCGTCGCGGTGATCGAGGCAGCCGCAGCGCGAGGCGCCGACGTCGCCGACCTGCTCACCAGAACACGTTCGCGGGCCGCCAACGCCGAACTTTTCGTGGACTCCTATCGCCACTACGTGCAACCGATCGACAACACGCTGGGCATCCAGGTGGCACCTTTCCAGATTCTGGCCGGCGACAGTGCTACCTACGAAAGGCATAACCATCAGTGGCACCTGGATCTGGCCGACCGGCTCGTCGCCGCAGATCCCGAACTGTTCCGGCCCACCCGCAGACTCGTCGTCGAGACAGCCGACGAGGCGTCTCGTGCCGCGGGGGTGAGGTGGTGGGAGGACCTCACCGCCGGCGGCGGTGAAGGCATGGTTGTCAAGCCATTCGACAATCTGGTCCGTGGACGAAAGGGGCTCGTGCAGCCGGGTCTGAAGGTGCGCGGGCGTGAATATCTGCGGATCATCTACGGCGCCGATTACACCGACCCGTCGACGTTGGCCCGGCTCAAGCAGCGCAACCTCGGCACGAAACGATCGATGGCATTGCGTGAGTACGCTCTCGGCCTCGAGGCTCTGCGCCGTGCTGGCAGCGGCGAGCCCGTCTGGCGTATCCACCAGTGTGTGTTCGGTGTGCTCGCCATGGAATCCGAACCCGTCGATCCGCGCCTGTGAACGATTCGACCCTCACACAGCACACCCGAAGTCGGCCGGGCGCCGATCGCATCCCGCGGGAGCCAGCCGCCGAACCGTCCTGTTCGACCACCCTGCACGCCGGTCTCGTAGACCCACCCGACCTCGGTCGTCGAAGCGCACGTCGCCGCGCAACGGTGGCGTGACAGCACCACGAAACGTGCGACCGCGTCACGCCGAACTCAGCGATCGAGGACAAGTCCGTGGTCTCGATCGCGTTCGGGACCGGCGGTGCCGTCATCCTCAACCGGCTGACGTCGTCCGCGAAGATCACCGCAGCATCGACCGGACACTGCGCGGATGCGCGGTTGGGTGTGGTCACCGCGGCGGAACGTCAATCGAGCACAGCCCTGTAGTCCTTGGTCGAGGACTCGTCCACCTGGTGCGCCGTCCTCGGAACGGTCCGGGCCGTTCGGAGCCTGACGACCTGCAAACCATGCGGTGAGGTGAGGTGGGGTGTCAGCCGGACTGCTGCTCGACTCGGGTGGCGCGGTACCGGTAGCCGTCCTGATCGGCGACCTGTTCCCAATCGAGGACCACGGTGGCTCCCACCGCTACGGTGCGAAAACCCTCACCGACGATGGTGCTGTAGTGCGCCCAGCATCCGCCGGGGGTCCGGTCGGACTCGATCACTCCCCAGCCCTGTTCGTCGTTCCACTGCCGGACCGTGCCGACGGTTTGGCCGGTCACCCGAGGTGGGACCGGTACGGGTGCGGAGGGTTCGCCTACGAAGTGCTCTTCCTCGATGCGGCCGTCGGGATGGACCGACCATGCGCGCGCCCCGAATCCGGCAGGACGACGGACGGGTTGTTGCCCGGCCGGCCATGCCCGTACACACTCGAATTCGAATTCGACACCCGCTGCCGGGTTCTCGAGGCGGATCCATTCGAACTCCACCTCGTGGCCCGGTGTGAGAGCGGGAAACCCCTCCACCGCAACGGCTGCGAAGCTGACATGGCATCCACCGGGAACCTCATCGCCGTCGATCACACCCTGCATGTGCTCGAGGTCCCAGCTGCGGACCACACCTCGACTCGGCACCGCGCCGTGATCTCCCGTCCCGGTCACGGCGACACTATCGCCGGCAACGGCAGCATCCGGGCCGGATACGGCACCGACGGTCCATACCCCCACGGCCACTGCCGCAGTGAGGACCACCGCGGCGGCAGTGGCGGCCCGTACCGCTGTGCGCACCACGTCTCCTTCCGCCTCGGTGATCGCCGCATCCTGACACTGGCGACGACTGCGGTGCGGAAAGCCCGGGTGTGCACCACCGGACTTCCCGCCGGCCCACGCACAACGGGGAGGAATGCGCGGACCCAGCGGCCCCACCGCTCCGAGGAGGGAGAAAAAGCAGGGACCACCGACAAACACATATGGACTTTCGCCTCTAGCGTTACATTTCGGCCACGCACCCGAATAAGGGCGGTGTCCGCCGTGTCGTGGGTGCCGGGTGGCGGTGTGACACCGGCAGTGCGCCGCTCATCAACGGCGCCGGCCGGAGGGGGAACGTGCGGTGATCCCTCCAGCTGGTTGGTGAGATGCGGCAAAGATCGACAAGCCTGACCGCCGGGATCGACGACGATCACTCGGACCGACCGCCCGTACCTGTGCTTGTTCGCACGAAGAGCAGCCAGCGAGATCTACTTTCTGTCGAAGTAGCCTGTCGATCGCCCCGCTGCTTCCGGATGCACCGGATCGAGATCGCTGCTTCGATACAGCTGCGATCATCGGCGTGGACCCGCATGGTTGTCGGGTAGGCGTGTCAAGATCACCGGCATGAACGCACAAACGAGCCCGATCCTGGAATCGACGGTGGTGCTGGCGATGGATTACGGGCAGTTCTGCCTCGACGGCGGACTCGGGGACATCGACAACGAGATCGAGCTGCTCGAGCAGGCCCAAGCGGAGCAGCCCAGCGCCGGCGACGGCACGATGATTGTGGTGGTGTGCCCGCATCAGAACAACTTCGAGATGAGCGTGGACGTGCAGGTCTTCGACCGCCGTCCCGCCGCCGATCGCTCGGAGTGGCAGCAGGTCAGCGAAGACCGCCTCGAAGTCGACGCGCCCGGGGTGCTGAGCCTGTCGTCCCCGACCACCGAGCCGGTCACCGTCGCGGTGCCGCCCGGGCAGTACGTGGTGCAGGTGTCCGGGCGTGGTTTCGTCAACTACGGCTGGCCCGGTTCGACCACCCCGGGGGATGTGTGGCGCCTGCGGCTGTGGCCCGACGACGACAGCGTCCTCGAACCCGCACAACTGTGGGAGATGCCCGGCTACGGCATCCCGGAGAACACCCCGTCCTCGACGCACGAATCCGGCGGCTCGGTGACGGACGGATCGTGAAGCCGCGACCGAGGTCGACGATTGTCGGTGACCTGCCGCTCACCGATCCGTCTGCAGCGACGATCAGCGAGGTGGACCGTACGGACTTCCCGTTGAGGTGGCGTGAGATCGGAAGAGCATCATGGTGATCGAAGCCGAACTCTATGTCCAATACGGATCCACCTTGCCCTTTCAGCAGGTCGGCATGCCGATGCCGGATCTTCCTGCCGCGACCGGCGACATCCTCACGTGGGATGGCGCCCAACGACTCCTGGTCGTAGCGACGGCGTCCTCGTTGGGGGCGGTCGCATTTCGCTCCGAGATAGTGACTGTCGAGCCTGCGATAGACGGTGCCGGATGGGACGAATGGCAGGAGGTATCGGTCCAGTTCGACAGCGGCGATGTCCGACTTCGGGATCTCGACGCCGACACCGTACTCCTCGACGCAAGCCTTGTTTCCCTACCGGGTCGGTACCGAGCCCGCCTCTACGCCACAGGTCGCGACTGCGCAGTTGAACTGCAGGAAGCCGGCGAGGATCTCGTCGAACGCTATCTCATGCAGCTATGGCCCGAAACCGCGCCGAGACCGCCGACCCCGGTGATGAAGGTCGATCGACGGGCTCGGTAGCACTGTGTCGATGATCCACCGGCCGTGCCTGGGTCACATGTAGTACGGCATGCTGTCGACCGAATAGCCGAACATGCCCATGCACAGGCCGGTCAGCAGAAATGCCACGAGAAAGCCCGCGAGGGCCAACCGGGCACGCCGCCACACCAGGAACGCGACCGCGCCCACTGTCGCCACTGCGACAAGCGGAGCGGCCCAGCACAGCCAGTAGTCGACGCCGCCGGGTGGAAAAGACGGCACGTCGAACGCGCGCTGCATGGCCATCACCGCCGGCCAGTAGCTCAATGCGCAGACGAGGATCCCGGCGAAGGCACTCCACCACAGCAACGCCAATCGGTATTCGCCACGCCTCTCGGACACCTCGTCAGCCTAGAAGAGTCGCGGTCCCGACAGCCGGTGGACACCGATGCTCTCCGTCCACCTGCCGGAACGAGCATCGAATAATGTCGCAGCATGCGCATACCCGGCTCGGAGATCGGTTCGCGGTGGGACATCGAGTTCACCTTCGAACCCACCGATCACATTCGGGACGTACTCGTCTCCGCGTTCGCCCGGCTCTCCCGCGACACGCTGCGCTTCGAGGCGATGAACACGTTCGATCCCGGGGTGTGGCGCATCGACATCCGACTCGAGGTCGTCCCCGTGCCGGGGTTGGTGTGCTCCCTCGTCGTCGGCGGCACGCCGCACAGCGGTTTCGGTATCTCCAGCGCGGTGGAGGACGTCGCAACCACAGTCGAGATCGCCTCCTACTTCCAAGACGTCGACGAATGGCTGCAATGGCCCACGCTGCCCGACGGCCGGCATCTGACACCCAGAATCGTCGACGGTCGAGCTGTGTGGGGACGGTACACAGGGGAGGTCGTCGCGCCGATCGGGGAACTCACCGACTACCTTGACCGCCT
This sequence comes from Rhodococcus sp. D-6, assembly GCF_040256695.1. Taxonomy (NCBI): domain Bacteria; kingdom Bacillati; phylum Actinomycetota; class Actinomycetes; order Mycobacteriales; family Nocardiaceae; genus Rhodococcus; species Rhodococcus sp. D-6. The sequence goes on along the minus strand of NZ_CP132970.1, from coordinate 414,150 downwards.
GCACCACTGAGCGCAGCCGGCATCGTCCATGCGGTGCGCTCCGGGCAGGGTCATTCATCTTCGAGGAAGGGCTCTTCCGCGTCGAGCAGTTCGGCGTCTTCGGGAGACAGGTTCTCGCCCGGTTGCACCGTGCGGGTCAGCGAGCCGTCTCGATCGAATCTCTCCGGTGCCTGGACGATCTGCAGACCCCGCACCAGTGTTTCGACCTGGTCCTCATCGGCACCGGCTCCCTCTGCGAAGAACGCTGCTGCGACCGCATCGTGGGCCAGCGCCTGCGCAAGCGACCAGTCCCGGATGTACTCGTCCAGAGGATCCGTGGGATCGCGCCTGCTCAACGACTCGGTGATGCACCGCTCGCAATATCAGTTTCAGATGCCTCCGTGCTGGCCCCGTCGAGGTCTCCATTCTGGGGCATGCCTATAAAAATCCTCAGTTCCCGGCCGTACCCGCTCAGAGTCGAGTCTGCACCGATGATGTCTTCCCGGAGCACCGGATCCTTATCAAGCGTCCATTCTGCAGCAATGATCCGGCAAAGTTGGTCCAGGAACCTCAACACGCTGCTGAAACATGTATCGAGGAGACGGCTCAGGTCAGCGACCAGATGACCTGAACCGCCGAGTTCTCGTGCATGCCAGTACTCAAGTCCCCCACCAGATTCGTCCCTCACTGAATCGACTGTTTCGGGAGGGATTACCAAGTCGAGACGACTGGCACTGAGTGCGGAAAGCCCATGTTCGCTCACAGTCAAGGACGCGATCGCTGCAAGAGTCCGACTATGGATCGAGTTCCGAAGGCTGAAGACCACAGCGAGATGCTTCTGGAGGGCATCAAGCAGATCCTTATTTGCAACATCGGCGTAAAAGGACATCAGCTTCCTGTAGCCGTCGAGGCGGTGAAGTTTCGCGTTACGTTCGTGCCCCGAGATCTGTAGTGCCGTATGAAGTGAGCGTCCAAGCACGTCCACTGCTCCGCACAGGGATACGAGCACGTGATCGAGCGCGTCAGCACCATCATCAATGACGTCATCGGTTTGTAGAGCACCCACTGAGGCAATGAGTTCGTCTCGAGCCCTGAGCGCGCGCGCCAACCGATCGATCAGTGATTCGCAGTCTGCGACAAACCGACGGCTGGATGGCACAAACAGCGCGGAACGTCGGCACTTTGTGAGCCAGTGCCAGATACCGGGCGCGAGCGCTGCCACGGTCTCCATGTAGTAGCCCTTGCGATTGATCGTCCCGCGGCCTATAGGATTGATGACGTAGATCTGCTGTCGGCGCATGTAGTGGGCAATGATCGGCAGCGCATCGGCACGCGTGACCACATTGGATCGGTCGTTGGCGGGAACGTCTCGACGGCCAGTCGTCTTCGTCTCCGAGATGATCAGGTCGTAGTCGATCGCGCGGGCAATCTCGGTCAGGAGAACCGCTCGTTCGATGTCGTCGGCTGTGATGCCTTCACGTTGTTCATCAGAGAAGCTGTTGTACGCAGCCAGTGAACGGAAGAGTTCGGGTTGGGGAGAGATGCTGCCGCGCTGCCCAAGAGTTTTCGATCCGTCGAATTTCGGACGTTCGGTGTCGATGCTCCAGCCGTAGCAGGAGCCGGGGTATGAGAAGGAGCCCTTGTGTTCGGTGACGTCTCGGACCCGAACGAACCCGACTTCATGAGAGTCTTCGTGATCGGTCAACTTGACCTGGCTCATCCGAACCTGGAGGACCTCGATGTTCTCGTATCTCATGAACCCATGCAGCAGCTCATCGATAAATGGATGGTCAGCGGTCCATGCCTCAATATCGATGAGGATGCGGAGTTTTCGGGGGCTCGGGCGGAGCGTAAACAGATCTCCCTCGTCTTTGGTCGGACTCGCGCCTCTGCCCCGCGCCGACCGCCGGTGGGGATCGTCATGGGTGAGTTCGCGGTACAGCTCCATCGCAGCCTCCTGCTCGAGTTGATCGCGCATCAAGCTATGGCCGCCCACCGACAAACTCGGGGACGACCTGGATGTATCCGGTCTATGTCCCAGGCAGGACCGGCACACGACATAAGAGCCGATACCGCCCGTGACAACACGGAGACGCGAGACGTGTCCGAGTGGGCGGGGTCCCACCGAAGTCCGTGTCACCGGTGATGCCGATGTCGGGTTTCAGGCAACAACCCGAGTCAGCAGATCGAGTAGACGCACATCGGTCAGGATCGCGATCCGGCGAAACCGTTCGGTCTCGGACTGCGCCAAGCGCCGGCGGGACAACGAAAGGGCACCGCTGTCGAGGTTGGTGCACACGTCGTCGCGGACGGCCGCCCAGAACATGGCTCGCCTGCCGCGGCGAGGTGGGGGGCAACGGCGGAACGAGCATGAAGCCGGTAGAACCTTCGGGTCGAGGATGGAGAACAATCCGGGCGTTTCAGGTGAAGCACCTTGCTGATCTTGGTTACCCCCACGTGTGGGGAGCTGCGGTGCGGAAAAGGGTCGTAGAGAGCTTCGGCACGGCCGTCGAGGTCGCCGCTGACGTTCGGGTCGGCGCCGGAGGCACGCCACTCTCGACCGGCTCGACGACTCTGAGGACGTCTGCGGCTTCTCCCACTCACATGACTGTCCGCAAGGTATGCGCAGTGTTACAGCAGGTACCGCCCGAGCTCTTCCGAATAATCGAACTTCTCACCAAACCGGGTCGGCGGGCAGGCCAACGCCGTCGTCACTTTCTGGAACATAGCCTCGTACTCGTCCATCGGCCATCGACTCTGGAACCGCAGACGTTTGGCACCAAGATCTACCGAACTCCGCTTCGGCAGCGCAAAAACCTCGTGCCACGGCAGCGGAGACACCTCGTGCCGCACCACGAACGTTGCATGCCGTCCGCGGGCGGGACTGATCGCCACAGCGTCCTGGCCACCCGAATCCTGGTCGATCACCAGCACGAGGTAGTCGTCGGTGATGTTCTCGCCGCCGAACGAGCGAACGTCGGCGATGCTGTCACCGCGGTACAGCATGCAGCGCTGCCGCCCCGCCCACCCGGCCAGCCGTGTAAGCACCTCGGTTCGACGGGGATCCGCATCGAACCTCGCACCCGAAGGACGCACCGCATGAAACCGCACCCGCTCAGCGATGAAACCCGAGATCCCCGTGTCATCCGGAAGAATCGTGAACGTCAGTCGCGCTGTTGCTATCTCACCAACCGTGTCTGCGTTATCCTCGACATCTTCCTCTTCGAGCCCGATCCCGCGCTGTTCATCGAGCCAGCAGAATTTCTCCAGGAAGGCATACCGACCAAAGTGCAACTCTTCGAGGTCCCGACGCATCCGCTCCCGGAATCCCTCCGGGTTCTGGCCGTGTGCGGAAAAGAGTCCGGCCGCGAGGAGATGAGATTCCTGCGCCAAGTCGGGATAGAGATGGGTGACGTGTGGATGCCGAAGTATTTCAAACAGGCTACGCCGGTTGTCGGAGGTTCCGCTGAGCAGCGCTAAGACTGTCGCCGTCTGGAATCCTCGCGTGACCGCAAGCCCCGCCTCGAGGTACTTCTCCCAGTGGTCGGTGGAGCTACGGGCCTCCGCCACAGAAGAGAATCCCAACCGACCTGGAAGAACCCGCTGTAAAAGGCCGGCAATCATCGTCGATGCATGAAGGCTCGCGAGGTCCGGCTCGTAGAGGACGGTGTCGAGGTCGACATGGTGATCCGGAACTTTCCCCAGGGTGTATCGCTGGACAGCAACCCTGCCCAAGGCATACAAGGACGAGTCTACCGAGGACTCGAATCCCAGCTGCTGGGCAGCACGAAGATTCTGTTTGAAGCATCCCGCAAGGTAAGCCGGTTCTGCCGTACGGCGGTCGATGTTGAACGGTGCCAGCCGACGGCAGAGCTCCGGCAGGTCCGGCAACGCTCGTTCGGAAGAACGATCGTGCTCCTCATATATGAACTGCGCCAATATACGCAGCATGTCCGATGGTGCCGTCATGTCTCTTTCGACTACGTGCGAACCCCAATGATGAGGTCTGGATAGGTGTTCGAACGCGAGCTAGCGTTGCCAGAGGGTGAGGTTGATCGAAAACCGAGCCGGATCGGCGTCGGACAGCAGTGCCGGCTGCGCGCCGGGCTGGCCTTGGAACGTCGGACCACTACCTGCATAGGTCTGCGCGAGTGCTACCAGATAGCGCTCCCACAGCGTGGTCCGCAGCTCGTGTATGTGAGCTGCGAAGCGTTGAACCAGATCGCCACCGACTGGACCGATCGCGGGCGCTACGACGACCTCGATCTTCACAAGCGCACCGGCGTCGTCGAATTGCTCGACCAGATCGACCTTCTCGAACTCTCCTCGTCGACGATGCGCTACATGACCGTGCCGCCAGCCCAGGATCCGATCGTGGGTCTCTCGATCGCCTGCCACGCTGAGAAGGTCGTCGAAGTCGACCTTCCTTCCCCTATTGCTCATGGTCATCCGCCCGTACGCGATCACCGCGGCCTCCCACAGTGATCGACGGACAAAGACTGTGGAGGGCGTGTTGGGTGTTTCCCTTAGTCCCAGGAGCGTCATGTCGACGTGCAGTAAGTCCGCCCACAATGATGCCCATTTGCGCAGTTCAGCAACAATCTGTGGGGCGTTATCCTCCGTCACAGCGTCTCGACGATCTTCATGGTCTCCACTGCCACTGTGGTCACCTTCTGGATCAGCTCGACGACGTACCGCGGATCGTCGTGCTCGTCGCACCAATCGTTCGGGTCGTTGACGATCCCTGAGGCTTTGTCGGTCTTGACCTGGTATCGGTCGATGATCCATGCCAACGCAGATCGGGAACCGAGCATGTAGCGCTCAGCGTCCTCAGGGATGCCGGTGATAGTGACCAGTGGGTTGTAGACAATGACGCTACGGTCATCGATGTTCTTGCCCGATTCGGGGTCCTTCTTCTTGCCCCACTTCATCTTCGACACCCGCCACGTCTCACGGTCCTCGGCGGATACGCCCTTCTTGAGCTGGATGTCCAGCGGGTACGGTTCCACCGACTCGTAGTTCACGTGCAGTTCGGCCAACCCCCGGCCGGCGCTCGTGAGCTGCTCGAACCGATCCCGGGTCTCCGGGGTGGGGATATGCGGGAGCATCTTCTTCAAATCTGCCGCGTAGGTTTCCCGGTAGGCGGGGTCGTGGAGCAGGCCGTAGACATAGAGGTTTTCTCAGTAGCGTCCTGAATGCTCAACCTGGGTGAGAACGAGCGCTGCTTTGACAATGTCACCGATCCGATTGGGGCACAGCGTGATCCTGTCGAGAGCCTTCCATCGCGTAGTGAGCAACGCGGCGGCACGCTCTCCGAGGCATCCCAAGCGGGTCAGCAGCGCGTTGCGGCAGGCTGTGTCGGCATCGAGAGTGTTGCCGTCGGTCGGCATCTTGGTGGGCGTGTGAATTCCGATGCCCACGCCTTGATAGCCCTGGTCGGCGAGGGTCGGCAACCCCTGGGACGCGGCGGCGTACAACGCTCCGGTGATCCCGTGTACACGGGCTGCGGTCAGGTCGTGGGTACTGCCCGGCAGCGACGACGACACCCACAGTGGGAAGCCGTCCTCGGACGCGAGGAACTGGATGTTCGCGCCGAATCTGCGGTGTTTTCCCGAGTACCACAGGTGAATCGGCGTGCCGTGTTTGCCGGTGGTGGTTTCTCGGACCCGGTCGGTGGGGATCAGGGTGCCGTCGAGGATCACGTGGGTGCGGCCGGTGGCGAGTCGGTGGCGGAGTACGTCAGCCAGTTCCGGGGCTTGTGCAGCAAGGACGTCGATGCCTTCGTGGAGATAGCGGTACCCGGTGGCGATGGAGATGCCCGCGTCGCGGGCCAGCGTTGCCAGTGGGGTGTCCTGTCGGAACCAGCGCAGGACGAGGACGGCGTGGTGGAACGGGGTCAGGGCGCGTCGTCCGCGTCGGCTGCCGCGTTCGAGGCGGTTGACCTGGAGCAATGCGGCGAGGTGTTGGGCGAGCGGGCGTGGGACGTCGAGCGTGGCAGAATAGGTGATCACGTGGAGCCTCTGGTTCTTGGACTTGGTCTTCGCAAATCCAGTCCTACCAGGGGCTCTGCGTCTCTTCGTGTTTCGGGTGTTCTGCTGCCCAGTCAAGATCAACTTACTGAGAAAACCTCAATATGAGGGCAGAAGACAGATGGCCTCGCGGTCGAAGGAATGTTCTCGTGTCAGCGCACAGTCCTTGCCCGCTTCTGGATAAACACCATGCCGGTAGACAGCATCTCTGCATGAAAACATCGCTAGACGGCTGTGACCGACAGCGCGAATAGGTGGTCGCGCTTACCGCACATCTGTTGAGGGACAGAGATTCCTGTAATACTTGCCCAATGAACAGCTTCGATGATCTTGTTGGGCGAGAACTGGCACATCGCAAGGCCACCGAAACTGAACAACGGGAGATGCGGGCGCGTGCTGACGTTGCCGCCGCAGAAGGTGCCGCTGCGATTTCCGCACTGCTGCGTGAACTCGCCGAGTTCCTAAGCTCTCGACTCGCGCCACGTCCCGTCTTCCTAGAAAAGGGACCGTGGTACGGGCGCGACAAAGTCACTCCCGCAGGTTGGATCCTGAAATACTCCGCAGGCAGAGGGGCACGTTGGTTTCAGCTCCTGCTGCCCAATGGCGACCTTTGGCACTACGACAACCGTACCCACCTTGCCGGTCCGACCGGGACAGCGAATATCGAAGCTGAACTACGCACGAGACAGTACGTACACGTCGGCGATTACATCGTTGCCTGGGGGCAAGACGCCTTCGGCCCTTCTTATGAAAAGAGGTCAGACGTACAGGACGGAGTCTGGGCCGCCTGGTACTCGTACTTTGCGCAGGATAACCCCGACCCGCCCGATGACGCACGAACAGTGCTGGCGAAGCTGGCCTCCACCATCATCCAGTCCGGCGACAACAACTACCGGAACTACCGGTAGTTGTTGTCGCAGTGAGGTGGATTCTGCAAGTTGCATCGCCCCGCTCTCCCTGAGAAGAGCACCGGCCGACACAAGGGGGCCGTCGTGGTGACGCCAAGTTCGGGGCTACCAGCCGTACTCGCAGTCGCGGCATCAGCGCTCCGAAGCACCTATGCCGGATCGCAACAGCCCTACCGAAAGACAGGACAGCCCTGATCGGTGACCTAGAATGCTCGGATCTCGACTCGATCGTCCCACGAGCTCACCGTCGGGTACCCGAGGACAGCTAGAGCTTCAACCGACAACCACGTCCCCCCAGTGCAGGTCGAGTCCTGGACGGTATCGGCGCATCATCACTGGCGCTCCGTACACGGCCAGCCGGTTTGTGTGCCGGTCATCATCGTCGGTGCGCAGCACGACAACCGGGGTGCGGGTGACGTGCCCGGTCGAACCGGGAGGCCGGACCCGCTCGATGGACGTGTGGAGGATCCCCGCGGCGATTAGGTGTCGCACCACGAGCGCCACCCGACTGAACAGATCACCCCGCCGGTCGTACACCGGAACGTCGAAGCTGAACTGACCCTCGGTCTCGTGTGGATCGCCCGTCTCGGAGGCCGCCCACACCTGCGGGTGCAGACGCTCGGCGTCGAGCATCAGGGCGGGCAGGGCCGCACCCCCGTACGCGCGGGCGGCGGCGTCCGCGCGACCTGCCTCATCAGTGGTGAGGGTGTCGTACGTCGAGATCCAGTCGGCGACGCGGAATCCTCCCCCGTCGGGCCACCAACTCAGCGCGTGGATGGTCTCGGTCGCGGCGTCGTCACCGTCGGCGGTGACCGTGAACGGAGCGGAGAAGGTCAGGTGGCCCTGCGTGTACGGCGGCTTCACGGCCTGCACACCGAGCGCCGCGGCGTCGTCACTGGTCAGCGCCTGTGCGGCAGCGATTGCGACCGCACCTGCGGCCGGTGAGGCGATGAGCAGCGGCATCTCGGCCAGTCGATCGGCGCGATCGGTCAGCCACTGGCCGACCATCGGCATCTCCGCGCCGGCAGCGAGGTCGCCGGTGGGCACGGCGGCGACGTAGCCGTAGGCGTGAGCGAGCCAGGCCGCCAAGCGCACACCGGTGGACTGCAGATCCGGATTCCAGGCCGCGGCCAGGTCCACCTCGACATGGGAGCGGAGCGCGGCTGCAAGGCGGTTCCGCAGCCACGCGACCGCTTCGGCGTGGTCGGTGACCGCGCTGGCGGCGGCGAGTCGGGCGTCCCAGGTGGGAAGCGCGTGCATGGTCATCGTGGGTGAGCTCCTCGATTCGGAGGTTGGACAGCGTCCGGGACGGCCGGACACCTGAGCAGGGGGAGTGTTGTGCCGGTGGCGAGGATGCGGCGCTGGCGGGTGATGTCTCGAGTGCTCGCTTGGTGGGCAAGCACTACTGCGGCGGCGAGAGCCGCGAACAGCACGGTGAAGGCACCGACGACGAGCGCCACCATGGTGAACGGGAAGCTGGCGTCGGTCCACGTGAGGGACCAGGCTGGATCCCCGGCACCATCTGGTGCGGCGAGGCGGTCGAGGCGGTAGGCCACGCGCATGAGGATCCATCCGACTGTGGCTCCGGTGAGGGCGGCCGCGGCGATGGCTGTGGCGGCGACAGCGTGTGGGGAGGCAGGACGCAGGGCGGTCATGGTGGCGGCGACGGTAGCTGGCGGGTTCACCGCTTCACCGCGTCGGTCGCTGCCTCCCGGATCGGCTACTGGCCCGCCGGTCCGAACCGGTGTGTCACGTAGTTTCCGCCACCGCCTTCGTAGGTGGTGTCTCGGTTGTATTCGTCGTTGCCGACGATCACGCCGCCGGTACCGCGGGTCCAGGTGACGTCGTTGAGATATGTCAGTGCAGCCTGATACAAGCCGGTGACGGCGGCGTGGTCTCGGGCGTGGTTGTTCTGGGGGACTTCCCAGTGGAGGGTGCGTCCTTCGAGTGTCAGGCCGAACTCGCTCTCCCCCCATTCGCGGGTCCGAGCGTTGGGGATGGGAAACGCGGCGGCGATGACCGCCCTAGTCGGCTTGCGTCCGCCGTTGGATTTGACGATGGACTGTGCGCGCATCCGGGCATCGGCACGGCGATGCGTGTGCACGTCGTCGTACGACACCGGAATCGACACTCCGTAGGGGATCGCGGCAACCCGCTTGGCCAGGGGCAGGGTCTTGCCGTCGTTCCACACAGCGTCGATTTCAGCCACGACGAGTGCCCTGTAGGTGATCGCGGAGGCGTTGAGTGCCTTGCGTAGACCGGGCACCGCGGCCGCTGGCAGGGCGATCGTCCCAGCCTCCGATTCGTAGCAGCTAATCTCTCGAAATCCTTTCGTGCGCTGGCAGATCGGACTTCTCGATCGTCTCGATAGAGGAAACCGGTGTTGCAAACCGTGGTCGCCACACGAGACGCCGGCACCGGTCGGGCATGACGACGGACAGCACTGCGCTCGCCGACACCGCACTGCAACACCGCCACCACAGTCTCCGAACGATCGCTGGTGTCACCGCACATCGACCTGGGAGGTTTCCCGTGACCCCGTTGACGATCAGCTACGAGCGTTGCGTGCTCAACGCGCTGCTCGATGACCCCGACTCCTCGTTCGCCGAGCAGTTCGCGAACCTCGACTTCCACGACGCCGAAGACGAGCGCACATGCCTGGAATATCTGCGGTCGCTGCTCGAGTCGCTCACCGAGTACGCGGCATGGAAGTCCAGCACCGAGGCGCGTGTGAGCGTCTACGGCGAGTTCACCTGCGACGGCGAGGGGTTCCCTACAGGAAACGGCCTGACGATGCAGGTCTTCCTCGATAGCTTCGGCATCTGCGATGTCGGGATCGACTCGGTATGGCAATTGCCGCTGCGCGAGGAGTTCACTGTCTTCGATCTGATCGACGGCACCGTCGCCTACTTCAACGAGTTGGTCCGCAGGTTGACCGGGCTGCTGTGTCCACCCCCGGCGCGGTCGCTCGCACTGTCGGTGTTCCCGCCCGATGTCGTGCGCAGCGAAGCCACCGAGGATCCTCACCTCAGCGACATCGAGCGTGCCCGGCTGCGCGCGGCGACCGATGAACAGATCGCCAACGCGATCAACCAGGCGTGGCCTGCCGTGGAGGACCGTTGGTACGCGATCCATGACGAGCTGCAGCACGCGGCGGTGCGCGCCCTCGTGCACGAGTAGAACACGCCCCTTAGGCGGGAGGGCGGGGCCAACGGGCGACGTCCTCCCACCCGGGGGTCAGCGTCGGCTCGGCCGGTCGAGGTCGAGATACTGGCGTCTGGCTTCCTCGACCAGCCAAGGGTAGGCCCGCGCAATCTCCACGAGCACCCGCTTCTTGATGACGGTGCCGGCGATGTCGGACAGCTGTTGCCCGCCACTGCTGCGGACGCCGTTGCGGTGCGCGTCGTAGTTCGATCCGATGTGCCGCAGCCAATTCACGCACAGCCGTTTGAGGAACGCTTCGCTCGAGGTTGTCTCGGCCGGACGCTTGCCGGGCGCGAGGCGAGCGTTGTAGTGCGCGATCGCGCGGCGGACGAGCACCGGCGGCGCGAGCTGGACGACCTGCACATCGACTCGGGTGGCCGCGGTCATCGCCTTGGTGTGGTCGGGCGGGGTCATCGCGTGATCTCCGGGGCCGGATTGAATGCGACTGCTGCCTGCTGCGCGAGATGGTCTGCGGTGCCGGAGTCCTCGGCGGTCGCGCAGGAGCGTTTGAGGACCACGCCATCGATGTCGAGGACGCAGGTGACGTGCATGTCGGTGCCGGTCCCTGACACGCTCGCCGGGGTGAGACCGCGCCAAGCCTGCCGTTGGGTACTCATGGTCACTCCCCCCTGCGGTGCCCGCGTGGTGCTCGTCGGTGGGGTGGTCGGGGTTCGGGACGTCGAGGCCACCGGTATCTCCTGGGCGTAGCTCGGCGGCCCGGGGTCGGGTCCGGTCTGGGGAATGACAACGATGGTCCGCACCAGGTCATCCTTGGTGGACGGGCAGCGCTGGTTGCTCGCGCTGATGTCCTGCCACACCGATTCGCGGTCGTCGCGACCGACAATCGCTGCGGTGACGATCACGTTCGTGGTGGCGGAGGGGTCGAAGTTGTCCCAGGACGTTGCCTTCGCGCCGGCTCCGGCATCGGCGGTGGTGTCGTCGGAGACGAAGATCCGCGAGGACTGCCACCGCATCCCGTCCGCCTCGGCGCCGGCCGCCGGCCGGGTGCCACCGCACGCCAACGATCGCGCATCGGCGGCGGACAGGCTTCGGGTGGTCGCGTCGGTGGCATCAGCACCGTCCGTCCACGACCGAAGGCTCACGCCGGGGATCGACTGGTTGGCCGGAAGGACCGATGCGGCGACGTTCGGCAGCTCCTGCTCGCGAAAGTCCGGTGCGCCGGTCATCGCTGCCGACAGCGCCAGCCCGCCTGCGACGGCGATGACCACCACGCTCGCGCCGACACCACCGAAGAGTGCGAGGGTGCGTTTGGAGATTCCGCCGGGCGCGGGTTCGTCGTCCGCGTCGGTGTCGGTGATAGGGCGGGGTCCCGGATCGTCGGTGCTGTCGATCGCTGCAGCGGCGAAGGTGAGGGCACCGCGGCACAGCACGTGCTGGGGATGAGCCATGACCTTCACGAGGCCGTGAACCCGCGCAGCGGCGGGTACGGCCGGGTCGTAGGCCAGTCCACCGCTCAGCATCAGTCGGTGACTGATCGGTTCGGTGGCGTTCTCGTCGAGCCGCGTCAGCAGCTCGCTGAATCGGTGGGCGAAGTACTGTGCGCCGGTCGCGTCAACGTCCTGTTCGGACAGCGTGATCCGTCCGACGGGCCGGGGCAGATGGACGGTGACGGCGTCGCTGTCCGCGAGCGCTTCTCGGGCAGCGCGTACCCGGGGGACGCCGGCGAAGCCCCATCGGGCATCTAGGGCCTGGTCCGGGAAGCCGGCGTCGGTGAGTGCGTTGGCGAGGAGGAATCGGTCGAAGATGTCTCCGCCGCTGTCTGATTGGGCACGTCCGATGATCCGTGGGCCGCGCTCACCACCGACGACGGCGATCGCTGACAGGTCGGTGGCTCCGCAGTCCACGGCAACGATCCCGGCCCCGACCGGCAGCGCGGGGAGGGCGTAGGCGAGGGCCTTGTCGGAGGGGATGAGGGTGACGGTGCGGGTCAGTGCAGCATGCACGATCCGTTGGAAACGGCGCCGCAGTTCAGGGGTCCACGTCGAGGGCACGACGAGCACGATCTTCGGGGTCGTCCCGAGCTGGGCGATGGCCGTCTCCAGCACCGGGCGCAGCAGCAACCCGGTCAGGGACTCGATCGACCAAGACACTCCGTCGATGACGAGAGACGGCACGTCGAGGCGGTCGACCAGCGGTCCGAGCTGCGCCAGCGTCACCGGGTCACCATCGCGGGCTGGCCGAGGTTGCCCGGCCTGCACGACCAGCCGTGCCGGCGGGGTGGTGGTGCCACCGATCGCGAGCGGGGTCACACGGCCGCTGGTGTCACGGACGGCCGCGGAGAGAGTGCACGCTCCGACATCGATGGCCAGGACAGGGTTGGGCATGCGGCCGATGATCGCGGTTCGCTTCTCCAGCTCAGTGGTACTCGATCTCACGCGCGCTGATCAGGGTGACAGCGGACTGGAGCGGCACGTCGAGGCGTTGGCCCGGGCGCGACGCGTGTTCGTCGGTCGCGATGCCGAACTCGAGATCGTTCGCTCCGCACTGGACTCCCCCGAACCCTCGATCGCCGTGCTGTACCTGTACGGTCCGGGAGGCATCGGCAAGACCTGCTTGCTCGGCGCGATCTCCGATCTTGCGGAACGGAGCCATCGCGCGGTGACTGTGATCGACGGGCGCAACACGGATGCGTCGCCCGGCTCGGTCCTCGCGTCGGTGGATCGCCACATCGGCGACCGGCCGAGGGTGCTCCTCCTGGACTCGTACGAGCGGCTACGCGTGCTCGACGACTGGATCCGAACCGATTTTCTTCCCGGCCTTCCTGCGACGACGCTGACGGTGATCGCCGATAGGTCACCGCCCTCCGCGGGATGGCGCACCGATCCGGGTTGGGGTGATCTGCTCCGGATCGTGTCTCTCAGGAATTTCGACCCCGCTACGAGCGCTGCCTACCTCACCCCTGCGCGGGTTCCCGAGGAACTGCACGACGAGATCATCGGGGCAACGCACGGACATCCGCTCGGGCTCGGTCTGCTCACGGATGTCTTCGTCCGAGGAGGCGATGTACGTGTGCCGTGGCCTCCGGATCTCGTCGGGATGTTGCTTCGACGTTTCTCGATACCGAGCCGGGGATCGCACATCGCCGCGCCCTGGAAGTGTGTGCGCTCGCCCGGGTGACCACCGAGGCCCTGCTGCGTGACGCCCTCGAGCTCACCGATGCACACGCCGAGTTCGAATGGCTCCGTGAGCTGTCGTTCGTCGAAGCAGGGCCGGACGGATTGTTTCCCCACGATCTGGCACGCGATGTCCTCGACGCCGATCTGCGCTGGCGCGATCCCGATGCCTACCGGTACACCTTCCACCGCGTGTGGAAGGGCATTCGCCGCGGTCTCGATTCTGCAGGAGAATGCGAACAGCAGCAGGCCATCGTGGACCTGAAATTCGTGTTCCGCAATCTCCCCGGTGTGCTGTCGCCGGTGGATTGGCAGTCGTGGGGAAGCGCGCAACCCGAACGTGCGGAGCAGGCCGATCACTCCGCGATCGTCGATCTCGTGCGGACGTCGGAGGGAGACGAATCCGCGGTGCACGCGCGACGATGGCTCGAGCGACAACCCGAGGGTTTCTTCGTGTTGCGCGACACCGACGGATCGATACGTGGTGTGCTCGGTCTGTTGGAACTCTCGCGAGCGTCACCCGAGGATGTCCGTGCCGACCCGGCGACGCGAGCCGCGTGGGATTTCGCCCGGCGGACAGCGCCTTCCCGTCCCGGCGAGTGTGTCGCGATCACACGCATCGTCATCGACCGCGCTGACTACCAGAATCCTTCTCCGACAATGAACTCGGTTCCGGTGCTCACCTTCCAGCGCTATTTCACCCTGCCGCATCTGTCGTGGGACTTCCTGGCGCTGGCGGAGCCCGACCGGTGGAACGAGTACTTCGCGGTCGCAGATCTCCCCCGTGCCGAAGGAGCGGATTTCACGGTCGGCGATCGTCACTACGGACTGTTCGCTCACGACTTCCGCCGTCGGGATGTCGACGAGTGGCTCACCGTCGTAACCGATCGTGCTCTGGCTCAGGGGCACAGCGGTCCCGAGCCCACGATGTCCCTGCCTCTCGCGCTGTCGGAGAGAGAATTCGCGGAGGCGGTCCGAAATGCGCTGCACGACCTCCGTCGGCCCGATCTCCTCTCTCGTAATCCCCTGTTGCACACGAGGGTCCTCCACAAACGGTCCTCTCCCGACGATCCCGATCCGGTGGTGCTGCGCGCGCTCCTTCGTGAGGCGATCGATTCCTTGGCGAGCGACCCTCGGGACGACAAGCTCTTCCGCGCGGTGGACCGCACGTACGTGCGCGGCGCAGCAACACAGGAAGCAGCGGCAGCCAGACTCGGGCTGCCGTTCAGTACGTACCGCCGACATCTGACCCGCGGCGTCACCCGCGTCGTCGGATGGCTGTGGGATCTGGAGGTGTACGGCGAGGCACCGTCCGGCCGTGAGCACATGTGAGCAGGTTCCGGCCTGTCGACCGAGCACCTTCCGCAGCGACGATCGATTCCGAGGAGGAGGTGTGATCATGTCGATCGGAGAGCGCGCCGTGGTTCTCGGCGCGAGCATGAGCGGATTGTCGGCGGCCCGTGTCCTGTCGGACAGGTTCGCCGAGGTGACGGTGATCGATCGTGACCGGCTGCCGTCCACGGACGAACCACGCCGTGGGGTGCCCCAGGGACGGCACATCCACGTGCTGATCTCACGGGGACAGCAACTCCTCGAGGAGATGTTCCCCGGGTTGTCACAGGAGCTGACCGCTGCAGGCGTTCCCACCCTCGACCACCTGGGCGACGTACGGTGGATTCTCAGTGGTCACCGGATTCGTCAGGGGCCGAGCGGTCTTCGAGTACTGGCAGCCGGCCGTTCGCTGCTGGAGCGCCGGATTCGTGACCGTGTGGCCGCGTTGGCGAACGTCGAGATCGTCGAACGGTGTGATGCCGCGGGTCTCGTCGCGACCGCGGACCGCAGCCGGGTGGTCGGTGCGCGGATCATCCGCCATGCCGACGGAAGCGCCGAGCAGGTGCTCGATGCCGACCTCGTCGTCGATGCGACCGGACGCGGATCCCGCGCCTCCGAATGGCTCGGGAGACAGGGCTGCCCGCAGCCCCGGGTCGACACCGTCGAACTCGATGTCGGCTACGCCACCGCGGTGTTCCGTGCGTCTTCGGTTGCACTCGGCAGCGACCGGGGCATCGTCATGGCGCCCACGCCCGAACATCCACGCGGTGCCGCCCTGCTCACCCTCGAATCAGATCGGTGCATGGTGGCCCTGATCGGGGTCCGCGGCGAAACCGTGCCGGCGACCCGGAGGGACTATCTCGAATTCGCACGGTCCCTGAGGTACCCGGACGTGTACGACGCGATCGCGGATGCCGAATGGGTCGAGGATGTCGTCCGGTATCGCTTCCGGGCGAGCACGTGGCATCGCTACGACCTTCTCGACCGATTTCCCGACGGATTCCTCGTCCTCGGCGACGCGTTCTGCAGTTTCGATCCGATCTATGCCCAGGGGATGACGGTCGCCGCCCTCGAAGCCACCGCAATGGGCCGCCTCCTCAACGACCACGGGCCGTCCGCTGCCGTTCAGCGGAAGCTCGCACGTGTCGTCGACGATGCCTGGGCGATGTCCACCGGTGGCGATCTCGCGTTCCCCGGTGTCGAGGGCCGGCGGGATCCGAAGACGAGGATCGGCAATGCATACGTACCGATGGTGCACGCGGCAGCCGCATACGACACGAAGGTGGGCACAGCGTTCGCCCGGGTGTCCGGACTGCTGGATCCCCCATCGGCATTGATGCGCCCAGGAATCATGGCACGTGTTGTCCGACAGAACATTTCGCATTCGGTCGCGTGGCCGTGGCGCCGAGCCGACGGATCCGCGATGCCGCCTCGCCGGTCGTCTCCGGGACCCGCCGGTCCGGCGGCACGATCTTCGTCCCTCTCGCGGGCCGGGCGCATGCACACGTAGTCGTCGGAGTGGGTATGCATCGTCCGTGACGAAGAAGACGCGCGATCGCAGGAAACCGGGGCGGCAACGGCACCGGCCGCCGAGCACCGCGCCCCCACCGCCGGCGCGATACGTCGAGGATCCGACGCTGCCGGCGGCCTGGCTCGTCGACATCGACGGAACGCTCGCGCACATGAGCGACCGGAGTCCCTTCCACTGGCACAGGGTGGGCGAGGACACCGTCTCCCCGGCGGTCGAGGCCGCGGTGCGCGCGTTCGCCGCCGCACCCGACAGGGCTGTGATCGTGCTGCTCTCGGGACGCGACGGCGTGTGCCGACCGGAAACCGAGGAGTGGCTCGCCCGGCACGACATCCCCTACGACGAGCTGTACATGCGTCCGGCCGGCGACAACCGGAAGGATTCGATCGTCAA
The DNA here is from genome assembly GCF_040256695.1 of Rhodococcus sp. D-6. NCBI lineage: Bacteria > Bacillati > Actinomycetota > Actinomycetes > Mycobacteriales > Nocardiaceae > Rhodococcus > Rhodococcus sp. D-6. Next base: position 397,643 of record NZ_CP132970.1, on the reverse strand, counting down.
GGCCGAGCTGTTCGACCGTCACATCCGGCACCGCTATCGCATCATCGCGGTGCTCGACGATCGCGATCAGGTGGTGCGCATGTGGCGACGGATGGGACTGGTGTGCTTCCAGGTCGCCGAGGGCGACTTCTGACGAGCACCGGCGCATACCCGGTTCTCGAACGATGTTTCAATCATGCTGGGACACTTCGGCACTCAGCGTGGACGGTGGAACGAACGGGGCCGCGCCGAGATCGACACGCCGAGTCCCGCACCCGACACAGCGCACGTACAGCACCTGTCCGATCGACGTGGCGTGGCTCGACTCCACACTCCATGCGTGTTCGTGAGGACGGGTCGAGGTCGGGCATTCCTGTGGGTTCCGAGCTTCGATGGCGGCCATGCCCACCACCATGATGTAATGCCCTTATGCATCTCAACCCTTACGGCGAGTATGCGGTCCTCCTCGCGGCCTCACTGGCCGGCGACTGGCCCGACGATCGGGCCGGCATCATGGCCCGTACCCGCGAGGTGGGCATGACCATGGACTTCCCGACCGCGCCCGACGACCATCCACGCACCCGTGAGGTCATAGACGACTGGCTCGCCGTCGTCGACGCGTCCGACCCCAGGGAACGTGCGCGCCTGCTCAACGAGCAGATGGCCGCCGCAGCGGCTTATCCCCGGCTGACCGATCACGACGGCGAGGGGTGGCACCTGCACTACCGCGACGAGGTCCAACCGCTCCCCGACGTACTGCGCGCGGTGATCAGCGTCGGCACGGCACTGCACCTCACCACTCGTGGAATGCACCGCCTCCACCGGTGCGCCGCAGCGGACATCCCGACCAACCCGTGCTCGGCCGTGGTCGTCGACATCACCCGCAACGGCCGCCAGCAGTACTGCTCCGTGCGCTGCGCGAACCGCGCTGCAGTGCGCCGGCACCGAGCGCGAGCGGCCCACCAGCGTCGACCCGCATAGCCCGAGTAGCACATCGCAATCGGGAACGGGCCTGTCCCCCACGTTCCCGCGAACCCGACGGGTTGGGAAGCTGGACCGCAGACACCCCACCGATCCGGAGGCCCCGAGAACCATGGCTGCTCGTTCCACCACCCGCCCGCCGAGGATCGACGCCCCGGACCTCGGCGTCCTCACCGACGCGGACGGCGACGAGTTGCTCGCGCACGGAATCTTCGAGAACAGCCGCTACACCGACACCGACCTGACGGGTCGTGATCTGGCCGGGATCATCCTGTCCGAATGTTCGCTCGTCGCACCGATCGTCGCCGACAGCGACCTCACGAGCGCACGCCTGCGAGATACTCTGGTCGAGCGCATGCAGGCACCGAATCTGTTCGCGCCGCGCAGCGGCCTGCACCGCGTGCACATCCGGGACAACCGGCTCGGTGCGCTGGACCTCCTCGACGCGGATCTGCGCAGCGTCACGATCGCGGATTCGAAACTCGGCCTGGTCAATCTGCGGGCCGCCACGGGACGCGACGTGCTCTTCCGCGGCTGCATCCTCGACGAACTGGATCTGGGAAGCGGCACGTTCACCCGCGTCGCCTTCGAGGACTGTTCCGTCGGCGTCCTCGACGTCGACCGCGCAACCCTCGACCAGGTGGATCTGCGCGCCTGCGGATCGACACGATCCGCAACATGGGCGGGATGAAGGGCGCGACGATCGACGCCCACCAGGCCGTAGCCCTGGCAGGGCAGTTCGCCTCCCACCTGGGCCTGCGCATCGAGGACCTCCCCTGAGCACTGCGTCTCAGCGGTCGGTCAGATCCCGCACCTCCGCGTAACGCTCCCGCACGTGCGGGGCCGGGTCGGCTTCGTAGTGGCGGCTCGGTTCGGGTTCCCAGGTGGGAGGCTCGTCGCCTCCGCGCAGCACCCACGCCGCCTGCCTGGCGGCGCCCCGCGCCACATACTCCCCCGGTTCGGGAACGTCGACAGGCATGCCCAGCACCGCCGGCGCCATCTCGCACACCGCCTGCGAGCGCGCCCCACCGCCGACGAGCAGCACCCGCCGGACCTCGGTGCCCTGCGCCCGGATGTGGTCGATGCCGTCGGCCAGCGAACACAGCAGGCCCTCGAACGCCGCGCGGGCGACATGCGCGGGCGTCGCCGTTCCGAGCCGCAGCCCGTGCAGGGCGCCCGTCGCGCCGGGACGGTTCGGGGTACGCTCCCCTTCCAGATACGGGACCAGCACGAGTCCGTCGCTGCCCGCCGGCGCCGAGAATGCGAGCCGCGTGAGCTCGGTGTGGTCGACCCCGAGCATCGTCGCGGTGGCGTCCAGTACCCGGGCCCCGTTGAGCGTGCACACCAGTGGCAGATGCCGGCCGGTCGCGTCGGCGAATCCCGCGACGTAACCGTCCGCATCGCGTGCCGGTGTCGTGGACACGGCGCACACCACGCCCGACGTGCCGATCGAGACGACCACGTCGCCCTCACGGACGTCGAGGGCCAGCGCACTCGCCGCATTGTCGCCGGCTCCCGGACCGAGCAGGGCACCGGCGACCGTCTCCCCGACACTCTCGGCCGGCCCGGCGACCCGAGGGAGGAATGGGCTCGGCCGGCGCAGGGCCTGTTCGAGCAGATCGTGTCGGTAGGTGTCGGTGGATGCGTCGAAGTAGCCGGTGCCGCTCGCGTCACTGCGATCGGTGGCGAGCCGGTCGAGGTCGCGGTCGGTGCGCATCGTCCACGTCAGCCAGTCGTGCGGCAGGCACAACGCCGCCGTGCGGTCGGCATTGCCGGGTTCGTGGTCGGCGAGCCAGCGTGCCTTCGCGACGGTGATCGCGGCGAGCGGGACCACCCCCACGGCCTCGGCCCACGCGCCCGCGCCACCGGCCTCGTCGACGAGATCGGTCGCTGCCGCTGCGGATCTCGTGTCGTTCCACAACAACGCGTCGCGGACCACGTCGCCGCGCTCGTCGAGGCACACCATGCCGTGCTGCTGCGCTCCCACCGAGATCGCCGAGACGTCGTCGAGTCCGCCCGCTTCCGAACACGCCCGCTCGAAGGCAGCACGCCACTCCAGCGGGTCGACCGCGGTGCCGGACGGATGGGGAGCGCGACCCTCGCGCACGACGGCCCCGGTGTCGGCGTCGCACACGACGACCTTGCAGGACTGGGTGGACGAATCGATCCCGGCGACGAGCGTCATCGCGCCGCCTCCCGGGCCGCGGTGCGGTCGGCCAGCGTGGGCAGGTCGGCACCGGCGCGGGCCACCGTCAGACCGGACGTCCACGCGGCGATGTCGAACACATCGCGCACATCGTCGATCCCAATGCCACGCAGCCGTTCCCGACGGTCGGCCCCGAGGAGACCGCAGGTCCACAATCCGTCGAGCAGACCGGTGGTGAAGGCGTCGCCGGCGCCGACCGTGTCGACCACCTCGACCCGCACGGCGGGTACCTCGACAGTCCCGGCCGCGCACAGCGCCACCGCACCTTGTTCTCCACGGGTCACCGCAACGATCGCCGGCCCTCGCGAGAGCCAATCCCGCGCGGTGTCGAGGGGATCACGATCGGGCGCGAACCACGTCAGGTCCTCGTCGCTGGCCTTGACCACGTCGGCGAGCGAGACCAGACGTTCGATCCGTTCCCGTCCGCGCGCCGGGTCGTCGATCAGCGCCGGTCGGACGTTCGGATCGAAGCTCACCGTGGATGTTCCCGCCTGCTGCGCAACGAGTTCGGCGACGAGATCGCAGCCGGGTTCGAGCACCGTCGCGATGGACCCGGTGTGCACGAGCACGGCGTCCACCGACGGCGGCGGCTCGACAGGATCCCAGACGATGTCGAATTCGTACGTCGCGGAACCCTTCTCGTCGATCTCTGCCTGCGCGGTCGCCGTGCGCTCGGCTGCTGCGCTCCCCGGCGTCAGCGACACCCCGGAGGCCGCGAGGTGATCGACGATCCGCCGTCCGCGGGCGTCGGTGCCGACGCGTGTCGTGAACTGCACGGGCCGGCCGAGCCGGCCCAGACCGAGCGCGACGTTGAGCGGACTCCCGCCCACGTGCTCGACGGGTTCGGCGCCGCCGCGGTGGACGATGTCGACGAGGGCTTCTCCGACGACGAGGGCGTGGCCGTTCATTCCGGCTCCCCCGGAATTTCCTTCAGGGTGGCGCGTGCGCCGTCGCTGTGCAGGGCGTTGAGCGCCCAGGTGTAGGCGTCGACGAAACGGTGGTTCTGCGCGAGATCACCGAAGACCTCGGCGTTCTCGATGAAGGCGGTGGGATGCGTGAGTTGTCCTCGCGCGATCGGGACGAGCGTGTCGGCGAGCCGGTCGACCACCTCGATCGGTTGTCCCTGTTCGTCGATACCTTCGGCATAGCGCGCCCACGAAGCGACGATCGCCGCGGACAACCGCACGTGCCCATTGGCGGCAAGGTTCTCCCGGATCACGGGCACCAGCCACTTCGGAATGCGATCGGACGACTCGGCGCACAGGCGTGCGATCGTGTCCCGGATCTCGGGGTTCGCGAACCTCTCGATCAGGGTGGTCTTGTACTCGTCGAGATCGATGCCCGGCACCGGTTTCAGGGTCGGTGTCGCTTCGGTGTCCATGTACGCACGGACGAATCCGGCGAGGAGCGGATCCTGCGCGGCCTCGTGGACGAGGCGGTATCCCATGAGATACGCGAAATAGCAGAGTCCCTGGTGACCGGCGTTGAGCAGACGCAACTTCATCAGCTCGTAGGGAGCGACGTCGTCGACGATCTGGACTCCCGCATCCTCGAAGGGCGGTCGCCCGTCGGCGAAGTCCTCCTCGAGCACCCAGGAGGTGAAGGGTTCGGCGGCGACCGGCCAGCGGTCCTGCACGTCGAAGCGTTCGGAGAGCGCCGAGACCACCTCGTCGGTGGTCACCGGGGTGATCCGGTCGACCATCGAGTTGGGGAAACGGACGTGCTCGGTGATCCATTCTGCGAGATCAGGATTCAGAAGGCGCGCGTATTCGGTGAAGACGCGACGCGCGACGGTTCCGTTGCCCTCGATGTTGTCGCACGACATCACCGTCGGAGCGCGCAGCCCCCGCTCCCGGCGCCGGGCGAGAGCCTCGGTGACGAGACCGAAGACGGTGGCCGGGGGTTCGCCGGACCGCAGATCGTGTTGCACGGCCGGATCGTCGACGTCGAACTCACCGGTGTCGTGACGGATGTTGTAACCGCCCTCGGTGACGGTCAGCGAGATGATCCGGGTGGTCGGGGCCGCGAGGAGCTCGATGACCGCCTCGGGATCGTCTGGGGCGTAACGATAGTCGACGATGGAGCCGATCACCCGCGGCTCCCAGGTGCCGTCGGGGTGGGTGAGCACCAGCGTGTACAGGTGGTCCTGGACGGCGAGCGCCTCCTGCATACGGCGATCACCGGGGAGCACCCCGACGCCGCAGATACCCCATTCCTTTGCCTTCCCCTGTTCGAGGAGCCGGTCTACGTACATCGCCTGGTGCGCGCGGTGGAATCCGCCCACACCGAAGTGCACGATGCCGACGGAGACGTCGTCCCGACGGTAGGTCGGGACGGGCACACCCAACTCGGGAAGCGTCTGCTCGTTCACGTGCATGGATCTTCAGTCCTTTCCCGCCGGATCGGTCACGTCCACGACGGCCTTGATGTTTCCGGGTGTCCGATCGGATTCGAGTGCGTCGGCGGTCTTGTCGAGGGGGAACCGGGCGGTGACCATCGAGTCGAGATCGACCCGTCCCGCCCCGAGGAGCGCGAGCGCGGTCGGCCACGTGTTCGCGTAGCGGAACACGCCGGTCAGGATCAGTTCGCGGTTCTGGACCCACTGCACCGGCAGGGTCATCGTCTCGGCGCCGGATCCGACGAGGACGACAGTGCCGCCGGGACGGACCGCGCGGATGCCCGAATCGACGGCGGAGGGGGCGCCGGACGCGTCGACGTAGGCGTCCACACGCAGGGCCGACGGGTCGTCGACGCGGGGATCGAGCGCAGCGCTCGCCCCGAACGACAGTGCGGTCTCGCGTCGTCGCTCGTCGAGGTCGGTGACGACGACCTCGACCGCACCGAAGGCGCGCGCGACCTGTGCGACGACGATGCCGACGGGCCCGGCACCGGTGACGAGGACTCGTGAGCCGGCGGTGACACGGGCCTTCCGGACGGCCGCGATACCGACCGACAGCGGCTCGCACAGGGCGGCGGCATCGTCGGACACCATGTCCGGAACGGGATGCGCGAAGGCCGCCCCGATGGTGACGTACTCGCACAGCGCGCCGTCGACGGGCGGTGTGGCGTAGAAGCGCATGTGCGGGCACAGGTTGTAGTCGCCGCGGCGCGTCTCCTCGGTGAGCGGGTCGGGGCGTTGCGGTTCGATCGAGACCCGCTCGCCGATCCGGCTCTGCGGAACACCGTCCCCGACCGCGACCACGACCCCGGACGCCTCGTGGCCGAGCACGATCGGATCGGTCACGACGAACTCGCCGATACGTCCTTCGCGGTAGTAGTGCGCGTCCGAACCGCACACCCCTACGGTGGTCACCCGGACGAGGACGTCGCCGGGCTCCGGTGCAGGTAGTGGCCTTTCCTGCATCTCGATGCGGCCCGGTTCGAGAAGTACGGCGGCACGCATCGTGTCCGGGAGCGGCGGGCGAACTGTTGTGTGGGTCACACTGTGATGCTAACGTACTGAGCAGATGCACGCACCCCTGAGCAGATGCTCACGAAGCGTCCGAATACTGCTCACACCAAGGAGAGCTCGTGACCGCCCCCGGCCCCACCAACATCCCCGACACGGAGAGCCCGGTATCCACCGATGATCTCCGTCTCGCCGTGCGGGCCGCGACGCTCTACTACCTCGACGGACTCACGCAGGCCGAGGTGGCGCAGCGTCTCGGCGTCTCCCGTCCCACCGCCGGCCGGCTCGTCGCGCGCGCTCGCGCCCAGGGCCTGGTGCGCATCGAGGTCACCGTGCCACCCGCCTGGCGCGACGACCTGCACGCCGAGACCGAACGGGCACTCGAGGAGCGCTACGGGCTCGTCGAGGCCGTGGTGGTCGGGCGCCGGGTCGACGACGCGGGTCCGATCGAGGACTCCGCAAGCTTCACCGCCCTCGGGCGCGCCGCCGCCGGCCTGCTCACCCGCCGTCTCCGCCCCTCCGACACCCTCGGATTCACGTGGGGTCCGGAGACCGTCGCCGTGGCACAGGCCATCCCGTCGGGTGTCGCCAGTTGCGCCACGATCGTCCAACTCGACGGCTCCCTCTCCACGAGCACCTACCAGACCGGCACCGAGTTCGTCCTCGGCCGCTGCGCCGAACAGCTTCGGGCGCAACCGCTCCGGCTTCCCACACCGCTGTACGCCGATCCGTCCACGGTCGCGTCGATGCGCGCCGACTCGTTGATCTCCCGCACGCTCGAGGTCGGGCGCCGCGCGGAGGCGATGATCTTCGGTGTGGGCGCCGTGTCGACCTCGACCACCCTGTTCGAGGGCAGCTTCCTCGACACCACGATGCTCCACGAACTCGACGGCCTCGGTGCGGTCGGTGAGATCGGCGGCCGGTTCTTCCGTGCCGACGGCACCGCCGTGCACGGCGAACTCGAAAGCCGCACCATGTCGGTACCTCTCGACGACGTCCGCGACTGCCCCGCCACGATTCTCGTCACCGGCGGACAGTCCAAGCACCGCGCTGTACTCGGCGCTCTCCGAGGCGGTCTCGCGAACATGCTCGTCTGCGACATCGCGTGCGCCCAGTACCTGCTCGACCATCCCGACCAACGCCCTCGAGAACGGCACCCCGAAGGACGAGGCACCACCGAAATGAGGTAGACCATCGTGCCTACAGCAAGAAGATCCATCCGCGCGGCCGCGGCAGGAGCCGTGGCCCTGAGCGTCGCACTGACCGGTTGTGCCGGTGCAGGATCAATCGGTACGTCCGGCCGCACCGTCACCATCGCGATGGTGTCGAACTCCCAGATGCAGGACGCACAGCAACTCGCGTCGCAGTTCGAGGCCGAGAACCCGGAGATCGACCTGAAGTTCGTCACCCTCTCCGAGAACCAGGCCCGCGCCAAGATCACCGCGTCCACGGCGATGGGCGGTGGCGAGTTCGACGTCGTGATGATCAGCAACTACGAGACTCCCCAGTGGGCGGAGTACGGCTGGCTCACGAATCTGTCACCGTACATCGAGCAGACCGACGGCTACGACGCCGACGACATCATTCCCTCGCTGCGCGAAGCACTCTCGTACGAGGGCGATCTGTACTCGGTGCCCTTCTACGGCGAATCGTCGTTCCTCATGTATCGCAAGGACCTGTTCGAACAGGCCGGCATCACGCTGTCCGACCCGCCGACCTGGACCGAGGTCGCCGAGGCCGCAGCGCAACTCGACAGCCCCGACATCAACGGCATCTGCCTGCGCGGCAAGCCCGGCTGGGGTGAGCTGCTCGCACCGCTCGACACCGTCATCAACACCTTCGGCGGACGGTGGTTCGACGAGAACTGGAACGCACAGCTGAACAGTCCCGAGGTACGCGAAGCGGTGCAGTTCTATGTCGACCTCGTCCGCGAGTACGGTCAGCCCGGTGCCGCGACGAGCGGATTCAGCGAGTGCGCCACGCAACTCGCGCAGGGCCGGGTCGCCATGTGGTACGACTCCACCTCCGCCGTCTCGACCCTCGAGGATCCCGCGTCGAGCAACGTCGTCGGGAAGATCGGCTACGCGGCCGCGCCCGTCCAGGAGAAGGGCCCCTCGGGCTGGCTCTACACCTGGTCGCTCGGCATCCCCGCGAGCAGCGAACACACCGAGGACGCCTGGAAGTTCATCTCGTGGATGACCGACCAGCAGTACCTGCGCACCGTCGGCGAGCAACTCGGCTGGGAGCGGGTGCCGCCGGGCAGCCGACTGTCGACCTACGAGATCCCCGAATACGCCGAGGCTGCCGCGGCCTACGGCCCGATCACCCTCGAATCCATCGAGGGAGCCGACCAGCAGAACCCCACGGTCGACCCCGTCCCGTACACGGGCATCCAGTTCGTGGCCATCCCCGAGTTCCAGGATCTCGGCACCCGGGTCAGCCAGCAGATCAGCGCCGCCATCGCCGGACGGCAGAGCGTCGAGGACGCCCTCGACCAGGCACAGAAGTACGCCGAGGCCGTCGGCGCGACCTACCGGGAGAAGACGTCATGACCGCACCTGCAGCGCAGCGTCCCGCACCGGACGCCGACGAGCGCATCCGCGCCGTACGGGAAGCGAAGGAGGAGCAGATCTCCCGCGCCGAGGGATGGCGCCGGCGCGGCCCCCTGCTCCCGGCCCTGATCTTCACGATCGTTGTCACACAGATCCCGTTCCTGTTCACGCTGTACTACTCGACCCAGTCCTGGAACCTCGTCAGCCCCGGCTCCCGCCGGTTCGTCGGACTCCAGAACTACGTCGACGTCTTCCAGGACAGCCAGTTCTGGCAGGTCACCCTGAACACGGTGATCCTCATCGTCGGCACGGTCCTGATCTCCGTGATACTCGGGCTGCTTCTTGCGCTCCTGCTCGACCGGGCGTTCCTCGGCCGCGGTATCGCACGGACCCTGCTCATCACGCCGTTCCTCGTCACCCCGGTCGCCAGTGCACTGATCTGGAAGACGTCGATGTTCGATCCCGTTTTCGGCATCGTCAACTTCGTTCTCTCCCCCTTCGAATTGGGAGAGGTGGACTGGATCAGCCGGTTCCCGCTCCCGGCCGTGATGGTCGCGCTGGTGTGGCAGTGGACGCCGTTCATGATGCTGCTCATCCTCGCCGGCCTGCAGTCGATGCCCCGCGACATCCTCGAGGCCGGCCGCGTCGACGGCGCCGGAGCCTTCGCACTGTTCCGCGAACTGACGCTGCCGCATCTGCGCCGGTTCATCGAACTCGGCACCGTTCTCGGCGCGATCTACCTGGTGAACACGTTCGACGCGATCTACATGATGACCCAGGGCGGACCCGGCACGGCCAGCTCCAACCTGCCGTTCTACATCTACCAGCGCGCGTTCCTCGGCTTCGACATCGGCCAGGCCGCGGCAATGGGTGTCGTGGTCGTCATCGGCACGATCGTCATCGCCACCTTCGCGCTGCGCCTGATCTTCACATCGTTCACCGGCAAGGAGGAAGCGGCATGAGCACCACGGCCACGCAGCCGCAGGCTTCGGACACCACGGCACCCACCGGCCGTGTCATGCGCACGGCCCGGAAGCGCAAGAACCGCAAGTTCAATCCCTGGGGTGTGGTCGCGTGGATCGCCGCCATCGGATTCTTCTTCCCGGTCTTCTGGATGGTGCTCACCGCCTTCAAGCAGGAGGCCGACGCCTACTCCGACCCACCGAAGTTCTTCTTCACTCCCACCCTCGACCAGTTCCGGGCGGTGTTCGAGACCGGAGTGGGCACGGCCCTGCTCAACTCGGCCTTCGCCACGATCGTCTCGACGGTGCTGGTCCTGCTGCTCGGCGTGCCGGCGGCCTTCGCGCTGTCGCTGCGGCCGGTGAAGAAGACCAAGGACGTGCTGTTCTTCTTCATCAGCACGAAGATGCTGCCCATCGTCGCGGCGATCATCCCGCTGTACGTGATCGTCGCGAACGTCGGCCTGCTCGACAACATCTGGGCCCTGATCATCCTGTACACGGCGATGAACCTGCCCATCGCGGTGTGGATGATGCGGTCGTTCTTCCTCGAGGTCCCCGGCGAGCTGCTCGAGGCGGCGAGCATGGACGGCGCGAGCCTGTGGACGGCGGTGCGCGAGCTGATCCTGCCGCTCGTCTCCCCCGGCATCGCTGCGACCGCCCTGATCTGCGTGATCTTCTCGTGGAACGAGTTCTTCTTCGCCGTCAACCTGACCGCTGTTCAGGCGCAGACAATTCCCGTCTTCCTCGTCGGCTTCATCACCGGTGAGGGCCTGTACTGGGCCCGGCTGTCCGCCGCCGCGACGATGGCGGCGCTGCCCGTCGTGCTCGCGGGCTGGCTCGCCCAGAACAAGCTCGTGCGCGGCCTGTCGTTCGGCGCCATCAAGTAGACCCGATTCCTTTTACCAGCAAGGACTTCCATCATGGCCGACATCACCTACCGCAACGCCTCGTGCATCTACGAGAACTCCGACACCTTTGCGGTCGATTCGCTGAACCTCGACATCGAGGACGGTGAGTTCGTGGTCCTCGTCGGACCGTCCGGATCCGGCAAGAGCACCGCGCTGCGCATGCTCGCCGGGCTCGAGGACATCGACGAGGGGTCGATCTCCATCGGCGGCAAGGACATGACCGGTGTGCCGTCGAAGGACCGCGACATCGCGATGGTCTTCCAGAACTACGCGCTGTACCCGAACAAGACGGTCGCCGAGAACATGGGCTTCGCTCTGAAGATGCGCGGTGTGAGCGCTGACGAGCGGCGCCGCAAGGTCGAGGAAGCGGCGAAGATCCTGGACCTGACCCAGTTCCTCGACCGCAAGCCCGCCAAGCTGTCCGGTGGTCAGCGCCAGCGCGTCGCGATGGGACGCGCGATCGTGCGCGAGCCACAGGTGTTCTGCATGGACGAGCCGTTGTCGAACCTCGATGCGAAGCTGCGCGTGCAGACTCGCACCGAGATCGCGGCGCTGCAACGCCGTCTCGGCACCACCACCGTCTACGTCACCCACGACCAGGTCGAGGCGATGACGATGGGCGATCGCGTCGCCGTCCTGAAGAACGGAGTGCTGCAGCAGTTCTCCAGCCCCACCGAACTCTACGACCGTCCCGCCAACGCGTTCGTCGCCGGTTTCATCGGCTCACCGTCGATGAACCTGCTCCGCGCGAAGGTCGTCGACGACGGAGTCGTCGTGGGCAGCACCGTCATCCCCGTCGAACGCGACCGCATCGCGCGACTGCACTCCGCAGGCATCGAGGAGGTCACCGCCGGGATCCGGCCGGAGGACTTCGAGATCGCCGACGAGGGCGTCGAAGCCGTCGTCGAACTCGTCGAGGAACTCGGCAGCGAGTCGTACCTGTACACGCGGGTGCCCGGCACCGGCAATCAGGTGGTCGCGCGGGCCCTCGTCCGCACCCCCGCACGCCTCGCCGACACCGTGCACCTGCGCAAGCGCGAAGGTACGGTGCACCTGTTCCACGTCGACACCGGAGAGCGAGTGGGCGACTGACCCGGCGACGGAAGGATCCTCAGTGGGCGAGCAGAAGGAACGGATGCTGGCCGGCGAACTCTACATCGCCGACGACCCCGAACTCGCCGCCGACGCGCTGCGGGCGGCGCTGCTGACCGAGAAGTACAACGCGTCGAGTGCAGCGGATACGGATGCGCGTCGCGCACTCCTCGAGGAGTTGTTCGACTCGATCGGTGACGACGTGGAGATCCGGCCGCCACTGCAGGTGGACTACGGGTATCGGATCACCGTGGGGGACGGCACATTCGTCAACTTCGGCGCGATCATGCTCGACGTCGCGCCGATCACGATCGGCTCGGACGTGCAGCTCGGCCCGAACGTGCAACTCCTCACCCCCACTCATCCCCTCGATCCCGATCTCCGCCGCGCGAAGTGGGAATCGGCGCAACCCATCACGATCGGCGACAACGTGTGGCTCGGCGGTGGCGCAATCGTCGGACCGGGCGTCACGATCGGCGAGAACACGGTCGTGGGAGCCGGCGCGGTGGTTACCCGCGACCTGCCGCCGAACGTCGTGGCGACGGGCGTACCTGCTCGGGTGACGCGCCGGCTCTGAGCCGATCGAAGCCACCGCCTCCGAGTCGATCGGAGCGGAACTTGCGTCGATCCCGACGCTCGCTATGCTGCCCCGCATGATCAGTCGCCGCGCACGCCTCGTCAGCTTCGTCGTCGTCGCGGGTGCGGCACTCGTCACGGCAGGGTGTTCGCGCAGCGTTGAGGGTGAGGCCACCGCATCCGAAGCACCCCCCGAGCCGTCGAGCACCACGGCGACCTCGTCGGCGCCGACCACGACCGCGACCACCACGGCCGCACCGAAGCCGGTCGACCCCGACGACTACGCGGCGACCAGCGAGGGCGTGTACTACTTCGCCTCGCCGGGCGGGCAGTTCGGATGCGCCATCCTCGTCCACACCGCCCCCCTGACGGGCTGCCAGGGCACGATGCCGGCGAGTGCACCCCGGGTCCCCGGCAGCGGCGCGCCCGACGTGCTGGTGCCCGCGAACGCCCTGATGCTCGAAGGGGACGGCCCCGGAGAGTGGGTCAACATCGGCGACATCGCGTTCACGGATCTCGGAGGTGCCCCGAATACACTGCCCCACGGCAGCACTCTCACCGTTGATCCGTTCACGTGCACCGTCGACGAGAAGACCGCTGTCACGTGCGAGACGGACACCCATGGCTTCACCGTGTCGGAGACCGGTGGCGAGGTGTGGTGACCGCATCGGCGATCAAGGAGCGCGGTCAGGGCAGGTCGTCCCGCGCCATCGGCATCATGAAATCGCCGATCTCGTCCCGCATCCACCACTGGCGCGTCGCGCGTCGTTCGGCGCGCGTGGCGAAGCGGTAGCGGAACAGGCGGGCCCGCACCAGACGGGGCGGTTCGTCCGGGAACGGGTTGTGCCGGAGCAACTTCACGGTGGCCGGATCGTTCTCCAGCAGTTTTCCCGCGAACCGCGGGAACCACCCCGCGGCGTAGTCGCGCGAGATCCCCGCGAACCACATCAACCAGTCCAGACGCAGGTGGTACGGCGCGTACTGACGAGGCCTGCGATACACGTCGCCCGGTTTGCCCTTGAACTCGTACTCGCGCCACTCCGTCGCCGGTGTCACCACCGCATCGGTGGTGCCTTCGACGATCACTTCCCGCCGGGTGCGTGTGACGGTGCCGAACGCGCCGTAGGTGTTCACGAAGTGCCACTTGTTGAACGAGGCGTTCATCGCCTGCCGATGCGACATCAGATTCGACACCGGCCAGTAGCTGAGCACCGCGACCAGCACGGTCAGCGCCACCACGGCGACGGTGAACGCGATCGGTGTCGGACCGTAGGTCGTGGTGGAGTCGATCAGCAACCCGTAGAAGCTGTCGGGCACCACCGACAGCGCGATGACGATGGTGATCCAGTTGAGCCACGCGAAATTGCCGCTCGTCACCAGCCACAACTGCGTGACGATCATGATCAGTGCGGCGATCCCGGCGACCGGTTGCGGCAGGAACAATCCGAACGGCACGACGAGCTGGGTGAAGTGGTTACCCGCCACCTCCACCTTGTGCAGCGGCCGCGGGATCAGGTGGAAGTAGCGGCTGAGCGGGCCGGGCATCGGCTGGGTTTCGTGGTGGTAGTACAGGCACGTCAGATCGCGCCAGCACCGGTCGCCACGCATCTTGATCAGTCCGGCACCGAACTCCAGGCGAAACAGCAACCAGCGCAGCAGGATCAGCACGAGCAGCGGGGGCGCGGTATCGGCGTTGCCCAGGAAGATCGCGAGCACACCGCCCTCGAGCAGCAGCGACTCCCAGCCGAACGAGTACCAGACCTGGCCGACGTTGACGATCGACAGGTACAGCAGCCACATCACGAACCACACGAGCATGCAGACCACGAGCGGCAACTGCTCGGTGACACCGAGCACCGTCACCACCGACAACACGAGACCCACCGCGGCAACCGCGGTGAACAGAGCGTCGGAGTATCTCCAGTGGAACAGGCTCGGCGACTGCCGGAACGATGTGAGCGCCAGGAAGCGCGGGGCGGGAAGGATGCCGCGTTCGCCGATCAGCGCCCGGAACTGCAGCAGGGCCGCGAGGAAAGCCACGGCGTACAGCACCGCGAGTCCACGGGTGACCAGCAGCCGCCCGATCGTGTACCCGTCCGCGTCCAACCAGTCCATCGCTCGGCTCGTTCGTCGTCTGTCGTGCGCGCCATCTCGAGCATGCCACGTCCGGTTCGCCGACGGAGACAGTGTTGCGACGATGGGTCGACGGGATCGGGCCTCGTCCTCACTCGATACAGGTGCGGAGACCGACCGGCTACACGCGGATCTCCCGCCGCAGCCCACTCGCTCGGAGCACCTGCCGTGCCACGCCCGCGCGTACCGCATCCTCGGTCCCGATGATCCGCACGTGCGACCGCGCACGCGTGATCGCGGTGTACAGCAGTTCGCGGGTGAGCAGCGCCGATCCGGAATCGGGCAGCACCACCGAGACGGTGCCGTACTGACTGCCCTGGCTGCGGTGGATCGTCATCGCGTAGACGGTGCTCACCGCCGGGAGCTGACTCGGGCGCAGTTCGAACGGCGTCTCGCCGCGTGCGAACGCCGCGACGAGTTCGTCGCCGCGCCGCACGACCACGCCGGTGTCGCCGTTGTAGATCTGCATGTCGTGGTCGTTCGCGGTGACGAGCAACGGTCGGCCCGGATACCAGCTCTCGGGATCGAGTCGCTGCCCCGCGGCCTCCCCGATCCACTCGGCGGCCTGCCGCGCCCACCACTGCACGCCGGCCGGGCCGTCGCGGTGCGCGCACAGCAACCGATGTTCCTCGAACCGCTTCAGCGCCGTCTCGACGTCCCCCGTCTCGGCGGACTTGGTGACCTCGGCGGCGGAGCGGACGATGTCGTCGCGTAGGGCGTCGAGGTCGGAGGGGGCCACGAACGAGACCTCCGGGTCGCCCCTGCGCAGGATGTCGAGCACCTCGTCGCCGGCGCCCTTACGGACGGCCACCGCCAGCTCGGCGATCGCACCACCGAAGCGGCGGCCGCGACTCAGCCGCACGACACCGCCACCGAGCCGGGCGCGTTGGGCCGGAGTGAAGGCCGCCTCGGCGGGGTCGTCGGCGGCCGCCACATCGCGGGCGACGACCCGTTCGAAGACCGGATCGAGGGTGCCGCTGACCGGGCGCCCCACGAGGTCGGCAAGCACCGCACCGGCGTCGACCGAGGCGAGCTGGTCGGGGTCGCCCACGAGGACGAGCCGGGTGTCGGGCCGCACCGCCTCGAGCAGGCGGCACATCATCGTCAGCGACACCATCGACGTCTCGTCGACGACGATCACGTCGTACGGCAGGTGGTTGCCCGCGTGGTAGCGGAAGCGGGTGCGGCCGCGCTGCCAGCCGAGCATCCGGTGCACGGTCATGGCGGTGAGATTCGGCGGCAGACCCAGCTCGGTCTCCTGCTCGCGCACCGATTCCTGGAGGCGCGCAGCGGCCTTGCCGGTGGGAGCGGCCAGGCCGATGCGCAGTTCGTGTCCGTACAGGCGGGTGAGCAGCGCGAGGATCCGCGCCACGGTGTGGGTCTTGCCGGTGCCCGGCCCGCCCGCGATCACCGTGGTCGGTCGGGTGGCGGCGAGTGCCGCCGCGACGCGCTGACGATCGGGTGCCGGCGCGGGCCGGGAGGGATCGTCGGGATGGTGGAACAGCTCGTCGAGTGTCGTCGCGATGCGCTCCTCGTCGAGGTCGGGGAACGTCGCCGTGCGCTCGGCGAGCACCCGGCGGATCGTCTGCTCCTGCCGGAAGTACCGGTCGAGATACAGCAGCGGACCTTCCGCGGTATCGACGAGACGCAGCGGACGCAGAGGTCCGCGGTCGCCACCGACCACGAGGGGGCTGCGACGCAGCGCCGCGAGCACGTCCTCGTCGCGAGGCCACGGCAGGCTCGCGGGGTCGACGACGGGATGGCCGTCCGCGTCCTCGTCGACCGTGACCTCGCGGAAACGGGTGAGGTCGAGGCACACCGACCCGGATCGCACGGCACGCACTGCCAGCGCGGTGGCGAGATGCACGTGCGGGTCGTCCTCGCCGCCGAGCGCCGCGAGTCGCAGGGCGACGTGCACGTCGGCGGCGGAGAGTGCGCCCACCTCGTTGAACTGCCGCAGAGCGCCCTTGCCGCGCTGGGCGATCCGAACGTCGGTCATGGACTCGATCACGAAATCATGGCCTTTCCGGCGAGGAGGTCGGACAGGTCGGTGACGAGATCGGCCGGCGGATGCCAGTCGAACACGCCGCTGCCGGGTGGACTGTCCGGTCCGGCCATGCCGCGGACGAACAGGTACTGCACACCACCGAGGTGGACGTGCGGGTCGTAGTCGCGCATCCGCCACCGCAGATAACGGTGCAGGGCAACGGAATAGAGCAGAGCCTGCATCGGATAGTGCGCGCGGAGCATCTCCGCCGCCATCGACTCGCGGGTGTAGTGGGCGGTGGTCAGTTCGTCGACGGGCGCGAGCCGGTTGGTCTTGTAGTCGACGACGACGAATCGCGGACCGTCGGTGCGCAGCACGGCGTCGATACTGCCGTTGAGGTAACCCCGCAGCGGCACGGACTCGAGGGTGCGCACCAGATCGGCGTAGGTCGCCATCGGATCGTCGGCGGGCAGGTGCCGGCGCAGCAACCCACCGACCGCGTCGAGGGTGACGGTGACGGGCACCGGGCTGTCGCCTCCGGTGAGCGGCAACTCGAAGTCGAGTTCGGAGAGCCGGTCGGACGGCGTGAAGTCGGCGAGGGTCCGGCCGAGTGGCCCGAGCGGGGTGCGCATCACCGGGAGCAACGCCGCCGCGAGCTGGACGGGGTCGATCGGCGACATCTGGCGTCGCACCGTCTCGTGGCAGCAGTCGAGCAGTTCGGCCTCGAGGTCGGCGGCGGAGGTGTCGACGACCTCGAGGACGGCGTGCACCAGCGTGCCGAAGATCGTGCCGCCGGGCAGTCCGTTCATCGGTGACGGAATGCCTTCGCGCGCCGCTTCCGGTGCGCTCAGCGGAGGCTCGGCAGGCTCGTCGGTCGTCACCGGTTCCTCCACCTCACCGCTCACCACGGGCGCATCGTGCACCGAGGCGGTGAGCGCCGAATAGGAGGTCCTGCGCCAGTTCTCGTCGACGACCCGATCGAAGCGCGCGGCGGCGAGTGGGCCGGTCTCCACGCGGGGGCGGGTCCAGCGCAACACCGGAATCGGGTGCGGCCCGACCGCTTCGGCGGCGATGACCCCGTCGGCGCGCGCGGCCCACCGGTCGAATTCCTCGGCCATGGCCTCGTCGTGGCCGATCCGGCCTTCCGCGGAGACCTCTGCCGAACCGGGATCGCGGGCGAACAGCAACCGGTGCAGCGGAGACCGCGAGGTGGGGGTGGACGGCGCCCACCAGAGGGTGAGCGCACACTGCGCGCGCGTCACCGCCACGTACAGCAGGCGCAGTTCCTCTCCCGCCTCCTCGAGTTCGTGCTGACGCCGCCGCGCGACATAACCGGGACCGCTCTTGCCGCCCACATCGAGGATGCGTCGGCCGTTCTCGTGCAGCAGCAGCTTGTCGGGCTCGGGGTTCTTCGCGGCATCCCACCCGTACGGGACGTGGACGACGGGGAATTCGAGTCCCTTGCTGCCGTGCACGGTGAGGATCTGGACCGCCGCGGCGTCGCTGTCGAGGCGCCGGATCCGGTCGGCTCCACCTCGGTCGGGGTCGTTGATGCGATCCTCGAGCCAGCGGGTGAGTGCGGCCAGCCCCAGCGACTGTGCCGAGGCGACGTCCTCGAGCAGCTGTGCGACGTGCCGGATGTCTGTGAGGGTGCGTTCCCCGGACGGCTGATCGAGGAGGCGGGCCTCGACCGAACCGAAGGACGCGAGGCGTTCGAAGACGGCGGCGAAGCCGGTGCGGGCGTAGACGTCGTTCAGTTCGCGGAGCAGTCCGCCGACCTCCACGACCAGCGCTTCGCCCTCCGAATCGATGTCGGTCATCGTGCGGCCGAGCAGCGGGGTGAGCGCGGCGAGCCGGACGCGATCGGCGCGATGGGGCTGCTCGAGCGCATAGAGAACCCACAGCCAGTGCTGTGCGGACGGTGTGGCGAACACACTCGTGCCCCCGGCGACCACGCACGGCACGTTCGCCTTCGTCAGCGCGTCGTGGACGAGCGTCACCTGTTTGTGTTTGCGCACGAGGACCGCGATGTGCCCGGGTTGCACACGCTCGGGCCCGGAACCGAGGTCGACGGTGACGTTCTCGTCGTCGAGCAGGCGCACGATGTCGGCCGCCACGTCGCGAGCGACCCGCCCACGTAAGCCGTCGAGGTTCTGCGGGAAACCCCAGTCGTTGAGCGGACCGGCACCGGCGCGGGGCAGGTGACGCACCCGCAGGGACGCGATACCCGAAAGCCGGGAATCGGCGGCTGCCGCCTTCACCGGGTTCACCACGATGCGGGGATCACCGAGAGCCGCACCGAGATGGACGTGTTCGAGCGCCCGGACGAGATCGCCGTCGCTACGCCAATTGGTGGTCAGCTCGCAGTAGGTGTCGGATTCGGAGACGGCGTCGAGATAGCTGAGCACCTCCGCGCCGCGGAAGGCGTAGATCGCCTGTTTCGGGTCGCCGACGAGCACGAGCGTGCTGTGCCCGTGGAACGCCCGGCGCAGGATCTCCCACTGCTTGGGGTCGGTGTCCTGGAACTCGTCGACGAGGACGACGGAGAAGCGCGCACGCATCCGCCGGCAGGCGGCGTCGCCGTGCTCCGGATCGCCGAGCACCGCGTGCAGTAGGGACAACTGGTCGTCGAAGTCGCGCAGTCCGAGCCGGCGCTTGCGCCGTTCGACCTCCTCGCGGACCGCACGCGCGAATTCCACACGCTCGCCTGCCGCGGTGCCGTCGGCGTCGTTCGGTGCGAGTTCGGCCTGCGGGTCGAAGATCGCCTCCTTCGCGGCGACGGCCGCCTCGGCGTAGGTGATGGGGGCCTGTCCCCTGCCGTAGCGCCGCAGGTAGAGATCGTCGACGACCTCCACCCGCAGGTCGTCGACGTCCTCGACGACCGTGACGTCGGGTTCGCGTTCACCGGCGATCCCGAGTTCGTCGAGCATGCGGCGGCAGAAGCCGTGCGTGGTGGAAATGGTGCCGGAGTCGAAGTCGGACAACGCCTGTCGTAGGCGGGCCCGCCGCGCGTCGACGTCCTCGCTCGCGAGATGACGGACGAGCATGTCGGTGCTCGCCCGCGCACTCTCGGGATCGGCGAGGGCGGTGGCGACCTGCGCGAACCGGTTCCGGGTACGTTCGCGCAGTTCCTGCGTCGCAGCCCGGCTGAAGGTGACGAGCAGCAGATCCGACAGGTGGGCGCGCCCTTCGGCGACGAACCGGGTGGCGAGCCCGACGATCGCGTACGTCTTCCCCGTTCCCGCGCTGGCCTCGAGAACGGTGGTGCCGCTCGGGAGCCGGCCGAGCAGATCGAAGCCTGCCGGCGGCGGACCGCCCGCGGCGCGCGGATCGGTGATGGCGGTATCGGGCACGCTGCGTCCTTCTCTCACGGGCGTCCCTGGTTCTCGGAGGCGAGCAGGGGTTCCCACAACCGTCGGGCGAGCACACCGAAACGGGTGGGGTCGTCGAACCAGCCGGCCTCGACACCCTCCGGTGCGTCGGCGGTGAGCTGCCCGAACGTGACGTCGGGCCCGTACAGATACTGCACGTGACGGTCCTTGCCGTCGCCGAACGCGCCACCGAACGCCTTCCCGGCGGCCGACAGTGCCATCTCCACGGAATCACCGCGGTGGCGGCGATCGGCGTACTCGGCCGACGCGTCCGTCACGAGCGGCAGCGGCCGGCACAGTCCACGATCGCGCAGATCGACGAGTGCGGCGAGCAGCGCGACGGGATCGGCGGGAGCCAGAAGGGTCGAGCGCCAGGCCGGATACGAGCGCGAACGGCTGCGCCCGGTGGTCACCGCACGCCACTGTCCGGGATGACCCGAGGCGACGACGGCGAGCAACCGGATCCATGCTTCAAGCCGGTGTTTCGGGGACAGCTTGGAATAGGTGCTGCGGGCCAGTACCTCGCCGTGTACACCTCCGACGGTGCCGGTGAGCCGACGACCGTCGCCGAGATCGACGCGGATGTCGACGGTGCGGGCCTGCCCGGTGTGCACACCGGCGCAGGCGTGCACGAGGCGGTCGACGTTGTCGCTCACCGCGTCGAGGGTCCTGCGGCCGAGCGCGAACGGCGGGAGCGTGCCGCGACGCCATTCCGCGTCCTGGAAGGCACCCGCGGACATGCCCGCCAATCGCGCTTCGAGCATGCGGTCGCCCAGTTGCCACTGAGCGAGACCGTCGAGTTCGACGTCGAGTGCGTCGGCGATGCCCTCGTCGGTGTCGGGGATCCGCAGACCGAGTCGCTGCCGGAGGAATCCCTGCGTCGGATGTGTCAGGAAGGAAACGAGTTCGTCGAGATCGACATCGGTGCGTGCCGGGGCCGGAAGGTCGTCGACGAGGAGCGCACCCGACCGGTCGCGCTCCACCGAACCTCCTTGTCCGGCACGGGCTCCCGCGAGTGCGGTGACACCGAACCCGAACGGGTCGTCGGCCCGGAAATTGCGCGGATCGAAGGGCTGCAGGGGATGTCGCCGCACGATGCGCTCGTCGTCGACGTCGACTCCCGTCATCGTCGACACCACGTCGCGCACCTCGGTGAGCGGAATCGCCGGTGGGCGCAGTGCTCCGGTGACGGCGTCGGCGCCGGTGTGGAACAACAGCACACGCTCCTCCGCGGCCATCAGCGCGTCGAGCAGCAGCTGCCGGTCCTCGCTGCGCGGATCACGCTCTCCCACACAGGGATTCTGGGTCAGGACATCGTCGCCGTCGATGTGGGCCGTGCGAGGGAAGACGTCGTCGTCGAGACCGAGGAGAACTACCACGCGATGGGGCACCGAGCGCATCGGCACCATCGTGCACACGGTCAGTTCGCCGGTACGGAAGTTCGAGCGCGACGGACGCCCGGCGAGCCGGGAGGAGAGCATGGACCGGACGTCGCTCAGGGACAACTGCGTGTCGCCGGCGTGCTCGACGGCGTCGCCGATCTCGCGCCGCGCGCGGGTGAGCTGCCATGTATCGGCGGCGGGAACGTCGGCGAGCAGATCGATGCCGTAACCGAGTTCGTCCGACCACCGCCCCGCCGGGTGCGGGCCGCGCAGCCGGAGCAGCACCACCGTCAGCCGGTCGATGAACTCGGCGAACCGCCCGGCGAGGTCGATGTCGTTGCTGTCGACGTCGTCGAGGGGCAGCGACAGGGACAGCCACTCCCCGTCCGCGCCGTCTGCGGCGACACCGAGCAGGATACGGTCGAGTGCCGCACCGAAAGTGTTCTGCATGAAGTCGCCGAGGCCGAAACTCTTGCGCTGCCACGGGCCGAGACCCCAACGGGCACCGGTCTCGGTGGTCCACTCCTGCATGCGCTCGAGTTGATCGTCGTCGAATCCGAACTTGCGGCGCACCGGGGCGGAGGCGGCGAGATCGAGGACTTCGCTGGCGGTGACCCGGCCGTCGGCGAGCGCGAGCAGTTCGGACACCACCGCAAGGATCGGATCGGTGCGGCGCAGGCCGCGATCGGCGAGACGGACCCGCAGCGTGTGGCCGGGATGCTCGCCGACCCCGGCACCGAAGGCGGCATGGACGAGCGGCGCGTACGTCTCGACGTCGGGGCACATGACGACGACGTCGCGCGGTTCGAGCGTGGGGTCATCGCGGAACAGGTGCAGCAGGCACTCTCGGAGCACCTCGACCTGCCGGGTGGGGCCGTGGCAGGCATGGATCATCACGGTCCCGTCGGGCGCGGCCGATCCGTTTGCGGGGGCGCGGTCGTCGCGGAGATCGGCCTGCAACCGGCCGAGGAGCGTCGCCGGCGGCCGGGGTGAGGGATGCGGAAGGTCGGTGCACTCGAGGCCGGAGAGCCGGCTCTGAAGTTCGCGCACGTCGCGGCCGAGCGCGGCCAGCAGCGGGTGCTGCACCCCGAGAGCGCTGTGGTCGTCGGCGCGACGCATCGACTCCGGACGCCGGGTCAGTCCGTCCCACATCACCGGGCTCGGATGCGGAAGCCAGATGTGCACGTCGCGGTGGTGCCCGAGCGCGGTCAGCACCTCGACGAGGACGGTGTCGAGGCGGGTGGGACCGAAGATCGAGAGTCGTTCGGGCAGGTCGACGACGTCGGGGTCGTCTCGCAGCCGGCCGCACAGTTCGTCGAGTCGCTGCGACGGGCTGTCGACGCCGATGCGGGCGCGCAGCCGTCGCCACACCTCGGCTTGCCAACGCAGATGGTCGTCGAGAGGCGCACCCGTGCCGTCGGTGTCGTTCCCCGCCGCCCACTGGGAGATCATCCCGGGGCGCTGGAGTCCGTAACTGCGGAGAAGGCCGGTGAGATGCGCTGCGGTGGCGTACCGGCGTCCGGCCCGGTGGTCGTCGGCGCCGTGACCGAGATGCCGCGCGAGGGTGGCGCACCACGGTTCGCCGACGCACTCGTCGATCACCCCGAGCAGCGACCACAACATGCGGGAGGGATGCCACGGATCGTCGTCGGCGGTGATGCCGGAGGCCGCGGCGAGCGCTTCGTCGACGAGGCGGGACGGGGACGGGAAATCGATGTTGGCGGCCACCCCGTCGCCGGCGGAGGAACCGAGCATTCCCGACAACCGCTGGGTGAGCCATCTTTCGACACCGCGTGCGGGCACCGCGACGACCTCCCGCGCGAACGGATCGTCGAGGGGCTCGGCGAGCACCTCGGCCAGCGCATCCGCCAGGATGCCGGTGCGCTCGGCACGGTGCAGTATCAGCACGCGTCGCTCCCCCTCGTCGTCGCTCGTTCCCGTCCGGTACGGCTTATCACACCGCCCGGACAGGCGACTGCGTCGCAGGTCGCGAGTGCTCCGTGCCGGAGGTTGCGGGCGCTGCGTGCGACGGACGAGCTACAGGACGGGACGAACCCCGCCGGGAGAGACGCCGAAGACCGCCATCGATCGCGTACCCGCGATCGAGACGACGTCCCCGGCACGAAGTGGAGTACGGGGACTGCGGACCTGGCGATGATTGACGCGGACGAGACCTTCCATGAGCAGCGCCGCCGCTTCACCGCCCGAGCCGGCCAGTCCGCTCTCCTGGAGGAAACCGAACAGGGAGTCGCGCACGAGTGCCTCCATGACACCTACGGTCCCCTCCGGAGGCGACGATGCCTCCTCACACGGGGTCCGTGCGGGTGCACATCCGATGAACACACGGCGAACACCGGCGGCCGGGATTCAGGTCTCGGTCGAGATGTCGAACAACGACAACTGGTTCCTCGTCATCTCGGCAGTGATATCCGCGCGGTAGCGCTCCCCCAGATTCTGTGCGACATGGGCAGGGCAACCGAGTTCGCTGCCGATCTGCTCCCAGGTGTATCCGGCCTCGCGGCGTTCCCACGCGTAGCCGCCGTCCTCGTCCCACGGCATCGACATGATCCGATGGTGTCCTGGGTCACACCCCTCTTCAACGACCTGACCCGGTGTGTCGCCGACGAATCCGGCGGGAACGACGATGCCGCCGTACCTCGGAAGAGGAACGACGGCATCAGACCAGATGATCCGTCGATCGGAAGCCGATCGATCGGGCGCCCCTGCGAATCAGTTCTCCGTGAGCCACTTGTCGAGGTCGGTCCGATCGTTCTGGACGATGTTCTCGACGAGCTGGACGATCAGGCCCTCGATCTGCCCACCGACGACGGGAACCTTGACGGTGGCCTCGCCACGCACCTCGATCTCGGTACCGCCGTCCGCGTTGCCACGAAGCTCCGAACGGGCCGCGATCGTGATCGGCAGCCCCGACGTGCTGCCGGCGAGGGTTCCCTGCGCCGTACCGTCCCCGAGTCCGCCCCATTCGTCGGTGCGCTCGATGATCAGAGGTCCTCGCACCACGCCCCGGACGACCGCGGGCAGCGCGGAGGTGTCGATCTGGTCGGAGACCTTCGCGCGGAAGGTCCCGGGACCGGAGCCGACCTCGAGCTGCGCCACGCCGGTCTGGCTCGCAGCCAGTCGGCTGTTCCAGAAGTCCTCGCTGGTCAAAGCGCCGTGGACGCGTTCGACGCTGTGGTCGAGCGTGGACGTGAAAACGAATTCCTTGGACATGACCGGAGACGATATCCTCCCGCTCGGATCTGGACGAAACGGGCCTACCGGTGTCGTTCTGCCACGTCAGAGAACAGCGACGAGGGTCGCCGCCGCTCCTCCGACGACACCCGCCAGAGCGAGCCCGGCCGCCAGGGATCCTGCGACCACCGCGGCGGCTGCGAATCCGCAGACGGCGAGGACGACGAACATCAGCATGCCCGCGATCGGGTGCTCGAGCAGGGCCGGCATCTCCTCTGTCGCCGGAGGTTCCACCTCCCTCGACGCCGCGGCGGCCGACGGCGGGGCCTCGACGGACCGCGCGCCGATCGTCTGCGCCGGAATGTCGGCCGACTGCGACGGAGCAACCGTCGCCGGAGCGGTGATCACGTCCGTGGGCATGACGGGTGCTGCCGTGGTCATCGTGTCGTCCCCGCTTTCCTTTGTGCTGCTTGCGGCCGTCTCACGGTCGCCGATCACCTGAGGAGTCAGGCGGACCGCGTCTCGTCCCGGCCTCGATCTCTCACGTCAAGGTGTGCTCCGAAGTTTCCCCGCGAGTCACCGGCTCAAACCGAGACCCCGTGCGACTCGCGTGCGCCGAGTGGTCACTGCAGCAACGAACCCGACCAGAGGGTGTGTTATGGATCACATAGACGTTAGCAGTTACGGGGGTCGGGTAGCCGACAGTTGTCACGTCATTTCTCGATGGATGTGAATTCGTCGGTAGATCACCGACTCTTCCAGTGCGAAGGAGGCGAACGCACGATGACCGAGAACCGAACTCCCGCGTTGCTCACCCAGTTGCGCACTCTCCACGAACTGACCCATGCAGAGACCCAGGTCGCCGAAACGCGTGTCGCGCAGGCCCGAACCGAAGCGGTACGCAAGGAGCTGACCGAGAACGCCGAGAACTGCCGCATCCGTGCGGTGGCGATCGAAGAGGCGATCCGCGATCTGGGCGGACTTCCCGATGTGGTCGGGCCGTTCATCGGCCGCGCCGCCATCATGGTGAAGACCCTCACCGAGCAGGCGCAGCCGTTCGACGAAGCACTGCTGTCGGACCTCGCCCTCGAACATCAGCTCCTCGACCGTGCCCGCTACGTGAAGGCACTGGCCATCGCGGGCGGACACAAGTCGATCGTGTCGCTGGCGGACCGTCTGATCACGGCTCACACGGCGACGGTCGAGTGGCTCACCACCGTCATCGCGGAGGAGGCGCTCGGTGGTCCTGCCGCTCTGCGTCGCACTCCCCTGCAGGCCGCGGCCGGCGCAGCGGTGCGCCTGGTCAACACGCCGGTCACCTGGTCGGCGCGCAGCATCGATCGAGCGATCGATGTCGCCCGCTCGACGCGTCCCCGCATCGAGTCGCTGCTCTCGCGCGGCGCGCATGCCGGTGACGTCGCAGCCAAGACCATCGGTGCCTCGCGCGATGCGGCTCTCGAGACGGCCGAGCGCGTGAGCCGTCGTGAAGGCGCCGACGGCACCGCCGACGCTCTACACAAGGCACGCAGCGCCTCGGGTGTCCTCACCGAGGAGGAGTTGCCGATCCGGAACTACGACGATCTCACCGTCCCGAAGGCCGTGGCGGCGGTCAAGGAACTGACCGAGCCCGCGGACATCCGGGCGATCGTCGCCTACGAGGAAGCGCACAAGGCACGACACGGTGTTATCTCCGCGGCCCAGACCCGTCTGGCCGCCATCGCGCAGGAGGTGGTCGGCATCTGATCCGCCGCACCCCAGTCACGTCACACGATCGCCGGGTCCCTCGTGGGCCCGGCGATCGTCGTCACTGTCGCGGGCCCGGCGACCCATCGTCACTGTCGCGGGCCCGGCGACCCATCGTCACTGTCGCGGGCCCGGCGACCCATCGTCACTGTCGCGGACCCGGCGACCGCCGTCACTGTCGCGGACCCGGCGACCCATCGTCACCGCCGGTGTCGGTCCCGCTCACAGCGGGTACCCGGCCTCTGCGTTCATCAGAGAGGACACACCATGACCCGCATCCTGTTCGTCGTCAGCTCCGCCGATCATTGGACATTGCAGGACGGCACCCGCCATCCCACGGGCTTCTGGGCGGAGGAACTCGTCGAGCCGTACACCGTCTTCGACGAAGCCGGCTACGACATCACCGTTGCCACTCCGGGCGGCCGCACGCCCGTCGTGGACCAGGCCAGCCTCGAACCCGACGCCGCAGGCGGTGAGGACCGCGTGGCCGAGTTGAAGTCGTCGCTCGAGAAGCTGCAGCCGGTGCTCACCGGTGCGGCGGTGCTCGAGGACCAGCGGGCCGAGGACTTCGACCTGCTGTTCGTGCCCGGTGGCCACGCCCCGATGGAGGATCTGGCCGTCGACGAGCGGTTCGGTGAACTCGTCCGGCACTTCGTCGAGGCCGACAAAGTGGTCGCGATGGTGTGCCACGCCCCGGCTGCCCTGCTTCCCGCCCACGAGTCCGGCGGTCGCTGGTTGTTCGAGGGTTACAGCCTGACGGCGTTCACGAACGTCGAGGAGGTCCAGGCGGGACTGGCCGACAAGGCACCCTGGTTGCTGCAGGACCGCCTGCAGGAGGCCGGGGCCGTCTTCTCGTCCACGGACGCCTGGCAGCCGCACGTGGTGGTCGACCGCGTCCTGTACACGGGCCAGAACCCGGCCTCCTCGCGGCCGCTCGCCGAACGCGTCGTCGCCGAGATCCCCGCGCGCGCTACGTCGTGACCTTGCGGACGAAATCGATCGTCCGCTCGAGCGCGGCACGCGCATCCGGTGTCGACAGATCGAACTGGTACTCGTGTGCCAGTTCCGGTGTGTGGTCGTCCGGATAGAACATCGCATCCACCTGCACACCCAGTCCGGTGAGCCGCTGCGCGAGCCTCTCGGACTGGGTGGCGGTGAGCGGATCGGCGTTGCCACCGGAGATGTAGGTGGCCGGGAAGTTCTCGGTGACCGAGTTCAATACCGACATCTGGCCCGCCGCATCCGAAGTGGCGAACTCCCGGGCGCCGGTGTAGGCCCACATCGCCTGCTCCACGCCCCATCCGGTCAGCCCGCCGCTCCCACCGATCGCGGACAGGTCGTAGATGCCGCAGTTGAGCACGACACCGCGAACGTTCTCCCGAGTGAACGCCGGGTCGACACCGAGGGTCGCGGCGTAGTCGGGGTCGGTGATCGCCGCGGCGATCTGCGCGGACAGTTGCGCCCCGGCCGAGTCACCGGCGAGCACGATCCGCTCGGTGTCGATGTGCAGTTCGTCGGCGTGCTCGAGCAGGTAGCGCTGTGCATCGACGAGTTGCCGCACCGGGGTCGGATAGCGGTGGCCCGGTGCGAGCGAGTAGCCGACCGACACCACGGTGAATCCGGCGGCCGCGAGACGCCTGTAGTAGCCCGCGTAGTTGGTGCGGTTACCCGACAACCACGCGCCACCGTGCGTCCACACGATCGTCGGCAGCGCCTCGGTGGTCCCCGGCGGTGTGTACACGTCGAGATAGGCGTCCGGGTCGTCCTCCCGATAGTGGAGGTCGGCGACGAAGTCCGTCTCCGGAGCGTGCACCGCGAGCTTCGCGGTCTGCTCCCGCGCGTCGCGTTCGAACACCTTCCGCACCACCAGTGATCCCGGCACGGGGGTGAGGACGAACGCCGCCGCCACGACGACGAGCACCACGACGAAGACGATCAGGATCCATCGACCGACGCGCCGACGCGGCGCTCTGTCCGTACTGCCCTCCGACACCTGTCACTCCTACCCGGGTCACGACGCGCCCGGGCGGATCCGGACCGAACGATCATGTCAAACAGTGCGGCGGGATGCGGGTTCTCGGGCGGGGCGTCCGCGCCGCGGACCGTCAGGGTTGTTCGCTCAGCGCCTGCAATCGGGTCTCCTTGAGGTCGAGGCGGCGCTGGGCCGCACCGAGCGTCTGCGAACTGTAGGTACCGCGCGCCCGGCCCTCGAGCAGGGCCCCGCGTTCGGCCGCGATGGTGAGCAGCCGCAGTGGTCACGACGACGAGAAGGACCCCGAGTCCGCTGATGGCCTTGAAGTTCCGGCGGAAGTCCTGGGCCGGCATGCTCAGCGCGGCCGAGTACAGCCGCGATGCTCACGGTGCCGGCGATGCCGACCACTGCCATGAGGGCCAGTTCCATTCGGATCATTGTGCTCGCTCATGTCCCTTCGGCCGCGGAGCGGTGCACGTGGTGTTCGTCGTGCGTAGACGGATATCGCGGGCTTTCTCGTTGAATGAGAAGAATCGATCCTACGAGCCGTCATCGCTCCCACACTCGTGGAACACATCGGTGTCCCACGCGCGCGGGACGGCGACGACCACGCTGAGGAGAACCCTATGGCCTTGCTCGACGAAGCCCTGTGGACGGGAAAGATCCATCTCGACGGCTGGCGCCCCGGCAACGGCGGCACCACGAAGGTCACCAACCCCGCGACCGGGGAACAGATCGCCGAGATCGGCCTGGCCGACCCCGATGACGTCTACGCCGCCGCCCGCGCCGCCGCCGCCGCGCAGAAGTCCTGGGCCGCCACGGCGCCGTCCGAGCGTGCGGAGATCCTTCGTCGCGCCGGCGAGAAGTTCCGTGAGCACGCCGACGAACTCATCGGCTGGGGACTCCGCGAGGCCGGGTCCATTCCGGACAAGGCCGCCATGGAGGTGTTCGGTTCCGCCACCGAGTGCTTCGAGGCGTCGGCGCTGCCCACCCATCCGCACGGTGAGTACCTGCCCTCGGACAACGGTCACTGGTCCATCGCGCGCCGCCTGCCCGCCGGCGTCGTCTCGGTGATCGCGCCGTTCAACTTCCCGTTGCTGCTCGCGATGCGCTCGGTTGCCCCGGCTCTCGCCCTCGGCAATGCGGTGCTGCTCAAGCCGGATCCGCGGACCACCGTCATCGGTGGTGTCGCCGTGGCCCGGATCTTCGAGGAGGCCGGACTACCCGCCGGTGTGCTGCAGGTGCTACCCGGTGGGGGTGACGTCGGCGCCGCGACCGTCGATGCTCCCGAGGTGCGGGTGGTCTCGTTCACCGGATCCACCGCCGCCGGACGCCACGTCGGCAAGGCCGGCGCGGAACATCTCAAGCGCACCCACCTCGAACTCGGCGGCAACAACGCGATGATCGTGCTCCCCGGCGCCGACGTCGATCTCGCTGCCGGTGTCGGAGCGATGGGATCGTTCTTCCACCAGGGCCAGATCTGCATGACCACCGGCCGGCACCTGGTGCACGAGTCCGTCTACGACGACTACGTGCGCGCCCTCGCCGCGAAGGCGGATGCGCTCGTCGTCGGCGATCCCGCAGGCGGCCCGGTTCACCTGGGCCCGATCATCGACGAGCGTCAGCTGGCGAACATCGACACGATCGTGCAGGACACCGTCGCCGCGGGCGGCACTCTCGCTGCCGGAGGCACGCACGAGGGGTTGTTCTACCGGCCCACCGTCCTGACCGATCTGACCACCGAGATGCCCGCCTGGGGCCAGGAGATCTTCGGTCCCGTCGCGCCGGTGCTGAAGTTCTCCGACTCGGACGAGGCCGTCGAACTGGCCAATGCGTCCGAGTACGGCCTGTCGGTGAGCATCGTCGGCGACGTGGGACAAGCGATGAAGATCGCCGACCGGATCCACTCGGGCAAGATCCACATCAACGAGATGACCGTCGCCGACGAGGCCAACGCTCCCTTCGGCGGGGTCGGGGCATCCGGTACCGGTTCCCGTTTCGGCGGTCCGGCCGCGAACATCGAGGCGTTCACCGAGACCCAGTGGGTCACGGTGCGTCCCGACATCGCGCCCTACCCGTTCTGACGCAGATCGCGAATCGGCCGGGCGAGCGTGTGCTCGCCCGGCCGTTCTCGTATGCCCGACAGGACTATTCGGCGAAGGTGAGTCCGCGGGCGGCTCGTTCCTCCACCGCCGCGGCCGTCTCCTCCGCGATCAGGTCGGCGTTCACGGCCGCCCCTGTCATCACGCCGGCGCCTGCAGCGACCACGACCACCGCGGAGAGATCGGCGGAGTTGCCCGCCGCCCACACGCCGGGCAGAGCGGTCTTCCCCGTCGGATCGGTCTCGATGAGGGTCCCCACGGGATGGTCGGTGACCGTTCCGCCGAGCTGCTCGTACAGGTCGGCGCGGGCGACGAAACGCGGTGCGACCACCACGGCGTCGACCTCGACCTCGGTGCCGTCCTCGAGCACCACGGCACGGACCTCCTCGCCGGCCGCTCGCAGTTCCGCGACGGTGCCGTCGACGATCCGCACGTCGCGCGCCTCGAGCTGGTCGCGGGCCTCGCTCTCCAGGGCGGGCGCCGAGTGGGTGAAGAAGGCGACGTCGTCGCTGAGCTGACGGAACAACAGGGTCTGGTGCACGCTCATCGGCCCCGACGAGATCACGCCGACGCGCCGGTCCCGAACCTCCCAGCCGTGACAGTACGGGCAGTGCAGGACACTCTTCCCCCACAGTTCGCGGACTCCGGGCAGGTCGTGCAGCTCGTCGACCAGTCCCGTCGCGAGGATCAGTCGACGTGCCTGCACGGTGGTGCCGCCGGAGAGACCGATCTCGAATCCCGTGTCGCTGCGACGAGCGGATTCTGCTCGTGCGGACAGGATTTCGGCGCCGTATCCGGCGGCCTCCTTCCGTCCGAGAGCCAGCAGTTCGGTCGGCGCGATGCCTTCGTGTCCGATCACGTTGTGCGCGGCCGCGGCAGGGGCGTTGCGCGGTTCTCCGGCATCGACGACAAGCACCGAGCGGCGTGAGCGTGCCAGCGCTGTGGCGGCACTCAGTCCGGCGGAGCCGCCGCCGATCACGACGACGTCGTAACCGTCCTGTGTGGGGTTCTCCTGGGTGTTCATCGGTTCTCCTCCTTGATTGCCTGTGCGATCCACACGGTTCGGGATCCACGCACCACCAGATCTGCCCGGTGCAGCACCGAGTCGGGACCGTCGCCGACGAGTCGATCGAGCGTGTCGAGATCCTCGTCGGACACGGCGTTGTCGAGGCCGGTCCGCATCCGGCTCAGCACCGCGTGGGCGTATCGGCGTGCGGTGTCGTCGACGTCGGCACCGAGTTCGTCGCGGCGCATCTCGACCATCCCGAACCCGGCGCGACGCAGGTTGTCGCTCCAGTCGGGCCACCTGTTCCACCCTCGGGACGCCGCGGCCTCGTGACATCTCGCTTCGAGTCCCGGTGTACCGATACCGATGTCGTCGGGCAGGAATCGTGGTTGCGACTCCATCTCGGTGACGACCACCGTCCCCCCGGGTGCCATCGCCTCGGCGAGTTGCCGGAGCGTTGCATCCGGATCCTCGATGTGGTGCAGGGACAGCGCCGCCCAGGCGAGGTCGATCGCACCGACTGCCGGAAGTCCTGCATCGAGGTCGGCCTCGACGGTCCGGATCCGATCACCGAACCCGTTGTACGCGGCGGTCTTCCGGAGTCGTTCGAGCATCCCGGCGGACCGGTCGAGAGCGACGAGCTGCGCGTGGGGGAACCGGCGCGCCAGGGCGAGTGTGCCTGTTCCTGTGCCGGCGCCGATGTCGACGACGGTGCGCGGTTCGCGCTCGAGCTGTCCGGCGACCCGGTCGAGCAACGACTCGAAGTAGGGCCGGTTCATCGCGGCGTCGAGGTCGAGCACCTCGGCCATCGACTCGTCGTGCGCGTGGTCGTGCGGTGCGTGGTGGGCGTGGTGGTGCATGACTCCACGTTAGGACGCGTCATCCAGTTTCGGCATACACTATTGCCTATGGAGCAAGAATCGTCCGATCTGGACCAACTCATCCGTCAGCGCATCCGCAGCCTGCGGCTCGCGCGGGGGTGGACCCTCGACACTCTCGCAGGCCGGTGCCACATCAGCCCGTCCAACCTGAGCCGCATCGAGACGGGCCGTCGCAGGATCGCACTCGACCAGCTCGTTCCCATCGCGCGGGCACTCGACACCACGATCGACCAGCTCGTCGAATCCGGCGAGGACCAGGACGTGGTGATCAGGCCCCAGGCGTGCGACACCCCGGGGTACACGACCTGGCTGTTGTCGCGGGAACGATCACTGGGCGGCGTCACCATCGCCAAGATGCGGATCACGAAGCAGGAGCCGGTGCCGGCCGACACGCTCCCCGTGCACCCGGGGCACGAATGGTTCACCGTCCTGACCGGCACCGCCCGGCTCCAACTCGGCGAACGGACGATCCTCATCCAGGAGGGCAACGCCGCCGAGTTCTCGACGATGACACCGCACGCCATCAGCGCGCACGACGGACCGGTGGAGATCCTCACGATCCTCGATCAGAACGGGGAGCGTGCGCACCTGCGCAACCCCGCATCGCACTGAAAGGGCCGGGTTCGCCCGTCAGGCGTACAGGCGATCGACGAACGCGCCGAGATTCTCGCGGACGCGCTCGGCCTTCTCCTCCGGCTCGAGATCCTCGCGGTACCGGCTGCCCAGTGCGGGCTTCTTCTTGCCGCGCGCGTACAGCGAGCACTGCAGGTCGATGCACATGTAGGTTCCGACCGCGTTGCCCGCTCGACCCGCATCGCCGACCTTGTTCGCCGTCATCAAAGCGATGCCACCCCGGGTGTGGGTGGTGAGGCAGATCGTGCACATCTGCGTCTTGCCCGAGCCCTGCTGTTCGAACCGCATGGCGACACCCACGAGTTCGCCGTCGCGGGGGACCACGATGTAGCCGCGACCGGGGAACGACGGGTCGGTCCAGCCGAGGAAGTCGAGTTCGTCCCACGGCCGGTCGTCGAGATCGCGCGGCACCGGAAGCCGCTTCGCATCACCCTTGGAGCAGTTGACGAAGGATGTTCGAATGTCCCGTTCGGTGAGCGGGTCCATGGCGGGGACCACCTTTCGTTCGCATATGTACCGATCCGAGGACGGTACGCGCACCGCTCACACCGGGCAAACGATTTTCGCGGCCCTCACGCCGACGAACGCGGTGCTCCGATACCCGGATCGATCGTCACCGGACCGGATGCGGTGGGCGCGACCGGGAAGTCGAAGATCGCCGTCGGAAGATACACCGTGGCACACGAATTCGGGATGTCCACGACACCCGACAAACGTCCCTCGATGGGTGCAGCCCCGAGCAGGAGATACGCCTGCTCGGGGCTGTAGCCGAATTTCGTCAGATAGTCGATGGCGTGCAGACACGCCCGCTGGTACGCCAATTGCGAATCCAGATACCGCTGTTCGCCGTCGAGCGTCACGGACGTGCCGGAGAACGCGAGCCACTCGGAATACTGCGGGTCGGTGTTGCCCGGCATGAAGATGGCGTTCTCGCTCACCCCATAGGTCTCCATACCGCCGGGGATCAGATCGACGCGCAGGTCGATGAACCCGCCCATTTCGATGGCACCGCAGAAGGTGATCTCGCCGTCACCCTGCGAGAAGTGCAGGTCGCCGACCGACAGATTCGCGCCGTCGACGAAGACCGGATAGAAGATCCGGCTTCCCTTCGTGAGGTTCTTGATGTCCTGGTTGCCGCCGTTCTCCCGCGGTGGAGCGGTGCGCGCCGCTTCGGCCGCGACCCGGTCGAAATCGGCGCCCGACAGGCTGCCGAGAATCGCGCCGTTCGGCTCGGGCGGCAGCGCCAGCGCCGGCTCGCGGTCGGGATCCGTCGCGATCAAAGCAGCTTCCCGAGTGTTCCACGTCGACAGCAGTTCGTGCGACGGCGCCGTCCCCATCAGGCCGGGATGCAC
Source organism: Rhodococcus sp. D-6 (assembly GCF_040256695.1). Classification (NCBI taxonomy): domain Bacteria; kingdom Bacillati; phylum Actinomycetota; class Actinomycetes; order Mycobacteriales; family Nocardiaceae; genus Rhodococcus; species Rhodococcus sp. D-6. Next base: position 363,224 of record NZ_CP132970.1, on the reverse strand, counting down.
GATGCCGGTGAACGACACGTGGGGCACGTGGCGGCTCGTCGTCTTCTGCCCGGAGAAGTCCCAGATCGCCTTGTAGGCGTCGGGGAACTGGTCGGTGAGGAATCCCCCGCCGTTCGTCTTCGCGAAGATGCCCGTGTAGCCCCAGCCCTGCCCGGCGAGCGGACCCGAGTCCTCCTGCGGAATCGGGCCGAGGTCGAGGATGTCGACGATCAGCAGGTCGCCGGGCTTGGCACCCTCCACCGCGAACGGTCCCGACAACGCGTGCACGATGTGCAGCGGGGCATTGCGGATGTCGTCGGCGGAGTCGTCGTTGTGGATCTCGCCGTCGAACCATTCGCGGCGGTGCACGCGGAAGGAATCCCCCGGTTTCAGCATCGCGACGGGCGGGATGTCCGGGTGCCAACGGTTGTGGCCGATCTTGTCCTGATCGGTGAACCGGCGGGTCGAATCGAGCGGGAACACGACGTCGGGCACGGGACCTCCTGGAGCGGTGTCTGATTACGGGCGGTGTCGGATCACGGGCGGGGCAACGTTCGATGTCGGGGATCGGTCGTGACCGGCCGCGACGGACGCCTCGACACGCCTGGGAGGGAACCCGAGACGACGTCGGGCTCGGAAGCGGTACGGGCCGTCGCGTCGTGCAGGCGCATCGCTGCCGAATCTCCCCGACCGAGACGCGGTGGGGTGAGAGAGCGACGAGACTGTTGCTCGCACCGCGGGCACGGAGCCGATGCGGAGACTTCGCTCATGGGAACGGAGACGTCGAAGGGCCCGCAGTCGGCACATCGGAACTCGTACAGCGGCATCTGCATCGCCTCTCGCGCGTCGGTGCACCGACCATAACGGACCGAGCGGAAACCCGCGTGTCTACTCCGAATCTTCCTGCAGTCCGGATCTATTCGGTGACGCGCTCCCGTTTCGTCAGCACCAGCGGTTCACCTTCGGTGATCGCGATCGTGTGTTCGCTGTGCGCGGTACGCGAGCCGTCGGCGGAGCGGATGGTCCAGCCGTCCGGGTCGTAGACGATCTTGTCCGTCCCCGCCGCGAACCACGGTTCGAGGGCGAGCGTCAAGCCGGGACGCAGCACGAGCCCACGCCCCTTACGCCCGGCGTTCGCCACGTGCGGATCCTCGTGCATGGTGCGGCCGAGACCGTGACCACCGAATTCGGTGTTGACGGGGTAGCCGTACTCGGCGGCGACGGCGCCGATCGCCGCGGAGATGTCGCCCAGGCGGTTGCCGGGGAGCGCGACGGCGATACCCGCGGCCAGCGCCACCTCGGTCGCCTCGACGAGATGCCGGTCCTCGGGACGCTCCGCGCCGACGATGATGCTGCGCGCCGAATCGGCGACCCAGCCGTCGATCGAGACCGCGATGTCCATGCTGAGCAGGTCGCCGTCCCGGAGCACGTAGTCGTGCGGGAGTCCGTGCAGCACTGCGTCGTTGACGGACAGGCAGATGACGTTGCGGAACGGTCCGCTCCCGAACGACGGCGCGTAATCCCAGTAGCACGAGACCGCGCCACGTTCCTCGATCATGTCCCGTGCGCGCTGTTCGAGGTCGAGCAGGTTCACGCCGGGACGGGCGCGGCCCGTCAGGTCGTCGAGCAACTCGGCGATGAACGTACCGGTCACATCCATTGCCGCGATCTCACCGGGGGTCTTCAGTTCCAACACGTGGGCACTCCTCAGGATCACGAGACGGTATTTAAATACCACCCTATCGCGACGATCGGTATTTTCATACCGACGCGGTTAGACTGCGGGTCATGGTGCGACTCCCCCTGACCCCGGAACAGCTGGCCGCCGGCAAACGCCTGGGTGGACGGCTGCGCGATGCCCGAGGCAGCAGGACGCTCACCGAGGTGGCTCAGGCCGCCGACATCTCGCCGGAGACCCTTCGGAAGATCGAGACCGGACGACTGGCGACGCCGGCCTTCGCGACGATCGCCGCCCTCGCACGGGTGCTGCCCGTCTCCCTCGACGATCTGGCCGAACTGACCCTTCCCTGTGACGACCTGCAGCAAACCGGGTGATCCCACCCCGCATGACGTAACAGCAGCAGACATCGGCAGCGATATCAGGAGGCGTAACACCGCGACAGCGAAGGGACCCGAATGTCGATGCAGCCTCCGCCGGACGGATACGGCTACGGCTACGGCGCTCCCCCGCCACCCTGGCCCACCCCGACCCCGCCGCGACGACCGAAGTGGCCGTGGCTCGTGGGCGGTGCCCTGCTCGTCGCCGTCGTCGCCGCAGTCGCCGCCCTGGTCGTCGTCCTGACCCGCTCGTCCGATCCGGGATCGGAGAGCGCCGTCGCCGCGAGCCCGTCCCCGTCGACCGTGACGGTCACCGTGTCGCCGTCCGCAGCCCCGCAGACCGAGGCGGATCCGCCCACCCCGCGAGCGCAGACGAGCCGGCCTGCCACCCCGAGCGGCTTCCCGACCAACGGCACCCTGAAGGTCGGAGTCGACATCACCCCCGGCGAATACGCGCTACGCCCGACGGATTCGCTCGGCGGCTACTGGGAACGGCTGTCGTGCCTCACGGGCGACTTCGAGTGCATCACGGCCAACAGCATCGTGCAGGGCAACAGCTACGTCACCGTGCTGCCGGGCGACCTGGCCCTGCGGATCGAGGATCTCGAACTCACAGCAACCGGCAATCCCGCGCCCGCGACCGGACCCGCACGTCCACTACCGCCCGTGTCGGCCTCCGAGGACACCGACCCCCAGGGTTTCGTCGGCATCCCCGAGGCGCGGTGCAACCACACGAATCCCGCCGTCGCCATCGGCCAGACGGCCGACTCGCTCGTCGTGGTGTGCGAGACCGGGGCCGGCCGGTACTACTACAAGGGCGTTCGTACGAACGACGGTGCGGCGATCGAGATCGACGACCCCGTGCCCTCGGGCGACGGTTTCACCGCCACGAACGCCGGTGTGCAGTACAGCATCTCGTCGCGTGCTCTCGTCATCTCCGAGGGGTCGACGGTGCTCGCCGAGGAGCCGATGCTGCAGTACTGGTCGCAGTGATCGGCGGTACCGGTGATCACCGGGGACGCGAGGCCGCCCGCCCCGCGCCGCTCTGCCACACACCGTGCACCCCGCTCGGCCCGATGCCTCGATCAAGAGCGAGCAGCAGGACGGCACATCCGATTCCCGACAGCACCAGGCTCGTGCCGAACAGCGCGGGATAACCGAACACGTCTCCGACCACACCGGCGGTGAAGCCCGCGATGCCCTGCACCACGACGATCGCGCACGCGAGCAGGGTGTAGTCGCTGCCGGCGTGGTCCCTGTCCGCGGCGTCCATCATGAGCGTGAACACCGCGACCGTCGCGGCGCCGCCGAGGACGTGTTCGGCCAGGCTCGCGGAGACGATGAGCCCGAACCCGCCGTAGCCGAGCGACGCGACGACGTACAAGGCGAGGCTCGCCGTCTGGGTCACGCCACCGATCAGCAGGGCTTGCCGACGACCGCGACGGATGCACAGCCACCCACCGAGGGCGGCACCGCCGAGAGCGCCTGCCGAGGACAGCACACCCTTGACCAGCGCGATCTGCCCGAGGGTGAGTCCCGAGTCGGACATGAACGGACCGACCATCGCCGAGCCCATCGAGTCACCGAACTTGAAGCCGCCGATGAGCAGGATGAACGCGAGCATCCCGGGGCGGCGCAGACGCGTCCACCACGCGACCGTCATGCGGGTCGCGCTTCGCGGTTCCCGATCCGTCGTGGCCGGTCGCTCCGTGCGCGGCAGTCGCCACACCGGGATCGTCGTCAGCACCAGCAGGAATGCCATCGCGAGGAACAGGCTGCGCCAACCGGCGAGGGAGAACACCCACAGCAGCGCTCCCCCGCCGACGATCATGCCGATGCGATACGCGCCGACCTGGATGCCGTTCCCCAGCCCGCGCTGTGTCGGTCCGAGCAGTTGCACGGCCAGACCGTCGGTCGCGACGTCCTGCGTTGCCGAGAGGGCGTTGACCACCGCGATGCCGACGAGCAGCCACCGCAGCGTCGACGACAGGTCGAGGCACGCCAGGATCAACGACACCGCCGACGCCGCGAGCTGGAGCGAGAGCAACCACTGCCGCCGGGTCCCGTAGTGGTCGACGTACGGCGCCCACAGGAACTTCAGCCCCCACGGCGCGAAGAGCACACCCGTCGCGCTGATCGCGATCAGCGAGAAACCGGACTCGCGGAGCACCACCGGAAGCGCTTGGGTGAAGAACCCGTACGGCAGACCCTGCGCGAAGTACAGGGCGGCCAGCAGCGCGAGCGTGCCGGTCGGGATGCCGAGCCGGGCCGGTGCAGTCATGCGGACATGGTGGCAGAACGGTGTCGGCCGTCCCCGACGAGCATCTGTGAACCGCGCCTCGCTCTCCGATCGCGCCACCGCCGATCACCCGAGGCGCAGCTCACGTTGCAGCCGATGGGAGGATGGTGCCCGTGCCGATGCCCTCACCCTTGCCCGTCAGGAACGGGGTCGGGCCCACGCGACTGCGTGTTCCGACCTCCGGTCCGTGGTCGACGGTCGCCGAGTACGTCGTCGCACGCTTCGACCATCTCGACGCCGACGATCTCTACCGCCGCTTCGACGACGGCGAGATCGTGGGCATCGACGGAGAACCGATCGGTCGCAGCACCGAACTCCGAGAGCACCGGTTCGTCTGGTACTACCGCGATCTGCCCGTCGAGGAACCGGTGCCGTTCCACGAGGAGATCCTGTATGCCGACGACGACCTCGTCGTGGTCGACAAACCGCACTTCCTCCCGACCACTCCGGGCGGGCGCTACCTGCGCGAGTCGGCGCTCGTCCGGTTGCGCACCCGCCTCGACAACCCGGATCTGACACCGATCCACCGGCTCGACCGGGCGACCGCCGGACTCGTGATGTTCTCGGCCCGGCCCGAGACACGCGGCGCCTACCAGTCGCTGTTCGAGAAGCGCCGGGTCTCCAAGGTGTACGAGGCGGTGTCCGCACTGCCGGCGGAGTGGGATCCGGCAGCGCCGGAGATCGCCGGACGTCCGGTACCTGTGCTGTACCGCAATCACATCGAGGCGCGGCGCGGTGAGTTGCGCGTCGTCGTCGACGACACCCGCGAACCCAACTCGGAGACGCTGATCGAGGTGCTCGGATCCGGGATGAGTAGGTCGGGACGGGCCGTTCTGCACACCCTGCTGCGCCCGCATACGGGTCGGATGCATCAGCTGCGAGTACACCTGGCGGCGCTCGGTATCGGGATCCGCGGCGACCACTGGTATCCCGTCCTGCTGCCCGAGACACCGGACGACCATTCGCTCCCCCTCCAATTGCTCGCGCGGGAACTCGAATTCGTCGACCCCTTGTCGGGGGCTGAGCGTCGCTTCTCCACCCGACGCACCCTGGCCGAAGCACCGACCTCGCAGGACTGAGTGCGCCCGAGTGGATCCTGCTCGATCCTCCGAAAACTCCGACATGCCCGGCTTCACGAAATACGCTGGTAGGCATGACCAAGGTCGTCGACGGTTACCTCCGGTCGCCACTGTCGGGCATCGCACCGTGGATCCTCATGTCCGTCCTGTCGGCCCCGGGACGGTTCGAGGAAGCGGTGTGTTTCGCTCTCGGTCTCGTCCTGCTGACGATGTGGGTGGGCACGCGACGCGGCGTCAAGGTCCACGCCATCGACGTGTTCGGCGCGGCGTTCTTCGTCGTGCTGGCCGCGGTGGGCCTCATCGCGTCGGACGGGGTCATCGACTGGATGGAGATCTGGGCCGGTGAACTCACCAACATCGCGCTCGCGGTGTTCGTCTTCGCCACCCTGATCGCGCGCAGGCCGTTCACACTCCCCTACGCGAAAGAGGAAACGCCCCAGGAATACTGGACGTCTCCTCTGTTCATGAAGATCAATTACCTGATCTCCGCGGTCTGGGCCGGTGCGTTCACCTTCTCCGCCATCGTCGGATTCATCGGCGACGCCGTGATGCGCGACCCGGGCAACTTCTGGACCGGCTGGGTGCTCCAGCTCGCGGCGACCATCTTCGCGGTTTCCTTCACCGAGTTCTATCCGGACTACGCCGGTGCGAAGTTCGCGGCGGCGCAGGGCGAGTCCGAACCCGCCCCGTCGCTCCTGAAACTGATCGACTGGATACCGACGTTCGTGCTGGTCGCGGGCATCTTCGGGTGGGTCACCGACTCCATACCGGACGCGGTCGGGATCGGCATGATCGTCGTCGGCATCATCGGAAGCACCGTGATCGGCAGACTCTCGTCGAAGACCGAGAAGGCCTCGAAGACATAGCGGACTCGGGAGCAGCAATTCGGTCGATCGGCGGACGGGGCCATTCGAGCCGGTGAGAATGGGGCGAACCCGACCGGCACCCGAAGGAGACCCTTGCGGCGCCCTCGAACGGCTGCGGCGATCCGGCAGGCGCTGGCGTGACCTCGGCGCACCCTACGAACGTGCCCGGGTACGAGTGCTGCAGGGTCGATGCTGCGCCGCACTCGGCGACGACGATGAGGCCCGCCTCGAATTCGACTCGGCAGCATCGATATTCCACGGCCTGCACGCGTTGCCGGATCTACGTGAGCTCCGCGTTCCCGAACTCGCCGACGCACCGAACGGACTGACGCCCCGGGAGGTCCAAGTGTTGCGCGCCGTCGCCACCGGCAGGACGAAATCGAGCCATCGCCCACGAGTTCGTCATCAGCGAAAAGACGGTAGCCCGGCACCCGAGCAACATATTCACCAAGCTCGACGTGTCCTCACGAGCAGCGGCGACGGCCTATGCGTACGAGCATCGCCTGCTCTGACTGGTAGAACCGCCCATACGCCGCCACCTTCGATTGCACGCTCCTCCCGACGCGGCCGACGGACCGCAGTAGCTAACGTCGTCGGTGTAGTTCCCTCACTTCGGGGAGTCGTCATGACCGTCCACAGCGCACCCCAACAGATCGACACCGTCGTCATCGGCGCAGGTCAGGCGGGCCTGTCCGCCGACTACCATCTGGCTCGTCGCGGCCGTCCGTTCCTCATCGTCGACACGAACCGACGCATCGGCGACAACTGGCGCTGCCATTGGAACTCGCTGCGCCTGTACAGTCCCGCCGGCTACGACGGACTGCCCAGCATGCCGTTCCCGGGCGACCCCACACCGCTCCCCCACCAAGGACGAGCTCGCTGACTACCTGGAGTCCTACGCCTCCCGATTCGACCTGCCCGTATTCGGTACAGGACACGCTACACGTCGAAGCGGAACTCCACCGCGTCGCCGTCGGCCACGACGTAGTCCTCGGCCATCGAGTCGGCCGACGTCAGAGCGCCCGCTCGAGTCCAGCCTGGGTGCAGCCGTAGCCGAGCCGCGCGCCGAACGCTCGGGCCTGCTCGTCGGCCGGGTCTATGGCGATCTGTGCGAGCGTGGCACCCCGGTTCCGGCCGTGATCGTGGGCCCACTCGAGCATGGCTGTGCCGATGCCTCGGGAACGTTCGGACGAGGCGACCCGGATTCCTTCGACGAGCAGGCGGGTGGCACCGCCACGGAACAGACCCGGCACGATCGTCAATTGCATTGTGCCGACGATCCGGCCGACCTCGTCGCGTACCACCGCAAGATAGTGCGAAGGGTCGCGAGCGACGGCGTCGTAGGCCTCTTCGTAACGGGCGAGTTCCACACCGTCGCAGGCGCTCTGCTCGTCGCCGGAGAGCAACCCGACGATCGCCGGTACGTCGGGTCGGCCGGCACGTTGCACCCGATAAGTCCTGTCGCCCAAGCGGATCAGCCCACCGACCGATTCACGGGCGCGTGCCTGCAGCCGGGCGACGAGCAGGTCCAGCCAGCCACCGACGTGCCGCCGGGCCTCGACGGTGTCGGGATAGCGGCACCGCAGGTGCAGTCCCGAGTCGTCGAGGATGAACCACAACATCACCCCATCGGTGCGGATGGTCGCGCCGACGTACTGTGCCTCGAGGCCCGTGGCGTCGACCCGGACAGGAAGCCTGCGCAGGTCCAGCCAGGAGATCGCGAACATGCCCGGGGCTTCCGGCATCCCACCCCACGGGCGCAGGATGTCCTCGAGCGGCCAGGATCCGAGCCGGACCGCCTCCTTGACCGCGTCCGCGGCCGCACGAGGTTCGGGGACGGACGATTCGAGCACCGAGTTGGTGATGAACCAGCCGACGGAGTCGTGCCAGGTGGCGTCGTACCGGCTGTGCACCGGGAACACCGCCCGTAACGGGGATCCGGCCAGTTCGAGGGTCACCTCGGTCATGGCCACGACCACCAACGCGAGAGTGGAGACCCCGTCGTCCTTGGCCTGGGCGGAGAAGGCGGCGCTGTCGTCGACGTCGAGCACGTCGCGCACCTCCACGCGTTCGCGTTGGAGGCTCGCCACTCCGAGGGAGAGCGGGAAGCGCGGCATCACGTCGCCGCTGGCAGCGAGCACCTCTGCCCAGCGCTCGTGGACCTCGGCGGGTGCGGCCGGACGGTCCTGCAGTGCCCGGGTGTGTTCCGCGAAGGCCGGTGTCGGCGGCAGGGACGGTTCCCGTCCCGCGCGCACGGCGGCGAGGGCGGCGAGCAGGTCGCGGGCGATCACCAGCATGGACCACATGTCGACGTGCGAGTGATCGGCGGCGACCACGACGGTCGGTTCCGTGGCGGTCTCGAGCACGCACAACCGGTGCGACGGCCGGTTGTAGGGCGAACATGCGCTGTCGAGGACGTCCCGGAGGGCGTCGTTGACGGCCTGACCGGGGCCGATCGGATGTTCGACCCAGCCGCCCGGGCGGATCTCGGCCTCGTGCAGGCGCGGCTCACCGTCGTCGCCGTGGGTGAACACCGAGCGTAGAGTGCCGTGCCGCGCGATCACGGCCAGCCATGCGGTCGCGAGGTCGTCGGGCGAGACCGGCTCGAACAGACGGAAGGACAGAGCCATCCAGGAGCCGGGACGATCACCCGCGCCGACGTGCCGCCGCTGGTCGAACGACACGGGAAGCGCCCGGCCGAGCCCCGCGACGGTGACGTCGTAACCGAGCAGTCGGCCGAACGGCAGGCGCAGGTGCGCCACATTTGTCAGCCGCATGCCGGGTATCCTAGGCGCCTTCTCCAGCAACTGCTTTCCGACATCGGGAGACGACGTGCCGACCTTCAGTGTGCCGGGGGCCGAACTCGACGTGGAGCTGAGCGACGAGGGTGGCCACCCGGTCGTCCAGCTCCACGGACTGACCTCGAGCCGCCACCGCGACCGCCTCATGGACCTCGACCTGGGCCGCGGGCTCAGCGGCACCCGGCTGCTGCGCTACGACGCGCGGGGGCACGGCCACTCGACCGGGCGTGCGGTGCCGGAGGACTACCGCTGGCCGGTGCTCGCCGACGACCTGCTGCAGCTGCTCGACCACTACTTCCCCGGCGAACGGGTCCACGGGGTCGGACCGTCGATGGGCACCGGGACCCTGTTGCACGCGGCGGTGAAAGATCCGGAGCGCTTCAGCAGCCTCACACTGCTGGTGCCGGCGACCGCTTGGGCCACCCGCGCCGCGAAGGCCGCCGAGTACCGGGCCGCCGCCGATCTCATCGAGCAGCAGGGACTGGCGGCGTTCCTCACACGTGACCTGAATGCACCACGACCACCGGCCACCGTCGACGCGCCCGACACAGTCCCCGACGTCACCGAGGAACTGCTGCCTTCGTTGTTCCGGGGCGCCGCACTGAGCGACCTGCCCGATCCGGAGGCCGTGTCCGGCATCGACATTCCGGTGACGGTGCTGGCATGGATCGACGACCCCGCCCATCCGATGTCCACAGCGGAGGCGCTGATGGGTCTGCTCCCCCACGCGAATCTGGAGATCGCGTACACCCCGGCCGATCTCGCGCAGTGGCCGAGCATCCTCTGCGAGGACGTCGCCCGGCACGGTTGATTCCGTCGGCAGGCCGGACAGTTCCTACCGCGGCTACGGAATGGGGAGCGCCGAAACGATTTCGGTGTTCCCGACCTCGATATACGGGGTCGAGAACACCGAAATGCGGATGGCTACGGAGGACCGCCCCGATGTCGTCCGTCAGACGTTGAAGCGGAACTCCACCACGTCGCCGTCAGCCATGACATAGTCCTTGCCCTCCATGCGGACCTTGCCCTTGGCCTTCGCCTCGGCCATCGAACCGGCCGCGTCGAGGTCGGCGAACGAGACGATCTCGGCCTTGATGAAGCCGCGCTCGAAGTCGGTGTGGATCACGCCGGCCGCCTTGGGAGCGGTGTCGCCCTTTCGGATGGTCCAGGCTCGCGATTCCTTCGGACCCGCCGTCAGGTAGGTCTGCAGACCGAGAGTGTGGAAACCGGCGCGCGCGAGTTGCTTCAGACCGGCCTCGGTCTGACCGATGGATTCGAGCAGCTCCATCGCCTCGTCCTCGTCGAGCTCGAGGAGCTCGGACTCGACCTTGGCGTCGAGGAAGACGGCGTCGGCCGGTGCGACGGCCTTGCGCAGCTCTTCCTTACGCTCCTCGTTGGTGAGGACGGCTTCGTCGGCGTTGAAGACGTACAGGAACGGCTTGGCGGTGAGCAGGTGCAGGTCGCGCAGCAGCTCGCCCTTCACCTCGGCTTGGGCGGAGAAGATGGTGCGGCCGTCCTCGAGGATCGCCTGCGCCTTCTTCGTCTCCTCCAGCTGGGCGACGAGTTCCTTGTTCTTCCGGGACTCCTTCTCGAGCCGCGGCAGCGCCCGCTCGATCGTCTCCAGGTCGGCGAGGATCAGCTCGGTCGCGATGACCTCGATGTCGGCCATCGGGTCGACCTTGCCCTCGACGTGGACCACGTCGGGATCGTCGAACACGCGCACGACCTGGCAGATGGCGTCCGCCTCACGGATGTTGGCGAGGAACTTGTTGCCCATGCCCTCACCGGCGGAGGCCCCCTTGACGATGCCGGCGATGTCGACGAACGACACCGTGGCCGGGAGGATGCGCTCGGAACCGAAGATCTCGGCGAGCCGGTTCAGTCGCGGATCGGGCAGTTCGACGACGCCGACATTGGGCTCGATGGTGGCGAACGGATAGTTCGCTGCCAGCACATCGTTCTTGGTCAGCGCATTGAACAGCGTCGACTTGCCGACGTTGGGAAGACCGACGATTCCGAGGGTAAGGCTCACGGAATCGGTATTCTACGCGGCCGTCCGCCGCTCATTTCACCCGCACGCCACCCGCACCAGTTGCGCGATGCGCGCTGCCTGGTCCTCGTCGGGCACGGTCGATCCGTTGGCCGCGACTTCCTGAACCTTCGCGTTCACTTCCTGGTCGGATGCACCATCGTCGAGGAGAGGGCAGGTCTCGGTGACGATGGACTCGATGTCCTGCGTCTCCCGGTCGGCCGACAGCTGCGGGTAACCGGTGCGGAAGGCCGCGACGAAGACATCGAGCTTCGCCTTGTCGAAGATGTCGCCGGCCCGCTCGGCCGCGCTGGACGCGACGCTCTGCACCGACGAGATGGCGCCCTCTGCCTGCTCCTGAACGCTCGTGACCGCGACATCCGCCGAGGAGCGCACGTCCTCGTCGCTGGGAGTGTCGTCGGAGCTGCACGCGGTGAGCGCGAAGGCGGCGGCGATCGCCACAGTCGCAGCGGACACACGCAGGCGTCGGGTCGTGCTCGTTCGGTTCGTCACGTTTCGAGAATGCCACGGCAGGGGACCCTTCAGCGCCGTTTCCGGCGTGTCGTCCGGACCACGCGCGGCGCTCGGTGACCGTAGATTGGCGACTGTCGATCGGTATCGAGCTCGATACATGTCGGAAGGACCGTCGTTGACCGAATCGAAGACCGCGCCCAGCGCAAACAGCAGTGGGAAGCCGTCGGCTGAACCCGACCGCGGGAGCCTGCTGGGCACGGGCGGAATCTGGCTCGCCAAGTGGTCGGCCTGCCTGGTCGTCATCGCCGCCGGTGCGGTGGTGATCGGCTGGATCATCGAGAAGATGTGGGTGATCGTGCTGCCGGTCGCCCTCGCGATCGTCGTCTCCACCATCCTGTGGCCCCCCACCCGCTTCATGACCAAACGCGGCGTTCCTCCGGCTGCTGCGGCCGGCCTGACCCTCGTGATGTTCTTCGCGATCGTCGGCGGCATCATCGCCGGCATCGTCCCGTCGGTGGTCTCCCAGATGCCCGACCTGGCCAACAAGGCCACCGAAGGCATCAACACCGTGCAGGAATGGGTGAAGGGACCCCCGATCAACCTGCGCGACGAACAACTCGACAACGCCGTCCACGCGGTGGTCGAACGAGTGCAGGGCAGTGCTGCCACCATCGCGGGCGGTGTCTTCTCCGGTGTGAGCACGGCGGGCTCGCTGCTCGTCACACTCGCTCTCGTCCTCGTGCTGACCTTCTTCTTCATCAAGGACGGCCCGCGCTTCGTGCCGTGGCTGCACCGCGTGAGCGGTGGCCGCGCCGGACGTCACCTCGAAGCGGTACTCGGCCGCATGTGGGACACGCTGGGCGGGTTCATCCGCACGCAGGCCCTCGTGAGCTTCATCGACGCCCTCTTCATCGGTATCGGCCTGCTGATCCTCGGAGTCCCGCTCGCACCCGTCCTGGCGATCCTCACCTTCATCGGCGGGTTCATTCCCATCGTCGGTGCGTTCGTCGCGGGTGCGTTGGCAGTCCTCGTGGCGCTGGTCGCCAACGGTTTCACGACCGCGATCATCGTGCTGGTCCTCATCATCGCGGTGCAGCAGATCGAGGGGAACGTGCTGCAACCGGTGCTGCAGTCGCGGTCGATGAACCTGCATGCGGCCGTGGTGCTGCTCGCGGTGACGGCCGGCTCGTCGCTGTTCGGGATCGTCGGTGCGTTCCTGGCGGTGCCGGTCGCGGCGGTGGCCGCGGTGGTCATCCGCTACATCGGCGAACAGATCGACGAGCGCGCCAGTGAAGGCGAGGACGACGAGACGAAGGCACTCCCGGCTCCGGGCGACACCTCGGTGCCCGATCCGAAGCCGGCCTCTCCGGCACCGGCCGCCTCCGAGGACTGAGGGGCGGTCAGCTCGCGACGCGGACGGTCGATCCCGAGCGACCACGGATGACGTGTAGCCTGCTCGGGATCCGCTGCCGCATCTCGTCGACGTGACTGACCACGCCCACCACGCGGCCTCCCGCGCGCAGTTCGTCGAGCACCCCCATGACCGCTTCGAGGGCGTCGGCGTCGAGTGAACCGAACCCTTCGTCGATGAACATCGTGTCGAGCACGAGCCCGCCGGCCTCGGCGGCGACGACGTCGGCGAGGCCGAGGGCAAGGGCGAGGGACGCCTGGAAGGACTCGCCGCCCGACAGTGTCTTCGTCGATCGCACGGCGCCGGTGTACTCGTCGTGGATGTCGAGACCGAGACCGCCGCGACGCCCCCTGCTTTCGGCCGCGTCGGAGTGCACGAACTCGTAGCGACCGCCGGACATCCTGCGCAGGCGTTCGGAGGCGGCGTCGGCGACCTCCTCGAGTCGCGCCGCGAGCACGTACGAGCGCAACGACATCTTCTTGTCGTTCGACCCCATTCCGGCGACGACGTCGGCGAGCGCGGAGAGTTCGGCGTGTTCGTCGAGCAGCGGGACGAGTTCGGCGCAGGCACGCTCGAGTCGCCGGGAGTAGTTCTCGATGTCGAGGTGCCGGCGCTCGGCCTCGGTGGCCGCGCTCAGGGCGGCCTCGACCGCCGCGGCACCGTCGTCCACCGCTGCGCGCGCGGCCGTCACGTCAGCGACCTCGTCGCCGGTGAGGGCCGCGATCGCCGGGTCGTTCAGCGTGGAGGTAGCCACCGCGCGTTCGTCGTCGGCGGCGCGCAGGACGCGGTCGATCTCGGCGAGCCGCTCGGGTGTCCGGACAGCTGCGCGGGCGCTGTCGAGGTCGGTGAAGCCCGCCTCCGCGGCTGCGGTGCGGGCGGCGGCGGCGCGTTCGTCGGCGGCCGTGCGCGCCTGCAGGGCGGCGGTGCGGGCGTCGAGCAGCGCGGTGGCGGCGGCGGACAGTGCCGCGACCGTCCTCCGTCGCGGGGCGAGCAGGTCGAGGTCGCCGACGGCCTCGACGATGCGCTCGCGGATCTCCGTGATCTCGGCCGCGCGGACCGCGTCCTCGCGGGCGAGTTCGGACAGTTCGGCGTCGAGCCGCTTCTCCTGTTCGGCCAGCACCGTGTCGAGTTTGCGCAGGTCCTCGACTGTCGCGCGCAGATGGTCGAGCCGACCGGCGACGGTGGCGGCCTCGTTGTGGGCGCGGACCGCCTCGGCGTGGGCGGTGGTGAGTTCGGCGAGTTCGGCGTCGCCGCAACGCTGTCGGAGGACGGCGACGATCCCGGAGAGTTCGGTGACGGCCTCGCGTGCTTCGCTCAGCGCGGTGGCGGCGCGTTGCTCGGCGGCGTGGGCGCGTTCCTCGTCTGCCTTCGTCGCAGTGTCGGGAGCCGGGCGCGCGGGCTCGGGATGTTCGGTGGAACCGCAGACCATGCACGGTTCGCCGTCGGTGAGACGCGCGGCGAGTTCGGCTGCCATTCCGTCGATCCGGCGCTGCCGGACGTCGAGGTGCGCGTCGCGTGCGTCGTTGTATTCGGAGTGCAGTTGCAGTACCCGGGCTTCGAGCCGTTCGAGTTCGTTTCGGCGCGAAGCGAGTTCGGTGGCGGCGTCGAGCGCGTCGGCGGCACGGTCGCGTGCGGTGGACAGGCCGGGGAGCATCGCGGCTGCGCGTTCGGCCTCGGCGACCGCATCAGCAGCGGCGGTCGATCGTTCGGGCAGCGCGGCGCGCTCGTCGATCACCTGCCGACGCTCGTCGGTGAGGGCACGGCGACGTCCGGCGAACTTCTCGCGTTCGTTCTCGAGCTCGGTGAGACGACGACGGCGATCGAGTAGGACGTCGAGTCGCGCTGCCTCCGAGGACCATTCCTCGCATCGAGGTCGGATGATGTCGCGGTCGGCGGCGGACGACATCGGCCCGACAGCCTGGAGGAGTTCGCGTCCTTCGTCGTCGTTGCGGAGCGGCGCGGCGGCCGTCTCGGCGCGCGCCACGGCGGCATCGGCCTCGCGCGCGAGGCGGGCGGCCTCCCGATCGACGACCGCGACGCTCACCGCGCGATGCGCGGCGTCGCGTTCGGCTGTCACGGCGACGCGCTGCGTCTGCGTCTGCTCGAGTTCGGCAAGGATGTTCAGGGCGTCGCGGCGGCGGCGGAGTCGGTCGGCGAGAGCGACGGTCTCGTCGAGCCTGCGCCGGTTGACCTCGTCGACGGCGCGGACTCGTGCAAGCGCTGCGGCGGCGTCGTCGCGGCTCTCGGCGGCCTCGGCGAGCAGGCGGCCCGCCCATTCCACCGGATCGGCGTCGGCTCCCGCCTCGATCCCGGCCGACGCGGCCACCTTCGCCGCGAGCACTTCGACCTTCTTCTGTTGCTCGGCAAGCAGTTTCGTTCCGGCACCGCGCCGATCGCGGAACCACTGCTCGACGTCGCCGAAACGGGTGGTGTCGAACAGACGTTCGAGCAGCCTGCCGCGCTCCTCGCTGTTCGCACGCAGGAACCGGGCGAAGTCGCCCTGCGGAAGGAGCACCACCTGGAAGAACTGTTCGGCGCTCATCCCGAGCAACGACTTGACGACGTCGCCGATCTCCTGGGCGCGGGACAGGTTCTCCCCCGACCCGTCGAGCCAGGTGAGATTCGCCTTGGCCTGCTGCTTGATCGTGCCGGTGCCGCGCTTCTTCGGGCGTTCGAACTCGGGGCTGCGTTCGATGGCCAGACGGCGACCCGCGATGGTCGCCTCGAGCCGGACCGTCGGCACAGCACCCACCCGTGCGTGGTCGGACAGCAACCGGCGCCCCTCGGAGCGAGCACCGGGGACGGTGCCGTAGAGCGCGAACGCGACCGCGTCGAGGATCGACGTCTTGCCCGCGCCCGTCTGCCCGTGCAGTAGGAACAACCCATCGGCGCCGAGCTCGTCGAAGTCGATCTCGACGGTGTCGGCGAACGGACCGAAGGCCGTGATCTCGAGGTGGTGCAGTCTCATGCCGGCACGTCCGTCCGCCACTGCGTGTCGGTCTCGTCGCCGATGCCACGACGACGGTCGACCTCCCTCAACGCTTCGTCGATCCAGCCGCACTCGCGTTCGGACGGCTCGGAACGCACATCGGTGAGGAACGACGCGGCGATGTCGCGATCACTGCGCCCGCGCACCTTGTCGCGGTAGCTGCCCTCCGTGGACCCGGCCGGTCGCTGCCATTCGACGTGCACGGCGTACGGGAACCGCTCCTGCAGGCGACGCATGGCGTCGAGCGGGCGGATCGCGTCGGTCAGCACCGCGGAGACGTAGTGCTCCTCGACGGCGGCATGCGCCGGATCGGCGAGCAGATCGTCCAGTTCGCCTTCGAGACGAGTCAATTCGCGGATCACCGGGAGATCGACCCGCTCGACGGACGCCGCACCCGAGGCGTCGAGGTCGACGACGAAGACCGCCTTGCGGTGCGAGCGCTCACCGAAGGAGTACGGCAACGGCGATCCCGAGTACCGGACCGTCTCGCTCACCGTCTGCGGGGAATGCAGGTGACCGAGCGCGACGTAGTCGACACCGTCGAACGACGACGCGGCGACCGTCTCGACCCCGCCGACGGAGATGGACCGCTCGGAGTCGCTGGGCTCGCCACCGACGACGAAGGCGTGCGCCAGGACGACCGTGCGGCCGTGCCGATCCGCGACATCGGCGCGCACGCGTTCCATCGCCGCGTCGAGGATCTGCTGGTGCGAACGGGCCTCGGGCACGCCGAGCTCGGCGCGGGTGATCTCGGGTTCGAGATACGGGATGCCGTAGAAGCGGACCGGGCCGTGCTCGTCGTGCAGGACGACAGGGCTGTCGATCTGAGATACGCGGGTGATCAGGTGCAGACCCCCGTGCGCGGCGAAGGCAGCGCCGGCACCGAGCCGGACCGGCGAGTCGTGGTTGCCGGAGGTGGCGACGATGATCGCCCCTGCCTCACGGATGGCCTCGAGGCCGGCGTTGCACACGGCGACCGCGTCGGAACTCGGGATCGACCGGTCGTACACGTCGCCCGGCACGACCACCACGTCGATCCGGCGTTCGGCCACCAGATCGGCGATGGCCCGCAGCGCACGCGCCTGGTCGGCGAGCAGGTCGACACCGTGGAAGGTGCGGCCGATGTGCCAGTCGGAGGTGTGCAGGATCCGCATGGGACAGACGGTAGAGGAGAGGACCGACATCCCCGGATGTCGGGTGGATGTCGCATCGATGAGGCATCATCCGCCACATGACAGCACTCACGGCACTCGGCCTGCTCGTCGCGCTCGGTCTCGGGGTGGTGCTCGGCTGGCTGTTGCGGGCCACCCGCGACGGCGAACGCGCAGCCCGTGCCGAGGCGCAGCTGGCAGCCCTGCGGGACAACGAGGAGCAGCTGCGTCAGTCGCTGGCAGCGGTGAGCGAGGATGCCGCGCGCCGGCAGTCCGGTGCCATCGGCGACCAGGTCTCGCGGCTCGTCGGCCCGTTGAACGAGGCCGTGGGTGCGCTGGCCCGGCAGGTCGAACACGTCGAACGCAACCGCGTGCACGCCTACGCCGGGCTGAGCGAGCAGGTCGAGGGCATGCACCGCGCGTCGCAGCTGCTGTCCACGCGCACCCAGCAGCTGGTCACCGCGCTGCGTGCGCCGCAGATCCGCGGACGATGGGGCGAGATCCAGCTCGAACGCGTCGTCGAGCTCGCCGGGATGGTCCGGCACTGCGACTTCGACACCCAGGTGAGCAAGGACGGGGTGCGCCCCGACCTGCTCGTCTACCTCGCCGGTGGCAAACAGATCGTCGTCGACGCGAAGGTGCCCTTCGCCGCCTATCTGGATGCCGCCGAGGCCGAGGAGCCCGACCAGCGCGACCGGCACCTCACGCGCCACGCACGCCAACTGCGCACCCACATCGACCAACTGGCGGCGAAGGCCTACTGGGAGTCGTTCGACCCGACGCCCGAGTTCGTCGTGTTGTTCGTCCCCGGCGATCCGTTCCTCGATGCCGCGCTCGGCGCCGATCCCGATCTGCTCGAGCACGCCTTCGCCCGGAACGTCATCCTCGCCACACCGACCACGCTCGTCGCGCTGCTGCGCACGATCGCGCACACCTGGCGGCAGGAGGCGCTCTCCCGCGACGCCGCGACCATCCACCGATTGGGCCGTGAACTGTACCAACGGCTCGGTGTGGTCGGTTCCCACCTCGATCGGCTCGGCAACCAGCTCGGCAAGGCCGTCGATTCGTTCAACATGACGGTCTCGTCGATGGACACCCGGGTGGGCGTGACGGCCCGCAAGCTCCACGACCTGGAAATATTCGACGGTGAGGTGCCCGAGGTGCAGCGTGTCGACGCTTGGCCGCGACGCAGCACTCTGGCAGAAAGAGCAGTGGCGGACGGTCCTGTCGACGAAGCGAGCTGACATCGCCACGCTAATGTCTACGTTGTGTCTGCAACCCAACGTGCACGTTCGGCGGTGCCGCTCGACATGCGGTCGTTGGTGCCTACGGTGCCCGGTGTGCCCTGGTGGGGTGCCGTGGCGATCGCAGCCGGAACGACGCTTCTCGGGGTGCTGCTCGACAGCGCACGCGGGAACGAGCTGACCTCTGCGTTCACTGTCTTCTACGTGCTCGGCTGCGTCGCGGCCGTGGTGGCGGTGCGCTATCGCGGACTGTTCACGGCCATGGCCCAGCCGCCTCTGCTGCTGGTCCTCGCGGTGCCGATCGGTCAGGAGATCGTCTCCTCCGCCAGCACCGGCGGATTGAAGGATCTCGCGCTCAACGTCGCCTATCCGCTGGTGAACCGCTTCCCGGCGATGCTGGTGGCGACACTCCTGGCACTGGCCATCGGCGGTTTCCGGATCTTC
Source organism: Rhodococcus sp. D-6 (assembly GCF_040256695.1). Taxonomy (NCBI): domain Bacteria; kingdom Bacillati; phylum Actinomycetota; class Actinomycetes; order Mycobacteriales; family Nocardiaceae; genus Rhodococcus; species Rhodococcus sp. D-6. The sequence continues at coordinate 344,400 of NZ_CP132970.1, read as the reverse complement.
GTGACCCGACAGAACACGGGAGTACGTGCCCGTGCGCCGCGAGAGCGGTCGAAGCCGCGGGCAGCGAAGACCGGAACCGCGAAGGACCGCCCCGCTCGCGCCGCGGGCGACCGGCCGACCCGCGCTGCGAACGACCGGCCGACCAGGCGTGCGGGCCGGGGGCGACCGGCGACGGCCACCCCTGCGGATGCACCTCGCACCGCTTCGGGCCGCGGGACGCCGGCCGCGAAGGCGTCGGTCCGGGAGGTCGCCGACACCCGATCCCGTCGCCGCGTCCGTCCCGAATCCCCGGCCGCCGAGCAGCCCGCTCCCCGGCGTGCCCGCGCTCCCCGACCTGCGGACCCGGTGCAGCCGGAGGTCCGCGAGCCGCGGCGCCGTCCGGCACCCGAGCCGGACACCGGTCGACCGGCGCCCTCCCCCGCACCCACGCAGGGCTACGAGCCGCCGCGCGTGCGGTACCGCGACCGCTACGAGGACTGACCCACACGACGAAGACGACCGGTCACGTGCCGATTCACGGCGGTGACCGGTCGTCTTCGCTCTACGGAACTACCCGGTTCAGCGACGCGACGCGCGCAGTTCGCGCGGCAGAGCGAACACCAGGGTCTCGTTGGCGGTCGTCACCGACTGCACGTCGTGGAAACCGCGCTCGTCGAGGAACTGGACGACGCCCTGAACGAGGATCTCGGGGACCGACGCGCCGGAGGTGATGCCGACGGTCTCGACACCCTCGAGCCAGGCCGGATCGATCTCCTTGGCGTAGTCGACCAGGTGCGCTGCCCGGGCACCCGCACCGAGGGCGACCTCGACGAGCCGCACGGAGTTCGACGAGTTCCGCGACCCCACGACGATCACCAGATCGCACTCGGGCGCCATCGCCTTCACCGCGACCTGGCGGTTCTGCGTGGCGTAGCAGATGTCGTCGCTCGGCGGATCCTGCAGCTGTGGGAACTTCTGGCGCAGACGCTGCACGGTCTGCATCGTCTCGTCGACGCTCAGGGTGGTCTGGGACAGCCAGATGACCTTCGACGGATCGCGCACGGTCACCGAATCGACGGCGTCGGGACCGTCGACGAGCTGCACATGGTCGGGGGCCTCACCTGCGGTGCCCTCGACCTCCTCGTGGCCCTCGTGACCGATGAGCAGGATGTCGAAGTCGTCGCGGGCGAAGCGCTTGGCCTCCTGGTGGACCTTCGTCACCAGCGGGCAGGTCGCGTCGATGGTGCGCAGCTGCCGGGCAGCGGCCGATTCGTGGACCGCGGGCGACACACCGTGCGCCGAGAACACGAGCACGGCACCCTCGGGCACCTCGTCGGTCTCGTCGACGAACACCACGCCGCGGTCGGCGAGCGTGTCGACGACGTGGCGGTTGTGCACGATCTCCTTGCGGACGTAGATCGGCGCACCGTACTTGTCGAGCGCCTTCTCGACGGTCTCGACGGCGCGGTCGACGCCGGCGCAGTAGCCGCGCGGCTCGGCGAGCAGGACGCGCTTTCCGGAGGTGGAGAGACCGGCGGACCGTGTGATCCCGACTTCGAGAGGAACAGGCGCAGACATACCTCCAGAGTACGGGGCGCGTCGGAGTGTGGCTTTCCAGCTCGCAGCCGACGTGCTCCCCGGCTACCAATCACGCCGATCATCGGGCAGTCTTGGGGCATGATCCGTCCACCGTTCCTGGCACGGGTGGCTGCCGGCGTTGCTGTCACCGCGTACGAAGAGACCCTCAAGCTGCCGAGCACAGCCGTTTCGTTGCCGATGACGACGGTGAGCCAGATCCTGCAGACGACGATGCGAGTGCAGCAGGTCATGACCTCGTTCGCCATCAAGGGCGACCAGTTCTTCGAGATCTTCGGAGCGGAGCCCGCCGAGACCGCGCAGTGGGCGACCTTCGACGACGACGGCTCGACCCCTTCGGACGAGACCGCGACCTCGACGAACAGCGCCGCGAACGGCGCTCCCGGCCGGTTCGCCCTGTACTCGATCCCGCCGGCCACCGAAGCCGACGCACCCGTGGCCGAGCAGGCCGCACCGGTAAAGGCCGGCACCGCGACGACGAAGGGGCCCGCGAAGAAGACGGCAGCCGAGAAGTCTGCTCCGAAGAAGGCCGCCGCGAAGTCCGCAGACGCCGAGGTCACGAAGATCGGCGAGACCACGGACACGAAGGTCGCCTCCGACGATCGTTCCGAGATCGTCGAATACCTCGACTACGACTCGCTGACCCTCGCCCAACTGCGTGCCCGCCTGCGCGCACTGTCGGTGGACGAGCTCACAGCGGTGCTCGAATACGAGAATGCTCACGCCGCGCGTACTCCGTTCGTGACGATGCTGTCGAACCGGATCACGAGCGCGCGTAACAAGTGACGGCCGGACAGAACGCGGCACGCCCGAACTCCGCGGAGCAGCCCTGGCCCGTCCGCACCGTGGCGCAGAAGGTCGCCGGGTGGATCGACAAGCTCGGCACCATCTGGGTCGAAGGGCAGATCACGCAGATCAACGCCCGCCCCGGGACGCGGACGGCGTTTTTGACCCTGCGCGACCCGTCGGTGGACATGTCCCTGCAGGTGACCTGTTCACCCCAGTTGTTGCAGCAATCGGGGGTGCCGCTCACCGAGGGCAGCCGCGTGATCATGTTCGGGAAGATGACCTTCTGGCCCGGCCGCGGCAGCCTGGCGCTGCGAGTCACGGAGATCCGGGCCGTCGGTATCGGTGAACTGCTCGCGCGGCTCGAACGACTGCGTGCGTTGCTCGCGGCCGAGGGACTGTTCGACCCGCGGTTGAAGCGCCCCCTCCCCTTCCTGCCGCGCCGCGTCGGTCTGGTCACCAGCCGCGGCAGCGCGGCCGAACGCGACGTGCTGTCGGTCGCGCAGCGTCGCTGGCCGGCCGTGCAGTTCGACGTCCGCCACGCGACGGTGCAGGGCCCGACCGCGGTCACGCAACTCATCGACGCCATCGAAGCACTCGACAAGGACCCGGACGTCGACGTGATCGTCCTCGCCCGCGGCGGCGGCAGCGTCGAGGATCTGCTGCCCTTCTCCGACGAGGCGCTGTGCCGCGCGATCGCCGCGTGTACGACGCCCGTGGTCAGCGCGATCGGCCACGAGCCCGACAGTCCGCTCTGTGATCACGTCGCCGACCTGCGGGCCGCGACCCCGACCGACGCCGCGAAGCGCGTCGTACCCGATGCGGTTGCCGAACTCGATCTCGTCGACGAACTGAGAGCACGGTCGGCGGCGGCGCTGCGCAACTGGGTCCGGCGCGAGGAACACGTGATCGCACAGTTGCGCGACCGTCCCGTCCTGGCCGATCCGTTCCGCGATCTCGACCGGCGGAACGAGGAGATCGAGCGGTTGCAGCACGCGGCACGACGCGACGTCACGCGATTGATCTCGTCGCAATCGTCGACGCTCGAACACCTGCGGGCACGGTTGGCGACCCTCGGGCCCGCGGCGACCCTGGCGCGTGGCTACGCCGTGGTCCAGCGGATCGTGCCGGACAGCGCCCCCGAAGTGGTACGCACACTCGACGAGATGCCCATCGGCACCCAGCTGCGAGTGCGCGTGGCGGACGGCGCGGCCCGCGCCGCCGTCATGGGACACGAACGACAAGGAAGATCAGGACAGTGACGAACGCGGGAACCGACGACGCCAACGCCGATGTGCGGGAGTTCGGCTACGAGCGAGCTCGGGACGAACTCGTCAACGTCGTGAAGATGCTCGAGCAGGGCGGACTCGACCTCGACGACTCGTTGCAGCTGTGGGAGCGCGGCGAGGCACTCGCGCAGCGCTGCGAGGAACATCTTGCCGGCGCCCGCGAACGTGTCGAGCAGGCGCTCTCCCTCGCGGACGACGAGGACGAAGACGACGAGTACGAGGACGAGGACGAGGACGAGGACTGACCTCGACCGAGCTCACGATCAGGGCTCGGTCGCTCCGACCCGGATCAGGGTTCGAGGGGCTCGGCCCTGCCCGCGGCGGTGGCCAGGGTCGTGAACTCGGCCTCGTCGCCGGAGCCACCGATCAGGATGCGCACGTCGCCGAAGTCCGACACCCAGAGCGCTTCGACGCCCTCGCCGCCGTAGACCACCCAGTCGTGGCCCTCGACGGACCTGGTGTCGGTGGCGGTGCGGGCACCTCCGGCGACGAATCGCACCAGTTCGTCCTCACCGGCATCCGATTGGGTGAAGCGCACGTAGCGACCTGCGGGAGTGATGAAACCGACGGTGCTCGAATCGCCGCCCTGGTTACCGGAAACGATGCTGCGGCTACCGGAGTTGGGCTGCCAGTCCTCGGGCACCTCGGGGTGGCGGATCGGGAATCCGAGTTCCGCCGCGTCGTATTTCAGGCCGGCATCGATGTCGAAGCTCGGCACGGGACCCGCCGTGGGTCCGCCGGGCTTGAACTCGCACTGGCTGGCGATCGCCGCGATGAAGAGGATCAGCACGAGCAGCGGGATCAGCGACCACGCCATATCTCGACCGTCTTGCAGGATGCGAGGTTTCTTGGATGCCACCCGTCCAGTCTGACAGCTACGAAACGGGCAGGTTCAGGCCGGGCGGGTCCGACAGCCCACACCATCGGCCGTGATGAGACAATAGCCACGCGACACACACGGATCGTGCGGGCGCCCTCGGCGCCCGCTCCCTCTGCCGGCGCAACCCGCGTCGACCGAAAAGTCTCCAGGAGGCAGTAGCCCATGACGGCCAGCACCCCACGCCGCGAAGCTCCGGACCGCAACCTCGCGCTCGAACTGGTCCGCGTCACCGAGGCCGCGGCGATGGCGGCCGGCCGGTGGGTCGGACGCGGCGACAAGGAAGGTGGCGACGGCGCCGCCGTCGACGCGATGCGGCACATGGTCAGCTCCGTGTCGATGCAGGGTGTCGTCGTGATCGGTGAGGGCGAGAAGGACGAAGCGCCCATGCTGTACAACGGCGAGGAGGTCGGCAACGGCGACGGTCCGCTGTGCGACGTCGCGGTCGACCCGATCGACGGCACGACCCTCATGTCGAAGGGCGCTCCCGGCGCGATCGCGGTGCTCGCCGTGGCCGAGCGGGGCGCGATGTTCGATCCGTCCGCCGTGTTCTACATGGAGAAGATCGCCGTCGGTCCCGAGGCCGCCGACGTCATCGACATCACCGCCCCGATCGCGGAGAACATCCGCCGTGTCGCGAAGGCGAAGAACATCGCGCACGCCGACCTGACCGTGACGATCCTCGACCGTCCGCGCCACGCGCAGATCATCAGGGAGGTGCGCGAGGCGGGTGCCCGCATCCGTTTGATCTCCGACGGCGACGTCGCCGGCGCGATTGCCGCTGCACGTCCGGGTTCGGGTGTCGACATGCTGCTCGGCATCGGCGGTACCCCCGAGGGCATCATCGCCGCGGCCGCGATGCGCTGCATGGGTGGTGCGCTGCAGGGTCGCCTGGCACCGAAGGACGACGCCGAGCGCCAGAAGGCGATCGACGCCGGACACGATCTCGACCGTGTCCTCACCACCACCGATCTCGTCACCGGCGAGAACATCTTCTTCTGCGCGACCGGCGTCACCGACGGTGAGCTGCTCCGCGGCGTCCGCTACTCCGCCGGGGGCGCGGAGACGCAGTCGATCGTGATGCGCAGCAAGTCGGGCACGGTCCGCATGATCGAGGCGTACCACCGCCTGCAGAAGCTCAGCGAGTTCTCGTCCATCGACTTCCACGGTGTCGCCGGCTCCCCGCCGCCCATGCCCTGATCATCACTGCCCTGATCATCACTGCCCTGATCATCACTGCCCTGATCGTCACCGATCCTTCCGAGGAGGGGCACTGCACCGAGTTCTGGTGCAGTGCCCCTCCTCGTTCGTTCCGGCGGCATAACGTGGAGGACATGACCGACACCGAACAGTCTTCTCAGCAGTTCCGTATCGAACGCGACACGATGGGCGAGGTCCAGGTTCCGGTCGACGCCTTGTGGCGCGCCCAGACGCAGCGCGCCGTGGAGAACTTCCCGATCTCGGGCCGTGGACTCGAACGCGCACAGATCCGAGCGCTGGGTCTGCTCAAGAGCGCCTGCGCCCGGGTGAACAAGGACCTGGGTCTGCTCGACCCCGACAAGGCCGACGCGATCGTCGCGGCCGCCGATGCCATCGCCGCGGGTGAGTACGACGACCAGTTCCCGATCGACGTCTTCCAGACCGGTTCGGGCACGAGCTCGAACATGAACACCAACGAGGTCATCGCGTCGCTCGCCGCGAAGGCCGGCGTCACGGTCCACCCCAACGACGACGTCAACATGTCGCAGTCGTCGAACGACACTTTCCCCACCGCGACGCATGTCGCCGCGACCGAGGCGACGGTGAAGGATCTGATCCCCGCCCTCGAGCACCTGCACGGTGCCCTCGACGAGAAGGCGAAGGAGTGGCGCACGGTCGTCAAGTCGGGTCGTACGCACCTGATGGATGCGGTCCCGGTGACCCTGGGCCAGGAGTTCGGTGGGTACGCCCGCCAGATCGAGGCCGGGATCGAACGTCTCCGCGCAACCCTCCCCCGCCTCGGCGAACTGCCGATCGGCGGTACCGCGGTGGGCACGGGCCTCAACGCACCGGCGGATTTCGGGGCGCGTGTCGTGGCCGTGCTCGTCGAGACCACGGGGCTCGACGAGTTGCAGGGGGCCCGCAACAGTTTCGAGGCTCAGGCCGCGCGTGACGCTCTGGTCGAGGTGTCCGGGGCGCTGCGCACCGTCGCCGTGTCGCTGACGAAGATCGCCAACGACATCCGCTGGATGGGGTCCGGTCCGCTCACGGGTCTGGCCGAGATCCAGCTCCCCGATCTGCAGCCCGGTAGTTCGATCATGCCGGGCAAGGTCAATCCCGTTCTTCCCGAAGCGGTTACGCAGGTCGCCGCACAGGTGGTGGGCAACGACACCACTGTGGCGTGGAGCGGCGCGGCCGGGGCGTTCGAACTCAACGTCTACATCCCGGTGATGGCCCGCAACGTCCTCGAGTCGATTCGTTTGCTCGCCAACGTCTCCCGACTGTTCGCCGATCGCTGCATCACCGGGCTGGTCGCGAACGTCGAACATCTGCGCACACTGGCGGAGTCGTCGCCGTCGATCGTCACTCCCCTCAACTCCGCGATCGGATACGAGGAGGCGGCCGCCGTCGCCAAGGAGGCGCTGAAGGAGAAGAAGACGATCCGTCAGACCGTCGTGGACCGCGGCCTCGTCGGCGACCGCCTGAGCGAGGAGGAACTGGACCGCCGCCTCGACGTCCTGGCGATGACGCGGGTGGACGAGGAGTCCTGACCCGCAGGGTCCCGGCCGGCCCCCGCCTGCAGCCGCTACGAATTTCACCATCCGCTACAGCAACTCGGAATGTGCTGTAGCGGATGGTGAAAACGTGAGCGGATAGCGAGGGCTCAGCGAGTCGGGGAGTCACCTCATTCCTGGACCACCTCGGTCCCGGTGCCGGGCGCCCACGTGATGTAACCGAACTGGAAGTTGCTTCGCGCACCGTCGGGGGTCTGTTCCTCGTCGGTGATCGGGAAGCCCAGGTCGCCACCGGCACCACCCGCGGCCTCCCAGGCCGTGCGGATCTCACCCCACACGATGTGGGAATCGGTGTCGGGGCTCCACGCGATGATGCCGCCCTCGAACTCCGCGACGTAACCGTCGCCGACTTCCTCCTGCTGGCCGGTCGCGGCGCCGAGCGGGCTGGACGCACCGCCGACCTCGTCGTACTTCTGCAGGATCGGTCCGCTGAGTTCGACCTGCTCGCCGTCCGGTCCCGGCACCGCACTGGACCGATCCGCCGCGGGCTCGTCGGCCTCGGGCGAATCGTCGCCCTGCGTGATCGATTCGACGGCGCTCTCCGCCCCGGATGCCACGCTCTCCGCGGCGGACTGGACCGCGCTGGTCGCGCTGCCCACCGTGTCCTCCGCGGATTGGTCGTCGCTGCAACCGGCGACCACCAGTCCGATCGCCGCTGCGGCCGCCACCAACGCTGCTCTGCGTCGGGGAATTCGATTCATCGGTTCGCTCCTGTCACTGAGAGGACGGGTACCTGATTTCAGGGTGCCCGACTCCTCGGCGACACAACCCGGTTTCCGGTGATTCCGTGCCGTGCACCAATCCGCCCCACCCCCGGCATCCTGCCGTTACCATGCGACGCAGCCGACGCCGAGGAGAACGATGAGCACACAGACCGCCACCGCGCAGGACGCCGTCGCCACGGTGACCGACTTCCTGGAGGCAACGGCCGCGGAGGACATCGACCGCGCCGCCTCGCTGATCACCGACGACATCGCGTGGCACAACACCTGGCTCCCCACCATCCGCGGCGGTTCCCGGGTCCGGAAGATCCTCGCCGGTCTCGCGCGACCTTCGGTGGGCTTCGGCGTCGTCGTCCACCACATCGCGGCCGACGGCGACATCGTGCTCACCGAACGCACCGACATCCTGCGCTTCGGGCCGGTGAGCATCGAGTTCTGGGTGTGCGGCACCTTCGAGTTGCGCGACGGACGGATCGCCGTGTGGGACGACCACTTCGACGTCCTCACCTTCCTTCGCGGAACCGTCGTGGGCGTCCTGCGTGCCGTCCTGCGTCGCTCCTGACGATCCTCACCCCACCGCTCCCCCCAGGGCGCCCGCATAGAATCCGTTCGTCGCCGAACCGTTCGGCGACGGATCAGCAGGGAGCGATGACATGTCCGACGCCGAGCACACTCCGGGATTCACGACGGGTCTGGAGATCCGGCGCGAAGTGATGGGTGACGACTTCGTCGAGCGGGCGTTCGAACGTTCCCGCGGCACCGACTCCGAGGCGATGCAGGAGTTCGTGACCGAGCACGCCTGGGGTGCCGTGTGGTCGCGTCCCGGCCTGGACCGGCGCAGCCGCAGCCTGCTCAACCTCGGCATGCTCATCGCGCTGCGCGCCGAGAACGAGCTGCGCGGACACGTCCGCGGTGCCCTGCGAAACGGGCTCGGCCGCACGGAGATCGTCGAATCCGTCATCCACTGCTCGGCGTACTGCGGCGCTCCCGCCGGACTCGCTGCGATGCGCGTGGTCCAGGAAGTGCTCGAGGCCGAACTCGGCCCCCTCTCCGAGGGCACCGATGCCTCCGACGAGGTCTGACGACGACGGCGCGCCCGGCGGATGCCGGACGCGCCGTTCGATCATGCTCGGGTGTCAGGCGCCCGGAGCGAACTCCTCGAGCATCTCCGTCACGAGTGCTGCGATCGGCGACCGTTCACTGCGGGTGAGCGTGACGTGCGCGAACAGCGGATGTCCCTTGAGCTTCTCGATGACCGCCGCGACACCGTCGTGCCGGCCGACACGCAGGTTGTCGCGCTGGGCGACGTCGTGGGTGAGCACGACGCGCGATCCCGCACCGAGCCGCGACAGGACGGTGAGCAGCACGTTGCGTTCGAGCGACTGCGCCTCGTCGACGACGACGAACGAATCGTGCAGCGACCGGCCGCGAATGTGCGTGAGCGGCAGCACTTCCAGCATTCCGCGGCTGAGCACCTCCTCGAGCACCGCCGGGCTGGCGAGTCCTTCGAGGGTGTCGAAGACCGCTTGGCCCCACGGATTCATCTTCTCGGCCTCGGTACCCGGCAGGTAGCCGAGTTCCTGCCCGCCCACCGCGTAGAGCGGCCGGAAGACGACCACCTTGCGGTGGGTTCGTCTTTCCAGGACGGCCTCGAGTCCCGCCGTCAGTGCCAGCGCGGACTTTCCGGTTCCGGCCTTGCCGCCGAGGGAGACGATGCCGACGGATTCGTCGAGCAGCAGGTCGAGGGCGACGCGCTGTTCGGCGGAGCGCCCGTGCAGTCCGAACGCCTCCCGGTCGCCGCGGACGAGCTGCACCCGCTTGTCGGCGGTGACCCGGCCGAGTGCGCTGGACGAACCACCGAGGAGTCTGATCCCCGTGTGGCACGGCAGATCCCGCGCGTCGTCGATGTCGACGATGCCCTCGGTGAACATCTCGTCGATGAGGGTCCGGTCGACCTCGAGTTCGGTCATGCCCGTCCATCCCGAGATCACCACGTCCTGGGCGTGGTACTCGTCGGCGTCGAGGCCGACGGCACCGGCCTTGACGCGCAACGGGATGTCCTTGCTGACGAGCACCACGTCGCGTCCCTCGGTGGCCAGGTTCAGGGCGCACGCGAGGATGCGGGAGTCGTTGGTGTCGGTGCGGAATCCCGCGGGCAGGACCATGGGGTCGGTGTGATTGAGCTCCACGTGGAGGGTGCCACCCTCGTCCCCGATAGGGATGGGCTGGTCGAGGCGTCCGTGCCGCTGCCGCAGGTCGTCGAGCAGGCGCAGCGATTCGCGAGCGAACCAGCCGAGTTCGTGGTGGTGCCGTTTCCCTTCGAGTTCGCCGATCACGACCAGCGGAAGGACGACTTCGTGCTCGGCGAACCTGGTGACCGCCCAAGGGTCGGAGAGCAACACTGAAGTGTCCAGCACGTAGGTGCGTACAGCGGATTCTTTCGCAGCGGCGGTACCGGAGGCGTGGCCGGAGCGGGTGGGGACGGAGCGTGTTGCGTTCACGTGGGGCTCCTCGGCCCGGACGGCACCGTCCGGACGTATTCGGTGGGCCGGTGGGTCCCCGGTGTCGTCACGACCACGGAGGCCCGGTGCCGGCCCCCTCGCTCGGACTGTGTCAGCCACACGATCAGGGACCTCCCGTGTAGACGGCACCTGCGCCGCCTACACCCCCGACGCTAACCCCGATACGGACGATTCGCTCGATGGTGGAGCATGCGTGTCGGTGAAGTTTGCGTAAACGTCGTCTCGGGAGTGTTTGTGCGCCTCAGAGGTATGCACGAACGTCGTGGATCCGACCCCGCTCGACGGGTCCGATCCACCGAAATTCTGATTCGGGTCAGCGCAGCGACGCGGTGAGTTCTTCGGTCTCGCGGTCGCGGCGACGCGCTGACGCGGTGATCGACTCGATCAGCGCGTCCGTGGTCTCGACCCGGCCGACCCGCTTGGCGACGTACTGGAGCGCCATGAGGTGCTCGTCGCGGGAGAAGTCGGCGGTGGCGTCGAGGGCCATGAACGGCGCGACGTCGCTCATGAAGGCGTCGGCGGCGCTGAGCATACAGCCCATGTGTGCGTAGACGCCGGTGACGATGAGCTGGTCGCGGCCGTTGTGCGCGAGCAGCTGACGGAAGTCGGTGCGCTGGAACGCCGAGTAGCGCCACTTGGTGACCTGGATGTCGTCCGGGCCGGGGGTCAGTTCGTCGATGACCTCGGTGTCGCGGCCGGTGCTCAGCCCGACGCCCCAGAAGTCGGCAAGGATGCCGCGACGCGACGGATGCTGGTCGCCGGGCTGCATCGTGTAGACGACGGGGATACCGGCGGCCAGGCACGCCTCGCGGAGGCGGACGATGTTGGGCACCACGGTCGCGAGGGGTTCGGCATCGCGCCGGTAGGCGTCGATGAAGTACTTCTGCATGTCGTGGATCAGCAGTGCACAGCGGGACGTGTCGATCGTCCAGTCCACCCGAGCGGCGGGAATCTCGTCGCTGGTAGGCAACTCGTACGGATCGATGCTCGGGATGGCCATGCGACTTCCTTCTGCTGTTCGGGGTACGCGTGCGGGCACCGACAGTGTCGGCATGCGTAGGCTACCCTAACCAGCCCTACGGTGGGATGTCTCGACCCCTGATACGCCGACCGGCCCGCACCGGAGATCGGTGCGGGCCGGTCGGCGACAGCAGGAAGCCGTCAGATCAGACGCCAGTCCTCGAGGCCCTCGTACAGCGGCACGGACTGTGCCAGGGCGCTCACGCGGGTCCGCAGCGACTCGGCGTCGGCGCCACCGACGAGCGTCTGCGCGATGATCTCGGCGACCTCGGTGAACTGCTCGTCGCCGAAACCGCGGGTCGCGAGCGCCGGGGTGCCGATGCGCAGGCCCGAGGTGACCATCGGGGGACGCGGATCGAACGGCACGGCGTTGCGGTTGACGGTGATGCCGACCTCGTGGAGGGCGTCCTCACCCTGCTGGCCGTCGAGCTGCGAGTTGCGCAGGTCGACCAGGACCAGGTGCACGTCGGTGCCACCGGTGAGCACCGAGATGCCCTTGTCGGCGACGTCGGACTGCGACAGGCGGTCGGCGATGATCCGGGCACCGGAGAGGGTGCGCCGCTGGCGGTCCTTGAACTCGTCGCTCGCGGCGATCTTCAGCGCGACGGCCTTCGCGGCGATCGCGTGCATGAGCGGTCCGCCCTGCTGGCCGGGGAAGACGGCCGAGTTGATCTTCTTCGCCCATTCCTGCTTGGCGAGGATCAGGCCGGAACGCGGGCCACCGAGGGTCTTGTGCACGGTGGTGGAGACGACGTCGGCGTAGGGCACCGGCGACGGGTGCAGGCCTGCGGCGACCAGACCGGCGAAGTGCGCCATGTCGACCCACAGGTAGGCACCGACCTCGTCGGCGATGGAGCGGAAGGCGGCGAAGTCCTCGTGGCGCGGGTAGGCGGACCAGCCGGCGACGATGACCTTCGGCTTCTCGCGCAGCGCGATGTCGCGGACCTCGTCCATGTCGATGCGGTGGTCGTCCTTGCTGACCCCGTAGGACGCGACGTCGTACAGCTTGCCGGAGAAGTTGAGCTTCATGCCGTGCGTGAGGTGGCCGCCGTGCGCGAGGTCGAGACCGAGCAGCTTCTCGCCGGGGGTCATCAGCGCCATGAGCACCGCCGCGTTCGCCTGCGCACCCGAGTGCGGCTGCACGTTCGCGAAATCGGCGCCGAAGAGCTCCTTGGCGCGGTTACGGGCGAGGTCCTCGACGACGTCGACGTTCTCGCAGCCGCCGTAGTAGCGACGACCGGGGTAACCCTCGGCGTACTTGTTGGTCAGGACGCTGCCCTGGGCCTGGAGGACGGCGCGCGGCACGAAGTTCTCCGACGCGATCATCTCGAGCGTGTCGCGCTGACGCGACAACTCGCCGGCCATGGCCTCGGCGACCTCGGGATCGAGGTCGTTCAGTGCGGCAGTGTTCACGTCGGCGCCGGGCGCAGCGGTCATCGAGGTTTCTCCAAGCAGAGGACGTCAGGGATACGTCCTCCAGTCTACGAAGGCCGTCCACCGCTCCGGAAGCCGGTCCCCGAGCGACCTGCGGTTCACCGCAGGCTGCTGGGCACCAGGGGTTCGTCGAGCAGGCGCCGGAAACGGTCGGCGCGCTCGGCTCCGGCCGGAACCTGCCCGAGCCAGCTGCCGAGGAGCCGGTAGCCCTCCACATAGGTGCTGATATAGGCGCGCCACAACGGCGACGACAGGAACCGCAGCGACTGCCGGGCACGTTCGGGGCTCGACAGCGACCAGCGCTGCAGGAATTCGACCACGTCGTCGTGACTGCGCCTGCGGTCGTGGAGCAGCAACGCGGCGTCCTGACGCACCGGCAGCAACTGCTCGGACGCCTCGGCCAGTTCCTCGGCGAGTTCGCCGTCGAACCGGAGCCCGAGATCGGCGTAGATCTCCTGCGCCCACTTCCCCCAGCCCGGGCCGACGATCGCTTCGAGCGCGAGATCGGCGAGGCCTTCGGCCATGAGGCACTGCGGGGTGTTGACGAGGAACAGCGTCTGCTCGGCCTGCCCGGCGGCGACGAGACCGGCCTCCTTGCGGCAATGCTCGGTGTGGTGCCCCGGATACGCCTCGTGCGCGATGAGCCGCGGCAGGTGCGCCATGGTCTGTTCGAGATCGGAGTTGATCGCGACCCGCGAACGGTAGTCACCGAGGTAGTAGTTGAAACCCGACCACGGCTTGTCGCCGACGACCTCGTACTCGACACGTTCGGTGTCGGGCAACGGGTAGACCGCCCGCACCTTCTCCCGTAGAGCGCTCGAGAACGCGTCGACGCATTCGGCGAGACGATCGGCGGGGATCACATCGGACCTGCGGTGGGCCTGCATCCGTTCGGTGAGCGATCCGGTGCCGGGCAGCAACGCATCGAGGCGACGGTGCGCGTCGCGGTAGGTGTCCTCGTCGCCGGGCGCGATGCGGACGTCGAAGTACGCCTCGACCTCGTCGACGAAACCGATCTCCTCCCCCGCGAACTTGCGGGCCGAGCAGTCGAGGGCGCGCAGATGCACGTCGAGGAAACGGGTGCGCTCGTCGGACAGTGCCGCACCGGGAAGTTCGTCCCGCAGGCGTCGCGCGGTGTGTGATAGATCACGGGGATCGGGGGTCGGAGCGTTCTCGACCTTCCGCCGCAGCGCGGGATCGCCGGTGTAGGCGTCGACGAACCCGTCCTCGAGCCGATCGAAAGCCAGGCCCAGCAGCAGATATTCGTTCACGAAGTCGTCGGCTCCCATACCGGCCGAGCGTAGTCGCTCGTCGGCGACCCGACACGGGAGAACCCGCCGGGGCGGGGACCCCGGGGAGGCATCCGCCTGTGTCAGCGAGCACAATCCGTTACATGGACATGCAACGCCGCATCCGCCGCGCCACCGGGAAGCCGTGCCGATGGCTCGTCTGAACGAACCGAGCCCGTATGTCGAGTTCGACCGCAAGCAGTGGCGGACGCTGCGGAAGTCGACTCCCCTCGTCCTCACCGAGGACGAACTCATCGGGCTTCGGGGCCTGGGCGAGCAGATCGACCTCGCGGAGGTCGCGGAGGTGTATCTCCCCCTCGCCCGGTTGATCCACCTGCAGGTCGCAGCGAAGCAGCGGTTGTTCGCCGCGACCGCGACCTTCCTCGGGGAGAAGCATCCCGACCAGCAGGTGCCGTTCGTGATCGGTGTGGCCGGTTCGGTGGCGGTCGGCAAGTCCACCACGGCCCGTGTGCTGCAGGCGTTGCTGGCACGCTGGGACCATCACCCGCGGGTGGATCTCGTGACCACCGACGGGTTCCTCTACCCCACCAAGGAACTGGTGCGGCGCAACATCATGCACCGCAAGGGTTTTCCCGAGAGCTACGACCGGCGCAAACTGCTGCGGTTCGTCACCGAGGTCAAGTCGGGAGCGAAAGAGGTTGCGGCGCCGATCTACTCCCACATCTCGTACGACATCATCCCGGGTCAGTACCACATCGTGCGGCAGCCGGACATCCTCATCATCGAGGGCCTGAACGTGCTGCAGACCGGTCCGCGGTTGATGGTCTCCGACCTGTTCGACTTCTCGATCTACGTCGACGCGCGTATCGAGGACATCGAGAAGTGGTACGTGGAACGCTTTCTCGCGCTGCGTAAGACGTCCTTCGCGGATCCCGAGGCGCACTTCCACCACTACGCGAACCTGTCGGACCGGGACGCGATGAGTGCCGCGAAGGAGATCTGGCACTCGATCAACCTGCCGAACCTGGTGGAGAACATCCTGCCGACGCGTCCCCGCGCGACCCTGGTCCTGCGCAAGGACTCGGATCACGCCATCAACCGGCTCCGGTTGCGCAAGCTCTGACGCGCCCCGCCGCTCGGCCCTGTTCCAGGCGCCGAACCGGCGGGTGCCGTCAGGCGCCGAACCGGCGGTGCCGTCAGGCGCCGAACCGGCGGTGCCGGGCGGCGTAGTCGCGCAGCGCGCGCAGGAAGTCGACCCGGCGGAACTCGGGCCAGTACGCCTCGGTGAACCAGATCTCCGAGTAGGCGGACTGCCAGAGCAGGAATCCGGACAGTCGCTGCTCGCCGGAGGTACGGATCACGAGGTCCGGATCGGGTTGACCGGACGTGTAGAGGTGGCTGTCGACACCGTCGACCGTCACGGACTCGACGAGCTCTTCGCCACGCAACCCCTGCGCGTAGCGCACCCGCAGGAGCGACTGCACCGCGTCGACGATCTCCTGGCGACCGCCGTACCCGACGGCGACGTTGACGTGCGTGCCCGTCCGGCCCGCGGTGCCGGCCGCGGCCTCGTGCAGCCGCTTGGCGTGGTCGGCCGGGAGCAGGTCGGTGGTGCCGACGATCTTCACGCCCCAGTTCTGGCCGGGCGCGGAGATCTCCTCCACCACGTCGGAGATGATCTCGAGCAGAGCATCGAGTTCCTCCGGGTCGCGACGGAGGTTCTCGGTGGACAGCAGGTAGATCGTCGCCGTCTCGATACCGGCCGCGTCGCACCAGCTCAGCAGCTCGGCGATCTTCTTGGCACCTTCGCGGTGACCGTGACTGACGTCGGTGAAGCCGTTCTCGCGCGCCCAACGCCGATTGCCGTCGCACATGACCGCGACGTGTCGCGGATGCCGTGCTCCGTCGAGTTCCTTCAGCAGCCTGCGCTCGTAGAGCCGGTACAGCAGTCCGCGGACGCTCACCCCGTCATCACCACGCGAGTCACATTACGCCCAGGCGTACGGACGGTCGCGTCGGTGGTCACAGAGTCTCCCGGAGCGCCCTCACGGGCTGTAACGTGACGACGGAACAAACCTACGGGTGCGTAGGTTACTGATCGGTACCGAGAGGAGCGCACGCATGACGGCATTCGGCCTCGAGGAACTACCCGTCAAACCGCGGATGCGCGGATGGATCCACGCCTGGGCCTTCGGTGTGGCCGTCATCGCCGGCGTCGCCCTCGTCTCGGCCGCCGCCTTCCTCGCCGACCGCCCGGACGCAGTACTCCCCGCGACGATCTACAGCCTCACCGTGTGCGGTGTGTTCGGCGTCAGCGCGCTCTACCACCGCCTGAACTGGGGGCCCCGGTCCCGCGTGTGGATGAAGCGCGCCGACCATTCGATGATCTTCGTGTTCATCGCCGGCAGCTACACCCCGTTCGCGACACTCGCCCTGCCCCCGGAGTCCGGGCGACCGCTGCTGATCGTCGTGTGGGCGGGCGCGCTGGCGGGCGTGGCCCTGAAGATGCTGTGGCCTACGGCGCCGCGCTGGGTCGGTGTGCCGCTGTATCTGCTGCTCGGATGGGCCATCGTGCCCGTTGCCGGACAGCTGGTCGCCGAGGTCGGTCTCGCTCCCATGCTGCTCCTGCTGGTCGGAGGGCTGTTCTACAGCGGAGGAGCGATCCTCTACGCGACCCGCTGGCCCGATCCGTGGCCCGCGACCTTCGGGCACCACGAGTTCTTCCACGCGGCCACGGTCATCGCGGCACTGTGTCACGCGATAGCGGTGTGGCTCGTGATTCTCGGTTGAAACCTCACCGACCGCTTCGTGCAACTTCTCACACCACCTGAAGCATCCGGCACCCGTTTGTAGACTCGCGGGGGATGTCTATTCCGTTGCTCGCCTTCGAACTGACCGAGACCAACAGGGACTGGCTGATCCACCGGCCGCTCGCGATCGTGAGTTACATCGTCGTCGCGATCGTGCTCCGCTTCGTCCTCCACCGACTGATCGACCGCATGACGAAGCCGCGTGAGAAATCCGGCAAGCCCCGCCGATCGTTCCTCGCACCGCTGCAGGAACGCGCCGAACGCGCCATCGGTGATCCCTACGCGCGCGAACGCCGGATCCAGCGTGCCCAGACGATCGGCTCGGTATTCAAGTCCGGTGTGTCGGTCGTCGTGCTCGTCTGGGTGGTGCTGCAGACGCTCGACACGCTCGGCTTCAACGTCGCGCCGTTCATCGCCTCGGCCGGTATCGCCGGCGTTGCTCTTGGTTTCGGTGCGCAGAACCTCGTGCGGGACTTCATCTCGGGCATGTTCATGCTGCTCGAGGACCAGTACGGTGTGGGCGACGTGGTGGACCTCGGCGACGCGGTGGGCACCGTCGAGTCGGTCGGCCTGCGCGTGACGACCGTCCGCGACATCGACGGCACCCTGTGGTTCTGCCGCAACGGCGAGATCCTGCGCGTCGGCAACATGAGCCAGGGCCACGCGGTCTCCGTGATCGACGTACCCATCGCACCGACCTCCAATGTCGACCGCGCCTGCCAGATCGCCCTGCGGGCCGTACTCGACGGCGTCGAACGCGAGGACATCGCACCCGACATCCTGGAGAAGCCCGAACTGCTCGGGGTCAACTCCGTGACGGCGGGTACGGTGACGCTGCGGCTGACCGTGCGCGTGCGCGCCGGCAAGCAGTGGGCGATCCGCCGCAGTCTCACCCGCGCGGTGCTCGAGGCGTTCGATCAGAACGGCATCGAGTCGCCGAACGTCGCGGTCGCAGCCGCCGTGAGCAGCTAGACCCTCGAAGTAGAGGACCGAGCGCACCGATTCACCGCCCCTGGCACCGCCTGGCCCCGACGAGTCAGAGCGCGGCGAGCACCTCGCGCAGATCCGTCTCCGTCGTCACCGGCCGATCGCACACGAAGCCCCGGCACACGTAGGCCGCGGATGCTCCGTCGACGAGCGGCCGACCATCGAGCAGCGGCGACGAGTCGGGTTCGCCGCCCACCACGATCGCTCCCCCCGGTGCGAGCCGGCGCGCGAGGTCGAGGAGTGCGCCGCCACCCGCGACGGCGACCTGCAGCGGACCGCGCACCGACGCCTCGGCCACGGTCAGCCAGTGCCCTCCGGCACGCGGCGCTTTCTCGAGCAGGATCGAGGCCGCCGACAGCGACAGCGCGGCGGCATCGGCGTAGCGCGGGTCGTCGTGCACCAGCGCGGACAGACCGAGCAACGCCTCGGCGATCAGCGACGCCCCCGACGGCGTCGCCCCGTCGACCGGATCGCGCGGCCGGGCGACCAGCGATTCGGCGTCGTGCGCGGTGTCGAACCAGCTCCCGGGACGTTCCGGATCCGCGAACTGCGTGAGCGCGACGTCGGCGAGTTCTCGCGCGCGCTCGACCCAGCTCCGATCCCCGGTCCCCTGATGGACGGCGAGCAGCGCGGTGACGAGTGCTCCGTAGTCCTCGAGCACGCCCACCGGAGATCCGACGACACCTCCGAGCGACGCGCGGCGCAGTCGTCCATCGACGAGGTGCCGGTCGAGCAGGAACCGCGCGCACCTCGCCGCCGCGTCGATCCAGGCGGGTTCGCCCAGTGCGATGCCGGCCTCTGCCAGTGCAGTGATCGCGAAGCCGTTCCACGCGGTGACGACCTTGTCGTCGCGTCCGGGTTGCGCGCGATCCTGCCGGGCCGCGAACAGGCGTGCCCGCACGTCGGCGAGACGGGCCGGATCGTCGGGCTCGTCGAGCAGCTGCAACACCGAGGTGCCGTGTTCGAAGGTGCCGCCGGGAGTGACGGTGAAGGCCTCCGCGGCCCACCGGCCGTCGTCCGCGCCGAGCACCTCGACGAGCTGATCGGGGGTCCACACGTAGGTCAGGCCCTCGACCCCGTCCGTGTCGGCGTCGAGCGCCGAGGCGAATCCGCCGTCGGTGGTGAGCAGGTCGCGCAGCAGGAATTCGGCGGTCTCCCGGGTGACCCGCGTCGGCAGTTCCGCGCCGGTCACCCGCGCGAGGTGCGCGTACAGCCGTAGGAGCAGCGCGTTGTCGTAGAGCATCTTCTCGAAGTGCGGCACCGTCCAGGCGGCGTCGACGCTGTAGCGGGCGAAACCGCCACCGAGCTGGTCGTAGATCCCACCTCGCGCCATCGCGTCGGTCGTGCGCTCGACGAGACCGAGCGTGTCGGCGGAGCGCGTGCGCTCGTATCCGCGCAGCAGGCCCTCGAGCAGGTTGGACGGCGGGAACTTGGGTGCGCCCCCGAAGCCGCCGTGTTCGCGATCCTCGTCGGTGGCGATCGCAGCGGCCGCCGCGTCGAGCAGGACCGCCTCGACAGCGGCCTCCCCGACGGGCAGTCCCCCGCTGCTGCGACGGAGTTCGGTGGCCACGGCGTCGGCGGCCTGCGAGACCTCATCGCGCCGGTTGTGCCAGGTCTGGGTGATGGCCTCGAGAAGTTGGACGAAGGACGGCATGCCGCCGCGCGGCGTGTTCGGGTAATACGTGCCGCAGTAGAAAGGCGAGCCGTCGGGGGTGAGGAAGCAGGTCATCGGCCATCCGCCCTGACCGGCCATGGCGACGGTCGCGTTCATGTAGACCGCGTCGATGTCCGGCCGTTCCTCACGGTCGACCTTGATGCACACGAAGTTCTCGTTCATGACAGCGGCCGTGGCCTCGTCCTCGAACGACTCGTGTGCCATGACGTGACACCAGTGGCAGGCCGCGTACCCGATCGACAGCAGGATCGGCACGTCGCGCTCGCGCGCCTCCGCGAGCGCGTCGTCGCCCCATTCCTGCCAGTGGACCGGATTGTCGGCGTGCTGCCTCAGATAAGGGCTCAGGGCGTCGGCCAGTCGGTTCGCCATGCCCCCACGCTACGGAAGGAGCACCGCCGGTGACGGCCGGTCGTCAGCTTCCCTTGGTGGGTTCCGGACGTTCCGGACCGGTGGCCTTCGTGCCGCCGGCCTTCTCCTCGGCTCCGCCGGGCATCGCACCCGGCAGCGTGCCGTCGTCCACGGCCTGGTCGGGTTCGGGATGCTCCGGCTGGAAGTTCTCGGGCAGCTTCTTCAGCCGCTTGTTCATGTTCCAGATCAGCAGAGCGGTCGCGACCAGCAGGACCACCACGATGGCCAGTCCGAGCGGAGACGCCTTGCCGAACTCGGGGCCGGTCGGCTCCTGGGCCAGAATCTCGACGGCCAGAACATCGACCGCGAGCGTGCCTATCGTCATTCGCCCTGTCCGTCCTCGATGCCCGCGAACAGATCCGTCTCGGGAAGTACCGTGCTCACGCGGGTCTTGGCCAACTCGAACTCCTCGGTCGGCCACACCTTCTGCTGGATGTCCAACGGCACCGCGAAGAAGGATCCGTTGGGGTCGATCTGGGTGGCGTGGGCCCGCAGCGCGTCGTCGCGCTTCGGGAAGTAGTCGCCACAGGTGATCTGGGTGGTCACGCGCCCCATGATGTCGCCCTGCTCGGTGCGCCACTTGTTGAGCCACTGCTCCATCGGGAACGGCTCCCCGCGACGCTCGTACTCCTCGCGGAACAGCTCGAGCCGCTTACGGATGAAACCGTGCGAGTAGTAGAGCTTGCTCACCGCCCAGGGCTCGCCCAGCTCGGGATGGAAATCCGGATCCGCGGCCGCTTCGTAGGCCGCGACCGACACCTCGTGGCACCGGATGTGGTCGGGATGCGGGTAGCCACCGTTCTCGTCGTAGGTGGTCATGACGTGGGGGCGGAACTCGCGCACCGACTGCACGAGCCGGCGGACCGGTTCGTCGAGCGGGATCGCAGCGAAGCAGCCCTCCGGCAGCGGAGGCTTGGGGTCGCCCTCGGGCAGTCCGGAGTCGACGAAGCCGAGCCACTGGTGCCGCACCCCGAGGATGCGGGCGGCCTCGGCCATCTCCTCCTGACGCACCTCGCTCATGCGTTCGCGAATGCCGGGCACATCCATGGCGGGGTTCAGGATGTCGCCGCGCTCTCCGCCCGTGAGCGTGACCACCAGAACCTCGTGCCCCTCGGCCGAGTACCGGGCCATCGTGGCCGCGCCCTTGCTCGACTCGTCGTCGGGATGGGCGTGCACGGCCATGAGCCGTAGTCCGCTCACGTGTATTCCTCCACCTCACGTCGTCTGCTTCGCCGGAACCGACCCTGCGCCCGCGTCGCGGTCGCTACGGATCCGTCCTCTATAGTTCCACCTGATAATTCCGACGTCAGCCGTGACCCTGCGGCGACGCCCGATCCATCGTTCCGCTGTGAAAGCAAAGTGATGAGCAACACCCTGCCCACCGACCGGTACCCCTCCTCCCGGTACCCCGGGCCCCGCGTGTCGACACGCGGCAAGCGCTGGGGTTTCACCATCGCCGGTCTGCTCGCCGGGCTCGTCGTGGCGTTCGTGCTGTTCCAGAACAACTCGGCTCCGATCGAGTCGGAGGTCCTCGCCTTCGAGATCATCGACGACAGCACCATCGACATCCAGCTCAAGGTCACGCGGGACGATCCGTCCGAGGATGCCGTCTGCATCATCCGGGCGCGGTCGAAGGACGGCAGCGAGACCGGACGGCGCGAGGTCCTCATCCCGGCGTCCGATTCGCAGACGGTCGTGCTGACATCCACGGTCAAGACGTCACAACGCCCCGGAATGGGCGATACCTACGGCTGCAGCACCGAAGCTCCCGACTACCTCCGCGCACCCTAGGAATCTACCGCGACCAGCGGCTTCCTGCGCTTTTCCGGAGCAGCGACGATAGTGATGCTAAAATAGCCGGATACACGGTTCCACCCTTTGGGGCCGTGTATTGCTGCATAAGAGCATCAACAGACAGTACGACTTCCGTTCAGCCTGACAACCAGGGGGGACGACGGGGGTCGTGCTGTCGCGGTCGTTGCATGTGCACGACTTGTCCACGGAGCCGGGGGCTCCAACCCGAAGGAAGTGATCGAGGATGACCGAGACCCAGGTGACCTGGCTGACGCAGGAGTCGTACGACCGACTCAAGGCCGAGCTGGACCAGCTCATCGCGAATCGTCCTGTCATCGCCGCCGAGATCAACGAGCGTCGCGAGGAAGGCGACCTCAAGGAGAACGGCGGCTACCACGCGGCCCGCGAGGAGCAGGGCCAGCAGGAAGCCCGTATCCGTCAGCTCCAGGAGCTGCTGGGCACCGCCAAGGTCGGCGTCGCTCCGACCGAGTCGGGCGTGGCCCTCCCCGGTTCCGTCGTCACCGTCTACTACGCCGGCGACGAGACCGACACGGAGACGTTCTTGATCGCGACCCGCGAAGAAGGTGCCCGCAACAGCGAGCTCGAGACCTACTCCCCCAGCTCGCCCCTCGGTGGCGCCCTGATCGACGCGAAGGTCGGCGAAACCCGCGAGTACACGCTGCCCAACGGCAACACCATGAAGGTGACACTGGTGAGCGCGGAACCTTACCGCGGCTGATCGCCGAGTGCCGCACCGCGGCAGTCCCCTCCGCAGCCGAAAGGCCCGACCGGATTCTCTCGGTCGGGCCTTTCGCGTGTTCACGGCAGGTGTCAGAAGATGCGCCGCGCCTTCATGTCGGGGAAGACCGGCCCCACCCGCACGACGTCGCCGGTGGTGGGTGCGTGCACCATCTGCCCGCCACCGATGTAGATGGCGACGTGACCGGGTCCGCCGGCCTGCCAGTTGCCGAACAGCAGGTCGCCGGGGCGCGCCGCGTACAGCGGCACCTCGGTGCCGATGTGCCACTGTGTCTCGGACGTGCGCGGCAGCGTGATGCCCGTCGCGGCGAAGACCGCGTACGACGTCAGGCCGGAGCAGTCGAAACCGCCGCCGGACGGCCCGTTGATATTGCCGCCACCCCATACGTACGGCAGGCCGAGGTACTTGAAGGCAAGGTCGACGATGCGATTACCGACGTCGCCGGCTCCGCCTCCGATGCCCAGACCCAGGAACGGCGAGAGCATGCGGGCGAAGACGTGCTCGGTCGCGCGGATCTTCGCGACGTAGGGCTTCGTCTGGTTCTCGTAGTCGGGATGACCGGACGGCATGCCACCCGAGCGCTTCACCGCGCCGACGCCGGCGTTGTAGGCCGCGAGGGTCAGATCGAGGGTGTCGCCCTCGACCAGTCCGCGCTTCTTCCAGTCGTCGATGAGCTTGTAGTTGTCGCACAGGAGGTTGCCCGACGCCATGACCGGGTCGGCGATGCCGAGGACGTCGGCCTTGCCGTCACCGTCGGCGTCCTTGCCGTACTGGTCCCATGTGCCGGGCATGAACTGTCCCGGGCCGCGGGCGCCGACCGGCGAGACCGGCGCGGTCGGGCCGTACCGGAAACCGTTCTCGGCGGAGTAGAGGGCCGCGAGGACCGGCGCGGAGACCCCTTCGCACAGTTCGCCGGCCTTCTTCAGCCACGGCGCGAACACTGCGATCGCACCGATGGGTGCGAGTCGCGTTCCGGGAAGGATCGCCGGGATCGACGGCAACGTGATCCCGGTGCCCGGGATCGTGGGACCGGGTTGCGGGTTCCCGACCACACCGGTCGCCGGGGGTTGGACCGGTATTCCGAAGGGCCCGGGACGCGCGGCCGGCGGTTCGGGCGCCAGAGCGGGCGGAGCTGCTTGCGGATCGGCGGGGTGCAGGGCCGCGGCCGCATCCTCGGGCAGATGCGGCTCGATCGCTCCCGCGACCGCCGTCGTCGCATCCGCGACTGCCTGTTGTGCTCCCTGCTGCATCGGTTCCGGCAAGGACGCGACGAGATTCGCCACATCCGTGTCGGCGTTCTCGGCAGTTGCCTCGAACGACTCGATCGCCCCGTTGATCTGATCCTTGATCTCTGCTGGTAGGTCCACGCCCTGAACGAGCGCACTTGCTGCCGTAGCCACTGCCACGATGACCGCAGACGGGTCCACCGACATCCGCTACCCCCACATCCATCCATCAACCGCTCTCACCGTAACTGTGAGGTCGATCACCAGTGCGGCTTCCGGATGTTCTTATCACATATATTCAGGAACACGTTCTAGTACTGGGACCAGTGGGACCGGTGCTTCCTGAGGGTCCGGAGTTACGGTTCCGGATAGAAGTCTGCGGCGTCCGGCTGGGTCAGGACGTCCATGATGTCCACCGGATCGACCGCGTCCTCGTCCAGCAGCGTGACGAGCGTGTCCCGCTGATCCTTCGTCACCGGTTCGCAGCCGCCGGGCATCACCCACCGGTCCTCCCCCACCGGCATCACACGGGCGCACAGCAACGTCCCGGCGGGCACCTCACCCGCGAGCCAGGGCGCGGACACCTCCACCACCCGATCGCTACGGACGTCGCGCAGCGTGAGCGACTCCTCCGGCGCACTCGCCTCGACCTCGAAGACCGAACGCTCGACCGCCAGCCACGAGCGGGCGAGCTCGGCCTCGTCCTCGGGCAGCAACTCACCGCGACGCTCGACGAAATCCGCGAAGGCGCCGGCATCGAAGAGCAGGACGTCCTCGACGAGAGGATCGGCGACGGCCTCGGCCACCGCGTCGTCGTCCCCGTAGCCGGAACGCGCCTCCGCCAGCGCGACCCGCTGTTCGGCCCATCCGGGTTCGAGGGCGTGCATGGCCGCCTTCATGTACAGCCAGTCGGAGCGTTCCTCGAGCGAGTGCTCGGCGCGCCCGAGATGGCACGCCTTGTACTTGCGGCCCGACCCGCACCAGCAGCGGTCGTTGCGGCCGAGTCCCGGGACCTCCTTCGGCCGGTACCGTTCGAGCACTTCGTGGAGGGGATGTTCGTCGCCGCCCGGCACCCGGGCGAGCAGAGACAGCCCCCGTATCGCGTCCCCGCGATCGGAAGCGAAGCGCGCGAGGTCGAACAACGGGAGGTCGAAGGCGGAGTCGAGGTCGGCCGAGCGCTCGTAGTGCCGTTCGGCTTCCGTGAGGCGTCCGGTCGATTCGGCCGCGCGACCGGCGATCCAGTGCGCTGCCCCCGCCGCACGTCGCGGCGCATGGTCGAGCAGCCACAGCGCGGCCTGTTCGATCGCCTCGGGCGCGAGCTTCTCCCCCACCAGTTCGTCGTAGACGGTCTCGGCGATCTCGGGATCGGACAGCACCGAGTACAGACCGGATTTTCCCACGGCGAAACGCTCGTCGAGTTCGGCGTCGTCGCCGCGTTCGAGGGCTTCGACCAGCGACGCGAACAGGGCCACGCCGGGCACGGCGTCGACGGGGATCCCGAGCTGTTCGGCATAGATCTCGAACATTGCCCGGTCGGAGTATCCGTCGAAGTCGAAACCGTTCGGTGCCACCAGGTCTCCGCTGCGGACCAGACCGGCTCCGGCGAGCAAGTCCCCGAGCGGCAGGGACGGCGCGGAGAACGCGTCCGGTACATCGGCGAGCACGTCGAGGAAGGCGCCCCCGAGGCTCGCCACCTGCTGGCGGGCGATGGTCTGTTCGAGCGCGTGCACGAATTCGGCCTCACTACTTCGGACTTCGTCGTCGACCGGAGCGAACGACAAGCGACCGTCCCGCACGGTGAGTGCGAGCAGGTCTCCCGCCT
Organism: Rhodococcus sp. D-6; assembly: GCF_040256695.1. NCBI lineage: Bacteria > Bacillati > Actinomycetota > Actinomycetes > Mycobacteriales > Nocardiaceae > Rhodococcus > Rhodococcus sp. D-6. Next base: position 318,669 of record NZ_CP132970.1, on the reverse strand, counting down.
CGTGACCCGACAGGGCTCCTTCGGGAAAGACGATCGTCTCCTTGCGGACGATCTCATCCGAATCCGGATCGTTTTGCGTGGCAGCAGCTTCGAATCCACCGGGCTGCACGAGATCGAACTCGTCGTCCTCGGAGACGAGCAGCAGGAGCGGTTCGATGTCGTCGACCGGGATCGCGTGCCGGTCGAGTTCGTCCGCGGTGAGGCGGTGTGTGAGCATCCTGCCCTCGAACAGCGCATCCGTCGCCGCGACACGGTCGTCGGACAACCACATCAACAGCGGATGCGGTTCCGACTGTTCGAGATCGATCATCACTTGCTCGGCCGAGCCGAATCCGTGCTCCTCGAGATGATCGGCCACCTCGTCGATCGTCATGGGTCCATGGCGCCGTACCGTGTCGAGCACGGTGTCCCACAGGGCGGATTCGGGATGTTCGCTGTCCGTCACCACGTGATCGTACGGCGCCCGGCAGTGCTTCCGGGGGCTATGCGGTTCCTTCCGCACGTCGCCGTCGATGTTTTCCCGATCGACACGAGAAGAAGGCGTCCTTCGGGACGCCTTCTTCTCCTGTCTTCTACGACCGGTGTGTCAGCCGAGCGCCTGTTCGACGTCGGCGAGCAGGTCGGCGGCATCCTCGATACCCACCGACAGCCGGACGAGATCCTCGGGGACCTCGAGCAGCGACCCGGCGGTGGAGGCGTGGGTCATCGCACCCGGATGCTCGATGAGCGACTCCACACCACCGAGCGACTCGGCGAGGGTGAAGATCTCGGTGCGCTTGCAGAAGTCCAGCGCGGCCTGGCGGCCACCGGCGAGGCGCACGGAAATCATGCCACCGAAGCGACGCATCTGCTTGGCCGCGTACTCGTGGCCCGGATGCGATTCGAGACCCGGGTACAGCACCTTGGTCACGGCGGAATGTCCCGACAGGAAGTCGACGAGCTTCTCGGCGTTGTCGGAGTGCTTCTCCATCCGCACCGCGAGCGTCTTGATGCCGCGCAGCGTGAGGAAGGCGTCGAACGGGCCCGGCACGGCGCCCGCACCGTTCTGCAGGAACGCGAAGGCGGCGTCGAGCTCTTCGTCGTTCGTCACCAGCGCGCCACCGACGACGTCGGAGTGACCACCGATGTACTTGGTGGTCGAATGCAGCACGACGTCGGCACCGAAGGTGAGCGGCTGCTGCAGGTACGGCGACGCGAAGGTGTTGTCGACGACGAGCTTGGCACCACCCTCGTGCGCGATGTCGGCGAGCGCCGAGATGTCGCCGATGTTGAGCAGCGGGTTGGTGGGCGTCTCCACCCACACGAGCTTGGTGTTCGGGCGCACGGCCGCGCGCACCTCGTCGGCGTCGTTGATCGCGGCCGGGGTGTACTCGATCCCCCACTGCGTGAACACCTTGTCGATGAGACGGAAGGTGCCGCCGTACGCGTCGTTGGGGATGACGAGGTGGTCGCCCGGACGCAGCACCGAACGGAGCAGGCAGTCGGTAGCGGCCATGCCCGAGCCGAACGCCCGGCCGTAGGTGCCGTTCTCGAGCGCGGCGAGGTTCGCCTCGAGGGGACGACGGGTGGGGTTGCCGGTGCGGGCGTACTCGAAGCCGTTGCGCATCTCGCCGACGCCGTCCTGGGCGAAGGTCGACGACGCGTAGATCGGCACGTTGACGGCACCGGTCTGGGGGTCGGGCTCGTACCCGGCGTGGATGGCGCGGGTCGCGAAACCGTGCTGGTTCTGGTCTGTCATGAAGATCTGTGTCCTATCGGCCTTGAGAGATGAATCCGAGCAGGTCGTGGCGGGTGATGACACCGACGGGCTTGCCGTCGTCGATCACCATGAGCGCGTCGGTGTCGCCGAACGCCTTCGTGGCGGAGTCGATCGACTCGCCCACGCCGATGTTCGGCAGCGGCGGGCTCATGTGCTTCTCGACCGGATCGGCGAGATTCGCGCGACCTTCGAAGACGGCGCTGAGCAGTTCGCGCTCGCTGACCGAACCAGCCACCTCACCTGCGGTGACGGGCGGTTCGGCACCCACGACCGGCATCTGCGAGACGCCGTACTCCCGAAGGATCTCGATGGCGTCGCGCACCGTCTCGGACGGGTGGGTGTGCACGAGGTCGGGCAGGTCGCCGCTCTTGCCGCGCAGCACGTCGCCGACGGTGGAGTCGTCGGGCTTGCCGTCGAGCGGCGCGCGGAGGAAGCCGTAGCTGGCCATCCACTTGTCGTTGAAGATCTTCGACATGTAGCCGCGACCACCGTCGGGCAGCAGCACGACAACGACCGCGTCGGGACCCTCGCGCTCGGCAACCTGCAGTGCGGCGACGACGGCCATGCCGCAGGAGCCACCGACGAGCAGGCCTTCCTCGCGGGCGAGGCGACGGGTCATCTCGAACGAGTCGGCGTCGGAGACGGCGATGATCTCGTCGGGGATCGACGGGTCGTAGGCCGAGGGCCAGAAGTCCTCACCGACACCTTCGACGAGGTACGGCCGGCCGGTGCCGCCCGAGTACACCGAGCCCTCGGGGTCGACGCCGACGACCTTCACCGCACCGTTGGAGACCTCCTTGAGGTACCGGCCGGTACCCGAGATGGTGCCGCCGGTGCCGACGCCAGCGACGAAGTGCGTGATCTTGCCGTCGGTGTCGTTCCAGATCTCCGGGCCGGTGGTCTCGTAGTGGCTCGCCGGGCCCCCCGGATTGGAGTACTGGTTGGGCTTCCAGCCACCGGGGAGCTCACGGGCGAGACGGTCGGAGACGCTGTAGTAGCTGTCGGGGTGCTCCGGCGGGACCGCGGTCGGGCACACGACCACCTCGGCACCGTAGGCCCGCAGCACGTTGCGCTTGTCCTCGCCGACCTTGTCGGGGCACACGAACACGCACTTGTAGCCGCGCTGCTGCGCGACCAGGGCCAGGCCGATGCCGGTGTTGCCGGAGGTGGGCTCGACGATCGTCCCGCCCGGCTTCAGTTCGCCCGACGCTTCGGCCGCATCGATCATCTTCACCGCGATACGGTCCTTGGAGCTGCCGCCGGGATTGAGGTATTCGATCTTCGCCGCTACGAGCCCCGATCCGGGTTTCACCACCGTGTTGAGCTTGACGAGGGGGGTGTTTCCGATGAGGTCGATGACGGAATCCGCAATGCGCATGACTCCATGTTCCCACGTCGTGGCTTTCCGACAGGGTGAAGGTGTACACCCCTGGGAAAACACCCCCTGGGAAACGACGAAGACCCCGGACCGTGGTCCGGGGTCTTCATGGCGTACTGCTAGTCGTTCTGGAAGTAGCTGAGCAGTCGCAGGATCTCTACGTACAGCCACACCAGGGTGACGGTCAGGCCGAGGGCGACGCCCCAGGCGGCCTTCTCGGGGGCCTGTGCGCGGATCAGCTGATCGGCGGAGTCGAAGTCCAGCAGGAAGCTGAACGCCGCGATGCCGATGCACACGAGGCTGAAGATGATGGCGATCGGGCCGCCGTCGCGCAGGCCCAGGCCACCGTCGATGAAGAAGCCGGCGACGAGGTTGCCCAGCGCCAGGACCAGGACACCGACGAGGGCGCCGACGATCATGCGGGTCAGGCGCGGCGTGACGCGGATGGCGCCGGTGCGGTACACGACGAGCATGCCGAAGAACACGCCGAAGGTACCGAGGACGGCCTGCGCGATCAGAGTCGCGCCGCCGGCGCCACCGAACGTGATGTCGGTGAACATGAACGACAGCGCGCCGAGGAAGAAGCCTTCCGCCACCGCGTAGGCGAGGACGATCGCCGGGTTGTCCATCTTGCGGCCGAACGTCGCGACCAGCACCAGGACGAGGCCGATCAGACCGCCGCCGATGACGAACGGAGCTGCCAGGCCGACGTTGGAGTTGACCAGGACGTAGGAGATGAGTGCCGAGACGGCGAGCACGCCGAGCGTGATGCCGGTCTTGGTGACGACGTCGTCGATCGTCATGGTCCGCTGGTCGGTGGGACGTGCCCACGGATCCGTCTGGGGCTGACCGAATTGCTGGGTGGCCTGCGCGGCGCCCGCCGTCGCAGAGCCGAACGTGGCGTATCCGCCGCCCTCTTGCTTGGGCAGGTTGCGGAACACCGGGTTACTGGTGGTGCGCACCGTGCACTTCCCTTCTCGTGGTCGCTTCTGTCCGTTCAACGAGGCAGTAACCTCACGAGTTCCCGTTTCGTCGAGAAAGCTCGGACTAATCGGACTCTACCGGCTCCGTACCGACCTGGTCACCGTGAACTTGCGGTTGCGGCCCTCGACGCGGGTCGACCCGACGATGCCCGACAGCGCGGGGCGGTAGTCGAGGTGGCGGTTGTAGACCGTCCACATCTGTCCTCCCGGGCGGAGGATCCGGGCTGCGGCGTCGAACATCTTGTGGGCCGCGCCGGTGTGCACGGCGGCGCCGATGTGGAAGGGCGGATTACACACCACGAGGTCGACCGACCCGGCGGCGATCGAACTCGCGGCGTCGTCGCGGAGCGTGTCGATCCGGTCGGCGAGCCCGTTCGCGGCGGCCGTCTCCGCGGCGGAGGCGACGGCGGCGGCGGAGTGATCGGTCGCGATCACGCGAACGTCGGGCAGTTGCCGGGCGAGCATCGCGGCGAGGATGCCGGTGCCGCAGCCGAGGTCCACCGCGATCTGCTCGTCCGTGTCGTTACGGGGGAAGTCGAGACGGGGGAAGAAGTCGAGGAGGAAACGGGTACCGATGTCGAGGCGCGGGCCGGCGAAGGCGGCCCCGTGCGCGACGACGGTGAGGCCGAGTTCGTCGAGCCTCTCACGGACGGGATACGAGGCCGGTCCGGGCGTTGCTCGGCGCGCGGTGAGCACACGCGACTTCTGCCGTCCCCGCGACGCGCGGACCTCTGCGAAGGACGCAGCGAGGACGTCGTTCATCGCAAGGCTGATGTGCTTGTCGCGGCCACCGGCGAATACGACGACCTCGGGGTCGGCGTGGCGGGCCACGGTCTCGGCGATCTCGGTGAGCGCCGACAGCGAACGGGGAAGACGCAGCAGTACCACTCGGGCACCGGCGAGCAGGTCCGCGTCGAGTCCGCAGGAACGGTAGCGGTCGGTGAGATCCTCACGCTCGGCGTTCGCAGCCAGGGCGCGTTCGGCCACCACCGAGTCCTGATGCACCCGGATCCGCTCCGCGCCGAACCGGACGGCCGCACCCAGGGTCAGGGCGCCGTACTGGTCGTCGACGACCACGATCGTGCCCGGCGCTGCGGATTCCAGTGCGGGCGCGGCTTCGTCGAGGAGCAGGCGATCGGCCCCGTCGACGGCGAACAGGTTGGGCGCTTCCACATCCGGGAAGCGCCTCAACCTGTCGTACAACTCGTCGATCACCACTCGACCGTCAGCACTCGCCCTTTCCGGCGTTCTCGATGGCACGCAGGGTGTCGGCCTGCTCCTCTTCGCTGAGATCCTGCCAGGCCGGGAGCTGCTGCTGGGCGTCGGCGACGGCCTGGGCCGCTGCCGCGCGGTCCTGGCCCCACTCCTCGAGCTCGTCGAGGTAGGGCAGCAGAGCCTCGCAGTTCTCCTCGTAGCTCTTACCGAGTTCGACGCTGGTGCCCGAGGTGCCGGCCTCCGCCGAAGCCGAGGTGCTCGTCGTGGTGGTGGTCTCCTCGGCCGAGTCGGATCCGTCCGAGGATCCACACGCCGCCGCAAGCAGGACCACACCTGCACCGAACAGCGCCGCGAGAGTCTTCTTCATCTATGTCCCACTTCTGGTCGCAGTGTCGTTTCGTCCGTTCCCGGTGAGGCACCGTGGTCCGGCCGGACCACGTTAGAACAGGGGCGACGCACGATCTGCGGCGGGCGTGCACATTTCGAGACTATCCTGGGGAAACGGCTTCCCGAGGTGATTGCGCCGATGACCGAGAACGATCCGGCCGCCACTCAGCGCGCGCCGATTGTCGACGTCGCAGAGACGGACATCGTGCGCGCGCTGCACGATGCCGGTTTCACCGACGCCGTGGAGATCGGCCGCGGCGGCTTCGGTGTGGTCTACCGCTGCCGGCAGGCCGAACTCGACCGCGACGTCGCGGTGAAAGTGCTGCGCCGCTCCCCCGAACCCGCCGATCTCGAACGCTTCCTACGCGAGCAACGCGCGATGGGGCGGCTCTCCGGCCACCCCAACATCGTCACCGTGCTGCAGGCCGGCGCGACGGACACGGGCCTGCCCTATCTGGTGATGCACTATCACCCGCACGACTCTCTCGACACCCGCATCCGGCGGCACGGACCGATCGCCTGGCCGGAGGCGGTCCGGATCGGGGTGAAGGTCGCCGGTGCACTCGAGACGGCGCATCGTTCCGACGTCCTGCACCGCGACATCAAGCCCGGCAACATCCTGCTCACCGAGTACGGCGAACCGCAGCTGACGGATTTCGGTATCGCCCGCGTCGGCGGCGGCTTCCGCACCACTGCCGGTGAGATCACCGGTTCCCCCGCGTTCACGGCACCGGAGGTGCTGCGCGGTCATGCCCCGACTCCGGCCGCCGACGTCTACGGCCTCTCCGCGACCCTGTTCGCGGCGATCACCGGTCACGCCGCCTTCGAGCGGAAGGAGGGCGAGAAGATCGTCGCGCAGTTCGTGCGCATCACCTCCGAGCCCGTCCCCGACCTGCGCGGCGAGGGCATCCCCGACGATGTGTGCGAGGCCCTCGAGCGCGGCATGGCGACCGATGCCGAGGACCGGCCGCAGACGGCCGCCGAGTTCGGCGATCTGCTCCGCGACGTCCAGCGCGCCCACAACCTGCCCATCGACGAGATGGCGCTGCCCGGGTCACCGCCGTCCGGCCCGCTCCCGCCGCGTTCGGCGCCACCGCTCACCGGACCGGCCTCGACGGTCTCCGGCCGGTCGTCCACGGTCTCGGGACGCACCGGTCCGTCCACCGCACCGTCGACCAGGTTCCGGCCGCCCTCGACCTCACGTCCCCTGATCGAACGCAGCCGTCTGATCTCGTTCCTGCGGGCAGGCGGACGACGCCGTCTCGTCGCCATCCACGCCCCCACCGGCTTCGGTAAGTCCACCCTCGCGACGCAGTGGCGCAACGTACTCGCCGCCGAGGGAGTGCTGGTCGCGTGGTTGACGGTGGACAGCGACGACAACAACGTCCTGTGGTTCCTCGCGCACCTCGTCGAGGCCATGAAGCAGATCCGGCCGGTCCTCGCGCGCGAACTGGGCCAGATCCTCGACGCGCACGGCGACGAGGCCGAACGGTACGTACTGTGCACGCTCATCGACGAGTTGCACCGCACCGACACCGCGGCGACGCTGGTGATCGACGACTGGCACCGCGTCACGTCGACGGAGACCGTCGCTGCCCTCGAGTTCCTGCTCGACCGCGGATGCCATCACCTGCAGCTCGTGGTGACGAGCCGCAACCGATCCGGACTTCCGCTCAGCCGCATGCGTGTTCGCGACGAGCTGGTCGAGATCGATTCGACGGCATTGCGGTTCGGGGTGGACGAATCGAACGCCTTCTTGCGCGACATCGGCGGGATAGACCTCGGCCCCGAGGACGTGGAGGATCTCACCCACACCACGGAGGGCTGGGCCGCAGCCCTGCAGCTTGCGTCGTTGTCGTTGCGCGACAGCGACGATCCGTCGTGGCTCATCGAGAACATCACCGGTCGGCACCACGCGATCGGTGAGTTCCTCGCCGACAACGTGCTGGCCGGTCTCGAACCCCGGATGTACGAATTCCTCCTCGCGACGAGCATCACCGAATCGATCAGCGGCAGCCTCGCCGCGGCGCTCACGGGCGATCCGCGCAGCCAGGCGATGCTCGAGGAGGCGGAGGAACGCGACCTGTTCCTGCGGCACGTCGACGACGAACGCGTGTGGTTCCGCTATCACCACCTGTTCCTCGACTTCCTGCGTCGACGTCTCGAACGCGACCATCCCGAGAAGGTCGCGGACCTGAATCGCACCGCCGCCGACTGGTTCGCCCGCAACCGCATGCTGCAGGAGGCCGTCGACCACGCCCTCGCCGCCAACGACACCGACTTCGCCGTCGACCTGCTCGCCGACGACGGCATGTACCTGATGGAGCACGGGCACATCGCCACGCTGCTCGCCCTGATCGACAAACTGCCGCCGCGGGCCGTCGCAAACGATCCGCGCCTGCTGCTCACGCAGGCCTGGGCGAACAGTGCGCTGCTGCGGTTGGACCGATGCCGCAGAACCCTCGCGGCAGTACGGGAACTGCTCGACCGTGGGGTGACGGACAGCTACGACGTCGAAGCACTCCACATCGAGGCGGATGCCGTCGAGGCGTCGATCCTGATGAACTCCGACCGCATCGACGGCATCTACGAACTCATCGCGCCGTGCCTGGAGAATCCGACCTCCGTGCACCCGTGGGTGGTGGCGGCCGCAGCCGACTTCGCCTCGTACGCCGACATCTTCCGCTTCGACTTCACCTCAGCGATCCGGCGGCAGGAATGGGCGGAGCCCTACCACCGCGAGACCCGCGGACCGTTCGCGTCGATCTACGGTCAGTGCCTGTGCGGCATCGCCGCGAACGAACGACTCGATGTCGCCTCGGCCGAGAAGTACTTCCGCACAGCGCTGCGCCGAGCGCGACGAAACGGCGGAATCCACACCCACGGAGGGCGTCTCGCCGCTGCCATGCTCGGAGAGCTGCTCTACGAACAGGGACGGACCGCCGAGGCCGAAGCACTGCTCGACGAGAGCAACCTGCTCGGAATAGAAGGCGGTGGAACGGATTTCCTCATCGCTCGCTTCGGTATCGCTGCGCGCCTGAAGATGTTGCAGGGCAACCGGGAGGAAGCCGTCGCCCTGCTCGCCGAAGGACTGCGGGTCGCGGCGCTGCACGACCTGCCGCGCCTGCGGGCACGCATCGAGAACGAACGGGTCCGGCTCGGAATCGCCACTCCAGGCCACTCGACGCGCACGATGCCGGAGAACACCACACCCCACCCCGACGGAACCGTCGAGATCACCCTCCAGATCGAGGACTCCACCGCGATCCGGCTGCTCAGCGAGAACGGGGAGCCCGAGGCGGCGGAACAGGCCGTCGAATGGGCGCGGATGTGGGTACAGCGCACCACCTCGCGTCCCCGCGCCCACCTGCAGGCCCACCGTCTGCTCGCCTCCTGCCTGCACGCGGCCGGACGCATCGAGGAGGCCGAGGAGACCCTGGCCGTCGTGGTCGACGCGTGCGCGGCGCGCGGAATGGTGCGCTATCTGACCGACGGCGGGCCACACGTGATCGCCACGCTCACCTCGATGCGGGTACGGATCGAACAGGGTCTGCGGCCTGACGATCGGCCACGGATCGACCTCGGGTTCGTCGACGAGGTGCTGCGATTGGTGGACACCGAGCATCGTCCTGTCGTGTGAGCCCGGTCGTGACGGGAACGTGGTGTGAAGCCCGCCGATTTCGGGGACACTGCCGAGGTGACGGACCGATACGACAACTCCATCCGGACCCGGCGGTGGGCCCACGGGAAACTCGTCGACGAAGGTTTCCCGCTCTCAGCCGTCTCGGAGCATCTCGCCGATCCCGAGGCCCTCGTCTGGGTGGATCTGTGGAATCCCGAGCACACGGCTCTGCTCGAACTCGCCGAGGAATGGAACCTCGACCCGCACGCCGTCGAGGATTCGCTCGCACACGGCGAGCGCACGAAGGCCACCCGCTACGCCACCCATACCTTCCTCACGGTCTACGCGACACACCTGTTTCCGGATTCCGAGGACGAGAATCAGGCGCACGAGTCCCGGCTCCGCACCACCCGGATCTCCGCCTTCGTCCTGCCCCGCGGCGTCGTCACCGTTCGCCGCGGCACTCCGTTCGACATCGACGAGGCGGTGCGCAGGTGGGACGAGAACACCGACCTGCTGCAGTACGGACCGGGTGCGCTGATCCACGGCCTGCTCGACACGGTCGTCGACGGGCAGTTCGAGACCATCCAGGAACTCGACGACGCCGCCGAGGACCTCGAGGACTGCCTCTTCGAGGACGGCGCCTCCACCCGGCAGATCCAGCGACGCGTCTACCGGCTCCGCAAGGAACTCGTGCAGCTCCGGCGGGTCGTGCTGCCGATGCGCGAGGTCGTCAATGCCGTCCTGCGGACCCGCGCCGAGAGCAACCACCACCCCGAACTCGACAGTTCCTACAACGACCTCTACGACCACGTGATGCGTGCTGCGGAGTGGACCGATTCACTGCGCGAGATGGTGAACACCGTCTTCGAGACGAACCTGTCGCTGCAGGACGCGCGCCTGAACATCGTCATGAAGAAACTGACGGGATGGGCCGCGATCATCGCCGTCCCCACGGCCGTCACCGGTTGGTACGGCATGAACGTGCCCTATCCCGGGGTAGGCGAGGCCTGGGGACTGATGAGTGGGGTCGGGATCATGGTCGTGTCGGCGATCGTGCTCTACGTGCTCTTCAAGCGCCGCGACTGGTTGTGAACCCCGCGTTGCTCGGTGAACGACTCTGTTCAGAGGAAAACTACGAGCAGCACGACGATCACGACGACCACCGCGACGGCTGCGATCACCGCACTCGCCGAACGCCGGCGCTGCACCGGCCCGTCGCGGACGAGTTCGGGATCGGCGTCGGGCGCGTCCCCGATCGGGTCGTTGTTCTCGGGACCGGAGTTGGTGGGATGCGACATCGGTCTCCTCCTGGCTGCCTGTGTCGAAGTCTGACACGGACGAGCCGGTCGTGTTCGGTTTCAGGCTGTTCGGGTGGGGTACTCCGTCAGAGCAACGTTCGATGACACAGGAGGACCCCATGGCCGACTTCGTCGACAAGGCAAAGCACAAGGCAGAAGAAGCGGGCGGCAAGATCAAGGAGAACACCGGTCAGGCGACCGGCGATCGTGATCTCGAAGCCGAGGGTCGCGGTGACCAGGCCTCCAGCGGTCTGAAGCAGGCAGGCGACAAGGTCTCGGATGCCGTCGAGAACGTCAAGGACGCTTTCAAGAAGTAGCCCTTGAACTGCGCGGTGCCGGTAGTTACGACTACCGGCACCGCGCTGTCGAGGTGCTCGGCACCGCACTGTCGAGGTGCTCGGCACCGCGCTGTGTCGGTGCGTGCAGCACCCCGCTCTCACGGGGTGCTGCCGGGACTACTTCGAGGAGGTGCCTTCGGTGTCGTCGAAGAAGTGCCAGGTACCGTCCTGCTCGTTCTGCGCCTCCATACGCCAGCCGAGTTCGCTGTTGTCGGCGCGCTGGTCGACGAACCAGGCGTGCGCGTCGTCCGCGCTCTCGATTTCCTTGGTATCCACGACGTTCCCGGTCGGGTCGATCACTCTGTAGGTAGCCATGCCGAGTGTCTTCCCACGCGACTCGCCGGTCAAACGTCGCGCGAACCTTCTGGTGTAGGGTGGAGACATCGTTCGGCTCGCACATGATGAGCAACCTCGCACCACAGTGCCCGAAGGTTCCGAACCGGACGTGAGAGTTCCCCGCCGCGTGTACCGCGGCCCCTCTTCTTCGCACTGCCCCACGGCCGGGGTCTACCCGGCCGCACCCGAAAGGACGGCCATGAGCCAGAACAAAGAATTCGACGGACCCCTCTTCCTCGCGCCCACCACTCCGGAGACCGACGCCGAGACCGAACCCGTCACCGCTGTTGCCGAGGTGAGCGGCCCCCACGACTACACCTCGATCTTCTCCGCGCGCGGCGCCTGATCCCGCCTCATCCGACTGTGAAGCTACCGACTCGGTCGGCTGCGAAGTCGGCGAGCGTCTGCGATACCTGCTCGGGCCGCCCGTCGTTCTGATCAGCGGCCGCAGTGAGTACATCGATGTGCTTGTATCCGGGCAGCACCCACCTGCGTTCGTTCGGATGATCCTTCTCCGGCAACGGGATCCCGCCGCTCGCCACCAGCGTCACCACAGGATTGCGCGCGACACCGTCGCGGTGGAGATGCCCTTCGAAGCGGGTCGCCGATGCGAGGTCGAACGGAAGCCTCGACGGGAAGTACCACTCGGTGAAATCCAGTGGTGGCTCCGACAGATTCCGCGCCAGCTCCGCGATCGACGTCACCTCGCTCCCCCGATCGGTGTACCGCGCCTCGTCGGGTGACGACGCCCCAGTGCCCACCTCGTCGTAGTCGAGCCACCGGTAGACGACTCCCGGATCCGCGAACACCGCCGGCGACGCCTTGAGCGCATCGCCGAAGAATCCCGACCCGAGCACCTCCGGCGTGGCGGGAACAGGAAACAGCTTGTCGCGCACGGGCGCCCCGGTAATGAATCCGACGCTCACCTGCAGGAACCCCAGCGGTTGCGAATTGTCGTCGAGGATCGCGCCGAGCACCGCCTCGTTGGTCGCGTTCAACGTCCGCACATCCGGGTCGCCCGTCGCGAACATCGCGTAGTCCCCAGACAACAGAGTGCGCAACGTCCAGTCGATGTTCGGGTTGTCGGGCATGCGCGGGACAATGCCGTCGGTGCTGTCCGGGTCCAGTCGCGCGGCGAGTCCGGTGAGTGCGAGCAGATTCGTCGTCTCGGGATTGATGACCGTGGGAAGTGCCAGCACCGGCGATGCCGTCGAGATGGAGCCGAAGAACGCATCGAGTGGCGCCGAGACCGCTTCGGGCAGATCCGGGAGGGCACTCTGCCCGGGGGAGGGCGCTCCCGCCTCGATCACCGTATCGAGCGCAAAGTACCCGCCGCACTGGTTGTAACCGGCGTCGCCCGTGGTGGCGGGATCTCCGTCGAAGTCCCATTCCGCGAAGTAGCCGGTGATGAAACCACCGAGAGAATGTCCGCCGCACAACACTTTCCGTTTCCGCAGTTCCGGGTCGGAGAGTTCGTGACGCAGCAGGTCGTACTGGTCGCGCAGCGTCTGCTCGATGCCGACATGCGAGAGCCACGCGACGTCGGCGCCGCTCGCGTGGCCGGCGAATCGTCGCCCGTCCACTTCGGCACCGCGGAAGTAGTAGTCGGTCGCGGTGTCGAGCGAACCCGTCCGCAGTGCCGCCCGGGTACCGGTGTGGTCCTCGAGGCAGTTCGATCGCCGGTCGAGTGCCCAGAACTCGACGTGGGCACCACGGGCCGCGGCCGCGACGACGGTGTTGCGCGCGACGCTCTCGAATGCACCCGCTCCCTCGAAGATCCCGGGCTGGGCGACGAGGATCCGGTCGGCGTCGGCCGAACTCTCCGGTCCGTCGGCCGACCGCCACCGCAGATACGACAACCGGTCGCACGCGGCGGGTCGCGGTCCCGCTTCCGCCGGCAGCGGTGCGGGTATCGACACTACGGACCCGAGCACCTCGCCGGCCAGCGGCGCCGACGAGTCATACGGCATTTCGGTGCGTCCGCTCGTCTCCGCCGACACCACCGATGCCGTCAGGACACTTCCCATCACCGCCGCAGCCATCGCGGCGCCCATCATTGCGCGCATCCCATCCCCCGATCGGTTCGTGCGTATTGAACACCGTTGCGGGAGTCGGGTCTACGGAAACAACAGAAGAACGGACCCGTCGGAGTTCACCGACGGCCCTTCATCGTCCGCGCAAGGGAGAGACATGCGCAGAGCGACGGTCCCTGCCGTTCGGGGGAGGTGGCAGGGACCATCACTCGAAGAGTCGCGATCTTCGATCCTTCCGTTGCGGGTGAAATGTGAGGGTGACATCCTGACCTGGGCATTTCCGTAACTTCGGGTCACATCTTCCGTTCTGCTCCCGTCCCGGCGGCCCCAGGAGGGCATGGTGCTAGGGTCGCCCGTGACACGGGGTGCTCCGCACGAGCGGGGCTGAGATCACACCCGTCGAACCTGACCAGGTAATGCTGACGAAGGGATGTCCCGACATGACCACGCCTGTACCCACATCGATCCGTCCCCTGCCCGCGCAGTGAAGGCGCGGCGGACTCTCGCCGGACTGCTCACTCTCGTCGCCGCACTCTCCGCGGTCGTCGGGTGCTCGTCCGATTCCGGGAGCGACACCATCCGATTCGCGTTGGACTGGACGCCCAACACCAATCACACCGGCCTGTACGTGGCGCAGCAGGAAGGTCTGTTCGCCGATGCGGGTCTCGACGTCGAGATCCTGCCATACAACAACGCGACCCCCGACACCCTCGTCGACGCGGGTAGCGCCGAGTTCGGAATCTCCACGCACGCCACATCGACCATCGCCAGAGCCGCCGGGTCCCGGACCGTCGCGGTCCTCGCACCGCTGCAGCACTGGGCGACGGGGATCGCCGTGCGGGCCGACAACGCCGAGATCACGCGGCCGGCGGATCTCGACGGCAAGATCTTCGCGGGCTTCGCCAACCCTGGTGAGGACGAGATGCTCGCCGAAGTGATCCGCAACGACGGTGGCCGCGGTGAGTTCGAGAACGTGACGCTCGGGACGTCGTCGTACGAGGCCGTCTACTCGTCGACCGCCGACTTCACCGTGTCGTACCTGGCATGGGAGGGTCTCGAGGCCGAGCACCGCGGCCTGCCCATGCGGTACTTCGGCTTCACCGACTACGGCTTCCCCGACGCGTACGCGATCGTCGTCGACGGCAACGAGGACTGGATGACGGAGAACCCGGAGCAGGCACGCGCTTTCGTGCAGGCGCTGCACCAGGGTTACCGGATCGCCGCCGACGACCCCGATCGTGGAGCCCGGGCTCTGCTCGAGGCGAACCCCGGGGCCTTCCCCGACGAGGAACTCGTCTACGAGAGCCAGCGCATGCTCGCCGCCGAGTACATGCGTGACGCCTCCGGCGCCGTCGGAGTCCTCGACGCCGGGAAATGGTCGGGCTATGCCCGGTTCCTGTACGAGAACGGCGTGCTGTCCGGACCCGACGGCAGCCCGTTGACGACCGAGCCGGACTGGTCGACCTATGTCACCGATGACTACCTCGAAGACCGATAGCATCGGCCGCGCACGTCGGCTCCTTCCCGCGCTGCTCATCGCCGGGGCTCTGGTCGCGATCTGGCAGTCGTACGTCGTGGTGAGCGGTGTCCGCCCGCAGGTGTTGCCCTCCCCCGCACGCGTTCTCACGCAGGGGTGGTCTCATCGCGTCGACATCGCCGGGCACGCCTGGTCCACTCTGCAGGTCACGATGGTCGGGTTCGCCGTGTCGCTGGCACTGGCGTGGGCCCTCGCGATCGTCGTAGACTTCTCGCCTTGGTTGCGGCGGGCCCTCGTGCCGTTGTTCGTGGTGTCGCAGACCCTGCCGATCATCGCGATCGCGCCGTTGATGATCATCTGGTTCGGTTTCGGACTGCTACCGAAGATCCTCGTCATCGCGCTGGTGACGTTCTTCCCCGTCGCGATCGGGCTGCTCGAAGGGTTCGCGGCGGCCGACCGGGAGGCGGGCGCGTTGCTACGCAGTATGGGCGCGTCGCGGTGGCAGCAGTTCCGTTACGTGCGCCTGCCATCCGCGCTCCCCCGCTTCTTCACCGCCCTGCGGATCGGCATCACCTACGCCGTCGTGGGTGCGGTGTTCGCCGAATACGTCGGCGCGACATCCGGTCTGGGCATCTACATGAGCACGCAGAAGAACTCGTTCCGCACCGATCTCGTGCTCGCTGCCGTAGTGGTGACCGCTGCTCTGTCACTCCTGCTGTACGCGCTGACGTTCGTCGTCGAACGGATGGTCGCGCCGTGGGCGCTCACGAGGGGTGAGAGATGAATGCGGTGACGGTGGCCTCGGTCCACAAGTCGTACGGCGACCGGGCGGTGATCGACGGCATCGACTGTGCTGTGGAGCCCGGCGAGTTCGTGTCCCTCATCGGGCCGAGTGGGTGCGGCAAGTCGACGCTGTTCTCGATCGTCGCGGGACTCGAGCAACCCGACACCGGAGAGGTTCTCGTCGGCGACTCCCCCGCGGCACCCGGGCAGGTCGCGCTGATGCCGCAGAAGGACCTGCTGTTCCCGTGGCGGACGGTGCTCGACAACTGCACACTCGGGCTCGAGGTGCACGGTGTACAGCGATCCGACGCTCGTGCCCGCGCCCGCGAACTGCTGCCGACCTTCGGCCTGGCCGGCTTCGAGGACGCTGCGCCGCACCAACTGTCGGGCGGTATGCGTCAACGCGCGTCGCTCGCACGCACGGTGCTGCAGGGACGCGACGTGCTCCTGCTCGACGAACCGTTCGGCGCACTGGATTCGCTCACCCGCACCGAGATGCAACTGTGGTTGCAGCAGGTGTGGCAGCAGCATCGGTGGACGGTGCTGATGGTGACGCACGACGTCCGCGAGGCAGTGTTGCTGTCCGATCGGGTCGTCGTCCTCGGTCCGCGACCGACGCGGGTGCAGCACGAGGTGCGTGTGCACCTGCCCCGACCTCGAACCCTGGAGACGTGCGTGTCGAGCGAGTTCGTGGCGCTCGAACACGAGCTCATGGAGGTCCTGCACCGGTCACGACACGAGGAGCAGCAGAGGTTGCCCTCGGGATAGTCGCCGGTCGCTCTGCCCACCGGCGGTGCATCCGCTACAAAGTTCGCCGTCCGCTACAGAAATTGCCGTAGCGGATGGCGAGAACCGTAGCGGATGTGTCCGACGAGGCGGGGTCTGGCTGTCACCGGCGGGGGTTCGGGCGTCGGGGAAGGACTCGCCCGCTACGGCGCGTCGCATCCGGAACCGACGCGATCGCGGTGCACACCGACGTACGCGACGCCGACTCCGTCGACGCGTTCTTCGCGACCGTCTACGACACCCTCGGCCCGGCCACCCTGGCGATCAACAACGTGGGCGTCGACCAGTTCGGCTACCTGTGGGAGGTTCCCGCCGAGGATTGGCAGCGCGTTCTCGACATCAACGTCACGGGTGTGTTCAACGGCGTGCGGGCCGTCGTCCCGCGCATGGCGGAGGCCGGGGTTCCGGCACACATCTGGAATCTGTCGTCCATCGGCGGGATCGGAGCAGCCCCGCGTCAGGCCCCCTACATCGTGTCGAAGCACTCGACGCTCGCCCTGACCGAGTGCCTGAAGCTGGAGGCCGAGGCGGCGGGATACGACATCACCGTCGCGGCGGTTCTGCCCGGCGCGGTGGTCAGCAGGATCTTCGAGCGGGCCGGCGGGGATTCGGAAGCCGGTGCGCTCGAACGCGAGGCGATTTTCAAGGTCGGCGAGACCGCCATGCCCGCGCTCGAGGCAGCGGAGCGGATCTTCGCGCAGGCGGCCGACGGTGCGTTCTACCTGTCGACGCATCCGGAGATGACCGGCTACCTGATGAACGGCCGCGCCGAGCAGCTCCAGGCCCGGAGCGCTCCGCAATTACCTGCGGAGGCGTAGCGCACCTCCGAGCTGTGGTCATCCATCCGCTACAAGAATCGCCATCCGCTACGGCAATTGCTGTAGCGGATGGCAAGCGATGTAGCGAATGGATCGGGACGATCCCGGACCTGTGCCCCCAGTGGGACTCGAACCCACACTTGGCGGATTTTAAGTCCGCTGCCTCTGCCAATTGGGCTATAGGGGCGTGGGGATCACATTAGCGTTCACGACTGTCCACCACCGCGCCGGGGCGCGAGGTTCTTGAAGTACCGTGCGACGGGACGGCGTTCGTATCCTGTCCCCTCGTAGACGGAGGCCGGTACAGCCCGAGGACGGGACGCCACGCCCGGAGGGAGAGATCGAGTACGTCACTTCGTCGTTCGGCCGTGCAAGGTTCGATCCTCATTGCTCCTCGACCTCCTCGGATCCGACTTCGAATGTGCTCCTCGCCCGGGCTGTAACGCACCTCGATTTCCGGCCGACATCCTGCGGGGAGACAAGTACACAGCGGACAGCCGGGTGGTGAACCGGGCACGAAGAGAAGGACCATGGATGCGCTTCACGACCGCACGCCCACTGACCGGGCGACTCGCCACCGCAGTAGCCGCCATGGCCCTGGCAGCGACGCCGAGCCTGGTGGCCGCACCCTCCGCACAGGCCGAAGGCATCGTCTACCCCGCGTCCGTGAACGACTCCTTCTACAGCACCCCCGACGACATCGCCGATCGGCAGCCCGGTGACGTCCTTGCCACGCGCGTCCTTCCGCCGCCGCTCGGATTTCCCGGCACCGACGCCGTCCAGTTGAAGTTCCGGTCGACGAACTCCGCCGGCGAACCGATCTCCGCAGTGACCACCGTGCTGTCCCCTCAGGGTGGGGCGCCGGGTCGTCCGCTCGTCTCGTACCAAGCCATCATCAACGCACTCGGGCTCGAATGCGCGCCGTCGACGGCGCTGTACGCACCGAACCCGCTGCGAGGGATCCGGGAGTCTCCCGGCCTGCTCATCGCGATCCAGCGCGGCTGGTCGCTGGCCGTTCCCGATCATCTCGGACCGAACAGCGCCTACGGCGCCGCGAAGGTCGGCGGGCAGATCACCCTCGACGGCATCCGGGCCGCGCAACGCTACGCACCGCTCGAACTCGCCGACAGCCCGGTCGGCATCGCCGGCTACTCCGGCGGCGGGATGGCGACAGCGATGGCCGCAGCACTCGCCCCGACCTACGCGCCCGAGATCCCGATCGTCGGCTCCGCCTACGGTGGCGTCCCGATGGACATCGGCGAGATGGCCCGGGAACTCGGCGAATCCGCGCATCCCGCCTTCGGATTGGCGATGGCGGCCGCCCTCGGCCTCGAACGTGAGTACCCGGACCGCATGCCGGTCAGCGAGCAGCTCAACGGTGCGGGGCGGGAACTGCGCGACCGCATCGCCAACGCGTGCACCAACGAAATCCTGCTCGCCGGTGCCGGTCGCAGCATGGCCGACGTCGCCGACGCGGCAGCGGGCCTTGCCCTGCTCGACAGCCCGACCGTGCAGGAGGTGCTGATGGAGAACAGCGTCGAGAAGGTCCCGACGGTGCCGAATGCCCCGGTGTACGAGTGGCATTCACCGACCGACGTGCTGATTCCTCTCGATGCGATCTCCACGACGCTGCGCAGGTACTGCGACGCCGGGGTGGCGGTGCGGACCGAACTCGTGCCGAGCCCGGATCACATCACTGCCGCCGTGATCGGCTTGCCGGGTGCGCTGGACTTCCTCGACGGCCGATTCGCCGGCGTTGCGCCGTCGTCAGATTGCGGGACGGTATGAACACCGCTCGGAGCGTGACTGGACGACAATTCCGTCGGACGTTCGCGGTCGGCGGCATGTCGCTTGCCCTGCTCGCGGTTCTTCCGGGCACGGCGTCCGCGCACCACCAGGAGTTCGTTCCCCTGCCGACCACATACTCGTTGGGGCGGGACCACTCGGTACCGTGCAGCGGGCAGCTGACCGGCCACGTGTTCGCCCCGCACCATCGACCGGGAACGATCCTCATCGATCTGTCCTGGTCGACGTTCTTCGGCGGTTCGTGCACCATCACCGCATTCGTCAACCACTGGGGAAGCAAGAGGAACGGCGTACGCGCCCTCGAGCTGACGTCGGCTCCCGGCGAACCCGCGCACGCTCCCAGCGGACAGATCAGTATCGACATCGGTTCCGGCGATGCGGGAATGACAGTGACCACGGACGGCCTCAACACGACCTATCTCGACCCCGCCCGGTTCACCACTCGTTTCACGGTGCCCTGACGGGATTTCCGGTCGTCACAATCGTTTCCGCTCGATCCGGCCAGGACATGCATCAGGCCCGCCTCGAATGACGAGGCGGGCCTGATGGTGTCTCGGATCCCCTGGGGGGACGGGAGATCGAATCAGATCACGGTGATACCGGTGGCCTGGGGACCCTTGGCATCCTGGCCGATCTCGAAGCGCACGCGCTGGTTCTCGTCGAGGCTGCGGTAGCCGCCCGACTGGATCTCCGAGTAGTGCGGATCAAAGAACTAGCGGGCGACGGACAGGGCGATGCCGTCGAGGATGTCGTGCTCGCTCACCACCAGCTCGGTGATGCCGGCTCGGCGGCCGAGTTCCTCGGCGAGGACCGTGGTGATGATCGAGCCGCCGCCGATGACGTCGACGCGGCCGGGATGCATCGGGCCGAGCGCCGCGCGCTTCTCGCGGGTCGCGGCGACGAGACCGTCGCACACCTCGCGCAGACGGTCGAACGGCACCGACGACAGGTGGATCTTCTCGGAGTCGTACTCGTCGAGTTCGAGGGCGAGCGCCGCAAGGGTGGTCATGGTGCCCGCGACACCCACCCAGGTGCGGGCCTGCTCGACCGGCACCCGCTCGAGCGCTTCGCGGATCTTGTCCGCCGCGACCTCCCGTGCCGCAGCGACCTGCTCGGCGGTCGGTGGGTCGTCGTGCAGGCACCGCTCGGTCAGCCGGACGCAGCCGATGTCGGTGGAGTAGGCGGCGTGCACACCGTCGGCGTCGCCGAGAACTACCTCGGTGGATCCGCCACCGAGATCGACGACGACGAACGGCCCACGCGCGGAGTCGAGTTCGCCGACAGCGCCGGCGAAGGACAGACGCGCCTCCTCGTCGCCGGTGATGACCTCTGCCTCGGCTCCGGGGATCACGGCACCGAGCACCTCGCGGGTCATCGCGAAGAAGTCCTCACGGTTGCTGGCGTCGCGCGTGGCCGAGGTGGCGACCATGCGGACCGCGGTGGCGCCGGTCTCGCGGATCAGGTCGGCGTACTCCACCAGCGCGACCCGCGTGCGTTCGATCGCCTCGGGTGCGAGACGCCCGGTGGCGTCGACGCCCTGCCCGAGCCGCACGACCTTCATGAGGCGGGTGACGTCGGTGAGCGTGCCGTCCTCCGCGATGTCGGCGATCAGAAGACGGATGGAGTTGGTGCCGCAGTCGATTCCCGCGACCCTCACTGTTCTTCTCCACGCAGCTCGGCGTAGGTGGGCCAGTCGGCGGGGATCGCCGTGCCACGCAGACCGGCGTCGGCGGCGAGTGCGACGGATTCGTCGCCGAGCGGGTTGACGCCCGGTCCCTTCGCGAGCGAATGAGCGATCAGCACGTGCAGGCACTTGACGCGCTCGGGCATGCCGCCGCCGGTGAAGTCGGTGCCGAGCGACTCGATCGCGTCGCGTTCGGCCAGGTACGACTCGTGGGCGCGCAGGTAGCCCGCAGCCAGTTCCTCGTCGGTGCCGAGACGCTCGGTCATCTCCTTCATGACCCCGGCCGATTCCTGCCGGCTCGCTTCGGCTGTGAGTCGCGGGTCGGTGAGGTAGTACAGCGTCGGGAAGGGCGTGCCGTCGGGCAGCTTGGGCGCGGTCTTCACCACTCCGGGCGCACCGTCGGGGCAACGGTAGGCGATGGCCAGGACGCCGCGGGGTTCGCGCCCGAGCTGGGCGGCGACGGCGTCGAGGTCTTCTTGCGTGACGTGATCGGTCACCCGGGGACATCTCCTGGTTCTGGGGGTGCCACAGGCATCTGCTGCGGCACGGGTTCGGGCTCGGGTTCGGGTGCCGGTTCTGAGACCGACAACCACAGGTCGCTGTACCAGGCGCCGGTCGTCGGCCGCTCGGGTTCGCGCTCCTCGCGTTCGGGCGGGGCGTCGCCCGGGAGTTGCACCTGGTAGGGAATATCGCCGGGGACGACGAACCGCAGTCGCTCGCGGGCCTGGGCGCGGACCCAGGCCGGGTCCTCCATGCGGGCCTTCTGCTCTTCGAGGGCCGCGATCTCCTGTTCGAGCTGCACGCGTTCAGCGGCGAGCTGCTCGGCTTCGGAACGCTGGCTCACGTAGGTGCGCAGCGGCACCGCGAGGGTGAGGGCGAGACCGCACACGACGAGGGCGAGCACCACGGCGCGGCCGGTGGACAGGCCCAGGACGGTGCGTTCGGTGCGGGGGCGGCGGGAGTCGCGGGGCGCGCCGACCCGGGTGGGGCGGGCTCGCCCCGAACCACCGGGGCGGCCGCGACCGGGCGACGAATGAACGGGGTCCTCGCGGCCGGCCGGCCGCGCACCCGCGTTCTCGGCCGAGTGTTCGGCCGGGGCGGTAGATCCCGTGGGCCGGACCCGGCCCGGACGCCGGACGCCCGACACACCCTCGGTGCGGGTGCGCCTCGCTCCGGGACGGGATCTACCGCGCTGACTCATGCCGGCGATCAGCCCTCGACGGAGAACCGCGGGAAGGCGAGCTCGCCGGCGTAGCGAGCGACGTCACCGAGGGACTCCTCGATGCGCAGCAGCTGGTTGTACTTGGCGACACGCTCGGAGCGGGCGGGCGCGCCGGTCTTGATCTGTCCGCTACCGACGGCGACGGCGAGATCGGCGATGGTGGTGTCCTCGGTCTCGCCGGACCGGTGGCTCATCATCGTCTTGTAGCCGTTACGGTGCGCGAGATCGACGGCGTCGAGCGTCTCGGTGAGGGTGCCGATCTGGTTGACCTTCACGAGCAGCGCGTTCGCGGCGCCCTTGACGATGCCGTCCTCGAGGCGCTCGGGGTTGGTGACGAACAGGTCGTCGCCGACGAGCTGGATCCTGTCGCCGATCTCCTCGGTGAGCGCGACCCAGCCCTCCCAGTCGTCCTCGCTGAGCGGATCCTCGATGGAGACCAGCGGGTACTGGCCGAGCAGCTCGGCGTAGAAGGCGCCCATCTCGGCGGCCGTCCGGTTCTGGCCCTCGAACTTGTAGCCGGTGCCCTCGGTGTAGAACTCGGTGGCCGCGACGTCCAGCGCGAGCGCGACATCGCTGCCCAGCTTCAGGCCGGTCTTACCGATGGCCTCGCTGATCAGGTCGAGCGCGGCCTTGGTGCCCGCGACGTCGGGGGCGAAGCCGCCCTCGTCGCCGAGGCCGGTGGCCAAGCCCTTGCTCTTGAGCACGGACTTGAGGGAGTGGTAGACCTCGGCACCCCAGCGGAGGGATTCCTTGAAGGTCGGGGCGCCGATCGGGGCGACCATGAACTCCTGGACGTCGACGCCCGTGTCGGCGTGGGCGCCACCGTTGAGGATGTTCATCATCGGAACGGGAAGGATGTGGGCGTTCGGGCCTCCGACGTAACGGAACAGCTCGAGTCCGGACGACTCCGCACCGGCCTTCGCCACGGCGAGCGACGCGCCGAGCAGGGCGTTCGCGCCGAGGCGGCCCTTGTCGGGGGTGCCGTCGGCGTCGAGGAGGGCCTGGTCGACGGTGCGCTGCTCGGTGGCGTCGAGGCCGATGATGGCCGGGCCGATCTCGGCGAGGACGGCCTCGACGGCCTTCTCGACGCCCTTGCCGAGGTAACGGTCGCCGCCGTCACGCAGCTCGACGGCCTCGTGCTCGCCGGTGGAGGCGCCCGACGGCACTGCAGCGCGGGCGAAACTTCCGTCCTCGAGCAGCACTTCGACCTCGACCGTGGGGTTGCCACGGGAGTCGAGGATTTCGCGGGCTCCTACCTGCTCAATGATGGCCACTGGCTGATTCTCCTTCGATGGACTGTCACGCTGCGGTGTCTGCACGCTGGGGACAGCCTAACGGTCGCGACCTGCGTGTGAGGTACAGGCGCGCTCGAGGCCCGGCGCGGTACTGCCTACGGCCGCACTCCCACGCCGTAGGCGGCGGCGCGGTCGCGGACGAGCATCAGGTATTCGGTGGAGCGGTTGTAAGCCATCAGGGCGTTCGTCCAGCCCTCCGCGGTGGTCAGGTCGCCTCCGCGGTCGCACAGATAGCGGCCTGCGGTCAGGGCCGCGTCGTCGATGTTGTCGGGGTCGGCGATGCCGTCGCCGTTCGCGTCGACGCCCCACCGTTCCCAGGTCTCGGGGATGAACTGCATCGGCCCGACCGCCCGGTCGAGCACCGGGTCGCCGTCGAGGCGGCCACCGTCGGTGTCGCGGATCTCGGCGTTGCCCCGGGTGCCGTCGAGCGGGACACCCCGGATGGGCGGTGAGACGCTGCCGTCGGATCCGAGGGAGGCGCCGCCGAACCGTCCGTGGCTGCTCTCCACGTTGCCGATGCCGGCGAGGGTCGTCCACGACAGGCCGCAGTCGGGGGTGCCGACGGCCAGGACGGCCGCCGCGTGCCCGTACGCCTCGAGTGCGGTGGTGGGGATGCCCAGTTCGCGGGACTGTGATTCGGCCCAGTCGGCGAGCTGTGCTGCTGTGCGGCCGGGACCGTTCACGTCGATGGGCGGAACGGGCAGACCGGGTGCCGGCGGGACGCCGTCGGGGATCTCGACGGACGGTCGCCGGGGTGAGTGCAGAGCGGACTCGACCGCCACGAAGACGACGGCGACGAGTGCACTGAGCAGGACCACCGGCCACAGCCAGCGTCGGGGTTCTCGATCGGACGGCACCCTTCCATCTTCCACACGGGAGGAAGAGCAGGCCGGCGCCGACAGTCCCCCGAAGACCGCCGGCACCGGTCGGGAAGGTGGAGTCCGCGAGGGGACGGACTCCCCCGGAGATTCCCGAGACGCACCGTTGCGCTCAGCACGAGTCGACGAGAACCCTGCGTCGGAGCCCGGAGCATCCTGCCGTCAAAAACATACCTTAAGATTTTTTATAGCACAATAACCAACTTTTAGAACGGTTCCCGGCATCGCCGTGCCATGGACCTTCTTGCCCCTACCCCACCTTCCGGACTCCAGGACAGCCGGATCCTGCCGGCACGGAGCATCCCCACGAGTCGATCCGGGGTCGCGGGCCGACTCAGCAAAAATCCTTGAGCGCGCACACAACCCAGATCCAGAAGTTCTCTCACCGCTCCTGTCGACTCGACTCCTTCCGCAACGACTCGAAGTCCGAACGACGAGGCCAGACCCACTATCGAATCGACGATGACCCGATCTTCCTCGCTGTGATCGAGATTCTGCACGAAGCCCCGGTCGATCTTCAGAGTGTCCACGGGGAGGGACTTCAGATGCCCCAGCGAACTGTATCCCGTACCGAAATCGTCGATCGCGACCCGGACTCCGAGCCTCTCGAGCCGTCGCAGGGTGTCCCTCGTCCGTTGGAGGTCACCGACAACGACGTTCTCGGTGATCTCCAAGCACAACTCCGAACCTTCCAGATCGTAGCGTCGAAGGACGGACTTCACCGTCGCATCGAAATCCAGCGACACCAATTGGACCGGTGAAACGTTGACGCTCATGGTGATTCGCAGTCCCGGAATCTCACGTTTCCATCCCGCCAGTTGCGCGCATGCACGCGTGATGACCCATTCGCCGAGTTCGCCGGCAAGATTCGTGGATTCGGCGACCTCGACGAACTCTCCCGGCTGGAGAAGCCCCAGCGGCGAGTGGTTCCACCTCACCAAAGCTTCGACGCCGAGAATCATGCCCGTACGGAGGTCGATCTCCGGCTGATACTCCAAGGTCAGGTGATCATCGTCGATCGATGTCCGCAGGTTCATCTCGATGATGGTGCGCCGGTCCCCTTTCTCGTTCATGTCGTCGGTGAACACGCCGACACCGTTGCCACCCTGGCGCTTGACCACCATCATCGCCTGGTCGGCACGGCTGAGCAGGGTCGCCGAACCTACCTGCCCCGGAGTTCCGAGTGCCACGCCGACACTGACACCTCGGCCGACGGTCTGACCGCCGAGCGCGACGGATGCCCCCACCACCTCCTGCAGCACTTCCGCCCGTTTCGTCGCCTCCGCCGGCGACGAAGGACCGGACAGTACGACCACGAACTCGTCGCCACCGAGCCTGGCGACGAGATCGTCGGACTCACTTCCCTCGGAGAGGCGATCGGCGATACGGCAGAGATACGAATCGGCGGCCTTGTGCCCGAGGAAATCGTTCAACGCCTTGAGCCTGTCGAGGTCGAGGAACAACACTCCCACGGGACCGGGAGCGCCGTCCTCCAGCCGTTTGTCGAGATACTCGAACAATGCGCGCCGGCTCGCCAGGCCGGTGAGCGAGTCATGGTAGGCCGCCCGCCGGAGATCCTCCTCTGCACGGATGCGTGCCTGTACCTGAGCGAGCAGCGCCGCGATGAGCGTCAGGGCGTTGACCTCTTCCTCGCTCCACGGCCGCGTCGTCTGTTTCACCAGCCCCAATGTGCCTGTCGTGATCCGGCCGGACACGAGCGGGACCGCCGCCAACGACACACCGGACATCCCGGAGGCGGCGAACACCCGGTCGGCATAACCCTGCGTGTCCTTCCCCGCCTGCAGACCGTTCGTATCGTTCCCCTCGGTCAACAACGGTTCCTTCATGTCCTGGGCTGCGGCCATGACGGGGTCTGCACTGTGGAAGTAGACCACTCCCAAAGGATCCGGATCCGGTACGTGTTCGCGGGGTGGCCACTCCGCCACCAGAATCGTCGCGCCGATGTCATGGTCGTTGTAGCGGAGGAAGCACGTATCGACGCCGAGGAACTCGACCAGATCGCGCAGCACGAGACGGACGACCCGGTCGTGGGATGCAGCATCTGCGGGCATGAGCCGCGCCGCAATCCGGGTGACCAGACTTTCGAGGGTCCTCTTGCCATCGGGCATGATGTCTCCGTCGTCGGGTCACCGCAGGAGAAGTCCGTCGGCGCGCAGGACACGATCGGCGCGACGCCTGCTACGGACCGGGCCCGCAGTCGTCCGACCGATACGCAACAAGAGGGCGATCCCATCGTCCTCGTCCACCTGCAGCATATCGGCGAAGTTCCGCTGCAACGTCTGTAGAACGTCGGAATGGTCACGGCTCAATCGCTCGAGGTCGGCTCGCGTATCGGCATACAGGAAGATCGGAGATACGGGCTGAACGGCCAAGCCGACCGCCTGGGCCGCGATCCACACACTCTCGACGGTCGCACCGGCACGGATGTAGTCCGCCCCCGAGCGCCTGTCGGTGAACACTGCGACGAGTCCCGCGCTTCCCAGCACTCGGTCGCGGGTCATCTTCCCGAGACCGCCCCCGAGCCCCCACTCGCCGAGCCGGTCGAGAGCATCGTGCCGCAGTACGACCTCGAGCATGGCCGACTCCGCTGTGTCGAGTCCGAGAGAGACCACCTCGATTCCGCTTTCCGGGTGGGAGTCGCCCGGCCATCGCAGTTCGCCGATCATCTCGGTCCGGAGCGGCCTGTCCAGATACCGCACGCGGTCCGACTCCGACAAGATCTCTGCGATCGCGGCGAGATCGTTGCTGCCTGTGAGGATCCGGATGCGTCCGTCGACGAGATCGGCGGCTGCGTGCATCGCTTCGAGCTCGCCGTGCGTGATCGTGTGATCATCACTGGGGAATCTGTTGGTGGCGCGGGCGAGCATCGGTCCGTAGAACGCCGCGAATTCGTGATCCGAACCGGTTCCCAGCTCCAGCCGGGCGAGCGGAATGCCCGGCCGAGCTTCGTCAGGACCATCGACCACCGTATGCGGACCCAGAATCCCGTGGGCGGCTGCGGCCACTCGAGCATTATGGAGGGCGGCTCCGAGCGCAACGCAACTGCCTCGGCGATACAGATCCATCAGTACCGGTTCGGGTTCGGTGGCGAGCGCGAAGGTCAGCCGTGTCGGTTCGACGACGATCGTCCACGGCTGCGAATTTCCTCCGGACGGTGCCCGGGTCGCGGCGTCGACGACGGCAGCGACCGAGTCCGACCAGGTGTTCTCGTTCGGCTGTGTTGTCTCCGGCTCCGTTGGGACCGGAAACTGTGGCTCGGGCACAGTGAGACGAAGGTCGAGGTCGACTCGGCACCGACCGGAAGCGACGGAACCGCCGAGGACGATCCCGCGCACCGCAGTCGCGACAGTGACGCCACCGAGGCCGACGTCTGCACCGAGTTGCGGCCACGCTTCCAGCGATTCCCCTACCTCGAGAAGTGAGGCTGCAAGCCGTTCGGAGATCTGCTTCGCGTCGAGCAATCTCAGTACGTACGGGACTTTGTCCCGATTCGACAGCGTTCTCAACGTCTCCGGATCGAGGTCGCCGAGCAACCCGTGAAACGGTTGCTGTTCGCCATCGAGATCGAACCGCTCGACGTCGAGCAGCCCACGATCGCTGGTGTGCATCACGACGGGAACTCGTCGTCGTGCCGCGCACGTCCGGATCGACAACTTCACATCGAACGAATCGCACTCGTCGATCACCAGGTCGAGTCCTTCGAAGAAGTCCTCGACCGACTCGGGCGTCACCCCCTCCGTCCACACCTCGACCGGCAGGTAGGGGTCCAGCTCTGCGATGCGCCGCGCGGCGATCACAGCCTTGTTCACCCCGAGGTCCAGGACCGAGGCGGGAATCCTGTTCAGGTTGGACAGTTCCAGGATGTCGTGGTCGGCGAGCCGCAGTACACCGCAGGCACCTTCCAACGCCAAGGTGTACGCCACCGTGTGCCCTACACTCAGTCCGACCACCCCGACGGCGGCGGATCGGAGACGTGCCTGTTCCTCCGCCGTGATCTTGTTGCGGTTACGGTCGAGCCGGAGACGGTCGAAACCGGCAGGACCGAGGACCCGGACCGCTACCTCGCGCCAGGGGTAGTAGGCCCACCGAGCGGCTTCGTCGTGGATATATTCGCCTGGCGCGCCGTCGTTATCGACGCCGGACCCGAGCGCCGCCAGACCCGCGAGCTGTTCGTCGAGTCGATCCTCCAGGGTGATTCCCCGGCCCTGCAGTCGTTCGAACTCGACCATGTCCTCGTCGCAATCCTCCGCCAGGAGAACTGCCTCGAAACGCGGTTCGCGGACGTTCACGGCACCCCCCCCGTTCGATTCTCTCCGATCGTCGATCCTCCGATGCGACCGTGAGAGGTTCCACCACCCCGGGATCGTGCGGGAAGACAGGAGTTTCTCGATTTCTCTGCTCCTTCTGGACGCATCGCAACACGCGAGATCCCACAACAACATCCGTGTGCGATAACGGTCATCCGGATACGGAGTGGGAGGAACGTCATCCACGACGCAAGCCTCCGCACGCCGCCACATCCCCAACGCGTTGTCCGCAGCTGTCCCGAGGAGGAACCTGGCGCCGAGCAGTTCCATGAAGTAGGTCGCCGTGCGCGCCACTCCCGCACTCAGTTCGTGACGCCGCGGAACGTCGTCGGCCACCCAACCCGTCTTGGCCTCGACGAGACCATGGGGAATACAAGGCTCGAGGATGCGGGCGATCTCCGCCCGAGCGGCCGGATCCGTCCATTCGACGAACGGATGCGACTCGGTCACGCTCGTATACGGACCGAGAGCGCGTGATCCGCCGTGCACGGTGCCGTCGACAGCGACCGCAACGAAGAACAACGCTGTCGACGTTCCGTCGCGGATCAGGTCGTATTCGAGAGCGACTTCGACGTCGAAACGCCGGTAGGCGTCATATGCACCATCGAGGAACTGCGACCACAAACCCGGTTCACTCTCCGGTGAGGCGGCGACGAAGTGATATCCCGAGTCTTCGTCCCAGAAATGGAGCGTGTGGTGCGCGAACAACGGTTGGGGATCCACGACGACCTTTCCCCCCGGCGTCCCACCGAGCGCCCCCGACACGGATGCGCGCTCGGTGGCCGGGCGTTCTCAGAACACCGAGATGTACAACTCGGGTTCGCCCCGCTCCGGTATGTAGGCCACTTCCTGGTCGTATGTGCGTGAGATGGCGCCTTCTTTCTCCGCCATCTCCACTTGGCGCCAGAGATCCTTGTAGGGATCCGGCGACGGACCGTCGGGCACGAAGCGGGCGGCGTACCGCTCTCCGAGCCGGACCATCGAATCTCCGATCACAAGATCGTCCGGATCATCCAGGCGATACCCGAAGACCGCGGACCACCCTGCCCGCGGATGGCAGACGAATACGGCGACGAGGTCTCGGATCTTCCGGGAACGCAACCGTTCCAGCGTGAAATCGGTCAAACTGCCCGATTCCCCGAAGACACCCGGTTCGGCGCCTGGGACCACCAGCCCACCCATGAGGCAGGGCCCCACCTTCACGACGGTGAAAGTCATCACTCCTCCCCGCGTCCCGGAACGACGATCGCGACGTACAGGTCGATTCCGAATGCGTGGGGATAGGACTCGAAATCCCCGGTGAAGGCTCGGATGATCCTCCCCTCCGCTTCGGCATCCCATATCTGCCGCCACAGGTCGTCGAAGATATCGGTGAAGCGGCTCCCCACCACCGAGAACTTCGCATAGGTGCCGGCAGGGACACGGGAGATGACGTAGCCGGGGGGTACGTCATCGATCGACTCGCAGCAGAACCCTACTGTCTGTGTGTAGTAGGACCCTATGTCCTCCGCGTGATCGGTGTACGCGGTCGCGAACGGTCCGGACGTGTCTCCGTTGAGCACAGCCGACCACGCGATTTCGAGGTGTGGATCACGAAGTTTGCCGAGGGCTCGCCGCGGACTTCGAACGGGCACACCGGCCACCAGAGTTTCGCGACGTTCCACGATTTGAAACGACATCGGGCAGAACCTCCAAACGCGACTACATCGTCCCCCCCTGCTTCGCGTGCACTGCCCGACACCGGCACATCGAATGGGACGAGTACGAGCCTAAGGGGTGAAACGGATGGTTTCAAAGGTTCTGCAAAACCAACATAAGGTCTTTTTTTAGCTTGTTTCCCTTCTCCAGGTATGGTTTATTTGGGGCATCGATTTCGGGGCTCGAGATCGGACACGCTCTTCCCACCGAGGGGGCACCTGCATGAAGTGCCGTCTGTGCAGTTCGGACCGCCTGACCAGCATCCTGGACCTCGGAGCCACTCCCCCGTGTGAACGATTCCTCACGGCCGAGCAGCTCGACCTCCCGGAATGCACATATCCACTCCACCTGCGCCTGTGCGAGGACTGCCTACTGCTGCAGATACCCGCGTTGATCACGCCGGAGGACACCTTCACCGAGTACGCCTACTTCTCCTCGTTCTCGCAGTCGTGGGTCGATCACGCTCGAAGCTTCGTGCACGACGCACTGGGAAGCGGACGGCTCCGGCCCGACTCGACCCTCGTCGAGGTCGCGAGCAACGACGGTTACCTCCTCCGTCACGCGGTGGACGCCGGCATCCGGTGCCTGGGCATCGAACCGTCGGTCAATGTCGGGGAGGCCGCCAAGGCAGCCGGCGTACCGACCCACACCGGTTTCCTCGATATCGAACTGGCCGAACATATTCGGACGGAACACGGCCCGGCGGATCTCGTCGTCGCGAACAACGTCTACGCTCACGTACCCGACCTCGTCGGATTCACGCGTGCGCTGCGCCTGCTCATGGCCGAGGACGGCTGGCTCAGCGTCGAGGTCCACCACGCCCTGAACCTGGTGGCACTCGGGCAGTTCGACACGATCTATCACGAGCACTTCCAGTACTACACGGTGCTGTCGGCCGCGCGAGCGCTGGCGTCCGGGGGCCTCCGGATCGTCGACGTGGAACTGCTCGACACCCACGGGGGTTCGATCCGTGTGTGGGCGCGGCCCGAACGGGCAGCACAGGACCCGAGTCCGCGCGTCGCCGAGGTTCTCGAGATCGAAAGGCGCGCAGGGCTACACGATCCCACCGGATACTTCCGGCTCGAACCGCTCGCACGCACCTCACGCCTCGATCTGCTGCGCTTCCTCCTCCAGTGCCGGAACGAAGGCCTCTCGGTCGTCGGCTACGGAGCACCCGGCAAGGGCAACACGCTGCTCAACTACTGTGGCATCCGACCGGATCTCTTGTCCTATACCGTCGATCGGAATCCGTACAAGCACGGACGTTTCACGCCGGGGACGCGGATCCCGATCGAGCCCGTCGAGCGGATCGCCCAGGACCGGCCGGACGTCGTCCTCGCGTTGCCCTGGAACCTCGAGCCCGAACTGACCCGCCAGCTCGCGTATATCGCGGAGTGGAAGGGACGCCTCGTCCTGCCACTCCCCACCATTCACACGACCATCGGCGAACCCGAACTGTCCTGGAGGACAACATCATGAAGGTTGTACTGTTCTGCGGTGGCTACGGCATGCGCATGCGTAACGATCGGAACGACCAGATTCCCAAGCCCATGCAGATGGTAGGCCCCCGGCCGATCCTGTGGCATATCATGCGGTACTACGCGCACTTCGGTCACAAGGAGTTCATCCTGTGCCTGGGGTACGGAGCGTCCGAGATCAAGAATTTCTTCCTCGACTACCACGAGGAGCAATCGAACGATTTCATCCTCCACGACAACACCGTCGACTGCCTCAGCACCGACATCAGCGACTGGCGGATCACTTTCGTCGACACCGGACTCGAGTCGGCGATCGGTGAACGTCTCCGCCGTGTCCGCCGGCACCTCGAGGGAGACGAGTACTTCCTCGCCAACTACGCGGACGTCCTCACCGACGCCCCGCTCGACGAGATGATCGATCGTTACCATCGGTCGGGCGCTACGGCCTCGATGTTGGTCGTACCTCCGCAGTCGTCGTTCCATTGCGTCGACGTAGCGGAGAACGGCGAGATCAAGGAAATCGTTCCTGTGAGCAGGTTCCCCATCTGGGAGAACGGCGGGTACTTCGTCCTGAGCCAGGCGATCTTCGATCTCCTTCCCCCCGGCGGCGATCTGGTGGCCGACGTCTGCGGCGCACTCGCCGGTCAGGGCCGGTTGTACGGCTATCGGCACAGTGGGTTCTGGAAACC
Source organism: Rhodococcus sp. D-6 (assembly GCF_040256695.1). Lineage (NCBI taxonomy): Bacteria > Bacillati > Actinomycetota > Actinomycetes > Mycobacteriales > Nocardiaceae > Rhodococcus > Rhodococcus sp. D-6. The sequence goes on along the minus strand of NZ_CP132970.1, from coordinate 286,375 downwards.
GGCGGACACGTTCAAGGAACGTGCGGAACTGGACGACAACTACGCTCGTGGCATCCACCCCTGGACCGTATGGGAGTCGGCCCGCCCGGCGGTGACCCCGTGATCGAGTTGCACACGGGCGACATCCGGGAGATTGCGGTCCTGGGGGCGCACTGTGACGACATCGCGATCGGCCTCGGGGGCACGCTGCTGACCCTCGCCGCCCAGGCACCCGGTTCCGTGCGCGTTCACGCGTTCGTGCTCTCCGGCGAGGATTCGGCACGCGAGATCGAGGAGCGGCACGCGCTGAAGGCGCTCTGTCCCGGAGCCGAGCTCGAGATCACCGTCCTCGACATCCCCGACGGTCGCGCACCCGGCTACTGGGAGGCGATCAAGTTCGCCCTCGAGGCCTTCCGGCACACGTGCACGCCGGACGTGGTTTTCGCACCGCACCGAGGGGACGCCCACCAGGATCATCGACTGCTTGCCGAGTTGGTTCCCACCGTGTTCCGCGACCATCTCATTCTCGGTTACGAAATCATCAAGTGGGAGAACGACACTCCTCGGCCCGCGATCTACCATGCGCTCCCCCGCAAGGTCGCGGAAGAGAAAACACGAATCCTGCTCAAGTACTACCCGTCCCAGATCGAGCACGACTGGTTCGACGAACAGGCGTTCCTCGGCCTGTCCCGGCTTCGCGGCGTGCAGTGCCGGCGCCCACACGCCGAGGCGTTCGTGCTGGAGAAGGCCGTCGTCCATTTCGGAAAGGCGTGACATGCGCGTACTCGTCACCGGCCATCAGGGCTACCTCGGATCGGTCATGGTTCCTGTGCTCCGCTCGTACGGCCACCACGTGACCGGGCTGGACTCCGGCCTGTTCGCCGATTGCCTCCTCGGCCCCGCTCCCGACGATCCACCCACCTTGCGCCTCGACCTGCGCGACGTCGACGTCTCTCAGCTCGCGGGTTTCGACGCGGTAATCCATCTCGCGGCGCTGTCGAACGATCCGCTCGGCTTCCTCGAACCGCGAATCACCTACGAAATCAACCATCAGGCCTCCGTTCGGCTTGCTCGGTGTGCCAAGGCAGCAGGCGTACGCCGGTTCCTCTATGCCTCGACGTGTTCGGTCTACGGTTCGGCCGGCGACGAACTTGTCGACGAGAGCGCCCCTTTGCGCCCTGTCACTCCGTATGCGGAGAGCAAAGTGCGCGTCGAAGACGACGTCGCTGCCATGGCCGACTCCGGTTTCTCCCCTGTATTCCTGCGCAATGCGACAGCATTCGGGTACTCACCGCGCCTTCGCGCCGACATCGTCCTGAACAACCTTGTCGGATCGGCGTTTCTCACCGGCGAGGTCCGCGTCCTGTCGGACGGAACGCCATGGCGTCCCCTCGTGCACGCACAGGACATCGCTGAGGCTTTCGCCCATGCTCTCGTCGCACCCGCCGACCGGATCCACTGCTCGGCCTTCAACATCGGCAGTGAGGTCAACAACGTCACGGTCGCTCGAATCGCCCAGGCCGTGGCAGAGATCGTTCCCGGCTCCACAGTCACCGTCACCGGCGAGAGCGGCCCGGACCCGCGGTCCTACCGCGTCGACTTCTCCAGGGTTCGCCACGTCTTCGAAGGGTACGAGGCCAGGTGGACGGTACGCGACGGCGCCGCCGAGTTGTACGACGCTTATCGGAGGTACGGCCTGACCGGCGACGCATTCGCTACGCGCTTCACGCGGCTCGCCCGCCTGAATCGACTCCAGGAGATCGGTGAACTGGACTCGACGATGCGCTTCCAGCGGATCGGAGTCCCGGATGCCTGAAGTACTCGCACACGAATCACAGTGCCGCAAGAAGATCACGCCAACTTCCCGCTGCGGCATCGCGTGCGCTGAGCACGGTGAGCGGCAGCGGCCACGCGATCGCGAGATCCGGGTCGTCATAACGCACCGCGATATCCTCCGCGGGATCGTGCTCCCGATCGATGCGATAACACACATCCGCGGTGTCCGTGAGTACTTGGAATCCGTGGAGGAAACCCGGCGGGACGAACAGGTGCGCAAACTCGACGTCATCGAGCCGGAACACCTGCTGACGACCGAACGTGGGCGAATCGCGACGAACGTCGACAAGCACGTCGTGCACGGCTCCGTGAGCACATCGCACCAGTTTCGCCTCCCCACGGCCGGTGCGGCCGTGCATGCCTCGCACCACCCCTCGTACCGATCGCGACTGGGAATCCTGGAGAAGATCGCACGACCGCACGCCGGTCGGCCCGACCTCCGCGTCGAAGAGCCGTGCGTCGAACGTGCGGGTGAACAGACCCCGATCGTCCCGGAAGGGTTCGGGACGGAACACCCGTACGTCGCACAAGTCGGCGGTGTCGGCACGCATCAGTCGATTGTCGCGCATCGTGTCCCCGGACGATGCCCGAATCGCCTGCGCGAGGTACCGACATGACAGCCTGTCGCGGCTGCGGCGGAACGGGCCTCGAGCGAGTTCTCGATCTCGGCGTGATGCCCGCAGCAGACCATTTCCCTCCGGACCGTACCCCTGTCACCGCCGCCGAGACGTCGCACCCGTTGGCAATGGCCATGTGCAGCGACTGTGGCCTCTCCCAGCTCGTCGACGACGACACCGTCCCGGACGAACCGCGCGGTGTCGAGCCACAGGCATTGCGCGACCAGGCCGCCGACGCCGTCCGGAAGGTCGCCGATGCCGGTTGGCTCACCGGCGGGACCGTCACCGAGTTCGGTAGTCCGCATGGCGGCACCTGGCTGCCTCTGCTCGCCGATCGGGGCTACGAAATTGTTCCCGCCGGGCAGCGAGCGTCTCTTGCGGTGGACAGCTTCGGGATCATGCACGCCCCGGACCAGAGGGCCGCCTTCCGGCAGCGCGCTGCCGCTCTCACCGCGGACGGCGTTCTGCTGCTTCAGTTCCACACGTTCACAGCGATACTCGCGCACCGGCAGTGGACTGCCCTACGGCACGGTCATTTCGCCTACTACTCGCTGACCACTGCACGGCGCCTTCTCGCCCACGCCGGCCTGCATGTGGCCGACGCGTGGACGTTCGATCTCTACGGTGGCACCGTCCTCGTCGCCGCGACTCCCACCGTGCCCCGGACACTGCCGCTCTCGGTACGACAGATTCTCGCCCACGAGAGGGAGGCCGGCATCACCGACCCCACCGCCGCGCGTGCACTGCAGGACACGGCTGACGGCCAGTCCGTCGCGCTGAGAACATTGCTCACAACGATGAATCGTCGCGGATGCAGCGTGTACGCCTACGGTGCCGCATCCCGAGCAGTCTCATTGTTCGCCCGCGCTCGCCTGAACCGGCGTCTCGTCGCAGGCGTCGCGGACGCGTCTCCCGCAAAGCAAGGGCGACGCATGCCGGGTACCGATATTCCGATCATTTCACCGGAACAACTTCTGCGTCGTCGACCCGATCATGTGCTTCTGACTCTGCCCGACCTGCTGATCGAGGTGCAGGAACACTATCCGGAACTGGAAGGTCGATGGAGCACGCTCGGCGATCTGATGGGGACGAGCACCCTTCCCCCCTCGGGACCTGCACGGATGAGCATCGGATTCGGGAGACCGTCGTGACCACCAACACGCGTCGTGCCCGACAGGTCGCGCCTCTCCGGCCCTCACCGGTCTTCGACGAGGCCACCCTCTCTATTTCCCAGTCGCCTACTCCGACACCACATCCGCGGCGCCATCTCGGCTCACGGATTCGGGCGCACATCACTCTGTCCACACCGATCTCGGATCTCGCCGTCCTTTCGGGGACGCTTGCGCTCACCGGGGCCGACAGGCCACTCCCCACCGCGACGACCCTCGTCCTGCTCATGGCGATGATGGGAGCCTATCGCTCCCACCTGACCCTTTCGGTGCTCGACGATCTGCCCCGGATACTCGCCGCAGTCACCTTGGCCGGGGTGATCACAGCACTCATGTTCCAGCCATATGGTTCGTCTTTCGGAGCCGTCAGGCTGACTGCGCTCGCGTTCACCGCGTCGACGGTGTCCCGAATCGGCACGTACGCAATGGAACGGCACGTACGACGCAATTCACGACGACGTCGACGGACAGTGATCGTGGGGGGTGGCGACATCGCCGGGATGCTGGCGGAGGAGATAGTCGGCGAACCGGCCTGCGGCCTCGAGTTGGTCGGTCTGCTCGACGACGACCCCAGGCCCGACACCGTGCGCCGGGTCGACGTGCCGGTCCTGCCGTTGAGCGGAAGGCTACGGGAGTTTCTCAGCGCCAACAGGATCGAAACAGCCATTCTCGCCTTCTCGTTCACTCGCGACTGCGATATGTTGAAGATCGTCCGCAAGTGCGACCGTCTCGATTGCGAGATATACCTCGTCCCCCGGCTGTGGGAGATCACGGCGGTGAGCGGCGACATGGAACGCATCGGGGCGATGCCCCTCATGCGGGTGCGCCGAGCGGCTCACCGTTCCCTGAGGTGGAAGATCAAGCTGTGGACGAGTCGGGTCTTCAGCGCCGTCATCCTGGTAGCGCTGACACCACTGCTGGTACTCACCGCGGTGGCGGTGTGGTTCTCGGATCGGTCGGCTCCGATACTGTTTCGACAACGGCGAGTGGGCTTGGACGGACGAGAGTTCGACCTGTTGAAGTTCCGCACGCTGAAACCGTTGGACGAGAACGAATCCGCAACGAACTGGTGTATCGCACAGGATGCCCGGCTCGGTCGCCTCGGCAAGATCCTGCGCGCGACGTCGTTCGACGAACTACCACAGCTGTGGAACATCGTCCGCGGTGACATGACTCTTGTCGGACCGAGACCGGAGCGACCGCACTTCGTTCACCGGTTCGGTGAGACTATTCCGAACTATTCTGCGCGACATCGTGTTCCGTCCGGACTGACCGGATGGGCGGCAGTGAACGGGCTACGTGGCGACACCTCGATCGCTGCTCGCGCCCGCTACGACAATTTCTACATAGAGAACTGGGGATTGTGGTTCGACATCAAGATCCTGTTGCGCACCGTGTCCGCGGTGATCACGATGAAGGGGCGATGATGCACACAGCCGGTTCAGCGCACCGTACCGGTCGCCGAGTGGTCAGCCACGCAGCACCGCGAGCAGCCCACGGGACCGTACCGACACACGTTCCAGCGCTGCGCGCGCCAGACGAGCGTCGCCGGCGATCACGTCTCCGAAGGAAACCAAGTCCGGGTAATCCCTTGCGATTCGGTGATGGAAGCGCATCATGTCCGTCAACTTGCTGAACGACGACGTTCGACTGCACAGGTTGAACGTCGAGTCCCGCCATGCAGCCACCCGTTCCGGCATACCGAAGAACATTCCGAATGTCGCAACGCGAGCGAACAGGTCCACGTCCATGGGGAACACCAGGTCACCACGGAAGCCCCCTACCCGGTCGAAGTGCTCACGACGAAATATCGCGGCCGCCGTGGGACCGAAGTCGGCCGGTCCGCGCCGCACGATTGTGCCGATCAGGGCGCGAGGCGTGTGCAGGCCCTCCAGTCCCGGTATGCCCAAGCCGCTCTCCCGGATCTCGCCGGCCTCGTCGATGACATCGAATCGGGCCGACGTGAGGGCGATCGTGGGGTCGACCATCACCTTCTCCTGCGCCTCGATCGATCCCGGACGGAGCACATCGTCTGCGCACACGATCTTCACGAGCTCGCCGGTGGACAGGGCGACCGCCTTGTTCCAGTTGTCACCGATCGACAGCACCTCGTCGTTACGGACCACCCGGAGGCGCGGGTCGTCGAAGGAACGTGCGATATCTGCGGTACCGTCCCGGGTCGCATTGTCGAGCACCAGGACGTCGAGGTCGGCATCCTGCTCGAGGATCGAATGCAGAGTCGCCTCGAGCGTCCGGGCAGCGTTGTACGCCGGGACACAGATCGAGATCGTGGCGGACATGAGAACCCTCCGTGACGTTCGAGTTCCGTCGCCGGAGGGGTTCCACCACCCGGACGACCGATCGCGGGAAGTACCGACTCGAGCCTGTGTGGGAGAGTACCCGCATTTCGGCAGGGACCGCAGCGCATCCTCACGGGGTCGGCTGCTGGACGAGAACACCGGCACGGAGCAGTCGACGACAGCGGTCGGGCCGTGACTTCCCCCGCCTGCGGTCCCGCCGACGCACTCCGTGTCCATATGACCGGATCCGAGTGGTTCACTGCGGTTCCGGGCGGATTGAACCGGTATTTCACCGATCTCTACCGAACCCTGCGCCGGCGTCCGGACGTCGACGTCTCGGCGGCTGCCTTCGGCAACCCCGAAGTCGATGGGCACAGCTGGGGACCCATCGGCGGATCCACCCTTCGTCGTGCCTGGACCGCCTTCCGGGACCACACCGTGTTGCCACGGGAGGCGATCATCGATCGCCACTTCGGCCTCTACGGTCGCCCCGCTCGCGGTCGCCAGGGCCGACATCCACTCGTGGTGCATTTTCACGGCCCCTGGGCAGCCGAGAGCCTGATGGCAGGTTCGGGGAGGACAGCCGCATACTCGAAGTACCTGATCGAGCGGATCCGATACGCGGACGCGGACCGATATGTTGTGCTGTCGAAACACTTTCGGGATGTGCTCACGCATTCGTATCGTGTTCCGGAAGAACGCATCCGGATCGTTCCCCCCGGAGTCGATCTCGATCGTTTCCGAACTTCGGAGGTCCCCGCCTCGTCGGGTGCTGTGCTGTGCGTTCGGCGCCTCGAACGGCGAATGGGTGTGCACCTCCTGCTCCGTGCCTGGCCTGACGTTCTTGCTGCGCATCCCGACGCGCGCCTCGTGATCGTCGGCACCGGCAGCGAGGAAGCGGCGCTGCGCACGCAAGCCGCCGGCTCCGGAGTGGGCAGTTCCGTCACCTTCGAAGGTCACGTCGACGACGTCCGGCTGAGCCGCCTGTACGAAGAGGCGGCGGTGACGGTCGTCCCTTCGGTAGCACTCGAAGGCTTCGGGCTGATCGCGCTCGAATCGCTGGCGGCCGGTCGCGTGCCGGTCGTCACGGACTGTGGCGGACTACCCGACGCAGTGCGGGGACTCGATCCGTCACTGATCGTTCCCGCCGGCGATCCCGAAGCGCTGGCAGACCGGATCGCAACGGCTCTCTCGGGGCGGGCGCCGGGGCGGCAGCAGTGCCGTGCGCACGCAGAGACGTTCTCGTGGGGTACGGCGGCAGAACGACACGTCGCGTTGTACAAGGAGCTGACGTCGTGACCAAGATCCTTTTCGTCACCCACACGGCCGCTCCGTCCGGCGCGGAGATCGCTACGGCCCGACTGGCACTCGCGTTGCGGGATCTCGGCATCGACGTCGCCGTAGCGTACGCGCAGGACGGTCCGATGGCCCAGCGGATGCGCGCGGACGGATTCGACACTCGGATCCTGTCCCGCACGTTCGACAGCAGGAAGATGACGATCACCGACCCCCGCCTCACCCGATTGTTCGCGGGGGCGTTCCGCTTGGTCCGAGTCGGCTGGGATCTCGGTGACGTCGCTACGAACACCGGGGCCACGGTGCTCATCGCCGAGAGCTCCAAGGCCTTGATCATGGGGGCCGTGGCAGCGTGGCGGGCGAAGCTCCCCCTCGTCTGGCACGTGCACGACCGGGTCTCCACGGAATACTTCGGACGCGTACTCGCTCCGGTCGTACGCATCCTGGGACGAGTCCTCAGCCGGGGCTACATCGCCAACAGCAGATCCACGATGTCGTCGCTCTTCCCCCGCCGGCGCGCCCTCGTGGCATATCCCGGAGTAGACCTCACACCGGCCACCCCTCATCCCGAGCAACACGATCCGGCGGGGACGATCGTCACGGTTGTCGGACGACTCACGCCGTGGAAGGGTCAGGACGTATTCCTGCGGGCCGCGGCGGATACGACGGTGCGGCCCTCGCGCATCTATCTCGTCGGCGGCACCTTCTTCGGTGAAGAGTCCTACCGCGAGCATCTCGAACGACTTTCCGCAGAGCTCGATCTTCCGGTGACCTTCACGGGCCACGTCGAAGACCCCGAAGAATACATGCGACGTGCCGATATCCTCGTGCACTGCTCAGTCCTTGCCGAACCGTTCGGTCAGGTCGTCGTGGAGGGCATGCGGGCCGGATGCGCGGTGATCGCTTCTCGGCCGGGCGGCCCTGCCGAGATCGTCGAGTCGGGCGTGAACGGACTGCTCGTGGACGCCGGCAACCGACGCGCACTCACCGCGGCGTTGGACACGCTCATTCGTGACCGCGAACTTCGCTGTCGCCTCGCTGCTGCCGGCAGGCAGCGGGCCGGATGCTTCGATATCACCGAGTCCGCGCGGGCGGTCGCACGTTTCCTGGGTACGGTCGGTGCGCCCTCCGCGAGGAGGTGAGCACCTCGTGAGCGAAGAACGCCGGATGACGCGTGCTGTCACTCTCGTACGGGACATCGGATTGGTCAGCTTCGGTAAGTACGGCCAGTATCTCGTCACGGCTGTGACCCTGCCCTTGATCGCCCGCGTCCTCGGTCCCGAGGGTCTGGGCCTGCTGGCGATCGGGATGTCGGCCTACTTCATCGGATCACTGCTCGTCGATCTGGGAATCACTCAATTCCTGGCAGCGAAGGTTCCCACCAGCGATGTCAATCAGATCCGCGGCGACTACCTCGCCATTCGTGTGACGGTGCTCGTCACGCTGGGCGCCGCACTCCTCGCCGGATCGACGGTCGAAGTCGATCCTCACATCCACATGATCCTGCTCGGTCTGTTCGCGGGCGGCTTCTGGTCGATCTCCGAGGACTGGATCCTCATCGGACAGGGCCGATTCGTGGCCTCCACGCTCTACCAGGGGGTCGGCCGACTCGCCTATCTTGCCTTGTTGTTGCTGGTATTGCCTCGTTATCCGAGCGCATCCGTCGCCATGCTGTGCATGCTCACATCGTCGATCCTCACCGTCGCGCTCACCTGGTGGGATTCGCTCCACAAGTACGGGCGTCCGGCCCGGCCGTGCCGGGTCGTGCCCACCGTGCGCATGGCCGCCCCCGTATTCACGTCTCGCCTCCTGGTGGTCAGTTACGGTCAGGGAGCTGCAGCCATCTACTCTTCCGTGCTCGACGCCGCGTCCCTGGGTTTGTATTCGGCCGGTGACCGACTCGTGCGCGCCGTGCAGTCCATGCTCGATCCGATCGGCTTCGCTCTGCTGCCACGGATGGCGCGCAGCAGTGACGACGAACGATTCTGGCGGCGCGCAGGCCTCGCCATGCTTGTCTGCGTGGGCATCGCTGTCGTCGCGACCGCGGCGCTGTGGGTCGCCGCGCCGCTCATCGTGCGGCTCGTGTTCGGAAGCGAATTCGTTCATGCCGTCCCACTCCTGCGCGTAGAGGCACTCATACTTCCCGCCACGGCTCTGAGTTCGCTCGTCACCACAGCTGTCCTGCCGGTACGCGAAGACACCTCCGGTGTACTGATCGGCTCCATCGTCGGTACCTGCGTCGCTGCTCTTGCGCTCTACGTGGCGTTCCGGACCCACTCCGTGTGGGCGCTCGTCTACGGCACTGTGGCATGCGAGTTCAGCGTTGCGTTGTGGTACCTCCTCCGGACCAGGCATCTCGTGCTGCAGGAGAGGCGTACCCGGCCCTCCGACGAGAACGTCGACGAGATCGGCGTCCCCACCTGCAAGGGAGAGAAACGATGAGGATCCTCTTCGTCGGCGACGACTGGGTGGGTAGCAACGCCCGCTCGCTGGCCGACGGATTCCGTCAGGCGGGGCACGACGTGGTCGTCGTGGACACCACTGCCGTGACCCTACCCACCCGATTCTCGCCACCGTGGTTCTACTCGAAGGTGCGCCGGCAACGCGCTCCGTGGGACCTCGGGTCCGTACATCGCCGGATCGAATCGGTTGCTACCACCCTGTCTCCCGATGTGCTGTTCTGTTTCCGGACAGTGCATCTCGACCAGATCCGATTGCTCGATACGCCTGCCCGTCTGCACGTGCACTACAGCCCCGACGACGCGTCGAACCCGTACAACACGACGCCGGATTATCTTCGGCACGAACACGAGTGGGATCTCGTGGTCACCACCAAACGGCACAACGTCCCGGAACTCGCCACCCGAGGAGCCGCCGTGAAATTCGTGCTGAGCGCCTATGATCCCGCCTGGCACCGCCTTTCGGCACGTCGGGACCCACAGCGGTACCTACTCGGTTTCGTCGGCAACTGCCGTCCCGATCGCCGTTCCGCCGTTCTCGCCCTGGCCGGACGTTACGGGGAGAGGATGCTCGTCCATGGCCCCGGTTGGAGACGCGTGCCCGAATTGCGTCACACCCACGCCATGGTGCGTGGCCCGGTGTACGGGGAACATTTCTCCACCGCGATCGCATCGGTGACGGCGAATCTGGTTCTCCTCAACTCCGACAATCGGGACACGCACACCTGCCGCACCTTCGAGGTGCCGGCCGCGGGCGGATTGTTCGTCGGGCAACGCACCGACGAGCATGCCGCCCTTCTCACCGAGGGCCGGGAATGTCTGCTGTTCTCCGCGGTGGACGAGCTGCACGAGATCCTCCGGTGGTGTGACCGTCGTCCTGAGCGTGCGCGAGCCGTCGCCGAGGCCGGACACCGCCGCATCGTGACCGGCAACCATCGGTACGTCGACCGCGCACGCGAGATCGTCGCCGCACTCGAGGGCAGGGACGCGCAGGGATCGTCGACGTCGGGCACGGTCGGATCCGGGACAGGGAAGGGTACGCCGTGAACTCTCCCGACATCCAGCTCGCCCTGGTGAGCACGGCTCTGATCGCGATCGTCGTAGCGGCCGCCTTCATCCCCGGCGTCGCGAGGGTGTTCTTGATCGCGCAGGCCGTCTATTGGGCCCTGTCCTACGTCGCACGCCCTCTGGTGCTGTTGACAGTGCAGCCGCAACCGCGATACGCGGACAACATCGCCGATCCGCGCCTCGCTGCGATCGGCTACGACCGCGGCATCTCGGAAGTTCTGCAGCCGGTGGCATTCGGCCTGTGGGTATACGCCGGTGCCGTAGTGGCCTATGTGATCTGGACTCACCGCCGCCCCCGGACCACTCCCTCCCGGCAATCCACCGCCGACTTCGTTCCCACTCTTGCAACCGTGTACGCGATAGGCATCGTCGGGCGCGCTGTCATGTACCTCACGGGATCGACCGGTCAAGCCGGAGACGTTCAGAGCGCCGATCCTGTTCTCGGCTTCGTCGCACAACTCGCCACGGTCGGCGCGGTCGGGCTGATCATCTTCATCCGGCCCACGGACCGAAGAACGACATTCGTCCTGCTCGCTGCGCTGCTCACGATCGAGTTGTTGTGGACGGTGGCAGTCGAGTCGAAGACACCCGTCATGAGTGCCGCCATGGCCGTGGCCGTCCGGTTCGCCTTACACGGCTGGTCCCGTCTGCGAGTCGTGGGCATCGTCCTGATCTCGGCTGTGGGTATCGGCGCGTTCGGGTGGCTGCAGTCGATCAAACAACCCGACTACGTACGAGCAGAGGCGTTGCCACGGGATTCGGCCTATCCTCCGTCGGTACAGCCGTATCTGAGCATCCTGCGGCGATTCGATCTGCTCGAAGCTGCTACGGACAGTTATTACATGGTCATGCGTCCGTGGATGACTCCTCTGGAAGTCGCCCAGCACGGTCTCCAGAGCTTGATTCCCGCACAGCTCCTCGGCGCCGAGAAGCTACGATCCGGGACCGCCTGGGCCGTCGAGGTGCGGGGGTCGTCCATGGATATGAGCCGGATCTCGGTTTCCCTCGCCGACGGAAACATCAACGAGGGATTCGTCATCGCCGGATACCCGGGTGTCGCCGTCGGTGTGCTGTTCACCCTCGGGTTGCTCCTGCTCGGCGTGCGGGCGTTGCAGGCCCGACACATCGTCGTGGTGGCCCTGGGACTGGCGATTACGGCATCCCCGATCCTTTTCGAACGGGGGTTCCTCGGCAGCATGGAGGTGATCGGCAAATCCCTCCAGCTCGTCGTGTTGGTCTGGCTCGTCGACATGACCGTTCGCGAATACCGCAAACGCACCACCTCCACGGCAGCCACAGCTCCGTCAACACACACGTCCAGCGCAGTCGTCGGGGAATGAGAAGAGGGGTGCAACCATGGCATTGAGTGACTACTTGGGAATCGTGCGCCGCAGGTGGCACATCATTCTCGCGACGGCCCTCGCCTGCGCGGCCCTTGCCTGGGCATACACGTCCACAATCCCGACCGTCTACGTGTCGACGACCCGCATGTATGTATCGATGGCGACCGGCACATCGGTCAACGACTCCTATCAGGGCGGCCTCGCAGCGCAACAGCGCATCACGTCGTATCCGTATGTCGCGACGGGGGCCACCGTCGCCGAGCGAGTCGCCGACCGGCTCGGCTCGACCATCTCACCGAGCGAACTGCAGGGCAAGGTGTCGGCGACGTTCCCGCCGGCCACCACCCTGCTCGAGATCTCGGTGACCGACTCCACTCCCGAAACGGCACGTCAGCTTTCCCGTGCCGTTTCGGACGAATTCGCGCAGCTCGTCGCAGAGATGGAAACGACCGTGGTCGGTGCGGCGCCGGCCGCCCGCGTGTCTGTCGTCGATCCGGCCACATTGCCCACCGAACCCATCGGCCCGAACGCGAAACGCAATCTCGCACTCGGCATCATCGCCGGACTCGGCCTCGGCTTCCTGCTCGCCTTCTTCCGGGACAAGCTCGATCCGACGGTCCGCACCCCGGATCAGCTCGCCCGTTCCGCGGGCGTGCCGGTCCTGGGTACGATCTCATCTCACAGCATCGACGCGACGAGAGATGTGGGGCGGCTGCGCGCACACATCACCGCAGCACGCCAGGGCCGGGATCGGCTGGTGGTCATGTTCACGAGTTTCACCGAGGAGTCCGACCCGCGCGTCGCCACGCGGCTCGCCAAGGCATTGGCGGACACGGGCGCTCGGGTCGCTCTGATCGATGCCGACACGTCCGGCGAGGGCGTCACTCGACTTCTCGATATGCAGTCGGTACCCGGAGTCGCCGAATGGCTGCGGGACGAGTACCCGCCACTGACCGAATTTCCCGTCCGGTCGGAGTCGGGGGTTTCGATCGTCCCACTCGGCGCCGCCGACGAGCGCACGTCGGACCTGCTGACAACGGATCGGTTCGCCGGCCTTCTCTCGGCGCTGGAGGATCGCTTCGACTACATTCTCGTGGTCGCCGCTCCGGTGCTCACGGACTCTGCCGCGCTCGATATCTCGACGCATTGCGACGCATCGATCGCCGTGGTTCGACTCGGCACCACGAAAGCGCCCCGGGTGCAAGCCGCTGCGGATGTCTTCGGCGCGTCCGGAGCAAGACTCCTCGGGGCCGTTACGACCGACACGGCACGTACTCGCCGATCCGTTCGAGCCAGAAAGCGCCGGAGTTCCCGGTCGGCAGCGGATCTCGGACTCGCGTATTCCCCCTAGCGTCCCTCCAGGCGGACGAGAATGGCCGATATGGTGTTCAACCGGCGAAAAATGCTCGCCGCGTCGTTCGGCGCCGCGGCAGCACTTCCCCTGGCCTGCTCGCCGCGGGCACCGGTCCCCGATGTCGAACGGGAGGTTCCCGAGGTGTCGAGCGTGTCGCAGCGACGCAACGTCCGTGACTTCGGTGCTGTGGGTGACGGTACGGCAGACGACACCGAAGCAATCGCCCGTGCGGCCTCCGCGGGCGACGGGCCCGCTGTCCTGTACCTCCCGGCCGGCTACTACCGCGTCACCGCCTGGCCCGATCTGCCGGACTTCTCCACGGTGACCGGGGACGGCGGCGACGTCACCATCGTGTTCTACGAAGGGGGCGGACCGCTGATCTCGCTTCGTGATCGGCACCGTGTCCGCTTCGCACGTCTCGGTGTCTATCTGACGGGTCCGGAAGCCGTCGCCGTGTCACTGTCCGGTTCGTTCCGGTGTTCGTTCGATTCGGTGGTCCTGCGAGGAAGCCATCTCAGTGAGAACTTCCCGCTCTACCGCGCCCAGCAGGGCGTGGTCCTGGAAGGGAACACGGGCGGAACCACCTTCGTCGACTGCGACATCAACAATTTCGGAATCGGGATGGTCACCTCGTGTATCCAGAACTATCTGACGGCCTCGAAACTGACGAACAATTACATCGGGGTCCTGGGCACCGGAAACGATCACAACGCCGGGTTGTCCCTGACCGATGTCGAATTCGTGTCCGACAACGATCCGAGGACGACCGACCGGCACATCCGCATCGACGGTGCCGCCAACAACTGGTGGCTGACCAACGTGTGGTTCGAAGGGGCGGACACCGCTCTGTCCGTCGGTGAACGCGGCCGCGGCGGGCCCTCCCAACTGGGCTTGGTCAACTGCAAGATCGCAGCCCGGAGCGTGTGTCTGGATCTGATCTACTGCCGCCAGCCCTATCTCGCCAACGTGCGCTTCGATCCGGACACCGAGGTGTTTCCGACCGAACTGCGCATCGACCCGGAAGGGTGCCCGGAAGGCACCGCGGTCAATCTCGTTTCGAGCGCGTCCACCGACATCGACCTCGCCACTTTCCCCGAGGATTGGAACGTCGTCGGGCGCGGCGTCCTCTCGGGTGGGACCTTCGTAGGGCCCGTGGTGACCCGCGCGGTCGACGACGGAGATCTGTTGCGAGCCGAGAACAGCGACGGCGAAACGCTGTCCGCGATCCTCGCCGACGGATCGTGGCTGTCGGATCGGCCCGGGTCGGGTCCGATCCTCCGGGACGACGACGGACGGTACTGGCGATTGCGGGTCACCACGAAGGGCACGGTGGAAACGGAACCACTCGGTGATCGGCGCCCCGCCGGATGACACCTCCGGTCGACCGTGTCATCTCGTCACCTGATCGACGACATCTCGCATCCGTTCCCGGAACATGCGCCGGGAGAAGGTCTCCGCCTGCGATCGGATCCTCCCGGGATCGTAATTCCTCCCGTCGAAATCCCTCATCGCGGTGGCGAAGTTGTCGACCAGTTCCGCATCGGTGCCGCCGGACACGTGCAGCCCGGTCGATCCGGGTAGAACGGTGTCGAGAGCTCCGCCCGCGCCCAGGGCGATCACCGGTGTGCCGCAGGCCATCGCCTCGACAGGCACGATCCCGAAGTCCTCGAGACCGGGCATCACCACTGCACGACAGCGTCGGTACATGTCGACCAGCTGCCTGTGCGGAACGCGTCCGAGGAAGGCCACCGTCTCCCCTGCGATCTTCCGGCAGTGCTCCGTACTGCGACCGTCACCCACGACCACGAGACGCGTCCCCGCAGTGTTCGCCGCCCGAATCGCCAGGTCCGGCCGCTTGTACGGAACGAGGCGTCCCGCGAGCAGGAAGAAGTCCTCCCGCGGCACACCGCTGTCGGGGGTGAATGCTTCGGTGTCGACCGGTGGGTGGACGACCACGGAGTCGCGGTTCCACCACCGGCGGATGCGGTCGGCGACGGTGGTGGAGTTCGCCACGATACGAGACAACCGGGGCGCGGCAGCAAGTTCGGCACGCCGCGCGGATACGGCGAGCAACCCGAGTGCGACTCCTCCCGGACGACCACCGCCCTCGCCCTCACGCAACGATGCGTCCCATGCCCACCGTGCCGGACTGTGCACATATGCGATCGTCGGTGCCGTCGTGGCGAAGACCGCCTGGCTTGCGAAGGCATGGTGGCTGATGACGACGATATCGGCGCGGTCGAGCTTCATGCTTCGAAAGCTTCTCGCCATCAAGGGAAGAAGAGGGGCGTACGAACGTTCCCCCGATAGGTGGTAGAGCCCGTCGAGCCACGTCGTGTCGATCCGTGTGCGCAGCCGGGACGGGATACCGGACGGTCGGGCGATCGGGACGTGGACCCTCGCCTGCGGCCACTGCACCGCCATTTGTTCGACGACCTGCTCCGAGCCTGCGATCTCGGTGAACCGTTCGTGGACCAGGGCGACGCGACGCGCGCTCACGGCACTCGACGGTGGGTAGCGGGCGGCGGTGGAATGTCGCTGTCGGGCCGGATCATGTGTCGCCTCTTTCGATTCGGTCCCCGTCCCTTGTACGGACGCTATCACCGGAGGACGCGACCGGACGGATGTTCGGACCGTCGTGCGGCGTTCGTCCCGTTCGGTCCGGTTCCCGTCCGGCCGATTCGGCCGTTCCGACCGAATCCTTCCCGTCCCGGCGAGTACGCTGGATCCACACCCTCCACCGCCGGTGGTCGCCGTTTCATTGTCCGCCCCGTCGGAGTCGCCCAGCAGAGGTGAACGCATGAAGCGTCCCAGGCCGTTCGTGGTGCTCACCACGGCGGGAAGACTGTATACCCGCCCCCTGCGCCACCGGCTCCGGTGCAAGCAGGGTTACAGCCTGTGTGTGCGACTGGGTCCCGTCGAGGTGTCGGGGCATCGCCTCGTCCTCCGGTCACCCCGTCTGTCGGACTGGTCTCGCTGGCAAGCACTCCGGATCCGCGACCGGCGGTTCATCGAACCGTTCTGGACCTCGTCCTCGCTTCCCTGGGAGGAACGCCACAGCGAGCAGGCATGGGTCGACGAGTACCTGCACGCCCGCAGCGAGGCCCGGGCAGGACGTGCCCTGCCCTTGGTCATCGAGGTGGACGGCCTGTTCGCCGGACAGTTCAATCTCGAACATATCGACCGGTGGGCGGGTCTGGCAGAGGCGGGGGTATGGATCGATTCGACCCTCGCCGGCAAGGGTGTCGCCCTGGCCGCCGCCCGGATGCTCGCCGACTACGGGTTCGGTCCCCTCGGGCTGCACCGCATCACCGCACCCGTGTGCGTGGGAAACGTTCCTGCGGCGCACTGTGCCGAGCAGACCGGGATGCGCCGGGAGGGCACCATGGTCGGCTATCTCGATGTGGGCGGCTCCCGGAAGGATCACCACCTCTGGGCCATCACCGCGGAGATGTGGGCGGCGGAGAAGGATCGGATTGCGGATCGCGCCGCGCGCTGACCGGCAGCTCCACGAGGTCGCCGATGCGGTCGAAGACCGCACGGCTCGCGCGGATCTGCCGCTCCGCGCGCGTGAGCAGCTCACTACGCATGTCCGGCGCGTCGGCCCAGACCTTTCCGATCACCGCACGGAGGCGGTCCGGCATTCCGTCCTCGTCCAGCCGGACGGTCTCGATTCCGGTACCGAACATGGAGCTCAATCCGGCGAACTTGTCGTCGTAGTAACGCGATGTCGAGAGCCCTACGACCGAGATCCCTTGCGACAGCGCGAAGACGGCCACGTGGTAGGCACCGGTGACGATCATTCGGCACCGCCCCACCCGGTGCGAGAGTGCCCGTGCGCCGGCGAACCTGCCGAGCGGCGGGATCGTCCCCGAATACTCGGCGAGCAGTGGCATCGTCGACCTTCGGTCCTCTGCGTCGTGTTCGGACACGATCAGCGGGACGAGGTGGGCGGCATGGGCAGCGGCCTTCTCGCGCACCGCACGTCCCACCGCGTCGCTGATCGCGGCACCGACCGGGGAATACTCGGCCACTCGCAGACATACGCCGAGATCCGTACCGAGTTCCGCTCGCCGCGTGGAGTAACCGAGTTCCACCGCGTCGTCCCCCGTCACCACGACGCGGTCCGCAGGGACACCCAGGGAGTGCAGCAGTTCCGGTCCGCGCAGGTCTTCGCGGAGCCCGATCAGATCCACTCGCGGCAGAACCTGCGCGGCCCGCTCGAGCAGGTCGGGCGCGGTGAGCGGACCGAACCCCTGTCCCGTCATCGCGGTGGGAATTCCCAGATCTGCGGCCCGCTCGAGCAATGTCAGGGTCCGTTCCGTCTGGAACCGGTCGATGTCGGTCATGTATCCGCCTCCGATCGCAACCACCACGGAAGCGGTGGCCACTGCATCCGGCACCGTCCGGTCTTCGTCCGCTGTTCCCCTCACATGCCGCACCCGCCGGGTGATTCGGCCGGGCACAGCGACCGCAGCGTCCCAAGCATTCATCGGAGCACCCGCGATCCCGGGGCCCAGCAGGCTTGCCGGCCCCGGCCGTCGGCGTCGGCGCGGCCAACTTCCACCCCGTTGGTAGCAGATCGCGTCGACACGCGGTTCATAGGCTCGCAGCAACGCGGGCGCCGAGGTCAGCACCCCGATCCGGGCGTGCGGCCATCGCTCGGCGAACCGCCGTACGGTCTCGTCGAGAATTGCGAGGTCGCCCTTGTTGTTGAGCCAGTACTCCCCGTTCTCGAGGAGAACGCGAACCTCACACGAAGCACCGCCGATCGGAGAGAGGACGCGATTCGTCATGTCGGCACCTTCGGGCACTCGCGAACTTCGGACGGTCGGAGAAATATCTGACTGTCGGACCGAATTGTCCGGTCCGACAAGGAAGGACGATCCGTACCGAACAATACCCGATTCTGTGAGCGCCCGTCTCCCGCGGACGACGAGCGGAGAGATACGGAGACAGGAAACGTCGAATTCACTCGTTCCCCACGAGGTTCGACAGTGCTGATGACACAATCGGATTCTCGACGATTCTTCGAGCGGTGGAGTTCGCTCATGACGCACCCGTCCGAACATCACGGTCGATCCTTCGCTCGATCGGCCGAACTTCAGGCACGCCTTCACGATCTCGTCCCCGGCGGCGCTCATACCTACGCCCGAGGGTCGGACCAATACCCCGAGTTCATCACCCCCGTGCTCGAACGAGGAGCAGGTGCCCGAGTATGGGATGCCGACGGCAACGACTACGTCGAGTACGGCATGGGACTACGCTCGGTCACTCTGGGGCACGGTTATCGACCCGTCGTCGATGCCGTCACCGCCGCCGTGACGAACGGGACCAACTTCACTCGGCCGACGACCCTCGAACTCGCCGCCGCCGAGGACTTCCTCGCCCTCGTACCCGCCGCAGACATGGTGAAGTTCGCGAAGAACGGGTCCGATGCGACCACTGCCGCGGTACGACTGGCACGTGCGGTCACCGGTCGTCGGCACGTCGTGGCATGCGATCAGCCCTTCTTCTCGGTCGACGACTGGTTCATCGGAACGACGGCCATGAAGTCCGGGATCCCGGACGAGACCTGTGAACACACACATCGGTTCCGGTACAACGACCTCGGCTCTCTCGAGCGGGCATTGTCGGCACAGCCGACGGCCTGCGTGATCCTCGAGGCCGCGACGGCCCTCGCCGAACCGGCTCCCGGTTTTCTCGAAGGTGTACGCCGATTGTGCGATCACCACGGTGCGCTGCTGATCTTCGACGAGATGATCACGGGCTTCCGCTGGTCCGAACACGGAGCACAGGGCGTGTACGGCATCCGCCCGGACCTGTCGTGCTGGGGCAAGGCCATGGGGAACGGTTTCCCCGTCGCCGCCCTGGCAGGCCGGCGCGAATTCATGGAGCTCGGTGGTCTGCGCACCGACAGCGACCGCGTGTTCCTCTTGTCGACCACGCACGGACCCGAATCGGGGGGGCTGGCCGCCTTCCGCGCGGTGGTGCGCGCGTACGCCACCGAGGATCCGATCGGACGGATGGAGGCGGCCGGTCGCAGGCTCGCGGATGCGGTGAATGCGGCGGCGTCCGATCTCGGCGTCGAACGGTACGTCCAGGTGCTCGGGCGGCCCTCCTGCCTGATCTTCGTCACCCGCGATCCGGATCTGCAGCCGTCACAGCAGTTCCGCACGCTGTTCCTGCAGGAGATGCTCACGCGCGGAGTGCTCGGTCAATCGTTCGTCATCTCGGCAGCGCACACCGACACCGACGTGGACGAGACCGTCGAGGCAGCGCGCGAGGCCATGTCGGTATACCGCCGAGCCCTGGACGCGGGCGGGGTCGCCGGACTCCTCCGAGGCCGGCCCGTCGCTCCAGCGCTACGCGCCCGCGCGGAGCCGAGGCGCCTCGACGACGCATCCACCGGATTTCACTTCTCCCAGTAACGTTCCCACGCATCGGTATCCAGGGCGCCGTAGGGCACGCCGTCGGCATGGGCCGCTTTCTCTGCCGCCCGCACGGCCGCCACGAAATGCATTGTGGCACTGCGCAGCGCGCTCTCCGCATCACCGTCCCCGGTGACTCGTACCAACCGCAACTCGGCCGGGACGAGATGTGCGGGAAGGCCGGCCCGAGTGGCACGCTCGATCACCTTGTCCGTCAAGGAGAGTGCGGGCTGCGCCATCGCGATCCCGTCGAGACACGACGCCCGGGCCTTCTCCGCCTTCTTCGCGATCTCCCACGCCGCCTCCTGTTCCGCGACGTCGAGCGGACCGGTGTGCCCGTTGGTCAGGTGCGGGCTGCGCGCGGCCAGCTTGGCGACGAGCGTCGCCGCCACGTCGTCGACCGTGAACTGCCCGTTCGCCTCGGCGATCCGGGAGTGGAACAGCACCTGCAGCAGCAGGTCGCCGAGTTCCTCACGGAGCTCGTCCGGATCACCCGACTCGACGGCGTCGAGAACCTCGTAGGTCTCCTCGATCAGATAGCGGCGCAGACTCTCGTGGGTCTGGGTGACCTCCCATCCCCCGAACGACCACAGTCTGTCCATCACGGCCGCCGCCTCGGCGAGAGCGGTGTAGTCGGTCATGCATTCACCGTCGCCGCGCTGTTCAGGTCCACCGAGCCCTGCGGCTTGCCGTCGAGGGCGAGCAGGAAGTCGGCGATGTACTGCAGCAGCGCCACATCGCGCACCCGATCCGATCCCACCCCGCCGGTCCGCGGGATCGGCAGTTGCACGAGACCGCTCGTCGCGCGGTACTGCGCTCCCGGGTACAACCGCTTGAGCCGCATCTGCTTCGAGTCGGGCAGCTCCATCGGCGAGATCCGGATCTGGGTGCCGGTGACCGCGACCTCCTCGAGGCCGTACTCGCGGCACAGCAACCGCAACCGGCCGACGGACACGAGCCGCTGCACCTCATCGGGCAGCGGACCGTAACGGTCGACGAGTTCGTCGACGACCGTGGCGATCGCGGCGTCGTCGTTCGCGGCGGCGAGCTTGCGGTACGCCTCGAGGCGCAGCCGGTCGGATGCGACGTAGTCGGCCGGGATGTGCGCGTCGACGGGAAGGTCGATCCGCACCTCCTTGGGCGCTTCGTCGGTGGTGACCGTGCGGCCGTCGGCCGCGGCCCGGTATGCCTCGACGGCCTCGCCGACGAGCCGCACGTACAGGTCGAAGCCCACGCCGGCGACGTGGCCGGACTGTTCGGCACCGAGAACGTTACCGGCGCCGCGGATCTCGAGGTCCTTCATGGCCACGGCCATACCCGCGCCGAGATCGGAGTTCTGCGAGATCGTGGCGAGTCGGTCGTAGGCGGTCTCCGTCAGCGGCTTCTCCGCCGGGTACAGGAAGTACGCGTAGCCGCGCTCACGCGAACGCCCGACGCGGCCGCGCAACTGGTGCAGCTGCGACAGACCGAGCGAATCCGCACGTTCGACGATGAGCGTGTTGGCGTTCGAGATGTCGAGGCCGGTCTCGACGATCGTCGTGCACACCAGCACGTCGAACTCGCGCTGCCAGAAGCCCTGCACCGTCTTCTCGAGCGTCTCCTCGTTCATCTGCCCGTGCGCGACCGCGACCCGCGCCTCGGGGACGAGATCGCGGAGTCGCTTGGCGGCCTTGTCGATCGAGCTCACCCGGTTGTGGACGTAGAAGACCTGGCCGTCGCGAAGCAGCTCCCGGCGGATCGCCGCGGCGACCTGCTTGTCGTTGTACGCACCCACATAGGTGAGGATCGGGTGCCGCTCCTCGGGCGGGGTGAGGATGGTCGACATCTCGCGGATCCCGGCCATGCTCATCTCGAGGGTTCGCGGGATCGGTGTGGCCGACATCGTGAGCACGTCGACGTGCGTGCGCAGCGCCTTGATGTGTTCCTTGTGCTCGACGCCGAAACGCTGCTCCTCGTCGACGATCACGAGACCGAGGTCCTTCCAGCGGATCCCGGTCTGGAGCAGGCGGTGGGTGCCGACGACGATGTCGACGGTGCCGTCGGCCATGCCCTCGGTGATCGCGCGCGAATCGGATACGTCGGTGAATCGGCTCAGCCCCTTCACCGTCACGGGGAAGGCCGCCATCCGCTCGGTGAAGGTCTGCAGGTGCTGCTGCGCGAGCAGGGTCGTGGGGACGAGCACCGCGACCTGCTTGCCGTCCTGCACGGCCTTGAAGGCCGCACGCACCGCGATCTCGGTCTTGCCGTAGCCGACGTCGCCGATCACGACGCGGTCCATCGGCACCGCCTTCTCCATATCGGCCTTGACCTCGGAGATCACCGTGAGCTGGTCCTGTGTCTCCGTGAAGGGGAAGGCGTCCTCCATCTCCTTCTGCCACGGCGAGTCGGGCGCGAAGGCATGGCCGGGCGAGGCCTGCCGCGCCGCGTACAGCCGCACGAGCTCGCCGGCGATCTCGCGAACCGCCTTGCGCGCCTTGCGCTTGGTGTTGGCCCAGTCGGATCCGCCGAGCTTGCTGACGGACGGCAGCTCACCGCCGACGTACCGAGAGAGCTGGTCGAGCTGCTCCATCGGCACGAACAGCTTGTCGCCGGGCTGGCCCCGCTTGCCCGGCGCGTACTCGATGACGAGATACTCGCGGCGGGCACCACCGACCGTGCGCTCGACCATCTCGACGAACTTGCCGATGCCGTGCTGGTCGTGGACGACGAAGTCACCGGCGTTCAGGGCGAGCGGGTCGACCTGGTTGCGACGCTTGACGGGAGTCTTGCGGCCCTCGGTGACCACGCGGTTACCGGTGAGGTCGGCCTCGGTGACGACCACCAGCCCCGGCACCACGTTGTCGTCGTTGCCGGGGAGGACGACGCCCTCGTGCAGGCAACCGCGCATGACGCCGACCTGCCCGCGCACCGGTTCGGTGCCCGGTTCGAGCTTCGCGGCGGGGACCTCGTTCTCCTTCAGCCGCTCGAGGATGCGCTGTCCGGTGCCCGCACCGGCGACGACGATCACCGCGCGACCCCCCGTGGTGACGTGGGCGCGCAGGTTCACGAACAGCATCGACAGCAGGTCCTCGGAGCCGCGGACCTCGGGGGCCGGCTGCACGTCGAGGACGAGTTCGGTGTCGGCACCGGAGGCGAGCGGGCTGAGCGTCCACCACGGTCTGCCCGCGGCCTGCGCGGCCTCGCGCACCTGACGCAGCGACCGGTAGGCCGACGCGCCGAGATCGAGCTTCCGGCCGTCCACCCCGTTGAGGTTCGAGGTGTCGAGCGGCGCCGCACCACCGATCGAGGCGGCCGTCCACGACGCCTCGAGGAACTCCTGCCCGGTGCGGGCGAGATCGCTCGCACGGGTGCGGACCTTCTCCGGGTCGCAGATCAGCACGTGCGCCCCGGCGGGCAGAACGTCGGTGAGCAACTGCAACTCGCCGGGCTGCAGCACCGGCAGCAACGCTTCCATGCCCTCGACGGGGATGCCGCCGGCCATCTTGTCGAGCATCTCGACGAGCGCCGCATCGGCCGGGTTGTCCTCGGCGAGCTGCGCGGCGCGGGCCTTGACCTCGTCGGTGAGCAGCAGTTCGCGGCACGGCGGCGCGACGAGCACCGGCACGTCGACCTCGGAGATCGAACGCTGGTCGGCGACGGAGAAGCAGCGAAGTTCGGTGACCTCGTCGCCCCAGAACTCGACGCGGACCGGATGGTCGGCGGTGGGCGGGAAGACGTCGAGGATGCCGCCGCGCACCGCGAACTCACCGCGCTTGCCGACCATGTCGACGCGGGTGTACGCCAGTTCGACGAGTCGCTCGACGAGTTCCTCGAAGTCGTGTTCGGTGCCGACCCGCAGCGTGACGGGGTCGATCTCGCCGAGTCCGGGAGCCATCGGCTGCACCAGCGACCGCACGGTGGCGACGACGACCCGCAGTGCGGGCCCGAGATCGCGATCGTCGGGACGCGCGAGGCGACGCAGGACGTGCAGGCGACGGCCGACCGTGTCGGCGCTCGGCGACAGGCGCTCGTGCGGCAAGGTCTCCCACGAGGGGAACTGCGTGACGCCCTCGCCGAACATCTCGGTGAGTTCGGCGGTGAGATCGTCGGCCTCGCGTCCGGTGGCGGTGACCACGAGCAGAGGTGTCTTCTCGGCCAGCGCCGCCGCGACGAACGGCCGCGCGGCGGGTGGGGCGACGATCTCCTGTTCGGCGGAACCGGCGAGCTCGCCGATCCTGCGCAGTCTGTCGTCGGCCAGCGCGATCCGCGCCAATCCGGACAGTGGGACAGCGGCCGGGGGCACAGCAGACAAGGAAGGCGCTCCTGAGTGTGGGACGAGAACCTTGTCGAGTCTATTCCGCTGTTCCCC
Source organism: Rhodococcus sp. D-6 (assembly GCF_040256695.1). NCBI lineage: Bacteria > Bacillati > Actinomycetota > Actinomycetes > Mycobacteriales > Nocardiaceae > Rhodococcus > Rhodococcus sp. D-6. The sequence continues at coordinate 262,175 of NZ_CP132970.1, read as the reverse complement.
GCGCGTCACCGCGCCGGGGCGTGAAACGCGCTACCGCGCCGGGGGCGCGAGGAGGTCGGCGCTGTTTGCACCGAGGTCGCGCGCGGCCCACTCGGCCAGCCGTGCGAACAGTTCGTCGTCGTCCGCCTCGCGCCGGGTGTCATCGTCGGCGAGCCAGCGACGGCGCACCATTCTCAGCAGTGCCGCGCGGGTGCGGACGGGATCGGCGTCGAGCGCGAAGGTGACGAAAGCGTCGGGTGTCCACGCTTCGATACCCGATCGTTCCAGTGCCCCGGTGAGCTCGGGGTCGGCGGTGACGACGGCGTCGGCGTGGCACAGCAGCGCCACCGAGGTCACGTGTGCCTCCCTCGGTCCCGTCACGTGCGGCACCTCGCGGAGCACGGTGGTGGGCCAGACCACCCGGGCGTCGGGGAAGGCGCGGTCGAGTTCGGCGAAGAGGAAGTCGCGGGCGGGACGCAGCAGTTCCTGCGGCAGTCGGCGGTCCACTTCCGCGATGATTCCGTCGCTCCAGAAGGGTTGGTAGAGGCCGTCTTCGGTAAGGGCGAGCGCCACATCGCGCAGGCGGGGGCGGGCGAGGACCGTCGCATCGAGCACCACTCGAACCGGCATCGTCACCCTTCGTCGAACCGTCGGAACGGACCGTACCGTGCTGCCGCGGCGGGCCGCGTCATGCTGTCAGAACGGGTCGTACAGTCCTTCGCGCCGCGTGAGATCGGCGAGTCCGTCGAGGACCGTCGTGACCACCTCCGCCTGCTGCTTCGCGAGGTCGAGGACGTCGGAGCGCGACACCCGCCGGTGCAGGCCGTGGAAGTCGGCGGAGAGTGCGCCCGTGTCGACCAGGCGCGCGACGTGCCGGCGGGAGCAGCCGAGGACGTCGGCGGCCTGGGCGATGGTGAGCAACGACGGCACGACACCGATCGTCACGGCGGTGTCGGACCCGAACCGGTCGAGCAGACCCGCCAGCGCCGCGGGGGCCTCCTCGGCGGAGAACGGCCCGAAGGTCACGACTGCAGCCGCAGACGGCGCTCCACGAACTGCCGGAAGTATTCGAGCTTGTTCGCCGGCACCAGCGCGGGCAGGATCATCTGCCACATCGCACCGGTCTGCTCTGCGAGCCGTTCGGTCGCCTTGAGAGCGTTCGCCATGATCCGGGCGCCCATCGCCTGTTCGAGCAGCAGCAGGGAGACCGCGTGGACGTCGACGTCCTCGACGAGGTCGCCCTCGTCGGCGGCCCGGGCCGCGAGCTCCTGCAGGTTGTTCTGCCAGATCTCGTAGGGCCGGTGCTCGGTGCCCTGGTAGTCGCCGATCTCGACCAGCAGCCGGAACATCGCCCGCACCACGGAATCGGTCTCGGACATGTCGACGTGCAGGACCGACAGGTCGATCAGTGTCTCGAGCGCCGGGGAACGGCGGTCCATCTTGGACTCGGCGGCGGCCTCGAAGCGGAGATAGCCGGAGTCGATCACCCCGCGCGCCAGTTCTTCCTTCGAACCGAAGTGGAAGTACAGCGCACCCTTGGTGACGCCGGCCTCCTCGATAATGTCGCCCAGGTTCGCGTCCGCGTACCCGTCGCGCACGAAGATCGTCGCTGCGCCCTGCAGCACCGATTCGCGTGTCACCTCTGCGCGTACTTGTCGTCCCACCACAGCCTGCCTTCTCACGGGTATCCCAACGATAACGCCACTTACCTGAAAGTAGAGAGCAGACGGTCCCGGAAACGAGAGGACTATTCGGAAACCGGGGGTTCCCCGAGCTTCGGGTCCGCTTCCAGACCGATGAGGCCGTTCCAGCACAGGTTCACGAGGTGGGCCGCGACGTCCTCCTTCGACGGAGTGCGGCGGTCGAGCCACCACGTCGCAGTGGTGGCGACCATGCCGACGAGAGCCTGGGCGTAGAGCGGAGCGAACTCCGGGTTGAGCCCCCGCCGGGAGAAGTCGCCGGTCAACAGCTTCCCCACCTGACGCATCGCCTCGTTGAGCAGACTCGAATAGGTGCCTTCCTCGGCGGACATCGGCGAGTCGCGCACGAGGATGCGGAAGCCGTCGGTGCGCTCCTCTATGTAGGTGAGCAGAGCGAGCGCGGCCCGCTCGACGCGGATCCTCGACCGGTTGCGGGTGAGGCTCTCGGTGACCATCGACATCAGCACGGTCATCTCGCGGTCCACGACCACCGCGTAGAGACCTTCCTTACCGCCGAAGTGCTCGTAGACGACCGGCTTGGAGACCTGCGCCCGCTGGGCTATCTCCTCGATGGAGGTGCCCTCGTAGCCGCGCTCGGCGAACAGGGCGCGACCGATTTCGATGAGCTGTTCCCGACGCTGCGTGCCCGTCATCCGGATCCGCGGAGTGCGCTCGGTTCGCTTCTGCGACGCCTGCGACACAGGTCCTCCTTCGGCGGCGGGACGTACTCGAACGTTCGACAGCCTATCCATTCCCGATCGCGCCACCCCAGGTTCGACGTCGACGCCGTCTCGTGCGAGGATCAGGGGCGCACGCCCGCCGGTTCCGCCGCGGGGGTGTGGCAATCCGCCGTGGTGTAATCGGCAGCACCTCTGATTTTGGTTCAGATAGTTCAGGTTCGAGTCCTGGCGGCGGAGCGGGAACCGTCCCGGGGAGCCTCAGCGCTTCCCCGGTGTACGCACGGACCGGCGTACAGAAACGTGTCGAGGGAGCTACATGCAGGTGCAGACCGCGATCGTCGTGCTGGCAGCCGGAGCAGGAACAAGGATGCGGTCGAAGACACCGAAGGTGTTGCACACCCTCGGTGGACGCACGATGCTCGCTCACTCCCTGTACGCCGCCGCCGCACTCGGACCCGCCCATCTCGTCACCGTCGTCGGGCACCGCCGCGAGGAGGTCTCCGCCGAGGTGAGCGCCGTCGCCGCGGATCTCGACCGCGAGATCCGGGTGACCGTCCAGGAGGAACAGCTCGGCACCGGCCACGCCGTGGAGTGCGGCCTCGGTGCCCTCCCCGACGACTTCGACGGCACGGTCGTCGTCACCGCCGGCGACGTCCCGCTGCTCCGCTCCGACACCCTGCAGGAACTGCTCGACGCGCACCTCGACACCGAACCTGCCGCCGTCACCGTCCTCACCACGACGGTGTCCGAGCCGACCGGCTACGGACGCATCGTGCGCACCACCGACGGCGACGTCGCCGGGATCGTCGAGGAGAAGGACGCCTCGCCGACGCAGCGCGCGATCCAGGAGATCAACACGGGCGTGTACGCCTTCGACGCGGCCGCGCTGCGATCCGCGCTCGGCAAGCTGAGCGCCGACAACTCGCAGGGCGAGCTGTACCTGACCGACGTCGTGAAGATCGCCCGCAACGAGGGCCACACCGTCCGCGGACTCCACACCGACGACGCGGTGCAGGTCTCCGGCGTCAACGACCGCGTCCAGCTCGCCGCACTGACCACCGAACTCAACCGGCGCCTGCTCGAGCACTGGATGCGCGAGGGTGTCACGGTGATCGACCCGGCTTCGACGTGGATCGACGTCGACGTCGTGCTCGGCGCCGACGTCACCATCCACCCGGGTGTGCAGTTGCGCGGCCGCACGGTGATCGCCGACGACGCGGAGGTCGGCCCCGACACGACGCTGACCGACGTGCAGGTCGGCGCCGGCGCCACCGTGGTGCGCACCCACGGCTCCGACGCCGTGATCGGCGCGGAGGCCACCGTCGGCCCGTTCACCTACCTGCGCCCCGGCACCGAACTCGGCGCGTGCGGCAAGCTCGGTGCCTTCGTCGAGACGAAGAACGCGCAGATCGGAGCGCATTCGAAGGTCCCCCACCTCACTTATGTCGGCGACGCGGAGATCGGCGAGCACTCCAACATCGGGGCATCGAGCGTGTTCGTCAACTACGACGGGGTGAAGAAGTACCGTACGGTCGTCGGATCGCATGTCCGGACCGGGTCGGACACTATGTTCGTCGCTCCCCTCACGGTGGGCGACGGCGCCTACACGGGCGCCGGAACAGTACTCCGTCGCGACGTTCCTCCGGGGGCGCTGGCGGTGTCGGGTACGCCACAGCGCAATATTGACGGGTGGGTCCAGCGAAATCGCGCCGGTACCCCCGCTGCCGAGGCAGCATCGAGAGCACAGCAGCCGCACGACCACGATCGCCAGAAGGACGGCCAGAACCAGTGACCAATTGGATCGACAACCAGAAGAACTTGATGCTCTTCTCCGGCCGGGCCCATCCCGAGCTGGCAGAGCAGGTCGCGAAGGAACTGGGCGTCCCCCTCACCCCGCAGACGGCACGGGACTTCGCGAACGGTGAGACGTTCGTGCGTTTCGAGGAGTCGGTGCGCGGTTCGGATGCCTTCGTGCTGCAGAGCCATCCGTTCCCGCTGAACCAGTGGGTCATGGAGCAGCTCATCATGATCGACGCGCTCAAGCGTGGTTCGGCCAAGCGCATCACCGCGATCCTGCCGTTCTACCCCTACGCCCGTCAGGACAAGAAGCACCGCGGCCGCGAGCCCATCTCCGCCCGCCTGATCGCCGATCTACTCAAGACCGCCGGCGCCGACCGCATCATCACGGTCGACCTGCACACCGATCAGATCCAGGGCTTCTTCGACGGTCCGGTCGACCACATGCACGCACAGGGCCAGCTCGCCGAGTACATCCGCGGCAAGTACGGCGTCGAGAACATCGCCGTGGTCTCCCCCGACTCCGGTCGCGTGCGGGTGGCCGAGAAGTGGGCCGACACCCTCGGTGGCGCGCCGCTGGCGTTCATCCACAAGACCCGCGACCCGCTGGTGCCCAACCAGGTCAAGTCGAACCGCGTGGTCGGTGAGGTCGAGGGCCGCACCTGCATCCTGATCGACGACATGATCGACACCGGTGGCACCATCGCCGGCGCCGTGAAGATCCTCAAGGAGGCCGGCGCGGGCGACGTCATCATCGCCGCCACCCACGGTGTGCTCTCCGACCCGGCCGCCGAGCGCCTCGCTTCGTGCGGCGCCAAGGAGGTCATCGTCACCAACACGCTGCCGATCCCGCCGGAGAAGCAGTTCGACTGCCTCACCGTGCTGTCGATCGCTCCGCTGCTCGCGCAGACGATCCGCGAGGTCTTCGAGAACGGCTCGGTCACCTCGCTGTTCAACGGGGTCGCCTGACCTTCCGCTCGACGACGGGGCAGACTTGTCCGGGTGTTCACCGGATTTCCCGTCGCGGCCCTCGACTTCTACGACGATCTCGAGGCCGACAACAGCAAAGCATTCTGGGCCGCGCACAAGGCCGTCTACGACGACTGCGTGCGCGGCCCGATGCTTGCCCTACTTGCGGAACTCGAGGAGGAGTTCGGGGAGGGCAAGGCCTTCCGCCCGTACCGCGACGTGCGGTTCAGCAAGGACAAGCTGCCGTACAAGACCCACCAGGGCGGATTCGCCTCCGTCGCGCAGAGCGTCGGCTACTACGTCGAGATCAACGCCGCCGGATTGCGGGTCGCCGCCGGCCTGTTCCACGGCTCGTCCGATCAGATCGCCGGTTACCGGACCGGGGTCGATCACGACCGTCGCGGCCCCGAGCTCGGGAGGATCGTGCGCAAGCTCGAACGCGCGGGATACGAGATCGGCGGCGACCGGTTGAAGTCCCGGCCGCGCGGCGTGGACGTCGATCATCCCCGCATCGAACTCATGCGTCACCGGTCGCTGTGGGCCGGTCGCACCGAGATCTCCCCGCCGTGGATCGACAGTCCGCGCACCCTCGAGGAGGTGCGTTCGGCGTGGCGTGAGTTCCGGCCGCTGGTGCGCTGGCTCACCGCTGCTACCACAACGTGATCCGGCAGACCGGGTGGTATGGAAATGCTGTGTGGCGCAATGGTTTGAAGGACGCGCCGGGACGGGGATGATCTTCGTCACGCCGCGTGAAATCGTCGCAGGTCGTGCGAGACCCCCCTCCCCTGCGTAACTCGGCTTTCACCTAAAGTGGCACCTCGTGACCGACGCGCAAACTCTCGAAGCCCCTACGGAAAACGCGACAATCCGAACGGTCCGACGATGGTCGCCGGGTGCGTGCGTCTGGTGCGGCGACACCGACTCTGTCGAGGTCTTCCGCAACGAACCTCGCTGTGCCACATGCCGTAAGCACGAAGCCGTCATCGACGAGGCCCGCAAGTTCATGGGCATGTACGGCCTGCGCCCCATCGGCGGCACCCTGCAGTCCGACGACGAGGAGGAATACGAGCACCGCCTCGCCGCCCGCGAGGCCCGCCGCGCCCTCAACGACATCCGTCTCGCCGAGCAGCCCGACCCGGCGCTCGTGCGCAAGGCCTTGCGTCCCCGCGCCGCCGCGATCACGGAGGGCCACACCGGTTCCTCCGCGCAGACGTCGACGCGTCCGGCCTCCGCGACCCGCAGCTCGTCCGCTTCGGCCAAGCCGGCGAAGTCCGCGGCTCCGGTCCGGACGGGCGCCGTGGACGTCGAGGAGATCCAGACCCGGGCCCTCGCGCTGCTCGATCAGCTCTCCGCGATCGACGCGCAGCTCGCGCTCGTCGCCGAGCAGAACGGCCTCGCCGCCCGCGCCCGCCGCAGCGATCTGGAGAAGCAGAAGGCGACGATCCTGCGCACCCTCGCCGCACTCGAGAAGGCACGTCTGAGCGCATCCGGCAGCTAGTCGCCGGCTCACACCACCGCAGCCCCGTCCCGCTCCGTCGAGTCCGCTCGACGGTCCGGTGCCGGGGCTGCCGTCGTTACCGCACGTCACGACGGTTGTCGTTACCGCACCTCACGACAACGGACCAGGTAGTCTGTGATCGACCAAGAGCCTGTCGGGGGCACTGCTCGGGCCTTCCCGCCTGTGCAGATCCGGGCTGAAGCCTTCCGAAGGAGTGCGCGTGAGTGTTTCCGACTCCCCTCGCGTCGGTGCACCCGCGTGGCGTTCCTTGTCCTCGGCTCTGGCGCGACCCCGATTGTTCGCGTGTCTCGACCGGTGCTCCACGCTGACGGTGATCGACGCTCCCCCGGGTTTCGGCAAGCGGACGCTCGTCGCGGGATGGCTCCATCGGGGCGGCGCACCCGACCACACGATCGTCTGGGTTCCCGAACTCACGGCGTCCGGCGACGGCGACCTGCCCGAGCATGTGCTCGCGGTCCTCGCCGATCACCCGGCCGTCGAGGTCGCCGGCGGCGGTCCCGACGATTCCCCGTTCGAGCGCGTGGTCCGTACCTTCCGCGATCTGGGGTCGCCCTGCCTGCTCGTGCTCGCCTGTGTGTCGCCGCAGAACTCGGCCGAGGTGCTCGAAGCAACCCTTCGGCTGCTCGACCGGTGCCCCCTGCTCGATGCGATCGTCTGCCTGCCGGGAAACAGCACCGACATGACCGAGGTCGTCCTCCGCGGGATCGACTCCACGTACGTCCCGGCGGCCGATCTCGCGTTCACCATCGAGGAGACGGCGACACTGCTGTGTGACGCCGGACCGGAGCGCTCCGACAGCGAGTGCGAGGTCGTGTGTCGCGTGCTCGGTGGTGTGCCCACCCTGGTCTCGGCGGCCGCGGCCGTCGCCCGGAGCCGGCCCCAGCGCCTGATCGACTCCCGTGGACTGCCGACCCCGGCCTTGGCCCGCCTCGTGCGGACGTATGTGGAGAGCCGGCTCGACGAACTCGACGACGCGCACCGCGAGTTCGCGTTCTCGGTCGCCGCTGCCCACAGCGTCACCGCCGAGCGGGCGGCCGAACTGACGGGCGCGGCGGACCCCGAGGCCGCACTCGCGACGCTCGCCGCGGCCGGCCTCCTGACGGATTCGCCCTTCGACGATCCCCGGACGTGGCGGTGGCCCGACGCCGTCCGCTCGTGCGTGCTCGACATCTCCCGCCGAGAGCAACCCGGACGTGTCGACGCCCTGCTCGTCGAACTCGCCCGGGCCCATCGCGACGCCGGCAGGCCCGCCGAGGCGTCGATCTATGCCGTCGAGGCCGGCGACTGGGAGACCGCCGTGGCGATCGTCGAGGAATCCTGGGCGCGCATGGTCGACAGTTCCTTCGACGTTCTCGTCAAGGTGCTCCGGCAGATCCCCGACCAGGAGCTCGGCGACCATCCGTCGGTCCAGGCAGGTCGCGCGCTGTTCACACAGATGCTCGACGAACATTCGATCCTGCACGCCTCCCTGCCCGCGGATCCCGACGAACTCACCGAGCTCGGGAAGACACCCGGCGCCGCGCAGGCCCTCTACGTCGCGACGGTGCAGACCCTGACCCTGCGGGTCTCGGGCGAATTCGGTGAGGCCGCGCGGTTGACGCTGCTATTGCGTCCGCTCGTCGATTCGATCCTCGAACACCGGCCCGACGATCTCGGTCCGCAACTGCCGCTGCTGCGCGTGCAGTGGGCGATCACGCTCCAGCTCGCCGGATATCTGACCGAGTCCACCACCGTCTTCCGCCGCGCCTACCGCGGTGCGTACGCCGTGAACATCGCCTTCGTCATCCAGAACGCCGCGGGCAGCTCGGCGCTGAACTGGGCGGTGACGGGCGACAATCCGCGCGCCCGGGAATGGCTGCGCATCGAGAGCAACGCCGAGCCCACCGAGGGTCGCTGGGGCGAGATGGTCAAGGTGGGTGGTCGCGTGGCGTCCGCGCTCGTCCACCTCGACTCGCTCGAGCTCGACCGTGCCGTTGGATATCTCGACGAGCTCGGTGTCCCGCGGGTTTCGGAGGAACTCTGGGGATTCGTCGCCTACGGCCGGGCCTACTACAACCTGGCGGCGGGCAACGCCTACGACGGACTCACCGAACTGCACCGGCTCATCGCTTCACACCATGATCTGTTCGACCGCGGCGCGTTCTCGCGCATCCTGCTCGGGGCCGCCGAGATCGACCTGCAGCTGGCGCTCGGCAACGGCAACCTCGCGCGCGCCCTCGCCGAGGAGTCGCCGCAGACCCATCCGATGCTCGTGGTGACGAACGCGCGTGTCGAACTGTTCACCGGTCATCCGGAGATCGCGCTCAAGAAGCTCAAGCGTGTTCCGTGGACGGAGTGCGGCTTCCCGCGCGCACATGTCGAGGCGTTGCTCATCGAGGCGAGCGCCCACCTCGATCTCGACAAGAAGGACGCCGCGGTCCGCAGCTGGCAGCGGGCCTGCACGCTCGCCGAGGCCCTCGGCAACCGCCGCGCCTTCACCACTCTGGCCGAGGGTGTCGCCGGGCGTCTCGCGGAGCCCGGCGGTCTCACCGTCCCGGACGAGGCGATCGGGTCCGTCTTCACCGAACCGGTCACCCATGTCGAACTGTCCCGGCGGGAGACAGACGTGCTGGAGTTGCTGGCGCTGGGATCGACGCACGCCGACATCGCGAAGAAGTTGTTCGTCTCGCACAACACGATCAAGACCCAGTTGCGCAGCATCTACCGCAAGCTCGGCGTGCACACGCGGGTGGAAGCCATCGGCCGGGCGCGCGATCTCAGGCTGCTGCCGGTCCGCCGGTCGCTGTAGCCGAACGCGCACGCATCCGGGCGGTGAGCCGAAGATCGAGCGCCCACACGACACCCGCGAGCGCCGCCAGTCCGACACCGAGCACACACACCGCGGTCCACCCGCCGGCGCTCCACGCCATCGTGCCGAGCGCCGAACCGGACGCCGCACCGATGAAGTAGCCCGTCATGTAGACGGAATTGACGCGCGAGCGGGCGTCGGGGTCGAGGGCGTACACGATGTTCTGGTTGGTGATGTGCACGAGGTTGAGCGCGAGGTCGACGACGAGCATCCCGACGACGAACCACACCAGCGAGCTCGCACCCGCCGCGAGCGCCGCCCACGACGCGATCAGCGTGAACACTCCCACCGCCGTGGTCGGCGGTCCGTAACCGCGGTCGACGAGCCGGCCCGCCGCGGTCGCGGCGAACGCACCGGCCACCCCGGCCAGCCCGACGAGCCCGATCTGCAGGTCGTCGAGGCCGAAGGGCGGGTCGGACAGCAGGAACGCCATCGTCGAGAACAGCGCGCCCACCGAGGCGAAACCCAGCCCGCCGAGCAGGGTCCGGGTGCGCAGGCGAGGATGCGTGACGATCAACGTCCCGAGTGATCGCAGCGTGCTTCCGTAACCCTGACGGACCACCGGTGGCGTCGCCGGCAGCACCCGCCACAACGCGAGCGCCACGATCACCATCGCGACCGCGCTCACCCGGTAGACCGTCGTCCAGCTGTCGCCGAGTTCGGCGAGGATGCCCGCGACGCTCCGGGCCACGAGGATCCCGACGAGCAGCCCGCTCATCACGGTGCCGACCGCGCGACCCCTCGATTCCGGCGTCGCGAGGGTCGCCGCGAACGGCACCAGCACCTGCGCGGCCACCGAGAACAGACCGGCGACAGCGGTGCCCACCACGAGCACCCCGATGTTCGGCGCGAATCCGCTCAGCCCCTGCCCCGCCGCCGCGGCCAGCATGAGCATCACCGCCAGCCGCCGCTGCGGGAACATGTCGCCGAGCGGCACGAGGAACAGCAGGCCGAGAGCATAGGCGACCTGCGCGACCGTCACGGTGGAGGCGGCGGCCGATCGGGAGGTGTCCAGTGCTTCGGCGATCGAGTCGAGCAGCGGTTGGTTGAAGTAGTTGCCACCCACGCACAGACCCGTCGCCACGGCCATGAGCAACAGGACCGGGGTCGTCAGGACGGGACGGGAGGACGCCATGTCCTCCAGCGTCCCGTGTGGGCGCGGCGGAAGTCGAATCGGCTCGTCGGCCGCCTTTCGAGGACTACTCCCGGGATGCGGCGAGCAGGACGAACCGTCCGTCCGGATCCACCCATTCGTGCCGGACCACGAATCCCGCGTCGGCGAGTTCCTGCGAGATTCCGACGAGGCGGAACTTCGCGGAGATCTCGGTCCGGATCTGCTCACCCTCGGCGAAGGAGATCTGCAGGTCGAGGCCCGGGATCGTCACGTCCATCGCCTCGGTCGCCTCGAGGCGCATCTCGATCCACTCGTTCTCCGGGTCCCAGACGGCGCGGTGCACGAACCGGGCGGGATCGAAGTCGGCGCCGAGCCGGTCGTTGAGCACCCGCAGGACGTTCCGGTCGAACTCCGCCGTCACGCCGGCCGCGTCGTCGTAGGCGGCGATCAGGGTGTCGCGGTCGATGACGAGACCGGCGCCGAGGAGCAGCCACTCGCCGGGATGGAGGATCGCGGCCGTCCCGGCGAGGAACTGTGCGCGTTCGCTCGGGACGAGATTGCCGATCGTGCCGCCGAGGAACGCGATCGCGCGTTTCCCGCCGGCCGGCAGATGCGTGAGCGAATCGGTGAAGTCGCCGACAACCCCGTGCACCGTCAGGTTCGGATACTCCGCCGCCAGCCGGGTGACGGCCGACCGCAACGCCGGTTCGGAGACGTCCTGCGGCACGTAGGTGTGGAGATACGGTTCGAGGGCGTCGAGCAGCACGTGCGTCTTCTCGGACGACCCGGAGCCGAGTTCGACGAGCATCTCGGGGCGGGCGGCATCGGCGAAGTCGGCGGCGTGCTGTCGCAGCAGTGCGAATTCGGTGCGTGTCGGATAGTACTCGGGCAGTCGCGTGATCTCGTCGAACAGTTCGCTGCCCCGCGCGTCGTACAGCCAGGTCGGCGACAGGTACTTGGGATCGGACGTGAGTCCGCGCCGTGCGTCCTCGCGCAGTTTGGCGTCGAGGTCCTCGGGGCGCAGATGCACGTCGACGATCACGGTGAACCGACCTCCAGTGGTGAGACGATGAGTTTGCCCGGCATCGCGGCGACGAGATGCCGGTCGGGTACGGGTTTCCAGCGGCTGTCGTCGTCGAACGGTTCGGACGCCACGATCGCGACCTGCTCGTCGACGAACGTCCACAGCGAGTGGTACCAGGCGGTGGCCCAGATCCCGGATTCGTTGCACAGCAACATGTTCAACCGTGATTCCGGTGCGAGTTCCAGCACGTCGTGGACGAGTGAGATCAGCGCCGGCTCGGGATCGGCCGAGCGCAGGCGCGACTGGAGCAGGAGCCACAGCGTGGCAGCATCGGTCGGTGATTCGAGCTGCAGCAGTTCGGCGACGGGAAGCGCGCCGGCGAGGGTGACGAGCGATCCCGGCCAGCCCCGGACGACACCGTTGAGACTGAACGCCCACCGGCCGTCGGAGAAGGGCGCGGCCGCCGACCGTTCGACGGGCATCCCCTCGGTGGCCGAGCGGGTCGCGGCGACGACGGTGCGCGACCGTATCGATGTCAAGCCTTCACCGACGAAGGGATCGGACCAGATCGGCAACGCCGACCGGTAGCGCCCGAAGATGCCCTCGGCACTCCACCATCCGACACCGAATCCGTCGGCGTTGATCGTGCCTCCCCCACGCATGTCGGTGGGCGCCCACGACTGGCGGAGCAGCGAGTTGGTTCCGGTGGACAGCAGTGCCGCGACGTTCGTCTCCGGCCCGATGTACGCCAGATGTCTACACATCGCCCGTCCCGTACGCGACGCGGAGCCCGGAGAAGATCTGACGGCGGATCGGCAGATCCCAGTTGCGGAAGGTTCCGCGGCACGCGACCTCGTCGGTTCCGAACGAGCCTCCGCGCAGAACCCGGTGTCCGTCGCCGAAGAAGACCTCCGAGTACTCGCGGTACGGGAACGCGCGGAAGCCCGGATAACCGGTGAACGGTGTGGACGTCCACTCCCAGACGTCGCCGATCAGCTGGTGCACCCCGAGCGGTGACGCTCCCTGCGGATACGCGCCGACGACGGCGGGACCGAGATGACGCTGACCGAGATTCGCGTGGTCGGGACCGGGATCCTCGTCGCCCCACGGGAATCGGCGGCTGAGCCCGGTGGCCGGATCCCAGCGTGCCGCCTTCTCCCATTCGGCCTCGGTCGGAAGACGTCCACCGGCCCAGCGGGCGAACGCCTCCGCCTCGTGGAAGCACACGTGCACGACCGGCTCGTCCGGGTGCAGCGGCATCGTGCGGCCGAAGGCCGTTCGGCTCCATCCGGTTTCGTCGCGACTCCAGAACTGCGGGGCCTCGAGACGGGCGTCGAGGCGGTGCTGCCAACCTGCCTCGCTCCACAGTTCGGGCCGCTCGTACCCGCCGTCCTCGACGAACCCGAGGTAACGGCGGTTGGTGACGGGCACCGCGTCGAGTTCGAACTCCGGCACCTCGACGACGTGTGCCGGGCGCTCGTTGTCGAGGGCCCACGGATCGGTGGACGTGCCCATCTCGAATGCACCGGCGGGGATCCGGACACGTTCGGTGTCGCGGACGGTTCCGGTGCGCGGCGCTTCCGGCGCGTCGAGCAAGGGTGGACCCTGCCGTAACTGGTGCGTCGCGAGCATCGTCTCGCCGTGCTGCTGTTCGTGCTGCGCGACCATCGCGAAGACGAAGCCCTCGCGGGTCAGATCGTCGTCGAATGCACTGTCTTCGAGCACATCCCAGGTGAGCTCGCGGACGGCACGCGCGTAACGGCGGGCGGCGTCGGGGTCGAGCAGCGGCAGCCCCGTGCGGGTCGCGCGGGGATGCCGGAACGCGTCGTAGAGATCGTCGATGTCGCCGCGAACCGCAGGGCGCCTGCCCGCGACCCGCACGAGCCAGCGCTCCTCCTGGTTGGCGATGTGCGCGAGATCCCACACCAGCGGGCTCATCAACGGCGAATGTTGTGCGGTGAGATCCTGTTCCGGCACGGAGGCGAGTACCTCGGTGCGGGCACGCGCCCGCTCGAGGTGCCGCCTGAGCGCAACACGAGCAGGTGTCACCGCACCTCCTCACCCGGCGCCAGACCGCGCAGGCACCGTGCCGCGGCCGCGTCGAGCGCCGCGGTGAACCGCATGTCGCGGGAGGACTCCGCCGCGAGCGAGAGCAAACCCGCTGCGGCAGCACGCAATTCGAGCGAGGCGAGACCGACGCGGGCCGCCTCGGACCACTGGTCGCGCACCGGCGCGGCGATCGCGCACGCCTCCGCGGAGACCTCGGGCGCCGACAGCAACGCCTCGAGAGCCGCGACGGGCACCTGCCACGACTCGGCCGGCTGGGCGTCGAGATAACGCACCTCGAGATGCCCGCACGGACGAACAGGCGGGAACAGCGTCGTCATGTGGTAGTCGAGGTCGTCGATGGTGGGTCGACGGTGGATGTCGGCGTCGAGCTCGCCCGCGAGCCACGCCGCGAAGGTGGCGCCGGGCGGTGCGTACCATTCGGGCATTTCCGAACGCACGCAGGTCAGCGGTGCGTCGAGCACCCATGCGGGGTAGTCGGCGGGATGGTCGACGTGACCGAGGGCGGGATCGAGTTCGAGCCACGTGCGCATCCGCTGCGACGCCCAGTCGCCCTCCGGAGCACCTCGCAGCCGGGGCGAGCACGCGAAGGCCGCGATCATCGCCGGGCCGATGGCGTGGAGCAACTCCCAGCGCTGCACCACCTCTGCCTCGTCGCGTCCCGCGTCGACGGAAACCTGTATGGACGCAGTGCTGTTCATCATCAACCGGCCCATCGGGCCGATCCGGTCGTAGCGGAGTTCCATCGCTCCGTAGCGCGGGGTGCGCAGCAGACGGTGGGGAGGTCGCACCTCGTCGGCGGCGCGGTCGAGCATGGTCACCGACCGGCGGGCCAGCAACGCCCGGAGCATGCGGAGGTCGGCCGTGAGCCGATCGCACACCTGCCGTGCCGAAGTGCACGGCACGCTCGACAGCTCGATCTGACCACCCGGCTCGACGCTGACCGCGCTGCCCGACGGCAGGGGACGGGCCGACGACGACGGCGCCACCGTGCGCGGCGCGTGGGGCCCGAGGGCCTCGACGAGCCTCGTGAGTTCGGGACGCGATTCGGTGCCGTCGGCCCGCGCGGTGAGCCATTCGAGCTCGACCCCGATCAGCCTGGGGATTCCCAGCCGGAATGCCCTGCTGCGGACGTGGTCCTCCGCTGCTGCTCGGGAGCCGAGTTCCTTGCGGGCACGGGAGGCTGCGGCATCGACTGCCATTGCCATTCGTCCACCCCCTCGGCCGGTGCGCCAGGTCTGCGGTCGAGACTAACCCGCCGGGGGACACGACGCGCGGATAACGCACCGGTGCGTGCGCGAACGCACTCCACCGGGCAGGCTCGACCCCGACGATACGGACGACGGAGGAGGTGAGCGGCCCGTGCTGGACCTCCAGGCGGCCCGACGCGACACACCGGGATGCTTCGACCGGGTCTTCCTCGACAGCGCCGGCTCGTCGCTGCCCCCGGCACCGGTGCTCGAGACGATGCTCGCGCACCTGCGCCGCGAGGCCGAGATCGGCGGGTACGTGGCGGCCGACGAACGGCTCGACGACCTGACGGCCGTGAAGACCTCGCTCGGCCGCCTGTTCGACGTGCCGGAGACCTCCCTCGCGCTGTCCGACGGCGCCTCGCGGGCGTGGACGTCCTTCTTCTACGCGGTGCCGCTGCGACCCGGCGACCGCATCCTGATCTCGCAGGCCGAATACGCCGCGAACGCGATCGCCGCGCTGCAGCGCGCGCGGGCGACCGGCGCCACCGTCGAGGTCGTTCCGTCCGATCCGTCCGGCCGCGTCGACGTCGAGGCGCTCGAGGGGATGCTCGACGAACGGGTGCGGCTGGTGTCCGTCGTGCACGCCCCCACCAACGGCGGGCTGGTCAACCCGGTGCGGGAGATCGCCGACGCCGCGCACGCGGTCGGGGCGCTCGTGCTGCTCGACGCGTGCCAGTCGGTGGGGCAGCTGCCGGTGAGCGTGCCCGAACTCGATGTCGACGCGCTGTCGGGCACCGGGCGCAAGTGGCTCCGCGGGCCGCGCGGCACCGGTTTCCTCTACGTGCGGCCGCGCCTGGTGAGCGAACTCGAACCGGCCGTTCTCGACCTGCACAGCGCCTCGTGGACCTCGGCCGACAGCTACGAACTCGCTCCGGACGCCACCCGCTTCGAGATGTGGGAGGCCGGAGTGGCGGCCCGGCTCGGGCTCGGCGCGGCCGTGGACTATCTCCTCGATCTGGGTGTCGACGCCGTGGCCGAGGCGGTGGCCTACCGGGCCGGGCACGTGCGCGAGGGGCTCGCGGGCATCGACGGCGTCACCGTCACCGACCTCGGCGAGCAGCGCAGCGGCATCGTCTCGTTCACCGTGGACGGCCGCGACCCGCGGGAGGTCCGCGACGCCCTGGCCGAGCGGTCCGTGACGGTCACGGTCAGCAGCCGCAGTTCGACGCTGCTGGACATGACCTCGCGCGACCTGCAGTCGGTGGTGCGGGCGTCGCCGCACTACTTCGTCTCCCCCGCCGACGTCGACAGGTTCCTCGCCTCGGTGCACGACATCGCCCGGTCGTGAAGCTCACGCGCGTCGACGACAGGGCTGTTTGTCCCTGATCGACGTCGTCCGGTAAAGTGGTTCGAGTTGTCTCGGCGAGGGTGAACCGCAATATCGCTGGATCACCGTGATCGACGCGGCTGCGACGGAAGCAATGTGCTCCCCGGTCGCACGTGTCGGATCCGTTCGTTCGAGAACACCCGACCACCAAGTGCCACCAGCGTAGGAGCCGTCACATCATGTCCGACGAGAATCGTCTCGTAGCCAGCGTCCGCACCGAGTTCGGCAAGGGTGCCGCACGCCGCGCCCGTCGCGCCGGCCAGGTCCCCGCCGTCCTCTACGGCCACGGCACCGAGCCCCGGCACCTCGCCCTCCCCGACCTCGAGTTCGCAGCCGTGCTGCGTAACCACGGCACCAACGCCATCCTCACCCTCGACGTCGACGGCGAGGATCAGCTCGCGCTGACCAAGTCGGTCGTCGTCCACCCCATCCGTCGCTACATCGAGCACGCCGACCTGCTCGTCGTGAAGAAGGGCGAGAAGGTCACCGTCGAGGTGCCCGTCGTCCTCTCCGGTGAGGCCGGCTCCGGCACGCTGGTGGTCAACGAGGTCAACACGATCAAGCTCGAGGCCGACGCCCTGAACATCCCCGAGGAGATCACCGTCTCGATCGAGGGCGCCGAGGCCGGCACCCAGATCCTGGCCGGTGGCGTCGAGCTGCCCGCCGGCGCGACCCTGCAGGACGATCCCGAGCTGCTGCTCGTGAACATCGTCGAGGCTCCCTCCGCCGACGCCCTGGAAGGCGCCGAGGGCGAAGAGACCGCAGAAGAGGCCTCCGAGGAGGCCTGAGCCTTCACCGGCTCCCTGTGAAGTCACTCGTGCGGCGCGTCATCCCTTCGGGGTGGCGCGCCGCACGTCGTTCGAATGCACGGAAGGATCAGTTCGTGGGCGACGACGCCGCGCTCGTGGTCGGTCTCGGCAACCCCGGCCCGAAGTACGAGAACACCCGGCACAACATCGGATTCATGGTGGCCGACGTGCTGGCCGGACGCGTCGGCGGCAAGTTCTCCGCGCACAAGCGCAGCAACGCCGACATCGTGCAGGCCCGGCTCGACGGGCGGCAGGTGATCATCGCGAAGCCGCGCACCTACATGAACCTGTCCGGCGGTCCGGTCGCCTCCCTGGCCAAGTTCTTCTCGGTCGATCCCTCGAACGTGATCGTCCTACACGACGAACTCGACCTGGACTTCGGCACGATTCGGCTCAAGCTCGGCGGTGGCGAGAACGGGCACAACGGCCTGCGGTCGACCTCGTCGGCGCTCGGCACCAAGGACTACCTGCGGGTCCGGATGGGCATCGGCCGCCCTCCCGGCCGCCAGGATCCCGCCGACTTCGTGCTCAAGCCGTTCTCGGCGACCGAACGCAAGGAACTCGACGTGTGGTGCGAGGAAGGCGCCGACGCCGTCGAACTGCTGCTGAGGCTCGGCCTCGAGGGCGCCCAGAACCGCATCCACTGACCGCCCGCCTCCGCCGAGGCCGGCGCGGTCGCAGCGGCGTCGCGTGGCGCGGTGGTCAGGCCCGCGTCAGCAGTGCCAGCGAGGTGCCGCGACGCAGCTTGCCCGAGGAGGTCTTCGGGATGCTGCCGGGACCGAGTACCGCGACCGTGCGGGGCCGCACGCCCACCTCGGCGACCACCGCGTGCACGACGTCGTGTTCGATGCGGCGCACCTCGTCGGGGTGGTCGAAGAGTTTGGTCTCCACGGCCACCGCGAACGATTCGCGCTTGTCCCCCGCGTCGAGCCGGATGGCGACGGCGTTGCCGGGACGCACCCCGTCGACGGTCCCCGCCGCTCGCTCGATGTCGGTGGGATAAATGTTGCGGCCGCCCATGATGATGACGTCCTTCACCCGGCCGCACACCACGACGAGACCTTCCTCGGTGAAGTAACCCACGTCGCCGGTGTCGAGCCAGCCGTCGGCGTCCTGCGCGGGTACGGGTCCGTCCACGGTGAGATAGCCATGCGTGACGGCCTCGCCGCGCAACTGGATGATGCCCACGCCGCGGGGTGGCAGCACCTGTCCGTCACGGCCGACGACCCGGCCCTCGAGACCGGCCACGAGACGGCCGAGGGTGGGCATGCGGCGCGTGTGGGTGCGGTTGGTCGGCACGGCCATCCCGCCGGCCTCGAGCAGGTCGGGGTCCACCACGTCGAGCACCATCCCGCGTCCCGGATCGGGGACCGACACCGCGAGCGTGGTCTCGGCCATCCCGTAGGAGGGCGCGAGGGCGGACGGGTCGAGACCGAAGCGCTCCCCGGCCTCCGCGAGGGCCTCCATCGTGTCGGGATCGACCGGCTCGGCGCCGTTCCACATCCAGCGCATCGACGACAGGTCGAGCGCGCCGTCCGGCGCCTGCGACAACTTCCGGGCCAGCAACGAGTACGCGAAATTCGGTGCTGCGGTGAGCGTTCCGTGGTACTTGCTGATCAGCTCCGCCCACAGGATCGGAGAGCGCAGGAAGTCCAGCGGCGTGACCGACACGACCTCGGCGCCCACCTGCATGGGGACGCTGAGGAAGGCCACCATGCCCATGTCGTGGAACAGCGGCAGCCAGCTGATCATGACGTCGTCGTCGAGCGAGAACTTGACGCGGTCCATCATCGCCGTCGCGTTGGCGTAGAAGTTGCCGTGCGTGATCCGCACCGCCTTCGGCGAGCCGGTGGACCCGGACGTCAGCTGCTGGAGCACGATGTCGGACTCCGCCGTGTCGACGGGATCGACGGGCCTCCCCTCCCGCATCCGCTCCACGGTGACGACGGAGATGCCCCGCTCGCGCAGCAGCGGCTCCGCGATCTCGAAGGGTGCGCCGAGCACGACGGCGCGGGCGTCGATCATCCGCAGGACCACCTCGGTGTCGCGCGACCACATCTGCAGGTCGGTGCGCGGCGTGGGCTGGTGCAGCATCGTCACGCTTCCGCCGCGCATCCACACGGCCTGGCAGACCGGTGCGATGTCCACCGGTTGTCCTGCGAGGACACCCACCGCGTCGCCGGGTCCGATACCCGCCGCGGCCAGTGCGCCGGCCATGCGGCGGGCCTGCCGGTGGATCTCTCCCCAGTTCTGCCGCAACGGCGTATCCGGTTCGCCGGTGACCAGAGCCCCGGTGTCCGACTCCGCCGTCGCGTACATCTCCTCGGTGAACCTGCTCACGACCCGCTCCTCGTCCGGTGGTGCACGACCTCGATCAAGATCCGGTAGTTGCACATCAGCGTGCGCCGTCGAGTGGTCGGTATGGGGCGGCCTCGGGGAAACGTGATCGAATCTGGCGGAAATCGACACCGAATCGCCGAGTAACATGGACGAGTTGGCGGCGATAGCGCCCCTACTCCCTGCCCCCTTCGAGAGGTTTTTCCCGTTGAGCACCCCGCACGCTTCGGCCGACAGTCAATCCACCGGCACGACGGAGCCTGCGCAGTCCTCCGGCACAGCGAAGCCCGGGGCCGCGAAGGAGGTCAGAGCCGAAGCCGAGCGCAGACGCACCTTCGCCGTCATCTCCCACCCCGACGCCGGTAAGTCGACGCTCACCGAGGCGCTCGCCCTGCACGCGAAGGTCATCTCCGAGGCCGGCGCGGTCCACGGCAAGGCCGGCCGCAAGTCGACGGTCTCCGACTGGATGGAGATGGAGAAGGCCCGCGGCATCTCCGTCAGCTCCACGGCCCTGCAGTTCAACTACACCCGCTCGGACGTCGCGGGCACCGACGACGAGGTCGTCAACGTCGTCAATCTCGTCGACACCCCCGGTCACTCCGACTTCTCGGAGGACACCTACCGCGTCCTCACCGCCGTCGACGCCGCCGTCATGCTCATCGACGCGGCGAAGGGTCTCGAGCCGCAGACCCTGAAGCTGTTCCAGGTGTGCCGCCACCGAGGCATCCCCGTGGTCACCGTCATCAACAAGTGGGACCGACCGGGCCGGACGCCGCTGGAACTGCTCGACGAGATCGACGAGCGCATCGGCCTGATGCCGACTCCCCTGTTCTGGCCCGTGGGCATCGCCGGCGACTTCCGCGGTCTGCTGCGTCGCGGCGAGGACGGAGACGCGGCCGAGTACATCAAGTTCACCCGCACGGCCGGTGGCGCCAAGATCGCGCCCGAGGAGCATCTGTCCCCCGCCGAGGCGCTCGCCCTCGAGGGCGACACCTGGGTCGAGGCCGCCGAGGAGTCCGAACTGCTGTCGTCCAACGGCCAGGATCACGATCAGGAATTGTTCCTCGCCGGGCAGACCTCGCCGGTGATCTTCGCGTCGGCGATGCTCAACTTCGGTGTGCGGCAGATCCTCGACACCTTGGTCACGCTCGCACCGCCACCGCGTGCCCGTCTCGCCATCGACGAGACCGCTCGCGAGGTCGACGATCCGTTCAGCGCCGTCGTGTTCAAGGTGCAGGCCGGCATGGACACCGCCCACCGCGACCGGCTCGCGTTCATGCGTGTCGTCTCGGGTGTGTTCGAGCGCGGCATGGTCGTCACGCACGCGCAGACCGGTAAGCCCTTCGCCACCAAGTACGCGCTGACGGTCTTCGGCCGCGAACGTTCCACGGTGGAGAACGCCTATCCCGGCGACGTCGTCGGCCTGGTCAACGCCACCGCGCTGGCGCCGGGGCATACCCTCTACGTCGACAAGAAGGTGGAGTTCCCGCCCATTCCGTCGTTCGCGCCCGAGCACTTCGCGATCCTGCGGGCCGAGAGCGCCTCGAAGTACAAGCAGTTCCGCAAGGCCGTGGACCAGCTCGATTCCGAGGGCGTCGTGCAGATCCTCCGCAACGACGTCCGCGGCGACGCGTCGCCGGTGATGGCGGCCGTGGGTCCGATGCAGTTCGAGGTGGTCGCGGCGCGGATGAAGGCCGAGTACAACGTCGACCCGAAGATCGAGCATCTCGGCTACTCGCTCGCGCGTCGCACCGATGCGGCTTCGGCCGACGAACTGAACCGCCAGCGCGGCGTCGAGGTGTTCACCCGGTCGGACGGCGTGCTCCTCGCTCTCGTCAGCGACAAGTGGCGGCTGCAGTACATCCTCAAGGAGTTGCCGGAGCTGACTCTCGAACCGTTGGTCGCGGCGACCGACTGAGCGTCCCGGCGACGCCGGACGGGTAGTGCGTCCAGCGGATTTTACTGATACTTTCCCTTTCGTCGATCCGACGTATTCGGGTGGAATCAGGAGTTGTGTCGATGAACGACGACGTACCGGCCGCAGCCGGTGAGGACCTGTCGTCCGGTGGGACGGCGGATACGAGCAGGCGATCCGGACGCGCGAAGCGCTCGGGCACCTTCGTCTACCCGCTGCCGAGCACTCCTCTTCCGAGCAGTACCCCGCTGACGAGCACGCCGGATCCCGGAACACACCGCATGAGCGTGGGGGATGCATCGTCGCTCGAAGGTGACCCGGCCGGCGGGGTGGGCGCCGGCAATTCCGAGGAAGGAACGACCCTGGTGAGCAGCACCGGCACGAACGGCTCCGCGAGTGGGCCCGCCACCACCACGACGACCCCGACGGCCACCGAGAGCCTGGGCACGATCACCGCACCGGGTCCGGTCCCGTCACGGCGCAATTCGATGGGCGTGGCGTCGGTGCGTATCGCCGCGCGACTCGCACAGAACGAACTGACCTCCCGCGACTCCCGCAGCACCGGAGCGCACGGCGACCCGCGTAGCACCGGATCGCACGGCGACCCGCGTAGCACCGGATCGCACGGCGACCCGATAGCGGACAACGATGAACTGCTCACGCTGCTCGGCGAGTACCTGCTGGCCGGTGGACTCGAGAAGCCCGAGATCCACGCGACCCTCGGTGGGCAGCCGATCGTCGTCGACCTGCAGGTACCGCAGCGTCACGCCCGGTAGAGGTCACGCCCGGTAGAGACGGGCAGGTCGCGGGTTATCCGTCGCCGAACAGTGCGGCGATCGCCGCCGGATCGACGTCCTCGAGCGTCGCGGGCGACCACTGCGGGTCGCGGGTCTTGTCGACGAGCACGGCGCGCACACCTTCGATGAAGTCCGGCGTCGCGGCGACGCGCACGGCGACGTCGAGTTCGCGGGCGAAGCATTCCTCGAGCGTGCTCTCGGCACCGCGTCGCATCAGTTCGGCCGTGGCCCACACGCTCGTCGGCGACAACGACCGCAGGGCCGTGCGAGTCTGCTCGGCCCACTCGGCGTCGATGTCGGCGAGGCTGTCGAGGCGGGTCACCATGTCGAGCACCGTACCGTCGCCGAACACCGTCTCGATGTCGGGGAAACGCTGCGCCAGGGAGGATTCGGGGGTCGGTTCGACGAACTCGTCGAGGGCGTCGCGCCACTGCCCGGCGCGGATGCGGTCGGCGAAGTCGTCGATGCGGGCACTGGGCACGTAATGCGTGGCCAGGCCGACGGCCAGCGCGTCGCCGGCATCGATGCGGGCGCCGGTGAGTCCGAGATACATCCCCACCGCATCGCACCGCGCGGTGGTGCCGCGCAGGCGCGGGAGGAAGTGGCTCGACCCGATGTCGGGAACGAACCCGATGGCCGTCTCGGGCATGGCCATCGTGGTCTTCTCGGTGGTGACGCGCACCGCGCCGTGCACCGAGATACCGAGCCCACCGCCCATCGTGACGCCGTCGAGGACCGCGAGATACGGCTTCGGGTAGGTGGCGACCAGCTCGTCGAGGCGGTACTCGTCGGCGAAGTACTCGCGGACGGTGTCGAAGCGCCCCTCGAGGGCCAGCTCGCGCACCGGCTTGACGTCGCCACCGGCGCAGAACGCGCGGTCGGACGTGCTGGTGACGAGCACGGCCGTGACGGCCGGGTCGTCGCGCCAGGCGAGAAGCGACGAGCGGATGTCGCGGATCATCGACCGGTCGAGCGCGTTGAGCGCACCGGGACGGTCGAGTTGCACTTCGCCGACTCCGTTGGCGACGCGTGTGCGGATGAAGGACTCGTTCACGGGCGGGAGCCTACCGGTCGCGGGCGACTCGTCCCGGCCACGCGACACGTCACGGATGAAGTTCCTCGGTGACCCACCGGTCCCCCGCACGCCGGTAGCGATACCGCAGGTGCCGCCGGCCGGGATCCGCCTGCCAGAACTCCACGGCCTCAGCGGCGACGCACCACGCCGTCCAGTGCGGCGAGACGAGGTCCGGATCGTGTTCGAGCGCGGTCAGGCGTTCCCGTACGAGGTCGTCGTACTCGGCGGAATCGGTGAGGACCTCGCTCTGGTGTCCCGTGGATGCGACGGCACGGGCGAAGACCGATCGTTCCCGGAAGTCGCGGGCACACACCTCGGGTGGGCCGGCCAGGACGGGTCCGCGCACGCGTACCTGCCGGCCGAGTTCGCGCCAGTACACGGTGAGCGCGGCGGCCGGTGTCGCGTCGAGCTGGCGGCCCTTCGGGGAACGGTCGTCGCCGGAGAACCACCAGCCGTCGTCGGTGACGTCCTTGATCAGCAGCATGCGCGCGTCGGGCGTCCCGGACGGGTCGACGGTCGACAGGGTCGCTGCGTGCGGCTCGGCGACGCCGGCCTCGGCCGCCTCGGTGAGCCAGCGGAGGAAGGTCTCCTGCGGCGTCGCGGCCGGTGCGAACGGCGGCGCGGACGCCGTGAGGGTGGGCAGGGCCCGGATCCAGCCGCGGGTATCGGGAAACTCACTGCGACGCGCGATCTCACTCATCGCCGCATGGTACCGATTCGGGAGCTCACTCCCGAGGTGGCGGCAGCTTGCCGGTCAGGGGGCCGACGAGCATCCAGCGATGCCCGAAGGGGTCGAGCAGGGTGGCGTTGCGATGACCGTGGGCCTCGTTGATCCACCTCTCGACCGAACCGCCGGCCAGACGGGCGCGGGTGAGCACGGTGTCGGTGTCGGCCACCTCGAGCATCAGGCTCACCGAGACCGCCCCCTCCTGCGGCGCCGTGAGTCCGAGTTCGGGGAATTCGTCTGCGAGATAGATCATTCCGCTGGGGAACCGCAGTTCGGCGTGCCCGACGCGACCGTCGTCCATGACGACCGGTTCGGCGGTCAGCGAGGCTCCGAAGACCCGGGTGTACCACTCGATCGCCTCGTGGGCCCGCGGCACCGTCAGATAGGGCAGCGCCCCCGGACGGGGAAAATCGCCGGAACCCTCCGAGACCATCTCGTCGTTCCCGCTCAGGACGCTTTCGGTTGCTGCAGCAGCGCCCATCGATTGGTCGTCAACCGGACCGAAGGCGAGTCGCCCATGCATGTGACCGTCTCCCAGTTGCGTTGATATCCGGTGCGGCTGATCCGCCAGCATCCGTCGTCGCCGAGGCTGTACCGATCGTGATAGTAGGCCGAGCCGCGCAACATCATCCCGTCCTCGGGGATGATCACGGTGTCGGACAGCAACCACACCCCGGTGGCGCTGCGGCCGTCGTCGGCGATGTCGATCTCGGGATGGGAACAGGTGTGCTCCGTGATCAAGCGCGTTCCCAGCGTGTTCTCGAGGAAACCTATGAAGGCGTCGCGTGAGTCGAAAACGAGATGCTCCCCGTAGACGGCGTGTGCGTCGGGGGTGAGGGTGTTCGCCAGCTCGTCCCAGTCCTTCGTGTCGAGCGCTCGCGCATAACGGTATTTGAGCCGCGTGATCTCCGCTACCGCCTGCACATCCATCGTCGGCCTCCCATTGGCGCCCCCCTGCGAGTATTCGCATTCCAGGCTAGCCCGGACGACCGGCGCAGACGGCCGGAATCACACTGTTACCAGGCAGCATTCGATCGCGATTCGGTCACGGGAGGGCGTGCCGGTCACGACTCGGGACGACGCAGCGCGCGGATGGTCGCGTCGACGACGAGTTCGGCGTAGTCGTCGTCTACGTTCTGATCCGGGGTGGCCAACGCGAAGAGGGCATGACTGAGCACGGTGCCGGTGACCATTTCGAGCAGCAGCGTCGCCGAGGTGTCGGCGGGGAGTTCGCCGCGCTCGACGGCGCGGTGCACGATCGTGCGCGCCGCGAGCACGCGGCTGCGGTTGAGGGTGTGGATCAGCCGGGCGAGCAGTTCGGGGTTGGCACGGGCGTCGAGCGCGACGCGCAGGCTCACCAGGCCGGGGGTGGTCCGGTAACCGCGCAACAGCTGCCGGGCGAGTTCGACGAGATCGGATCGGAGCGCGCCGGTGTCGATGGGCACGGGCAGCGGGCTGCGCGCTTCGAGGGCCTGGACCAGCAGGTCGTCCTTGCTCGACCACCGGCGGTAGAGGGCGGCGCGCCCCACCCGCGCGCGTCGTCCGACCGCGTCGAGCGTGAAACCACGCCAGCTCGTCTCGGAGTACACCTCGAGCACGGCGTCGAACACGCGGTCCTCCAGGTCGGCGTCGCGGGGGCGTCCGCGGCGGCGCGGTGCGGGTGCTTCGGTCACGTCGGGAAAGTGTGCCAGACCACTCCTCGATTTACAGACTGAAATCGTCCGCATTAAGCTGGCGGCGTCCTCCTCCCCCCAAGAGCAGACCGAAGGAACGCCATGACCGACCCCACTCGGGTTCCCGTCGTGATCGGCGTCGGCGACCTGCGCTCCGGCCGTGCCGGTGCGCCCGCCGACCCGCGTGAACCGCTCGACCTCATCCACGAGGCCACCCTCGCCGCGATCGCCGACTCCGGCGCCGATCTCGCCACGCGGATCGACACCATCCACGCGATCAAGACCGCGAGCTGGAACTACGACGACCTGCCGGGCCTGCTCGCCGAACGTCTCGGCGCGACGCCCGAGCACACGTCGACCACGCCGATCGGCGGCCACTGGCCGGCGGCCCTGCTCGATCGCATCGGCCACGACATCGCCGCGGGCACCAGCACCGTCGCGCTGCTCGTCGGCGGCGAGGCGCAGGCCTCGGCGACCAACTCGTACAAGGCCGGAACGGATCCGGTCACGCTGGGATGGACCACCGCCCCGGGCGGCCCCGCGCCTATCAGCAACAAGGACCTCGGCAGCCCCGCGATGCAGCGCGCCGGGATGATCGTCCCCACGCGGGTCTACCCGCTGTTCGAGAACCGGCTCAGCCACGATCTCGGGCACTCGCGCGAGAAGTCGCTCGACTGGTCGGCGACGCTGTACGCCGCCTTCTCCGAGTTCGCCGCCGAGAACCCGGCGTCCTGGAACCCCGAGCGCCGCACCGCCGACGACATCCGCACCATCGCCGGCAAGAACCGCCTCGTCACCGACCCGTACCCGCTGATGGTCAACGC
This sequence comes from Rhodococcus sp. D-6, assembly GCF_040256695.1. Classification (NCBI taxonomy): domain Bacteria; kingdom Bacillati; phylum Actinomycetota; class Actinomycetes; order Mycobacteriales; family Nocardiaceae; genus Rhodococcus; species Rhodococcus sp. D-6. The sequence goes on along the minus strand of NZ_CP132970.1, from coordinate 235,741 downwards.
GATGCCGTTCGTCGACCAGGCCGCTGCCGTGGTCGTCACCTCGCTCGCCGTGGCCCGCGAATTCGGTGTCCCCGACGACCACCTGCTCTACGTGTGGGGCGGCGCCGGCGCGACCGAGCCCTCGGACGTGCTCGCCCGCGGCGACTTCGGACGCTCCGCCGCACTCGACGATGCGCTGCGGCGCACGCTGTCGGCGAGCGACCTGCGTCCCGGCGACTTCGACATCATCGACGCATACAGCTGCTTCCCCGTGGTCCCGAAGCTGCTCATCGAGCAGCTCGGCCTCCCCCGCGACACCGTCCCGTCGGTGACCGGCGGCCACTCCTTCTTCGGCGGCCCGCTCAACAGCTACACGCTGCACTCGGTGGTGTCGGTGGCCAAGCGGCTGCGCCAGGACGGCGAGCTCGCCCTCGTGCACGGCAACGGTGGCTACCTGACCTACCAGCACGTCGTGGTCCTCGGCTGCGCGCCGCACACCGACGGTTACGTCGGCGACCCCGAGCACGTGCTGCTCGAGCCGTCCGCGCCGGAGACAGCCACCGATTACAGCGGCGAGGTCCAGATCGTCACCGCCACGGCCGAATTCGGTCGCGACGGCAACCCGTCGATCGGTTTCCTCGTCGGCCTCACCCCCGACGGCCGGCGTGTCTCCGGCCAGACCGACGCCACCGGCGCCGCAGTCCTCGCCGCCGGAGCCGACATCGTCGGCGAGACCGTCCACGTCACCGACGACGGCGGCATTCTCACCGTCACCCGCATCGAACACCTGTGCCCCGAGGAGTACCGGTCGTGAGCGAACCCGTCGTTCACGTCGAGAAGCGCGAGCACGTCCTGCTCGTCACCATCAACCGCCCCAAGGCGGCCAACAGCATCAACGCCGACGTGCACCAGGCACTCGGTGAGGCCTGGGACCGCGCCGAAGAGGACCGCGACGTGCGCGTCGTGGTGCTCACCGGCGCAGGCGGCGCCGTCTTCTGCGGCGGCGCCGACCTCGAGGCCCTCGGCACCGAAGGACCGGACGGCGTCACCCCGCCCGAAACCGCCCACTGGGGCTTCGCCGGTGTCGTCAAGCACCACATCTCCAAGCCCGTCATCGCCGCGGTCAACGGCACCGCGCTCGGTGGTGGCACCGAACTCGCCCTCGCGAGCGATCTCGTCGTCGCATCCGAAACCGCCGAATTCGGTCTGCCCGAGGTGCACCGCGGCCTGATCGCCGGTGCCGGCGGCGTGTTCCGCATCGGCCAGGCCATCCCCCGCGCCGTCGCGATGGAACTCGTCCTGACGGGCAAGCCGATGTCGTCCGCCGACGCGCTGCGCTGGGGCCTCGTCAACCGGGTCGTCCCACAGGACGAGGTCCTCGACACCGCTCTCGCTCTCGCCGCCGACATCGCGAAGGGCGCCCCGCTCGCCGTGCAGGCCAGCAAGACCGTCGCCCGCGGCATCATCGACGGCAACGTCCCCGCCGAGGACCTGCCCTGGGAACTCACCGACAAAGCCCTCGCACGTCTCACCACCAGCGCCGACACCCTCGAAGGCGTCATGGCCTTCATACAGAAGCGCGAACCCGTCTGGAAGGGCGAATAGGCATGACCACCACCGAAGTGATCCGCTGGGACACCGACGAACAGAAGGCACTTCGTCAACTCGTCGCCGACTTCACCCGCAAGGAGATCGTCCCCCACCTCGACGAATGGGAGCGCGCCGGCGAGATCCCGCCCGAACTGCATCGCAAGACCGCCGACGCGGGCCTGATCGGCGCCTCCGTCGCAGAGGAGCACGGCGGGTCGGGCGGCACCGCCCTCGACATGCTCGCGATCCTCGAAGAGATCATCCTCGCCGGTGGTTCGTCGGGCCTGATCTCGGCGCTGTTCAGCCACGGCATCGCCACCCCGCACATCGTCTCGTCGGGCAACACGACCTGATCGAGCGGTTCGCGCGTCCCGCGCTCAGCGCTGCTTCGACCTGACCGTAGGCCTCTGCCCGAATCAGGAGGAGGAAATGTGCGACTTTCCTTGCGGAAGCGCATATTTCCTCCCCCTACTCGTGTCAGTCACGCGCACGGAGCATCTCCAGGGCGACGACGACCACCACGGCGATCACGACGTGCATCAGCGTCAGGGCGACGGTGCTCGGCGTGTCGAAGTCCGCGGAGATCGTGCCCTGGATCGTCGCCAGCGGCAGCAACGCCCCGACGACCTGGGCGATCCGCGCGAAACCGTTCCACCACAGGGTGAGCAGGGCCGCGACGGCGAGACCGACGGTGAGCGGGACGACGGACATGAGCACCACGCCACCGGGCGCCGCGCTCACCACCTCACCGGCGTCGGTGTGTTCGAACGAGCCACCCGCGATGAGCCCGACGGCCCACAGCGCGAGGTCGATCACCAGTGCGGTCACGACGGACGCGGCGACCACCACGGCGGAACGCGCGAGCCGGGACTGCGGGAGATGCGTAGAGGTACCGGATGTTTCGGTGACGGACATGGATCCTCCTGATGGGCGTTCCTTCTGACGACGCCCATCCTGCGACCTCGAGCCGACTCGAGGTCAAGAGGATTCAGTCGAGATCTTCGGCGAGCTCCATCCATTGCTCCTCGGCCGCTTCCTTCTCCGCGACCACCTCACGCAACTGCGCGTCGAGTTTCTGCAGCCGGTCAGGATCGGTCGCCGCCTCCGCGAGGTCGTGGTGCAGCTTCTCCTCCTTCTCGGTCAGCTTCGCGACGAGACGCTCCAGGCGCGACAGTTCCTTGCGCGCGGTGCGTTCGGCGGCACCGTCGCGCTTCTTCGGCTGCTCGGCGGCGTCACCGGTCTTCGAGACGGTCGACGCCACCGACGGCACGTCGCCGTCGCCCATGGCCGCGCGCCGGCGCAGGTACTCCTCGATGCCACCGGGAAGGTTCGTCAGGCGGCCGTCGCCGAACAGGGCCCACGTCGAATCACAGATGCGTTCGACGAGATACCGGTCGTGGCTGATGACCACGAGGGTTCCGGCCCAGCCGTCGAGCAGGTCCTCGAGCTGCTGGAGGGTGTCGATGTCGAGGTCGTTGGTGGGCTCGTCGAGGAGCAGCACGTTCGGTTCGGCCATGAGCACGCGCGTGAGCTGCAACCGGCGACGCTCACCACCGGACAGGTCGCCGACGGGGGTGCGCTGCCGCGCCGGTGTGAAGCCCAGACGTTCGGCGAGCTGACCGGCGGAGATCTCCTTGTCGCCCAGTGTGATCCGCTCGGCGACGTCCTTGACGGCGTCGAGCACCCGCATGTCGGTGGGCAGGTCGTCGAGTTCCTGCCGCAGCCAGCCGATCTCGACGGTCTGCCCCTGGACGCGACGTCCCTGCGCCGGTTCGAGTTCGCCCGCGAGCGTGCGCAGCAGGGTCGTCTTGCCCGAACCGTTGACGCCGACGAGACCGATCCGCTCGCCCGGACCGAGACGCCAGGTGAGGTCGCGGACCAGTTCGCGCCCGTCCGGGGTGGTGAGGGTGGCGTCCTCGAGTTCGATGACGACGCGGCCCAGGCGGCGCTTCGCGAACGATGCCAGCGCCACCGAGTCGCGCGGCGGCGGCACGTTCGCGATCAGCGCTTCGGCGGCCTCGATGCGGTACTTCGGCTTGGACGTGCGGGCCGGAGCTCCGCGACGCAGCCACGCGAGTTCCTTGCGCGCGAGATTGCGGCGGCGTTCTTCCATCGCGTCGGCCTGGCGGGCACGCTCGGCGCGCGCGAAGATCCAGTCGTTGTAGCCGCCCTCGTAGCTCTCGACCCGGCCGTTCACGACCTCCCAGGTGCGCGTCGCGACGGTATCGAGGAACCAGCGGTCGTGGGTGACGACGACGAGCGCGCTGCGCCGCGACAGCAGGTGCTCGGCGAGCCACTGCACGCCTTCGACGTCGAGATGGTTCGTGGGCTCGTCGAGGACGAGCAGGTCGAGATCCTGCACGAGGGCTGCGGCGAGGGCGACCCGGCGACGCTCACCACCGGACAGACCGTCGACGACCGCGTCGAGACCGAGATTGTCGATGCCGATACCGGTGAGCACCGAGCGGATGCGCGCATCACCGGCCCACTCGTGCTCGGCCACATCGAGCGGCCCGAGGACCACCTCGCCGACGGTCGAGCCCTCCGGCAGACCGCCGCGCTGCGTCACGACGGCCATGCGCAGACCGTTCACGCGGCTCACCCGGCCCGAATCGGGCTCCTCGATGCCGGCGAGCACCTCGAGCATCGTCGTCTTGCCGCCGCCGTTGAGGCCGACGACACCGATCCGCTCCCCCTCGTTCACGCCGAGGGACACCGAGTCGAGTAACGGCTTGATGCCGAACGACTTCGAGACCTGTTCGAGGTTGATGAGATTCGCCACGTGGAGGAACGCCTTCCGAGAATTGCGGGGATGTACTACAGGATCAGGAGTGTGCGGGATCGGCGTCGCCGACGACACGGGCTCCGGGCACCGGACCGGAGGCGATCCGCACCGTACGGCACACACCGGCACCGGCGAGTTCGGCACTCACGGTGACGGCGGCGTGCTGGTCCTCGACGAGGAACGCGCAGGTGGGGCCGGAACCGGAGACGATGCCCGCCAGGGCCCCGGCCTCGACACCCGCCCGGAGCGTGCGTCGCAGCATCGGGTCGAGGGACAGGGCCGCGGCCTGCAGGTCGTTGCCGAGCAGCGGCGCGAGCTGGTGGGCGTCGCCGGAGCCGAGCGCGGAGAGCACGGCATCCGCGCTGCCGATGCGCTGAGGTTCTCCCTCGGCACGCAGCCGGTCGAGTTCACGGAAGACGACCGGCGTGGACAGGCCCCCCTTCGCGAGGGCCAGTACCCAGTGGAAGGTGCCGCGGGTGAGGACGGGGACGAGGCGCTCGCCCCGCCCTGTTCCGATCGCCGTTCCGCCGTGGAGGCAGAACGGCACGTCGCTGCCGAGGCGGACGGCGAGATCCGCGAGGTCCTCCCGGGGCGCCCCGATGCCCCACAGTGTGTCGAGCGCGACCAGCGTCGCGGCAGCGTCGGCGCTGCCACCGGCCATTCCGCCGGCCACGGGGATGCCCTTGTCGATCGTGATCGCCACGTCGGGTGTACGTGCGGCCCGTTCCGCCATCATCTCGGCGGCGCGCCACGCCAGGTTCGTCGAATCGGTAGGCACCGACTCGGCGCCCGCGCCGCGCACCGTCACGCTCAGGGTGTCGGCCGGGACCACCGACACCTCGTCGTACAGGGACAGAGCCTGGAAGACGGTGTGCAGGTCGTGGTAGCCGTCAGGACGGAGGTCACCCACCGCGAGATGCAGGTTGACCTTGGACGGGACCCTCACTGTCACGGGGGTCGGCACGACGGAAAGCACGAGTACAGAGCTTACTCGGGATACGGATGCTTCCCGACCGCCGCGGCCACGCTCTACGATCGATCGACTCTGAACACTCTGGAGGAAATGTGACTCGTTCCGTACGTAATGCGGTCGCCGTCTGCGCCGTCGCCGTGGCGGCCACCATGGGAACCGCCGGCGTCGCCTCGGCCGAACCGGCTCCGCCGCGCGTCTGCTCGCTCGGCGACCTGGTCCTGCGCTCGCTGAATCTCGTGGACTGCGTGACCCCTCCCACGGGCTCCGCCGGAATGGCGACCGGCTCCGCCGACTCGGCGGGCTCGTCGACCGGTTCGTCGAACTTGGGCATCACCGGTTACGGGGCAATGATCGGCTGACCGGACGAACGAATCCGGGCCGGCACCCTGAGGTGCCGGCCCGGATTCGGAGAATTATCGGTATCAGCCGATGACGTTCACGCCGGTGGCCTGCGGGCCCTTCTGGCCCTGGCCGATCTCGAAGCTCACGCGCTGGTTCTCCTCGAGGGTGCGGAAGCCGCGGCCCTGGATCTCGGAGAAGTGCACGAAGACGTCAGCGGAGCCGTCCGAGGGAGCGATGAAGCCGAAGCCCTTTTCGCCGTTGAACCACTTCACAGTACCTTCAGCCATGTTGCTGTCCTTCACTTGCAGGCAGAACGGATGTAGACGTTCTGTCTCGTCGGGAGTCGGTTTCGGCCCCCGGGTCTGTCACTACACGGCTGAAACGATTCCATCGTGGCTATCGCATCCGCTCGCAACCAGAAATGTGCGAGGGGTAAACCACGAACACACTACCTAACGACCGAAGACAACTTAACCACACATCGCATCCGACCGCCAGGAAGAGTGACCGGGATCACTCCACCCCTGCGAGCCGCACGAAGGCTGCGGCGTCGAGCTTCTCCCCGCGGGTCGACGGCTCGATACCGGCCGCCAGCAGGCGCCTCTCGGCCTCCGCGGGCGAACCTGCCCATCCACTCAACGCTGCGCGCAACGTCTTTCGCCGTTGAGCGAAGGCCGCGTCGACGACGGCGAAGACCCGGGCGCGTGTCCGGGCGTCGGTGGGCCACGGTGGCTCCGCATAGCGGTCGACACGCACGAGGCCCGATTCCACCTGGGGAACGGGCCAGAAGACCGCACGCCCGACGGCGCCGGCCCTGCGGACGTCGCCGAAGAACCGCGCCTTCACGCTGGGTACGCCGTAGATCTTACCGCCCGGTTCTGCTGCGAGCCGATCGGCGACCTCGGCCTGCACCATCACGAGAGCGGTTCGCAGAGTAGGGAATTCAGAGAGAAGGTGCAGCAGCACCGGCACCGCGACGTTGTAGGGCAGGTTCGCGACCAGCGCGGTGGGCGTGACGGGAAGATCCTTCGGCAGCACCTTCATCGCGTCCATGTGCACGACGTCGAAGCGGTCGGCGAGCTGCGGGGCCCGCTCCCGCACGGTAACGGGAATACGCTGCGCGAGAACGGGATCGAGCTCGACAGCGACCACACGGTCGACGACGTCGAGCAGGGCGAGGGTGAGCGAACCCAGGCCCGGCCCGACCTCGAGCACGACATCCTCAGGGCCGACCCCGGCGACGTTGACGATGCGGCGCACCGTGTTCGCGTCGTGCACGAAGTTCTGGCCGAGCTGCTTCGTCGGGCGCACCCCGAACTCCTCCGCGAGTGCGCGGACCTCGGCGGGCCCGAGCAGCGCGGCGAGGCCGCGCGGAGAAGCCGGGGTGGCCCTCGGAGTGGTTTCGGGATCGTCTGCTGACACGTGGTGAACCTAGCGCACTCGGGAGCAGGTCACACCGCGCACACCCGCGCCGGTCAGCGCAGACCGAGCTTGCTGGTGCAGGATGGCCAGGCGCCCCAGCCCTGGGCCGCCTGGACCTTCTCCGCGACGGCGATCTGCTGCTCGCGCGTCGCGAGATCGGCACGCGGCGCGTACTGGGTGCCGCCGAAGCCGGCCCACGTCTGCTGCGTGAACTGCAGGCCACCGTAGAAACCGTTGCCGGTGTTGATCGCCCAGTTGCCGGTCGCCTCGCACTGCGCGAGAGCGTCCCAGGTGGAGCCGCGACCGGAGGCCGGCACGGCGGGCTTCGGCTTGGTGCCGACGCGGACCACGACGGGCCGCGGCTCGGCGAGGACCTTCGAAGCGGTCTCGGCGCGTCCGACCTCGACACCGTTGACGGTGTGAACGTCGAAGGTCACCGACCGCTCGCCCGGAGCACCCGGGTCGCTCACGGCGGACTCACCCTCGAGCATGTTCGGATCGTCCACGCGGTTCTCCGGCGGGGCGATCGGCAGGTTCTCGGTCCGCGACTCGGTCCGGTCGCGGGTGACCACGACCTCCATGCCCTCCGCGAGTTCCGCGTCGAGGGCAGGGGTGACGCTGTCGGCCTGCTCGAGCTTCGCGCCCTGGGCCTCGAGGAACTCGGCGACCGTCGGCGCTGCGACGCGCACCTCGGCGGCGGGCGCGCCGTTGTCGGCGAAGCGCACCGTCTTGGGGTTGACGACCTCGAGATCGGCACCGTCGAGCGGGAGGCGGTGCGAACGGGAGGCGGAGACGTAGGCGTCGTCGGAGAGGCGGAACTGGTCGAGCGCCTCGTCGACGGTCAGCGCGGTGGTCCACACCGAGCGCTCCTCACCGTCGACGGTGAGGCGCAGCTCGCGAGCCTGTCGCAGGACGATGGTGTCGCCGTCGGAGACGGACGAGTCCACGGCCGGGGCCACGACGTCGTTCTCGTCGACGGTGTAGCCGGCTGCGGCCAGGATGTCGCCGACGTTGGAGTTCATCGTGCCGAAGGCACGCTGCTCACCGTCGACGTCGAGGACGACGTCCTTGTGCTGAACCACAGCAGTGGCGCCACCGGCACCGAGGGTGACGAAGACGGCGGCGACCACCGAGTAGAACACCGGCGACTTGAGGCGATTGATCTTGGTGAAAGGTGACACGATTATTTCCAGACGGACGACAACTGTGATCACAGCACGGTAACGAGACGGCATTGTTATCGCAACTTCATCGCCTTTACCTGCACAGATCATGATTTCTGTCAGATCACGACGCACGTCACAGATATCGGATCGATATTAGATCGATCATTTTCAAATGTCCGAAATCGCCATTTTCGATCGACACTCGGAAGAAGAAATTCCTCGCGATTCGGGCGGCAAGGACATGGACTCCGTGAGGTAGCCGAGGAGCGCGCGCAGCTGTGCCCTGCCCCATGCGGGGGCGTTCGAGGTGCCGATGCCCACAGGCTCGGACGGAGCGGCCGGCTTCGCGGGCGCAGCGGTTTCCGGGACCGCCTACCGATGGTCGCGGTTGCCGGTGATCGGCTTCGTCAGCGTCCGGCCGACCCGCTGGGAATCGGGAGATCGGCGGATCCGCTCGGTACGGGGAACTGCGGAATCGTCACAGCCGGGGTGGTGCCCGTGCGGGCCATCACGTCCATCAGGACGGCGTGCATGGCCGCGACCTGCACCGGGTCGAAGTTCGCGAGATCGAGCGGGTTCGCGCGGTTGCGCGTCTCGAGCGGATCGTCGTGCAGGTCGTAGAGCTCGAACTGCGGCAGCGCGCGTCCCGACGGATCGAAGTACATCGCGTACTTCCACCTGTCCTGCCGGACGGCACGAATGTGGTTGGGCTGCTTCACCGTCGTCTGCCCATTGGCCGCGGCGGCGTTCTCGTCGTCGAAGGTGAACAGGACGGTGTCCTGCACCTGTGGCGGCGTGCCACCGGACGACGCGCCCTCGATGACGGGCGTGAGGTCGACGCCCTTGAACGTCCACGCCGAACGGTCTGGCACGGCGGCCATCGTCGCGAGGGTGGGCATGACGTCGATCAGCGACGCGAGCGCGTCGGTGGAGACCGGCCTCGGGAACATCACCGGATTGCTCACCACGAGAGGGACGTTGAGCGTCTCCTCGTAGGCGTTGAAGGCCTTCTGACGGAGTCCGCCGTGGGAGAGCCCCATCTCACCGTGGTCGGCCACCCGGAAGACGACGGTGCGTTCGCGCATGCCCGAAACCGATTCCAGCGCATCGAGAACCGTCCCGATGTGCTGGTCGACGACCTTGTGCATGTAGGCGTACAGGTTGACGTACTGCCGTGCCGCTTCGGGACCGACGAGCGGACCGAGCGCACCTGCGAGCAGCAGGAGCAGTTCGGCCTGGGCGGTGGGCTTGAAGTTGCGGAGCAGGTCCTCGTCGATGGTGGGCGGCAGGTCGATTCCCTGCTCGAAGGCTTCGGGTGCGAAGGCCCCGTAGTTGTTGCAGTCGCCGTCGACCTGATCCCAAGTCTTCGGGTACGAGAGGATGTCGTGGGGATTGGCGAACGACACGATGAGCGCGAACGGTCTGTCGTCGGAGGCGCTGCGCGACCGCAGGAATTCGGCGGCGTCGGAGGCGATCTTGCCGTCGCGGTCGGCGCAGCCACCCCCGAAGTTCTCGGGTGCTGTGTCCTGCCCCGCCTCCGGGGGCTCCCACCCCGCGAAGCCGTACCGCGCGATGTCGTCGGGCGACGGGTCGCCGCCGTCGGCGCCCTTGCTCATGTGCCATTTGCCGCGGTAGTGGACGTCGTATCCGGCGGAGAGCAGCATCTTCGCCATGTTCTGGCCGTCCACCGGCAGCACGGGTTCGGTGGGCGAGAGCGTGCCCCCCTCGGTGAGGGTGCTCACCACCCCGTGCTGGGCGGGATAGAGGCCGGTGAAGAACGTGCTGCGACTGGGCGAGCACATCGCGGCGTTGCAGAACGACCGCGTGAAAGTCAGCCCGGTGTCGGCCAGACGCTGCCGGTTGGGCAAGTTGTTGCGCGCCCAGTCGGCCGGCCAGTGCATCGGCTGGCGCTCCTGGTCGGTCATGATGATGAGGATGTTGGGACGCTGCGGTGTCCGAGGCTGTGCCGCAGATGATCCGGCGCCCACGAGGCCGGCAGCGAGGAGCGCACCCGCGCCCACGAGGAAGGTCCGTCGATTGACATTCCACGTGGTGTCGCGACGCGGAACAGCCTGCTGCACGGTCATATCGGTCCTGTCGGAGAGATCCGTGAACGCGTATGTCGTGCAGGAGAATAACAAGACATATGCGTTGAGCGCACGTCATCGGACGGAAGAGGCGCTGAGGACGATCGGGGGAAGTCGTCCACAGCGCCGCGGAACCGCAGGTCAGGCCGTGCGCAGGAGCGGAACCTTCCGCGCGAGGAATCGGTCGACGCTGAACGCTCCCGCACCGACCGCGGCGAGTAGGAGGGCCCCTGCGCCGAGCGCGGCCACGAGTTCGAAACCGCCGTCGCCGACGTAGATTCCGTTCTCCACGTGCACGATGAAGAACGCGCCGAGCATGAGCAGGAACAGCAGGACGCCGAAGACGGGGACGAGCACACCGAGGATGAGCGCGAGACCGCCGAGGATCTCGATCCAGGTGGCGACGAACGCCGAGACGGCCGGGGCGGGCACGCCCATTCCTTCGAAGCCGGCCTTGGTGCCTTCGTATCCCCACGAATTGAACTTCTGCAGTCCGTGCGCGAGGAAGATGACGCCGAGTACGAGTCGGGCCACGAGGATGCCGAGGTCGCGGACGAGAGGGGTCTTCATGTCGAGCCTTTCGGGTAGGAGGCCGGAGAGCCCCACTTAGTTGAAGCGACAACTAAGGTAGCAACCCTTGGTTGTAGCTTCAACCAGACTTCTGCGCCGGTTCCGGACGGGTACCGGCGAACGCCTCCCCCAGCAACCGTCGCACGCCCACCTCCGTGACCTCCCGGGGATTCGGATACGGCTTCGCCGTCGCCAGTCGTGCCGCCTCGTCCAGATCGGACTCCCGGAACCCCAGTTCCTCGAGACTCGTCGGCCCACCGGCCGCCGCCACGAGGTCGTAGACGCCCGCGGACGCCGAATCCGTGCCGAGCGCCTGCGCGACCCGCACCATGACGTGCGGTACCGACGGTTCGTTGTAGGCGAGCGCGTGGGGCAGCACGACGGTGTGCGTGGCGGCATGCGGCAGGTCGAACGAGCCGCCCAGCACGTGACAGAGCTTGTGGTGCAGCCCCATTCCTGCCGAGGCGAGACAGGTTCCGGAGAGCCACGCCGCGAGCAGCAGATCCGAACGCCCCTCGGGATCGGCCGAATCCGCACCGAGCGCCGGGATACCCCGGGCGATCGCGGCCACGGCCTCGAGCGCGAGGGCGTCGACGATCGGATTGGCCTGTTCGGAGTAGAGGGCCTCGACCGCGTGGGCCATCGCGTTGATCGCGCTGGTCACCGCCAACGGAATGGGCATCGAGGTGGTGAACTCGACGTCGTAGATCACGGTCTCGGGAAGGATGTCGGGCGACGAACGCGTGGTCTTCACCCCGTCGGCGGTCTCACCGAGAACGGGCGTCACCTCCGACCCGGCGTAGGTCGTCGGGAGGATCACCTGATCGATCCCCGTGCGGAGTGCCAGTGCCTTGGCCAGTCCTGTGGTGGAGCCGCCACCCACCACGACGACCGCATCGACGTCGTGCTCGGTGACCCGGCCGAGGACCCGTTCGGTCACCTCGACCGGCGTGTGCATCACCGCGCCGTCGAAACGCGCGACCTGCAGATCGCCGAGATACTTCTCGACCAGTTCCGCCTGGTGCCGCACGTGCTCGCCGGCGAGCAGCAAAACGCGGGAACGATCGAGTCGACGTACTTCGTCCGCGACCCGCGAGGCGGTACCGGGGCCGAAGATCACACGTACCGGATGAGAGTTGTAGACGAAGGAGCGCATGCCCGTATTCTCACGACGGGAGTGGGGACGCGCGTGCCCTTTACGAAAGTCCGTACACCCGCTCGGCGTTCGCGGTGGTGGCCGCCGCCAGTTCCTCGGCGTCCTCGCCCCGCACCTCGGCGAGCGCGCGCACGGTGTACGGCAGGCAGTACGACTCGTTCGGCGCGCCCCGGAAGGGATGCGGGGTCAGGAACGGCGCGTCGGTCTCCACCAGCACCAGCTCACGGGGCACGAGCGGCGCCGCTTCACGCAGGGCCTTCGCGTTCTTGAAACTCACGGTGCCCGAGAAGCTCAGCAGGTATCCGGCGTCGACGCAGCGGCGGGCCATGTCGGCATCCGACGAGAAGCAGTGGAAGATCACCTTCTCGGGTGCGCCCTCGTCGTGCAGGACACGCAGCAGGTCGGCGTCGGCCTCGCGGTTGTGGATCATCAGCGGCTTGCCGAGTCGCTTCGCGAGGTCGATGTGCCAGCGGAAGCCCTCCTCCTGCTCGGCCGGTTCGGCGCACCCGTCGAGCTTGCCGGGCCAGTAGAGGTCGAGGCCGGTCTCCCCCACCGCGACGCAGCGCGGGTCGGCGGCGAGTTTCTCGATCTCGGCGCGGGTAGCGTCGTCGAGACTGTTCGCGCGGGTGGGATGGATGGCGACGGCCGCGTGGACGCGGTCGTCCCAGTGCGCAGCCCGCACGGCGAAACGCGCCGCCTCGAGATCGTCGGCGACGGTGACGATGCGTCCGACCCCCACCGCGGCGGCACGATCGACGATCGCGGAGGTCGTCGCGGCGTCCTCGGCACCGCACGCGTCGAGGTGCGTGTGGGCGTCGACGAGGGGACTCAACGGCTGCGGGGCTTCGGGGGCGGGACGGGCTGCGCTCACGCCCTATAAACTACTGGCCACCATGACTGCGCCTGATTCCTCCCGCCCGGCTGCCGGCGATCCCACCCGCCCGCCGTTCTACGTCACGACCGCGATCGCGTACCCGAACGGCGCCCCGCACATCGGGCACGCCTACGAGTACATCTCGACCGACGCGATCGCGCGGTTCAAGCGTCTCGACGGCTTCGACGTGCGCTTCCTGACCGGCACCGACGAGCACGGCCTGAAGATGCAGCAGACCGCCGCGAAGGAAGGCATCCCGGTCACCGAACTCGCGTCCCGCAACTCGGACGTGTTCGAGGCCATGGACAAGCGGCTGAACATCTCGTACGACCGGTTCATCCGCACCACGGACGCCGATCACCTCGAGGCGAGCAAGGCGATCTGGCAGCGCATGGTCGACTCGGGCGACATCTACCTCGACACCTACGCGGGGTGGTACTCGGTCCGCGACGAGGCGTTCTACACCGACGGCGAGACCACCCTGCTCGAAGACGGCTCGCGGATCTCCACCGACACCGGCACCCCCGTGGAGTGGACCGAGGAGTCCACCTACTTCTTCCGGCTGTCGGCTTATCAGGACAAGCTGCTCGAGCTCTACGAGAAGCAGCCCGACTTCATCGCCCCGGCCACCCGCCGCAACGAGATCGTCAGCTTCGTCTCCGGCGGCCTGAAGGACCTGTCGATCTCCCGCACCACCTTCGACTGGGGTGTGCCGGTCCCCGATCACCCCGATCACGTCATGTACGTGTGGGTCGACGCGCTGACCAACTACCTCACCGGCGCCGGCTTCCCCGACACCGAATCGGAGTCCTACCGCCGCTACTGGCCCGCCGACCTGCACATCATCGGCAAGGACATCACGCGGTTCCACACCGTCTACTGGCCGGCCTTCCTCATGTCGGCGGGGCTCGAACTGCCGAAGCGGGTCTTCGTCCACGGCTTCCTGTTCAACAAGGGCGAGAAGATGTCGAAGTCGGTCGGCAACGTCGTCGACCCGCTCGAGATGGTCGACCGGTACGGCCTCGACCAGCTGCGCTTCTTCCTGCTCCGCGAGATCTCCTACGGCCAGGACGGCAGCTACAGCCACGAGGCGATCGTCACCCGCATCAACGCCGATCTCGCCAACGACCTCGGCAACCTCGCGCAGCGCTCCCTGACGATGGTCGCGAAGAATCTCGAGGGCACCGTGCCCACGCCGGGCGAGTTCACCGCCGACGACGAGGCGATGCTCGCCCAGGCCGACGCGCTGCTCGCGAAGGTGCGCGCCGAGTTCGACGCGCAGGCCCTGCACCTCGGTCTCGAAGCGATCTGGCACGTCCTCGGCGAGACCAACCGTTACTTCTCGGCGCAGCAGCCGTGGGTGCTGCGCAAGACCGATCCCGAGCGGATGGCGACGGTCCTGTACGTCACGCTCGAGGTCGTTCGGATCGTGGGTCTGCTCGTCCAGCCGGTGATGCCCGATGCCGCCGCGAACATCCTCGATCTCCTCGGTCAGACACCCGAGGCACGGCAGTTCGACGCCGTCGCGACCCGCCTGGCTCCGGGCACGACCCTGCCCGCCCCGGCACCGGTGTTCCCGCGCTACGTCGACGAGGACTGAGCGTCCGATCCGGCGACGGAGAGCTTTCACCTGCGTGTTCTCCGTCGCCGCGCAAACCTGTCGGTGCCGTGCGCCACACTGCGGCGCATGCGCAGCGATAGAACACATGTTCGATCCGATGGCCTGAACGAGCACTCTCTGCTCGCCGAGCTGGGCGGTGCCTACGAGCGGGGATGGCAGCCCGCCGACGTGCTCCACGTGACGGCCCGCTCGGGTGGTCCCTCCGATGTCGCACTGACGGCGGCCACGATGCTGTTCGACGCGCAGATCCGGCGCGCGGCCGAACGCGCCCCCGTCGAGTGGGTACGGCAGCTCGACGAGATCACCCGCCGGCACCCGCGTCCGGCCCACGCCGCCGGAGCCCCGACCCTGGCCGACGGTCTGTTCCGCGCGTTCCCCGACGTCACCCGCTTCGAGATCGAAGGGCTCGCCTTCACCTGGAAGTACCTGCCGTCCTTCGCGATCCTCACACCCCCGCCGTCGCGATGGCCGTCCGTCCGGTCCGGCGACCCGTCTGCGCCCGCCCCGCCCGATACCCGGATCCTCGAACGCATCCGGGCACTGCTGTCGAAGGCCGAGTCCACCGACTTCCCCGACGAGGCCGAAGCGCTCACCGCGAAGGCGCAGGAACTCGTCTCGCGTCACGCCGTGGGTGCGGCGCTGCTGGCCGGACCCGACTCCGGCACAGACCCGGTCGTCGGCCGGCGCATCCACCTCGACAGCCCGTACATCCGCGAGAAGGTCCTGCTCCTCACCGCCATCGGCGACGCGAACCGCGTGCGCACGGTGTGGTTCACCCGGGTGCAGATCGCGACGATCGTCGGTACCGCCACCGACCTGCAGCAGGCCGAGATGCTGTACACCTCGCTGCTCGTGCAGGCCGGACGGGCCGTGCAGGCGGCCGGAACGGCGGGGCGGCGCGGATCGTCCGCGACCTCCTTCCGCCGCGCCTTCCTCACCGGCTACGCGCACCGGATCGGCGAACGTCTCCGCGAGGCGGACGTCCGGGCCACCGCCCACGCCGCCGCCGACGCGCAGATGCCCATCACGAAACTCGCACCCATCCTCGCCAGACGCTCCGACGCCGTCGACACCGAGTTCCGGCGGTTGTTCCCCGTCACCCGCGACTCGCGTAGCCGCGGGGTCGACGCCGACGGCTTCCACGCCGGTCGGGATGCGGCCGAGACCGCCTCGCTGACAACGGAATTCCGCACGGTCGGTCGCTGACCGGATCGATCACCGACGAGGTCGACAGCAGGAGACGGGCGTCACAGGAATTCGCGGTGGCGCCGTGTCACATCCCTGCCACGAGCGGTGTCCTATCGGTGACACCACTTCCGACAAGCGAAGGGAACAGAGCGATGACGACGCAATTCCATGTGGTGGTCGTAGGGGCGGGCTACGCCGGAGTGATGGCTGCGAACCGCTTGCTCGCCGAACACCCCGAGGTGGCGGTCACCGTCGTGAACCCGCGACCGGTCTTCGTCGAACGCGTCCGGCTCCACCAGGTGGCGGCCGGATCCGGAACCGCCACACACGAACTGTCCGATCTCCTGCACCCGCGGGTGACGCTGCACGTCGGCACGGCCGTACGGATCGAGCCCTACGCGGTGTCCCTCGCCGACGGCACGGTCCTGCCATGCGACGCGGTGGTCTACGCCGTCGGCAGCACCACGGGCTCCGGCGCGATCCCCGGTGCGGAGAAGGCGTTCTCCGTCGCCGACCTCGACTCCGCCACTGCCCTGCGCGACGCGCTCCTCGAGGCGGACGATCACGCCTCCGTCGTCGTGGTCGGTGGCGGGCTCACCGGTCTCGAGACCGTCACCGAACTCGCACAGTCGCATCCGCGGCACACCCTCGTCCTCGTCGGCGATCCGGGAGCGGCCCTTCCTGTGAACACGCAGCGTTACATCCGCCACCGGCTCGACGAACTGGGCGTTCAGGTCCGGTCGGGAACGCGGGTCGCCCGCATCGACGACGGCTCGGTCGTCCTCGACGACGGCTCCGAGATCCCCGCGACCCTCGTGGTCCGCACGGCCGGTTTCTCCGTGCCCGACCTGGCCCGTCGCAGCGGCCTGCCGGTCGACGACGACGGTCGTCTCCGGGTGCGCGACACCCTGCAGGCGGTCGACGGCTCGCCGGTCGTCGGCGTGGGCGACGCAGTGGTGGTGGACGGCAACGACCACCTGCGCATGAGCTGCCAGGCGGCGATGCCGCTCGGCATCCACGGCGCCGACACGGTGTGGCAGTTGTTGCAGGGACGCGAGCCGGCACCGCTCTCGCTCGGTTTCGTCACGACCTGCATCTCTCTCGGCCGCGATCGCGGCGTCGTGCAGTTGTCGGCACGCGACGACACCCCGTCGAGGTGGGCCCTGCGCGGTCGGCTCGCAGCACCGGTGAAGGAAGCCGTCGTTCGTGGGACCATCCACACCATGCAACTCCAGGCGCGCGGACGTGCCCTGCCGTCCCGACGCGGACCGGACACCGCCGCACGCGAGAAGGCTCACGTATGACCGGCGACGACGTCTTCACCGAGCATCGGGGACTGCTGTTCTCGATCGCCTACGAGATCACCGGCAGTGTCGCCGACAGCGAGGACGTCCTGCAGGAGAGTTACATCCGCTGGGCCCGCACCGACACCGGCAGCGTCGACAATCCGCGGGCCTACGCGGCGCAGATCGTGACGCGTCAGGCGCTGAACTCGCTGCGCTCGGCGCAACGCCGCCGGGAGGACTACGTCGGGCCGTGGTTGCCCGAGCCGATGCTCACCGCCCCCGACGCAGCCGCCGAGGTCGAACTCGCCGAGTCGGTGTCGACCGCGATGCTGTTGGTGCTCGAGACATTGACGCCCGTCGAACGCGCGGTTTTCGTGATGCGCGAGGTGTTCGGTTTCGAGTACGGGCGCATCGCCGAGACGGTCGACCGTACCGAGAGTGCCGTCCGGCAGATCGCGCACCGCGCCCGCGAGCACGTCCATGCCCGGCAGCGACGCTTCACTCCCGCGGGCGACGAGACCGACCGGGTGGTCGCGGCGTTCCTCACCGCGGCCACCACCGGCGACCTCGACGGACTGCTGTCGCTGCTGGCTCCCGACGTGCGGTACCTCGCCGACGGTGGCGGCAAGGTCACTGCGGCCCGAGTTCCGGTCTTCGGCTCCGCGAAGGTCGCCGGCCTGTTCCTCGGACTGGTCCGGCATCCGCTGCCCGACATGACCATCGAGCCGGCCGTGGTGAACTCGATGCCCGGTTTCCTCGTCTACTCGGCAGGTGTCCTCGACATGGTGCTGCACCTCGAGATCGACGACCACCTGATCACCGGCGTCTACGTGGTCCGCAATCCCGACAAGCTCACGCATCTCCGGGCTCGTCCCGATGCTTCCGACCAGACATGACAAGCTGACGCCATGCGGATGGAACGACTCGGCCGCGGCGGCACCGTCGATCGCGTGCTCGGTGCACTCGCAGAACGCGCCAGGATCCTCGCGATCCCCGCCCCGGCGGCACTGTCGGGTGAATGGTTCGGGGCGGCGGCCGTGCTCGTCCCGTCCGTGTCCGTCGAATCCGTCCCACCGGCAGAGGTCTTCTCCCTCCCCGCGGACGCTCCCGGGCCCGGCGGTGCCGATCGGCGCTTCCAGCGCAATGACGACCGGCCGCTCATCGGAGGCGGGCGCATCGGTTATCTCGCCTACCCGGATCGCATCCCGGACCGGCCCGCGCTGCCCCTCGCCGCGAGCGGGTGGACCGACACTGTCCTGCGTCTCGACGCCGACGGGTGCTGGTGGTACGAGACCCTCGGTACCGCACCCTGCCCCGACGATCTCGCCGCGGCAGTCCTCGATTCACCGTCGACCGCCGCCCCGCCGACGAACGCCACAGAGTCGACGAACGCCACGGACTGGCACATCGACTGGACACCACCGCCTCGCGACGAGCACCGCCGCGGCGTCGAACACTGTCTCGACGCGATCCGCGCCGGCGAGGTGTACCAGGCGTGCGTGTGCACGCGGTTCACGGGCAGATGGGACGGCGATCCGCTGGCGTTCTTCGCCGACGGGATCTCCCGGACTGACCCTCCGCGCGCCGCCTACCTGCAGGGATCGTGGGGTGCGGTCGCGTCGCTCTCGCCCGAACTGTTCGTCTCCCTCCACGGCGACACGCTGCGGTCGAGTCCGATCAAGGGCACCCTCCCCCTCTCCGCCGACCCCGCCGGGCTACGGGCATCGGTCAAGGACGTCGCCGAGAACGTGATGATCGTCGATCTCGTCCGCAACGATCTCGGCCGCGTCGCCGAGACCGGTTCGGTGCGGGTCGAGGATCTTCTGACCGTGCGTCCCGCACCCGGCGTGTGGCATCTGGTGTCCACCGTCGCGGCGGAGCGGCGACCGGGTGTGACGGTCGCCGATGTGCTCGACGCGGCGTTCCCGCCCGCATCGGTGACGGGCTGCCCGAAACTCCGCGCCCGGACGCTGCTCACCAGGTGGGAGGGTTCCGCGCGAGGTGTCTACTGCGGCACCGTCGGCATGTCGAGTCCGATCGCCGGCACCGAACTGAACGTCGCGATCCGCACCGTCGAGTTCGGGCACGACGACAGCGGCAACGGCGTGTGCGCACTCGGTGTGGGAGGCGGCATCACCATCGACTCCGATCCCGACGCGGAATGGCAGGAATGCCTCGACAAGGCTGCCAGCATCCTTGCGCTCGGCGACGCGCGGGCAGCCGTTCAGCACACCTCGTCGGGAGGCGACGGCAACTCGTAACGGTCGAGGACCTCCTCGAGTCGCACCGAGGTGGAACGGCAGATGCGGGCTACGACGGCATCGGCGTCGAGCCCCCATGTGCGGAGCAGACCGTCGCCACCGGCGGCGACGATGGTGCTGTCGGGCGCGAAGGTCACCTGCCATCGTCCCGTTCCCATGTCGGTGACCGGGCCACCGATCTCGTGCATGCCGCCCGGGTCGGCGACGTCCCACAGACGGACAGTGCCGTCGTCGCTGCCGCTGACCGCGCGGGTGCCGTCGAGGGTGATGGAGACGGAGTAGACCGTGCCGGTGTGGCCGCTCAACCGGGTCTCGCGGGCGACGAAGTCACCGGACTCGGTGCGGTCCCAGACCACCACGTCGTGGTCGTCCCCGCCGGTCACCAGCACGTCGCTCGACCCGCCGAAGGCCACGGTGTTCACGCCGGTTGCGTGCCCGTCCGAGACGTTCACCCGTGTCGGGGAGCGCGGATCGGTCACGTTCCAGGCGTAGATCTCGCTGTCGGCGCTCGTGACCACGAGACTTCGGCCGTCGGGGCTGATGGCAGCACTGCGCACGAGATTCTTCGGTCCCGTCAGCGGCTGGCCCCACGGCACCGGTTCGGCGGGATCCGCGATGTCCCACAACTGCACCGTGGAGTCGTCGGCGCCGGTCACGAGGGTCGTGCCGTCGGGTCCGAACGCCAGGGCGGAGGTGAACCTCGTGTCGAGCGGCACCGGATCGCCGAACGGCTTCGGTGTTGCCGGATCGCGCACGTCCCACAATTGCACGCTGCCGCCGGAGGTCGGTGCCGTGGCCAGGATCGTGCCCGAGGGCGAGAGCGCGCACACGTACGCACCGCCGAGCGGGCGCGGCAACGCGATCCCACCGGCGCGGTTCCAGTCGCCGCCTTGACCGACCCGCCAGAGCGTGACATCCGGTCCGTAGCTGCCGGTCGCGACGAGGGCTCCGGCACGATCGATCGCCGGCCTGGTCAGCGCTCCGTCGGCGACCGCCATCCGGGTCTGCGGCATCGTCCACACCCGGACGTTGGAATCCTGTCCGCCGGTGACGACGGTGGTCCCGGTCGGGCTCACCGCGAGCGTCGGGACACCGCCTCCGTGCCCGGTCAGCGGCGGGCCGATCTCGTCGAGGGTTCGTGTCGACGGGTCGACGTCCCACAGTTTCGCGGTGCCGTCCCAGGACGCGCTCGCCAGTGTGCGTCCGTCGGGGAGGAACGCGATGTTCCAGACACCGCCGGTGTGGGCGTTCGTCGGCACCCCCAGCGGGCGGGCCGCGCGCGGATCGGTGGTGTCGAACAGGTGCAGCACACCGTCGTCGCTGCTCGCCGCGAGGATCGTGCCGTCGCCGTTGAAGCTCACCGAATGGGCCACGTCGCCGAAACCGGTGAGCGGCTCACCGAGCGGCACCGGCCGCGAGGGCGTGCTCACGTCCCATAGCCGGACGGTGCGGTCGTCGCTCGACGTGGCGAGGACCTGCCCACCGGGACGGAAGGCCACCGTCCGCACACCACCGTCGTGCTCGTCGACCAAGGTGACGGGGAACCGGCCCGATCCGGGATCCGAGGTGTCGACGAGTGCGACGTGCCCGTCGTCGTAGGGCACGGCGAGCACCCGCCCGTTGGGTGAGTACCGCACGTTGTGCACGGCGCCGTCGGCGTAGACCTGCCGGTCGAGCACCACGCGCGGCGCGGCACGATCGGACGCGTCGTAGATCCACACACCGCCGTCACCTGCCCCGATCGCGAGGAAACGGCCGTCGGGGCTGAACGAGACGGACGCCATGTACTTCGACGACAACCGCAACGGCTCGCCCACGGCGGACGGTTCGTCGCCGTCGAGTGCCCACAGGCGGACGGTGCCGTCATCGCTCGCCGACGCGAGGGTGGCCCCGTCGGGGGAGACGACGACGCCGTAGACCGGCCCGGTGTGTCCGCTCAGTGTGTAGGCGAGGGGCACGGCCTGGCTGGCGATGAGCCTCGAGTACGCGACCGGGCTGTCGGGCTGGAGTTCGGCCGCGACGAGCGCCAGGTTCGCCGAGATCGTGGAGTCCTTGTCCCGCAGGGAGTCGGACAGCGCGACGATCTGCTGGAACTGCGCGGTGCTCCGTGCCGTCTCGGCCCGGCTCTTCGCGTCCCAGGCCAGTCCGGTCATGACGAACGCGATGATCGTGGACAGCGCCATCGCGGTGATGCCGACCCGCCGGGTCCGGGTCTCGCGGGCGATCTGCCGGCGGGAGGCGTCGAGGAAGGCCACCGCGGTGGGGCTGAGCGCGACCGGCCCGCGCCGGCCCTCGGGAGTGCCCGCCATGGCGAGGTGCGGATTCTGCTCGGACACGACGTCCATGCGTCCGCGCTGGTAGAGCAGCTCGCGGTTGCGTCCGGAGCCGAGCCAGGTCGACGCGTCGGCCTCGATCTGCTGTCGCAGGGCGGCACCGGCGCGGTCCTGCTGGATCCAGGACTTGAGTCGGGGCCACGCGTCGATCACCGCATCGTGGATGAGTTCGACATAGTCGGCGTCGACGACGAGCACACGTGCCGACACGAAATGGTCGAGGACGCGCTTCGACGCGTCGCGATCCTCCCCGCCGACCGCGAGCAGTTCGTTCAGCGACCGCGCGATCTTGACGTCCGTGCCGGTCGTGGTGACGTACACCAGGTGGACGAGCATCGAGCGGGCACGGGCACGGTCGGAATCGTCGGCGAGACTCTCCCACGCTCGTTCGGCGCCGGCGGCGACGGATCCGCGGACCCCGCCGGTCGCGCGGTAGGCGGCGACGGTGAGCGTGCCCCCGCTGCGCTTGTCCCACAGGGAATCGAGCAGGTGGGACAGCAGGGGAAGCTCGGTGCCGCTGATCTCACCGTCGGCCAGTCCGGTGAGGTCGTGGAGGATGAGGTCGACGAGACCTGGTTCGAGGCGGACACCCACGAGTTTGGCGGGCGCGGTGATGACCTCGACGAGATCGTCGCGGTCGAGGGGCTGGACGGTCTTGGTCCGCCGTTCGAGGGCCCGGGCGAGCACGGGAGTGGCCACTGCCTGGTCGTAGAAGTCCGACCTCATCGTCGCGACGACGAGTGCGGGCGCGTCGCCGTCCGAACCGGTCGACGCCGTCTCGATCAGGGTGAGGAACTCGGTGCGCAGAGCGACGTCGCTGCACTGGGTGAACAGTTCCTCGATCTGGTCGACGACGATCAGCAGCAAGGACGACGACGTACGGGAGGTCGCGGCACGCAGGGCCGCGTGGACGGCGGTGTGGTCGGCGGGGTCGCCGACGTCGGTCAGTTCGGGGAGCGCGTCGACGAGTCGTGCCACCGGGTCGGTGCCGGGGGTGAGGACCACCGGGTGGCAGTCCGGCGCGGAACACAGCTGGGGAATGAGACCGGCCTGTACGAGCGAGGACTTGCCGACGCCCGAGGCACCGGTCACCACGACCGGGCCCTGCCCGTGGGAGGCCGTCACCACGTCGGCGAGGGTCCGCACACTCTGGGCGCGCCCGAAGAACAACCGGGCGTCGTTCTGACGGTAGGAGGCGAGTCCCTTGTAAGGGCGGATCCCGGGCGGCACCGATACCGATGCCGATTCCTTGGTGCGCGGAGCGTTCGCCTGGCCGCGCGCGGCCTTCCACCAGTTCTCCCACTGCTTCAGGGAGTACAGACCGGGGGCCGGCGGTTCGGCGTTGAGCTCCCGCGCCGCGCGGATGAGGACCACGAGCACCGGATGCACCGACTCGAAGTTGGCCGGCATCCGGTTGCCGCTGCGCCAGTCGCTGACCCGCTGTACGGAGACGGTCCGGTCGCTGCCCACCGCCCGGGCGACGGTCGCGGCATCCGAGACGACCTTCTTGAGGGCGGGACGACCGGCTGCGGCGAACAGCATGCGCAACTGGTCGGCGAAGAACTGACGCTGCGCCGAACCAGGCTTTCCGCCGGTCTCTGACATCCGTTCCGCGCCCTTCGTGCTCCCGTTCCCCGCCTGCAAACATCCGCTGCGGAAAAATTCCTCACCACGTCTGAGCAGGGATGATACCGGTTCCGCGCCGGTCGGTATTCTTCGTCCCCATCAAAGACGGGGAAGAGTGGTGACCACGCAAGGTTCGGCCTTGCAGTGTGGGGCGGGGGCCTCCACGCCGATAGGGACTGACGAGGGGTAGTTCCGGGTCGGCGTGGAGGCATGCTCCACATACGTTCGGCCCCGCATCACGCGGGGCCCTTCGCGTATCCCCGGCCTACTTCACGACGTCGGGATCGTCCGTCGCGACGGGGCCGTTCAACAGATACGGATCGCGATCCAGGTAGGCCTTCGTCTCCCGCGCGATCAGTCCCGACAGCACCAGCAGACCGATCAGGTTCGGCAGGGCCATGAGGCCGTTCATCACGTCCGAGAAGTTCCAGACCACCTCGAGCTGGGTGGTGGCACCGATGAACACCACGATCACGAAGATCGCGCGGTAGGGCACCACGCCGCGGCGACCGACGAGACGCTCGACGCACCGCTCGCCGTAGTACGACCAGCCGAGGATCGTCGAGAAGGCGAAGAAGACGACCGAGATGGCAACGATCCAGTGACCCCAGTCCCCACCGAGGCCGTCGGCGAAGCCGGCCGATGTCATCGCGGCGCCCTGCTCGCCGGACTCCCAGGCTCCGGTCGTGACGATGACCAGACCGGTGAAGGTGACGACGATGATCGTGTCGATGAACGTCTGGGTCATCGACACCAGGCCCTGACGCACCGGGTGGGTGGTCTGGGCGGCCGCGGCGGCGATCGCCGCGCTGCCCATGCCCGACTCGTTCGAGAAGATGCCGCGCGCCACGCCGTAACGCAGAGCGATCATGAAGACCGATCCGATGAAGCCACCGGTGGCCGCCGTGCCGGTGAAGGCATCGGTGAAGATGAGCGCGAAGGCATCGGGGATCTGCGTGAAGTTGACCGCGAGGACGATGATGCCGGCGCCGACGTAGAGGAGGATCATCGCGGGCACGAAGCCGGCGGTGACCCTGCCGATGGACTTGATGCCGCCGAGCAGGACTGCCGCGGCGAGCACGGTCATCACGATGCCACTGAGCCAGGTCGGCACACCGAAGGTGCCGTCGAGCTGGGTAGCGACGGTGTTGGCCTGGGTCATGTTGCCGATGCCGAAGCTGGCGAGCACGGCGAACACCGCGAACAGCAGACTCAGGACGAGACCGGCCTTGTTGGGGATGGCGCGGGCGAGGTAGTACTGCGGACCACCGCTCTGCTCACCCTTGGCGTCGGTCGTGCGGTACTTCACGCCGAGGAACGCCTCGGAGTACTTGCTGGCCATGCCGACCAGGCCGGTGACCCACATCCAGAACAGCGCGCCGGGCCCGCCGAAGTAGATCGCGGTGCCGACACCGGCGATGTTGCCCACGCCCACCGTCGCGGCGAGCGCGGTGGTCAGTGCCTGATACTGGGAGATGTCGCCTTCGGTGGCGCCTTCGTCGTGGCGGGTGATCAGACCCAGCCGCAGTGCGGGCCACAGCTTGCGGAACTGGATGCCCTTCAGCCGAATCGTGAGCACGAGGCCCGTGCCCAACAGCAGCGGGATGAGCAGGTACGGCCCCCACACCACCCCGCCCACCTCGACGAGGAAATCGTTCACCGAATCCATCCGCGTCCTCCTGATCGTCCGAAGTCCCCGACAGCGTCCGACCGGCCGGTGCCGGTGACGTCTGCGCTCGGGACCCGGCAGAGTCTAGGCTTCCGTGGCACGCAGTGTCCCCGGACCCCACGGCGCGTCCGATATGCGTTCTTCTCGATCGGTGGGCGGCAGGCCGCGTCAGTCGCGACGCGCTTCCAGCACCGCGTCAGTCGCGACGCGCTTCCAGCACCGCGTCAGTCGCGACGCGCTTCCAGCACCGCGTCGTACAGTTCGCGCTTCGAGACCGTCGCACCGGACGACGTCGACGCCGCTTCGGCGACGACGGCGCAGGCGTCCTTCAGCCGCATCCCGTCCTCGACTTTCCGTTCCACCTCGTCGACGAGGTCGACGGGGTCGGTGGCCACGGCAACCGCCCCTTCGAGCACCACGGTGATCTCACCGCGCGCGCCCTCGACGGCCCACTCGGCGAGTTCGGCGAGCGTGCCGCGGCGCACTTCCTCGTAGGTCTTGGTGAGTTCGCGGCAGACGGCGGCGCGACGGTCACCGCCGAGCACGTCGACGGCGTCGGCCAGACAGGCCGCGAGCCGGTGCGGTGCCTCGAAGAACACCACGGCGCGAGGCTCCTGGACGAGCGTGCCGAAATACGCGCGTCGCCGGCCCGGCTTGCGGGGTGGGAACCCGTCGAAGCAGAACCGCTCGACCGGCAGGCCCGACAGGGCGAGGGCGGTGGTCACGGCGGACGGACCGGGCAGGCAGGTCACCGGCAGACCGGCCTCGACGCACGCCGCGACGAGCCGATAGCCGGGATCGCTCACCGACGGCATGCCCGCGTCGGTGACGAGCAGGACGGTGCGGCCCTCCTCGATGTCGGTGACCAGGCCCGGCAGTCGCGACACCTCGACCTGATCGTAGAAACTCACGACCCGCCCGGTGATGGTGACGCCGAGCGCCGCGGCGAGTGCCTTGGTGCGCCGGGTGTCCTCGGCGGCGATGACGTCGGCGGTGCCGAGAGCGTCGCGGAGACGCGCCGAGGCGTCACCGATATCTCCCATCGGAGTGGCGGCCAGCACGAGCCGGCCCTCTCCCGGATTCGCGCCGTGGACCGGTTTGGCTGCCTGCATACGGCTCAGCCTACGATCGGAACGTGACCGTGACGGACCGCAGCCCTTCACAGGCCCCCGGCCGTGGTCCGTCGGCAGCGCAGGATCGTCGCCTCATCGGTCCCGGCCCGTTGGTGCCCGGACCCGAGCCCCTTCCGGGAGATCGGGCGCGCGGCTGGATCGTCACCGCCTTCGTCACGGCGCTCGCCGCGATCACGCGGTTCACGATGCTCAACTACCCCACCGATGCGAAGACGCCGGTGTTCGACGAGAAGCACTACGCACCGCAGGGCTGGCAGGTGCTCACCGGCGGCTGGATCGAGGACAATCCCGGCTACGGGCTCGTCGTGCATCCGCCCGTCGGCAAACAGATGATCGCGCTCGGCGAGGCACTGTTCGGATACACCGCGTGGGGTTGGCGTTTCTCGGCCGCTGCGGCCGGCGTCGTGCTCGTCCTGCTGGTCGTGCGGATCGTGCGGCGGCTGACCCGCTCGACGATGCTCGGCGCGATCGCCGGTCTGCTGCTCGTCGTCGACGGGGTGACCTTCGTGTCGTCCCGCCTCGGCATGCTCGACATCTTCCAGGCGGTCTTCGTCGTCGCGGCCTTCGGATGCCTGATCGTCGATCGCGACGATGTGCGTTCCCGCATGGCGAAGGTGCACGCCGAGGGCCGTGTCCTCGACAGTGTGTGGGGTCCGCGTTTCGGGGTGCGCTGGTGGCGCTTCGGTGCGGGCATCCTGCTGGGTCTCGCGGTGGGCACCAAGTGGTCGGGCCTGTACTTCATCGCGTTCTTCGGGCTGATGTCCGTGGCCTTCGACCTCGCGACGCGTCGCGCGTACCGGGTGCAGCGACCGTGGATCGGGACGGCCCTGCGCGACATCGGCCCGGCACTGTATGCCCTCGTGCTCGTCCCGCTCGGGGTGTACCTGTCGACCTACTGGGCGTGGTTCACGAGCGAGACCGGCGTCTACCGTCACGCGGTCGGCTCGCGGATCGGCCACGACGGGATGTTCTCGTTCGTGCCCGACGCGCTGCGGTCACTCTGGTACTACAGCGCGAGCGTCCTGGAGTTCCACTCCGGCCTGACGAACTCGGCCGGCAACCAGCATCCCTGGGAGTCGAAGCCGTGGACGTGGCCGATGGGCCTGCGGCCGATGCTGTACTACTTCGCCGACGGCGAGCGGATCAGCGGATGCGACGCCGAGCAGTGCGTCAAGGCCGTGATGTTGATCGGAACGCCGGCGCTGTGGTGGGTGTCGGTGCCGGTGCTCGGATGGGGACTGTGGCAGCTGCTCGTCCGCCGCGACTGGCGGTGGGCCGCGGTGCTCACCGGATACGGTGCGGGGATCCTCCCGTGGTTCGCGAGCCTCGACCGGCAGATGTACTACTTCTACGCGGTGCCGATGGCGCCGTTCCTGGTGATGGGTGTCGCGCTGGTGCTCGGCGACATCCTCGGGTCGCCGCATGCCTCGACGGAACGACGGACGACCGGGCTGCTCGTGGTGTGCCTGTACGTCGGGCTCGTCATCGCGAACTTCGTGTGGTTGTGGCCGATTCTCACGGCGCTGCCGATCACCCCGGAGCACTGGAACGACCAGCTATGGCTCCCCAGCTGGCGCTGAGCGGAGCGCAGTCGCTCGTCCCGAGGAGAGCTCAGTTGGGTTCGTCGAGCACGCTGCCCTCGGCCAGCTCGACGTCGCGGTCCCTGTCGGAGCCGTAGCGGATGCCGTCGAAGCGGCGCGCGAATCGCTCGTCGACGACCGTGAGGAAGACCTTGAGTCGTTGGAGCAGCTCGGACAGGTGGCGGGGCACGAACGGATCGCCGAGCAGGTCGACGGTGGCGACAAGCCGGTCCTCGACGAGCACCACCTTGATGTGCGGCCACGTCCGGTTCAGTTCGGTGAGCTCGGCGAGCGCGTGGGTGCGACCGCCGGTGGGCGCGGCTCCCGGGGTGTCGTCCTCGGGGATCGCGTGCAGCAGCGGTGCCCACAGCCGGATGCTGCCGTCGTCGTCGATCACGACGAAGACCACATGGGAGTCGAGGACGACGACGAAGTCGCCGTCGGCGTCGACCGGCACAGGGCGGCCGAGGGCGTGCGCGAGCGCATCGCTCACGCGTTCGCGGAGGTCGCCGAGGGCTGAGGGCGGGTGTGCCTGTAAGAAGGCCGGATGCGGCACCTTCCCGCGACCGCGCAGCACCGACACGATGTGCCGGGCGAGCGTGTCGGCCTCGGACACGGGCCTGGTGACCGGCTCGGATCCGGTGACCTCGATCGTGGCGTGTCCCCCGGCGCTCGCGAGCACCCGCACGCAGGCCGCGGGCCCCGAGGCGGTCTCGGCGTGCAGTTCGAAGGCGTCGGGTCCGGCGAGTTCGGAGATGCGCCGGGCCAGTTGCGAGGCGTAACGGGACCAATCGCGGTCGAGGGCCTCGTCGAATCGGTCGGTGTCGGTCACGCGCACTCCTCTCGAAGAGCAACTGCCGGGCAGGCGACACCGTACTCGGGGTGGGCGACAACTCACCGCAGGCACGCGGCGTCGTGTGTCACCCGTGATGCCGTCGTCCGACCGCCGCCCACACCGCGACTCGCGATCCGCGTTCGAGGATGTCGACGATCGCGAATCCTGCCCGTGCGAGAACGGTGCTCACGGTCATCGAGACGGTTCCGGTGTCCTCCCCCGGTCCTGCCCCGTCGATCACCCACAGTTGTCCGTCGTCGGTCAGCAGCGGCGCGAGGGCGGCCGCGGCGGCGGTGTCCTCGCGGAGGTCGGGGATGTCGAGTGCGTAGATGCGGTCGAACTTCTCCCGCTGCGCGAACTCGTGGGCGCGGGTCACCGAGGGTGCCACGCGCACGCGGCCGTGGGGACCGACGTTCTCGGCGACCACGGCGGAGGCGGGCCCGGCTTCGATCGCGAGGACGGACGTGCCCGGACGCGCATCGAGGACGTCGAGCAGGAACTCGACGTCCTCGATGTGGGACCGCTCGGTCATTCGACCTTGCGCAGTGTCCGTTTCCTGCGCCCGCCCGTGATCAGGGGGTCGCGCTGCAGATCCCGGTACAGCGACACGCACAGACCGATCATCACGAGGAGGAAGGGAGCTGCCGCGATGATCGTCATCGTCTGCAGGGCGTTGAGGGCTTCCTCGCCGCCGCTCCACAGCAGCAGGGCCGCGACACCGCCGGTGAGTCCGCCCCAGAAGACCACGACGCCGCGATTCGGCGCGAGGGTGCCGCGTTGACTGAGGCTGCCCATCACCATCGACGCGGAGTCCGCTCCGGAGATGAAGAAGATGGCGATGAGGAGCATCGCGACGACCGTGGCGATGCCGGTGAGCGGGAGGTTGCCGAGCACCCCGAACAGCTGTCCTTCGACGCTGTCGGCACCCGCGATGTCCAGGCCGTCCAGCTGCTGTCCGATACCGGCGCCGCCGAACACCGAGAACCAGATGAGGCTGACGAGGCTCGGGACGAGGATGACACCGACGATGAACTCGCGGATGGTGCGGCCGCGGCTGATCCGGGCGAGGAACATGCCGACGAAGGGCGCCCACGAGACCCACCACGCCCAGTAGAAGATCGTCCAGCTCGACAGCCACTCACCTGCGGCCTCGTTGGAGGCGGCCGTGCGCGCCGACATGCGGGCGAACTCCGCGGCGTAGGCACCGAGGGTGGTGGGCACGAGGTTGAGGATGAAGACGGTGGGTCCGAGCACGAACACGAAGATCGCCAGGATCGCGGCGAGCACCATGTTGATGTTCGACAGATATTGGATGCCCTTGGCGACACCCGTGACCGCGGAGGCGATGAACGCGAGCGTGAGCAGTGCGACGATCGCGACGAGCAGCATCACTCCGGCCGTCTCGAGCCAGCCGGTGACCTCGAAGCCCGAGCCGATCTGCAGCGCGCCCAGGCCGAGCGACGCCGCGGTGCCGAACAGGGTCGCGAACAGGGCGAGGATGTCGATGACCTTGCCGAGCGGACCTTCGGCCCGGCGTCCCAGCAGCGGGATGAACGCCGAGCTGATGAGCTGCTTGCGACCCCTGCGGAAGGTGCCGTAGGCGATGGCCAGACCCACCACGGCGTAGATCGCCCAGGGATGCAGGCTCCAGTGGAACATCGAGGTCGCCATCGCGACGCCGGTGCCGCCGGTGCTGCCCGGTGGCGGCTCGACGAAGTGCGAGAGCGGTTCGGCGACACCGAAGAACATCAAGCCGATGCCCATGCCGGCGGCGAACATCATCGAGATCCAGCTGACGGTGCGGAACTCCGGCTTCTCGTCGTCCTTGCCGAGCGGAATGCGGCCGTATCGGCTCACCGCCAGCCAGAGCGCGAAGAATACGAATCCGCTCGCCGTGAGCACGAACAACCAACCGAACTCGACGACGATCCAGTCGAGGATGTTCCCGGTAACGGTCCCGAAATTGTCGGTGGCGGCCAGGCCCCACACCACGATCGCCGCGACCAGCGCGGCAGCGACTCCGAAGACCACTTTGTCGGTCTGCGGCGGATGCGCCGCGGACGCGGCTACTTCAGAAGCACGGGCGCCCGAGACCTCGTCGATCTCCTCGGACCCGGGCCGATCACCAGGGACATTCATGCGAACAAACCTTGCAAGTTTCGGGCGCCTGCGGAGCGGAATCGTCGAACCCGAGAAAATCATCACATTCCGGACGCGCCGTGCATTCTCTGCACGAACCCGAAGATCGGCAAGTCAACCCGCGCGCAGGGCGGCCGAGACGAACTCGAGGATCTCCTCGTCGGACATCCCGAGTGCCCTCACCTCGGTGACGTACTCGTTGGTGGATCGCTGGGCCCGCGTGCGGGTGGGATCGCCCGTGTCGGCGACGAACGTCCCCGCCCGCCCCCGGGCCTCGAGCACACCCACCTTCTCGAGTTCCCGGTAGGTCTTGGCGACCGTGTTCGGAGCGATGCCGAGGGTGTCGGCGAGGCCCCGGACGGTGGGCAGCTTGGTACCAGCGATCAGCTCACCATCGTGGACCAGGTCGACGATGCGTCGCCGCAGTTGCTCGAACGGCGGGACAGGCGAGTCTGGATCGATGGCGAGGTCGAGCATTCTCGCAGGTTATCAGCGCTCGGTGACCTTGACGGGCGCTTCGGCCGAGGGCACCTCGGCAGGGGCGTGGTTGTAACTCCCGGTCTCGAGCAGGTCGCGGATCTGGATGAGCAGATCGGTCTCGCTCAGCGGCTCGTCCTCGGGCTCCTTCTCCGGCGCGAAGCGGGCCTTGGCCGCGTTGACCGGCACGATGAGCACGAAGTAGACGACGGCCGCGATGATCAAGAAGTTGATCGCCGCGGAGATGACGGCGCCCAGGTTGACGAAGGTCGCGTCGTTCGACGAGAGCAGGCTGAAGCCGAAGCCCATCTCATTGTCGCCACCCACTGCAGCGACCAGCGGGTTCACGATGTGATCGGTGAACGCCGTGACGATGGACGTGAACGCCGCGCCGACGACCACTGCGACGGCGAGTTCGACGACATTTCCGCGCAGCAGGAAATCCTTGAAACCTTTGAGCATCGTGCTCCGTGCCTTTTCTGGTGAGAATTCGAAAAACTTCAGTGCGCGGAGATCGTAGTAACGCTGCCCACCGGCTTCAACAGGGACGAATCGGGCAACACGGCGGCGGGTGGCAGCGGGTTACGGATTGCGCCGGGGCAGAATCGGGCCATGGCAACCACGGCGACGATCTATCACAACCCGCGCTGCAGCACGTCACGCAACACTCTGGCGTTGCTGAAGGAGAACGGACTCGAACCCACGGTCATCAAATATCTCGAGACTCCGCCCTCCCGAGACGAACTGCAGGCGCTGCTCGATGCGGCAGGTCTCACACCGAGTCGAGCGATCCGGAAGAAGGAATCGCTCTACAAGGAGCTGAACCTGGCCGAGGCGTCCGAGGACGAACTGCTCGATGCGATGGTCGCGAATCCGATCCTCATCGAGCGTCCGCTGGTCGTCACCGACAAGGGCACCGTGCTCGCGCGTCCGGTCGACAAGGTGCGCGAGATCCTCTGACGAGGAGTTACAGGACCGCCCGCGAGAGCGGGCACGACATGCATCGTGGACCGCCGCGGCCGGAACCGAGTTCCGACCCGGCGATCCGCAGTACCTCGATCCCCGAATCCTCGAGGCGGGTGTTCGTCTCGACATTGCGTTCGTAGGCGACGACGACGCCGGGCGCCACGGCCAGCGTGTTGTTCCCGTCGTCCCACTGCTCACGCTCGGCGACAACGGAATCCAGACCGGTGTCGATGACACGCAGTTTCTCGATCCCCATCGCGTCGGCGGCGGCCTCGAGGAAGGGGCGCGGCCCCGAGATCTGCACCGCGCCGTTCTCGCGGTGGATGGCGAACGCCTGGAGGCTGTCCCGGATCGCCGGGTACATCACCACCGCGTCGACGTCGACCATTGTGCACACGGTGTCGAGGTGCATCGACGCCCGGCGCTGCTCGATCGGGACCGCCAACACGGTGTGCGCGAGTTCGTCATCGAAGACACTGCGCGCCAACGCTTCCGCACCGGCCGGACTCGTCCTCTCCCCCACCCCCACGGCGACGACGCCGGGCGCGAGGAGCAACACGTCGCCACCCTCGACGGGCGCGGTGTGCGATTCGTACGCGCGTCGCACGTGGAGGAATTGCGGGTGAAAGGCGTAGATGAGGTCGGTGAGGCTGGTCTCGCGCCGGCGCGCGGGCAGCGCCAGATTGGGGATCGCCACGCGCGAGCCGATCCAGAAGGACGAATCGCGCGTGAAGAGCAGGTTCGGCAGCGGTGCGATCGCGAAATCGGAACCGTGGTGCATCAGCCGCACGAGGGACGGGGCAGCGCCGTTGCCCACCGCGGGCAGTTCGTCGAAGGTCATGCCCGCGATGAGGATCCGGGCGAGCTCGGCAGCGGGCAGGGCACGCAGATGGCCCGTCAGCTCCTCCGCGAGCGCATAACCGAGACGCTGTGCGTCGACGGCCGACGACACGCTTTGCACCCGCGCGGCGCCACTGGCCTCGAGTGTCTCGGTGAGCAGGTCGGCCAGCAGGAACACCTCCACCCCGCGGCTGCGCAGCAGCTCGACGAAGGCGTCGTGTTCCTCCTGGGCGCGCGCCACCCACGGCAGGGCGTCGAAGAGCAGCTGGTCGTTGTTGCGGGGCGTGAGGCGTTCGAGTTCGGCACCGGGCCGGTGCAGCATCACGGCGCGGAGTTCACCGACTTCGGACTCGACACCCCAGCGATGACTCATATGCTCACGGTATCGCGCAGGACGGCGGCATCCGGGTCAGGCGCGTCGAATACGGCGGCAACGATTGCGAAGAACACACCGAGAACACGAGGGAGATTTCATGGCCGACGACCCGCTCGGGTGCCTGGCACCGTTCGCCGGGCGCTGGACCGGAGGTGGCGACGGCCACTACCGCACCATCGACGACTTCGCGTACGACGAGACGATCGAGTTCGCCACCATTCCCGGAAAGCCCTTCCTGATGTACGTCAGCCGTACGCGGCACCGCACGGAGGGACGCCCGTTGCACACCGAGAACGGCTACCTGCGCCGCAGCGGCGACGACGTCGAACTGCTCGTCTCGCAGCCCACCGGGTTCGTCGAGATCCAGCGGGCCCGGCCGGAGGGCGGCGTGCTGGACTTCACCACCCTCACCCTGGAGCGCTCACCCGACGCCAAGCCCGTGCACGAGGTCCGGCGGCGTTTCGAGGTCGACGGCGACGTGCTGGTCTACGACTTCTGGATGGCCCACGCCGACACCCCTCTGACGCATCATCTGCACGCCGAGCTGCACCGCGCGCCGGATTGATTCAGGTGGTTCCGGCCCCGCCGAGCGGTGTCGGATCCACTGAATCATGTCGCGCCGAATTTCATTTGGTGCCGACGACGCGACGGAAGTAGTCGTTGGCGGCCTGCATGACGAGGTTGTAAGGCGGCGCGAACTTACGCGCCCACCAGTAACCGAACCGGGTGTCGAAGGACGTGTAGACCATGAAGCGGTTCTTCAGGATGCCGGTGACGATGCGCTCGGCCACCTTCTCGGGAGTCGCGGCGTGGCGGACGAACCGTTGGGTGAGTTTGCGGACCTCGGGACGATCACGGTCGACGCCGACGATCTGCACGGTGTCGACGAGCGGTGTACGCACGGCCCCCGGGACGACCAGCGAGACACCGATGCCGTCGCGCTTGAGGTCGAACCGCAGCACCTCCGACACTCCCCGCAGACCGAACTTGCTTGCGCTGTAGGCGGCGTGCCACGGCAGGGCGAGCAGCCCGGCGGCCGAGGAGACGTTGACGATGTGCCCGCCGCGACCGGCCTCGATCATGGCCGGCACGAAGTTCTCGATGACGTGGATGGGCCCCATGAGGTTGACGTCCACCATGAGCTTCCAGTGCTCGTGCTGCAGCCGGTCGACGGTGCCCCACACCGACACTCCGGCGACGTTGGCGACGATGTCGAGAGACCCGCACGCCTCGTGCACGTCGCGGGCGAAGGCGGTGACGGCCTCGTAGTCGGAGATGTCGAGGGCGGCCGAGTGCAGCACGGTGCCGCCGCGTTCACGAACGCTGCGGACGACCTCGTCGAGGGCCTCCTCCTGCAGGTCGGTGAGCACCAGCCGGGCCCCGCGATCGGAGGCCGCATGGGCCAGGGCGCGGCCGATTCCGCTGGCCGCGCCGGTCACAAGGAATTTGGTTCCGCGCAGGTCGGTGATCGCCATGGCGACACCCTAGCCTCGCCGTGACGACTCGACGCTCCGGCGCGCCACGGACGAGCCGGATGCGCCGGAGCGAAGCGACTTGTGTGTCCGAGCGAAGCGACCTGTGTGTCCGAGCGAAGCGACCTGTGAGCCGGAGTGTTGGGCTCCGGCGGATGGAAACTCAGAGCCGCTGGGCCATCTCCTCCTGGTATTGCCGAATCGTGCGCTCGATCATCTCGACATCGTCGTGGCGATTCTCGCTGCGCGCGAGGTCGGCGCGCTCGCGCAGTACCCGGATCGCCCGACGCAACTCGTCGTCACTCATCCTGTGGTCCATGCCACACAGTCTGCCGGGTTCGGCGTGGACCCGCCAGCGAATGGCCCTGCATACGACGAAAGCCCCGCCGAGGGCGGGGCTTTCAGGGGTGGAGCTGAGGGGAATCGAACCCCTGACCTCTTCGATGCGAACGAAGCGCGCTACCAACTGCGCCACAGCCCCGTAGGTTCCGAGGGAACCGACTCGCAAACTCTAGCAAACCACCCCGTCCATCACGAAATCGGAGTGTCGGCGCAGGTGACGGGCGATTTCACGGCCTGCTCCGAAGCCGGGTCGGGGCCCGCACAGATTCGGTGCGGGCCCCGCCGTAAGCGTCGCAGGACGATCATTCCCCCACTGCGCGGGGAACGACGTAGTCGCCGGACTCGTCGTCGCCGTCGCTCGCTCGGACGTCGTAGCCGTGGTCGATGCCGTAGTCGTCCTCGTAGCGATCGAGGTGCTCGAACTCCGGATCCTCGTCGTCGACCTCGAGGACCACGGCCCCCGGGCGACGCAGACGCTGCGGAACGTCGTCGTGGCCGCCGCGGGCCCCCGCGCGGGACCGTTGCAGTCGCGCGAGGCGACGCCGCCGGATCTCCTGCTCGAGATGCACCTGGCGCCGCAGGTAGAACAGATAGGCGACGAGGGCCACGGCCGCGAGACCGGCGAGCCACCACATGACCGACGAGACGATCAGGGCGAGCGCCGAGGTCATGATCGCGGCGATCAGCAGGCCGAGGACGGCCCGCTGCCGGAATTCGTATCGTGCGGCGCTGGCGACCGCATCGGCATGCGGGTCGAATCCGCCGCGGCCCCGGCGTTGCGGTGCGTGTGCGCGCACGGGCTCACGATCGGGTGCTGCTTCGTGGTGGACGTCGGCCTCGTCGGAATCGATCTCCGGCCTGTCGTCGAGTTCAGTGTTCATGCGGTCCTCCGCGGGGGTGCGGTGCGTGCGGTCACGACTCGGACGCCAATGAGGATCGCTGCGGTGCCCGGCGGCCGGCCCTCGAGGGGTGATCGGCTCGTCGTCTCCGCGGTGCAGAACTCGAGTTGCGAGCGCGGCGTCGGTCGTCTGCCGGATTCGAGGACGCTTCGTGACCAGCATGGGAACCAGAACGAACAACCACACGGCAACGAGCCCGATCCACAGAAGCGAGTTCGGCATCCGGTGGTCCTCCCTCCAGTCGTCGCCCTACCAGCCCGTCGACGCCACCGACCTACATGAGGCTAACGGCATCACCGCGTTTACCTGTACAGAAACGCCGACTCGATCGACAACAGACGTCACTCGAGTCACGCGAAACCAATTGACACTTTCTTCACTCTAATCACAGAGATCCCACACGCGCTGGGGATTGTTACTCGAGTTGCGAGTAACCTGCGTTACATAGCGGACGAACCCGACTCGAGACGGAAAGCGATCAGGACCAGGTCGCGCGACCGGCACGGACGAGGCGATCCGAGACCGAGCCCGGCACCTCCTCGACCGTCATCGCGACCAGCAGAT
The DNA here is from genome assembly GCF_040256695.1 of Rhodococcus sp. D-6. Lineage (NCBI taxonomy): Bacteria > Bacillati > Actinomycetota > Actinomycetes > Mycobacteriales > Nocardiaceae > Rhodococcus > Rhodococcus sp. D-6. Next base: position 199,190 of record NZ_CP132970.1, on the reverse strand, counting down.
GGTCGCGGAACCGGCCCTGGACGTCGAGGTAGCGCTTCAGCAGACCTTCCTCGCGGAAGCCGGCCTTGCGCAGCACCGCGCGGCTGGCCTCGTTCTCCGGGCGCACGGTGGCCTCGACGCGGTGCAGCCCGACCGGGCCGAAGCAGTGGTCGAGGCCCAGGGCGACGGCGGCGGTCGCGACACCGAGGCCGTTGACCTCCTTCTCCACCCAATAGCCGATCCAGGCCGAGCGCAACGCTCCGCGCACGATGTTGCCCACCGTCAGCTGCCCGCAGAATCTGCCGTCCAGCTCGATTGCCATCGGCAGCATCAGGCCCTTGTGGGCCTCCGAGCGCAGACTCCGGTAGAGCCCGGGCCACACCGAGATGTGGTGCCGCATGTCCCACGGCGCCTCACCGGTCGGCTCCCACGGCTCGAGATGCGCGCGATCTCGCAGACGCAGACGGCTCCACGCCGCGGCGTCGCGCAGTCGGATCGATCGGACGGTCACCACGCCCCCTGCCACCCGCAGCGGCCCGAGCTCCGCCGGCCAGCCGGGATGACGGGACATCAACCACGCTGCCCGAGGAACGCCACGTCCACCGGGTCTCCCGTGCGGATTTCGGAGACCTCGGGATCGACGATGACGAGACAGTTCGCCTCGGCGAGGGTGGCGAGCAGATGCGACGACGAACCCGCGGCGCCGCCGAGCGCCTGCACGAGATAGTCGCCCGTCGTTTCGTCGCGCATGAGCTGGCCGCGCAGGAAACCCTTGCGATCGGGGATCGAGGTGATGGGGGCGACCGTGCGTGCCGAGACCATGCGGCGCATCGGCTGGCGACGGCCGAGCGCGATGCGGATCAGCGGGCGGACCATCACCTCGAAGACGACGAGCGCGCTCACCGGATTGGCGGGCAGCAGGAAGGTCGGCACCTCGTCGCGGCCGAGACGTCCGAAGCCCTGGACCGAGCCCGGATGCATCGCGATCCGCTCGACGCCCATCTCGCCGAGATCGGACAGCGCCTCGCGGACCTCCTCGAGCGCGCCGCCGCCCACGGCCCCGGCGATCACGACGATCTCGGCGCGGATCAGCTGACCCTCGACGACCTCGCGCAGCCGCTTCGGGTCGGTACTGGCGATCCCGACCCGGTTGACGTCGGCTCCGGCGTCACGCGCGGCCGCGGCCAGCGCGTAGGAGTTGACGTCGTAGACCTGTCCCGGCCCCGGGGTGCGGTCGACGTCGACGAGTTCGCCGCCGACGGAGATGACCGACAGTCGCGGGCGCGGATGGACGAGCACCTTGTCGCGGCCGACCGCGGCGAGCAGACCTACCTGGGCGGCCCCGATGATCGTCCCGGCCCGCACTGCGATGTCGCCGGGCTGGACGTCGTCGCCGGTGCGGCGCACGTAGTCGCCGGACCGCACCGGTTCGAGCACCTTGATGCGCGCGGCACCGCCGTCGGTGTTGTCGAGCGGCAGCACCGCGTCGGCGAGCGTCGGCAGCGGCGCACCGGTGTCGACGCGCACCGCCTGACGGGGCTGGAGACGGATCGGCTGACGCGAACCGGCACGCACCTCGCCCACGACCGGCAGCGTCACCTCGGCGGGCGCGGACCCGCCGTCGGTCTCGGCCGGGGCTTGGAGGTCGACGCTGCGCACGGCGTAGCCATCGATCGCCGCCTGGTCGAATCCGGGTAGGGGTCGCTCGGTGACCACTTCCTCCGCGCACAGCAGACCCTGCGCCTCGGAAATGGCCACCCGGACCGGCCGGGGTGCGACTGCCGCCGCCGTGACCCTGGCCTGCTGATCCTCAACCGACCGCATACCGCTTCTCGTCCTCCAGCCCGTCCTGCAGTCAGCGCTTCAAGCGCTCGATGAGCCACTCGCGCAGCGAGGGCCCGTACTCTTCCGTGTTCAACGCCGAGTCAACCGCAGCGCGCAGATAGCCCCCGGGATTTCCGAGGTCGTGTCGGGTGCCGCGGTGCACCACCACGTGAACGGGGTGGCCCTCGGAGATGAGCAGGGCGATCGCGTCGGTGAGCTGCAACTCTCCACCGGCGCCGGGCTCGATGCGACGCAGTGCGTCGAAGATCGCCCGGTCGAGCAGGTATCGGCCGGCGGCGGCGAAGGTCGACGGTGCGTCCTCTACGGCCGGCTTCTCGACCATGCCGAGTACCTTGAGCACGTCGGGGTTGGCGGCGTCCGGCACGACCTCGACGTCGAAGACGCCGTACGCGCTGACCTGTTCCTTGGGCACGTCGATCGCGCACAGCACAGAACCGCCACGCTTGGCGCGGACGCGCTGCATCGTCTCGAGCACGCCGACCGGCAGCACGAGGTCGTCGGGCAGCAGCACGGCGATCGCGTCCTCGTCGGGATCGAGCGCCTCTTCGGCGCACGCCACGGCGTGACCGAGGCCGAGCGGCTTCTCCTGGACCACGGACTCGACCTCGAGCAGCCCCTGGGCCTTGCGGACCTTGGCGAGGAGCTCGTACTTGCCCTTCTCCTCGAGCTTGGACTCGAGGACGAGGTCCTCGACGAAGTGCGCGACCACGCCGTCCTTGCCCGGCGCCGTCACGATGAGAAGGCGTTCGGCGCCCGACTCCGCGGCTTCACCCGCCACGAGCTCGATGCCGGGCGTGTCGACCACCGGCAGGAGTTCCTTCGGAACCGTCTTGGTCGCGGGAAGGAACCGCGTCCCCATACCTGCTGCGGGGACAACCGCGGTCTTGAAATGCCGCGTGCCTCCGGTCGTACTGTTCGTCATAGACTCCCACCCTAAACTTCGGCCACCGAGGACGGTGGTTCGGCGATCGTAAGGCGCAGACATGCCCCCACCCCCGAAAGCGGTCTGGCGTGACCGCATTCTTACAGCTCGGCGCGAGCTGAGTGCTGCGAGGCGCAGAATCGAGGACACCGCGCTCGCCACGGTGGCCTCGACGCTGGCCCCGGCGGGGTCGGTGGTGTGCGCATATGTGCCCGTGGGTTCGGAGCCCGGATCGATCGCGCTCCTCGACGCTCTGACCGAGGCCGGAACGACGGTGCTCGTCCCGGTCACGCGCACCGGCGAACCGTTGTCGTGGGCCCGCTACATGGGCGAGAAGACGCTGATGGCGGCCGATTTCGGGCTGCGCGAGCCGGGTGGTGAGATCTTCCCGCCCGAGGCGGTGGCGAAGGCTCACACGGTGCTCGTCCCGGCCCTGGCGGTGGACGCGCGGGGCGTGCGGCTCGGCCGCGGCGCCGGCTTCTACGACCGCACCTTGCACCTCGCCTCACCCGAGGCCGTGATCATCGCGGTGGTCCGCGATGAAGAGCTCGTCGACGAACTCCCCGAGGACCCCCACGACATCCGTATGGGATGGGCGCTGACACCCGGGAAAGGGCTGGTCCGGCTCGGTAGCGGCGACCGTGCGGAACAACACACTCCCTAGCGCTGTTGGCACTGTCGGCGGTAGAGTGCCAAAACTGCAGTACGACGAATACTGCGGTTCGACGAACTGGCGGAGGATCAACCGGTGCCCACCTACTCATATGCCTGCACGGCCTGCGACAACAAGTTCGACATCGTGCAGTCCTTCAGTGACGACTCGCTGACCGAATGCCCGCAGTGCGAGGGCAAGCTGCGCAAGCTCTTCAACTCGGTCGGCATCGTGTTCAAGGGCAGCGGCTTCTACCGCACCGACTCCCGCAGCGGAAGCACCGCCAGCGAATCCGCGGCGACGAACTCGAGCAGCTCCTCGTCGAGCGACACCAGCTCGTCGTCGAGCAGTTCGTCGTCGAGCAGTTCGTCGTCGAGCAGCGCCTCTTCTGCACCCGCTGCCGCCGCGAGCTGACTTTCCGGGACTTTCTTTGTCCACAGGTGGTCGAGTCATCCACAGACCGCCGCTTCCGAGGACTCATCGGGGCCGACAGGGCATCCCCACCTTCTAGGTTCGGGGCATGCCCGTCGGCCCTTTCTCGTTCCTCCAGCGTGCGCGCGCGCATCCGCACCACTCGCGCTCCTCTGCGGGTGCCTCGCTGCAGCCCACCCTCCCCGACCGGTTCGTCGAACTCCTCCGCCCCGGCTGGTCGCGCATCGTCCGGGCGCGCCGGATCGCGGCCGGACTCCTTGCCGTCCTCGCGGTGATCCTCGCGCTGCGCGGTGACCCCGACACCGATCGTGTGGGTGTCGTCGTCGCGGCTCACGATCTCGCGCCCGGGCACACCCTCACGGCCGACGATGTCGCGCACGTGGAGCGCGATCGGTCCATTGTGGTCGCCGGGACCCTGCACGACGTCGACGACGCCGTGGGCCACACTCTCGCCGGCCCTGTGCCGGCCGGTGAACCCCTCGTGGACACCCGCCTTCTCGGTCCTCGTCTCGCCGCAGTCGCCACCGGCTCCACCGAGGCCCGCGTAGTGCCCATCCGGCTCGCCGATGCCGGGGTGAGCGAACTGCTCCGTGAGGGCGACCGCGTCGACGTCCTCACTGTCGCGGACAGCCCCGACGGCCTCCTACCCGGTGCGCACGTCCTCGCCCGGGGTGCGGTGGTGGTGCTGGCCGAATCCGACAGGCCGGCGCGGGATCGGAACGAGCGGGTCGTGCTGGTCGCGCTGGAGCCCGAACCTGCCACGGCGGTCGCGGCGGCGTCACTCGTCAGCGCTCTGACCGTCACACTGCACTGAGCATCCGCTCGTTTCCCCAGCGCAATCGCCACCCGGAACCGACCTCGCGGTTTATCGTGTGAACGTCCGTGTGACCTACCTCATGTGCGCGGCTCCGGCGGACAGGCCGCGAAAAGGAGCACACCATGCTGAAGGGCTTCAAGGACTTCATACTCAGGGGCAACGTCCTCGATCTCGCCGTCGCGGTCGTGGTCGGTGCGGCATTCACCGCTATCGTCACCGCCTTCACCGCGAACATCATCGAGCCGCTCATCAGCGCGGTGGGCGGCGACAACGAGATGGGCTGGGGCTTCGAGATCGTGAGCGGCAACCCGGAGACCTTCGTGAACATCGGCGCGGTGATCTCCGCGATCATCAACTTCATCATCATCGCCGCGGTCGTGTACTTCGTGCTCATCGTCCCCGCCAACGCGGCGAAGAAGAAGTTCGTCACCGAACCGGAGGACAAGCAGGCCAGCGCCGAGGACCTGCTCATCCAGATCCGCGACATCCTCGAGGCACAGGCCGGCCAGGCTACTCAGGGCGCTCACGCCAAACCCAACCCGGGCATCGAGTAGGTGGTCGACGACGAAAAGACCGGGCCCGCTCGAGATTCGAGCGAGCCCGGTCTTGTCGTGCTGTGTTCGGCCTGAGCCGGACGTCTACTTAGACGGTCCAGGGAGCACCGTAGGTGGTGACGTTGTCGCCGTTGGCCGTGATGGCGCGGACGAACGGACGGACCTGGACAGCGCCGAGGACGCCGGAGGCCGTGCCGTGGACGTTGGAGAACTGAACGGTCTTGAAATCACCGTCGAACTCGCCCTCGGCGACGACGAGCTCCTCGATGCCCGGAGCCGGGGTCAGCTCGAGCTCGGCGTAGGCCTGCGGGAGGATGTCGGTGACAGTGGCTTCGACCGAGTCGCTGATGCTCAGCTCGAGACCCGGGGTGGAGTAGGTGACGCCGATGGCGCCGTCGATGCTGCCGGCCCACGCGAACTGGTAGCCGAACTGGAAGGTGGTGCCCTCGGCGTCGGCTGCGTCCTCGCCGAGGAGGTTCACGGTGCCGCGGCCGTTGTGGAAGAACTCGCGGTTGAACGGGCTGCCACCGAGGGCCGGAACACCCTGGATGAAGGTGTCTTCCTGGGTCACGACGACCTCGAGGCCGTCGGAGACGATGCGGTTCTGGTCGTTGACCTCGGCCGAAGCGGCGCCCGAGGCACCGAGCACCAGACCGAGGACGGCGGCACCGGCGACGGTGGCGTTACGAGCGGCCTTGAAGCCACGCGACTTGATTCCCATGATTACTCCGTTTGTGGTGGTGGGGATTTCTTGCGGGATGGCGCGGAGCAGGACTAGAGGGTCCAGACCTGGCCGTAGGTGGTGACGTTGTCGCCGTTCTCGGTGATCACACGGACGAACGGGCGGACGGAGACAGGACCGACCACGCCGGTGGCGGCACCGTGGACGTTGGCGATCTGGACTTCCTTGTAGTCGCCGTCGAACTGCCCCTCGGCGACAACAAGTTCCTCGATGCCAGGAGCAGGTGTCAGTTCGATACCCGCAGTCAATTGGGGAAGGATGCTTTTGACCGTCAACGTGTCCACAACCTCCGGGCTAGATTCACCCGTAGGCGTGTACAACTCCTTGCCTTCGGCGTCCTTCTTCGGCACCGCCTTCGAAGCGTCTTCGATCTTGTTTCCGTCGTAGTCGACCAAATCGCCCTTCTTGACGACCTTGCCGTTAGCGTCCACGTACTCGCCGTCCTGCTCGGAGCGATTCGGGATCATCTTGTACTGAGGTACCAGCTTCTCCGCAGATTTCAGAGACGCGTCGGGACTGGTCCAGTTAAACCCAATTGAACCGTCGATGGCGGCCGACCACGCGACCTGGTAGCCGAACTGGAAGGTCGAACCCTCGAAGTCCGCCGCCTCGGGGCCGACGATGTTGGCGATGCCGCGGCCGTTGTGGAACCACTCACGGCTCAGCGGGCTGCCGCCGATCGGGGGCACACCGTTGATGAAGGTGTCCTCCTGCGTGACGATGACCTCGTGGCCGTTGGAGACGATCCGGTTCTGGTCGTTGACCTCGGCACCTGCGGCGCCGGCCGATCCGAGAACCAGACCGGCCACAGCAGCTGCTGCCACCGTGGCGTTGCGGGTGGCCCGGAAGCCACGTCGCGTCTGAATCTTCATGAATGCCTCATCCGTTCTCTGCGTGCCGGGTTGCGCACCGCGTCCGACAACAAGTGGTCGCCCTGTCGCCCGCGGGCCGCTGTCCACAGCGAACACACCGGCGGATCACCCGTCGGTGTGTCGGTACGTCCATCGTCCGCACGGTTTTGCTTTACCGATTCGTGACCGAGCCCAGGCCGTGAAGCCTGGGCTCGACCGGTTTGAACCTGAGAGGGAGATTAGACCGTGACCATTCCTGGAGCAACGCCTAGCTTTCGTAACGCTCCGGTATAGGCGCGGTGCAGGCCACACGCCCAGCGATTCATCGAAGCAGGCAAATCGGACGCATTTCGAGGTGGAATATGTAACCCGGGATTACACGTACATGACCCGCCCACCGCCACATCGGCGCAGGTAGAAGCCACATATTCAGTGCACCCGGAGTGCAAGACGAAATGCCTTCTGTGACTGGAAACACAGATCCAATAGATCGCGCGGACCAGATGGAGATGAACGGACCGTTGCGGCGACGTTTCGTTGCGGTCGACAACGGGTTGGAATCCGGTTGAGCGCAACTCGACATCAGTGATACAGATCACCCACCGGAATGGTGCGGAGGCACCTGCCTGCGCAGCCATTCATCCGAGTCGCCACCGCCGGAGCCGTTCTCGCCGCGTTCGTCGCGTGTCGTCTCGGGAAGTACATCCCCGAAGATGCGCGCCAGCCGTGCCCGGTCGATCCGGGCACGGCTCTGCTGCTGCTCGCCGGTCACCTCGTCGTGCGAGGGATCACGGTCGTCGGACACGGCGTCGTCACTCCTCCATCCAGGACAACTCTTCGATGACGTGTGCGGCGAGAGGCAACAACGTCGCCATCCCGTCGCGGATGGCGGGACGCGACGACGCGAGGTTCACCACGAGCGTCGATCCGGAGACTCCCACGAGACCGCGGGAGAGGCCGGCGTCGACGGCGCCCGACGCCAGGCCCGACGAACGCAGCGCCTCGGCGATGCCGCGGATCTCGTGATCGAGTACGTCCTCGGTCGCGTCGGGAGTCACGTCGCGCGGGGTGACACCGGTGCCACCGACGGAGATCACCAGGTCGACGCCGCCGATCACTGCGGTATTGAGTGCATTTCGGATCTCGACCTCGTCGGCAGCGACCGTGACGACACCGTCGACGGCGAAGCCACCTTCGACGAGAAGCTCCGTGACGAGCGGACCCGCGGAGTCCGGACTGTCGCCGTGGGAGACGCGATCGTCGACGACGACGACGAGTGCGCGGCCTTTTCTGGGAGCTTCGAGTTCCATGAGGTCCACGGTAGTTTGCGGCTCGAAAGCATGCGGCTCTTGTACCGGAATGTGAGCTATGTCCATGTCGTTCCTCATCGTCCGGCCGAATCCGACGCAGTCACCACGTCGACTGTGGTCTCGTTGCCGTCGGGCGTCTTGTAGGTGATCTTCACGGTGTCCCCCGGCGCGCGGGAGCGGATCGCGGCGATGAGCGAGTCGCCGTCGGTCACGACCCGATCGTCGACCCGGACGATGATCGCGTTGTCGGGGATTCCGGCTCGGTCGGCCGGCCCGTCGGGCACGACCTCCACGACGCGCGCACCGTAGGCGTCGTCCCGGGACGGAACCTGGACACCGATGATCGCGTGCGTCGCCTTACCCGTGTCGACGAGTTCCTGCGCGACACGCCGGGCCTGTTCGACGGGGATCGCGAAACCGAGGCCGATCGAACCCGACTGTCCGCCGGCCGTGGCGATCGCGGTGTTGATGCCGACGAGGCGGCCTTCCATGTCGACCAGCGCACCGCCGGAGTTGCCGGGGTTGATCGCCGCGTCGGTCTGGATCGCGTCGATGACCGACGCCTGATTGGCGTTGTCCCCGCTCGTGGACACGGGCCGGTTGAGTGCGGACACGATGCCCGCCGTCACGGTGCTCTGCAGTCCGAGCGGTGATCCGACGGCCACGACCTCCTGGCCTACCGCGAGATTCTCCGAACTACCGAGTTCGATGGGAGTGAGATCGGTGCGCCCTTCGGTCCGGATGACAGCGATGTCCGACACCGCATCCGCACCGACGACCGTCGCCGGCGCGGTGGACCCGTCCGAGAAGAAGACCGTCAGTTGCGCCCCCTGACCTCCACCCGCCACGACGTGGTTGTTGGTGAGGATCAATCCGTCCGACGACAGGACCACGCCCGACCCTTCACCCGCGCCGGTGCGTCCTGCGACCTCGATCCGCACGACGCTCGGCACGACCTTGTCGGCGACGGCCTGCACGCTGCCCTCGGGGGCAGCGGCGACCGACTGGGTATCGGGCTTCGGAGCGTCGAGGGAGTTGACGACCGGTCCGGACGAATCGCGCACCGACCACGCGCCGACCGCGCCACCGATGCCGCCGCTCACCAGCGCGAGCGCGATGGCCCCCACGGCGAGGGCGGAGCGACCCGGCATCCGGCCGGATCCTGCGGTCGGTGGCGGAGGTGCCGACTGCTGGGGTGTGCGCGGGTAGGGGCCGGTGTATCCGCCGGGGCCGTACGGATGGGGTTGCGGTTGCGGTGCTCCCGCGCCGCGGGTGGGGTCCTCACTCATTCGTCACTTCACCTTCGTCCGCCGGGGCCACCGGACGCATACGGGTCGACGTCGGCGTGCGGTGGCCGATGATGCGGGGTGCGTCGAGCACCTCCGCGCTTCTTCGTCCAGCATGGACCGGGCAGCTGAGAGTCGCCTCAGAAGTACCCGCGATTCTGCTGTCGAATTCATTCGATCTCGGTGGGGTGTGTCTCTCCGTCGAGGGCCGGTGTGCCGGGCAGCACGATGCGGATCAGCGCGCCGCCCCGATCCGACCGTTCGACGGCGATCGTCCCGCCGTGCTTCGTGACCATCTGTCGCACGATGGCCAGTCCCAGGCCGGATCCCGGCATCGACCGCGCGGTCGTCGCCCGGTAGAACCGTTCGAACACCAGTTCGCGTTCCTCCTCCGGGATCCCCGGGCCGGCGTCGTCGACGGTCAGCTCCATCAGACCGCTGGCGATCTGTCGCATGTTCACGACGACGTCTTCCCCCGCCGGGCTCCACTTGGCCGCATTGTCGAGGACGTTGACCACGGCGCGGGTGAGTCCGGCCTGGTCGCCGAAGACGAACCACTGCTCGGTGGTGGCCCGGAACTCGATGTCGGTACGCCGTCGACGCGCACGTTCGAGACTGCGGTCCACCACCTCGGCGACGTCGACGACCTCGAAGACCGTCTCCGGCGCATCCTCACGAGCGAGGTCGACGAGATCGCCGACGAGCGTCGACAACTCCTCGATCTGGCCGATGACGTCGGCCCGCAGCTCGGCCATGTCCTCGTCGGGCAGGCTCGGTGCACCGGGACGGCTCGCGGCGATGAGCAGTTCCATGTTGGTGCGCAGCGAGGTCAGGGGTGTCTTCAGTTCGTGGCCGGCGTCGGCGACCAGCCGGCTCTGCCGTTCTCGCGACTCGGCGAGCGCACGCAGCATCATGTTGAAGCTCTCGGTGAGGCGGGCGAGCTCGTCGTGCCCGGTCACCCGGATGGGCCGCAGGTCGTCGGTGCGCGCGACCCGCTCGGCGGCGGCGGTGAGCCGGGCGACGGGACGCAGACCGGTGCGGCCGACGGTCGCGCCGACGGCGGCGGCGAGCACCACCCCGCACCCGCCGACGATGAACAGCACACTCGCCAGGCGGTTGAGGATCTCGACGGTGGGACGCAGTCGCTGCGCGATCACGACCGTGCTGCCGTCGGGCATGCGCTGGGCCAGTACGCGCTGCTGGGCGACGGTGCGCAGCGACGACTCCCGGTCGCCCTCGGCCACCGCCAGTTCGGGTTCGCCGATGGGCACCGACGAGCCCGGCGGCACGTACCTACCGAGATCCGGGTAGATCAGGGCAACGCTGATGTCGGAGCTGTAGAGCTGGGCCCCACCGATGTAGCGCGGGTCGTAGGTGATGAGGGTGCTCGACTCGACGAGCGCGGCGGCCCGCGCCCGCAACTGGGTGTCGACCTCCGAGTACAACGCCCGCGAGACCACGGCGTAGGCCGCGATGGAGGTGACGGCGACGGCGAGCGCCACTGCGCCGGCCGCGAGAAGCGTGACGCGGATGCGCAGCGGCACCGAGCGGGTCAGGAGAAGAGGTGGTCGCATCAGGTCGCTCACGGCGGGGTCTCGCGCAGCACGTACCCGACGCCGCGCACCGTGTGGATCAGGCGCGGTTCCCCACCGGCCTCGGTCTTGCGTCGCAGATACCCCACGTAGACCTCGAGGGCGTTGCCGGAGGTGGGGAAGTCGTAACCCCACACCTCCTCGAGGATGCGGCTGCGCGTGAGGACCCTCCTCGGGTTTGCCATGAGCATCTCCATCAGGGAGAACTCGGTGCGGGTGAGGCTGATCGGCCGGTCGCCGCGAATGACCTCGCGGGTCGCAGGGTCGAGGCTGAGGTCGGCGAACCGCAGCACCTCGTCGGCGGACGAGTCCGGGTCGGGCGCGGCACGACGCAGCAGCGCCCGCAGTCGCGCGAGCAGTTCCTCGAGCGCGAACGGTTTCGGCAGGTAGTCGTCGGCCCCCGCGTCGAGACCCGCGACCCGCTCCGAGACGGAGTCGCGCGCCGTGAGGACGAGGATCGGCAGGTCGTCGCCGGTGCTGCGGAGCCGGCGGCACACTTCGAGGCCGTCGACGCGCGGCATCATGACGTCGAGCACCATCGCATCCGGACGCGACGTCGCGACCTGTTCGAGGGCGTCCTGCCCGTCCGTCGCGAGGTCGACCGTGTATCCGTTGAAGCTCAGTGACCGGCGCAGCGACTCCCGCACTGCACGGTCGTCGTCGACCACCAGAATGCGCATGATCACCATTGTGGCCTGCGCCTACTGAGAGCGCGCTGAGAACCCGCGGTGGCCGGCGGGCTCTACGACTCAGTCGGTCCGCGGGTCGACCTCACCCCTGTGCACGGCCTCGACGAGCCTGCGGGGCACCTTCACGGTCGTTCCGTCGACCGTGATCGGCACGAGATCGGGGACCTTCGCCGTCCACTGCGACCGGCGGTGACGGGTGTTGGAGCGGGACTTCCTGCGTTTGGGGACTGCCATGTCGTTCTCCTTCGAGGTCGGGACGTGCGGGATCAGGGTCGGCGCCGGCCGTACTTGCGTTCGAACTTCTCGACGCGACCGGCGGTGTCGAGCAGGCGGGCGGCGCCCGTCCAGAACGGATGCGAGTCGCTCGTGACGTCGACGACGATGAGCGGGTAGGTAAGGCCGTCCGACCAGACGGTCGTGCGTTCGGATGTCGCGGTGGAGCGGGTCAGGAAGGTGGCGCCGGTGTTGGCGTCCTGGAAGACCACGGGGTGGTAGTCGGGATGCAGGCCTGATTTCATCGGTGTCCTTCTCTCTCGTTGTCGCGGCGGTCTGCCGGGAGGTCGTCACAAGGGTCTTCGTGGAATCGGCCGAAGGGGTCGCGCCAGGTCGGCCACAGATCGGGGCGGGCGAACTCGTCGTCTGTCACGACCGCCGCGCGCAGCGTGCGGTCGATGAGTTCCGAGTCGGCGTCGTGGACGAGGACGACGATGCTCGTGTCCCGGTCGCCGTAGCGTTCGTCCCAGCGCAGCGACGCCATCGCGCGGCGTTCCGCCGGGATCTCGCGCTGCTGATCGGGAGTCATCGACGCGAGCCATGGCCCCGCGTGAGCGACCCGCAGTCCTCCACCGGCTGATTCGACGAGCAGCGCATTGTCGGGTTGGGTGGCGACCCACAGTCGCCCGCGGGCGCGCACGACGCCGTCGAGCAGCACGTCGATCGCGTGGTGGAGACGTTCCGGATGGAACGGCCGGTCGGCGGAGAACTCGACGAGGCGGATTCCGCAGTCGTCGTCGAGAGGCGGTTGACCTCGTAGGAGAGGCGAGTGCGCCCCGTCGATCGCCCCCCGACGGGCGGTGGCGGGTATCTCCCGGAGGAGCCGCTCGACGTCCGGTTCCCCCGCCCACGCGATCGGCGCGTCCGGGGCGAGTCGGGTGAGTACCGCGTGCAGGCGCGCCTGCTGCCAGCCGTCCGCTCCGGGGAGCACCACCAGCGCATCGGCGAACTCGACCTGGCCGACGACGACCTGCGCCAGGGTGCGGTCGTCGTCGACACGCTCGTTCAGTTCGTCGTCGCCCGTCGCGTCCTCGAGCCAGGTTGCGGCGTCGAGGCAGGTCACGACGCCGTCCACCCGGACATCGAGGGACGCGGGTCCGTCGACACGACCGACGATCCCGCTCACCACGACATGTTCGACTGCCCAGCACAATGCCTCGGGTTCGAGTTGCGGGTCGAGGTGCAGCACGATCCGGTCGACGCTGCTGTAGTCGCGCATGCGGCGCAGAAGCGGCAGCAGATCCTCGCGCAGTGTGCAGGAGACGCACCCGTGCGCGAGTTCGAGGATCTCGGTGCGTTCATCCTCGACGGTGAGCACGGAGCGGCGGAGTACGCCCTGGTCGAGACCGGACAGGTCATGGTGGACGACCGCGGTGCCCGGACGCAGTAGTGACCGCGCGGCCTGCGCAGTCCGTCCGCGCCATCCGCAGACGATGACGAGCGGCGTCCTGATGTCCACAGCATTCCTTTCGATAACGATTGTCATTAACGATGTCGAAGCGTACAGTTGGCGGCGCACTTTGTCGAAAATGATTGTCGTTACCTACGAAAGGAGCCGACGTGTCGGCCACGTGCCAACTCACCGGACGGCGACCCGGTTTCGGGAGATCCGTATCGCACTCCCATGTCCGCACCAGCCGGCGGTGGAACCCGAACATCCAGCGCAGAACCTATTTCGTACCCTCGCTCGGACGCCGGGTCGCGCTGAACCTGTCCACCAAGGGCATCAAGATCGTCGACCGCGACGGCATCGAGAGCGTTGTCGCCCGTCTGCGTGCCCGCGGGGAGAAGTTCTGATGGCAGCACGCAGCGAGATCCGGCCCGTCGTCAAGCTTCGCTCGACCGCCGGGACCGGCTACACCTACGTCACCCGGAAGAACCGCCGGAACGATCCCGACCGTCTCGTCCTGCGCAAGTACGACCCCGTGCTGCGCAGACACGTCGACTTCCGCGAGGAGAAGTAGTCGTGGCGAAGAAATCGAAGATCGCACGCAACGAGCAACGGAAGGCGATCGTGGCCCGGTACGCCGAGCGCCGCGAGGAACTGAAGGAGGTCGTGCGCCGACCGTCGTCCTCGCCCGAAGAGCGCAACGAAGCCCAGCGGGCACTGCAGCGTCTACCCCGCGACGCCAGTCCGGTACGATTGCGCAATCGAGACGCTGCGGACGGCCGCCCGCGCGGCCACCTGCGAAAGTTCGGGCTCTCACGAGTGCGTGTGCGTGAACTCGCCCACCGCGGGGAACTACCCGGCGTCCACAAGTCGAGCTGGTGAGGAGCGAGATATGGCAGTCAAGCGAGGACCGTCGAAGAAGTCGCGTGCCGTAGAGGGACGCAAGCCCAAGAAGAACCCCCTCTTCGCGGCGAAGATCGAGTACGTCGACTACAAGGACGTCAATCTGCTCCGCACCTTCATCTCCGACCGCGGCAAGATCCGCAGCCGTCGCGTCACGGGCCTGACCCCGCAGCAGCAGCGTCAGGTGGCCGTCGCGGTGAAGAACGCCCGTGAGATGGCCTTGCTCCCCTACGTCAGCAGCAAGTAGGTCGTAGCTTCCGACGCCGCCTCTCCCCATCGGGAGGGGCGGCGTCGTCGTATGTGCACCCGAGACCGGTGTTGTTTTCGAAGATCGGCCGAGAATCACAAATAACACCGGTCTCGACGCTCGCTGCGGTCCGATGGCGGGACGACACTCCGGGGTCCTTAGACTAGGCAACCGTGTCGGGTGTGATCGCGGGGTTCAGTGTCATCTTCGTGATCATCGCCATCGGCTTCACGCTGGGGCGCCTGGGCACCCTCGGGCACGAGGCGCAGACGGTGCTCAGCCGGCTCGTCTTCTTCGTCGCCACCCCCGCGCTGCTGTTCGACGTGCTCGCGACGTCCGACCTGTCGGTGATCTTCTCGCCCAATCTCTACATCGCAGCGGCCACGGCGTTCGCCGTCGCGATCGTGCACTTCGTCGTCGCGAAGCTCTGGCTGCGACGTGCGGTTCCCGAGGCGACCATCGGCGCGCTGTGCGCCGGCTACGTCAACTCCGCGAACCTCGGCATCCCCATTGCGGTCTTCGTGCTCGGCGACGCGTCGTTCGTCGCGCCCCTGTTGTTGTTCCAGATCGTCGTGCTCTCCCCCATCGCGCTGACGATGCTCGACCTGTCGACGATGCGCGCCGGGGTCTCGCTCCTCGACACCCTGCTCGCGCCGTTCAAGAACCCCATCGTCCTGGCCGCCGCGGCCGGACTCGCCATCGCGATCAGCGGGTGGACGCCTCCCGAGGCGTTGCTGCAGCCGTTCCATCTGCTCGGCGGCGCGTCGGTGCCCGGTGCGCTGCTCGCGTTCGGATTGTCGCTGCAGGGCGTCCGGGTGCTCGAGAAGGGGACGAGCCCGCGCCGCGACATCGCGCTCGCCTCGGTGCTCAAGATCCTCGCCCAGCCGGTGCTCGCGTATCTGATGGGGCGTTTCGTGTTCGGCCTCGACGGCCATGCGCTGTTCGCCGTCGTGGTGGTCGCCGCGCTACCCACCGCGCAGAACGTGTTCGTCTACGCGAGCGCTTACGGTCGCGGCACGGTGCTCGCCCGCGACGCCGCCCTCGTCACCACCCTCGCCTCCATCCCTGCGATCGGCGTGACCGCCGCCCTGCTGGCGTGATGAACACGCGACACGGGAATACCGTGGGAACCATGCGTTCCGTCGTCCGTGCTTGCCGGGGAATCACCGTCCTCGCGATGTGCCTGCTCATCGCGGCCTGCGGATCGAGTTCGGGTACACCGGACGTCCCCGCGCTGCCCGAGGAACCGGTTCCGGCAGGGGCGACGGCGTTCTCGGCGCGACCCGACATCGTCGATGCGCATCCGCTGACGATCCTGTCGTGGTCGCGAGTGAGCGACGACCGGATCGCCCTGCACTTCGAGACGGGCACCCCCGAGTGCTTCGGCGTCGACGCGACCGTCACCGAAACGGACGACACGGTGACGGTGACGCTCCTCGGCGGCACGCTGCCGGAGATGCAGGACCGCATGTGCATCATGGTCGCCGTCGTCGGCGCCCTCGAGGTCTCCTTGCAGTCGCCACTCGGCGACCGGGTCGTGACCGCCGGCGCCTGACATATGCCGCATCCTCCGCGTCACTGGCTGCTGTATCTGTGCTTGTCCACGGCCCTGTTGCACGCGGCATTCCAGTCGATCCGTGTCCTGGTCTCCTACCGGATCCTCGCGCTGGGCGGTGACGCGACGACCATCGGTGCCGTCACCGCGCTCTACGCCATCGTTCCGCTGATCGCGGCGGTGCGGATGGGACGTGTCGTGGACCGCGGGCACACGACCGCCATTCTGCGTTCGGGCATCGTCGTCACCACGGTCGGTGCCGGGTTGATCGCTCTCAGTTCGGGATTGTTCGTGCTCGCCGCCGGCAACGTCGTGCTCGGTCTCGGACAGTTGCTCGTCACGGTGTCGGGGCAGGCATTCGTGTCGATCCTGTCGCCGCCGGGGCAACTGGATCGCGGGTTCGCCGGTCTCACGCTGGGTGTGTCGGTCGGTCAGGCCGTCGGTGTGCCCGTCGCCGGCGTGATCGCCGCGACCACCGGCGACGGCAACGGCTCCGTCGAGACCACTGGAGCGTTGCTGGTCATGACGGTGTTTTCGCTGCTCTCCCTGCCGCTGGTGCTGGGGCTCCGCGAGCCGCCCGGCTCCGGTCGCACCGCGGAGGACGGCGCGCCGCAGTCGATCCTGTCGATGCTCGCGACGAAGGGCATGAAGCCCGCAATGCTGTCGAGCCTGGTGGTCCTCGCCTCGGTCGACCTGGTCGTGGCCTACCTGCCGTTGCTCGGTGAGCAGTTCGGGTTCGGTGTGCTTCTGGTGTCGATCCTGCTCACCGCCCGCACCGTGACGTCGATCGTCTCGCGTGCTCTGCTGCCGTGGGCGTTGCGCCGGATTCCGCGCAGGTGGCTGCTCGTCTCCGCGACCGCCGGGACCATCGTGCCGGTCGCGCTGCTGCCGCTCGTGCCGAATCCCTGGGTCATCGGCGCGTTGCTGGCCGTGTGCGGAATGTTCTGGGGCGTCGGCCAACCCCTGACGATGACGTGGGTGGTCGAACTCGTCGCACCGGCCGACCGCGCGTCGGCGCTGGCGGTGCGATTGACCGGCAACCGTCTCGGGCAGGTCGCGGTGCCCATGGTGGCCGGCGCGATCGCCGGGGTCGCCGGTGTCGCGTCGATCTTCTGGGTGACCGCCGCCCTGCTGTCCGCCGCAGCGACGACCACGTGGCGGTCGGTGCGCCACTGAGTTCCCGGGGCGCCTCGCGCCGAGTTCCTACGACCGCCGACGGGCCCGCACGTAGTCGGCGACGACCGCCGCCCCGAGACCGTCGACATCGGGCGCGACCACTCGTCCCCCGACGCGACGCGCCAGCACGTCGACGACCCGCGCGAGCCCCGGATCGCTGCCGAGCCGGAAGATCGTGACCTGGGCGCCGAGCCGCGCGATGTGGTCGAGTTCGCGCACCGTCAGCCCCAGAGTGCGTGCGCTCGGCGGGTAGTCGAAGGCCGCGAAGCCGTCCGGTTCGAGGTGAGCGGTGGGTTCACCGTCGGTGACGACGAAGACCACCGGCTGCGCGTTGGGATGTCGACGCAGGTGACGACCCGCGAGCATCAGGGCGTGGTGCAGATTGGTGCCCTGCTCGTAGACGCCGTCGAGCCCGGCGAGTTCGGGCGCCGACACCACCCGGGCGTGCCGACCGAACGCGATGAGCTGCAACGCATCCCCGCGGAAGCGCGTGGACACGAGATGGTTGAGCGCGAGGGCCGTGCGTTTCATCGGCACCCAGCGACCGTCCATGACCATCGAGAACGACGTGTCGACGAGCAGCGCGACCGCCGCCTGCGTCCGCTGCTCGGTCTCGATCACCTCGACGTCCTGCACCGACATCCGCACCGGCAGACCGGGACTGCGCAGGGTCGCGTTGGTGAGGGTCCGTACGACGTCCCACGGTTCGGTGTCGCCGAACTCCCATGCTTTCGACGCGCCGGTCGGTTCGCCGAGCACACCCACCCGCCGCGACTCGCGTTGCCCGGTGCGCGACGAGATGCGGTTGACGACGTCGCGCAGCGCCGCTTCGCCGAGCCGGCGCATGGCCTTGGGCGACAGTCGCCACTGCCCGTCGGCACCACGGTCGAAGAAGCCCTGTCGCTGCAGTTCTTTCTCGAGTTCGGCGAGGGTGCGTGCATCGGCCGCGGCCTCGGGTCCGAGATGACGGGCGAGCGCGTCGAGGTCGATGTCGTCGAGGGACGCCCCGGCGTACTGCTGCGACAGCTGCTCGGCGAGCTGGTCGAGTTCGGACAACTCCTGCAGCGCCGAGGTGGCCTCGCCGAGACCCATGCCCTGTTCGCCGCGCACCTGCTCGGAGCCGGTCCAGTCCTCGCCGGGACGCGCGGCCCGCAGGTGGCCGTCGAGACGGTCGAGCTGGCTCATCAGATCCGGGGATCCGAACGCCTGCTGTGCGAGAGCGTCGAGTTCGTCGCGCTGCTCGGGGGTGAGGGAGTTGCGCAGCCGCTGCGCCGCCGCGGCCCGCTGTGCGAGGGAGTCGAGCAGTTCCTCGACGTTCTGCGGGTTCTCCGGGAAGAACTCGCCGTGCTGGGCCATGAACTGCTCGAAGTCCTCCTCGGTGTCCTCACCGCGGGAGTGCTTGTCGAGCAGGTCGTTGAGGTCCTCGAGCATCTCCGAGATGCGTTGCCGGTCCTCGTCGGTGGCCCCCTCGAGCGCCTGCTTCATCCCGGAGAAGCGCTGGTCGAGCATCTCCCGGCCGAGCAGGTCGCGGATCTTCTCGTAATCCTGTCGGGCCTGCGCGCTGCGCCAGTCGTAGTCGGCGAGTTCCTGCACGGCCTGCGCCGTCGACGGCGGCAGTTCCTCGATCCGCATCTCGGCGAACCGCGCGTCGTCGTCGAGGGCCCGGGCCAGTTCTTTGCGTTCCTCGAGCACGGCGCGATCGAGAAGCTCGCGCACCTCCTGGAGGGTGCCGTCGAGGTTGGTGCGGTCGAGCAGCTGCCGTCGACGCCGATTCGCCTGCGCGGCAAGCTTGTCGAGGCCACGCATACCGTCGTGACCGCGGCGCAGCAACTCCCGCAGGGCGCGCTTGGGTGAGGCGCCGGCCATGACGTCGTCGCCGATCGCGGCGAGCGCGTCGCGCAGGTCCACCGGTGGGGCGAGCGGATCGCCCCCGGTATACGGACCGTAGCGGGCGGACCTGCTCATCGGGAGTACACCGCCGAGCCGTCGTCGCCGGTGTCCTTGGCGATGCGCCGTGCCAGATACAGACCTTCGAGGGCGAGTTCCACTGCCGCAGCGCGACTTCCGGTGTCGGTGGCACCGAGCCGTTCGGCGACGGCATCGAGCACAGGCAGTTCGGGGAGTTCGTCGAGCAGCACCTTCGCGGTGATCCGCTCACCGGTGACCACCGGCTCGCCCTGCTCGACGGCGGAGACGAGCGGCCCGAGATCGACGCCCGCGAGTCGCGAGCGGGCCGTTTCGGCCGTCGCGCGCCGGAGGAGATGATCGAGGATCTCGAATTCCCTTCCCTCCTCGCCGGATTCGAACTCGACCTTGCCTCGGAGCACCTCCACGACGGTGCCGAGATCGACGGGACGCGCGACCGGATCGTCCTCGCCGAGGACCGCACCGCGATGCAGGGCCGCGGCCGAGACGGTCTCGGCGCCGGCGACGGCGAACCGTGCAGAGACACCCGAACGCTGGTCGACGGACGTCGATTCGCGCAGCAGCCGGGTGAACCGTGCCAGGATCTCGAGCAGATAGTCGGGGACGCGGGCCTGCAGATGCGCCTCCTGCTCGATGACGGCGATCTCGTCCTCGAGTCGCGTCGGGTAGTGCGTGCGGATCTCCGCTCCGAAGCGGTCCTTGAGCGGAGTGATGATGCGGCCGCGATTCGTGTAGTCCTCGGGGTTCGCACTCGCCACGAGCAACACGTCGAGGGGCAGGCGCAACGTGTAACCGCGCACCTGGATGTCGCGTTCCTCCATGACGTTGAGCAGCGACACCTGGATGCGTTCGGCCAGGTCGGGCAGTTCGTTGACGGCGACGATGCCGCGGTGCGCGCGGGGCACGAGACCGAAGTGGATCGTCTCCGGATCACCGAGGCTGCGGCCCTCGGCGACCTTCACGGGGTCGACGTCGCCGACGAGGTCGGCAACCGAAGTGTCGGGCGTCGCGAGCTTCTCGGCGTACCGCTCGCTGCGGTGCCGCCACGCGACGGGCAGGTCGTCGCCGAGTTCGGCGGCCCGGCGGATCGACGCCGGGGTGATGGGCTCGTAGGGATGCTCGCCGAGCTCCGAACCGGCGATGACCGGGGTCCATTCGTCGAGCAGCAGCGGCAGGGTACGTAGCAGGCGGGTCTTGCCCTGACCGCGTTCGCCGAGCAGGACCACGTCGTGACCGGCGATGAGGGCGCGTTCGAGCTGCGGGACGACGGTGTCCTCGAAACCGAGGATGCCGGGCCACGGATCGGTACCGTCGCGCAGCGCAGCGAGCAGGTTGTGCCGGATCTCGTCCTTGACGGACCGTTGCACGTGGCCGGAGGCGCGGAGCTCGCCGACCGTGGAGGGGCGCGGTGTGGGTGACGTCACCTCACCCAAGGTACGACCGAACCGCCGTTTCGGCATCCGCGATCCCGCGACCGGTCCGCCTACACTCGCCGCATGGACACCTGGATCCTGGCGGCCCTGCTCGGGCTGGGGCTCGCGGCCGCCACCGGGCTGCGCACCTTCCTGCCGCTGCTGCTCCTGTCGGCCGCGGTCCACTTCGAACTCTTCGGGGTCGTCCTCAACGAATCGATGCAGTGGCTCGGGTGCACCTCGGCGCTCGTCGCCCTGACGATCGCCACCGCCGTGGAGGTCGTCGCCGACCTCGTGCCGCTCGTGGACAACGCACTGTCCGCCCTCGGCACGGTGACCCGGCCGGTCGCGGGTGCGCTTGCGGCGTGGGCGGCCTTCGCGAGTCTCGATCCCGCGATGGCGGCACTCGCGGGCATCGTCATCGGCGCCCCGACCGCCCTGGCGGTGAGCACGGCGCAGACGGGCACGCGGGTCGCGAGTACCGCGACCACCGCCGGTTTCGGCAACCCGGTGCTGTCGATCGTCGAGAGCGTCGCCTCGTTCGTCACGTCGCTGATCGCGCTGCTCGCTCCCCTGCTCGTCGTCCCGCTGCTGGCGCTGTTCGGATGGCTCGGCGTACGGGGCTACCGTCGGGTACGCCGGGCCCGTTCGTCACGCACGAAACCGACGCCACACCGCGGCGCCCTCGACACGGGCCGGTCCGGCGACTTCTGATAGACACATGACATGTCGGACACCGAGATCACCTTTTCCAGCGGCGACGTGACCCTGCACGGCAGCCTGCGGGTACCCGTCTCCATGAGGGGTCCGGTGCCCGCCGTGCTGCTGCTCGCCGGCAGCGGTCCCACCGACCGCAACGGCGACAGCGCACTGCTCCCCGGATCGATCGGCACCCTGCGGCATCTCGCCGACGTGCTCGAACGCAAGGGATTCGCGAGTCTGCGCTACGACAAGCTCGGCAGCGGTGTGACCGCGCTCGGCCCGTACAGCGTCGAGGACGTCGCCGATCTCGGTTTCTCGACATTCATCGACGGCGCCGCCGATGCGCTCGCCTTCCTCGGTTCGCAGCGCGGGGTCGACCCGGAGCGGCTCTACGTCGTCGGGCACAGCGAGGGCGCGCTGATCGCGCTGTCGCTCGCCCAGGACAACGACTCGATCGCCGGACTCGGCCTGCTCGAACCGCTCGCCGTGCGCCTGCTCGACCTGCTGACCGCCCAGATCGACGCACAGCTCGACGCCGTCGTCGCCGCGGGACAACTTCCCGTCCAGATCGCCGATGAACTGCGGGTCGCGCTCACCGGCGCGGTCGAGTCGCTCCGCGCCGACGGCACCCTCAGCGACACTCTCCCCGAGCCGCTGCGCAACGCCGGGCTCGTCCCCACCAACGCGAAGGCACTCGCCGAGGAGGACGCGCTCGATCCGCGGATGCTCGCCGCACAGGTCGCCGGCGACCTGCCGGTGCTCACCGCGGTCTCGTCCAAGGACATCCAGGTGCGGGTCGAGGACGTCGACGCGCTCGACGCGGCACTCGTCCACACCCGTCTGACGTCGCTGCGCATGACGCGCACCAACCACGTGCTCAAGGACATCGGCGACCAGCAGTCGACGGGCGCCGACTACGTCGCCGACCTGCCCTTCTCCGACGAGTTCACGTCCGGTTTCGAGGCGTGGCTCGACAAGCTGAGGGGCTGATCGGCCCACCCCCACGCACGGACGACGCGGAAATAACAAATGTCCATTCCGCGTTGTTCGTGTATGGTCATCCGTTAACCAACTGGTTCACATGAGAAAGGTACGGTCCGATGCGATACAAGCACATGTACGTAGCCGGTTGTTCCGTACCGTTTTCTCACTTCTTCTTCCACTTCGCGGCGGAGCGATCCCGAGAATAGAAGTCACACGACGACTCGTTCTCGGGCACTCGGGGCACATACGCCCCGGGTGCCCTTTCTCTATCCCCGACCGCGACCCGTACAAGATCACCTCGACAGGAGAAACACCATGAAACTGAGAATCGAATCCGGCGGCACCGTGTCGACCGAACTGCCCGACGACCTCACCGGTCACGCCATCACCATCGACCTGAGCCGGGTCGGCGGTACCGAGAGCGGCGCCGCCTCCGCGGATCTCATCCGCGAGCTGCTCGACCGCGGCGCTGCCAAGCTCGTCATCTCCGAGGGGCGCGGCAAGCGCACCGTCGAACCCACCGCGCACGACAACGGCACCCACGCGCACGCCGCCTGAGCGACGATGCGCGTGGGTGCCGCGCGTGTGTGTTCGTGACTAGTGCGCGAAGTGCCGCGCGCCGGTGAGGTACAGCGTCACGCCGGCCTCGCGAGCGGCCTCGATGACCTCGTTGTCGCGCACCGAGCCACCCGGCTGCACGATCGCCTTCACGCCGGCCTCGGTCAGCACCTGTAGACCGTCGGCGAACGGGAAGAAGGCATCCGACGCGGCCACCGACCCGGCGACACGATCACCCGCACGGGTGACGGCGAGTCGCGCCGAGTCGACGCGGTTGACCTGACCCATACCGACACCGACGGTCGCGCCGCCCGAGGCCAGCAGGATCGCGTTGGACTTCACTGCACGGCATGCGCGCCAGGCGAATTCGAGATCGCGCAGCGTGGCCTCGTCGGCCGCCTCGCCGCACGCGAGCTGCCAGTTGGCGGTGGAGTCGCCGTCCGCGGTGAGCACGTCGCGCTCCTGCAGGAGCAGCCCGCCGGAGATCTGACGGATCTCGACCGGAGCCGACTTCGGCGAATCGGCGCGCAGGATGCGGATGTTCTTCTTGCGGGAGAGCACGTCGACAGCCCCGTCGGCGTACGACGGGGCGATGATCACCTCGGTGAAGATCTCGGCGACCTGCTCCGCCATCTCGACGCTCACCTCACGGTTGGCGGCGATGACGCCACCGAAGGCCGAGACCGGATCGCACTCGTGCGCGTTGCGGTGCGCGGTGGCGATGTCGTCGGCGATCGCGATGCCACACGGATTGGCGTGCTTGATGATCGCGACGCACGGCTCGCTGTGGTCGTGCGCGGCGCGCCAGGCGGCGTCGGCGTCCTGGTAGTTGTTGTAGGACATCTCCTTGCCGTGGAACTGCTCGGCCTGCGCGAGCCCCGGCTCACCGGCCTCGTTCACGTACAGGGCCGCGGCCTGGTGCGGGTTCTCGCCGTAGCGAAGGACATTCGCGCGGGTCCAGGTAGCGCCGGTCCACGCCGGGAACTGCGACTCGTCGCCCTCGGGCGCCGCGTAACCGCTGTTCATCCAGCTCGCCACCGCGACGTCGTAGGCGGCGGTGTGCTGGAACGCCTGCGCGGCAAGACGCTTTCGCTGCTCGAGGGTGAAACCGCCACCCTCGACGGCGGCGAGCACGTCACCGTAGGCGGCCGGGTCGACGACGACCGCGACCGACGGGTGGTTCTTCGCCGCGGCACGCACCATCGACGGGCCACCGATGTCGATCTGCTCGACGCACTCGTCGGGGCTCGCACCCGAGGCGACCGTCTGCGTGAACGGGTAGAGGTTCACGACGACGAGTTCGAACGCCTCGATGCCCAGATCGGCGATCTGATCGAGGTGGTCCTGCTTGCGGGTGTCGGCGAGGATGCCGGCGTGCACGCGCGGGTGCAGGGTCTTCACCCGGCCCTCGAGGCACTCGGGGAAGCCGGTCAGTTCCTCGACCTTCGTCACCGGCACGCCTGCGTCGGCGATGGTCTTGGCCGTGGAGCCGGTCGAGACCAGCTCGACACCTGCCGCGTGGAGCCCTGTCGCCAGCTCCACCAGCCCGCTCTTGTCGTACACGCTGACCAGCGCGCGGCGCACAGTCTTACGTTCGGTCACCGGGGATCACGGCCTTTCGTCCATCGGAAACAACTCCACGGGTGGCGACGGCGGCGACCATCTCGGCCAGCAGCCGCCGCTCCACAACCTTGATGCGCTCGTGCAGGGTGTCCTCGTCGTCGTCGTCGAGCACCTGCACGGCTTCCTGCGCGAGGATCGGTCCGGTGTCGACTCCCCCGTCGACGAGATGCACCGTCGAACCGGTGACCTTGACGCCGTAGGCCAGGGCGTCGGCGACGGCGTGCGCGCCGGGGAACGACGGCAGCAGCGCGGGATGAGTGTTGATGATGCGGCCGGCGAACCGTTCCAGGAACGCCGAACCCAGGATCTTCATGAAGCCTGCGGACACCACGAGGTCGGGTTCGTGGGCGGCGACCGCGTCGGTCAGCGCGCGGTCCCACGCGGTGCGGTCCTCGAAGTCGCGCAACGCGACGCGGAACGAGGGGATCCCCTCGTCGGCGGCGTGCCCTTCGGCGGGGCATTCGCGGTCGACACCGACAGCGACGACTGTCGCGGGATATCCGTCGGTCCGGGTGGCGTCGAGCAGCGAACGCAAGAGGCTGCCCGTGCCCGAAGCGAGGACGACGAGCCGCGCCGGCGCGGTGGGCGGCAGCTGGTCACGCGAGGCAGTCAGGGTCCACTCCTGTGAAGTCGAGGCGGGTCGGCCGATCGACCGGCCGTAGGAGAGCCTAGTCGGCGCCCTTTTCGGCCTCGTTCGCGACCTCCTTGTCGGGCTCGTCGTCGTCCTCGGCGTCATCCTCGTCGACGACCTCGACCACCTCGGCGTCGATGACGTCGTCGGCGTCCGCATCCTCTTCGAGGTTCTCCGCGTCGTCCTCGGCAGCCTCGTCCTCGTCGACTGCAGCGGCTTCGTCCCCGTCGACTTCTGCGACCTCGCGCTCGGCGGCGGTGGTGTCCTCTGCCACAGGAGCTTCGAGTGCCGAGGTCTCGCTCTCGGCCGCCTCGAGTTCTCCGTCGGCTCCTGCATCAGCGGCGTCGTCGGCCTCGGCCGCGTCCGCCGCATCCTCCGAGGTCTCCTCGTCCACCTCGGTGTCGGCGCGCAGTGCCACCGCGGCCAATCGTCCTTCGCGCCACACGAGCAGCTGCGCCGTGATGATGCCGAGCAGGCCCGACCAGGCGAAGACGAGGATGCCGGCGAGCCACCAGTTGGCGCCGACCGTGCCGAAGACGCCGAGCGGGCCGCCCGCGACCCAGGTCGCCAGCGCCGTGACGAGTCCGGCGCCCGCTGCGGCAGCGAGCACCGTCCATGAAGCGTCGGCGCTGCCCACCGGGGCACCGTCGGCCTTCGCCTGCAGGGTTCGCTGCGCGGCGAAACGTCCGAGCAGCGCACCGATCGTCGCCGGAACGGCCAGCAGCACCGGCCAGAACGCTGCGGCCGGACCCGAGGGGACCGCCGCGAGCACCGGCAGCGCCGGGAGGTCACCGCCCGTCGCCTCGAACAGGCTCAGGTGGATGTCGCCGAAGTGCACGGTGCTGCCCGCCAGAACGGCCGCGGCACCGATGATGACGTTGGGCAGGTACAGGATCGACATCACCGTCAGCCCCAGCACGCCGGTCCAGTGATGCCCGCGCGCGAGCAGTTCACCGACGACGTTCCACGACCACAGCAGTCCGGCGACGACCGCCACCCCACCGAGGGCGAACATCCCCAGCAGCACCCGCAGTGCCGGACGGAAGGCGAGCACGAGCCAATCGGGAGCCGAGTAGTAGCGCACCAGCGGCTTCCACACACGGGAGCCGATACCGATGAGAGCCGCGACCAGGTAGATGCCGGTGACCCACGCGAGCGCGGCAGCTGCATTCGGAGGCGTCACCGGCAGCACGCTCGCCGCATCCTGCAACACGATCAGCGACGCCGCGGTCACCAGTAGCGGGCCGGCGAGGACGGCGACGGTGATGCGCGAGACATCCTGACGGTCGAGGGCGTACCCACTGTTCTCGACGAGCGCGTCGGCCGCGGACGCACACCCGCGCGCCGCCTGCCACACCAGGACCGCGGTGGGCAGCAGCGGCAGCACACCGAGCGACGTGCCGTCGATCGTAAGCGTCACCTGGTGCAGTGCGAGCCACGTGCCGGCGATCGCAGCGTAGATGCCGGTGAGGTCGCTGTTGGCGACGACCATCGTCGTCACCACGATGGTGGCCACGACGGCGAGCGTCACCGCCGGAACGCGGGCCGCGGTGCCGAGCAGGATGCGAAACCGCTCCGGGTCCAGGCTGTCGTCGTCGGTTGGAACGTGCCGGGTGGACCGGCCGAGCGTCGAAGTCATCGGTTCGAGAGTGTCACCGACACGGCGATCGTGGTGTCAGGCGCGCCGATCACCGCTGGTCGTCCGGTGCGCGGAAGGCCTGCGTGGCGTCCTGGTCGCCGGTCGCAGTGGTCCCGGTCTCCTCGCGACGTTCCGTGCCCGTCGTGTCGTCATCGGACACTGTGCCGTCCGCCCGGGTGGCTGGGCCGTCCGCCCGGGTGTCGGTGTGGTCCGTCGAGTCCTGAGCGCCGTGCGGTTCCTGGACCGGGTACTGCTGGGTCGGCTGCGCACCCGTGTACTGCTGGCCGGCGCCGTACTGCTGGGCACCGGAATACTGTGCTCCCCCGCCGTACTGCTGAGCGCCCGGGAACTGCTGAGCGCCCGGGAACTGCTGAGCGCCCGGGAACTGCTGGGAACCGGGGAACTGCTGGGCTCCGCTGTACTGCTGCCCGCCGTACTGCTGGGCGCCCGGATACTGCTGGGACCCGCCGTACTGCTGCGACCCCGAATACTGCTGCGCGCCGGAGTACTCCCCCGACGTCTGCTGTCCGGGATACGCCTGGTGTCCGGGATGCGGCGCACCGAACTGGGACTGCCCGCCGACGGCTCCCTGCTGCGAGCCGTAGGGCTGGCCGTATCCCTGCGGACCGTAAATCTGCGGCGAACCGGAGCCCTGGGGCTCACCGGTTCCCGCACCGGGCCCGAATCCCTGGTACTGCCCGGCGCTCTGCGGCGACCCGAAGGAACTCCGCTCACCCGACCGGCCGGACACGAGGATGCCGAGGCCGAACAGCAATGCGACGAGCGCCAGCGCGAACTGCAGGAAACCGAGGACGAGGATCGTCACGCCGCCCCACGCGATCCCGGTGTCCTCGGGCAGATGGAAGAGCTGGAACAGGGATGTCACGAAACCGACGCCCGACGCCGCGACGGCCACCGCACGCAGGTCCTGGCCGGGGAGCAGCGACAGTGCCGCGCTCACACCGCCGAAGAGCAGGAAGGCCAGCGGCACGACGGCGAAGCCGAAATCGAAGGACGTGAGCGCCACCTGCGAGCCGAAGGTGATGTTCACGAAGGGCGTGAGGCCGAGGAGGAAGTTCACGGCACCGAGCACGGCCACCGCGAGTGGCAGCAACAACGGCACCACCTTGCTCTGGGCGGATGCGCCTGCGGGGAATGTCATCGATTCTCCTGCCGTCGATCGGTATGTGTCGGTCACTCGTCCTGCAGTCAACAGCCTAGGGACTACCCGAGAGAATGGGGTCCATGCCGCACACTCTCGCCCCGGGTCCCGACGTCGTGGTCGAGACGGAGGTGAAGCACTCGCGTTTCCTCGCCGCGGTTCGTCGTGTCGACACGGCCGACGCCGCGCTCGCCTTCGTCGACGAACAACGCCGACTGTATCCCGATGCCCGACACCACTGCTGGGCGTTCGTGGTGGGCGACGACCCGTCGGCGCGTGCCGAGCGGTCGAGCGACGACGGGGAGCCGGGCGGCACGGCCGGCATCCCGATGCTGCAGGTCCTGCACCACCGGGATCTGGTGAACGTCGCGGTGGTGGTAACCCGATGGTTCGGAGGGATCAAGCTCGGCGCGGGCGGGCTGGTGCGCGCGTACTCGGGTGCGGTCGCGACGGCCTTGGACGAGGCGCCCCTCGTCGAGCGCAGGCAGCAGGAGAAGTTCACCCTCGCGATCGATCACGGCGAAGCGGGTCGCGTGGAGGCGGAACTGCGCGGGCGCGGGGTCGCGGTGCTCGACGTGGCCTATGCGGACCGGGTGGTCCTCACCGTCGCGGGGCGCGAGCGGAGCGAACT
This sequence comes from Rhodococcus sp. D-6, assembly GCF_040256695.1. Lineage (NCBI taxonomy): Bacteria > Bacillati > Actinomycetota > Actinomycetes > Mycobacteriales > Nocardiaceae > Rhodococcus > Rhodococcus sp. D-6. Next base: position 170,707 of record NZ_CP132970.1, on the reverse strand, counting down.
GGAGGGCTGGGTGGCGTCACTGACGTCCGGGGCGGGCGAACTCGAACCCGCGGGAGTCGACTGGATCGACTCCTGAAACGGCGCGTGCGCGCCTTCCGATGGCGGAACGCCACCGGAAGGCGCGCACGGAAGGCGACGCTGCTGTCAGAGCGACTGCAGGATCTCGCGAGCGAGCGCAGCGGTCTCGGACGGCGTCTTGCCGACCTTCACGCCGGCCGCCTCGAGAGCGTCCTTCTTGGCCTGAGCGGTGCCCGAGGAGCCCGAGACGATGGCGCCGGCGTGGCCCATGGTCTTGCCCTCGGGAGCGGTGAAGCCTGCGACGTAGCCGACGACGGGCTTGGTCACGTTGGCCTTGATGTAATCGGCCGCGCGCTCCTCGGCGTCGCCGCCGATCTCGCCGATCATGACGATGACCTTGGTCTCCGGGTCCTTCTCGAACGCCTCGATGGCATCGATGTGGGTGGTGCCGATGACCGGGTCGCCGCCGATGCCGATGGCGGTCGAGAAGCCGTACTCGCGCAGCTCGAACATCATCTGGTAGGTCAGGGTGCCCGACTTCGAGACGAGGCCGACCGGACCCTTGCCGGCGATGTTCGCCGGGGTGATGCCGACGAGCGCCTCACCCGGGGTGATGATGCCGGGGCAGTTGGGGCCGATGATGCGGGTCTTGTTGCCCTTCTGGACGTTGTAGGCCCAAGCGTAGGCGGAGTCCTGCACCGGGATGCCCTCGGTGATGACCACGAGCAGCGGGATCTCCGCGTCGATGGCCTCGACGATGGCGTCCTTCGAGAAGGCCGGGGGAACGAACGCGATCGAGACGTCGGCGCCGGTCTCCTTCATGGCCTCGGCGACGGAGCCGAAGACGGGGAGCTCGACCGGGTTGCCGTCCTTGTCGGTGTGCGAGACCGTCGTGCCGGCCTTGCGGGCGTTCACGCCGCCGACGACCTGGGTGCCGGCCTTGAGCATGAGCGCGGTGTGCTTGGTGCCCTCGCCGCCGGTGATGCCCTGGACGATGACCTTGGAATCCTTGGTAAGGAAGATTGCCATTGTTCTGTGTGTCCCTTTACTTCGCTGCGAAGGCGAGTTCGGCCGCCTTGTCGGCAGCCTCGTCCATGGTGGCGACGACCGTGACCAGCGGGTGGTTGGCCTCGGCGAGGATGCGGCGACCCTCGTCGACGTTGTTGCCGTCGAGGCGGACGACCAGCGGCTTGTTGGCCTCGTCGCCGAGGATCTCGAGGGCCTTGACGATGCCGTTCGCGACCGCGTCGCACGCGGTGATGCCACCGAAGACGTTGACGAACACGCTCTTGACCTGAGCGTCGTTCAGGATGACGTCGAGACCGGCAGCCATGACGGCCGCGGAGGCGCCGCCACCGATATCGAGGAAGTTGGCGGGCTTGACGCCGCCGTGCTTCTCGCCTGCGTAGGCGACGACGTCGAGGGTCGACATGACCAGGCCGGCGCCGTTACCGATGATTCCGACCTCGCCGTCGAGCTTGACGTAGTTGAGGTCGTTCTCCTTGGCCTTGAGCTCGAGGGGATCCGTGGCGTCCTTGTCCTCGAACTCGGCGTGGCCGGGCTGACGGAAGCCGGCGTTGGCATCCAGGGTGACCTTGCCGTCGAGGGCGAGGATCTGGTCGTCCGGGGTACGGACGAGGGGGTTGACCTCCACGAGAAGAGCGTCTTCCTTGACGAAGACCTCCCACAGCTTCTGGATGGTCACGGCTGCGGCGTCGAGGACCTCGGCGGGCAGGTGGCCCTTCTCGGCGATCTCGCGCGCGAACGCGAGGTCGACACCCTTGACGGCGTCGACGGGGACCTTGGCGAGGCGCTCCGGCTTGGTGGCGGCGACCTCTTCGATCTCCATGCCGCCCTCGACCGAGCACATGGCCAGGTAGGTGCGGTTGGTGCGGTCGAGCAGGAAGGAGATGTAGTACTCCTCCGCGATGTCGCTGGCCTCGGCGACCAGGAGCTTCTTGACGATGTGACCCTTGATGTCGAGCCCGAGGATGTTCTCGGCGTGGGTCTGCGCGTCGTCTGCGGTGGCGGCGTACTTCACGCCACCGGCCTTGCCGCGGCCGCCGACCTTGACCTGGGCCTTGACCATGACCGGCTTGCCGATTTCCTCCGCGATCTCGCGGGCACCGGCGACAGTGTCGGTAACACGGCCGGCCGACGTCGGCACGTCATGCTTGGCGAAGAGTTCCTTCGCCTGATATTCGAAGAGATCCATCTGCTCACCGTCTCGTCTGCGTTCACGCCCGCTCCGGGGTATCGAGCGGGTCGTTTCGGACTCTAGTTTCTCGGCCGGGCCGCGGATCACGCGCGGCAGTCCCATGTGGCACAGGTCACGCGCGCGTAGGTCCGGGAACGACTTCGCAGTTCCCCTCCCGGGACGTGGCGGGCGCCACGTTCGAGCGGAGCACTCGGTTCAGAATGACAGGTACCCACTCGCTCCCCGACACCGGATCCCACGCTGCCGCGATGCAACAGACTCGTGACGTGTCGGAAAACAGTGTTTGGAACTCCGGCCGCTGGGGCATGTCCCAATTTGCCCCGGTTTGCACTGTGATGCCACTCACATAACGTCCGCCGGACGAACTACGGCTTGCCACCCCCGCGATCACTTCGTTACCGTCGCCTGGTCGAAGTAACGATGAGGTCACGAACGGAGGATGGCGATGCGCTCTGGTAACCCGAGTGCCGAGAGCCGAACCCGCCGTCCCGAATCGGCACCCGAAGACTGGAATGCCTGGGAAGCCGCCACGATGGACTTCCGTAACACCGGCCCCGGTTCCGAGCCCACCTACTACTCCGACTCCTTCGGCCACGCCGTCCGCGACGACCGCTTCGCGCAGGATCGTCGCGACGAGAGCACCGACGTCACCGCTCCCGCATCCCGCGGTGGAGCCCATCGACTTCCCACTCCCCCCACTGCCCTCAAGGGCCGCGCCGCAGTCTTCGCGGTCGCCGCAGGCGCCGTGGTCGCCGCGGGCCAGGCCGCAGCCAATGGTGGTCCGGGACAGAACACCGAGCACTCCGAGGTCGCTCTCGCCGCCGGCGAAGCCGATTCCTCGATCATCACGGCCACCGCAGTGCCGCAGGCCGCGCAGTTCGCGCCGAGCGCCGACGCCGAGCCGTCGCAGGCCCCGCAGGTGCTCAACATCGCCGACCCGAACGACCTGTCGCAGTTCTCGAATCTCCTGGCCAAGGGCCAGCGATTCAGCGAGGAACGCGCTGCGCGCGAGGCCGCGGCCCGTCGCCCGCTGTTCGTCCTCCCCGCCGCGGGGTCGTTCACCTCGAACTTCGGCGCACGCTGGGGCACCCTCCACGCCGGCGTCGATATCGCAGGCCCCATCGGCACCCCGATCCTCGCGGTCGCCGACGGTGAGGTCATCGATTCCGGCCCGGCTTCCGGCTTCGGCATGTGGGTCCGCCTCCTCCACGCCGACGGCACCATCACCGTGTACGGGCACATCGACCAGTCCCTGGTGACCGTGGGTCAACACGTCATGGCCGGCGACCAGATCGCCACCATGGGCAACCGCGGCTTCTCCACCGGCCCGCACCTGCACTTCGAGGTGCACCTCAACGGCGTCGACAAGATCGATCCCGTCCCGTGGCTCGCCACCCGGGGTATCGCCCTCGGCATCCAGCGCGACTGACCGACCTCGCCGCCGTACGTTCGGCGTGCGTCCCGTTCCGCCCTCTTTCCCGCTTCGGTGCGGACCCGCTCTTTCGTGCGAATCCGCGCCTGACACAGGCTTTCAGGGCATCACAGTTTGATCATCGGCACACCGCCGACGAGCATCAACCGCACCTTGCCGGCACTGCCGAAGTCGATCACGACGGTGGCCGTGGGGCCCGAGCCCCGAGTTTCGAGAACCGTTCCGAGACCGTACTTGTCGTGGCTGACGCGGTCGCCGACGTCGAGCACCAAGTGGTTGTTGCGTCCGCGCGCCGCACCGAAACTCGGTGTTCCCGAGGATCCGCGCCGCTCGCCCGCACCGAACCGTGAACCGGTGCCCGAGCCGATCGCCTGACCACGGGCGGGCGTGGGCTCGAGGCGTCGCCAGTCGATGAGGTGCTGCGGAATCTCTTGCAGGAAACGAGATTCCGGATTGGTGAGCGGCTGCCCCCAGGACGAACGCAGTACGGCCCGCGTGAGGTAGAGACGACGCCGGGCGCGCGTGATGCCGACATACGCGAGTCGCCGTTCCTCGGACAGCTCGGCCGGATCGCCGAGGGCACGCATGTGCGGGAACTGGCCGTCCTCCCAACCGGTGACGAACACAACCGGGAACTCGAGGCCCTTCGCGGTGTGCAACGTCATCAGCGTGACCACACCGGCCTCGTTCTCCGGGATCTGGTCGGCGTCGGCGACGAGCGAGACCTTCTCGAGGAACGCCGCGAGCGATCCCGGTTCGGGATCCCCCTCTTCACGTTCGTCGTCGACGATCCCGGCCGCGTTACGGACGTCGGCACTGAATTCCCTTGCCACGCTGACGAGTTCGTGGAGGTTGTCGAGACGGGCGCCGTCCTGCGGGTCGTCGCTCGCCGACAACTCGGCGCTGTATCCGGTGCGATCGAGGATCGCCTCGACGACGTCGCCGATGTCCACCATGTCGTTGCCGTCGGCGTCGCTCGCGACGAGCATCGCCCGCAGGCGGTCCATCATCTCGACGAAACCGGCGATCGCCTTCTGCGCCCGCGTGTTCAGCAGCGCGACCTTGCCGGCCGCGGCGTCGGCGAGGGCCTGCCCGAAGCTCACACCGAGCCGCTCGGCGTGCACCGCCACGCACGCCTCGGCACGATCGCCGATACCGCGGCGAGGGGTGTTGAGGATGCGGCGCAGGCTCACCGTGTCGTCGGGGTTGTCGAGCACCTTCAGGTACGCAACGACGTCGCGCACCTCCTTGCGCTCGTAGAACCGCACACCGCCGACGACCTTGTAGGGCACACCGTGCCGGATGAAGACGTCCTCGAACGCGCGGGAGGCATTGTTGGTGCGGTAGAACACCGCGATGTCGGAGTAGGTGGTGTCGCCGCCGTCGACGAGCCGGTCGATCTCGGCGGCGACGAACCGCGCCTCGTCGTGCTCGTTGTCGGCGACGTAGCCGGTGATGAGTTCGCCCTCACCCGAATCGGTCCACAGCCGCTTCTCGCGGCGACCCGTGTTCTTGGAGATGACGGAATTGGCCGCCGACAAGATGTTCTGGGTGGAGCGGTAATTCTGTTCGAGCAGGATCGTGCGCGCCTGCGGATAGTCGCGCTCGAACTCCTCGATGTTGCGGATCGTGGCGCCGCGGAAGGCGTAGATCGACTGGTCGGCGTCGCCCACCACGCACAGTTCGCTCGGGGGGACGGCGGATTCCTCCTCCGGATCGCCCACGAGGGTGCGCACCAGCACGTACTGCGCGTGGTTGGTGTCCTGGTACTCGTCGACCAGGACGTGACGGAACCGGCGCCGGTAGTACTCGGCGACCTGCGGATGAGCCTGCAGCAGCGCCACCGTCTCGCCGATGAGGTCGTCGAAGTCGAAGGCGTTCGCCGTGCGCAGGCGCTGCTGGTAGTGCGCGTAGACCCGAGCGACGACGCGGGTGAGTTCGGTGGCCGCCGAATCGGTCTCCGCCTCGTGGGCGGCTTCTTCCGGCCCGATCAGTTCGTTCTTCAGGTTCGAGATCTGTGTGGACAGCAGCCGGGCGGAGTACTTCTTGCTGTCGAGTTCGAGATCCTTCGCGATCATCGTGAGCAGACGACGGGAATCGTCGGCGTCGTAGATCGTGAAATTCGAATTCATGCCCTGCAGCAGACCCGCCTGCGCGCGCAGGATCCGGACGCAGCTCGAGTGGAAGGTCGAGACCCACATCGCATTTGCGCGCGGCCCCACCAGGGCCGCCACCCGCTCGCGCATCTCGGCGGCGGCCTTGTTGGTGAACGTGATGGCGAGCACCTGACCAGGGACGACGTCGCGCTCGGCCAGCAGATAGGCGATGCGACGCGTGAGCACCGCAGTCTTGCCGGAGCCCGCGCCCGCGACGATCAGCAGCGGGGCTCCTTCGTGCGTGACCGCTTCCCGCTGCTGCGGATTGAGCCCTTCGAGAAGAGCATCGGATCCGGGGCGGGAGTTTGCGAGCGCGACGGGAGTGTTCATCGTTTCACCAAACTACCGGACCGTTCGGACAACGGATCCGGACCACACAGTCGATCAAGCCGAGTGGCAGGGCCTACATGGTGAGTGGCAAACTGGAGACCATGTCTTCTGTCCTTTGCAGGCTCGGATCGAGTTCCGGTTGTCGCTGTCGATTCCCGACTGCCGGCCCGACCCGATACCGGTAACAGCCGCTCCCATACGGGCGATCCTTCAGAGCAGATGCGAGGAGACGACATGAGCACGCACATCGATTCTTCCCTTTCCGGCGAGCCGGACCAGGCGAACGCCGGAACACCGGCCGCGACCGACGACACCGCAGTGCCCACCGAGGCCGAGATCGAGGAGCTCCGCAAGGAGATCGATCGTCTCGACGCCGAGATCCTGGCCGCGGTCAAGCGCCGCACCGAGGTCTCCCGCATGATCGGGCGTACCCGCATGGCGTCCGGCGGTACCCGTCTCGTGCACAGCCGCGAGATGAAGGTCCTCGAGCGGTTCAGCGAGTTGGGCCAGGAAGGCCACACCCTGGCGATGCTGCTGCTCCGCCTCGGGCGTGGCCGCCTGGGCCACTGACGGCGAGGCCGTCCGCGTCACTAACGGCGTGGCCGTCCGCGTCACTGACGGCGAGGTCGTCCCGGCCATCGCCGAGTTCCCTACTGCAGGGCGATGTACTTGGTTTCGAGGAATTCCTCGATGCCTTCGGTACCGCCCTCGCGTCCCAGCCCGGAATCCTTGATTCCGCCGAAGGGGGCCGCGACATCCGAGACGACACCGCGGTTCACACCGACGATGCCCGTTTCGAGCGCATGCGACACGCGCAGGGCCCGGTCGAGGTCGCGCGTGAAGATGTAGGCAGCGAGCCCGTAGCGGGTGTCGTTCGCCGCCGCGAGGGCTTCCTCCTCGGTGTCGAAGCCGGTGACGGCCGCGACCGGCCCGAAGACCTCTTCCTGCAGGATGCGGGCCTGCTTCGGCACGTCGTCGAGCACGGTGGCCGGGTAGAACCATCCCGGTCCGTCCGCGGGTTCACCGCCCAGGCGCACCGAGGCACCCGCCGACACCGCGTCCTGCACGAGTTCGATCACGGTCTTCTTCTGGTTCTCGTTGACCAGGGGGCCCAGCGTCGCGTCGGGGTCCGTTCCCGGCCCGAGCTTGTACGACGCCATGCGTTCGGTGAGCTTGGCGACGAAGGCGGCGCGCACCGAGTTGTGGACGTGGAAGCGGTTCGCGGCCGTGCAGGCCTCTCCCCCGTTGCGCAGCTTGGCTGCCACCGCGCCCTCGACCGCGGCGTCGAGGTCGGCGTCCTCGAAGACGACGAACGGCGCGTTGCCTCCGAGCTCGAGCGAGGTGCGCAGCAGCGAACGACCGGCCTTCTCGGCGAGCATGCGCCCGACCTCGGTGGAGCCGGTGAAGGTGAGCTTGCGCAGCCGGGGATCCTCGAGGAGCGGCCCGGTGACCTCACCGGCATGTGAGGACGGGAGCACCGACAGGACACCCCTGGGTAGTCCTGCCTCGTCGAAGAGCTGCGCGAGCAGCTGGATCGTGAGGGGCGTCTCGGACGCGGGCTTGACGATGATCGTGCATCCCGCCGCGAGGGCGGGACCGATCTTGCGGGTTCCCATCGCGAGCGGGAAGTTCCACGGTGTGATGGCCAGGCAGGGACCGACGGGTTGTTTCGTCACGAGAACGCGACCGGTGCCGGCAGGGGCGGGCGTGTAGCGACCGGCGATGCGGACCGCCTCCTCGGAGAACCATCGCAGAAATTCGGCGCCGTAGGTCACCTCCGATCGGCTCTCCGGTAGTGCCTTACCCATCTCGAGTGTCATGAGCAGCGCGAAGTCGTCGGCGCGTTCGGTGATCTTCCGCCACACCGTCCGCAACAGTTCGGCGCGTTCTCGCGGCGGGGTCGCAGCCCATTCCGGACCGGCCGCGACGGCCGCGTCGAGGGCCCGCAAGGCATCACCGGGCGCGGCATCGGCGACACGGGTGAGTTCGTCACCGGTCGCGGGATCGTGGACTCCGAAGGTGGCTCCGTTCTCGGCCGCCACCCACTCACCGCCGAGGAACAGGTCGGTGGGGACGGACCGAATCAGTTCTGCAGCATCCATATGCCCCATCATGCGCGTCGCGGTCGCTCGCTGTGGGAAACCGAGGGATCCGTTCGTCACACCGGGGCCCAGTTGCACACCGGGCGCACCGTGTCGGGGCGCACTACTGTCGACGACATGAGCGACGTAACCGCAACGGCACCGTGGAAAGCTCTGGAAGACCATCGCGACCGGCTCGAATTGGTGTCGCTGCGGCAGTTGTTCACCACCGAACCCGACAGGGTCTCGGCGTTGACGGTCCCTGCCGGGGATCTGGTGATCGATTTCAGCAAGCAACGCCTCGACACCCCGGTCGTGCAGGCCCTGCTCGAGCTCGCCGACACCGCGGGGATCGCCGCGGCTCGGGAGGCGATGCTCTCGGGTGCGCACATCAACGTCACCGAGGATCGGGCGGTGCTGCACACCGCCCTGCGCCTGCCCCGCGATGCGCAGTTGATCGTCGACGGGGTCGATGTCGTCGCCGATGTCCATGCCGTGCTCGACCGGATGGGCGAGTTCACCGACCGCCTCCGCAGCGGCGACTGGCGCGGCGCCACCGGGCAGCAGATCACCACGGTGGTCAACATCGGCATCGGCGGCTCCGATCTCGGCCCGGCGATGGTCACCCGCGCACTGCGGCGCTTCCACGACGGGCCGGCGACGCGGTTCGTCTCCAACGTCGACCCCGCCGATCTGACCGCGGCACTGGCCGACCTGGACCCGGCGACGACCGTGTTCATCGTCGCGTCGAAGACGTTTTCCACCCTCGAAACCCTCTCCAACGCCACCGCCGCCCGCCGCTGGCTCGTCGACGCCCTCGGTGAAGACGCGGTGGCGAAGCATTTCGTCGCGGTGTCGACGCACACCGAGCGGGTGGTCGAGTTCGGCATCGACCCGGCGAACATGTTCGAGTTCTGGGACTGGGTCGGCGGCCGCTATTCGGTCGGCTCGGCGATCGGGCTGGCGGTGATGTGCGCCATCGGACGCGAGCGGTTCGCCGAGTTCCTCGCCGGCATGCACACCATCGACACCCACTTCGCCACCACCGCCCCGGCCCGGAACGCACCGTTGCTGGCGGGGGTGATCGGGGTGTGGAATGCGAGCGTCCTCGGTTATCGGTCGCGCGCGGTGGTGCCCTATGCGCAGGATCTGGCGCGGCTGCCGGCCTATCTGCAGCAGCTGACCATGGAATCGAACGGCAAATCCGTGCGCGCCGACGGCACACCGGTGGTGTGTCCGACCGGGGAGGTGTTCTGGGGTGAGCCCGGTACCAACGGTCAGCACGCCTTCTTCCAGCTGCTGCACCAGGGCACCGAGATCGTCCCCGTCGACTTCCTCGGCCTGGCCCGTAGCGGCGACGACCTACCGGCCCGCGACGGGCAGACCAGCATGCAGGTGTTGTTGCTGGCGAACATGTTCGCCCAGGCCAAAGTGTTGGCCTTCGGGCGTGATGCCGACGAGGTCCGCGCCGACGGCGTCGACGAGGCGTTGGTCGCGCACAAGGTGATGCCCGGGGATCGGCCGTCGACGACGATCCTCGCCCCGGAACTGACCCCGTCGGTGGTCGGGCAGATCATCGCCTTCTACGAACATCAGACCTTCGTCCAAGGCGTCGTGTGGGGGATCGACTCGTTCGACCAGTGGGGCGTCGAACTCGGCAAGACCCAGGCCACCGCCCTGCAGACGGTGCTCGCCGGCGACGAGATCCCCGAGACCGGCGACGCGTCCACCGACCACCTGATCGAGGTCTACCGCACCCTGCGCGACGGAGCCTGACCGCATCCTGCTCGAGAGATCAAGCAGCCTTCGGATCGGACCAGGCCGTGGTGGTCCGGACCCGTCCGTGCGTGTCGACGAGACGCGCCGGCAGGTCGTACTGTTCGAGCCACGACAGGGCTCCGATGCCCCGCTGCAACGCCGTCGCCGCGGCCGCATGAGCCCACACCGCGTCGGGAGCGATGACGCTGACGAGACGCCACCGCTCGGGGTCGACGACGTCGCTGGTGTGCGACGCCATCGCCGATCCGGCAGGCAGTTCGACCGAGCCCCGGTCCGGGAGCGGCACCTGCCATCCCCCGGCAGGCGCGTGCCCCGCGGTGGCCATCACGTCGCCGATGCGCACGAGCGCCCCGCATTCGAGCAGATTCGCGACGAGCGCCGCGGAGTAGTCGACGGTGTCGGCCACGGCCGTCGCGCCGAGTTCGAGACTCACCCCGAAAGGAGCGAGCACGATGTCTCCGTCGATCTGCACGTCGCGGTAGGTGGGGATGGGATGGATCGGCGGGATGGCTCCGGCATCGACGGAGGCGTCGTCGGAGTCGACCGGGGTGATGGTCCCGCCCGTCATGCGGGCCGCCCACAGCGCCGACCGCACCATCGATGCCAGTCGGGGGCTCATCGTGACCGGAGTGCCCTGCGCGAGGTTGACGGAGTGGATCTCGGCGTCGCCCCGGCGGCTGTCGCTCACCGCCTCGGATTCGGCGACGACGCCGCGCACGATCATGCGGGCACGGTGCAGTGCATGCGGCTCGGTCACCGCGAGTGCGATCTGCCGACCCCACTCCCACCATTCGTTGCTGCCGATCATGACGGGCTCCACCCGTAGTCGATTCCTCGCAGGACGTACTCCAGTATGCCCTCGACCTGAGACGGGTGACAGCGCCGCAGGATCGGACCCGCCCTCGTCAGACCCGGTCGAGGATCGCGGCGGTGTCCACGCCGGTCGGCAGTGTGCCCATCGCGATGCCCCAGTCGTCGTCGAGCCGACTGCGGCAGAACGCCTCCGCGACGGCGGGATGTCCGTGCCGGACGAGCTGCGCGCCCTGCAGGGCCAGGGCCATGAGCTCCACGACCCGCCGTGCCCGGTACTCGGCGTCCTCGAGGTCGGCGAGTTCCTTGCCGATCCGGGCGATGGCCGAATCGAGCCGCGGATCGGCACCTTCCGCAAGCCTGACCTCGGTGAAGAACGCCTCGACGGTGTCGGGTTGCCGCGCCATTGCACGCAGCGCGTCGAGTGCCGCGACGTTGCCGGATCCTTCCCAGATCGACATGAGCGGCGACTCGCGATAGAGCCGCGGCATGCCCGATTCCTCGGCGTAGCCGTTGCCGCCGAGGCATTCGAGGGCTTCGGCGGCGACCGCGGGTGCCCGCTTGCACACCCAGTACTTGGTGACGGCCAGCGCGATGCGGCGCAGGGCGGCCTCCTGCTCGTCCCCGGCGGCGCGGTCGGTGGCCCCGGCCAGACGCATCATCATCGTCGTCGCGGCATCGGACTCGACGACGAGATCGGAGAGGACGTTGCGCATGAGCGGCTGGTCGACGAGCAACGCGCCGAACGCCTTCCGGTGACGGGCATGGTGAACCGCGCGCAACGTCGCGATCCGCATGTTCACGGCCGAGCCGATGACACAGTCGAGTCGCGTCATGTTCACCATCTCGATGATGGTGTTGATGCCGCGACCTTCCGGGCCGACGAGCCAGCCGATCGCGTTCTCGTACTCGATCTCGGAGGAGGCGTTCGACTTGTTGCCGAGCTTGTCCTTCAGCCGCTGGATGCGGATGGCGTTGCGGGTGCCGTCGGGCAGGACGCGCGGGAGCAGGAAGCACGACGGTCCGTGCTCGGTCTGCGCGAGCGTGAGGAACAGGTCGGACATCGGCGCGGACGTGAACCACTTGTGCCCGACGATCGTGTACGAACCGTCGGCGTTGGGGGTCGCGGTGGTGGTGTTGGCGCGGACGTCGGAACCGCCCTGCTTCTCGGTCATCGACATCCCGGCGATCAGGCCACGTTTCGTGGAGGGTTCGCGCAGCCCGAAGTCGTAGTGCGGCGCGGCCAGCAGCGGCTCGTAGCGCTCGGCGAGTTCGGCGTTGTGGCGCAGCGCCGGGATCGCGGCGTAGGTCATCGAGATCGGGCACATGTGCCCGGCATCGGTATGCCCCCACACGTAGAACTTCGCGGCACGGGCAACGTGCGCGCCGGGACGCGGGTCGCGCCAGGGTGCCGCGTGCAGGCCGTTCTCGACGGCGACGGTCATCAGGTCGTGCCAGTGCGGATGGAACTCGACCTCGTCGACGCGGTGGCCGTAGCGGTCGTGGGTGTGCAGCACGGGCGGATACTCGTTGGCGAGCCGCCCCCAGTCCTGGGCACGGGCGGTGCCGGCGAGGGCGCCGAGTTCGCGGACCTCGTCCTCTGCCCAACTCGCCCCTTCGCGGCGCAGTCCTTCGAGGAGGGCGGGGTCGTCGGCGGCCCCGTAGGGCTCGAGGTCCGGTACCTGGTTGAACACTTCGTGGGTGGCGGGGAAATTCACGGCTTCACTCCTGAGTCGTTCCGGAAGGCAGATGCCCCGCCGCTCGCAGTACGAGGACGACGAGGTCGGGGACGGTGGATCCGGCCGCGCTGTCTCGAAGGCGACCGTCGGCCGCACTGTCTCGAAGGCGACCGTCGGCCGCACTGTCTCGAAGGCGACCGTCGGCCGCGCCGGGGAGGCGACCGGTGAGCACCTCACCGACAGCCCCGACGAGCGCCGCGGCGGTGAGCTCGACGTCCTGTTCGGGGAATTCACCGGTCTCGACGCCGTGGCGCACCGCGTTCGCGAAGGCCGCTGCGAAGGCGCGGCGCAACACGAGTCGTTCGGCGTCGACCGCGGCGTCGACCGGTTCGGCGAGCAGGGCGTAGGCGAGGGTGGGATTGCGCAGCGCACGGCGGGAGAAGGTGTCGACCACCGCGGTCACCCGGTCGGCACCGGATCCGGTTGCGGCCGCGGACGTCACGGCCTCGACCTCCCGCTCGCACAGTTCCCGGAAGATCCGCACCATGAGATCGGACTTGTCGACGTAGTGCCGGTAGACGCTGCCGGTGGCGACGCCGGCCCGTTCGGCGACCGCCGAGACGGACAGTCCGCTGTATCCGCGTTCGCTGAGCAGAGTCACGGCGGCAGCGGCGATCGCCTCGCGCTGCGCGTCGAGTCGCTCCTGCACTGCGGGTGTCCGCCGGTACGCCACACCAAGGATTGAACCTCGGTTCAGTGCTTCGGTCAACGGTCGGCGCTACGGTCGGGATTGTGAATCGCCTGAGCGTCGTGGACGAGATGTTCCTCCACCGCCACAAAGGAACCGGCCTGCCGTCGGTGATGCAGGGTCTGTGGCGCACCGACGAGACCGTGGACGCGACCCTGTTGCTGTCCCTGCACGACGTGCTGTCCGAAGGCCCGCTCGGTCGCCGTGTGGTCCGCCCCCGGGTTCCCGGTGCACGCCCCCGCTTCGAACCCAACACGCACGTCCATCCACTGCGCTATCCCGCGACCCCCATCCCCGACGACGAGCTCCTCGCCTGGGCCGACGAGCACGCGAACGTGGACGTCGATCCCGAGCTCGGTCCCGGCTGGGCGGTCGCCGCGACCCGACTCACGAGCGGCGGCACCGCACTGTCGATCGTGTGCTCGCACGTCCTGACCGACGCGCGGGGATTCGTCCGCGCGGTCGCCGACGCGCTCGCCGACCGGCCGCGACGACCCGACCCCGGTCGCCAATCCGACCTACGCGATGCGATGCAGTTGTTCCGGAAGGTCGGCAGCGGGCTGCGCCGCGTGAAGTACACACCTCGCACGGAGAAACCGCCCGCGCCGCAGACGGTGCACTCGCGACCGCGCACCGCGCTCGTCGACGTCGACGCGGCGCAGTGGAAGGCCGTCGCGGCCGCGGAGGACGGCAGCCCGAACGCCCTGCTGCTCGCCGTGTCCGCCGGTGTCGCCCGGCGCGCCCGCATCCCGTTCCCCGTGCGCATCTCCGTTCCGGTCGACGACCGGAAGGAGGGAACCGTCTCCAACGGCGTGTCGATGGTGGGGATCACCGTCGACGACGGCGACACGCTCGCCTCCATCCGGGCCCGCGCCGCGCACGCCTATTCGCAGCCGCGGGAGGGCGCGCCGCACAACATGCCGGCCGAGATCCTGCAACTCCTCCCCGACCGGATCGCCGCCCGCGTCGCGCGCGGTGCCGGTGAGCGGGACCTGTTGTGTTCCAACATCGGTGCGGTGCCCCGCGAGCTCACCACGCTGGGCCCGTACCGCACCACCGGGATCGCGATGCGCGCTATGCACCCGGGACTCGACACCCGGCCGGCCCGCACCACGACCCGCCTGTCGGTCTACGCCTGCCACACCGACGAGCGGTACACACTCGCGTTCGTCGCCCTCGACGAGGAGCGCTTCCCCGACACCGCGACGCTGCGCACCTACCTACGGGCAGAGCTCGCGGGCCGAGGCCTCGAGCCCCACTTCTGGTGACGTCGAGACGGTGGACACGGCGGCTACCGTGACGCCCCGTCACGTACAGTGCGGAGCATGACGCCCGAGACCCACGTCACATTCGCCGACGGAACCGTCCGCGGCACCCGGCTCGGCGGCCTCCTCGCCTGGCGCGGCATTCCCTACGCCGCTCCCCCGGTGGGCCCGCTGCGGCTGCGGGCGCCGCAACCGGTCGAGCCCTGGACGGGAGTGCGCGATGCGACGCAGTTCGGAAATGCCGCCCCGCAGCGTCCGCGCTACGCCGAGACCGGTCGTCGCGGGGTGCGAGTGCGTCCCGACGAGGACTGCCTGACCCTCAACGTGCTCGCCCCCGCCGGTCGGGTCCATGCGCCGCGACCGGTCATGGTGTTCATCCACGGCGGCGCCTTCACCCTCGGCACGAGTGCCCTGTCGGTCTACGGCGGCGAGTCGCTGGTCCGACGCGGCGACGTAGTCTACGTGTCGATCAACTACCGCCTCGGAGCGCTCGGCTATCTCGACTTCGGGTCCTTCTCCACCGATTCGGTCCGATTCGATTCCAATCTCGGTCTGCGCGACCAGGTGGCGGCGCTCGAATGGGTCCAGCGCAACATCGCGGCCTTCGGCGGCGACCCCGACAACGTGACGATCTTCGGCGAGTCCGCCGGCGGCACCTCGGTGACGACCCTGCTCGCGACACCCGCCGCGCGCGGGCTGTTCTCCGCCGCGATCGCACAGAGCCCGGCGCCGAATCTCGTCGTCACCTCCGACCGCTCGGCCGAATGGGGCCGGAAGTTCGTCGAACTGCTCGGTGCCGATCCGGATACCGCCGCGCAGGCGCTGCTCGACACCTCCCCCGTCGAACTCGGGCGGGTGGGATCGCGCCTCGGGGCGCAGGTACTGCGCGCGACTCCCGGTCTGCATCCCTTCGGCCCGGTCGTCGACGGCGATTTCGTTCCGCTCCAACCGCTCGAGGCGTACGAGACGGGCGCGGCGCATCCCGTTCCGCTCGTGCTCGGGACGAACGACCGCGAAGGTGCACTGTTCCCGAAGTTCCTCGACGCGCTGCCGACGAACCCTCGGCGGATCGACGCACTGTTCGCCGCGACCGATCCCGAGGCGAAGGATCGCATCACGGGGATCTATCCGGGATATCCGGACGAGCGTGCCGCGATCGATCTCGGCGGCGACCTCACCTTCTGGTATCCGTCCGTGCAGTTCGCGCAGGCACATTCGCGTTTCGCGCCGACCTTCATGTACCGCTTCGATCTCGCGCCGCGAGTGCTGCGCTGGACAGGCTTCGACGCGACGCACGCGGTGGAGTTGCTCGCGGTCTTCGACCAGACCGACGAACCGCTCGGCCGGGCGCTCACGGCACTCGGTGGGCGACGCGGCCTGCGGACGGCCGCCGGGGCGATGCAGCGCCAGTGGCTGAACGTGGCCCGGCACGGTGAACCACTGCCGTCGTGGCCACCCTACGACGAGAAGGACCGCGCGACAGTGATTTTCGACGAGGTCACGCGCATCGAACACGATCCGCGTCGCGAGCGCCGCCTCGCGTGGGAGGGCTACCGCGGGTACGCCGCTCCGGCACCTGTTCAGTAAGCGCCGCTTCTCGACGCGCGCAATGAGCGTCGCTACTCGGCGCGTGCAGTGAGCGACGCTACTTGGCGACGGTGAGCAGGAAGGCGACGTCCTCGATGGCGCTGACGCTGTGCCGGGCCGGCGGGATGATGATCATGTCGCCCGCCGAACCCTTCCACACGTCGTTGCCGGCGACGAGCTGGAGCTGACCCGACAGCACCTGCAGGGTCGCCTCGCCGGGGCTGTCGTGCTCGCCGAGTTCGTGGCCGGCGAGCAACGCGACGACGGTCTGCCGCAGGTGCTTGGTATGCCCACCGAAAACCGTCTGGGAGCTGCGTCCGCTGCTGGACGTAGCTGCGAGTTTGAGCTGCTGCCGTGCCAGGGCGGTCAACGAGAGCTTGTCCATGTACCGCAGTATCGCTCAGATGCCGCCGCGAGAACTCAGCTTCGCGCGTACCGGATCCAGCGGAACCTGATTCCCTTGGTGGACGTCATCCATTCCCCGGGTTCCGCCACCCACTCGGGCCCGATCGGAGGTGCGGTCGCATCTCCTACGACGTCGAGGTCGACCTCGGTCACGAGCAGCCGAGTCGCGAACGGCATCGCCTGCGCGTAGATCTGACCCCCGCCCATCACGACGACCTCGTCCTCACCGGCGAGCGTCAACGCGTCCTCGAGGCTCATCGCGGTCTCGGCGTCCTCGGCCGACCACTCGACGTTTCGGGTGACGACGATGTTCCGGCGTCCCGGCAGCGGCCGGAATCCGACCGGGAGCGAGTCCCAGGTGAGCCGGCCCATGATCACCGGCTTGCCCATCGTGGCGTCCTTGAAGAACGCCATGTCCTCGGGGATGTGCCACGGGATGGTGTTCTCCCGGCCGATCACACCACCACGTGCCTGAGCCCAGACGAGGGTGACATCCCCCATCAGACGGCCACCGGCGCCTTGATCGCCGGGTGGTGCCGGTAGCCGACGACCTCGACGTCCTCGTAGCGGTAGTCGAAGATCGAGTCGCGCGGGTGCAGCTTCAGCGTCGGGTAGGGATACGGATCGCGGGTGAGCTGCTCGGTGACCTGCTCGATGTGGTTCGAGTAGATGTGGCAGTCGCCGCCGGTCCAGATGAACTCTCCCGGCTCGAGTCCGGTCTGCTGCGCGACCATGTGGGTGAGCAGCGCGTAGCTGGCGATGTTGAACGGCACGCCGAGGAACATGTCGGCGCTGCGCTGGTAGAGCTGGCAGCTGAGCTTGCCGTCGGCCACGTAGAACTGGAAGAAGGCGTGGCACGGCATGAGCGCCATCTTGTCGAGCTCGGCCACGTTCCACGCCGAGACGAGGATGCGCCGCGAATCGGGGTTGGTGCGCAGGGTCTCGATCACCTGGCCGATCTGGTCGATGTGCTGCCCGTCGGGGGTCGGCCACGAGCGCCACTGCACGCCGTAGACCGGGCCGAGATCGCCGTCGGGTGCGGCCCACTCGTCCCAGATCGTCACGCCGTGCTCCTGCAGCCACTTGACGTTGGAGTCGCCGCGCAGGAACCACAGCAGCTCGTAGACGATGGACTTCAGGTGCACCTTCTTCGTGGTGATCAGCGGGAAGCCCTCGGACAGATCGAAGCGCATCTGATGGCCGAACAGGCTCCGTGTGCCGGTTCCGGTACGGTCGGCCTTCTCCGCGCCGGTCTCGAGGATCAGGCGCATCAGGTCTTCGTAGGGCGTCGACACAGTCACGAGCGCAGTCTATCGGTGGGTCGAAGGTGTCCGTCGCCACCCGCGAACGGCCCGGCGACCGTAGCCTGTTCCCATGCCCGAGCTCCCCGAGGTGGAAGCACTTGCGGTGTTCCTGCGCGAGCACGCGGTCGGCAGCGTCATCGGACGCATCGACGTCGCGGCGCTGAACGTGCTGCAGACGGCCGACCCGCCGATCACGGCGCTGCAGGGACGCGACATCACCGGAGCGGTGCGCTTCGGCAAGTTCCTCGCGATCGACTGCTCGGGGCTGCACCTGATCACGCACCTGTCGCGCGGCGGCTGGTTGCGCTGGCTCGACGAACCGTCGCAGACTCCCCCGAAACTCGGTCGCGGTCCGCTCGCCCTCCGCGTGCACCTGTTCGCCCCCGACGCGACGACACCGGCCTTCGATCTCACCGAGGCCGGCACGAAGAAGCGCCTCGCGGTCTGGATTGTCGACGATCCGCAGCAGGTGCCCGGCATCGCCCGCCTCGGCCCCGACGCGCTCGCCCTCACCCGCGACGAGTTCGCCGAGCTCCTGACCGACAGCACCTCGCGCCTCAAGACGTTGCTGATCGACCAGAAGATTCTCGCGGGCATCGGCAACGCCTACTCCGACGAGATCCTGCACGTCGCGCAGCAGTCACCGTTCGCGACCGCCGGACGGCTGACCGACGACGAGGTGACCGCGCTGTACGGGGCGATGCGGTCGGTGCTGACCGATGCCGTCACGCGCTCGGTCGGGCAGGACGCGGCGCGCCTCAAGGGCGAGAAACGGTCGGGGCTGCGCGTGCACGGCCGCACCGGTGAGCCGTGCCCGGTGTGCGGCGACACCGTCCGCGAGGTCTCCTACACCGACCGTTCGTTCCAGTACTGCCCGACCTGCCAGACCGGAGGGAAGGTCCTCGCCGACCGGCGGATGTCCCGCCTGCTGAAGTAGCGGGCACGCAGTGCAGGCCCCTTCCCGTCTCCGCGAAGAAGTCCGCATCCTCGCGCCGGGTTACTTCGCCTTCGTCATGGCCGGCGGAATCGTGTCCACCGGACTCCACCTCCGCGGTTTCCACCTCGCATCGGCCGTGCTGCTGATCGTGTCCGCGATCGGATACGCGACGCTGGTGGCCCTGTCGGTGTGGCGGTTCTTCGCGTTCCGCGACGAGGTCCGCGCCGATCTCGCCGATTCCGGACGGGCGTTCGGCTTCTTCACCTTCGTCGCGGGCAGCAACGTGCTCGGCGTACGCCTGATGATGGACGGCTGGCATTCCACCGCGGCCGTACTACTCGTGGGCGCGGCGGCGACGTGACTGGTGCTCGGATATGTCGTCCCGTGGACCGCCGTGCTCGGCACGGCGGAGCGTCCCGTCCTCGCGAAGGCGAACGGAACGTGGTTCATCTGGGTCGTCGCCAGCGAGTCGGTGGCCATCGCCGCGGCCACGCTCCAACCGGTCTACCGCGAACTGGACCGGCTCCTCGCCGCCCTCGCGGTGTTCACCTGGGGCGTCGGGCTGTTCCTGTACGCGGCGGCCGGCGTCTTCGCCGCGGTTCGGATGTTGGAGTACCCGTTGCGACCCACCGACCTGACCGCTCCTTACTGGGCTCTTCGCGCTTGAGCGGGGTGCCCGGTAGTTGATGGGGCTCGTGGCCCCGACATGCTGTTGGTCTCTCACAACGCGACAACAGCGAGGCCACGAGCATGAACGAGGGTACGTCAGTGCTGCTCGGGCTGGAGGACGAGTTCACCGTCCTGCAGCTCGAACGAATCGATGCCGACACGGTGCGTGTCGTCATCGAGGTCATCGACCCGGAGGGCGCCTGCCCCGAGTGCGGGGTGCTCACCTCAAGGATCAAGGAGCGGCCACTGGTTCGAGTCAAGGACTTGCCTGCCTCCGGCCAAAGAACCGATCTGTGGTGGCTCAAACGGCGCTTGGTGTGCCGCGAACCGGCCTGTGGGACAGCGACATTCACGCAGCAGTCCCGCGCTGTGCCGGCACGGTCGCGGCTCACGACCCGGCTACGAGAGAAGATCGGTTCGGCGATCGCGTCGGGCAACCGCGCCGTCAGCGAGGTCGCTAGCGAGTACCAGGTGGCGTGGTCGACCGCGCACCGGGCGCTCATCGCACTGGCCAACCAGTGGCTGCCCGAGCCGGAACCCACCCGCGTGCTCGGCATCGACGAGACCCGCGCCCGGTCGGTGCGCTGGGTGCTCGAAGAGGCCGGCTGGACACGGTCGAACCCGTGGATGACCTCGTTCGTCAACGCCGACCCCACCCTGCCCGGGCACCTTCTCGGGCTGCCCCCGGGACGCTCCGGGGCGTGCGTGATCGACTGGCTCGCGCTGCAGACACCCGCGTTCCGGGCCGGCATCGACCTGGTCGTGATCGACCCGTCCGCGCCGTACGCGGGCGGGATCCGCACCGCCCTGCCGGACGCGCGGATCGCAGTCGACAAGTGGCATCTCGTCGCCCTCGCCAACCTCATGGTCACCCAGGTCCGTCAACGGATCACCCGGCAACTGCACGGCCGCCGCGGCACCGCCACCGACAAAGTCTGGGCCAGCCGGCAACTGCTGCTCACCGGCTACGAGCACCTCACCGTGAAGCAAAAGGCCCGGTTCAACGCCGCCCTCGCCGCCGAGGATCCGACCAACGAGATCGCCGCCGCGCATGCCGTCAAGGAACGCCTGCGCCTGCTGCTGGCCGAACACCAGCCGCACCAGATCCGGCGCAGGCTGTACGACTTCTACGACGCCGCCGCCCGCGCCGACATGGAGGAAACCAGCCGCCTGGCGACCACGATCGACACCTGGTGGCCAGCGGTGCTCGTCGCGCTCACCGAGGACGTGACCAACGCCCGCACCGAGGGCTTCAACCGGATCATCAAGCAAACCAAGCGTGTCGGATGCGGCTTCACCAACATGGACAACTACCGAAGGCGCATCATGGTCCACATCGCCCTCACCCGAGGGCAGAGACCAGCAGCATGAAATCAGCACACGCCCCGCTCAAATGCGGAGAGCCATTTATCTCTGCAGTAAACGCCCGGCCCGTCTTCGGCGCCTCGTGCCACACATGCCTTCCCGCTCGGGTTGCGGCGGGCCATAATTCGCCTTTCACGTGCCCGGCTTGCCGTCTTCGGAGCTGGGCCTTGACACCCCTGCACCGGGTACCCCCGCATCAGTACCGCACCTGCCGCTGGGCAGTCGATGCATCATCTGTCCGAACGGAATCGACCGGCCCCACGCTGATCACTGCTCCCACACCGCCGAAGCACTTCAACCGATCCGTCACTGCAGCATCATCGAGAAGCCGTCCTCGACACCGGCAGGTCCCGGGCCCGCTGGCTGTGATGTCTTCGCGCTGGCGGCGTCGGCGGGGAGAGGATTTCGCAGTGAGCAGCACCGCTCTCTCCGGGATCGAGGCGACCACCGAATCCGGCCCGCGGTGCTGCACGAAACCTTGGGGCTCCATCGAGCCAGTGGCAATCGGCCCGTGGTTGCCTCACCATGGAGCGGTGACTGCTAAGCGTTGCCGATCCACCCCCGATCCTGCCGAACCCCTTTCCGATGCCGAGCTGCTCATCGGCCTGGTGGTCTCACCATCCCTGAGTGCGATGCTCGGCCCCGAGGTCACCACCTCGGTGCGCAAGATTTTGGTGCAGCGGTATCCGGGAGTGCGCTGGCAACTGAAGATGGCCGAAGACCGGCTGGTCGATCCACCCACCGAGACCTTGGACCTGCTGGAGGCGGCCCGAAACCGCGTGCTGGAGGAGAACTGGGATTTGGCCGTGGTGCTCACCGAGATCCCCCTGAAGACCGGCCGACGTCCGGTGCTCACCCAGCTCAGCCCCGTGCACGGGGTAGGACTGGTCTCCGTCCCAACCCTGGGAGCCGTGCACGTGCGGCAGAAGGTGCAAGAGACCACCGTGCACGTGGTCGGGCAGCTCCTGGGCTACGACGCCGAAGACCTCAACGCCCAGCGGGATCTTGCTCGAAGAGCCCACCAGCTGTCCACCGATCTCGACGAACGCCCGGACGACAACGTCGTGCAGTTCACGGCCCGAGTGCTGAGCGGCAACGTGCGGTTGCTGCTGGGCATGATCCGCGCCAACCAGCCTTGGGCCTTCGTGGCCCGGCTCTCCCGGGCGATGGTCGTGGCAGCGGCCACCGGCATGCTGACATTGGTGGCCTCGGACCTATGGGTACTGGCCATGGCCTACGGGCCGGTGCGCCTGGTCCTGCTGGCGGTGATGGCGATCGGGGCGGTGAGTGCCACCCTGATCCTGGGAGCCGACTTGTGGGAGCGCCCACGGCGGCGAGCCCAACGTGAGCAGGTGATCCTGTTCAATTTGGCCACCACCGCGACCGTGGCCATCGGGGTTGTGGTGTTCTACCTCGGCTTATTCATCCTGTCCTGGGTCGGCGCGCTGCTGCTCATCGACGAGCAGGTACTGGCCGGTGTCGCCGGTCACCCAGTGAACGCTTTGGACTACGCGAAGATCAGCTGGCTCACCGCCAGCCTGGCCACCGTGGGCGGAGCACTAGGAGCTGGACTGGAGGACGACGATGTGGTGCGCGCCGCTGCCTACACCCGGTCCAGCACCTGACACAGCCCCAGCACAGAAGAAACTGAAACATCTACGCGTTGATGCCACGTCTATGCAGGTGTCATTGCCGGTCGCGATGACTTGGTGGGCTCAGCGCAGTGCGCTGCCTCGTACTCGGCGGGTGGGGCGTTGCCGAGGCGGGTGTGCGGGCGGGCGCTGTTGTACCTGTCGATCCGGGATCCGCACCGCCCTGCCGGACGCGCGGATCGCAGTCGACAAGTGGCATCTCGTCGCCCTCGCCAACCTCATGGTCACCCAGGTCCGTCAACGGATCACCCGGCAACTGCACGGCCGCCGCGCATGCCGTCAAGGAACGCCTGCGCCTGCTGCTGGCCGAACACCAGCCGCACCAGATCCGGCGCAGGCTGTACGACTTCTACGACGCCGCCGCCCGCGCCGACATGGAGGAAACCAGCCGCCTGGCGACCACGATCGACACCTGGTGGCCAGCGGTGCTCGTCGCGCTCACCGAGGACGTGACCAACGCCCGCACCGAGGGCTTCAACCGGATCATCAAGCAAACCAAGCGTGTCGGATGCGGCTTCACCAACATGGACAACTACCGAAGGCGCATCATGGTCCACATCGCCCTCACCCGAGGGCAGAGACCAGCAGCATGAAATCAGCACACGCCCCGCTCAAATGCGGAGAGCCCCTTACTGGGTGTCGATGGGAGCGTGCTCGATCACCGTCGTGGCGGGTTCACGGATCGTCGAGATGGACGACGCACCGATGGTCGACGCGACCCGCGGACTGATCGCGGGCCTCGCCGTCGTCATCTGGGTCTTCGCGACGTGGCTGCTCCCCGCTCGTCGCGGCCGGTTGGTGGCGACACCGCGTCCACCGGGTGCGGCTGGACTACGACTCGTCCCTGTGGTCGATCGTCTTCCCGCTCGGCATGTACGCGATCGCGGGGATGTATCTGGGTCGCGCCGACGATCTGCCACTGGTCGGCGCGATCGGCGCCGCCGAATTGTGGGTCGCGGTGGCGGCCTGGGTCGCGGTGTTCGCCGCGATGCTGCACCGCACGTGGGTACGGCTCATACGGCCGGTCGAGCGCGACCGACGGTGACCGCCCATGCTCGGGCCCGCCCCATCCCGCCGTACCAGCGGACGGCGAGCACGACAGCCAGGGCCACAGGCCTGGTCGCCGGTGCGGCCGGCGTGGCCGCCATGACCGTTGGGGAGAAGATCGAGCAGGCTGTCACCGGGCGACCGAACTCCCACGTGCCGGGCCGCGTACTCGCACGGTTGACGGGCGCCTCGGAATCGGCCGGACAGCACTCGACCGCCCTGAACTGGGCGATGCACTTCGGGCAGGATATCGCCCTCGGCGTCCTGCGTTCGGTCATGGCCGAGGTGGGCCTGCGGGGGCCGCTCGCATCGTCGAAGTTCACCGTCGTCCGTCTGACCAACGACCAGATCCTCGAGAACGCGACCGGCGTGGGAGAACCCCCGCAAACGTGGCCCCGTTCCGAGCTGGCGATCGACGTCCTCCACAAGAGCGTCTACGGCTTCGTCACCGGTGCCGTCGCCGACGCGGCGGTTACCGTATCGGTGTGAATGTCGAACCGCTGGACACCGGCACCGTGGCCGGTCACCTGCATCTTCCCGAGGGCAGTCCGCGGGGTGCCGTCGCGTTGACGCACGGCGCCGGCGGCAACTGCGACGCCCGGATCCTGCAGCTGATGTGCTCCCGGTTCGCCGATGCCGGCTTCCTCGCCCTGCGCTACGACCTGCCGTTTCGCCGTCGCAAGCCCAAGGGACCCCCGCAGCCGTCCCGCGCCGCGGAGGACCGCGAGGGTGTGTCCGCCGCGGCCGCGGAGCTGCGCGACCGCGTGTCCGGGCCCTTACTGCTCGGCGGCGTCTCCTACGGCGGCCGGCAGACGTCGATGCTCGCGGCCGACGAACCCGGCATCGCCGACGCCCTCGTCCTGCTGTCCTATCCCCTCCATCCCCCGGGCAAGCCGGAGAAGCTGCGCACCGAGCACCTGCCGAAGATCTCGGTGCCCACGGTGTTCGTCCACGGCGACCGCGACCCCTTCGGTACCTTCGACGAACTGCGGGAGGCACTCGATCTCCTGCCCGCGGCCACGACTGTCATCGAGGTCACCGGGGCCGCACACGACCTGAGCCGCGCGAAGACGGATCCCTCGGAATCCGCCGTGTCCGCGGCGCTGCACCTGCTGGAAGAGAAGAAGTCATGATCGAACCCACCGACGTCGCCATCGACACGCTGCTCGCCGAGCTCCGCGACCGGCTCGACGATTCCGTCGACGCCCCGACGACCCTGCGCGGACTGCTCGAAGCGGTGCTCGTCGTGGGATCGGGTCTCGAACTCGACTCCATGCTCCAGCGCATCGTCTCCGCCGCGACCGCCCTTCTCGACGCCCGCTACGGCGCGCTCGGCGTGCGCGCCGCCGACGGTGGCCTGTCGGAGTTCGTGTACGTCGGGATCAATCCGACGCAGCGCGAGGTGATGGGCCATCTGCCCGAGGGCCGGGGCATCCTCGGTCTGCTCATCAACGATCCCCGGCCGGTCCGTCTCGGCGACCTGTCGAAGCATTCCGCCTCCATCGGTTTCCCGCCCAACCATCCGCCCATGAAGAGCTTCCTCGGAACTCCGATCATGGTGCGCGGCAAGGTTTTCGGCAGCATCTACCTCACCGAGAAACTGGGCGCACCCGAGTTCACCGAAGAGGACGAGGTGATCCTCAAGGTGCTCGCGATGTCCGCCGGTGTGGCCGTCGAGAACGCGCGCCTGTTCGAGGGCTCCCTCGACCGCGAGAGATGGCTTACCGCAATGGCATCCATCAACTCCCGGCTGTTGATGGGCGGGTCGGTGGACGAGACGCTGTCGATGCTCACCGGCCAGGTCCGCGAACTCGCCCGGTGTGCGGGCGCCTATGTGATGCTCGTCGACGGCCACCACGGCCGCCTGCAGGCCGCGTCCCCCGCAGCGCCGTGCGGGAAGGACAAGCGTTTCGATCTCACCGGATCGCCTGTGCTGAAAGCGCTCAAGAGCAGGCAGCCGATGCACCTCGATACCCTCGAGGGACTGCCACCGATGGAGCAGGGCGACGAAGGACACGCGGTGGTGCTGCCGCTGTCGGCGACGTCGACGGTCACGGGTGTGCTCGTCGCGACCCGCGAGGCCGGTACCGAACCGTGGGACGACGAGGACGTGGCCCGCTTCGAATCCATGGCGAACCTCGCGGCCGTGGCCCTCGAATTCGCCGAACAGCAACGCAAGAAGCGGTTGCTCGACGTGCTGGCCGATCGCGATCGCATCGCACAGGACCTGCACGACAACGTCATCCAGCGCCTGTTCGCCACGGGTATGAGCTTGCAGAGCGCGACCGCGGACGGAGCGAACAACGAACGCATCGTGGAGGTGATCCGCCACGCGATCGAACAGCTCGACCGGACGGTGCGCGAGATCCGCACGACCATATTCGATCTGCACACCACCGGCGCGGCGGCGTCGAACAGTCTGCGCCGGAGACTGCTGGACGTGGTGGGCGACCTGAGCATCCACTCCTCGGTGGCGCCCAACGTGCAGTTCGTCGGACCCATCGACACGCTGGTGCCGATGCGCATCCACCCACACGCGGAAGCCGTGCTCCGCGAAGGGCTGAGCAACGCGCTGCGCCATTCCCAGTCCGACAACATCTCGGTGTCGGTCTCGGTTCAGGACGACTTCCGGATCGAGATCCTCGACGACGGCACGGGTCTGCCCGACATGCCTCGCCGCAGCGGGCTGGCGAACCTCGAGCGGCGCGCCGTGCAGTGCGGCGGGTCGTGCGAGATCGGTCCGGCCCACCCGCGCGGCACCCGGGTGCTGTGGGCGGTCCCGCTCTGACGGAACGGGTCCCGCCCGCATCGGACTAGGACGTCGGCTTGCCGCGCTCGTTGCGCAGCTCGGTGGCGAGCACCGCGGCCTGCGTGCGGCGCTGCATGCCGAGCTTCGCCAGCAGCCGCGAGACGTAGTTCTTCACGGTCTTCTCCGCGAGGAACAGCCGTTCGGCGATTTCCCGGTTGGTCAGGCCCTCACCGATGAGTTCGAAGACGGCGCGTTCCTGCTCCGACAGCTCGGCCAGCGGATCGGCCGTGCGCGACGCCCGGATCCGCTCCATGAGGGCGGCGGTGGCGCGGCTGTCCAGCAACGAGCCGCCCTCGCCGACGGTGCGGATCGCCGAGACGAGGTCGGTGCCGAGGATCTGCTTGAGCACGAACCCCGAGGCACCCGCCATGATCGCGTCGAGGAGCGCCTCGTCGTCGGCGTAGGAGGTGAGCATCAGGGCGCGCAGACCCGGCATGCGGGTACGCAGCTCGCGGCACAGTTCGACACCGTTGCCGTCGGGAAGCCGCACGTCGAGCACCGCGACGTCGGCACCGCTCTCGGGCACACGGGCCAGGGCCTCCCCCACCGAGGCGGCCTCACCGACGACGGTGAAGTCGGGCACGCTGCTCAGCAGATCCACCAGGCCGCGCCGCACGATCTCGTGATCGTCGACGAGGAACACGCGGGTCATCTCGGGCACCTTTCGTTGACATGCTGTCCCGTCATTGTCCCAGGTGTACCGCGATACCCACGTCCTCGGGGCCGTTCGACACCCATCTGGGGACCTTCTCCCCCTGCCCCGCGGGCACCGCCCGGGAGACGCTGGAGGAGCAGAGGTGGACATGTGGGGACGAACGAGCCGACGCGGAGGATGTCGTGACTGTCGATGCCGGAACCTGGTCGCTCGGTGACACCGAGATCATTGCGCGTGCGGTGGTGGAGGCACCCTCGGTACACGACACGCAACCGTGGAATCTGCGACTGCCCGATCACAGCGCCGAACTGGAGGAACGCCTCGAGTTCGCCGAGCCGGGACCGGACCCGCTGCGCGTCGACCGGTTGATCTCGTGTGGCACGGCCCTCGCGAATCTCGAGCTCGCGATCCGGGTCCTCGGCAACCGATCGCGCACCTCCGTGCTGCCCGATCCGCAACGTCCGGAGCTCATCGCCCGGATCGAGACGCTCGGCTCGGGTACCCCGAGCAGCCGCGACCTGCGGTTGTACGCCGCCATCTCGCATCGGCGCAGCCATCGCGAATCGTTCACCGACATCCCGGTGCCGACGGCGACGCTCGCCGACGTCGTCGCCGCGGCCGGGGAGATACCCGACGTCGACGTGCGTCTGCTCGCCGCCGACGAGGCCGTCGCCCTGGCGCAGGTGCTCGCCTATGCGGCGGAGGCCCGCCGGCGTCACCCGCACTACCAGCGGGAGATGTTCTCGTGGACCTCCCACTGGCAGCCGCGCGGCAACGCCGAGGTGGTCACCACCTGGAGCGCGACCCTCGACGAACACGGCGCGGCCGGCGAGGCCATGGTCACGTCGGGGATCCCCGACGTCGATGCGCTGGCGGCGGCGATCGCGCGCGAATCGGTGCTGCTGTTCTCCGCCCCGTCCACCTCGCCGGCGGATCTGGTCCGGGTGGGTGCGGCGGTGGAGCGGTGCTGGCTCGCGGCCATCGATGCGCGATTGTCGGCGTCGGTCGTGACGCATCCGCTGCGGGTCGAGGACGCCGGTTCGCGCCTGGCCGAGATGCTCGACCTGCCGGTCGTGCCGCTGGTGATCCTGCGCGTGGGTTTCTGACGAGAAGAGAGATCGAGGTGACGATGAGCGCACCGACCGAGGATCCGATCGACGGTCCGACCCGCGAGTTGTTCCGCACGGCCCTGGACATGGCGCAGGCCGCCAAGGCCGGCAACGTCTCCGGGTGGCTGTCCGCCCGTTACGAGTGCGGTCGCGTCGAGGACGTCGCGTTCGTACTCTCGCAGATGCTCGGGGTGCTCATCGAGAACGGCGCGATCAGCCGCGGCGTGCATCCGGCCGACGCGTGGAGGGAACTGCGCGAGCGGGGCGTCGACGACTTCGGGTGACGCCCCGCATCGCTCCCTCGCCCGGGATCAGTCCTCGGTCTCCTTCGACCGGACGACGAGGACCGGGCAGTCCGCGGTCTGGATCAGCGCGTTGCTCGTGGATCCGAGCAGCAACCCCTTGAATCCGCCACGTCCGCGGGTTCCGACCACGAGAAGCTGTGCGGTCTGTGCGTACTCGCTGAGCACCCGCACCGGCCGGTCGCGGGCGACGACACGTTCGACGGTGACGTCCGGGTACCGCTCCTGGTATCCGGCGAGACGTTCGGCGAGCACGATCTCCTCACCGGTCTGGATCCGGCTCCAGTGCGGGTCCTCCGGGACGGCGCCGAGCGAGGGCTGGACGCTCACGTCGCTCCACACGTTCACCGCGACGAGCGTCGCGCCGCGTGCGGATGCCTCCTCGAACGCGACCTCCACCGCGTCGCGGCACGAGACCGAGCCGTCGACACCGACGACGACGGGCCCCTTTGTCGGCGGCGCACCGTCGAAGGTGCGGCCCCGCACCACGACGACGGGCGCCGTCGCGTGCGAGACGACCGCCGTGGAGACCGAACCGGCGAGCAGGCCCTTCACCTCGCCGAGGCCGCGCGAGCCGACGACGAGCCGGTCGGCGTGCTCGGCCTGCGCGATGAGCGTGGGAACGACCTTGCCTTCGAGCTGTTCGGTGGTGATCTCGACGTTCCCGTGACGGTTCTCGTCGATGATCTGCCGGGCGAGCACGGCCGCGTTGTCGAGCCGGTCGCGGGCCGTCGCCTTCATCTCCTCGTGGAAGCTCTGCGCGAGGTAGGGCTCGGAGTAATAGAAGGCGGGGATGTGCACGACGGTGACGATGCGCAACGGCAGGCCGCGGATCGCAGCCGTCCGTGCCGCCCAGTGCACCGCGGTCGTGGACGCGTCGGATCCGTCGACGGCCACGACGATCGGCTTGTTCTCGGTCATCGCACGAGGAACCTTTCTCGGTGGGTCAGCCGCAGATCTGCCGCAGCTGTTCGATCAGTCGCACACGACCTGCGGTGTCGGCCGCGAAGGGGGTGACGTTGAGGGTGGTGACCCCGGCCTCCGCGAAGGCAGCGACTCGCTCCCGCACGAAGCCCTCCGAACCGATCAGGGAGATCGAGCGGAGCAGTTCGACGGGCACCGCCGCGGCCGCCTCCTCCTTCTTGCCGGCCAGGTAGAGCTCCTGGATGGTCTCGGCTTCCTTCGCGTAGCCGTAGCGGATCGCGAGGTCGTTGTAGAAGTTCTTGCCCTTGGCGCCCATGCCGCCGACGTACAGCGCGACCATGGGCCGGACCCAGTCGAGCATGTGGTCGACGTCGTCGCCGATGGCGAGCGGGGTCTGCGCGTAGATCTGCAGGTCGCCGAGTGCGGGATCGCGCTTGGCCTTGCCCTTCGCGATCGATTCGCCCCACACGTCGGCGGCCTTCTCCGGGTAATAGAACAGCGGCTGCCAGCCCTCGGCGATCTCGGCGGTCATCTCGACGTTCTTCGGGCCGAGCGACGCGATGATGATCGGGATACGTTCGCGCACAGGCTTGTTGATGATCTTCAGCGGCTTGCCGAGTCCGGTGCCGCGGTCTTCGGGCAGCGGGATCTGGTAGTACTTGCCCTGGTGGTCCACCTTCTCGCGGCGCCACACCTGCCGGCAGATGTCGACGATCTCGCGGGTGCGACCCAGCGGCGCGTTGTAGGGAACGCCGTGGAAACCTTCGATGACCTGAGGGCCCGACGCGCCGACACCGAGCACGAATCGGCCGTCGGAGACGAAGTCCAGACCGGCCGCCGTCATGGCGGTGAGCGTCGGTGTCCGGGTGAACAACTGGAGGATGCCGGAGGCGAGTTCGACCCGGGAGGTCTTCGCCGCCAGATAGCCGAGCTGACTCACCGCATCGAACGAATAGGCCTCGGGTACGAACACGATGTCGAGGCCGGCCTTCTCCAGGTCGGCCACCTCCGCCGCGGTCTCCGCGAAACCTCCGCTGTAGTTCAGTCCCATCCCGATGCGCATGCGCCACCTTCGTCCCTGCTGCACACCCCCGTTCGGGGGCGCGATCGTCCATGTGCCCCGCACACTACCGCCGTCAGGAGGTGACCGGTCGCACCACCATCACCGGGCAGCGCGCCTCGCGCATGAGCGCGTTTCCGGTAGAACCGAGCACCATCCCCTTGAAGCCTCCCCTGCCGCGAGTCCCTACCACGACGAGCTGGGCTTTCTCGCTCCAGGACTGCAGATGGGCGCGGGGGCCGTCGACGTAGACCTTCCGGTGGACCGTCACGTCCGGATAGCGCTCGCCGTAGCCCGCGAGGCACTCGGACAGCAGGGAGTGCTCGTACTCCTCGAACGCGCGGGGATCGAAGTCGAGGGGCGACTCGTCGATCTCCCCGACTTTCAGGTCGCTCCAGACGTGGACGGCGACGAGGTCGACCCTGCGCCAGGATGCCTCCTCGAACGCCAGATCGACCGCTTGGCGGCTCGCGGGGCTGCCGTCCACGCCGACGACGACGGGTCGCTCGTCGGGGACGGGCCCTTCCGGTCCCCGCACCACGACGACCGGGCATTCGGCATGACCGGCGACGGAGACCGGGGTGGAACCGAGGAAGGCCTCCCCCATCTTGGTGCTGCCGGTGGCCCCGAGGACGATCATGCGCGACGTGCGGGACAGTTCGACGAGCCACTTGGCACTTCCGGTGAGGGCGAGCTCGGCGGTGATCTCGAGGTCCGGCGCCACCGCCTCGGCGGTCTCTGCAGCCTCCTTCAGGAGTGCCTGAGCCTCGACCTCGCTCCATTCGAAGACCTGCGAGGGGCGGAAGAAGGGAAGTTTCGTCCAACCCGAGGGTGCGAAGTCCACCGCGTGGACGAGATGCAGTGGGATCTTCCGGCCGGCCGCGGTGGCGGCAGCCCACCTCACCGCCCGCTCGGAGGCCGGGGAACCGTCGGCACCGACGGTTATGTGGTTGTGGTCGCGGGGTGCTTCACCGAGAGGTTTCACGTCCGTGAGGCTAGTCGGATCCGGTACGTCCAGATACGGACTTTGGTCATCACATCGGGATTCCTTCGGTGGCAATGCATTCCATCGACAGCGATGTGCGTCACATAAAATTGTCATCGCGAATGCGAATTTACTAGCGTAGGGCCATGCAACTCACCCGGTTCACCGATCTCGGACTGAGAGTTGTGATGCATCTCGTCGCCGGCCCGGCGGGGAGTATGCCCGGTACCAGAACGATTGCAAACCAGCTCGATCTGTCGTACGCACATACGACGAAGGTCGTCGCCCGACTCGGCGAGCTCGGGGTGGTGGCCACCCGCCGCGGACGCGGCGGAGGCCTGACCATCACCGAACTCGGCCGCACGGCGAGCCTCGGATGGCTCACCCGAGCCCTCGAAGGTGAAGAAGAAGTCGTCGAGTGCGAAGGAGCGAAGCCGTGCCCCCTGCGTCACGGCTGCAACCTGCGCTCGAAGCTGCGTACCGCACAGGACGCCTTCTACGCCGCTCTCGACGACGTCACGATCGCCGACCTGGCGACCCCTGACGCCGGTCCGGTCCTGCTCACCCTCGAACCACCCACCGGCCGCTGACCCACGGCGAGGCTGCCGGTGCAGCCCGTCACGACACACACGAGGAGACACACCATGCCGCTCTCACCCGAATCCAAGGACGTCATCGCCGCGACCCTCCCGGCGGTGGGAGCCGCCATCGGCGACATCACCCCGTTGTTCTATAGCAAGATGTTCGCCGCCCATCCCGAGCTCGAACGCGATCTGTTCAACCGCGGCAACCAGAAGCAGGGTGAGCAGCAGAAGGCACTCGCCGGATCGATCGCGGCCTTCGCGACGCTCCAGCTCGATCCCGATCCCGCCCGTGTCGAGGCGATCCTGTCCCGCATCGCCCACAAGCACGCCTCGCTCGGCATCAAGCCCGACGAGTACTGGATCGTCCACAAGCACCTCTTCGAGGCGATCGTCGAAATCCTCGGAGAGGCAGTGACTCCGGAAGTCGCGAAGGCGTGGGACGAGCTGTACTGGCTGATGGCCAATACCCTCATCTCGATGGAGGCCGATCTGTACCGGGCCGCAGGTGTCGAGGCCGGCGACGTCTGGCGCACCGTCCGCGTCGCCGACCGCGTCCACCAGTCCGCCGACACCGTCTCGTTCGTGCTCACCTCGCTCGACGGTTCCCCGCTGCCCACCTTCCGTCCGGGCCAGTACCTCTCGGTCGGCGTCCGCCTCCCCGACGGCGCCCGCCAGATCCGTCAGTACAGCCTGTCGAGCGCACCCGCGAAGGGCGACTGGCGTATCACCGTCAAGCGGGTCCTGGAGACCACCGCACCCGACGGCACCGTGCTTCCCGCCGGTGAGGTGTCGAACTTCCTGTACAACAACGTCTTCGAGGGCGACGAGCTGGAAGTCACCACTCCCTTCGGCGATCTCGTACTCACCGAGGACGACACCCCGATCCTGTTGGCGTCCGCCGGCATCGGATGCACCCCGATGATCGGCATGCTCGATCATCTCGCCGGCGTCGGCGACGAGCGTCCCGTCGCGGTCCTGCACGCCGACCGGTCGGTCGCGAGCCACGCCCACCGCCGCGAGCTCGAGACCCTTGCCGAGAAGATCCCGTCGGCCCAGCTGTACCGCTGGTACGAGGACCTCGGCAACCGCCGGCCGCTCGAGACGGTCCGCGTCGGACGTGCCGACATCTCCGATCTGCCGCTCGATCCGAAGACCCAGGCCTACCTGTGCGGCCCGCTGCCGTTCATGCTCTCGCTGCGCGAGGCCCTGATCGAGCGCAACGTCCCGGCCGAGAACATCCACTACGAGGTGTTCGGACCCGACAGCTGGGCGCCTGCCTCCTGATCCGACCCGATCCGATCGCGGTGCCCCGGCCGAGTCTGCCGGGGCACCGCTGCATTCGCGGCTAGGCTGCACCCATGGACTCCGCCGCGGCTGTTCGCCACCCGGCCCCGTCCCCGCGTAGCCGATTCCAGGCACTGGGTAGCAGTGTCCTCGCGCTGATCGGAGTCCTTCTCATGGCGGGCCTCGTTGCGCTGTTCCCCGGGTCCGACGAGCCGCTCGGAACCGATGCACCCGCCGATGTCTTCAGCGCCGCCCGCGCCGGTGAACACATCGACGCGATCGCCACCGGCCCACGACCGCCCGGGTCGACCGCCCACGCCGCCGCCCGCGACCATCTCGTCGCCGTCCTCGAGGATCTCGGGTGGTCCACCCGCGTCGACTCCGGCGTGGGATGGATGGCGCGGTCCGGTGAGGCGACCCAGCGCGGCGCCCGCGTGCAGAACATCGTGGCGACCCGAGCCGGTACCGATCCCACCGGCACCGTCGTGCTCGCCGCGCACTACGACACGGTCCGGGGCTCCCCCGGCGCGAGCGACGACGGGATCGGCGTCGGCACGGTCCTCGAGGTCGCCCGTGCCATCGAGTCCGGTCCTCCCTCGCGGAACGACGTCGTCGTCCTGCTCACCGACGGTGAGGAGAACGGTCTGCTCGGCGCCCACCGGTTCGTGGGCACGGAGTCCGTGCGGGCCGGTCCGGTCGTCGTGCTCAACCACGAGGCCCGCGGGAACGCCGGTACACCGACGACCTTCCGGATCACCTCACCGAACGGCGTCCTGATCAACAGTCTGGCGGGGGCACCGGGAGCGAACGCGGACTCCCTCACCGAACTGATCTTCGAGGCGCTGCCGAACGACACCGATTTCCGCCGCTTCGTCGAGCACGGCCACCACGCCCTCGACACCGCGATCTCCGCGGGATCGGCGTACTACCACAGCCCTCTCGACACCCCCGACCGTCTCAGCCGGACGTCGCTGCAGCACATGGGCGACACCTCCCTCGCGACGGCCCGCACCCTCGCCGGATCCGATCTCACGACGGTCGACGACGGCGGCGACCAGGTCGTGACGACCGCGCCCTGGGGACTGCTCCACCTGCCGCGGTGGGCCGAGGTCGTCGGGGCGATCGTGCTGGCAGGCGTCGTGGGGGCGATCGTCGTGCTGCGGGTGCGCCGCGGCCAGACGTCGGCCTGGCAGGCCGGCGCTGCCGTGGCCGTGTCGTTGCTCGCCGCCGTCCTCGCGGCGGGCGCAGCGTGGCTGCCGTGGTGGATCGTGCAGACCGTCGATCCGGGCATGGCCGCGCCGGTCGCCGACGAGCCATACCGGCCGGGTGTCTTCCAGTTCGCGGCGGTCGTCGCGGCCCTCGGTGTACTGCTGGTCGCGCGATCGTGGTGGGGTCGCGGCCGTCCGGCCGCCGCGCTCACGTGCGGAGCGTTCACGCTCGTCGCGGTGCTCGCTCTCGCCGGTATCCCCTTCGCCGGTGTGCCGCTGACAATGCTCGTACTCGTCCTGCCGACGGCGCTGGGTCTGCTGGTGGCGCTGCTTCTCCCGCAGGACAACACGGTGTGGCCGCTCGTCGCGATCACCCTCGGCGCGCTCGGCTCGCTGATCTTCGGCCTGCCCGCCGTGCTGGTGTCGTTCGACGCCGGACTCCTCTACGGGGCACCGGTGGCCGGTCTGTTCGTCGCATTCACGTTCGCCGCGGTACTCCCGCTGTGCGAGCCGTTCGCGTCGACCACCCGCGGGCTCGTCGTCTCCGCGACCGGCACGATCGCGATCGTCGTGGTGGGCACGCTGCTCGCCGGCTACCTCAACCGGGACGGGGCGACCGATCCCCGGCAGGAATACCTCTGGTACTCGCTCGACGCCGATCGGGGTGCCGCGGTGTGGGGATCGCCGGACGGCCCGAGATCCGACTGGAGCGAAGGGCTGCTCACCACCGGTCCCGAATCGCTCCCCACCGCCTTCCCGTGG
The DNA here is from genome assembly GCF_040256695.1 of Rhodococcus sp. D-6. Lineage (NCBI taxonomy): Bacteria > Bacillati > Actinomycetota > Actinomycetes > Mycobacteriales > Nocardiaceae > Rhodococcus > Rhodococcus sp. D-6. The sequence continues at coordinate 135,543 of NZ_CP132970.1, read as the reverse complement.
CGGGAGCACCGGCCGATGTACCACGGGCCCGCTCCGGTCGCCGACCTCGAGGCGCCCGAGGTCGAGATCCTCGAGGACACGACCGGCGGAAGCGCCCGGAAGATACGACTGCGGTTGAGCTCACCGAGGAACGCCCAGGCTGTCGGGTTGTGGATCGACAACACCACCGCCCACGTCCACGGCGCGACGGTGGACGGCTTCCGCGCCGAACCGTCCGACGACTTCGGTTTCCTGTTCTGGGCTCCCGGCGCCGACGGGATCGAGGTCGAGCTGACGTTGAGTATGCTCAAGAGCCGCCTAGGCGTCCGCGTCGCCGATCTCGGTGACGATCTCGGCGAAGTAGCCGGCTTCGAGCCACCCGCGGATCGCGTCGTCGTCCAGCCGACGGTGGCCGTGACGCGGACCCTACAACTGTAGGGCCGTCACTCCCACTCGTGAGCGGGAGTACCCGAGGCCATGTTCTGCACGTAGTCCTTCATCATCCCGAGCAGGGCGGTGCGACGGTTCTCGCCGGCAGCCTCGCGTCGGGCCACCTGCCGTCGTTGCCACGCCGCCCCGGTCTGCCGGGTCAGTGCACGCCCCTCGACGATGCCGAGATAGCGGTCGCGGACCGCCGCCGACAGTCCGTATGCCTCGAGGCCCTGGTGCGCAAGCGGCAACAGGCACCGCAGCACGAGTTCGTCGGCGCCGACCCATCCGGTGCGCGGCCAGTACAGCTTCGCGTCGAGACCGAACTTCGCACCGAGCACGAGGTTCCGCTCGGCGGCGTCGAAGCTGAGGTCGCGCCAGAGCGGCTCGTCGGCGTCGGTGAGGGCGCGCAGCGTCCCGTAGTAGAAGGCGGCGTTGGCCATGGTGTCGAGGACGGTCGGTCCTGCAGGGAGCACACGGTTCTCGACGCGCAGGTGCGGATGGCCGTCGCTGATGTCGTAGACGGGCCGGTTCCACCGGTAGATGGTGCCGTTGTGCATCTGCAGTTCGCGCAGTTCGGGAATCCGGCCGGCGTCGAGTTCGGCCATCGGATCGACGTCCGAGACCTCCGGAAGGAGAGCCGTGAAGTAGTGGGAGTTCTCCTCGAACAGGTCGAGGACGGAGTCGATCCACCGCTCACCGAACCACACGCGGGGACGGACACCCTGGTTCCGCAGTTCGAGCGGACGTGTGTCGGTGGCCTGCGCGAACAACGGGATCCGGCTCTCGTGCCACAGCGCCTTGCCGGCGAGGAAGGGCGAGTTCGCCGCGAGCGCGACCTGCGCTCCGGCCAGGCACTGGGCCGCGTTCCAGTGCGTCGCGAAATCTTCGGGGGCGATCCGCAGGTGCAGCTGCAGGGACGTGCAGGCAGCCTCGGGGACCACCGAATTCATGTCTGCACGAAGGGTTTCCACGACATCAGTGCCGGGCAACGGCACACCGTCGAGATCGAGTTCGATGTCCTCGCCGCGCGCCGCGAAGATCTGCTCGTTGAGCGCTTCGTAGCGGGGATTGGCGGTGATCCGGCCCCGTTCGAGGTCGTCGAGTTCGAGCGTGGGCAGCATACCGATCATGACCAGCTGCGCGTCGTGCAGGTGCATCCGCTCGTCGGCGCGCCGCAGCGACGACCGCAGCGACTCTTCGAGTTCGAAGGGTTCGTCGCCGGTGAGACGTCGCGGCTCGACGTTCATCTCGACGTTGAACTGGCCGAGTTCGGTCTGGAAGACCGCGTGATCGTCGATCGCCTGGAGCACCTCGAGGTTCGACATCGCGGGCGACATGTCGTCGCGGACGAGGTTGAACTCGATCTCCATGCCGAGATGCGGTTCGGGTGACGAGTGCACGTCGACGAAGACGTCCTCTCGAAGCATCCGCTCGAGCGCCTTCATGCAGTCGCGAACCTTGCTCCGGAACATCCGCCGGTCTTCCCCGGTGAACGAACGAGCGGATATCTCAGCTCCCAATGGAACCCCCGGGTCGGCGCGCGGTCTGTCGAGCCAAGCCTAGCGCGCGCTCATGCTGGCGGTGGGATCGACGGCGTGCCGTCGGGTGGGATCGAACACTGCGGTGGGATCAGACGGTCACTGCGGTGGGATCAGACGGCGCGGTAGCCGCCCCAGTCGGTGACGACGCCGCGATCGCTCAGCCACGCGTTCGGGTTGATCTTGGTGCCTTCGGTGTCCCAGACCTCGAAGTGCAGGTGCGGTCCGGTGGACCAGCCCTCGTTGCCGACAGTGGCGATCTGCTGGCCGGCGTTGACACGCTGACCCGCCGAGACCTGGTAGGTGCTCACGTGACCGTAGACGGCGGTGGTGCCGTCGTCGTTGAGGACGCGGACCCACTGGCCGAAGCCGGAAGCCGGTCCGGCGTCGAGGACCGTGCCGTTGGCCGCGGACTTGATGGGCGTTCCGATCGGGGCTGCGATGTCGATGCCGCCGTGGTGGGCGCCCCAGCGCGGACCCCAGTCGGAGGTGAGGGTGCCGGAGACGGGCTGGACGGCGGAGGGAGAAGCCGGGTTGAGCTGGTCGAGCCAGCTGGGACCCGAGAACTGATCGAGGAAGCCGGTGACCTCGGCCGGAAGCTCGGGTGCGCCCTGCTCGGCCGGGGTGGTGATGCCGGGGATGGCCGGGATCTCGACACCCTCGGGCAGCAGGCCCGCGGGGAGCTCGAAGGGCAGGCTGGGCGCGGGGGCCTCGGCCTGGACGTGGTCGTGGCCGGGATGCGCGGCAGCGGTGCCGGCGCCGATCTGCGAGCCGACGGCGAAGAAGGCACCCGTGGCAGCGGCGACGGTGGCGGCCTTGACCGGAGCGGACGTACCGGTGGGCTCGACGCGGTGACGGCCCTTGCCGGAGAAGGGCGCGCCAATCGTCTCGAGGTCGAATGCTGCGTCTTCGCGCGTGCGCTGATGGCGTCCCACAGTATGTCCCTTGTTTCGTCCCGACTTCGACCGGGTATCCCCGGCCGCTCCTGGCGACCCAAGGTAACAAAACGGTATAGGGAAAGGCCAGTGTTACCTTTCCTTGATCTCAATCGGCGGGAACCTGCAGGTCATACGCGCCACCTCGAGAGCCTCGGGAGCGGGCGCTTGGTTACGGCGCATGCCCGGCGGCTACACTCACAACGCGCCAAGGTCGGCTCCGCCCGGCCGGACGCCTCCGTAGCTCAGGGGATAGAGCACCGCTCTCCTAAAGCGGGTGTCGCAGGTTCGAATCCTGCCGGGGGCACACATCGGGTTCCGCTCGCATCCGCAAGCACTGGCGGACCCACTCCCTCGAACAGCACAGGCATCGTCCTGCCCACGCATCACAGTTCGATCTAGTCAGCCATCCACCGTCCGCGCGACAGTTAGCATCCACAACGACGCCGCTCGACGACGACGGAATTCGAGGACCCCACATGGACATTCGGCCTCGTGCCCGACATCTCGCCGTGATCGTCTCGGCGGCGGTCCTCGGATTGTTCGTCACTCCTGCACCCGCGGTCGCCGGGGGCGTCTCGGGCCTCGTCGAAGGACCCGCTCATCCCATCGGGGCGGGCAACGCCCGCACGTACGTCACCGTCGACGAGGAGGGCACGCCGGCCACCATCGGGGTGCGACTCGACGCGGCCGCACTCGACGACCTGCCCAGTGCGCTGCTGCCGGTCACCGAGGCGTACGTGCTCGAGTTGCCCGAGGAGGCGTCCGCCACCGCGTTCGACCACGTCACCGTCGACTGGAACTCGCACGGCCACGACCCCCAGCACGGCTTCGACGTCCCGCACTTCGACGTCCACTTCTATCTCCTGGATCGGCCCACGGTGGAGTCGATCCATCCCTTCGCCCCCGGCTACATCCCGGCCGCGGCCCGCGTGCCCGACCCGCGTTACGTGCCGGAGGGGTACGCACCGTCCGGGGATCCGCTGACGTCGACCGTCGCGGGCATGGGACTGCACTGGGTGGACACCACCGAGGCGGAGCACGATCCGGCAGCGGGACACCACCTCACCGAGACCGTGCTCTACGGCACGTGGGACGGACGGCAGGCGTTCATCGAACCCATGCTGAGCCGGGAGTGGCTCGCGACGCGGCCGGCGCACCACGAGGAACTCCGTCTGCCCGAGGCGTACCAGCGCGAGGGCCTCTACCCCACCACCTACTCCGTGTGGTGGGACGAGGCGTCGCAGACGTACACGGTCGAACTCGGTGGGCTCACGATGCGCGAGGCGTCGTAGATCGTTCCGTCGAGCGGGGACTCAGTCCAGCGGGGAGACACGGATGAGGTTCCCGTCCGGATCCGACACCACGAACGTCCGTCCGAACACCTCATCGTGCGGTGCCTCCACGACCGTCACTCCCTTGCCGGCCCACTCGTCGTGGATCGCATCGACGGCGGCGGCCGAGCCGGGCACCATCAGGCCCACCTCCGAGAGCCGCGGCGCGTTCGCGTCCACGGTCCCGGCGCGACCCGACCACAGTGCGAACAGCACTCCCGGCGCCACTTCGAAGGAGACGTAGCGCGGGGTCGTCATCTGCGGGGTCATGTCGAACAGGTCGCTGTAGAAGCGGGTCGCGCGTTCGACGTCGGTCACGTAGATCAGGAACAGGTTGGGCGACGACACGGTCATCGACATCTCCTCGGATCATGTGTGGATGTGAAGGGCTTCGGGAACTACCGTGACACCGAAACCCGACAGTTCCTGTCGTGTTTTCGAAAGGAGATCCGACATTCGATGAACCGGCCGCAGCGGTTGCTGAGCATGCTGGTCGTCCTGCAGGCCCGCAGACGGGTCACGGCCGCCGAACTCGCGGAGGAGTTCGGCGTCTCCGAGCGCACCGTGCTACGCGATGTGGAAACGCTTGCTGCTGCGGACCTTCCGGTGGTCGCCGAACGCGGCAGGTACGGCGGCATCGTGATGCTCCCCGGCCGGCAGACCGACCTGAACCGGCTCAACGCGTCCGAGGTGGACGTCCTGCGCGCCCTGGGTGTCGACATGGGCCGGGCCCGGCAACTCGGTGTCGACGCCGCCGCCCGGGACGCCGTCCACAAACTCACCGCACGTGCCCGGCGCACGCCCGCCACCGCACGCGAGAACGACCTGCTGCCACTGACCGAGGTGGTCACCGTCGACAATCGGGGATGGTTCGCCACCGAGGACCGGGCCGACGTCGCTGCCCTCACCCGCGACCTGCGGCGCGGACGGCAACTCGCCATCACGTACCGGTCGAGCGGGCACCGCGGCGAACGCGAGATCGTCGTCGATCCCTACGGTGTGCTCTCCCGCGCCGGCCGTTGGTATCTCGTGGCGGACGACGAGGGGCGACCACGACTGTTCGCACTGACCCGCCTGAGTGCGTGGACAGTGCTCGACCGGCCGCGCCGCCTGTCCCCCGGCCGCACCCTGCCCGCGCTGGCACGCGAACTCGGCGACGCACTCGAACGACGCGAGGACGTCGTCGTCACCGCCGATCTCGCGGCGAACCGCCTCGATCTCGCCCGGCGCATCCTCGGTGCCCGCCTGCGCGGGAGCACCGCAGGGCCGCGACCGGACGTCTCGCGGATCACGGTGGCCTACGACTCGATCGACGGTGTGCGGCAACTGCTGCAGTTCGGTGAGCACATCGAGATCGTCGGGCCACCCGAGGCACGGAACCTCGTGGCGGGACTGGCCGAATCCCTCCTCCGCCGTCACACCGCGCATCGCCGCCGCGAGTGAACTCCCGCTGATCCGAACCCTGTTCCGCTCGGACCGGGCTTCCTATCGTGGGGAGATGTTCGACGCCCACCTGCACATCATCGATCCGCGTTTCCCCCTCGTCGAGAACGACGGCTATCTGCCCGAACCGTTCACCGTCGACGACTATCTCGCGCGGGTCGCGCATCTGGGTGTCACCGGTGGCGCGGTGGTGTCAGGGTCGTTCCAGGCTTTCGACCACGGCTATCTCCTCGATGCGCTCGACCGGCTCGGGCCCACTTTCGTCGGCGTCGTACAACTTCCGGCCACCGCCTCGGGCGACGAGATCACCCGGCTCGACGCGGCGGGAGTGCGGGCCGTGCGATTCAACGTCCGCCGTGGCGGATCGGCCACGCTGTCCGACCTCGACCGGCTCGCCCGGCGGGTCCACGATCTCGTCGGCTGGCACGCCGAGTTGTACATCGATTCGCGCGATCTGGCCGAGCTGCACACCACGATCGCGGCACTGCCCGCCGTCTCCGTCGACCACCTGGGACTGTCGCAGGACGGCTTGCCGTCACTGTTGCGGCTGGTGGAGAGCGGTATCCACGTGAAGGCAACAGGGTTCGGGCGCGTCGATCTCCCGGTGGCCGACGCGCTTCGCGCCGTTGCCGATGTGAATCCCGGGGCACTCGTGTTCGGCACCGACCTGCCGTCGACCCGCGCACCGCGACCGTTCCGGGACAGCGACATCACCCTCGTCGAGGACGTGTTCGGCGACGAGCTCTCCGACGCGGTACTGCGCCGCAATGCTTCCGAGCTGTATCGGATCGAGACCGAAACCGCTCCTGGGTCTTCGGTGTCTCGATAGACTCACGCACGTCATCGGTGCGCGGGACGCGCCGCGGTATTCCTCGCTGCGGTCGGCTCCCGGACGTGACCTTCCCTTTCCGAGGAGCAGCACCATGCCTGCACTGCGAATTCCACGTCGAGTTCTCGCCCTGGCGGCACCCGTCGCCGCCGCAATCGCATTCACCGGTGTGGCCACCGCTGCACCCCCTCAGCCTCTGGGCACGGCGATCACCATCGGCTGCATCAACCAGGGCAGCCTGGCGTCGTTCACCTCGGTCACGGCGCAACCCGGACCGGACGAGGGCATCCCCGGCGGCCACGTCCTGTTCTCCACACGGGAGGCCCTGTGGCCGGTCCCGGCAGCGGGGCAGGTCAGCGTCGCATGGCTCAACCGCAACAACGGCCGCACCGGCATCGTCGATCTGGTCGGTACGTACCCGAACCTGTCGACCCTGGTCGACACCGGTCCGGGCGAGGTCGTGGCGACGGTCTTCGGTTCGGTGAATCTCGGCAGTGGACCGCTGTGCAACTCGACCCCCGCAGTCGGCGGCGTCGTGGTGCCGTGACGCCCGGACGAGGCATCCGGCCGAGTTGTGCCGTATGCCTCGTCACCGAGGTGGTGCCGGATGCGTCGTCACCTGGGTGAATACATGATGATGGCAACGCCGGCAAGGCACACGAGCGCGCCCGCGACATCCCACCGATCCGGCCGGAAGCCGTCCATCACCATGCCCCACACCAGGGAACCCGCCACGAACACACCGCCGTACGCCGCGAGGATGCGACCGAAGTTCGCGTCGGGCTGGAGCGTGGCGACGAAACCATAAGCGCCGAGAGCGATCACGCCCAACCCCATCCAGATCCAGCCGCGGTGCTCACGCACGCCCTGCCACACCAGCCACGCACCGCCGATCTCGAACAGGGCGGCAACGGCGAACAGCAGCAACGACTTCAGCACGGTCACGAGGTGTGACTCTAACCCTGCGACGCCTTGCCCAGCTCGATGCGGCGCACGGAGTCCCCCCGCACGAGGATCGTCACGAGGGCCCGACGTCCCGGAGGCAGGACCCGCACCGTGACGGAACCGTGTGAGACCGAGTCGAGTTCGTCGGCGACCGCACGGCGGAGGCGGGCCTGTTCGTCCGGGGGCACCCCGTCCAGGCCGTGATCGTCGAGCATCACCACGTCCACGCCTCGTCGGCGCGCGGCGTCGGCCGCCTCGACGACCTGCGGGTCCTGCAGGGCCGGCGCTCGAAGCCCGTCCCGCAGACGTGCTTCGAGCAGCACACCGGTGCGCCGCTCCCCCGCGTCGAGCAGCTCCCCGGTCGCGATGCGTTCGAGCAGGGGCCGGGCCAGGGAGTCGAGCCGGTCGAGCTGCGCGTCGCGCTCCTCGAGCGCTGCAGCCGAGGCCGCCTGTTCCGCACTGCGCTGCAACGACATCGCACGCAGCAGGTAGATGGATCCGGCGAGGGGTCGCAGGGTGAAGGCGAAGAAGGTGGACATGAGGACCGGCGCTGCGTTGACGACCGACAGCGACAGGCCGGAGCCGATCCCCTGCCCGGTGGCGTAGGTCCAGAAGGTCGCGGTCGCGATCATGCAGGCCAACCCGATCCACGCCGCGAGCGTGCGTCCGCGCACGCACATGAAGGTGAAGACGACCGTGGACATCCCGAGCGGCCACGTCGCGATGCCTCCCGGAGACGGCACCGGCAGCACCGAGAACACGAGCGCCGACGAGACCGTCCCGGTGGCGGCGAGCAGGATCGTCGCCGGCATCGGCAGCGGGTCGCCCGGAACGGTGATGAGGGTGAATGCCGCGAACGTGCACACGAGCACGGCGAGGGCGGGAGGCCAGCTCGCGGACGTGTGCTCGGCCCCGAACGCCGCCAGCACGAGGCAGACCAGGGCATAGAGGCTCACGAGCACACGTGCGGCGGTGGTGCGCATCCCCAGCAGGTCGCGCACGTCGCGGGTGGGTTCGGCGGTCACGGCGCGCGACGCTCGGCCGGATCGCACCAGAACAGCGTCACCGTCGTGCCCGCGGGACCCGAGGTGATCTCCGAGTCGCCCCCGGCCATGCCGCGCATGCGTCCGTGGATGCTCGCGCGGATGCCCATCCGGTAGGGGTCGATCTGGGCGGGGTCGAATCCGTGGCCGTCGTCGCGGACGACCACCCGGACCGATCCGGGCCCGAGGTCGACGTGCACGGCCCGCTGCGTGCCCGGGCCGGCGTGGCGGACACTGTTCCGCACGGTCTCGGCCAGTGCGGCTCCGACCGCCCTGATCACGTCGGCCGGGTAGTGCGGTCCGGCATCGGCGCTCGTCGTGGTCGTGAACTCGACGTCCTCGTCGACCTCGGAGGCTGCCGAGCGGAACTGGGCTGCCACTCGGTCGGCGTCGAAGCTGCTCTCGGTGTCGTCGCCGCGCCGCAGGGAGTCGAACATCTCCAGCGCACGACGGGCCTGGGCCGCGACGGGACCGTCGGATGCGCCGCGACCCGAGGCGAGCAGAGTGGACATCACCTGGTCGTGGACGAGTGCGTCGAACCGCTCGCGTTCGACCGTCCTGGCCGCGGCCGCCGCTGCTGCGACGACGGATTTCTCCGTGGCCGCGACGGTGGAGTCGAGGACGTCGCCCGTGCGGAAGGCGACGATCGCCGCGGCGGCGAAGACCCCGCAGAACATGAGCGCGAACGCGAGTTCCGGGACGAAGCGGTATCCTGTCGTGGTGTTCACCAGCAGATAGTTGGTGGTCTGCACGACGAGCACCACCACCGTGAGGTAGGCGAGCGCCGTCCGCGGCCGCCACGCTGCCGCCGCGGACAGTCCTGCCACTCCGGGGAAGAGCGCCTGCCAGGCCGTGTTCGTGGAAACCTCACCCGTCCAGGCCGGGAACCACAGGACCGCCGCGACCAGGAAGGCGACGGCGTTGGCGGCTGCGAGTCGTCCGACCCACCGGACATCGCTCAGGAAGGTTGCCACCCCGAGCGCGATCCCGGTGCCGAAGATCGCGAGCAGTGCCGTCGGCAACCACCACCATGCCGTGAGGTGGGCCTGCGACACCGCTGTGGGGACGACGAACAGCAGGTAGAACACATAGCCCGCACTGATGAACCGGCCGAAGACCCGGTGGATCCGGTCGGCCGCGCTCATCGGATCCGTCGTGTGTCCACCCCGTGCGGTGGCAGGCCGACGGGTCACAACTCGTCGATGGAGACCACACCGTCCTGCAGAGCGCGGGCGAGCAGTGCCGTCTTCGTGGTCGCCGTACGCCCGACACGGGCGTACTTCTCACGGATGCGGACGATGTGGGTGCTGACCGTGGCTGCGGTGACGAACAGGCTCGCAGCCGCCTCGGACTTGGACTCGCAGAGCAGCCAGGCCCGCAGGATCTCGATCTCGCGAGCCGAGAGTGCGGGCTTCTGAGGCGCAGGCTTCTGTGCCGGGGAATGTTCGAGCATCGTCGTCATAGCGCGTCCCTACCGAGATGAATACATGGGATCGAACCGAGTCCCCCGACGAACTCCGTTTCGAGTGCCTACAACTTAACGGTTGAAACCGACAACTACCCAGACAGATTTTTCTCTGCCCAAGAAAATATGGGCATCGGTGTTTCGCCTAATTACCGGTGCGCCGGCCGTCGTGTCCGATCTCGATTCGGCGCACATCCTCGCCCTTCACGAGCATCGTCACCATCGCCGCGCGGGCCGGCGGCAACACACGCACGGTCACCGACCCTTCTCTCACCGAATCGAGCGCGTCCACCACCTCCCGGTAGACGGCGCGCCGAACCTCGGGAGATGCCGAGTCCATGGCGTGGTCGTCGAGCATGACGATCTCGACGCCGCGCCGGCGGGCCGTAGCGGCGGCCCGGTCGACCTCGGGTACCTGGAGTACGGGAGCACGCAGACCGTCGCGCAGTCGTGCCTCGACGAGTCCGCACTCGATCCGTTCGTTCTCGTCGAGGGGTTCGCCCGAGACGATCCGCTCGAGCAACGGACGCGCCGACGCGTCGAGACTTCCGAGGCGGACGTCACGTTCCTCCAGAGCCGCGGCAGCCGCGGACTCCGCCGCGATCCGCTGCATCGACCGGGCGCGCAGCAGGTAGATCGACCGCGCGAGCGGGCGGATCGTGTAGGCGCAGACGGTGCCCATGAGCACCGGTCCCGCACTCGTGATCGTCAGGCCGAGCCCGTAGCCCATCCCGGGGCCCGTGAGATGCGACCACAGCGCGGCGACGACGAGCATGAGGAGCATCCCGCACCAGGCGTACGCCGTGCGTCCCCGCACGCACATGAACACGAGGATCGTCGTGGACATCCCGAACGGCCACAACTCGATGGGGTGCGGCGCCGGATCGGCGGGCACCACCCACAGCACCGACGCCGACGCGATCGCGCCCGAGAACGTCATCGCCAGTGCGGGTCGCACCGGTAGTGGGTCCCCCTCGACTGCGACGAGCGCGTAGGCGGCGGCCACACACACGATCACGGCGATCGCGAGGGGCCAGCGGACCTCCGCATGGGGCGCGGTGTTCAGGGCGAGCACCACGCAGGTCACCGCGTACAGGACGGCGAAGGCCCGCGCGGGCCTGCTGTGCATCCGCAGCAGATCGGAGACGGTCGAGTTCGCAGTGTTCATGCGGCCGGATCCCGCCAGTACAACAACACCCGGGTCCCGGCCCCCGGCGCGGACTGCACGACCGCCCGGCCCCCGGACACCCGGCGCATACGTCCTCGGATGCTCACTTCCAGACCGAGCCGGTGCGGGTCGACGGCCTCGGGTTCGAAGCCTCGGCCGTCGTCCACGACCTGCACGGAGATCCATCTCGGTGCCACGTCGACCTCGACCGTGCGGGACGCGTCCTTTCCGGCATGCCGCACGCTGTTGCGTACCGCCTCAGCGAGGGCAGCGGCGGTCGCGCGCGCGGGTTCGGGTGGGAACGCAACGTCGCCGGATCCCGGGGCGACACGGCCGGTGAAGACGACATCCTCGTCGGCCTCGGTCGCCGCCGATCGGAGCCGCGCCACGACCGCGGCGGCGTCGAGCGCCGACTCCCGATCGGTGCCGCGCCGCAACTCGTCGAGTTCGGCGACCGCTCGTTCGGCCTGCTCGACGAGCGACTCTCGGGGTGCGTTGCGTGACACCGCCAGCAGGGTGGACATCACGCGGTCGTGGACCAGGGCATCGAACCGTGCGCGCTCGGCGTTCCGTGCTTCCGCTGCGGCCGCGGCGGCCGCCGTGGCCTGGGTGGCAGCGATGGTCTCGTCGAGGGTGCGGCCGGTGCCGAGTCCCACCACCGCGGCCGCGAGGAAGACCGTGCAGAAGACGAACGCGAACGCCAGGTCGGTTGCCAGGAAGTATCCGAAGGGGGCGTCGCGGGCGAGGTGATTCGCGCACTGCGCGAGCAGAACCACGAGGATCATGTGGACGAACGCCCGCCGGGGTCTCCACGCGACCGCCGCCGCGAGCGACGCGAGGCCGGGAAAGGCGGTGAACCACAACGACTGGTCCTGCGGGATCTGCGTCCCGTTCCACGCCACGAACCACAATGCGACCATCACGACGTAGGCGAGCGCATTGACGGTCGCGGTCCGCTGCATCCACACCGTGCCGCGGAACGAGGCGAAGCCGAGCGCGACCCCGGATCCGAACATGAGGACGGCCGCGGTGGGAGTCCACCACCACGCGACGAGTGCCGACACTTCGAGGATCTCCGGCACGAGCAACGCGAAGTAGCAGAGATATCCGATCGCGACGAATCGCGCGAACATCCGGAGAAGTCGGTCGGCAGCCGCCGTGCTGCGATCGTGCGACTTCTCCCCGGTGTCCCCGGCCGGCTCGTCAGCGACGGCGGACATCCGACCGTTCGGGCATCGGCAGCCACCCGTCCTCGACGGCACGTTTGTACAGATCCGTCTTCGTGGGTGCGGGACGACCTGCCTCCGCGTACTTCTGGCGGATCCGCTGCAGGTAGTCGTTGACGGTCTGCGGAGCGAGACCCGTCAGCCGGGCGACCCGGTCGAGCTTCTCCCCCGACGCATACAGTTCGAGCACTTCGAGCTGCCGCGGACTCAGGCCGACATCGTCGAGTTCGGGATCACCGTCGATCGCCGCGGCCCACTCGGTGCTGGCGACCTGCCCTCCGGCGGCGGCCACGCGGATCGCCTCGATCACCACGGCCGCGGGCTCGGATTTCCGCACCACCCCGAGCACACCGGCGCGGGCGGCCGAACGCAGCAGATACGGGTTCTCGGCGCCGGTGAAGACCAGGGTCTCGAGGCCCGCCGCGCGCAGCTGCTCGACGTTGCTCTTCGGGGAGGATCCGTCGGACAGGCGCAGGTCGAGAACGGCGAGGTCGAGGTCGGTGACCTGCTCGAGCAGACCCGAGACGGTGGTGGCGGTACCTGCGAGCTCGAGATCGGGTTGATCGGCGAGCATCGCTGCGAACCCGAGCGCGACCGACTCGTGATCCTCGACCAAACCGATCCGACGGACGACGCCACGCGAGCCCTCGGCCATTGATGCCTCCCCTAATGCCCGATCACCCGACTTCGAACGAACGTTAGCAGTCAGCGCCTGTTTCCTCTTCTCGCACCACACTCGACGCGTCCACATCGTCGCGCAGACCACGCCAGCTCGCGTGCCGCACCCGGTCTCCTTCCGTCCATCCTCCGAACCGCACCTCCCCCACGAGTTCGGGCCGCAACCACACCGCATCGCGGCGTTCGGCGGCCGGCACTTCGTTCGCGAACGGGTTCGTGCGGCTCGTGTGCCCTTTCACAGCCTTCGCCACCGACAGGAGCGTCTCGTCGTCGAAACCGGTGCCGACCTTGCCGACGTACACGAACTCACCGTCGTCGTCGTAGACGCCGAGCAGCAGGGAGCCGAAGGTCGAGGCACGGTTGCCGTTGCCACGGCGGTATCCGCCGAGCACGACGGTCTGGGTGAGCCAGTTCTTCGATTTGATCCATCCGGCGCCGCGCTTGCCCGGCAGATACACGGAGTCCCGGCGTTTGGCGACCACGCCCTCCCAGTTCTTCGCGCGGCTGCGCGCGAGAGCCTTCGAGCCGTCACCCGAGAGCAGATCCGGGACGATCAGTCCGTCCGTGGCAGCGGCGAGCGCCTCGAGGACCCGTCGGCGATCGTCGTAGGTCTTGCGCAGCAGCGACACCCCGTCGAGATACAGCACGTCGAACACGCGGTACTCGTAGTTCACGCCCCGCTGCAGCATCGAGAAGCTCGTCACCCCGGAGCGGTCGACGGCGACGATCTCCCCGTCGAGCACCGCCCGGTGACCGTCGAGGATCGTCGCGAGTTCGACGAGCTTCCGGTAGTCGCCGGTGACATCGCGACCGGATCGGCTGCGGAGCCTGACGGTGCCGTCCTCGATCTCCGCGATGGCGCGGTATCCGTCCCATTTGCCTTCGAACGCCCAGTCTTCGGCGTCGAGACCCGAGACGTCACCGGAGGTCGCGAGCATGGGCGCGAGATCGCGCGGGAAGGACTTGGACCCCGACGATCCGACGAGGGAGGCCGGATCGGCATCGGACGACTCGGTGCTCGGCGACGACTGGTCCTTCATGCGGTGCGCCAGCCACTGGTTCTTCTCGGTGCGGATCAGCGCGTACCGTCCCTCGATCCGGTCGCCGTGGAACCGCACGATCACCTCGTCGTCCCGCCACTTCTCGGTCTCGTAGGTGCCGGTGTCCCACACGGTCATGCTGCCGGCGCCGTATTCGCCCTTCGGGATCGTCCCGTGGAAGGTCAGGTACTCGATCGGGTGGTCCTCGGTCCGTACCGCGAGATTGTTGCGCCCCGAGGTGTCCGGCAGGTTCTTCGGTACGGCCCACGACGCCAGCACACCGTCGCGTTCGAGCCTCAGGTCGTAGTGCAGGCGACGCGCGTGGTGCTCCTGGATGACGAACCTGTTGCCGGGGCCGTCGTCGGGGACGCGGTCGGGTACCGGTTCCGGGGTGCGCGACGCGTCGCGCTTGCCGCGGTAGGTGTCCAGGGCGTCTCCGCCGGACACGGTCTTGCCGCCGGACCCGGCCTTGTCTCCGGACACGACCTTGTCTCCGGACACGGCCTTGTCTCCGGACACAGCCTTGCCGAGGGGCGGGTCGAGACCGGCGAGCAGGTCCCCGAACTCCTCGATGCGGGCGAGGACCTCCCGGAACTGCAGTTGCGCGAGGTCGGGGTCGTCGAGTTCGTCCCAGCTGCGCGGCGCCGCCACCCACGGCTCGTCGCGACCGCGCAGCGAGTACGGCGCGACCGTCGTCTTGGAACTGTTGTTCTGGCTCCAGTCGACGAAGACCTTGCCCTCGCGCGCCGATTTCGCCATCGTCGCGGTCACCAGGTCGGGAAGGGTGGTCTCGAGATTGCGCGCGACCTGCTTCGCGACCTTCGACGCCCCCGACGACGACAGCATCCGATCGAGCGGGACGTACAGGTGGATGCCCTTGCTGCCGCTGGTGACCGGATAGGCCGACCACCCGAGTTCGGCGACGGTGTCGCGCACGTGGCGCGCGACCTCCGCACACTCGGCCAGGCCCACGCCGGGCCCCGGGTCGAGGTCGAAGACGATGCGGGTCGCGGGTCCGGCCTTCTCTCCGTCGAAACGCCACTGGTGCACGTGGAGTTCGAGGGCTGCCTGTTGCCCGAGCCAGACGAGCCCGGCGGCGGAATCGAACAGCGGGTAGGTGACCCGCCGGTCCTTGTGATGCAGGGTGCGACGGTCGAGCCAGGCCGGTGCGTGGTCGGGGAGGTTCTTCTCGAAGAAGGACTGTTCGCCGACACCGTTCGGCCACCGATTACGGGTCGCTGCCCGGCCGACGATGTGGGGAAGCATCGCCTCGGCGACGGCTTCGTAGTACTCGACGACCTCGCCCTTCGTCGTCCCGGTGCTCGGATACAGCACCTTGTCGAGGTTGGTCAGGGTGATGCGGTGACCATCGATCGTCCGGGTCGGCATACTCCGGATTCTGCCAATCCGGGCACGTTCCAGTGGGATGTCGCACCGAGCGGTCGGGATGGTACGTCCACGAACGTCGATGCTCGGGAGCGGGTAGCGTCGAGGCATCGGAAGATGCACGAGGGTGCGTTCGGGCGGGAGGTGGGATATGACGGAGTCGCATGATCCGACTCCCGAGGCATGGGCCGCGGTGTTCGCCCGCATGGCCGGAGTGTTGCTGTCCGAACAGACCGTGGCCACCGTGCTCGAGCTGATCACCTCGCTGGCGAAGGACACACTGCCCGACACGGACGGCTCGGGAATCACTCTCGTCGACGACGAGAGCAACCGGTCCACTTCCGCCGCGACCGGAAAGATGGTCGAACGTCTCGACGCGTTGCAGTACGAGCTCGGTGACGGTCCCTGTCTGGCGGCGATCCGTGACGGCGTGCCGGTGCGCGTGGACGACTTCCGAGAGGAGCAGCGCTGGCCGGAATGGCCCAGGTGGGCTGCAGAGATGGGAATGTCGTCGTCGCTGAGCGTTCCCCTGCAGTACGCGGGCGAGATCATGGGCGCACTGAAGGTTTATTCCACACGCCCGCGTGTCTATTCGGCAGACAGTGAGGACATCCTCGGCCGCTTCGCCGAGCAGGCCGCGATCCTGCTGGCGAACATGCACACTCTGACCGAAGCCGAAGCACTCAACGCGCGGTTGCTTCGGGCCCTGCGCGACCGGGACCTGATCGCTACTGCCAAAGGAATCGTGATGCTGCGCGAGAACATCGATGCCGATCGTGCTGTGCAGCGATTGCTCGAATTGTCTACACAGCGGCGCATCACCGTACGGGAGGTGGCAGCGGAGATAGTCGCGTCGACCTACAACGAAACAGTTTGAGGTCGCAATGCACTTTCTCCCCGACGGGGAACACCGTCACAGATTCCTCGCTGCGCTCCGTGTCGCCGGACTGGGTGTGGAGGAGTTGTGGCTGCGCTACTTCGCCCTCGGGGGCGAAGTGGGAAGGGTCGAGATCGAGGCGTATCTGAACGGATTGTTGCCGCTTCCCTGTCTGCAGCACGATCTGATCGCCCATGCGATCAACGAACGTCTCGACGAGATCGCCCCACCGCGTGCACCGTATTCGGCCGAACTCCCCGTGTCTCTTCCCGAAGGAAACGGAGTACACGGGAAGGACGATCCTGAAGGCGTCGATTCTCACGCTTCGGGGGAAGTCGATTCTCCCGGCGCGAACGACGAGGTCGATGCGGAAGCCTCGGGAAACGACGTCGACGAGGAGCCCGGGAGATCACAGGACCCGGAGCCGGATTCCAACATATAACGTACTGACAGCACCGAAACCCTGCCACCCGAGCAGGGGGAATGGGCGACAGGGTTCGGCATCGCCTGGGTGGCCTACCTCGAATCCACCCGGCGGCGGTGATCGTCCGTGCAGGGGGTGACAGGCGATCACCGATGTTCCGAGCATACGCCGAAATGTCATCACCAGGGCCGAATGTGGGCACTCGGAGTACTGCCGGCGGGGCAGGTCGACAGATCCAACCCCCTGCGTCGGAAGTCTCGCGCCCCGCCGGCAGCGTCGACAGCGAACACATCGTTCGCTTTCGGTACAGTCTATTCGTTTTCTGCAGGATCGGCAGTAGTTCGATCGGACCACCGCGCGTCCGACCGGGTCATGCGAGGGGATCTGCCATAGACGGACCGGTACTGCGTCGCGAATCGTCCGGGCGACGAGAAGCCCCACCGCGTAGCGATCGACGCGACCGTCTCACATTGTGGGTCGGCGGCCTGCAACTCCCGATGAGCCCGCTCGAGACGCACCGAACGAAGGTATCGGGTGGGCGTCGTATGGAGGTGGCGCACGAAGTCGTACTGCAGAGCTCGGGCTCCGACCCCCGCAGCAGCCACGATGTCCGCCAACCTGATGGGACGAGCCGCTTCGGACTCGATGAAGGCGACGGCCTTCCGTAGACCGGAAGGCGCGGACGCGGCGTCCAGCACCACTCGGATCTCGGGGGGTTCACCTGCTCGACCCGAAGTGAGCACGTCCTCCGCGAACTGCGCCATCGACACGGCGGCGTGACGGGAGGCCTGGAGCAACGTCTCCTTCGCCTGCTCGGCATCGAGTCCGTACCGCTCCATCAGCACGCCCGTGGCCCGCTCGATTGCGGCTCGGGAGGCCCACACCTGCTCCTCGGTCGGAGTCGCAGCATGAATGTGGGTCTCCTCCGCCCTCTCGTTCGCCCGCGTGTCCATTACTCGATCACACACCATCCGAGCGTCCCGTATGTCAGCACACCTGCACGTTGACCGCCTGTCGTCCGAAGATCCCGTAACCGATCTCGAATCGGACCCGTTGACCCCCGGTCAGGAAGCGGTAGCCGCTCCCATCTATCTGTGAGTAGTGCACCAGGATCTCCGTACCGTCGTCGTCACGGATGAACCCGTGACCCAGACCGGCGTCGAACCACAGCACAACACCATGTTCCATTGTCGCTCCCCTGCCACCGTTCGCGTTGTCCCGACGGAGCAGCGACGCGGAAGCGTATCCCCTGCGCTCCCGAGAGCCCCTCTGCACCTGTCATTGAAACGTGCTCGGCGGGTCCGGGGAAGTACCCCCGCCGAATCGGTGACATTCGTACGATTTCTACCGATTTCCAAGCGCATCAACGTAGTTCGTTCGATGTACAGACACCGACGAACACGGGGCGCATCCGGGTTGCACGTACCCCCTGGATACATGCAGTACGCACGGCTGCGAGCGAAGATCTCACGGAAACACGACATTCCGATGGAGTGGGATCAGACGGCCGGAGCTCCGTCGACCGGATCCACGGCGTGCGCCCATTCGGCCACAGTGATCGCGCAGGCCGCGCCGACGAGAGTGAGGCGGCTGAACGCCTGAGGGAAATTACCGACCTGTCGTCCCGCCTGCACGTCGTAGTCCTCGGCGAGCAGGCCAGGAACTGCCCTTCGTCTCTGGGAAGCCCGTGGTCGGTATCCGTCGTGGAATACCGGGACACGAAGCCGTCGCGACCGAGTTCGTTCCGGATCGCGTCGATCGTGGAGGTGACCCGGTCGTCGGTCGGCGGGAGGAAACCGACGAGCGGTATGAGCAGCACGCTGGCGTCGAGTTCCGTGGAGCCGTAGAACTGCGTGAACGTGCCGCGGACGGGGTCGTATCCACGTTCGCAGATCTCGTGGTGGATCTCGTCGCGGGCCCGCTTCCACCGCTCGAGCGGAGCGTCGAGCCCGAATCCCTCCTGCACGTACGACGTTTCGAACGGTCCGGCAGAGTGCCATTGCCGTCGACCGGCCTGTTCCGCAATCGCACGTCGAATCTCGCGCTCGTCACCCAGAACATCCAGTGGCTGCTGCTGATGGGTGTCGCGTTCGTCGTCTCGGCATTCCTGCAAGTGGTCCGCGGCTACAACGCGATCGAGACCGGCGTCATCTTCACCGCCGCCACCGCCGGCCATCCTCAGTTCCTCGCTGCTGGCCGAACGGTTGGCCGCCCGGCATTCACAGCGCTCCCTCATCATGAGCGGCTTCGTCGTCACCCTCGCCGGCATCGTGGTTCTGCTCCTGCTGGTGCGTGCATGGACCAGCGCATGGGCGTTCGCCCCGGGTCTGTTGCTCCTCATCGGCGTCGGACTGGGTGCGATGCTCACTCCCTCCGTCAACGTCGTGCAGTCGGCGTTCCCGGAGGAACAGCAGGGTGAGATCTCGGGCCTGTCGCGCTGCGTGTCCAATCTGGGTTCGTCCCTGGGCACCGTCGTGGCAGGTACCGTCCTCGTCGTCGGCCTCGCCACCCCGGACCGTTCGTATGCGGCCGCGATGATCGTGCTGGCGTACATCGGGCTCGTCGGACTCGTTGCGTCCGCACTCGTTCCCTCGAGCTCGAGTGCAGCGCCTTCCGCATCCGGAGCACGGTGACGACTGCATCGGAAAGGAAAGTCGGAGACGTACCGGACGAAACATGCTCTCCGTCAACCGATGCAGTGCGTCCTCGGTACGGCATCATGTCGACGGCGGCCGAGTCGACGGTGACCGGGTGGACGGTGGCCACTGGGACGACCAGTTCTCCGGCTCGACCTCCCCGACGTCCACGTCGTGCCCGAAGAGCTCACGGGCGAGCGCACGCGCACGATCCTGTACTTCCGCCGAGGTGAGTTCGTCCGCGAGCACCAACGACAGCCTCGCCAGACGGTCGGCCGGCTCGCCGATCCGGTGTACCGTGCACCTCCAGTCGTCCACGAGCCCGGTCCCATCGCATCGATCGTCGCGTCGGAACGGTCGTAGCCACTCGCACCGGATGCCGCACTCGTATTTCAGGATCCGAGAATTCGCGCCTTCTCCCTCTCGAACTCGACCTCGGTGAGCACGCCCTGTGCCTTCAGTTCGGCGAGGTCCTTCAGCGCGGCGATGCGGTCCGTTCCACCCGGAGGTGGGGCGGCCGGAGGAGGCGTGGGCACGGGTTCGGGTTCGGGCGCGTACTGCGCCGGACGACCGTAGACGGCCTGCCCCTGCGATGCCCATCGCTCTCCCTGCCGACGGGAGACGCGGTTGGAGACTGCCGTCGCCGTCCCGGCTACGACTGCGGTGCGAGCCACCCCGCGGAGTAGTCCTGGCATGTCGATCTCCTCCTGTATTTCGTTCGCTCGACTCACATTTCGACGTCGAGCTTCTCCAGCGAAGCCAGGATGCTCTGGACCGGGATACGCCCGGACGCGACGAGTTCGGCACCGTTGCGACGCAGTGCCCGCGCCAGCGGAGCAGCCCAGGTGTTCTCGTAGACGAGTACGGCCGCCGAGCAGCCGGGTTCGAGCGCAGCCCCCGCTTCGTCGAAATCGGTGTCGCCGAGCAGGCCCGACGACGCCTCCGCGAACAACGTCACGTCGACTTCTCCTTCGAGTCCGACCTCGGAGATGTCGATCCCGGTGACCGAACCGTCGGTGTCCTTGCGGACGAACGCGAGATCGAGCACCCGGATGATGCCTTGCTCGACGAGGTCGAGCAGCAGCGGTAGCGCAGAGCCGTTCGGTGGTCGGTCGGCAGGGAATTCGATGACGAGGTAGTCGACCGGGCCCATCTCGTCTATATCCGAATCGGTCACCTGGAGCCTCGTTTCGATGAAAGATCGTTCACGGAAGCCGGGAGCCGACTTCCGTCGGTGTCGTCGAGAACAGATCCCCCTCCCGTCGAGTATGACCGCCCGACGGCCACTTCTGAAGCGAATACGGTTCGAATTCCTGTCCGAGCGATCCGCAGCGGCGCATACTGGATCCGGCCCCGAAAGGGGGCGATGCCGGGATGACCACGAACATCGGCGCGGGCGGTGAAGAGCCCCGACCGGGCCGGCTGGACGACGACGAACGCGCCGAACTCGACCGGTTGCGTGCGGAGGTCGCCACGCTTCGGGAGCGAGCCGCTGTCGGGGTCGAGCCCGTTCCCGAGCCGCGGCCCGGCGAGACACGGATGGCGCTGGGCTGCGGTTGCGCTGCTCACCGTGCTGGTCGCGGTTCTGGCCGTCCTCTCGGTCACCGCACGGTTCGTGCGCAGCGAGATCCTCGACACCGACCGGTACGTGACCACCGTCGCCCCACTGGGCTCGAATCCCGCCGTCCAGACACAGATCGCGAATTCCGTTACCGACGAGATCTTCACGCGCGTCGACGTCGAAGGACTGACGACCGACGCTCTCGTTGCTCTCACCGATGCCGTTCCGGCCACGGAGAACGCGCCGCGCGTCGACCGCGCCGTCGAGGGACTGGCACCGGTGATCACCGGGCAGGCACGAAACTTCGTCAACGAGACGGTGTTGTCGCTCGTGCAGAGCGAGCAGTTCGAGGATCTGTGGATCCAGGCCCACCGCGCCGCCCACAACGCATTGGTCGCGGTCGTGACCGGGAACGTCGGACCGTCGTCGGTGACGGTCGACGATTCGGGCACGGTGAGCATCTCGCTCGGCACGGTGATCGACAACGTGAAGGGACGTCTTCTCGACCGCGGTTTCACGTTCGCCGAGAAGATCCCGAGTGTCGACAAGCAGTTGGTCCTGTTCCGATCACCGGAACTGGTCCGGGCGCAGCGGGCGGTGAACACTCTCGACAACGTTTCGGATGTGCTGCCCTGGATCACTCTCGCCGCTGCTGCCGGCGCAGTCGCCGTCGCGCCGCCGGGCCGTCGCCTACGCGCACTCGCCTTCGTCGGCCTCGCACTGGTCGTAGGAATGTTCGTTCTGGCGGTCGCGCTCATCATCGTCCGGTCGATGTATCTCGACGATGTCCCGCCCGACGTCCTGTCGCCGGAGGCGGCAGCAGCCATCATCGATGCCGTGCTGATGCCGCTGCGGACCAGCCTTCGGGCGGTCGCGGTGCTCGGACTGGTGATCGCTCTCGGTGCCTACCTCACCAGTGGCTCGTCCTCCGCCCGGACCGTTCGGCGTGGGCTCGGCCGCAGCCTCGATGCCGTTCAGCGACTGCGACAGCCCCGTTCGCCGAATCCCTTCGAGAAAACCGCTTTCCGCGCCCGCACCGCCATCCGATCGGTCATCATCGGAGCGGCCGCACTGCTCGTGATGTTCTGGCGTTATCCCACCGGACTCGTGGTCACGCTCATCGTGCTGGGTGCGGTACTGGCACTGCTCGCTCTGGAACTGGTGATCAGGCCCGCGCGCAACCCTGGGAACCAACCGACGACCTGATCGTTGCCGCACTCGGCGGGAGCGACGTCTGTAGCGGGGAATTCGTCGTGATCACATCGAGCGCACGGGCGAGATCGGCGCGAACGGCCGGAACTCCTGATCGCTCCCCCGAACGACACCCGCGCTCGACTCGGGAACCTCCAGCCAAGCCCCTTCGAGATCCCGAAGGGGTTCGGACACCACGAAGCGGGTGTCGTCCCCCAGCTTGTACAGCACTTCCACTTCGGGATGCTGCGCCCGTATCGCCTTGATGTCGGCCGAGTAGAACAACGAGCGTGTCTTCCGCCCCGTCGAATACCGGAACACCCAGACGCAGCTGCCGTCGGTGGTGGCGATCGTTCCCTGCATGGGATTCTCGATGCCCATGCGTGCTCCGATGTCCTCCACGAAACCGACGGCCTTCGCCACGCCGGTGAACGGGTCGTCGGCGAGGCCGAAGGTGAGCGCGAGGTAGAACAGCATCTCGGAATCCGTCGATCCCCGGATCGCGTCGTAGAGACCCGGATCTACGGCCATCGCCAGGTCCCGTTTCATGAGGTGGAATCCGTGCACCGCCCCGTTGTGCATCCACAACCTGTTGTCGTAGCGGAAGGGGTGGCAATTGGTGCGCTGCACCGGAGTTCCCGTCGAGGCGCGGACATGCGCGAACATCAACGGCGTACGGATCTGCGTGGCGAGCTCGCGGAGGTTGCTCTCGTTCCAGGCGGGTTCGATGCACTTGAACAATGCCGGCCTCGGGCCTTCTCCGTACCAGCCGATGCCGAAGCCGTCCCCGTTCGTGGTAGTTGCGCCCATCTTGGAATGCAGGCTCTGGTCGATCAGGGAGTGCACCGGCCGGAAGAGCAGGTCGTCCATCAGGACGGGATCACCGGTATACGCCATCCATCTGCACATCCCTCCATTGAAGTCGTGGGATACGCCGGAATGTGAGATCCGAAGAGTTCAATTCGGCCACAATATCTTCCGCAATCGGGCGGAGTCGAGGTGCGGGGGTGGCACACGCACTCCCGGACGGTTGCGGGGAACACGAACTCGTAGCGCTCCGGTGGAGATCGTGCATCGTACCGGTGTCGACAGCATCACCGACTCGCCGTCGACTCCGACCGGAATTTCCGGTACGTCCGCATGGACTACCACTTCTGTCGCCGTGCGCTGCAACAGTCCTCGGTCGTGGGTGCGGCGGAACAGGCCGACCGCCTGGCGTGCGTTCGAGACCGAGATCGCGACGACACCGAGCCGGCCGCTGTCCAGGCGGGGCCGTCGGCCCATTCCTGCCAGGTCGTCGAAGGCGTACGGACCGTTGCTGACCAACACCGCCTGAGGTCCCTCGACGGTCTCGGTGTCGATGTGCGCCCGCAGGCCCGGCCTACCCTGCTCACCGAGCAGATCGGGCAGCATCTGCAGCACCGTCGCCGTCTTGTCGGCACGGTACTGCGGACTCCGGACCACCTCCGCGTAGACACCGAAAGACGCATTGTTGACGAACGGCCACCCGTTGATCCGGCCGAGATCGACGCGCAGTTCGACCCCGTCACGGAGGGCGTCCAGACCCGCGGCGGGATCCTCCCGATCCAGTCCGAGATCGAGAGCGAAATGGTTCCGGGTTCCGGCGCTGATCACCACGAACGGAAGTCGATGTTCTGCTGCGACCGCCGCGACCAGAGCCTGGGTTCCGTCGCCACCCGCAACACCGAGCAGGTCCGCCCCGCGCTCGACGGCCTTCTCCGCCAGTTCGGTGACATCGAGTTGCTGCGGTCCACTCAACAACACCACTTCAGCCCCGAGTTCCTCGGCTTTGCGCTGCAGATCGAAACGGACGACCGTGCCGCCGCCGGAGCGTGGATTCATGACGAAGAAGGGATGCCGAACGGGTACGGCCGGAAAGACCGGCTGCGGCGCCGGTCGAGCATGTCGTAGAGCGCGGCGCCCACACGCGACCGCCACCGCGACGAGCAGCACCGACACGATCGCAACCCACAGGTGACCCGACGCCGCGAAGACGACGATCACGACCACCGGCGCGAGGACGGTCATGGCCAGAGCTGCCCCGCGGATCACGCCCCGGTGGGTGAGGAACCAGTAGGCCCCGGCAACGGCCAGGGCTACGCCGACCACCGCGACCAGCAGCAGTGCGACGACGCCACGCAGACCCGCCTCCGCGAGCGGCACCACGATCGCCGCGGTCACGGCGAGACAGGCCGCCCACGCCCACCACCGCGATTCGGCGGCATGCCCGCCGCTACCCGGGTCGTGATCCTCGGACATGGGCGTCGACCTCGCATTCGCGTCGAGTACCGAGCACTCGGCGACGGATCCGATCCGCGGGCGGGCCGCGGTTGCCCTTACGGGTCTACGCCTTTCCCGGGGACGTGTCCAGAGGCGTCAGTTCCCGCCGTAGCGGCGCGCGAAGGTGTCGAACGACGACTGCAGGTCGCCGTGCAGGACGCGCGCAACCCCCGATCCGATCGGACCGAACAGGGGCGCACCGCCGAGGTCGATCTTCATCGACAGCGTCGAACCGTCCCCGCGAGCTGCAACGGCGAGTCGCATGGAGAACTTCGTACCTCCCTTGCCGGTCCCCTTCAACACCACGTGGTGCGGCGCGTCCAGCTCGACGATGGTCCACGTGACGCGGTTGCGCATGCCCTTGACGGATACCACCGACTGCAGGGTGGTGCCCTCGGCGAGGGTGTCCGGCAGGTCGCTGCGCCACCCGTCGTGGATGCTCAGCCACTCCCCGAACGACTCGAGGCGGGAGGCGTGCTCCCACGCTGCGTGCGGGTCGAGCGGAAGGTCGGTGGACACTTCGAGTTTCGCCATGGTCCGCAACAGTAGACGGTCCGTTCCGCCGACGGGGCGCCCCGACACGACGGTGGCCCGCCCCCGGCTCGGGAGCGGGCCACGCGGCGCAGAGGATCAGTGGGAGACGGCCTTCTCCACACCGACGCCGGTAAGCGAGCGGACCTCCATCTCCGCCTGCTTGTACCGGTCCTCCTGCTTGCGGCGTCCGACGTAGGTGCCGACGATGCCGAGCGCGAACGCGAGCGGGATGGACACGATGCCCGGGTTCGACAGAGGGAACCAGGAGAAGTCCACGTTCGGGAACATCGCCGAGGGTGCACCGGACACCGCCGGGGAGAACACGATGAGCACGAGGCAGCTGATCAGACCGCCGTAGATGCTGAACAGGGCGCCGGTCGTGTTGAACTTCCGCCAGAACAGCGAGTACAGCAGGGTGGGCAGGTTCGCCGAGGCGGCGACCGCGAAGGCCAGGGCCACCAGGAAGGCGATGTTCTGTCCCATGGCGAGGATACCGAGGACGATCGCCACCAGACCGATCACGACGACCGTGATCCGCGAGACCCGCACCTGCTCGTCCTCGGTGGCGTTGCCACGCTTGATGACACTGGCGTAGATGTCGTGGGCGAAGGATGCCGAGGCGGTGATGGCCAGGCCGGCGACGACCGCGAGGATCGTGGCGAAGGCGACGGCCGAGATGATCGCCAGGAACAGAGTGCCGCCGAGTTCGAAGGCCAGCAACGGAGCCGCAGAGTTCTCCTTGCCGGGAGCGCCGAGGATCGCGTCGGGGCCGACCATCTTCGCGGCACCGTAACCGAGCACCAGGGTGAACAGGTAGAAGGCGCCGATGAGGGCGATGGCCCAGGTGACCGAACGACGTGCTTCCTTGGCGGTCGGCACGGTGTAGAAGCGCATCAGCACGTGCGGCAGGCCCGCGGTGCCGAGGACCAGCGCGAGACCGAGCGAGAGGAAGTCGATCTGCGTCATGTTGCTGATGCCGTACTTGGCACCGGGAGCGAGCACGTCACGCTGCGCGACGGCCTCGTTCGACGAGCTCGACACCATCGCCTGAGCGTCGGCGAGCAGCTGCGAGAAGTTGCCCCGCACCGCGAACAGGACGAGCACGAACATCAGGCCCGCCCCGGCGACGAGCAGCACGGCCTTGACCATCTGCACGTAGGTCGTGCCCTTCATGCCGCCGATGAGCACGTACACGATCATGAGCACACCGACGACCGCGACGACGATCGCCTGGCCGGCCTTGCCCTCGATGTCGAGCAGCAGCGCGACGAGTCCGCCGGCGCCGGCCATCTGTGCGAGCAGATAGAACAGCGACACCGCGAGGGTCGAGAGCGCCGCCGCCATGCGGACGGGGCGTTCCTTGAGCCGGAAGCTCAGCACGTCGGCCATCGTGAACCGGCCGGTGTTGCGGAGCAGTTCGGCGACGAGCAGTAGGGCGACGAGCCATGCGACGAGGAAGCCGATCGAGTACAGGAAGCCGTCGTATCCGTAGACGGCGATCGCACCGGCGATACCGAGGAACGACGCGGCCGACAGGTAATCGCCGGCGATGGCGAAGCCGTTCTGCGGCCCGGAGAACTGGCCACCGCCGGTGTAGAAGTCGGAGGCCTTCTTCGTCGTGCGGCTGGCCTTGATGACCAGGCCCATCGTCACGACGACGAACGCGACGAAGATGGCGATGTTGAGGATCGGGTTACCGACGTCGGCCCCACTCTGCGCGAGAACGGTCACTGCTGCGGTCCTTCCAGTTCCTCGCGGATCGCGGCGGAACGCGGATCCAGCTCACGGCCGGCGAACTTCACGTAGACGGCGGTGATCACGAAGGTCGTGACGAACTGGCCGAGACCCAGGATCAGCCCGACGTTGATGTTGCCGATGACCTTCGTCGCCATGAACTCGTCCGCGTAGGTGGCGAGCAGGACGTACAGGGCGTACCAGGCCAGGAAGAACGCCGTCACCGGGAACACGAAACGGCGCAGACGGCTGCGCAGTTCCTGGAACTCCGGGCTCTCCTGCATCGTGACGAACTCCTGCGGCGTCGGTATCCGTCGCTGCTGGGGTACGCCACTCTCGCTGAGTGGTGCTGTGGTCACTACCGACTCCTTGGTCGTCGTGTGAGGTGAGGATGATCACAACGCTAATGAGACGGCTGTCACACGAACAGAGGATGCAAGAGATGGAACGACGAGGGGTGTCCTCGTGCGACGAACGGTCACGTCACCGCGACGAACGGCGCCTCTCCCCGGGTCCCCGCCCCCGGTCGCCGAACGCTCCGAGTTCGCGGTCGCGGCCCATGCCGAGCCGCTCGGGCACGTGCATGCGAGAGAAGGTCCTGCCGACGTCGCGCGGGATCCGGCGACGCGTCAGCACGCTCACCGCGATCATCGTGACGAACGCCAGCGGCACGCTCAACGCCGCAGGATAGGCAGAGAGCACCGTCGGCCACCCTGCGGCCACCGACGGATCGATCGGCAGCAGCACGGTGGCCAGGGCGGCGCCCCCCGCAACGAGACCACCGACGACCATCCCTGCCGCGGCACCGATCGCGGTGAGGCCACGCCACCAGATCCCCAGGACCAGCAGCGGACACAGCGTCGACGCAGCGATCGCGAAGACCTGCCCCACCGAACGCGACAGGTCGAGCGAGGTCACCGACAGCGCCAGCACGAGCGGCACCACGCCCGCGAGCACCGCGGCGATCCGGAAGTCGCGCACCCGTCCGCGCAGCACGTCCGTGGACAGCACGCCCGCGACACTGACCAGCAACCCGGAGGAGGTCGACAGGAAGGCCGCGATCGCGCCCGAGGCTACGAGGGCCGCGAGCAACTGCCCTCCCCAGCCGGACAGCACCGATCCCGGCAGCAAGAGCACCGCGGCGTCCGACCGTCCCGTGATGAGCAACTGTGGGACGTACAGGCGCGCGAACACTCCGAGCAGCGTCGGGAACAGATAGAACAGCCCGAGCAGCCCGATCACGGCAAAGGACGTCATGCGCGCCGCGCGACCGTCCGGGTTCGTGTAGAAGCGCACCAGCACGTGCGGCAGACCCATGGTTCCGAGGAAGGTCGCAAGCATCAGCGAGTAGACCTGGAACAACGGATGTTCGCTGCTCGCCCCCAATCCGGCCCCCGGCGACGCCCAGCTGTCGTTGTCGGTCGGCGCACCGGCCACCACCGGCACCGGAGAACCGGCATCGAGGACGAGTTCGGTGCCTGCCCCGAGGACGTGCTCTCCCGGCTCGAGTTCGAAGTCACCTGCGACCGATCGGCCGTCGATCTCCCCGGTCACCACGACCGGCAACGGCTCGGCGACCTGCACGACCACGTCGATCGTCACGTCGACGGTCGTGATCTCCGCGACGGTGGGCGGCACGGGTTCGTCGACGGCCCGGTGGTCGCCGACGAAGTGCAACGTGAGGACCAGTGCGGGCAGGGCGACCGCGGTGAGCTTGAGCCAGTACTGGAAGGCCTGCACGAACGTGATCGAGCGCATCCCACCGCCGACCACGTTGGCCACGACGATCACCCCGACCACGGCGACGCCCACCCAGTCGGGCACTCCCAGAAGGATGTTGAGCGTGAGTCCCGCGCCCTGGAACTGCGGCACCAGATACAGGATGCAGATGATCGCCACGACCATCATCGACAGCGTGCGCAGCCACTTCTCCCCCAGCCGGAACTCCGCGAAGTCCGGGACGGTGTAGGCACCCGAACGTCGCAGCGGCGCAGCGACGAACAGCAGCAGACCCAGATAGCCGGCTGTGAAACCGACGGGATACCACAGGGCATCGGCACCGAACTTCGCGACGAGCCCGGCCACCCCGAGAAAGGATGCCGCCGAGAGGTATTCACCGGAGATGGCTGCGGCGTTCCAGCGTGGCCCGACGCTGCGGGAGGCGACGAGGAAGTCCGAGGTGGTGCGCGCCATCCGCACGCCGTACACACCGATCGCGACGGTGGCGATCGCCGCGGCGACGAGACCGACGACGGTGACGACGGGAATCGATCCGCTCACGGGGTCGTCAATCGTCGGTGAGGTCGGTGAAATCCTGCTCGTTGCGTTCGGCGAGGCGCAGATACACCCACGCGATACCGAGCAGGATCGGATAACCGACCACACCGAGCAACACCCACGGCAGGCGGATCCCGAGGACCGTCACCACGGCGAGACCGGGAGCGACATGGAACAGCACCGGAATGGCGCCCAGCAGGCACACGGTGAACAGCGCGACCCGCAGGGCGAGCCCGAGCTGTGCCCGGACCAGCCCGCGGACCATCGCGTCGCCCACCTCGGTCTGTTGCTGCACCTCGACCCGGGTGCGGACCATGCGCGCCCCGCGCCGTTCGGCGAGGACTACACGCTGCCGCTGCGGGGGCGATCCGCCGGTGGTGCTCATCGCGACGTCCACGACTGCATCGGACCGCGGATGAGCCGGTCCTTGAGTTCCCGCGTGTGCCGGCGGCTGACCGGCAGTTCGACGGGCGGGGAGTTGCTGTCGCTGCGCAGGCACACGACGAGACCCGAACCCACACTGCGGATACCGGTGACGAGCGGCAGCGCCACGAGAAAGGAGCGGTGCACGCGCAGGAAGCCGGCATCGGCCCAGCGGCTCTCGAGCGTCGATATCGGGATCCGCACCAGGTGCGAACCGGTCGCGGTGTGCAGTCGCGCGTAGTCGCCCTCGGCTTCGACCCAGTGGACCGACGAGCGCGGCACGAGCGTGGTGACACCGCCGAGCTCGACCGGGATCACGTCGTCGCTCTGGCCGGTGTCGGATGCGGCCTGCGCCGCGGGTCGGCTGCGTTCGGCGATCCGCCGGACCGCTTCGGCGAGTCGTTCCTCCCGCAGCGGCTTGAGGACGTAATCGACGGCGCCGAGGTCGAACGCCGAGACCGCGCGATCGTCGTGCGCGGTCACGAACACCACGGCCGGGGACACCGCGAAATTGCGCAGGATGCCTGCGAGTTCCAGCCCGTCGAGTCCGGGCATGTTGATGTCGAGGAAAACCGCGTCGATGCCTCCGTCGCGCAGCACGCGCAGAGCGGTCGTCGCGTCTCCCGCGGTGTGGACGACGCCGATCTCCTCCTGCGCGCGCAGCAGGTAGGCCAGCTCGTCGAGGGCGGGCGGTTCGTCGTCGACCGCCAGCACGGTCAGGTTGTCTGTGATCTCGTTCACGGCGAATCCATCGTGCCATGCCCGGTGTTCCTCACGGCCGGATACCCGCCCTGAACTTCGGCACGCGCATGCTCACCCGGGTGCCGGCCCCCGGCGCGGTCTCGACGACGAGGCCGTAGTCGTTACCGAAAGCCGCACGCAGCCGGTCGTCGACGTTGGCGAGACCCACGTGCGCGGACTCGCGGACACCGCTGCCGTGCTCGCTCTCGGCGATCGCGTCGAGCGTGCCCGATCGCAGCAGGTCCGGGTCCATGCCGATCCCGTCGTCCTCGACGCTGATGACGCAGTCGGTGCCCTCGTCCGCCGCGGTGATGGTGATCGTGCCCGTGCGAGTTTCCTTGCCCGCGATCCCGTGTCGCACGGCGTTCTCGACGAGCGGCTGCAGAGCGAGGAAGGGCAGCGTCACGTTGAGCACCTCGGGCGCGATCTGCAGGCGCACCTCGAGGGCGTTGCCGAAGCGGGCACGTTCGAGCGTCAGGTACCGGTCGATGTTGCGCAGTTCGTCGGCGAGCAGGGTGTACTCACCGGCCGCGCGGAACGAGTAGCGGGTGAAGTCGGCGAAATCCAGCAGCAGTTCGCGGGCCCGGTCCGGGTCGGTCCGGACGAACGACGCCACCGTATTGAGCGCGTTGTAGATGAAGTGCGGACTGATCTGGGCGCGCAGCGCGCGGACCTCCGCGCGGTCGAGCCGGGCGCGGGAGGCATCGAGTTCGGCCAGCTCGATCTGACTGCACGCGTACCGCGCCACCTCGGTGATCGCGCCGAGCAGCGCCGGGCCGGGTTCGACGGTCGTCACGACGCCGAGCACCCCCGCCACACCCATGTCCTCCACGACGAGCGGCTGGGCGATCAGTGCGCGGGCCGCGAGGTCGCCGTGGTCTCGTCGCAGGTCGTGGTGCCCGACGAGCACGCGACGCTTGTCGGCGACGGCACGGCCCGCGGCGGTGATCATCGCGTCCGTCAGTTCGTCGAACGGGCCGTCCCAGGCGAGCAGGGCGCCGTTCTCGTCCAGCAGCGCCACCGCGCGCGCTTCGGCCAGCAGCATCCGCAGGTGCGGAGCGGCCTCCTTCGCGGACGACGCGTCGAGCCCGGCGCGCAGGGGGCGCGCCGCGAGGGACGCCGTGTGCAGGGTCGCGTGGACTGCGCGTTCGGCGGGTGTGGTGACCACCCGCCGGGTCCACAGCACCACCGAGACCACGACCAGCACCAGGAGCAGTACCACCGCGGCGAGCTCGATCGCGATCATGCGCTCACGTTACGTCGAATCGATCGCCGTCGAGTTGCGCCTCGACAACGGCAGTCTGCTCCCGGGATGCGCGGTCAGTTCTCCCCACCGAGTCGGCCGGACAACCGGCGGAGGCGTTCTAGGCTCGCGCCGTCCAGTCCGACGATGGTGACCGTCTTGCCTTTGGCCGCGTACTTCTGCTGGATCGCATCGAAGGTCGCGACGGTGGACGCGTCCCAGATGTCGGCGGCGGTGAGGTCGACGACGACGTTCTCCGGGTCGCCGATGTAGTCGAACTGGAAGACGAGATCGTTGCTCGACGCCCAGAACAGTTCCCCCGTGACCCGGTAGGTGCACGTGTCGTCGCTCGTGAGGGTCCTCTCGACCGTGGTCATGTGCGCGACCCGGCGGGCGAACAGCACCATCGCGGTGAGCACTCCGAGCGACACCCCGATCGCGAGGTTGCCGGTGCTCACCGTGGCCACGACGGTGACGACCATGACGACGGTCTCGCTGAGCGGCATCAACCGCAGCGTCCGCGGGTGGACGCTGTGCCAGTCGACCGTCGCGATCGACACCATGATCATCACGGCGACGAGGGCGGCCATCGGAACCAGACCGACGATGTCGCCGAGCGCGACCACGAGGATCAGCAGGAACACGCCGGCCGCCAGGGTGGACAGACGGGTCCGTGCCCCGGAGACCGTGACGTTCATCATGGTTTGGCCGACGACGGCGCAGCCGCCCATGCCACCGAAGAATCCGGTCACGATGTTGGCGACGCCCTGGCCCCAGCCCTCGCGGGTCTTGTCCGACCGGGTGTCGGTGATGTCGTCGACGAGTTTGGCCGTCATCAGCGATTCCATGAGGCCGACGAGGGCCATCGCGAGCGCATACGGCGCGAGGATCCGGAGGGTCTCGAAGGTCAGCGGCACGTCCGGGAAGAGGAGGGTGGGCAGGCTCTCGGGCAGTTCACCCTGGTCCGCGACGTCCGGCACGTTCAGCGAGAAGGCCACGGTCACGACGGTGAGGAGCACGATCGTGACGAGCGGAGCCGGCACGTCCTCGGTGATCTTCGGGAGGAACACCAGCACCAGCAGACCTGCCGCCACCAGCGGGTAGACCATCCACGGCACGTCCACGAGGTGCGGGATCTGGGCGACGAAGACGAGGATCGCGAGCGAGTTGACGAAGCCGACCATGACGCTGCGCGGCACGAACCGCATGAGCTTGGCGACGCCGAGGAAGCTGAGCAGCACCTGGAAGACGCCGCCGAGGATCACCGTCGCGATGAGATGGTCCACCCCGTACTGCTCGGACACCGGGGCGATCACGAGTGCCACGGCCGCGGTCGCCGCCGAGATCATCGCGGGCCGTCCCCCGACGATCGCGATGGTGATGGCCATGGTCACCGAGGCGAACAGCCCGACCCGGGGGTCGACGCCGGCGATCACGGAGAAGGCGATGGCTTCCGGGATCAGGGCGAGCGCCACGACCAGGCCGGCCAGAAGTTCGGTCTTCAGACGAGCAGGTGACCGGAGAGCGAACCGAACGGAGACGTCGGTGCGGGGATCGTGCGGCACCTGTTCCGGGCCGTGCGGGGTGTTCACTTGCGGAAAGTCTACCGTTGCGCCCGGTTGTCCCACCGTTGTGCACTGTCGTCCTACCGTTGTGCACTGTCTCGTCCTACCGTTGTGCACTGTCGTCCCAACGACGGCGGCGGATGCGCTCCTCCACCGCCGCTTCGTCGATGTCCAGGCTCTCGAGCACGTCGCGGAGGATCTCGTCGTCGAGTTCACCCCGATCGCGAGCGTCGATGAGGGCCTGGCGTCGCGCCTGCAGGGATGCCCGCCGGATGTCGTCGAACAACGCGGCCAGTCGTGTTCCGGCGTCCTCCGCGGTGTCCTCGACGGTCTCCGCCTCCTGCCGGGATCGGAGTGACTTGCGTGCCTTGGCCAGAAGTCTGTCGTAGATCTCCGGGTCCACGCCGTCAGGTGGATGCGCGGCGAGTTCGGTGAGAACCCGGTCGCTCGACTCGGCCGAGATCCTGCGGGCCACGGTCATCTGTTCCTCGGTCCGCAGCCGCTCGTAGGGGTCGGTGACGTCGAGTCTGCGGATGAGCCACGGCATCGTCGCGCCCTGGATGAGGAGTGTGCCGATGGCGACGACCAGCGCGGAGATCTGGATCATCTCGCGGCCGGGGAAGGCAGCACCCGATGCGATCACCACGGGCACCCCACCGGCTGCGGCGAGGGTGACGACCCCACGCATGCCCGCCCACGACACCACGACATGTTCCCGGAAGTTCAGTTGGTCGCGGCCGAGGCGTTCGGATCCGGCGCGCCGCACGAGCGCGCGTCGCCCCCAGTGCAGCAGACCCCATGCGGGTCGCACGATCATGACGACGAGCAGGATCACCACTGCACCGAGCAACGCGAGGCGCAGGTCGGCACCGCTGTCGCGGACCTCGTCGAGGACGAACCGCAGTTGCAGGCCCATGTAGGCGAAGACGAAAGTCTCGAGCACCACGTCGACGCTCTTCCACACCGCGCGTTCCTGCAGTCGCGTGCTCACCGAGACCTCGGTGGCACGGTGCCCGATGAACAGTCCGGCGGCGACGACGGCGAGCACTCCCGAGGCGTGGATCTCCTCGGCGGCGAGATAGGCCGCGAACGGCAGCACCAGGCCGAGCACGGTCTCGAGAGGCGAGTCGTACATCCGGGCGCGGATCAGGTGGACGGCGTACGCGAGCACCAGGCCGACGGCGATCCCGCCCGCGACCTCGTAGAGGAAGAACAGGAACGGGGAGTCGGCGAGGATGTGTGTGCCGGTGACGGCCGAGATCGCCACGGTGAACAGGGTCAGGGCGGTGGCGTCGTTGACCAGACCTTCCCCGGTCAGCACCGCGATGACCCGTTTCGGCAGTCCGAGTCGCTGTCCCACGGCGACGGCACTGACCGCGTCGGTCGGTGCGACGACCGCGCCGAGAGCGAGTGCCGCACCGAAGGTCAGCGTCGCCATCATCGCGGACGCCGTCCACGCCACGACGAACGCCGTGACGAGCACGGTGTAGATGCCGAGCCGCAGAATCGACGGCAGGTACTGCCGGAAGGTGGGAACCGAGAACCGCAGGGCCGACGAATACAGCAGCGGCGGCAGGACGACCCCGAGGATGATGTCCGGATCCAGTTCGAGCCGCGGCAGACCCGGTGCGAACGACACCAGTGCTCCGACGGTGACGAGCACGAGCGGGGCCTGCAGGTCGCGTCGCGACGCGACGGCCGTCACCGCGATCCCGGCGATGACGACCAGCAGGATCCACGCGCCGTTCATCGCGACGGCACCGTGCCAGGTGTCCGGTTCACGGTGTGATGGTGACACAGCCGGCGGCCGGCCGTCGCGAACCTGCAGGTCGTTTGCACCGATCCGGCCGGGGTATGCAACCGATCGACCGCCGTGTACCCGGCCCAGCGAGGAGTGCGTGTGATCCCAGCCTGCGACGACGACGACTATGCGGACCTGCGCACCTATGCCGCGCTGGGTGACGGTGACACCGTCGCCCTCGTCGCCGAGGACGGGTCGGTGGACTGGTATCCGGTACCGCTCCTCGATTCGCACCCGGTCTTCGCACGACTGCTCGACGCACCGGCGGGCGGTTCCATCGAGTTGCAGCCGGTCGACGAGTTCACCGTCGAACGCGCATACGTGCCGGGCACGAACGTGCTGAGCACCGTCTTCACCACCGCACACGGCCGGGTCCGGGTGACCGATTCGATCGACACGGGTGTCGCCGGGCGGTTGCCCTGGGGTGAGCTCGCCCGCCGCGTCGAAGGCCTGGACGGCGAGGTCTCGATGCGCTGGACGGTTGCCCCCGGCACCGGACTGGGCCGGTACCAGCCCTGGTGCGACCGGACCGAACACGGACCCGTCCTGCGAGTGGGGACCGTGAGCATCGGAGTGCGCACGTCCGGCACCGGCGAACCGATGATCGAGCACCGCTCCATCGGCGGCGGCTTCGTCACCTGGGCCGGATCCCGGCACCTCGTCGCCGTACTGTCGACGGAGAACGAACCCCTGCCGTTGCCCGACGCCGACGCGATCGACGCCAACATCGACCGCACCGTCGATCGGTGGAAGCAGTGGTCGTCGCTCCTGCACTACGACGGGCCGTGGGCCGATGCGGTGATCCGGAGCGCGCTCGCACTGAAACTGTTGCAGAACCGGTCGGGTGCGATCGCCGCAGCGGCGACGACGTCCGTTCCGGAAAGCCCGGACGGCGAGAAGAACTGGGACTACCGTTTCGCCTGGGTGCGCGACGCCGCCTACACCCTGCACGCGCTGATCCGTCTCGGCGATCGCGAGGAGGTGCACGCCGCGATGAGCTGGTTGCTCCGCGTGGTGCGCGATCAGGGTGCCGACGCGGAGGTGTTCACCCGGCTCGACGGCGGAACGCCCGACGACGAACGGCGACTGGACGTTCCGGGTTGGCGCGGCATCGGCCCGGTGGTCGAGGGGAACCGGGCCGCAGGCCAATTGCAGCTCGGAATCTACGGCGACCTGTTCGAGATCGTGACCCTCTACAGCAGTGAGGGTTACGTGCTCGACATCGCGACCGCGCGTCTGCTCGCCCGCATCGCCGACCACACCTGCGATGTCTGGCAGCAGGCGGATCACGGCATTTGGGAGCTGCTCGAACGCGAGCACTACACGAACTCGAAGATGAGCTGCTGGCACGCGCTCGACCGCGCCGTCCATCTCGCCGAGGTCGGGCAGATCCCGGGGACGGCGGATCGCTGGCGGCGCGAACGCGATCTCATCCGCGACTGGATCGAGGAGAACTGCTGGTCGGACAAACTGGGTTGTTACACCGCCTATCCCGGCACCGATCGACTGGACGCGTCCGTCCTGCTCGGAGCCGTCGGCGGGTACGACCGGGGTCCGCGAATGCAGGCCACCTGCGACGCCCTGCGGCGGGAACTCGGTCGCGGGCCGCTGCTCTACCGGTTCAGCGGCGCCGACAAGGAGGAAGGGACGTTCGTCGCCTGCGCGTTCTGGATGGTCGCGGCGCTGGCCGAGACGGGACGGCCCGACGAGGCCACCGAACTGATGGGCGAACTCGTACCGCTCGCCAACGACGTGGGCCTGCACTCGGAGATGATTGCCGAGGACGGCACCTTCCTCGGCAATCTCCCCCAGGGACTGAGCCATCTCGCACTCATGACGGCTGCACTGACCCTCATCGAGAAGTACTGATCGCCGATCGACCGGAGGAGCGGACAGGTATGACGCTGATAGGTTTTCACGCCTCACACGAACAGGCGTCCCCATCCCGCCTGCTCGAGGACGTCCGGCTCGCGGAAGCGGCCGGTTTCGGGGCGGCCATGTGCTCGGACCACATCGAACCGTGGTCGCGTCGCCAGGGGCACTCGGGGTTCGCGTGGTCGTGGCTCGGAGCGGCCCTGGCCACCACGGACCTACGTTTCGGCGTCGTCACCGCGACCGGCTTCCGCTACCACCCGGTCGTCACCG
The DNA here is from genome assembly GCF_040256695.1 of Rhodococcus sp. D-6. Lineage (NCBI taxonomy): Bacteria > Bacillati > Actinomycetota > Actinomycetes > Mycobacteriales > Nocardiaceae > Rhodococcus > Rhodococcus sp. D-6. The sequence goes on along the minus strand of NZ_CP132970.1, from coordinate 98,649 downwards.
CCCAGGCCACCGCCACTCTGGCATCGATGTTCCCGCAGCGCTTCTGGTTCGCCCTCGGCAGCGGTGAGCACTGCAACGAACGCATGTCCGGAGTTGCCTGGCCGCCCAAGGAGGAACGGCAGCAACTGCTCGGCGAGAACCTCGACATCGTGCGACGCCTGCACGCGGGCGAAGTCGTCGACCACGACGGCGCGGTGAAGGTCGACCGCGGACGGGTCTGGGACCGGCCGGAGACTCCTCCCGACATTCTGCTTCCCGCACTGACTCCCGAGACGGCCGGTCGTTTCGCCGACCGGGTCGACGGTCTCGTCACCGTGAACGCCCCGCTCGAGGACCTGCGGCGGATCCTCGGCGCTTACCGCGACGGGGGCGGACGCGGACGGACCGTGCTGCAGGTCCATCTGAGTTGGGCGCCCACGCGGGAGCGCGCTCGGGAGATCGCGCGGGAACAGTGGGCGACGAACGCCCTACCGCCGGAACTCATGGCAGAACTCGCCACGCCCGAGGAATTCGAGTCCCACGCCGCCGAACTCGACGACGGCGACCTCGAGGGCGCGGTGATCGTGTCCGACGATCCAGCCGAACACGTCGACTTTTTGTGCGAATTCGCCGAACTCGGTTTCGACGAGATCTATCTGCACCATGTGGGGCCGGATCAGCGCCCGTTCATCGACACCTTCGGCGACGCCGTACTGCCATACCTGCCGTGAACGGGGCTGCCGCCCCTGCCTCGATCAGGGCTGACGCGGACCCGGTTGCGCTTCGGGTCCGGGACCACCCTCCGGACCGGGCTCCCCGCCGGGTCCGGGCTGCGCGCCCGGTGCGGGATTGTCGGTGGTACCCAGATGCTGACGGGCGGCGTCCTGCGCCTTGTCGACGTGCTGGGTGTACTTCCCGCCGGTACGTCCGTCCACCTGGTCTCCGACCTTCTCGATGAACTGATCGGCCTTGTCGGGGTTCTTCGAGGCGTAGTCCTTGCCCTTGTTCACAAGGCCCTTCACCGAATCCATGAAACCCATCGTTCGGTCCTTCCCTCGTCGGATCGCTGTGAGGTTCGGGCGCACCGATCCGTGCGCTGCGGGTCAGTGTACGCCTGGGAGCAGATCGCCGGAGGCGGCGAACAGGCGGCGATGCTCCCCGTGGAGACGTCCCGACACCCACCACAGGGCCTCGACGAGGACGACTCCGATCAGCCCACACGTCACCGCGATCGTCGAGTACGCGACGTTCGACGGATCGAGCGCGAAGAACTCCCGGGTGAACGGCACGGAGAACAGGATCACGTAACCGAGCACCGAACCGGCGAGCAGCACGATCTTCCACCACTGGTACGGGCGGGCGACCACGGCGAGCACCCACAGCGCGATGATCAGCAGGGTGATCAGGGCCGAGGTGCCGGCCTGGATCTTCTGCTGCTCGGTCTGCTCCGGGCCGCCATAGACGAGCACGTAACAGACGAAGGTCGCCACACCGACGACCACGCCCGAGGGGATCGCCAGTCGCATCACGCGGGAGACGAAGCCCGAGCGTGCCCGCTCGTTGTTCGGTGCCAGCGACAGCAGGAAGGCGGGGATGCCGATGGTGAACCACGCCGCGATCGTCACGTGCCGGGGCAGGAACGGATAGGGCAACGGCTCGAAGTCGAACACCTGCGACAGCACACCCGACACGCCCACCAGGAAGGCGAGCAGCACCGAGTACACCGTCTTGGTGAGGAACAGGTTGGAGACGCGTTCGATGTTGCCGATGACCCGGCGACCCTCGGCCACCACGTAGGGCAGCGTCGCGAACTTGTTGTCGAGAAGGACGATCTGTGCGACCGCGCGGGTCGCGGGACTGCCTGACCCCATCGCGACTCCGATGTCGGCGTCCTTGAGGGCGAGCACGTCGTTGACGCCGTCGCCGGTCATCGCGACGGTGTGACCGCGCGACTGCAGCGCGCCGACCATCGAGCGCTTCTGATCGGGACGGACCCGGCCGAAGGTCGTCGAGCCTTCGACGACGTCGGCGAGTTCGTTCTCGCCCTCCGGCAGGGAACGCGCGTCGATGGGAGACGCGCTACCCGGCAGGCCGAGCGACGAGGCGACCGCACCGACGGCGATCGCGTTGTCGCCGGAGATGACCTTGACGTCGACCTGCTGGCCGGCGAAGTACTCGAGGGTCGGCTTCGCGTCCGGGCGCACCCGCTGTTCGAGGACGACGAGCGCGACGGGCGTGACCGTGCCGGGGGCGAGTTCGTCGTCGACCGGGCGGTCGCTGCATGCGAGGAGCAGCACCCGCAGCCCGCTCGAGCCGAGTTCCTCGGCGCGTCGCGCCGCCTCGGTGCCGGGGTCGAGCAGCACGTCGGGTGCGCCGAGCAGCCAGTTGCCGTGGGTGCCGTACGACTGGCCGCTCCACTTCTTCGCCGACGAGAACGGCGCGACCGCCGTCGGCTCGCCCCAGCCGGGGGCGGTGGGGAACGCCTCGGCGATCGCGAGGACGCTGGCGTTCGGACGCGGGTCGTCGGCCGCGAGCGCGGCCAGGGCGGCGCGGGCCTCGTCGAGGCCGCTGCCGTCGAGGGACTCGAGATCGGACAGGCGCATGCCGTTCTCGGTGAGCGTGCCGGTCTTGTCGGCACACACCACGTCGACGCGCGCGAGGCCTTCGATCGCCGGCAGCTCCTGCACGAGGCACTGACGACGTCCGAGGCGGACGACTCCGACCGCGAACGCGATGGACGTCATGAGCACGAGACCCTCGGGCACCATCGGCACGAGGGCGGCGACCATGCCGCTCAGCGCGGGGCCGAGCGACTCGCCGCTGGAGAAGAGCTGGTTGTAGATGATGAGCAGACCTGCGGGGATCATCAGGTAGGTGATGAAACGCAGGATCTTGTTGATGCCCGCGTTCAGCTCCGACTTCACGAGCGTGAACTTGCTCGCCTCTTCCGCGAGTCGCGCCGCGTAGGCGTCGCGACCGACCTTCGTCGCACGGTAGGAGCCGGAGCCGGAGGCGACGAAGCTGCCCGACATCACCGTCGAGCCGGGCACCTTGTGCACGGCATCCGACTCACCCGTCAGCAGCGACTCGTCGAGTTCGAGACCCTGGGCCTCGACCACCTCGCCGTCGACGACCAGCTGGTCGCCGGGGCCGAGCTCGATGATGTCGTCGAGCACCACCTCGCGCGGAGCGATCGGTGCGGCGATGCCGTCCCTGCGCACGACGGGTTTCGTCTGGCTGACGATGGCCAGCTTGTCGAGGGTGCGCTTGGCACGCACCTCCTGGATGATGCCGATGCCGCTGTTCGCGATGATCAGCAGACCGAACATGCCGTCGATGATCGAGCCGGTGGCCAGCACGATCAGCAGCAGCACCCCGAGGATCGCGTTGATCCGGGTGAACACGTTGGCCCGGACGATGTCCTTGACCGATCGGGACGCGCGGTCGGGGACATCGTTGGTGAGGCCACGTGCCACACGCTCGGCGACCTGCTCGGTGGACAGCCCCGTGGCTGCATGGTCGGATGCGAGGACCGGTGCCTCGCCCGTTCCCACCACCGTCGTGGGCTCTTCTACTGCCATGACGAACCAGATTAGGGCACGAAAGCGAACAACCGGTGCCGTGGCAGGGGGATCAGCTCGACGTGAGCCACCACGGATCGACCGCGACGGACTTCGACGCATCGGACTTCGACACGTCGATCCGCTGACCCGGCATCGGCACCGCCGTGATCACCTCCGACTCCCGCGCGGCGGGCAGCAAGCGGGTGATCGGCTCCGACCAGGCGTGGAAGGCGAGGTCGAAGGTTCCCCAGTGCACGGGGACCAACAGACTGTCGTGACGGTCGACGCCACCGAGGTCGAGATGCGTGCGCACCGCCTCCTCGGGGTTCATGTGCACGTCGGGCCATCGCTTGTCGTAGGCGCCCACGGGCAGCAATGTCAGGTCGAACGGGCCGTAGGCCTCGCCGACGTCGGCGAACCGCGGGGTGTACCCGCTGTCGCCGCCGAAGAACACCCGGCGCGTCGGCCCGGTGAACACCCACGACGACCACAACGTGATGTTGCGCTGCAGGCCGCGCCCGGAGAAGTGCCGGGCCTCGGTGCACGTGATGCGCAGGCCGTCCACCTCGACGTGTTCGTCCCAGTCGAGTTCGACGATGCGTTCCTCGGCGATCCGCCAGCGGCGCAGGTGCGCGCCCACCCCGAGCGGCACGACGAACCGGACGGTCGGCTGCAGCACGGCGAGGCTCTCGACCGTGAATCGGTCGAGATGGTCGTAGTGGTCGTGCGAGATCACCACCGTGTCGAGGCGCGGCAGGGTCTGCAGTTCGACCGGCGCCGGATGCAGACGTGCCGGGCCGACAGTCGGTGAGGGTGACACGCGCTCGCTCCACACCGGGTCGCACAGCACCCGGTAGCCGTCGACCTCGACGAGGGCGGTCGAGTGCCCGAACCACGTCACGGCGAGTTCCGCCGCGTCGACCGGCGCGAGATAGGTCGACAACGGCACCTCGGTGCGAGGTCTCCCCCGCGACCCGCGGGTGAGCAGGTCTTTCGCGAAACCGCCCGCCGCCTCGGCGCCGAGCACGGACGCAGGGTCGGTGTTGTGGAAACGACCGTCGCGGTAGCGGGGCGACGCGGCGGCGTAGGGACGGATGTCGGAGACCGAGGCGCCGATGGAACCGGGCAGGCCGTTCACGGCGCGCGCGACCCACAGCGTGCCTGCTCCGGCGAGCGCTGCCGAGACGGCGGACCGGATGTTCATCGTCCGCGGAAGGTCGGGTCGCGGCGCTCGGCACGAGCGAGCCTGGCCTCCTGGGCGTCCTCGCTGAGCCACGCCGCGGCGAGTGCGGCGGTCTGCTCGGGCGTGGCCTCGTCGCGGGTGCCGTCGTCGTTGAGGAACAACTTCATCGCGTTCAGCGACAGCGGCGCGAGCTTCGCGATCTCGTGCGCCCACGCTTGCGCGTCGGCGAGGTCGCCGATGCGATTGGCGAGTCCACGCGCGAGGGCTTCCTCGGCGTGGACGGGTTCGGCGGCGAGGAAGACTGCGCGTGCCGGCCCGCCGCCGATGAGCGAGGCGAGTCGCCGGACCGTCCATCGATCCACCGAGATACCCAGGCGCGCAGCAGGAACCGAGAATCGTGCAGTGGGCGCCACGACCCTCAGATCTGCCGCGAGCGTCAGCTGGGTGCCGGCACCGATGGCCGGGCCGTTGACGGCCGCGATCACCGGGATCGGAGCCTCGACGATGGTGCGCAGCATCTCGGCGAGGCTGTCGGTGAACCCTTCGGCGTAGACGTCGCCGGAGAGATCGGCCCCGGCGCAGAAGCTCGTGCCCCGCCCGGTGATCACCACGACACGCGCGTCGTCCGACACGGCCTTGTCCACCGCTTCGCGGATCTCCACGCACAGCTGCGTGTTGAGCGCGTTACGACGCTCTTCGCGTTGCAGTTCCACGGTCACGACGTCGCCGTCGCGGCTGATCCCGATCATGTGTCGCCCCATCCCTTCGTCACCGAACACCCCGCATCATTCCATCAGTTCGAGCGTGCATACTCCGAGACCGGTTCATCGAGACGCGACGGAGGACGGAAGTGACGGAACCCGTGAAGACGTCCCCATCCGAGGGCCGGGCCGCTACAGACGTCGTGGCCCGCGCCCTCACGGAGGTCGGGGCACCCTGGGTGATCAACATCGTCGGGTCGGTGGTCTTCGGCATCGGTGTCGGCGCCCCGGGCTGGGGCGTCTTCGTCGCGATGATCGCCGGGGTGATCCCGATGGGGCTCATCCTCACCGGGATGCGACGCGCCCGGATCGGCGACCATCACGTCACCCGGATCGACGAGCGGCACGCGCTGATCGTCGCCATCCTCGGCGTGGTGGTCGCCGGACTGGTGATCCAGATCATCGCCCGGGCTCCGATCGAGACGATCGCGTTCACCTCGGCCGGTGTCGCCGCCCTCGGTGTCGCCGGGATCATCACGAGCTTGGCGCACTGGAAGGTCAGCATGCACACCGGCGTCGGGGCCGGCGTGAGTGCGGTTCTGGCACTGGCTCTCTCACCGTGGTGGCTTCTGGGACTGGTGATCACCGCCGCCGTCGGCTGGTCGCGTGTGCATCTCGGAGACCACACCCGCGGGCAGGTCGTCGTGGGGGCGGTCGCCGGTGCACTCGCCGCCGGCCTCACTTACGCCCTGATCGCCTGATCCGATTTCGGTGGATCCGACCCCGCTGAGCGGGGCTGGAACCACCCGAATCAGTGAAACCAGTCGAGAATTCGGCCACGCGACCAGCAGCGCGCCACCGCGTCCACCCGATGCTCGGCGCCCTCGTACAACGCGATGCCGACGATGCTGTGGCCGGAGGCCGGACGATCACCGAGCGTCGGGACCGACGGCGCGACACCTACACCCTCGGCCGACACCCACGCGACCGTTCGTCCCGTGGCCGCCTCACGAAGGCGGTCGACGAACGACGGGCGCCGCGGGATCGGCAGACGTGACAGAGCCCTGGTCGTCGTCACGACGACCAGGGCATCCTCGGGTACCGCCGCGATCGCCTCGGACAGCAGTTCCACGACGTCGCCGTAGAACCGGACGGGTGGGTCCTCGGCGAGCAGGGCGTCCTCGACGTCGGGGCGGTGCCGTGTCACGGCGACGCGCCTGACCACCGGAGGCATCGTCCGGTCGGGAACCGCCCCGCCGTGGACGATCGAACAACTCTCCTGCACAGGAGAATCCGGGTCGCCCAGGAACACCCCGTCGCTGTAGGTGATGCCCACGCGGTCGACGCACAGGTTCAGCGCCGCGGGGCGTCCCACGTCGATCAGACCGATCGCGGTCGCGCCTACGCGGTGGGCCGCCTCGGCGAGCGCGGGATAGAGCACCGCGTAGCGACCCGTCTCGTCGGTGGTGCCTCCCCGTCGTGCCGTGCCGGCCATGTCTGCTCACTCCTCGTCGTGGGCATCGGCACGCGGACGGCCCGGTCCGCGTATGCGCCCCACCTCGCGCGGCATCCGGCCGGCCTCGGTGAGGGCCCGCCGGAGCAGGAACTCGATCTGGGCGTTGGTGCTGCGCAACTCGTCGGCAGCCCACCGCGCGAGCGCGTCGTGGACTGCCGGGTCGAGGCGCAGCAGCACCTTCTTACGTTCGACCATGCCGCATGATCCCTACTGGTACAGCGATCCCGTGTTGAGGACGGGCTGAGCACTCTGGTCTCCACACAACACGACGAGGAGATTCGAGACCATCGCGGCCTTGCGTTCCTCGTCGAGTTCGACGGTGTGTTCGGCCTCGAGGCGGGCCAGGGCGGTGCCGACCATCGAGACGGCACCTTTGACGATCTGTTCGCGGGCGGCGATGACAGCGCCGGCCTGCTGACGTCGCAGCATCGCCTGGGCGATCTCGGGTGCGTAGGCGAGCTGGTTGATGCGGGTCTCGATGACGCGGATACCGGCGGACTGCACGCGGTCGTGGACCTCGGCCGAGAGCTTGGTGGTGATCTCGTCGGCATTCTGACGCAGCGACATCACTTCCGGCGTAGCGTCGTATGGGTACGAACCGGCGATGTGGCGGACCGCGGCCTCGGTTTGCACGGCGACGAACTCCTCGAAGTCGTCGACGTCGAAGACGGCGCGCGCGGTGTCCTCGACCTGCCACACGATGACCGCCGAGATCTCGATGGGGTTGCCGTCGGCGTCGTTGACCTTGGCTCTGCCCGTCTCGTGGTTGCGGATGCGGGTGGAGATCTTGCGGCGGGTGTTGAGCGGGTTCATCCAGCGCAGACCGGGTTCGCGCAGGGTGCCGGTGTACGAGCTGCCGAGGAGTTGGAGGACACGGGCCTCGTTCGGTTCGACGAGGACGAGTCCGGCGAGCGGCACGAGGGCGAGCACCACGATGACGGCGCCGGCGACGATCAGCGGAACGGTGACATCCACTGCTCCCCAGCCGATCAGACCGGCGCCGACGGCGATTGCGACCAGAGCGGCGATCAGTACCGACCAGCCGTTGGACGAGGCACCCGGCCGCTCGACGGTCACGGGCGACTGCACGACATCCATGTTCCTACCTCCCAGGATCAAAGCGATATTAAAGTGATATCACATTTCTACGGCTGCGGACAGCGTTCCCTCCGCGCACCGGCCGCGATCGCGGCATGATGAAGGACAACGATCCGAGAGGGAGGCTCGCGATGCTCGCCGACGAGGCACTCGATGCGGCCGAGGTACAGACCGCCGATGCGGCGCCGGTCGACATCGTCGTGATCGGCGCCGGGCAGGCCGGCCTGTCGACCGCCTACTTCCTCACCCGCTTCGGAGTCGCACCCGAAACAGGATTCGTCGTCCTCGACCGCTCGTTCGGCCCCGGCGGGGCATGGCAGGACCGCTGGCCATCACTGACACTGAGCACCGTCAACGGCGTCCACGACCTGCCCGGCCTCGCGTTCGCGGACGTCGTCGACACCTCCGCGGGCGAGGTTCCGGCAGCCTCTGCGGTACCGCAGTACTACGCCGCCTACGAGAAGGAGTTCGACCTTCCCATCCACCGCCCCACCACCGTGCGGGTCGTGTGCGACCGCGGCGAGCGACTGCGGGTCGAGACCGAATCGGCCGTCTACGCGGCACGCGGCATCATCAACGCGACCGGCACCTGGGAGCGCCCCTTCGTCCCCTGGTATCCCGGCGCCGCGCGGTTCACCGGACGGCAGCTGCACACCAAGGACTACCGAACGGCCGAGGAGTTCACCGGGCAGCACGTGCTCGTCGTCGGTGGCGGCATCTCCGCGGTCCAGCTCCTCGACGAGATCTCCCGCGTCACCGAGACCACCTGGGTGACGCGACGCGAACCTGCTTGGAGCGAGGAACCTTTCACGGCCGAGCGCGGTCACGCCGCCGTCGCTCTCGTGGAGGATCGGGTACGACGCGGACTGCCACCCGGATCGGTCGTCTCCGTCACCGCGCTCCCGCTCACCCCGGCGCTTCGGGCCGCGCGCGAACGCGGCGCGCTGGAGCGGTCCCCGATGTTCTCCGAGATCACCGAGACCGGCGTCCGCTGGAGCGACGGCCGGACACTCGACGTCGATGTCATCCTGTGGTGCACCGGATTCCGGAGTTCCCTCGACCATCTCGCACCGCTGTCGTTGCGCAACGCCGGTGGCGGCATCACGATGGACGGCCGGCTCGCGACCCGCGTCGCGAAGGATCCGCGCATCCATCTCGTCGGCTACGGCCCGTCGGCGTCCACGATCGGAGCGAACCGCGCCGGTCGCGCCGCGGCCCGGGAACTGGTCGACCATCTCACCGGCGAGGTGCCGCAGCAGTGAGCGGGCGGGGTGGATCGGTGCTGCTGGTCGCGCTCGCGACCACCGCCAGTCTCGTCGCATCGGCACCGGCCCTGGTCGACGTCGCACTCCCTCCCCCACCGCCGGCGCCGGTCGCTCCTTCCCCGACACCGCTGACCGCCGACGAACTCACCGCGCGCACCCTGCCGGTCGTCGTGACGATCGACGCGAGCGCGGGATGGACGGGCATGACGGGCACCGGGATCGTGATCACCCCAGACGGCACGGTCGTCACGAACCATCATGTGGTGAGCGGAGCCACCGATATCAGCGCGGTGAGCGGCGCGGACGGTCTGATCTACGACGCGGAGGTCCTCGGCTACGACCGCGAGCGCGATCTCGCCGTCCTGCGGCTCGGCACCGCGAGCGATCTTCCGGCCGCCGCGATCGCCGAGGACCTGCCGCCGGTGGGCAGCCGGGTCACGGCCTTCGGCAATTCCCAGGGCGGTGGGGTCGTCGTGGCGACCCCCGGCACCATCGTCGAGTTCGACCGCAATGTGGTGGTGCGCGACGCCACGGACGGTTCACGTCACCGCCTCACCGGGATGATCCGCACCGATGCCCCGATCCGGCCGGGTGATTCCGGCGGGCCGCTCGTCGACGAGTACGGAACGGTCGTGGGGATCAACACCGCGGGTGCGGTGCAGCGGAACATCGACACCTCGCCCGATACGACCCCCGAGGCGTACGCCGTGCCCATCACCGAGGCGATCACCGTCGTCGAGCAGGTGCGGACGGGAGTGAGCGAAGGGTCGGTGCACGTGGGCCCGACGCCCCGGCTGGGCGCGAGCGTCACCACCGCCCGCAAGGACGGGCAGGATCTCGGGGCCGAGGTGCTGTGGGTGTCCTACGACAGTCCCGCCTATCACGCCGGTCTCGACGCCGGCGACGTCGTGGTGTCGTTCGACGGGGAGCGCGTCTCGTCGACCGGAGAACTCGAGGAACGTCTGCTCCGTCACCGTCCCGGCGACGTCGTGTCGATCGAGTGGACCACCGAGAACGACGAAAGGCGTTCCGCAGACATCGTTCTCGAAGTCGGACCCGCACGCTGACGGCGACGCTCACGGAAAAATCGGTTGATCGGTCACCCGGGGGGCGAAGACACTTGACCTCGAGTCGCCTCGAGGTCGCAAGATCTCATCGGACCGTCCGACGACCGGGGGAACGCGATGAGCAACCACACCGCATCACCGACGCACCGGCGTCCGCGCCTGGCGCGCGGACCCGTGCGGCCGTTCGCTCATCCGCAGTACCGCCTGCTGATCCTGGCGCTCGCCGCGGGACTGCTGTCCGTGGGCACCTGGGTCATCGCGGTGGTGTGGCAGGTCGTCGAGATGGGTGGCGGTCCGGCCGAACTGTCCTCGGTCGCAGTGGGGCCTGCCGTGGGCATGCTCCTCGTCGCACTTCTCGGGGGTGTGCTCGCCGATCGGATCCCGCAGCGCACCCTGCTCCTCGCGACGTACATCGTCCGGGCGGTGCTGGTCGCGGTGACGGCTGCGCTCGCCGTGAACGGATCGATCGCCTTCTGGCATCTCACCGTCGTGGGTTTCGCACTCGGGCTCGCCAACGGTGTCCAGTTCCCGGCCTATTCGGCACTGTTGCCGTCCATCGTCCCGCCGCAGGACCTGCTCGCCGCCAACGGTGTCGAGGGTGTGCTCCGGCCGACGCTCGTGCAGGCGGCCGGTCCGGCGGCGGCGAGCGCCGTCGTGGCGGCCTCGTCCCCCGCCGTCGCCATGTGCACCGTCGCGCTCCTCGAGGTGGTCGGGGCATTGTGCATCCTCGCGATGCACCCGACCGTGGTCCGCTGCGACGACACGCGGACCGGAGGGTCGAACGGATTCCGTTCCGTGCTCGACGACCTCGCGGAGGGTGTGCGGTTCACCGTGCGCACGCGGTGGTTGCTCGGAACGCTCCTGTTCGGGTCCGTCGCGGTCTTCTGCGTGCTGGGACCGATCGAGGTGCTGATCCCGTTCGCGATCCGCGAGGCGACCGGGGGCGGGCCGTTGCAGCACGCGATGGTGATGGCCGGTTTCGGTGTCGGTGGGGCAGTCGGGTCGATGCTCGTGGCGTCGCTGCGGCTGCCGAGGCGCTATCTCACCGTCCCGCTTCTGATGTGGGGGCTGGGCTGCGTCCCCCTCGCCGTCATCGGGGTCTCCGGGTCGGTACCGATCATGATCGCCGCGGTGTTCGTCGTCGGCGCGCTGTTCAACGCCGGATCCGTCGTGTGGGGAACGCTGCTGCAACGGCGGGTGCCCGCGCACCTGCTCGGTCGGGTCTCGAGTCTCGACTTCTTCGTCTCGATCGTGTTCATGCCGCTGTCCATGGCCGTGGCCGGGCCGCTGGCCCTCACGGTCGGGCTCGCGCCGACCTTCGCGATCGCCGGGTTGGTGCCGGCCGTCGCCGCGGTGATCGTGATCGTCGCGGCCCGGACGCGGCGCGACGAGATCGACAATCCACTCGACGCCGTCCCGGTGGGCGACGATGGGATCGTGCCCGCGGAGTGCGGTGGCTGAGGGGCCGCTCGTGGCCGGTACCGACCCGCGCCGGACCTCGGATTCGTCGCACCCGGGATACTCGGAGCGTGAGCGCAACACTTCGTATCAACGGCCTGTCGGCTTCCCGCGGGGAACGTGTCCTGTTCGACGGACTCGATCTCACCGTCGCACCCGGCGATGTGATCGGCCTCGTGGGGGCCAACGGCGCCGGGAAATCGACGCTGCTCACGACCCTCGCGGAGATCGGTGACGCCGATGTCACCGGCTCGGTGGTCCTCAGCCCGCCCGACGCCACCATCGGCTATCTCGCCCAGGAACCCGAACGGGTGCCGGGCGAGACGATCCTCGGTTTCCTCGCACGTCGCACGGGTGTCGCGGCGGCAGAACACGTCATGAACGCCACTGCCGAGCGACTCGGCGACTCCGACGAGGACGAGTACACCCCGGCGCTCGAACGGTGGCTGGCGCTCGGCGGGGCCGACCTCGCCGAGCGCGCCGAGAAGGTGATCGACGACCTCGGCCTGGAAGCGGGCCTCGACGCTCCGATGACGGCGCTCTCCGGTGGCCAGGCCGCCCGCGCCGGGCTGGCGGCACTGCTGCTGTCGCGCTACGACGTGCTCCTGCTCGACGAACCGACGAACGACCTGGATCTGGCCGGCCTCGAACGACTCGAACGCTTCGTGGACGAGACACGCACGGCATTGGTGGTCGTCAGCCACGACCGCGAATTCCTCGCGCGCACGGTGACGGGCATCGTCGAACTCGATCCCGTGCAGCAGCAGATCTCGGTCTACGAGGGCGGGTACGAGGCGTATCTCGTCGAGCGCGAGGTGGCGCGCCGACACGCGCGCGAACAGTACGAGGAGTTCGCCGACACCAAGTCGCAGCTCGAGGAACGCGCCCGGATGCAACGTAACTGGCTCGAACACGGCGTCCGCAACGCGCGCCGCAAGTCCAAGGACAACGACAAGATCGGACGCAAGCACCGCGCGGAGGCCACCGAGAAGCAGGCGGCGAAGGCGCGTCAGACGCAGCGGCGCATCGAGCGGCTCGACGTCGTCGAGGAGCCGCGCAAGGAATGGGAACTGCGCATGTGCATCGCCGCCGCCCCGCGCAGCGGCACGGTGGTCGCGACCCTCGACGAGGCCGTCGTCCAGCGGGGCGACTTCGTCCTCGGGCCGATCACCACGCAGGTCGAGTGGGGCGACCGCATCGTCGTCACCGGCCCGAACGGCGCCGGGAAGTCTACGCTGCTCCGGTTGCTGCTCGGCACGATCGAACCGGATACCGGTCGCGCGTCGCTGGGGTCGGGTGTTCTCGTCGGCGAGATCGATCAGGCCCGCAGCCTGTTCGAGGGGGACGAACCGCTGGTCGAGGCGTTCGGGCGCAACGTGCCCGACTGGCCGGACGCCGACGTGCGGACCCTGCTGGCGAAGTTCGCCCTCAAAGGGCACCACGTCCTGCGGACGGCGTCGTCGCTGTCGCCGGGCGAACGCACCCGCGCGGGACTCGCACTGCTTCAGGCACGCGGCGTCAATCTGCTGGTGCTCGACGAACCCACCAACCACCTGGATCTGCCGGCGATCGAGCAACTCGAGCAGGCCGTCGACAGTTTCGAGGGAACCCTACTGCTGATCACGCACGATCGCCGCATGCTGGAGACCACACGGACGACACGTCGATGGATGCTCGACGACGGGAAGCTGAGCGAGGAGTTGATGTAGATGGGTGGAAGCGTGCGCGTGGACAGCTGGACGTGGTCGGTCCGGCTGTTCAAGACCCGGTCCGCCGCGGCGAGCGCGTGCCGCGCCGGGCACGTCCGCGTCGACGGTGTGACGGCCAAGCCGTCGACGCCGGTGACGATCGGAGCCGAGGTCCGCGTACGCGCGCACGGAACGGAGAAGATCGTCGAGGTCACCCAGCTCGTGAACAAGCGCGTGGGTGCACCGATCGCCGCGACCGCCTACATCGATCACAGTCCCCCGCCTCCACCGAAGGAGATCCTCGCGGCGCTCCCCCGCCGCGACCGCGGGGCGGGCCGTCCGACGAAGAAGGAACGCCGCGAACTCGACCGTCTCCGCGGTTTCGCCGACGACGACTGACAACACTACGACATATCGATCCATCCTCACCCATTGACAAAGCGTTGGGTTTTCACAACACTTTGTTCCATGAGTCCGGTACGTCGTGGGGAAGCTCTCCCCATCTACAACCGCATCCGCGTCCTGCGTGCGGAGCGTGGCATGAGCCGCGCACAACTGGCCGCGCTCATCGATGTGAACCCGCAGACCGTCGGAGCACTCGAACGCGGCGACCACTATCCGAGCCTCGATCTCGCCTTCCGCATCTGCGATGTCTTCGGACTACCGGTCGAAGCCGTCTTCTCCCGTACCGAGTTCACGCCGTTGTCGACCGAGCTGTACAAGCCCCGGAAGGAGGCCTGAGATGACCACAGAATCCCTGCTCGATCGCTACGAGGAGTACCGCACCCGCAGGTTCCTGAAGAACGAGGAGATCACCGGGGGGTGGATGCCGAACTGGCGTACCCGCCGTCGCCGCCGCATCCTCGCCGTCGCCGTCATGGTGCTGATCGCGCTGATGTTCGTCGCGTCGATCGCGTCGTACTTCACGATGGCGGCGGCGATCGCCTGGCTGCCGGTGACGCTGGTGTTCCTGCCCACTTGGACGTGTCTGCAGATCGTGTCGGGAAGGCAGTCCGATGCACCCCGTCGCGCCCTCGATGAACGCGAGATCGCCGAGCGCAACAGCGCCCGCTCGATCGGTCTGTCCGTGGCGCAGGGCCTGCTGATGATCCCGATCTTCGCGTTGCTGTGGAGCCCGGCGATCGACTCGATCGACCATCGGGCACTCGCCTATTCCGCAGGCGGATTCGCTCTCGCCTCGATACTGCTCAGCGGTTGCCTGCCCGCCGTTCTGCTCGCCTGGACCCGCCCCGACGACGATCCGGAGGACCTGCTGTGACACTGACGATCGACAATCTCTCGAAGCGCTACGGCGACACGGTCGCCCTCGACGGCGTGAGTTTCGAAGTCCGCCCCGGCGAATTGTTCGGTTTCGTCGGCAGCAACGGCGCCGGCAAGACCACCACTATGCGGATCACCCTCGGCGTCCTGGCCGCCGACTCCGGCGAGGTCCGCATCGACGGGAAGCCGGTCGACCTCGAGATGCGCCGCAACATCGGGTACATGCCCGAGGAACGCGGCCTGTATCCGAAGATGAAGGTCGGCAAGCAACTGTCCTATCTCGCTCGGCTGCACGGCCTTTCGAAGTCGGAGGCGTCGGAGGCGGTGCAACGGTGGACCGAACGTCTCGGCATCGCAGAACGTCTCGGCGACACCGTCGACGCCCTGTCGCTCGGCAACCAGCAGCGCGTGCAGCTCGCCGCGGCTCTCGTGCACGACCCGAAGGTCCTCGTCCTCGACGAGCCGTTCTCCGGCCTCGACCCGGTAGCCGTCGACGTCATGAGCGACGTCCTGCTCGAGAAGGCGAAAGATGGCGTGCCGGTGGTGTTCTCGAGCCACCAGCTCGACCTCGTCCAGCGCCTGTGCGACCGCGTGGGCATCATCGGCGCAGGTCGGATGCGCGCCGTGGGCACCGTCGACGACCTGCGGTCCAAGGGCGACGCGCTCCTCGTCGTCCACGCGCCGCAGGCACCCCGAGGCTGGGCGCACGGTCTGCCGGGCGTCACGCACGCCGAGTACGAGGACGAGCGCACCGTGCTCACCGTCACCCCCGGCGCCGACGACCAGCTGATCCTCAAGGCGGCCCTGGCCACCGGCCCGGTCCACGAGTTCTCGCTCCGACGCCCATCCCTGACCGAGCTGTTCCGAGAGGTGGTTTCCGCATGAGCGCCCCGTTGAGCAACGCCCGCGCGGTCGGTCTCGTCGCGTCGCGCGAGTTCGTCACGCAGGTTCAGAAGAAGAGCTTCCTGATCAGCAACGCGATCATCCTCGTCGCGATCGTCGTCGGCATCGTCGCCACCTCGATCCTGTCCGGCGGCGACGACGACCGGCCCACCGTCGGAGTCGTGGGGGCGCCCGCGCTGCAGACGACGATCGAGTCGCTCGGCGAGACCGTCGGCACTCCGCTCGAGGTCTCCGACGTTCCCGACGCCGCCACCGCCCGCGAGCAGGTGTCCTCCGGCGATCTCGACGTCGCGCTCGTCCCCGGCGACGGCGCATCCGTCACAGCGATCACCGAATCGGAACTCGACACCGACGTCCGCGCGGTCGTCGAGGCCGCTGTCGTGCAGCAGGCCCAGGTCGCCGCGCTGACCGACCGCGGCGTCGATCCCGCCGCGGTCGCGGCCGACGTCTCGGCGGCGACCGTGACCGTCGACGCCCTCGACCCGCCGGACCCCGAACAGGGACAACGCATCATCCTCTCGATCATCGCGGTGATCCTGCTGTACATGCAGATCCTGATGTTCGGCATGTACGTCGCGATGGGTGTCGTCGAGGAGAAGTCCTCGCGTGTCGTCGAACTGCTGCTGTCCACGCTGCGTCCGCTGCAACTGCTGTGGGGCAAGATCCTCGGCATCGGCGCGGTCGGGCTCCTGCAGCTCACCGCCTACGGCGCGGTCGGTGTCGGCACGGCGCTCGCCACCGACACCCTCACGATCACCGGCACCGCCCTCGGCGTGCTCGCCGGCACCCTCGGCTGGTTCGTCCTCGGCTTCGCGTTCTTCGCCGTCCTCTACGCGGCGGCGGGGTCGATGGTGTCGCGGCAGGAGGACGTCAATTCCACCTCGGGTCCGCTGGTGATGCTGATTCTCGCGATGTTCTTCGCGGCGTTCTCGTCGGTCGACGACCCCGAGGCCGGATGGAGCACCACGCTGAGCTGGATCCCGCCGTTCTCCGCGATCCTCATGCCGCTGCGCATCGCGGCGGGCGTGGCCACGCCGGTGCAGATCGTCGGCACCATCGTGCTGATGGTCGCCGCGATCGCGGTGCTCAGTGTGATCGCCGCGCGCATCTACCAGCGGTCGATCCTGCGCATCGGCCGGACGGTCACGTGGAAGGAAGCGCTCGGCCGATAGCCGATCCCACAACGAGGGGGAGGATATATGCGGTGTGTCGCAAGAACACGCACATGTCCTCCCCCTCGTTCGCGCCGGTATAGGTTGACCGCGACGGACGAGGACAGGTGGAGGCGACGTGGCCGGTAGCAGGATCTCGGCGCAGGAGTTCATCGACAAGGTGCTCGATCCGGGAAGCTTCGTCTCCTGGGACGTTCCGCCGATCGATGTCGGGGCCGGCGAGAAGTACCTCGCCGATCTGGACAGGGCCGCCGAGAAGTCCGGGGTCGACGAATCCGTGCTCACCGGTTCGGGCACCGTCCACGGCCGCCGGGTCGCTCTGATCGTGTGCGAATTCTCCTTCCTCGCAGGCTCGATCGGTGTCGCCGCCGCCGAACGCATCGTCACCGCCGTCGAACGCGCGACCGCCGAGGGACTGCCCCTGCTCGCGTCGCCCACCTCGGGTGGCACCCGCATGCAGGAGGGCACCCTCGCCTTCGTGCAGATGGTGAAGATCGCCGCCGCCGTCGCTGCGCACAAGGCCGCACATCTCGGTTATCTCGTGTACCTGCGCAATCCGACGACGGGCGGGGTGTTCGCGTCGTGGGGGTCGCTCGGGCACGTCACTGCCGCCGAACCGGGCGCGCTCGTCGGGTTCCTCGGTCCGCGCGTCTACAAGGCGCTCTACCAGGAGAACTTCCCCGAGGACGTCCAGACCGCGGAGAACCTGTACCGCAAGGGCGTGATCGACGGGGTCGTGCCCCTCGGCGGTGTGCGTCAGGTCGTGCACCGGCTGCTGCGCGTACTCGTCGAGGGCAACCGGCCCGAGGTGACGTCGAGTCCGGCGATCACCACCGTCGACGACGTGCCCGACATCCCGGCCTGGCATTCGGTAATGCTCAGCCGACGGCCCGAACGGCCCGGTATCCGGCAGTTGCTGCGTCACGCCGCCTCCGCGCAGGTCCCCCTGTCCGGGACCGGTGAGGGCGAATCCGATCGCACCGTCCTGCTCTCCCTCGCCCGGTTCCGCGGCGTGTCGTGTGTGATGTTCGGCCAGGACCGTGCGGGACAGTCACCCGAACGCACGATGGGGCCGGGAGCACTGCGCGAGGCCCGCCGCGCGATGCGTCTCGCCGACGAACTGCGCCTGCCGCTCGTGCTCGTCATCGACACCCTCGGCGCGTCGCTGTCGAAGGAGGCAGAGGAACGCGGGCTCGCACCCGAGATCGCCCGCTGCCTCGCCGATCTCGTCACTCTGCCCACCCCGACGGTGTCGGTGCTGCTCGGTCAGGGAACCGGAGGCGGCGCGCTCGCCCTGCTGCCCGCCGACCGCGTGTTGTGCGCGCAGCACGGCTGGCTCGCCCCGCTCCCGCCCGAAGGCGCGAGTGCGATCGTGCACCGCGACACCACCCACGCACCGGCCATGGCGCAGGATCAGGGGATTCGCTCCCGCGACCTGCTGCGCAACGGCGTCGTCGACGCGATCGTCCCCGAGCATCCCGATGCCACCGAGGAACCCGTCTCGTTCGTCAAGCGGGTCGGTGCTGCGGTCGCCCGCGAACTCGCGATCCTCACCGACGAGCCCGCGGAGGACCGCTACCGGCGACGGATCGAGCGGTACCGCAAGCTCGGCGTGCACTCCTGACCCGGCGCGATCCGGATCAGCTCGAACCCGCCACAGCCCCGCCGGCCGCGACGGCGGCCATCATGGCCGCGTTGACGGATGCGACGGCGTCGCGCACCGCCTCGGCCGCCCACTCGCCCTGCGCGATCTCCTTCGCTCGTTTCTTCACTGCCCGCTTGTCGGCGTCCGGGAACACCTTCGGCGCCGCATCCGCCGCCGACAGCAGCGCGATCAGCGCCGTGGTGCGCGGCTCCGGGGTCAGGCCGTCGATCAACGCCGCGCGGATCAGGTCGCGGACGCGCTGCTCGTGGGTGGAATCGATCGCGGGCCACTTCTTCGTCGGGAACACGCCGAGGATCCTCCCGCGCTCCTCCGAGACCCAGCCCTGCTCGACGACCCGCGCGAGAAGCTTCTCCTGCAGGTCCTTCTGCAGTTTCTCGATGGCCGACGTCGGCTTCAGCGGCCTGCCCGAGCCGAGACGCTCGACTGCCTCGGCAAGGATCGGATCGGCGGGTCGTGCCTCGGTGCGTATCGCGATCCGCCCCTTCTTCACCTGCTCCCCCTCGGTGTCGACCGCCACCACGTCGTCGAGGGCGAGTTCGAGGAGCACCGCACCCGCGAGAACGCGGGGCAGTTTCACTCCGTCGACGAGAGGCTTTCCCGATTCGTCGTCCAGAAGCAGGAGCAGCAGGTCTTCCGCGATCGAGGTCATGCGGCTCAGGGTAGGCACTTCGTCCGTTCGTCGCCTGGTCGTGTCCGTCCGACGCAGACCTGCAGCCACCCCCTTGCAGGTCACATAGAGTGGTTCGGGCCACAACCGCCGTCGAGGAAGGACACGAACGATGGGCTCGTACGAGGAGGCGTTCCGTCGGAGCACCGAGGATCCGGAGGGATTCTGGCTCGAGGCCGCCCGCGCGGTCGAGTGGGAGAGCGCGCCGACGCGAGCTCTCGACGACTCGGCGGCACCGTCGTACAAGTGGTTCCCGGACGGCACCCTGAACACCAGCGTCAACGCACTCGACCGGCACGTGGACGCCGGCAACGGCGACCGCCCGGCCCTGATCTGGGATTCGGCAATGGTCCCGGCCAAGCGCACCTACACCTACGCCGAACTGCTCGACGAGGTCGCGAAGTTTGCCGGTGTGCTGCGCGACCAGGGTGTCGCCGCCGGCGACCGCGTCATCGTCTACATGCCGATGATCCCCGAGGCCGCCATCGCGATGCTCGCCTGCGCCCGCATCGGGGCAGTGCACTCGGTGGTTTTCGGCGGGTTCGCCGCGAAGGAACTCGCGACCCGCATCGACGACGCCACGCCGGTCGTGCTCGTCACAGCCTCCGGTGGTCTCGAACCCGGCCGCACCGTCGAGTACCTGCCGATCGTCGAGCAGGCGATCGGCCTGTCGCCGACCCCGCCGCACACCGTGATCGTGAAGAACCGCGAGCAGATCCCCGGATCGGCGGCCGACTACCAGACGTCCTCGGCGGCGTGGTTCGACTGGGACGAGCTGTGCGCCGACGCGTCCCCTGCGGAGCCCGTGACGGTCGCGGCGACCGACCCGCTCTACATCCTCTACACCTCCGGCACCACCGGGAAGCCCAAGGGCGTGGTCCGCGACAACGGTGGGCACGCCGTGGCCCTGACGTGGTCGATGCGCAACATCTACGACATCGATCCGGGCGACGTGTGGTGGACCGCGTCCGATGTGGGCTGGGTGGTCGGCCACTCCTACATCGTCTACGGCCCGCTGCTGGTCGGAGCAACGACGGTGATGTACGAGGGCAAGCCCGTCGGCACCCCCGATGCGGGTGCGTTCTGGCGGATCATCGCCGAGAACGGCGTCAAGGCACTGTTCACCGCTCCCACGGCGATTCGCGCTGTGCGCAAGGCGGATCCGAACGCCGAGGAACTGAAGAAGTACCCCATCGACTCGCTGCAGACGCTCTTCGCCGCCGGTGAGCGCCTCGACCCCGACACCTACCACTGGGCGACGAAGGTGCTCGACCGCCCGGTGGTCGACCACTGGTGGCAGACCGAGACGGGCTGGGCGATCGCGGCGAATCTGCGCGGGCTCGAGGCGATGCCGCTCAAGGCCGGCTCCCCCACTGTCCCCGTGCCGGGCTACCGGGTCGAGATCGTCGACGGAGAGGGCAAGCGCGTCGATCCGAACACCGAGGGCAACATCGTCATCCGCCTGCCGTTGCCGCCGGGCACACTGGCCGGCCTGTGGCAGGACGACGACCGGTACCGTCGGTCGTACCTCGACACCTTCCCCGGTTACTACCTCACCGGCGACTCGGGCTATGTCGACGAGGACGGCTACGTCTTCGTCCTCGGCCGGTCCGACGACGTGATCAACGTTGCCGGGCACCGGCTCTCGACCGGCAGCATGGAGGCCGTGGTGGCCTCGCATCCCGCTGTCGCCGAATGCGCCGTGGTGGGCATCCGCGACGAATTGAAGGGCCAGCGCCCCTCGGGTTACGTGGTGCTCAAGGCCGGTGTGGAGATCGAGCCCGAGACCCTGCGTCAGGAACTCGTCACGATGGTCCGCGACCAGATCGGTGCGGTCGCGACCTTCCGCGACGTGACCGTGGTCCAGGCCCTGCCGAAGACGCGCTCCGGCAAGATCCTCCGCAAGACCATGCGGCAGATTGCCGACCACGAGGAGTACACCGTGCCGTCGACGATCGAGGACCCGGCCGTGCTCGACGCGCTGAAGGAACAGCTCGGCGGCTGACGGCACGCCCCGCTGAGCCTGCACACAGCAGCGGACGGATACTCGGTGCAGAACACGAGTATCCGTCCGCTGGAGTACGCCTACGTCACTTCCGTCTTCGGCGCCTCACGACCATCAGCACGAGCACGGCCGCGATGACCCCGCCGGCCACCGCGATCAGATCGGGCCGGTTGCGGACTTCCTGGGCCCGTTCGGCCGCGGACTGCTTGACCCGGGTGGGCACGTCGAGTCTGTCGGTGAGTTCGCCGACGGTCGCGGCGAGTTCGGCCCGTTGACGTTCGATGTCGGCCACCTCGTCCGGACGACCACCGTTGTCGGATGCGGTCACTTCGTTGCTCCCTTCGCGGCGTCGATGTCGGCGCGGACACTGGCGACCGTGCGTTCCGGCACGGGCGGTGCGGCGTTCTTCGCCTTCGAGGCACCGACCGCGGCGAGGATGCCACCGACCGCGAGCACCACGAGCGCGACGATGAGGGCCGCGAGCCACGGTTCGACGGCGGTGGCGAGGCCGAGTACGGCCGTCGCGATCAGGGTCGCCAGACCGAGGAACAACAGGATCGCTCCCGCACCCGAGATCCCCACGCCCACACCGATGCGGGTGCCTTTGGACTTGACTTCCTCGAGCGCGTGCGAGACCTCGGTCCGCACGAGGGTCGAGACCTGTTCGGTGAGCCGCTCGGTGAGTTCGACAGTGGACAGGTTCTTCGGTTGTTCGGCTACGGGGCGCGCATTGCCGGGTGTCGTCATCGCGGATTCCTTTCCGTCGTGGGCCCGGTAGGGCCCACGGGGTCGGCCGCCTCTCCGGAGGAGCCGTCGGCGCTGTGGGCTTCGCGCAGCTTCCGCCCGTGTTCGACGAGTTCCTCCAGCTTGGCGGCGTTCTTCTCGCTCGCGCGCGAATCACGTTCGGGCAGTTGCAATGTCTTCTCGGCAGGCATACCGGCCTGCAGCTGGCGGCCACGTTCCATCTCGGCGTCGAACTCGGCACCGAACAACAAGGCCAGATTGGTGATCCACAACCACAACAGGAAGATCACCGCACCGGCGAGTGAGCCGTAGGTCTTGTTGTAGCTGCCGAAATTCGAGACGTAGAAGGCGAATGCCACCGAAGCCACGATCCACACGACGATCGCGATGAGCGATCCGAGGCTGACCCACCGGAACTTCGGCTGGGACACGTTGGGCGTCGCGTAGTACAGCACCGCGACGATCATGACCACCAGCGCAAGCATCACGGGCCACTTGACGATGTTCCACACCGTCACGGCGGTGTCGCCGAGGCCGATGACGTCGCCGATCGTGCGTGCGACCGGGCCGCTGATCACAAGCATCAGGGCGGTCGTCCCGGCGGCCACCAGGGCCACAGCGGTGATCAGCAGCATCAGCGGACGCAGCTTCCAGACGGGCCGGCCCTCTTCGATCTCGTAGATCCGGTTCATGGCGCGGCCGAAGGCGCCGACATATCCCGAGGCCGACCACAGCGCGCCGAGAATACCGACGATCAGGGCGAATCCGGCTGTCGGTGCGGACACGAGCTGTTCGATCGGCCCTCGCAGGGTGTCGACGGCGGAGGACGGGCCGAGGTCCTCGACCATGCCGAGCACGGTGTCGACCGTCGTCTGTCCCTGGCCGAACACGCCGAGCAACGAGACCACGACGAGCAGCGCAGGGAACAGCGACAGGACGGCGTAGTACGTCAGTGCGGCTGCGAGATCGGTGCACTGGTCCCGACTGAACTCCCGAATCGTCCTGCGCAGCACATATTTCCACGACGGCGTGGACAGATCGGTCGGTGAGTCGGGTTTGCGCGGGTCATCGGGGGCGAGGGTGGCACCCGACGATCCATCACCTCTGTGCTCGGCGTCCATACTGCGGCGGGTACCCCACCTCGCACACCGACCAAACTCACAGCCGCACCGCGGCCGAACCACCGCCGCATCGGTGTGACGGCCGTACGATTCCGCTCATGGCCGACACCCCACTCGAAGGATTCGCCGACGGTTTCGCGGACATCGCCTCGCAGCTCGACTACCCGATGTTCATCGTCACCGCATTCGACGGCGAGGAACGCAGCGGTTGCCTGATCGGTTTCGCGACCCAGTCCGCGATCGATCCGGCCCGCTTCCTGGTGGCGCTGTCGAACAAGAACCGGACCTACCGGGTGGCGTCGAAGGCGAAGCACCTCGCCGTGCACGTCCTGACCCCGGCAGACCGCGAACTGGCAGCGCTGTTCGGCGAGCACACCGGCGACGACATCGACAAGTTCGACCGCTGCTCGTGGCACGAGGGACCCCACGCACTACCCGTGCTGGACGGCCCGCGCGCGTGGTTCGTCGGCCGGATCCTCGAGACCTTCACGACCGGCGACCACGGCGGTTTCCTCCTCGAACCCGAACGCGGTGAGCTCCGTGGCGACCTGGACCGCCTCATGACCTTCAAGTCCGTGGGTGATCTCGACGCCGGGCACGGCGCGTGACGTGCATCCGGCGGGCGGGAGTGGTCTGATCGGCGTCATGCGACGACTCGACGGCACCGATGCGACGCAGCACGTGGACGACACGGCGCTGCGCGCTCTCTACGCCTATCCCGACGACCTGTCCCGGCCGTGGATGCGGATCAACTTCGTGTCCTCCCTCGACGGAGCCGTGGCGGTCGAGGGACGATCGGGCGCCCTCGGCTCGCCCGCCGACAAGAAGGTCTTCGGGCTGCTGCGCGAACTCGCCGATGTGATCCTCGTGGGCGCAGGCACCGTGCGGGCCGAGAACTACGGCGGCGCGAGGACCAGCGAGGCCCTGCGCGTGCGCCGCGAGGAGGCCGGACTCGCTCCGATACCGCCGGTCGCGGTGGTGACCGCCTCGTGCGACCTGCCGCCCGACCTGCGTCTGTTCACCGACACGACGATCCCGCCCGTGGTCTTCACGACCGCACGGGCCCCCGAGACCGCCCGGCGCGCGGTGGAGGCCGCCGGAGGCGACGTCCGCGTCATCGCCGACGCAGTGATCGACGGCCCCTCCCTGCTCGCGGCGATCGGCGAGGCGGGATGGCTCCGGGTGCTGTGCGAGGGCGGACCGAATCTGTTCGGCCGCATGATCGAGGACGGCGTCGTCGACGAGCTGTGCCTGACCTGGGCTCCGGTCCTGGCCGCCGGCAGCGCCGCGCGTATCGCGCATTCGCCGACGGCCGCTCTGACACCCCTGCAACGTGCGCACCTGGTGTGCGACGACGACGGCACCCTGCTCACCCGCTGGGTGCGACCCGATGCTCTGGAAGGAGACACGCATGGCCGATGACGACGTGGTGGAGGGGACGGACACCTCCGACGAGTTGATCGAGCAGCTGGCACAGCTCGCCTCCGACAAGGAGCTGACGCTCGGCTGCGCGGAGTCGCTCACCGCGGGCACGCTCGCAGCCCGCCTGGGTGCCGCGAAGGGCAGCTCCGACTGGTTCCGCGGCGGCATCGTCGCGTACTCGCGCGAGGTCAAGTACGGCCTGCTCGAGGTTCCGGAGGGCCCCGTCGTGTCCGAGAGCGCGGCCCGCACGATGGCGGAGAGCACCTCCCGCCTCCTGGGCGCGGACATCGTCGTCGCCGTGAGCGGAGCCGGTGGGCCCGACCCGCAGGACGGCCGCCCGCCGGGCACGGTGTGCTTCGCGACGACCGGTCCGGACGGCACCCGCAGCGAGGAGCAGCGCTTCGACGGTGATCCCCAGGACGTGCTCGCGAGGACGGTGCGTCACGCCCTGTCGTTGCTCGTCGAGCGCGCATCCGCCTGAAAATCGGATGCGATCTTCCACCCGCGGGGCCTAAGAGAGTGTCTCTTATGGTCGAGATCGTTTGTGCGACATAATGCACCGTCGTGGTCGATGCGTTGTCTTCCCGGCTGGTACCGGATGCGTTGTGG
The DNA here is from genome assembly GCF_040256695.1 of Rhodococcus sp. D-6. Classification (NCBI taxonomy): domain Bacteria; kingdom Bacillati; phylum Actinomycetota; class Actinomycetes; order Mycobacteriales; family Nocardiaceae; genus Rhodococcus; species Rhodococcus sp. D-6. The sequence continues at coordinate 73,541 of NZ_CP132970.1, read as the reverse complement.
GATATCGTCGAACCGTTGTTGCCCGGCTTCCGGGCGCGGCCGCAGGGTGGCGGCCGGGCGGCGCTCGATGATCGGGCGGTGTTCACCGCTATCGTCTACGTGCTCACCAGCGGCTGTGCCTGGCGGCACCTGCCGCCGTCATTCGGAGTCAGTGTTCCGACCGCGCATAGAAGGTTCACGACCTGGGCCAAGGCTGGGGTGTTCGACGAGCTGCACCGCCGGGTCCTCGACCAACTCGGTGCCGGTGGGGACCTGGACTGGTCCGCCGCGATCCTCGACGCCGCGCACGTGCGGGCGAAAAAGGGGGATCTTTGACCGGTCCCAGCCCGGTCGATCGAGGCAAGAACGGCTCGAAGATCCACATCCTCTCCGACGCCGATGGTATCCCACTGGTCACCGCGGTGACCTCGGCGAACACCCACGACAGTGTCATGCTGCAGCCCATGGTCGCTGCGATTCCTGCGGTGCGTTCGCGTCGCGGTCCGCGGCGCCGCCGACCCGGCCGGTTGCGGGCGGACAAGGGTTACGACTACCCCGTGCACCGCCGGTGGCTGCGGGCCCGGGGCATCGTTCCGCGGATCGCCCGCCGCGGCGTCGACAGCAGCGAACGCTTGGGACGTTACCGGTGGAAGATCGAGCGCACTCTGGCCTGGCTCACCGGCTACCGCCGGCTGACCATCCGCTACGAGCGCCACGGCGAGCACTTCGCTGCTTTCCTCCAACTCGCCGCGGCGTTGACCTGCTTCAAGAAGCTCGCCAAATGAGACATTCTCTAAGTTGACAATTCAACTACCTGAACTACGGTGACAACTAGTTGACCACGCAACCTTTTGCGTGTGTCACCCCATAACCCGACAGAACGGATCGAGCCCCATGAAGTTCAGTTTCCGCCGCCTCTTCCGCGGGGAAGCCGGCGCAGATCCCACCCCCATCCGCAAGGACTCGACCACCGAGCAGGAAAGGACCGATATGACCAAGCTGTCGATCATCTACTATTCCGCCACCGGCCACGGAACAACGATGGCCGAGCGCCTGGCCGAGGCCGCCGAGGCCGCCGGCGCCGAGGTGCGCGTGCGCCACATCGCCGAAACCCGCGACCCCGCCTCTTTCGCGGAAAACCCCGCCTGGACAGAAAATTACGAGGCCACCAAGAACCTGCCGGCCGCTACCGGCGAGGACATCGTGTGGGCCGACGCCGTCATCTTCGGCTCACCGACCCGCTTCGCCAGCACCGCCGCCCCGTTCCAGACGTTCATCGACTCGCTCGGAGGCTTGTGGGCGCAGGGCAAACTCGCCGACAAGGCCTACGCCGCCTACACCTCGAGCCAGACTGCGCACGGCGGCCAGGAGACGACCCTCATCGGTCTGTACACCTCGTTGATGCATTTCGGCGGGATTCTCGTTCCGCCCGGCTACACCGATCCGCTCAAGTTCGCCGACGGCAATCCCTACGGGGTCGGGCACGTCACCGGACCGAACAACCAGAACGAGCTCGACGACGCCACGATCGCGGCGCTCGACCACCTCGCCCACCGCGTCGTCACCGTCGCCGCCAAACTCGCGAACTGACACCGTCCCTCCCGTCGCAGACCGGAAGGGATCACCGTCGCGAACAACTCCGCAATCGAGTGTTGCCCGGACGACCTTCCGATCTGCGCCATCCGCCATCCGGTCGTCGAGGGCTCCGCCGCGGAGGAGGTCCCGCTCGACGGCTCTGTGCCCTGCTGCGCATGGGGCCGGCAGAGACCGAACCCCACCGCACTCGGCGCCGAAATCATCGGCGGAAAATGCGCGTCACGATCGTGCAGTAACACGCCGAGGCGATCCCAATCCGATTGGCAAGAAGATAAATACACAGTTCGCCCTTCCCAGCCGAAGGCGTATCAACAACTGAAGGTTGGAGGATCATGATCGGCAATTCGACTCAGTTCAGCGGTTCCATCGGAACGGTGCCCCACAAGGGCATCCCGCAGGAGGTGGACGTCGCAATCGTCGGCTCCGGCGGAGCCGGCCTGATGGCGGCGCTGACCGCCGCCAAGGAAGGCGCACGAGTCCTTGTGGTCGAATCCCGCGAACTCGTCGGCGGCGCCACCGGCATCTCCGCAGGCGCGGCCTGGATCCCGAACCACGGCTTCTCCACCGACGACCTGAAGGTGAACGACGACCTCGACCAGGCCCGCCGCTACATCTACGGCGAGGGACGCAACAAGATCCTCGACCACACCATGATCGAGAAATTCCTGGAAACCGGCCCCTCCGTCGCCCGGTACATCGAAGAGAACACCTCGTTCGGGTGGATCCCGACGATCTGGCCCGACTACCGCTCCGACATCGACGGCGCGTCCGTCGGCCGCGCACTGTTCCCCGGCCCCTACTCCCCCGCGGGACTCGGTGAAGCCGCAAGATATGTCCGGCCGGCTCTCACCACGGGCATGGCCAAGAACCCACTTCCCTTCTGGTTGCTGGGCGGCATCGGCATCGACGAAGTCTGGCTCGCCGGCCCGGCCCTGATCGGCGCACTGCTCGAAGCGAACCTGCGCAACGGTGTCGACGTGCGCGTCGAGGCACCCGCCACCCGGCTCGTGATCGAGGACTCCAAGGTGAAGGGCGTCGTTGTGACGGCCGGCGGTGCCGAACACACGGTCCGCGCCACCAAGGGTGTTCTGCTGGCCAGCGGCGGATACGAGAGCTCCCCCGAGCTGACGACGACTCACCTCGGCGCACCGTTCGGTGTGCAGGTCTCACCCAAGGGCCACGACGGCATCGCCGTGCAGCTGGCCGAGGAAGTGGGCGCCGACCTGACCGGCATGCAGGACGCCTGGTGGATGCCCGGCGTGCAGCTGCCCGGCGAAGAGCTCGAAGGCACGCCCCTCAGCCGCGTCTTCCTCGGCGAACGTGCCCTACCGCACAGCATCATGGTCAACAGCAAGGGCGAACGCTTCGCGAACGAGGCCTTGGCCTACGACCAGTTCGGCAAGATCATGCGCGAGGTGGACCCGGAGACCGGCACCATGCCCAACGCCACCGCATGGCTGATCTTCGATCATCAGTACTGGACGAAATTCGGCATCTTCGGAGTCACCCCCGGTGGCGAGAAACCCGAATACCTCTACCAGGCAGAAACTCTCGCCGAGCTGGCGAGCAAGATCGGCGTGGACGAGGTCGGCTTGCTCCGCACGGTCGACCGGTTCAACCCCGACGCCGCCCGCGGCCACGACCCGCAGTTCCACCGCGGCGATACCCTGTTCGACCGGTACTTCGGCGCCTACTACCCGCGACTGGGCAAGTACTCTCCCGACAACCGCTTCCCCGCCGCCACCGCGAAGGCCCGCACACTCCTCGCCGAGGCCATCGGCCCAGTAGTCGACAAACTCGCCGGAAGGGTCGCGCGGAAGAACGATCCCGAACGCCTGCGATCGCTCGTCGTCGGCCCGCTGGCGAAGATCATCCGGCCCGTGCTGAACAGCCCGAAGTCGAGCGTTCTCGGCACCGTCGATACCGCGCCGTTCTACGCACTGAAGGTCGAAGCCAGCGCACTCGGCACCGTCGGCGGGCCGAAGACCGACGCGAACGGACGAGCACTGGACACCGAAGGCGAGGTCATCCCCGGCCTGTACGCCGCGGGTAACTCCGGCGGCGCACCTACCAAGGGCTTCTACGGCGGTGCCGGCGGCACCATCTCGCTCGGACTCGTGTTCGGCTACCTGGCCGGACGGGACGCAGCTACGCAACAGAACACCGTGTAAGCCACGCGTGGGTGACCATGCCCCTCGGGTGGGTGCGTACCAATGCCATGAAGCACACGTGAGGTAGCTCGATGCCAGCATGTCCGACTATCTTGGAGTGCTCGAACGGGCCTTTTCGCCTGACGTGGAAGATGCTCTCCTCGGATCCGTCGAGCTCGCACTCGAGCTTGGGGTGGCTTCAGAAGAGGTCTTGGATTCCGTCGAGAAAGTCCTCGCCTACTTCCTCAACTAACGAGTACACCTCGATGGTTCCGGATCCCGTCACACAGTCTGCATCGGCGCGATCATTTTTCGTGTAGCGCTGATGATCCTGTCGAGCCACGCATCGTCACCCAGTGCCCGGCGCAGCGGCTCGTTGGGAAGTTCGATGCTCACCGGGAGACCTTGCGGTAGGGCAGACCAGATTCCTCGCAGGTCGATTCCCCCCGTTCCCGGAACGAGCCGTTCCTCCCGTGCGTGCCGGATCAGCTCTGCGTCGTCCTCCGGGACAGGGTGGGATCCGTCGCACATCTGCGCGTAGTGCAGCCACTCGCGAGGAATCTCGGCGAGATCCTCAACGGTCGTACCCGAACGGTCCACGTGCAGGGCATCGACGAGAACGCTGCGTGCCGGCCCGTCGGCCTGCGACACGATGTCCACCGCCGCTCTGGCGTCGGGAACGGCGGTCCACGGCATGAACTCGAGACTCGCGACGATGCCGTACTCGGCGCACATCTCCGCCAGGCGCGCGTATGACTCGGTCAACCGGACACGATCGGGATCGTCGCCGCCGACCAGCACGGCCCGCGCGCCGAGCCGTGCTCCTGCTTCGAGCAGCGGCCGATAGGTCGAGGTGTCGAATCCCTCTGCGATGCGGATGATTTCGAGGTCGAACAACTCGACAGGCGAATCTGCGAGGCGGTGCACGAGTTCGTCGAGCGTGGCGGGATCCTCGTGCAGTGGGTAGGCGGTGGTGCCGGGTGCAGCGGGTAGTAGGCGCAGGCCGATGGTGTCGAAGCCGTGGCGTTCGGCGAGGTCGATGTGCTGCAGCGGCGGGGTGTCCAGGACGGTGAGCGCGGCAAGTCCGAGGGGTGCGGTCATCGGGAGGCTCCTGTGGTCGAGGCGAGTCGGCGTCCGGTGAGATAGCCGAAGGTCATGGCGGGGCCGAGGTTGATACCACCGGACGGATAGTGACCGCCCATCACACTCGCCTGATCCACCCCTACGGCGTAGAGGCCTTCGATGGGTTCGTCACCGGAGTCCAGAACGCGGGATTGCGAGTCGGTGACGAGGCCGGCGAACGTACCGAAGCTGCCGGGAACCACTTTCACTGCGTAGAACGGCCCCTTCTCGAGCGGAGCCAACGACGGATTGGGCCACGGGTTGTCGGCGTCACCCGACCGGACATTGAACAAGGTCGAGCCGCGGCCGAACTCCGGATCCTGCCCGACCCGCGCGTTCTCGTTGAAGACGGTGACGGTCTTGTCGAGCCCGTCCGGGTCGACCCCGATCTTCTCGGCGAGTTCCCGGATCGTGGCGGCGCGGGTGAGGTACCCCGAACGTAGGTACGGCCAGGTGGGGATCGGGAACGGCTTGGCCATGCCGAGGGGGTAGTACTTCATGTAGCGCGCGTCGGCGATCAACCACGAGCAGACCTCCTCACCCTCGGGGACCTGTTCGATCATGGCGAGCGTGTAGTCGTGGTAGCCGAGCGCTTCGTTGACGAATCGGTGGCCGTTCGCCAACACGCCGATGGCGCCGGGTTTCGCGCGGTCCATGATGTGCGGGAAGACTCCCTGCTTGCCGTTGCGGTATCGGACCAGGGAGACAGGGCAGTACGCGACCGGCGAGGCGAGTGTGCGGTCCAGCCGGCCACCGACCGATTCGCCCAGCGAGATCCCGTCTCCGGTGGTGGTCGCCGGAGTGAGGGTCCAGTGCTCACGCCCGGTAGGTGTACGCGGGAACAACTCTCTGCGCCGATCGAGATCGTGCGTGAATCCACCGGTGGCGAGGACGACCCCCTTACGGGCGACGACGGTGTATGCCCCATCGGGGCCCGTAAGGCGCACTCCGCTCACCCGACCGTCGTCGGTGTCGAGCGCGGTGGCCTCAGTGGACACCCGGAACTCGACACCGGCATCGAGCGCCGACCGCAACAGGCGACCGACGAGCGCGGTGCCGTTGACCAGTTGCTGACCGCGCCGTTTGGTGACGAGGTCGAACATGTGCGTGCTGACGCGGCGCGCGCAGTGCGCGAATGCCTTCGGTGACCGTGTCGAGTGCAGAAATGCCTGCAGATCCGGGCCGGCCATGATGCCCATGCCGAGGAACGACGTCTCGTACAGCTGACGGCGCAGCAGTTTCGCGACGTCGGGACCGAGTGTGCGCAGGCTTACCGGCTTCGGTCCGACCGAGCGGTGGCCGGTACCGGCCCCGGGGGTATCGCCGTGGATGTCGGCGATACCGGCGCCGGGCACGAACTGCAGGGCCGTACGTGTCTCGAAGAACTCGACCATCTCGGGGGCGCCGTCGAGCAGTGCATCGACCTTGTCGGCGTCGAAATTTTCGCCGAGCCGGTGTTCGAGATAGGTGCGGGGCAGGGCGCGGTCTTCGTCGATTCCGTCGGCGCGCGCGAACAGGGTGCGCGGGGTCCACATCCAGCCTCCGGACCATGCGGTGGCGCCGCCACACACGTCGGCCTTTTCGACCACCAGGACCGACGCGCCGCTGTGAGCGGCCGCGACCGCGGTGGACAATCCGCCCGCGCCGGAACCGACGACGACGACGTCGAATGTGGAGGTGGGTGTTTCAGAGGTGATCATCGGTTCACTTTCATGGCGGAATGTGCGGTGGCCTGCAGATTGACGACGCGTCCGGTGCGGGACGACTCGTAGATGCCCGCAACGATCGCAAGGGAAGCGCGGGCATCACGCCCGGTGACGGCGGGCTCACGCCCGGTGAGGACGGCATCGGCGAAGTCCTGCACCTGCAGGGTGTGGAAGTCAGTGAGACCTGCATTGACGTCGGCGACGTCCAGGTTGGCGTGGACGTCGATCGAGAACGGCGTGCCGAGCGCGAGCTGTCCAGGCACGGTCCAGATCTCGTTGACACCTTCGCGGCCCTCGGGGAACTCGAGGACACTGGCGATCGCGCCGGTACCGCCTATGACGGTGACCCGGTTGCCGAGGTTGTAGTTCGCGCCGGTGGTCGCGGTGATCGTCGCGGTCGCACCGGAGGCGAACGCGACCACGGCCGACGCGCTGTCCTCGGTCTCGATGTGCGCGCCGTGGGTGTGGGTGCGGATGTGACCGCTCACCGAGACTGCCTCACCCATGAACCACTGCAGCATGTCGATCTGGTGCACAGCCTGGGTCATCAGCACACCCCCGCCATCGGTGTCCCACTGTCCGCGCCAGGCGTCCGCCGCGTAGTACTCGGACGGGCGGTGCAGGATCACCGACACCTCACCGAGGGTCGGGGTGCCGAGCGTGCCGTCGTCGATCGCCTCGCGGATCCGGCGGGCGGCGGGCCAGAAACGGCGCTGGAACAGCACCCCGAACGTGATGCCGGCCCGGTCGGCAGCCTCGATCATCCGGTCGGCCGCGGCGACGTCCACTGCAATCGGCTTCTCGCACAGCACGTGGACGCCGGCCTCGGCGGCGGTGACGACGATCTGTTCGTGCACCGGGTGCGGCGTGCAGACAGTGCATGCATCGATCCCCAGGGCTATCAACTCGTCGACAGTGCGGACAGCATTCGCGATCCCGTACCTGGCGGCGAAGAACCGGGCCCGATCGAGGTCGAGGTCGGAGCAGCCGACCACCTCGACGCCGGGTACCTGCTGCAGGGCCCGCGCATGGTTGCCCGCGATCTTGCCGCAGCCGACGATGCCCACTCTCAGAGACGCCATCAGAAATGCTCCTCCGCTTCGACATCGCGGGCCTCATCCTCACCGCGATCGAGCCTGTCGAGCGCCGCAAGGTCGGTGCCGGTCAGCGTGATGTTCACAGCTGCCAGGTTCTCGGCCTGGCGCACGGGATTCGCAGACCGGACGACCGGCACGACACCCGCCGCGAGGTGCCAGGCCAACACGACCTGGGCAGCGGTCGCGCCGATCCGGGCGGCGATCTCGGTGACCACGGCAGAGCCCAGCACGTCACCGCGGCCGAGCGGGCTCCAGGACTGCGTGAACACCCCGTGCGCGTCGTTTGCCTTCCGGACCGGGATCCGGGCCAGCGACGGGTCCATCTGGATCTGGTTGACGGCCGGCGCTTCTCCGGTGGCCGCGACCACCCGGACGAGGTGATGGCCGAGGAAGTTGGAGACGCCGACGTAGCGGACCAGGCCTGCGTCGCGGCACGCCAGCATTGCCTCGAAGGTCGCGCAGTACCGGTCGATCCGGGGCAGCGGCCAGTGAATCAGATACAGGTCGACACGGTCGAGCCCGAGATTCTCGAGGCTCCGCTCCAGCGCACCTCGCACGTCGCCGGACACCTGATCGTTGCCGCGAATCTTCGTGGTGACGAAGAGTTCGTCACGGGGCAGACCTGATTCGGCAAGCGCCACACCGACCGCGTCCTCGTTCCCGTAGATGGACGCGGTGTCGATCAGCCGGTAGCCGGCCTCGATACCACTGAGCACCGACTTCGTCGCCTCCGCGCCTGCCAGCGGCCAGGTGCCCAGCCCCATCGGTGGCAGCGCCGCGCGCACGGTGTCGCGGTGCGTCACTGTGGTGGTGTCGGTGGTCATGCGAGAACCTCCACGTGGGTGTGGGCAGTTGCAGTAATGCGCGCAGCGACGTCGGCGGCAGTGATATTGGCGGTGTGGATCGATCCGCCGTCTCCGCTCGCATCGCCCACACTGTGGACACCGAACCGTGGGGTGAGCGCGCGTAGCACAGGAAGCAGCTCGGTGCGCGGTTCGATGCCCTGGGACACGAGCAGTTCGCCCGGGGCAGGCACTGTGTGCTCGCGACCGTTCGTGGAGATCACCGCACGATCAGCGTCGAGGCGAACGAGGATCGACGACAGGTGGGCGGTGAAATTCTCGGCCGCCGCCAGGCGGGGCAGCAGCACGATCTTGGCGCGGCGGCCGACATCGTGGGCGATGGTCTCCTGCGGGCCGATCATGACGACCTGCGTGCCCTTCTGCAGCAGGTCGTCGGCCACGGCCGCCGCTTCACGGTCGGCACCGAAGATGGTGACCGCCGCAGGTGCCGGATCCCCCGAGGCGAGAAACTCGCGCACGTCCCGCACTCGCCGTGTCTCCACGCCCGGCACATCCAGGGCGGGGCCGGCGCCGCCGGTCGCGAGAACGATCGCATCGAAGTCCTCGGCGGCCAGAGTGTGGGCGTCGACCTTGATGCCGGTGTGGCACACCACGTCCAGGTCAGTGAGTTCGGCGAGATACCAGTCGACGATGCGGTGGTACTCGGGGTATTCGTGCAGGGCCGAAGCCAGCGCGAAATCACCTCCGAGGGACCCTCGTTCGTCGTAGAGGTCGACGTGGTGGCCGGCCGCGGCGAGTTCGCGCGCCGCCGACAGGCCCGCCGGTCCGCCGCCGATCACCGCGACCCGCACCGGAGCGGGGGCGGGGCCGGCGGGTTGCTCGAGTTCACGGCCGACCCACGGGTTGACCGAGCACGGGACGGGACCGGCGGCCAGACTGTCGATGCAGTAGTTGCACGCGATGCACGGGCGGTAACGGGTGCCGGCCAGCGCACGATTCGGGAACTCCGGGTCGGCGTGCAGAGTGCGGGCCATGCTCACGAAATCGGCCTGACCGGAGGCGATGATGTGCTCGGCAACCTCGGGTGTGTTGATTCGTCCGGCGACACCGACCGGAATGTCGAAGTCTCGTGTGTACGGCGCGGCGTGGGGTGCCAGGAGTCCCCGGGACCATTCGCCCGGTTGGATGATCCATTGGCCCGCTTCGTAGTTGCCCGCCGATACGTCGAGGAAGTCGAGGCGGTGGGTGTCGATCGCGTTGATACGCTCGCGGGTGGTGGCTGTGTCGAGGCCACCGTCGACGCCTTCGAACGCGGAGAACCGCAGTCCCAGCGCCACCCTGGGAGCCATAGCACGCACGGTGTCGATGACGCGGTTGACGAACAAGGTGGGTTCGGCCCACTTGTCGTTGCGCTTGTTGTAGGCGGGCGAGAGGAACTGGTGGATGAGATAACCGTGGCCGCCGTGCAACGAGATCACGTCGACGCCGGCCTGTTCGCATCGCGCCGCGGCCTCGCCGAAGCATTCGATGATGTGCTCGATGTCGGCGTCGTCGAGTTGTTCGGGCATCTCACCGCCCACCACAGCACACGGAATCGGCGTGGGTGCGACGGGCACGAATCCGCTGATCACACCCTGCGCGGTGCGGCCACCGTGATTGAGTTCGACCCCGACGAGGGCACCATGGGCGTGCACCGCGTCGACCAACCGCGCGATACCGGGAATGCGGTCGTCGTCGTCGACACCCATCTGCCGGATGCGCCCTTTACCGTCCGCACGCACGTAACTGGCCTCGGTGAACACCAGCGCTGCTCCCCCAGCGGCGCGGCGTTCGAGGTAGGCGATGTACTCGTCGGTCATGCTGCCCTCGGGGGCGCAATAGTTGCGTTCCATCGGAGCCGAGACGAAGCGGTTGCGTAGCCGGACCGGGCCGAGGTCGAGGGGCTGGGCGTAGGGCGGGGTGGTCATCGGATGTCCTTCGTCGTCGTGGTCGCGGCAGCGAGGTCCCGTTGTGCGAGCAGTTCACCGAGGTGCTCACGCATGCGGTTAGCGTCCGGTGTAACGCCGGTGAGCAAGGCGAAGGTATCGGCGGCCTGGGCCACGAGCATCTGCCCGCCGTCGAGCACCGAACACCCGAGTACCGTTGCAGCCGATAGCACTTCGGTCCGAAGAGGCCGGTAGACAATGTCGGCGACCCACTGGTCGGACCGCAGCTCGGTCGTATCGAACGGAGTTCCGGGGTGTCCGGTCATGCCGATCGGCGTCGCGTTCACCACCCCGCGGCTCGTCCGCAAGGCTTCGGTGAGGTCTGCGGCAGCGATCGGCTCGACGGACACTGCGGGGAACGCCGCGGCCACGCGGGCACACACATCTGCAGCACGGGCCGGGTCGACATCCGAGATCGTCAGGTCCTTCACGCCCGCTGCGCCGAGTGCGTATGCCACGGCCGAGCCGGCCCCACCCGCCCCGACGAGCAGCACCGAATCCAGCGCAGCACCCGGTAGCCCCCGCTGCAACGCTGCGAGGAATCCGCTGTGGTCAGTGTTGTGCCCGATCAACCGGCCGTCGCGGACCACGACGGTGTTGACGGCACCGAGCAGGCGGGCATCGTCGGACAGTGCGTCGAGAGCCGGGATGACAAGCTGCTTGCAGGGATGAGTGATGTTCAAACCGGTGTAGCCCTCGCGCACAGCGGCGCGGACGAACTCGGCTGTGTGCTCGACCGATACACGCCGCGCGTCGAGGTCGAGCAGGTCGTAGCGGTAGTCGGTGACGCCGAGTTCGGCGGCTTCATGTTCGTGGAGTGCGGGTGAGAGCGATGAGGCGATACCGGCACCGACGAGCCCGATGCGGTGCGAAGCAGTGGTGGACACGATGTGCTCCTACGTGAAAGAGATGCCTCGGTGCTCAGATCGAGCACCGAGGCGGGTCGATCGGTCAGGCGTCGGCGCGCACGAGGCCGTCCGTCGCCACCGTCCGTACCGGACGCTTCGGTTCTCCGAGTTCTTCGGTCGGCGTCCGGTACGTCTCAGGGCCGGTCAGCGCAGCGGCCGCGGCAAGCACCGCGAAGCCCATGCACATCGTCGCGACCGGAACCCAGTTCGCCGTGTCGCCCGCGGAGAGCATCTGGGCGACGGCGGGGGTGAACCCGGCGACGAGCAGACCGAGCATCAGGCTCACCGCCATGCCCGTGTAGCGGACCTTGGCCGGGAACTGCTCGGGGAAGTAGGCAGGGTAGATGCCGTTGGGCATCGAGTAGAAGAAGCCGATGAGGATGATTCCGCTGGCGAACACCATGGGTGCGCTACCGGTTCCGATGGCGGCGAAGAACGCGAAGACCATGGCACCGGAACCGAGTGCTCCGAACACGAAGACCGGTTTGCGGCCGATGCGGTCGGCGAGGATGCCGAAGAGGGGCTGAGTGAGCACGGCGACGAAGTTGGCCGCGGCGATCGCCCATAGAATCGTCGAGCGCTCCATCCCTTGGACGTCGACCGCATATGCAAGCGCGAAGACGTTGACGATGGTGTTGATCATCGCGAATGTGGCGCTGAGGGCAATGCGGATGACTGCGCGCCAGTGGGAGCGGAACATCTCTACGACCGGTAGTGCCGCTGTGTCCCCACTCTCCTGGATCTCCTCGAACACCTCGGGCTCGTCGAGCTTGCGGCGCAACCAGATCGCGATGACGGTGACACCGATGCTGAGCCAGAACGGCACCCGCCAGCCCCACGAGTAGAGCGCGTCGTCGGGCAGCGAGGCCACCGGGATGAACACCAGACTCGAAATGACGATGCCGAACATGATGCCGCTCATCGTGAAGGAGGTGAAGAATGCGCGACGCCCGGCCGGGGCGTGTTCCAGGGTGAGCGACGAGGAGCCCGGGGATTCACCGCCGGCGGACAGCCCCTGCAGTAAGCGGAGCAGCACCAGGATGACGGGCGCGGCCATACCGATCTGGTCGTAGGTGGGCAGACAGCCGATGACGAAGGTCGAGATGCCCATCATGAGCAGGCAGGCCAGCAGTGCATTGCGTCGGCCGAACTTGTCGCCCCAGTGCCCCCACAGCACCGCGCCGAGAGGACGGGCGACGTAGGCGACGCCGAGGGTGCTGATGGACAGCAGAGTCGCGGTGGCGCCGCCTCCGGGGAAGAAGATGTGCCCGAAGACCAGCGCCGCGGCCGATCCGTAGATGAAGAAGTCGTAGTACTCGAGCGTGCTACCCAGAAATCCTGAGATGGCGGCCCTGCGGGCATTGGCGGTCCGGTGCCCGTCGCGATCCGACGTGTGACTGTTCGTCATGGTTTTCCTTTCGTCCCGGAATCCGACGAACACTGAGGCGATCGTTGTTGTAACGACCCTCACACTCGTCGGGACGAACAGAGACTGTCACGCGCCACTATGTCGAGTCCAACACTGAAAAAGTCTTGTAAAAAGACCTTTTACGTCTCAATCGGGGTCGGCAGGATCTCCTCAGCGAGCCGAAGAGCGACGTCCAGCGCCGGAGAGACCCGTTTGGGCGACCAGCCCAGACCGTGCAGCATGTAGACCGGTTCGCCGGCGAGGGGCACGAACACCGTGCCCGGCGGGGCGATCGGCGCCATCCCCGAGGTCATGAGCGCCACGCCCACTCCCGTCGAAACGAGCAGCAGGATCATGTAGGGGTCGGTGATCTCTTGCACCACACGCGGACGGAAACCGGCGTCGAGACAAGCCCGCATCGTCACCTCCTGCAGCGACGATCCCGCCGAGATCGGAGTGGTGATGAAACCGTCGTCGGCGAGCTGCCGCAGGTCGATGGCGGTCTCACCGGCCAGTGGGTGATCCACCGGGAGAACCGCGCCGAACGGTTCGCGACGGATCAGTCGAGTGCTCACCCCCGCCGATTGCACCGGCAGGCCGACGAACGCGAGATCCAGCGCACCGCTTTCCAACTGTGCAACTGCATCGCGAGTCATGATGCGGCCGACCAGCGTGAGTTCGATATCGGGATATCGCTGCCGCAGCGCCCGGGTGAGCGGCGGGAGCGACAGGTGGTTGAGCACGCCCGTGAAACCGATCTTGATGCGCCCATATACACCTCCCGCCGACGCGCGGGTGGCCTGGCGGGCAGTCTCCACGCTCTCCAGAATGTGGTAGGCGTGCGGCAGAAAAGCATGACCACCCGCCGTGAGCGCCACACTGCGGGTGTTGCGCTCGAACAGGGGTACGCCGATGTCCTTCTCGAGTTTGCGTACAGTCTGACTCAAAGGGGACTGCGCCATCTGCAGACGCTGGGCCGCACGCCCGAAATGTAACTCCTCTGCGACCGCCACGAAAGCCTGCAACCAGCGGATTTCCACGACTCGTCTCCTTCCGCGGGTTGACGTGCACACCGCAGCCGTATATCAATTTCAAACACAGTATGAGCATAATTAAGCTCAATTTTTACATGATGCGTGCTCGATTCTCACACAATCCACCAGGAGAAACCGATGATCACCTACCCCGAGGGCGCACGAGCACTCGTAACCGGCGGTGCCAGTGGCATCGGCGCCGCGTGCGCGACACTCCTGTCCGACAGAGGCATTCACGTCATCACCGCCGACCTGACTCCAGACGCAGATGAGCACGTCGACGTCGGCGATCCCGAATCTGTCGCGCAACTTCGAACCAGAATCGGTCCCGTCGACATTCTCGTCAACAGCGCAGGAATCATCGGCCCGTCGACACCGGTCACCCGCACGGAGCTTGCAGACTGGCACCGCACCTTCCGCGTCAACGTGGACGGCACCTTTCTCACATGCCGCGCCTTCCTCCCCGACATGGTCGACACCGGATGGGGACGCATCGTGAACCTTGCCAGTATCGCGGCCAAGGACGGCAACCCCAATCAGAGCGCGTATTCCGCATCGAAAGCTGCCGTAGTCGCGCTGACGAAATCGCTCGGCAAAGAACTCGCCACCACGGGCGTCCTCGTCAACGTCGTAGCACCCGCCGCCGTCGAAAGTCCGATGAATACCGGCACCGACCCGGAAATCCTCGCGCGCTCCCAGAGCTTGACCCCGATGGGACGTATGGGCCGACCCGAGGAAATCGCCGAACTCGTCGCCTGGTTGTCGTCGAACGCTCTGAGTTTCTCCACCGGTGCCGTGTATGACGCAAGCGGTGGGCGTGCATCGTACTGACAAGCCGCAAACGACACTGCTCATCCAGCCTGGTCATTGCCTGCTGTCGCTCCCGGCGATCTCCGAAGGCACTGCCCCGACCTGTTCGCGTGCGTGACCAACCTGAGTCCATCACGAGCATGCGCAGTTGCCGGTCGAAGTCGACAATCGATTGCGCATGTAGCCAAGGCTTCGTGTACTCCACCATGAGGTTCCTAAGACCATGTCTCATTTGGCCAGTTTCTTGAAGCAGGTCAACGCGGCCGCGAGTTGGAGAAAGGCAGCGATGTACTCACCGCGGCGTTCGTAGCGCATCGTCAGCCGGCGATAGCCACTCAGCCATGCCAAAGTGCGTTCGATCTTCCACCGGTAACGGCCGAGACGCTCGCTGCTGTCGACGCCGCGACGGGCGATGCGCGGGACGATGCCCCGTGCCCGCAGCCACCGGCGGTGGACGGGAGAGTCGTAACCCTTGTCCGCCCGCAACCGTCCGGGCCGGCAGCGGCACGAACCGCGACGCGAGCGCACCGCCGGAATCGCAGTGACCATCGGCTGCAGCATGACACTGTCGTGTGTGTTCGCCGAGGTCACCGCCGTCACGAGGGGAATGCCGTCGGCGTCGGAGAGGATGTGGATCTTCGAGCCGTTCTTACCTCGATCGACCGGGCTGGGACCGGTCAGAGAGCCACCCTTTTCGCCCGGACGTGCGCTGCGTCCAGGATCGCGGCGGACCAGTCCAAGTCACCACCGGCGCCGAGCCGATCGAGGACCCGGCGGTGCAGCTCGTCGAACACCCCAGCCCGAACCCAGGTCGTGAAGCGGCGATGCGCGGTCGGAACGCCGACCCCGAACGACGGCGGCAGGTGCCGCCAGGCACAGCCGCTGGTGAGCACGTAGACGATAGCGGTGAACACCGCCCGATCATCGATCGCCGCCCGGCCGCCGCCTTGGGGCCGCGCCCGGAACCCGGGCAACAGCGGTTCGACGATCTCCCACAACGCATCCGGTACCAGCCGGGAAGACAACGCATCGACCACGACAGTGCATTATGCCGCGGAGACGATCCCACCCATAAGAGACATGTTCTAACGTGACGAACATGCGCGTCGTCTTCACGAAGGGTCCCGGGATCGGGTACGAGATCGCGGTGCACCGCGACACCGGTCCGGAGCTCGCTCCGCGCAACGGCCCGGGCGGTCACCCCTATCTCCCCCACGACCTCGTGCACCTGCTGGTCGAGAACGAGGCGGGTATCGAACTCGGTGTCTTCGGGCAGCTGGCCGCGGGCGACAACGGCATGTTCTGGCCCGTCGACAATGCGGAGCGGACCAGAGCGGGTCGGCGTCGGCGCTCGAAGAAGCATGCGATGCCGCCGCGCGCGGAGGCCGACATGATCAGGTCGGAGACACTGGCGCGCATCGCCGTTCCCGTCTGGGAGGCGCGACGCGGCCTGGCGTCGGGCCTTCCGGCATATGTGTCCGCGCACGATGTCACCCCGGTGGTCGACCGGATCGTCGACACCTTCGACGACTACGCCGACCGGTGGCATGCGTTACCGGTCGGCGGGTCGGTGACGGTCACCTGGAAGGTGTCGTTACAGAACCGACGGTGACACGTCGAGGGTCGTGCGGTCGAGGCTTGCGAGCAGATCGAACTGCGGACCGGTCCTGGGCAGTTCGAAACGGAAGAAATACCGTGCGGCGGCGCGCTTCCCGTCGAAGAAGTCGCCCTCGCGGTCGCCCACCGCGAGAAGCTGCTCGAGCCACATCCACGCCACCACCACGTGCCCGACGGCTTCGAGGTAGACCGACGAGTTGGCCAGGGCCACAGCGGGATCGCCGGTGGACCACAGCGTCGCGGTCGTCTCCGCGACGCGCGCCACGGCCGCGCCCAACTGCTGGGCGTAGGCGGCGGCGTCGCCCCCGGCCTGCGTCGCCCGCGCGATCGTCTCGCCCACCGCTTCGCCGAGCAGCGCGAGAGCGGCACCGCCCTGCATGATCACCTTGCGGCCGAGTAGGTCGAGGCCCTGGATGCCGTGCGTGCCTTCGTGAATGGGGTTGAGTCGGTTGTCGCGGTAGAACTGCTCGACGTCGAACTCGCGGGTGTAGCCGTAGCCGCCGAGCACCTGGATCGCGAGGCTGTTGGCTTCGAGGCACCACTGCGACGGCCAGGACTTCGCGATGGGCGTGAGCAGGTCCAGCAGCAGACCGGCGCGGGTGCGCTCGTCGTCGCTCTCGGCGGTGCGCTGCACGTCGACGAGCTTCGAGCAGTACAACCCCAGCGCGAGAGCGCCTTCGACATAGGACTTCTGCGCCAACAACATTCGTCGCACATCGGCGTGTTCGACGAGCGGCACCTGCGGCGAGGCCGGATCCTTGGCGCCGAGCGGCCGGCCCTGCGTGCGGGTACGGGCGTAGTCGAGCGACTGCAGGTACCCGGCGTAGCCGAGGGAGGTGGCGAGGAAGCCGACGCCGATCCGGGCCTCGTTCATCATGTGGAACATGTACGACAGGCCCTCGTGCGGCTCACCGAGCAGGTAGCCGACCGCACCGGCCTCGCCGCCGGGGGTGTGGACGCCCTCGCCGAAGTTGAGCAGGGTGTTGGTGGTGCCGCGGTTGCCCATCTTGTGGTTGAGGCCGACGAGCGCGACGTCGTTGCGTTCGCCGAGCGTGCCGTCGGCCTCGACGAGGAATTTCGGGACGATGAACAGCGAGATGCCCTTCACCCCGTCCGGCCCGCCGGGGATCTTGGCGAGGACGAGGTGGACGATGTTCTCGGTGAGTTCGTGGTCGCCGCCGGAGATCCACATCTTGGTGCCGGTCAGCCGGTAGGTGCCGTCGGCGGCGGGCACGGCCCTGGTGGTGATGTCGGCGAGCGACGAACCGGCCTGCGGTTCGGACAGGCACATGGTGCCGAAGAAGCGGCCCTCGAGCATCGGCGGCACGAACGTCTCGATCTGCTCGTCGCTGCCGTGGGTGACCAGCAGGTTCGCGTTGGCTGCGGTGAGGAAGGGATACGCCGAGGTGCCGGCGTTCGCGGCCTGGAACCACGCCATCGAGGCACGTTGCACGGCGACCGGCAGTTGCATGCCGCCGTGCTCCTCGTCGAACCCGCCGGCGAGTAGTCCCGCCTTGCAGAACAGGTCGAGCGCGTCCTTGACCTCGGGGATGATCTCGACGCGACCGTCCTCGCCGATGCGAGGCTCCTGAGCGTCGCCCTTCTTGTTGTGGGTAGCGAAGTGCTTGGTGGCGATGTCGGCGCTCAGGTCGAGTACGGCGTCGAAGGTCTCCCGTGAATGCTCGGCGAAGCGGTCGCGAGCGGTGAGGGACTCGATGTCGAGCCAGTCGTACAGGAGGAAGTCCAGGTCGCGGCGGGACAGGACTGGAGAAGGCATCGAGGATCCTTTCGGGCGACTCGGATATCGGCCGTAGCAGGAGCGAACTCAGCAGGAACGAACTCAGCAGAACGAACTAAGCGCTCACTCAGTAGACCAACGACGGTGCATGATGTCAACGACGCCTTCTCCGCGACCCGCAGGACGGACCCCGTGACCGACACACCCGAGCAGACCCCCGACGCCTCTCTTGTCGCAGCGCTCCCGAGCGGTGGATCCGAGGTCGCGCGCCGGCTGGTCGCCTCCGCGGTGGAGTCCTTCGCACGCCGCGGCTACCACGCGACCACCACCCGAGACATCTCCGTCGGCGCAGGATTGAGCCCCGCAGCGCTCTATGTGCACTTCCCGTCCAAGGAGGCCGTGCTCTTCGAGGCAGGCCGCAACGGGCACCTCCACGTCCTCGAGGAGGTCGAGAGCGCCGCCACGAGTTCCACCGACCCGATCGAGCGGATCCGCGCCATCGTCGACCGTTTCGTGCGGATCCACGCCGTGCACCACACCACCTGCCGGGTCGCGCAGTACGAACTGCATGCGCTGTCGGAGGAGCACTACCGCGAGATCGCGGAGATCCGCAGGCGCACCGACGCGGTGGTCCGTGAGGTCATCTCCTCGGGGGTCGACATCGGCGCGTTCCGGGTCGGCGACGTGCCCACCGCAGCACTGGCGATCCTGTCGCTGGGGATCGACGTCGCCCGCTGGTACCGGCCCGGCCGCGTGGACGTCGACGATCTGGCCCGCAACTACGTCGGCCTCGCATTGTCGATGCTCGGGGCGCCCCGTAGCTGAACGAAGACGAGGCCCGCAACCCCGGTGGTCTCACCGGTGTTGCGGGCCTCGGATGTCGTTGCGGGTCCGGCTATCCGACGCCGAGCAGATCGATTACGAAGACCAGCGTCTTGCCTCCGAGCGGATGCCCGGAACCGGCCGGTCCGTACGCGAGCTGCGGGGGCACCGTGAGCTTGCGGCGTCCACCGACGCGCATGCCCGGAATGCCTTCCTGCCAGCCCGGGATCAGTCGTCCGAGCGGGAAGCGGACGGAGTCGCCGCGAGCGAACGACGAGTCGAACACATCGTTGGTGTCGTACTCCACGCCGTGGTAGTGCACGTCGACCACGCCGCCGGGCTGCGCTTCGTCGCCGTCACCGATGGTGATGTCCTCGATGACGAGATCGGCGGGCGCCGGGCCGGTCGCCGGCTCGACCGTCGGAACCTCCGGCGGCACCTGCACGGCGAGCAGGTCGATGATGAACACGAGCGTCTTGCCCGACAGGCGGTGGCCCGACCCGGCGGGACCGTAGGCGAGCTCCGGCGGGATGGTCAGCTGGCGACGGCCGCCGACCTTCATACCCGGGATGCCCTCCTGCCAGCCGGCGATCAGACCGGACAGCGGGAAGGTGATGGACTCACCACGGCTCCACGACGAGTCGAACTCTTCACCGGTATCGAACTCGACCCCGACGTAGTGGACTTCGACCTTCGATCCGGGCTCCGCTTCGGCACCTTCGCCGACCACCAGGTCCTTGATGACCAACTGGGTGGGGGCGGGACCCTCCTGGAACTCGATTTCAGGCTTTGTCATGCGTGTCTCCTCGTCGGGATTCGGTCGATCTTTCCGGTCGCTCCGAGGGTTCAGCGCTCCTCGAGGGACGTGTACGGGCGCTCGGTGTAACCGGTGTAGATCTGACGCGGACGGCCGATCTTCAGGGTCGGGTCCGAGTGCATCTCACGCCAGTGCGCGATCCAGCCGGGCAGGCGACCCAGGGCGAACAGCACGGTGAACATGCGGTCCGGGAAGCCCATCGCACGGTAGATCAGGCCCGTGTAGAAGTCGACGTTCGGGTACAGCTTGCGCTCGATGAAGTAGTCGTCCGTGAGGGCGGCCTCTTCGAGCTTCATGGCGATCTCGAGCAGTTCGTCGCCCGCACCGAGCTTCTTGAGGATGCGGTCGGCGGTCTTCTTGACGATCGCGGCCCGCGGGTCGTAGTTGCGGTAGACGCGGTGCCCGAAGCCCATGAGCTTCACGCCGTCTTCCTTGTTCTTGACCTTGCGGACGAAGTCCTTGACGTCGCCGTCGGACTTGTGGATGCCGTCGAGCATCTCGAGCACGGCCTGGTTGGCGCCGCCGTGCAGCGGGCCCCACAGTGCGTTGATGCCGCCCGAGATGGACGTGAAGAGATTCGCGTCCGAGGAACCGACGAGGCGCACCGTCGACGTCGAGCAGTTCTGCTCGTGATCGGCGTGCAGGATGAGCAGCATGTCGAGCGCCTGAGCGATCTCGGGATCGATCTCGTAGGGCTCGGCCGGGAAGCCGAAGGTCATGCGCAGGAAGTTCTCGACCAGCGACAGCGAGTTGTCGGGGTAGAGGAAGGGCTGACCGACCGACTTCTTGTAGGCGTAGGCCGCGATGGTCGGCAGCTTGGCGAGCAGACGGATCGTCGACAGCTCGACCTGCTCGGAGTCGTCCGGATCGAGGGAGTCGGGGTAGTACGCCGACAGGGCGTTGACCGCGCTCGACACGACGGGCATCGGGTGCGCGTTGCGCGGGAAGCCGTCGAAGAACCGCTTGAGATCCTCGTGCAGGAGGGTGTGGCGGCGGATCTTGTCGGTGAAGACCTCGAGCTGCTCCGCAGTCGGCAGCTCACCGTAGATCAGCAGGTAGCTGACCTCGATGAACGTCGACTTCTCGGCGAGCTGCTCGATCGGGTATCCGCGGTACCGCAGAATGCCCTTCTCGCCGTCGATGTACGTGATCGCCGACTTCGTGGAGGCGGTGTTGACGAAACCCGGGTCGAGGGTGGTGTACCCGGTCGCCGCGAGGAGCTTGCCCAGCTCGATACCGTCATTGCCTTCCGTCGCCTTGGCGATCGACATCGTGTGTTCGCCACCGGGGTAGCTGAGGGTGGGGTTGGTGTCATTCTCAGCGGGCACGAAGGATCCCTCTCAAGCTCAGACCTACGAGAAACTTCCGGACATTCACGTAGAACCTAGCCGTAGCGCGGGGTATGCGCTGCGGCAGGGTCCGCCGAAAGTCCCCGATCGGTATGTCGTCCATGTGGGTTCCGAACGCTCGCCCGCACCCTCCGCGACTGCGCCGCAAGGCCGGCACACGCCGATAACCTGCGGCAATACTACCCGGGTCTCACCAAGGTCGTTACGCGGGGATCTGCGCGTATCCGGCGCCCCACGCCGGCCACTGTACTCACGGCACGGCGAAGAGTGCGTCGACCAGCACGGCGGTGGTCTCCGCGACGGGCGCGCCCTCGAGGGGTGCGTCGGGGTCGCCGGTGGTCGAGTCCGACAGGATCGCCAGCAGCAGCGGTTGCCCGTCCGGCGACCACACCACCCCGGCGTCGTTCACCGTCCCGTGATTGCCCCCGTCCGTCTTGTCCGCCGATGTCCATCCCGGCGGCAATCCCCCGCGGATCCGGGTGTCCGAGGTGGTGGTGGCGCGCATCCAGCCGAGCAGTGTCCGCTGTTGCGGCGCGGGCAACCCCGCGCCGAGGAGCACCTCCCGGAAGCCGCGAGCGAGTCCGGCAGCGGTGGTGGTGTCGCGCTCGTCGCCCCGTGCCGCCTCGTTGAGTTCGGGTTCCCAGCGGTCGAGCCGGGTGGTCTCGTCCCCGACGGAACGGGCGAAGGCGGTGACGGCCCCGGGTCCGCCGATCCGTTGGAGCATCAGGTTTCCGGCAGTGTTGTCGCTGCGGGTGAGCGCGGCCTCGCACAGCCGGTCGATCGGCAGTACGCGCCCTTGATGTTCCGAGGTCACCGGCGAATTGACGACGATGTCCTCAGGGTCGATCGGGAGGGTCTCGTCGAGACGGAGGGATCCTTCCGCCTCGAGTCGCAGGATCGCGGCGGCGGCGTAAACCTTGAACGGAGAACAGATCGCGAACCGTTCGTCGGCCCGATAGGTGTGGACGCGCCCGGTCACCGGCGACTGCGCGACCACACCGAGCCGCACGGCGTAGCGGTCCTCGATCTCCCGGAGACGCTCGTCGACACCGGCGGCGAGCAGATGTGTGCCGGGTACCGAATCGGCCGTCGTCGACGACCCCCTGGCGACCGGACCGTCCGGCGACCCGCAGGCCGCCGCGGCGACGACGGAGGACAGGGCGAGGGCGGAGTGGAGAAAACCCCTGCGCGACAATCTTTTCCGGAGAAGTGAATCGGTGGAAGTCATGCCGACAGGACACCACCGACGGGAGTCGCCCCGCCAATACCCACCCGCCGTCCGCACGAGTCGGAAGAACTATCGCCGCCGTTGGAGGCGGGGACGACGGACGGGATCCGGCCGCGCGACACGCCGGGTCGGTGAATCGTCCGCCCGTGCTGATCGAATCCCTGCCATGGACCTGATCCGCCACCTCCGGTTCTTCGTCACCGTCGCGGAGGAAGGACACTTCGGCCGGGCCGCGGCGGTGCTCGACATGACGCAACCTCCTCTGTCACAAGGACTTCGGAAACTCGAGCAGCATCTCGGTTCCGAACTCGTGCATCGCACCAGGCAGGGAGCGGTCCTCACGCCCGCCGGAGCGGAGCTGCTCCCCCGCGCTCGTCTCCTCGTCGACGACGCCGATCGTTTCCTCGCCGAGGCCGGGCGCGTCGCCCGCGCCCGGGGTCTTCTGCACTGGGGTGCCACCCGCGTACTACCCGATCGCCTGGTCACCCTGTGCGTCACCGTTCTGAGCAGACGCGGTGAGGCGACGGTGGCGACGCGTTCCGCGAGCACGGTCGAACTCGTCGACGCCGTCCGCTCGGGCATGTGCGATCTCGCCGTCGTCGAGCATCCGGCTCTGACCGAAGGACTCGAGGCCGGCCCGGTGCTCAAACTCCGGCGATGGTTGGTCGTGCCGGCCGACCACCGCAGCGCCCGCTCCGACCGGCCCCGTCTGCCGATGCTCTCCGACCTGACGTTCGCCGCGCCGCCGCGGACGGGGAACCCGGCGGCCTTCGACGCGGCGCAGGATCTGCTGCGCGAACGCGGACTCGATGTCGAGACCACCCCGGCGGCGGACGACCGCGCGGTGCTCGCCGCCGTGGCCGCCGGTACCCACTTCGGGATGTCGACCTCACCGCCCGGCTCGGTGCCCGGCGTGGCCTGGCTGGACTGGGCTCCGTCCGCGCTGGCCCTGCGGGTGCGCATCGTGCGACGTGCCGACGCCGACGTCGGTGCGCACGTCGACGCCCTCGACCGCGTGCTGTTCAAGGAACGCGTCCGGTGAAAGGCGGGGAACGGCGAGACACGGCGGTCGACCGGATCCGCGCGGTGTTCGCGGATGCCGGGTGCACGGGATGGCTGCACGCCCGCCGGTGTTCGGATCCACGTGCGGCGACGCTGTCGGTGCGCGGGGACGAACGCGTGGTCCTCGCGTCGGTGTACAAGCTTCCGCTGTTCCTCGCGTTCTGCGCGGAGGTGGACGCCGGCCGACTCGACGCATCCGGGCAGCTGCGGATCGTGCCGTCGGACTGCACCCCCGGCCCGACCGGGATCGCGAGCTTCCGGGATCCGGTGACGATGAGCCGACGCGACGTGGCCGCATCGATGATGACGGTGTCCGACAACGCGGCGGCCGATGTGCTGCTCGGCGAGATCGGCACGACCACCGTCGAGAAACTCCTCGCGCGCCTCGGACTCACGCGGACCCGGATCATCGGCGGCACGGCGGACGTCTATCAGCGCCTCGTCGAGGAGACGGACACCCGCACCACCGTCGAGGCGTTCCGGGCGCTCACCGACATCGACGCGGCCTGGACGGTCTCGGCGTACGACCCGGCCTACACGAGCGCGACCATCCCGGAGGAGATGACCCGGCTGCTCGAGGCCGTGTGGTCGGGGCTCGGTGCTCTCGCCCGAGAGCACCGCCTTCGCGCAGCAGGTGATGCGCGCCCAGGTCTGGCCGCACCGCATCGCGTCGGGCTTCCCGCATCGCGGGGTCGCGATCGCCGGCAAGACCGGCACGATCGGCATCATCCGCAACGAGGTGGCGGTCGTCGAGTTCCCCGGCGAGTATCCGATCGCCGTCGCGGTGTTCACCCGCGCCGCCCGCGCGGATCCCGTACTGCCGGTCGTCGATGCAGCGATCGGTGAGGCCGCGCGCATCGCCGTCACCGAACTACGGGCGCCGCTCGCCGATCCCCGAGCGTTCCCGCCCGAGGTGTGACAGCGTTCCCGCCCGAGACGTGATGCTCCGTCGCCGTCGTCGTTTGCCCGCGCACCGGGTCGGGCACCCGAAACAGGAACAGTGAATCGACGACGAAGGAGCAACAGTGAAGGCCGATCGATTCCAGGAACTCGCTTCCGCTGCCGGTCCGTTCGCCTCGGTGTACTTCGAGGACACGCACACGACCGAGGATGCTGCGAAGGTCGCCGAACTCACCTGGCGCGCGATCTCCGAGAAGCTCGAGGAACTGGGGGTGTCCGAGGAGGTGCGCGCTCACGTCGAACACGCGGTGACCGAGGGGCCCACACCGGTCGGGACGAGCGGCCGCGCGGTGGTGGCGAACGCAGACCGCGTATGGGTCGACGAGCGGTTGGTCCGCCCTCCGCTGCAGACCGAGGTGCGATGGTCGGACGGTCCCTACCTGATTCCGCTCGTCGAACACGGCAGCCGAGGACGTCCGCATCTCGTGGTCAGGGTCGACCACGTGGGCGCAGATCTGACGGTTCACGACCGCAACGGCGCCGTCGTGCACGAGGAGACGGTCGAAGGAGACGACCACCCCGTGCACAAGGCCTCCGGGGCACAGACTCCCGGTTACGGCGATCCGGAACCTCCGGTGGAGGAGCAGCGCCGGCGGAACATCGCGAAAGTGGCGGAGCGTGTCACCGAACTCGCCGACGAGTACGGCACGGACCCGGTCTTCCTGATCGGTGAGGTCCGCTCCCGGAACGACCTGGCCGATGCTCTCGTTTCCCGCACGGCGGACGTGGCGGTGCAGGTGGAGACCGGTTCTCGCGCGGAGGGGTCCGATCCTGCGCAGACCCGGGCCGCCCTCGACGAAGGGCTCGCCCAGCAGCGGCTCGCCGAGATGGACGAGGCCGCCGAACGGTTCCGCGCCGGGGCCGGCACGGGGCTGGCCGTCGAGGGTCTGGCCGAGGTCACCGCGGCCCTGCGCGAACGTCGGGTCGAGTCGTTGATCATCGGCGATCTCGGGGACGCGACCGTACTGGTCGGGGACGATCCGTCCGTCGTCGCCCAGGACTCCGACGCGCTCTCGGCGATGGGATCGGAGAACGAACGGGTGTGCCGGGCGGACGAAGCCCTGCCGGTCGCAGCGGCGGTGACGGGAGCCGACCGCCTGGTGCGGATCGACGAGCGTCTGAGCCCCGCCGACGGGATCGCAGCGCTCCTGCGTTACTGATCCGCGCTACCCGCACCCTCAATCGAGGGTGCGGGTGACCCGGTACCGGACGAAGGCCGGGAAGGCGACGACGCACACGAGCGTGCCGACGATGACGAGGACGCCGCCACCGGCAGCCGCGACGGCCGTGCCTGCGGCCGCTGCGGCGGCGCCGTGGAGCACGTCGCCGATGCGCGGTCCGCCCGCGACGACGACGATGAACACGCCCTGCAAGCGGCCACGCATCTCGTCGGTGGCGACGGTCTGCAGCATCGTCGAGCGGAAGGCCGCGGACACCATGTCGACCGCCCCGCCGAACGCCAGGAAGAACAGGGCGACCCACAGCAGCAGACCGCTGCCGTCGGGCTCGGCCCACCACACCGCGACACCGAAGCCGACCATCGCCACGCCCCACAGGACGATGCACACGATCACGGCGAGACCCTGGCGCTGCACCCGCGGCAGCCATCCGGAGAAGACGCCGCCGATCGCCGCGCCGACCGACATGGCCGCGAACAGCAGACCGAGGGCGAAGCCGCCCTGCGCCGGATCGCCGAACGACTCGTGGGCGATCTGCGGGAACAGGGCGCGCGGCATCCCGAACACCATGGCGACGATGTCGACGACGAACGACGCCAGCAGGATCTTCTGGCCCGACAGGTACCGGAAACCGTCGAAGACCGCGCGCAATCCGGCCTTGGTGACCTCACCGAGCGGCGGAATCGCCGGGAGTCGGACCACCGCCCACAGCGTGGCGAGCAGGAAAATCGCGTCCAGCAGGTAGAGGGTGGACAGACCCACGACGGGAATGAGAGCGCCGGCGAACAACGGACCGGCGATCGCCCCGAACTGCACGACCGTCATGTTCAGCGAGGTGGCCGCCGCGATCTGCCCGACCGGCAGCAACCGCGGGATCACCGCCGCCCGGGTGGGCTGGTTGACGGCGAAGAACGCCTGCTGCACCGAGAAGAGACAGAGCAGTACCCACACGTTGTTCAGACCGATCGCGGCCTGCGCCCACAACAACAGCGACGTGACACCGAGACCGGTGGAGGTGACGATGAGCAGTTTCCGGCGGTCCATCGCATCGGCGAGCGCTCCACCCCACAGGCCGAACACCACGAGCGGCACGAGCCCGAACACGCCGGTCAACCCCACATAAGCGGAGTTCCGGGTGATCTCGTAGATCTGCTGGGGTACGGCGACGACCGCCATCTGCGCACCGATGACGGTGACGATCCCGGCCCACCACAGCCGGGCGTAGTCCTTGTTGCGCAGCGGTGTGGTGTCGGCGAGCAGGCGCCTCACGGTTGCAGACGCTCGGCGATCCAGCGACCGTCCACCAGGCGGGTCCGGATCCGGTTGTGCAACCGGTTGGGCCGGCCCTGCCAGAACTCGACGGACTCGGGCACGATGCGGAATCCACCCCAGAACGGCGGCACCGGGATGTCGTCGTCGACCTCGTAGCGCTCGGCGGCCTCGACGAGGGCGTGCTCGAGATCGGCGCGTTCGGCCACGGGACGCGACTGCTGCGACGCCCATGCGCCCAGGCGGGATCCGCGTGGCCGCGTCTGCCAGTACGCGAGGGTCTCCTCGTCTGGCACGCGCACGACCGGTCCGCGGACGGTCACCTGCCGGTAGACCGGTAGCCAGAGGAAGGTCGCCGACGCGTAGGGGTGCCCGGCCAGATGGCGGCCCTTGTCGGACTCGAAGTTGGTGAAGAAGGTCAGGCCGTCGGCGTCGATCTTCTTGCACAGCACGGTGCGGGTCGCCGGGTGGCCGCGCTCGTCGACGGTCGCGAGCACCATCGCGTTCGGCTCGGGCACCGCGGTGGCGACCGCGTTCGCAAACCACGTACGCACCAGCGGAAGCCAGCCCTCGGCGACATCGCCGGGGGTGAGATCGCGGTCGGCCGAGGACTCGTCGGTCGGCCCGGACGGGCTGTAGTCGACACGCATACGCGCGAGGTCGTCACCCTCGGGGCGCGGCAACGGGAAATCGGACGGCACGAACGACGACGGTACTCCCGGCATCCGGGCAGCGACGCTCGGACCACGGGCGCTACAGTTTTCACGACGACCCGAGTGGGGCGCCGATCACACCTGACGGTGACCTCATTCCACCGGCAGCGCGGCTCGGACCGGGCCGTGCTCGAACGAGGAGAGCCCAACCGTCATGGCAGCGCGCGCGTCAGTTCCCGAGGATTTCGTCGCAGGACTCGAAGGCGTGGTCGCCTTCACGAGCGACATCGCCGAGCCCGACAAGGACGGTGGCGCACTGCGCTATCGCGGCGTCGACATCGAAGAGCTCGTCGAGAAGGGAGTGACCTTCGGCGACGTGTGGGCCCTGCTCGTCGACGGCGAGTTCGGTCGCGGCCTGTACCCGGCCGAGCCGTTCCCCCTGCCGATCCACACCGGCGACGTGCGTGTCGACGTCCAGGCCGGTCTGGCGATGCTCGCACCCATCTGGGGCTTCCGTCCGCTGCTCGACATCGACGACGCCACGGCCCGCGACAATCTCGCCCGCGCCGCGGTGATGGCCCTGTCCTATGTGGCGCAGTCCGCCCGCGGCATCTACCAGCCCGCCGTGCCGCAGCAGCGCATCGACGAGGCGAGCACCGTCACCGAGCGCTTCATGGTGCGGTGGAAGGGCGACCCGGATCCCAAGCACGTCGAGGCGATCGACGCCTACTGGGTGTCGGCTGCCGAGCACGGCATGAACGCGTCGACGTTCACCGCCCGCGTGATCGCCTCCACCGGCGCCGACGCGGCGGCCTCGCTCTCCGGTGCCGTCGGCGCGATGTCCGGCCCGCTGCACGGCGGTGCGCCGGCCCGCGTGCTGCCGATGATCGAGGAGACCGAACGCACCGGCGATCCGCGCGGTCTGGTCAAGGGCATCCTCGACCGCAAGGAGAAGCTCATGGGCTTCGGTCACCGTGTCTACCGCGCCGAGGACCCCCGGGCCCGGGTGCTGCGCAGCACCGCCCAGCGGCTCGACGCTCCGCGCTTCGAGGCGGCGGCCGCGCTCGAGCAGGCCGCCCTCACCGAGCTGCGCGAGCGTCGTCCCGACCGGGCGATCGAGACCAACGTCGAGTTCTGGGCTGCGGTGATCCTCGATTTCGCCGAGGTCCCCGCCGCGATGATGCCCGCGATGTTCACCTGCGGACGGACCGCCGGCTGGTGCGCCCACATCCTCGAGCAGAAGCGTCTGGGCAAGCTCGTGCGTCCCGCGGCGATCTACACCGGCCCCGATCCGCGCCCTGCCTCCGAGGTCACGGGCTGGGATTCGATCACGCATCGCTGATGCCTCTTCCTCGGCCGGGCCGACCAGCGCCCGGCGGAGGCTCCGAGGGGGCGGTCTAGACTACCTGTGCACCATGTCCCTCGACTCTTAGGACACGCATTCCGATGGCAGACGCGTCACCGATCATTCCCGCCGACCTCAAGCCCGCAGACGGCCGCTTCGGCTGCGGCCCGTCCAAGGTTCGTCCCGAGCAGCTGCAGTCGCTGGTCGATGTCGGCGCTTCGGTGTTCGGCACCAGCCACCGGCAGAAGCCGGTCAAGGACGTCGTCGCCCGTGTCCGCTCGGGTCTGCGCGACCTGTTCTCCCTGCCCGAGGGCTACGAGGTCGTCCTCGGCAACGGCGGCACCACCGCCTTCTGGGACGCTGCGGCCTTCGGTCTGATCCGGGAGCGCTCGCAGCACTTCACCTACGGCGAGTTCTCGTCGAAGTTCGCGACGGTCGCGAAGAAGAACCCGTTCATCGGCGATCCGATCGTCGTGGGTTCGGAGCCGGGCTCGGCTCCGGAGATCGTCGCCGACGCGTCGGCCGACCTCATCGGCTGGGCGCACAACGAGACCTCCACGGGTGTCGCGGTTCCGGTGCAGCGTCCCGCCGGTTCCGACAACACCCTGATCGCGATCGACGCGACCTCGGGTGCCGGCGGCCTGCCGGTGAACATCTCCGACACCGACGTGTACTACTTCGCCCCGCAGAAGTGCTTCGCCGCCGACGGTGGCCTGTGGATCGCACTGATGAGCCCGGCCGCGCTCGAGCGTGTCGCAGAGATCAAGGAGTCGGGTCGCTTCACCCCCGAGTTCCTGTCGCTGCCGATCGCCGTCGACAACAGCAGCAAGGACCAGACCTACAACACCCCGGCACTGGCCAGCCTGCTGATGTTCGCGAACCAGATCGAGTGGCTCAACGGCAACGGCGGTCTCGACTGGGCCGTGGCGCGCACGAAGGATTCGTCCTCGCGCCTGTACGAGTGGGCCGAGGCCTCCGAGTACGCGACGCCGTTCGTCGCCGATCCGTCGCTGCGTTCGCAGGTCGTCGGCACCGTCGACTTCGCCGACTCCGTCGACGCGGCGAAAGTCGCGAAGATCCTGCGGGCCAACGGCATCGTCGACACCGAGCCGTACCGCAAGCTCGGCCGCAACCAGCTGCGCATCGGTATGTTCCCGGCCATCGATCCCGAGGACGTCACGCAGCTGACCAAGTGCATCGACTGGGTCGTCTCCCAGCTCTGAGTACGCCGCACAGCGGGGCCGGGTCCGATGTCGGATCCGGCCCCGTTGTTGTCATAGTCTCGACCTCGCATCGAGACATTTCGGCGAACCCTGGACGATAACGCGCCGCGTCGGATTTCTTGCGATGTCGCTCGGCGTGGCGCGGCGTGTCCGGCCACGAAAAATATCCAGGTCGGTTACAGTCGTGCGGGTCAATCGCGATCGGCGCGAGGAGGTCAAGGTGCGAGAGCTTCGAGTGGTCGGTCTCGAGCCCGATGCTAAGCATGTGGTGCTCGCCGATCCCACGACGGGGGACAAGTTCCGCATTCCCGTCGACGACACCCTGCGCGCGGCCGCTCGCGGAGATCTGGCCCGTCTCGGCCAGATCCAGATCGAGACGACCAGCCAGCTCCGCCCTCGCGAGATCCAGGCCCGCATCCGCGGCGGCGCCTCGGTCGAACAGGTGGCCGACGAGGCCGGCGTCCCGGTCGCCAAGGTCGAACGGTTCGCCTATCCCGTCCTGCTCGAGCGGTCCCGGGCCGCCGACATGGCCAAGAAGGGCCATCCCGTCCGCCCCGACGGTCCCGCCGTCGAGACCCTCCACGAGATCGTCACGCAGGCCTTCCGCGCTCGCGGGCACAGCCTCGACGAAGCCGAGTGGGACGCCTGGCGCGACGACGAGGGCTTCTGGGTCGCGCAGTTGCGGTGGCACGCCGGTCGTTCCACGAACCGCGCGCACTGGCGCTACCAGCCCGACGCTCACGGCGGCACGATCACCGCGCTCGACGACATTGCCGCCGATCTCGTCGATCCCGATTGCGGCCGTCCCCTGCGCTACCTGACCCCGGTCTACTCGGCGCGCGACGTCGACGATTCCACTGAGGTGGAGAACGCCGACCGTCACGCCCCGATCGAGCTGGAGGCTCCCGCTTCCGACGAACCGGCTCCGGAGCCGGTCGCCGACGAGGAGACCACCGTCGCCGTCACGGTGCCCGACGACGCCGATGCATCGCGCGCGTCGCAGGCTCCCGCGAAGGACAAGCGCGGCAAGCCCGCGCTCCCCTCGTGGGACGACGTGCTGCTCGGTGTGCGCAGTAACGGACGCGTCTGAGGAAGTCGTCGACGATGTCGGCGACAGTGTCGACGCTCTGGTACGTCGACGCACCCGATCCCGTAGCGGTGCTGCGCGAGTTCTCTCCGGACCGCGATGCGGCGCGAGCACTTCTGTCGCGTCTGTTCCCGGAGTTCCAGGTCGATCCCGGCGCGCGGGTACCGCTCGCCGACGCCGGGGGCACCGGCGAGGACGATGGCGCCGAACAGTTCCGGGTCGGTAGCTATCCCGGTGTGACGGTGGTGTCGAGCCCCCGATTCGCACTACGCCACCCCTCGGAGCTGCCCACGATGTGGTTGCGCACGCCCGCCGCCGAACGCACGTGCCTGCTGGCATCCGATCCGGCCGGTGCGTGGGGATCGTTCGCCGTGTGGGAGTGCGGCCGGCTGCGCCGCGGCTTCGGAGCGAACACCGTCGAGTTCTTCGAGGACCAGGGAATCCCGTTCGTATGGGAGCGGCCGTTCTGGGCGGGCGAGCATCCGCTCCGCTGGCCGCCGAACGTACCCCCTCCCCCGGAGTCCCTGCCCTTCCACCCTCGCAAGCTCGTCGAGGAGGCCCACGGGGCGTGGCTCGGGTTCCGCTATGTCGGGCGCCGCGACGACGAACTCGACCCGCGGAACATCGACACCTGGAGTTTCACGCTGCGCACCCCGGTCCCGCAGATCTCCGTCCCCGCACCGAAGACCTCCTGGTGGCGGCGACTCGCGGCGCACTGACGTGCCGTCGAGCGACGCTCCCGGTCGGACTCGTCACTCCTCTGCTCCGACAGTGAATTTCGCCTCGTCGATGTCGTCGGGTGTGATCTCCGGGGATTGCAGGACGAGAGCCCAGGCGTCGACGTACTCGGTGCTGTACTTGTGGCCGTGCCCGGCCGGGACACCCGTGGAGAAGGGCAGATCGGCCGTGACCTGCCAGAAGGTCACGAACGGGATCCACACCATGTCCTCGAGCACGTCGCGGCCGGGGGCTTCGCCGATCCAGTCCGGCTCACTCGTGATCAGGTGCGGACTCCACCAGACGATCGGGTCCGACGGGTGCATCAGATACAGCACCCGACTCCCCTCCCACGGCTCGTCCGTCGGCGGGATCTCCGCCTGTGGGTCGTTCGTGAACCGCACCGTGCGGCCGTCCCGGAAGACCGGTTCGATCTCGGGGCTGCCGGCCTCCCGGCGATCGCTGAACTCCCGGAAGAGGACGTTGAAGTTCGGAGGTCCGGCGAAGACCGTGCCCGACGTGCGATTGCGCAGGTCGTACTCGCCGCTGAAGGCGGTCTCCCCGCCGAACGAACCGAGGCTCTCCCCAGCCACGAGCAGTCGGGGGCGGGCATCCTGGGGAAGCTTCGACCAGACGTCGTAGACCGCGTCGAACAGGTCGCGTCCGGCTTCCCGCGCCTTCGACTGATCGACGAGATAGGAGATCCACGAGGGCAGATAGGAGTACTGGATCGCGACCGTCGCGACGTCGCCGCCGGTGAGGTACTCGACGGAGTCCACCAGGGCCGGGTCCACCCAGCCGCTCCCCGTCGTCGTCACGACGACCAGGTTGCTCCGCTCGAATCCTCCTGCCCGGGTGAGGTCCTCGACAGCGAGGGACGCGCGATCCTCGGTGTCGTCCGCCGATGCCAGGCCGGCGTAGATCCGGATCGGTTCGAGGGCAGGATCTTCGGTGAACTCACCGAGTTGTTCGGTGGTCGGCCCCTGCCCGACGAAGATCCGCCCCTGCCACCCGAGAGAATCCCACGGAACGACCGAATCCGGTCCACCGGAGCGGAGTGCGGTCGTCGGTTGCTGCACACCTTCCTCGGTTCTCGTGTCCCGCGCCGAGAACGCCGCATTGGCGGCGTCGATGAAGCCGGCGAGGAGCACTCCGGAGACGATCGCGTACACGAGTCCCGCGACGAGAACCCACCCCACGACGTTCGCGGCCCGCTGCCCGATCCACCGGTCGAGTGTCCGTGCCGCCCAGTGGTACAGGGCGCGGATACCACGTCCGATCGCCAGCAGCACAGCGAACATCACGACCGCGACGAGCGGGGAGAGAACCGCAAGTGCCAGGTTGTACTCGGAAACCCCCATCAGAGTACGGATCTCGTGCTGCCAGTACTGGCCGAGCCCGAAGAAGACCGCGAAGAGGACCGCCCCGCAGGCGCCGAAGATCCACCACGACGCAGCCTTGGGAGACCGAGGAGGCCGGTCGGCGAAGGCGCGCCACACGAACGCGAGGAGCACGCCGAGGCCGTATCCGATCGCGGCAGTGATCCCGCAGATCATCCCCTGCAGGATCCCGCCGCGCGGAAGCAACGACGGGGTGAACGACAGGCACGCGAAAAGCACTGCACCCCAACACCCGGGAAGTGTGAGGTGCAGTGCCCACCGCCGTGCCCGCGATCGGGGAACTTCGGTCGCGACGTTCGCGCCC
The DNA here is from genome assembly GCF_040256695.1 of Rhodococcus sp. D-6. Classification (NCBI taxonomy): domain Bacteria; kingdom Bacillati; phylum Actinomycetota; class Actinomycetes; order Mycobacteriales; family Nocardiaceae; genus Rhodococcus; species Rhodococcus sp. D-6. The sequence goes on along the minus strand of NZ_CP132970.1, from coordinate 40,174 downwards.
GGATCACCCCGGACGTTGCGGCCGTCTTCTTGCACGGTCGCGTCAGTAGTAGTCGGAGCGTGGCTGCCAGGTCGAGATCGCCCAGATCACGACCGCGTCCAACGCGATGATCAGGATCGACCACCACGGGTAGTACGGCAACCACAGGAAGTTCGCGATGATCGACAACGCGGCGATGATGATGGCCGTGACGCGAGCCCACGTGGCACCGCTCATCAACGCGAGACCGGCGACCAGCATCACGACACCGAGGACGATGTGAATCCATCCCCACGTGGTGAAGTCGAACTTGAACGTGTATTCCACGCCCCGCACGAACACTTCGTCCTCGGCCACCGCAGCGATGCCCTGGAAGATCTGGACGATGCCGACAGTTGCCAGGATGATCGCTGCTCCGATCGAGGTGCCTGCGGCGATGCCCTGTTTGACACTGACCCCGCCCCGGTCGGGGCGTACATCCTGTGACATGACAATCCTCTCGTGTACGAAGGAGACATCGACCGTGCGCCGATCCTCGCGAGGAACGGTCACGGTCCGATTCTCAGGAACAAGGGTGCCTGCGGGTTATGCTGCCACCCTTACACTTTCGACCGCCGGCTCCTCGACGCGACGAGGCGTCGAACGCACGAGCCGACCACGGGAGGACTCCGTCCGCAGCGCCCTCCCCGCGACGACGATTCACGCGATGGGCACGCCGTCACGTCCGGTCGTGGCGTTGCCGAGCGCCTGCGCCTTGAGGTGTTCGTACTCCGCGGGCGTGATCGCACCGGAGTCGAGCAGGGCCTTGGCATCGGCGATCTGTTGAGCCGGGGATTTCCCGACCGCCACGGTCCGGATGTATTCGTCGGTGGCCTGCTTCGCCTCGGCCTGGGCCTGTTGTGCCCGCAGAGCCATTCCCCGACCGCGGACGATCAGGTAGACCAGCGCTGTCAGGTACGGAAGGAGCACCAGACCGATGACCCACATCGCTTTGACCCAACCGGACACGGAGTGATCCCGGAAGAGGTCGACGATGATTTGGAACAGGACGATCAGGTATGCCACGAAGGCGAATACGACGACGGTGTACCACACGTAGTCCCAGAATGAATCCATAGCCGAACCTCCTCGGCCGAACCGATGGCGGGACGATGCCCCCATGAAACCACCGGAGAATGAAGATCTCGAATCCTGTTTCCCCCTGCGGTGTGCCGCTACGGCACTGCCACTACTCGCGGCCCCCGGTCCACTCATCGATACCGGCGTCGAATCGTGACGACTGTCCGATTCGGGCTTCGGCAGGTCCATCTTCAGTCATGACGACCTCCGTCCCTCTGATCGGGGAGGGCCGGATATACCATACGCCCGTTCATGGGTGGAGGACATCGGTTTGCGCAATCGGCGCGCTTCGGTACCGGCTCGAGTCGGTCAGGAGTACACCGCGCGGGGGTTCCAGGTCGCGATCGCCCAGATGACCACTACATCGAGGGCGATGATCGCAAGCGCCCACCCTGGGTAGTAGGGAAGCCACATGAAATTCACCAGGATCGACAGCGCGGCGATGACCATTGCGGAGACGCGCGCCCATGTCGCCCCGGAAATCAACGCGATGCCCACGATCACCATCACGACACCGACAACGATGTGGACCCACCCCCACGTGGTGAGATCGAACGTGAACAGATACTCCTGGCCGGCGACGAAGACTTCGTCCTCGGCGACCGCAGCAATTCCCTGCAACAGTTGCAGAGCACCGATCAAGGTCATGATGATTGCGGCACCGACCGACGTGCCCGCGGCGAGACCCTGCTTGACCGACATTTCCTCCCGCTCGGCATGCACATTGCGTGACATGATGCTCCTTCCGGATGACCCGACATCTCGAGTGTGCGCTTCGTCGGAATTCTCCAATGGAGGTTGGGGGTTTTCCGCCGGCAATCGCACCCAGAACTCGTTCAGGACCCGAGCAGCGCGAGCCAGCCGAACGGCACACCGGCCAGGAAACCGGCGGCGAGCCAGCGCAGTACCTGCACCCGGAGCCACGACCACACGGTCGGCGCGACTCCCGCGACCGTCACGACATTGACGACGACGGCGAGGACCGGATGGATCCGGCCGAGCACCTGCCCGCAGGCGACGACGGTGATGACGGTGGCGGCGAAGGATAAAGCCGTCAGCGTGAGCCCCGTCGCCCAGGGAGTGGGCGCAGGACCGCGAGCCTGGCTCATCGCGGAAGCCGCACCCGCTCGTAGAACGCCATCGCAGCCGCGGTGGCCACGTTCAGCGAATCCGTGCCGACAGCCATGGGAATCCGGGCACGCACGTCGGTCGCCCGCATCGCATGTTCGGTCAGGCCCGGCCCCTCGGCGCCGAGCAGGAGCGCGACTTTTTCCCCCGTCATCGCTTCGGCGAGCGGGATCGCCCGTGGGTCCGGGGTCAGGGAGATCAGTTGGAATCCTCTGCTGCGCAACAGATCCAGGTCGTACGGCCACCGGTCGACGTGCGCGAAGGGGACCCGGAGGACGTGCCCCATCGACACGCGCACCGCACGCCGGTACAGAGCGTCGGCGCATCCTTTCCCGAAGAGCACACCGTCGACGCCGAGTCCGGCGGCGTTGCGGAACATCGAGCCGACGTTCTCGTGGTCGTTGACCCCTTCGAGCACCGCGACCGTGGTTGCCTTGTCGAGGACGTCGTCGAGCGAGAGCGGTTCGGGCCGGTGCGCGACGGCGAGCACCCCGCGGTTGAGGTGGAAGCCGACGACCTCCGCCATGGTCGCCGCATCGGTGCGGTAGAACGGCACGTCGACGTCACGCAGGTCGTCGGCGAGTTCGTCCAGCCGCCGACTCACCCCGAGCAGGCTGGTCGCAGCGAACCGGGAGTCGAGCATGCGCTGGACCACCAGCACACCCTCTGCGATCACCAGACCCTTGCCACCGGGAAGGTCGGGCCGACGGTCCGCGGAGTTGAGATCGCGGAAGTCGTCCACCCGGGGGTCGGAAGGATCGTCGATGTCGATGACGTGAACCACCGGGTCATTCTCCCAGCGGCCCTGCACCCTCCCGCACCGGGTCGGTCGTCACGACCGCGGTGCGGTCGGTCGTCATCGACCGCGGTGCGGTCAGTCGTCTTCAGCGACGAGCGCCGTGAGGATTCCGACGGCGTCGCGCAACGTGGCGAGCGAGTCGGGATCGAGTTTGTCGAGCCGTTCGGTCAGCCACACTTCGCGTGCCTGCGCCTCGTCGGCGAGCAATTCCCTCCCGGCTTCGGACAGCGTCACGATGATCTGTCGTCCGTCCGTCGGGTGCGGCGTCCGCTCGACGAGACCGAGTTCGTGCAGAGACGCGATGACCCTGGTCATCGAGGGTGGTTGGACGCGTTCGCGCGCTGCCAGTGCCCCCGGGGTCATCGCACCTTCCTGCGCGAGGGTGGCCATTGCCGAGATCTGGGTCAGAGAAACTCGGGAATCGGTGCGTCTCCCCCGCAGATGACGCGTCAGACGCACAACGGCGAGTGAGAGGTCACCGGCGAGTGCGCGTGTATCCGAGATCATGGCGTGCAGAATACGTCACATCGCCCGAAACACGCGTCGGCTGCCTAGGTGAGCAGTTCCGTGAGCGGATCGACCGAGAAGTACAGGGCGAACAGCACTGCGACGATCCACATCAGTGGATGGATGGTGCGGATTTTGCCGCTCGCGGCGTGCAGGATCACCCAGGTGATGAAGCCGACGCCGATGCCGTTGGCGATCGAGTAGGTGAACGGCATGACCATGATGGTCAGGAAGGCCGGCAGCGCCACAGCGAACACCGAGAAGTCGATGTCGCGGACCTGGCCGATCATCAGGGCACCGACCACGACGAGAGCCGGAGCGGCCGCTTCGATCGGGACCACCTCGTACAGCGGGGTCAGGAACATCGCGAGCAGGAACATCACACCGGTGACCACGTTGGCCAGGCCCGTGCGGGCTCCTTCCGCGATACCCGAGGCCGATTCGACGAACACCGTGTTCGACGAGGCGGAAGCGCCACCACCGACGATGGCGCCGGTGCCCTCGACGACGAGGGCCTTGCCGATGCCGGGCAGGGTGCCGTTCTTGTCGGCCAGGCCGGCTTCCTTGCCGAGGCCGGTCATGGTGCCCATGGCGTCGAAGAAGTTCGCGAGGACGAGCGTGAACACGAGCAGGGTCGCGGCGATCACGCCGATGCGGGTGAACGCGCCGAACAGGTCGACGTTGCCGACGAGGCTCAGGTTCGGGATGCCGAAGAAGGAGTCGGGGGCGTCGGGGGTGCTGAGGTTCCAGCCCTTGGGGTTGGTGCCCAGCGACGGGCCGACGTCGGCGATGGCCTCGATGATCATCGACAGGATCGTCGTGGCGACGATGCCGATCAGCAGTCCGCCGCGCACCTTGCGTGCGACGAGCACACCCATGAGCAGCACACCGACGACGAAGACGAAGGTCGGCCACGACGCGATGGAGCCGTCGATGCCCAGGCCGACAGGGACGGTGGTGCCGGCGGCGTCGGGGATGCGGCGGACGAAGCCGGCGTCGACGAGGCCGATCATGGCGATGAAGGCGCCGATACCGGCAGCGATGGCGGCCTTGAGTTCTGCCGGGATCGCGTTGAAGACCGCGGTGCGGAAACCGGTCAGGGCCAGCACGACGATGATGATGCCGTCGATGACCACCAGGCCCATCGCTTCGGGCCAGGTGACCTGCGGCGCGATGGTCACCGCCAGCAGGCTGTTGATGCCGAGGCCGGCGGCGATGGCGAACGGATAGTTGGCGACCACACCGAAGACGATGCTCATGAAGCCGGCGACCAGCGCGGTGACGGCGGCGACCTGGTTGATGGGCAGGATGTTGCCCATCACGTCGATCTTCGCGCTCGCGTCGTCGGCGGAGAAGCTACCGAGGATCAGCGGGTTGAGGACCACGATGTACGACATCGCGAAGAACGTGACGATGCCGCCACGAACCTCTCGGGACACGGTGGAACCGCGTTCGGTGATCTTGAAATAGGTGTCCAGGAAGGACGTTCGCTTGGAGTCGGTGCCTACGGCCATGTCCACAAATCCGCTCGTCGAGTACGGGGCGTCGCAACGGGAACCGATTATTGCAGCGCGAAGGAACTAATCTGCAAACCGTGGAACCCGCCCAGCTCGTCGCAGCCCGCATCCGACGCCTCGCCGACCCTCGCCCCGCGCTTGCCGTGGGAACCGGTCTGTGGGTGGTGGCGACCGTCGTCGTGGCGGTGGTGGGCGGAGAACTCCGGGACGATGTGCTTCCGGTCTGCGTGGCGGGAATCGTGGTGGGGCTGCTGGGAACTGCGCTCTTCCTGTTGCAGCGTCGCGCCGCCCGACGCGGTGACCGGGGCGCCCAGGCGGGGCTGGACTGACCCTCGCCCACGGCCGTCCGCGACAAGCCCACAGCGGTGTCAGCGACGGATCCGCACCCGAGTGATCAACCACACCCACAGCAGGGCCCATGTGATCCCGAAGATCCAGCCTGCGACGACATCGGTGAACCAGTGCGCCGCGAGGTAGACGCGAGAGAGCCCGATCACGAGGGTGTAACCGGCGAGCGCGATCGTCGCGGCGGTCCGGCGGCGATCGCCGCGCGGCCACGTGCGCACGACGACCGCGACGAGCACCGTGGCCAGAACTGCGCTGGTCATCGCGTGTCCGGACGGGAACGACTCGGTGCGCAGGGCCAGGAGCCGTTCGGGTTCCGGTGGCCGGACACGGCCGAACAGATTCTTGAGCAACACCATCAACGGCCAGCCCGTGAGGACCGCTCCGGCGACGAGGACGGCGTCGGACAGACGATCGGCCCGCACCAGCAGCAGCGTCGTCGCCGCGGCGATCAGGCTCGTCGCGACTCCCCCGCCCGTGTGGGTGAGTGCGGTCACCGCGGTGGTCAGCCACGGCTCGCGGAGCGACACCATCCAGTCGAGCACCGCGGCATCGAGCGTCACGGTTCGGTTCTCACGTCCGGAGCCGTGAGCGCGGTGAGTGCCGCGGCCAGGCCGATCGGTGTGCTGTGGACGGTGCCGGCCGCGTCGACCCACCACGGGACCTCGACCTCACCGGTCAGGACTCCGGAGCAGCGGAGGACGAGTCGGTCGTGCAGCGCGAGTACGCCGCGCGGAAGCGGCACCCCGGCGACGATTCCGGCCAGGACCGCGGCCGGTTCGCGCTCCCACGTCGAACTCCTCCCCTGCTCGACGGGTTCGGCGTCGACCACCGCGGACGCCACGGCGATGTCGAGCACGTCCGCGAGCGCGTGGGCGGTTCCCCTGCCGCCGGTGACGAGGCGGTCGTGCGGGATCGCGGCCGCGAACCACGGACGGTCGGGTACGAGAGCGTCGGCTGCGTCGACGACGACACCCGACAGGCTGCGCACCCCGTCGGGCAGAGTGACCGACTCGGGATCGAGACCACCCGACGAGAACGCCGCGGCGAGCGCGTCGTGCGCGGCGACGATCGCGGCCGGCCCCGGCGACCTGCTGTCGTCCGCGAGCCGGTCGAGCAGTGTCTGTGCCAGTTCGATGTCGTCGATCCGCGTTCCGGCGAGGGCGCTGCGGAAGGCCGATGCGTCGGGGTGGGTACAGGGATCGAGCAGACCTTCGAAGAGGGTGTCGTCGGCGAACCGGTAGTGGCCCAGAGGCCGGCCGTCGAGCGACGCGCGGGTGCGCAGATACCACGCCGTATATCCGGCGGGGTCGGCGATCGCTTCGGCCGTCGTGGGCTCGGCGGCCAGCAGGGTCAACGCCCGCGACCAGCGGCGATCGTCGACGAGATCGAGGTCGCGCACCGCGACGAGCACCTCGGGATCGTCGTCGAGCCGCTCCCACCACAGGTGTTCGTCGGGCAGATCGTGGTCGGGGCCGGTCGGCAGTTCCGCACGCAGGACCGTGAATCCCCAGCCCACACCGATCGCCCGCAGGGCGTCGGCCCCGTACCGGTCGACGACGGACGGGTCGACGGTGCCGAAGGGCGCGTCCTCGACGAGTACTTCTGCGAGCGGTGCACCGGGAAGCAGGAGTTCGTCGGCGGGGACGAGGTCGCCGTGGGTGTCGGGCAGCAGCAGTGCCCCGAGTTCGCGGGGCACGGCCGCGGGCGACACGAGCGGCACCAGTCGCAGCACGACGTCGGCGAGCTCACCGGCCGGGAGGTCGCCCTCCGGGTGGAGGTCGTCGGGATCGGTGTCCTCGACGGCCGCGACGAGCGCCGGGTCGGCGAGCAGGTTCTCGACCGTCACGGTGCCGGCTCCGAGCCGGGCGAGCAGCGGATGCGCGGCGTCGGGATGGACGAGACGCACCCACGGCATGGACACCGGGCCGATATCCTGCAGTTGCGTTGCGAGAACGGCCGTACGCGGGCCGGTCACGGTCCGTCCGTCCGACAGCGGAACCGGCAGCGATGCGAGTTCCTCGGCCGCGACCGCGTCGACGACGAGCGGAGTGAGCGCCTCGTACAGGCGGTTCCACCACTTCGGATCGCGTTCGTGCCCGGAGAGCAGTTCGGCCAGTCGCGCGAGACCGAGCCGGTGCACGCCGACGGCGGACAGCGCGGACGCATGTCGCGGCCCGCACAACTCGGGGATCACGAGCCCCGGGACCACCTCGCCGAGGACGTCGGCGAGGTCGTCGGTGAGACCGGGAAGTGCGACGGCCCGGTCGGGCACCAGATCGGCGCTGCGGTCGGCGGCGGGAAGCCACGCGCCGGCAGCCAACTCGTCGAGGATCGCCTCGCGGATGCGTTCGTCGACCTCGCTGCGCGCGAAACCCGGCAGGGGCACGAGGTCGAGTCGCTGCTCGGCGGGCAGAGCCGCGACGAACCGCGCGTATCCGCGGGCGACGTTCTCGACGTGGGCTCCGGGAAGCACGCGCCTCCGGTCGGGTTGCATGGCGACGTCGGCGACGACGATCGCGGGAAGTGACAGCTCCTCGTCGGAGCGGGTGGGGGCACGCAGGACATCGCTGCGGACCGGGTCGACCCGCCCGTCGACGACGGGCACCAGCCATCGCGCCGACGCTCCGGCGAACTCCCACCAGGTGCGATCGCCGATCCGCACCTCCCACAGGCCGTTGTCGAGTTCGCGCCGGTGACGGGTGAATTCGTCGTCGGCGACGAGGACGGTGTGCAGGCCCGGGAGTTCGAGCAGGATGTCGTGGGCCTCGGATCGGAAGGCGTCGAGCAGTGCGACCGGGTCCACCCCGGGGCGCAGGGTCAGCACGACCTCGGTGTCGCTGCCGGTCGCCGGCGGGGCCTCCGTCGGCCACACGAGGCGCAGCGCCGGGACACCCGACTCCGGCTCGGGCAGGTTCCGCTCGGCCAGCACCGCGCGGGTGCGCTCGGCCGAGAAGTGGAGCGAACCGGTGCGCGAACGCACCTCGATGTCGTCGGAGACCGACAGCACCGCCGTGAAGCCGACACCGAACCGCCCCACGGTGGATCCGGCGCCGGTCTTGTTCGACGAGCGCAGTGCGGTCAGCGCGTGGACACCGCCCTCGTGGAGCGGCTCACCGATGTTCGCGACGTGGAGACGGCCGTCGGCGAACCAGACACGCAGCTCACCCGGTACATCGGCACGCGCGGCGGCGTCGGCGGCGTTCTGGGCGAGCTCGGTCAACACGCGGTCGCGGTAACCCGCGCGGACATGATCGGCCTCGGTCGCCGCGTCCTCGCGCAGACGGGTGGGCGACGACGACCAGGCCGCGAGGATCCCTTCGCGTAACGCCGCGGTCCCGAACGGATCCGCGGGGTCCGGCCGGGTCACGTCAGTCGGTCTGTTCCGACTCGGACGGGGACGGCTCGGACGGGGACGGCTCGGACGACTCGGGGGCAGACGACTCGGGGGCGAGCTCGTCCGTGGAATCGGTCGGCGTGGACTCGGTGCTCACGACCTCGGTGCTCACGACCTCGGTGGTCGCGGACTCCGCAGGCGCCGAGCCGGCCGGTCCGACCTCGACGACCTCCACTGCCGAATCGTCGAACGCCTCGTAGATCGGCGAACCGGCGCCGGTGGGCAGGGTCGTGTCGGAATGCGCGCCGCATCCGTACTCGGCGTGCACGACGTGACCGTCGGCGGCGAACTCGTTGCCGCAGACGCCGAAGGCCGCACGCAGCGATCCGGCGAGCGGAAGATAGAAACCACACAGGCGGCACGATGACGGAGCGGCCTTCGCCATCTCCGAGTCGGGACCGTATTCGCTGTCGAACCAGCGCTGCGCTGCCTCGAGGCGACCTTCCAGACTCATGACCTGCTTGCGGCCCAGCCCGATCTCGAGGGCGGTCTCATCGACCTCGGGGTCGCCGGACAGCATGTAGCCGGGAACCAGGCGCACGTCGTCGGGAGCGGGAGCCAGCAGGTCGCCGGGACCCAGATCGCCGGGACGGATCCGCTCGCTCCACGGCACCCACTCGGGGGCGACGAGCGCGTCGGGACCGGGCAGGAGCACGAGTTCGCTCACAGTCACCCGATCCGAATCCGGGGCGGCGGCCACGACGACGGCCCACTGCCAACCGCGGTAACCCGGCAGCTCCGAGGCGAAACGATGGGTGGCCGAGCACTCGTCCTCGCGCGTCACGCCCAGATAGGCGCCGACTCCACCGTCTCCGAGTTCGTCGAGTGCGGCCCGAGCGAGGTCGACGGCGTCGGCGAGCACGGAACGCACCGCCGGATCGACCACGGGGTTCGTTCCTCGGGAAGTGGAAGCAGAGGCAACACTCACGACCCCCATTCTGCCTGACCTGTCTGCTCCGGCGCCTGCGGGTCGCGGAAGGTCGTACAGGCACCGCTCACACGTGAGGTGCAGGATGGGCGCGTGCCCCGTCTTCTCCTCTCGGCCGCGGTCGCGACGGTCGTCTGCGTCACCACCGCCGGATGCGGCGACGATCTCGTCGCCGAACCCGGTCCACCCGCCACCGAACTCGGTGTGGAAGTCGTCGCCACGCACCCCCACGATCCGGAGGCGTTCACCCAGGGCCTCGAGATCGACGAGGGCGAACTGCTCGAAGGCACCGGCCGGGCCGGGCGCTCGTGGGTGTCGGCCCGAGAGGTCGACCTCGACGGCGGGACCGTCACCCTCGCCGAGACCGAGCGCACCCGCGAACCCGTCCTCGACGACCTCTTCGGTGAGGGCATCACCGTGGTCGGCGACGAGGTGTGGCAGCTGACCTGGAAGGACGGCACGGCCGTCCTCCGCGATCGCGACACCCTGCTCGAGAAGCGCCGGGTCGACTACGACGGCGAGGGCTGGGGGCTGTGCGCGCAACCCGGCCGTCTGGTGATGAGCGACGGCTCGGCCGAGCTGATCTTCCGCGACCCCGTCACCTTCGACGAACTCGGGCGCGTCACCGTGCACCGGGACGGACGTGCCGTGTCGAAGCTCAACGAACTCGAGTGCGCCGAGGACGGCAGGGTCTGGGCGAACGTGTGGCAGACGGACGAGATCGTGCTGATCGATCCGGCCTCGGGCCGTGTGGAGGCCCGGGTCGACGCGGCTCCGCTGCGTGATCGGCTGCCCGCGGGAGCCGATGTGGACGTCCTCAACGGCATCGCACGGATCCCCGGGACCGATCGGTTCCTGGTGACGGGCAAGTACTGGCCGACGCTGTTCGAAGTGCGTTTCGTGGAGTGATCCGGGTGGCATACCGATCGCGGCACGCGTCACTCGGGCCACGTGCCGCCCTTGTGTTACAGCCGCTATCGCGTGGGGAAGAATCGAAGACGTGACCGAACCGGACGAGCGACCCGCCCCCGAGGGAGCGGACGGCCGTGTCCCGGGTTCGCAGCATCCGGGGTACAGCAACTATCCGCCTCCGCGCCGCGTCTCGGGCCGTCGCACTCCCCTGCCGCCCCTCCATCCCGTCGACCATCCGCGCCGACCGCCGGGTGCGTCGGCGGCCGGTCGGGCGGAGTCCTCGTCCGAGACCGACTCACCGCGGGCTCCGCGCATGCCGCGGAAACTGACGGTGACGCGGGTCGCGGCCCTGCGCAGCCGCGAACTCACCTCGAAGGGCATCGCGACCTTCCGCCGAGCGGCCACGGCCGACGGCGCCGACAAGTCGGGCCTGACGGCGCTCACCTACGCGACGATGGCGAACTTCGCCTCCGACGCGGCCATCGCCGTCGCGCTCGCGAACACCCTGTTCTTCTCGGCGGCCACCGGTGAGGACAGGACGAAGGTCGCGCTGTATCTGCTCATCACGATCGCGCCGTTCGCGATCATCGCCCCGCTCATCGGGCCGCTGCTCGACAGGTTGCAGCACGGTCGTCGCGTCGCTCTGGCGACGTCCTTCGCGCTGCGCACGGTGCTCGCGGTAGTGCTGGTGTTCAACTTCGACAGCTGGCTGTTGTATCCGGCGGCGCTCGGCATGATGGTGCTGAGCAAATCGTTCGCGGTGCTCAAATCCGCGGTGACACCCAGAGTCCTGCCACCGGAGATCGATCTGGTGCGGGTGAACTCCCGGTTGACGGTCTTCGGCCTGGTCGGCGGCACGATCGGTGCCGGCGCGATCGCGGCGGCCGCGGCATGGGCATTCGGTTCGTCGGGCGCACTGTGGCTGTGCGCCGGGATTACCGCATTCGGCGCCTATCTGAGCATGCGTATCCCCGCCTGGGTCGAGGTCACCGAGGGTGAGGTGCCGGCGACGCTGTCGTACCACCGCTCCGACGCGCGCACCGAGGTGCTGAACGCCGACACCGTGACCGAGGTGATCGTCACCAAGTCCGGGAAACGGAAGCAGCCGCTGGGACGGGCGGTGGTGACCGGACTGTGGGGCAACGGCACGATCCGCATCCTCACCGGCTTCCTGACCTTGTTCATGGCGTTCGTCGCGAAGAACACCACCGGACAGGATCCGCTCATGCAGGCCGCGATGCTCGGTGGTGTCGGTGCCGCCGCCGCGGTCGGCAACTTCGCGGGCAACGCGACCGGAGCGCGACTCGCGCTCGGACGGCCCGCTCTCATCGTCGTGCGGTGCACCGCCGCGGTCGTCGTCGTGTCCGCCGTCGTCGCTGCGACCGGCAACGTCCTGGCCGCCGCGCTGGCGGCGCTCGTGGCGGCGTGCGCCAGCGCGCTGGCCAAGGTCTCGCTCGACGCATCGCTCCAGCAGGACCTTCCCGAGGAGTCCATCGCGTCCGGATTCGGCAGGTCCGAGACGGTTCTCCAGCTCAGCTGGGTGTTCGGCGGAGCGATGGGTGTGCTGTTGCCGACCGAACTGTGGCTCGGGTTCGCTGTGGTCTCCGTCGTGCTGGTTCTCGGATTCGCGCAGACGGTGCTGACATACCGTGGGGGGACATTGCTGCCGGGATTCGGCGGCCGTCGACCCGAACGCGTCTCCACCGAGACGGCTGCCGGGCGGAGGCGCGCCGGTGGATCCCCCACCGAAGATTGGAACAGTTGAGTTGCAGGCCCGGACGAAGAAGACTCTCGCGCTGCTGCTGGTGGCCCTGGTGGTCGTGGTAGCGGGAGTCGCCGCCACGGTGTGGAAACTGGTCGATTCGGCCGAGCCCACGCTCCCCACCATCACCGCGTACGCACGGGGAAAGACCGTGACGGTCGATCCCGCGCAGCACTGCAATCTCTATCTCGAGGACTGCGTGGAGAACCCGATCGGTCAGCTCGACGTGCCGGCCGGCTACCCGCTGCAGCTGTCGCTTCCGAACGAGATCGCCGATGCTCCGTGGCGCATCCTCACCGTCTACGGCGACACGCAGACCGGGCAGACCTACATCGACGGCGCGATGTTCGAGGCCGGTGCACGCCGCACCCTCACCGTGGAGAGCTCCCCGGAGCTGCAGTTGCTCGGAGTGGAGATCCAGCTGCCGTCGGCCGTCGTCGACGAGGCCGGTGAACCGATCGCGCACGCCGTGTGGGCCGTCAAGACGTTCTGAGTCCCGACCCCGCATACGACGACGGGCCGTCCTCGCACACGGCGAGGACGGCCCGTCGTGGTTCGTCCCTAGTGATCGAGCTCGCGCGCGATCGCCCGCATGACCTCGGAGATGCGCTGCCCGGTCTTGCGGTCGGGGTAACGCCCGCGCCGCAGATCGGGCTGGACCGCTGCTTCGAGCAACTTGATCATGTCCTCGACCATGCCGTGCAGTTCGTCCGGCGCGCGGCGCTTCTGCTGGGCGGGAGCCTCGCGGCGACCCTGCCGCAACGTGGGCTGCTCGAGGAGCTCGACCTTCAGCGCCTGCGGACCCCGACGGCCCACCGCCATACCGAACTCGACGCGCTGACCGGGCTTGAGCGCTTCCACTCCCTCCGGCAGTGCCGAGGCGCGGACGTAGACGTCCTCACCCTCGTCCTGGGACAGGAAGCCGAAGCCCTTCTCGACGTCGTACCACTTCACCTTGCCGGTCGGCACCGCGCTCACCTGCTCCTCGAAAGCTGTGCCCCACAGCGGGGCAACCCGTTTACCATGCAAAACAACGCGCCCCGGCTCGGTCGAGCGGGACGCGTAGACACCTGTCAGTGTACCCGCAGAGGTGGGTCCGCCCCCGAATCGTCTTCCCGCTCCCGGACGTCACAGTCCGTCCTTGCGGCGACTACCGTGGTCACGTGGGTACTTCATCTTCGGATTCGTCTGCCGCCCCGCGTAACGGCCTCCTGAAGGCCGCGATCGCCTGCTTCGTCGTCGGTGTGGTGGCGGTCGTCGCCATCTTCCTCATTCCGGCGGTCACCGACGGCAAGCCCGGACTCGCGCTGTATCTGTTGACCCTCGCATGGCCGTTGGGTTTCGCCCTCGCCATCGCCTTCGCGCTGCGCTCGGGCCGGCGCGCTCGGAACGGAGACCGGACATGAGGATCCTGCTCAACATCATCTGGTTGATCTTCGGCGGGCTGTGGCTCGCGCTCGGCTACTTCGCGGCAGGTCTGATCTGCTGCATCCTCATCATCACCATCCCGTTCGGCATCGCGTCGTTCCGGATCGGTATCTACGCGCTCTGGCCGTTCGGCAAGACGACGGTCGACAAGCCGACGGCCGGCACCATGTCGCTGATCGGCAACGTCATCTGGATCCTGGTGGCCGGTATCTGGCTGGCCCTCGGCCACATCGCCACCGCGCTCGCCATGGCCGTCACGATCATCGGCATCCCGCTCGCCGTCGCCAACCTGAAGATGATCCCGATCTCCCTGATGCCCCTGGGGAAGGAGATCGTTCCTGTGGATGCCCGCCCGAGTCACCTGTGATCTTTCTCACATAACGAGCCGATAACGAGCAGGACTCGAAACGAAATTTCGGGTACCCGGACCCCACTACCTGGGACTTCATTCCCTGGTCCGCGCCACACACGTCTGTCGCCACACGAATCGGCGCGTTATCAATTGGTGACACTTCGCCCTCGGAACCGTTACCGTCATGTCCGGTCGAACCGCCTGGCTCGACCGGTCCGGAACCGCCGCGCCAAATTCCTGTCCCGTGGTTCCGGAAGTCCCGACGAACGATCCACAGGGGACAGGAAACGGGGGACCCACCGGTCTCCCAGGAACCGATCGGCCCACAGCCGGACGGTGTCCAGGAGGCCCGGGCCGACGCAAGCGCGACGGTCCTCGGGGTGAAGCCGAAGGCGCTCCCAACGGAGCGACACGGCCGGGCGACCTCTTCAGCCCGAACCCGACAGCTGACCTCGTAGGTGCGTACGGAGAGGAACACGGAACCGACATGAGCGGACGCCATCGCAAGCCCACCAATACCGGTCGTACCGTCGCGAAGTTCGCGCTGACGGGCGCAGTCCTCGGCGTCACGGGTGTCGCGTTCAGCGGCACGGCCGCTGCCGCCCCCGACTCCGACTGGGACCGCCTCGCACAGTGCGAGTCCGGCGGCAACTGGGGAATCAACACCGGCAACGGCTACCACGGTGGCCTGCAGTTCTCGCCGAGCACCTGGAACGCCTACGGCGGCCAGGAATACGCCGCCTCGGCCAGCCAGGCCAGCCGCGAGCAGCAGATCGCCGTCGCCGAGCGTGTCCTCGCCGGCCAGGGCTGGGGCGCATGGCCCTCCTGCTCGTCGAGCCTCGGCCTGTCGAGCGCGCCCACGCAGCGCTCCGTCGACGCAGCGCCCGCCGAGACCCCTGCGCCGGCCATCCAGAACGCTGTCCCGCAGCTTCCGGAGACCCCCGCTGTCCCCGCCGAGGTCCAGGGCATCCTGGCCGGCTTCGAGCAGGGCGTCACCGCACTCCAGGACGCCGGTGTCGAACTCGACCCGAACATCCTGGACGCCGTTCGCGCGGTGCTCCCGCAGTAACACCCCGAACATCCCGGAAGGGCCTCGCACCGTTCACGGTGCGAGGCCCTTCCGCATATGCGGACGACCTTCGTTCATCCCTCACACACGACGACGCCCGGTCCCCACGAAGGGACCGGGCGCCGTACGGAAGAGTCTGTTCGGTGATCCGCGATCGGATCAGCGGTTGATCACCGTCTTCGGATGCGTGTAGGGCAGGTCCTCGACCGGCAACGGGAACACGGTGTCCTCACCGTACGGGGAGAGCGGACCGGAACGCGTGGACGACAGTTCGGTGACAGCGTGCTCACCGTCGGCCAGCTCGGGCCATCCGTGGTCGACGTAGTGCTTTTTCGAAGAGGTAGCCATGCGCTCATTTTGGCAGGTGAGTTCGGGGCCTGCTACCGCAGGTCTCTAATCTGGAGGGGATGTCCCCGACCACGCCCGCTCCCGACACCGCCTCGGACTCCCTCGCCCGCTGGCTGGCAGGTCGACGCGACACGGATCTGGCCGCCACGCTGCGCGCCCGTCCGGATCTCGTAGTGCCGCCACCGGCGAGCATGAACGTGCTCGCGAGCCGGGCTCAGCAACGCGCCTCGGTGTTCCGTGCGGCGGACGAACTCGACACCGCCGCCTTCGGGATCATCGAGGTGCTGGCCCGTCTCGGAGCGGTGGACACCCCCGTCTCCCGCGCCGCCGTGCTCGACGAGGTCTCCGGCCGCATCAGCGCGAGGAATCTCGACCGGATCCTGTCCACCCTGCGCTCGCTGCTGCTCGTGTGGGGGTCCACCGACGAACTGCGTCTCGTCGCCGCCGCCGTGGACGCCGTTCCGTGGCGCGTCGGACGCACCGGCGACGTCACCGGACCGTCCCGGCAGGGGCTCGACGACCTCCTCGCGGCTCTTCCGCCCGAGCAGCGCAGCATCCTCGACACCCTGTCGCGTACGTCCCCGATCGGTCGGACCCGCGACGCCGCACCGGACACCCCCGCCGACCGGCCCGTGCAGAAACTGCTCGCCGCCGGACTGCTCTTCCGCATCGACGACGAGACCGTCGAACTCCCCCACCGGGTGGGCCAGGCACTGCGCGACGACGCTCCCTTCGATCCGGCGGCGCTCGCTCCCCCGCGCGCACCGAAACCCACCCGATCGACCGCCGACGTCAATGCGACCGCCGGCGGCGCCGCCCTCGAACTGCTGCGGCACTGCGAAGACGTTCTCGACACCCTCGGTGCGCAAGCCGCCCCCGTCCTCAAGGCCGGTGGGCTCGGTGTCCGCGAACTGCATCGCATCGGGAAGGCGGTCGGACTCGACGACGACGAGACGGCGCTCGTCGTCGAGGTCCTCGCAGGTGCCGGTCTGATCGCGCGGGGCCTCCCCGATCCGCCGACACCCGGGGACGACGATCACTGGGCACCGACCACCGCCACCGACGCGTGGCTCGCGTCCTCCCCCGCCTACCGCTGGGCCGTGCTCGCCGGTGCCTGGCTCGATCTGCCGCGCCGGCCCTGGCTGATCGGCCGGCGCGACCAGAACGACAAGCCGGTCGCCGCGCTGTCCGACGAGGTGAAGTCCCCTACTGCCGCCCGCGACCGACGGTTGCTGCTCGACGCCCTCTCCGACGTGCCGGCGGCGGGCACGGACGTCGCCGACCTGCGTACCGCTGCGGCGTGGCGTCGTCCTCGCTGGGCGAGTCGCTTCGACACGACGAGCGTCGTGGAGACCGTGCGCGAGGCGACGACACTCGGTCTCGTCGCGCACGGAATGCTCGCGTCGCCGGGCAAGGCGCTGCTGCACGGCGGCGACGCCGAGGCCGAGATGGCAGCGGTGCTCCCCGAACCCGTCGACTACGTGCTCGTCCAGGCCGACCTCACGGTCGTCGCCCCCGGACCGCTCGTCCCCGAACTCGGCGAGCGGATCGCGCTCGTCGCCGACGTCGAATCGGCCGGTGCCGCGACCGTCTACCGGATCGGCGACAGCAGTATCCGGCGCGCGCTCGACGCCGGGCTCGGCGCGAGCGACCTGCACGGCCTGTTCGCGACGCATTCGCGCACCCCGGTGCCGCAGTCGCTCACCTACCTGATCGACGACGTCGCGCGTCGCCACGGACGCCTGAGGGCCGGTGTGGCGACGTCCTTCGTCCGCGCCGACGATCCGGCTCTGCTCACCGAGGTACTGTCCGCCCCGGTCGCCGCCACGCTCGCCCTGCGCGCGGTCGCCCCGACCGTCGCGATCTCGCAGGCTCCTCTCGCCGAGGTGCTCACCGAGCTGCGCGCCGCTGGTTTCGCTCCCGCCGGGGAGGACGCATCGGGAGCGATCGTGGATCTACGGCCCCGGGGTGCCCGCGTCGCGATGCCGCGTGCCCGGGCCCGCTATGCCGGGCCCACCGCGCCGAGCGACGAGCAGCTCGACACCCTCGTGCGCACGCTGCGCGCCGGCGACCGTGCGGAGTCCGCGACACCGACGGCCTCGGCACGTGGTGACGGCAGCCGGTCCGGCGGTGCGGCGACGCTCGCGCTGCTGCAACTGGCCGTGCACGGCAAGCGCAGCGTCACCCTCGGCTACGTCGACGCTCAGGGTGTGGCGACGCGCCGCATCGTCGACCCGGTGTCGGTGGGCGGCGGGCAGGTGCAGGCCTTCGACCCGGCGACCGGCTCGGTGCGCAGCTTCGTCCTGCACCGCGTCACGTCGGTGGCGCTGGTCGACTGACGACGGACCCGGGTGCGGTTGATCGAGCATCGCCTGGAACCACCCACCACCGGCCCGTGGGCGGAGAGGCTCAGCGTTGCGTCGCGAACCCCACGAACGCCCCGCCGACGGTGAACTGGTTCTCCGGCCGTGGGAGCCCGTAGTGCCCACGCAGGGTGGATTCGGTGTACTCGGTGCGGAACAGACCGCGCTCCTGCAGGATCGGCACCACACCGTCGACGAACTTCTCGAGCCCCGACGGCAGCACGGCGGGCATGATGTTGAAGCCGTCGGCCGCGCCGCTGTGGAACCAGTGCTCGATCGTGTCGGCCACCTGCTCGGCCGTGCCCGCGAAGGTTCGATGGCCGCGACCGCCGCCGAGTCGTTCGATGAGCTGCCGCACCGTGAGGTTCTCCCGTCGCGCGAGCTGCACGATGAGCGTGTACCGGCTCTTGGCTCCCTCGATCTCGTCCTCGGACGGCAGGTTCTCCGGCAGCGGCTCGTCGAGCGGAAGCTGCTCCGGCCGCAACCCGAACCGTTCGGCAAGCTGGTGGCGCGCGTACTCGGGCGAGATCAGCCGGGCCAGTTCGGCGTCGAGTTCGCGTGCCTCATTCTCCGTATCGCCGATGACGGGCACGATGCCCGGGAGGATCAGCACCTGCCGCGGGTCGCGGCCGACCTTGCCGACCCGATCCTTCACGTCGTCGTAGAACGCCTTGCCCTCCTCGAAGGTGGGCTGAGCAGTGAAGATCGCCTCGGCGTACAGCGCGGCGAAGTCCTTGCCGTTCTCCGACGAGCCCGCCTGCACGAGCAGCGGATAGCCCTGCGGCGACCGCGGCACGTTGAGCGGCCCGGCCACCGAGAAGAACTCTCCCTCGTGTTCGAAGGTGTGGACCTTCGCGGAGTCGGCGTGGATCGCCGCCTCCTTGTCGGCGACGATCGCGTCGTCCTCCCAGCTGTCCCACAGCTTGGTCGACACCTCGACGAACTCGGCGGCCCGCGCGTAGCGGCTCTTGTGCGCCGGCACGCCGTCGAGACCGAAATTGCGAGCGGCGTCGTCACCGGCGGTAGTGACGATGTTCCAGCCGGCCCGTCCCCCGCTGACGAAGTCCAGCGATGCGAATCGACGCGCGAGGTTGTAGGGCTCGTTGTAGGTCGTCGACGCGGTCCCGATGAGACCGATCCGCTCGGTGGCCGTCGCGATCGCGGTGAGGATGATCGTGGGTTCGAGCTTGCCGCTCGGACGCCGTTCGGGATTCGCGAACAGCACGGGGCTGTCGGCGAGGAACACCGAATCGAACCTGCCACGCTCGGCGGTGCGGGCGAGCGAGATGTAGTGCTGGATGTCGAGATTCGCGTTCGGGTCGCTCTCCGGCAGACGCCAGGCCGCTTCGTGATGGCCGACGGGCATGAGGAAGGCGTTGAGGTGCAATCGACGATCGGTCATGTCTTCTCCTGTCGTGAAAGGTCTTTCGTCACAGTTGCGTGATGACACCGAGGGCGGTGAGGAGGTCTTCACGGATGTCCCGGAAACCGGGATCCGTGATGGAACGGGGCTTGTCGAGATCCACGTGGCAGTCGACGGCGATGCACCCTTCGTCCAGCACGACGATCCGGTCGGCGAGCACTATCGCCTCGTCGACGTCGTGAGTCACGAGCAGCACGGTGGGACGGTGCGCGCGGACGAGATCGTCGAGCAGTCCGTGCATCCTGATGCGGGTCAGGGCGTCGAGCGCGCCGAACGGCTCGTCGGCGAGCAGCAACTGCGGCTCCCGCACCAGGGCCCGGGCCAGCGCGACACGCTGTTGCTCCCCGCCGGAGAGTTCGAGCGGCCAGGCGTCCTCGCGCCCGGCCAGGCCGACCTCGGCCAGCATCTCGGATCCCCGGCTCCTGTCCTGCCTGTCGAGCCCGAGCGTGACGTTGTCGAGCACGCGCAGCCAGGGCAGCAGGCGGGAGTCCTGGAAGGCGACGGAGACCTTCTCCGGTACCGCGAGGGCGCCGCCGCGGATCTCCACGTCGTAGTCGAGGCCGGCGAGCGCACGCAGCAGGGTGGACTTCCCGGATCCGCTCCTGCCGAGCAGGGCGACGAACTGTCCGTCGGGGATCTCGAGGTCGAGCCCGTCGAGCACGTTCCGGTCGCCGAAGCCGCGGATCAGGCCGCGGATGCGTACGGCGCTCATCCGCCCAGCGTCTTCCGCCAGGCGAGCGCCCGACGCTCGACCAACCGGAGACCGGCGTCGGATGCCAGACCGAAGATGCCGTAGACGAGCAATCCGACGAGGATGACGTCCGGCTGACCGTAGTTCTGGGCGTTGAACATCATCTTGCCCAGGCCGCTCACGGCGTTGATGCTCTCGACCACGATCAGGGTGAGCCACGCACCGGTCACCGCCAGGCGCAGACCGAGGAAGAATCCGGGCAGCGCTCCTCGCAGCACCACCTTCCACACGAACTGTGCGCGAGTGAGAGCGAGGACCTCGGCGAGTTCGACGTAGCGCTGTTCGAGGGCCGTGAGAGCGTTGTGCGTCTGGATGTAGATGGTCACGACCGTCCCGAGTGCGATCACCGTGATCTTGAAGGTCTCGCCGATGCCGAGCCACAGGATCAGCAGCGGGATGAGACCCAGCGTCGGGATCGCACGCTTGAACTGCACGGGGCCGTCGATCAGTGCTTCACCGGTGCGCGTCAGGCCGGATGCGAGCGCGAGCGCGGTGCCGATGACACATCCGATCACGAAGCCCAGCACGGCACGGCTCAACGATGCCAGGATGTGTTGTTGCAGAGTTCCTTCCGCGACGAGTTCGACCGCGCTGGTCACCACTGTCCAGGGAGCGGAGAGCTTGCGGTCGTCGATCCATCCGGCACCCGACCCGATCGCCCACACGACGAGCAGCAGAACCACGCCGGTCATGCGCGAGAACGGGACGGCCTTGCGGAGACCGAGCCGCCGGAGCGGCCTGATCCCCTCCGTCGGTGGCTGATCGGTGGGGTCCGGTGGGCGGGCGCCGACCTCCACCGGCCGTGTCAGTGTGCCGGTCACGAATCCGACCCCTTCCGGTACTCCTGCGGAACCGACTCCGCGGCAATAGTTTCGAATCTGCGATCGAAGATCTGCTCGACGTCGAACTCGTCGAACCATCCGGCCTCGTCGAGCAGTTCCGAGGTCTCCTGCGTCCATTCGATCGCGGAGTCCCAGTCGATGGGATATGCCGGTTTCTGGCCGACGGTTTCGACGATCCGCCTGCCGTCCTCGTACGACACTCCCTCGCTCTCGACGTAGTACTTCCGGATCCACTCGTCCCGGTTCTCCCACGCCCAGACGTCACCCTGTGCCCACAACGGGATGAATTCCTTGATCGCCGCGACCTTCGCGGGATCCTCGAGCACGGACACCGGAGCCCACAGAACACTCAACGCGTCGACCTCGGGCGTGAACACCCCTCGCGCGCCCTCGGTTTCGTACTGGTTCAGGTACTTCGTGAGGGTAGGTTCCGCCAGCGGTGCGACGTCGACCTGTTTCGCCTGGAGCGCCGTGAGGAACTGCGTGCTCGGTAGTTCGACGAATTCCACCTCGTCGAGACCGATTCCGGCCGTCTTCAGCGTCCGGAGCACGACGACACCCTGGGCCTGCCCCGGCGACAACGCGATCTTCCTGCCGCGCAGGTCGTCCAACGAATCGATGTCTGTGCCGGGTGCCGTCGCGAGCGAGTACTGCGGCGAATCCTTCTCGCGTACGGCGACGATCCTGGCGTCGAGCCCGGTGGCACGGGCCTGGATGGGAGGAATCGCCGCATTGACCGCGAGGTCGACGGCGTCGCCGCGGAACGCCTGGATGACGTCGGGACCGGCCGAGACGTCGGGCCAGTCCGACACCGTGAACGGCAACTCGTCGATACGACCGGTCGCTTCGAGCTGGATACGGGTGGGCTTGACGGCAATGCTCAACGACGTCCCCGGTGGAATCTCCTCGGGGATTTCGGCGTCGGCGGACAATCCCCCGGTCGAACCGCCGGCGCACCCGGTGAGCACGACGCTCAGTGCGGCCGCAACGACGATCGGAGCGCGCGATCTTCGAGAGCGCACGAGTGAGGACACGATCATGAGAACTCCTTGCGAAGGTGAGGGACGCGACATCGCGCGAATACGCCGACGTGCGCCACCGGAAGACGAGCGGGAACCCGAGCGCGGGCCCGACCGCGACGACAGCAGTCCCGGAAACCGCAGTCCCGAAATCAGCGGTCACGGTACGGAGAACAGCGACAGTGCGGACAGCCACGGAACCGCGATCGGTGGACGACACGACACGCACGGTGTTCGCGACGCGAGGCACTGCGGCCTGCGATCACGGTCCGGCCCATCGCTCTCCCCCGTCCGCCCGGGCTGTGGACGTCCTCTGTCTGCACAGCATCGCCGGTGACGGTATCGGCCGCGCGGAACTTCCCGACAGGGATCAGCGCACGGTGAAATCAACTCCGGACACCGGAGTACGGAACATTTCAGCGCCGTGTTCGGATGGCGCACAGAATAATTCGAGCGACTGGCTTTTTCCGGGAAATGACGTATGGTGTGGTCTTGTCGAGTGGTTGTTCATCGAAGATGGAGTGACAATGGCCGACAAGGGCAAGAATTCGAAGAAGCCAGCGAAGTCCCTGAAGGAACGTCGTCAGGAGAAGCGGCAGAAGGCCGCCGAAGCCGGCGAGTTCATTCGTAAGCGGAAGCGGAGCTGAATCCGGTTGCAGGCCATGGATCTCGAAATCGCAGCGCTCGAAGCGCTGTACGACAAGATAAGTGGATTGTCCGGTCGGGAAACGGGCACCGACGCACAGCGGCACGGATATCGCGCCGCCTTGGCGCGTGCACGGGTGTTCGTTCTCGACGAGCGTGCCGGCGCGATGAAACAGCCGGCCTGAGAAAAGAGAAACTCGGTACTGGAATGAAGCGGACGCTGCATGCCCTGGACAAGATCCAGGAACGACTCGAATCGGAACTGGATTCGAGACCTCCCACCTCCGAGAAAGACGCCGGCTACCGGTCCGGTATCTCCGAGGCGCTGGTGTGCGTGATGGAGGTGCGGCAGTCGCTCGCACGGTGAGTACGCCGTGAAACCGGTCGGCCGTGCGTTCCCGCCACGGGGGAACGCACGGCCGTACACCGTCGTGGTGGCGCGGTACGGCCCGAACCTGGAGAATGGGAAAGTTCTACTTTCCATCCACAGGAGGCACTCGTGGCCGACGGACCGCTCATCGTCCAGTCCGACAAGACCGTGCTCCTCGAGGTCGATCACGACCGGGCGAACGAGGCGCGGCAGGCGATCGCACCGTTCGCCGAGCTCGAACGCGCCCCCGAGCACATCCACACCTACCGGGTGACGCCGCTGGCATTGTGGAACGCCCGTGCCGCCGGTCACGACGCCGAGCAGGTCGTCGACGCGCTGGTCTCGCATTCCCGGTTCGCCGTCCCGCAGGCGCTGCTCGTCGACATCGTCGACACCATGAGCCGTTACGGGCGCCTCCAGCTGGTCAAGAACCCCGCCCACGGCCTGACCCTGGTCAGCCTCGACCGGGCGGTGCTCGCCGAGGTCCTGAGAAACAAGAAGATCGCCCCGATGCTCGGTGCGCGCATCGACGACGACACCGTGATCGTGCATCCGAGCGAGCGCGGACGCGTCAAGCAGATGCTGCTGAAGATCGGCTGGCCGGCCGAGGACCTCGCGGGGTACGTCGACGGCGAGGCCCATTCGATCTCGCTGGACTTCGAGACGAACCCCTGGCACCTGCGCGACTACCAGGAACTGGCGGCCGACTCGTTCTGGTCGGGCGGCTCGGGTGTCGTGGTGCTGCCGTGCGGCGCCGGTAAGACGATGGTCGGCGCGGCCGCGATGGCGAAGGCCGGCGCGACGACGCTCATCCTCGTGACGAACACGGTCGCCGGGCGCCAGTGGAAGCGCGAGCTGATCGCCCGCACCTCCCTCACCGAGGACGAGATCGGCGAGTACTCGGGCGAGAAGAAGGAGATCCGCCCGGTCACCATCGCCACCTACCAGGTGATCACCCGCAAGTCGAAGGGTGAATACCGCAATCTCGAGTTGTTCGACTCCCGCGACTGGGGGCTGATGATCTACGACGAGGTGCACCTGCTGCCGGCGCCGGTCTTCCGTATGACCGCAGACCTGCAGTCCCGCCGCCGCCTCGGTCTCACCGCGACCCTCGTGCGCGAGGACGGACGCGAAGGCGACGTCTTCTCGCTCATCGGCCCGAAGCGGTTCGACGCGCCGTGGAAGGACATCGAAGCCCAGGGCTGGATCGCCCCCGCCGACTGTGTGGAGGTCCGCGTGACCCTCACCGACGCCGAGCGCATGGCGTACGCGGTCGCCGAGCCCGAGGAACGGTACAAGCTGTGCTCGACCGCGCGCACCAAGATCCCGGTCGTGAAGTCGATCCTCGAGCAGCACCAGGACGCCCCGACACTGATCATCGGTGCCTACATCGATCAGCTCGACGAGCTCGGTGAAGCGCTCGACGCCCCGGTCATCAAGGGTTCGACGAAGACGAAGGAACGCGAGGCGCTGTTCGACCGGTTCCGGTCGGGCGAGCTGAAGGTGCTCGTCGTGTCGAAGGTCGCGAACTTCTCCATCGACCTGCCGGAGGCCTCGGTCGCGATCCAGGTGTCGGGCACCTTCGGTTCGCGTCAGGAGGAGGCCCAGCGTCTCGGGCGGCTGCTGCGTCCGAAGCACGACGGCGGGCAGGCCCACTTCTACTCCGTGGTCTCGCGCGACACCCTCGACGCCGAATACGCCGCGCATCGCCAGCGGTTCCTCGCCGAGCAGGGTTACGCGTACCGGATCACCGACGCCGACGACCTGCTCGGACCTCAGATCGGCTGACGCGGAGCGTCCCTGCGCGACGCGTCACAGGGACTTCGTGTCACTGCGTCCGGTATTCCTGTTCGGGACGGCCGGTGGTGCCGTAGCGCAACTGCATCCGCAGGCGTTTCTTCGCGACGAGCGCCGCGAGATAGCGCTGCGCGGTCGCGCGCGACACCCCGATCGTCACGGCCACCTCCCCAGCCGACATCGGTTCCGGTGATTCCCGGAGCGCCTGCATCACGAGCTCTTCGGTCATCGAACGCGAGGGTGCCGGGCGGGCGGCCGGCAACACCGGCCGCAGTGCGGCCAGCGCCGTGTCGATCTCGGTCTGGGTGAGCTCCTCCCCCGCGACGACCCTGCGGTACTGCGCGTAGGCCGCCAGCCGCCGGGCCAGTTCGGTGCTTGCGAACGGCTTGACCAGATACACCAGTGCACCGGCAGTGAGTGCCGCGCGCACCGTCGTGCCCTCGCCGGCGGCACCGAGCACGAAACTGTCGCATTCGAGGCTCCGGATCAGGTCGATCCCGGAGCCGTCCGGTAGGTACACGTCCACGAGGGCGAGATCGACGGGACCGGCCCGAACGGCGTCCCGGGCCGCCGCGATGCTCCCGGCGACCGCGCAGACCTCGAATCCCGCCACACCCGAGACCACGGAGGCGTGGAGTTCGGCGACCCGGAAGTCGTCGTCGACGACGAGGACCTTCAGATCCGTTCCGCCCATCCCGTGTCCCTTTCGTCGAGCATCCCGGGCAGCGTCGCCAGGAAGACCGCACCCCCGGTCGGATTCTCCGGCGTGCGCTGCCCGCCACGGTCCGCCAGCACGACGTCGCCGCCGTGCAGCCGCGCGATGCGCCGTGCCAGCACCAGCCCCATTCCCCGGCCACCGGGCACCGTCGGATCGCTGCGGGTCGTTGCGCCCTCGGCGAAGACGTCGGGCAGCGCGGGATCGACGCCGTCGCCGGTGTCCGCGACACTCACGTGCAGGTCGGCACCGTCCTCCATCAGTTCCACCTCGACCTCGGCCGGAGCGCGCCCGCTCGTGCGTGCCGCCTCGATCGCATTGTCGAGCAGGTTGCCGAGCACCGTCGTGACGTCGACGGGTGCCCGCACGGTGGCGTGCGCCCACGTGTTCTCGCCGAGCACGAGCGTGACTCCCTGCTCGCGCGCATGCGCGGCCTTCGCGACGAGGAAGGCGTGCAGGTACGGGTCGGTGATCGCGTCGATGCCCTCGAGCTGCTCACCGAGCGGACCCGAACCGAGGATCTGTTCGATGTACTCGAGCGCCTGCTCCGCATGCCCCCGGCGGAGCAGTCCGTCGAGCAGGTGGAGCCGGTTCGCGAACTCGTGCCGTTGGGCCCGCAGTGCCGTACTCATCGCCTTGACCGCGTCGAGTTCGCGCGTGAGCGTCTCGATGTCGGTCCGGTCCCGCACCGACATCACCGTGCCGAGATCCCGGCCGTCGCGCACCACACGCCGCGAGACGGCGACGACGACCCGGTCGCCGGTGGTCGCCGCGACCGGGATGCCCTCCGCGGAGCGCAGCACGTCGAGCAACCGCGGGGTCATTCCGAGGGTGTCGACACTGCGACCGATTCCGTCGTCGAGATCGAGCAGACGACGCGCCTCGGCGTTGACGACGGTGACGTTGCCGCGGGCGTCGGTGCCGACGACCCCGTCGGAGATCCCGTGCAGCACGACCTCCTGTTCGCGGACCAGCTCGGTGAGCTGCTCGGGTTCGAGTCCCAGAGTGAGCCGCTTCCAGCGGTTGGCGAGCAGCAACGATCCGACAGCACCGCACACGAGTGCTGCGAGCGCGATCAGGACGGCATCGGCGAGGTCGCTGCGCAGGTCGGCGCGCACCCGGTCGGTGGCGATGCCGACGCTCACCTCCCCGACAACCCTGCCCGAGACGGGATCGCTCACCGGCACCTTGGCCCGGACCGAATCGCCGAGCGTGCCCGACTCGCTGGTCACGACCTCCCGTCCGGCGAGTGCCTCGGTGGGGTCGGTGCTCACCCTCCGGCCGAGCTCCTCCGGATCGGGATGCGCGAGCCGGAGTCCCTGGTCGTCGGTGACCACGACGAACAACGCTCCGGTGGCGGTGCGGACGGCCTCGGCGGCCTCCTGCACCGCACCGGATGCGAGTTCCGGGTTGTCCGGGGAAACCACCCCGTCGTCGGCGGCCGAATAGCGTGCGACCTCGTCCCGCACGGTCGGGTCCGCGGACACCGACCGTGCGATCGCGAGCGCCCGCTGACCGTGCTCGTCGGTGACTCGGTCCTCGGTGGTGGTGGCGAACACCGTGAATCCGATGCCGAGTGCCACCGCCACCACCGCGGACTGGAGCAGAAGTACCTGGGTGCGAAGTTTCACGGCGTCGCTCCCGTTCGTCCCATCCGTCCAGTGTGGCCCGGGGCCGATCTCATCCGAACGGAATCTGCCCGAGTACCACCCCGACGACGAGCATCACGACCGACACCACTCCGGCGCGCCACAGCACCTTGCGGTGATGGTCGGCCAGTGGCACCCCGGCGAGGGTCACCAGCAGCAGAATCGCCGGGACCAGCGGGCTCTGCATGTGGACGGGCTGTCCGGTGATCGATGCGCGCGCCATCTCGACCGGTTCGATGCCGTACTGCGCTGCCGTCTCCGCCAGCACCGGGAGCACCCCGAAGTAGAAGGCGTCGTTGGTCATGAAGAAGGTCATCGGGATGCTGAGCAGGCCGGTGATGACGGCGAGGAACGGGCCGAGTGCGTCGGGGACGACGCCGGTGAGCCACAACGCCATCGATTCGACCATGCCGGTGCCTTGGAACACGCCGGTCAGGACGGCGGCGGCGAACACCATCGCGACGACCGACACGATGCTCGACGAATGGCGTGCGATCGCGGCGGACTGATCGACGACGCGAGGGAAATTCACGGCCAGCGCGATACCGGCGGCGATCATGAACAGCACGGGGATCGGCAGGATGTCGAGGCCGAGGACGACGAGCAGCGCCACCGTGAGGATCGCGTTGAAGGGCAGCAGACGCGGACGCAGGGTCGGACGGTCGGGGTCGAGTCCGGCAGCCAACCGACCGACCTCCCCGTCGGTCGTATCGGTGCCCTTTCCGACCGTCGTACCCACTCCGGACGGACCGGCGCCGAGCGGCATCAGGTCGGGCTTCCACGTGAGCTTTCCGAGACGGCGACGTTCGACGAAGCCCAGGTGAGCAGCGAAGCCCAGCACGACCACGAGTCCGACGACGAGCGACGGGATCATCGGGACGAACACGTCGGACGGGGACAACCCGAGCGCGCTGGCTGCACGGACCGTCGGCCCGCCCCACGGGATGATGTTCATCGTGGCGTTCGCCAGGCCCGCGACGACGGTGAGGACGACCGGGCTGACCTTCAGTTTCAGGTAGAGCGGCAACAGTGCGGAGGTGGTGATGATGAACGTCGTGGACCCGTCCCCGTCGAGGGAGACGACCATCGCCAGCACAGCGGTTCCGATCACCAGTCGTGCCGGGTCGTCGCGCACGAGCCGCAGGATGAGCCGCACGAGGGGGTCGAACAGGCCGACGTCGATCATGATGCCGAAGAAGATGATCGCGAAGAACAGCAGCGCCGCTGTGGGGGCGAGACTTTCGACGCCGTCGACGATCATGTCGCCGATGTCGGTGCCGGCTCCGGCGATCAGGCCGAACGCGACCGGGATCAGGATCAGGCCGACGACCGGGGTGGCCCGTTTCGACATGATCAGGTACATGAACGTGGCGACCATCAGGAAGCCGAGGACGACGAGCATGGCGGTGCCCACTTTCTGACGTGATCGGGGCCGGTCCGGGCACACGTCGACCACGGGTCGCGGGCGCGACCGGAGGTTCGGTGTGGGGGTCCGGCTCGAAGCCGTGAGGGTTGTGTGATCTCTGCTACAGCAGAGTGTGTGGCCACGTCCCTCACCGAGTCACCGTTGCGCGCGAAAGCGCCGTTGTGCGCATTCTGCTCGAGCCCGTCGTGGTCGGGCTCGCCGCCGGAGGCCGACAGTGGTCGGCCCAAGGGCTCCAATAAGCTGGTGACGTGCGCCGCTTCGACTTCCCTGTGGACCTGCCCCATGCCAAGGCCGTGAACCAGACCCTCGCGGATGTCCGTCGTCTGCGGTGGTCGGCGATATTCGTCGGCCTGGTGTGCGTCGCGGGTGCGGTGGGTCTGTTCCTGCTCGGCGAAGCCTGGGCGTACATCGTCGCCGCCGTGCTGGCGGTCGCGGCCGCGACGTCGGTGTGGGTGGCGCTGTGGGCGCCGCGCAAGGTGGGGACCATCGAACAGCTCTACCGCGACAGCCCTCTCGTCCCGGCCGTCGTCGCCGCCGAGCGTGCCCGCGGGCTGACGCTGCTCGCGCTCGTCGACATCGCCAAGCCCGAGACGTCCGGCCGGCACTTCGCCCTGGTCACCCGCAACGTGGAGGCGGTGCCGGGTCACCGGATCGCGATCGGTGAGCGCGTGCCGTGTGCCGCGGTCCTTTCCGACCGCACGACCCGCAACGACTCGGGGGTGTGGCAGATGGTCGGCCCCATGCCGATCGCCTGGGGTACCCGTGATCAGAAGGTCATCGCCGACGCGGTCGCGCAGATCCCCGAGGTGGAGTGGCGCGTGCTGAAGGACAAGCTGAAGATGGTGGACCAGGTCGACGCCACCGACGAGCGTCGCCTCGAACTGGCGAGCAAGGAACTGCCGCCCGAACTGCGGTGACGGGGGACGTGCCGCGGGACGTTGTGGGTCGCCGGATTGTCGGCCGACGACCCACACGGCCCGTGAACGGCTGGCCCCTCCAGCTCTCAGGGGCAGTGGGCATCACGCGAGGTGCGGGAGCACTTCCTTCTCGAGCAGTTCCAGCCCCGAGGTGTCGTAGGCGGCCTCGGGAACGTAGAAGATCGCGTACTCGAGCCCCTGCTTCTTCAGCGCGGTGAGGTTCTCGACGATCTGCTCGGGGGTGCCGACGGCGGGCATCCCCCGGAAGGCGTCGAGCGCCCCGTCGGCCTTCTCCGCTCCGACGATCGGTTCGAGACGGGCCCGCAGTGCCTCGAGCCGGTCCTGCACCTCGGCTTCGGTGCGGCCGATCGCCACGTTGTAGTTGGCCGATCGCACGATGGCGCCGAAGTCGGTGCCGACCTCGGCGCAGTGCTCGCGCAGGATCTCCGACTTGCGCGCGAACCCTTCGGGTGTGCCGTCGAAGTTGGTGTACTGCGCGTACTTCGCGGCGATCTTCAAGGTCACCTTCTCGCCGCCGCCGGCGATCCACAGCGGAATACCGCCCTCCTGCAGCGGAAGCGGGCGGACGATGGCTCCGTCGACGGTGTAATGCCTACCTGAGAACGTCGCGGAACCCGTGGTCCACGCCTGTCGGAAGATCTGCACGCCCTCGTCGAGTCGGCGCAGCCGCTCACCCGGCGACGGGAATCCGTAACCGTATGCGCGCCATTCGTGTTCGTACCATCCGCCACCGATCCCCATCTCGATGCGCCCGCCGGAGATGATGTCGGCGGTGGCCGCGACCTTCGCGAGATAGGCGGGGTTGCGATAGGCCATGGCGGTACACATCTGGCCGATGCGCACACGCTCGGTGACGGCGGCGAAAGCCGACACGAGGCTCCATGCCTCGTGGGTGGCCTCGTCGGTGGGCGCAGGGACGGTGTGGAAGTGGTCGTACACCCAGATCGATTCCCACGGTCCGCGATCGGCGCGGAGCGCGAGATCGCGCATCACCTGCCACTGGTCGGAGGGGTCGATGCCGACGAGGTCCAGTCGCCAACCTTGGGGGACGAACAATCCGAAACGCATACGTGTCCTAGGGTCGAAGTGACGTTGTGCAGTGCCGGTTCGGCCGGCGCCACCTGTTCCAGTGTGCGCCGCGGCCATGGCGAGTATCGCGGAACGAAGCGGAACATGCAGGCCGCTCCGAGCAGAGCCAGACCGCCCACGGTCAGAGCACCGGCGGCCAGGGACAGGGTGGCGACGGCGCCGACGGCGAACGGACCGACGAACATGCCGGTGTCGTGGGTGAGCCGCCAGGCCGCCAGGAACTCTGCCCGGGTCGCAGGTGGTGCCGTGTCGGCACCGAGCGTCATGATCACCCCGTTGCCCAGACCGTTGCCGATGCCGAGCACCACCGCGACCGCCGCGAGAGACGCCAGGTCGTCGGCGACCGGCAGGATCAGGAAGGCCACCCCGATCACGAGCAGCGACGGCACCGCGACGGCCCGTCGCCCGTACCGGTCCATCAGTTGCCCGGCCGGATACGAACAGAGCAGGTCGACGGCACCGCCGATCCCGAAGACGATCGAGACGGTGGCCGCGTCGAGTCCGATATGACTCGCCCACAGCGGCAGCACCGCTTCGCGCGATGCCCTGGCCGCACCCATCAGCAGCGACGCGACGCCGAGTGTGCCGAGCAGTCGGCGGTGCCGTCGCAGGATCGTGCCGAGCGAGGTGTGCGTGCGCTCGCCGGTTCCGGCGTCCGTTCGTCGCCCGGGGTCCGGCGCCCGCGCCATGAGGACGCCCGACAGCACCACACCCACGGCCTGTACCGCGAGGCCGCCCCGAACTCCCACAAGGTGGATGACACCGGCGCCGAGGAACGGACCGAGGAAGAAACCGAGTCGCCACATCGTGGCGAAGGCCGCCATGGCCCGTGCTCGTCGCTCGATCGGCACGGCCTCGGCGAGATAGCTCTGTCGCGCCAGACCCCACACCGCGTTGGCGAACCCGGTGAGCACCGCGCCCGCGGCGAGAACCGCCGGTGTCCAGGCCGTGAGGGAGACCAGGACACCGACGGTTCCCAGGGCGGTACCTGCGAGGATCGCGCGACGCTCCCCCAACCGCGCGACGATGCTTCCCGCCGGCAGGTCGCCGATCACGGCGCCGAGCGCGACGAGTGCGACGACCACCCCCGCCACGGGCACCGACGCGCCGAGTTCGCGCGCGAGCAGTGCCACGACGGGGGCACCGGCACCCTGGCCGATCCCGAAGATCGCCGACGGCACGAAGACCGTGATGATCAGCGGTTTCGGGTCGAATCCCTCCGTCATGCGGCCACGACTCGGGGCTCGGACGGTTCGGCGGGGATCACTGGTCGGCGCGCCACCGCGACAGGCGGCGTTCGATCGCGACGAGGACGCCGTTGAAGACGAGCCCGACGAGCGAGATCGCGATGATACCCGCGTACATGTCGGGGATCCGGAAGTTCAGCTGCGACGCGGTGATCAGGTAGCCGAGACCGGCCTTCGCGCCGACCATCTCGGCGGCGATGAGCACCAGGATCGACGATGCCGCCGCCATCCGGACACCGGTGAAGATCGTCGGCACGGCCGCGGGCAGCACGACCTTCTGGAACAAGCGGTGCGCCGGAAGACCCAGCGATCGCGCGGACTTCACCAGCAGCGGATCCACCGTGCGCACACCGGAGATGGTGTTGAGGAGGATCGGGAAGGTGCACGCATAGATCACCAGCGCGACCTTCGAGGTCTCCCCGATACCCAGGATCAGGATGAACACCGGGAGCAGCGCGAGGGCGGCCGTGTTGCGGAAGACCTCCAGGATCGGGTTCAGCAGATCCGCGACCGGCTTGTACCAACCGATCGCCACCCCGAGCGGCACCGCGATCGCGACGGCGACGAAGAACCCCACGAGCGCGCGGGACAGGCTCGCCGCCAGATGGTCGGCGAGCTGACCGTTGCCGATCAGGTCGAGGAACGCTCCGACCACGGTGGTGAACGGCGGCAGGAACACCTCGTCGACGAGCCCGACCCGGGGAGCGATCTCCCACAGCGCCAGGAAGGCGACGATCGCGACGGCCGGCTTGACGAAACGCCACACCAGGGCACCGGTACGCCGCCCGACGCTGCGCACCGGGGATCCGGCCGGCGTGACTGCGGGTGTGATGCGGTCGTCGAGCTCGGGCTTCGTCAGAACGGCACTAGTGCTGGACATGCTGGGCCTCTTCCGTTGCTGTGGCGAGTTCGAGGTCGTGCGCGCGGGCCACCTCCGAGCGCAGCAGCGACCAGATGTCGTGCCGCAGCGCCCGGAATGCTTCGCTCGAGCGGACGTCGTCGACGTTCCGGTCGATGTCGACGTCGACGACGGTCTTGATCCGACCCGGTCGGGACGTGAGGATCGCGACGCGCTGTCCCAGATAGACGGCTTCGTCGATGCCGTGGGTGATGAACAGGATCGTCTTGCCGGTCTCGCGCCGGATGCGGAGCAGTTCGTCCTGCAAGGATTCGCGGGTCTGGGCGTCGAGTGCCGCGAACGGCTCGTCCATGAGCAACACTTCGGGATCGAAGGCAAGGCTGCGTGCGATGGCGACGCGCTGCTTCATGCCTCCCGACAACTCGTGCGGGTAGCGGTCGCCGAATCCGTGCAGGCCTACGAGATCGAGGTAGTGCCCGGCGAGATCGCGACGCTCCCGCTTCGGCAGACCCTTCGCCTCCAGACCGAATTCGATGTTGCTACGGGCCGTGCGCCACGGGAGCAGTGCGTACTGCTGGAAGACGATTCCACGATCCAGGCCGGGGCCGGTGACGGGCCGGCCGTCGAGCAGGATCTGCCCCGAGGTCGGTGTGGTGAGACCACCGAGAAGGTCGAGCAGGGTGGACTTTCCGCAACCGCTCGGTCCGACCAGGACGAGGAACTCCCCGTCGGCGAGGTCGAGACTGATGTCGTCGAGCGCGGTGAAGGTGTCGTTCGTGCCGCGCACCGGGAACTTCTTGGTGACGTGGTCGATCCGGAGTTTGGGCTCGCTCACTTCGCCTCCTCGAGGGGTTCGCCGTTCGGGCCGCTGGTGGGCTCGTAGGTGCCGTTGGCGTAGGGGTTGAATTCGTTCGTGTAGACGTCGTCGAGTTCGATCTGCCCTTCGTCGAGCTCGCCGTTGCGCGTGAGCCAGTCGATCCACGTCCGGATCTCCTGGTCGGTGATCACCCCACCGGGGCCGGCGACGCCGGGGCTGCGCCAGTACGCGACGAGGCTCGTCGACTCGTTGCGTCCGCGACCGTCGATGATCTCCTCGAACTTCGCAATCACCTCGTCGCGCGGGGTCACCTGGGTCCAGCGGATGGCACGGGCCGTGCCCTGCACCAGGTCGGCGACGACATCGCGGTTCCGCTCGATGAAGTCGTTGCGGAACACGAGTGTCCCGTAGGAGAACGACCCGAAGAGGGACTCGTCGGTGAACAGCGGCCGGATGCCGCCCCGTTCCACCGCGGTCTCGCGGAACACGCTGCCGAGCGTCCCGACGTCGATCTGTCCTTCGCGCAGAGCCTGCTCGGTGTTGACGGGCGGGACCACGATGAGCTCTACCTGCGCGATCTCCTCGGGGGTCAGGCCCTGCTGAGCGAGCCACTCCCGCACCAGGAATTCGTGGTGAGCACCGAGGGTGTTCATCCCGACCTTCTTGCCGATCAGATCGCGCGCGGTGCGGATCGGGCTGTCCTCGAGGACGAAGTAGCCGTTGAAGGTCTGCTCGTCGGACCCGTAGTAGGCGAGCACGGAGGTCAGCGGTGAGTTGCCGGCCTGCGCCTTGATCACGGCACCGTTGAACGCGCCGCCGAAGTCGACCTGGTTCGTCGCGGTGTTCTGGAGCGACTGGGGGCCGTTGCCGTTGTCGCCGATCCATTCGAGCCCGACGTTCTCGAAGTATCCGAGCGCTTCGGCGAGTTCAGGGAACCCGACCTGTCCGGCCGAGCCCTCGTAGCGGAGAACGGTCTTGCCGTCCGCAGTGGTGGTGGCCTCGGAACCCGAGCAGGCCGTGGCGACGGAGGCGAGGGTGAGGAAGGCTGCAGTCGCAGCGACGACGCGCAGCAGATTTCTGCGCAGGGCGGATGCGGGCATCAGGATTCGAGTCCTCGTGTCGGCCCGTGGTGCGGGCACGGTGATGTGATGCCCGAGCGTGCCGGGCACGGTGATGTGATGCCCGAGCATGCCGGGCACGGTGATGTGATGCCCGAGCATGCCGGGCACAGCGAACTACGCACCGGCGGTGCGGTGATGGGCGCTGCTGTTCGTCAGCGGCAAGAGATGTGATTGTCTCTCAGCGACAACACAACCGACACTCGGACACGGTCCGTCCCCCTTCGAAGTTCTGCGACCGTGACAGCATCCCCGCCCCGCGTGCAGGATCGCAACGATTGTGCGCAGCGTGATCGGAAGTGGCCGATTCCTGCCCGCTCACGGCGAAGGCCGACACATCGACTGTGCCGGCCTTCGTTGCAGTAGGGACGATGCAGCAGGGTCAGGAGCGGAAGAGCGAGAACAGGCTCCGCCGGCGCCGTCCGCCGTCCGCGTTGCCGGAACTGCACGTGCAGCGATCGGCTGCGGGAACGGACGCCATCACGGCGTCGACATGCTGCCCACACCCTCCCCAGCCGGTGCTACCGCAGGTCGGGCACGTCACGGGAAAACACATGAGAATCTCCTCGTATCGATTGTCGTATGGGGGTCAGGCGGACAGGCGGGAAGCGACCCAGGCGTTGTAACCGCCGAGCAGGTCGGTGACGTTCTCGAAACCCTGCGCACGCAGCAGTGATGCCGCCACGCTCGAACGCCACCCACCCGCACAGTGCACCACGATCGGTTTACCGACCGGTACCTGTTCCAGACGGGCGCGCAACTGTGCCAACGGAATCGGAACCGATCCGGGAATCACACCGGATTCGCGTTCACCGGGATTGCGGATGTCGACGAGGGTGACCGCATCGTCGGAGAGCAACCGGTCGAGTTCTTCGACCGTCGTCCGTCGGGCGGTCTCGATCAGGCCGGTGAGTTCGGCGGGGAAGACACCGTCGCGATCGACGTTCAGATAACCTGCCGCACCGTCGGATCCGATGCGGGCGAGACGCACCGCGGCATTCTGTTCTTCACCGGGATAGGTGATCAGCACGATCCTCTCACCGACCTCGGCGACCATGCCGCCCGTCTCCGCGAAACGGCCGTCGAATCCGACGTTCACCGAGCCGCGCAGGTGCCCGGCGGCGAAGTCGTCGACACCACGCGCATCGAGAACACGTGTGCCGGCGACGAGTTCGTCTTTCACCTGTTCCGGCGTCAACTCGGGAATCGCGCGGTCCTGCACCAGGAGCGGGTGCATCCGCTTGTTCATCGCCGCGTCGACCGAGAAGTACGACGGAGCTGCCGGCTGACCTTCGGTGACCAGGCTGACGAAGTCGTCCTCGCTCATGGGCTGCACGGACGGGTTGGTGGCGCGCTGCTCGCCGATGGTCGAGGTCAGTTCGCTCGACAGGTTCTTTCCGCACGACGAACCGGCACCGTGAGCAGGCATGACGACGACCTCGTCGGGCAACGTCAGAAGCTTGTCGTGCACGGTGCGGTACATCGCCCGGGCCAGATCGCCGGTCGAGCCGTCACCGAGGTTGACCAGGTCCGGGCGTCCGACGTCGCCGATGAACAGCGAGTCGCCGGTCAGAACTGCGGCCGGGACGGCGCCGGGGTGTTCGCGCACCAGCACCGATATCGATTCCCAGGTGTGGCCCGGGGTGGAGAGGATCTCGAGTTCGACCTCACCGAGGGAGATCTTCTCGCCGTCGCGCAACCGCCGGATCGGGTAATCCGTCTCGGCGGATTCACCGAACCCGATCCACGCACCTGTGGCGTCGCCCAGTTCGAGGTGACCCGAGACGAAGTCGGCGTGGAAGTGGGTGTTGATCACACCTTCGATCCCCAGTCCGTACTTCGCTGCGTCGGAAAGATATTCGTCGATGTCGCGGCGGGGGTCGACCACGACGGCCTTTCCCGTGTTTTCGTCGCCGATGAGGTAGGACGCGTGGGAGAGGCACTCGATGTAGTACTGCTCGAGAATCATGGATTCCTCCGAATGAGTCGATTCGACCTCGTTGTGGACAAGACTGTCATATACCCCCTAGGGTATGTCAAGTACCCCCGGGGGTATCGAGATAGAGGCACGGCCTTCGCGCAGCGACCGTTCCCGTCTCCCCTCCCGATCCCCACCCCACCGAAAGGCACCCATGACCGAGTCCTCGACGACCACCATCGACCCGAACACCCTGCGCGAATCGCTGAATGCCGCCGGCCACGTGCGCATCGTCGACGTCCGTACACCGGGCGAGTTCGAGTCGGTGCATATCCCCGGCTCCTACAACGTGCCGCTCGACCTGCTGCGGGAGCACCGCGACGAATTCTGCGCACATCTCGACGAGGGCATCGTGCTGGTATGCAGATCCGGACAGCGCGCAGGGCAGGCCGAGCAGACCTTGCGGGCAGCCGGCCTTTCACACATCCGCATCCTCGACGGCGGCATTCTGGCGTGGGAATCAGCCGATCTCCCCGTCAACCGCGGTTTCGAACGGTGGGATCTCGAACGCCAGGTCCGGCTGGTCGCCGGTTCGCTCGTGCTGTCGTCGATTCTCGGCAGCGTCGCAGCCCCGAGACTGAAGTGGCTCGCGGCGGGAATCGGTGGCGGGCTGGCTTTCGCGGCACTGTCGAACACTTGCGCAATGGGCCTGCTGCTCGCCAGGCTTCCGTACAACCGCAGCGCCGCGTGCGACGCGCAGGCCGTCGTCACGCAACTGATCGCATCGAAGCAGCCGACTCCATCCGACTACCGGGAGTGAGCGCGCCCGACGTGGAGACGACCATGACACTCGCATTCGGTTTCGGTGCCGCGATCGGCGTACTACTGGGCCTGCTCGGTGGTGGCGGCTCGATTCTCGCAGTGCCGGCACTGGTCTTCGGCATGGGGCTGAGCATCGAGGAGGCCATCCCGATCTCGTTGATCGTCGTCGGCGCAGCTTCGACGGTAGGTGCGCTGCCGAAGGTGCGGGCCCGTCAGGTCCAGTGGCGGCTGGCCGGCATCTTCGCTCTCACCGGTCTGCCCGCCACCTTCGTCGGCAGCGCGGTGGGACGGTTGCTCCCGGAGCGCGTACTGCTCGTCGGATTCGCGGTGGTGATGGTGGTGGCGGGAGCGCGGATGCTCGCCGAGCGTGGGAACACCGGGACCGCGTGCTCGACGGGCGGTTCCGGGATCGACTGGCGCCGATGCGTTCCGCGCTCGGCGTCGGCAGGCCTGGCAGTGGGTTTCCTCACCGGCCTGTTCGGTGTCGGCGGCGGATTCCTCATCATCCCGGCCCTGGTCCTGCTTCTCGGCGTGACGATGCCGGTCGCGGTGGGCACCTCGCTGGTGGTCATCGTCGCCAACTCGGCTTCCGGACTCGTCTCGCACCTGAGCGGCACGAGCATCGACTGGTCGATCACGGCCGCCTTCGCAGGGGTGGCGATCGTCGGCTCGCTGGTCGCGAGCCGGTTGGGTTCCCGTATCGACACGGGTCGACTACAACGCTGGTTCGCATTGCTCGTGTTCGCGGTGGCTACCTACGTGCTCGTCGATGCCGTCTTCCTGCGACAATAGCCCGTAACATACCCCCGGGGGTACACTGGCGGCAGGTCTACGAAAGGACATTTCCATGGTCGGCGACGAAGACAGCATCGCACTGGTACTCAACCGGTTGCGCAGAGCCCAGGGCCAGCTCGCCGGAGTGATCTCGATGATCGAGCAGGGCCGCGACTGCAAGGACGTCGTCACGCAGCTCGCAGCCGTGTCGCGCGCGTTGGACCGCGCCGGATTCAAGATCGTGGCAACCGGCCTGAAGGAGTGCATGAGCGGCAACGCCGAGGAGGGCAAGGAGCCGATGACCGAGGCCGAGCTCGAGAAGCTCTTCCTCGCCCTGGCCTGACCGGCGCTTCGAGAGGAAGGCAGAAATTCATGGCACTCGCACTGACGGCCACCCTGCGCACATCGTTCGGCGATGCGGTCGAACGCACCCGTAAGGCACTGTCCGAGCAAGGGTTCGGGATTCTCACCGAGATCGACATGAAGGCCACCCTGAAAGCGAAACTCGGTGAGGACATGGAGGATTACGTGATCCTCGGTGCGTGCAACCCGCCGCTCGCCCACCGTGCGGTGACGGTCGATCGGCAGATCGGGCTCCTGCTCCCCTGCAACGTCGTGGTCCGCACCGACCCCGAGGACCCCGACACCGTGGTGGTCGACGCGATGAACCCGCAGATGATGGTGCAGGTCGCGGACAGTCCGGGACTCGCAGATGTGGCCGATGACGCCACCACCGCCCTGCAGGCCGCCATCGATTCACTGAAAGCGGACACGGTGGCGGACTGACAGACGCGCTGCGGAGGTCGACGACGACGAGGCGCTCGCCTCGATCGCCGGCAGTTCCTCGTTCCGATGGTGCTGCCGGACTACGGCTCGACGCGGTAGTACCGGCCTTCTTCGTCCAATCGCGTACGCAGCGCTTCCAGCACCGGCCGCTGCCCCTTGTGCAGTTTCGTCTCGGCGTCCGCCGCGACGATCCAGCGCGCATCGTCGACCTCCGGGATCGTGATCCGCTTACCGGACTTCGGCGGCCATTCGACCTCGCACGTGTTGCTCTCGACGAATTCCAGCTCGTCCGTCGTCTCTCCTGCGTAGATGCTGACGATCTTGCCGGACGACTGCCGGTAGCGACCGAGCAACGACAGCGGCACGTCCGGCGGTTCGACCCCGCACTCCTCGGTGAACTCGCGCAGGGCGACCTCCCGGGGGTCCTCCTCCGGCCCGTACTCCCCCTTCGGCACCGACCAGGCCGCTTCGTCCTTCCCCTTCCAGAACGGGCCGCCGGGGTGGACGAGCCACACGCTGAGCAGACCGGTGTCGTCGACGCGGTAGAACATCAGACCTGCGCTGGTGACGGCCATCATTGCTCCTGTATGCCTGCGACAGGTTGACGGAGAATGGTTTTCAGCTTCTCGGGGGCCGTGCGGCGAGGGTCGGACAGATAGATCTCGTGGTGGTCGCCGGCGAACGTCACCCCTCGTTCGGGCATCACCTGCGTGTGCAGGCACTGCAGGGCGGGGCCTTCGTCGTCGTACGGCCCGACGTGCAGGATCTGCAGCGCCCTGCCCTCCGCCAGCCGGAACGGCCGCACACGCGGCAGGGACGGGAGCGGATTCTTCTTCGCCCGGGCCTTGTCGCCCGCCGTCTCGATCGCGTCGTTCATCATGTCGTCGGTGATCCAGGGCGGCTGCGCGATGAGCATGCGCCACGACCAGGAGTCCTTGTCCCGCGTGAGGAAGGTGGTCATGTCCTCACTCCACCACAGGCCTTCGAGAGGTCCGACGACGAAATCCCGCCCGAGTTCCTTCTTGGAGGTGAACTTCAGGGTGTACGCCACCGAGTAGAGGGCCTCGACGGCATCGGCGTACTCCTCGGAACCGTTCGGATCACCCTTGCCGTCCACGGCGAGGTAGTCGAACTCGGGAGCGTGCACCTCGGCGAAATCCTCGGCCGAGCACGAGTACAGCTCGCGGTGCTCACGCTTGATGTCGTATTTGTCCAC